>NZ_JAPCKK010000017.1 GCF_030705605.1 Paenibacillus zeirhizosphaerae
AAAACCTGTCTGGTGGCGATAGCGGAGGGGTTCCACGCGTACCCATCCCGAACACGACCGTTAAGCCCTCCAGCGCCGATGGTACTTGGACCGAAGGGTCCTGGGAGAGTAGGACGTTGCCAGGCAAAACCTTTACGCTTGTTCAACAAGCGTAGTATTCCCTGATAGCTCAGTTGGTAGAGCACTCGACTGTTAATCGAGTTGTCACAGGTTCGAGTCCTGTTCGGGGAGCCATGCTCTCATAGCTCAGTAGGTAGAGTGCATCCATGGTAAGGATGAGGTCACCGGTTCGATCCCGGTTGAGAGCTTATATGGCCCGTTGGTCAAGGGGTTAAGACACCTCCCTTTCACGGAGGTAACAGGGGTTCGAATCCCCTACGGGTCATTCATATGGAGGCTTAGCTCAGCTGGGAGAGCATCTGCCTTACAAGCAGAGGGTCGGGGGTTCGATCCCCTCAGCCTCCACCATGTTTTTTTAATAATGTGACTGGTAATGGGGAATCCTATTTATATGCATAATGGGGATTAGCCAAGCGGTAAGGCAACGGACTTTGACTCCGTCATGCATAGGTTCAAATCCTATATCCCCAGCCATCTATGAGCCATTAGCTCAGTCGGTAGAGCACCTGACTTTTAATCAGGGTGTCGAAGGTTCGAGTCCTTCATGGCTCACCAGTTTTTACAATGTGCGCGTGTGGCGGAATTGGCAGACGCACTAGACTTAGGATCTAGCGTCTTTGACGTGGGGGTTCAAGTCCCTCCACGCGCATTATGCGGACGTGGCTCAGCGGTAGAGCATCGCCTTGCCAAGGCGAGGGTCGCGGGTTCGATTCCCGTCGTCCGCTCCATTAGTTTGTCCCCTTAGCTCAGCTGGATAGAGCGTTTGACTACGAATCAAAAGGTCGGGAGTTCGAATCTCTCAGGGGACGCCATATTACTTCAGTGAAATTATAATTTCGTGAAATACTATCGGGACGTAGCTCAGCTTGGTAGAGCACCTGGTTTGGGACCAGGGGGTCGCATGTTCAAATCGTGTCGTCCCGATCTTTAATTTGCGGGTGTAGTTCAATGGTAGAACTCCAGCCTTCCAAGCTGGTAGCGTGGGTTCGATTCCCATCACCCGCTCCATTGTGTATAATCAAGCCGCAAGGCTTTTTTTTGTATTTTGTTTTAATGAAGATAATAACTTGGAGAAAGCATGGATACGATGTTGCTTTCTCCTTTTTTCTATATTTATTTATGCAAATGCTTGTTTCAAGGCTAAGGAATATGTACTCTACAAAAGTACAAACTAAGCTTAGAGCTTCCGGGGGATTCTACATATAGGAGTCACTCAATCTGTAGAATAAAAATTTGTTTTCATGAATAAACATCACACTTGCTAAAAATAATAAAGCACTTTTCTCTCTAAATTTCCCGTTTAAAATTAAAGCTTTTCACTGATTTTTATTGTATGATGTTAAGAAAGTGTCAATTTTTCATGGTATGAATATCGGATGAGATGGGAGGAAAAGCATGACTGAGCAGCTTACGTTGACCGCAAATAAAAGCCAATCTAACAATCTACTGCGGCGTGACGTTCGTTTCTTAGGTACGATTCTCGGAGAGGTCCTTGTACACCAGGGGGGCAACGAGCTTCTGGATATCGTAGAGAAAATAAGAGAAACGAGCAAATCCTTGCGGGCGGAATTTTTGCCTGAGCTTTTCGATGATTTCAAATCCATGATCGGAAATCTGGAGCCGGAAATCCGGCATCAGGTGATCCGTGCTTTCGCCATATATTTCCAATTGGTGAACATTGCTGAACAGAATCACCGTATTCGCAGAAAACGTGATTATGAACGATCTGCCGGTGAAGAGATTCAGCCCGGCTCCATCGAAAAATCAGTTCAGGAACTGAAAGAGCAGGGATTCACAGCCGAGGATGTACACTCTATACTTGGTGAGCTTTCCCTGGAACTGGTGATGACCGCCCATCCGACAGAGGCTATGCGGCGGGCCATTTTGGATATTCACAAACGTATATCCGAGTATGTTATGCAATTAGATAATCCAACGCTGACTTTCCGTGAGCGTGAACAGCTTCGTCATAGCCTGCTGAATGAGGTTATCACACTTTGGCAAACCGATGAGCTGAGGGACCGCAAACCAACGGTATTGGACGAGGTCCGTAATGGCATGTACTTTTTCCATGAGACGCTGTTTCACGTGCTCCCTGACGTATATCAGGAGCTTGAACGCTGTTTGAATAAATATTATCCGGGGGAAAGATGGCATATCCCTACATATCTTCGCTTTGGTTCCTGGATCGGCGGGGATCGGGACGGAAATCCTTCCGTAACCGCTGATATCACGTGGGATACACTCCTTATGCAGCGCAAACTGGCTGTACGTGAGTATCAGCGCATTCTTTTCGACTTGATGGGCTCGCTGAGCTTCAGCACCAGTATTGTGACGGTCTCCGAGGAGCTTATTGCTTCAATTAAACAAGATAAAATAAATGTTCCTCTGAAAAAGATGGAAATATGGCATAATGAAAAAGAGCCGTATCGGATCAAATTGGCCTACATGATGGCTAAAGTTAACAATGTGCTTGAAGATACCAAAAAAGGCACGAAAGAGCAGTATGCGAGTGCTGCTGAGCTTATCGTGGATCTTAATATCATCGACCGCAGCCTGCGTCATCATTTTGCTGATTATGTAGCGGATACGTATATTCAAAAAATGATCCGCCAGGTCGAACTGTTCGGATTCCATACGGCAACCTTGGATATCCGCCAGCACAGCCAGGAGCATGAAAATGCGATGACTGAAATTTTGGCGAAAATGAACATCACACCTGATTACAAAAGCCTTGCTGAAGAAGAGAAGATTGAGCTTCTGGAAGCCTTGATGAATGATCCGCGTCCGATTACATCCCGTTATTTAGATTATAGTGAAAGCACGCGGGAATGCCTTAACGTGTACCAGACGATCTATAGAGCGCAGCAGGAGTACGGCAGACAGTGCATCACCAGCTACCTGATCAGTATGACACAGGGTGCGAGCGATATGCTGGAAGTGATGGTATTGGCCAAAGAAGCCGGCTTGTTCCGCAAGGAAGTGGACGGAACGATCGTTTGCAGCATTCAATCCGTTCCGCTCTTTGAGACCATCGATGATCTGCATGCCGCGCCTGAAATCATGAGAAGGCTGTTGAAGCTTCCAGTATATCGTCAATCGGTTGCAGCGATGAATCATTTGCAGGAAATCATGCTTGGCTACTCGGACAGCAACAAGGATGGCGGGGTTGTAACAGCTAATTACGAGCTGCGTGTATCCATGAACGAGCTTACCAAGGTGGCTAACGAGTTTGATATCAAGCTGAAATTCTTCCATGGGCGTGGAGGTGCGCTTGGACGGGGAGGAATGCCGCTGAACCGCAGCATTCTGGCCCAGCCGCCAGGAACGGTAGGCGGGGGAATCAAGATCACGGAGCAGGGCGAAGTGCTCTCATCCCGTTATTCTTTAAAAGGCATCGCATACCGCAGTCTTGAACAGGCTACGTCGGCCCTGCTTACATCGGCCATGTACCGCCGTTCCGGTAAAGAAGAAAAGTTCAATGAACAGTGGGAAGAGATTATCACGCAGATATCTGAGGTGTCGCTGGAGAAGTATCAGGACCTGATTTTCCGTGATCCAGACTTTTTCGCGTTCTTTAAAGAGTCAACACCGCTTCCGGAAATTGGAGAGTTGAATATCGGTTCCAGGCCGTCGAAACGTAAAAACAGCGACCGCTTTGAGGACCTGCGTGCAATTCCTTGGGTATTTGCATGGACTCAGAGCCGTTCTTTATTGCCTGCTTGGTATGCCGCCGGTTCCGGACTACAAAGCTTCTATCAGGATAAGGAAGAAAATATGCAGGTGCTGCAAGCGATGTATAGGGAGTTTCCCTTCTTCCGCTCTTTGATCGATACATTGCAAATGGCTATCGCTAAAGCGGATCTCGTGATCGCCAAGGAATACGCCCGTATGACGGATAACGACGAAGCAAGGCAACGCATACTCGGCTTAATCACCCAAGAATACGAGTTGACCTCCAGCCTGATTTTGAACATTACAGGGCAAAAGGAAATCCTGGATAATGTACCTGTGATTCAGGAGTCCATCCGGCTGCGGAACCCTTATGTCGATCCGCTCAGCTACATGCAGGTGCAATTGTTAACCGAGCTTCGGCAAATGAGAGAACAGAATGGTGATGATGCCGAATTGCTGCGGGAGGTGCTGCTTACAATCAACGGTATTGCGGCAGGATTAAGAAATACCGGCTGATACGTTAGCAGAGGATGCTCTAAAAATACGCGGTCGGGTGCTCAAATGAGGACCCGGCTGTTTCTGTTATTGCTCGTAGGAGCAATATAATATCAACCCATCAGCAAGTCTGGGGGAATAAACGGTGGAAAACATGGACAGCCGCTTGGTCAAGCTGATTCTTAAAGGGGATCAACGGGCCTTTGCGGAGCTAGTGGAGCTTTATAAGGATAAAATATTTCATCTGACGTACCGGATGCTTGGCAACCGGCATGAAGCAGAAGATATGGTACAGGAGACTTTTTTACGCGTTTACCGCAATTTGGATAAGTATGACCCTAATCAAAAATTCTCCACATGGATATACCGTATTGCTACCAATTTATGTATTGACCGATTGCGAAGAAGAAAACCTACATATTCGCTAGATGCGGAAATTAATGATCAGGAAGGCAGCGATGGATACGGGATGCTTCCAAGCGATGAGCGTACACCTGAGGGTGAAACTCTCTTGTTGGAGACACAAACTCAAATCAGGGAAGCCATAGACAGCCTGCCGGCTAAATACAAATCTATTATGGTACTCCGCTATTTACAGGATATGTCCCTCCAGGAGGTCAGTGATGTGCTTAATCTTCCGGTCACGACAATTAAGACACGAGTTCACCGGGGGCGGGAGTTTCTGCGGAAAAAGCTTGAACACAAATTGTAGTTAATTCATTTTTTGTGAAACATATCTGTTACGGAAACGTAAGTAATGTTGTACAAACGGACCTTGCGCTAATAGATGCCTTGACCGGATTGGATTTGTATCCATTGGCGGCAAGTCGGAAGACTACAAGAAAGGATTGGCTCATATGGAATGCAAAGAGGCCGTCTCTTTTATGCACCAGTACCTGGACGGTGATCTGTCCAAGCAGGAAAAGAGTGAGTTGCAGAATCATCTGCTGGTATGCCAGGATTGCCGGATGCGGTTTAAAGAGCTGGAGCGGACCGAAACGATGCTATTCGGAATCCAGCATCCCCTGCCTTCTGTTACGGATGAGCTGACTGATCGGATTTTGAGCATTATGCCAACACCGAAGCGGCAGCAGAGGTGGGTCAAATGGATAAAGAGACATCCGGCTGCTACAGCAGCGGCTTTCTTTCTCGTTGTCGTCCTATCCAGTTTAGTAAGCAATTGGGGCCAGAACAGCCAACTAGTGGTCCGGGGAGACCATCTGGACCAGCTTGTTATCCAGGGCAACACGGTTATTGTGCCTGAAGGCAAAGCTATTGATGGAGATCTGACGGTGGAAAACGGAACTGCTCAGGTGTATGGGGATGTAGAAGGAAATTTGACGGTGATTGACGGCTCATATTACCAAGCGTCAACCGCAAACATATCGGGACAAATAAAAAGCATTGACAGGGCGCTGGATTGGGTATGGTATAAAATTTCGAATTTGTTCACAGATGTGGCATACCGCTAGGGCCTTAACCTGAGAGACCAAAATAAGCGCCTCTTTCCGCGGAAAGGGCGCTTATTTTGGTGTCAGGTTCCAATATTTTGCGAAAACAACCGATATGCACCATTAAAATCGGAGTTCGGCTTGCAACCTGACCGCGATCGTTATAACCTAGATAAAGAGACCATACTATATACATACTGTCGGTTAGGACGACCCACTTATCATTGACACTGCGGGGGCATGCGCATGCTGGAGTACTTTACGGATATGACTTGGCAAGAGTCCATTAAGGACTTAATCGATATTTTAATTGTAACGTATATTATATATCAGATTATTTTGCTGGTGCGGGGCACCCGGGCAGTTCAACTGTTGAAAGGGATTCTCGTGCTGGTTGTAATATGGGCACTCAGCACCTGGTTTGATTTGTACACCTTAAAGTGGCTAATGAACCAGATGTTCACCTTCGGGGTGCTGGCGGTTTTCATCATATTTCAGCCTGAGCTTAGACGGGGATTGGAACAGTTGGGCAGGGGGAAGCTGTTTGGACGCTCAAGCGCCGAGGATGAAGAGCTGAATAAACTGATCGGCGAGATTATTAAGGCGCTGAACTATCTTTCCCGTAGGAAAATTGGTGCTCTGATTGTTTTTGAACGTGAGACAGGTCTGAACGAATATACTGAATCCGGGATTAGAACCCAGGCAGTGGTGAGCTCAGAGCTGCTTATCAATATATTTATACCGAATACGCCTTTGCATGACGGGGCGATAATTATCCAGAATAACCAAATTGCAGCGGCAGCATGCTATCTTCCGTTATCGGAGAATCCGTTTATCAGCAAGGAGCTTGGAACAAGGCACCGGGCCGCGATTGGCGTCAGTGAGATGGCTGATGCGGTAGCCATTGTCGTGTCGGAGGAGACAGGCCAAATTTCGCTTGCCATTAACGGGCAGGTTGTAAGGGATATTAAGGAAGAATCGCTTATCTCCAAATTGTATGAGGAACTGCGCCCGGCTACATCGATTAAGGAAAAGCGCAAGCCGTTCTGGAAGCGGGGAGGCGGCGGCAGCTCATGATGGACAGATGGTTTAACAATGCAACGTTCTCCAAATTGCTAGCCTTGTTGATCAGTATTCTGCTTTGGGCTATGGTGCATCTGGATAGTGGTACTACTTCTTCGGGCATTACTACGGCTTATGATAATAAAACGATAAAAGATGTTGCGGTCCAGGCAGCGGGACTGAATGACAACTATGTGCTCACTGGCATGAGCACGGACAGGGTGACGCTTGAGGTTAGGGGGAAGCGCTCGCTTTTGACGTCGTTTTTTACGGATGATTATAAAGTGACGGTTGATTTAACCAATATGAAGTCAGGAACGGAGACGCTGCCGCTGAGAACTGATCTGCCTTCCGGTGTTGAGGTGGTGTCCATCAATCCGTCCATGGTTACGGTAACGGTGGAGGAGAAAAAGACGGAAGCTTTCAATGTAAATATCGCGACAAATGGTGATCCCGCAGCAGGTATGAGGCTGGGTACGCCTACCTCAGACCCGGCAGAGGTTCATGTCACTTTGGCGGAAAGCCGCTTAGAAGCAGTGGCTTCTGTACGTGGGACCGTAGATGTCAGCGGGGCAAAAGAAAATGTGACCGAACGAAAAGTCCGGCTCAGGGCCTACGACAAAAATGGCCAGGAAATTGAAGAGGCCGTGATTGAACCTGCAACTGTTTCTATCGAGGTGCCGGTTGTACAGGGATACAAAACACTGCCTATACGGGTAAGCTATACAGGTGATCTGCCAGATGGTCTGGTTCTGGCCAGTGTGAAGCCTAGTGTGACGGAAGCAAGCGTGTATGCTCCGTCTGCTGTGTTGTCAGAGCTAACGGGAAATGTGACAGCGACGCTGAATCTCAGCACGCTGACGGAAGCAGGGACCAGGCAGGTACAGGCCAACCTGACGGTGCCAGAGGGGGCAGGGAGCGTATATCCTGCGGCGATTGAGCTGGAGGTTACCGTGGCCCCGGATGGTGCGGTGACCACTTCGCAGAGAACGATTGAGAACGTTCCAATCCAGATTAATGGAGCTGCCGAGGCAGGGGGTGTAACGATCGTAACCCCGGAAAGCCAGACTCTGAGTGTCAGTGTGAATGGACCCGAAGATCTAGTGAGTGAATTGACGAATGACGATATCGCACTGGTAGCTGATGTTGCGGGCCTGGAGCCAGGACAGCATAACGTTTCTCTCCAGGTAACGCTGCCGAAGTACATTTCCCTGACTGAGGAGGACACGCCATTATCGGCTACTGTCCAAGTCCAGGACAGCTCAGAACCCACTGTTACGACCCCGGAAGGAGACACAGGGGAGAGTTCGACGGGGGAGAGCGGGGAGTCTAACGGCGGAGAAGTCCAGGAGACGTTACCCCCAGATGGTGCCGGGGAAGGGAATGCGACAGAGGGCGGACAGGATACCGGCCAGCAGGGCAGCGAAGGCAGTCCTAACAATACAGAGGAGACAAACCAGCCTTAATACAATATAAAAAACATCTATAATCTAAAACAAAAAAAGCAATATTAAAGAGGGAGTCATCATCATATGGGAAAATACTTTGGAACAGACGGTGTCAGAGGTGTAGCAAATAAAGAGCTGACTGCAGAATTGGCTTACAGTATCGGACGCTGTGGCGGATATGTGCTGGCAGGAAATGTGGAGAAGCCGACAGTTGTGATCGGTATGGATACACGTATTTCAGGATTAATGTTGGAATCGGCTCTGGTAGCCGGAATGCTGTCGATTGGAGCGAATGTAGTCCGGCTAGGGGTGGTATCCACACCTGGTGTGGCTTATATAACCCGCATGCTTAAGGCGGATGCAGGTGTGATGATCTCCGCTTCCCATAATCCGGTTGAAGATAATGGAATCAAGTTTTTTGGAGGAGACGGCTTCAAGCTGTCGGACGAAACGGAGTTGGAGATTGAAGCATTAATGGATGCTGAAGAGGACTTGCTGCCTCGTCCCGTTGGGGGGGGACTGGGGACGGTAACTGTGGATGACCGATCACGTTACCTGTACCTGGATTACCTGAAGACGACCGTCTCCAATTCGTTTAAAGGCCTTAAAATCGTTCTGGACTGCGCCAATGGGGCGGCCTACGAGCTTGCTCCCAAGCTGTTTGAGGATCTGGGTGCGGAAGTGACGGCTATTGGTGCGGAGCCAAACGGTCTAAATATTAATGATCACTGCGGGTCCACGCATCCGGAGAAGCTGAAGGAAGAGGTGCTTCGCTTGAAAGCGGACATCGGACTGGCTTTTGACGGGGATGCGGACCGTCTGATCGCCATTGATGAAAATGGAGAAGAGGTAGACGGTGACTTCATTCTCTGCATTTGTGGAGATGCCATGAACCGCGCCGGTAAGCTGAAGGACAGCACGATTGTTTCCACGGTCATGAGCAACATCGGCTTTTATAAAGCGGCAGAGAGACTGTCTCTTAAAACGGCTAAAACCGCTGTCGGAGACCGCTATGTAATGGAAGAAATGCGTCGCGGCGGATATAATTTGGGCGGTGAGCAGTCTGGACACGTGATTTTTCTGGATTATAATACGACCGGCGACGGAATGTTGACGGCGATTCAACTGGTGGATACTCTCGCGGCGTCCGGCAAGAAGCTCAGTGAGTTGAAATCCTTGATGAAGCAGTATCCTCAGGTGCTGGTTAACGTACGTGTGCAGGACAAAACCAATTACCCGGGCAATCCGGCCATCGCTGAAGCGATACAGAAGGTCGAGCAGAAGCTTGGAGACAACGGACGTGTGCTGGTTCGTCCTTCCGGTACGGAATCGTTGATCCGTGTCATGGCGGAGGGACCTGATAAGGAAGAGCTTGAACGTTATGTGGACGAAATTGTCGAGGTTGTGAAAACGGAGCTCGTTTAAAGGGTGCGTGCAAGCCTGGGCCCGGAGCAGCCGCTGAGCGTCTTTTTCGTCTGAGCGTGACCGGGCTCGGGTAGTTATGTAAAGAAAATTGGCAGCGGAAGGTACAAAACACCATTGCCAAATTCGACAGACATGCATATAATGAATGAGTATTTTGGAATCAAAATTAGAGAGCGAGGGTAGTGAGGTTCACAACCACTAAGCGCCAGAGCTTGTAAATTGCGCGGGGGAACTTCGGTTCACGGCATAACAAGCTGACGAGGTGGAGGTGTTCGAAATGTTCGGCGGGGACCTCCCGGTGATGCATCTAACCGTAAACCGATTTCGGAAAAGAAATGGGTGACCATTTTTACAACGAACCGGTAGATGCCACTAAACTATAAATTTATGGATTCATTTCATGAATGTGCGGCCATCAGCAGGTGTGCGGTACGGGAATGCGTGACATTCGTGAAGATTCTTTATTGTCGATACCGGTTTTCTTTGACAACTTCATAATGAACTCTTTCCCGCATATTCCGCATGCTCTTTTTCAAGGTCCCGTTCTCACTGAAATGATGATCGGAGGAAATCGAACATGTGTGGTATTGTAGGGTATATTGGAAATAAGAATACACAGGAAATTTTGCTGGAAGGCTTGAGCAAGCTGGAATACCGTGGATATGATTCGGCGGGAATCGCCGTGTTTACTAATGACGGTCTCCGAGTTGCCAAAGCCAAAGGCCGCCTTGCCAACCTCGAAGCCAAGCTGGAGGGAACGCCGCTGATCGGCAGCGCAGGCATTGGACATACACGCTGGGCTACGCACGGGAAGCCTTCTGATGTGAACTCCCATCCACATACGGATGAAAGCCAGAAGTTTTCGGTGGTTCATAACGGGATTATCGAGAATTATCTGGAACTGAAGGAGGAAATGATGAGGGAGGGGCACACATTCCGGTCCGAAACCGATACGGAAATCGTGTCCCACCTGATTGCACGTGAGTACCAAGGTGACATCGTCAAAGCGGTGCAGAAAGCCATTAAATATATTCGCGGCGCATTTGCGTTGGGTGTATTGACTGAATACGAGCCGGAAAAGCTGGTCGCGGTTCGTCAGGCAAGCCCGCTTGTCATTGGCGTAGGAGAAGGCGAAAATTTCATTGGATCTGATATTCCTGCTATTCTGAAATATACACGTAATGTATATATTCTCGAAGATGGAGAGATGGCTGTACTGACAAAAGACGCTGTCGAACTGTTGACGATTGAAGGAAACTTTATTGCTCGGGAAATGATCCATGTCGATTGGGATGCTGTTACTGCTGAAAAAGGCGGCTACGAGCATTTTATGCTGAAGGAAATTCACGAGCAGCCAAAAGCTTATCGGGATACGATGCTCGGACGCATCGATCATGCCAATCATCAAGTCGTTCTGCCGGAGCTGAAGCTGTCCGTAGAGCAGATTAAAAATATCCGCAACGTGCATATCGTTGCTTGTGGTACGGCGTATAATGCTGGTCTGATCGGTCGCACGGTGATCGAACAATTTGCCCGCATTCCGGTTGAGAATGACGTGGCATCTGAATACCGTTACCGTTCGCCAATCATCACGCCTGAAACGCTGGTTATCGTAGTTAGCCAATCGGGTGAAACAGCCGATACGCTTGCTGCTTTACGTGAAGCGAGAGCCAACGGCGCACATGTGCTTGCGATCACCAACGTGGTGGGCAGCTCCATCGCCCGCGACGCGGACGATGTACTCGTAACATTGGCTGGTCCTGAAATTGCCGTAGCGTCAACGAAAGCATATACTTCTCAGTTAATTGCTTTTTATCTGTTTGGACTTTACCTCGCGCAAGTACGTGGAACAATGAATAAGGAAGAAGTTGCTCATGTACTGGCCGCCATGGAAGCTCTGCCTGAGCAAGTGGAAGCGATGCTGGGTCAGGCGGATCCGATCAAGACTTATGCTGAGCATATTGCCAAGCACAAACATCTGTTCTTCATTGGCCGTGGTCAAGATTACGCTGTAGTACAGGAGGGCTCTCTGAAGCTGAAGGAGATCTCTTATATCCATTCCGAGGCATATGCTGCAGGTGAGCTGAAGCACGGTACGCTGGCGCTGATTGAAGAGGGCATCCCTGTCATCTCTCTTGTTACCCAGGAATCCGTGATGGAGAAAACGGTGAGCAACATCAAAGAAGTGAAAGCACGTGGTGCCGAGGTGCTCGCAATCTCCTATGAAGAGCACGCTGCAGAGCTGCTGAAGTCCGTAGACCATGTGATTACGATTCCGAAAACTCTGCCGATTCTGACGGCTGCAATTTCTGTCGTAACGCTGCAACTGCTGGCATATTATGCTTCTCTCGCATTGGGTCATGATGTCGATAAGCCTCGTAACCTGGCGAAGAGCGTAACGGTGGAGTAATCGTTTTAAGTAACCAGAGGGAGCTGTCAAAAGAAAATAATGATCTAGACCGGAAAATAAAATGTTAGACTCAGCAAATAAAGTTGTAGACTGAGAAAATTAAGTATTAGACTGACAATGCTTCATTAAGCTATACCAGTTAATAGCTTGTCAACATTACCAGTAAAGTGATTCTAGATCATGTGGTATAGTTAAAATGAGCATGCCAAATCCCCCTACAATTTTCGATGTGTCTTGGAAGGTTATGCCAATACCATTTTTTTAAATTGGGGCAGCGTCCAAGAAATACAAAGCAGTGCCGATCTATTGAGATAATGGCGATCATGGCTTCGCTTTGGCAACCGAACAAACAACGCCATAACCCAGCGGCATTATAAATGCAATTATGCAAGGCATGCAATAGCCCGTCTTGTATGCATAGATGAAAGAAGCTCCTGTGATGATCACAAGAGCTTCTTTTCTTCTGAAGTATATCATCTAAATTATATTTCGTAGTTCACGGTTACCACTTTCTCTTGAATCCCAAAAATATATCTAGCAACTTCAAGATGTGCAGGATGTGCAAGGTATGCATTAAAATCCTCTTTTGAATTAAATTGTGCAACCATCGCTATATCATAAGAAATTTGAGCGTGAGTAAAGTCTACTCCAACCGATAAATCCTTCAGATGTTCAATTTTGCCCTTCATTCCCAGCAGCTTGTTTTTCACGGTGCTTATTGTTTCTTCATTGCGGTTCTTAAGCTTAGTCACAAAAACATGTATAATCATAATATACCCTCCAGTAAGTGAACTCTAATTGCCAGACAATATGTCAAGCCATTCCTTAAGCAGTGCAGTTTCGGAAGCTCTTAGAGCAGAAATTTGGACTTTGGATAATTCATTCCGCAAAGTAGAAGCGGCCTCTACGATTTGTGGTGAGACCAACTGATCCTCGTATGAGGGGGCGGGCCCAATTAAGATCGAGATCAGCATGTTGCAGGTAATGGAGACCAGAGGATGGTGAATGTTGCTGTTCGAGCGGATGAGATGAAACGTTAGCCCTGTCGCGACCGACTCTATAAGATCTGTTGATATGTTGATCGGTAATCGCAGCCGGCCGGTATCTTCAATATGACGCATGAACTCCATTACCTCCGAGCGGGCGTTGGTGGCGGCTGGTGACACCGTGTGTGTGGATGCCCGGCAGTACATCAGATCATACAGCGCCGGATTATCCAATCCAAAAGTGATATGCATATCCCATACGTTTTTAAAGTCGGCAATGAGGTCACCTGTACGTTCAATCTTTCTTTTTTGAGCGAGGTACTGATCAAATGCCTCCTTAACCACAGCATGTAATAAAGCCTCTTTATCGTCAAAGTAATGATACAGGGTCGGCGCTTTCACCCCTGCTGCTTCGCATACCTCGCGGTTTGAAATGTCACCGGCTGGTGAAACGGCCAGCAACTGGGCTGTAGATTTCAGAATTCTTGTACGCGTCTCCTTGGACCGTTCAGCATTTCGCATTAGCTTAATCACCCCTATTCTAGATAAGAAGTAAAGAAAAGAAACTCATTTAGTATATTGATGATATACAATTAACATGTATTAGTCAACTGCCGATATAAAATAACTCTAAATCCCTTAACTTGAAGCCATGTGTATGAGCCAGCTATGGCATGGCTGCTGCGGGAAGTGGGGCTTCCGATCACTGTTGTGCCTAATATGTAAAGTTGGACAAGCCGAATCACCTTTTTCGTGCGCTCGCGGCGTGTATGACCGCATGTGGCGATTGTAATAGCATGAAGCCTGGGCGCGAGTGTTGCTTGAACTGCTGCGTCGCTCACATCACCGCTCCGACTTTCGAAGCACAGTGCGTTGTGTCGATACGATTGCCATCCAAGGAAACCTGTAGCCCGCCAATCCGGTCTCGCTTATACTCTCGGATTCAAAATGGTGCTGCGATGGTAATTTAAGCTAAAGGGGAAACGTTAGTTTAACGACAACAGCGGCAGTCTAAGACTTTATTTATCAAGTCTTGATCCGCCGCTGCTTCTTTTAATTGATCAGTCTAAAACTTATTTTTCAAAAGCTGGAAATTCTTCAATTCAAAAATCGCGTTAAATCAACGACTCCAGTCTAATACTTTATTTTCAACGAACAGCCCGAGGGGAATAATTCGGCGCTCCCTTTTAATTTATATAGAAGTTTTCATAAAACACTATTGACATACTGTTGTTAGTAGTGTTTTGTATGATATGATACTGTATCACTTATTATAGGAAGGATGGTATCTCGTGAATTTTGCTTCTGTACGCATTATTACTGATGACGTGGATCGTCTCGTCGAGTTCTATGAGAAAATCACGGGTGTTTCGGCGGAACGCCCTGCGCCTGTCTTTGCCGAACTCGTTATGCCATCGTGCACCCTAGCGATCGGCCACTCCCAGACGGTGCAACTGTTCGGCGCTGGTTCCGCAGTGGCTGCCAACAATCACACTGTCATCATCGAGTTCCACGTCCACGATGTCGATGCCGAATACGAGCGCTTGAAGCCGTTTGTCGATGAGTGGGTAAAGGAACCTACCACAATGCCGTGGGGGAACCGTGCCGTGCTGTTTCGCGATCCCGACGGCAATCTTGTTAACCTCTTCACGCCGGTGACCGAGGAAGCAATCAAACGGTTCAGTGGTAGGCGTTGACGGACAGTTGAAGTGAGTGAGGCGAATTTCGTAATTAGTAATTTTACTGACTGCTGAAAGAGACCATAGCGACGAGCTATGGTCTCTTCATTTTATCTAGGTATTTCATAACCGCGCATGGAGACACGCGACTTAAGTCGTGTGAGGAATTGCGCTCGGCATAAGGGCTACCATGGGTAGCTCGAAATCCGAAAGCTCCATACTTCCCCCTGGTATTAAGAGTTTCTCTCACTTATGCTCTCTCATTCGCAGGATTCCTACTTCTAGGATGTCGAAACCAGGTATCTACCGACATGTTTTTAGGTCGAGGATACCACATTGCACTATTGCAAACAGATAGAGTCAAACTAGGCTTATTGAAGCATTTGTTTGCTGTTCAAAGCAGGGAGCGGCCCGTCGCGGAGCTGCTCCTAGTGCCGCATATTATTTTTTGTGTGATGCCTCCTTACATTGACCAAGAGATCGGCTGGTGTTTTTCTTAAAGTAGCTTGGACTTCAATGGATCTAAGAAAGCTATCGATGTGCTGTAAATCTGATAGAATATAAATAAAGAAGGAAAAGAATGCCGATGTACATTCGTCCCAAATATTCCCAAACGAAGAGGGGGATACTTCCTTTCAAAAGGCGAGTATTACACGCCTACGAGCATACAGAATGACGGCTGTGTCGTATCAACAAAGCTGATACGTGCGGTAACGCATATTGTTTTTGAAGATAAGGAGGAGACGAGGGGAACATGAATGTGGAAGTGTATACGTTAAATGCGTTTGCGAAAGGTGAGCGTGGCGGTAATCCAGCAGGCGTTGTCTTGGAGGATGGCCTTTCGCTGGATGCTGCTGAAATGCAGCTCATAGCGAAGGAATTAGGCTATTCGGAGACGGCCTTTATGGAGAAATCCATGCTAGCGAATTACAAAGTCCGCTATTTCACCCCCGCCAGCGAAGTTGATCTGTGCGGGCACGCCACGATTGCTGCATTTGGACTCATGCATTCGCTGGGTTTGGCTAAAGCAGGAACCTCCTATACGATAGAAACCAAGGCAGGAATTTTGGATGTGGATATTAGCTCTGAGGGTCTAGTTTATTTATCCCAGGCTTTACCACAATTTCTTGAAAGGATATCCTGTGAGGAAATCGCCCCATCTTTGGGGATGGATCCCGAGGCTCTGGAAACCGGGTTGCCCATCCAGATTGTTTCGACGGGTCTGCGGGACATCTTGATCCCGATCCGCAGCAGGAAGCTATTGGATGAGGTTCAGCCAAATTTTGACGCCATAACCGCCATCAGTGAAAAATATGATGTGGTTGGATATCATTTGTTCACGTTGGATACTCCAGACGGTGCTGCTGCGGAATGCCGGAATTTTGCGCCGCTGTACGATATTCCCGAGGAGAGCGCGACAGGAACATCCAACGGTGCCCTGCTCAGCTATTTGTACCGGCATGGCCAGCGATCTTTGCGGGAAGTGGAGCATGTCATGTTCAGGCAAG
This sequence comes from Paenibacillus zeirhizosphaerae, assembly GCF_030705605.1. Taxonomy (GTDB): domain Bacteria; phylum Bacillota; class Bacilli; order Paenibacillales; family Paenibacillaceae; genus Paenibacillus; species Paenibacillus zeirhizosphaerae. Next base: position 16,260 of record NZ_JAPCKK010000017.1, read on the forward strand.
GGTATTCGATGGATTGTCCTTCTGAAATCAGGGCAGGATTGCGCCTGAGCGAGAGCGGTGAAATCAACCAAGTTCGGGTTGGCGGTGCAGTGGCTGGCATTGAACGAAGACATATCATCATATAAGCGGAATCAAAAAGCCTGTTTGCAGCCACCATATTATAGGCAGCAAATAGGCTAATTCTGCTACTGGTAAGGCGAGGCTAGATAGCAGAGGATGCATGCGTGAGCAGACGGGTTAACAGTTCTTCTTCATCCAACCAGTCGTCTTCCTAGAATTTGATCACTTTCACATATTAGTGTGAACGGCAGTGGTAAAATCCCCAATAACGGCACTTGAAAATTCCCCATACTCGGCAGACACTCTTCCGTATGGGGACATTTTTTGTTCGACAATAAAAAAGTATGGAATCGATTTGTTAATAGTTAATGCATCTAGAGGGGAGCCGGAAGGATTGATTCCAGGCTACCCTCTTTTTTTATTTTAATGGAGAAACGACAAGTGGCGGTGAGATGGGTGAGTGGAATTGGATATAGAATAAAATGTACCCGAATACATCAGTCGCCGGCAGGCAGGCAGGAGGATCAGTTTGCCACGCGCGTGTCCGCTCTGGCTGATGTCGAGTGCTCTACGCCAGTCCTCGAGGGCGAAAGTCTGGGCGACCGGAACGGTGAACTTGCCGTCTGCGGCGTACTGGGCGAACTCGCTAAGAACATCATAGCGCAAGGTTTGCTCTTCTCCAGTGCTGGCGCGGACGCCGAGCTCGGCGGCTGCGGCGAAGTCGCTGATGGTTAGAACACGGCGGGGATCACCACCGGCGATCCGGATAAGATCGGGTATGATACCGCTGACCGGTGCAGTGTCCAGGACCAGGTCCACCGGCTGTCTGGCGAGTTCGATTACCCGCTCGACCATTCCATCACCGTACGAAGTCACTGTCGCTCCCATCGAGCGGAGCCGGTCGGCGTAAGTGTTACCGGCGGTAGCGATCACGCCGGCGCCGCGCATGAGAGCGATCTGGACGGCAGCGAAGCCCATCATGGTGCCTGCTCCGTGCACCAGCAGGGTGTGGCCCGACTTAACACCAAGTGCTTTAAGGTGGTTGTATGCAATTGTGACCGCCATTGGAAGCGCCGCAGCTTGCACGAACTCGAGTCCTGCAGGGATGCGGACCCAATGGTCTATGATCGCCCGATCCGACGCGCCAGCGATCGGGACGCCGACAAAGTCGGTGGTGCCCAGGACGGCGTCGCCGATGACGACATCGGTGACGTCCTCACCGACCGCATCCACAATCCCGGACAGTTCCAGCCCGATACCGCGGGGCAGCTTACCGGGAAATAGCCCTTTGCACAAAGCCCAGTCGACCGGATTCAGCCCGCAAGCTCGCACTGTCACGCGAATGTGCCCCGGGCCTGGGTCAGGGACCGCGACCTGTTCCATACGGAGGACTTCGGCCGGTTCGCCGTAGTCGTGGAAACGGATCGTCCGCATAGTAGCAGGGTGGGATACCTGATTGTTCACATCTTTGCTCGACGTATCTAAATTCTCCATTTCGATAACCTCCATTTTTTGGGGGGATGATGTTTTAATATAAATCCCAACGGTGCTTCAATAGATTGATACATGAAGTTACTTCATGGATTTTGTTCAAAAGTGATGGTCTCTCTAACCGTATCCATACTAAAACTTAACCTGGATGACACGATGTTCAATCAATCGCTCATGATAGGTGTGACTTGGCCTTATCATCGAAATCAGGAAGCCTTCTTCACGGTAAATCTTCATCAAATACCGCGGCCGGCGCGAGCGCATACTTCACTTGTGTCAATTCCTCGGAAACCGTCCACAACCGCCGCGCGACTGCTTCGTCATGCGAGCGCGTACTCGAAGCGACCTTCTCGGGGGAGCCGCGCAGTTCGAGACTGCTTGGCCCAAAGAAATCTCCACCTCGGACGTCTGGCGCAGTGGCCGCATAAAGGGTCGGCAAGACACCCATTTTCGAGGTCTGCGCGAAAATCGGATTCAGGCGTCGCATGAAGCTGGAATGTCGCAGCGCATTGGTCGCTGACCAGCCCGGATGCACAGCTACTGCCAGCGTTGATTGGCCTGCGGTAACAAGACGACGCTGCAGCTCATAGGTGAACAGCAGATTGGCCAGCTTGCTCTGAGCATAGGCGTGTGCTGGCTTGTATTTCCGCTCCCAGTTCAGATTATCAAAGTGAATGATTCCCGACCGATGTGAAATACTGCTTACGGTCACAATGCGTGCGCCCGGCGTCGCGTTGAGCCGATCCAGCAGTAAACCGGTCAGCGCAAAGTGCCCCAGGTGATTGATTCCAAATTGCTGCTCGAAGCCTTGTGCTGTCTTTCTGTAAGGTGGATGTGCCACGCCAGCGTTGTTGATCAGGAGATCAAGCCGCTGGTAGTTCTGGCGAAAGGCTGTCGCAAAAGCGTGGACGCTCGCCAGATCGCCCAAATCGAGCGCCATTACTATGACCTTGCCCGACGGCTTAAGTGCCCTAATCCGGTCAGCGGCAGGGTTGGCTTTGGCGATACTGCGGCAGGCCATAATGACCGTCGCCCCTTTGATGGCTAGCGCCCGCGCCGCTTCCCAACCAATCCCGCTGTTTGATCCGGTTACAATGGCCACTCGTCCGGTCTGATCTGGCATGTGGTCTTCTGTCCATGGTGTTGTCATGTGATTTCGTCCTTCCTCTGTTCAATCCGAAAACTATCTGTACAGGAGTTCCGGTGTTCGTCCAGCAAACCGTGAAATAACGGTTTGCTGGACTATTCAATTGCTTGAGCTCAGTGTTACCGGATTATGACGGCGCGAGCTCGGACACGAACTTAGATCTGAGAGCCGCCTCCGTCCAGGGGGAACTCAGCTCCGGTTGTGTATGTCGCGTCGAACGCAAGGAATGCAACTGCTTTGGCAACCTCGAGGGGGTCACCGAAACGCAGCATTGGGATCTGCTGTCTCAGCTGCTCCTTGGCCTGTTCTGCAGCTTCCTTCGGCATCGAATTGTCCATGATGCCGGTGTCGATGGGGCCGGGGCTGACCGCGTTGACGCGAATTTGCCGCGGCAACAGCTCGCGGGCCAGACTGCGGGTCATGGAGCGCAGTGCTGCTTTACTAGCCGCGTATGCACTGATCATCGGGATGCCCAATACGTTCGTGATAGAGGTGGTGAGCACCACGCCGCTTCCTGCGTTTAGCAACGGGGTCAGTTTCTGCACGGTGAAGTACGGACCTTTGGTGTTGATTGTAAGTAACTCGTCGTATACTTCCTCGGTCATCGACTCGAAGGGGACAAAGCGCGTGATGCCGGCGTTTACGAACAGTGCGTCGATCGTACCGAACTCGGCCTTTACCCGGTCGGCCAACTCGTCGATATCCGTTAACGACGCGGCGTCGCTCAGCACTGCAACCGCGTTGTTGCCAAGTTTTTCACGAGCCGAGTCGAGCTTAGCCTGGGTACGCCCGGTGATTAGAACGCGTGCTCCTTCATCAGCCAGCAGCTTCGCTGTCGCGAGCCCGAGCCCGCTGCTTCCTCCCGTGATCACTACTTTCTTGCCTGCGTATTTACTTCCTGGATTGTTTTCCATTTTCATCTTCCTCCCTTGGTTTATCCGGTATATGATCTCGCTAAACTAACGATCAATTTAGACCAATGATTGACCCGACAGTGTAGTATAATCTACACCGTCTGTGCTAATCTTATCTAAGCGGTTTGGGCTGTACAACCAGTAAACAACCGCATTCGTGGCTTATACAACACACGCACTTATTTGTTGTCTTTTAGCTTTCCTAAAATGAATGTTAACTAATATAAATTGAAAAGAGGAAGAAACATAACATGCATATGAATACAAACGATCCACGTGTGAAACGGACACGTCAACTGCTGATGCAAGCTTTTATGGAATTACTTGAGCAGAAGAAGAGTGTCTCTTCCATTACCATACAAGATATTACGGCCTACGCGACCGTAAACCGCTCCACGTTCTATGCGCATTTTGAAGATAAATTTGCATTTCTTGAGAGCTGGATGAGGGAGAAATTTCAAGAGAAGCTAAAGAATGAGCTGCCTAATGCTGCTTTATCCGATATTGGGAGTCTGCGAACGCTTATTTTAATCGTTTTCGATTTTCTTTTCTGTACTCGTCCGTATATGACTTTAGCTGATCGTCAGCATGAAACGCTGTTTGAGGCCGCAATGCAAAAGGAACTATATGACCTATTATTTACCTGGTTAAGCGAACAAGCGGAACCATTCGTTTCACGAGAGACGGTGGAGACTACCGCCTTGATAGCAAGCTGGGGCATATTTGGAGCGGCCGTCGAGTGGAGCAGACATCCGCAATATAGATCGGCGGAAGACATGGCGCGAGATGTTTTGGTGGTCGTTGCTGCTGGTTTGGCACCCGTATTAGGGTAATAGTTAGTTGCTTGGACCGAATTATCTGGGTTATACATTACATCAATCGCTAAACATCTCAATGAATGGTAAATAACGGATTGTTGATAATTTACATTATTTCACGAAGGGTGGTTATTTAATGAAAAGAGTAAGCCATCATGCCATTTTCTTTACCTTTAGAGGGAATATAGTGGGAGGAGAGATCAGTATCTCATTTCCAGAAGAAATTGAGGAAGTTACGTGGATAGAAGCTCGAAAAGCAGGAAAATATATACATATACCGGGTGAGTTAATGGGATTAATAACTGGTGAATCAACTGTACCATATATTCTTAGAGGAACTATTAACCATAATACTTAACAAAATAGGTGGAAGGCGATAACAAACTATATTTAGAACAAAAGGATAGCGAAATAGGTAAAGCTTTTTCGCTACACCAGACCATGCACTCGCCAAACGAACTGTACTGCAGATGGAAGATTTCCACGGAGAAGTGTTCCTGACGAATGAAAAGGGTTGGAGCAGGGGATAACCCTCGATCCAACCCTTTTTCTTATCTCCTTACGGCTCAATCCCCCATACAAGCTGATCGTTCATATACCCGGTAACCTGTTCATTGTTTACGTACTGACTGCTGGAAGACTTAAATGAGTAATCGTTAGCCTGGTTGTAATTGGACCAGTTGGTTTTGGAGAACCGTGCTTGAATTTCTGCGCTTTCGCCGGGATTAAGTGTTCCAGCCGAACTCGTAAAGCCCATTTCCAGAACATAATCGGCTCCGGCAACCGGAGTTGCCAGTTTAACGAATTTGCTGGTTACATTCGCACTCCCGATACTGGCCCAGTCGCACCAGAAGCTCTGTGCGTTTTCCCCATCAATCGTATAGTAATATCGGAGTTTTATGTCACTTAACTGAATCGCCGAATCGCCGGTGTTGATTACTTTAAATTTGGGTGAAATTCCGTTGGTGGAGGCACTTGTGTTGCCGTTAAAGGATTGGATCGTCAGGTCTCCCACAGGTAGATGAACACCGCCGTCTACTACATTTACTGTAAGAACAGCGTTTTTTCCTCCGCTAAAATGAAAGGTTAGCGCATTCTGGCCCAGCGGCAGTGTGGAAAGATAGGATTTGCTCAGAACGACAGCAGCGCCTGATTCCGTATAATCCTGGCCCGATGCAAGAGTATAGTTTCCATTCGTTATGCTTGCAAGCTGGTGTCCGTTTAAAGTAAGGGATACGGAAATATCCTGCCCCAGATTCTCCGCTTTATCATATGTCGCATTCACGGGCGTAATCGCAGCGCTTGGGGTAGGATTGTCTCCCTTTAAATCGGGCAGCTCATCCAACGTGATGACATAATTGCTTTGATAAAGCGTTTTCAGAGTGTCCGGATAATTAAAGGCAGAACTCATGAGATGCTCGCCATACCAGGGGCAGAAGTAGAGCCATCCTGCTTTTTCCTCTGTAAGATTCTGTACGCTTGGGACGGTGTCATTTTCCGTCATCGCCACCATTTTCTTGCCGTCAGTTAAATCTACCAGCTGATAGAAAATCGAGGTAATGGCATCCTCATTGGGTACACCGGACAAACCGTCATTACGGTTGTAGATCGTATTGTATTTATCATAGCCGACAATATCCACCTGATCATCGCCGGGATACCATGCGGGAGAAGTGTTATACACGTAGCTGTTGTAGGTCCAGATCAAGTTATGCAAGCCGTACGTCTCTGTAAGTTCGGTATAGAGTTGATCCCACAGCTGCTTGTACACCTCCGCGCCAGCCGAGGCCCACCAGAACCACGCGCCTTCTCCATTTAACCCGCCGTTGCCCTCTGCCTCATGATAGGGACGGAAGATGACCGGCACATTGTTATTTTGCAGAGTCTGCAGCTGTTCCGCCAAATCCTCAATGGTCATCATGACGTATTGATATTCTTTAGTACCGGGAACAACCGCATTGGCTGTATTAAAATTGGTTTCCGTCGGCTTGTAGGAGGCGTCCTTCCAATCCACAAACTCCCCGAGTTGATAGGAGGTAAAATCACGGGGCACATTGATATGCCAGGAAGCTGTCGCGATCCCGCCCCGGTTATTCACCCAATCGATCATTCGCTCGGTTGTGCCGTCCTCCCAACCGTAGAGCGGATTATAGTTCATTAAATCGAAGCCGCGAATGGCCGGATATTTTCCGGTTAAGTTGTAAATCCAATCAAACTCCAGCTCATAATCGCCGTTATTTCCGCCCCCGTAGATCTCCTGCTGGCCGGAGATTATATGGTTGCCGTAAACCTCTGTTAAATAATTCATCAAAGTCTGCGTTTCCGGTGTAGCCTCGGGATCGGTGAGAACAGGCTGCACATCCAGGGGATCAAGATCAGCATAATCCACAGTGAAGGTGTCAAAATAGGAGAATCCCCAGCCGGCCTTCAGTTGAATGGTGTTGCTTCCTTGTTTCAGCTTATGAAAGCCAAAATCGAAATTCGACCACTCGGTCGTGTAGGGCAGCATATACGAACCCTTGGTAACGCCATTCACTGATAAATATTGTAGCCTGCCGTCAGGACTGAGCTCTTGCATATAGCGGGTGGAGATCGCATACATGCCGGTTTCCGGGACGGTCACAGTAAAAGTGATTGTGCCGGAATTCTGCATCCAGACAAATCCGCTCCCGGAGAAGCCGGGCTTGGGTTGTCCGTAAATTTCAGTCACCACTTGAAGATCGGAGGAGAGCTGAGCGTTTTCGCTTTCAATCGTGAAAAGTGCGGTGTCTGCATGAACAGGCGCTGTCATCAATCCAAACAAACCAAACAGCAGAGTAAATATCAGCATCATTGCGCTTGCCTTTGTGAGCCCATTTTTCATTGCCATCTTTCCTTTCCATCTGAAATAGGATGAACAATAACATAATGTATCAACTCATGGTAGCGCTTACAAAATAAACATATCACATCCACCAATTTTTGTAAATATTTCGACGTTGAATTGAAAGATCATGGGCCGTCCTGCATATCGTAGGACGGCCCAATTTCTTTTCTGTTTGGTAAGCGGGGTTCGGAGATTTTGCTATTTACGTCTCTGTAGAATCTATCACTTACACAACTTACATTGTGCTAATGTCAATTACGAATCTATACTTCACATCGGAAGCCAATACTCGTTGGTAGGCATCGTCAATCTGGTCGGCCGATATCACTTCGATATTCGGAAGAATATTGTGTTTTGCACAGAAATCCAACATTTCCTGTGTCTCACGGATACCTCCGATCATGGAACCCGCAAAGGAACGGCGATGACCGATGAGGGACAAGACATTTAGGGACAACGGCTCCCCAGGGGCACCGACGTTCACTAAAGTTCCGTCAAGAGTGAGCAGTGAAAAATAAGCATCCATGCCGATACTTGCACTTACTGTGTTAATAATCAAATCAAAGTACCCGGCAAGTTTTTCGAATGTTTCAGGCTCGCTGGTGGCATAGTAATGATCTGCGCCAAATTGCAAGCCATCGTCCTTTTTATTCAAAGTTTGTGAGAGAACGGTCACCTCGGCACCCATAGCATGTGCGATCTTGACAGCCATATGACCAAGGCCACCCATGCCCACAATCGCTACTTTTTTACCCGGACCAGCCCCCCAGTGGTTTAACGGCGAATACGTCGTAATACCTGCGCAGAGCAGTGGAGCAGCCGCGTCAAGCTCAATGTTATCCGGAATTCGGACGACAAAGTTCTCAGTGACGACAATATGGGTAGAATATCCCCCTTGTGTAGGTTCGCCGTATTTGTCAACACCAGCGTAGGTAGGGATGTTGCCTGCGAGACAGTATTGCTCCTCTCCTTTGCGGCAGTTCTCACATTCGCCACAGGAATCAACCATACAGCCAACTCCTACCCGGTCACCAACTTTGTACTTTGTAACTTCGGCTCCCACCTCTGTGACAATGCCTGCGATCTCATGCCCTGGTACGAGCGGATAGTTGACTGGCCCCCATTCGCCGTGAGCTGTGTGGATATCTGAATGGCATATGCCAGCATATTTAATTTCAATCAGGACATCATGGGTATCCAGGTCCCGCCGTTTAATTTCCGCCGCTCGAAACAGTTTGTCCGGACCGTCGACAGCTCGTGCTTTAGCAGTTATCATAAAAAAACCTCCCAAAGTATATTTTCAAGGTAATACAGTTGCAATGGTACGAGTCCATGTTAATCCCTATAGTTAACTCTAAGTCAAGCGGTTAATTTCGTATTGTTTTTGAAACTCATTAAGAATGGGGGATATATGATGAAAACTTATTCGATCAGCGAAGTGGCAAAAGAATTGAATCTTACACCCTATGCCTTGCGTTACTACGATAGGGAGGGACTTATGCCTTTTGTGGAACGGACATCTAGCGGAATCCGATTGTTTAAAGAATCTGATATCGCCGCTTTAAAAGTAATTGAATGTCTAAAATCCACAGGAATGCCGATCAAGGAAATTAAAAATTTCATTGATTGGTGTTCTGAAGGAGACGCCACATTACAGCAAAGATATGACATGTTTATGGAACGAAAAGCTATTGTAGAGGCACAGATGGAGGAACTGAAAAAGACAATGGAGGTCATCGAACATAAATGCTTTTATTACAAAACTGCAGTGGAAGCCGGAACAGAAGATATTCATAAAAACAATAAAATAGGGAGTGCCTTTATTAATTAACAGAAAAACACCTGTGATTCATAAACTTTCATATGAATTACAGGTGGGGTTGCTTGCTGGGGAATTTTCAAAGCAGGCGCTTACGCATTCTTTCGCAAGCCGGCCAATGCCAATACCGATAAAACCCATGAAGTTCGTTTCGCGGGGAAAAGCTGATGAGGCGCGGCTTCGCTCAGTGCCGGCTCCCCGGTTAAGCCGTATTCCCGTGTCCGCCGGGCTTGGCGGTATTGCAGCAACTTTTCGTTTATATAATCTTGTTCCAGCATGCTGGTCCTCCTCGAACGTTAGTTCTCGTAATGTTTTTTTCTGTCTAATCACATTATGTGCTATTCAAAAGGGGATAAAAAGCGTATACTTGCCCCAACGGATTTCCTCTTTTATTGAAAATGCGGTCTTTCTTCTGTGAAAATACATCGATAGACGTTTTTATATGTAAGCGAAAGGGGGGAGCCACGCTGCTGGATGAGAGATATCTGCTGCTGTTCGAACGTTTCGGAAAAGATACGGAACTGGGAGATCCTGTAGAAGTGAAGCTGGAGCAGTTGTCCGAGGTGCTTTATTGCACCCCGCGGAATGCCAAGCTTATTCTTAAGAAGCTGCAAAGTGAGCAGCTAATCGATTGGTCCCCTGGTCTGGGAAGGGGAAATCAGTCCAAGATTGCTTTTAAGGTGGACAAAGAGGCCTATTTAATCGAGTTTTCGCAAAGCCTGGCTGAACAAGGGAATTATAAGCGGGCATTTGATCTGATCGGGGTACATGCTACCGGAACATTTGCGAAGTCCAAGTTTCTGGAGTGGCTGGATAAGCAATTCGGTTATAAAAAAGAGGAAGCGGGAGAAGGGCAGCATCCTCAGGATACACTCATGTTTCCGGTATCCAAACCGCCGCTGACGCTTGATCCCGCCGAGCTGCTGGTGTCGTTTGATTCGCACTTGATCCGCCAAATTTTTGACCGGTTACTCCGATTTGATGTGCAGCAGGGCTCGATTATGCCCATGCTGGCCCATGCTTGGAGCTCCAATGACAGTGCAACGGAATGGACGTTTCACCTGCGCAAAGGGGTGCGTTTCCATAATGGCCAGGAGCTTACTTCCCGGGACGTGCAATTTACACTCGAACGGCTTCAGAACGGAACGGCCAATAGCTGGCTGATGCGGGGAGTTGCAAGTATTGAGACGATGGGCCCCCGAGCGATCCGCGTGAAGCTTAGTCGGCCTAACCGGTTCTTTGACCGTTTCATGTGTTCGGCGGCAGCTTCCATTCTTCCCCACGGATTTACCGGCATGGAGGAAGCGGATTATTGGGAGCTCCCGCTGGGAACGGGTGCCTTCAGGCTGATCTCCTGGACAACAGGACGAATGGAGCTCGCCGCTTTTGATGCTTATTTCCAGGGGCGGCCTTATTTGGATCGTGTGGATATCGTGATTTTACCGGGCGATTGCGCTCTGGACATAGATGAAAATGCAAAGGTTCATCACAGCCTGGATACGATGCGGCTGTATCCCCATTCTCAGGAGGAGGCCTGGCAGGAAATCGAAAAGTTATGTCAGGGCTGTGCCTTGTTGACCTGGAATGTTTCACGCGAGGGTCCCCAGCAGTCCGAGGCCTTGCGGAGGGCGGTGAAGATGATGCTTCATCCCGGAGAAATGGTTGAGGAGCTTGGCGGTGAACGGGTGCTGCCCGCTTTCGGGTTTCGTCCCGAAACGAGCCGTTCACATACGGTTGAACCGATCAGGCCTGAACGCATTCGCAGGGCATTGGAAGAGTCGGGTTACGCCGGGGAGATTCTTCGTATTGCTTGCCATCCCAAATATAATGAGGACGGCTTATGGATCATGAACCGGCTTACCGAATGGGGAATCTCCACTGAAGCGGTAGATTATGAGTTTTGGTCCGATGCCGACTTTTGTATTTCGGGGCTCGTCTTCCCGGAAGACGAGGTATGCGAAATCGAGGCTTATCAGCACCGGGATTGTATTATGCATTCTTATTTCGACGAAGAGCGCAAGCAATGGATCACTGGCCGAATTGATGAGGCGGTTGCGGCTGAATCTGCGGATCGAAGACGCAAGTATTTAAAGGAAATTGAAGACCACGTTCGGGATGAGGCAACAGTGATTTTCCTGCACCACCGCCGGGTAAGCACCTTAATGCATCCTTCCGTGCGCGGCGTAAGCCTGAACTCGCTCGGTTGGATCGACTTCCAGAACGTTTGGCTGGAGTAGTATGTTTTTTTGCTGCTTCAGGAGTTATGGACTTTGCTCAAGCGTAGTAGATTGTCAAATCAAGAGTTCAGCAATCGAACTGCGATGCTGCTGATCTTTTATGTAATGGTTGTGATGCGGTAATAGCCGCGCATGTTTGGAGCAAGATAGGACATGATATATTGAAAAACTTCAATAAAAGGAGTCCTTTCGATGCCCATGAATCAAAATCCGGATCCTCAAGTGCTCTCGCATGTACAGGAGAAAATAAAACTAATCACGACCGACGAGGGAGCTATATATCTTGTCGGCCCCATTAAACTGCCTGTTAACTTACTAGGGGAAACTGTTGAATTCAAGTGGTACTGCTGGCTTAATTGCGACGAGGTGACAGCAGATTTTGAGCGTATTATCGCTAAATTATCATCTGCTAATTTAGCTGAGCTTCAACAATCGAGTGTACTTGTTCATGGTGATTTTCATGATGCCGATCATGCCCTGATCCGGTTTCATTCTATTTGTCATACCGGCGATATTTTCGGCAGCAGGCGATGTGACTGCGGATATCAGCTTAAACAATCCATGAAACATATTGCAGAACATGGAAACGGGGCGGTATTTTATTTGGCTAACCATGAAGGAAGAGGTATTGGTCTTTTCAGCAAAGCGCTTGCCTATATTTTGCAGGAAAACGGATACGATACGGTGGATGCCAATCTCAGACTTGGATTTGTTGATGATTCACGTGATTATGGCGATGCGATAAAGGTTTTAAAAGCCCTTCGGACAAAACCCGTTACATTGATCACAAATAATCCAAGAAAATTAGATGCATTGCGTAAGGCAGGTCTGGACGTAGAGGATCGGGTGCAGTTATGGGGCGATGTCTCCGAATATAACGAGAAATATCTAAAAACGAAAATCGAGCGATCTGGACACTTAAATGAAGGCGAAGGCTTTTGCAACAATGACTAACCATAATTTTTAAAAAAACACGTTAAGTGACAGATATGAACGTTAACGTTGTTGTAAATGATCGACTATTGCAGCATACCTGAGAATTCGGTACAATTTACTCATATTAACTAAGAGTAAGCGAATGGGAGGGACTAAAGATTGAAGCAGGAATATTGTACATCGACTCAGCACCCAAAATGGTTCGGTCTGGCTGTTCAATCGCTTATTATATTATCCCAGGGGGACGTCAAAACTTGCCCGAGCATGGAACTCGCCAAATCTCTGCAGTCGGAGCCTTCTCTGCTGCGCCGTATACTTTCCGTTCTCGCCAAGAAAGGACTTATTGGAACCCGTGAAGGTCGTGACGGCGGGTACCACCTTATGAAACCGGCGGAGTCCATTCGTCTAGTTGATGTGTACGATGCATTTCGGGCAGACAGCAGACTTTCCTGTGGTATTATCGAGACAGCAGGCACACATCCGCTCGGTAAAAGCATGAAATCCGCGCTTGAGGATATTACTCAGGAAATGGATAACAGCATGCGCGACGTATTAAGCAAATATACGATTGCTGATATCGTCAAACAACTGGAAGCGCAGCTTTAGATGAACCTGAACAAAAGACAGTTGACAACGGCTTGCTGGGGTTTTATACTGTGCAATATAAACAACAGTTTGGCGCAAGCCGCAAACGTCATTATTTTTTTGGGTTATACTGTGTTATATATAGCGCAGTTATATCTAAGTTCAGGGAGCAGAAGCATTTTTGTGTTTATAAACTCCTGCTCCGTATCGGACGTGAGCTTAACTGATCGTTTATTTTGATTTTAACTGTGCATATTAATTAACAGTATTTGTCCAAGGGAGGATTTACAATGTCAACTTCAACTCATACGAGTCAAAGCTCCGCCTTATTCGCTGATGTCATCCGCGAGCGCCGTTCGGTGCGTGTGTATGACAAATCGGTTCGTTTGTCCCACGAGGAAATTAAGGAGCTGCTGAAGGAAGCGACACTTGCTCCTTCTTCCAGTAACGCTCAGCCATGGCGTTTCCTGGTGATCGAGACGGAGGAATTGAAAGCGAAGCTGCAGCCGATCGCTTACAATCAATCTCAGGTTACTGAGGCAGCAGCCGTGATCGCTGTATTGGGCGATACGGAAGGTTATAAGAAACTCGATGAAATTTTCGATGAATCCGTCAAACGTGGTTATATGGCGGAAGATACGGCTAAAGCGCTTGTGGAAAGATCAATTCAGGCGTATGGTTCGATGCCAGCGGAAAGATTGCGTAAAGTCCTCTATATTGACGGTGGTATTGTTTCCCACCAACTTATGCTAGTTGCGCGTGCTCATGGTTACGATACCGTGCCGATGGGGGGCTATGATGAAGCTCAGTTGAAAGAAGCATTCAGCATCAGCGACCGGTACGTTCCGGTCATGCTGATTGCCCTCGGCAAAGCGGCCAAACCAGGCCATCCAACGACCCGGTTGCCGATAGAAGACATCACTTTCTTCAACGAAATGCCCTCTAACTAACCCATTAAAACTCAGCTCCTTGGAGCTGAGTTTTTGTACGTGCGGTAGGATTTTGCGATTTCATACATATATTTACTTCAAGGGACATGCATTCTAATATAAAGAGGTATACATTTGAAAGCGCTACCGGATTTGTGGGGCGAATGGGTAAGAAGAATCTTATACCAGAGAGGAGAAGCGTGAAGGATATGGAACAGACGCATAGATTATGGTACAGCCAGCCTGCGGTGGAATGGAACGAGGCGTTGCCTGTAGGAAACGGACGACTGGGAGCGATGATTTTCGGCGGTACAGGTTCTGAAAGGCTTCAGCTCAACGAGGATTCTGTATGGTACGGGGGGCCGCGTGATCGCAACAACCGGGATGCCCTCCCTCATTTGCCACAGCTTCGTGAAATGATCATGCAAGGGCGGCTGCGAGAGGCGGAGGAGCTGGCTTCTCTGGCGCTTCCGGGGTTGCCCGAGTCTCAGCGTCATTATTTGCCGTTGGGTGATCTGCTGCTAACCTTCAACGGTCATGACCAGCACTGCAGCGATTACGTCCGTGAGTTGGATCTGCAGCAGGGCCTATGCAGAATTCGTTACCGCATAGGGGAAGTGTCCTACACGAGAGAAATCTTCTCCAGCTACCCTGATCAGGCTGTTGTCATTCGGCTTACGGCGGACAAGAAACAGGCGATCTCACTGAAAGCCCGCTTCGACAGGGAGAGTTGGAGATATTTAGAGAAGACGGAGAAATGGGAGCAGAACGGTCTTGTGATGACAGGAGAGTGCGGCGGGAAAGACGGGAGCACATTTTTCGCCGCTCTGAAGGCGAGCAGCGAAGGCGGAAGCTGTCGGACTGTCGGGGAGCATTTGCTGGTGGAGGGAGCGGACTCGCTTACCCTGTTGCTTGCGGCTGGAACCACCTTCCGTTATAAGGACCCTGAGCAGTACTGCAAGCAGCATCTGAACGGCTTGATCGGGATTTCATACGCCGAGCTGCTGGAACGGCACGTCTCCGATTACGGGAGGCTGTACGGGAGGGTCAGTCTGGCGCTTCCCGCAGAGCCGGATAAAAGCCAGCTTCCTACAGATGCACGGCTGGAGCTTGTCCGTCAAGGGGAAGAGGACCACGGGCTGGTGGCTCTCTATTTTCATTACGGCAGGTATTTGCTGCTTTCGTGCAGCCGTCCGGGGTCACTGCCAGCTAATCTGCAGGGAATATGGAATGACAGCTTCCTGCCCCCATGGGGCAGCAAGTACACGATCAATATCAACATCCAGATGAACTATTGGCCGGCCGAGCTCTGCAATCTGGGTGAATGTCATGAGCCGTTGTTTGAGTTGATTGAGCGCATGAGAGAGCCGGGCAGGGTGACGGCAAAGGTCATGTACGATTGCCGTGGGTTTACGGCGCATCATAACACGGATATATGGGCCGATACGGCACCGCAGGATACGTATCTTCCGGCATCCTTCTGGCCCATGGGAGCCGCCTGGCTGTGCCTGCATTTATGGGAGCACTACCGGTACGGTCAGGACCGGGCATTTCTGGCGCAGGCTTATGGAACAATGAAGGAGGCGGCGGAATTCCTGCTGGATTACTTGATCGAGGATCAGGAGGGCCGGCTGTTGACCTGCCCGTCCGTTTCTCCCGAGAACCGGTACATACTGCCAAATGGTGAAACGGGTGTGCTGTGCGCTGGCGCTACCATGGATTTTCAAATCATCGAGGAGTTGTTCGCCGCCTGCATTCAAAGCGCGGACATTCTTGGCAGGGATCAGGAGTTCGGCGCGGAGCTGTCCGCAGCCCTGCAGCGTCTGCCCAAGCCGAAAATCGGCAAGCACGGTCAGATTCAGGAATGGATGGAGGACTATGAGGAGGCCGAGCCGGGGCATCGCCATATATCGCATTTATTCGCTCTTTATCCTGGCGATGCCTTTACCACCAAGCCTTCTCCAGAGCTTGCGGCCGCTTCACGGGTTACGCTGGAACGGAGATTGTCCAGCGGTGGCGGGCATACCGGCTGGAGCCGGGCCTGGATCATTAATTTTTGGGCCAGGCTGCAGGATGGAGACAAGGCCTATGAAAATGTGATGGCGCTACTCGATCACTCTACCCTGCCGAATCTGTTCGATAATCATCCGCCTTTCCAGATTGATGGCAATTTTGGCGGTACCGCAGGCATTGCCGAGATGCTGCTGCAAAGCCACACCGGTGTGATCCGCTTGCTTCCTGCCTTGCCCCAAAAGTGGGGCGTGGGAGAAGTCAGAGGGCTGCGCGCGCGTGGGGGGTTCACGGTCAGCTTCAAATGGTCCGAGGCCAAGGTTACGGAGGCAGTCGTTGAATGTACGGCTGCAGGACCTTGCCGGATAGAGGCTCCGGGTCTTGCACCGATAGCATTTATGGCTGAAGAGGGCAAGCGATATATATTTTCGAGATAGATCAAGGTGATGAAATGGAGAATTGGGCTATTGAGGTAGACGTAACGGATTCTGTGTATCTATTTGATGTAACCCCATGACCCAAAGGAGGCCAAAGATCAATTGATCATTGGTCTCCGCCCCTTTCCGAAAAAAATACTGGACTGATCATTTCGGAAAATGTATACTGTTCATAGCGAAGGAGGGGATGATCATCGGACGCACAAAAGAATTTGACTATGAGCAGGTGCTGCATAAAGCGATGCTCGTTTTCTGGGAAAAAGGCTATGAAGCAACCAGCATACCCGATTTGGTAAAAGCTATGGGCATCAGCAGATCGAGCATGTATGAAACGTTTGTGGACAAAGAAACGCTTTATGTGGAGGCCTTCAAGCACTATAAGAAAGTCTGGGAGAAAAAACGCACCCTTCTGAGGCAAGCAACATCTGTCAAAGAAGGAGTTCGCCAGTATTTTGACCTGCATATTGCAGGCGCCTATGATGAAGCTTATCCTAAGGGCTGTCTTGTGACGAACACGATCGTCTCTGCGGATTCTCCCCACGCAGAGTTTCACCAATTAACCCGGGAAAGTCTGAATGAACTCGAGCGGTTGTTTTATGAGCTTCTACAAAAGGGCCAGCAGAGTGGTGAAATCAGCCCTGATAAGAATATCAAAACACTTGCTTCCCTGCTGCTTCACTTGAATCATGGCATAAACGTTGTGGCCAGATCCCAAAGTGACAGGAAAGCGGCTGAAGATATGGTAGCTGCGGTAATTGAAATGCTGTAGCTAAATTTTTTTCGGTTTTTCGGAACGTTCATTCCTTTAAAATGAAACCCAACAAAATGTAAGGGAGCCTTATTATGAGTTCAATAGGAAATCAATCGGTTGTAAAATCTGTTCCGGCGTGGCTCACGCTCTTTCTGGCCATTTCCTGCGGTATCATTGTGGCTAATCTGTATTATGCCCAGCCCTTGGTAGGGGATATCAGTTCAGCCATCGGACTATCTCAGGGAGCAGCGGGCCTCATCGTTACCCTGACGCAGATTGGCTATGGGATTGGTCTGCTGTTTATCGTACCTCTTGGGGATGTTCTTGAAAACAGGAGACTGGTCGTAGGGGCTCTGCTCCTCACTACATTAGCTTTGATCGCTGCGGCAGTGGTCCAAAGCGCTTCGCTATTTCTCCTGACGGCCATGATGATCGGGATTGGATCGGTCGCGGCTCAGATTCTGGTACCCTATGCGGCGCAGCTTGCGCCGGATGAATCCCGTGGCCGGGTCGTAGGGAACGTCATGAGCGGCTTGCTGCTGGGCATTATGCTCGCTCGCCCGATATCCAGTATGGTGGCAGATCTCATGGGCTGGCGTGCTATTTTCGTTTTGTCCTCTGCATTGATCCTGATATTGGCTCTCGTTCTGGCCAAGGCGCTTCCAGCCAGACAGCCGGTGACGAATGAATCCTATCTCAGACTTATCGGATCTATGTGGCGTATGCTTGAGACAACTCCCATCTTGCAGCGCCGTGCGATTAATCATGCTTTTGTGTTCGGAACCTTTAGCTTGTTCTGGACGACAGTGCCGCTGTTATTAACGAGTCCTGAATTTCATTTTTCTCAAATGGAGGTGGCGTTGTTTGCCCTTGCTGGAGTATCCGGGGCGATTGCTGCGCCTATTGCAGGCCGTCTTGCGGATCGAGGCTGGATTCGTCCGGCCACAGGGCTGGCATTGGCGGCTGTTATTATTTCGGTAGTGCTGCCTTTCATGGTTCATACCCGCTCAATCACTACCGTATCCATCCTGGTCATTTCAGCCATTCTTTTGGATATGGGCGTGTCGGCTAACCTGGTTCTTAGCCAGCGCGTCATTTTCGCCCTGGGAGCTGAATTTCGCAGCCGGTTGAACGGCTTGTTCATGGCGATATTTTTTGCTGGCGGAGCTTTGGGATCTGCGGCAGGCGGATGGGCATACAATCTTGGAGGATGGAAAGCAGCGCTAGTCATAGGGATTGCTTTGCCTTCTGTTGCAATGATCTACTATTTAACGCGATCGTCGCCGGAAAGCTAAGCACCTGCAGGAGGGCCTAGCTTTCTTTTTTTGCTGATGTAGTCCAGAGACTATAGCATCAAAATGACGTATATAGCGGCTATGATGATATAAAATATAGAATAGCGGCGGTCGGTCTTCCAGTCCCGGATGGCCATGGCTATAAACAGGACGAACAAGGCATAAGGCGTAATGTTATATTCCTTGAAGAAAAATAGTTTGCAGATCAGGGCAATCAGCACAGCCACTATAATAACGTTATACCAAAGAGGGTATTTTTTCATAGAATCGACTCCTTTCAGCAAAATAAAAGTTTAGAATCATGATATGAGTATAGCAATCTTTTCCGGCAATGCCCACAGCCTGCCTGCTGGGCTGATGCTAAGACGGCGCCCAAGGGGTGCCGTTATTTTTTTAACTGCGCTCTGATCTATGCATTGGATGTTTACATTTTTGTTTCTTTTATGTTACTTGTATGATTTGTGATTTTTATTGATATATAGCCGTTATATCCGTTATCGATAAGGGTTTTTCTTCCATTGACAAAGCATGTTCAGGTATATTACTCTGTTTAAGGTTACAAAATTTTAATAACTGCCGAATTTCAATGATTTTGAAAACGGGGGAACCAATCCGGGTGAATTATTCTTGTACATCAGAGAGTAAAGGGAACCTTCTACCTAACCCTCAGCTAACTCCGTAGGCTTCGAAGGGAGAACATATTTTTGAAAAAGGTCATTTTATCGTTATTTGGAGCCGCCGTGTTGTTTACTTCCGGGGCCGCCACTACATATGCCAGCGAAGCTACAATTGACAGCTATGTTTCTGAGGTTACAGGCACTCCTTACCAATACGGTGGCACGACCACTGCAGGTTTCGATTGCTCCGGATTTATATTGTACATATTCAATAAGTTTGATTTGGACCTTCCGCGTACTTCTCAGCAGCAAGCCCAGACTGGAGAGGCGATTGCCAAGGAAGATCTGCGTGAAGGGGACCTGGTATTCTTCAACACAACCGGACGCGGCATTTCTCATGCCGGCATCTATGTGGGGAATAATAAATTTGCTCATTCCTCCAGCAGCAAAGGTGTAACCGTCAGCAGTCTCTCTGAGTCTTATTATGCAAACAGATACGTTACAGCCCGACGCGTCGTCAGCCAGTCCAGCTATGCCAAAATGGTGGGCGAGGCTCGTTAATGGAAAATGATTAGAAAGGACAAGTCTGCACGATTTCAGACTTGTCCTTTTTGCTGTCCGGTAAAAGCTTTGTACAGAATGGGTATACTGCATTGACAATCTTCTTCTTCACTACATATAATGGTTTCATAACACATGAACAATTATTCATATATAGGTTTTAGCTGTCTGGAAGGGGAGAAGCCTCATGGGTACAGCGGTGGAAAAGGTGAAACGAGAGCTCATACTGGAGGGCTTGGATTGCGCGAATTGCGCCATGAAGATAGAGAACGGTGTTAAGAAAATTGATGGGGTAATGGATTGTTCTGTTAACTTCGTGAATAAGACACTGACGATGGAAGTGGATAAAGGGCAGGATCATAATGTGGTGACAGCGGCTAAGAAAAAGGTAAATCAGCTAGAACCCCATATTCATATCGTGGAAAAGGGGAGCGGAGCTGCCGCTAGAGCGGCCAGTCCCTCGGCTGCGCAGCAGGGACATAACCATGCCCACGCTCATGAGCATGCTCACGACCATGATCACAGTCACGGACACAGCCATGATCATGGAGCGGAAAATACGAAACGTCTGATCATTCGCTTGATTGTGGGCGCGGTCTTGACAGGAGCCGGGTTATTGGCACCGGTTACTGGAATCGCGGAATTTGCCTTGTTCGCCGTCGCCTACCTTATTGTTGGCGGTGACATCGTGCTTAGAGCGGTTAAGAATATCGTCAGGGGCCAGGTGTTCGACGAGCATTTTCTAATGTCTGTTGCCACCATTGGGGCTTTTATCATCCAACAATATCCCGAAGGTGTGGCCGTCATGCTGTTCTATCAGGTAGGCGAGCTGTTTCAGAGCATAGCCGTTAACCGGTCACGTAAATCCATCAGCAGTCTGATGGATATCCGTCCTGATTATGCCAACCTGCAGATTGGGAATGAGACACAGCGGGTGACTCCGGAAGAGGTTCGTGTCGGGGATATTATCGTGGTGAAGCCCGGTGAGCGGGTTCCGCTTGATGGCAAGGTGCTTGGGGGCCGTACCGCCATGGACACTTCGGCTTTAACTGGCGAGTCCGTGCCGCGTGAGGTCGAGCCGGGCGATGAGGTATTAAGCGGCTTTATTAACAAAAATGGGCTATTGACCGTTGAAGTTACTAAAAGCTATGGAGAATCCACCGTTTCCAAAATTTTGGAGCTGGTGCAAAACGCAAGCAGCAAGAAGGCACCGACCGAGCAATTTATTACGAAGTTTGCACGCTACTATACGCCGGTCGTCGTCATGGTCGCCGCATTGCTGGCGATCGTACCACCCTTGCTGATCAGCGGCGCCACATTTTCTGAATGGGTCTACCGTGCTCTGGTGTTCCTGGTCATTTCCTGTCCTTGCGCTTTGGTGGTCTCCATTCCGCTCGGATTCTTCGGCGGGATTGGCGCGGCCTCCAAGCAGGGTATTCTTGTGAAAGGCAGCAATTACCTTGAGGCCCTGAATGATGTGAAATATGTCGTATTTGATAAAACAGGCACCCTTACGAAAGGGGCATTCACTGTAACCGGAATTTATCCGGCCGATCGGGTAACCCGAGAGGAGCTACTTCGTTATGCGGCTTATGCCGAGATTCATTCCATTCACCCGATTGCGGAGTCTATTCGCGCAGCCTACGGACAGGAGCTTCAGGCGGCGGATGTTCAGGAATATAACGAAATTGCCGGTCATGGCATTCAGGTACAGTTTGAGGGAAAACAGATCCTGGCTGGCAATGCAAAGCTGATGAGCCGGGAGCAGATTCCTTTCGCGATACCTGAAGACCCGGGAACGGTCGTGCACATAGCTATCGACGGAAGCTACGCGGGTTATATTGTCATTGCGGATGAGATTAAAGAAGATTCGGCACAGGCGATCCGTGCCTTGAAGGAGCTTGGCATTAAGAAGACGGTCATGCTCACCGGGGATGCGAAATCCGTTGGGGAGGCAGTGGGTCGGAGGCTTGGGCTGGACGAAGTCCACGCCGAGCTCCTGCCGCAGCATAAAGTAGAAGAGATAGAGAAGCTCGACCGGCAAAAAGCACGGAAGGACAAAATTGCCTTCATCGGTGACGGCATGAATGATACTCCCGTACTGGCAAGGGCCGATGTCGGGATTGCTATGGGCGGTTTGGGCTCGGATGCGGCGATCGAGGCTGCGGATATCGTCATTATGACCGATGAGCCATCCAAATTGTCCTCTGCGATCTACATCGCGAGACGCACACGCCGTATCGTATGGCAGAACATTTTGTTTGCTTTGGGAATCAAAGCGGTATTCCTGCTGCTGGGAGCCTTCGGCATTGTCTTCATGTGGGAGGCCGTATTCGCCGATGTGGGAGTAACCTTGCTGGCGGTTCTGAATGCGATGAGGGTCCTGCGTGCGAAGCCTGTTTAGCATAAATATTTCCTAAAAAAAATAAACACAGCGTCAATCCAGACCAACGTGTGCCGGATGATGCTGTGTTTGTTTCATTATTGATGGGTAATGTGTTGATGGGTTTGCAGGAAAATTTGCTCAACATGTGTATCGTCAAGCGAGTAGAAGACCGTTTTCCCCACTTTCCGGCGTTTGACGATGCGCAAATTGCGCAAATAGCGAAGCTGATGGGAGACGGCAGATTGCCCCATATCCAGCAGCACACACAGATCATGCACACATAATTCCCGCTCAATCAGGGCGTAGATCAATCTGATCCGGGTCGGATCCCCCAGGGCTTTGAAGATTTCAGCCATATCGGCAGCCGTTTGTGAATCGACCAGTTTATTTTTTATGGAATCAAGTACTTCCTTGGGTTGATGGCAGTCGGTGTTCCAATCTTCCTCATTTTTCATTACGGGTTCCACTATCATTCACCTTCCTCAAGTTCAGCCGATACTATTCATTATACCGAAAAGGCGTAGGATTTACGAATAAAATAAGAACTTGAACAGGAAGAAGGCAATTCTGATTATTTATTCTTTTTGGCCCATACCGAGAAACCGATTCGGGCGCCTACAATAACCAAGATCAGGATAATGCCGATGATCAAGCCGATATAAGTTCTTTCGGGTTCGTTATAAACATAATTCACGGGCTGTTCAGTGGTGCTGTTCGTTTCGCCTGTTCCGGTCTCCTGTTGAGTTTCTGTTGGAACTACGTTTTCTTCACCGCTAGCGGATTTCATCGTATTCCCCTTTCTGCACTTATAGCTTGTCCATCTACATATTCTTCAGACTCTTCTATTGTAGTTGATCTCTGCATGTGAAGACAATTTCCGATGACTTCTAATTCAGAGGGAAAAGCATACCGTATATCGAATGTATAAGGAAAAAGGAGTGTGGTAGTGTGAGCAAAAAATCATTGCAGATAGCGGCTCTTCCTGGGTATGAGCCTGAGATTGGGCGTTGGCTTTGGTGCCTGGGGGACGTGCGCAGAACCATTTTGGAGAAGCTGAACGGCCTGGAGCCTGACCTGCTGGATCAAAAAGTGGAAGGAAAGCACAGCATCGGTTCGCTGCTGTATCATATTGCGCTGATTGAGGCGGATTGGCTGTATGTTGAGGTCCTCGAAACAGACTTTGAGCCGGAAATCCGCTCGCTGTTTCCGCAGGATGACAGGTCGGAAGACGGGGCATTGGTTCATGTGGCAGGTCAAACGCTGGAGCAGCACCTGCACCGTCTGCAAGCGGTCCGCGACAGACTGCTCTTTCATTTTAAAGGCATGGACCTTACGGATTGGAGAACGCCAAGGCAGCTTGAGGCCTATGACGTGACTCCTGAATGGGTTATCTATCATTTGGTCGAGCATGAGGCCCATCACAGAGGACAAATTTTCGAGCTTTTACGGAATTTGCGGGAGCAGCGGGAAAAGGCCTGATCCATAACAAAAAAACAAGGGACTGCTTCTCTCTGTTGGAAAGAAGCAGTCTTTGCCCTGCATGATCAACGAGGAAATGAACGAAGTCATTGAGATGCTGAAGAAGACCAGCGGGTAGAACGCATGGAACGGTCGGGACTGCCATTCCATGCGTTGAATACGGGGATTAAGCAGCTTCCGCAGCAGCGGGGGCATCTTTTCTTGCGAGCAGCAGGCTCCAGCCTGTCAAAATGACAGCACCCACCACCATCAATCCGCCGATCCAGGACGTGTGAATCATTCCGGCTCTGTCTACAATCAAACCTCCCAGGTATGCGCCAAGGGCGATGCCACCGTTAAATGCGGCGATATTCAATGCAGAGGCGACATCCACAGCCTGCGGGACATAACGCTGGGCAAGGTTAACTACATACACCTGCAGTCCGGATACATTCATAAAGGCGAACAGACCCATCAAAATAATCGTAGTCAGACCGGCAGCTTTATAGGGAGCCGTGAAGGCCAGAATAAACAGGATGACCGCCTGAACCATAAACATATACAACAGCGCCGAAAGCGGCTTGCGGTTGGCGACCTTGCCGCCGATGATATTGCCGATGGCGATCGCGATTCCGTAAAGAAGCAGAATGAAAGCTACCGTTGATTCCCCAAAGCCGGTGACTTCGTGCAGCAGCGGAGACAGATAGGTAAAGACGACAAAGGTGCCTCCGTAACCAAGAGCCGTAATCAGAAAAGCAAGCAGAAGCCGTCCGTTGGTGACGAGCTTGATCTGATCGCGCAGCGGGGTTTTGACCCCTTTCCGGAGATTGCCGGGAACAAGGATTAGGTTGGCGATCAGGGCAATCATACCGATCACTGCGATGGTTACAAAGGCTGCACGCCAGCCCAACTGCTGTCCTATAAATGTGCCTAACGGCACGCCGGTAATCGTGGCAACGGTCAAGCCGGAGAACATGATGGCGATGGCGCTAGCGCGTCTGTTAGGCGATACAAGATCAGCCGCAATGGTCGAGCCGATGGACATAAATACACCGTGCGAGAAAGCGGAAATGACCCGTGCAGTCAGCAGCAGCGCGATTCCGCCGGAGAAGGCCGCAAGCGTATTGCCGACGATGAACACGATCATAATCCAGAGCAGCAGTGTTTTTCTGGGAACACCTGATGTTAATGAAGTTAAAACGGGGGCGCCAAAAGTAACACCCAAAGCGTATAATGTGACCGTTAATCCGGTCATCGTAACGGATATATTCAAGTCCTCAGCGATCAGCGGAAGAAGTCCTACACTGATGAACTCGGTTGTTCCAATCGCAAAGGCACTTATGGCCAAAGCCAGCAGCGACAACGTACTGCGTTTAGGGTCTAACGACATTTAAGCTCCACTCCTATTGTTGTTTCTATTTCGTATAATACCGGCCGGTAAATGTTATTATGGATTCCTCATGCGGAAAAGAACAGTACGTACTTCGAGGTACTATAGGTACTTTCAAGTGCCTATGAAAATGAATGGAGCAAAGGAGGCGGGGGCGTGCCAATGGCAAAAAAGAGCCGGATTCCTGAGTATACAGGATTCCGGCTCTCTAATGGCCAACCAGTTACATTTAAGGCACAAGCATTAATGCTGCATTTTTATTTCAGCTTCCTGCTGTATATGTTTTTCCCCCCAGGCACACATGGCGTCCAGCACAGGCTTCAGGGACCAGCCGTAATCGGTCAGAGAATACACCACCTTAGGCGGGACTTGCTCAAAAATTTGCCGTTTCACAAGCCCGACCTCCTCCAGCTCCCGCAGTTGCTGTGTAAGCATTTTCTGGGTAATAGCGGGCATGAGCCTTTTCAATTCACTTGTCCGCTTGTCACCTTTATCCAAATGACATAAAATGACCGCTTTCCATTTGCCTCCCATAACCTCCAGGGTTGCTTCCACGGGGATATTGTAAGCCATGTTCTTACCTCCTAAAACATCTATGATCAATTGGAGATCTACATATCCATTAGGGTACTACAAGCTATAATAACACCTTGATCATAAAAGTAAACAGCGGATGAAAGGGCGATCCTCATAACAAAGGGAATAAGACCGACACGTTGCGGAAGCCTGCTTCAGATGATGAATGGTATAATCAGATATAACTTAGCCGTACGGAGGGACATGCCTTGAAAACCGTTTTGGTGGTAGATGATGAACAGAAAATCCGCGAGGTGCTCCTTTCGTATTTGCGCAAGGAACATTTTCGTGTACTGGAAAGCGCGAGCGGGGAGGAGGCGTTAGCTGTTCTGCGCAGCCAGCGGATTGACCTGCTGATATTGGATCTGATGCTGCCTGGCATGGATGGGGAGACGGTGTGCCGGGAGGTGCGCAAATTCAATCCGGTGCCGATTCTTATGCTGACAGCCAAGGTAGCCCAGGCGGACCGGATCAGCGGTTTATCCATTGGGGCTGATGATTACATGATCAAGCCGTTTGACCCCAATGAGGTGGTTGCGAGGGTGAAGGCGATTTTGCGCCGGAGCGATGATTCACAGTTGCTGGCGGACGTCATCTCTTTTAATAACGGACATCTCAGAATCGATTCACTAAAAAGTCAGGTGTACCGCTATACGGAGCCGATCAGTCTTACACCAAGCGAGTATAAGCTGCTGCTTCTGCTCGCCAAATATCCGCAGCGTCGTTTCCCGCGGGAAGAATTGGTCGACAGGGTGATGGGCTACGGATTTGACGGTGATATGCGCATTATCGATCAGCATGTCAAAAATGTACGGCAAAAGATTGAAGCCGATCCCCGCAATCCGCGTTATATCGTTACGTTGTACGGCTTCGGTTACCGGTTTGGCGGTGAGGCCTGATGTTTAACCGGGTATATGTCCGGCTGGCGGTGACGATCGTTGGTATGGCCGCAGGCATATTGATTATTTTTACCCTCATTAGTATGGCTGCCGCCCATTATCACATCTCGATGTATATGGAACAGGTCTCCCTGGCAAGCAAAAGGCTGTCTCCATTAATGGATCATCTGGAGAGCGCCCTGATTCAGTCGATACTGCTGACAGGTTTGTTTTCACTGCTGCTGGCCCTGATTATCGGCGTTTATTTTGCCAAACGCATCTCTCGGCCGCTGGTCCGTATGAAACAGGCTGCCGAATGGATTAGCCGGGGCAACCTGGACGTTAGAGTCGGTACGGAAGGCAAGGATGAAATCGCAGAGCTTGGCGCATCCTTGAACCAGCTGTCCGAACAACTGCAGCGGCAGCAGTCGCTGCGTATGTCCATGTCCCAGGATATCGCCCATGAGCTGCGCACTCCGCTCACCACGCTGAAAAGTCATATGAGAGCTTTGGAGGATGGAATCTGGGAGCCGACACCCGATCGGATTCATTCTTGCCTGGAGGAGGTGGAGCGCCTGATCCAACTGGTAAGCGAGCTGGAGGAGCTGAACGTGATGGATTCGCCGGAATTCCAGCTATCATGCAAAGAAGAGCCCCTGCGCACGATTGTCGTGAAGGCTGCGGGACTGATGGAAGCCGCCTTCATGGAGAAGCAGGTACAGCTTCAATACGAGGACGTATCAGAGATCAAGCTGCTGATGGATGTGGACCGGATGAAGCAGATTCTCGTGAATCTGCTGACGAACGCCCTTCATCATACGCCCGCCGGGGGCACTGTCAGCATCCGGGAGCGCAGGGAAAAAGGAGCGGTGTGCCTTGTGATCAGCGATACGGGACCAGGGATTTCAGCGAAGGATTTGCCGTATATATTTGAACGATTTTATCGTGGTGATAAGTCCAGAACCCGGCAAACCGGCGGTAGCGGCATGGGACTGGCGATTGTGAAAAAGCTGGTGGAGGCTCACGGTGGCGAGGTCTGGGCACAGAGCGATCACGAGGGGGCCCGCTTTTATATCCGACTGCCCAAGTGATATCTTCAAAAAATCTTCAGAGGTGCTGTATATACCATGGATGTTTTTCTCTAATCTACCGTACAAATGAAGTAGCGTATACTAAAAAAGAACTGTGTGTTTGTAATTGCCTAATGGTAATATAAAGACGCCAATAAACGCAGGAGGGGATACCGATGAAATGGCAGCAAGTCAGAGAATTGTTTCCCGATCAGTTCGTGTTGCTTTCCATACTCGATTACGTTGAGGAAGAAGACAGAAAAATTGTAACGGAAGTTGCGCCAATTCGAGCTATTCCTGAGCAGGATGCTAATAGAGAGTTTTTCAGCGCAAAACCGGGCAACATTGTATATCACACCTCCAATGAGGAGTGTGTGATTCGTTTGCGTAAAGATCCGATGCTGAGAGTGAGACGCGGATCATGAAAATAATTTATAATGGGCAGCTTCTAACAACGACAATAACCTTATGTTATCGTGGAAAAACACTACAAATAGACGATATTGTTATTGATACAGGTAGAGAAGGCTTTAAAATGAAGCAACAGGAACTTCGAAGGGTGGGGAAAATTGTTGGATATTCGTTGTATCGATAAGGAAAGTGCCTGGCGAATTAGGCATGAGGTCATGTGGCCTGACAGGGAACTTGAATATGTTCAACTGAAGGATGACGATAGGGGCCGTCATTATGGACTTTTTGCCGGGGAGCGGCTGGTGTCGGTCGTATCTTTGTTTATGGATCAGGACGAAGCCCAATTCCGTAAATTTGCCACACTGGAGGAAGAGCAGGGCAAGGGTTACGGTAGTAGGCTGCTGCGGTATGTGATGGAAGAAGCGCAGCAAGCGGGAGTAAAACGGATCTGGTGCAACGCCCGCTGGGAGAAGACTTTCTTTTACCGCAAGTTCGGATTGCTGGAAACGGATCGTGCGTTTGTAAAGGGCGGCAAGGAGTACGTCATTATGGAGTGCAATATGAAATGAGGGAAGCACTCTAAGTTTCTAAGTTGTCATTTCAATCGCCCCTGTAGATAAAGAAAAAACACAGGTTTTTTATACTAATTTTTTTTTGGGGAATTGGTGTTTTGTGAAGAAATATATGTACTTTATTCGTCATCGTAGTACTTGTTGATCCTCACTGGGATCGAGTGCAGGTAATAAGTTTGAAAGCTTTATGTGTCTAAGAGTATAATAGCCAATTAATTCGTTGTTGTCGTATACTAAAGTAGTACTCGAAATTTTTTGAAATGTGGCAGATCTTCTATGGATATAATTTTGTGAATTAAATTGTGATCATTCTTTAGACAATCGCTCATAATACTCCTTAACTTTTTTTGCAGCATATTTTTTCATGAATTCTTCATTCTTCTTTTTTTTGGCTAAAAAGCGTTCTGCGTCTTTTCCTTGTAGAGTTGGCCTTTCACGTAAACTTACAGCCATACGTTTGCCTCCTTTACTGTTCTTGTCCAAGCAAATCACCTCCACACATATATGGTAAAAGTATATGTAACGGAGGTGGCTTCAATACTTTAATGTTACTTGTTAATGGCTATTATATAATCATCTGATACTTTTTAAGTTCAATATAAATGTACCACGCTGTTACGTGTCATGACTAGCCATCGCTAACAATTAAGTGCTATAAGGAGCCGAAAACGACAACAAATTTTAGGTTATTGAAAAGTTGTAGGAATGTACAATTTTTAAGTATGTG
Organism: Paenibacillus zeirhizosphaerae; assembly: GCF_030705605.1. Taxonomy (GTDB): domain Bacteria; phylum Bacillota; class Bacilli; order Paenibacillales; family Paenibacillaceae; genus Paenibacillus; species Paenibacillus zeirhizosphaerae. Next base: position 45,201 of record NZ_JAPCKK010000017.1, read on the forward strand.
TATTTTGTAGTTCGCTAAAGAGCTGTAAAGCGTCTTTGAACCTTGTATGTAGATACTGCTTTCTATGATGGATTGAAGAGAAATTTGAGCGGCCTCGTACAGAAATATCGTATGTTGAAGTTGATCGGGCAGAGCTTCTCTGAAGCAATTTGAAAGCGGAACTATGGCTTAATTTTATCTTACATCTGTGGTATACTCGATTCAGAAACAGCTTATACTGCAAAGAGAGCCGTGCGCTAACACGACTCTCCGCGCAATAGCCGCTTTTAAGGGCGGTGGGCTTCACAGACTAGGACACGACAAATAGACCGTATACCTTTGTGGGAGGGCGGTCTATTTGCGTTTATTGGACAGTAGCGCCACGATGAGCGAACCAAAGGTAAGCATGAGCATCATTGCTTCAAAAACTATCACAGGGCATCCCTCCCTTCTATGGAGAGGTAGCCGACCGGCCATTTAAGCCTATTCTATTGCTGCTGCGATTATATCATAACCTTCTTTGACATGGATAGATTGAACTATAGTGGTTTAGAGTTTTACATTCTTCAAATATGTGTATTTTGTAGTTCGCTAAAGAGCTGCAAAGCGTCTTTGAAACCTTGTATGTAGATACTGCTTTCTAAGATGGATTGAAGTGAAATTTGAGCGTCCTCGTACAGAAATATTGTATGTTGAAGTTGATCGGGCAGAGCTTCGCGAAGTGATTTGAAATGCTCATTTGTCTCAAAAAGTAGTTGCTTATAATCTGTGTGGTTTTTCAGAAGATCGCTGTACAGTAATTCTAAACGTATTCGTATAAGTGGTTCTGCTAATGTTTCCAATGCATTGACCATAGCCGTTCCTCTTTTGTAGTAACTCTATAGAGTTACTATGTGCTTCCGTAGGTTTATTATACAGCAAATTGGTAACTTTGTATAGTTATTTATTAGTTTTTTATTGATATATAGTAGTTTTGAAAGATAACATAGGATCAATGGAGGGGAAATAATGTCGGTAATTAAATGTAATATTAGAGTACTTATGGCGAAACATCGGATAGATGATATAAAAGAGTTAATGCAGAAATCGGGTCTGAGTCGAAATTCAATCAATAAGCTGTACAGGGAAACGAACATCGAAACGGTAAAACTGGAAACCCTGTTTAAGCTATGTGATACCTTCAATTGTGAATTATCTGATTTAATTGAATATGTGCCGGAACAGGCGGGAAAGGAAAGCATATGACCAAAAAGCTGTATTACAACTCCGCATACATAACGGAATGGAAGACCGGGATCACACAGGAGCTTGAACGAGACGGGCGGAAGCTGGTCGTACTGGAAGAGACGGCGTTTTATCCGGCCGGAGGGGGACAACCCTGCGACACTGGAACGGTGAACGGTATCCCTGTGCTGGATGTGTTCAGTGAGGGAGACACGATATTCCATGAAGTTGAACGTATGCCGGAAGAGATGAACGCCGTGTGCAAGCTGGACTGGAGCCGCAGATGGGACCATATGCAGCAGCACAGCGGCCAACATTTGCTGTCGGCAGTTATTCTGAGCAGCCTGGGCGCCAGAACGCTGAGCTTTCATCTTGGGCAGGAAGACTGCACCATCGACATTGAACTGCCGGAGCTGAACCGGGCGCAAATGGAGGCGGTTGAACAGGAAGTCAACGCAGAAATTTACCGGAACCGCGACATCCGCAGCTACTTTGTGACCGAAGAACAATTAAAGAACATTACACTGGTGAAACAGCCGAAGGTAACGGAAAATATCCGCATCGTTGAAATTGAAGGCATCGAATATAACGCCTGCGGCGGCACGCATGTAGCCCGGACCGGTGAGCTGGGACTGGTCAAGCTGCTTAAGACGGACAAGCAGAAGGGCAATGTCCGAATTTATTTCAAGTGCGGAGCCCGCGCGCTTCAGGATTACAACGAAAGCCTGCGTATCCTCGAAGTTGTGGCCGGGAAATTCAACACAGGTCGTCATGATATTGTGGACAGATTTGAAAAGTGGGAGCAGGAGCAGACCCGGCTGAAGACCCGTGTTGATGAGCTGCAGCAGAAACTCGATGAGTATGAGATGAAAGAGCTGCTTGCAGCAGCAGAGGAACCTGTCCTGGTCCATGTATTTGCGGACAAGCCTGCAAAGGAGCTGCAACCTTTTGCCGCCAAGCTGACCAGTGGCCGGGACCTGCTGGTGCTGCTGGCCTCCCGAGCAGAAAATAAGATCCTGCTGGCTCATAACGGGACGAGGGACTTTTCCTGCGGGGGCTTTTTCAAGCAGCATCTGGGCAGCTTCGGCGGCAAAGGCGGGGGCAATAACCAATCAGCACAGGCCGGGTTTGCGTCCACGGAGGATATGCTGCGTTTTATCGATTTCGCGCGCAAGGAGCTTACCTAATCACGTTGCTGCGGACGCTCCACATACATTCCCTGTCGATGGTGTTCCACAGGAACCAGGTCAGCAACCATGGCAGCGCTTGCGGGTCGATAGATGGCTCCACCCAGCCCAATGTCAATAAATGCGGCATAATCTATCCAGCGGGAGGACGACATCGCAAAGCATGCAAACATCACCATTTGCAGTGCCGCCCTCAGCAGCATGATCGGACGCCATCCAAACCGGTCTGCCAACGCGCCTCCGAGCAATCCGCCGATTATACTGAAAATTAAGAAAATTGAATATAGTCCGGTGACGTCGCATTCGCGGGCGTCTTTTTTAGTATGTTAGTATGTATGTTAATATAAAAATGAAAGCGAATACAGGAAGGGGCAAATCGTTATGATCACAGAACAAATCAAGCTGAGTGAAGAAAATGAAGGCGTTTATATGCAGGCTTACATCCTGCATAATTCCAGGCAGTTCGGCACGGACCGGCTGCGCCCTGCTGTGATTGTCTGTCCCGGCGGCGGGTACCAGCATACCTCTGACCGTGAGGCCGAGCCTGTCGCTCTGCGTTTTCTCGCTCAGGGATTCCATGTATTTGTGCTGCGCTACTCGGTTGGGCCGTCCGCACTGTTTCCGCAGCCTTTTCTGGATACGGCACGGGCCATAGCCATGGTGCGGGACCGGGCAGGGGAATGGCTGGTGGACCCAGAGCAGATTGCGGTATGCGGTTTTTCGGCTGGCGGTCATGTGGCAGCGGCTTCCGGTGTTTTCTGGAGCAAGCCCTTCATTTATGAAACACTGCAGGAAGAGCCGATGAAGCTGAAGCCGAATGCGCTGATCCTTGCTTATCCGGTCATTCACTTTAACGATTGGCCGCGCAGCGCAGTCTTTACTGAGGATAAGGGCTTAAGCGAAGCGGAGCGGGCATTCACGAATATTTTCGGCACACCGCATCCTGGGAAGGAGCTGAGAGAGCAGTACGGGCTTCATTTGCATGTGAATGCGTCAGTACCTCCGTCCTTTTTGTGGCACACGGCAGATGATTCGGTAGTGAGTGTTCGCAATTCGCTGGATTTTGCCGCAGCGCTGACGGAGCATCAGGTTCCTTATGAGCTGCACGTCTTTCCGCAAGGTGTACACGGCCTGTCCTTGGCCGATCAGACGACGGCGACCCACCCTGAACAGGTGAATGAACGCTGTCAGATTTGGATCAACCTTGCGACAGCCTGGCTTAAGGGCCTATACTCCTGATGCATGTTCGTCCTTATACCGCATAGAGTAGTAATAAAATATGCTGCTGATCCGGTTGAAGGAGGGAATTATGAAGGTTTTAATTTTAGTAAGAGATGAGCAAAGGGCAGTGGACGGCGAGGTATCTGAAGAGGCACGGTGTTTATCCTACGCTGAAACCCAGCAATGGATTCCAGTCGGTGTGCATGAGCTGAACCAGGAAGACGGAACGTGGGAGCCGCTGGGCAGGCAGCTTGCGGAAACGGGAGCTGCTGCCCTGTTAACGGCTGATCTTTCACGGGTGACGGACAATATGCAGGAATTTATCCGCTTTCTTAAAATCCTGAACCGGCATCATGCCAAGCTGTATACAGTGAAGGATGGAGAGGTAGTTGATTTTTCTGTCGTTTAATCTTCCGCCTGTAGCCATGAACTAGCCGGACAAGCTCAGGTGAATGGGATAGGCGCGCCTGCATCCACTTATTATTTCGACACATTCACCGATTCTCATGGCTTATCCGGGGGGCATGTATCTATAACCTGCTTCCAGACGGCATCGAGATCAGGACACTGGAGGAAACGGATCATTATGTGATTATGAAGGAATTTGTCAATCATAAGGATAAAATGATCAGAGAGCTTTTTGAGGGGGATTTCATATGAAGCCAAGTATTTCTGTAATTACACTTGCAGTAGATGATCTGGAGCGGGCTGTAGCTTTTTACCGTGATGGTTTGGGACTTCCGACCAAGGGCATTATCGGACAGGAGTTTGAGCATGGGGCTGTTGCTTTTTTTGATTTGCAGGCAGGGCTGAGGCTGGCTGTCTGGCCGCGCAAGTCTCTCGTGCATGACGTCGGGATTCCGCTGCAGGCGGCCAGCCCCGGTGAATTTACAATCGGGCATAATGTCGGCAGTAAAGAAGAAGTGGATCAGGTCATGGAAGAAGTGAAGAAAGCAGGAGCGGGTGATCAAGGTCCCGGCGCATGATGCCTTCTGGGGAGGGTATTCGGGTTATTTTCAGGACCCGGACGGTCATTTATGGGAAGTTGTCTGGAACCCGGAATGGGAGTTCGCGGAATAAGTCGAACATTCGGAAAGCAAACTGTTTTGAAAAATCTGTTTTCAAACCAACCCCAAGCCCCATCATTAGATTAAAAACCAAAATTGTGTGAGTTATATTTACACTTAAATATTTTGGTTTTATGATGGGTCACAACTTCAAGGAGAAGAGGGGAACCAGATGCAGCTTACCCAAAATCAACGGGAAACGGCCCAAAAAGACAGCCGCTCTATGCTTGTTATCGATGATGTCGGCAAAATCTATCCCAATGACACCGTAGCCGTGCAGCATGCGGATCTGCATGGGGCGGGAAGGGTGAGCAGAAGGGATGGGATGATGGGATGAAAGACCAATGGAACGCCGTTGTCAACCAGGTGACGGTTGAACCAACAGGCCAGGGAACACTGGGCGGACTTAGCTTTATGGTCAAGGACGTGTTCGCTGTCCGTGATTATACGAACGGCGCGGGCAATCCGCGCTGGCTGGAGACGCACGGTCCCGCGGCGGAGCACGCGGAAGTGGTCAGCCTGCTGCTGCAGCAGGGAGCGCGGCTAACGGGCATGACACATACGGATGAGCTGATGTTTAGCCTGAATGGTGAAAATGTCCATTACGGACCGCCGGTGAATCCGAAAGCCCCGGACCGCATCCCTGGCGGTTCATCCAACGGATCGGCGGTAGCCGTCGCCGCAGGGCTCGCCGACTTTGCCCTTGGAACGGATACGGGAGGGTCGGTACGTGTGCCGTCCTCGTACTGCGGAGTGTATGGGATGCGTCCGACCCATGGCATCGTCTCCGAGAAAGGGGTCATCCCGCTCGCCCGCAGCTTCGACACAGTCGGCTGGATGGCCCGTGATCCCGAGACGCTGCGCCGGGTAGGCGAAGTGCTTCTGCCGGAGTCTGTATCGGCTTCCGGCTTCAGCAGGGTGCTGATCGGCGAGGATGCCTGGGAGCTTGCTGATGCTGAAAGCAAAGAGGCGCTCGCCTCTTACCTGGAGCTGCTGCGCGGCTCGGCCGCGAGCCATGAAGCGGTTCGCATTGCCCCACAGGGGCTGCCTGAATGGATGACTATGTTCAGGACCATTCAGGGCTACGAAATATGGCAGGAGCATGGGGCCTGGATTGAACGTGAGCGGCCGATTTTCGGACCGGACATAGCCGGACGCTTCTCTTGGGCAAGCACCCTTGAACGTGCCGATCAAGAGAAGGAAGCGGAGCGCCGTCTTGAGGTACGCAAGCACATGGCAGGCCTGCTCGGAACGGATTCGGTGCTTGTGATCCCGACGACTACCGGGGCAGCGCCGAAGCTGGGGTTAAGCGGGCCGCTGATTGAAGAACGAAGAGTGCAAACCATGCGTTTGACCTGCATTGCCGGCTTGTCGGGGCTGCCGCAGCTTACGATCCCTGCCGCCGTGGCAGGGGGCTGTCCTGTTGGTATATCCCTCATCGCTGGACCGGGGCAGGACCGGCGCCTGCTGGAATGGGCCGCATCTCTTGTCCCGGCAGTAAAAGGATAAGCGCCTGATTTGGTCATACGCTGGGTAGCAAATAAGAATTACCGTCAGTTGAACATGGGAGAGAAGGAGGGTGTCATCATGGTTGCACCGGTCACAGGCACACAGACGATGGTGGTCAGTCCTCATTATTTGGCCAGCACTGCCGGATCGCGTATTTTGCAGCAGGGAGGCAATGCTTTTGACGCTGCCGTGGCGGTCAGCGCTTGTCTGGCTGTCGTCTATCCCCATATGACGGGGCTGGGCGGCGATTCCTTCTGGCTGACTTACAGCAATCAGGAGGGAAAAGTCAGGGCCTATAACGCGAGCGGCCGTTCAGGCAGCAGGGTTACAGCCGCCTGCTTTGCCGGTGAATCCGCCATCCCGCAGCGGGGGCCGCGCAGCGCCATTACTGTGCCGGGCATGGTGGACGGCTGGGACGCCGTTCTGCGGGAATACGGGTCGATGACGCTGGCGGAGGTGCTGGAGCCTGCGATCCGTTATGCGCTGGAGGGCTTTCCGTTGTCACCCGACCAGCACGTCAATACGGCTGAGCGCTTCGATGTACTCGCAGCTTATCCTGAGACGGCTGCTATCTATCTGCCCGGGGGAAGGGTGCCGGAGCAGGGCAGTCGCTTTGTGCAGACCGCTTTGGGACGCAGCCTGCAGCAGATCGCGGACCATGGACGGGACGAATTTTATACGGGCAGCGTGGGCCAGGAGATTGTGCGTTCGCTTAGGGAGCAGGGAGGTCTGCTGACACTGGAGGATTTTGCGCGTCATCACGGGGAATGGGCGGAGCCGGTCAAAGGCAGCTATCGTGGTCTCGACCTGTACCAGGTCCCGCCGAACTCGCAGGGCTTTACGGGCATTATGGCGCTTCATATTCTGGAGCAGTTCGATTTGGGCAGTGTAGAACACGGCTCTTATGAGTATTATCACCTGCTGGTTGAGGCGCTGAAGCTGAGCTTCCGCGACCGCAGCCGTTATTTGACGGACCCTCGCTTTTCCTCCATTCCACTGGAGAGGCTGCTGTCCAAGCCCTACGCCGCGGAGTTGGCGGCCTGCATCGATATGGAGCGCGCCTTGCCGATGGATACCCAGCCGGTAGGACATGATACGGCGTATGCGGCGGTGGTGGATGGAGCGGGCAATGCCGTCTCCTTTATCCAAAGCCTCTATTTTGAGTTCGGCTCGGCTGTGGTTGGGGGAGACACTGGTATTTTACTGCAGAACCGGGGCTCATTCTTTTCCCTTGATCCGTCTCATGTGAACAGGCTTGAACCGGACAAAAGAACCTTCCACACCCTGATGCCGGCGATGGCTTGCCGTAATGGGAAGCCATATATTTTGTACGGTACCCAGGGAGGGGAAGGCCAGCCGCAGACGCAGACTGCGCTGCTGACCCGCATGGTGGATTATGGCATGGACCCGCAGACTGCTGTGCATGAACCGCGCTGGGTGTGGGGAAGAACGTGGGGAGAGGCAACGCAAGAATTGAGAGTGGAAGGCCGGATCGCGGCAGAAGTGCAGCAGCGTTTGCGGCTGGCCGGACACGCGGTGCACACGGTTGAGGATTTTGCCGGGGTCATGGGGCATGCGCATGCCATTATGATCGATGACAATGGCTTCAGGCTCGGCGGCACGGACCCCCGCTGTGATGGCGCGGCCATCGGCTGGTAAATCAGAATCGGGGCGTAGCCTTAGCAGTCACATATAGAAACGGAAATGCCCTGATCGGGAAGGATAGCTCTTCCTTTCGGGATCAGGGCGTTTTTCTACATCAATCGCTTCTTATTTGACGTTCTGAGAAATCCAGGATTGGATCGTTTCTCCTGCGGGTTTCCAGCCGAGCAAATTCCGGGCATGAACTGCGCGGACCCGACTGTTTGTAGCAAGGGTATACTGAGCAAATGGCCCCAATTCCTTGACGGCATCATCAAAGGACCAACTGACCGTCTGCCCTCCATATCCAAGGGCTTCACTGATATATTTGGCCAAATCTTTAAACGACTCCTCCCCATTCTCCGCGTAGAAGTAGGATGCGGATGGTGCTTTCTCCAACGCGAGCAGATACAACTGCGCCAGATCCTTAATATGAACATTGGACCAGCGGTTTGCGCCTTTGCCGATATATACACCCGCACCAAGCTCCTTGGATTTACGGATGAGTGGAGGCAGTTGGACACTCTCCCTTGAAAGGCCAAGTGCAGTTCCATAAACCATGGTGGGTACGATCACGATGCTCCGTATTCCCTGGTCCACACCTGCTTTTCGTACCTGCTCATTAATCCTGATATGAACAAGTTCCCTCACAATTGGCGATTCCTCTTCATAGATTTGCTGACCTTCGTAGTCTCCCCTTGCATCATCACCAGCTATACCTGAACCGGATGTATGGATGAATGGTTTCCCGGTGCCCTCCATTGCGTTGATAAATGTATCGATCGCCAGTTGATGACCGGTATCAGCCGTATGAATCACTCCATCGCTCATTTGCGCGAATTTAGTTAGGATTTGCTCGTCTTCCAGCGAACCGATGACAGGTTCTATTCCCATTGCTATAAGAGCATCATTTTGTTCGGCGTTGCGAGTCAACCCGTAAACCGAATGTCCGGCTTCTAACAAAACCTTTGCAACGGATCCGCCAATATATCCTGTAACACCTGTGATAAAAATCTTCATGGTTTTCGTCTCCTTATGTGATTTATTATTCTATATTAACGATATTATGAATCTATAATAACCTTGTTTGTTTTGGAAAGCAAGCCATTATTCCGCACCTTCGCTGAGTATTAAATAAGCCAATTGACGAATATAACATTCCCCCGTAATATTAGAAGATCAACGTCTGTATGTTGCCGAGGGTCAGGGCAGCATTTTTACTTGTTGTATCGCTTTGTCTGATGAAAGCAACGATGCGTAGAAGCGTCGAATTATTTGGGCTGTAACATGACTGTTAACTAAAGAGAGGGGTTAGACAAGATGAAAAAGATGTGGATGTCTCTGACGCTGGCAGGATTGCTGCTGACGGCAGTAGGCTGTGGCAACAATGGCAGCGGCGGAGAGCAGGCTTCAGGAAATGAGCAGAGCGGCGGCAATGCGGAAGGAAAAAACTATAAGGTTGCCATTTCGCAAATTGTGGAACATCCGTCTCTGGATGCCACACGCGAAGGCTTCCTGGCAGGCCTCAAGGATGCTGGGATTGAAGAGGGAAAGAACCTGACAGTGGATTATAATAATGCGCAGGGAGATGCAGCGACGAACCTGTCCATCGCGCAGAAGATTGCAGGCGATGACAGTGATCTTGCGCTCGCCATTGCAACCGCTCCGGCGCAGGCGCTTGTTCAGCAAATTCAGGACAAACCGGTGCTGTTTGCTGCGGTTACCGACCCGCTGGGAGCCAAGATCGTAAGCGATTTGAACAAGCCGGGTGCCAACGTTACGGGAGCTTCGGATACGAATCCGGATGCGGTCGTGCAACTGATGGATTTCGTCGCTACCGAACTGCCTGACATCAAAACCGTCGGTCTTGTCCTCAATGAAGGGGAGCCGAATGCGGTCGTGATGGCGGATAATGCCGAGAAGGCTTTGGGTGCTCACGGAATCAAGCTGATCAAAGCGCCGGTAACCAATACCTCCGAGGTGAAGCAGGCTGCGGACTCGCTGGTCGGCAAGGTGGATGCGTTCTTTATTACATTAGACAACACGGTGGTCAGCGCGGTGGATACGATGATTCAGGTGGCCAATGACAACGATATTCCTTTCTTCTCCAGCGACCGTGACACGGTCGAGAAGGGCGCAATGGCAACGGTCGGCTTTAAATACTATGATCACGGGTACCAGGTGGGCCAAACGGCTGCTAAAATTTTGAAGGATGGCGAAAATCCTGGGGATATGCCTGTTACCTTCCCTGACAAGCTGGATCTGATTCTGAATGTGAAAGCGGCGAAAGAACAGGGTGTTGAAGTGACGGATTCGATGAAAGCCAAGGTACAGGATCAGGCCAACAACATTATCGAATAATAAGCATGAGTTGATAGCTGGTCACGGCCTTCTCATATGGGCCAAAAGTTGAGTAACGAAATTCAGGGCGGCTCCCAGAGACTCGCCCTATCTTTTTTTGTACAAGGAGGTCTCCATTGTGGGTATGCTATGGAATCCGCTAAGCGGGGCAATCGAGCTTGGGCTCCTCTATGCATTGATGGCGCTCGGGGTTTATATTACGTTTCGTATTCTCGATTTTCCCGATTTGACAGTGGACGGGAGCTTTACTACAGGTGCCGCAATTGCGGCTATTATGATATCAAATGGCTCTTCGCCGTGGGTGGCGTGTCTGGCGGCTTTTGTGGGCGGACTCGTAGCCGGGGCATGTACGGGGCTGCTGCACACCAAAGGCAAGATCAACGGGCTGCTGTCCGGGATCTTGATGATGATTGCACTGTACTCCATCAATATGCGTATTCTCGACGGCAAACCGAATATTTCTCTGCTTGGTGCGGATACCGTTTTCTCCGGTCTGCCTAGAAAAGTATGGGAAATTTCGTCGATTGCGCTCGTTATGCTGGTCATTACGATCATTGTGAAAATATTGCTGGACCTGTTCATGAAGACTGATCTCGGTCTCGCGCTTCGGGCAACCGGTGATAACAAACGCATGATTCGCAGCTTTGGTGCCAATACGGATACAACTACGATTATCGGCGTTAGCCTGTCCAACGGACTTGTGGCGCTGTCGGGTGCGTTTATCGCCCAGCAGTCGGGTTTTGCCGACATTACGATGGGTATCGGCATGATTGTGATCGGTTTGGCCTCGGTTATTATCGGGGAAGCGATCTTTGGGGCGCGCACGGTATTCCGTGCCACGCTGGCCGTTATCCTGGGCTCGATCGTATACCGTATCGTTGTTACCTTTGCCCTGCGCATTGACTGGTTTGAAACGTCTGATCTGAAGCTGATTACCGCCATTATCGTCATTATCGCGCTCGTATTCCCTACGGTGCGGCGTGTGCTGAAGCAGAAAAGCATGGCGAAGAAGCGCTCGGCGGAGCTGCTTGGATCGGCCAATCCTAACACGGGAGGCGGACGCTGATGCTGGATATTAAAAATGTGTCCAAGCTGTTCAACCCCGGCACGGTGGATGAGAAAATCGCGCTCATTGGTGCCAATCTGCAGTTGAAGCCTGGTGATTTTGTCACGGTTATTGGCAGTAACGGGGCGGGCAAGTCCACGCTGATGAACATTATTTCAGGTGTGATGAAGCCGGATACCGGTGAGGTCCGCATCGACGGCCAAAATATCAGCCAACTGCCCGAATTCAAGCGCAGCCGCTGGATCGGACGGGTATTCCAGGACCCGATGGCCGGCACTGCACCGACCATGTCCATCGAAGAAAATCTGGCGATGGCCTACATGCGCGGCAAGTCTCGTGGCTTCGGCTTTGGCATCACCGCCGGGAAGCGCACGCTGTTCAAGGAGCAACTGCAGCGTCTTGGCATCGGTCTGGAGAATAGGCTTGGTGCCAAGGTGGGGCTGCTTTCGGGCGGCGAACGGCAGGCGCTGAGTCTACTGATGGCCACGTTCACACGGCCACAGATTCTGCTGCTGGATGAGCATACGGCCGCGCTGGACCCAGCCCGTGCAGAGCTAATCACCACGCTGACGGAGAGCATCGTGCGCGAGATGGAACTGACAACGCTGATGGTCACGCACAATATGGAACAGGCAATTCGCCTCGGCAACCGGCTGATCATGATGGATAAAGGACGCATTATTCTCGATGTGAACGAGGTTCAGAAAAAGGATCTGACCGTGGAGCGGCTGCTCGGCGAGTTCGAGCGGATCAGCGGCGAAAAGCTGGCCGATGACCGAATCGTGCTGGGGTAGATATCAAAATAATAAGATCTAAACCAACCATCGAGAATATAGTGGCATTAGCAGACCCTGGTAAAAGCGCGGTCATACACATGTGGTATGCATTTTGAATCTCATGGTTGGATTTTAAAGTCGATTTTTGCATGATTTAATCATGTAGAGATCGACTTTTTTTCTTTTCAGATTATTATCGACAAGTCACTGCGTAAACTAGGGAACCGCCGTATACCGGACGGTACGTACGGTGGTGTGAAGGTCGGCTATCCAACTAATGGATAGCCTCCTATCCGATTTGGTGGGGGTTAAACACTTGCTTTTGTTATCATCATCATTTTATGGCTAACCGGGTGCTCGATAAGAAAGAAGATAGCATGCTGATCGTATGGGGAGTAAATAAAAAAATATCAAAAATCTACCGGACAGATGGAAAGATTCAAGATTCCTATCCAGCACAAGGAACAGCAACTAAGATCGAAATAGATAGGCATTCGGATCAAGTTAATGAATAAAACGGAGGAGCACATCTATCTGGAGAATACCGGCCGTAACCCGCTGTCTGATGAAGAGCTGGCAAGGCTGCTCGGAGAACGGTTTGATCGGGAAGGAAGAATTTGATCGTTAGACATGCATATGCACGCAGCAGCGGAGAGAACGAAGCAATTCCGGAAAAGCGGAGCGGTCACCTTTGGCCCGGAGGGTCAACAGTGATTGCAGGAATGCTTCGTTCTCGGAGCGCCCTCAGAACATGAAAAATGCAACCCCCCAGTCAATGGTGTCCTGGCATTTGCTATTTTGGTTCCATGAATAGCTGATAGAAATGCACATCATGCCACTCCCCGAACTTCAATCCAACTTCTTTGAAAGCTCCTATGTAGGAAAAGCCGAATTTCTCATGCAACCTCCGGCTCGCCTCATTGCCGCCGACCAGCCCGCTGATGACCGTATGATAGCCGAGAGCCGATGCGCGTTCCAGAATGTCGGTCATCAGAGTGCTGCCGATTCTGCGGCCGCGAAAGCCGGAATCGATATAGATGGATAATTCCGTGGAATAGACGTAAGCCGGTTTGGCCCTGAACGGGCTCAGGCAGGCGTAACCGGCGACCTTGCCGTCCGCCTCAGCCACAATCAACGGATGCTTGTCCCCGTATTTATGAAACCAGACGGTCCGCTCCTCCAGTGTCTGTGCCTCTAGGTCAAAGGTGGCTGTAGAATTCAATACGGCCTCATTGTAAATTGCGAGCATTTCAGGCAAGTCCTGCAGTGCAGCCTCCCGAAGAGTGATCATACGATTTCCTCCAATACGAATAAGTGTCTAGGCTTCGGCTTTGGACAGGGCCAGCAGCGCGTCGATATCCAGCAGCGGAATCATGCTTTCCCCAGATGCCGCAAGGGTTGGAAACACGGCTGTATCCAGCGCTTGCTCCCCGTCATTCTCCCGGATGTCCGTTTCCTCCACCATCAGGGTGTCATCAAACTCCTCGGCCAGAATCGCCACTTTATGCCGGCTCAGCAGTATCATTTTATCCTGCTCGGGCACATCCAGCAGCGACAGATTGAGCATCCTGCGGATATTCAGCACCGTGTACAGCGATCCCCTAACTGTAATCATACCCTCATGCCACGGCTCTGCAAAGGGCATAGGGGTTCCCTTCTTCGCATGCTGAATTTCTTCGATTTCTTGGAAATTTACTCCGTATGGCTTACCAGCCAGCTTAACCACAAGATAAGGTGTCAATGAAAGCACACTCCTTTGTAAAATTTTAATAGGATGCCCTAGGGGCTTGTCTCCAGGTGCTATCGACTGTATATACTACTATTCTATATATCGGCATTTCATCGCTTTCAGTTGATCCTGATTTGATGTTATGATAACAGAGAAACCCAATCCATGTTACAGGAGAGTGAAGGATCATGGCTCGCACCAAAACTCAAAAAGCCATAACCAAAGCAGAGCGTGCGGGAAAGCGCAGCTTTGCGGACAACCGGAGAACGAATGAACAGTACGGCGCGCTGTCGCAGCACGAGCGGACCACCCCAACCAAGCTGGAAAAACTGCATAAGATCAAGCATAAAAAGCGGATCGGAGACGATGGCGCTTTTTTTATTTTTGGGGAAAAGCAAGGGGCATAAAACGCGGAGGGTTTCGTCACTTTCGGGAGAATGTTTGGTCCTGAGCTTGTCCTGAGAAAAAATTTGCTGTAACGCTCCTATAGCAGGGCGGAAAGATGGTATCCTTAATATAATTCATACTGTACAGGAGTGAGTGCTCATGACATTAGCCCGCACCGGGGAGATGATTCCCAGAGAGAAAGTGGTCCTGGACAAAAGATACCCTATTTATATCGCAGATACCATCGGCGTCAGCTCTCCTTACCAGAAGCTGCACTGGCATGACGTGTTGGAGATCAATTATATTAAATCAGGTTCTGGATATTACATTATTAACGGCAAGAGATTTGAATTCCAGCAGGGGGACATTTTGCTGATTAACTCGAATGATCTGCATTGTGCCTATGAGGTGCAGGATCTGGTCATGCAGGTCATTGAATTTGATATGTCCTGGTTTCTCAGCAGCCTGCGCTATGATCCGGAAATCCTTTCGCCTTATAAGGATATGGGCATCCATTTCACCAACCTGCTTGACCGCACCTCGCCGCATATTGAGGAGATGCGCGCGCTTTTGCTTGAGCTGCAGCAAGAACATGAGCAGGCCCTGCCGTCGTATATTTCCATGGTTCATGCCCATCTGCTGCGCTTTCTGTCTTGTGTGAACCGCTATTTCCGCCTGGAGGATGCAAGGCTGATCAGCGCGGGCGTCAGCTCCCAGCAGCTTGAGAAAATGCGTCAGGTCATACACGCCATGGAAGAAAATCTTTCTTACCCATGGACGCTGGAGGAGCTCGCTGCAATTGTATACCTGAGTCCGTCCAGATTCAGCGATATCTTCCGCCGGTCTGTCGGGACATCCCCTCTGGAATACCTGATTCAGCTTCGTTTAGAGCATGCGCTGATGCTGCTGGAGCAAACGCAGATGAAGGTCATGGATATCGCTATGGAATGCGGCTTCCGCAGTCTATCCAATTTCAATCATTTGTTCAAAAAGCACGTCGGCCAATCCCCGAAGCATGCCAGAACACGGCAGAATTAACACACCCTTCACTTCAAAATAAGCATACCTTAATAAAACATCACTCATAGTTAACATATAGAGATAGAATATGCCCCTTTGGGTTCATAACTTTTGAAACTCCAGTAAAATAACGTAACTTTACAGACGTTTAACAGGAGAAAAGAACTGTTTTCGCCCTGTAAAATAGGAAAAAAAGACAGGTTACTTAACGCGGTTGTGACAAGCTGAAGCCGCCGCGAAGTTCCTGTTAAAGGGGGGGACGTTCCTGCAAAGCAGTGTCCGTACAGAGCAGCCATTGGTGGTCGACCCGGAAAGCGAGTCCTATCATAAACCGAGCCTGCTGCTTAGATTCGCTCGGCAGTGGGAAATTCAGTTGATGGTTGTGCCTGCGCTGCTCTTCATTATTGTGTTCAGCTACGTCCCGATGTACGGGGTGCTGATGGCCTTTCAGGATTACAACATTTTCAAGGGTTTTCTGGCAAGTCCATGGGTAGGGTTCAAGCATTTCGAAATGTTCTTCCATGCGCCCGAGTTTTGGAATGTCATGAGGAACACCATCGTCATTAGTTTGCTGAAGCTGCTGATTGGCTTCCCTGCGCCAATTATTTTAGCACTTATGCTGAATGAGATCCGCAGTCGGGTATTCAAGAGGACGATCCAGACCATCAGCTATCTTCCCCATTTTCTGTCCTGGGTCATCGTCTCTGGCTTTGTCGTCTCCTTGCTGTCTACAGATAACGGCAGCCTTAACATTGTGTTGATGAAATTGAATCTGATTGAAGCTCCAATCAATTTCCTGTCGTTGCCCGAATATTTCTGGACCATCCTGGTGACCACCGGAGTCTGGAAGGAGATCGGCTTTGCCTCCATCGTCTATCTGGCCGCGATTGCGGGTGTAAATCCGCAACTGTATGAAGCCGCAGCCATGGATGGGGCAAGCCGTATCCGGCAAATCTTTTCGATTACGATTCCGTCGATTATGCCGGTGATTATCGTATTCATGATTTTGGCCATCGGCAATCTGCTGAATGCAGGCTTTGACGATATCCTGCTCCTTGGCGCCAATCCGGTGCTGCGGGATGTGGGAGATGTAATTGATACTTACGTGTACCGGGTGGGGATTCAGAATTCGCGTTATTCATACGCCACCGGTGTTGGATTATTCAAGGCCTTGATCAGTGTCGGTCTGCTGGCAGCCGCCAACTATGCCGCCCGCAAATCCGGCAACAGTCTGTGGTAATCCGGGAATGGTGCAGGAGAGCCGACAGAGAGGAGGAGATGGATGAAGCTGACCTTAGGAGATAAAGTGATGACGCTTGTCATCTATGTATTATTGACATTGCTCGGGTTTGCCGCTTTTTATCCGTTTTGGAACGCTGCGGTCATCTCGTTTAATGACGGGAACGATACACTGCGGGGAGGAGTTACCTTTTGGCCAAGAGCCTTTACGCTGGAGAACTATGCGGTGGTGTTCAAGGATAAGCGGCTGATTGACGGGTTTATCATTTCGGTGCTGCGGACCGTGATCGGGACGGTACTTTCCATCCTGGCCACTGCAGTTTTCGCCTACGGCATGACCAGGCGAGAGTTGATGGGGCGCAAATTGTATATGATCCTCTGTATCATTACCATGTACTTCAGCGGAGGGCTTATTCCGACCTACCTGCTCATCCGCGAGCTGCAGCTTATCGATACGTTCTGGGTCATGATCATTCCCGGTCTCATCAGCGTATGGAACATGATTATTTTCAGGACGTTCTTTATGGGCATGCCTGACGGTCTCGATGAATCAGCCCGTATTGACGGTTGCTCGCAATGGGGGGTATTCTTTCGGATTATTCTGCCGCTGTCCGGGCCGGTTATGGCGACTTTGTCCTTGTTTACCGCGGTCTATCATTGGAATGACTGGTTCGCCCCTAGCATTTATATCTCCAATCTGGACCTGCTGCCGATTCAGACCAAGCTGCAGCAGATTCTCAACTCGAACATTATGACAGAGCAGATGTCCCAGATGGATTCTGCGGCTGCAAGCCACTTGAGCAAGATGAAGAGTGTGACCACCAAGTCGCTTTCGATGGCTACGATGATGGTGGCCACAGTACCGATCCTGCTGGTGTATCCGTTTGTGCAGAAATATTTCGTTAAAGGGGTCATGATCGGATCATTGAAGGAGTAGCCTGCTCCATCGACGGCGCTTCATTCGGTCTCTGCAAGTGCATACAAGGGGGAAGGTACCATGAACTATTGGAAAAAGAAAACAATGCTGTCTTCTTTGTCAGTTCTGCTTGTCATGATACTCGGTTTAACCGGATGTTCGGGCTCGGGCGGAGGCGAGGAAAGCTCCTCAACCGCTGAAGGTGAACCGGTTACACTGGGGACGGATCCATTGAACTTCTCGTTCTACGGTCATTACGACTGGTACACGATGCCTGTGTGGGGCGAGGATCTGGCGTCCAAGTGGATTCAGGAGAACAAGAAGGTAACCGTTGAGCCGATCAGCTCGGGAGGCAATGCCAAACAAAAGCTGAGCACGATGATCGTCTCGGGTGAGCTGCCTGATGTGATCTGGCTGGAGCGGGGCGCTGATGTTGAGAAGCTGCGCGCAGCCGGCATGCTGGTTCCGCTCGATGATTATCTCGATAAATATCCCAACCTGAAGAAATGGGCGGGCGAATCCACATTGGATATGCTGCGTTCCTCGGACGGCAAGCTGTATCAGTTTCCGAACTGGTATACGACGCAGCCGAACGGCAACGCCGGGTATGTGGTGAACAAGAAAATTTACGAGGATCTCGGCTCGCCTTCGTTGGAAACGACAGATGATTTCTACGCCTATCTAAAGCTGGTTAAAGAAAAATATCCTGATGTCGTGCCATTCGAGGTCGGTGAGAAAGCGGATGGGGTTGATATTCTGATCACCGCCTTTGCTGAAAATCGCCCGTATTTATTTAACACCATGATGGCTGTGCCCAACGGGGACCAACTGACATCTATTTTCAAAGACCCTGCTTTCCGTGAAGGGCTGCAGCTTGCGAACAAGCTGTACCAGGAAGGTCTGATCACCCAGGATGCGTTCACCCAGAAGCCGGAGCAGATTGAGCAGAAGATCCGAAACGGCCAGGTGGCGGTGTATGCCGCATCGAGCCCGACGGAAGACGGAGCTATCGGCAATGCGATCCTGTCGGCTGAGGACCCGGGTGCAGGTTATTTCATGGTCTGGCCGATTCATAAGCAAGGCCTCGACAAGAATAAAGTGTATCCCGGTGATTATAAGCAGCAGGGCTGGAACGTAAGCGTCATCACCCAATCGGCTAAAAACCCGGAAGCCATCTTCGCCTTCCTGGATTGGATGACAGGGCCTGAAGGGCAGCGAATCATTATGTGGGGGCCGGAAGGCACCTTCTGGGATGGTGTTGACGAGGACGAGGCTCCATTGTTTACGGAGAAATACCTCACAGATACCAAGGCGCGTGACGAGTTCATGCACTCGACCGTGGATTTGCAGTGGGTCGGCAATACGGTGTATGTAGATAAGTCGAAGATGAAATTCGAATCGACACTGCCGCCGGAAAAGCAAAACTGGGAGTCTCGCTGGCAGTCTGAGATTACATGGAAGACACAGTACAATGCAACGGAATTTACCAACCTTGATCCTGCTGGGGATTCAGATGAAGGCATTGTAGCGCAAAGCGTACTGGATATTTATGAGAAAGCCTTTGCTTCGGCAGTCATGTCCGCCAAATCCGCAGATGAAGTGCTTGCGGTTCTCGACAAGGCGGAAGCGGACGCTCAGCAGGTCGGATATGACCGGTTGCTGAAATACAAGACAGACAGATGGCAGGAGAATCTAAGTAAGCTGAAATAGGAGAGAGTGCTTTGAACTATTACTTGGGTGTAGACGGCGGTGGCAGCAAGACCCTGGCTGTCGTGTCAGATGAGCAGGGACAGATTGTGGGCAGAGGGATGAGCGGATGCGGCAACCATCAGGTTGGAGTTGAGCTCGCCCGCCGCAGCATCCGTGAATCGGTCACGGAAGCCCTGTCACAGGCAGGGCTGGTGAAGGAGCAAATAGAGTATGCCATGTTCGGGCTTGCAGGAGCGGACCGCGAAGCGGACTTCCGCATCCTCAGACCGATGATGGCCGAGATGAACTTTCCGGCCTACGATATCGTATGTGATACGGTGATTGGTCTTCGGGCCGGAACGCGGCAGCCGGATGGTGTGGTCGTCGTATGCGGCAGCGGTACGAACTGTTTTGGAGTTAATAAGCATGGAGAATCGCTGCAGTGCGGCGGATTCGGTTATACGTACGGCGACTTTGGGGGAGGTGGTGGCCTCGCGGTTGAGGTGTTCCGTACCGTCATCCGGGCCTGGGAAGGCAGGGAGGAGCCCACATTGCTGACTGGAGCAGTGTTGAAGATGCTGGGGTATCCTTCAGTGGAGCGCATGTTCCATGATTTTCTGGACCATGGCAAAGACATACCGAGGCATCTGACCAAGCTGCTGTTCCAGGTAGCGGAGCATGACGAAGCGGCACGGCGTATCCTGCAGCGGCAAGGGGAAGAACTGGGCATCGCGGCTGCTGCGGTTATTCATAAGCTGGATATGATGCAGGACAGCTTTGATCTGGTGCTTGTCGGCAGTGTGCTCACTCGTGGTGATAGCCGGTTCGTAATTCCTTATATCGAAAAAATTGTGAAGACAGCCGCACCAGGCTGCAGTCTGCGCAGATTGGCAATGGAGCCGGCGGCCGGGGCCGTTCTGCTCGCCATGGAGAGAGCGGGGCGCCAGGTGGCCGAGACGGTATATGAACGTCTGGACGACGGTTTGTCGGTGGAGGAGGTTGGAGCATGAACGAACAGTTAAAAATTGCAGTGATTGGCGGCGGATCATCTTACACACCGGAGCTGATTGAAGGATTTATACTTAATTATGAAACGCTCCCTGTGACGGAGATTGTACTGGTGGATATTCCGGAGGGCTTTCATAAACTGACCATTGTCGGACAGCTTGCTGAACGAATGATTGCAGCATCCGGTCTGCCGATCAAGCTCAGAATGACCATGGACCGCCGTTCGGCGCTAGAAGGAGCCACCTTTGTCTCCACACAGATGAGGGTGGGCTTGCTCGACGCCCGTGCCCGGGATGAATCCATTCCGCTCAAGTATGGCATGATTGGACAGGAAACGACTGGGCCGGGCGGCATGATGAAAGCGCTGCGTACGATTCCGATTTTGCTGGATCTCTGCAAGGAGATGGAAGAGGTATGTCCGGATGCCTGGCTGTTGAACTTTACCAATCCGGCCGGAATGGTAACGGAAGCCATACGCAAGCACTCAAGCATCCGCTCGGTAGGCCTATGCAACTCGCCGATAGGAGCTTACAAGTGGCTGTCGTCGCTCTACAATGTCCCAATCAGCCGTATTCACTGTGAATTTGTCGGATTGAACCATCTGCACTGGATCAGTAAGATTACGGTAGACGGCCAATCGAAGCTGGCAGAGCTGCTGGACAACCGTGAGGGCTACTCGGCGAAGAATGTTCCGCAGTTTGCGTGGAACGGTACGTTGCTGCAGTCGATTGGGGCGATTCCTTCCTATTATCTGAAATACTTCTATCTACAGCGTGAAATGCTTGCAGAGCAGATGGAAGCGGCTGCGAAAGGAGAGAGTCGGGCCGAAACGGTGAAGCGTCTGGAGAGCGAGCTGTTCGAGATTTATCAGAATCCGGATTTGAAAGAGAAGCCTAAGCAGTTGGAACAGCGTGGCGGAGCTTACTACTCGGAAGCTGCTGTGCATTTAATGAATTCTTTGTATAATGATGCCGGAGACACTCAAACGTTAAATGTTTCCAATCAAGGAATATTAGACTTTCTGCCAGACGACGCCTGTATTGAAGTGAATTGCACGGTAACGAAGGATGGACCCATTCCTCAACCGCTTACAGTTATTCCGAATGCGGTTAAAGGATTGATCATGGCGGTCAAAACCTATGAGCAGCTTGCTATTGAGGCCGCTGTGACCGGGGACCGGGGACTGGCGCTTTCAGCGCTGGCCCATCATCCTCTGACCAGTTCCGTCAATGACGCCGAACGGATGCTTGAAGACATGTTGGAGCAAAATCAGCAGCATCTCCCGAACTTTTTTCAGAAAATCCATTAAGAAACGGAGTTGTTCGTTATGAAAAAGGGCAAAATTCACCAGAGAATACGCAAAGGATTGGCAGGGGTGTTGGCTTGCAGCAGTCTGCTGCTGGCTGTGCCGGCATCCGCGGCGGGTGCATTTAATGAACCTTTGAATGCAGTGAATGATGATCGCTTTTACACATCGGACGGCTGGGGAAATGGTGATGATTTTGGCGTCTTCTGGCAGGCGGATAATATCGAATTTAGCAATGGCATTATGGCGCTCAGACTGGACAAAACGGGCTGCCCTGCGGGCTGTGACGGAAAGCCCTATGCTTCCGGCGAGTATGCCACGAATGAGGATACCTACGGTTACGGGCGCGTGGAAGCGCGCATGAAGGTGGCCAAAGGAACGGGACTTGTGACTTCACTGTTCACTTATTCTGATCCGACTGGACAAGGCCTGAACGACGAGATTGACATTGAAATCCTGGGCAAGGACACAACGAAGCTGGAGACCAACTATTATACGAACGGTGTGGGAGAGCATAGTACGGTGATTGATTTGGGGTTCGATGCATCGCTTGCTTTCCATACGTATGCGTTTGAGTGGTCTCCGACCTCGATCAAATGGTATGTGGATGGCAAGCTGGTTCATACCGAGAACGGATCACGCGGCAAGCTCCCTTCCAGACCAGGCCATATTATGGTGAATTTCTGGGCTGGTGCGAATGATGCGGCTAAATACTGGACCGGGGACTTCGTTTATCCGGGCTCTCCTGTACGTGCATACTACGACTATATCAAATTTACCCCGGCACCATAATATAATGTGAAGCCTTGTTCAGATTGGACATTGGGAACTGCCCTCCGCGCATCAATAAGACGCGGGGGGCAGTTTTTGTGGGGACGGCTTATGCCGCTGCAATCATCGATCTAGGAGTTTTTGTATCCGGTATGCTAAAATGAATTCATGGGCAAATGAGCATTCATATTGAAATAGCATTGCTCATCGGCTTAATAAACAGCTTTTCGCTTGCGGGATATGGAGGGAATCACATGCAGTTAATCGATCAGGAGCAGATACAGCTTAGGATTGACGCTTTAAAGGATCAGGACATATATCTACATCTTGAAATGACCATGGGAGCGTATGCTTCTCATCTGGACAGCACCAAACATCCTGCAGCCAATTTTATTTCCAACGCCAAAATCCGTTATTCCAACGGAACTATAGCGGGAAGCCGGCCTTTCCGTGTCGGATTGAAGATCGCTGAAGGCTGGGTGTATGCGGAGGGGTTAACCCACTGGGATGAGCAGGAGACCGAGCGGCTTATTTTGGCCGGCCATGATGCCCAGGGTAAGCTGGTTGTCGCACTGCAGTTGAGCAGAACGCCGTTTTGAGAGCAAAGGAGATGAAGCATTCGATGAATCAGCGCATTCTGGTTATACTTCCTCATCCGGATGATGAGGCTTTTGGTCTGGCAGGAACGCTGGCCAAGCGGGTTGATGAGGGCTATCAGGTGACGTATGCTTGCCTGACCTTGGGAGAAATGGGCCGTAATATGGGCAACCCTCCTTTTGCCAACAGAGTAACACTTCCGCAGATCCGCAAACTGGAGCTTGAGGAATCCGCCCGTGCTATTGGCATTCAGGACCTGCGCATGCTCGGTTTTCATGATAAGACGATTGAATTCGAGGACCAGGAGCGGCTGGACGGCGTGATTCGTGGTCTGCTGGAGGAGCTGCAGCCTTCGCTGGTGGTTACCTTTTATCCGGGGTACAGCGTTCATCCGGATCATGATGCGACAGGTGCAGCCGTCATCCGCACGATTCAGGGCTTGCCTGCAGAGCAGCGGCCGGTCGTGCATTGCCTGGCATTTTCGAAAAACTGCCAGCAGGTGCTCGGTCCGCCTGACGTAACTGACGATGTCAATGATTATCTGGAGCCCAAGATGAAGTCTATTCAAGCCCACCGTTCCCAGTTCCAGATCGCCGAGATGCTTGGCGGCAAGAACCCGACTCATGAGGAGATCCAGGCTCGTTTTGGAACAGAGCACTTTTGGACTTACAAATTTGATGTTTAATTAGCGTAGATTGTACACGGCCGGAATGGCCGAAAAGAGGAGCGTATCAGGTCCATTGACCTGGCGCTCCTTTGTTTAATATGTTAATCAACCGACGTTGTGGCATTTATAAGTATCTGGCTTAAAACCAAAAACTCTGGGCCAGGCTACTTTTCGTTCAAGATGGTGGTCGCCCGGACTGCCGCCTCCAGCCGCCGCATTGCTTCCTCTACAGTAGCACGCGTGCAGCCGAGATTCATCCGCATAAATCCGTTCCCGTCTGTACCGAAGGAATCACCGTTGTTCAAACCAAGCTTGGCTTCCGCGATAAGGAACGTGCTGAGCTCCTTTCCTTCCAGGCCGAGGGCGCGGAAATCCATCCACAGCAAATAAGTTCCTTCAGGACGCCATGCCTTTA
This sequence comes from Paenibacillus zeirhizosphaerae, assembly GCF_030705605.1. Taxonomy (GTDB): domain Bacteria; phylum Bacillota; class Bacilli; order Paenibacillales; family Paenibacillaceae; genus Paenibacillus; species Paenibacillus zeirhizosphaerae. The sequence goes on from NZ_JAPCKK010000017.1 coordinate 68,976, forward strand.
CCTCAGGCAAATGCTGCTGACAAAAATCGCGCACATAATCCATATTTCCCCGTACATGCACCAGAAGGGCATCAAGCCATTCGGCTCCCTCGCGGTAGGCTGCTTCTGCAGCGGCCAAACCGAGGGGTGTAGCGGCACCCAGTGCATGCTTTTCCAGCGCTTGGCTGAACTTGGCACGGAGCTCCTCGTTTGGAATGACCATGTTGGCAGTGTTCAAGCCGGCGATGTTGAATGTTTTGCTCGGGGCGGTACAAATAATGCTGCGCTGCGCCGCATCCTCCGATAAGGATGCGAACGGAATATGGCTCCCGGGCTCAAAAACCAGATCGGCATGTATTTCATCCGATACGACCAGCACATTCCACTTGGCGCATACTTCAGCCAGTTGCTGCAGCTCCTGCTTTGTCCACACACGTCCTACAGGGTTATGGGGACTGCACAGAATCAGCAGCTTGACTTTGCCGCCGGACATCTTATTTTCCATATCTTCAAAATCCATGCTGTACCGTCCGTCCTGCTCCAATAACGGGTTACGCACAAGCTCCCGCCCATGGCTTTCGACGACATGGTAGAATGGCGGATACACCGGGGTTTGAATCATGACCTGATCTCCCGGCTCCGTAAATTCTTCGACAATTAGACTGAGTGCCGGAACGACACCGGGACAGAGCTTAATCCATTCCTGCTCAATGCTCCAATTGTGACGGGTCCGCATCCAGTTGATGATCGATTCATAGTAAGCTGGCGAAGGATAGGTATATCCGAATACGCCGTGTTCCACTCGTTCGCGTATGGCGCGGATTACAGCCGGGGGTGCCTGAAAATCCATATCCGCTACCCACATAGGCAGAACGTCCTCTGTTCCAAATATAGCCTCCCGGTTATCCCACTTATAGGAAGCGGTGCGGGTGCGGTCAATATGCAGATTAAAATCCATGTCTATTCCTCCAGTATTAATGTATGCAGGTTCTGCTTTGTTGAGTGTACTGTACCAGTATAAAGGATTACGGAGGCATTAGGAAAATGGAGAGCAAAAAAATTCTTTACACCATCCCGGGTTTTTCATACAATAGGCATATAACATACTAATCGGGTAGGAATTATTGAAAATCAAAGTTCTCACCGTACAGACGGAGGAACTCCTGAGGCTGCACCGGGCTGGCACGATCCTAGAGATCGGTCGGGATCGTCGTGCTGTCATCAGGATTCTTGCGTCTTTTTTCTGCCTGTACGCAGCAAAATGGGTTCTCTGCAATCAATCAGAGTAACTGGGGGAGAGATTTGTATGAAAAAGAGGTATAAACAAAGCATTTTAATCAGTTTATCGGTCGTAGTAACAGCTTTATTGGCCGCTTGCGGAGGCAATGCAGCGAAAAATGATGCGGCGGCGTCCCCAGAAGGGGCAAGCGGTGCAGCATCTGCAGAAGTAGAGCTGTTAAATGTATCTTATGATCCCACACGTGAGCTTTATGAAGCCTATAATAAAGCTTTTGCAGCCCATTGGGAGCAGGAGGAAGGACAGAAGGTTACTATTAAACAGTCGCACGGCGGTTCAGGCAAACAGAGCCGCTCTGTCCTCGACGGTCTTGAGGCGGATGTAGTCACCCTGGCGTTAGGATATGATATCGACGCGCTTCAGCAGAAGGGGATTATTCAGGAAGGATGGCAGAGTAAGTACGAGCATAACAGCTCGCCCTACACATCAACCATTGTGCTGCTGGTGCGGGAAGGGAATCCGAAAGGCATCAAGGATTGGAATGATCTAATCAAGGATGGTGTCGAGGTGATTACCCCGAATCCGAAAACCTCAGGAGGAGCCCGTTGGAACTATCTTGCCGCCTGGGGCTACGCGTTGAAGCAGAACAACAATGATGAAGCCAAGGCCCAGGCATTTGTAAAGGAGCTCTTTACGCATGTGCCTGTTCTGGACAGTGGCGCGCGCGGCGCGACGACCACCTTCGTGGAAAGGGGAATCGGGGATGTGCTGATTGCCTGGGAGAATGAAGCGCTGCTATCGGTGCAGGAGCTAGGAGACGACAAATTTGATATTGTCTATCCGTCTGTCAGCATTTTGGCGGAACCGCCGGTAGCCGTAGTGGATAAGGTTGTTGATAAAAAGGGCACACGCAACGTGGCGGAGGCGTATTTGAAATACTTGTACAGCGAGGAAGGACAGACGATTGCCGCCGAAAATTACTATCGTCCTACACTGGACAGCGTAGCTGAACGGTTCAAGGACAGCTTCCCGCAGCTTGAATTATTCACGCTGCAGGATGTATTCGGCACATGGCAGGAAACACAGGAAAAGCATTTTAACGACGGGGGCATTTTTGACCAGATCTATGTGCCTCAGTAAAGGCATGCAGTACCGTAAAGGAGTGTTTCCAGAATGAGAGGAGCACACGCTTCCCGCAAAAAGGTGCTGCCAGGCTTCGGTCTCACGTTGGGATACAGTGTGTTGTATCTCAGTCTGGTCGTATTGCTTCCCCTGTCGGCGCTGCTGCTGAATTCAACGGGGCTGACATGGACCGGGTTCTGGGAGGCCGCCCTGGATCCGCGTGTGATTGCATCCTATAAAGTCAGCTTTCTGTGCTCGGCGGCAGCCGCTTTTGCCAACCTGTTTCTTGGCCTGCTGCTGGCATGGGTGCTCGTACGTTATGAATTTCCCGGGAAAAGAGTATTTGACGCTATTATTGATTTGCCGTTTGCGCTGCCCACCGCCGTGGCGGGAGTAGCGCTTACCGCGCTCTATTCACAGAACGGATGGATCGGCTCCATTTTTGAACCGCTCGGCATCAGATTGGCTTTTTCACAGATTGGCATTACGCTGGCGTTAATGTTCATTGGTATTCCTTTTGTAGTACGCACCGTGCAGCCGGTGCTGGAGGAGCTGGAAGCGGACACGGAGGAGGCGGCGGCCACGCTTGGGGCCGGAAGATGGCGCACCTTTCGCAGCGTGATTCTGCCGGAGCTGATCCCTGCGCTGATTACCGGATTTGCGCTGGCCTTTGCCAGAGGGATTGGGGAATACGGTTCAGTCGTATTTATATCCGGCAATATGCCGATGAAAACGGAGATTGCGCCGCTGCTGATCATGTCCAAGCTGGAACAGTATGATTATGCCGGTGCTACAGCCGTTGCGCTGATGCTGCTGGGAATATCCTTCCTCCTGCTGCTCTGCATCAATATGGTTCAGCGGCTCTCCAGGAAACGGATGGTCTAAGGAAAGAGGAGGCTTAAATCCATATGACAGATTCCGCTCAGGTGCTGCCTGGCTCGCAGATCCCGTCGAGGCCGTACGGGAGAAGCGCAACCACCGAGGCCTTATGGGTCAAGTGGGTACTGATTGGAGCTGCCTTTGTGGTGCTCTTGTGGCTGCTTGTGCTCCCGCTTGCGGTCGTGATGTCTGAAGCATTGAAGCAGGGGTGGGAGGTATATGCGGCGGCGCTCCGTGACCCGGACGCGCTGTCTGCGCTGCGGCTGACTCTGCTCGTGGCGGTAATTACGGTTCCGCTGAATACGGTCTTCGGCGTAGCGGCTGCCTGGCTGGTGACCAAATTCAAGTTTCGTGGTAAGGGCATTCTTGTTACACTGATCGACCTGCCTTTTGCCATTTCACCGGTGGTCGGGGGAATGATTTATGTGCTTATTTTCGGAGCGCAGGGCTGGTTCGGTCCGTGGCTGGAGGAGCATGATATCAAAATTATTTTTGCGGTTCCCGGTATCGTCCTTGCCACCTTATTTATTACGTTCCCCTTTGTAGCACGGGAGCTGATTCCGTTGATGGAGGACCAGGGAACTCATGAAGAAGAAGCGGCCGTCACACTCGGAGCTGGGGGATGGCAGGTGTTCTGGAGAGTTACGCTGCCCAATATCAAATGGGGACTGCTGTACGGGATCATCCTGTGCAATGCGAGGGCCATGGGTGAATTTGGTGCGGTATCGGTTGTTTCCGGCCATATCCGCGGTGAAACGAATACGCTGCCGCTTCATGTCGAGATTTTGTATAATGAATATCAATTTTCCGCTTCCTTTGCGGTGGCTTCGCTGCTGCTGCTGTTGGCCCTAGCCACCCTTGTGTTGAAAAGCTGGCTTCAGCGCAAAAAACTCCAGTCCTAAGGCTTGGACACCATTGACACCTGATTTTGCAGCATGTTAAATTATAAACCAAGTATATGGGTTGGATAACAATGTTTTATATAATAAGCAATGAAGGAGGCGGCCGTATGGCAAAACCGCTGAAGGTGAACCAGATTTGGATGAACCGTATTGCTGAGCTGCTGGATGATATGGAATTCGGTTCGCTTCATATTGTTGTCCATGAGGGACAGATCGTCCAGATGGAACGGACGGAACGCAAACGTTTTGGAAACACGGGCCCGGAAGCGTCAAAGCAGGTTCCTGAGCGTACTTCCCCTCGGCCGCTCCGTAAATCAGGCTTGGAATAGCAATCAAACAAGGGTGCCTTGGCAGCGTTTTGGCTGCAGGCACCCTTGTGTTTTTTTCGATTAATTCATTTTTAAATTACAACCAGAACGTACGGCTGATGATAACCAGCAGGATGAACAGAACCAAAATGACACCTGTGGAAGTCCACAATCCACCACATCCTCTACTAACTGCGCTCATTTGTCCTCCTCCTTCCCGTGGGTAATGAGACAGACGGATCAATCATTTCTGCAGGGCATCTCCAACATGCTAGAGAAATGATATGACCAGCAGATGAATGAGTTCAACCAGTGCTCCATTGAAGGTCCAAGGGCCGCAGTCACAACTGACCCAATCCCTTTATTGGCGACCTCTTTATGTGTGGCAAATGCTTAATTCAAAAACAGTATATTCATACGGTGCAAATGCGGAAATCAGCAGGAGTCTATTTTGCGCTGACAAAGATTAAATAGGCGTTCGTGTACTGTTTTGAGGCTGTTCATTTCAGCTTTATCCATTCCCGGCTTAGCCGCATTCTCGAGACGGTCGAAAGGGCATTAATCGTTCATTCGGAAAGGGTTTGACAAGAATGTACGACAGGATTAGGATAAATGCAGCATGAAAGTGAAGGAGAGCATGAATATGACCGTTCCCAAAACATTAACGATTGCAGGCTCCGATACGAGTGGAGGAGCCGGCATACAGGCCGATCTGAAGACCTTTCAGGAGTTCGGCGTTTATGGTATGACTGTTTTAACTACAATTGTAGCGATGGAGCCCAAGACCTGGGACCATCTTGTATACCCGGTAGCCCTGGATGTGGTGGAAGCCCAGTTGAAAACCGTACTTGATGGTATCGGATTTGATGCCATGAAGACCGGCATGCTTGGCTCCGTTGAGATTATAGAGCTGGTAGCTGCATATTTAAAGAAGCATGATCTGAAGCGGATCGTGATTGATCCTGTTATGGTATGCAAAGGCACGGATGAGGTGCTGCAGCCAGAGAATACGGAAGCGATGCTGGATTTGCTTATCCCGGGCGCGGATCTCGTCACACCGAATCTGTTTGAAGCTTCTCAGCTTGCCAAGACAGGACCGATCCGCTCGATCGAGCAGATGCAGGAGGCTGCCGCCATGATTCATGAACGCGGCGCCAAGCACGTGCTGATTAAAGACCGGGGCAAGATCAAGGAAGGCAAAGCGATGGATCTGCTCTATGACGGGCAAACCTTTGAATGGTTTGAAACGGACAGTGTAAATACGAGCTTTACCCATGGAGCGGGCTGCACCTCATCTGCTGCCGTTACTGCCGGGTTGGCCCAGGGCCTTTCGGTACGTGAAGCTGTGGAACAGGCCAAGCAATTTATTACCCAGGCAATTGCCGGCGGGTTCCGTCTGAATGAATTTGTCGGGCCAACGCTGCATGCGGCCCATCGCCTGCAGCAATCTTAAGACGAACGACTTATATGAAGTGCTAGACAGCCACCGGCAAGTTGCCTATGGCTGTCTTTTTTGCGATGGATTTCTATAGCGGATTTTCTCCCATAGCGGCAGGTGTGATAAAATAAAATTTGTTGTTTTGACGAATGGTGGCAATTTTTACTATAGGTTTGACGAAAGAATGGAGGATCTGTTTCCTATGAAAGGATCGACGAGAATGGAAGGCCACGGTAATGGGTTGTCCGGTCAGGAAAAGAGCTTGCTTTATGAGCGAGGGTTATCCTTTATGCGTTACTTTGTGCTGCTGCTTCTGTGTGTGGCCTTATTTGCAGGGAGTAGTAGCCACACTGTGCTGGCACAGTCTGGAGCCATCACGGTGACGGTGGATGGAGCCGAGCAACATTGGAATACGAAGCCTTATATCGCTTACGGAACTACATACGTCCCACTTCGGGAGGCCGCTGGGGCGTTGGGAGCTATTGTACGTTGGAATGCAGGTACGAGTAGTGCCATTGTCCAACTGAACGGTGATGTGATCACGTACAAGCTAGGATCGACGACGGTGGATGTGAACGGTTATGCCTGGCAGCAATCCTCGCCGCTGCGCTATGTGAAGGGCGTATTGACTGTGCCTCTGCGGGGGGTGATCGAGCCGCTGCGCGCCACGGTAAAGCCTGCTAAAACAGCCGAAGGTACGCTGCTAGAGATTCAAAGTGACGGTGAGACCGTGCTGAACAGCACCATGAAGTCGGTGGATGCTTACCTGCGTGGTGAATCTTTCTCCGGTCTGGCTTTGGTAGCGAAGGACGGACAGGTTTTGCTCCGCAAAGGATATGGTCCGGCAGGCGACGGTAAGTTTAACCGTCCTGATATGACGACGCGGATTGCATCGCTGTCCAAGTCGTTCACGGCCGCTGCAGTACTGAAGCTGTCGGAGGCTGGATCGCTGGATCTGCAGGACCCGGTATCTCAATATATTCCCGATTTCCCGCGTGGAGATGAGATCACCCTGCATATGCTGCTGTCGCATACAGGCGGGTTAAGAGCCAACTTTACTCGCACTGAGGGAATGACGCTGCAGGACGCAGTCCATGAAATCAAGCAACTGACAATTCAATGGGAGCCGGGTACGCGTTTTCAATACAGCAACTGCGGATACGTGGTACTCGCTTATATTATTGAGCAGGCGAGCGGTATGAGCTATGGGGATTATCTGGAGAAGAATGTGCTGGGCCCGCTGGGGCTGAAGCATACAGGTCAGGCGACCCCTGCCACCCCAACGATTAAAGGCCACACCTACAACAATGATGTGATGACTGAGGCGCCTTATTATGTATCCGTGGAGGGAACAGGCACGCTGTACTCCACGCTTGATGATATACTGATCTGGAACAGTGAGAACGGATTGGATAAGCTGCTGAGAAGCGAGTCTCTGACACAGATGCTGACCCCATATTCCGAGAAAAATTACGGATACGGCGTGTTGATTCGCCAGGATGAATCCGGCCAGGGTATGACTATTTACCACAATGGAAGCGGGACGGGTTACAAGACTGGCATGATGCGGGATACCGGTACAGGCTTGACCGTTATCCTGCTGGGCAACCGCGACGGGCTTGATACGGTCCCAATGATGGACGAGATCATGACCCGCGCCCATGCTTCCGGACTTTAACAAATACTAAAGGTCAAGAACCGGGAATTTGCTCCGTTTCTTGACCTTTTCTTTGTTTAGTAGTTGGAATACGCACGCAGCAGCGATTGTGGGAATGATTCGTTCTCGGAGCGTCTTAGGACCACATTGCATGCTTAAAAGGCTGGTATATTATAGGAGGCGGGATGTATAATAAATAGCATATTGGGAAAAGGGAGGCCGCGCATATGGTGAAGTTCAGTGAAATGAAATACGAAAGACCGGACATGCCCGAATTTGAGCAGCGGTTTAAAAATCTGTTGGAGCAGTTCCAAAATGCCGAGCAGCCTGAGCAGGGGAAAGCGGTCATTCAGGAGATCAACAGGTTGCGCAGCTATGTGGATACCAACTGCCAACTGGTGGAAATCAGACATTCGATTGATACGACAGATGAGTTTTATAAAAAAGAGAAAGAATACGTGGATGAAATCAAACCCGTCATCCTGGAATACATAACCGACTATTTCCGGGCGCTTGCGGATTCGCCTTTGCGAGGAGAGCTGGAGAAGGAGTGGGGCAGTCAACTATTCAGGCTGGCTGAAGTGTCACTTAAAGCGTTTGATCCGGCAATTATAGAAGACATGCAGCAGGAGAACAAGCTTGGCACGGAATATATGTCGCTGATTGCATCCGCCAAAATTCTCTTTGAGGGTGAAGAGCGCACGCTCCCGCAATTAACCCCATTCCTGCAGTCCACGGACCGCAGCATCCGGCGCATGGCCGCGGAAGCCCAGAGAGAGTTTATGGCTTCTCATGAGGAGCAGTTTGACCGCATTTATGACGATCTGGTAAAAGTCCGTACCCGGATGGCCCGCAAGCTGGGATATGCCAACTTTGTAGAACTCGGTTATGCGCGTATGAATCGGACGGATTATGATGCAGCGATGGTTGCGAACTTCCGCAATCAAGTGGCTGAACATATCGTACCGTCTGCTTCCCGTCTTAAGGAGCGGCAGCGGCAACGAATCGGTGTAGAGACACTTTATTATTATGACGAGAGCTTTAGCTTTCCGACCGGCAATCCTGTGCCTAAAGGCGGACCCGACTGGATCATAGAAAACGGAGCACGCATGTATAAAGAGCTGTCCCCCGAAATGAATGAATTTTTTACCTTTATGATTGATAACGGGCTGATGGATCTGGTCAGCAAAAAAGGCAAGCAGAGTGGGGGTTACTGTACATTTCTTAATGATTACGGCGCCCCATTCATATTTTCGAATTTCAACGGCACCTCCGGAGACATCGACGTACTGACCCATGAGGCGGGTCATGCGTTTCAGGTATATGAGAGCAGACATTTCGATATCCCTGAATATTTCTGGTCAACCTACGAAGCTGCGGAGATTCATTCTATGAGCATGGAGTTTTTTACCTGGCCGTGGATGAAGCTGTTCTTCGAGGAGGAGACGGAAAAATACCATTTTGATCACCTTTCGTCAGCACTGCTATTCATTCCATATGGAGTAGCCGTGGATGAATTTCAGCATGCTGTATACGAAAATCCGGATTGGACTCCGGCGGAGCGGAAGCAAGCATGGCGGTCCATTGAGCGTAAATATCTGCCACATAAAAACTATGAAGAAAATGATTATCTGGAGGGCGGCGGCTTCTGGCATAAGCAGGCGCATATCTTCCAGTCACCGTTCTACTATATTGACTATACGCTTGCACAAATCTGTGCCTTCCAGTTCTGGAAGCGGATGAACGAAGACTGGCAGTCGGCGTGGGACGACTATCTTCGTCTATGCCGTGCCGGCGGAAGCCGGTCCTTCACAGGTCTGGTTGAGCTGGCGGGTCTGAAATCTCCGTTTGAAGCGGGATGCGTCACATCCGTAATCGGTGATATTGAAGCCTGGCTGGACGGTGTGGACGACCGGAAGCTCTAGGCCGTAGATGGATGTCTCAGAATAATCAATAACGGGACTTCCTATTCAAATGGAAGTCCCGTTATTGATTATGATATATAGTGCACTCTGTTATTTTTTTGTATTCAGCGGCTTTAGATTGGCCTCAATATACTCGCGGCGTTCTTCAAGAAATGGTGGGAGGGCAAGCGACTCGCCAAGGTGCTCTGGCTCTTCGTCGGCTGCGAAGCCGGGACCGTCGGTAGCCAGCTCAAACAGTATACCGTTGGGCTCCCTGAAATACAGAGAGCGGAAGTAGAAGCGATCCACGAATCCCGAGTTGCCGATTTGCAGGTCGCGGATACGATCCACCCATTGGCGCAGCTCCTCTTCATCACTTACGCGGAACGCTACATGGTGAACACCTCCGCGTCCAAGCCGTTCTTCTGGAAGATCGGTTCGTTCTTCCAGGTGCACTTGGGCCCCATTCCCGCCTTCAGCCACTTCATAGATAACAATATCCGGTTGTCCTGCGACAGGAGAAGGATACGATCCCGCTTTGCGGAAGCCCATCACTTTCTCCAGAATCAGATCGGTAGCCTCGGCTGCGGGAACAGTCAGCTTGACCGGTCCGAGACCGATAATGCCGTACTCCGCCGGGACGGGGCTTTTGCTCCATGGGTTGCCTGCCCGTACGCCTTGATCATGCTCGTCGGAAATCAGATAGAAGCGCTGTCCTTCAAAATCTTCAAATGGCAGTATCTGATGTCCGCCTTGTTCCGTAATGTCTTCATGCTGTACATTAAACTCCGTAAACCGGTTTTTCCAGTAGGTCAGGGCTTTATCGTTCGGAACGCGCAGGGACAGGGAGGAGATACTGTTATTCCCTCTGCGGTTCTGACCAGCATTCGGGATCTCGAAGAAGGTGAGCTCGGTGCCGGGAGTTCCCACCTCATCACCGTAGAACAAGTGATACACACGGATATCATCCTGGTTGACGGTTTTTTTGATCAGGCGCATGCCGAGCACCTCTGTGTAAAATGCAAAGTTTTTGTCTGCAGCGGCTGTGAGAGCCGATACGTGATGCAGTCCGAGTAATTTCATGATAAGTCCTCCTTGAGTGATTGTTTTATGTTTTGGAAAGGGGGTGAAATTTATTATTTATCTTAACTTAAAGATATATTGTTTTGTGATAATTGTCAATAGCTTAAAATAAAGAAAGTTGTAGTTGCGGAAATTACCGTTGATCTTGAAGAAGCCAGCTTGAATGGGCTGCAAGGATACGATACGATAAACCTGTACATATAACGGGGATTTCACGATGGTAGAAACGATAGGGAGGAGAACGAATTATGAAGAAAAACCGACTCGGATCTTCCGATCTCATGGTCAGCGAAATTGGCTTTGGCTGCATGACGATAGGCACGGAGGGACAAAAGGGTGTCCATCTTATTCATGAAGCGCTTGAAAAGGGGATTAATTTTCTGGATACTTCCGATTTGTATGACAGCGGCCGAAATGAAGAGCTGGTCGGAAAGGCGGTACAGGGACGACGCCAAGACGTTATTATTGCTACCAAGGTTGGCAATCGCCGTGTTCCGGGGCAGGAAGGCTGGGTATGGGACCCGTCGAAAGCCTATATCCTGGAAGCTGTTAAAGCAAGCCTGAGACGCCTTGGCACAGATTATATCGATCTGTATCAACTGCACGGCGGCACGCTTGATGATCCGATCGACGAGACCATAGAGGCGTTTGAGCAGTTAAAACGAGAAGGAGTCATTCGCTGGTACGGTATTTCATCCATCCGGCCGAATGTCATTCGAGAATATGTGAAACGCTCAGCAATCGTAAGTGTCATGAACCAATACAGTCTTCTGGACCGGCGGGCGGAGGAAGAAGTCCTTCCTCTGCTGGAGAAGGAAGGAATCAGCCTGATAGCGCGAGGGCCCGTAGCGAGCGGAGTGCTTGCTGAAGGGGGCGCGTCTAAGGCGGCGAAAGGTTATCTGAATTATGAGGAAGCGGAGCTGCTGAAAGTACGCGAACGCCTGGCTGCGTTCACTGGTGATCAGCGAAGCATGGAGCAGTTGGCGATCCGTTACAGCCTTGCCCATCCAGCCGTGGCGACTGCTATTCCTGGGGCCAGTTCATCAGAGCAATTGCAGCATAACGTGGGCGCCGCTGCTGCCCAGCCGTTGACGGAGCAGGAAATCAGCGAGCTGAGAAGCTTTACCCAAGCCAACCGCTACATACAGCATCGGTAACCCTCGGAGGGAATGAAGCAGTTCCGAAAAAGTGGGGCGTATGTCTTTGTGCGGCAATTGTGGGAATGGTTCGTTCTCGGAGAATTTCAACTTGTAGTCGGCACGGTTTGCAAATGAAGTGATATTGATTAGAATGTAATAATAAGTATACAGTAGGAGGGATGGACGATGGAGCGCATTGAATCACAGCGACAATACGAGGACTTGATCCGAAAAGGGGAACTAACGGTTATTAAATTTGATGCAAGCTGGTGTCCAGATTGCAGGACGCTGGATAGATTTATCGGTGGAGTCATCGAAGAGCATCCCGATAAAGAATTTTATGCAATGGATGCAGAACAGTTTCAATCGATAGCGGAGGAACATCAGGTTCGTGGTATTCCGAGTCTGTTAGTATTCCGCCGCGGGGAGAAGATTGCCCATCTTCACAGCAAATTCGCCAAAACCCCGTCACAGATTTCCGAATACCTGGAGACACTGGAATCGAAGATATAAGCTTGCTGGAACACAATTGGACAAGCGGATCAAAAAAAGGTCAAGAACAGGGGATTGCTCCTGTTCTTGACCTTTTTGTCTTATCAGAGATCATCGCAAGTGTGTTAGCAACGTTCTTCTTACAGAATAATAAAGAAAAATACGGCGGCCAGCACGAAACGGTAGATGGCAAACGAGGTGAGGCTGAACCGCTTCAGCAAACCAAGGAACGTCTTGATAGCCAGCATCGCTACAATAAAGGCGGTAACAAAACCCGCGGCAAATACAGGGAAATCGCCAGAGGACAATTGGTCTATGCTGCTGTACATATCTACAACCGTAGCCCCTAGCATAATCGGCACAGATACCAAGAAGGTGAATTCGGCTGCAGCCGTGCTGCTTACTCTCGCAAACAAGCCTCCGGAAATGGTGGAGCCTGAACGGGAGAAGCCGGGCCACAGGGCAAGAATTTGAAATATTCCAATGATAAAGGCCTGTCTGTATGTAATTTCATCCACTGTTTCCGCGGTTGCCCGCGGATGGAATTTTTCAGCCGCAATCATCAGCAGGCCTCCGGCAACCAGACTGTATACCACCGTTTGAGGACCGAATAAATATTGCTTGATGACATCACGCAGCAGTACGCCCAGCAACGAAGCCGGGATCATAGCGATGATGATATGTAACAGATTGAGACGAGGTCTTAAGGATCGAAGCGTCTGTCTCCGGAAATCGAACATGCCCAGAAACTTTCGGAAATACAATACGACGACCGCAAGCACCGCACCTAGCTGTACGATGACTTCAAACGTCTTGACTGATTCACTGTCCGTGTTAAGATCCAGCAGATGGGCCGTCAAAATCATGTGCCCGGTTGATGAGACAGGCAGAAATTCGGTCAATCCTTCAATAATACCCATAATAATTGCAGACAAAAAGTCCATGTACGTTTCTCTCCTCCCCACACATGAATACAGGGCAACACGGCCAAGCCGGATGCCCTGTCATCTATTTTACACATCTGTGCAGAACGAAGTAAAGTGTACAATGTTTTGCGTTGAATTTCAAACTTAGTCTGTTGCTTCTTGTTCGCTGAGCGACGTTTCCTCGATGATGACCTCAACACGTCTGACACGATTTTTGCCCATTTCGCGTATGATAACCTTCACGTTGCCTTCGATATACTCTTTGCCTACCTTTGGCTCGGGAATACGGCTGTATACCCAGCCTCCCACCGTATCGACGTCTTCCTCTTCCATGTCGAGGCCAGTCATATCGCTGAAGTCGGACAGAATGACTTTACCATCCACCAGATAGCTGTTGTCGGACAGCTTCTCGACTTCCTTGCGCTCGTCTTTATCGAATTCGTCGCGGATTTCACCGACGATCTCCTCCAGGATATCTTCAATCGTGATAATACCGGATGTTCCGCCATACTCATCCACCAGCAGGGCGATATGAACCTGTTCCTTTTGCATTCGTTTCAGCAGGTCATTAACCGGGATCACTTCCGGCACTGTAAGGATCGGGTGGATCAAGGATTTGAAATCCAGATCCGGATTGCGGTCATGCTCCAGAAAGAACTGCTTCGTATTGATCATACCGATAATTTGGTCCTTGCTATCCGTTGCTACCGGGAAACGAGTATACTGCTCCTCGTGAATGGTTTGCATGTTTTCTATTAAGGTACGGTTGGTGAACAAACAAACCATGTCGGTACGCGGGACCATAATTTCTTTGGCCACGGTTTCGTCAAAGGCAAAGATCCGGTTCACGTATCCGTATTCTGTATTGTTAATTTTTCCGCTCTCTACGCTTTCCGACAAGATGATTTGAATCTCTTCCTGGGAGTGCGCTTCCTCATGTTCCGACGCGGGCTTCAATCCGAATACACGGACCAGTCTGTTGGCAGAGCCGTTCAAAAGCCAGATGAAGGGGTACATGATGCGGTTAAACCAGATAATCGGAGGAGAGGTTAACAGACTGACCTCTTCCGCTTTGCGGATCGCCAGTGTCTTAGGAGCCAGTTCCCCCATAACAACGTGCAGGTAAGTCACAATAATAAAAGAGATAATGAAAGCCAGAATATGTCCGAAATCACCCGTGATGCCTAGCTTTTGGAATACAGGCTCCAAAATTTTGACCACAGTCGGTTCACCGAGCCAGCCAAGTCCAAGCGCCGTTATTGTGATGCCAAGCTGGCAGGCGGATAAGTATCCGTCCAGATTGCTGACTACCTTCCGCAAGGCCTTAGCATTTTTGCGGTTCTCCACCACCAGTTGATCCACACGGCTCGAACGAACTTTGATGATGGCGAATTCCGTAGCCACAAAGAAACCACTTAGCACAATTAACAACGCAAACAAGAGTAGACTGACACCTATGTCCATATAATTTTCACTCATCCCTTTTCATTTTAATTTAGGTTCATATGAACTTATTTTAAGAACTTAAAAGAAAAAATACAACTGTTAAAATGAAAGCTGTTAACCCCCTGAGCTCCGAATTTGTTCGAAATAGAGGCAGAATAGACCCCGCTCGCCAGCTTGCTCGTTTTCTTCCTTCTTCCTCTTTACAAGCTCCAGCCTTCGGCGTATGATGAGTTCGCATGAACTTGAAAATGCGATACCAAAGCTTAAGGAGGAAGGCAAATGGAGTCCTTTACCATGACACGCAGCGACATGGCCCATTTGCTGCTCGCGCTTGATAACTGTCAGAGCCAGCAGCCATTGGCTGTACTTCAGGAGGCTTGGAGAAAGAACCACCAGGATCGGCTTCGTGCCAGCAGCACGCTGCCTGCCTTTTTGAGCACTGAAGTGACCCCCGTACTGGAGAAAATTATAAAGGGAAGACAGATCGCAGCCTTTTCCTTACAGGAGATTGCGTCACTAGGCCAGTTGATCGAGTACAGCCATGTCTCGCTGACTTCCATGCAGAACTGGGTGAAGCGGGATTTCAAGGATTTTCTGGGGTCGCCGAAGGTAGGGAAGAAATATTCCATCAATCAGGCAGCTCTTCTGCTTATTATAGAGGATCTCAAATCCAGTCTTGATTTCGAATCGATCCGCAGGTTGTTCCATATCCTGTTTGGCCAGCCTGGGGACGACAGCGACGATCTGATGCAGCCGATGCATCTTTATGCTGCCTACTCGACCCTGTTCGAAGAACTGGACGCCAATGGTGACGGGATGTTTGATATTACCGGTGCCGGATCTGCATCCTCTTTAAAGGATGGCCTTACAGAGGAGATGCTTTTACGAGCAGCAGGCAGGTATACGGATAGTCTTGTCCATCTAAGTCCGAACCAGCGGGAAGCGCTCAGGAATGCCATGCTGGTGGCGGCTGTGTCGATACAAAATTCATATTTCCTGTCCATGGCCCGCAGATATGTTAATGCAACTCTGTTTCTGGACTTTTGACAAGCATGTAAGAGGAATGGTTATAAGCCATTTCTCTTTTTTTAGTTATAAGTTTTCATATGTACGAAAAAGTATACAAAAGTGGTATGTACACTCAAATGATGTCGAAGATAAAATAGAAGTATACAATCCAACAATTGGAAAATAATGCAAGCGAAACGGATATGATTTTTAGGAGGAGATCACGGCATGTCGGATGTCTCTATCATCATTTGTACCCGGAACCGGATTGAAGATTTGACACGCTGTATTCAATCCATTGCCGGGCAGCAGGACATCAAGCATACGGCAATTGAATTGCTGATTGTCGATGACGGCGATATTCCGGTGCACAAGCTGGAAGAGTACCGGGAAATGATCTCTAAGCTGCCGGACGGAGAATTGAAGTACTATAAGAAGGAGCAGCCAGGCGTGTGGTTATCCCGTTATCAGGCCCTGTCCATGGTGAAAAACGAAATTGTGATTTATTTTGATGATGACGCGGAATTGGATGATCGGTTGTACCTCAGACGACTGCTGGATACGTATAAGCAGGATGAAAGTATAGTAGGTGTTGGCGGTGTAGCCAAAGGGCTGAGTACGAGCCGGGCAGGCAAGCTGCTGGGCGTTTTGACATGTCAAATGTCCTCCTCTCCGGGTAAGCTGTCCCCGAGCGGTCTGGCAGGCTCGCTGCTGCAATGGGGAGAGGCCAAGTCGGTATTCCCTACTGAATTTTTTCACGGCTGTAATATGTCCTTCCGCCGTTTTGCATTAAATGAGATGAAGCCCTATCCCTGGATGACCAGCTATGCGGTCGCGGACGATCTTTACATGTGCTATCTTGCAAGCCGCTACGGCAAGCTGGTCATCGATCCGAATCTCAGGATCATACATCACGAGTCCCCAAGCTCGCGGGATAAGGCTGGAAAGGTAGCTAAAGCCACGGCCGTGAATCATTACTATTTCCTGCTCCTGAAACAAGCGGGGATGTGGAATTACATAGCGCTGCTCTGGACACTTTTCTATTCGATGATCAAGCATGCGCTCAAAAGAAACTTTAACGCAGTGTCTGGATATGCACAGGGAATTCTGTTTGTCCTAAATCCGCGCAAGCAGAAATATCATGAATATACGGCCTCCTTGCCCATCGGCGGGAAAGGCCTGACTTAACTGAAGGAGGAAGCCGATGATTGCTTTGTCCATTGCGATATGCACGCGCAACCGGGAGGATGACCTGAAGCGGTGTATTTCCTCCATAGCACAATCCACGCTGCCGGCCTCCGGTCTGCAGGTCGAGGTGTTGATTGTCGATGACGGAGCGCTGACGGATCAGTTCTTGAAGGAGCAGGAGCAAATACTGAAGCCGACAGGAATGGAGCTGCGCTACCACCGCAAAAAACAGCCGGGACTGTGGTTATCCAGAGTAGAGACGCTTGAGGTCGCCAGCGGTGACATCATTCTGTTCCTGGATGACGATGTTGAGCTTCCCGTCGATTATATTCAGAATTTAATGCACACATATGAGGAATATCCCCAGGCTGCAGGGGTAGGCGGGGTCGCGATAGGTATGAGCAACAGCTTCTTCGGCACGATCCGTTGCCTATTGTCCTTTCAGCAGTCGCTCTTTAAAGGAAAGCTGTCTCTCAGCGGGCAATCAGGCTCCATGTATAACTGGCATAAAGCGCGCAAGACGTTCAAAACCGAATTTTTTCACGGCTGCAACATGTCCTTCCGCAAGGAAGCGATTCGCGGGTTGAAGCCGGTTCCCTGGCTGCAGAGCTACAGTGTTGGTGAAGACCTGCTCCTGTCCCGTTTTGCGTTGAAGAGCGGACCGTTATATATTAATCCATTGTTAAAGCTGTTTCATCATGAATCCCCGTCCTCCCGCGATAATATGGAGCATGTAGCTTACATGCGCGTGATGAATCATATTCATCTGCTGAGGGATGAGCAATCCGGTCCGATCAAATACGCGGCACTTTGGTGGACCACGATGTATTTCATGCTCAGGGAGAGACCCAAGAAAAATAACTCTGCTATCAAGGGATATAAAAAGGCGTTAAAAGCGATGTTTTCTAATGAGGTTGCCGGTTAGGTGGCTGATGGGAATGAAGGCTGGAATAGAAGCAGAGCAGGGATGTGAGTGAGATGAGCGCTTGGACGGCGGCCAAAAAAGTCTTTACAGGTGATAGCCTGGCCAAAACCATTATGCGGACTAGTTTTAACAATTTCTTCGTGCTAATCGTCACGACGCTTACTTCGATATTAACCGCGCGAATGCTTGGGGTTGAGGGAAAGGGCGAACTGGCGGCCGTTATTTTCTGGCCAGCGCTGATCGGCAGTGTCCTAAGCTTCGGTCTGCCCACCTCCCTGATCTACAACGTCAAAAAGAAGACAGGCAGCATTGAAGATTTGATCGGATTATCTCTATGGATACAACTCCCCGCATGTCTGTTGGCTGGCGGGATTGCCTGGCTGTTCATGCCGGTCTGGCTGAACGGATATTCACCGGACATTATTCAGCTATCCAGGTTGTACTGTCTGACCGCCATTCCATTGGCGGTGCTCACGGCATTGACGACGGCACTGTCCCAGAGCCTGGAGAAATTCAACATCTATAACGGGTTGCTCTTCCTGTATCCGTTTATCAATTTTGTGGGACTGACTGTGGTATGGCTGCTTGGCTATCTGAATGTGTCTGTTGCGGCGGCCATCAACTTCGCAGCCAGTTTGGCCGCACTGCTGTGGACCTTTTACAAGCTGAGCCAGTCGGTGCAGGTTCGCCGATTTCGTTGGTTTATGGATAAGAAAGTGGTCCGTCCCTACTACAGCTATGGAGCGCGGGTCTACGGCATGGAGCTGATGGGCACGCTGTCCACGCAGACGGACAAAATTGTGATTGTAGCTTTGCTGGCTCCGCG
Source organism: Paenibacillus zeirhizosphaerae (assembly GCF_030705605.1). Lineage (GTDB taxonomy): Bacteria > Bacillota > Bacilli > Paenibacillales > Paenibacillaceae > Paenibacillus > Paenibacillus zeirhizosphaerae. The sequence continues at coordinate 87,435 of NZ_JAPCKK010000017.1, forward strand.
TGATTTCGGATTGTACTCCGTTGTATATGCATTATCCAGAGTGTTCAATGTTGTGCAGAATGCGGTGACCAATGTAACCTTTCCGCGTGTAGCGGGCTTGTCCCAACCGAAAATCATTGAAACTGTCGGCAGAGCCTTCCGCATATCCATGGCGATTATGCTCGTTGTCATTATTCCGAGTCTGTTCATCGGCCGGTATATGCTGGGACTGCTGTACGGGTCCGCTTTTCTGGAGGCGGATGTAACCTTTTATCTGCTCTCACTGGAATGCATCATCGGCGGGGGTTCATGGATTTTGGCTTCCGCATTTAATGCTCTCGGCCGCCCGGGACTGGTGCTCATCCGCCAGATCGCAGCTTATGCGATCACGGTCGCCATGTTCTTCATATTTACACCACTGCTCGGACTGGAAGGGATTGCGCTGGCACTGCTTGCCGGGGCTTGCGTTCGTCTTGCCTTTTCCGTGTTCTCTTTTCCGGTGTTCTTCAAGGTTCCGCTGCGGCGGATCGTGTTCGACAGGGAGGATATGACCTTCCTGATACAGGTCATACAAAAGAAGCGAAAGAAGGGAGATCTGAACGATGGCGAACTTGCATCCAATGGATGAGCTGAAGGAGAAGCTTAAGGCAATTCTTGAGGTGGTGCCTCAGGGCTCGGAAATCATTTATGTGGATTACCCCGTATATAACAACGGCGGGGACGTGCTGATCATGAAGGGAACGGAGGCTTTCTTCCGTGATTACAATATCAAAGTCCGTGCCCGCTACAGTGCGATGGACTTTCCCAAGAAGCTGAGCATTCCGGACAACTGGATTATTGTATGTCATGGCGGAGGGAACTTTGGCGATCTATACGCCAATCACCAGGGTCTCCGGGAGAGAGTTGTACGCGACTTTCCATCTCACCGTATTGTTGTGATGCCGCAGACCATTCATTTTGAAAGTGAGCGCAAGGCAGACATGGCCGCTGCCCTCTTCAACAACCATCCTGATCTGCATATCTTCGTGCGGGATGCGCGCTCCTATGATTTCGCAACGGCGAAGTTCCATAAATGCAAGATCCGCATGTGCCCGGATATGGCGCATCAGCTTTGGCCGCTGAAGCCGACAGCCCGGCCACGGAAGGACGTGCTCTATTTTCTGCGTACAGATATTGAGACGGTTGCTGGACAGCAGCAGTTTGACCGAGAGGCGGATGACAGCAATCGGCTGGATTGGGATACGATGTTTACCCCGATGGAAGTCCGTGGTATTGTCTATTTCCAGAAATTTTACCGTTTGGACAAGAAGCTTGGCGGCCCGCTGCCAACCCGAACCTTCTGGTATAAATATACCGATTATTTGATGAATAAAGCGATCAACCTGTTCAGCTCCTACAAGGAGGTCCGCACCTCTAGACTGCATGGTCATATATTGTCCTGTCTGCTGGATATGCCGAGTGTAGTTATAGATAACTCATATGGTAAAAATTCTCAATATTATGAAGCCTGGACTGCAGGGAATCCTAAAGCCAGCCTGCATGGTGCCTCCGAAAGCAAATTGGAGCAGCCATCCTGACCCCTTCAATTTCTGTTATGCTTTCCATGCGGGCAGTTCCTCATTCGGAGCTGCCCGTTTATTCATAGGAACAGCAGAATGGTCTTCTTATTGCATGTGTCATCCTACCAGATACTTTGACAAACTTACTGAGTCGTCGATATAATTTTACGCAAGGTGAAAAGGTAACTTTTCACAGTCACATCCATATATTTTAGCAGGAAGTTGAGGCAAAAAGGAATGAATAATCTGCCGGTTCCCGAGATGCTTTTAATGAATGATATTGTACGGGAAGGAGACCCTATCCTGCGGCAGCGTGTAGAGTCTGTGCCTTTGCCCCCAAGTGAGGGGGACCGCCGCTGGATGGAGCTGATGCTGGACTATCTCAAGAACAGCCAGCATCAAGAGAAGGCTACCGAATACGGTCTGCGGGCCGGTGTTGGCTTATCCGCCAATCAGATCGGCCTTAACAAGCGAATGTGCGCGATTTATATCCAATCCGGGGAGGCAACGGCTGTGTGCGAGCTGTACAACCCGAAAATTATCAGCCATTCGGCCGCCATGATTTATCTCGAATCCGGGGAAGGCTGCCTTTCGGTTGACCGGTATGTGCCTGGTTATGTGCCGCGTTACGCCAAAATCAAGGTCAAGGCGGCGGATGCGCAAGGGAAAGAGCAAATTTATACGTTTAAAGGCTACACGGCGATCGTGGTTCAGCATGAGCTGGATCATCTGGACGGAGTCATGTTTTACGACCGGATCGCTAAAGACAATCCATATGCGCTTCCACAGGATGTGTTTATAGAGCCTATCTAGAAGTGAACAATTGATATGTATTGCCGGACCTCCTTAATGACGAAATTAAACAGAGATTTGAGACCATTTATGTACTCCTCTGATACGTTTGGTCACTAAGGAGGTTTTTTGGATTATGGCAAAAAGGCTCTGTGCTTTAAGAATTATGAAAGCGCTTATAAAATGGGGGCAGCATTTGTGGGGAGAGTACCGTCCATCATCAACAATATCCGAATGAGGAACAAGCTGCTGTTTTCTTACGTGGTGATCGTGATGATTCCCGTACTGCTGGTCGGGGGAGCCGTGATCGTCTATCTGCGGGAACAGGCGCTGCAAAGCGCAATTGCACAGACCGTCAACAATGTGGAAAAGATCAAGGCGCAGACGGGCAATCTGCTGCGCGTGCCTACGGACATATCCAATCTGCTGATGTTTGACAGCAAATTGAACGCGGTTGTCAACCGGCGTTATGATGGCATGCTGGATTTAACGAAGGCCTACCATGAATTCGATGACTTCAAGGAGTACAGGGAGCAGTACCGGGAAATCGAAAGTTTGCGCTTCTATTCCTTTAATCCTACACTGGTCAACAATCTGGAGTTCATTCCAGTGGATGCCGACACGCAAAATGCCTTATGGTTCAAGGAGGCGCTCACCGGGACGGAGATTCACTGGTACTATATCCGCAATGAAGCAGGCCCTATGCCCAATCTACTGAGCTTGGTCAGACAAGTTCCGTTCCCGGAGCACCGTACAAGCGGTGTGCTTGTTATGGGTATCAATCAGGGGGAATTGAATGCCATGCTTAGCAAGGAGCCTTTTAACACGATGATTGCCGATGAGCAGGGGATCGTGGTTGCCGCCAAAGACCCTGATATGGTGGGCAGGACGCTGCAAGAGCTGGAGCTGGGCTTTGATGTTCATAATAGAGGCAAGGGAACCTACAAAGCTGAGGTCAACGGGGAGTCCGCTAACATTATTGTGGATGAACTGCTGCCGGAGTCCAGCATAAGCGGGCTGACGGTCATATCCATCTTTTCCACGGCTGACATTGTAAGCGGCGCTAATCGTATCAGTTTGATCGGCTTTGTCTGCATTTTGATGGTGCTGGTTACGGCGCTTATATTGGTGACGATGATATCACTGCTGATTACAAAGCGTCTGCAGCGGCTGAGCGAAGATTTGAATGCGGTTGCACGCGGAGATTTAAATGTCGTTACCAGGGTGGATGGCGGCGATGAAATCGGCGATTTATCGCGCCAGTTCAATCGGATGGTGGAGAGCATCAACGAGCTGATGCGGCAGGTGTATGATACGAGTGAGAAAAACAGCAGGCTAGAGCTGGCCCAGAAGGATATTAAGCTGAAAATGATGGCAAGCCAGATCAATCCTCATTTTTTGTTTAATGCGTTGGAATCGATCCGGATGAAGGCTCATATTAGGGGGGAGACGGAGATTGCAAGAGTTGTGAGGCTGCTGGGAAAGCTGATGCGGAAAAATATTGAAATCGGCGGGGGATATACGACACTGCAGGAGGAGCTGGTGATGGTCCGCTCCTATCTGGAAATTCAGAAATTCCGCTATGGAGAGCGTTTGCAATATGAGGTGGCCGTGGATGAGGCCGCGTTGATGGCTCGTATTCCGCCGCTCATCATTCAACCGCTAGTGGAGAACGCCGTTGTGCACGGTCTTGAAAACAAGGAGGAGCCGGTTAGCGTGAAGGTGACCGTCTCTCTGCATGACGGCAGTCTCCATACTGAGGTTGAGGATAACGGCAACGGGATGGAGGCTGCCAGGCTGGAACAGGTGAAGGCGTCCTTCAAAGGAGAAGAAGGGGCGGAAGTGGGGCGGATCGGCATGCGGAATGTGCATCAGCGCCTAACTCTGATGTATGGGGAGCATCACGGAATTCGGATGGACAGCAAGGTGGGAGAAGGAACGAAGGTCCGTTTTACTTTGCCTGTGGAGGAGGAGACCCATTGTATAATGTAATGATTGTGGATGATGAACCGGCGATTCGGGAAGGATTGACTACCATCATGGATTGGGGAGCTCTTGGCTTCAAGGTTGCAGATACGGCTGGCAGCGGCAGGGAAGCTTTGGCAAAGCTGGAGCGCGTACAGCCTGATCTGATCATTATGGACATTCGGCTGCCCGGCATGAACGGGCTGGATGTCATCCGGAAAATACAGGAGGAAACAGCAGGCCTACCGCTCCATTTTCTGATATTGAGCGGATATGCCGATTTCGAGTATGCGCGACAGGCCATCGTCGTCGGAGCGGACGGATATTTGCTCAAGCCTGTCGATGAAGAGGAGATGGCTGAAGAGCTGCAGCGTATATACCGTGTGCTGGAGAGCCAGAGGGCGGCCAATAGAGAGAATGGGGCAAGTGTAGAACAAAGGCGCAGCGATTACCTGGAGCGCTTACTGCTGAATACCTACAAAGGCGGGAACGCAGAGCTCGAATATATTCCCCCGGAACTGCAATGGCCCTCTTACCAGGTGATGCTGCTGGATATTCACCTTCCCGGTGCGGACCAGATGGGCAGAATGGCGGCGGCCAGGGAGCGGTTGTCGGAAATATGCAGTGAGCGGGGCTACGGCTTTGTTTTTACAGCCGGCGCTCATACCGGCATATTGCTGCGACGATCCTTGAAGAGACCGACACAGGCGTCGGAGCTTCTGGAAGAAATCCGTGGGGCCTTGTCCTCCTACGTTGCAGCCGTATATGCTGCGGCAGGTAAGGAAGTGGCTGCACTGGGTCAGCTCAAAGCATCCTGTGATGCAGCGAGTCGTCTTCTCGAACGACGCTTTTTGTTCCGGGGAGACAGGGTATTGCTGGATTCCGACTGGCCAGTCCAGGCATGGGAAGAGCCAAAGAGCTGCGAGCCTGCTGTCCTGGAAGGTGTAGATCAAATGCCGGTGCGGGAATTGGCAGACCGTCTCTATTATGCGCTGGAGGTAGCCAACAAGGAAGCGGTGGAGCGGCTTCTGCAGGACATGGGGAGGGCGTGTTTGTCCCGTGAAAGCAGCGAGCTTACTATAAAAGAGGAATTTGCGCGAATTCTGACACTTGCTTTGAATAAATTTATGGCTGGACATGAACTGGGCAGTTCGTCGTTCGAGCCATCCTCTCTGATTGCGGAAGTCTATGCACAGCGCTCACTTCCTGAGCTGGTAGGGAGCGTGCATCTGAGGCTGAAGCAGCTTATGGCAAGTCTGTGCGCAAGCAGTAAAGAGACGGTTATGAAGCAGATCGTAGATTTCATTCATGCTCACTACCGGGAAAATCTCAAGCTGGAACTGCTGGCGGAAGCTTTCAATTATAACAGTGCCTATCTGGGGAAGTTGTTTAAGAGTTACACGGGTGAATCCTTTAACCTTTATCTGGATAAAGTGAGGATCGAGAGTGCCAAAGAGCTGCTTGTCCAGGGAATGAAAGTTCACAGGGTTGCGAAGCATCTAGGCTATGCCAATGCGGACTACTTCCACGCAAAGTTCAAAAAATATGTGGGCTGTTCTCCTTCCGCCTACCGGAGCTTCAGCCTGAAGAAGGATCAGCCGCGATAGGGGCTGGTGCAAAAGGTCAAGAACAGAGGGGAGTTGCTTCCCTAACGTTCTTGACCTTTTGCGTTGACGAGAGAGGGAATATCTAATTTTGACCGGATTTTTGCTCTAATAAAGCAGGTACAAAATTATAAATGTAAGCGGTATCATTTGAGTAGTATAAAAAGAAGGGGGACAGCTATGAACACGTTAACTCAACCCGCTCCACATAACAAGAGAGAGTCTGGTAACACCTCCAAGAACAAAGCCAAGTCCAAACGGCACAAGGCTGCTTTCTGGAGAACTGTTGTCCAGCAGAAGTATCTGTACCTGATGTCACTTCCTTTTGTCATATGGGTGTTTGTGTTCAGTTACCTTCCACTATGGGGATGGACGATGGCGTTTCAGGATTACAAGCCGGCTCGTTCATTCACCGAGCAGAAGTGGGTAGGCTTTAAGCATTTCGCAGAGCTTTTTCAGGACGAACGCTTTTACCTGGTGCTGCGGAACACGCTGGCCATGAGCGGACTCGGTATTATTTTTGGTTTTGCTGTGCCCATCCTGTTCGCCGTTCTGTTGAATGAGCTGAGGGGAATGGTGTTCAAACGCTTTGTGCAGACCGTCTCTTATCTTCCCCACTTTGTATCCTGGGTAGTAGTTGCAGGTATAGTGACCAAAATGCTGTCGATTGACGGCGGTGTTATCAATGACGTGCTCATGGGACTGCACTTGATTAATGAGCCGATTCAGTTCATGGCAAAGGGCAGTTGGTTCTGGTATATTGTAACCGCTTCCGATGTGTGGAAGGAAACCGGGTGGAACACGATTATCTACCTGGCGGCCATTACGGGCATCGACCAGGAGCAATATGAGGCGGCCCGGGTGGACGGAGCCAGCCGGATCCGGCAGATCTGGCATATTACACTGCCTGGTATCCGGTCCACCATTGCGGTGCTGTTCATTATGTCCATCGGTCACCTGATCAGCATCGGCTTTGAAAAACAATTTTTGCTGGGCAACAGCCTAGTCACGGATTACTCGGAGGTACTCGACCTGTACGCCCTGAATTATGGTCTGAATATGGGCAGGTTCTCCTACGGTACGGCTATCGGCATATTCAACTCGATTGTCAGCATTATTCTGCTGTTCGCGGCGAATGGTCTGTTCAAGAAATTTACGAAAGAAAGCATTATGTAGAGGAGGAGCAACGTTGACAAATAAAGCCTTTAACGCGACGAAATCGGAGAAGCTGTTTGATGTCTTCAATATTTTGTTCATGATGCTGGTGCTGGTCATTACGCTGTATCCTTTTCTTAACGTGCTTGCCATTTCACTGAACAACTCGATGGACACCGTCCGCGGCGGTATTTATATTTGGCCCCGTCAATTTACGCTGGAGAACTACAAGACCATTTTTCAGTATGAAGGACTTATCCAGGGGCTCCAAATTTCAATCCTGCGTACGCTGGTAGGGACGCTGCTTGGTTTACTCAGCGCATCGATGCTGGCGTACACCCTGAGCAGAGTGGATTTTCAAGGTCGAAGATTTATCTCTGTATTTCTGGCCTTGACTATGTACTTCTCCGGTGGCTTGATTCCGGTCTATATTCTGATGCGGGATCTGCACCTGATCGGCACCTTCTGGGTCTATGTTTTACCTGGGATTGTAAGCGCATTTAATGTGTTCGTCGTACGTTCGTTTATTGACGGTCTTCCCTATGCGCTGCAGGAATCGGCCAAGCTGGACGGAGCCAATGACTTTACGGTCTATTGGAGGATTATTCTTCCGCTCTGCAAGCCGGTGTTGGCTACAATCGCCCTTTTTCTGGCTGTCGGACAATGGAATGCATGGTTTGACACGTATTTGTACAACGGTTCAAAAGAACACCTGACCACGCTGCAGTATGAGCTGATGAAGGTGCTTCAGAGCACCCAGCAGGGTGGCAGCGGTGCGGTCAGAAACGCCAACGACATGGCTCAGCAAATGACACAGATTTCGCCGGAATCCATCAAGATGGCCATTACCATTGTTGTTACCGTGCCGATCCTGCTGGTGTATCCTTTTCTGCAAAAATATTTTGTCGGAGGCATGACGCTTGGTGCGGTCAAGTCCTGAAAGCATACTTTGATTTCTGGGAGGAACTAACATAATGCGACAAAAGCTTACCAAATTCGCGGTCGTTCCACTTTTGGCTCTTTCTTTGCTCGCAGGCTGTGGGGGCGGGGCAGAGCCGGATACATCCAGCAGTGGAACCGACCCAGTTACGTTTACCTTTTTCGGTGCCGACTCCAGCCCGCAGTGGAATAACATGAAGGATGAGGTCGGACAGGAAATCATTAAACGAACGGGGGTTACCCTTGATGCGGAATTTGCAATCAGCGACGGCGGTAAAGACCGTATTTCTCTCATGGCCGCCAGCGGCGAATATCCGGATCTGGTGTCGGCCAAAGCGGAAGTGGCCAAGCTGGTGGACGCCGGTGCTATGATCGATTTGACGGATCTGATCAATGAACACGCGCCGAATCTGAAGAAGCTGTATGGCCCCTACATGAACCGTTTGAAATACAGTCTTGAGGATCCCTCTATTTATGTGATTCCTTCCTATGCCGGAATTGATCAGACCTACTTTGATGCTTTAGGGGGATTCGAGATTCAGCACAGGGTGCTGAAGGAGCTCGGATATCCGGAGGTGAGGACACTCGAAGATTTTGAAAACGTCCTGAAAACCTATAAAGAGAAACACCCGACGATTGACGGACAGCCCACGATCCCGCTTACACTGGATGCGGATGACTGGAGAATCATGATTACGGTGACCAATCCGGCGTTTCTGGCGACAGGGGCCCCGGATGACGGGGAGTATTACATTGATCCTGAAACCCATGAGGCCAAGCTGCACTACAAGCGGCCGGAAGAAAAGGAATATTTCCGCTGGTTGAACAAATTGTACAACGAAGGATTGCTTGATAAGGAAAGCTTTGTCCAAAAAAGCGACCAGTACAAATCCAAAATCGCGAGCGGCCGGGTACTTGGCTTGATTGACCAGGAATGGGCTTACCAGGATGCGGAAAATGCATTGAAAACCGCAGGCAAAGCGGATGCTACGTATGCCCATTTCCCGGTCACTCTGTCCGAACAATATAAAGATCGCTCTTTCCAGGATACAGGTTTTACTTCAGGCTACGGTGTGGGCATCACGACCTCCTGCGAAGACCCGGTGCGGGCCATTAAATTCCTTGATTTCCTTGCTTCCGAAGAAGGTCAAGTGCTGCTCAATTGGGGGATCGAGGGCAAGCATTACGAGGTGAAGGACGGCAAGCGGGTCATCCCGGAGGATGTGCAGAACGAGAAGAACAACAATGCCACCAGCTTCCAAAAAAATACCGGCATCGATCTGTATACGTTGATGAGCGGGCATTACGGCGATGGAGTTAAAGATTCCACAGGCAATTACTATACAACCAAGTTTCCGGAGCAAATTATCGCATCCTATTCCGAGCCTGAGAAAGAAACGCTGAAAGCATATGGGGTCAACACCTGGAAGGAGCTGTTCCCGGCTAAGGAGGAATTTCCAGTCAAGCCGTGGGGAGCCGCCTACAATCTGACCGTTGAGACAGGCTCCAATTACCACGTTACCTTCGAAAAAACACAGGATATTATCCGCAAACGCATCCCGGAAGCCATCCTGAGCTCACCTGAAAGCTTTGATGCAGTATACGACGGGATGCTTGCAGAGCTTGACGCGGCAGGTGCGGTTAAAATGGAACAGGAGTACACGAAGCTGATCAAGGATCGAGTTCAATTGTGGAACGGTCACTCTTGACCGGTGGACTTCCTTAGTAATTCTTCTGATAAGGAATTTTTCTATTTTTCTTTCTTCGGGTAAAAAAGGCCGAGAATAGGGTGTACTAACTCCTATTCTCGGCCTTTTTTACTAATTCATGTAATCCAACAAGTTCCTTTTGATTTGGTGATTTCTTTGATTGGGAGAAGCACGGAGCAGCGGAGAGGACGAAGCAATTCCGGAAAAGCGGAGCGTTCGTCTTTACCCCCGAATTTCATCCTCTAAAAATAAAATAGAAATTCGGGGGTATCAGCGATTGAAGGAATGCTTCGTTCTCGGAGCGTCTCAGTATAGGAAAAAGCGGAGCCACCGATCAATGGACTTTTATGATCCATCCCTTTCTTTTGTTTAGTGAGGCTCGCTTTATGTTTAATAAGCGTTACATGGTTTCCATGCTTTTGCGGGATACTTATCAGGTATCGTCGATTTAGAAATGAGCTTCGGAAGGAGGGCTTGTTATGTCTTATAAAACTCAGCCGATTAATAAAGTGGAAACGAAGGACAAACGTATGAAGCAGTCCGTATCGGTCATGACTTCCTTTTTCTGGGTGGCATTAATCATAGGTTTGGTCACAATCATTGTCAACCTGAGCTTCTTTAGTGACCGCAACTTAGGGCTCATGATCGGTATCGGTTTTGTGGTCGGAAGTATATTTATTTACTTTTTGGGGAAATATATGGGTGCTGTGCGCAAAAGGGAAGAGCAGGAGGAAGGCAGCGACCTTCGCTAGAAGATAGAGGTATCCGTAAATTTGTTTTTCATGAATTTTGAAAAGATCTTCGGTGAGCGGAACCGCTGCGTCGGAGGTCTTTTTTAAGATTATAGAATGCATCAGTTTGCAGCAAAGCTGAGCTTTTTCATTACAGAATTTCAAACATAATCCAGAGGTAATTTGCAAGAGAAAAATATTTTTTTGAGATCAAATTCACAAAATCAAAAGAAATATCGACAAATTTGTTAACAACGCAAAAAAACGAGTGATTTTCTGCTATCTTATATAAGGACAGATTGTAATGGGTGCGTAGTTCGAGCACATTTTAAGGAGAGGGGAACATCATGAACAAAAAACCAAAAGCTATTATTGCATTGGTTTTGACCGTGCTCACGGTAGCCTTGATCATTTGGACGTGTTTTTTCTCGGGCGGAAGCTACTGGGTTTTCGATCCACAGGGACCAATTGGCCAAGCGCAAAAAGAGCTGATCATTATCACTACCGTTCTGGCTGCGGTAGTCATTCTCCCGGTTATGATCATGACCTTCGTGATTATCTGGCGCTACCGTGACAGACCGGACAGCAAGGCGAAATACAAGCCGCATTGGGATGACAGCGTGAAGCTGGAAACCATCTGGTGGGGGATTCCGATCATTGTTATTATCGTGATTGCAGTGATCACTGCAAGATATACGTACGATCTGGAGCCTTCCAAGCCTTTAGCTTCTGCAGAGAAGCCGATAACCATTCAGGTTACCTCCTTGGACTGGAAATGGTTGTTTATGTATCCCGATGAAGGCATTGCGACTGTGAACACACTGACTATTCCCGAGGATGTGCCGGTTCGTTTCGAATTGACATCCGATGCACCGATGAACTCCTTCTGGATTCCTCAGCTCGGCGGTCAGATCTATACGATGTCCGGCATGGCTATGACCCTGCATCTGCAGGCAGATCAGCAAGGGACTTATTACGGTTCCGGTGCCAACTTCAGCGGCGAGCATTTTGCGCAAATGAGATTTGACGTGAATGCTGTATCTCGCGAGCAATACGACCAATGGGTGAATGAAGCGAAGCAGGAGAACAACCCGCTTACGGAAGAAGGTTATGCTGCTCTCGCACAACCGGGCGTAGGACAGAAGTCAACTTATTCGGCATTCCCTGAAGGCTTGTTCCAAGAGATTGTTACGAAATACGTTGTAGAAGGTTCCGAAAACCCTCATGGAGGCCACGGAGCGCATGCACCGTCCGAAACGGATACTTCTTCTGAGGAAGCGTCGGTCGACACAGCGTCAGCTTCCGGCAGTGAAGAGGCCCAAGCAAGTCAATCTCATTCAGGACATTAAATGATCTCGGGAAAGGAGGCCCCCAATGCTTGATAGACTGATCGAGTTTGCACAATTCTTTTTCGTTACCGGCGATCCTCTGATTTACGGGGCGATGGTATCAATCGCACTTGCCACAATTGCGATTTTATTCGTGCTTACTTACTTTAAAAAATGGGGCTGGCTCTGGAAAAACTGGTTAACAACGGTTGACCATAAGAAAGTCGGTATAATGTACATCCTGGCATCGATTCTGATGCTGTTCCGCGGCGGTGTGGATGCCCTCATGATGCGTGCTCAAATCGCGCTTCCTGATATTCACTTCCTGCACCCCGAGCATTATAACCAGGTATTTACGACACATGGTACGATCATGATCCTCTTCATGGCGATGCCGTTGATGTTTGGTCTTTTCAATATCGCGGTTCCTCTGCAAATCGGGGCACGCGACGTTGCTTTTCCATTTCTGAACGCCCTCAGCTTCTGGCTGTTCTTTATGGGCGCCATGCTGTTCAACCTGTCCTTCATCATCGGCGGTTCGCCGGATGCGGGCTGGCTGAGCTATCCGCCTCTGTCGGAGCTGTCGCATAGTCCGGGCGTGGGACAGAACTTCTATATCTGGGGTATTCAGATCTCGGGTATCGGTTCCCTGGCAACAGGGATCAACTTTATTGTGACGATTATCAAAATGCGTGCTCCAGGCATGACCTGGATGAAAATGCCGATGTTCACATGGTCGGTTTTCGCATCTTGTGTCATTATCATTTTTGCATTCCCTATTCTGACGGTTACGCTTGCCTTACTGTTCCTGGACCGTTTCGGCGGCGGGCATTTCTTCACGCTTGATCTGGGCGGTAACCCGATGATGTATATCAACTTGATCTGGATGTGGGGTCACCCTGAGGTTTATATCGTGGTGCTTCCTGCTTTCGGTATTTATTCGGACGTTATCAGTACGTTTGCGAAAAAGAGACTTTTCGGTTACAAATCGATGGTGTTCGCGATGCTGATCATCAGCGTGCTGTCCTTCTTCACTTGGGCTCACCACTTCTTCACAATGGGCTCGGGCGCGGATGTGAACGCCTTCTTTGCGATAAGCACGATGGCGATCGCGATTCCGACAGGAGTTAAAGTATTTAACTGGCTGTTTACGATGTACCGCGGTAAGCTGAGCTTCCCGACACCAATGATGTGGGCGATCGCGTTCATCCCGAACTTCCTGATCGCAGGTCTGACAGGGGTTATGCTCGCTGTGGCACCAGCAGACTTCCAGTTCCATAACAGCTACTTCCTGATCGCTCACTTCCACTCCGCTCTGATCGGCGGTGTTGTGTTCGGTTATTTTGCAGGCCTGTATTACTGGTGGCCTAAAATGTTCGGCTTCACTTTGCCTGAAAATCTGGGCAAATGGGCGTTCTGGTTCTGGAATATCGGCTTCTATGTCTGCTTCCTGCCGCAATATTCGCTGGGTCTGATGGGCATGACCCGCCGGATCAGCACGTACGGCTGGGATACAGGCTGGGCCCCGCTCAACTTTGTGTCCACGATCGGTGCGTTCTTGATGGGGATTGCTTTCCTCTTCCAGGTTGCGCAAATCGGCGTTGGCATCAAGAATTACCGCAAGCTGAAGGCATCTGGCGATCCTTGGGATGCACGGACGCTGGAATGGTCCATCCCATCCCCTGCACCTGAGTATAACTTTGCTACCATTCCGCAGGTTACAGACCGCGACGACTGGTGGGAAGAGAAGGAACGCCGCAAACAGGGAATTTACAAGGAAGAACAGCCAATTGAACCGATCCATATGCCGAAAAACTCGGCCATTCCGTTCATTATGTCGGTATGCTGGTTTGTTGCGGGCTTCGGCTTCGTATTCGGCTGGTTGATCTTTATCATTCCAGGCTTGCTCGGTGTTGCGGCTTGTATGATCGCCCGCTCCTTCTACTCGTACGACGCGGATTACTACATCCCTGTGGATGAAGTTAAACGCACTGAAGCGGCTATAAGAGGAGGGTCGGTATAATGGCGCAAGCAACATCACATCATGGCCACGGCCATGACCATGGGCATCACGATCCTCAGGAACTGAAAATGCTCGGCTTCTGGATTTTCCTGGTTACCGACGTTATTTTGTTCAGTACGCTGTTCGCTACGTTCGCCGTGCTGCGGAATAATACGGCCGGAGGACCGGGACCGGAACTATTTAATATGACAGGTGTCATTCTCGAAACATTCCTCCTGCTCACGAGCAGTTTCACGAGCGGTCTGGCCGTACTGGCCATGAATAAAGGCAACCTGAAGCAGCTTCTCGCTTGGCTGGTTGTCACAGTATTGCTCGGCCTTGGCTTCCTGGGGCTTGAAATTTACGAGTTTGTTGAAATGGTTCATGAAGGGGCAACCTTCATGACCAGCGCTTATCTGTCTGCATTCTTTACCCTGGTAGGTACGCACGGTCTGCACGTTACCGTGGGGATCTGCTGGATGATTGGCCTTATGATTCAGTTGAAGCAGCGGGGCATTACCGATGTAACAAGAGGCAAAATCTCCGCGATCAGCTTGTATTGGCACTTTTTGGATGCCGTATGGATTTTCGTACTTTCGATTGTGTATCTGATGGGGGTGATGTAGATGGCACAGCACCACACTGGCGCCGAATCTCATGGGCATGAAGACCACGGCTCCGTGAAATCCTACGTTATCGGATTTATTCTGTCCATCGTTCTGACCATCATTCCGCTGGTTGTTGTTTTAAATGATATGATGGGCCGGACCGGAACCATGGTTATTATTCTGATTACCGCCGTCCTGCAATTTGTCGTACAGCTCTTCTTCTTCATGCATATCCGTGAGGGAAAAGGACCACGCTGGAATGTGATGACCTTGATTCTGGGCATTGTCATTCTCTTGACGATTGTGGGCGGATCGATCTGGATCATGACTTACAATGCGGTAGCTCATTAAGGTTTTTATGCATTCCTAAAGGGGCACCCCAAAGCGATTCTGCTGAGGGGTGCCCCTTTTTTTATATGGAAATCACCGGAGCGGATACGGGAGTATAAATGAATCGAAAGCTTAATACGCTATAGGAGAAAGGCCGCTTCATATATTAGTAAGCGCTTACCTATAACTCTCTTTATTAGTGAGCCGGATCGAAAGGAAGGTGTGTCCATGGAATACGATTTGGGTAAGGGAGAGATGGCAATAAGCAGTGAATCTGTGCCCTTGCTGGTGGAGCTTGCCCAGAGAGGCGTCATAAGCAAAACGGACGCATTGCTCCAGTATTTCCTGGAGGATGTGGTCCGGCAGCATGCAGGCAAAATCTTATTTCAAGCGTCTCATGAAAATACAGCGTTGGACACACTGTTGGGTTGGTGTGACGAATTTCGAGAGCGGCGGCTCCGGTTGAATGCCAATTGGAAAAGCAGGATGCTTTTGCAGAGGAGTAGGGCTGACGGGCTTTGTCTCTTCAATGGGGAGCTGCGACAGGAAGAAAAGATAGCCGGTGTGCTTGAGGCTTATACGTCGGCCAATGACCCGGAGGAGCAGCGTTTGTTGTCTGGGCGGATCATCAGCAGGCTTGAGCACATGTATGAGTATTGGTTTGAGTATATGAAAGGGCAACCGGTGACCGTGGCTCTGGCTTTTGAGTCAAGCGCATCTCCCTATAAGGATGCTTTTCTTGATCATCAGTTGGAAGCTGTCATGCGTGCGGCGCTTACGGCAATGGAGAACGGATGGGAGCCGAGGACCGAGATTGTGATCACGAATCCGGCAGAAGCGGCGGGGTTTAGAATGCTGCGCGAATGGATAGATACGGTGGCCGAGCAGACGCTTTGGGCTTATTTCCGCAGTGTGCCTTACCGCGTCGGCGCGCTGCTGTCTGCTGACAGGGCGTCATCTGCTGCTGCAGGCGAGCTCGCGTATCATACCGATTTGCTCTTTATTGATTACACACAAAGCTTTCCGGATCATGTTATAAAATATTTGCTTGAGCTCGAAGATATAATAACATCTGTACGCAGCATCAGGCCAGAGATGGAGGTATGGGTCATTTTCAGCCATATGGAAGATCATATGGAGTCCGTTTTTCAGGCTGGCGTTACGGGGATTGTCTGTCCTCCCTCCGAGGCGGCACTGTTTAAACTTAGAGATGCACAGAAGATACTGCGTCAGAATCATGATAAATGATTTAATGAAGGAATCTGCCCCGGGCAGGTTCCTTTTTTTATAGATAAATGCTGATTTTTCATTCTGCATATTTACATATTCCGGATGAAGAAGATATAATATAAATAAAGTTGTGTTAACGCAAAAGAATTGTATTATTGCAAAAATGATTATCATTCTCATTGATACATGCTGCTTCGCCTATATGGTGAAGCAGCATGTGTCATTTTTAGGGCATTAACAATGGATTTCATTCTCAATTAGAAAAGGGACGTGATGAAAATGCAGGCAATCAACAATGCTTTTCCCCAATCTGCCACAGCACTAAAGCCGAAAACAGGCAACCAGGGGCCGAGTCGCAAACGCCGGTTTCCGCTAGGCAGCATGCTTAAAAATAAAGAGATACAAACTGCGGCGGGAAGCGGTATTCTGATGCTGACAGCTTGGGGAGTATCCCATTGGTCAGAATGGTTGTCTATCGTGCTGTATGTTCTGTCCTATACGCTGGGCGGGTGGACCAAGGCGCGGGAAGGCATGGAGACACTGGTGAAAGAGCGTGATCTGGACGTCAATCTGCTTATGATTGCAGCGTCGCTCGGAGCCGCCGCAATCGGTTACTGGAATGAAGGAGCCATGCTGATCTTCATATTTGCGCTTAGCGGCGCGCTGGAGAGCTATACGAATGAGCGCAGCAGCAAGGATATCTCGGAGCTGATGGCGTTAAAACCCGAGACAGCCCTTCGCCTTAACGGTACTCATATGGAAAAAGTGAACATAGAGGAGTTAGTTCCGGGCGATCTGCTGATCGTCAAGCCGGGAGAATTGATTCCTGCTGACGGGTGCGTTACCAGGGGGTACTCTGCAGTCAATCAGGCTTCCATTACGGGGGAGTCGGTGCCTGTGGACAAAACGGCAGGAGATGAAGTCTACGCGGGTACTTTGAATGGAGAAGGTGTGCTGTACGTTGAGGTAACGAAAAATACCGAGGAAACGCTCTTCGCTAAAATGATCAGACTTGTTGAGGAAGCGCAGACGGTTGTCCCGGACTCACAGCGTTTTATCAAACGCTTCGAATCGATGTATGCACGGATTGTGGTAGTCGTTACCCTTCTGCTTATCGCTGGCGCTCCGCTGCTGCTGGGGTGGGGCTGGGAGCAAGCTTTCTATAAAGCGATGGTATTTCTGGTCGTAGCGTCTCCCTGTGCTTTGGTGTCCTCCATCATGCCGGCGGTACTGTCAACGATTTCTAACAGAGCACGCAAAGGGATTCTATTTAAGGGCGGAGCGCATGTTGAAAATATGGCTTTGGCATCCGTGGTGGCATTCGACAAGACCGGTACGCTGACCGTAGGTTCTCCGCTGATCACAGACTGGGTGACTGCCGAGGGCATTGATGCGGATGAGATGCTTTCAGCGGTTGCTGCTATTGAAGGGTTCTCCATGCACCCGCTGGCAAGGGCGGTAGTGAGCAAAGCGGCTGAACGGGGGCTTGTCCTACCGGAGGCATCAAATGTGCAATCGCTGACGGGCTGGGGCATGGAAGGAGAAGTCGATGGAGTACGTTGGAAAATCGGACGGACCGACATCCTTGACCGTGAGGAGACTGCTGCACAATGGAGAGAACTGCGCAATCAATTCGAGAAGGAAGGAAAGACGGTATCCGTCATTTTGCAGGAAGGACAGGTGGCAGGCCTGCTTGCTATGCGTGATGAGTTGCGTCCGCAGGCGCCCGAAGCGGTGCAGCGTCTGCGTAGTATGGGAATCAAGGTGGTCATGCTGACAGGGGACCGGCGTGAAACGGCATCGGTGATTGCAGCCAAAGCTGGGGTAGACCAGGTGTACGCGGGACTTACCCCCGAAGACAAGGTCAATCATGTCAGAGATTTGCGTGAGCGTTACGGGCATGTCGTCATGATCGGAGACGGGGTGAATGACGCACCAGCTCTTGGTGCGGCAACGGTAGGCTTGGGTATGGGAATGAACGGAAGCGGCGCGGCGCTTGAGGTGGCCGATGTGGTTCTCATGAATGACAGTATCGAAGAAATCGCGCCAACGATTGCGTTGGCCCGTAGGACTCAACGAATTATCAAGCAGAACATGATCTTTGCGATTACCGTTATTTTGCTGCTGATCGCGGGAAACTTTCTGGAGAACATTGCGCTCCCACTCGGGGTTGTAGGGCATGAAGGCAGCACACTGCTTGTAATCCTGAACGGGCTGCGTCTGCTTCGCTCCTGAATTTCCGCGTGAACACAACCGATGATCACGGCTGCTTGCAGCGCAAAAGGAGCGTCTCCGCCAAACTGTTCAGTCAGATGGCAGAGCCGCTCCTTTTTTAGTGAACTAAAACGATTCTGTCAAACCGATCATGGTAAGCAGGCCGAGCAAAAAGGATAAGGTTGCTGTACGCTGATTGCCGTCCCCGTGGCTTTCGGGAATCAATTCCTTGTAGACGATGAACATCATCGCACCTGCGGCAAAGGCTAGTCCGTAAGGCACTAGTCCGGAAACAAAGGAGCTCAGGTAGAATCCGAGCAAGCTGGTGACGATTTCGACCGCTCCTGTCAGTGTCGCAATGCCAAGCGCCTTGAGGCGTCCTATATTCTGGTTGACAAGAAACAGGGCAACGAGGAATCCTTCAGGAGCATTTTGCAAACCGATGGAGAAAGCAATCAGATTGCCCAGGCTCTGGTCTTCGCTTGCGTAGCTGACCCCTACCGATAACCCCTCGGGCAGATTGTGTAGCGTAATCGCCGTAACAATCAGAAATGCTCTGGCCTCGATGGGGAAAAGCGGGCTTTGATCGGAATTCTCCAAGTCAATATGAGGGATGTTCATTTCCAGCACAAGCAGTACGAGCGCGCCCAGCAGCAGCCCGGCAGTCAGCACAAAGAGGTTGGATTGGCCCAACGCTTCGGGGATCAGATTATACATGGAGGCCGAGGTCATGATGCCGGCTGCGTACGCAAGCAGGATATCGCGAAGTCGGTGGGTTACATTTTTTCTCATAAATAGAATCGGCATAGCGCCGATTCCGGTAGACATAGCAGAAATAAAACTGCCGATCAATACGTCGTTCATTGCCGTTAATTCCTCCACTTGTGAACAGCCTTCATTCATGAAAACTTCATTTGACTCTTTTCAGGCAGTACAGCATAATGAAATTAATTTAGAATCATTATAAGTGTATGTGTTCCGCAGGGTTTAGCGCTTAAGATCAAGCTTGAGGCGGCGGATATTCCGACTTTTTTTAAATGTATGCCTTTGTCTGGACAGTTGATGCCAAGCCTGATCTCATTATTTTGTATGAATGCCAAAAAAGCAACTCTTATCCTGCATCAGAAACGATAGTTGAATCCTGGAGGTTGAATATTATGTATAAATCCATTATTGTCGGAACCGGTCCTGCCGGACTTACAGCGGCCATCTATCTGGCAAGAGCCAATATGAGCCCGCTTATCATCGAAGGTCCACAGCCTGGAGGTCAGCTTACAACAACAACCGAAGTTGAGAACTTTCCTGGCTTTGCTGAAGGAATCATGGGACCTGAACTGATGGATAATATGCGCAAGCAAGCTGAACGCTTCGGCGCGGAATTTCGGACTGGCTGGGTCAACAGCGTAGATACCAGCAGCCGCCCATTTAAGCTTGAGGTGGATGGAATCGGTGAGCTTGTTACCGAAACGCTGATCATTTCTACAGGCGCTACGGCTAAATACCTGGGGATTCCGGGAGAGCAGGATAACGTTGGACGGGGCGTGAGCACTTGTGCTACATGTGACGGTTTCTTCTTCCGCAATAAGGAGATCATTGTGGTTGGAGGTGGAGACTCGGCTCTCGAAGAAGCGAACTTCCTGACCCGCTTTGCTTCGAAGGTGACCCTGGTACACCGCCGTGAGGAGCTTCGTGCCTCCAAGATTATGCAGGATCGTGCTCGCGGAAATGAAAAAATTGAATGGGCTCTGGACCGTACTCCGCTGGAAGTGGTTGCTTCCGAACAAGGAGTTACCGGGCTGAAAGTGCGAAACAACGCAACTGGCGAAGAAGAGCTGATCGAAGCGAGCGGTGTGTTTGTCGCCATCGGGCATCACCCGAATACAGGCTTCTTGAACGGACAGATCACAACGGATGCGAATGGTTACATCGTAACGACTCCGGGCACCTCCGAGACCAATATCGCTGGTATTTTTGCCTGTGGAGATGTACAGGATACACGTTACAAACAGGCTATTACGGCTGCAGGCAGCGGATGTATGGCCGCGATGGATGCGGAAAAGTTCATCGAAAGTCTGGAACACAGCTCGGTTGCGCTGTAAAATAGTAAGTGTACGCTGTATATAATCTAATTGAGGTGATTGAACATGGAAAAAGCGATCGTGTATACATCTACAAATTGCCCGCATTGCAAACAGGTGAAAAGCTACCTGACAGAACAGGGGATAGAATTCGAAGAGCGCAACATTGAAACGAATGATGCCTATGCGCAGGAAGTATGGGATATGGGCGTCCGCGCAGTTCCGCTGACACTGATTGGTGATGCACGTATTTCGGGCATGAACAAAACACAATTTGCCAAAGTTTTGAATAAATAAGCTCCTGTAAAAGGTATCCATCAGATAAATAATAGAAGCCAATGCCTTAAATAAGGTAGTGGCTTCTTTTGGTTTATTTGAGGCAAATCGATTGACCACTGTAAAAATTAAACATATACTCTTGGTATATTCAATTATGGTTTGCAAATTAGGGGTGTCATCGATAGCGATTGTTCAGCCTACAGGGGGTGTTAACTTGGAGCATAACACCACGATTCGTACACAACTTGAAGAGCATATTAGACGTGAAAGACAGACACTTCAGAGCTTTGCAGATGCATCCGGTGTTAACAGAGGGACGCTCAGCGGCATCATTAACGGGAATCCTCCGAGACTGATTTCGCCTGGCCAGCTTGATCTCATCACCGCAGGGATGGGCTTGCCTGAGGGAGCCCTGTATGAAATGTACGCGGATGAATGCTTCCGCGAGACGGCCGCCCACTGGAGGCGTCTTCGTCCGTTTTTGCTTCGCTGTGCGCAGTTAAAGAAGCTTATCTGTATCAACAAGGTGTTGGATCGCCTGGCGGATAATTTATCGCATATCCCTGACATTTTCGATACGGCAGAAATCATGTACGAAGAGAACTGGCATGAAGCGGCTTTGCTTCTATACGAACGTGTAATTGAGAGCGAAAAGTACAGTCATTCCGAACGGCTTGCTATCAGTCATCTCCGTCTTTTTCAAATCCACGAAAAGGATGAGCGCAGGAATCTAGAAGCTGCACTGCGTTTTCATTCATATCGCTGGCGTCTCCCTGAGGCCTTGAGTCTTGACGGGCTGCATATGCTTGCTGAATTTTTTGCGGTCAAAAAGCAATGGGATAAGGTGGAGTTTTATGCGGATGAGCTGCGTGAACTGACCGACGGACTATGCCGGACGCGCCAACGTGACTGGGACACGGACAGCTATACGCTTCGGCGCCCGCTGGTGTTTTATTACGGTAAAAGCCGCCTTCTCAAAGCCAGTGCTTATGAATTTACGGGAAAGTATGAAGAATCCAAGCGGTTTATTGCCGAGTATGCGGAGCTGGGCTGGTTCCGTGATCTGGATGAGACAGGGCAGCATTATGTGGAGCTTTTCCGGCTGTTCGCCAAGGCTAATACGATGTGTGTAGACGTTAAAATGGGAAGTAAGCGGGCAGTTGCACCCTACGTGGAATTGCTGCTGGAGCAGCCTGAGGAGATTCTTGAGGGAGTAAACACGTTATTGGAATCTGCTAATAAGTATGGTTACTTTATCGATGCAGAGCTGGGTCTCTTCGCCGACCAACTTAACTACTACAGTACCACGGACCCCGGCCAATGGGAGAACCAATACAAAGAAGAGTTTAATGTTGATCGACTTGCTACATATTACAGACATCTTGCCGTTTATTATTTCAGAAAAGAGCGTTTTGAGGAAGGAATCAAAAAAATTCTGGACAGCTTCCATCTTTCAGTTCAAATGAGTCAGCAGGACAATATAATTAAATGTATGACTTTATTTGAACAATACCGCAATTATGCTACGGTTCGGCTGCAGTATCTGTATGCCTATATTTGCGGAAAGGTGGTTAGTGATGAGGTTCAGGAAAACAGTCATCATGCTGTCAGTCCAGGCGTTTACGGTTAGCCTTTCGATGGCCGAAAGTATTGAATATTGGGGCCATGGGATAGGTTTGAATTGATATATGTCGGCATCGTCATCTTTCTGCTGGAGGTGGCGCTATACCCGGCCTGTGCTAACAGCCCCGCTGCGGATGCTCGGGGCTGTTAGCCTATCTTGTACACTCGTTACACAGACACACGGACATGCCCCAGATAAGCGGAGATCGCAGAATAGGCGGAGCCGAGCAGGGTGGAGCGACTGCCCAGTTGCGAGAAACGGACATTGAGCTCTCTCCTGTGGTACGGGAGCGTGCGCTCCGCGACCTTGCTTTGCAGCGACGGCTCAAGCCAGCGCCTTGCTTCGGACAGATGCCCTCCGATGATGACAAGCTCCGGGTTAAAGCTGTTGACGATATTGGTAATGCCAATGCCGAGATACGTACCGATTTCTTCATACAAGCTGTGGACTGCTCCGTCTCCTTGACGGGCAAGCTCAAGTAACTGCGTTGTGCTGTGGGATGGCAGGCGGTAAGCCGCATGGTCGTAGGCTCGTTCGGAAGCGTAGAGCTCCCAGCACCCCCGGCTGCCGCAGGAGCAGTGAAGTCCGTCCCAGTTGATGGACATATGCCCGGTCTCGCCCGCATAGCCCCTTGAGCCTTTGTACGGCTTGCCGTCCATGATGATGCCGGATCCGATCCCTGAACCCACACTGATATAGACGAGATGGCGTGGCCTTTCCTGGTCATCGCCGGTCATGCCGTAATGGAGCTCGCCCAGTGCACCGGCATTCGCCTCATTGTCCAGCGCAACAGGCATGCCGAATTCACTCTCAAGCGGCTGTCGCAGCTCTGCGTTGTCCCAGCCAAGGTTGGGAGCGAACAGAACGGTGCCTTTGGCATCGACCATCCCCGGCACACCAATGCCGATGCCGACGATACCATGAGGGGAGGGAGGGGCTGCCTGAATAAGCTGGCTGATCATATCTCGCATCCTCTCAAGCACGAACGCAACATCCGTAGCCTCCAGCGCAGAACTCCGCTCCTCCACGATGTGACCTCCCAGGTCGGTTAAAATTCCTTTTACATAACTGACACTTAACTCCAATCCGACGGCATAACCGGCTGTGCGGTTAAACAGCAGCATCAGCGGCTTTCTTCCTCCGCTTGATTCCCCTAGCCCCGTTTCGCGGACCAATTGGTCAGTCATTAATTCGGAGACCAGATTGGATACCGTGGCTTTGTTCAGGCCGGTGCGTGTGGACACCTGTGCGCGGGATAGCGGGGCATGGAGCCGGATTGTATCGAGCACAATCGATCTGTTCAGCTTTTTGACGAGCGCCTGATCACCTGTGACGTTCATGGAACCCACTTCCTATTCTCGGTCGAGTAGTCTTTGGAGCCGTGCTCCGCATCTGAGTATTATCTTAAAAAAAATACTTTGTTTAGGCAATAGACAAAGTTCTGCGGACTGTGTTAGTATAGCGGTGTAAACGAATTCCGAAAGAAATGAGATCGGATTGGACCTAATATTATACTGGGAGGCGTAATCAAATGGCTTACTTTGAAAGCGTTTCAAAAATTAGTTATGAAGGCAACAACTCTACGAATCCGTATGCGTTCAAATGGTATAACCCGGATGAGGTTGTCGCCGGGAAAACAATGGCGGAGCATTTTAAATTTAGTATGGCTTATTGGCATACATTAACTGCTGGCGGATCTGACCCGTTCGGTGTGAATACGGCTGTCCGGGCATGGGATCACCTTAATGGCCTGGATCTGGCCAAAGCGCGTGTGGAGGCGGCCTTCGAACTGATGGATAAGCTGAACCTTCCCTATTTTGCGTTTCATGATGTAGATATTGCTCCGGAAGGCTCCAGTCTGAAGGAGTTCTATGCGAACCTGGACACGATTGTGGACCTGATTGAGGAACAGATGAAAGCGACGGGCAAAAAGCTGCTCTGGAATACGGCCAATATGTTTACGAATCCGCGTTATATGCACGGAGCCGCGACGACCTGCAATGCCGATGTCTACGCACATGCTGCTGCCCAAATCAAGAAAGGGCTGGAGATCGGCAAACGCCTCGGTGGTGAAAACTATGTGTTCTGGGGCGGCCGTGAAGGCTATGAAACTTTGCTCAATACGGACATGCAGTTGGAGCAGGATAACCTGGCGCGCATGTTCCAAATGGCCATCGACTATGCCCGTGAAATCGGCTTTGAGGCCCAATTCCTGATCGAACCGAAACCCAAAGAGCCGACGAAGCACCAGTATGACTTCGATGCAGCCACGACGATCGCTTTCCTGCAGAAATACGGTTTGGATAAGCACTTCAAGCTCAATCTGGAGGCGAACCATGCAACGCTGGCCGGGCATACGTTTAATCATGAGCTGCGTGTGGCCCGCATGAATGGCATGCTCGGATCGCTGGATGCGAACCAAGGCGATATGCTGATTGGTTGGGATACGGATGAGTTTCCGGTCGATATTTACGATGCCACTCTTACGATGTACGAAGTGCTGCAAAACGGCGGACTTGGCAAAGGGGGCGTGAACTTTGACGCGAAGGTCAGACGCGCCTCCTTTGAGCCGGAGGATCTGTTCCTGGCGCATATTGCCGGTATGGACACGTATGCCAAGGGGCTCAAGGTAGCGGCAAAGTTGATCGAAGACCGCGTATTTGAGGATTTCATCGACAAACGTTACAGCAGCTTTAAAGAAGGCATCGGACAGGAGATTGTAGCGGGTAAGGCTACCCTCGCTTCTCTTGCAGAGTATGCGTTGAATAACGATACGCCACGCAAAAACGAATCCGGACGCCAGGAATGGCTGAAGGCGACGCTTAACCAGTACATTTTGGCTGAATAAAAGCCTGTGCTTGTCGATTGGATAAAGCATAATCTTACCGCTGGCGGGGCGTCAGCGGTAAGTGTGTCTCATACGAGTAACCGTAAGGGGATGTGAATATGGAGCGTTATGTGATTGGGGTCGATCTGGGGACCAGCGCAGTGAAGACGGTACTGGTTACCCGTGAAGGAAAGGTAGCTTTTGAAGCATCGGAGTCTTATCCGCTGCATCAGCCCAAGCCGGGGTACAGTGAGCAGGACCCGGAGGATTGGGTTGAGGGCACCGTAGCTTCGCTGCGCAAGCTGGTTGCAGAGGCTGGTATTCAGACTGATCGTGTGGATGGAATCAGCTTTTCCGGTCAGATGCATGGGCTTGTGCTTACAGATGCAATGGGTCAGGTGCTGAGAAGAGCTATACTATGGAATGATACCCGCACGACAGAGCAGTGTCGCAGAATCGAGGCTACTCTTGGACCAAAGCTGCTGGATATTGCTCGTAACCGCGCGCTGGAAGGCTTCACGCTGCCCAAGCTTTTGTGGGTGCAGGAGCATGAGCCTGAACTGCTGAAGCAGGCGGCACATTTTATGCTGCCGAAGGACTATGTACGCTACAGGCTAACGGGGGAGCTGGCATCAGAGTATTCCGACGCGGCGGGAACGCTGCTGCTTGACGTGACGGGAAAGAACTGGAGCGAAGAGATAGCGGCAGCGTTTGATCTGCCGCTATCGCTGTGTCCCCCGCTGGTGGAATCCTTCGATCAGACCGGAGGTCTCCTGCCGGAAATGGCTGCACGGACAGGGCTTGCCGAAGGAACGCCTATATACGCAGGTGGAGCGGACAACGCATGCGGTGCAATCGGTGCCGGTATTCTGAGCGAGGGCCAGACCATGTGCAGCATTGGCACGTCCGGTGTCGTGCTGTCTTATGAGGAACGCAAGAACCTGGACATCGAAGGCAGAGCGCACTTTTTCAATCATGGTGAGAAGGATGCCTACTATATTATGGGGGTTACGCTGGCGGCGGGCTATAGCCTCACATGGTTCAGGGAGACGTTTGCTTCAGGCCAGCCGTTCGAGGAACTGCTGGCGCAAGCAGAGGGTGTCCGGCCCGGCAGCGGAGGTCTGCTTTTTACCCCTTATATCGTAGGGGAGCGTACACCTCATCCGGATTCGCAAATCCGCGGAAGCTTTATCGGTATGGACGCGAGCCATAAGCTGCCTCATTTTACACGTGCTGTGCTGGAGGGGATTACTTTCTCGTTGAGAGAATCCATCGATATTTTATGGAGCACCGGCAAGGAGGTAACCGAAGTCGTCTCGATCGGCGGCGGAGCCCGCAGCGAGCTCTGGCTGCAAATGCAGGCGGATGTATTTAACGCCACTGTGATTAAGCTGGAAAGCGAACAGGGACCCGCATTGGGAGCTGCTATGCTGGCGGCATATGGATGTGGGTGGTTTGATTCTCTCCAGTCCTGTGCGCAAGTGTTCATCCGGCCGGCCAAGCGGTATATTCCGAGCGAGGAGGCTGTTCGGCAGTACGAAGGCCTATTCAGCTTATATCGTGAGGTATATCATGCAACACGCAGTTTAAATGACCAATTGTCCGAATACAGATAGGTACTAAGAAATAGAAAAACAGAAGACTCCGGCTCCACTTCGACAGTGGTGCTGGAGTCTTTTTTTGTCTGAATCTTGGGACTGAAATGTTTCGCTTCATTCTTTTGTGACAGCCTTATTCGAAGAAAATCGGCAAAATTCGTAAAAAAATGAAAGATATTTGTATAGCCTTAAATTTTTTTATGGTAAAATGGTTGTAATTTCCTGTAGGAATTTTGTTCTATTATAGGTACAGAGGAGGATAGATTGAAATCGGATAGCGAATTGTATCGATTATCTAGCCTTGTTCATAAATTGCTAAGAAAGGCAGGAGCTCCTCATGAAGAAGATCATTGGCTCCAAAGTGTCCAAGCTGCTGGTTGCAGGTTCTCTTCTCACGATTATGGTTCCGCAGGCTATGGATTGGAATCACATGTATGCTGCGGAATCCACTACGCCCCCTACTGTATCGGCTGATCAGCTCCGGCAAAAGCTGGCTGATGCGATGCTAACCAGAGACGAAGCGATATCTTTTACGTACACAGGCAATGTGAAGGAGCTCAAAAGCAAGCTTCAGACCGCAATTGATGAAGCCATGAAAATTGACCCTTATATTAACTATACGATCAAGAGCTATGAGTTCAGTTATAAAGGGACTGTAACCTCCGCTGATGTAACCGTAAAACTGAACTACCGGGAGACCAAGGAGCAGACAGCTTATGTGGATAGTGCGGTAAAAACGGCGCTTGCCCAAATGATAACCCCAGGCATGACCAACCATGAAAAGGCTAAGGTCATACATGACTGGATTGTGAAACGGCTGAAGTACGATGAAACCCTGCAGAAATACACGGCCTATGACGGACTTAGTACAGGCAGTACAGTTTGTCAGGGTTACGCCCTGCTGGCGTATAAAATGCTCAAGCAGGCGGGAATCACCAATCAGATTATAGAAGGCAGAGCAGGCGGACAGCTTCATGCCTGGAATTTGGTGCAACTGGACGGGAATTGGTACCATATGGATACCACCTGGGACGATCCGACGCCGGACCGCCCGAATGAAGTGAGCACCGCGTATTATATGCTGACAGATACGGAAATCCGGCAGGATCACACCTGGACGAAGCAATATCCGGCTGCCAGCACGTCCTATCGCGGCACACTGAACAGTCTGATCGCAAAAGGCGGAGCTGCCGCCAAGACGTATAAGCAACTTTACCAATCCCTTGAATATAGTTTAACCCAGAACGGGAATACGCTAAGCTCTGCCACTGACATTAAGACATTAGCCAGCAAAGCGATGAAGGGTGGTTCGCGCTGAAAATATTCCGGCCGCAGATATACTGCGGCTTTTTTGCTGCTGTTATGAAAATCATACAAGCAGTCCGTTGTTCTGCTGGAGACGGGCTGTTTTTGTTTTTTTATAGTCTCAAGGTCATGATCTGTTTTTCCTAAGTTTAATTCCTTGATTTATAGAGTCCTCCTTTTTAAGCAGGAGAAATTACATTTTTTCAGAGAAAAATCAGACATTTTGCAGAATATTAAGGTATAATTGAGATAAGAATCCAATAGGCGCAAAAATATTATGCAAATGGAACTATATATTTTTCCGCTCATAGTAAAAATGTGAGTTCCATGCATCTAGCTTTTTTGGGTTTTTAGTACTATATTCGAATTGGGAGAAAACTCCCGGGGAGGGTATCAGCTTTGGGGATTACTTTGGTTAAAGGGCAGAAGATTGATTTAACAAAGGGAAGCTCCGGTCTCTCATTTCTTACGGTAGGTTTGGGATGGGACCCAGTTCAGGAAAAAGGCTTTTTTGGGAGAAAGAGAGGTGTGAATATTGATTGTGACGCCTCCGCTATTCTGTTGAATGGACAAGGAAAGCTTGTTAAAGATTCCAACCTGGTTTGTTTCTATAACCAAGTTAGCGGATGCGGCTCTGTCAGACACTCTGGTGACAACTTAACCGGTGATGGCGATGGAGATGACGAACAAATTATGATCGATTTGAAAAAGGTCCCGGCTGATGTCGAGAAGATTTTGATGGTCGTGAATATCTATCAGTGCGTAGAACGTGGCCAGGATTTTGGGATGATTAATTCAGCTTATATTCGGGTTGTGAATTCGCAGAATAATCAGGAGCTTGTCCGCTTTAATCTTACGGATAACTATGGCGGTTATACAGCTCTGCTGGCTGGGGAAATCTATCGTCAAGGCGGCGAGTGGAAGTTTAACGCTGTAGGCGAGGGTGCTTACGCTGCCCATATCGATATTTTGGCGGAGCGTTTCCAATAATTCGTAAATTTCAGTATTACATAGGGAACAACCAGCGGATTTCAGCTTGATTTCGAATGATTCACTTAAGTGAATGACAACAATTGGAGGTTGACCATATGTCGGGTACTTTGAACACTTTTCAAGGATGGCTGTCTCGTACAAAAGGAACCCTTTCAGAAAATGTGAGAAAGTTTAAAAACAAGGATTTACTTGAAGCGATTGTTGCAGGATGTGCCGTTGTATCAGTGGCGGATGGAACAATTGATGCTTCAGAAAAGCAAAAGATGGCTGGGTATTTGGGTCGAAGTGAGGAACTAAAGGTTTTTAACATGAGCGAAGTGATCGAGCGCTTCAATCATTATGCTGGTAATATGGATTTTGATGTGATGGTTGGTAAACAGGAAGCACTGAGAGTCATTGCTAAATTCAAATCGAAACCTGAAGTTGGAAGAATCATTGTAGGAGTATGCTGCGCAGTTGGAGCGGCTGATGGTAGCTTTGATGATTTAGAAAAACAATCCGTTAGAGAGATTTGCGGGGTGCTGCATATAGCCCCAGGCGACTTTGGTCTTTGATAGACCGGGAGAAAGCTATTGTTATGGCGACGAGTGGAAGTTTAACACTATAGGGAATGTTTCTAATAATTCATTAAACAATCAATTAAAACTACAAAAGGGGAAATTAGACATGGCTATCAGTTTATCTAAAGGACAAAAAATCGATCTGACAAAAACAAATCCAGGGCTTGCGAAAGTGGTAGTAGGCTTGGGCTGGGATACCAATAAATACGACGGTGGTGCTGATTTTGACCTGGATGCATCTGTATTTTGCTTAAATGGAGCTGGAAAAGCTCAGACAGAATCAGACTTCATCTTCTACAATAATCCTCAAAACGCAAACGGATCTGTTGTACATACCGGTGATAACCGTACAGGTGCAGGTGACGGAGATGACGAGCAAATCAAGGTGGATTTGGCAGCCGTTCCTGCAGATATTGAGAAGGTTTCTTTCTGTATCACGATTCATGAGGGTGCCGAACGTAACCAAAACTTTGGACAAGTATCCAACGCTTTTGCACGAATTATAAATGAAGCAACTGGCGAAGAACTGATCCGTTACGATCTTGGCGAAGATTTCTCTGTAGAAACGGCGATCGTTGTTGGCGAATTGTACCGTCATAGCGGCGAATGGAAATTCAGCGCTGTCGGCAGCGGCTATCAAGACGGTCTGGCTGGATTGATTCGTGATTTTGGACTTTCTTCCTGAGAAAAAGTTTAACAAATATAAAAGAAAAGGGGACTCACCTGTGGCGGTTAACCTCTCAAAAGGACAAAAAGTAGATTTAACAAAAACGAATCCTGGCCTCACCAAGATTAAAGTTGGCTTAGGGTGGGACCTCAATAAATATGACGGAGGAAGCGATTTTGACCTGGATGCATCTACCTTTCTTCTGAATGCAGTAGGCAAGGTGAACTCCGATCTTGATTTCATCTTTTATAATAATCCGTCTAACAGCAATAATTCCATAGCCATTTCTGGGGATAACCGTACCGGTGAAGGGACAGGTGACGACGAGTCGGTCATGATCGACTTGGGCAATGTGCCTGCAGATGTTCATAAAATTGCTTTCTGTATTACGATTCATGAAGCAAAAGAGAGAAATCAGAATTTTGGACAAGTGGTCAACTCTTATGTTCGTGTAGTTAACGAAGCAACGAATGAAGAATTGATTCGTTATGATCTTGGTGAAGACTTTTCGATTGAAACGGCTATCACGGTAGGAGAACTGTACCGGCATAGTGGAGAATGGAAGTTTAGTGCGGTTGGCAGCGGATTCCAGGATGGACTCGCCGGACTGTGCCGGGATTACGGAGTAACCGTTTAATTAGAGGATGATTTACAGGCTTAGACGCTCAGTAATATCCGAGCCGGATGCGGGGGTATCAGCATCCGGCTTAAATGAAAGGCTGGTATAGATGACGATTACATTGATTAAAGGCCAAAAAGTTGATCTCACCAAAACAAACCCCCTCTTGAAAAGTGTGATTGTCGGCATGGGATGGGAAGCCGTTCCTGACGTGGACATCGATTTTTCTTCCTTTCTGCTGGCGGGCAATGCTAAGGTCACCCAAGATTCGGATCTGATCTTTTACGGTAATCCTGCGGGTCCCAACCAGTGTGTATCCGTCCGGTCACAAGCTGTAAATTTAGCCGGGATATTGGATAAAGCGCAACTCGAGATCCATTTTAAAAACATACCGGATCAGTACGAAAGAATTTCCTTCTCTCTCACCATTTATGATGGAGAACAGCGTTCACAAAGTTTTGCAAAGGTTCGAAATACATATATTCGAATCATGGATCCAGCAAGCAACCAAGAGATCATCCGCTTTAATATCGATACCCCTTTTAGCGTGGAAACGGCCATTGTTGTAGGTGAGATTTATAAGCACCAAGGTGAATGGAAGTTCAATTCCATTGCTTCAGGCTTTTCCGGCGGGCTTGAAGCCCTTTGTAGCAGCTACGGCATTGAAGTCCAAGAAGAATCCGTGTCTTCGCCTACTCCTGAGCCGCCCAAGAGCACGCCTTTACCTCCAACACCTGCTCCCCCACCTGTCAATCTATCGAAGATTGAACTTAAAAAGCGTGGGGACAAGATTAACCTCCAAAAGGGAGCAGGCCCGCTGGGTGAAATAGTAGTCAATCTAAATTGGAGCCAGGGCAAAAAAGATCTTTTCGGTTCTGCAAAAAGAATAGACCTGGATCTCGGATGCCTCTTTGAATTACAGGATGGTTATAAAGGTGTTATTCAAGCTCTGGGAAAACGGTTTGGCTCATTAGATTATGAACCATATATCGCGCTGGATGGGGATGATCGGACAGGGTTGGTAAAGACGGGTGAAAATCTCCGCATCAACGGCAAGTATCTTTCGGAAATTAAACGTATACTGGTCTTCGCCTATATCTACGATGGAGTCGCGAATTGGGCACAGGCTGATGGTGTGGTCACCATTAAGCAAAGCGGAGGACCAGATATCGAGGTTCGTTTGGACGAGCATAATGACAGACAGGTGATGTGTGGGATTGCACTAATTACCAATGAAAACAACCAAACCTTTAGTGTAGAAAAATTGATCCATTACACTTCAGGACATAAGGAGCTCGACAGAGCATTTGACTGGAATATGCGGTGGACAACAGCATCGAAATAGGTCCTGAATTTTAAGGGGGAAAGTAAGTGAGTGATTTTTTCCAGAGTCTAGCAGATAATTTTTCTACATTTTTTAACTGGCCGCATATGGCACAGGTTTTAAGCGAGCCGGCAAGCTGGGGCATTATATTCTCATTAATCATCATAGAAGGATTGCTCTCAGCGGATAATGCCTTGGTGCTGGCTGTGCTTGTTAAACATTTACCTAAAGAACAGCAAAAGAAAGCATTATTTTATGGTCTCTTGGGTGCATATGTCTTTAGGTTCATTGCTATTGGCATAGGTACATTCCTTGTTAAAATCACATGGGTTAAAGTCGTCGGTGGTCTTTATCTGCTGTGGATCGCGTGTAGTCACCTGTTTAAGCTGGAAATTAAGTTTTATGGCATTCTTCCCTATATTCGCCGTCAGTCGGCCGCTGAGGAAGGGGAAGAAGAGGTCCAAAATAAAGGTAAAGGTTTCTGGCAAACGGTACTTGCTGTAGAGGCTATGGATATTGCTTTCAGTATCGACAGCGTAATCGCAGCCTTTGGCGTAAGCAACGAAGTTTGGGTTCTGTTCCTCGGAGGTATTCTGGGCGTGCTGATGATGAGGGGGGTTGCTCAGGTATTCCTGAAGTTGATAGACAAGTATCCGGAGCTTGAGCAAGCGGCGTTTATCCTTATCATTATTATCGGCGCTAAAATGCTTGCAGCGGTAGCGGGATTTGAAATGTCTCATTATCTTTTCTTTGCCATATTAATAGCTGTATTTGTTGGAACGATCATTTTCAGCTCTATCCGCAAAAAATCCAGCTCTGTAACCAAATCTGCATAATCCAAATTCTGGGTCCCTCCTTCCACTGGGAGGGATTTTTTTTACACCTTGGAAACTCACATTTTTATTTGTAGGTGCCGCAAGTTGGGGAAACCCAGCATGGCAAGGAGGAGCGAACGTGCGCTATTTTAATTACTTGCAGCCGGAAGAGGAATCCAGAATATTTCATATCGCCCCGTCTCATTTTACAAATCGGACTCCAAAAGAGGTCCTGGCTTTTGCTGTAGGCGCTGCACTGTATATGCCGGCTACAAGGGCGTCTATTGTAGGAGACATTATGGATAGTAAAATCAAAGGTCTTACCTCCATGGTCATAGACCTTGAAGATGCGGTCGGTGATCATCAAGTTGAACAGGCGGAAGCCTCCATGCTTGATCAAATCTATCGTCTCTACTCCATGATGAAGCTAGGTGCAATCCAGGAAGAGAGCATTCCGCTGATTTTTATCCGGGTACGGTCGCCGCAGCAGCTCAAACGCATTATAACGATTTTTGAAGAAACGACTGAAATGATTACAGGCTTTATGCTGCCGAAGTTCTCACTTTCCAATGGACAACAATATCTTGAAATCATTCAAGGCTACAACCATACCAAGCGTCTCTCATCTCCAACATTATATGGCCTGCCTATTCTTGAATCCGCGGAGGTCATCTATAAAGAGGAAAGATACCAGACGTTATCGGGACTCAGACAACTCATTACACAATATCAAGATTACATATTGAACATCCGGATTGGAGCGACTGACTTTTCAAGTCTATTTGGCTTGCGCAGAAGTCCTGACATGACGATCTATGATATCTCTGTGATCCGGGATTGTATTACCGATATTATCAATTTCTTTGGGCGTGCGGAGGACGGGCATGTCATTTCCGGGCCTGTATGGGAGTATTTCAAGTCAGACCGAGTGCTTAAACCTCAACTGAGACAAACGTTATTTGAAGAAACTGCCGGTAGAGTGGGCAGAAAACGCAGAATGGAAATTTTGAATGTGTACGTTGATGGATTGATCCGTGAGGTAGCTATGGACAAGGAGAATGGAATTATAGGCAAGACCATCATCCATCCAACCCACATTCTGCCGGTGCAATCCATGTATGTAGTGACACATGAGGAATATATGGATGCCTTATCTATTATCGACAATAACACCGGGATGCTGGGCGTATTCAAAAGCAAATATTCCAATAAAATGAATGAAATCAAACCCCATCTCAACTGGGCTCAGCGGATGATGGCACGGTCACAGGTCTATGGCGTCCTTCATGAAAATATCAATTTCACCACTCTACTCCTTGGAGACAAAGAACATGAACAAATACTCATTTAAAGTACTGGATCAATTAAACCTAGATATTCAAATTACAAGCAATCCCTATCAAATTCCGTTACAGGATCTCTTTGCCATGGCAGCACGCATCAATAAGAAAAGAAGCTTTTTATTTGTAAGCAAAATTCTCGGCAAGCATATTCCTGTTGATCCGCATATCGGCTTACTGGGGGCATTCACCTTAGGGCTGCTGCTTCATGCTAAGAATGAGGTTACGATGTCGGTCGAAATGGATCAGATTGTACGGGGATTTAGTGATAGCTCAGAAGCCTTCAAGCTCTGTGAGAGGTTAAAGCAGCAGCGTCTTCCTGTCCCTGAGCCCATGATATTCATTGGCTTTGCGGAAACGGCGACTGCTTTGGGGCATGGCATGTTTGATCTGTTTACCGGTCCGGCAAGGTTTATTCATACGACGAGAGAGAGCATTCATGACACCAGCCCTCGTTTGAGCTTCGAGGAGGAACACTCCCATGCTACAGCCCACCGTTGTTATGCGGCTGATCCTGATTTTTTCAGTGGTGAGGATACGGTTGTTTTGGTCGATGATGAAATCACAACTGGCAAAACAGCCTTGAATATAATTCAAGACATACAGCAAAAGCATCCCAGAAAGCACTATGTGCTGGCAAGCCTCCTGGATTGGCGGTCTGATGAACAAAAAGAACAATTTACCCAGGTGGAGCAAAGCTTGGGCATTACGATTGATTGCATTTCTCTGGTACAAGGGAAAATTAGCGTTAACGGAGCACCGCCAGAGGTTCAAGCAGAACTGCCTGATCTACCGGTTCATGATGCTGCAGAGCAGCATATCGGCATCATCTCGTTATCCGAATATTTTGATCATCTTTCCTATTCCTCCACGAATTCTGTTGGTGATGTCAACAAAGAGCCGTTTCTGAAGTTTACGGGACGTTTTGGTATGAATGCTCAAGAAAGCTATGTATTGGATGCTTCTATTTCAAAAGCGTCAGCGTATTTAAAGCAGCACAGAACAGGAAAGAAAACCCTTTGTCTGGGAACAGGCGAATTTATGTACATTCCAATGAGGATTGCCGCTGAAATGGGGGATGGCATCTATTATCAGTCGAGTACAAGGAGCCCTATCCACCCTTCTGATCACAAGGATTATGCTGTTCGAAATAAATTTCCCTTTCATTCCCCGGACGACCCGGCGATTCCTTATTATTTCTATAACGTTCCCGAGGGAGTATACGAGGAAGTCTTTGTTTTTATGGAACGGCCGCACCAGCCCGAAACTTTTCAATCTTATGAAAAGGCTCTTCTGTCTACAGGCATCCCCCAAATCAATGTTGTCTTTTGTTAAGAATAGGAGTGTACGATATGATACCAGACACCAGACTGATGTCTCCACCGTTAATAGGTAGTTATAAGGCGGAAGATGTGGTTTTTCTGCTGAAAGATATTAGCGACGCCAAGCTGGAGGTGCCAACAGAAGACCGGGAAGAAGCGATCCAGGCGGGAAGGCATTATTCGGAAATGCTTCCGGTAGAATACCAGCCTACGCAGGACTACCTTGATTTATTTCACAGAACCCTGCAAAGCAGCGCTAAAAAAGTAGCTTTGGCGGCAGGAGTAGTTGCAGAGCTTATTATTAAAAAAAGAGGATGTAACGTTGTACTGGCATCCCTGGCCCGTGCTGGAACACCTATTGGAATACTGATCAAACGTTATGTTGAAAAAACCTATGGTATAACCTTGCCGCACTATAGTATCTCGATTATCAGAGGCAAAGGGATCGATGAAAATGCGATTCTTTATATGCTGCAGAATCATCCTTCCAGTGAGATTCAGTTTGTAGATGGCTGGACAGGCAAGGGAGCGATTCGCAAAGTCCTGATAGAGGCTAGTAAGATATTTCACGAGAAACATCATGTCTTATTAAATGATGACTTAGCCGTTCTTGCAGATCCAGGACATTGCTCCCAAACCTTCGGGACTCGTGAAGATTTTCTGATCCCGAGCGCTGCTCTAAATTCTACAGTCTCCGGACTGGTGAGCCGCACCGTTTTACGCCCAGACCTCATTGGCCCCAATGATTTTCATGGTGCGAAATTTTACCGCGAATGGCTGGCCGAAGACGTTTCGAATGTATTTGTTGACCAGGTGTCAGCCCATTTCGATGAGATTATGGACCAGGCGAAGCTGCAAGCCGAACAACTGTATCTGCATCCAGAAGAGGAGTCGTGGAAAGGAATGCAGGATATTACACGTATCCAGAACGACTTCGAAATTCGTGATGTTAATTTGGTGAAACCAGGTGTTGGGGAAACCACCCGGGTGCTGCTGAGAAGAGTGCCTTGGAAAATACTTGTGGACCGGGAAGACAATCCGAATCTGGAGCATATTCGTTTGCTGGTAAAGGACCGAAATGTGCCTATTGAGGTTTATCCTGATTTAAGCTACTCGTGCTGTGGAATCATTCGTCCCGCGAAAGGAGAGAAATCATGATTTTTGCAAGCGATTTGGACAGGACGTTGATTTATTCCAGAAAATCTATGGGCACGGTTCCGGAGAATGAGCTCGTTCCGGTAGAGCTTTACCAGGGGGACTATATTTCCTATATGACGCAAACCTCCATTGAGCTGCTGCAAAAGCTTGCCGGCCATGCGATGTTTATTCCAGTCACGACCAGAACGGAAGAGCAGTATAAGCGGATTTTTTTTATTGAAGAGCACCTGCAGCCTAAATATGCAGTTACTAGTAACGGCGGCAAGATACTGATTGACGGGATTCTGGATCAAGCATGGTCAGCCCATATCCAGCATTCTTTGAAAGAAAGTGCCGCTCCGGAGGAAGTAAGCAGCGCGTTTGCTCAGATCAGTTCGCCGGAATGGGTCCGGAAAATCGAGTTTTCGGATGAGCTGTTTTTTAGTGTTATGCTGTATCCCGAGCGTGCGCCGATCCCTGTGATTGAAGAATTCAGGCATCGTTTAGCGGCCATGGGCTGGCATGTGTCATTTCAAGGAAGAAAGCTGTATTTAGTGCCTGCTGGAATTAACAAAGGGGATGCGGTGCTGTATATCCGTGATGTTGTTGGCGCCCGCTACATTGCTTCAGCCGGGGATTCCCTGCTGGATGAAAGCCTGCTGAACATCTCCGATTTGGCCTTATCGCCAAGACATGGCGAGCTATATGCCCGCAAGCCCGACAAGGCGGGGGTACGATATACCCGGCTGTCAGGGATCAAGGCGGCGGAAGAACTCATTGCGGAAATTACTACCTATTTTCTAAGCATACAGCAGCAGGTTCCCACTATTTCATAATGAAGGAGCAACCACTTTTATGAGCTTACGTATTTGGTATAATCGTACTTTTTCAACGGCAAGTCACTATGTTGAAATGATTCGTCGTAATGCGGACCAAAGGCAGTTCGAGATTTATGTGACTCATCCCAAAACACATTCCTTGATGTTACAGATCGCAGATTATGCCGAGCCTGAGCCTACATTGCCTCTTTATGAGTATCCTGGGTATTGCCTCGATTTTTGCAAAAAACATAATATTGATATTTTCATCCCTCATTTTGGCATGTCCGAAATTGTAAAGTATCGCTCGGAATTCGCCAAAATCGGGACGAAGTTATTGGCAGCCGGAGATGCTGAGCTTATCGGCTTGGTGTTGGATAAAGGCAAACTATTTTCGGAGCTTTCCACTTTAAAGAGCATTGAGTTGCCTGATTACTATGTTGTATCGACTGTTGATGAGTTTAAGGAAGCCTATCACCAACTGAAAGAGAGAGGGCATCGGGTGTGCTTTAAACCGGCGAGCGGAGAGGGAGGAGCTGGTTTTCGCATCATCAAGGAAACACTGCCTTCGATCCAGAGTCTTTACGATCCTTGCGGACCAGGCATCCTTTTGGATGAAGCCATTCGTATGCTTTCAAGTGTTCCTGAGTTTCCGCCTCTCATGGTAATGGAATTCATGAGCGGACATGAATACAGTATTGATTGTCTTGCTTCATCATCATCGTTATTAGCAGCTGTGCCTCGTAAAAAGGTAGAGGGCCGGGTGCGCTTACTGGAGGAGAACGAGTTATTGATTGAGTGGGCTCATGAAATTCATAAAGTGATACCGCTCCAATACAACTTCAATATCCAGGTGATATACCAGAAGGGCAAACCGAAGCTGCTTGAGATTAACCCGAGAACGTCGGGTGGGCTTTATACATCTTGCCTGACAGGCATCAATTTTCCTTATCTTGCCGTCAAATTGCTGCTGGGTGACCAGGTAGTTGTGCCTGAACCTGAATTCGGAATTGTGGCAACCCATATCGAAAAAGAGATGATCATGCATCGAAGCTTCCAATAAAAGAGACTGTGAATCTATCAAGAATAACACCTTGCGGTCAATTTCAAGGTGCCGCCTGCGCTTTTTGCTTATAGTAAAAGGTCAAGAACCGGAGTAATTCTCCGCTCTTGACCTTTTTTTTGTTTATCCCGCGAGATTCTGGGGAAATATAAATAGCATTCGGCCTCTTAACTCTGCATATCCTAGTTAAAAAAAGGAGAGAGTGTTGTATGCTGGGACTCGTCTCGTGTGGAATCTTGATTGTTTACCTGTTGATAGCCGCTGCATCCGAGAGAACAAAAGAAATAGTAGAAGCAGATTAACACAAAGACTGTCCCGGGGCAGAGGTTCTGTCTATCGGGACGTTTTTTGTGTTAGTGCTCTGTTCTCGTTCCTGTATCAAGATCGACCTCGTGCAGAGGGATGACATGTGTACGGCGAACGAGGTTATAGCCAAACCACAACAGCAGGAACAGGGGAACCCCCAGATAGACGGCTGTCAACCCGGCCCAGTCGATCTGCGCGCTGATGAAGGCGTCTGCGCCCTGTCCGATGATCACGATGATGCAGAGCACAAA
This sequence comes from Paenibacillus zeirhizosphaerae, assembly GCF_030705605.1. GTDB lineage: Bacteria > Bacillota > Bacilli > Paenibacillales > Paenibacillaceae > Paenibacillus > Paenibacillus zeirhizosphaerae. The sequence goes on from NZ_JAPCKK010000017.1 coordinate 126,506, forward strand.
GGCAAAAAGCGGGCCGAACGGGAACCAGCGGGCTCGGAAGGGCAGCTCGTTCAGGCTGCGCCCCTGTGCCATAAAGGCTCTGCGGAACCGGTAATGGCTGACGGCGATGCCGACCCAGGTGATAAAACCGCACATGCCGGAGGCATTCAGCAGCCAGGTGTAGACGACTCCGTCGCCCAACAAAGAACCGAGGAACGCCAGCAAGCCAACGGAAGCCGTCATGAGCAGCGCATTCATCGGAATGCCGCGCCGGTTCAGCCTACCGAGGAAACGGGGAGCCTTGCCCTCCTTAGCGAGTACAAACAGTACACGTGTCGCCGCATACATACCCGAATTACCGGCAGACAGCACAGAGGTCAGAATGACTGCATTCATGACGGAGGCTGCTATGACGAGTCCTGCCTTTTCGAACACCAGCGTAAACGGACTGATGCTGATATCCGTAATGTCACTCCGCAGCAAATCCGGATTGGTATACGGAATCAGGGCACCGATGACGATGATGGCCAAAATGTAAAAGAATAGAATGCGCCAGAAAATTTGCCGCACAGCGCGGGGAACGTTCTGGCGGGGATTCTCGCTTTCGCCGGCCGCAACACCGATCAGCTCGGTGCCCTGGAAAGAGAATCCAGCCGCCATGAAGACGCCGAGGATGGATAAGAACCCGCCTGGAAACGGCGCGTCACCGGCTGTGAAATTGCTAAATCCGGGGGTCTCCCCGTTCAGAATGCCGAAGATCATCAGCACACCCACGATAAGAAAGACGATCACGGTAATGATTTTAATCATGGCAAACCAGTATTCCGACTCGCCGTAGCCTTTGACTGAAAGAGCGTTCAGTGCGAAGATCAGGGCCAGGAACAGCAGGCTCCACCAGCCTGAATGGCTGTCCGGGAACCAGTACTTAATCAGCAATGTGGCCGCAGCCAGCTCGGCGGCGATTGTCACCGCCCAGTTGAACCAGAAATTCCAGCCCATCGCAAAGCCAAAAGCCGGATCGACAAAGCGGCCGGCATACGTATTGAATGAGCCGGATTCCGGCATATAGGTCGCCATCTCACCTAGGCTCGTCATCAGAAAGTAGACCATAATGCCGACGGCTGCGTAAGCGAGCAGCGCTCCGCCTGGCCCTGCCTGCGCAACAGCTCCTCCGCTGGCCAGGAACAAGCCTGTCCCGATCGATCCGCCGAGGGCGATCATCGTCATATGTCTTGCCTTAAGCCCCTTCTTCAAGGAAGCCGGGGGTGTGTCGTTGTACTGCATGAAATGAACACTCCTTTGTAAAATGGCAACATGTCATGTCCAGGCCCGAGCAGGAAGGGGATATCGGTGAAAACACAAAAAGACCGCAGGAAACAGCCTGCGGTCTTGATCTATAATACTCCGCATCATACCTTCCAGGATTAAAGATAGCTCAACACAACGCCCGGTACACGGGCGGTTGTGACAGTTCTGCACCTTTCGGTGTGCAGCCCCAGCAGCCGGGACGCTTGCAAGGAGTCGGTCCCCGGGCACTTCGGCGGATGGGCCTTTCGGCCGGAATCATGGACGGCTCCTGTCGTCTCCTCCGGCTTACTGATCACATCCGCGACCTCTACCTCATCATGGTTTGGTTGATGAGGTTTGTGACATGAATATGTTATTTATTTTTTTAGAACAGGGACCAGTATATCTTTTTGTTCCCTAATAATCAATGATTATTTGATGGGGAAAATTCATCTCTAGGAATTCCGCTTCGCCATCTGCTGCCATACTGTGCCGGCAGCTTGCTCTCCGGATTCGATTCGTTCCAGCGCCATTTTGGCCTGCAGGCTCACTTCAAACTCGGGATCCTCCACCGCTTGCTCCAGCGCATCCCGGGCATCCTCGGTTCCGACCTCGTACAGGAAACGTGCCGCCCGCCAGCGTACAAGCTTGCTGCTGTCCTTCAGCGCTTCAATCATAGGATTGGTAGCGGCAGGATCACCGATGTCGGAAAGGGTATCACCTGCCGTCCGCCGCACGGATGCTGAAGAGTCACGCAACGCCTCGTATAACAGCTCCATCGCCTCAGGAGTCCGCACATCGCCAAGGTAGACGACGGCGAGCCGTCGCACCTGCATTTTCTCATCACGCAGCGCGCGCATGATGAGCGGCAGGCGCTCAGGCGTTGGCTCCATGGCATCAATGGCTGCGTACCGCACGCGCCAATCCTCGCTGCCCAGCGCTTCATCCACCTCAGTGTCGGTGTATTCGCGGCGCTGCTCTACGAATTCGCTGCTGTCCACGCCGTGGGCGATTGCCTGCTCCACCACCTTGGACAGGCGCTCAGGCGGATAAGCGGCTTCGAGCTCCTGCTCCACCTCACGCACGATATCCGCCAGCTCGCCATAACGGATGCCGTAATCAACAAGCTTCCGCTCCTTGATCAGGGTAGCGCTGGCCACCTCTGTTACGGCGCTGACAAAACGGTCCGAGAGGGAGATGCGTTCTTCCTGTCCGCCTGCCTTCACGCGAATCTGCATTGGCACGCCACGGAAGAACTGCACGAATACGTGGGCTTCCCCGAAAGCTTCAGCAGTTCCTTCCCCCGGAATATCCCAGTTTGTGTCCGCTGCATCCGCGCCAAACTGCTCACGTACCTCCCCGAGAATGGCGGCCCAATCGGCATTGCCCTTGCGGTCCAGCGCGACAAAAGCGGCGGTGTGAAATACGCTCTTCACCCCATCGATCCGCAGCATGCGGCGAATGAAAGGAGGCGCAGAACGTTCTGTTTCCAGTGTATATGTTTTGCGAATGCCCGGCTCCAGCGACTCATCCAGATGAAGCATCATCGTATTGGGACTTGGAGTCGGTTCGATAGATGTAATTTTCATGATTTTCAGCCAGCCTCCTTACAGCAAAATATTTAAAATTTCTTGTATTCTATTGTACATCATTTGTCTGGAGCTTCCAAAGTATGACGATTCCCGTGGCTGTTCGTTTCTCAGGAAGGATAAGGATACTACAGCCTTTTTTCCTTTTGCTCTGGTTTGATTTATACTAACAATATGTAAAAAGCTGCATCGGATGCATCCGCCGCTTGAATATACTGATTCTCGGACGGACGCCATCATGGAGAGGAGGCTATCGGATTAAATGCCCAAATTACGCTTCAACAACATTGATAATGTAAGCACAGATAAAACACTCAAACAATTCAGGCAGTGGCGTGAAGAGCGTCGCCGCAAGATAAAAGATTATTCCTTTACTATTCCCTTCCATACTGCGAACCTGGAGTTTCTTCACGGTAACAGGGAAGAGACGACGGTAACCTGGATCGGACATTCCACGTTTTTCATCCAGTACCTGGGATTAAATATCGTGACTGACCCGGTATGGGCTGAACGCATGGCTTTGAACCGCCGCCTCACGCGTCCGGGTATTCCGATTCAGGATGTTCCACCGCTCGACGTGATTCTTGTGTCGCACTCCCACTATGATCATATGCATATCAATTCCCTGCGTAAATTGTACAGTGCGAAGACGCTCTTGATCGTGCCTTGCGGATTAAAATCCAAAATGATTAGAAAAGGGTTCCACAACTGTGTGGAGCTGAATTGGTGGGAACATGTCACGGTTGGTGGGGTGCGGATCAGCTTTGTCCCGGCGCAGCATTGGACACGCCGGACGCTTACGGATACCAACACTTCGCACTGGGGCGGATATGTGCTGGAATCCGAAAAGCATCTGCCCGGCCATGGGGGAATCCCGTATAATGAAGGAGCAGGCATGGACGACACCATGGGTGTTCAGGAGCCTGTGCCGCCTACACTGTATTTTGTTGGAGATACTGGATATTTCCGCGGCTTTAAGGATATCGGGGAACGGTTTGATATCGATGTGACTCTGATGCCGATTGGTGCGTATGAGCCGGAATGGTTCATGACCTCGCAGCATGTCACACCGGAAGAAGCGCTGCAAGGGTTTCTGGAGACAGGGTCCGAGCTGATGGTGCCGATGCATTACGGGACGTTCAAGCTGGCGGACGATACACCGAAGGAAGCGCTGGACCGGCTGGAAGCCGAGCGCAAGCGACTTGGAATTGCCAAGGAGCGCATCCGGGTGCTGGGGCATGGGGAGATGCTGCGCATTGAAAACCGGAAGGATTAGACCAAAAGCAACGAAAACAAGGGCGGAAGGTTCAAATCCGCCTTCGTTCTGTGTTATAATGCATAGCTAGGATACGGTTTAACCAAAATGAATAAAGGACGGTAATGCATATATGATCAGTACAAGCGGCGTAACGCTTCGTTATGGCAAACGCCCACTTTTTGAAGATGTAAATATCAAATTTACACCAGGTAACTGTTATGGATTGATTGGTGCAAACGGAGCCGGCAAATCGACGTTTCTGAAAATATTGTCCGGGGAAATCGAGCCTAACAGCGGTGATGTCCATATGACACCGGGCGAACGCTTGGCCGTACTGAAGCAGAACCATTACGAATATGATGAGTTTCCGGTACTGGAGACAGTCATTGTGGGGCACACCCGGCTTTACGAGATTATGAAGGAGAAGGACGCGTTGTATGCGAAGGCCGATTTCTCTGAAGAAGACGGACTGCGTGCAGGCGAGCTTGAAGGGGAATTTGCGGAGCTTAACGGCTGGGACGCAGAGCCCGACGCAGCGGCTCTTCTGATTGGTCTTGGCATTCCGCGCGAGCTTCATGACAAGAAGGTGGCCGAGCTGAGCGGTAATGAGAAGGTACGCGTACTGCTTGCGCAGGCATTGTTTGGACGCCCTAACAATTTGCTGCTTGACGAGCCTACGAACCATTTGGACCTGGAGTCGATTCAGTGGCTGGAGAATTTCCTGATGGACTATGAAGGCACCGTTATCGTGGTATCCCATGACCGTCACTTCCTGAACAAGGTCTGCACGCATATTGCGGACATCGATTTTGGTAAAATCCAGATGTATGTCGGCAACTACGACTTCTGGTACGAGTCCAGTCAGCTTGCATTGCAATTGACCCGTGACGCGAACAAGAAGAAGGAAGAGAAAATTAAAGAGCTGCAGGCGTTTATCCAGCGCTTCTCAGCCAATGCTTCCAAATCCAAACAGGCGACATCCCGCAAAAAGCAGTTGGATAAAATTACGCTGGATGATATTAGGCCGTCCAACCGGAAATATCCTTTCATCAACTTCAAGCCTGAACGTGAAGCCGGCAAGCAACTGCTGACGGTAGACCGCATGAGCAAGTCAATTGAAGGAGAACAGGTGCTGAACGAATTCAGCATCGTGGTGAACAAAGGCGACAAAATCGCGTTTGTCGGTCCGAACGGATTGCCCAAGTCTACTCTGTTCGAAATCCTCATGAACGAGAAGCAGGCGGATTCCGGAGAATTCACGTGGGGGGTTACGACATCCCAGGCTTATTTCCCGAAAGACAACTCCAAGTACTTCGATGGGGTGGAGTTGAATCTTGTAGAATGGCTGCGCCAGTACTCCAAGGATCAGGATGAGACCTTCCTGCGCGGTTTCTTGGGACGTATGCTGTTCTCAGGCGAGGAAGCGTTGAAGAAGGCCAGCGTTTTGTCCGGGGGCGAGAAAGTTCGCTGCATGCTGGCTAAAATGATGCTGAACGGTGCTAATGTGCTGCTGCTTGACGAGCCTACGAACCATTTGGATCTCGAATCCATTACAGCGCTGAATAACGGCTTGATTGACTTTGACGGTACTATGCTGTTTACTTCCCATGACCATCAGTTTATTCAAACGATAGCAAATCGTATCGTGGAAATTACACCGAACGGCGTCATCGACCGCGTGATGAGCTACGACGAGTATCTGGAGAGTGAAGAAGTCAAACAGTTGCGTGAGCGCATGTACCCTGTAGAAATTTCTTAAGCCCTTCTGCCAGCAGCTCCATATAACAAAATAAAGGGAGCCCCAAAAGGTCTGTTGACCTGGTGGGGCTCCCCTTTTTCATGTTCTAAGCTGCTGCGTGTTCTTCTTCGCGTAAACTTGCAAAAACATTCCTTGAACAGGCGAAGCGTTCAAGATGAACCCCCTGCCCAAGTGTCCGGAATTGTTCTGGAGAAGTGAAGCGCGCGTAAGAACAATCGGGGCACAACAACCTGGACACGATTAGGAGCCTCCGGTACGGCGGCGCTGATTATTCGGTTTTTTCGTATTTTGACTTTTAAGCGCCTTGGTTTGTCCGCCATTGAAGCCGCCGCCCTGAGGGTTATTTCCCTGCTGTTTTTTCTGGGCAAGCTTCTGCCGGACGGCTTCCGCCAAATCAATTTTACGGGGTTCCTGATTATCCTGATTATCGGTCATTATAGATTCCTCCTGATGCCGCCAAGGTTGGGTCCTCATGGAAACTGCAGTGCGGGGCATCTGAACTCATTTTATACGTTTTTAAAAGGCCGGACAAGGGCAATATGAATAAAGCGGCTAGGGCTAGCGGATGAATTTTGCATGGGAGAAAAAGAATTTCTTTTATACTACACGGATGAGCATGAGCAATATTTTTTCATTGCCACTACAGCCATGCAGACAAGAAACAGTGTTTCTCTAGACCCACTAGAGTTTTGTCTGTTACCATGAGTGAATTGATTCGATCTATTCTGGAACTGCTGAGGAGTGTCTTATATTGCCGGATGTGTACGAAGAAATACGTAAAGGTGAAAAAGGGGCCTGGATCAGCATAGTCACTTATCTGGTTCTTTCGGCGTTTAAAATCATATGCGGCTATTTATTGTTCTCAAGCGCTCTGCTTGCAGACGGATTTAATAACCTGACAGATATTATGGCCTCCGTTGCGGTGCTGATCGGTCTGCGTATTTCCCAAAAACCGCCGGATTCCGATCATGCATACGGGCATTTCCGCGCAGAGACGGTAGCCGCTTTGGTCGCATCCTTTATTATGGCTGCGGTGGGTCTGCAGGTGCTGATAGAGGCTGTCCGTTCCATATTCGAAGGCAACAAGCAGGAACCCCATGTGATGGGGGTGGCGGTTGCGGTGATCAGTGCGGTGGTCATGCTGGGCGTGTATCAGTACAACCGCAGGCTGGCCCGCGAGATCAATAACCAGGCGCTTATGGCAGCCGCGAAGGATAACCTGTCCGACGCTATGGTGAGTATCGGGGCTGCGATAGGCATTATCGGTTCACAGTTCGGTCTGCCTTGGCTGGATACGGTGGCGGCGATTCTTGTAGGCTTGCTGATATGCAGAACCGCCTGGGAAATTTTCAGAGATTCGACGCACACGCTGACGGACGGCTTTGATGAACACCAGTTGTCCGATCTGCGCAGCACCATTGCCAGAACACCGGGTGTGGAAGGAATACGGGATGTAAAAGCGCGTGTCCATGGCAATTATGTGCTTGTCGATGTCGTGATTGAGGTCAATCCGGATTTGTCGCTCATTGAAGGCCATCGAATCAGCGATAAGATTGAGGAGCGGATGAAGAAGGCGCATAATATTATGCATGTGCATGTCCACGTAGAACCAAGCGGTGTGAAGTAAGCGATGGCAAAGGATTTTCTCATGAGCGGGATGAGGAAATCCTTTTTTTGGTGTCAGTGATTGAAAGATGGAGGGCTATCTCCCGAGTCCCAGCTTCATGGCCATGCTGTAGCCTGATGGGCCGAAATTATACTTTTTGCGCAGCTCAATCAGATTGGGACCGAAGGTCTGCTCCAGCGTTGCGCGGTGCGCCTGCATCATCTCATAAATATACAGGTCATGAATGATGACCTCGGTGATCGGCATGACAAGACCAGGGTGCATGGTCCAGGCCGCTCGGCTGTCCGTACCCAGAGAAACGATACCGGCCACCACTTCACGATCGTCCACACTTGCTACAATCCAGCGCCCGCCGTATTCCCGTGTAATCTCTTCACTCGAATCGTGCGGGTATACCTGCGCAAAATCGAATTTCAATTCTCCGTAAACGACAATTAGAACCTCGACGCCTCGTTCCGCCGCTCTGCGCAGTTCGAGTTCAAGCTGCTGTGCTTCTTCGGTCCAGATCTCCAGCAAAATACGTCCGGACGCCCGGTTGATCGCTTCCGCCGTTCGGCTCAATATCGCCTCGTATCCGGTGATGTTCCATATATTTTCCCGATTTAAAGAGACATAGGAGTAGTTGGCAAGCGCAGCTTCGGCAGCTTCGAAGGAGGATTCCAGCCTGCTTTTTTTCATACGGATTAGCTCCTGTGGCGGCAGGGGCGTATACAACGAAGGATCTTCGTGGCTGACCATAATTTCCCCGCGCTCGACCAGCCCGCTCAGCACCTCGTAGATTTTGGAACGGGGTACGCCTGAATTCAAAGAAATCGCATATCCCGATAAAGGGGATTTATCAAGCAGTGCCAAATATGCTTTGGCTTCATACTCGGTAAAATTCAAATCCTGCAGCATTTTAATGATTTCTGATTTCATCTTCGAACCTCCTGATTCTCGGTTTGCTCAATAGCTCGTTTCGTTCGCTTATTCGATATCCTCCATTATTACACTTGACAGGCAATAGTGCCAATGCTATACCTTTTATATAGTGGCTACATAAGTAGCTACTATATTTGAGCGTTTAGAATACCTTGGAGGGCTGAGCATGGATACTGTAAATGAAATCCGAAAGGCACGAATAGTAAAAGCGCGAAACAGCAGAGGTTTTTACCTGATCGCTGTAATTACTGCTGTTGTGATATGGAGTACCTCGTTTGTAGGTACCAAGATCGCTTACCAATCGTTTCCGCCTCTTACACTGGGAGCTGCTCGTTTCGTCATTGCTTCGGTCATTTTGGGAGCGATTATGCTGGCTAGAAAAGAATTTGTAAGACCGGCTCCGCGGGATATGGGCTGGATGGCGCTGAGCGGAATATTGGGCACAACGCTTTACTTTGCTATGGAAAATATCGGACTTGAGTTGACCACAGCGTCAAGCGCCGCATTGATTGTTGCCTCATACCCGGCCATTGCGGCACTGCTCGAATTCATTTTTTATCGTGTGAAAATTTCCTGGCTGAAAGGGCTTGGGATTGTAATGGCCGTTGCCGGGGTGTACCAGATTTCGGGAGGCAGCTCGGGGGAGAGTTCAGGACAGTTAACAGGCAACCTGATCCTGATCCTTGCAGGTGTTGTGTTTGCAGCTTATAACTTTACTACACGCAAAGTGGTCAATCATTATTCGATGGTAACCGTTTCGTTTTACCAGACCATTGCAGGGACAATCGCTTTTATTCCACTTGCGCTGCTTGAGCGGTCCAGGTGGCAGGTGCCTGATGAGGAGTCTCTCTGGATGCTGCTGTATCTTGGCATCTTCTGCTCGGTAGCCGCCTTTATGTTGTATAATTACGGACTGCGGAGCCTCAGCTCCGGCAGTGCCGTGGCGCTGATGAACCTGGTTCCTCTCTTCGGGGTACTGTTCTCAACGGTGTTTTTGCACGAGGTTGTGCATATATACGATGGGATCGGTGGAGTGATCATCATTATCGGGGTTATGTTGAGCGTGAGGGAAAAGCAGGCGTCCTAGCTTCTTAATAGGCAATATGTACTATGTTGATCTAACCTGTGCTTTATTATAATGGTAGCAATGATGTTGAAATTTAGAAAATAAGCTGCAGAAGCATGGAGGGAATGCATGAAAAAACGCGCTTTAAACCTGCTGCTGGCTTCCGCGATGTTATGCACTGTGTCGGATGCCGTATTCTCCAGTGCAGCCTCGGCAGCCTCGACGGCCATTTTGCCCGGGCAGAAGGCGGTCATTCAATCCGCTGTGCGTTTGAGAACGGCACCGTCAACGGATAGCGAAACTGCTGCTTTCCTGAAGCAGGGGGAGACGGTTACGGTGCTGGCGCAAGCGGGCAGCTATTGGTACAAGGTGAAGACAATCACCGGGTTAACAGGATATGCAAGCAGCTCCTCCCAATACATAAAGATGAATGCAAGTCCCGCGGCGGTGGTCCAAAGCGTATCTACTGCTGTGCTTCCTTTGGAGCAGGCACCTGTGTACTCCGCTTCCGGACAGGCGGCATCGGACGCTGACGTTGTGCCATTAGCCGGACAAGCCAATGGGACGGGAACGATTCAGACGGCGGTCAATTTGCGGGAACAACCGTCCACACAAGCTGCTGTCCTTGGCGTGCTCGGAATGGGTGAGGTGGTCTCCATCGTTGATACAAGCGACCCTTATTGGTATAAAGTGACAACCTTTGGTGGATTAAGCGGTTATGTGAGCTCGTCGGAAAGGTTTCTGAAGAAGGGCGGTATCCTTGGGTCCACTCCGGCTCCTCAAGCAGCTTCGGCCGCTGCTTCCCCCTGGAGCGGAACGGTTTCTCCCACTCCGCAGGTGATGCAGATCGAGCCGGCATACACCGGGACAGATGTATCCGAGGCGATCGAGCAGGTCATCGCGACCGGGATGACTTATTTGGGAACACCGTATGAATTTGGCTCCGACCGGAATACGACGGATACATTTGACTGCTCGGATTTTATTCGTCAGATATTTCTGGAAGGGCTAGGCTATCAGCTTCCAGCGGACTCGCGCCAGCAGGGGAGCTGGGTGCAGCAGAATAGTAACCCGGTTTACGATATGTCCGAGCTGAAGCGCGGGGATCTGGTATTCTTCGACTATGCGAGCTCAAGGGCGGAAGCCGAAGCGGGACTGGGGCAGTCGAATTCCACCATTACCCATGTAGCAATTTACCTGGGCAACAATCAGCTTTTACATACGTTCTCGGCCGCAGCCGGAGGGGTGAAGGTCACGGATTTCAGTAAGTCCTGGCAGGAGCACTTCCTGTTCGGGGGCAGCGCGGCAGACCGGATTTATGCCGATTGACATGGTTTCGTACAAATCCAATGTATAACGATTAAGCTCTGATTTTGGCGTGCATGTGGGCGTCTGGATCAGAGCTTTTTTTGTGCATGCGTTTTTTTCGTAAAAGGACCTGCACTCCTAGGCATCAGCCCGCATATCGTTTGTTTCGTGTACTAGTGGAAGGGGTAACTAAGCAGTACAAGGGACCCCAGATAACAGCGACAGGAAAGCGAGGTTAGGCTATGCTAGCGCAAATCAGTATTTTTATTATCGCACTTGCCTTTGCAGTACTTGTCTTTTTTCTGGTTAGGACTCTCCGCTCGGCGTCAACGTCATTGGAGAAGGTAACGGATACGCTGTTGGAGGTGCAAAAAACGATTGATGAACTAAGCTATGAGGTCAAACAGATGCTACGTCATGCGAACGACATTACGATAGACGTGGAACATAAAATGAAGCAAATTGAGCCAGTCGTGACTACGGTGAAAAATTTGGGTGACGTCCTGGCAGAGATTACGGCAGCGGGCAAACAGCTATCGACTACGTTCATGTCCAAGCTGAACAAGGCTAAACCAGCGCAGGCCGCGGCCAAGGCAACAGTTGCTGCAGAACCGGCGCAGCCGTCCGACAGCACGTTTCAAGCCTACGATGCTGTGCACAGCAAATCCAGCCGAGCAAGTAACTGGCTGGCCTATGTGGATATCGCTGCCGGTGCATGGAGTAAGATCCGGAGCAGATAGCGCAGTCGGCAGATCCGCTTAACCGGCAACCAAGAATCCATTGAAAGGGTGAGCAGAATGATGATCGCACAGCTGTTGATGCTTGCAGGTTTGCTTTCTCCTTTTCCCGGAACGAGTGCGGATCCGGCGGCTGCTTCACCGCAAGTAACCGGCAATGTGGCGCAGGCGGTGGCAGGAGTGCGGGAGCAGTCGCCTGCCATTACCCAGTTTACTTCCCTGAATGGCATCTCACTTGATGACCGGAAAGAAGATGTCCTTCGTAAAAAAGGAAAACCGAGGGAGGTCTCCGAAGACTGGCTTCTGCATTCCACGGAATATCATTACGCTGACGCTGTGGTAGGGATCCGGGATGGTTATGTTTATTACGTGCATGTGGACCCTGGGGCGATGCGTGTACAAGTGAACGATCAGTGGCTGCCGCTGGATCGGCGCACGCTGGAGCAGAAGCTGGGGGGGACCCAGTTTACTGCTGAAGATGGTGATGTATATGTACGAGGCCATAAAGCCATCAAGGTCTACACCAACCCGGCGACCGGAGGACTGCGGGCTGTGGAGTTATTTGATGAAAGCTCGCAGTGATTGTTTCAAAAAGATGGGGGCTGGTTAATGATACAGCGTGCTGGGGCTGGCCCAAACACGAAACCTGAATACAGTTAAGGAGAGTGAGAACGATGAATTCGACGAATGCTCAAGCTTATGCAAAAGTGGTGGAGAACGGAGTGCAGGCCGTGGAGACGGTGAAGGAGCTGCGCAGTACTGGCTACCGTTATGAAGACGTATTTGTGCTGGCGCATAACCAGGATCGTACGGACCGTATCGCCGGGACAGCGGCTGCAAAAGAAATTGGCATAAAGGAAGAAGGCATGTTTGACTCTCTGGCGAACCTGTTCCGTTCACGCGGTGACGAGCTGCGGGCGAAAATCGTGTCGATGGGTTTTACCGATGCCGAAGCGGCATTTTATGAGAAAGAGCTCGATCTTGGTAAAGTACTCGTGATTGCTAAAACCTCCTAATTCAACCGTCTGCTTGCCGGTTGATCATGCATCATCCGTGAACACAGATAAGGAATGGGACGCTCTCATGGCCCATTCCTTATCTATGTTTATGAAGATTTTAGAAAGTGGTAGGGCTTCTTGACATAGAAGTTTTTCGACAAAAAAGTTATAGTAGGATACGTAGGTTGTTCATATTTTAAGCCAAAAAAACACCTGTTGTATTGTTAGCTGAAGCTTATATTCTCAGATAAAGAGGGAGAGAAATATGAGAATTTTAATTGTAGACGACAATCCGACGAATGTCATCATTATTCGCGAAATATTAAAAAAGGAAAATTACAGGGATGTAGTGTCCGCCGCGTCCGCCGCGGAAATGTTCGAGCATCTGGGGCTGGGAGACCGTTCGGTGGAGATCAGACCCCGCCCTTCCGATATTGATCTGATCCTGCTGGATATGATGATGCCTGAAATGGATGGAATCGAAGCCTGCAGTATCGTACAGGAATACGAGCATTTGAGGGACATCCCGATCATTATGGTGACAGCGGTCGGTGATTCCAAAAAGCTGGCCGAGGCGCTGGATGAAGGGGCCATGGACTATGTAACCAAGCCGATCAATAAAGTGGAGCTGATGGCAAGAATCCGACTGGCCCTGCGTCTGAAGCAGGAGAAGGACTGGCATAAGGAGAGGGACCAGCGGATTCAAGATGAGCTCAAGCTGGCCGCGATGGTGCAGCAGGCCGTGCTTAGCCCGTCCATACAGGATCCGATGCTGCACATCCATGCTTTGTATCAGCCATCGTTTGAGCTGGCTGGAGATCTATACTCCTGGTATCCGCTTGGGGACGGGCGTTATGCTGTCATTCTGCTCGATATGATGGGACACGGTATTTCCTCCTCCCTGTTCTGTATGTTTATCGCTTCGGTACTCAAAGACACCGTTACCACTTATGTGGATCCCGAGAAAGTTATACAGGAGCTGAATCGCCGCTTTAATCAGCTTGATCTAGGCAAGCAGCTTGTTCAATACTACTTTACTGCCATTTATATGGTGATTGATACGCGGATGAAACGTATCGACTACGTTAACGCAGGGCATCCTCCAGGGTTATTGATCGGGAAGGACGGAGGTGTCACCAAGCTGGACAGTGTATGCTATCCGGTAGGACTTTTCGACAGAATGGAAGTTCAGGCTGAAACCCTCTACTATGACGGGAATGAGCAAATTGCACTGTATACGGATGGACTGCTCGAAGCGGTCGAAGGGGATCATGACCGGCAACTGGAGTATCTCATCGGGCATTTGCGTGAAAGTCAGGAATGGGAAGAGGACGTCATGCGGAAAGCCTTTTTTGAGGTGGAAGTACCACTGGAACGCGATGACGATAAATGCCTGGTGTGGATTTCATTGAAAGAAGGAGAGGCTTCTGCATGAAAATCAGAACTAAGCTGCTTGTTGGATTCGGGGTGCTGATGGGGATCATGATCATGCTGACCGTGATCGGTTATGACCGGTTGGGCAGTATGAACAGCCAGTTGGATAATGTATATGAAGACCGGTATTTGGAGGTCCGTCAGACCGCTGTAATCCGCGCTCAGGTTAATGATATGGCCAAGGTCATGGCCAACCTGCTGTTGAATCCCGGCGCTTCCGTTGCCGAAGGCAAGGAGCAGTTGGAACAGATGATTACAACCGGGGATATTACGCTCAAAGCTATTCAAGGCAGCCCTTCCGCCGCCGCTGAACAGATACTTGTAAAAAGCGTGGAAACTTCCTGGGGAAATTTTAAAGAGTATGAATCCCATCTGATAGAGCTTCTTGAGCAGGGACAGTTCGATCAAGCCAACGCCTACAGGAATAGTACCGGATTGCCTGCACAAGAAACCGTGCTGGAACGAATCAACACCCTCTCCAATTATCAGGATACTGAGGTGGATAACGAGATCGCGGCCTCCAGAGAAGTATTCCGCGAGGCGGTGAGGACCTCAACCATCGTTATGTCCGCTGGGCTGCTGATGTCGCTGGCGATCATTCTTTGGGTGCTCCCGAGCATTACGCGAGGCCTTGGCACTGTTTCTTTGATGATTACGGGCTTCGGCAAAGGACGATTTAGAGCGATTCAGCGATTGCGCGTAACCTCAAAGGACGAAATCGGCCAAATAGCCCAGGTGTTTAAAGAAATGGCTGAGGATTTGGAGGAGAAACGGCGACTGGAGCAAGCTATTATTCAATCGCAGCAGGAGCAGACATGGCTCAGCAACAATACGGCGCGTGTCATGGAGCTGCTGCGGGGCGTGAATTCCCGGGAACAAATCGCTCAGATGTTTATTAGCGAATTCACGCCCATTCTTGGCGCCAGCTACGGTTCCATTTATTTGCTAGCTGAGGACAAGCGCCCTGACACCTTGTTGGCATTCGGTTCATACGCAGGCACCGGTAAAGCCGTGCTGTACAAGGAAGAGTTCAGGATTGGAGAGGGCTTGATCGGCCAAAGTGCAATGGATCGGCAGCCTGTCATTCTGGATGACTTGCCTCCAGGATACTTGTCGATCACTTCTTCGCTTGGGTCGGCGCAGCCGTCAGGTGTAATGATATATCCTATCGTATTCGAGGATGAGCTGCTGGGGGTAGCCGAGCTGGCTGCGTTCAATAAATTTGGCGAGCTTGAGCAGAAGCTGTTCTCGCAGTTAGTGATGAACCTTGGCGTCATTCTTAACAATGTGCAGCGCCGTATGCGTGTGGAGCAACTGCTGCGGGAATCTCAGGCACTCACGGAAGAGCTGCAGTGCCAGTCGGAAGAGTTGCAGTCACAGCAGGAGGAGCTGAAGCGCTCCAACGAGAATCTGGAGCAGCAGACCGAGGAGTTGAAGCGTTCTGAAGAGCTGCTACAGCGCCAGCAGGAGGAGCTTGAGCATTACAATACAGAGCTGATGGCCAAGACAAGAGCGCTGGAAGAACAGGTTCGGGAAGTGGAAGAGAAGAACCTGGAGATCGAGAAGGCCCGCTCCCAGTTGGAGCAGCAGGCGATGCAGCTTGCCGTGACCAGCAAATACAAATCGGAGTTCCTTGCCAACATGTCACATGAGCTGCGTACACCGCTGAACAGCTTGCTGATTCTGTCGCAGCTTCTGTCCGAGAACAAAGACGGCAACTTGAATCCGAAGCAGGTGGAGTACGCTCACACCATTTATATGTCAGGGGCCGATCTGCTTAAAATGATTGATGAAATACTGGATCTCTCCAAGGTAGACGCAGGCAAAATGGAAATCAATTATGAATCCGTCAGCCTGGAGGGGCTGGAGAGATTTATAGAGCAGCATTTTGCGCCTGTTGCGGCCCAAAAAGAGCTGCGGCTGGTAACCCGGATGAGTGATGGGCTTCCGAAGGCCATCATCAGCGACGGGTACCGTTTGAAGCAAATCTTACGCAACCTGCTGTCCAATGCCTTCAAATTTACGGCTTCAGGATCGGTGGAATTTACGATCGCAGCGGCTACGAAGGAGAAGCTCCCTTCCTATTTGAATGAGAACCAGCCGTATTTGATGCTGTCTGTCCGTGATACCGGCATCGGCATTGCTCCGGACAAAACCGATCTGATCTTCGAAGCGTTCCAACAGGTGGACGGGACGACGAGCCGCAAATACGGCGGCACCGGTCTTGGATTGTCTATCAGCCGCGAGCTGTCACGCTTGCTTGGCGGTGGAATCGAGCTCGAAACGGTTCAAGGGGAAGGAAGCTGTTTTACGCTGTATCTTCCTGCGGAGGCTGCACCGGAGGTGCCGGAGGAGGCTGGAAATGGATACGCTGCAAGAGCGTATGCGAGCCGTGAAGCAGCTCCGATGCTGGACCCTGATATGCAAAGAATCAGAGACGGGCGCTTCCCTGCCGTGGTGGAAAGAAAGCTGGAATCGGAACCCTACGCACTGGAGGCACCCAAGCTGGACGATGACCGGGACCGGATCGGCCCGAAAGATAAGGTGCTGCTGATTATTGAGGATGACATACATTTCGCCAATATCCTGATTGAAATGGCCAGAAGCCGCGGTTATAAAGCGTTGTCAGCACTGCAGGGAGACACAGGGCTTGAAATGGCAAAGACCTATCTTCCTGACGCCATTATTCTCGATATTCAGTTGCCGGTCTTGGACGGCTGGTCCATCCTGGGTGAACTGAAGAGCAGCGCTGCCACGCGGCACATCCCGGTGCATGTCATTTCTGTGATTGATGATATCAAGCAGGGATTGATGATGGGTGCGATTGCCTATTTGAAGAAGCCTTCTACCAAAGAAAGCCTGGACAAAGCATTCGTCCAAATCTCTTCTTATACGGACAGCAAAATGAAACGGCTGTTGATCGTTGAAGATAACGATACACAACGCCAATCCATCATTGAACTTATCGAGCATGATGATGTCGCCATTACTGCGGTATCTACGGGAAAGGAAGCCTTGGCTGAGCTGGGAGACCAGCACTACGACTGCATGGTGCTTGATCTGATGCTCGCGGATATGACCGGCTTTGATCTGCTGGACCGTATTCGGGATGATGACAATCTGAACGATCTGCCCATTATTATCTACACAGGCAAGGAACTGGACAGCAAGGAAGAAATGCGTCTGCGCAAGTATGCCGAGTCCATCATTATCAAAGACGTCAAATCCCCGGAGCGCCTGCTGGATGAGACGACACTGTTCCTGCATCGTGTGGAAGCCAATTTGCCGGAGGACAAGCGCCGTATCTTGCAAAAGCTGTACAACAAAGAGGAACTGTTCGAGGGCAAACACATTCTGCTCGTCGATGACGACATCCGCAACGTATTCGCCTTATCGAGTGTTCTGGAGGACTATCGCATGAACGTCACCTTTGCCGAGAACGGAAAGGAAGCTCTGGAGCTGCTTCAAGGGGCAACGACATTTGATCTGGTTCTCATGGATATGATGATGCCTGAAATGGACGGATACGAGACGATGCGCCATATCCGGGACATGCCGCAATACGAGAAGCTGCCTATTATTGCCCTCACAGCGAAGGCGATGAAGGATGATCGGGCGAAGTGCATCGAGGCGGGAGCTTCCGATTATGTCAAAAAACCGATCCAGACGGATCAGCTTTTATCATTAATGAGGGTATGGCTGTATTCGTAACCGTATTATTGGGGTAATAGAGATAAGGACAGAACTGCGAGAACTGGTAACTTGCATAACCTTTAAGGAATTGGAGCGAGACTATGACAGCGAAAGATCTGGCGGAAGGCAAGTCTGAAGAGGAATGGAGCATAGATACAGATGAGCGGGAACGGATTGAGCTGGAGCTGCTGATGGAGGGAGTACACCGTTTGTACGGGTATGATTTCAGAAATTATGCGCTTCCCTCGCTGAGGCGGCGAGTTCATCACAGCGCCCAGTCCGAAAATGTAAAATCCATATCGGGATTGCAGGAGAAGGTTCTGCACGACCGTGCCTGCTTTGACAGATTGGTGCAGAGCCTATCCATTCCGGTTACGGAGATGTTCCGGGACCCGCTGCTTTTCCGCACCTTTCGTGAGGAAATCATCCCTGTTTTGCGGACCTACCCGTATATCAGAATCTGGCATGCGGGCTGTTCGACCGGTGAAGAGGTCTACTCGATGGCGATCATGCTGCATGAAGAGGGGCTTTATGACAAGGCGCGTATTTATGCGACCGACATGAATGCCAAGTCGCTGCAGCAAGCCAAAGAAGGGGTGTACGGTATCGACAAAATGAAGCTGTACACCAAGAACTATCTGGACTCCGGTGGAACCCAGTCGTTCTCGGAATATTACACAGCAAGATATAACTCGGTCATGTTTCAACCTTTCCTGCGCAAAAATATAATCTTTGCGGAGCATAATCTGGCTACGGACCGGTCCTTCAATGAATTCAACGTTATTTTCTGCCGCAACGTCATGATCTACTTTAATGATGAGCTGCGGAATCAGGTGCACGGTTTATTTCATGAAAGCTTGAGCCGTTTTGGTGTGCTTGTACTGGGGGCGAAGGAATCCATCCAATTTACAGATTACAGCGGCTTTTACGAGCCGCTTGGCCGGGGAGAAAAGATATACCGGAAGATTAAATAGAGATGCTTAGGAGGGTCCCATGGTGGGGTTGCATGAATCGATTCATATACTGCTGGTAGATGACCGACCGGAGAACCTGCTTGCACTGGAAGCAGTTCTTGAGAGCGAACAATATAATCTCGTCAAGGCGACTTCCGGTGAAGAGGCCTTGCGCTGTTTGCTGAGAGATGATTTTGCCGTGATTGTGCTCGATGTCCAAATGCCGGGTATGGATGGTATCGAAACCGCCAAGCTAATTAAAGCCAGGGAGAAAACGAAGGATATCCCTATTATTTTCATTTCAGCAAACAGTAAGGAAGCGGAGCATCTGTTTGCCGGCTATTCCGCGGGTGGGATCGATTATATGGTGAAGCCTTTTATTCCGCAAATTTTGAAGTCAAAAATCGAAGGCTTCGTGCAGATGTATCTGACCAATAAACGTTTGAAAACCCAATCCATGCTGCTGCAGCAAAAGACGCTGGAGCTGGAAAAAATAAACCAGGAGCTGATCGCTGCCAAGGAAGTGGCGGAGGTCGCAGCGAAGGCCAAAACCGAATTTCTGGCGATGATGAGCCATGAAATCCGTACACCGATGAATGGGGTCATCGGCATGATCGACCTGCTGATGGAAACCGAGCTGAAGGATGAACAGCGGGAGTACGGCGATATTATACGTCGCAGTGCAGATGCGCTGGTTACTGTCATTAATGATATTCTCGATTTCACCAAGCTGGAATCCGGCAAGATGGTGCTTGAAGAGCATCCCTTTGAGCTGCATGCATGTATCCGGGAGGTATTCAGCCTCTTCTCCATGGATGCCAGCAAGAAGAATCTGGAGCTGGATTTCGATGTGAGGCCCGATGTTCCAGATGTAGTGTTCGGCGACATGGCGCGCTTGCGGCAGGTGCTGATTAATCTGATATCCAACTCCATTAAATTTACCGACCAGGGAGGCGTGTATTTAGTGGTATCTGCCGGGAGATCAGGGACAGGCAAGGTAACCCTGGAATTCGCCGTGCAGGATACCGGGATCGGCATATCGCCAGACAAGGCGGATAAGCTGTTTCAGCCCTTCTCGCAACTGGATTCCTCGATGACGCGCAAATATGGCGGTACGGGTCTCGGCCTCGCGATCTGCAGAAACCTCGTGCAAATGATGGGGGGCGACATCCGGCTGGATACCTCCGTGGAGCAAGGGGCTGCTTTTCTATTCTCTGTGCAAATGAGCTTGCCGCAAGGGTTGCTTCCGAAAGACGAGCAGCGGGAGGAATGGAGTCCCTATGCACCGGGGGGAGAACGCCGCAATGCCGTATTAATCGTGGACGATCATCCGATTAATCAAAAGCTGATGGTGAACATGATGGATAGGCTGGGACTGGCGGCAGAAGCTGCCTATGACGGGAAACAGGCGCTTGATATGATCCTGGCCGGCCGACACTATGATTATATTTTTATGGATCTGCAGATGCCTGTCATGGATGGACTTGAATGTACCACTTTAATCCGCAGCAGTCTGCGAGACAGGACGCAGCCCGCGATCATCGCGATGACGGCGAATGTCATGGATGGAATCCATGCACGGTGTCTTGCTGCGGGAATGAATGATTATATTAGTAAGCCGGTCAAAATCAACAGTGTAAAGCAGGTGCTGCAGCGTCATGCCAGAGAGCTGCTGCTGATAGAGGAAGCTGGATCACGTCTCGATCAAGCTGAATGACAAAATGTGGAAATTGGCAGTGTGTTGTTTTTTGTTTCAGAAACAGCCACAACGGGTTATGAATACAGAAACCATTTTTCAGGGGAGACGCCTATATGAATACAAATAAAAATAATAAGTTTAACGCCAAAACCGAGTTACATGACGGAGCAAATACCGTCTATTTGAGCGGTGAGCTGGACTTGTCGGTAGCGCCTGATTTCCGCCTGGTCATGGAACCGCTGGTAGGGGAGTCCGGACAGGATTTAATCATTAACATGAAGGATTTAAAATATATTGACAGTACGGGGATTGGCATTCTGCTGTCTGTTTTAAAGGCAAGGAACGGTATGGAATCCCGCTTTATGGTTGAAGAGGTACCGGTACAAATTCAAAAGCTCTTCGATATGACGGGCATCGCCAAGTTTTTTGCCCCACAGGAGAATTCCCAATAGGAAAGGATCGAAAAAAGGATGAATGGTCAAGTTCAGAAAGTAGTGTTAAATTTGCCGGCGACCGCTGATTTTGTAGATATTGTTAGATTGAATCTGTATGGAATTGCCTCCAAAATGGGGTTCTCCTATGAAGAAATAGAGGATATGAAAGTAGCCGTATCCGAAGCATGCAATAACTCTGTATTGTACGCCTATGGTCAAGAAGGAGGGTTTGTTGAAGTAGCTTTTGAGTTTGACGATACTGCCCTCAGCATCCGCGTCAAAGACGAAGGGGAGAGCTTTGAACGGATGGAAGATGCGGGCACAGGAGCCACGCTTCATGATAAAGAGCTGGATGACGCTCAAATCGGCGGATTAGGCTTCTATCTTATGCAGGCACTTATGGATGACGTCAACGTGATCAACAAGGCAGGGCAGGGCACGGAGGTCATCCTTGTAAAACGTATGACAAGAAGCGAGGAGAAGGTATGAATGAAAAGGTAACTCCCCCAGAATCCATGGATGAAGCCGTTGGTTTGATCTGGGAGTACCAACAAACCAAGGACAATGAGATTGCTACCGTGTTGATCAAGAAATATGAACCTATGGTCAAAATGGCGGCAGGCAAAATCGCCCGCAACCGGCCCGATCTGTATGAGGATTTGTATCAGACAGGCCAAATGGCTCTGGTGCGTCTTTTGCAGCAGTATGATATCAGTCTGGGTATTCCTTTTGAGCCTTACGCCATGAAGAGCATGATCGGGCACATGAAAAATTTTCTCCGTGATAAGTCGTGGTACATTCAGGTTCCACGCCGGATCAAGGAGAAGGGAGCACTCGTACAGCACGCCATTGATGAGCTGACCGTCAAGCTTGAGCGTTCTCCGGATGTTAAGGAAATTGCCGAATATCTGGACCTCTCTGTAGAGGAAACAATTGAGGTGCTCGCCGGACGTGAATGTTATCATTACGTTTCGCTAGACTCTCCGCTGTCGCAGGATGAAAGCGCGGCCACACTCGGCGAATTGATCAGCTCGGACGCCGATGATTTCGATGCGGTCGAGAAGCGTATGGATCTTCAGCAGGCCTTACGTCAGTTGAAGGATCAGGAGCAGAAGGTGCTGTTGCTCGCTTTTCAGGATGGACAGTCTCAACGGGCGATTGCTCAGAAACTCGGTGTGTCCCAGATGAGTGTTTCGCGGATTCAAAAAAGGGCGACTGAGAAGCTAAAGCAGATCATGTCCAATTCTTCCTTATGAAGCGGAATGCTTTTTGCTGCCATCGCCATATCAGGTTAACATAAAAGGGCACCCATTTATGAACGAATGATGGGGTGTCCTTTTTGGATGAATAGTACGGGTTACATAAGGAGGGGCCTCAGTGAGCAAGGCAGTGCCGGAAATGAATAAATACGTGTTCAATCAAGGAGAATGGGAATGGTGGGACCTTGAAGCTCCTGAGTGGTCAAGCTCGAACCTGACCAGGCTGGAAGAAGAGCTGCCCGAGACCGGGATATGGCTGAAGGTGATTAAAGAAGTGGAGTCCAACTATTTATCGGTTCGCTATCCGGATGGCAGACATCCATTGCTCTTCGGTACGCTGCAGTATTCGGTCAAAGAGACTCTGACCAGCAATCATAATGCGAATGTCTTTCATTTTTTTGTTCATGGCAGCCGGCTGGTGACGATCAATCTGGACGAGAGGACAAGAATGATCATGTGCTCGGAAGAAAGAACTCGTATGCTTCACGAGTGCAGCAGCGGGGCGGATGGACTTTTTATTCTGGTACGGCTCCTGCTGCATTATTTTCAGAATGGCATGGATCATTTCGAGCTGAACCTGAGGCCTCTCGAAGAGAGCATGGAGAAGAACAACGCCAGAACGTTAATGGACAAAATATTGAATTCTCGTTTTGAGCTGCTCTATTGGAGCAATATGTTCGTGCCTTTTCAGGAGCTGATTTCGGCTTCGCGTGAAGCGTATCTGGATACGCTGGACAATAACCCTTTCTTCCAGCGGATGCTGTACAGAATTGAGCGCATACAGCGCCTATTCGAGCATTATGAGCGCGAGATTGACACGCTGATCTCTATCGATAACGCGATTTCAGGCTTTCGGGGCAATGAGATTACGAAGACCCTGACGATTGTGACGGCTGTTTTTACACCGGCAACGGTAGTCGGGGCTGTGTGGGGGATGAATTTTGAAAATCTGATTTGGACCAAGGCACCATGGGGCTTCACCGTTGTCATGATTGCGACCTTGATCAGTATGGCAGGCATGTACATATGGATGAGGAAGAAAGGCTTCACAGGAGATTTGCTGCGGGCAAGCAAAAAGGAGAGGAACATTTGAGTCGGACACTGAACACTGAACACTGCTTTCGTATGTGGGGAGACGCTCCGAGAACGAAGCATTCCTGCAATCGTTGTTGACCCTTCGAGCCAAAGGCGAACACTGCGCTTTTCCGGAATTGCTTCGTCCTCTCCGCTGCTGTGTGCATATCCAACAAAAAAGAAAGGAGTTCATCCGAAAAATAACTGTCGTGAGGTCACTGTATATCATTTAGCTGTTTCTGGCCGCGTCCACGTATTTCAGCAGCTCGGCCAGAAAGCTGCCGATGCCCGGAAGGTTCAACTGCACCAGCAAGGACAGCAGCCACCCCAATAAAGCGATAATCAAGATGGTGCCGAGAGACAAGCCCAACCCTCTCGCGATGCCTGCCGTCAAATTGCTGATAATCCGTTTTTTAGGATTGGAGTAATTTTCGATGATATCGCGAAACTGGGATTTTTCGAGAGTGTCTGCCAGTTGATCCAGCCGGGTATTGAGCCTCTTGACTTCATGGCGCAGCTCGAAGGGATGTTCATCCACTTCATAGGCTGGCATGCGTTCTTCGCTGATTTTGCTCATGAGATATCCCCGCTTTCTATGTTCATCGTTTCTAAAAAACAGCCAGCTTCTCAAGGTAGCTGGCTGTTGCGAATTCGGCGCAAGATTAAGGGCGTGAAGCCGTGTTTAGCTCCTCGTTGGTTTCTTGAACCGCCCTGGTTGCTGCATCCATAACCTCTTTATCCGCTTTTGCAGCTTCCTCCATGACTTCTTCAGAAGCCTGCTTCGCGCTTGAGAGCACAGTGGCTTTGCTCTCGGATACGGTTTTGGCCAGATCCGTTGCCTTGCTGCCTGCCACGGCAGCTACATCCTTGGTCTTGGAGCCTATTACTGCTGCATAGTCTTTGGTTTTATCTGTAACGGCCGTCACCTTGTCGGACAAATCGCTGCGCAGCTCGCGGCCCGGCTTGGGGGCGAACAGCAGCGCCGCAGCCGCCCCCAAGAGACCGCCGATGAACATCCCCTTGGCAAATGTGGACCCGTTTTGTACCGGGTATTGATTCTCAGCTTTATTCATCTCTGATCACTCCTCTTCAAGGTTTGATAGCATAATGCAACAGCCTATAGCATCATGCCCATGTCCCGCATGAAAAAAATCCCTATTCTGCCAGTACTGAGATGATTCGTTACGCTTACTTCGTATTAAACGTAGGGCTGTCGGCTGAAACAATAATAGGGCTGGCATGCTGCGACAAACCTATCATTTTCCTGGATCACGGCTGTTCTTAATCCATGCATACATAGGTGGAAGTGTGAAGCACAGCCATAGGGCACCCGCAATATATCCGCCTGCGACATCGCTTGGATAATGAACTCCAAGATAGATGCGGCTCAACCCGATCAGTAATATCAATAAAGCTCCTGTCAGCAGAGGGAAAACAACGGAACGACCACGAATACGGTTGTGAATAGTCCAGATTGCAAAGAGCAGACCGTAAAAGCCCATAGCGATCATGGCATGTCCGCTCGGAAAGCTGTAGCCTGCCGCTTCCGTCAAATGCTGGAGACTCGGGCGATCACGCTGAAGCAGCGCCTTGACCGCTAGGTTCAGAAGCCACATGGCTGCAAAGCTGACGAGAATGGAAACCGCGATGAATTTGTTTCTTCGTCTGATCCAGAACCATAAGGCTGAAGCTAGTGCCGCAAGCAGAGTGATCCAGAAGGAACCCAGCGTGGTAATCAGGAGTGCTGCCGGCAGCAGACGGTAGAGAGTATCACCGGAGATCGGAAATATCAAGGACTGGAGTCGCACATCCAGACGGAACAATGGTTCTATTCCGATAATCCAGGCGAGATACCCCATGATTAACAGAATAAAAGGGATGAGGATCACCGCAACGGCAATGTGGAGAAGATAACGGGTAAATGGGGTGCTTTGACGATACATGCTACTGAAGGCCTCCTATCTCTCAGTACAACATACAAAAGGAGGCCCAGGGTCGATGGACCTTCTAGGAGCCTCCTTTGTACTGCAATCCGGCAACTCAGGAGCTGCGCAGCCGGCCCAGCTCCGATGCAATCGCCTCCACCTCGGAGATGCTGAGACTCGGCTTGTTCATCACCATTTCATAAATGTCATGAAGGTCTTCATACTGCTCCACCGAAAAAGCGGAGGACTGCATAGCGGCACCGCTGGCCATGCGCAGCTTGTTCTTGATGGCTTCG
This sequence comes from Paenibacillus zeirhizosphaerae, assembly GCF_030705605.1. Classification (GTDB taxonomy): domain Bacteria; phylum Bacillota; class Bacilli; order Paenibacillales; family Paenibacillaceae; genus Paenibacillus; species Paenibacillus zeirhizosphaerae. The sequence goes on from NZ_JAPCKK010000017.1 coordinate 151,802, forward strand.
ATCATATATTCGATATTGGCCTGAGATTTTTGTGATAAATCCATCGGTAGGTATTCATCCTTTCACAAGGTTAGTTTGGAAGTATTGTATCATGCTTTGCGGAGGAACCACCAATTATTTTGCCCGGACCACCAGGTATACGATAGAATCAGAGTAAATATCTCGTAGGATGGAGGAGGACTTAGAAGGTGTTGAGAGGATCGCCGGAAGGTGGACGGAAGGGCCCAGCTGTGATGAAACGGGTACCGGGCAGTGAGCTTTCAGCATTTTTCAGCCGCATCCATGAGCGGTTTGGGGCTGATGAGGTGACCTTTGTTTGTATTGGAACGGACAGGTCTACAGGGGATGCTCTCGGACCGCTGACCGGTACGCTCCTGAAGGAGAAGGGCTTCCCGCATGTGATCGGCACGCTGGCTGCGCCGTGTGATGCGGTTACCCTGGAAGCGGAGATCGGCCGTATTCCCGCGGAACGGCAGGTTATAGCGATTGATGCTTGCCTCGGCCAGCCGGGATCGATGGGGCTATTCCTCGTTTCAGAGGCTCCGCTTGCGCCTGCGCGATCCATGGGAATCCAGCTTCCGCCTATCGGACACTACAGTGTCGCAGGCGTAGTCAATCTTATGGGACCCAAACCGTACTGGACCCTGCAAACGACGTCTCTGCACCAGGTCATGATCATGGCCGCCGATATCGCGGATGGCGCAGTCGCGGGCTTCGGGCTTTCCTAGCAGAAATGTACCATACAACAAAGACGGCCGCCTGGCTGCTAACAAAATGACAAGGAGAGAGGGAGATAGACATGAATAAAAAGCTGTGTGGAGAAACGACCATTCATTATGCGGATGAAGGACAAGGCGACAAGGTGATTGTGCTGCTGCACGGTTTTTGCGGAAGCTCATCCTATTGGGATGATGTAATACCTCTACTGTCTCCTCATTACCGCTGCATCGTGCCGGATTTGCGAGGACATGGACAGTCGGATGCACCCAAAGGGGCTTACTCTATGGAAGATATGGCGGATGATGTGCTGAAGCTCCTGGAGGAGCTTGGGATTCCGAAGGTCGTATTGTTAGGCCATTCCATGGGAGGTTACATTGCCTTATCCGCTGTCCAGCGGCATCCTGAACGTTTCAGCGCATTCGGTCTGATCCATTCGACGGCTCATGCAGATACGGAGGAAGCCAAAGAAAAGCGCCTCAAAGCCGTGTCCACGATTGAAACCGCAGGCATTACGGCTTTTGTTGACGGGCTGGTTCCGGGATTGTTTGCCCCGCAGCATTTGGATAGCATGGCAGACAAGGTGAATAAGACAAGGGGCATTGGCTACACGACTCCACCGCAGGGAGCTGCCGGAGCGGCGCTGGCTATGCGTGGCCGTCCAGACCGGCGTGATGTGTTGACCGCAGCTCCTCTGCCAGTGCTTCTGGTGGCGGGGGAAAATGACCAGGTGATTCCTATTGAGCGCACATTTACAGCGGATCAGCCGAACATCCAGCGGAGCATCATCAGCGGGGCGGGGCATATGAGCATGATGGAAGCTCCTCAAGAGCTGGCAGAAGTGATGAAGGGCTTTTTGGAGGGCTTTGTCGAATAAAGCTGAAAACGGATGCACCGTATGGCCGGGAAGCGCTCATCTTCCCGGCTTTCCCTTTTTCCCGGGACTGAGAGCCATTTGGCTTTTGCTCCGGATTGATCTACAATAAGAAAAACTTCTATCGACAGGTGCGAAAGGACGGGATTCAGTTGTGTTCAGAAGAGATTATTTGCTTCGCATGATGGAAGAAATGACAGAAGCTGTGGGTGCGGCCTTCGGCTTGAGGCAGCAGAATCGTCATGCAGAAGCGCTCGCGAAGCTTGATGAGCTGCTGAAAAACCAGTTCCGACTGCCTCTGCCGCTACTGGAATCACTGCCCCCTGAACAGATCATCGAGTTATTTCGGATGGGCGGTGCGGTGGAAGTGGACAAGCTGCAGCAGGCAGCCAGGCTGTTGGAGGAAGCGGGAAGGATCAGACAGGACATGGGAGAGCTGGATCAGGGGCTGCAGATACTGATGAAGGCTCTTTATTTGTATGTATACAGCGCTTTGAATGGTGCTTCCAGGGAGCTGCAGATGCTGCCCGACCGGATAGCGGCCACTCATGAGCAAGTGAAGGAATATCGTTTCCCCCTGGAGCTGGACCAGCTTTTAGCTGCTTATTTTGAGCATGAAGGCATGTATGCCCAGGCGGATGAAATATGGTTCGATCTTGGCGTCAAACAGAAGTCGCTGTTTCATGAAGCGGTGGCGTTTTATAACCGGCTTCTGATGCGGCCGGATGATGAACTTGAACGTGGCGGCCTTGCCCGCGCGGAAGCGGAGCAGGGAAGGGAAGAACTGTTGCAGCTAGAATAGGCCTTATGAGGCAGAAAGCGGGTTGTAGTTTTGGAATCACTGCGCAATCTTATTAACGAGCGGCTGACGGAGGGCTCGCTGATCACAGCAACGCTCAGTCAGCTTCGCAAGAAGGAGCAGGCCTCCTTTACCAAAGTGCAAATCAAACCGGTTGAATTGAAGAAGAGCTTGTACTATCAATTCGCCTATTATTATAGCAATAAGGTGACCCATGAAAATCTGACTGTGTCTGAAGCGACCGGGCGTATGATCGCTTTGTTCGAAGAAACGTTCCGCCAAGGGCTGCTGTGCACGGCTGAAGCGGACTATCAGGTGCTGGTCAGCAAGAAGTTTAAAGTTTCGATTTTAACGAAATCGCCCTCCAAAACTGCGGTCGATCTAACCCATAACCGCAAAAAGCACTATGTGCTTGAGGAAGGCGAGCCCGTCCCATTTCTCGTTGAGCTGGGCATTATGAATGAAGAGGGGAAGGTGCTGGCCCGCAAATACGATAAATTCAAGCAGATTAACCGTTTCCTCGAAATGGTACAGGATGTGCTTCCTCATCTGCCGGTGGGCCGTCCTCTGACGATTGTCGATTTCGGCTGCGGCAAATCTTATCTGACCTTTGCTCTGTATCATTATCTGTCGGTTCAGCAGCGCAGGCCTCTGAACGTTGTAGGCCTCGATTTGAAAGCGGACGTGATAGAAACCTGCAATATCCTGGCCGAGAAGCTGCAGTACCACAATCTGAAATTCCTCGTCGGGGACATTGCGGATTATAACGAGCTGGAGCAGGTCGATATGGTTGTGACGCTGCATGCCTGTGATACCGCCACGGATGCAGCGCTTGAAAAGGCGGTCCGCTGGGACGCCTCGGTCATTCTGTCCGTTCCATGCTGCCAGCATGAGCTCTTCAATCAGATTGCCAATGAAGTGATGGAGCCGATGCTGTCGCACGGCATATTGAAGGAGCGCTTCTCGGCTCTGGCCACAGACGGAATACGGGCCAAGTTGCTGGATATTCTTGGTTATCGTACGCAGATGCTGGAGTTTATCGATCTGGAGCATACACCTAAAAATCTGCTGATCCGGGCAGTCAAAGGACAGCAGGAAGACCGCTCCAGACTTTGGAGTGAATATACGGCGTTCCGTGACTTTTTGCATGCGGATCCTTATCTGGAACGGGCATGCGCCGATCTGCTGCCGGAAGGGGCCCTATCGTCGCGGGTAAATTAAATAAGCGATGCAAGAGCGGTGCCGGCACATGGCGCCGCTCTCTGTTGCTTACCCGCCGTAAGAGCTTCGGAACGCGGCGCATAATACGGATTTTTCCACCTGCCACAGCTCGGCAAGCTCGGGTCCGACCTCCTCGTCCCACCAATCGCACAGCAGCTTGCGGTTGCTGCTGTTCTCCGTGATCCAGAGCAGATTTGCTGCTACCTTGCGGCAGTACAGATTTTCTCCCTTGCTTACCAAATCCGGCTGGATATAGGTCTTGAGGCGTTTGCAGGTGCGGTACAGCTCTTTGCTGCAGGCCCGGCGTATCCCGCGTGCCGTGGGCAGAGCGGATTGGCCCTGCGTGTGCTTAGGTAAATGATCGGCAGGCATTGGTCATCCCCCTTTCGAGACATTTTAAGATATGCGGGCAGACACAGGACCGCTACTTAGCCGCTCCAGTAGTTTGCTAGCGGTCCGCTCTGCCGCTGTGATAGAATAAACGCTGAATGGGAGAGAGAAAGGGAGCGGACTAACATGGACTTCATTCCAAATATGATCCAGCATATCTTCGAGTGGATTCGTGATTTGGGTTATATGGGGATTGCACTCGGGCTGATGATTGAGGTGATTCCCAGTGAAATCGTACTGGCTTATGGAGGATTCCTGGTTTACAGTCATCAGGTGAGCTTTATACCGGCAGTGATCTTCGCTACGGTGGGAGGTGTGTTTGCCCAGTTGTTCATCTATTGGATTGGGCGTTATGGCGGCCGCCCTGTGATTGAGAAATACGGGAAGTACTTATTAATCAACAGAAAGCATATGGATCATGCGGAGGACTGGTTTAACAAATACGGTACGGGTGTTATTTTTACGGCCCGCTTTATCCCGGTGGTCAGACACGCCATTTCCATACCGGCGGGAATCTCGCGCATGAATATTTGGCGATTTATCATTTTAACGACCTTGGCTGTTATTCCGTGGAGTGTTTTGTTTATTTATTTAGGAATGCTTCTCGGCAACCAATGGGAGCAAATTGATGAAAAAGCGGCCCCTTATGTAACACCGATCCTGGTGGCTGCTGTTGTTCTCTTGGCTGTATATTTTCTTGTTAAATGGATTGTCTCCAAAAAGAAGAAAGGAAGTGTCTAATATGGCCCGCAGCAATGTTTCCCAATATTTCGGCAAAGGTCTGACGGCTGAGCAATTTATGGACAGTATGACAAAGAACAAGGAGGCCTTCCGCTCCTGGTATGACCAGTTTGAATGGACGGACGAAAGCGACCGTGAATTTTTTGAAAGCCTGAATCACCGCGATGATCTGCGTGTCCTGATTCTTGCGGCCGATTGGTGCGGCGATGTAGTGCGTTGTGTCCCGGTTGTGTTCCGCGCCCTGGAGAACAGCGGTGTACCTACGGAAGTGCTCATTCTGGAAAATCATGAAGCTCTGATGGATGATTTCCTGACCATGGGCAGTCGTTCTATTCCTATCGTTATTTTTGCGGATACGGGCGGACATGTGCTTGATCATTGGGGGCCTCGTCCAGTGCACGTTCAAGAGGCTATGGTTCAGTTTAAAAAAGAAAATCCCGATCGCGAAGCACCGGATTACCAGGATAAATTGACGGTTGCGCGTGCGGAGATCCGTGCAAGATACGGAGAGGGAACCGGGATTCACGGCGTCATTGTGAAAGAGCTGCGCGAGCTCATCTCGGGACTGTAAGCCATGACGCTGGCTATCCGTACATTCAGCCTCGGTCCCTTGCAGACGAACGCCTACCTGCTGCAGGACGCGGATACGGGGCGGGGTATAATTGTCGATCCGGGGATGAATCCTGGTTCCCTGGTTCGCGCTATTGAAGGCATGACGATTGAAGCAATTTTACTTACGCATGCGCATTTCGACCATATGGCGGGAGTGGACGAGGTGCGTCGGGTCGCCGATTGTCCGGTATATCTTCATCCGCTTGAGCAGGATTGGATGACCTCTCCCAAGCTAAACGGCTCTCTGATGTGGCCTCAGGTGACTCAGCCTGTTACGGCTGCTCCGGCCGAGTATGACCTTGGTGAGGGCCAGGTGCTGGAATTGATCGGTCACCGTTTCCTTGTCTACCATACCCCGGGACATTCACCGGGCAGCGTTAGCTTCCACTGCGGCAGTGACCTATTTGGAGGGGATGTGCTGTTCCGAATGGGAGTAGGACGCACCGATCTGCCCGGCGGCAGAGAAAGAGACCTTATTGATTCCGTACACCGATTATATCGGCTGGATGACCAGGTGACGGTTTATCCGGGACATGGTCCCAAAACCACGATTGGTTATGAAAAAGAAAACAACCCGTACATCCGTTGACAGGATAAAAGTAAAGATTTCGTCAAAACCCGCCGTTTTTTTCAAAAACCTGCTGGACAAGGGGAGAACGGTTTGCTAATATATCCTTTAGAAGCTACATAACAATCCGCGAAGCACGCAGACTGAGGAGCCATTCCCGGTTTGCGTTCTTTTTTTGTCTTTTTTTAGGAGGGGAAGCTTTTGAAAAGGAAGGTCCCGCTTACCGCGGAACAAATCAGAATATCGATATGCCCACATCATTCGCAGAACATAACTGCGGGCAACGATACGAATCAAGCCGGTCAGGAGATTCCGGTGGGCTGGATGCATGTAAAGAAGCGTGAAGGATGGATCGATCAGCGTTGGTACCACAGGCTTATGGTGTATAATTCTGGACGTTAACACATAGATTCTGAAGTGGAACATTCGCTTGGAATCAATTGAATTTGCTCATAGACATTTTGATCGTTTTTTAGTAGACTAAACAGATAACTAAGACAGCCAGGAGGTAGACGATGTATCGTTTAGGGGAAAAAATAATGATCGTCTCGGATGCCTTTGAGCAGAATCTTCCTGTGGGGGAACATGGTTATATCATCGCCTACGACCGGAATCCGGATAATGCCTTTGATTATGTTATCCGAGTGCCGAAGGTCAACCGGAATTTTTTTGTTCCATCCGGAGACGTGGAACTCATGACACAAATGTTGAAGAGGGAAGCTGAACGGATTGAACGCGAAGCGTTGATAGATTACGCCCTTGCTACTCACAATGAGCGATTGTTCCGCAGTGTAATGAACGGTGGAGTGGACAATAAGGAAGAAGAACCCGCAGCGGAATCATTATCACAATCGGATTTTATCAAGCAGGTTAATTTACGCGCATGGATTTAAATTAACTGCCGGCTCAGGTCGGTTCTAAGGCTGTCGGATCAGATCCGGCAGCCTTTTTTTGGATATCAGAAAGGTGAACCTGGAAATCAACTTTTCACCAGTAACATTGAATTGTAAAACGTTCTAACCTATAATTAAAACGTTATTTTAAAGCAACGGAGGAACTTCCCCAATTTGATAAATAAGCGGACAGGGATGCCTCAGCGGGTTTACCATCATTCCTGATTTTAGTGCTTTACATACACAAAGGAGGCAAAGAGCGCATGAACATTTCTTTGGAAAACGTACGTCACGTGGCCAAGCTGTCGCGATTGAACCTGACCTCTGGAGAAGAGGAGCTCATGACCGAGCAATTAAATGCGATCCTGCACTATGCGGAGAAGCTGAATGAACTCAATACGGACGATGTGGAGCCGACGACTCATGTGCTGCATGTGAGCAATGTCATGCGGGAAGACGAGGTGCGCCCAAGTCTGACGCCGGAGCAGGTGATGCGCAACGCTCCCGAAGAGGAAGACGGACAGTTTAAGGTTCCTGCGATACTGGAATAGCCCCGAAGGCCAAAAGGAGGATGCTCGAGTTGAGTTTGTTTGATAACACACTGCCGCAATTACATAACAGGCTGAACAACAAGGAGATTTCGGTTACGGATCTGGTTGACGAGGCTGTTAAGAAAATTGGAGCCCATGATGATAAGGTTAAGGCTTACCTCACTATCGATGAGGAGGGAGCACGGACGTCCGCCCGCAATCTGGATGACCGCCTCGCTTCAGGAGGAGAACGCGGTTTGTTGTTTGGCCTTCCGGCCGGAATTAAGGACAACATTGTGACGGAAGGGCTCCGTACCACCTGTGCCAGCCAGTTTTTGAGCAATTTCAATCCGGTATATGACGCAACCGTAGTGAAGAAGCTCCGTGCCGCGGACGTAGTCACACTGGGTAAAATGAATATGGACGAGTTTGCCATGGGCGGCTCCAACGAGAACTCCAGCTATTACCCGACCCGGAACCCGTGGGATCTGGAACGTGTTCCCGGTGGCTCAAGCGGAGGCTCAGCCGCCGCAGTTGCCGCAGGTGAAGCCTACTTTACGTTGGGCTCGGATACCGGCGGTTCCATCCGGCAGCCAGCCTCTTACTGTGGTGTGGTCGGCCTGAAGCCTACTTACGGTCTGGTATCACGTTTTGGGCTCGTCGCTTTCGCTTCCTCCCTCGACCAGATCGGACCAATTACGAAGAATGTCGAGGACTCTGCATATGTGCTTCAAGCCATTGCAGGGTATGATGCCATGGATTCCACGTCTGCCAAGGTTGACGTGCCGGACTACCTTTCCTCCCTGACTGGGGAAGTGAAAGGACTACGCATCGCCGTGCCGAAGGAATATCTAGGTGACGGTGTTGACCCGCAGGTGAAAGAAAGCGTGCTTGCAGCACTGAAGACGCTCGAAGGTATGGGAGCGGTGTGGGAGGAAGTTTCGCTGCCGCACACAGAATATGCTGTGGCCACCTATTATTTGCTCGCTTCCTCGGAGGCAGCCTCCAACCTGGCCCGCTTTGACGGAGTTCGTTATGGCGTGCGGGCTGACAACCCTGAGAATCTGCTTGACCTATATCACCAATCCAGAACACAGGGCTTTGGACCGGAAGTGAAACGGAGAATCATGCTCGGCACATATGCGCTCAGCTCAGGCTATTATGATGCGTATTATTTGAAAGCACAGAAGGTGCGCACGCTGATCAAGCGTGATTTTGATCAAGTGTTCGAGAACTATGATGTTATTATCGGGCCGACTGCGCCAACCACGGCCTTCAAGCTGGGCTCACAGGTGGATGACCCGTTAACGATGTACCTGAACGATATTTTGACGATTCCAGTTAGCCTTGCTGGTGTTCCTGCGATGAGTATTCCTTGCGGTTTTGCGGAAGGGATGCCTGTCGGTTTGCAAATTATCGGAAAGCCTTTTGATGAGGCGCAAATTTTGCGGGTGGCGCATGCCTTTGAACAAAATACGGAATTTCATAAGCAGCGTCCGCAACTGTAATCCGGAGAAAAGGGGGTTAACCTGATATGTCTACAACATCCAAATATGAAACGGTCATCGGTCTGGAAGTTCATGTGGAGCTCCATACCCAATCGAAAATTTTCTGCGGATGCTCGACCGAGTTCGGAGCTCCGCCGAATTCGCACACCTGTCCGATTTGTCTCGGTCATCCGGGAGTGCTCCCGGTGTTGAACCGGCAGGCTGTGGATTACGCGATGAAAGCAGCCATGGCATTGAACTGTACGATCGGTGATGTGAGTAAATTTGACCGCAAAAACTATTTCTATCCCGATTCGCCCAAGGCCTACCAAATCTCGCAATATGATCAGCCGATTGGAGAGAACGGCTGGATTGATATTGAAGTTAACGGTGCTACCAAGCGAATCGGCATCACTCGTTTGCACTTGGAAGAGGATGCGGGCAAGCTGACGCATGTTGACGGTGGGTACGCATCGCTGGTTGACTTTAACCGTGTTGGAACACCTTTGGTTGAAATCGTGTCTGAGCCGGATATTTCCTCGCCTGAAGAGGCGCGTGTCTATCTGGAGAAGCTGCGCTCGATTATGCAGTACTGTGAAGTGTCCGATGTGAAGATGGAGGAAGGCTCGCTGCGCTGTGATGCCAACATCAGCCTGCGTCCGCATGGACAGGAGAAGCTGGGCACACGGGCTGAGCTTAAGAACATGAACTCCTTCCGCGGGGTTCAGCGCGGACTGGAGTATGAGCAATTCCGTCAGGAGCAAATCCTCGAAGAAGGAGGCTCCGTCGTTCAAGAGACGAGACGATGGGACGAAGCGCAAGGCAAGACGATTTCCATGCGAGGCAAGGAAGAATCGCATGATTACCGCTACTTCCCTGACCCTGACCTGGTTACCCTTCACATTGATGCGGAATGGAAGGAGCGTATCCGTGCTTCCATCCCAGAGCTTCCAGATCAGCGCAAGGTCCGATATACCTCGGAATACAGCCTTCCTGAGTATGACGCGGCCGTCATCACGTCCTCCAAAGCGCTGGCGGATCTGTTCGAGAGCAGCCTGCAGTATACGAAGGATGCCAAATCTGTCTCCAACTGGATCATGGGAGACCTCCTTGGCTACCTGAACAGCATGAATGTTGAGCTGTCCGATGTTAAGCTGACCGGACAGGGGCTTGGCGAAATGATCGGCCTGTTGGAGAAAGGGACGATCAACAGCAAAATTGCCAAAACGGTCTTCAAGGAAATGCTGGAGAGCGGCAAGCTTCCGCAGCAGATTGTGGAAGAGAAGGGTCTGGTGCAGATTAGTGACGAGGGTGCCATTATGGCCATTGTCGAGCAGGTGGTTGCCGCCAACCCGCAATCCGTGGAGGATTATAAGGCCGGCAAGCAAAAAGCGATTGGCTTCCTGGTAGGGCAGGTAATGAAAGAAAGCAAGGGGAAAGCGAATCCTGGGCTTGTAAACAAGCTGCTTGCTGAAGTGCTGAATCGTTAATTTATATCAGGACGGGTTTGTCATTGGGACAAACCCGTTTTGTATATAAAATGTCGAACCCCGATATAAGGAGGGATTTCATGATCACAGCTTTATCCCTGCAGGATGATTATACGCTTGAACAACTGTGGCATCTCCAGCACGTGGCTTATCGTCTGGAAGCGGAGAAAATCGGATTTGATAAAATCCCCCCATTGATGGACACGCTGGAAACTCTTCGCGCCTGTGGTGAACAATTTTACGGAGCCATTGGCGAAGATGGCGAGATTATCGGTGCGATTGCAACCGAGACGGAGCAACCCGGCTCGCTCATCATTACCAGAATGATGGTTCATCCCGGACATTTCAGAAGAGGGCTCGCGGGCTCGCTGATTGAACATGTAGTTGAATCGCACCGGGAGGTTCCTCTGTTTATGGTTTCAACCGGCACCTTGAATACTCCTGCGGTTTCCCTGTACCAGAAATACGGATTTCGTCCTGTAGCTGTGCAGGAAATTGCCCCGGGAGTGGAATTAACGACGTTTCATCTGAATAATATGAATTTGCATATCTGAACGGAACCAGTTGGTTTCCGATTCCGTCACATTTTACACACCAGGCGAGGGGGGCAGGAATTGGGAGATCCGTGGGTTATCGATAATTCACATATTATGATTAGGTTATTACTTGCGGTGTTGCTCGGAGGGTTGATCGGCTTTGAACGGGAGCGGTCCAATCACGCGGCTGGCTTAAGGACTCATATTTTGGTCTGTCTCGGATCTTCATTAATTATGATGCTGTCGATATACGGTTTTGCAGCTTTTGTGAGGGAGCCTAGTGTCCGAATTGATCCGGCTCGTCTGGCCACCGCCGTGATAACGGGGGTAGGCTTTCTCGGGGCAGGAACGATTTTGTTTACAGGGAAGAGCATAACGGGTTTGACGACAGCGGCTTCTATTTGGGTGGTGGCTGCCATCGGCTTGGGAACGGGAGCCGGGTTCTATTTTGCTTCTGTGGCTTCTACTGTGCTTGTATTGCTTACTCTGTGGACGCTTAACAAGCTGGAGCAGCGTTATCTGCGTGGGCAAAAACCTCATCAGATCACGCTATATGGCTTGTCATCACCAGGCTTGCTGGATCAGGTATCCACCTTCCTGGAGCAGGAAGAGATCAAGGTGAAGAAAGTGTCCGTCAAAGAGCATGACAACATTCCCTTTCGTGAGCTTCACCCGGAGGGGCGGAACGTGGAAGTATCATTAGAAGTATTGGCGCGCCCTGGATTTGATCCCCTTCGTATCTCGGCCGCATTGCGGCAGTGGGAAGACATATCTGCCGTAATCGTAGAGTAGCACAGTCGCATCAACCTATGATCCCGCAGGAGCGGGGTCTTTTTTTTATTATCCCAGATTTTTTCCAGTTACTTGCATGTAGGAATAGGGTAGTATTTTAAAGTATGTTTATAGTATGAGCTTGAACCCAGGAGGTTGCTATGAATCCCGAGATTTCACGGAATCACACACGCCGAACGAGGAAGCTGCGGCCGCGTTTGCGGAAGTTTGCTGCTGTCCTGCTGGCTGCCATGCTTCCGGGTGCGGGTCATCTTTTTATAGGGCTATTTATCAGAGGTATGACATTTATGCTGCTGCTGCTGCTGGATATTTCGGCCATGCTGTACGTATCCTCTGAGGTGATGCGGATCAATGTACCATTGCTGGTTCTATTGGGCGTGTTCATCCCTGTTCTTTATTTTTATAACGTTTATGATGTATTGCAGTCATCCGATTATATTATCCTGCACAAACGCAAGCCTCAGCGGGTTACGATTCACAGTCAGCCAGGTCAGGAACGGAGCCGTTACGATGCATGGGAGACAGGGATCCTGTTTTCCTTGCTGCTTGTGGCGGGCGGAGCTTTAATGATTCTTTTCCGTGTGAGACCCCGCTGGCTGGAGTATTTTTTTGCGGACTACGGATTTTATTTGTTAGCCTTTTTGCTGGTGATAATTGGACTTCTATTGTTTCTACGTGAGCTTGGCGTATCCGTTCGGAAGGGCAGTACTTCCCGGAAAGGAGGGAAATAACGGCATGCATCGTAAAGTCAGAGTAGGCCGGTATACTGCTTCCTTGCTGCTGCTTTTCGTGGGAATCTTGTTGTGTATAGACCTGGTGCAGGATACTGACTATATGATGGGATTGCTCACATGGTGGCCTTTGCTCTTTGTGGGCTTGGGGCTGGAGTATTTCCTTTTTAGCTGGCTATATTTGCGCAGGTCGGGAGCTTCAAAAGGGAGACGGCTGTTCAGAGCGGATTTAAAGGGATTATTGATGTCTGTGCTCTTATGTGCCTCTGTTTTTATCATTACCCAGCAGGAGCACTACATGTATTTATGGAACAGAGTCAGCCTTAATCTGACAACTGCGTCTATGGACTTCAGTGAGGAGGAAGGCAACCGCATTAATAAAGGCAGCGTGCTCGTGCCTGTCGGCATGCAGACGTCGGAGCTACTGGTCGAAGGGGTTAATGGGGATATTACTGTGCGGAGAGCAGCGGTCCAGGATGTAGAAATTCATACGACAATGTGGATTGATCAAGTGACTGTGGAGGAAGCGAAGTCGATTGCTGAAGCCTCTTCACTGGAAGCGTCAAACGGGAATACGATTCGTATTTGGACGTCCGCCCAGAGCTATGGGGCTTCAGGTAAAAGGCAGCCGCGAATGAATATGGAGATCGTTCTGCCGGAAGACCGCCGTGTTGATATGGATATCCGTACGTCAAACGGGGAGATTTCGTTAACCGGGGTGGATGCGATCCATTCCATATCTCTGCAAAGCGGGAATGGCAATCTTGCGGTTAGCGGCGTAATAGGGGATGTACGGGGAACAACCCTGAACGGAACGATTGATGTTCATGGAGTTACGGGAAATGTAGAGATGAATACCAATCGCGGCAATGTGTTGGCGGGAGATATTTCGGGCTCAACCGTTCTGAATACGTTGGTTGGCAGCATTCAAGTTGCGAGAACAGAAGGGGATGTCACGGCTGACACCAAAAACGGAAATATCGGCATCAATAATGCTTCGTGGAATGTGAATGCAAGCTCACTGAACGGGGGTATCGCAGTTCAATCCAATAGTATTGGAGGAAACTGGAATATATATAGCGCTGTTGGTAATATTACACTTCGTCTGCCTGTTCTCGGAAGCTTCAGGCTGGAGGGATCCAGCAGCTATGGGGACATAAATGCCGATGCTCCTTTTGAGGTAGATGGCAAGAATGTATCCGGACAGGTCGGAGATGGTCTGTACAGCTTGCTCGTAGAGGGCAACAGCGACCTGACGGTGCATTCCTCGGAGCTGACGCAGTCAGAGGAGGAAACGGGAACACCGCGTTGACAAAGATCTTAAATTCACCTTACAATGTCCTTAGCATAAGGATCAGGACTAATTAAGGCGGTGGGCAGTGATGGCAACTCGCGTCGAGCATGCGTTGCAACAATTGAAAATGACCGGTGTACGCATAACGCCCCAACGCCATGCGATATTGAATTACTTGATGGAATCCATGGGGCACCCCACGGCTGACGAGATTTATCGCGCGCTGGAGCCTCAGTTTCCAAGCATGAGCGTTGCAACAGTATATAACAATTTGAAGGTCTTCCTCGAAGCAGGCATGGTGCATGAATTAACGTATGGAGATAATTCCAGCCGTTATGATGCCAATGTATCGGACCATTATCATATTGTGTGTGAGAAATGCGGCAAAATTGAGGATTTCAGTTACCCGTCCCTGCTGGAAGTAGAGAAGTTTGCAGCGGAGGAAACAGGCTTTGAAGTTCATGGACACAGGCTGGAGCTGTATGGACTCTGCAAATCTTGCAGGTAGACACTAGATTCCCTTAGAATGAAACGTGTGGAAATTCAGAATTGAATTTCGCGCGTTTTTTTTGTTTACTCAAAATGTGATTAGATGGGGGTTTATTTTGTCTAGAGTGAAACGAAAGCAAGGGCAGAAGCGGCGCGGGTTTAAAAAAACGATTGGCTTGCTGCTGGTTGTCGCAGGTGCCGGTATAACAGCGGTATTATTGTGGGGAAATCCACTGCACGAAAAACCGCAATGGCAGTCGGACAAACCTATTTTTATTCAGGGAAAAGTGACGGATTATTCAGCGGAGGGCACGGGGGAGGACCTGATGCTGCCGCTTTCGTTTATAGAAGAATATGTTGATGACGCTGTGCGTTACGAAGCAAAGACGCAATCGGTAATCATGGCTACCCGCGAGCAGGTTCTTTACCTGTCGGAGAATAAGGAGAACGGGGAGCTGAATGGGGAGGCTTATGCTGGGGAGAAGACGTTAGCTGAAATCAACAACGAGGTTTATGTCCCGTACGAGTCGATTGAGCATATTTACGGCACCGAAGTGCAGGAGGATACGAAGACCGGGGCAGTTATGCTTATGAGAGCGGGGGAAAGCGTCACGCATGGCAAAGTGAAGTTGGACGACCGCGGATCCAGTGTCGCTCTTCGATCAAGGCCTTCCAACTACTCTCCTATCGTGAAGGATATGGCCGAAGGGGAGACTGTGAGGCTGTGGGGACAAGAAAACGGCTGGTACTACATCCAGTTGGATAACGGATATACAGGATATATACAACCGGCAAATGTTATCCTGAACGGTACACTGAAGGTGAAGGCTCAGGCAGAGAACCTGTCAGCTTCGGAAAAAGAGTGGAAGGGCAGGGCTGTGAATTTGGCATGGGAGGCCGTATATTCGCGAAATCCCGACACTTCGAGCATGGGTACACTTCCGGGAGTGAATGTGGTGAGCCCGACCTGGTTCAGTATCGTAAGTGAAGAAGGTACGATTGAAGACAAAGCAGACCCGGGTTACGTGCAATGGGCGCATGGACGAGGCATGGAGGTGTGGGGACTGCTCAGCAACAGTTTTGATCCAGATCTCACCTCCGGCGCCTTGTCCACTTACGAACGGCGCATGCAGATTATCAGGAAGATTATTACTTTATCCAAGCAATATAACCTGGACGGCATCAATATCGATTTTGAAAATGTATACACTGAGGATGGCGCCAACGTTACCCAATTCATGAGGGAGCTAAAACCGCTGGCCCGCGCAAATGATCTGATTTTGTCGATAGATGTAACACCCAAATCAGATAGCGAGATGTGGTCGGTGTTCTTGGATCGTGCCTCATTAGGGGGAATCACGGATTATATGATGGTTATGGCGTACGATGAGCATTGGGCTTCAAGTCCCGAGGCAGGGTCGGTAGCTTCGCTTCCATGGACTGAATCCTCTGTTAAACGGATTATGGATGAGGATGGCGTGCCACCTGAGAAACTGGTGCTGGGTATTCCGCTGTATACGCGGGTTTGGTCGGAAGAAGAGAAGAACGGGGAAATGAAAGTGAGCTCCAAAGCCATCGGAATGGAGAGCGCTGCTGATATTTTGAAGGAGCGTAAGCTCAAACCGAAGTTTCTGGAACAAGAAAAACAGAACTATGTTGAATATGAAGTAAACGGTGTGCTCAATAAAATCTGGTTGGAGGATGGAGCCTCATTGAAGGCAAGAGTGAAGTTGGCTCAATCTCTTCAACTGGGCGGTATTGGAGTTTGGAACCGCAGTTTTGCAAGTGACGAGGCTTGGGACGTGTTGAAAACATTTAAGTAAGAAATGCAATGGAGGTGAAAGAAATTTCACATCCTGCCGAAATTAAGTCTTCCTGATTAAGAAGGAACTCAAATCATCATGTAGAAATATTATATTAAATATTTTATATAGCGGTGTACCCGCTTCATTGTTATGGAGGGTGACGTGCAGTTAACTAGTTTAGACTTGCTGTCCGTTGATTTGTTAGATAGTAATGCCATCGGTGCCATAGCATATCGAAAAGCTGGGAATCATTTTGTTGGGTCCATCATTCATGATTTTGAAGCATTAATATTAATTGTTTGTGATTCTGAAAGGCAGGAGCGTCTGTTCAAGCACGTAAAGATCGGGGAGCTGCGATGCCAGGTCATTTACGCTCCTTTATCGAGTTTATGGCGTTGGCTGATTGCGGGGGAACAGCGCAATTTGGTGTATTACCTGCTGGAAGGTGATATTATCTGGGAATCTGGTCGTAAAATTCGGCTCCTGCGTGAGGAAATCAAGGGATTTGACGGTCAAATGCGGGAACAGAAGCTTTTTCATGAATTTGCCCGTTTTCTTAATAATTATGTGAATGCCAAAAGGTATCTTAAGGAAGGCTCCGCGCTGGATGCTTATCACAGCGTCCTTAACGCTCTTCATCATTGGGCGAGTATAGAGGTGATCGAACGCGGAGGCATGCCGTCCCAAAAGGTGTTGAGTCAGGTCCGCTCAATGGATAAGTCGGTATACAAGCTGTATGAAGAACTGACCATTAGTGCTGAAACGGTGGAGCAGCGGGTTGAGCTTGTTTTGCTGGCCTGTGAGTTTTCAGTCATGTCCAAAATGGCGGATTGCTCTGTTCTGCTCTTTAGAATACTCCGAAGTCGCAACGAACCGTGGTCTATCCATGAACTGTTTAATCACCCTGAGCTCAAGCATGTTCAGTACGAGCTTCCTTTGGTTCTGCGTAAACTGGTTTACCGTTCTTATATTAAAGAATCGACAGCACGGAAATCGTTTTCTAATGATTACGTAAGAGAATTGTGTTATTCAGTGAATTAGCTTTCCGGTGATGTCATGGAGCAAACTAATACGAATTACAGAGAGAGTACGGCTGCTGGGGACGTGCTCTCTTTTGTTTTTTTGAGGGAATGAAAAAAGGTTGACGTCTCGGTAGAACCCATGTTAAATTAATAATCGCCTTTGTGCATAAGGGATCATGATTTTCAGCAACTTAAGAACTTAAGAAAATAAACACAAAAAAGTTGTTGACGTAATGCAATAAGCTATGATATATTATAAAAGTCGCCGCTGAGATGTGGTGGTGAGAGAAAGCAAGTGTTTGATCTTTGAAAACTGAACAACGAGTGAGTAGATTTCACGAAGTGAAATCGCCCCGTGAAGGTTTTTTGGTACATGTCTATGACAGTATAAAAACCGGAACGGATCATTGAGATATTTTATCTCGTCAGATTCAAAATGAGCTTATCGCTCTTACAATGGATCATCTTTGGATGGTCTTTCATGGAGAGTTTGATCCTGGCTCAGGACGAACGCTGGCGGCGTGCCTAATACATGCAAGTCGAGCGGACGGATGAAGAAGCTTGCTTCTTCAGAAGTTAGCGGCGGACGGGTGAGT
>NZ_JAPCKK010000021.1 GCF_030705605.1 Paenibacillus zeirhizosphaerae
AGACGACGAGGTAGATAGGCTGGGGGTGGAAGTGCAGCAATGCATGGAGCTGACCAGTACTAATCGGTCGAGGGCTTATCCTAAAGGTTCTAAAAGGCAATGGACGTTTCGGATCCAGTTTTCAGGGTGTAATCACTGGACATGTCAACTCAAGCAGTTGTAATGTTTAAAGGATTACAAATGGCATTTGGCGGTGCTGTTTTCCTGAATTAATAAGCAGTAATATTCCCTGATAGCTCAGTTGGTAGAGCACTCGACTGTTAATCGAGTTGTCACAGGTTCGAGTCCTGTTCGGGGAGCCATTTTTGGAGAGGTGTCCGAGTTGGCCGAAGGAGCACGATTGGAAATCGTGTAGGCGCCAAAAGCGTCTCGAGGGTTCGAATCCCTCTCTCTCCGTTCTGCTTTAATTTTATTATAAGGCCCGTTGGTCAAGGGGTTAAGACACCTCCCTTTCACGGAGGTAACAGGGGTTCGAATCCCCTACGGGTCATTTTTTACCTTATGTTTCACAGTTATATTGAAGCAAATTGCTTATTGATCTGGGATACATAAATATGGTATGATCTAATAGTGTTTCAAGATGGAGGCTTAGCTCAGCTGGGAGAGCATCTGCCTTACAAGCAGAGGGTCGGGGGTTCGATCCCCTCAGCCTCCACCATATTTTAATATCGCGGGGTGGAGCAGTTCGGTAGCTCGTCGGGCTCATAACCCGAAGGTCGCAGGTTCAAATCCTGCCCCCGCAATTACTTTCAATTTAAGAAAGTGCCTCTGGAACCGTGGTGTAGAGGCCTAACATGCCTGCCTGTCACGCAGGAGATCGCGGGTTCGAATCCCGTCGGTTCCGCCATTTATTTGATGAAACGGAATTTGCATAAGGCTCGGTAGCTCAGTCGGTAGAGCAGAGGACTGAAAATCCTCGTGTCGGCGGTTCGATTCCGTCCCGAGCCACTTTTCAATTAAATACGCCGGTGTAGCTCAATTGGTAGAGCAACTGACTTGTAATCAGTAGGTTGGGGGTTCAAGTCCTCTCGCCGGCACCATTTATGGAGGATTAGCGAAGTGGCCAAACGCAGCAGACTGTAAATCTGTTCTCTTACGAGTTCGGTGGTTCGAATCCATCATCCTCCACCAGTTATAGGGGCATAGTTTAAAGGTAGAACAGCGGTCTCCAAAACCGTTAGTGTGGGTTCAATTCCTGCTGCCCCTGCCATATTTTTTTGTTTTGGCGGTCGTGGCGAAGGGGTTAACGCACCGGATTGTGGCTCCGGCATTCGTGGGTTCAAGTCCCATCGATCGCCCTCTTTTATTTATAATGGGGATTAGCCAAGCGGTAAGGCAACGGACTTTGACTCCGTCATGCATAGGTTCAAATCCTATATCCCCAGCCATTTTGTATATGCGGACGTGGCTCAGCGGTAGAGCATCGCCTTGCCAAGGCGAGGGTCGCGGGTTCGATTCCCGTCGTCCGCTCCATAAAGATATGGCGCCATAGCCAAGTGGTAAGGCACAGCTCTGCAAAAGCTTTATCCCCAGTTCGAATCTGGGTGGCGCCTCCATAATATGCCGGCGTGGCGGAACTGGCAGACGCGCGCGACTCAAAATCGTGAGGGAAACCGTGGAGGTTCGAGTCCTCTCGCCGGCATCCTTTTGAAAGATAGCTCTCAAGTGAAGAACTTGAGAGCTATCTTTTTTTGTGCATTCCTCTTTACTTATCTTCATGCTGCAGTTAGGGTCCAGAATATACCTAGACCTGAGGCTAGGTCTAAAAACCGTCCCCAGTCCGTTTTAACGGAAGGGGGATACGTATAGAATAAAGACATAAGAGAGAGATAACGAAAGGCGGTGATCAATCAATGAGAATGGATAGAAACAAAAGCTTGGCCATTTTGCTTATCGTAGTAGGCGCTTTGATTCTTCTCAGTAACTTTACTCCGGCGTTCGGTTATCTGCTGCATGAGATTATGAGCTATCTGATCCCGATGGCTATGATCGTGCTTGGTTACTACGGAATCCGAAGCGGTAACAGGGTGATTGGCTGGGTTATTTTAATTTTGGGTTTGCTGATTCTAATCGGCAAGTTATCCTGGCTGATCGGTCCACTCCTTGCTGTAGGACTTATCATTTTCGGGATTTCACTCTTAAGAGGTCGCGGACCCAGATATTAAATTAGAGGAAAGGAGCATACCAAATGAGTGTATTTCGTCGTATGCGGGACATCACGGTGGCAACGTTCAATGACGCGTTGGAGCAAAGCCAGGATCCCGTTCGAATGATTGACCAGTTTCTCTCCGCCACACGGAGGGATATTGCAGAAGCTGAGAAGTTACAGCAGCAATATGCAATACACACAAGACAAATGAAGCTGCAAATGGAGCAAGCCTTGGCTATGCTGAACAAAAGAGAAGAGCAGGCTTTACTGGCAGTAAAAGCAGGAGAAGACCATGTCGCCAAGCTGGCGCTCCAGGAGAAATTGCTCTACGAAGAAAAGGCCCAGCAGTATACGGAGCTGTGGGAACAGAGTAGAGAATCTCTTCAGGAGCTTGAATATCAGTTGGAGGAGCTGCGAACTGAGTATCAAACGGTATACAGCAAAAGACAATACTACGTGGCACGTATGGAGACGTTGAATTTACAGCGTCAAATGAACGATCGTGCGGGTACATACGGCGGAAGAAATATTCCCCGGATGTTTGACCGCTTGGAAAATAAGGTTGCAGATATTGAAGCAGAGACATACAGCTTGCGCGAGTTGCGCCGTTCCGAGGCCGGGTATACCGGCGGACATACCACCAAAGGATCCATATTGGATCAGGAGCTGGCAAGACTGAAGCAGAAGCTAAATGATGGAAGAAAGGAGTAGACGATGAGATGACCAAATTATACCGGTCAAGCCGGGACAGAATGATCACAGGGGTGAGCGGCGGGCTATCTGATGTCGTAGGTATCGATTCCACCTGGGTCAGGATTTTGCTGTTGATCAGCATTCCTTTCACCGGGGGAGCAACGATCCTCATTTACTTTATCGCTGCACTCGTAATTCCTAAAGAACCACACCCCCCTCATAACGGTTATGGGCATCCAGGCGGCTCATTTCAGCAAGGTTATAACAGTGGTCCATATGGAGGCCAATATGGCAGAGAACAGCACCAACAAAATTACGGTGCAGGCCAAGGATTTAATAATGGTTACGGTCAGCAATCCTCTTTTGGCAGCAAAGGCAGTGATCTGGACTCCATGATGGAAGATATCGAGAAGAAAGCCATGAAGAAGGAATTGGCGGAACTGCGTAAAAAAATAGCGGAATTAGAGAAGGGAGAACGTAAAAATGGGAATCTTTAAAAGAATGAAGGATATGACAAGAGCTTCGGTTAACGACATGCTGGATAAGGTGGAAGACCCGATAGTCATGCTGAACCAGTACCTGCGTGATATGGAAAGTGAAATCCATGAAGCTGAATTGACGGTAGCGAAGCAGATGGCGAATGAACGTCGCATGAAGCAGCGCCTGGAGGAAGCAGAGCGCGGAGCCAACGAGCGGGAGAAGCAGGCGGAAGCTGCACTTCGCAACGGTCAGGAGGATGTTGCACGCAAGCTGCTGGAAGAAAAAATTTATTTTGCACAGAAGCTGGACGAATATCGTGAGCTTCACAAACAATCTTCGGATCAGGTGAAAGATCTTGTTCAGCAGCTTCATGAGATGAAGGACGAGTTTTACAAAATGCGCAATAAGCGCAACGAGCTCGTATCCCGTGCCCAAATGGCTAAAGCCAAAAAGCAAATGTCTCAAATCAGCAGCGTAAATACGATTGAGAGCGGCAGTGCGTCTCTCGGCTTCCATCGTATGGAGGAAAAAATTATGCAGATGGAAGCGGAAGCCGATGTGCTGCGGGCACCGTACCGTGCCGGAGCCGGTCAATACGTGAATCCTGCTGACGCCGAGAAACAGCTTAAGGTGGAAGAGCAGTTAGAGCAATTGAAAAGCAAGCTGCAAAAGAGCACTGATAAGCCAAAGGGTTAAGAAAGCTACTCGTTAATGTAACAATATGATATGCTGTATGGAATGAACTTTGAAGACCGTTCCATACTATCGGAGAAGCCATTCGGCCGTTTCTAGTGAACGCCGGCATGGCTTTTCCTACCTGAAAGAAAGGAGGGTGCGGCATGGAGAGGCGAAAAACGGTTATGGCAGGCTGGGTTATGATTCTTCTTGGCTTGTTGGCGCTGTTTCATAATTTTATAGGCTTTTTTACCATCGTCGCACTGATTCTGATCTTTGCAGGCGTATATAAAATGCAAAGGAACCGTCTCAAAAAAGGTTATATGCTGGCTGCTATTGGCGGTGTGCTGCTCGTACTGGACAATTTGGTGTTATTCATAGGCATTACTCTGATTTCGCTGGGTGTCTTTTATTATAGGTCACGTAAAATACAGCCGGGCGGCAGCGCGGTATTCAAGCAAAACTTTATGTCCAATTATAAGTGGGATGAGATGCCATGGACTTTGCGCAATGCAAGCATATGGCATGTTATTGGAGAAATGAATGCGGATCTTTCGCTGGCTTTGCCGGAGGAGCGGGAGACGGTTTTTTATATGCAAGGGATTTTAGGGGATGTGGATTTTTGGATTCCCGAGTATTATGGGGTTGAGGTTGAGGCGGTTGTGGTGTTTGGGCAAATTGAGCTTGGTCGGGATATGGACGTAGGTGTGCTGAACCGGTTGGTATGGAAATCTCCGAATTATGCGGAGAGCGAATACAAGGTCAAATTTATTATTTCTTATGTAGCAGGAGATGTACGTTTTCAATTTATATAGGAGCAGGAGGTACCGTATATGAATGATCGTAAAACATCCAATATGGTCACCCGCAGCATGGGTGAAGGCATCCTCCTGTCTCTCATTGTGGGGGCTGTCTTCCTGTATATGGCCAATACATATGGATACATCAAGCCTATTCCTGAATGGAGGGCAGGTCTGCAGTTCGGGGCGGCATTATTTTTTCTGCTCGTGGGGCTGGGGGCTACTTATGGCATTTATCAAAGCTACCGGGTGAAAAGAAGGCTGGAGCTGATGCGCGAAACGCTGCTGATGTGGGAGAAGGGCAGTCCTTCAAGGGAGCTTCCCGAGCTAGGGGCAGATGAAATCGGCAGGCTCGGCGAACAGTTGGGCCGCATCGGGAGAAAGTGGGAAGAGCAGGTATCCTCGCTGCAGCGGTTATCCACAAATAATGCACAGCTTGCCGAACAAGCCAGAATATCTGCTATAGTAGAGGAAAGACAGAGACTGGCAAGGGAACTGCATGATGCGGTTTCGCAACAGCTTTTTGCCATTTCCATGACCGCTACGGCTGTAGGCAGGACGCTGGAGAAGGACTTTGCGAAGGCCCAGCGCCAGGTCGCCCTGATCGAAGAAATGTCGGCGGTGGCCCAATCGGAGATGAGAGCGCTGCTGCTGCACTTAAGACCAGTATATTTGGAAGGAAAGCACTTAGAGCAGGGCCTTAGAGAGCTGATTAAGGAGCTTCAGGTTAAAGTTCCAATAGAGATTGATTTTGAGATGGACAGTGGAATCCGTCTTGTCAAGGGTATTGAAAATCATTTGTTCCGCATCATGCAGGAAGCCATGTCGAACACGCTTCGCCATGCGAAGGCGACGAAAATGGAGATCCGTATACAGCAGCGCTCAGGCTTGCTTCGTGTCATGATCCGCGATAACGGGATCGGCTTTGAGCTCGATGACAAAAAGCAGGCTTCCTATGGATTATCCACCATGCAGGAACGGATTAACGAGATCGGCGGAGCGATTCAATACATTACGGCACCGGGAAAGGGAACACGTATTGAAATTTCGGTTCCCGTCATGAACGAAGAAAGCGGGAGGAACGAGAATGATGGATAACGACACGGAAAATCCAATCAAAGTGCTGCTGGTGGATGACCATGAAATGGTGCGTATTGGCCTGGCAGCCGTGCTTGGCACTGAGGACGGTATCGAAGTCGTGGGCGAGGCGGGCAGCGGTGAGGAAGGCATTCGGCTTGCGGCTGAATATCAGCCGGACGTGATTCTCATGGATCTGGTGATGGACGGCATGGACGGGATCGAAACGACCCGTCAGGTGCTGAAGCAGCAGCCGCAATGCAGGGTCATTGTGCTCACAAGCTATTTGGATGATGAAAAAATGTACCCGGTAATCGAAGCCGGCGCCTTCAGCTATCTGCTCAAAACGTCACGTGCGGGCGAAATCGCGGATGCCATTCGGGCCGCTGCCCGGGGACAGTCCGTGCTGGAATCGCAGGTTGCCTCCAAAATGATGGACCGGTTCCGCAAGCCTCAAGCACAGGCACCCGCCCACGCCGACTTGACGGAAAGGGAGATGGAGGTGCTGCGCCTGCTTGCCCAGGGCAAATCCAATCAGGATATTGCGGATGAGCTGATTATTGGCATTAAAACAGTGAAATTCCATGTTACCAATCTGCTTGCCAAGTTAGGGGTTGAGGACCGTACGCAGGCAGCTATTTATGCATATAAGAACGGCTTGGCCGAGTAAAGTCAGCCACCAGACCGCAGTAGTAATGCACTGAGGCTTGGTGGCTTTTTGCATTCAATCCATGTGGGTTGAACATCCAGGGATTGGGTAAAATACAGGATAGTACCTGAAACATATAGTGTGCAGGAAAGTAATTCTATAAAGAAATCTTATAGCAGACGGATAGCCTGTAGATACCAAAATATGCTAAACTGGATCAAATCACGAATTCACTTTGGAACTGCCGGGAATTTTAGTCAGATCACCATAAAACTTTCAAAGAAAGAATGAGGAGCTATGGCTGAAAATCAAATGATGAATGAAGTGCAAACTCCAGGTGTGGTATTTTTCATTTTCGGAGCAACCGGTGATTTGGCTCGCCGTAAGCTCTATCCGGCCATTTACAGTTTATACAGGGAAGGCAAGCTGAGAGAGGAATTTGCTGTGATCGGTGTAGCGCGTCGTCCGCGTACGCTGGAGGAATTTCATAATGATTTGTATGATTCCATTCAGGAGTTTTGCCGCTACAAGGCAGCGAACAGCGAGGATTGGGAAAAATTCGCCTCCCATTTTGAATACAAATCGCTGGACATCAACAATGTGGAGGGCTTCCATCAGCTTCGGCAGCAAACGGAAGCGATTGAAGCGAAATTCGGCATCTCTGGCAATCGGTTGTTTTACCTTGCGCTAGCCCCGGAGTTGTTTGGGAGTGTATCCAACAGTTTGAAAGAAGGCGGCATGCTGGAAGGCGCAGGCTGGAACCGTCTCGTGATTGAAAAGCCGTTTGGTTATGATCTGGAGTCGGCGCAGCAGTTAAATCAGGAGATTCGCGAGGTGTTCGCCGAAGAGGAGATTTACCGG
This sequence comes from Paenibacillus zeirhizosphaerae, assembly GCF_030705605.1. Lineage (GTDB taxonomy): Bacteria > Bacillota > Bacilli > Paenibacillales > Paenibacillaceae > Paenibacillus > Paenibacillus zeirhizosphaerae. The sequence continues at coordinate 7,385 of NZ_JAPCKK010000021.1, forward strand.
ATCGACCATTATCTCGGCAAGGAAATGGTGCAGAATATTGAGGTCATTCGTTTTGCGAATGCATTTTTTGAGCCTTTATGGAATAACAAGCATATAGCTAATGTGCAAATAACCCTTGGAGAAACGGTCGGTGTGGAAGAACGTGGGGAGTACTATGATCATTCGGGCGCCCTGCGTGATATGGGACAAAACCATATGCTGCAGATGCTGACCATGATTGCCATGGAACCGCCAAGCCGGCTCCTTCCGGAGGATATCCGGGATGAGAAGGTGAAGGTGCTTCGTTCCCTTCGTCCTTTTGCATCCAATGAAGATGTGAAGATGAATGTGGTTCGTGGGCAATATACAGCAGGCAGCTACCGTGGGAAGGAGCTCCCGGGTTACCGTCAGGAGGACAAAGTGAATCCGGAGTCCAGTACCGAGACGTATTTCGCTGCCCGTGTATTTGTGGACAATTTCCGCTGGGCGGGGGTTCCTTTCTATATTCGGACAGGGAAACGCCTGCCGGTTAAAACCACGGAAGTGGTAGTGGAATTCAAGAGCATGCCCAACAATGTATATTTAGGAAAAAAATATAAACTGGAACCGAATCTGTTGGTTATTCGTGTGAATCCGATGGAAGGCATCTACGTGAAGATTAATGCGAAGAAGCCGGGCTCTGAGACGGAAATTGAGCCTTTGGCCATGGACTTCTGTCAAAGCTGCATGGTAGGCATCAACTCGCCTGAAGCTTATGAACGGCTGCTGCAGGATGCGGTTGAGGGGGATTCAACCTATTTTACCCGCTGGGACGAGGTAGCTACGGCTTGGGCCTTCGTGGACCGGATTGTCAGGGCATGGGAGAAGACACCAGACTCGCTTGAGACGTATGCTGCCGGAACCTGGGGACCGGAAGGAGCGAACAGGCTGATTGGGCAGGATGGCTTCGGATGGTGGCCGGTTAGCGGCCAGGAAGAAGACAATGTGGTATGGCAGGTCGGCGAGGGTCAATAGGCCGGACGATGCTGGCAGTATGCCTGCAGAATAACATAAATCCACAAATAATCATCCTCATTCGTCTTTCGGCGTATGGGGATGATTTGCGTTCAGAGTATGCTATAATAACATAATGATTTCATGGTTAAGCGAGGGTTGTCTTTATGCCGATTTGATGAAAGCGGATGAGAAAGTCCTGGTTTGAATAGATTGCAATAGCGAAAAGTATTTATGCGACGAAGGGAAAAGTGAAATGAGTAAAACAACGGAAAATTTGCTGCAGCAGGAAGTCGACAAGCGTCGTACTTTTGCAATTATATCCCACCCGGACGCGGGGAAAACGACTCTGACCGAGAAGCTGCTCTTGTTCGGGGGAGCCATCCGTGAAGCAGGTACGGTCAAGGCCCGTAAAGCAAGTAAGCATGCCACAAGTGACTGGATGGAAATCGAGAAGCAGCGCGGGATCTCGGTTACTTCCTCTGTCATGCAGTTTGATTATGAAGGGCATCGGGTGAACATTCTGGATACGCCGGGTCACCAGGACTTCAGTGAGGATACTTACCGCACGTTGACGGCTGCGGACAGCGCCGTGATGCTGATTGACGTGGCCAAGGGTGTGGAGGCGCAGACAATCAAGCTGTTTCAGGTCTGTGCCAAGCGGGGCATCCCGATCTTTACATTCATTAACAAATTGGATCGGGAAGGAAGAAGCCCTTTCGATCTGATGGAAGAGCTGGAGCAGGTGCTGGGCATCCGTTCCGTGCCGATGAATTGGCCGATTGGAACAGGGCGCGAGCTGTGTGGGGTCTATGACCGGACGCTCAATCAGGTCGAGTTGTTCCAAGGCGACGATCACTCCAACATTCAAGTGCAGAAGGTTGAAGATTATAACGATCCGATGATCCGGCAGATGGCCGGTGACTTTCTACATGACCAGCTTTGTCAGGATCTAGAGCTGCTGGACGTTGCGGGTGATCCATTTGATATGGAGAAGGTACAACGCGGTGAGCTGACACCCGTGTTCTTCGGCAGCGCCATTAACAATTTCGGCGTGCAGACGTTCCTGGAGAACTTCCTGAAGCTTGCTCCCAAACCGGAGCCTCGTAAAAGCACTGCTGGTGTAATCGAGCCTACGGATGAGAAGTTCAGCGGATATGTCTTTAAAATCCAGGCCAATATGAACCCGGCACACCGTGACCGGATCGCGTTTTTGCGCATTGTGTCAGGCAAATTTCAGCGCGGCATGAGCGTAAAGCATGCCAGAATGGGCAAAGAAATCAAGCTTTCGCAACCGCAGCAGTTTCTGGCTCAGGACCGGGATATTGTGCAAGAAGCCTTTCCAGGCGATATTATCGGTTTGTTCGACCCGGGCATCTTCCGGATTGGAGATTCGCTCAGCCAAGGCAGTGAGGTTGTATTTGACGAGCTTCCGACCTTCTCCCCTGAAATCTTCGCGAAAGTTACGGTAAAAAACGCGCTGAAGCATAAGCAATATCAGAAAGGGATTGACCAGCTCACAGAGGAAGGCACCATTCAGGTATTCCAGACTGTCAGCTTTGATGATACACTTCTGGGTGTAGTTGGACAGCTCCAGTTCGAAGTATTTGAGTACCGGATGAAGGGTGAGTACGGAGTGGATGTTCAGCTTCAAAGAATGCCATACCAGTTTGCCCGCTGGATCATCGACGATAATATCGATCCAAGTAAATTCCGTATCAACTCCACACTTGTTAAAGACAAGAAGGGGAATTATGTCGTGCTGTTCGAGAATGAATATGCGATGAGAACGGCGATGGAGAAAAATCCAACAGCGAAATTTTTAGAAACAGCACCATAAAACCAGCGGGTTTCGGAAATCGGACCGTAATTAAACGTAAGCATTAGTAAAGAAAGCCGACGTCTGTTACGACAGACGTCGGCTTTCTTGGTTTGTATCATTTTAAAGGCTGTGGTGTTACTTGCTTTAAATGCTCATGCAGGATATGGACCATTTCGTTTTGATGATTCTGATCGATGTTGGGCCAGATCATTTCAAACACGGCACCCAGACCGGGAAGGGCAGCTTCCGGTCCGTTAATGGAGCCTTCGATCATATGCCTCAGGTCTTCCTCCGATTCCCCGTGAACCTTATGAATGATGGCCTGGCGTAAATCAAGTGTGATGGGCATTATTTTGTTCCTCCCGGTATGATCAAATTCAATGAATCAGTGTACAGCTTTCCCTAACCCTGTCCTAAATATGTACGGGATTGTCACGCCTGTCTTGATGAACACGGCTGTCTTATTGTGCTATACTAGGATGGTAGAAATGTGACATTTATGGAGGTCAAAACATGCCTAAAAAACAGTACGCGGTCATCGGAATGGGACGGTTTGGTTCCAGCGTGGCCAATGCGCTCGGTGAAATGGGATACGATGTATTGGCCATCGATTCCGACGAGCAACGTACCCAGGAAATCGCAGAGATGGTGACCCATGCCGTGACAGCCGATTCCACCGATGAGGAGGCGCTGCGAGCGCTCGGCATTCGCAATTTCGACGTTGTGGTGGTCGCTATCGGTGAGGATATACAAGCAAGCATTTTAACGACCCTGATTCTGAAGGATATGGGTATTCCGGCGCTGATTGTTAAAGCCAAGAATGAATTGCATGGTAAGGTGCTGCAGAAAATAGGAGCAGACAAGGTTGTTTATCCGGAACGGGATATGGGACTGCGGGTTGCGCACCATCTTACTTCACCGAACATTTTGGATTATATTGAACTGTCGAAGGATTACAGCATATTTGATATGAGAGCGCCTAAAGCAATGCTCGGCATGAACCTGAAGGAGCTGGACATTCGGGCACGGTACGGATGTAACGTCATGGGCATTCGCCGGGGGCAGGAAATGAACATTTCCCCAAGTCCTGATGAACGTCTTGCGGCCGGTGATGTTCTTATTGTAGTTGGACATAAGGAGCATTTGATCAAGCTTGAACAGGATTTTGCCGATTAGACTAAGAATGAACAAAGAACGGATGAAGCGAGCATGGAACTGATTTCTCCGAACAACCCGCGTGTGAAAGAGTGGGCGCAGCTACTGGAGAAAAAACATCGTACACGGCAGGGAAAGTATATTGTGGAAGGTGTGCATCTGGTGCAGGAAGCGCTGCGATCCGGTGCGGACATTGAATGTATAGCCTATGATATAGAGAAAGGCATTCCATACGAGCTTAGAGGCTTCGCGCAACTGCCTGACCGGAAGCCGGAATGGGCGGCTGTCTCCTGTGCCGTCATAGCCAAGTGTACGGAGACCAAGACTCCTCAGGCTGTGTTTGCCGTTGTGCGAAAAGAGGCACGCCAGGCAGACGAGCTCCTGCGGCAGCAAGACGGCTTGGTGATCGTACTGGATGGTGTGCAGGACCCGGGCAATGTTGGAACAATTATTCGCAGTGCAGATGCCGCTGGCGCGGCCGGAGTTGTCCTGGGCCACGGCTGTGCGGATTTGTACAATCCGAAGACGATACGCTCCACAATGGGCTCGATGTTCCATTTGCCGATTGTGGAAGCGGAGCTGACACAGATACTGGCTGCAGCTAAGACCGGAGGGGCCCGGGTGGTCAGCACGTCGCTGCAGGCGAGCTATTCCTGCTATTCATATGATTTCAGTCAGCCCGTATGGCTGGTGATCGGGAACGAGGGACAGGGCGTATCGGACGCTGTGGCCACGTTGGTTGATGACAGCATCCTGATCCCGATGGTCGGACAGGCTGAATCCCTGAATGCGGCGATGGCGGCGACGGTGCTGCTGTTTGAGGCAATGCGGCAGCGAAAGTTTTAAATAACATAATTCCTGTCCCCAACTTACCAAGACCGGAAACTGCTCGAAATTCATCCGATCATTTCTCCGGTCTTTACTAATTCGTAAGCGTTATCATACAATATCTTGAGTATGCTGTTGTAAACGAGGAGGATTGGATATGTCCAATGAGCGTTTAGTGATCATTAATGCGGATGATTTTGGTATGTGTCATGCAACGAATCAGGCAATAAGTAGGCTGCTGGAGAAAGGTGTCATTGATTCGACGAGTATAATGGTGACTTGTCCCTGGGTGCTGGAAGCTGCCGCTTTCGTGAAACAGAACCCGAAGACCGACGTGGGGATCCATCTTACATTTACGAGTGAATGGGAGCATTACAAATGGGGACCGTTGAATAGTCAGTTATCAACTTTGATTCATGAGTTCGGATATTTTCCGGCAGCTACAGAGACGGTTGTCGCCAACGCCAATCCTGAGGAGATCCGTGAAGAAGCGATTGCACAAATTGAATTCGCTCTGCGAATGGGAATGGACCTCACTCACATAGACAACCATATGGGCTCGATATACCATGTCACCGAAATTTTGCTTGACCTGTGCGAGACATATCGGCTCCCGCTGCGATTTTCCAAGCTTAGCGGCATGTTCTTGCAGCATCCTCGGCATCAAGAGATGGTGAAGCTTGCGGAGGAGAAGGGTGTGCTGCTTCTCGATCACTTTGAGATGCTTCCCTTTTCACTACCGGCTGGTGAGAAGGCTTCTTATGCTAATACGAAAGAAACGGTAATTCGCACTATTAAGGCATTAAAGCCTGGCCTTACGGAGATTGTTTTTCACCCATCACGGGACACCAAAGAATTAAAAGCAATCACGGACACGTGGCAGCTTCGCAGTTTTGAATATGAGGTGTTCCGCGACAAAGAGGTTATCCGGCTATTGCAGAAGGAAGGTATTCGCGTGGTCACTTGGCGGGAGATTCGCGATCAGCAGCGCTCGCTGTAATCACTAACAATGTCAATTTTATGTTGTTTTTAAGAGGTGGGGGATGCTCGGAGCGTCTCAGAACGTGCAAAAGGGAGTCCCGGACTAATAGACCTTGCGGGACTCCCTTTTGCATGTTAAATCAATGTTTAATCAGCCAGCACAATCTTCTCAAGCTCATCCAGCATTTGATTGGCTGCAAGCACTCCACCCGCAGTATTCCAAATGACATCACTGACTTGATGGCTGTTCCCGCTTTGAACAGCTTTTAAATTTTTCCAAAGTGGATCGTTGGTCCACTCTGCTTCCGTGCCTAGAGCTTCTTGATCTCCATCAGGAGCATAGGTGAAGTAAAAAAGGAGATCTCCATCCATTTTAGGGGTAACTTCTTTGCCTACCTCGATAGCAAGCTTTCCTAGTTTATTGGCATCAGTAAAGAGCGCTTCTTGCTGTTCGACACGTTTAAAGCCCAGTTCATTAAAAATTACGCCAGAGAAAGAATCGGTGTAATAAATCCGCGTTTTTCCGGCCATGAAACGGACGACCGATACTTCCTGATTCACTTTATCCCCTAATTTTTGCTTAACTTGTGCTACATGATTATCATATTCCTTTAATACTTGAGCACCTTCTTGTTCTTTATTTAAAGCCTTTGCATATAACTTGAAATTTTCTTTCCAGTCTCCTCTTAATGTATCTGAGAAAACAGTTGGAGCAATGGCTTGTAACTGCTCATAAATGTTTTCTTGACGCATTTTAGAGCCAATAATAAGATCTGGTCTTAAGGCAGCAATGGCCTCAACGTTTACCTCGGATTCTGTACCAACGACCTGCACATCTTTCATCTGATCTTGAATATGTTCATACCATGGATTCCCGCTCCATGACTTTACAGCTCCAACTGGAGTTACTCCCATGGCAAGTAAAGCCTCAGTTCCTTCATTTGTCAAAATGACAACACGTTGCGGTTGACCTGTGATCTCCGTTGTACCCATCGCATGCTCTACCGAATATTTTTCGGTTGTTTCTGTTTCTGTTGCCGCTTCATTCTTTTGTTCTTCCTTTGTCCCACAAGCACTTAGCAGCAGGGAAAATACTAGCCCCAGCATAAGCAAACTCCAAGAAAAGCTTTTCAATTAAGTAGCCCCCATTGATGATAATGATTTTCATTCACAAAAAGAATGATATAATTCAGAGAGCAGGGTTGTCAATTCATAATTGATAGAAATTCTCATTGACTATTATTTCAATTTAATTAGACTGAACATAATGAGAAGGAAAGGGTACATAAATATGATTTTTCAAACAAAGCAGAAGAAAGTAGCAGGATTAATATTATTTAGCTTTTTGCTTATGTATTGCCTGGCAGCAAGTGTCGTATATGGATACGTTGATACAAGTACAAGTACTGTGATAGACTCTTTCACAAAATTTAATGGTTCAAATGAACATATTATTGTGCAGACTGTCCGTGTACCACGCGCGCTTATTGCGGCGGCCGTGGGTGCAAGCCTTGCCATAGCAGGGGCCATATTGCAGGCACTCACCAGAAATCCACTCGCCTCTCCCGGGATATTGGGGATTAATGCTGGCGCGTCTTTTTTTATTGTTTGTGCTGTTGTTGTCTTTTCTGCCCACTCGCTCCAAGTGTTTTCATGGATCGCCTTCCTTGGCGCGGCTTTTGCCGCCTCTTTGGTATTCATAATAGGTTCTATTGGCAAGGAAGGACTCACTCCTATTAAACTTACACTTGCCGGTGTTGCCATTGGAGCGGTGTTTTCATCATTGACGCAAGGACTTCTTGTATTAAATGAAACGGCCCTTGACGAAGTATTGTTCTGGCTGGCGGGGTCGGTGCAGGGGCGTAAATTGGAGATGTTAACCAGCGTTCTCCCTTATCTGATTATCGCTTGGCTTGGTTCGATGCTGATGGCCGGAAAAATAAATCTGTTACTGCTTGGTGATGATGTTTCGCGGGGGTTAGGTCAGCGCACGCAGCTTGTGAGAGGCATACTTGTGTTAATTGTTGTGCTGTTAGCCGGGAGTTCAGTCGCTGTTGCCGGGCCGATTGGCTTTGTGGGTATCGTTATTCCGCATTTTGCCCGTGCATTTGTGGGAACAGACTATAGATGGGTTATTCCTTACTGCGGGGTATTCGGTGGAATATTGTTACTGGCTGCCGATATAGGAGCAAGATTCATTTTGATGCCGCAAGAGGTTCCTGTCGGCGTAATGACGGCAGTGATTGGTACACCATTTTTTATTTATATCGCTCGTAGAGGGGGCTTAACCAAATGAAAAAGCAGCTAACTCTACGAATTGGCTCCAGGGTTTCGCTATTGCTGAATCAGAAAGCACTCCTCACCTCGGGATGCTTATTGTTATTAACACTACTTCTTTTCTTATTGAGCACAGGAATGGGAGATATGAGTATTTCTCCTGTTCGAGTCCTTCAGGCTATTTTCGGCAGAGGGGATGACATGGAGAGACTTGTGGTTACATCTATTCGTCTTCCACGAGTCTTAATGGCATTGCTCGCTGGCATTGGTCTAGCCATAGCAGGTAGCATTCTGCAAGGTCTTGTACGCAATCCACTGGCTTCACCGGAAATTATTGGAGTAACAGGAGGGGCTGGCGCGGCAGTTGTTTTATTTCTCGCTTTATTTAGCGATCGGGATACCGGCTCATTGTTGATTAGTATTGAGTGGCTGCCACTCGGTGCGTTCTTAGGCGCCACCTTAACTACCTTTATCGTTTATTTGCTCTCTTATAAGCATGGAGAAGTTGTTCCCTTGCGGATGGTGCTAATCGGCATTGGCATTGCCGCACTTATGCAGGCGGTTACGACGTTTTTTATGATTCTCAGTCCTATCCACAATGCCAGTCAAGCGAATATTTGGCTGATTGGCACAGTCAACGGAACGAATTGGGGGGATGTTGCTGTATTGGCTCCATGGATTACGGTAATTAGCTTGGTGACCTGGGGTGCTGCACGTAAGTTAAATGTACAGCAGCTAGGGGATTCTCTTGCAACGGGACTAGGGAGTCATGTTGGGCGTCAGCGGCTCTATTTGCTGCTTCTTTGTACGGCTTTGGTTGGAGGGGCGGTTGCTTTTGCAGGAGGCATTGGCTTTGTTGGGTTAATTGCACCTCATATTGCCCGGAAACTTGTGGGTTCTTCTTACGGGGCACTTATTCCAGCAGCGGCGCTGATAGGAGCTTTGCTCGTCATGGGTGCGGATTTAATGGGCAGAACATTATTTTCACCCTTGGAAGTACCGACGGGGGTTTTCACGGCTGCGATTGGAGCACCCTATTTCATTTATTTGCTGTTTAAAAGCAGAAGCACATAGGTTGTAAACAGAGTGTGTTCATCGGAGCTGTGGGTGTCCCCAAAGGCTCTTGACCGGGGCACTCTTTTCGTGCGTGTTTTGTGCGTGGGGGAGACGCTCCGAGAACGAAGCATTCCTACAATCGCTGTTGACCCTTCGGGCCAAAGGCGAACGCTGCGCTTTTCCGGAATTGCTTCGTTCTCTCCGCTGCTGCGTGCAGACCCCAACTTTCAAGAACAACCGGAAATTGCACTGCACCCCGTCATGTAGACAGTACAAAAAGTAAAAGATAGTTAAGCGGCCTTGGTCCTGAATTCTTTGGGGCTGAGGCCGTTTAGTTTTGCCTGTAACCGTTCGTAATTGTAAAAATGTATGTAATCATCTATGTCTTTTTGGAGCTCTTCAAAGGTCCGGTAGGTATGCAAGTAGTACTTCTCACATTTGAGTGTTCTCCAAAAGGATTCCATGGGACCGTTATCCATGCAACGGCCCACCCGGGACATACTTTGTGTGAGTTTCGCATTGTCCGTTTCTCGGGAACTGGGTTTTCGACTACAGATGTTTTGGATAATCCGTACTTTCGAGCTACAGCTTTTAAACCAAGTTCGCCACATTCAATTTCTTGGAGAATATTCAATTTTTCAAGTGCCGTAAACCTCTTTTGTTCCATAAAAATACTCCCCATACAGTAACAGGATTTTGTTTTTTCACCTGTCTACTATATGGGGAGCATATCACTTTGGGGACAGCCCTTTCTTTTTAGACTTTAAAGCTTTTCTCTCGTCCTGTTCCCACTTCTTCAGCAGCGGATACGGATCAAAGGACCATTCTGTTAAGCCGCTGTCCCGGTATATCCCGTAATGTAGATGGGGAGGGAATTTGCCCTGTGTGCCGGGCTTGCCGTATCCGGAGCTTCCTACCCAGCCAATGGTCTGTCCTGGTTTTACCACATCTCCGTTATGCAGGTTTTTGTCGAAGCCTTGTAAATGAGCATAGTAATGGTACCTGTTATCGATATCCCGGATGCCGATCCTCCACCCGCCGAATGGATTCCAGCCTTTCACTTCAATGACTCCGTAGCAGGTGCTGCGGACAGGCACGCCGTATCCGGCGAACAAATCCGTTCCTTCGTGAATGCGGTAGCCGCCCCAGTTTCTCCCGCTTCCCCATGTGCTGCGGTAGGAATAGTCGCTGCCCAAGGGAAGGGGAAAGGCATGCTTGTGGAGATCCAGGGTGCCAAAGGTTGTGTACAGCTTGGTAAATTGCTGAATACGCTGCACGGAACGGGAATTGTGATAATATTCCCACAGGGCGACGTGGAAGTTATCTTCCGATTGGCCGAATGCGGCGATGTGGGATGCCATCGTGTAAAGAAGATCCTTGTCGTTATCCCTGCTGGCTATACCGTCACCAGAGCCGTCCTGTCCGTAGCCGTCAAAAAAGGCGATCGAGCCTGGATTGCTGTCATCCTGATCGGGGTTAAACGAGCCGGACCAAGCCATACCGCTGAAATAAATACCCGTTAGCCGCTCGTTATGCTTCCTGTCTTTCGGATGGGCAAGGGTTAGGGTGCGCTCGTATTGATCGATGGCCGCCAAGCGCTCCCAAGGCACACCTGTAACCTTCTGTATTTGGCGATACAGGGCCAGCCTGGCTTCATAAAGCTGCTTTCCGGTCAGTGTCTGAGTAGCGGATTCTGCTGAGGCTCTCGCTTCCGCCCCTACTGCAGGTGCGCTCGTCCATATGGAGAGTAAAACTCCTGCCAAAAGGACAGTTAGCCAGAGCGGCATGCGGTCTGTGTACAGGTTGAAAGGCAAAGCACATTCCCCTTTTCCGGCCGGGCCTGTATGCCCGTGTTGGTATAACGGCCGCAGTTCATGTCATCAAGCGGCGCTTTTCCTTAGATTTATCCATAAAGGAGTATTTTATCCATACGACATGAGTTGTGCCGAAAACAAAGAATGGAGGCTTTCCCACCACTTTCATGTTATAATATGTGGCGATGACAGTAACCTCATTTAGAAAGAAGGTTCACGACATTGTCCAAAAAAGTAAAAGAACCGAAACCCGATTGGATCCGTATCAAGCTGACTACGGGGGACAACTATCAAGAAATAAAAAGTATGATGCGTTCCAAGACATTGCATACGGTATGTGAAGAGGCGCGCTGTCCTAACATTTACGAATGCTGGGCGAACAGGACAGCGACATTTATGATATTGGGTGATATTTGCACTCGGGCCTGCCGTTTTTGCGCGGTGAATACCGGACTGCCTACAGAGCTTGACTTGCAGGAGCCGGAGCGTGTAGCCGAGGCGGCAGAGCAGATGAACCTGCGTCACTGTGTCGTAACGAGCGTAGCGCGTGATGATCTGAAAGATGGAGGCGCATCCATCTTTGCCGGGACGGTGAAGGCCATCCGCAATCGACTTCCGCTGTGTAGTGTGGAGGTGTTGATTCCGGACTTCTTGGGAGACAGAGAATCTCTGCAAATCGTAATGGATGCCAAACCCGATATTTTGAACCACAATATCGAAACCGTTGAACGTCTATCAGATAAGGTGCGGGCTAAAGCCAAGTACCGCCGCTCCCTTGAATTGCTGCAGCGGGCCAAGGAAATGCAGCCGTCCATTCCTACCAAATCAAGCATTATGCTGGGCGTAGGTGAAGAGTGGGACGAAATACTGCAAGCGATGGACGATTTGCGGGCTGTTGGCTGCGATATTATGACGATCGGCCAATATTTGCAGCCGTCTGAAAAACATTTGTACGTGCAAAAATATTATCCACCTGAGGATTTTGCGAAATTGAAGGAAGAAGGATTGAAGCGTGGCTTCAGTCACGTGGAATCCGGCCCGATGGTACGCAGCTCCTACCATGCGCATGAGCAGGTGAAGTCCGCTGCTCGGCAAAAGGAAGAAGGTATCGTTTCGCAGGCTTGATCGGGGAAAGGCGGTATGTAACCTTGTTTCAGATAGGCGGCAAAATATACGAACTTGTACAGGACCATAAAAATGGATGGAATCCGGAGGCTTTCCGTGATCGGTACAGTGAAGTGCTGGACCGTTATGATTATATCATCGGAGATTGGGGATATAACCAGCTTCGCCTGAAAGGTTTTTACAGAGAGGGGCACCCCAAAGCGAACAAGGAATCATCCATTAGCGTACTGTCAGACTACATCAATGAATACTGCAACTTTGGCTGTGCTTATTTTGTGATTCAACGAGTTCAAGGAGTCTCAAACATCCATGTGGAACTGCTGGATGCTGCAGGAACAAGTGAACAGGAGCTTCAGGATGAGACTGGCGCACAGCAGACAGAGGCTGAGCAGCAGAAGCGCGAGGCCAGACAGCCTCGGCGTGAAACGCGGGATGTCAAGCGTCCGCGGGAGAATCGCCAAACTCAGGATACCCGCCGAAATCGTCCTGGCCGTGAGCCTCAGAACCAGCGGGAGCGGGAAGCAAAAGGCAGCCGATTTGAGCGGAATGTCGAGCAGCAGCGGGACAGCAAGCCGCGCTTTGCGAAGGAGCAGGGCAGTTCACCGGTCCAGCAGGGAAAACATAGTGAACGGCAAAGTCAAGAGCATAACAACGCCAAAAGCGACAGCGGTTCCTGATCTCAGGAACCGCTGTTTCATTTTAGCTTCAGTAAGTTTCAATTCAAAAACGCGTTGCGGACCCTGTCCCAAAAAGGATAGGGGCGGTAACGGGCAAAGCTGACCTTGTCCTTCGCTACCTGGCATCGCACGGACACCAAATCGTCAAGCTGGATGTTCAAATGGTCGACGGTCAGTAGCAACCGCTGCTCTTTCCGTGAGAAGATGTCGCAATGGTGATGCTTAGGCAGCATCAATGAAGAGCCCAGTGTGCGGAATACGCGATTGTTGATGGACGCGATCTCGCTCAACTGGAGCGCTTCGATGGTCGGATGCACCATCGCTCCCCCAAGAGCTTTATTGTAAGCAGTACTGCCGGAAGGGGTGGATACGCATATTCCGTCACCACGGAACATTTCAAAGGCGGTGTCGTTAATATCGACCTGAGCGACAATCGTGCCGTCTACGCCCTTCAACGTAAACTCATTAAGAGCAAGATAAGAGGCACTTCCCGATTTCTTGTGAATTTCGATTTCAATCAGAGGATACTTCACAATTCGCGGATTTCCGAAGCCTTCTGGCCCGTTGGCACTCATGAGCTCCACTAGATGTTCGAGCTCGTCAGCCCGCCAGTCGGCATAAAAGCCGAGGTGTCCAGTGTGTACACCCACAAATGCAATATCCGGAATCTGGTCCGTAAACGTATGGAACGCGTGCAGCATGGTGCCATCTCCGCCAATAGAAACCACAATCTCTGGAGATTCCGAATCAAGCTTGAAACCTTTACTTTCGGCGAGACGGTGAAACTGCTGACTCAGCTCAATGGAACGCTTATCCCCGCGATCCAGAACATAATATCTCAAGGTGAAAAGCTCCTTTGTCATGTGTATATACCGATCATAATTGCAATCGGATGCAAATGCAATCCAATGGGCCAGGCGATTTTCCTTCAGATCACCGGATTGACGTCATTCCGGCCGCTGGAGCAGCTTGAAAAATAGCCGCAGCAGGGCGAGCAGAACGAGTACAGACAGTGCGATGATCAAGCTAAGTGGTGTATACGCAATGAACCCTGAAACCGGATTGAGCGGGACACTCCATATGGATTGAAACACCTGAACAGTATCTGTCCCTCCCATCAGCGGTTTCCATAGGAGAAGCAAGAGGCAGGGGGAGACGATGGCATGGACTGCGCGCGCCAGCAGAAAAGGCGGATAACGGAGATTCGTATCATTCAGGATGCTGGCGATCTGGGCATGAACGGACAATCCACCCCAGGACAGCACAAATACCGCGGCGGCAGCCTTATAAGCCAACGGAACGTCCGTCGCCGCACCTGCTGAGCTTACACCCAAGGTCACTTCAAAAATGCCGCCGACCAGGGCATCACTGAGGACAGTGGGAATCCCTGCATTTGTCAATAAAACTTCGGCCATATTGTATAGCCATTGCATCAATCCGGATTGGTTCAGGGACTCAAGCAGCACGGAGAAGAATACAACAAGGCCTCCAACGACAATAATAAGTCTCAGGGAAGACCTTACCGAATCGAGCAGCATTTCTCCAAACGGCCGCCCGTCCTCAAGGCGCGCCTTATGCATTGTCTGTAAAGCCTCACGCCACCCGGCTTGTCCGTGTTCGGCCGGACCGGAGGTACCAGAAGCATGGGGAGCATGGAAACGCATCAGCAGCCCAACCAGAAGCGCGCCGAGGTAATGGGATAAGACGATCACAATGGCTATAGATGGAGTGTGGAAAAATCCTACAGATACGGCCCCGATCAGAAATATGGGATCAGAAGACGTTGTAAAGGCGACCAGCCGTTCGCCCTCTTCGCGAGTTAGCAGCTTCTGCTGCCAGAGCTTGGCGGTCAGCTTGGCTCCAATCGGATAGCCTGATGCACAGCTAATGGCAGCCACGAATCCTCCACAACCCGGTACGCGAAACAAAGGCTTCATGAGAGGGTCCAGCAGCGCACCGATTCCGTGCACAATGCCAAAGCCAAGCAGCAGCTCTGATATAACAAAGAACGGAAACAGGGAAGGAAACAGCACATCCCACCAAATGGCAAGCCCTCTTACGCCGGCGTCTAGCGTAGCCAGAGGATGCAGAGCCATAAGAACACATGTGATGAACAGGGAAGCGCTGAACAGGACAACGGACCATTGCCGAAAGACGGGCACGGAATCCCTCCTCGGATTCACTGATTTGGCCTGATCATATGGGCCTAGTTCACCATATGATTCGGGATGGACAAAGAGTACAAAAAAGGCGGATGAAGTCCGCTATATGGCTGTACTTTTGTTATTAGTGTGTTAAAATAATGAAACCAACGATAAAACTCTTGAGGATGGAGTGATAACGATGAGTGTCGTTGCCGGTATTCTGGTTTGTGCGTTTGTATATGTCATTCGTGCCTCTCTCGTCCATCCCGGTGAAGAGGATTGGCGGAGTTACTAATATTTCTCTTACTATGGCGCTAAGCAGCGCCATTTTGTTGTTTTTTGGTGCTATAATATATACGTCTTGCATTTCTGAATCTAGAAGAAAGTTGGCGGATACGTGAATCCTAACTTATCCATTTATGATAATCTGGGCGGAGCGGAGGGTGTGCGTACCTTGGTGGAAGCCTTCTATCCCAAGGTTCAAAAACATCCGCTGCTTGCTCCCTTGTTTCCAGAGGATATTCGTCCTGTCATGGAGAAGCAGTATATGTTCCTTAGCCAGTTTTTTGGAGGGCCTGCTCTTTTCTCCGAGGCGCACGGTCACCCGATGATGCGGGCGCGTCATATGAAGTTTCCTATTACGGAGGAGAGGGCAGAAGCTTGGCTGGAATGTATGGCTGGAGCACTTGATGAGATTGGGGTTGAGGAGCCGCTTCGTTCGTTCGTGGTGGAGCGTCTGTCAGGGCCGGCTTATCATTTTGTGAATACTCCTGGTTAATCAATGTGCTTTCGGGAAAGGGATGTAGTCATTTGGAAATTGAACCTTTATACACGATTAAACTAAATTGTGCGTACTGTTCAGAAGAATACCAAACATCAAGAGTAAGGCCCAGCCTGAAAAAGGCGGTACGTACCGACTCCGATTTTTGCTGCTACTACAAAAATGAGAATCCCGATTATTATGTCGTACGCATTTGTCCGCATTGCGGCTTTGCCTCTACGGAGCATTCAGCGGATCAGTTAAATGATGCTCAGAGGGCACAGTTTGCTGAAAAGATCGGCGGCAGATGGGAGAAGCGGAATTATGGCGGACAGCGCACATGGAAAACTGCGCTGGAGACTTACAAGCTGGCACTGCTGTGTGCGCAAACCATCGGTGAAAAGGAACGCGTCATCGCCAGCCTCCTGCATCATATCGCGTGGCTGTACAGGTACGAAGCTATGGAGAAGGAGGAGCTCCGCTTCCTGTCGTTCAGCCTCGAATCCTATATCAAGGTGTACGAGCTGGAGGGTGTTGGCCCTAACAATGCAAAGCTGCTGTACCTGATCGGTGAGCTCCACCGCAGAACCGGCAATTTTCATGAGGCTGTGCGATGGTACTCACGGGTCATTAATGACAAGAGCATTATCGACGCGGCCATAATCAGGGCTTGCCGCGAGCAGTGGACTGTGCTGCGTGAGCAGATGGTTGCCAAGAATCTTGGACTTCCGGAGGAAATGCGTGAGCCTTCCTAATCTGTATTATTTCAACTGATTACGGAGTGGAACATCCGCCAGCAGATAATCCCCGTCGCAATCGACAAGAGTAATCCGGCTGTGACAGCAGGGGAAGACAAGCAGTCGTTTCCTGCCTCCTTGGATTTCCTTGAGCTCCCGGGGCTTGATTGGGAGCAGGACGTGATTCGTGCCACAGAAAGGACAGTCCTGAGCGTATACATCCCCCATGACGACGTCGTACGGCCAGGTGTGATCGAAAGGAATCATGACTCCTCTTTCTTGCCGCTAGCGTCTGCCGTTTCGGATTTCGCCAGCTCGGCCAGCTTTTGCATTAGAATATGCTGTGGCATATGCATCAGATTTTCGATGGGCACACCGAGCTTTTCCGAAAGCTTGATGGCGGTTTCGGGTGATATTTGTAAAGGTTTCATGACTTTACCTCCTACATATTTATGAATTGTGAACCATAAATTATTTTTTATCAAGGCATTATTCTATTTAGTTATACACTTTGTACAGGGGGAGTTCAAATGCCGGCTGTCCTTATATTAACCATTTCTGCGAAAGGTGGGCACACAAAATGAAAACTCCATTACAGCAAACATGGGATCTGGAGTCTATTTTCAGCGGGGGATCTTCCTCTCCCGCATTTGCCGATTACTTAAACGTTCTGGAAGCGGATATCAAAAGGCTGCTTGCTGATGTGAAAGCCGCAAAGGCGCCGCAAACCGTATTGGATACAGAGCATCTGGATGGCATACTGGAGCTTCTGCAGGGTTGTGGGGGCCGTATTACCGAGGCTTCGTCCTTTGTTGCCTGTCTGACCGCCCAAAACCAGGATGACAAGGAAGCCGTTCGTCTTGGCTCACGCATCAATTCTCTCAAGGCTCTGCTGGAGACGGCGCGAACCGTGTATCAGAACCTTCTCCGTATGACCAGCGATGACATATGGGCCCGCTGGATGGAGAGGGAGAATATTAAACCGGTTGCTTTTGTGCTGAATGAGAGCCGTGAGGCGGCCAGGGAGAAAATGGCGCCGGAGCTGGAAAGCCTTGCTCTTGATCTGGCGGTTGACGGATATCATGGCTGGGGTGAATTTTATGACACGATTGTCAGCAAGGTATCGATTCCCGTTGAAGAGAACGGTGAAATCAACCATCTGTCCGCAGGACAGGCTGCCAATAAGCTGCATCATGCAGACAGAGCGGTAAGGGAAAAGGTTTTTGTCGAATGGGAAAAAGCATGGACGAACGTGGATGACTATTGTGCGGACACGTTGAACCATCTTGGCGGCTTCAGGCTGAAGCTGTATGAAAATCGCGGCTGGGACGATGTGCTGAAGGAACCGCTCAGCATCAACAGAATGTCCAGGGAAACGCTGGATATGATGTGGCAGGTCATTGTGGAGATTAAGCCCGTGCTGGTCCAATATCTTGAGCGCAAAGCCAAGCTGCTGGGAGTTGAGCGTTTATCGTGGCATGATATTGAAGCACCGATAGGTACTTCCTCGGAACATATCAGCTATGACAAGGCGGCTGTCACCATTATCGAACAGTTTGCGAAATTCAGTCCTGACATGGCTTCTTTTGCCGAGATGGCTTTCGATAAAAGCTGGATTGAAGCCGAAGACCGTCCGGGCAAGCGTCCGGGGGGATTCTGTACTTCCTTGCCTGTAAGTAAAGAAACCCGTATTTTTATGACCTATGCGGGTACGGCAAGCAATGTATCGACTCTTGCGCATGAATTGGGTCACGGCTATCACCAGCATGTCATGGATGATCTTCCTGAGTTCAATCAGAACTACGCCATGAATGTGGCGGAGACCGCCTCAACACTTGCAGAGCTCATCGTTTCGGATGCCCTGATTGAAGCTGCATCAAGTGAGCAGGAGAAGCTGTCTTTGCTTGAGGACAAGATTCAGCGCAGCGTGGCTTTCTTTATGAATATTCACGCACGGTTTCTGTTTGAGACCCGGTTTTATGAGAAACGCAAATCAGGCATCGTAGGTGCAGAGCAGCTTAGTGAGCTGATGACAGAAGCGCAGAGAGAAGCGTATTGTGGCGTTTTGGCGGAGATGCACCCGCATTTCTGGGCCTCCAAGCTGCATTTTTATATTACGGATGTTCCATTCTATAATTTCCCTTATACGTTCGGCTATATGTTCAGTGCAGGCATATATGCCTATGCGCAGAAGAGCGGCGGCGGATTTGCGAAAGAGTATGACGAGCTGCTGCGCGATACCGGTCGTATGACCGTGGAAGGCCTAGCCGACAAGCATCTGGGAAGTGATTTGACCAAGCCGGATTTCTGGCGTGGAGCGGCAGAGCTGGCTGTGGAGGATATTGAGTTATTTCTGCGTATGACAGAGTAAAAGGCACGGAAATCAGGGGCTGTCCCAAAAGTCATGAAAATGGCTTGGGTCAGCTCCTTTTTCAATTTGTTAAACCAGAAGATTGCGATTTCCGATTGTTCTTTTTAAGTTGGAGGATGCACAAAAGCAGCGGAGAGGACGAAGCAATTTCGGAAAAGCGGAGCGTTCACCTTTGGCCCGGAGGGTCAACAGTGATTGGAGGAATGCTTCGTTCCCGGAGCGTCTCACCCACGCACGAAACACACACGCGGTCAAGAGCCTTTGGGGACACCCTTTTTTTGTCTAGTGCTGCCTGGGACTTGGAATGGTAACGAAGAACCCTCCGGCGTAAAGGGAGCGGTATGGTTTGAAAAAGATGAAGTGAACTGGGAAATCGCAGGAAGGGAGTTTGATAACGGTTTAGCAAATTATGTCGATTAAAGTGGCGATTTGCTGTCCAAGACCAAAAACCATGTATAAATACGCGAGCTCACTAGGAATAAACTCCCATTTATGTTGGTTAATATTGAATAGGTCATGATACTCACTTATAATATGAGACATAAGTCCTATTTAAATGATTTTTATATCAGACTAAAGGAGTGTTTGTATGATAAAAATGGAGCAGCTATCGCTGGCTAGACAGGTGGATATGGTCTTTAGAGAATTGGACGACGAATTATCGGGCATGGATTCGGGAATTGTGTTTTTGCAAATCCGCAATAACGTCATCGGCAAATTCGGTATTCGACATTTTCCGGTGGAAAGCAGGGGCGGCCAGATGCAGATGTCGGAATCAGGCTTAAATGCACAACAGCGCTCGTCTTTCCGCAGTATGGCGCTTGAGGCCCTAAAGCTCAAGCAGAAATGGACACATGGGGAAATCTCATACGAATTTACAATTAGGCAAGGACTAATTAATGTGGACACCACGATAGAATCCAATTACAACATGGCTAATCTGATGATACGTTATCCGAGGCACCATACATACCAAGAAGTAAACACGGAATTATTATAATTTTTTTTAATTTTATGACCAACAAAGAAAGCGGCCTGTAAAGGGCCGCTTTCTTTGTTGTAAGGATTCTTTTGGAAAGGGCATCGAATAGACGTTATCTTCTTCGAAGTACGTCGATCAATGCTTTTCTTATGATCTCATTTACGATTACAGACCGGATTTACCGGATTGGCCTGCGATGGATTCCTCAGCGATTTGTACCAGGCGCTTCGTGATATAACCTCCAAGCGAACCGGCTTCTCTGGAAGGCATGTTACCATAATAACCGTCCTGTGGAATCGTAATTCCCAGCTCCTGAGCTGCCTCGAATTTCAATTGCTGCAGCGATGCGTTGGCTTGAGGTACCACCAGGTTGTTGCTGCGGCGGCGTCCGCCTTGATTCGTTTCGTACATGGTGCTCACCTCCTTCGGCTGTAGTGAGGTTAGTATGCTACGGCATTATGAAAATATCCGCCGAAGGAAGGAGAAATAAAGAGGTAAATTAGGGGAAAACAATTTCTAGACGAGTATTTAAATGAATAGTCTGTTGGGGCTCCAGGCGAATCAGACCTGTAAAGTCGTCTCCTTGCTTCAGATTGGGAGCATCCGGCAGCCAGGTATAGGGCTCGATGCACAAAAACTGATCCGCTTCCCCTTTCGTATATAAGACCCAATGCTTAAAAAACTGCTCATCTGCACTGTATTGAATGCTGTATCCGTCATCTCTGGACAGGAGGGCGACGGCGGGGCCGCTTGAGGCACGCAGAGGTGTATCCAGGTTCCATCCCTTCAAAGATATTCCCTCAGGCAATTGCTCAAGCGCTCCAAGACCCTCCATTTCCCCGGTAGGCAGCAGTTGTTCGTTCTGTGCATATATTCCACTCACCGGCAGCTTGAGCGACCATCTCTCTGGTTCTCCGTCAAGCAGGAACCATGTATGATAACCCATTCCAAATGGAATGGCTACCTCGCCCTGATGTGTAACTTTTAAAGTCTGGCTGAAGCTGCTTCCCTGCAGTCGATACACCATTTCTAAGCGAAGCGGCACAGGGAACTGTCTTATCCAATTTTCGTCATTGATTGTTAAAAGCTCAGTGGTAATGCTGCAGGAATCATCGTCTTCTTCAATATCGCTTACACACCAAGCCTGAGTTCGATGCAGACCATGGATATGATTGTCATTGGCTGTATTACGGTCGAACTGGTACTCCACCTGATCATAGACAAAATGCCCTCCGCGAATTCTTCCTGGCGGTATCAGCATAGGAATACCGAAATGGTATGGCTTTTGCAGATAAAAGGATAAATCTTCCTCAGCCGGCTTACGCAGGATCTCCCGTCCGTTTATATTATCCCGTATCGAGATAACGTTATTGCCCAAACGAGGCAGCAGTGTGACTTCTAGTTCCCGGCTATGTAAGATGTAAGTGTCGTAACCATTCCAATGCCCTTTGGTCACTTGTTTCATATCCATGCTCCTTTGTCCACTGTAATCGGGTTTTCACCGTACAGCATTATGATAACAGATTTTGCTGCTATAAGTACAAATCGAGATTTGACAATAAACTCCTCTGGACTTATCATAAATACAAATAAGATGGTAATGCAATGATAAGGACAAGTAAGCATTCAAGTGTACA
Source organism: Paenibacillus zeirhizosphaerae (assembly GCF_030705605.1). Taxonomy (GTDB): domain Bacteria; phylum Bacillota; class Bacilli; order Paenibacillales; family Paenibacillaceae; genus Paenibacillus; species Paenibacillus zeirhizosphaerae. The sequence continues at coordinate 28,723 of NZ_JAPCKK010000021.1, forward strand.
CTTCAGAAAGCCGGTGAATGATGCGAACCGGTGTGGCCTGACTGCCGAATGGACCTTGGAGTGCCAAGCGGAATAGGAGATGTGTTCTCCCCAGTATGCCGGCCGGCTGTTCCCCGTTATAGGAATCCTAAGGCAGATTTGTTGATGGAAGGCTTGTCGCAAGCATCTGCGAATAAGGGTGGTACCACGGTCTCGCGTCCCTTTGAGGGGATAGCGGGCTTTTTTGCGTTCAGGGACTAAATTAAGAAAATACCAGGAGGAATTTGAAGCATGAAAACTGTATTGTCAGGAATTCAGCCCAGTGGCCAATTGACGCTGGGAAATTACATCGGTGCGATGAAGAACTTCGTGAAGCTGCAGGAGGATCACCGCTGTCACTTTATGATCGTGGATCTGCATGCGGTCACCGTGCCGCAGGAGCCTGCACAGCTTAGAGAGCAGTCCGCCGCTGTTGCAGCTCTTTTTGTAGCGGCCGGTATCAATCCTGAAAAATCCAATGTGTTCATGCAATCCCATGTCCCGCAGCACGCTGAGCTCGGATGGTTGATGACCACACTCACGAACATGGGTGAGCTGGAGAGAATGACACAGTTCAAAGATAAATCGGAAGGGAAAGATTCTGTAGGAGCGGGCTTATTTGTATACCCGTCTCTAATGGCCGCAGATATTCTTCTTTATAATGCGGACCTGATTCCGGTCGGAGAAGACCAAAAGCAGCATCTTGAGCTGACGCGCGGCTTGGCGGGGCGCTTTAATCACCGCTTCGGAAATTATTTCACGATACCGGAGCCCTATATTCCTGAAGTAGGGGCACGCGTGATGTCGCTGGATGACGCCTCCAAAAAAATGAGCAAAAGCAATCCGAATCCTGGAAGTTATATCGCACTGCTGGATGAGCCATCTGTCATTCGCAAAAAAATAAGCCGTGCCACAACAGACTCTGGCAGTGAAGTGCGATATGACCCGGCTAACAAACCGGAAATTAGCAATCTGATGAGTATATTCAGCCAATGCTCAGGTTTATCGCTGACGGAGGTGGAGAAACGCTTCGAGGGGCAAATGTACGGTGCATTCAAGAAGGAGCTGGGTGAAGCGGTGGTATCTGTTCTTGAGCCGCTGCAGCAGCGCTACCGCGATATACGCGAGTCCGGAGAAATGGACCGCATTCTTGCACAATCTGCCGAGCGGGCAAGAGAAACAGCAGCCAGTACACTGGCTGCTGTGAAGGAACGAATGGGATTTCTCATGCCGAAAGGCTGAGAGAAAAGCTTGCTGTGAGGGCCCGGACTGAGCCGGGCTCTATTTAGGAGCGGTTTTGTCTCGCCTTGGTGGCAAAGCCCCAACCAATATTCAGCACCGATGCAAGGCCTAGAACGACCGCGAGCCATGCGGAATGACTGATGGAAATGGCGGCTGCAGTCAGCAGTACAATGGACGAAGCGGCAAACCACATGGACAAAGTCTTGCTCATGGGAAAAACCTCCAACCTTAAATATTGTATTTACGGGAATAAGCTGATGATTGAGAGCCATAATAAGTTTGCAAGCTTGCAATGAACCTCATCCAGAAGACTGAAAGGAGATTCCAAATATGGCACGTCGTTCAAATGGATTGCTGATCAAACAAGCTGGTTCCGCTCTGAATCAAATGAAAATGGAAGCGGCTCAGGAGCTGGGAATCGCCATTCCGCAAGACGGTTATTATGGTAACATGGTATCCCGTGAGACCGGAGCCCTTGGAGGTTACATCACCAAAAAACTCGTTCAACAAGCGGAGCAATCCCTTGCAGGAACTACCGGTGGCACTGCTGGAACAGGACGTTTCTAACGAATTCCGCCAAATAGACATGGACAGGGTATACCCATATCCTGAAAACACCAATGGACGAAAGTCCGGGGCGTTATCGCTCCGGCTTTTTCTTTGTTGTCCGCCTATCCCGTATTGTGAATCAGAACTATAGAAACGTCAAGAGGGCGCTTACATAATAAAACAAGGTATGGAAAAACGGATAAATTGGCAATATTTATGAGAACAACCTCGCAGAATCAGTGTAAATGTACGATCTTTGTCAAACTCTCAGGAAAGACAATGTGATAAAATTTATATTCGGAGGGCGACTTCCTCCGATTTTCTTGTGGACATAAAGGAGGAGTTACTTAACGTGAATAATTTTAGATATAAAGCTTCCTCGGACACAGCTGCAGTTGCGGTGCCATCGAAACCGCCCGGCAGTGAAGCCGGTACCTGGAAGGATTTTATTACAGTAACCAAGCCCGGTATTTTGCGAACCAATCTGGTCGCTGCCTTCGGCGGCTTTTGGCTGGCCTCCCAATGGGACGTTGACTATATTAAAATGATTCTTACGATGCTGGGGACTGTGCTTGTCATGGCGTCTTCCTGTGTGTTCAATAACTATTTTGACCGTGAACTGGACATGAAGATGGAGCGTACCCGGAATCGTTCATTGCCAACCGGACGTCTTACGCCAGCAGTCGTGCTTTCCTATGCAATCATCCTGGGTATTGCCGGTCTGGCGGTCTTGTTCTCCTTCTCAGGCGTGCTTGCGGGGCTGCTCGGTATTTTGGGCATGTTCGTTTATGTGGTCATTTATACACTCTGGCTGAAACGTTCATCCACCTGGAGCACGTCCATCGGCGGTATTTCAGGAGCCATGCCTCCGGTCATCGGCTATGTGGCTGCGTCCGGCAAGATTGACGCTGGAGCCTGGCTGCTGTTTGCCCTGTTGTTTCTCTGGCAGCCGCCTCACTTCTGGGCCTTGGCGATCCGCCGCGTGGAGGAGTACCGTGCCGCGGGATTTCCACTGCTGCCGGTGGTTAAGGGCGTAGAACGTACAAAATGGCAGTGCATCCCGTATCTGGTCCTGCTTATTCCGGTGCCGATTCTGATGCACGTGTATGGGTATACTGGTCAGATCTTCATGTATGTTACCCTGATCCTGTCTCTGGTATGGTTGTTCTTCGCTGTGAAGGGCTTTAAAACGAACGATAATGAGGCTTGGGGCAAGAAAGTGTTCCTGTTCTCCATTAATTACCTGACCATCAGCTTCCTGCTGATGATTATTGATACGGCCCATTAAGTTTGACGGGGGTCCCAGGAGGTCCATTGACCTGGGATCCCCTTTTCATATTCTGAGACACTCCGGGAAGAGGAGCAGGTTGTGCCCTATTCTCGACCTTTTGCGCTATGCTTACGAATCAAAGTATTGGCTTAGAGGCTGTTCTTTAGGGTATAGAATAAATTCATCCAGTCCGGCTTTTTCGAGTTGGGCGATGAGATATTCATCCGGTGTACCCTCGACTCCTGCATAACCCTTGCGGGTATAAATATGCAGGGCGTCGGGGAAGGAATCGCGGAGCATGCCACGGATTTTTTTTCCAGAGCTGTCGTTATCCATGAATAAATAGATCTCATCGTGCTTGGCCTGCTTACGCAAGGAGTCCAGCTTTAAGGTGTTCAGCGTGCCGAAGGTGCACAAAATACGTACTTCGGGATCCAGCAGCCTGCGCAGCTTGCTGCGATCATTTTTGCCCTCCACAATAATAGTAATCGGCATCAGGCACACCCCCTCATGTAAATAGCTTGTCGCGATTCCCCGGGAAATGATGAATGGTTATACAATAGATAGTGTAGCAACAAAACAAGGGATCATGCAAAAGCAAATAGCCCGCCAGGCGGCAGGCTGAGGGAGAAAGGCTGGAAATGTTTTGCTTATGCTGCTTTTTTTGAGGATGGCAGAGAAACGGGTTGTGGAATCCGTCGTAATGGAGTTAAAGCCAGCCCAATCATAAGAATAAGGAAGGCTGCAAAAAAAGGTGAGAAATAGCCATGAATCAGACCTGCCAGGACAGGACCGCAAAACGATCCGATGGAGGTTACAATGGATTGCAGCGAAAAGGTCCGGCCCAGATGGGAGCCGCCCAGAATGATGAACAGTGAAGCCATCGCAGGAAATATCACGCCCTTGGTTGTGCCAAGCAAAAACAGAGTAACGATAATAGACGTATCGAATACGGCCAGTAAATAGAAGCAGAGGGCCATCATGAATATACCGGCAGTCAGCCGGAGGATTGGTGAATAACGGTTTAGAAAAAGCATGCTGAGCGTGAGCAGGGCGCCAAGGCTGATGACAGAGAACAGGATACCCGTTGACATGATGGAGGCGCTGCCCGCTCCGCGCAGCGGCAATTCATAGAACAAAATTCCCTGCGCGCACGCAATGACGAAGGGGGGCAGGAAGTAACGCCAATCAGGAATGGAACGGCTATGTTCTGCATCCAAGGGAGCAGCAGGCTCAGCAGAGGGCCTGGTTTTGGGGAGCGTAAAATAAGCCATAATTCCGGTAGCAATCAGGAGCAGCCCTAACGACCCGAAGGTCGTCCTGAATCCGAAGCTTGCGACGATGAACGCGCCTGCTGCTGGAGAAATAACCGAAGCCGAGGTATGGATCACACCATGTCCTGACATATATTTCCCTTGGGTGACAGGGTGATCCGACAGCCGGGCCAGCAATGTCAGACAAGCCGGGGAGAGGAATGCGAGCACGAATCCGCTCAGTCCCCGCAGCACCAGCAGCTCCCAGGGAGACTTGATGAAGGCCTGAATGATCAGGATGAGCCCTGCCGCCGTAAGGCTCAGCATAATATAACGCCTGCTGCCATGCCGATCTACACCTGGACCTGCCAGCAGATTGCCCGGCAGATGTGTCAGTGAATAGATGCCCATCATCCAGCCAATAAATGTAGGTGCAGCACCTAGGGATACGGCGTAAGGAGTAAGCATCGGATACTGGGCGTGAAGATCGAAAAAAGCAATGAACAGAAACAGATACAGCCACAGCGCTGTTTTCATGCTGCATACCCCTCTCTTACTGAAAGCTTGGTACAAGTTACCTGCTGTACATCTTACGCCCGGCTGGACAAACGTAGACCGTAAATTTCGGCAGGCTGTTCTCGGCTGACAGAGCTTACTGAAATCATGTATAATTACTTATCGGCCCTTGAATTGTAGGTGCTATGATACGGCGAATGAGCCGGATTGCAGCAGAAAGCGGAGTGTATATAACATGGATGTAAATGTCTGGATGGAATTTCTGAAACAGAACTGGCTGGTGATCCTGATCTCCTTGATCGTGCTGTTTGCGGTGCTGAACCTGGTGAAGACGTTGGTAAAATGGCTGATTGCGGCTGTCATTGTAGCTGCTCTGCTGATCTACAGTGGCATCTCCATGGAACAGATTAGTACAATGGTGACGAATGTCCGTGACGAGGCCGTCGATGTGGTAAGGACCGAGGCCCTGAATATGATGGTGAAAGAAGCAAAGGATGCGAAGTATGAATCGGGCGGTGATGGAACTTACACCGTATCGAGCAGCAATATCGAAGTGAAGGGACAAAGCGGCAGCGATAAGGTGGAGGTATGGTTCCGCGGGGTGCGGGTCGGCGAATGGAGTATAACCGAAGCTGTCGGGGACTACATTCAAAGCGCGAAGAACCGTTCGGCGGTGCAGTAGCAAGCAACCGAGGAGGAAGGCAATGAATAATCAATGGCTGGAGAGCATTCTCCGGTTGAACGGGATTACAGTGGCTTTAATCGCCATTGTGCTAATATCGTTTATGCAAGGCTGGTGGCGCGGAGCGTCCCGTTCGGCGGGACGGCTGTTTGATTTGTTTGTTGACGGTATTCTTGCCGCAGCCGCTGTTGTCAGCTCACTTGGATTGGCTGCATGGTTGTCCCCCATCGTTCAGCAGCGGCTGGCCGTCTTGGGTGAAGAGCTGCCGCAGCGTGAATTGAGCACCTCGGAACAGTTATGGTATACGGTGCTTCATGTTGTGCAGATATTTCCGCTTTTGCGTTTTGCTGTACTGTTCCTTGTCAGTTATCTGGTGGTCCGTTTGGTGCTGAGTCTGCTTTATGCAGTGCTTATGGGCAGACGCCGGGCTGTCAGTGTAGACCCGCAACAAGGCGGAGCCGGATTTTTCAGCAGGCTGGCCGGTGCTGTCATTGGCGCAATCATTGGGTCTGTGCGGGCGATCATGCTCATTGCGCTGCTCTTTATCGGTGTGAGCTTGTACCCGGAGAGCAGCTTCAGCAGCTATGTGCAGGCCTCCCCGGTATACAGCAAAGGGGCACAGACAGTCATCGCTCCGCTGACCGGCGGGCTGATTAAGGACAAGCTGCCGGTCATTACCCAGGCGGCCGAACAGGAGCTCACCGGGGTTTTACAGCGCAGATATGAGATCATCGACCGCAGCATCCCTGATGATATCGAAGCAGCAGCGGCACAGGTTTCAAGCGGCGTCTCCAGCGACGAGGAGAAGGCCCGTCGGCTGTACGATTGGGTGGGAACAAGGATTGCTTATGATTATGACAAGGTCGAGGATTATGAACAACGCGGAGTGTGGCATGAGCAGACACCGCAGAATACGTTTGATACCCGCAAAGGCGTATGTATTGATTATGCACGCTTGTACGCGGTGATGGCCCGTTCCCAGAAGCTTGAGGTCAGAGTGGTCACGGGATTAGGGTATAACGGACAGGGAGGGTACGGGCCTCATGCCTGGAATGAAGTGTATCTTGGCGAGAAGCAAAAATGGGTGCCGCTTGATCCGACCTGGGCGCAAAGTGGCGACTGGTTCAATCCTCCCGATTTTGCCCAGACCCATATCGAGGATCAGTTGATTTAAGGTTGCTTTCAGGTTGGCTTACACAAATTATGTTAAAATATTCAACGTTAGTATCCCTGAAAAAGGAGAGATCGGAGCCGTATGAGACAGATTAGCGGCGAACAGGAAAAGCACAGTGAAGCCGAAAGCCGTAAACGATTCAGCTTCCGGATCAACCTTTTCTTTTTCAGTTCGTTTATGATATTCACCGTGATTATTGTAAGGCTGGCTATCCTGCAGTTCGTGGAAGGTCCTCAGTTGAAGGAAGAAGAAACGGGCAGCATTACCAAAAGTGTACCGCTTCCTCCCATCAGAGGCACGATATATGATGCTACAGGAGAGAATAAACTAGCTTATTCCACACCGATTCAATCTTTGTATATTACATTGAGCAAGAACTACAGTGACAGCGCGGAAAACCTGCGCGATCCGGACAAGAAGCTGCTGCCTGAGCTTGAGCTGATGGCGAAGAAGCTGGCTAACCGGTTTAACCAATATGGAGATCCGAAGGCGGAAAAGCTTACTCCTGCCCTGATTCTGGAAGCTATGGACCGTAATTACCGGAAAGCCAACGGTTTTACCCCCCGCCTGATCAAGGCGGACCTAAGCGAAGATGAGGTTGCTTATTTTCTGCAGAATAAGGACGAATTTCCCGGTGTCGAGGTCGTTGAAGAAAGCGTAAGGCACTATGACAAGGATACCGTTGCCGTGCAGTCTGTTGGTTATGTGAAAAATTACAGCAGTGCCCGGCAGACGCTTCCTAAGTATGAAGAAATTCAGAAAAAGAACTCCGCCGAGAAAAACCCGGGAGTCGTCTATCTGGAAAATGAAACGGTTGGATTCGACGGTCTGGAGTACCAATATCAGGAAGAGCTGCGCGGCAAAAACGGGTATAAGACCGTGCCTGTCGATCCGCGCAACATGCCGCAGGGCGTGGAATCCGTGACGCCTCCGGTCAAGGGTTATAATGTCTATTCCACGATTAACAAGAATGTGCAGGTTAAGACCGAGCAGGCGATCATGGATCAGTTGCGCTGGCTGCACAGCAATGCAGTATCAGGCAGCACCCATCCCTATGCGAAAACCGGCTTTGCGGTCGCAATGGAAGTGGACACCGGTAATGTGGTGGCGATGGCAAGCATGCCGGACTACGATCCGAACTACTGGAGCTCGGGGAAGATCAGCAGCGAGAATTACAAGAAAATTCAAAATGTATATTTAAATGGAACGATTCGTTCGTTCCCCTCCGGACAGTCGGGACAACATCCGGAATCTGTTGTTCTGCTAGGATCGACGATTAAGCCGCTGTCCGTGCTGATCGGTCTGCAGGAGGGGCTCATTACGACATCGACCTACTATCAGGATACAGGTGCTGCCTATTTCGGTCGCAACAATTCCTCCCGGGTGCGTAACTCCTCCAATCACGTCTACGGCGGACTGGATCCGGCCTCCGCGATTCGGCATTCCTCCAATGCGTTTATGGTGGATATGATCGGGGAGAGGCTGTATAACAAGTATCGTAATAATGAGGAACTGGATCAGGGCGTAGACGTTTGGGATAAACATATGAAGGAGTTTGGGCTTGGAGTATCCACTGGTGTGGATTTGCCGGGTGAGTATCTCGGGCGATTGGAATACTATGAGACTGAAAACGAAACTGCTCTCTCTAAATTGGCGTTTGCTTCATTCGGCCAGCAGGGGAAATATACGACTTTACAGCTGGCTCAATACACAACCATGCTGGCGAACAAGGGCAAGCGGATGGAACCACATATGGTCAGTCAGATCAAGGATGAAGAAGGCAATGTTGTGAAAACGATCAAGCCTAAGGTGCTAAATGAAGTGGATATTCCTGATGCTTACTGGGATGAGGTGCTGCGCGGCATGGCTACGGATGTATCGGCTTTTGACGGTTTCCCGTATGACTTCGCCCGCAAAACTGGTACTTCGCAGGAGAGTGTAGGTAGGAAATTAGTGGATAACGGGGTATTTATCGCTTTTGCTCCGCGTAATAATCCGAAGCTGGCTGTGGCTGTCATGGTGCCTGAAGGCGGCTTTGGCGCTTACAGTGCCGGACCGATCGCCCGCAAAATATTCGATGCTTATGATGAAGAATATGGGCTGGACGGCGTTCCGAAGAAAAATGCTGACAAGGAAGAAGACTCTGCGAAGCAATAATTTGCATTTTATTACTACAGGGGCATCCTGTGAGGTGAACTCACAGGATGTTTTTTGTTTAGGTGCTGAATGAGGTATCAGTGGCAGCCTTGAACCAGCATGTGAGGAGAGAGTCCATGCCCTCCGTTTACAAAGGCTGAGGGCTTTTTTCTTTTGAGCTTCTTTTTATTTGTGGTAAAATGTCGTTGGGCTGCAAAGCCTAACATGAAGAGAGATAAAGATACATAATGGACATACAGGAGGAGAGGGACCATGGGAAAATACAAGCTGCTTGCGCTCGATATGGATGGCACACTTCTGAACGATGACCACGAGATTTCACTGGAAACGACAAAATGGATTCATAAGGCCATGCGGGAGGGCATTCATGTCTGTCTATCGACAGGCAGGGCGGCATCAAGCGCTTTGCCCTACGGACAGGAGCTTGGGCTGGATACACCGATGGTAACGGTCAATGGCGGTGAGGTATGGAAATCCCCTCGTGAGCTATGGCGCCGTTATCTGTTGGATCAAGAGCTCATTCGTCAGATGAAGGCGATTGCGGACGAAGCGGACTCCTGGTTCTGGGCGTATACAACAGAGGGACTGTTTAATACAGAGCGGTGGCCCGATTCGCTGGATGGGTTTGAATGGCTTAAATTTGGGTATAACACAGAAATCGAAGAAGTTCGCCATGACATTCTTATCAAGCTGCAAAATCTGGGCGGTCTTGAGATCACGAATTCCTCTCCCACGAATATCGAAATTAATCCGCAGGGAATCTCCAAGGAGAGCGGCATTAAGGAAGTATGCGGCCTGCTCGGCATTACGATGGATGAGGTCGTCGCGGTCGGAGACAGTCTTAACGATCTGGCGGTCATCCAGGCGGTTGGGCTCGGTGTAGCGATGGGCAATGCTCAGGAAACGGTAAAAGAAGCCGCAGACCTGGTCGTGGCCAGCAATAATGAGGACGGCATTGTGGAAGTCATTCGCGACCATATTCTCGTCTGATCTGTGTCCGCCAAGGGCGGCAGGCTAGTACATTGAAACGGAAATGGAGGCGGCCATGGACATACTTGGTTGGGTGCTGATCATTGCTTTGTTTGTCATCGGGATGGCAGGCGCGGTGTACCCGGTTCTGCCGGGAGCGCTGGCGATTTACTTCGCTTTTTTTATCTACGGATGGTTTTTCAGTTTTTCATCCTTTACCACCTGGTTTTGGATTATCCAGACCCTCATCGTGGTTGTTCTCTTCGTGGCGGATTATATTGTAAATGCCTGGGGTGTCAATAAGTTCGGCGGCTCCAAGCTGTCCACGGTGCTGAGCACGGTTGGGGTGATCATCGGTCCTTTTGTCATTCCGGCGTTCGGCCTCATTCTCGGGCCGTTTATCGGTGCGGTGATCGGGGAGCTCATTAACCGCCAACCGCTGGATAAGGCGATCAAGGTCGGGTTTGGCTCGGTCGTTGGTTTGTTCACCAGCACGGTGATGAAAGTCATTTTACAGCTCGTGATGATTGTCGTTTTCCTGATTTACGTATTCTGAATTTACGGTGAATAAGCGCTGATAAGCTCCGCACAGGTGACGGTCTGCCGGCCGGCCCTGAGCGGGGCTTTGCTGTGGAAACGCCCGCTACACGGGGAAGGAAGGGAACATACATTGTCCAAGAAGGAAACGTTTATTAAAGGCACATTGATATTGGCGGCGGCGGCATTGGTGGCACGGGTGCTGGGACTCGCGCAGCGGGTCCCGCTCGAGCATCTGTTGGGGGATATCGGGGATGCCTCCTTTTCAATAGCCAACACGGTATATCTGATGCTGCTGACAGTGGCAACTGCAGGTATACCCAGCACTCTTAGTAAAATGGTATCCGAGCGGTATGCACTGAACAAGCCGCAGGAGGCGCGGCGCATCTACCAGGCAGCTCTGATTTTTGCGGCAGGCGCCGGTATTATCATTACGACACTGCTGTACTTTGGCGCTCCATTCTATGCTGAGCATATCGCCAAGACGCCAGAAGCGGCGCTGTCGATTCGCGCGCTAGCGCCAGCGCTGCTGCTGTTTCCGGCAATCGCGATGATGCGCGGTTATTTTCAGGGCAGGGGCAACATGACAGCCGGGGGTATTTCGCAGATTGTGGAGCAGTTTGCCCGTGTCGGTATTGCCATTCTGCTCGCTTATTTCTTGCTGCAGGCCGGATATTCGGATGCGCAGGTGGCGGCAGGCGCTTCCTTTGGCGGCGTGTTCGGCAGTCTCGGGGCGTTTGCTATCATGCTTTATTATACGTTTAAGCTGCGCCGCTCCGATGCGGCGGGCAGAATCAATGAGCCGCTGGTGGAACAGCTTCCGCTGCTGCAAATTTACAAGAGCATCTTTGTGCTCTCCATTCCGATTGTGCTCTCTTCCCTTGCAGTCCCTGCGGTTAACTTTATCGACACGTCGATTGTCAAGACTCTGCTGCTTAACCAGTTGGGCGAAGCCAAGGCAACGGAGACGCTGGGCATATTGGGCAACCGGGCGCAGAGCATTGCCGGTATTCCGCCGATTCTTGCTATTGCGCTTAGCCAATCGTTGCTGCCGATCATTTCCGCAGCCTTTGCGCGCAAGGACCATGATCATCTGCGTAACCAGATTACATCGGCACTGCGCATCTCGATTCTGACCGGCATGCCGATCGTCATCGCGCTGTGTGCGGCAGCCTATTCGGTGAATGGGCTGTTGTTCAGTTCGTTGAACGGCAGCGAGATTATTGCGGCATTGACCTTCGGAACAATTTTCCAGATTACAATGATGACAACCAATTCTATGATCATCGGCATCGGCAAGCCGAATATTTCGATGATCAGTGTTGCCGCTGGTCTGATGGTGAAGCTGGCTGCGAGCTGGCTACTGGCGTCATGGCTGGGTATTTACGGCATTATCGCGGCTACGGGTCTCTGTTTTCTGGTTATAACCTACCTGAACCTGCGCGTGTTGAAAAAGGTGGTTCCGTTCTCGATCCTTGGCGGCAGATGGGTTGGCTTCATCCTGACTGTTCTGATTGCAGGAGCTGTCGGCTACGGTGTCAATACGCTGGTTCTGGTTGCTGCGGGATCGGCACCGTCCAGATTCGTTTTTCTGGTTGCTTGTATCGTATCAGGGCTGGCGGTCGTCTTGAGTTACCTTGTGCTGCTCGTGCTGCTGCGTGTTCTGCGCCGGGACGAGCTGGGCAGTTATCCGCGGATCATGCAAAAGGTACTGCGCCCATTCATGCGTCTGCAGCGCGGAGCGTCCGGACAGCGGGGGTAAAGGAGTCATCACGCGGCAAGGCATTTATTGCAAAAAGGACCTATTGCAATAGAATCTCGGCATCGTGACCCGCAGCAGTCTTCCGGATGCCGAATCTGTGCTCGTGGGTCATCTCGAACAGGAAAGGTCGCCGGGGCTTGCTCAGATAGGAAGGGTTCAGCATTCCCTGGAACCAGTCGTATCTGGGAATCGGTTCATAAGGTGTATCCGACCATACCTGCTCAAGTGTCGGGCTGTACAATTTACTGTTGGAAGGAAGACGCTCCTTGTTATTAAGCGCTGCGCTCTCGTAAGGAGAGTGCAGCGCTTTTTTGATGTCGGGTGTGAAGAGCTGGGGCCAGTATTCGCTGCGTGAGCCCTTATGCGGGACATTCTGTGCGAAGGAATGTGCTTGCGTCAGCACCTGCTCATATCCGAACAAGAGGGCATACAGGCTTTTTCCGAAGCCGATGCGCTCGTTCAGATTGGTAAAATGCTCGATGATAAGACCAGCCAGCCCGCTGTCTTGCCCTAGAGGGAACACAATCTGGTTAAGGTGAAGCCAGTCATGTACGCGGAACGACGCACAGCGGGTGACATGCTTTTGAAAATACGGGTTCCGTATGACCCGTTCTTCGATATAATGCTGTTCATTGATGATAAGGGCGACGGTCAGCAGGGGGCTGTCTCGCAATGTCCAAAACCTGTCCCAAAACGGGACCATAAAAGCGGAGACATGAAAAAAGGGCAGCAAATGAAAGCAACTGCGACCCAGCCGGCGGCTATGTGTGTAAAGCAGCAGTTGGGGATAAGCATCCTGGAAAATCAGGGCGTTGCATCTCTCAAGCAAACGGTACATCCACTCCCTCTGCTGGCCGGTCATCAGATCCTCCATCAGGCCGCCCTTCAAATCCGTCATGTTATAACCGCCATTGCGTGACACCAGATGGGCCAGCAGTGCCCAGTGCAGTTCCGGAAAGCGGTTGTAGCATTCGAGATAGGCGGCCGTTCGCGTGATATTGCTGCGGTTAGACCGTGTGGTCTCGTTATGGATCAGTTCCACAAGCTCCCGGTCTTCTTCGGACTGGAGCATATTTGTTACCGGTGCACGCATGCTGCGTCCGTTCATGGAAAACATACGCTCCGCATCAGCCAGCGCCGCTTCGGCGGAGCGGCTGTTCCATGGTATTTCTCTCAGTGGATGGCGGAGCCGCTTGGAAGCTTTCCATCCCGCATATTTTCCCTTCAGCGCTTCCCCAGTCATACGGGGCACCGTTCCAAGCAGGCGCATCCAGGAGCGAAGCCAGTCGTCCCGCATGATGCTCTTCCCTCCTTTCCCAGTTTTCTTATCTATTCCTTATATATTCAGTATGGCTCACAAGGCGGGGTTCCAATCGGAGTCGGAGGGTGCTGGGCAAAAACCTTTTTTCGGGTTAAAATAAAGATAGGCTTCGGCCTTAACAATCCTTGATTGCTATTTCATAATTCATGCGAAGGGATGGTGTATGATATGCGGCAAATTAGAAATAAGGCGGAATTCGATCAGGCTGTGCAGGCTCCCGGGCTGACGGTGGCTGTATTTAAAGCGGACTGGTGCGGTGACTGCAAATTTATAGATCCGTTCATGCCGGATGTGGAGCAGAAATATGCGGATGATTTGAAGCTGATCCAGGTGGACGTTGAGGAAGCCGAAGGAGTCAGCGAAGCCTATAACGTACTGGGTATTCCAAGCTTCATCGCTTTCAGCGAAGGCAGGGAGGTTATGCGGCTAGTAAACAGACTGCGCAAATCCCGTGCGGAAATTGAACAGTTTCTTGACCGAGCCGTTGAGGTTCATACAGCCTTGAAGGCTTAATCAGGGTTAATACCGAGCGTCCCTCTTATCCAAGGGGGACGCTTTTTTACGTGGGAGACGTTAACATTTTGTCACAAAGGCTTTATGTCAATGATGTTTTTATCCGTTATAATTATTTTGAAATTAGCGGGAATACGCTCAACTCAAAAATATGAAAATAGCAGGTGAGATATCGTGAAGAATACACGGATTTTAAAATGGCTGGCCCTGGCGACCTGTATTGTCATGTTCCTGGCCACCTTTGGCGGGGGAGTGGTGACACGTACCGATTCGGGCCTTGGCTGCGGCAGTGAATGGCCAACCTGCAACGGCAAGTTCGTTCCAGCCCATACGATCGCATCGGTCATCGAATTTTCCCACCGCTTGGTTAGCGGTTTGGCGGGTATACTGTCCATTGCCACCTTTGCAGCGTTCCTGATTTATTTCAAAAAGCGCCGTGATCTGCAGTTTTTCTCACTCATGACGCTGCTCTTTGTCATTATTCAGGGCATCATGGGGGCAATGGCTGTCGTGTTCTCCCAGTCCACGGCCGTCATGGCGCTTCATTTTGGATTCGCCCTTATTGCCTTTGCGAGTGCATCGATGATGACGCTGGGCGCCTGGCAGGCGGATCGTGACACACACCGTATGTTGCGCCATGACCGAAAGCCGGTTTCGCGCGGCTTCCGTAATTTCATTTGGGCATCCACCGTCTATACGTATATTGCAGTGTATACTGGGGCGTTTCTGAGCCACTCTACCGAGAATCGCATTAATTCCTTCTTAGGAATTGCGCCGTTATCGCTGCACCAGATTGCAGCCGGCGTCCTGTTTTTTGTCATTCTGGCGGTAGGGCACTTCTCTTATCGCAAGCATCCGGATCATGGTGATATTCGTGCTCTTGGCGTAGTCTCCGTCATTCTTATCGCCCTCCAGATTGTTGTGGGGATAGCCCTGTTGTACACAGCGGGAAGACCGGAGCTGTACATGTTCGTCGTATTGTCGCATATGCTCATCATAGCAGCCCTGTTCGCCATATTGTGTTACATGAGCTACCGGGTCTGGCAGCTGTCGCCGGAGAAAATGGCAGTGCAAAACGCTTCTCTTCAGCGCACTTAAGCCTCTGCAATATCCGGTTTTGCCCAAAGGCGGGGAAACCCATATAATAAGATTAGAACAAGCAAAGTCCGCGAGCTTCTCGAGGGCTTTGTTTTGCTTAAGCCTGGAAAACCGGCCTGCCCTCGGCAGTTGCGGCGGCTTTTCAATATAGGAGGACTAATAACCTGTGATCTATCAGAATCTGCGGCAGTTTGTTGAAGCACTGCGCAAGGAGAATGACCTGCACATTATTGAAGCGCCTGTTGATCCTTATCTTGAGCTGGCGGAGATTCACCGCCGCGTGATCGAGCAGGAGGGCAAGGCTCTGCTGTTTACCAATGTGAAAGGAACGCCGTTTCCGGTTGTCAGCAATCTGTTTGGTACGGACCGGCGTGTTGATATGGCCTTCGGACCACGTCCGGAGCAACTGATGAAGACGATCGTCAACGCAACGAAAACACTGCTTCCGCCAACTCCGAAAGCATTATGGAATGAGCGCGGGCTGATTAGGGACATGATTAAGGTAGGGGTGAAAACTGTCTCAGCCGCAGAAGCTCCCGTGCTGGGTGTGCAGAGAACAGAGGCGCCGCTTGCGCCGCTGCCGCGTGTAACGAGCTGGCATGAGGATGGCGGTCCGTTTATTACGCTTCCGCTCGTATATACCGAGAAGCCCGGCCAGCCTAAAGACCATAACCTGGGCATGTACAGGATTCAAATCTATGATGATTCCACGACGGGAATCCATTGGCAAATCCATAAGGGAGGCGGCTTCCACTACCATGAAGCGGAGCAGCGCAACGAGCCGCTGCCTGTCACGATATTCCTGGGCGGCCCCCCCGCATTGATCGCTTCGGCCATCGCTCCCGCTCCCGAAAATCTGCCTGAGCTGATGCTCGCTTCGCTGATTATGGGCGGCAAGCTTCCGATGGTGGAAGACCCGTCGGGAGGCCATCGTATCCCTGCGGAGGCTGAATTTGCGATCAGTGGTTACGTTCCTCCGCATGAGCGGCGTCCGGAGGGACCGTTCGGGGACCATTTCGGCTATTATTCATTGAAGCATGATTTCCCGGTATTTCGTGTCAAGCATATGCATCATCGCAAGGACGCCATTTATCCGGCGACAATTGTAGGCAAGCCGCGACAGGAAGACTATTATCTGGGTGAATTCCTGCAGCGTCTGCTGTCCCCTGCTTATCCGCTTGTCATGCCGGCGGTGCGTTCTTTATGGGCATATGCGGAGACAGGGGTGCACGCGCTTGCTGCCGCCGTTGTGCGTGAAAGTTACTCGCGTGAGGCGCTTGTGTCTGCCTTTACGATCCTGGGGCAAGGTCAGTTGTCGCTGACGAAATTCCTGATGCTGACGGATAAACCGTTAGACCTGTCGAATTTTACCGCGCTGCTGGAGACGATTCTGGAGCGTTTTGATCCGGCCCGGGATTTGTTCATATTCAATCATACCTCGCATGATACGCTCGATTATACCGGGCGTAAGCTGAACCACGGAAGCAAGGCGGTGCTGATGGGTGTCGGCGAGCCGGTGCGTGAGTTGCCGCGTGTGTATGAGGGCGGAGACCTGCCGGGCATTACCCGCATTGAGCCATACTGCGGCGGCTGCCTTGTCATTTCGGGAGCTTCATATGAGCAGGAGCCTGAGCTGCCCGCACATGTGCTGCAACGCATGTCCGGTATGGAACAGAAGTGGCCGCTGGTATTTATTGTGGACAACGCCGAGGAAGTGGTGCGCTCACAGGCGTCCTTCCTGTGGACGGTATTTACCCGCTTCAATCCGGCAACGGATATGTTTGCCGACCATGAAGTCAAGCTGCATCATTTGAATTACAAGCTGCCGCTCGTCGTGGATGCGCGCATGAAGCCGGGCTATCCGGATGAGGTGCTGCCGCGCGAGGACATTGTCCGTTTGGTGGATGAGCGCTGGAAGAGCTATGGTATCCAATCTTAAGCCATACAGGCCCTAGGAGGTTAGAGTACAATGCTTCGGGAGCTTTTGGGTGAACAGCCAAGGCAGGACAGCGGAGCGCTGCTGCAGGCCATGAATAGCATGAAGCGGACGCTAAGTCTGCTGCAGCGCCAAATGGAGCAGAGCGGGGATCCGACGTTCGATTTCCGTAAGGCTGAAATATTGACGCGCGGGTTGAGCACCTCCCTGGATGAGCTGGAACAGAGCGCGTATGCGGCGGCATTTTTCAGGAAGAAGGTCTGTGCGAATTTCTCTGAGGAAATGACTGCAGAGGAACAGGAGGACTATGCCCGGTATGTGTATTTTTACAAAAACGGGTTTATTCGAGTGTTCGCATTGCTGGACAAACTGGGAAATCTGTTGAATGACTTTTACGACATGAATACGTCGAAGGTGAAAGCCCATTATTCCTACTTTACCGTGCTTAGACAGTTCAGATATTTAAAAATCCATGACAAGCTTGCGGACCGTCTTTTCGAGCTGAAGGACGGCTTCAGAGACCCGCTTAACCGGCTGCGCAAACGCAGAAATACGGAAGTGCACTATATGAATGTTGAAATGCAGGATGATTTATGGCAAAAGCAGCGTGCATTATACGGTAAAATAAAGCTTGAGGATCTTGACGAGCATCTTGATGATCTGCAGCAGGGCCTGGACATGGTCTGTCGTTCGATAGCGGCAGCTTTTGATTATACGAATCAGCAGTGGGAACGACGTTCAACGGGACAGTAAACGGCAGTATGTATTCATTTCCATGTAGCCGCAAGAAAGCTTTACTGCATGTTTTCGCAAAATTACCTTTGACAAAGCCATGTAAAGTATCTATACTAAATTCTAGTTTGTATGTGAGCTTTATGATACCGTGATACCGAGACAACTATATATCTCTTATCCAGAGAGGCGGAGGGACTGGCCCGATGAAGCCCGGCAACCGGCTGCACCCCGGCGTATATACGCTAAGGAGCAGCGTCATGGTGCTAATTCCAACAATACCACTGTGTTTGCAGGAGGTATTGGCAGATGAGAACCGGATTTTGCTGTATAGGCAAGAGCCCTTTTCATTTGCGAAAGGGGCTCTTTTCTTTTGTTGGACAAAATAGAGACAGTCATGGCGGGAAGGGGTACAAGGAAGAGAAGGGGGACGGACCAACTTGATTGAAATCAAGAAGCTGACTAAATTTTATGGCAAAGGCAGCCGGATGACACCAGCGCTGTCTAACCTGAACTTATCGATAGGCAAAGGTGAAATTTTTGGTATTATCGGCCACTCCGGGGCGGGGAAAAGTACGCTGATCCGCTGCATCAACCTGCTGGAGCGGCCAAGCTCGGGCGAGATATGGATCGACGGAGTGAACATGATCAGTCTGAGCCGCAAGAAGCTGCAGTCCAGACGGCGTAAAATCGGTATGATTTTTCAGCACTTTAATCTGCTGTCCTCGGCGACCGTATATGACAATATCGCATTTCCGCTTCGTCTGGATAGCAAACCTAAAGCGGAAATCGACAAAAAGGTAAACGAGCTGCTTGTTCTTGTCGGACTGGAGCAGCACGCCAACAAGTATCCTGCCCAGCTATCTGGCGGGCAGAAGCAGCGTGTCGGAATTGCTCGCGCGCTTGCCAGCGACCCGGACGTGCTGCTGTGCGACGAGGCCACGTCAGCGCTCGATCCACAGACGACAGATTCGATTCTGAAGCTGCTGCTCGATATTAATCAGCGCTTCAATCTGACCATCGTGCTGATCACTCACGAAATGCATGTGATACAGCGGATCTGTGACCGCGTCGCCGTTATCCATCAGGGCGGAATCGTAGAACAAGGGCCGGTGGCTGAAGTCTTCATCAAGCCGCAGCATCCGGTAACAAGAGAATTTATTATGAGGGAATCCGATCAGAGTGGAGATTTGCAGGTAGCGATTGCGGCTCCTCACCTGGCGTCTTCGCAAACCGTCAAAATTTCGTTTCTGGGCGACAAAACCTATGAATCGATTTTATCACGGACGGTCCGCAGGACCGGTGTGGATTTTGCCATCCTGCAGGGGACCATCTCCACGCTGAAAAATGTGCCCTACGGCCTGCTCACCGTTCGATTTGAGGGCGACGACAAAGCCATCCGGGAGACGACCCGGGAATTATCCGCACAGGGGCTTGATGTGGAGGTGATCGGCTGATGAATGAGCTTGATTTTTCTCAAATTAACTGGAACGAAATTGGCGCATCGACGTTGGATACAATTCAAATGCTAGGCATATCCGGGTTGTTTACACTCCTTCTGGGGCTGCCCCTCGGTGTCGTGCTGTTCCTGGCCAGCCGTTCATCACTCGTCTTGATGAAGGTCATCTACACGGTGCTGTCATTCATCGTCAATATTCTCAGATCGGTGCCGTTTATTATTCTGATCGTTGCATTGATCCCTGTAACGAGAGCGATCGTTGGCACCTCCATTGGTGTGACCGGCACAATTCCTCCGCTGGTAATTGGGGCGGCACCGTTTTTCGCAAGGCTTGTGGAGACTTCCCTGCGGGAGGTGGACCGGGGCGTCATTGAGGCGGCTCATGCGATGGGAGCTTCAACCGGGCAAATCATCTTCCGAGTGCTGCTCCGTGAAGCAAGGCCGGGACTGTTGGCCGCATTGACGATTACCATTGTCACGCTGGTCTCCTATACGGCCATGTCAGGCATGATAGGCGGTGGCGGTTTGGGCGCGCTGGCAATCAACTACGGTTATTATCGGTACGACACAGCGGTCATGATTGTTGCCGTCGTGCTTATGGTCGTGCTGGTGCAATTGCTGCAAATGGCGGGTGACCGTCTCGTGCGGCATTATACAAGAAAATAAGGAAACATTAAATATAAATCCTTATTCATGCCAAGCTTTTAAAACTAAATTTTGGAGGGGTTACACGTTATGAAAAAATGGTCATTTGCTTTTCTAAGCCTTGCATTGCTGCTGATTCTGGGAGCCTGCGGGAGTGCTCAGAACGGTCCGGGAGCAACAGCGGACGAAAATCCAGGAGGTACACCACGCAGCATTGAGCTGAAAGTCGGTGCATCTGCTGTGCCTCATGCCGAAATACTGGAAGCGATCAAGCCTGAGCTGGAGAAGCAGGGGGTACGCCTGCAGGTCGTTACTTTTAACGACTATGTGCAGCCTAACGTACAAGTGTTCGACAAACAGTTGGATGCGAACTTCTTCCAGCATCAGCCGTACCTGACCAGCGAGAATGAAGCGCGCGGTATGGATCTCGTATCCGTAGTGCCAGTACATGTTGAGCCTATGGGTGCATATTCGCAAAAATTCAAATCGGCCGATGAAATTCCGGACGGCGCTATTGTAGGCATTCCGAATGATGCGACCAATGGCGGACGCTCCCTGATGCTGCTGGCCAAGCAAGGTCTGATTACACTGAAAGACAACACAGATATCAATTCTACGATTGCCGATATTACTGGTAATCCGAAAAACCTGGACATCCGTGAAGCGGATGCAGCCATCCTACCGCGCCAGTTGCCTGACCTGGATCTGGCGGTTATTAACACGAACTATGCGCTGGAAGCTAATCTGAATCCAACGAAGGATGCCCTGTTCATCGAAGATAAGGACTCCCCTTACGCGAATCTGCTGGTGGCCCGTCCGGATAACAAAGACTCCGAAGGCATTCAAATTTTGGCAAAAGCACTGCAGTCCGAGGAAGTCAAAAAATTTATTGAAGATAAATACCAAGGGGCGATCGTTCCTGCATTTTAATGAATAACAGTATAAGCATATACCGCTTCTGCCTTCGGGCAGGGCGGTTTTTTTGCATACTGAGCTCCGGCAAGTTGAGACAAGAACCCAAATCTTTTATACTGTTCCTGTGGCGTTCTCTTTGCAGAGGAGGAAGTACGTTGAAATCAAAGGTTGCCTTGATTACTGGAAGCGCCAAAGGGCTGGGAAAAATGACAGCTTTACGTTTAGCGGATCAAGGGTTCGATATTGCGATAAACTATGTGCACAGCCGTAAGGAAGCCTTGGAGCTGGAGAAAATCATCCAGGCCAAAGGAGTACGGTGTACGGCCATTCAGGCGGATATTACCCGGCAGCAGGATATTGAAGAATTGGTGGGCCAGGTTGAGCTCAGGCTCGGCGGTGTCGATATTATGGTGAATAACGCAGGGCCGTTTATACGGGAGCGCAGGCTGTTCGCAGATTATACGCCTGCTGAAATTCATGCTTTGATGAACGGCAATCTGGTGGGAACGATGCTGCTGGACCATCGGGTGCTTCCGTATATGCGCAGACAGCGGTGGGGGAGAATTATCCATTTTGGGTTTGGGCACGCCGGGGAAGCGAGAGCATGGCCACACCGAGCCGTATATGCGGCGGCCAAGGTAGGGCTTGTTTCTTTTACGAAAACATTGGCTGTTGAAGAAGCTCCGTCAGGGGTCACGGTCAATATGATTTGTCCTGGAGATATTCGCGGTGACAATAAGGAGAAGACCATTGCCGAGGTCAGCGGTATGCGGGATGATGAGACACCCAGAGGCAGACCGGGCAGCGGGGAGGACATTGCGCGGGTGATTGCCTATTTATGCGAGGACTCGTCCGATTTTATTACAGGCAATATTATGGATATTTCGGGCGGACTTGATCCGATTCGTCCTTCGATACCGCTGTAGGCTGAAGAGGGGAGTTAACAAAAAAAAGAGCCTTGGCTTCATATGAAGCCAAGACCCTGTCATGAATATGCTTGAAGCATATTAGAATACTTGTACCACTTCTTGCACACCGTCGACTTCTTCGAGAAGAGCGCGTTCGATGCCGGCTTTCAACGTAATGGTTGAACTCGGGCAGCTTCCGCAAGCCCCCATCAGCTTCAGCTTCACGATGCCGTCTTCTACGTCAACCAACTCGACGTCGCCGCCGTCACGTTGCAGGAACGGGCGCAATTTATCCAAAACTTCCAACACCTCATCATACATGGTGATGCTTTGTGTGTTATCGCTCATTAGAATTCAACTCCTTTCCTATAATGCTTATTATATTACAAACGGGAGCAAAATAAAATGCTCCTGCCAAAAGCAGGTGAAATAAAATATGAGACCGATCATAGAATTTTGCAGCAGTAATATCAGCACAGAAGCAGTCATGCCCAGACTAGAGCAGAATCCGGATTACGATATCGTGGAATATGGCTGTCTGAACAATTGCGGTCAGTGTTATGCCGAGCCGTTTGCAATGGTTGACGGTGAAATTGTGGCGGCGGATTCTCCCGAGGCATTGTACGATGCGATTATCGCCAAGATCAAGGAAGCTGAGGCGTGGGAGACGCTTGATCTTGACTGATCGCCGGGAGACGCTCTGAGAACGAAGCATTCCTACAATCGCTTTTCCGGAATTGCTTCGTCCTCTCCGCTGCTTATGTGCAGATAGGTGAATATTATCCAAAATGACGTTTCGATTTCCAGAGAACTCCGCTCTTGAGCAGACGGGGAATACGCCCGCGCAGGGCCGTGCCGCCCAAGAATCCGTAGCCGAATCCGGCTTTCTTGCCTAATGATCCCAGGGTGCCGCGCAGCTTGATAGCATGAGTCTGGGGCTTCTCACCCTTCCAGATAGCCTGCACGATATGGGCTATCTGTTCGCCCTGGATTCCCGCCGCCTGTGCGCTTGGAGAAAAAGGAAGGCTTGCGCAATCTCCCACCACATACACCTCGGTATGATTCGGGATTTGGTATAGCTCGTTCACGACGATCCTTCCCTGCGGATCCTTGGCTATACTCAGATCCTGGACGACTTTGACCGGCTGAATACCAGCCGTCCATACGACCGCATCCGTTTGAATAAGGTCGTCGTGGTTATAAATGGCGTTAGGCTCAACCCGTGTCACGGAGACGCGGGAAAGAGCGTTCACATCATGTTCTTTAAACCATTCATGGACATAAGCGGACAAGCGCTGCGGGAACGAAGAGAGCACCCGTTCCCCGCGATCCATGATCGAGATATTCAAGTCAGGTCGGCTTTCCCGCAGCTCGGCGGCAATCTCTACGCCGCTCAGACCGCCGCCAACAATATGGACGCTTCCGTAAGGGTTGATCTCATTCAGGCGCATATAGGTCCGCCGTGTACTATTAAAAGACTGGATCGTGCAGGAAAACTCTTCGGCCCCAGGGGTATTATGAAACCGGTCCGTACACCCCAGGCCGATGACCAATTGATCATATAAGAGGGGATCTCCCTCTTTGAAATGGATAATCCTGGCGTCCAAATCAATGGAGGTTACTTCTCCGAATCTGCGGGTAAGCTGGTCGTGTTCCGGGAAGGTGACCCGCAGTTCAAAATCCGATACGGTTCCCGCCGCCAATGAGTAATACTCCGTTTTAAGCCCTTGGAAAGGCATCCTGTCCACCAGCACAAGCTCGGTATCCCGCGGAATGGATTTATCCAGCAGTTCATTTACAATGGTGAGACCGCCGTAGCCGCCTCCAAGAATGACGAATTTCTTCATGATACAAGTCCGCCCTTTCTGGGTAACGATTGTGCCAAACTAAAATTCCATACAGAAGATTATTCGTACACCTGAATTTCGTTATAGAAGGTGTCCCGCTCCACGGGAATGCGTCCAGCTCCTTTCACGAGCCAGATCAGCTCTTTGCGGGTCAAACCGGCAGGAGTAAGAGCACCGGCAGCATGACTGATCTGCTCACGGATGATTGTGCCGTGTACATCAGATGCGCCGAAAGACAGCGCGACCTGCGTAAGCTGCGGACCGATATTGATGAAATAAGCCTTCACGTGTTGGATGTTGTCGAGCATCAGACGGCTGATCGCGATTGTCTTAAGATCCTCGTAGGCTGAATTGCGCCGCATGATGCCGGCATTTTTGCTTTTCGGCTGCATGGACAGCGGAATAAACACCATAAAGCCATTGGTTTCATCCTGCAGCTCGCGGATTTGCAGCATATGGTTAATCCGGTCTTCGTAAGACTCGACCGATCCGTACAGCATTGTTGTATGGGTCTTCATACCAAGCTTATGCGCGGTGCGATGGACTTCAAGATAGCGTTCCACGTTGGCTTTGGTGACCTTCATTTTTTGGCGGTATTGGTCGGACAGAATTTCAGCGCCGCCGCCGGTCAGTGATTGCAATCCGGCCTTCTGTAGCTCCTGGAGCACTTCCTCAATGCTGAGTCCGCTGATGCGGGTGAAGAAATCGATCTCGGCAGCCGTATAAGCCTTCAGAGTAACATCCGGATATTTGTCATGGAGCGCCTTCAGGGAATCAACATAATATTGAAAGGGCACATGTTGATTATGCCCGCCTACAATATGAAATTCACGCACTCCGGGATGGATATGCTGTTCAACATAGTCGATCATTTCCTGACCTGACAAGGTGTAGGAGCCTTCCTCGCCCAGGTCCTTACGGAAATTACAGAACGCGCAGCGGGCCTCGCATACATTGGTAAAGTACAGGCTCATATTTTCAATAAAGTACACTTTCTTGCCGTTCTTACGTAAATTAGCCTCGTTAGCCAACTGACCCAAGGTCAGGAGATCATCCGTTTCATACAGGTACACGCCATCCTCAAGCGTCAGACGCTCGCCATTGCGCACCTTCTCCACGATTTCGGCCATTCTTCGATCTGTAAAGGGTGATACTAATGTGGACATACCTATTCCTCCTCCAAATTGCTGGGCGATCAGCGCATGGTTGCTGATACACACAGGATGTCCCGTTCCGTCGGTACGCTTCCGGCTTCGCGGAGCATGATTAATGCTGTGAAAAATGTTACAAAAATAAAGATATCGGTTTTATCTATGACAAAATTCCGACAGTTTACTAATTACGTACCCACCTATTATAAACCTGACCCGGCAGGTGTTCAACCGGATAAGCTAGAAAAACGGTGCTTTTGTCCTTGCCAGACGGATGCTTCCATGGCTTGAGGCCCCGCCGAAACTGGAGTATACTGAACAAGTAGAATGAAGTACAAAGGAGGAATATGGAATGATCAACATTACGGATTCCGCTGCCGAGCGTCTGAAGGAGATGCTTGCCCAGCAAGAAACGCCGAATATGTTCCTGCGTCTGGGTGTAACGCCGGGCGGCTGCACAGGCTTCTCATACGCAATGGGCTTTGATGATCAGGAAAGTGATCAGGATATATATATGGACATTCAGGAAATGAAGGTGGTCATGGAGAAGGACAGCCTTCGTTACCTTGACGGTCTGGAAATCGACTTCGAGGAGTCCGGCATGTCGGGCGGCTTTACCATTCATAATCCGAATGCGGTCGCTACGTGCGGCTGCGGCTCTTCTTTCCGCACACGTGATGATGCGGGTGTACCGAGTCCAGAGCAGTGCTGAGCAGAGGATCATGTTTGTTCTTACTGTCTTAATATGATGCAGCGCGGGCAGAACTATAGCCTCCATAGCGGGATAGCATGCTATCTGCGTTATGGAGGTTTTTTAAGGAGAGGTTAACTTGAAGATCGTGATTACCCAGCAAATTTCAGCAACAGGTGTAAAAGAATACACGAAGGTGGCAAGAACGTTCGAATCATACAGCCTGCCTCACACGGGGCATAAAATAACCGATCCTGCCTTCGGAGACATGCTTTATTATGAAGTCGAGGATGTCATGATCGATTATGGGGCGGATGAATGTCTGGTTGCGCTGCCCCCGGTAACGATCCATTCCGATGATGCGGAGGATCTCCGGGATGCGATCCGAGAATACGAGTCCCACGGCTGGACCTGTACCAAGCCTGTTTAAACGGAATTACACCGGCTGCTGTCTACAGCCCAAGTGATTGTCTCATGACAGTCGCTTTTTTTTGTTTTTGAAGCAGAACGAATAGTGGAACACCCCAATGGTGAAAAATAATGAAAATGTTGATATAATCATGTAAGGGTAATCATAATGCAGTCTTCTCTTTTAAGGAACCATACAGCAGCCAGAACGACAACCTGCGATTTGCAAAAATTAGTGGTTTAAAGAAAAGGGGACAAGTGAAGTGAGAGTGAAACTGAATTTTACGAACAAAGGAAAGAACGCGATTGAAAAGTTCGACAATGATGAGTTGATAGAAATTTTCTCCCGTTACAGCAATACTCTGACGAAAAAGTATGATCTTACGGTTGCAGTGCCCGACGAAGCTAATCCCAGCATTATCAACGATGGCTTTATAGAACTGCAATTGGAGCAAGTGAATTGCGATGTGAATTCATTTCTCAAAGAGCTGGGCAGGGATATCAAAGTCCCCCTGGTAAAAAGGCTGGGCACAAAGCTGGATAATGTATTTAAAACAGAAGTGATCGAAACAGAAGCTTAAATAAGCTGGATGGA
The DNA here is from genome assembly GCF_030705605.1 of Paenibacillus zeirhizosphaerae. Taxonomy (GTDB): domain Bacteria; phylum Bacillota; class Bacilli; order Paenibacillales; family Paenibacillaceae; genus Paenibacillus; species Paenibacillus zeirhizosphaerae. Next base: position 55,071 of record NZ_JAPCKK010000021.1, read on the forward strand.
GTCTTGAGTGCGCTGCACATTCAAGGCTTTTTCTGTATTGGTTAGAGAAGCTTTCCTATGGAATGAGACAGCCTGCTGCTTGAGTCTCAAGCAGCAGGCTGTCTTTTTCTCATTAAGCTTCCACCTGGGGCCATTTCAGCTTGTCCAGATCAAATGCGGGGACCAGTCCTTCAGCGGCGGCGCGGCCGAGCAGAGCCTCGATGGCTGCATAACCGCTATCGCCGAGGTCGGCCGTGAAGTCATTAACATACAGCTCAATATGGGACTGGGCGACATCTGGGGCCATTTCCTGAGCGTGTGAGAGAACGTAATCCCGGGAAGCCTCAGGATGCTGCCAAGCGTATTCTACGGAAGCACGGATCCAGCCTGTGATCGCCTTCAAATCCAGATGACGGCGGGCTATGATGGCACCCAGCGGAATCGGAAGCCCCGTATCCTCTTCCCACCAACTGCCCAGGTCTACTTGCAGGCTGAGCCCATATTCCGGGTAGGTAAAGCGCGCTTCGTGAATAACCAGCCCCGCATCCATCCGCCCATCGCGTACAGCCGGCATAATCTGGTCAAATGGCATCACGACGATCTCGCCTACCCCACCGGGAACATGCTTGGCTGCCCAGAGACGGAACAGCAGATAAGCGGTGGAGCGTTCACTCGGCACAGCCACGCGCTTGCCTGTCAATGCGGCGGGGTCCGTGGAACCGTCAAGTGTCAGCACAAGCGGGCCGCAGCCCCGCCCAAGTGCTCCTCCACAGGGGAGAAGGGCATAGTCATTAAGCACCCATGGCAGGGCGGCATAAGAAATTTTCATGACATCCAGGCCTTCGGGTGTTACCGCCAGATTGTTCGTGATATCGATATCGGCATACTTGACCTCAAACTTGGGTGCATCCTCAATCAATCCATGTGTTAACGCATGGAACACAAAGGTGTCATTAGGACATGGAGAAAATGCAATCTTCATATTATAAAACCTCCGTTAAAATATGGAATGCTGTCTCAAGCGACTGCAGTGCCTCCTTGATCCGCCATGCGGCCCGATTGCGGGGGCCGACGAGGTTGGAAATGGCGCGAATCTCAAACACAGGGACCCCGACGGCGCGGGCGGCAATGCCGACCCCATAGCCTTCCATCGCTTCGGCCGCAGCACCCGGCACCCGCTCTGTCAGAGCTGCGGCCGTAGCGGCTGTGCCTGTCACGGTGGACACGGTCAGCACCGGACCCGCACAGGCCTGCAGTCCGCCGGCTGCAAGGAGCTGCGTCCAGTGGGCGGCTGTGTCGGCATCCACCGGCAGGCGGCTGGAACCGAAGCCAAGCTCGTCCACGCTGCTGAAGCCTTCCGCAGTCTCGGCGCCAAGGTCCGCGGCGATGATAGATGTGGCGACAACGACCGATTCCATAGGCGCAATACGGGCAAAGCCGCCGCCGATGCCAGCGCTAATTACGGCCCGGTAGCCGCCTGCCGCAAGCTGTCCTGCTGTGAGAGCGGCTGCTGAAGCCGCTCCCACCCCGGCTAGCTCCACAACAAAGCGTGGATTGCCGCTCAGTCCGCGCAGCACAGCTTCCCGTTCGGCTTCTACTGCTGTCATAATCAATATGCTTCCTTCCTTCGCGGAAGGGTTAAAGGACTGGAGTTTTTTCAAAAGTGATCCCTGCTTCCATGAGTCTGTTCGCTTTTCATCATACACCTTTTGAAAGCAGCATTCAAAAGAACGGTACATAAAGGAAGGAATTAAAAAAAGCGCCGGGAGGGCGCTTGCAGAGCTGAACAAAATGCAGTACCGTAAAAAATTAATGAACGCCCTGGAACATCGTAACGTCCCGGTCGTAGTGACTTTTGCTTCCGTCCGTATTTCGGACGCGAACGACCTCATCCGAGAACATTTCGATGAGCCCGCCGCCGACTTCACAGTAAACACCTGTCGGATCCTCCTGCCATACCGTGACGGGGGTTCCGGACAGGGCGGCTATAAAAAAATCAATATTTTTTTGAAGAATGCGGGGTTTTTTCTTCGAATCCATAGATCGTCCTCCTGGAGTTGGCTTTTCTAGGTTGGTGACGCCAGGCAAAAAAATTGTATCAAGTATTGACTTTAACGTGTAAAGCTTAATTTGTAAAGGATAAAGCTCTGCGTTTACGCAGATTTTACATTTTATTGATATACTGGTGGTGAAGGAACACCAGGCTGATAGTACAATAACTAGGTGTCGAAATGAACCATTTTATGGAGGTCACTATGATCAAAGAAGAAAGTCACGTCGGGAGCGACAAAACACACGCCGCCCGTTATTTTAATCGTGATCTCAGTTGGATTGAGTTTAACCGCAGGGTGCTGCAAGAGGCGCAGGCTGCGGATGCTCCCCTGCTGGAGCGCGCCAAGTTTCTGGCGATCGTATCCAGCAACCTGGATGAGTTTATGTCCGTACGTGTGGCGGAAACCCGGGAAAAAATTAAAGCCGGCTTCATGCAAAAGGATTTTACGGGTTATGCGCCGCCAGGTTTGTACAAGCGGCTAATCAAGAGAATTTCGGAAATGGTATCGGAGCAGTACAAGACCTTCCGCGAAGTATCGCGCCAGATGGGCAAGAAGGGGCTTGTATTTATGGATTACGAGGACTTGAATGCAACGCAGCGCAAGGCTTTGGACATGTATTACCATGATATTATTTTTCCGGTGCTGACGCCGATGGCGGTCGATCAAAGCCGCCCGTTTCCTCTTGTGCATCATAGATATGTTTATCTTGCGGTGGTGCTCCGGCGCGAGGGAGAACGTTCGGACGATAAGCCGTTTTTCGCCATCGTTCAGGTTCCCTCTAATATTCCGCGTGTGGTCGCTGTTCCGCGCCGCGCGAACAGTAAAAGCAAGCATTTTATCCTCATTGAGGATTTGATCAAGCATCATATTCACACCCTGTTCAGCGGGTACATACCGGAGTCTGTCCATGGTTTCCGGGTGACACGTAACGCCGATCTGAGCATCAATGAAGAGGAAGCGGAGGACCTTCTGGAGGAGATCGAGAAGGAGCTGCGCAGGCGCAGAAGGGGGGCTCCTGTAAGGCTGGAGGTGGAGAAGGGCATTCATCCTTATGCGCTGCTGGAGCTGCAGACCGAGTTCGAGCTGTTCGATCATGTATTCGAAACGGATGGACCGCTGGATTTGGGGTTCCTCTCCTCCTTTGCTGACAGCCTTGAGGGCTATTCGCATTTGCGTTTTCCGCAGGTCAAGCCTCTATACCCGCCTGAGCTGCCGCTGCGTGAGGATATGTTCGAGGTGCTGCGCAGCCGTGATGTGCTGGTGTATCACCCTTACGAATCGTTCGATGCGGTGACGGATTTCGTCTTGGAGGCCTCCGAGGACCCGGATGTTATGGCCATTAAAATGACGTTGTACCGTGTTAACGGAGAATCCCGCCTCATTCCCGCTCTGGCGCATGCGGCCGAATCGGGCAAGCAGGTTACGGTTGTGGTGGAATTGAAGGCCAGATTTGATGAGGAACGAAATATTGCGTGGGCACGCAAGCTGGAAAAGGCGGGTTGTCATGTCGTTTACGGGCTGGTCGGTCTCAAAACACATGCGAAAATTATCCTTGTTGTCCGGCATGAGCAGAATTCTCTCAGACGTTATGTGCATGTAGGGACAGGCAATTACAATGCGAGTACAGCCAGAGCGTACACCGATGTCGGACTGTTCACGTCCAATCAGGTGATCGGCGAGGACGCCTCCGAGCTGTTTAACGAGATTACCGGTTTTTCCGCTGCAAAAGAGCTGCAGGCATTCACTGCGGCCCCAACGGGACTCAAGGCCAAGCTGTTCGAGCTGATCCGGCGGGAATCCGCACATGCCAAAGCTGGAAAGCCGGGCAAAATTATAGCTAAAGTGAACTCCCTGTCCAATCAGGAGATCATTGATGAGCTGTATGAGGCTTCTCAGGCGGGGGTCAAGATTGACCTGATCGTGCGGGGGGTATGCTGCTTACGTCCGGGCGTGCCGGGAATCAGCGAAAACATACGGGTTATTAGTGTCGTTGACCGTTTTTTGGAGCACTCAAGAATTTTTTACTTTGAGAATGCGGGCGATCCGGAGGTATTCCTGTCCAGCGCGGACTGGATGACGCGAAATTTGACACGCAGAATTGAGTTGATGTGTCCTGTGTTTGACGAAGGACTCAAGGGGCTCGTCGTCGATATTCTTCAGCTTTCCCTGCGCGATAATGTCAAGGCGAGACAACTGATGCCGAACGGAAGCTATCGTTTTGTAGAAAACGACAGCCTTCCCGTCCGCAGTCAATTTGAAGCCATGAAGGTCACGAATTGGAAGAAAGATAGACCGACCACGATAAAATAATATCCCATGCTTTTTGCACATCCTTGGCCGCAGCTTCCATGGCCTTCAGTTCCAGAATAGGTTCCTCCCGGCTGTGCAGACGCAAATGAAGCGAGCCGTCGTCGAAGGAAGGAACCATGTTGTCCACCAAACCGGTTTCACTGCGGTCCAGCGCGATACCTAGCTGGAGCAGGGAGCCGATGCGGTGGACTTTTTGTATATCCACCGTTTGCAGGATGTCTTTGTGTGCATGAAGCAGCCGCTCGGTCCGGTTCTTAGGGTGGTAATCAGCGGCGATCGCGGCCAGAACCATTTCCCGATGCGACAAGCCGCCCAGTCCGGCACGCATGATCCAGTACACGCTGTGCTGTGTGTAATGATAATAATTCAGGATGGTTCCGGCTTTGTAAAGCCTGGCTGCGGTGCGGATCACCCGTTCATCCAGCAGGGAGCTCTCGCCAGCCAGGAGCCGGTACAGTTGTTGCGTATAGTTCAAAACTCGTTCAAGGTGCTCCGGATCGGCGGGAATGCCGAATTCCAGCACATTGTGAAGCGAGCTTTCAAGCGGATCAGGAAGCACAGGTTCCTGCGGTCGGACAAGCTCGTGAAACAGCCCGTCACGCAGTCCGGCACCGCTGATCAGGAAAGATGCGCCCTGCGCTGCGCGGAAGATGGTCTGGAGAATAATCAGACCGGGAATAATAATGTCGGCTCTGTCCTTGGACAGGCCGGCAATTTTTTTGCGCTGTCCGTTGCTGAGGCGGGGCAGGTGGGCAAACATCCGGTCAACCTCATCCGCTTCCATTTCATAATGGTGGGTTACCTGCAGGGAGTAATCCCGAGTCCGTTGACTGATTTTGGCCAGCGTACGCATCGTTCCCCCCAGCCCGATAAAAGGAAGTCCGGAATTCGCAGTAATCCATGGGTGCTCCTCAAGCGCGGACTGGACGAATTTCTCTAGCCTGGCGATCTGGGCAGCCTCCCAAATTCCGTCTTTGTTCTCTTTTCCAAACCGGAGGTTTGTATTTACGGCTCCGAAAGGAAAAGAGTACGTCTTAAGCCGTTTCCGCTCCCTGAACAGGGTGACCTCCGTGCTCCCGCCGCCAATATCAATAATCATGCCGTCCCGCACATTCATCGTGTTGACCACGCCAAGAAAGCCTGCTTTGCCTTCTTCTTCTCCCGAAAGCACCTCCACCTGTAACCCGGTCTCTTCCGCGATCCAGGCGACAACCTCTTCGGAGTTGATGGCATTACGTATGGCAGCCGTGGCTCCCGCCCTCAACCGGGTTACCTTATTTTGCTCACAGATCTCCATAAATTGGCGCAAAAGGGGAGCTATACCTAGCACCGACTCCCGCTCGATTCTTCCATCGGGACCGACCTTTTCGCTCAGCCGGGCTGATTCCTTGTACTCTCGTACGATACGGTATGCTCCCGTATCTCTGATTTCATAGATAACAAGCCGGATGGAGTTGGAGCCGATATCCATGATGCCTATGCTGCTATGCATGTGTACACTCCCTCGTATAGTATCTTTCGAAAGCTCGCAGGCTGAAGTCCCTATATACTACCATAACCCCATCCTGTCGACAAAACAGGCCCGGGCTTTGGACAAACATACAGGAAATAAATGTACATGTTGAGTATCTATATTGCAGGAGGAACTGGAAAGGAGATGCCATATGGCTAGACAGCTTGCAAGCAAATGGCTGAAGACGGAGGCGCTGCTGCGAAACGGATACATCGCTGCCCATATTCCTCAGACGGCAAAATATTCTCCCGAGCATTTGAAGTGGATGCTGGAGCGGTACAAGTTCGTATTCATTAAGCCGGTGAAGGGAGGAGGGGGGCACGGAGTGATCAAAGTAGCCCGGTATGCATCGGGGTACTATTGTACACGTCTATCCCAGACGTACTACTGCGCACATTTTGAGGAGCTGAAGAAAGTTCTGTCCGCTATAAAACTAAGAAGGCCTTACCTTATACAGCAGGGGATTGAACTGGCCACGATCCAGGGCAGACCTATTGATTACAGGATCAAGACGGTGAAGAACGGAGAACAGTGGGAATTTCGCTCTATGGTGGGCAGGCTAGCGCGCCCGGGTCTGGTGATCACCAATCTATGCAAGGGAGGTACCTTACTGCCAGGCCGTGAGGGGCTGAGAAGGTCTTTGAAAGGGATTTCAGTTTCGGCCAAGCGCAGGGAAATGAGAGAGCTTACCCGACTTTGTATTTCCGTCCTGGAGGGACAATTCCCTGGAGTGGGAGAGTTAGGCTTTGACTACGGCTTGGACCGACGAGGAAGAATATGGATTCTTGAAGTCAATACGCGTCCCCAGTAATAGCAAAGGGGCCTTATAATCGCAAAAAAAATAATTTTAATATATTTTTTTATCGGAATTTGTTCCTGAAAGGCTGTGTATAATTTTTATCCACATTATCCACTGCTAGTTATCACAGCTTTGGACGACTTACCAACAAACTGTACACAGGATTTCCACAACTAGTTGTGGATAACAAGAACGCTTGTTCCTGTTTATCTATTTTGATAGAATAAGAGCAAGGAAAAAAAAGGAAAGGTGTGTCGGAGATGGGTATGCTGACGGACGAGATGCTGCTGGAATCCTATCACTTGGCAATCGAGCTGGAACTAGAGGACGATTTCATCTCTTTGCTATTGGCGGAAATTTACAGAAGAAATCTGACCATTACGGATTATGCTCTCCAATAAGCTGTCTTCATGTTCTGTTGCTTAGGTTGAGGAAGTCCGTTTATGCTGCCAGCCAGATGAACACCTGAATAGAAAGGGCGCTTTATTCCCAGGATGAAAATGGGAGTAAAGCGCCCTTTCTCGTCATAAGCTAGGGTAGCCCTAATTTTAAAGCTTCATATTACTGCTGTGCCCCGGGGATAGCTTGGCATCAGGATCAATGTAGACCTTGGCGTTATTTACCGCCGTAGGCGCTTCGCCAAAGCCGACGGCAATCAGCTTCAGCTTGCCGGGATAGGTTGTAATATCACCGGCGGCGAACAGCCCGGGGATATTGGTTTCTTGACGGGAATCGACGACAATGGAGTGGTTTTCGATTTCAATCCCCCACTCGGCAATTGGTCCCAGCGAAGAAACAAAGCCGAAATTGACGACAACATCATCTACTTCGAGCGTTTGAGTTTCTTTCGTCTTGACGTGAGCCAGTGTAACCTCAGTAATCCGGTCTTCCCCGTGCAGCTCCGTGATCTCGGTAGGTGTGATGACCTGGACCTTGGAGGCCATGAGGTTTTCCACACTGTGCTCATGCGCACGGAATTTGTCGCGGCGGTGAATCAGCGTCACCTGTTCCGCAATGGGCTCCAGCATGAGCGCCCAGTCCACCGCCGAGTCGCCGCCGCCGCTGATAAGCACTTTTTTACCGGCAAAGCGGTTCAGATCACTGACAAAGTAATGAAGATTGCTCTTCTCAAAGCGGGCCGCTTCCGGCAGCTCAAGCCTGCGAGGCTCAAAGGCGCCTACGCCGGCTGTGATGATGACGGCTTTCGCGTGATATTCCGCGGCATCGGTCGTAACGATAAAGTGCCGTTCTCCCTTCTTCACCACCGAAAGCACCTTTTCTTCCAAACGAATCGTCGGGTTAAAGTGATTCATCTGCTGCACGAGGTTATTTACAAGCTCCTGTGCGGTCACTTTCGGAAAACCTGCTACATCATATATGTATTTTTCAGGATACAATGCTGCAAGCTGGCCTCCAAGTTGGGGCATACTTTCTATTAAGGTGACGGATGCCTGGCGCATACCGCCGTAGAAAGCGGCGAATAAGCCCGCAGGTCCACCTCCGATAATAACCAGATCGCTCATGTTAGCACCTGTTGTTTGCTCTGTCACTTGTTCAACACCTCCGAAATGTACATTGAATCATTCATGTCTCAGGTTAAGCCGCCGAAGTCTGATTCAATTTCTCTATATTATAAACGCGCGGCAGGCTGTTGCATAGTTTAGTGATGTACCACGAAACCGGAAGGGGTATCCAATATGGGCAGTATTCCCAAAATCGTAATTCTCGGTGCTGGCTACGGAGGCATTCTGACCGCCCAGCGCCTGCAGAAAGAGCTCAAACACAGAGAAGCCGAGGTGACGCTCGTTAACCGTCATGACTACCATTACATTACGACCCACTTGCATATGCCTGCTGCGGGAACGGACTCGATTGAGCATGCCAGGGTTCCGATTTCCAGACTGGTCGATGAGTCCAAGGTCGCTTTTATCAAATCCACAGTGCAGGCCATCAAGCTGGAGGAAAAGAAGGTTATTCTGGATAACGGTTCCCTTGATTATGACTATCTCGTTCTGGGGCTTGGCGGCGAGCCTGAAACCTTCGGTATCCCCGGCATGCTGGAGAATGCGATGACGATTCGCAGCATCAATTCCGTGCGGCTGATCCGCGAGCATATTTCCTACCAGCTAGCCATGTACAAAAATGACAACAACCCGGCCAGGCTTACCTTTGTTGTCGGTGGGGCCGGCTTCACCGGCATTGAATTTGTGGGCGAGCTGGCGGACCGCCTGCCGCAGTTGTGCAGGGAATACGATATTAATCCGCATGACATCAAAATCATTAATGTGGAGGCAGCCCCGACGGCGCTGCCTGGCTTTGATCCCGAGCTTGTCGAATATGCGATGGACGTCCTGAAGCGCAAGGGAGTTACTTTCAGGATTGGTGTTCCGATTAAGGAATGTTTGCCCGATGGCGTCGTTATCGGGGAAGGGGAGAAAATCCCGGCAGGCATGGTCGTTTGGACCGGGGGCATCCGCGGCAATCATTTGATCGAGGCAGCAGGCCTTGAGGTGATGCGCGGACGGATTAAGGCCGATGAATATCTGCGGGCTCCCGGCCATGATCATGTATATGTGATCGGCGACAATTCCGTGTTTATGAACCCGGAAGGACGTCCTTATCCGCCAACGGCGCAAATTGCGATGCAGCAGGGAGACACCTGTGCGAGAAATATCGCCGCAGCCATCCGTGGTCAAGAGCCGCAAAAATTTAAATTCAGCAATAAAGGAACGGTCGCCTCCTTGGGCCGGGGCGAGGCGGTCGCCATTGTGGGTAGAAGAAAGATCAAGGGCTGGCTGGCGGCGCAGCTTAAGAAAATAGTTGACATCCGGTACCTGTTCATCATCGGCGGCATTCCGCTCGTACTGAAAAAGGGACGGTTTTTCTGAGTAAAACTAGCTCTTTCAAGCTACAAAGCCGTCCACGGCTGTATCCGTGAACGGCTTTGTATATATTTTACTTACAGTCTCATCATTTCCCCAAACAACTCCGCATCGAGCAGGCTGCCGATATAGAATGCGCCGAACTCGCCGAATCGTGCGCTCACTTCGTCAAAGCGCATTTCATATACGAGCTTCTTGAACTGGAGCGCATCTTCGGAGAACAAGGTGACACCCCATTCCCAATCATCAAAGCCGACCGAGCCTGTAATAATCTGCTTGACCTTGCCGGCATAGCTGCGTCCGATCAGACCGTGGCTGCGCATCATGCCTCTCCGTTCCTCCATGGACAGCATGTACCAGTTATCGCTTAGATCACGCTTTTTGTTCATCGGATAAAAGCAGATGTAACGATTCTTCGGCAGAATCGGCTTCAGGCGCGCAACAATCTGCGGATTCTGCATCGGGTCCTCATCCTTGCCCCCCAGGTAGTTGCTCAGCTCCACCACACTGACATAGGAATAGGCTTTTGTCGTATATTTGGCAAAGGTCGTTTTGTTGAATTCTGTTTCAAGCTTGTTCAAATCCTCAAGCGTCTCGCGCAGGTGCATCATCACGAAATCGGCCTTCTGTCCAATGATGGCATAAGCGGTTGAGCTGCCGCTTCCCGCTGCTTCGATATTGGACCATTCCTTTACAAAGTCATTCAGCTCGTCCAATGCGCCGGCGCGTTCTTCGTCATCAGCCGCTTTCCAGGCTGTCCAGTTGATGGACCGGAAATCATGGAGCGCATACCAGCCTTCTAATGTGGCTGCCGCTTCATTTGTAGTTGATGCGGGTTGATTCATTCACGTTCACTCCTGTTCTTGGCAAGTTTCACCCCTCCCATTCTATCCCATTTGAAAGCGGCCGGGCAAATGAAGGAATAATGAACAATGCGTCACCCGGAATCTCCAAAAAAGCCGAATTCGTGAAATTTGGCGAATGTGGGCGAATACGGCAGGCAAAATACCGCACTTTTACCTTTATTTCCGCATCTAAGAGAGACGCAAGTATGATAGAATAGTAAAACATCTTGGAGAACGTGATGTCAGGAAAGGAAGATTAAACAATGCGCATGAAGAACCTGCTGCATTTCACCGAAAACCACCGTTACTGCGTATACCGGGAGTTTGGCCTCAGCACGATGGATGAGGTAATGCTCGGCCAGGTATATCAGCCATTAGTAGGCGCATTTGCTATCAGTCTGTATCGGCTGCTGTTCCAGCAGGTTCCCGCGGGCCGGATTGGGTATTCGCCGCCGGAGCAGCAGCGCGGCCTGTTTCTGACGCTGGGTCTGGAGCCGAGCGAGAAAGGGCGCAAACTTCTGATCGAGCAGACCTCCAGGCTGGAGGCGGTCGGTCTTCTGCAGACCTCACGCCTGTACGTGCCTGAAGCGGATGATTATATGTATGAATATGAGCTGCAGCCGCCGCTTTCGCCACCGGAATTTTTCCGCACCCAGCATCTTACACTGCTGCTGCGCGACAAAATTGGCAAGTTCGCGGTGCTGTCCCTGCGTTCTTCCCTTTGGAGCGAGGAGACGGTGGAGTGGGCGAACATGACCCGCAGCAAGGAGAACATTTCTATTCCCTTTTACGAGCTGTTTGAGCTCAATACCCATGTCATCGATTATGAGCTTGAGCAGGCTCTATCCGAAGTGTCCGTATCACGTCAAAAGGGGACAGTTCCTCTGGAAGAGGAGGACAGCATCAACTATGCGGATATTATCCTCCGGTTTCCGCGGGAGTCCATTAACCGCAAGCATGTGGAGCGGCTGCGTTTCGATCACGAGCAGTTTGGGGAAGTGAAGTATGTCGCCCGCAAATACTCCCTGACGGCCCAGGACATCAGCCGCTTGTTGGATGAGGACGGAATTTTTAACGAGCAGGGTGAGCTGCTGCTGGACGAACTGCAGTACAAGGCCAGTCTGCAATTCAGACAGGATTTGAAAAGGCAGGAAGAGCAGCGGGTCAAGGCGGCTAAGGTGGTGGCCCTCCGGCAGGAGTTTAATCCTGTGCTGGACGAGCTGCCTGACGAGCAGCCGGTCGAAATGGAATTTTATGTGGAGGTGCCTCCGCAGTTTGTCGATAAATGCGATATCCACCAGTATAATATGATGCTTCGCAATGAGCCGTATAACCGGCTCCTGCAAACCTTTTTCCCAGGCACGGTTCCAGGTAATCTGCTGGATATATTTGAGAAGCTTGATTTAAGCTATAAGCTGCCCGGCGAGGTCATTAACGTGCTGATCCATTATCTGGTTTCCCTGCTTACAACGGGCAATGAGCAGCGGATCAACCGCAATTTTGTGGAGGCTATTGCCTCCAATATGCTGCTGAAGCAGGTCAATACCTATGAGAAGGCTGTTGAGTATATACGTGACCAGGCGAAGGTAAAAGGCAAGCAGGCCGCCGGTGCTCCGCGCACGCGTGCATCATATAAGGGTACCTCGGGCAAGCCCGCGATCCCGGTCATTCAGAATCAGTCCGGAGGAGATCCGGTGTCGGAAGAGGAATTGGAGGAAGCGCTCCGCATGGCGGAACAGATGCAGGCTGGACGAAAAAACAGTTAATAATGGAAAGTCAGAAAGGAAGATCAAGTCATGGAATCGATGGGAGACTTGCTGCAGCAGTTGCAAAGCCCCTCCTTCCGCCAGCGCTCCCGCAGCATTGCCGAGCAGGTGATGAACGATCCGCTGGTGCGGGAATTTCATTCCGAGCACCCGGATTTGCAGGAGGAGCAGCTACGTCTGAATATGAGCCGTCTGTACCAATATGCGCGGGACCGCCGCAACTGCAGCCAATGTCCGGGGCTGGAGCGCTGCCCGAATGATTTTCAGGGGCATTACTGCAACCTTACGGTGGAGCAGATCAACGGACAGCCGCAGATTGTGGATTCACGGACCCCGTGCGGCCTCCAGCTTGCTTATGAACATGAGCAGCAGGTGAGGCAACGGATTCGCAGCTTTTACGTCGATGAGAGGGCGCTTCGTGAAGGTTATGATGCGGTGGAGATTGCCCGCAAGGATATGCAGCGGGTCTCAGCGGTGAATCGGATCTTTCGGTATATCACGGATACGAAGGAGCATGGACTTCAAACTCAGGGGCTGTATCTTGAAGGTTCGTTTGGCACCGGAAAGACGTTTCTGATGGGGTACATGCTGCATGAACTGGCGGCGGCCGGGTATAATGGAGTTATCGTCTATATGCCGGATTTTGTCGAAGATTTGAAATCGATGATCCAGGAAGGGCAGAAGCTGAAGGAAACGACGGATCTGCTCAAAAATTGCGACCTGCTGGTCTTTGACGACATCGGAGCGGAGAATTTGAGTCCATGGGTGAGGGACCATGTCCTGGGTTCTATTCTGAATTACCGCATGAACCGCAAGCCAACTTTTTATACCTCCAATTACTCCCTTCAGGATCTTGAGCGGCATTTAAGCTTTACAAGCCGGGATGGAGAGGAGCTGTACAAAGGGCAGCGCCTGATGGACCGAATTCGTCCGTTCGTGGATGTGGTCACCGTAAAAGGCAAAAATCAGCGTGGTTCGTAATGATTTGAGATATCTTACTATTGAATTAATTGTGTGCTATAATGTAGGGAGTGTCCTTTCAGACACGGCTTATTTATTAAATAAGATTTCCTAGAAGGAGGAATTTCAATGGCTATTGTGAATGTGTCCGATCAGTCTTTCAATACAGAAGTTGAAGGTGAAGGAACGGTTCTTGTTGATTTTTGGGCTCCATGGTGCGGTCCTTGCAAAATGATTGCTCCGATTCTGGAGGAACTGTCCGCAGAAGTTGGTGACAACGTAAAGATCGCGAAAGTGAACGTGGACGAAAATCCGGAGTCCGCTTCCCGTTTCGGCGTTATGAGTATTCCGACTCTGATCTTTTTCAAAGACGGCCAGCCCGTCGATAAAGTTATTGGTCTGAATTCCAAAGAAGCGCTGAAAAATATGATTAGCAAGCATCAGTAACAGCACCCGGAATCCGGGGTCAGCAAGTGACCTCTGGCGCACCAGGGCCTGCTGAATGCCTCCGGTTGTTATAACCGGGGGCGTTTTTTCGTATTATACTCAAATGAAATGAAGAATAGTCCATCATGGGAGGAGAGACCCGGCGAAATGGAACCCTATGCGGAAGCCCTGCGGGAGCAGGAGAAGGCGTTGGAGAACATCAACAATAAACTGGCGCTGCTTCCGGACTCATCGGGCTGTTATCTGATGAAGAACCGGGAAGGCACCATCATCTATGTCGGTAAGGCCAAGATATTGAAAAACCGGGTGCGATCCTATTTCCGCGGCAGTCATAACGGAAAGACGCAGCGTCTGGTTTCGGAAATCCGTGATTTTGAATACATTGTCACTGCAAGCAACATGGAAGCTCTCATTCTTGAATGCAATCTGATCAAGAAATACCAGCCGCGTTACAACGTGCTGCTCAAGGATGACAAAACGTTTCCTTACCTCAAAATTACGAATGAACCGCATCCGCGTCTTGAGGTTACACGGCGAGTGCTTAAAGATAAAGCGAAGTATTTCGGACCTTATCCTAATGCTTATGCGGCCCATCAGACCAAGAAGCTGCTGGACCGGATGTACCCGCTGCGCAAATGCGGGGCCATGCCCAAAGAAGTCTGCCTGTACTATCACATGAATCAATGCCTGGGGCCATGTGTGTACGAGGTTAGCCAGGAGACATACCAGCAGATCGGCCAGGAAATCAGCTCCTTCCTCAGTGGGGGACATGAGGAAATTAAGAAGGATTTACAGCGTAAAATGCAGGAAGCGGCGGAGGAGCTATATTTTGAGCGTGCGAAGGAGCTGCGCGACCAGATTATCAGCATCGAGGCGATGATGGAGAAGCAGAAAATTACGACGGCGGATACGAGGGACCGTGACGTATTCGGCTTTGCCGTAGACAAAGGCTGGATGTGTGTGCAGATCCTGTACGTCCGCAAGGGTAAAATGATAGAACGACATATGTCGACATTCCCGTTCTACGGTGAACCTTACAATGACTTTATTTCTTACGTGACCCAATACTACAGCGACAATCCGGCGCTGCCGCAGGAAATATTGCTGCCGGATGCGCCGTTCGCGGAGGAAATGGCCTCCCGGGAACGGCGGGAAGCAGTGGAATCGGACCTGCCGCGGGCTGACCAGGTAGCGGAGTCGGCTGCTTCCTATACGATCGGTGAGGGCACATTACAGCAGGCTGAGGAAGACTCACAGCTTTTGGCAGGAGGCGGTCTGGAGGAACCTCACACGGCGGCGGCCGCGCTGCAGCAGTGGCTTGACGTCAAGGTGCTGATCCCGCAGCGCGGGCTGAAGCGCCAGATGATCAGCATGGCGACCGAGAATGCCCGGGTCGCATTGGATGAGAAGTTCCGTCTGATCGCAAGGGATGAGGAAAGAACGTCCAAGGCGGCGGATAATCTGGGGCGCGCGATCGGTCTTGAAAGCCTGCATCGTGTGGAGGCATTCGATAACTCCAATATACAGGGCGCCAATCCGGTATCCGCAATGGTGGTGTTCATCGATGGCAAGCCAGCCAAGAAGGAATACCGCAAGTACAAGATCCGCTCTGTGCAAGGGCCGGACGACTATGAAACGATGCGTGAGGTCGTACGACGCCGCTACGAGCGGGTGCTGAAGGAAAACCTGGAGATGCCTGATCTGATTGTGGTGGATGGCGGACGCGGTCAGATTTCGGCTGCGGTGGATGTCCTGCACCATGAGTTGGGTCTGTTCATCCCGGTATGCGGCCTGGTCAAGGATGCCAAGCACAAGACGTCCCAGCTACTGGTCGGCGATCCGCCGGAGACGGTGGCGCTTCCGCGCAACAGCGAGGAATTTTACCTGCTCCAGCGTATCCAGGAGGAGGTTCACCGCTTTGCCATTACCTTTCACAGGGAACAGCGTGGCAAGTCCATGGTGACCTCGAGACTGGACTCGATTCCGGGTATCGGGGAAAAGCGGCGCAAAATGCTGCTCAAGCATTTCGGGTCCATAAAAAAAATAAAAGAGGCCAGCATTGAAGATTTCCGGCCTCTTTCGATCGGCGATAAGCTCGCCAGACAAATTATAGCTGCCCTTCAGGATGAGGAGTCGTAATATACGGCTTCTTTTTTTTGGTCGGGTTGAAGAGGTACAGGATATAACCGACAGCCGCCGGAAGCAGCATGCCAATGACTCCTGCGGCGATGTTGATGCTATCTCCCATCGCTATCAGGCTGATTCCCATCAGGATGCAATCAAATACGATATGACTGAACATGACGGCAATAAATCCATAGCGGAGAAAAATAAAGCTGAACAGCAGCCCGAGGAACAGCAGCTCAATCGGACGGGTAATGACAGGGTAAATCGGATACAGCGTATGTCCGAAAGCCCAGATGAGTGAGGTGATGACGCTGGCGGCAAGCGTGCTGCGAACGATCTTTTTCAGCATCGGAATTCCGAACAGCCTGTAAACTGCTTCTTCCCCGATTCCGGCCATCCAGGCCATGACAGGCAGCAGCCAGGCATAGGTCATATTGTATGGCGACTGCGTTTCATCAATCGTGGACCAGCTCCCGATCAACAGGCTAAGGATGACGAAGATGATGGACTGGACTCCTAGCAGGATGAAGGCCCACAAATATCCTGTGAGCATGCTGCGCAGCACGTATAAGCCATACCCCGGCTCCTTCGCACGCGGCCAAGGATTAAAGCCGGCCTGCTTCCAAAGTCCGTTGCCTCCTACCAGGGAGAAGTAGAGGATGACACCCATCATCAGATTGAAAATGGTTTGCAGGCCAATGCTGAAAATGAGAGCGTCCTTGTTGACGGATTGGGTCTGCAAATAAGGCATCATGTTGAACAGAATGAATACCGAAATGGCAAAATAGACGATGCTCATAACAATGCCGCGGGTAAACGAGGTATGACGGCGGGTCAGACTGCTGTACACCACGGCAAGCACGCCGAGCACAAAGGAAAACAGCATGTAGCCGATATAGTATAAAAGGTTTGCTAACCTCGTTTGCCGGTCCACATACGCCGTGTGGGTAGGAGGGACGGTAAACGAGGACTCCAGGGAACGAACGTCCCCATTTTCAAAGGTCAGCTTGATCTGGAGCACGGCCTCGCCAATCATGCTTCCTTCATCCTCATAGATAAGGCCGGCCTCGCCTTCCCGGGTCTGCACGGTCAAATTCTCTGTGCTATATCCCATTTGTTTCAACAGAGGCGCCGCCAGCGCCGTTTTATCTGCCAGCGACAGACCTGCTTCGTACATAAGCATAAGCTGGCTCCGTTGTTGGCCTTCCGGCAGCGCTTCGGTGCTGCTGTACATGGCATTGCCGCTGTTGATCATAAAACCGGCGGGCTTGCCTGTCTGCAGACTTACATCCACCAGCAGGGTACGGTCCTCTGCAGGGTCGGGAAGGCTTACCCGATAAAATTCATAAGGATATTTTCCGATCCACTGCCGATTATAGTCGGGGAGCAGTTGCTCCCGGGAAAGATAACCGTACAGTTCAGACTGCGCTACATAGGCCGGGGAGGGAATTTCCTTTGTTAAGCCTTGATAACCCAGGACGGACTCTGCGAAGGCCGCAGCGTTCTCAACAGCCTTCTGTTTGCTGATGACATCCGTTTGCTGATTCTGGCCTAGAGATGAGAGGACCGGCAGCAGCACCTGTAATAGCAGAAACACGGCGAGTCCGATGATGCCAAGGATGCTCAATTTTTTGAAATCAGCGGTAAGTGTAACCGGTTTTCCAGTGGGGTTCATCTAATACCTCCTTCATATGGACCACTTTAACTTAACATAGTGCTCTATGAACCGCCAATCGATTCATGTGTGCATGCAAACACGATGAAAAGGGTGAAAGACCACGATAATGTGGGATTCACTGCAGCAAGAGCGTTTCTTTTGCTCTGAATTGGCGTTATTTGAGTTATTTTCATGAAAACCATCTTTTGTGATGTACAAGGAGAAGGTTTATAATTTGTTTGCAATTGCATAAGAAGCCGAATTTCTTTTGAATACGGGGGAACCATTATATTGGGGTGAATTTCGCATCCGGTCAATGGCCGGGTCCGAATAGGGCGATTTCTGCTGTCCGAATCCGTCAGCTAACCTCGTAGGCTGCAAGCAGGAACCTGGTCAGGCACTCGGTTTTCCGGTGTCTTTTTTTGTTGGTTTTTTCTCAATTTAACTTATAAGCGGGTGTAGCATGATTATTCCAAAACTGAAGTGGCTGCGTCTGTCTCCGCCGCGTATTCTTGTGGGCGGGTTTGCGCTTATTATTTTGCTCGGAGCTGGGCTACTGATGCTGCCGATATCTAACACAACGGGGGTGCCGCTTCCATTTATTGATGCCTTGTTCACGGCTACGTCGGCCACATGTGTGACCGGGCTGGTCGTGGTGGATACAGGGAGGGACTTTACCGTATTTGGGCAGGTCGTCATCGCGCTGTTAATCCAAATCGGGGGCTTGGGCTTCATGACGATGGCCACCCTGGTTGCGCTTGTGTTCAAACGCAGGATATCACTTAAGGAACGGCTGGTTCTCCAGGAAGCGATGAATCAGACCTCCATGGAGGGCATTGTCGCCCTGATCCGCAAGGTGTTGCTGTACTCGCTGACCATTGAAGCGGTGTGCGCAACGGTATTCGCGATCCGCTGGTCCTTTGATATGCCTGTAGGCAGGGCCATTTATTTCGGGGTATGGCATGCCATTTCGATGTTCAACAATGCGGGCTTTGACCTGTTTGGCGAATTCCGCAGCTTGACGGGCTATGTGAACGATCCGGTTGTTAACTTCACGGCCATGCTGCTGATCGTCCTGGGCGGTATCGGTTTTGTGGTCATGTCGGATCTGGTGGAGTACCGCAAGAAAAAGAAGCTGTCCCTGCATAGCAAAGTCGTGCTCACGATGACAGCCATTCTTATCATAACGGGAACGCTGGTTATCTTCGTCTTTGAATTGACGAATCCGAAGACACTGGGGGGGCTCCCGTGGTCAGGCAAAATTCTGGCTTCGTTGTTCCAGTCGGTTACGCCGCGTACAGCAGGCGCCAACACGCTGGATATTGCAGGACTCCGGCAGGCAACTCAGTTTTTCATTATTATATTGATGTTCATCGGCGCTTCTCCGGGTTCAACAGGGGGCGGCATTAAGACGACGACCTTTACGATCATGGCGGGGGCTGTAGTGTCCATGGTGCGCGGAAGGGAAGATATCGTGATTTACCGGTACCGCTTGGCGCAAGAGCGTATTCTGAAAGCACTGACGATCACACTGCTGGCCCTGTTTCTCGTGATCACCGTCACGATGATTCTTACGACCACTGAGGATCATCATTTCTTGATGATTCTGTTTGAAACGACCTCCGCCTTCGGAACGGTCGGACTTTCGATGGGACTGACACCGGATTTGACGCTTATCGGCAAAATATTGATCAGCTTCACGATGTTTGCCGGCAGGCTCGGGCCGATCACGCTCGCTTACGCCCTAGGCAAAAAACAAAGCAAAGAGCTATACCGTCACCCGGAAGGCAAAATGATTATAGGATAAGGGAGTTACAGATCAGCAATGAAGACTCAGCAGTTCGTGATTATCGGTTTGGGACGTTTTGGCTCCAGCCTGGGGTTGCAGCTTATGGACATGGGGTGTGAGGTGCTCGGCATCGACCGGGATGAAGATGTCGTGGAGGAAATGAGCGAGCATTTGACCCATGTCGTGGTTGGTGACGCCACCGATGAGCAGCTTCTCCGCTCCATCGGGGTCCGCAATATGGATTGCGGCATCGTGGCGATCGGAGATGATATCCAAATGAGCATTCTCGCAGCCATTCTATTGAAGGAATTGGGCATTAAGACCGTTGTGGCCAAAGCGATCTCCAAGCTGCACGGAAGGGCGCTGGAAAAGCTGGGAGTGGACCGCATCGTATATCCGGAACGGGATATGGGCGTGCGGGTCGCTCACCAGTTGGTCACCCCCAATCTGCTTGACTATCTGCAATTGTCCAAGGATTACACGATCGCGGAATTAAATGTGCCGGAATGTCTGAATGGCAAAACGCTGTCCGAGTTGAATACACGGACCCGCTTTGGTTGCAGCATCGTGGCGATTCATACCAGCAACGGGGTGCTAATCGCGCCTACAGCGATGGATAAGCTGCATCGCGACGACATCATGGTCATCATCGGTACAAATGATAACATCGGACGATTTGAGGAAGAGGTAGTGAACCGGTAATCATCCTGTCTATTATATAGAGGGGCCCTATTTCGTTAGGAGTCATTCCTTCTCTTTTCACTAACACAAAAGGTCAAGGACGGTTTTTGTCCTTGACCTTTTCTTTACTCTTCTTGTAAAAGAGGGATATGCACGATACCAGCGGAGAAAACGAAGCAATTCCGGAAAAGCGCAGCGGTCGCCTTTGCCCCAAAGGGGCAACAGCGATTGTAGGAATGCTTCGTTCTCGGAGCGTCTCGGAACCCCCTCTTTATCTCACACCATCCGGTAACCGGCAAAGGAAGCACGGGTTTCCCCGATCCATTGTCTGGCCGCCGGACCATGCTCGGCGGTTTCGGAATAGATGAGGCAGGTTGTCCGCCGGGTCTCTTTCAGCTCGGGAATATAAAGAGCCACAAGACCATTATCCCGCAGCAGCTCGGAGCGCAAATAAGACTTCGGCAGTAGTGCTGCGGCCTTGCAGGTTGGCAGCAGCCGAACGATCGCCTCGAAGGAGTCAATTTCCATGCGGATGTCAGGCATAATTCCGCTGAGTTGGAACAATTCGTCGGTCAGCCGTCTGTACCAGGTTCCTTTGGAGAAGGTGATCATCGGCAGGCCCTGCAGCTTGGACATGCCGATGCTGCCGCTTTGATCTGTCAGCGGATGACTGTGCGGCACGACTAGCTCCAAGTGGTCGTCAAACAGGGGAGTACAGCTCAAGCCCGGTTCTTCAATGGCAGAGCCGACAATGCCGGCATCGGCCTTCTTATCGCGCACAAACCCGACGATTTCATGCGTCTTGCCTGTAAGCAGCTTGAGCTCGGTATGCGGATGCTTGTTCATGAAGGCCTCCACAAGTGTGGGCAGGGTGGTCTGAATCGTTGTAAGGCTTGCCCCGAGCGTCAGCTCGCTGCCGCCTTCCTTCTTATATTGGGATAGCTTCTGCAGGAAACGGATTTGCCGCTGCCGCTGCTCCAATGCAAAGGTGTATACGAATCGCCCGGGAGAGGTCAGCTCAAGGCGTTTGCCGCGGCGGTTGAACAGCTTTATCCCCAATTCCTCTTCCAGCTTGGCGATTTTACGGGACAGGGCCGGTTGTGATAAATTTAACAGCTTTGAGGCTTTATTCAGGCTGGATTGCTCGACTACGATGGCATAGGCATTCATTTCTTCGAACAAGGAATATCGCTCCTATCTGCGGAATTTTATACGGTGTTGCTGGATTGAGAAGATCAAGAGGCTTTCTAAGCCTATATGCATAAAAGGTATAACATTTAATAAATATATTGCAATTCCATTATAAGATAAAAAGGAGTAACATGTAAGCGACACAAGTTGTTCATAATATTGGATGTGTTGGAACATGGAACACTTTGTCGGACCCTCCCGTCGGGAGCTGTCATTATGAATATCACTTATGAAAACGCTGTTATTGGAAAGGGGAACACAACGTATGAAAGGGTATTATTCCCGCAAGATTCACTCGCTTCTCGGTGTCATTCCGCTCGGGCTTTTTTTCGTTGAGCATTTGATCACCAACTTTACTGCTGTAGAAGGTGGTAAGGAAGGCTTCAACCGGAGCGTGGCGTTCTTGAACGGCCTGCCGCTTGTATTGGTGCTGGAGATCTTTCTCATTTATCTGCCGCTGCTGTTTCACGGCATTTATGGTTTGTATATCGCATATCAGGCCAAGCCGAATGTGAACAATTACGGCTATGAGCGGAACTGGAGATATCTCCTCCAGCGCATTACGGGAATTATCGCTTTTGTATTTATCATCTGGCACGTATACGATACACGCTTTCAGGTTGCGCTTGGCAACGTGACACATGAAGAGCTCGGCGGATTGATGCACAACATTGTTACCAATCCTCTGTTTTTTGTTCTTTATCTGATCAGCGTCGTAGCGGTTTCCTTCCATTTTGCCAACGGTCTGTGGGCCTTCTGCGTAAGCTGGGGCATTACGGTCGGACCGCGCGCACAGCGTGTGTCCTCTTACATCTGCATGAGCATTTTTGCCATCATGTCGATTATGTTTATTGCAACGCTCTTCGCTTTCCGCGGGGCTGAGTTCCAAGAGGCAGCGGCCGCAGTACAATGGATTGGAGCGTTCAAGGCTTAATTCTGTTTCCAGGGACGGCAGGTCCCGGAGTCATTATATCTATGCATGATCAAGAAGGAGTGAGCAGTTATGGCAGCATCCAGAATTATTATCGTAGGCGGCGGCCTGGCCGGTTTGATGGCGACCATCAAAGCGGCTGAGGCCGGAGTTAACGTAGATCTATTTTCATTGGTTCCGGTAAAACGCTCGCACTCCGTATGTGCGCAGGGCGGCATTAACGGAGCGGTCAATACGAAAGGGGAGGGTGACTCCCCTTGGATTCATTTTGACGATACGGTGTATGGCGGTGATTTCCTGGCGAATCAGCCACCGGTAAAAGCCATGTGTGAAGCCGCGCCCGGCATCATTCACCTGATGGACCGCATGGGTGTGATGTTCAACCGCACACCTGAAGGCCTGCTGGATTTCCGCCGCTTCGGCGGAACTCAGCATCACCGTACAGCGTTTGCGGGCGCGACGACAGGACAGCAGCTACTGTACGCTCTGGACGAGCAAGTACGCCGCTGGGAATCAGCGGGTCTAGTCACGAAGTTTGAGAACTCCGAGTTCCTGCAGGCTGTTATTGACGACGAGGGCATTTGCCGTGGCATCGTAGCCCAGGATCTGAAGACAATGGAGGTGCAGACGTTTGCGGCGGATGCGGTCATTCTGGCATCCGGCGGACCCGGGATTATTTTCGGCAAGACGACGAACTCTGTCATCAACACAGGTACTGCAGCCGGAGCGGTGTACCAGCAGGGCGTGCGCTACGCCAACGGCGAATTCATCCAAATTCATCCAACGGCCATTCCGGGTGACGACAAGCTGCGGCTGATGTCCGAATCCGCGCGTGGTGAAGGGGGACGGATCTGGACCTACAAGGATGGCAAGCCATGGTACTTCCTCGAAGAGAAGTATCCGGCATATGGCAACCTTGTGCCGCGTGATATCGCTACCCGTGAAATCTTCAGCGTCTGCGTAGATCAGGGACTGGGGATTAACGGTGAGAACATGGTGTACCTGGACCTGTCCCATAAAGATCCGAAGGAGCTGGACGTTAAGCTCGGCGGTATTATCGAAATTTATGAAAAGTTTGTAGGGGATGACCCGCGCAAGCTTCCGATGAAAATATTCCCGGCGGTGCATTACTCCATGGGCGGCATGTGGGTCGATTACAACCAGATGACCAACATTCCGGGACTGTTCGCTGCCGGAGAATGCGAATACCAATATCATGGCGCCAACCGTCTCGGGGCTAACTCTCTCCTATCCGCTATCTTCGGCGGCATGGTTGCCGGGCCTAAAGCAGTGGAGTACATCAAAGGCCTGAAGAAATCGGCGCAGGACGTGTCTTCCTCCGTATTCGAAGGTCATAAAACGAGACAGACGGAGAAATACGAAAAAATTCTGCGTAATGAAGGAAACGAGAACGCCTATGTCATTCACAAGGAGCTGGGCGAGTGGATGACCAACAATATGACAGTCGTTCGCTATAATGACAAGCTGGAAGGTACGATTAATAAGATCAAGGAATTGAAGGAACGCTACACCAAAATCAATATTAATGATGCGTCACGCTGGAATAATTCCAGCGCGGCCTTCACACGTCAGCTCTGGAACATGCTTGAACTGGCCGAGGCGATGACCAAAGGGGCGCTGCTGCGCAACGAAAGCCGGGGCGCGCATTACAAGCCGGATTACCCGGATCGCAATGACGAGGATTTCCTCAAAACGACGATTGCCGCTTGGACGCCTGACGGACCGGAAATTTCCTATGAGCCGATCGACGTTTCGCTGATTCCTCCACGGATTCGCGATTACTCCAAGAGTAAATGAGAATTGACTATTAACGATCGACACTTGCTTTTAATACATGCAGCTAAGCTGCCCGCCCCGTCCTTCAAATGGAAGGCAGGGGCGGAGGAAAGGATGGAAAACGATGTCTACAGTGACCAAAACGGTGAAATTTTTAATTACCCGCCAGGACACACCGGAATCGGCACCGTACAAAGAAGAATTTGAAGTGCCGTATCGCCCGGGAATGAACGTCATCAGTGCGTTGCAGGAGATTCAGCGTAATCCGGTCAACAGCGGAGGAGGAGGCACGGCTCCGGTATGCTGGGAGTCCAATTGTCTTGAAGAGGTGTGTGGTGCCTGCTCGATGGTCATTAACGGCAAGCCTCGTCAGGCCTGTGCCGCTCTGGTCGACAAGCTGGAGCAGCCGATCAGCGTGGCTCCGATGAGCACTTTCCCAGTCGTACGGGATTTGGTCATTGACCGGAGCCGTATGTTCAGAGCGCTCAAGAAGGTGAAGGCATGGATACCGATTGATGGAACCTATGATCTCGGTCCTGGGCCTCGTATGGCCGAGAAGAAGCGCCAATGGGCATATGAGCTGTCTAAATGCATGACCTGCGGTGTCTGTGTGGAAGCATGTCCGAATGTCAACGATAAGACGAACTTTATCGGGCCAGCCGCGATTTCCCAGGTGCGCCTGTTCAACAGTCATCCCACCGGCGAGATGAACAAGGATGAGCGTCTGGACGCGCTGATGGAAGATGACGGAATCGAGGGCTGCGGCAATTCGCAGAACTGTGTGCGCTCCTGCCCGAAAGGCATTCCGTTGACGACTTCAATCGCGGAAATGAACAAGGAAACCACAAAGCGCATGTTCAAGCGCTGGTTAAGCGTCTAAACAAGCAACCGCTTCTCGGTATTCAATCGGGAGCGGTTGTTTTTATTTTTACTGAAATCTATTGGTTATTTTGAGCATCAAAAACGAACGCAAGTGCTTCAAAAGCGCTATTTAGCCTGTTCAAGTACAAGTATGTTAAAATAAACAGCAAGGCTATAACCTCCCAAGATGGTGCAGATATCGCAGAGGGACAATACCGCGCGTTTGGTTGTGATTATGGAGGTATGCTTCAGCTTTATGACGCTAACCTATGCGCTCTCCATATACAGCGTTTTTCGTAAAATTTTTATTGAAAGTGAAGATAAGCATGCAGATAAAGAAGAGGAATGACGGGATTGGAGTGACGAACTGACCATGGGGAAAAGTCAGCATAATCATCGTCCGGCACTGAATGATGGGGAAGATACGGTTCTGTCTTCACGTGACTATGGCGGGACAGCTTCAAATAGGGGGCAGGTTCAGCAGATGCGGATTTCCAGGCGCAGCTTTTTGAAGAAAGCCACTGCCGCTGCTGTGGGAACGGCTGCTGTTGCCGGAGGATATGCAGCGGTGTGGGAGCCGGGCAATTTGGAGATCACGCAATTCACGCTGCGGCTGCCGAAGCTCCCGGCGAGCTTTAACGATATGCGGGTGCTGCATTTTAGCGACATGCATCTGGGTTTTTTTAAGAATGAAGATGACATGCGCCGTCTTGCTACCATCATCGGCGGGCTGAGGCCGGATATGATCTGCTTCACGGGAGATATCGTCGACGATTATGCCGATTCCATGACCGGTTCCGTGCCGATCCTGAAGTCCATGAGTGCTCCTCTGGGTAAATTCGCGATTCTTGGCAATCATGACTATCGTGGAATACCGGAAGGGGTGGAGGCTTTATATAAAAAGACCGGCTTCACCCTGCTGAAAAATGAGCATTATGTCATCCATAAAGACGGAGAAAGCATGGCGGTAGTTGGGCTGGAGGATCTTCTCCTCAGCACGCCGGACCCCGAAGCGGCACTGCAGGGACTCCCTTACGCTATGTTCAAGCTGCTGCTGATGCACGAGCCGGATTATGCCGATACCGCTGTCAGATACGGATTTGATATGCAGCTTTCAGGCCACAGCCACGGAGGACAGGTCAGAGTTCCATTGCTCGGGGCTGTGCTCACACCGCCCGGCGGACGCAAGTACGTACAGGGGCTGTACAGGGTTGGTGCGGATGCGATGCCGCTTTATGTCAGCAGGGGGGTTGGAATGACGCATCTTCCGATCCGTGTGCTGTGCCGACCTGAAATTTCGCTGATAACCTTGAGAACGGCACTCTGATCATGATCGCCGCTTGCCCGGCAGAAGCCGGTGCATACAGCGGAGAAAGGGAATGATAAGATGGAGCGTGTAGCGGTTGTTTCGGATATACACGGGAATTTGGAGGCATGGGATGCCGTAGTGAAGGATATCGATGCGAGGGGGATTAGCCGCATCTTCTGTCTCGGAGATCTCGTGGGCAAAGGTCCGAATCCAGTGGAAGTGACAGACCAGGTGCGCACCCGGTGTGAGGTGGTGGTTCGTGGCAATTGGGATGAGCTGGTCGGCAGACAGGAGGACGACAATTTCAGTTGGCATGCGCAGCGGCTCGGTCCGGAGCGTGTTGCTTATCTTGCGAGCCTGCCCTTCCAGCATGACGTGATCATGAGCGGAAGACGGATTCGGTTGCTCCATGCATCCCCGCAGAGTGTATATCACCGTGTACAGCCCTGGGACCCGGCAGAGAAGCGGCTGGCCATGTTCGATCCGCTTCCGGATGAAGAAGCTGTAGCCAGGTTTGAACCGGATATCGTCGGTTATGGTGATGTGCACAATGCCTTTCTACAGCATTTGCGCGGGAAGACGCTCTTTAATGTGGGAAGCGTCGGCAACCCGCTGGATATGAC
Organism: Paenibacillus zeirhizosphaerae; assembly: GCF_030705605.1. Lineage (GTDB taxonomy): Bacteria > Bacillota > Bacilli > Paenibacillales > Paenibacillaceae > Paenibacillus > Paenibacillus zeirhizosphaerae. The sequence goes on from NZ_JAPCKK010000021.1 coordinate 81,592, forward strand.
GCAGGCGTCGTACTGCATCCTGGAGGGGATGCTCGGCAGCAGGGAGAACGCGCCGTTCTCTATTCAGTTTATGCGTGTCCCTTACGATATTGAATTGGCTGTTGCCCAGGCTGAGAAAGCCGGAGTCCCGTCGCTTGATTATTACGTGCGTGAATTGAGAACAGGCATCTACAGAGGGCTTCAGGATTAAGGAGGATTTCGTCCCCAGAGCAAATCGGCTGGTCCGGGGCTTGGCGAAGGAGGAGGAACATGCTGACGAGACAAAGCCTGCTGAGCGGGCTGCCGGAGCTTCATACAGAACGCCTGAAGCTCCGGCCGCTTGTCGTGGAGGACTATCAGACGCTGCGATCGCTTTTGTCGCTGCCGGAGGTCATAAAGTATATGAACCGGAACCGCAGGCCACCTGTTGAACGGGCAGGCCGGCTGTTCCGGGAAATCCAATCCGGCTCCGCTACGCTGGATTCCATTCATTATGTCATCGTTCCGGACGACACGGAGCGGCTGTCCGGGCTCGTTTCGTTTCAGCATTGGCATGAGCGAAAGGGGGAGGCACAGGTCGGTTACCTGCTTGATCCGACATATTGGGGGCGTGGCCTCGCGGCAGAGGCTGTCGGGGGCTTGCTTTCCTTCGGAATGGACAGCCTGGATCTGAAGCGGATTGAGGGGCGCTGCCATGAGCAAAATACGGCTTCCGCAAAGGTTCTGATGAAGAACGGCTTCCGTTACCTCCGCCGGATCGGAATGCCGGGTTTGAAGGATGACCAGGATGGTGTGCTCGTATATGAGCTGACATCTGAAATCTATTTTGCTATGGATGTTATTAATAACAAGAATAACTAGATTTTGTTACATAAATGAAACATGAATGCAAAAAAGCTCTAACAGAAAGGAGGTACAATACAGACATGACCCCCTTTTGAATAATATACATGCTTTTCGGACCCGGAAACGGGTCCTCTTTTTTTGCTGAACCTTCCAATTGGCCTGCATGTGTGGAGGGAAATCCCTTCGGTACCGGTAATTTATTGCTGCGGGAGCATCTGACGATACCTTTATAAAGGCACCGTCACCTTTTTCTTCTCCTTATAGTACACCCACTCCGTAAAGCCGATTTCCCGCAGCCTCGTCCGCACCTGCTCCCACTCATCGCCGACGCGGGAAGGAACATGGGCATCGGAGCCGAAGGTAACCGCCACTCCGTAATGAAGCGCCCGTTCCAGGATGGCATCGGACGGATACCATCCGCCGACAAGCTTGGTTTTGCCCGAGGTATTGATCTCGATGGCGACACCGCATTCACCGATGATCTTCAGTGCCCGTTCCACGGATTCATCAGCCGTTATTTCCGAGAATAGAGGGTAGTTCCCCTTCATAGCATCAATATGGCCGAGAATCTGGAACATGCCGCTGCGCGCTGATTCGGCGATCAGCTCATAATAGCCTTGCTTGACGGCGATTTTGCGGGCTGTGCTCAAATTATTCCAACGGTTTTTATTAAAGATGCTGATTCCTTCGGTATTATGTACAGAGCCGATCAGGTAGTCGAAGGGGTATTGGGCCAGGGTAGAGCGGTACAGCTCCGCATATTCGGGAAAATAGTCCGTCTCCAGCCCGAGCAGAACATCGATCCGCCCCGCATATTCTTTTTTCAACTGCAGCACTTCCTGCACATACGCCGCAAGCTGGGACTTGGCCATATAGATATGTGGGAAAGCTTGATCTTCCTCGCTGCAAAGGAAAGGGGAGTGATCAGAGATGCCGATGACCTGCAGACCTGCCTGGATCCCGGCCTCGATATAATCGCGGATATTGCCGTCAGCATGGCCGCAGCGGAAGTGATGGGTATGCAGATCGAATTTCATAAGCAACACGCCTCCTGTTATTATTCGGAACTGATAAAATGGGCTTCCGGCATGCCCTTCAGATCGCTGATAAACTGCCGCATAGCCGAGTTCAGATAGCGGCTCGATTTATAAATGACACCGACGGGGTGGCTGACCTCCAGCTCGTGGATCGGAATGATTTTCAGCGTGCCCGCCCGGGTCTCGGGGGTGACGGATTGTTTGGAAATAATTGCCGCCCCGAGGTTGATCTCCACCATCCGCTTGATTTCCTCGCTGCTGGACAATTCCATAACGACATGCGGTTCAATCCCGTATTTCTTGAACACATCATCCACGAACCTTCGTCCCACGGTGTCAGGCGAAAGCAGGATCAGCGGGATTTCCCGCAGAGATTCCATTGTGGCTGTCGAAGCCTGGGAGGCGAGAGGGTGACTGGGCGACACCACCAGTTCAAAGGTATCATAATATAGTACCGAGGTGCTCAAATTCGGGTTGCGCTCAATCAGATACCCGATGCCGACATCGATCATGCCGTTCTCGACCTGCTGGTATATAGCAGAGGAAGCCATGGATTGTATTGAAGTTTTGATCAGTGGAAACTGATCCTGAAAGTAAAACAGCACACGCGGCAAAATTTGAATAGCAATGGACGTTGTCGTTCCGAGCACGATATGACCTTGCGGCGTTTCGTTCAAATCGGAAAGCTTCTGGCGGAGCTCCTCCACTACATCGAGAATTCGTTCGGCATGCTCCAGAAACACCTTGCCGCGGTCGGTCAGTGTCACAGGCTGATTGCGATCCACCAACACCGTTTTAAATTCATCTTCAAGGCTTTTAATTTGTGCGGACACGGCAGGCTGTGTTAAATTCAACAGCTCCCCTGCTTTTCGGAAGCTCATGGTCTTGGATATCGTTATTAATGTCTCCAGTTGACTGATGTTCATGTGGACACTGCCTCCTCTCTCTGTTCGGTTAATCTGCAGCGAATAAGGCTGGACTAGCTGTTTTCGTTCTCTCCATATTCCTTAAATTATAGGGGATTCCTGGCATCAGGGCAATGTAACAGCTTGAACGGCTGTGTAATATTATGACCCTTCATAGACTAAAGACCTATTTTTGGCTGGTTTCTAAAAAAATATGATTATCCATACAATTTATAATAGGACATTTATCACAAAAAAAAGGTACCTGCTATAACAAAACTGATGAGATTTGACGATAAAGCATGAAGAAGGTTACGCGGCTTAATAAACACTCGTTTTCTTGTGAATATATGTTTTATTTTAAAAACTAAAGCATAATGTTCCTGATTATTTTAGGACTTTGGAAGTGTGACCAAAAACCCATTGAAAAGGGGCCGAGGATATCGTGAAGGCTGAAGTAATTAATCCGTTTCTGGAATCGGCGCGGAATGTTATTGAACAACTGATTCAAGTGTCTCCCTCAACGGGAAATCTGGCTGTTAAAAATGTAGAGCTGATTGATGATCATATCTGGATCATGATCGGCATGACCGGACAGATGAGCGGCAACGTGGTGTTCGGCTTGCATGAACAGGTTGCGCTGCGTCTGGTCTCCCTTATGATGGGCGGCTTTGTGCTGACAGAGATGGACGAGATGGGGCAGAGCGCCATATCCGAATTAGGCAACATGATCAGTGGCAACGCCAGCACTATTTTATCCAATCAGGGTGTCACTGTAGACATCACTCCCCCTCAGGTTTTGAAATCCGTCCATATGACATCTTGGGGTTCCACCAAGGCATTGAGTATTCCGTTAATGATCGATGGGATCGGTGAACTGGATATTCAAGTGATAATCTCCTAATATTAAAAGAATAATCTTCTTTTAAAGAGGGGTAGCGATGAGCAGTCTTCAAGGCAAAGTTGTTTTTATTACAGGGGCTTCAAGCGGTCTAGGGGCCATATGCGCCCAAATGCTGGTTGAAAAGGGAGCGGTTCCGATCCTTACTGCCCGTTCCGCGGATCGATTGCAGCACATATCCTCAGGCTTGAACGGCAAGCATGAATGGTTCGTACTGGATGTAACGGATAACGAGCAGGTCTTCCACGTCATCGATCTTGTGCTAAGCCAGTACGGCAGAATCGACATTCTGCTTAATAATGCAGGGTATGGCAAATTTGAACGGATGACGGATATGGCGGTTTCCGAGTTCCAAAGCATGATGGATGTCAATTATATGGGGGCCGTCCATTGTATAAAGGCGGTTTTACCCGGCATGCTGGAGCGCGGGTCCGGACAGATTGTGAATGTAGCCTCTATGGCCGGCAAAATCGGAACAGCCAAATCTGCGTCCTACACGGCAACCAAGCATGCGGTGATCGGACTCAGCAATGCCCTGCGGCAGGAGCTGCGCGGGACAGGGATCACGGTTTCGACCATCAATCCGGGACCGATTGACACACCTTTCTTTGATTTGGCTGATCCGTCCGGCGGGTATGTCGGCAGCATCCGTTGGTTCATGATGAAAGCGGAAAGAGTAGCGAAGCATATGATCTCAGCTATGGAGAAGCATAAAGAAGAGGTGAATCTTCCTTATGTGGCTGCGGCTGGAATCAAGCTGTACTCTTTGTTCCCCAGGTTGGCGGACAGGCTGACTTACAGAATGATGAATAAGAAATAAACGGAAGTTCTGTTGATCGGAGGCGGACCGATTGGCTGTTCTGAGATGCTCCGGGAACGAAGCATTCCTGCAATCGCTGTTGACCCTTCGGGCCAAAGGCGAACGCTTCGCTTTTCCGGAATTACTTCGTTCCCTCCGCTAACTCCGTGCGTAGATCCAATGCTAAGAACCATTAAACAGGAATCGGCTAGTCAAAAAGAACTTCCTGCGATTTCTGGTGTGGGTTAAAAGGCTGAGAACAGGTTGGAGTCCACCTGTCTTGGCCTTTTGTGTCTGGTCGCATTTGGTGAATGGCGTGTATTCGCATATAATGGATATCGGAAAGAGGATTTGATTTTGCAGGAACCTTCTGCTTCCATGAGCGGGGGAACGTAACATATAGACAGATCCGTTTGAATTTACGTATAGGGGTTGGACTTGTTCATGAAATCTAATTTTGAAGCGCTTGGCGTATCCGGTGCTCTTGCAGCCAAACTGGCCGAGCATGGAATTGAGGAGCCGTCTCCCGTCCAGCAGGAAGCAATTCCGCTTGTACTGGAAGGCAGGGATGTTATAGCCCGCTCCCAGACTGGCACGGGGAAAACGTTGGCTTATTTGCTGCCGATTTTGCAAAGCATCAATCCGGAGCTGAAAGCCACGCAGAAATTGGTGCTGGCCCCGAGCCAGGAGCTGGCCATGCAGATCGTTCGTGAAGCGCAGCGTTATATGGAAGACGAAGTGGGGGTACTCGGACTGATCGGCGGAGCGGCGGTGAAGCGGCAGATTGAGAAGCTGCGCGAGCACCCGCGGCTGGTGGTAGGCACGCCGGGCCGTGTGCGGGAGCTGATTGCTCTGAAGAAGCTGAAGATGCATAACATCTCCACCATCGTAGTGGATGAAGTGGATCAGATCTTTCAACTGGGCGATGCAGGGGAAGTAAATCGGATTATCGATAGCGCCATGCGCGACAGACAGCTTGTGTTCCTGTCGGCTACGATCAATGGGGATATCCGCGCAATGGCGGGCCGGGAAATGAAGAACCCGGCTGAGGTTGGCATCGAGCCGGAGCGTGTGACGGCGGCTGGGCTGGAGCATTATTATTTCGTCTGTGAAGAACGGGATAAAGTGGACACGCTGCGCCGCATCGTACGGCAGTATAATCCGCGCAAGGCCATTGTGTTTGTTAATGTCACCGACACGATCGGGGAATTGGAAGCCAAGCTGAACCACTTGGGGCTGAAGACAGCCGCTCTCTATGGGGATGCGGATAAAGTAACCCGAGCCACGGTTCTGTCCCAATTTCGGGCGGACAAGCTCAAGCTGCTGGTGGCGACGGATGTGGCGGCACGAGGCTTGGATATCGAGGGTTTGGACATGGTCATTCATTTCGACCCGGCGACGGATTCGGAGCATTACATACACCGTGCCGGACGGACTGGTCGTATGGGCCGTCAGGGGACGGTCATCTCGATTGTTACCGAACGTGAGCGTTTTATCGTACGCAAGTTTTCCCGTGACATCGGGGAGGAAATTCACGAACGCATCCTGCGGAACGGGATGGTAGCCGAGCCAGGTTCAGCATCCGTGCGTAGACCGGCACCAGCCAAGCGTAAGCCGGAAGCTGCCCGTCCTGCTGCTCCTGCTGCGGATAAAGGTATGAAGGAAGCATCCCGCCCGGCCGCAGCCGCTGCGGACAGCGGCATAAAACAGGCGCGTCCTGCCGCGCGCAAAGGCGGACAGGCACAGAACGGGACTAAAAGCAAAAGCGAGCGGGAGCGTGACCGGAAGAACAAAGGGGCCCCAAGATGGTTGAAAGAGAAGGGCCGGCAGCCTGAGTAAGATCGGTACAACAACGATATCCGGGGAGCTGCCGCAGGGGCGGAGCGCCGGACGGAAAGAAGGGGAAGTTATGCAGAAGAATCCTGTTCTGCAAATTAGCGGACTGACGGGCGGCTACAGTGCGAAGCGTCCGGTGCTGCACGATATTTCGCTGGATGTGCAGCCAGGGGAAATGATCGGTCTGATCGGCCTGAACGGGGCTGGAAAAAGCACAACAATGAAGCATATTCTGGGGCTGATGACTCCGCAGCGCGGAGAGATCCGTGTAAACGGGCGTATGAGGGAGGAGAACCCCGAGCAATATCAAGGGGCAATTGCGTTTGTTCCTGAAGCGCCTGAGCTGTATCCCGAGCTGACCGTGATGGAGCATCTGGAATTCACGGCCAGAGCTTACGGGGTAAGTGAGGCGGATTTTCAGTCCAGGACAGAGCATTTGCTGGACTTGTTCCGTATGCGTGACAAAAGCGGCAGTCTGTCGATACACCTATCCAAAGGGATGCGGCAGAAGGTGATGATTATGTGTGCTTTTCTGGCAGGCCCGCCGCTGTATATTATCGACGAGCCGTTTCTGGGCCTTGATCCGCTCGGTATCCGTTCGCTGCTTGATTTTATGCTGGAGATCAAGCGCTCCGGCTCTTCGATTCTGCTGAGCTCGCATATTTTATCCACCATTGAAAATTACTGCGACCGTTTCATTGTACTTCATCAGGGGGTTGTCATTGCACAGGGCACACTGGATGAGGTCAGGGAGCAGGCGGGGAAACCGGGCATTCCCCTTGAAGACGTATTTTATTCTCTCGTGCAGGACAGGAAATAACGATGGATTTGAAAGCACTGCACAGTGAGAGACGAGCCGCATTCTGGGGGCAGGTGCTCCCGTATCTTGGTTACGTTCTGCAAAGCGGTTTGGCTGCCCTGTTCATGATCTTCATGATTGTCTTTGCCGCCTCGTATACATCCTTTATCCTTAACCTTCCGCCGGACCTGCCCATCCGGTGGATCATGCTGCTGCTTGCGCTGCCTGTGGCCTGGAGCAGCTTCCGCACGTACCTGAACGACGCGGATATCGTGTTTTTACGCCCGCAGGAATATCGGATGCATATCTATTTTAGTGCCGCCAAAATCAGCGGTGTAGTCTACAAAACGATAGGTCTGTTGCTTCTGCTGACGGTGCTGTGGCCGATATATATCCGCAGCGAAGAGTCTCCGCGGCCCCTATTATGGTTCTTGCTTCTGCTCGTGCTGCTGAAGCTTCTGTTCAGCTATGGAGGCTGGCAGGAGCTGCGCATGGCTTCGCGCGGGATGGCTGCCGCTTACCGTCTGCTGCGGTGGGTTCTTGCGGCCCTTACCATCGGTGCCTGGGTATGGCAGCCTCCGCTGCACAGTCTGCCGTTTATCCTGCTGGTAGCGGCTCTGTATTATGTCGTCCTGCGCCTGCCCGTTAAGCATCGGGTCCCGTGGGAGCATTTAATCTGGGTAGAGCAGGCGCAAGCAGGGCGGGTGATGCGTACCCTCGGCTGGTTCGTGGATGTTCCGGAATGGACTCGGCGGGTAACGCGCCGACGCTGGCTGGCTTGGCTCGGTAGCCGCATTCCGTGGAAGAAGGAAGCGGCTTACCGTTATTTGCTGGTGAAGACCTTTGTCCGTACAGAGCCTGCAGGCATCGTGAGCCGCCTACTGCTGCTGGGTCTGATGCTAATCTGGATACTGAGCGAGAGCTGGATGAGCAGCGCTGTATATCTGCTGTTCGTATTTTTAATCGGAGTGCAGCTTACCTCCTTGCGGCAGGCGCACCGGGATTCCTTGTGGCTGCAGTTGTATCCGATCCCGGAAGGGGCCCGTCGGACCGCCTTTCTTCGTTTCTACATGCGGCTTGTGCTCCCTGCGGCAGTTATTCTGTGGCTGCCGCTGCTCGCAGGAGGGGCTGGACGATGGTCTGCCGTGTGGCTTTCTCTGACCGCAGGTTTGCTGCTGATCCTGTTGCAGCGCAGCATGCAGGCGAAGAAATGGGCCAGCGGCGCGGAAGAAGAGTAAAGAAAGAGAAGCTCAAACAACCTGAGTTCTGTATTTATACAGGCTCAGGTTGTTTTTTTGTGCTAAAACCGAATGTATTGATGATGACCCATAGTTTCTGAGTAATACAGGGGAATATTGTTCGACAAACGTAGTGTTTATGCGACAAGTTACGCTAAAAACTCTTGCCGCATGATTTCCGATGTTAAATTGTTAACATGTTTTTTTTATTGAATATATCACATTGGAGGTATGTCCATAAAGCCACAGAATCATAGTCGGCAATTTTAGAGTCTTGCTAAAAAAGGGGAGCAATATGAAAAGAAAACGAGCAGGAAGACAATTATGTTTTATTTTAGCGGCAATGTTTTTAATAGTTTCAATTGTAGGATTTTATCCTTCTTCAAAAGCAAACGCTGCGGGTGAATGGAAAGCAATCTACAGCCACACCAGCAGTTTTGACAGATATATGAGCAGTTCTTATCTGGTATATGATACAAATATCCCTAGTAGTGAGTATGGAAATTACCGGATAGATATCTCTTGGAAATTTTCTTCTAGTATTCAAGGCGAGTATTCGAGCGGCCAGGCGATGGGGTATTACAACATTATAGCGGATGATTCTCGTTTCTCTGGCAGCAGCTTTGTTGTTCAAGACACTACCCTAAAATATTCACGTAATGGCGGTTCCGCATCCTATATGCTTTCTCAAAATAATAGTGAGCCTATGACCAACAGGATCCAGGTTGGTTTTAAAACCAATAAGACGAATATCCTTAGCACGGTAAGCATCACCATCTATCAAAGAGATGTAACGCCTCCAACCAATCCGGTCATATCGGTCAATCCTCCGGGATATACCCAAGGGAATGTCGCAGTTTCTATCGGAGGAAGCACCGATACCGGTGGAGTGGCCAGGTATGAGTACAGCTTGCAGGGAGCGCACAATCTGGGTTGGACCGGGTATAGCAGCCCAATTACGATTACCAACCCCGGGCAAACGATCATTAGTGCAAGAGCTGTAGATGTGGAGGGCAATGTCAGCGGGGTCAGCACAGCCAGCGCTTACATCGACCGGACAGCTCCAGCTTCACCGGCTATCTATATCAGCCGCACCGGCTGGAGCAATACAGATGTCACGGTTGGAGTTAACATTCACGGGGCAGACAGCCAGTCCGGCGTATCCCGCAGCGAAATCGCGGTAACAGGTGCCACCAGTATAGGATGGCAAACCTATACAAGCACTTATAATATATCCGCCAACGGACAAAGCGTCGTCCATGCCCGTACCATTGACAATGCTGGCAACGTGGGCCAGGAAAGTATCGGTGTAATCTATATCGATAAGCTGGCTCCAAACCGACCAACGATCAATATGGATAGCAGTTGGAACGGAAGCAAGCAGTTTACGCTTCAGCATGGCGCGGACAATGGGGAGAGTGGTGTCAATCGAAGCCAATACAAGCTTGGAGACAGCGGGGCCTGGACCGACTATACCGGCCCAGTAACCATTAATCAGGAAAACCTCGTGGTATATGCTCGCACCATCGATAATGCTGGTAATATCGGAGAGACCGCTCAATCCAACGGAAATATTGACCGCACGCCTCCAACTGTGCCTTCCATTACGTTAAGTGAAACGGCGTACACATCCAAGGATGTCACGGTGACCGTAACGAATGGACAAGATGCTATGAGCGGTGTGCTCAAATCTCAGTACAGGGTCGGCAGCTCGGGGGCTTGGACGGATTATACCGGACCTTTTCAGGTGACTCAAGAAGGAGCAACGACAGTGTATGCCCGGACTGTGGATCGAGCGGGCAATATCAGTGGCGAGACATCCGCCGTTGCCAGGATTATTCGTACCAAACCAATCAGACCGTTAGTAGGCTTGAGCATTATGGATTGGACCAATCAGGATATCAAAGTCGGGATGTCTCATCCAAACAATCCTAGTGGAGGGATTTCTTATAAGATGCAATACAAAATCGGGGATACCGGCACCTGGACAGACTTCCAGTCTCCCTTCATGTTCGGCGAGGAAGGCGTCAAAATCTACGGGAGGGTTGTCGATGCGGCAGGCAATATCAGTGATGAAACGGTGGCTGAACCGAGAATCGACCGCACAGCGCCAACGGAACCCGTTATTCAGAGCGAGTTGAATCCCAGCGGGACAGGGGCAAATATCACGGTGACACCTGGGACGGATGCACTCAGCGGAGTAAGTAAAACCGAATACAGACTGGGTGATCAGGGCATATGGGCAGACTATGCCTCCACGTTTACGGTAAGCCTTCAGGATACGGTGACCGTTTATGCAAAAACAACAGACCGGGTTGGTAACGTATCGATTGAAGCGGTTGAGACGATTGAGGCGGATTTATATGAAAAAACGCTGGCGGAAGCTGTAAAAGCAGTTGAAAAAGCGGAGGCTTCCAAGCTTCAGTCTGATATCAACACCGCCCGCAGCCTGATCAGTGAACTGAAGGATGCGGACCAACAGCCTTTACTGGGGAGGCTGAATGCCATCCAGATCATCCCGGATGTGCCGCAGGACCAAACCAAACCGTCAGCCCCTGTTGGCCTGATCGGAACGAATGTGACGCCGACCAGCATCAAGCTTGTCTGGAAAGCTGCAACGGATGATGCCGGCAGAGTCAGCTATGAAATTTATGATGGCGGCCAACTCGTCGGTGAGACAAGAGAGCTTTTCTACGAATTGAGCAATCTGAACCCGCAGCAAAGCTATGTGTTTACCGTGAAGACGAAGGATGCTGCCGGGAACTACTCGGATCCAAGCAACGCGGTAAGCAAAGGGGTATCCCAGAATTACAAATATATTTATGATGCGGCAGGAAGACTGGATACGGTTGAACTGGATGGCAAAGTGATATTCGATTATCAATATGACAAGAACGGGAATCTGCTGCGAATTGTGCCTAACCCGTAAACGAACGGTGTGTTGAATTTGACAGGATGGGAGACATTCTTTTGAAAGCTAGTTGGCAACGAATTACTTCAATTATATTAATCATCACATTTATGTTCGGCTATATGGGGAACATCGTTCCCCCAACTGCATTTGCCGATGACGAAAAAGAGGTCTTTGATGAGACCTATAATCTTACGATAGATCGGATTTTGCAGCAGTTCCCGGACGTTTCCCGCTCTTTTGTCGAAGCGGAGCTGGCCAAGGGGCATACACTGCTGCAAATTTTCAGTGCTTTATCTGTGGCGGAAGAAAAAAATATGAGCTACGAAAGCGCGTTTGATCTTCTGTACCCGACAGAGGTTAACCCGGCGCAAAACGTCACGGATGATGTCTATAATTCTTTATTCTCGCTTGCTAGCGTGCAAGGAGTAGAGGAGGACGTATATGGCCAGCCTCCGATTCATCCGGGAGCTTTTATAGAGCTGGGTGAAGATGAATTGCCGAAAACGGTGTTTGGTAATGTGTATGGAGAGAACCCGTTAACACCGGTCGTTGATGATGTATACACAGAGTCATCGGATGAAGTGAAGGTGAAACAGGAACGAGAAGCGTTTTTCGCCGGGCCAAACACCTTCAGTGCAATGGCTGCGACCAAGCCGGATATCATCGAGCAACCGCCGGTCTATGATAAAAACAAGCTGAATCAGGCTCCTTTTTCCATAGGAGAAAGTGGGGAATCCATTTCAACCTTATCCGGCGGTTTATCTTTGGAGAGCACAGACATGTCTCTGCCTGGCCGCAATGGTCTTGGTTTTACCCTGACACGTCAGTACAACTCCAATGATGCCCAGTTTTATGATATGACCGTAAAGGATCATTCGTATGATCAGGGAGTTTTTAAGTACTGGGTGATGTATAATGTCATCAAAAAGAAGATTATTCCTCAGTATATGCTGGATTATAAGGAACGCAGGTGGAAGCAGTATGATTACAATAATGACGGACTGGTTGATACGGAAACGACTTCGTATATTATAAGCAGCGAGAAAGGCCCCTATAATTCAGAAGTTCAAGCGCGGAATGTAGCGGCGGAATTGAAGACCTATACGATTCCGGCGGATTCCAGACGTGTAACGGACTCCAGAACCGGGAAAACCAATCAATTCCCAAGTCCGCTTTCGTATAACAAAAATGGGTACTCCGGAAAGCTGTACTTTGACGGATCCCCTGTTGTCATTTCAGGTAACTACTCCCCAGGCGGAACAAAAACGGCAACCAAGACATGTACAACTAAAATCGAGGGCCAGTACGATGCTAACGGGGTATGGAAGCAAACCGGGAGTACTCCTCCAGCTTGTCCTCAATCCTATAAGTATGACAGTGATGGTTATAAGGGAACGTTAACCCGAACAACAACGGAAACCGTGAAGGCGTGTGCTTCTCCGAATAAAAGCTACAAGAACTACAAATGTACAAAAACTTATGTTGCCAATTATTCGGGGAAAGTAAGCAAGCCGACCGTCGATACTCGTACTTGGAAACAAAACTATAGCGGAACGGTAACTAAGCCGGGATACACGAGTACGATCGGCTACAGCAGTTGGGTGAGTGATGGCCGGGGCAGTATGGTGCGGGACGCATATACCTTATCCGGAACTCCATCCGTGAGACAGATTGAAGGGGAAGGAAATCCGGAAAAGCAAAAAGTATCTTATGGGTATACAGAAGATCCTGATGACCCGCAATTTGATCCTTACCAGCAGGCTAAAGCGGATGCAGAAGTTATCAATGATGTGCCTGGCGGGATCTTGTTGGAGAGCAAAGGGGGCTATCGTTACTATACCTCTGCTATTCCAGATGCATATGTGTGGACGGAAACCATTGGTTCCTATCGTGTTCGTGTGTACAATAATGAGCTGACCAAACCGACGCGGGACAAGCTTTATCCTATCGGAAAAGGATGGACCTGGAAGCTCCCATATATCGAGACTGAACTGGGTAAGCAATACATCCATTTGGCGGATGGCGGAAGATATGAGATCGAAGGTAATAAGCTGAAGGGCTATGAGTGGGAAGGCTTGTTCTTTAAACCGGATACTTCCGTTACGGTCAATAATGAAAGATCGGCCTATGTGCTCACTTCCGTGGATGAGACCTGGAAGCAGCATTTTACGGCGGATGGACGTATTTTGCAAATCTCGGACAACCACAATAATCAGGTGCTGTTTGGCTATACAAGACAAGCGAACGGGGAAACATGGCTCACCTCCGTTCAGGATGCGATAGGCAATACCATTCGTATCGCCTATTCCGCAACGGCTGTTATCTTGACCAAAGGTAATGAGCGGGTCGTCTATCAAAAACACGCCGAACAGAATGTGGATATACTGGATGCGGTGACCGATGCCAAAGGACTGAAAACGTCTTATGGCTATAAAATAGCCGGGGCCAATGTCAATCTGGTGGCGTATGATCCGGCGCGGGGCTTGTCCAACCCTTATGTGCTGCTGACCAAGGTGCAGCATCCGACAGGAGCAGAATCACGGTATGAATATGAGGGCAGTCCGGTTAAACGATATATGGGCGAGAAATCGTATAACGAAACTTACCGGATAAAAATGCGTGCGGATCAGATTACGTATACCAACGGTTTTGTCAATGAATTCAATCCGCAGACGATGTTTTATACCGGGGACATGGGTTCAACGTATAAACAGAATATTCAGTTCTCGGTAGCCGTCGATAATGGTCTGCAGGTCAAAACCTACAATTACCAGAAAAACTATATCGATGATAAAACGAGCGAACAGTACTATCTCGAATCGGTGGTTGAGAAGGCAGAAAATCTGCAGCGTACAACGGCCATGAGCTATGGAAAAACGGTAACAGGCCGTGCCCATCCGGTTTCGCAGCCCACAACAACCCGTTTAACCAACAGCATGAATGCCGATACGCTGGTGACTACGACCGAGTATAATGATTACGGCAATGTGGTCCGGCAAACCGAGCCTACGGGAGCAACAACCGTCAACACGTATGACGGCAAGCAGCTGCTGCAATCGACAAAGACATCGGCCAACGCCAACGGTGATGTATATGTAGAATACACACGCAACTCGTACGGTGATGTCACACGCATGGTAGTCCGGCAGGATGGACCGTCCGGTAAGATTCTGCAGCAAGTCGATTATAATGGCTTTGATTCGTATGGAAATATCACGAACCAGACGATCTATAATGATAACAAGCAGATCGCAACAACGACGGAGTACAGCGGTTCCTACGCAGGCGCTTTCCCTACGACGCAGTCCGTAACTGTAACTGACGCGGATGGGCGCAAGTCTGTGGTGCAGCTACATTCGGAGTATGACCCTTCTACAGGACTCATGACTTCATCTACAGACGGGGAGAACCGGCGTACACAGTATAAATATGATCTTTTGGGTCGTGTGACCGAGGTCGTGAACCCGGATGGTACGCAAATTCAGGCCAGCTATGATGATATACAAAACACGGTCACGATCAAGGATGAGCTTGGCACGAAATCCCGTACCCGCTGGAATGCGCTGGGCTGGCAGACGGAGAGCGGTTTATTTACCGGACAGGGCTTCAAAGTGCAGTCTCGTGCAGATTATGATGCATTTGGCCGTTTAAGCTGGGAAGCCGATGCCCTGGGCAATACAACCAACTACTACTATGATAACTGGAGCCGCCCGGTTCAGACGAGCTATGCGGACGGTTCAGCGACCCGAGTACAGTACAATGATGCCGCGCGTACAACGGCCACGTTTGATGGCGAGTTTAATAAAGTCATTCAAACCTTTGATGAATTTGGACAGCAGGTGAAAACGGAAGAGGCCACTGCTCTAGACGGCACCTTGCGTCAAATCGAGAAGAAAAGCTATGATCCGATTAGCGGCAATGTGATCAAGGCATGGGATGGGAATAATCAACCGACCTCTTACAGCTATGATGTTTTGGGACAACTGACTGCCGTTACGAACGCCAAGGATGAAGTAACCAAATATTCCTATGATCAGTTAGGAAACAACACGGCGATTCAACATCCGGATGGCAACCGAAAACAAAAGACGTATAACGAGTTGAATCAGATCGTTTCCCAGACGGATGAAAAGGGTCAGGCAAGCAAGTTGTATTATGATGCCAATGGCAACCTGACGAAACGAATCGACCGCAACGGGAACCCGACGCAGTATGAGTATGATGCCCGTAACCGGCTGGTGAAACAAACGAGCCAAGATCAGACGGTATCCTTCACCTACGATGATACAGGCAAACGACTGAGCATGACGGACAATACAGGCAAAACATCGTACCAGTATGATCAGTACACAGGACTGCTGAAAACCGTGACCTATCCGGATGGTCTGAAGTTAACGAATGAGTACGATTTGAATGGAAACCGGACCCAAGTGAAAGATCCGTTCGGCCAGGTGACCAAGTACGCATATGACAGCCTTAACCGTGTCACGGCGCTAGGCCCGAACTTGGCATCCCCGGTGGCGAAATATGCGTATACGAAAAACGGCCTGGCCGCCAAGACGCTTTCCCGGAATGGAGTAGTCCATGAATCCCAGTATGACGGCGGAGTTTTGGCAGAATTGCTGGTCAAGCAAAATCTCATGACAGCCAACACGTTCAAGTATACAAGGGACGGCAATAAAAATATCGTTGGACGTGAGCAAAACGGGGCTATAGATACGTTTAAATACGATCAACTTAGCCGTATTGCGGCCTCCAGTGAATTCAATGAGACTTACAGCTATGACCAACGCGGGAACCGTCAAACATTAACAACAGACCAGGCACCGAATATATCCCCGTCAGAGTACACCTTCGATGCCCAGGATCGATTAACGCAGGTGCAGAGAAACAGTAAAACCGTGCAGTACAAGTATAATGGGGACGGACTGCTGGTAGGGCGTATTCAGGGTGGCGTAGAAACCAGGTATTATTATGATGGGGATCAGATCATAGCCGAGGCAGTTGTTGAGAGTGGCACGCCGAAGCTTAAAGCTAGTTATGTTCGAGGAAGCAAGTTGGAGGCCATCGTGTACCCCGATGGTACTGAAGCCTATCCGGTACACAATGGTCACGGGGATCTTATCGAGCTGCGGGATAGGAGCGGCAACATACTGAATGAGTACAGTTATGATATTTGGGGGAACATTACCGAAGCTCAAGAGCAGGTGTATAACCCGTTCCGCTATTCGGGCGAGCTGTGGGATGCGGAACTGCAGTATCTACGTGCACGGTGGTATGATCCGGCAGTCGGGCGTTTTATTAACGAGGATACGAATGAAGGGGACATGTCAGACCCGCTGAGTTTGAATCTGTATACGTATGTTGTCAATAACCCTCTCCTCTATGTGGATCCGAGTGGGCACTATTTTGAAACCCGTGATTATCAAGAGCTTAGAGTATTGCTCAATGAAGCCAGGGTGAAGTCGAATTCCAGAAAGAATCAGAATTATAAGCTATACAAGAATTTCATAGAGGAAAGATACGACTTTGCAACCATTTTTGGTGGGAAGAACCAGTACAATTATTTATACGACTTGGCCACGGGAACGAGTGCCTATAAAAATAGTGCAGGCAAATCCGACTGGGCCAGAGAAGAGTTGTTAAATGCGTATCAAAAGTGGACAGAGGCAGAAGTTCTTGCGATAGCTGCTGGGGGATTAGTTGGGAATGCAGGAGGAAAGTCTGCTAGCAAGGGCAAAGCGAAAACAGGAGCAAGAGGGTGTAACTGTTTCACAGCAGGAACGAAAGTGCAAACAGACGAAGGAGAGAAACCGATTGAGGACATTGAGGTCGGGGATAAGGTTCTCGCCAAGGATGAGAATAACCCTGATGGAGAATTGGCTTACAAGGAAGTAACCAATCTTTACCGCAACCAACGTGATGATATAATTAAGTTGCACGTTGGGGAGCAGGTTATCGAGACGACGGATAACCATCCATTCTGGGTTGAAGACAAAGGGTGGATTTTCGCAGATGAACTTCACGCGGGTGATAAACTGCAAAAGGCTGACGGAAGCAATCTTACGATTGATAAGATTGAGTTTGTTAAACTGGATAAGCCTGTTACGGTTTACAACTTTACGGTTGCTGACTATCACACGTATTATGTAACAAATATTGGGGTTTGGGTGCATAATACGAATTGTTTTGATACACAAACAGTAGCCAATTCGTTAGGGAATAAATTTGGCGGAAATGTAATCGAGGCAAGCGGTAATGGTTGGAAGATTACCAATATCACTAATCCGTTATCTAAGAATCAGCCAATAATGGTAAGAGTTATGAATGCAGGTTCAGGCGGAAGGGATAAGGCGTATTTTAGGGTTTCTATAGGGAATAAAGGCGCTCTCACACTGGATGGTAAACTGTCTAACGATATGGCTGCTACACATATTAATTTATCCGACAACTATATGCAGCAGATTCAAAAAATGATTGCTAATTATGTGAACTCAGGCGGAAAGTAAAGAGGTGTAAATTTGGATAGAATTCAAGAGTACTTGAATGGTTTGTGGTCAGGTGTTGTTGAAAACCACGTTATTGATTTATTTAATCACTGTATTTTATTGGATATTAAAGTGATTAATCAAGGAGTGACTATTCAACATCAGTTAAAATTTAAGAATGTTAAGTCGTTTTATTATTTGAATGATCAATACCCGTTTGAACCTGAAGTTGGTGACTATCTAGAGTTAACCTCAGTAACATTTCAAAAGGGCAATACCAAAGAAATAAAAGTAACTTCAGATTCTAGTGAGTATCCCCATCTAACAACAAATACAAACTTTGCGTTAGAAATTTGGGGGAGAGAAGTTTTTATTGAAGCATCAAGCATTGAAATCGATGGGAAATTATTTGACGTAGGATTTTCAAAATAATTTTCTACTTGCCTTGAGGGATGTTAATTCTTCAAGGCGTTTTTTTCATCCATAGCTGGGGGATTTTTATGATAGGGGGTTGGAGTGAAAATGCTAAATATTCATGACAATGAAATTGTTTCCTATGGAGTTGATTTTCAGAAATCTAGAATTACAATTCAAACATTAGATGGTAACGAAGATTCAGTTACCACCACTATTGAGTTTACTGATGTCCTGGCTCATATGTTTGAAACACAGCTACAAGGAAGTATTATTTTTGATATTAGCACATTTGATGTAAGCCGATTTCTTAAAAGTAACAAGGAACTGTTAGAGAAACAGAAGAACTATGAGTGGCCAATTCATTATGAAAAAACAGAGGATTTGCTTGAACATTTACAAAATGAAAAGTATAACTATTATGTGATTTCAGCTTCGTATGGTCTTAATGGGTGGGTAATCGCTAAAGGATATAAAGTTTATAATTAATGGTGATGTTTATTTCGGCCTTGGGGGGGCAGCAAGTCCTTAAGGTCTTTCTTTATGCCCCTACCCAGTGCAGAATGAACCCATTTTCTCGACAAACCAAGAGGGATGCTTCCAGCCGTATGGCTTAGGACATCCCTCTTTTTGGTTGGTTTAGGATTTCAGCAAATCCTGCACCCCTTGATAGATTAGATTGTATAAGTCCTCTAGAGATTCTTCTTCAATACAGGAGAAGGCAATCCGTAAATCCTGATCGCCCAGGGCAATCGTGCCGACGCCGTACTGCTGCAGCAAATGGGTGCGCAGCGCCTCGGCGTTGACGGTCTTCAGCTTCAGACACATAAAGTAGCCGGAGTTGAAAGGGTAATAATCCCAGGCATCATCGTATTTGCCGCTGTCCAGCAGCGCTTTGACCGTATTGGCCCGGCCCTTCATGATGGCGAATTTCTCCGCTTTCTGCTGCTCGAATGCCGGAGATTTCAATGCTTCCAGCACAAAGGTCTGTGAAGGATGCGGGCCGCTGGAAATGGTTGCGCGGATGATGCCGAGCGTCTTCTGCTCCAGCGCTGACAGCACTTCGCCGCTCTCCGAAGCATAGGTAATGAAACCGACGCGGAATCCCCACACATACTCCTCTTTGGTAGCGCCGTCTACCTTGACAGCCAGCACACGCGGATGAAGGGATACTAACTTGCCAAACAGCGATTCCTGCAGCGAGTCCTCGAAGAACAGGCCAAAATAGGCATCATCCGTAACCACGACAACGTTAATGCCGGCTTCGGCGGCGTCGCGGATGGCGGCGACGATTTCTTCGCCTTCGCTTGCTCCAGGTGTATAGCCGGTAGGGTTGTTAGGGAAGTTCAGGATGACGATGGCCTTGCCGGTATCCTTCTGCGCTAGCAGGGCTTCACGCAACCCCTGGCTGTTGAAGGTCATCTGCTCCGTGAACAGCGGGAAATTGACGAGCCGGGCATGACGGCGGATGCTGAAGGTCAGCTCGTAGTTCTCCCAGTTTTTGTCCGGATAAATGACGGCATCGCCCTCTTCGACGAACAGGTCGGCCACGATGCTCAGACCGTGGGTCAGGGCATTGGTGACAATGGGATTCCCAAATGATTTATGCTCCAGGGCGGGATTTTCCTTCAACATTTTCTCACGCCATGCGGCGCGTAATTCCGGCTTGCCCGCAGGCGGCGCATACGGATACAGGTCCTTCGGCTTGAAGGCGGACAGCTTGTCATGGATGACGCCAAGATGCATCGGTCCGCCCGCTTCCGTAGCGATACCGATCGTGGCATTGTATTTCTGGGCCAGCTTGCCTGCTTCAGCGGATTGGCTCAAAATTCCTTCCTTCGGAAAATAAATTTCCTTGCCGAGCTGGGAAAGCATTTCGTACACATGCCCGTTATTTTCCTGGATACTTTGATTTAATTGCACAGCCAGTGGATTCATTCCGGTTTCATCCTTCCAGTGGAGTAGGGTTATCGCAGCAAGGCGCAGGGATCGCGATACATACGGTCCGCTCTGTTTTCTGCTGCCAATCATTATAGCATTTCACCGCGTCACAGTCACGGGAAAAGCTCACGTAATGACTGTAAAACCGGAAGGAGAAAATCCGATGCTCATTTCAAGAATCATTGATGGTAAGGACAGTATTTACGCATCAAATCCGCCGTTTCCTGATCGCGGTTCTGCCCGCGCTCTTCAAGCTGTTTGATCAGGCTTTCCCTGGGCGATTGCTCCAGGTTTTGGCCGAATTTAAATTTGGCGGTAATGGCATCAGGGACAATGCGTGTTAGCGATACGGCTTTAAGGGCCACCCTGTAGCGCTCGTCCCGGGAATCGATCGGTGCATATCCGCCCTCCGGCTGCAGCTTGCTCATAAAGCGCGTAAAGATTCGTGCTTTCTCCTCCAGATCGCTGACGGCTTCCGCCCGCCCGGAAGCTGTTACACTTTTGAAATAGGACGTAGCGGGACAGGCCATTTCGGGATCGGAAAAATAGGAGGGAATCAGCGCATATTCATCAGCAACGGTAAAGCTCACGGCATCGCTGCCGCGTAAATGCTTCATTTTCTCTCCTGCGTAGCTGCCGTGGAAATAAAACATGCCGTCCTCATATACAAAATTCAGCGGTGTAACTCGCGGCCGCCCTTCGGGATCAACCGTGCCCAGAAATCCGAAGCTCATCCCGTCTAAAAAGCGGCTGATTTCCTCTTCCTCTGTCACTGTAAACTCATCTCTTCTCATGTATGGACCTCCTCCATAGAAGCGGGATAACACCCGCTAATCTTTCTTCCAGCATAATATCCAAATTGACATGAAATAAGAGCCAATTTAGAGTGTTTATATTAGGCCAATTCGAAGGTTGGAGGTTCCGTAATGGATTTCATGCTGCCGTTTGATTCATATCTGGAAAAGCACCGTTATAAATACGCAGCCCTTTATCATGCCCTGCGTGACGCCATACTTAACGGCACACTGCAGGGAGGGACCAGACTGCCCTCGTCCCGCTGGCTGGCCGAGCATTACGGATTGTCCAGGGGTTCGATTGCAGAAGCCTATGATATGCTGCTTGCTGACGGATACGTGCAGGCCGAGGTAGGACGGGGGACGTTCGTTGCTCCCGTAGCCAGTCCGCAGCCTCCGGCTCACCGGGAGTCGAGCATTGTGCTGTCACCCTGGGGGCGGCGGCTGATGCAGAACAAGGCTTCCTCCACACAGGCCACCGGCATTATGGGACAGCAAGCTGCAGAGTGCGGCAAGTCTATGATCAGCCTAATTCCGCAGGGAATGCAGCAGGAGCACTTCCCATATGCGGAGTGGAAGAGCGCGCTCTATGCCGCGGCCCGTGAAGCGACGGCCCCCGGGGCAGAGGATAGCGCTGGAGCTGCTGAGCTGCGCGAGAACATAGCCGCCCATCTGCGCCTGACCCGCGGGATTCGGGCGGACGCTTCCGCTATTGTCCTCTTCAGCGGCTCTATGCAGGGCATTACGCTGCTAACCCAGTTGCTCGTTGCGGAGGGAGAGGATGTAGTGCTGGAGCAGAGCTGCTATCCGGGCATTCAGGCGGCGGTCAAAGCATGCGGAGGCCGGCTGCTGCCGGCGGCGCTGGACCGGGAGGGAATCATCCCCGGCAGTTGGGACTCCAGGCTGCTGTTCGTCACGCCTGCCCGCCAGTATCCGACGGGCGCGGTGCTCAGCCTGAGCAGACGCCGCGAACTGCTCGGATGGGCGTCCCGCCACAATGCCGTCATTATCGAGGACGATTATGACAGCGAGTTCTGCTGGGGCGGCAGGCCGGTCGAGCCGCTGAAGGCCTTGGATATGGAAGAGCGAGTCATTTACATCGGCTCGTTCTCCAAAACGATGCCGACAAGCTTCCGGTTGGGCTATGCGCTTGTGCCGCCCGCGCTCGTCGGTCCGCTGCTGGAGGCCAAACGGCTCTATGATCCGCTGCCGCCCGGATTGCTGGAGCAGCGGGCTCTTGCCCGCTTTATGGCGCGCGGCGGGTATGCGCGCCATCTGCGGCGCATGACCAGGCTGTATGGAGCGAGGCATGATTATTTCTGCACCAGCATGCGCCGTCATGCTCCCGATCTGTTTGAACTGGAGCCGGGCGATGCCGGATTGCATATGTATGCCCGCTGGAAGCGGGCCCCTGAGAAATATCCGCTATTTCTGGAAGCGGCGGCGGCACATGGAGTCCTCTTCCGGGATATGGCTGCTTATCATCTTGTTCCTTCAGCTCCATCCGTCAGCTTCGGCTTTGCGCATCTGAACGAGGAACAACTGGATGAAGGAGCGAGAAGGCTGGCGGCGGCATGGGGGAGCTTAGTATAAGCCCGCCTTGTGTCTGATTTTACAGAAAAAACCACCGGATGGAAGCTGTACTCCCTATCCGGTGGCTTTCAACAAGCATTTTATTTACTGTCGTTGTCAGCTCCGGGAAGCTCCGGGCTCCCATTGCTGCACACGTTTTAAATAAGGTGACCCGCCTGACCGTTTGACCGGATAACTTAGGAATCGGGCTTGTCAGATTTGAAATGGCCGAGCGGCTCGCCCATTTTTACCCGTTCTCCCAGTTGCAGGGCGGGATCGGGTGAGAATGTGCCGTTCTCCGTCAGCAGTACAACCGTAGAACCAAACTCGAAGTAAGCGAGCTCATCGCCGGCGGTCCAGGTGTTGGCGTCTTCATCGCTGTATCGGATGCTGCTCACGTTCATCGCGCCGACCTTCACCAGGGCAATTTCTCCATGCTCATGGGAGATATACGCGATTTTGCGCTCGTTCCGGCTTAAAACGGATCTCATATGGGTAAGTCCAAATTCATTTACCGGGTACACTTTACCCTTCACATGCTCCTTTTCAACCAGACTTCCGGTAACCGGAGCGTGAATTCGGTGATAATCCGTTGGGCTGAGATAGAGCACAAATGCGTGACCGTGTGTATATTTCTCGAGCCGGGGCGAGAAATTAAGCAGCTCTTTCAGCATATAATCCTGCCCTTTGATATTCAGCAGCGTACCGGCTGATATTGGGCCGTTATATGTAATAAGTGCATCGACAGGGCTGATCATGACGTCTGAAGCCATATGGATCGGTCGCGCGCCCGCCTTCAATCTGCGTGTAAAAAAAGCATTCAGCGAAGGATACTGCCTCCAATCCTGCTCGGCCTCCTCCGCTGCAATGCGATAGGTTCTTATGAATGTAGGGATTATATACCGGCTGGCACCGCTCTGAGCGAAAGTTCCCACTAGTCTGCAGACCCATTTGCGGGATGAGAGCTCAGTCATCAGCCGCAGCCATCGTTTTGCCATTACTGCTCCCCCTTGTGATTGTTCAGGGCCTACGAACCGAATCGTGTCCGGCCGCTCTGCATTATATTGACATATTACGCGATGTAAATCAATATTGCAGACCAAGGGGGGGAAGCTTGCTTAAGTCCAGCAGCCAGCGCGCGTAGCCCATCGGGTGGGCGTAGGACATTTTCCATTCATGGATCATACCCGCTTGTTCGAAACCGTAACGCATATCACGGCCGTTGCATTCAATAAAGTAGAGCTGACCTTGCTCTGTGACTCCGACGTCAAGCCCCACATCCGCAAGATGCGGAAGCTTCTCGGCCAGTGCTTCAGCGATCTGCTGGGCGAAGCTTTGCAGCTTGCGTATCAGCACCTGTGCATCGAGGTGGGGAAGCGCGATGGAAAGCGTTTCGAGAACGGAAGCCACCGAACCGCCTTGCGCCACATTGGAGACAAACGTGTGGGACGGCGCGATTTTGGCGAACATGCCGGTCAGATGCCAGCCTCCGCCATAGCTTCGCTGCACTGTCATGCGAATATCGAACGGACGCCCGCCGCAGGTTGCCAGCGGAATAGTTTGCTGAATGATGTAGGGCTCTTTTTTCGTCATTCTTCCCAGACTATAGGTCAGATCTTGGGCACTTAAATATCTTGTTACCCATCGCTGCTTCTTCTGGCCTGTCTGCCTATTTGGTTTATAGTGAAGCCTCCACACACCACCGTTCTTCTGTAGGCGCATAATCCCTCTGCCTACACTGCCGAAGCAGGGCTTTAAGATCAGGTCCTCATACTGGTTCATCATTTGCGTCAGGGCCTTCCGTCCGGCTGGCAAAGATGTGGGCACATGCTTGCTCAGCGTCGGATGCCGGGACAGTATTTTGTGAATATCCCATTTACTGAAACGGGTCTGGAGGTTGAAAATCCGGACTCCATTGTTCCAGAGGCTGGCAAGCTTCAACCGATTTGCCCGGCCACCGTGTATGGCACGGTTGTGAATCACGGAGGGCAGCGGGATCACCGCCCGGCTGAATCTACCATTATAAAATATATAAGCAATGCATTCGCGTGCGGCAGGATTAATATCCTCCAAACGCAGGTAGCACGGGACCAGCCCGTAGCGGCCGCCGGCCTCTTCATAGTTGAGCAGCGATTCATGACCCGGCCGTCCTGTAGGGATTTTGCCGTATGCAGCAGAGTTCAGCAGTATACCGGCATACTCGAGAGGCATGACCGATCCTCCTTGTCAGGGGCAGTAATTGAACAATGGTATTATATGTACCCGCTTGGCCGCATGGGACAGGACACCCGCCTTAACTTGTGACGGATGGCGTGATTTAGGCCGGAATCCGTACCTCACAGGGAAGGGTGTATATGATGATATAAGGGTTTCATTAACCGATTGAGAAAGGGTGTGAATGCTCCAATGCGTCCTCCCAGGCTAGCTGTCGTGACCCCGGGGTCCTTTGTCATACCATCTACCCGGAGCAGTTCTGTTGAGCGGGTGATCGAGCATACCATTCCTCCTGTGGCGGATCCGCGACGGACGCGGATTTACGGAATCCGGGGAGAAGGGCTGCCCGCCCGAGGCAGGCTGAACCGCATACCATGCATCAGATATCCGCGCGGAAAAAAATATATTCCCTCGGTCATCAGGGATTTGAAGAGATGGTCCGCACAGCTCGCGGATGTACACAATCGCCCTTTCGCCGCCTACCGGATCAAGAGAGCCTGTCCTCATATTCCTGTTATTTTGACGCTTCACTCCACCACCTTTATGCGTCCGCCTTATATGATTCAGGGCAAGGAAAGCGCGCTGCTTGCGCCGCTTGACCGGATTGTGGTGAACAGTGAATACGTAAAACAGGTGGTCATCAGCAAGGCGCCGCAAGCAGCGGACAAGATCATGATCAATTACCCCGGGGTTCAGTTGGAACACTTCCGGCAGCGGTGGACGGCAGAAGGCGAAGCGGACCGTCTGGCCAGATTGTATGAGGCGGGCTGGCATAACCGGAGAATTCTTCTGTATGTGGGCAGACTGGTCCCGGGCAAGGGAGTGCACCGCTTGTTTGAAGCGCTCCCTCGGATCATCGCTTTCTGCCCGGATGTGCTGCTGCTTGTCGTTGGCAGCGCATTTTACGGCCGCCGCCGCTCGACCTCTTATACAAGGGTGCTGGAGGAGCAGGCGGCGAAGGTAAGAGACTATGTGCGCTTTATTCCTTACACTCCACATGATCAGTTGGCAGGCTGGTATCAGCTTGCGGATCTTGTTATCGTTCCTTCACTGCGGGACGAGGCCTTTGGTCTGGTCAATCTGGAAGCGATGGCGGCGGCGGTGCCTGTTGTGGCTGCCCGTACTGGAGGAATACCGGAGGTGGTCAAGGATGGCATTACAGGCATGCTTGTCTCTCCCGAGCGGATAGAGGTGGAGCTGCCCGAGGCAATCATACGTCTACTGCAGGAGCCGATGACAAGAAGGCGGATGGGACTTGCGGGCTTGCAGGAAGCAAGCGGCCGCTTTTTATGGGAGCATGCCTCGAAACGCTGGGCCGAAATGATCGCACAAACAGCCCGAAGATGAATGGGCCTCTCCATTAACAAAGTACGGCCTGTGAATCTGTGTGTTCCTGATAGATTAGGACAAATGCCGTTACGGGGTACTGTAGGGCGTCATAAAATGCTGAAGGCTTGCAGCGTAGATGCAAGGGAGGAAGCAGATCGATGAAAAAAACGCAACGGAGGTTTATACGAACAAAAAAATCCGCATCCGCATCGGCAAAACGGAATGGCAGGGGTTTGCCCCGTCAGGGGGTACGCCCCTTAGTATCCGTGATTATCCCTGCGATGAATGAAAGCCGCACGATCGGTAGGGTCGTCCATGAGGCTCAGCATGCCAGTCATCCGGTGGAAGTTATTGTCGTGGACAACGGATCGGAGGATAACTCCGCTGCACTGGCTGCAGCGGCCGGAGCTAAAGTGATCCGCTATGCCGAACCGCTTGGCCATGATGTCGGGCGCAGAATTGGGGCTGCGGCAGCGGAAGGGGAGGTGCTTCTCTTCCTGGATGCGGATATGGTCATATCGGCCGCTGAGCTGCAGCCTTTTATTGAAGCTATTTTGCAGGGGGCTGATGTGGCACTGAACAGCTACAGCGGACCTGTTGACCGGAATCCGATCCATAGGGTCGTTGAAGCAAAATTTATGTTGAATATTCTGCTGGCCCGCCCCGATTTAATGGGAGCCTCCTTAATGGCTGTTCCGCATGCGCTGAGTCGCAAAGCCGCCCACATCCTGGGGGAGGCCTTGGGGCAGCCGCCGCTGGCTCATGCCATGGCTATTGTCACGGGATTAAACGTCAGAACGGCTGCCGCCATTCCTGTTGGGAAATTGAACGTCAAAAGGTGGTCCGGAAGTTATGATCCGCTGGAGGATCTTGTACTGGAGGATCATGTGCAGGCGATTTGCTGGTTGACTGATCAACTCGGTCCACGTGCCGGATTTAGTGATCTTGGACGAAGGAAAAGTGCTGTCGGGGGGATACCGTGATGATGGGAGGGAAGAGAAGATCCGCCTCCAGGCTGCACCGGCGGGCGATCAGCCGAGGACGGACAAAAAGTATGCGTCGGGTTCGGCCTCGGCCGGCTTCGGCTCGGCGCCCGTTAAAAAAGAGCAGTAGCGGACCTCCGGCAGTAGCTACCCCGTTCATCTTAAACAGGTCGGCAGCCGCCGTTGTAACGGCCTGCAACGAAGAGGATACCATTGCGAATGTGCTTCGTGAGCTCAAGCGTCTCCCTCTGCAGGAAATCATCGTTGTGCTGAACGGCTGCCGTGATGAAACATACCGCAGGGCGCTCGAATTTCCAGGGATTCTGATTGTGAACATCCCTGAGAAGCTTGGATATGATGTGGGACGTGGGATTGGGGCACGACTGAGCACGGCGGACTGCGTTTTATTTGTGGATGGAGACATGAGAATTCCCGCTGAGGAGCTTTATCCGTTTCTGTCGGCCGTCGATCAAGGGTACGATGTGGCACTTAATCACTTGACTCCGCTGCTGCCCCCGTTCAAAAGGCAGGACAGTGTGACCCGCTGTAAAGGATTTCTGAACAGGCTGCTGAAACGATCTGATCTAGGAAATGATTCCATGACGGCTGTCCCTCATGCCCTTTCCCGCCGTTGCCTGGAAGAGATCGGGCCACAGACGCTCGTGGTGCCGCCGCTTGCCCACTCAACCGCGATATTGAAAGGGATGAAGGTAGCTCCTGCCCATACCGTAGATGTGCTTACCCGCAACAAAAGACGCCATTCCTTAAACGAGGGGGCCGGGAATCCGGTGGAAGCGCTGATTGTGGGCGATCATGCCGAAGCTGCGGCTTATGTGCTATCCATGATGGGGCGAGGCAAGATGCCGGCATCCCTATCCACGGTCCGGGTCGAATTGGCCAAAAGGAGGAATGGGCTATCACGTTAACCAGTATTATTATTCCGACTTATAACGGCCTTCATCTGCTGCGACCGTGTGTGGAGGCCATCCGCACCTTTACGGATACCCCTTATGAAATCATTGTTGTGGATAACGGCTCCAGGGATGGAACCGCAGTTTATTGTGAAAGGGAGCGGATAACCAGTATTTGGAATCCGAACAACAGCGGTTATGCGGCTGCTTGTAATTTGGGATTAAAGCTGGCTTCGGGGGATCATCTGCTCCTGCTGAACAATGATGTAACCGTTATGCCGGGCTGGCTGCGCATCTTGCAGACCGCACTGCACTCCGATGAGCGGGTCGGAGTAGTGGGGCCTGTTACCAATTATGCAAGCGGCATTCAACAGGTGGAGACCGGAGCGGACAGCCTGAAGGCCTATCTGCGGTTTGCCGAGGACAACAACCAGAGCGACCCGTCCCGCTGGATCGAGACAGAAAGGCTTGTGGGTTTCTGCCTTTTATTCCGCAGAGAGCTGCTGCAGCGGGTAGGGTATCTGGATGAGATTTTCAGCGGCGGCCATTATGAAGATGATGATTACTGCTTCCGCGCCCGGTCGCATGGATACCGCCTGCTTGTGTGTGGAGATTGTTTTGTACACCATGAGGGAAGCGCCAGCTTCAATTTGATGGAGGAGGAAGCAAGGAAGGCACTGATACAGCGAAATCATCAAATATTTGTGGATAAATGGCAGGTGGATCCTTTACGTTTTATCGAAAAGCCGGGCGAAACCGTATCTCTCCGTACTGAACGGGACAAAAAGGGAGTGAAGTTATGAAGGGAGTTATTTTGGCAGGAGGCAAGGGTACACGACTGCTCCCGCTGACTTCAATCGTTAACAAGCATCTGCTTCCGGTAGGGAAATATCCGATGATTATGTATGGAATTGAACGTTTGAGACAAGCGGGCGTTACGGAGATTATGCTGATCATAGGCAAACAATCAGCCGGTCTGTACACAGATTTGCTCGGCAGCGGCAGCAGGTATGGCGTTGAACTTACGTACCGCATTCAGGAAGAAGCGGGCGGAATTGCCGAGGCGTTGATGCTGGCCAAGAACTTTTTTAAACCCCGGGAGCAGCTCGTCGTGCTGCTGGGAGATAACCTTTTTACAGACGATTTGCTTCCGGTTATACAACGTTTCCAAAAACAGCCGGCAGGAAGCGCCAGAGTTCTGCTTAAAGAAGTTGAAGATGCAAGAAGATACGGAGTTCCTGTCTTTCGCTCGGACAACCCGCATAAGATTGAGCGGATTGAAGAGAAGCCGAGGCATCCGCAATCCTCCTATTGTGTCACAGGCATTTATTTATACGATACCTCGGTGTTCCAGCTTATTCAGCAAGTCAAGCCATCCGCGAGGGGAGAGCTTGAAATTACCGATGTGAACAATCGGTATGCTGCTGACAATCGTTTGGAATACGACGTTCTGCAGGGCTATTGGAGTGATGCCGGAACCTTCGAGTCCTTAAGCGAGGCAGGAGGGCATATGGTGAACAGACAGATTTAAGGACGCCCATCGTTTGCTCAATCTGCCGAATAGGCGATTGCTTACGAACCAGGAGCCCTGATTTTGAATACCTTGTAGAGACGTCAGACTGATTCTCTGCAGCGTAGAAGATTATTCAGAATTGGGGTGAACAGGAGCAAAGAGGGAGGGGCCTTATGGAACAAAAGGTTGATGAAATACTGCTGCACGTATCCCATTCCCAACAACAACTGGCCAGGCTGCTGGAAACGGAAAGGCACGTTGCCGTCCGTATGGCGCAAATTATTCATCAATTGCCTGACGAAGATCCTGAATTCGGCGGTTTAGACGGGCTGATGGACAGTTCATCAGAGGTGAACAAAAGTGTGATTGCTTACCTGAATGGTCTTGCTGACCTGCAGGAGTCGATGGCGGAGCTTCTGGAAAGGGTAATGAAGGAATTAAACGGACGGGATGAGGAGTAGACGTAAACCGGGCGGTGATGAAACATGAGCAAAGAACAGGCCATGATGCATATGCTCGAGTCCGCTGCAAAAATGCAGTGGAATATCGCTATGATTCTGGAGGCCAAAACGGTTGAAGCCGAGAAAGCCCGTAACTGGATCATCAATCATGTCGGAATGCAGGCTTTCGAGCAGAACGAGGACCAGCTTAAGAAGCCGCTGGAGATTCACGAGCAGTTGGTCGAAATGCTGGAGGGATTGACCCGTGTGCAGACAGGGCTCTGTAATAACATGAAGGCGCTGCTGGAAGCGGATGAAGGCTCCGAAGGCGGAATGGGTGGCATGTTTGGTGACGGAATGGGCGGGGAAGATTTCAGTACATGAATCGGGGAAGCGAACAAGAGATCAAGCTTTCACTGCTTGAATCCATTGTCCTAAGCCAGCAAGCCGTGGCAAGGATGATGAACAGCGTATCGGATATCATTCCGTATTCAGGCATGCCCGCCAAAAGTCTGGAGGAGACGCTTCGTCTCCTAACGTCTTACCAGGAGCAAATTACCCGCATGATCACGGGGATCTCGTTGAATCGCCGACTGGAAGGAAGCCCCGCCTCGCCATGGATGAGCAGCATGCAAGGCTTATATGTCCCTGTAACAGACCAACATGCAAGGAAGGAGGGACCGAATGAAACTTAGGCTTAAGAAGAAAACCGGCAAAAAAAGATTGGGTTACGGAAGAAGGACGCTTGTAAAGAAAAAGAGAGTGAGAAAGATGGTCAGCAAGCTGCTGAAGGTGCGAAAAAAACGGCTGATCCGGCACAAACGGTCGCTGAGGCTTTCGAGACAACGCCGTCTCCTTCGTCGTCGGAGGCATGTCCGGCCGCTGGATTTTACAGTTCCGGTTGAAACGCCCCCGGCTCCCGCCCATGCTCCGGTAACGGATCCGCCGATAGCGGCGGCTGAGACCGAGGCTGAGGCTGCCGGGACGCTGCCGCAAGATGGGACAGCATTCAACAAAGGCTATGAGGACGCCTACCAGCAGGGCTTTAACCACGGATTTTCCAAAGGCTACGAAGAGGGCAGCAGTCTGGTCAATCAGGCGTAGTTCCGCTTCATGAACAGAAACACGGCAGACGGCCGCAGGCAGATGCTTGCGGTTATTTGCCGTGTTTTTTATACGTATATAGACGTTTTCTTTCTGTGATAGGCGGATTCATAGAGGACAAAAGCCAATTTTTCTCCTTACGGAGGCAGTCGTCCATGATGCATTTGACCCCGCGGCATATATAGGTTAAGAGACGGAAGTCGAGACTACAAGAAGACAGGTGATGTCGGTGGCGAAACGCCAAAAGATAAAACTGAACAGCGGTACATTCCACTTCGGGTACAGCGAGGGACGGAGGCTGGGAGGCTGCCAGGCGATGATAGATCGTACATCTGTGTATCCGCAGATGCTAGATTGCAGGGTGCTCTTCATCCCTCAAGGCTTCCCGGCCGTAGATAGCGGGGTGGCAGGGGCACTGCAGAGATGTACAAAGGAGTGCATGGTGGGAACACCGGAAACCATGCTTGAGGCAGCAGCAGCTTTCCGTCCTGACCTCATGCTGGTGATGAATGGGCTTCATGTATTTCCGGCGAATCATTTGCAACAGGTACAGCAGATAAAGGCACTTGGCATTCGAACAGGGATCTGGTTTGTGGATGATCCCTACTTTACAGAGGATACTTCCGTCATCGCTCTGCACTATGATGTTGTATTTACTCACGAGCTGTCTTGTGTCTCGTTCTACCAGTCCCTCGGTGCTGCAAATGTTCACTATATGCCGCTGGGAGTGGATGAACAGATTTTTTATCCCCGCCGGGTTGATTTCCAGTATGATGTCTGCTTTATAGGCAGCGCATTCTGGAACAGGGTGGAGCTGTTTGATCAGCTTGCGCCTTTTCTGGCCGACAAAAGGGTGGTCATTGTTGGGGGTCATTGGGATCGTCTGAAGCGAACCGATGTGCTCGGAAAGTTTATCCGGAACGGTTGGATGAAGCCAGAAGAGACGGTGGATTATTACAATGCTTCGAAGATTGTGCTTAATCTTCACCGCCCCAGCGAAATGGGCATGGATAACAGGAACACCCACCGGCAGTCTGCCATGTCGATCAATCCGCGAACCTACGAGATCAGTGCATGCGGGACATTGCAAATGACCGATGTACGTGATGACTTAAGCAGCCATTACCGCCCGGGATATGATATTGAGACGTTTGCGAGTGCGGATGAGTTGAGGGACAAAATGGACTATTATCTGAGATACGACAGGCAGCGCGAGCATATTGCCTGGCGGAGCTTGTATACGACACGTCAAAATCATACGTATACAAGCAGAATACCGAAGCTGCTGAGTATCGCCTTGAGTTAGATGCGTAATCCCAATGAACAGGAGTTGAACTGTATGCAGCAACCGGAAAATATAAATTCATTGGCTGCGGCTGTCTCCTATAATAAAGGCCGTGAAAGCGGGGCGCATGACGGCTATGAGGAAGGTTATCTCAAGGGACGAGCGAATGCCATTGTGGCCCGCAATAGTGCAACCTTCCCCCTGCGGCCGCTGCATATTATGTATGTCTCCTCCGGTAAGCAGTATCCGTACTCGCCGATAGATCAGGCCATTATTACGACGCTGCGGGGCATGGTGCATCAGGTGACGCTTGCGGATCCGCGCCAGCAGGTTGCCGATATTGCTGCGCATGTCAAACCTGACCTCGTATTGGCGCTGGATGCCATGGAGCTGCCGGTAAATCAGGTGGATGAAATCCGGAAAAAAGGAATCCGAACGGCCGTATGGCTGACAGACGATCCCTACTATACGGACACAACCGCCAAGATGGCCCCCCATTATGATCATATTTTTACACTGGAGATCAATTGTATTGATTTGTACCACAAGCTGGGCTGCTCTTCTGTGCACTATTTGCCCTTCGGGGCTTATCCAGACCATTACTTTCCTCTGACAGTCCCGTCCACTGTGCGCCGAGAGGTTAATTTCACAGGATCCGCATACTGGAACCGCATCTACTTCATGAACCCGATCATGCCGCAGTTAATGTCGTACAACACGGGGATTAATGGACTTTGGTGGGACCGGTTAGAGAACTACCCTCAGTACGCTCACAAAATTGAAGTGAATAAATGGCACGGTCCGGAAGATACGAATCAGGTCTACAACGGTACCAAAATCGTCATTAACCTGCATCGTTCACATCTGGATGATTCCGTGAACAACAATTCAAAATTGAAAATTCCGGCAGCTTCACCCAACCCGAGGTGTTTTGAGATCTGCTCGGCTTCAGCTTTCCAGCTCACGGATGTAAGGGACGACTTAGCTCGTTTCTATAAGGCAGGAGAGGAAATCGAAACCTATAGCACGTCGCAGGAGCTGATAGAAAAGATTGAATATTATCTCACGCATGAGCGGGAGCGCCAGGAGATCGCGTTGAGAGGCCTGGAACGGACTATGAAGGAGCATACGTACACGCACAGGCTTCATCAGATGTTTTCAATCCTGTTTCCATAACGAAGGTAAGGCATTGAAGCAGGAGAAAGGAGGCTGAAGTCAATTAAACCCCGGATGATGCTGTTCAGCCATGTCAGTAATGCTTATACAATAACGGGCGCCGAAAGGCTGCTGCTTCGTTTCTGTCAAGAAATCTCCGCTTATTTTGACTGTGTGCTGGTTGCACCTGAAGAAGGGAGGGTAACGGCGGAGGCCCGGAAAAGGGGAATAGACGTCGAGGTTCAATTATTTCCGCTGATCTACAACATGTACACCCCTTATGCGGGACTGGAGCATGAGGTCGAACAGTTGCGGAATGATCCTTATTTTGAAAATATTATGCATCTGATTAGAGTTGTGAAGCCGGATTTAGTTTTGACCAATACCTGTGTGAATGTTCTGCCAGCCATGGCGGCCCAAGCGTCTGGGATTCCGGTAGTGTGGAAAATCACAGAAATGATCAGAAGCAATGAGCATACCGCTGAGGCGGTGCGGCTGATTGACCGGTACAGCGACTGGATTATCGGTATATCGAATACGGTGCTCATCCCTCTAAGGGCAGGATTGCCGGAATGGAAAACAAGTGTAATCGAGCCTTCACGCAGCATTACGGAAGAGGATTTAGAAAAGTTGAGCTTTGTGAGAGAGAAAAAGCGGGCCCAGATGGGGCTGAAAGGCTCCCATTTTTGCGTAGGGTATATCTCTTCGTTTATTTACGAGGCCAAAGGACTGCTGTACTTTGTGGAAATGGCTTTAAAGCTGTGTGGAAGCTTTCCGCAGTGCCGGTTCTGGATTATTGGCAAACCGTCGGATTCTGTTTATTACACCCAGTGCATTTCGATGATCCGTCAGTCGGGGTATGCTAAAAGGTTTCTGTTGACCACCTTTGAAGCTTCCTTGACGTCGATGTACGGAGCGATGGATGCTGTCGTGGTTCCGAGTATGGTGGAGGAAGGCTTCGGCCTGACCGCACTTGAAGGACTGATGTTTGGCAGACCGGTTGTGGCCTTTGCCCAGGGCGGACTGGCCGAGTTAATGCAGCAGACGGGCAATGAGGAATTTCTGGTTGAGCCCGGAAACAGTGATGGTTTGGTTGCCTCTGTGGCCCGCTTCATCAGCAATCCGGAGGAATGCAGAGCGATTGGCTGGCGCAATCGGCAAGAGGCTAGCCGAATTTACGGGCCAGGGGCTTATCGTGGCAAATTGAAAGCTATGGTTGAGCGCTGGACCAGCGAACGGCCGGAGTGGTTCGATCCGCAGCGGGCCGGCAGGCCGGCCGGGGAAGGAGGGGGCCAAAGTGAACCTCCGGCGGAAGCGGAGATGCAGCCGATTGCAGACGAACTGGCAGGTGCTGCCCCCGCTGCAGCAGCAACGCGGAAGTCTGGCAGACCAGCACGGCTCCGCCGGAGAGCCAGGATTGCCCGCGGCGTAACCCGGCGCAGCAAAAAAAGAAACCGTCTTTCGTCCCGGCGGAAGCGCAGGCTTCCTAGACGGATCAAGTCAGAAAGGCGCAAACTGAGGCATAAGAAGCGAGGCGGAATGAAAGCCGGCTCACGAAGGAAGGAGGCGGTGAGATGAAGATACTGACGATCCTGGGTACAAGACCTGAAATTATACGTCTCAGCCTGATTATTCAGAAATTAGACCGCTGGGCTGGAAAGCATGTACTCGTTCACACCGGGCAGAACTATACCGAAAGCTTGAGTGGGCAGTTCTTTCGTGAGCTGGGTCTCCGCACGCCGGATTATGTCCTGCAGGAGAAAGCTGGAAGCCTCGGGGCGCAATTGTCCGCAATGTACTCCAGGATGGAGGAGATCCTCCTTCAGGAGCGACCGGACCGGGTTCTGTTGCTGGGCGATACGAACAGCGCGTTATGCGCGGTGCTGGCCGAGCGGCTGGGTTTTCCCGTGGTGCATATGGAATCAGGCAACCGCTGCTTCGATCTGGATGTGCCCGAGGAGAAGAACAGAAGGGTCATTGACGCTATATCAAGCATCAATATGCCTTACACGGAGCAAAGCAAGCAGCATCTGCTCCGCGAGGGCTTTCCCGTACAGCGAATTATTCTGACAGGGAATCCGATTTATGAAGTCATGAAGCACTACGAACCCAAGATCAATGGCAGTGACATATTAACCCAACTGGGCCTCTCCAAGAACAACTATTTTCTGGTTACTGTACACCGCGCAGAAAACGTAGACCATGTTCATCATCTCAAAGCGATTCTGGATGGTCTTCACCGGGTGGCGGAAAGGTTCGGGCAACGGATTATCTGCAGTCTTCACCCCCGCACGGCATCAAGAATCGAAGCTGCTCCAGACATCCATCTGCATCCGCTAATCGAGCTGCATGAGCCTTTCGGCTTTTTCGATTTTGTTCACCTGGAACGTCATGCGCGGTGTGCGCTGACCGATAGCGGAACCGTCCAGGAGGAATGTTGCGTTCTGCAGGTTCCTACGGTCACGATGCGCCGGACCACAGAACGACCGGAAACCGTGGATTGCGGCAGCAATATCGTGTCAGGTCTTGAAGGACCAGCCATCGAACGAGCAACGGTTTTGATGACGGAGATGAACAAAGGCTGGCAGTGTCCGACCGGATACCTAGCCGAAGATGTTTCCGATAAAGTGGTCAAATATTTGCTTGGGGGGAAGAGGAATGTTTGAAGATAAACGCATTCTGGTTACTGGCGGCACGGGCTCATGGGGGTATGAGCTGGTTGCGCAGCTGCTGCAGTTCGAGCCTCGTGAGATCATTGTGTTCTCGCGCGGGGAGTCAAGCCAGGTCGCGATGAGCAGGCATTTCGACGACAGCCGGCTCAGCTTTTGTATCGGCGATATCCGGGACAGAGAGGCCCTTATGGCAGCCTGTCAGGGAATGGATTACGTCTACCACTTGGCTGCGTTAAAGCATGTTCCGATATGTGAGGACCAGCCTTATGAAGCTCTTAAAACGAACGTTGTAGGCACGCAGAACGTGATCGAGGCAGCGCTGGCCAATAAAGTAGAAAAGGTCATCTACATTTCGACCGACAAGGCGGCTAACCCCTCGAACTTTTACGGAATGACAAAAGCCATTGGCGAGAAGTTGATTGTTTATGCCAACCTGCTTAACGGTCCGACCAAATTTGTCACGGTGCGGGGAGGCAACGTGCTTGGCACGAACGGAAGCGTCGTTCATCTGTTCAAAAGCCAAATTCGGCAAAAGGGTGTCATCTCCATGACGGATATGAATATGACCCGTTTCTTTATTACACTGCGCGACGCCATATCCCTTCTCTTCAAGGCTTCCATCGAGAGCGTGGGGGGCGAAATCTTTATCATCACCATGCCGACGTGCAGGATCATCGATTTGGCCCATGTGTTAATTGAAGACTCGGGTGTGGAAAATGTTCGCATTGTTGAAAAGGGCATTCGGCCCGGTGAGAAAATTCATGAAATTCTGATGAGCGATTTCGAAAGCAAATCAACCGTCGTGTACGACGACCAATATCTGGTTATCCTGCCTACGCTGAATATACCAGGTCTTAAAGAGCGTTATCAGTATTGCCCGCCAGTCTCATTCAGCAGCTTCAGCTCGGAGTACAATTTAATGTCAAAGGATGAGATTCGGGCCATTCTGCGGCAAGGAGGCTTCATTAAATGAAAATTCTCGTGCTTGGCGGGAATGGTATGGCGGGGCATATGTTGGTTCAATATTTCAGGCAGCAGGGAGGGCATCGTGTGTATTATACGACACGCGACCCATCTGATACGGATGGCCTCCTGCTGGACGCCACGGATTTCGGCATGGCGGAATCCCTTATTCAGGCCGTGCGCCCGTCCATACTTATTAATGCGGTGGGCGTACTGAACCAGTTTGCAGAGGAAGACAAAGTGAAAGCTTATGAAATTAACGGTATCTTACCGCATCGGCTGCGGAAAGCAGCCGATCTCATCAACGCGAGGCTTATTCATATCAGCACGGATTGCGTGTTCTCCGGTGCCCGGGGAGGTTATAGTGAGCAGGACGCGACCGATGGAACCAGTGCTTACGCATTAACGAAGGCACTTGGAGAGGTTAGAGCAACCGGACATCTGACGATACGGACATCCATTATCGGCCCTGAAATCCGTAAGGGTGGCATTGGCCTGTTTCAATGGTTCATGCAGCAAAAAGGCAAGGTTAGCGGATATCGGCAGGTCATGTGGAACGGAGTGACTACGCTTGAGTTGGCCAAGGCGATAGATGTTCTTATGAAGCAGGAGCTATCCGGTCTCGTTCACCTGGCATGTCCGCAGTCTGTGAGCAAGCATGATTTACTGCAGATGATGCAGCAAATTTGGGGCAAAGAAGATGTGTCCATTATTCCTGTGAACATGCCAGTACAAGACCGGACGCTGCAGTCTACACGTCCGGATATGAAATATGCTGTTCCCGACTATCGCGATATGCTGGAGGAATTGCATTCATGGATAAGAAATCACTGAAAACTCCCGTCATTCTTATTACGGGCGCTTCCGGCTTTACCGGTATGAATGCATGTCTTCATTTTGCTTCGATCGGTATGAATGTCGTGGGACTGATCCGCGATTCACATTCTCAACCCAAAAGCCGGAACAATGTGAGTTATTACCAGTGCGACCTTCTGGATAAGCAGCGTCTGCAGGAGATTGCCGCCAGTCTTAAACCGGATTATGTTCTTCACCTTGGGGGCAAAAATGCGGTTTCCGAGTCATGGGAGCATCCTGTGCGTTATATAGAAGCTAACGTGATGGGCACCGTGTATCTGCTTGACGCGCTGCGTCAGCTCCCGCAGTGCAGAATTTTGGTGGCAGGCTCCAGACTGAAGGCATCGCTTGAAGCACCTGAGCGTGTTGTTCACCCGTATGGTCTCAGTAAAGGGCTGCAGCAGGTTGCAGCCCGGTCCTGGTCCGCGCTGTTTAAGCAGGAAATTGTGACGGCAGAATCCTCCAATTTGATCGGACCGGGTCCATCCACCGGATTTTGCGCACTGCTGGCACGCCATATTGTTCGTTCCGAGCGGAAAGAGTCCCCGGGATTTTTTCGTGTCTCCGCCCGCAAGGCGGTCCGCGATTTCCTGGACGTCCGCGATGCGATGCGGGCTTACCAATTGCTGCTGGAGCAGGGAGAGAGCGGAAGGGCCTACCCTGTGTGCTCGGGAACCGAGCAGGAGTTTGGCACCGTGGTCGAGTACATGTTATCTCTGTCCAAGAGCGACCTGCAGGCGGAAATTGAGTGGGGACAGGACGGGGCAGCAGTCGCCGAACAGCCGCAGCGGGCGGAATGGCTGGAGGCGAGGGGCTGGAGCCCATCCATTTCTTTGGCTCAATCGTTGTCCGATTGCCTGAATTATTTTCGAGACAGAGAGGAGGGGAAGACATGAGTCTGAAGCCCAAGGTAACGATTATAATCCCGTTTTATAACTGCAGTTATGTCGAGAAGGCTTTAGATAGCGCATTGAATCAGAGCTACCGGCCCATTGAAGTGATCCTTGTGGACGACGGCTCGACGAAGCATACGGAGAGGTTGGTCCCTTATCGCAAATATATTCACTACCTTGGCAAGCAGAATGGCGGCACGGCAAGCGCGTTAAACCACGGCATCCGTCATGCTTCCGGAGACTATATTGCTTGGCTGAGCTCTGATGATGTCTTTCACACCGATAAAATCTACAACCAGCTTTATTTTATGCTTCAGTATAATTCCTCCATCTCCCACACCAATTTTAACTACATTGATGATCACGGCAGCTTAACCCAGGTGCGTGCTGGCGAGCCGTTTGTCTCGACCAAGCGGTTTCTGGAATGTTTCGCAAGTGGCAACCCGGTGAACGGATGCACAGTCATGTTCAAGAAACAGATATTTGACAGCATCGGTCTGTTCGATGAATCTCTGCCTTACACGCATGATTTGGATATGTGGTACCGTGTTCTGCTTGGCGGCCATTTCACCATGTATCTGGATCAGGCATTGGTCAATTATCGCTTGCATAGCAACATGGGCACGCGATTGCACTCAGATAGAATCAAACTGGAGTATGATCAGGTACAGGCCCGTTACCAGCCCCGTTTTCAGGAAATGCTGCGCCGCATCTGCGTTTGATTTTGCCAGAGCAGGTCGAGTTGTAAGAATATAAAAACCTCACTCGAACGTGCCATGCGGCCATTCAGAGTGAGGTTTTTCACTGCAGGAAGTTCCCGGCCAGCACCTCGTAATTATTCAAAAATCGTAAAGTCCCTGTTCGTATGGCTGGCAATAATCGTACTCCCTTGTATAAGCTCTGCGAGGACAAGCAGGGTGTCCTTATTCCGAGCATTTGACACAATTTGCAGAATGAACGGTTTTCCGTGTGTGGAAATATTTTTCAACATGAACAAAGACGTATAATCAGCCTGAGTCTTCAGGTTGCGAAGCTCGCGTAGCAGCAGGCCGTCGGGGCTGTCTACCTCCACCAAAACGTCAGTTTGATGTAAACCGCAGTTCTGGATAGTGATTTGTATGCCATCAATTTCTGTGCAGGGATACAAAATATGCTGTTCGGTGGACAGACGGAATACGGACATCGGCAAAGCCTCCTTAATTTAGCTTGCTGCTCTCATTATATAAAAGAAGAGGAATGCCGGATTGGATGACTGCCTTTTTTGACATGCTCCTGCATTGGACATACTCTCTGCACAGACACGCATTCATGAATTCACATTTTGGACAAATTTTTTTAAGCTTCTCTTAAAGAGGCTTTAAGCTTGATTTATGGCAATAGCTCTACGATTTAATGGATTGACGTATGGTGATATTCATAAGAAAGGATGGGGTGCATGCTTCAGGTGAACCAATTAAGCAAAAGGTTTGAAGGGGGACGTGGTGTCGGGGAACTGAACTTCTCCATGCAGCGTGGAGAGATTGTCGGCTTTCTCGGCCCTAACGGAGCAGGAAAGACCACCTCCATGCGATTGATTACAGGGTATTTGCAGCCGACGGGAGGACAGGTCCTGTTGGACAGCCTATCGGTTCACGATCAGGGACGCAGGGCTCGATCGCGCATCGGGTATTTGCCGGAAAACCCGCCACTATATCACGATATGACGGTATACGGTTATTTGAGCTTTGTGGCAAGCCTGCGGGATGTGCCCGCACGGGAGCAGAAGTCCAGGATTAGCGAAATGATCAGCAGGTTAGGACTCAATGGGCGGGAGCGCCAGTTGGTCCGCAGTCTGTCTAAAGGCTACAAACAGAGGCTTGGTCTGGCGGGGGCGATCATACATAAGCCGGACTTGCTTGTGCTCGATGAACCGACCTCCGGTTTGGACCCTAATCAGATTCTGGAGATCCGGCAGTTGATCCGTGAGCTGGGAGAACAGCATACGGTGCTGCTTAGCACGCATATCCTGCCAGAGGTGAATACGCTTTGCAACAGGGTGCTTATCATTAATCAGGGCAAGATTGTTTTGGACGGTTCACCGGATGCCATCGCCGGCGGAACGGACGAGCCTTTCAAGGTGGCTGTTGAGTTGAAGGGAGCCGGGAGTCGGGTTGAAAGCTTGTTCCATGGATGGGAGCATGCAACTGCGGAGGTGTTAACAGATAACACGGAGAAGGCTAAGGCCAATCCAGAAACGGTCCGTCTTCTTCTGACAGGGCGTTCTGCGGAGGATTTCCGGGAGTCGCTCTTCTACCTGCTATCAGAGGCCGGCATTCCGGTACTGGAAATGAAGAAAGAGAATCTGAGTCTGGAGCAGATTTTCCAAAAGCTGACGACCAATGAAACACCTGCCCAGAATGAAGAACTGCCGAATGACGGGAAGGAGGTACAGCATGAAGAGGATGATGGCCATTTGTCGTAAAGAGCTGCATGCTTATTTTTGGACCCCGGCCTCTTATTTCATATTGGCGGTATATATGCTGATTTCGGGTCTGTTTTTTTATACGAGTTTTGTGTTTTATCAGCCAAGTATTGTAGACTACAGGCTTGTGTTAGGGGATACGCTTTCTCTGCTTATGTTTGTCATTCCGCTGCTGACGATGCGGCTGATGGCGGAGGAATTCCGTCAGGGAACGGATGAGCTGCTGCTGACCTCGCCGGCCAGCGCTGCGGAGATTATTTTGGGCAAATATCTGGCTGCTTTGGCTATGATGGCCGTGCTGGTGCTGTTAAGCTTGCTCTACCCTGTTATGATGTCCTATTTCGGCCCGCTTGATTATAATACCGTTTTTACTTCGGCACTGGGTCTGTTCCTGCTTGGCGCTGGCATGATGGCGGTTGGGCTATTCGCATCCACGCTGTCCCAGCACCAGATGGTAGCCGCTGTTGCAGGAATTATTATGCTGGTGGGCTTATGGATGCTGGATTCCTTCGGCAGCAGAGACAAGCTCAAGGAATGGCTGGAGCCGTTTTCGCTGTCTGCACGGTTTGACGGCTTTGTGAAGGGGCTCCTCAACGGTGCGGATGTTCTCTTTTATATTACGCTTGCCGGCCTGTTCCTGCTGCTCAGCATACAGGTTGTCGAACGGAAGCGGTGGAGGTGAACGGCATGAAAAAATGGTTAAGCCGAACCAACAGCCTGATCCTGTCGGCGGCACTTATCGGTATCTTTATTCTTCTGACGTTGTTTCTGCGTTCTCTAAGCGGCTTTCAGTTGGACCTGTCGGCAGGCCGGCAGTATACTCTGTCAGACCAGACGCTGACTGTCCTGAAGAGCCTTACCGGCGAGGTGCGTGTCCTTTCCTTCACGGTGGGATCATCCGCCAATCAACGATTAAACCAGGATGTTTCGGACATGCTGAATGAATACAAAAAGCACAGCAGCAAGCTGAAGATCGAGCAGCATGATTTGAATCAGGAGCCTGCGTTGGCGCAGCAGTATAGCGTTTCTTCCGCATCCATCGTGCTGGAGCAGGGGGAGCAGCGGCGGACGATTGATATCGGAACGCTGTTCCGGGCTGTCGACCAGGAAGGGAATTATGAATTTTCGGGCGAGGAGCAGTTGACGTCAGCTATGATGACTTTATCCTCCGACGAGCAGCACAAGCTGGCTTTCCTTACGGGGCATGAAGAAATCCCGCTGTCCAGTATGACCGGATTGAATTCGGCTCTTCAGCAAGGGAACGTAACCGCCGTAGAAGTGCAGCTTAATCGAGACGGTGCGGTTCCTGAAGATGCGGATGTGCTGGCGATCATAGGACCGCAGCGGGACATCAGCGCAGCAGAGCTGAAGGCGATTCGTGCTTACCTTAGCAATGGCGGCAAACTGCTGCTGGCGCTTGGCTTTAATCAGGAGATGAAATCCGCCTGGACGAACATTGATGAGCTTGCTTCCGATTACGGAGTAAGTGATCTGCACGCAGTCACTGTGGACAACAAGCAGACAAGCACGCTTGGTCCGCTGTGGGTCGTGCCCAGCTTCGGCGACCATGATATTACACGCAAGCTTGCTGAATCCAATCTGTTTCCGATGTTATCGCTGTCGCTCGGCGTTCAAGCAGGGGAACAGTCCAAGTGGCAGTTGACGTCGCTCCTGCAATCCTCGGAAGACAGCTATGCAGAGACTAACATTCAGGGCTTGATCAACAATGAAACGGAGTTTAACGAGGGTCAGGATACCAAGGGGCCTGTTGATATCGGGTTTGCGGCGGATACGCAGGAAGGTGAACCCAAGGCGGTCATTTTGGGAACTTCCTCACTCTTTAGCGATACGGAATTTATGAACGGTGGAAACCGGGATTTTGCATTAAATACACTGAATTATTTGCGGGGACAGTCGAATGATCTGACGATCCGGCCGCGTCAGCAGCAAGATTATGAATATGCCTATTTGACGCCTGTTCAGGCGCGGATTGTCTTTGTGACTTCAGTTGCTGTTATACCACTGCTGTTCGCCGCAGTTGGGCTGCTCCTGTGGTGGAGGAGACGAAAAGCATGAGAAAATGGATGCCTACGCTGGTGCTAGTGATTATTTTTGCAGCCGGTGTCGTATATGCCAGCAGCCATAACTTTTTTCGCGAATCCGATCCGGTGCCACAGAAGCTGCTGGCGGTTCAGCGCGATACCCTCTCTGAAATAAGGATTGAGCAGACAGGCGGAGAAGCCGTAGAGCTTCTGAAGCAGAACGGCGAATGGGCTATGAAGCTTCCCCAAGCCTACCCTTTAAACAGCTATGCTGTAGATCATTGGTTCAATGCGCTTGAAGCGGCGACAGCCGAGGAAGTCATAGAGGAACAGCCACAGGATATAGGAAAATACGGGATTGACGGCGAGAATGGATGGAGCATTACGATTACCGAAAACGATGGCACCACCCATAAGCTGGCCGTGGGAATTCAACTGCCATCCGGTGCCTCCTCCTATGCTCAATTGGATAGCGGGCCGGTCATTTCCGTCTCCCAGGACAGCTTATCGGGGATGCTGCTGAGCGTGTCTGCATTGACCGACACCACCCCTTTTGAATGGGATAAAGATCATTTGTCGGTGATGGAGTGGGAGGGCACCGCATTCTCTTGGGTACTGCAACGCGGGAAATCCGGTACGGACTGGACCTTGAACGGAAAGAAGATCAACGAGGAGGACGCCTTGTCCTTATCCGATAAACTTATAAATACTGCGACTGCCGAGCAACTTCGGAGCGCCTTGGAGCTTAAGAAC
Organism: Paenibacillus zeirhizosphaerae; assembly: GCF_030705605.1. Lineage (GTDB taxonomy): Bacteria > Bacillota > Bacilli > Paenibacillales > Paenibacillaceae > Paenibacillus > Paenibacillus zeirhizosphaerae. Next base: position 125,628 of record NZ_JAPCKK010000021.1, read on the forward strand.
GAATCGAACCGTTTTACGCTGACCGTAACCTTGAACGAAGTCACAGATCCTCAGGTCTACCAGGGCTGGGTAACACCCGACCAGTCGGATACGGTGTGGATTATACCACCGGAAAGCAATTGGGCCTATATGGTTCCCGTTGCTGAAGTAGAAGAAATAGAGCAGGCGGCCGAATCCGTTAAACCTGTAGAATCCGAGTCAGGCAAGTAATGTATGGATAAGCGTTGCGTGCATGAAGACCGCGAACAGGGAAACCGTCCCCATTCGCGGCTTTTTTTACAAATCCTCCCTTTTAAATTTAAACGGGGATTTCTTCTTTTTGCTTAAAAGTGGGGATATGCACGGAGCAGCGGAGAGAACGAAGCAATTCCGGAAAAGCGGAGCGTTCACCTTTGGCGCGTGCCCAGCTAAGCACGCATTTTCTAACCGGTGAGAGTCCGGTCACGGGAGGGGCCAAGCCCCCGTGTAGCTAGGATGCCTGCGCTCGGAGAAATCTGCACGCAGAAGCGCATCGAC
>NZ_JAPCKK010000004.1 GCF_030705605.1 Paenibacillus zeirhizosphaerae
AGGAGCACTGTGAGGTGCGTTTGCACTACCGGTTAGGAATAAGTCTAAAAGGCTTGTGCGAAACACAAGCACTGTCTACGAAAGTAGGCAGAGACAAGCTCGTGACTTGAGTCATGAGTTGTTGACGAAGCGGCTGAGAGATTAAAGCTTTTAGGCGATAAGACTCGCCAAATTTGGGGGTTTGAAGTTGTGGTGTCTGTAATCATGGCATGTATCATTTTTCTGGTGACACTGGCGCTGGTGATTTGGCAGCCTAAGAACTTATCGATTGGCTGGTCTGCCTGCGGCGGAGCTGTGCTGGCTCTATTGGCTGGCGTGGTTGACTTTCAGGATGTCTGGGATGTGACTCAGATTGTTTGGAACGCAACATTAGCTTTTGTGGCGATCATCCTGATTTCATTGATTTTGGATAAGATTGGTTTCTTTGAATGGGCTGCGCTGCATATGGCCAGAGCTGCTCGTGGAAACGGTGTGCGAATGTTTATCTATGTTTCAATCTTGGGCGCAATCGTAGCAGCCTTTTTTGCGAATGACGGGGCAGCACTGATCCTGACACCGATTGTACTTGCGATGGTGCGGGCACTTCAGTTTGATAAGAAAAGGGTGTTCCCGTTTATTATCGCAAGTGGATTCATTGCGGATACCACATCGCTGCCACTTGTCGTCAGTAATTTGGTGAATATCGTATCCGCTGATTTCTTTGGTATTACTTTTGCGGAATATGCCAGCCGGATGGTTATACCGAACCTATTCTCGCTCGGTGCGAGTATTCTGGTGCTGTATCTCTTTTTCAGAAAAGGTATTCCCAAGAAGTTTGATTCATCACAGCTCAAACCGCCGGTGGACGCGATTAAAGACATGAAAATGTTCCGTCTGTCCTGGATCGTCCTGGCTGTGCTGTTGATTGGATATTTTGCCAGTGAATTTTTTGCTGTTCCGGTATCAATTGTTGCAGGGGTTATTGCCATCTTCTTCTTAATTATGGCCAACAAAAGCCCAGCAGTGCCTACTGCGGAAGTGGTTAAAGGAGCACCTTGGGCCATTGTATTTTTCTCTATCGGCATGTATGTAGTGGTTTACGGTCTTCGAAATGCGGGCCTGACCGATTTACTTGCCGTTGTGATTCAAGCAGCGGTTGATCAAGGTTTGTTCATGGCTACAATGGGTATGGGCTTTATTGCAGCCATTATTTCGTCCATTATGAATAACATGCCAACAGTGATGATTGATGCACTTGCAATTGATGCTACAACGGCAACCGGGACGATCAAAGAAGCTTTGATCTATGCTAACGTTATCGGGTCTGATCTTGGTCCGAAGATTACCCCGATTGGCTCGCTTGCCACGCTGCTATGGCTGCATGTCCTCACATCCAAAGGAGTCAAGATCTCGTGGGGGACTTACTTTAAAACAGGGATCGTTTTGACAATTCCAACCTTGTTTATTACGTTGTTAGGCTTGTATCTGTGGTTATCCATCTTGTGATTTAAATATAAAGGAGACAACCAATCATGGGAAAAAAGACAATTTACTTCTTGTGTACCGGAAATTCTTGCCGCAGTCAGATGGCCGAAGGGTGGGCAAAAAAACACTTGGGAGCTAGCTGGAATGTGTACAGTGCAGGAATCGAAGCCCATGGGCTAAATCCCAATGCTGTACAAGCCATGAAAGAAATCGGTATTGCTATTTCCAACCAGACTTCGGATATTATCGATCCGAAGCTGCTGAACAGCGCCGATCTGGTCGTGACCTTGTGCGGGGATGCAGCAGATAAATGCCCGGTCACTCCTCCGCAAGTGAGACGTGAGCACTGGGGATTCGATGATCCTGCGAAAGCACAGGGTACGGACGAAGAAAAATGGGCTGTGTTCCAGCGTGTACGTGATGAAGTCGGCGGGCGCATTAAGAAATTTGCCGAAACAGGGGAATAATAAACAACAAGCAAGCCGGGAGAAATCTCGGCTTGTTTTATAATTAAAATAAAGCTGTATCATCTGAAGAAAATCATCAATATACAGAAGGCAATCGCTTGTAAAGCTGGAATATTATAAAGAACAGAACTATTGTTTTTTTATTGTATATAGCATGTATGTCCAAGAAGAGAGGAACGGGGAATGAACACAGCAGAGTTTCAACAATACGTCAGGGAATACAGCAAAACCAAGGGATTCGATGAGAGTACGATGGAGCAAAGGACACTTTACCTCATGACGGAAGTCGGGGAACTGGCTAAAGAGGTTCTATCCGTCTCCTTCCATCCGGATGCGGAGAAGAAAGAAAACCTGGGGCACGAGATGTATGATGTGGTGTGGAATATTTTTGACCTGGCCAACAAGCTTGGCATCGACCTGGATCAGGCATTCAAACAGAAAATGGAGATTAATGAAAGGAGAACGTGGGAATAAGAGCGAACCCGTAAGGGATGATCATTCGACTTCTGAAAGAATGACCATGTTTTACGACTTTCCAAAGGAGGTGATGAACTTGTCGGACAGTAAAGAATCAGCAGTCGTCTATCTCATCTCCGGTCCACTCGGTGTAGGGAAATCGACCGTTTCCAAGGCGCTCGCCGATACGATGAAGCAATGTACGCTTATCGAAGGTGATCTCCTGCTCCATGTTTACCGAGGGGATACCGAGCCGCCTTGGGAGGAACGGCTCCGGTTGGCTTGGTTTAATATCACCGCGGTGACGCGGAATTTTCTCCGGCACGGGTTCAAGGTTGTCATTGATTTCGTCGTTGAAGAGGAACTTGATTGGTTCTGCGGTCAGCTATCGGATCTCGACGTGACGCTGTACTATGCTGTACTATACGCGGAACCGGACACCCTCGCCGCCCGACTCCATCAGCGAGGAGATGAGCAATATATCGAACGTTCGCTCTTCCTGCGGAACAAGCTGATGGCTTCTCCGGCCAACGGGCCGTTTCTGCTAAATACAGATCTCAAGCGGCCGGAGGAACTCGTCAAGGAAATCATAAAGAATGACAGGTTTAAGTTAATGGGTTACTCCAGGTGAGAATTTCAATGTAATAATTGGATCAACGTGACCGGCAGCGAGTACGAATCTGTCATTATCGGAAATGTTATTTTTTTCAAAGGAATGTCGATGTTCTGATTGCTCATTCGTCGTACATATAGAAGCACGTGAAATGACCAATTCTTTAGGCGCTGTTGCTCTAACTATTTTACAGAGGTGAATATTTATGCGGTTCATGATGATTGTAAAAGCGACCGAAGATTCAGAGGCGGGCAATCCGCCAAACCCGGAGCTGTTCGAAGCGATGATGCGGTACAACGAGGAGCTCGCCAAGGCGGGCGTTCTGCTCGCGGCCGACGGGCTTCATCCAAGCAGCAACGCTGTTCGAATTTCTTACCCGGAGCCAGGAGGTAAACCGAAGATCGTTGATGGACCGTTCACCGAAACCAAGGAGCTCATTGCCGGTTATACACTGATCGAGGTAAAAACGCGGGAAGAAGCGATTGAATGGGCGCTGCGGATGCCGGATCCGCATGGCTTCGGCGAGGGGCGGATCGAGCTTCGGCAAGTGTTCGAAGGACCGGAGCTGACTGACGATCCTGACATGCTGGAAAGCCATTCGTCACTGACCGAAGAATTACGGAGACGGGGACGGTTGTGACGGATATCGCTTCCCGACGCGCGATCGAGGCCGTCTGGCGAATCGAATCGGCCAAGCTAATCGCCGCCCTGACCAGGATGATACGCGACGTTGGCATTGCCGAAGATGTCGCTCAGGATGCGCTTGTTATTGCACTGGAGAAGTGGCCGGTAATCGGCATTCCGGACAATCCTGGTGCATGGCTGATGACAGCGGCGAAACGCCGTGCGATTGACCTGTTACGCCGAGACAAGCTGCGCGGTCAGAAATATGAAGAAGTCGGGCGCAGCACAAAGCTGCTGTACTCCGAGGAAGATTTGCATGCTGCAGCCAGCGGAGAGATTGGCGACGATCTCCTGCGGCTCATCTTCATGACCTGTCATCCGGTCCTCTCCCGAGAGGGGCGCGTCGCGCTGACGCTGCGCCTGCTTGGGGGATTAACGACAGAGGAAATCGCTCGTGCCTGCTTCGTGCCCGAACCGACGGTTGCCCAGCGGATCGTACGCACCAAACGGACCTTGCGGGAGGCGAGAGCAGCTTTCGATACGCCGTCCCGCGAAGAGCTGCAGGAACGGCTTGTGGCTGTGCTTGAGGTCATTTACCTCATGTTTAATGAAGGTTATACGGCTACTGCGGGTAATAGCTGGACCCGTCCCTTGCTCTGTCAGGAGGCGCTGCGGCTCGCCCGCATTCTGGCGGAGATTGTACCCCATGAACCCGAGGTGCATGGTCTTGCTGCGCTCTTGGAGCTGCAATCGTCGCGCCTCAAGGCTCGTGTGACCCCTGCGAGAGAGCCGATTCTGTTAGCTGATCAGAATCGCTCTTTGTGGGATCGGCTGCTGATTCGGCGGGGATTGGCCGCATTGGAACGTGCGCAGTCGCTCGGCAAGCCGCTTGGACCCTATGCTCTGCAGGCTGCCATAACGGCTTGTCATGCCGAGGCTCGTACTATGGAGGAAACTAACTGGATGCGAATTGCCGCACTTTATGAGGCACTGTCACGCGTCATGCCGTCGCCGGTCGTCGAGCTGAACCGGGCGGTGGCGATCGGGATGGCATTTGGTCCCGCATTTGGACTTCAGCTTGTTGAGCAGTTGGAGAGTGAACCGGCGCTCAAAGAATACCATCTGCTTCCAAGTGTTAAGGGGGATTTTTTATTCAAGTTGGGCAGAATGGATGAAGCACGTGCTGCATTCGAACGTGCGGCTGAGATGACGCGAAATGAGCGGGAGCGGGAACTGCTGCAAAAGCGCGCCGCTTCATGCGGATTAACAGATTGAAAGGGGATATAATGATGAACGAAGAAATCAACCAATTTATCGAGGCGCTGGGTGATTCGTGGCAACACCCGATTTGCGCTGAACTGCGGGATGTCGTGCATGCGGCCATTCCGGATGTGCAGGAGCGAATGCAGTACAAGAAGCCCCATTTTCTGAAAAACGGCAAATATGCCGCTGTGATTTCAACGTCTAAAGCGGCCGTCAGCTTCACGATCTTTAATGCGGCGGAGCTCGCACTTCCAGAGGAATTCGATGGTCCGCCTGAACGGAAAACGATCAAGCTTAAACAAGGCCAAGCTGTTGACGGCGAAATGTTAACCTCTTTACTCCAGCAGGCGGCATCGACGCTGTAGTCGAGAGATATTACCAATTATATTTGCATATTTGCTTCAATAGGCTAAGGCAGGTCATCCGAAATCAATCCGGGGGCCTGTTTTTAATGAGCGAATAAATTTTTTTTTCGATTTTCATTTTAGACATGTCGATTATGCCATCATCGGTTCGTCGTCTTAATAGAAGCTCAAATAACCATTGTAGAAAGGATGTTGAACATGACGGCACAACTGAACGCTTACATTCATTCGGAGCAAGCAAGAGCACAGGCAACGTTTTACACGCAAGCACTGGGAGGGGAAGTTCTTTCGGTTATGACTTACGGGGAAATGCCCGGAACACCGGAAGCCACCAAGGATAAGGTGATGCATATGGTGCTCTCTATAGCAGGCGGGAACCTGTTGTTTCTTTCCGATTCCTTTGAGCCGGTTCGGGGAAAGCGATTCATTTCGTTGGCGCTCACCTATGAAAATGAAGAAGATGCCCGCCAAGCTTTTACGAATCTGGCCAAGGACGGTGCGGTCAAGTTTCCGTTTGACTTACAGCCGTGGGGTGCCCACTACGGTGAAATCGAAGACAAGTTCGGGGTACATTGGCAGATTGTGAAGCAATAAAGGGTAAGTGGATGAATTGCTGCCGATTTGATCGGCAGCTTGTTCAGTTTTTAGTGGCAGCTTCATAATCTGAAAGAGCAGGATGTTTTAGGCAGGATACCATATTTTTTTTCTGCGCAGGGATAGACGTAAGAAAATAGAATTCCTGATTTATGAAATTCCATCTCTGCCCAGAATCGAAAGAAAAAAGCGAGGTGCAACGATGATTATTGATCTTACTCATCTGATTGAGGATGGCATGCCGCCATATCCAGGAGATACAGCTACTGTATTGCGGCATTCCAGCGAATTACAGACAGACCACTATAACAATCACCAGTTGACTATCAATATGCATGCTGGTACACACATCGATGGCCCAATGCATTTATTGAACGTCAAAGAATATCTAAATGAGTTTCCTCTGGAGAGGTTTATTGGAGAGGGTGTTGTAATTGATGTATCTGGGGAAAAAGAAATCCTTTATAAGGAAGAGTATGAGGGAATTATTGAGAAAGATCAAATCGTTTTGATACATACTGGATATAGCAAGTTTTTTGGACAACCAAAATATTTTGCAGATCATCCGGTGATGACCCTGGCGTTCGCTGAGCTGCTGGTCAGAAAGCAGGTGAAAATGGTTGGATTGGACATGCCATCGCCAGATAAATATCCGTTTGAAGTACACAAACATTTGTTCAGTCATAAGATCCTCATCGCAGAGAATTTAACGAATGTAGGTAAACTTGATGAATTTGAGGTGATCGCGCTGCCCCTTTACATCAAAGCGGACTCTTCCATTGCGCGGGTCATTGCACGAGTGAAGTGAATTTGTACCCGCTCACATATCCCACAACTCGAATTCTCTGCCTGTTATTCGGAAAGTAAATTAAATGTTAGGGAGACGGTTATGGAACTCGATTTTTATTCGATACGGATTCAAATCATGGCTACGATCACCTGGATTTGATCTTTTTGACCGGATTATGGACAGGGCTATGGAGATCAAACAATCGTATCCCAGAGATGGGCGATGGAATCCGAGGAGGAGAAGGATCTTTATTTGCAGGCAGAAAAGCGAAGTTACTCTAGGCGTCGTAAGCTTCCAACAGGCTCATTTGGACAGAATGGGACGGTTATGAAGCTAATGGATTACGTAGCTCATGTGAATCCTGCCGAGAAGGATCGTTTTCCTATGAAAACATTACTTGAGAAATACCCGCAAGGGGATAAGTTTATTGAGATTTACGAAACAGAAGAGGATGCGGCTGGTATATCAAGTGAACCCTGAGGGCGGCTCTTTCGAAATGAATGATGAACTTAAACGCTCACCCCCCGTTTTCGACGTACGGCAATGCCAACAGAGCGATGTTGATCATTTCTTCGAGATCTTCACGGCTGGCCCCGTTTACGGCCTGGACCGTCATACCGTACACGAGGGTTGCGACATACCGGGCCAGGGCGACAGGATCGGCGTGCTTGGGCAAATCCCCATCCTTCTTTGCTTGCTCTAACCGGGTACTTAGCGCTTTTTCGGTTTGAACGCGTAGATCGGTCAATAATTGTTTGATCGGATCGGATTCCTTGCTGTCCGTAAGGGCTCCTTTGATTGTTAAACAGCCTGGAGAATAATCGGGATTGACCACCGAATCCGCTGTTGCACGAAGAAGCTTCTCGATGACTAATCGAGCTGTCGGTTCGTTCAGCGCAGCCACTGAAGCTAGAATCGGCCCTTCGTTCATATATAAATCAAGCGCCATGTGAAACAGCTTCTCTTTGCTGCCGAAGGTCGCATAAAAGCTTGAACGGTTGATTTTCATGGCTTCGGTCAGGTCGGACAACGAAGTCCCTTCATACCCCTTTTGCCGAAAAATCTCCTGGGCGCGCTCAAGGGCTTGTTTAATGTCAAATTCCCGCGGACGTCCGGCTGCCATAATCATCTCACCTTTCATAAATCAGATAAGTGATATTTTACTACACAGCTCGGAATTTGCAATGCTTTCGGAAAATATGAAAAAGATTCAAACTGCCCGGAAAGATCGGTGGCCATCCGATCTCCTGACAGTTTGGATCTTTTGGTTTAGATAGTCTGTTTCTCGTTCACTCTGCCTTCGTTAAGAAAAACGTCTATCGACGTACATTCATAGAAGCCAGACCGCGTTTAGCGGAAGTTTTTCTTGCGATTATAGAATTGTTCAGCTTCGCTGAAAACTTATAAACTCTATAATCTTAAGAAAATGCTTGTGGTTAAATGCTCCCGCCTCCGTCGATATTCAGGCTTGCGCCGGTAATATAGCTGGATTCAGGTGAAGCGATGTAAGCCACCATGCTTGCAATTTCGGATGCGCTTCCGTGTCTCCCTAGCGGAATCATTTGTATGGCTGAAGCAGAGGGGCCGTTCGCAGGATTCATATCCGTATCGATCATTCCCGGTTGAATGTTATTGACTGTAACGCCTTGAGGCGCTAGATCGCGCGCCAGCGCCCGTGTCAATCCGGCTACCGCGGCTTTTGTCGAGACATACAGGCTGTTTCCAGGGAATGGATTAAATTCGGCGGCAACACTACCAATATTGATGACGCGACCGCCTTGTTTCATTTGCGGACCAGCGGCTTGAACGGCAACGAATACCGCTTTCAAATTAATCGCAACCATTTGATCGAATTCTTCAAGAGTATATTGGTCGTAAGGCTTTAAACTTGCAATGGCGGCATTATTTACAAGAATATCGATACCGCCAAATGTTTGGATTGCCTCTTCGACGGCGCCTTTCACTGCCCCGGCATCGGCGCTGTCCGCGCGAATCGCCAAAGCCTGACCACCTGCGCTTTTAATTGCTTGTACCAGTTCATCTGCCTTGTTTTGCGCGCTGACGTAAGTAAAAGCAACCGACGCACCGTCTTCTGCGAGCCTTTTCACGATGGCTGCGCCAATGCCGCGAGCTCCTCCGGTGACCAAAGCTTTTTTGCCAGCTAACGGTTTATTCGTTGTACTTGTCGTATTCAAATGTAAAACTCCTCTCAATTTATTTTTGAACCGTTCGGTTCATATTTAAGTATGAGGATATTATGTACCTTTCGGTTCAAAATTGCAAGCAGTAATTTTTGATGCTTGGGATTAGGGATTTTTGGATGAAATTCCGGATCAGGATATAATTGAGACAATGACTTCTGAAAAGCTCACGGTAAAACAGGGATAGTAGTGAAAGATGGAATAATGATTCACCATGTTGGCTTTAAACGCGGAAGGAATAAGGAGGCCATATCCATTGAAAGATTGGAATGAGGAGAATGTTCGGGAACTGACTGGAGTTGGCCTCAATCAACTGACGAGCGAAGTCGACCGGATTTTATATAAGATGATTGACGGTAAGATGGGGAAACTGGGCGTGGCATACTTAATATAGCTATAGCATCATTGATGAACACTCTATTAACCATCTAATAAGCATGGTATAATATACCTAATAACAGAATGGCTTGGATGGGCGGTCGGCTAGTCTCCCGGAAGGGAGGTGATGCTATGGAGGTTTTTCAAGCACTGTCTTTGATGATTGCATTTGGAGCGTTAATTGTTGCGCTTATCGGTGTGGTCGTTACGATAGTGATTGCTCTGAACCAAAAGAAATAGACCGCCCCGGCAAGGTATGGTCTATTTCTACTGACTAATATTTTGAACAGCCGACCGCCCTTAAAAGCGGCTGTTGCCAAGAGTGGGGATGTTCGCGCATCCTTCACTCTTTTTTAGTATATACTTCTTAATTACATTTTATCACACATGAGACTGATTGTTAATCATATAGATTCCTGATTTTTTATAAATGAAACCATAACTTGATTTGGAGGAGTGGAAAATGATTCAGTCCATTGTGCATATCGCTCTGGTTGCTGTGTTTAGATTAAGGAGAAAAAAATGAACATTAGAAAACTACAAACAAACGAAACTTACCCAATGGAACTTTTGTTATTAGCGGACCCATCACGAAAGCTTGTTGAGGAATACATCAACAGAGGAGAAAGCTTCATAGCTGAAGAGGGTCACGAAATTTTGGGGATTTATGTGCTCCTTCCTACGAGACCTGAAACCGTTGAATTGGTGAATATTGCGGTAGCGGAAAGGGTGCAGGGGCAAGGAATAGGGAAAATGTTAATCTTACATGCCATTCAGACAGCTAAGGACAAAGGATACAAAACGATTGAAGTTGGCACAGGAAACTCAAGCATAGGACAACTGGCCCTTTATCAAAAGAGTGGCTTCAGAATTGTTGGGGTTGATCCGAATTTTTTCGTTCGTCATTATGAAGAGGAAATATATGAAAACGGGATACAGTGCAGAGATATGATTCGGCTGTCCCAGGATTTGTGATGATCTCGAATTTAGTCTACATGAAAGTATGAATATGAACTTGCCCCGTGCCAAAACGCCGACCGCATGGATAATTTCATATATCCATTTTTCGAATAGTGCATTAGAATAAATGAAATACATAGCGGAGGTGACAGAATGGAGATAATCTTCAAAGAATTTCTGATTTCAGACAATAAAGAAAAAATAGATCAAAACGTAGTTGTTGACTACTTAGCGAGAAGCTATTGGGCTGACAAAAGGCCGGTCGAAAAAGTTTTGAAATCTATTGAAGCCTCTAAATGTTATGGAGTCTATCTGCAGGATAAACAAGTCGGGTTTGCGAGGGTCATAACAGATGGAGCAACCTTCTACTACCTCTGTGATGTATTTGTTCTGGAGGAGTTCCAGGGACAGGGAATAGGAAAAAAACTTGTTGAAGTCATAGTGAATTCGGAAGAATATGAGTGGATGACCGGGTTATTAGGCACACGAGATGCTCATGGTTTATACGAAAAATATGGATTTGAAAGGGATGCTGAACGAGTTTTACGAAGAGTGCCACAAAGCAGAAGCGGATCTTTGAGAGTTTAAAAAAACAGCGGCAGTCCAGGGATTCATTTTCTCGTCCCTGGCTGCCGCTGCTGTTTTGGTCATTTTAATTACTGTTTTAACCACGTATTTGCTAAAAGTATTGCGCCTTTGGCCGCATTCGTCTCTGCCAGGGCGTTCAGCATGACGAAATCATGAATAATACCTTGGAAGCGAACGGCGGTTACAGCTACACCGGCTTCACGAAGGTTATTTGCATAAGCCTCACCTTCATCGCGTAAAACGTCTGCTTCTGCGGTGATGATCAGGGCCTGCGGCAAGCCTTCCAGTTGTTCCTTGGCTGCTCTTAATGGAGAAGCCGTGATCTGATTACGTTCAGCAGCATCGGTTGTATATTGGTCCCAGAACCACTGCATTCCATCCCTGCGCAGAAAGTACCCTGTTTCAAATTGGCGGTAAGACTCTGTTTCAAAGGCTGCATCGGTAACAGGATAAAAGAGGAGCTGTTTGTGAATGGCAGGTCCTTTGCGTTCCTTGGCGAGCAGGGTGATAGCTGCGGCCATATTGCCGCCTACACTGTCGCCTGCGACAGAAAGACGGCTTAAGTCAAAATGCTCACTCTCCGCATTCGCTTCAATCCATTGCAGTACAGCATAAATTTCCTCAATAGCCGTAGGATATTTGACTTCTGGTGACAGGCTATAGTCGGGGAAGACAACAGCCGCATTAGAACCCACGGCGAGCTCACGGATAAGTCGGTCATGTGTATGGGAGTTACCAAACACCCAGCCTGCACCATGAATATATAAAATGACGGGCAGATTCGCGGCTGCATTTTCGGGACGAATGATACGTACTGGCACGCTTCCGCTCGGTCCGCCTTCAACCGTTACATCCTGAACATCCGCCGGTTGTTTAAATACATCACCGGACTGGACCTCATTTACTGCTTTGCGGCCTTCCTCAGGACCTAGGTCAAATAGATAAGGAGGATTCGCAGTGTCTTCCACAAATTTCTGTGCAGCCGCTTCTAATACAACTTTCTTCGTCATTTTCATCAATCTCCTTAGACGGTTTTTGAGAGCACAAATATTGTGAGAAATACTGGGCATAATTATGCTTATTCTTTATATAAGCACCAAAATGAATTATGAAACCTTGCTGTTTTAGTTATTTAACAGGTCGGCAGCACCTGTCTGACTTTGCCATTGCTTCATTCATTAATTTAATCGAACGAATGACCATGTCTTTTTCGAACTCACTCATATAAGAAAATATCTCGTCCAGGTACGCGTTCATTTGTTGATCAATGTTACTGGCTACATATTTCCCTTCAACGGTCAGCGAGAGAGTGTACACTCGCCGGTCAGATGCATCTGGCGTTTTTTTCACCAGATTTAATTTAATTAAGGATTGTATTTGCCGACTGAAAGTAGTGATATCTGTGCCCAAAGTTTCGGCGATTTGTTGCATGGAAGGATGATGTTGACGATCGATTTCATACAAGATGTGGCTTTGAACCAGGGAAATATCAACTCCTCCAACGGTACAGCAGTTTTTATTCAACAGGCCAAATCGGCGGGTCATAATTTGGAATAGTTCTCGTGTGTTCTCCACGTTCGTGTCACTCCTTTAAATCATTTATACATTAAGTTGTTGCATACTGCAAATAACGAAGCCTTCAACAACTTGATGCAGGTGGTTATGATATTTGGTACATTTTATTTATTGAAATCTATATATAATAGATATAGAGTATACTTAGAAAAAGTCGAAATAGTTAGGATGAAAGACATGGCATACTCTACAGCTTTATCGCAAGGGATTTCGATACTGCTCTTTATTCACACGATGGCGGAGGAACGCTGCTATCATTATTTATCCACGAAGGTGATTTCGGAGCAACTAAATATCCCTGTCCCGACCACGGCCAAAGTCATCCGCAGCCTGAATAGTGCCCAACTGACTGTCGCCAAAGAAGGGGCTAAAGGCGGGATCATGCTGGCTAGGCCGTTATCCGAGATCACGTTTTTGGATGTGTTTCTGGCGGTTGAGCCTGGAAAGGGTTTGTTCAAAATCGATTTGGATGTTAATCTTTCTGGGCCGGAGGTTGACGAGGTTAAACAAAAAATCGTCAATCACCTGTCAGCAACCGAGCAGGCTATGCATAATTCTCTAAAGGATATGAAGTTAACCGATCTATTGGAATAAGCGCGGGTTAACTTTTTTTTGTACAAAACTATATATATTTAATATATAGAATATACTGTTTGAATAAGAAAGGGGCACTCCTTCTATGAACTTGAATAACCAATACGTAGCGGCAGCCAATGGTGTTAAAATCCCTCAGTTGGGATTTGGAGTTTACAAAATTACGAAGCAGGAAGAATTTGAGCGAGCGATCGGTGAGGCGATTCGTTTAGGTTACCGGCATTTTGATACAGCCAAAATTTATGGAAATGAGGAGGCCTTGGGACGGGAGATTCAAAAAAGCGGGGTTCCGCGTGAGCAATTTTTTATCACCTCTAAAGTGTGGAATACGGATCACGGGTATAAAGCGGCCAGGAAAGCTTTTGAGAAAACGATAAAAAAGCTGAACGTAGACTACCTGGATATGTATTTAATTCATTTTGCCTCACCTCATTATGTAGAAACATGGAAAGCTATGGAGGAGCTATATCTGGAGGGGAAGATTAAAGTCATCGGGGTTGCGAATTTTGAAACTCAGCATCTTGAGCATTTAATGAAACACGCCAAAATTCCGCCGATGATCAACCAGATCGAGACCCATCCCGAGTTCCCGCAAAATGAATTGCATGAGTATCTTAATAAACATGGAATCCTGCATCAGGCATGGGCACCACTGGGGCAAGGAAATAAAGCTCTTTTTGAAAATCCGGAACTGCAGCGAATTGCGCGCAATCATAACAAAACGGTGGCTCAGGTCATTTTACGCTGGCACCTGGAGCGAGGAATCATCATTATCCCCAAGTCATCCAACCCGAAAAGAATCAAAGAAAATAGTGAAATATTTGATTTTGCACTGACTGGCGATGACATGGAAACGATCAACCGGCTCAATTCAGGTAAAAGGTACGCGATCAATCCGACGGGCTATATTATTAATCCAGTCTATAATGGGCTGATGAAGCTTGTGATCCGTACGCTTTTTTGAAGTGCGTTTACCATTATAATCTTAAGAAAAACTTTATATTTACCCCACTTCCTTTTTAAATAGTTTTTCCTATCCTGAATGGGTGAGAGGTTAAGGAGAAATTAAACAATGAAGAAGTGGGTTATTTTGTTTGTCCTGATTGTGCTGTTGGGAGCGGGGGGCAGTCATTATCTGAAGGAATCTGTAGGGGATGCTCTAAGAATAGAGGATGGCAAAGCTCTGGAGACATTTTCCCGAAAGGATGGGATTGCAATCCATGTGACAGAAGAACAGATTTACGAAGGCAATCTGCTGCTGGTGAACAGAGAGCATCCTGTGCATCAACAGGGGGTGAAATCGGATGTGGTCAATTTGTCTCAGCATGAAGAGCTAATGCAAGGTTATGGTTTGCTGGATAACACAATCCGGCTGTCTGAGAGCGTGGCGCAAAAATTTTTAACGATGGTTGATGCCGCTAACCAAGATGGGGTCAATCATTTTTTAATTAGCAGCGGTTATCGGGACGAGATGGAACAGGAGCAGTTATATCAAGAAATGGGCGCTGATGTTGCTTTGCCGGCGGGATACAGCGAGCATAACCTGGGTTTGTCTCTGGATATTGGCTCTTCAGAAGGGCAGATGGGCCAAGCTCCTGAAGGAAAATGGTTGAAAGAGAATGCATGGAAATATGGGTTCATTTTGCGATATCCTGAGGACAAAACGGCGATCACAGGCATTGAATATGAACCCTGGCATTTCCGCTATGTGGGGCTGCCGCACAGTATGATTATGCTGGAAAAAGGCTTTGCACTGGAGGAATATTTGAATTATCTGAAAGAAAAAAGGTACATTTCGGCTACTATTGATGGTGAGGAGTACGAGATTGCTTATTATCCGGTTGTCATCAGAACGTCCATCCATGTACCTGCGAATCGCGATTATGAAATATCAGGCAACAACATGGACGGGGTTATTGTAACTGTGAATCCCTAGCTTGCTGATCTACCCCGTTTAACCGGGTTACATAGAAATGAATAATAGCTATTGACAGACTACCTATTACGTATTACTATATAGCTGTAATAAGTAATACGTAATATCTGTCTTACTGAATAGTAAGGATGATTGTGCTGGAAAACCTAACGGAAATGCTCAAAGGCGTGCTTGAAGGCCGTGCAAGGAACTACGGAAGTTCTGGGGAAATGGGAGTTCGTATCATCAAAAATTAATGAGTTAAAGGAGAGTAAATAATGAATTTTTGGGAAAAGATCACAGGCAGCGACATGACTAAAGAATTGAAAGCTTTTGAATCGCGAGCCAAAAAGCTGCCGGCTGATTATCAAGCGGCATGGGAACAAATGAATGCCAATCTTTGGCCTCACTCAGATTTCACCGGTCGCAACCTCATGCCAATTCTTGACGGTGTGCTTGGCCTGCTCGAAGAAACGGCGGCGGACGGCCAGAGTGTCCAAGAGGTTTTGGGTGACGATATCAAGGGCTTCTGTTCAGCGCTGGTCGGCGAAGAAGGGGCAAAGTCTTTTCGCGACAAGTGGCGTGAGCAACTCAACCATAATATCACTAAAAAATTAGGTAAATAGGAGGATGAAAATGAGAATTCAAGATATCATCGAAGGCAAAAAAGAGTGGCGAGCGCACGTGGCGCGTGTCAAAGCACTCCCGCAAGATTATCAGATTGTGTATAAAGAGATTCAAAAATATTTCTTTAAGGTCGGCCCTATTGAGCTAACCGACGGGACGGGCTTGCTTTCGGGGATTATCGATCTTTTTGAAGAAGGCGCGGCCTTGGGGAAAGGCGTGCTCGAAGTGACAGGCAGTGACGTAGCGGCTTTCTGCGACGATCTAATCAAAGATTCAAAAACTTACGCTGACATCTATCAAGAATCTGTTGACCAAGAAGTGTAAGAGGGGATATCGTCAAGTGGCTGACGATCTGCGGAAACGTGCTTATCTTGGCATCTTGTTTAATTATATGAGCCAGGATAGCAACCTGGAATGCGTTGACTCGTTTTATGTGCGGGTTGTATGGGATGTAAAAGGCTCTGCGGGCATGTGGATCGCAGAGCCTTTTTGGTTTACCTTGTTAAGACACTATAGTAAGCACTTGATTTCTGAAACAACTCTTTAGACTCCAGGTCAAAACCTGTACCGACCGTGTGTGTTACGAAATTATGCAAAGACGCAGGCTCCGGGTATTCCTCATTCTCCTGCCATGTTGCCTCCAGAGTATGGGATAGCAGCTTCAAGGCGGTGCAGGCAGGTCCGATCAGGTAATCCTTGTGGATTTCAAGTGAATAGCCTTCTAACCATAAGTGTTTGGCGTAAGCCATGGTTTCAATCAGGGAGCTTTTGTCGCCAGGATGAATATGACAAATGCGTTTCCTGTTGCCCCGTATAGCCGCATTCCTCATTAGATACTGTGTGCTTGTCCGCATCAGGATTTCCGCAGCAATAAACTTGTTTTTCATACGTGCTCTGACGTCCAGTAGAGCGGTTAGAGTCATATCCGCCTTGTTTTCTCCCCATAAAATCCGGTGTAATCTTGTGGTAGCTAGGGCTTCACGAAGGGTCATTCCTTTCAGCCGATGCAGGAAAGATGCCCATTTGACCATATCGAAGTGTTTGTCGTTCGCTGACATCACACATTCACCCCAGCCTGTGTAGGTGCCACAGTTAATCTGCAGTAAACCATAGCGGCAGCTACTCAACATTCCTCTTCCCGTCTGGTAACAGGTATCGATGTCAAACTCGAAGAGCTGAATCCCTGTAATATGTGCCTCAGTCGTGGAGATTCCCTTCAAGCTCATCAAAGGTTTAAGCCGGTAGTCTAACGTGTAACTCTCCATGTTTCATTTCCCTTCTTTCAGGTCTCTGGCGCTTGCGAGGTTAGCTGTCGGATTCGGGCCGAGAAGCCCTGCATGAAATTCTTCCATGATTCACCCCGAGGCTGGTTAAGCCGTTCTGGTTCCCCCGCTTCCCATTTCCGGGAATTCAGCGATTACGACATAGCGTGTATTTTTCCATTCGAACTGGAGAATATATTAGGTGATGATCGCGGATAGTGTAAAATAAGCGGCTTCCGATATTAGAGGGAAATCCGGTGGATTTGCCTTGTTTTAGCGATTCGTTTAAAAAAACGCATGTCTTTCTTGCTATAACTGGCACTTTCAGCGGCTTGTTAAGACACTATGGATTTTTACACTTTTTTTACGCCCCCCGCTTAGATCTTAACCCCATTTTTATACCGAACCGTATTATCATAAGCTCTGTGCCAAGGGGAGATGCTCGACAAAATCTCTCTTCACAGAGCTTTTCTGCTCTTATAACAGGAGGTTATGAATCATGCTGGACATTGTAATGGTAGCTTCTTTAATTCTTCTAGCTCTAATGATGGTTGGATTGCTGGCTTGGGCTGGCAAGGTTGCCGACGAAGGAAGTGAACGCTCATGATGTGGCTGCTTGGCATCGTTGTACTTGCAGTCGGCGTGTATCTGACTTACGTGCTGCTTAATCCGGAAAAATTCTAATTGGGGTCGTAGAGAGAGGAGTTCAATCATTATGTTCGCTGTACTGTCTATCGGGGTGACGCTGCTGCTGGTCCTGCTGTTGGCACGTCCGACGGGTCTTTATATGGCCCGGGTATTTAACTACGAACCATCCGGATTGGATAAATGGTTCGGATGGATCGAGAAGCCGATCTTTGCACTGGGCGGCATCCGCCGGGACCATCAGTCCTGGAAGCAGTATGCGCTGTCCGCCGTGCTCAGCAATCTGGTCATGATCCTGTTGGTATATTTGATTTTCCGGGTTCAAAAATTTCTGCCGCTGAACCCGTCCGGCATTGAGAATATGGAGCCAATGCTGGCCTTTAACACGGCGATAAGCTTCATGACCAATACGAATCTGCAGCACTACAGCGGGGAAAGCGGTCTTTCCTATCTGTCGCAGATGATCGCTATCGTATTTATGATGTTTACGGGGCCGTCTACGGGGCTTGCGGTGGGCATTGCCTTCATTAGAGGACTTGCGGGCAAGCCGCTCGGCAACTTTTTTGTAGACTTGACCCGCTCGATTACACGTATCTATTTGCCGATTGCCTTTGTTACGGCATTTATTTTTATCGCGCTTGGTGTGCCGCAGACGCTGGATGCTACGGCTACAGCGCAGACGATTGGTGGTGCGGTGCAGGAGATTGCGCGTGGTCCGGTAGGCTCGTTCTTGTCGATTAAGGAGCTGGGCAACAACGGCGGGGGCTTCTTCGGGGTCAACTCGGCCCACCCGTTCGAGAATCCGGACGGCATCAGTAATGCACTGCAGATTGTGCTGATGCTGCTGCTCGTGACGGCTTTTCCTTTTACGTATGGCAAAATGGTCGGCAATGCGAAGCAGGGGCGTGTCCTGTTCGTGTCGATGGCGATGCTTTTCATCGTTATGCTGGGCATCTCCCTGAGCGCAGAGAGTGCGGGCAATCCTGCCCTGAATGCTCTGGGAATCCAGCACGAGCAAGGCAGTATGGAGGGGAAAGAGGCCCGCTTTGGCGTGGCGCAGTCCTCCCTGTATTCCGTGGTCACCACCGCATCGGAAACGGGTGCCGTCAATACGATGCATGACACGCTAACACCGATTGCCGGATTGATCACCCTCGCGAACATGATGCTGAATACGGTGTTCGGCGGTGTCGGTGTCGGCTTCATTAACGTGCTGATGTATGCGATGATCGGTGTGTTTTTATCCGGTCTTATGGTCGGGAGGACGCCCGAGTTTCTCGGCAAGAAGATCGAAGGCCGGGAGATGAAGCTGATTGCGGTCACGATGCTGATCCAGCCCTTGCTTATCCTGGCGCCGACGGCGCTTGCCCTGCACACGAATCCGGATACGATCTCGAATCCCGGGTTCCACGGGCTGACACAGGCCTTGTATGAATTCACGTCCTCTGCAGCGAATAACGGCTCCGGCTTCGAGGGGCTTGGCGACAATACGCCTTTCTGGAACATCACGACAGGTATTGTCATGTATCTGGGACGGTACTTCTCGATGGTGACGATGCTGGCGGTTGTCGGCTCACTGGCTGTTAAAAAGCCCGTACCGGAAACGTCCGGCACGTTCCGGACCGATAACGCCTTGTTCGCAGGTGTGTTCCTGGTCACGGTGCTGATAGTGGGAGCTCTGACCTTTTTTCCGGCGCTCGTGCTCGGACCGGTTGCCGAACAGCTTACGTTGATGCCTTAACCATAGAAAGAAAGTAACGGAGGAACCTGGCCATGAAAGCAAAAAAATCAATGATGAGCGCTGAACTCATTCAGAAGGCCATCAAGGAATCATTTCTGAAGCTTGATCCGCGTGTCATGATCCGCAATCCGATCATGTTTGTCGTAGAAATAGGTTTCGTCATTACACTTTTACTGATTTTCATACCCGATCTGTTCGGCGGAACGGCATCAAGGGCATATAATCTGGCTGTTGGTTTGATCCTGCTCTTTACGGTGCTGTTCGCCAACTTCGCCGAAGCGCTTGCCGAAGGACGGGGCAAAGCGCAGGCAGACACGTTGAAGAAGACGAAGCAGGATATTCAAGCGAATAAAATGACAGGGCCTGATGTGGTCAAGGTCGTGTCGTCCTCGGAGCTGCGCAAGGGGGATGTTGTCATTGTCACGCAAGGAGAAATGATCCCCGGGGACGGTGAGGTGATCGAAGGTCTGGCTTCGGTGGATGAATCGGCGATTACCGGGGAATCGGCTCCGGTGATCAAAGAAGCAGGCGGCGATTTCAGCTCCGTCACTGGCGGCACCCGCGTGGTCAGCGACCAGATCAAGGTGCGCATCACCAGCGATCCCGGCGAGTCTTTTCTTGACCGGATGATCGCTCTGGTGGAAGGCGCGAAGCGGCAGAAAACGCCTAACGAAATTGCGCTAAGCACTGTGCTGACAAGCCTGACACTCATTTTTCTGATCGTTGTCGTCACCTTGCCGTTCTTTGGAGCTTATTTAAATATTTCATTGGAAATCCCGATGCTCATCGCGCTCCTGGTGTGCCTGATTCCTACGACCATCGGCGGTTTACTGTCCGCCATCGGCATTGCCGGCATGGACCGTGTAACTCAGTTCAATGTGCTGGCGATGTCCGGGAAAGCGGTCGAGGCGGCTGGAGATATCAACACGATTATTCTCGACAAGACCGGTACAATCACGTTCGGGAACCGGATGGCGAGCGAGTTTGTGCCTGTCGGGGGACATGAGGAAAGCGAAACGGCCGCTTGGGCTGCCATCAGCTCGCTCAAGGATGAGACGCCAGAAGGACGCTCGGTGCTGGAGCTGATGAAAAAGCTGGGATTTGAGTATGAAGCGTCTTTGGGGGAAGGAGCCGAGTTTCTTGAATTCAGGGCAGAGACCCGCATGAGCGGCATGGATCTGCAGGACGGACGTAAGGTGCGCAAGGGCGCAGTGGATGCCGTCAAAAAGTGGGTGACTGCACATGGAGGGAAAATCCCCAAAGATTTGGATCAGAACAGTGATCGGATTGCGAAAGCCGGGGGGACTCCGCTGGCCGTGGCGGTTGATCAGGAAATTTTCGGTCTCATCTATTTGAAGGATACGGTCAAGCCTGGCATGAAGGAGCGCTTCGAGCAAATGCGGCAAATGGGGATTAAGACCATTATGTGTACGGGGGATAATCCATTGACTGCGGCGACGATTGCATTGGAGGCCGGTGTCGATGATTTCATCGCGGAAAGCACGCCTGAAGATAAAATTGCCGTCATTCGCAAGGAGCAGGCTGAAGGCAAGCTGGTCGCGATGACCGGTGACGGCACCAATGACGCGCCAGCGTTGGCGCAGGCGGACGTAGGAATCGCGATGAACAGCGGTACGGTGGCTGCCAAAGAGGCGGCGAATATGGTGGATCTGGATTCGGACCCGTCCAAAATTATTGAGGTTGTAGCCATCGGCAAGCAGCTTCTCATGACACGCGGCGCGCTGACGACCTTCAGTATCGCGAACGATATTGCCAAATATTTTGCGATTATTCCTGCACTGTTTATGGTCGCCATTCCGCAAATGGACGTATTGAATATTATGCGGCTTGGCTCGCCGAGCTCGGCGATTTTGTCGGCTTTGATCTTTAATGCAGTCATCATTCCATTGCTCATTCCACTGGCGATGAAGGGTGTGGCATATAAGCCGATGTCATCCTCTCAGCTACTGCAGCGCAATTTGTTCATTTACGGTCTGGGCGGCGTGATCGTGCCATTCCTTGGCATTAAACTGATCGATCTGGTTATCCATCTGTGGGTATAGGTAGAAAGGGCGGATGATGAAAATGAAAGTGATTGTGAGCAGCCTTCGCTTAAGTCTTGTGTTCATGGTGGTCTGCGGACTTCTTTATAATCTTGTGGTGACAGGCATTGCACAGGCACTGATGCCTAAGCAGGCGAACGGCAGTCTGTTGTATGATGAGCAGAATAACGTTATCGGTTCGGAGCTGATCGGACAGAGCTTCGCGGACCCTAAGTTCTTCCAGGGACGTGTTTCTTCAATTGACTATAATGCGGCAGGCTCGGGAAGCGGCAACTATGCCCCTTCCAATCCGGATATGCTGGCCCGTACACAGGAGTCGGTTGAGATGTGGAAAAAGGACAACCCGGACGTACCGGTCAGCGAGCTGCCGATGGACCTGATCACCAACTCCGGTTCCGGTCTTGATCCGCATATCAGCCCGGAAGCAGCGAAGGCGCAAATTCCAAGAATCAGTAAGCTGACGGGAATTTCTGCAGATCAACTGAATGAGCTTGTAGCGGACCATACGTCCGGCAGAGAGCTTGGTTTTCTGGGAGAACCTGTGGTGAATGTGCTGAAGCTGAACCTGGCTTTACGCGAACAAATGCAATGACGCTTACCCCGCTCAGGAGATTTTTCTGGGCGGGGTCATGGTTTTTTTTGCGGAGCTTTATTATTTTGGATAATTGCGGGTGGTTCATATGGAGGAAGGATTCAGAAGGAAAACCCCTGAAGAAATATTGAAATCAATTCGGGAACTGAAGCGCGGCCGTTTGAAAATCTATATTGGCCCGTTCAGCGGTTCCGGTAAGACTTATCACATGCTGCGTGAGGGCAATAGCCTTAGGCAGAAGGGGATTGACGTGGTGATCTGCGCCGTCTCCACCATGCAGCGCAAAGAGACGATCGAACAGATCGGCTGCCTTGAACGAGTCCCGAGCATCCATTGGCACCAAGGGGGAGTAGAGAAGAAGGACCTGAATTTGGAGGCGCTGCTGGAGCGTAACCCGGAGGTTGTACTTGTTGATGGGCTGGCTCATCGAAATCGGGCCGAAGCCCGCTTCCGTACCCGTCTTCAGGATATTCAGTATCTGCTCAAGGCTGGCATTAGTGTCATCACTACGATCAATGTGTATGAGCTGGTGGGTTACCATGAGCTGGCCCAGAAGCTGACAGGCATCAAGGTCGAAGACACCGTCCCTACCGATACCCTGGATTTGGCCGATGAAATACGGCTGATCGACGTGACACCCGAATCGATTCTCACCCGTCTGTCGGAGGGGGCATTGGAAACGATTCAAGCTTCGCTCTCGAAACGGAATAACCTAGGCAAATTAAGGGAGCTGGCTCTCCGGCTTGTCGCTGAGGATGTGAATGAATCGCTGGAGAAGCATCGGGAGGAGCTGGGCTTAAACGGACCTTCCGGCGCGTCGGAGCGCATACTGGTATCCACCCAATACCATTGGAACGGATCGATCTATATTCGCCGCGGACAACAAATCGCCAAAAGGCTCAACGGTGAAATGCTGGTCATCACCTTCGTGGACCCGAACAAGCGGCTTTCCAAGGAGCAGGCGGCTTTTAAACGTTCAATCTTGAAGCTCACCGAGAAAACCGAAGCAGCATTCAGCGAGCTCCAGTACATCTCCAAGCGGGCAATTCCCAGGCAGATTGTAGACTATGCGATCGAAAACAAGGTGACACGCATCGTACTGGGACACTCCAAGCAGACGCCCTGGCAGGAATGGATAAAAGGCTCAATCGCCAATACGCTGATGAAGCTGGTCGACCATGTGGATTTGTTCTTTATTGCCGATACTGCTGAGGTGAGGGGGGAACGGATTCTGCCGACCTCCATCCCGCAAAAGAATAACCCGAATCCATATAGACGTCTTAGTGAGACCGAAGTGAAGGAGCAAATCAGCCGGATCAAGAGAGGCACCTTCAAGGTCTATATCGGGGCAGCCCCGGGTGTGGGGAAAACGTATACGATGCTGCGGGAAGGGAATGTTTTGCTGCGGAAAGGGATTCAGGTGGTCATCGGACTGCTGGAGACACATGGACGGCAGGAAACGCTTGAACAAATCGGAGACCTGCACACCATTCCCAGAAAAGTAGTCGATTACCGCGGAACCCGGCTGGAAGAAATGGATGTAGAGGAAATCATACGGTATAATCCGGAGGTTGTGCTCGTAGATGAGCTTGCCCATACCAATGTGCCCAGCAGTAAGAATAAGAAAAGATACGAGGATATTCTGGAAATTCTGGACGCGGGCATCTCTGTGATTTCAACGATGAACGTACAGCATTTGGAAAGCCTGAATGATTCCGTAGAACAGCTTACCGGCGTAAGAGTGAGGGAAACGGTGCCCGACAGCATCCTTCGTCTCGCGGATGAGGTCCAGTTGATCGACGTTGCCCCGAATGCGCTGCAGCAGCGGTTAAGGGAAGGGAAAATCTATGCACAGAGTAAGGTGGATCAGGCGCTTAATCATTTTTTCAGGACAGGCAACCTGATCGCCCTGCGTGAGCTTGCCCTGCGGGAAATCGCTGATGATGTGGATGAACGGCTGGAGGCATGGGAGCGACGAGGGTCACTGCGGGGACCGTGGCGCCGTCAGGAGGTGATCTTCGTCTGTGTAACGCTGAGCGTGCGGGCGGAGAGCCTGATTCGCAGAGGATTTCGGATTGCGCACCGATTGAAAGCGAACTGGTATGTCCATTATGTCGCGCTGCAGAGCGAGTTCACGGAGGAACAGCAGAAGCGCATTCATGATTTGGAGCAGTTAACCTTGCGTTTTGGGGGACACTTTGAGCTTCAATACGCCAAGAAGCCAAGACAAGTAGCTCAGAAGCTGCTTGAGAAAGCTAATCTTTATGCCAGCACACAAATGATCATCGGGCAGACGAAGAAGAATGTATGGCAGCGCATGTTGACGGGCAGCACGGTTAAGTCGATTCTTAAATACGGGCGGCATATGGATGTGCTGGTCGTATCGGGCTTTAGCCAGAAGGAGCGATAAGCGGTGCACATGTGGAGTTGCCTAATTCAGAAGCTTTGTTCATACTATTTTTGTAGGCAGAGATTTTTAGGATGTGACATGAATGGTGCAAAAGCGCCCATATGTATGGGTTACCTTGTCTATAATATTGCTAACCTTTATTTTGAAATGGATCGTCCCTTTTTTTGATCTGGTGAATATTGCCCTTATGTATTTATTACCGGTGCTGGTAAGCGCTGTGTATGGGAGTAAAGGATCTTCGTTCTATGCGGCAGGCTTGGGTGTTCTGGCGTTTGACTTTTTCTTCGTTCCCCCACAATTGAGCTTAACGGTGGCAGATCTGCGCTATGTGGTGTCATTTATCATCTTCCTGTCCGTTGCCGCATTAACGGGAAGCCTGGCCGCCAGATTGAAAAAGCAGCTTGAATATGCGAGACAAAGAGAGGCGCATACGGCCTCACTGTATGCGTTAAGCAAAGAGATGAACGCCATTGCCGACATTCATGCTCTGCTGGACCATGCCGCGCTTCAGGTGTCCCGTTCCACGGAATCCGAGGTCGTCATTTACTTGCCGGACAGCAAGGATGAGCTGGAATTGGCCGCTTCTTCCCCGGGTTCTTCAGCTTGGGGAAGAAGCGAAGCGGAGATGGTTATCGCCAGATGGGTGTATCGGCATGGCGTCAGGGCCGGAAAAGGTGCGGAGAAGCTGCGCGAGTCGTCCGGATTGTACATCCCGTTGCGTATCGAAGAGAAAACCTATGGGGTATTGGGTGTAAATCTCAGGTCAGCGATGCCGTCCCCGGAGACGGCGAGACTGCTTGAGGCGCTTACCGAGATTGCCGCCAGTGCCATTGCCCGCCTGAAACTGGGCGAGGAAGCCAGGCTGGCTCATCTGACCGCAGAGTCGGAAAAGCTGCGCACGGCGATCCTGGATTCCGTCTCCCATGAGCTGCGGACTCCTCTGGCAACGGTGATCGGTTCCGCGACAGCCCTGATTGAAGGAGATAGCCTTTTTTCCAAAGCGGATCGAATGGACCTGCTCGCCACAATCCGGGATGGGGCTTTGCGCATGAACCGGCTTGTGTCCAATTTGCTCGGCATGATCCGGCTGGAGAGCGGCATGCTGAAGCTGCGGAAAAAATGGTGTGACATCGAGGATCTGCTCGGGGTTGTGCTGCAGCAGGTGCAGGATTTCCAGCAGCAGCGGAAGCTGCTGGTGCATATGCCGGACCATGTTCCGCTAATCCAGGGAGACGAGGTTCTGCTGGAGCAGATGCTGGTTAATGTGGTCAGCAATGCGATCAAATACTCGCCGGACGGCAGCGAAGTGACGATTGAAGTTCACGCTGAAGCGGATTCAATCGTCATCTCTGTCCGGGACAGGGGAATGGGGCTTGAGGCAGCCGATCAAGAGCGGATATTCGACAAGTTTTACCGGGCGGATCGGACAAAGCATGTGCCGGGGACTGGTCTTGGTCTTGCCATCTGCAAAGGAATCGTGGAGCTGCACGATGGCACCATATCGGCGGGGCCTGCACCGGATCAGGGAACAATCATTACGATATGCCTCCCGCTAAGTGACGAAAACAAGAGCATGTCCATGCATTCAGAAGGGGAAATGAAGAACCTATGACGACATCCGAAACAGGGGCCAAAATTCTCGTCATCGACGATGAGCCCCAGATTCGCAAGCTGCTTAAAGTGACCCTACAGGCTCATCAATTTGAAATTGAAGAGGCGGCGACCGGTGAGGAGGGCATCGTGAAAGCCACGGTCGCCCATCCTGATTTGATCGTACTGGATCTGGGGCTGCCCGATATGCCGGGTATGGAGGTTCTCCATCGCATTCGCGAATGGTCCAGTGTGCCGATTATGGTCCTGACGGCCAAAGAACGGGAAGAGGACAAGATCGCCGCGCTTGACGGCGGGGCGGATGATTATGTCACGAAACCGTTTGGCATGGGAGAACTACTCGCGCGAATCCGTGTCGCGCTGCGGCATGTGGCGAAATCGGTCCATGAGCCTGTCCTCAAGTTCGACGAACTGGTCATCGATTTGGCACAGCGCAGTGTCATGCTGGGGGATGAGCGGGTCAAGCTGACACCGACGGAATACGACCTGCTGAAAATTTTGGCCACCAATGCGGACAAGGTCATTACCCAACGGCAACTGCTGCAGCAGGTGTGGGGCAGTCATCACCATGAATCCTCCGAAGGCCATTATCTAAGGGTCTACATCAGCCACCTCAGAAAGAAGCTGGAGGAAGATCCGACCCGGCCTAAGCTGATTATTACCGAGCCCGGAATCGGGTACAGATTCATTACTCCGGACAATATATCCTCTTAAAAATTCACTATATTAATTTGCTGTATAACATGATATGATCCTGAATTAATATAGTGAAGAGGAGCGGTTTGAGATGGATATTAAAAAGGATGATCTAAGCGGACCTGAGATTATCGCATTAATTGGAGAGCATCTGCAGGACATGCATCTTACCTCTCCGCCGGAGAGTGTTCATGCCCTGGATCTTGACGGCTTAAAAAAGCCGGACGTCACGTTCTGGAGCGCCTGGGAAGAGGAGCAACTGCTGGGATGCGGAGCGCTGAAGGAGCTTGACCCGCTTCACGGAGAGGTAAAGTCCATGCGTA
The DNA here is from genome assembly GCF_030705605.1 of Paenibacillus zeirhizosphaerae. Taxonomy (GTDB): domain Bacteria; phylum Bacillota; class Bacilli; order Paenibacillales; family Paenibacillaceae; genus Paenibacillus; species Paenibacillus zeirhizosphaerae. Next base: position 26,818 of record NZ_JAPCKK010000004.1, read on the forward strand.
CCGCTTCACAGCATTTGCGCAAAGGGGTCGCCAGACAGATGCTTGCCCATATTATCGAAGAAGCCAAGGGACGGGGCTATGAGCGGTTAAGTCTGGAAACCGGCTCCATGGAGGCTTTCGCACCGGCCAGAAAGCTGTACGAAAGCTTCGGTTTCGAGTACTGTGCACCGTTTGCAGACTACATAGAAGATCCGAACAGCGTATTTATGACCAAAGAGTTGTAAGATACATACTCGCCTAATCACATACGGATGATCATATACCGGAATTCTGCTAGGCAGAGTTTCGGTTTTTTTGATATTTTCCAATTAAAATTCATCCTATAGAACAACGTATCCAAATGATTCAAATATTACAGGTTGGGGTGGTAAGTAAACATGGATATAAAGTTGCCTAATAAATCAATGTTGCCAAATGGGTTTAGATATCCAGAATCTTTTTTGAAAGTAGTAGGGTTAAATCTAGTAAATCTTGACCCTTGGCTTATAATGAACGGCGATCATGTAATTTCGAGAATGGAGGGATTAAAGGAGCGATACCCTTCAAGAGTACTGATTCCATTTGCAAGGAGATTAGATAACGACGATTTAGCTTGTTTTGAACTAATGAAAGGGGAAGGAGTATATTGATTTTTGGGATTGGTTTAGGGATGCTATGAATGAAATGATTGAATTTGATTAAGGAAGAAGATAAGCTATGGATTTTTATAAACTTAGTAGAGAGATTTCTTATGCTTTAAGGCATGCCCCCTAATATAGTAGGAAAACGTAAAGATTCAAACCCTGCACTGCTACAGGTACAAGCTGAAAAGGCTTCAAAGGATGGCATAAAATTTTATCAAGTCAATAAAGTAATATGGTTGGCGGATTATGTTCCACCTAAGTTCATTTCTGTAGAATGAATAAATTTACAGAATTTTAAAAATGTGTGTTAGATATAATAGAAGTCAATATAACACAAGTTTGTATTGTGGTGTTGTAAAATATCTGTTTATTTAAGGTTTCGCAGGCCAAAGTCAGCAGCAGAGGAGCATCCATGGACAATTCGAGTCTATTACATACGACATGGGATTGCACGTATCATATCGTATTCATTCTCAAGTACAGACGCAAAGTGATGAACGGGGAGCTAAGAATGGAAAAAAAACAGTGGCTACTGGTCCCCAGTATAACAACTTGAGTGGGGCGTTCCCTCCAGTATTGGACTACGAGGGTTTGAGAGTGTGCCTACTCAGGCGTGTTGTGCAAGCCAAATTATAGCATTGAAGGGCTCTCATGACGAGGGTCCTTTTTATTTGGGAGGAATTCGGATGAAAACTAGTTAACAAGATCGGCTGGTACATCCGAAAAAGTAAAAGGAGGGCATACGTCCTCCAATGAAATTTCAGCTCTCTACTCTCAACGATTTTCCCCGTACAGCTCATTCAAATGCTCAATATGACCCACACCCCAGTCATTCATCGCCTGCAGCACGGTGTGCAGACCTCGGCCGTATTCCGTAATGGAATATTCAACCTTTGGCGGCACCTGCTGATACACTTCGCGGTGAACGATATCGTGATACTCCAGTTCCCTTAATTGCTGGGTAAGCATTTTTTTGGTGATATCCGGGATTGTTTTTTGCAACTCGCTAAATCTCATGGTGCCGTTTTCAAAAAGGCGCAGCAAAATAACCGGCTTCCATTTCCCCACGAGAATTTCTAAAGCTGTTTCGAACTTGCAATAACTTGTCATCTATTGCCCTCCAAATCCGCAACCTGCTCAAGGTTACTTTTTTCATACTATGTTTAGTTAAAGTAACTACTTCCAAGAAGGTTATCTAGGGTTTATTATGCACCTTAGCGGTCGGTGGATACAAGAGAGGAGTTAGAAGAATAATGAATATTGCTTTATGGGTTGTGCAAGGTCTTGCAGCATTAGGATTTTTGTATTCCGGTTGGATGAAGGCGTTTCAGTATGAAAAGGCAAAAGCATCCTGGCATTGGGTGAGTGACGTTCCGAAAGGATTTGTCTCTTTTATCGGGATTGTGGAATTGGTTGGAGCGGTTGGTTTGATTTTGCCGCAAGCGTTGAATATCGCTCCTGTATTGACACCGCTTGCCGCGACGGGAGTTGCTGTCATCGTTCTACTCGGAGCCTTGTTTCATGTGCAGCGTAAAGAATATAAGGAGATTGGCGTGAATATCGTTTTCTTGGTGTTAGCTTTGATTGTTGCGATAGGTCGTTTTTAACATAATAAAAAGCGAGGAACTAGGATGTCATCGATTCCAATACAGCCTTACAAAATGGTTTTCGGATGGGAGAAGGATAACGGCCTTGGAGAAATGCTGATCCAGCAAATTATCCGGGGCGAAAAGACGGCCACCTGTGCTCCTAAATCGGAATATTCCGCCGAGGAGCTGCGGCAGACCTACGCGCCGGTCGGGCAGCTCATGACGGTGTATGATAAGCAAGATCGGCCGCGCTGCAACGTAAAACTGATTGAGGTGTTTGAAACGACTTTTGGCAATCCGGATCTGCGGCTTGTGCACGGAGAAGGAAACGGCGATAATGCCGTACAATTTCAGGCGGATCATCGGCTGGCCTGGCAGGATTTGATCGAGGCAGGCATGGAGCTGAACGACGATACGATTCTGGTGGTTGAATTGTTCGAGCTTGTGCAGGATTGACCAAAAATATAACGCTCTCTCCGCAAGGAGAAGAGCGTTATTGGGTGTGAGCCTGTTCTTTGGCCGATATGTCATACACGACCTCGCTCAGCTTGATGTGTCTAAGTTCTTCTTCCATCGCTCTTTGCACATTGGAGAATACCGGTACGATAGAGGACTGGATGTTGCGTCCGACAGGGCAATCCGGATTGGGCGTTTCATGCACGGAGAAGAGGGCGTCTTCCTCCACGACATTGACTGCACGGTACACGTCGAGCAGGGTGATGTCGTCTATGCTGCGCAGCAGCTTGGCACCGGCTACGCCGGCTTTAACCTCAACGAGTCCGGCTTTGTTCAACATGCCGATAATACGGCGGATGACTACCGGATTGGTGTTCACACTGCTTGCTATAAATTCGGATGTATTCACACCCGTTTTATTGTACTCCAGCAGGGAGAGGATATGGACGGCTACGGCAAAACGGGTACTGATCATTGCTCACAGCTTCCTTTCGCGTGAAAAATAATGAAGTATGGTTATTTTACCATAGTTTCGGTTCCAATATAGCACCTATATTTATCCTTCAAAAGGAAGCGAAAATTCCTCTTCAAGCCGCAGGTCTTTAGCGGAATGAACCGGCTGCCGGAAGAGGGAATGCTCCCACTACAGCAGAGCCAATGGCTATTTCGTTATTGTGCTTCCCCTACAACAGCAAAACGTTCATTTACATGATTGGCCTGCTCGGCCTCATCCACAACGGCGATGGCAAAATCCGCATAGCTGACGTAGCTGTCGCCTTTTGCGTTGACCAATACATTGTCTTTGCCGGTCTGGTAGGCTCCGGTCCTTGTGCCTTGAGGATCAAAGAAGGCGGCAGGGCTGATAAAGGTCCATTGGATGCCGTTTGAGCTCTGCAAATCCTGCAGATTTTGCCCCTGGTTGGAAGCAGTAGGCAGATATTCTTTCGGGAACTTCGGCGTATCCATCAAGCGCACGGTTTTGGCTTCATCCACATACAGACTACCTGCTCCGCCGACAACGATCAGGCGTGTTTGCGGCGCTGCTTTCAGGGCGTTGATCAGCGCGTGTCCTGCTTCCACATGCAGATGTTCTTGGCCTGGAGGCGCTCCGAACGCATTCACGACGACGTCAAAATCCTTGAGATCGTCTGCTGTCAGACTGAAAACATCTTTTTCAAGAACTGCCGTATTGCTCACCTTCGATGCGTCTCTGACGATGGCTGTCACTTCATGTCCTCTGTCAGCCGCTTCCTTAACGATCAGACTTCCGGCTTTGCCGCTGGCCCCAATAACTGCAATTTTCATTTTCGTTAACCTCCCGGGGTTGGAATTGTTATTACTCATCATTCATGTAATCTGTGATGTAACTATAATAGTTACAATAAATAAAAATGTCAAGCTCGCCCCTGGATCAGGCGGAGTATCTATTCTGATATGATTCCCGATAATGATTTTTGTAACGGAAACGTCCGTTAAGCTTGTGTTATACTTTTCTGTGGACTTAATTTCTAATATTGAGGTGCACACACTTGAAAACTGTCGTGGTGATAGGTGGCGGAATTACGGGTCTGACGGCTATGTATACTCTGCAAAAGGCCATGAAGGAGCAGAACCAGCGGCTGAAGCTCATGCTGGTGGAAGCGGACGAAATGCTCGGTGGCAAAATCAGAACCGTCCGTCAGGACGATTTTATGATGGAGACCGGCGCGGACTCGATCGTAGCCCGTAAAAATGACTCCGCACTGATGGAAGAGCTGGGGCTGGCTGGTGAGATTGTATATAATGCAACAGGCAGATCCTTTATTTATTTGGACGGAGGCTTGAAAAAGATCCCTGCGGACGCGGTATTCGGCATCCCCGTCAGTCTGCAGGCGCTGGCTGAAAGCGAGCTGATCTCGGCGGAGGGCAAGGTGGCCGCACTCAAGGACTATTACACTCCGAACGAGACGTTTACGGAGAATGACTCACTGGGGGTGTTTCTGGAGCATTTTCTTGGCGAGGAGCTTGTACGCAAGCAAATTTCGCCGGTTATCTCCGGCGTATATTCAGGTGAACTGGACAATCTGACAATAGCTTCTACCTTTCCTTTCCTTCTGGAATACAAAAATAAATACGGCAGCATCATGAAGGGCCTGGCCGAGAACAGAGACAGATTCTTAAGAAAGGACGGACGCAAGTTTGTTTCGTTCCGTCGCGGGGTATCCGACCTGATCGACAGGCTGGAAGCCCGGTTGAACAATGTGGAAATTTTGAAAGGCACACAGGCCCTGAGCGTAACGAAAACAAGGGAGCGTTATGAGGTGGCTTTAACGGGTGGACGCATCCTGGAAGCGGACTTTGTTGTTCTGAGCACGGCACATACCTCTGCGCGTTCGCTGTTGCAGGATGAGGGGCTGAACCGTGACTTCGACAGGCTGAGCAGCCGATCGCTGATCAGTGTGTATCTGGGCTATAATGTCCCGGATGAGCGGCTGCCGGAGGACGGCACCGGTTTTATTGCCGCACCGAACAGCGGTCTCATGTGCGATGCTAGTACTTGGACAAGCCGCAAATGGCAGCATACCTCCGCACGACAGCAGCTTCTGATCCGGATGTTCTACAAGAGCTCCAATCCGCATTTTGACAAGCTGCAGCAAATGACGGAGGAAGAACTGATAAGTGTGGCTGTCAGTGATGTGGAGAAAAGCATTGGCATCACTGACAGACATGTAACCTGCGATGTGACGAAATGGCGGGATTCCATCCCGAACTATCATCTTGGGCATCCGGACATTGTCCGGTCGCTGGAGAGCAAGCTGGCGGCAAGTCATCCTGGAGTCTTTCTTGCGGGCTGCTCCTACTACGGGGTCGGCATTCCGGACTGTATCGCGAATGGGGTGCAGACGGGACAAAAAATTGTAGATGCCTTGGTGGCTGATAACGGGAGTAAATAACAGTTTTTATGGAAAAGAGAGCCGGGCGCACCGGTTCTTTTTCGTTTTTCGTCGGACGTCTTGAACATCACCTAAATGATAAGAACAAAGTTGTGGCCAAGCAATGATAAAAAGAATATTTAGTGCGCTTGAAGATCCGAGTGAGGATCCATATATAAATAACAACTAGCCCCGTCCTAATGAGGTAGGGCTAGTTGTTATTTATATTTTTGTAGCAGATTCAGACGTATGGTTAACCTTGCTCATGGTGATAGCTCAGTTACATATCCTGGATAATCAACAGCCCTGCTAGAGGATTAAACTAATTATCTCCAGGAATAGGACCATTTTTCTTCTCGTAGTCATGAATATGCTGCTCAATTAGATATTCAATTTGCATAGCAATGGAACGTTTATTTTTGTCTGCAATATATTTTATTTTTTGAAAATTCGTATCCTCTAATCGTAAAGTAAAGACCCTTTTATTAGTTGCCACAATTGTCTCTCCTTTTTGGTGATATCACTATATTATCACTTAGAAATCATCAAGAATACATTCATATTGACATCACTATGAATTCACCATAGAATGGAAGTGTCGGGTGATTTCTAAGTGACATCACTAATTGGAGGGGATTTAATGCTTCAAGAATTAGAGCGTTATTTTGATTATTTTGTTGGGAAAAGAACTGAAGAAATTGGGCAACTGATTTTAATGAGAAATTTATACTACAGGAAGCTAGTGAATAGTAAAAGATGTTCGTTCGAGGAAATGTTGAAGAGCATTCCGGATTCATGCCGAGAATTGTTATTTGATTTCGAAGAAAAGGTGAATTATCAGGCGACGTTTGCAAACGAAATAATCTACAGACAGGGTTTGTTGGATGGACTGAATTTTCGAAATACCACTTTAAATAATCATGTTCAAGAGCATTTTGTGGGGGAATTTGAAGAAGGTACCAGAATCAGATAACAATGAGTTCACGCTGTGTAACTTTCGCTCCCTAGATTGTCATGTGTATAATTATGGAAAATCTAGATAACACACAACCCAGCCTTGCTATCTTAGGCTGGGTCGCTCGTAAATACAAGAATGTTATATGATAGAAATGAAACACAAGTGTGGATCAAAGATAGAAAAAATAAAAGAAAACAGATGAGAACACTTGTACGCGGGCGTAAACATAGGTAAAATATAGATATAATTGAATCTTGGGTGGGTATGGTTTCCCTTCGAAAGGAGGTGAAACCATGGAAGTGAAAGATGCGATGACGCTGATGTTATTATTTGGATCATTTATTCTTGCACTTTTAACGTACATCAATAACAACAAGAGAAAGTAAAAACCCACCCCAAGGTTGACCGCCGAAGGTGGGCTTTTATTCCGATGACTTAAGAAGGGATAAACCATCCAAGCCAATTGTACTGACCAAGTGTTGACCGCACTTGGTCTTTATTTATGAATATGATAACACATGAGAAAAGATGAATCAAAGCTAAAATAAATAATTGAAGTGAATAAGGCTTGACGACTTTTCACGCAACAAGAACATAGTTTCATTTCCGGTTAGATGGTGATTTAAACAGATTCGAACCTTGGACTTAAAATAAAATACTTGACAATGAATTTGAATAAAATCTATTATAGATTCGTAAAGTCTTTTATTGAGGGGGAAATGAGAACTTTGAATTGATCTATTCATGAGTAATTAGGGATATAAAAGGGCTTTGAAATCTATTTATTAGTTGAAGAGCGGAGAGATGCATGTGACAACATCTGAAGTAAAACAAAATGCAGTACAAAACTATAAAGTCATACCTATTATGATTTCATTGTTGTTAAGCGGTTTTATCGGAATGTTTAGTGAGACGGCGCTAAATGTTGCATTAAGTGATTTGATGAACCTATTTCATATTTCCGCATCGACGGCGCAATGGCTTACGACCGGCTATCTGTTGACACTCAGTGTTCTTGTACCGGTATCGGGCTTACTTTTACAGTGGTTCACGACTCGGCAGCTATTTATTGCTGCACTCAGCTTTTCTATCTTAGGGACGCTTGTATCGGCGCTTGCACCCGGATTTGAAGCATTATTGATTGGACGTATCATACAAGCCGCAAGTATGGCACTTCTTCTTCCGCTAATATTTAATACAATCCTCCACATTTTTCCGGCAGAAAAAAGAGGGACTATCATCGGTATCCTTGGACTTGTTCTTGTAGTCGCACCTGCCGTTGGGCCATCGGTATCAGGTTTTTTGATTGATACTTTAGGATGGCAGTGGATCTTCTGGCTGTCTATTCCATTTTTAGCCATTGCACTTTTATTTGGTTCTCTCAATTTGCAAAATGTATCCACTATTACTAAGCCCAAAATTGATATCTTATCACTTGTCGTATCTACATTTGGCTTTGGTGGAATCGTGTTTGCTTTCAGTAAAGTAGGTGAAGGCGATGGTGGTTGGGGAAGCACGGAAGTCATCATTTCTATGTCCATCGGTATACTTGCTTTGATTATTTTTATCATTCGTCAGTTGACGATGAGCCAACCGATGTTGAATTTACGGGCTTTTAAGCATCCTATGTTTACCATTGGCACATTAATGTTGGTGGTTTGCATGATTATTTTGTTAACCACGATTATTGCATTACCTATGTATCTAATTCAAGGACTTGGTTTCAGCACGTTAAAGGCAGGGCTTGTCTTGTTGCCTGGAGGGATTTTACAAGCAGTGATGTCCCCGGTAATGGGGAAATTATTTGATAAATTTGGTCCCAAATTGATTGTGCCTATGGGGCTGGTTTTGACCTCCACGTCGCTTTGGTTCTTCACTGGTCTTAACACCTCGTCCTCTGTTGCTTTAATCGTTTTATTTCATTCTTTAATTATGATCAGTAATTGTATGGTGTGGACGTCGCAGGCGAATGGATTAAATCAACTGCCTCCAGAACTATACCCGGATGGTAGTGCAATTATGAATACATTCCAACAGTTGGCGGGGGCTGTAGGCACAGCCGTTGCGGTTAGTATCATGACAGCGGGTGTAAATCGTTTTATGAATGACGTTTCAGACAAAACAGATCCCGTCAATGGCCCTTTATCCATAATTGCAGGTATTCAGCATAGCTTTGTATTCCCATTAATTGTTGCTATCTTAGGGTTAATTTTCGCTCTATTTATCAAGAGGGTTCATGTAACAAAGTGATTAATACATTTATGACACTGTTAACGAAGGATGGTTGGTTTATGGAAGAAAAACTGCACCCTGAACTTAAAGAATTGTTTTCAGTTTTACCGGAAGTCATTTATACCCGCGAGAATTTAGGTGCCAAAAGGAAAGAGATGCACGAGATGTTTGCCGGCCTGGCTGCATCTCTGCCCGTTAATGATGAAGTTCTAACTTCAGAGAGGTATGTTCCGGGAGCAGCAGGGGACACGGATGTCAGGATCAAAATCTATGAACCAAAAGTGGAGGATGAAATTCTGCCAGGCATCCTGTATATTCACGGTGGCGGTTATATCCTTGGTTCTGCTGATATGATGGACCATGCCATGCAACAACTGGTATCGGAACTTAATTGTGTCATCGTGTCCGTGGATTATCGACTGGCTCCGGAGCATCCTTTTCCGGCCCCACTCGAAGATTGCTATGCTGCACTCCAATGGTTCTCTGAACATGCTGAAGAGTTGGGAGTGAATTCATCCAGAATCGCAGTGGTTGGCGCCAGTGCCGGCGGTGGATTAACGGCTGCTCTTTCTCTTTTGGCAAGAGATCGGAAAGGGCCTTCTATAGCATTTCAAATGCCTCTTTACCCCATGTTGGATGACCGGGGCACAAGCAAATCCAGTAATGAAATCACAGATGAAAGAGTATGGAGCAAAGCCAAAACCCAGCTTGGGTGGGAAATGTATTTAGAAGATAACCGTGAAGTTTCCCCCTATGCTGCTCCAGCACGTGCAACTGATTTGTCAGGGCTTCCACCTACATACACATGTGTTGGTGACCTGGATCCATTTCGTGATGAAATCATCGATTATGTGTTAAGGCTAACGCAGGCTGGTGTGCCAACAGAGTTTCATTTATACCCTGGATGTTTTCACGGCTTTGAGGAGTACGCTCCTGCTGCTGAAATCAGCCAGAGATTTGTAAAGGAATATAAAGAGGCTTTAAAGCGAGCCTTACACCAATGATTGATTACCGAAGACATGAAACAAGCTGTCTACTACAAATGTCTTTAGGCTGGCTATCCTCAATACGTAAAACAGCTTGTAAAACGTTATCGATTTGGAGAGACATCTGTTTTTGATTTTGATCTAAGAGTTGTTGATTCTGATTCAACTGCAGCGGTTGACAATGGCTTCCATCTTCAGCTATAGTGTAGGTACCTTTTATCAGAGGAGAGATTTTGATGTCGGTGAGTGTTCTTAACTAATCAAATTCCATACGTAAGGGTGTTCAGCGTATTGCTGTAAAAAAATGCTGCGGGAGCAGTGTTTCTTTGTGGTACCTGCGAACAGCCCTGGAATTAGTTAAGAACAGCGGATATCATACAATGCCTTTGGAATAGGACTGTCATTGTGCCTTGATCCGTGCTGAGTTCAGCACGGTTTTTTTGTTTAAGGCACTTTTTGGCGGTAATTGGATGACGGGATCACCGTCTATTCAGCCTATCCTTCTTTTGAGGCGGAGAATGAGCTTGCTCATTCTCCGCCTTTTTTTGTTACCCAATACACTTATAAGGGAGTCCTCAAACCAATGAATGCACAGGATTTAAAGCGGCTGGAATACGGCAGAGTAAAAGAAGAGCTGGAGCAGTACGCCGTGTCGTATTTGGGCAAACGGCAGGTGTCAAGGCTGGCACCTATGACTAACGGAAAGCTGATCCGCAAGACGCTGGATGAAACGGCGGAAGCCAAGGCGCTTCTGCAGCAGGGGGCAAGCGTGCCGGTGCCTTCCATGGAAGGCATGGAGCATATTCTTGGCCTTCTGGGCACAGGGTATATTTTCAGTGAGCAGGATTTTGCGCAAATCCTTCAATTTCTTACAAGCTGCTCACAGCTAATGAGGTACATGAACGCCAAGCGTGAAGCCGCGCCCTTCGTCAGCGCCTATGCGGCTTCAATGTATGAGCTGGAGAAGATCCGGTCAGCCATTGACGACAGCATTCGCAGCGGGCGGATCATCGATTCGGCCAGTAAAGAGCTGTCCAGAATACGTAAAAAAATATCTGTAATCGAAGAGCGCCGCAAAAGCAGGCTGAATGCCCTGATGAGCAGACACCGCAGCATTTTGCAGGAGCATGTCGTGAGTACCCGTGGCGGAAGATATGTATTGCCGATCAAAAAGGAGCATCGCAAACAGGTGAAGGGTACAGTGCTGGATGAGTCGGCTAGCGGACAGACCGTTTATATTGAACCTGAGGATCTCAGGACCCTCCAATATGATTTGTCCGCCCTGCAGGCGGAAGAAGCGCGGGAGGAAATGAAAATTCTCAGCGAGCTGACTTTATTGGTGGAAGAACATGCGCAGTGGATTCACATTAATGCCGAAACGGTAGGCATGTACGATTTTCTGTTCGCCAAAGCCAAATATGCCGCTTCCATGGACGGAGGCAATGTGGAGCTGAATGAGCAGGGGGTGGTACAACTGTATGAAGCCAGGCACCCATTCATGGGCCGCTCCATGGTGCCTTTGGATTTCGCCCTCGGCAAGGGGTATTCCTCGCTGATTGTTACCGGTCCGAACACCGGCGGCAAAACACTGGCACTCAAAACGGTGGGTTTATTAACGGTCATGGTGCAGTCGGGCCTGCTCGTTCCGGTCCGTGAAGGCAGTATATTCGCGGTGTTTCATCAGATCGCGGTCGATATCGGTGATGGCCAGAGCATTGAGCACGCGCTGAGCACCTTCTCGGCACATATCCGGAACGTAATCGAAATACTGGATGCCGCAGATCACCGGACGCTGGTGCTGATTGATGAAATGGCTTCAGGTACGGACCCGGGAGAGGGTGTCGCCCTTTCGATTGCGATCCTGGAAGAGCTGCACCGGAGAGGGGCCTCTGTCATAGCAACGACCCATTATAACGAAATTAAGAGCTTTGCGGCGGCCGCATCAGGCTTTGAAAATGCGCGTATGGAGTTTGATCCGCAGACGCTGCAGCCTTTGTATCGGCTGCGCATCGGGGAAGCGGGCCAGAGCTACGCTTTCCAGATTGCTCTGAAGCTGGGCATTCCGGAGTCGATCATTCAGCGTTCGCGTGTTATTGCCCAGGAAGGAGCTGCTCATCCTGCTGCTGCAAAACAGGCTGTCCCCGCTATAGAAACGGGAGAAACAGCGAATATTATTGAACAAACCGTGAAAGCAGAGGCGCAGGCTATTGAGGTGATCAGGCGGGAAGCTGGCAGCAGCGTACCAGAAAATGACCTTTCTGAGATGAACGGTGCAAATGAGCTGCCGACATTCCAGCTCGGCGATAGAGTGACCATTCCTTATCTGAAGCAGAGTGGCATTGTGTGCGAGGCGGAGGATAGCAAAGGAATTGTAGGTGTCCTGATCCGCAAGCATAAAATGAAAATCCACAAAAAACGCCTACGTCTGCATATTGAGGGTAAAGAATTGTATCCGGACGATTATGACCTGGATATCGTGCTTGACACCAAAGAGAACCGGAAGAAGCGCAAGCTTATGAAACGCAAGCATGTCGAAGGGCTTTCGATTGAAAAACCGGAAGAAAAGTAAAATAACTTTAAATAAAGTAGCTTGATATTGAGATAAAATGCTGCTATGATTAAAAAAGTAAGGTACTAAAAAATATATGATTATTGGAGGGAACACCCATGAGTAAAGATTTTTTCACTGCACTTAAAGACAGACGTTCTTACTATGGCATCAGCAAGGAATCGGTCATCTCGGATGCACGCATTCAGGAGATCGTGGAAGAGGCTGTGAAATACACGCCTTCTTCCTTCAACTCCCAAAGCGCCCGCGCTGTTGTGCTGCTCGGTGAACAGCATGACAAACTGTGGAACCATACGGAAGATATCCTGCGCGAGGTTGTAGGCGATGAGGCAGCATTTGCTTCTACAGCAGAGAAAATGGCAGCTTTCCGCAGCGGATACGGCACGGTGCTCTTCTTTGAAGATAATAATGTTGTAGCCGGGCTGCAGCAAAGCTTCCCGTCTTATGCCGACAACTTCCCGGTATGGGCCAACCAGTCGAACGGCATGCTTCAGCTTGTGGTCTGGACGGCGCTTGAACAGGAAGGGCTGGGCGCTTCGCTGCAGCATTACAATCCGCTGATCGACGAGAGAGTGAAGCAGGAGTGGAGCATTCCGGAAAGCTGGAGACTGATTGCCCAAATGCCTTTTGGCAAGCCTGTTGCACAGCCGGGAGAGAAGGAATTCAAGTCGCTTGCAGAACGTGTTAAAGTTGTGAAATAACTTTTCATATATAGCATGACAAAAAAGCGCCGAAGATAGGAATTCGGCGCTTTTTTGTGTACTATTATCGATAGGAGCAGCAAATTCATACAAGGAGGCAGTGCATGTATAAGAAGCTCAAGTCATACTGTCTGGAAAAAAAGGGAGCGGTCGAAACCTATCCCTTCGGCCCGTCTCCACTAGTGGTCAAGGTAGGGGGCAAAATATTCGCTCTCCTCACCGAAGAAGACGGAATCCCTTTCATTTCACTGAAATGTGATCCCGTCATCGCTGAAAATCTGAGGGAGCAGAATAAAGCCATCCGTCCCGGATACCATCTGAACAAGCAGCACTGGAACACCGTTACAGTTGACGGGTCTATACCAAAGTCCGAGCTGTATGCCATGATTGACCATTCCTATGAGCTTGTCCTGAAAGGCATGACCAAGGCGGCTCGTGCAGCCATAGAAGAGCGGCTCGTGCAGCCATAGAAGAGCGGCTTGTCTGATCAGATGTCGATCGATTCGCCCGGAGCGAGCACCTTGCCCTTCAGCCCTTTGGCTTCCAGTTGGGAGACGAAGGCTTCGGCATCCTGCTTGATTACCGGGAACGAGTTGTAATGCACAGGAATGACCAGCTTGGCATTGTACCACTCGGCTGCGAGCAGCGCGTCCTCCGGTCCCATGGTGTAATGGCCGCCGATCGGGATGAACGCAACATCAATGGAATAGCGTTCACCGAACATTTTCATGTCACTGAACAGCCCTGTGTCGCCTGCATGAAGGATCGTCCTGCCTTCAGCCTGTACAATATAACCACCAGGCTGACCGCCGTATATAATCGTCTGATTCTCTTCATCCACAATACCTGAGGTGTGGAAGGCGTGAATCATTTTGGCAGTTGCGAATCCAAGGTCATAGGTGCCTCCGATGTTCATGCCGACCGTGTTCAGCCCTTTCCAGGACATGTAGGTTGCAAGCTCGACGTTGGCAATGACCGGAATGCCGTTATTCGCTTTGGCGATCGGCTCGGCGTCCAGAATATGATCCATATGAGCGTGGGTCAGCAGAATGGCGTCGGTCTTGATGTCCTCCGGTTGGGTAACCGCCAGCTCGTTGCCGCTGAGAAAAGGATCAATCACGAGCGATTTGCCGCCTGCCGTGATTTGAATGGATGAATGTCCGTGATAGATTAATTGCATGTCGGTTCACTCCTTATACATAGTAGAATCATTGAAGGTCTGAGCGTTTAGTTGTTCTAGGGTGAATTTTAAGTCTTTCAGATATATCATAAACAATAACGATCGTACATGTTTAAGATATATTTTAAGGTATTCCGTGTCAAGCAGGGGGTCATCTTTTGTTATCGGTTGAGAAGCAAATGCTGTTCTTAATGTCTCGTACAGAGAAAATGAATATTCAGGATTTGCTGCGCATCTATGAAAAACGCGGCTATGCCCCTACCTACATCCGCAGCTCCTTGTCCAGGCTGAAAAAAGGGGGATACGTTATTTCTCCATCCCGCTCCATGTATCGGATTACCGATATTGGCCGGTCGTTTGTAACCTCCATTAACGGCAAGCCACAGCGGGTTAGGGAAGCGTGGGACGGGCGCTGGCACATTGTGATGGCGGGAGTGCCGGAAGAACAGCGTAGAAAGAGGGATGCCCTGCGTGTTGGACTGCTGCAGTTTGGCTTTGGGATGCTGTATAACGGGGTGTACGTTAATCCGTGGAATAATGCACAGGAGGTAGGCAGCCTGGTCGATAGCCTGGAATTATCCGGCTGTGTAACCTGCGTTAGCGGCTCGATGGAAATCGGGTCCATTACATCGCAGCATGCGGAGAAAATATGGCAGCTTGATAAGGTGGCCGCTCTGTATCATGACAAATGGCAGTGGTACAAGAGCGAATTCGAGCCGCTCCTGCGGCGGGCAGATGTGCAGGAGGACGCCGCTTTGGAGCTGTTCTTGCTGTATCTGTCCATCGGGGAGTCGATTAGCGATTTGTTCCTGCTGGATCCGATGCTGCCCGCAGAGCTGCTGTCCCCGGAGTGGGAGGAGCATCACGCTAAGCTGGAACAGATGATGGAGACTCATCGGCAATTGGCCGGACGCATTCCAGATTTGAAAAGCGTCTGGCCGAGCTAGGAGGTACCGCAGCAGGCAAATTACAGGTGGAAAATCTGTCCTATTTTGATAGAGTAATAGGGAGGGGGAAGTATCCTTCCAATTCAAAAAATAGGGAGAATGTCCATGAAACAGAGGCACAAATGGATTCTATGCTCCGCCTTGCTGCTCGGGTTCGGGGGGACCGGCACGTTGGCGGGAAATGCGGGAGCAGCAGGTGTAGGCATTATGCTAGACGGTTATCCGCTTCCTTTTCCGGTGGAACCGAAGGTCATGCAAGGTACGACCATGGTTCCTTTCCGCGCTATCTCGGAAGCGCTTGGCATTCAAGTCGTATGGAATCAGGTTGCACAAACGATTACCGCCACAAAGCAGGGGGAGGGAGGAACACAGCAGGTTGTACTTGCCATGGGGAGCCAAACAGCCCAGGCAGGAGGGCAAAATGTTCAGCTCCCCGTTGCTCCGCAAATGATCAGCGGCACGACCATGATCCCGCTCAGCTTCTTCAGCCAGCAGTTTGGTGCGGAGGTGTCCTGGAACCAGGGGACCAAGACGGTCTCGATTACGTCGCCTAAGGAGGAGTTGTACACGGTTGGTTTCTACGCCTTGTCTTCTTACAGCGAGATCAGCCGGGTTCCTGAATTTGACTCAGTAGCCTTCGGCTGGAGCCGCATTGGCACGGATGGGGGCTTTACGACGGGAGCAAAGGAATATGGATGGCCACAAGCGGCCGGGGACATCACACCTGAAACTATCATTCAGAATACTTCGGCACAAGGGACGGCCCCTTATCTAATGGTGTATTCGGTCGATGGTAATCTGGAACTGACCAAAAATTTGGAGGACAAGCAGCTACAGGAGCAGACTGTGACGCAAATGGTTAGTACGGCAACAGAGAAAGGATTTAAGGGAATTGCACTGGACCTGGAAGGCTTGGGCTGGAGCGGAGATAAAGCGAAGGCACGCTCGGATTACAATGCTTTTGTCAAAAATCTGGCCTCCCGCGCCCATCAGGCCGGCTTGAAGCTGACGGTTATTCTTCATCCGTTGAACAGCGCGTATACAGGCTATGATTATGGAACTTTGGGCAAGCTTGCTGATGAACTCATTATTATGGCTTATGCTTATGGAGACGAGAAGAGCCCTGAGCCTGCGGCAAAGGTGGACGAAGCGATACGGCTGGCACTAAAGGAGACAGGGAAGGACAAGCTGGTGCTCGGGATTTCCGTGGCCAGTGAGAACAAGCAGTCGGTCAACACCAAAATCGGACTGGCGAAGCGCTATGACCTGAAGGGAATTGCCGTTTGGAGGCTTGGACTGATTGGACAGGATGTCTGGGATGAAATGAACGAGTCCATTGATTTCAAATAACTGACAAATTGACAACTTCTCATGTAAGGTATAGAATTCAAAGAACAAATCGTTTACGTCAATTCATCATGATTCTACAACAAGTGACGTAGACGATTTTGTTCTAACGACATCAAGGAGCTGTAGCAGGTTCATCCTGCTGCGGCTCCTTTCTTCGTAATTGTAGGTATGGACCGCAAGCTGACACTAAATAAGTAAATGGGTGTCAGTTTTTTTGTGTTTTTTTGTCGGAAAGCGTTGATTCAACTGAGTTTCTGGATTATTATGTAAAAAATGAGTCGAGTAGAAAAATATATGAATGGAAGTGAATGTTATGATACCGTTCGATCCATTATCTTACCCTTATCCATCGCAGCGAAACGCCGTTTATGCACGCAACGGGATGGTGGCTGCTTCCCAGCCTCTCGCCGCACAGGCCGGTCTGGATATTCTTAAGAAGGGCGGAAATGCTATAGATGCAGCGATAGCGACTGCGGCATGCCTTACGGTCGTTGAACCGACATCCAATGGCATCGGCGGTGACGCCTTTGCCATCGTGTGGACGAAGGACGATACAATGCATGGACTGAACGCAAGCGGCCCTGCCCCGCAAGGCATCTCGATCGAGGTGGTGAAGCAGGCGGGACATGATAAAATGCCTGCCTACGGATGGCTGCCGGTAACCGTACCGGGGGGGCCTTCGGCATGGAGGGCCTTGTCGGACCGGTTCGGCAAGCTCCCATTGACAGAGGTGCTAAAGCCGGCAATCGACTATGCCGAGCACGGATTCCCGATTTCCCCGACACTGGGTCATTACTGGGGTCTGGGATACCGCCGCTTCGCGGAGGCGCTGAAAGGACCCGAGTTTGCAGGCTGGTTCGACACGTTTGCGCCGGAAGGCAGGGCACCGCGCATCGGGGAGATTTGGAAGTCGCCGGGGCACGCGGCTACACTTCGCAGCATTGCCGAGACCGACGCCGAATCGTTCTACCGTGGAGCGCTGGCCGAGCAGATTGACGCGTTCTCCAGAGAGCACGGAGGTTTCCTGCGTAAGGAGGATCTTGCGGCCTATTATCCTGAATGGGTCGATCTGATTTCCGTAAACTACAAAGGTTATGATGTGTGGGAAATTCCGCCGAACGGGCAGGGATTGGTCGCACTGCTGGCCCTGAATATTTTGAATGGATACGATTTCTCTGCCCGAGATGCCGTGGATACGCATCACAAGCAGATGGAAGCGATAAAGCTGGCGTTTGCGGATGGACTTAAATATATTACACAGCATGACAAAATGAATGTGAGTGTAGAGGAATTGCTGTCCTCAGCCTATGCAGAGGCGCGCCGGTCCCTGATCGGTGAGGAAGCATTGCTGCCAGAGCCGGGCGAGCCGGTACGCAGCGGAACGGTTTATCTGGCTGCGGCAGATGGCGAAGGTAATATGATTTCTTATATACAGAGCAACTATATGGGATTCGGGTCAGGTATCGTCATTCCCGGCACCGGTATCGGGCTCCAGAACCGTGGCCATTCCTTCTCGCTGGATCCGTCCCACGATAACCGTTTGGAGCCGGGCAAGCAAACCTACCATACGATTATTCCTGGATTCCTTACAAAGGATGGTAAGGCTCTCGGCCCATTTGGCGTCATGGGTGGTTTCATGCAGCCCCAAGGGCATATGCAGGTGGTCATGAATATGGTGGATTTCCAGTTAAATCCACAGGCTGCGCTGGATGCACCGCGCTGGCAGTGGATTGAGGGCAAGACGATTGAGATTGAGCCGTCGTTCCCCGAGCATCTGGCCCAAAGTCTCATACGCAAAGGGCATCAGATCAAGCGGGCGAGCGGTGTCGGAGGCTTTGGACGCGGGCAAATTATACTGCGCGATCAGGACAGTGGTGTGTTGATCGGCGGGACGGAGTGGCGTACGGACGGGACGGTAGCCGCATGGTAGCACTAATGGGAGCAAAGGACCTCATCCTCCACTTGTGGAAGAGGTCCTTTTGCCTATTTTGGGGTAGGTGGGGGTAAGCCCCTTTGTGGCTTCGTATAATACGGCGCAAAAAAACTCCAGATACGCATGTACCTGGAGGAGAAAAAAAGGTTATGACACTTATTAGTATACTAAAGTATATCAATTTAGTATATACAATTTTGGATGATTTTATATGCATATAGTCTGTTATTTTGCGTGGCGTTGCGAATACTGCTTCTTGCGTTATGAACCAAAAAAGCGGATATTATAGTATAGGTAATTTAATTTTGTGAAATTACCTTGAACACGTAGAAATGGAGGCCTGAACGATGTCTGAACATAGATCGCCGAAAGGCAATTCACTGCAAAATGTCAAAGTATCTGTACTGGATCTGGCACCGATCGTAGTTGATGGATCGGCGGCGGAGGCGCTGCGCAACAGCCTGGACCTCGCACAGCATACCGAACGTTGGGGGTACCATCGGTATTGGGTCGCTGAACACCACAACATGCCGGGGATCGCGAGCTCAGCCACCTCAGTGGTCATCGGCCATATTGCCGGCGGCACATCCACGATCCGGGTGGGTTCCGGGGGGATTATGCTGCCGAACCATGCGCCGCTGGTCATAGCCGAGCAGTTCGGTACGCTGGAGTCGCTTTATCCGGGTCGGATCGACCTGGGGCTGGGCAGAGCACCTGGCAGTGACAGGAGAACGACGCTGGCGCTGCGCAGAGAGCTGGATAGCGGGGAGGATTTTCCCGAGTTGCTGGATGAGCTGATGGCTTATTTTGATCCGTCGGCCACGTCTTATCATGCCCCGGTGCGGGCTGTTCCCGGAGAAGGGCTGAATATCCCGATATGGCTGCTCGGCTCCAGCGACTTCAGCGCTAGGCTCGCCGGTCGGAAGGGGCTGCCGTTTGCGTTTGCCGGCCACTTCTCGCCTGACTATATCCAGCGTGCGCTGCAGACTTACCGGAGCAGCTTCCAGCCGTCTGCTGTTCTGCAGGAGCCTTATGTCATGGTAGGCGTTAATGCCATGGCCGCAGATACGGATGAACAGGCTGAATGGCTGGGCACGACCATGCAGCAGCAGTTTCTGAACATCATCCGGGGCAAAACCGGACAGGTTCAGCCGCCTGCCGATATGGAAGGACGCTGGAGCGAGTATGAGAAATCCGTCGTAGAAAAGCAGTTAAAATCCACCATGAAGGGCGGGCCGGAGAAGGTGCGCGGCCAGTTGGAGGCTTTTATCGCGGAAACCAACGCGGATGAGCTTATTATTAATTCCATGATGTTTGATCATAAGGATCGCCTAAGATCTTATGAGATTATCAGTGATATTATGAAATAATTCCGTTGAAAAGCTTGCGGATCCCTGTCTGAAGGAAGAGCATCAGACAGGGATTTTGTATTTACAAAAGCCGGCTGCGTTGATTCTACACCGTGCTTCGATAACCTTGACCTGAGCCGTCGATAACCGTATAATACGATTCAATTTGTGCATAAAGGAGAGGACTCACTTGCGTAAAAAAGGCACGAATGGAAAAGAGAGTCGACGGCGCCTGCTTGATGCGGCTGCTGAAGAATTTGCCCTGAGCGGTTTCTACCAGACCAAGGTTAGCTCTATCGTAGCCCGTGCCGGTGTGACCCAGCCTGCCTTCTACCTGTATTTCGAGAGCAAGGAAGAGGTCTTCGCCGAGCTTGTGGACGAATTCCAGTCGCAATTGAGTGAGTTAGTAGAGAACAGCCGGCTTGAGCCCGGTAAAGCAATACATGACGTGCGTAATGAAGTGCAGACCGCGCTTGTCAACGGGTTTCGTTTTTTGTCAGGAAATCCTGCATTAACGAGGATCGGCTTTTTCCAGTCTAGGGAATCGGTTCATATCAAGGCCAAGCTGGCCATGATGCTGGAGGAGAAGATGGAGCTGGAACGGGAAGCGGGTTATTTTCGTACCGATGTGGATCTCAGCTTTGCGGCCGAGGCCCTGATTGGCATTATGGAGCGGCTGACCTTAACCAAGCTGCTTCCGGGAAGGGATGACCCTGTTCATTTGGCGGAGCAGACCCGCCTTCTGCTGTTTAATGGTCTCCTGTTAAACGGGGATTAGCATATATTAAAGCATAACGACTTGGGCTATGCTCTACTTCGTTTAAAAATAGGCGGCAAGGAGGGCTATTCGCCCCGTTCGTTTGTCTATATAAGCGCATATGATGCCTATGTAAACGATGGAAGGGAGGAATTAGCATGTCGGCTGTAGCTGCAGGTATGGGGTACGGTGGCTTTACATCTACTGGTGCAATCCTGGTGCTTTTTATATTGTTGGTAATTATCTCCAAAGCTTTCTTGATCTAAACGGGAAACCGGTTTGGAAAGGAGGTCGAGCAAATGAGCGCATGTAAAGGCGTAGGGTACGGCGCGGGGTACGGTGCTGGGTACGGCGGTGTCTGGACTTCCACAGGTGTAATTCTGGTTCTCTTCATCCTGCTGGTGATCATCTCCCGCACTTTCTTTATATAAATCCAAATATGTAACTCTTTAACATTGTAATGCAATGTTAAGGATAAGCTCTGGCGCTAACTGGCGTCAGAGCTTTTTTCTGTGTCTGAGCGTGCGCGTTCTATGCTTGTTCAAAATGGATAAAGTAGTGAAGGAGTACGGCCTGTCGGATCAGCTTCTCTATGGCTGGCTACAAAATTGTCTGAATGGTATGCTGCAGAGGACACCGTTTTATTTCGGAGTGCTGATGGTTCTGCTCGGTGTTGTGGTACTTATGATCCGCAATCATCATGTGCATCAGCTCCGAATGGAGCTGGGTCACTAACCCGGAGGGCCGGGAAGGGAGAGGAGAACATTCTATGAAGCAGGATTTATATATTAACGGCCGTAGAGTGGAAACCAGAGAATACCGGACGCTTTGCTCGCCGTACAGCGGGGAGGTTATAGCTGAAGTCGCGGAGGCCTCTGCCGAAGATGTTGATGCAGCCGTGCAGGCTGCAGTGGAAGCGAAGTCGGTCATGCGTTCGCTGCCGGCTCACCGCCGCGCCGCAATCCTGGAAAAGCTGGCCATGCTCCTGGAGGAACGAAAGGATGAGGCTGCACGCCTGATAGCGCTGGAAGCTGCCAAGCCTATGAAGACGGCCTTAGCCGAAATAGACCGGACTGTGCAGACCTACAAGTTCGCGGCGGAGGAAGCCAAGCGCATCCATGGCGAGACGGTTCCCATGGATGCCGCACCGGGAGGGGAAGGCCGGTTGGCATACACAGTGAAGGAGCCTATCGGTGTGGTAGCGGCTATTACGCCGTTTAATTTTCCGATGAATCTGGTTGCCCACAAGGTTGGCCCGGCTATTGCAGCCGGTAATACCGTTGTACTCAAGCCTGCGGAGCAGACGCCATTGTCTGCTTATCTGCTGGCCGAGCTGCTTGAGGAGGCTGGACTGCCCGCCGGGGCCTTGAACGTTGTGAGCGGCGACGGAAGAGTGGCTGGTGACAGGCTGGTTACGGACTTGCGCGTCAACTTCGTCACTTTTACAGGCAGTCCTGCCGTAGGAACGGAGATTCGCGCCAAAGCGGGGCTGAAGCGTGTTACGCTTGAGCTAGGCTCCAACTCTGCCGTAATTATCGACAGCAGCACGGACATCGATGCTATTGTGTCCCGTTGTGTCAGCGGAGCGTTCACCAATCAGGGGCAGGTATGCATCTCCCTGCAAAGGATTTACGTGCTGGCAGACCGCTATGATGAATTCACGGACAAATTTGTTCAGACGGCGCAGAAGCTGCGCATGGGAGATCCGTTAGATCCGGATACGGATGTATCCGCCCTCATCTCTGCCAAGGATGTGCAGCGGGTGCAGGAATGGATCGGGGAAGCGGTTAACAACGGGGCTATCGTTGCACTTGGCGGTGAAGCCGCTGGCTCAATACTGAACCCAACGGTGCTGCTGCAGGTCGATCCACAGGCAAGTGTGTCCTGTCGTGAAGTATTCGCGCCGCTTGTGGTGATAGAACGCGTGTCTTCCGTAGATGAGGCTGTGGGCAAAGTTAATGATTCCATCTACGGCCTTCAGGCGGGAATTTATACAAAGGATATTGCTACAGCTCTTAACGCGGCAGACAGACTGCATGTCGGCGGAGTGATGATCAACGATATTCCGACCTTCCGTGTCGATCATATGCCGTACGGCGGCGTCAAGCAAAGCGGCATCGGCCGCGAGGGTGTCAAGTATGCAGTTGAAGAAATGCTGGAAGTGAAGCTGATTGTGATCAATCGTCAGTAAAAATGCAAGCATATAGTCAAGTAATTGCAGGTGCTTTGGGCTGTGCTGTTATGTGGGATTAGTTAATAAACAGAAAAGTGGCTGCCCGAAAGCACTTCATGCTTTGATGGACAGCCACTTCGTTGTCAGCGGAGATGAAAAATTGTATAATCGCAAAAATTATGGTAGACGTTTTTCTTACTTCAGCCGATCTGAAGCTGCGCTGTGAGAATCTCTGCAAACTGCTCCAGAAAGGCCTGATCCTCGCTATCGAATCTGCCTTTGAGCGGGCTGTCGATATCCATAACGCCGATCAGTTCTCCACCCTGGATGAGCGGAATGACGATTTCACTGTTGGAGGCGGCGTCACAGGCAATATGACCAGGGAACTTATGCACGTCCTCCACAACAATCGTCCGGCGTTCAGCAGCCGCTGTGCCGCATACACCACGCCCCAATGGAATTCGGATGCAGGCAGGAAGGCCCTGGAAAGGTCCGAGGACCAGCTCTTTGCCGTCAAACAGATAAAACCCTGTCCAGTTGACATCCTGCAGAAAGTGCGAGAGCAGCGAGGATGCATTAGCCAGGTTGGCTATATTGTTCGTTTCGTCATGGATCAGTCCTTTGAGCTGACTCAATACCGAGGCGTATTGCTCAGCACGTGTCCCTTCGTAGGGCATTGCTTGAAACATGATTATCTCACTCCTGTCTTTCCATAGCTGGACATTCATAACATGCTGGTTGGGGAACATATGCTCTGTCTACCAGCGGTTAATTAGTTTAAGATATAATGTTTTGCCCGCTCTCGTCAAGAGGAAAGGTCTAAGAAATATACCATGGGAGACGTGCTTTGTTTCTGCTCCGTGCCGGAAGGGTAAGTAACTGTAAATAACGGGCCTAAAGCCGGAGAGGAGAACTAACCATGCATGCAGAGGTACAAAATCTCTTTTTACGCATCCATATGCTGTATTTTGCACAACAACAGGATTTGACTGTGAGAGATATCCAGCCTGTTCTGGAGGAACGGGGATACCGAGTGGGTGAGCGTGAGGTTAAGCAGGAGCTTGAGCATCTGACACAGGAAAACTTCCTGACTGCCCATGACGACCAATTCAGCATTACAGGTACGGGAATCGAGGAATTAAAGGAGATCCGAAATGTATTGGGCTTGCTGTGCAGTGAAGTGGTGGAGGGAGCGGGGAAACCATTGTCGGGCATATCTTCGTAGGAGGACAGGACAAGTTCCGTTTTATAAAAGCACATATAAAAGCACATATAAAAGCACATTCTTAAAGCCGGGGAAGGTATGCGTATACCGCTCCGTATCTGAGGATGTGCTTTCTATTTTCCCCGGAGTACCGAGTTGTATTTCCATACGGCCTATGCTTCAATGTTAGAAAGTACAAGGTTAGAAAGTACAAGCGGTGTACCGGAAGTGGGAGGAAAGATGGCCATGTATGAATGCAAGGGGAACATTCCTATATTGCAGGGCAGCCGAGTCCGGCTGCGCAAAATGGAGGCGAAGGATGCGCGACAGGTATTCACGTTCTGGTCGGACTGTGAAGTCACGCGTTATATGAATATAGAATCTATGTCCGCACCGGAGGATGCGGAAGATATGATTCTGCTGCTGAACCGGCTGTCCCGTTCAGAGGACGCGATCCGTTGGGGTATCGAGCTGAAGGAGAACGGTGAATTGATCGGAAGCTGCGGGTTTAATCACTGGCAATTGGATGGAGCCTTTAAGGGGGAAATCGGATATGAGCTGTCCCGACTGCACTGGAGAAAGGGGTATATGTCCGAAGTGCTGGGACTGCTGCATGCCTTCGGATTCGAGACGATGAGGCTGAATCGGATAGAAGCGATGGTTGATCCGCGCAACGAGCCGTCACAGCGTCTGCTGGAAGCCTTCGGCTGGACCCGGGAAGGACTGCTTCGACAGGTTCAGTACACGTCAACAGGCTACAAAGATATGCTCATCTATTCGCTGCTGTACGAAGAATGGTTAAGGAAGGAGAAGGGTGCTTATGCGAATTCCTGACCATACTAGCGGGGCCTATCCTCTTCATGCCGTCGGTCCGCTCAGCAAGCTTGTCATGCTCATCAGTGTCAGTCTGCTCGGCATGGTATGGAATACGGTGCTGCTGCAGGCTGTGCTGCTCATGGTGCTGATTCTGGCGGCCAGGCTGCTGGCCGGAGTCTCCCTTCCACGGCAGTTCAAGGCCATGTCCTTTCTCGTATGGATGGGCCTTCCTTATTTCGTCCTGACCCTGCTGGCTGTCCGCACAGGCAGTGTGTGGCGGGAGTGGGGGCCACTAGTGATCACATATGAAGGCTGGAATACGGCAGGGGCTCTGACCTTGCGCATGTTCGTTCTATTTCTAGCCTCGTTCATCTATATTGCGACCACGAATCCGCGCGATTTCGTACAGGCGGTTCACCAGAGGCTGAGAGTGCCGTATCGGTTCGCTTTCGGCCTTTCCATCGCGCTGACATTTCTCCCGCTGCTGGAGGAGGAAGGTAAGGTCATCGCTGCGGCGCGGCGTGTACGTGGAAGCAAGCCACCGCGCGGTCTGGGCGGCAAAGCACGCTGGTGGGGGGGCTACGCCCAGGCGGTGCTGGTGAACGCGATCCGGCGTGTGCAGCAGACAGCATCGGCTATGGAGGGCCGCGGGTTCGGTGCCTACACCGACAGAACGTATCTGAGACCAGTCAAGGCTTCTCCAGCCGGATTAGGGTGGGCATCGGCGCTGGCGGCCACAGCGCTGATGCTGGCATGGGCGGTTTGAGCCTGGAGCCGGTCAAGCTCTGTCTCGTGAGCATGAGGGGATTTGTGCGACTTCATTGTCAACCTAGTTCATTCTAAAATGGTTGACAATAAAACAGGCTTGTCATACCCTATGAAAGAGAATTTTTAGAAAATAGGGAGATAAGGAGCGGCATTTTATGAAAAAAATTCGTTTTTCAGCATTTACTACGTTTGACATTGTTCTGATGGCGATGCTCGCCACAGCAAATGGGGCGATGACCTTTTATCTGTCTGTTGTGAACAAGACGCTGAATAGCCTTGGCGGCCCGGTGGCTACCTCCTCCATTGTCGGGCTGTATATGATCTACGGTCTGCTGGCTTATTACATCATTCGCAAGCCTGGCACGGCTGTGATCACTTATGCGTTCGGGGCGCTTGTCCAATCGTTCATGGGAACAGCTTACGGCTTCATGTCGGCGATTGCGGCGGCGCTCTGCTACATGATTGCAGCCGAGCTGGTCTTTGCCCTGATGCGCCACAAGGTGTGGAATACGGGGGCGCTCATGCTTGTCGGCGGCGCGATGGTTCCGATTTGGTTTATCGTAGCGGCCTATATGTTCGGTTATACGAGCTGGGGCTGGCAGGTGCTTGCGATTGCGTTTGTGGTGCGTTTAGTCAGCGGGGTGCTGCTGTGCGGATTGCTAACCAAATGGCTTGGTGACGCGCTCGGCCGCACAGGTCTGCTGCGTCGTTATGCCTGGAGCCGTGACCAGCGTGCCTGAATTGAAGGAGAATAACGGGGGACCTGCCGACGGTACCGGCATGTCCCCCGTTATTGTGATGAATCAATTGAGTTACCATTATGACGGAGAGCAGTTGGCTGCCCTTAGTGAATTGACGCTGTCGATTAGGGGCGGTGAGCATACAGCTATTATCGGGGCCAGTGGTAGCGGGAAGTCGACCCTTTGCCAGCTCCTTAACGGCACACTGTCCCGGGCAGGTCTGGGGGAACGGATGGGGAGGCTGACCGTATTTGGGCAAGATCCAGCTGAGGCTGAGATTGCCGTGGTCTCTTCGGCTGCAGGCGTGGTCCTGCAGGACCCGGATGCGCAACTGATCCGTGAAACGGTAGAGGATGAGGTGGCCTTTGGGCCGGAGAACCTGTGCGTGTCTCCGGACGAGATCGAGCGTCGCCTGGTAGGGGCGCTGGAGACGGTCGGACTGGCCGCTGAGCGCCAGTCCCGGGTGCGCCGCCTTTCAGGCGGACAGCGCCAGCGCACAGGCATCGCGGCGGTGCTCGCGCTGCAGCCGCGGCTCGTCGTATTTGACGACGCCGCGGCGAACCTGGACCCGCCGGCCCGGCACGATTTCGTGCGCCTCTGCCGGCGGCTCCGGGACGAGGGCCGGACGGTCGTCACCGCGTCCGGCCGCATGGACGAGACCGCGCGGGCTGCCGAGCGCGTCATCGTCCTGGCTGGCGGGGCCGTGCTGCTTGACGGCCCGCCGGGGGAGCTGCTGCGCTCCCATGGCGCGCAGCTTGCCGCCCTTGGGCTGCTGCCCTCACCACATGAGGGCAGGCCTGCTGACGAGGTCCTTGCGCAGCGGACCTCGGGCGCTCCCCTGCTGGAGGTGAAGGAATTGTCCTTCACCTATCCGGGGAGCCGCCGGCCAGTGCTGGCCGGCACAAGCTTTGCGCTGGCGGCGGGCGAAACCGTCGTGCTGCTGGGCGAGAACGGTACAGGTAAGACGACGCTTGGCAAGCTGCTGATGGGCCTGCTGCCCGTGCCACGCGGTCGCTTGTTCTGGAGGGGAGCCGATATGGCGAAGCTCCCTGTGTGGAAGCTGGCCGCAGAGATCGGCTATGTATTCCAGCAGCCGGAGTACCAATTCGCCGCTGCGACTGTGTGGGAGGAATGTCTCTACAGTGTCCGTGCGTTTTTGGGCCTGCGCAGGCATGAGAGCGTTCCTGCGCGGTATGAGCGGCGGGCGTCTGAACTGCTGGGCAGGATCGGCCTGCAGGACAAGCTGCAGGCCTCACCTTACCTGCTAAGCGGCGGAGAGAAAAGACTGCTCAGCACAGCCGCTCAATTTGTTCTCCCGAGAACGCTGTATATCCTGGATGAACCAACGGCCGGAACCGATTATAAGGGAACTGCGGCGTTCATGAGACTGTGCAGGGAACAATCGGAGGCAGGGGCAGCCCTCCTCGTTATTACACATGATTCCGAGCTGGCGAATGCGCTTCCCGACCGTACGCTGCGGTTGACAAAGCTTCAGTAAACCTCCAAAATATAACATGAATTTTACAAGGCGGCCGGAGAGGATTTGAAGCATATCGTGGATACACAACCATCTATGAAGCGCGGTTTAGTTCTGGTCGGTGTGATGCTGGCCACCTTTTTGGCAGCCATTGAGGGCACGGTCATCGGGCCCGCCGGTCCGACGATTGTCAGTGAGCTGGGAAGCGTGACGCTGCTAAGCTGGATATTTACTTCGTATTTGCTGACGATGGCGGTGACAACGCCGATCTTCGGCAAGCTTACCGATTTATTCGGCCGTAAGCCCATTTTTCTGATCGGCTGTTCTCTTTTTGTCATCGGCTCGCTGCTGTGCGGATTGGCCGGGAATATGAATCAACTGATTCTATACAGGGCAATTCAGGGGATAGGGGCAGGCGCAGTCATACCGGTCACCTTTACGATTATCGGGGATATGTATACGATTGAGGAGCGCGGCAAGGTGCAGGGTATGATTAGCTCTGTATGGGGGATATCCTCCTTGCTGGGACCTCTGCTGGGAGGGTACGTTTCCTCTTATTTCGGCTGGGAGTGGATATTTGGTTTCAATGTGCCCTTTGGGATATTGGCTATGTTCTTTATTGCGCGTTATCTTCACGAGCGGGTGGAGAAACGGACCGCCAGAATTGATATTCCGGGGGCCGTTACCTTTACCATAGGAATGGCTGCTCTCCTGCTTGTGTTGACCTTGGGCGGGCAGTATATGAGCTGGTCCTCGCCAGGTCTTCTTGGACTTGCTGCGATTGCGGCCGTGTTCCTGATTCTGTTCCTGATTATCGAACAACGGGTGCAGGAGCCGATGGTTCCGCTTAAGCTGTTCGGCATCCGCGATATCGCGGTGTCCTGCATAGCAGCCCTGCTGGTTAGCTCGCTGCTGATCGGCCTGACGAGTTATCTGCCGCTCTGGATTCAGGGGGTTCGTGGCGGGGATGCGGCTTCTTCAGGGCTTGCGCTCTCTCCCATGGCGGTAGGCTGGCTGCTTGGTTCAGTCTGGGCAGGCAGAATGATTATACGACTCGGTTCACGTTTTACTTCTGTGCTCGGTCTAAGCTTTATCACGGCTGCTGCGGTTATAATGCTGTTGATCAGTGTATCCTCCCCTGTATGGTATTTGCTTGTCGGAACCTTTATGTATGGTCTGGGCTTCGGCTTCTCCATGACCGTGTTTACGATCATTGCGCAGTCTTCGGTCGGTTTCCGGCAGCGCGGTGCATCCACTGCGCTCAACACATTTTTGCGAACACTGGGCCAGACCATCGGGGTCGCGGCGTTCGGGTCCTGGCTGAATTACCGGATTACGGAGCAGACAGCGGCCAGCCGTTTGCTGGAACAGGGAGTGACACAGGAGGAAATTAACGGCCTGCTGGCCGCGCATTCTGGACAGCAGATGAGCGTGGACACAGCCCGGTTGTTGAGACAGGTGCTGGAAGGCGGTCTGCATTCACTGTTTGTGATCATGGCGGTTATTGCTGTGCTCAGCTGGATCGTGGTGTGGGGGCTGCGCAACCGGCCGCCTGCACCTGAGGAAAGCGGCACAGATCCCGGCAGACAGGGCGGATAAGCCTGACCTAGCCTATGAGATGAAAGAAACATAAATTTATGCCGAAGAGGCCATTTCCGAGCTGAGTCGCCGGAAATGGTCTCTTCGACGTGAATTTGAAATTTGCTAATAGCGTACAATTTCGGGTCCCTCCGTTTCACAGGGTGCAAAATCACTTTATTTATGCGTAGAGGATGATAGGCTTTCGGCGCTTCGACCCAGCTTTTTTAGCAGGTTAATCAACTGCTCCATTTCTTCCTGACTCATACCGCTGTAAGCTCTATCGATCTGCCGTGCGTAATCAGGGTAGATATTATCCATGATTTTGCGGCCCTCCTCCGTCAGCTCCGCGTGGATGATGCGCCGGTCCTGCGGGCAGGGATGACGGAACAGATAGCCCTTGTCCTCCAGCTTGTCGATGACGTAGGTGACATTTCCGCTCTGGAGCAGCAGTTTGGCACCGATTTGCTGAATCGGCTGGGCTCCTTTGTGATACAGCACCTCCATGACGGCAAAGGCCGTAGGATTGAAGCCGGCAGCCTTGATGCCTGCGACAGCATGCTCGCTTATACTCTTGAACGATTTGGCGAACACGCTGTGAAGATGCATCGATTTTTGGGTAAGAAGGGTTGTCGTATCAGGCATATTCATTCCGCCTTTATATTTTTATAATTTGGGGTTGAACGCCCATGCTACTAAATGGGTAGCCGTGTCCATGACATTAGTTTACAGGAGCTGAGACTTTTGCTATATGACGTTTGTCACACTAATTGCATTTTTAATTATTAAATTTTTAGGAAAATGCAAAAGTGATTTCGCGAATGCCTGCGTTAGATATGCCTGATGTCCTAAAAGTAAGCATCTTAAAAGCGGGAACTATTGGGTATATTACTATATAAGCAACTCATTCAGCATACTTAACCAAGGAGGTACATATATCGTGAGTATGGAAGATGCGTCTTTAAAGTTTGAATTTGGCGAAGCCTTTGCAGCCGATGCAGCCTGCAGTACGCTGAGAGAAATCGGTTATGATGCACAGCGTTCCGGGAAAGGGGACCTGTACGTCAGGATTGAAAACCAGGATGTGGAGTCCGCGTTGGAAATTTGCCAGGAGCACGGCGGCTGCCTGAACATTAACGATGGCAAGGATCATCAAGGAAGTGGGCTTAGTGCTTACGGACTGGACGAGGTGGTGATCCCTGCTCATATCGTGAATGAAGATTGGAATGAGAGCTATCTGACCGGGGCAAGCAATGAATACAAGGCTGTGGACATCGTGCACAATGTGTCGGAAGACGCTCCGGCCGCAGCGGATATGGACGGGTTCCCCGGAAGTGTCCAGGCATAGGGAAATAAAGCTTCTGCAAGCAGATTCACCGGCTCCTGACGATGCAGGAGGGCGACGGAAGGTGCTTCTAAGGGAGGCACCTTCCGTCTGTGAGGAGGCTACTGTGCCGCGTGCCGGCCGGCGTTATATCCGGTGGTGAAGGCCGCAGTGATGTTATAACCGCCGGTATAACCATGAATATCCATAACCTCGCCGCAAAAGTACAGTCCGGGCATCAGCTTGGATTCCATCGTCCTGGGGTCAATTTCCTTTAGATGAACGCCGCCTCCTGTAACAAAGGCTTCCTTGATAGAGAGGGTGCCGCTGATGGATATCGGGAATGCCTTGATCAGCTTGGACAGCTCCCTCCATTGCTGCTTCGGAATATGATCGAAGGTCATATCCTCACGCAGCCCGGCTTGATCGAATAGAAGGGGAATGAGCCTTTCCGGCAAATAACCTCTAAGTATATTTTTAACCGCCTTTTTAGAGTCTTCCTCTGCAAGCTTCCATGTCTCGTCATAGATTTCATCCTCGCGCTTATGAGGAAACAGATCCAGTGTAAGAGGCACTTTACCGGCTCCGTGCTTTTTCAGTTCCTTTACAACAAATTGGCTGCAGCGCAGGGCGATAGGACCTGAAATTCCGAAATGGGTAAAAATCATGTCCCCCTCATGGCTAATCACCTTCTTATCCTTCGGGTTCCAGACGGTAAGGCTAACACTGCGCAGAGAGAGGCCCTGAAGGCTTTTATCCTGTATAAAGGGCTCATTGGACACCAAAGGAACTTCAGTGGGATAAAGGTCTGTGATCGTATGCCCTGCCTTCTCCGCCCAGGCGTATCCATCCCCTTCGGAACCGGTATGAGGCACCGATTTGCCGCCGACGGCAATAATGACCTTGCGGCTGCGGAGGATGCTGCCGGACCGCAGTCTAACGCCGCAGGCGTTACCTTCGTCGTATAGGACCTCTGCAACAGGGGAGTTCAGACGAATCTCCACGCCTTCCGCGCGGACCTTTTTTACAAGCGCGTCCACAACGGTTTTGGCCTTGTCCGTGACGGGGAACATGCGCCCGTTATCTTCTTCCTTCAGCGCGATGCCAAGGTTTTCGAAATAGGCCGCGATGTCCTTGTTGCTGAAGGTGGCCAGAGCGCTGTGCAAAAAACGGCCGTTGCCTGGAATATGCTGAATCAGCTCATCCAGCTCCTTGGCGTTGGTGACATTGCAGCGTCCGCCACCGGAGATTCCGAGCTTTCGGCCAAGCTTGGCCCCTTTTTCAACTAACAGCACCTTCGCGCCTGCTTCTCCTGCCGCGGCCGCCGCCATTAGTCCGGCGGAACCGCCTCCAATTACTATAATGTCATATGTCATTTATCGTTCTTCTTCCTTTATTAATAGATTCGTGCTCCCGTGCCCGTCTTCGACAACATTTGCTGATTCGGGTCATATTCCGGGAGACCACACATATATTGTAATATATTGTTGCCTATGTTTTAATCGAACTATCGGGCGACAGACGAGAAAGGGGGAGAGCCATTTTGACCGTGATGAAGGAACAAGTGCTCCAACTGCTTTTGGCCGGAATAATGGCAGGCCTTTTTTCACTGCTTACGGATAGGGCTAATCTCTTAACCAAGCGGCTGCCTGCTTCTGAAGAACGAAGACGTGAATGGGTTCTGATGGGATCCTGCATTCCTGTTATACTCCTTTGTCTGCTGCTCCGTTCAGCCCAGGCTCCGCTGATTCCGCTGCATTCAGGCTTTATACCGTTGACGGTGTGCTTGTTGTATGCCAAGCTTTCCACTGCACTTATCGTTATTGCAATCACCGCCTTGGGTAGCATCTTGCTTGCGTACGATACGAGTTGGCTTATGTTGTTGATTGACTCGGGAATTTTGCTTGCTCCGGCAGGCCTATGGCTTTCGTCCTATTTTAAACGGGGGAAGCAGGTCTCTAAATTAAAAAAAATTTCAGTTTTGGTTCTTGCCCAATTCGCGCTTCACTGGTTAGCCGTGCTGGTGCTGAGGGATACACCTGACAGTATTCCTTTGTCAGAAGTTATGGTATACCTGGGTTCCGCTTTGCTCTCCGTGCTGGCCGTATGCATCATCTCTCTTATAATTGAAGGTGTCTTGCACAACAGCGAATTGCGTTCCAGTCTGAAGCAGGCGACCGCCCGATTGCATCTGGAATCCGATAAACTTAAGGTCTACCTGGAGTACATGCCGCTGGCGGCCGGCATCCTGGACCAACAGGGCAACATTATACATATTAACACAACGATGCTGGAATATTACAGGCGAAGGATCCCCGATCTTCATGCTGAGGATATTGTGGGCATGCATTTTTCGACATGGATCGATCCTGACCGCTTTCCGGAATTGACTGCGAGCTTTGAAAGAGCCATGTACGGGGAACGGGATACGAAAATTGTCAAATCAGGGACGTATGTCTATCTATCGAGCTTGTCTCCAATTCCCGAGCCTGGCGGTGATATTGCGGAGGCGCTGTATGTAGTGCAGGATATGACAGAGCTGGAAATGCTGCGGAGCGAGATGGGCAATGTGGAGCGTTTGAGCCTTGTGGGTCAAATGGCTGCGGGAATAACACACGAAATACGTAATCCGATGGCGGTCGTCCGCGGTTTTCTCCAATTGATGCGGGAAAAGTCGCCGGTGTCTCTCGATCACTACTACCGGATTGTCATGGAAGAGCTTGACCGGGCCAACGGCATTATTAACGATTTCCTCTCTCTTGCCCAGAACCGGATTGTCGAGAAGGAGGAGAAGCATCTGCACGGTCTTGTGCAGGAGCTGGTCCCACTGTTATGGGCGGACGCGAACTTGCGTGGCCAAACTATTGAACTTAAGCTCGGTGACGGCGTGCCCAATCTGTATCTGAATCCCAAGGAGATCAAGCAGTTGATCCTGAACCTGGCCCGCAACGCCATGGAGGCGATGGGGGAGAAAGGGCTGCTGACGATTCTGACTCGGACGGATGAGGAATTTGTCGAGCTGGAGGTGAAGGATACGGGACCAGGTATTCCGGCGGAACGAATCGGCAGGCTGTTCGAGCCGTTTTATACAACCAAGGCAAAGGGAACCGGACTCGGGCTTTCCCTCTGTATGAGAATTGCGGAGCGTCATCACGGCACGATTGCAGTCAATTCGGCTGAGGGCGTAGGCACTTCCTTTATCGTAAGGTTGAGAAGGCTCGCGGACTATGCTCCCGCCTTGTCCGAATTAAAAAGCTCCAGAGAGGCGTAAGCCGCTTGTATACCGCATTTAAACTGTGATTCTGGGTTTGCTTTCACGGATGATGAATGTATAATAAACATATCGTTCAGCTCACGAACCTGCAGTATTGAAGCTAATCCTATAAGAAAAACGTCATCCATAAAGGAGTGAATAAGTAATGTCTATGTCTTTTGACCAATATATGAGGGATATGGTACAGCCCATGAGAGATGAGCTTACAGCCATCGGAATCCGGGAGCTTCGTACTACGGAGGAGGTTGAAGCCAGCCTGCCGGATGCCAAGGGAACAGCGCTTGTTGTTGTGAATTCCGTATGCGGCTGTGCGGCGGGTCAAGCTCGTCCAGGTGTCGCCAAAGCTTTGCAGCATGATATAACTCCTGATCACTTGTTTACCGTTTTTGCTGGACAGGACAAGGAGGCCACTGCGAAAGCACGTGAATACTTTGCCCCGTATCCGCCGTCCTCACCTTCCATTGCTTTGCTGAAGGATGGAGAACTGGTTCATTTTATTGAACGTCACCAGGTGGAGAATCGTTCCGCCGAGGAGATTGCGGAGGATTTGGCCAGCGCGTTTGATCGCTTCTGCCGTTAATATAGGATAGCGCCCCGCCGCATCTTTCGATTTCTGAAGCTGCCGGGGCGTTTCGTTTGTCCATATTGTACAAATTTCTAGTAGGAGAGGTGTAAATCTGATGACTTTACAGGAACAGATCATTGCAGAATTGAAAGTCCAGCCCACCATTAATGTGGAGGCCGAGGTTCGTAAACGTGTCGATTTCCTGAAAAGCTATGTGGAGAACGCTAAGGCAAAAGGGCTGCTAATCGCCATCAGTGGCGGAATTGACAGCGCTGTGGCCGCAGGGCTGTGCAAACGTGCGACGGACGAGCTCTCACAGGAGCATGGAGAGGAATACATGACCCTGGGAGTGTTCCAGCCTTATGGGGCACAATCGGATATTGAGCATAGCTACTCAGTGGCCAAGGCTTTTGAGTTAAAACATACAGTGGAAACCAATATTCAAACTCCGGTTGATGACATTGCGGCCATAGTGGACAAAGGATTCGCCTCAATGGAGCTGTCCCGCACGATGACACCGCAGGGCAAGGGCAATGTAAAGGCGAGAACACGTATGGTTGTCCAGTACGCTCTGGCCAATGAGCTCAATCTGCTGGTTGTTGGGACAGACCATGCTTCGGAGGCCATTACGGGCTTTTACACCAAGTGGGGTGACGGAGCAGTGGACATTACGCCGCTGACTAGCCTCAATAAGCGTCAGGTGCGCCAGCTTGCAAGTCATCTTGGCGTGCCGCAGGCTATTCTGGATAAAGCTCCAACAGCAGGATTGTGGGAAGGACAAACGGACGAGCAGGAGCTGGGAATTTCCTATGAAGACAACAGCGACTATCTCGAGGGCAAGGAAATCGATCCTGCTGTTCGTGAACGGCTGGAAAGCTTCTATAAAAGAACTGCCCATAAACGGAATGCGATTCCGGGCATCTGATATCATGTCTCGCATAAGCAGCGGCGCGATAAGCCGCTGCTTTTTTGCTGCCCGCTTTCCGCAACGGCTCTCGCAATGGCATAGGCCACCTGCTAAAATAGATTTTATGCCGGTGCATGGAAGCTGTGGCTTTCGTGGTCTGAAGGTATAGAGAGAGGATGGTAAAACGCTATGATCTATGGAATCGGACATGATGTGGTGGAGATCGGCAGGATTAACCGGATTATGGAAGGAAGCCAGCGTGAGGCGTTTTTGCAGCGTATCCTTACTTCGGACGAGCTGGTGCTTGCGGAAGCGCGCTCAGGCAGGCTGAGCGAATTTGCAGCCGGGCGCTTTGCCGCGAAGGAGGCTGTTTCGAAGGCCTTCGGCTGCGGCATAGGAAGAATAATTGGCTTTCAGGATATGACTATTTTGCCGTTAACGGGCGGACGACCGGACGTACAGCTTACGACGGCAGCCTGGGGAAGGCTCGCGCTGCCGGACAACGCGGTTTATCAGATTCATTTAAGCATCACTCACCAGTCAGAGCTAGCATCCGCCTTTGCTGTGGTGGAATGCATAACGAATAAATAGCCGTACAGGAGAAATCAACACAATGAATAATTTAGAACAAAGACGTTTTTTCAGCCGGGAGCTGCTGATATGGTATATGGGGAACAAACGCGATCTGCCCTGGCGGAGACATCGGGACCCCTACTTCATCTGGGTGTCGGAGATTATGCTTCAGCAGACAAGAGTGGATACGGTGATTCCTTATTTCCATCGTTTTATTGAACGTTTTCCGACACTGCAGGCTTTGGCGGAGGCCCCCGAGGAGGATGTACTGAAGCACTGGGAGGGTCTTGGCTATTATTCAAGGGCACGGAATCTGCAGCAGGCGGCCAGGCAGGTCGTGGAGCTGCACGGCGGCCATGTGCCGGATGACCGTAATGCGGTCGCAGCCTTGAAGGGGGTCGGCCCCTACACAACAGGGGCGATTATGAGCATTGCGTTTAACCGGCCGGAACCGGCTGTGGACGGGAATGTCATGCGGGTCCTCTCCAGATATTTTCTGATCGAAGAGGATATTATGAAGGGGAGCACACGGGCCGGTATGGAGGAGCTGGTACGGGATCTGATTCCCGAAGGCAGAGCCTCCGATTTTAACCAGGCGTTGATGGAGCTGGGCGCGCTCGTATGCACCCCGAAATCACCGCACTGCCTGACATGTCCGGTTATGGAGCATTGTGCAGGAAGACTGGCCGGCAGAGAAGAGACACTGCCTGTCAAGACAAAGGCCAAGAAGCCCCGTCTGGAGCAGCGCTCCGTTGCCTTGATCGAAGGGCAGGGCGCTCATGTAGGTCGGATCCTTGTCCGGCAGCGGCCGGCAACGGGCTTGCTGGCACGGATGTGGGAGCTGCCGCACATCACCTCATCTCTATCCGGTATGGAAGGTCCTGTGCCCGATGGTCCTGCCATGGATCGGCTGACAGGGGCGCTCATGGAAGAGGGGATACCGGTCTCTCCAGTCGGGTTTCTGCGTGAAGCGGAGCATACGTTCAGTCATATTCATTGGAATCTGCGGGTATTCCGCTGTCTTGAGGGAAAATCCGCAGCAGAAGCCCCGAAGCACATGGCGGCAGAATCCCGCGCCGAATATAGAGCGGAGGCTGCATCTGCGGCTGAAGCTGTAAGCGGAGCGGCTATACGCTGGATTGACCGCCATGATATGGAGACGCTTGCTTTTCCGAAGGTGTTTCTGGACATTCTGCGGGATTACTTTGATAGTAAAGAGGCCGTGTTAATCGAATCTCAGCTTAACTGAAAAAATGCAGAAAAAGGCTACTCTCAGGCTCATTGGACTGGGGAGTAGCCTTTTTCTGCATTTTACAGCCCCGGCTTTTTACGCGGAGTGGCTCTGCGCAGAAACAGGGAAAACACTAATCCGGCCACAGCTATACAGGCTGCAACAATAAATGCATCGTTAATGCCTTGTATCGTGGATTCGGTCATCGCCGTCTGATATACCTGCAGCAGGGCGAGCGTCTGGCCGGTCTGGGCAGGCACTCCGGCGGAAGCGGCAATTCCCTGACCCAACTGCTCCACTCCGGAGGCAGTGCTGCCTCCGAATGAGGAGGTATTGGCATAATCGGCCAAGTGAATTGTAGACCGGCTGCTCATTACGGTAATAAGCCAAGCCGTACCGATCGAACCGGCAACCTGGCGTATGGTGTTCGACATGGCTGTCCCATGGCTGCCCAGATGGGGCGGAAGCTGATTTAGACCTTCGGTCTGCACAGACATCATGAGCAAGGATATGCCGAGGCTGCGAATCGTATAGATCAAGAGAATGTGGCTATATGATGTAGCATCGGTCAATAGACTGAATTCCCATGTCGTGATGGCGGTAATGATCAGGCCGATAATGGCTAGCGGGCGGGCTCCAATTTTGTCGAAGATGGCCCCGGAGATGGGGGACATGACCCCCATAAGCAGTGCACCGGGAAGCAGCAGCAGCCCGGACTGGAGCGGGGTAAAGCCACGAATGTTCTGCAGATACAGCGGGAGAAGAAGCATGCCGCCGAACAAGGTCATGTTCACGGTAGAGCCGACCAGGGTGGATACGGTAAAAATATCGTATTTGAATACCCTGAATTCAAGCATGGGCTCATCCATATTTAACTCGCGAAGAATGAAAAACAGGATGAACAGGATTCCGACCACCAGGGTCAGAATCACGGTTGGACTGCTCCATCCTTTATCCCCCGCGGAGCTGAAGCCATACAGCAGGCTACCAAAGCCGATGGTTGAGAAGATCGCACCTGCCAAATCGAATTTAGGATACGTTAGCTTCGAAATATTTTTCAGCCATCGGAACGCAAACAGAATGTCGATAATGGCCAAAGGGATGACAATGATGAACAGCAGGCGCCAGGTGTATTCCTCTACAATCCATCCCGACAGTGTAGGGCCAATGGCCGGTGCGAACATCATGGCGATGCCCATCATCCCCATTGCTGCTCCGCGCCTTTCCGGTGGAAAGACAGTCAGGAATACATTCATGACAACAGGCATGATGATTCCAGCACCGCTGGCCTGAATAATGCGACCGACAAGCATGAGCGTAAACCCTGTGCTGATAGCGCAGATCAAGGCCCCAACAGTAAATAATCCCATGGCTGTAATAAACAGAGCCCGTGTACCGTAGGATTCAATCAGAAAAGCCGTGATGGGAATCAAAATACCATTCGTAAGCATATAGCCTGTGGACAGCCATTGAATCGTCGTGGCCGACACATTGAAATCATTCATGAGATGGGGAATGGCCACATTTAACAGGGTTTGATTGAGGATCGCGATAAAAGCTCCAAGGAGCATGACGGTCAATAGCTTTCCAAGAGACATATTTTCTTCCATGACAACCTCCTACTTATGCACTTGGATGGTAGCGCTCATCCCGGGAACGATGCCGAGGCCTTCGTACCCTTGAATGGTGATTTCGACGGGAATCACCTGTGTAACTTTGGTGTAATTCGCGGTCGTATTGCTTGATGGCAGCAGAGAGAATGTCCCGGCTGTAGCCAGGCCGATGCGGTTGACCTTCCCTGAGAGCACGGTGTCGGGGAAAGCATCAATATAGACATCAACCGATTGTCCAACCTGCAGATCACGGATTAAGGTCTCTTCCATGTTGGCTGTAATCCATAAATTGTTTAGGTCATAGGCTTTGGCAATAGGTGTGCCTGCCCCGACAATGGCATTATTGACAGCGGACTCCTGAACGATCGTCCCAACCGCCGGCATTGTAATGTTCGTTTGTGTACTACCGGATGCGACCTTTCCTAAGGTGTCCCCTGCCTTATAGTTTTTTCCGACAGCGGCATCCCAGTCTACAAGCTTCCCTGCCACAGAGGGGGCAATTGAAATTTGCCGGCCGGATACCTGGGCATTATCGGTTTCTATATAATTGGCGGCCTGATAGTAGTAATAAGCCGCAGCAGCCACTCCCGCCAGAATGACGAGAATCACCAGTAAGTTGACAAGTATTGCGCGTGGATACATAGATACAGTCCCTCCATATTTCATCAAGTCTCACACTCTGCCCGGACTCCTGATGTTGTCTGGACTTCCGTATAGTTGCTGTTAGTAAGCTTCCCTGATGCGAATGGAACTATGCCTGAATTTTTCAAGATATCCTCATGTTTTTTTAGGTGTTGGGGATAGTAAAGGCAGAGCGATGTGAAATGATATTTATAAAGGATGAGGACATTTGATAAAAATCATGGTGGTATACGACAGCGAGAACGGTCACACGGAGGTTTTGGCCCGCTCGATTGCAGAGGGTGCCGGAATGAATGGGGTGCAGGTCCATCAGGAGCATGTAAGGTCCGCCAAAGTGGAAGATCTAGTGGACGCGGATGCGATTATCTGGGGGTGTCCAGGTCATTTCGGAACGATCAGCAGCGGTTTGAAGGCATGGATTGACCGCTTGGGGGGATTGTGGGCGCAGGGCAAGCTTGTCAATAAAATAGGCGGTGTATTCTGTACTACGGCAACTGTACATGGTGGCTTGGAATCCACCCTTCTCAATTTGATCACACCTATGCTTCATCAGGGCATGATTGTGGTAGGCATGCCGTCCAATAATCCAGAGAATGCGCTATATGGATCCTATTACGGAGTGGGGGTCACCTGTCCTGTGGAAATCTCACCGGAGGATTCGCCCAATTTGCCGAGCGAGACTGATCTTGCTCTTGGCAGGGCATTTGGCAAGCGGATCGCGGAAACGGCCATGAAATTTACCGGGCGGTTTGCAGAATAGGAGGCACAGCATGTTTATCGCTTTTTTGGTGCTGGCTGCGGCGGCGTTGATTTTCTTGTTTGTGTATAACACACGAAATGTACGGAAGGCCGAGAGGAATAGCAGACAGAAACCGGAGCCTGCCAAGACAAGAAGCAAACAGGCTATAGAAGAGAGGCTGCCGGAAAGGAAAGAGGCGTCTAAGCTGGAGGAGAGCAAAGACAGCTCGGTTCGAGTCCAGGAATCGGGTGAGCGGGAATCGGGAGCGGACGACGCTTACAGGGATGCTATCCGGCGTTTTGCAGAGCGGGAAAAGCAAGCGACTCAGCGTGCGGAAAGTGATCATGGGGACAGAGGCAGCCCCGATCATAGCTACCGTGAGGCACTTCGATCCATGTCCAAAGGCGAAGACGGAGAGGATGACAAGAATAAGTAACCCTAAGGTCGTCAGGTCTATTCCGTCTAAAGCCATAAAGAAGCAAAAAAAGCTGACTTTCCGGCATTATGCCGAAAGTCAGCTTTTTTACATTCGCTACAGCTAATTGCAAATCTTACTTCGCTGCTGCGTAACGCTTGTTCACTTCGTCCCAGTTGATTATGTTAAAGAATGCGCCGATATAGTCAGGACGTTTGTTTTGGTAGTTCAAGTAGTAAGCATGCTCCCATACGTCAAGGCCCAGAATAGGCGTTTGACCTTCCATAATCGGATTGTCTTGGTTAGCTGTGCTAGTGATTGCCAATTTGCCGTCATTGCCGACAACCAGCCATGCCCAGCCGCTGCCGAAGCGGGTAGTAGCCGCTTTTGTAAAGTCTGCTTTAAACTTGTCGTAACCGCCCAGCTCGTTGCTGATCGCTTCAGCGATTGCACCGGTAGGTTCGCCGCCGCCGTTTGGTCCGATAACTTCCCAGAACAGGGAGTGGTTAGCATGTCCACCGCCATTGTTGCGGACAGCCGTGCGGATGCTTTCAGGTACGCTGTTCAGATCGGAGATCAGTTCTTCAAGGCTTTTGCTTTGCAGCTCAGGAGCGCTCTCCAGTGCAGCGTTCAGATTCGTTACATAAGTGTTATGGTGACGGTCGTGATGAATTTCCATGGTCAACGCGTCGATGTGTGGTTCAAGCGCATCGTTGGAATAAGGAAGTGCCGGTAATGTAAATGCCATAATAAAATCCCTCCTGATATTAGTGGTTGATGTTGGTCTTCATATGTAATAAATAACCCCCACCAACTATATTAAACGTTTTCCGCCTATTTAATCAACTTTTTTGTTTAGAAAATCCGTGCTGAAAAAAGTCGGCTAAAAAATAGGCTTTCCTGTTCAACTATGTTTATACCTGAAGATAAAGCCAGAGAAGAGAAGAAATAAAAACGCTTAATATTAAGCGCTTACAAAAGAAAATGGGTGAAAAACAAAGTAAATTGTGGTTTAATGGTCAAGAAGCAGTTAACTTGCCTTATTTGTGTTCTTTTTTGTCGTTTTAGGGACAGGACACATTTTTTCGAGAAGATTAGAGAGAGAACAGAATAGAGAAGTTTGAAGCTGCGGCACATCATGTATTGTATGCGGCCGCGATTATAGAATTGCTCAGCTTCTGCTGAAATTATAAATCCTATAATCTTAAAATATTCATGATTTGTGTAAAAAAAGCTCTATGCCGGCCTTTGAAATACTGGAACGCACTGGTTCTTCCAGTGTTTTTGCAGTTTTTTGTTATGGCTAGTTAGATCTAACAATGCTAAAACGAAGGGGATAGTAGTATGAGCGTTCGTTCTTTTCAGTTGGGTGATGCAAGCCGGGTGACTGAACTGATGCAAATTTCCTTGTCGGAAGATTGTTACAAAGAAACGATAGAGGTATTTGCTCGCCAACTGTCATGGGATTCCGATTTAATTCTTGTGGCTGAAGAAGATGGAGAGCTGGTAGGTACTCTGATCGGAACAATCGACCACAACCACGGCTGCTATTACCGTATCGCAATCCATCCGGATCATCGCCGCCAAGGCATTGGCAAGGCTTTGGTTGAACTAATGGAGCAGCGCTTTCAGCAGCGTAAGGTAAGCCGGATTTGGGTAGCCGGTGATGAGCACAACAAGGCTGCCATGCCGCTTTATGAGGCAATGGGCTACGGTGCAAGTCAGATCCTGCAAGCCTTCCAGAAATTGAGCATATTGGCTCCGAACTAATTCCACTCATAATATATACATGCTGCAGCTTGTGAAAATTACCATTGAGGCATATCTCCCTGACCATTGCAATCCGGCAGGAGATATGCTTTTCTAGTTGTACGGATCATTGTTCGTAAAGTTTCACGGAATATATTGACTAGGAGAGGTGACTCGGAATGATGCATGAACATGCTTGTGTCTCCGGGAGCGCTTCGTACTGGGACACACTCAAACAAGAAATTCAAGAGGCTGCGCCGTCGCTTGGAATCGATTCCATCGGTTTCGCGAGCGCAGACCCTTTTGTATCATTAAAGTCCATTCTTGAAGAGCATAGGGCCAAAGGTTATGAATCCGGCTTCGAGGAGCCGGATATTGAGAAACGTATACACCCCGCGCTGGACGGTGCCAAGCCCGCGTCATTGATCGCGATCGCCGTGGCCTATCCGTCCAAGCTGAAGAATCCACCCAAATCGGAGCCTGGCCGGTACCGTGGCATTCTGGCTCGTTCGGCATGGGGACGGGATTACCACCAGGTGCTCCGCGAGGCAATGGAGCGCCTGGAAGCATTTATTCGCGAGCGTGTGCCGGAAGCCGTGATCAAGAGCATGGTCGATACGGGGGAATTGGTGGACCGGGCCGTGGCGGAGCGTGCGGGTATTGGCTTTAGCGGCAAGAACTGCGCCATCATTTCTCCGGAGCTCGGCTCCTGGATTTATCTCGGGGAGCTGGTCACCAACATTCCGTTTCAGCCGGATCAGCCGGTGACTGATGGCTGCGGAGAATGCACCAAATGTATTGACGCTTGTCCGACGGGAGCACTTGTAGGAC
Organism: Paenibacillus zeirhizosphaerae; assembly: GCF_030705605.1. Lineage (GTDB taxonomy): Bacteria > Bacillota > Bacilli > Paenibacillales > Paenibacillaceae > Paenibacillus > Paenibacillus zeirhizosphaerae. The sequence continues at coordinate 69,979 of NZ_JAPCKK010000004.1, forward strand.
CGGGGCAACTCAATGCCCAGCGGTGTATCTCCTTCCTGACCCAGACGAAGGGGTTTCTGGATGAGGAGTTTATGCTCAAAATCGGCAACCGTCTGTACGGCTGCGATACCTGTCAAATTGTATGTCCGAAGAACCGGGGGTTGAACTGGGATAGGCACCCTGAATTGACTCCTGATCCCGAAATTGTCAAACCATTGCTTCTGCCGCTCCTTGACATGAGTAACCGTGAGTTCAAGGAGCGCTTTGGCAGCAGCTCTGCAGCCTGGAGAGGAAAAAAACCGATTCAGCGTAATGCAGTGATAGCTCTCGGCAATTTTAAAGACATTACAGCCGTTCCTCAACTGGCGGAGGTTCTGCTCTCAGATCCCCGACCTGAGCTGCGCGGAACGGCTGCATGGGCATTAAGCCGAATAGGAGGGGAAGACGCGATGAAGGCGATCAACGACGCATCGGAGAAAGAACAGCATGAGAAAGTGAAGGAAATGATCGGACAGGCGGCTTCCGCACTGATGGAGCATCAGTCACAGAACATGCCGGAGCAGCATGCTTTATCCGGTTCGCGTAAACTTCAGGGGACGGTCGTTCCCCATACAGAGCACCCGGACCAGAGGACGATCTATTATGACGAGCTTGACTCACCTATAGGTATCTTAACCGTCTGTAGTACGGAGCAGGGACTCTGCAGGATTGAATTCGGGGCCTATGATGTGAAACAGGCTGTTCTCCAGCAATGGGCCCGGACGCGGGTAGGCGAATATGGATTTGCCCGTGACCCTGAGCGTCTGGCCGAAGCCATGCAGCAGTTGCGCGAATATTTTGCAGGTACACGGACGGGCTTTGATCTGCAGCTTGATCTGCGCGGAACTCCTTTCCAATTACAAGTATGGGGTGCACTTGCCGATATATCCTATGGGGATGTCGTTTCCTACACAACGATTGCGGAAGCGATCGGCAGACCGATGGCCGTGCGGGCTGTCGGAGGCGCTAACAATAAAAACCCGCTGCCGATTGTTATACCCTGCCATCGTGTCGCAGGCAAGGATGGAAGTCTTGTCGGATACGCTGGCGGGCTGCAAGCGAAGGCGGAGCTGCTGTCCATCGAAGGAAGACTCCCCAAAAAATAATACAGGCGCTGCGGCCAGGGGGATTCTAATGAAATACGTAAGTATTGAAAGCGTGGAGCCAGGCCAGTATCTTGGCAAAACAGTGTATTCGTCCAATGGCACGGTGATGCTATCCGCCGGGGTGCAACTGACCGTCTTCATGATTAACACGCTGAATCGTATCGGCGTCACGATGCTGTATATACAGGACCCGGACTTTGATGATGTTGAGCCGGAGGACATCCTGTCGGATGCCACCAAGCTGGTCGTGATTCAGGAAATGAATGACGCTTTTTCAGCCATCCGCTCCGGCAAGGACTGGAGCACCAAAAAGGTCAACGTCAGCGTGGATCGCATTCTTGAAGATGTCATGAACGGCAAGGAAACGCTCGTGCAATTGACCGATATCCGCACAGCCGATAATGCCCAGTATGTGCATGCGGTCAACGTGTGCCTAATGTCCACGCTTATTGGCATCAACATGGGGTTGAATTACGGACAGTTGAAGGATCTGGCGATCGGTGCGCTTCTGCATGATATAGGCAAGACCGGAACGGCGGATATGGCAAAGCAGCAGGATATCCTTAAATCCCATCACACCTGGTCCGGCTTTGAAATCCTTAAGAACAAGCGGGAATTCAGCCTCATGGTTGCCCATGTCGCCCTGCAGCACCACGAACGGGTTGATGGGACAGGCATGCCCCGCAGTCTTACTGCTGAAGAAATTCATCTGAATGCCAGAATTGTGGCGGTCGCCAACACGTACGATAATCTGGTGAATGATTTTAACGGGGGACGGATGCTGCCTCATGAGGCCTGTGAAAAAATGATGGCCATGTCGGGCACAGTGCTTGACCATAAGGTGCTGGTGGAATTCACCCGTATTATTTCGGTCTACCCGAACGGCACGGCGGTGAAATTATCCACAAAGGAAGCGGGCGTCGTTGTGCGTCAGCATCGCGGACTGCCTGGCAGACCAGTCGTGAGAATGGTTAAGGAAAGCGGTCATGATCTGGATGTCAAGGAAATCGATCTGGCTCAGCATACCACCATTTTCATCGATGCAGTCATGGCCTGAACCCCGCAAATTTTCGTTTGCCCATGGCTTGTGAAAATGCTATTATATGCTAGTGCGTTAAATTAGCATAATTTAAAGATGAGACAGCAAATATACAGAGGTGACGTCTTCGTGGTATGGAATATTGTCATTCCAATTGTTACTCTGATTCTCGGATTGGTCGGGGGATTTTTCATTGGAGTCTACTACCTGCGCAAGCAGTTGGAGAAAATGCAAAGTGATCCTGAGGCACTGCAAAAAATGGCCAAGCAGATGGGCTACAACCTGAACGGCAAGCAAATGCAGAGAGCACAGCAGATGATGAAAAACCAGCAGTTTTCCAAAAATCAACCCGGCACCCGCAGAAATCAGGGACGCAGAAAATAACGAGCATACGGATAGCACCATTACCTGATGCTGCGTAGGAGGGTTACTGTGGCTGGAGTCAAAGATTATACGAACCGCCAAGTGGCGGATAACCGTGATAAAATCGAGTACCATGTCAGCGAGATTCTGAAGCTGATTGGTGAGGATACGGACCGTGAAGGGCTGCTCGAAACCCCTGCCCGCGTCACGCGGATGTATGAGGAGATTTTTGCCGGTTATGAGGTGGACCCCCGTGAAGTGCTGGGTGTGACGTTTGACGAGAACCATGAGGAAGTGGTTATTGTTAAAGATATCGTGTACTACAGCCAGTGTGAGCATCATATGGCTCCTTTCTTCGGGAAAGTGCATATAGGCTACCTCCCAAGCGGTAAAATTGTAGGCCTGAGCAAGCTGGCCCGTCTCGTGGAGGCTATAACACGCCGTTTGCAGGTGCAGGAGCGCATTACCTCCCAGATCGCGGACACGCTCATGGAGGCGGTAGAGCCTCATGGTGTGATGGTCGTTGTGGAAGGGGAGCATCTGTGCATGTGCGCACGGGGCGTGAAAAAGCCCGGCAGCAAGACAGTCACCTCGGCCGTTCGCGGGTCGTTTCGTGAGAATGCGGCACAGCGGGCCGAATTTCTGTCACTGATGAAGGAATGAAATTGGGTAATATATAGATCGATCATGAAAGGGAGCGTCTCATAGGTCCAATGACCTGAGGCGCTCTTTTGTATGCTTTGAGATTGTTTGAGATGCTCCAAGAACGAAGCATTTCTCCAATTGCTGAGCCCCTTTGGAACAAAGGCGGTACTCCTCTACGTTATATTGGGAAGAATCCCTGGTATCTATTGTAGCTGTATTTGTTTATGCACGGGGATGCCAGCACTTATGGCACTAACGTGGTACAATCGTCTCAAGGAGGAATTCGTATGGCTGAACAGACAATAGAGTGGCAGCTGGGCGATGGCCTGGCTGGGCTTCATATCATAGATCGAGGGGTCTGGAACCTGCAGGGAGATATATGGCGGCCGTTCGCTTGGGAGGAGCTGGCCTGCCGGCAGGTGGGTCGGGGGGAAGCGCCTCTGCTTCACATGTGGCGTTGTCCTAAAGCGCTGGTGATCGGCCACCGTGATCGCAGGCTCGCCGCTGCCGGGGAAGCGATGGCTGAGCTGCGCGGGGAGGGGATTCCGGTATGCGTGAGACCGTCTGGAGGGGCAGCAGTACTGCTGGATGAAGGCGTGCTGAATCTGTCGCTGATCCTCCCGAATCCGCAGCACTCCATCAACATCCATAATGATTTTCGTCTAATGGCGGAGCTTATATGTGGTGCCTTGACTCCATGGTCAACAGCAGCGGCAGCCGGTGAAATCGCCGGCTCCTTCTGCCCCGGAGACTATGATATCGCGATCAGTGGACGCAAGTTTTGCGGGATTGCTCAACGGAGACAGGCCAAGGCGTATATCATCACCGCTTTTATTATTGTGGAGGGCAGCGGAGAGGCCCGTGCCGATGAAGTAAGACGCTTCTACAGCAAGGCGGCGCGAAGCTCGGACACGGGTTATCCCGAAGTTAGACGGGGCACGATGGGAAGCCTGCAGGAATTGGCCGGGGTGCCGTCCGTACAGGCTTATGCCGATTCCTTACGCAGCATGCTGCAGAGGAGAGGTCTGCTGCTGGATTCCGACTCATCGCGCGATATAGCTTCCGCAGAGCTGCAGCAGCAGGCGGAAGCGTTGCGCCAGCGTTATGATCGGGACACCGGAAGTTAAGAGCGTGCTTAGTAAGGTGTCCATCTGAGCTGTGAAGCGAGGGCGAACCGCTTGTCGACCGCAGGCCAGTTGACGACGTTCCACCAATCATCTATATATTTTCTTCGCTCATTCTGGTGCTTTAAATAATAGGCATGCTCCCATACATCCAGCGGCAACAGAGGAATAACATCCCATTGCGAGAGATTTTGATGCTTCTCGGCCTGTAATATTTCCAGATGACCGGCTCGGGGACTCCAGACAAGGATTGCCCAGCCGGAGCCTTCAACCTTCTCAGCCGCCTCGCTGAATTGCTGCTTGAATGCATCGAAGCTGCCGAAATCCTGCTGGATCTGATCAGCCAACGCCCCGACCGGCGTTCCTCCCCCTTGGGGGCTCATCGTATTCCAGAAGAGGGTGTGCAGATAGTGCCCTGCCCCGTGAAAAGCAAGCTCCCGCTCCCAGTGCTTGACCAGTGCAAAGTCATTTGTTTTGCGCGCTTCCTCCAGCTTTTTTTCCGCCTGGTTAAGCCCATCAACATAGCTCTTGTGATGTTTGTCATGATGGAGGCGCATCGTTGCTTCATCGATGTGAGGCTCAAGCGCATCATAAGGGTACGGGAGGGGAGGCAGGCTGTGTTCGCCGATAGGCACGGGCGGGGCCAGAGATGCTTTGCGCGCTTCTCCCGTGGAGCGGGACAGGCCTTCCTGTAAATGATTGTTTTTCTGTGGATCGTAGTCGTCCGCGGTCTGCAGGTAAAAAGCGCTGTCCTCGTCTGCGCGCTGCAGCAGCTCCGCCGCGGCTGAGGAATCCCGAATCACGGCACTTGCGGATGGAAGCAGGGACATTTGGCGACGGAACTCACGAGACTGCTTGGAGGACTCTTGCAGCAGGAATTGCAAGGAGTGGACCCTTTGCGTAGCTTTGCCGGTGCTTTCAATATTCTCTTCGTCTATTATTCCCGACCGCTTCGATACTCCGTCGAGCACTTGGGTCGTGATTTTTCGGGTTTCATCAAATACCCGTCCCCATTCGACAAGCAACCGCGCATAGGCGGGCTCCAGATTAGGTACTGCCTCCTGCAATGCGCTTATATGGCTTCTTTCCGTGCTCTTCCAGCTTTCAATTTGTTTCAGCAGCCGAACTGACGGCAGTGAGCCGAATACGTCTGTCATTCAATCAGACCCCCCTTACGTAACTTTTCATTCTGAAGATGTGACAGCGTATTATATTCGATAGGGGACTTGTATTATTCGGATAGACAGCAGTGAACGTTGTTTAATCTACCGTCATGGAGGAGGCACCGTAATCCTCAATGTTAATTTTCGTGCTGTACGTAATGGGAATCTTGGCAAAGGTATTATCCCAATCGTCCTTGACCTTTTTCCAGACCTCAGGATGCTGGAGATGCAGAGCCTCGCCGAAGCCTCCGACATCTACCCGTAGCTTACGCATTTTGGCAACGGCATCTTGGGCAAGCTCATTAACCTTCTCTTCAACCAGCTTTGTTTCATAGGCGACCAGTTTGTTGTTCCCGTCGTTTCTAGCCGGCTTGAAGCTTTCGGCTATACGTCCGCCGGAAATCATTTTTACGTGGAAGGAAATGTCATCTCCTTCGACTATGGCTTGAATTTTGCTTTTTGCTGATTTAATCTCATATTCAATTTTTTTGTGGGACTGTGGATCCGTTTCCTTCAAGACCCCTCCGGGAATATCGCCTTTAATCCACTGAAGGCCTTCCACTTCGGTTTCGCTAAGAAATCCGGCATACTTTTGGGTTTTTCCCTTGATGACCCCGGCTCCGGCTACTTTTATTTCATGATCTGTGGTAATCACATTTGGCAGAATGAAGCTTCTGTTTGCCTTTAAAGGCGCGATGATTTTGGCAAGCGGAAGCGGTTCAGCCATGCGCGAATTGCGTTCGCGGTTGGAGAAAAGCTCTTTTAACGTCAATGCGGGTGTCTTGCCTGGTACAGTCGTTCTGCTGAGCACATCACTTGCAGTCCCGGTGCTAAGCATAACCTCAAGGCTAAGCCGGATATCGTTGTCCCGCAGAAAAAAGTCAAGCAATTCATACATGGAGAAGCTCTTCAACAGACTTGAGCTGATAATAATGATTTTCAGGTGAAATCCGGCAGGAGAGTTGGTTCTCAGATAGGTTTCACGGGTCATTTCCATGATAGAGTCCCCCGTCTCCTCAAGATTATAGAAATTTTTCGCTTGGGTAGGGCCTTCCGCTGAGCCTCCGTTGCCTTCCGGCAATTCGAATTGGACGGTCCTGCGTATAAGCTCCTTCTTCGGATATCCTCCCCCTTTCTTTTTCATCTTTTTCTCTTCGCGGGAGGGTGCTGCCGTATCCAATGCAATCCCAACCTCCAGATTGCGGTCTTCGATGGGAGAGCTGCTCCAGCAGCCTGTAAGTGCGAGACAGAGCAGAAGAGCAATGATTGCAGTCATGCCTGATTGGAATTTAATCATGCCCCAGTCCTCCTCCAATAGGATACAAGGAGTAGAATCGGGGGAATAACAGCAAATAACAGGAAGGCCGTATACCCGATAATCATGGCAAAAGCTGCTGTATCATTCGAGTTTTTGGGAATGTGGGATACGATGTAAATGAGCGGGAGCAGAAAAAATAAAGTTTTCGCATAAGAAACCTTTAAGATTTGTGATATCCCGAGTGCCGCACAGTAGTAAGCCATCGTGAACGTCGAGAAGACCTGCAAAATCCAGATAGAAAACAGAAGCGATTCCAGCCGTTCCAGCAGAAGATAATCCACTTCAACACTGCGGACCAAATCGAAAAAAGGCCAGGTTCGTGTAATCACTCCCTCAACTGAAAAAACACCAATACAAATGAGGGTCGACACCGTATAAAACAGCACCGCAATACCCAGTCCTATTCCGACAACCTTGGTTGCTTTTTGAGGCTTCTCCATTTGGCATAGAATAAATAGAAAGCACTCGCTCCCCGCAAAAGCCATCGGAGTTCTCTTCATCGCGTTCAAAACCGGAGGGAATCCTTCGGACAGCACCGGACGTAAATTGTCAAGCTCAAATAGATTTACACCCAGAAAGCAGATCAATATAAAAACGAGAATAATAATGGGAAAGACAACCTGGACTACTTTACCTATGCCATATATCCCTTCCAAGCAAAGGTATAACGATGTCCACAGCAGCAGGGAGGATAAAGCCCAGATGGGTGTCCCTTCGAGCAGAAAGAAGGCAGTCACCTCATTGATAGAACGGAGCTCAAAGCTACCCATACCCACATAATAAATGACAATCAGCAGCCCCAGGCCTTTCCCCAACGGTTTGCCGATAATCTGCTGTATAAATTCATAGAGAGAGGCAGATGGAAAACGCTGACTCAGCTTTACCCCGATACATGTAATCAGAAAGGTTATACCTCCGGATAATATGATCGAAAGCCAGACATCCGCCGTATGGGCAAGGTCAACCGTTTGGCGGGAGAGAGTGATCATTTCTGCTCCCATCACAAAACATACGAATATGGCTGTGGCCTGTATGGTTGTAAGTCGACTGGCTTTTGCTTTGCGGATTGGCAATTTTAATCCCTCCTGACGATTTAGTTTCTGCGCTTGGAATTGATGCTCTTTAGCAGAGCTGGCCTGGTTTTCATAAACTGAAGCGGTACCCTGATAAAATAATCTTTCCAACTTCTGAAGGAACGGGGAGCGGTAAGCTCCAGATAGGAGATGCCAAAGCTTTGTAGCTTTAATACGTGGATGCACAGCAGCAGGAAAAACATGACGACTCCATAAAGACCGAACACCGCGGCCGTAAACATGATCGGAAAGCGGAGTAAACGCAAGGCAATACCAGCGCTGTACATCGGTGCTGCAAAAGAGGAAATGGCCGTGACAGAAACAATAATAACCAGAATGGGGCTTACGATTCCGGCATTTACTGCGGCCTGGCCAATAATAAGGCCCCCGACAATCCCCATGGCTGGACCAATGGGCTTGGGCAAGCGTAAGCCTGCTTCACGTAAAATCTCGATGGAAACCTCTAAAATCAGAGCTTCGATCAATGTGGGAAAAGGGACTCCCTGCCTTGTGCTTATAATAGAGACGAGCAGTTTCGTCGGAATCAGCCCCGGATGAAATGAGATAAAGGAGATATAGATAGCCGGGGCAAATAAAGATATCAGTGCGGCCATAAAGCGCAATGAACGGATAAGGGAGCTTGCAAGCCAGCGTTCATAATAATCCTCAGGAGATTGAATCATCATGGAGTATGTTACCGGCATGATCAGCGCAAAAGAGGAACCGTCCAGAAGAATGGCCACACGGCCTTCCAGCAGCGCCGCCATGACACGGTCCGGCCTTTCGGTGCTTTGAACTTGCGGAAAAGGACTGAGAAAATTGTCTTCGATCAGATGCTCCACATACCCTGATTCCAAGGCCTCATCCACATCAATTGTGCTTACACGACGCTTGACTTCTTCTACAAGCTCAGGATCGGCAATATCGCGAAAGTAGATCACCTTGAGCTCCTTCTCAACCCGGGTACCAATTCTGTAGGACAGCATAGCCAGCTCGCCGCTTTCACCCTGTCTGCGCAGCATGGCTGTATTTTCGCTGAGTGTCTCTGTGAAGCCTATGCGGGGACCACGAAGCACGGATTCCGAGATAGGCTCTTCCACAGAACGGGTGTTGCCTTTAGGTCCCCCGAGCAGGATTGCGCCCGGAACCCCGTTGATTAAAAGCAGGACCGAGCCGAACAGTACTTTTCTTAAGGTGACCTTCACATCCTGTGTATACTGGGCTTCAGAAACGATCAACACCTCTTCAACAAGCATGTCTCCGAATTCCTTGCCCTTTGGCGGAAGATCAAGGTCCTGCATGGAATTCCCCCATTCCAGCAGTAATTTGATCGTGTGCTCCTCCAATTCGGTTTTGTCCGTAAGCCCGTCCACGAAAAATAATACTACCTCAATATTGAGATTTTTCATGAAAATTTTGCGTTCATGCACGTCGGACATATCGGCAGCGGCATTTCTGAATAGCTCTATATTTGTTTTGTAGTCTAAAGTAAAACCATGACTGCTCTCGTCTTGCTCAGTAGACACGGAAACAGGCTGCGCCTTATCCGGGTGTGTCTTGAAATATTCCAGCTTCTGCTTTCGTCCGCTTGCTTTGCTGTCTAGCTCTTTAATTTTTCTGATGACCAGAAAAATGAGCAGAGGGACCAGCGTGAGAAGAAAGGCCTGCAGAAAAATGAGCCATCTGGGAACATAGTTTAAGATGAGATGCCACATGATTTTACCTCCACCTGATAATTCAGCCAGCTATATTTTTTGCCAATATAAAAAAATCATACAGGATAAAAAAATCCCTCCCGGTTTCCAGTGCCTGAGTCATTTTGACATGATCTCATGCTCACTGTCCGCCGTGAGGGAATTATTATTGCTGCTGTACATTACCTAGAAAGGTGGAAATCCTGCGCAAATATTCGCGAGGGTGCTCCCTGAATATAAGCTCATGCAGCCCATCCTGCACAATCCATACCTCCGACGCAGGGTGGGTCTGGTTAGCCGCCAGCGCTTCCGCAATCGGGTACGGAGCTTTCTCGTCCATGGTGCCGTGGATGAAGAAGATCGGGAAGGGGTAATCCTGTGTCTTCACCTGCTGGTAAGGTATTTGCTGCAGACCCGTTCCGTTCAGTACAGGGAACAGCAGCTCAAGGATTTCAAGTGAAGGATGCCGAGGAAGATCAATCTGGTTCCGTATATTATGATACAGCGTATCTGGCTCCAGCAGGAATGTGCTGTCCAGAATCATGGCGTCCACATCCTTGGTCTGTAGGGCGGCCTGCAGCGCCGTGCCTGCTCCCATGGAAAAGCCCCACACGACAATTTCCTGGGCACCCCGCTGCTTAGCTAACTGAATAGCCCCGAGCAACTGCTGGGATTCGGCCCTGCCTCCGGTAGCGACCTCCCGGTTGGTCTGCGAGGCAAAGCCATAATCAAACATAACGACATTAAAGCCCTGTCGATGTGCATAATGGGCCAGGTCATACATGGGAATCCAGCTTTCCTCACGGTTGGCGCCATAGCCGTGGCTGAAGACAATCGTTTTATCGGAATCCGTTGCCGGGATATACCAGCCCTGCATGATGCGGCTGCCGTCCTTAGCAGGAAAGCTGATCTCTTCATATGTCATGCCCTTGACCTGCAGCGGGTTGGAATACAGAGGGGCTACGGCCGGATTGGACAGAAACCATACAATATAGGCATGCAAAGCGATGAAACAGAACATTAGAAAAAACACAACCGACAATCCAAGCGCGATGATGATATGCTTGAACCGGATTAGCCGGGGTGAAAGCTGGGTGGACGGCTCGTTGACGAGAGACTGCAACGGTGTGCCGCCCTGAGGTGTCGAAATCATCGGAGAGCCTCCTTGATTCATAACCGCGCATGGACACACGTGACTTTAGTCGTGTGAGGAATTGCGCTCGGCATAAGGGCTACCATCGGTAGCTCGAAAGCCGAAAGCTCCATGCTACCTCCTTCCGCCATGAAGATTTAACCATTTCCCACTGAATCCTATGATATATTAATGCAGTGAGAAGAGGTGAATCGAATGTCTACCATTACAGCAAAAATCCAAATCTATGTCCCGTATGAACATACGGAAATGCTCATCAAGACAACTCAAACCTATCGTGAAGCATGTAATTATCTTTCAGTCATTGTCTTTCAAACCAAAGAATTACGTCAGCGTGCACTCCATGACTCGTATTATCGAGAGCTGCGGGGCCGTTTTGGTTTGAAAAGCCAAATGGCGCAATCTGTGATCAGAACGGTCATCGCCCGCTATACCTCTGCCCGATCCAACGGGCACGATTGGAGTTTGGTCAAATTCAAACGACCTGAGTATGATCTGGTATGGCATCGAGATTACGCTTTGAACGATGATCGGTTTAGCGTAAATACGCTGGACGGACGAGTGAAGCTTCGTTACAAAAAGCGAGGCATGCAGCACTTCTTTGATGGCACATGGAAGTGGGGCACGGCCAAGCTCGTGTACAAACATAGAAAATGGTTTTTGCATATTTCCATGACCAAAGAGTTCCCTGAATTGGATCTTACAAAGGTCAACCATATTGTTGGCATTGACCTGGGAATCAACTTTCTCGCCACCACCTACGACACTCAAAACCAGACGACGTTTTATCCTGGACGAACCATGAAACACAAACGAGGCCAGTATAAAGTCTTACGCAAACAACTTCAGATGAGACAAACCCCCTCCGCTCGCAAACGACTCAAGCAAATCGGTTCAAGAGAAAACCGTTATGTTACCGATGTCAACCATCAGATAACCAAGGCACTCGTTGAAACGTATCCGAAAGGCACGCTGTTTGTAATCGAAAATTTAAAAGGTGTTCGTTCCGCCACGGAAAAAGTATGTGTTCGCCATCGGTATGTGTCGGTTTCCTGGGCATTTCATCAATTCCGTGAGATGTTGGAGTACAAGGCTCAACTGAACGGACAGGGCGTCATCGCAGTAGACCCTAAATACACGTCTCAAACCTGCCCGAAATGCGGACATATCGAACGAGCGAATCGAAACAAAAAGATGCACACCTTTGAATGCCGAAACTGTCACTATCGTTCGAACGATGATCGAATCGGCGCTATGAATCTGTACCGCAAAGGAATCGAGTACATCGGTACAGGTACAGCAGGAGTATAACTCTTGTTGTAGGGGCGAGGTCAACCGTCCTGATGTTCCAACACGCTAAGGTAGGAGCACGACAAGGTGCGTTCGCACTACCGGTTAGGAATAAGTCTAAAAGGCTTGTGTGAAGCGCAAGCACTGTCTACAGCGTAGGCAGAGACAAGCTTGTGACTTTAGTCGTGAGTTGTTGACAAGTCCTTTCCGGGTGCTGCAGCAGCACTATATACCTAATCGTAAAAGGCCGGGGCAGTAAAGTCAATTCGACAGTAATTGATAATATTTTACACTTGCCGATCTGGCTGCTAAAACAGTTTACAGTGTATCCTGAAATTATATATAATTTATGTAACCAAGTTTCATTGGATGAAACGATTGATGATGGGGAAATAACATCCTACAGCCATTCGGTTGGTCAGAAAATATTTGTAAATCCTGAGAGAGGGGAGCTGTTGTCGTGGAGGACCGGAAGCTGACCGTCCGTGCTGTCGAGCGGGCTTTGGATATTTTGATGTGTTTTACGGAAGCCACCGATTTGGGGTTGACGGAGATCGCGGCGAAAATAGGGCTACACAAAAGCACGGTTCACCGTTTGCTTACGACACTGGAGGAAAGAGGTTTTGTCATCCGGAATGCAGCCACGGAGAAATACAGGCTGGGAATTCGGATTTGGGAGCTGTCGACCCATATGTCACGTAATGAGGACCCAGCGGTTCTGCTGCTGCCTTTGATGGAGAAACTGCGCGACCGTCTGGGTGAGACGGTGAGTCTATATATTCGGGACGGGGATGAACGTATTCGCATCCAGGCGGTGCAGAGCATGCAGGCCATACGCCGGGTAGCGACGGTTGGGGCCCGTATGCCTCTGTCTGTCGGCGCATCGAGTAAGGTGCTGGTGGCATTTGCTTCAACGGCGGAGTTGGAACTGCTGAAGAAAGGACCAGAGCTGCAGGCTTTGGCCGATGACGAAACCTACTGGAGGCAGCTTGAGGAAATACGCGCTAAGGGTTATGCGACAAGCTACGAGGAGCGCGAGCCGGGAGCAGCGGCCGTAGCCGCCCCGATTATGAACCATAAAGGGGAGATTACGGCGGCGCTCTCCGTCTCCGGGCCGGTAAGCAGGCTGTCACCCGAGACGCTGCATGAATTTGCTCCTATTATCGTGGAGGCCGGCAAGGAAATGGGTATGCTGCTGCCTTAAAGGGTTGCCAAACTCTTCTTTTTAAGCTAACCTGAACTGGAAGGCGGAGGTATCCGCTTGTGAATTGTATAGTTAGGATCGGCGGCGTTATGCTGCCGAAGTTACTGGGGGGGCCCGTAGTATCGGGCTGAGATGGAACCGTTCCAGGTTCCGGACCCTTTGCACCTGATCTGGATCATACCAGCGTAGGGAAGTAACCGGCCAATGAATCATATGGATAGGCAGCATGCGCAGCAGTCAGGGGATATTCTGACCGCGCATGCAGGTCTGTTTGCATACCAGCCGGTTCCCTTGGGAACCGGCTTTTTTCATTCGCTGTATGATGCCGGTATGATCCCGATGAGGAATATGACGATTCGGGAGGAGTAATCAAATGACAGAGAGCAAGCGGAAATCAGCGAAAATAACGGATAATGCCAATACGGTAATCGGGGCCTTCCCGGCCAGCACTAAGGTCTACATACAGGGGTCCAGACCAGATATCCTCGTGCCCGAAAGAGAGATAACGCTGCATGACACCCATACACCGCAGGGCATTGAGCATAATGCCCCGCTGCGTGTGTATGATACAAGCGGTCCTATGACTGACCCGGCGTATCGGCCGGACATCCGGCAGGGGCTGCCCGAAATGCGACGACCGTGGATCGAGGAGAGAGCGGATATCGTCCGGTATGAGGGCAGGACGATAAAACCGGAGGATAACGGCCTGCGGGTCGGAGCCCATCCTACTGAGGAGTTTCCGGGCGCTGTCAGCCGACCGCTGCGTGCGTTGCCCGGGCGTAACGTGACCCAGATGCACTATGCCCGCCGTGGAATTATAACGCCGGAGATGGAGTTTGCGGCGATCCGTGAGGGGGTAGAGCCGGAGTTTGTCCGGCAGGAGCTGGCCAGCGGAAGGGCTATACTGCCCTCCAATATCAACCATCCTGAAAGTGAGCCGATGCTGATCGGCCGTCATTTTTATGTCAAAATCAACGCCAATATCGGCAATTCGGCGGTAAGCTCCTCCATCGAGGAGGAGGTAGAGAAGATGACCTGGGCTGTAAGATGGGGAGCGGATACCGTGATGGATCTGTCGACAGGCCGTAACATCCATACCACCCGCGAGTGGATTATCCGCAATTCTCCGGTGCCTATCGGAACCGTGCCGCTATATCAGGCGTTGGAGAAGGTCCACGGAGAGGCCGAAGCGCTGACCTGGGAAGTATACCGGGATACGCTGATTGAGCAGGCGGAGCAGGGAGTGGATTATTTCACGATTCATGCCGGCGTACTGCTTCGTTATATTCCGATGACCGCCAAACGCATGACAGGTATCGTGTCGCGTGGCGGGTCTATCATGGCAGCATGGTGCCTGGCGCACCACCGTGAGAATTTTCTGTATACGCATTTTGAAGAAATTTGTGAAATTATGAAGGCCTATGATATCGCCTTTTCCCTTGGGGACGGCTTGCGTCCGGGCAGCATTTACGATGCCAATGACGAGGCGCAGATGGCTGAGCTGGCCACGCTGGGCGAGCTGACGCAGATCGCCTGGAAGCATGATGTGCAGGTGATGATTGAGGGGCCGGGCCATGTGCCTATGCATAAAATCAAAGAGAATGTGGATTTGCAGATGGAAATCTGCAAAGAAGCGCCATTTTATACGCTGGGCCCGCTTACGACGGATATCGCCCCTGGATATGACCATATCACCTCGGCGATCGGGGCTGCCATGATTGGCTGGTTTGGTACGTCCATGCTGTGTTATGTCACACCGAAGGAGCATTTGGGCCTCCCGAACAAGGACGATGTGCGTGAAGGGGTGATCGCCTACAAGATCGCTGCCCATGCCGCAGACCTGGCCAAAGGCCATCCAAGAGCACAGCAGCGCGATGATGCGTTGTCGAAGGCGCGCTTCGAATTCCGTTGGCGTGACCAGTTCAATCTGTCTCTCGATCCGGAGCGTGCGCTTGAGTATCATGATGAGACGCTGCCGGCCGAGGGTGCGAAGAACGCACACTTCTGCTCGATGTGTGGCCCGAAATTTTGCAGCATGCGTATTACACAGGATATCCGATCACTTGCAGCCGAGAAGGGAGTCAGCGAAGAAGCGGCTCTTGCTGCCGGATTGGAGGAAAAAGCGCTGGAGTACCGAGAAGGGCGCAGTCATTAAAGCCATAGAATAATGAATTGAAATCTGGTGTGAAAAGTAAAGGGCGCCCTTTGAGGGCAATGTCATTAAGTTAAGCTCAAAGACAAGACGGGGAATAAAAATGGAATCCGAAACGGCATGGGAAAAAGCCCTGTGCCGTTTGTTTTTTTGGCGCGAGCAAGGAAAAAGCGTACAGCAAACAAAGCGGATGGAATATCCGCTTAAAAAAGTGTTCATGTGAACCGGATTATGCTACTCTGTAGACGAAGCTAACGACTGATTTCCAGCGGATTTTGCGCGTATTCTTCTGCCCTGGGCGAATGGGTCGAATCGGCAAAATGTTTTTGCGGATCAGTGCTTCGACATCGGGCGGGAGTTCATCGTCTCGTGAGCGCAGGAAACGTCTACAAACATGAACGGCAACCGTGAAGTTGACTTGGTAGGGGTGCTGTTTATCCATTTGAGAAATGACGACGTGCGAGGTCATCATTTCAGCGAAATTGTACATGATCATTCTTGCGAAAATCTCTTGGGTGATGGACTCTTGTCTCTTTGCGTGAAAATTCGTCAGACCGACGGTATATTTTAATGCCCTGAAAGAGGTTTCAATGCCCCATCGCCTGTTATAAATAGACTTGACTTCATCGGGTGGGAAATCAGCGGCAGAAAGATCCGTAATGACGGTTTCATAAGCGCCACTCGGCAGAACGAAACGAACAGCCCGAAAGGAAATCGGGTAAAACAAGTTCTCCTTCAAATCTAAAAAATCAAAGGTAGACGCGGAAGGGACGAACTTATAAATCTCGGGATGAGCCTTGACCTCTTTGGTTTGTTTTTTGGTGAGTGTCAGATGAACGTCCCTATCAAACTCTCCGCTCGTGGGCAAACGCAAGCCCGAAAGAATCCCATTGGAATCCAAATCCTTTACCCGTATGACGTAGTTCCACCCTTTTTGTTCAATATGCGCGAAATTGTTGTAACTTTCATAGCCACGATCGGCAATCACCATGGTTTTGCCCTGGATGGGGGAACGGTCAACCATAGCGGCCAGTGCCCTTCCCTCGTTGCATAACCTTCGCGGTTGAACGAGGGCATCCACGTAAATTCGGTTGCATAAGTCATAGGCTGCGTTCAAATGCAGAAGATTATAGCCTTTGGTGTTCGGTTGATTTTGAAAATAGGTGTCCGTGTTCGCAGAGTCCGTTGCGATATGCAAATCCGAACCATCGACGGCAAGTAATCGATACCCTCGGTAGTCCTTGATATCCGTATACGATTGCGTAAATGTGTGAAACAAGAATTCCACAGCAGCCGGCAGGATTTTATTCCGCTGCTGGACAAAAGCAGAAGTGGTTGCCGTGTTGACGTCATAGCCCTGGGAATCCAGGAGTTCCTTATATAGGCTGTTGCCCCCCATGGAGATCAGGAGTTGCATAACCGTTTCAAAGGGCAGCTTTTTCTTTCGGGTAAAATCTGTTTCAGGGTTTTTGACATAAGGTGCTGGTGCGGCTGCCATGTCTCGTATGAGGGATGTCAGTGTTTCTTTTAGCGAATTTGCGTACTCGTTCATTAGCGTAACCTCCTCGTTTTCCAAGGGGCTTCGAACACACTTTCATCAAGTCCTTTTTTTTCTTTTTCGCGCAAAAAAAACCAGCTAATGTTTGTCAAGCCTAAAACGGTTGGATTGTGACGAAGACACTGCTATACTATATTTGACCATGACAAAGAAGCCTCCGTTGGCGCGGATGCTTGTGGATAAATATGGTATTTTAGGCTTTGTAGGGCTCGCCCTTTACAAGGATGGCGTACACGTGATGTAAAAGCTTGTTGGCGCAGGCAATCACAACCACCTTGTAGGGCTTGCCCTCTTTCCTTTTCTTCTCGTAATAGGCCTTAAGCCGCTCATTTATGCCTTTTCTCAACCCGCATTGTACAGCAACATACAACGCCCTGCGCAAACGTTTAGAACCTCGCTTTGAAATACGGCTACTGCTCGCCGTAAACTTCCCCGAACTGTGCACACCCGGATCCAGCCCCGCATACGCCACTAGCTGCTTAGGGTTCTCAAATTGAGACGCATCCCCGATTTCCGCCGCCAGTGCCGCGGCCAGCTTATCACCTACGCCGGGAATCGTCTTCAGTAATTTTACTTCCGGAAGCATCAGCGTCATCTCCTCAATGGCGATCTCTAGTTGGCGGAGCTGTTTCTGTTGGGCGAGTATGATCTCTACCATACACCGTAAGGCCGTCTGCTGTGCTTTGCTTGACCTGTTTAAAGGCGTTAACGCTTGTATCCGCTCTGCCTTTCCCCGAATCCACGCCTCTCCACGCGAAGAGCCAGCTGTTTCCCGGATGATTTCTACGGTAACGGTGTCGCCACTGAGGATATGTCGCAGAACCTGTAACGATGTCGTCGAAAACAGGTTGTGGAACACTCCCTCATAAGCCGGACACACCTGATCCATTATAGCCCTCATGTTCAGCTTGGCCTGGACGAGCAGGGAAGTCATAAACTCATGCTGCCGTGTCAGATGCTGAAGCTCGGTGATCTCCTCCCCCCATGTCCGGTGCGGCTGGATGTCCCCACGATAGAACATCTCAGCTAGATGCCATGCATCCACCGCATCCGTTTTCACTTTTCGAAGTTGCGTTCCTTTTGCTCGTTTGGATTGCAGCGGATTCACGATGTAGTGGCGATAACCACTACGCTCCAAATAAGCAACCAGACCACGATGGTAATGACCCGTAGCTTCCAACACAACGGCAGCTTCCATCCCCGTTATCCGTTTTAATTCCTCCAGCAAATCACTCAAGCGCTCGTACCCTTCCTCCGTATGCGTGATGCTCATGATCTTACCATGAGGCTGATTCCGATCCGTAAACGCCTGAAGCTTGCTCGTTCCTTTCGAAACGTCCAATCCGACAACCGGTCCCATATTCATCTCCTCCTAGATTTTAGCCGGCATTCCACGATGGTTCCAATCCCACAGCTTCGCTTGTGATTCGAGGTCAAATGCCTCAACCAGCTCAAACATTAGTGGGAGAACAGTTTTTTTGACGGGGTTAGATCCCCAAAGAGCAGCACGTTCTCCCGGCTACCGCCATCATAAACCGGCCATAAAAAAAGGCCAACCAGAAATCTCTGGTTGACCTAATAATACGAAAAGAGTGGGCTATCTTTTCGATAACCTGCTCTTTTTTGATTTTTAGCCCTGCACCTTAACTTAATGACATTGGGGAGACACCCTGTCCTTTTTTTATTTGTAGCAGGTATAGCAGGTTTATACTCCGGCCGACGATGAGTATGCCGTCTCGTCTAAACCGTGACCCACCAGGCTTCCGGTAATCTGCTATGAAAGAAGCTTGGCTTGCAGAATGTAACCGAATCCTTGGAGGAGCCGTACACACATCGCCTGGCGTAACCGACACCACTGAATGCATCCTGGTTCGACCTCCCACTGAACTATGGCAAATTGGGGCTCATCGGCAGCCTGGTCGCGTGGATCCGGCAGAACCGGAAATACACACCCGATGAGCGTCCTGCAGCATGTATCCGGATCCGCCCGGCTCTTGATGGTAGATGGATCGGCGTGACTGCTAGTGTAACACGGGCTGATCGTCTGTTGGTGAATAGCGGCTGTGAATCGAATCGATCGTCGCACGGAACCGGATCATATGTGCAGAATCGGTGCTAGCCATATCGTGGCCAAGCACAATTTAATAGAGCAAAGGAGTATAAATTCCGTTCCACCATCTATAATGATTAACACAATGATTTAAGTTCATTTAAGTTTGTTTAAGTTTTTGTGGTTTGGTTATTGAATTTAAAATCCAAAAGTTATAGAATAGGAGTGTGAGGTGAATGTTGATGCCTATTACATACAGTGAAAAAAGCCAATTTATTAAAAACTACAGTCATATTGCCGTGGAGTTAGCTTCAAATTTAAAGGATTTTGATAACAGTGTTTTGCTGTTCAAAGTCCTTGCACATGCCTTACGCAACAATGAGAGCATTGTTCGAGAGTTTGATGAGGGTATTTTCGAAAACCCCTTTGCTTTCCAGAAGGGATTTGAAGCTTTGCTCAGACACGCATTGTCCGTTGCAACAGATTCACCAGAGACCGACATCGCAGCTGCTGTTGAGAGGGTTGAAGAATATTCTACTGGCCAATTGGCTAAATTTTTTGGGGTCAGTGTTATGACGATCCATAATTGGCTTGATCAAGGCCGGTTTGTCGGGATTAAAAAAGCTGGTTCAAACAAACATAATAAAATACCAGATGACACGGAGTTTATTATGACCTCCGGAAAAAGAATTCTTGTCCGTGAAGTTGTGGCCATGTGGCACAAACAGGAAGCTGAAACTTCTCACAAAGAAGAGAGCGACTTAGCATACTATACACGGCAAATTGCTTATTACGAAGATAAATACGGTGATGTGTTCGAACGAACGCTCGGGGCAAAAGAAGAATTGACAGCTGAAGAAGAAACCGATGCTCAGATTTGGCAACACTTGCTTGGGAGGCAGCAGCTTGAGTTTGGAGATAAGAAGAAGTAACTTTCTATTTATTGAGCAAAACTTTTCGGACATCATTCAAGAGGTACGGGAAGGTGCAGATGGCTTACACAGCGATGGACGAGCTGTTCGAAAGACGATCATCTTCCACGATTTCTCGAAAATGTATTGTGTAGAAATGCTGGACAAAGATAAGCAGTATATTGAGTTATACTGGTATGATTGGTATAACGAGAATAAACAGCTTATTATGAAATTCCATGCTCACTATCATCCGGATGGAACACCAGCATCAATAACGAAATTTGATCCCTATCATCTTCACTCCAGCACTGATACACGACATCACAATGAGAAATTTCGGGAGTTGAATGATATCCTTGAATTCATTCGTGTACGGCAGCTGAGCCTGAAGAAATGACGGCAAGAAGCCCCTTGGGCTTCTTTTTTTGTTATGGTCGCTCCGAATGGAGCGACGTCACCGTAGAATTGGTAAGCAGCATCTTTCAGCTATCATTCGCACTTGTGCATTTTTTTGGTTTCTCATTTACATATACAATATATTGGGTTAAATTATATGAAAGAGACCTATATATTGTGTTTCAGTCGATATATAGAGGAATAACTTCCTGAAAAAGGAATGTATTGACCCTTTTTTACGGTGAAGTGGCTCAAAGCATATATTTAGAAAGAGAGGTAAATTACAAAATGAGTAGTATTGGAAGAAACCAGCTTTGCCCCTGCGGAAGCGGAAAGAAGTACAAGTATTGCCACATTGATAAACCATTGGATCTGGGAGCTTCAATGAGTGAGCTGAATCATCTGAAAAATGAGGTTCTTAAGAACATTAGGGGGCATGTTGAAATATACGATACAAGAGATATGCTCTCCCATTTCCCAAATCATAAAGAGCTGATACAAAAAATGTATCAAGCAATCGATAGGGTTTCTGAGTTGCCGCTGGAACGTAATCCTGAGCATATTCCGGGAACTCAAATTTTTAACAGAGTGCATTCGTCAGCGCTTGGAAATATCCAATTTGCATGGAGTGTACCGATTCTTGAAAGCTTTATAAAAAGTCATGATTTGAGTCTCCAGGATTTTAAGGTCGCAGAATTAATGAATTTCATTGATCCGTCGGTCCTCGTTAAAGATAGATTACAGCATGCTGCATCTAACAACGAACCTGTATATGTAATCGAGTACCAAGCGATCGAGCTTGAAAGATGGGCTGTTGATGGAAACCATAGAATTGCCGCCCGATTTGCCAAAGATAAAGAATCTAAAATCAAAGGCTATTGTTTTTCGGAAGAGTTGCACATGAAGGCTATTATGTACGACTTCATGCGAGTTGCCTACGCTATTCGAGCAAACATTGTTAAGGCATTTGGTTATCGTGATAACAAAAAGTTGCCCACTCTATTGCCTATGGATTAAGCCTCGGGCTTTGTTCGGTAATCGATGAAAAGCTGTAACATTTGCGGCAACATGGAACCAGGAGATTCAAAAGCTGTACATACATTACTTGGTGGCGCAGCCGGAACCGCTGAAAGCAGTCGAATCCGTCCGGTAAACGAGAGGCAACTGCGGCTTTACCAGTGGCCAGATGTCCGTGATCCGTCAGAGCCAACTCCTGCAGAGCGACCTGCAGCATAAATTCAGAGACGCACGGCGACGATTGCAGGCACAGTAGCAGGGCTGCCGGTAACCTGGAGCATGGATCCTGGCGTCAGTGAGCGAGTAGGAGAGAAATTAATTTTTTTAAAAACATATGTTCGGGGGATAATGCTTCTAGTATAATTAAGCTACTGCTATGATGGAGGCTGAAATAGCTGTTTTTTTGTTTATTCATTGTCGAGTAGGGAGGCCGATTACGGATGTTCAAGATCATAACGAAGGACTCAAAGATTTATATTGGAAACGTTGCTTCCCCGGATAACCAGGTTACTGCTGCGGACTATCGTCAGGTGGGGAAAATACTTAACCAGTTCAATGTCATTAGCATTTATGGGCACGACGAGATGATTTTACCCCGTGGCCATATTAAAGGATGGTTTGAAATCTAAAATAGCTTTCAGGACAAAGGAGCGATAGCTTGAATAAAGATGATTTTCTGAAGCTCATAGCAACACGGGGATACAATGTATATTTTGGGGCAAAAAAACATTTTGCCACTTATGATATTATTGAAAAATTGCCTCGTGGTCTTGCATTATTTGGAGTGTTTATAGGTGTCTGGCAGCTATGGAAGCCGGATTTTCAGTTTAATGATATCATTTCCTTTATGCTGGTTCTGGCAGGGATATATGCGTATACCATTACTCAGTACGATTCGGAAAAGAAATCCTATAATGAAGCAGCCGTAAAATTGGTCCAGATCCATAATGAACTTCATAGCCTCTACCTCTCCGTAAAAAGCTCCAATGCGAATAGCTTTGAAAACGAAGAAACACGCCTTCAGGAGCTTATGGATCAGTATTATTCCGTTTCAAAATCTAAGCAGATATTCTTCTCCCATACATTTGCCCACTTTAAATTTTTTGGTGAATCTCAGATACAGTGGATGGACGAGCAACTGCACTTCACATTTTGGAGTGACAAAATACCTAAAGTTTATAAGTTACTATTTTATATTTTTGTAATCCTTCTACTCCTTGCAGGTTTAGCTTATTCCGTAGTTTTTGCTATTAATGAAATATAAATTTTGGAGGGTGATTTATGTTAAATGAATCGTTTGAATCTTTCGTCAATCAGCTTGAGGTCGATAATGAAGAGGATATGCTAAGTCGCTATAAACGAATACTAAAGAAACTGAATGGTGAATTTTGGGGCGAGGAAAGCGAGGAAGAGCACGGTTATATCGTGGGGTCCCTTGGCCGCAAAACTGCGATAAAGGGTACCAGCGACATGGACATGTTGTTTGTTCTTCCTCCTGAACTCAAAGCTCAATATGATGGTTACGAGGGTAACGGCCAGTCCATTCTGCTCCAAGATGTAAAAAAAGTAATCAAGAAGGTATATCCGCGAACGGTCGTGCGTGGAGACGGCCAGGTTGTAGTTGTTACGATGAATGGTGCCAAATGTGAAATAGAGGTGTGCCCTGTATTTGAAAGGTCCGATGGAGCATTTGATTATCCGGATACAAATAATGGCGGTCGCTGGCGTAAAACGGACCCGCTACCGGAACTGACGGCCAGCGAGGTAATGACGGATGAGAGCAATGGTCACTTTATCTATATATGTCGTATGGTACGGGCTTGGAAAAACCATAAAGGGTTTAAATTTGGAGGCTTGCTGATCGATACGCTTGTACATAATTTCTTAAGTGACAGCAGCTACGAAAAATATAAGAGTATTTTCTTTGAAAGCTATTTGGATCTCTGGAAGGATTTATTCGGTTATCTAAAAGATATGAATAAGGACCAGGCATATTGGCTTGCGCTTGGAAGCCGGCAGCATGTTTACAATAAGGACGGAGCTTTTGTGGCTAAGGCTAAAAAGGCTTATAACAAACTAAAAGATCTTACAGAGGAGTCTGAGGATCTTTATGATAACCTGCAGAATGTATTCGGAAACAAGTTTCCATTACCTGAAGCAGTAACTGAAACACAAGCGATTCAGAAAAGCTTTGCTCTCGGCAATGCAAGAAATACTGAGGAGTTTATTGATGATAAATTTGATGGTGCGGACATCAAATACAAACTGCGTATAGATTGTGATGTAGAGGTTGATGGATTTACTCGAAAATCATTACGGGCAATGCTTTCGAAATTTGAATGGCTTCAGCCAAAAAAACAATTGATTTTTACGGTTAAAGAAAATGAATTTGCTGAACTTGCCCGGCGCAGCAAGGAACCTGATTATAAGTTTACTGTTTATTGGAAAGTCCTGAATCGTGGACCAGAAGCGATACGACGCGATATGATCCGCGGCCAAATTGTTCGCGATGCGGGACAGGGTAGAAGGGAAGAGAAAACTTCTTTCCAAGGAGGCCATGTCGTGGAGTGCTATGTCGTACACAATAATGTAGTTGTTGCAAAAGATCGCATTAAGGTGCCTATTGAGGCGAGTACTTAAAACAGGCGGTCATGAAACCTTTGAGCTGTCATACTGTATCACTGAAAATGAATGGAATTTATTTAACAATAAAGTGGATAAAGAAGGAGCTACCAGGCGGTAGCTCCTACAGGTTGTTGACAAAGCCCTGTTTTTTGGGGCTCGTTTGGATAATGAAATGAATTCCTGAAGTATTGAGCATTATGAAAACAAGAAGATCGCCCTATCCGGCCAGCTTGGCCAGGTGGTTGGCGATC
>NZ_JAPCKK010000010.1 GCF_030705605.1 Paenibacillus zeirhizosphaerae
CTCTCCTTTGCAATTTAGCTCTGCTTTGGATCGCAGGCCCTTATACTACCTGTATTGCCAAAGTAACCTAAGATATTGCAAGTACGTGGGAGTCTGTCTCGTTCATAATAACTGTTGACCCTCCGGGTCAAAGGGGACCGCTCCGCTTTTCCGGAATTGCTTCGTCCTCTCCGCTGCTTTTGTGCATCCCCCAACTTAACAAGAACAACCGGAAATCGCAATCTTCTGGTTTAACAAAATTGAAAAGGGGGCTGCCCTAAGCCATTTTCATGACTTTTGGGACAACCCCCTTCTGTATTTTGAATTACTGGTTTAAGCGGTTCTACATCGTTTTCAGCTCTTCTTTTGAAACAATACGCCAACCGTGTTTTATAAGGTTCTCTACGTAGGCTTCTATGGGAAGGTTTTCAAGCTCCAATGCAAGAGGTGTCAAAGAGACCCAGCATTCATCCGATGAATAGTTGAGTGTAACCTTCACAACCTCGTAACCATTGTGGAAATCCGGATGAAACCCAGGGTCGTCCAATATATCACCTTGAACAGGGCGAATATTAGATTCAAATGTTTTCACCAGTGCAGGTTGAATGCTGTTGCCTTCATGTTCTTGAACTGAGGATAAAAAGAGCAATAAGTTAATTTTCATTAGATCCTCCTCCTACTACTCGATTATTCTTGCTAAAGTCTTGTATTTTTTTGAGTATATCACAATGGAAAAAGGATGTTATTTTATGAAGAAAATCATTATGCCTATAGACACATTCGAAGAAGGGAAATAAGTACTATATATAGGTTAGAAGTCCGATTCTATAAGGTTTCGCAAGTATCTGTACGTCGGTAGAAGAAGAAATTAACTGTGAAATAAATCGAAATTTAAACATTGTTTATAGTCAATTATCGCAATCACGTTGCCTGTATAATTTCATTGTGATAACATAAAAATAGAAAAAGGACCGGTTGCAGCCGGTCCCTGCACAACTACCGCTAAAAGAGCGGTCGGCTGTGGGAAAAGCGATCAGAAGTAGACCGTTTCCTTAGCATGGGCGGCCTACTTCTTTTTATTGAAGGAAAGTGTCATAATCACCAATGTTGCAAATTGAATCATCAACTGTTGCAAATTGAATCATCAACAAAAGTGTATCTTTCACTTCCACAGGCATCACCTCCCTTCCGGGAGATTAGCCGACCGCCCTTGTTAGCCGTTAAGTTGTACAAATCAGATTATAACACAAACAAGCCCAGGGAAACCCCGCTCCCGAGGCTTTTATTTTTTTGTACACGCCAAGGAATAAGCTGCAGCCCCGCCTGAAAAGTCGAGGCCTGCATCGCTGCTTTCTATCAGCAAGGAGGTCGACTTAGAGATTCTTCAATTCGTTGAGATCGGTACCAACACGCACACCCAATTTGCCAGACATCCCTTGTGCAGAAGAACGTTCACATAAAAGCGCGGCTTCCGAAAACCCGGACAGCCGCGCCGTTACTATTTTTTTTAGAATGCTGGTGAAGGGAATCGAACCCCAGACCTACGCATTACGAGTGCGTTGCTCTACCTCTGAGCTACACCAGCAGAGCCGGTAACACCGACTGATCATAACCGATTATACAACTATAAATATGATAATCAAGACGGTTTTATTCCTTTATCAGCAGCCTTCAGCTTGGCCGCAACCGATTGCAGCTTCAATACGCTGGACGATTCCTTGTCGCGGCGGTCATCAATCTTGATGGATGTGGAGACGCGTTTCGCTCCTGACGTAAAAGGCGCTTCATGGAGTGCCGCAATCGCAGTGAATACATCGTCCAGGCTGCCTTCAATGATCGTGCTCATCGAGGTCAGCTCATAGGAAATCCCCTTTTGCTGGTGCAGCACCCGCTGCATTTCCACGACATAGCTGCTGAGACTGGTGCTGTCCGTCCCGATCGGAATGACTGTCACTTCCGCAATAGCCATATTCTTGCCCTCCTTTGGTGTCCGGCTCCTGCCACAACCGGTATGTTTTACATGTATTTTACCAGCCAGCCTCCCCTAAGTTCAAATACAGCACACTAGAAAATCAGTCTTTCTTCACCATGCTCGTCCATACTCTCGAATTTCCGCGATTTGCGTCTGTTTCCAATCTCCTTCCTTTACGGAATGATCTTTTTTTTGCTATAATCGTGCCTGTGTCATTTCATTTTTTCGGTTTACAGATACAATATATTGGGTTAAATTAGATAAGCAACACCTAAATATAGTACAGAAGCCAAAATTCGACACAATCCTGAAGAAAATGCCCATTCCTGAAGCCATGCGCTATTTTTAAGATTTGTGACGAGAGATTTACATAACTTCTCTCCGGATTGCTGCTCTTCAGCCCATCCGTGACGCATCATCCTACCGCAAGCAAGGCTTCCGCTCCTAAACGTTGTACGCAGACCATTTTTCAGCATGATCATGACCTGCAGATTCATAAATGGCAGACTTATTCTATAATCTTCAAAAAATGAAAGTGAGGAATCCTCCATGCCACAACTCGTGATTAAACCCAATAATCGTCAGCTTGCTTTTGACGAAATGCGAATTTCCGTTTATGCCGACCGTGTATTAAAGGATCTGGACAAACTGGATAAGGATCGCCTCGTGCGCGGCGTGTCGTCCAAGCTGCGCCGGGACGAAGTGACCGGTGATGAAATCAGCAATGCGTTCATCATGTCTGCCCTTGAACTGGTGAGCAAGGATGAGCCGGATTGGAAATTCGCCGCCGCACGTTCCCTGCTGACCTCACTCTACAAGAAAGCGGCCAATAACCGCCGTTATAAATCCTATCCTGATGAGCCTTACGGCGCGTTTTATCCCTTAATTACCGAAATGGTGAAGAAAGGGATTTACCGCGAAGAGCTTCTGGAATGCTACTCTAAAGAGCAAATTGACGAGCTCGGAGAACACATTGAACCGAACAATGATCTGCTGTTCGATTATATAGGCCTGCTGACTCTGTCCGAGCGTTACCTCGCCAACGACTTCGACGGCAAGGTCATGGAGCTGCCGCAGGAACGCTACATGGTCATCGCCATGTACCTGATGCACAAGGAGCCTGCCGAGAAACGCATGGAGCTGGTCAAGGAAGCTTACTGGGCCATGAGCAATATGTACATGACCGCCGCTACACCTACGATGTCCAATGCGGGCAAAAAAGTGGCTGGACAGCTCTCTAGCTGCTTTATCGATACGGTGGATGATTCCCTGGAAGGCATCTTTGATTCCAATACCGATGTGGCCCGTCTAAGCAAAATGGGCGGAGGTATCGGGGTTTACCTTGGTAAGGTCCGTGCCAGAGGTTCAGACATCCGTGGTCACAAAAACACCAGCTCGGGTGTCATTCCCTGGATCCGCCAACTGAACAATACCGCCGTCAGCGTAGACCAGCTCGGTACACGCAAAGGCGCCATTGCCGTTTATCTGGACGTATTCCACAAAGACATTCTGGCCTTCCTGGATCTGAAGCTGAACAACGGGGACGAGCGCATGCGCGCCCATGACGTGTTCCATGGCGTCTGCCTGCCTGATCTTTTCATGGAGCGCGTAGAAGCCCGCGGTGAGTGGAGCCTGTTCTGCCCTCACGAAGTGAAGAAGGTTATGGGCTGGACTGACGAGAACGGCCGTCCGCTCGGATTGGAAGATTTTTATGATGAAGAGTACGGCAAAGGCTCCTTCCGCGAGAAGTATGAGGAGGCCGTCAATCATCCGCTGCTGTCCCGCATCACGGTGCAGGCGATCGATATCATGAAACGCGTCATGAAATCACAGTTAGAAACTGGCACGCCTTACATGTTCTATCGCGATACGGTGAACCGTTCCAACCCGAACCGTGCCCACGGTATGGTCTATTCTTCCAACCTGTGCACGGAAATCATGCAGAACCAGTCCCCTACCGTCGTTGAGAAAGAGGAGCTGGTGACCAAGGACGGACAAACCCGGATCGTCATCTCCAAAATCCCAGGCGATTTCGTAGTCTGCAACCTGAACTCTGTCCATCTGGCACGTGCGGTGCCTGCTGGCGTGCTTGAGCGTCTTGTGCCGATTCAGGTGCGAATGCTGGATAATGTTATTGATATCAACAACATTGAAGTGCTGCAGGCTCAATATACCAACAGCCAGTATCGTGCGGTAGGTCTGGGCACCTTCGGTCTGCATCACCTGCTTGCCCTTGAGGGTATCCGTTGGGAATCGGACGAAGCGGTTGAATATAACGATAATTTGTATGAGAAAATCAACTATCTTGCCGTCAGATCCAGCATGGAGCTGGCGAAGGAAAAGGGCCGTTATGCGAAGTTCGAAGGCTCCGACTGGGAGAGCGGGAACTATTTTGCATCCCGTCACTACACGGACGGCACACGCGAGGGCAAGTTCGTTACGACGGCGGAATGGCAGGAGCTTGCTGAACAGGTGAGGATGAACGGTGTCCGGAATGCTTGGCTGTTCGCGATCGCGCCTAACGGCTCGACCTCGATCATTGCTGGCTCGACCGCCAGCATTGACCCACTGTACGAGCTGCTCTCTTATGAAGAGAAGACAACCTACAAGATTGCGAACCCTGCGCCGGATCTGAATGAGAAAACGATCTGGTACTATAAAACGGCCTTCCTGGTGGATCAGCATGCGTCCATTAATATGGCTGCTGCACGCCAGCGTCATATTGACCAGGGCCAAAGCTTTAACCTGTATGTCCGGCCGGATATTAAGGCCACCGAGTTCCTAGAGCTGCATCTGCATGCATGGAAATCGGGCATGAAGTCGACTTATTATGTCCGCAGCCGCGCGTTGACGATTGATGAGTGTGAAAGTTGTGCGTCGTGATCCTGAGGTCCTTTGAAAGGAGTTTCGATCCCCCTAAATCCCCCTTCCAAGGGGGACCCCAGCGGGGCCTGCTGCCCCCTGGACCCCCGCAAGTTTGGTGGAGAGAGTATGGGCAGCAGATAAGTTTCTATGGTAGAAGGAGCCGCGTTGTTGGTCCTGTTTGCTTCGCAAATGCGGTCCAACACGCTCTACTCCTGCGCTTAACATAAATCAAAGCTCACTTTAAAGGAGAGACTCTCCCATGCAATTACAAAAGATTTTTAATACGGAAGCACCCAACCGCTCCACACGCATCATCGAAGGGGAATGCTCCGGGATTTTGAACTGGAACGATATTCGTATGCCGCACATGTACAAGCTGTACAAGGTGCTGCTGCTCAACCACTGGATTGCGGATGAAATTCCGATGTCCAAGGATGCGTCTCAGTTTCCGCTGCTGGATTCGGAAGAGCAACGCACCTTTAAAATCAATATCGGGCTGTTGGCGGTGCTGGACTCGATGCAGACGATGTTTGTCGGGGACGTAAAACGTTACTTCACGGATTCATCGCTTGAGGCGGTCTCGGCGATTATCGGGCAGCAGGAGGTTGTTCATAACCAATCCTACTCCTACGTTCTTTCCTCCCTCGTCTCCGAGCAGGAGCAGAAGGAGATTTTTGAATATTGGAAGCATGATCCGGTGCTGCTGGAGCGCAACACGTTCATTTCGAACATTTATCAGGATTTCCGGGACAATCCGAACCCGCAAACCTTCTTCCAGTCGATGGTCGCTGACCTCATTCTGGAGGGCATTTTCTTCTACAGTACGTTCGCCTTCTTCTACAACCTGGCGCGTGATCAGAAGATGATGGGGACCAGCCAAATGATTTCGTATATTCAGCGTGACGAGAACCAGCACTGCTATTTCTTCGCGGAAGTATTCAAGCAGTTGCTCGTTGACTTCCCTGAGCTGAACACGAAAGAGAATATGGATTATGTCTACAAGACGATTAACCGTGCGGTGGAGCTCGAAACCAACTGGGCTTACTACACATTGTCCGAGGTGCGCGGCATTGATCTGAACGAGCTGTCTGACTATATCAAGTATATGGCTAACATGCGGCTGCGGCTGATGGGCATGGACAAAGCTTACGAAGGCGTTGATGTGAACTGCATGCCTTGGATCAAGCCTTTCTCGGACGATGCTCTGAACGCAACCAAAACCGACTTCTTCGAAGCCAAATCCCGCAACTACGGCAAGGTTGGCGACGATAACGGATTCGACGATCTGTAAGCAGGTTAAGCTTTAATGCTCTGAATGATATACCTGCTTAACCTTTTATAAAGTGAACAAAAGCCTGCATTCCTCAATTGGAAAGCAGGCTTTTTCCGGTGCAAGTCTCGATGAATAACCCCGTCTCAATTCCGTTCATATAGGTGATTTTCTTAAGCATATACCAATTATCGGACAAAATTTCTTCGTTTACAATGCGGATCTTCGGATTCATAGGGTGATCTCCTCCCCTTACTGTTTTGATCATAGCATTTTTCGTCCATGGAGGGAGCAACGGACAGCGCTCACGTTTCCTGGGCGTATGCATAGACTATGCAGTAAACAGTTACCCAGGAGGGACCTATGAACCCCATATATCCATATTACAAGAAAGAAACGGTCTGCAAGGAGCAAGTATTCACCTTCCCTCCTCAAAAGCAGCCGCTTCCCGGACTGGAAAGCTTGATGAATCCGCGTCCGATCAGCGAAGCCCCCTCCCTGCGCGGCAGCGGTAAGCTTGATGGCAAGACCATCCTCATTACAGGTGGAGACAGCGGGATCGGCAAAGCTGCAGCTATTGCCTTTGCCAAAGAAGGGGCGAATGTAGCTATCGCGTATTTAAGCGAACGTTCCGATGCGGAAGAGACCCGGC
The DNA here is from genome assembly GCF_030705605.1 of Paenibacillus zeirhizosphaerae. Taxonomy (GTDB): domain Bacteria; phylum Bacillota; class Bacilli; order Paenibacillales; family Paenibacillaceae; genus Paenibacillus; species Paenibacillus zeirhizosphaerae. Next base: position 6,739 of record NZ_JAPCKK010000010.1, read on the forward strand.
AGAGGATTGAACATCACGGGGGCCGCTGCCTGCTGATCGAGACGGATCTGAAGCACAAGGCCAACTGCACCCGGTCGGTGCAGGACACCGTTCGCACCTTCGGAAAGCTGGACATTCTTGTGAATAATCATGCCGTTCAATATGAAAGAAATAGTATTCTGGACATTACGGAGGAGCAGCTCTACAACGTTTTTCAGACGAACATCATATCTTACTTTTTTCTCATCCAGGCCGCACTTCCCCATCTATCCTCCGGCTCCTCTATCATCAATACCGCATCTGTTGTCGCTTATGAGGGCTATCCGCCGTTGATTGACTATTCTGCTACCAAAGGGGCGGTTGTCACACTTACACGCTCGCTGGCACGATCTCTGGCTCACCAAAACATTCGCGTAAATTGTGTGGCTCCTGGACCAGTCTGGACCCCGCTGATTCCCGCATCCTTATCGCCGTACAACGTCAGTACCTTCGGTTCAGATACAGCGCTTGGACGGGCTTCACAGCCCTATGAATTGGCCGCTGCCTACGTATATCTGGCAGGAGATGATTCCTCCTCTGTGACAGGAGAGTGCATCCATATCAACGGCGGGGCTATGGTGACAACCTGAGGAGAAATGCGAAGATTACGGACGGCCACCGGTATGCTGAAGCATTTCGATTTCACGGAGCATACGGGGCAGGTCGGCAAGCGAATCCATGATTAAATGAGCACCGGCACGCTTCAGCAGGTAAGCCGCTTCTTTGCGCTGATTCTCAGCACCCTCATCCCCGTGTCCAATTCCGTCCATGCGGTTCATGAAGCCGTCAAGCACACCGATGGTCCAGACGCCGGCATTCCGTCCTTCCTGCATATCGGCAACCGTGTCGCCAACCTTGACCATATCACTGAGCGGATACACCTGCATACGGTGCGCGTTTTCAAAGACCATCCAGGGAAATGGCCGGCCACTGTTGACCTCGCAGGGCGTTACCGTACAATCCAGCTCCGTATTTTGCAGAGCACGGCGTGCTGCGCCGTCCAGCAAATCGTTGGTGAACGCCGAGGTTGCTCCGGACTGAATACGCCGATCACGGATGTCCTGCAGCGCCTTATCCAGTCCGCTGCAAGGGGTGGAGGATTGCAGCAGGGAACGAAGCACCGGAACAAGCTCTGAATAAATGCGCTCGACATCGTCTCGGCCCGGCGCGGTGCCAAAGCGGTTGATCCAGCTCGACCGCACGTCCGACAGTCTTAACGTACTGGCAATGTGCTCCCGGATCGTCAACCCCCGGCCCCGCTTGATATCCTGCGGTCCGACATCGACACCCATCCAGCGGAATAAATCATTCATTCCCTGTGAGAGCCGAAGCCCCCCAGGATCCAGCACCGTGCTTTCCAAGTTGAATATGACAGCCTGTATCATACTTGCCCCGCCTTTCATCGCTGTACGTAAAATTCCTATAAGGACCATCATACACAATAAATGTTAAAAGAATTGCCGTGAACGGTCAGCCCTCTGTAATCTTCATGCTGTTCACGCCTGTACATTTCTGCCAAAACATACGTCTGTCTTAACTTATGCTGTCAGGAGGAATCATCATGCGAAATATGAACAATACCCAGCCCAAGCTGCCCTGGCGAATGGCCATCGGTCACTATGCACTGAACAAGCTGGCCTGCGGCGGTCTTGCCTTTTCCTTGCTGAGCCTGCTCTCGCTTCTTGTTCCGCTGCTACCGGCTGTGCCCTCAGCCTTGTCGGAGCAGGCATACTCCAACGACTGGCCCACACAGCTATGGGCCTATGGCCTCGGCCTGCCCACCGCCCTGGCTGCGGATGTGGCTGTAGAGCTCCTGTTTGTGCCGGATAAAAGGAAACAGGCCGCCCTTTATTTCACAACCGGGTTCGGCCTGTTTCTGATCCTTGCCTATTTTTCTGTACCCCGCCTAACCGGAATCACCGCGGCGGACATATATGCCGGCATCATCGTTGCCGCTATTTATATGACATGCCGGAAGCGATGGATGCGGGAATCCTTCGTACCGATTATGCTCGCCTTCGTGCTGCCCTTGATTTGCATGATTATAACGCATCAATAAGATCGCCAGCGATGACGGAGACAGCGCAGCTTCAGCACTTCATCAACGATGATCTTGCCTGCATTCTCCATCCTTCTCCACATCTCCTTCCGTAAACCCCCGCTTAATACCCTACGGTGAAGCGGGCGTTAACAAACTGCTCCTCCTCGATCTCATCCACGAGCGCAGCGGCATAGTCCTCCACAGAGATGCGGCTCTGCCCTGTCTCGTCGGTTACGAGCCAGTCCGTGCCGATCCGGAAATTCCCGGTACGGCGGCCAGGCTCAATGATGCTTGCCGGACTGAAGTAGGTCCAGGACACATCCGAGCCTTGATAGATGTCGAATGCATCGGCATGTGCCAGCGCGAGGGGGCGGATTTCCTCCGGAAATTCCTGTGTTTCCATCAGACGCTCGCCGTTCTCCGTTTTCAGACTCCCTGCTCCTCCTACGACGATCAGGCGCTCCACCTTCGCGCGGCGAACACCTTCAATCAGGGTGCGCGCAACCTCCAGCAGCTCCTCCTCCGCCCCGAACCTCGGTCCGTAAGCGCTGACCAGCACATCATGTCCCTGGGCGGCGGCTGCGATGGAATCCGGGCGTAAAATATCCGCCTCCACCACCTTCAGGTGCTCATGCGTCTCCGTGATTTTTCCCGGCTCCCTTACTGCTGCCGTCACCTGATGCCCGCGTCTCAGCGCCTCATGCATCACAGCCCGGCCAATCATGCCTGTAGCGCCGAGCACAATTATTTTTTTCTCCATGCCGATCCCTCTTTTCCTGCATTCTTGAAATCGCTTATCTGTATAGTGTTTCTTAAACCGCCCGTTTTACCCCAAACCAGCCCGTGCCGACTATCCCTTTCTCCAGTACATCCCTTCCGTTTCCGGCCGCGACAACCGGAACCCGAACTTCGCATACAGCTTATCCGCAGGCACATCCGCAAGCAAAGTTGCATAGCTTCCCAAAGGCATCTCCTTCTCCAGGTACTTCATAATCTCTGTCATCAGCAAACGCCCATATCCCTTCCCTTGATGGGTCGGCCTAACCGCAATATCTGTTATATGAAAAAAGCAGCCTCCATCCCCAACTACTCGTCCCATGCCTACCAGCTCGCCATTTTGACGCAAACTGACAGCAAACAGACTGTTGGGTAATCCGATCGCTGCTCCTTCTGCGCTAATAAGCGATAACCCAGCTCCCTGTCTCAACTCCACATATTCCTGAACAGTTGGCGCTTCATATAGGATTTCCGGCTCCATTCTATTCTCTCCCTTGTTAAAGACATCCCCACGATTGGTCCAGCCATAATTTATCGAGCTCTTTCACCTCATTCATTGTATCATTGTACGAGCAGATTGTAGCAAACGGAAGCCTCCCCATTCAAATTATGCTGACAGACTCAAGCATCGGCTCCGGCCACAGGGAAGAATCTGTAGACGAAACCCTAACTTACATCTAATATAAGATTATTCAGGCCTCATATCCGGTTATAGTATTCTTACATATAATGTTGTTCATGAAAGCCTTATCTTGAAACCGTTATATTAAGTATGCCATAGTGTTTAGTATAGAAAGGAGGGGACGCAATTGACCCCCGTGGAACTAACGGCCTTCTTGACGGAGAATCCGGCTGGCGCCCTGCCTTTGCTCATTGCAGCGGCGGTCATCGTGTGGCTGTATGCACACAGCGCCGTCCAGCTTCGTCTGTCCCGCAGACGACGGTTGGATGAGCTGCAGGAATCCTTGTATTTGTACGGTAGACTCGCAGGCCCGCTTCATGCCGCCGCACACGGGCAGCAGACGGAAAGCGATGGGGATATCGCGCTTGTGAAGGCGCTGGAGGAGTGCAAATCCGCACCTTACCTGACGCCGTACCTTCAGGAGGAAATTCAGAACTGTCTTGATCGCAGGGACGGTTCAAGAATTTCGCTGCTTCATAGATCATTGGATCGGGAAATGAACAAGCTGATTGAAGAACGGCGGCGGCTCCTCCAGGAAACTCATGCTCCCCGCTGGGGCACGGCTCTGTGGAATTTACTCCGTCCCGCCGCTGCTCCTGCCGCCGTCGCAGGCATTGTCCTGCTAACCTGGCGCTTGAACCTGGAGCTGCAATTCGCTGATCCTGCATTATCCGGCATGACGCTCTCTGTTGTCTGGATGCGTTATATATCCGGGCTGCTTGCCGTCGTTTACGTGTACCGACTGCTGAGTCTCCGGCGCCAGAATGGAATTGACGTGACGGCTTCCCACCTGCCGGCCAGTGTGCTGTCCTTCCTCATCGCTGCGGTTGCGCTGCTTCAATGGATTGGCCCGCACGCTTCCCCGTACATCCTGGGGGCCCAATTGCTTCTGTTTCTGAGCGGATTCATGTTCACTCGCGAACGTCCACGCAGCAAGCGTCCGTACGCCGGAACTCCCGACCAGACCGGACAAGCCCGGCAGACAGACCAGGATGAACAGCATACGGATCAAGGTACGGCAGAGACGGGGCCAGCCGCTCTGCATCGGTAACCTGCCCCCCTGGAACAAGCGCTGCAGTCTTCACGGACGCGGCGCTTTTTTTTGGAATTCTCTTCTCCTTCCGATTGTGCTGATTCAACGAGAAGGGTATTATATAGTTTATATAAATGTAAATGAATTATATGAATTGAAACTATTATGTAATCTACGGAGGAAGCATGGAACTCGATATTTCCGATAAATCATTGCCGGTGTACGAAGCGCTTGCCAGCGAGGTGCGGCTGAACATTATCCGGCTGCTGGCGGACACCCCTATGAACATCCGCGAATTGGCGGAAGCCCTGGGACTTAGCAGCGCGATCATGACCATGCATGTCAAGAAGCTGGAAAAGGCTGCGCTCATCACAACCAAAATGCTCCCCGGCCGCGGAGGCGTGCAAAAGGTATGCTCTCTGGCCGTAGACAGCATTCATATCACCATGCCACCGCATGAGCGGGACAACCGTCAATTCCATCAGACCGAGATTTCCGTCGGCCATTATACGGATGTTGATATCGAGCCCACCTGCGGCTTGGCCACTGTGGAGAAGATTATCGGGGAGTTCGATGAGCCCCGCTATTTTCTCGATTCAGAACGTGTGAATGCCAAAATTTTATGGTTCGGTCGGGGACATATTGAATATAAAATCCCTAACTTTCTGCTGGCCAGCCAAAAGCCGGGAGAGCTCGAAATCACGATGGAGCTGTCCTCGGAGGCACCTTCCACCAACGATAACTGGCCGTCGGATATTTCCTTCTATCTAAATGACGTCAAGCTGGGAGTCTGGACCAGTCCGGGTGACTTCGGAGATAATCGGGGCAAATATACGCCGTCCTGGTGGCCGGATAATATTAACCAGTATGGGCTGCTCAAAAGGCTGCGGGTGACCCCGGAAGGCACCTATATGGATGGCAATCGCATTTCGGATGTTACGCTGGATGAAGTGGTGATTGCGCAGAAGCAGTGGAAGTTCCGGATCGCGGTGACTGAAGACGCCAAACACATTGGAGGGGTTACCCTCTTCGGAACAGGCTTCGGCAACTATAACCAGGACATTGTGTTCCGTCTGTACTACACGAACATCAGCGGCAGATTAGGCCTATCCAAAGCAGAATGATTGCAGACGGATCGTTTGGAAAATCACAATAAAGGCGTCATGACCATCGGAAAAATTGGCGGTCGTGACGCCTTTATTACATGGCGGTATATTGTATATTCTGCACTTCCTACTTCGCAGGCTTTTGCATAGGTTCTATGCATACCGGACTTGGAATCTCCAGCACATATCCCGTGCGCTGCAACCGACCGCTCTCCCCATCGATGGCGAAAGATACGAGATTGCCGCCGTCCTGGTTGGCTGCGATCAGATATCCGCCGGGAAGCAGGTTGAAATTACGCGGTGTAGCCCCAAAGGTCTCCACCCAATCGATCACCTCCAGTTTTCCGCTGTCTTGATCGATCCGAAACGCGGCGATGCTGTTATGCCCGCGGTTGGAGACATACAGATAACGCCCGCAAGCAGTCACACGGATATCTGCAGCCGTATTGTCCGGAACCACCGCTCCTTCCGGCAGGGTGGACAGATGTTGCACGGGCTGGAGCTTTCCGGTTTGCTCATTATAAATAAACGCTGTCACCGTACTGTTCAGCTCATTAGCCACATATACAAATTTGTTAGTTGGATGAAACACCAGATGGCGCGGTCCCGAACCTGGTGGAAGTTCCGCTTCACGATGCGTCACCAGCTTTCCTTCTTCCAGACGGTAGACGACCACCTCATCCAGGCCAAGGTCGCATATCATGACATATCCGCCTGACGGATCAGGCACGATGGAATGCGGATGCGGGCCTTCCTGCCGATCCTGCCGAATTCCTGAACCAGTATGCTTCACCTGTGCCTGCAAACTGCCCAGTCCCCCGTCCGGTCCGGAATCATAGACGACCGCATTGCCACCTGAATAATTCGATGCCATCACATAACGCCCGTCGGAGGTCACAGACACATAACAGGGATCGGCTCCTTCCGTCGTCTTACGGTCCAGCATGTGCAGCTCACCTGTCCCGGCATCCACCGCATAAGCATATATATGCCCCTCCGCTGCTTCACTCACCGCATACAAACGGGACCCGTCCGGGCTCAGAGCCAGAAATGAAGGCCTCTCGATCCCTTCCGTCCCGCTTACAATTCTCATCTCCCCGCTTTCCCCATCCAAGGCGCACAGGTAAATCCCTGTCTCCGTGCGGGAAGCGTATGTACCCGTATAAAATAACTGCTCCTGTTCCATTTTCGTATCTCTCCTCTCCAGCTTCTGCATGCTCCATCCCTCATTATTACCCACGATGACTTGGAAATAAGACTGCCTTTAGTTCAGATCCACTGAAAACTTATACATTCTATAATCTTAACAGAAAAGACGATCCTTCCGTTCGGAGAGACCGCCTTTCTGTTTCAATCCAGTATTGGGCAAGCCTGCACTGCCCCTTTACACTGCAGGTTCAGCCCTTCTGCCTGCTTTCCAGTTCACCGCCAGAATCAGGCTGAGCATGAGGATGGCCGCACCGAAAATGTAAGGCAGATTAATATGCACGTCGAACAAGGTTCCCGCCAAAGCAGGTCCTACGATATTGCCGACGCTCATATAAGCATTATTCATGCCTGCGGCTACGCCTTGCTCATCACCCGCCATTTTGGATAATGCTGTATTGATCGCCGGACGCATCAGTGCCGTAGCCGTGAAGAAAATCAAAGCCACTCCGAGCACGTAGTAAAAGTTACCCGAGAACAGCATCAGCACCAGCGAAATTGCCGAGAACAGGAAAGATCCGGTAATGACGGCCTTTTCCCCGAATCGGTTTAATACCGGACCGATGGCGACAGCCTGGATCACGGTGCCAATCAGAGCCCCGATCGTAATAACCAAGGCAATATCACGCTCATCATAATGAAACTTGCCTGTAACAAAGAACGGAAACATCGTCTCAAAATGAGACAATCCAAACGTCAGCGTAAATATCATAATAAGCAGCGCAAAGTACGGCTTACGGAACGAAAGCGCAAACTGCTTGATCACATTCTCCCGCTTGAGCATCGTATTGCGATGTCTCAACTGATCCTCCTGCGACAGCGTTTCAGGCAGCAGGAACAGGGAAACCAATGTAGCCATAAGGGTCACAACGGCAGATACATAAAAGGGAGTCCTTACTGAAATATCAGCCAGCAGACCGCCTACGCCAGGTCCGATGACAAAACCCAGGGACATTGCCGAGCCGAGCAGGCCCATTCCTTTACCGCGTGTCTCCAGCGTAGTGATATCTGCGATATAGGCCATCATCGGCGGGATCAAAAAGGCCGCCCCGATACCGCCAATCAGACGGGAAACATAAAGCATCCACATAGCAGTACCCACGGCAAACAGCACGGCTGACACCGTCATAATGATCAGGCCAAGAATAATCAGCTTTTTGCGGCCGTATTTGTCGGACCATTCCCCTCCGATTGGAGAAAACATGAATTGGGTAAGCCCGAATGCGGCAACCAGATAACCCCCGGCTTCGCCACTGCCTCCCAGCATGCCCATAAACTGCGGCAGTACAGGAATGATAAGACCTATGCCCAGCATGGCAATGAACATATTGATCATCAGAATGATCAAAGGGCCTTTCCCTAACTTTGTTGCTGACATAATGCGGTTTCTCCTCCTCGTACACGTCTCTCTCGTAATAAAAATAGAACGCCTTGCTTGATTATCAATCCTTCAAGCTCTTATATCTTAATGGAGCGCCCGCCAAAAAACAAACAAAATTATCCAATCAGTGTGCCGTCCGGCAGCTTGACATCCGGGGCAAGCAGCACCACGTCTCCCTCACCCGGTACACCGCCCAGCACCAGCACCTCTGACTGGAAACCAGCAATGTTACGCGGCGGGAAATTCACAACAGCAACCACCTGCCGCCCGATCAATTGCTCAGCCTTGTAACGTTTCGTAATCTGGGCACTGGACCGCTTGATCCCCAATTCTTCCCAAACTGATAAGTTTGATAACAAACAGCAGCGATAGCGCTATGAACACACCGGACAGGAAACTTCTTACAACGCAAATAATTATAGAACATACGTTCGCTTTTGAACACAAAAAAACACAGGTATCGGCCGTAATGCCAATCCTGTGTCTGTTCGCTGCAAAGCATACGGCTTTCCGGCAAACTGCACGCAATCATGTCAAAATGTTTTGCCGATCACATGATCCAACGGGATGAAGCCGATCGAACGGCTGTCATTGCTGTTATTCCGGTTATCCCCCATCACAAAAATATATCCATCAGGCACAACCCACTCCCTGTCTTCCGTCTCATTCATGGTTTCCTTAATATAAGGCTCATTCAGCAGACTTCCGTTCAGATACACCGCATGATCCTTCACTTCCACCACATCGCCTGCCTTGCCGATTACCCGCTTGACATAGATGCTTCTACTCTTCTGCTCGTCAAACATCCGGAATAAAGGCTGCTCCCACAAATCGTTGATAAAACCACGCTTTTCCTTGACACGGCTATCAATAATGACGATATCGCCATGCTTCAATGATTCCGGGAAGAGGTTGGGGATCTTGGAGACATACAGCTTCTGCTGGTCTTGCAATGTCGGCTCCATCGAATGTCCTTCCACAGTATAAGGTTGGGCAATGAATATGCCGATAAATAAAGTGACTGCGATGGCTGCGCCGAACGTTCCCAACCAGCCCAACAGACTCTTCACCAGTTTCATCAGGACAAAACCTCGCTTATAATCATAGAGTAGATTTCATAATTCAAAGTTAATTTTGGTATATTCTTCTTATCAGTATACGTTGGTCTCCGCTGTCCGGTCAATTTACGGGAAGCGGATAACATTTCTATCATTCGAGAAATTTCCCAGGAGGGTGAACCTACTTTGCTTACCGCACTCAAGCAGCTTAAATCATACCGAATAGTACAGCTTGTACTGGCTGCTTATCAGAAACGTTTTGTCAGAATGCTAATTCCGCTCATTATTTTGGCACTTGTGATTTGGCTGGGAAGCCGTGAACTTCATAATATGAACATCGGCCGCATGCTGTTCGAACTGCGGCGTCTTTCGCCATGGACCATATTCGAAATTGCCCTATTCTCACTGATCGCCGCTGCCGTGATGAGCTCCTATGACTTTGTCGTCCGCAGGCACTTCCGGATGCCAATATCATTCGGCGCGACATTCCGGTACGGCTGGATTGCCAATACCTTCAACAACGCCTGCGGGTTTGCAGGTTTTACCGGAGCCGGCCTGCGCGCATTTCTGTATAAAAAAAGCGGCGTTCCGCTGAATGTCATCACGGCTGCTGTCATTTTTCTATCGCCTGTCGCGATCACAGGGCTGTCCCTGCTTGCGTGGGCCGTCCTGGCCCGGCTGTTCCCGGAAGGGCAACTGCTGCATACTTACCCCTGGCTGCGGTGGGCCATGTGGGGAATGGCTCTCTATCTGCCGTTATTCCTGCTGGTCCAGCGCTCACGCCTGTTCGGTAAATGGTTCAATCAGGGCAAAGGAACCATGCCATGGACAACCATCTCCGCTTCATTAGCCGCCTCCTTGCTGGAGTGGCTGTTCGCCGCGCTGGCCTTTGGCCTCGTCGGCCTTCGTGTCCTGCACGGCGTACCACTGGACGCGCTTATCGGTGTCTACGTCATTGCGGCCACTGCCGGTCTGATCAGCATGACTCCGGGTGGAATCGGCGCTTTTGACGTGACGGCTCTGCTCGGGCTGCAGCTCCTTGGGGTACACCCGGATCTTGCACTGACGGTCCTGCTGCTGTTTCGTTTCTTTTATTTTATCGTTCCTTGGCTCATCGCTCTTGTCCTGACTGCGGTCGAGATCATCCCGAACAGGGAACGAATCGGCGAGCTAGCAGGAACCGGTTGGGGCTATTCCTTGAATCAATGGCAGAAAATTTGGGGATGGCCCGGACAGTTTCGTTTTCTGGCTGACCTCGGCGTCTGGGCACTGAGCAAGCTGGTCCTCGCCGCCGGGCTCGTGCTGCTGCTGTCTGCGGCATTACCGGGACTGCTATACAGACTGCGCTTTGCCGAGAACCTGTTATCCCTGCCGATCATGCAGTTGTCCCATGATATTTCGGTCATCATCGGCATCATGCTAATCGTGCTGTCGCACGGCATTTCACTGCGAATCCGAAGGGCGCTCCGCCTTACCCTTGTGCTGCTGTTCGCCGGTGCGCTGTTTACGTTCATCAAAGGTCTCGACTTCGAGGAAGCCTCCTTCCTGCTGTTCGTCGCCTTGATGCTGTACCTTTCCCGCTCACGCTTTTACCGGGAAGGCGCGCCAGTGAGCCGTACAAATGTCCTGATCTGGGGCGGGCTCTCCGTCCTGGTAACCGTGGCCTACCTCCTGATCGGAGCGGGTGGGTACAGCTATTTTCTGCACCATTTGCCGCTGCGCATGAGAACGAATCTGCTGTTTGACAAGGAGCATTTCGGCATCAAGACCCTGCTCAGTCTGGTCTTCGCCTGGGTGTTCCTGACCATGTATCTGATGATGCGTCCCCAGCGCGATATCGAAACGCTGCCGGATACGGACGACATGGACAGGCTGCGCGAATTTATGTCTCATGAGCAAGGCAATTTGCTGACACACATGCTGTTCCTCGGAGATAAAAAATTTCATTGGGCCCAGGAGGGTGAAGTGCTCATCCCTTATGCCAGAAGCCGCAATAAGCTCGTCGTGCTCGGAGATCCTCTGGGTCCAATGCGCAAGGTCAGTGCAGCCATCCAGGAATTCCAGCAGTATGCCGACAAATATGCGCTTGCCGTTGTATTTTATCAGGCATCCCCGTCGTATCTGCCCATTTATCATGAGAACGGGTACCGCTTTTTCAAGCTTGGGGAAGAGGCCTTAGTGCCGCTGGAAGCCTTTACTCTGTCAGGCAAAAGCAACACGCCGCTGCGTACCGTAAGAAACCGGTTTGACCGGGAAGGCTACTCGTTTCAAATGGCTTATCCCCCGTTTGACGACACCCTGATGCGGCAGCTTAAATCCGTGTCTGATGTCTGGCTGAACGGTCGTAAGGAAAAAGGCTTTTCGCTCGGCTGGTTTAACGAATCCTACCTGCAGCTTGCTCCGGTTGCGCTTGTGCTGAACCCGCAGCAGCAGGTGATCGCCTTTGCCTCCCTCGCCCCGGCTTATGATCACAAGCAGACCGTCTCCATTGACCTGATGCGCCATCTGCCGGATGCGCCGAACGGAACGATGGACTTTCTATTCACCCGGGTGATGGAATGGGCAAAAGATGAAGGCTACGTGATGTTTAACCTGGGCATGGCTCCCCTCTCCAGCGTGGGCCAAAGCGAACGCGCGCTGCGCGAGGAGAAGCTGGCACGGCTGGTGTTTCAATACGGCAGTCACTGGTATGGCTTTCAGGGATTGCGCAGATATAAGGAAAAATTCTCACCCGCTTGGGAGCCGCGTTATCTTGCGTATCCAGCATCAATATCTTTGCCTATACTTACGGTAGAGCTGATGTACCTTGTATCGCGGAAAATGGATTAGGCTTCCAGCACGCATGTCAAAAAGGGGCTGTCCCTCTGTCATCCAAGATGACAGAAGGGACAACCCCTTTTTACTGCTAGCCTTAAATTAATTCACAGCCTTACCTTCTCAGAAGCCTCCGCGCACAACCGTCTCGGACAACGGCAGACGTCCGGATGGGCGAGCTGGTTCTTTCGCTTTGCCTACGGTAATCAGCATCACCGGCAGAAAACGATCTGGAATGTTGAATTCCTGAATCAGCTTCTCCGGGCTAAAACCGACCATCGGGCACGTATCGTAGCCCAAGGATTTAGCTGCCAGCATGATGTTCTGAGCTGCCAGCGAAGCGTTCATGATAGCGGAATCCCGCGCCGCCTGAGGACTTTGATAAGCCCCGTTAATCTGTCCGACCATAGCGTCACGGATTTCAGACTTGAGGAGGCCCGCTTCCACGGCCTGGTCAAAAATAACCGTATTGCGGTTTGCTTCCAGGTCCCCCAATACAGCGATCGTCAGGCTGCTCTCGGCAGTTTGGATTTGGTTATAAGCAACAGGAAGCAGCTTCTGCTTGTCAGCTTCCGACTCGATCACAAGGAATCTCCAATGCTGTAGGTTCCAAGCAGATGGAGCTTCGCTGGCCGCCTTCAAAATCGTCTGTAAATCCTCTTCTGGCATCTGAAAGCCAGTCTCATATTTTTTTACCGCATGTCTTTCGCTAATAACACGAAGCGTTTCGTTCAACTCAACTTTGGACATGGTACACTCTCCTATTCTCCTGTTTATGTATTTATACAAAACGATGTTTTCATTTCCGAAAACATCGTCAACACAGTATCCACCGTGTTCACGGCATTTCCGGATTAAGTTTTTACAGTGTACTGCTCACTTTCGCTGCTGTTGTAATTATAATAGTTACAGATTTGAGTGTCAATAAATTGACACATTTTTTCGTATCCATGAATCTATCCTCTCTCACTATAGATCGTTACTCCTGTTACAGCATTGTACTACTGTTTTTCCTCATTCGCTTATAGTATGATCAAAACAACTACATATATGAATCCTGGAAGAAAAGGAGAACATTCATGTTCGGAAAAAAGTCTGATTTAATGTTATTTTTCGCATGGATCGTCGCGTGCGTAGCGACACTGGGCAGCCTGTTTTTAAGCGAATATCTGGGGTACGAGCCCTGCAAGCTGTGCTGGTACCAGCGCATATTAATGTACCCGCTCACCGTTTTACTCGGCATTGCCTACTTTAGAGGTGATACGGGCATCCGCATCTATGTGCTTCCTCTAGCCGTGATCGGCGGCCTTATCTCCAGTTATCATGTGACGATTCAGCGAATCGCCGCCGCCCGCGCATCTGCTGCTCCCAGCACCTCCTGCGGCAGAGTGTCCTGCGAGACCGATTACCTGAACTGGTTCGGTTTTATTACGATTCCGGTACTGGCACTCATTGCATTTATTCTAATTATAGCGGCCATGATTGTTGTCAACAGACTGGACAAAAGACGGTGGTAATTCAGCAAAGGGGTTGTTCCAAAAGTCATGAAAATGGCTTAGGGCAGCCCCCTTTTCAATTTAAAGCAGCGGAGAGAACGAAGCAATTCCGGAAAAGCGGAGCGGTCGCCTTTGGCCCGAAGGGTCAACAGCGATTGTAGGAATGCTTCGTTCTCGGAGCCGTCTCACCCACGTACGAAAAGAGTGCCCCGGTCAAGAACTTTGGAGACTGGCATAATTATGTCAATTATAAGGCGAAACGATCCGGCATGGGGCTGTTAACCAGCAAATTGTGATATACTTAAAAAGTAGGATTTTTCCTGAAAAGACGGTTACAGATCCCATTAGAGAGGGGTTCTTCACTTGATACACATCAACCCTACTTACCTTCAATATGGAGCAACGATCGGCATGGTGATTATGGCCATACTCGCGATTTTTATTCGTATGAAGGCTAGCCATAGGCCCATAAATGTAAAAAAAATTATTATGCCTCCACTCGGTATGAGCACAGGATTTCTGATGTTCATCGTGCCTGAAGTTCGTATTCCGTTGCTGTGGGGACTAACTTCCTTCCTGGTTGGCTGGTTCATCTTCTCCTACCCGCTGATCCGAAGCACGAAATTCGAGATGGTGGACGGACAGATTTATGTCCAGCGCTCACGGGCCTTCTTCTTCATCCTGCTTGGCCTGCTCGCCGTCCGGATGCTGCTGCATGAGGTCGTCCAGCAGTATATCACCATCCCGCAGACAGCCTCCGTCTTCTTTACGCTGGCATTTGGAACGCTACTGCACTGGCGCCTGTATATGTATACGCAATATCGAAAGCTGTTCCCTTCCGGCACACCGGTGAGCCCCTAATACTACTCCAAATTGCAACAAAATCCCGAAAATATTATCGACCATTTGGTCAAGAAATGATAATATGAGTTGGTTGGAGGGAAAGGGGGCACGCCCGATTGGCAAGGAACAAGGAGTTCGATACTACTCTCGTTCTACACAAGGCCATGGAAATATTCGGCCACTATGGATATGAAGGAACTTCGCTAAAGGTGCTGCTGGAGGGGTTGGGTATCGCTCGTCAAAGCCTGTACGATACCTATGGTACGAAGCGTGATCTCTTCGTTAAAGCGGTCACGCATTATACGAACCAGAAATCATGTGCAGTTATCACCTATCTGGAGCAAGCAGATTCCGTTAATAAAGCGATTCACGATATATTTCACGAGGTTGCCGCCACTTTGAAAGATGAGCAGCGGCGTAAGGAATGTCTTATTTTGTACAGCGCCATTGATCAGGTTCCGCATGATCCCGAGATTGCAGACCTTTTCGAGCAAGACAGGGTTCGATTGGAGCAGGCTATCTATGATGCTTTGGTTCGAGCGGAACATCAGGGCGAGCTGAGGCCGGGTCAGGACCTGCACACTCTTGCCAGGTACTTGTACTATGCGCGCTATGGGTTAATTCAGGTTAGCAAGCTAACATCCGATCCTAAGGTGTTAGATGAAATCGTAACCGTTACGCTCTCTGCAATCGATAAATGATGGAGCGTTCACACACCATTATCTTTGTAGCGATGCCAAAGGACTCCAGGTCGAATTGACTTGGAGTCCTCTTTTATACACGCCATATTAAAGCTGTCTGTTCAACAGTGCTTATTGCTCAGTCAGCAGGATCGGCCCTTCAGCCGTGATCGCAAGAGTATGCTCGTACTGGGCGGATAATCCTCCATCCTGCGTGCGTGCCGTCCAGCCATCCTCGTCAATCTTGCAACGGTAGGTTCCAGTATTCAGCATCGGCTCGATCGTGATTACCATTCCTTCCTTCAGACGAGTGCCGCGATGTGGAGGACCGTAATGGGGGTAATGCGGCTCTTCATGCATGCTTTGACCGATACCGTGGGCGATAAAGTCACGCACGACCGAGAAACCTTGGGCCTCGGCATATACCTGAATCGCGTGGGAAATATCCCCGACCCGGTTGCCGACAACGGCCTGTTCCACACCTTTATACAAGCATTCCTTCGTCACGTCCAACAGCTTCTGCGACTGCTCGGACACCTGACCTACCGCATAGGACCAAGCGGAATCAGCCAGCCAGCCGTTTAAATTCACGACCATATCTATGGTGGCAATGTCGCCTTCCTTGAGCGGGGTATTGTTCGGAAAGCCGTGGCAGATCACGTCATTCACGGAACCGCAGGTTGCATACGGGTAACCGTTATACCCTTTTTGTTCGGGAGTAGCCCCGTTTTTTTTCATAAACGCTTCGGCAAAGGCGTCGATTTCAAGCGTGGTAATCCCGGGACGGATCATCTTCGCAATCTCCCGGTGACAGGCGGCGAGAATTTCACCAGCCTTCTTCATATGTTCAATTTGTTCCTTCGTCTTCAAAATAATCATGGTGACTCCCCTTACAATAGATTAAAGTCCGTGTCGCACGCAGCCGGAATCCGGCTATGCTGCGCAATTATGATTCAGCTTATGCGGCCGATCTTCTACCTGTTATTGTAGCGCAAAAAAAGGCAAAATGAAAACCGCAACGACAATTCCATTTGCAGAGCGGACAGGGATGATCTGTTTAAAATTTTATTGATACCGTTTACAAGAATAAAAAATTGTGTTTATAATAATCTTAACTTGTATACCAGTATACATGTTAAAGACAAACTTCATACGACAGGAGCGTGAGCCATGTGGATTATCCGGTAGCATGGCTGCAGGGAGCTTCATTAGGCGAGAAAATTGCCTGCGAACTCCGGCTGCAAATTATCCGGGGACACTATGCTCCAGGCACGGTCTTATCCGAGAACCAGATCGCTGCCGATTTCGGAACAAGCCGCTCTCCCGTAAGGGAAGCGATGAAGGTACTATCCGGTGAAGGATTAATCCGCCTTGAGCGGATGGGCGCCGTTGTTATTGGCATGACGCCCGCCGACATGGAGGAGCTGTTTGATGTCAGAATGCTGATTGAGCATTTCGTCGTTAAGCGTCTGGTCCGGAAAGATACCGTCCCTATCGTAGCCACGCTGGAACGCTTGACGGACAAGATGGAAGTTGCCTTCAAGCACTGGGATACCGCTGAATTTTCGCTGCAGGATTTTCTGTTCCATGAAATGCTGGTGCTGGAGGCAGGCCATACACGGATTCTGCATACGTGGAATGGGATGAGACAGCTCATCCTAACGGTGATGCTTGCTGCTACAGAGCAGCGCTTTTCCATCAAGAGCTCCGAATCGCTTGTGACGATTGCGAAGCATCGCACCCTAGCAGCCGCTTTAATGGATAAGAACGAGGAGCTGTTGACGTTTCTTGTGGACGATCATTACAAGGATACGCGCAATGCAGTCAATGACAGTGTACTTTCCCCTTTTCGCGAGTCGGTATCACCTCCAAAATGAAAGCGCTGCAAAAAAGAATGAAACACGTTTCCGTTTTCGGAAATGTTTTCATTACCTGAAGTTGTCGACAAGTATACAATTTAAACTTTTAAGGGAGGCTTCACCATGCAATCTCTTCTCGGGCTCAGTCATAATGCCAGTTTATTGTCCTGGGCATTGATCACGATTGTTCTGCTGATTGTGCTTATCGCTAAATTCAAATGGAATCCGTTTATTTCTCTGCTGCTGGCTGCGATCTTCCTCGGATTGATGAATGGCATGCCGGCACACGAGGTGATCACCTCTGTAACGAAAGGTCTTGGCGGAACGCTTGGTTCTATCGCCATCGTTATCGGGCTCGGTACGATGCTTGGTAAAATGATGGCCGAATCTGGCGGCGCGGAACGCATAGCCACCACGCTCATCGATCGCTTTGGCGAGAAACGCGTGCACTGGGCCATGCTCGTTGTTGCCTTTATCGTCGGTATTCCTGTGTTCTTCGAAGTGGGCATCATCCTGTTGATTCCTATTCTCTTCACCGTCGCACGTAAAATGAATATATCATTGATCAAAATTGGGATTCCGATGCTTGCCGGCCTGTCCACTGTACACGGCCTGCTTCCCCCACATCCGGCACCTATGATTGCGATCGAATCCTTCCAGGCTGACATCGGACGGACGATCCTGTATGCGCTGATTGTCGGCATTCCAACCGCTATTATTGCCGGCCCTGTATTTGGCAGTTGGATCAGCAAGAGGGTACATGTCACACCCAAGCCCGAATTAGTCGATCAGTTCACTAACAAAAGCGAGCGCGCCCTTCCCGGGATCGGCATCACTTTGTTTACGATCCTGCTGCCGGTCATCCTGATGCTCAGCGGCTCCATCGCCGCGATCGCCGATCCGGGGAAAACAAGCGGACTGACCGTATTCTTCGAGTTTACCGGGGATGAGGTCATTGCACTGCTGATTGCGGCCGTCTTCGCCTTGTTCTCGCTGGGTTATGCCAGAGGCTTCAACAAGGATGACCTTGCCCGCTTCACCAGTGAAAGTCTTGCGCCTACCGCGTCCATCATTCTGATTATCGGTGCAGGCGGTGCCTTCAAAACGGTCCTGATCGACAGCGGTGTCGGCAAGGCCATCGCCGAAATGGCAACAGGTGCGAATGTGAATGTCATTGTGTTCGCTTTTCTGGTTGCTGCGCTGATTCGTGTCGCCACAGGCTCAGCCACGGTCGCCATGACGACCGCCGCCGGGATCGTCGCGCCGGTGCTTGCGTTGACTCCAGGCGCGAACGTGGAGCTGGTGGTGCTTGCTACCGGTGCAGGCTCGCTGATTCTGTCCCATGTCAACGACGCCGGCTTCTGGATGATCAAGGAATTTTTCAATATGACGGTACCGCAAACACTTAAAACATGGACCGTCATGGAAACCATTCTTTCGGTCGTTGCTTTCGTTTTGATTCTGCTGCTGAGTGTGGTAGTTTAACTAGAGTAAAACACACAGTTACGGAAGCTGAGAGGAGTGTCACAATGGCAAATATCAATCATATGATCGGTGTGGATATTGGAACGACCAGCACCAAGGCGGTACTATTTGAGGAGAACGGCGCCATCAAGGCGGAGCATAATGTCGGTTATCCTCTTCATACCCCGGTCCCGGCTGCCGCAGAACAGGACCCGGATGAAATTTTCAAGGCGGTCATCACAACCATTCGCGAGGTGATGGTCAAGAGCGGCATACCGCCGCAATCCGTCCTGTTTGTTTCCTTCAGCTCAGCTATGCACAGTGTGCTAGCCGTTGATGAAGGCGGCACGCCGTTGACGGCCTGCATTACATGGGCCGATAACCGCAGCGCCCGTTGGACTGAGGTTCTGAAGAAGGAGCTTAATGGACACGCGATCTATCAGCGCACCGGGACGCCGGTTCACCCTATGTCGCCGCTGACCAAGCTGATGTGGATTACCCGTGATTTGCCCGAAATTGCGTCCAAAACCTATAAGTACATTTCCATGAAGGAATATGTGTTTGCCCAATTATTCCAGGAATACGTTGTGGATCACTCCATCGCCTCAGCCACAGGCCTGCTGAATCTGGAAAAGCTGGATTGGGACGAAGAGGCCCTCTCGGTGGCGGGTGTCACCAGCAAGCAGCTCTCATCCCTGGTACCGACGACACATGTCATGGAGGGTCTGAATCCGGTCTACGCCAAGGAGATGGGCCTGCCCGAAACGACACCGTTTGTCGTTGGAGCCAGTGACGGCGTATTGTCCAACCTGGGCGTCAACGCCATTAAGCCCGGGGTCGTAGCTGTGACCATCGGAACAAGCGGAGCCATCCGCACCGTCGTTGACAAGCCGGTCACCGATCCGAAGGGACGTTTCTTTTGTTATGCCCTGACCGAGGATCAATGGGTAATTGGCGGCCCCGTCAATAACGGGGGCATTATTTTCCGTTGGATCCGGGACGAATTTGCCGCGTCTGAGGTGGAAACCGCCAAGCGGCTCGGACTTGATCCCTACCACGTGTTGACTCAGATTGCGGAGCAGGTGCCTCCAGGCTCGGATGGCCTTTTGTTCCATCCTTACCTGTCTGGCGAACGTGCGCCGCTGTGGGACCCGAACGCACGGGGCTCCTTCTTCGGTCTGACCCTGAGGCATAAAAAGGAGCACATGATCCGTTCCGCCCTGGAAGGCGTACTGTTCAACCTGTACACTGTCATGCTCGCCATGGAGGAAGTCATTGACAGACCTTCTGTCATCCATGCTACCGGCGGCTTTGCCCGCTCCGAGCTGTGGCGGCAGTTGATGGCGGATATTTTCGATCAGGAAGTGATCATTCCCGAGAGTCTGGAAAGCTCCTGTCTTGGTGCCGTCATCCTCGGCCTGTATGCGCAGAAGCGGATCGATTCCCTTGATGCGGTCGGAAGCATGATTGGGACGACGCACCGTCACGTGCCGGAAAGAAAGCATGTTGAAATATACCGCGAGCTCCTGCCCATCTACATCCGGATTTCACGAAAATTTGAGGAAGAGTTCAGAGAGCTTGCCAATTTCCAAACCAAAATATTCGAAAAATAATGCAACCGTTCTTGTCTCCATACGTAATCTTAGAAAAGACAGTTTCCATGCAGATCATGGACTCTACCAAGGAGGACAAGACGATGCTTAAGAAAATATTGAACCGCCTGCTGCATTCCACTTCCCATTCTTCTCATTCTTCCCACCGGCGTCATTCTAGCAGCTCGCACGGGAAACATTATAAACGCCACTCAAGCAGCGATCACCGTGGGATGCACCGAGGTGGCCATGTCGGAAGGCTCTCTTCATCCGATCTGAAATACGGACACAGCCGTCACGGACATGGTTATTACAAGAACAGACACCGCAGCTTTTCGAGCTCCTGAGTCTGAGCATCTGTACACAGAAAGAACAGGCCGAGATTCACACGGCCTGTTCTTTTCTTCGTTTGGTTAGTAGTGCAATAATGTACGGGAGATAATGACCAGCAGAATGAACAAAACCAGAATCGCTCCGATCGATGTCATTCCGCCGTATCCTCCGAAACCACACCCGGATCCGCATCCCGGTGTATATCCTTGATCATATCCAACGCCTGCATATCCGGCACCTTTGATTTTCATTTTGTGACTACACCCCTTCTGCTGATGTCTCAGCTAGTCTTTACTACAGAATCATCTTATGTAGACGATCGTGCCGGGGTTATGGACAATATCCTATTTTTTTCAATTTCGTTGAGCACCTTATTCTCCGGGTAGAGCCGCTGCCCCGTAACCTTCACTCATTGGAGCAATCGGGACAGCCGTCTAAGATCCTGAAGGGCTACCGCCGAATCCTCATATCTGGGTCCGATCTGCAGCAAACGCTCCAGGAAATGGCGGGTTTGCGGGTGCAGTCGCAGCTCCTCCTGCCATTCGGCAGGTTCCTGGCCAGGAGCCGGATTGTAAGAGGAATACAGCATAAACAGCATGAAATGCCCGATATCATACAGATCGCTGTACATTTGTGCATCCCGCCGCTGCGGATCACGCGCATGCATCATGGAGCCAGGAAACACCTCCTGCGAGTCCTCCCCGATACCGAGAGCCAGTCCAAAATCGATCAGCCATGGCTCCCCGGCCCGCTGAATCACATTCGGAATGCGGATATCCATATGCACGAAGCCCTGCTCATGAACATAACGAACCCGCTCCAGCAGCTTCAGAGTGTATAGGATGCATTCCGTTTCCGTGAACCTTTGTTCCTGCTCAAAAATCAAATCTTCGAGTGTACTTCCCTCTATATATTCAGATACCATATATACCTTGTTCCGCCCCGGCGCGATCCACTCGATATACTGGGGAATGCAGCGGTGATGCATCTGCTGCAGAATATCCGCTTCCCGCTGCAGCAGCTTGACGGCACGCGCACGTTTACTAGGCTTGGCCTGTTTAACGGCTGCGCTCTTGCCGCTCTCTGTATCCGTACACAGATAGGTGAGTCCGTAACTGCCGATTCCGAGAAGCCTGACCACCTTATACCTGCCGCCGATCATCTCGCCAGGCTGATGCGGATAGTCCATCCAGGCTTCACGTACTCTGCGTAAATAAGCCAGCAACACCCTTCCTCCTTGGACAGACAGGCCTCTCGTGCCCGTCTTCACAACCCATTATATCACGGGCAGGTGCACGCAGGGGCACACGTTCACGCCTCTCTGCTTCTCCGCGGAAGAAGCCCGAAAATGCTGAACAGCGGGCTACGGGCCTTCTTCTTGCGTCCCTGATAGCTGCGGAGATTCGTAATGAGCTGTCTGTCCCTTTCCTCCTCCGTTTTCTCCTTGATCCAGCGCCGCTGTTCTTCAAGCTGGGCGGACAGGTCGCTATGCGTCTCAAGCAGCTTCTCCTGCCGCTCCTCCAATTCGGCAATACGGCGGTGGAGCTCCTCCCACTGTAAAGGAGCGTCTATCTGCTCCTGACCCGAGGCTGCCGCAACAGGAGAATAATCCTCTTCACTGGACAGATCGATATGCTGCAGCATAGGAGCTGCCGTGACCTCTTCCACCAGCGCCATGAGATCACGCGCCGCCTCCTCCGGCAAAGGCAGCGTTTCCTGCTTGTGTCCAAGCTCTGTCAAAACAACCTCAACCGCTTCCGACATCGTCATATTATTTTCCCGCAGCATGGACTTCAGAGAGCGAAAGCATTCAATATCCTGTTCCCTATATACTCTGGATTGGTTGACTGCGCGTTCGAAGCCGTAACCCTTCTCCTCCAAAGCCGCGGCATATTTCCTTAGCGTGCTGGCACCAACCCCCAATACTTTAGCAATTTCCGTTGTAGCTCCAGTTTCCTGCATACGCCATACCTCCTATAATTTAAATTAAACATGGCGACATTTCAGCATGACGGTCGCACTGCCCTGAGGGCTTGCCCCGTCCCAGTTCACTTATCTATACCAATTCGTCGGTTATACATAAAACTCCTTTGGCGCATTTATTCTATTATTGCGGATTACTAAGAGCTTTTGTCGGGACAGAATTCGACCTTGAAGGTGCTTGTTTCGACACATATTTTCCGGACTATTCACATCTAGACGCAACATGTTATGGTATATCACGTAAAAGTCCGCCAAAGCATAATTTAATGTATCACTTGTACGGGTCGGAATAGGGGGAGTAACAATGGGAGCAAAGTCGAGAAAAGTTGCGGTGGTAGGGGCCGGGATGGTCGGTTCAGGCTGTGCCTACTCCATGGTCAATCAATCGATCTGCGATGAAATCATGATCATCGACCGGACCTATGACCGTGCGCTGGCGCAAGCGCTCGATCTGTCGCATTGCATGGATTTTACGCATACACGGACAAAGGTATATCCAGGCACCTACGCGGATTGCAGCCAAATGGATGTCATTATAATCACTGCCGGAGCCAATCCCAAGCCGGGGGAGACCCGCCTCAGCGTACTGGATGCGTCCGCTTCCATTACCCGTGACATCGTCAGCTCCATCATGGCCTCAGGGTTTGACGGTATATTTGTCATCGCCGCCAACCCGGTCGATATCGTGACCTATCTGGTCAGAGAGATCTCAGGCCTGTCCCGCTCCAAGGTGATCGGCACAGGGACATCTATCGATTCTTCGAGATTGAAGACCTTGCTGTCTGAGGTGTTCAGTGTGGATCCGCGCAGTGTTCATGGTTATGCGCTTGGCGAGCATGGTGAATCCCAGTTTGTCGCCTGGTCTCATGTTACCATCGGCGGCAAACCTTTGCTCCACATCCTGCGCCACCACCGTGAACGCTTCAGTCATGTTGACCTGGACGATATCGCCCATAAAACAAAGAACGCAGGCTGGGAAATTTTTACCCGCAAAGGCTTCACCCAGTTCGGCATCGGCAATGCTTTGGCTTATATTACCCGCAGCATCTTGAACAATGACGGCAAAATTATAGCTGTATCTGCCGTGCTTGAAGGCGAATACGGCCACCGGAATGTATGCGTGGGAGTTCCAGCGATTATAGGCAGCGGGGGGATCCAGGAAGTCGTCGAGCTGGAATTAACGCCTGAAGAGCATGATAAATTCGACCATTCATGCCAGATTATTGCAGACAACATTAGAACTATTACAACCGTTTGATACTCTTTGAATGTAAAATCATATTCCTGTTTAAAAGTATAAAGAGCCGGAACACTAACCTTACCTTTGAAGGAGGAATGGATCATGCTGCTTGAAGCCGTATATCACCATCCGAAACGAAACTGGGCCTTCGGTTACGACAATGAGACCATTTATTTACGTCTGCGTGCCAAGAAGAACGACCTCACCGCCGTCAGCGCCCTGACCGGAGACAAATATGACTGGGAGCGGACCCGCGAGGTTATTCCCATGTACAAGCTGGCCAGCGACAGCAGGTTTGACTATTACGAATGCAAGGTCAGGCCCCGTTACCGCCGTTTGCGTTACGGCTTCATGCTGGAGGATGGGAACGAGCGCATCTGGATGAATGAAAATGACTTTGTAACAGAGGAGCCAAAAAAACCTGACCAGATGTTTCAGTATCCTTTTCTGAACCCAATTGATATTTTAATGCCGCCCGCTTGGGTTAAGGATGCTGTATTTTATCAGATTTTTCCGGAGCGCTTCGCCAACGGGGACCCGTCAAACGATCCTAAGGG
Organism: Paenibacillus zeirhizosphaerae; assembly: GCF_030705605.1. Classification (GTDB taxonomy): domain Bacteria; phylum Bacillota; class Bacilli; order Paenibacillales; family Paenibacillaceae; genus Paenibacillus; species Paenibacillus zeirhizosphaerae. The sequence goes on from NZ_JAPCKK010000010.1 coordinate 30,902, forward strand.
AGTAGAGCCGTGGGGGGGAGAACCGCGCAGGGATAATTTTTTTGGGGGAGATCTGCAGGGTGTCATCGATCACCTGGACTATCTGCATGAGCTTGGCATTACCGGGATTTACTTTACGCCTGTGTTCCTGGCGACCACCAATCATAAATACGACACAGAGGATTATATGAAGGTTGATCCCCATTTCGGGGATATGAATACACTGAAAAGGCTGGTCAAGGAGTGCCATAACCGTGGAATAAGCGTGCTGTTCGATGCGGTCTTCAATCATTCGGGACGCACCTTCGCCCCTTTTGTGGACCTGCTGAAAAATGGAGAAAAGTCGAAATATAAAGACTGGTTCCACGTGCACCGCTTTCCGCCGGAGGTGGTGGATGGCGTGCCTACATACGACACCTTTTCATTTGAGCCCATGATGCCAAAGCTGAACACCGAGCACCCTGAAGTTATAAAGTACCTGCTGGGCGCGGCAGAATACTGGACACGTGAAATCGGCATCGACGGCTGGCGGTTGGATGTCGCGGATGAGGTGGATCATGCCTTCTGGCGTGAATTCCGGAAGACGGTCAAGACAGCGAATCCGGAGGCCTATATTCTCGGCGAAATGTGGAACGAATCTTCCGAATGGCTGCAGGGCGACCAGTTCGATGCGACTATGAACTACCCTTTCACTTACGCGGTAAATGACTTTTTTGTCAAACAGGAGCTGGATGCGGAAGGCTTCGCTTTCCGTATCGGCAATCAGCTTGCACGCTATCCCAAGCAGGCCACGGAAGTGGCGTTCAACCTGCTGGACAGCCACGACACCCCCCGTATTCTGACGCTCGCAGGAGGAGATAAGCGGAAAATGCGCCTCGCTGCTGTCTTTCAATTCACCTACATTGGCACCCCATGCATTTATTACGGGGATGAAATCGGGCTGGAGGGAGGGCCGGACCCAGGCTGCCGGAAATGCATGGAATGGGATGAAACAAAGCAGGACCGCGAATTGTTTCACTTTTACCAAGAGTTGATCAAGCTGCGCCGGGCCCACCCTGCCCTGAGAGCAGAGGGCACCATAACCTTTCTTTCAGCCGAGCCTGACGGCTCAGTCATCGCTTATGAACGACGCGGCACCGACGAGGTTCTCGTGATGCTGATGAACAGGAGCGCCGAGACGTCTCACCTCTCCTGCCCTGTTCGTGAATCGGACTGGCAGATCCTGTTGGGAGAGTGCACCTGGACACATGCGGGGGATGTACTGAAGGCCGAGCTTCCGGCCTACGGGTATGCTGTACTGCGCTCCCATTTAAGGTAGCCCTATCCCTTGTACATGATCAGCCGTTCAAATAGCTGCTGGGTAGAGGACTCCGGACTGATGTCCAGATCGTCTTTCAGCAGCTTTTTAAAACTGCCGTAATGCTCCTCGGCCGCTTTGTAATCCCCCATGCGGGCATACACCTCCAGCAACTGGCAGCAGACCTCTTCCGAATAGGGCTCCTTGTGCTGCAGAGCCAGCAGCCGCTCGGCGGCCTGCCGGGTACGATCGGCATACATCTCATCTGCCGCGGCATCCATCACGCCTTTCATGTACTTCCGGCGCAGCTTCTCCCTTTTGGAATAAGCCCAGGGATAATCATGCTCTTCCAAGTAGTTGCCGCGGTACAAGCCAAGCACCTGATCCAGACGGGCTGCTTCAGGCCGCCCAGATGCATAAATGTCCGTCATGCTCCGTTCAAATTCTTCCACATCGGTCGTCCAGCCGCCACGGGTAAGCCGGTACCTGTCCAGACTGAATTCCAGCTTGGTTCCGCATGTCCACTCCTTCATCGCCTTACGGATTTGATACACGGAGGTGTGTAAATGAACAACAGCCTTTTCAGGCGTATAACGGGGCCATAGCTCATTCAGCAGCTCCTGCTTGCCGATCCATTCCCGGCCATTGTGCAGCAGATAGGCAAACAGCTCCTGGGATTTTAGTGTCCTCCATTTAAAATGTCTTCTACCTGTTTCCCCCATAATACTGTCCGTAATCTCCAGCTTTTGAAAGCAGAGCACATTAGGCTCCTTAACGGGAGCCGGCTCTCTGATCGCTTTGGTCCCCCCGGCAACCCGGTCGATCGTCTTAGATAATCTTTGCGGGTGCACCGGCTTTAACAAATAATCCAGTGCCTGCAGCTCAAACGCTTCAATGGCATATTCCGAATAAGCAGTCACGAACACCACATGAATGTCGATATCCAGTTGTTGAATGATTTCAGCTGCTTCCAGTCCGTTGATTTCAGGCATACCGATATCCAGAAATATGATATCCGTCCGTTCGGATGCCAAATATTCCAATGCCGCCGTGGCAGAATTGAACATCCCCGTCATCTCGACGCGCCCATCCGCGCGCAGCAGCCTTTCCAATTGAATCAAAGCTGATCTCTCATCGTCTACCAGAATGGCCTGCATCATCATAATACCCCCTACCTTAGGTCCAATTAGATAAGACAATCAAACGCTTGGCTTATGCAGTAAGCGGGCAGGAGCGTTGTAAGGCACCAAAAAGCCCACCACCGTCCCTTCTCCGGGCTCACTGCTAATCTGCAGGCCGCTTCCGTAGAGGGAAATCAGTCTACGGTGGATATTCCGCAATCCTACACTGGGCGACTCCCCGCTGCCGGACAAGATTTGCTCTGCTTTGTCGCATGGCATCCCTACGCCGTCATCTTCCACGACGACAAGTATGCCTGTTTGTCGCGGACGGATAGAAATCTTTAGGTGTCCGCCACTCGCGCGCTGCATGATCCCGTGACGTATGGCGTTCTCCACGATGGGCTGAATAGATAGCGGTGGAATCAGCACATTGACCTGCTCCTCAATATCGAATTCGACCTGAAGTCGCTCCTCAAAGCGTGCGCGTTCCAATGACAAGTAAGACCGTACGAGCTCCAATTCCTTATGCAGTGGAACGGTCTGATCGCGATTGTGGAAATCAAAGCTGCTGCGCAAATACTGGCTGAGCTCCATCAGCAATTCTATAGCCCTGTCCGAATTCTCCGCACATTCGGAAATAATCACATTCAGCGCATTGTACAGAAAATGAGGCTTGATCTGCGCCTGCAGAAAGGCCATCTCCGAACGGATCGCCTCCTGGGTCGAATCCCTTAAATGAATCAGAGTACGCACTCGCGCACGCAGTTCTTCGGCATCCACTGGTTTGCGCAGAAAATCATTCGCCTCCGCCTGCAGGCCCGCATGAATATCACCCGGCAGATTACGAGCGGTAAGCAGGAGCACAGGCAGCTCCGCCAATGAGAACCTTTTCCGGATTTCCCGGCACAAATCAAGCCCCGACACGCCCGGCATCATCCAATCCGTAATCACCAGATCGATATGCTCTCTGCCGTTGATGTGGTTCAGCGCAGTACGGGCATCATGAACGGCAATGACCCTGCATTCTTCCGATGCCAGCAGACTTGCCAATACATGCAGATTCACACTGTCATCGTCAACAGCCAGGATCGTGTACTTACTTTTTTTGTCGGAAGCGGGAGAGCTTCGTTCGTCGTCCCTCCCTTCAAACAGCACCTCCTGCCTCTCCCTGTTCATTGCAGAAATGGTAACCGCATGATCTCCGGCGACCGGAAGTGTGAAGGTAAACACCGAGCCTGTCCCGATCTGTGACTCTACCCAGATTCGTCCACCATGCAGCTCAACCAGCCGCTTCGTCACGCTTAATCCGAGTCCGGTTCCGCTGGCCGTCATGTTCTCCAGATCATCCCCCCGCTTGAAGGAGTCGAAAATCGTGTCATGAAGCTCAGGCGCAATGCCAATTCCTGTATCCTCCACCTTGATTTCAACGTCTCCGCCTTGAACAACAGCAGACACCCGGATCTCCCCGCGCTCGGTAAACTTGATCGCATTGCCCAATAAATTGTACAGCACCTGCATCAGCCTGTCCCCATCAGCCATCACGTAAGGCAAATAATCGGGCAGTCTGGTCACGAAACGAACATCCTTAGCGCCGACAGTATGCTCCAGCACTTCCAGTACAGATTGCACCGCTGCCTTCAGGTTCGCGGGAGCGGGGTGAATGACGAGCCGTCCGTTCTTCAAATTAGAGAAATCAAGAATATCATTAATCAGGAAAGACAGGCGTCGCCCGACAGACACGATCAGCTCCATATTACGCAACTGTGCTTCATGATCCAGTCCATCCTTCCGGTCGATCATGCCCTGCGCAATATTGATCATGCCATGCAATGGGGTACGGAGCTCATGTGAGGTATTCGCCAAAAATTCATCCTTCATGCCATCCAGCGTGAGAAGCCGCTTCGACAGCAGTTCAACCTCCTGAAAGGTTACAGCGAATCGTTTGGCCAGCAGCACAGCCTGGGAAAAAATAAAGATCAGCGTTTCAAGGGGAACAATTCCCCGAATATCGGTCAGCCCCAGCAAATAAGCAATGCATAGAATGACCACCATCATAACGCTCAAAATGCCCAATGCCATTAATGAGTTATCCCGCTTGCTTTTACCAAATCCTTTCAGCAGGACGAATACCACATAGCATACCCAGGAAGCAAGATAGATCAGCAGCACCGGCTCGGCACGGGACAACACGACCGTCGGCATCAGGGGAATCAGAACAGTCCATACCACTGTCGCCGCCGTCGAAAGCCTGAGTAACTGCGGATGGACGATTCCGAAAGAATAGGCATTGACATAACGGACCAAAAAGAAAAAAGCGAGCAAGGATGACAACCACTGGGTTTTGACAACCCATTCGTAGTGCATTCCAGGAATCACCGCCATCATCTTTTCTCCCTGACTCAACACATAGAGCAGTGCTGCAAAGCAGAAGCAACCCATATAAAACAGTGCGGGCTCACTCCTGCGTAATCTATAGAGCAGCAAGAAGAATACGGCAGGAATACAGAAGCCTACAGCCAGTACCAGGTCTGTAGCCAGGCTAATGTCCCGCATGTTGCGGATGGAGGCATAATCACCAAACACAACCGGTTTGACGATTCCACCGGAATAATAATTGTAATTGGATACATGAATCATCACTTCAACAGTCGATCCGCTCACCCTAAAATACCCGTTGTAGGGCTTGTTGCCCGGATCAGACAATCTCCCATCCTCGCTTGGATTTCCAATACCTGCAACTTGAGCTCCGTTTATATAAATACTGCTTGCCGTCCGGATATTCAGCGTGCGTATGCCAAAGAGATCTTTATCCTGCTCCGGTGTCCGGATCAGCAGACGGTAGGTTCCATATCCCGTGCCGCTGTTCTCAGGCATATGCGGATTCCAGATATCCGGGACATGCACATAGCCGTGCGGGTGTTGTTGGCCGTCCGCCTTCCAGGATTGGGGATTTAAAAATTGGCCAGGATAAAACTCCCAGTCACCGTTAAGTCTTACAGCTCCGTTGTTCTGAAAGTCCCAGTCGCTCAAATCCAGGACACCTTGGCGGGCAAGGTAGCGCTCCGAATTCGTATGAGCACTTGTGAACAGATAATAAACGGGAAAAACTACAGTTAATAAAAAAAAACCTGACAGGATAATCCACTTTTTTTTCATTTGCCTCACCTGCGTTCATTATAACGTTTATTCCTATCCTTTCACATAATTCATCCAATACCTGAAAATGCTAACGGAGAAGGAACTGCAGTAGGCTCCGAAATTTTGGATATTAGGGGGATATAGAATGCCGCGTTTATGGAAGCAGATTTTGTGTATTACCCTTGCTTTTACGATTGCATCTGCCGTTTCAGGAGCCACACTCGTTATGGCCTCCTCTGCCCAACCGTATCATTTTGGATTTAAAAAGAGTAAAAATGGAGAACTGCCATCCATTGCCCAGGAAGGCTTCATGAACATTCTGCAGAAGAACGGATCGATCTTCCTCGGGGACGCAGGGCAAAAAGAGCTGTATCTGACCTTTGATAATGGCTACGAGAACGGGTACACGGCGAAAGTGCTTGATGTACTGAAGGCCAAGAAGGTCCCGGCAGCCTTTTTCGTGACCGGGCATTTTGTACGTGATCAGCCCGAACTGCTGCGCCGCATGAATGACGAAGGCCATATTATCGGCAACCATTCCTGGAGCCATCCCGATATGACGTCGCTGACGCCCGAGCAAATCCGCACGGAGCTGGACAAGGTGCGTGAAGCTAGCGCCCGTATAACCGGACAGCAGAAGATGAGCTTTGTAAGACCGCCACGCGGTATATTCAGCAGCCGGGTGCTGGAGACCTGCAAGCAACTCGGCTATACCAATGTGTTCTGGTCCGCCGCTTACCGTGACTGGGAGACGGACAGGCAGCAGGGAGCCGGATACGCCTACCAGCAGGTCATGTCACAGCTCCATCCGGGAGCCGTGATCCTGCTGCATTCCGTGTCCAAAGACAACGCCGAAGCCCTCTCCTCCATCATTGATGATGCGCGTAAGCAAGGTTATACCTTCAAAAGTCTGGATGAATTAAAGGTTAAAATGTATCGTTAGATTTCATGCAGCTCGAAGCAAAGACGGCCCTGTTACGGATAACAAACTTTCCAAATAAATGTAACAACCTGCGGTTCCGTTCCGTCTGGAAGGAAAAGGGGGTTGATCTTATGAGTAAAGCCTGGCGGAAATTACTACCGACGCTGCTGGGAGCAGCCATTGTATTCAGTATGCTGCTGGGAGTCAAGCCATCCGTCATGTATGCATGCTCCTGCGTCGAGCCGCCGTCTCCGTCCGAAGCCCAGGCACAGAGCGCGGTGGTATTCAGTGGAGAAGCGGTATCGCTCCAGCAAAAGATGTCTGACATCATGTCTTCGGCCGATCCGGTCCGGGTCAGCTTTCAAGTGGATCGCGTATGGAAGGGCAGCGTTGGGAATATCGCTACTGTTACTACCGCTGCGTCATCCGATAGCTGCGGATATGAGTTCGCGGAGGGCAGAGATTATCTTGTGTATGCCCGCTATGCCCCAGACTCCGGGGAGCTCCATACGATCTTGTGCGATCGTACGGCTCTTGTATCCGAGGCTGCGGCAGACCTACGAGAGCTTGGCCCACCATCAGCACCCGCTGTACGACAGAACGCATCCTCCACATTGCCAGGAGCTCCTCCGCCATTGGGCCCTGACAGCTCGGCCGTACACTGGGCTGTTTCCGGGTTGATCACCGTCGTCTCTTTATCAGCTATTCTTCTGTACAGGTGGAGAAATCCACGCAATTGACGGATCATTGGCCTGTGAACCTGCCTGTTCCATATTGGAATTGCAGTTCACAGGCCTTCAACGTAATGCCCGATGCCAGCAGACAGGCCTTTCATCAGGCTTGCCGAACAAATAACCTTGGGCGAGCGAGACGCCTGCTTCCCGGCAAAATTCGAAATCCTCGCGCTGTTCGATGCCTTCAGCAAGCACCCGGCCTGCAAAACGACGGGCCGATTCGACAATCTGGCTGATTTGCCGCTGCTTATCCGCATCCTGATGACAGCCGTCGATAATACCACGGTCAATTTTGACGTAATCGGGCTGCAATCTGTTCATGACCTCAAGCGTCGAATAACCTGCTCCAAGATCATCCAGTGCAACAGACATGCCCCGGCTGCGGTATTGTTCGAAAATTTGCTGAATCGCTCTCATATCGTCAATCTGCTCCGTCTCCACCACTTCAAATACGAAGTCCTGCGGATTCAGTGACAGACGGTCAATCGCTTCGAACGTAAGGTCCAGGCAATATTGAGGATCATTAATCGAGGAGGGCAAAAAATTAATGAATCTCTTAATGCCATTCGGCAACCAGCGTGCGCTGGCCTCAATGGCCGAAATCCGGGCTTCATTATCCAAAAAAGAAAGCAGTCCGGTCTTGCGTGCGACTTCAAATAACTGAAAAGGCTGAAAGACCCTCACACCAGACAGCGGCCGCAGCAAAAATTCATATCCGATCACCTTGGTGTCTAGGTCCACAATAGGCTGCATATAACTTGTAAAGCAGCGCTGCATCATCAGATGCACCATATCACTGTGCTCAATTCTGGACTTTAATATGTGCGGCGGAATCCATGAATCGTCCATCTCCATGTCCTCTAAGCCGGACAATTGCACAAGCACGCCACCAAGCACGTCTGTGCTTGCCGCTACTAGCAACTTAAGTATTTCAAGCACATCTTCCCTGCCCGAATAGCCCAATTGCAGTGTATGATCCTCCAAAACTTCAATTTGGCTCATATAAGAACTGAGCGCTTCTGCAAGTGTTTGGACAGCCGGGCGGATTCTGAGTAACCCTTGATCTTCGAGAGGCAATGTACCGCTGCGGCTGCTGCAATTCATCTAACAATCCCCCCGGAACAATTTTCCTATGATCGTTTTATTATAGCATGCCAAATAGAGCAAAAGAACTAGTGGATTGGATGAATTCGCCAAAATTCGAGCAATATTCAACCTCCTTTCATTTCTTCTATCAATTATATATGTATTAAATTCAATTTATATCCATTCATTTTGATCTATTGAAACTATTTTTCGTATTGTTCGACAAAAAAACCGACACATGGTGCCGGCTTCCTTTAAGTCGAGCATAGGTTATGGAATTTGAATCGTTTGGCCGATTTGCAGACGATGAACATTCTGGATTCCGTTCAGTTCCGCTATTTCCTCCCAGCTTACTCCGAACTTCAAAGCGATTCGGTACAGGTTGTCTCCCTTTTGAATGGTATAAGACGACCCGGATGATGATACTGGCGGTTTCGCAGGAGAAGGCTTGACCGGTGAACCCGTTTCCGGTGTCACTGGTGTTGTCGGCTTCACTGGAGCTGCAGGCTCTGCCGTTTCTCCGGCAGCTTCCGCCGACAGCAGTTTGTATTTAGCGAAGCCATTCTCTCCGGCTCCTGTGTAAGTGATGCTTGAAGCTTGGGCAGTCAAAGATTGAGCGGCTGGCGAGGAGACGAACGTCACTTCCGCATCCCCGAAAGGTGCGATCGACCAGTTGCCGTCAGCCGACGGGTTAATGCTGCCATTTTCGTTAATATAATCGATGATAACCTGACGGTTCTCATCCGGCGCCGCCATGATGATCCGCTGCCCGTCCGGGTTAGCCAGCTTGGATGAAGAAGCACGGTAGTTGTTCGTCGCAACGATGAACTCCTGTTCAGGATCAATCGGCTTGCCGTCATATTGCAGATTTTTGATCCGGTTCGCGGAAGCATTCACTACGCTGCCCTTGCCGTCATACTTGACGGGCTCGGTAACATCAATTTGGTAAGTTACTCCATCCATCACATCAAAGTTATAGGTTGGGAAATCGTTATTGATCAACTGCTGTTCACCGCTCTGTCCTGGTTGAATCTGATTAAATTGCCCGGCTGACCATTCCAGCCACTCCTTCACCTCGGCTCCTGTAACTCTCACAGCATATACCGTGTTCGGATAGACATAGAGATCGGCCACATTCTTGATGGCAATCGTTCCTGCCGGAATGTTCGTGTAATAAGAGGCGCCGGAACGTCCCCCTGCTTTGAAAGGTGCTCCTGCCGACAATACCGGCAAGCCTTCATACTCGGTGCCCGCAAGCTTCTTCTCCACATACCATTTCTGCGCATTCGTTACGATCTGAATGGAAGGGTCATCCTGAACAAGCGCAAAAAAGCTGTTGATCGGTGCAGTGGTTGTACCGACCGGTCCACGTACATACTCCAGCGTTTGGGCATGCTCTTCGTAAACGGCTTCTACTACTGCAGGGTCCGGCTCTGCCAAAGACGCCTTATTGGTTTTGTCATAGATTGGGCGGGCCGCAGATTGCGAATCCGCAACAGTCCACTTGCCGTCCTTCAGTTCCAACTCAAGGTCAACTACACCAAGATTGTCCCCCCAATAACCAGATTCAACGGAAGGAAGTCCGTTAATCGTTCCTGCTTCCACATCGACCCCTGCCATCCCTTCAAAAGCAGCACTCGGGAACACTTTATGGGCATGTCCGAACAAGATTGAATCAATGCCGTCCACTTCACTCAAATATTTGACCGCGTTCTCCATATTTGGAGTCTGTGGGGTATCCTCATATCCGCTGTGCACCAGCGCAACCACGATATCAGCGCCATCCGCCTTCATTTGCGGAACAAATTTTTCGGCTGTTGCCACGATATCCTTGGCAACGACCTTGCCACTCAGATGGGCTTCATCCCATAGATTAATCTGCGGAGGCAGCAGGCCGATCACCCCTACTCTAAGCGTATGCTCCGTTCCATCCTCATCCACGACTTTTTTATCGATAATCCGGTATGGAGTGAAATAGTTCTTGTCGTTGCTTTCATCCTCATCGCCGTCATCTGTATATACGTTGGCGTTAATATAAGGGAACTCGGCACCTTTCAACGTCTTCTGCAGAAAATCCAGCCCGTAATTGAATTCGTGATTACCCAGTGTAGCAGCATCATAATCCAGCAGATTCATCGCTTTGTATACCGGATGGACTTCCCCATCCTGGAGCGGATCGATTTTGGCTACATAGTCTCCAAGCGGATTGCCTTGAATCAGATCGCCGCTGTCAAACAGCATGCTGTTCTCGGCCTCCGCTCGCGCCTGCTTGATCAGCGTGGCTGTCTTGGCGAGTCCATACTCGTCCGTCGGCTTGTCCGTATAATAGTCATAGTTCACCAAGTTCACATGCAGGTCGGTCGTTTGCATAATACGCAGCTTGACAGTAGCGTTGTCTTCAGCGGCCCAGGTCGGTACGGCTGGCAACGCAAGCACGTTAAACGCAACAACGGCGGCTGCAAGGCCTTTCATTCCTTTTTTTCTAAATTTCAAAATTAACCCCTCCCGGTCTATGTATAAAATAATCAAAGCGATTTCCATGTCTGTAACATCCCTTGTAAACCTTGTCACAAAAATCGCTTTTATTGATACTTATTCTAATCGAACCACGGTCAAATGAATAGAGTTTTTATAGTGAAAATCCACTCTTATGTTAGTTTACATAACACATTGTAAAAAAATCAGGCCGATGTGCCGGGACCCGTTTCACATCCCCCTCTGGACACTCTGCCCGTGAAGGCATATAATCAACGTTAGTTCATACTATTGAGCCCGCAAAATCTTCAAAACAATGCGGATGCTTTCAAACCGGCAGTTTAAGGTCTTGAGGCTCCTTCATACAACTTGCCAGGGGTGCTGGAATCGGCCGGCTGAGATTGTGTCCCTAGACACTGACCCTTACAACCTGATCTGGGTAATGCCAGCGTAGGAATCGCTACAGAGTGACATGCCATTTAGAGCATCGTCATCCTTCCTTTGGTGTATTACAAGCGTCCCGGATAACGGGGCGCTTTTTTTTGCAGGATCACGGCAGATGATAAGCATTGCAGGGAGAGTACGGGTAATAAGAAGGAGAGAAGAAAGTATGTTTTCTTTGCAAAAATGGAGCCTTGGAGCGGTATGCACCCTGCTCCTGATCCTGACAGCCTGCGGCGGACAGACGCCCGCTTCACAGGGTTCGAACACTGCAGGCAGTACGGATTCAGGAAAGCTGAAAGACGTGAAGGTGGTTCTCGACTGGACTCCTAATACCAACCACACCGGATTGTATGTAGCCAAAGACCAGGGATATTATGAAGAAGCCGGTCTGAACGTGGAGATTGTACAGCCCGGAGAAGGCGGTGCAGATCAGATGGTCGCCTCCAATGCCGTTCCGTTCGGCATCAGCTATCAGGAAAGTGTGACCCAGGCTCGTACACAAGGCGTTCCGCTCGTATCCATTGCGGCCGTGATTCAGCATAATACGTCCGGCTTCGCCGCTCCGGTAGACCGCGGCATCAAGTCACCCAAGGATTTTGAAGGCAAAAAATACGGCGGCTGGGGCTCCCCGGTCGAGGAGGCTGTCATGAAATCCATCATGGAGCTGGATGGCGGGGATGTCAGCAAGGTAGAAAACATCAACATGGGCGATGCGGATTTCTTCACTGCGGTCAAGCGGGATATCGATTTCGCCTGGATCTTCTACGCATGGACAGGAATTGAAGCCGAGCTGCGCGGAGAGCAGCTTGATATGCTGTACGTCAAGGATTATTCCCAGAGTCTGGACTATTACACACCAGTCATCGTCACGAACGAACAGACCATGAACAACGACCCTGAGCTCGTCAAAGCCTTCATGAGCGCAACGGCCAAAGGTTACCAATATGCGATTGACCAGCCGGAGAAGGCTGCGGAGATTTTGTCGAAGGCGGTTCCTGAGCTGGACAAAGAGCTTGTGCTGGCCAGCCAGAAATGGCTGAGTCCGCGCTATCAGGACGATGCGGCGCAGTGGGGCGTCCAGAAAACGGAGGTATGGAAAAATTATTCAGACTGGATGTATGAGCGCAAGCTGCTCGACAAACCCCTGGAGGTTGAGAAAGCCTTCACGAATGATTTCCTGCCGCAGAACGGCGAATCTTAATCTGATCCCGAAAGGAGACGGTTGTATGGCTAACACATTGTTGAGTATACAAGTGATTCCCAAAACGCTTGGTGGCGAGGACAGCATCCCTTACGTCGACAAAGCGATTGAGGTGATTCAGCGCTCGGGCGTCAAGCATCAGGTCAATCCGCTGGAGACGACGATGGAGGGCGACCTGGATGAGCTGCTGAATATCGTCAGGGACATGCACACAGCACTAACCGAGGCTGGCATTCCAAGCGTGATTTCACAGATCAAGATTGCCCACAATCCGAATGGCATCAGCATGGATAAGCTGACCGAGAAGTACCGTCCATGAATACGAAGGAGAGCATCTATTCCGTGTTCAAAAACGTGTGGCCGCCCGTTGTGGCGGTCCTCTTCTTTTTGGCGGTATGGCAGGCGGCGGCGGTCTTCCTGCATATTGAGCCATGGATGCTGCCAAGTCCGGCCAACATTGCCGCCGAGGCGGCCGCCCAATCGGCACTGCTGGCGGATCATGCCTGGACTACGGTCAAGCTCACGCTGAGTGGATTTGCGATCGGGACTACTGTCGGGCTGCTGCTGGCCGTGCTGCTGCACCTGGTCCCTTTCCTGAGGCGTGCGCTGTATCCGCTGCTGATTCTGAGTCAGAACATTCCAACCATTGCGCTCGGACCACTACTGATGATCTGGTTTGGCTTTGGCCTGCTGCCCAAGCTCATGGTGATTACCCTCGTCTGTTTCTTTCCGGTCGTCGTTGCCGCCCTGGACGGGCTGGCACAGACAGACCGGCTGATGATGAACTATATGCAAATGTCTGGCGCAAGCCAGATGCGCATCTTCCGCAAGCTTGAGCTGCCGCATGCGCTGCCCTCTCTGTTCTCAGGCATGAAAATTGCGGCCACCTACAGCGTAATGGGGGCGATTGTAGCTGAATGGCTCGGGGCAAGCAAGGGGATCGGCTACTACATGCTGCTGCAAAAATCGGCCTATCGCACGGACCGCGTATTTGCGGCGATTGCCCTTATTGTTGCGCTCAGCTTGATCATGTTCCTGATCATTGCGCTCGTTGAGAGATGGCTGATCAGATGGCGGCCGGAACAAAAATAAGAGCTTTACATTAGCCTTGGCAGTTAGATGCCAGCCCGGAGAAAGGAAGTGTGAAAGGATGAGCTTGAATACCGGAGAAGAAGCGGCCCTAAAGGCCGAGCAGGTGAGCATCACTTTCCAGGATCGAAAGAAACGGCTCCCCGTGCTCCAGGACATTTCCCTGGCCGTGGGACAGGGGGAATTCGTCTCGCTGCTTGGCCCTTCCGGCAGCGGCAAGAGCACACTGTTCCATCTGATCGGTGGACTGCTGACCCCGGCTCAGGGGCGTATTTATATGAACGGCGAGGATGTAACAGGGATGCGTGGGCGGATTAGCTACATGCCGCAGCAGCCCGCCCTGTTCCCGTGGCTGACAACGCTGGACAACGTCCTGCTCGGGCAGGAGAATGCACCCGGCTCGGGCACAGGCCCCCGTCGTGAAGCGCGGACGGAAGCCCGCCACTGGCTGGATGAGGTCGGGCTCGGGAAATTCGCCGACGCCTATCCGCATATGCTGTCCGGGGGAATGCAGCAGCGTGCCGCCTTCCTGCGGGCTATGCTGAGCCCGCAGGAGCTTATGCTGCTCGACGAGCCGTTCAGCGCCCTGGATGAGCTCACTCGGTCGGATATGCAGCAATGGCTGCTGCATATGTGGGAGCGCAACCGCCGCTCCGTCCTGTTCATTACCCATAGCATTGAGGAAGCACTATTGCTGTCAGACCGCATCTATGTGCTGTCCGCAAGGCCTGCTTCAATACTGCAGGTGGTAGACGTGCCTTTTGCAAGACCGAGACGCGAGGAAATCACCACGGACAAGGAGTTTGTGGAATTGAAACGTGAATTAAGCCGCTGGATGCGGGAGGAAAAAGCGAAGAAAAGTGCCGTTTGGGGCGGTGATTCCGCATGAGCCTTCCCCCATTAATCGACGCCCATATTCATCTGGACAGCTATTCCGCAGAGGAGCAAGAAGCCCTCTTGTTCACCTTGGCCGGAAGCGGCGTAGAAGCAGTCATTTCCGTCTCCATGAATCTGCGGTCCTGCGAGGCCAACTTGCGTCTGTCCTCCGAACAGCCTGGAACGATCTTTCCGGCGTTTGGTTATCATCCCGAGCAGCCCCTGCCCGGCGCTGCCGAGCTGGAGCAGCTTTTCCGCTGGATGGAGCATCATGCGGACCGGATGATCGCGGTGGGGGAAGTCGGACTGCCTTATTACTCCGCCCAGGAAGCCGCACTCAAGGGAGCTCCCTTTGACCGGGACGGCTACATTGAGCTTCTGGAACGGTTCATTCTATTCGCCAAGCGGTACGACAAGCCGATCGTGCTGCACGCCGTATATGAGGACGCCGACATTGCATGCAGGCTGCTGGAGCGCCATCATGTCACGCGGGCGCATTTCCATTGGTTTAAGGGAAGCCCTGCGACGATAGAGCGAATGGCACAAAACGGATACTATATCTCATTCACACCGGACCTGCTGTACGAACCCGACATTCGGGCACTGGCGGAAATCTACCCTTTGTCTCAAGTGATGGCCGAAACGGACGGACCTTGGCCCTTCGAAGGCCGCTTTGCCGAGCAGACGACCCATCCGCGCATGACGTCCGATGTCATCCAGGCCTACTGCAGTATTCATGGCATGACGGGAACGGAAGGCAGACAGCTCTTCCGTGACAATACACGGCGCTTTTACAAGCTGTAATTTGATGGCCAAGTTGTACCCGCTTTTACTCAGCTCAACCTGCAGCGATCTCTCCTTCCGGCGAACTCGTAGGGTTGGATGCGGCAGCGGCGCTTACCAGCCTGTCATACTGCTCCGACAGCTCGGAGAAGAGCTGTTCGCCGAAGGCGGTCCAGCGGGCATGCTGGCTCAGAATGTCCAGTGCCTGCCCGATCTGGGCCAGCACCCGCTGCCTTCTGCTCGAGATGTCGGCATGCGGGACGGCGGCTTCAACAAGCTCATACCACAGCCCGATACGCACGAACACAAAAAGGCCGTGCAAAACTCCCTTGAGCGGCCGTAAATCCTCCCGCCAAGGTGAAGGGTACCGCTCATCCGGGCCGTTCAGCAGCAAATCATCCAATTCAAACAACTGGTCCAGCCGGGCATGGCCGAATTCATGGATCAGATTCTCGGTCGTCCACATCAGATCGCTGCGGTGAGACATGAAAATAGCTCCCTGGAACAAGTTGTGGGTAAGTGCCCCGATCTCCTGGGTATCCAGAAGATACACCGTCCGCACATGCGCAGACGCCTCCCGGTACATCTGCGGCCAGACCGTCTTGATCAGATCCATCGCCTTCTCGTAATACCATATATCCGCCAGTGGCACGGAACGGATTGCCGGAAACGACGGCTTCTCCTTGCCGTAGGATTGTATGATCTCCGGCAGCTCCCGCTCCAGAAAGACTTCAACGAGCGGATCGGAGCCCCCGAATTGAATACCGCCATGCTCGTAGAAGCCAAGCCGCCTAAGGATAGAAGCATCGGTCTTCTTTTCACCGGTCAGCTCGGAGAATCCGACCTCACACCGCCGTTCTCCTGCGGCTATCCATACCGTGTCGCCTGTCTTGGCGAATGTGACCCGCATATGCTTGGCCTCCACGCCGAGATCCACGGCTGTAGCGCAGCCGGGAAAATACACGACGCCCTCCGCATCGGTCCGCAGCACCGCTGCATCCGGCCCATCCTCATGCCTCCATAAAGGGATGAGGACCAGACGCGCAAACTCCTCCAGCAACCGCTCACTGACTGGCTTCTCAGGAATCCCCCCTTGAAAGGCAGGAAATAACCGGGTATCCATCCAGTTCACCAGTACGGGATGCAAAAGCATACGGTAATGCTCCTCGCGCAGCATGCTGTCCCAGCGCAGCAGGCCCGCATCCTGTTCCGCACAAGCCTGCAGATGATGCTTCAGCTTTTCCATCCGCCGCTTCACCATCAGGGTGTACACGAAATCGTTCTTCATTTCGGACGGCTGTACAAACTTAAACATGCTACATAACCTCCTTGGTTGCGGCCCCTGCTTCCGCAGCAGCCGGATGATGCACCGACGCATCCGAATCCTTGCGTATGGCCGGGTTCATGACCAACAGCACGATAACCATAATCCCGAAGATCCCCATAACACCGAAAAAGCTGCGCACAGGAATCCACGACAGCAGCATGCCCGTAAGCATCATCGCGAGCGGACGTGAGCCCTCTGTCATGACTCTCATCATGCCGGCCGCGCGACCCAGTACAGGACGAGGCACCTTAAGCATAAACAGCGTCTGCAGCGTCACATTGGCCAGCGGGCTGCCCAGGCCGGCCGCGAACACAAACAACGCTTCCCATACCAGCCCCCGAATCCAGAACAGCATACCGAGACCGGCCATCAGCAGGCCGAGGCCGGTGGACATGGTAACGATATAAGGCCACCTTCTCACGAATCCCGTTACGAGCGCGCCTGCGGCAATACCGATAAAGAAGGAAATTTCCAGCACTGCGAGCTCGGAAGCGTTACCGACCATAAGCGGAAACAACAGCGCGGTAGGCGAGAGCATAAAGTTGATCAG
The DNA here is from genome assembly GCF_030705605.1 of Paenibacillus zeirhizosphaerae. GTDB lineage: Bacteria > Bacillota > Bacilli > Paenibacillales > Paenibacillaceae > Paenibacillus > Paenibacillus zeirhizosphaerae. Next base: position 47,924 of record NZ_JAPCKK010000010.1, read on the forward strand.
CATAATGTATATGATCAGATTCCGCAGCAGAGGCTGCGTCATAATCGTGTCCAGCCCTTCCTTGAAATCAGCGGCCAGACTGGCAAAATTCATGCTCGCTTCCCTCCGCTCCGTCATGCGAGCGTCCCGTACCAGCATCAGCAGCAGACAGGATATAAAAAACGTGGCCGCGTTAAAACCAAAGGCATAGACCGTTCCAATGGTTAAAAGCCATGCCCCGAGAGCAGGAGCCGTCAGCCCTACCACAGTCTGTACCAGTTGGGCCACGCTTTGGGCCTGGAACATATAGGGCTCGGGCACGATATTCCGGACGGTTACCGCTCTGGCCGGTCCAAAGAATGCCGTGAAGGACGACAGCAGCAGCGCGGCCGCGATGAGCTGATAGGGCAGCAGTACACCGGTGATCCACAGCAAGATCACCATTGCGATAATAATCCCGCGTATAATGTCACAGCAGATCAATATTTTCCGCTTGCTGCTACGGTCCACAATGACACCGGCAAACATACCCAGTACAATGAGCGGCAGCGTCTCAGCAACGAGAAGCGCCGACATCCACAAGGCACTTCCCGTGAGGAGCTTCATCAGCCAGATCAGCGCAATCGCATAGACGCCGTCCCCGATCACTGATATCGTCTGAGACATCAGCAGCAGCCGATAATTACGGATGGCAAATAACGCTCTGTAGGAGGCTCTGTTTCCGGTATCAGGTGCATTTTCCTGCCGAGATTCCTGGGAATTCATCCCCGTCCTCCTTCCGATTCAATTACTAGGGGCTGGTCCCCGAAAAAGGGATACGGCAAGCGTATGCCACTCACAATCCGGATCACTTGACACCAGATTTTCATCGTCAAACTCCTGCTGAAGCTCTTTAAGCCTGGTCATGTATTCATCTATTCGGGAGACAGGCACCTTCGCATGCACCATGCCCATATGAAAGAGATCTCCCCGGTTCATATTCGTGAGCAGCGCCGTCTTAACGACCCCTAAAATGTACATTGCGGCAGATAACCGCTGCGAATCGCTGTAGCTGCTGCCAACCAGCAGATGAAACGTATCCGCCTTGGAGGAATAACATTTCTCGACAATCCCGCCGCTGACCTTCTCCGAATGCAGAGTGATGAATTCCTGCTTAAGCATGCTGTCGAGAATATAATTCATTTTGGCCCTCGAACAGCCGAGCCTATCGGCCAGCTCTCCCGCGGTGGACGGCTTATCCATAATGCTCAGGAACACTTCCAGCCCTCTGTCTTTAATGAGCCGCTCCAGTAGCTCCGGCTTTCCCTGTACTTCACTGCCGCTGCCGTATTGCGATGACGTCATGCTTCATCCTCCTTACAGTAAAATGGCAAGCTCCTCGGAGCCTACACCAAGGGCCGAAAGAGCCATACGGTCCTGAGTGAACAGCTCGCAAGCGAACGACTGCAGCTCTTCGGCGGTCAGGCGCTCGATTTCGACCCGCTCCAGGTCTACGAAGAAGTCCCTGTTCAGGAGCGCATAACGGCCTGTGATCTGCAGCAGCTTGGCATCATTACCGGGAACCTGCATCAGACTTGTTATTCTGGCAGCCTTTACCCGCTGTAGCTCTTCCTCTCCAATGGCCTCCGTCTTCAACTCCTCCAGAACAGACAGGACCGCCTCGTACACCTCCTTGATCTGGTCCCGGCGGCAGTTCACCTGAATGCTTAAATATCCACTCAGGGCATAGCTCTGCGAATAAGAAAAGACCAGATAGGCAAGCTCCCGCTTCTCTCTGAGCTCCACATGCAAGCGTGATTTCAGGCCGGTGCCCAGAATGACGGATAGAAGATTCATCAACTGTCTCTCCTGGGAGTGAAAGGACGCGCCTACAAAGGAAATGTTCAAATCCACCCTCGGAGTGGCGGTAGACAAACCCAGAATACTCGGCTCGATTTCAATGACGACGTCCTTTTGTTTGCCCTGGTATTTCCAATCGTGGAAGTGACGGTCGATCTGGCCAATGACTTCTTCAGGTTCAACATTGCCTTGGACAATCATCTGCGTATTGTTCGGAATGTAATAATGGTGAAGCCTCTCTTCAATCTGCTCCCGGTTGAAGCCAAGAATATTGTTCCGGTTCCCGATCACAAATTGCCCCAGTGAACGGTTGCCCCAAAGGGCTTGCTCCACCAGCTCCTCCCGGATACGTCCAGAGGAGAAGTAGGTCTCCGCTTCATGAAGAATAATATTGCGTTCATGCTCCAAGCTCTCCATACTTACGTTGTTGTTCATGACAATGGCACCCAGGCACTCGATCATCATCGGAAGGTACTCCCGCTGCGCGGACAGCGTACACCGTGTCATCTCCTTGCCCGTAAACGCCTCATAGAGAGCGCCTCGATCCATCAATTCGCCCAGCAGCCTGCGGGCATAGCTATTCATATTCGTGTAATTAAAGGAAACATGCTCAATAAAATGGGAAATGCCGTTCACGTGATTCTCTTCGTTCTTCACACCGTGATTGATAAAAACGCCGATATTGAGCGTTCTCGCATGGGGTATTTTACGTATGGTTACCTGCAGACAATTTTCAAAAACGGCCTTGGTCACCAGCTCAGAGAACATTCTTATAATCTACTCCCTTCCCCGGATGGGTCTCGCACGGACCCTGTACCGCAAAAAGCAGCAGAGCCGCTGCCATAAAAGAGCGGCTCCCGCTTCCCGCTTATTTCAGGCTGCTGGCTAGAAGGACACGCTCACCGATACTTTGACGGCTTCCTGGATTCCCTGCTCGCCAATCTTGTTCTCCTCGGCGGATCCCAGCAATGCTTCGGACAGCGCCGAATCACTGATGACAACCTCCCCCTGACTATTTACCGTAAATGCCTCCGGGCTGAGCGTTAACTGTTTTTTCTCTTGTGCCATTCCAATCTCTCCTTTTTGGATAAAAGTGTAATAAAATGACCGACAGAGCTACCGACCAACGTTCATACCCGTTTTTTTGACCTCACCTCCCCAAAAGATCATCCTCTAATGCTCAGCGTCTCAGGACAGGGCACTAAGCTGATTCTCTCCGCTTCCGCTTGCAGCAGACAGCTCTCTTAAGCGCTGCAGCCCAGCCTGCTTGGGTGTATATGTCCCCAGCGGAACCGCCAGAGCCAAATAAACCTCGCCCTCGGTGACCATCCAGCGTCTCTCCACAAATCTTTCCAGGCAATGCCTGACCTCGTCCTCATGCAGAGTAAACCCTTGTTCCCGCAGACGGATGACGATGTTCGGGACAGAAATCATATTGTCACAGGATTGATAAATCATTGTTTCATGAAGTGTAAGCAAAGTCGTGGGCTGATCGGCGACTAAGCGCGTATCCACCAGAATGATGCGGTCATCCTTGAGTACGGAAAAGAACTCGCTTTCCCTGTAATGGGCCTGCCAGCTTTGGACGGCCTGAAGCATACGGGACGTGTACGAAAACGGATTTTGGTGATCTGCGTAGTCAAAATCGAAGTGGTAGGCAATCTGCGCAAGCCGTTCGGGAGGAAGCGCAGGGTAGATCAGTTCATAGGAACGAAGCGGACGGATGTTACAGATTCCGTAGGCTTCCGGATTCATATAATAGGGACTGAACCGGTCCAGCCGGATGGGAGCGGTCCCTCCGGGAGGCATCAGGTGGGTCAGAGACGGAATCAACTCCGCGGCGGCATCATATTCCCATTCATTCTCACCTGGAAAACCATACAAAAAGTTCCACAGCGGCGTCACCGAATATTCGGAGCACCATTTCAGCAGACGAACATTCTGAAGCATGCTCACTCCTTTTTTCATCAGCCTCAGTACAGACGTAATCATGCTTTCGATACCCGGCTGCACGTAATGGAACCCGGCTTCCTTGAACAGCCTGATTTGCTCTTTGGTCAGGTTCGCCTTGGTTTCATAGAACATATCAAGATCAAGCTCATTATCACGGATCACCGGAAGAACCGTCTTGAAATAGTTCATGTCTATGATATTATCCACTGCTGTCGCTTTATTCGTGTATTGTCCATACCGCTCCTTCAGATACACAATTTCATCAAGGGCCCTTTCGGGCGATTTGCTGCGAAAACTCATCGTTGACCCGTTCAGCCCACAAAACAGGCAGTGTGACTTTTGCCCCCACCAGCAGCCCCTGGAGGACTCGAAAAGAAAGCGGCGCCTGGTCTTGTGGTCCTGCAGGCCAAAATTGTCAAATTGTGAAAAATAATCATCGTAATTTGGGTAAGGAAGAGCATTCATGTCATGAATAGGCGGAGAAGAAGCCGTCTGACCCGGGTCTTGTCCCGAAAGGGCAGACCGGAGAATAATTCCCGGACCGGCGCTTGCAGCAGGGTCACCGGTAGTCCGGAGACGATCGATGAAGGAAATAAAGGATTGGTCTCCTTCGCCCGAGCATACCGCATCCATAAAATTGAAACTGCGAAGGGTTCCTAGTCCCATGGGACTCTCGACGTTGGAGCCGCCAAAAATGATAAATTTGTCAGGAAAGCGAGACTTCAGAAGTTTAGCCATACTTAGGGAGGCTGTATTTTGCTCAAATACAGTAGTGAAGCCGATGACATCGTAGCGGCTCCAGTCATACTCGGTCAAGCAGTTGTCCAGAAAGGAGTCTACCTTGGCACGCACATCCAGCAGGCGCTGAAAAGCCCGTCCTTCATTGGAGGACTTTCTCTTGAATCGAGAATACGTTGTTATAAGATATTGTTTGTACTCCTCGAACGTATCTTCACCATCAAATAACGATTGTGAGAAAATCCATTCCCCCGCCAGCGCATTGGTCGGGTAGGTTGAGTTTTCGGCAAAGCAGTCGTACTCCTCCAAGCCGATCAGAGCTGCGAATTTGAGGTTTAAATACAAGGTGTCGCAGTCAATCCCCTGTTTGCGCAATCCGGACTGGAGCAGACCCAGTCCAATCGATGGCCGATAGGCCGAGGCAAAGGGCATGCTTACGAGCGCAACATGCATAGCGTTCCTCCTCCTTGCAAGCTTGAAATTCGACGACTTCCGACCATAGCAGGACCGAGGTGCGAATGCAAGAAAACGGCCGGAGCGGGTAGATACTCAGTAGTTTCCGCCTTTACAGGGCCTGACAGGATGCAAGGAGCCTTGGAAGATTAACGCAATATGTGTAAATCATTTCCGTTTTGTCCATTGTAATCAGATTATCTCTCTATTTCAAGCAATTTTTTTCAACAATCCTTCAATTCATGTCTGACACCAAAAAAGAAAGGTACGGTTTCCAATCATCACCTAAGATGACTTTGGAAACTGTACCTTTTTTCTGTACTTTACCGCTTCACGAAGCCCTTTTGTTCCAGGAAACTCTTCATATGAAGACGGGCTGGCTCGGTTAACCGCACCGCCATAATCTCCGACCACGGGGTCGTCCGTTCACCGCCTGTACGCTCCGACAAATAACGGGTCATGGCTTCGTCATACAGCTCAACCTGCTCCATCGTTTGCTCCGGATCGTAGCCGTTCATATGCAGCACGGCTGCCTGCGGCAGACGCGGACGCAGACCCGGGTCTTGATCAGGCACACCTACGCACATACCGAACACCGGATATACCAGCTCCGGCAGACGCAGCAGCTCGGATACTTCAGCAATGTTATTGCGGATACCGCCAATGTATACAATCCCCAGGTCCATCGCCTCTGCGGCAATAGCTGCGTTCTGGGCCGCAAGAGCGGCGTCGATCGTAGCGACGATAAAGTTTTCCGTAGAATCCTCATAGGAAGTCTGGTCCGGCCTGTGCTGTTCTGTCACACGCTTCAACCGGTACAGATCGGCGCACCAAACGAGAAACACAGGACACTGCTCCACATACGCCTGACCACCGGCAAGCCCGGCAAGCTGTCTTTTCAAATCCGGCTCCGTTACTGCGATCACCGAATAAGCCTGTACATTGCTGGAGGATGAAGCCATCTGCCCCGCCGCCACAATGGCGGACAACTGCTGCTCGGATATTGCTTCCTGCTTAAATTTACGGATGGACTTGTGATTCATCAAAACAGACAACGTTTCGTTCATGCTTCCTTCACCCCTAATCCCAACAGAATAAACCGTACCGCTTCTGCAGCGATACTCTCGACCCCTATCTTCTCATCAGCAAATACATCTTCAAAATTGACCATATGTTTATGGGACAAGGCTACACCCATCACCATGACAAGGGCATTCGTAGACGAATCGAAGGTGAATACTCCTTCTTCCTTCCCTCTTAACAAGAGTGATCTGACCTGGGACCAGACCTCAACCAGAACATTCATGACCGTCTGCCTGCGCGGCGAACGCAGCAACATTTCCTGTTGGATTATAAAGCTTAGCTCCCGATCCCGGTGCGTTACTTGAATAATCCGTGAAACCAGCAGACGAATCCCCTCGATGGGGTCCAGATCGGCAAAATTCACACTTTTCAGCTCCTTAATGGGAAAAAAGTGTTCAACGACAGCCTTATACACGCCCTCTTTCCCCCCAAAGTGGTAGGATATCAAAGCAATGTTGGCACCTGCCGCCTCACAAACCTGCCGACAGCTCGTTCCGTCGTAACCCTGCTGGGCAAACAGCCTTTTGGCCGCAAGCAAGATGCGTATTTTGATATCCGGTTCCGTCTGCGTCATTCTCCCTGATCCCCTTCGCTATATGCTAGTCGGTCCTATTATGGAACTTTGCCGCCCGGGAATCAAGCGGGGACGCGTTTCACATCCCGGCATCAAGCTTCCCTTCCTGCTTCTTATGCGCCCTCCGGCATTACAGCCGGAGCTGCCGACGTCTTGCCTTTTAACGCCGTTGCCAGAATGGCAACCGCCAGGCATACCAGCAGGATAAGCGCAAGCAACCCCGCCGCATGGCCCGCACCCGGACCTCCAAGCTGTATGCTCATAATCCCGTTGACCGCATAAGTAGCCGGCAAAAATGCTCCAAGGTGCTGATAGAAGCCATTCAGCATTTCACGCGGCACCATCGCTCCCGAGGATACAAGCTGGATAGACAACATAATAATGTTGAAGAACATACCCGGCATGCCGAATACAATCAGGAACATTTGGGTGAAGAACATGAAGGTCAGCATCAGAAGCACTTCATATAACCACATCAGCCCAAAGCCCTGCTCCATCTGTCCCCCCAGTAGACTAATCAAACCCGTGCCCACGAATGAAACGACCAGTGCCGTTCCCAGGTTAATCAGGACGCGGGCACCAAACTTGCTCCATTTGCCAGCCTGATGGCCCACCATCATCGTCGACTGCTGCAGATTCAACCCCATAATCATGGAACCGACAAACGTAGCCAGCACCATCATCATCGGCACCATTTGATTGTTCATTCCCTGCACCGGATGGATGGAGGTTACATGGGATTCCACTCTTTCCGTTAACGCACGGGCGGTTTGCTCTGCCGCTGCTGCCGGCATATTGGCCTGGGTAAGTGCCGCCGTCGTTCCTTGCACAGCCGCCTGGCTGTTGATCGTGGCCGTCACGTTCTGTTCTACACCCTGCATGATGCTTTTAATGGTCATCGGGTTGGCTTCATTAATCGTGTAGCGGATTTCCGCCTTGTCCGCCGGTGACGTCAGCCGGGCTGTAAAGTCCGCCGGTATTTCCATCACCATTTGCAATTCCCGGTCATTCAAGCGCGTTTGCGCTTCCTCGGCCGTCAATCCCGTGACGATTTGAAAAGGCAAATTGCCTGCCAGTTCGTCCACAATCTGTTTTCCTATGCTCGGATCCTCGTTCACAATCGCGATTCTCAGCATGCTGCTGCGCTCGGTTACCCCACTGTACGCAGTCATCCAGATCACACTGAAAATAACCTGAAACATAAGAGCGGTAATGATGCCAATGATGGTCATTGGTTTGCTAAAATAAAGCTTTAATGCTGTAAGCATGTTTCTTTTTCCTCCAAGATTTTATTTAATCAAACATTTAAATCAAACGTTTGTTTAATAAACTATAAGATTTGAAACGATATGTCAATGCTTTTATGTAAATTTCATTTTAAATTTACATTCCAAATGCTACTTAAAGATTCAGGTGATATCCCATAATCTCCTATAATTTTTTTTAGCATTTCTCCGGGACCCTTGCTCTCATTTTCGTTAGTTCCAATGATTTTCATCTTTCTTACACGCTCCTCTCATTCAGGATCTCTTACATACCCCTATTATTACCCCTCCAGATAAAACCTGCCTCAAAACGTATACAATCCATCCGGATGGATGGATTGTACGTGTACTTTACATCATCGAAAGACCAGCAAAAAATCACCTTGAACTGGCGAAGCGTTCAAGGCATTTACTCCCCTGCCCAGTGCCCGGAATTGTTCTGGAGAAGCGGAGCGTTCGCCTTTGTCCCCGGATTTCTTCCGCTGCTTGCTTCAATCAGGAAATCCGGGGACAACAGCGATCGGAGGAACAATCCGGGCACGCCCCCTTACAACTTCACCCGCTGCAAACGCAAAGCATTCAACACCACTGACACCGAGCTGAATGCCATTGCCGCTCCGGCCAGCCATGGGGCCAAAAAGCCGAGCGCCGCAATCGGAATGCCAATGACGTTGTAGGCCAGCGCCCAGAACAAGTTCTGCTTGATGTTGGCCATCGTGCGGCGGCTCATCTCAATCGCATCGGGAATGCTGTTCAAATCACCGCGCATCAGCGTAATATCCGCCGCCTCCATCGCCACATCCGTTCCCGTGCCCATGGCCATGCCGACATCGGCTGTGGCCAATGCAGGCGCATCGTTGATGCCGTCTCCAACCATGGCCACAGAACCGCCAAGCTGCTGCAGCTTCCTCACTTCGTCTGCCTTGCCTTCCGGCAGCACTTCAGCCAGCACACGGCTGATTCCAGCTTGCTCTGCCACCGCCTGCGCCGTCCGCTCGTTATCACCGGTGATCATCAGCACGTCAACCCCCATTTCACGCAGACGAGATACGGCTTCACGTGAGGTATCCTTAATGGTATCCGCAACGGCGGCGAGCCCAGCATACCGGCCATCTACCGCAATGATCATGGCCGTCTTGCCGCTGCTCTCCAGCCGCTTCATCAACTCGTTAATTTCCGGATCAAGCTTCACCTGCTCCCGCTCCATGAGCCTGCGTGTGCCTGCCAGCACCATGCTTCCTTCAACGAAAGCTTTGACGCCATAACCCGGCATATTTTCAAAAGCGGATGCATCCGGTATTTCCACGGATCGGGCCGTTATCCCGGTAACGATGGCTTCGGCGAGCGGATGCTCCGAGCCCTTCTCTGCGGCTCCCAGCAAGCGAAGCAAACGCTCCTCCGGCATATCAGAGGCCGGAAGCAAATCCGTCAGTTCAGGTTTTCCGTTAGTGACGGTGCCTGTTTTATCCAGCACCACTGTGCGGATATTTTGCGCCGCTTCAAGATGCTCTCCGCCCTTGAACAGGATGCCGTATTCGGCCGCACGCCCCGAGCCTGCCATAATCGATGTAGGGGTAGCGAGCCCCAGCGCACACGGGCAGGCGATGACCAGCACGGCAATTGCCTTCTCCAGCGAGCCTGCAAAATCGCCAGGTGCAGCGAAGAGGTACCAGATCGCAAAAGTCACAAGCGCAATCCCTACGACAATCGGGACAAAAATGCCGGAAATGACATCCGCAATCCGCTGAATCGGAGCCTTGGAGCTTTGTGCCTCCTCTACTACCCTGATAATACGCGCCAATGCGGTGTCCGCCCCTACACGGGCGGCTCGGATTTTCAGCAGCCCGTTCTTGTTCAGAGTTGCGCCGGTGACCGGATCCCCCGCCTGCTTCTCGACCGGCAGACTTTCCCCGCTCAGCATCGATTCGTCCACCGCCGAGCTTCCTTCCAGGACTTCGCCATCCACTGGAACCTTCTCACCCGGCCGGACGATCAGTATGTCGCCGACAACCACCTGTTCCACAGGAATATCCAGTTCCTGTCCGTCCCTTACGATACGGGCCGTACGCGCCTGCAGCCCCATCAGGCTCTTAAGAGCATCGGAGGATCTGCCCTTCGCGACAGCCTCGAACCATTTACCGACCAGAATCAGCGTAATGAGCACCGCGCTCGTCTCATAATACATTTCAACCTGGCCATGTCCGTGCATACCAACCGATTCCAGCGTCAGGTACAGGCTGTAGAAATACGCAGCCGAGGTCCCGAGCGCCACCAGCACATCCATATTGGCACTGCCGCTGCGCAGCGCTTTGAATGCGCCGACGTAGAACTGCCAGCCGATAATGAACTGCACGGGCGTCGCCAGGATAAGCTGGAACCATGGGTTCATAAACAGCTCAGGCACGTAGATGCCGGAGGTGAAGCTGAAATGCCCCACCATGGCCCACAGCAGCGGCAGCGACAGGACAGCCGAGATCATCCACTTCCACTGCTTGTGCCGGATTTCGCGCTGGCGCAGATCCGAAATGTCCGAGCCTTCCGATTGGGGAACGGCTCCGTAGCCAAGCTGCTCTACCTTTTTGACAATATCTGCGGAATTTACCGTGCCCACCATATACTCCACATGCGCAGTTTCCAGCGCCAAATTAACACTGGCCGAGGTCACGCCGGGCATTCTGGACAGTGCTTTCTCGATCCTGCTGGCACAGGCGGCGCAGGTCATTCCGGTAATATCAAAATCAGCCTGTTCCGCTGCCGTACCGTAACCCAGTGAGCCGATCTTATCCCGCACTCCCTGAAGATCCGTAACCTCGGGGTCAAAGCTTACCGTCGCCTGCTCCAAAGCCAGGTTAACATTCGCTTCCGCAACACCCTCCATCCGGTTCAACCCTTTTTCAATCCGGGTGGCGCAAGCCGCACATGTCATACCTGTAATATGCAGTGTAGCCTGCTCCTTCCCTTCCGCTTGTGTGCTCATTTCCCGTCCTCCCTTTATTCAATATACCCCCATAGGGTATAAAATTCCCCCAAAGAGAGAGCTTCAATTCCTGAAGCTCCCATTATAGCTTTCGCAATAGCCAGACGCTGCCCAGCCTATTCAGACTACATCATACCCCTGATCTTCAATCGCTTCTTTAATCGCCTTCAGCGTTGCTTTGCTCTCTTCAAATTCGATCTCCACCGTCTTGGAAGCAAGATCCACCTTGGCTGTTCCTCCCGCATTTTGCACGGCCCCCTCCACAGCCTTCACACAATGGTTGCAGGACATACCTTCTACATTCAATGTAACTTGAGTCATGTTCCATTCCTCCCTGGTTATATTATTTCATTAATTTCTTGACCGTAACAAGAAGCTCATCAATCACTTCATTCTCCCCTGCCTGTAGACGCTCGATCACACAGCTCTTCATGTGCCCTTCAAGCAGCAGCTTGCCAACTCCATTCAAAGCGGACTGAGCTGCCGCTATCTGGTTCAACACATCGTCACAGTAGGTGTCTTTCTCAATCAATCCCTTGATTCCGCGAATTTGTCCTTCAATCCGGTTCAACCGGGATATCATGCTGTTCTTCAGTTCGGGAGCGTGATGGCTGCGTCGGGCTACCGGCTCTTCACTGCTCGCAGCATGGCCGCAATCATGTACAGTGCCGTTATCCTGCACCGCGTCTGCTCCCAGTTCGGACTGCTTCACTGAACTGTTCCCTCCCCAATGTGTTGTACACATATCATATTATACCCCACAGGGGTATGTCAAACCCGTTTATCCCCTATTTTTCGACAATCGTGTCAGCCGAAAACTCTACAAAATTAGTAAGAAGTTCTCATTTTTTTTTAGTTTTATCTGGTATAATGGCTACAAAGTTTCATTTTATTTGAAAATATTGGTCTTTTTTTGTTTGTTCGCGAGGTTTTTCGCAGGATTTTGTTGAGTGAGCTTGCGATGTAGCATCACTAGTACAAATCATATTACGGAGGATACGCTATGGTATATGATGGAGTACTGCTCGGGTTGATCGTCGGCCTGTTCAGGGGCGGATTTCGTCAGGGTCTGACGGGATTAAGCAATATCCGGCTTACTGCAGGATGGATCTTCCCGCTCTTGCTGCTCGTCCAGCTCGCCATTTTTTATCTTCAGGAGCACTCTGCCTTTCTCGCTTCCATTAACGGCTATTTGTTTATGGCCGTTTACGTCGCAGGGCTTGTATTTCTTTGGCTGAACAGACAGCATGCAGGCTTTCGTCTCATCCTGATCGGTGTTTTCCTGAATTTTCTGGTCATGGCCGTCAACGGCGGACGTATGCCGGTATCGTTGAGCGCTTCCTCCGTACTGGGTCCTTATTACGTTGAACTGCTGCAATCCGGAGAGGTGATATCCAAGCACTTTATGATGGACTCGGCAACCCGCCTTTCGTTTCTGGGAGACATCATCCCGCTGAGTGCCCCTTATCCCCGCACCCAGGTGATCAGCATCGGTGATGTCGTTATGAATGTCGGCATATTTCTCTTCATTCAGAGCGTCATGGTTGCAAAGAAGAAAAAGGTTAATGGACAAGTGAACCCGCATCATGCTTAACATACAGCATACTACGGCGAAGGGAGGGGAAATCTCATGAAAAATATGAAATATTCTCGCATTGTCGTAAACGCCATGATCATCGCTTCTGTTGTTATCGCTTTGACTTCCGGATACAAAATTGGCGGTTAATGATTTGTACCCCATTCACCCAAAACAGGCCGGATCGGCCTGTTTTTTCTTGCACCCGCTCCTGCCTCGTCGATTTTTGTCGTATTACCGCAAACTGAGGTGGATTTTTCAAACAGACCCTGATATGTTAAACATCAAGACCACCCTACAAGGCAGGAGAATATATTCATGAGATTATTCAAATCTCTCCATCAACACGTTACCCCAACCGGCATTTATGCTGTTGTGATGTGTCTGGCTGGTGCCGGAGTATTTGCATATACGAACCAGTGGTCCTTTTTACAGTATTCCTCCTCAGAATGGGTTACCGTCTATTCCTTGCTGGGGGCCGTTCTGATCCTTGAGTACTTTACCTTTCAATTACCGCCTGCAAGCAATAAGCAGTCCATGGACTCGTCTGTATATCTGGCCTGCATATTTGTCCATGGCAGCGAGATCGCCATCTTCATTTTGTTCTTAACGAGCCTGATTGCCGCGATCCGGGATTATAAGCTTTCGTGGTGGAAGCATCTTATTAATTTCTCCATTTACGCATTGGCCATTTTTGCAGCGTCCACTGTCTTTCAACTCGCCGGGGGACCGCAGGGGCCTCTGGATGACCGTTACATTGCCGGCTACGTCCTGGCCATGCTTAGTTACTTTGCGGTAAATACGGTGACCTTGGGACTGTATTTCTATCTGGCCTACGAAGGATCACTCAAGCAGCTTCGAAGGGCGTTCGTCGCCGAATCACTGCTTGTATACCTGTGCACCCTTATCCTGTCCCTTGTGCTGACCGTTCTGATCTACCATAACGGCATTCTGGGGCTGGTGCTCTTCCTGGGGCTGAGCATGCTGCTGTCGCACGCCTTCAAGCAGTTGTTTGACATGTTCCGGGATGTTGAAGAAAAGTCCATTATGGACCGCCGGACCGGTTTATATAATCACAGTTACTTTGAAAATGTGCTCGAATCCGAGCTGAGTGCAGCAAGAAAAGACAAGCTTCCTTTGTCTCTTGCATTAATAGATATTGATGATTTCAAGAAATACAACGATCAGTTCGGTCATCTGAAAGGGGATCAGTTGCTCGGTTTTCTCGGGAATCTGCTGAAAAAGGAAACGGAAGGCACCCCAATAACCGCATCTCGTTACGGTGGAGAGGAATTCACCCTGCTGATGCCGGGGTATACCGCCGAGCAGGCCTACAACGTGGTTAATCGTATCCGCAAGAAGCTGAACGACTCCCGTTATGAAGGGGTGGAAATTTTCCCGCACGGGTGTTTATCCTTTTCAGGCGGCATCTCTGAGTATCAGGCCGGTATTTATGATAAATCCCAGCTTGTCGACCAGGCGGACAAGGCGCTCTACTATGCGAAGCATCAGGGTAAAAACACAATCCATCTGTTCGGCAGCTTCAATGCGACGGAACGGGAAATTGACCTCGCCCAGGATGTCCGGGATATCGAGCAGCAGCTCAGCTTATTTCTATATAAAGATATCAGTACCTTCAAGCATTCCAAACGTGTTTTCAAGTACGCGATGGATATCAGCGAGGTGCTCGGATTAGGACAGGAGGAGAAGCGCCGTTTCGTGCTGGGAGCTCTGATCCATGACATCGGCAAGCTGGAGATCCCTTGGGATATACTGAACAAAAGAGAAAAGCTCACGCCTGAGGAATGGACTCTCGTTCAAGGGCATGTCACTTGGGGCAGGCGGATTGTCGAAGCCAACGAACGCTTTGAAGAACTGATTCCGTTCATCGAGCTGCATCACGAACGATATGATGGCACCGGGTACCCTTACGGCTTTGCGGGGGAGGAGATTCCAAGGCTGTGCCGAATGCTTACGGTCATTGATTCCTTTGATGCGATGACCACGGAAAGACCCTACCAGCAGGCAAAAACGTTCGAGCAAGCCCTAGAGGAGCTGCGCGCCTGCTCGGGCTCGCAGTTCGATCCTGAGCTTACCCGCATCTTTATCCGTTATATCAAAAGCACACACCCGGTCTTCCCTCACATCCGTTCTCTTCACTAGCCCCGGCCCCCGTTCCTCTGCGGCGGGGGCTTTTGCTTTTTGCCGCCTGGGATTGTTCATCATTAATCCATATAATAGATAAAAAATAGATAAAAACCTGCGCTTAAGGAGAATGGTATGACATACAGACAAATCAAATGGATGATTCTGACCATCCCGACCATTATCGTCGGCTTGTGGGAGTATGTGCGGCATCAGTTTCTGATGCCTGTGATTTCAATGGACACGGGTAACTGGCTCACGCCGCTCATTCTGTTTGTCGTCAGTGTGACTTTGCTTAGCCGCCTGTTCACCCTCATGGAGGCATCCAGAGCCGAGCTTGAACGGGAGCGGGCTGCCAGGGATGTGCTGCAGGCCAGAGAAATGCTTGCGCGGGAGCTGCATGACGGCATCGCCCAGTCGCTGTTCCTGTTGTCCGTCAAAATGGATAAAGCCGAACGCAGCCTCAGCTCTGATGTGGCCGCCACGCAATGGAGCGGGATTCGCAAAACGCTTCATGAGGTGGACAGATACGTCCGGCAGTCCATTTCCAACCTACGCGACCTCCCGCTTCATCCGGCTCGTTCAACGCTGCCCTCGATGCTGCAGCGGATTCGGGGGACGGCTGATGATGTCTACCCGCAAGCCAGCGTGGAGTGGGATATAACCGACGAAGCCTTGACGGCCCGAGATCAGGCAGAGCTGCTTGCCTGCATCCGGGAAGCGCTGCTGAACGCCCGCAAGCACGCCCAGGCCAGCCGGATCAGCATCCGGGGAAGCGCTGAGGGACAGCAGGGCTGGAGGCTGCTCGTTGAAGACAACGGTCGCGGCTTCCAGGGGGACCCGCTGAACAGAGCCGACAGGTATGGGCTGCGCATTACCAAGGAGCGTGCAGAGCAGATGGGATGGAGATTCACCTTTGAACGCCGCAAGGAAATGACAGTTATGGAGATTTCCAAAGGAGGACAAGCCAATTGAACAGGACTAGAGTGCTGGTCGCGGATGATTCGGCCCATGCACGTGAGGCGATTTCCGATATTCTGGGGGAAGACAGAGCTTTCGAGATTATCGGGGAAGCGTCCGGCGGAGAACAAGCCCTCCGGATGACGGAGGAGCTGATGCCGGATCTGATTCTGATGGATATCCGCATGCCGGATCTAGACGGTCTGGAGGCAACCGGCTTGATTAAGATGCGTTTTCCGTATGTCAAAATTGTAATTATCACCGTATCCGACGATGCTGCCCACTTATTCGAGGCGCTGAAACGGGGGGCGCAGGGATATTTGCTGAAAAATCTGTCTCCCTCCACCTGGCTGGAATATTTGCGGGCCGTCGTCAGTGATGAAGCACCACTCAGCCAGGAGCTGGCCTATCGCATCCTGCAGGAATTTCCGGCTCCACCGAAGCAGACGGCCGCTGGCCAGAGCCTGACACCGCGCGAACGGGAGATTCTGAACTGGGTAGCGTCCGGCCAGACGAACAAGGAGATTGGAGAAGGGCTTGGCATCTCGGAGCAGACGGTCAAGAATCATTTGAAAAATATTCTGCACAAGCTCCAGCTCGAAAATCGTGTTCAGCTTACGCGTTATGCGCTGGAGCAGGGGCTGGTTGACCGTAAATCTCACCCCCTCAGGTGAGCACGAGGATCCCAAAGGCTTATTGACCAAGGGGTCCTCTTGTTCCTGTTCTGAGACACTCTAGAGACGATTATGTGATATTTTTCATGCTTTTGCCATAATTACGCTCTAAATTCTCCTCCATTATAGCCCTATGTGGGGATAGCCCACTATTTCAGTAAATACTATAATGAACATTCATCAAGAGCATATGTTGAAAAAATCCGGGAGGTGTGCCCCTATGAACCGCAGCATTCGAGCCGTTCTAGGAACCGGCTTTATGAGCCTCGGTCTGGCGCTGCTCTTTCTTTTCCCGCATCTGGCTTTGGCCCATGCCTCACTGATGGAATCCAATCCTGCCGCCAATGAGGTGCTTAGCGAGCCACCTGCCAGCATCCAGATGACATTCAGCGAACATCTACAACCCGCATTCCTGTCCGTACAGGTAACAGGCGCAGACGGTTCAAGAGTGGACAACGGGGACGCCGCACTGTCCTCCGACAATGCGGCAGTTGTTCAAGCTGGTTTGCGGTCCGGCATTCCGAATGGCGTCTATACGATTACCTGGCGTGTACTGTCGGCCGACGGGCACCCCATTCAAGGGGTTATTCCCTTCCAGATCGGAGCCGGTGGTGAACATCTGGGCGGCGAAGGAGCCGCCGCTGCCGCTCCTTCGCCCCTTGTACGCCCTGACCTAATTGCCGTGCGGTGGTTGTTTTATGCAGGTCTGTCCCTCCTGTTCGGGATGCTGTGCTTCCGTCTTTATGTATGGCGCGGTCCTAACGCTGGTGGCAGTAAGGGGATTGAGGCGGGAAACAATCCCCGTTTGCAGACGCTGATCTGGACGGGCTTTGCGGCAACAGCCGTTGCCGTATTGATCAGCCTGCCGCTGCAGGTTTCCTGGGATGCCGGCGTACCGGTAACTCGTGGCTTCTCTCCAGCGCTGATCGGTGAAGCTCTGCAGTATACAAGCGCGGGCAAGGCCTGGTTTGTCCAAATCATGATCCTGCTGCTGCTCAGCGCACTGCTGCTGTACGCCTTCGACCGTGCTCAGTCTGAACGCCGACGGGTGCTGTGCGCTCATGCATCCGTCAGCATGGTTCTTGGCATCATGCTGGCCAAAGCCTTCACAGGTCATGCGGCAGCAGCTACCATTCCGGCCCTGGCCATCACCGCCGATTTCGTTCATCTGGCAGCGGCGGCCTTCTGGATTGGCTCGCTTGCTGCCATGATTCTGTATTTACCGTCCACGACGCGTGAGTTGCCCACTGCAGAGGGCGAACGCATTCGCAGCGAAGCGATGCGGCGTTTTGCCGGGTGGGGCATGACGGCAGCGGCGTCCCTGCTGGCTACCGGTATCTATACCGCCCTGGTACATCTACCGTCACCCGCATCGCTGTTCATAACAAGCTACGGCTATACACTGCTGGGCAAAACAGTGCTGCTGATCGTCATGCTTGCCTTCGCCGCTTACCAGTTCCGGCTTGCCCGCCGTCCTTCCAATCGGGCGCGAAATGGAACCGCGATCCGCTGGGAGCTCACCACCGGCATCCTTGTGCTGCTGCTGGCCGCGCTGCTTACACATCTGTCTCCCACGGCAGGGGCAGAGACCGAAGTGGAGAGTGACTCTTTCCGGCAAACGGCAGCCGCAGCTGCAGGCAACTATGAGGTCGAGTTGGCCGTGGATCCGACGAGGGTAGGCAGCAGTAGCTTTGAGGTCTGGATCCGCGATGCCGATGGAAAGTCCGTTACGGACATTCAGCAGGTAACGCTAACGCTGATTCCTGCAGCCAGCGACCGCCGAAACCAGGAAGTTGTCATCCCTGGCCAGTCCGCTCAGCCGTTCACGGCCAAGGAGCTGCTGGCGACAGCGGGTACCTGGACCGTGCGGGTGCATGCCCTGACCGGGTCCCTCGATTCCATCGATGCCGATTTCGAGCTGCCTGTTGCCGCCCCTTAACACGGGGTCCGAGGGCTGCCTGAATTTATTTTACAAAGGAGTGAAAGCCGATGAGTACACACCATCATTCGTTCAAAAAGAAATTTCTCAAAATCTCCTCCACTCTTTCCGCCACAGCGGTAGGGGTGCTGCTGTTCGCCAGCATTGCCAGCGCGCATGTCACCGTCTCTCCTTCCGTCTCCCAGCCGGAGGCCTGGGAAACCTATACCATCAAGGTGCCTGTCGAAAAGGATTCGGCAACCACGAAGGTCGCCCTCAAAATACCGGAGGGTGTAGAATTCAAGCAGTACGAGCCAGTGCCGGGCTGGAAGGTCAGTACGACGGCCAATGAAGCCGGTGCTGTCAATACAGTCACCTGGACCGCAAACGGAGAAGGGATCCTTGCCGGACAGTACCAGCGCTTCAGCTTTGTCGCTGTGAATCCGTCCGGAGAAGCCAAGATTCCCTGGGATGCCTTCCAGTATTATGCGGATGGAAGCATCGTTGAATGGACCGGAGATGAAGGCTCTGACCTCCCTCATTCCGTGACAGCGGTGACTGCGGATGCCGCAGCGGAGCCGAAGCAAAGCGATTCCGGGGCAGGACATGAGGACGAAGCGGATTCAACGGGCACGAATGCAGGAGCACAGGCCGATAGCAGTAACACGGCAGCAGACGCTCAAGCGGCCCCTGCAGCAGCGGAAGCGCCAGCCTCTTCTGCCATACAAACCGTCACGCTTGTGATCAGCATTGCCGCTCTTGCGCTATCCATTGCAGCCCTCCTGCGTGCTGTGAAGAATCGGAAATAACAGAATATCATTTTCAGCACAAACAAAAAGTCGAGAACAGGAGAAACCCCCCCCTGTTCTCGACTTTTCTATCTAACCCAGAATCGCCAATGGATGATTCCTTTTTTTGTTAAGGTAAGATACGCACGCAGCAGCGGAAAGAACGAAACGATTCCGGAAAAGCGCAGCGTTCGCCTTTGGCCCGAAGGGTCAATAGCGATTGGAGGAACGTTTCGTTCTTGGAGCGCCTCACTCTATTCCAGCAGCATGCGAATGCCTGTAAGCACAATGCCGATCAAAAAACCCGTCAGCGCTCCGTTAATTCGGATCCACTGCAGATCCTGTCCCAGCTTATCTTCCATGAGCGCAATCAGCGCCGCATTGTCCATCTTCTCAACGTTTTCTCTAACCAGGCTGCCGATCCGGTTGTGGTTCTTCTCCACCCATCCGGTAATAGCCATGATGATCTGCTCGTTCAACCGCTCAAGCAGTTCATCGTCCTTACGCAGGTCCTCAATCAACCGCGCGCACAGCGGGAGGATATAAGTCTGTACATAGGCGCCGTTCTCCATAGAGGCGAGCAGACGTCCACGAAGCTCCTCCAGCTTGCCCAGCACCATTTCCTCGCCCTTCCATGAGGCGGCCTGTTCATTTTTCCAGTCGTTCAGCCTGGTATGAACTTCGCTATCCGACGCCAGCTTTTCAATCTGTCCCTGCAGGCCACCCATAAAGGCTTCCCGCCGTGGATGACTTTCCATTTGCAGCTCATATACTCTTTCCAATAAAAAACGCCGGATCATGTCTCCCATGCGCTCCTCATTGAGATACCCCAGAAACGCGCTGACCGCAAGCTGCATCAGCCCGTTCAACTGCAAGCTTGAAATGGCCTGCATCCCCATCGTTCCCAAGGTTATGACCGTCTCGGATTTATGAAGCCATGCTTCCGCCTGTTCTAACGCATAATCCAGCACCTTCTGATCATACCCGCGTTCCAATGTCTGCTTCGCCAGTGATTCAAGCAGTTGCCCCGCATCCTGTGTCATGATCTGCCGCCGGATTTCCTCCGTAATGACGGGAGCCAGACTGTCCAGCGGCAGCCGGCTTATCAGCCGCTTGGCCAGTAGATCGATGGCTTCAGCCGCCCTCGGGGAAGCAAGAGCCTGCTCTGCTCCGTCCAGCAGCATTTCTGCGAGGCGGACATCCTTGATTTTGGCTGCGATGCTTTCTTTGTTCAGAAGGTTATTCTCCACCGTGCTTACCAACGCATCCGTCAGCTTGCCCCGGTTCTTGGGAAGAAGGGCCGTATGCGGAATCGGGATGCCGAGCGGGTGGCGGAACAGCGCCGTGACGGCGAACCAATCCGCCAGGCCGCCAACCATACCGGCCTCGAATGCGCCTGCCAGCAGGCGAACGGCTCCGTACTGCTGAAACGGCAGGGAAGCCGCAAATCCGGCACCCATAATAATAAGCGACCATGTCGCTGCTTTTTTGGTCTGTCTTCTCTGTTTCGGTTTTGCCATGATTTATCCTCCAACCTTGCGCCTATGACTGAATTACCCTTTGGTCACCATATTATCACCGTATGACAAGAATCCCAAACTGCGCGTCTTCTCTTCCGCGAAGCTCTTGCTTCCCGGACGGACTGCAAAATACTTACATGAGTACGTGGCAACGGTGGAATACTATATTTCTTTGCAATATGAATATACATCCATATCTTAATCTCGTGTTATCTTTCTTTACAAAAATTCTTGAAATTCCTATATTCTCAGTGTATCATTAGTTAACTATTTTTATATGTTCTATTTGCTTACACAAGTTAAACTGGATTTATATGTATAATGTACAGAAAGGGCTCATAGACACTTACTACTGAACCCAGTACGTAACACAGATAAAGGGGGGCTCGTTCTGATTCAGTTTCGGAACGTCAACAAACATTATGGCAGCTTTCAGGTCCTTAAGGACATTAACCTGACGATTGAAGAAGGCCAAGTGGTTGTTATTATTGGACCTTCCGGTTCCGGTAAGAGCACATTGCTTCGCTGCATGAACCGTCTGGAAACTATTTCCGACGGGGAACTGATCGTCAACGGTGTCGCACTCCATGACAAGAAAGTGGACATCAACAAATTCCGCCGCAATATCGGCATGGTTTTCCAGCACTTTAATCTATATCCCCACAAGCGGGTTATTGATAATATCGTGCTTGCTCCAACCAAGGTACTCGGTGTATCCAAATCGGAAGCTGCTGCAACAGCTATGACCTATCTGAAGAGGGTAGGCATTGAAGACAAGGCACAGAGCTATCCTTCACAGCTATCCGGGGGACAGCAGCAACGTGTCGCCATTGCGCGTGGGCTTGCCATGAAGCCACAGGTCATGCTCTTTGATGAACCCACATCCGCACTTGATCCCGAGACCATTGGTGAAGTGCTTGATGTTATGCGTTCTCTTGCCCATGACGGCATGACGATGGTCATTGTAACCCATGAAATGGGCTTTGCCCGCGAGGTTGCCGACCGGGTCATTTTTATGGACCAGGGCCAAATTCTGGAAGACAGCACGCCGGCCGAGTTTTTCGCCGAGCCGCGTGAAGAGCGTGCACGCACGTTCCTTAGCCGTTTGATCAACCACTAAATATATATAATTTGAAAGGGGTTCAGTTTTATGAAAAAAGGTTTGAAATGGAATGCGCTTTTGCTGCTAGCCCTCTCTTTCGCTCTGGTTCTCGCCGCATGCGGCAACAAAGCTTCTACCGACACAACGGCCGGCGAAGCCGGCGGTGAAGCGCAAAGCGCGCTGGAGGCCATCAAGGCACGCGGCAAGCTCGTTGTCGGCGTGAAGAGCGACACCAAGCTGTTCGGTTTGAAAAACACCAGCACCGGGGACATCGAAGGCTTCGACGTCGATGTCGCAAAAGCGATCGCGAAACACATTTTGGGTGACGAAACCAAGATTGAGCTGAAAGAAGTAACTTCCAAGACACGTATCCCGCTCCTGCAGAACGGTGAAATCGACATGATCGTTGCGACCATGACGATTACCGAAGAACGCAAACAACAGGTTGACTTCAGTGACGTATATTTTGAAGCTGGCCAGTCCCTGCTCGTTCCGAAGGGAAGCCCGATCACAGGCGTGGATTCTTTGACTAAAGGCACGAAAGTATTGGCTGTTAAAGGCTCTACTTCCGTAAAAAATATCAGGGAAAAAGCTCCGGATGCCGAAGTGCTTGAATTTGAAAACTATCAGGATGCCTTCAACGCGCTCAAAGCCAATAAAGGCGATGCCCTGACAACAGACAACGCAATTCTGTTCGGCATGCAGCAGCAGGACGCAAGCTTCGAGATGGTCGGCGGCAACTTCACTGACGAACCATACGGTATCGCAGTTAAGAAGGGCTCCACTGATCTGCTGCAGGCGGTAAACGATACGCTGACTGACCTGAAGTCAAGCGGCGATTATGACAAATTGTATGAACAATGGCTTGGCGTTAAACCTGAATAATAGAATGGCGGAAGGAGCCGCAGCAGCGTGCTCCTTCTTTCTTGCCATCGGCTAACGGAGGTGTGATCCGCATATGCTAACTTTTGACATTAATGTCCTGTTCAATTATTGGGACTTGTACATGGAGGGCTTCCTGAACACCATCAAGGTCAGCTTAATTGCTCTTGTGGCAAGCTTTCTGCTTGGAGCCTTGATTGCCGTATTCCGGATAGCACCCTTCAAGCCACTGAATTGGTTGGGTACCATTTATGTGGAAATATTCCGGAATATCCCGCTGCTGATTACGGTCTATCTCTTCTATTTGGGCCTGGGTCCTCTCGGCATCAACCTGGACGGTTTTAAATCGGGTACCATCGGATTAAGCATTTACACCGCCGCTTATATTGCGGAAGCCATACGCGCCGGTATTCAGACGGTGCCCAAAGGCCAGATGGAAGCAGGCCGGTCATCCGGCTTGACGTACAATCAGACGATGATCCATGTCATTCTGCCGCAGGCCATCAAGATTGCGCTGCCGGCCATGGGTAATCAGTTCATTAACCTTTTCAAGAACTCGTCCATTCTCGCTGTCGTTGCCGCTGCGGATTTGATGCTGATGTCCGACCGGATCAACTCGGAGACATTCCTGCCTGTCAGCGTTTATGCTTTCACCGCTTTATTATATCTGGTCGTTACCCTTCCGCTCAGCTTTGTCATGCTGTACATGGAAAAGCGGCTGGCCAAAACATCTTAAGGAGGGAAACCTGTTATGGATTTTATAGGTTTATTTAGTGGGCCTAACGTCAAATTTATACTGCAGGGCTTCCTCCTTACGTTGGAAGTCGGCATCTGGTCCATCGTTATCAGTACGATCGCGGGCATCATATTCGGCGTTTTGCGTTATACACGAATCCCAGTTATTACCCAGGCGGCTGCTACCCTTATTGACCTGATCCGCAACCTGCCGCTTCTGCTGATCATTTATTTCCTCTTCCTCGTCCTGAAGCCGCTCGGATTTGACGTCGATTTGAAATGGTCTGCAATCATCGGCCTGTCCGTTTTCGAAGGGGCCATGATTGCGGAGGTGGTACGCAGCGGCTTGAAATCGGTCGATAAAGGGCAGATTGAAGCAGCCAGATCGTCAGGCTTAAATTACACACAGACGCTGTGGCATATCGTTCTCCCGCAAGGCTTGCGGCGGATGGTGCCCCCGATGGTAAGCCAGTACATTTCCCTGATGAAGGATACTTCGCTGGCAGTCATCATCTCACTGCCTGAGCTGACGCACAGCGCGCAGATTGCTGGCGCGCAGAATCAGTCCTTCGTGATTCCGGCGCTTCTATTCGCGGCTTTCCTGTATTTTGCCGTGAACTACAGCATGTCGCTGATCGCCAGAAGGCTGGAAGTGCGAACCCATTGATCGCCCAATGATTGAACCTTGAGCGGTGAGCATTGACACGTTGAGGTCCATCCTTTACTCTTAATTTAAAGCACTGAATTAAATACCACTCGCGGATGAGGCTTACGGGAGAGACCTGATCAATATCATGATTCAGGGCACCGAAGGAGCAAGCTGTACGGCACCCGGCCGACAGTTAATCTCTCAGGTACATGTACCGTTAGCTGACGCAGCTCTGGAGAGCGCGCAAGCCACCAAAGGGGTAAGACGGGGCTGGAAACAGCCCGTTAGAAACTCTCAGGTACAAAGGACAGAGACAAGGGACATCTCCTTGCTCTGCCCTTTTTTTGTGCTGACATCTTACGTAAGTATACGAAAAAAATTGTATACATAAGGAGGAATAGACATGCGCTTCAAAGATGTATTCTCTATCATCGGTCCGGCGATGACGGGCCCTTCGAGCTCACATACGGCTGGAGCCGTCCGTCTTGGCCGGATGGCACGGCATTGGCTCGGCGGATTGCCTGAACAGGCCAAGATGACGCTCTACGGCTCTTTTGCGGATACGTATAAAGGACATGGCACGGATCTTGCTCTTCTCGGCGGCCTGCTTGATTACGAAACGGATGATGCGCGGATCCAAGACGCAGAGCATTGGGCGCAAGAAGCCGGCATGGCATTTGAGTTTGTCACCAGCGGCCTTCCGGCTCCCCATCCCAATACGGTCCGGTTAGAGCTGCAACGCGGCGGAGAAAAACGTACACTGCTCGGGTCATCGATCGGCGGAGGCAATGTGAATGTACAGCAGCTAAATGAGTTCCGTGTCAATTTAACCGGGGAGCTTCCTGCCCTGATCCTGCTTCATTCGGACAAACCGGGCATGCTCGGGTCAGTCACCTCCGCGCTCGGGGCCGCTGGCGTAAATATCGCTTATATGCATGTTGACCGCAAGGGGCGGGACGGTGAGGCCTTAACTGCGATTGAAACGGACAGCACAGTACCTGATCAGCTCATCACAGAGCTGCAATCGTTAACTCACATGTATGAAGTGAGAAATATGGATATCCGCGGCAAAAGCAAGCGGCAGTAATAGATGCTAATAAAAGGAGCAAAACACCTATGCGTTTCAGACATCTTCACGAAATCAGCGGGATTTGCAGGGGAGAATCCAAGACGATCAGCACCTTAATGATTGAAGAACAATCCAAGGAGACAGATACTCCTCAACATGAAGTGTTCAGCCAGATGGCTGATTATTACGAGGTGATGAAGGAAGCGGTGCGACGCGGCCAGACGGAGAACACCGTATCACGCAGCGGATTAACCGGCGGAGACGGCAAAAGGGTAGCTGACTATCTCCGCTCAGGAGAAACCTGCTCGGGAGATGCCTCAGCACTCGCTATGGCCTATGCCCTTTCCGTATCCGAGGTAAATGCCTCCATGGGCCGCATTGTAGCCACTCCAACGGCTGGTTCCTGCGGAGTTATTCCAGGCGTATTCATCAGCTCGCAGGAGAGATTCGGATGGTCGGATGAACATATGGTTCGCGGTCTCTTTGCAGCAGGAGCCATCGGTTATGTCATAGCCAACAATTCGTTTATATCCGGTGCAGAGGGCGGCTGTCAGGCCGAGATCGGCTCCGCCATCGGCATGGCAGCCGGGGCGATGGTTGAGCTGCGCGGCGGAACGCCCGAACAGGCGGTTCATGCCGTTGGCCTTGCCTTGAAAAACACACTTGGACTGATCTGCGATCCCGTAGCGGGCCTCGTTGAAATCCCTTGTATTGTACGCAACGGGCTCGGAGCTGTCACGGCCTTAGCTGCGGCGGATATGGCGCTGGCAGGCGTACGCAGCGCCATCCCATCGGACGAAGTGATAGATGTCATGCTGGAAGTTGGCAGCGCCATGCCTGTCCAACACAGAGAGACCGCCAAAGGCGGCCTTGCCCAGACCCCGACAGGCCGGCGGATGACAGAAGCGCTTGCGGGCAACAACCCGCCGGCTGCAACAGAACAGAACTAACCATAAGAAGCATCGTGCAACCGAAAAAGGCCGTTCCCGTTTTATCGGGAGCGGCCTTCTTCTATACAACCCACTTTATTTTTCCGTAACATTGACAACCACCTTGGTCGTCTTGCCTGCGTACTTCAGCATGACCGTGGTTTTACCTTTGCTGACCCCTTTGATGATTCCATTCTTGGCGGTAGCGACCAGAATTCTGGAAGAAGTCCATACTCCTTTTTTCGTTACATCCGCCTCTGTGTCATCGACATAAGTAGCAGTTGCCGACAGTTGCACCTGCTGTCCTACTGTCAGGTTCAATAATACCTCGCTCGTTTCAAGGTACTTCAGTGCATCCACCGTAACAGGCACCTTCACGCTTTTACCGCCGTATTTTGCCGTAATGGTCGTTTTGCCGTAACCGGTTGCCGTAACCGCACCGCTCTTCACGGTTGCCACCTTGTAGCTACTTGCGGTCCATTCCACTTTATTGGTCACATCGACAGTCGAACCGTCGCTTAACGTGGCTGTAATTTTAATATTATTCGTTTCACCCGTTTTCATAGAAAGAGAAACTTCAGATGCCGAAATTTTCGTTGCCGTATCCACCTCAACCGTAATGGTGACCTTCTGACCGCCATATTTCGCCGTAATGGTCGCTTTGCCTTTTTTATAGGCTTTGACAGAACCGTCTTTGACGGAAGCGATGGTTGTCTGGCTTGAAGACCATTCCGCGTCTTTGGTTACATCTCTTGTGTTACCGTCCGAATCCGTTGCTGTGAGCGTAATCAACTGAGCAGCGTCACCGGCTGACATCACAATCAGGAACTTATCCGCCTCAAGCTCTGCAGCCAGACCTACTTCCACTTTAATGGTTGCTTTCATATTTCCGTATGCCGCAGTGATCGTAGCCCCACCTTCGGACATACCTGTGATCAAGCCTGACGAATCCACTGACGCAATCGCGGAGCTGGTGGTCGTCCATTCCGCTTCGTCCGCAACATTCTCTGTAGTTCCATCCTTGTAGGTTACCGTCAGCTCCGCCTGATACGTATCATCAATATCGAGAACGACGGATTTTGCTTTTACCGCCAGCTTGGAAGGCTCGCCTACGGTAACGGTCACTGTCGCGCTCTTGCCGTTGTAAGTTGCAGTAATGACCGCAGTGCCTTTATTGTAAGCTGTCAGCTTGCCCTTATTCACATATACAACACTGTCCTTGTCCGAGGTCCAGGTTGTATCGTCGGTAACCACTTCCGTTGAGCCGTCCGTATAAGTGACCTTAGCCGTCAATTGGACAGGCTTACCGTTCACGGACATTGAAACTTTCGAGCTGCCAATGTCCAAATGGGATGCCGTCTCCACGTTCACGGTAATGGTGGCTGATTTACCGCCATAGGTTGCTGTAATCGTAGCGGTTCCGGGGTTGTATGCCGTAATCAGTCCCCCGCTGGACACATAAGCAACATTTTCATTGCTCGAAGTCCAGGTTGCCTTGCTTGTAACGTCGGCTCCATTTTCATCCTTCAATACAGGCTGATGGGTGCCCTTGACGTCCAAATAGACCTCTGACTTATCCACGCTCAGCTTGTTAACTTGTCCCACCTTAACAGAGAGGGTGGCCGTCTGTGTGCCGTAGCTTGCAGTAATCGTTGTCGTACCTGCACTGTAGCCGATCAGATAACCGTCCTTCACATCCGCTACTGACGGGTTGCTGGACGTGTAAGCGGCGGTCGTTGTCACATTCTTGCGAGTACCGTCTGCAAACGTTGCGGTCAATTCCAACTGCTGCTTCCCGCCGACCGAGTCAATGATGGCTTGATTTTGATTAAAATCAAGATAGCGGGCCACTTCCACGCTTACCTTGACCGTTACTGTTCTGTCCCCATATTTAGCAGTGATCGTTGCTTCTCCTGCTTTGTTGCCGATAACCTTGCCTTTATACACGCTGGCAATGCTCTCGTCACTCGATGTCCACCCCGCATCACCAGTAACATCCTTGGCGGCGGCATCCGGGTAAGCAGCCGTTAGGGTAAGCTGCTTCTCCCCACCGATTTTCAGGAAAAGATTCTCAACATCCACCGTCAGCTTGTTTGTTTTCTCCACGCTAACAGTGATGGTCGCTGTCTTCGTACCATACTCGGCTGTAATGACAGCCGTCCCCTGTTTATAAGGTGTGATGCTGCCCTTCAGCACATCGGCTACCGTTGCATCACTGGAGGACCACTCGGCATTCGCCGTTACGTCCTCGGTCGTTCCGTCGGGAAAGGTAGCAGTCAACGTAACCTTCTCCGGAGCATCGCTCAGCAGAAGAGAAACCTCCGTGCTGCTTGCTGTCACGCGTTTCACCACATCTACAGTGACTTCTATGGTAACCGTTTGCTTGCCGTACATACCAGTGATGGTCGCCGTACCGGCAGCAATACCAGTTACTGAGCCATTCACGACTGTAGCAACAGCGGAATTGCTAGAAGTCCACTCCGCCTCGTTAGCCACGGTATTGTCTATCGTGTTGTCGCTGTAGGTTGCTGTAAGTGTAACTTGTTCAGGTGTGCCTTTGCGCAGATTTAGGCTGGTTACATCTGCGGTTAAGGCCTTCACTTTCTTGGTTACCGTAATGGAAGTTGATTGGGAAAATGTTTTACCGTCCCCATCCTTAAAGATGGCAACAATCGTTGCTGTCCCCACCGATTTGGCAGTAACTGTACCGTTATACACGGAAGCAATGGCAGCATCGTCACTTGTCCAATCGGAATTAATCGTCACATCCGACGTTTTGGCATCGCTATATACAGCTGTAGCGGTCAGTTTTAACGTTTCGCCAACCATCAGCTGGGAGCTGTTCGCTGACAGAACAATTTTCGAAACAGCACTTGCAGCCCATGCCGGCGTGGCACCGACGATCAACAACAAGAAGGACAACATGATCGCAAGCGGTTTGGTCCAACGATTCCTCAAATGATTTACCTCCGATATATGAATATTCTTTAAACCTCACAACTTCATATATCGGTAGATGTTGGGAAAACTTTAGGTTACTTTAGTCCTATTTTGACTCTGTTTTCATACCCGATCTGTATTCGGTCGGCGTCATGCCGCACTTGCGGCGAAACACCTGTGTAAAATGTCTTACATCATGATACCCGATCCGGTCGGCAATATCGACGAGCTTCAGTTGGGGATCAAGCAGCAGCTTTTTGGCCTGCTCCATGCGCAGACTGATAACATAATCCTTGTAACCCTGACCGGTTTTCTGTTTGAAGAGCTGGCTGAAATACACGGGATTCAGGAATACGACCGATGCGACCCTCTCCAGAGACAGATCCTCCGTAAAATGGGCACGAATATATTGCAGCGCCACATCAACGGTGTGGACACCTTCCTTCAGACATTCACCGCTGCCGGGTGCAAGATTGCCCTCCAATGAATTGCGCAGCGCCGCCGCCGTATCAGGTATACCTGCAAAATCACGGTGCGGCCCGGATGCCGCCGCTTGGAAGGGCAGCTTCAAATATCTCCGCAGATGTCCATTCAACTGGTCGATCAGCTTAGCGGCCTCCACTTCATTCTGGAGGCGGGCGATGCCAAGCAGACTATAACGGTCCAGGCTGACGACAAATCCGTGACCGGCCGTATCCAGCAGCTCGGAGAGCACATTTTCGATAATAAAATGCTCCAGATGATTTTTCCTTTGCACTGGCCCCATACTGACCATAAAAAGATGGAAGTCCGGATAATTCTCTACAAAAGGGCGGATATCCAGCTTGCCTATATCCAGCCCGAGCGCATAGCGCTGAAATACGGCTTCCCTCAGGTATCCCAGGTTGGACTTCAGCAGCTTGCCGTCTCGCACCCTTTCCGATTCAGCTTGTGCTTCTCCTGCCAGGGTTTCCACACACTCCAGCAGCTTCTTTTTGCCGATCGGCTTCAGCAGGTAATCCTTTGCACCAAGACGAACCGCCTTCTGGGCATATTGAAATTCCGAGTGGGCAGAAATGACAACCCACTGCAGGTGAGGATGCTTGCGCTTGGAGATCCGCATAAACTCAAGGCCATCCATACCTGGCATGAGAATATCGGTCAGCACAATATCCACCGGATGCTCCGCCAGAATCCCCGCCGCCTCCTCAGTGGAAGCTGCGGCATAGATACAGCTATCCGGCCAAGCCTGGTGGATCGTGCGCCCAATGCCTTGGCGGATCGTATGCTCATCATCAGCTATCAGTATATTCATCGCTTTTCCTCTCCTTCGGAAGCGGGATGGTTACGGTGATTACGGTGCCTTTCCCGGAGTGTCTGGCTATGCCAAGCCCAAATTCCTTGCCGAACATATGATGCAGCCGCATTTGCAGGTTCTGTAAACCGATATGGCCGGATCTGCCGCTGATGTTCTGTTTCCCGGGATTAGCCAGTGCATACCGTACCTCGATCAAACGTTCCGGTGTGATCCCGACGCCATTGTCGGCAATGGTGAGCTGCAATGAATCCCCCGATTCCTTGGCACGGACATACAGTTCCCCGCGCACATTCGGCTCCAGCGGCTCCAAGCCATGTTTGACTGCATTCTCAATCAGGGGCTGGAGCGTCATCTTCGGGATACGTATATCCATCCACCGCTCGCTGATATCCATGAGGACAGTGACCCTGCCTTCCAGGCGGGCCTGAATAATGGTCAGATAGTGTCCCATCTGCTCAACCTCCTCCCGCAGCGTCACCTCCGCCCCCTCTTCCCAATGACTGCTGTAACGGAACATATGAGACAAGGACAGCACCACCTCACCCAGTTGATCCTGTCCCTTCTCATCAAGCATCCAATAGATCATATCAAGCGTGTTGTACAAAAAGTGAGGATTAACTTGTGTTTGCAGGGCATGCAGCTCTGCATTCTTCTCACTGACCGAAGAGATTTTGACCAGCTCGATCAGCTCCTCGATCCGGCCAACCATATGGTTAAAGGAATCAACCAACTGATTGACCTCCTGATACGAGGTGACTTGCAGCCGCCGTCGAAAATTGCCTGTCTCAACCAGCTTCATTTCACGAATCAGGCGTTCCAGGGGCTGAGATATGCTTTTGGACACCACCGATGCAATGAGCGCGGATAGGATAATCAGCGCGGGTGCCACAATCAACAGGAACCGTTGGGTTTGAGCCAGCTCGACATTCAAGTCTTTGTTTGGCGTTACACTGATTACGGACCAGTCGGCAAAAGGAAGTCGGGAAGCAATGACGACCTGCTGCCCTCGCCGTTCAACGATGATGTCATCCCCTCCTGCAGACTGTAGGCTCTCAAGGGTCGGAGGAGGATTGGTGGATGTTGCCGACACAATTCGTTCCCCCTGGCCTACCAGATAAACCTCGCTATTCGGGCCTACCCGCAAATTGTGAAGAGCGGCCAGGATCGACTTGGGCTCCGCTTCAAACAGCACGATCCCGATCGGTTTATGTTCATCCAGATCATAGAGCTGACGGCCAAATGCAAAAACAGGCCTCTTCTCCATCCTGTCGATAAGCGAATGGGGATAGACGCCCAGCCAAGCAATTTTACCTGCTGAATTTTTAATCTCCTGATACCATTCCGAGTGCATGTATTCCGGGTCTATCACATTCATGTAGTTGCCGTAGTTATACACCTTACCGTTATCCTTTAAAACATGAATACCTATGAGATCCTCCCGTGAATAATAAATGGCACCCAAAATATTGGTAATGGTACGTTCATTAATATAAGCGACTGCCTCCGGCTGAGCCGTTTCCGTATCCAGGAGCCGGACAAGATCAACATTATTGGTGATAGATTTGGTCAGACTGTTATAACTGTTCAGCAGCAAATCGAATAATCCGGCCGTTTGGGATACGTTCTTGCGGGCCAGATCACTGATTTTGTCATGGAACTGAACGGTAGTCCGGTTGTAGAACAGCAGACTGATCGCCAGCACAATGCCAGACATGCAGAAGAGGAACAGAATGAACAGCCGATGATGAATGGATTGAAAACGGCGCTGCAAGCCCATGTACGCTCCTTTCGTATCGTTTGTCCTATCTGCCCCTCCGCTGCTGCACTGCTCATGCTCCAGTCAGGTTCGACTCAGCCCTTCACCGCACCGGCAACCATTCCCTTCGTAATACGTTCAGAGAGAAGGAAATAAATGATGATTACCGGGAGCGCACCCATCACGAGATACGCGCCTATGTTGCCATAGTTGACGGAATACTGGCTGACGAATGTGTAGATGCCGAATGGCAACGTTTTTAACCTTTCGGAGGAAATAAACGTGGCTGCCATAATGTACTCATTCCAGATATTAATGAATGTAAGAATACAGACCGTCATAACCGGCGGCACAGAGATCGGCAGAATAATACTCCGGAAAATCCGGTATATGTTCGCCCCATCCATATAAGCCGATTCCTCAATCTCATGGGGAATGGACCTCATGAAACCGCTGAGAATGAACACCGCGATCGGTGTCTGGAACGCAACGTAGGGCAGAATTAATGACAAATGGGTGTTCAGGATATTTACATTTTTAAAAATAACCATTAGGGGCAACAGTGTAGCCTGCATGGGAATCATCATGCCTACCAGGAACACAAGCATGATCAGCCCGCCATAACGCCAGCGGAAGCGTGTAATCGCATAAGCCGTCATGGAGCTAAGCAGAATTACACAAAGCATCGTTATTCCGGTCACGAACACGCTGTTGGACAGATACTGCAGATAGCTGCCTGATTCAAAAGCCTCTTGATAATTACTCCAACGCGGTGTTTGGGGAAGAGCGAAAAAGCTGCCGCCCAGAATTTCCTCATTGGTCTTCAGTGAGTACGTCAGCAGCCAAAACAGCGGATACAACTGCGTAACAACGAGGACCGCAAGCACGGCGTATACGATCGATTTTTTTAACGTTTTCATCGGCTCCGGCCTCCTTAGTTTACCTTATTCTCGATTCGTTTGAAAACAAAATTTATAACTACTGTAAACACAAGACAGAAAACGACCAGGAAAGATGCCAAGGCGCTGCCGTACCCGTATTTCATCGACAGGAAGGACATACCGTACATATAGGTAGCAACGGTGTCTGTGGCATGAGCCGGTCCGCCGCCTGTCATGACCCAGATCAAATCGAAGGATTGCAGCGAGCCGATGAAGGCAAGCACAATGGAGATTTTAAAAATCGGAATAACCAGCGGTAGAGTCACGTAGCGATCTGCTTTGAAGCCCTCGGCCCCGTCAATTTTGGCCGCCTCATACAGCTCGTTAGGAATGTTCTGCACACCTGTAAACTGGATCAGCAGGTGATACCCGAAATATTGCCACAGGGAAACGAAATAGAGCGAATACATCGCTATATCAGGCTCAGTCAGCCAGTTGCGTGTCCATGATTCAAGTCCCAATGCCACAAAAACCCCGTTCAGCATGCCGCCCATCGAAGCGGGATTGTAAATCGTTTTCCAGAGCTGTCCAATGATAACAACAGACAGAATGACAGGCAGAAAATAGATGGTGACAAGGGTGTTGGCTTTCCGCATGTACCTGTTCAACAGGATCGCAATCAGCAGACATACCGGGATTTCAAGCATAGAAAACACCGCAAACATAATTGTGCGCTTAACCGAAGGCCAGAACAAAGGATCATCGGTCAAAAACTTCTGATAATTAGCCAATCCAACAAACTTGGCATCCGAAATTCCGTTCCAGTCCAGCAGACCACTGTAAATCGACACCAGAATCGGGATGAACACCATACCTACGTAAAGCAATAGACAGGGCAGCACGAATACCGCAATGGTACCGGCCCGCACTTTTAATACATTCATGATTCTCCTCCTTTATCTGTATCTTTTACTCCATCCTTTATATTTCATAGTGGCCGTTCCTGAAAGCAGGGAAGGAACCGGAGGCTCCCTCCCTGCCGCAGGCCGGGTGTTCTGTTTTTACGGGTTGGCTTCAAATGCTGCCTGGTGCTCTTGTGCCACCTGGGCAGGGTCAGTCTCCACGACGAACAGATTTTGAATGCTGCTTAGATGTGCCTGTGACACAGCAGGGTTCATCGTGTTATCGAAGGCAAGATCTCCGCCTTTAATATTTTTGAACAGATCATTCAGACCGATAGCGAGCTCCGAATAGCCTGCTGCTTTAAAATCGCCTTCAATCTTATGGCCGCTGCCTACTGCATCCTTGAGTTCGAATTTAACTTTAGGCATTTCTGTCATGAAATAGTGCAGGAAGTCTTTAGTTTCTTCTGGATGCTCGCTGTTCGCTGACATCGCGAAGGCACTGCCCGGTGCAACAATATACTCGTTGACGTCTCCTTTGCCGTTCACGGTAGGGAATTGGAATGCGGCCACTTGATCCGCTACAGAGGATGAGTCGATGGCTCCGGTCTCCCAAGTACCCATAATGTACATAGCCGCTTTACCGGTTTTGAAAATATTACCGCCAGCATTATAATCAATCGATGTTGCTCCATCCGGGAATGCGCCGGCTTTCACCAGCTCCTGGAACGCTGCAACCGCTTCCGTGAACGCTGGATCATTGAAGGTTTTCTTGCCGTCAATCACGTCCTGCAAAAAGCCAGGGCCGCCATTAGTACGAAGCAGGATGTTCATGAACAACAGCGAGCCGGTCCAAGAGTCCTTTTCGCCGATCGCAATTGGGGTAATGCCTTTGGATTTCAAGGTCTTAACGACCTCAAGCAGCTCCTCGAACGTTTTTGGCGTTTCTGCAATACCCGCCTGCTCGAACAAGGCTTTGTTATAATACACAACCTCAATGTTATTACCGTCCGGCAGTGCATATACATTGCCGTCAAAGCTGTAATAATCCAGCAGACCGTCCTGGAACTTATCCTTCAGGCCGTCTTTTTCTACTACATCATTCAGCGGTGCCAGCAGACCTGCTTCAACGAAAGGCTGCATTTGCGCCGCCGGGTTCACGATTGTAATATCAGGCACCTCTTTGGAGGCTGCCTGTGTTTTTAGCTTCAGCTTCTGCTGGTCTGTATTCAGGGAGTCGAGTTCAATTTTCACGTTCGGGTGATCCTTTTCATACTGCTCAACAAGCTGGTTCATCATTTTGTGTGCGGGAGTTGTTGGATCGGGATAGATGTTCTGGAAAGTGATTGTCACCTGCTCCCCGCTGTTCCCGTCACCACTATTGCCAGGGCTAGTGGTAGTTCCTCCGTTTTCTTGCCCGCTGCATGCTGCCAGCGTGAAAATCATTGCGCCCGCCATCGTCAAGGCAAACGCTTTCATTTTTCCTGTACGCATGACCCTTGTTCCTCCTTAAATGAATGAATTAAGCATTTTTTCTTACCACTTGCATCAAGTAGGCTTCTGCAGATAATTCAATGAGGTGATATGGTTATTATCTTTCAATTTACCGGTGTGAACAATGTAAGAACTTAGGAAGTGAGGTTTGTTTTTTTAAGGGGGTCTTTTTTCACAAATCTCTGCAAACCACTTGCATTTCTCTTGCATAATGGGCATAATATGAATACATCTATTATATGATAATGATTATCATTATTGCGGTTGTTGTGATATGTAATCTTTCTAAGGGGGAAGGAACCTGGTGAACGCTGCTCTTCAAAAGACCTCTCTGCACATTGACGATTACTTGGACCTTCTGAATCTTGCTGTTCAAGTTCAGGATGAGAAATGGCAGAAGGAAATTCGCCGTAAACTGCAGGGTATGCTGCAGCATACGGGACAACAGGCCTAGATATTCCGTATCGACATACTTACTAAGAAAATAGAAAACGCTTAGCGGAAGATTTTCTGCCGTTATCGAGTGGTTCGGTTCAAGCTAATCGAGGAATAGGGTCAGTCCCATGCTCCTCGATTAGCTTTTTTGCTATAAACGGCATATTTCATTGGAGCAATGCCCCTGCTCGGGGCAGCAGCACATCAAGCGTAAGTCCCCCAACTGCAAAATGTTGATTTTGCCTTCCTTCATCTCAATCGTGCCTTGCTCTTTAAGCGAGGTAAGCATCCGATTGACACTCTCCCGGGTCGCACCAATCATTTCGCCAAGCTCTGTATGATTCAGCTTGATATTCAGCAAAATCCCATCCTCGTTCTTGATTCCGCACGTATTGACTGCACGGATCAGAGTAGAAGCCAGGGCGCCGGTTTTTCCGTACAACAGCAAATCCCTGAAACGTGACTCCATAATCCGTTGTTTGAGAGCGAACCACTTTACAAATTGCACAGCCAGGTCTCCATGCCTGCTCAATAGCCCTTCAAGCTCCTTCCCCTGAAACACCCCGATCTCACACGCGTCCGCCGTTTCTGCTGTATAGTTATATTCCTCTCCGCCCAAGCCCCCAAATTCACCAATCAGGTCTCCCCTGCGTTGAATCGTCAGCATGAGCTCTTTTCCGTCCTCCGTCGATTTGCGCAGCTTGACGCGCCCGGAGCGGATATAGTAAAGCTGGCCTGCTTCCTCTCCCTCCATAAAAAGGCTGACACCCGCTTTAACTTTCTTCCAGGTCATAATACCCTTCAGCAGCTCAATATGCTCATCCGTTAAAAACAAATCGATCCCCATACGTTCCGCCTGCGCCGATCCTGCCAACTTTTCGATATATAATGTAGCCATGCTCACGCCCCCTTAGCCTTTCTGATACTCTAATCATAATATGATCCACCGTTTTGCGTTATCGGGAGATTTCCTGATTTTTCTCCTTCGAAAACCCTGAATAGGTGTGATTAAAGTCACTTCAGCAAGTGTAAGAATATGATATTTTCCCTAGTATTACACCATATATTGAATCCGGTGTTTACGCTTCTTGTGCATAAGGAAGTTCCCCTACTCTTTTCTAAAGGAATGTTATGACACCTATGAACGGATGGAAAGTAAATCGGTTTTACCTCGTAAAGGAAGTGCTTTGTAATGATAGATCTATTACCAGAAATAAAGGGGGAGCTTGACTCCCTGAGAAAGCTGATCTCGTGTGATGTAGCTGCGGTGGCTTGGATTCATTCATCGCATAATTCTTTCCGCTGGCGTTATGTATCAGGGAGTCGCAGTGATCGTTACCAGCGAATCTCCTTTAAGATCGGTTATGGAATATCAGGCATGGCGGTGAGACTTGGAAGGCCACTAGAGACAAGTCCTCTCTTGCAGGATACCTACTCGTTAAAACAAGAATCCGCATTAATGCTTGCGGAACAACTGCATTCTGCCTTTGCCACCCCCATATTCGGAACGAATCATCTTCCCCAAGGTGTTGTACTGGTTGGAAAAAGGAGTACCTATAGCTTTGTTGCTCATGATATTGCTCTAGTGGAGCAAACCGCCCGGCGGCTTGGCGCCCTTAAGCTGAGCTTGTCTTAATTGTTCTTATCCGGAGCTAAAGCTCCCCGAAGGCGCTTAATAAAGGAATCCTGCATTGATAGGATTCCTTTATTTTTGTATGATGAGGTCATACACGCGATACATCGCCTACGGAGGGATATTGTGGTTCGCATACTTGTTGTTGATGACCATGTTGTCGTCCGGTCCGGCCTCATTGCATTACTGGATGGAAAGCACAATATTAACGTGATCGGAGATGCCGCCGACGGGGATGAAGCTATAACCAAGGCGCTTGAATTAAAGCCGGATGTCGTATTGATGGATTTCAGCATGCCCCCCGGCAAGGATGGCCTGACAGCCACCATTGAGCTGAAGAAGCTGCTGCCTGATACCGAAGTGCTCATTCTGACCATGCATGATGACGATGAATATTTGTTCCGTGCCATTCAAGCCGGAGCTTCAGGGTATATTCTGAAAAGCGCACCCCATGAAGAGCTGATTACGGCCATTCAATCGGTTTCACAGGGAAATGCGTATCTTTATGCCAATGCAACCAAGCGCCTTATGAGCGAATATCTGGATAAGTTAAAGCAGGATGACCACCCCGGTCCCTATGAGACTTTATCCGAACGGGAAAAAGAAATTTTATCCTGGGTCGCCAAAGGCTACTCTAATAAAGAAATTGCCGAGCAATTGGTGATCAGCGTCAAGACTGTGGAGTCGCATAAGAGCAACCTGATGGAAAAGCTTAATCTCAAAACCCGGCCGGAGCTCGTCAAATTCGCCATGAAGAAAGGACTCCTCAATTATGAGTAATCATCACAAATGGATTTTCCATCAAACCATCGGAGAGCAATCTGTACCCCTCATTGAGCAGTTAGATGATCATATTCCGGATGAAGGATTCCGCGAGGCATTGCGTTACTCCCTGCTCCAGCTCTCCGATCTGAAATTTGCCCTTGATGAATCGTCCATTGTAGCGGTGACCGACCGCAAAGGGACGATTCAGTATGTTAATGATAAATTTTGTGAAATATCAAAATATACACGCGATGAATTGATCGGCAAGGATCATCGGATTATTAACTCTGGCTATCATTCTTCCGAATTTATGCAAAACTTATGGAGGACGATCTCCTCAGGGAAGGTATGGCGGGGAGAAATTCGCAACCGTGCCAAAGACGGTTCTTATTACTGGGTGAATACAACGATTGTTCCTATTACAGATGACAAAGGCAACCCCTATCAATATCTAGCTGTGCGTAATGAAGTTACAGAACTCAAAGAGGTACAAGCAGAGCTCCAGAGCATGATGACACAGGTCATGCAAATTCAGGAGGAAGAGCGCAAGCGTTTTTCACGCGAGCTTCATGATGGGATCGGACAAAGTCTGTTTTCCCTGGCTATTCAGATGGATAACGAACTGTCCAAGCAGGCCAATCCAGCCATCCAGCAGCTGCGCCAGCAAGTTACAGCCGTTATGGCTGATGTACGCGGGTTGGCGTGGGAGCTCAGACCTTCCGTACTGGATGATTTGGGTGTCGTTCCTGCACTTCGGACTTATATTGACAACTACAGCAATCATTATGGAATACAGGTAAACTTCACCTGCACCCTGCACAAGCGGCTTGATATCCAAAAAGAGATCGCCATCTATCGAATTGTCCAGGAGGCTCTGACCAACACAGCAAAATATGCAGATGTATCGGAAGCTAACGTCATTGTCGAAGATCGCAGGTCTGAGGTTTGGATTACGGTGGAAGATAAGGGAGATGGGTTTAAACCCGAACACACCGGGCAAGGAGTAGGCCTCTTCAGTATGGAGGAACGCGCTCGAGGGGTCGGCGGCCAGCTTCGTGTCCAGACCGCATCAGGCATGGGCACCCGTATTGAACTGAATATACCCGTTGAATAAGAATGTAAAAATAAAAAAAGAGAGAGCTCTGTCGGAGTAACAGGCTCTCTTATTTAAGGTGTCACAACTGGTGTGACAAGAATCCGCTAAGTAAAAACAAAAAAGCGGGTGATGGGAATCGAACCCACGCTACCAGCTTGGAAGGCTGGAGTTCTACCATTGAACTACACCCGCAAATTAAAGATCGGGACGACACGATTTGAACATGCGACCCCCTGGTCCCAAACCAGGTGCTCTACCAAGCTGAGCTACGTCCCGATAATATTTCACGAAATTATAATTTCATTGAAGTAATATGGCGTCCCCTGAGAGATTCGAACTCCCGACCTTTTGATTCGTAGTCAAACGCTCTATCCAGCTGAGCTAAGGGGACAAACTAATGGAGCGGACGACGGGAATCGAACCCGCGACCCTCGCCTTGGCAAGGCGATGCTCTACCGCTGAGCCACGTCCGCAAAATATGGTGCGGTCGAGAGGACTCGAACCTCCACGGGGGGTTAGCCCACACGGACCTGAACCGTGCGCGTCT
This sequence comes from Paenibacillus zeirhizosphaerae, assembly GCF_030705605.1. GTDB lineage: Bacteria > Bacillota > Bacilli > Paenibacillales > Paenibacillaceae > Paenibacillus > Paenibacillus zeirhizosphaerae. The sequence goes on from NZ_JAPCKK010000010.1 coordinate 87,478, forward strand.
GCCAATTCCGCCACGACCGCATATATTGGAAACTGGTGAGCCATGAAGGACTCGAACCTTCGACACCCTGATTAAAAGTCAGGTGCTCTACCGACTGAGCTAATGGCTCATAAATGGCTGGGGATATAGGATTTGAACCTATGCATGACGGAGTCAAAGTCCGTTGCCTTACCGCTTGGCTAATCCCCAATAATTAATTAAAGAGGGCGATCGATGGGACTTGAACCCACGAATGCCGGAGCCACAATCCGGTGCGTTAACCCCTTCGCCACGACCGCCATGGCATTTAAAAAAAACTGGTGGAGGATGATGGATTCGAACCACCGAACTCGTAAGAGAACAGATTTACAGTCTGCTGCGTTTGGCCACTTCGCTAATCCTCCATGGATGGTGCCGGCGAGAGGACTTGAACCCCCAACCTACTGATTACAAGTCAGTTGCTCTACCAGTTGAGCTACACCGGCATATTAAATTAAAGGTGGCTCGGGACGGAATCGAACCGCCGACACGAGGATTTTCAGTCCTCTGCTCTACCGACTGAGCTACCGAGCCCTGCATCAGGCAGAACCGACGATATACTTTCACTTCGTGAGATACTGCGATATTGATTCTACGAAGCGTCACTCCGACGAACCCTATTTTGGATTTTCATCCCTAAAGCTATTAAATGGCGGAACCGACGGGATTCGAACCCGCGATCTCCTGCGTGACAGGCAGGCATGTTAGGCCTCTACACCACGGTTCCAGATGCACTTTCTTAAATTGAAAGTAATTGCGGGGGCAGGATTTGAACCTGCGACCTTCGGGTTATGAGCCCGACGAGCTACCGAACTGCTCCACCCCGCGATATTAAAATATGGTGGAGGCTGAGGGGATCGAACCCCCGACCCTCTGCTTGTAAGGCAGATGCTCTCCCAGCTGAGCTAAGCCTCCATATGACCCGTAGGGGATTCGAACCCCTGTTACCTCCGTGAAAGGGAGGTGTCTTAACCCCTTGACCAACGGGCCTTGTTAATAAGATACTGATTATATATTAAACAAGTCTTACTTGTCTAAAAACGAGTTGGCGGAGAGAGAGGGATTCGAACCCTCGCACCACTTACGCAGTCTAACCCCTTAGCAGAGGGTCCCCTTGAGCCACTTGGGTATCTCTCCGAGTAGCGGCAGAGGGGATCGAACCCCCGACCTCACGGGTATGAACCGTACGCTCTAGCCAGCTGAGCTACGCCGCCACCTTCATATAATAAATCAGTAATTTGTAAGAATGGCTCCCCGAACAGGACTCGAACCTGTGACAACTCGATTAACAGTCGAGTGCTCTACCAACTGAGCTATCAGGGAATAATGGTGGAGCCAAGGGGGATCGAACCCCTGACCTCCTGCGTGCAAGGCAGGCGCTCTCCCAGCTGAGCTATAGCCCCAAATAATGTTCACTCGTGGTGGGCCCTAGTGGACTCGAACCACCGACCTCACCCTTATCAGGGGTGCGCTCTAACCAGCTGAGCTAAGGGCCCTAATATGTATCCTTTCCCTAAAAGGGATCTGCCTGGCAACGTCCTACTCTCCCAGGACCCTTCGGTCCAAGTACCATCGGCGCTGGAGGGCTTAACGGTCGTGTTCGGGATGGGTACGCGTGGAACCCCTCCGCTATCGCCACCAGACAGGTTTTT
>NZ_JAPCKK010000005.1 GCF_030705605.1 Paenibacillus zeirhizosphaerae
GCTAACTTCTGAAGAAGCAAGCTTCTTCATCCGTCCGCTCGACTTGCATGTATTAGGCACGCCGCCAGCGTTCGTCCTGAGCCAGGATCAAACTCTCCATGAAAGATCATCCGAAGATGATCGATTGCAAGAGCGATAAGCTCATTTTGAATCTGACGAGATAAAATATCTCAATGATCCGTTCCGGTTTTTATACTGTCATAGACATGTACCAAAAACCTTCACGGGGCGATTTCACTTCGTGAAATCCACTCACTCGTTGTTCAGTTTTCAAAGATCAAACTTCTTATTTCATCGCTTCAGTACTTCGCATCAGCAACTTTTATATCATATCATTTCCGAAACCATTTGGCAAGTACTTTTTTTCGAGAAAAGTTCTTTACCTGAGCACTTTTGTGACTCGTTTTGGCCGGAATTAGAATATACCATGAACCCTATGAATTAGCAAGCACAATTTTAATCATTGTCGTTGTGCTGTGATATTGTCGTTAGAACAGGAGCTGGCAGGGAAACCCGGCCGCTCTCTCATTTCGGCAAAGCGATGGCGGAACTGCCTATCTCTCACATCAAGTTCGCCAGACCACGACCGCCGAAATCGTTCTAGTGTATCAGGGCCGAGTGATTCCTTTATACGGTTAACGGAGAAGCCAACGAAACAACAGTCATCGCCGGAAACGAAAAAAAGCGGGTTCTGCGCAGCCACGCAAACCCACCGTAGGCCATCCATGGAAAATACCACAGACAGGCCACCCAGAAGCTCCCTGTCAACCCATCGCCCCATACCACAAAGGTGACATTTTCACTGACGATGGACATAAGAAAATATAAAAAGAACGGAGGTAGTGTATTCCGTTCTTTGGGAAGAGTCATTTTATCCCATTAACCAGGGATTTTTACGTTTTGGTTTAGCCGACTGCTTTCGTTTTTCCGTTTTCTCTGTTTTTCGTCGATTGATTTTTTTTGCTGAAGTACTTTTGATCTTCGCTTTGGCCCTACTTTTAGCGGTTCCAATCACATAGCGTTCCAGCTCCGCGTAGGTTTCATCTTCCAGCCCTGTCGAATGAAGCTGCGGCTGCTCTCCCTGGAGAGGCACCATCACGTTCAAGTTCTGGTTCAACTCCGTGCGGAACCCATACGGTTGAGGAAATACAGGTTGATAATAGGTCTGTGGGACGGTTGGAGCGCTCATATAAGGTGAATAGTTGGTTGGCATATATGGATCGTTGTTGGAAGGAATGTTGGGAGCGGCAGTATACAAGGTCGGGGAGCAGGAATTAGGATAAAATGGGGGGACAAAGGGTTCGCCTGCCATATATGCATTCGATGGAGGAATATGGCCATAATTCGGGTAGGCTTGATAATGATGCTCTCCAAATTTTGAATTGACAGGCGTTACTGAGCCAGCTTCCCACTTCGGCTTCCATTCTACATTTTCTCCGTAAGAGTAGTTCGAATACATCATGTTATATGCAAAAGCTTTATTATCTTCACTATAGGGAGCTGGGTTGATCGCAGCAGGCATATTGGAATTGTCCTGCTCCGCCATGATTCCAGGATACATATTATTGACATCCGGTTGAGTCATATTGGGAAGTGAGTACGGCTCATAAATTGGCATTTCGTACGGCTTATTCAGCTCATTGCCCTGAAGGATATTTTCGGGTGCCATGGAGTTGTTTGTTTTATCCATGTTATCAGTGTTTTCTATGTTCTCTACATTTTCCGTGTCTTTCTTTTCCGTCTCTTCGTTTTCGGCCGATTCGCTTTCAGCTTCATCCATCATGTTTGCATTTTCCGGGAATAACTGAGGAATAGGTGGCATTTCGGGAATCTCAGGCATTTCAAACATTTCATAAGGCATGGCCGGATTGGAGGCAGTTTCCTCTTTAACCCCCGTATTTTTTTTATCCGGTATCACCGTACTTCCATTTCCTTGACTCCCAGAGCCGTTGTTCTGCCCGGGGACTGTATCTTCGCCTTTAACTTTTGGGATATTAACAATTTCTCCGGTCATGAGGGCGTTAGGGTTTTTAAGCTGTGGATTGGCATCTATCATGTCCTTTAAAGGAATGCCCGCTGCCTTACCAAGCTTCCAAAGGCTATCCCCCTGTTTGACCTTATGCTGATACGCCACCTCCACGGGCTGTGCCGGTAGAAGAGCCGATGCGGGAGACGAAATTCTGATCTTTGTGCCCGCTACAACAAGATCCGGATTCTCAATATGTGGATTGGCACTAACCAACTGCTCAAGAGGAACTTTAAATTTTTGTGAGAGCTCATGTAGAGACTCCTCTTTTTTGAGGATGTGTATCTTCACGGTGTCAAAACCTCCTAAACTTTCGTTTACGGGCTGACCTGTGCCCGCCTATCGTTAATAACATCCTATGCAGATATTGGGCGAATGACATCCCCATTCATAAAAAAATATCCCAAAAAAGCCGCCTTGGAATGAGAGTACCCAGTCCCAAGGCGGCATATGATGGATTAGGATTCCCAAACCTTGTATCCATCCACGTGTACAATCTTACGGAATTCCTCCAACAGCTTCAAGGTGATGGGCCCCGCGGCACCCGACCCGATCGTCCGTCCGTCCACTTCATTCGCAGCAATAACTTCCGCCGCTGTGCCGGTAAAGAACACTTCATCGGCCACATACACATCATGCATCGTGAAAGGCTGCTCTTTCAGTGGGAAACCAAGCTCGGCGCAGATATCGATAATAGCGTTGCGCGTGATGCCTTCCAATGCTCCCAAATAACATGGAGGGGTGAACACCGTTCCGTTCTTGACAATAAAAATGTTGTCCGCAGACCCTTCCGTCACATAGCCCTGAGAATTCAACATGATCGCTTCACCCACACCGGCGTAGTTGGATTGCATTTTAACCAAAATGTTATTCAAATAGTTGAGCGACTTGATCTTTGGATTCAGTGCATCCGGAATGTTGCGGCGCTGGGATACGGATATCGTTTTGAGGCCGGTCAGATAGGCTTCTTCCGGATAGATCGAAAGCTCTTCCACGATAATAATGACACTGGCCTTCGGACAGCGAAGCGGATCCAGGCCAAGATTGCCGGGCCCCCGCGACACAACGAGGCGGATATAACCGCTGCGCATATCATTACGGCGTATCGTTTCCGCCATGACCTCAAGCATTTCCTCCCGGGAAAGCGGGATGTTCAACTGAATGGAGCGAGCCGAATCATAGAGTCTGTCTAAGTGCTCCTTGCATTTAAAAATATTCCCGTTATAAATACGAATGCCTTCAAATATACCATCACCGTACAAGAAACCATGGTCATAGACCGAGACCTTTGCATTTTCTTTGGTCACATATTCACCGTCTAGATAGATCCACTGCTCAGCCATTAAGGATACCTCCGCTTTTTCCTATTTTTCTATAAGAGTTTAATGCATCATCATACGCATAGCTTGGATAAGAACCTAGAATTCTTACCTGGCATTTCAAAGCCTCAATTTCCGCAAAAGCCGCCGTAAGCAGCACCGATTCCAGTGATTCCATCACTTCAATGTAAAAATAATAGTTGCCCAACTGCTTCTTGGTCGGACGTGATTCAATCCGTGACAGGTTCAAACGACGCCAGGCGAATGCCGACAACACCTGGTGGAGAGCCCCCGGAAAATCCTCCGGCAGCGTGATAAGCACACTCGTTCTATTTCCTTTCGGCTTACGCTGCAGTTCTAAAGGATGATGCCCGATCAACACAAATCTGGTGAAATTGTTATGATGGTCCGTTATCCGATCAGCCAAAATATCCAGTTCATGTGTGGCCGCACCCAGGCGTGTCCCGATCGCAGTCCATCCCTTGCCCGGATTCCGCTTAACGATCTTCACTGCCTCTGCCGTGCTGCCTGTGCTTTCTAGATCAGCATGCGGCATATGTTCACTTATGAACTGCTGGCATTGCGGCAGCGCAACCGGATGTGACATTACCTTCGTCACCTTGCTCAAATCCAAATCCCCAGCTTTATTTAAAAATTCATTCCTATGCCCAATCAGATTCTGAACGGATGGATAAATCCATTCCGCCTGCATGGCAATATCCACTTCATGGATCAACCAATCCATATGTAGGCTTACCGATCCATCGATCGTATTTTCAATCGGAATTACACTGTAATCGGTATTTCCGCTGTCCGTGGAACGGAAGACTTCCGTGATTTGTTGATAGTGAACCAGTTCAGAGGGCTGATCGCCCAGCAAGTAGTTCACCGCCTCATGAGAAACCGAGCCTTCCGTTAAAACTGCAATACGTGTCACAGCACGTCATCCCCCTTTATCATATCCAAGAACGAACGATGACTTTCCCCATCTGTGTAGACTTTCACCCCGTGCGCTTCTGGCTTAAGCCACATCATGCGGACCTGGACGGACTCGCGCTGCATTGTTTCCTTAAAATAAGACTCCAACTCCGCCTTTCGCTCCTCACGCCGATCCACCAGCGCCAGCAGAGTCGGTCCAGCCCCGCTCAAGGCGGCCCCAAGGGCTCCATGGCGTGAGGCCCCCTGTAATATTTCCGCCATGCCGGGGACAAGAGCCGCCCGATACGGCTGATGGATCCGGTCTTTCATCGCCTCGGCAATGACAGCAAAATTCCCTGTGGCCAATGCCGCCACCAGAAGAGAGGAGCGGCTGATATTATATACAGCATCCTGTAGCGGGAATTTTGCAGGCAGCACACCTCTTGCCTTGGAGGTCGACAATTGAAATTCTGGAATAACAACCAGAGTCTCCAGATTGTCATTCGGTTCAAGCTTTATGCACTGAGCATGCTCACCGTCCCAGATCGCAGCAATCACTCCGCCATACAAAGAGGCACCGACGTTATCGGGATGCTTCTCTATGGCCGTCGCCATATCAAACAGCTTGGCATCGGACAACGGAGAACCGATCAGCGCATTCGCAGCAGCCAGAGCACCGATAATCGCAGATGCACTGCTGCCCAAACCACGGGTCAAAGGAATATCCGAGTACATGGATATTTCCAGTTCCGGCACGGACACCCCGGCTTCGCGAAAAAGCATCTGCGCCACTCCGTATATCAGATTGGATTTGTCAGCCGGAATATCCTTAAACTGATCCCCATGCAAATAAAACCGCGTTTCATCGGATTGCTTCATCTCAATCCATGCGTACAGATTAAGCGCCATCCCCAGCGTATCAAACCCCGGTCCTAGGTTAGCCGTACTCGCCGGAACCCGGACCCTCACAAACGGTGAATCAAACATTCCTTCCGCCTCCACTTGCGATGCTTTACAACCATCACATCTATTATTAACAAGCTAAACCCGCAATGGAAAACAAAATCAGAGCATGCTGACCCCTAGCCCTCAACCCGGTATACGCTCTTAATTTTGCGAATGACCTCCAACGATTCAAAATGATCAAGCACTTTCTTCATGCTTGCCTTGCTTGCGCTGTGGGTAACGATGATAATTTCAGCATTCGGGTTGTGCTCGTTCGGCTGCTGCACCACCGATGCCAGACTTACGCCGAATTCGGCAAATACCTGTGTAATTCGAGCCAGCACTCCGGCTTTATCGTCCACATGCAGCAGGATGAAGTTTTTGCTGAACACTTCTTCATCGCTGGTAAGCCGCTTGGGTTTATACGGAGTGATCGCCTTCAAGCCGTTAACCCCCAGCTTCAGATTTTTAACAACCGCGACCAGGTCGGCGACAACGGACGTTGCCGTCGGCATTTCGCCCGCGCCTGCGCCGTAGAACATAGTTTCACCAACAGCCTCTCCATGGACATAAACCGCGTTAAATACCCCGTTCACCGAAGCAAGCGGATGGTTCTGACTGACCATCGTAGGCTGTACACTAATGTTAAACTGGTCGCCGTTTCTTTCCGCGATACCCAGCAGCTTCATTTCATAACCAAGCTTTTTGGCAAACGCGATATCTTCACTTGAAATTTGTGAAATTCCTTTAACACTAACATCCGCAAGCTCCACATTGGAGCGAAACCCAAGTGTGGCCAGAATGGCCATCTTGCGGGCGGCGTCAAGACCTTCGACGTCTGAAGTCGGATCGGACTCGGCGTAGCCCAGCTCCTGAGCCTCCTTAAGAACCTCCTCGTAAGAAACGCCTTCTTGACTCATTTTAGTCAAAATATAGTTGGTTGTGCCGTTTACAATGCCCATAATGCGGATAATCCGATCGGACGAGAAGCCTTCAATCAGCGTCCGAATGATCGGAATTCCCCCGGCCACACTAGCTTCATAAAATACGTCGCACTGTTTTTCCTGCGCCTTAGCAAGTATTTCGGCTCCGTGCAGAGCCATCAAATCTTTATTGGCGGTAACGATATGCTTACCGTTTTCTAACGCTTGCAGCAGGTACGCTTTCGTCTGCTCCACGCCGCCCATCACTTCAATGACCACGTCGATTTCCGGATCGTTAATTACGTGCCACGGATCCTCGGTCAGCTTGGATGGGTCCACCGTAACAGAGCGTGCCTTCTCCAAATTTTTGACTGCTATTTTCTCAACCACGATCGGGGAACCAACCTGGCTGCTCAAATCTTCCTGATTCCCTTCCACAATACGAACAACGCCAGTTCCAACGGTACCTAATCCCAACAATCCTACTTTTACCGGTTTCATTCGCTCATTCCCCCTGTTTTCGAAAAATCATTACTTTCTACCCCTGGCCGATCAATCGGACGCGTTTAACCCCGGATACGCCTTGCAGGCCTGTCAGCAGGTTGCCCAGTTCTTCACTGAGCCGCGACATTTCAACAGAGATCACCACATTGGCCCTCCCCTGCAAAGGAATGCTCTGCTGAATGGTCAGCACATTCCCCCCGTAATCAGCAATCATGGCAAGTACTTTGGAAAGCATCCCCGACTGATGGTCCAGATCTACAGAAATATTCACGATTCGGTCCCGTTCCAGTTGATTAATGAGATGGATGCCATCTTTGTATTTATAAAAAGCGCTTCGGCTTAAGCCAACCTGTTCAACAGCTTCATGCACAGTCTTGATGTCGCCGGAAGCCAGCAACTGCTTCACCTGGATAGTTTTGACGATGGCTTCAGGCAAGATGTCTTCCCGCACTAAATAATAACGTTCCTTCAAAGTCGTCCTCTCCTCAGAGACTCATGTATACATATAGAGGACATTATAACTAATCTGACACGCGAGGGCAATAGACTATTATAATTGTCAAAGTTTTTCTTGCCGACAGTGACCGCTCTCTAAGGCTCATATACTTATGGTATCTTAAAAAAAGGTGCCCACCAAGGACACCTTCTTACAGTAATATCATATTCTTCCGAAAGGGCAGCTCTGGTTGAAATTAATAATAGCTGCTGCCTTCCACGAACTCAAACTCAAAATCACCGATGCGGACAATCGTTCCGTCCTCAGCGCCTCTTTTGCGCAGCTCATTATCCACACCCATATGCCGCATCGTTCTTGCCAGCTTCAGAATCGCATCATGGGAATTCAACTGCATCCGCTTCATCATGCGCTCAATTTTCGGGCTCTCCACGATAAAGATCTCATTTTCACGCACAATCCGAAAGCTCTCGTCCTCTTCCTTCTCCAGCTTATAGACCTTCCGTTCCTGAACTTCCGCTACCTCTTCCACATCAGCCTCTTCCGGCATTTGGTCTAGCAAATCGGCTGCACGATACAGGAGCTCTTTGACGCCTTGACGGGTCAATGAGGAGATGGGCATAATCTCAAGGTCAGGACGCACTGCAGCCACCTGTTCCTTGAATTGCTCCAGATGCTCCTCAGCATCGGGCATGTCCATTTTATTCGCGGCGACAATTTGAGGCCGTTCAGCAAGAGTGGAATTATACAGCTTGAGCTCATCATTGATCTTCACCCAGTCGTCAAAAGGGTCCCGCCCTTCCGAGCCAGCCATGTCCACCACATGAATAGTAATCCGGGTCCGCTCAATATGTCTTAGAAATTCATGTCCCAAACCAATACCGGTGTGAGCCCCTTCGATGAGCCCCGGAAGATCGGCCATGACAAAGCTGCGCCCTTCCTCGACCTCGACCACTCCCAGATTAGGGGTGATCGTCGTGAAGTGATAGGCCCCGATTTTGGGCTGGGCTGCAGAGACTACAGACAGCAGCGTCGACTTGCCAACACTCGGAAAACCTACAAGTCCGACATCGGCCATTACTTTCAATTCAAGGGTGACGTAGCGCTCCTGACCTTCTTCACCGTTCTCAGCCAGCTCTGGCGCCGGATTCGCAGGGGTTGCAAAACGAGTATTTCCCCGGCCTCCGCGTCCGCCCCTGGCAACAACCACCTGCTGCCCGTGACGGGTCAAATCAGCAATCACCTCTCCGGTATCGTCGTCAATCACAACCGTTCCCGGCGGAATTCGTACCAGCATGTTTTCCGCATTCGCACCATGTTGGCTTTTGTTGCGTCCTTTCTCGCCGCGCTTGGCTTTGAAATGCCGCTGATAACGAAAATCCATCAGCGTACGCAGTCCTTCGTCCACGCGGAATATAACGTCTCCGCCCTTGCCGCCGTCTCCACCGGCCGGACCTCCGTTAGGCACATACTTTTCACGGCGGAAAGCTACAAGGCCATCCCCTCCGTCGCCACCTTTCACATAAATCTTTGCTTTATCAACAAACATATATACACCATCCTTATGTTTGGCACGGCATCCGAATCTGGAAGATTTGTCCGGAAGGAAGCTGCTCCATCCGCAAGCTCCGATTCTCCAGCTTGGCCCGTACCTGCATCAACATTTCCGAATCGGCAGGCAGATCACTGCCTTCAAACCGAACAATTACATCTCCCTGATCCATACCGAAATATAAACTCAAACTGCGCACTTCTCCCCAGGACGACCGGCCCACGCCGTATTGATACGCTTGTACCGTATCCCTTACCGCCGAAGCGAGCGACTCGCCGTCTTCGGGAGACATGACAGTTCCCAGTTGCAACTGGTCTTCTACATGAACCTCAAGCCGCAGACTTCCTGAGTTCACCCGGAACGAGTGCAAAAAAATATAAGCGCAGGAATCCCCAGTTTGGATAATTTGCTGTCCTGTGCGGCACGCTCCTTTATTCTTTCCACACACTCTGCAGATTTATCATACTTCCCCATCCGGATATATCCATACAGCACCTGTAAATCGTTCATCCAATCATGTCTGTGATGATTGAGAGCGGCGTTTGCTGCCTCTTCCAGCGTGCGCCTTATCGCTGTATTTTCTTTTTCAGCGTTTCGCCGGGTAATTTCAACTCCAGCTATAGCAGCAGCCCCTCCCCATACAGCCAGAATGATGACTGTTACAGGGCCGGGAACCAGCAGAGCAAGTACCAGTGGAGCTAGAGCTGAGCATACCACAAGCAGAGGTAACCTTTTCCGCGATAACATGGTTTTCTCTCCGTTCTGGATCTTGAAATGGCCAATCAGTCTTTACAAGTATAGCATGACTTACTTTCCAGTTCATTACCAGCCTGCACAAAACGCTTTCTGGTCTGTTATATTTTTGTGAAAAAAAGCCCCCGGCACAAATGCCGGAGGCTTCTTTCACGGAATCACACCGCTGTTTAAGCTTCTACTGCAGCCGCTACCGGAGCGACATCAACCGGATAGATGCTTACTTTTTTACGATCACGGCCCCAACGTTCGAATTTCACAACGCCGTCCACTTTCGCAAACAAAGTGTCGTCTTTACCGATTCCTACGTTCGTGCCCGGATGAATTTTCGTTCCGCGTTGACGAACCAAGATGCTTCCGCCAGTTACGAGCTGACCGTCAGCACGTTTCACGCCCAGGCGCTTCGCTTTGCTGTCACGTCCGTTCTTTGTGGAACCTACACCTTTTTTCGATGCGAACAACTGAAGATCCAATTTCAACATGAATGTCCCCTCCTTCTTATTTATTGTGTATTTGAATATACTCACCGTATGACTCAGCAATACCCTCCAGCATAAGCTTCATGGACTCCATCAATAGCTGGACCTTGGAATGAATATCTTCATCCTCCAGATCAGGAATATCGGCACTTAAAAAACCATTCCTTATCTTCGAATTCAACACCACGCCGGTCAATGCTTCAATGGAATTAACGGCACCCACGGTTACAGCGGATACACCTGCGCAGACAATGTCTTCTCCGCGTTTGGCATAATTCGCGTGGCCTTTCACCGAAAAGCCCCGAATGCTTCCGTCTTCCATGCGGTTAATCTGTACGATAATCACTTATCGGACCCTCTTATGCCTGGATTTTTCCGATTGTCACTTTTGTATACGGTTGACGGTGGCCTTGCTTCACATGGTAGTTCTTTTTCGGTTTGTATTTATAGACAACAACCTTTTGACCTTTGCCATGTTTCTCCACAGTAGCCGTTACAGAAGCGCCGGAAACGAGTGGTGTACCTGTTGTAAAACCGTTGTCGCTGGATACTGCCAGAACACGATCAAACGTTACAGTGTCACCGTCGTTAGCGTTCAATTTCTCAATGAACAATACATCGCCTTCTTGAACTTTGTATTGTTTACCGCCTGTTTCGATAATTGCGTACATTGTCTGCACCTCCTTATGTCTCAGACTCGCCTGATGCAGGTGGCATTCTCCAGAGAAGAATACACTTCAACCAGATCGGAGCGGTTACAGCATGTGCAGCATTAGAACCTCGCCGTACACATACTCAATGAGTATAGCACAAGGCATTCCCTGATTCAAGCACTAAAGATTCACCTGCCGTTCCATTCATCGGGGGAACTTTCCGCACGGACCTTCTTTCGGGTCATTTCCAGCAACCCAAGCTTGGTCCAGCCAACGACAAAGGATTTCGTCCGATCCTGCCTCAGCCCTTCCTCAAAAATTGCCGCCACTTCCCTGCGGTGCTCTTCACGCTCCATGTCGATAAAGTCCACGATAACAATACCGCCGATATCTCGAACCCTCAGCAGTCTTGCAATCTCGGAAGCCGCTTCAAGATTGGTTCGGGTCACAGTCTCCTCCAGATTACTGCCGCCGGTGTATTTTCCGGTGTTTACATCGATGACAGTGAGGGCCTCCGTATGATCTATGACAATATATCCGCCGCCCTTAAGCCATATTTTACGCGAAAAATCACGGTCAAGCTGCTCCTGCACACCAAATTTCTGGAAGATAGACTCTTCCCGTTCAAACAAACGTATCTGGGCTTCGGTGATCCCCATATCCTGCAAGTAGGAGCGTGCATCCTGCGCTTGCCCCTCATGATCGATAATCAATTCATCTTGCTCCGGCGTAAACGCATCCCGTATAAAGCGCTGTACAATGCTCAGATCACGGTGCAGGAGACAGGGCGCACTCTGCTGCTCCGCCTTCTTCATAATCGCGCGCCACTGCTTTCTCAGTTGCTCCAGATCCCGGTCCAACGCCTCACGGCTCTCATCCTCGGATACGGTACGGATAATCAGACCTTCCTCTCCCTGCCGGATTTCTTCGCCAATCCCCTTCAGCCTGGAACGTTCGGCTTCACGCTCTATTTTTTTGGAAACAGCCACATAATCGGCACGAGGCATATATACGATCCAGCGGCCGGGAAGCGAATAGTGGGTCGTAACACGCGCTCCCTTGCTCCCAACCGCCTCCTTGAACACCTGCACGATGATTTCCTGACCAGGCTTGAGCAACTCGGTAATAGCTGGTTTTACGGGGGGCTGCTTATCCAGATGAGCATGAAGCACATCATCAACATATAAGAAGGCGTTTTTCTTCTGCCCAATGTCTACGAATGCGGCCTGCATTCCAGGGACGACATTGACAACCCGCGCCTTAAAAAACGAACCCAATGTCCCTTGATTACGGGCCCGCTCCGCCGCATATTCCACCAGCCTTCCGTTTTCCAGGAGCGCCATTTGAGTTGAATTCTGCTTGCAGTGTACAATCATTTGTTTCATGGTTTCTCCTATCTTGAAAAATGTGCACAGCCCATTATTCAAGGCAACTTAAGCTGCTTCTATACTTCTGTTGATCTTTATCCTAAGTATTGGAAAACACTGCAAAATAGAGGTTCTAGCCGGTCCGCCGCACCTTCACGTTCCCCCTCCGTTTGGTTTGAAGTAGGACCGGATAATTCGCTGCTCCGGCAGAACGGCTATAATTTTACCGTGTTCATTCATTACATATATAATATGATACCTGTCTCTCCTAAACAGACGCAATATCGAATCCAAATGTTTCACCGGAAGCGAGAATATAGGAACAGCAAAATTTCCCTGAACTGCCTGCTGATAGAAAAGAGCATCCCTCCCCAGCAAAAAACGGACGAACCGATATGGAATATTACGATAATCGACCAGATTGGAATACAGCAGAAAAATGCCAACAGCCAGCATATTTAACTGCAGTCCTCCGGTATTCAGCCACACCGGAAGAGCCGCGTAAAGACAAAATAAGGCGCTGAACAAAATACTCGTCCGCAGGGTCCACAAAAGCGTCAAATGATAGGGGAGCCGCAGACTCAGCAGGGCCTGTACAATTTTACCTCCGTCCAGTGGAAGCACCGGAAGCAGGTTGAATAAAGCAATGATCATATTGCCGTTAATCGCATAGATCACAAATTCATTGTTTACCCAATGAAAGCGGTCCAGAAACATAAGGACTAGAATCATCCATACATTTTGTAGAGGGCCTGCCAACGCAATGATGATTTCCTTCCACGCAGGCATACAGCCCCGATCTTCCAAGACCGCCACGCCTCCAAAGGGCAGCAGTTGAATCGAAACCACCCTGACTCCAAGCAGAAACGCTGCTGCGGCATGTCCAAGCTCATGGATAAATACGATAGCAAACAGCGTAATCAGCTCAATAAATTGTCCGGTGAACACCGATGCCAGCATAATTAATACAAAGAGGGGATGGAGAGCGAGCGTTACGCCGCGAATGTTAATCAAAGGATACCACTTCCGCAGGATCAATGTAGCGGTCGTCCTGCTTGACGGCAAAGTACAAGGTGGCCGGCTCTTCGCTTTCCCGAACGGCAATAAGCCCGATCGCCTCCCCCTTCTGAACCCAATCATCCACCTGTAGCTGCGTCCCTGTCACTTTTCCATATACGGCGGTAAGTCCGCCAGTATGCCTAATCACGACAGTCGTTCCGTTCTGGGGATGATGTGTAACCTCCAGAACACGGCCCGCCTCAATGCTCTTGACCTCTACTGGCTTTGTCCCATCCCGGTCTGGAACGATTTCAATCCCCTTAAGGCTTACTGCAAAGCTCTGAACAACCGTACCTGTCAGCGGCGCAGCCGGAGGACCTGATGCATTCACCTGCTTTGAGCCTGTCTCCTCTTCTCCAAAGGCAGGCAGAAAGGACGGTGCCCCTCCAAAATGAGCTTTATACCACTCCGCTGCAGCGGTCATATCCATGTCACGATTGAGCGTATCCGCAATAAACAGCCTGGATTCAGCCGTATAGGGTATGTCCCAACGGAACATAGCCCAAACAGCGCCAAACAATATGCAACTGATCATCAGACGCCGCCTTAATGAGACGAAAAAAGAAGGCCCGTGCTCTTCCCTGAAAGCGGAGTGCATACGCTCACGCTCTTTTTTCCAGACCAGCTCCGGATCCTGCTCGGCACTCTGCGGCAACTCCATATCTCCTGGCGGTTCTACGATTCTGCCTGTCCAATGACGATCGGCGGCCGGCGTCGAAGGTGTTCTCATTTCGATCAGCCGTTGGATTCGTTCTTCCCTTCGCTGCTTAATCCCTGATTTTCTGTCCATATCCAGCCCCCCAACGAGGTTTCTTTGCTACTATGTATATGAGGACGGGCATTGGCTTATGTTGAACTTACTTCCTTCTGAAAAAAAAGAAAAGCCGGTGCCAAAGGCCCCGGTTAAAACAAAAGGATAGCTATACGATTAAGAGTGGTACGAGGGCTTTCAGCCTATGCCGAGAAATTTCTTGAACCGGGTCAGCACACCCTGCTTTTGGTCCAACTGCATCAACGGGATCGTATCGCCCAGGATACGTCTTGCAATATTGCGGTACGCAATCGCAGCCTGTGAATCGGGATTCATGACCGTGGGTTCCCCCGTGTTCGCGGCCTTGATCACCAGTTCATCATCCGGTACAATACCGACCAAATCAATATTTAACACCTGGAGTATGCCATCAATATCCAGCATATCCCCTGACTTAACCATGCTGTTGCGAATACGGTTCACAATCAGCTTCGGTGAAGCAACATGAGAGCTCTCAAGCAGACCGATTACTCGGTCGGCATCCCTCACTGCCGCATTTTCCGGTGTCGTAACGACGATCGCCTGATCCGCACCTGCTATGGCGTTCTTGAAGCCCTGCTCGATGCCTGCCGGACAGTCAATAATGATATATTCAAATTCCTTCTTCAATTCAAGGATAATATCCTTCACCTGTTCAGGCGAGACGGCATTTTTGTCTTTGGTCTGCGCCGCAGGCAGCATATACAGCTCGTCAAAACGCTTGTCCTTCACCAAAGCCTGGCTCAATCGGCAGCGTCCTTCCGCGACGTCGACCAAATCATAAATAATCCGGTTTTCCAGCCCCATCACAACATCCAGATTGCGCAGCCCGATGTCGGTATCCACCAGACATACTTTTTTACCGAGCAACGCCAGAGCGGTCCCTATATTGGCTGACGTCGTCGTTTTACCAACGCCGCCTTTCCCTGAAGTGACGACTATAGCCTCTCCCATGTGCTACACTCCTTTAAACACATTAAATTCCCGGCGAAGTCGGCCTATATTGCTCATTTTATCGATCTGCATGGTGCCCTCCTGCAAATACGCAAATTCTATACCGGCCTCGCGTGTTTCCCATTCGTCCGGCGGGCGGCTGATTACATCGGATATCCGGAGCTGTGTCGGGGAGAAGTAGGAAGCGGCTATTATCGCATTCCTGTTACCTTCGTTACCCGCATGAGCCATTCCGCGTAATGCGCCCAGAACAAATATATCGCCCGTACAAGTTATCGTTCCGCCAGGATTGACATCTCCCAGAAAAAGCAGATTTCCGTCATGATGGAGCACCTGCCCTGACCTGATCATGCCAGTAACCGTGTAAATGCTTTCCTTCTTCTCTTCCGTGTCAGGTCTATGACTAGGCGGCTCAACGGAACGGATGAGAAGATTCCCTTTTTGCTTTAATATATCAAGCAGAAGCTCCTTCTGCTCGCTGACGATTTTGCGACTTCCCAGTTTAATATCCACGTGCACGATCGGTCCGGTTAAAATATTCTGGTGAGTATATTCCACTTTGTAGCGCAGTTCTTCGAGCAGTTCCTCAAATTCACACTGATCGTCCAGCAGGAATACCAGGCCGTCTTTGATGCCTTTAATCGTAACAAGATTCGATTTTACTACCATTAGCCTGTACCTCCTATCCAATCATTTCGTGTCGGAACGTCAAAATCCTGCTAATCCGTGGAAAATTCGTCGTCCACCTAGCTTGAACATCCAATTTCAGACGGCTTCTTCCTTTTTTGCCCGTTTTTCCAACCGTTCCAGTTGCTTTCGTACCGGGACATAAATAATAAGGGCAAAAACAAAATGTAGAAACAAGTCGGGGACCATATATTCCACCAGTGCCCAATCAAAGGTTTGATGGTTCAATTGGAACAGATTATAGATGCCGAAGATGGTCGAGTCGAGCAGTAGGCTCCCCAGCAGTACCACACTCATCATAACTGGCATCAACGCGCGCGGTGAATAAAAAACCAATCCCATCACATAAGCGGACAATCCCATCGCGAAGGAGTAAGCCCCGATCATGGACCCGTAAAAAACAACGTCATGCAGCAGCCCGAAAACAAGGCCCAGCACCAATGCGGCATGACGGCTGTAATAGACTGCCACAAAAAGGATCACTACAAAAACGAGGTTCGGAGAAAATCGTAGCTGCCATGCATCCGGAATAAGCCAGGGAAGAACCGTATCCTCCATAATAAACAAAACAAACAGCAGCAGAATCAGAACTTGACCGCGCATCCGCATTATTCCTGCACCTCTGGCGTAAATACAACAAATAGTTCCTTCCAGTCTGTAAAATTGGCGGCAGGCTCAATAATCGCCGTCCTCGTCTGTCCGTATTCACTCACCCGAATTTCCTTAACTTTACCAATGAGCAGATATTTAGGGAATTTCCCGCCGGACCCGGAAGTCATAATTTGATCCCCCACCTTAATCGGATCATCCTCTTCAATCCTGCTCATTTCGAAGGTTCTATCTTCCGCATTATAATTTTCCAGCACGCCGAACGATTTTTCCTTGCCGACCACGGTAACCGCGATTCCATTAGAAGTGGGATCTTTAGCATCCATAGAGGTCAAAAGCTTGACCGTTGAACTAAAATTGCTTGCATTGCTGATGGTGCCGACGAGCCCGTCTATGGATCTGACCGCCATTCCCGGCTTGATCCCGTCTTTGGAGCCGATGTCGATCACCAACGTTTTATCCGTCGGATCTCCACTCACACTGACGACCTGGGCGATCCGGTTCTCATATTTATACTTATTCCGCTGGGTTTCCGTAAAATTCAGAGCCTCTTCGAGCCGGGTATTCTCTTCCTCCAGGCCGCTAAAGCGTACCTTATCCGCATGGTACTGGGCCGCAGCAATCTTCAGCCGCTCGTTCTCCTCATAGATATCCTTCATGTTGCCGATATCTTCAAAGAAGCCCGCTATCAATGCAGCGGGCTTGTAAAAAATACGCTGTACAAAACCGGTCGTATCTCGGACAAATTTCTCAGGCCAGGACAGGGATTCCCGCTGTCCAAGCGTAAATCCCATCAAGGCTATGAACATTACGATGCCGATCAACAGAATAAAAAGCCTTTTGTTACCTAGCAGCTTAAACAGTTGTTACACCCCCGTCTCAGCGTTTGGAGCGGACTGCTGAGCTGCTGCGCGATTTGAATAAATGAATATTTTCCAGCGCCTTGCCCGTACCAATCGCTACGCAATCCAGCGGATTCTCTGCAACGATGACCGGCATTCCCGTTTCATCGGCCAGCAACTTGTCCAGATTACGCAGCAGCGCTCCTCCGCCTGTCAATACAATCCCCCTGTCCATAATGTCAGCCGCCAATTCCGGTGGACATTTCTCAAGCGTAACCTTAACAGCGTCAACAATCGCATTCACCGTATCGGACAGAGCTTCACTAATCTCATCGGAGGTAATTGTAATGGTTTTTGGCAGTCCGGTTACGAGATCACGGCCGCGGATTTCCATCGTTTCCACCTGCTCCAGCGACATAGCGGAGCCGATTTCCATTTTAAGCTGCTCTGAAGTGCGCTCACCAATCATCAGATTATACTGGCGCTTAATGTATTGAATGATAGACTCGTCCATTTCGTCCCCTGCGACACGAACAGAGCGGCTTGTTACGATGCCTCCAAGGGAGATAACGGCTACCTCAGTCGTGCCTCCGCCGATATCTACAACCATGCTGCCTGTCGGCTCCCATACGGGAAGATCAGCACCGATCGCTGCCGCAAACGGTTCTTCAATCGTGTAAGCCTCGCGTGCTCCCGCCTGTTTTGTAGCATCCTCAACCGCACGCTGCTCCACTGCAGTAATGCCGGAAGGGACGCATACCATTACATTAGGGTGACGGGGGAAAAATGAACGCTGCTTTTGCGCCTGACGGATAAAATACTTGATCATCGTAGCCGTCGTGTCAAAATCCGCAATCACGCCATCCTTCATCGGACGAATGGCTCGGATATTGCCTGGAGTCCGGCCAATCATTTTCTTGGCCGATTCCCCTACCGCTTCAATGCTCTTAGTATCCGTACGAAGCGCGACCACGGAAGGCTCTCTTACCACAATACCTCTGCCGCGTACATAAACCAATGTATTCGCCGTCCCCAAATCAATTCCCAAGTCCTTAGTAAATCCACCAAACATGATGTAATCTCCTTTTCTATTCCCTCAAATTCTCTTACCTTGGTGTAATATCCAGGCCTTAACGGCCATTATTTTCATTATCAAATTAAGAATACGAACATTACATAACATAAATTCGTCGGATTCTGCTAAAATCCTCAACACATTATATTATATAAGCCCTTGCTCCTTCAAACTTACGTATTTCCCGTCACCAATCACAATGTGATCAAGCACGTCAATTCCAACAATATTCCCCGCTTCAATCAGACGGCGGGTCAACTGGATATCCTCGGTGCTCGGTGACGGATCACCGCTTGGATGATTGTGAGCGCATATGATGGAAGCACTGCTGCACTTGATAGCAGCCCTGAATACTTCCCTTGGGTGCACTACGGCCGCATTCAAGCTTCCAATGGATAACGTTTCCCGGGCAATAACATGATTTTTCGTATTGAGAAACAGACATACAAAATGTTCCTTCTGTAAATACCTGAGCTGCTCGGATAGCAAATCCGCGACATCGCGCGGACTTTTGATGACGGGCGACTCCATATGCCGCGCCAGAGCCAGCCGCCGTCCAAGCTCTATACCTGCCTTTAACTGGACTGCCTTAGCCAGACCGATTCCCTTGATTTGCGTAAGCTCCGTTACACTTAAATCTACAAGCTGTCGCATGCTGCCCGCTGCCTGAAGAACCCTTTGGGCTACATGCAGTGCGGATTCGTTGCGGGTTCCTGTGCGCAGCAAAATTGCCAGCAGTTCAGCATTGCTTACGGCTTCCGGCCCATACTGAAGCATTCGTTCTCTAGGTCTGTCCTCATGGGGGATATCGCGAAGCATGAAGATTTGCGACTCCATTATTCCTTCCCCTTTACGGGCGCAGCACGCGAATTCCAAAACCGGACAGCATGTCCGAAAGCAATGAAAGCGGCAGCCCCACTACGTTAAAATAACAACCCTGAATTCCTTCAATCAACGTTGCGCCAAGTCCCTGAATAGCATATGCGCCCGCTTTGTCCGCAGGCTCCCCTGTCTCAACATATGCAGCAATCGTCTTAGCGTCAAGCGGTTTCATAGTCACGGCAGTTTCACGGAAGCCGACACGTTGCCCATCGTTCCCTGTATGTATGCAAGCCACTCCCGTAAACACCCGGTGCGTTCTGCCCTGCAGTGACGTAATCATTCTCACCGCATCCTCCACGTTATCCGGCTTTCCCAACACTTTACCGTCCAGTACCACGATGGTATCGCTGCCGATAATCAAGGCGTTATCATACTGCTCCCTAACGGCTTGCGCTACAGCATCAGCCTTGCGCAAAGCGAGTGTCTCCACAATTTTCTCGGGACTCCAGCCTGCCTGTACGGATTCATCGGCATGGCTTGGCACAACCTCAAACGGAAGCTGCAAAGATGCAAGCAGTTCCTTCCTCCGTGGAGAGGTCGATGCCAGTATAAGCGTAGGCGTACGTGTCTCTTCCACGAGCAAAGCTCCTTTTTCAGTAATTAAAGCCTGCGGTACAGCCAAACAGCGGCAATGATGCCGATCAGGCTGAGCAGGCTCATCTGCAATTGAACGGTTATATTATAACTTATAATATCCAGGTCAGCCCGCGGCGACCATGATATAGCGGTGGCGCGGGTAAGAAAGGACAATCCGCTGAAAGACTGTAGGGCCTTGGCAATCCAAGCACCGATAAGCCAGCCCAGCAATATGAACAATGTAAGCACTCCAACATTCTTCTTCATCTTGACCTACCTCGCCATTTTTTGACACCTTCATATTATACGGTGATTTCCTGTTCAATACAAACAGAAATCCAGCAGGGGGAACTATTTCCAGATCCCTGCCGGATGGCTGATGAATGCTTATTGTTTCAGGAATTCAAGTAACTGCTGCTGCAGACGGACATACTCCATCATCATGGATTGAATCTCCCACAGATGCTCCTTGGAACTGTTTTTATTAAACTCGGCAAGAGCCGTTATCGCACCATTCATAGACCTGTCGAGCCCAGCAGACATCGTTCTTCCCTCCAGAGGCAGACCTTGCGTCAATGTAGCGATGTCCTTCATCCATTGCTGATGAAGTGTGTTCAGCGCTGTCATGTCCGATTCAGAAACGGTCTGGAGCTGGTCATCACTCAGCATAGAGGCAGACATATGACATAGCCGCTGAATCAGTTCTGTGCTCGTTGTGAAATAGGTAAGAAGCGTGTCCCCGCTGCCGTTATAGAAGGCTTGGTCCAGGGCAGGCAGACGCATCTCCCGCACATACAGATCCATCCCACTGCCCTTCAGACGGCTGCCGAGCAGCTTCGCTTCCTCCCTGTCCGAAGATATGCCCGCATATACACGGTAGCTGTCCGAAGGATCCGTCCCTGCGGCTGTTCCTGCCTGCAACAGTTCTGCCTTGGCCTGCTCGGCGCTCTCCGGCGTACTGAATACCCCGTATTGCAGCATATAAAAGCTCTGTGCGGGGATGTCCGCTGTAATTAAAGAGACGGATTGCGCACCGTTTGTTTGCCCATCATTCCCTACGGTCGTCTGAGACCATGCAGGAAGGGAAGGGGGATCGGCATTTCCAGGCGCCTGGAACAAATAAAGCACAATATAGCCAAAGATCCCTCCGGTCATCAGAGCGCTGGCCACGGACCCGAATAACTTCCAGCCAGAGGGGCCTTTCCGCTTCGGAGGCGCAGCCCCTGGTCTTTTATCCCAGTAGCCTGGGGCAGACCATGATGCCGCTGATGTACCAAACGGGTCCTGCCACTCCTCTGCAACATAGTAATCCTCAATCGCATCGGCCGACTTCCTCTGCTCGCTGCTATCTACAGCATGCAATCGGGATGTATCGAAAGCGCCTTCGTCGGAAAGAGGGTGTTCCGTATTTGACGGATTTCGTCCCCCATTAGGTTTGCCGCTGATCCCTCTGCCTTCCTGATCGAACCGGAATGTCATTTTCGCTTTGTTCACTCCGCACACTCCCTTGTCCCTTACTGCCTACAATTCAGATGTATGAAAGAGGAACGTGCGTTATGCAGAAGCTTTTCCACGAAATATCAATCCAACAAAAAAGTGCCCCAGGTCTATGGACCTATTGGGACACCTTCTCAATCATTTATCATCAGACGTTCTTTCCTTCAGCTTGCGGGCAAGAGCCGCACCAGCCTTCCAGATATCCCCTGCCCCCATCGTCAGGACAAGGTCTCCAGGCTGCAACCGCTCGCTGATCCGCTCAATAACTGCTTCTTTGGTCGGAATATACGCCGTATTGCCGTTGCTGTTCTTAACAATTAATTCAACCAGCTTGGAGGAATGAACTCCCTTAATCTCTTGTTCACCAGCCGGCGAATAGATGTCCGTAATAATGACTTCATCCGCTTCACTGAAGGCGCGGCTGAATGCATCCAACAGAAAGAACGTCCTGGTGTAGCGCTGGGGCTGGAATACCGCGATAATCCGCTTGCCCGTCGCCTTGGCCGCGCTGATGGTTGCTTCAATTTCCGTAGGGTGGTGGGCATAATCATCGATCACCAAAATGCCATCAGCCTCCCCAAGCACCTGAAAGCGGCGTTTCGCACCGCTGAATTCCAAGATGGCCTCCGCAATTTGCTCAAATTCCAGCCCCGCCTCCACACATGCAATGACTGTAGCCATGGAGTTGTAAACATTATGCTTGCCTGGAACAGCCAGACGGATCACTCCCAAAGGAACTCCATCTTTATTCAGGGTAAACGAAGACTGGCGATCGCCCAATTGAATGTCGGTAGCCGCATAATCCGCAGGCCGATCAATGCCGTAAGTGGTCACTTTGCAGGACAGCTTGGGCAAAATCTCCTGGATATTCTCGTCATCGGCACAAACGACAGCCGTGCCTTCAGGACGAATCTGGCTCAAAAACTGAACATAAGCACTCTTCAAACGGTTAAAGTCCCCGTCATAATTTTCAAGATGGTCGGCTTCGATATTTGTCACGATCCCAACCCATGGATGGTACTGCAGAAATGAACCGTCGCTCTCATCGGCCTCTGCCACCACGCAGTCACCTTCGCCTGCTTTGGCATTCGTTCCCACATTCATAATCTCTCCGCCGATGATGTAAGTAGGGTCAGCCCCGCATTTCTCCATAACCAGAGCGATCATGGATGAGGTTGTTGTTTTGCCATGCGCTCCCGCTACGGCCACCCCTTTGCGCTCGTTCAACAGCCTTGCCAGCATTTGCGAACGGTGCAATGTAGGGATATTCAACTGTTCTGCCGCCATACGCTCCACATTGTCCTTGGGCAAAGCCGTAGAATAAACAACCAGGTCCGCCCCCTGAACATGCTCCGCCGTATGGCCAATGTATATTTTGGCGCCTTTAGCCGCCAGTTTTTCCGTTAATTCCTGTGAAGCTACATCCGACCCCGTTACCGTATAGCCCATTTCCAGCATAACACGTGCAATGGCACTCATCCCGTAACCGCCGATACCGATAAAATGTACATGTTCCGTAGTATTTAACAAGATCTCACCAACCTTTTTCCGAATCGCTTTGATGCAAAAGGGCCGCGCGCACATCAGATATTAGATACAATGTGCCAGAAACTACCCCCAGATCCTCCGCTTCCGTGCGGGACTTCAGCAGCGCCAGAGCCTTCCTCCAGTCCTGTTCCACGATGACTTCCACATGTTCTTTAGCATAGGACGGCCGGAGCTTCTCCACGATCCCTGCCATTTCGGCTGCATCCATTTTGCGACGGAAATCGGGTTCGGTCAGGATAAGCGTATCCACTAGTGGCAGTATATGCTTCAAGTATGCTTCGTGATGCTTGTTTGCAAGCATGCCCATCATTAAAATCAACTTCCGGTAACGGTAGAGCGAAGGCAAACTCTTAGCCAGCGACTCCGCGCCTTCGGGATTATGCGCACCGTCAATCACGATCTGCGGACTGCCGGGCATCTGCTCAAGCCGCCCTGCCCAGCGGGCGTTCTGGAATCCGATCAGCAAATCCTCATCATCCAGTACAAACGCCAAATACTGCCGCATCACTTCCAGCGTCATCATGGCTCCCGCAGCGTTGGCGCACTGGTGCTCACCCAACAGGCTGAGGCTGATTTCCAGTTCCCGGAAAGGGCCGCGGAATACGAAAGTCTGTCCGTGCTCATCCCCTCCGGAGGACTCATAGGCAAACTGCTCACCAACCAGATACACCGCTGCACGCTTCCCTGCCGCAGTCTGCTTAATGACTGACATCGCCTCAGGCTGGGTTACACAACTGACAACAGGTACGCCCGGTTTGATAATGCCCGCTTTTTCCGCTGCGATCTGTTCCAGCGTATCCCCCAAAATATCGGTATGATCATATCCGACATTGGTAATAACCGATACAATTGGAGTAACAATATTGGTAACATCCATCCTTCCCCCTAGCCCCGTCTCCCATACCACTACATCGGGAAAAGTAACGGTAGCGTAATAGAGAATGGCCAGAGCTGTCGACACCTCAAACATCGTAGGCGAGCCCAGCTCTGATGCCGCAATCTCCGCTACAAGCGGGTGCAGCCTGTTAGCCAGTTCGAGCAGTGTTTCTTCCGGTATATCCTCGCCGTTAAATTGAAAACGGTTCGTGAATTTGGTGATATAAGGGGATGTAAATGTCCCTACATCATACCCGGACTGCAGCAGTACAGACGTCAGCATGGCGCAGGTCGAACCTTTTCCGTTCGTTCCCGCGACATGCACGAATTTCAAGTGACGGTGCGGCTCGCCCAGCAGGATCATCAGCCGTTCGATCCGCTCCAACCCCGGCCGGATCCCGAAAGGAATCAGGCCATTAATCCATTCCACCGCTTCGTTGTATGTTTGTAAAGGACCCGCAGCTGCGGTCCCGCGCAAATCCGACATGTTCTTCACCTTCAGGTCGATAGATTTCATATTAGCCCTTGAGCTCTTGAATGCGGGCTATAACCTTATCGCGTTTGTCTGTATAGTCGGCCTGCTTCGCTCGTTCCTCTTCAATGACCTTGGCAGGTGCTTTCGCCACGAACCCTTCGTTAGCCAGCTTCTTCTCCACCCGCTGCACTTCGCTGTTTAAATACTGCAGCTCTTTCTCAAGTCTGGTGATCTCCTGATCAATGTCCAGCAGCCCCGCCAGCGGAAGAAACAATTCAGCGCCTGTAATTACTGCCGCCATTGCTTTTTCCGGTACAGGGGTACTTAGCCCCACTTCAAATTCCGAGGTGTTGCAGAAGCGGCGCACATAATCACTGTTGCGGGTCAGAATATCCAGATACGTCTGGTCGCCCGCCTTGATCAGCAGTTCTATCTTCTTGCTCATCGGCACGTTCACTTCCGCGCGGATGTTGCGAACGGCACGGATCGCATCCATCAGCAGGTTCATTTCAGCTACCGCTTCGCTGTTTTCAAATGCTGGATCATAGACCGGCCAAGAAGCGAGCGTGATCGTCTCTCCTTCATGCGGCAGATGCTGCCAGATTTCTTCCGAAATGAAAGGCATAAACGGATGAATCATGCGCAGTGTACGATCCAGCACGTAGGAAAGCACGGACTGTGTCTTCTTTTTGGCCGCGGCATCTTCACCATAGAGAGACAGCTTGGAAAATTCAATATACCAATCGCAAAGATCATCCCAGATAAAGTTATACAGCAATCGACCTGTTTCGCCAAATTCATAAGCATCTATTAGACGCGTAATATCACGTGAAGTTTCGTTCAGGCGATGAAGAATCCAACGATCCGCCGTGCTGAGCTCACCTGTGATATCAATATCGGTAACGGTAACCCCATCCAGATTCATCAACGCAAAGCGGGAAGCGTTCCAAATTTTATTCGCGAAATTCCGAGCTTGTTCAACACGTTCCTCGCGGAAACGGAGATCCTGCCCCGGCGTGCTGCCCGTAGCTACCATATAACGCATGGCGTCCGCTCCGTAAGTATCAATGACCTCCAGCGGATCAACCCCGTTGCCGAGAGATTTGGACATTTTGCGACCATCCGCAGCTCGGATCAGTCCGTGAATCAGGACATCCTTGAACGGAATCTCTCCCGTAAACTCAAGGGCGGTGAAAATCATGCGGGATACCCAGAAGCCGATGATATCATAACCTGTTACCAGCACATCGGTTGGATAGTAGCGCTGGAGGTCTTCCGTATTCTCAGGCCAGCCCAACGTGGAAAACGGCCACAGAGCGGAACTGAACCAGGTGTCGAGCACATCTTCGTCCTGTTTAAGGTTTCTGCCCGCATATTCTGGCAGGGTTGTAGGATCTTCGGCAGATACGATGATCTCACCGGTATCTTCGTCATACCATGCTGGGATGCGGTGTCCCCACCATAGCTGGCGTGAAATACACCAATCCCGTACATTCTCAATCCAGTGCATGTAGATTTTTTCAAACCGGTCTGGAACGAAGTTAACGCCATCTCCGCTCTTTTGCGCTTTAATGGCCGTATCCCCCAGTGGCTGCATTTTAACGAACCACTGCGTGGACAGGTACGGCTCTACAACCGCATTGGTACGCTCGCTGTGTCCCACCTGGTGAACATGGTCTTCAATACGATGCAGCACGCCCAGCTCTTTCAGATCCGCTACGATCTGCTTGCGACAGTCGCTGCGGTCAAGACCTTGATATTTTCCGGCTTCGGCGTTCATCTTGCCGTCTTCATCCATAACGGTAATTTGAGGCAGATTATGGCGTTGTCCCATTTCAAAGTCGTTCGGATCGTGTGCAGGGGTAATTTTAACCGCTCCACTGCCGAATTCCTTGTCAACATAATCGTCAGCAATAATTGGAATCTCGCGACCGATGATCGGAAGAATCAGCATCTTGCCAATCATGTCCTTGTACCGCTCATCTTCTGGATGAACAGCAACGGCGGTATCCCCAAGCATCGTCTCCGGACGGGTGGTCGCCACAGTAATATGTCCGCTTCCGTCCTTCAAAGGATACTGCAGATGATACAGGTGGCCGTTCACTTCCTTATATTCCACTTCGATATCCGACAGGGCTGTGCGCGCTACCGGGTCCCAGTTGATAATACGCTTGCCGCGGTAGATCAGACCCTTCTCATAAAGCTTGACGAAAACGGTCCGTACCGCTTTCGAAAGACCTTCATCCAACGTAAAACGCTCGCGGGAATAGTCCATTGAAAAACCCATTTTTTCCCATTGTTTGTGAATGTTATCAAGATAAAGCTCTTTCCATTCCCATACTCTCTCCAGGAATTTCTCCCTGCCCAGATCATAACGGCTGAGCCCTTCTTCACGCAGCTTCTGTTCCACTTTAGTCTGTGTAGCAATCCCGGCGTGATCGGCACCTGGAAGCCACAGTGCGTCATAGCCCTGCATCCGCTTCACACGGATAATGATATCCTGCAGCGTGAAATCGAGCGCATGCCCCATATGAAGCATTCCAGTTACATTCGGAGGAGGAATAACAATGGTAAAAGGCTCCGCTTCCGGAACACGTCCCGCGCGGAAATATCCGTTCTCCATCCAGGCTTTATACCATTTCTGTTCTGCCGCTTTCGGATCGTACGTCGTCGGCATTTCCAAGATTGTTTTGTTCATTTGCTCTGACATGTTCCCTGACCTCCATGATTGGTTTTGGTACTGGTCGTTTTTTCTGGACATAAAAAAAACCCATCATCCTCAAAGGACGAAAGGCTGTTCTTTCGCGGTACCACCTTTGTTTCACACGCATATCCCGCCCGAAAACGGCATAAACTGTGACACTCATGCGGATAACGGCCGCTCTCCGGCCTTGTTCTACTAATGGTCCTCACAATGGACCTGTTCAAACAGGCGACTCCCGGGCGACTTCGGCTAGCTGGTTCCTGCGGAATCTTCCAGCGCTACAATTCCGCTCTCTGAAGGGCATACTGCCTACTCTTCCCGTTCAATGTCTTTCATATAAAGTTCCCTTAAACCGATATATCACATAATAACTTGCCTGACCTTCTTAGTCAACCGTCGCAACGTACAATTTGTGACATATATGCATTAGGGTATCCCCAAATCTCCCAACTTAAACAAAAGAAGAAACGCCGATTCATGAACAAGGTCGAGAACAGGAGCAAGTGTACCCCTGTTCTCGACCTTGTGTGCACGTAAAAGAAAATGAGGAAGCTATCTATGGAATATACAGCACCTGACCTTCTTCCACGTTTTGTTCGCTCAGCCGGTTGTGCATCTGCAGCTCCCGCGCGCTCAGCTCGTAACGTTCCGCGATCGTTTCAAGTGTCTCCTCCCGCTGAACAATGCATAGTTTGACTCTGCGGAACGGAGTTTCTTCTTGAAACCCATGCTGAAAAAGGTTTTTCCACTTGCCGCTGTCCGGCCGCGAATCACCGTCTTCTTCATAGGAGGATGGGTCTGAGCTTTCGTCTTGTACCAGCTCATAATCCCTACCCGTACGCTGAGACGCGATCAACGAAGAAAAGGGTACAGCCTCAGCCTCTATGGCGTCTGTTTCCTTTTTGCTTCCGAAGGCTACCTTCGGTTCTTTCTTGTCCTCTGTCGGCACATCTGCCGACACCGCTACGGAAGGCTCCGCAAACGAAACCGGTTCTTCCGGCCGTTCATGCTCGAACACGGCCTCTGACTTGAACTGCTCAGCAGGTTCATTCTCAGGTTCAACCTCCGGCTCCCGGATCACTGGGGTTGCTGGGGGCTCAGGGCTCATCGTCGCTTCCGGTCTGGAGTCTAACTGCCAGGCTGCAGTATCGCTGCTCGTAAAATCCGCAATTTCCTGATCCTCATTCCGGATGACGTCTGCGAGCGTATGATCTTCGGCTGCTGTCGGCTGCGTTTCTTCCGGCTGGGGATTCCATACCTCCTGTGTCTGCTGACTCATGGCCACCTGATCCGGCTTTGGCTCTGGCTCGGGCTCATATTGCTGCAATTCCTGCTCAGGCTGCTGTTCCTGTTCAGGCTCCTCCGTAGAGCGATCCGCAGGCTCGGACTGCTGCTCCTCCGGCGCTGGCGTATGCACAGCCGTGTACTCGTCATCGCCCCAGTCAGGCGTTTCCTCCGTCTGCGTCCCGTCAACCCCATACAGCGTCAATACCCCTGTAATATTCAAGCTCCGCAAGGATAGCAGATCGACGTCAAAATTTTCTATTTCCATCGCAATATCCTCAAGCTTGGTGACACGGTTCATGGGAATGGTAATTTCAACAGGGATCTGATGATGCAGCTCCCTGATTTCATTCTCCTCCCCTCTGTATACGCCTTGCAACTGTAAATGACCACGCAGTGCGGCATGCTCCCCCTGGGTCACCACCTGAATGCGAGGAACCAGTTCAATTTCTTCAAGCTCAGCAATTCCTGCAACATCCTCCGTTAAATGGACACGTTCATAAATATCAAAACGCAAACCGTAGGGCCGGTTATCCATAGACGGCATCCTCCTTTAGGCAGTTTCCGCTTCCGTTCTTGCGGAACGGAGACTCCATGCTCCTCTTCTCGGGTTATGTATATGCACTAAAAAGGATGGCATGCCTACATTTAAACACTGGAAATGATGCAAAACAAAAGAGCATGCTCTCCTGCAACACCATTCGGCGCGTATCAGGAAAAGCATGCTCCCAAGGTTTAACTCCATCAAATCCTGTCAGATGTATTTATTGTCCAACCGATCATACAGCACTTGAAAATCCTCCGGCCACGGGTCAAAGACCTCGACTATTTCATCTGTCAACGGGTGCCGGAAGGTTAGGGACTGCCCATGCAGCGCCTGCCTCCCAAAATCGCTTCTGCTACCCCCGTACAGTGTATCCCCCAGCAAAGGATGTCCTTCGTGGCTGAGATGCACACGAATTTGATGCGTGCGCCCGGTCTCAAGCGTTAGATACACAAGACTGGCTGTGCCCAGATAAGCTCCGAGCTCGACATGGGTTACGGCGGACTGGCCGGAAGGAGATACGCGCCTTCTCTGCTTATCATGCCGGTCCTTCCCGATCGGCAGATCAATGGTGCGCAGCCCTGAGGACACCCTGCCGGCCACGAGCGCGGCATAACGGCGCCCGATCTGCTTGGTTCTCATTTGCTCGTCCAGCTTAAGCAGCGCAAATTCGTTTTTGGCATATAATACAGCACCTGTTGTGTCGTTATCCAAACGGTGCACATGTCTGACCGCCGTTTCAATGCTGTTCATCTCATAATAAGCCGCCACGGCATGATTCAAAGTGATCGGCCCCCCGGAGTCGGATGAATCAGGATGTACGGGCATACCTGCTGGCTTATGTACCACAAGACAAAACTCATCCTCATACAAAATAGTGAGCTCGTGCCACCTCGGTTCGATACCGAATTCCCTTGTTGGGAAAAGAGCCAGCCGCAGCCGGTCACCGGCAAGCCGGATTTGCTTCTCATGACGCAATCTTCGCCACAGCTTCTCGGGCAAGCCGAACACTTCCAGAAGCCATCGGTCTGCAGCCTCCTCCTTCTGAGCACTGCCCGTCACTTCTCTTCCCGGAGCAACCTCAAGCCAGATACCTCGCTTGACCCAGCCTCCAAGCCAGCTCATAGCTGCTTTAATGCATAATAATTTGCTTCGATCGTTGCATCGATATCTTCATCGGTGTGCACACCCGAAACAAACATGCCCTCGTACTGGGACGGCGCTACGCTGACCCGATGATTAATCATGCCTGCGAAATATCGACGGAAATGGTCAAGGTTGCTCTGCTTGGCCGTATCATAATTCACGACCTGCCGATCCGTGAAGAACGGGCACACCATGGAACCAATTCTGTTAATCGTCACTGGTATGCCTGTTTCCTTGGCGTTGCGCTCAAACCCTGCCTGCAGCCTGGACGCCAATTGCTCAAGCCGGTCATAAACTTCAGGCGTCAGCAGCTTCAATGTGGTGTAACCTGCGGTCATAGCCAGCGGGTTGCCGCTGAGCGTGCCTGCCTGATACACCGGGCCGGAAGGGGCCATTTGCTCCATGATGTCCCTGCGCCCGCCGTAGGCTCCGACAGGAAGACCTCCACCGATGACTTTTCCGAGGCAGGTCAGATCCGGCGTCACACCGAAACGCCCCTGTGCCGAATGAAGTCCTACACGGAAACCGGTCATGACCTCGTCAAAGATCAGCAGGCTGCCCTGCTCCTTCGTTACTTTACGAAGACCTTCCAGGAAGCCCGGCTGCGGCGGAACGACACCCATATTACCGGCTACCGGCTCCACAATAACGGCCGCGATTTCCTCCCCGAATTTCTCAAATGCAAGCTGAACGGACTCCAGATCGTTGTACGGAACAGTAATGGTGTTGCTTGCCACCCCCTCCGGGACACCCGGACTGTCCGGAAGCCCGAGGGTGGCTACGCCAGAGCCGGCCT
Organism: Paenibacillus zeirhizosphaerae; assembly: GCF_030705605.1. Taxonomy (GTDB): domain Bacteria; phylum Bacillota; class Bacilli; order Paenibacillales; family Paenibacillaceae; genus Paenibacillus; species Paenibacillus zeirhizosphaerae. Next base: position 30,238 of record NZ_JAPCKK010000005.1, read on the forward strand.
TGATCAGCAGGCTGTCAGCGTGACCATGATAGGAGCCTTCAAATTTCAAAATTTTGCTTCGTCCCGTATACCCGCGCGCAAGGCGAATGGCGCTCATCGTCGCTTCCGTCCCCGAATTCACCATACGTACAATGTCGATCGAAGGAACACGCTCACAGACAAGCTTTGCCATTTCCGTCTCGATTAACGTGGGCGCGCCAAAGCTGGTCCCTTTAACGACAACCTCCTGCAGAGCGCCGATCACCTTGGGATGCGCATGTCCCATAATGAGCGGTCCCCATGAACCGACATAATCGATAAACGAATTGCCATCAATATCGTATACCCGAGAACCCTCTCCACGTTCGATATAAATGGGGGTAATCCCGACAGACTTGAAAGCACGAACAGGACTGTTCACACCGCCTGGAATATATTGCTTGGCTTCCTCAAAAGCTATCCGTGACCGCTCGTCCGCCCGGACCTTAGCCTGATCGCTCATCTTATCGCCCTCCGTCCTGAAGCCATTTTGCCGCATCCTTGGCCGAATACGTAATAATCATGTCGGCGCCCGCGCGCTTCATGCTTGTCAAAATTTCCAAAACCATCGCCTTCTCGTCGATCCATCCGTTGAGGGCGGCCGCTTTGACCATGGCATACTCACCGCTGACATTATAAGCCACAAGGGGAAGATCAAACTGGTCTTTCAGGGTGCGCATGACGTCAAGATAAGAGAGCGAAGGCTTAACCATCAGCATGTCCGCGCCTTCCAGCACGTCCGATTCTGCTTCGCGCAACGCCTCGCGGGCGTTGGCCGGATCCATTTGATAAGTCTTCCGGTCCCCGAATTGCGGTGCTGAACCAGCCGCTTCACGGAAAGGCCCGTAAAAGGCAGAGGCATATTTTACAGAATAAGACATGATCGGAATGTGGCTGAAGCCTGCTTCATCCAACCCACCGCGAATCGCCTGCACGAAACCATCCATCATGTTGGAAGGAGCAATAATATCCGCGCCCGCCTGCGCCTGAGATACGGCGGTTTTCACAAGCAGCTCCAGCGATTCGTCATTCAGTACATCGCCGCACAGCTCCCCATCGTGTTCATAAGTATGCACCATTCCGCAGTGACCATGATCAGTGAACTCACACAGGCAGGTGTCCGCAATGACGAGCAGATCCGGGTAACGCGACTTAATCAGCCGGGTCGCCTCCTGCACGATGCCATTATCCGCATAGGCCGACGAACCTACGCTGTCCTTCGTCTCAGGTATGCCGAACAGGAGAACGGCCGGAATGTTCAGCGAGACAATCTCCAGCAGCTCCTCTTCGAGCATGTCCAGCGAGAAGCGGTACACTCCGGGCATGGATTTAATATCCTGCTTGACTCCCTCACCGTAGGTGACGTAAATAGGCTGAATGAAATCAGCCGGCGTCAGAACCGTTTCCCGTACCATGCTGCGGATCGCAGCGGATTGGCGAAGACGGCGGTGCCGTGTAAAAGATAAGCTCATAGATATGCACTCCCAACAAATTGATTTCGGCCAAAATACGTATTCGAACGCTTGATTCCCTTACCCACTTCTTTATTCTGTCCGTTTATTCCAGGCGCAGAGCGCGTTAACCATACTGTCAATCGTTGCTTCCTCCGCCATGAGTCCGACCTTCAAGCCCTCATTTTCGGCAGTCTGCCCAGTAACGGGACCGATGACGGCAATGATCACGTCTTGCAATACATCAAGCGGATCTTCGATGCCCATTTGGCGCAGGGCTCTCATAAAATAGGTGACCGTGGAGGAACTGGTAAACGTAATGGCATGCACGGCTCCTTGTTCGAGCAAGGAGATCAGCTCATCATCCCGGAAATCGGCTGGCACCGTTTCATACAGACTGGCCTCGGTTACCTCCAGTCCCAGCTCACGCAACTGTTCCGGAAGCCAGGAGCGAGCCAGATTGCCGCGCGGCAGGAACACCTTCTCGCCAGCCTGCATTTTCTGCCCATACGCCTCCAGCAGCCCCTCAGCCTGAAAATTTCCTGTTAACGGTTCCGCCGCTACACCACGGCTGCGAAGCGCCATAGAGGTAGCAGGCCCGACAGCCACAATGCGCGCTTTATGCAAAGAGCGGATATCCCGTCCTTCCCGTTCCAGATGCTGAAAGAAATAATCCACTCCGTTCACACTAGTGAAAAATACCCAATCAAATTCGTGCATTCGGGAAAATGCCTCCCGGATATGCTTATATTGGTCTTCCTCCTGCGGCAAACGGGTATCCAGTACAGGGAATTCATAGGGCTCTCCGCCTAAATCCTCGATATGCTGCACCAATGAGCTCGCCTGACTGCGGGCCCGAGTGACGAGAATACGTTTGCCGAACAAGGGCATATCTTCCGCCCACTTTAATTGTTCACGCTGACGGACCACCTCACCGACGACGATGACGGCCGGAGGCTCAAAGCCCGCTTCCTTCACTCTGGCCTCAATATCCGCAAGTGTGCCTGTCAGCGTCTCCTGCTCGGCGCGAGTGCCCCAACGAATCAGTGCCACCGGTGTTTCCGGAGAACGGCCATGTTTAATCAGTTGTTCGCTGATATACCCTATCTTCGCGACTCCCATCAGAAAAATCAGCGTTCCAGTTGCATTCGTCACCTTATCCCACTGGATGCTCCGATCCAGCTTGTCGGGACTTTCATGCCCTGTAATAATGGAAAGTGAGGAGGCCATATCCCGATGTGTGACCGGAATTCCCGCATAGGCCGGCACACTGATCGCAGAAGTAATACCTGGTACAATTTCATAAGGAATTCCATGCTTCCTCAGCAGCTCCCCTTCCTCGCCGACCCTGCCGAAAATGGTAGGATCTCCACCCTTCAGTCGAACGACCGTTTTTCCCTTCAATGCCAGATCAACCAGCAGACGATTAATATCCTCCTGCTTCATCGTATGACGGTCCGGAAGCTTGCCGACATATATTTTCTCGGCCCCCGGCTTCATCAGTCCCAACAGCCGCGGGCTGGCGAGACGGTCATAGACGATAACGTCCCCCTTCTGAATGCAGTGCCATCCTTTTACGGTGATTAACCGCGCATCACCGGGTCCTGCCCCCACTAAATAAACCTTCCCCGCCATCAAGTCATCCCCTTACTTCAGACAGAATCTGTTCCGCTCCCTTGGCCTTCAGGCTTGCCGCAACTTGCTCTCCCAACTGCTGCGGGTCCTTTCCAGTCCGTGTATCTTTAAGAATTACCTTTCCATCCGGGGAGCCTACCATCCCGGTCAGCCGGATCATCCCTGACTCCTCCAGCACAGCATGAGCTCCGATCGGAACCTGGCAGCCACCGTTCAATTCACCCAGGAAACACCGTTCCGCTGCCACCGTTGCTGCGGTGATTTCATCATTATATAAAGAAAGCAGATCCAGCAGCTCTTTGTCGTCCTCGCGGCATTCAATCCCGAGTGCCCCCTGCCCGACCGCAGGCAGACAGACATCCTCCGCAATGTATTCCGTAATACGATCCTGCCAGCCCATCCGGTGGAGTCCGGCTGCGGCCAAGATGATCGCATCGAACCCTTCCGTTTCCAGCTTCTTAAGTCTTGAGTCGATATTACCACGTACCGGCTCAAGAACTATATCCGGGCGGAGCGCTTGCATCTGGCTTGAACGGCGCAGGCTGCTCGTGCCCACCTTCGCTCCATACGGGAGCTCCATTAACCCATTTCCCGACTTCGTTATGAGACAATCCCGGGGATCGACCCGGCGCGACACGGCTCCGTTCACTAATCCCTCCTGGAGCTCAGCAGGCATATCCTTCATACTGTGCACAGCCATGTCAATTTCCTTGTCGAGCATCGCCTGTTCAATTTCTTTCACGAACAGTCCCTTGCCCCCCACCTTGGACAGGGTTACGTCCAGAATCCTGTCCCCTTTGGTCACAATTTTGCGGACTTCAAAGGTCATGTTCATTCCATGCCTTGCACAAAGTGCCTTTAAGTCCTCGATGACGTGTCCGGTTTGTGTAAGTGCCAGCGCACTCTGTCGGCTCCCCACCACGATCGTTCGCATGTCTATTCCTCCCGATTCTCAGCGATCCATCTGTCCATCTCAAGCTCTGTCCAACCGTCAAACTCGCCGCTGCGAATTTGTTCCAGAACGCCGCTGCACGCCAGCCTTCTCAGTAGACGGGCCCTGACAAGCGGATCATGCACCCTGCTTTTGATGCGTTCTCTCATGTCATACATAAAGTCCAGATATGCTTCGTACTCTAATCCAAACGTCTCTTCCAGCTTTGTGGTTATTGCGACGGATACGGATGGCCCCGCCCCGGATGTCGAAACGCTCAGAACGAGTCTGCCCCGCCTTACAACGCCGGGTGTAATAAAGTCCCCTTTTTCCGAATGGTCTGCCACGTTTACCAGTATACCTCTACCACGCGCTTCTCGCATCACCGCATCATTCACTTCCAGATCATCCGTAGCCGCATATACAAGAAATGCTCCCTGTAGATCCCCCTCGTTATAAGGGCGTTTGATCCAGCGGAGCTGATTGTTGTCCAACATGACCTGCAGGCCATCGGTTATGGAGGGGCTGATGACGGTAAGAGTGGCGCCACTGTGCAGCAGCCCCGCTGCCTTTCGTTCCGCTACCCGGCCGCCGCCGACGATACAGCAGCTTTTCCCCTCACACCGCAGCATAACAGGAATCAAATGCCGACTCATGACCACTTACTCCCCCGTCCATTGATGAAATGCGGACCATGAATTCGCAAGGAAATTCATAATCAGAAAAGCATACCCTGCAAGCGCCCATTTGGCCATGACCACACCGGAATGCTGGTTGGAACGTTTGCTGACAAGATAGATGACATATACACACATGGCCGCGGCTGTGGCTAATACCTTCAGATCAAACAGCAGCCCCCATCTTCCATCGGCGATAATTGATATTACGGCAACAAGCACGGAAACAGCCAGCAGCGGCGCCCCAATAAGCATCGCCATATGCATATAACGGTCCAGCACCTCAAGACTCGGTAGTCTGCGGGTCGTTTCGGTCCATTTCTTAGCTTTCAGTCTACGATGCAGAAACAGATACATCACGGAAAAAACCGCCGCTACCGTCAATGCTACAAAGCCCAAATTAGCAAGCACGATATGCAGAATCAGCAAACCGTGGACCGTCTGCCAGGTGGCCAGCGGATTATCAATTGGCTGGAACCACAGCTTATTCAGCACAATGACGCTGAAGCCGATCAGATTAAGGAGAAAGACGGTAAATTCCAGACGCGGGTATCGGCTCATAATCAACGAAGTGATGACAAGAATAAGGACAAATAAAAACAAAAAATCATAGGTGATCAGAAAAGGAAGATGCTGCTCCGTCCAAGTTCTAATTCCCATAAATACGAGCTGAAAAACCAGAACGACGACAAGAAGCCCTGTGCCTATCCGCTTGGCACTCGCATTGCGTCGAATGCAATCCGAGAATACGAACAGTAGGCTCAGGGCGTAAGTATAGATCAAGGCGTCATAGACACCGCTGCCCGGCAGCACAGCCGATCACCTGCCTCACAGACCGACCGGCGCATAAGACACCGGTATGGAATCGGATGATTTGGAGCCTCGCTTTGACGCAGCATCAGGTTTGCGTAAAGCCTGTTCATGGCTCTGTTCCACCTTCTGGGTTGCTTCCTCCAGCCGATCCTCCAGGGCGAAGATTTCGGAGAAGACCTCCAAAGCCTCGTTACCCTGTTTTTCCACGGCCATTTCCTTGATTCGGTTAATCGGATCATGCACCATTTGGTTCAGCATGCTTTTGGTCAGCTTGCTGATGATTTTCCGCTGACGCTCGTCTAGATCAGGCAGCCTGTTGAACAGACTGTTCAGCGTCTCTTCATGAATCGACGAAGCTTTCTCCTGCAGCGCGCGAATCACCGGGCGAACGCCCAAGGTTTTCAGCCATTGATAAAACTGCTCCATTTCCGCCTCAATCATGACTTCAATCTTGGCAGCTTCCGCACGGCGCATCTCCAGATTGCTTTCGACAATCCCTTCCAGATCGTCGATATCATATAGAAATACATTGTCCACTTCACCAACGGTAGGATCGATATCCCTTGGCACAGCAATATCAATCATGAAGAGAGGTCGAGACTGACGACGCTTCATCTGTTGACGTACCGTTGCACTATCCAGCACATAGCTGTCGGCCCCCGTGGAGCTAATGACGATGTCTACATCGGCAAGCCGCTCAGCAGCCTGATCTATCGTACATGGTGTGCCCTTGAATTTGGCCGCAAGCTCCTGCGCCTTCTGCAGGGTCCGGTTCGCGACAATGACCTCAGCCGCCCCGCCTGCGTACAAATGCTTCACGGTCAACTCGCTCATTTTGCCTGCGCCGAGAATCAGCACTTTCTTATCGGTAAACATTCCGAAGATTCGTTTACCCAACTCAACAGCCGCATAGCTTACGGACACCGCGCTTTCACCAATCGATGTTTCGGAGTGCGCGCGTTTGCCCAGGGTAACCGCCTGTTTAAACAGCATATTGAACCACGTAGCGGTTGCTTTCTGCTCCTGAGCCTGCAGGAATGCCTGCTTGACCTGACCGAGAATCTGCGTCTCACCGATCACCATCGAATCCAAACCGCAGGCAACCCGGAAGAGATGTCGGACAGCCTGTTCATCTTCATAGATATATAAATGCTGCGTGAAATCATCCCTGGAAATACCGAACCACTGTTCCATGAAATTCCGTATATGAAATCCGCACATATGCAGACGGTCTACAACAACATAAATTTCGGTTCTATTGCAGGTTGCGACGATAACGCCTTCCAACACACTCTTGGTTAGCCTTAGATGCTCCAGCGCCTCCGGCAAATCCTGTTCAGCAAATGTAAAACGTTCACGGACTTCCACCGGAGCCGTACGATAGTTTAACCCTACAACAAGGATGTGCATTGCAAGTTCACCTGCCTTCTAATCCTTAAATAAATACATCCTATATCCTGCTTCAAACTATGTTAATTATATCACAGAGAGTCCGGTACAAAGGATATTTAATATGAAATCTTTATGAAGATCCTGTCTGTCTATGTAGTGTAAACATGCCCTTCGCTTGCTATCCCTGAATTTTCTTATTCGTCCGAGAATAACAATCCCTGGAACAAAAATCTTTAGAATAAAAATCTTTAGAATAAAAATCTTTAGAATAAAAATAACCATGGATACTCTCCATGGTTATTGTATATACATATTACAATTTCAGGCTACACCAATTCAGCATGCTTCATTTCCGGCGTTTCGACCTTCAGTTCCCCGAGTCCACGAACCAGTTTCTTCGCATAAGTCTTTTCCGGTTTCAATACGGATACCAGGTAATCAATGGCCAGCTGTGGATCCACTGTCTCACCGCAAGTATAACAATCAATCGCCGCAAAGCCTCTCTCAGGATACGTGTGAATCGAGAGGTGACTCTCCGACAGCAGTACAAGAACTGTCGCTCCCTGTGGTTCAAATTGCTTCGATTGTACGGACATTACGGTTGCTCCACAAGCTTCGGCAGCCTCTACCAATTGTGCTTGCAAAAATTCCGCATCGTTCAGCAAATCAAAGCTGACTCCCCAAGTATCAACAGCAACGTGTCTTCCGAAAGTTGAATATTCCATCTTTCGGTTCCCCCTTCCTAGGAATAAAATGTTTGAAAAAAATTTCATCCGCTAGGACCTACGTCATTCACTTCCCGAGGGAATAATCTCTCGCAACATTCAATGTCCTGAGTGAATCCTGGTTCCTATATTCGTTTTCAACGAGATTAAAAATAACATCTATAGGGAGCAAATGCAATAGTTTTTCGAAAAGTTTACATATTTAAATTTTTCGCCTGCGCCGTGACCAGACAAGCCTGTAAATAAACATGCAGAATCATAATAAAATATACAAAAAAGCTTCCCTTCTCAGAAGGAAAGCTTCTTGCTGTTGCAAATCAGATACAGCTTATGCCTCAAGCGTAAACAGGATATTGCTCAGACTGCGGAGCCGCTGATCAATATCCCCGATCCGTTTCTTGTCACGAATCCGAATACGCTGATCCAATAAATCGTTAATTTCGTTGTATACTCTGCTGATCTCACGTTCAACATCACGTGCCAGGAATTTGTGCTGCAGCTCCTGCACCGTATTTTTATACTCGAATACCAGCCGACAGCCGCCGTCCGTCTTTTCCACAATTCTGCGGACAGAGCCCTGATTATAGGTATAAATCATTGTAAATCCATGATACACCCGGTTTACGATACCTTCGCCCTTAAAGCGCAGAAACAGCTTTCTGATCATATTCGTCAAAGGCTGATTAACCAAGCGGCAAGTTAATTCACAGACATACATGCCTTTTCTCCGGTCAAAAGGCAAATGAACTTCTTCTCCCGTAACATCCTCCAGCACAATTTCATGTCCTCCATTGTCCAGCACTTTAATTCGACTGTGAACAAGGGGGTCTTCCGCTGCACGCAAAAATTGGTTCATTTGAACTTCCGACAATGTCAAAGTGGCGTTAACATACTCTGTGGCTAACCGCTGAGCCATAAAAATCTCCTCAATTCTTTCCTGAAAGTTTATTCGACTCCCCATGCCACTGGGGCGCGAATGCTCTTCAGGCCGACTGCCGCACACCCTGCGGGTTCATACGGCGATGTACGCTTTTCAGCTATACATGAATATTATACACCATCCCCCCGTCTCTTTTCCTTATTCTCCAATTATGAAATAACTGCAAAAATGAGAATAAACCGCAATGAACCGCTATTCATCCCTGCATTTTCATCGGATGCTCACTTTCACGCCATAATTTTGCCAAAATCCTTCGCCTTTTAACATTCAGGACAAAAAGATCAGGCCGCCAACGGGTAACATCTACGAAAAAAAGAAGCGCCCGGTGGGCGCTTCTCACTCCTGATTCGCAGCTTCATTCAATTCTTGTCCTACCCCCGTGTATCGGGAGATGACTGTCCATAATTCTTCTCTGCCCAAGCCTTCCTCAGATGAAAACGGGATAAATAAGTCACCAGAGCCGATGCCCAACTCCTGCTTAATCACCTTGATATGCTTCTCTCTGCGAGTACGCGGAATTTTGTCCGCTTTGGTGCCGACAACGCATAAAGGCAAATTGTAATGCTTCAGCCACTCATGCATCATCAGATCGTCCTTGGAAGGCGGATGGCGGAGATCCACCATCTGCAGCACCAGCTTCAATGGCTCACGCTGTGTAAGATAGGTTTCAATCATCTCACCGAATGCCTGCCGCAATGATTTGGACACCTTCGCAAACCCGTAACCCGGAAAATCGACAAAGTACAGGTCGTCGTTGATACGGTAGTAGTTAAGCTGTTGTGTTTTACCCGGCGTGGAACTCGTCCTGGCCAAATTTTTGCGGTTAATCATCCTGTTAATCAAGGAGGATTTGCCCACGTTGGAGCGGCCTGCCAAAGCTACCTCCGGCAAGCCGTCAGCAGGATATTGCTCCGGCCGGACAGCACTGATTATAAATTCGGATTTTGTTACCTTCATGTCTACCGTTTCCTCTCTATTGCAACCCGGTCTGCTCCACCAGCGCATGCTGCAGCACTTGATCCATATGCGCTACAGGCACAAATTCAACTTCTTCCTTGATGCTGTCGGGAATGTCCCGCAGGTCGCGTTCATTGTCCTTGGGGAGCAGTATTTTTTTGTAGCCCGCACGGTGTGCGGCCAGTGACTTTTCCTTAAGCCCGCCGATAGGCAGCACTCTTCCCCGCAAAGTGATTTCTCCGGTCATCGCAACGCTTTTGGATACATGACGGTTGGTCAGAGCTGATACAAGCGCAGTTGCGATCGTAATCCCGGCTGAAGGTCCGTCTTTGGGGATTGCTCCTTCAGGAATATGAATGTGTATATCGTTCTTCTCATAAAAATCAGGCTTGATGCCAAGCTCGCCCGCTTTCGAACGGGTGTAGCTGAAAGCCGCTTGTGCAGATTCCTTCATCACGTCACCCAGCTTGCCGGTCAGGATCAGCTTGCCCGTCCCCGGTACAACCGTAACTTCGATCGTCAGCGTTTCACCGCCAACCTCCGTCCATGCCAGACCCGTAACGGTTCCAACCTGATCCTCCAGCTCCGCAATGCCATAGCGGAATCGCGGAATGCCGAGGAAATCCTTCAAGTTATCCGGAGTGATCACAATCCGTTCCGTGATGCCGGACACAACCGATTTGGCGGCCTTGCGGCAAAGCGAAGCCATCTGCTGTTCCAGATTACGCACTCCGGACTCACGGGTATACTCACGAATTACTTTAAGCAGCGTGTCTTCCTCTACTGTGATCTGTTCGTCTGTCAGACCATGCTCCCGCTTTTGCTTTGGCAGAAGGTAACGTCCGGCAATCTGGAGCTTCTCCAGCTCCGTATACCCCGGAATATTCAGCAGCTCCATCCGGTCCAGCAGCGGGCGCGGGATGTTGTGAATCGCGTTCGCCGTGGTGACAAACATCACGTTGGACAAATCGAACGGCAGCTCCACAAAATGGTCGCTGAACGTATTGTTTTGCTCCGGATCAAGCACCTCCAGCAGGGCCGCAGAAGGATCCCCACGAAAATCGGATGCCATTTTATCAATTTCATCCAGCAGAAAGACAGGATTGGCCGTTCCTGCCGTTTTCATGCCCTGGATGATCCGACCTGGCATGGCTCCAACATAGGTACGTCTGTGCCCACGGATTTCCGCTTCATCACGGACGCCCCCTAAGGATATACGGACAAACTCACGTCCCAGCGCTTTGGCAATGGACCGCACCAACGATGTCTTGCCCACACCCGGTGGCCCGACCAGACAAAGAATAGGGCCCTTCATCGTTTTCACAAGCTTGCGCACGGCCAAATACTCCAGCACCCGCTCCTTCGGCTTCTCCAGACCGTAATGGTCTGCGTCCAGAATTTCTTCAGCCTTGGCTATATCCAGATCGTCGTCCGTCGCGTTGCTCCATGGCAGACTGAGCAGCCAATCCAGATAGTTGCGAATGACTCCGCCTTCCGCCGAGCTCGCAGGCGTTTTTTCCAGACGGTCAATCTCTTTTTCAATCTTCTCCCGTACCTTATCCGGAAGAATAAGCCCTTCCATCTGGCTGCGCAGCTCCTCGACTTCCCCGGTCCGGCCTTCCTTCTCGCCCAATTCCTTTTGAATCGCCTTCATTTGCTCGCGCAGATAGTATTCCTTCTGAGTCTTCTCCATTTGCTTTTTGACCCGCTGATTAATCTTGCGCTCCAGCTCGAGCACCTCGCGCTCGTTGTTCAGAATATCAAGGAGCTTTTCGAGCCGTTTGCGAATATCAACGGTTTCTAGAATCTCCTGCTTATCTTTGATTTTAAGGGAAAGATGGCTGGTGATCACATCGGCCAATCTCCCAGGCTCCTCAATATCAGATACTGCGGCAAGTGTCTCGGGCGTTACCTTTTTGGACAGATTGATATAGTTCTCGAACTGATTCAGAACGGTCCGCATCAGTGCGTCCGTCTCCGGATGCATGGTATCGTCTTCAGGCAGCTCACGGGCATGAACTTCGTAGTACTCCTCATTGTCCGTGTACTGAATAATTTCAGCCCTTTCGAGTCCCTCGACGAGCACACGAATTGTACCGTTAGGCAGTTTCAGCATCTGTCGCACTTTGGCAACTGTGCCGATTCTGAATATATCCTCTTGTGTAGGCTCCTCAATGTTCACTTCTGATTGGGAACATAGAAGAATCAGATTGTCTTCAACCATCGCTTTTTCCAAAGCCTTGACCGATTTGTCCCGGCCCACATCGAGATGCAGAACCATACTCGGGTAGACAAGAAGTCCTCTTAAAGGCAGTAAAGGAAAACGACGGCCTTTCGTTTTACTTGGTCCCATCGCTTTCGCACCTCCAATGGTTCACAGGTTCAGCAAGTTGCATGCACCGGTTATAATATAGCGGTTATGCTTTGCACAGCTTACTCTGATAAGGATAGTTCATATTTTATCAAATGTTCCATGGAAAAACCAATGAAGGTGCTTTCTTCCGCAAACCAGCTTCACACAGTGCTTCCCTGTCCGGATCCATCCGCCTGCAGATAAGGGGATTGCGCTGGTGTAAACATATCGGGAGAAGTGCGAACCTCTGTTGTTTCCTCCCATTCTTCTCCAAAAATCTGTCTGAAGGCTTCGTGAATAGATTGTACTGGAATAACCTCAACATTCCCCAGTTTATCAAAAACGTTCTGCCAGTTATCGGCAGGGATAAGCACCCGCTTGGCCCCGGCTTGAAGAGCAGCCTCCACCTTGGCCAGCACACCGCCGATTGGCTTGATGCGTCCGTGAATGCTAACTTCACCTGTCATCGCAAGCTCATGATCAACCGGAATCCCGCGAATAGCCGATGCTACAGCCGCGGCCATTGCGATCCCGGCCGAAGGACCGTCCACCGGAGTGCCTCCCGGAAAATTAATGTGGAGATCATAATCCTGCGGACGAAGACCGCAGGTTCGAAGGACGGTCAGCACGTTTTCCACTGATCCTCTTGCCATACTTTTACGCTTAAGCGTTCTGGAGCCTCCTCCGATTTCCTCCTCCTCAACTACCCCGGTAATATTGAATTTCCCCTGCCCTTTGGCAGCTTGTGCGGCAGTCACCTCGATCTCCAGCAGCATGCCCAGATTCGGGCCGTATACAGCGAGACCATTGACGAAGCCGACCTGGGGACGATTCGGAATCTTGCGCTCTGGACGAGGCTGGAGCTGACTGCTGCTCGCAACCCATTCCACATCCTCCGCCTCCAGCCTGTCTCTTTTCTCCGTCAAGGCCAGCCCTGCGGCCAACTGGATCATATTTACAGCCTCCCGGCCATTCGTGGCATACCGCTGCACAGCCTGCACCGCTTCCGGACAGCTTTCGAAGCTCAGTTTGCTGATCGCATCTTCTGCAATTCGCCCGATTTCTTCAGGCAGCAGAGAACGAAAAAAGATTTCCATGCATCTGGAACGAAGTGCAGGCGGTAACTCATGAGGGGATCGTGTCGTAGCCCCCACCATACGAAAATCTGCCGGCAGCCCGTTCTGAAAAATATCATGGATATATGCAGGTGTATGTGTATCCTCCGAATTATAGTACGCACTTTCCAAAAATACCTTACGGTCTTCGAGCACTTTCAGCAATTTGTTCATCTGCGTCGGATGCAGCTCCCCGATCTCATCAATAAACAGCATTCCACCATGGGCTTTCGTGACCGCCCCCGGCTTTGGCTGTGGAATGCCTGCCACCCCCATGGCCCCAGCGCCCTGATAAATCGGATCATGCACGGAGCCGATCAGCGGATCGGCAATGCCACGTTCATCAAAACGGGCCGTCGTTGCATCAATCTCGGTAAATTTAGCGTCGCTTTTGAATGGGGACAGCGGGTTCTTTTTCGCTTCCTCAAGCACTACACGCGCTGCCGCTGTTTTACCGACACCGGGGGGACCATAAATAATAACATGCTGCGGGTTGGCGCTGCATAACGCAGCCTTGAGCGCGCGCAATCCGTCTTTCTGTCCTACGATATCCTCTATGGATGCAGGGCGAGTTTTCTCCGCCAGCGGCTTCGTCAGCGTGACCGATCTCAGCTTTCTTAATTTATCCAATTCTTTGCGCGATTCTCTGTCCACGGCACTACGGTTCGTTTTCTGACTGCGCAGCAGGTTTAGGAAGTAAAGCCCGATCACGATCCCGAAAAAAAGCTGCACAATAATTACGATCATTGTCCAATCCATTTGTAAGCCTCCGTTTCTCTCTGCGCCGCATAGCGGCGGGTTTCTATTAAAATCAGTATTTCCTTTTCGGAGGCTGCTAAACAGATTTAAATGAAAGAATTAACAAAAGCAGCAGAATCGGGCACAAAAAAACCGGGCAATGACGTTAAATCACCTGCCCGGCGCACGAGAAAACGATATTCACATCCGGTTATACGGTCGGAGCATGACGCTCCTTGCGGCCTGGTATTTCACCGGTTTCTTCGTAAGCTTTAACAATGCTGTCAATTTCCTTCTTCAGCTCATTTACCATCTCCGCTTCCGGTACTTTACGGATCATCTGTCCGTAACGGAACAGGAGACCTTCACCACGGGCTCCGGCAATGCCGATATCCGCTTCTTTAGCCTCTCCCGGCCCGTTCACGGCACATCCGAGAACAGAGACTTTAATAGGCACCTTCAGCTTCGCAATATAATCCTCCACCTCATTCGCAATGGAGAACAGATCAATATCCAACCGGCCGCAGGTCGGGCAGGAAATCAACGTGGCTGCATTTGTGATTAACCCGAATGTTTTCAGCAGCTCACGCGCTACCTTAACCTCCTCCACCGGATCTGCACTGAGCGAGATACGCATGGTCGAACCGACACCGGCTGACAGAAGCGCACCCATACCGGCAGCGCTCTTGACCGTACCGGTAAAGAGGGTGCCTGCCTCCGTAATACCAAGATGAAGAGGGTATTTTATAATTTCTGCAGCTTTCAGATAAGCTGAGATCGCCATCGGCACATCGGAAGCTTTGAGGGAAACGATAATATCGTGGAAATCCAGGTCTTCCAGAATGCCGATATGGTAGAGGGCGCTCTCCACCATAGCCTCCGGTGTTGGATAACCGTATTTATCCAGTAAATGCTGCTCCAGGGAACCGGCGTTGACACCGATCCGGATCGGAATCCCTTTTTCTTTGCATGCCTTAACAACCGCTTCGACCTTTTCACGCCGGCCGATATTGCCGGGATTGATACGAACTTTATCTATCCCGTTCTCAATCGCCAGCAACGCGAGTTTATAATTAAAATGAATATCCGCAACAAGCGGAATATGAATTTGCTTTTTGATTTCTTTGATCGCAGCCGCAGCTTCTTCATTATTGACCGTAACCCTGACAATCTGGCAGCCGGCCTCTTCCAGACGCAAAATTTCTGCGACGGTGGCCTCTACATCAGCCGTCTTGGTCGTACACATGCTTTGAATAATGACTTCGTTGCTTCCGCCGATCGTCAGATTTCCGACTTTAACGGGACGTGTGTCTTGTCTTAAAAACATGGTCATATCTCTCCCATAATGCCAAAGCTCCACCCCCCGAACCGTCCTTGCGGAGGGGTGGGAAGTGGAGACTGGCAGTTCATGTATTAGAGATCGCGAAGGTTCGATGCTCAGGCGCTCTCTTCTTGCTTCTTATTCTTGTCGTTACTACCGTGCAGTTCAGGCGCAACCTTCTCCTTCACAACCTGCTCATTGATAATGCAGGAGGTGATATCGTCACGCGAAGGCACTTCGTACATGACATCCAGCATGATGCCTTCGATAATCGCACGAAGGCCGCGGGCACCTGTGTTACGTTTGATCGCTTCTCGGGCGATCTCTTGCAGCGCATCCTGTGTAAATTCCAGCTTGACATTGTCCATTTCGAGCAGCTTCTGATACTGCTTGGTCAACGCGTTCTTGGGCTCAGAAAGAATACGCACGAGCGTAGCTTCATCGAGCGGCTCTAATGTGGAGATGACAGGCAAGCGGCCTACAAACTCCGGAATCAGTCCAAATTTCAGCAGATCCTCAGGCAACACCAACTGCAGGTACTCGCCCGGTTTAAGATCTTTTTGCTCGGCAGAGGCGTTGAAGCCAATCACTTTTTTGCCAATCCGGCGCTTGATCATTTGCTCCAGTCCGTCGAAGGCACCGCCTACGATAAACAGGATGTTCGTCGTATCAATTTGAATAAATTCTTGATGCGGGTGCTTACGACCACCTTGCGGCGGTACAGATGCAACCGTTCCTTCAAGGATTTTGAGCAGAGCCTGCTGAACACCTTCTCCGGACACATCACGTGTAATCGAAGGGTTCTCGGATTTGCGCGCAACCTTGTCGATTTCATCAATATAGATAATTCCACGTTCAGCCTTCTCAACATCGTAGTCGGCCGCCTGGATCAGCTTCAGCAGGATGTTCTCCACATCCTCACCCACATAACCGGCTTCCGTCAAAGAAGTGGCATCAGCAATGGCAAATGGTACATTAAGAATTTTAGCCATCGTTTGCGCCAGCAGGGTTTTACCCGAGCCAGTCGGTCCGAGCAGCATAATGTTACTTTTCGTCAGCTCAACATCCTCGATTTTGCTTTGAGTGTTGATACGCTTGTAATGGTTGTACACGGCTACGGAAAGAGATTTTTTGGCCTGGTCCTGTCCGATAACGTACTGGTCCAGAATGTCCCGGATTTCTTTCGGTTTCGGGATATCTTTGAGATCGATCTCTTCCTCATGGCCCAGTTCTTCTTCTACAATTTCAGTACACAGCTCGATACACTCGTCACATATATAAACGCCGGGACCGGCTACCAGCTTTCGTACCTGCTCCTGGGACTTACCGCAAAAGGAGCATTTCAATTGTCCTTTTTCATCATTAAACTTAAACATGGGGCCACCCCTTTACAAATTGATCGGCTTCGTGAGAATTTGGTCAATGATGCCGTAAGCTTTTGTTTCTTCCGCATCCATAAAAAAGTCGCGGTCAGTATCGCGTTCGATTTTTTCGAGAGGCTGACCCGTCGTCTTCACATAAATCTGGTTGAGCTTCTGACGAGTTTTGATGATCCAGTCCGCATGAATTTGAATATCGGATGCTTGACCCTGAATTCCGCCCAGCGGCTGATGAATCATAACCTCACTGTTACTAAGGGCATACCTCTTGCCCGGAGCGCCCGCAGTAAGCAGAAGTGAACCCATACTTGCAGCCATACCCACACAAATCGTAGATACGTCCGGCTTCACAAATTGCATTGTATCATATATACCCATACCGGCAGTCACAGAACCGCCCGGGGAATTGATGTACAAATGAATATCTTTCTCTGAATCTTCCGCAGTCAGAAACAGGAGCTGCGCAATGACGAGATTGGCGACATCGTCATCGATCGGTCCGCTGAGGAATATGATACGATCCTTAAGCAGACGCGAATAAATGTCGTAGGAACGTTCCCCCCGACTTGTTTGTTCCACAACCATAGGTACGAGACTCATCGTGACCAACCTCTTTTCCTTTGGTAATAATACCCAGATACACCGTTTGTTGATCCAGTTTAAGCAGGTAAGCATGCTTATTCCCCATTAAAGCGGAAACCGGTTTCGAAACAGATATACCTAGAAATATTCTAACATGATACCAATCCGATGTCATTTCTCTCGGACCTTATCATATTTAAACATGTTTCTTATGTATGTGCAAATTTCAGAACAAGACGACGTTGGCGACACTTACTGATCATTTTACTTACTGATCATTTTAATAGTATATGTAATGCTGCGGTAACTTAATACGTCTATTTTTCACCACACTAAACTGATCCATTCAGTTCCATATCCCCCCTAAAATGGGTTCCGTAGTGAAAAAATAAGGCACGAGTATGGGTAACCGCGTGCCTTATGGAATATACATTTACTAGGTGTTACAGAAGATTACTCTGCTGCAGGAGCTTCGACTTCCTTGCTGTTATCTACCAGGAAGCTAATCGTTTTGCGCAGTGTAATTTCCTCACGAAGATTTCCAAGGGAACCGTTGCTTTCAAGGATGCTACGGATCTCCTCAACAGAGCGCTTGTAGGTATCAGCCATCGTCTGCAATTCTTCGTTGATTTCCTCTTCGGAAACTTCAATGTTCTCAACTTTGGCAACTTGCTCAAGCACAAGGTTGTTGCGCACACGCTTCTCGGCGTCATCCTTCATTTGGTTTTCCAGATCTTCATTGGTTTGGCCAGAGAAGCTGAGGAACATTTCCATATTCATGCCTTGACTGCGCAGACGATTGTCGAAATCACGCACCAAGTTTTGAACTTCGTTGTTAATCATCGCTTCAGGAATATCGACAGTTGCATTCTCGGCAACTTTCTCTACTACTGCGTTCTCGCGAGCCGCTTTGACTTCGTTCTCCTTGCGGGCTTGAAGCTGCTTCTTAAGATCTTCCTTGTATTCAGCAAGCGTGTCGAATTCACTCACATCTTTAGCAAACTCATCATCCAGCTCAGGAAGCTGTTTGCGCTTGATCTCATGAATTTTCACTTTGAAGATCGCTTGTTTGCCAGCCAGGTCTGCAGAGTGATAGTTCTCAGGGAAAGTTACTTCAACGTCCTTGAAATCACCTGTATTCATGCCGACAACCTGATCTTCGAAACCAGGAATGAAGGTATTGGAGCCCAGCTCCAGCGAGTAACGCTCAGCTTGTCCACCTTCGAATTGCACACCGTCCACGGAACCGTCAAAATCAATCACTGTAATATCGCCGGATTGTGCCGCTTCGTCTTCTACGACAATCAGTTCGGCATGGCGCTGCTGCAAACGCTCCAGTTCTTCCGCTACTTCCTGATCAGTAACTTCAACCTTGGATGCAGGAACCTCGACGCCTTTGTATTCGCCAAGCTCAGCCTCCGGTTTAACTGTTACTTTCGCTTTGAATTTAAAGGACTGGCCTTTGGTGAACTGGTCGATTTCCACATCCGGACGGTCTACAGGGAAGATGTCGGTTTGGTCAACAGCTTCACCGTAAACTTCAGGAAGAAGGATATCAATTGCATCCTGGTACAAACTCTCAACACCAAAACGCGCTTCGAAGATCGACCGAGGCACTTTACCTTTACGGAAGCCCGGCACGTTAATTTGTTTAACCACTTTATTAAAAGCTTTGTCAAGCGCAGCGGCTACGCGTTCCGCATCCACTTCTACTTCAAGAACCCCAAGGTTCTTCTCTATTTTCTCCCAAGTTGCTTTCATTTTATGCTTTCCCCTCCAACAAAATCTTACTTATAGTCACGTTTATAGACACGCACAAAATAACCACTCTAGTATAAACAACATTACTATCTTTTTCAAGGGTGAACCCTTGAGCACGCAAGAGGAAAACGTTTCCGTCCAGTCACAGGCCGCTCATTCCTGCCATCACAAACTGTTTCACGGATCGGTAGGCCTGCTCGTAACGGAAGCGCATTGTATCCGTAACGCCATACATCGCTCTCATTTCCTCTTCCGCCCTGCCGCCGGAAAGCGTCTCCGAAACAGCTTGATGCAACGCGGCCGCCCAAGTATCCAGCATGCTGTCATCATCGGTGAGCATGGACAGGTAATCATCCGTTCCATAGATTGCCATCACAAATTGAGACCACAGCTCCTGGGCAAAGTAGAACAGCGTCGGTTCATGCACCTCGGTCTGATCCGCTACCCGCTCCAGGATGCGGATGATCGGGTCCGGAAATTGGTCCGGCTTCAGAGGAACGCTCTCCACTTCGATCTCTGCTTTCATATTTCCTCTGTTAAAGGTAATGATGCCCTCATGCCCCCGTTTGCGCAGCGTCTGGACAACCCGGAACTGCAGCAAAGGATGTAATTTAGCCTCCTTCAACCAGCGAATCAGCTCTTCGTCGATCCCCGGCTGCTCCAGATAAGAGAGCTGTTCAAGGGCGAGCATGGTTTGATCCGATAAGGGCCCGTCCATAGCCATACGCAATAGCTTATCTCCATAGCCTGCATCCTCTTCGAGCTTGGAGCGAAGATGCCTTCTTGCGATTTCCTCCTCGCTGATGTCTTCATCATCCAGGTCTGCCGTCTCAGGCTCCTGGTTCATATATTGAGGAAAGGCCGCTTCAAGCCATTGTAAAAGCGCGGTCCATTCATCGTAGTGCTTTTTCTCCTGTCCCTGGCATTGCAGCAAAAATTGCAGCAGCCGTACCGCTTCCCCGTAACGCTCGTTTTCGAGCATGACTGTAAGCTGAATCTGGTAGTAATCAAGCGTACGGGGGAACAATACAATGTTATTCGCCGATTTGGCAGCACTGGAGTCCTTAATAAAGGCACCCCCTTTCAACCGAAAGCTTAAATGATGTTAGATTATATGGGAAACGGAAGCCGCTGTCCAACTTAATCCGCCTAACATATTGCCGTTATTCTAACATACCCTTTTATAGAAACAAAAAAACGTATATATTCTACTTATATATGACGTGTCGGGTATGTCGCTATTTATAAATCATAAACAATACTACTTGCAAACTCCAATTCAATATGATATATTAATTTTCGCTTGAATTTTATGTCCCAGTAGCTCAGCTGGATAGAGCAACGGCCTTCTAAGCCGTCGGTCGGGGGTTCGAATCCCTCCTGGGACGTATGTAGAAGCTCCTCTTTTTGGGGAGCTTTTTTTACGTCTGGGGATGAGAACCCACTGGGTTCGTCGGAGCATACGCTTCGGTAGCGCTACTTCGCAGTCGGCTCGCCAGAGCCGTATCCCTCCTGGGACGTATGTAGAAGCTCCTCTTTTGGGGAGCTTTTTTACGTCTGGGTATGAGAACCCACTGGGTTCGTCGGAGCATACGCTTCGGTAGCGCTACTTCGCAGTCGGCTCTGTAAGGAACGCAACCAGACGCACCGCTTCATCCACCGGCAACGAGTCCGCCTGTTCCGTTCCCCTCCTCCTCACCTCAACACGACCTTCGGTAACCCCTTTGCCCACAACAATTCTCCAAGGAATTCCGAACAGATCAGCATCGTTAAATTTTACACCCGGCCGTTCATCGCGATCATCCAGAAGGACCTCAACACCTAACCCACTCAAATCCTGGTACAGCTTTTCCGCTGTCTGCATCTGAAGAGCATCCTTTGAAGTCACGGGAATTATATGAACCCGGAAAGGAGCAATTTCCTCCGGCCAGATTAGGCCGTATTCGTCGTGACACTGTTCCGCAACAGCAGCCATGAGCCTGGATACACCGATTCCGTAACAGCCCATAACAGGGGTCAGGATTTGCCCGTCCGCCTGCAGCACCTCAGCGTTAAACGCGGAGGTATATTTATCCCCAAGTTTAAAAATGTGCCCTATCTCAATCCCCCGCTGCAGTGTCAACACACCGTTACAGCAAGGACATGCGTCACCATCAACCGCATTACGGTAATCACCAGTACGTTCGAGGCTGAAGTCTCTTCCAGGACGGACACCGCGGAGGTGGATATCCTCCTCATTAGCTCCGGCAATGCCCTCGCTCATACACGCAACCTCCTGATCTACAAGGAGCGGAATAGCAAGACCGACCGGCCCCGAAAAACCGGAAGCAGTCCCGGTCCAAGCCGTAATCTCCTGTTCTTCGGCCAAGCGAAGCTCCTGTACTCCCAAGGCCTGCTTCACCTTAATCTCGTTGACCTCCCGGTCTCCCCTGACCAGCACTGCAGCCGCCTGCCCGTCTGCATTATACAATATGGTCTTTATAAATGAAGAGGCTGGCTTCTTATCCTCATGACTCCAATCTTCTTCACCTCGATTTTGACACAGGCCTACTTCAGCCTTCTCCAAATTGGCGGCATAACCGCAACTGCCGCAAACAGCAATTGTATCTTCCCCGATATCGGACAAGACGATGAACTCATGGGAGCCTCCTTGCCCGCCTATGGCTCCGGCATCTGCCTCAACTCCGCGATATTCCAGGCCGCAGCGGGTGAAAATCCGCTCATAGGCATCATGCATGATCTCGTAGAAGGTATCAAGACTTGGGTAACCGTCATGAAAAGAATATGCGTCCATCATCAAAAACTCCCGCCCCCGCAGCAGACCCGAGCGCGGACGTCGTTCGTCACGGAATTTGGTCTGAATTTGATAAAATGCGACCGGCAACTGCCTGTAGGAAGAAATTTCTTGTTTGATCAGTGAGGTGATGACTTCCTCATGAGTCGGCCCAAGCGCAAATTCACGGTTATGCCTGTCTTTAAGTCGGATCAGCTCAGAACCGTACACCTCATATCTTCCTGAAGCTTGCCAAAGCTCTGCCGGCTGCAACGCTGGCATCAGCATCTCCTGTGCCCCTGCATGATTAAGTTCTTCACGAATAACTGCAGAAATTTTAGTCAATACTCGAAAGCCCAACGGGAGATAAGTAAATACCCCCGCTGCCAATTGCCGAATCATGCCGCTCCGCAGCAGGAATCGATGTCCGGCGGATTCTGCCTCCGCAGGAGCTTCTCTCCAGGTTGGAACAGCAGCCCGAGTCTGTCTCATTTTACTTCCTCCTTTTTTTAGAGTTCGGCCTTCGCCCAAACGCAAAAAAGACGCATTCATCAAGGGACGAATGCGTCGTGGTACCACCCTTATTTAGGCGCAGACTTCAAAATTACAGCAAACATGCGCTTCTCATGTTGATAACGGAACGACCCGGCGAAATAAGCGGTTAGCGGGGTAGGATGCAACGACCGTGCCGGGAAACCTTACAGCCGAGGGTTTCTTCTCTGACGGCAGCCGAATCGCAGCATATGGTCCCGTTCAACACCTTTTAGATATAATTGCTTGCTATTCAAATTACATCCAGGCCATCAAACTGTCAAGCCTTTTCAACAGTAAGCACCAGGTCAGCCGCACGCGCATTCGATTCCACCTGCTCGGGAGTCTTACATCCGGGAATAACACTCGTCACGGCGGGGTGCTGCAGGCACCAGGCCAATGCCCATTCAGCCATCGGTACGCCTTCCGGCACCTCGTTCCGCTGGATTTCCTCCACAAGTCTCAGCTTTTCATCACGTTGCCCCACATCATGATTGTTCCTGACATCATTTTTCTGAAATTCCGCACCCGGCTTATATTTTCCGCTTAGATAACCACTGGCGAGCGGCACACGTGCCAGAACACCGAGATTCTGCTCCAGACAGGAAGGGAAAACTCTCTCCTCCGGAACGCGATCCAGACGGTTGTACACCACCTGAATCACATCCGCATTCACCTGGGTCGCCTGTTGTGTTTGATGGAGGTTATCATTGCTGCCTATAGAAATGCCCAGATGCCTGATTTTTCCAGCCTGAATCTGCTTATCCAGTAGCGTCCACAAGTCGTCATTGTCAAAAACCTGATCAGGACCCGAATGAAACTGATACAGATCCACATAATCCGTACGGAGCGCTTTAAGCGATGCGTCCAGTTGAGTTAATACTTCTTCGGGGTTAAAGGCGTCCGTCCGGGTGAACAGGTCATGGAAGCGATGTCCGAACTTGGTTGCCACAATCCAGTCTTCCCGTTTGCGTCTGCTGAGATAATCGCCGATCAATGATTCCGATAAATGATCCCCGTAACATTCCGCCGTGTCGATCAGGTTAATATTCAGCTCAGCCGCCTTATCCAGAATCGCATCCGCTTCAGCCTGCGTATAATTCAGGCCCCATTCTCCACCGAACTGCCAGGTCCCTACACCGACAACCGATACTTCCAGTCCGGTTCTCCCTAACTTTCTGAATTTCACCGATAAGCACTCCTTTCAATATGTATTTCCCCCTTATCTTAACCAAAACCCTGCCTGCCGGGCAAGCTAGGCTGGTTTAACCGCAACAACCCGGATTCGCTTGTAATCCGCGTGCCACACACCTTCCCGAAATAAGCTCGGCATAGCTCTGTCAGCGATTTTTTCATACATTTGCTGTCTTTCATCACCTCGAAAAGAAGACAAAAACGATTCCCCTGCAAACCCGGACAGCCAGTGGAAAATCCCGTTTTCTCCATCTGCCAGCGGCGTGGGACGATCAAAATGAGAAGCAAACACCACGCGAAATCCCTGACGCGGATTTCCTTCATAATCCATCAACGCCACGATCTTTTTAACGCCAGCTTCTTTTGCCATTTGAATGACTCTTTGGTTTGCCAAAAATCCGGCTTACAACCGAGTGATGAATATTCTATAATTGGTGCTTTACCGTCTTGGATCTGCAGATTCTCTTGTTTTTGACCGAGCTCCTAGTATTACGATACCTACCGAAGCAACTACCAGAAACACAGTTAACCCGGCTATAATAGCAAAAAAGGATTCATCAAAAGCAGTTCGGCCAACCTGTTTCAACACTTCCGAAGCAGGTCCAGTCAGCCCTTCTGCTGCTATTAATGCTTCATCCAAGCTGTCTTTGACATTAGCTGGCATATTCAGTCCGGCTGGAATTTTCATGGATAATGTATACAGAAGGCCTGAAATACTTCCGATTATTGCTATTCCTGTAGCTCCTCCGATTTCATAGGCCACTTCTTCGATAGATGCAGCCATACCTGCTTTTTCAGGAGGAGCATAGCTCATTATAGAATGAGAAGCTACAGTCATTCCTGCACCTAAGCCTGCCCCGAGCAATGCTAGTCCAAGAATCTGCCAGGCCATGCTTGAGTCAAATTGCACCAGATAGATCCCCATCCCTAAAGCTGCAATCAAAAGAGCAACACTCTTGATACGAATAACATCCAAGCGATGCAGCAGCATTCCAGTCACTGGACCAGCAATAAGTGCTGCCAACGGTACACTTAACGTATACAATCCGGCTTGAAGTGGACTGAGACCTTCCACCAATTGAAGTCGTTGAGTCACAATATATTGAATTCCCATCTGGCCAAATGCCCCTACCAAAGCCGTAATAAATGCCGTGGTAAAACGAGATATTTTAAACAATGAAAGATCAATAAGCGGGTTAGAGCTTCTGTGTTGACGACGTATAAAAATAACAAGAGCCACGATGCCGACAATAGCACCTATAATTGCAAAAGCTACGGAACCCTCTCGTCGAGTAAACTCTTTAATTGCATAGATTAGAGCCACCATGGCAATCATAATCTGGATTGAGCTGGTAAGATCCCACTTTTTGTCCTTATTGCCTGCATGTTTTGGAACAAAGACTACTGTTAGTACAAATGCAAGCATGGCGATCGGTAAATTAATTAAGAAGACCGCCCCCCACGAAAAATGCTCAAGGAGAAGTCCCCCGACGATAGGCCCTAATCCTGCACCACCAGAGGCAATAGAACCCCAAATGCCAATGGCCAGCCCCAGCTCACGTGGATCTGTAAAAGTAACTCTAATGATAGACAATGTAGCAGGCATCATCATAGATGCTCCAACCGCAAGAAGTACTCTTGCAGCTACTAACACATAAGGTTCTGGAGCAAAAGCAGCAATAAGTGAAGCTATTGAAAATACGATTAATCCGAGGGAGAAAATTTTTTTATATCCCAGGCGGTCCCCTAATGTTCCCATTGCAGGAAGCAGACCAGCCATAACGAGCGAGTAACCATTGAGTATCCATAATTTTTCTGAAGCAGAGGCTCCCAAATCATGGGTTAACATGGGTAATGCCGTGTAAAGAATGGTCATATCCATGACGATGAGTAAAAGCGCACTGGAGACGATGAACAGAATCATCCAGCGATTAAATTTTGACATGCTTAACATTCCTCCATAACATATTGTTTTGAATCCTTAACTCTTCGCACTATAATCTATAGGGTAACCCTATAGTCAAATGTTAATTTTGAGTCTTTAGATAAGGAGTTAATAACAAGCGGAGGAAACAAGCATGCAAAGAATGTCTACAGAGTACTTTACAACCAGTGAGTTAGCTAGAACTTGCGGGGTGACCAAACATACGCTTTTTCATTACGACGAAATTGGACTCTTAAAACCCGAATTCGTGAATTCTAACGGCTACCGCTATTACTCTCTTCGACAATGTTATGTACTGGATATTATCAATGTACTGAAAAAGGCAGGAAGCTCACTCCAGGAAATCAAAGGCTTTATTCAAAATCAGAATACGCCTCTATTCATAGAGCTACTTAAAGAGAAACAGCAGGCCCTGGAAGTGGAACGGATTAGAATAAAACGAATGCAAAGCCTTTTGAAGGACGCCATTGAAATGACGGAGCTGGCCAAGGGAGAGTTATACGATAGGCCGTCGATGGAGGAATGTGAAGAGGAATATTTCATTGTCACACGACTGGAACAGGGCGATGGTGATCCTGAGTTTGCCCACAAATTAACCGAGCATCGAAATTATTGTGAAAATCACTTCATTGATTACGAATTCCCGATTTGGACCATTTTATCCAAGGATCGTTTGGAGTCAGAGGATTATTATCCTGACTATATTGCCAATAAATTAAAGACTCAGGTGTGGGGAGAGAAACAGATCAGTAAACCGAAAGGTCTCTACGCGGTCGTGAATCATAGAGGATCCTATGAAACCATGTCTGAAACGTACTCACTTCTAAAAAGATTTATAAAGGATAACGGGATGGCTGTAGGCGGAAATGCGTACACGGTGGATTTGCTTAGCTATTTCACAGAAAAAAATCCGAATGACTATGTAATACAGATATCAGTAGAAGTAAGTAGAGTGTAGAGCGCTACCTTTTAGAAATATGGATCAAATTGCAAATTAGCAACAGTTCCGGACGTAAAAAAAAAGTGAAACCTCCCTAAAAGGGAAGCTTCACTTTTTTTTACGTCCCAGGAGGGATTCGAACCCCCGACCGACGGCTTAGAAGGCCGTTGCTCTATCCAGCTGAGCTACTGGGACATATATATTATGTATGACAGCGCATTAATGAGTATACCATAATTCATGGTGGTATGTGAAGTGTTTTTTTAATGTTTCATACAGAAATGCCCCAGAAGGCCGACTTTCATGCCACGGCTATTTGGGGCTGCTTGCCTTTCACTTCATCTTGCCGTTTGATCCGCCGGACCCGCCTTTCACGAATCGCAGCGGATCCCGGCGAAACAGAATTACCAATCGAAGCATCCCACTGCAGCAGGGCAGCTTCATTTCCCGAACTCCTCCGCAAGCTCTGTGTCCATCTTACCATGGGATAACAGCTCCCGCGTGAAACGCCCCCGCTTCTCCGGCAGATCATTGCCGTCAGCATCGCGGAATACGACATTCGTCACTTCCTCAAAAGCAGAATGGAGATTATTGTCGTACCAGTCGAGCTCCAAATCCGCGTCATTGCGGATCATACGCAGCATGTTGTATCCATCGCCTCCGTCAGACGGAGCGAGATATACAAGAAGCCCCGTATCCTCCTTACTGGCCGAATTCACCTCGATTTCTGCACAGCGCACACCATCAATTTCGGTAAATCTCCGTATTTTTGCATCTTTAATCGTATACATCCGTTTCCTCCTTGTCCGCGTCAGCCGCTAACCGTTTTATGTTTGTAGTTTTCGGTAAGGACAGACATTTTATGCCTTTATCCGGCATATGTTTGTTTATGCAGGAAGACAAGGAAGGGATGAACCAACATGTGCGGAATTACTGGTTTTATACAGTGGCATAAAGATTTAACTATACAGTCGGAATTGCTGGCCGACATGACACGTACATTGTCCCATCGGGGTCCGGATGCGGCGGGAACATGGATCTCTAATCCATGCGCTTTTGGGCACCGGCGTCTTAGTGTTATGGATCCCGAGAACGGAGCACAGCCGATGATCCGTAAACAGGATGACCTTACGTATACACTGGTATATAACGGAGAATTGTACAATGCACCTGAGCTGAAAATAGAACTCCAACAGAGGGGACATGTCTTTCTAACCAAATGTGACACGGAGGTGCTGCTTGCTTCCTACATCGAATGGGGCCCCGAGTGTGTCGACCGGTTAAACGGTATTTTTGCATTCGCAGTTTGGGATGAAGAGAAGCAGCATGTCTTCTTAGCCAGAGACCGCCTTGGGGTCAAACCGCTCTTCTTCACTGAAATCCAGGATGGTCTGATCTTCGGCTCAGAACCCAAAGCGCTGCTCAAGCATCCTGAGGTGGAGCCTGTCGTACATGCCGACGGACTTGCTGAAATTTTCATTATCGGACCGGCACGTACTCCAGGGCATGGAGTATACGCCTCCATTCGTGAGCTTCGCCCAGGGCATACACTAATTCATGACCGGAGCGGCACAAAAATCCGCGCCTACTGGAAGCTGGAAAGCATTCCTCACGAGGAGGATACCGAACAGACAGCCCAGCGGGTACGGGAGCTGCTGCAGGATACGCTTGAGCGACAGCTCGCTTCCGATGTGCCCGTGTGCTCCCTGCTGTCGGGCGGGCTTGATTCCAGCGCATTATCCGCTCTCGCCGTCAGCTATTACACAAGGACGGAGCAAGGACAAATCGATACGTTCTCTGTGGATTATGTCGATAATGACAAACATTTCAAGGCACATTCCTTTCAGCCCGGGGCGGACGGACCCTGGATTAAGCGTATGGCTGAGGAGTTAAGCACTAACCACCATTGGATTGAATTTGATACTCCCGAAGTGATTGAAGCGTTGAATTATTCAACCGAAGCGCGTGATCTGCCGGGAATGGCGGATGTCGATTCCTCACTTTATCTGTTCTGCCGGGAGATCAAGAAACGAGCAACGGTTGCGATCTCCGGTGAAGCAGCCGATGAAGTGTTTGGCGGGTATCCATGGTTTCACCGGGACGAAATGCTCAATTCCGGAACCTTTCCGTGGGCCGTAGCTCCGGAGCTTCGGGCAAGCCTGCTCGCCCCTGAAGTCAAGGAGTGGATCAAGCCGATCGAGTACTTGAATGACCGTTATGCCGAAGCTGTCGGCGAGGTGCCAAAATTAGCTGGTGAAACCGGCAAAGCAGCCCAAATGCGAACGATGTCCTACCTGAACATCACACGCTTCATGCCTACGCTGTTGGATCGCAAAGACCGGATGAGTATGGGGGTCGGACTGGAAGTGAGGGTTCCGTACTGCGATCACCGGCTCGTGCAATATGTCTGGAATGTCCCGTGGGAAATCAAAATCACCGGGGGACGCGAGAAGGGCCTCCTGCGCAAGGCACTGGAAGGCATTTTGCCAGATGATGTGCTCTACCGCAAAAAAAGCCCTTATCCGAAAACCCATAATCCGGCCTATCTCCATACCGTAAAGCAGCAAGCGCTCGACATGCTGAACGATCCCTCCTCACCTATCTTATCCTTGATTAATGCCAAGCGCGTCCGAGAAATCGCCAACTCTCCCGACGCCTCTTCCAACCTCCCATGGTTCGGCCAGCTCATGTCCGGCCCGCAGTTATTCGCTTACCTCGTGCAGGTGAATCACTGGTTGAAAACCTATCATGTGGCGATCCGGTAAGGTCCGGTCATGAACACAGAGAACCCCGGCTTCTGTCTCAGGAGCCGGGGTTCTCTGTGTTCTTTTAAAGCTATATTTGCTGCTCCAGCTTGGCCGCCAGTTGCTGCAGTGCCGCTCCGCGGTGGCTGATGGCTTGCTTCTCCTCCAGAGTCAGCTCCGCCATCGTTCTGCCATACTGCGGCAGATAAAACAGCGGATCGTAGCCAAAACCGCCGCTGCCGGCCGTTTCCGAAGTGATCCACCCTTCAACGCTGCCTTCAGCCTCAATAGTCTCTCCTGACACGGGATGGTACAAAAGCAATGCGCATACAAAGCGGGCAGGACTGAGCAAAGGCTGCTCCGTATCGTCTCCGAGCTGCTTGGATTCCAGCATATCGAGCAGCTTAAGATTGTTCTCGTGGTCGCTGGCGCCTTCTCCGGCAAAGCGTGCCGAATAGACGCCCGGTCTCCCGTCCAGCAAATCGACACACAGTCCCGAATCGTCCGCGAGGACAGGCAATTGGAGCGCATCGCCAACAGCCTTCGCCTTTTTGAAGGCATTCTCCGCAAATGTCTCCCCATCCTCGACGATATCCGGCAGATCCGGGTAATCGTACATACTCTTAACCTGCTTGCCTAAGGGGGCAAAAGCATGGGCAAATTCGCGGATTTTCCCTTTGTTCTTCGTTGCTACTACGACCACGGATTGCTCAAGCCGCATCAGGCCCGCACCCCTGGTTGACCCGTGCCAATCTTGAGCGCGATTGGACCGAGCACTTCCTTTTGCAGCTCAATCATTTGCAGTATGCCCTGCTCTCCGAGTCCGAGCATCTGATCAAGCTCCTTGCGGTCAAAAGGGCTTTCCTCCCCTGTTCCCTGGAGCTCAACGAATTTCCCTCCGCCCGTCATCACCAGGTTCATGTCTACCTTGGCTTTGGAATCCTCTTCATAGTTCAAGTCCAGCAACGGTTGTCCCCCAACCACGCCCACGCTGACAGATGCCAGAAAATCCGTGATCGGGAAGCGCTGCAGCTTGTGCTGCTCGGCAATTTTATTGATCGCGATCGCCATAGCTACAAAAGAACCCGTGATCGAGGTGGTGCGTGTTCCACCATCTGCCTGAATAACATCACAATCCAAAGTAACCGTTCGTTCGCCCAAAGCCTGTAAATTAACGACCGAGCGAAGCGCCCTGCCGATTAGCCGCTGTATTTCCATGGTCCGGCCACCCAGCTTGCCACGGGCCGCTTCTCTCTGGTTGCGGGTATGGGTCGCTCGCGGCAGCATGGAATACTCTGCGGTTACCCAGCCCTTGCCTTGACCCTTCATAAAAGGAGGGACTCTTTCTTCCACGCTTGCGGTGCAAATCACCTTGGTGTCGCCGACTTCAATGAAGACGGACCCTTCCGCATATTTATTAACCCCCGTAGTCAAATTCATCGGGCGAAGCTGATCGCCATTCCGGCCGTTAGCTCTCATGTATGTGCCTCCTACGTAATTGCGTCCTATATGTTCACCCTATTTTACCAGAGGAGTTTTGAAAAATCCAAGGATAGGTGCCGCAGCACCGGAGATGAACAGTGTGACTAAATCGGAATTTCATTGATATGCAGCGGTTTGCCCGCAGGCTTCCCATAGTTCTTATTGTCCTCGCCAAGGACGGTCGTTTCTCCGTTCAGCACGATTTGTACCTTAGCGGAAGCGTTGTTTGCATTGTCGGACGCGGTAAGGACGACGGACTGCAAAAATTCGGCCGGCACAACCTCTCCTGCTGCGAACATATCATCCGTAATGGAGACGGTCACAACGCCTTCTGCAGATTGCTCCACGGATTTCAGCACCGTCCCTGACGTCATTACCTGGTTCAGACCATCCTCCGGCCGCGGACCGCGGATCAGTTCCTCCAGGGATGCCTTCATTTTGTCCTGACCGGGCGGAACGAGTCTCGTTATTGGGACGTAATACTGAACTCCGGCGGAGGAAGCCGCCGAAAAGTATACCGTTACAGGGCTCGACGATGTATAGGAAGCTCCCTGCCCCATCTGCAGATTGAGGCCCATCGCCCGTGTTAAGGGACGATTCAGCGGTAATCCGCCCTTCGGCATCTCACTCAGATTCTGTCCGTCCACCCAAATTTGCACATTCTGTATATCGGGCTGTTCCGTCAGCGTCCATGTCACTGCCTCAACCATTTTTCGTTCATCCGTTTCCGCATACTCTGTGAAAGGCTTCGTAAATTCGACAACGGCCAGCTTTTCATTCTTATCAAGGGTCACACTTTGTACTTCAGTTCCCTGGGGCAGAACGCCTTCAAAACCGTCGGGAAGGGTTCCCGCATAAGGTCCGCCGCTAACAAGCATTTCGAGAGCAGCTTTGGCATTCACCTCCGCCGTATCTCCCGGTACGGGAAGGGATACGGGCACCAGAAATCCGTTAGCGTCCTGAAGGTAGACAGCTTCGAGCTTTGTTCCTGCGGCAACAGCCTCTTTCCCGCCCGGCTCCACCGCTGCGAGCATGGCCTCCTCCACAGCAGCAGGGGGCGGATCGATAGACTCCGCGCCTGTGCTCCAATCCCCGCAGGCGGTCAGCAGCAGCACAGACGACAGGATGCATGCGGCGGATCCTGTCCGCCATGATGGTTTACCCCTCATCGTTAGAAGCTCCTTCCTAACAATTGTGTTCAGTTTGTACTAATATGTATACGAGCCCCTGCCTAAAACATGCGTATCAATTTAACTGTACTGGACAGTAATAGAGGAAACGCACGAGGATTGGTTATACTGTACAAGACAGCAAAGCGAGAGGTGATGAATATGAAGCCGGAGAAAATCCCTTATTGCCTGAACAGTAAAAAAGTGGCGGACGCCACAAAAGAGTGGCTGCACAAACGCGGTGTGACCATGGAAGAGATCGCGGAGCTGGTCATGCTCCTGCAGAAAAAATATTACCCTGACCTCACCATGGAAGAGTGTGTCCACAACGTGGAGAAGGTGCTCAGCAAGCGTGAGGTACAGAATGCTGTTCTTACCGGAATTCAGTTGGATATTCTCGCTGAGCAGGGAGCGCTGATTTCCCCACTGCAGGAAATGATCGAAAATGATGAGAGCTTGTACGGGGTCGATGAAATTCTGGCCTTCTCAATCGTGAACGTATACGGGAGCATCGGCTTTACCAACTACGGCTATGTGGATAAATTGAAGCCGGGGGTGCTGGAGAGGCTGAATGATAAGGACGATGAGCCGATCCATACCTTCCTGGACGATATCGTCGGGGCGGTCGCCGCGTCTGCCAGCAGCCGTATAGCCCACCGCAAACAGGCAGAAAGAGAGAAAGCGCTGGGAGAAGAAAGCGTAGGAGACGGCAGCGCACCTGAATAAGGAGGAAGGCCGGGAGCAGCGCAGCAGCTTTTATAGCTACCCCACATCGATATAAGTGCAGCCTCAAGTCAATTTTAGCGATGAATTGGCTTGAGGCTGTTCTTGCGTTTCGGGGGCATGAAGTCTGTTAACGGCGGACATATACCGTACCCCCACTATCCTCCCGCTCCTCGGCTTGCCCCCTTGCTGTCAACTCGACAAGATGGGCCAGCGTTTCAGACAGCGCAAAGCGAAGCTGGTGTACTGTAAGCTTATCGCCGAACATGGCAAGGCACAGATGATAGGCATTACGCGGTTCTTCCCCCAACAGAGACGCAAGCTGCTCCAGCCTCGCTTCGTGGTGATCCAGCAACTGGACGGTTCGATCCTTGAAATGGAGGAAAGGGTGACGGTGCCCAGGAAAAGCCTGCCGCACCTCATACTGTCCCAGCTTGCGCAATCCAGCCATATAAGCGGCAAAGGGCTGCGGATCACTGCCCGGCAGTAGGCTTACATTGGGAGAGATCTGCGGCAAAACAGCGTCACCGCACATCATCGTGCCACTCTCTGGCTGATACAGCGACAGATGACCAGGCGCATGCCCCCCAGTCATAATCAGATCCCACGCCCTGCCTCCCATCACAAGCTTGTCCCCTTCTTCAATACAGGTGACCTCAGGCTGGGGCAGAACTTCTCTATACGCTCCCTGCAGATGTTCATGCATCGGCTGCGAC
Organism: Paenibacillus zeirhizosphaerae; assembly: GCF_030705605.1. GTDB lineage: Bacteria > Bacillota > Bacilli > Paenibacillales > Paenibacillaceae > Paenibacillus > Paenibacillus zeirhizosphaerae. Next base: position 63,243 of record NZ_JAPCKK010000005.1, read on the forward strand.
AGCTCCCGAGGCAGCCCATGCTGGCTAAAGAAACGGATAAGTCTCTCATCTGTTCCGCCTTCCGTCCCCCACATATAACTGGCCTCCTGCATGCTCCTGGTCGACATCAGCACCGGTGCCCCGCTCCGTTCCTGAAGCCATCCCGCCAATCCGTAATGATCAGGATGATGATGGGTGATCAAGATGCGGGAAATATCCTTCACAGTCCAATTCAGCTCTGCCAGCACCTGCTCCCAGTTCTCCACAGCCGCAGGCGTATGCGGCCCGGGATCCACAACCGTTATTCCTTCGTCTTCAGGCACAATATAGCTGTTGACCCATCGCAGCGGGAAGGCCATCGTGATTTTCACCTGAATAATTCCTTCCTCATCAAAACGGGTCCATTCGGGCAGCTTCATCTCTTCTTCCTCCTATACCCTCGGCATCCATCCGGACACCGCAATTCCATGTTGCGGCTTCTTCTATCTTCACGTCTGTCGTGGCACGCTAATCATAAATGTGTTGGCTCCTCTTTTCAATCCTTTTCATGCTACAATGGACTGCGAGCAGTAGAGATAAAGACACCGTATTCATACCTGAACAGCAGGAAGGAAGTGATCCGTTTATGATCCGGATCGGACTTACAGGCTGGGGAGATCATGACGATTTGTATCCATACGGCACCAAACCTGCGGGTAGGCTGCATGTATATGCCTCCCACTTCTCCGTGGTGGAAATGGACAGCTCTTTTTACGCGGTACAGCCGGTCGAACGAATGGAGCGCTGGGCTGCAGAAACTCCTGAACACTTTTCATTTATCGTTAAAGCCTACCAGGGAATGACAGGACACACACGGGGGAAAACTCCTTTTTTCACGGCAGAGGATGACATGTACGACGCATTTCTCGATTCCGTTGAACCTTTGGCACAGACAGGCAAGCTGAAAGGGGTTCTGTTCCAATTCCCGCCCTGGTTTGATTGCAGCAAAGAAAATGTGCAATTGCTCCGAGCAGCCAAGCAAAGAATGAAGGAGCTTCCCTGCATCCTGGAATTCCGCCATCAAAGCTGGTTCGCTCCAGAGTTCCGGGAGCGGACGCTTGAATTCATGCGCCGGGAGGGGTGGATCCACAGTGTATGTGACGAGCCCCAGGCCGGCATGGGCTCCGTGCCAGTCGTTCCTCAAGCGACGGACGATAGCCTGACCCTTGTAAGAATGCACGGCCGCAATGTTGATGGATGGAATCAGAGCGGTGCCCCGAACTGGCGGGAAATTCGCTATCTTTACCGTTATAACGAGCAAGAACTGCTGGAATGGAAGGACATCATTCAGGAGCTTGCCCGCCAGAGCCGGGAGGTCTGTGTCATTTTCAACAACAACTCGGGCGGAGACGCCGCGGCTAATGCCAAGCAGCTTATGACACTGATGGACATGGACCCCAAGCCCTTTCCGGTCCGCCTTGCCAGCGATACGGATGAGGACCCTGAACAGCTCGAATTATTCTAATTCCGTCTTCTGCCGATATAAGAGAAGAGAACGACACGAGGAGGAATGAGGATGGATATTGGAGCTATGTCTATGGCGCTCAGCCAAAGCAGCTTGAAGCTGAATGCGGGCATGAAGGTAATAAGCATCTCCAAGGAAATGACAGAGACACAAGGACAGGCCATGATTCAGATGATGGAGAAGAGTGTACAGCCGAATTTGGGCGGCAATCTGGATATTCGTGTCTGACCATCAAGCCACATGACCTGAAGAGCAGGCATAGAAGGTCAAGGACAGAGGGAAACGCTCCCTTCGTTCTTGACCTTTTTTGCCGGAACAGAAAACGTTGGATGAGCTATTTTTGCGATCAGCGCAAAACGTAGTACTATATACTTAATAACGATTTTAGGAGGACAATGACGATGAATTACTCAGTCTATTTTGAACAGAACAGGGAACTGCATCTGGAAGAGCTGAAGCAATGGCTCTCTATTCCCAGCATATCCGCACTGTCGGAGCATAAGGAGGATGTTAACCGTGCCGCTTCCTGGCTGGCTGACAAGCTGACACTGGCTGGTCTGGAGAACGTGGAAATTATCCCAACACAAGGGCACCCTCTGGTATACGCGGAGCATCTACATGCGCCGGGCAAACCGACACTGCTCATCTATGGACATTATGACGTGCAACCGGTTGACCCGCTCCATCTGTGGCAGACACCTCCATTCGAGCCTGCGATCCGTGACAACAAAATTTATGCGCGGGGAGCCACCGACGACAAAGGCCAGGTTTTCATGCACATTAAGGCCGTTGAGGCGATTCTTCGCCAGGAAGGGCAGCTTCCGGTGAACATCAAATTCTTCATTGAAGGTGAGGAAGAAGTCTCCAGCCCTAACCTGCTTGATTACCTTTCCAAAGGTGCAGATCGCCTTACCGCCGATGCGGTGCTGATCTCGGATACCGCCCTCATTGAAAAAGGGAAACCCGCCATCTGCACCGGACTGCGCGGCCTTTGTTCACTCGAAGTGGCAGTACATACGGCAAATACCGATTTGCATTCAGGCTCCTTCGGCGGCGGAGTGCCCAATGCGCTGCATGCTATGGTCTCCCTGCTTGCTTCCCTCCATGATAACCAGGGAGCAGTAAGTGTAGCAGGCTTCTATGATGATGTTGAGCCGCTGTCTCCTGCTATGAAGGAGGAATTTGCGAAGCAAGGCGTTGATGAGGAAACGCTGCGCACCGGACTCGGTCTCGAGACCCTTTATGGTGAAGATGATTACAGCTTCGTGGAACGTGTCGGAGCAAGGCCAACGCTTGAGCTGAACGGTGTGTACGGCGGATTCCAAGGGGAAGGCACCAAAACGGTCATTCCGAAGGAAGCCCATGCGAAAATTACATGCCGTCTCGTAGCAAATCAAAATCCGCAGGATATTCTTGATAAAATTGAACGCCATCTGCGTGAACATATCCAGCCAGGAGCCCGTCTCGAAATCATCCAAGGTGAAAAAGCGAACGCGTTTAACATCGACCCTTCCCATCCGATGCTGCAGTCTGCGGCCGACGCTTTTGAACGTGTATACGGCACACGGGCCGTCTTCACCAAGGATGGAGGCTCGATTCCGATTGTCGAGACCTTTTCCCGCGTATTGGCCGCTCCGGTTGTGCTTATGGGCTTTGGCCTGCCGGATGAAAATCTGCATGCGCCAAACGAGCATTTTCATCTGGAAAACTTCGACAAAGGCTTGCTGACCATCATAGAGTATTTAAAAGCTCTGTAAACACAACACAAATAAGGCATTCCTCAGCATTTGGGCTAAGGGATGCCTTATTACATTGGGCTTGGAAATGACATTTTATTTGGTAAGCCCCCTGTACATGACGTAGGAACCCAAAATCGAAAGGATCAGCGATATCGGGCCGAACGCGGAATGGCCAAGCATCCAGAAAATGAGACTGAACACCGGCCAGCCGATTAATGCTCCCAATAAAGGTAAGAGACTTAGCAGATCTTTCACATCGTCCCAGCTATAAAAGTACCTGGAGCCCGCGTATCTCATCTTGTTGTTATTATTATTGCTATTATTGTTTTTCTTTTTTTTGCACCATTTCGTCACCGCTATGCACCCTACATTCCGGCTTCGTAGTGAAGTCCTTTATTCTATGTGTTTGAATCGGTTTTAGAAACATTTAATCACATAATGGCCTACATTGTCACCTAATAATTTACAGAGGATTTTCTTCCAGATATGCGTTGCTTTGGTTAATACAGAGACCACATACTCAGTATGCGCAAATTGTAGTATATCCAATAAATCCAAAAGTTATGTCATTGGATATCCTGTATGGTTGCCTGAAGCCTCTGTGCTGCACAAAAAACAACCGGCACTAGCCGGTTGTTTCCCGTTCTACAAAGTATTTATTGGTCATGTAGTAAGCTTCACCCCGGGAAGTCTCAACCATCCCCTTTTTAGCATCCAAAAATACGATTTCCCTGCATTTTGTGCAGTACCATTTTGTTCTCTTGAAGGGTGATTCCGTGACGTATGCCGTTCCGCATTTACAGTCAATTTTGATAAGAATTTCAGAAGCCTTATAAGCATTGGATAACTGTTTCAGGCTTTGATCGTGATGCTGCTGCACAGGAATAATCGCTTCCTGATAGCTTGAATGGGCATTATGCACCTTGAAATCGGCAACCAGCTCCGCATGCAGACCGAAGAACTCTTTACCGATCTCGGTCACGAACTTGCGTCCGCTTCGGTAACAATCCATCCACTCACGGATCTGTTGATTAGACAAAGGCACAGTGCCCTTGATGCCACTGTTCAGAGTGTATGTCATGATGTATAACGTATCCTCTTGTCTATTACCGTACATTAGAAGCCTCCTTTGGATTCTCTGCTAATGTACTACAAACATGAAAAAACATCAATGAGATCCCCTATATATAAGGGGATGAGGGATATATTCCCATGGAAGAAAGTACATACGTTATTATAACTTAACCTTTAATTATTCGGAATTACATGATTTTTACTATCAAAGCAAAAAAGCCGTCCCCCAGTATACCTGGGGAACGGTCAGGGGATGGAATAATGTTTCTTTAGAAGTCCGAAACAGCCACCTGGATAAAACCTGCAACAGCTCCCGCTGCTGGGGCTTGCAGGGCGGCTACCTGCAAGCCGCCAACCTCGATGGTACGGGCGTTGCCTGGAGGAATGGTATACGTCAGTACCGGGGGAGTTGTCGTGTAAAGAACAAGGGATACTGGATTCGCACTGGTATTATTAACCGTAACGCTAGCGTTCGTTCCTCCAGTGAGATCTTCAAAGTAAGATGATCCTACGCCGGCTGCCAGAAGGAATGGCTGAGATGGTAACAAGATCGCCATGGTGTGTACCTCCTTTCTACATCGGATAGTATATTTTATGTTCACGATCTATGATCTGCATCGTTGCATATCACAGAAGAATCGCACATTTTAATAGAGTATGGGCACAGCCAAATGTATGGTTTGATACTAAAATAACAAAAACCCTCCCTCATATCCTTACGAACAGGATGTGAGGGAGGGCCTATGCTTCCATAGGAGGCGTAAGTATGTCAGATTTTAAGCTCTCCGAGCTTGATCAGCTCAACGACCGCTTGTGAACGACCCTTAACATTCAGTTTCTGCATTACGTTAGAAATATGATTACGCACCGTCTTCTCGCTAATGAATAGCTGGCCGGCAATGTCCCGTGTTGTCTTGTCCTGCACCAGCAGTTCAAACACTTCACGTTCACGGTGAGTTAGCAAAAATTTGCTTTTGTGGTCGCTACCCTTCAAGTTCACCCCTCCTTGCTCGGGTTTATGTGGTGTAACAAGGTTAAGGGATACAGTCAACATATTTTATGTAATGATGACAGGGTTGGTTCTGTTTAAGCAGAAAAATGGGCAACGATGCCGAATATGCATAAGAAGAACGTCTATCGAGGTGCTTTCAAAGCCAGACCGTACTTAGCAGAAGTTTTTTCTATAATCTAAAAAAGTCCGCTGCCGATTGGGCGCGGACTGTCAGGGCGTATGTATCGGTTGACTAATACTATCGTAGATGCTCAGGGATTGGCTCCTCCCGATCGATATTTCTGGCTGGGATGCCAACAGCCGTTGCATAGTCCGGAACATTTCGTATAACAACAGCGTTAGCTCCTATATTAGCATAATCTCCTACTAGGACAGGGCCAAGTATTTTCGCACCCGCGCCGATCAGGACATGATTTCCGATGACAGGCTCCCCTAGCTGACTCCGTCCCCCCACGGTCACTTGATGAAAGATGGTGACTCCTTCCCCGATCACAGCCTTAGGACTGATCATAATCCCGTTCAGGCCATGGGGCAAATGCAACGCTCGGCCCACCTTCGCCTGTGCATGCAGTTCCCCGCTTGCGGCCAAGCGGACAAAGATCAGGTCCATCACTCTGTACACCAGCCATAAAGACTTCCGCAGAAATTTACCGCGGGTACCGTAATAGACACCATGACCAAAACGGTAGGTAAAAAGGGCGCAAAGCGTTATGGGGTTTTTGCGATTCGCTCTAAAATCACTGGCAAATTCACGAAGCATTCCTGTTCTCTCTCCCATCTTGAAAGAAATGCCCGGCAAACGAGCTCACGGCGCTAGATCTCCTGGAGCAGCTCCGGCTGTATCAAACGTTGATGACGCAAGGCATCTGTACGGTTGCCATGTTCCCGGATCACATAGAGCTGGCCGCCAGCCGCTAACAGCTCCGCCGGGGCTGGATGACCAAGAAAATCGACCGGACTATAGCTAAGGCCGTATGCGCCCGCGTTGGGAATACAAATGTAGTCATTTTCCATGATGACCGGCAGCTTCGCCTTCCGTACGAGACAATCCTCGGGCGTACACAGCGGGCCAACAACAGTGACCTCCTCCCGTAGGGTCTGCCTAAGACTGTGCTCGGCAGTGGACGGCATCTCCGAATGGAGCTTATTTCCACCCAAGACTTTCACCGGATAATTATCGCGCAGCCTGCGGCCACGGAAAGCTGCCGAAGCATAATGATTCATGCCTCCGTCCGTGACGACAAATTTTTCCCCCTTAGAGATCTTCGTGTACAGCACCTTTGTAACATACATACCGGCCTGAGCTACCAGATATCTTCCGCTCTCGATGATAAAGCGGACACCTGCCATGCGCTGCGTCGCTTCTTCAACCAATCCGTTCAAATGCTGGAGCACCCGCTCCATGTCGAGCGGCTGTTCATGTGTAAAATAAGGGATACCGAAGCCACCGCCCAAATTGATGCTGTGAACGGGCAAACCATATTTCAGACTGATCTCCCCTGCAAGCCTGACCGTATTCTCAAACGATCCAATAATGTCTTCTGCCTTTAGCATCTGTGTACCCGTGTACACTTGTATGCCCTGAAACTGAATATGCCCGCATTCCTGCTGGGCCGCAAAAAAAACGTCCAGCTGTGCTTCGTCCACACCGAACGGCCGGGCAGTCCCGCCCATTTTAATCGTGGCTCCGGACAAATCCGCATCAGGATTAATGCGGACGGCTGCCCGCACGCGGACACCGCTGCGTACTGCCACCTTCTCCAGTAGCCGCAGTTCGCGAATAGATTCAACATTGAAGCACCCGATCCCTGCCTCTATAGCCTCACTCAGCTCGGATTCCGTTTTCCCCGGCCCGGCAAAAATGATGTCCTCCGCCTTATACCCCGCTTTAAGGGCTATAAACAGTTCTCCGGCTGATGCGATCTCCACACCACAGCCCAAAGAGCTGAGCAGCGCGGCGATGGTGACATTAGCGTTCGCTTTTAGAGCATAATGCAGCTTGACCGCCGGATGCAGGCGCTCAAGTATACTGCCGACATGAGCACGCAGGGCGTCCCCGTCATACAAAAAGAACGGGGTTCTGTGGCTTTGGATTAAGGACAGCAGCTTATCATCCGGTATATTCATGAACTCGTCCCCTTCATTTCGTGCTGCCTATCCCCGGGCGGCCGATTTATAAATGGACTCCAGCAGTCTGATCCGTTCCGCCGATTCCTGAAAGGGGACAGGCGCTGCCATCCCGCGCACGGTCCGGCAAAAATAATCCAACTGGTTGACGTAATAATTCATAGGCCTGAACTCTGTTTTGGCCGGAGGCTGTCCAGGGTGTTGTATACGCAGCGTCATTTTATAAAATCCGAGATTCGCGCGAAAGCAATCGTTCAGGGTAACCACTGCATGGTCGAAAGTCAGCGTGTGCGAACAGCGGTAAGGGCGTTCGAATGAGAAGAGAGCACTCGCACTCAACCCGTCCAAATATTCGGCCTGCGCCTCGAAGGTCCAGTCGCAGCCCCCTGGTCCAGCAAAGGAGGATTGTCCATGAAAGCTTGCTCCCTTCAGTCCAACTATCGTCTGCAGAAACTGCAGCCAGTACACGCCAAGGTCCCGGAAGCAGCCTCCCCCCTGTTCAGGGCGGCTACGGTAATTGTCTGCATGCCCATTTTTGGCCGGGATGCACAGACGGGTTTCCACCGTGCGCAGTCGGCCGAAGCGGCGGTCTGCCACCATAACATGCAGCCTGTCCTGCCAGGGATGATGCCGGACCATGACTCCTTCCAGCAGGCACAGGCCATCCTGACGGAGGTCGAGCGCGGACTCAATCCCTTCCAACTCATCCGTATGCAGACACAGCGGTTTTTCAACCAGCACATGCTTACCAGCGTTCAGTGCCTTTATAATCCACTGGGCATGCAGATCATTGCTGAGCGCAATATATACGGCGTCCACCTGACTGTCGCTTAACAGCTCCTCGGGGGTACGATGCACCGTTCCGATGCCGTACCGTTCCGCCATCTTTTCCGCTTTGGCGGCAGTCCGGTTCACGACAGCCACTACCTCTGCGTCCCCCACATAACGGGCAGACTCCAAAAGGGCGCGCGGCACGATGGACGAGCAGCCGATCACGCCGAACCGGACGGGTATTCCATTCGAAAAAGGCAATTTATATGCGGCTGAGTTCATTCGCTGCCCTCCCGCACATCCGGGACGGTCTGTGCGGAGTGCAGGCCAAGTCGCTGCGCCAACAAACCCGCGCAATCCGGAGTCCGCTCTTTCATCTCGAGCATAGCCTTATGCATCGGCTCGAAAATGTCCGTACTGCCGCCGTATTCCGAGATCCAGCGCTCGTAACGGATGCCAAACCCGAGCTCTTCCCATAAATCCGCGTTATCCTGCTCATGGGCACCGAAAGGCTCAAGCATGATCAACGGCGTCGCGGAAGCAAACGAGTCGGTGAGGGTCCCTCCTCCCGGCTTGCTGACAATTCCTTTCATCCGGCACTGCCGCCCGTAGACCAGATGATATTCACCCTGATTGCGGTATATTGTCTCTTCATCCGGCTTGACCTCGGCAAATGGAGGGAACATGTGTCTTCCATCTGCCCCCGTTTGCCATGTACGCCACTGCGGGTCCATCCGGTAGTATCTTCTGCTGCCGGACTGCACGTCAGGAGCATCATCGTTATACAGTATCAGATCCAAGGCATAACCAGCGCCTTCCAGCTCGTCCAGCTTATCACGGTAGGTGCCCATGCCCCAGCCGCCGCCATGAACGAACAGCCGCTGCTCCCGTTTCGAATAAGGCACGACCGGCACCGGCACATCGATGTAGCCGTTTATTCTGCCGGCAGAACGGTCAAAAAGAGTAAGCTGACCGCAACCCGCAGCGAATTGCGGCCGATATCTCGCAAGGTTTTTCCATGACGGGGAAAGCGTAGAATCCATATACAGCAGCTCAATATGAAGCGGAGCACCGTTCCGACGCAACCGATATTCCTCCAGCACATACATCCAGTGACCGGACAGGCAGATGAAGTGGCGGCGGTCATCCTCACACCATACGGACAGCAGTTGCTCCAGCGCTTCCGAATCCAGAGATTCGCTTATATCCTGCGGTATTTTTTGCGACATCAATGCAATCTTGAAATTGTCATGATAGGCTTTACGATTCTCGTCCACCTTGGTTCGGGCGGATTCCGGCAGCACGTTCTCGAATACATGAACGGCTGTGCTGATTCCAAGCCTGTGCAGCCCCGATTCAATGAGCAAGCCGGGCGTATAGAATCCCAATCCGAAGCCGGAGCACAATATCGTAACCTTCATCCCGTTTCCTCCCTATATTCTTTTTAAATATCCCTTTCCTTTCCACACAACTTCGGCTAATTCAATACAGAAAATTGATTTTCCACAAAAAAATGTTCCAGCCGCTGCGTCAATTGCGCCTTTCTGTCCTGATTTTCCGCGATCATCGCAAGGTAGAGCCGTCCCTTTCCTTTCTGCTGTATACGCGCTCCTCCATGTGTACCGGAGATCGGATCGTCCGCATCCCTTCCTCCCGTGTTCACGTAGAGGGTATTGGCTGAAAGAGGCATTACTCCTTCTTCACAGTCTTCCGTGAAGAGCAGGCCGGCATGATCCAAATAGTGCAGCAGGTCCTCGTACGGCAGTGCTCCCTGGTGGGACAGCGTGTAATGGGTCATGCTGCCGCGCAGCGATCGTTTCGCCAGGAGTACATCGATGTTATGCTTGATTAGGCTCATCGAACGCCGCGCATTGATCTCCACAATTTCTTCCAGGCTTCCGTCCCTGAGGGTCATCGAATCCACACAGACATCCCCGAAATAACCATCTGTCCAAAGCTGCCTTCCGACCACCTTCATAAGCTCAAAATAGCCCTTTTCTTCAAGCCTCCCGATAAAAGCCGGATCAGGCAGCAGGGACTCCCGATAGGAAAAACTCGAATTGGCCAGGAGCTGCACGGATAAGATTTCGACCTCCCCAGCTTCGGAAATGACAAATTGGCAGGAGAAATCCTGTTTTTTCTCCAAGAAGGGCTCTAATATGAAACAAATCTTTTTCCCCTGCTGTTCCTGCTGCCGCAGATAGGACACAATCCGCTCCAGCATGTGAGTGGACGTGATATGCAGGTTGCCCTTGCCCGATACGCCAAAATCGTCCTTCACGAGAAAGGTACCTTCCCCCAGCAGCTTATGTCCTTCCCGCTCCATATCAGCAACGCTTGTAACGATCAAACCAGGATTGCTTAACCCAAGATGCCTCTTTAACATCGAGGAGTAGGTCTTGGCATTCACTTTGCGGATCGTCTCAAGAGACGGCTGATGAAGACGGATGCCCCAGGCTTTGGCCGCCTCCTCCGTGTATGGAAGATACGCAAACGGGCTAAGCAGGCAGTCCTCCAATCCCGGCAGACCGGATAGACCGTCCTCCCTGCCCCTGCTGAGCAGTTCGAAAACCGACGCAGAGGAAGCTTGAGCAGCGGCAGCGGGTTCACCACCACACAGGTCACGCTTATTGACGGCAGGGCTGAAGCCAAACCTGGATATATACTGCCTGTGCGCCGAGGTCATGGCATAACGGGTAAGCAGCACATCCTCCTGTCCACAGAAGCAAAACAACAATTCATCCATGGCCGCAACAATCGCTGCGCCGGAACGGTCCGGCAGGGCGGGCAGAGCCGCAGCCTCCGTGTCCTTCCAATAGGCTTCCGCCTCAAAGGTTCCCATATATAGACGTTTCAGCGCAGGTACATTTGATTCCATTAGTCTCTTCCTCCCCGAAAATAGATGCCGGCTCCGCCCGCCTCGACACGCCGGTCATTGACTGGCACTGGTATAACCGCGCAGCGCTAGCTGCCAGATCAGCCGCACAAGCAACAGCAGCCAGAACGGAGCCAGCAAGGCCCACAGCAGCATGCTGCTGTTCATCATGCCCAGCACAAACATCGGCGGAAAATTACAAATAACGAATACCGGCAGCACAAAAGTACCGATCCTCTGAATGAGATTGCTGTATACCGACATTGGCACATAATTCATTTCAAAAATACCGTTCGACAGCTCGGTCACTCCGTTGGTACGGATCGTCCAGAAGCCCAGCATTTGCGGCAGCAGAAAGACGGAATAAGCGGTAAGCACACCAGTTGCGAGCAGCAGGACAAAACCGCCGGCCGTCTCCCAGGTGAACGGCAACTGTAGACGGTGCCAGCCGATGCCAGCCATAATGCCTCCTCCGACGACATTGGGAATGGTGTACCCGAGATCAAACTGGCGCAGCGTTACAATGAACTGCAGGGAGATCGGCTGAGTCATCAGCACATCCAGCGAGCCTGTACGGATTTTGGCCGGCAAGCCGGTGAAATTGCTGTAAAAAAGCCCGCTGTACAAGCCGCTCATGATGGTAAACACCCCGATATACATAAGCACCGCATCCGGGGACCACCCGTTAATGTCCGTGCCGGTCCGGTAAGGGACCGAGGCATAGAGCAGCTTGATCAGCAGATAAGCTGTCTCCACCAGAAAGGCGGTAATAAAATTGATCCGGTATTCCATTTGCGATATGACGGAAAATTTCACAAATCGCCCATAGAGCCTGACATAACGTATACAGATTCGCAGCAGCTTGTTCATATCAGCCACCCACCGATACAAAACGTCTGACCCCCGTCCGCCAAACAAGCCTGGAAAGGATCAAGAGCACGGCAATCCAGAATGCCTGTACTCCAATGCCTGCCGCAAGGAGTGTGACGTCCAGCCTGCCGGTAATGGCATTCACAGGAAAAAACACCGTGTAAGCGAACGGCAGCAGGCTCAGCACCCTGCCCGCCGTCTCCCCGAACAGCGTCAGCGGGAACACAGTCCCGCTCGCTACATAGATGGCGAGGGACAATGTATAAAACAGCCCCGACGATTCGGTAATCCAGAATGCCATGCCACTTAGCGTATAATAGACGAGAAAGTTCAGCAGCAGCGCTCCGGGAAGCGTCAGCATATACATGAACAAATCCGTGACGGCAACAGAGGCGCTGTCCCACAGGCTAAGCCCTACCAGCATAAAAACGGCCCCCATGCAAATGACAGCGCTCTGCACGGCTTTGGCCCCGATAAAGCGGAAGAGACGGTAGGCAAAATAATGAACAGGCTGAACTAGAAATTTGCCAAGGCCACCCTCCTTGATATCTGCCGCAATCTCGTATTCAAAGCCAGCGGCGATCAGTCTGCCGGTTACCGCCGCCATCACTGCATAAATCAGCATTTCTTCCAGCGTGTAGCCAAGGAGCCGATGCTCTCCCGAGGAACCAAATACGGCGAGCCAGAGAAAGATCTGCGTCAGCAGCGGCAGGATGAAAGAGAACAATTGCAGCCAATAGTTCGCCCTGTACTCCATTTCGCTCTGCATGCCGAGCAGAAACACTTTGGCATACTTGTTATTTTCAAGCGGATTATTTCGCATCGGCCCATCTGCCTCCGCTGTACAGATTTTCAATTCCCTCCTCCAGCGGCACGTCCTCAATGGTGAAATCCACGACAGGCAGTGCATCAAGCACTTTTTTCGACCAGCCAAGCGTATCCTCCGCATCGACCTCAAAAACAGCCTCCAGTTGACTGTAGGAGCGGATGCTGCCAAGACCCGCCAGCAGCTTCTGCGCGACCGGCTCAGCCAGCCGGACCTTAAGCAGCTTGCGGGTGCCAAGCAGCTCATTCACACTCTTCAGATCCCCGTCATAGACAAGACTACCACCGTTGATAATAATCGCCCGTGAGCATAAATCCTCAATATCCTTCATGTAATGACTGGTCAGCAGCACCGTCGTCCGATGCTGTCTGTTATACGCCTTGAAAAATTCGCGTATCCTGCGCTGGGATACCAGATCCAGTCCGATGGTCGGCTCATCCAGCAAAATGACCTTTGGCTGGTGCAGCAGCGCGGCAATCAGCTCCATCTTCATGCGTTCCCCGAGCGACAGCCGCCGCACCTGCACGTGTAGCTGCTCCTCCACACCGAGCAGCGTCACCAGCTCATCCAGCGAGGTACGGTATTCACGGTCACCGATCTCGTAAATCAGCTTGTTCAGCTCAAAGGATTCGCTTGCGGGCAAATCCCACCACAACTGGTTTTTTTGCCCCATCACGATCGAGATCTGCCGCTTGAATTGCTTCTGGCGCTTCCAAGGCGTAAATCCGAGCACCGACGCTTCGCCGCCGCTCGGATGCAGAATGCCTGACAGCATTTTCAGCGTCGTCGTTTTGCCCGCCCCATTCGGCCCGAGAAAACCAACCATTTCCCCCTCACTGACGGTAAAGCTGATGTCCCTGACGGCTTCCTTGGCGAGCTTCTCCCGTCGAAACAGGTTTTTCAGCGATTTTCGCACACCGGGCTCTTTTTTATAGTACGTGAATGTTTTCGATAATTGGTTCAGGCTAATGGACGGCAAAACGATTCCCTCCTTAATGTTGTGAAGCGTCTTCCACAAGAGGCAGCAGCCGCTCAAACAGCCGGTACTGCCGGTCAGCCAGTTCATGAGCGCGGCTCATGATAGTCGGAACACGACGTCTGTCCAACTGCAGACCCGTCTTGTAGAGATGAAGATTAAGGCGGTGCCAACCGGCATGAAGCTCTTGTGCCCTGTCCGCGATCACATGCGCTTCAGCCCCCAGCGCATGTTGATGAAACATGACATAATCACGGAGATAATCCACCAGGGTAAGCGCAGTGCCAATCCGCAGTTGATAATAGATCTCCCCGCAGAAGAATCGAAACTCCCGGTCATCCATATCGGACAGCAGTTGAAAATCCGCGATGAAGGCACGGTATGCCGCATCCCCCCTCCGTATCCGAGGGTCCCCGCTCCTGCCTGTCAGATACTCCCGGATATGCAATGCGCACGCCTGATGCACCCTGGCTGGCGGAAGCGCGGCCGGGGCTTCCACCAGCCAGGCATATTCCATCATTCCGCCCAGCAGATCATCAAGGCGGGCTGGGCCTGTGTAATGCAACGCACGACCTGATGAGTCCAGCAGGAAGCTGTCCGACACCTGGGCAGTCCGGGACTCCGTTTCCAGGCCGCACAGCTCAATCACATGTCCGCGAGGCTCGTTGATAGTATAAACCTCATGATACGTTAGGGCTGCGCTGGATACGTGCAGCATCGTACCGTACCCGGCATGCAGAGCCTTCACCAGCTTGTCCGGATCGCCGCCTTGCGGGTCCCAGGCCTCAACCTGGATAGCAGGTCCTTCCGAAGCCGTGATTCTGCGCAGTTGATTCCCGAATGTTCCCGGACCAAACGCTCGCAGCTTTCCCTCGTATTCCGCATTCATGCTGCCCGCCAATATAAATAAGTCAGCCTCGGCAACTTCAGTCTTCATGCGCAGCAGCACACTACACAGGGATGAATAAAGACAATGCTTGCCTGTCCGGCTCGTTCCTGACACGGATTGCCCGTGTGAAGCTGTCCCGGCCTTATGCATATCTGTCCAGCATCTGTCCAATTCCTTCCAATGTGGACAGTTGATCAAGCACCAGATCATCGTCATCAATCATAATATCCAGCTCGTTTTCCAATTCCACAATCAATTCAAGCGCTGACAGCGAATTCAGGCCAAAACTGCGCAAATCCCGGTCTGGCTCCAGTCCATCCAGTTCACCCATTGGCAGTTTCAACACCTTTTCCAGTACGGGCACCACGAGGTTTACAGTCGTTTCCATCTGATTTCCTCCATTCTTTCGCAGGTTCAGAACCTTCCTTCCGTGTAATGCAAGTCCCATAGTTCATGCCTTATAAGCCTGCAAGGCTTGTACATGCTGCAGCCCGGCTACGACCCGCTCCAGCCGACACACATAATCTTCAGCCTCTTCCCAACTGTCTGCAGCAATCAATGTAAAGATGCGATTGATAAATCCCTGCTTCAACCCAACCGTGGAAAGTGTGCCTGCCGTATACACAATAACCCCTTCGCGCCGTTCCGGTCCGTACAGCAGTTCCCGCTCGCGGAGCAGCGAGCATAGGGAGGCATACGTCAGAGGCTCAGCCGAGACAATCCGGTAATAGCGGGACACATATTTGTGTTCACCAAGTATAGAGGGTACGAACGAAATATAGGTCGAAAGCGTAAATCTTCCATTGATTTCAATCACCGGAAGGAGCAAGCCGTCCTCATTCACAAAACCGTCAATGGAAGCAATTCCTGTATATCCGGCAGCAAACAGGCTGGCGCCGAGCTGTTCCGCACAGCTTCTGATTTCCACTTCCAGCCGGCGGTCTACCTCTGCTGGCATGCGGGAGCCGATATACACCGTACCGGCAAGCTCCTGAGCTTTGAGCGAAAACAGCGTTACGCCACCTTGCGGATCGATATAAATCTGGTAATTCAAATCCATCTGCTTGGCATGCCAGCGCTCTACCAGCCAACCAGCCGAGAGGGAAGGACGCCCTGCAAAACGCTTCATCACTTTCAGAACGCTGTCCAGCCTGGACAGATCCTCAACCAGAACCATGCCTTTACCGGAAGCACCGTGCGGCAGCTTGATAATGAAGCGGACAGGAGCCGAGCTCTCTGCGGTCATCCGGAGACACGCCTCACGCACTTCCGTTTCATCTTTGCATACAGCGCCTTCTGTAACCCGGAAGCCGAGCTCTTCAGCCGTTCGGCGGCTCCATATTTTATCATTGATACGTGCACTGAGACCTGAGCCGGCTCCCAGCAAGGTCAGCGAGCAGCGTGCCGCTACCTCCTCTTCTTTCCAAGTTACAGCATAGGGGACCAGGTAAGCGGTACCCGCTTCTTCCGATGCAGTCCGCAACCGCTGTAGCAGACCTTCATCGGCAAGCATCAGATCGGTAATCGGAGTCAGCGCATCGAAAGGCTCCGGTACCTCGATGCGGGGAATAGCGAATCCGATCTGGCTGAGCATCTCCAGAAAATCCGGGTCCGGGTGCTGTCGCAGCACGATGATATCCTGACTGCGGCAGAGAAGCAGATTCATTTCCTCTATCCGGTTCACCACCGTCTGCTCGGCCGGATCGGAGATTCCCCCTGAGCCGGGATGCCACACCTCCTCCGCACCAATATTGAACAGCCAGATGAACACATGCTGACTGCGGCCCGTTGAGAGCGCTGTCAATAAATCCACATCCGAATAATGCTGCATGATAGGCTGCTCCTCAAATATATTTCAGAGATTTGGCCCCGTGCAGATAGAGCACACTACATTTAGAGCATACAGGTGTCAGTCCGTTCTCATTGATGATGGACCGGGTCTTTTCATAACGCTCAGACTGCCAAATTTCCTTCAGGCTATGATCCCGCAGGCTTCCGATCGTGAACTCGCTGAAAAACTTGCACGGCATCACTTTTCCATCAGGCAGAATGTCCGTACGTGAATTCAGGGCCAAGCATCGTGATGAACAGCGACTGACCATTTCTTCGCCATGAATAAATTTGTCGATTTCTTCGAAATCAAGCCCAGGCTGATAACGGACACGGATTTTCCATACCCGTTCATTGATCCGGTATAGCTCCTGCATCAAGGGCTCGATATTGTCAGGGTTGATTTTGTATTTGAAGGCATGCCAACTGCTGATGTTTTTTTCCTCCAGCGAGCGCAGCCAAGAGAAGTTCCGGGAGAAATAGTCATCCATTTTGAGTGAGGTTTCTTTGGAGATGTACCATGGAAAAGTAAGCAGAACAAGATCCAGCTTCATACTTTCGAACATTTCGAGAAATTCGAACATCCGTCCGATCATGTTGTCATTAATGACCGCATGCACCGTGACCCGGCCTTTATACAGCCCCTGGTCGCGGAGCTCAATCAGCCGCTGCATCTGGGCCATCGTTTTTTTAAAGGTGCCTTTACCGCGGATCAGATCATGCTCACGTTCAAATCCTTCCACAGCAATCAGCAGCTCCAAATTTTCTGATAAATCCAGAATACGGTCCAAATGTTTATCAATCAGAAGGCCGTTTGTACAAAAGGTCATCTCACGCCGGTCTTCGGCCAGCACGTCCAGAATTTCATCGAAGCGGCGGTGGAACATCGGTTCTCCGCCCCACATGTACAACCGGGATTTGACCTCCTTCGTCTCCTGCAAAATTTGTCTGAGCATCCCGGGATCGAGATCCATATTCTGTTCTTCCTTGTCCATTTGATGATGGTACCCGTCTTCATTCCATTCAAAGCAGTGGGTACAGCGGAGATTACAGCGGTTTGTCAGCTTAATACCGATCGTCTGAGGCATGTCCGTCTTGAAGGAAGGGTCCTTAACGGAGTTGCGGTAGGCAACCAAGGTGTTTTTCAAATTTCTTTTAATCAGCTTGAACGCTTTCTCATCAACCAACACATTGCTTGTAGGCTGCATGCTTAGGCACCTCGCTTCTCAAATTGATGAATCCTTGACGCCGTTATACCATTCCGATTTTCGTCGACTCCGTAAATCCGGCCTGTCCTCTCATATCACGGACATAGCTGCAGAAGATATCTATCGAACTCAGATATTCCAGTTCAAAAGCATCAAAATCGATCTCCACGTCAAATTCATCTTCAATCTTCAGCATAAAGTGCACCAGTTGCAGCGAGTCCAGCCCTGCGTCGTGAATAATATCCGAGCCTCCATTAAGCTTATCGGCTAGCCCCGGATCTTCCTTCGCTTCACTAATCATTCGGATTACTTGGCTCTGCATGTTGCTTCCTCCTCCTTTTCTTTGGCGGCCAGTTCGGCCGACAGGTGAAGGGCGGGCGCAGGCGAGCTTCTCTGGTTGATCCGCCCGGTAAGTCCAATGATGCGAACAAAGTGACATCGACAAAACACAACTCATAATTCCCTTTTCAATTCTATAAATGGAACTATATTCAATTATAGACCTGAACAAAAGGCTTTCGTCAATAGCATAAATTGTATGTTTTTGTCAAAACAGACGAGATTGCAGCATTTTTTTGGGCAGGTCGTTGATTTCCGCGTCGAAATTTTTTATGATAATCCTGAAAATAATTTTCATGTATAATGTATATATATTTAAAATAATTTTCATCACGAAAAGAGGTGACCTATCCCATGCCCGCCATTTTGAAGACACTGCAAAGGGAGCTCAGCGCCCTGCCGCTGCAGGAGCGCAAGCTGGCCGAGACGATTCTCGCTTCGCCTGACGCTGTCATCCGGCTTGGCATCAAGGAACTGGCTGAACAGGGTGGTGTCAGCCCCTCGACGGTAACGCGTTTTTGCAAGTCCCTTCATTTCAAGGGTTATCCCGATTTCAAAATGAAGCTGGCCGCCGAAATTAGCCATCCAGCGACAGAGGCCACTTATCAGGACATTGTGGCAGGCAACCCGCTTCCGATGATCGTACAGGCGATTGAGGCCAACCATATCGCTTCCATTACGGACACCACCCGTTTGCTTGATATGGAACGGCTGGAGAAGGCGATTCACCTGCTCTGCGGGGCAGGCAGAATCGATCTCTACGGCATGGCAACCTCCTCTATCGTGGCTCAGGATTTCTACCAGAAGCTGATCCGAATCGGGGCCAATAGCACGGCATTTCCTGACTCCCACATGCAGATTACCTCCGCATCTTCACTCGGTCCAGGAGATGTGGCTCTGGCCATATCCTATTCCGGTGAAACGCCGGAAACGATCGATGCGCTGCGGCTGGCCAAAGCCGGCGGAGCGCATACGATGTCGCTCACTTCCTACGGCAGCAACACGCTGGCAGGCATCGCCGATATCCCGCTGTTCTCCTCCTCTCTGGAGGAGGGAATGCGCAGGGGGGACATGGCGTCACGCATAGCCCAGCTTCATGTCATAGATATATTGTTCACCGGCATGGTCAGCGCAGGCTTTAACCGTTATATTCCAAAGCTTGAGCAGTCCTACCGCAATGTGCGGACCATCCGCAAGAAACAAGGAGGAGAATATCAATGAACATTTGGACCTTTGATCATGAAGACGACCTGAATTCTACGGGGGCCGGCCTTATCGCCAGCCTGCTGCAGAGCAAACCACGCGCTGTGCTCGGACTTGCCACGGGCAGCTCGCCTGTCGGCATTTATCGCCACTTGACTGACATGTACCAGCGCGGCCTTGTAAGCTTCGCGCAGGCGTCCACTGTTAATCTCGATGAATATGTGAGACTGCCTGAAGATCATCCCGAAAGCTACCGGAGCTTCATGAATCATCATCTGTTTCGCCACGTCGATATTGACCTGGCCAACACACGCGTACCGAACGGTAATGCCGCTGATTTGAACGCTGAATGCGCAGCCTACGATAACCTGATTGACGAAATCGGTCCTGTAGACCTGCAGCTCCTCGGTATCGGACATAACGGGCATATCGGCTTCAATGAGCCTGGTTCTAGCCTGATTGGAGGCACGCATGTCGTTGAATTGGTGGAGCAGACGCGCCAGGCAAACGCCCGCTTTTTCCCGTCCATTGACGAAGTCCCTGTTCAAGCTGTTACGATGGGGGTCGCTTCGATTATGAAGGCAAAGCAAATCCTGCTGGTCGCACGCGGGGCGGATAAAGCCGAGATTATTCATCGTGCGTTAACCGGTCCGATTACAACCGAATGCCCGGCTTCTCTTTTGCAATGTCACCCGAATGTGGTCGTTCTGCTCGACCGGGCAGCCGGAGGATTGTTGTGATGCATTCCAACAGTAACCAACGAGAAATCATATATGGGTCTGTCGTTACTCCTAAAGGGATCATTGAAGATGGAGCGGTTGTGATAGAGGAGGGATTCATACATTACGCGGGAAAAGCAGTAGAAATCCCAACTGCGTTGAAAAAGGATGCGGCGACCTGTGAGACAAGGAACGGATATCTGCTGCCCGGATTCATCGATATCCATATCCATGGCGGGAATGGTGCGGATTTCATGGACGCGAGCCCTGAAGTGCTGGATCGAATCACTTCCTTTCACGCTTCGCAGGGAACCACAGCCATGCTGGCCACAACGATGACCGCCCCTAAGGATCGTATTGAACAGGTTCTAGCTGAGGTGAACGCCTACATCTCAAGTGGCTCGAATTACGCACAGCTTGCAGGAGTTCACCTCGAAGGGCCATTTATCAGCCCCAAGTGGCCGGGTGCGCAAAATCCGGAGCATATAGCAGATCCTCGGGTCGACTGGGTTCAGGATTGGAATGACCGCTTTCCCGGTTTAATCAAGCAGCTTACACTCGCCCCAGAAAGGGACGGAGCGTTGGAGCTGGTCTCCTGGCTCAAGGAACACGGAATTACTCCTGCCATGGGACATACCGATGCCTCCTTTGAAGAAGTAGAAGCTGCGGTGGAGGCCGGATTGCGGCATGCCGTTCATACCTTCAATGCGATGACGCCGCTTCATCATCGTAAACCGGGTGCAGTCGGCGCAGTCATGTTCGACCCACGCATCGAAGCTGAAGTGATCGCGGACGGCATACATGTGCATCCAGCAGCCGTCGCGGTATTGGCCAGACTAAAGCAGGATCATAAGCTGATCCTCATTACCGATGCCATGTCTGCCGCGGGACTTGAGGATGGTCATTACACGATTGGTGATCTTCCTGTCATTGTGCAGGGAGGAGTTGCGCGTCTGGAGGATGGGGTAACACTTGCAGGCAGCACTTTAACGATGATCGAGGGCTTCCGCTTTCTCGTGCACAAGGTCGGTCTGAGTATCACTGAAGCCTCCCTGGCAGCAAGCTTGAATCCGGCAATGTCCATCGGCATCGATAAGCGAACAGGTTCGCTTGAAGAAGGCAAGCAAGCTGATATTTTATTGCTCAGCCCGGATCTCGATCTAATGTC
Source organism: Paenibacillus zeirhizosphaerae (assembly GCF_030705605.1). Taxonomy (GTDB): domain Bacteria; phylum Bacillota; class Bacilli; order Paenibacillales; family Paenibacillaceae; genus Paenibacillus; species Paenibacillus zeirhizosphaerae. The sequence goes on from NZ_JAPCKK010000005.1 coordinate 84,352, forward strand.
CGTCTGGATTAAGGGCAAGCTGTTATCTTCACAGGAATTGTAATTTTAAGAATATGCCAAAAAGCATCCGAACAAGCCGCGTTCTTTATAGGAACACGGCTTGTTCGAATGCATAAAGACACAGCTCACCGATTGCCGTTGAGCGTCGAATTACCGCGGTTGATGACTCCCGGCCTAGGACCAATGCCATCCACGCCTGTGCCTGCAGGAAATAGACGCTCTGTCATCATTCGGAAATCACGGCCAATTCGGCTAAAAGGCAGTCCATTCCCCAAATCACGCGCATAGCCGCCCATACGTGTCACGAAATTAGGGTCATTGGAAACATAGACATTTTTAATATGCGGCGCGTACTGTTTGACTTTGTAGGTAACTTGATTTTGGATACGATTCGGCAAAGTGCCTGTTCCAGAGCTTCCATTTAATCCGTTGTTATCAGCTACAGAGCGGCGAGGAACAACGCCATTAGTATTGCCTGTTAACCCAGGGGCGACTCCACTGGTTGTGTAAGGAGCTCTCGTTCCCACAATATCGCGCACGCCCATATTCCCTAGATCCGTTACACGTTCACGTGTCGTTGCTTTTGTAACACGTTGCCCTACCAAAGAAAGAGCTACATATGCACTGTTGTTGTTAACCAGCACGGTTGCGTTCCGGATCCCCCTCATTTCGGAAATTCGTTTGGATAGATTCTGACTATAGCGCATGTTATCCGCATGATTAGTTGCCACACCATCTCGTCCCAGCCGGTTTGCCGTATCGGTGGGTTTGACACCAAGCCGGTCAGCCCGGTTCATATCTGCAGCACCATAACGGATATTGTTGGTACGAACACCGTTGCCGTTATCCCGGTAACCGCAACCCGCAATCCCGAGCATGCTGGCAATCAAAGCCGCCGACACGGACACTGTGATTACTTTTTTTGCTCCAGGCATCAGTTCACCCTCCATCAGGTTAGAATGTAAGACAGGCTATAGGATGCGCCTTGTATCGGCGGATTATCCTGAGATGATCTGGATGAAGTGACGGTGTTTCTTCCCCTTGCAAAAAAGGGGATACGCTGGAGACGCTCCGAAAACGAAGCATTCCTCCAATCACTGTTGGCCCTCCGGCTAGAGTAAAGGGCAGGGATTCCTGCCCCTCCTCATCAAACCGTACGTGAGGTTTTCCCTCATACGGCTTTCCGATGCTCGTCATTCATGGGCATGCAGATTACAAAAGCGTTCTAAGT
>NZ_JAPCKK010000012.1 GCF_030705605.1 Paenibacillus zeirhizosphaerae
CATAGACAGACTCTCCTTTGCAATTTAGCTCTGCTTTGGATCGCAGGCCCTTATACTACCTGTATTGCCAAAGTAACCTAAGATATTGCAAGTACGTGGGAGTCTGTCTCGTTCATAATAACTGTTGGGGATGGTTCAGCCGGATAAGGATGTGTCTGAAGCAGCGGCCTACTCGTTACGCAGGCTTTCTGCCAGCCGCAGGAACGACCTGACAGCACTGAAAACGCGTTCGTCCGCTTCCGGCACGGACTCATGCACACCCGTCTGGAGGCCGGATATGCCTTCGAATTGGTGGCGCAGACTGCCGCCGATCGAGATCCATTCCGGGCAGTTCACGCCGTGCAGGTTGCGGACGATCGCCTGCAGCTGCAGCAGTGAGCTGATGCCAACCGGACCTCCGGCGGTGCTGGCGGTTAGCACGGCCTTGCCTTTAAAATGCGCCTGGCCCAGGTAGTCGAGCGCGTTTTTGAGCACACCACTGATACTGCCGTGATACTCCGGCGTAGTCAGCATGATGGCGTTAGCCTGTTCAAACGACTGCAGCAGCTGTTCTACGCCAGGATGCTGCAGATTTTCCGCTGTGGGAGAATAAAGCGGCAGCGGCGTATGGTACAGATGGATTATGCGGACTGTATGTCCTGACTCACGCATGATGGCTGCGGCATATTCCGCAAGCCCGCTGCTTGCTGCATGATTACGGTTGCTTCCTGTAAGGGCGACAATATTCATTAGAGATTCCTCCTGTATTCCTGTAAATTAGGCTTCTGTTAGCGTTGTGCTGTTTCTACTGGTATCTTACCTTACGGACGCAGCAGGGGGCGTCGGCAGAGGGATGTATCTTTGTATGGCGAAAAACGCTCAGCCGCAAGGCTGAGCGTCTACAACTTTAGGATGAGATGGAATGGGTATCTTAGCTGCTGATTCCGTTTTTTAAGGCGAAAATGGCCGCCTGCGTCCGGTCAGCAAGCTCCAGCTTGTCGAGCAGATGGCTGACATGGGTCTTGACCGTTTTTTCGGTGATGACCAGCTTCTCCGCAATCTCTCGGTTGTTCAATCCGTGGGCAATCAGGTCCAGCACTTCACGCTCCCGGGGGGTTAGCCGCTCCAGGTGCGGGTAGGATGGTTTGCCTCTTGCGGATGCATTCTCATCGTGCGGCTCTTCTCCGTACCGAAGCTCCCCTGCATGGTGTGGAGGGTTCGTATCCTGCATATTTTGACCCACTCTCAGCCCTTGGGCATCCGGGGAAGACATCAGTCTCATCAGCTCTCCCGCTGCGTCGGGATGGAGCTCAACCTTCCCTTGATACACCCTCCGGATGGCTTCCGCCAGCTCGGAAGGTTCGATATCTTTCAGCAAATACCCCTTAACCCCGGCCTGGACGGCGGGCAGGACATGGGCTCTGTCATTGAAGGAGGTCATGACGATCACCTTGATCTGCGGCTGTGCCGCCCTCAGCTCCCGAGCCGCCGCAATCCCGTCCATCATGGGCATGTTCAAGTCCATCAGAATCACATCGGGCAGCAGCAGTGCTGCCTGCTCCAGTGTCTCCGCTCCATTGGAAGCCTCACCGACCACCTCGATATCCGATTGGGTAGACAAAAACACCTGCAGTCCCTTGCGCACCATGGCATGGTCGTCGGCAAGCAGCAGTTTAATCATAATCAGGCTCCTCCCGTCATCGGATCTCTATCACTCAAACGGCCCAGAGGAATGGTGGCTTCCACGACGGTTCCGTTCCCGGCGCTGCTCGTAATTGTACAGCTTCCGCCTAGCGACTCGGCACGGTGCTTCATGTTGGCCAGCCCGTAATGCCCCCCTCCGGAGGCCGGATGCTTTAATACACCGCCGCGACCCTGATCCGCAATGCGCAGCACGGTCCGGTCTGGCAGGAGTGAAAGTCTTACATCGGCTGCTCTGGTTCCTGCATGTTTGACGACATTGTTCAAGGCTTCCTGCCCGATGCGCCAGAGCGCTTCCTCGACTGCTGGGGGAAGCTGCCGGACGCCCTCCATTTCCGTTTGAATCCGCAGTCCGAGCATGGATCCATATTCCTGCAACGCAGACAGCACACCGGCTTCCAGACCGGCGGGCCGCAGTTGCCGGATCAGGCTGCGCATCTCCTGCAGTGCGGTCTGCGACAGTTGGCGCATATCTCGGACGGCTGCGGCCGCCGGACCGTCGTTTTCTCCAGTGAGCATGGCTTCCACACCCTTGGCGGTCAGCGATAGAGAAAATAAAATTTGGCTGACCGAATCGTGCAAATCTCTTGCCAAACGGTTGCGCTCCTCCAGACGGGTCAACAGCCGTTGCTGTTCCTCCAGCTTCACCCGTTCCAGTGTGACGGTAATATGCTCCGCCACCGCCTCGATCACCACGGCATCCACCTGTGTGGCTTCTTCTTCCCTACTGCCGTTGCACCCGACAACCAGCACGGCCGACTGTCTGCACCATGAAGGCACAGCAGCTGCAAAGGCTGCTTTCAGTTGAGTTCCGTTGTCCCCTGTTGCCAGGCGCAACTCCGCCAGCTCAGCAGCTGATGCGCGCACGGGTCGGCTGTCTGCGGCGCCCCTTGTCAGCAGGCTCCGCAGCCGCTCCGTACCGGAACCGGCCTGATGGGACAGGCCGGTTCCGACATACAGACTCCGCAGGGTGTAACCGCCCTCTTCCGGCTCGAACAAGGCGGCCAAGGGCCACTCGGCGAACGTCTCGCCGAGCAGCTGTGTTACCCGGTCAGCCACCAGGTAGAGCATTGTGCCGGTTCCTGAGGCCATTTTAGCAAGTGCACCTCCGAATTCGCCTGCTTTGCTGAACAGCAGCGCTCGGCGCTGCTCCGCCTCGAACAGACGGATGCGCTCCAGTGCGCCTCCGATTTGCAGCGCTACGGACTGCAGGAGGGCCAGCTCGCTGTCTGTGAAGTGGTTTTTGCCTGGAGAAGCGACATTCATCAGGCCATAGCTGCGCTCTCCTGAGCGGAGCGGAACCGTGGCATGGTGAGTGATTCCCCCAGTATCCGCAGTCCGCTGCTCCTCGGCGTCTTCGAGCCGTTTGCAGTTCAGAATGTTAACGGCATTATGCAGTCGTCCGCCATGATACCGGTCCACGCACCAGCAGTTGCCGCATTTCATGGGCTGTTTATCCCTGTAAGTCAAAGCCGGCGGCAGATTCCGGTCGGCGGCAAATTCATATTCATGTGAGGTGTCCATCAGGAAAATCCAGCCTGTCGTCAGGCCGGTCAAATCCAGCAGTTGTTCGAGCACATTTTGCAGCATCGGCTGTAGTGTGCCTGAGTGATTCAAGGTTTCGGCAATGGTTTTCAGCGTGATGAGCTCCTGCATATGTGTAGGGTTGTTCATACGGATCCCCGCGCTTTCTTGTCATTTCTGAGTCGTTTTTATTATAGCATTGCCCCTACTGAAACTTAACATGGAATGGTTGTATTTATATGAATACGGATGTATAATAATACACAACTCAAGCAGAGCGGAATGGGGGAGCAGCATTTGAACAGCAAATTGAAAGTAGCAATCGTCGGTTCCACCGGCTACGGCGGGGTGGAACTGATTCGTTTTTTACAGCATCATCCGCAGGTGGACGTTGTCTCGGTGATCTCATCCTCCAGCAGCGGAACGCCCATTAACGAAGGCTTCCCGCATTTAACGGATATATTGGTTCAGGATCTGGATGGGGTTATAGTAGAGGAGATTGCGGCCAAGGCCGATCTTGTTTTTACCGCGACGCCGTCGGGTGTAAGTACAGAACTGGTCCCTCAGCTTCTGGATGCCGGTCTGAAGGTTGTTGACCTGTCGGGGGATTTCAGGCTGAAGGACGGCGCTTCCTATGAGCAATGGTACAAAAAGCCGGCTGCCCCCTCTGCTTATCTGGAACAGGCAGTATACGGGCTAGCGGAAGTGTATGGTGATCGTGCGGCGGGCGTGCCGTTCATCTCCAACCCGGGATGTTATCCGACAGCGACGCTGCTCGGTCTCATTCCGGCGCTCAAGGCTGGCTGGATCGACCACCGCAGCATGATTATTGATGCGAAATCCGGTGTATCCGGCGCGGGACGTGGCACCAGCCTGATGACGCATTTTGCCGAAATTAACGAAAATTTCAAAGCGTATAAAGTGAATAAACATCAGCATATACCGGAAATTGAACAGGTGCTTGGAGATGTGGCGGGAGAGACAGTTACAGTCACCTTCACTACTCAGCTTGTGCCTATGACGCGCGGCATTATGAGCACCATGTATGCGACACTGAACGGAGACTATACGGATCAGGATCTGGTGGATCTCTACAGGGAGTATTACAAAGGACGGCCGTTTGTGCGTGTCCGGAATGCGGGCGTATGGCCGGCCACGAAGGAAGTATCCGGCTCCAACTATTGTGACATCGGCTTTGCCGTCGATTCAAGGACGAACAGGGTGACGATTATTTCGGTCATTGATAATGTCGTTAAAGGCGCGGCAGGCCAGGCTATTCAAAATATGAATCTCATGATGGGATGGGAGGAAAACCTCGGGCTCGGCTTGACGCCGGTCTATCCGTAACGCGGATACGGGGGCACAACTATGGGGAAACAAATGTTCGAAATCGTGAGCGAAGGCTCGATTGTAACGCCGCGCGGTTTCAGTGCAGGCGGGCTGCATTGCGGCCTGAAGAAGACGGACCGCAACGATTTGGGGGCGATCCGCTGCGAGGTTCCAGCCACGGCGGCAGCCGTATACACCACCAACATTTTTCAGGCAGCGCCGTTGAAGGTAACACGGGAGAGTATGGCCGATGGCCGATTGCAGGCTGTTATCGTTAACAGCGGCAATGCCAACGCCTGCACCGGTCAACAAGGCGAGGAAGACGCCTACGCGATGCGTGCGGCAGCAGCGCGGGAGCTTGGCGTGGCTGAAAGTGATGTGGCCGTGGCATCCACGGGTGTCATCGGGGAGCTGCTGAAGATGGACTGTGTGCATGCGGGGATCCAAGGGCTGCCGGAGCAGATGAACGTTGACCGCGAAGGAGCTGAAGCCTTTTCGCAGGCGATTTTGACGACAGATCTGGTGAAGAAGGAGTCGTGCGTTTCGCTGGTCATCGACGGGGTAACAGTACATATCGCCGGTGCCGCTAAAGGCTCGGGTATGATCCATCCCAACATGGCAACGATGCTTGCCTTTATGACTTGTGATGCGGCAGTGGAGCAGGCGTCGCTGCAGCAGCTCCTGAAGCAGGCGACGGATACGACGTTCAACATGATTACGGTTGATGGTGATACGAGCACGAATGATATGCTGGTCGCCATGGCAAGCGGACTTGCCGGCAATCAGGAGCTGAATGCGGAGCATCCGGATTGGGAGGCCTTTGCCGAGGCATTTACATATGTGTGCCGTATTCTGGCCCAGAGCATTGCCCGGGACGGGGAAGGAGCGACCAAGCTGGTGGAGGTGTCCGTAAGCGGTGCGGTCAGTGAGCTGTCGGCTAGAGCGATTGCGAAGACCGTGATCGGCTCCAGTCTGGTCAAATCAGCCGTGTTCGGAGCGGACGCCAACTGGGGACGCATTATCGCCGCCGTTGGCCGTGCGGGAGAGCCGGTCAATCCGGAGACGGTCGATATCCGGCTCGGTGATATCATCGTGCTGAAGGGCTCACGTCCGGTCGTATTTGATGAAGAGGAAGCTCTTGCTTATTTGCGCGGAGACACGGTACGCATTGTTGTTGATCTGCATAACGGCGATGGTGCTGCTACCGCATGGGGCTGTGATTTGACTTATGATTATGTGCGAATTAATGCGGCTTACCGGACGTAAGCGGACTTATATATACCAGGAGTAGAGGAGGCATGCAATGAAAACCGCAGCGGACAATACAGCACAGACAGTGCCGGAACGGCTGCGCTCCAGCTTTGTCATGAAATGTGGCGGTAGCACGCTGGCTGCGCTGCCGGATTCCTTCTTCGACGATCTGGTGCACCTGCAGCGGGATGGCAGGCAGCCGGTCATCGTGCATGGCGGAGGCCCGGCCATCTCCGATACGTTGACGAAGCTCGGCATTGAGACCGAATTCGTCAACGGACTGCGCCGCACGACGGAAGAGGTGCTGGATGTGGTGGAAATGGTGCTGGCAGGCAGCATCAACAAGCAGATTGTACGCCGCATCATGGTGCGTGGTGGCAAAGCAGTTGGCCTGTCGGGTGCGGATGGTTCTCTGATTCAGGCGCAGCCGGTGGCGAACAGGGCAGAGGTCGGCTGGGTCGGGGATGTGACAGCGGTCAATGCGGAGCTGATCGGGGGTATTGTGGATATGGGCTATATGCCGGTCATCGCGCCGGTGGGCATCGATGCAGGAGGCCAGCGTTACAATATTAATGCCGATACGGCGGCAGGTGCGGTGGCATCCCACATCGGGGTGAGCCGGATGATCGTGGTGACAGATGTTCCCGGTATTATGCGGAATGTGGACGGCGTTAAGCAGGTGCTGCCTCTGGTGACGGTACAGGATATTGAGGATATGATCGGCACAGGCGAAATTTACGGCGGCATGATTCCGAAGGTGCGGGCGGCGGTTGCTTGCATCCATGGTGAAGTCCGTGAGGTTGTCATTGTGGACGGGACGGAGCCGCAGGTGCTCAGCCGTGTACTGAACGGGGAAAATATCGGTACGAGAATAGCCAGAACGTAACTCTATCTTTACTAAAAAATCAACCCGGCCGTAGTGTCGGCATGAACAGGAGCGTGAAGGATATGGCTAACGGGCACAATGGAACAGCAGGCGGAGCCACGGTGAAGGAAATGGCGGCAGGTCAAGCGCAGGAGAGTGCCTTGTTTCCCACATATGCAAGATACCCGCTGAGTCTCGTCAAAGGAGAAGGCAGTTGGCTGTGGGACGACCAAGGGAAACGCTACCTTGATTTCATGTGCGGCCTGGCGGTGACCAATCTGGGGCATGCGCCCAAAGCAGTGGCCGAGCGGCTGAAGCAGCAGATCGATACGTTGTGGCATGTATCGAATCTGTTTCATATTCCGGGTCAGGAGCAAGCCGCGCAACTGCTAACGGCAAATAGTTGCGCGGATGCGGTATTTTTCTGCAACAGCGGGGCGGAGGCGAATGAAGCCGCCATCAAGCTGGCGCGCCGTTACCACCAGAAGGTGAAGCAGGACGGAAGATATGAGGTTATTACGTTTACCCAATCCTTTCACGGACGGACACTTGCGACATTGACCGCTACCGGACAGGATAAAGTGAAGGAGGGCTTCCTCCCTCTGCCGGCAGGCTTCAAAAGCGTTCCGCTGCATGACAAAGCGGCTCTGAAAGCCGCGGTCAGTGATGTTACAGCCGCCATTATGCTGGAAATGGTGCAGGCCGAAGGCGGGGTATACCCGGTGGAAGCGGATTTTGTGGACTACATCGTGGAGCTGTGCCGCGAGCACGGGCTGCTGCTCATTATTGACGAAATTCAAACCGGCATGGGACGTACCGGCAAATTGTTCGCGCATGAGCATTACGGGATTGAGCCTGACATTTTTACCATTGCCAAAGGGGTAGGCAGCGGCTTCTCTGTCGGCGCGATGCTGGGCAAAGGGTATCTGCGCGAAGCCTTCACGGCGGGCAGTCACGGTTCCACCTTCGGCGGTACACCACTCGCGATGGCGGCGGTCAACGCAACAGTAGAAGTTATCGTGGGGGAAAACCTGGCGGCACGAGCGGCGGAAATGGGCGAATATTTTATGGAGCGTTTGAACAGCCGTTTTGCCAATATGCCTTTTGTCAAGGAAGTGCGGGGCAAGGGACTGCTCATCGGCGTTGAATGCGCGGAACCGGTGGGCGAGCTGGTGCTGGCCGGACAGGAGAAAGGATTGCTGTTTGTGACAGCAGGGCCCAATGTCATCCGTTTTCTGCCTAACTTGTATGTAACAAAGGAAGAGATTGACATGGCTGTGGGCATTGTTGCGGAAGTGATCGAAGCCCACACGGCTGCGGAAAAATAAACCGGCTGCAGGCCGAAAGGAGACTCTCTCATGAGCAAAACCGAAGAGAAGCTGAAGCTCGACCTGAAGGGGCGGGATTTTATAGAGCTGAACGATTTTACGACCGAAGAGATTCAATATCTGATTGATCTGGCGGTGGATATCAAGCGCAAGCAGAAGAACGGAGAACTGTATCAGCCGCTGCAGGGCAAGACGCTGGGCATGGTTTTTGAAAAATCCTCAACACGCACCCGCGTATCCTTCGAGGTCGGGATGTATCAGCTTGGGGGGCATGCCCTTTTTCTGAGCAAAAATGACATTCAGCTCGGCCGGGGGGAGATCATCAGCGATACGGCGCAGGTGTTGTCCCGTTACCTCGACGGCATCATGATCCGCACGTTCGGCCACAACAATGTTATTGATCTGGCGCGTTACGCCACGGTGCCGGTCATCAACGGATTGAGCGATTTGGCACATCCGTGCCAGGTGCTGGCAGACTATCAGACGGTGTATGAGAAGAAGGGCAAGCTGAAAGGCCTCAAGGTCGCTTATATCGGCGACGGCAACAACATGGCGCATTCCTTGATGATCGGCGGAGCCAAGCTGGGGATGCACGTATCCGTAGCCAGCCCTGCCGGTTATGAACCGGACAAAAATGTGGTGGCTGAGTGCAAAGAGATCGCCAAAGAAACAGGCAGCGAGATCGTGGTCACAGCCAGTCCGCAGGAAGCGGTCAAGGACGCTGATGTGATCTACACGGACGTGTGGGCGAGCATGGGCTTCGAGGAGGAGCAAAAGCAGCGTGAGGCGGCCTTCGCGTCGTATCAGGTGAACGAAGAGCTGGTCAAGCTGGCGAAGCCGGACTACCTGTTCATGCACTGCCTGCCCGCACATCGCGGGGAAGAAGTTACCGCTGGTGTCATCGACGGTCCGAATTCCGTGATCTTCGATGAGGCGGAAAATCGGCTGCACGCGCAAAAAGCGCTGCTCGTCGCTTTAATGGCTTAACAGTACAGCACCTAAAATATATATTTCAGGTCATGAATGGTACATGTAATTAACAATAGTATGGATGCACAGGGAGGAAGCGGTCTAATGGCAAAAGAAAAAATCGTACTGGCGTATTCCGGGGGTCTCGATACGTCGGTCATCCTGAAATGGCTGAAGGAAACCTATGACGCGGAAATTATTGCTTTTACAGCGGATATCGGCCAGAAGGATGAGCTGGACGGGCTGGAGGAAAAAGCGCTGGCAACCGGCGCATCCAAGGTATACATCGACGACCTGCGCGCCGAGTTTGCGAAGGATTTCATTTATCCGATGTTCCAGGCAGGGGCTTTGTATGAAGGCCAGTATCTGCTTGGCACAAGCATCGCACGTCCGCTGATCGCCAAGCGCATGGTAGAGATTGCGCAGGCGGAAGGCGCGACGGCCATCGCCCACGGTGCTACAGGCAAAGGCAACGACCAGGTGCGCTTCGAGCTGAACGCGGCGGCGCTGACGCCGGACATCAAGGTGATTGCGCCTTGGCGGCTGGAAGAGTTCCGCAATCAGTTCCCGGGAAGAGCGGAAATGATCGCTTATGCGGAAAAGCACGGCATCCCGGTCACCGCATCTGCGGCGAAGCCGTATTCCACAGACCGCAACCTGCTGCACATCAGTTACGAAAGCGGGGTGCTGGAGGATCCGTGGTTTGATCCGAGCACACCGGAGAACAAGGATATGTTCCTGCTGAGCAACGATCCCGAGGACGCGCCGGACACACCGGAATACCTGGAGCTTGAATTTGAACAAGGCAATTGTGTCGCGCTGAACGGCGAGCGTCTGAGCCCGCTGCAGGTGATGGAGAAGCTGAATGAGCTGGGCGGCAAGCATGGTATCGGCCGTGTCGATATGGTGGAGAACCGTTTCGTCGGCATGAAGAGCCGTGGTGTATACGAGACGCCGGGCGGTACCATCCTGTTCACGGCGCATCGCAAAATGGAATCCATTACGATGGACCGCGAAGTGATGAATCTGCGTGACAGTCTGATTACGAGATACAGCACGCTTGTGTACAACGGCTTCTGGTTTGCGCCGGAGCGTCTGGCATTGCAGGCACTCGTTGCGGAGAGCCAGAAAAATGTGACTGGCACGGTGCGCGTGAAGCTGTATAAAGGCAATGTCATCGGCGCAGGCGTGAAAAGTCCGGTCAGCCTGTACAATCCGGACATCGCCACGATGGAAGCCGATCCTACCCAGGCCTACGATCAAGGGGACGCAACCGGCTTTATCCGCCTGAATGCGCTCCGCTTGAAGGTGTATTCCGGTGTAAATCAGAATAAATAAGGCAGAGAGGGGGCAGCAGAATGAGCAAGCTGTGGGGCGGCCGTTTTACGAAGCAGACGAACAAGCTCGTGGAAGAATATACGGCTTCCATCAACTTTGATAAGACACTGGCTGAAGAGGACATTCAGGGCAGTCTGGCCCATGTCACCATGCTGGGCAAATGCGGAATTGTTCCGCAGGAGGATGTCGAGATCATTAAAGAGGGTCTGTTAAAGGTGCTGGAGCGCATCCGCAAGGGAGAGATTGAGTTCTCCGTAGCGGACGAGGATATTCACATGAATATCGAAAAGAATCTGATTGAAGAGATCGGTCCTGTCGGCGGCAAGCTGCATACAGGCCGCAGCCGTAACGACCAGGTGGCGACGGACATGCATCTGTACCTGCGCGGCCGTGTGGTTGCTCTTGTTGGCATGCTGCATGCGGTACAAGAAGCATTGATCGGACAGGCCAAGGAAAACATGGACACGATTGTGCCTGGTTATACGCATCTGCAGCGGGCGCAACCGATTCTGTTCGCCCATCATTTGATGGCGTATGTGTCTATGTTTGAGCGAGATATCGACCGGTTGAAGGATAGTTATAAGCGTATCAATATCCTGCCGCTTGGCGCAGGGGCGCTGGCCGGAACGACGTTCCCGATCGATCGTCATTTTGTGGCTGAGCAGCTCGGATTTGATGGTGTATACGAGAATAGTCTGGATGCGGTCAGCGACCGTGATTTTATCGTTGAATTCCTGGCCGCGGCTTCGCTGATCATGACCCATCTGTCCCGGCTCAGCGAGGAGCTGGTGCTGTGGAGCAGCACGGAATTCAGCTTTGTCGAGCTGGACGATGCCTTCTGCACAGGCAGCAGCATCATGCCGCAGAAGAAAAACCCAGATGTGCCTGAGCTGGTACGCGGCAAAACTGGTCGTGTCTACGGCAACCTGATGGGACTGCTAACTGTGCTGAAGTCCTTGCCGTTGGCCTACAACAAGGATATGCAGGAAGACAAGGAAGGCATGTTCGACACCGTGGCGACGCTGGAAGGCGCGCTGCAGTTGTTCGCGCCGATGATCGCCACGATGAAGGTCAACAAGGAGCGCATGCGCCGAGCGGTGAACCAGGACTTCTCCAACGCGACGGATATTGCGGACTTTCTGGTGGGTAAAGGGCTCCCGTTCCGCCAGGCGCATGAAGTGATCGGCAAGACGGTGCTGTACTGCATCCAGAACGGCAAATACCTGCTTGACCTGACCTTGGATGAGTTCAAGCAGTTCTCGGAGCTGTTTGACGACCGGATCTATGCTGTGTTGCAGCCGGAAGCGGTCGTGAACGCCCGCAACGTGTACGGCGGAACCGCCACTGCTCAGGTCACAGATGCGATCACGCGCAGCGAGAAAACGCTGCAAGCTACCGTGCACTGGCTGGAGCTCCGTCGGGGAAATGTGGAGGCATAATATTTAGAAGATCACAGTTGAAGCAAACAAGGAAGAAGCCCCAGGTGTCGAACTGAACTTTGACCCCGCAGGCTTCTTCCTTTTTCTGTTCAGACAGGCGCGTCTTCGGGTGTCCATCCATTTAAACCATGTGCGCCAGCACCAGACCGCCGTAAATGAATGCCGCCACAATCACCAGCGCGGGGTGAATCTTGCGCAGATTCATGGCCCAGAAGGCCACGGCTGCAATGCCGAGTGACTGCCACATGCCGATGGAAGCAAAGGACGTGGCGCCCATTTGCCAGGTCAGCACTGCCATCATGACTGCGATGACCGGCTGCACGAGCAGCGTCATGCCTTTGACGACCGGGGACTGCCGGTACTTGGCCATAATGCGCAGCAGGATGATCAGCGCGGCGGCCGACGGAACCACAGTGGCAGCAAGCGCAATCAGAGCGCCTAACCAGCCGGACACGTCATAACCGACAAAGGCGGCAATTTTGGTGGCAATCGGTCCGGGCAGAGCATTGCCAAGCGCCAGCATATTGGAAAATGCCTGATCATCTAGCCAATGATAGCGGGGTACAATTTCTTCATACATTAACGGGATCGAGGCGGGGCCTCCCCCATATCCCAGGACATTAGCAATAAAGAATCCAAGCAGAAGCTGCAGCCATTCGATCATAGACCCTCCTCCTTTTGCTTGCGGCGTGCCTTCATCTTCGCCAGAAGCCGGAAATGCACGGCTCCGTAAGCAAGAAATAGCACGATTACAATGGCCGGATGAATTTCAATGATCTGAAGCAGCAGCAGGGAAATGATAAAGAAGGCGATCCCCACATATTTGCCCAGTCCCTTGACAGCTTTCTCCCCGAATTCATAAGCCATGGTGCCGAGCATGACCGCCACGACAGGGGTCACCGCAGCAATCATGCCCGCGATGACCCTGGAGGTGCTCAGAAACTGCACGGCAGATAGCAGCGCAACCATGGCGATGCAGCTTGGCAGGATGTGGGCAAGCACCGCGATGATCGCGCCGAGAGCTCCTTTTTGCCGGTATCCGAGGTAGGCTGCCATTTTGGTTGCAATCGGTCCGGGCAGGGCGTTGGCAATCGCCAGCGTCTCTCCGAATTCATCGTCCTCCATCCACTGATAACGGGTGACGGCTTCGTAACGGATCAGCGGAATGACGGACGGTCCGCCGCCGTAACCGAGAATACCGGTGCGCATCATGGCGGCCGACAGATTCCAATAGGTTGTGCCTGATGATTTCATCGTCATTGGATTAAAGTTCCTCTCTTGTCCATGTTATAAACGCATGCCCATGCGGCTCTTGTAGCGCTGAATCAGCACCTGGCAATCTACCCCGGTAATGCCTGGAAGGGGATACAGCTTTTCCTTCAGAAACTGTTCCATTTCCTGATGGTTGGCGAACAAGCCGTGCATATGCAGTTTGCTCGGGCCGGTCATGTGGTACAAGCTTGTCACTGTAGGTTCCTCGGCAAGAATTTCGGCCACCTGCTGCAGATGCTTGGGCTCCACCTCAACGTTAAAAAAAGCCGACACCGAAATGCCGATCTTCTCGGGATTAATGACGGCGGTAAAACGCTCAATGACCCCATGATCCATCAAGGCCTGAATACGGGTCTGCACGGCTACGCGGGAAAGGCCGATTTCCTTAGCAAGGTCTGTATAGGAGATGCGGGCGTTTTGGTGCAGGATGGAGATAATTTTGCGGTCAATCGTGTCGACAGGTGCGTGAGCCTGCTCATCCATATTTTTCATGATGTGATCCTTTCCTGTTCAAATTCCAAACGAAATATAATAATCTATTTTCATTTCTTTATGTATGAATATAAGCTTAAAATGATTACCAATCAATGGTTGTAATCTGATTTTTGTTTCGTTTTGATAAAAAAACCGTTCGTTTTAGTAACAAAACAGGAAACCCTTCGCCAGAAAGGATTTCCTGTTTTTTGACGCATATTCGACAAAATTAGCATTAGGTGTGACGGCCTATTTCCGCTCGAAAGGCAGCCATGCCAGCACCTCTTGTATTTTGGCATCCCAATAGCCCCACTCGTGCTCCCCCGGTCCCTCTTCATAAGTAAGCTGGATGCCGGTGTTCAGACAAGCGTCCCGGAAGTTCAAATTTTCCTGATACAAAAAATCCTCCGTTCCGCAGCACTGGTAGAGCAGCGGCTTTGCGCCTTCACTCCGGTCGAGGCGTGCAAGCAGCTCCAGCAGGTCATTGTCTGTGCCTTGGATGGGGGCGGCACCGAAGATTCGGTCCCATTCGGCGGCTTCCATGACGCTCAGCTGCGGCGAGGTCCTCATTTTGCTTAAATCCAGTGCGCCTGACAGGCTGGCTGCGGCCGCAAACTTGTCCGGATGCCGCAGCGCAAGCTTGAACGCCCCGTAGCCGCCCATGGACAGGCCTGCAACAAAGTTGTCCTCCCGCTTGTCAGATAGTGGAAAGAAAGAGCGGGCGAGCCGTGGCAGCTCTTCGCTGATGAAGGTCCAGTAAGCGCCTCCATCAGCCATATCCGTGTAGAAGCTGCGATGGACCTGAGGCATGACGACCGCGATCCCGAGCGATGCGACATACCTTTCGATGGAGGTGCGGCGCAGCCAGATGGAATCATCATCCGATAAGCCATGCAGTAAATAAAGGGTAGGATGCGGCCCGTGTCCTTTCGTATTTTGCAGTCCGATCTGGGAGCGGGTTTGCTGCGGCAGAATGACCGTCATGGACGTGCTCAGCCCGAGTGTTTCCGAATAGAACCGGCATTCAATCAGCGCCATAAGTGTAGTTCCTCCTTTTGAAAAAGTAATTATTCCAGCAAATGATAAGCGCTTGCATGAACTATTTTATCGGAAATGATGAGTGGTGTCCTGACGGAATTAAAGGTTTTGACATTTCTTGAATTTCGTAAATATGAAAATTAAAATTCGCAATAAATCAACGAAAAATGAAATATAGCTTTGCTTAGTGATTCTGGTGTTGATGAAAATAGAATCTTAAGTCCTGGTGTTGATGTTTTTTTATGCAGCATACCGCGAATGGGAGAATCGAATCATTTTCTGGAAAAAAGGGTTTTCATTGTTTGGAAATCTGATAAATTGTTTTAAAAAGGATGGGAGCTTCATTTCTTCGCAAGCCAACTCAAAGGAGGATGTAAAAGGAATGGGAAAATATTTTCGCAAAGTAGTGACAGGAGCTTTGGGAACGGGATTGGTGCTGAGCGCATTCAGCAGCGCATCCGCAGCGACTGAAAATCTGAGCACGCATTGGGCCGGGGATCAGATCAAGCGCTGGGTAGCGATCGGCACTCTGGGCGGATATAGTGACGGTACACTGAAGCCGGACGGAAGCATTACGCGCGCCGAATTCATTTCACTTGTCAACCGTACCTTTGGCTCCTTCACTTCGTCCGCGCCGACGGTTGCGGATACCACCTATGGTTCAACCGGTTCCGGCTTCAGCGACCTGTCCTCCGGCAGTTGGGCTTATAACGATATCATGACAGCGGTACAGGCCGGTTATATCAACGGTTATGCGGATGACAGGATTCGCCCGAATCAACAGGTAACACGTCAGGAGGCAGCAGCGATTATCGCTAAGGTCATTGGGCTGACACCGGGTTCAGCAAGCACGCTCACAGGCTTCTCCGATGCTGACGAGATCGCTTCCTGGAGCAGAGGTAGTGTAGCGGCTGTGATCGGGCAGGGTTATATGAACGGGTATCCTGATGGCAGCTTTAAGCCTGAGAAAGAGCTTACCCGCGCTGAGGCCGTCGTTATTCTGGATGCGGCATCCGGATATACGCTGGACGATACGGACAATATCATAGCTCCTGATGAAAATACAGGAAGCGTTATTGATGATACTTACGGCGAAGATGATAATATGGTCCTCCCTCCGGTAGATACGGATGCCGAGCCTGAGCCCGCAGAAGATACGGACACTTCTACCGATACGGAAGATACGGCGGCCGCTGACAGCGGGGATGCTGTAGATACACAGGTATCAGCGCCGGATGTAGATGCTGTGGAGAGCGGGGAAAGCAGCATCACCGGTACGGCTGATCCGGGTGTGACCATCCGTGTATATTCTGAGGATGACACGCTTCTTGGCAGTGACACAGCGGATGAGTACGGACTGTTTGAGGTTTCCGTTTCGGAAGTGACGGGGGATGCCGTATTGAGGGTCATTGCTGAGGATGCCGACGGCAATGAGAGCACAGAGGTTGAAATTACGGTGGTCAGCGAGGATGGTAATGATTCCACGTCCACGGAGGATGAGGACAGCATTGATCAGTAAAGTTAACAACTGAAGCAAGGGTGTACCGCCCTGGTTGAGAGGGTAAAGCGAAAGCCGAGGGCTCTAATAGCTCCGGCTTTCTTGCCGTTTAATCCGAGTCTGTTTTGCCAACACCATCCTCGATCAGGGGGGAGCGGGATGGCTGCTGTCTATCTGTATTGGGTGTACGTCCTCTGAACTCGCTGCCAATGGCGATAACTCGTTTTTGCGCACTGTATGTGTCACGTGAAATTCGGATTCGCTCGACGGGCTTTCCATTAATGAGCTTCGTACGGAATGTATCGACAACATACCCGGGCTTACCCTCTTGGATCAATTGCTGACCGCTGCCGGGAAGACCGCTGTTCACATAGCTTACCGACGGGCTCAGCGTCTCAACCGTCCGTGATTCGATCCGATAGGAGACATTGGAGGGGAAGGTGCCGAAAAATTTGACGGTCAGCACTCCGTTACGAACTCCCGTACGAAGCAGCAGATGCTTGCCGGTGTTGTTTCTGAAACGGAAATTAATGTAGCCGGAGGCGAAGGTGGCATCCTGTCCTTTAGGCAGATAACTGACAGGCAGGGAGTGGTTGCGGCGCTCCACAATTTCAAGGCCAGCACGCAGGGCTGCATTGTATACCGTACTGGACACCTGGCAAATGCCGCCGCCGATGCCGGGCTGTAGACGACCGTTGACGATAACGGGTGCCTTTCGGAATCCGTATTGGCTCTCCGCCTTAGCGATGACCTTTCCGTAATCGAATACGCCCTCTGGCTCAAGAATCATGCCATCAACGGCCCTTGCTGCCGACGCCACGTTAAACACTCGTCCTGCTGAGCTGCCGCGGAGCTTGGTCGAGAACAGAGTAATACGCCGCTCAATGCCCTCCTTTTTCAGCTTCTCTAGCGTTATGTCAGGCTCTTCAACGGCCAGCGGCAGTACAAGCTCAACGCCGCCGTCATCTGTTTGATCGAGAATGGAAAAATCGGCTGGCAAAGACTCGTCCAATCTGGTGCGCAATGACTTCCATTGAATTCGGTAGACCGGTATTTCGGGGATGTATTTAACGGTATCGTCGGCTTCAATCCGGCGAACTGCATTTGCCGGTTCACCGTAACGTGCCTTCTCCCATTCGGTGTTGAGCCTCTTTTCCAGCACCTCCGGCCTGCGTTCGGCTTCAATATTCCAAGAGCGGGGGAAAGAGGCACGGACGCGGACCCGCTGCAGCAAGCTTCCTTTTTGTAATCCTTCCAGTGCCCCCATAAAATGATCGGCATTGTAGACAATGCCTGCTTCGCCAAGCGACATCTGCACATCCGGGGCACGGGTCTCCTGATCGATAAGCACGAGTGGAATGGCTTCCATCGCTTGCAGGTCCGAACGGACACGGTCGGCCGCTTCATCCAGCTTCATGCCGCCGATGCCGTGTCCTCCTACCGTCACTCCTTCGGGTACGATATTCCGGTTGGCGTATAAGTGAAGTCCGCCATAAATCACGGAACCTGCCAATATGACAGACAGGACAACAATCATGATGAAATGTACTTTTTTCATAGACAGGTCTCCCATCCTGCAAATCTCCGGGCTTGCCCGGAAGTACTTACTCTATGTATATGTGAGCCTTCGTTAAAAATCACATGTTACGAAATATGCAAAAAAACGGCAAAATTCCGTCTACTCAACAGGTAACAAATTTGTTACAATAAGCCTTAGTCTGATGAATTTCAGCTTTTCCCAAAGGTTTTTAAGGGAAGCTGTCGAAATAGTAATAGTTAGGTGTCTTATTGCCCTATACCGGTAGCGTCTCTTCATAAGTACAGTCAACAGCGCAAATATACAGCGGGAAGTGATGAAGTGATTGAAATGCAGGACGTGTGGAAGACCTATTCCAATGGAACCCACGCGCTTCAAGGAGTGTCGGTCAAAATTGACCGCAATGAATTCGTGTATCTCGTCGGTCCGTCGGGTGCGGGCAAGTCGACGTTTATGAAGCTTATTTATAGAGAAGAAGTGCCCACCAAGGGACAGATTTCTGTAAACGGATTTAACATCGGCAAGCTTAAGCAGCGCAAAATTCCTTACGTGCGCCGGAACATTGGCGTTGTATTCCAGGATTTCCGTCTGCTGCCGAGGCTGACTGCATACGAGAACGTTGCCTTTGCGATGGAGGTTATTGAAGCCCCCAATCGGCTGATCCGCACACGGGTTCCGGAAGTGTTGGAGCTGGTCGGACTGAAGAACAAGGCGAATCGTGACCCGTCTCAGCTCTCCGGCGGTGAGCAACAGCGCGTGGCCATCGCGCGCGCGATCGTGAACAACCCCTCCGTCATTATTGCGGATGAGCCCACCGGCAACCTGGACCCGGAGAACTCATGGGAGATCATGCAGCTTCTGGATGAAATCAATTTTCGTGGTACGACTATTATTATGGCGACTCACAACAAGGATATCGTGAATTCCATGCGCAGGCGTGTTATCGCGATTGAACACGGCCACATTGTGCGGGACCAGATGAGAGGGGAATACGGGTATGACTTTTAATACCTTCTTGCGGCATATGCGGGAAGGGTTCAAGAACGTATTCCGCAACGGCTGGATGTCTATGGCATCCATTACGTCCATTATTGTGTCGCTTCTTATTTTGGGCGTGTTCATTTTGCTTGTGTTGAACGTCAATTCCCTCGTGGACGAGGCGGACAATCAGGTCCGTGTTAATGTGTTTCTGGAGCTGAATGTAGAAGATTCCCTGCGAGAAACGCTGCAGTCGGAAATCGGCGGCATGCCTGAAGTAAGCAAAACGGAGTTCGTCCCTAAAGACCAGGGATTGGAAGAGCTCAGAGCCGACATGGGTGAAGGCGGCGAAGGATTGCTGGAGGGCTTTGACAAGGACAATAACCCGCTGCCGGATAAGATTGTCATCGAGGTTTTTGAACCGACAACGGCTCCTTTTGTTGCCAAGAAGATCGAAGCGCTTAACGAGAAGCATCAGGAGAAGCCGATTCTTAAAGTCAAATACGGTGAAGGCACGGTGGAAACGCTGTTCAAGATCACACGTCTCATCCGCAATGTCGGATTTGTATTCGTGGCCGGACTTGCTCTCATGTCGGTGTTCCTAATATCCAATACCATTCGTGTAACGATTTTGGCGCGGCGGCGCGAGATCAGTATTATGAAGCTTGTAGGGGCAACCAACTTCTTTATTCGCTGGCCATTTTTTATAGAAGGAGCGCTGCTTGGGGCCATCGGTTCGCTGATCACGATAGCTGTTCTGTTTATAGGATACGGTCGTCTGGAAGCAAGTATGGGCCAGGATTTGACGCTGGCTATGTTCAGGCTGCTCCCGCTCAGCGGTCTGTGGTTTCAGCTTGGCAGTTTGCTGCTGGTTCTTGGTATCCTTGTAGGGATTTTGGGCAGTATGCTGTCTATTCGTAAATTTTTGAAGGTATAACCGTCTGCCGCTGGCGGAATGCACATGCTGCCGCAGGTACTCATGTCGATTTTTTAACGGGTTCCACCCGGCATCATTATGAACAAAGGATGGGGAGTACAAGTTGAAGAAAACAGTCTCTGTTATGGCCGTAGTCCTCACGGCTGCGCTGGTCATCCAGCCTTACGGTGTACAAGCCAAGAGCATGTCGGACATTAACAGCCAGTTGAACCAACTGGACAACCAGTCCCAATCGGCCAAACAGCAGAAGGAAGATGCCGCCGCCCAGAAGCAGAAAGCCCAGCATTACAAGAATAAGACCATGCAGAATTTGAAGCTTGTCATGGAGCAGCTCAACGATGTGAGTGAGCAGCTTACCCGGGTCGCTGTGGATATAGAAAATACGGAAGATAATTTGCGCAAGACAAAAAAGGAGATCCAGGAGGCCACCGATCGGATCGCGGCCCGTGAGAAAACGCTGGAAAGCCGCGTGCGTCTGATGTATACGGATGGTACGGTGTCCTATCTGGATGTGCTTTTGTCATCAACGAGCTTTAACGACTTTATTACCCGTGTCGATTCGATCAAGACGATTGTGGACCAGGACCAGTTTCTGCTGGACGAGCATAAGAAGGACAAGGCGCTTGTTGTCAGCAAGAAGAAGGAGCTTGACGCCCAGTATGCGTATGCCAAGAGCCTGTATGCGGTGAAGCAGAATGTGAGGAAGCAGCTAGACGCCAAGGAAGAGGAAAAGCAGCGCCTGATTGCGAGCTATAACGAGCAGATTATTGAAGCGGATGAAATTTCGGAGGAATCGGATCAAATGCTTGTCCAGTTGGCGGGCAAGCGCTCTGAGTTGATTCAGCAGAAGAATAAACTGCAGGCTGAACAAGCCGCTCGTGCTGCCAGAGCCAGGGCCGCCGCAGCCGCTGCAGCCGCCAAGCGTTCGTCGGGCAGCTTCGCGGCTGCTAGCTCCTATACGGGAGGAAGCGGAGCATTGGCTTTGCCGGTTAGCAGCTATCGTCTTTCGTCAGGCTTTGGTCCCCGCACCCATCCCATCAGCGGTGTGGTCGGTAAAATGCATACTGGCATAGATATGGCAGCTCCTCAAGGGACGGATATCCATGCGGCTGAGAGCGGAGTGGTGATCGTTGCGGAATGGTGGAGCGGATACGGCAATACGGTCGTTATCGACCACGGCAACGGCTTATGGACGCTGTACGGCCATATCCGCAGTGGAGGTATTAAAGTTCGGACAGGCCAGACGGTGACACGAGGCCAGAAGATCGCAGAGGTTGGCTCAACGGGCAACTCCACCGGTCCGCATTTGCATTTCGAGGTCCGCGAGAACAATAGTCCTGTTAATCCTATGAATTATTTGTAAGGTTAAGTGACCCTATGTATAACCGATATTCGTTAAATCGGTTATACATAGGGTTTGTTTTTAACGATTTGAAATATCAGGCCAATCAGTGGATAATGGGGAAAGCGGACTGTTTGTTCCGCCTTCGGTACAAACAGAGTTTTAGGGTTATTTCGCAGGCGATAAGACATAATATAAGAATGGTTTTCATGGAAAAACATACAAAGGCGGGTGAACGGTTCGTGTTGAAAAAAGGCACGGCAGTAATGCTAATGGTGATCGGACTGCTTGGGGGCAGCCTGTTGACCTTTGCTTATACAGGATATTCCGGGGGATCGGGCAGCGTAGCAAGTGAGGGTCTTTTGGCAAGTTTGACAGGTAGCGCAGCCCAGAAGGATGATTTGAAGAAAATTGAAACCGCAATGGAATTGATCGAAGGGCAGTATTATAAGGACATCGACCGGAGCAAGCTGGTGGATGGTGCCATTAATGGTATGATGGAAGCGCTCGATGATCCCTATTCCTCTTATATGGGCAAAGAAACAGCCGCCCAATTCGAGGAGTCTATTGAAGGGTCTTTTACAGGAATTGGGGCTGAGGTTGCCTCGGAGAATGGAAAGGTCGTGATCGTGACCCCGATCAAAGGAGCACCTGCGGAGAAGGCGGGTCTACGCGCGCAGGATATTATTTTATCCGTGAACGGAGAATCACTGGAAGGGCTTGAACTGAATGATGCCGTCTCCAAAATCCGCGGACCGAAAGGCAGTGAGGCGAAGATTAAGGTCCAGCGTGCCGGCTCAACAGATCCGTTGGAGTACTCGATTATCCGTGATGATATTGATATGGAAACCGTGACTGCCCATATGGAGAACGATGGAGTGGGTGTTATCACGATTACCCAATTTTCTCTGAATACGGCCGACCGATTCAAGGAAGAGCTGGCGAAGCTGGAAAAGCAGAACCTGAAGGGCCTCGTCATTGATGTGCGCAACAACCCGGGTGGTGTGCTTTCTGTTGTCATCGACATTGCGCAGCAATTTGTGGAAAAGGGTAAAACGATTGTGCAGGTGGAGGACAAGAATCAGAAGCGGGAGAAGGAAGTTTCCAAGGGCTCCAACAAACCTTATCCTGTGACGGTTCTGATGAATAAAGGCAGCGCAAGCGCCTCTGAAATTTTGGCGGGTGCTCTGCAGCAGTCGGCGGGGGCTACCCTGATCGGTGAAAATTCGTTCGGCAAGGGCACTGTTCAGACGAGCTATGATAAGCAAATGGGCGACGGAAGTCTGCTCAAAATCACGATAGCCAAGTGGCTGACGCCTAACGGAACCTGGATTCACGAGAAAGGCATTAAGCCGGATATTGCGATACCGCAGCCTGAGTATTTTACCGTAGCGCCCCTCAGTAAAGAGAAGTCACTTAAATACAATGCGAATAATACGGATGTGAAAAATGCACAGATCATGCTGAAGGGTCTCGGTTATGATACAGGCCGTGAAGATGGTTATTTCGATAAAACAACAGAAGAAGCCGTCAAGAGCTTCCAGAAAAAGGCGGGGCTGACCGTTAACGGAGTCATTGATACGGAAACGGCCAGCAAGCTTGAGGCTGCTCTTATCGAAAATATCCGTGATCCACAGAACGATACACAGCTTAAGCGTGGAATTGAACAGATCCGGAAGGAAATGGCCGCAAGCGTGTCGAATTCAAAGTAAGGCTGAAGGGGGCTGGCAACAGCCTCCTTTCTTTGTAGGGTGAGATGGATATGTCGTTTACAGACATCATGATAGACAACTGTTGCCTGTCTGAGGACAGGGCACCAGCGGGAGGAGTGAATGGCTTTTGGATTGGGCTGCACAATGGGGATGGAATGTACTGAATGCATGCTTGCAGTTGCTGACGCAGCCGTTTTATTATATTTCGATCATCGTGGTTGCACTGGGCTACCGGCGGCAGATGTTGCTGGAACGGAAGCTGTTTCATACGAGGCTGCACGGCTGGTGGCCTCAGACATGGCGCACGGTCTTGACCGGTCTGGTTGCAGGTCTGTTAATCTCGGCAGTGGGATTGTTCGTGGGTGCTCATCTTACAGCAGGAACTGTGATCAGCCTATGGGCATGCACAGGTCTGCTGATGCTGCTGCGTGTACGTTATCTGTGCTTTGCTTATGCTGCAGGTTTGCTGGGCGTCGTCCAGTTTGTCCTCAGCTTGGCGGACAGTTGGCAGCCTGAGGGGTGGGTCGGGGACGCAGTGGCTGTAGTTCGTGGTTTGGACATGCCTGCCCTGCTGCTTTTGGTGGCTGTTCTGCATATGGCGGAAGCGCTGCTGCTTCTGTGGAAGCGCGGCATGGCTGCAACACCGATGTACTTTGAGGGCAAAAGAGGCAGAATGGTTGGCGGCTATCGGATGGAGGATTATTGGCCGGTGCCGCTGCTTCTGCTCATTCCGGTGCAAAATGGGTTTTCGCTGCCTTGGCCTACACTGTTCGGTGATCAAGCGGGGTACATGCTTGCTGCGCTGCCGGTGATCATCGGCTTCAGTGGTTTGACGACCGGGCGTTTGCCCGGTCACAAGGCTGCTCAATCAGCAAGGCGATTGTTTCTGTACAGCTTGGTGCTGCTGGTACTCAGTCTGCTGGCGGCGTGGTGGAATCCTCTGATCATTGCTGCGGCGCTCTTTTCTTTCCTAGCCCATGAGGTGCTTGTCTGGTTTGACAGCTATGAGGAAAATCAGATCAGCCCTCTGTATGTACATCCGGAAGAAGGTCTGCGCGTGCTTGCTGTGCTTCCGGGCAGTCCGGCGGACGAGCTTGGCATAACTGCCGGAGAAGCTGTTTATAAGGTCAACGGCATGTTGATCCGGTCCAGGGAGGAGCTGCATCAGGCTCTCCGCGTGAACGCGGCGTTCTGCAAGCTGGAAATCCGCAACCACCAGGGCGAGAGCAAATTTATGCAGCGGGGGCTGTATGAGGGGGAGCATCATCAATTGGGAATGGTGCTCGCTCCAGACACGGATGTCGACTGGTCGGTGCCGACTCGGCAAGCTTCAATCTATCAAGTGATCACAATGCGCACCGGTGCCCGCCGCAGGAAGGCAGCAGAGCCGGTGCCAAGATTGCAGGGGAGAGTGCAGAAGCCGTTGGATATGTGAGTACTTAACTTCAAAAGAAACCTCCGCATTCATCGGTCACCCGATAGGATACGGAGGTTTCTTTTGTTTACTGCTGCAGTTGCCTCAGCACGGTGATTTCTACACGGCGGTTCTTTTGACGTCCGGCTTCGGTGGAATTATCTCCGGCAGGGCGTGTATCCGCATATCCCGCATATTGGAAATGGGTTGGGTCCAGATGCTCACGGTCGATGAAAAAGCGCAGTACCGATAGTGCGCGCGCGCCGGATAGATCCCAGTTATCACGATAGACGGAGCCGTTCCCGACGGGCACGTTGTCTGTATGACCCTCAATACTTATGGGTGTGTTCAGATCGCGGAAAAGGCTTGCGAGCTTAGCGAGCGTCGGAGCGGAGCCGGATTTAAGCGCTGCCCGTCCCGGATCAAACAGGAAGCGGTCGCTCAGTGTAATGGAAATCCCGCGCGGTTCATCCGCAACGAAAATCTGGTTCTGCAGATTGTTGTCCGAGACATATCTCTGAATGACTCCCATCAGCTCCTGCAGCTCCTGTTCCTGCTGCCTGAAAGCCAGTTCGCGCTGGCTGAGCACGTCCGCGCCCTCGCTCCCTGTATTTGTTCTCTCATCTTCTGGGTTGGAGGGGGGATTTCTCGTTGTATTCACGTCTGCGGTACCAGTTAGGCCCGAGCCCATCTCCAGTATGGAGTCCCCGGAACGAAAGCTATTCTGGAGCGCTTGCGTGACATCATCATATTTGGTAGTATCCAGCCTGCTCATGGCAAACATCATGACGAAAAAGATAAGCAGCAGGGTGATCAAATCAGCGTATGTGATCAGCCAACGGTCTCTGTTTCCAGGCTCCTGTCCGCGGCGCCGGCGGCTAACGCGTGCTCTCATTCAGGGCCTCCTTGGTGTCGGCAGGCGGGCGCATCCGGCTGTCAGGACGGTGATGAAACTCCAGCTTTCTGCGCACAAGCTGTGGATTCTCCCCATTTTGCACGGCGATGATCCCTTGCATCAGCATCTCCAGCGTGCCAAGCTCATCCTCGCCGCGAGCTCTGATCTTGGATGCGATGGGCAGAAAGATCAGGTTGGCGCTGGCTACACCGTATAGAGTAGCCGTAAAAGCCAGTGCAATGGAGGGTCCAAGTTCGGCCGGCTCTGTCAGATTGCCAAGCACATGAATCAGCCCCATCACCGTGCCGAGGATACCCATGGTTGGCGCATATCCGCCGGCTGAATCGAATATTTTGGCATACCCTTCATACCTCTGCTCCACAGCGTCGAGCTCCACTTCCAGAATCTCCTTGACCTGTTCCTGATCGGTACCGTCCACGACAAGCTGAAGGCCCTCGCGAAGGAACTCGTTGGGGTGCTCCATTGACAAACGCTCAAGCGCAAGCACACCCGCACGCCGGGCGGTCGCTGACATGGCTACAATATCTTCCAGCAGTTGCCCTTTGTCCAGAGATTCTTTTCCAAAAGCAATACGCAGCGCCGCAGGCAGGGTGCGCAGCTTGGAGGCAGGGTAGCTTACCACGACGGCTGCGGCAGTTCCGCCAAATACGATCAGGGCGGCTGTCCATTGCAGCAAACCGGAGAATTGTCCTCCCTCCAGCATGAAGCCCCCGATCAGAGCGGCCAGACCTGCAGCGATTCCAAGAAGTATGGTGATATCCAACTGTGCTTCACTCCCATTCAGACTTAACGTTTGCATCCCAAATACGAAAGATGTATAATATGACGGGAACAAACATTCTTATTCAACATATATTTTCCGTATCATTTCTCGGGAAATATCGACATAAACGCAGGCAACCTCGAATTTTAAGGTGTTCATATGTTATTAACAACAAGCTATAGTTTTTAAACGGCAAAAATCGTGTATTAATGAATACTATAGAAGTTTTAATCGAAATTTGTTTTCCAGTGTATCCATTTTAGACGATAAGGGTGATGCAGGGCAATGAGCGATATTGTCGTCAGTAACAAGACTTTTGAAATCCAGTCGGAGTTTTCCCCACAAGGCGACCAGCCCAAGGCGATCTTTGAATTGGTCGAAGGGATTCAGCATGGGAAGAAGCATCAGACTCTTCTCGGTGCTACAGGAACGGGGAAAACATTTACCATCGCGCAGACCATTGCCAAGCTGCAAAGGCCGACACTGGTGATTGCGCACAACAAGACACTTGCTGCCCAGTTGGCAAGCGAGTTTAAGGATTTTTTTCCGAACAATTCTGTTGATTATTTCGTGAGCTACTATGACTATTACCAGCCTGAAGCATACATCCCGTCTTCTGATACCTATATCGAGAAGGATTCGAGTATTAACGAAGAAATCGACAAGCTGCGGCATTCAGCCACCAGCTCGCTGTTTGAACGGCGTGATGTCATTATTGTGGCGAGTGTATCCTGTATTTACGGTCTCGGTTCACCAGAGGAATATAGCAGCTTGCTGCTATCTCTGCGTGTAGGGATGGAGAAGCCCCGCAATCAAATTTTGTCGCGGCTGGTAGATATCCAGTATCAGCGGAACGACATAAATTTTGTGCGGGGCACTTTCCGTGTACGTGGAGACGTCGTCGAGATTTTCCCGGCATCCGAAGGAGAGCATGCGATCCGGGTCGAGCTGTTCGGAGACGAGATTGAACGTATTACGGAGATTGATGTGCTCACAGGGGAACTGTTGGGCGAGCGCGATCATGTGGCCATTTTCCCAGCCTCCCACTTTGTTACGCGTGAAGATAAAATGCGGGTCGCGCTGGTGAATATTGAGCGGGAGCTGGAGGAGCGGCTCACTGGCTTGAGAGCGGAAGGCAAGCTGCTTGAGGCGCAACGCTTGGAGCAACGTACGCGTTATGACATTGAAATGATGAAAGAGGTCGGCTTCTGTTCAGGCATCGAGAACTATTCGGGTCCTCTGACGTTCCGTGAGCCAGGCGATACTCCTTACACGCTGATGGATTATTTTCCGGATGACATGCTGATTGTTATCGACGAATCCCATGTGACGCTGCCTCAGATCCGAGCTATGTATAATGGAGACAGAGCGCGGAAGACGGTACTCGTGGAGCATGGCTTCCGTCTGCCGTCCGCGCTGGATAACCGTCCTTTGAAGTTTGAGGAATTTGAAGACAAGGTGAAGCAGATAATCTATGTATCCGCAACGCCGGGTCCATACGAGATGGAAAAATGCGATACGATGGTTGAACAGATTATCCGGCCTACCGGTCTGCTGGATCCGGTGATCGAAGTCCGTCCGACCAAGGGGCAGATTGACGATCTGATCAGCGAAATCCGAATACGAACCGAGAAGGATGAAAGGGTGCTCGTAACCACCCTAACCAAGAAGATGGCGGAGGATCTGACCGATTATCTGAAGGAGGTTGGCATCAAGGTCCGCTACATGCATTCCGAGATCAAGACGCTTGAGCGGATGTCTATTTTACGTGACCTGAGACTGGGCTCCTTTGATGTACTGATCGGAATCAACCTGCTGCGGGAGGGTCTGGATCTGCCGGAGGTTTCATTGGTGGCTATTCTGGATGCTGACAAGGAAGGATTCTTGAGATCTGAGCGTTCTCTGATCCAGACCATCGGTCGGGCGGCCCGCAACAGCGAAGGGCGTGTCATTATGTACGGGGACAAGGTGACCGAATCCATGGACAGAGCCATCAAGGAAACGGCCAGACGTCGGGAAACTCAGATCAAATATAATGAAGAGCACGGTATTACGCCGCAGACGATCCGTAAGAAGGTAAGGGATGTTATAGAAGCGACGAAGGTTGCCGAGGCCCGCAATGATTATCTTCCGGGGACTGGAGGCAAGATGTCGAAGAAGGAGCGTCAGTCGCTTATCCAGCGTCTAGAGGCGGAGATGAAGGAAGCCGCCAAGAATTTGCAGTTCGAACGGGCGGCGGAGCTGCGTGACGCCTTGCTGGAGCTGCAGGCGGAATAGGGATAGGATGTCAGCAAGGTGCGATACAGAGAATGCGGAACATGCAGGACATGTGTTCTTTTTTGGCGGAATGTGATTCATCTCCCATCCTCTATAGGTGGAGATGAATCACACCTTATAGATAAAGCAGTGGCCACTCCGGACTGTCGGTCCGGCTCAACGGCCGGAATGTATTGTATAAAAGGGAGATGAAACTTTTGGCGAGTGAAAGCATCATCATCAAAGGTGCGAGGGCACATAATCTGAAGAATATCGATGTTACCATTCCACGTGACAAGTTTGTCGTGCTGACCGGACTGAGCGGTTCGGGCAAATCATCGCTCGCCTTCGATACAATTTATGCGGAGGGGCAGCGGCGTTACGTTGAGTCCTTGTCGGCATATGCCCGCCAGTTTTTGGGGCAGATGGAGAAGCCGGACGTGGATTCCATCGATGGATTGTCACCTGCCATCTCTATTGATCAGAAGACGACAAGCCGCAATCCGCGTTCGACCGTGGGAACCGTAACGGAAATTTACGATTATTTGCGTTTGCTGTTTGCGCGGATCGGCCGGCCGCATTGCCCGGAGCACGGCATCGAAATCACCTCCCAGACGGTCGAGCAGATGGTGGACAGGATTATGCAGTACCCTGAGAAAACACGCCTACAGATTCTGGCACCGGTCATCTCCGGCCGCAAAGGTGAGCATAAAAGTCTGTTCTCCGACATTGCCAAGCAGGGCTTTGTACGTGTGCGAGTGGACGGTGAGCTGAGGGATCTTTCGGAGCAAATCGAGCTGGAGAAGAACAAAAAACACACGATTGAGGTGGTAGTCGACCGAATCGTTGTGAAGGAGGATGTACGCACCCGCCTCGCAGATTCGATCGAAACGGCCTTGAAGCTGTCGGGTGGGCAATTACTAGTCGACATTATTGGACAGGAGGAGCTGCGGTTTAGCTCAAATTTCGCCTGCCCGATCTGTGGTTTCAGCATCGAGGAGCTTGCGCCTCGTATGTTCTCGTTCAATAGTCCGTTTGGTGCCTGTCCAGACTGTGACGGGTTAGGTGTCAAGATGATCGTCGATCCTGAGCTGCTCGTTCCCGATTCCAGTAAGAGTATAGAGGGAGGAGCGTTTGAGGCCTGGAGCGGGGGAACCTCCACTTATTATCCCCAGTTCCTGAAATCGGTGTGTGAGCATTTCGATATTCCACAGAACGTACCAGTCAGTGAACTGACTCAGGCGCAGATGAGCATTCTTCTATATGGGACAGGGAATGAGAAGGTCCGTTTCCGTTATGAGAATGATTTTGGTCAGCGTAAGGAAGCATACGTTACGTTTGAGGGGATTATTCCTAATCTGGAGCGTCGTTACCGCGAAACGGCCTCTGAGGGCATCCGCGAATTCATTGAGGGTTTTATGGGATCGAAGCCATGCGGCACCTGCAAAGGCAATCGGCTCAAGAAGGAAACTCTTGCGGTGACCATTCAAGATCAGAACATGGCTTATGTCACGAACCTTTCCATCGGGGAAGCCCGCAATTTCTTTGATAGTCTTGAGCTTAGTGAGAAAGAGCGGTCTATTGCCAGCCTGATTCTGAAGGAAATTAACAGTCGCCTAGGATTTCTTGTTAATGTAGGGCTTGACTATCTTACGATGAGCCGTGCCGCCGGCACGCTGTCCGGGGGAGAAGCTCAGCGTATCCGGCTAGCTACCCAGATCGGGTCCAGCCTGATGGGTGTGCTGTACATTTTGGACGAGCCCAGCATCGGATTGCACCAGCGTGATAATGACCGGCTGATCCAGACGCTTGAGCATATGCGCAACCTGGGTAATACCCTGATTGTTGTTGAACATGACGAGGATACGATGTTCGCTGCCGACTATATTATTGATATCGGTCCAGGGGCAGGTATCCATGGTGGACAGGTTATCGCACAGGGCACTCCGCAGGAGATTATGAACGACCCGAACTCGCTGACAGGGCAATATCTTAGCGGCCGCAAGTTCATACCGGTGAATTCGGAACGGCGTAAGCCGTCAGACAAATGGCTGGAAATACGTGGAGCCAAGGAGAACAACCTGAAGAACATCAATGTTAAAATCCCGCTCGGGGTATTCACGGCCGTAACGGGTGTATCCGGCTCCGGCAAATCTACGCTTGTTAACGAGATTTTATACAAAACGCTGGCCCGTGATCTGAACAGAGCGCGTGTGCGTCCCGGACAGTATAAGGAAATTCGTGGACTGGAGCAGCTTGACAAGGTGATTGATATCGACCAGTCTCCGATCGGTCGGACTCCACGCTCGAATCCGGCAACCTACACCGGGGTGTTTGATGATATTCGTGATTTGTTTTCACAGACCAATGAAGCTAAAGTGCGCGGATACAAAAAAGGCCGGTTCAGCTTCAATATCAAAGGTGGCCGTTGCGAAGCATGCAGAGGGGACGGCATTCTCAAGATCGAGATGCACTTCCTGCCGGATGTCTATGTCCCATGCGAAGTGTGCAAGGGCAAACGCTACAACCGCGAAACGCTTGAAGTGAAGTACAAAAATAAAAGCATTGCTGATATCCTGGAGATGACCGTAGAGGATGCGACCAAATTTTTTGAGAATATCCCCAAGATCCATCGTAAAATGCAAACGCTGCTGGATGTTGGACTCGGCTACGTTACTTTGGGGCAACCGGCGACTACGCTCTCTGGCGGGGAGGCACAGCGTGTGAAGCTTGCGTCTGAGCTCTATAGACGCAGTACCGGCAGGACGATGTATATTCTGGATGAGCCGACAACGGGTCTTCACGTGGATGATATAGACCGTCTTCTTAAGGTTCTGCATCGCCTGGTGGATTCGGGAGAATCCGTTCTGGTTATCGAGCATAATCTGGATGTTATCAAGACAGCAGACTACTTGATCGACCTTGGCCCCGAAGGCGGCAGTGGAGGCGGTACGATATTGGCCACAGGCACACCGGAGGAATTGGCGCAGGTTGAAGCATCTTATACCGGCAAATACCTTAAGCCTGTGCTAGAGCGGGATACAGAGAGAAGCAAAGCGCTGCAGGCGGCTGAGTTGAGCTGATTGCAGTTGTAAGAAGATATCATACCCCTGTTACACTTGAATCGGAGATGCCTCCGTTTGGGCTGTACAGGGGTTTTCTTAAGATTATAAAATGTATAAGTTTTCTGTGAAGCTGAACAATTCGATAATCGCAAGAAAAGCTTCTGCTAAACGTGGTCTGTTTTCTTAGGAAGTGAGGATGTCCCCAAGGGCTCTTGACCGGGGGCACTCTTTTCGTGTGTGTTTCGTGCGTGGGTGAGACGGCTACGAGAACGAAGCATTCCTACAATCGCTGTTGACCCTTCGGGCCAAAGGCGACCGCTCCGCTTTTCCGGAATTGCTTCGTTCTCTCCGATGCCACGTGCATACCCCAACTTAACAAGAACAACTGGAAATCGCAATCTTCTGGCTTAACAAAAATTGAAAAGGGGGATGCCTAAGCCATTTTCATGACTTTTGGGAAAGCCCCTTTTCTTAATTGGAATATGTTTTGAAAATTGGATACCGGGTAAATAATTGCATGTCTGTGCGTTTTTCGAATACATATATGTGTATTCGTACAACGTATATGCCTTCGAAAGGCGACGATAGGCCTAAATTTTGAGGTGAAGCAGCTACTACGCAGCAGGAGAGAGGCGATTGAGCATGGAATATATAGAGAGGAGATAAGATCGGACATAGGGACTTCGGCAAGCACGGAAGCAAGCGTACAACGGTCACTTGGACGTATACATGGAAAGGATGGTATCGAAGTTGAACTTTTTAGGAGAAGCTGGCCAAGGGAAGAAGTGGATGAAGCTTTTGTCCGGAGTGACTTTGTCAGCGTTGGTGATCGGGGCCTCGGTTAATTTGTCAGGCATGGCGGCCGCAGAAGCAGGAACGCCCCTGGAAGCTGAAATTGCCACAAGCGCCGAAATGGGTTCATTCGACGACCAGGGTTATGAGCAAAATTATATCCAGCCCGTATCGAATGGAGGCTTTGCCGTCCTTCAAATGGAGAATGAGGAAGAGTCTAGTGTTTTGAAGGTGACATACAGCAAGCTTGACGGTGAGCTTGAAGCAGTATGGACGAACTCTATAACATTGAACAAGCAGTCCAGCTCCAGATCCGGCAGAGGCATTCAACGCGAAACCGCTGACGGAGGACAATTGTGGCTGGTCGATTATATACGTGCGCAATCGGGCAGAGAGCTGCTAGCGATTCGTACAGATCACCAGGGAGAGACAATGTGGTCTGCTCCGTTGCAGGCAGAGGAGTTGTTTGGCGGCAAAATGGATAGCCGGATCGGTCTTGAACCTGTGCAGGACGGTGGTTTTTTAGTCTCTTCACTGGACGAGTCAGTGGATGAGCTTACGGTCGCCAAGTACAATCAAGACGGAAAATATCTCTGGTCCAAAGTAACGCCAAATACGGAATCCGGTTGGATCATTGGGAACGGCAGCGGTTATTGCATGGTATTGAACCAGGCGCAAGGGCAGGGAGAGGGTGGACCTGTGGTCGTTCTGGCTGATGTATATGGTGAGGAGCAGGGGAGGAACCACCTGAAGCTTGGCAGCGGGATAAAGATTTCTGGGGTTCAGAAGCTGACTGATGGCGGGATCGCTGTAGCCATTATGATCGAACAGGGAAAGAAGCCTGTAAAACGCACCCTCGTGTTAAACCGTCGCTTTCAGCCAGTGAGTGTATCTCCGGAATATGGTGTTGGCAGCACGTATATCCCTGACGATCAAACGATCGTTCGTATAGAGGATCAATATGATAGCCTCAAAACCGGAAGCGCTATTACCATTCATGGGATTGTCATTACAGGACTGGATGCGCAAGGAGAGACTAAATGGCAGGCTTCTACTCATTATCGTGAAGATCCGTACTTCAAGGTTGTCTATGACGGAAATCTGGTATACAAAATCCCTGGAGGCTATGCGCTGATTAGCAGAACCACCGGAAGCGGCCTACCTGTGCTGGATTTCATAAAAATTTTACTTCCAAGCATAGAAAAGAGCTCATAGAATAAGTCTGGTAGTATAGATTCTAAGCTACCATGTGCTGGTGATCGCAGTTTTAGGGTTGTCCGCAGTCACTGAAAGAGGAAGGTGGCTGCGGGCTTTATTTTATCCTGTAATGAGGAGGCGAATCTTACAAAAATAGGACTTTTTAGATTTGTTTTCACGTTAACTTCATGTTAATTTCGTACTATCTATAAATCTATTTTGGCCTTCGCAGCTTGTGCTTTTATAGAAATTTATGGGGATTTTTGAAGAAAAATAGATTAGTATAAACAGAGGTACATACAGGTAGGCTGCTTCAATGGTAAGAATTCAGAATGAACAGTATGAGAGGAAAAAGGTGAAGAATGAGAACAAAGGGAAATGCTTGGTTCGTCACGAGTCTGGGAGTGGCTGTTTTCCTGAGCAGTGGCGGTACGGAGGCTGCGGCCGCAGGAGACAAGGCGTTAAAGGCGCAAAAAATCAAGGGTTCTATCTATGTCGATGTGAATGATCTCAATAAGGCGCTGGGGACAAACGGTACTTATAACGGATCTAGCGGTACTTATACGCTGTCTACAGGTACGGTTCCTCAGGTTATAGAGAAGGTATCGTCTTCAGTGGTTGGCATCATCGGCCGTCCCTTCTCTTCAGATACCTCGGCAGGCGGTGATCGCTACAACCTGGCCCACGGGACAGGAGTGATTATTAAGAATAACGGGTGGATTGTCACCAACGCGCACGTCATTGACGGGCTCGATGAGGTGCTGGTCGTCACATCGGACGGCAAAACCTATGGCATCACAGAACGCTTCAGCGATCCGGTCAGCGATTTGGCTGTGATTAAGATTAATGCCAACCATCTTAAACCGGCGGTATTTGCGGATTCACCCGCTCAGCTTCAGGTGGGAGAGCAGGTGGTCGCGATCGGCACGCCGATTTCCTTTTCGCTGCGCAACTCTGCGACAACGGGAGTCGTTAGCGGGCTGAATCGGGGGGTTAACGCATCCTATAAGCTGATTCAGACGGATACGGCAATTAACCCGGGCAACAGTGGTGGACCGCTGGTGAACCTGAAAGGACAGGTCGTCGGGATTAATACGATGAAATTCTCGGCAGTAGGCATCGAAAATATGGGCTTCTCGATCCCGGCGGACACAGTCAAATATGTCATCAACCAATTTTTTAAATACGGCGAGGTGCGGCGGGCAAGCCTTGGTCTGGATCTGGAGGAAAGCTGGTCCGCTATCGTGGGCCTTCCTACGGACGATCCGCTTACCGTGACAGCGGTTGCTTCAGCGGAAGCGAAGCAGGCGAAGATTGCCGAAGGGGATGAGCTTTACAGCATCAACGGGAAACGGATGACGTCGATCATTGATATTAATGAGCTGATGAAGAGCTTTCAGCCTGGCCAGACGGTTACACTTCTCATGCAATCGGATGGGGATATCGTTGAACGCAAAATGAAGCTGAGCAGGGATGATGGCAGCATGCTGGAGGCGGCGGAGGCTAGAGCTTCCGAAGCTGTTGAATGAGGCGTGCTATTCTGTTGGGGAAATGCATAAAAAATAAGCACTTTATAGGGGTACAAGTATGATACCATTCCAAAAGAAAATTGTTCGCAGGTTTGCAGTCGGTCTGGCGGCCCTGAGCTTGCTGTTACCGGTCCTGCCCGTCGCGGCGGACGGTGAATTATCTGAACTCCGCCTGCAGACCGGCAGTACAACGGCCGTCGTAAACGGTCAGAATATTGTAATTGCGAAGCCTTATACTAAGAACGGTACGATGATGGTGCCTGTCGGTGTATTCAAGAAAGCCTTTAACAGCCAAATTCGTCTTGAACAAAGCGATGTGATCAAGGTAATGAGTGGTCCCCATACGGTCATTCTGACGATGGGCAGCCGGACGGCCTGGGTGAATGGGCAGAAGGTGAAGCTGCCTTCGGCACCGGAGATGAGCGGAGGCACACTCATGGTGCCTCTGCGGTTTGTGGTGGAGGGCCTAGGCGGAAGTCTAAAAACAGGCGGCGGGGGTTTTATCGTTCGCATGGAGGCTGGCGCAGGCGGAGCTGCGGCAGAGCCCGAGGTACCGACGATCGATAACGATGAAGGAAAGACCAGGGTCGGGAACAGCTATTACAATTGGTCGATGAGTTATCCGACAGGGCTTATGATTGGGCAAGGTGGTGAGGATGAGAGCATCTCCACCTTCATGAGCGAGGACAGTACCTATTACATGGAGGTGCATGTTGCTCCACAGCCAGTCCCTTATGATGCGGATGATCTGCTTCAGCAGCTCGTGCAGACGGCGAAGGAAACCGGCGAAACAGTTATTGACCGCAAAGCCTATCCGGATGCGGAAGTGCCTTACGCACGCATTATAACCAAGGATGGGGATGGGGCACTCTGGGAGAATAGACAGTATTACGACCATGAGCAGGTGTATGTTGTATATTTAACCGATTCAACGGCAGTCAACTATAAGGATCTAGCAAAATATTCGGGACTCCTGAATTCGTTCAAAACCTCATTTGATACGGCTGACAAAACGATGAAGGACCTTTCCACCATCGAAGGCGGCATACGGGATGTCTACAACAGCGATTACGGCATCGCGCTGAAAATTCCGGCCGGCTGGACCGGAGACAACAGTAGCTTGCTGTATGAAGGCAGGGATGGTTCCAAGCTCCAGATGACAGTAACCTCAGCCCCGCAGGGCTCTGTACTGACAGACTGGAGTGCACAATTGCAGTCTTGGTTAAAGGATTCATTTACAGCCTCCGCTTATGAAGGGCAGAAAACGTATCCGCTGGAAGTGGCAGGTACCAACGCTATTGTACATGAATACCGCTACAACTTCGGGAACGGTTGGGTGAAGGAATACGATGTCATGCTGCAGGAGAATGGTTACCGCTACCTGACGGAATATTCGTTCCCGGACGATGACGGCAAGGGGCAGGATCAGTTTGAGCTGCTGATTCACAGCCTGGATATCGATTTCAGTGTGGTTTCCTCCAATTTCGGCCAGCTCGAAGAGGATGAATATTTGGCGGATAAAACCAAATCTGACCGTAAAATATCGAAGGCTTACGGATATACGGTAGATATACCAACCTACTGGACACCCGTAAGCGAACGCTTTGAGTCTGCGGATATCGAATACCAGTTTCTCGGCGGCAGCTTCTCCATCAAGATTGATGAAGATCAGTCCTATGAAATGATGGTGTCCCAGCTCAAGGATTTTTATGACGGCGAGGCGAAGGATTACACAAGCCTGAAGGTTGAAGAAGTAGAAGATACGACCATTGCAGGAGTACCGGCTGTCTCCTTTACCTTCCATCAAACGGATAACGGTATTGGTTATACGGGGCGTCAAATTTTGCTTGAGCACAACGGTGCCACTTATATCTTGTCTACAACGCTAAATGATGCGAACAATACCGCTTCACAGTCGCTTGCACTTAATTCCGCATTAAATTCATTTACATTTGTTGATTAGTCATTTATCAGGTCATATCCGAGAGGAATAGCTGATAAGCCCGCCGCAAGGCGGGTTTCTTTTGTTGTATACCCAAGCGGTCTGCTGCCAATTTTTTTGCGCAAGGAATGCCTGGAAAGAGTAGAAGGAAGCCGCCCAGTCTGGTAAACTAGATTAGTTGCAGTATCATTGAATTGTTCAAAATGAAAAGGCGGGGGCTGGACCATGCTATAGTCGCAAGAAAAACTGCCTCTAAGCGCGGTTTGGTTCTTAGAAAGTACGTCGAGAGACTTTTTTTCTTATATATGGATATGGATATGGATATGGCGTAGAGTTAGCAACATAGTAAGTAAAAGAGATACCGGCGCTGCGGGCGCCGATCAGGGAGGATGTTATGGAAATGCAGCAATTGCGAAGAGAAGACGTGGAACTGTTGGCGCCCGCGGGCGACTGGGACTGCATGCGGGCGGCCGTGGCGAATGGAGCGGATGCCATTTTTTTCGGTGTGGAGAAATTTAATGCCCGGGCACGTGCGAATAACTTCCGGATGGATGAACTGCCGGAGATTATGGAGTTCCTGCACAGCTATGGGGTTAAAGGCTTTTTGACCTTTAATATTCTCGTTTTTGAAAATGAGATGGAGGATGCCAAAGAGCTGATAGATGCTTGCATTGACGCGGGCGTAGATGCGGTGATTGTGCAGGACCTGGGTCTTGTAAAAATGATTCGTGAGATCTCGCCGGATTTTCCGATCCATGGTTCGACACAGATGACCATCACTTCCCCGGAAGCGGTGGAATTCACCAAACCGTTTAATATGGAGCGGGTCGTGCTTGGACGGGAGAACAACCTGAAGCAGATCAAGAAAATCGGCGAGCAGGCGAAGCTGCCCATGGAAGTGTTCGTTCACGGAGCGCTGTGTGTATCCTACTCCGGGCAGTGTCTGACCTCTGAAATGTGGGGAGGGCGGTCGGCGAACCGCGGCGAGTGTGCACAGGCGTGCCGCCTGCCGTATGACCTCATGGTCGACGGCGAGCAGAAGCCGATGGGCGATGTGGCTTATCTGTTGTCGCCGAAGGATTTGGCTGCAATTGACATCATGCCTGAGCTGATTGAAGCGGGGGTAACCTCCTTCAAGATTGAAGGACGCCTGAAGTCGCCTGAATACGTGGCCAATGTCGTGAGCAAATACCGTAAGGCGATTGACCGATACTTTGACGGTGACCATACGAAACCGGGTAAAGAAGAAATACGTGAGCTGCAGCAAAGCTTTTCGCGGGGGTTTACGCATGGCTTCCTGGATGGCACGAATAACAAGCAGCTCGTGGACGGCACATTCCCGAAAAGCCGCGGTGTCTACCTTGGGCGGGTCGAGCAAATTTTGCGTGACGGCGTTGTATGCCGGATTGAGGCGCCGCTCAAGCGAGGAGACGGCATCGTATTTGATGCTGGCGATCCGACGAAAAAGGAAGAAGGCGGACGTGTTTACGATATTCGCCGCAAGGGTATCAAGGTGGAAGGAGAAGCTGATGAGGGCTGGGTGATTGACATCGTGGCCGGTCGCAACGATGTGGACCTGCGCCGTCTCCATGTCGGTGACCGCATTTGGAAGACGAATGATCCGGCCTTGGACAAGCGCCTGCGCCAGACGTATGAGACAGAGAAGCCGTACCGGGTCTTCCCGGTACACGTGAAGGCTGTGGGTCATCCTGGCCAGCCTTTGACGACCTGGTGGACCGACGTGCAGAAGGGCACAACGGTCCGCGTGGATTCCGAGCTGGAATTGGAGATCGCCCAGAAGCGCCCGATGACCGCAGAGCTGCTCGAAGAGCAGTTCGGCCGTCTGGGCGGGACCGTGTTCCAGTTGGAAGCGCTGGACGTCCACCTGCACGGGGACGTCATCGTGCCGATGCGCGAGCTTAACAACATCCGCCGTAAGGCGGTGGAACAGCTCGCGGGCGAACGGCCGAAACCGCCGGTTTATGTGAAACGGGCGGCCCAGGTATACGGCGATGCAGCCGTGCCGGCAGCGCCGGTGGCGCGCGGTCAGGCGGAGCTGACCGCGCTGTGCCGCAGCCTCCCGCAGGTGGAGGCTGCGCTCGAAGCCGGCGTGCAGTTCATCTACGCCGACTTCGAGTTCATCAAGCAGTTCCCGGCAGCGGTTGAGACCGTACACGCCGCAGGGCGCAAGATCGCGCTGGTAACCCCGCGCATTCATATGCCCGGCGAGAACGGCTACCACAACAACATCCTGCGTCTTCAGCCCGATGCGGTGCTGGTGCGCAATACCGGTGCACTCTATTTCTACCTGAAGCACCGCCGGGAAAATCCGGACGCGCAGCATCCGGAGCTGATCGGCGACTTCTCGCTGAACATCGCGAACCACAAAGCTGTCGACCTCTTCCTGGAGGCCGGCTGCGATGCCGTAACACCGTCGTACGATCTGAACATCCAGCAGATGGTCGATCTGCTCGGACGCTCGCGTACAGACAAGCTGGAGGTTGTCATCCATCAGCATCTGCCGATGTTCCATACCGAGCAT
The DNA here is from genome assembly GCF_030705605.1 of Paenibacillus zeirhizosphaerae. GTDB lineage: Bacteria > Bacillota > Bacilli > Paenibacillales > Paenibacillaceae > Paenibacillus > Paenibacillus zeirhizosphaerae. The sequence goes on from NZ_JAPCKK010000012.1 coordinate 38,928, forward strand.
TGCGTATATTGCACCTTCTTAAGCGAAGGAACGGACTATACGAACTGCGGCCGTCCGTGTGAGGAGCACAACGTCTCCCTGCAGGACCGTATCGGCATGTCCCATCCGGTCCGCGTGGACGAGGGCTGCCGCAACACGGTTTATAACGCCATCGAGCAGTCCGGCGCCGAGTACCTGTCCAACTTCATGGACCTTGGCGTCTCCCGCTTCCGCGTGGAGTTCCTGGAAGAGACGCCGGAGCAGGTGCATGAGGTCATCGACCTTTACAAGCGCGCTCTGCGCGGCGACATCAGCGGTACTCAGGTGTGGAAGACGCTGAAGGCCACCAACCAGCTTGGTGTAACCAGAGGGCAGCTAGTGAAATAGCAACGCAGCATAGCTTTCAAGGCTTTTCAATATATAACTGCAATGTATATCACAATTATGATATTGTAATATTGTGAATATACTGCACTTGCGCCTCCAGAGGAACCACGTGAAACTGTGGGCTGGGGGCTTTTTGTGTCTGGCGACGCAACGGCAGAAGTGAAAGCTGAATGTTCGAAGGAACTCGGTTTTGTGAAAGGCGGTACAGAAGCCATGTTTGATTATAACTTGAACGATATACGTGCTCTGTGTGGAACAACAGCGTACAACAGGGGAAGAGACTACTGCGATTCAGGGCGTGTGATTTCTCTTGATCTTGAAGAAAATGAGGACTGGTCTGCTACCGACGAAAGATACAATGCTGTAGTTCAGGGGAACAAAAAATACAAAGTTACTATCGACATAGATGACTACGGAGATGTAGAGACAAGCTGCACCTGTCCTGCTTATGGCGATTACTATTATGAAGGCTGCAAGCATATCGCGGCGGTGCTGATTGCCCTGTACAGAAGGAACAAGGAGGCTGACAAGCAGGAGAGAAAGAGGGAAAAGGAGCGCATTGGACAGGAAGCCCTCTCCATTTGGGGACCAAACTCTATGCTGCATCAGGCGACCCGCACAACCTCCAGCAGCCGTCCGCAGACGAATCCTAAGCAACAGAAGTTATCAACGGTCAGTTACGCAGCAGCAGACCAGATGATGAAAATACTGGATGCACGGAAAGCGGGACATGATAGAGCAAAGACAGCCGATGCGGCCAGAAGTATTGCCGGGAAAGACACACTGCAGGTGGAATATATAGTCAAGGTCATGGATGGGTACCATGCTGAGGATTACTTAGCGCTGGAGATGAAGATCGGGGTCAAGCGAACTTACATTGTGCAGAAAATTAGAGATTTTCTGGATGCAGTGGAGGGTGAAGAAGCGTATCCTTTCACTAAGTTGTTCACCTTTGATCAGACAAGCCAGGTTTTTCTGCCGGAGGATCAGGCTATTATGGACATTCTGCTGCGTGTCAGAGCCAGTGAACGGTTGATGAAGAAAACGATAAATCCTTATATGTCCAATCACGGTACCTATGAAGATCCCAAGCGGATGTATATTCCGCCCATCATCTGGGATCAACTGCTGGACAAGCTGCTGCAAGCCAGGAATGTCATTTGGGAGGGAAAGGGCACATTGGGTACGGGTCAGCTTGAGCAGGCAGAAGGACTGCCTCCGGTGGAGTACAGCATCATGCCGGGTCAGGAGGACGGTTATTCTTTGAAAGTGGAGGGGGTAGACAGGCTCGCGCTGTTGGACAATTACGGAGTTGTGCTGGGGTCTGGAAAATTGTTCAAAATGGAACCCCAGCACATTCGACATCTGTCCAGGCTGAAATCCACTTTGTCCTCTAGTGGGAGCAAAGAGCGGATTGAGGTGTCCGCCCGGCAGATTGAGCCTTTCCTGCAGCATACCCTGCCTGTGCTGCGTCAGCTCGGTCAGGTCAAGCTGGACAAGCGGGTGCAGCGGAAGATTCAGGAGCCTGAGCTTGTCGTCAAGGGTTTTCTGGATCAAGAGGACGATGACCTGGTGCTGCGCATCGAATTTCATTACGGGGATATTGTAATCGATCCTTTGGAGAGCACTTCCAAACAGCGCAAATCCGGAGAGACCATTCTCATTCGTGACGATGAGCGTGAACAGCTTGTGTTGAGACTGCTAGAGGCGGCGGCTATATCCTGTATCGGCGGTCGTTGGCTGGCAAGCACGGACGAGCAGATATACGATATGCTGTATCATGTACTGCCCTCGCTGGAGGAACTGGCAGAGTTATATGTGTCCCAGTCGGTGCAGCAGTTCAGGAAGAGCTCGTTGAACCAATTGAAGCTGAAGGCGGACATAACGGAGGGGCTTGACTGGCTGGAGCTCACCTTTGAGCTGGAGGGCATAGAGGCTGAAGAGATTGCTCATATTCTGAAGCATATTGTGGAGAAGAAAAATTATGTGCGCTTGCGCAATGGCGCGCTGCTGTCGCTGGAAGGGCAGGCTTATGATGAAATCCGGACAGTAGCCGAGCAACTGGACATGAAGCGTGACCAAGCGAAGCAAGGTGTGTTTCGTCTGCCGGGTCTACGGTCCTTGCAGTTGTTCCACCCCGAGGAGACGAAGAACAAAGCTGTGCGTCTGAGCAAGTCTTTGCGTCAGTTTCTGGAGCGTTTGCTTCATCCGGAACGGACGTCATATGAGCTGCCTGATAGCCTGGAGCCGATATTGCGGGATTATCAGGTGGAGGGTTTCCAGTGGTTCAAAAACTTGTCTGCCTTTGGTTTTGGTGGTATTCTGGCTGACGATATGGGGCTGGGTAAAACCTTGCAGACGATCTCCTATATTCGCTCTGAGCTGGACGAGCGTGCAGCGGCCGCTGCGACGGGTACTAAAGCAAGCACTAAAGCAGGTGCTGAAGCAAGTATTGAAGCAAGTGCTGAAGTAGACACCGAAGCAGGGGCAGACAGCCAATATGTTGATCCTGCAGCACAGCAGCCTGTGCTGATCATTACACCAGCTTCACTGACCTATAACTGGGAAAATGAGCTGCGCCGTTTTGCCCCGGAACTGAAGGTAGCTGTAGCCGCCGGCGACAAGGAGCAGCGCAGCAGCTTGATGGAGGACATGCAGGCACAGGCTTATGATGTGTTGATTACCTCTTACCCGCTGCTGCGCCGGGATGCGGAATGGTATAAAGACAGGAGCTTCCCGATTCTTATTCTGGACGAGGCCCAGGCGATCAAAAACAGCGGCTCCCAGACGGCGCAACTGGTGAAGCAGCTATCCGCAAAGCATCGGTTTGCCCTAACGGGGACGCCAATCGAAAACTCGCTGCAGGAGCTGTGGTCCATCTTCGAGGCCGTTTTTCCCGCCTTGTTCCATGGGCAAACGCATCTGCAAGAACTGCCGCGTGAGCGTATTGCACGTATGATCTCACCATTTCTATTACGCAGGCTTAAGCAGGATGTACTGGAGGAGCTTCCGGACCGCATCGATACCGTGCACCGTTCGGCTCTTGCCCAAGAGCAGAAGAAGCTGTATATGGCGTATATGGCACGCTTGCGAGAAGACACCTTGAAGGATTTGGAGGAAGAAGGCTTCCAGAAGAGCCGCATGAGGATTCTGGCGGGAATTACACGTCTGCGCCAGCTCTGCTGCCATCCATCATTGTTCGTCGAAAACTACGAAGGCACCTCCGGCAAACTGGAGCAACTGCTGGAGCTCGTAGCGGACGGTCTGGCCAGTGGGCGACGTTTCCTGATCTTCTCCCAATTTTCCAGCATGCTGGGGCTGATTCGCACTACGCTGCAGGAGCGAGGCTACCAGACCTTCTATCTCGATGGAAGCACGCCTGCCAGTGAACGTGTGGAAATGAGCCACCGCTTCAATGAAGGCGAGCGCGACATCTTCCTGATTTCGCTCAAAGCAGGCGGTACCGGCCTGAACCTGACCGGCGCCGATACAGTAGTGCTATTCGACCTGTGGTGGAACCCGGCAGTCGAGGAGCAAGCAGCAGGCCGCGCCCACCGCATGGGACAGCGTAAAGTCGTGCAAGTCTTCCGCATGGTAGCGGAGGGCACGATTGAAGAGAAAATGCTGGAGCTGCAGCAGAAGAAAAAGGATCTGATCGAGGATGTGCTGAACTCCTCCACAGGCAATACCTCTGCACTGAGCGAGGAGGACATCAGGGAATTGCTCCAAATGTAACCAGCAAAGATCTGTAAGGTGAAATTTGGTCCTCGTAGAGTAAAACCTCGCTGTGGCGTGTAATTGATGGATGCGTTAGATCGTTAGCAGCGGGTTGTGATAGGAGAAGCAGTTCCCTTAGACTGAAGTGGATTGCTTGAACATCACGAATCTAAGACAGCCGACCTCCTTCTGGAGGTCGGCTGTGATGCTGTAACGTCGTCGAACAATTTGAACATCTAGCAGATGGCCCGCCTATTGGGGAACTTTCGTACGGACAAGCTGGAGATCTCCCCGCCATCCATCAGCATTTGTCGATGTCGCATAGTATGTATTTCTTATACCTTTCTTAGTGAAGGTGGGACTACACCAACTGTGGTCGTCCGTGTGAGGAGCACCACGTCTCCCTGCAGGACTGCTTCGTATATCTATCTGGCGCGTGCCTATTCTACTCTATGGACCTCGGTGCCTCCTGCTTCTGCGTGCGGCTCTTGGAAGAGACATCGGAACAGGTATTACGAGAGCTTCGATCTTACAAGCGAGATTTGTGGAAATTCTTTTTTGATATGGAAACCTTAGTAGTGTATCTTCTTTTCATTTTATCGGGTTATTATACTATATAACTATTTTCGAAAAGAACTTCTGACTGTCCAGTATATTTATCTTGAAACTTTAACAACCCTAAGCCTACAATATAACATAGCGTATAAATATCGGGGGATAATAAATGGAACAAGTTAATGAAAGAAGATTGGATGGTATTGATGTATTAAGAGGTGTCGCCGCAACAATGATAATTGCGTTTCACGCGTTATTTATTGGAGGATTTGATGGGAAAACTAGCTTTGATCCTGTCATAACAAAGTTAGACATTGGTGTTAGGCTTTTCTATGCTCTTAGTGCGTTCTCTCTAATGTATGGATATGATAAGAAAATAGAAATGGAAAATGGTTTGCAAAAGTTCTATGTTAGTAGATTTTTTAGAATAGCACCATTGTTTTATTTATGTATTATATTTTATTTAATTGCAATGCCAAAATGGTTTAATACTAGTGTTGAAATTACAGACTTATTAACAAACCTTACTTTTATATTTGGAATTCTTCCTGGGAAGCACGAGAGTGTTGTTTGGGCGGGGTGGTCACTCGGGGTTGAATGGATATTCTATTTCATGTTCCCTTTATTTATTATATGTAGTAAAAACATAAAGAATACTATGGTGTTATTTATACTATCTATTTTTATTTTTTACAATTTTGATATTCTAGGTGCGGAATTACTGAAAATATCCAATAGCGCTTTTGAACTCAATTTCTTACATCATATTGTGTTTTTTATTTCAGGAATATTGAGCTATAGATTATTTAAAGTTATAAATTTTAATAAAAAAGTTTTCCGTATCACTTTTCCCGTTGCCATAATTTCAATTCTATATTTATATTTTTTTACAAGTTTTTTAGGGGAAAGAATCGGAGATTTATTAATGGCTTGTAACTTTATATTAATAATTCTTTACTTTTCATATTTCCCTGCAAAATATTTTACAAACAAATTTTTTATTACATTGGGATTGAGTAGTTTTGGTTTATATTTGTTGCATCCAATTGTAATAATTATTTATTTAAAAACAGATATTTTGAATAAGCTAAACTTAATCCCTCAAAATGGAAATGGGGCTTTCTTCGTTTTCTTTGCATTTACATTTCTAATAACGTTTATTCTTGCATCTGTTTCATACAAGTTTTTTGAATATCCAATGATGAAACTAGGGAAAAAGATTGCTAATAAAAAGTCTATTGATATAGGGACAGAGAAGAGAAAAATTGCTTAATCACGTAATCAATATTCTGTAATTTAGATATATCACCAAGCCAAATGCATTGTATACGTCTTTTTAATACTCATTAGAACGATAATGGGTAGATAAGATACACCTTGAAAAGGTGTATTTTTTAAATACTCAACCTTTGTAGAACAAAAATCGGCATGAAAGAAGATGTCCAACGGGTTGGAGAGTGATGAAACACTCAGCTTGGCAAAATAGAAAACATCGTTTTGTTTGGTAAAGTGAGAGTAACGAGCTTCCACTACCTGACAGAAGAGGTGTTCTCCATCATGATAAAGCAGATTTGTCTATATTAAATATGATTTGCTGTAGTCTAGGAGATACCTGTTATAATAGAACATGTTTGTTTGATAGATTGTTATGCAATGAGACAAAGGAGCAGTTACATGAATAAAATACGTAAAGCAATTATTCCGGCGGCTGGCTTGGGTACACGATTCCTTCCTGCAACCAAAGCAATGCCCAAAGAAATGCTTCCCATTGTTGATAAGCCGACCATTCAATATATTATTGAGGAAGCCGTTGCTTCGGGAATTGAAGATATTATCATCGTAACAGGTAAAGGGAAAAGAGCGATTGAGGACCATTTTGATTCCTCCTTTGAACTCGAATACAATTTGGCTGAAAAAGAGAAATGGAAACTGCTTGATGAAGTGCGCAAGCCCTCAGAGATGGCGGATATCCATTATATACGCCAAAAGGAACCGAAAGGCCTGGGCCATGCCATCTGGTGTGCTCGTAAATTTATCGGTGAAGAACCCTTTGCTGTCCTCCTCGGTGACGATATCGTTGAATCCGACGTCCCTTGCCTCAAGCAGATGATCGATGTCTTTGATCAATATCAGCGGGCAGTAGTAGGGGTAAAGCAGGTTCCTTGGAACGAAGTGAATCGTTACGGTATCGTAGAGGGTACTCCGCTTGAAGAGAAGATAGTCAAAGCGAAACGGTTGATGGAGAAACCAAAGGCGGGGCAAGCAAAGTCAAATCTGGCCATTATGGGAAGATATATTTTGACACCGGATATTTTTGAGTTGCTAGGGCAGCAAAAAACGGGCGTGAATGGTGAGATTCAGCTTACTGATGCTTTAGCGGAATTAGGCGAGCGCAGTTCGATCCTCGGGTATGAATTCGACGGGAACAGGCATGATGTGGGAGAGAAATTAGGCTTCATTGAGACGACTATCCATTATGCGCTCCAGCACAATGAATTGAAGGACGATGTCCTCGATTATATGAGACGGATTATTGAAAAAATGGATCAAGAGAAAAAGGTCACTCCTTAGTGATATGCTCCCATCATAGTAGACAGTAGAAAAAAACAAAACTCTACTTCTACTATGATGGGAGTTTTTGTAATGTCCAAAAGAAGCCCAATTTCATCTGAAATAAAGTTAAGGGCCGTAAGGCGCCGCCTGCAATATGAATCCAATCCCAACCATGAGGCAAAACAATTAGGTGTCCATAGAAACACGGTTTCCGAATGGATAAGAAAATATCAAGCAGATGGAAAAGAAGGATTAGGAGAATCCAAAGGGTGGGAATCTTACTCTAAGGAGCTAAAACGGTCTGCCATTCAAGATGTACTCTCTGGAGAATACTCCGTACGTGGATCGGCTACACTTAGTTGGACAATAAAAATAAGGGCTTGTAGAATAAACCTATCATGCTAAGGAGCGGAGCTCTACAATGCCAAAACAACAACGGCGAACCTTCACCTCAGCATTTAAAAAGCAAATGGTGCAACTCTATGAAAACGGGAAATCCAGAGCAGTGATTGTGGAGGAATACGACCTCACAGCTTCAGCCTTAGATCGCTGGATCAAGCAAGCTCAGACGTCAGGCTCCTTCAAGGAGAAGGACAATCGTTCTTCAGATGAAAACGAGCTCATCGCTTTGCGCAAAGAACTCCAGCGCCTGAGAATGGAGAATGATATTTTAAAGCAAGCCTCGCTGATCATGGGACGAAAGTAGCTATCATCCAGAACGACCGTGATAAATACTCAGTATCAGCAATGTGTGACGTCCTGCAAATCGCAAGAAGTACCTTTTACTATGAAGCGAAAGAACAACCGAACGAAGACGAGCTCACGGAAGTCATTGTGGAGATCTTCCGCAAGAATTGAAAAGCCTACGGCACACGCAAGATCAAGTGCAAGCTCCATGAACGTGGACTCGTCGTGTCCAGACGTCGTATGGGTCGGATCATGAAAGAACAAGGACTCGTTTCTACGTACACAGTGGCGCAGTATAAGCCGCATAAAGCCGCATGTAACGAAGAAGCTACAGCCAACATCCTGAATCGTGAATTTGACCAAACCGAGACCAAACGCTTCGTCGTCAGTGACCTGACCTATATGAAGGTTCAGCACCAGTGGCACTACATTTGCGTACTCGTTGACCTGTTCAATCGAGAGATGATTGGTTATCGTGCAGGTCCGAACAAGGACGCTGCCCTGATTTCACGCGCCTTTGCTACCGTACAGGGGGATCTGCGTCAAATTCAATGGTTCCATACAGACCGTGGCAGTGAATTTAAAAATGAAAAGATGGATGAGCTTTTGGAAACGTTTGAGATCGGTCGTTCTCTGAGCACGAAAGGCTGCCCCTATGACAACGCTGTAGCGGAAGCCACCTATAAGGTGATGAAACCGAGTTCGTCAACCAGCAGGAATTTCAGAACCTTCGTCATTTGGAGATCGAACTATACGATTACGTCAACTGGTTTAATAAGTATCGCATTCACGGAACACTGGGATACATGACACCTGTTCAGTACCGCGAAGAAGCCCTTAAAAAAGCTGTCCGATTTACTGTTGACAATCCAACGAGAGGTGGCGAAAAAATACCATATTTCGAGTAAAAGTGTGTTAGAGACCTGAATTGCCAAGTATATTAAAGGGGTGAAAATGAAACCAACTCGGAAAAGGATAACGAAGAACGGATCGAAATTGTACAATTCACCATCGTCAATGATTTAGATTACCAGAAGGCGATCGACAAATACGGTGTCTCTTACCCGCAGGTTTACGCATGGGTTCGTAAATATACAGCTAGGGGTCAGGAAGCCTTACAAGATCATCGAGGGCGTAAAAAGCCACTAGAGGAGCTGGATGAGCAGGAACGACTAAAGCTTCGGATTAAGGGACTCGAAGCACGTAATGAGTACCTTGAAATGGAGAACGCACTTGCAAAAAAAGTTGGCAGAGATCCGGCGAAGAAATACACGCTAACCTTAGCTCGGCATGTAGACATCTATCAAGCCATTCAAGAGCTACATGCTGAAAAAGGCTACGCGATCACAAAGCTCGTGAGCTCGCAGGAATCGCCCGATCTGCCTACTACAAGTGGCTGAAATGGACGTCATCCACTAGAGAACTCGAAAATATTGCACTAGCCAAGGAAGTCAAATGTCGCTACGACAAGCGAAAGGGGATACTCGGTTATCGTCAAATGCGTACTCAGCTGAATCGTAAGCTGAAAAAGAACTACAACCGCAAACGGTATTACCGTATCATGCGCGCACTTGAACTCAAGGCAGTCATTCGAAAATTACGTGAAAGCTCCAGCCCTTCATATCGCTGAGAATGTCATGAACGAGGATTTAAGGCGGATGCAGAGTGTAAAAACCTATATGCGCTATTGCAATAATGATCGGTACACCGAACGACTAAACGGTTTATCCCCTAACGAATATCGACGAACAGCTTAACGACAAAAAACAATCCCCTCGGCTTGGATAACCGAGAGGATTGTTTTTTGGTCTGTCTACTTGACAGGGTGCATTTCATTAGGGAGTGGCCCTTTTCTTGTCTTCTGTGAAGTACTTCAAGAGATGTTTTCTTATGCTTACATTCATTGAAGCTTTAGTGCAACCAAATCATCAATCTGCTGTTTTTCATTTGCATCGGCTTGAATCAGCTTGTCATACCAGATATGATCTACCTGACCTTGTTTTTGCGTAGCGGCGACGTAGTATCGGGCGATTTCTTTATTTGTCGCGTTACTCAGATCTTCATTCAGAAGAGGCTGCAAGATCACCACCGCTTCGGCAAATTTATTGGACATAAACTGAATTTTGCCTGTATTCAAGGCAATTTCAGGCGTCAAATTAAACTGCCGTGTAAGTATAATGCTATCAGGCAGATCATTGATGTGAGCTATTCCATCCAGCACTTGTTGATATGCGTTCAAACCTGCTTCAAAATACTGCTGCTGCTTCGCAATATCGCCCTGCTCTCTCGCCTGAATGCCTAGAGTGAAGGCTTGTTGGATGAGATTACTGTACCACGAGATATCCCATTTATAGTTCGAAATTTTGCTCTGCAGGATTTCAAAAGCCTTCTCATTGCCGTTTTTTAACTGATAGTGAGACATTAAATAAGAATACATGCTTTTGTTATAAGGCTCTGCTTCCAGTCCCCGCTGCAGCAACTCTTCATCAGCTGTATAAAACTGTTCATTCTGGCTTTGCTTATACGCTGCTTGATATAGAGATGACAGCAAGAGTAAGGAATCCGGGTGAGTCGGCCGGATGGATAAGTCTTCGTTGACCGCCACCTGAATTTGATCAAAAGACTGACTCGTACGGGCAACCTGTCTGGCCTCCGTAGCCGCATTGCTTGACTGTATAAAACGCAAACCTGTGAACACCAAGACAATCGCTACAATACCAATGACCCCACTATACAGTGGACGGAAAGCACCAGGATTCAAAGTCAACCGTTTTACCGGTCTGCTGTCCATTGCTGCAGCCATACCTCCTAGCCCCACAAACACCAGCATGCCCATGAACACATAGCTCAAGTTAAAGTCCAGAATACTGTGCAGCAGAATAGACAGCGTTAAAATGAAATAGAGAAAATAAGAGTCACGCTCTTCCGCATTCTGCTGGATATAGCCCCGGGTATATTTATAAAATACAAACAATATGAAAGCCATAAAGATGATGAAGCCTAGTATGCCAACCTCCACTAAATACTGCATGAAGAAGTTATGCGCCTGACGGCTTGTATAAGGATAATCCTGGTATTTCTCGTACAGTGTTGCCCAGCCGCCACCACCAGCTCCTATGATCGGATAATCCGCAATCAGCTTGGATGCATCTTCATAAAACTGGAAGCGTTCCAATACACTGTGCTGCTGGAAGTTGATGCCTTCCACACGCACCCGGATATTTTCAGGCAGGACGTTGCGCAGACTTGTACCGATAAGCAAGAAGGCTACAACCCCAACGATGACGACCGAACCGACAGGCAGCCACAGATTGGAGAGCTTTCGCGAAGCCCATCCCTGCATGCCGTTCTCCAGCTTCGGTGCGACATACTGCTGAATCAGCCAGGATATCACACCAGAAATGGCCGCAGCCGCAATGAGCAATCCCCAGCCTTTTGCTGCGGTAGCTCCGTTGTAAGTCTGGTTCAGCTCCAGCCCCATATTGGTAATCGGACTAAGCACAGCCAGCGATACAATCCCTGCTACGACGCAATAGATAATCCACAGCAACTGCCGAGCAGATTTGAAGAACAGAAGCAGAATAACGAATACAACCGGCAACATAACCAAGCCACCGCGTGACAAGGTCAGGAACAGAGACACGAGAATCGGAACGAGCATAAAGCCATGTGTTAGCCGTCCAAACCAAGTCTTGGATTTCATCAAACTAAAGATGGATGCGAACAAAAATGCCATCAGAAACGCTGCATACGTATTCGCATACTGGAATACAGAAGTCAGACGAAGACCGTTTGAATCCGTCATTACGGCACTGGTGTAGCGGTTTTGATACACTGCACTGGAGAACCAATCTACCAGCTTACCAGCCAGAATCCACTGTCCAAACCAGTTGATAAAACCAAAGCCCACAATCAGATAGGCTACGGTCATAATTATGATTTGGATCATTTTATTCCCGAGCCGGTCCTGCAGCAGATACAATGATGTGATGAACATTGAGGCATAGACACACTGAACAATCACCATGTTCATGGCCAAATAGTGAGAAGCCGCTGAAATAAGAGACAATGCATATGTTACAGGCAGTAGAATCACCAATACCGCCAGCCAGTCTCTTTGCTCTTCCAGTTTGAATTTTTTATAATAGCTTAGTATTACTAAAATCAATAGAATCGAGGTGATCGTAAGGGCCCAATAAATAGGTTTTTCAAAATCTAGCATCTGTCCGTTGAACAGAGCGGCCTGAAACGGAGACCAAACAAAAAACAACATGATTCCAACAATTAACACCCAAAATAACGGTGACCTTTTCTCGTCACGGGTCGACGTATGGGCTTGTTTCCCGTATACTGGATTCGACAAGGTTTACAATCTCCTTTTCTTGTAGATACGTCAATATTTTAGCATAGAATGTCGCCAAGTTGAAATTGAAAGACCATGAACTTTTATATCGTTAGGGGATGCAATTTGTGAGCAATTTAAGAGAGTCTTCTTTTAGAAGAAAATTGATTGTTGATTTATCCAAAAATGATTTCAACAAGAAATTCAAGGGGTCATACTTGGGTGCCCTTTGGGCGTTTGTTAACCCAGTTATCACTATATTGTTGTACTGGTTTGTTTTTGAAATAGGCTTTAGATCTGGAAGTACACCTGAGGGATATCCCTTTGTAGTTTGGTTAATATGCGGGATGGTCCCCTGGTTCTTTTTTGCTGAGGCCTTTGCAAGTGCGACGTTAAGTTTTTCCGAGTACAGTTTTTTGGTGAAAAAGGTTGTTTTTAATATAAGCATTCTTCCTTTAGTAAAGATATTTTCAGCCTTTTTCATCCATCTATTTTTCATATGTTTTTTAATTGTAGTTCTTTTATGTTATGGTGTTACGCCGACAATCGCTTGGCTGCAATTATTTTACTACGTGTTTTGTACTTTTGCCTTATTGGTTGGGACAACATTTATAACTGCATCGATTATGCCCTTTTTTAAAGATATTGCTCAAGTAGTCTCAGTTATAGTTCAAATTGGTTTCTGGTTGACCCCGATTGTATGGTCGCTAGATATTGCACCTTTAAAGTATCATTTGCTTTTTAAATTAAATCCCTTTTATTACATTGCGGAAGGATATAGGGATGCTTTTCTGTACAACACTTGGTTTTGGAGCAAACCATTTGAAACTTTGTACTTTTGGATTATCTGCTTTGTGTTATTCACGGTAGGGGTGGCTATGTACAAGAAATTGAAGCCTCATTTTGCTGATGTATTATAATCTGATTAGGGGAAATAATAATGAACTCAATAATCAAAGTGGAAGATGTTTCGAAAATATATAAATTATACATGAATCCGTCAGACCGTTTGAAAGAATCGTTGCATCCGCTTAAAAAAAGTTATCACAAAGAATTTTTCGCTTTAAATAATCTTTCTTTTCATGTGAATAATGGCGAGTCTGTAGGGATAATAGGTAAGAACGGTTCTGGAAAATCAACTTTACTGAAAATAATTACTGGTGTTCTTTCTCCAACTACTGGTAGTGTCCATGTCCAAGGGAAAATTTCGGCATTGCTAGAACTTGGAGCGGGTTTTAATCCTGATTTTTCAGGTTTGGAAAACATTTATTTAAACGGTACAATGATGGGCTTTAGCAAAGAAGAGATGGATGCAAAGTTAGATGATATAATTCAATTCGCAGATATCGGTGATTTTATACATCAACCTGTTCGAACATATTCAAGCGGTATGTTTGTAAGATTGGCTTTTGCAGTGGCAATAAATGTTGAGCCGGAGATACTTATTGTCGATGAAGCATTATCGGTCGGTGATATTTTCTTTCAAGCAAAATGCTTCAAAAAATTTACTGAGTTCAAAGAACAAGGGAAAACAATTCTTTTTGTTACGCATGACATGAGTAGTATTATGAAATACTGTGATCGCGTAATTGTTATAAACGAAGGAGTTATAATAGAAGAAGGACCCCCTGGACCTATGATTGATGTTTATAAAAAAATACTGGTTGATATGTATGATAAAAATGAAGGAATTCAACCGCAAACTTTAGAAGAAATAAAAGATGAGCATGGAAGCTGGAAAGATAATCTTAGTATTAATCCAGGGTACACGGAATACGGCAATAAACGAGCTGAAATTTTAGACTATGCCATTTTTGATCACAATAACGATCTAACAAATGTTGTTTTAAAGGGAAAAGAATTCAAAATCAAATTAAAAATCCGTTTTAATGAACCTTTGAGAGATCCTATTTTTGCTTTTAGTATTAAGGACGTTAGAGGGACTGAAATAACTGGTACGAATACAATGTTGGAATCGGTGGATATTAAAGAAGCTGTTGCAGGGAAAATTATAGAGGTTTGTTTCACTCAAACTAATCATCTTCAAGGAGGCGATTATTTAATATCATTAGGATGTACCTGTTACGAAGGAAATGATTTTGTCGTATTTCATAGGCTTTATGATATTATGAATCTTCATGTCATATCTAATAAAAATAGTGTGGGTTTTTTTGATATGAATTCAAAAATACTTATCTCTGATTTTGAAAGGAATGGGTAGGCATGATTGAATATATAGGAAATGTTAAAATGAATTATAATTTTTATAATGGTCAAGACAGCTACTCGGATGGGGAAATAGAAGATGAGTTGCTGAAGGTATTACTTGATCAGAAAGATATCTCACAACTTCTGCAAGAGGATAACCGATGGCCGACATTATATCATTTTTCACCTAATCGTCATAATTTATTAGAGTGGTTTTCTTTTAAACCCGAGAGTGATGTTTTGGAAATAGGAAGTGGCTGCGGAGCTATTACAGGTTTACTCTGTGAGAAGTCTAAGAGTGTTACATGCATAGAATTGTCTAAAAAACGTTCTTTAATTAACGCTCATCGACATTTGGAAAAAAGTAATTTAGAGATTATTGTAGGGAATCTCAATGAGATTAAATTGGAAAAAAAATATGATTATGTTACTTTAATTGGAGTTCTTGAATATGCTGCGTTGTATACCGAGACTGAATCGCCTTATATATCTTTTTTGGAAAATGCAAGAAAGTATATTAAAGAGGGCGGAGTTTTAATTATAGCGATTGAGAATAAGCTTGGACTTAAATATTGGGCGGGAAGCAGAGAAGATCATACTGGCCAATTTTTTGACGGCCTTCAAAATTACCCGTCAAAACGAAAAGTTGCAACATTTTCAAATTTGGAATTGGAAGCTCTAGTTCGAGAGGCTGGTTACAAGGATGCTCAGTTTTATTATCCCTACCCTGACTATAAAATGCCGACACAAATATATTCTGACAACAGATTGCCTGTTGTAGGTGAGTTAAAAGGCAATAGTCCTAATTATGATCAGAACAGAGTTTTATTGTTCGATGAAGAATCTGTTATGGATAATTTGATTCGAAATCAACTCTTTCCTACCTTTTCAAATTCATTTCTTGTTTTTTGTTCAAATTAAAAGGGAAGGCTGATGAGTAATGGAGACGACCTTTGTTAAGTACAGTCGGGAGAGATCCACTGAGTATCAAATAAAAACAATGATCTTCAATGAAGACAATAAGACTTATGTATCCAAGCAGGCACTAAACGACTCCGCAAAGGATCATGTAAACAAAGTTAATAATAATTATAAACTCCTTCACCCGGTATATAAACAAAACATACTTGCAAAACCTTTGCACTATGAAGAAGGATCAGTGCTTTTTGAATATTTAGAAGGCATTAGTTTAGAACAGGTACTGTTAATGGCGGCTATTGAGAAAGAATTGCCGAAAATATATACTGTTCTGGATATGTATACTGAATTTTTGGATAATGTGGCGACTGAACATTATTGTGACTTTTACAATTCGCCTGGATTCATCAGCTTTTTTGGGAACAGAGAAAGGTTAGTGGGATTAAAAAGTTTCAAAATATCGAATATTGATTTAAATTTAGATAATATAATAATGGATGAAAATGGGGAATTTAAAGTTATTGATTATGAATGGGTACTTGACTTTTCCGTCCCATTAAATTTCATTAAATTCAGGGCGATAAATAACTTTTACTATTCTCATTTTGTAAGCATAAAGAATCTTATTTCTATTGAAGACATATTTACTTATATAGGAATTTCTAAAGAAGAATTATCTGACTATATCGATATGTCTAATAAATTCGCCGATATGGTTGGAACCGATAAGAATATGTTTCTCTTAGAGAAGTATCTTAAAAGAATAGTCCCATTTGAATTTGATGAGCCGCCAACTTTTATCGCACAGCTTTTTACCAGCGCAAATCAAGAGTTTATTGAAGAGGAGAGCTTACTTTACAACGTAAGCCAAACAAATCAAATAATTAACTATGATTTAACTTCGAAAGGCCAAATTAAAAATATCAGGTTTGATCCTTTACAGGGTAATGGTACAGTATGTATTAAAGATTTAAAATTAATAGATCTACAGGGTAACTCGATATCCGTTAATGAATATTATTCTAATGCAGACTGGAATGGGAATGGTTTTTACATTTTTTTTGATAACGATCCTCAAATTTACTACGAGGTGGAGGAAAAAAAATATGCAAGTATTCAGATTTCCATAGCATATTTTGACAACTTACCAGAAGAAATATCATATCAATTTCTTGAACAAACTCAGTGGTTTCAAAAAGAAATTGAAAAAAAGAAAAATCATCTAAATAAATTAGAAGCCGATAGAGAACAGATTATTAATGAGAATAGTAATTTAGTTAACTTAAATAATAATTTGGCCAATCTAAATAATAATTTAGTTAATCTCAATAATAATTTAATAAATGAGCATAACAATTTAACCAAGTCCATAAGTGACATTGAAATGGAATATAAAAAGCTGCAGGAGAATTTTCGTATTAAAGAGGAAGATATTCGTACATTAAATCAAAAATTTAGTGCTGTTTCACAAGAGAATTTATCTTTAACGGAGTCCTTGTTGATTTCAGAAAAACAACGTGCTGAGTTGAATGATCTGGTTACTAATAGAGAGCAGATTATCAATGAGATGATCAGTTCTAAGTGGTGGAGGTTGGGGCTTTTTTTGAAAAAAATTGTAGGGAAACGTTAATAAAACACTAATTTAAGGAATGATTTAATTGAGAGAACTTGAAGTTGTTACTTTGTTTGGATTAAACAGAACAGAGGAAGAGTGGGAGAGTACTAGTAATGACCCTCAAATGTACTTTCAGGGGGGGGTTAAGAAAGGCTGGTATAGAATAAAGTGTGAGGGAACCTCTGAATCATTGAGGTATCTTAAACTCTATGTTGATTACGGTGCAGGTTTTAATGAAGACGACTCTTTTATAATTGGAAAATTGGATCGACTTCAATCCAGTTTTCGGCCAGTTTACTTTAAAAAGGATGTATTATCTCTGCGTTTAGATCCTGGGGATTCCCCAGGAGTGTTTTACATACAGCGAATTGGTATAGAAAAGGTTGGATCTTTATCTATACTTAATCAGGCAATTCAGAGTTACAAAGAAATAAACCAGGGTAATAATCAAAGTTTATTTTTGCATGCACTAAAAAAAATGAGGCAACACGGTCTTAGATGGTTGTGGAATCGGGCTGTCACGCTTATGCTTAATCGGCCAGATCACCAGATTGGGAAGTTTGAGCCATACGCTTATAGTGAAGAGGGGAAAATTCCGAATTTCCATTCTGATAATAAACCGCTATTTACAATTATTATTCCGATTTATGAGTACAATCTCACTTACCTATCTAATTGTTTAACGTATTTAAAGAACCAATCATATACGAATTATGAAATAATCTTGATTAGTAGAGAGAGTATAGATAAACACACCTTGTCAGAATTCGTCTCTTCCAACAAAATTAATTGTATAACAACTTCCAAGAACACATTGTTGGGGATGATTCAAGAGGCGAGTAATTTTGTGGGTGGGGATTACATTACTGTTCTCGAACAGGAAGATTTTATTTCAGTAAATACCTTGCACGCTGCTGCGTTAAATACGACAGAAGATGTAGATTTGATATTTACTAATGAAGATAGGTTCCTTAATAATGGAGATCATTTTGCACCTTTTTATAAGGAAGAGTTTTTGCGGCAAGATAGATTGACAGCAAAGATCGTGGGTTCGTTTTTTGCCGCAAGAACAGATTTATTTAAAGAACTCATTCTGCTGGACTTCAATGATTACGAGGACTTTACAGATGCTTTGGTTGAAAAGGCATTGAATATAAAACATATTACAAAATTCTATTATCATCGAAGAGTGGCGGAATCCGTTTGGCCTGAATATAAAGATAATAAAACAGATATTGTTCCTTTTTATTTGCCGCAATTTCACGCGATTCCTGAGAATGATAAATGGTGGGGGAAAGGGTTTACGGAATGGACCAATGTGACAAAAGCTAAACCTTTGTTCAAAGATCATTACCAACCGCACGTTCCCTCAGATTTAGGATACTATAATCTCGTAGAGGATAATGACATTCAACAAAGACAAGCAGAACTAGCTAAGCAGTACGGCGTAACGGGATTTTGCTATTATTATTACTGGTTTGATGGTAAGCGTTTGTTGGAAAAACCTTTAAACGCTTTTCTGGAAAACAAGGATATAGATATTCCTTTTTGTGTTTGTTGGGCAAATGAAAGCTGGACAAGGCGCTGGGATGGACAAGAAAAAGAAATGCTTATGAAACAAGTTCATGATGAGGATTCAGATGCCAGATTTATTGAAGAGATGATCCCTGTTCTTCAGGATGAAAGGTACATTCGAATTAATGGAAAGGATCCCGTGCTTCTTATTTATAGAGCGGAGTTGTTTCCTAATTTAAAGGCAACTGTTCAAGCGTGGAAAGCAAGATGCAGAGAGGCAGGTATTC
This sequence comes from Paenibacillus zeirhizosphaerae, assembly GCF_030705605.1. Lineage (GTDB taxonomy): Bacteria > Bacillota > Bacilli > Paenibacillales > Paenibacillaceae > Paenibacillus > Paenibacillus zeirhizosphaerae. The sequence goes on from NZ_JAPCKK010000012.1 coordinate 57,691, forward strand.
CCAATCTGCACGTTTGTATGGTACAGTCATTTGGACAAGTAGATCCAACTGTTTATGGATGTGATTCTGCGGTAGAGTTTCCACCTCATGGGGTTTATGCTAATGAAATCTCAAAAACTATGGAGCAACTGGCTCCCGATTTTTCCGGGAATATATATGACTACAGAGAAGTAGTTGACCGTGCTCTGCAGAAAAAAAGTGCAGGTGATTATACTTGGTTTAGAGGGGCAATGCTGAGCTGGGATAATACAGCAAGAAGAAAAAGTGCAGCGAATATTTTTCATTACGCTGATCCTGTTGAATATGAAAAGTGGTTGGTTGGCTTAGTTGATTATACCAGACGGTTCAACAAAGACTCGCATCAAATGATTTTTGTGAATGCTTGGAACGAGTGGGCAGAGGGTACGCACTTAGAACCTGATCAAAAATATGGTAAGCAGTATTTAGAAGTAACTCATAAAGCATCTAAGGTGCGATAATTGAGGTGATAAGATGAAGAGTGGTAGTACTCCCTTAGTTAGTGTCATCGTACCTTCTTATAACTATGAACACTATATTAAAGAGGCTTTAAACTCTATACTCGAACAGACGTATGACGAGTTGGAGTTAGTTATTGTTGATGATAATTCAAAAGATAACAGTTGTCGTATTGTAGAAGAGCTTATTTCAACTCAGGCATATTTAGAGAAGTTTAGGAGTCGTATAAAATTCATTAGACACGATCATAATCAAGGTGCACATAATTCAATAAACCAGGGGATTCGCTCGTCTCATGGTGATTATGTAACTATACTAAATGCGGATGACTTATTTCAGTCTAACCGTATTGAGGAAATGATTGGACAAATGCTCAGGGGTGATGCAGAATTTGCATTTTCGAAGATTAAAGTGATTGATGCAAACGGGGGAAATATAAGTTCAACTTCTGATCAGGCTAAAAATTTCATTCATACTCAAGAATCTATTTTAAATTTCCCAAGTGTCGGCTGGTCTTTAATACCTCACAACACTGCTATATCAACAGGAAATATGGTGTTCAGTAGAAAAATTTTTGAAAAATTGCATGGATTTCGAAATCTGAAATATTGTCATGATTGGGATTTTATTTTAAGAAGTGTTATCCTAACCGAGCCGATTTATGTCGAGAATACTTTTTATTCCTACCGCTTACATGGAAATAACACTTTTTTATCTTTAAGTGATGTGGTAGACAAAGAAGTAAAAACGGTTCTAGGATCTTATTTCAAATTATGTCGTAAAACGAACGTTCCAAATAAGTTGGCACCATCTCCTAATAATTGGCCAAAACAATTTTTTGAAGTTCTGAAAAATAGCCATATTATAAAGTTTTGGTACTATTCCAAATCTTTTTCGAATTTTATTTTACAGTTTAGGCAAAACCAATTAGACAATAAAGATAGAAATACCAATAAAAATATATGTTGATTTTCAGGAGGGTATTATGAAAGGTATAATTTTAGCTGGAGGAACTGGAACTAGACTATATCCATTAACGAAAGTAACAAATAAGCATTTGTTGCCTGTGGGGAAATATCCAATGATTTTTCACGCTGTTCATAAATTAAAGCAAGCTGCTATTCAAGATATACTTATTGTGACCGGTAAAGACCATATGGGCGATGTGGTTAACCTATTAGGAAGTGGATCTGAAATGGGAGTAAGCTTTACTTACAAAGTTCAGGATGAAGCGGGAGGAATTGCCCAAGCTCTGGATTTGGCTGAACAATTTGTAGGGGAAGACCAAATGGTTGTTATTTTAGGGGATAATGTATTTGTGGATGACATATCACCATATGTTGAAAATTTCCGAAAACAAGAGGCAGGGGCTAAACTGCTTCTGCAACAGGTAGAGGATCCAAAACGCTTTGGGGTAGCTGAACTACTTGGAGAACGTATTGTTTCTATAGAAGAAAAGCCTCAGAATCCTAAGAGCAATTATGCGGTAACCGGTATTTATATGTTTGATCATAAGGTTTTTGAAATTATTAAGACCCTGAAGCCTTCAGCAAGAGGCGAGTTAGAAATCACCGATGTCAATAATGAATACATTAATAAAGGTGAATTAAGTTTTGATATTTTGCAAGGCTGGTGGACCGATGCAGGCACCCACGTTTCTCTTGCGAAAGCCAATGACCTTTCTAAAGATATAATATTTAGTGAAGAGTTTGGGAAATTAAAAATATAGGGAGCGTGTGAAAATGAAGATAACTGAATTGAAGTTGAAAGATGCGCTGCTAATTGAACCGGTGGTACATGGAGACCACCGAGGCTTCTTTATGGAAAGTTATAATCAATTGGAGATGGATTCGCTAGGAATAAACTATAATTTTATACAGGATAATCAGTCTCTATCGGCTGATCCTGGAGTTATTCGTGGACTTCATTATCAATTAAATCCCAAAGCGCAGACGAAACTAATACGTGTTATTTCTGGAGCTATTTATGATGTTGTTGTAGATATTCGGCGAGATTCAAGCACTTTTGGAGAGTGGGTTGGTGTAATTTTAAGTCAATATAATAAGAGACAGCTATTGGTCCCAAAGGGCTTTGCACACGGGTTTTGCACATTAACTCCAAATACTGAGGTTTTATATAAAGTGGATGAATATTATTCTCCTGAGCATGATAGAGGTATCTTATGGAATGACCCGGATTTAAGTATCGATTGGCCAGTTACACAACCGGTACTATCTGATAAAGATCGAAATCATCCTGTACTGAAAAATGCCGAATGTAATTTTTAGTGAAATAATTTTATTTGTTAGTAATTATTAAGTAAAAAATTTGGGGAGCTATTTCAATTGAAAATAGAGTTGAAAGTAGATGAAAAAATCTTAAACGTACCTAGATTGCTAGTCATACTATTATCATTATTTCTATTTGTCTATATGTTAAAGATGAATTTTTTCGTCCCGCTTTGGAATGATGAATTTGCATATAGTTTTATTTTTAGGTCGGATCAAAAAATCGCGAGTATTGTAGACATTATTCAGTCGCAACAAATTTTATATAACAACTGGACAGGCCGAGTTCTTGTACATTTTTTAGTTCAGTTTTTTTTATGGCAAGGTAAGGACATATTTAATATAGTTAATGCTGCACTGTATGTAAGCCTTATTTTCGTTATCTGTTCTTATACAAAAATCAGGAAATTTAACACAATGGAAGACTTGAGAATGTTTTTGACGGTTTCTATATTGTGTTGGTTTTTTCTTCCTGTAATGGGGCAAACAACTTTTTGGGTGGCTGGTTCTGTCAACTATTTATGGGCGGCTCTAGCATTGTTGTTTTTTTTATTACCGTATAGATATATTCTTGAAAATAAAAAGATTATTAAGGATCGCTGGTATACTATTATTTCAATGTTTTTTTTGGGGATATTTACGGGCTGGTCTCAAGAAAATGCATCTGTTATAGGTGTGGCTTTTGTAGGGATTTGTCTGCTTAGTTTGTTTAAACAAAGAATAAAAATTCCCTTTTGGTTTATCAGCGGATTTTTAGGGTGTATTATAGGCTTTGCTTATTTAGTATTGGCTCCAGGTAACGGAGCACGTAAGAAAGTAATGTATTTCGATTTAAGTTTGAAAGATCAAATCTTGAATTTTTTTAAGTCCATTATCTTTTTGTTGTATGAACAAAAGTATTTGTTTCTTCTCTTAATTATTGCTTTTATTTTTTACTTTTTAAAAAAATATATATTTTCCAAATTATCTTTTTGGCTTTCACTAATGATTGTTTTTACTGGTTTGTTATCTTACGCTGCTATGATTGCTTCTCCTGAATTTCCAATCAGGGCAACCTTTGCAGGAGTAACTATGTTTTTAATTGCCTTAACATTTCTTCTTCCGGTGACAGCTAAAAAGATTGATATTATTATATTGATTTTACTAATACCTTTGAGTTTTTCAATGTATAAAACATATTCACAGTATCATACGGTACATCAGGAGACTCAAAAAAGGCTTGAGATCGTAAATAAAAGTATTGCTGAAGGGAACTACGATGTAAAATTACCTGAATATTCTGTGAAAGGAAACGATCGAGTTTTTATATTTGATGTTACATTAAATCCTTCATATACTTCTAATCAGCACTTCGCTCAGTATTATGGACTTAATTCAGTTGCTATAGATAAACCTACTATGATGGTTGAATTAGCTGAACCAACAGAGAACCACTTTCAGTTGTATTATGATATAGGGCAAGGTATAAGGGAACAAGATTCTTCTAAAGCAGCAATTTATAACTTGGTTGATGGGAATAAATTGTATTTTGGACTTCCCAACAAACCTATATATAAGTTTAGATTTGATCCTGGAATAATGAAGGCAGATATAAAAATAAAAAAAATAATAATATCTAATACGGATGAAACAATTACTTACGGAGCTCCTGAGTTGATTAAAATGTTTCAACCTGTGCATGACATCGAGAATATTAAATTGAAAGATGACACTCTTATAATTTCCAGTATTGGTTATGACCCCCAGGTGGAGTTTGTTAATGATTATACTCAAAGTGTAAAATTTAAAGTTGAGTTTGAAAAACCTCAATCAGGTAACTTTCAAGTTTTCTACGATACAGGTAATGGCTTTAATGAAGGTCAGTCTGTAATCAAAAATTTGATTGGGAGTCAGGTTTTTGAGGTAAGTCTTCCTGTTAAAGAACTCAACAGTTTCAGATTTGATCTTGGTGAAGAAATAAATAAAAGAATAGGCATACGAAATATAATCATTGAGGAACAAAACAATGAAATAATAACTTTAAATGGTCCTGATCTGGAAAATAGAGTAAGTAACCTAACACAAGTAAAAGTTGATAATAAAAGGCGGGAAGTATTATCTTTGGAGACCACTGGTAACGATCCATCATTTACTGTGACTAATCTTTTGTCAGAGTAAGAAGTTGAGGAGTTTATTATGAATTTTAAAATTTCTTTAGTAGTTCCGATGTATAATGAGTCGGATAATATAGGTTACTTCTATGAACGAATCACTAGTGTGTTGACAGATTATATTTTTGAAATAATATGCATAAACGACGGAAGCAAAGATTCTACCTTAAATAAACTAAACGAACTTGCTAGTAAGGACAAAAGAGTTAAAGTTATTGATTTATCACGAAATTTTGGCAAAGAAGTAGCTATGAGTGCGGGGCTCAAATACGCCCAAGGAGATATCATCATTCCAATTGATGCTGATTTACAAGATCCTCCCGAGTTAATACCAGACATGATAGAAAAATGGCAAGAAGGATATGATGTCGTTTATGCAACAAGAATTATTAGAGAAGGGGAAACCTTTTTTAAGAAAGCTACGGCCAGCATCTTCTATAAATTTATTAGAAAAATCACCAAAATTGACATTCCGGCTGATACTGGGGATTTTCGTCTTATGTCGAGGCAAGTAGTTGACGCGGTTAACGCATTACCAGAGAGTCACAGATTCATGAAGGGTTTATTTAGTTGGGTAGGATTTCGTCAGATTAGTATCCCTTATCAACGCGAACCCAGATTTGCAGGAAAAACAAATTTCAATTATTGGAAACTTTGGAATTTTGCAATTGAAGGGATTACTTCATTTAGTTTTGCCCCTCTTCAAATTTCCATGTATATGGGTTTTTTAGTCTCTATTGCTGCTTTAATTTACGCTTTCTACTTAGTGGTAGACACATTATTGTTTGGTAACTCAGTGCCAGGTTATCCTTCTCTAATGGTTGCGATCTTGTTTTTTGGGGGTGTGCAGTTAATAACATTGGGAGTAATCGGAGAGTATGTCGGCCGGATTTACGGTGAAACTAAACGACGGCCCTTATTTTTGGTTAGGGAAACTATTAATATCGAACTATCTGAACAAGATAAATAAAAGCAGGGTAGAGTTTATGAAAATACTCATTAATTCTGAGTTCATCAGATTTTTAATTGTTGGTGTAATTAATACAATTGTCGGTCTGGGAACTATCTATTTACTCTATAATATTGTTAACCTAAATTACTGGATTTCTACAAGTTTGGGGAATATTGCGGGGGCTGGTTGCAGCTTCTATCTAAATAGAAAATTTACTTTCAAAGTAAGTGTGTGGCAGTATAGGCAAATATATAAATTTGCAGTCATAACGTTGGTTTCTTATTTTGCTTCCTATTACTTGGGATATCTATTAATCATATTTATGCAACAAGTTCAGTTAAAGGGAATATTATATACTATGGGAATTGATAATATTTCAATTTTGTTGGCTTCTGGTTTATATACTATTTTCAATTACATCGGTCATAGGTATTACACATTTAAATGATCTTATTTATAATGATCAATTCTTAGGGGAGGTCTTTATGAAACTTCTTGTCACCGGTGGTGCCGGATTTATTGGCAGTAATTTTGTCATGTATATGCTGCAGCAACATCCAGATTACCAAATCGTCAATGTGGATGCACTTACGTATGCAGGCAATCTGGAAAATTTGAAATCGATTGAAGGTAACGCCAATCATACTTTTGTAAAAGCGGACATTACGAATGCCCAGGCGATTGATCAGTTGATGCAGCAGGGGATTGATGTTGTTGTGAACTTTGCCGCAGAATCCCATGTGGACCGCAGTATCTTGGAGCCGGAAGTATTCGTGAAGACGAATGTGCTTGGTACACAGGTACTCCTGGATGCGGCAAAGAAATACGGTGTGACTAAATTCGTTCAAGTTTCAACGGACGAGGTATACGGCACCCTGGGTGAAACAGGGCTGTTTACAGAGGAAACTCCACTTCAGCCTAACAGCCCATACTCGGCCTCCAAGGCGGGCGGGGATCTGCTGGTTCGTGCTTATCATGAGACGTTTGGACTTCCAGTGAATATTACTCGCTGTTCCAATAACTATGGCCCATACCAGTTCCCGGAAAAGCTCATCCCGCTGATGATTTCCCGCGCGTTGAGTGATCAGCAACTGCCTGTATATGGTGACGGCTTGAATATTCGTGACTGGTTGTACGTGGAAGATCACTGCAGCGCAATTGATCTCGTTATTCATCAAGGCAAGATCGGTGAAGTCTATAACATCGGCGGCAACAATGAGCGCACTAATGTGCATATCGTAAAAACTATTCTGGCAGAGCTGAGCAAGCCGGAATCGCTTATTGCCTATGTAGAAGATCGTCCGGGGCACGACCGTCGTTACGGTATTGACCCAACCAAAACAATGAATGAGCTTGGCTGGAAGCCTAAACATTCGTTTGAAACAGGCATCAAAGAAACCATTCGCTGGTATTTGGATAACAAGGAATGGTGGACACGAATCCAATCTGGTGCCTATCAGGAATACTATGCTAAACAATATGGCTCCCGTATGGGGGATGCCTGAGATGAAGGTGCTGGTAACCGGGGCGGGAGGTCAGCTGGGAAAAGATGTTGTTCGTGTTTTGACCGAAAAGGGTCATGATGTGCTGGCCTGTGATCGGAATACATTGGATATTACGAATTTGGAGCAATCTATCCAGGTTATTCAAAACTACACCCCTGATGTTGTTATGCACTGTGCGGCTTACACTGCTGTAGATGCCGCCGAGACTGACGTGGACAACGCTTACCGCGTGAATGCAGCAGGCAGCCGTAATATGGCGTTGGCAGCAGAGAAGGTCGGTGCCAAACTGATCTATGTTTCGACAGATTATGTTTTTGACGGCAGTTCGTCTGACCCTTATCAGGAATATGATAACACCAATCCGAAATCGGTTTACGGTAAATCCAAACGGGCGGGAGAGGTGCTGGTACAGACGCTGTCTTCCCGCTACTTTATTGTCCGGACTTCTTGGGTATACGGACTGCATGGTCATAATTTTGTGAAAACGATGCTTAAGCTTGGACAGGAGAAGCCGATTTTAAAAGTGGTTGATGATCAAAAAGGCTCGCCTACTTACACAGTCGACTTAGCCCGATTTTTATTGGAACTGATGATGACTGAAAAGTACGGCATTTACCACGCCTCCGGCAGTGGGTCATGTACCTGGTACGAGTTTACCAAGGCCATTTTTGAGGAAGCTGGTCAAATTTTGCAGCTAAGCATCAATACAGAGCTTCTGCCTTGTTCCACTGAAGAGTTTCCAAGACCTGCACCGCGTCCGGTTAACTCTGTCATGGATCATTTATTCATACGGGTGAATGATTTGACGGATTTCAGGCCTTGGAGAGAAGCATTGCGAGATTTTCTTAGGGAACTTGCTTTAGCTCAAGAAACAGTATAAGCAACCTAATTTTAATCCTCCATACACATGGGGGATTTTCTTTTTAAGCAGTTATTGGCAGCATCAGAGCAATGTGTTGGGGGGAGCGTCAGATGGTTGGTTGAGTAAATGGCGTAAACGCTTGAATCGATTTATTAACGGCAAAAATCACTACATCCTAAGCAAGCAGGCACAGGAGTTTGTTGTAACCTTCAAGGCTTTGCTGCCCCAGAATCATTATAAAGATATCTTGGAATTCCAGCATTATTACAGCAAAGGTTTGGCTGCACGTATCCGGTACATGATCTATACACCCTTCTATAGGCAGTCGTTTATGGACAATCTGATATATAAATTTGTGTTTGTCATAAAAAAATTATAGTTCATTCAAGATTAGTGGAACTTTTGCTTGGCTGAAAGCGTCTATAAAATAACAGCAAAGGCCAACGAATACATGTTCTTTTATGGAAAAATATAGTACAATACAATTAGCACAACCAAATCTAGGCTCGCAAGGGCGGTCGGCTATCTTCCCTGACAGGGGGTGGAGCCTGTGACAGTGTATGAAGCGCTCAGCTTGATGCTGACGTTTGGGGCGTTTGTCGTCACACTGTTATTTTCGGATAGACGGAAATAGACCGCCCTATAGAGGAATGGTCTATTTTCGGTCCTTATTGACTTTGAAGCCGCCCGCTCTTGCATTGGCGGTTGTGCCTTGGACCGGCTGCCACCGGTCCTTTTTCCTTATACATCTTACCACGAAGGTTTTTACTCAATCAACAGGCTATTGTGTATGAACAAGCCCTTTTTAGCGCGCTGAGGCCAATATATGTGCTATAATGACGTTAGATTTCAATTTTTGTCAGGAGAGCATGATTCATGGATGTAAGCATTCTGATCGTTAACTACAACACGCGGCGTCTTACCTTGGATTGCTTGCAATCTGTGTTTGCTTCCCGTACGCATTACCATTATGAAGTCATCGTGATTGACAATCATTCCGTTGACGGTTCTGTCGAGGCTATACGGGAGGAGTACCCGCAGGTAACGTTAATCGCCAACCAGGAGAATACAGGCTTTGCCAAAGCGAATAATCAAGGGATTAAAGCATCGCAGGGCCGTTACGTACTGCTTTTGAATTCCGATACGATCGTACAGCCGGATACTCTTGAAATGATGATTGAGCTGATGGACAGCCGCCCTGATTTGGGAGCGGCAGGCTGTAAAGTAATATTACCCGACGGTTCGCTGGATAAAGCGTGCAAACGTGGATTTCCGACGCCCTCGGCATCGTTTTATTATGCCTTTGGTTTCTCCAAGCGTTTCCCGAATGAGCCGAAATACAACCAATATCAGCTAGGTCACCTGGATCCGGACGATGAATATCTTGTAGATGTGCTGGTTGGCGCCTTTATGCTGATTCGGCGCGAAGCCATCGACCAGGTCGGTGGGCTGGATGAGACCTTCTTTATGTATGGCGAGGACATCGACTGGTGCTACCGCATCAAAGAAGCCGGCTGGGGTATTTACTATTATCCGCGCACATATATTGTTCATGTCAAAGGAGGCAGCGCACGCCGCCGCCCTTTGAAAATTATTTATGAGTTTCATAGAGCGATGTGGGTATTCCATCGTAAGCATTACAGCAAGAAATACGGCATCATTACGAACACGGCGGTTTACATGGGCATTGCGCTGAAATTCCTAATGGCCCTTGTTCAGAATAAATTAACGCCTCCGTCCAAACCGGACGGACGAAGCGAAGAATCACGTACTGAGGTGAAAGCATGATTCGCAGAAATCAGCGGTATCTAACCCAATTATATATTTTGGCTGATATAGCGGTTATCCAGTTGTCTTTTCTTCTGGCCTGGTTCCTCAAATTTGAGAGCGAGTGGATTTCCCATGAAGAGCCGCTTCCGATGGAAGTGTATTGGGGATGGAGCCTGATCTATGGGATGATTGCTATAAGTATCGGCATTATGGTGGGATTGTATACCACGACCCGCAAGAAGAGATTTGCTGACGATGTAATCAAGATTGTGCAGACACATTTCATAGGTCTGTTCGTTCTTTTGAGTGTTATGTTTTTCGTTAAACAAATCGATATTTCAAGATCTTACCTTGCCATCTATATGGTAGGCAACCTTTTCTTTATCCTACTGTACCGTTATTATGTGAAAAGGGTGCTGAAAGCGTTCCGCCAAAAGGGCTACAACAAGCAGTTTATGCTGATTCTCGGTGCAGGATCGCTGGGCCGGCAGTTTTATGACAATATGAAAAATTACCCTGATCTCGGTTATGAGATCGTTGGCTTTCTGGACGACTATCGGACGTGGGATGAGGAGGACGCAGAGCATTATCGCCCGATCCTCGGTACGCTGAATGAGTTGGAAGACACGCTGAATCGCATGATGATTGATGAAGTGATTCTGGCGCTGCCGCTTGATGCACATGACAAATATCCGAAAATCATCAACCTGTGTGAGAAGGCTGGCGTCCGTGCACTGATTATTCCGGACTTTTTCGACTACTTGCCTTCCCGTCCATACTTTGATAACTTTGCCGGCATGCCGATGATCAATGTAAGGGATATCCCTTTGGATGTGGCGGCCAATCGGTTGTTCAAGCGCACGTTTGATATTGTGTTCTCTTTAGCCGCTATTATACTAACCTTACCGGTGATGATGGCCGTGGCGATTGGTGTGAGACTGACATCGCGCGGACCGATTATTTTCAAGCAGGAGAGAGTTGGTTTGAATCGGCGCCCGTTCTATATGTATAAATTCCGCTCGATGAAGATCCTGCCTCCGGGAACGGAAGATACCGGCTGGTCCACCAAAGATGACCCGCGCCGTACGAAGTTCGGTACCTTTATCCGTCGTACCAGCTTGGATGAGCTGCCGCAGTTCTTCAATGTTTTGCTGGGACATATGAGCGTTGTTGGCCCGCGGCCGGAGCGCCCGTACTTTGTGGATCAGTTTAAGGAAGAAATTCCGAAATACATGGTGAAGCATCATGTGCGTCCGGGTATTACCGGTTGGGCACAGAGCAATGGACTGCGCGGAGACACCTCCATTGAGGAACGCATCCGGCATGATATTTTCTATATTGAGAACTGGTCGCTCTTATTTGATATTAAAATTATCTTTCGCACGATCCGCAACGGATTCAAAAACGCCTACTGAAAAAGGGGAGTCCCAAAGGTTATTAGACCTGGGACCCCCTTTTTTTGTATGGTATGAAACGGCCTTGAGAACGAGTCATGCCTCATAACCGCTACCCCCATACCCTTTTTGTTAAGTTATACACATAACACGGCACACATGAGCAATTCCCCGAAGAAAAGTTATGCACAAAAAAACAGGGAAGAAAGGCCTTTTCCACATGAACTCACAGCTTATCAACAAGTTATTCACATTTATCCACAAACAAACCTTTTGTAATCCACAGACTTACTCACATTTACCCACAATTTATTAACAAGCTGTTTATATATGTTTGATTTTATGCACGGTCGCTTGAAGCTCAGGGGATGTCTGGGGAAATCAAGGTTGTTTCGGCTGAGAATGCACAGAGGAGTGCGGCACAGGTTATATGCTTAATATTTAACATGGTTAATAGTTTCCTTTCGTTTCATTAAATATGAACTGTTATTTGGTAATTATGGTAAAACACTTCGAAGTTACTTTCCAGAGAAGGTTTGTAACTCTTATTGCCAGCTTTGTGGCCTGAATCGCAGTTGGAAATCTGTTCTCATCTCATACGAACATTGACACCTCTTACGCGCTGACATAGACTTAGCTTAGATGCTTTTGCTGCCTAAGATGGACGGCTTATAATAAGGGGCGTTTGCCAGTGAAGGAATGGATTGACGGTCATGGCGGCGGGCTCTTTTTGCCGTGTTCAATCGGTGGGTAAAATGCGGTAAATGCTGGAGGAATGAACTTTGATGGAAGTGGTAAAGCCCTGGAGGCATGTGTTCAAATTAGACCCTGAACGGGAGCTGGGGGAAGACGCGCTTGAAGCCGTGTGCATGTCCGGTACGGATGCAATCATGATCGGGGGATCATCCGGCGTTACGTATGACAATACAGTGGATTTGATGTCTCGTGTCCGGCGTTATGAACTCCCGTGTGTGTTGGAGGTGTCTGATCTGGAAGCTGTGGTTCCGGGGTTTGATCTTTATATGATCCCGATGGTGCTCAATACCACCGACAGTGCCTGGACGACGGGGCGTCATCGGGAGGCTATTGAGCGTTACGGTTACTTGATTCCGTGGGAGGCGCTTATTCCTGAGGGATATATTGTGCTTAATCCGGACTCGACGGTCGCGAGGCTGACTGGAGCAGATACGGATTTGAGTCTTGCTGCTGCTGAAGCCTGTGCTCATGTGGGAAGCAAGTTGATGAATTTACCGGTGATTTATGTCGAATACAGCGGAACCTTCGGAGACCTGCAGCTTGTAGAGCGGGTACGGCGCGCTTCCGGGCAGGCGAGAGTTTTTTACGGAGGCGGCATCCGAGATAGGGAGACGGCTGCTCAGGCAGCTTCTGTCAGCGATACGATTGTCGTAGGCAACATTATTTATGAGAATTTGACGAAAGCACTCGAGACTGTCGAAGCGGTCCACAACAAATGAAATTACAGGGGAGGAGCATGCAAGCATGCAGCCGATAAATATACACGAGGCGGTCGCACGGTTAAATACGCAGCAGCGGCAGGCGGTTGAGGCTACGGAAGGTCCTCTGCTCATTATGGCGGGGGCGGGAAGTGGCAAGACCCGCGTGCTGACGCATCGGATTGCTTATTTAATTGCTACCCGCAAGACACCGCCGTGGGGAATCCTCGCGATTACATTTACCAATAAGGCGGCCCGGGAGATGCAGGAACGTGTGTCTAAGCTTGTAGGGCCGGAAGGGCGCGACATTTGGGTATCCACCTTCCACTCCATGTGTGTGCGGATTTTGCGCCGGGATATTGAACGGATCGGGTTTACATCCAATTTCAGCATTCTGGATTCGACCGATCAACTGTCGGTTATTCGCGGTTGCATGAAGGAGTTGAATATCGATACGAAGAAATTCGAGCCTAAAGCCGTGCAGGCGATGATCAGCACCGCGAAGAATGAGCTGGTAACGCCGGAAATGTATGAACGCAAGATTGGAGACTACTTTGAAGGCGTTGTGGCGAAAGTATATACTATGTACCAGAAGCGTCTTAAGAGCAATAACTCTCTTGATTTCGACGATTTGATCATGTCGACGATCCAGCTTTTTCAAGAAGTGCCGGAAGTGCTCGATTTTTATCAGAAAAAGTTTCAATATATTCACGTGGATGAGTATCAGGATACGAACCGTGCGCAGTACATGCTGACACGCATGCTGGCTGATAAGCATCACCGTATCTGCGTGGTGGGTGACAGCGATCAGTCGATCTACCGCTGGCGTGGGGCTGATATTAGCAACATTTTGAATTTTGAGGAAGACTATCCGGAAGCGCGCACCATTCTGCTGGAGCAAAATTATCGTTCTACCTCCAACATTCTAAATGCGGCAAACGAAGTTATTTCGCAGAACAGTGGGCGAAAACCGAAGAAGCTTTGGACCGATAAGGAAGGTGGCGCCAAGATCAAGGTCTTCCAGGGAGATTCCGAGCATGATGAGGGTTACTTCGTGGCCTCCGAGATCCTGAAAAATGTCAAGGCAGGCAAGTCCTATAGCCATCATGCGATTCTATATCGGACCAATGCCCAATCACGGGTAGTTGAGGAAATTTTGATCAAGTCGGAAATTCCGTATCAGATTGTGGGCGGTATTAAGTTCTACGACCGTAAAGAAATCAAGGATATTTTAGCCTACCTGCGGTTGTTGTCGAATCCTGATGATGATATCAGTCTTACACGGATCATTAATGTTCCCAAAAGAAGCATAGGTGATACGACGGTGGCCAAGCTGGCAGGCGCCGCGGCTGAGCGTGGGACCTCCATATTCCGTGTGCTGCAGGTAGTGGATGATCTGGGATTTGCGGGCCGTACCCGGAATGCCCTGGTGGAATTTTACGATATGATCGACGCGCTGAACCGGATGGTTGAGTACTTGTCCGTTACCGAATTGACGGAAAAAGTGCTGGAAATGTCGCAATATCGTCTTGAGCTGCAAAATGAGAATACGCTCGAATCCCGTTCCAGGTTGGAGAATATTGATGAATTTCTGTCGGTAACGATGGAATTCGAGAAAAATAATGAGGATAAATCGCTGGTCTCCTTCTTGACGGATCTGGCCCTGATCGCGGACATTGACAGCATGAATGATGCGGATGAGGAGCAACAGGATACGGTCACACTGATGACGATGCACAGTGCGAAGGGGCTTGAGTTTCCGATCGTGTTCATTGTAGGGATGGAGGAAGGGGTATTCCCGCATAGTAGGGCCTTTCTCGATAATGAAGAACTGGAGGAGGAACGGCGGCTGGCTTATGTGGGAATTACACGTGCCGAGCAGCAGCTTTTCCTCTCTTGTGCCCAGACGCGTACCCTGTTTGGTCGCACCACAGCGAACCCGCCCTCTCGCTTCCTTAATGAGATTCCGGAGGAGCTCAAGGAAGACACGATGATTGCCCGTGATCGGTACCGGCGTGGCGGTAATGTTGGTGGCTCCTATGGCGGCCGTGGATTTGGGACCGGTGGTGGTGGCAACTTCGGAGGGGGACGTTCGCTTGATACGATGAGCCGCAGTGGCTCTACCGCCTCGGCATCTGCGGCTTCACGAGTGACGGTATCAACACCATCTGCCGCATCAAAGAATACAACAGGCGGCTCGTTCGCGGCGGGCGACAAGGTGCAGCATGGCAAGTGGGGTATTGGTACCATCGTTGCCGTGAAAGGAACGGGTAATGATATGGAGCTGCAGATTGCCTTTCCGGCCCCTGTAGGGGTCAAACGACTGCTCGCCGGCTTCGCCCCGATCACCAAGGTTGAATAAAATAATTCGGGGTAAATCATGCAAGAGCGGCGGAGACCCAAGTTTCTGCCGCATATCCTACGAATAAAGAATGTATAAGTTTTCAGCGAAGCTGGAGCATGCTTTAATCATAAGACAAACTTCCGCCTAAGCGGTCTACCTACTTTTCTTATAACGGAGGGATTGCCCTGCATGGATTCGATGCCCAAAATGGAAGAGCTTATAGCGGAGTTGAATCGGTACAATTATCATTACTACACCCTTGATGAGCCCGTGGTCAGTGATAAAGAGTATGATGCTTTGTATGACCAGCTTGTCGCTCTTGAACAAGAGAGCGGCGTTGTATTGCCGGATTCACCGACTCAGCGCGTCGGAGGCGAAATACTGAAGGGTTTTACACCTCACCGTCATCTAGCTCCGCTGTGGAGCCTGGATAAAGCGCAGAATCCGGAGCAGCTTCGCTCATGGAATGCCCGAGCAGTCAAGCTGATGAACGACTACAACACGAAGAATCCGGACACCCCGCTCCCGCCGCTCGGGTATGCACTGGAGCTGAAGTTCGACGGCTTGACGCTGAATCTCACCTACACGGACGGCAAGCTGGTTCAAGCTTCAACGAGAGGCAGTGGCATCGTCGGTGAAGGGATTCTGGCTCAGGTGAAGACCATTAAATCGGTGCCTCTGCAAATCCCTTTTACAAACGGGACGATAGAGGTGCAGGGCGAGGGCATTATGAACCTGTCGGTGCTGGCCAAGTATAATGAGATGGCGGCCGAGCCGTTAAAAAATGCACGCAATGCGGCTGCAGGAGCCCTGCGCAACCTGAATCCTAAGGTTACCGCCGAGCGAAAGCTCAGTGCCTTTTTCTATAATGTAGGTTATACGGATGGTATCCGTTTTGCTAATCATCAGGAGATGATGAATTTCCTGCGCGAAAATTATTTCAAGGTCAATCCGTATGTAACGTATTTTGATGAATTCGATGACGTCATGGAGCAACTCGCAGAGATCGAAGCTGGCCGTTCTAAACTGGATTATCTTATTGATGGGGCAGTTGTCAAAATTACCGATATGCGTACACGGGAAGTGCTTGGGTATACGGATAAATTTCCGCGTTGGTCCGTGGCTTACAAATTTGAAGCAGAAGAAACGACAACGGTGTTGAAAGCGGTGATATGGAACGTTGGACGCACAGGGAAGGTCACTCCGCTTGCCAAAGTGGAGCCAGTTGAGCTGGCCGGAGTAACCGTTCAGAACTGTACGTTGAACAATGCCGGGGATATCGAACGGAAAAATCTTAAGTTTGCCTTGGGCAGCCGTGTATTTATTCGCCGCTCGAATGATGTCATTCCTGAAATTCTCGGTAAGGTAACTGAGGAAAAGGATGGTGAAGAGATCATTTTCCCAGACCATTGTCCGGCTTGCGGATTTCCGCTGGTGCAGCGAGGAGCTCATCTATTTTGCGACAACAAATTAGGCTGTAAGCCTCAGATTGTGGCGAGGATTTCCCATTTCGCATCCAGGGATGCCATGGATATTGAAACGTTCAGTGACAAGACCGCCATTCAATTGCATGATGGGCTGGAGGTAAGAGAATCTGCTGATTTGTATACCTTGAAATTCGATCAATTGATGAAGCTGGAGCGTTTCGGGGAGAAAAAGGCGAATAATTTGCTTGAAGCGATAGAGAAAAGCAAGGAAAAGGATCTGGCCTCCTTCCTCTATGCCCTTGGGATTCCGAATACCGGTAAAGCAACTACACGTATGCTCGCTGATCACTTCCGTGATTTGCACAAAATTATGGATGCTACGGCCGAAGAATTGATCGAACTGCCGGATGTCGGGGGAATTGTGGCGGAAAGTATTGTTGCGTTTTTTGCCGATCCGTTTACACGGGCCGCTATCGATAAAATGCTATCGTTGGGCGTGCAGGCGAAGGCTCCTGCCGAACCGGCCATCGTTAAGACGGACAGCTTCTTTAGTGGGAAGACGGTTGTACTTACCGGAACGCTGCATCAGTTAACCCGTGACGAGGCAGCCTCCCGCCTGCAGGCACTTGGTGCTAATGTAACAGGTTCAGTTTCCAAGAAAACGGATCTGGTCATCGCGGGTGAAAAGGCTGGCAGCAAACTAGCCAAGGCCAAACAACTGGGCATAGATACGATCGAGAGTGAAGATGAGTTCTTAAAGCTTCTAAGTGGTGAGCAAGGAGTGTAAAGTTACTAGTGGCCTGTTTTTTTGACAGGCTGCTTTTCTATATTCGCATTTGGTGAAATGCTACTGCACGAAAGGGAGTAAAGAGGCCTATAATTTAAACACAAAAAATGCTTGCTATGTGAATGAAAACATGGTACATTATTAAATGTCGCTTCTGGATGGTGTTTTATAAGTTGCTAATACTTTTAAATGAAACATCGAAAAAGTTGTTGACGATAGAGTCGTTATATGGTAAGATAAGATTCCTGTCCAGAGATTCAGCATATGGGCAGACAAGTTCCTTGAAAACTGAACAAATGGATGATGCAAAACATTGAGATATTTTATCTCGTCAGATTCAAAATGAGCTTATCGCTCTTACAATCGATCATCTTCGGATGGTCTTTCATGGAGAGTTTGATCCTGGCTCAGGACGAACGCTGGCGGCGTGCCTAATACATGCAAGTCGAGCGGACGGATGAAGAAGCTTGCTTCTTCAGAAGTTAGCGGCGGACGGGTGA
>NZ_JAPCKK010000027.1 GCF_030705605.1 Paenibacillus zeirhizosphaerae
TTTCGAATAGCAGCGTAACGAACATGGTCATTTCCGACGATCTGCCGGAAGAGCTGGAGTACGTACCAGGTACGTTGAAAGTGGACGGCAGCTCCATGACGGATAACGACGATAGCGACAAAGGCGAATATGTCAGTGGCACCGTGACAGGTAGCCTTGGCACCGTAACGGATACCGATTGGCATACGCTGGTGTTCGAAGCGAAGGTTATCAAGGGAGCCGGAGGTGACAAGATCAAGAACGTCGGTGAAGTGGACGGGGATAACGTAAGCACCCCAGATAAACCGAGCGAAGAGATCACGATCGGCGATGCAGTGCCTGAGATGGAGTCAGAGAAAGAAGCGAATGACCTCAATGGCGGCGTCTACGAAGTCGGCGATATTATTGAGTACACAATCCGTACACACAACACCGTAGAGGACAGTGTCGTAACGAATCTGGAAATCTCGGACGCTCTGCGTGCAGAGCTGGAGTATGTGCCAGGTTCCCTGAAAGTGGACGGTGTTACCGTGACGGATGCACAAGACAGCGACAAAGGGCATTATGTCGACGGAAAAGTGGTAGGCCAATTCGGCGACATTACGGATACAGACTGGCATACGGTGGTATTCCGTGCTGAAGTATTGTCCGGCCAATCCGGTCAGACGATCCGTAACACCGCTGAAGTCACCGGGGATAACCTGGATGAACCGGATCAACCATCCGAAGACATCATCATTGGTGGTGGAAGCGGAAGCAATCCGAACATCCCAGGCGATGCGAATGATGGATCATCCGGCAATCCGAACACCCCAGGATGGGGAGGCTCTGATTCCGATTCCCCAGACTCTGGTCAATCTGGAGGAGCTGGCGGTTCGGGTGGCTCTGGCCAATCCGGTACATCAGGTGACTCTGCAAATGGAGGCTCCGGAGACGGTAGCGGTAATGGCAGCAAACTGCCTGAAACAGCAACGAATATGTACGGCTATCTGTTGGCCGGATTCATCATCCTGCTTGCAGGCCTGTTCTTGCTGAGAAGAAAGAAAGCATAACAGAGCATAGTTAAGATAACTGCCCCTCAAGTGAGCATACTTGAGGGGCAGTTGTTGTACTCATTCATTTTTCTGGGAATTGATACATGTTGTATCCAACTATGTGAAAATATTGTCTAAGTTTGACTGCTAGATTATACTGATTTGGCTGGATGGTTGAAAACTGAAATGTATGCCAGACGGAAGAGGTGAGGATATCTTAGGTATTTTGAACAAAATGAATCGGAAGGGAGGCAGCTTTGTACCCGAAAGACGACAGCCAGAATCGACAGGCGTGTAAACGGGTAATACATAATTTTGCAATGCTTAAAAACCGGAAAAATTACTCCCTGTGGAAAAGAAAAACACAGTCATCTGGAGAATAACGATATGGGGGAAAGAGAATTGGGAAATAACCGCTTTGTCAAGCGAACAAGCTTGTTTAAGCGTCTTTTTGTTGCGTTTTCCGTGTTTTTACTTATCTTTAGCGGATTGCCTGTTACACCATCGGTACTTACTCCTGTAACCAAAGCTGCCGATAGCGCTTGCTCGGCTCCGATAGCGCTGCGTAACGGCGGTTTTGAGGGAGGAGCTGCAAGAGGCGGCGCGTATGATTCCTCGGGGCTCTATTTCACGGAAGCTGAAATGCCGCCTTGGAAGACTACGGACGATGCCAACAATGGTGTGAAAACCATGGAGGTCTGGAACCGGGCAGCTAACCTTCCTGCAACGGCAAGAAACTTTCCTGTACCACCCGATGGCATACGATGGGCAGAATTAAATGCTTTTGAGAGCGGCATGCTGTACCAGGATGTTGCGACCGTGCCAGGACAAACCATCTACTGGCGCTTGTCCCATATGGGGCGGGCTGGGGTTGACACCATGCAGCTTCGTATTGGTAAGGCAACCGCTAACCCATATGATACGGTGGTACAACGAAAAATGTCGGATGGCAAGGCATGGGGGACTCATACGGGAAGTTATACTGTTCCGGCGGGCCAGACCGTAACAAGATTTGGTTTCGAGGCTGTTAGTACAGCCAGTGAAAGTTTGGGAAATGGCAACTTTCTTGATGATATCTTCCTGGGGACAGCGCCGTGTGTGACCACAGACAAGACGGTTGCTCCCTCGGGAGATGTAACTGCCGGTACGGAATTAACGTATGCCGTCAATATCAAAAATACAGGCGGAGACATCGCCGCAAATATGAGCTTCGCCGATGCTATCCCCATAGGTACAGAATATGTCCCAAGGTCGATGATTTTGATGAGGGGCACAACCACTGTAAACCTGACGGATGCAGCGGATACGGATGCTGGTAATTTTAACGGCAGCCAGATCAGCGTCAGGTTAGGCGACCTGCCCAATGCGAGTCAATTGCCTAATGGAATTACTGTGCAATTCAAAGTCAGAGTGCTGTCGGATTATACGGTAAAGAAAGTTAGCAATAAGGCCCAAATCAGCTATGGCAATTTATTATCGGGCAAGACTGAACAAACGGAAACGAATGAGACCACGTCACCGGTTCTTTTCCCTGAGCTTGAGTCCAGTAAAACGGCAGTCATTCAGGAAAAAGCGTCCGGCAACACAGACGCGGCGCATGCTGAAGCGGGCGATACGCTGCTGTACACGATTCAGACTCGCAACACGGTCGCTAACAGTGCAGTTAGCAATCTCGTGATCTCGGATACGATTCCGGCAGGCCTGGAATATGTGCCAGGCAGTCTGAGTGTGGATGGCGTTTCTGTCAGCGATAGTGAAGGGGATGACCGTGGTCATTATACCGGCGGTCAGCTTGCGGGCCAATTTGGCAAGGTAACGGATACCGCATGGCATGCCGTTACCTTCCGGGCGAAGGTGCTGCCCGGCCAAGCGGGCGATGATATTTTGAACACGGCAGTCGTTGGCGGAGATAACGTCGAGGTACCGGATACACCGGGCACGACCGTCAAAGTGTATCCGCGTGCAGCCGATCTGGTGTCCAGTAAAACGGCGGTCATTCAGGAAAAAGCGTCTGGCAACACGGATACAGAGCATGCCGAAGTGGGCGATACGCTGCTGTACACGATTCAGACACGGAACACCATCGCAGACAGCGTAGTGACTAACCTCACTCTCTCGGATACGGTTCCGGCAGGATTGGAGTATATCCCGGACAGTCTGATTATGGATGGGGCTTCCGTCACCGATAGCGAAGGGGACGATGCCGGTCATTATGCTGACAGAGGCATTGTCGGCCGTTTTGGCGATGTGACGGACACAGCCTGGCACACGGTTGCCTTCCGGGTGAAGGTGCTGCCTGGTCAAGCGGGCAAGGATATTCTGAACACGGCGCTTGTTGTTGGGGACAATGTCAATACTCCGGACAAGCCGGGCACGACCGTCGAAATTTATCCGCGCGCAGCCGTTCTGGAGTCCAATAAAACGGCAGCGCTTCAAGCAAAAGCGCCTGGCAACACGGACGCAGAACACGCTGAAGTGGGCGATACGCTGGAATACACGATTCAGACCCGCAATACGACTGAAGATAGTGTGGTGGAAAATCTCACGATTTCGGATACGCTTCCGGCAGCACTGGAATATGTGCCAGGCAGTCTGATCGTAGATGGGGTTTCCGTCAGCGATAGCGAAGGAGACGACAACGGTCACTATGTCGGCGGTCAGCTTGTCGGCCGTTTTGACGATGTGACGGACACAGCCTGGCACACGGTTACCTTCCGGGTGAAGGTACTGCCTGGCCAAGCAGGCAAGGATATTCCGAATACAGCGGTAATTGATGGGGATAATGTCGAAGTACCGGATCGGCCGGGCACGACCGTCGAAGTTTATCCGCGTGTAGCTACGCTGGAGTCCAGCAAAACGGCAAGCATTCTGGAAAAAGCGTCCAGTAACACGGACGCGCAGCATGCCCAAGTGGGCGATACGCTGCTGTACACCATTCAGACCCGCAATACGACTGAAGATAGTGTGGTGGAAAATCTCACGATTTCGGATGTGATTCCGGCGGGGCTGGAATATATGCCGGGCAGTCTGACCGTAGACGGGGCTTCCGTCAGCGATAGCGAAGGGGACGACAGAGGTCATTATGCCAGCGGCGGAGTTGTCGGCGAGTTCGGCGATGTGATGGATACCGTCTGGCACACCGTTACGTTCCAGGCGAAAGTACTGTCTGGTCAAACGGGCAAGGCTATTCCGAATACTGCGGTGGTTGCCGGAGATAATGTTGAGTTTCCGGATCGGCCTGGCACGACCGTTGACATTTATCCGCGCGGAGCGATCCTTGAGTCCAGCAAAACATCCGAGATTCAAGCTAAAGCATCCGGCAATACGGACGTAGAGCACGCTGAAGTAGGAGATACGCTGCTGTACACGATTCAGACCCGCAACACGATTGAGGAAAGCGTGGTAACCAATCTCACGATTTCGGATACGCTTCCGGCAGAATTGGAATATGTGTCGGGCAGTCTGACCGTGGATGGAGTTTCTGTTAGCGATAGCGAAGGAGACGACAGGGGTTATTATGCCAGTGGGCGGATTGTTGGCCAATTTGGCGACATTACGGATTTGAACTGGCACACGGTTCAATTTAAAGTGGTTGTACAGCCGGGACAAGCCGGGAAGGAAGTTATCAATATCGCCGAGGTAAATGGCGGCAATGTGGAGACGCCGGCCAGACCGAGAGAAGAAGTGGAGATCTATCCGCGGAATCCGGTTATTGAATCGGAGAAATCTGTAACGAACGTGGATGCAGGCAAGGCTACGTATGAAGTTGGGGATACCCTCTCCTATACGATTCGCACACGTGCTGTCGTGAACGACACCTATCTGGAAAATCTGACGATCACAGATACTCTGCCTGCAGGCTTAGAGTACGTGCCGGGAAGCCTGAAGGTGGATGGTATGTCTGTTACGGATGCGCAAGATAACGATGGCGGTCATTCGGTCTACGGGCAAGTCTACGGTTCATTTGGCAACGTAGACGATATGAATTGGCATATGTTGGAGTTTCAGGTGGTCATTCAAACCGGATACGACGGCCAGATGATTCAAAATACAGCGCTGGTAACCGGTGATAACATCGATCAACCTGGCGAGCCAACCGAGAAGGTTGTGGTTGAGCCGGATCCGCCTGTCGTACCACCGGTAGCCCCACCCGTAGCTCCACCTGCCGAGCCACCGGTAGAACCACCAGTAGATCCGCAAAATCCGGGTGATGGAGGTTCCGGCGGAGGCGGCGGATCGAATGACAACGATGACGATGATTCGCCTACCCCAGTGCTGGAGTCCGAGAAAGCAGCGAGTGACCTCAATGGCGGCGTCTACGAAGTTGGCGATATTATTGAGTATACCATTCGTACCCGCAACACCATCCCGGACAGTGTCGTGACGAATCTGGAAATCTCGGATGCTCTGCGTGCAGGGCTGGAATATGTGCCAGGTTTCTTGCAAGTGGACGGCCAAGCCGTAACGGATGTGCAGGACAGTGATAAAGGCTCTTATGTTGACGGCACCGTGAGCGGACAATTCGGCGATGTTGGCGATACGGACTGGCATACGGTGGTGTTCCGGGCGAAACTGCTCGCAGGGCAAAGCGGCCAGACGATCCGCAACACCGCTGAAGTCACCGGGGATAACCTGGATGACTCGGACACACCTACTGAAGACCTCATCATTGGTAGTGGAAGCGGAAGTAATCCGGGCATTCCAGGTGATCCGAATGATGGATCATCCGGCAATCCTAGCACCCCAGGATGGGGAGGTTCTGATTCCGGTTCTGATTTGGATTCCGATTCCCCAGACTCTGATCAACCTGGAGAATCTGGCGGTTCGGGTGGCTCCGGCCAATCCGGCACATCGGATAACTCGGGTGACTCCGCAAACGGAGGCTCCGAAGAAGGTAGCGGTAATGGCAGCAAGCTGCCGGCAACAGCCACAAATATGTACGGCTATCTGCTGGCTGGATTCATCATCCTGCTTGCAGGTCTGTTCTTGCTGAGAAGAAAGAAAGCATAACAAAAATATAGCTGGAAAAGACAACCCGTCAAGCCACTTGCTTGACGGGTTGTTGTTATTTTAAGGAGGATGATGCACGGAGTAGCGGAGAGAACGAAGCAATTCCGGAAAAGCGAAGCGTTCGCCTTTGACGCGAAGGGTCAACAGCGATTGTAGGAATGCTTCGTTCTCGGAGCGTCTCAGAACATTAATAAGCATCATATTTAGCCAGCAATTCAGACAGCATCCGCTTCATGCACTCCACCAGCTCCGGCGGATTTTTCACCGTCGCGTCATTGCCCAGACCAATGAATAACCGTGCCAAATAAGGAATATCCGATTTCGGAAAATCCCCCTGCAGCCACCCGCTCCCATCCTCCTGAATATGCAGCAGGGAAGCCAAGCACAATTCAGTCTCTGATCTCTGTACACCTTCTTTACTCAGCTCTACATAAAGATCGACACATTCTTCCTCCAAACGTGCCAACGTCTTTCTGTTGCCAAGGTGAATATGCCAAAGATCCATGGGCTTCATATCAGAGGAGTCATACACAGCCGACTGAATCCGGTCACATCGAAACACACGCAGGTCCTCGCGCAGAAAGCAATAGGCGGGGCAATACCACAAGCCGTTGTTGGCATAGATGCCTAACGGTTGTATTTTTCGGCAGGACGTTCCTTCTTTTGCTTTGTAATCTATGAGCACGATCTTTTGCTGAACGGCTGCATCAAGCAGGATGGACAAGAAGGGAGAATCAGCCTGTCGCGCCGGAGTCACAAAATCAACCCGGTTCTTCATTTGATCAATCCGGTCCCGGATATCCCCGGACATATAATTGTAGAACTTGCTCAGCACAGAAGCGGATTCCGCTTCAAAGGGAAGAGACACATAGTGCCGCAGGGCATGGATGGCGAAAAAAATGGCGATAGCCTCATGCTCCGTAAAAGCGATGGGAGGCAGGATTCTTTCCCTTAATACCTGATAGCCGCCATGCGGCCCCACTTCCGAATATAGAGGAACGCCCAGCTCGCTCAGCTCCTGCAGGTCCCTCAGAATCGTTCTCGGGGACACAGCGAACTCGTTGGCCAATTCCTTGACCGTAAACTTCCTTTTCCGATTCACGGTCATCATCAATTCCATCAGTCGTTTTGATTTTGACATGATTTCACCCTTTTTAATTATATATGACAATAGTTGTCACTATTGTCACTCACTCGGATGGTTGAGCCATCGAAAATCCGTACTTTTCAAATATGGCCTTGGCCTCGTCCGACTGCAAATAGCGGTAAAATGCCTCCGCCTCCTCGGGATGCTGTGTTGCTTTCACGATCCCGGCTGGATATTGAATGGGAGAATAGGCTGCCGGGTTAACGGTAAGGGCGATTTTTACCCCTTGTGAGCTCAGGGCATCTGTCTTGTATACGAATCCGGCATCGGCATTTCCCGTCTCCACATACTGAAGAACCTGTCGTACATCCTTGGCCTGTACGGTTTTCGGCTGCAGGGAATCCCAGATAGAGGCTGCAGTTAACGCTTCCTTGGCGTAGCTGCCGGCAGGTACGCTTTCCGGAATGCCAATGGCGATCCGTTGAATCTCTGTGCGCAACAAATCCTTCTCTGCCCCAATCACGATGTTACTGTCAGCAGTCGTAATGACGACGAGCTCGTTGCTCAGCAGATTGTGCTGCTGGTTTGCTTCGATCAGGCCCCCGTCGACCAGTGCCTGCATATTTTTAGTGGCTGCCGACAGAAAAATATCTGCCGGTGCGCCTTGTTCAATCTGCTGCTGAAGCGCCCCGGATGCGCCAAAGTTAAATTGAAGGGCAACTCCGTCGTTCTCGGCTTCATAAGCCTGCTTGATGTCCTGTAGGGCGTCAGTGAGGCTCGCCGCTGCGGATATTGTCAGTTCCACAGGCTCCGAAGAGGCTTCCGGGGCCGGGGCTGATGTGGAGTCTGTTTCGCTAGAAGCTGACTTTCCGCAGGCCGTCAGGAGTAGCAATAGGGTAAGAGTGAGCAAGAGCCTGCAGCCTTGTCTTCTCGTAGATCCAGTCATGTGATGCTTCCCTCCAGATATGAATGGTATTGGCTAAATACTTCCGCAAACATGTAATATGTATTATATGGATTATTGTACGACTTGTATATTCTCTGGTTCTTTTTGATGCTTGTCCAGGAACGTTAGTGCGTCTTATACTGTTTAGATACCTTCCATACAATGGATACCTTCACATCACATTTTTCGGTGCCATGACTAAATATAATCAAAGGTTGATGCATACTTGGGTACTCATACACCACGCGGACAAATATCGCTGAACAAATTGTTATCCGGCATTGTCATTCTCTCTTTTCTTCTGATCATGGTCATTGCGGTCACCGCTTCCTATCAATCCGAGCAGAAGCTGCTGCATGCCAGAACGCTTGAAATGAATTATTCGTCTGCCAGCCGAATGGCTACGACAGTGGATACGCTGTTCTCTATCATGAGGACAAGTCTGGCCGTTGTTGCGGATCAGATTGACGATAAATCGGACGCTGCGGAAGTTCAAAGACAGTTGGAGTTTCTGCATAATAGCCGCAATTATTTTAACTCCATCGTCTGGGTGGATGAGCAGGGCTTCGCATTGAGTGTTGCTCCAACTTCTCTGAACGCTAAAGGAAAGCGGGGTGTCACCGAGGCGGTCAAGCAGGCGCTTGCTTCTCGGCAGCCGGAGCTTTCTGCCCCTTATATGAGCTCAAGCGGACGTATGATCGTTCTGATGTCAGAGCCGGTCTTCAACGGAAAGGGCGATTATATAGGGTTTATCGGCGGAACCATTTATCTGCAGGAGCACAATGTGCTCAACGATATGTTTGGTGACCCCAATATAGATAAAACGGGAACCTATTATTATGTCGTGGATTCTGGCGGCAAAGTTGTGTACCATCCCGATAAGACTCGAATTGGCAAGGATGTCAGCACGAACGAGGTTGTCCGGTTGCTGATGCAGGGGCAGAGTGGCCAGAAGCTGATTGACAATACCTATGACATTCCCCATTTGTCCGGCTATGCTACCGTATCTGAGAACAAATGGGGGATCGTTGTGCAGTCTCCGGTCAGTATGGTGGCAGAGCAGCAGAAACGGCAGGTCACGGAAATGATATTCTATATGATTACACCGTTTCTGCTTGTGATGGCGATAACCGTATTTCTGGCGCGCAGGCTTGCTGCGCCGTTCGTGAATCTGGCGAACCTGGTGAACAAGGCTTCCGCTGAAGCAGCCTCGCTCGAAATCCCGGACCGGAAGCATTGGAACAGGGAAGCTGACCAGTTGGCCCGGGCTGTCATTTCCTCGGTCAATGAGATGCACAAACAGAATCAACAGCTCGCGCATACTGCCACGATAGACCCGCTGACAGGGCTGCAAAACCGCAGATCGATGAGGTCTGTTATGGAGCACTGGATGGAGGAAGGGGAATCCTTTGGTCTGGTCATGATCGATGTTGACAGATTCAAGATGATTAATGATAATTACGGCCATCAGGCTGGCGACGAGGTGCTGCGCTTTTTCGCCCAGATGATGCAATCCTGTGTTCAGCCGGAGAATCTGTGCTGCAGATGGGGAGGAGAGGAGTTCGTGATCCTGGTTCCCGGCCGCTCGCCGGAGGAATGTTATCCCATCGCGGAGCAGCTAAGAGAAAGCCTGGAAAGAACGGAATCCCCCATCGGGCTGGCCATTACGATTTCGGTAGGGATCGCCGGCTTTCCGCACCACTCGACAGAAATCGGCGAACTGTTCGAGTGTGCTGACAAAGCATTATATGAGGCGAAGAAAGACGGCAGGAACCGCACAGTGATTTATAATTAGTCTTATGCATGACGAAGGTTATGGATATTGTCGTTGAGGATGTGGCCGGTGTCGTATGACGCCGGTCTTCTTGTTTTGGCCCAATGTACATGACTTCGACAAAAAACGTGTTCTCGATATTTTTCGTTGTCGGAATAAAAAGAGACGGGTTATAATAGTGTGGTAAATTCAACCATGATAACCAAATGTTTTTGAGGGGGAAAGGTCATGTTTAAAAGAGCGGCAGCGGAGATGCTGGGACTCAGTGATATCGGTTCGGTGATCCGCCGGGAAGACTATGATAAGGTGGACGCCGATGACTATGTCATGCATGAGGATAATGAACGAATTTATTTTCTGATCAAGTCCAAGATGGACGAGTATTGCTTCACGAATCATGCCTTGATTCATCTGGATGGTACAACCGCGCTCAGTAAGAAGCGTGTACTGGCCCGTTATCCGTATGCGTATTATCCGGTCCGTGAGGTGCTCATGGAAACGGCGGGAACGGTGGATCTGGATGTGGAGATCAAATTCAAGCTGGGTGAGCACCCGTTTTCGATTGATGTACATAAGAAGTTCATTACCGAAATCAAAGACCTCTACAAATCTCTGCTCAAAATCGCCGAAATCACGCATGAGAATAATGTGAAGTTAACTCAGGCGCAGCAGAGCCAGGAGCTCGCATCTTCGGTGCTGGGACAGACCAATAAGCTGGATGCCAACCTCCTTGAGCAATTTAACGGAATCAGGCAGTCTGCTTTCGAGTGGATGACGGAATCCCACAAGCAGTACAAGCGGAAGGACTTTGGCGCTGTCTTTGAGCGTTATATCAATAATTAAGGCGTGAAGAGTCAAGCCCGGCGCAGTAGCCCGGGCTTTTTTTATCAGGTTACACGGCTCAGTGGCTGTTGGTGTCCCGCAGAGCGATTTGGTACAATTAGGCTGAACCTGACGGATGCAAAGCTACAGGTTTTACTATAGGAGGTATCATATGTTGGAAATCTTGCTGTACTGGTTTTTATTACTTGCCGCCGCAGGCTGTGTGGTTGCGGCATCGGGCAGGAAAAGGATTGCCAGTCTGATTATTCTTAGTCCGATCGTATTATTTTGCACCTTGCTGCTGCTGCAGACCCTCAGCTATCGGGGGCAGGATGCGAACATCGGTCTGGGGCTTATGGTAATGCTGATATGGGTAATTACAGCGGTGCTGTTTATTCTGGCAGCGGTCATGTGGTGGTTTAAGCGCAGGAATAAAAGCTCATAATCAGAGAAAAGGGTTGTGCCTTTGCAGAGGCGTAGCCCTTTTTCTGCACATAAAAGGTGCGGGAACAGAATAATATAATAACGACAGCTACAATATTTTTCACAACCTGCGTTTATATACAGCTTTGCGGTGGGTATAAAGGGGGTAAGGAGGCGAGTGTGATGACAGAACAAATGTCCCATTTGCTGTACATTATCTTTTTATCAGTGCTTGCGCTGGGCGGTATTGGCTTGATTGGCTGGTGGATGATTGCCATCGGTCGCAAGGAGAAGGACAACGGCTGACGGGAAAACTACGTAAGAACACAGCTTCCCTCCAGGGCGCTGTGTTTTTTTTCGCTTAAGGCTTGAATAAAGCGTTGGATTTCGTTTAAAATAAGAACAAATGTTCTTATTTTTTGAGAACGGACAGCAAGGGAGGAGATTCGTATGCTGCCTGATTTTGAACGCAAGCTGCTGCGCATTCTGTATAACTTCTTTGCCCAGCATAGGCGGATGCCGACAGCGGCGGAGTTATCGGTCAGAACAGGGCGGCAGCCACGTGATCTATCAGCCGGTCTGTTGCATTTGGAGAAGGAAGGGTATATTCGCTGGGAAGACCGCTCTTCAACCCAGCATGTAGTTATTCTGGAGGGATGGGAACGGGCGGAGCCACGCCAGTCGGCGTTTGTGCGAATGGAGGACGGCGGCCGAAGTGCTGTGGTGGAAGACGGAACAAAGTATTGGACGGAATACTAGCCATGGGGCCTTATACCGGACCTTCGCAGAAATTAATGTAATCTTAATGTGCATATCATTTGAATTTAAGGTTGGGGATTTATATTGACTGTATTAACCCCTTTTTCATCAAGTGCTCTTGGACCCTGCCGTTGTTTGGCAGGGTCATTTTTTTTAATATTTGAATTAGAAAAGCCTCCGGAGTAATACTCCGAAGGCTGGCGGACAACGCTAGAACGTATACACCGTTGTGCGGCGTTGCCGTATAGTTAACCCCCTGCATAAGGGAAATCTGATTCCATAAATGATTTTCCAAACGACGAAAGCCCTACCTCTCTTTCATCCTTGCGGCTCCGATGACCGCGCCAGTGTGAATGCAAAACATACTGCAAAAGCTCAAAATTCTACTCTTAGGGTTATCAATAAAATTTGAAGATGCTCCTCACGGTGGTAGGAGTGACTTGTTGCGTGGAATCATATGGGGTTAAAAATAACACTTCATTATTCTAACAAAACTTTCACAGAAAGTAAATAGAGAATTTCTTTTACCAAGCTACTCAGCCCTTAATTGGAAAATTTGGAATTGATCTTGTCGAAAGATGGGGGGCTCGTGATATGATATAACAAGCGGTACAATCTTGGTTAACAATGGAATATGGTACAGCGGGAGTGAAGATATGGATTTTTCAAAAACGTTCCTCATAAATCTTGGTATGCTGATCGCTGTTGCCTATTTGGCCAATGTTACTTTTAAATATGTGCTGAGCAGGGCATCAGCCAAAATGAAGTATATTTCCTCTATCCTGCTCGTCGTGTTTTGCGGTTGGATATGCTCGGTATTCGGCTTCAGCTTTGATGGCCAGGTTGTATTCGATTTAAGATTTGTTCCATTAATTATCGCTTCGTTGGTTTATCCCCGCGCTTCTTCACTTGTGATCATCGGTGTGGCCACCGGCCTTGCCCTCCTTCCATTCAGAATCAACGAGGCATCCGTCGCGGGATTTGTGAATTTATGCATTCTCGGTTTGCTGGCGGCAGTGCTTAATGATTGGATGAGAAGAACAGATTACCGCCTGATTATCAAAGCTTCGGTCAGCATATTGGCTATAAATTTGGTCAACGTGTTTAACATTGCTATTTTTGATGTTATTCCCTTTCACCAGTATCTGACGGATGTTGTACCGTATACACTGCCACTTGGCATCGCGCTGAGTTATCTGGTTGCGTTCATTCTACGTGATTTTCAGCTTGAGCAAATGCGGAAATACCAGATTATCCAGGCCAACAGGAAGCTGTCGAAGCAGAAGGAGCAGTTGCAGAAGGCGAAGCTGGCATTGGAAGAACGGGCACAGCAGCTCATGACAGCATCACGGTATAAATCGGAGTTTATGGCGACGATGTCCCATGAGCTGCGCACCCCGCTCAATAGCATAATTAACCTGGCACAGATGATTGCTGAGCAGGGAAAGGATATGGACGAGGAGGATTTGAAGCAGTACAGCAGCATTATCCACGCTTCAGGCCAGGATCTACTTCAGCTCATTAACGACATCCTGGATCTGTCCAAGGTTGAGGCGGGGAAAATGGAAATTACGAAGGGCTACATAAGTGTAGAGGAACTGATGCAGGTTATATTCATGCAGTTCGAGATGGTCGCCCGGAGCAAAAATGTGGAGTTTAAGCTGCGGTGTGGGAAAGAGACCCCAGACCGGCTGTATTCGGATTCGCAGCGGGTGCAGCAGATTCTGCGTAATTTGCTGTCCAACGCGTTCAAATTCACCCATGCGGGCAGCGTGATCCTGGAAGTGCGCCCGGAGCGGCTGGATGACCCCGGGAGAGAAGGGGATTGGCTTGTGCTGTCGGTGATCGATACCGGCATCGGCATATCGAAGAGCAAGCAGCATTCCATATTTGAAGCTTTTCAGCAGGCGGACGGCTCAATCAGCCGTAAATATGGAGGAACTGGTCTGGGGCTGTCCATCAGCAGAGATCTGGCACGCTTGCTCGGCGGGTTCATCCGCCTGGAGAGCCAGGAGGGCACGGGAAGTGTATTTTCCTTGTATCTGCCGCTGGAGACAGACGCGGAGCAAGGTGAGGACAGGATTTAGTCTGTTGTGAAAGGAGGAGCGGACTGTACACGGATAAATCTGTACGAACAAATATGGTTGGAGAGAGGAAATGAAAAATGGATAATG
This sequence comes from Paenibacillus zeirhizosphaerae, assembly GCF_030705605.1. Lineage (GTDB taxonomy): Bacteria > Bacillota > Bacilli > Paenibacillales > Paenibacillaceae > Paenibacillus > Paenibacillus zeirhizosphaerae. Next base: position 14,009 of record NZ_JAPCKK010000027.1, read on the forward strand.
TGCAAACGGCGTCGAATGCTAATAAGCTCATGCTTGTGCTGGCGTTCACGCTCGTTTTTTCTGTGATGAACGCAACTATGTTTAATGTGGTTATGCCGATCATCCGGGAGGAATTCGGGGTTAGCGCGTCACAGGTAAGCTGGCTTCTTACCGCATATATGATTGTGTACGCCATTGGCTCAGTTGTATTCGGCAAGCTGGCCGATAAATACCGTCTGAAGGATTTGCTAACCTTTGGACTGATTTTCTTTGCCCTGGGCTCGGTTGTGGGACTTGTAGCCACACATTACTGGATGATTATTTTGGCCCGGGTTTTACAGGCTGCGGGGGCGTCGGTCATACCGGCTACAGCCATGATTGTTCCAGTACGTTATTTCCCGCCTGAGAAGAGGGGGAGAGCGCTTGGCACGGTTGCGACGGGCCTGGCCCTTGGGACGGCGCTGGCACCGATTGTATCCGGGCTGATTACCGGGTTTGCCAGTTGGCGGTTTCTGTTCCTGCTGTCGGTCCTGCCGCTGCTGGTCCTTCCGTTCTTTCGCAAGTATCTCGATGACCAGAAAGGCATGGCCAAGAAGATCGATTTTATCGGCGGACTGCTTCTGGGAGGTACGGTGGCGCTGCTGCTGCTGGCTATTTCCATGGGAAGCTGGTGGATGTTCCTGCTTGGCGCGGGTGTGCTGATTCTCTTTATGATTCGGATACGCACGGCTGAAGAGCCCTTTATACAGCCGGCTTTGTTCCAAAACAAACCGTATTCCTACGGGCTGCTCGTTGCTTTTCTAGCGACCGGAATGAGCTTCGGCCTCCCGTTCCTGGCTCCGCAGTTTCTGAGCGGCGTGAATCAGCTTTCTCCAGCCATGATCGGACTGATTATGTTCCCTGCGGCCATAAGCTCGGCCTTCATGGGACGGCAGGGAGGCAAGCTGGCAGATGAGAAGGGAAATGAGTTTCTTGTATATACGGCGATAGGCCTGATCCTGATTTGCTTTGTCACGCTGTCCATATTCGTAGGCTTGTCTCCGTATCTGATCATGTTCCTGCTAGTATTCGGCAATTTGGGGCAGACCTTTCTGCAAATTGCTATGTCGAATACTATTTCACGGACCTTGTCCAAGGATCAGGTAGGGGTAGGTATGGGACTCTTTGCATTGCTTAACTTCATTGCAGGGGCGGTGACGACGAGCATCATCGGCAAAATGCTGGATGTGAGCTCTTCAGCCTTCCATTTGAATCCGTTCGCCTTGAAGGAGAACGCGTATATGTACAGCAATATTTTCGTTGCGCTGGCTGTGGTGGCCGTCGTCATTATTGTGCTGTATATGCTGCAGTCGCGGATTATCTCTCCCGGGGAAATGAATAAGCGGTTGAAGGTAAGTGGGAAATAACGAAAGCTCCATTGACTAGGGGCGCTCCGAGAACGAAGCATTCCTACAATCGCTGTTGACCCTTCGGGCCAAAGGCGAACGCTTCGCTTTTCCGGAATTGCTTCGTCCTCTCCGCTGCTTCGTGCATATGCATACTTAAACCAAACTTAAACCAAAAGAAGCGATGGCCAGTCAAAAGGAACTTTCTGCGATTTCTATACTTTAAATAAAGGTCAAGAACAGGCGGGTTACGCTCTGTTCTTGACCTTTTGTGTTGCTTACCTCCAGCAGCCTTGCATTTTGCGCAGCAGCACGATCTGTCCGCTATGATACCCGTCGTGTGCGATCCAGATCGAGAGGAAGTCACCGAGTGTCATGCCGCTTTGGCCTATTGCTTCCAGCGCCTCGTCCTGCAGCCCGGCAATCTCAGCCCGGAGGGAGCGATAGATGCTCTCTGTCTCGCGGACGGTGCGTTCCCAGCCTTCGGCATCCCCCGGATCACCCGCATCTCCGAAGCTCTCGTCGTTCGTGGCAGCATTGCCGACAAGAGTCTCGCCGCGCAGCCGGTTCAGGGTACGGGTGTTGTAATAGTTAATATGGTTCACTAATTGTCTGATGCTGCTGCAGCCCTCGGCGGGCTTCCATGCTGCTTGCGCGGGGGTTAATCCTTCCAGAGCGACGGATAGGGGAACAATCCAGTCCTCCTCGTTCCAGTTTTGATCCAATTGCAGGATGAAGGTGTTAATCAGCTTCTGACTCATCGCGTGAGCGCCTCCTTTTTTTCACAACCATTTTTTTCGACCGGTTAGATTACGTGGTAACTAGCAAAGATTATAAATAAAGGTTACACTCATAATATAAACGATTCGGACTTATTTGTAACTATCTTTTTTAATTATTGATGGTTACGAGAGAGAAGGGTTGAAGGGAGATAGACCATGGAGTCACTATGGATGGACTTTGCCAACAGCATGTGGCGGGACTGGAAAGGCGGAGGGCCTTCTGTGGACCGCTTGGATCAGCCCGAATGGCGGCACTCTTTTACGGCAAAAATGAAGTATCCTGTGGACGAGCCTGACCCGGATGAACTGGAAAAAGCTCGCGCGCTGCGCGACCGGCTGCTCCGATATGCGGAGAATTTGGCGGCAGGCGAAGTGCTGGGGGATCAAGATACCGGGTACTTGAACCAAGTGATGGCCCAAGGCCCCGTAATACGTAAGCTGGTGGCCGGGGAGCCAGCGCCGCAAATGAAGCTGGAGCCAGCCGACAAAGGATGGGGACAGATGCTGGCGGATGTCGCGGCGGACTTTGCCCGTATGCTGTCAGAGCAGGAAGTATCCCGCATCCGCTGCTGTGATAACCCGGACTGCCGCTGGGTCTTTTATGACGACACCCGTAGCAGGACGAAACGGTACTGTGATGACAAAATGTGCGGTAATTTGATGAAGGTGCGCAGGCACAGGGCACGGCGTAAAGCAGAGGCCCCCAAAGAAGAGAACGAGTAATCTGATTTCAAAGCCGACACTAGATTTAGCGAGTGTCGGTTTTTTGCTGCTTCCCCGAGGTCTAAAAAGCGGCAAAAAAATATTTTTTTGGCAGTCCCTGTGAAAAATAAACTGGTGCGATACTGGGGGTATAGGAAAGGTTAATGAAGATGAACTTATTTCACATTTTGAAACGAGGTGTATAATGATGGATTTACGAGAGATGGAGAACAGGATTGAAGGCTTGCGGGAGAAGCTGCTGAAGTCAGCCGCAGCCTTCGGCCGGAATGATGATCGGGTCATCAAAACTTCTCAGCAGTTGGATCATCTTCTCAACATATACCTGTATGCCAAAATTCAATTGAAAAAAACCGTATGACAGCGGAAAACGACGAGAAGAGCAGGGAATCGACAGCATTCCCCCGCTCTTTTTTTCGTGATTTTTCATTTATGGGAATAGGCTTGTTCGAGTAGGCTTAAATTTAAGCAAGATGGCTAAATAGAGCATTGACCTATGGATAATTCTTACATATAATTTCAATAAATTCAAGTATTCAACAAACTATTGTAGAAGGAGCAGAGAGTCCTAGGCTATTTTAGCGGGGAGGGAACTTTATTGGAACACATGAATATGCTGCGTTCAGAAATTACGTCATATTTGGAACGATCCAACTGTTCACTTCAAGAATTTAGCAAACTTACAGGATTGAATAAAGGGACGCTCAGTGCTGTCCTGAGATACCGTGATCCGAAGCCGCTTTCACTCAAGGCGCTGGATGCGATCACTGAAGCTATGGGCCGGCCTGCAGGATGGCTGTACCCGTTATATCTGGATGAATGCCTGATCGATCAGAAATGGAAGCTGTCCCGTGTCAAAGCCTATCTGCTTCGGTGCGCCCGTCTGGGGCGAACCGACTGTATCACCGCTGCGCTTCCCTTGATTCTGGACGATTTAAGCAGCATTCCGGTCATTTTTGCGGCGGGGGAGGAGCTGTATGAAGAAGGGGACATGCAGCAGGCAGCCCTGTTTTACGAGGCGGTGGCGGAAAGCGAGCAGTACCAGCACTCTGAGAGGCTGGCAGTGAGTCATTACCGGTTGTTCCATATCCATACGGAGACGGACCAGGAAGAGAGCCTGAGAGCGGCTATTCGTTTCGAGCCTTTCCGCAAAAGGCTGCCGGAGGATGACCAACTGGATGCGCTTTTGCAGCTTATTAATGTTTATTACTCATTGAGTCGCTGGGAGCGGGTCCTTGAGCTGACCGATGAGCTGAGCTCTTTTACAACAAGTATCTGTACATATGATTATGAGAAACAGGGCTATGATGAGAACGATCGCCAAACCAAATACCCGCTCGTCGTATACTACGGGTACGCCTATCTGATGAAGGCCGCAGTATGCGACAAACAGAAGAAGTATGCCGAAGCGAAGCGGTATACGGAGAAGTATGCGGATTTGAGCTGGTTCAAGGGGCTTGGCCCGGCGGGCTGGCAGGAAGTGCAGCGCTTTAAGGCGTGGGCTAAGGCCAATATGCTAGCCTATGAGCTGATGCTTGGAAACGCGGATATCATGTGGGAATATATCAGGTATATCGAGCATGAGCCGGATGAAATTTTGCCTGCACTGGAGAAAATCATGGGGGCTGCCAATGAATTCAATCTGGACGTGGACCTGATTCTTTACTACTTCAGGGGACAAATTGAGTCATATCATGACAGCCAAAATGTAACAAACAGCTACTATCACAAGCAGTTTAGCATGGAACGTTTTGCGAATTTTTGTTATGAAACGGCGTTATATTGCTTTCAAAGATCGAATTTTGAAAATGCTGTAAAATTTATCCTGCAAAGTTTGTCATCAGCGATTAAGATGAATAACAAGGCTGGTTTTATTAAATGCGTGACACTATTCGAGGAATATAGAGGCTGCACACGTGTCGAAGACCAGCGGGAATATGAAAACATGATAAAAGGAGTGCGTAAAAATGCGAAAAACGAAAACTTGTTTGTTACTTACGCTTAGTGTGGGCCTTCTCTCCATGACTCCTCTTCTATTCTCGGTGGCAGGCGGGATTTCCACGCTGACACACGGAGCAGGCGGTTATTAAGAGTAATTTTGCCGACGAACTGGACAAGTCAAGCCCAATTGAAGGCGTTTACGAGTGAAACAGAAAGCACCGGAATTCCGGTGCTTTCTGTTGTTGTGCTATAATGTAGGGGTACTATGACCGCGAAGGGAGAATATTCGTATGAAACCAGTCTCAACCGACAAAGCGCCGGGCGCTATCGGACCTTACAGCCAGGCCATGCAGGCCGGTGGATTTATCTTTACATCAGGACAGTTGGGTCTCAATCCTGCGACAGGAGAGTTCGGCAAGGATGTCGAAGAACAGGCGCGATTGTCGCTGAACAATGTCAAGGCAATCTTGGAAGAGGCGGGCAGCAGTCTGGGACAGGTTGTGAAAACAACGGTTTTCCTGAAGGATATGAACGATTTTGCACGTGTGAATGAAGTATACAGCTCCTTCTTTGAGCAGCCGTATCCTGCCCGCAGCGCCGTAGAGGTAGCCCGTCTGCCGAAAGATGCGCTGGTAGAAATTGAAGCCATCGCGCTAAAGAGCGAATAAATTGTCAGTGAAGGGGCGGTTCACAATAAAACAAGGCATAGCTTAACGAATATATCCAAGCTTCTGCGGGTTAACCATCAGGTAGAATCCTCGAATATGCTTGCCGTCTATGGTGAATTCCAAGCAGAGCGCGGCCACGGTCTGCCCGTTACGCCTAAACACCAGTTGCTCTTCGCCATTTAATAAGGCGGTGGACGCCTCAGTCTCACGCAGCCTGGTCAGTATACGGCGTGAGGTGAGCAGGGCAAGCACACCCTTGCGCACCGTCATCGGACGCATGACCGTGTGTACGATACCACCGCCATCCGAGATAAATACAGGCTGTTCAGCCAGCAGCTCCAGCATGGAGGGCACGTCATAGCTCATGAAAGCAGCAGTGAACCGTTCCAGCATCCGTTTGCGGGAAGGATCATCTGTAGGGGTTATGGGCGGCAGCAGCCCATCCTCGCCACTGCTGCCGCCCTCAACCGCAGATAGATCTTGTGCCAGCCGTTTGCGAGAACGGCTGTACAACTGGCGGCAATTGCTGTCCGTTAGTCCGAGTAATTCGGCGATTTCCTTATATTCATATTGAAAAGCCTCCCGCAGCACGAACACCGCCCGCTCCACAGGCTTCAGACGCTCCAGCAGCACCAGAAAGGCATAGGAAACCATGCTCTTGCGTTCAGCCCATGCTTCGGGCTGTTCAGCCGCTGCGGCCGCACCTACAGGTTCGGGGAGCCACTCTCCGACATACGTCTCCCGCTGCTTGCGCGCGGAATGGAGCAGATTCAGACAGCGGTTTACTGTGATGCGTGTAATGTAAGCTTTGGCGTTCTGCACCTCATCCGGTAAAGCTCGCTGAAGCGCGGCAAAACAGTCCTGCACCACGTCCTCGGCATCCGCAGCCGTCCCCAGCATGCGGTAAGCTATAGCGAAGGCATAGTCCCGGTAGGCCCGATACCATTCCTCCAGCTCCGCCGTCTTCTCTTTATCCTGTTGATCTGGATGCTCGCTGCGCTTCAACTTTTTGCGCCCCCTTGTCTTAATATTCAGGATCAGAAGCAACCCGGATACATGCCGGTGGCAATCGCAAGCCGATTCCAGCTACTAATCGTATTGACGGCTGCAATCAGATCGACATACTCCCCTTCGTCAAAATGCTCTCTGACCCGGTCATACAGCCCGGCAGGCACCCCTTGCTCGGAAATACGAGTGACCGCTTCGACCAGCTCTAGCATAACACGTTCTTTTTCGGTAAATAAAGGAACCTCACGCCACACCGACAGCAGCAAAATATGATCCGCATAGTCTCCGAGCTTCAGCAGCTCCTTCGCGTGCATATCCAGACAGAAGGCACAGCCGTTAATCTGGGAAACGCGGATTTTGAGCAGCTCATACAGTACCTTGTCCTCAAACAAGCTGCTGGTATATTGCTCCATGGCCGCCATGGCTTTATACGTGCCCGGACGGACCTTGTTGTGATTTACTCGTAGTTTTATCATAATAGTTCTCCTCCATGTTTTGTGGATATTTGGCCTGTTGTATTCAGGCTATAATAATAAAGACAAAACAGGAGTCTGGTTTGTGACAAAAGAGAATAGAGATTGAGTTTCAAAATAAGGCGATAAAAGGTAAAATACGAACTGCAACGGTTGTTAAGGCAAAGCGATCTGCCGGAAAATGGAGGATTTATGGCGAAGCAAAAGCATTATGTGGTATGGGTCGGCAAAACGCCGGGCATTTATGCAAGCTGGGCGGAATGCCAGTCTCAGGTGAATGGCGTAACGGGCGCCAAATATAAAGCCTTCGAATCCAAGGCGGAAGCGGCGAAGGCGTATGCGCAGGGATGGCAGGGCTATTGGGGAAGCCAGTCTGCCAAGACGGGCGCTTCCAAAGCCGCTGAAGCTAAGGCTGCACGTTCTGTGCCGACTGCCGTCGGAACGCGGGAAGAGATCGATTACAACAGCATTTCCGTAGATGTTGGAACGCGGGGCAATCCGGGGCCGGTTGAGTACAAGGGAGTGGATACGCAGACCGGTGAAGTGCTATTTTCCTGTGGTCCTATATCCAAGGGAACCAATAACCTCGGCGAATTCCTGGCGATTGTGCACGGGCTTGCTTATTTGAAGAAGCTGGGTAGCAACAAGACCATTTACAGCGACTCGGCCAACGCCCTGAAGTGGGTGCGCCAAAAAGCGGTCGTCTCCACGCTCAAGCGTGACGAAACAACGAAGGAAATATGGGACCTGGTGGACCGGGCGGAGCAATGGCTGCGGACGAATACGTACCCGAACCGGGTGCTCAAGTGGCAGACCAGGGAATGGGGAGAAATTAAAGCGGATTACGGCAGAAAATAAATAAATCGGGGGTCCCTGTACATGAAATATAAAGCGGTCTTTTTTGATATCGACGGTACATTGGTCAATGAAGAGAAGCAGATTCCGCAGGATACAATTGACGCGATTCGGGAGCTTAGGGAAAAGGATATTCCGGTCTTTATCGCCACAGGAAGAGCACCTTATTACTTCACTCATTATGCCGATCAGCTAGGGATTGACTCGTTCGTGAGCTTCAACGGCTCTTATGTCGAGTACAAGGGACAGCCGGTATACGAGCGGGCGATTTCCAAGGAAACGCTGGAGCGGCTGGAGACACTGGCTCTGTCTCATAACCATCCGATTGTTATGCAGGGCAGCCAAGCCGGGTACGCTAATTTTGAAGACCATGAGGCTGTGGCGGAATCCTTCTACTCCTTAAGGGTGGAGGTACCGGGCTACCGGACACACTACTGGAAAGAAGCAAGTGTGTATCAGGCGCTGCTGTACTGCCAGGAGCAGGAAGAGCATATTTACACCAGTGCGGAAACGCCTTTCGATGATTTGCATTTTGTACGCTGGCATCGTGTTGCGATGGACGTCATTCCGGCGGGTGGCTCCAAAGCCAAAGGAATCGAGGCGGTGCTGAAGCACCTTGGCATCAAGCGGGAAGAGGCTGTCGCCTTCGGAGACGGACTGAACGACAAGGAAATGCTCTCTTACGTAGGATTGGGCATTGCGATGGGCAATGCTCATGAGGAAGTGAAGCCTTTTGCTAAATACGTGACCCACTCGGTGGATGAGGGCGGCATCCGCCATGGATTGCAGTACGCCGGATTGTTATAAGCGTGGCAAGGACGATTAGGTTTGCCGTAGGGAATTCCCTGCGGCAGACCTTTTTTGCGTCAACGCTGGCTGCCGCGCACTTCAACCCGGTGGCAGCGGTGCCGCTTCCTTGTTCCAAACAGGCTAAATTTCACTAATAACGTCTCTGGGGTCCGCCGTGACTATATATTGCTGTCGTCTGCCCATGGTCCGCCGTAGATACACCTGTTGTAACCTTCCGGTACTCACCGGGGGTGATGCCCTCCAGCTTCTTGAACACTTTGCCGAAGTATTTCTCATCCTGGTAGCCGACCAGCTCCGCAACCTGCTGCAGGCGCAGCCGGGGATTGAGCAGGAGCAGCTTCGCTTGATTGATGCGGAGGCGGCATAGATATTCCGACAGATTCACACCGAACTCTTGCTTGAACTTGCGGGAAATGTATTCCCGGCTCAGATAGAACCTGCCCGAAATGTCCTGCAGGGTGATTTCATCGGCGTAATGGGCATCCAGATAAGCGGCAATGTCGCGGATGATGTGATTTTCCGGCTCGTGGGCCCGGGCGGGTGCCAATGCTCGGCCTGCGGCCTGCAATCTCTTGCCGAAGCTGCTTTTCCAGACGGGGAGGGAGAGCATGCCCAACTCGTCGACAGGCAGGACGACCGATGCTTCATCCGCCTGCGCCGGGTCTTCTCCTGCTGTATCCTCCGGGCGGTCGTCCAGCCACTGTCCGAGCATCCAGTCCAGCTCCCGACCCCAGTTCCGAAGCTGTTCGGCGGTCAGATCGGGCAACCGCTGAACAGCTTCGTCGATCCAGCCCGCCGCGGCTTCGGCTATTCTGGCCGGATTGCCGCTGAGCACGATTAGACGCAGCTTCTCCTCCGCTTCCGTCAGCCGCAGGGCTTGGGACAATATTTCGGTGCTGCTCTCCGCATAGTGGAGATAATCCGCCGCATGAACGAGGCTGCGCCGCCACAGCGCTTGCCGGGCAGCCTGATAAGAAGTGGACACGCCCTGTGGGAAAGGACTTGCCGGGCCGATGCCGAAATGCATGCGCCTGCCCAGCGCCATGTAGAAGCCCGTATTTATGGCGTTCAGCCTCTCTCCGAGCTTATCAGGCTCACCCCAATACAGAATGACGACCTCATCGGTACGCCCCAGATGCCGAAAGGCGATTCCCGACCCGAAGGGAATCAGAAATTCGCTGCAGATATTCAGTAGGGTAAAGAATAGCAGTTCCCGCTTCGTCCGGTATTTGGCCAGAACCTCCTCATCCAGATGAGCAAAGCTGAGAACCGCGGCGAAGCACACAGCGGCGTCCTGCGGCAGCCGCAGCTCCTCCGCCAAGCGGGGCAGGGTGTTGACGGAGCGCGCCGGGGTCTGGACGAGCCCGGTCAGCAGCTTATCCGCATAGTGCGGTCGCATCTGATTGACCTCTATGGCTTGCAGGGTCAAACGCCGCCGCTGCCGTTCCTCCGCATGCCAGGCCGCCACCGCCTTGGACAGCGCTTCGTTAAGTTCAGCCTGCTCGACAGGCTTGAGGATATAATCGCTGCCCCCGCAGCGAATGGCGTGGCGGACGAACCGAAAGTCATCATGACCGCTGACGACAAGCACCTTCGTATGCGGCGCATGGGCCATCAGCCAATCCATTAGCTCGGTTCCGTCATGCCCGGGCATTCGCATATCCGTAATGACAATCTGAGGCGCTTCCCCGGCAACCAGCTCAATGGCCCGGCTGCAGCCCTCGGCTTCCAGCACCTTGGTGATGCCGTGCGCCTGCCAGTCGACCAGGAGCCGGATGGCGGCTCTTCCGTGTGTTTCATCGTCCACGATCAAGGCTTTCATAACCGCTCACGCTCCTCTATCTGGATCTCCAGGATGACTCGGACGCCATGGGGCTCGATATTCGTGATGTCCAGGCGACCTGCCCCGCCCGCATGCAGACGGGTCCGCAGCAGAACGTTGCGCAGCCCGATGGGTTCATCCGAACCCGTATTCTCCTCCGGCAGAGTCTCCTCAGAGCTGGACAGCATGTGTCTCAGATGCACCAGTCTTTCCTGCGGGATGGACAAGCCGCTGTTCTCAACGACTAGGTGCAGCATGCCGGATGATGGCCGGGTCCCGGAAATCCGCAGCAATATCCTGCCGAGACGGGCGTCCATCCCGTGCTTGAACACATTTTCCACCATCGGCTGCAGAATCATTTTGGGTACCTTCTCTTGCAGCACACCCGCCTCCCACTCACAGACAACGTCAAACTGTTCCCCGAACCGTTCTTTTTGTAGATCAAGGTACAGGCGCACATGCTCAGCTTCGTCCTTTAACTGAACGGCTGTGCTGTTCCTCATGCTGTAGCGCATAATTTTGGAGAGGGCCGTGAGCAGGGAATAGATACGCGGCACTTCATGCTGTAGCGCCAGTGTACCGATCGACTGTAGGGTGTTGTATAGAAAATGGGGATTAATCTGCGCCTGCAGCGCTTTCAACTGATTGGTTTTGTTGGCCAGCTCCAGCCGGTACTCCCGCAGGATCAAATTATTGACGGTGTCCATCATCTGGCGGAAGCGGCGGAAGACCACTCCGATCTCATCCCGGCTCGCCACCCGGATGTCGACATCCAGTTGTCCAGCCTGGATCTTCTCCATATAACGAAGAAGCTGCTTGATCGGCTCTGTAATCCGAATCGAGATCAGCAGTGTCCCGATGATGGCAATGAAGAGAGCCACGCCGGTAATGCCCGCATTGATCTGGGTGAGGCGGGTAGCGCGCGCATACAGCGTATCGTATGGAATCTGCTTGACCAGCGTCCAGCCCGAAAGCTCCGCGTTGAGCTTTCGGTATACATGCATCGCTTGATCAGCTTCAAAATATCCCTGTTCCTGCCTATCGTCGAGTCTGCCCGTGAGTCCCGGGTGATCCAGCCTCTGTCCGATCAGGTTCTCATCACTGCTGTAAACGACGGAGCCGGAGGAATCCAGCAGGTAGAGCTGTTCGCTTCCCTCCTGATATAGCTCACGGCAGATACTGCGGACTGTATCCAGGCTGACATCAATGGCAAGCGCGGCCAGTTTGCGTGTGGAGGGAATATTTTGAATCGAACGGTGGAGCGTGAATACCTGTGTGTCCTTCCCGTAAGCGGGTCCAGGAGAAGAAAAGCCGTAGAGATGGGCCGGATGGGAAGCTTCAATAAAAAGTCTGTTGCTGCGGTACACGATGCTTTCTGTGAAAGACTGCCCACGCTGCCCACGCTTGGGGGCGCTGCTGGTAATCAGCGTGGATTGATTCGCCGCATAGGAATGCATGTATACGCTGGTGATCCCCGGTACGGTGTTTCTGATCGTCTGCAGCGTCGTGTAGATTTCAGCGGCCGCCCGGTAATCATTCGGGCTTCTGGCAAGATTGGATAGAAAATGTGGATCGTTGTACACAGCGATGGAAGCCTGGTTCACGCTTTGCAAATAGTGCTCAAGGTTGGCTGCCCCCTGGAAAATAAGCCGTTCATTTTCAGCAGTCGTCTGCTCTCTCAGCGATTGCTTGGTCAGCAGGAAGGTGATGGTCATCGACAGCAGCAGCGGAATGGCGACTGCGGCAAGCATGAATGCGCTGAGTCGAAAGCGGATGCTGCGGAATTTCACGGTTGTACTCCCCTTTCAGCAATTTAAGGTTAAGCTTCTGGCCTGGAGCCGGGTGCGGGAGGTCAATATATTCCCCCAAAAGGCGCATGATTCTCCATATTCATCCCTGCGGCAGTCATTCATAATAAGGAGGCGGAAAGTCATACACCGAAGGGGAGATGAACATGCACCGGGCCAAAACATCGCAACTGCTGCAGCAGCTTGTATTTGTGGGTCCATCCACACTGTTTTTTGCCATCATTATCGTCATCCCTTTTCTGCTGGGGATGTATTATTCATTCACTGACTGGAACGGGGTCTCCAACCAGGCGGGCTGGGTAGGGCTGGACAACTTCCGTCAGATTTTGCTGGAGGATGCCAAGTTCCGGACCGCCTTCTGGTTCACTGTACGCTTCACCGTCGTGGGGGTCGTGCTAAGCAATATGCTGGGCTTTATCCTGGCCTACTTCCTGACTCAACCACTGAAATCGCGCAACGTGCTGCGTACGGTCTTTTTTATGCCTAATGTCATCGGTGGTCTTCTGCTCGGGTTTATTTGGCAGTTTATTTTTGTGAAAGGGTTTTCATCTATAGGTGCCACAACCGGGCTTTCCTTCTTCAAGCTGCCGTGGCTGGGAGACGAGATCACCGCCTTCTGGGGCATTATTATTGTATTTGTGTGGCAGACGGCGGGTTATTTGATGGTTATCTATATCTCGTCTCTGACTAATGTGCCGCAGGATATTTTGGAAGCGGCCGCTATTGACGGGGCAAGCCGGACACAGGTGCTGCGTCAAATTATGATACCGCTGATTATGCCAGCCGTGACGGTGTGCCTCTTTCTGGCCATATCCTGGTCCTTCAAGATGTTCGATCTCAATCTGTCGCTGACCAAGGGCGGCCCGTTCGGATCGACGGAATCCGTCGCGCTGAACATCTACAATGAGGCGTTCGTGAACAATCGTTACGGGCTAGGCACGGCCAAGGCGTTCATCTTCTTCATTATTGTCGCTGCGGTAACAAGCCTGCAGGTCCGTCTTACCAAAAGCAGGGAGGTGGAGGCCTGATGCATACAGGCAAAAGCTACCGGCTGAGCACCTTTGCCGTTGAATTGGTTATGATCGCGGCAGGTCTGTTGTTCCTGATCCCCTTTTATTTCCTGGCCGTGAACTCGGTCAAGACGTTCGGGGACCTGCTGATGGACTCGGCGGCGTGGCCGAAGGCGTTTGAATGGAATAACTATATCCGGGCCTGGAGCATCACGCGTTTTCCAGAAGCCTTCTGGAATTCGCTGCTGGTCACGGTGATCAGCAATCTGCTGCTCGTTCTGATCAGCTCGATGGCCGCTTACCGGATGGTACGGCATAACTCCAGGTACAACCGGGTTCTGTTCGCTCTCTTCGTGGCGGCGATGGTGATCCCGTTTCAATCCGTCATGATCCCGCTCGTCAAGGTGACCAGCAGCCTAGGCATGATGAACAGCATAGGGGGGCTAGTGATCTGTTATCTTGGCTTTGGTGCTCCGATGTCCATTTTCCTCTTTCACGGATTCGTGAAGTCGGTGCCTGTGGAGATCGAGGAGGCGGCCCGGGTCGACGGGTGTAATCCATACGGTGTGTTCTTCCGCATCGTGTATCCCCTGATGAAGCCGATGCTTGTGACGGTGATCATTCTGAACACACTCTGGATCTGGAACGATTATCTACTGCCTTCATTGGTGCTGCAGAGCGCGGAGCTGCGTACCATTCCGATCGCAACCTATGCATTTTTCGGTCAGTATACGAAGCAGTGGGATTTGGCGCTGCCTGCCCTCGTGCTCGGCATTCTGCCGGTTATTATATTCTTCTTGCTCATGCAGAAGTACATTATCCACGGGATTACCGCCGGATCGGTTAAAGGCTGATGCCTGGCGGGGAAACGATATCAGACTGCTCTGTGTTGTTGCTGCTTCGAATACAGCCTTATGATATCTTACGGATAGTAAGCGTTTTCATCAAGGAGCAATTCATAAAATGAATACAACGGAAACTACATGGATACTACATTCAAGGAGGATTTGGCCTATGAAAAAACTCGGTAAATTGGCGTTCATGCTCGTTATGGCGATTGTTCTCGTTCTGTCGGGCTGCAGCGGCGGACAGCAGGGTGGAGGCAGTGCAGCAGACGGTGGAAGTGGAGGGGACGGGAAAAAAACGATTCATATTTTCCAGTTCAAGGTGGAGATTGCGGAAGCGCTGAACCGGCTGAAGGAGGAATATGAAGCGTCACATCCTGGCATCAAGCTGGATATTCAGACCGTCGGCGGAGGAAGCGACTATGGCGCGGCCCTGAAGGCGAAGTTCGCGGCGGGCGAGCAGCCGGATATTTTCAACGTAGGCGGATACCGCGAGCTGGACACCTGGTTCGAGTATCTGGAGGACTTGTCCGACCAAGCGTGGGTGGACGATGTTGTCGATGTCGCCAGGGAACCGATGACCAAGGATGGCAAGCTGTACGGACAGCCGATGAACCTGGAGGGCTATGGATTTATTTATAATAAAGACCTGTTCGCCAAGGCAGGCATTACGGAAATTCCTAAGACTTTGACGGAGCTGGAGGCTGCCGCGCAGAAGCTGCAGGCCGCAGGCATTACCCCATTCTCCAACGGCTATCAGGAATGGTGGGTGTTCGGCAATCACCTGTTGAATGTGGCCTTCGCCAATCAGGACGATCCGGCGGCATTTGTCGCTAGTCTGAATGACGGATCGCAGCAGTTTGCGGGAAATCCTATTTTTGAAGAGTGGTTTAATCTGTTTGATCTGACGCTGGAATATGGTAATGAGAACCCGCTGACGACGGACTACAATACCCAGGTAACGGCCTTTGCCACTGGTCAGGCTGCGATGATGCAGCAGGGGAATTGGACACAGGTGCAGATTGACGGCATTAACCCGGACCTGAACCTGGGCATTCTGCCGATGCCGATTAACGATGACCCCGTCCGGAACGATCATTTGTTCGTCGGTGTCGCCAATAACTGGGTTGTCAATAAAAACTCGGAGGTCAAGGATGAGGCTAAAGAGTTCCTGAACTGGTTGGTCACGTCCGAAGAGGGCAAGCGTTATATCACCAAGGAGTTTAAATTTATTCCGGCTATGAAGAGCATAGAAGCCACGCCTGAGGAGATGGGGGATCTGGGAGCTGAGGTTGTGAGCTATAGCCAGGCCAACAAGCTCATGAACTGGAATTTCAGCAACTATCCTGAAGGCGCTGCCCAGGAATTCGGAAGCTCTATGCAGGCGTACGCCGCCGGCAAGCTGGATAAGGCGCAGCTTCTGGAGGAATTTCAGAATACCTGGAATAATCTGAAGGCCAAGTAATGGTTATATCTTGAAGGGGAAAAATATTGTGCATACAGGCCGGCGGTCGTATGCACAGCATAGAGCAAGCCGCGGCTACAGAGCCGCGGTTTTTTTGTGGCCGGAAGGCGAAGCTCCTCAACTGGACTGGCGCAAGGTGCTTGTGTACATAGCAGATCAGGGAGATTCTATTGTTGCAAAACAAGCCTGATAATGTCTCCCTGCGGACTGAGATACAGTTATGACCATGATCTGTCCCATGACGTAAACTTTTTGGCAAAAGGGTTTTGAAAAGAATGGTTTTTCGTATATGATGGAGAGTAACAATTTGACAAAGGCTGGACGGGAGATAGATATGGATCAACCGCTGTATGGAATTTGGCTCGGAGATGTATTTTTTTGTTTTTCCGGTGAAACGTCGGAACCACGTGTAGACGCATGGAGCAGTATCGTGCGCAAAATGAGGCTTAAGGACGGCTCGCAGCCCTTCCGGCAGGCTGCCCTTAGGCTGGCGGAGGTGCGTCTGTCAGGCCCTGCGCGGCAGGAGCCGGTCAGGGGGGGCAAACGGCGTGCCATGCTGGGGCGGACGCTGGAGGGTCTCGCGATTGATGCGAAGGAGACAGCGTCCTTACTGCTGCGGCTCAATGAGCAGGAATGCGCTACTGCTGGCGTTCGCCTCGGCGAAGAGATCGGGTACTGGCAGAAGGCGGCGCTGTTTGCGCTGGAGCTGGTGCAGCAGGGAGAGATCGTCCCTGGTTTGATGGAACTGCGGCAGGCCGGGGCCAGGCGGCGCGGCGGACAGGAGGCTGCGGTTGGAGTATGGCTCCCGCGGCTGAGCGGGGAAGCGAGCATTGCCCGGTTCCGGGAGCTGGCTGCGGCCATGCCTGCCATCGGCCTGGCGGCGCCTGCCGCCTTTGCCGGGAGAGAGCTGGAAACGCGTGAGGAGGCCGCCTGTGTGGTGCTGCATTCTTTTATATCCGCGATGGTCCATGCGGAGACGACAGCCGCCATCACCGCGGCGGAGCGGGATATCGCCAAATACCGGGCCGAATATCGCCGTGGTCGCTCCCCCTTGGCGGAGTTGTGGTGGAACAGTCTGCTCACAGGCTCGCGTCCACTGCCGGTGCAGGGCACTGCAGTGGAGATGGAAGACCTGTCGCGGCAGGTCTCTTCGCTGCGGGGTGCCGCGGTTCCTTATACTGAACGGGAGGAGAAGGAGCCGGAGGAAGGCAGCCTGCGTCTGTGTTTGCGGCTTGAGCCCCCACAGGATGAGCTGAAGGAATGGCGCGTGTCCTTCTGGGCTGAAAGCGACGTGGAGCCAGGGATGCGACTGCCCGCAGAAGCTATTTGGTCTCATCAGGAGCCGGATCTGGTTCGGGGGGACGTCATCTACCGTGAAGTCCACGTACAATTGCTTACGGCGATGGGCCGCGCGTCCGAGGTGTCCGCAGGCATACGTGAGACTCTGCTGCACCCCCGACCAGAGAGCTTCAGTCTGGAGCCGGGGGACTTCTTCCGTTTCCTTACAGAGTCGGTTCCGCTGCTGCAAAAGGGCGGGGTTACCGTGCAGATGCCTTCACGCTGGAGTCGGGAAGAACGGCGCCGGGCAGGACTCAGGCTGCGGATGAGGGATACGGGACAGGCGGAGAGTGCTGCTTCACCACTGGGAATGAGCCGGGTTGTTGCTTTTGACGCGGAGGCGGTGCTTGGCGGGGAGAAGCTATCCATGGAGGAGCTGGAGGCGATTGCGGCCGCCAACCTGCCTTATGTCAGGCTGCGCGGCGAATGGATTGAGGTGGACCCGAAGGAGATCCGGCAGGTGCTTCGGTTCATGAAGAAGCAGGAGGAGGGCGAGATGTCCTTTGCCGAGTGGATGCATTTGTCAGCAGAACAGGACATGACGGGAGAAGCCGTGTGGAAGGGGCTGTCCATCTACGGAACGGAGTCGTTCGGCCTGTTGGCCTCGCTTGCCGACGGAGGCAGCCTGCGCTCCGTCAAGCCGCGCCCGGTCCCTGCTGAGCTGCACGGCGAGCTTCGTCCTTACCAGGAGCGGGGATATCAGTGGCTATCGGCGATGCGTGACTTAGGCTTCGGGGTATGCCTTGCGGATGATATGGGGCTCGGCAAAACCGTGCAGGTGATTACCTGTCTGCTGGATTACAGGAAGCTCCGCACGGAGAACGGGCCTGCCCTGATCATCTGCCCTACATCTCTGCTTGGCAACTGGCATCGGGAGCTGCAGCGGTTCGCTCCGGATTTGTCTTTATATATTCATCATGGCGGGCAGCGCCTGCACGGGCAGGGTTTTCAGGAGGAGGCGCGCAAGCATGATATCGTGCTGACAACCTATCATCTGGCAGGCCGTGATGGGCCGGATCTGTCGTCCATTACCTGGTTGTCGGTTGTCCTTGATGAAGCTCAGTATATTAAGAACGCCCGCACCAAGCAGTCGCAAAGCGTCATGAAGCTGTCCTCCCCGCATCGGATCGCCATGACGGGCACGCCGGTCGAGAACCGGCTGAGCGAGCTGTGGTCGATATTCCAATTTCTGAATCCGGGGTATCTGGGAACGGCCTCATCCTTCCGCCAGCGGTATACGATGGCGGGGGAGGAAAGGGGTCTGGCGCTTCGCGAGCTTCACCGGCTGGTGTCGCCCTTTATGCTGCGCAGACTCAAGAGTGATCCTGACATCCGCAAGGATCTGCCGGAGAAGCTGGAGTTTAAATCGTACTGTGCGCTAACCCCTGAGCAGGCCGGCATGTACCGAGGCGTAGTGGATCAGTTGATGGGCAACATTGATGGACAGAGAGGCATCGCCCGTAAAGGTCTGGTGCTGTCGTCCTTGACCAAGCTGAAGCAGATCTGCGACCATCCCGCACTGCTTGCCCCTGGGCGGAGCGATATGGCAAAGCAGGAGGCTTCCGGCAAAATGGAACGGCTGCTGGAGCTGGTGGAGGCGATCCGGGAGAACGGAGAAGCCGCCCTTATATTTACACAGTATGTAGGGATGGGAGAACTGCTCGTATCGCGGCTGGAGCGCGTGTATGGGCAGAAGCCGTTTTTCCTGTACGGCGGCCTTCCCAAATCACAGCGGGACGAGATGGTCCAGCGTTTCCAGCAAGGGGATGGGCCGGATTTGTTCGTGCTGTCCCTGCGTGCCGGAGGCGTGGGCTTGAATTTGACCCGTGCCAGCCATGTGGTGCATTATGACCGCTGGTGGAATCCTGCGGTCGAAAATCAGGCTACAGATCGTGTTTTCCGGATCGGGCAGAGCCGGAATGTGCAGGTGCATAAGCTGATCTGCCAAGGAACACTGGAAGAGCGGATCGATGAGTTGATCGAGAGCAAGAAGGCGCTCTCCGAGCAGGTTGTAGGCTCGGGTGAGAACTGGTTGACGGAAATGTCGGACGAAGAGCTCCGTGGACTGATCTCATTGCAAAACGACATCTGGGTATAAGGAGGAGCCGTATGCAAGTTAAGCTGCAAATATCCGTAGGGCGCTGGGAGGCGGTGGTCACTCCTGCAGCCGGTCCGGGGAATGGGTCGGCTTCGGCTGCTTCGCCAGGATACCGGGTTATTGGGACCGCTCCGCTGTTAACGGCGGAGCGGAAGGCACGGCTGCTGGCGGAGCTGGGGGAATGTCCGCTGGAGCTGTACAAGCTGCTGCAAGGGCAGGGCACCCCTCTGTTGGACGCGTGCGATCTGTCTACTGCGCAAGCGGAGGCATGCTCCTGCGGAGCTGCGGACTGCCCGCACGCGGCTGCGGCGGCGCAAGCGCTGGCCGCCGCGCCGCTGCAGAGGCTGCAGCTTGCGGGCCTGCCGCGCGAAGAGCTGCTGCGCGGCGTCTTCGCCGCATGGCCGCAGGAGATGGAGGAGGCCTCCTCTGCTGCGGCCATGGCGGGTGCAGGCACGCGCGGCAGCTCACGCAGCGGCGGCGCGGCCATCGGCGAGTGGATTGCCGAAGCGGCCGCCGAGGGCACGCTGCACCGGCCTGGCCCGGGCTTCCACGCTGTGGAGGTCAAGCTGCCGCAGGAGCTTGTGGCAGACAGCGCCGCGCCGGATGCCGCCGGGCTGCTGCCTGGCCTGCCGCGCGCCGCGCAGGCGTTTGAGCTGATCCGGGGGAAGGCTGCCGCCCGTGCAAGAGAAGCGTATCCGCCCAAAAACAGCGGATAATGTCGCATATGGCCGCATATTGGCGCAGCGGAGCATGAATGTGCGGGGACGGCCTTCATGGCGGGTTTCGACCGCCAGTCTTTTCATGTAAAATAAAGGGGATTGCCTTATTCACATGAAAAGAAACGGGGAAGCATCATGAAACGAGATAAAGAACGAAATAAAGAAACCATAGTATACGGAACAAAACTGCTATTCCCGGCGCTGCTGCTGCCGGGCCTGCTGCTGGCAGGCTGCGGGACAGGCGGCGCGGTAGCTCAGGAAAACCCGCAGGCTGATGCCCCGGCTGACACCAGCCAGACCGTGAAGCCTGTTCAGCCAACCCCAGACACAGGCAATACCGATAGTTCCGACAGCACAGATAAGCCCGATAACACAGGTGAATCGGGTAACACAGGCGGTGGAGGAAAGGCTGCTGACAGCGGGAAGGGCTTGGATGCCACAGATCCGGTTCTGGCGGAGCGCACCGCAAGCTCGCTCCAATCGACCACCAAGAAGGTGGGTGGAGTCGCCGTTGTAACCAATGCCACCGCTCAGACGGTCATTGTTAACAAACAGCGCAGCCTGCCTAAAGGCTATAAGCCCTCCGATCTGGTGGAGCCGGATGTTCCGTTTTCCTTCGAAGGCCCGCATGAAAAGCGGCATATGCGTAAGGAAGCGGCGGGGGCGCTTGAAGAGCTGTTCGCGGCTGCGAAGAAGGATGGCATTAAGCTGCGCGCGGTGTCCGGCTACCGGTCCTATGCACGGCAGAAAACGATTTACAATAACAATGTAAAAACCAAAGGTTTGGAGTATGCGTCACGAGTCAGCGCAGTTCCCGGCATGAGCGAGCACCAGACCGGCCTTGCCATTGACGTGTCCAGTCCTAGCGTAGGTAATGCGCTGGAGGAATCCTTCGGCAGCTCCAAGGAAGGCAAATGGCTGGCGAAGCATGCCCCTGAATATGGTTTTGTCATCCGTTATCCGAAGGGACAAGAAGCGATCACGGGTTATGTCTATGAGCCGTGGCATATCCGCTACATCGGCCCAGATCTGGCGAAGGATGCGGCAAGCAAGGGACTGACTCTGGAAGAGTACTTTGATGAGGATCACATTAAGTTGTAGAAGGTGTGGACATGATAGTTTGTCTGCTCGTTTCGAGGACCGTCTTCGGCTGAAGACGGTTTTTTAGCGTTAATTTTTTTCCAAAATGAACCTATAAGTCAGCAATTACGTATAGTTGTAAATAGTGCCAACTCGTTAGGTATAGACTGCCGCGTGAAAGGGGGTGAAGAATTGTTATTTTTTTTGCGCCGCATGTCTGTGAAAATGCTTGGAGTGAAGAGCAGCTTTATTCTTATGTTCGCCGCCGGGTTCGTGCTCGTGAGTTCGATGATCATCTATTGGATTGAACCGGCGACCTTCGGCACATGGTTTTCCGCAGTGTGGTGGGTGATGACAACGCTATCGACCGTCGGATATGGGGACTATTATCCCGTAACGACGGGCGGGAGACTGTTTGCCATGTTTTTATATCTGTTTGGCATCGGACTGCTCAGTCTTGTGATCGGCAAGGTTGTTGATGTGTTTGTGAAGCTGAAGGAAAGAAGGGAGAGCGGGAGATTGGACTATTACGGAAAAGGTCATGTCATTGTGCTGAACTGGAGCCGCAAAGCCCAGTATGCTGTCGAGGAGCTGCTGGCCACCGATCCCGGTCTTGAAGTTGTAGTGGTGGATGCGGGTGAAAGAATCCCTCTAAGCCATGAGCGGGTTCATTTTGTGAGCGGTGATCCCACGGCGGAGGCGACATTGCACAAGGCAGGTATTCACCACGCCAGGGCGGCCATTATTCTGGCCGATCCGAATGTCGAGGACTACGCTTTGGTGGATGGAAAATCTCTGCTGATTGTGTCCGGTATTGAGCGGACGGCTCCAGAAGTACATACCACAGTTGAGATTATGCTGGAAGACCACATATCCAATTTTAAGCACGTACATGTCAATGACTTTATCGTCTCTCATGAGGCGGTTTCCCGATTGGCGGTCCGTTCCGCACTGGAAGAAGGAAACGCGGAAATCTTCCGGCAGTTGTTAAGCAGTAGGCATGGCGAGGATCTGCAGGAGGTGCCGGTTGATCCGGCATGGCGGACCTACCGTGAGGCGTTCGTACACCTGCTGGAGCAGGGGATCACCTTGATCGCGGACCGGTCTGATTTAAGCATTAACCGCAAGCTTGACCAGCCGATCCCTCCGGATGCACGTCTGTACGGGGTATGTGATGAAGCGAGCTATGCACAATTGATGAAGAAAGGAAGGGAGTAGCTATTTATTATTCGCTTATGTACCGGGAATGGTCCGAAGTAAAGCAGCGGGAGGTCCGCAGCCTGTCGCATGAATCCGTATCAGGCGATGAGCTTTTCTTAAGGAAGCTTGTGGATGCGACCTGCCTGAACGGGCGATTGTGGGGGCATACCTCCCATGAAAATGAAGATAATCTGGCTCATTCTGTCTATGTAACGCCATTCAAGGAGCAGGTGTCTGAGCCGTATGCTTCGGCGATTACAGAGGTGTTGTCCGGGGAAGGCACCGCCTCGTCTCTATTAAAGCCTTCATACTGGCTATGGAAAGAGAAGCGATTCCATCCAATGGACCGCAATGAAGCTTCGGTATTCACGCTGGAGCTGGCCCGGCGGCTGCTGGATCACTATACCGTGCTGGATGGTAGGACCTATCAGTATTTATACTCTGTGCTGGATACTGGCCGCAACAGCGTGCATTTCTTCCTGGAGGAGGTTGATTTATGATGCAGGAGGAGTTCAAGCCCGGCTCTAAGGTGAAAATGGCGGCTTTCGCGCTAATGCTTGTCGTTCCGGCTGCGCTGGCAGGCTGCGGTAATGATGATGACTGTGATGACCCGGATTATTATAATCCGGATGTTTGCGATTATAGCTCAAATGGCGGCGGGTACTATGGCGGCATCTATTACGGAGGTTCTTCGCACAACAGTTCTTCCTACAGCAGCTCCACAAAAAGCAGCTCATCCTATAAATCGGGTTCGTCGCACAGTGGCTTTGGAAGCGGTGGCTCCGGTGGCGGTTTCTTTTCGGGAGGTTAAGCCATGCGGAGGATTTTACAACTGCCCGTCCGGCATGATGATTTATTTACAGGCAGGATTGCCGGACAAATTCCGTATCACCGGATGTACGGCAAGCAGTACTGTCTGCCCGCGCTGACCGTGTATGGACAGAAGGAGATGGAGGAGCTGATCTATGCGGCGGAAGCGGTTGACGCCATCTACCGCAAAGTGCTGGCATTTGTGCAGGAATATATGCCGGATAGTTACCTGACTGGTCCTCTAGGCATCCATCCCGGACTGCTGCGCGCGGCGCGTACGCCTGTCCCCTACGGCGGCATTACCCGCCAGGACTGGATTATTGGAGAGCAGGGTATGAAGTGCATCGAGAATAATACGGATACACCGACAGGTATCCCGGAGGCGGCTTATCTTGAAGGTGAACTGGTGCGATTGGCAGCATCTCTGGCTCTGACATCTCCCTCACAAGGCATGAATAAGCAGCTGAGGGAGACGCTGTCGGCGCTGATCGGGTTGTACAGGGATCAGGGATTGGATGGAAAAGTTTTCTTTACATGTTATGACTGGCATACTGAGGATCGGATGAACACCTGCTATCTTATGCGGATGTGTGAGGAAGCTGGTTTTGCTGCAGCCTATGCGCCGCTTGAGGAGCTGGAAATCATCCCGGATGAAGGGCTGTTCCATCGGGGGGAGCTGATTCGGATTCTTTACCGCTTGTACCCGCTGGAATATTTAATTCACGACCGGGAGACGGAAAGCGGACTGGAGGTCGGACATGAGCTCATTCGATTGGTGGAGCAGGGCAGGCTTGGTCTGATGAATCCGCCTCAGCACATGATTACCCAGAGCAAAGGCTTTATGGCCACGGTCTGGTCGCTTTACGAACGTAATGAGCAGACTCCGGAATTTTGCGGGTTCCGTCTATTCGATGACAGTGAGCTGGAGATCATCCGGACTTATCTGCTGCCCACTTATTTCGATGCCGCGCCTTTTGAACAGACCGGAACTGCTTATGCGGCCAAAGGAATATGGGGTCGGGAAGGCAAGGGCACCATGCTGATGAATGATTCCTGCGGAGAGGTGGATGAAGGTCGTTCCCGAGTGGAAACGGGGACGCTGACGGCCGAGAAAGCCGCTGAATCTGCCGAAGCTGAGGCTTATTACAATGAGCAGCCCAAGGTCTACCAGCATTATTGGCCAATGCAGGGCGCGGAGGTCGCAACAGAGGAAGGGCTCTACAAAGGGCATCTGCTGACAGGTATATTTGTTGCTGGAGGCAGGTTTGCGGGTGTGCTTCCTAGAATCGGGGAGAAGGTAACCGGTGATATGGCCTATTACTGTGCGGCGGTGGTTGAGCCGGAGGGCGGCTAGTTTTTACACCGGACGGGCACCATGTTTTTATTCTATATAGATTACAGAAGGAGGAGAACTCTTGAATCAATTCGGGTTATCCCTAGTTAACTTGGGAATCGGTATCGTCCTATTATTTATTGTGCTGATTGCCGGCTACTTCGTGTTCAGTAAAATCACCCGGTATAACGATAACGAGGAAATGGCGCGTGGCAATGAGGCCGCAGGAATCTACATGGGCAGCAAAATGCTGGGCTTGTGCATCATTGTCGGCATGGTGTCCTTCAGCACCCATGCCTGGCTGGATATGCTCATATGGTCGGTGATCGGTATCGTGATTCTGTCCCTGGTTTATATTGTTTTCGACTGGGTGACACCACGCACGAAAATTTGTGAGGAAATTGCAAGAGGAAATGTGGCTCTGGCCCAATTGCTTCGCTCCATCATTATCGGTGTCTCGCTGGTCCTTGGGACATTTTTAATGTAGCAGGCCGTGGGGGAGGCCGAGCAGTAAAGCGGCTCCGAGAACGAAGCGGTTTCTGGTTTAGTCAAAGAGAATATAGAAACGGCGTTCGCGAGTGCGAACGCCGTTTTGTTGTAACTATATCCGTTCAGTATCAGCAGCCTGGGCACCCGCTTATTAAATGTATAAGCAAAATACATTAACGCGCAGGCACGCTGCGTGTTCCCGCCTGCATAACAGAGGAACACAGCGGGCATGCAGGCGCAGACTCCACCGGTGCTGGTGTCTCTGTCCGTCCGTATCGGCTCTGCTTGATATCCTTTCTGATCCATGCGCTGCAGGTGGAGGAGGAGCAGCTCCAGACCGGGACGGTAATCATCCGTGCCTTCCTTTCACGGGCCTGGGCACCGGAGCTTGCCTGAGCTCCCGCACGTTCAGCGGTCGCTTCCGAACGCCCGGGAGCTGCGGACGGCTTGACGCCATAGGCCTCAAGTAGGAAGCGAGAGAGCGCGGCGGTCTTGCCGTGATTGGCTGCGGGTGAGGTGATGTACAGCAATTGTTTCGCTCTGGTGACTGCAACATAAGCCAGCCGCCGCTCTTCCTCTAACAGTTGCTCCGGATCGGTCTGGGAGTCGGGCGTGACCGAAGCAAGCAGATCCTCGGGAGGCTCCTTGCCAAGAGCCGTGCTGTGGGGAAGAATGCCCTCACTGGCACCGATCAGGTATACGCAGGGGAACTCCAGCCCCTTGGCCCGGTGGATGGTCATCAGGCTGACGGCGTCCCCGTCAGCGGCGGTGCGCAGCGATTCCATATCCCGGTGCCGTTTCGACAGCTCGTCCGCGAAGGCTACAAACTCCTCTACTGTCTCAAAGCGGCGTGCGGCGGTCTCCAGTTCCTCCAGACTTTCCTGAAGCGTTTCTTTATAGTGTGTCCAGGTCCCAGGGTCCCCACTTTCCAGATATTTATCGTAAAATACCCTGCGCATCTCCTGGATCGCCAGCAGCGGCGCCATCGCAGCCAGCCCCTTGATCAGCTTGATTCGCTCCTTGACCTGCTCCTGCTGGAAGTCGCGCAGCCGTTCCCAGCGGGTGAGGTGGATCAGCGGGTATTTCTTGGCCTGTTTCTTTTCCTCCCTCTGAATATAATCCATGCCGGTCTCGCGTGGAACATACAATGGTCCGAGCGCGCTCGGCATGCATTCCATACGGCGGGGGTTAAGCGCCAGCCGCAGATGGTCCATTAATGGCCGGATCAGGGACTGATCGTAGAATACCGTGCCTGCCCCGTACTGAATAAACGGCACATCCCGCATCACCAGTTGCTCGAAGATGGAACGGCTGCCGCTGGCCGTGCGGTGCAGAATCGCAATATCGCTGTAGCGCACAATCCCTTCCTCCACCTGACGGAGCAGATGGGATACGACGTGAATGGCCTCTTCCTCTGGATTGGATGGGGTGAAAAACTGCGGCTCCAGCCCTTCCCTGCCGGCGGAGACGAGACGCTTGGCGCGTCTCTTCCGGTTTTTGGCCACGATGCTGGAGCCGAGACCCAGAATTCTCGCGTCACTGCGGTAATTGATGTTTAGGGTGATGACCCTGGCATCCTTATAGACCTTATCGAATTCCAGGATGGATTCCTGGCGGGCCCCGTTGAATGTGTAGATCGTCTGATCGTCATCGCCGACCACCATCAGATTGCGGTGCTTGGCAGCCAGCCTGCGCACCATTTCATACTGCAGCGTATTGGTGTCCTGAAACTCATCCACCATGATATAGGAGAAGCGTCTCTGCAACGGTTGAAGCACCGCCGGATTACGCAGCATCATGGAGGCCCGCAGCAGAATGTCGTCAAAATCCATCTTTTGCCGTTCTTTCTTCCAATCCTCATAAGCCAGCAGAACTCGCTTAGCGTCCCTTTCCTCCTGCCCGTTCTCCGGCAGCTCATGTGTAAGGCGGCCTTCCGCTTTCCAGGCCGACAATGCGGCCAGCAGGCTCTCCGGCTGATAAGCCTCACTGAGACCAAGCTGGCGCAGCAGCATTTTCATTACGGTATGCTGAGCCTGGGTATCCCCGAATATGTCCTCCGTTACTCCTTGATGGCGGAGCAGAGCGAGGGCAAAGGAGTGGAATGTGCGCGCCTGCACCGCCCGTGCCGCCGCCGGTCGTATGTCCGGAAGGGCAGCGATGCGTTCCTTCATCTCGGCAGCGGCCTTGCTGGTGAAGGTCACCAGCAGAATGGACGAAGGGGATACGCCGCGCACCGCCATCAGATAACCGGCGCGGGCGGCCAGCACGGTCGTCTTCCCGCAGCCTGCTCCGGCAAGGGTCAGCAGCGGGCCCTGACCGTAGCGGACCGCTTCAAGCTGTGGCTTGTTCAGCAGAATTCCAGCCTGTTCGAGGGAGCGGAAATAGTGCGCATCCGCTTCACTGTCCCCGACGAGCTGAATGCTTGTATCCATTGATGCGCTTCCCGCCGTCGGGAGGGACAAATTATAAGAGACGCCCAGAGGGCGGGGGTAAAAGCTGTTGTTTGGATCCATGGTGAAACCTCGCTCATTCTCAAAATCTTCCATTTTCCCAAAGAGGGGGAGTTTTTGGTATGATAGACCTGACTCCCCCCAATTGAGTCATTTCATTAAAACAGAACTCTATTATACCGGAGATAGGCTTTTCTCGACAGAGTCGCCATCTTTCGACAAAAAACAACTAGTATCTGCAGAAAGAAGTTTCCAGCCGCGAGGTTATCTATTATAGTAGATTACAAATAAGGAAATTTAGCTGTTTATGGGAATATCAGAATTCAGGTGGCAGAAGCTGTCTGTTGTCTAACCCATGAGCCGATAGGAGGATTTATATGAACCTACTGCAAAAAATTAAAAATGGTGCCAACAAGGCCACTGAAAAAGCACAGCATGCTGTGGAAATTCAAAAAATGAACTCACAGATTGGCTCCATACAGCAGGAAATGGATGTTCATTTTTTGAAAATGGGACAAATCTTCTACGAGGGTTACCGCCTCCGGGATATGTCCGTTGCGGAAGCTGAAATGACCCAGCTCTCGAAAGCCTGTGACGAGCTGCAGGATGAGATTGACAGCATCCGCAGCCGCATCGCTGAGCTTAAGAACGAGCGTTTGTGCGAATGTGGCGCGTCTGTTCCACGGGACGCCAACTTCTGTCCGAAATGCGGGCGCAAGCTCGTGGACGAGACAGCATTCCGAGAAGTGGCAGTTGCGCGCGAGCAGGCTCCTCAGTTCACGGACACCGCGGTTTTCAGCTATGCGGATAAGCCGGTGGAGCCGCCGATAGAGAAGAAGCCGTTCGAGACGCCGGAGCTGGATGAGGATGATTTTGGGGATCCGAATTTTTCACCCGAGGAAAAGGCGGAATTTGATGCGGAATGGGAGCGCCGCCGCAGAGAAGAACTGGAGCGCGAACGCCAGCATGAGCTGGATGAGCGGATTCGTTATTGGAAGACCAACAATCAGGATGAGGAAGTGGAACCTGTAGAAACCAACTCTGCAAGGGGATTGGTGAAGTGTCAAATCTGTACGGCTGAACTCCCAAAAGGGTCTAAGTGGTGCCCGCGTTGCGGGGCGGAGCAGATCTGATGCAGCGTGTCAGCAGATTATTCTAGCTGGCCGGTGTTCGACAGCATGGGAGGACGGAAGGTATGGAACAATTGCTGCATCATTTGAAAAATCTCGGATTTACGGATATGGAAGCCAAGGTTATGGTGGAGCTAGCGAAGAACGGGGACTCTTCAGGTTATGAAGTGTCCAAGCGAACCGGAGCTTCCCGCTCCAATGTGTATGCCGCACTGCAAAGGCTGGCAGGTCAAGGATTTCTGCACACAGGTGAAGGGGAGCCTGTCCGGTACAGCATGCTGCCGGTGGAAGAGCTGACGCGCATCATTTCCGGGCGTCTCCAGGAATCGCTGGAGACGGTGGAAAGAGCTATGCCGCGCCCTGGCTCGGAGACTCCGTTCCATAATATGGAGGGGGACAAGGAAGTACTGGCCAGCCTTGCGCGTGAGCTCGGCAGGGCAAAGTATGAGATCGTCGTGGATGTATGGCGCGAGGAAGCGGCGCTAGTATGCGACCAACTGGAGGAGGCGGAGCAGCGCGGAGTCAGGGTGCTCTGGGCTTGCGACAGCGGTGAAGCTGCTCTCGGCCAGTGGCTGCCGCGCGGCGCGTTCCAAGCGGATGCGGTACCGGCCGGCCGCAAATTTTCGTTTGTCGTTGATCGCCGCTGGTGCATGCTTGGAATGAGGGGAGACCGCGGCCCTACTCAGGCTGTCGTCACGGAGCATCCGGTTATGACGGAGCTGCTGTTGAATCAGTTCGCCCAGGATGTTGTTCTCTACGAAATGGAGAACGACATGGGCGCGGAGCTGTCCTCCCGGTATGGATGGCGGTACGAAACCATCATTGGTAAATATGTTTCCGGCGGGCCGCGTAATGTCTGACATTACGCCGCTTTTACGGAACGGAGCTGGATCCAGGGGAAGAGGTATACCGGGAGGACCGTCATTTGTGTATGCTGCTCGCTATGAACTAAAAACATCCGCCGATGCAATGGGGTCAGTCCCATCTCCGGCGGATGTTTTTGGATTAAAAATAAAAATTATGATTTCTGTACTGCTTCCTCCAGCATGGAGGTGCAGTGCGAGCAGCGGACCGCCTTGATAGGCACTTCCGAAAGACAAAACGGGCATTCCTTTGTTGTTTTCTCTTCTTCCGCTTTCTCGGCCTTCTCCTGTCTGCGTCTCAGCATGTTGATCCCTTTCACCAGCAGAAAAACGCAGAATGCCACAATCAAAAAATCGAGCACTACATTAATGAACTGTCCGTACGATATGACGGCTGCGCCCGCCTCCTGGGCCTTGGAAAGGGAGAGTCGGTTGCCTGCTGCATCGATGGTCTTGTCCGGGTCCAGCGAATAGTAAAGGTCCGCGAAATCCGCTCCCCCCAGAAATTTTCCGATTGGCGGCATTACGATGTCATTGACAACGGAGGTCACGATTTTATTGAAGGCGCCCCCAATGATTACGCCGACCGCCAGATCAATTACGTTGCCGCGAAGTGCAAACTCCTTGAACTCCTGTATAAATCCTTTCCTGCTCATGCTATGAAAATAATCTCCTCTCCTGCTGCTGATTCTCCGCAGCGTGCTTCATTCATTGTACACAAAACCGGACCTTTGCAAAATATGCGGTAGGTCGTATCTTGCTCGTGCCTTTTGCAGAATAAATTGCCAGATGTTAAAATAGATATAGAATCATAACTACGTTGGTTGCGTGATACCGCCCGGATATGTATTCTGGCGGTTTTGTGCGTTGGTGAGGTTGAAGAAAGTAGGGGGAACAACAGCTATGAAATTAAAAAAATGGAAGTTATGGACCAGCGCGGCCCTGACTGCGGTGCTGCTGACGGGCTATCAAGCGGGAGTAACGGACGCCGCTATAGCTGAAGAGACAGCAACCAAGCTATCACAGCCAGCCTTTTGGACGTCTCCCGCTCTTGTGGGAACGAATGGACAGAACGGTGTGGAGCAGACGGCGGAACGGAATGTGCATGCCGTGCCTCGCCAGAGGCTTGTCTATGTGCATACCCGCCAGGCTGTGAGTGTGGAGCAGGATATGACTGGCTATCTGGATATTTTGCAGGCTTTTGATGATCAGACGGGCGAGCTGAAGTGGCAGTATGAGCTGCATAAGGAGAAGGGACCCTACACTGAAAGTGCCCAGTTGATGTATACCGGGTCCGGTATAGTTTACATCTATGCTCAATACACGGACGGTACGGCACGCATTCACGCCATCTCGCCGACAGGAACGGAGACATGGTCGCTGGAAGTTGCGGGCGGCAGCAAAGTCAGCCTGATAAGCAGCAGCAAGCTGCTCGTTTATAAGGAAGGCGAGCCTTCCTGGGACGGATCGGTATCCACTACGATTACGCAATATTCCACTGAGGGCAAGCTCATTTCCCAGAGTCTCCTTAATGGTACGGTCATCGCTGCCGAGGCCGACAGGATCGTGATGAACGTGGATCGTAAGGTTCAGGTGGATGAACAGTGGCGGGATGCTCCTCATCCTAGTATTAAAATATTAGATGATTCGCTGTCCGTATTGGATTCATATACGTTCCCTTCGGATATGCGAATTTACACGGACGGGGACCCTGTGGTTATGTTGAGCGACGGTTCAGTGCTCGTGCGGGCTGCAAGTGACGTACAACAAGGCGGCATGCTCCTCGGATTCGATGCGGATGGCGAGAAGAAGTGGGAGCGCCATATCCCGGAAGGTGCTATAGTTGAGCCGGCTGTGTCCGGAAACTATGTTGTCTATGCTAACGGCAAACTTGAGACTTACAATGTATTCAATAAAATGCTGGAACGCACATTTACGTATGATCCTTCCGGTCCGGCGAGTATCAAACTTACGGAAGATGGAAATCTTCAATTGGTTCTTGGCTCTTCTGTCTATACATTGGACCCTCTGACACAGAAAACCATAAAATTATTTGAGCTGGAACATTTGGGTAGCCCCTTCGATATGACGGAGAAAGCTGTGTTCTCGGCAGTGAACAACCAACTGCTGAAGGGACTAATCCGCTAAGTCTCAAGTCGTTAATCTAAAAAGCCAAAAGGACGAGGCCCGTTTACGACGGGCTTCGTCCTTTTTTATTGGCTTACGATATTCCATTTTGGAAGCAGTTCTAACCGTTCCAACGATACAGGATTAAGGGTGTCCGCTCTTCTTTTCCTTTCGCGGGTGCGTAACTTTCCCTATCTTGTCGGTATCGTTTTCCTTGGGAACGAGCCGCTCATCTGTAGTCCCCTCATGGTGATTGTCGAAGGAATACTCGGTCAGCTTCCACTCGCTTTGTCCCAGTACAAGATCTGAAGGAAAATGCTGTCCCCGCTTCAGATGCTGCTCATGGCCGTCCTCATCCTGATACACACCGTCAACTTCTACAGATTCTCCCGAAAGCGGGAGTATATCTTTGTCATTAGAATCCATAAATGTCTCCTTCCGTTACACGTTCTCCTGGTTAAAATGCCCTCAAAGAGAAAAAATCATGCAAATATCAGACAGAGGCGGTGACGGGAGCAAACCATTGGCTCAGGATGTCATCGGCGATGGTGTACGCGGCATGAGGCTTGCGGAGGCGGCTAACAGCCTGCTTCATCCGTTCTGCCTGCAGAGGATCTGTGAGCAGCCTGCTGGCTTGCCCGATCAGCTCCTCCGCATGGTGGGACAGCAGAGCGGCACCCTTTCCTTCGAGATAGAGGGCGTTGTTCAACTCCTGGCCTGGAACAGGGCGGTAAATCAGGATCGGCAGCCCGGAGGCGATGCTCTCGGCCAGAGTGATTCCCCCGGGCTTAGTAATGACCATATCGCTGGCCTTCATCAGAGAGGGGATACGGTCCACGAATCCGAAGGTATGGATATCCGGCAGCCCGGCAAATTCATGATCAAGCTCGGACTTTAGCGTCTCGTTCCGGCCGCATACGATCAGCACGCGCACATCCGGGAGGCGGATGAGGCCGCGGCAAATATCACGAATACCGGATAATACGCCGAAGGCTCCGGCCATCAGAAGTACGGTCCGTTTGTTCGGCGCTGCTATTTCGCCATTGTCCAGCCGCAGCAGTCCATCTATTGCACCGCTGAATGACGGATGAATCGGTATTCCGCTGGCAATGACACGGTCCGGGTGGATTCCCCGCTCCTCGGCTTCCCGTTTCATATCCTCGGTCGGTACATAATAACGATCGATATCCGGATGCAGCCAGCGCCCGTGCAAATCAAAGTCCGTAAGCACATTGACGATCGGCAGATTCATACCTGTTTTGCGCCGCAGCGCAGGGAGCGCAAGTTGCGGGAAGGTATGAATGACCAAATCCGGCTGTACATGCGCGAGCGTCTCCTGCAGCTTACGCATGCCGAAGGAATGCAGCATGCTGCCGAAAGCCGATCTGGCGTGCATATCCTTGGTCAAGTTGTAGACCCAGCCGTAAATTTGCGGGATCGTTTTGAAGCTCTGCATATATACGAATTTAGTTAACTCATTCAGCAGCGGATGGGCCTCGGCCATCAGGTCCAGCAGAATGACCTCACAGCTTCCCCGCTTGTGCAACGCGGCTTCGATAGCCCGTGAAGCCTGATAATGGCCGTTGCCGTAGCTGGCGTACAGAATCAGAATTTTCGGTGTTTCGTTCCCCATGTTGATGCCCCCATTATCAACCATCTGTCTTTCATTGTACTCGAATTGTTCAGGTTTCAGCAGCCACATTCCGAACTTAAGCATATCATGGAAGGTCAGATACAGGCCAATATGCCCCGATGTATGAGCGTCCGGGCCACAAGACAGCTTTGCATTTTAGGATACTTAGCCGGATGATTTCGTCAGCACGCACGAGCAGCTTCTCGTCTGCGCAGGGTTCAATAGTCTGTACTGCGGGTATTCGTGGGCATATGGCCACCGGTTACATTGAATATCGGGATAGACTTGTCCACCGTGCAGAGCCTCTTTTTCCCGCCAATGTGGCGGATGGATGTATTATAGCCTGTGGATTCAGGATAAAAGTAATATTTCTGTAATGTTTCCGGAACCACCGGCTTCCTTTAATATTCTGCTGATGATTGTTAGGTATACTGCAATTAATTTACTTATATAAATTCCTGCCAAAAGTCCGATGCATATTATGACCCTCTGTAGTACAGTACTAAGAAAAATAGACAGAAAATTGTGGCTTTACCTGGAAAGTGAATCTGAATTCTGAATATGATATAATGTGGATGTGATTCAGGCAGAAGCGATTCGGGTAAGTCTAGTGTCAGGCATACGGCCATTTGGCTCGTTCCCCGACCTAAGCTATATTCTACTTGCTACTTCAGTGTATATGTTGACATGACTTTGCAGCATTCTCTTCATCGGAGCATTTATTTCCAACGTTTTGGGAGGGAGTTAACATGGCAACGAAAGGTCATAATGAAGTCAAAGAAAGCCTGCGGGAGATGACTCGAATTTTCCGGCCAAAGGATCCCAAAAAGTTTGTAAAAGAGTACGTACGCAAGTATCGGATTACCGGAGGGTATGAGGAGGAACTCACCCTTGTGGTGGAGAATGAGCTAGGTCGACTGGATTCTTCTGTCTCTTGAGCCGTACGTTACCGTAAATAATCAGCGCATCGGCAACGCCGTCCTTTTCACGGTCACGTGATAAGGGACGGCTTTTTTGTGTTTTGGCAAGGTTGACGGAAGGATCCAGAGTTTATATACTGTGTATAAAGATATATACAGTAATCACACCTATGGAATGGATGAGAAGTGAAAGGATTGATGACATGGCAGCTTTTAAGCAGGCGTGGCGGATTACGATGCGGGAGTTTAGCGCAGACCGTTATGTTGCGTTATGGACGCTGATTTTTATAGCTTATCTCGCGCTGTTGACCTCTTTTGTTATAAATGCTCAGTTGGAGAGGGAGAGCTTTAAGAATCCGGTTGCTGATTTTATGCTGCTGGCGCTGATTCCGTTTCTCGGGTTTATTTTTAATCACCGGGCTTTCAAGTATCTGCAGGAGGATTCATACACGCAGATGCTGGCATACTTCAGGCTGCTGCCTGTGGGGGCCAGAACTGTGATTACAAGCCGAATTCAGCAGGCAATTCTTGCATTTTTGGCCAACGGCACCCTTTACTTTGCGATGCTGTTTCTGACTATTGAGCCTTTGCGCGTGATCCAATCTCTGGGTTTTTATGTATCATTTGGGCTTACCTGGATCGGTTACGGCATGATCGTGAACAGCCTGTACATGTATCTGGAATTTCTGGTCAAAGGAAAAACCTATTTTTGGC
This sequence comes from Paenibacillus zeirhizosphaerae, assembly GCF_030705605.1. Lineage (GTDB taxonomy): Bacteria > Bacillota > Bacilli > Paenibacillales > Paenibacillaceae > Paenibacillus > Paenibacillus zeirhizosphaerae. Next base: position 48,484 of record NZ_JAPCKK010000027.1, read on the forward strand.
TATCACTGTGGATCATGGGCTCATCCGTCATTGTGGCTGCTATCGTCAGAATATGCGGGGGCAATATGATTTTATGGACACGAGATATGAGCCTGGCATGGGGAGTGGCCTCTCCGGCCATGTGGCTGGCGCTGGCAGCCGGTACGGGAATGATGCTGCTGTCCTCACGACTGATGCTGCGTAAGCTGATTGCACGTGATCTGGTCTAAAAAGGGGGCTCGGGCGGGCGTTAGCCCAGAAGGCGAGGGTGAAGAAGAACGATGAACATACCGGTGCAAATTGACGAGAACAGCGCCGAACCGTTGTATGCGCAGATCAAGAAGCAGCTTAGATCATTAATCATTACAGGCCAGATTCCTGAAGGCACGCTGCTGCCTTCCATAAGGGAATTTGCGGGCAGGCTGAATTGCAGCGTGATCACCGTTCGCCGGGTATATCAGGATCTGGAGAACGAGGAGCTGCTGCGAACCCGTCAGGGGACGGGCACCTTTGTGGCGAGTATCGGCACGGATATGAAGGAGAGCTACCGTCTCAAGGCGGTTAAAGAGGCGATGGAGCAGGCGGTGAACATCGGGTTAGCAGTGCAGTGCACCAAGGAGGAGCTGCGGGCTCTGTTCGACGAAGCGGTTGCCAGAAAATACGGGACAGCAAAGGGGGAGGAACAAGCATGAGGAACGCGGAGAACATCGTGATTGAGATGGAGAATGTCACCAAGGCAAGAGGCAGTCGTCAAATCGGACCGATTACACTGGCGGTGCCCGCCGGTTATGTGGTCGCGCTGGTCGGACATAACGGTTCTGGGAAAAGCACGCTGCTGCACATGCTGACCCGGCTTGCGTTGCCGGATTCTGGGCAGATTCGCTGGTTCGGCCGGAGCTATGAAGGAGAGCTGCCCCCGGATGTCCGCCAGTGGATCGGATACATGCCTGAGCATTTCTTTGCCGAAGAAAACAGGATGACCGCGGAGCAGGCAGCCAAACTTCGCGCGTTATGGTATTCCGGCTGGGACGAAATCCGTTTCCGGGGACTGATGGAGAAATTTGAGGTACCGGCACATACTAAGCTATCCAAGCTGTCGAAGGGCGAGCGGAGGAGGTTTGAGCTGGCCGCCGCGCTGGCTCCTCATCCACGCCTCCTGCTGCTGGATGAGCCATCATCCGGGCTGGACCCTTTTGCCTGGAAGATGATGCTGGAAGAGCTGCGGGATTGTATGAGGAACGAGAAGACGACCATTATTATGGCCACTCATATCGTAGATGAGATCAAACGGCTGGCTGACTATATTGTCCTGATGCATGAAGGTAAGCTTCTCGGCTGCGCCGAGAAGGATCATCTGCTGGAGAGCGGGAAGGAAATATGGTTCGAGGGTACGGAGGAGGATGCAGCCGACCTGCCGTGCGTTCTGGAACGGAGCCAGGAAGGACTGCTGCAGCGTGTCGTCACGATGGAAGCAGCTGTGGCGGCGGAAGTGTTGCAAGAGGCAGGCATCCGCATTCTGCGTACCCGGGCTCTCGAGCTTGATGAATTAATGATGCACTGGGCGGCTGGACGACTGCCGCAGCATATGACATCTGTGGGAAAGGGGAATGAAGCATGAGCATGCTGCAATTGGAACAGGTTGTGAAGCAGTATGGGGACAAAACAGCAGTCAACGAGGTATCCCTGCAGGTGAACAACGGTGAGATTTACGGTCTGCTGGGAGGCAACGGGGCGGGTAAGACGACCACGATGCGTATGGTGCTGGGCTTGATCTACCCGGATGGAGGGCGCATTCTGTATAACGGCAAGCCGTACAGCGCCGAGCTTCAGCACAGCATGGGCTATTTGCCCGAAGAACGGGGATTATATCCGAAGGTGAAGGTCAGCGAGCAGATTATCTATCTCGGTCGGCTGCACGGCATGTCTGCCAAGGATGCGGACCAAAGCCTGCGTTACTGGCTGGATCGTTTTGGCGTACCGGAGTACTACGATAAGAGGATTGAAGAGCTGTCCAAGGGCAACCAGCAGAAAATGGGCTTTATCGCTGCAGCCGTTCACCGCCCCCCGATCCTCGTTCTGGACGAGGCCTTCAGCGGGCTTGATCCTGTTAATGTAGAGCTGCTTAAGGACACGGTCAAAGAACTGCGCGATCAGGGTACGGCCATTCTCTTCTCCACCCACCGGATGGAGCATGTAGAGGAGCTGTGCCGCAACATTACCATTCTGCACCGCTCCAACACGGTGGTGCAAGGTGAAATCAAGTCCATTAAAGACCGCTATCCGCGCGAAAAGGTACGGCTGGTGACATCCCGTGATATAGAGGGCTTGGACATGATTCCAGGTGTACGTAAGGTAGAAAGGCTGGAGCATGGCTGGATGCTGTATATCGACGAAGCGGCAGCCGCTCAACGTATTTTGCAGACAGCTATGGCACAAGGAGACATTCTCCGTTTCGAGATTATGGAGCCTACATTGAATGAAATTTTCATCAAGGAGGTCGGAGAAGCTCATGAATAAAATGGGAACGGTGATCGGCTTTACTTTTCGCCAAAAAGCCAGAACCAAATCGTTTATATGGACCACCATTATACTGGCGCTGCTCATTACGATTGCCATGAATATTCCGTACCTGATTTCTATATTCAAGGGAGACACGGCGGGAGAAACAGGCGGCAAGGAACAGGTCCAGCTTGGGTTGATCGTGAATGACTACACCACAGTTGCAGACGAGCTGGAGCAGTACAGCCTGACTCAATCGGTCACGCCCGTCGAATGGGTTCACTATCCCAGTGCAGGGGACGATAAATTACGGACCGCTATTGCAGAGGATCAGGTTCAGGGATATGTGGAACTGGTGAGGCCTGAAGGTGAGGGAGCATTCCCACAGGTGCGCTATGCTTCAGTGGACGATGAACCGTCCGAGGAGATCGTATCTCTGCTGCAATCCGGGCTGCAGAAGGCCAAGACGAAAGCTGTAGCAGGGGATGCGCTGTCAGCGAATCAGATAGCGCAGATCACGGAGCGGGTGGCCATTGATAGCAGAGAGGTTAGCAAAGACGAGGCAGGTGGCGGGAACGGTACTGCTGCGGAAGAGCAGGTAGGGGACATCAACTATGCCATTATCTATGTGCTGATGATCCTCTTCTTCACCTCGGCGATGATGACAGGCAACATGATCGCTGCTGAGGTCACAGCCGAGAAGAGCTCGCGCGTGATGGAAATCCTTATCACCAGCGTGTCACCTCTGACCCAGATGTTCGGTAAGATTATCGGGATCTTTTATGTGGGAATGCTGCAGATTGTGGTGTTCGCTCTTGTCGTGGGTGGCAATCTGCTGCTGCCGCACAACGAGGCCATCCTGGGCCAATTCGATCTGCGGCTTGCCGATTTGAATTATGCTGTGCTGATTTACGGATTGTTGTTCTATATACTGGGATATTTTTTATATGGCGTGCTGTTCGCTGCGGTGGGTTCAATTGTCAGCCGTACGGAGGACCTTGGTCAGGCGGTTATGCCGATCACCATGCTGTCGCTGGTCGCCTTTTATATCGGGATCTTCAATATTGCAGCTTCGGATAACATGCTCGTGAAGGTGGCAAGCTACATCCCATTCACGTCGCCGACCGTTATGCTGCTGCGCATCGGCCTCGACCGCGCCGCCGCCTGGGAAATCTGGATTTCGCTCGCGCTGCTGGTGGCGGCAATCCTCTTCTTCGGCTGGCTGGCGTCCAAGATTTACCGGACTGGTGTGCTGATGTACGGCAAGCGTCCGACGATTAAGGAGCTGCGTAAGGCGATGAAGGCGTACAAGATATAGATTGATCGTGATGTCTTATGTTGATCAAATCAGAAAATTGAAATAAATGGAAGTTGTAATGAAGAAAGAAGGGTCAAGATTAAATATCTTGACCTATTTCCTATACAATACTTCCAACATCCGGAAAGAACACTCTGTGTAAAAGCTATCGCGTACATATCACTTTTTTCATCCATGAACTTCTTGTTCAAAACCTTCATTGCAAACCCTCATTCATATCACTCCTAATCTATAGGTACAAAAAGATGTACTATGTTCATTTAAATTGCCCTCTTTGCAAACGAAACGAATACACTTATGATTGGCTCAACAACCAAAACAAAACCATTTTAGTTTGCCTACGATGTAAAAGAATAATAAACTTATTTTGGTTTTATAGTTAGCAGGCTAATTAATCAGTATATTTTTTTTAATCCTATATTTAGTAAGCTAACTAATTAAATATAACACAGAAAAGAGTTACTGATAAGTGAATAAAGTAAATAGACTTCAACTTTCGATTTTATAAGAGTATCAAGCAATTGATGAGTTAATACATTTAAAAATAAGGGAGATGTTTTCATTGAGTAAAAAAATTCGTACAGGAATCATAGGTGCTTCAATTAATAATGGTTGGGCGAGGGGTACACATATTCCAGCCATTGAGCATTTGGATGAGTTTGAGCTTACTGCAGTGGGGACAAGTAATATGGCGAGTGCAAAGAAGAGCGCAGAAGCTTTCCATGCAGATCACGGCTTTGATAACATGGAGGATCTGGCTCAACATCCTGATGTGGACATGGTCGTCGTCAGTATTAACGTCAAGGAACATTATAATGCGGTTAAAGCCGTTCTGCCTGCTGGAAAACCGATCTATTGCGAATGGCCACTGGGATCAAATACGAATGAAGCACTTGAAATGAAAGAATGGGTAGCTTCCGCAAATTTGGCAAATGCGATTGGATTACAGTCCAGACAAGCCCCAGCCATTCGGTATGTGAAAGATTTATTGGCAGAAGGTTATGTTGGGAAAGTATTGTCTGCCAATCTAAAGATCTCCATTGATGGCATGGGTGGCGTGGGTGACAAGTCCAGTGCGTACTTGTTTGATCGAAAGATTGGAGGAAACTTGCTGACCATTGTAGGTGGACATAATCTGGATGCATTTACCTATATGCTTGGGGACTTTGCCGAACTTTCTGCCCTCACAGCACAGCAGTTTCCTGAAGTCGAATTGGTGGATATTCAGAAAGTTATCAAGAAGACGACAGATGATCAAATACTGATTGCTGGAAAATTAACGAGTGGTGCCGCAGCAAATGTTCATATTCAAGGTGGAGTCAAACATCAGACAGGATTAACACTTGAAATTTTTGGAGATAAAGGCACAATCGTGCTGAGTGCACCTGCATCTATTCAATTCGGATCACATCAATTACGCGGTGCAGGACCTACTGACAACGAGCTTCGTGGACTAACCATTCCCGATGCCTATTACTGGGCTCCACAATCTCTAAAAAATGACTCAGGCATTGTTCTGAATATGGCTCAGGCTTATCGTAAATTCGCCCAAGATATTCAAGAAGGAACATCCTTAACACCTACTTTCGAAGATGCGGTGAAACTTCATCAGTTACTTGATGCCGTCGAAAAATCAGCACAGACCGGTGAACGTCAATACTTTTAATGCTAAAAAACTCGAATTCGCTGCGCGAACGTAAAGAACGATATGACAAGGCACATGAGAGCATACAAATTTTTGATGGTGTTGCGGATTTTGCAAATCAGGTTATACCCATCTTGCAGGAGCGTGGTTTGTTCCACAAGGAATATGGAATAAACGAATAGAGGAGAGGATTTTAATGAATCATACGCTTGAATTGCTTCATAACCATACATCATTTCGTTCTTACACATCTCAACCCCTGACTCAGGAACAAATCGATGCGATCTTTCAGGCAGCGAATCAAACTTCATCGTTCAGTCTCCTGCAGGCCGTGTCCATTATTCGAATCACCGATCCGATTCTTCGGAAAAAAGTCAGACACCTTTCTGTCAATCAACCTTATGTTGAAGAAGCGGCTGAGTTTTGGATTTTCTGTGCAGATTTTAACCGGAATCATCAAATTGCTCCGGAAGTGGATATCGAATATATTGAATTTCTGTTAATCGGTTCATTCGACGCCGGACTGGTAGCACAAAATGCGTTGACCGCTGCCGAATCCATGGGGCTAGGCGGGGTGTATATTGGTGGGATCAGAGCAAATATTAACGAACTATCTGACGTATTGGGTTTACCGAAGTATGTGATTCCTTTAGTGGGGCTATGCATCGGTCATCCATCTGGAAATAAGCCTGAGCTGAAACCTCGGCTGCCTCAATCCATGGTTTTATTTGAAAATCAGTATCAATCTCTCGATCAAGAAAAATTAGCTATCTATGATGAAACCATGTTGAAGTATTATGAAAATCGTCCGACGAAAGCCCCTTTCACCGTGAAAAAAGTAAAAGGATGGAGTGACCACATCCAGGATCATCTCCAGAGAAGTATTCAGCCTCAAATGATGGATTATCTGAACAAGCAAGGGTTTGCCAAAAAATAAGTTTCAGACGGAGCCAAACGGTTGGACCTTAGAGCCGCCACCAATAGGCGGTAGCTCTAAGGTAAAGAAATGCGAACCGCCAACGGTAACGAATATGGTTAAATCACTGAAAAAGCCATAGCTGCTGTAACGTAACTACGGCTCACTTTTTCGATTAGTCCAGGTGTATCAATTGAACAATATGCTCTGCTATACGTTGTTCTGTTAGTTTAGTTTGTTCAGCAGTTTGCAGAGTAACTGCTTCATTAATCATGTTGGCATAGATTTGTACGTACAAAGTACGTTCATCATCAGAGTATATTTCCTGCATACAAAGATTCAAATAATGCTTTAGTGCATTAACTAATTTTGAAGAGAGTAGAGGAATAATTTTGTTATAGTTACGGCGACATTTCTTTTTGACCTGTTGATGATACTCAAATGCTGCGAATACTAATTGCATCATATTATCTTTTGTAAATGCACACACACCATTAGTATGTTGTTGAATAAGTTCTTCCGCTGATTTTCTTATAATCTCATCCGCCAATTCATATTTATCTTGGAAATGAGCATAGAAAGTTGCCCTATTGATTTGGGCCCGTTCCGTTAAATTTTGTATTGTTATTTTATCAAAATCTTTTTCTTCCAGCAGTTCAAAAAGTGACTCGAAAATGGATTCTCTTGTTCGAGTTGTACGAATATTTCTTACTTTAAGTCCCATGGCTATAGCTCCTTTTTTTAAACCAACAAATGGCTCGCATTGTTGGTTGTTCTTCGATGATGTTCTGGATACAATTGAACTACTAAAGCAACTATTGTTGTAATAGTATAATACTAAGAAGGTGGTTAGTCTATTCAGAAACTTTAAAGTGCAAGGTTCATAGTAAGTACAGATTTCATCTAACAGTGTAACTAATAAAACTTCAAAGTAATCAAAAAACCAAATATTGGAGGGATTTTATAATGAAACTTACAGGAAACACGATCTTCATTACAGGTGGCGGTTCAGGAATTGGACGTGCATTGGCAGAAGCTTTACACAAGCTTGGAAACAAAGTAATCATCTCGGGTAGAAGAAAAGAGCGTCTGGAGGAAGTACTTAGTGCTAATCCCGGAATGTATGCAGTTGAACTGGACATACAGGATCTTTCCAGTATCGAGGCAACCGCTAAGCAACTTATTCGGGACTTCCCTGATTTGAATGTCTTATTTAATAACGCCGGCATCATGCTTTTCGATGAGGCTGCGGGTGTGATTAACGAAGAGGTTCTGGTTTCAACGGTCTCAACAAACTTACTTGGACCCATTCGAATGACGTCTTCATTAATCGAACATTTGAAGTCTAAAGAAGAAGCTGTGATCATGAATACGACTTCTGCAATCGGGTTTATTCCGTACGCAGCGACTGCGGTGTATTCGGCGACCAAAGCAGCGCTCCATTCCTATACCTTATCACAACGTTATTTGCTTAAAGATACAACAGTAAAAGTATTAGAAATCATACCACCTGGGGTTCAAACGGAACTCATGACAGATCTTAGTGACGATCCGCATGCGATGCCACTTGGAGCATTCATTGAAGAAGCAATAAGATTACTCGGTACGGGTGCTGAAGAGGTTCTAGTGGAACAAGCGAAAATGATTCGTGATCATCAAGGCCCGAATGAAGGAGCTTTTGTAACCCAGCTTAACGATATGGCGACCCAAGCACCAACAGACCATTAAGCTCATCCTTCTATGGCTGGGGTTACGTTTGAAGCTTAATCTGTTTTGTAACGATCCACGGTTATGAAAGCCATGGATCGTTACAATGTAATCATAGTTTTTTATCCCTGAAATATGATTTATATCATAGACAATGAAGGTTGCTTCACACATTCCACATAATTTATGGGTACAATCTTGCCATATTAATTAGAGGAGATTACGCCTAATGTGTGGATTCGTAAGCCTATTCAACAAATATCGTGTGCCTGTAAATAGAAATATGCTACAAAAGATGACGGATACGATCGCCCATCGTGGTCCTGATGATGAGAATCTGTATATCCATGATCACATCGGTTTGGGTTTTCGAAGACTAAGCATACTGGATATCGAGCATGGGACTCAGCCTATGACAAATCATAATCAGGATATTTGGCTCGTATTTAATGGGGAGATCTATAACTATAAGGAGTTAAAGGATTGGTTAGTACAAAAGGGGCATATCTTTCATACCCATTCGGATACGGAAGTACTGCTCCGGTTGTATGAGGAAGTTGGATTTGAGTGTGTAAACTATTTGCGGGGGATGTTTGGATTCTCGATATGGGATCGAAAAAAAGAGCTTCTCTTTGTGGCTCGGGATCATTTTGGCATTAAACCTGTATATTACAGTGAGAATGCATTTGGTTATATGGTGGGGTCCGAAATAAAATCATTACTGGCTTCGGGTGGGATGAATCGGGAAGTCGATGAGAATGCGTTATATCAATATCTCACGTTTCAATATGTGCCTGAGCCTGCGACTATGTTTAAAGGGATTTATAAACTGGAAGCTGGTCATTATATGATCATTCAGGAAAAAGGAGTGACCATCCAACCGTACTATGAAGTGAAATTTGCCCCGAATGAAAATAGATCCTTCTCCGATTTAGCTGAGGAGACTCGCTTCGTATTATCAGAATCTGTGCGTATACACAAAAACTCAGATGTCCGCAGGGGGGCTTTTTTATCGGGAGGCATTGATTCCACAAGCTTAGTGGGGTTACTGCATCGGCTGGAGCCGACCCAAACATTTTCGGTTGGATTTGACATGCCGGGATATAGCGAATTGGAGGAGGCCAGAAAAACAGCCGCTTATTTAGGGACAGAACATCATGAAATTCGTATTAATGCTCAAGAGTATATGGATATTTTACCTTCTTTGATTTGGCATATGGACGAGCCTGTAGCAGATCCATCAGCAGTCGGTCTTTACTTTGTCTCCAGATTGGCTAGTCAGCACGTAAAAATGGCATTTTCGGGTGAAGGAGCTGACGAATTTTTTGGAGGTTATCAAATTTATAAAGAACCCTATGCACTGCGTATGTTTCAAGATCTTCCGGTCGGGATGCGAAAGGCAGCGGGGCAGCTTGCCAAGCTGATGCCCGCTGGCATGAAAGGCAAGGGCTTTTTGGAACGAGGTAGCCTTTTGCTTGAAGAGCGATTCTTTGGAAATGCGAAAATATTCATGGACCACGAAAAAGATCAGGTACTGTCCTCATGGCTGTCCGAAGCTGGAGTTTGTCATTCGACGCTTCAGGTAACGAAGCCGTTTTATGAACAAGCTAAACATTATGATGAAGTTACCCAGATGCAGTATGTGGATATTCACACCTGGCTGAGAGGTAATATCTTAATGAAAGCAGACAAAATGTCGATGGCCAACTCTTTGGAACTTCGTGTCCCTTTTGTGGATACCAAAGTGTTTGAATGGGCTGCAACAATCCCTACCAAGTATAAAGTTACACCTGCTGCGACCAAAATACTGCTCCGGGAAGCGATGAAAGATGTAGTCCCGCCTGATGTGCAGCAGCGAAAAAAACTCGGGTTTCCTGTACCTATCCGAGTATGGCTGAAAAAGGAATGGTATGAATGGGCTAAAAACCTGATCATGACAGCAGACGTGGATAGATGGATCAACAAATCCTATGTTCTTCAATTGCTCGAGATCCATAAGGAAGGGAAATTGGATATGAGCCGGAAATTGTGGACCGTGCTGGTATTTATGATGTGGCACCAACTTTATATGGAGGATCAAACACAATCGTTTTCGGTTCCTTCTAAGAAAAAGATTATTTCATGATTTTGTATTGTCCCCAAAGGTCCTTGGCCGGGGGCACTCTTTTCGTGCGTGGGTGAGACGGCTCCGAGAACGAAGCATTCCTACAATCGCTGTTGACCCTTCGGGCCAAAGGCGACCGCTCCGCTTTTCCGGAATTGCTTCGTTCTCTCCGCTGCCACGTGCATACCCAACTTAAAAATAACAACCAGAAACCGCCAATCTTCTATGAGCATTCTTTGGCTTAACAAAATTGAAAAGAGGGCTGGGACAGCCCCCTTTTCATATTTTACTCTGGTTTATTCCCGGCTTTCGGATCGTTTACAAAGGTAGATTTAAAATCGGAGTATGTTACTTCTGTCATCATACCAGCGGAGGCATGATGAAGATCATGACAATGGAACATCCAGTTTCCGGGGTTATCCGCTATAAAGGCTACGATTACTTCCTCACCCGGCTTTAAATTAATGGTATCTTTTAAAACCCGTGAACCTGTGAGATCCGTTCCGTTTTTACTTAATACCTGGAAGAAGTGACCGTGCAAGTGCATTGGATGATCATCTGTTGCTGAATTGTTTACCATACGAACCAATACCTTATCTCCCTTTTTAACAGCGATATTTTCGGTATCTGGGTAAGTCTTTCCATTCAGTGTATATACGGTTTCCCCGTCCTGCTCCTTCGTGCCAAGTTCCATCGTATATCTCACATCATAAAATTGATAGGGGGTCAATTCCTTTTTTCCTGCTTTACCGTAAGAAGTCATATCAAATGTAGGCAACATCGTGCTGGAATTCTCAGCATCGTTTGCTGTCCCACCCTCTTCTTCATAAGCTATTTTTACACGCATGCCCTCAACCTTTGGATCATCCCCGTGTTCCTCGAGCAGCCATTCACCAGGATTGTCTGCCACAAATTCAATATCATACCGTTCGCCGGGGGCGATGGATATCAATTGATCCTTTAATGCAGTCGGCTCATTTAACGATTGCCCATCCAAAGCGACAACACGGAAATCATGACCGTGCAAGTGCATTTCATGGGTCAAAAATCCGGCATTGATCAACCGCAGGCGTACTTTTTCTCCTTTCTTAACCTTTAAGGTTTGCGTAGCGGTTCCCATCTTTCCATTAATGGTGTACAGATCGTACATACTCATATCATGAGCAGCCTCTTCGGCTCCAGAGCTCTCTGTGTTAGACATATCCATGCCATCCATCTCGCTCATGTTCATCCCGTCCATGCTGGCTGTTCCCGAACTTGCCCACTCATCCAGCATCAATGTGAAATCCCGATCATAGGAATCCGAGGCCTCTTCAACCACAAAACTGCCATAGAGACCTTTATCCAATTGATTGACGGCATCCTGATGAGAATGGTACCAATACGTTCCTGGGGTAGACGCTGTAAAAGAATAGGTGAACGTCTCTCCCGGTTGGATGGCATTCTGGGTCACTCCGGGGATTCCGTCCATAGCATTAGGGACCGGCAGTCCATGCCAATGGATGGTTGTGGGTACAGGTAATTTATTGGTCAGGGTGATCGATACTTGTTCTCCCTCTTTGACCCTGATTTGTGGTCCGGGTATGGAGTTGTTGAATGTGTATACAGGAATAGTTGTACCATTACCTACATCCAGTTCGCCTTCAGACGCACTTAAATTGATTTTGTTGCCAGACAGTACCTGTGGTGTTTTTACAAGTGAAGCACTACTCTTTTTTATGTTCTCGGCAGATATTTTTTCATCTCCCATATCCATTTGAGAGTGATCCATTTTGCCAGTTGCCGCATTTGTACATGCCGCTAAAAGAAGGGATAGCGAGGCCACCGCGGCGATGACCATATATGTTTTGTGTTTTTTTCTCATCGTCTACTCTCCTTAAGATCTTGGTAAAGTTGTAATTGGCTCAAGAATATCATCCAATTGTGTGGAATTTATGGAGTGTCCTAAAAAATCAACCTTCTTTGTCATACGAAAAGGTGAAATGTTGAATAATTTAAGTACGATGTCCCATGAACAATTTAAGCATTGTATCGAAGAGTGCCCTCGTTGTATGGTTGTTGGTGAATGGGTAAATGAAAAGGATGATGCCAGAATGAAGTGGAACCGGATATATTTGAAATTAGGATGCACCATTTTCGGCTTGTTTATGGTGATCCTATTATTGCTTGGGGTTGTCATCAATCAGATTTTTACCAGTTTTTACTCCACACAGGCTCATGAAGAAGCCAATGAACTCGCAGCCCATTTATCCTCCATGCTGGAAGAACGAGTTATCCCATTTGAAACGATGGAAGAATTTACTGGGGTTGAGATATATTTAATTAATAACAAAGGGGAATTTACCTATTTATCGGATGATGGAAATGACCGAAGTGTTCAGCAATGGCCAGAGGTGTGGAGCAACGAGGATTTGCTTGAGGGCAGGAAGTTTGAGAAGGAATTCATGTATCAGAATCAACTGTACTTACTGCATGGGATTCCCGTGAATAATCCATCAGATTCGACGATCAAGGGAATCTATGTGATTAGCTCCCTGGAAAGTATGAAAAACTCCATTTTAACCATCCGGTGGCTGTTGGTGCTGGCAGGAGTCGGTACTTTGATATTGGCATTGGGCTGTATCTTCATTCTGTCAAAAAAATTATCTAATCCCTTAGTGAAAATTGAAGAGGCCACTCGGAAAATTGCCAAGGGAGAGTTGGATACACGGCTCCAAGTTCCATCAAAAGATGAAGTTGGCTCGCTAGCACAGGCCATTAACGACCTGGCGAAGGAATTAAAACGGTACCGGGATACTCGTTCTGAGTTTTTTGCGAATATTTCACACGAGCTTCGAACGCCTGTAACGTACATGCAAGGATATGCAAATATTCTATCTAAAGGATATGTGGAGGATGAAGCAGAACAACAAAAATACTTACATATCATTTCTGAAGAGTCGCATCGCCTTACCGTCATTATCAATGACCTCTTTGAATTAGCCAAAATAGAGGAAGGAAAGATTGAACTAAATATGGAACTGACAGATCCGGCAGAGATCATTCGCCGATCTATGGATAAGGTTAGATTAAAAGCTCAGGAGAAGGAGTTAGAGTTGAGTTCTCACTTTGAAAAGGTCTCTTCCTTCTATGTTGACCCCATCCGGTTTGAGCAAATTCTCCTGAACTTGTTGGAGAATGCCATTCGCTATACGGCCACAGGTAGCGTTCGGATTACACTAACACAAGAGGATAGGCAAGGAATCGTGGCCATATCGGATTCAGGACCAGGTATTCCCAAGGATGAACTCCCCTATATTTTTGAGCGATTTTATCGAGTGGAGAAATCCCGATCCAGGCAGCTCGGTGGAACGGGTCTTGGATTATCGATTGTTCAACATCTGGTTCAATTACAAGGCGGGAAAATTGAGGTAGAAAGCGAAGTAGGAAGAGGTACTGTTTTTAAAGTGATGTTTCCAATCGGAGATCTGAACAGCTAAGCTAACTTTGGAGATTCCTCCACAGAAACTTCATAAATATGGTTTATACTTCTTCGAGTACAAGATGGATTTACAATGGACTTTGGCTAAAATGCATCAATGCACCAGTTATTAACTAAAAGGGCGGTGTAGGCATGGATCTCAACATATTAGTCATCGATGATGAATGGAATATGCGAAATTTGTTGCGTATCGTATTGAGCAAAGAGGGTTTTGAGGTGACTGAGGCTCATAATGGAACGGAAGGATTAACTCTCTTTACTAATAACAAGTTTGATGTTGTTTTACTGGATATTATGATGCCCGATATGGACGGATGGCAAGTTTGTGAAAAAATTCGTCAGTCCAGTACAACTCCTATTATTATGCTGACGGCTCGCAGTGATATTAAAGATAAAGTGCAAGGATTTGAAACGGGCGCAGATGATTATGTGGTTAAACCTGTAGATCCCGAAGAACTTATTGCACGAATTTATGCCTTAGTTCGTCGTGCTGACCAAGCTGCCTCTGCAATCAAGAGAGAACGAAAAATAGAATTTCTAGATCTAGTCATATACCCGGAGAGACTACAGGTTGTAGTCAAGAATTTACCCGTTGAATTAACACACAAAGAGTACGATATTGTCATGATTTTGGCACAAAATCCCCAACGAACGTTTTCCAGGGCATCTATCGTTGAACAACTCTGGGGAAATGATTTTTTTGGAGATCCCAGGGTAGTAGATACCCATATCAAAAATATCCGAGATAAATTTCAGGTTGCCGGTTTATCTTATAATCCCATTCAAACCGTATGGGGAGTAGGGTACAGGTGGGTGGATTAACAGGCTCTTCGCTCTATTGGGTGGGTCAATGGCTATTAAAGAGAGTCATAACCCTTCCGCTTGCTTGGAGAATCTCATAGGCAGAAGGAGCCGTCAAGGAATTCGCTTGACCGCTCCTTCTGCCTATGAGGCGAGGTCACAAGGCGGTAAGGGTTAGTGTGCTCGGCGTGCTCCGAGCACCGGCATACGCAGCTTATTTGCCGTCATATACACCATCGCGATTAGATTTTCAACATTGCGGTAGCCACGCGCCCGGCGCTTGGCCGCTTGCACCAGACCGTTTATGCCTTCAAGCAAGCCGTTGGTCATCTTACTGTGAAACCATCGCAAGATGCCTTCCTCGTGCTTCTTGATGGTCTTCGCCAGTTCGACCATCGGCGAGAGCTGGGAGCGGCCCGCCCAACCCATCCATTCCCGAAGGTAAACGTCCGCGAAGATGTGCGGTGTCATCTAAAACTCCTGCATGGCCAGTTTCAAGCGATAGGCGCGCCCGGTCTGCAGATGACTATCCTTCAGCCGCGCCAACGTTTCCTTTTGTTCCCTTTTGAGGTTGGATTCGTTCTTCAGCCAGATGTACTTCGTATGCTTCAGTTCCGGCGCATGCTTTTGTTCCTGGATTCGCACATCGTCCACGGCTTCGTTCACCAGCTTCATGACATGAAATTTATCAAAGGTGATTTCTGCTTGGGGAAAGTACTCCTGAATCCCTCGGATAAAGGCGGGGGACATATCGCAGCACACGTCTTGGATCTGCTCGGCAGAAGCCCCTTTAGCGGACAGCTGCTCCTTAAAGCGTCCGAGCGTGTCCATTCCTTTGCCTTCGGTTGCAAACAGAACCGTTTTTGCTTGGACATCCACAAACAAGGTGATGTACCGATGACCGCGGCGGGAGGAGGTTTCGTCGATCGCGATCTGTTTCACGCGCGTCCAATCGAGTTCGTCCATGGCTTTCTCAATATAATGGTGGAAGATGCGCCACATCCGTGTGTCGTGCTCCCGTAGTTCCCGTGCTGCTGCATTCACTGGCATTTCCGCCATGAGCCGCATCGCCCATGCTTCGAAATGCAGGGTGAAATGAGACAGAGGGCGTGACCATTTAACCGGAACTTGCGTTACTTTTTTACATGTCCTACAGTTGGTTCTGGGTACTCGTGCATGCATGTATGTTTTCCAATTCCAAAAGTCCAGGTGACGCCACTTTTTCACTTCCGCGTCATAGGCTTTGCTCTCGGCTCCGCAGGCCGGGCAAGCGAAGGTGGAGCCACGCTCAAAGTCGATAAACAAATGCCAAGCTTCTTCTTTGTCGTCGAACTCGACGTGCATTAATTTCCATGGCTCCTCCAGTTGGAGCGCTACCTTGAACATTTCGTAAATCATGTTATCTTCGCTGTTTAATGACGTCCACATTGGTCCTTCCCACCCTATTAATGTTCTTACTCAGGAGTATTGACCATTTCTCTATTAAGCAGACATCAGGAATCCACTATAGCGATGAAGCGATTAACATAAATCATGAGGTGAGTTATGAAAAAGCAGGACTGGTTAATAGCTATCTTCATGATATTGATCGGCCTGGCTTGTATGATTTTGTCTGCAACTCATTTTTCTATAGCACCTATGAACTCTTTCTTGGAGATGTTATTGAGGTTGATGAGAGCATAAAAAGGAGGAGCCCCTTCGAATACTATATAAACATACACTTATCCAAAGGGAGGGTATCTTGTTGGAGCAAATTCATAACCGCGCATGGACACATGCGACTTTAGTCGTGTGAGGAATTGCGCTCGGCATAAGGGCTACCCATCGGTAGCTCGAAAGCCGAAAGCTCCATGCTACCTCCTTCCGCCATGAAGATTTAACCATTCCCCATTGAATCCTATGATATATTTAATGCAGTGAGAAGAGGTGAGTCGAATGTCTACCATTACAGCAAAAATCCAAATCTATGTCCCGTATGAACATACGGAAATGCTCATCAAGACAACTCAAGCCTATCGGAAAGCATGTAACTATCTTTCAGTCATTGTATTTCAAACCAAAGAATTACGTCAGCGTGCACTCCATGACTTGTATTATCGAGAGCTGCGGGGCCGTTTTGGTTTGAAAAGCCAAATGGCGCAATCGGTGATCAGAACGGTCATCGCCCGCTATACCTCTGCCCGATCCAACGGGCACGATTGGAACCTGGTCCAATTCAAACGACCTGAATATGATCTGGTTTGGCATCGAGATTACGCTTTGAACGATGATCGGTTTAGCGTAAATACGCTGGACGGACGAGTGAAGCTTCGTTACAAAAAGCGAGGCATGCAGCACTTCTTTGACGGGACGTGGAAATGGGGCACGGCCAAGCTCGTGTACAAACATAAGAAGTGGTTTTTGCATATTTCCATGACCAAAGAGTTCTCTGAATTGGATCTTACAAAGGTCAACCATATTGTTGGCATTGACCTGGGAA
>NZ_JAPCKK010000008.1 GCF_030705605.1 Paenibacillus zeirhizosphaerae
ATCTCAATGATCCGTTCCGGTTTTCATACTGTCATAGACATGTACCAAAAACCTTCACGGGGCGATTTCACTTCGTGAAATCTACTCACTCGTTGTTCAGTTTTCAAAGATCAAACACTTGCTTTCTCTCATCACCGCATCTCAGCGGCGACTTTTATAATATATCATCCCTTATTCACTTTGGCAAGAACTTTTTTTGAAAAAGTTTTTTCAGTCCAATTAAAGCCATTTGAAGAACGAAAAATAATGTATCATAGAATGTTGGCGGAAGTCAACGGAAAGTTATATCTACTGCGTGATTTTGCCCCTGATGGCATATTTCGATAATTCCTTGGGAGCCGCAAAGCGTGCATACATCCGAAATACGGTCTTATAACGCAAAGCAATCGCATTACGGATATCCAGGTCCAGTCGATTATCACTCATATCCATCAGCATTTCGTCCAATTCACGACGAAGGACGTAGCCCAATTCTTTGCACTCTTTTTCGTTAAACAGCATACCCATCATATACGATCATGCTCCCTTATTGTCTTATTATTAAGTATCTTATGGTGAAATCCGGTTATATGCCGTAACGCCTTCCGCCTTCAAGCTATTACATTAGGTCTATATAGTTCTTCCATCGTTTAATGTTTTTTAAACTGATTTTTATGCAGTTCAACCGAATCTCTTTAAATCAGCGCGGCTGGCGTCAGCAATTCAACCTTTTGAGGTAATTTATTCCTCATTATACTCCATATCCCAAACATATATGCCGATTACTCATCCTCTCATCAAGCTGTAAGATACCGTGCTTTCTATAATGGCTGCAATAAACAGGAGAATGACGACCCAAAGCGTAACATTCCACGTCTGCTTCATAAAGGCTGGCCAGAACATTTCCGGCTTCCTCCGGCTGTTATCCCCCGTGATTCCCCTGCGGATCGATGATGTGACCATTCCACCAAATTTTAAACCGTACGCACAAGCAATTAATAATACAGGAAGTTCGATGACACCATGCGGGAGCAGACCTTTGACAATCAGCTCGTACAAGTTCACAGTCCCGCTGTTCGCCACCCAATGCACCAAAAAACCGATAACCATACCGTTCATAATTATAAAGATCATTGGGATGATCCCAAATGCGGCTCCGAGAAACATAACCAGAACACATTTAATAACGTTGTTGAGAAAGATGAAGACGAAAAAATTAAGCTGCACATTCCCCGATTCTCCCAGCCTTCCTGCGACCTGTCCAAGCCCCTCTATCTGCTGCCTGAGGAGTTGCTCTATGATACCTGTACTAACCCAGCCCAGGCCTATGCTTGCGCAGAATAATACAGTTGCGAACAGCAAAACTCCCTTCATCGAATTCAAGATTTTCAAAAATGTTTGGAAACCCAAAGTGAATCCCTCCTAATAAATTCTATAATCATAAAAAAAGTGGCCATGCATAGTGTAAAGTAAACAAGCAACTCTCCGGGAAAGGGGCTTAAAGTGCATGAATTCATTCTTTTATGTATTAAACGGCAAAAAGATCAAGCGGTATCTCATCGGCTTTGCAGTCGCTGTTTTTGCCATCGGCATCGTATATGTGGAACGCAGCAATGTTAGTGTCTTTTCAGAGGAAGCTCCTGCGGCTATATACAGTGTGCCGACTGAGAAAAAAGTCATCGCCCTAACCTTTGATATTAGCTGGGGGGACAAACGGACAGCCCCTATTTTGGAAGTGCTTAAGGAAAAGAAGGTACAAAAAGCAACATTTTTCCTATCCTCTCCCTGGAGCAAAACTCATCCGGAGCTTGTGAAGCAAATTGTAGACAGCGGGTACGAGATCGGGAGCCATGGACACAAGCACGAAAACTATACCAGTCTCAGCGATGACGAAATACGACGCCAAATTACGACAGCCCATACTATGTTAACCGATCTGACAGGGAAAGAACCAAAACTCATCCGCTTGCCCAATGGAGATTTCGATAAAAGGGTGCTGCAAATCGCGTCCGGGCTGGGTTATACGACCATCCAATGGGACACCGATTCCCTCGACTGGAAAAATCCCGGCACTCAAAAAATCATTGATCGGGTCGTGTCAAAAGCACATCCGGGGGACATCGTTCTTCTGCATGCCAGCGATTCTTCCCAGCAGACCCATGAAGCCCTCCCTGTGATCATTGATAAATTACTGGAGCAAGGCTATGAATTCGTAACCGTATCAGAGCTTCTGCAGCAGGGCACTCTAAAAGGAAAAGAAGTTCGGGATCAAGCCATGATTCAGCAGGCAATTGAAGACGCTGCAGGAATGTAAAATTCATAATAAGCAATGCGGCAGTCGATTTCCGTCGGCTGCTTTTTATTTACACAGGACTTATTTTACTGTCTTCTC
The DNA here is from genome assembly GCF_030705605.1 of Paenibacillus zeirhizosphaerae. Lineage (GTDB taxonomy): Bacteria > Bacillota > Bacilli > Paenibacillales > Paenibacillaceae > Paenibacillus > Paenibacillus zeirhizosphaerae. The sequence goes on from NZ_JAPCKK010000008.1 coordinate 2,372, forward strand.
ATCAAAATACCAAAACGTCGCAACATATTTCATTCCCTTTGTCCGCATACTATGCCCAGTCACTTTTATAAGGAGGGTATTGGTTCATGAAATGGCCGCATTATCGACTGGTATGCGCAATACTCTGCATCGGGATCGTACTGTCGGGCTGCGGGTCCGATCAAAATTATGCATCTCCCCAGCCCAGTTATAAAGAAATGAAATCCATGGTTGTGGATATTCTTAAAAGTGATGAAGGAAGAAAAGCAGTTGAAGAAGCTATGACTAGTCAAGGCGGAGGAAGCACTTTAGGCGGAAACTCGGGTGGAACGATGGGAATGAAGATGCTCAGCTCAACTGCAACCCCCAGCGATCTCAAGACCGCAGTCAAGGACACACTGACTGCTCCCGAATATCAGAAGGAGTTTGAGAAAATTATGACCGATCCGGCCTTTGCCGGAGAATTCGCGAAAGCCATAAGCAAGAAGAACAAAGAGCTGCACCTGCAGTTGATTAAAGATCCGTCTTATCAGAAGTCCATGCAGGAAATGTTCAAATCGCCTGAAGTCAGCGCGATGCTGCTGGACATGACCAAATCCCCTGAATACCGCAAGCAAACGATGACCGTCATGCAGGAGGCCATGCAAAATCCCCTTTTCCGTCTTGAGGTTCTTAATCTTTTGAAAACAGTCGTGCAGGAAGAACTTCAGCCCGAGGAAAAGAAAAAAAGCGGTGGAGGTGGCGGTCAAGGTGGCGAAAGCTCAGGCCAAGGTGAGGAGCAGAGCGGATAATAAACTCAAAAGGACAGACCCAGCATACATGCCGGCTCTGTCCTTTTCCTTTTGACCGTAAAATAAATTCAATTGTTCTCGTCAAATCCGATCACATGCTTCGCAATCTGGTCATACAACTGTCCATGCTCAGTGTCCGCCTTGTAAACTGACGGTGAAAAATCAGGCTCGGATGGATGATTATCCGGAGCTCCCAGCGGGATTTGGGCAAGAAGCGGAGCATGAAGCGTCTCAGCAAGCAGGGCGCCACCGCCTCTCCCGAAGACATAATCCTTCTCCCCTGTTGGCGACTGGTAATAAGCCATGTTTTCCACAACGCCCAAAATCTCATGATTTGTTTGTAGAGCCATGGCACCGGCACGGGCAGCGACATAAGCAGCCGTAGCGTGCGGGGTAGTAACAATAATTTCTTTGCTGTGCGGAATCATCTGGTGAACGTCCAGGGCAATATCACCGGTTCCAGGCGGCAAATCCAGCAGCACATATTCGGGCTGCCCCCACTCCACATCACTGAAAAACTGCCGCAGCATTCTCCCCAGCATCGGACCACGCCAAATGACCGGATTATTTTCTCTGACAAAGAAGCCCATGGACATCACCTTGACTCCAAAGCGTTCAACTGGCTGAATCACGCCATCTTCCACGACTGGATTATCTTCAATACCCATCATATCAGGAACGCTAAATCCGTAGATATCCGCATCTATAACCGCTACACGTTTCCCATTGCGGGCCAATGCGGCGGCGAGATTAACAGTCACTGTTGATTTACCTACCCCGCCTTTACCGCTAGCGATAGCAATGAACCGGACGCCTGACTGCGGATCAAGCAACTCGTGTCCCTCCATACCGGCCGCATGCCCCTTCGTAAGCACGGGATCATTCTGGTCGGCCACCTCTCCGGCAAGCGCCGCTCTTTCATGCTCTGAGGCCTCACGGAACCGTATGTGAATATTAGAAGCTCCTGCGTCCGTCAGAGCTCCCCTGATTTCATAGTTCAGCTTACTTCTGACCTCTTCATGGTCGGTAACCAATACAACGGTCAAAGACACCTGATTGTCCCGGACCACAATATCGCGTATAAATTCCAATTCCGTCAAACTTGCTCCGCTGCCCGGCTCCTGTATCCGTTGAAGCGCCTCCAAGACCTGTTCTCTAGCCAGCATTAACGAGATCACCCCTGCTCCGAATAATTGAAATACACTCCTGCTACGATGACCCCATTATAGCATTATCCCCCGCTACTTTCCTGCCTGCAGGTCGACACGCTCACCGGAGATGTAACGCAGAATTCCCTTATAGACCGCCGCGGAGATTTGGCGCTGATACACCTCGTCAGCGAGTAGCCGCGCTTCCCCTGGATGCGAGAGAAAACCAATCTCCACAAGGGCTGAGGGCATTTTAAGTGCTTGCAGCAGGTAAACGGTGTCCACCGTTTTGGCTACTCTGTCCGTATTCTCCATATTACGGCGGATTTCATCCTGTATCAGGGTTGCCAATGAGGCATTGTCCGCATGGCTTGGATAATAAAATGTCTGGGCACCGCTCCACTTGCTCGACGGAACGCTGTTCATATGGATGCTGAGAAAGAGATCCGCATTATATTCCTCAATAAGGCGCACACGCCGCTTGAGATCTTCCGTTTTACGCCGCGAATATCCTTTAGTGGAATCGTCGGCCAGATCCCGGTCATTCTCCCGGGTCAGCTTGACAACCGCTCCTGCCTGCTGAAGATAATCCCGTAAATAGAATGCAATCGCCAGATTGATGTCCTTCTCGATCACTCCCTCCTTACTTACAGCTCCCCCATCCGGGCCGCCATGACCAGCATCCAGTACAATGACTTTCCCAGCCAGCGGCAGGCTCCAATAGGTCCATGTCTTGGCCGCAGGGATGTCCGATACGGTCACAGTCATGAAAAGAAGAAGCAGACATAAACTCAGCAGCCCTTTTTTCAGCGTGCGGTAACGAATCCATAAGGTGATGTTTCGATTTCGGTATTTAAGCACAAAAAAACGCCTCCGTTCCCAATACAGATACTAAATGATCTATATGGGACGAGGCGGACAAATAGTACTTAAGAGCTGATTTGTTGAGACATGCCTTCAATCAGAATTTGAGCAACCTCCGGTCTCGTAAATTCAGGCGGTGGACAAACTCCGTCGCGCAGCAGCCCCCGCACTTTTGTTCCTGACAAAGTCAGGTGCTCTTCTTTCGGATGCGGACAGGTTTTGTTGGACGCCATGTTTCCGCATTTTTTGCAGAAAAAGCTGTGCTCGAAGAACAATGGCGTAATCCCCAGCTCCTCAGCAGTAAAGTTGCTAAAAATCTCTTGGGCCTCATAAGTCCCGTAGTAATCCCCTACACCTGCATGGTCACGACCGACAATAAAATGGGTGCAGCCGTAGTTTTTGCGGACGATTGCATGGAAAATGGCCTCACGCGGACCTGCATAACGCATCGCCGCCGGGAACACGCCGAGAAAGGTGCGATTAGCAGGATAATAGTGCTCAAGCAGAGCCAAATAACTTTTCATACGCACATCAGCAGGGACGTCGTCTGACTTCGTCTCTCCCACGAGCGGATTCAGGAACAACGCATCAACAATTTCCATCGCAGTTTTTTGAATATACTCATGTGCACGATGGACGGGATTGCGGGTCTGAAAGCCGACAACAGTCTTCCACCCCAGTTCGGCAAAACGACGGCGGGTCTCCACAGGATCGAAATAAAATTCACCGAATTTGGTCGGCAGGGGTCTGTTTAATACGCGGACGGGTCCCCCCACGTAGGTCGAAGGACGCTCGAGCAGCTTCTTTACACCGGGATGCTCGGGATCATCGGTTTTAAAGACACGTCTTGCCTCCTCGCCCTGATCGGCTTGATACAAGCTGGTCACGTCCAGAACTCCATAAAAAACCCCGTCTTCATCTCCTACCAGCGCTGCCTGCTGACCGAGGGTGAGAGACGCCGCCGTTTGCTCATCAACTGCAAGTGTAACCGGTATGCTCCATACCGTTCCGTCGGCAAGACGCATATTCTCTACAACAGAACGATAGTCCTCTTCATTCATAAAGCCGGTAAGCGGCGAAAAGGCCCCTACCCCAATGAGATCCAAATCTGAGATTGTCCAGGTATTCACGCGGATCGCAGGAAGCTGTTTCACCTTTTGCAGGAGTGCTTCTCGTTCTTTACCCTCTACCAGCCGGTTTATCAGTGTTCCCCCATGCGGAAGTATTGCCGTCATATTGATAATCTCTCCTTATACGTTATTTATGAAGTCCGCATTCAGTTTTATCGGTGCCAGACCAACGACCAGCGCGCGGATCTTCCCCAGGGGCAACTTGACGTGTGCAGTGTTCGCATCCGATACTTGGGTAGTTCTGGTCATGCAAAGGATTATAAATAACATTATTAGTCCGGATATAATTCCACACATCTTCCGAAGTCCAGTCAGCAATCGGATTGAATTTGACGAGGCCAAATTTGACGTCATATTCAATTTTTTTGGCATTGGCACGGGTTGGGGCCTGGTCACGACGAATCCCGGTAATCCATGCTTCATACTGAGACAAGATACGTGTTAATGGTTCAACTTTACGAATATTACAGCAAGCGTTAGGATCAACCTTCCACAGCTCTTCTCCATGCTCTGCCGCCTGCTCCTCAGGGGTTAATTTCGGAGCAACCCGTACAAATTCCATGTGATATTTATCTTTCATCCGATCGCGTGTCTCGTAGGTTTCCTTGAAATGAAAATCCGTATCTAAATAAAAAATATCTGTGGAGGGACTTACCTTTTGAAGCATATCTACCAGCACGACATCCTCGGCTCCAAAGCTGCAGGCAAAGGTAATATTCGGAAAGGTCTCAACAGCGTAACGAATAATATCTTCAGGCGCAGCATGCTCCAGCTCTTCCGCTTTCACTTGAATCAGTTGTTCCTTCTCCAATAAGTTCATGTTGGAAAACGCCTCCGTACATTTTATTTAATATAAAGCCATCCATTAATCCCTACTAAACAAATATGAATTGTTAATTCAAGTATAAAACTTTCTATCTAAATGTCAATGTGGAAAAAAGCAAAAAAGCGCTGATTTAACGATATCAATATAGGGTTTTTATCATAAAGATAAAAAAGTATGATTATAATGATTCCCTACCCAGAAAAGAGTGAGTCTATCAAGGTTTTTCAGAAAATTAACTGTTTAGAACACGGATGCTGGAATTTTATTCAATTGACCTTTATTAAGCGTTTCTTTAGAATAGGAACGCATTCTGGACTAGTAATCAAATTATAAATTGTTATGCAGTATACGAAAGAAGGTTTTTTGGTGGAAGCATTTTATGTTAATGAAGACGGTTCTATTTCAACCCCGTTAAAAGGCAAGGAGGTGTTAGCCAACCCCCTGCTGAATAAAGGGGTTGCTTTTTCGCATGAAGAGCGGCGTGAATTGGGCTTGGAAGGGATTTTGCCCCCTACGGTGCTGACACTTGATGAACAGGCGGATCGTGCTTACAGGCAGTTTCTTGCCCAGCCGACGATGCTGCGCAGAAACGCCTCACTGAACGATTTGTATAACCGCAATGTCGTTTTGTATTACAGACTCCTGACCGACCATCTGAGCGAAATGCTACCCGTTGTGTATACACCAACTGTAGGACAGGCTATTCAGGAATATAGTCATGAATATCACCGACCCGGTGGCGTCTATTTATCTATCGATAATCCGCATGGCATTGAACAAGCCTTCCGCAATACAGGTCTAGGGTCTGGTGATGTGGATCTGATCGTTGTTACAGATTCGGAGAGCATTCTCGGCATTGGGGATTGGGGAGTCGGAGGCATTAACATCGCGATTGGCAAGCTTGCCGTTTATACCGCTGCTGCCGGTATTCATCCCGGACGGGTTCTTCCGGTTGTACTGGATGTTGGAACAAATAATGAGAAGCTGCTTGCTGATCCCCTTTACATAGGCAACCGGCACCATCGGGTACGCGGGGAACAATATAATCAGTTCATTGATACTTTCGTTCAAAAGGTGCTTGAGCTGTACCCGAACGCCCTTCTTCACTGGGAAGACCTTGGCAATGTAAATGCCCGCAACATTATTGAAAAATACGGCGATCAAATCCTCACATTTAATGATGATATTCAGGGAACCGGAGCCGTGACACTTGCCGCCATTATGTCCGCACTTAAGGTAACCCAAGTCCCTCTTAGCGAGCAACGGATCGTTGTTTTCGGTCCCGGTGCAGCCGGTATAGGCAATGCCGATCAGATTTGCGATGCTATGATTCGGAGTGGACTGTCCGAGCCAGAAGCTCTTAGCCGCTTCTGGGTTTACGACTATCGTGGTTTATTAACGGATGACACAGAAAATGTACTCGGTTTCCAAAAGCCTTATGTGCGTAAAGCATCTGAAGTCAATGAATGGAACCGTGGCAAAGATGGAACCTTCTCACTGCTTGAGGTCATCAGCCGGGTGAAACCGACGATACTGATCGGAACGTCCGGTTCTGCTGGAGCTTTTTCCGAAGAAGTGGTCAGGGAAATGGCCAAGCACGTCAAGCATCCGATTATTATGCCGATGTCCAATCCTACAGCACTTGCTGAGGCGATTCCAGAAGATCTGATAAGATGGACAGACGGTAGAGCTCTGATTGCCACAGGCAGCCCCTTCGAGTCTGTTACATATAACGGAACAACTTATGAAATCGGCCAATCGAACAATGCCTTCGTATTCCCAGGTCTAGGCCTAGGTGCGATCGCGGTTAAAGCCAGCATAATTACCGGCGGGATGTTTACGGCCGCCGCAGAAGCCGTTGCCCGCATGGTAAATGTGTCCAAGCCCGGAGCGGCCCTGCTGCCTAATATCAGCGACCTGCGTGAGGTGTCGCTAGCTGTAGCAGTGGCAGTAGCCCAAACGGCGATTGATGACAACGTCGCCCGTGTGCGTCCAGAGAATGTCCGTCAGGCTATTGAACATTTAATTTGGGAGCCTTCTTACCGGCGGGTAGGATCAGCTACACTTCTATCCACAGTCTAATATTGTGTATATTGGCTTTTAAAATGCAGCTTCCTGTGAAGTTCAGTCCTTTTGATGAATTCGCGGGAAGTTCTTTTTATTTTGTACGGCCACTTCGATTCTGAACGGTCTGAACGAGCCTCTGACCTGTCCTTCTTCTGCCAGGGATGCATTGCGCTGTTCGTTCGGTTTCCAAAAGCCCAGAGCTGCTGAGCAGCTCCCTCAATCAGTTCGCTAACATTCCTAGTGCTCATATCCATGCTCATGTAGTTTGTAATAAAAAAATTAAAAGCCCTTGACCATATATTGGCCAAGGGCTCTGTAATCCTTGATACACAAGGAATATTAACGTTTCGAGAACTGTGGTGCACGACGAGCGGCTTTGAGACCGTATTTTTTACGTTCTTTCATCCGTGGGTCACGAGTCAGGAAGCCTGCTTTTTTCAGAGCTGGACGGAACTCAGGGTCTGCTTTCAGCAGAGCGCGGGAGATCCCGTGACGGATTGCGCCGGCTTGACCGGAAATACCGCCACCATGAGCGATAACAATCACATCATAGTTTCCAACTGTTTCAGTCAGGTTAAGAGGTTGTCTTACGATCATTTTCAGTGTTTCTACACCGAAATATTCGTTAATATCACGTTTGTTAATGACAATGCGTCCTTCACCCGGTACGAGACGAACACGAGCTACCGAATGTTTACGACGACCTGTCCCATAGTATTGTACTTGTGCCATGAAACTGTCCTCCTTTTAATTAACCGCGAAGTTCGTAAACTTCAGGTTTTTGTGCTACATGTGGATGCTCAGTGCCTTTGTAAGCTTTCAGTCTCAGCTTCATTTTCTCGCCCATGCGAGTTTTTGGAAGCATACCGTGAACAGCCAGTTCCAACATACGTTCAGGTTTGTTCTTCACCATATCTTGAGCGACCGTAACTTTCAGACCACCTGGATGCAGGGAGTGACGATAGTATTTCTTGTTCTCCATCTTTTTGCCTGTCAGGACGATTTTCTCAGCATTGATGACAACAACGAAATCGCCGCCGTCCACATGTGGAGTAAATTCAGGCTTGTGTTTGCCGCGGATCAACGCAGCCGCTTCACTGGCCAGACGACCAAGCGTTTTGCCTTCAGCATCAATAATGTGCCATTTGCGCTCAACTTCACTTGGCTTAGCCATATACGTAGTACGCATGAAAAGTTTCCTCCTTCAGATCGTTCACATATCGTAATATTCATTTTTTCAAAAAAACATTTATATTCGTTCATTAAGTTAATGCTTTTGTGATGGATAGATTCAGGTGTACATCTTAATTGGGGCTGTGGGAAAGCCATTAAGAAAACACAACTTATATACTACATGATTTCTATACATTCCGCAAGCAAAAAACTCAAGTTTTTTGGACGTTTTCATCATATTCCACATTCCACAGCATCAGCCCGTGCGCGACGGCCGTAGGCCCCGCTTTGGTGCGATCCTTGGCCTCCAGAATGGCAGGAATATCCTCAGGCGACTTTTTACCTTCGCCCACGTCCATCAGCGTTCCGACCATAATCCGAACCATATGCTGAAGAAAGCCGCTGCCGGTCACATACGTATGGATGATTCCTTGATCATCCGAGCCAGGACGTGAAAAGGAATAATCGACTGTTATATAGGCCTCATAAACGGTCCGTACATGATTGAGTTTCTGTGACTGAGTGGACGCAAACGAGGTATAGTCATAGGTGCCGACCATCAGTTGCAGCGCCTTGCGCATCGCTTCAATATCCAGACGCGTAGGGTGATGAAACTGCGTGCGGCGATGAAAAATATCCGGAAAACGGTTAGCGTTAATACTATAACGGTACGTCTTCCGTTTGGCCATGTGGCGTGCATGAAACGACAGCGGAACCTCTTTCGCATCCGTAAGAATAATATCCTCCGGCAGCCAGGCGTTCAGCGCCAGACACCAGCGGTGGATCGGAATAGGTGATTCGGTCATAAAATTAAATACCTGACCGTAAGCATGCACTCCCGCGTCCGTGCGGCCTGAGGCCGTGAGTTTGACCTTCTCTCCCGTTAAGGAGTAGATGGCACTTTCTATATGATCCTGGATCGTATTGCCATCCGGCTGTGTCTGAAAGCCGTGATAGCGGGTTCCGTCATAGTTCACTCTCATGCAAATATTCCGCATGTTCCTAACACACCTCTAGAGGAGAGGTATTTGTGCTTCCGATCGCTTCTCCAGCACAAACACACCTTTCCTAGCATTTATAACAGCAAGCTCTGCTAAAGCTTGCTGTTGATCTTATAAGCCGTCGCTTCGTCAGCTATGCCTCCGCATATTGCGAAACGCTGATCCGATATGAGGATCAGTCGTTTCGCCGTCATAGCGAAGCGCTGGCCCACAGCAGGCCAGCCGCTTCGCAGCCTAGTGGAGCGTTGATCCAGATTCGGGATCAGTCGCTCCGCCCTGCTCGCATAAAAGGCTCTCCTGAATCGCTGCCCATGGGTAGTGATTCAGGAGAGAGCCGCTCCTACACCAAACGCCGCGTATCCCGCCACATTCCCACCATACGCCAAAATTTGCGGGGGTCCAGGGGGTCGCAGACCCCGCTGGGGTCCCCCTTGGCTAAGGGGGATTTAGGGGGATCGAGCAACTGACTTTAGGAAGATCGAAAAACATATAAAAGGAGAAGCCCCTTACAGAGCTTCTCCGACAGAGAAAAAAAGGGCTGCTCAGAATCGACTGACTCTGCCCACCCTTTCCTCATCCATACCTGCTTACGCGCGGTCAACCAGTTCCAGGTAAACCATTGGAGCGGCATCGCCACGACGAGGTCCCAGCTTCAGGATACGAGTGTATCCGCCTGGACGCTCGGCATAACGAGTAGCCAGTTCGCTAAACAGTTTTTGAATTGCATCCTGCTCACCATCCAAAGTTTCACGGCGAACGTATGCAGCTACCTGACGGCGTGCATGCAGATCTCCCTGTTTTGCTTTGGTGATCAGTTTCTCAGCAATAGAACGAACTTCTTTTGCTTTAGCTTCCGTAGTTTGGATGCGCTCGTACAAGAACAAATCCGTTACCATATCACGGAACAAAGCTTTACGGGCACTGGAGTTACGGCCCAGTTTTTGATATGCCATGTTTTTCCCCTCCTTCTTACAAACGTTACTGTACTATTCTTCCGTACGGAGTCCTAAACCAAGTTCCTCGAGCTTCTCTTGAACTTCTTCCAAAGATTTGCGGCCCAGGTTGCGGACCTTCATCATATCTTCTTCAGATTTCGTAGTGAGCTCCTGTACTGTATTGATACCAGCGCGCTTGAGGCAGTTATAGGAACGGACGGAGAGATCCAGCTCTTCGATCGTCATTTCCAGAACTTTTTCTTTCTTGTCTTCCTCTTTTTCGACCATGATCTCAGCATCTTTGGCTTCGTCAGTCAAACCAACAAACAGCATCAAATGCTCAGTCAGGATTTTAGCCCCAAGACTGACAGCCTCTTCAGGCCGAATGCTTCCGTCGGTCCATACTTCCAGTGTCAGCTTGTCATAGTTGGTCACTTGGCCTACACGCGTATTTTCCACACCGTAGTTTACACGGGAAATCGGAGTGTAGATGGAGTCGACGGGGATTACGCCAATAGGCTGATCCTCACGCTTGTTACGATCTTGCTTAACATAGCCGCGTCCGCGATTGGCGAAAATACGCATGTGAAGTCTCGAACCTGGTCCAAGCGTAGCGATATGAAGATCCGGATTCAGGATTTCAACATCGCTGTCCGCACGGATATCCCCTGCCGTTACGGCTCCTTCGCCTTCCGCATCGATTTCGAGCACTTTCTCTTCATCGGAGTGGATCTTAAGCGATAAAGCTTTCAGGTTAAGAATGATCTCCGTTACGTCTTCCATTACGCCAGGGACCGTTGCAAATTCATGTAAAACCCCATCGATTTGTACCGATGTAACTGCCGCACCCGGCAGGGAGGAGAGCAAAATACGGCGAAGCGAGTTGCCAAGCGTCGTACCATATCCGCGTTCCAAAGGTTCTACCACGAATTTTCCGTAGGTGCCATTATCATTGACGTCAACCGTCTCAATTTTCGGCTTTTCGATTTCAATCACTGCAATATCCCTCCTTCAAAACGTCGCTCCTATAATGAAACATTCACCTTATCCAAACTTTACCATGCAGTACGCCTAAACAACCATTCTTGGCAGAATGCGCCGGTTTTATACTACACGCAGGGGGAAAATCTCATTAGACACGACGGCGTTTTGGAGGACGGCATCCGTTATGAGGTACCGGAGTCACGTCTTTAATCAGGTTAACTTCCAGACCTGCAGCCTGCAGCGAGCGGATTGCCGCTTCACGGCCTGCGCCTGGTCCTTTAACCATAACTTCAACAGTTTTCATGCCGTGTTCCATTGCAGCTTTGGCAGCTGTCTCAGCAGCCATTTGCGCTGCAAATGGAGTGGATTTACGGGAACCGCGGAATCCCAGACCGCCGGAGCTTGCCCAAGAGATTGCGTTACCGTGCGGATCCGTAATAGTAACGATAGTGTTGTTGAACGTGGAACGGATGTGTGCCACGCCGGATTCGATATTTTTACGGTCACGACGTTTTGTACGTACGACTTTTTTCGGTTTAGCCATTGAATGTTATCCTCCCTTCTTATTTCTTTTTATTTGCTACAGTACGACGAGGTCCTTTACGTGTACGGGCATTCGTTTTTGTACGTTGACCACGAACAGGCAATCCACGACGGTGACGAACACCACGGTAGCAGCCAATCTCAGTCAGACGTTTAATATTCAAGGAAATTTCACGACGCAGGTCACCTTCTACTTTAACCGCTTTATCGATCGTTTCACGTAATTTGCTCACTTCATCTTCCGTCAAGTCACGAACACGAGTGTCCGGATTGATGCCTGTTTCAGTCAAAATTTTCTGGGAAGTCGTTTTACCGATTCCGAAAATGTAAGTCAAGGCGATCTCAACGCGTTTATCACGTGGCAAATCCACACCAGCTATACGAGCCATTTTACGCTACACCCCCTTCATTAACCTTGTTTTTGTTTGTGTTTCGGATTTTCGCAGATAACCATTACATTACCTTTGCGGCGAATGACTTTGCATTTTTCGCAAATGGGTTTTACAGAAGGTCTTACCTTCATGTTCATTACCTCCTCCAAGCTTTACCCGAGGCAAAGCTCGCATCGTAAGTCTTCTTAAAGAGTTTTGCGGAACATAACCAGTTGATTCAGATGGTGCTGATCCCATAACGGGATCATACACGATTTATTTACGGTAAGTTATACGACCTTTGGTTAAATCGTAAGGCGATAACTGCACGACCACTTTGTCGCCTGTCAGAATGCGGATAAAATGCATACGCAGCTTTCCGGATACGTGAGCAAGAATCTGGTGACCGTTCTCGAGCTCTACCTTGAACGTCGCGTTCGGAAGCGGCTCAATCACCGTACCTTCCACTTCAATGACATCTTCTTTGGCCAAAATTAGTCTCCTTTCTCTTCAGCATGAAATTTGGCGGATTCCAGAAAACGGTGCACTGCAAAACGCAGCTTTCCATTGGTAACCCGACCGCTTTCATTTAAACTGTTTACTACCTCGCTGCTAATCATTGGCTGGGGCTCCAAGTGAAGAATATTTTTCTTCTTAGCTTGGTCAAACTTCCGTTTGTCCCCGTCCGCAATATATACAAACCTGCTGTCCGCAATGGAAACAACGACCGCTGCCTGGCCGGCATCTCTGCCCTTCAGGATTTTCACAAGCTGACCAATATGCAGGCTGCCTTGATCTTTCATCAATATCACCTACGAATTCAGTGTAGTGAAAATTTCCATGCCGTCCGGCGTTACTGCCACTGTATGCTCGAAATGGGCACACAATGACCCGTCCACCGTCACGACCGTCCAGTTGTCTTCCAACGTTCTTACATGGCGGGATCCGGCGTTAACCATCGGTTCAATCGCCAGCACCATGCCGGGTTTCAGTCTCGGTCCCCGATCAGGAATCCCGTAGTTTGGAATCTGCGGTTCCTCATGCAGCTTGGCTCCTATACCGTGTCCGACATATTCCCTCACTACCGAAAAACCAGCATCTTCAATATATTTCTGTATCGCATGCGATATAGTAAACAAGCGATTGTCCGGTTTGACAAGTGCCAGTCCCGCCATCAGGGCTCCTTCCGTCACATCCAATAGCCGCCTTGCATCTGGTGAGATGCTGCCGACCGGATACGTCCAGGCGGAATCCCCGTGGTACCCCCGATACTGCGCACCAATGTCAAACGTAACGATATCACCTTCGTTTAATACGCGGTTGCCGGGAAATCCGTGAACCAGTTGTTCGTTGACTGAAGCGCAAATACTAGCAGGAAAACCATTATAACCTTTAAAAGACGGCACAGCTCCTTGACTGCGAATGTACTGATCAGCCATATGATCGAGTTCCCCCGTAGTAATACCAGGCTCAATATGTTTGGCCAGGAGGCGGTGACATTCCGCAACGATACGCCCGGCTTCCCTCATAAAGCTCAATTCCGTTTCGGACTTGCAAATGATCATTACAGTTAACCCCGCAGCAAGGATACAATATCTTTGGAAACTACATCGATATCCTGCTCCCCGTCTATTTGACGCAGAAGACCTTTGTTCTCATAAAATGTGAGGAGTGGTGCTGTTTTGTTACTGTACTCGTCAAGCCGTTTTCCTACGCTCTCTTCGTTGTCGTCGGAGCGCTGGTACAGCTCTCCGCCGTCTTTATCGCAAATGCCTTCAACCTTTGACGGATTGAATACCACGTGGTAGGTCGCTCCGCAGGTTTTACAAATGCGCCGTCCGGTAATCCGTGCCATTAAACGGTCACGGTCTACTTTCAAATCAACGACATGATCGAGTTTGGTGTCCAGCCGTCCAAGAATTTCATCCAACGCTCCAGCCTGGGCCAAGGTTCTTGGAAATCCGTCCAGCAAGAATCCCTTCTCGCAGTCTGGCTGTTGAAGTCTTTCTTCGACAATGCCAATCGTAACATCATCAGGTACAAGCTCGCCGCGGTCGATGTATTCCTTCGCTTTAACTCCAATTGGAGTTCCAAGCTTGATCGCGAGACGAAATGCGTCGCCGGTTGAAATATGAGGAATACCAAACTCATTTACAATGACATCCGCTTGTGTTCCTTTTCCAGCCCCCGGAGGGCCCATGATAAGAATGTTCACAATCTGTCACTCCCTCAAGACGACCCCTACACAAGAAACAGCACAATAGGTGCCGGTGGACAAGTAAATTACCTGTCCCGGAACCTATCGCCTATTTATTGATGAAGCCTTTGTAATGGCGTTTAATCAATTGGCTTTCGATCTGCTTCATAGTATCCAATGCCACACCAATGATGATGAGCAGTGAAGTACCTCCGATTTGCACCGAGCGAGGCAGGCCCGAAAGTGCCCCCAAGAATACCGGCATGACGGAGATGACAGCCAGGAACAGTGCTCCTGTCATCGTCAGACGCGACATGACGCGAGTCAGATACGTCTCCGTTGCTTTACCCGGACGAATGCCCGGAATATAACCACCGTTCTTCTTCATGTTGTCTGCCATTTGCTGCGGATTCATCTGTACAAATGTATAGAAGAATGTAAAACCGATAATCATCACAATGTACAGAACCATACCGAGCGGTTTGTCATAATACAAGTGAGTGGTTACCCACTGTGCCCATATTTTGTCTGCCCAGAAGCTTGCAATAATGATCGGAAATTGCAGCAATGACACTGCAAAGATCACCGGAATAACGCCCGCTGCATTGATTTTCATCGGAATATGCGTATTTTGGCCGCCATACATTTTGTTGCCGACTACCCTTTTTGCATACTGCACCGGAATTTTCCGAATCCCTTGCTGAATGAAGATGACTCCAACGACGACCAGGAGAATGACCAAAGCAATAATAATTGCTTTCAGAATATTCAAGAAGATCTGGTCTGCCTGAATAAACTCGGATTCAACGATCGTACGGATATGTCTCGGAATGCCGGCAGCGATGCCCGCAAAGATGATAATAGAAATACCGTTTCCGATTCCTCTTTCGGTGATCTGTTCACCAAGCCACATCAGGAACGATGTACCAGCCGTCAACACGATTGCAATCAGAATATAATCCGCAATGGTTGCCCCTGGAATCATTTCTGCGTTATACAGGCGGTTAAAGCCGATAGAAGTACCAAATGCTTGGATCAGAGCCAGTATAACCGTACCATAACGGGTTATCTGAGCCAACTTCTTTTTGCCATGCTCCCCTTGTTTAGCCCATTCCGCTAGTTTCGGAATTACGTCCATTGACAGAAGCTGCACGATAATGGACGCCGTGATATACGGCACAATACCGAGGGCAAAGATCGAGAACTGATACAATGCACCACCGGAAAATGTGTTCAGAAGACCAAACAATTCGCTTCCTGCTTGATCGGTTGCCGTAAAGACATCCTTATTCACCCCGGGGACCGGAACGAAAGAGCCAATACGGAATACAATCAAAATCAAAAGAGTGAACAGGATACGACTGCGAAGATCCTCAACCCGCCATATATTCTTAAGGGTTTTGAACATTAGATCACCTCGGTTTTACCGCCGGCAGCTTCGATTTTCTCTACCGCAGATTGAGAGAACTTGTTCGCTTTAACAGTCAGCTTTACAGTGACTTCGCCGTTACCCAGAATTTTGATGCCGGATTTAGCGTTTTTCACAATACCGTTTTCCATCAAGAATTCTGGAGTCACTTCAGTACCTTCTGCCAAACTATTCAGATCTTCGATATTCACAATTGCATACTCTTTGCGAGTAGGGTTCACGAAACCGCGCTTAGGCAAGCGACGATACAATGGGTTTTGACCACCTTCGAAGCCCGGACGCACACCACCGCCGGAACGAGCGTTTTGACCTTTGTGACCGCGACCTGATGTTTTACCTGTACCGCTACTAGTACCGCGACCAACGCGTTTGCGTTCTTTGCGGGAGCCAGGAGCGGATGAAAGCTCATGTAACTTCATCGTTCGTTGCACCTCCTTGTTTTTGTTGGAAATCTATAACTTAAGCCTCGATTTCTTTAACAGAAACCAGGTGGCTAACTTTATTGATCATCCCACGAATCGCGGGATTGTCGTTGTGAACTACTGTTTGGTTGATTTTACGCAGGCCAAGCGTGTTCACAGTCGTTCTCTGTGTACCTGGACGACCGATCAATGAACGAACGAGAGTAATTTGCAATTTGCTCATGCCATTTCCTCCTTAGCCGCGCAGCTCTTCGACAGTTTTACCGCGCAATTTCGCGACATCTTCAGCGCGTTTCAAACGGGACAAACCTTCCAAAGTCGCATTGACCATGTTCATGGAATTCGAAGAACCCAGAGATTTTGTCAAAATGTCACCTACGCCAGCCAGCTCCAGTACTGCACGAACCGGACCGCCAGCGATAACGCCGGTACCTTCAGATGCAGGTTTCAACAGCACGCGGCCTGCTCCAAACTTACCAGTAATCAGGTGAGGAATCGTTGTTCCTACGAGCGGAACATGAATCAGATTTTTCTTGGCATCTTCAATACCTTTGCGGATCGCATCAGGTACTTCGCCAGCTTTACCAATTCCAGCACCAACCCAGCCATTGCCGTCGCCGACAACAACCAATGCGCTGAAACTGAAACGACGTCCGCCTTTTACAACTTTAGCAACACGATTAATATTTACAACTCTTTCAGTCAGTTCCAAAGTGTTAGGATCTACACGCAAGTCGTTAACCTCCTTTTGAAAAATGTCTTAAAACTCAAGCCCTGCTTCACGCGCAGCTTCAGCCAACGCTTGAATGCGACCATGATACAGGTAACCTCCGCGATCGAATACGATCTCAGAAACACCTTTTTCTTTTGCACGTTTAGCAACCAGTTCTCCGACTTTACGTGCAGCTTCAACGCTGCCGCCGTTTTTGATCTCGCCGCTCAGTTCTTTGTCAACGGTTGAAGCGGCAGCCACGGTTACACCTGCCACGTCATCGATCAATTGAGCATAGATATGTTTGGAAGAACGGAACACGTTCAGACGAGGACGTGCTGCTGTTCCAGTAATTTTCTTACGGACACGCAGATGTCTTCTTACACGCGCTTTATTTTTATCTTGTTTCGTAATCATTTTCTCGTTTCACTCCCTTCAGTTTGCCTTTACAGCTTTATATCAAGACGCACTGGGTAAAAAAGAAGCACACTGTCTCTCCAGTGGAAAGACCGCGCAAAGGCGGCAAGAAAATTATTTCTTCTTACCGGCTTTACCTTCTTTACGGATAATGCGTTCACCTTCATACTTAATCCCTTTACCTTTGTATGGCTCAGGCTCGCGAACGGAACGAATTTTAGCAGCGTATGCACCAACGCGCTCTTTATCGATACCGCGAACGATGATTTTTGTATTCGAAGGGACTTCGAACTCAATACCAGGTTCCGGAGTGATTTCTACCGGATGGGAGTAACCAACGTTCAGAACGATTTTATCTCCGGATTTGCTTGCACGATATCCGACCCCAACCAATTCCAGAGATTTTGCAAAACCTTCTGTTACACCACTCACCATGTTGTTGACAACGGAGCGGGTTGTTCCGTGAAGAGAGCGGTGAAGTTTGTTGTCCGAAGGACGAACAACGTTAATTTCATTGTTCTCCACAGAGATCTTCATGTCTTTATGAAGTTCACGAGTCAAAGTTCCTTTCGGACCTTTAACAGTGATAACTGTGTTGTTCAGTGTGATATCCACACCAGTTGGTACTGCGATTGGCTTGCGACCAATACGGGACATATGTTGCACCTCCTATCTTGTTAACGTGGTATTACCAAACGTAGCAAACAACTTCGCCGCCGGCTTTGGACTGACGAGCTTCTTTATCAGTCATTACACCTTTGGAAGTCGAGATAATCGCGATACCCAGACCACCGAGTACGCGTGGAATTTCGTTGCTCTTCGTGTATACGCGAAGACCTGGTTTACTGATTCT
This sequence comes from Paenibacillus zeirhizosphaerae, assembly GCF_030705605.1. Classification (GTDB taxonomy): domain Bacteria; phylum Bacillota; class Bacilli; order Paenibacillales; family Paenibacillaceae; genus Paenibacillus; species Paenibacillus zeirhizosphaerae. The sequence continues at coordinate 20,214 of NZ_JAPCKK010000008.1, forward strand.
TTTCAGACCAGTGATGACACGCTCATTATTAGCACCGTATTTCAGGAAAACACGGATAATCCCTTGCTTGTTATCTTCAACAAACTCCGCATCCCGGATAAATCCTTCACGCTTCAGGATTTCGGCAATTTGTTTTTTCATTGTCGAAGCAGGCATCTCTACCGTTTCGTGACGAACTGTATTTGCGTTACGAATACGAGTAAGCATATCTGCAATTGGATCAGACATAGTCATTGTGTGTAAACCTCCTTCCCGTTCAGGACTTTTTACCAGCTTGCTTTTTTCACGCCAGGAATCTGGCCTTTATAAGCTAATTCACGGAAGCAAATTCTGCAGATCTTGAATTTTTGCAACACCGAATGTGGACGACCACAACGCTCGCAACGAGTGTATGCACGAACTTTGAACTTCGGCGTGCGTTGTTGTTTAACTTTCATCGAAGTTTTTGCCACTTAGCCTGACACCTCCTAATTAGTTTCGGAGAAAAGGGTTATTATAAAACCCAAAACGTTAAGCCAACATTACTTTGCAAAAGGCATGCCCAGTTGAGTCAGAAGCTCACGGGACTCTTCATCGGTTTTGGCAGTCGTTACAATAACGATGTCCATACCGCGCACTTTATCAACTTTATCATACTCGATCTCTGGGAAGATCAGTTGTTCTTTCAGACCCAGTGTGTAGTTACCACGGCCGTCAAAAGCTTTGGTGGATACACCACGGAAGTCACGTACACGCGGAAGCGTGATGTTGAACAATTTGTCCAGGAAGTAGTACATGCGCTCGCCGCGCAGTGTTACTTTAACCCCGATTGGCATGTTCTCACGCAGTTTGAAACCGGCGATCGATTTCTTCGCACGCGTGATAACCGGCTTTTGACCAGCGATCAGTTGCATGTCGTTAACAGCCGAATCAAGCACTTTGGAGTTTTGAACAGCGTCGCCAACCCCCATGTTAATTACGACTTTCTCGATCTTCGGAACCTGCATAACCGTTGTATAATTGAACTTCTGCATCAAAGCAGGACTGATTTCATTCAGGTAACGCTCTTTCATTCTTGCTGCCATGAATTATGGGCCTCCTTTCTTTAAACAGTCTTATTTATCGATTTGTTCTCCGGAACGTTTAGCAACGCGCACTTTTTTACCGTTCTCCAGCACTTTGTAACCGATACGGGTTACTTTTCCGCTCTTAGGATCAATGTGCATAACGTTGGAAACATGGATCGGCGCTTCTTGCTCGATAATACCGCCCTGTGGATTTTGCTGGTTAGGCTTTTGGTGTTTTTTCATCATGTTAACACCTTCCACGAGCACGCGGTTTTCACGAGGATAAGCAGCGATAACACGACCTTTTTTACCTTTATCCTTACCGGTAATCACCATAACCGTGTCGTCTTTTTTGACGTGAAGCTTGTTGTTATGGGATTCCAGAACCTTTTTCACTCTTGGCATTTCGTACACCTCCTATAGCTTCCTTGATACAAGGGGTTAAGAACTTGCTCTATTCGAAATTCCGTAGAATCCGCTATTAGATAACTTCCGGTGCCAAGGAAACGATTTTCATGAAGTCTTTATCGCGAAGTTCGCGAGCAACTGGTCCGAAAATACGTGTTCCACGCGGGCTTTTATCTTCTTTAACAACAACTGCTGCGTTTTCGTCAAAACCGATATAAGATCCGTCTTTACGGCGAGTGGAGCGTTTCGTGCGAACCACAACCGCTTTAACAACGTCACCTTTTTTGACAACGCCGCCTGGTGTTGCTTGTTTTACGGAACAAACGATCAGATCACCGATTTGAGCCGTACGACGTCCCGTACCACCGAGTACGCGGATACACATCAATTCCTTCGCACCGGAGTTGTCAGCCACAGCCAAACGTGTAAATGGTTGAATCATTTAGATTTCCTCCTTTCGGCAAAACTGCAGGTTCATTAAATAATTACTGCTTTTTCAACGATCTCGACCAGTCTCCAGTTTTTATCCTTGGACAGAGGGCGAGTTTCCATGATTCTAACAGTATCACCGATTTTCGCAGTGTTGTTTTCATCATGAGCTTTGAACTTTTTAGTGTACTTAATGCGTTTATGGTACAGATCATGCTTTTTGTAGGTTTCTACAGCAACCACAATCGTTTTATCCATTTTGTCACTAACTACTTTACCAACTTGCACTCTACGGGCATTGCGTTCGCTCATTTGTTAGCCTCCTTCCTGAATACAGACGGCGTACTTTCCAATCTGTGATCTTAGCTAATTCCAAGTTCTCTTTCACGAATCACGGTTTTAGCACGAGCAATTTCCTTACGCACATCACGGATGCGAGTAGGATTGTCGAGTTGACCGGTAGCGAGTTGAAAGCGGAGGTTAAAGAGTTCTTCTTTAAACCCGGAAATTTTTTGCTCAAGTTCAGCAGTGGTTAGGTTGCGAAATTCACTAGCCTTCATTTACTTCACCACCCAATTCTTCACGTTTCACAAACTTCGTTTTGATTGGCAGCTTGTGAGCGGCAAGACGCATTGCTTCGCGAGCAACTTCTTCCGGTACACCGGCAAGTTCGAACATGATCTTACCAGGTTTCACTACTGCAACCCATTTTTCTACGTTACCTTTACCGCTACCCATCCGCACTTCGAGAGGCTTCTGAGTAATCGGTTTGTCAGGGAAAATTTTAATCCAAACTTTACCGCCACGTTTGATGTAACGAGTCATCGCGATACGGGCAGATTCGATTTGACGGTTTGTGATCCAAGAAGGTTCAAGAGCTTGCAGACCGTATTCACCGAAGTTCAAAGTTGTCCCGCCTTTAGCACGGCCTTTCATGTGACCGCGTTGTTGCTTGCGGTGTTTGACACGTTTTGGTACCAACATGATTAGTTGCCTCCTTCCTGAGCAGCTTGTTTCTTAGCCGTAGGAAGAACCTCTCCACGATAGATCCATACTTTTACGCCTATACGGCCATAAGTAGTATGAGCTTCCGCTGTACCATAATCAATGTCGGCACGAAGCGTGTGCAGTGGAACAGTTCCTTCACTGTAGCCTTCCGAACGAGCGATCTCAGCACCGCCAAGACGGCCGCCCACTTGAGTTTTAATCCCTTTAGCTCCTGCACGCATTGTTCTTTGGATCGCTTGTTTCAAAGCACGACGGAAGGAAACACGACGCTCCAACTGTTGTGCAATGCTCTCAGCAACCAGAATTGCGTCCAGCTCAGGGTTTTTAATTTCAGAAATGTTAATGTGAACTTTCTTACCGCCTGCGATTTTGGTGATTGCACCACGCAGATTTTCAACTTCAGAACCACCCTTACCGATAACCATACCTGGTTTCGCAGTGTGGATTGTTACGTTGATGCGGTTCGCCGCTCTCTCGATTTCAATACGGGATACAGCGGAGTCTTTCAATTTATTTTTAAGGTGTTCACGAATTTTAACGTCTTCCAGCAAAAGATCACCGAAATCTTTGCCTGCGTACCATTTGGATTCCCAATCACGGATAATACCGATTCGGAGTCCGACGGGATTTACCTTTTGTCCCACACGTTTTCCCTCCTTATTTTTCAGATACCACCAAAGTGATGTGGCTGGTGCGTTTGTTAATCCGGCTTGCACGTCCCATTGCACGTGGACGGAAACGTTTCATCGTTGGACCTTGGTTGACAAACACTTCAGAAACAACCAGGTTGTTTACGTCCATGGAATAGTTGTGCTCCGCATTTGCAATCGCAGAGTTGAGCAGCTTCTCAACTACTGGAGAAGCGGATTTAGGCGTGTGGCGAAGAATTGCGATCGCTTCACCCACTTTCTTACCGCGAATCAAGTCAATAACGAGCTTAACTTTGCGGGCCGAGATCCGTACAGACCTAGCATGTGCTTTTGCTTCCATTGAGTTTACCTCCTCTCAAACATGACACTGGTTCATTATCTTCTTGTTTTCTTGTCATCGTCCGTGTGGCCTTTGTACGTACGGGTTGGAGCAAACTCTCCCAGTTTGTGGCCAACCATATCTTCAGTTACATATACAGGCACATGCTTACGGCCATCATATACACCGAAAGTGTGTCCGATGAACTGAGGGAAAATAGTAGAACGGCGGGACCAAGTTTTGATTACGACCTTCTTGTCCTGCTCGTTCAGCACCTCAACTTTTTTCAACAGGTATCCATCTACAAATGGACCCTTCTTAAGACTGCGGCTCATGTGTGAATCCTCCCTTCATCAAACGTTCTCGTTCTTGCGGCTCATTCACGCTTTATGCACAGCGTACATTACTTCGTGCGGCGGCGAACGATGTATTTATCAGAAGCTTTACCTTTTTTACGTGTTTTGTAACCAAGAGTCGGTTTGCCCCATGGGGACATAGGCGATTTGCGTCCGATTGGAGCACGACCTTCACCACCACCGTGAGGGTGATCGTTAGGGTTCATTACTACCCCGCGCACTTCAGGGCGTTGGCCCAACCAGCGGCTGCGTCCAGCTTTACCGATTTTAACGAGCTCATGGTCTTCGTTACCTACGGAACCGATCGTAGCGCGGCAAACTTTCAGAATGCGGCGTACTTCACCGGAAGAAAGACGTACAGTAACATATTTCTCTTCTTTACCAAGAAGCTGAGCTTCTGTTCCCGCTGCACGAACCAATTGTCCGCCTTTGCCTGGCTTCAGCTCAATGTTGTGGATAACCGTACCAACCGGAATATTTTCCAGCGGAAGAGAGTTGCCGATTTTAATATCAGAACCTGCTCCGGATACCACTTCGTCTCCTACTTTCAGACCTTTAGGAGCGATGATGTAGCGTTTTTCGCCGTCCACATAGTGAATCAGTGCGATGTTGGAAGTCCGGTTTGGATCGTATTCGATCGTAGCAACGCGGCCCGGTATTCCATCTTTGTTGCGTTTGAAATCGATAATACGGTATTTACGCTTGTGTCCGCCGCCATGGTGACGAACCGTAATTTTACCTTGGTTGTTGCGGCCGGCTTTTTTACTCAGAGGCGCCAGCAAGGATTTCTCCGGCTGATTTGTCGTAATCTCTTCAAAAGTAGAGACGGACATTGCACGTCTTGCCGGGGATGTCGGTTTGTACTTTTTGATTGGCACTGAATTTCCCTCCTTACTTTACAGTTTCAATTATACCGTTTCAAAAAACTCGAGTGGTTTACTGTCTTTAGCCAGCGTTACAAAAGCTTTTTTCCATTCACTGGTGTATCCGGAATAGCGTCCGTAACGTTTAGGTTTCGCAGGAACACGCAGTGTGTTCACATTTGCAACTTTCACGTTGAAAATCGCTTCGATCGCTTTCTTGATCTCCACTTTATTCGAACGAATGTCTACTTCAAACACATATTTCAAGTCATTCATCATTTCAGCCGTACGCTCAGTGATGATTGGACGTTTGATAATATCACGAGGATCTTTCATTACGCGAACACCTCCTCAACTTTCTGGACTGCTTCTTTCGTAATGATCAGTTTGTCGTGTTTGAGCACGTCAAGAACATTAATGCCATCTGCTGCGACAAATTTCACGCCAGGAATATTTCTTGCGGAAAGAGCCACATTATCATCATAGCTAGGAGCTACGATCAAAGCTTTTTGATCAGCTTTGAGGTTATTCAAAATGGCAACAAATTCTTTCGTTTTTGGAGCGTTCATAGTCAGAGCGTCCAGTACGATAATTTGGTTCTCGATCACTTTGGAAGACAGTGCCGATTTAATAGCCAGACGGCGAACTTTCTTAGGCAGTTTGTAAGCATAGCTGCGAGGTGTCGGTCCGAAAACAGTACCGCCGCCTTTCCATTGCGGAGCGCGGATTGAACCTTGACGAGCGCGACCTGTACCTTTTTGTTTCCAAGGCTTACGACCACCACCGCGCACTTCAGAACGACCTTTTACTTTGTGTGTTCCTTGACGCAGGGATGCCAATTGCAAGAGAACTGCTTCATGAAGAACGTGCTTGTTCGGCTCGATACCGAAAACTGTATCTTTCAATTCAACTTCGCCAACTTGGCTACCGCTGATATTGTAGACTGCTACTTTGGGCATTTCGTGTTCCTCCTTTCTTCAATCGATTATTTCTTCACCGTTGCTTGAATTTTCACGAAGCTGTTTTTTGGTCCTGGAATAGAGCCTTTTACGAGAAGCACATTACGCTCTGTATCAACCTTCACAACTTCAAGATGTTGAATAGTTACTGTATCATGACCCATATGTCCTGGGAGGCGTTTGCCTTTAGGAACACGGTTCGCTTGGATAGAACCCATGGAGCCTGGTCCTCTGTGGTAACGGGAACCGTGAGACATAGGACCCGTGCTTTGTCCCCAGCGTTTGATAACACCAGCGAAACCTTTACCTTTAGATGTACCTGTTACGTCAACGAATTCGCCTTCTGCAAAGATATCAGCTTTGAGTTCTTGGCCAATCTCATATCCTGCCAGATCAACACCGCGGAATTCACGAACGTAGCGCTTAGGTGCAGTATTTGCTTTTTTCGCATGTCCTGCTTCAGGTTTGTTCGCACGTTTTTCTTTCTTATCGGAGAAACCGAGCTGTACCGCTTCGTAGCCGTCGTTTTCGAGGTCTTTCTTCTGCAGAACCACGTTAGGACCAGCTTCGATAACTGTAACTGCAACTACGTTGCCTTCAGCGGTAAACACTTGGGTCATTCCAAGTTTTTTCCCTAAGATACCTTTCATGTTGACACCTCTTTTCCTTTCTTTAATCACGCATGCTTATTACAATTTAATTTCGATATCTACACCGGACGGCAGGTCCAAGCGCATCAAGGCATCCACAGTTTGTGGAGTCGGGTTAACGATGTCGATCAGACGCTTATGTGTGCGCATTTCGAATTGTTCCCGGGAATCCTTGTACTTGTGCACCGCACGGAGAATAGTAATCACTTGTTTTTCAGTAGGCAGCGGAATGGGTCCGGAAACACCTGCACCCGAACGTTTCGCTGTTTCAACAATTTTCTCAGCGGATTGATCAAGAATTCTATGATCGTATGCTTTCAAACGAATACGAATTTTTTGCTTTGCCATTTTAGTCCCTCCTTCTATCGCCCAATTTGGTATCGGACATACTCCGTGAAAATTTTCTGACCACTGCCTCATGGCAAAGGGGCCGGGTGTGTCAGTAACCTCTCACATCATCGCACAGTCACAAACAACATTCTTATTATATAGAATATATAAGCCCAATGCAAGCAAAATCCCAAAAGTTTTTTTGCCTGTATCCCACAAGTAAAAAAGCCTCCATCCATTGGATGGAGGCGTTCAATCCCTTTACAATACACTGTTGCTCGTTCCAGTACAATGTTGCTTATATTCAAGGGGTGTCCCTTATTATTTTTGGATGGATGCTACGGCACCAGCACCTACTGTACGGCCACCTTCGCGGATCGCGAAGCGAGTACCTTCTTCGATCGCAATTGGAGCGATCAGTTGTACAGTAACTGTGATGTTGTCGCCAGGCATAACCATTTCAGTACCTTCTGGCAGGTTGATGATACCTGTTACATCAGTTGTACGGAAATAGAACTGTGGACGGTAGCCAGTGAAGAAAGGCTTATGACGTCCGCCTTCTTCTTTAGTCAGTACGTATACTTGAGCCGTGAATTCAGTGTGAGGCTTAACGGAAGTTGGCTTAGCAAGTACTTGACCACGCTCGATTTGGCTACGATCAACACCACGCAGCAGGGCACCGATGTTGTCACCAGCTTGAGCGGAATCCAGCAATTTACGGAACATTTCAACGCCCGTAACTACGGATTTCTTAGTTTCTTCGTGGATACCAACGATTTCGATTTCATCGCCGACTTTAACCACACCACGCTCTACACGACCAGTAGCAACTGTACCACGGCCAGTGATGGAGAATACGTCCTCGACAGGCATCAAGAAAGGTTTGTCAGTGTCGCGTTCTGGAGTTGGGATGTAGGTATCGATTTCTTTGAACATCTCAACGATTTTTTGTGCCCACTCGCCATCTGGATTTTGCAGAGCTTCACGAGCGGAACCACGAGTGATTGGAGTGTCGTCGCCTGGGAATTCATATTCGCTCAACAGATCGCGAACTTCCATTTCAACCAGTTCCAGAAGCTCTTCGTCTTCAACCATGTCGCATTTGTTCAGGAATACGACGATGTAAGGAACGCCTACCTGACGGGACAGCAGGATGTGTTCACGAGTTTGCGGCATTGGGCCGTCAGCAGCGGATACAACCAGGATTGCTCCGTCCATTTGAGCAGCACCAGTGATCATGTTTTTAACATAGTCAGCGTGGCCTGGGCAGTCAACGTGAGCATAGTGACGTTGATCAGTTTCGTATTCAACGTGTGCTGTGGAGATTGTGATACCACGTTCTCTTTCTTCTGGCGCTTTATCGATTTGATCAAATGCTACTGCAGCACCGCCGTAAGTTTTGGACAATACAGTTGTGATTGCAGCAGTCAGAGTTGTTTTACCATGGTCAACGTGACCGATAGTACCAATGTTAACGTGTGGTTTAGTACGTTCAAACTTTGCCTTTGCCATTTGAACAATTCCTCCTCAATATCATGGGTTTATGTTTAGATCGCCAGGCTAACAAATGGATATTCGTAATACCTGACGATCATGTAAAACTTATTACTCGCCTTTGGACTTGGAGACGATTTCTTCAGCAATATTCTTAGGAACTTCTTCATAATGGGAGAGTTCCATCGAGAATACGCCACGGCCTTGTGTACCGGAACGAAGTGTTGTTGAATAACCAAACATTTCGGACAGAGGCACCTTAGCACGGATAATTTGAGCACCACCGCGGGAATCCATACCTTCGATACGGCCACGACGGGAGTTCAACATACCCATCACGTCACCCATGTACTCCTCAGGAACCGTTACTTCAACTTTCATAATCGGCTCGAGCAATACAGGCTTACATTTGTCTTTCGCTGCTTTCAGCGCCATCGAGCCGGCAATTTTAAACGCCATTTCGTTGGAATCGACATCATGGTAAGAACCGTCGACGATGGTAGCTTTTACGTCTACAAGCGGGAAGCCGGCAAGTACACCGTTCTTCATTTGTTCTTCGATACCTGCAAGAGCTGGAGCGATGTACTCACGTGGAACGGAACCACCGACAACTTTGCTCTCAAACTGGCTGCCTGTACCTGCTTCCAGAGGCTCGAATTCAACCCATACGTGACCGTATTGACCACGACCACCGGACTGACGAACAAATTTACCTTCCACACGAGCAGGTTGACGGAATGTTTCACGGTAAGCAACCTGTGGTTTACCCACGTTGGTTTCTACCTTAAACTCACGACGCATACGGTCGATGATGATATCCAGGTGAAGCTCACCCATACCAGCCAAAATCGTTTGGCCTGTCTCTTCATCCGTGTGCGCACGTAAAGTTGGATCTTCTTCCGTCAGCTTACCGAGAGCCACACCCATTTTATCTTGGTCAGCCTTGGTTTTCGGCTCAACCGCAATTTCGATAACCGGATCCGGGAAGTTCATGGATTCCAGAATTACCGGGTGCTTCTCATCACACAGTGTATCACCTGTGCTGGTATCTTTCAAACCTACGGCAGCAGCGATGTCACCGGAGTAAACTTCGGAGATCTCTTGGCGGCTGTTCGCATGCATCTGAAGGATACGTCCGATCCGCTCGCGCTTGCCTTTGGTTGCATTCAATACGTAAGAGCCGGATTGAAGCACACCGGAATATACGCGGAAGAATGTCAATTTACCAACGTAAGGGTCTGTCATGATTTTAAAAGCCAGTGCAGAGAAAGACTCTTCATCAGAAGACTTACGAACAGCTTCTGTACCGTCTTCAAGGAGCCCCTTGATGTCTGGTACGTCGATTGGAGCAGGCAGGAAGTCGATAACTGCGTCGAGCATCAACTGAACCCCTTTGTTACGATAAGAAGATCCACAGATAACCGGGAAAATCTTAACTTCTACGACACCTTGACGGAGAGCACCTTTGATTTCTTCAATCGTCAGCTCTTCTCCTTCAAGATATTTCATAGTAAGTTCTTCGTCCAACTCTGCAACCTTCTCGATCAGTTCCATACGAAGTTCTTCGACTTTGTCTTTGTACTCCGCAGGAATTTCGGCTTCTTCGATATTTTGACCAAGGTCATCCTTGTACATATATGCCTTTTGCTCAATGATATCGATGATACCGATGAAGTCATTTTCCGCGCCGATTGGCAGTTGAATTGCAACAGCGTTCGCTTGAAGGCGGTCACGCATGTCGGCAACAACGTTCAGGAAGTCAGCACCGATAATGTCCATTTTGTTTACATATGCGATCCGAGGAACACCGTAGCGGTCAGCCTGTCTCCATACGGTTTCAGACTGAGGCTCTACGCCTTCCTTCGCACTGAAAACACCTACTGCTCCGTCCAATACACGAAGGGAACGTTCAACTTCAACAGTGAAGTCAACGTGCCCTGGGGTGTCGATGATATTAACGCGGTGACCTTTCCAAGCAGCAGTAGTAGCAGCGGAAGTAATCGTAATCCCGCGCTCCTGTTCCTGTTCCATCCAGTCCATTGTCGCAGCGCCTTCGTGAACTTCACCGATTTTGTGCGTACGGCCTGTGTAGAACAGAATCCGCTCAGTCGTAGTGGTTTTACCCGCGTCAATATGAGCCATGATCCCGATATTACGTGTATTTTTCAAGGAGAACTCTCTAGCCATGAAATGGGTCTCCCTTCAAAATTGAAGTTTATTAGTGAACTGAATCCTACCAGCGGTAGTGAGCAAACGCTTTGTTCGCTTCAGCCATTTTGTGCGTGTCTTCACGTTTCTTAACGGAAGCACCAGTGTTGTTGGATGCGTCGATGATTTCTGCAGCGAGACGCTCTTCCATCGTCTTCTCACCGCGGTTGCGGGAGTAGTTAACGAGCCAACGGAGTCCCAAGGATGTACGTCTCTCAGGTTTAACCTCGATTGGTACTTGGTAGTTGGCACCGCCTACACGGCGAGCTTTAACTTCCAGGACTGGCATGATATTCTTGATAGCTGCTTCAAACACTTCCATTGGATCATTGCCCGTACGTTCTTGAATCAGCTTGAACGCATTGTACAGAATGCTTTGAGCAACTCCGCGTTTTCCGTCGAGCATGATGCGGTTGATCAAACGTGTAACAAGCTTGCTGTTATACACCGGATCAGGCAACACGTCTCTTTTGGTAACTGGACCTTTGCGTGGCATGGATATCCCCCTTTCTCATTTGTTCAACCGGCTGTTGCCGGGTCATTTATTAGGCTTTTTTAGCTTTAGGACGTTTCGCGCCGTATTTGGAACGAGCCTGCATACGGTTGTTTACGCCTGCTGTATCCAAAGCTCCGCGTACGATGTGGTAACGTACACCCGGAAGGTCTTTTACACGACCTCCGCGAATCAGCACAACACTGTGCTCTTGCAGGTTATGTCCGATACCCGGAATGTAAGCCGTCACCTCTACACGGTTCGTCAAACGAACACGGGCATATTTACGAAGTGCGGAGTTCGGTTTTTTCGGAGTCATTGTACCTACACGAGTGCAGACGCCGCGTTTTTGCGGAGCGCTGATATCGGTAGCTTCACGTTTCAGAGCGTTGAAGCCTCTTTGCAGAGCCGGTGATTTCGACTTGTCGATTTTGGCTTTACGGCCTTTACGCACCAATTGGTTAATAGTTGGCATTGTGTTGCCACCTCCTTCCTCAATTCTTCATGATCTTTTGATAAACTCACTTTTTAAGTCCACAGACCCAGGCGGTTCATAAAAGAACAAATGAAAAGTTTTTGCCTTTTGGAATTACTTAAATCCTCTGACAAAAACGTTCCTTACCTTATTGTTTTACGATAGCAGCCATTGCAGCTCCCACTTCAATTCCGCAAGCTTTACCGAGATTACTCATCGTATCCACCAACGTCACTTTAACCCCGTGCTTGTCACACAGTTCAATAAGTTTGGAAGTGAGACGCGGATCTGCGTCTTCGGCCAAATATACTTCCGAGGCGAAGCCCAATTCAACCATTTTAATAGTCTGTTTGGTACCGATCTTGACATGAGCATCCTGCAGACTTTGTTCTTTAGACATTTCGCATTCCTCCGAAATCACCTTAATCACAATCCTGCAACTCACGCACCTTTGCTATATTAGCATTGACTACGATCAATGTCAAGATATTAATTGATATCTAAAAAGCCTTCGGAACAGGGTTAGGAGGAGGAGACATAGACCCTCCCCCTCCATACACACGTTCCTAACCTTATCACACCGGAAAATCGGTGCATAGTTCGCTGCTCTTAGTCAGCCGTTACCGTTTCAAACTCTTCAGACGGAGACTCCCCGTTACCAGGCTCCACGATTTGCACGTTGCGGTAGCGGCTCATACCCGTACCCGCAGGGATCAGCTTACCGATGATAACATTCTCTTTAAGGCCAAGCAATTGGTCCACTTTGCCTTTGATAGCTGCATCAGTGAGCACGCGTGTTGTTTCCTGGAACGAAGCTGCGGACAGGAAGGAATCCGTTTCAAGCGACGCTTTGGTAATACCGAGCAGGATCGGCTTGGCAACCGCCGGCTCCTTGCCGTTCAGGATGGCAACTTTATTCGCTGCTTCGTATTCGTGAACGTCAACGAAAGAGCCCGGCAGAAGCGTCGTATTGCCCGCATCAATAATACGGATTTTGCGAAGCATCTGACGAATCATAACTTCGACGTGCTTGTCATTGATTTCTACGCCCTGGTTACGGTATACGCGCTGAACTTCCTGAAGGATGTAGTTCTGTACGCCACGAATACCTTTGATGCGCAGCATTTCTTTAGGGTCGATGGAACCATCTGTCAGTTCGTCACCAGCTTCGATAGCCATGCCTTCGCTTACGCGCAGACGTGAACCATAGGTAACGGAATACGTTTTGGTTTCTGCTTCCCCATCAATATCGATTTCACGACGGTCTTTGCCTTCGCGGATTTCTTTGACCTTACCGTCAATCTCACTGATCGTGGCTTGACCTTTAGGGTTACGTGCTTCAAAGAGCTCCTGAATACGAGGCAGACCCTGAGTGATATCGTCACCCGCAACACCACCGGTGTGGAACGTACGCATCGTGAGCTGTGTTCCAGGTTCGCCGATGGATTGGGCAGCGATGATACCAACCGCTTCTCCGATCTCAACATGTTTGCCTGTAGCCAGGTTGCGGCCGTAGCATTTTTTGCACACACCATGTTTGGCGCGGCAGCTGAGCACCGAACGGATTTGTACCTTGTCGACCCCTGCTTTGACGATTGCTTCCGCCTTGTCGGAATCGATCAGCTCATTGCGGCGGGCAAGAACTTCACCCGTCTCCGGATGACGTACAGTTTCGAAGCAGTAACGCCCTTCAAGACGGTCGTACAGATCCTCGATAACCTCTTTACCGTCCTGAATACGACCAACTGTAAAGCCTTTATCCGTACCGCAATCATCCTCGCGAACGATCACATCCTGTGCAACATCGACGAGACGACGTGTCAAGTAACCGGAGTCAGCCGTACGGAGCGCTGTATCCGCCAGACCTTTACGGGCACCGTGCGTGGAAATGAAGTACTCGAGTACTGTCAGACCTTCACGGAAGTTCGATTTGATCGGGAGCTCGATAATCCGTCCGGACGGGTTCGCCATCAAACCACGCATACCGCCAAGCTGGGTAATCTGTGACTTGTTACCACGCGCTTTGGAGTCCACCATCATCATGATAGAGTTGTAGCGGTCCATGGATTTCAACAGCACATCTGTCAGCTCATCTTTCGCCTTGGACCAGATGTCGATGATCCGGTCATAACGCTCTTCGTTCGTAATCAGACCACGACGGTACTGATTCGTAACAATTTGCGCCTTGGCATCGGATTCTTCCAAAATCTTCTTCTTCTCTTCCGGCACGATAACGTCAGATACCGCTACAGTTACACCTGCACGAGTAGAGTATGTGAAGCCGAGCTGTTTGATTTTATCCAAAATCACAGCCGTCTCTGTTGTATGGTAAATCTCGAAGCAGCGGGCGATAATATTGCCGAGATAGTCTTTGCCCACCCCATTCGCCTGCGGCGCGTTCTGAATCGCTTCCGTAATGTTGACACCTTTATCGTAGACAAAGAATTCCTCCGCTGTTCCGTAGAGCAGGTTGGAACGTGTCGCATCATTGATATACGGGAAGCTCGCTGGGAAAATTTCATTAAAGATAATTTTACCAACTGTAGTGATCAGCAATGCACCTTGCTGTTTTTCGGTGAAGCTCGTTTTACCAAGCGCCTTCACCGGAATAGCTACACGTGCATGCAGGCCTGCGGTTCCACGCTGATAGGCGGATACAGCTTCATTGACGCTGCCCAGGATCATGCCCGCTCCTTCTTCTTCCTTGTTATCCATCGTCAGATAGTAAGATCCCAAGACCATATCCTGAGACGGAGTAACGACCGGCTTGCCGTCTTTCGGGTTCAGAATGTTCCCGGAGGCAAGCATCAGAAGACGTGCTTCAGCTTGCGCTTCAGCGGACAACGGCACGTGCACGGCCATCTGGTCACCGTCGAAGTCGGCATTGTAAGCCGTACATACGAGCGGATGCAGACGGATCGCGCGTCCTTCAACCAGAATCGGTTCAAAAGCCTGAATACCGAGACGATGCAGCGTAGGGGCACGGTTCAGCAGAACCGGATGCTCCTTGATCACTTCTTCCAGCACATCCCACACTTCGGCGCTTACGCGCTCGACTTTGCGTTTTGCACTCTTAATGTTATGAGCGAGCCCTTTATTTACAAGCTCTTTCATTACAAAAGGTTTAAACAGCTCTAACGCCATCTCTTTCGGCAGACCACATTGGTACATTTTCAGATAAGGACCTACAACGATAACGGAACGACCGGAATAGTCAACCCGTTTACCCAGCAAGTTCTGACGGAAACGTCCTTGTTTACCCTTCAGCATATGGCTGAGCGATTTCAAAGGACGATTACCAGGGCCTGTAACCGGACGTCCACGGCGGCCGTTATCAATCAACGCATCGACAGCTTCTTGAAGCATGCGTTTTTCGTTTTGTACAATAATGTCCGGCGCGCCCAGGTCAAGCAGTCTTTTCAGACGGTTGTTCCGGTTGATTACACGGCGGTACAGATCGTTCAGATCGGAAGTGGCGAAACGCCCACCATCGAGCTGAACCATCGGGCGAAGCTCAGGAGGAATAACCGGCAGCACGTCCATGACCATCCATTCCGGCTGGTTGCCGGAGTTACGGAAGGCTTCGATGACTTCAAGACGTTTGATGGCACGGTTGCGGCGCTGGCCTTGAGCCGTGCGCAGCTCTTCCTTCAGGAATTCGAGTTCTTTATCGATATCGAGATCTTGGAGAAGCTTTTTGACAGCTTCAGCACCCATACCTGCTTGGAAGCCGTAGCCGTATTTTTCACGATAGCTGCGGTATTCCTTTTCAGACAAAAGTTGCTTTTTCTCCAGCGGCGTATCGCCTGGATCCGTTACAACATAAGATGCGAAGTAAATGATCTCCTCAAGGGAACGTGGAGACATATCGAGCGCAAGGCCCATGCGACTTGGAATTCCTTTAAAGTACCAGATGTGTGATACAGGAGCAGCCAATTCAATATGACCCATCCGCTCGCGCCGAACCTTGGCACGGGTTACCTCTACTCCGCAACGGTCACAAACAACGCCTTTATAACGAACGCGCTTGTACTTACCGCAGTGACACTCCCAGTCCTTGGTAGGCCCGAAAATCTTCTCGCAGAACAGCCCTTCTTTTTCCGGTTTAAGCGTACGGTAGTTGATAGTTTCCGGCTTCTTCACTTCTCCGCGGGACCAAGAGCGAATTTTTTCCGGGGATGCAAGCCCGATTTTCATGTATTCGAAATTGTTGACGTCCAACAAGGAGCAACCCTCCTTAACCCTATCCTAATTACTAGGTTCCATAACGGCCCGCTTTTCACGAGCCGCTACAGGAGCCTGCACATTGCCATTGTCGTAGACGAGCACACTTGCCAGAAAGAAACAATTTATTCTATTCCGACTTCCGTGCCCTCCAAATTCAGGCTCAGTTTATCACTAGTGTTCTCATCTTCGTCATCGATTTCTTTCATCTCAATTTCCTGCTCATCTTCGGACAGAATCTTCACGTCCATCCCCAAGCTCTGCAGTTCCTTGATCAATACTTTAAAGGATTCAGGAACACCTGGCTCCGGAACATTTTCACCTTTAACGATCGATTCGTATGTTTTCACACGTCCTACCACGTCATCGGATTTCACGGTCAAAATCTCCTGCAGTGTATAAGCAGCACCGTATGCTTCCAGTGCCCACACCTCCATCTCACCGAAGCGCTGACCGCCGAATTGGGCTTTACCCCCCAGCGGCTGCTGCGTAACAAGCGAGTAAGGACCTGTGGAGCGGGCATGAATTTTATCGTCAACCATATGCGCCAGCTTGATCATATGCATGACGCCGACCGTTACTTCACGTTCAAAGCGCTCACCGGTACGGCCGTCATAAAGTACAGTTTTACCGTTGCGCTGCATGCCGCCTTCTTCCATGGTGTCAAACACATCATACTCGTTCGCACCGTCGAATACCGGTGTGGCCACGTGAATACCGAGACGCATAGCAGCCATACCCAGATGAACTTCGAGCACCTGACCGATGTTCATCCGCGAAGGCACGCCCAGCGGGTTCAGTACGACCTGGACAGGCGTACCGTCTGGCAGGAACGGCATATCCTCTTCCGGGAGAATACGGGCAACGACACCCTTGTTACCGTGACGTCCGGCCATTTTGTCACCCTCGGAAATTTTACGCTTCTGAGCGATGTATACACGTACAAGCTGGTTAACACCTGGCGGCAACTCGTCGCCATTCTCGCGTGTAAACACCTTCACGTCAACTACGATACCGTCCGTACCGTGAGGCACACGCAAGGAGGTATCACGTACTTCACGTGCTTTTTCACCGAAGATCGCATGCAGGAGACGTTCCTCAGCAGTTAGTTCTGTAACGCCTTTAGGTGTTACCTTGCCAACCAAAATGTCGCCAGCACCAATCTCTGCACCGATGCGGATAATTCCACGCTCATCCAAATTGCGGAGCGCCTCTTCACCAACGTTAGGAATATCCCGAGTAATTTCTTCAGGTCCCAGCTTCGTATCCCGCGCTTCGGATTCGTACTCCTCAATATGAATGGAGGTGTACACATCTTCTTTCACGAGCTTCTCGGAGAGAAGGATCGCATCCTCGTAGTTGTAACCTTCCCACGTCATAAAGGCTACGACCACGTTGCGTCCCAGAGCCAGTTCGCCCATTTCGGTCGAAGGTCCGTCTGCAAGGATATCCCCTTTTTTCACTGCATCTCCGCGTTTGACAATCGGACGCTGATTGATGCATGTTCCTTGGTTCGAACGCATAAATTTGTGTAATTTATATTTAACAATATCGCCTTTGACTTCATTGCCGTCCACAGTCTCAACGCGGCGCAGCCAAATTTCATTGGCGGAAGAACGTTCAATAATCCCGTCATACTTGGATACAATACATACACCGGAGTCTTTAGCTGCTTTATGCTCCATCCCTGTACCCACCAAAGGAGCCTTAGGAATGAGAAGCGGAACTGCCTGCCGCTGCATGTTGGAACCCATCAGGGCACGGTTGGAGTCGTCATTCTCCAGGAACGGAATCAATGCTGTTGCGACTGACACAACCTGCTTAGGTGAAACGTCCATGTAGTCTACACGACTGCTCTGCATCGGGATGATATTGTCGGACTGCTTGTTATAACGCACAATCACGACTTCATCTTTAAATGTATTGTCTTCGTTCAACTCTGCATTCGCCTGGGCAACAACATAGTTATCCTCTTCATCGGCCGTCAGGTAATCAATTTGTTCCGTTACTTTGCCGGTCTTCGGATCAACCCAGCGGTAAGGGGCTTCAATAAAGCCGTACTCATTAATGCGCGCAAAGGTCGACAACGAGTTGATCAGACCGATGTTCGGTCCTTCCGGAGTCTCGATCGGACACATCCGGCCGTAGTGGCTCGGGTGAACGTCCCGTACTTCCATGCCCGCGCGTTCGCGCGTCAGACCGCCCGGTCCCAATGCAGACAGACGACGTTTATGCGTTAATTCCGCCAACGGATTCGTCTGATCCATAAACTGGGACAACTGAGAGCTGCCAAAGAACTCCTTGATGGAAGCGATCACCGGACGAATGTTGATCAGAGCTTGCGGTGTGATAACATTCGCATCCTGAATCGACATTCTTTCACGAACTACACGCTCCATACGGGACAGACCAATACGGAACTGGTTTTGCAGCAGTTCACCTACAGAACGCAGACGGCGGTTACCCAAGTGGTCAATATCATCCGTGCTGCCGACACCGTGAAGCAGGTTAATGAAATAGCTGATGGAGGAAATAATGTCCGCCGGCGTAATATTCTTAACCGTCTTATCGATATTGCCGTTAGCAATCAGCTTGATGACTTTGCCATCTTCAATCGGAGAGAATACATCAATCGTTTGAAGAGGAATGTCGTTGCTGTCCAGCACGCCGCTCGCAACATGATACGTGCGGTGTCCAACCGAATTTTCCAGATATGGCATGATTTCGTCCAGCAGACGACGGTCAACCATTTGCCCAGCTTCAGCAATAATTTCACCTGTGGTGGTATCAATCAGGGATTCAGCAAGACGCTGGTTAAACAAGCGATTCTTGATATGAAGCTTTTTATTGATTTTATAGCGGCCTACATTGGCCAAATCGTAACGTTTTGGATCGAAGAAGCGTGCTACGAGCAGACTTTTCGCATTATCCAATGTTGGCGGCTCACCCGGGCGAAGACGCTCATAAATTTCGATCAGCGCTTTCTCCGTGGAATCCGTGTTATCTTTATCAAGCGTATTGCGAATGTATTCGTCATTGCCGAGCAGTTCCAGGATTTCAGCATCAGTACCAAAACCAAGGGCACGCAGCAAAACAGTTACTGGAATTTTACGAGTACGGTCGATGCGGACATAGATAATATCCTTCGCATCCATCTCCAATTCGAGCCATGCACCCCGGTTAGGAATAACCGTTGCAGTGTATGCCGTTTTCCCGTTTTTATCTACTTTTGTACTGAAATAGACGCTGGGAGAGCGAACCAACTGGCTGACAATAACCCGTTCCGCACCATTAATAATAAATGTACCGGTTTCGGTCATCAGCGGGAAGTCTCCCATGAATACTTCCTGCTCTTTCACTTCTCCGGTTTCTTTATTAATAAGCCGGACTTTTACCCGAAGTGGCGCTGCATACGTAACGTCGCGTTCTTTCGCGTCATCTACTGTATATTTAGGCTCTCCGAGGCTGTAGTCGATAAATTCCAAAACCAGGTTACCCGTGAAGTCCTGAATTGGCGAAATATCCTGGAACATTTCACGCAATCCTTCTTCCAAAAACCAATCGTAAGATTTTTGTTGGATCTCAATAAGGTTCGGAACTTCAAGTACCTCGTTAATACGTGCATAACTGCGCCGAGTGCGTCGACCATATTGAACAAGATGTCCTGCCAACTTTAACTCACCCCTCATGTCTACTCGCTTAAAAATTTCATTGCGAACCTTTGTTTGGAACCTTATAATGGAACTCATACAACAGATTCGTTCTCCACAAATGAAGAAAAGCCCTTGCTCGAACATAATCGAAAAAAGAGCGACTTATCTGTGGAATCTTCCTGCCGGAAACACCTTTATTACCTGTAGATTTGCCCAAAACGTATATATTATACGTAGACAAGACAAAATATATGCCTTGCCTGTTATAACCTATTGACATTTCAGCAAACTAAAGACATAAAGGGCATCCTATATGCTGACATTTTATAATAATATCACAGACCGCGGCCCATGTCAACGGCCTTTTTTCTGTCTATTCTTTTATTTCATCGCCTTGAAAATTCGGTATCCTTTGTCCTTTGTAACTTCCTCTACTCGCGGGAACAAGCTTTCCAGCTTAGCTTTCGCAGAAGGCGCACCTTGTTTTTTCTGGATGACGACCCATAGGGCCCCACCCTCATTCAGATGGTCAAACGCCAGATCGAATATGGAATGAACGGTTTCTTTCCCCGCACGAATCGGTGGATTGGTTAGAACGATATCAAACCGTCTGTCTACCACAGCCTGAAATAAATCACTTTGCAGTATAGTGACATTAGCAATTCTGTTGCGTTCGGCATTCTCCTTCGCCAGTTTAACCGCCCTCTCGTTGATATCAATCATAGTAACCCGCCCTGCCGGAGCGAGTCTTGCCGCTGTCAGGCCGATAGGACCATACCCGCAGCCTACGTCCAGTATTTCGGAATCCTCCGGAAACTCCATCGCTTCAATCAGAACCCTGCTCCCGTAATCAATCCCCTGTTTAGAAAAGACACCGGCATCACTAACAAAAGTGAGCGATTGCCCGCGAAGCTCCGTTTCTAGTATCCGCCTTTCATGCGCGGCATCAGGGCTGCTAGAGTAATAATGGTCAGACATTGCCGTCCACATCCTTCAGGTTTTGTTAATACAGCAACAAACCCCTTGAATATCGCCTCAAGGGGTTTGTGTTTCGCCGCTAACCTGTAAAGGTAATTATTTTACTTCTACAGTTGCGCCTGCTTCTTCCAGCTTAGCTTTAACGGAGTCAGCTTCTTCTTTAGCCACTTTTTCTTTCAGTGGTTTTGGAGCGTTGTCTACCAGTTCTTTAGCTTCTTTCAAGCCCAGACCTGTGATTTCGCGAACTGCTTTGATTACGTTGATTTTGGAAGCACCAGCGCTAGTCAGGATTACGTCGAACTCAGTTTGCTCAGCTTCAGCCGCGCCACCTACAGCGCCACCAACTACTGCTACAGGAGCAGCTGCTGTTACGCCGAATTCTTCTTCGATTGCTTTAACAAGATCGTTCAGTTCCAGTACGGACATACCTTTAATTGCTTCCAAGATTTGCTCTTTACTCATGGTTGAACCTCCGTTTATATAATAGTTTTTTTTGAAAAATTTATACTGCCGATCTTACAGCACGACCGATGATCCGGTTACGCGCTTTGCTCTTCTTTCTCTGCAACAGCTTTAACTGCAAGTGCGAAGTTGCGCACAGGAGCTTGAAGCACGCTGAGGAGCATGGAAAGCAGACCTTCGCGGGACGGGAGTTCAGCCAGTGCTTTAACTTCTTCAGCACTAACCACACGACCTTCCAACACGCCGCCTTTCAGTTTGAGAGCATCATTCTTCTTGGCGAAGTCGTTCAGAATTTTGGCTGGAGCCACTGCGTCTTCTGTACTGAACGCGATTGCTGTAGGACCTGTCAGAGCTTGGTCCAGCTCAGTCAGTTCTGCTGCTGCAGTCGCACGGCGAAGCAGTGTGTTCTTCAGCACCTGGAATTCGATTCCGGCTTCACGAAGCTGCTTACGCAGCTCAGTTATTTGCGCAACGGTCAGACCACGGTAGTCAGCAACAACGGTCGTTGCACTCTCGCGCAATTTCGCAGTTACGACTTCAACGGTTTCTTGTTTTGCTTGAATCACTTTTGCATTTGCCAAACTGTACACCTCCTAATAAATTTTTGCCGTTTCTATGATCCGTTCACAGAAACGGAGCTACATAGGCATTAGAAAAGCCTCCGTAGCATATACGAAGGCTTGATAAATCAACATGGGCGGGCGAACCCGCCGCATGAAACGTTCTATCATAACACCTCGGTAGGAAATTAAGCCTTCCGGCACCTACTGTCTACGGTAAGCATATTCAAATGTTAAAGGTCAATCATCATGACACAACTTATACAGGATACCAGTCAGGATTGATTATGTCAATCCTTTTATTATCTGTATGTTGCTGCGTTCACGCGTGCACTAGGGCCCATTGTGGAAGATACCGCAATGTTCTTCAGGTATACACCTTTAGCAGCCGCTGGCTTAGCACGGTTCAGAGCGTCGATCAACGCTTTGAGGTTATCATTCAACTGCTCAGCAGTGAAAGAAACCTTGCCGATTGGAGCGTGAATTTGACCTGCTTTGTCGAGGCGGTATTCGATTTTACCAGCTTTGATCTCTTGAACAGCCTTGGCAACGTCGAATGTAACTGTACCCGCTTTAGGGTTAGGCATCAAGCCTTTACCACCGAGCAGACGGCCCAATTTACCAACCTCACTCATCATATCAGGTGTAGCTACGCAGACATCGAATTCAAACCAGCCTTGTTGGATTTTGTTGATCATGTCCTGATCGCCTACAAAATCAGCGCCAGCCGCTTCGGCTTCCTTCGCTTTATCACCTTTTGCAAATACCAACACGCGTTGGGTTTTACCAGTACCGTGCGGCATAACAACCACACCACGAACAGCCTGGTCTTGTTTACGAGCATCTACGCCCAAACGAACTGCTGCTTCAACAGTTTCGTCGAATTTTGCAGTTGCTGCCTTTTTCACCAGTTCAACGGCTTCCAAAGGCTCGTAAGTTGCTTCGCTGTCGATCAGCTTAGCAGCTTCCAGGTATTTCTTACCGTGTTTAGCCATTATATTTTCCTCCTTTGTGGTATTAGCGGATATTCCTCCCACATAAGCCGGCTTCTAGCCGACAAACAAAGCTTACGCTTAGTCTACGATGGTGATACCCATGCTGCGTGCAGTACCCTCAACCATACGCATAGCTGCTTCAACGGAAGCTGCGTTCAGGTCAGGCATTTTTTGTTCAGCGATTTGACGAACAGCATCGCGGTTTACAGTAGCGACTTTCGTTTGGTTTGGTACGCCGGAACCTTTTTCGATCTTAGCAGCGACTTTCAGCAGAACTGCAGCCGGTGGAGTTTTGGTGATGAACGTAAAAGAACGGTCCTCAAACACCGAAATTTCAACCGGAATAATCAGGCCTGCCTGATCAGCAGTACGAGCATTGAATTCTTTACAGAATGCCATGATGTTGACACCTGCTTGACCCAAAGCTGGACCTACTGGAGGCGCTGGATTCGCTTTACCTGCAGGAATCTGCAGTTTTACCATTTTGATTACCTTTTTTGCCATGGTGACACCTCCTTGACTCAATAGTGGTCAAATGGATCGTAAGATCCTCCCACAAGAAACCATAGAAAACTTATATTTTCTCCACTTGAGTATAATCCAACTCCAGCGGGGTTTCCCGTCCAAACATGTTGACGTGTACTTTAAGCTTGCTCTTCTCAGCCAAAATCTCTTCCACGGAGCCCACAAAATTCGCAAATGGACCAACCTTGATCCGTACGGACTCTTTCACGTCGAATTCTATCTTCGGTTTCGGCTCGACCATGCCCATATGCTTCAGAATCTGCTCAACTTCCTCCGGAAGCAAAGGCGTAGGCTTGGAACCCGAACCCGTTGATCCTACAAACCCTGTTACACCCGGTGTGTTGCGGACAACATACCAGGAGTCATCGGTCTGAATCATTTCGACCAAGACATAACCGGGGTAAACTTTGCGCATAACGGTCTTCTTCTTACCGTCTTTGTTCACCAGTTCTTCTTCCATAGGAACAAGAACACGGAATATCTTGTCTTCCATGCCCATGGACTCAACGCGTTTTTCCAAATTGGCTTTGACTTTGTTCTCATACCCAGAATAGGTATGAACTACATACCATCTTTTTTCCATATCAAGCCACCTGGGACCCTTCTTAGATAATCGCTTCGATCACAGCAGAAATGCCGATATCCAGAACCCAAAAATAAATCGTGACAAACGCAATTGTCCCAACAACAATCAGCGTGTAGTTAGTCAGTTCTTTACGATTGGGCCAGCGAACTTTTTTGAGTTCAGCCCAGCTTTCAGAGAAAAAGGAAAACAGAGACTTGAAACTGCGTTTCACGCCGACTACACCTCCAAAAAACTATCTGGTTTCACGATGAGGAGTCTGCTCGCTACAATACTTGCAGAATTTCTTCATCTCCATGCGGTCGGGGTGATTACGCTTGTTTTTGGTTGTAGTATAATTTCTTTGTTTGCAATTCGTACAAGCCAAAGTAATAATTACCCGCATGATGTGCACCTCCCGAAGACATCCGACAAACAGGAAGTCTCTAAATTGGTCCTAAAAAATGCAAATTTAGGCCTACCTAAAACACTTTATCACAAGGGGTGTACCATGTCAACGAATGTTTAGGCGCATCTAGCCCTGACGGACTGGCAAGTTTTTCAGAAGCGTGCAGGCAGTCTTTCCCCTACTCCAAAACTCTCAACTGTTCGGCATTTATACTAATCAAGTATAAATCAATTCGAAACGTTATAAACCTGCCAACCAACAAATGAAACAAAAAAAGACTCATATAACCGAGCCTTTTCTTACAATGAGCTTTCTTTAATTATCGCGGACTTCCAGATATTTTTCAAGCTTTCGTTTGACCCGCTGCAATGCGTTATCAATCGATTTCACATGGCGGTTAAGGTCAACGGCAATTTCCTGATAAGACCTTCCGTCCAGATATAGCATCAGAACCTTCCGCTCCAAATCACTTAAGATTTCCGACATCTTATCTTCCAGCCCGACGAACTCTTCCTGATTAATGATCAGTTCCTCTGGATCGCTTACGCGCGAACCGCAGATGACATCCATCAAGGTACGGTCCGACTCTTCATCATAGATAGGCTTGTCCAAGGATACATAGGAATTCAGTGGAATATGCTTCTGACGTGTCGCCGTCTTGATGGCTGTAATAATCTGTCTCGTGATGCATAGCTCGGCAAATGCTTTGAATGAGGCCAGCTTGTCCCCTTTGAAATCACGAATCGATTTATACAAACCGATCATGCCTTCCTGGATGATATCCTCGCGATCAGCACCGATCAGAAAATAAGATCTCGCCTTGGCTCTGACAAAGTTCCGATATTTATTAATCAGAAACTCCAGCGCCTCGCTGTCGCCTTCATGGACCGCTACGACAATGTCTTCATCATTCTTGTAATCATACACTGACAACATGACATCTTTGAGGTCGACACTCACTAACAATCCCTCCGGCTGCAACGCAAGGTACCCGTTACTACTCAAAATATACGACAAGTATACGCCAAGCTCCTGAGGACCGTCAACCACACCCGCTACAAAAAGAATAATTTAAGGTTTATATGGAATCAAATTATATCGCTTGAAATCAATGGAATTATCTTACTCCCGCCTCCATTTTTCAAACATCTTTCTCATTTCCGGAGTGAGCGAAGCATCGAGCGTGTTGCGGTTAAGCCGATCTGTATTCTGTTCAATTTGCTTTTGGACCTCCCGTTCAGACTCTTCCACCTCAATCAGAAGCTCACGTGCAGATACTCTGAGAGCTCCCTGTCCAAACGCCACGTGCTGCTCCACCAAATCGCTCGTGGCCACATATATAGACCTTCTCCGGCTGCTGAGCTCCCTGACCAAACGCTCGATGCATTCATCGGCAGTTTCTTTTTCTTTGGTGAAGTAGATCTGCACTTTGCTCTGTGAGAAGATTTTACCGAGTCCCGGCACCCGGTAGGCGTCAAATACAACGATGACTCTTCTGCCGGAATACGCCTGATGGTCCGCGAGCCTCTCAAGCAGCCTGTCCCGCGCTTCCTGCAAGCTGGACTTGGCTAGTGCGGACAGCTCTGGCCATGCTCCGATCATGTTGTAGCCATCCACCAGCAGGACATCGCGTGTATCAGCCATTTGCTAAGCCCGGGCCATTCGTCCGCGCAGCACTTCGTACATCACCACGCCGGCAGCGACCGATGCATTCAGCGAATTGATGCGTCCTTCCATCGGAAGCTTGACGAGCACATCGCATTTTTCCCGCACAAGCCGCCCCACGCCCTTGCTCTCGTTGCCGATCACAATCGCCACCGGTCCGGTGAACACGCCATGTCCAAATACAGACTCAGTCGCGTTGACATCCGTTCCCACGACCCAAATTCCTTCTTCTTTCAACCGGTCGATGGTCTGGGCAAGATTGCTTACCCTCGCAACCGGCACGTATTCGACAGCACCCGCAGAGGTTTTCGACACCGTCGCCGTAACAGCCGCCGAACGCCGCTTAGGCACGATTACTCCATGTGCGCCTGTACAATCCGCCGTACGGAGAATCGAGCCCAAATTATGCGGATCTTCAATTTCATCAAGCAGAATCAGAAAAGGAGCTTGTCCCTTGTCTGCAGCAGCAGCAAGCAAATCCTCCACTTCCGCATACGCATGCGGCGCAGCCTGCGCCACTACGCCTTGATGCTGAATTCCGGGAACCATTTGATCCAGCTTGCGCTTATCCGCCTGCTGAACGATAACGCCGGCTTTTTTGGCTTCAGCGATAATCGGCTGTGTCAAATGCTTTTGCGCATTGTCCGCCACCCATATTTTGTTGATCGTACGCCCTGAACGAAGCGCCTCTATCACCGAATGCTTGCCGGCAATCCATTCTTCCTCCATACTGAACTTCCTCTCTGTCAATGCGGTCTGCCTTTGCCCTGCAAACACATCAGCCCGCTCGTATCCTATTTATTTTTTCGTGTCCATTAAAGCAATGCCTCTGCCAATCAATTCACGCAGCCGATCCAGCCTGCCATCGCAGTACAGGAAACCGAACAGTCCTTCCAGCGCAGTTGCATGACGGTATTCGAGAACATCCGCATTTTTTGGCACGCTGCCGGACTTCGCGTTTCGACACTGTCTGACAATATCCTGCTCCTCTTCCGTCAATTCCTGCTCTACCAGTTGCAAAATCCTGCTTTGCGCCTTGGCCGAGACGAGGCCTGTCGCTCTCCGGTGAAGATGATTCGGGCGCAGGTTGGCCTGGGATAGCAAATATTGGCGAACAGCCACCTCGTATACGGCGTCGCCAATGTAGGCAAGCGCAATCGGAGGGATCAGCCGGGCCGGCTTGGAGGAAGGGTACGGAAACCAGCTTCCCTCCATGCCTCCTCCCGGCGGGGTTATGTGCTCCCCGCTCATTTGCGCCGCCAGCGCATTCCCTGCGCCGTGTCCTCAAGAAGTATCCCCTTCGAAGCGAGCAGATCACGGATTTCATCGGCCCGTCTCCAATTTTTGACCTTACGAGCTTCCACGCGTTCGACAATCAATTGCTCGATCTCCTCATCCAGCAGTTCTTCACCAACCTCCGTATATAGGCGAAGCACACTGTTCAGATTTTGGAAGGTGTCCAGCAGCACCTGCAGCTCAACCTTGCTCACCACAGCCTGTTGAAGTACCCGGTTCGTCTCGCTTACCCATTCAAACAATGCCGTTATCGCATCAGGTGTATTAAAATCATCATCCATCTTCTCACGGAATAACGCATGGATTTGATCAAGCTTCTCTTGAAGCTCTGCCGGCACCTTGCCGTCTCCCTCTGTAGAGGTTTCAAGGCGGTGTTTGAGGTTGGTTACCGCATTAGCGATGCGTTCCACGCTTTTTTCAGACTGCTCCATCGTTTCATCATTAAAGTTCAATGGATTACGGTAATGGGTGGACAGCATGAAATAACGGATTGCATCTTTCTTATAGCGTGCACGCAAATCCTTAACGAGGATGCCGTTGCCCAGTGATTTGGACATTTTCTCGTTATTGATACGAATATATCCGTTGTGCATCCAGTAATTGGACAACGGCTTGCCGGTCAACGCCTCGGACTGGGCGCATTCGCATTCATGATGCGGAAACTGCAGATCCTGGCCGCCGCCGTGAATATCCATCGTTTCCCCCAGATGATGAAGAGCCATAGCGGAGCACTCAATGTGCCAGCCGGGACGTCCATTCCCCCACGGGCTTTCCCAGAAAATTTCACCCGGCTTAGCAGCCTTCCACAATACGAAATCCTCCGGGCGCTCTTTACGCTCATCAACCCCGATACGAATTCCGAACTGAAGCTGCTCTAGGTTCTGGCCGGACAGCTTCCCATAATCCTTAAACTTCTCCGTCCGAAAAAAAACATCCCCGCCGTTCTCATACGCATAGTCCCGATCCACCAGATCCTGAATGAAGCGGATGATCATATCCATGCTCTCCGTTACCCGCGGATGGGCATTGGCTTTCGAGATGCCCAAGCCCTCAACATCCTCATAATAAGCCGCAATGAAGCGCTCGGCCACCTCTGGAACCGTTGTTCCAAGCTGTTCTGCTTTTCGGATCAGCTTATCGTCAACATCAGTAAAATTCGACACATAGTTTACATCATAACCGGAATACTGCAGGTAGCTGCGAACGATGTCAAACACAATAATTGGACGGGCGTTCCCGATATGAATGTAGTCATACACTGTAGGACCGCAAACGTACATTTTCACCTTTCCCGGCTCCAACGGCTCGAACAGTTCCTTGCTCCGTGACATCGTGTTATAGATTTGAAGCGCCATAAACGTACTCCTCCTATCCTGCGATCCATCCGCCTCTACAGCAGCCGAACACAGGGCAGCGTTTGCTGCTTAGTTTGTAATCTCACCGCGGTTAAATTGATCCAACCTTATTTTTCCTTTTCCTGAGTATATGCTAATCACATCTTGCTTTTTCCCGTTTCAGCTCGGAAACTTCGCCACGCAGCCGTTCGATTTCCTCCTGGAGTAAGCGTATCGAATCGACCACCGGATCGGGAAGTTGATGGCTAAGCCGATCTCTGCGTTTGCCGTCCTGGCGCACGATCTTGCCGGGAATGCCGACAACCGTGCTGTTCGGAGGAACCTCTTTGAGTACAACCGAGTTGGAGCCTATGTTGGATTGATCACCAACCGTGAAGGAGCCCAAAATTTTAGCCCCTGATCCGATAACTACATTATTACCGATTGTCGGGTGTCTTTTCCCTTTTTCCTTCCCCGTACCTCCCAGGGTTACCCCCTGGTAAATAACGACATCATTGCCGATTTCACAGGTTTCGCCGATCACAACCCCCATACCGTGGTCAATGAACAGACGGTCTCCGATCCGGGCGCCCGGATGGATTTCAATACCTGTCATAAAACGAGAAAATTGCGACACAATGCGGGACAATGTGCAGCAGCGGCGTTTATATAAGGCATGCGCAATCCGGTGCGCCCAGATAGCATGCAGCCCCGAGTAGGTGAAAATGACCTCCAGCTTACTTCTTGCCGCCGGGTCGTTATCCAGTACGGTCTGAATATCAGATCTCATTTGCCTGAACATGCGCTTCCCTCCTTGCTCCTGCGTGAGCAGCCGCTGAGTTTTTTATATAACCGGCAAACGGGTATCCAAAAAAAACGCCCCTGCAGCCTATGCTGCAGAGACGTTTCACCGTGGTTCCACTCTGCTCGAGGTGTTCATTGCCCCCAGAAACAGGACAAGGATACCTCATCTTCTCGTCCAGTAACGCGGACAAAACGATACAATCTGGCCGGCATGCCGGTTCAACTGCACAGCTCCCAGGCGCATTTCCACTGCAGGGCATTTGAACGGCTCGCAGCCCCGGGAAGCTCCCTTGACCGTTCTCTCTGAAAAATGCCCTGTTGCAGCGTACTTCTCCTGTTCCCTGCCTTTAGCAAAATATATTTAAACTGACAACGATCATATAGACCAAAGCCCTGGTCAGCAAAATTGTGTTTCTGATGGAGTTTATTATAGCGAAAAGGCAGCCATCTGACAAGGAGACAGCTTCAAACCAATCCCTTGCCCTGCAGGGACATTATCCCTTGATTTGAGAGCGGAGACGGTCCAATACCGTATCCCGTCCGAGCAGATATATCGTTTCATTCAGGTCACGCCCGTGTGTCTGTCCAGTTAAGGCAACACGGATCGGCATGAAGAGCTGCTTACCCTTAAAACCGGTTTCTTTCTGCACCTCTTTAATCAATGCTGCCATCCGGGAGGCCGTAAATTCCTCCGCCGCTTCAACCTTGTCGGCAAAAGCCTTAAGTACAACCGGCACCTGTTCTTCTGCAAGAACGGCCTGTCCTTCCACATCCAGCTCCAGATGAGTACGGAAAAACACGTCAGACAACTGAACAATATCGGAAGCCGCTGTCATTTGTTCCTGATACAAACGGATAAGCGACTTGGCCCATTCGTGCTGCTCCGTTGTAAGGCTGGCCGGAAGCAGTCCGGCCTGCTGGAGATGCGGAATGGCCATTTCAGCAATGTGATCAGAATCGGCTTGCTTAATATAATGGTTATTCAAATGTGCCAGTTTGTTCGGATCGAACACAGCAGGGCTTTTAGACAAGCGGTTGGCGTCAAAAATTTCGATCAATTGCTCTTTGCTGAATATTTCCTCTTCACCTTCCGGAGACCAGCCCAGGAGCGCGATGAAATTGAACATGGCCTCAGGCAAATAACCCAGGTTATCATACTGCTCCATAAATTGAATAATGGATTCGTTCCGTTTGCTGAGCTTTTTGTGATCCTCACCGACAATCAGCGTCATATGCCCGAAGAGTGGCGGCTCCCAGCCCAAGGCTTCGTAAATCATCAACTGACGCGGCGTGTTGGAAATGTGGTCTTCGCCGCGCAGCACATGCGTGATTTTCATCAAATGGTCGTCCACGGCTACTGCAAAGTTATAGGTAGGAATGCCGTCTTTTTTGACAATGACAAAATCGCCAGTCTCTTTTGAGTTAAACGTAATTTTGCCTTTTACCATATCATCAAACGTATACTCACGCTCATCAGGCACGCGGAAACGGATGCTCGGCACACGCCCTTCCGCTTCGAAGGCACTGCACTGCTCAGGCGTCAGGTTGCGGTGCTTGCCGGAATAACGCGGCGTCTCACCGCGGGCGGTCTGCTCCTCCCGCTCCTGCTCCAGCTCTTCCTCCGTACAATAGCAGCGGTATGCGAGACCTCGGTCCAGCAGATCTTGCCAATAGATTTTATAGATATCCAAACGCTCCGTCTGGCGGTATGGCCCATACTCTCCACCGACATCCACGCTTTCATCCCAATCGATACCAAGCCACTTCAGATACTTCAGTTGGCTTTCTTCCCCACCTTCAATATTGCGCTTCACATCCGTATCCTCGATCCGGATAATAAACTTGCCGCCGCGGTTTCTGGCATATAAATAATTGAACAGCGCCGTTCTGGCATTCCCGATATGCAGATGTCCTGTCGGACTCGGTGCATAACGTACGCGAACCTCCGTGCTCATGTGTATCCCCTCCGTGTCTCTAATCTCTCAAGATGATAGCATACCCTTAACAAGGCAGACAACAGACTGTGCCGCGATTCCCTCACCGCGTCCGGTAAACCCGAGCTGCTCCGTCGTTGTCGCTTTGACATTTACCTGGCTCTCGTCCTCTGCCTCCAGTGTCCGAGCGATCACATCAATCATCTGAGGTATGTACGGTGCCATCTTCGGCTTCTGTGCAATGATCGTCGAATCAACGTTGCCGAGCCGGTAGCCGCGTTCCTTGGCCAGCTCCCAGACATGCTCCAGCAGCTTGAGGCTGTCCGCATCCTTGAAGGACGGGTCGTTGTCCGGAAAATGCTTGCCTATATCGCCAAGCCCCAGCGCACCCAGAATCGCATCCGTTATCGCATGCAGCAGCACATCAGCGTCCGAGTGGCCAAGCAGACCTTTCTCGTAAGGGATGGTTACCCCTCCGATAATACACGGCCTTCCTTCCACCAGCTGATGAACATCAAATCCCTGTCCTATACGAATCATCTTGTGTCCTCTCCCTTTGTGCTTGTCCATAATTCCGCAAGTTCCAAGTCTTCCGGTGTTGTAATTTTGATATTGGTATATTTCCCCTCTACGACCCGCACCGGAATTCCCAACCGCTCGACGAGCATCGAATCGTCCGTTCCAAGGAAGCCTTCGCGCTCAGCCGCTTCATAAGCCCGCAGTAAGTCTGAAAGACGAAAAGTCTGTGGCGTTTGAATGCTCCACAGACTCCGGCGATCCGGCGTAGCCGTGATCACCCCTTCTTCATTGACCTGCTTGATCGTATCCTTCACCGGCACGGCAAGTACGCAGGCTCCGAACTTCTGAGCCGTATCCAGACATCTTCGAATTTCGTCCTGTCCCACGAACGGACGCACACCGTCATGAACCATGACCCATTCGGTCCGCAGGCATTCAAGCCCACGGTATACAGAATGCTGCCGTTCGGAACCACCCGCGATAACGTCCGTTATTTTGGCAACCTGATGCTTGTCAATCCATTCCCGGCATCGCTGCACATCGTCCACTCCCGTAACAAGCACAATCTGGCTTACCTCGGGCAAAGCCGCGAACGCCTCAAGCGTGTATATAAAAACAGGTTTGTCCTGCAGCAGCAGAAACTGCTTGCTCTCCGCCGTCCCCATACGGGTACCGCGTCCCGCCGCCACAACGACGATGCCCAAGCTGTTGTTCATAGCGCGAATCCCGCCTTAACGTCAGTATGATAGATAGGACGGATCGAAGCACCAGTCCCCGAATGCCGTCATCCAGCTTTCATCATACCGCTTTTATTGGGCTTTTTCCAATAATTTTGGCTTGGCAAAGATCATTCGTCCCGCCGATGTCTGAAGCACGCTGGTCACCAGCACCTCCATCATCGTTCCGATATAATCCCGTCCGCCTTCCACTACAATCATCGTTCCGTCGTCCAGATAGGCCACCCCTTGGCCATGTTCCTTACCATCCTTGATGATCTGCACCATGATTTCTTCCCCAGGAAGAACGACAGGCTTGACCGCGTTAGCCAAATCATTAATATTCAGCACGGATACACCCTGCAGCTCGCATACCTTATTTAGGTTGAAGTCATTGGTTACTACCTTGCCTTGCAGCACTTTAGCCAGTTTGACTAACTTGCTGTCCACCTCAGAGATTTCCTCGAAATCCCCTTCATAGATCAAAACCTTCACATCCAGCTCTTTCTGAATTTTATTCAGGATGTCCAGTCCGCGCCGACCGCGATTACGTTTGAGCAAATCGGAGGAATCCGCGATATGCTGCAGCTCCTCCAGCACAAATTCAGGGATAACAATGGTCCCCTCAATGAAGCCTGTCTTGCAAATATCCGCAATTCGACCATCAATAATGACGCTGGTATCCAAAATCTTATGCTCCTCGATTCCTCGGCCCTCCTGCGTCTCTTCGCGCCCAAACCTACCTGATTTCCAGAAAGCGGCCAGATCATCGCGTTTTTCCAGCCCTACCATAAGACCTACATAACCGCAAACGATCATTACGCCTACTTGCAAAATCTGCCCGGCTTGTCCAAGCCAGGACATTCCCGGATACAACAGCAGCGATAAGATCAACCCCGAAGCAAGCCCCGTTGTGCCAGCCGCCATTTCATTCATCGGGATTTTGGAGAGCCCGTCAATCCCTTTTTGCAGGCGGTCTGCAGCGGCCGTGCCTGCAATACTGCTAAGCGCCATAAATAAAACCGCACCGACAACCACCCAAATGAAGCTCCCAACCGCAGTTGATCCCATCCAATCCGGCATCCAAGACACGGTCCCGGAAGCTTTTTGGAACAGTGTGTAACCGAACCAGGAACCGCACAAACCGGTAAAAATTAAGATAGCCTTTCTCCACATAGAGTCCCTGCACCTCCTATACCTTTCGAATTCCATATTTAGTGTTTCCTATATCCAGTATGGTCCACTTTCAGCTCCGATAATCGCAAGATGTCAATTTTTTCCGATGCTATACACCCTTTCACTGACCAACTAGTAGAATCCTTCTCTGGAATTTTATGTTGAAAGGGTACAATTGGCTGTCTTATAATTACTTTAATCCTATAAAAACCAGAGAGGGGGGAGCCATTTATGAGCGCACAAAGCTTACATGCTTTTCAAGATCAAGTTTCGGAACTGCTGCTCCGTCACCGTAGTCTGCTGGATATTTTGTCCAAGACAAACCAATCAGGCGCTTCCGTCAACCGTGCGGTTGCCAAAGCTATTACCGAATGCGGCTGTATAGAGGTCCATGCCAAGAAGCAGGACTATGAAGCGGATAGCGGCCTTGAACAAGCCAAGGTGCTGCTGGATAATCACGTACAGGGCGATCTGTGTGAGAATTGTAAGGAAGTGATCGTCGCCGAGCTGGGACGAAATCTTTTTTACATGTCCGCCCTGTGCAACCTGCTCGATATCCGTCTCGAAGACGTTGTTGAGAAAGAGTCGCGCAAATGCTCCACTTTAGGTTTGTTTAATATGTCTTAGGCGTTTTAAGTTAAGATGATATTAAAAAAAGCATTTATTTCACCTGACCACCCAGGGAAATAAATGCTTTTTATTATTACCTATATTATGAAGTTCAGCGTTCCGAGTGACGATAGCCGTCCTCGGTATGACGACGTTTGGCGCGTCTTTTTCTGGCAATGGCTTCAATATTGTGCTTCATACCGTAGACCGCATAGAGCACAAGAGGCACAAAGATCAGCTTGGAGAGCTGGTCAGGAAATTGAACGGCCACCACAACAGCGCCAAACACAACAAGCGGTGCAATCCACACTGCCTTTTTGGGCAGGCCTACTTTCTTGAAATTTGGATACTTCAGAGAGCTGACCATCAAATAGGAGAGCAGCAGCGTAGCCACAGCCATCGAGAACAAGGAGATATCCTGATGAAACAAGGATAACGTAGCAAGCACACCCCCTGCCGCAGGAATCGGCAGTCCAGTGAAATAACCACGCGATCCGGATACTACGTTAAAACGAGCCAAACGGAGCGCACCACACATCGGAAATATGGCCGTTACCGTCCAGGCTAACGCGGGACTGGCGGATTGAAGGGCGACCAGATACATGATAACCGCCGGGGCGACACCAAAGGAAATCACATCGGACAATGAGTCCAGTTCTTTGCCAAATTCACTTTGTGCATTCAAAGCCCTGGCTACGCGTCCATCCAAACCGTCCAACAACATAGCGACAATAACCATAATGGCCGCATGGCTGTATTGACCATCAACAGCCATCAAAATGGCGATTATTCCGAGAAACAGATTACACAGGGTAAACATGTTCGGAATAAACTTCGTTATCATCTCTTCACCTCATAGAATCACGAATAAGAAAAACGTCTATCGACGTAATTCACAGAAGACAGACCGCGTTTAGCGGGAGTTTTCTTGCGATTATAGAATTGTTCAGCTCCGCTGAAAACTTATAAACTCTATAATCTTCAAATAACATCCGTTAATTGTATGATATTTACATTTGCCTGTCAATGAAAACCTGCTCCTGTAAACGTTTCAAGCCTTCCTTGATCGTACGTGCTCGGACCTCACCGATGCCGTCTACTTCATCCAGCTCCTCAATCGTCGCCATCATGACATGGGGTAGCTGATGAAACCGTTCCACAAGGTTATGGATGATGACATTAGGCAATCTCGGAATTTTATTCAGTACCCGATACCCGCGAGGAGCAACATAATCTTCAGATACCGCCGCAGAAGAGGGATAACCCAGCAAGCGTACAATGTGATTCATGTCCAGCAGCTCTTCGTCGGTTAAATGCTTCAACCCGGTGATAATTTCACGAATCTTCTCGTCGCTGTCTTCCTTGGCGTAGTCTTTGTACAGCAGCACTGCTTCTTCCTCGGTGTTACCAATCAGCTCTTCCATCTGCATGCTGATCAAACGCCCTTCATTCCCCAACTCGTTGACAAAACGTTTGATTTCCATTTTAATACGGAGCACCATTTGCGTCCGCTGGATCACATTAACCACTTCTGGGAGGGTAACAAGCTCTTCGAACTCAGAGGCGGTCAGATTGGTAAGCGACTGTGTCAGGACAGATTTATATTTCTCCAGCGTCTGAATTGCCTGATTGGCCTTGCTCAAAATGACACCAATTTCTTTTAAAGAGTAACGAAGCGTTCCCTGATACAATGTTATAATATTACGGCGCTGGGAAATGGACACAACTAACTTACCTGTCTGTTTGGCCACCCGCTCAGCCGTCCGATGCCGGATGCCCGTTTCAATGGAGGAAATCGAAGAATCCGGGATAAGCTGTGTGTTGGCATACAGAATCCGCTTAAGATCCTCGCTGAGAATGATAGCTCCGTCCATTTTGGCCAATTCATATAAATAGTTCGGGGAAAAATCGCAGTTAATGGAAAATCCCCCATCCACCACTTCCATGACCTCCGGACTGTAGCCCACAACCAGCAGCGCTCCTGTCTTGGCACGCAGCACATTCTCCAACCCGTCCCGAAACGGCGTACCCGGCGCCACCAGCCGCAGCAGGTCATTCATTTTCTCCAGTTGGCTCGTTTCTTTCATTTTTCGTTTGCCCCCTAATTTAATGCGGCTGCTAGTGCATCTGCCACGGTTCCGACTCCAATGATCTCCAGTCCCTTAGGTGGCGTCCACCCTTTAAGGCTTTTCTCGGGCATGATCACCCTTTTGAAGCCCAGCTTCTCCGCTTCCCGCACACGCTGCTCAGCCCGGGATACGGCCCGTACCTCTCCGGTCAACCCCACTTCGCCGAAAATAACGTCATAAGGTTTGGTCGGCATATCCTTGAAGCTTGAGGCAATGCTTACCGCGATGGCCAGATCCACTGCAGGTTCATCCAGTCTTACGCCGCCCGCTACGTTCAGATATGCATCCTGATTCTGCAAAAACATACCCATCCGTTTCTCAAGCACAGCGATGATTAGCCCCATACGGTGATGATCTACCCCCGTCCCCATTCTGCGTGGTGACGGAAAATGGGTGGTTGCGATCAGCGCCTGCAGCTCGACCAGTACCGGCCGTGTGCCTTCCATGCTGGCCACCACGGTGGATCCTGCCACACCAAGCGGCCGCTCTGACAGAAATAGCTCGGAAGGGTTGGCAACCTCACGCAGCCCTTCTTCGCCCATTTCGAAGATTCCGATCTCGTTCGTCGATCCGAAACGGTTCTTCACCGCTCGCAGCAGCCGGTACGTATGATGCCGCTCTCCTTCAAAATACAGGACACAGTCCACCATATGCTCCAGAAGACGCGGGCCCGCTATTGCCCCTTCCTTGGTAACATGCCCGACCAGCACGGTAGCGATGCCCAGCCCTTTGGCAATGCGCATGAACCGGGCCGTACATTCGCGCACCTGAGCTACACTGCCTGGAGCACTGGTTACCTCTGGCAAATAGACCGTCTGGATGGAGTCAATGACCAGAAACTGGGGCTTCATGTTGTCTACAGCCTCTTCGATGGTCTCCAGATTCGTTTCGCAAAGAACATACAGGTTGGGAGATAAAGCACCAAGACGGTCAGCCCGCAGCTTAGTCTGGCGTACCGACTCTTCACCGGATACATAGAGTACACGAAGCCCGGTACGGGCCAGTTCATTAGAGGTTTGGAGAAGCAGTGTAGATTTGCCAATGCCGGGGTCACCCCCAACCAGCACAAGGGAACCCGGGACGACTCCACCGCCAAGCACACGGTTCAATTCCGCGATCCCCGTCAGGATTCTCGGCTCCTGATCGCTTTCAATCTCCACAATGGGAAGCGGCTTCTCTTTACTATTATGAAAAAGGGACGAATTCATCCCTGCGGTTTTTACGATTGTCTCCGTTGCTTCAATCATTGTATTCCAGGCCTGGCAGCCCGGACACTTTCCGTACCACTTCGGAGATTCATATCCGCACTCTGTGCAGTAAAATTTTGTTTTTACTTTGGCCATTCGTTTCTCCTTGAGCTTATTCGACATCTTTGTCGTATTTCGTCGGCCTGATTCAAAAAGCTTCAGCATTAAAAGTTTACCATTGAACCAGAGGGTCGTAAAGCAATATCACAAACTTTTCCAAGCGTTTTGAAGGATGGGAACAGTCACCTATCAGCAAGAAAAAAAGGCTGATCCACCGGGGTTCAACCGGTTGGATCAGCCTTCTCTCTGTTCGTTATTTTGCAGCAAACCATTTCAGTTTCAACTGCTTTTGCCTCAAGATTTTGCAGATACGTTATCTTTTTTGGTGACCTTCAGCCCACCATTATCCTCATCGATCAAAAGCGAATCGCCTTTCGTAATGGTGCCTGTCAGCAGCTCCTCTGACAAGCGGTCCTCGATATGCTTCTGGATCGCCCGACGCAGTGGCCGTGCTCCATAAGCCGGATCGAAGCCTTCCTTGGCCAGGAACGCCTTGGCCTTATCTGTCAGCTCGAAGTCAACATCGTACTCGTTCAGGCGCTTACGAAGCTCTTCGGACATGAGCGATACGATTTGACCGATATGCTCCTCTTCCAGCGAGTGGAAAACGATAATTTCATCGATCCGGTTGAGGAACTCAGGACGGAAGCTCTTCTTGAGCTCATCCATCACTTTGCCCTTCATGTTATCATAATTTGCACCCGCATCAACTACAGCCGTAAATCCGAGCGTAGAATTGCGCTTGATTGCCTCGGCGCCAACGTTGGATGTCAGAATGATCAACGTATTACGGAAATCTACAACCCGTCCTTTGGAGTCTGTCAGACGTCCGTCTTCCAGCACCTGCAGCAGGATGTTGAACACTTCCGGATGCGCTTTTTCAATTTCATCCAGCAGTACGACGGAATATGGCTTGCGGCGTACTTTCTCGGTCAACTGACCGCCTTCATCGTATCCGACATATCCCGGAGGCGCCCCGACGAGGCGGGACGTGGAATGCTTCTCCATGTACTCGGACATGTCGATCCGGATCACGGCATTCTCGTCACCGAACATCGCCTCTGCCAATGCACGAGCCAGCTCCGTCTTACCAACCCCTGTAGGTCCGAGGAAGATGAAGGAACCCATCGGGCGCTTCGGATCCTTCAGACCGGCGCGTGCCCGGCGGATTGCCCGGCTGACCGCTTTTACAGCCTCATCCTGGCCGATCACGCGTTCATGCAGAAGCTGCTCCATGTTCAGCAAGCGTTCGGTTTCTTCTTCCTTCAGCTTGCTTACAGGAACGCCGGTCCAAATGGCAACGACCTGTGCGATATCTTCAGGTGTTACTTCGGAGTCCGTACGACCCTGTTTCTCTTTCCATTGGTTTCGGGTCATGTCCAGCTCTTCGCGGATCTTCTGTTCCGTATCACGCAGAGCGGCTGCCTTCTCAAATTCCTGGCTTTGAACCGCAGAATCCTTCTCCTTGCGGATGTCCTCCAGACGGTTTTCCAGCTCCTTCAGATTTGGCGGTACTGTGTAAGAGTTCAGCCTTACTTTGGAACCCGCTTCATCGATCAGATCGATCGCTTTGTCAGGCAAGAACCGGTCTGTAATGTAACGATCGGACAGCTTCACAGCCGCTTCAATCGCTTCATCTGTAATTTTCACCCTGTGATGCGCTTCATAACGGTCCCGCAAACCATGCAGGATTTGGACCGCTTCTTCCGGAGAAGGCTGATCCACCGTAATCGGCTGGAAGCGGCGTTCCAGAGCTGCATCTTTCTCGATATATTTGCGGTATTCATCAAGTGTGGTCGCACCGATACATTGAAGCTCACCACGCGCCAGTGCCGGCTTCAGGATGTTGGAGGCATCAATGGCTCCTTCCGCACCGCCAGCACCAATCAATGTATGCAGCTCGTCAATGAAGAGAACGATGTTACCTGCCTGACGGATCTCATCCATAATTTTTTTGAGGCGATCTTCGAATTCACCACGGTATTTAGTCCCTGCTACAACCGAGCCCATGTCAAGCGTCATCACACGTTTATCGCGCAACGTTTCGGGAATCTCATTAGCAATAATTTTTTGGGCAAGGCCTTCAGCAATCGCCGTTTTACCTACTCCTGGCTCACCAATCAAGACAGGATTGTTCTTGGTCCGGCGACTCAGCACCTGAATAACCCGCTCAATCTCCTTGCTTCGTCCGATGACCGGATCCAGGTTACTTTCCTTCGCGGAAGCCGTCAAATCACGGGCCAGACTATCCAAAGTCGGAGTGCTGACATTAGCGGGAGTACCGCTGTTGCTGGACACCGCTTCACTGCTTCCGAGCAGTTGAAGCACTTGCTGACGGGCTTTATTCAGGCTGATTCCCAGATTGTTCAACACACGGGCGGCCACGCCCTCGCCTTCACGGATCAATCCAAGCAGAATATGTTCAGTCCCTACATAGGTATGACCCAATTTACGGGCTTCGTCCATCGAGAGCTCAATCACTTTTTTGGCGCGTGGTGTATAAGCGATGTTCGTAGGCTGTTCCTGACCACGGCCGATCAACGTTTCGACTTCGTCCTGAATTTTTTCAAGACCGAGGCCAAGGCCAATCAGTGCCTTAGCTGCAATGCCTTCACCTTCGCGAATCAAACCAAGCAGGATGTGCTCTGTTCCGATGTTGTTATGTCCCAGGCGCACCGCCTCTTCCTGGGCTAAAGCGAGTACCTTCTGCGCTCGTTCCGTAAATCTTCCGAACATCATATTTCCTGCACCTCCATATAAAAATAAAATTCTATTTAGTCATCTGATCTTAATCGGTAGACAACTGCTCCCGGATCAGCTTTGCCCGGTACATATCACGCTCACCGGCATTGAGAACCTCACCGAATTTTTTCTGCAAAAAACCGGGTTGGGTCATTACATTTAATTCATTCAGCACCTGTATGGAGGGATTCTTTAGTATCCCAAGATCCACACCCAGGCGGATATCCGATAACCGCTGGGCAGCCTCCTTCGATTCCACTACAGCCGCATAGGATAAAATCCCAAAGGATCGCATGATCCGATCTGTAATCCGCAGCATGGATTCATTCATCAGCCTGGATCTGGCAGCCCGTTCATGCTCGATAATCTGCAGCACAACACCATGCAGGTTCTCGATGATCTCCTCCTCGGTTTGTCCCAGCGTGATCTGATTAGAAATCTGAAACAGGTTGCCTATCGCCTCGCTCCCCTCACCATAGATACCGCGCACGGTTAACCCCACCTGGGAGACAGCCGTTAAAATGCGGTTAATCTGATGGGTCATCACCAAGGCCGGCAAGTGCATCATCACTGAAGCGCGAAGGCCTGTTCCTACATTCGTCGGACAGCTTGTCAGATAGCCCCGCTCGTCATCGAACGCATAATCCAAATGCGCCTCAAATGCGTCATCAATGGCGGTAGCATTCTGCCAAGCCTCCTTCACCTGACATCCCGGGTACAGACATTGTATACGGAGATGGTCTTCTTCGTTGATCATAATGCTGACAGATTCGTCTTCATTAATCAACGCCGCCCCATTGCGGGACTCAGAAGCCAGATTCGGGCTGATCAAGTGCTTTTCAACCAGCACCTTCTTATCCAGCTCATCAGTATCCGCCATTTTGACGATATGAAATGTGCCGAATCGTCCCACATCCTCATACCCCAGAACGTCCGTCAGTTTGCTCAACACTTCCTCGGATTGCTGGTTGGTGGCGAGCATCGGAAAAGGCAGATGCTGCAGGTTACGTGCAATTCTTACCCGGCTGCTTATAACGATCTCGGAGTCTGCAGCATCTGTGCGCATCCAATCGCTAAGCGGTTGTTCCGTAAAGCGGAGATCGGGCATAAACGCATCCCTCCTACTCTTAACAAGACTTTACTCCTGTGCTATTTCTTTTTCAAGCTCTCGGATCTGGTCCCGAATTTCCGCGGCGGCTTCAAATTCTTCTGCCCGGATTTTATACTGCAGTTCCTTCTTCAAATCATCGATCCTCCGTCTGACTTTCATCCTGCCACCGCTGCGCACAGGTACTTTACCTGCGTGAGTGGTACTACCATGGACACGTTTGAACAGCGGATCCAGACGATCGTTAAAATATTTATAACAGGAGCTGCAGCCGAAACGACCTATTTTACTAAACTGTGAATAAGTCATGCCGCATTCCTCACAGCGGAGTGACTGCGGATTCTGGGTACCAGCCGCTGCACTCTTGCTTGCCGGATCAAAATCGAGCAAACCTGACAGCAAACTGTGGATTGAAAACCCGTTAGACATTCCCGGAATAAGCTCCGCTTTTTCCTTTGCACAGGCTTCACATATATGAAATTCGGTCTTCTCTCCGTTAATAATCTTCGTAAAATGGAGAGTTGCCGGCCTTTTACCACATTCCTGGCACAGCATACATGTACCTCCTTTACGTCAAAACCTGAATACCTCCAGGTATCCAAGCTCTATTTGGACAAAAGCGCAATCAGCATCGCCTTGAACATTCTTGCCCTCACCTGATCCCGATAAGGAAGCTTCAAAGCAATCGTCTCCCTGGATACAGCAGCCTTCATCATGGCAGCCTCCCTTTTGTTGAGAAAACCCGCTTCTTCCAGTTGGTAGATCAGACCTTCCGCAGCGGATTGGCTGATCTCATCTCCTATGCTATGATGAAGATGGGTGTGTAGTACATGATGGGCAGGTAAATCCACACGTTGTATTCGGACATATCCCCCACCGCCCCGTTTGCTTTCAACAATATATCCTTTTTCCAAGGTGAAACGTGTGCTGATGACATAATTGATTTGGGACGGTACACAGGAAAATCGATCGGCCAGGTCATTACGCTGGATCTCCACAACCCCATCTGAACTTTCAATTAAAATGCCTTTTAAATATTGTTCAATAATATCGGAGACATTTCGCACATTTCATCATCCTCCACCGACAAAAATGTGAAGTTTTTTTCTTCCACATTTACAGAATATGCCGTATATTGAACTTAACCAAACCGCAAAGTCACGAATCCGGAGTACGGCGCCCCCGCAGAGTGGTGATCGCCTGCACTTTTAATCAGCTCTGACAACAGCAATCACGCACGGCTCTTCATTAGTGTGACCTTTGACTCCTTCACTTCATACGTTGAAACTTAACCAAACGCAGATTTGTCGAAGGTCAAAAACCTTAATCAATTGACTTTGACTTTCTTTGACTTTGTATTCATTATAGCACACTTTTCTCATTTGCCAAGAGCTCAATTCCATTTTTCACAATATTTCTTTGAATCATTCATCAGCAGCTATTTTTTATTTCAAAAAGGACCCTTTTCATCTATAGAAAAGAGTCCTTGAATTATATTAGAAGAAGTCCATCAGGAAGGTTTGAGCGGAAGGGATCACCTTCTCGAGCAAACCCGCTGCTTCTGCGTTGCCCGTAATTCTGTCCCAGCGGAATAATTCCTGTGGACGCTTATAACCAATCAGCATGGCCGATAACGTTGTTATGTCACACTGCAGTTGCGCTTCTTCCACGGAAACGTGGAGGGGCTCCAAACACCCTTCCCCCAGTGAAGTAACCGAAAGCTTCCATACCCCATCATTCCACGGGGCATGCGTGTCCGTGAGGGCCAATGTGATTTCGATCCCTTGCGTGGATGACTGGAACGGATACTGTTGTACAAACGCAGGAACGTCCACCACCCTCCCCATAAAATAAGGAATGGTCTCCTGTTGAATGCGTGGATCGGCTAGCAGATAGGGGAGTGAGTCATTCGACGGGATAAAAGTAAAGGTCCCTTTCTCAATCATAGAATCATGATTGGCAAAATAAGTCCACAATCCGCGGTGGGCCTGTTTACTCAGATAGACAAATTCATCGCAGGAAAGCTCTTTTTTCTGCACTTTGTACAAAACATATCCTTCAGGGGTACCATCTTCAGCATAGTAAACAGCCGTCTGGGTATCTGCATCAAGTACGCGGTTCTCCCACCATTCCGCGTCTCTTACTAACGTACCATTAAACTTTTTTGCATATTCCTGATACATCTTATTTAATTCCGCTGTATCCCGAACATTGCGTTTAATAGTTCCCTCTACAACCATTTTGGGAGGAAACTTATCCACAGGAATCATATACTTCTTATACTCAATAAAGATGTCCCACCCAAATTTACGGTAAAAAGGAAAAGAGAACGGATGAAGGAAAGACACGGTTTGCCCATTTGCCCGCATTTGCTCAAGAGAGTGCTTAAGAAGCCGGGATACCATTCCACTGCGACGCTTTTCAGGCCAGGTTGCGACACCGGCGATTCCGCCCATTGCAAATTGTTGACCATGTATGTACACCTGCAACGGAAGCAGCGTCAGCTTGGCGTTCAGTTCCTCTTCCTCAAATATTCCCCATACCTGCTCGGGTTTGAATTTCTTCTTTTGCTCCTCTAGCTCCGAAGGCGACAACGTATATTGAAAAGCATATTGCGATAACTCTGTGCTGGCTTCAAATTCTTCATGATGCAGTTGTCTGATTTCCATATTCCCACCTCTTATGTATTGGGATGAACTTAACGAATCTACTCAAAGTGTCGC
Source organism: Paenibacillus zeirhizosphaerae (assembly GCF_030705605.1). Taxonomy (GTDB): domain Bacteria; phylum Bacillota; class Bacilli; order Paenibacillales; family Paenibacillaceae; genus Paenibacillus; species Paenibacillus zeirhizosphaerae. Next base: position 64,332 of record NZ_JAPCKK010000008.1, read on the forward strand.
AAAGCTGCTGTGATATGTCAACAACAAACGCATTCTACAAATAACGACAAAAAGATCACTATCGCACGGCGACAGTGATCTTTCAATTTTGCCTGGCAACGTCCTACTCTCCCAGGACCCTTCGGTCCAAGTACCATCGGCGCTGGAGGGCTTAACGGTCGTGTTCGGGATGGGTACGCGTGGAACCCCTCCGCTATCGCCACCAGACAGGTT
>NZ_JAPCKK010000032.1 GCF_030705605.1 Paenibacillus zeirhizosphaerae
CGAGGTAGATAGGCTGGGGGTGGAAGTGCAGCAATGCATGGAGCTGACCAGTACTAATCGGTCGAGGGCTTATCCTAAAGGTTCTAAAAGGCAATGAACGTTTCGGATCCAGTTTTCAGGGCGTAACCGCCTTGAAAGAAAGATGTTGTGAAGCAAGAATGTGGGTCCTTTCTGAGGATTGATATTTTCTTGTAGCGATTTCGAGAAGCGGAAGCTTCGAAAAATCATGTCTGGTGGCGATAGCGGAGGGGTTCCACACGTACCCATCCCGAACACGACCGTTAAGCCCTCCAGCGCCGATGGTACTTGGACCGAAGGGTCCTGGGAGAGTAGGACGTTGCCAGGCACGAAAAAAAACCACTATCATTTAACGATGGTGGTTTTTTTGTTTAAGACATACAATTTTTAGCTTACATTTTGGAGGTAACATTTTTGTTACGGAAAAGCTTGCTAAAACAGCTATAATTTACTGTGATTCAATTTGTTAACCACATTAGACGGTCAGTAATTTCGAACGTGAGAGAAAAATTGCTTGTTTAGTCAGGCCGAGAAGGAGGGAAGATCATGCGGCGGAATAGATGGCTTTTGATAACGATGCTATTGAGTGTCGCTGTAGCGATTCTTACCGGTTGTGGCTCAAACGAACCTTCTTGGACGGCATTTGAAGGTGCAGCTAATGCTAAGACATTCCCGGTACCCAAAGAAGCAAATAAAACAGAACGTGCGAGCAAAAGCTCTGAAATAGATTATGTTCGCTATACCCTTCCGGGTATTAAAGAGAACGATGATATTCCGGGACCTTATTTGCAGGAGATTGCCGCTTGGGGATGGAAGGAAGAGGCCTCCCAGTCCTCGGGGAGCCAGAAGGTGTTTTTAAGAGACGGTCAGATTGTTCAACTGTCAGTGCATGATGATTTTTTTACGGTATTGGTTCCAAAGGATAAAAAGTCTACCGTCAATGTGAAGACGATCGATACTGAATAATGCAAAGTCACTATTTTCACACAGGCAAATATATAAAAGAGAGCTTCTAATTAGGAGCTCTCTTTTATATATTTGTGTTGGGACAAGGGCACCCCATATCCATCGAGGCTTATTACTGCTGGTAGTAGGACATGTCCCGCTGATTAAATTTGATCATTCCATCTTTGCGTTCCCGCTTCAGCAGATACAGAGTCCACAAACGCGGTGTTGCCAGCCAAAGGTGCCAGAACAGCAAGGAGAAGGTAAAGACCGGAGGAGAAAAGAACAGAAAAACAATTGTAAAGCAAAAACCGATCCACATATTATGAAATTGTATACTGCTGAACGTAGGGTACCCAATGTACTGCTCCGGCATATAGCCCTGCCAAGGCAGCTTCCAACTATAGGCCCAGCGCTTACGGAATGGAGAGCCCTTAATCATGAGGAAAGAACGTGTAATCACAAAGTGAGTCCACATCATCACGGGAAGAGCAAGGGCAAAGAGAAAAATGCTTGTCCAGTGCAAAGCGACCGTTAGAAAAATAAGCATGATTATAGGCAGTGATAGATAGCTCCACAGCATGGGGCGGTGAATACTTACCTTTTTAATTAATTTGTAATGATAGTACGTGGCTTTAACATCGTTGTCTTCCGGCATTGGAAATAGTCATTCCCTTCGTTCTAGTTCAAGAGGTTCCTCTAGACGCTTTTCTTCTATTATCGGAAAAATTATGTTTTTTTTAAATGCCTTACGAGTACAAACACCTATTTAATCGTTACTGAATAAAGTATAGAAACAATGTGACTGCAGCTATGAAAAGGTATAAAATAATAGAAACTGCATCATACTGATAGTAAAGACTGATAGTAAATGATCAAGGTGGGATTCGATATGCATGAGGAACAGGGGCATCGGTGTATTATTTGTGGGCATCACAAGGCAGAAGGTATATTAATCTTGTCTGAATATATATGTGATGCTTGTGAGGCGGAGATGGTGCAGACGGATGCAACAGACGCCAAATATCATTTTTTTATTCATCAGCTAAAGCAGATTTGGATTGAGAAAAACGCTTAACAGAGGCCTTCTAAGGCCTTTTTTTATTGGATGTATTCCACAGTGGAATAGGATTTGCTCAAGGTATGCGTTAAAATGGGAGGCAGTACAACACTGTACAATCTGTTTATAGGCGGAAGGAATGCACGATGTCTAAATTCAATACACAATCAGCGCCGCTGATGGAGGCACTTATCCAATATAGGGAGCAGAGAAAGAAATCGTTTCATGTTCCTGGACATAAAAATGGTCATTTATATGCACAAACGGATATTGCGGGTTTATTGGCCAATGTTATGTCGATTGACGCTACGGAAATCTCAGGACTGGATGATCTCCATCATCCGGAAGGCGTAATTCGGCAGGCTCAGGAGCTGGCTGCGGATTGCTTCGGAGCCGAGGAAAGCTTTTTTCTCGTGGGTGGCAGCACCAGTGGAAATCTGGCCTTGATTTTGTCGGTATGTACAGAACCAGGCGATATTTTGCTTGTACAAAGAAATGTTCATAAATCCGTGTTGCATGGGTTAATGCTGGCGGCTGCGGATGCTGTTTTTCTTGAGCCTTATGTAGACGAGACAAGCGGATTATCCACGCTGCCTTCAGCAGAGACAGTAGCTGCTGCAATAGCTGCTTATCCGCAAGCCAAGGGCTTGCTCGTCACTTCACCGAACTATTACGGGATGGGAACTGATCTGGTACCGCTCGCTGAATTATGCCATCATGCCGGCATTCCACTTCTGGTGGATGAAGCCCATGGCGCACATTTCGGTCAGCATCCTGATCTTCCGCCTTCGGCGTTATCTTGCGGTGCGGATGGGGTCGTACAATCTACACATAAAATGTTATCCGCCATGACCATGGGGGCTATGCTGCATATTCAGGGGAAGCTCTTGCATCGGGAGGTTGTCCGTCAACGGCTCGCGATGATTCAAAGCTCCAGCCCATCCTATCCTATAATGGCATCGCTGGATCTTGCACGTCGTCATCTTCATATGAATGGTCCCTCCGCTTTTACAGAGGGTCTGGCGGCTGTTCAAGCCTTTAAGGAGGGGATCAGCAGGATATCAAGGTTTCAGCTTCTTCAGCCGGATGCCGGGCGGATCAATGAAGGTTACATCATACAGGATCCGTTTAAAATAGTTATTTATGATCGTTACGGTCGTTTAAGCGGATATGAGCTGCAGCGTCAGCTTGAGCAGCAGGGATGTGTGCCGGAGATGAGCGATGAACGATATGTTATCCTATTATTTACACTCGCTACGACTCAAGCGGATGCTATTCACCTGGTGCAGGCACTTGTGCATATACATAAACAGGAGATGAATCCGCTAATACCTAGTTCCTTTCCTGAAGTGCATTCCTTTGGAAAAGAGATTTCCACGTGGAACAATGCCCCAGTATTGGCAGTTTCAAAGCCTGTATCGTTCCGTTTGAAACCTGCATCTGCAGAAATAATAAAAACTATTCCAATAGAAGCTTGTGCAGGGTATATGGCTGCTGAAATGGTAATTCCTTATCCTCCGGGCATTCCGCTACTGTATCCAGGGGAGAAGATCGGGGAAGAAGTCGCGTTACGGCTTCAATTGTTGCGTGATCAGGGGGCCAAATGCCAAGGGGCAGCGGATGAAAAGTTGAACACAATCCGGGTATATCTGATGTAAGAGGAGACAGATGTGTACTATAATAAGAGCAAGCATGTCGCATTCTAAAAATGAACCGTAAGCAAAGCAGTACGGGGAGTGCTTTAGAGTTAAGTCAACTGAGATAAGGCCGAATAGATAAAGAAAGCAGGGAACATATGAAGGGCAGAGGCAGATTTATCACATTGGAAGGAGGCGAAGGCTCCGGAAAGACAACGATGATCCGACATCTTGACAAGTATCTGGAAAGTCGCGGACTGACTCATATGACGACAAGAGAACCGGGAGGTATTGAAATCGCTGAGAAAATCCGGTCTGTCATTCTAGACAAAGCACATACCTCCATGGATGCTCGCACTGAAGCACTGCTCTATGCGGCAGCCCGCCGTCAGCATCTGGTAGAGAAAGTCGCGCCTGCCATTGAAGCCGGAATGCTGGTGCTGTGTGACCGCTTTGTAGATAGCAGTCTGGTATACCAGGGTTACGCCCGGGGACTGGGCATGGAAGAGGTCGGTTCCATAAATCGTTTTGCCGTAGATTCCTGGCAGCCTGATTTGACATTTTACTTGGATATAGAACCGGAACAGGGGCTGGCCAGAATAGCCGCTCATCGGGAAAATGAAGTGAACCGGCTCGATATGGAGGACATATCGTTCCACCATAAAGTCAGAGAAGGTTATCTGCATTTGGTTCATCAGCATCCGGAACGCATCGTTGTGATTGACGCAGCACAGCAGCCTGAACAGGTCTTGCAGCAGATGATAGAGATTCTTGCGAAAAGGGTTTTGGAGGATTATTGAGTCTCATTGTTTAATATATAGATATAAGGGACAACATGCGGCTGATTCGTTCCTTTCAACGATATTAAGGAGGAAAACAGGATGAAACTGATCATTGCGATTGTACAGGATAAAGACAGCAACAGACTGTCCAGTGGACTGGTTAAAGCGAACTTCCGCGCGACCAAGCTGGCCAGCACCGGCGGCTTTCTGCGAGCTGGGAATACTACATTCATGATCGGGGTAGACGACAGCCAAGTCGAGGCTGTTATGGAGGTCATCCGCACTAGCTGTAAGGTTCGTGAGCAGCTTGTGACACCAGTGACGCCGATGAGCGGAACAACGGACTCCTATCTGCCGCTTCCTGTAGAAGTTCAGGTCGGAGGGGCCACTGTATTCGTTATGCCGGTGGATCGGTTCGAACATTTCTAATTTTTAAATTTATAGCTGTTACGCCGATAGGCTATCCATACAGCGTTATATGTATCCCGAGGCTGTTGATGCGGCTTCATTTTCAACTTTACATTGTTGATGCCCCATGAACGAAGCAAGGAGAAAGCAGGTCAATGATTATGAAGATCAATCCAGGTTACCGTCCATTGCAGAGCAGCCTGTCATCCAGCGACTCGATGTCCAAGCCTGTACAGAGCAAAAGATTTTCCGACATGATGCACCAGAATGGGGAGCAGGCCACGCAAGAAGAATTGAACCGGCGGTTCAAGGAAATACAGATGCAGGGCGACCGATTAGTCCGGTCTATGACGGTACGTGAACTGAAGGCATACAAGATGCTCGTCAAACGCTTTCTGGAGGATACGGTTCGGCGCGGCGTAGCGATGAAGGACACGCGTGGGTGGGACCGGCGCGGGCGCAGCAAGCGCTACAAATTGATTGATGAGGTTGACTCCATTTTATTACGTATGGCGGAAGAATTATTAGAGACGGAGCAAGGGAAAATTGATCTATTGCAGGGAGTCGGAGAAATTCGCGGGCTGCTGATTAATCTGGCCTTTTAGATTGAGGACTGGATTTTTCATCTGCATACGAGGTTAACTACTGCAATCTGCTTGCCTGATAGGTCAGCAGATTATTTTTTGCCGAGCATACCGGATCAGCGAATCTGTGCGCGGAAAGCGAGGAAATATGTCTTTTCAACAAATTGTCGGACAAGATGTGCCCAAACGGCTTTTGCAAAATGCCCTCCGCAGCGGGAAGGTGAGCCATGCCTATCTGTTCAGCGGTCTGCCGGGGAGCGGACAGATGCAGACAGCGGTTACCTTCGCTCAAGCTTTATTTTGCCAGGAGATCAAGGACGATGCTTGTGGGAAATGTCTGGAATGCAGGAAGGTTGAGCATGGTAATCATCCTGACCTTCATGTCGTAGAACCTGATGGTGCGAGCATAAAAATAGATCAGATACGTGAGCTTCAGCGGCTGTTCTCTTACCGTTCCGAGGCTAAAAATCCAAAGGTCTATATTATCCGTCAGGCGGATACGATGACCGTTCAGGCTGCCAACAGTCTGCTCAAATTCCTGGAGGAGCCTCAAGTGCCAGCGGTCGGTATTCTGATTTCAGATAATGGACAGGCTCTGCTTCCTACGATTCAATCGAGAACGCAGCGCGTGCCGTTTGCACCGCTGTCACCTGAAGTGCTAATGCAGGAGCTTACCCGGGAGGGGCATTCTGCAACGTTGGTGCGCAGTGCGGTGCATCTCGCTTCAGGAATGGATTCCTGCAGGGAGGTTATCCAACAGAATTGGTTTGCAGAAATTAGAAATGTAGTGTTACAATTAGTGAAGGAGTCCATGAGCAGAGGAGATTCAGCGATAATACTCGCTCAACAGAAAATTTTTAAAACAGGACTCTCCGAGCATCTGGACGCGTTTTTTCAGTTGGTTCATTTGCTATTCAAGGACATGCTGCACTTTCGGTACGGAAGGCATGAAAGCATTGTTTTCATAGATCACTTGGAGAGCATCTCCAAGTTGGCAATTACCCGCAGCACCGAACAATGGGTCTCGTATATGGATTTGGCAGCGGAATGCAGGAAGAAGCTCCGCTTCAATGTGAACGGTCAGTTGTGCGTAGAGCAGCTTCTGATCGGGATGTCGGATTCAGGCGGTACGATTACTGCCTAGAGACAGCGGACTCTTCGATGTATGTGACGGAGCTGGTTTATAAGGCATCGTTAAACTTTCCATGGCGGCCATTACGTTACGGCTTCAGATAAGGTTCTAGTGGCATACAAGGAGGTTTATTTTTGTATAGTGTAGTGGGCGTCCGCTTTAAAAAAGCGGGTAAGACGTATTATTTCGATCCGCTGGAGCTTCCTTTGGAAAAGGATAACTGTGTGATCGTAGAGACGGCACGCGGTATCGAATATGGTAAGGTGGTTGTAGGCAAGAAGGAAGTGAATGATTCAGACGTAGTGTTGCCACTCAAGAAAGTAATTCGTATTGCCGGAGAAGCAGATGCGCTGATCGTTGAAGAAAATAAACGAGCGGCACAGGAAGCATTCGGTATATGTTTAAATAAAATTAAAGACCATGGCCTTAAAATGAAGCTTGTTGACGTTGAATTTACATTTGACCGTAATAAGATCATCTTTTACTTTACAGCGGAGGGAAGAGTTGATTTCCGCGAGCTTGTGAAGGATTTAGCCAGCATTTTCCGTACGCGTATTGAACTTAGGCAGATCGGTGTTCGGGATGAGGCCAAGATGCTCGGAGGCATAGGCCCCTGTGGGCGCATTCTATGCTGCTCCTCCTGGTTGGGTGATTTTGAGCCCGTGTCTATAAAGATGGCTAAGGATCAGAGTTTGTCTCTGAATCCGACCAAAATTTCCGGCTTGTGTGGAAGGCTCATGTGCTGTCTCAAGTTTGAGCATGATAACTATGAGAGCGCGAAGGAAGAGCTGCCACAGGTTGGAAGGTTCGTCGTCACTTCGTTAGGAGAGGGCAAGGTTGTCGCTATCAATGCAGAACATCGTACGGTACACGTACAACTGTTCGAAATCAGCAAGGTCAAGGAACTTCCAATGGACGACGTTGTCGTCAAGTAAACCATTAGGTTGCTTCGGGGTGGAATCTTGGATAAAAAACTAAATGTTTTTGCGCGTATTCACGAAATGGAAACGCAAATGGGACAAATGCATAGCGATCTGGGCGAGCTAAAGCTTGCAATTAAGGAACTGCTGGAAGAAAATCAGCGACTTACGATTGAAAACGAACAGCTTCGCAAAATGCTCATTCGCGATAATGTAAGAGCGGATGAGCCGGAAACAGAGCCCGCACCCCTTTCCGCAAAGACCAAGGAGACAGAGCAGCCCGGGACAGGAGAGGTAGTAGGTGAAGGCTACGACAATCTGGCAAGGCTGTATCATGAAGGATTTCATATATGCAATGTGTATTACGGACATTTACGGACAGAGGGCGACTGCCTGTTTTGCTTATCATTTTTGAATAAATAAACACAAAGCCGTAGGAGCACGTGCCTGCGGCTTTTTTTTAGATTATAGAATGTTCTAGCATTAAGTTCAAAAGGATGGATAAACCAGAAATGATGGAAAAACAGTATGAATCCGAAAGGATCGATGATCTTTTAACCCACAATCTGCGCATTATACAAAGTGATGAAGTGTTCAGCTTTTCAATGGATGCTGTGCTCCTGGCCAGATTTGCAGGCATACCCGTGCGCGGCAAAATCCTTGATCTATGTACAGGCAATGGCGTGGTGCCTCTTCTGCTGACGACGAGAACCCGGGCTGCGATAGACGGAATTGAAATTCAACCCCGTCTGGCGGACATGGCGCGCCGCAGCGTAGCGATGAACGAATTGGAGGACAGGATTACGATCCGCGAAGGGGATCTGAGAAGCCTGTTTGAAGTGATCGGACATGGGGTATATGATGCGATAACGGTCAACCCGCCTTATATGCCCCTGAACGGCAGTGACATCAAGCTGAACCCGCATCAGGCTATAGCACGGCATGAATTGAACTGTACACTGGAAGAGGTAATTCTCGCCTGTACCCGCCTGATCCGGACCGGAGGCAAGGTTTCCATGGTGCACCGTCCGCAGCGCCTTGGCGAGATTATATCCCTTATGCGTTTGCACAGACTGGAGCCTAAACGCATTCGTTTTGTACATCCGCGCGCTCATCTGGAGGCCAATATGGTTCTTATTGAAGCTATTCGGGACGCTAAGCCGGATGTGCGGCTGCTGCCGCCGCTAATTGTATACGAAGGCGATGGACGGAATCAATACACGGCTGAAATGCAAGAGATATACTTTGGCACGGATGCTCTGACGCAAGCAGAAAATGAACCGGATGTTGAAGTGTAAGGCTGTCTCATTAATACATGGCAAGGAGAAGTGGATATGAAATTCGCTGTACAAAAAAGCTACTCGGACCGTACGAACGGATATGGAACATTGTATCTGGTAGGTACGCCGATTGGCAATCTGGAGGATATGACCTTCCGTGCGGTAAGAACGCTGCAGGAGTGCAGCATTATCGCCGCTGAGGATACTAGGCAGACCCGCAAATTGCTCACCCATTTCGACATTATGCCGGAGAAGCTCTTCAGCTACCATGAGCACAATAAGGCGGCAAGCGGGCCGGAATTGATACGCTATATAATGGAAGGAAAAAATTTGGCGCTGGTCAGCGACGCTGGCTTGCCGGCGATTTCAGACCCGGGGGCCGACCTCGTCCGGCTTGCGCTGGATGCAGGGGTTGCAGTAATTCCTATACCAGGAGCTAATGCGGCTCTGTCCGCGCTCATTGCCTCCGGGTTGAGTACGGAACGGTTCACTTTTGCAGGTTTTCCGCCAAGGGAACGCAAGGAGTTGCTTTCTCTTTTACATACCTTTGAAGCCTCGCACGGTACACTGTTGTTTTATGAATCCCCACACCGGATTGTCAAAACACTGACCGTCATTCAGGAGGCCTATGGAACTCGCCCAATTGTGCTTGCCAGGGAACTCACCAAGCTTCATGAGGAATGGGTGAGAGGAAGCGTCGAGGAGTGTCTGGCCTGGCTAGAGGAGCACCCCCCCCTTGGTGAATACTGCTTGTTAGTTGAAGGGAAAAGCGTACAGGAAGAAGCCGAAGAAAGACAAGCGTGGTGGAAATCCCTAACACTGGAAGAGCATGTGCAGCATTATGAGTCGGAGGGCCTCGGCAGGAAAGAGGCTATGAAACGCACGGCCGCTGATCGCTCGCTTTCAAAGCGGGATGTATATAATGCATTGTTGTCTTCTAATGACCAATAAATTCCATACATGTTATACAAAAAAAGGCCTTCCGACGGTAGGGATCAACCGCGGAAGGCAACAAGGAGATATGAAAAGGTTAGAATTAACAGTTGGTTTATTATTATTATATACTATAAATCTTATTTTGTCACAGGTGTTGGAATTTCGGAAATACATTCGTTGCAAACAATTTTACCTTTGAAATAAGTAACGTTTTCCGCATTGCCACAAAAGATGCAGGCAGGCTCGTATTTTTTGAGCATAATGCGCTCACCGTCAACGTAAATTTCAAGAGCGTCCTTCTCGCCAATGCCCAACGTGCGACGCAGCTCGATCGGAATAACTACACGTCCAAGCTCATCGACTTTTCTTACGATACCAGTAGATTTCATCATAATAAATCAGGCTCCTCTCGCCGTATAGAAAGTTTCAATTGTCATCATTCGACATTATTTTCTGTTTTCTGAATTTAACTATACCAACGATTCCCAAATCAGTCAACCTAAAAGTTAGGCATGAAACCTAATTTTTCAAAATATAGCCTACAATATGACGAGGAATCAACAATTATTATCAAAAAAATCGATTTAAATAGATTTGTCGATTTGGAAATCTATTAACCGTTTTAAATCGACTTATTTCGACAATTTGTGTCGAACGGTGTGCGATTATGCTCGATTACATATATAATTTTATCAAGGAGCTGAAGCCAGATGAATTACATGCAGCAGCCGCTTACCGAAGAAAAGGTATTTAAAGACCCAGTGCACAATTACATTCACGTTCAGGATGTGGTTATCTGGCGGTTGATTAATACTCCTGAATTTCAAAGACTGCGTCGGATTCGCCAGCTTGGAACTTCCTATTTAACATTTCATGGTGCTGAGCACAGTCGCTTCTCCCATTCCCTGGGGGTCTATGAGATTACACGGCGTATCATTTCCCAGTTTGAACGCGGTGAATATACGGACTGGCCCAAGGAAGAGAAATTAGTCGCTTTGTGTGCCGCCCTGCTGCATGATTTGGGACATGGCCCGTTCTCACATTCCATTGAAGAAGCCTTTGGCATGAATCATGAGGATTGGACCTGCCGCATTATTTTAGGAGACACGGAGATCAATACGGTCCTTCGTCAGGTTGAACGGGGATTTCCAGAGAAGGTTGCCGCGGTTATTTCTAAAACCTACGACAAACCGATTGTCGTCAACTTGGTAACGAGCCCGCTTGATGCGGACAGAATGGACTATCTGCTGCGGGATGCTTACCAAACGGGTGTTAATTACGGAACCATCGACCTTGACCGCATTTTACGTTTGCTCCGCCCTCATCAGGGCCGTATCGTCGTAAAGGATTCGGGTATGCATGCAGTGGAAGACTATTTGATGTCCCGCTACCAGATGTACTGGCAAATTTATTTTCATCCGGTGACACGCAGCTCGGAAATTATACTGCGGCTTATCTTCCGAAGAGCCAAGGAGCTTATGAACCAAGGTTATCGATTCGAATTTCTGCTGGATCCCCTCCCGGATTTAATCCAGGGTGACTTGACGGTCAGTCAGTATCTGATGTTGGACGAGTCATTGATACAAACTGTATTCAATCAATGGAAAAAGGAAGCAGACCCGATTTTGAGTGATCTGTGCTCGCGTTTTATGGATCGCAGGTTATATAAATATGTGCAAATTGATTCCATGGATATGGGCATGATTGATGATTTGCGGACTGCACTTGCCCAGGCCGGGCTTCACCCCGATTATGATCTGGAAATTGATTTTCCAACAGACCTTCCTTATGATGTGTTCCGGAAGGACGGATCGACAGAGAACCAGATTTTGCTGCTTGGGCGGGAAGGCAGTGTGCGTGAAATTTCCGAAGTATCGGATATCGTCCGTTCAATCAGCGGCATTCACCGTGGAAAGTATCATCTATATTACCCGCAAAATAAATTGGAAGAAATTAAGGATAAGCTTCCTGCCGATATCCAAAAATTGTTTGTGAAATAATGATGATTAGCTATACGTTTAAGTCTTAAACACCATCATATAAAAGGTTGCAAAAATAAGAAATTACCAAAAAAAATAATCTAAATAACACCATTTAAGGAGGAACAATCCTTGGAATTATTCGATACACATACCCATCTCGATTCGCCACAATTCAATGAGGACAGGGAACAAATCATAGCAAACGCCGTCGAAGCGGGAGTTACGAGAATGATCAATGTCGGCTTTAATAGAGAGACTATTCCTAGTACGATGGAGCTTGCCGAAACCTATGATTTTATTTATGCGGCCGTTGGATGGCACCCGGTGGATGCCATCACCATGCAGGATGGGGACTTAGAATGGATTGCATCGCTTTGCGAGCATGAAAAGGTCGTGGCTATCGGGGAAATCGGACTGGATTACCATTGGGATACTTCACCGAAAGATGTGCAACAGCGGGTGCTGCGCCGCCAAATCGGACTTGCCCGGGAGCTCGGGATGCCGATTGTAATTCATAACCGGGATGCACATGAAGACATCGTAAAAATTTTGCGTGAAGAGAAGGCGCATGAGGTTGGGGGGGTCATGCATTCGTTTTCAGGTAGCTGGGAGATTGCTAAATTATGTATTAATATGGGATTCCATTTATCTTTTGGAGGCCCGATTACGTTCAAAAATGCACGTCAGCCGAAAGAGGTGCTGGCACAGGTGCCAATGGACCGTTTACTGATTGAAACGGATTCGCCTTATTTGACTCCTCATCCCTTCAGAGGCAAACGAAACGAGTCAGCCTATGTAAAATTAGTGGCAGAGGCGGCTGCACAGATCAAGGGGATTTCCGTGGAGGAATTGGCGGCAATTACGACCCAAAATGGCCTGGAACGATTTTACATTAAGAGCAAACGGGAGATAAAACCTTAAAAAATCGAGGTAAGCGGAGTTAATCATAAAAATGTTGCGGAAAAATCGTGAATATTACATTTTTTTAACCGATTATTTAGGAAAAAGCACTTGAAACCTGCTTTACAACATGCATATAAACAGGATATCATCGTCTCAGTGAATTATTGATGCCGTGTAAAAGGGCAAAAAAATCAATAACTCATCTCATGAACCAGTCTCGCTTAATCTCCGAATGGAGAACGGGGGAACCGATATGGTGGCAGGCCGAAAGGGAGCCGCAATGGAAAGCGTACCAATGTAGACGCGCTGCCTTGTGTATGTTCCTTGGGTGCATCCGGGCACCATAGTTCGATTTCTTTTCTGGGTCTTAGGGGTGAATGTGAGGGCAGCCGCCATGAGCGGGTGACCGGAACTAGGGCGACTCTCTACGTCCGAACCCGACAGCTAACCCCGTAAGCGTATCAAGAGAGAAGCTACCTCGTGCATGGATTTTCCGCATATGTCATTGACGGAAGCCACGGAAGAGCTCTCTTAACTCTTTCCTGGCTTTTTGTGTTTGTGAATATGAGGGGATTCGCCCACATACTGTTACATAACAGAAGTTATGAACAATTAGGGGGGCACCATGCTGCGAAGACGGGAACATGATGCAGGGCAGGCTGCAGTTTGGCTTGTCTTGTAGAAAATCTGGTATAGTCGCGTCAATTTCAATCATGTATTACTCTAGACGGCGAGGCTATGAAGGAGGACGGAGAAGTGGGAATTTTCCAACAAGGGGAGACCCATGAGTCACGCTCATCCAGCATGTCTTACGCGTTGCGATGGAAGCATGAAAAATTGCGTCACGTATCATTGGTCGCTATTTTTCTAATCGCACTAACAATCATAATCTCTATACTGGTGTACACACAGCAGAAGAAACAAGTGTTTCTGGTTATCGATGGTCAGAGCAAGGCAATAGAGACCCGCGGAGAAAATTTACAGGATATCTTGGAAGAGCATTCCATTACACTGGCACCTCACGATACGATTTCTATGCCGGTGAGTGGAGCCATACAGGATGGTGACCGTGTAGTCATTAAACGGGCTACGCAAGTGAATGTATCTGCAGGCCATGAAACCAAGAAACTGTACACCACCGAAAATACAGTAGAAGACGCTATTCGAACCTTGGGATACGCATTGTCACCGGAAGACAAGGTTTCCCCCGCATTGGACACTGAGATCTCTTCTAGCATGGATATAAAAATTGTCCGTGTAACCAAACAGCAGGTTCAGCAAAAAGAAGAAATCCCTTACAGAGTCGTCAAGACGGCTGATCCAAGCCTGTACAAGGGGGATAACCGGGTACTGGTAAGCGGTAAGGACGGAGTCATGGTCCAAAATGTCGAGAAGGTGTATCATGATGGGAAGCTGGTTTCCAAGCGCATGGTAGACAAAGAGGTCGCCACAAACCGCGTTGATAAGGTTATTGCGGTAGGCACGAAGAAGAAGCCTGTTGTACTGGCGGCATCCATCGGACCTTCCGATTCCGCAACTACGGTCAGTGCCAATACGATTAGCCGGGCAGGAATAGATTTTAATTATAAAAAAGTATTAAGTAATGTATCCATGACGGCCTACTCCGCACAGCAGCCTGGCATTGGAACCCGGACTTCCTCCGGCACACGCGTAACCGAAGGACGGACGATTGCTGTGGATCCTGATGTTATTCCAATCGGCTGGTGGGTATATATTGAAGGCTTGGGCTTCCGCCGTGCGGAAGATACCGGAGGCGCCATCAAAGGCAACAAAATCGATGTGTATTATGAAACATTAAGCAAGGCAATGAACTTTGGCCGTAAATCAGGGATGACGGTGTATGTCATCGGACCGGTCAAACCCGAATTGAACTAACCGTCATCTAAATGTTGAAGGTTGTATTTCAGTCGCTGATTAGGATAGTATTAAGAACATAATGATGCATGCTAAGAAGAGGATGATGATCCTCTTCTTATTTTTTGTTTAGGAAGGAAGAACCATTCATGATTAAGGAAGTCATCGTAGTGGAGGGCCGTGATGATACGGTAGCTATCAAAAGGGCGGTTGACGCCGATACGATTGAGACCGGCGGATCGGCCATCAATGCCATGACGATTCGTAAGATTGCATTGGCGCAGAAACGGCGTGGTGTTATTATACTGACCGACCCGGACCATGCCGGGGAACGGATACGCAAAATCATTGCCTCTAAGGTACCAGGCTGCAAGCAAGCCTTTATTCCGGAGGCGGAAGCGACCCATAAAGGGGATATCGGTGTGGAGAATGCTTCTCCTGAGGCAATTCGTCACGCACTTGCCAGGGTTCATACTACGGTAGAGGGAGCTGTTCCTCTGCTCGACTGGGAAGACCTTATTAACGCGGGATTGATTACGCATCCCAGGGCGGCTTCCCGCAGGATGGCCGTTGGTAACATACTGGGTATTGGCTACTGCAACGGCAAGCAGCTTCATAAGCGTCTGACGATGTTCCAGATCAGCCGTGAGGAATTCGCGGAAGCATTACAGCAAATTGAAAGCGAAGGATTGTGATGGGCATGAAGGGTCTTGAAGATATTGCGACGCCTCGCCGTACCAAGGAGATTATTCAAAGGCACGGTTTTTCGTTCAAGAAGAGCCTGGGTCAGAATTTTCTGATTGATCAAAATATACTGCAAAAAATCGTATCTGCCGCCGGATTGGACGAGACCAAGGGGGCGCTTGAGATCGGTCCGGGTATCGGAGCACTGACGGAGCGGCTTGCCCGCACGGCTAAATGTGTGACGGCTGTCGAGATCGATCAGCGGCTCCTTCCCATTCTGGGGGAAGTACTGGCGCCGTACGAGCGGGTACGGGTGCGTCATGGAGATGTGCTGAAGCTGGATCTGAAGGAAGTGTTTGCAGAGGATTTCGCGGATGTGGAAAAGGTCAGCGTAGTAGCCAATTTGCCTTATTACGTGACAACCCCTATCTTGATGAAGCTGCTGGAGGACAAGCTGCCTTTGGAGAATATCGTTGTTATGATTCAAAAAGAGGTGGCTGAGCGAATGGCTGCATCACCGGGCTCCAAGGATTATGGCAGCTTAAGCATAGCGGTGCAGTATTACAGTGAACCAGAGCTGGTATGCATCGTGCCGCACACGGTCTTCATTCCGCAGCCTAATGTGGCATCGGCCGTCATCCGGCTGCGTGTAAGAACGGAGCCGCCGGTCCATGTACCGGACGAAAAGCATTTCTTTGAAGTCGTGCAGGCATCCTTTGCACAGCGTCGCAAAACGATCGCCAATAATCTGAAAAGCCGCTTTTTTACTAAAGAGAATAAGGATGCGTTAGAGCCGCTTTTGCAGTCCGCAGGCATTGAACCATCAAGAAGGGGAGAGACGCTCAGTATCGAGGAGTTCGCTCGTCTGAGCACCCTGTTGCTCGAAGCTGGTTATATATAAAATCAATCCTGCTGTACTTGATTCCAGACGGACGGAACCAAACCGGGGTATTGCCCATACGATGAAGTAGGGGTGATACACATTGATGATCATTGGAGACTTGGTCGTTCGTAAATCGTACGGCAGGGACGTGACATTTCGCGTAGAGGATGTCTGGCGCAATAATGCCATTATTAAAGGGATAGAGTTCCGGCTGCTCGCAGATTCCCCTATGAGCGATCTGGTCAAAGTGCCGGCTGATCCGATGAACGGTATAACCAAGCAGGCGCAAATTAAAGCTTATCAATCGCTTTCTTCCCTGAAGCAGGATCGGCTGCAGCAGGCGGAACGGGGGCATGCGCTGCTGGACCAAAGCAATGCTTCGAATGCATCCTATTTTGAAGTGCCTGGCAAGGTGCTCCATTTGGACGGAGATGTCAATTATCTGCATAAAAGCCTGAGGCTCTATGAACAGCTCAGGGTTCCGGCTGAGGGGTATTATATTCATGAGTCCGCGATGGCGGACTCTCTACGGAAGCTGCTGCCGCGCGTGCGCCCGGATATTCTCGTCATCACCGGGCATGACGGTGTGCTCAAAAATCGCCAGCCTTATGATCTGTACAGTCTGTCCAGCTATAAAAACTCGCAAAACTTCGTCTCTGCCATTCAAGTGGCCAGACAATACGAGAGGAATCTGGACTCGCTTACGATCGTGGCAGGGGCATGCCAGTCCCATTTTGAGGCCTTGCTCCGTGCAGGTGCTAATTTTGCCAGTTCTCCGGGCCGTATCTTGATCCATGCGCTGGATCCGGTGTATGTTGCTGCCAAGGCCTCCTTTACGTCCATCAAGGACACGGTCAGTATGGGGGATATATTTAATAATACGATCAGTGGAAGCCAGGGAGTCGGGGGGATTGAGACGCGGGGGAGCTATCGTATGGGTCTGCCGCGGCTGGAAAACCTTTCGACATTAAAAGTAACTCCATCCGCAATATAACAAGCGCACATACTGAAATGGCGTATGGCAGCCCCTGCTTGCAGGGGCTTTTTTGTGCATTAATTTCCGTGAAAAATTAAATTGACAACGCAATTTGACTGCTGATATAATATTTGTCTTTAATTTGACAATGATCACCAAATCCGCTATAATGGACAAGGAAAGAGGTGGTCGTTACAATGGCTAAAAATACGCTGTTGGATATCAAACGCAGTCTCGATGCACACGTAGGGCAAAAAATTTTGCTGAAGGCTAACGGCGGTCGCCGCAAGACCGTTGAACGAACTGGTGTATTGGAGGAAACGTACCCTTCTGTTTTTATTGTGAAGCTTGACCAAGAGCAGCAAAGCTGTAAGCGAGTTTCTTACAGTTATGCCGACATCCTTACGGAATCCGTGGAAGTTACCATTTATGATGCCGATGGCCCGATGGCTGTCGAGTATCAGTAATGTAGCGTTCCATATATGCTTTAATTTCACAAGCAAGCGGCGTGTCTACAACAGGCATCGCCGCTTTTTACTGTCCGCATGCTCAGGATAGGATATAGCAGCAGAGCACATACTATGACCGGAAATACTCACCCTGTTTCCATTCTCAAGGAGGCGTTAACGAATGAGCCGAAGAAGAAGAGGAGTCATGTCGGAGGAGCTGAAATATGAGCTCGCCAAGGATTTGGGATTCTACGACACCGTGCGCGAGGAAGGCTGGGGCGGTATTAAAGCCAAGGATGCCGGCAACATGGTGAAAAGAGCAATCCAATTGGCAGAACAGGCAGCTTCACGCAATCCGCAGCAGTAACAGAACAGCAGGCTCCTGAAGCGGGGGGATTTGGCAAATTGCCGGATTCCCCCGCTTTTTACCCGTTTCTATGCTTGACACGCTTGGTCTGATATAATATGTTAAATTGTCTTGAGCGACAGAGTAAGGATGGGTGAACTCCTTGAGAATATACGAGAAGGCTCCGGCTAAAATTAATTTAATGCTTGATGTGCTGCGTAAACGCCCAGACGGGTATCATGAGGTGGAAATGATCATGACCATGGTCGATCTTGCGGACAGGCTGGAAATGTCCGAGCTGCCACGTGATACCATTATCATATCAAGCCAGGTAGGTTATATACCGTTGGATGAGAAGAACCTGGCCTTTCAGGCTGCCCAATTGATTAAAGACCGATATAACGTAAATAAAGGTGTCTATATTCATCTTGATAAGAAAATCCCCGTTGCTGCGGGACTTGCAGGGGGCAGCAGCGATGCGGCTGCCACGCTGCGCGGGTTGAACCGTTTATGGAAGCTCGGCATTTCCGACGAAGAGCTGCGTGATCTTGGTGCCGAGCTGGGATCGGATGTACCTTTCTGTGTGACAGGAGGCACGGCGCTGGCGACCGGACGGGGTGAAGTGCTAACCCCGCTGCCTAATCCGCCACAATGCTGGGTTATCCTGGCCAAGCCCCCTATAAACGTATCCACTGCGGGTGTCTACGGAAGAGTACGAGCTGACAGGATACAGCAGCATCCCTCCGCTAAAAGAATGGAGGAGGCGATACGTGAGAACTCATTTGCGGGTGTCTGCAGAGAGCTCGGCAATGTGCTTGAGGACGTGACCTTGAAGCTGCATCCGGAAGTGCAGCGGTTAAAGGAGGCCATGATCCGTCTCGGAGCGGATGGTGTGCTGATGTCGGGAAGCGGCCCTACCGTTTTTGGATTGGTCTCGAAGGAGGCCAAAATTCCGCGCATCTACAACGGGCTACGCGGTTTTTGCAAAGAAGTGTATGCCATACGACTTTTAACATAACTAAAGCGGACCATAAGGTTTTATCTGGATCAACCTTGTGTATATACGTACAAAAATGGTATATTTTTTTGTAAATATTCGGTTTTTGGACGTAACAGATAGCGAGGAATTTGCCGTGAAAAAATTAAAACGAAGCGCACGCCTTGTCGAGATGACCCAATTTTTACTGGCAAGGCCGCATACACTTGTGCCCCTTACTTATTTCGCTGACCGTTATGGGGCTGCCAAATCTTCCATCAGCGAGGACTTGTCCATTATCAAGGAAGTATTTGAGGAAGACGGAACCGGAGAGCTGCAGACGCTGGCCGGAGCGGCCGGCGGGGTAAAGCTGATTCCCAGACTGTCCAAGGAGCATGCGCTGGCATTTGCCCAATCACTCTGCAAGCAACTGGAGCAGCCTGACCGGATTTTGCCGGGCGGGTATTTGTACATGTCCGACTTGCTCGGACAGCCTGCTACGATGAATGAAGCAGGCAAAATTTTTGCCACTGTTTTTGCGGATCGTGCCATTGATGTGGTCATGACAGTGGAAACCAAAGGAATCCCGCTGGCTTACGCAACAGGGGCACAGTTGAATCTTCCTGTCGTTCTGGTACGCCGCGATCATCAGGTGACAGAGGGCTCTGCGGTAAGCATTAATTATGTATCTGGATCACAGAAGAGCCTTCATACCATGTCGCTCTCCAGAAGGGCGCTTCCGGAGAAATCAAGAGTTCTGATCGTGGATGACTTCATGAAAGCGGGAGGAACTATCCAGGGGATGGTCGATTTACTCATCGAATTTAATGCGACTGTGGCAGGAGTAGGGGTGCTTGTGGAGTCTGGAGAGATTGACACAAATGAAAGGCTTTTGCATGATTATGTATCCCTTGCGAATTTAACTGCAGTCGACTCCAAAAGCAAACAGATTAAAGTCAAACTTGGGAACTACTTCGGCTGACAATAAGTTGTTTTATTTGAAAAAACCGCATGAATAAAGCAAAAATAATGGGTATTGAAAAATTTACCTTAATTCAGGATACAAATTGTACAAAAAAAGAAGGATTTTGATTTGTTGTGTGGAATTATACACCAAGTCCTCAATGGAAAAAGGTGGTGAATACACACATGCAGATTACGGATGTCCGACTCCGCCGAGTAAACTCCGAAGGGAGAATGAAGGCGATAGCCTCCATTACCATTGATAACGAATTTGTCGTACACGACATACGAGTGATCGATGGTAATAATGGAATGTTCGTAGCAATGCCGAGCAAGCGTACTCCGGATGGAGAGTTCCGCGACATTGCTCATCCGATTTCTTCAGGAACACGTGAGAAAATCCAGGATGCCGTACTCGCTGAGTACGAACGGGCTGCCGTTGAAGAAGAAGTGATTGAAGAAGGCGCTTAAGAGAGATCTTGGGACGCGATTGGGGTTTTAAAGAAAAGAGAGCCACTAACTGTGGCTCTCTTTTCTTTTTGTCTAGAATAAGATATATTCTTAATGGAGTTGTAAACTCTAATGTAAATTTCAATTATGCTGCAAGGCAGTGACGACATAGTGCCGCTGGCATCGAACAACGACACCGGCGGAAACGACAGCAGTCCGGCACATCAATGCGATTTCTTATTTAGCAGGAAGTCCAGCACAAAGCTGGTCTGAAAACGAGGCGTGCGCTGAACAAGAGATGCCGGTTGTTTTCAGAATAGGAGGGTAAGTCTTTTGAAAAGGTTGGCTGTGATTCTTGCCGCAGGGCAGGGAAAGCGTATGAAATCCAAACTCTACAAAGTGCTGCATCCGGTATGCGGCAAACCAATGGTAGGCCATGTCAGCGATACAATTCGTCAAGTGGGTGTATCCCGCAGTATTGCCGTTGTAGGCCATGGGGCGGAGGCCGTTCAGACTTATTTGGGTAATGCGGCCGAGTATGTTTTGCAAACAGAGCAGTTGGGGACCGGCCATGCAGTGAAGATGGCGAAAGACCTGTTGGCGCAGGAAAACGGAACGACGATCGTGATTTGCGGAGATACGCCGCTTGTAACGGCGGAGACACTGGAAAGCCTTATCCGTCTGCATGAGGAGCGCGGTGCCGCGGCAACGATTTTAACCGCACACCTGGATGCTCCTCAAGGCTATGGTCGGGTTATCCGTGATGCGGCCGGTTCGGTTACTAAAATTGTAGAGCAGAAGGACTGCTCTCCTGAAGAGGACCTCGTTCAGGAGATTAACACAGGAACCTACTGTTTCGACAATGCGAAGCTGTTCAGCGCCTTGGATCGAATCACCAACCAAAATGCACAGCAGGAATACTATCTGACCGATGTCATCGGCATTATGCGCGGCGATGGAGATAACGTCGAAGCTCATATGACGAATGACCCTGCAGAATCCATTGGTGTGAACGACCGGATTGCTCTCTCTGAAGCGGAGCGGTTAATGAAGGAACGCATCGTGCGCCGTCATATGCTGAACGGGGTAACCGTGATCGATCCGTCATCGACCTATATTGGTAGTGATGTAATCATCGGTTCGGATACCGTGCTCTATCCCGGAACGGTACTGGCGGGACATACGGAAATCGATGGGGACTGCAAAATTGGACCTAATGCGGAGCTTACGGACACGATTGTACACAGCGGAGCCGAGATCAAATACTCTGTTCTGCTGGAGGCTGAAGTCGGTGAAAACACCTCTGTGGGTCCCTTTGCGTATTTGCGTCCGGGAGCTAAGCTTGGAAATGATGTGAAGATCGGTGATTTTGTAGAAGTGAAAAACGCCACGATTGACGATCACTCCAAAGTTTCCCATTTAAGCTATATCGGTGATGCCAGAGTGGGTAAAAACGTGAATATAGGATGTGGAGCAATAACGGTCAATTATGATGGTTATAATAAATCCATTACCGAAATAGAGGACAATGCGTTTGTAGGCAGTAATGTGAATCTCATTGCGCCTGTCAAAATTGGTCAGGGAGCGTACGTCGTTGCAGGCTCAACCATCACAAACGATGTTCCTGACAACGACCTGGCGATTGCAAGACCCCGTCAGGAGAACAAGACGGGGTATGCCGACAAGATCAGGGCACGAGCCAAGGCGAAGAAGGATAGGCTGAACGGTAAGTAAGCTTAACATGAATCTTATCCATTTTATTCCCCCGGATTTCCCGGATATGCCGTCCACGAAGCGGTAATTAGGTTCCCATGGACGAACCAGCACGGAGGGTTTCTATTAATGACTTATTGTGATTCCAAACTCAAGATTTTCACCTGTAACTCTAATCCGAAATTAGCCCACCAGATTGCGGACTATATCGGAATCCCGATGGGGGAATCCCATACTACGTCGTTCAGCGACGGTGAAATTCAGGTTAAGCTGTCAGAGAGTGTGCGGGGCTGTCACGTATACATTATTCAGTCCACCTGCCTTCCGGTTAACGACAACCTGATGGAGCTTCTGGTTATGGTGGATGCGCTGAAGCGTGCATCCGCCAAAAGCATCAACGTAGTCATCCCGTATTATGGGTATGCGCGGCAGGACCGTAAAGCCCGCAGCCGTGACCCGATCACAGCTAAGCTGGTAGCGAACCTGATCGAGAAAGCAGGCGCGCACCGGGTCATTACAATGGATCTGCATGCGATGCAGATTCAGGGCTTTTTTGATATTCCCGTGGATCATCTGCTGGGGGTTCCGATTCTGGCTCAGTATTTCCGTTCCAAGCAGATCGAAAACCCAGTTGTTGTATCTCCTGACCACGGTGGTGTGGTACGCGCGCGGAAGCTGGCGGATTTCCTAAATGCGCCGCTGGCGATTATCGATAAGCGTCGTCCAGAGCCAAACGTCAGTGAAGTGATGAACATCATCGGTCACATTGAAGGCAAAACAGCGATCCTTATTGACGATATTATTGATACGGCAGGGACCATCGTGCTGGGTGCCAATGCATTGAAGGAAGGCGGCGTGAAGGAAGTATACGCATGCTGTACGCATCCTGTATTGTCAGGGCCAGCCATGGAACGCTTGGAGAAAGCGCCGTTGAAAGAGGTCGTTGTTACCGATACGATTCCTATCGTACACCCTAACCCGACCAGCAAGCTGAAGGTGCTGTCCGTAGCGCCTTTGATGGGTGAAGCAATCATTCGCGTCCATGAAGAACTGTCTATCAGCAAATTGTTTGAAATAGAATAACCAACCGGCCAACACGTAAAGAGGGGTTACCTTTTCCTTGAAGGAAAAAGTAACCCCTGTCGGCATGTCCGGCCTTCAATATCCCGGACGTGATACGAAGGTGAAGCGGAGTCGATTGTACAAGGTAGTATCGATTTCGACAAAATGCTCATTAAAACGGGCAACAAGCCCAATACCGACGTGCGCACCGGCCGGATCGTACACCTGCACAGGAACGGTCTCTTTTAAATGGTATAAAAAGTGGCTGTCGTAGATTAGTATATCTCCCTGATCATGCATAGATCGGTTTCACCTTCCTTGTTTCAGAACAGCGGCCATAGTTAGAGTGTCATTTTAATCATTATTTTAACAAAAAAATCAAAACTGCACAGAGAGGTGAAACCGTGATGAAATGGATTGTCGGTCTAGGCAACCCTGGTCCCCAGTATGAGAAGACGAGACATAATGTCGGATTTATGGCTCTCGATCAATTGGCTGCACGGCACGGGATTACCATCAATCAGAGCAAATGCAAGGCTTTGATCGGTGAAGGTGTCATTGGTGGTGTGAAAACAGTGCTGATTAAGCCGATGACCTTTATGAATTTATCGGGTGAATCGGTTCGCGCGTACATGGATTATTACAAAGCGGATTTAAATGATCTGATTGTAGTATATGATGATTTGGATACGGAAGTCGGGAAAATTCGTCTTCGCTATCAGGGCAGCGCCGGCGGTCACAATGGGATCAAATCGATTATTCAACATACAGGAACCCAGCAATTCAACCGGATTCGCATGGGGATATCCAGGCCTGAGCCCGGATACGCCATCGTGGACTATGTGCTGGGAGCTTTCCCGAAAATCGAGAAGGAAGCCCTGGAGAGCATGATTAGCGAAACATGTGATGCTTTGGAGTACAGTCTGGGACATACATTTGAAAGAACGATGGCCAAGTTTAATAAGTGATAGACTTCCTCCCGGACAGAATCTTCTCGGTAAAGGGCTAAATGCGTCTGATAGGGGCATACTGAGAGGAATAGAACACTTTCGGGAGGCATATAGATGGCAGTAAATTATGTGTGCAGGCACTGTCGGACCTTCATTGGCCGGATCGATTCAGATCAGATTAGCGAGGAAAAGCTCGGTTTTCATTTCTTGACCCCTGCCGAGCGGCGGGATATAATAGCCTATAATTCAGGTGGAGAGATTACGGTCCGGATCACTTGTGATTATTGCACGGAGGCGCTGGAGTCTCATCCGGAGCTCAGCCTGCTGGCAAATCCGCTTCAGTAAGCGAAGGCGGTAAATAGCGATATGGTTGGCCTTGTGGAGCCTTGGCAGCGTTGCTGAGGCTTCTTTTGCAGTTTGCACATAGAATAGCTTGAGCTGGATTTAATGGCGGCTGACATCTGTCATACGAAATCAAGAATGCAAAAGGGGTGCCTTTTTTTGTTACAAGCACTTATTCAAGAATTTTCCAAGGATGCGGATTTCGGTTCGATCACAGCGGGAATCGCATCGGGTATGAAGGAGCAGCTCATCTCAGGTTTGTCCGGTTCGGCACGTCAGATATTGATGGCCGCAATGGTAGAGCAGATGCAGCGGCCGCTCCTGGTGTTAACGCATAATATGTTTGCTGCCCAGAAAATAGCGGATGACTTGCAGGAAGCGCTTTCTTCGGATCGGGTGCTGCTCTATCCTGCGAATGAGCTGGTCGCCGCAGAGGCGGCGGTGTCCAGTCCTGAAACGCTGTCCCAGCGCATAGAGGTGCTGATCAAATGCGCACAGGGCTTTCGCGGCATCGTGGTTGCACCTTTTTCGGGTGTGCGACGTTATTTGCCGGACCCCCAAGTATTTGTTGACGGCCAGATTCGTCTGGAGACAGGGAAAACGATAGAGACAGAGCCCTTTTTGTTCCGTATGATCGAAATGGGCTATCAGCGGGTGGAGCGGGTCGAGTCCAGGGGGGAAATGAGCGTACGAGGCGGTATTATCGATTTCTACCCAATGACGACAGATCTTGCTTACCGTGTAGAGCTGTTTGACGACGAAATTGACTCCATCCGCACCTTTGATCCAGCGGATCAGCGTTCGGTTGAGAAGGTTACGGAGATTACAGTGACTCCTTGCAAGGAGCTGATTGCAGACAGCAGCCGTATGGATAAGGCGGCCGACGCGGCGGTCCAACTGCTGGAGGAACAGATCGCGAAGACTACCGATCGGCAGGCCAAGCTGCGGCTGAAGGAAGAAATTCAGCGTGAGATCGAAATGCTGCGCGAGCATGTTTATTTTGATGAGATCTATAAATATATCGGACTTTTATATCCTGAAGGCAGAACGTTAATGAACTACATGGCCGAGGATACGATTCTCGTCATCGACGAGCCTGCGCGGATGCAGGAGACGGCCAAGCAGCTTGAACGGGATGAATCGGAGTGGAATCTGCATCTCCTGCAGAACGGGAAAACACTGCCTCAGCTTATGCTTTCGGCCGATTCGGAGCAGATCCTGTATCAGCGTCCTTTTCAGACGTTATTTATGTCCCTTTTCCTGCGTCAGGTGCCCCATACTCAGCCGCAAAATATCCTGAATTTCATCAGCAGGGGAATGCAGGATTTTCACGGACAGATGAATGTGTTGAAATCGGAGATGGAGAGATGGGCCAAGGCTGGAACCAGGGTTATTATGCTGGCCAGCGGGGAAGAACGGCTTGATCGCATGCGGAGAGTTTTGCAGGACTACGATATTCCTGAGCCGACGATGATGATCGGCGGCCTGCAGGGCGGCTTCGAGCTGCCGTCTATTCATCTTGCCGTCATTACCGAAGGGGAGATGTTCTCGCAGAAGCAGCGCAGAACCCGCAAACAGGGACGGCATGTGGACAATGCGGAGCGGATCAAGAGCTATACGGAGCTCAAAGTCGGGGATTATGTCGTTCACCAGAATCATGGTATCGGCAAGTACATGGGGATCGGCACGCTTGAAGTGGCGGGAATCCATAAAGATTATATGCATATTTTGTATGCGGGTGGCGACAAGCTGTCTGTACCGATCGAACAAATTGATTTGATCCAGAAATATGTAGGCTCGGAAGAGAAGGAGCCGAAAATTTACAAGCTGGGTGGCAATGAATGGACGCGGGTGAAGAACAAGGTCCGCAGCTCGGTTCAGGATATTGCCGATGATTTGATCAAGCTCTATGCTGAGCGCCAATCCACACCTGGATTTAAATTTGAAAAGGACACCCCTGAGCAGTTGGAGTTTGAAGGGATGTTTCCTTATGAAGAAACGAGAGACCAGGTCCGTGCGATTGAAGAAATTAAGAAGGACATGGAAATGGCCCGTCCCATGGACCGTCTGCTCTGCGGAGACGTCGGGTACGGAAAGACAGAGGTTGCCATTCGCGCGGCGTTTAAGGCCGCTATCGAGGGCAAGCAGGTGGCTGTACTTGTTCCGACCACCATTTTGGCGCAGCAGCATTATGAGACGTTCCGTGAGCGATTTGCGGGGTATCCGTTCAACATCCAGGTATTAAGCCGTTTCCGCTCACGCAAGGAACAGAATGAAACCGCAAAGGGTCTCAAGCAGGGGACGGTCGATATCGTCATCGGTACCCATCGATTGCTGTCACAGGACCTGATTTTCAAGGATCTCGGTCTGCTGATTGTAGATGAAGAGCAGCGCTTTGGTGTTACTCATAAGGAAAAGCTAAAAAGGCTGAAAACGAATGTGGATGTGCTCACCCTGACGGCAACCCCGATTCCGCGCACGTTGCATATGTCCATGCTGGGTGTACGCGACCTGTCCGTGATCGAGACGCCGCCGGAAAACCGTTTTCCTGTGCAGACCTATGTCGTGGAGCACAGCCAAGCTCTTGTCAGAGAGGCGATTGAGCGGGAAATGGCGCGTGGAGGACAGGTATACTATTTATACAACAAGGTGCAGGGAATTCAGGAAATGGCGGCTGAAATCAACGGGCTTGTCCCTGATGCGAAGGTGGGTATCGGACACGGACAGATGACGGAATCGGAGCTAGAGAAGACGATTCTTGATTTTCTGGATGGCGAATACGATGTGCTTGTCAGCACCAGTATTATAGAAACTGGTGTGGATATTCCCAATGTCAACACGCTAATCGTTCATGACGCTGATAAAATGGGACTGTCCCAGTTGTATCAGCTACGTGGAAGGGTGGGGCGTTCCAACCGTATCGCTTATGCCTATTTCACGTATCAGCGGGATAAGGTATTGACCGAGGTGGCGGAGAAGCGTCTGCAATCCATTAAGGAATTTACGGAGCTGGGCTCCGGCTTCAAGATTGCAATGCGCGATTTGTCCATTCGCGGGGCGGGTAACCTGCTCGGTGCCGAACAGCACGGATTTATCGCTTCTGTCGGATTTGACCTGTATTCGCAAATGCTGGCCGAGGAGATCAACAAGCGGAAGATTACGATGTTTGGTGAAGGGGCGGTACCAGCTCAGCATTGGAAAACAACCATTGATATTAATTTTGACGCTTATCTTCCAGCAGATTACATCTATGACAGCATTCAAAAAATTGAAATTTATAAAAAGGTGGCATCTACCGGCTCTTTTGAAGAAGCAGCGGAGCTGGAGGAGGAGCTGATCGACCGATTCGGCGATCTTCCGGAGGCGGTGCGTAATCTGATGGCTGTGGCCCGGATGAAAGTATATGGTAAAATGTACGGAATCGAGTCGATCACCCAGCGCAAGGATGAAGTCATCATCCGCTTTTATGAAGGGCGGCAGCAGGCAGTGCAAATTTCCAAGCTCGCCCAGATTGGCAATCGTTTCGAAAGACGTGTACAATTTGAACAAGGGACACCAATAACAGCCCGTATCCAGGGTCGGGGTCTTCAAGATGCTCAGTTGGTGGAATTGCTTGAGCAATTCCTGGATGCATTGAAGGATGCTTTTAAATCGAAGGAGGAACTTCAGGATGTTGCCAAATAAAGCCGGGTCTTGGAAAACACTGCTGCTGAGCTTGGTGGTTGTGCTGACCGTATCTCTGCTCGCAGCGTGCGGCAAGGACGGCGAACAATCTGCGGACAAGACGCCAAAGGACACCAGCAAGGTGGTGGCCACTTATAACGGCGGAGAAATTACAGAAAATGAATTCAATCGGGAGATCAGCATGATGAAGCTCCTGTATCCTGACTATGCGCAAATGTTGGATACGAATGATGTCAGACAAACCATTGTGAAGCAGGAAATCGCATATGAATACCTGGCTTCCAAGGCGGATGAGAATGCCAAGACGGCAGGCGCGAAGAGCGGGCAGGAACAATTTGACCAGTTCAAAGGCTCAGTCGGGGCCGACCAGTTCAAAACGATGCTGGATGCACAAAAGCTGACGGAAGCCAACGTTAAGGATTACCTGACCAATATCATGACGGTTACGGAAAGTGAAAAGGCAAAAATAACGGACGAGCAGTTGAAATCTGAATTCGCGAAAAACGAGGATCAGTTTACGACGGCTTCGGTCCGTCACGTCCTGATCAACTTTACAGATCCGAAAACCAATAAAGAACGGACTAAGGAAGCAACGCTGAAGCTGGCGAAAGAGGTGCAGGCCAAGCTGAAGGACGGGGCGGACTTTGCTGAGATTGCCAAGAAATATTCCGAGGATCCGGGTTCTGCCGAGAATGGCGGTCTGTATGAAAATACCCCTGTCGGCCAATGGGTGGAAGCTTTTAAAGAGGCAGCCAAGACACAGCCGCTGAATGAAGTCGGTGATCCGATCGAAACCGAATACGGATATCATATTATTAAAGTGGAATCCCGTACGATGGCGGATTATGCGAAGCTGACAGCGGAGCAAAAGGATTCCCTGGTAAGTTCAGTCGTCTCCGAGAAGGTTTCGAATTTCATGACGAAAGATCTGGATGCCCTGATTACTAAAATCGAGCTTCCGGCGGCACCGACTGCACCGGCAGCACCGGCGGCCGAAAATGGCACGGATTCCGGTAAGGATGCATCAACCGGATCGACGGACCCTGCTAAAAGCGGTTCGGAAGGCGGCAGCACCGGCACAACGGACGGAAAATAATCTGTGATCACCGCACCAGGGAAGGGCGCCGATAGCGGCGCCTTTTTTTGGATCGTTCCCTGAAATGGATCTTTTGTAATATTAAGGAATTAACTTGTCCCAAAATCTCCCCGTTTTATGAATAAGGAACTGGCAGACGATGAATACTATGGACAGAAATCACAACTTGGTCTTGAGCAATACGTCCTTTTCCTCCATTGGAGGGCGGAACCATACTTCTTACCGGCGTTTATTTTACGGTCATAATACTCGCCGTTTTACGGTATATGGATGAAGCGAGTCCTTTCAATGACGCTGAGATGTATAGACCGGCTGGCGTTTTAAAGGGCTTTAGGAAGGATGTAATGGCTACAGAATCAGTAGTTTACCAAATCTTCCAGAGAAAGTGGGGCAACTTGTGCAATGAAAGCTACTGGTATTGTTCGCCGTATTGACGATCTTGGTCGCGTGGTTATCCCTAAAGAAATTCGCCGTACATTACGGATTCGTGAGGGAGATCCGCTGGAGATTTTTGTGGATCGGGATGGCGAGGTCATCTTGAAGAAATATTCGCCGATTGGCGAGTTGGGCGATTTTGCAAAGGAATATGCAGAATCCTTATTTGAAGGCACAGGCCATATTACGATGATTTCTGACCGCGATACCTTTATCGCGGTGGCCGGGGGCTCCAAAAAGGAATATCTCGACAAATCCATCGGCATGTTGATTGAGAGTTGTATGGACAACCGTAAAACGATCCTGGAGCCCAACAGCGGAAGTTATGAAATTACAAAGGATCATGCCGAGACGATCTCATCCTTTGTCTCTGCACCAATTATTTCGGGAGGAGACCCCATCGGCGCGGTCGTTCTTTTCAGCAAGGATGATCAGGTAACCATGTCTGAGCTGGAAACGAAAATGGCGGAAACCGCCGCTGCTTTCCTCGGTAAGCAAATGGAACAATAAGAAGTAAGTCCGCTCCTGGAGCGTCTGCAATGTGCTGAAAGCACGCAGGTGCCCGGGAGTTTTCTCGTCTCAGGGGACCGGTATAATAGGATAGGTTATAATGAACTGGACGGCCGGAAGAGAGGAAGATGGTCCGGTTTCGTACATACAGATAGGAAATCAGGTGGTTATTATAACAGACAGGGATACGGCAGGTAGGCTGCTGAAGGGTGCATTGATATTAAGCGCAGCCGCCGTCATCTCCAAGCTGATCGGCACATTGCAGAAAATTCCGATGCAGAACATTGGAGGAGACGGTGTATTCGGCATATATAACACCGTGTACCCTTTTTATACTGTACTTATTACCATTGCAGCAGCAGGTTTTCCCGTAGCGATTTCCAAATTTGTGGCAGAGTATGAAGCCGCAGGAGACCGGGAGGGGGGCCAAAGGGTCATTAGACTGTCCTCGCTGCTGCTTGGGGTCTTTGGTTTGCTGGTCGGTCTGCTTACTTACACAGGAGCACCGTTGCTGGGTAGCCTGATTGACAATACTCACGTGATTCCGTCCATTCGGGCCGCCGCCGCCGCTTTTTTGTTTGTTCCGGTGATGTCGGCGCTGCGCGGTTATTTTCAGGGACTGCAAAATATGGTGCCGACCGCTGTCTCTCAGGTATTGGAGCAGACGGTCAGGGTAGCGGTGATGATCATTCTGCTGTTGATGATGGTTAGGCAGGGCTGGGGGCCTGAGCGGATTGCGGCTGGAGCCATCCTTGGCTCGGCGGCTGGGGGAGCGGCTGGCCTGGTGGTGATGCTGATTTACTGGAAGCGTCATATCAGGACAGCAGGTCGAATGTCGGTCAATATCCATCAGGCGGCCGCATCCAGAGGAGGGTCTGTTGTAACACGGGCAGAAAAGGCAGACGCACTGGGGGAGATCCAGGCAGGGCAATTCGAGTCGGAATACAGCGCGCGTTCGCGTCTGCAGGGCCGCCGGCAGCTCGCCGCCGCTCTGCTCCGCTACGCGCTCCCGGTCTGCCTCAGCGCTTTGGCGGTACCGCTGATTAATCTGGTCGATACCTTTACCGTTCCTCGTCTTTTAAAGCGGGAAGGGCTGGATGAGGCGGGAGTTATGATTGTGTTCGGCATATACAACCGCGGCTTGCCTTTGGTGCAGTTGATCATGATGTTTGCGATGACACTGTCGGCGCTCTTTATCCCTTCGCTGGCGGAAGCCAAGCTCAAGGGAGAAACCGAGCTGGTCCGGAAGCAATGCGGGCTATCCTTGCGCTGGTTCTGGCTGCTTGGACTGGCGTCTGCGGTTGGGCTTGCCGTCCTGGCCGAGCCCATTAATATTATGCTCTACACCGACAATCGCGGCAGCACGGTGATGAGCTGGATGGCGCTGACCGCCGTAGGCGGCTCGGTCAGCATCATCTCGGCGGCGCTCCTGCAAGGGCTCGGCGCCGTCCGTGCGCCGGCGGTGCATATGCTCGCCGCCGCCGCAGCGAAAGCGGCGCTCAACTGGCTGCTCGTGCCCTCGCTGGGCACGACCGGCGCCGCCATCGCGGGCGCAGCCGCCTATCTGCTGGCGGCTGCGCTCAACATCGCGCTGCTCGCCCGCCTGGCGGGGCTGCGCCTCACCTGGAGCGCCGTCGTGCTGAAGCCGGCGCTCGCTCTCGCCGCCATGGCTGTGGCGGCGGCAGGCACGGCCTGGGGCACCGGCGCAACGCTCGGTGCCCTGGGGGCTGCGGACGGCGGGCGTACGTCCGCAGCGGCGGCCAGCCTGCTTGGCGTTGCCGCAGGGGCCGCTGTGTTCATGCTCGCAGCCATTAAGGCGCGGCTGCTCACGGAGGCGGAGCTGGCCGCCCTGCCGAAGCTGGGGCCGCCATTGGTGCGGCTGCTGCGCAGTATGCGCGTGCTGCGCTAGCGTCTCTTCCAGGCTCGACGCTCGGCCCCATTCGTTTAAAATTTTTCAATGTGTTATAGTAAAGCCGATGAACAGGCGGCGGATGAGCCGCAGAACGGAGGATACAGGATGAGTGCGTCCCTGACAGTGGTCGGTCTCGGTTCGGGAGATCCCGACCAGCTTACAGTCGGTATTTTAAATAAACTGCGGAGGGCAGATACGCTGTATTTGCGCACGAAGGAGCACCCGGTGCTCGCTATGCTGGAGGAGTACGGTGTAGAGGCCCGTTCCTTTGATGAAATCTATGAGGCCAAGGATTCCTTTCCTGAGGTGTATCAGGAGATCGCCGCTCGCCTGGTGGCTACGGCTTCGGCTGGACAACCTGGGCAGGAGATCGTTTATGCGGTCCCCGGGCACCCGATGGTGGCTGAAGCTACGGTAGGGCTGCTGAAGAAGCAGTGCAGCGAGCGGAGTATTCCCTTGAACATTCTGGGTGGAGAGAGCTTTCTTGATGAAGCGTTCGTCCGGCTCGGTTTTGACCCCATTGAAGGCTTTCAGTTGCTGGATGCTGGAGATATGCAGGCGGACTGGCTTCAGCCACAGCTTCATACGTTAATCGGTCAGGTATACGACAGCTTTACAGCCTCTGATGTGAAGCTCTGCCTGATGGAGCGTTACCCGGACGATTACGAGGTGATTGTAGGCCACGCCTTGGGCGTAGCCGGTGAAGAAGCTATCCATAAGGTGCCGCTGTACGAGCTGGATCGTGTCAAAGGCTATGGCAATCTCTCGCTGGTGTATGTCCCGCGAAGCGAGGACGAGCGGCTGCGCAGGCATTCATTCGCCCGTTTGCATGAGATCGTAGCGATTCTGCGCAGTCCGGAGGGCTGTCCCTGGGATCGTGAGCAGACGCATCAGTCGATCCGCAAAAACCTGATCGAAGAGACCTATGAAGTGCTTGAGACGATTGATGATGACGATCCGGACCACATGAAGGAGGAGCTCGGGGATTTACTTCTGCAAATTCTGCTCCATGCCCAAATGGAGGAGGAACTCGGCACCTTCAGTGTGTATGACATCATTGCAGGGTTGAATGACAAGCTCATTTTCCGGCATCCTCATGTCTTCGGGAACGAGCAAGCCGGAGATGCGGAAGCGGCTCTGCAAAATTGGGAGCAAATGAAGGCGGAGGAAAAGCGGCTCAAAGGGATTGAGCCTTCCATGCAATCGGCGCTGGATGGTGTACCGCGTGATCTGCCAGCCCTCATGAAGGCATATAAGCTGCAAAGGAAAGCGGCCAAGACGGGCTTTGACTGGGACAGCATTGACGGCGTTTTTGACAAAATTCGTGAGGAGCTGGATGAGCTGCAGGAGGCAGTACGGGAAGGGCATTCTACCGAGGAGCAAGTATTGGAGCTCGGAGATTTGCTGTTTGCTTCTGTGAATGCGGCCCGCTTCATCGGTGCTGATCCCGAAGAAGCGCTGACGCTGACCAACCGCAAATTTACGGGAAGGTTCCATTACATTGAGGATCGCTTGAGAGAGCAGGGGCGGGAGCTGGTGGACAGCAATCTTGATGAGATGGAGTCGTATTGGCAGGAGGCCAAAAAGGCGTTAGGGGATAATTGGAAGTGATGTCCGGGCCAGCGGCCGCCTTAGGATGTACCTTCTCCAAAAATATTTTATCTACCGCAGGTTTGAAATATTTACAACTGTATATGCTGTAAATAAGAGAAAAAGACCGTTTCTATTCTCTCAATTGCAAAAAAAGTATGGAATTTAGCAGGATTTTGTACAGACAGCAAGAATACAAGATTAATGATTTCGAATCATACCCCTTATGCTGAAGCAGCATGGCGGATATGGATCTAATCATTGCCCTTTAAGCTGCAGTGCCACAACTGAGCGCCAGCAGCACAGGTTGGACGGTGCATGTCGTTCCGCAAAACCTTATTTTTTGAATTCTAGGAGGCTTTTAATTTATGAACAAGACAGATCTGATCAACAACATTTCCAGCAAGAGCGGCCTGAGCAAGCGCGACGTGGAGAACGTGTTGAATGGTTTCATCGGTGAAATCACAGATGCTCTGGCCGGTGGAGACAAGGTTCAACTGATCGGCTTTGGCACATTCGAAACACGCAAGCGTTCCAGCCGTACAGGACGTAACCCGCAAACCGGCAACACCATTGAAATTCCGGAATCTACAGTACCGGCATTCAAAGCCGGCAACAAACTTAAAGAAGCCGTTAATTAATGCGTCTCGATAAATTTTTGAAAGTATCACGACTAATTAAGCGGCGTACGGTGGCCAAGGATGTTTCCGAGCAGGGAAGAGTCGTGGTCAATGGCCGTGAAGCCAAACCTAGCAGTACGGTTAAAGTGGGCGATGAAATTACAGTTCAGTTTGGTCAGAAGCTGGTAACGGTGCGGGTTGAGAAGCTTGCGGATACGACCCGGAAAGATGAGGCGGCAGGCATGTACACGCTTATCAAGGAAGAACCGATTCCCAAGGACAACGGGCTTGGGTGGTAAGACCTGTCCCTGAGCTATCATCCAAAGGGCATTCCTTCATTCCGGTGAAGGGATGCCCTTTTGAAGATTTATGTACTACTAATTGCTCCTCCCTTCATAAGCTAACTAACAGAAGGAGGGGTACATGCCATGACGGACTATGGGAAGCCGAAGCAGCATGATCTGCGCATGCAAAATCGCAAGCAATTGGATCTTAGCGGAGTCATCAATGTAGAGAGTTTCGACAGTGAAGAGTTTCTGCTGCAGACAGAGCTCGGTCATCTGACGATTCGCGGACAGAACTTACATATTAAAAATCTAAGTCTGGAAGAGGGGCTGCTTTCAATTGAAGGGGTAGTCGGCTCTCTTATTTATCTGGATCCCGGATCCCAGACCAAAAGCGGTAAAGGTCTACTGGGCAAGCTATTTAAATGAGTCCCAACAGCCAGTGGTTTACGCTGATGTACATGCTGTTCTCCGGGGCGGCTATGGGGGCGGTGTTTGACAGTTACCGGGTGCTGTCCTACCGTTTTCGGTTGACTCGTTGGTCCATCCATCTCATTGATCTGTTATAT
Source organism: Paenibacillus zeirhizosphaerae (assembly GCF_030705605.1). Taxonomy (GTDB): domain Bacteria; phylum Bacillota; class Bacilli; order Paenibacillales; family Paenibacillaceae; genus Paenibacillus; species Paenibacillus zeirhizosphaerae. The sequence goes on from NZ_JAPCKK010000032.1 coordinate 34,957, forward strand.
TGGGTACTTTCGGCGGTATTTATTTTCCGTATGTTATATGCCAGCAATCGCGGTGAGTTGCGGTTTTATGTATTTTTGGGGCTGGTTTTGGGAGCATTGCTCTATTTTTGGACTCTAAGTGTTACAGTACAGCTATTTGTGGTAAAGTTAATAGAGCTTGTACGTAAATTAACAACTATTGTTTATCATATATTCAGAGTTTTGGTCCTGCTGCCGCTCCTCGGGCTCTACCGCTTCATCTCCGCCATCCTTGTCGGAATCGGAACGGTTCTATTATATTTGGGGAAGATGGTCCTCGCCCTGTTAAAACCATTTGGCAGATTGATCCTGTGGATGCTCAGGCCAATCACCTCGCGTTGGAGAACACCCGCATGGGCTATTCGTACAGGAGCCTTTATCAAAGAAATTATGAAACGCTGGTTTGTAAGGAGGTAAATCATGCGATACTCGTCTGCAAAACACTCATCGGTCTCTTCATCGTCTAATCCGCAAGCCGGCGGGCGAAGACGGGTCATGATTTGGCTTATCATTGTGCTGTTGTTTTCCATCTGGTCCATTATCACCTTTTTCACACAGGCGACCAGTATGGCGGCACAGAATAAAGTACTTGCCGAAAAGGAAAAGGAAAGGCAAGCGGCTGATCAATCTCACAAGCAGCTTCAATACGAAGTCAGCCGTCTGCAGGATCCCGAGTATATCGGCGAGATGGCCCGCAGTAAATATGGACTCTACCTGCCGGAAGAAACACCAATTATTAGTGGTGATGAATAAAGCGGAATAGGGCATTTGGTTAGTTGACCTTATTTGCGCCTTTCTGTATAATCAAATCACCACAACGGGTTTTTTTGCAAAAAAATCGGGTTGTATATTTTTAAGGGAGGATCATTTTATTCTATGGCAATTGAAGTGGGCACCAAGTTAGAGGGCAAAGTGACAGGCATCACGCATTTTGGAGCATTTGTGGATTTGTCTGGAGGTGTCACGGGTCTCGTTCACATCTCGGAAATCGCCGATAATTACGTTAAAGATGTTAACGACCACCTGAAGATTAATGATGTAGTTACGGTTAAGGTCATTAATGTCGATAAAGACGGAAAGATTGGTCTTTCGATTAAGCAGGCTGTAGACAGACCGGCTTCGGAGGCTGCGGCACCACCGAGAGCACCACGGCCGGATCGCGGAGGAGAACGTTTTGGCAGCGGAGGTCCTAGCCAAGGACGCGGCGGATTTAACCGTGATCGTGGGGGTAGACCATTTAAGCCTGCAGCAAGTAAACCTTCATTTGAGGATAAAATGTCACGCTTCCTGAAAGATAGTGAGGAACGTATTTCTTCACTGAAGAAGAATACGGAAGGCAAACGTGGAGGCAGAGGTGCCAAACGCGTCTAAGCCCTTACAGATGTACTTTGTAACGGATGGTCGTCTTCTGTAACAAGGTGTCCCGATGAATATATAATGAAGAACCGCAGCGCCGAAAGGTAGCTGCGGTTTTTTTGTCGTGCTGTCTATTTCGTCCGACAACTTCCAACTGAATTCCAGTTAACTTGGGGCCAATCGCTAGCAATTATGATTTAAGAGAATCAGAGGATGGCCCATCGTTGTTTTGTTTTTATGAATGCTAGGCGTGATGAACACGGCAGCAGCAGTGCTTCGCCACGCTTTCTTCCTTGTTTCGCACACGCTGCTTTTTTGTCGGAATATTTTTGCTTGTGGCTACGGGGTTCTGACAAACTTTCTCAGTAAGGCAGGGTAAGATAGGAACCATCAAATTATATGAATGGGGTGCCTAACGATGGATAAGTGGAATGTCGTACAATTTCCCGGAATCAAATCGGACAAGCGTAAAGTGGGACATCGCGGAAGCGGATGGCTGAGCCGATTATCAGAGCGCATGAAATCCAATAAAGCGGTACAAGCAGTATACGCACAAAGATGGGTTTTCATGTTCTCTGTCATGGGATTTCTTCTCGGCAGAGCCACCATTTTGAATGAATTGGCCCCTTTTGCGGCTGCTTATTTTGGCGTCATTGCTTTTCTGCGCCGTGATCTTATGCTTCCCGTTGCGGCTTCTGTGCTGTTGGGTAGTGTATTTGCCCCGTACCCTGCCCTTTTTGTTATTGGAGGCGAGCTGCTGCTCTTTGCTCTGATTCATCGGGCGTTAAGCACCTACGGCAAGCTTGAGCTGTCCTATACACCTCTTATGGTGTTTGTCTCCGTATTTATAGTGAACTTGTTCCGGTTGGCGATCGGTCCGTCTTTTACCTGGTATTCCGTCCTGATGATGACCACCGATGCGGTGCTGAGCTTTATGCTTGCCCTGGTGTTCATTCAAGCCATCCCACTGCTTACGCATTCGAAGCGGTCGGGTCAGTTGAAGAACGAAGAGATTTTGTGCCTGATCATCCTGCTGGCCTCGATGATGACAGGGGCAGTGGGATGGACCCTCCAAGGCTTATCCGTAGATCATGTCCTGTCACGGTATCTCATTCTCGTATTTGCGCTTGTGGGAGGAGCGACGCTTGGTGCATCTGTTGGCGTCATTACCGGGCTTATTCTAAGCCTCGCCGACATGGGCGCCGTGGTGCAGATGAGCTTGCTGGCATTTTCCGGATTGCTGTCCGGCATGCTGCGTGACGGTCGTAAGCCTGCGGTGGCACTCGGGATGCTTCTTGGCTCATCCATTCTTTCCATTTATTTGGATGGAAGTGGGGACGTCATGCGATCCACCTGGGAGAGCTGTGCCGCAATCCTACTATTTCTGCTGACGCCTAAAAGTCTGTTTCACTGGATTGGAAGATTCATTCCGGGTACACAGGAGCATGCCCGTTCCCAGCATGAATATGCGAAGCGGATCCGGGATCTGACGGCCGAGCGTGTAAGCCGCTTTTCGGAGGTATTCCGGCAGTTGTCACGCAGCTTTCAACAGGTCTCGGCCAGAGAGGGTACTGCCGGTGACGGGGAAATGGGACATTTTATGAATGCTGTGGCGGAAAGCACCTGTGCCTCCTGCTTCAAGAGAGAGCAGTGCTGGGATAAAAAATTTATGCAAACCTATCAGTATATGACCGAAATGATGAGCTCCATCGAAGAAAACCCTGATCTTGAGCCGAAGGACATGCCCGCGCATTGGAGCAAGACCTGTGCCAAAACAGATGCGGTGCTGCATGTCATGAGGCAGCAGTACGGACTGCATCAGCATAATAACCAATGGAAGCGTCAGATTTATGACAGCCGTTTGCTGGTGGCGGAGCAGCTATCGGGCGTTTCTCAGGTAATGGACGACCTGGCCAGGGAAATTAAACGGGAGAACCGTGCCATGCACCGCCAAGAGGATCAGATTCGGGAAGCGCTCGAACGGCTCGGGCTGTCTATTTGCGGCATTGAAATTGTGAATCTTGACTCCGGTCAAGTAGAAATAGAGATTGTCCATGCTTATACGAAAGGATATGACGAATGCCGCAAGATTATAGCACCGCTGCTGTCAGATATTTTGGAGGAGCATATTACCGTCCTTCATGAAACGGCGACCGATTCGCGGCAAGGACTTGCGACGGTAACGTTCGGTTCAGCCAAAACCTATGAAATAAGCACCGGTGTATCTTATACCGCCAAAGGAGGGGATTTGCTATCCGGGGACAGCTTTAGTACGGTCGAGCTTGGAAACGGTACCTTTGCCGTATCCCTCAGCGACGGAATGGGAAATGGGGAACGGGCCCGGCAGGAGAGCAGCACTGCGCTCAATATATTAGAGCAGCTTCTTCAGTCTGGAATGGATGAGCGGCTTGCGATCAAATCCGTTAATTCCGTGCTGCTGCTGCGTTCGCCGGAAGAAATGTATGCCACCGTTGATATGGCCCTGATAGACCAGTATTCAGCGAAAACCACGTTTATGAAAATAGGCTCCACACCAAGCTTCATCAAGCGAGGGAATGAGGTGATACCGATATCGGCCAGCAACCTTCCGATCGGAATCATTCAGGATATCGATATTGATTTAATTACGATTCAACTTCAGCCGGGAGATATCCTGATTATGATGACGGATGGTGTATTTGATGCACCTGGACATGCTGTAAATAAAGAGCTGTGGATGAAGCGTTTGATTCTGGAGCTGGATGAGGATAGTCCGCAGGAAATGGCAGATGCCTTGCTGGAGAAGGTGCTTCGGGAGCAGCAGCATCAAATTCACGATGACATGACCGTGGTGGTGAGTCAGGTGGATCATTTCTTGCCAGAGTGGACAACCCTTCATATGCCAGGCCTCCAGCGGATGGAAAGACCGCGGACGGTAAGCTGACCTCCCCCGTCATCTTATGCCATTACCCGGGAAATGGTGAGCAGCCCGTTTGAAATCAGTTCAATCAGGCAATGATAGAATCATAGAGACAGAATTGAGCTCAAACGGGAGGCTGATCTGTATGAAACAGATATTAATTATCACTGATGGGTGCTCCAATGTGGGTACAAGTCCTGTGACAGCGGCGGCGCAGGCGTTTCAACAGGGCATCACGGTGAATGTGGCCGGTGTTATTGACTATGGAACGATCGGTGAATGGGGGAGCCGGGAAATCGAGGACATCGCCAAGGCGGGAGGCGGCTTCAGCCGCATTGTCGGCACACGTCAGTTGGCGCACACAATGCAGATGATGACACGGAAAACGGTGGTTCATACTATCCAGCAGGCGGTAAACAAAGAGCTAAAGAATATCCTTGGTAGCGATGGCGCGGGCACAATCGAAGAGCTTCCACCCCACGACCGGGCACGGGTGGTGGAAGCGGTTGACGAACTGACGGAGACCAGCGAATTGGACGTGGCGCTTGTCATAGATGCCAGTGCGAGCATGAGACCCAAGCTGCCTGCAGTGGAGGAGGCGATTAGGGATTTAATGCTTAGCCTACAAGCACGGACAGGACCGAGCCGTATTGCGGTATTTCATTTTCCAGGCTCCCCTAATGGAGAGGGCGCAGTCTGTGATCTAGAGTGGACAAATGATGTGGGGAAAATAAAATCCCTGTTCGGCAGGCTCCCTATGAGAGGGGCTACGCCAACAGGGCCCGCGATTTTGGAAGTGATTGATCATTTCCGATATGTTACACTAGAAAGAGAACAAAGATTGGCAGAAACTTATGGCAAAGGAGAAGGGATATCCGGTGACTACGTCGTCTGATCCCGGCCTGGCTCCCGGCACAGTCATTACGGGCAAATGGAAGCGGGGAAGCTATGTGATTCAGCGGCTGCTGGGACGCGGAGCCAACGGAACCGTATATCTGGTAAGGGATGCCGGACAAGGCCGGCAGTATGCGCTCAAGCTGGGGAAAGATGCCATCGATCTTCAATCTGAAATCAATGTGCTGACCACATTGCAGACACAAGGGAAGCAGGCTGCTTTTCGTACCAACGGAGTACCGTCCTATCTTTTTGAAGTTGACGATTTCAGGTTGAAGGACAAGGATGTACCTTTTTATGTAATGAAATATGTCAAAGGAGAACCACTCCATCTTTTTATCGCGCGAAATGGTATGCGGTGGTATGGCGTGGCCGGTCTTGCTGTTCTGAACCGGTTGGCGGAGCTTCATGAGAGCGACTGGGTGTTTGGAGACCTGAAACCGCAAAATATCATGGTGGCTTCTCTTGGCGAAACAGAGCTGATCGATTACGGAGGAGTTACAAAAAGGGGCTCCAGTGTAAAGCAATTTACAGAGTGGTATGACCGCGGGTATTGGAATGCGGGCGGGCGCAGCGCCGACCCTCAATATGACCTTTTCTCTTTCGCCTTGCTTACGATTCATATTCTTGAAGGCGATGCATTGAAGGCTGCAGCCGCCAAACTCCCGCAGTTGCGCAGCATCTCGGAATTGACGGGCATCATTGCCCGCAGCCGCGCCTTACGGCCTTACGCAGGCTGGCTGGTCTCAGCCTTGCGCGGTGAACATAAGAATACCCGGCGTGCTGCTCTGGCTTGGTCACATCTAGCCGAATCCGGAGGAGGGAAGGACACGGGGCGTAAGCATAAGTCGCGCTGGCTTGGCTACGCATTTACAGCTTCTCTGGTCATGCTCGCCGGGGCCATCTGGATGGCGCTGCGCTGACAGCGCTGAATACATAACCGATTGACAGAAATGAGGATTTAGGAATGGAAGGACGATCGTGGTACGGCATCATCGAGCATATGCTGAATACCTCAGCAGAGCATGTGATGTGGGCTCCTGGGGACAGCATCGTAGTCGCAGTTTCCGGCGGGCCGGATTCTGTGGCTCTTTTGTATGCCATGGAGGAAATCTCCCGGCTGCATACGCCGCTTCGTCTCATCTGCGCTCATGTCCATCATGGCTTCAGGCCGGAAGAATCGGACGCGGAGGCTGATCTGGTCCGGGATCTGGCTGCGAGGCTGAGCCTTCCATTTGAAATGGCACGTGTGGATGTTCCCCGCTATATGGAGGAAAGCGGCAAAGGACCGCAGGAAGCGGCGCGGGAGCTCAGGTACCGCTTTTTGCACGAGATCGCAGCACGCTACGAAGCCCGAAGCATCGCCCTTGCGCATCATGCGGATGATCAGGCGGAAACGGTGATGCTTCATCTGCTGCGGGGCAGTGGACCGGGAGGGCTGTCAGGCATGCGTTTTGTACGGCGTGAAAAAAAGGTGCAACTCATCCGGCCGCTGCTGCGTATGTACAAGACGGATTTGGTCCGGGCCTGTGAAGAGAAGCGGTTCCCCTATGCAATCGACAGCACTAACGACCAGCGGAAATATAGACGTAATGCGGTCCGTCTGGATGTACTCCCTTTTTTGGGGCAATATAATGAACAGTTGGTGTCTTCCCTAAACCGTATGGCTGAGATCCTGAGTGCAGAAGACGAACACATGGATGCCGAGGCCCATAAGACCTATGAAGAGCTTGTTCACAGAGAGGAAGGCCGTTCCGTAATCAAGGTACCAGCATTCCGGGAGTTAACCGTCGCTTTACAACGGAGGTTGATTAAACTAATATTAAACTACCTGCCTTCGGACAGTGAAAATGTGGATTTTCACAAGATTGAAGCGGTGAGGCGAGGGTTGATTCAGCATCACCCGACGACATGGAATCTTGATTTGGGAGGCACGACCGCAGCGGTAAGGGAATATGATACGGCGAGTTTTTTTACCCGGGAGAGAGAGCACCCCTCGATGGCTTCGGCCGGTTATCATCATGAAATCCATTGTTCTCTGGACAGTGGTTTCATCAGATTTCCTGAAGCCAAGGGCGCGATTTCCTGGAAGAAGCTCACAGACTTATCCGAAATCCGTATCCCTGCGGGTCCAGATGTGGCCTTGCTGGATGAAGAACATCTTACATTTCCGCTGATCGTACGAACGCGCACGCCGGGGGACATGATGCAATTGATGGGATTAAACGGCAGCAAAAAGGTGAAAGATATTTTTATTGATGACAAAATACCTCCCTCCCTGAGGCCATTTATCCCTTTGGTATGTGACGGTTCCGGAGCTGTATTGTGGATTCCGGGTATCCGGCGCTCGTCTCATGCCGCCGTGCAAGCAGACACATCTTCGGTTATATATATGTCATGGCATACCGATGGTGGGACGGTGACCGGTGATTGAGCGGTTGCGGATTTCATAGTATACACTTAGGAGGTTCACTCAGTTGGACAACGATATTCAGGAAATTCTAATCAGTGAGGAAGAAATACAGAGTAAAATCAAGGAGCTGGGCGTTGAACTCAGCAAACGGTACGAGGGCAAAAATCCTTTGGTCATTTGCGTGCTTAAAGGTGCGTTTATTTTCATGGCTGATTTGGTTAAAACCATTACTGTACCCCTTGAACTCGACTTTATGGCTGTGTCCAGCTATGGGGCTTCGACCAAATCATCGGGCGTCGTCAAAATCATCAAGGACCTGGATCAATCCGTTGAAGGACGCGATGTTTTGATTGTTGAAGATATTATCGATAGCGGGCTGACCCTTAGCCACTTGATCGAGCTGCTGAAGAACCGCAATGCCAGCTCGGTGACGGTGGTCACACTGTTTGACAAACCGGCCCGTCGGACGGTTCATTTGGAGGCTGACTTTACCGGATTCACCCTTCCGGATGCGTTTGTGGTCGGCTATGGGCTGGACTACAGCGAGAAATACCGTAACCTGCCCTACATAGGGGTTTTGAAACCGGAGATTTATAGCAGCTAAGCTAATCCCAGTCTGAGGTCCTAGGACCGGCAGGGAGTGTTTGTTGAGAAGCCCTGACAGGCTATGGTAAAATAACTTGAGCGCTTGAGAGGAGGTAGGGGATGAATCGGTTCATCCGGAATTCTGGTTTTTATTTAATTCTTTTTTTAGTCGTGGTGGGCATCGTACATTTTGTCAGCAATGGTAACGAAGCTGCCGATCTCCCTAGATATGACGAACTGCGGCAAGAGATTAAAGATAAGAACGTCAAGAGTGTCACAGTTCAATTTGACGGCAATGCCTATCTCGTAACCGGTACGTATAAACAAAAGCCGGCTGATGCTCCTTCCGAAAACTTTTCGGTATATATTCCTCCTACCGAAGCGGCAGTCAACGAAATGATTAGTTTGAGTGAACAAAACGACTTTAGTTTTGTGATGAAGCCGATGGAAGGACAGAGTATCTGGCTGACCTTTTTGACATCTATCATTCCGCTTATCATTATGTTCCTTCTCTTCTTTTTCCTGTTTAATCAGGCCCAGGGCGGCGGCGGCAAGGTCATGAATTTCGGCAAGAGCCGTGCCCGTCTGTATAACGAAGAGAAGAAAAAGATAACGTTCGAGGATGTTGCTGGAGCAGACGAAGAGAAGCAGGAGCTTGTCGAAGTCGTGGAGTTTCTGAAAGATCCGCGCAAATTCGCTGCGGTGGGTGCACGCATTCCGAAGGGCGTTCTGCTTGTGGGCCCTCCGGGTACCGGTAAAACGCTCCTTGCAAGAGCGGTTGCAGGTGAAGCGGGCGTACCTTTCTTCAGCATTTCGGGTTCTGACTTTGTCGAAATGTTTGTCGGTGTCGGCGCTTCACGTGTGCGTGACCTGTTCGAGAACGCCAAGAAGAACGCACCATGTATTATTTTTATTGACGAGATTGACGCTGTCGGACGCCAGCGGGGCGCAGGCCTCGGCGGCGGTCATGACGAGCGTGAACAGACGTTGAACCAGTTGCTTGTCGAAATGGATGGATTCGGAGCGAACGAGGGCATCATCATCGTTGCTGCTACCAACCGTCCTGACATTCTGGACCCTGCTTTGCTGCGTCCGGGACGTTTTGACCGTCAAATTACAGTGGACCGTCCGGATGTTAAGGGACGCGAAGCTGTATTGAAGGTTCATGCACGCAATAAACCGCTGACCAAAGACGTCAAGCTGGATGTCATTGCGAAGCGCACTACCGGCTTTACCGGAGCCGATCTGGAGAACCTTCTTAACGAAGCTGCGCTGCTGGCAGCCCGCCGTAACCGCAAGGATATCTCCATGATTGAAGTGGATGAAGCCATTGACCGTGTAATCGTTGGTACGGAGAAACGCAGCCGTGTCATCAGCGACCGCGAGAAACGGATTGTCGCTTATCACGAAGCGGGTCATACCATCGTCGGTTACTTCCTGGAGCATGCCGATATGGTACACAAAGTAACCATTATTCCACGTGGACGTGCCGGAGGATATGTCATTATGCTTCCGAAGGAAGACCGCATGCTGACAACGAAGCAGGAGTTGCTGGATAAGGTTACCGGACTCCTCGGCGGACGTGTATCCGAAGAGCTGTTCATCGGTGAAATCGGAACTGGCGCGTACAGCGACTTTCAGCAGGCAACCGCCATTGTCCGCAGCATGATTGTGGAATATGGTATGAGTGAGAAGCTCGGCCCGATGCAGTTCGGTACATCCCAAGGTCAGGTATTCCTGGGGCGGGATATCGGTCACGAGCAGAACTACAGTGATCAGATCGCTTATCAGATCGATCAGGAAATGAATCGTTTCGTTACGGAATCTTATGACCGCGCCAAAGAATTGCTGACTAAGCATTCCAAAGAGGTTCATTTGATTGCCCAGACCCTGCTTGAGCAAGAAACGCTGGAACTGGATCAAATCAAGCAACTGATTGAGACAGGTTCCCTGAACGGAAATGCAGATGCGGGTGGAACACCTGAGAGTGGGCAGCCAACCATCGACAGCATCGGAGATGTTCGTGTACGGATTCAAGGCCAGGATGACAAGGCCGAAGGAAATACGAACGACATCCTGAATGATCTGCCTAACCGTCAGGATCCTGACAACAACGGTAATTCGGGTGGCGGAACACCACCAACCAACGCATAAGACCAGGCTGTTTGGCCTGACGAACGAAGGGGGAGTCCCACAAGGTCCATTGACCTAGGGCTCCCCTTTTTTCTATTCTAAGGCGCTCTGAGAACAGAGCATTCTTTTCAATTGCTGTTGCCCCCCTGGGCCATCTCCAATCAAAAGGAAACTTATTGAGAACTGTAAAATTGACAGAGTTCGTAACGTTGTGTAAATTTGAAGGATGTTCAGGTTTGGATTTCTGAAATAGCATATAAATACTGTGGATAGAACGGGAAGAAAGAAGGGTGAGCCCTATTGATTCTTGTAGTTGATGTAGGAAATACCAATATCGTATTGGGTGTATATCGCGGCCGTGAGCTGCTCCATCATTATCGGATTAGTACGTCCAGACAATCAACGGAGGACGAGTACGGTGTGCTGATCTATAATTTGTTCCACATGAAGGGCATATCGGTCCACCAGATTGAAGGGGTTATTATTTCGTCCGTAGTGCCTCCATTGGTACGGGTGCTGGAACAAATGTGCGCAAAGTATATCGGAAAAAAACCGATTTTGGTGGGGCCCGGCATCAAGACAGGCCTGAATCTTCGGTACGAGAATCCTCGCGAGGTGGGTGCTGACCGGATTGTGAATGCGGTGGCGGCGGTGGACCAATTCAAGGGGCCACTCGTGGTCGTTGATTTCGGTACAGCAACAACCTTTGACTGTATTGACGGTCAGAGCAATTATTTGGGCGGAGTCATTGTTCCAGGCATTGGAATTTCCACCGAGGCGCTGTACCAGCGTGCATCGAAGCTGCCGCGCATTGAGCTGGAAAAGCCGAAGAAGGTGATCGGCCGTAATACTGTGCATGCTATGCAGGCTGGAATTATTTTCGGTTATGCTGGTCAGGTAGACGGCATCGTAGAGCGGATCAAGCAGGAAATGGGAGCAGAACTGAAGGTCATCGCGACCGGCGGGCTGGCCGAGTTGATCGCAGGCGAAACGAAATCCATACAGGAAATATGTCCGCTGCTGACCTTGGAAGGATTGCGCATCATTTACGAACGGAATCAGGATTAGTGCTGATGACAAGAAAGCGGGTGCCGCTCAAGCCTGCCGGCCTGTGTCCGGTTTGGATTGGCGGCGCTTTTCGTCTATAATTGGAAAAAGAACAAAAACACCCAAAAGTCTGATACGACTTTTCTAAGATTATAAAAGGAGCTGTAACACCTAATGGAGAAAAAACAAGACCGGTTGATCCGGGGCATAGCGATGGAAGGCCGTGTCAGAGCATTCGCGATCCGCACCACGGAACTGGTTGAAGAGCTGCGCCGAAGACACGATACATACCCTACGGCGACTGCCGCGATGGGCCGGACGCTGACGGCGGCTGCCATGATGGGAGCGATGCTGAAAGGCGAAGAGAAGCTGACGGTGCAGGTCAAAGGTGACGGTCCCATCGGCCAGATCGTAGCGGATGCGAATGCCAAGGGGGAAGTCCGCGGATATGTAACGGAGCCTCATGTGCATCTGCCTAGCAATAGTATGGGCAAGCTGGATGTTGCAGGCGCCGTGGGCACCAGTGGCTTCATCCATATCACGAAGGATTTGGGACTGAAGGAGCCTTACCGGGGCAGCATTCCTATTATCTCGGGTGAGCTTGGGGAAGATTTCACTTATTATTTTGCGAAATCGGAACAAACACCGTCTGCTGTAGGGCTTGGTGTTCTTGTGGATACCGACAACTCCGTGATTGTTGCTGGCGGATTTATCCTTCAGCTACTGCCGGGACTGAGTGATGATGAGATTACGGCAATTGAGAATGCAGTAGGAGCTATTCCCCCGGTAACTTCCCTGCTTGAACAGGGATTGGATCTGGAAGAAATGCTGCGCTGGATGCTGCCTGACGTTCAGATTATGGATAGCATAGATATTCGTTTCCAATGTCAGTGCTCTGAAGAACGGGTGGAGAAAACACTGATTAGTCTGGGGCAGCAAGAGCTGGAACAACTGATTGCTGAAGACGAAGAGGTGGAGGTTATTTGCCATTTCTGCAATGAGGCCTATCGTTTTAATAAAGATCATTTGCAGCGTCTTTTGGATCAAGCAACATCGTAAAAGTATAATAACTCGGGGAAGAGTGAGCGATTGGGATGACAAGACAGGAGAAGGGTTTATTGGCGGCTGTCGTTGTCTTGACCATCAGCGTTCTGGTGTTGGGCGGATTAATAGGTTACAGAGGACTGCAGCCCGCCCGGGATAACGGGGAGACTGGCGCGGATTCCACAGATGAGGAATCGCGTGCTGCTGCCATCATCGGTGACGACACGATATCTGAGCAGGAATGGGTCGAAGAACTGAAGAAGCGGTATGGAAAAAACACGCTTCTGGAGATGCTAAACCGCAAAGCAATCGCTTTGGAAGCCAAGTCTCGAGGAATTCAGGTTACACAACAAGAAATTCAGGAAAGATTGAAGAAACAGATGGAAGGGTACGTGTCGGAAGAAGCCTATTATGAAGAAATGCAAAACCAGTTTGGCCTTTCCCGGGACGATTTAATCGTTGAAGCCATGTACCGGATCAGCCTGGAGAAGATTGCGGTTCTGGGGATCAGCATCGATGATAAACAGGTGGACAGGTATATCAAGGAACATCTGGATGAGTACAACTCTCTTAAGCAAATGGATCTGGCGTGGATCACCGTTGATAACAAGTCTGAAGCCGAAGACATACTGGATCGCTTGGAAAGTGGCGGAGATTTCGCAGAACTGGCACACACCTATTCAACGGATGAATTCACCAGGGATAACGGAGGCTCTCTCGGATGGACAGACGAGAGTGATCCATTCCTCCCCGACACGGTTATGGAGACGGCCAGAACGTTAAATGTCGGCGAAAGCGCCGGACCTGTAGAAGTGCCCGATGGATATGTCATTGTGTATGTTCGCGATATACGAACGGAGAATACCGAGTCTCCGCAGGAAATCCGTCAAGAGGTGCGGAGAGAGCTTGCTCTGCAGCAAGCAGGGCCGCTTGATGATCTGGAGCAGAGCCTTCGATCCAAGTACGGAGCCCAGATCACCACGGATTTTCCGTCGTCCTGACTAATACATACTGCGGCAGGTTCAATACTGCTTGCAGTATGTTTTTTTAGCAGTAAGGTTGACAAAAACGGGTTGGGTTGATATGATTACGAGTAAAACCTACCTAATTACTCGGAAATCAGAAATGAAAATATAGCCATCTGCCAAGGAGGTACGTAACATGCCTAAAGTTGTCAATAACGTTACAGAACTTATCGGAGGAACGCCGCTTGTCCGTCTGAACCGCATCGTGCCGGAAGACAGTGCGGAAATTTATGTGAAGCTGGAATATCAGAACCCTGGATCCAGCGTAAAGGACCGTATCGCTCTCAGCATGGTCGATGAAGCGGAGAAGGAAGGGGTCCTGAAGCCCGGAGGAACGATTATTGAGGCAACCAGCGGCAATACGGGAATCGGCCTGGCGATGGTAGCAGCAGCTAGAGGGTATAAAGCTATTATTGTTATGCCTGAAACCATGAGCTTGGAACGTCGTAACCTGCTGCGTGCTTACGGGGCAGAGCTTGTATTGACTCCGGGATCTGAAGGCATGAATGGTGCGGTTAAGAAAGCGGAAGAGATTCTGCAGGAGAATCCGGACTACTTCGCCGCAGAGCAGTTCAAAAACAAGGCAAACGTAAAAATCCACCGGGAAACGACAGGTCCTGAAATTGTGGAGGCCATTCAATCCATCGGTGGGACACTGGATGCTTTTGTCGCTGGTATCGGAACTGGCGGTACGATTTCTGGTGCTGGCGAAGTGTTGAAGCAGGAATTTCCTAACATTAAAATTGTAGCGGTTGAGCCTGCGGCTTCTCCAATTCTGGCTGGCGGCAAACCGGGACCTCATAAGATCCAGGGAATCGGAGCGAACTTCATCCCTGAAATTCTGAATCAGGACATCTATAATGAAATTATTCATGTTGAGAATGAGGAAGCCTTTGAAATGGCTCGTAAAGTTGCCAAAGAGGAAGGGATCCTGTCCGGCATCTCCTCTGGGGCTGCGATTCACGCAGGCTTAAAGGTAGCAAAAGAACTCGGCAAAGGCAAACGTGTCGTTGTCATTGTACCAAGTAACGGCGAACGGTACCTCAGCACTCCTCTATATAATTTTGAAGCATAATCAGCATATACTATGGGCATCCCTCACTCCTGCAGGGCAGGGGAGAGGGATTTTTTTCGTAATAAGAATAATCAGAAGTAATGTAGAATAGGGGATTTATCTGAATGACAAAAAAAATAACCATTTCCATAACCGATTGGCAGGCTTGGCTGCAGGAAGGCTGGACCCAGCTTCCCCTGATTGCGGAAATCGATTGGCAGGAAGGGCTTCCCACGGAATGGACGGAGGCCTGGCAGACCGCTTCCCCATATTCTTTTGTGCTCGAAAGCGGCAAAGAGGGGCGTTACACTTATTTGGGCTTGAGCCCGGCGGCGGTTCTGACCGGTAAGGACGAGGAAGGGAAATGGAACGAGCTGGACAGTGGAACGGAAGGTACGCTGACGGGTCCACCTTTGGAGGTTCTTGAGGCATGGATGGCCTCTTTCAAAGCTCCACGTTTGCAGCAATTTCCGTTTTTTCATGGCGGCTTCGCAGGCTTTCTCGCCTACGATGTAGCCCGCTCCTTGGAGCGTCTGCCTGTATCCGCAGCGGACGATACTGGCTTGCCGGATTATTTGTGGCTGCGGATGGACGAGGTATGGATTTATGATCACGAAGAGCGGAAACTTTACTGTGCCATTCATATCCCGGTCTCGGACGACCTGCAGGAGAATCAGCAAGCAGTGCAGGGTTTGCTCCCGGTATTGTTTCACGAGGCGGAGCAGCATGCTGAACGGATGCTGAAATTGTGGACGGACCTATTCCAAAGCCCAAGCGGGGATCTGCGCAAAGCAATTCGTCTTGATCGGCTTCGCAGTGACCGGGATGCCGGTGGCCATGCCGGGCCGGAGGATTGGGAAGCGGCCTTTCCGCAGGATCAGTTTGAACGGGCGGTGCAGCGCATCCGGGAATACATCGGTCAGGGTGATGTATTCCAGGTGAATCTGTCGCTTCGCCAGCAGCGCAGGCTGATGGCCGCTCCCGAAGACGTGTACGAGTGGCTGCGTCTGCTGAACCCGTCTCCTTATATGGGGCTGCTGCGAACGCCCGCTTTCACACTGGCCAGCGGTTCGCCTGAGCTGTTGGTGAAGCTGGACGGAGGCCGGGTCACGGCCCGCCCGATTGCGGGAACAAGAAGGCGAGGGCGGACGCCTGCTGAGGATCGGGCGATGGCGGAGGAGCTGCTGAGCAGCGAGAAGGAGCGGGCCGAGCATATTATGCTCGTTGATCTGGAACGCAACGATATTGGGCGGATTGCCGAGTATGGCACAGTGCATGTTCCTGAACTGATGACCGTAGAATATTATTCACATGTCATGCATCTCGTTTCACAGGTGGAGGGACGGCTTGCGCAGGGTCGCAATGCGATAGATGTCATAGCGGCTGTGTTCCCGGGGGGAACCATTACGGGGGCCCCTAAGGTCCGCACGATGGAAATTATTGAAGAACTGGAGCCGGTCCGTCGCGGTCCGTATACTGGATCTATGGGATGGATTGACTATAACGGCGATATGGAATTAAATATTATTATTAGAACACTCGCCGTCAAGGACGGCATGTCTTATATACAAGCCGGCGCAGGGATTGTTATCGATTCTGATCCATACCGGGAATACAAGGAATCGCGCAATAAAGCCAAAGCCGTCATGAAGGCTGTACAGTACTGTGAAGAAGAAACCGCCTTAAGCAAGCGGAACGAACAGGAGGAGGACGGAACATGATATTGGTGATCGACAATTACGATTCCTTTACGTACAATCTGGTGCAGTATCTGGGTGAGCTGGGCGAGGAAGTTACTGTAAAACGCAACGATGAGATCGATCTGCAGGGGATTGAGGAAATGGCCCCAGATCATATTCTGCTGTCTCCGGGACCGTGTACGCCTAATGAGGCGGGGATTACGCTGGATGTCATTTCGCACTTTAAAGGCAAAATCCCAATCTTTGGCGTATGCCTTGGACACCAGGCCATTGGACAGGCATTTGGCGGTAATGTCATCCGGGCGGAACGGCTTATGCACGGCAAGACCTCTCCCATTGTGCATAAGGGCGTCTCCGTATTCGAAGGCCTTCCGTCTCCGTTTACCGCTACTCGTTACCACTCACTGCTGGTGGAAAGAAGCAGCCTGCCGGATTGTCTGGAGATCACTGCCGAAACGGCTGAAGGTGAGATTATGGGCTTGCGGCATAAAGAATATGAGGTGGAAGGCGTGCAATTCCACCCGGAATCGATCATTACCGATTACGGCCATCATATTCTGCGCAATTTCCTGAAGCGTAAAGTGGGCGCTTGAATGAAATATATCGGGATGAATGGCGTTTTGACCGATGCTGCTGCTGCCGTGGTTCACGTAAGTGATCACGGTTTTTTATACGGTATGGGCCTGTTCGAAACCTTCCGTACCTATAACGGCCTGCCTTTTCTGCTCGATCGGCATCTGCGCAGAATGTCCGAAGGCTGCAGAATGCTGGGCATTCCTTTTCAAATGAATGAAGAGGAATGGACAGAGTTGATCAGCCGCCTGATGGAGGCTAACGGATTGAAGGAGGCCTATATAAGGTATACTGTCTCTGCGGGCGAGGAGGCATTTGGCCTGCCTGTGGGGGGTTACAGCCGCCCTAATCACGTTCTGTTCGCCAGGGCGCTGCCCACGCTTTCTCCTGACCCGGCCAAGCGCAGCAAAGCGCTGTACCTGCTTCATACCCGCCGTAGTACCCCGGAAAGTGGTGTTCGGTTGAAATCGCTGCATTATATGAATAATATTGTGGCCAAAAGAGAGCTTGCCGGATATGAGGAGGCCTCGCCGCTCCCGGCGGAGGGTCTGATGCTCACCAGCGACGGATACATATGTGAAGGAATCGTAAGCAACGTCTTTTTTGTCAAAGATGGAGTATTGCATACACCGGATCTATCGACAGGAGCACTTGGCGGCATCACCCGCGAATTCGTTATGGAGCTGTCGCGCGGCCTGGGAATCCGTGCTTTGGAGGGAATGTATACGTGGAACGATCTCAAGCAGGCCGATGAAGTGTTTTTGACAGGCTCCGTTCAGGAAATTACCCCCGTGACAAGGCTGATTGAACCAGATAGACAATCCCGGAGGGTCGGAAGCGGGTCCCATGGTCCGGTTACGGAGCGGCTTCTTAGGCTCTATCATCAGAAAGCAGGGGTTAAAGAATGAATCCAATTGTGTACAAGCGTAACTATGTATGTGGTGAAATTCAGTTGCCATTAGGTGATTCAACATTGATTATGGGCATTCTCAACGTCACGCCGGACTCTTTTTCCGACGGGGGGCGCCACAATACTGTAGAACTGGCAGTTCAGCATGCGTTACAGTTGATGGAAGACGGGGCTGATCTGATTGATATTGGAGGTGAATCGACGCGTCCGGGACATGAATCGGTCAGTCTGGACGAGGAGTTGTCGCGCGTTATTCCTGTCGTGGAGGCTCTACGTCGCGAAGCGCCGCATATTCCGCTGTCCATCGATACCTATAAAGCGGAAGTGGCCAGGCAGTCGCTTGAAGCGGGGGCACATATCATTAATGATGTATGGGGCTTTAAAGCGGATCCTGATATGGCGGGAGTGGCTGCTGCCCATGATTGCCCGGTCATTTTGATGCATAATCGCAGCAATCGGGATTACATAGATTTAATGGCCGACATTCAATCCGACCTGCTGGAGAGTGTCCGCATCGCAGTGGAAGCTGGGGTACGGCAAGAACAGATTATTCTGGACCCGGGAATCGGATTTGCTAAAGATCACGCCGAGAATCTGCAGACGATGGCTTCTCTTCATAAGCTGGGCGGGATGGGATACCCGTTGCTGCTGGGGACATCCCGTAAAAGATTTATCCGTACCGTTCTGGATCTCCCAGTTGATGATGTCGTTGAAGGAACAGCCGCCACGGTCGCCTTCGGCATTGCACAAGGCTGCCAGATCGTCAGAGTACATGATGTGCGTCTGATCCGGCGTACGGCCCGGATGTGTGATGCGATGCTGTACGCGTCTCCTGACCTGCAGAGAAGATAGCATGAAATCCGTATTTACGATCATGATGGAGGTATTGTTATGGATAAGATGATATTGCAAGGCATGGAATATTACGGCTACCACGGTGTGTTCCCCGAAGAACGGAAATTGGGTCAACGTTTTTATATTGATTTAGAGCTGAGCTTGGATCTGCGGGAAGCAGGTGAGCATGACGATCTGAACAAAACCGTGAACTATGCCGAAGTGCATGAGTTGGTCAAAGGAATCGTGGAAAATCAATCGTTCCAATTAATTGAAGCCCTAGGAGAACGTATTGCATCTTCCCTATTGGACACTTATACTAGTGTCAATGCACTGACAGTTAGAGTCACGAAGCCTCATCCGCCTTTTGATATTCATTTCAAGGGTGTAACTGTGGAGCTCCATCGAACAAGAAAGTGAAGGTGGACGACATGAACGCTCATTCGACCTCTGAGTCATCAGAGGCTTATATTGCTTTGGGGGCCAATTTAGGAGATCGGGAGCATACCCTGCTCGAAGCGATCAGTCGCCTAGATGCCCATCCGGATACCCAGGTGCTGAGATGCTCCGATCTTTATGAGACGGAACCAGTAGGGTATGTAGATCAACCACCTTTTGTAAATATGGCCATTGCCGTAAGGACCACCTTAAGCCCGCTGGAGTTGCTCCATTACATGCTGCATATCGAGCAGGAGCTAGGCCGTGTGCGCAGCATTCGCTGGGGTCCCCGGACAATTGACCTGGATCTGCTGTTTATGGAGGGTGTGGCACTTCAGACCCCGGAGCTGGAGCTGCCACATCCCCGTATGGAGGAGCGGGCCTTTGTCCTGCTCCCTTTGTCCGATATTTTGATTGAGAACGATCTGTCTGGTTTAACAGATATCGTACAGTCAGCATTGAGAAAACTGGATGGAAAGGACGGCATACAGCGTTGGAAAACATGCAATTGGCGCAGCGCCTCCGCGCCTTCCGGAAGCTGAAAGGCTATACCCAGCAGGATTTGGCTCACAAAACAGGCATCTCCCTAGCAGTGCTGGGGTCCATTGAGCGCGGTAACCGGACGGCAGGACAAGATATATTAAATACGATTGCACGGGCTCTGGGAGTGACTGCCCAGGAGCTTCAACCTCATACAGACTATGAGAAAAGGAGTGAATATTGAATCATGTTGAAGATCGGCGATGTAGAAATGAAAAATCAAGTCGTGCTTGCACCGATGGCGGGTGTATGCAACCCGGCCTTCCGCCTGATCGCCAAGGAATTCGGAGCCGGTCTTGTTTGCGCAGAGATGGTGAGCGACAAGGCTATCGTTCATGGCAACAAGCGGACCCGCGAGATGTTGTTCGTGGATGAGCGGGAAAAACCGCTTAGCCTGCAAATTTTCGGCGGAGACCGGGAGTCGCTTGTGGAAGCGGCCAAAGTGGTTGATCAGGAGACCAATGCTGATATTATCGATATTAATATGGGCTGCCCTGTTCCCAAGGTTACTAAATGTGATGCAGGTGCGCGTTGGCTTCTGGACCCGAATAAAATTTACGAAATGGTATCCGCAGTAGTGGATGCCGTTGATAAGCCCGTATCCGTTAAAATGCGGATTGGCTGGGATAGCGAGCATATTTATGTGGTGGACAATGCCAAAGCGGTAGAGCGTGCGGGCGGAAAGGCTGTCAGTGTGCATGGGCGTACCCGTGAGCAGCTATACACTGGACATGCGGATTGGAGCTATATCAAGCAGGTGAAGGAGGCAGTTTCCATTCCGGTCATTGGTAACGGTGACGTGGTTACACCTGAGGATGCCCGGCGCATGCTCGATGAAACCGGATGCGACGGTGTTATGATCGGACGCGGTGCTCTGGGCAACCCTTGGATGCTGTACCGCACAATTCAATACCTTGAGACTGGGGAATTGCTGTCTGATCCAACAGCGGAGGAGAAAATCCGTGTAGCCATTCTGCACATGGACCGGCTCGTCGCACTGAAGGGTGAAGCCGTGGCTGTACGCGAAATGCGCAAGCATTTGGCCTGGTATCTTAAGGGGCTGAAGGGTTCGGCACGGGTTAAGGATATGGTCATGGAAGGGACCAAACGCGACGAAATGGTTCGAATTTTGGAAAGCTTCGTTGCAGAGCTCGCTGACCAGGCAACCCTTGTATCCTAATGGAAGAGCATTTCAGGTAAGGGAAGCTGTTCCCATTGATTATCGATTACGTTTTTGCTTTGGGTGACAATGGAGAGCGGTTATCTGGGTTTAATTGACTTTTCTATATGCTTGCCATATAATCTTTCAGTATAAAATTCTGATCGCGTTGCTTCAGGCGCATAGATCACCCCATCAACAGGAGAGAATGTTCTCATTCTCTTAGAGCGGCATATAGTGTGTAAACGGCGTGCATCCTTATGCACATTTAACTTATTCCATGACAGGAGAATCGGTTGAGATGAGCGATAAAGAAGTCATTCTGACACAGGAAGGTCTCAAGAAGCTTGAAGATGAGCTTGAGAACTTGAAATCGGTTAAGCGCCGCGAAGTCGCGGAGCGGATCAAAATAGCCATCGGTTACGGTGACATCAGCGAGAACTCCGAGTATGAAGATGCCAAGAATGAGCAGGCGTTTATCGAAGGCCGCATTATTACGTTGGAGAAAATGCTGCGCAACGCACGCATTATTAACAGCGATGAGATTGATACCGATACGGTAGGGGTTGGCGCGATCGTTACGGTTGAAGATCTGGAGTTTGGGGATATCGTGGAGTATACGATTGTCGGCACCGCAGAATCCAACCCGCTGCAAAATAAAATTTCGAATGAAAGTCCCGTTGGTAAGGCCATTTTGGGCAAGAAAAAAGGAACCGTCGTTGATGTGAACGTGCCTGCAGGCGTCATCCAATATAAAATTGTCGATATTAAAAAATAAGGCAACTGACTTTAGTTAACACAAAAAGCTTCCTTAGGGAAGCTTTTTTCTCTAGGATATATAGTGGATTGCTCCGCTACTCATAAGAAGGAGATGAAAGCTTACAATGTCGGACGAAAACATGAACCAAGAATCGCAGGAGAGCCGTGAGGAATTAAGTGAACTGCTGCAGATCCGCCGTGCCAAATTGGACGAGCTGCGTGCGCTCGGGATGGACCCGTTTGGCCGCAAATACATTAGAACCGATGAAGCCGGAGGGCTTCTGGGCAAATACGACGGCTTGACCAAGGAAGAGCTTGATGAGAAGCATGTTGAAGTTAGCATCGCGGGCCGTATTATGGCCAAACGCGGCATGGGTAAAGCCAGCTTTGCGCATATTCAGGACTTGAGCGGACGCATTCAAATTTATGTTCGTCAAGATACCGTTGTCGAGGAACAGTATAAAGCGTTCAGCATTCTGGATCTGGGCGACATTGTCGGTGTTAAAGGGGTCCTCTTTAAAACCAAAACCGGTGAAACGACCGTGAAGGTACAGGATCTGGAGGTCCTCTCCAAGTCCCTCTATCCTTTGCCGGAGAAATACCATGGTTTGAAGGATGTCGAGCTGCGCTACCGCCAGCGTTACGTCGATTTGATTATGAATCCTGAGGTGCAAAAGACGTTTATTACCCGTTCGCGGATTATTCAGTCCATGCGCCGCTACCTGGATTCCCTCGGTTATCTGGAGGTAGAAACGCCTACATTGCATGCTATCGCAGGTGGTGCGGCTGCGAAGCCATTTATTACCCACCACAATGCGCTGGACATGCAGTTGTATATGCGTATTGCTATTGAGCTGCATCTCAAACGTCTGATCGTGGGCGGCTTGGAGAAAGTGTATGAAATTGGCCGGGTATACCGGAACGAAGGGATTTCCACGCGCCATAATCCGGAATTCACCATGATTGAGCTTTATGAAGCTTATGCAGACTATAAGGATATTATGGAACTGACCGAAAATCTGGTGGCCCATATTGCGAAAGAAGTACTCGGCACATATAAGGTTGTTTATCAAGGTCAAGAGGTCGACTTGACTCCGCAGTGGCGCCGGGTATCGATGGTTGACGCGGTTAAAGAAGTAACAGGTGTTGATTTCAGCGTGCATATGACCAATGAAGAGGCGCACCGTCTGGCTAAGGAACACAAAGTCGGGGGTGTGGAGCCGCATATGACCTTTGGCCATATTCTGAACGCTTTCTTCGAGCAATTTGTAGAGGAAACGCTAATTCAGCCGACTTTTGTCACAGGACATCCTGTGGAGATTTCTCCGCTTGCGAAGAAGAATGAGCAGGATTCGCGATTCACGGATCGTTTTGAGCTGTTTATCGTAGCCCGCGAGCATGCCAATGCCTTTACGGAACTGAATGATCCGATTGACCAGCGGCAGCGTTTTGAAGCCCAATTGCTTGAAAAGGAGCAAGGCAACGACGAAGCGCACGAAATGGACGATGATTTCATTCGTGCATTGGAATACGGTATGCCGCCAACAGGCGGATTGGGAATCGGTGTGGATCGTCTCGTTATGCTCTTGACGAATGCGGCATCGATTCGGGATGTCCTGCTGTTCCCGCATATGCGCAACCGCACAACAGAATAAATCGGCAGCTTTATTTTAAAGTGAAAAAGAGGATCAGCCGTGAATGAAATGAAATTCAGCATGAAAATGACGAAGATGACATCTCCCCCTGTTGTATTGGTGGCAGGTCTTCTGACCATTATCGCCATTGGCACCTTGCTGCTGATGCTGCCGGCAGCATCCCACAGCGGACACTCTCTTTATTGGGTTGATGCTTTGTTTACCGCTACCTCGGCTGCCTGCGTCACCGGACTGGTGGTTGTTGATGTAAATACGACATTTACCATATTCGGTGAAATTGTCATTATGATCCTGATGCAGCTTGGCGGACTGGGTTTCATGACCATGGCGACCCTGTTTGCGCTAGTGCTTGGACGGCGGTTGTCCCTAAAAGACAGATTGCTTCTTAAAGAGGCCATTAATGCGGACAGTATGGAGGGTATAGTACGCATTATTCGTAAGGTGATGATTTTTTCCTTCACGATTGAGGGTATTGCAGCTGTGATTCTTGCTCTGCGTTGGATGGCGGATATGCCAGTGGGACAAGCTTTATATTATGGACTGTTTCATTCGGTATCGTTATTTAACAACGGGGGCTTTGATTTGTTTGGGAATAGTTTCATCCAGTACCGGGGGGATTGGCTGTTTAACCTGACAGCTTCTGTTTTGGTTATTTCGGGCGGATTGGGTTTTATTGTACTGAGCGATCTGTTTGATTTTCGCCGTAGACGAAGACTGTCGCTGCATTCCAAGCTGGTGCTGTCCGTTACGGGTGGACTGATTGCCCTCGGAACTCTCGTCATTTTTGTGTTTGAGTTTACCAACATGCGCACACTTGGGGCTCTGAATTTGGAGGAGAAGCTGTATTCTGCGGTCTTTCAGTCGGTATCGACGCGTTCTTCAGGTACGAGTACAATCGATATTACAGGGCTGCGACAAGCAACGCAGTTTTTCATAATGCTGCTGATGTTTATCGGGGCTTCCCCAGGCTCGACGGGTGGAGGTATTAAAACGACCACGTTTATTATCATGATGGGGGCGATTATCGCCATGGTGCGCGGAAGAAAGGATATTGTCTTTTTTAATTACCGTGTGCCCAAAGTCATGCTAATGAAGGCCCTGACCATTATTATCATTTCATTGTTTATTTTTATTCTTGTGCTTATGCTGCTCTTGATGACGGAGGACGTTCAGTTTCTTCCATTAGCCTTTGAGGCGGCATCTGCGATCGGAACGGTCGGTTTGTCGGTTGGTGTTACCCCGTATTTGACGGATATAGGAAAGCTGATCATCAGCGCTACCATGTTCATCGGCCGTATTGGTCCGCTCACTATTGCGTACGCGCTTAGACCAAGAACGGATAAACAACTGTACCGCTATCCGGAGGGGCATATAACTATCGGGTAAATGAAAGGCGTCTGAATTGTTCAGGCGTCTTTTATATTGAACAATATTAAACGGATAAGCGTGAATTAAATTCCTAAGTATGTTTTATAAAAAAAGGGTTGCAGCCTGTGCTGCAATGTGATATATTATAAATCCGGCCAAGAAAACAGAGTTACATGATAAATAAAGCTCGAAAAAAAGTTCTTGCTTTCTTGGTTGAAACATGATAAGATATAAGAGTTGCTAAGGCGATGAGCTGAAGCGATGAACGAAGTTTGATCTTTGAAAACTGAACAACGAGTGAGTAGATTTCACGAAGTGAAATCGCCCCGTGAAGGTTTTTGGTACATGTCTATGACAGTATAAAAACCGGAACGGATCATTGAGATATTTTATC
>NZ_JAPCKK010000020.1 GCF_030705605.1 Paenibacillus zeirhizosphaerae
GCTTCTGCGTGCAGATTTCTCCGAGCGCAGGCATCCTAGCTACACGGGGGCTTGGCCCCTCCCGTGACCGGACTCTCACCGGTTAGAAAATGCGTGCTTAGCTGGGCACGCGCCAAAGGCGAACGCTCCGCTTTTCCGGAATTGCTTCGTTCTCTCCGCTGCTCCGTGCTTAACCCAACTTAATAATTCCTAATAGAGCTCAATTATCGAAAAGGAGGTTTATTTCCATGTCAGATGATTCCACAACAAGACGCCTTAAAGAGTTAGGGATCGAGCTCCCTGAAGCGAGTGATCCTGCAGCACGATAAATGGTTGTTCTGATTTGTTCTTAGAAGCTTTTGGTGAAGAGAAAGGCTCCCATGCAAGGTCCGTATTCGGAGCTATTTCTTTGCGTGATAATTTGCCCATCATCATTGATTCCATATTTGAATATAGTACTACGGACTAGTCTTCAATTGATGACGTTTACAGTCTTTGCACAATTAACGACTCGTCAGTCCACGAAAACGTCTGTTAAGAGGCTTGCGCCTACGTGGATTTACTCCGCCCGTCAAATCGCCGGAAAAGGTGAAGACGGTACGATATAACTCAAGATTGGATATGTGACAGCTCTATGAAGGGTTGCCTTAGCTGGATTTCCAGCGGTCGTAGGCTGTTTGATAGATCTCCGCCAGACGGCCTCCGCCCATTTTGTTAATAGTCTCCACATACTTATCCCAATTCGCAAGCGGCTCCTGGCCTGTCACAAACCGTGCCTCCATCTGCTCCACATACGTGTCCAGGTCGGATTGCAGACTTGTGACCTCCGCCTGTTCTTCCTCGGTCAGGAACAATACAGGGAACGGAATTCTCGCTCCCCGATCAAGCAGCTTCTCCTGTGATTGCTGGGCCACCCATTTGTCAAAATCAGTGGTAAGCCCTTTGTTGATATCGTCCGTCATCATAGCTGGTGTCGGAATGCCGTAATTCGGCGTGATGGTGGCGCGATAGTCTTCGCGTTCCATGCCGTTCGGAACAGGCAGCCATTCCTTCACACGTGCTTCCTTGTCCGTATATTTCCAAAGCAGGCCATCCGGACCTTTATCGAACAAAACGGCACCTTCGTAGGAATAAATGTAATCCACCCACCGCATCGAGGCTTCCGGCGCGGGATTCGTGCTGGTAATCGCAAAGGCTCCGCCCGTGACTCCCTTGTTGCGGGCAATCGCCGGGGTATCGACCATGTCACTTTTCACCGGGCTGAACATCGGATCATCCGAGCTTGGTTCGCCGCCCAATACAAAATAGGCATGCCAGTCGGAGAACAGGCCCAGTTGTCCGTTCTTGCCCTTAGCTTTTTTCTGTTCAGCCGTTTGCGAAAAGGTATCATGATCCAGCAAATCCTCATTCCAAAGCCGGTTCAGGTAAGTCAGATACTCCTTGTACCCTTCTTCAACCGGTGTGTAATGCACCTTGTCCAGGTCATCCACATAAATTTTCTCTTCATAAATGCCGAAGGCACCCAGGAGCCATGTGCGGATGTCCTTCAGCTTTACGGAGGTGAGCGGGATTTCATCCTGCTTACCGTTGCCGTTCGGGTCCTCTTCCTTGACGCGTTTCAGATATTCATATAATTCGTCTGTCGTTTCAGGAAGCTTGGTTACTCCCAATGCCTTTAAATAATCACCGTTATACCACAAAGGATTCTTGTACCAGGGTTGGTTGAACTCGATGCGCGGCAGAGAATATATATGCCCGTCCGGCGCCGTAATCGATTTGCGGATTTCCGGATTTTCATCCAGAATTTTTTTGAAATTTGGCGCGTATTCATCGATCAGATTTTCAAGCGGAATCAGAATGCCCTGACTGCCGTAAGTCAGCTCTTCGGCCGGAGTCAGGCCGGCTGCGTAGAACATGTCCGGATACTCCCCGCTGACGAAGACCAGATTCTTTTTCGTCTCGAAGCTTTCCTTCGGGGCATTCATGAATTCAAGATGGATTCCGCTAAGCTCCTCCATTTCATGAATGACCGGCATATCCGCCCAGTTCTGAATACCAACATCCGGCCCCATCATCGTAAGCGTCAACGGTTCACTTACAATGGGAAAGCCTTCTTTATTAACGATTTCTGCCTTAGCGGACGGCCCTTCCGCCGCCCCTGAGTCCGATGATCCGCAGCCCGCCAGCAGCGATACACTAAGGCCCGCCGCCAGCAGCAGGCTGAGGCTTTGTTTCAAAGTAATCATAGTTTCATCCCTTTCCTGTCATAGATGACTAAGATGGCAGTAAAATTCCTTTCACTTCCCCAGCTTCGAAGAAAACACCCAAGAAAATTGCTTTCCCCACGTACAGAGGGAGCAGAATTCCACTGGAGAAGCGGAGCGTTCGCCTTTGTCCCCGGATTTTTACCACTTAAATGTAATTCAATAAAATCCGGGGACAACAGCGATCGGAAGTGGAATCTGCTAACTCTCCTTCCAGCGGTCATACGCCCCCTGATACACCTCACGCACGCGGCTGCCGCCCATTTTCTCCAGCGTTTCAATGTAGTTGTTCCAGTTACCCAGTGGCTCCTGACCTGTGACAAACCTGGCCTCCATCTGCTCCACATACGTACGCAGGTCCGACAGCAGGCCAGACACCTCCGTCTGCTCCTCCTGCGTCAGGAAGAGCGCCGGGAACGGAACCCGGGCTCCGCGGTCCACCAGCTTCTCCTTTGTCTCCTTGTCGACCCAGTCATCAAAGTCGCTCTTGAGTCCTTTCACCACATCATCGTTCACCATCATTGGCGAGGCGATACCGTAATTGGGGGTCAGGGTCGCACGGTACTCTTCGCGGTCACCTCCGCCGGGAACCGGAAGCCATTCCTTGGTCAAGATATCTTTATCCGTATACTTCCAGAGAACGCCCTCTGGACCTTTATCGAACAGCAGCGCTCCCTCATATGTGTAAATGTAGTCGATCCAGCGCAGGGAGGCTTCAGGCGCCGGATTGGAGCTGGTAATGGCGAATTGCCCCGTGGAAATGCCTCTATGCTTGGCAATGGCGGCCGCCTCGACGGAATCGCTTTTTATCGGGATGAACATAGGGTCTTCGGTGCTCTGCTCTCCGCCAAGTGTAAAGTAGGCATGCCAGTCAGGGAACAGGGCAAGCAGATTGCTGCGGCCTTTCGCCTTTTTCTGCTCATCCGTCTGTGAGAAGGCTTCATGATCCAGCAAGTCCTCGCTCCACAGCCTGTTCATATACTTCAAATACTCCAGGTAGGCGTCATCCAGCGGGGTAAAATGGACCTGCTCCTTATCATCCACATACAGTTCTTCATCGTAAATGCCGAAGGCGCCGAGCATCCAGACCCGGATGTCCTTGATCTTGACGGACTCCAGCGGGATTTCGTCCGCCTTGCCGTTGCCGTTCGGGTCTTCTTCCTTCACCCGTTTCAGATAGGTATAAAGCTCCTCCGTCGTCTCCGGCAGTTTCTTCACACCAAGCGCTTTCAGGAAATCCCCGTTGTACCACAGCGGGCCTCGGTACCAGACTGCATTCAAGTCAATGCGGGGCAAAGAATAGATATGACCGTCGGGAGCGGTGATCGATTTGCGGATATCCGGGTGCTCGTCGAGAATTTTTTGCACATTGGGCGCATATTCCGGCAGCAGCTCCTCCAGGGGCAGCAGAATGCCCTGGCTGCCGTAGGTGATCTCCTCGGCCTGCGTCAGGCTGGCCGCATACAGTATGTCCGGATACTCCCCGCTGGCGAACACCAGGTTTTTCTTCGTTTCAAAGCTGTCCAGCGGGGCGTTGGCAAACTTCAGTTGAATGCCAGTCAGCTTCTCCATCTCCTGCATCACCTTCATGTCCTGCCAGTTCTGAATGCCGACGTCCGGTGCCATCATCGTAAGGGTCAACGGTTCACTAACAATCGGAAAACCTTCTTTATTGACAATTTCTACAGTAGCGGACGGCCCTTCCGCCGTTCCTGAGTCCGGGGAGCCGCAGCCCGCCAGCAGCGATACACTAAGACCTGCCGCAAGCAGCAGGCTGAGGCTTTTTCTGAAAGTAATCATATTTCCATCCCTTTCCCGGTGTTTTCCTGGCGTTGAAACTAACGGAATAACCCGCTTCGAAGAAAGCACCCAAAAAATGTCTTCCCACGTACAGAGGGAGCAGAATTCCACTGGAGAAGCGAAGCGTTCGCCTTTGTTCCCGGATTTTTACCGCTAAAAACAATTCAATAAAATCCGGGGACAACAGCGATCGGAAGTGGAATCTGCACCCGGCGTATCTGTAGCTAACACCGAGGTTATTCCGTTATTCCGTTATTTCGTTATCTCACCCCTTCACGGAACCAATCATCACCCCCTGCACGAAATAGCGCTGCAGGAAAGGATAGATCACGATGACCGGCAGCGTGGAGACGATAATGGCGGCATATTTTACAAGTGATGCCACATCCGCCTTGTTGTTCAGCGCAATGGCCATGTCCCCGCTGACGGCAACGCCCGTCGTTTCTGCCGTCATCTCCTGCAGGACGAGAATCTGGCGCAGAATGAGCTGCAGCGGATATTGGCTCTCATCCGTCAAATAAATGAGCGCCGAGAAATAGCTGTTCCAGTGGCTCACCCCGTAAAACAGGGCCATCACGGCGATAATGGGACCGGAGAGCGGCAAAATAATGCGTACGAACAGCTTGAAATTGGTGCAGCCGTCCATTTGGGCGGCTTCCTGCAGCTCATGGGGAATCGTCGTCTGGAAAAAGGTTCTGGCAACGATGATATTCCAGACGGAGGCTGCCACCGGCAGAATCAGCGCTCCCATCGAGTTCATAAGGCCCAGGCTTTTGACCAGCAGGTAGCTCGGCACCAGACCGCCGCTGAAGAACATCGTAACGAGCATCATCCCCATAAAAAAATTACGCCCGACAAAATCCTTCCGGCTCAGGGCATACGCGGCCGGGAGCGTTACTGCCAGATTCAGCAGCGTGCCGAGTACCGTATACAGGATGGTGTTGGTGTAACCGTTCCATATTTTAGCGTTTTCAAAAACCCGCTTGTACCCGTCTACATTCCAGCCCTTGGGAAACAGCCACATTTCCCCCGAATTAACGTATCGCGGATCGCTGACCGAAGCGCTCAGGATATAGAGAACCGGGTACAGCACAATGATCATGGCAATGGACAAGTAGATATAGTTCAAAATAACGAATAACCGGTCCAAACGTGTCTCTTTAACGGGTGTAATCATCAGCTGTCCCCCTTACCATAAGCTGTTTTCGCTTGTGCGGCGTGCGATTTGGTTGACGGTAATCAGCAGCAAGGCATTTACAACGGAATTGAATAATCCCACAGCCGTGGAGAAGCTGTACTGGGCATCCACCAGGCCCGAACGGTACACGAAGGTGGAAATGACGTCAGA
Source organism: Paenibacillus zeirhizosphaerae (assembly GCF_030705605.1). Taxonomy (GTDB): domain Bacteria; phylum Bacillota; class Bacilli; order Paenibacillales; family Paenibacillaceae; genus Paenibacillus; species Paenibacillus zeirhizosphaerae. The sequence goes on from NZ_JAPCKK010000020.1 coordinate 5,392, forward strand.
GGAGCTCATATTGAGCGGATTTTGCAGCAGCAGGATTTTCTCAAAGCCAACGCCCAGAATATTGCCCATATTGAGAATCAGCAGAATGGTGATCGTCGGCAAAATAGTCGGAATATTGATGTGCAGCATGCGCTTGAAGCGGCTGGCTCCATCGACGATGGCTGCCTCGTGCAGCTGCGGATCGACACCGGACAGCGCCGCCAAATAAATAATCGTCCCCCAGCCCGCGCTCTGCCAGACACCGGACAGCACATACACGGTCTTGAACCAGGCGGGATCGGTCAGGAGATCAGGCGACTGGAAGCCAAGAAATTCCACGATCCGCACAATCATGCCGCTAGATGGGGATAAAAAGGTGATAATCATGCCGGCCATAACAACAACGGAAATAAAGTGTGGAGCATAGGTGATCGTCTGTACGGATCGCTTGAAAAAGCCGTTCCGGATTTCATTAAAAGCCAGCGCCAGGATGATCGGAAGCGGGAAGCCTACCGCCAGCTCGTACAAGCTAAGGCTAAAGGTGTTCCATAGCAGGTCCCAAAAATAATAGGAATTAAAAAAGCGTTCAAAATGATCAAAGCCTACCCACGGACTGCCGGTGATCCCCTTCGTGGGAATAAAATTTTTGAAGGCGATCTGGACACCGTACATCGGGATGTAGTGAAAGATAATAAAATACAGCAATGCCGGAGCGATAAACAGATACAATTCCCAATTTTTCAGAATCCGGCTCCAAAGGGTTCTGCCCATCTCTCTGGAGGAAAGAACGGTACCTTGCACTGCAGCCGACTTCAACGAGAGAGTCCCTTCCTCTCTTTTCTTCATAGCATCCATCCCCTCTTTTCAATGTTCAGGCTGTAGTTCGCGGCTTGCGCCGCAACCCCGGGGCCCCGCTTGGAGTTACTGAGGAAATTGTAGTCCGACGCTTTCACAAGGTAAATATGTAGAATCTGCACAAACGCGGCAAAATAGCTGCCATCCTTTATACAACAAGGTTTTAAAGAACTATGCAACTCCTTTTTGAAAGCGTTTGTACATGTTGGCTATATGTGAAATTTGTTATCGAAGGGTCAATTCACATCTAACACATTGCATAATCGATCAGGTTGTGTAATTCTTTCTAACGAGCCGTTAGGAGGGATATGGAACATGTTTCTGACTGAGAAAAAATTGTATGCACGTCTGAGAGAATTAGATGAATACCGTTACCGGGACCGGATTCCGTTCAAGGAGCTCCGGACACTCGAAGATGAAGGTTCCGGAGTCAATCCCGACCTGCCGGAGATCAGTGGAGACTGGGGGATTATCCATCACGGGGATACCTGGACCGGCCGCGACCGTTATCTATGGCTCTCCGTCGATGCGGAATTCCCGGCCGAGTGGGCGGGAAAACGAGTGCTGGGTCGCTTCGATTTCGGCACCACCGGCGGGGGCACCAATTCAGGGTTCGAGTCGATGCTGTACTTGGACGGCCAGCCATATCAGGGCGTCGATTCCAACCATAAGGAAGTGTTCTTTGCGGGAGTGGATGTAGCAGGCGGCAGCAAAAGACTGTTATTCCGGCTGTGGTCGGGCCTCGAAGGAGGCGGAAAGCCCAGAGAGCAGAAGCATGAAATCAAGCTCGCGGAAATTTGCTGGCTGGATGAAGCGGCAGACGATCTGTACTACACCGGGTTAACGGTGTATCAAACGATCCAGGTGCTGGACGAGCAGGATGCCGAACGTGCGCTGCTGCAGAAAACGATGGATCGGGCCTTCCGCCTGATCGACTGGAGCGAGCCAGGCTCGGACGCTTTTTATGAAAGCGTGGCTGCGGCCCGTAAATATCTGTCCGACCGGATCGATGAAATGGACAAAAACACGCTCGTCACCATTACCTGTGTCGGCCATACCCATATTGACGTCGCCTGGCTGTGGCGGTTAAAGCATACGCGTGAGAAAAGCGCCCGCTCCTTCTCTACGGTCATGCGTCTGATGGAGCTGTTCCCGGAATATATTTTTCTGCAAACCCAGCCGCAGCTTTACGAATACATCAAGCAGGACTTCCCCGAAATTTATGAGCAAATTCAAAAACGGGTCAAGGAAGGGCGCTGGGAAGCCGGCGGCGGCATGTGGCTGGAAGCGGACTGCAATCTGACGTCAGGTGAATCGCTCACCCGCCAGCTGCTGGTGGGCACCAGATTTTTCAAGGAAGAATTCGGAGCAGATTGTGAGTACCTGTGGCTGCCTGACGTGTTCGGGTACAGTTGGTCGCTGCCACAAATTTTACGCAAGTCCGGAATCAACACATTTATGACCACCAAAATCAGCTGGAACCAATATAATCGAATGCCGCACGATACGTTCAAATGGCGCGGGATTGACGGCTCGGAGGTGCTAACCCATTTCATCACCACGGTTGAGCCGTGGGCTGTGGCCTCGTCCACGTTCTATACGTATAACGGGCATGTCGAACCAAAGACGGTCAAAGGCAGTTGGCGGGCTTACCGGGACAAGGAGCTGAATCAGGAACTGCTGCTATCGTATGGCTACGGCGACGGCGGAGGCGGCGTCAATCGCGAAATGCTGGAAATGCGGCGCAGAATCGACCGTCTGCCAGGGCTGCCCAAGGTGAAGACCGGCCGAGCGGATGAGTATTTCCGGCGGCTGCAGGAGACCGTGGAAAATACGGGGAGCTACGTGCACACCTGGGACGGGGAGCTGTACCTTGAATACCACCGCGGCACCTATACGAGCCAGGCCTACAATAAGCGCATGAACCGCAAGCTGGAGCTGCTGTACCGGGAGGCGGAATGGCTCAACGTCTGGCAAAGCGTGCTGGGCGGAGATTGGACGCTGTACGAGGGGAAAAAGCTGACGGACGGCTGGAAGATCATTTTACGCAACCAGTTCCACGACATAATCCCCGGCTCCTCGATCCGGGAAGTCTACGAGGACAGCAGGCTGGAATACGCCGAAGCGGAGGAAATCGGCCAGTTAGTGCGAACACAGGCTGAACAAGGCATCGCTTCTGCCGGGGAATCAGACGACCCTGGGCGGAAGTCAGATTCGGCGGGAGTCAGATCCTTCGTGATCTGGAACTCCTCCCCATGGCAGCGCACAGACCTGGTTGATGTTCCCCTTCCAGACAGCGGCGGTTCAGGTGTATGGCGCACCATGGACGGCCGCACGCTGAACGCGCAGTGGAATAACGGCATCTGGACGATTCAAGTGGAAGACCTCCCTCCGCTCGGTTACACAACAATTGTGTTGGAAATGGGAGCCGGGAATGCAATTCTGCCGCCTACAAGCGCGGATACACCATTCCAGTTCCGGGAGAACGGGCTGTCGACGCCGTTTTACGAGCTGGAATGGAACGGACACGGGCAGCTTACCCGCCTGTACGACAAGGAGCAGCAAAGAGAGGTGCTGGCACGGGGAGGCCGCGGCAACGTGCTGCAGCTGTTTGAGGATAAACCGCTCAATTTTGATGCATGGGATATCGATATTTTTTATCAGGAAAAAATGCGGGAGATCACGGAGCTGACCCGTATGGAAGTGGTGGAAAAAGGCCCGCTGCGGGCGGTGATCCACTTCGAATGGAAATACGGCGGGTCCGTCATCACGCAGGATATGATTCTGTATGCCAACGACCAGCGCATAGATTTTGCGACAGAAGCGGATTGGCATGAGCGGCATCAGCTGCTGAAGGTAGCCTTCCCCGTTCACATCCGCTCGACCGAGGCGACCTATGATATCCAGTACGGCAACGTCAAGCGGCCGACCCACTGGAATACGAGCTGGGACAGCGCGCGTTTCGAGTCTGTCGGCCACCAGTGGGCGGATTTGTCCGACCGCGGCTACGGTGTCAGCCTGATGAATGATTGCAAGTACGGTTATGACATCAAGGACAACGTGCTGCGCCTGTCCCTGATTAAATGCGCCACCTCGCCGGATATCGAAGCTGACCAGGGGCATCACCGCTTCACTTATTCCCTGCTTCCGCATCAGGGTGACTGGCTGCAGGGCAATACCGTGCCAAGCGCATGGGCCTTGAACGCCCCGTTGCGCTTCACCGAAGGAGCCGCACACGCCTCGTCGTTGTCGATGTTCCGTCTGTCCACAGACACCGCCATGGTTAGCGCCGTGAAAAAAGCCGAGGACAGCAACCAGGTAATTTTGCGGGTCCATGACTACTCCGGCAGCAGGCAGCCCTTGACCATCACAAGCGACCTGCAGATTGTTGGCTGGAGAGAATGCAATCTGATGGAAGTGTCCGATGAAGCCATGCGGCTGGAGAGCGAGCTTCAATCTGTGCTGGAGCCTTACGAGATCAAGACGTTCGAGATTGATATTCGCACCCCATAACTTTGTTCAGGAGGACTCACTGAAATGAATCTGCCCGCATCGATCGTTCAGGTACTAAAAGATGCGGAGCAGCGGCTGGCCCACCGGCCGAAGCTGCTCCGCCTGTTCACCAACTGCTTTCCCAATACGCTGCAAACCACGACCAAGCTGCTGGACGACGGCACCACCTTCGTATTTACGGGCGACATTCCCGCCATGTGGCTGCGTGATTCCGTGGAACAGGTGCGGCATTATATCCCGTTCGCCAAGGACGACCCTGAGCTGCAGCGTATTTTGGAGGGACTGATCCGCCGCCAGATGTTTTACATCAACATCGATCCGTATACCAACGCATTTAATGAAGAAGCAAACGGCAGGCATTATAACGACGGGGACCAATCCGGGATGACCCCCTGGATGTGGGAGCGCAAATATGAGCTGGATTCGCTCTGTTTTCCCGTGCAGCTTGCTCATATGTATTGGAAGGCGACGGACAGAACGGACATTTTTGACACCGCCTGTTACCAGGCCCTCTCCTCCATCGTTGATGTGATGATCACCGAACAGCGGCATATGGAAAAATCTCCGTACCGCTTCGTACGCCCAGGCTTCAAGGAGACTGAAACGCTGCAGAACGAAGGTCTGGGCATGCCTGTCAATTACACGGGAATGACCTGGTCCGCCTTCCGGCCGAGCGACGATGCCTGTCTGTTCGGTTATAACATCCCGTCCAATATGTTCGCCGTCGTCGTTCTCGGACATATCCGCGAAATTGCGGAAACGGTATTCAAAGACAGCGGGCTAGCGGCCAAAGCCGACAAGCTGCGCGGTGAAATTGATTTTGGCATCCGCACCTACGGCACCGTGAACCACCCGCGCCATGGTACTATTTATGCCTATGAAACGGACGGATTCGGCAACCACTGCCTGATGGACGACGCAGGAACCCCAGGGCTGCTCTCCATCCCCTATTTCGGTTATGCCGGGACCGACGATCCAATTTATCGAAATACGCGCCGCTTTGCGCTAAGCAAGGACAATCCTTTCTATTTCGAAGGAAAATATGCCAAGGGCATCGGCAGTCCGCACACCCCCGGCGGTTATGTATGGCATATGGCGCTGTCCATGCAAGCGTTAACGGCCGACAGCGAACAGGAGGTCAAGGAATTGATTGATATGCTGGTGAATACGGACGCGGACACTGGCTTCATGCACGAAGGCTTTCATCCGGACGATCCTGCCGATTTTTCGCGGGAATGGTTTGCCTGGTCCAACAGCCTGTTTGCAATGCTGATTTATCAGTCCATGGAGAAAGGCTGGGTATAGCTCTGGATAATTTAGGGCGACCCGGTTTTCAGGCCATCCAGTGTTCTTCCTCCGTCCTGCCGGCTGCAGCAGATGTAGCTCTCAGCTCGGAGGCAGACACCGATTTGTGTTTTTTGAAGGTGCGGCTGAAATAGGAGATGTCATTATATCCGGTCGCCCAGGCAATTTCGGAAATTGTCATATCGGTATGACGCAGCAAATATTCAGCTTTATTAATGCGGATCTGGTTAATGTACTCGGACACCGTGCGCCCGGTCAGCTCGCTGAACAGCCTGCTGAAGTGAAACCGGCTAAGTCCAGCCATGCGGGACAGTTCATGCACCGACAGCTCATCCCCGAGATGCTCTCCAATATATTCAAAAATAGGCGTAAAGCGCTCCAGATTTTTTCTCCTGCTCATATCGAGCGGCTGCGGAGGTGCTTCGGTCACATAGTTGCGGAACAAAATGGCGAGCAGCCGGTACATGGAGGATTTGATTGACAGCTCGTAGCCGGGCTCTTTGCCTTTGAACTCTTCAACGATAGAATTCATGCAGGCATGCAGACTCGCATCATTCCGAATCCGGTGCTGGAACAGCATTCGGTTCTGCAGAATTGGCACGATGAACTTGGTTTCGATCGCATCGGGCGACGGGCTTTGCAATACAGATAGATCCACGATAAGGGCGTAATAGCGCAGTTGCTCGGACCTGCAAATGCCATGGTGCAGATCGTTGCTGTTCAGTACAATCAGGTCGCCGCCGTGCACCTCGTATGGCATGGAGTTGCATTCGATGACCGCTTCGCCGGACTCGAAATAGAGCAACTCCATATGCTCATGCCAATGATGGGGAAACAAGGTGCTGCCTTCCCCGCCCGCTCTGCAGGTATGAAGCTTGATGGGGAAATAGCGGTCCGGCATATCCATGGGCTCGCGCAAATCGGCAGGTCTTTTCATGTACACTCCTCCTCTGTGACCGCACATTATTTCAAACAAACAGCAAGGTGCTGCATGGATTTAAGCTGCATTGCATCCTTACAATAGATTATAGACCTAATTATGAAAGGAGCAACAAGGCATGAAAACCGTCAATATCGGCATCATAGGCCTCGGCAGCATTTCCGAATACCATCTCAAACCATACGGCAACAATCCGCACGCGAACATTTACGCAGTCTGCGATCTGAATGAGGAACGGGCCAAAACGGCCGCTGCCCTCTACGGTGCTGAAAAAGTATATACCGATTACCGTGAGCTGCTGGCGGATGAGCAAATTGATGGCGTAAGCATCTGCACCTGGAATAATACGCACGCAGAGATCAGCATTGCCGCGCTGAACGCGGGCAAGCATGTTCTCGTGGAGAAGCCTCTGTGCCGCACTACGGAGGAAGCCGTCAAAATCCAGGAAGCTGTCGAGGCTTCAGGCAAGCTGCTTCAGGTCGGCTTTGTGCGCCGTTATGATCCTAACGCCCAAATGCTGCGCGCCTTCGCGGATGCGGGCGAATTCGGCGAAATTTATTATGCCAAAGCTTCCTCGATCCGCCGTCTCGGCAATCCCGGAGGCTGGTTCAGCGATATCGAGCGCTCCGGCGGCGGCCCTCTGATTGATATCGGCGTGCATGTCATTGATCTGTGCTGGTACATGATGGGCCGTCCCAAGGTCAAATCCGTTACAGGCAATACATATCGCAAACTGGGCAACCGCGCCAACATTCAGAATCTTTCCCGGTATCAGGCGGCCGATTATGATGCGAAGAAAAATGATGTGGAGGATCTGGCGAACGCCCTGATCCGCTTCGAGAATGGAGCCTCGCTCATGATTGAAGTCAGCTTCACCCTTCATGCCAGCAAGAATGAAAGCACCGTCAAGCTGTATGGTGACAAGGGTGGCTTTGAAATCGATCCTGAAGTCATGATGACGACCGAGAAGAACAATACGATCCTTAACGTTCATCCGCAGACCGACAGTGCCGGCTTCCAGTTTGAAAAGGCGTTCCAGAATGAAATCGACCATTTTGTCGACTGTATATTGACTGGCAATCAGCCGATCAGTCCTGTCGAGGACGGCGTTGAAATTATGAAAATCCTGAACGCCGTTTATGAATCTGCCGCGCAAGGAAAGGAAATCTACCTATGAAGCTGGGACTGAGCACTTACAGCCTGTATGGCGCTTTGAAGAGCGGAGAGATGACTGTTGCCGATGTCATAGATTATACAGCCGAAATCGGTGGAAGCCATGTCGAAATCGTGCCTCTCGGATACAATCTGACCGAAGATCCCGGACTCATTGATATTATTGTTGAAAAAGCCAAGGAAAGAGGGCTCGACGTCTCCAATTATGCAATCGGTGCCAACTTCCTTACGGAAGACGATGCGGCTTACAAAGCAGAAATCGAACGGGTGAAAAAGGAAGTGGACATCGCCGCCCGCCTCGGCGTCAAGCTGATGCGGCATGATGTGGCGTCCTCGCCTGACGTCTCTATCGGCCATTTCAATGTGCAACTGGAGCGTCTTGCCGATGCTTGCCGGCAGATTGCCCGCTATGCCGCACAATTTGGAATCACCACCAGCATCGAGAACCACGGCTACTTTATTCAGAACAGTGACCGTGTTCAAACTCTAGTGAAAACCGTAAATGAACCGAACTACAAAACGACGCTGGACATCGGCAATTTCATGTGCGCGGATGAAGACCCTGTAGCGGCAGTCAAGAACAATCTGGCTTATGCGTCCATCGTGCATATCAAGGACTTTTATCTGCGGCCTTCCTACCGCAATCCTGGTGAAGGCTGGTTCCGTACCACTAGCGGCAACTACCTGCGTGGTGCCATTGCCGGCCATGGTGACATCGACCTGCACGAAGTGCTGCGTGTCATCAAACAGTCCGGTTATGATGGATATTTCTCCCTGGAATTCGAGGGCATGGAAGACTGCCGCACAGGTGCGAAAATCGGCTTCGACAACGTGCGTCGTATCTGGGATGAGCTGTAAATTCGGAAAGCACGGTTGATTGTGAGGAATAATCGGAAGAAGCCTGGTTGGCCTGGTTGATAGTGCGGTAAATAAATATGTTTTGATCAGCCTTGGTCCTTTGGACTGAGGCTTTTTTATTCTACCCAGCCCTAAATCATGAATAGAATTGATCGCTTTAGATTAGAATGAGTAATATGCATTGGCAGTTTATTTGTAGTTACATTGCAGTTTACTTTCAGTTCGTGTAGAATAGGAGGATAAAGAGGTGAACAAAGTGCCTATAACAGAACAAGATAAACTAAACTTTAATTCGGTCATTGAGAACACTTTACAGAAACCGGAACAAGCCGAAGCTATGGCGAAAATACTTTATAACTTAGCACTCAGATTAAACGCCGTGCCTCAAAACTTTATGTCTGAATTCACAAGGTTAATTGAAAGAGGTTTGGTAGAGGAAAGCAAAACCATACTCCCTAAAGCCTTAAACGAGATCAGTACCACTGTGTTATCTCTGGCAGAAGAAGATCTCTCCAGATCCTACACGACCGGACAATTATCCAAAATATTCGGTGTCAGCATTTCAACGATCAATAACTGGATTGATGCCAATCGTTTTGTTGGTTTCAGCCGGGCAGCAAAAAACAAACAAGCAAGAATTAGTGAAAGCACGATTTGGGTATCACCTACGGGGGAAAAAATCCCTGTAAGTGAAGTAGCTAAGCTCTATCAAACGAATCAACAAAAAATGCAGCTTCAGCACGAACCTACTAAATATGAACGTGTCCGTTACCTGGTCGAAATGATCAAATTTTATGAAGAGCGGTACAGAGGTACTTTTGAAGAAGTAATTAAAGAGAAAGGAGACCCGTCGATGACAGAAGACTTTCAGTGGTCCAGAGAAGGAAAAGAGTGGCGAGCTTTTCTTCAAGAAATTGAATATGATTGATCGGTAACCCGCCATCAAACTTAGAATTATTGAAAAGGAGATTCGGGGATGCCATCTTGTATATCCGTGAAACTGACAGCACCAGCAAACCAAGCTCAGCATTCGCCCAAAGAGCTACCCTCGTTTTCGTTGATAATTCAAAGCTTTACATAACAGAACATCTGAAAAGCGGACTTATTACTCATTATTACTACGACTGGATTCATGGTAATGGCAATCAGGTTTTAGCAAAGTTTCATTGCGAACCTCATGATGACCCTGATTATCAAACAGATACTGAGCCCTATCACATTCATCCACCTGATCACTCAAAATTAACGAATCAGATACGGTTTGCAAACTATTCGTTTAGGGATCTGTCATCCATTGTTGAAGGCATCTATTTGTTTCATCTGCTGCCGAATAAGCCTAAGGTATAATTTTCCTTATCTAAAAGAGGTCTGTAGAGGCTTAGAAAGCTCTATAGACCTCTTTTTTACGTATTGCTGTTAACGGTGGCGGTAGCTCTGGATAAACTTCACAGCTGCTCGGATATCGTTTTCCGGACGCTCGCCAACCTCTCTTTCCACCGTCAAATAACCGGCATAGCCGATATCCTGCAGGGCAGTGAAATAAGCCTCGAAATCAACGTTGCCTTCGCCGAGCGGCACCTCACGGAAACCCGCCCCGCCTTCCGCCATGACTGCAATCTGCTCGTGGTCCAAAACCCCATACACGTCACGGGGATCAACCTCACGCAGACGGACACCGTCCTTAACGTGGGTATGTACAATGTAATCGCGCAGCGTATACACGCCCTGTACAGGATCATCGCCGGTGACCATCACCATATTCGCCGGGTCAAAATTGACCGCTGCCCCTTTGGAGTCCAGCGAATCCAGGAACTTCTTCAGCCGCTCCGCAGGCTCAGGGCCAGTTTCGATGGCAAAATATCCACCGCGTGAGGAAGCATAGGCCGCCAGCTCATTACAGGCCTGCTGCATGATGGCATATTCGGGATCATCGCTGCTTTCCGGAATAATTCCGATATGTGTCGTCACGATATTGGTGCCCAGATCAAAAGCAAGATCAAGCACCTGCTTCGATTTTTCGATTTTCCAGCCGTTCTCCTCCGGATTTTTGAAGCCATGACCGCCGTAATCCGCACATAAAGCCGACACCTCCAGACCCAGCCCGGATATATAATTCCGCAGTTCCTTCCTGTCCTCTGCCGTCAAATTGTCCGGCTCCATTTCACCCGCAATGGCCCAGATCTGAACACCGTCAGCCCCGATTTCCTTCGCTTTCTTCAGGCCCTCCTTTACGCCAAGACCAAAGCTGTCTGAAATAACGCCGATTTTATTCTTGAATCCCATACCCATCATCCCCTTTTTTTCATTTTTACATCATATGTACCTACTTCGAAATCCAGCTCCTGGCCTGTCGTCAACAGCGTATTCAAACATTATAATGTTGTTGCGTTTTATTTTATAGTCATTGTCGCGCTGCCGCAATATGTAAAAAACGACCGCCCCACTTTAGCAGTGAAAGGCAGTCTGTATTGTTGTCTAATTCTGTTCAAGTTACAGCTCTTCGCCATTGGCAGCAATGACATTTTTATACCAGAAAAACGAATCCTTGCGTGAGCGTTCCAAGGTTCCATTGCCTTCGTCATCCTGATCGACGTAGATAAAGCCGTAACGCTTGGACATTTCGGAGGTCGACATGCTGATCAGGTCAATAGGCCCCCAGCTAGTGTAACCGATCAGGTCTACACCGTCGGCGATAGCTTCCTTCATTTGGGCGATATGCTGGCGCAGGTAGTCAATCCGGTAAGTGTCATGAATAGAACCGTCTTCCTCTACTTTATCATAGGCCCCCAGACCGTTTTCCACAATGAACAACGGCTTCTTGTAGCGGTCATACATTGTATTCAGCGTAATTCGCAGACCGGTCGGATCAATCTGCCAGCCCCAATCGGAGGCCTTCAAATAAGGATTCTTTACACCGCCGAACAAATTGCCTTCCGCTCTGTCGCCCCCCGGTTCTGCGGAGATCGTCAACGTCATATAATAGCTGAACGAAATATAATCCACCGTATACTTTTTCAAAATCTCGTCATCGCCGGCTTCTTTTTGAATTACGATATTATTCTCCTCGAAATAGCGGTTCATATAAGTGGGATATTCCCCGCGTGCATGAACGTCCGTGAAGAACAGGTTTCTCTGATTCTCCTGCTGGTTCTTCAGCACATCCTCCGGGTTGCAGGTATGGGCGTAACTTTCCATGCGGGCAAGCATGCAGCCAATCTTTGCATCTGGAATAATCTCATGGCATAATTTTGTCGCAAGCGAGCTTGCCACAAATTGATGATGAAGCGCCTGATAAATTGTCTGCAGTTTGTTATCCACACGGTCAATGACAACACCTCCGCCGGTAAAAGGACTGATGGTCATCATATTGATCTCGTTGAAGGTCAGCCAATATTTCACCTTATCCTTGTAGCGTCTGAACACCGTCTCCGCGTACTTGGTGAAACAGCCAATCACTTCCCGGCTCGCCCAGCCGTTATATTTCATCGTCAAGCCGAGCGGCGTCTCATAGTGCGCCAAAGTAACAAGAGGCTCAATGCCGTATTTATGCAGCTCATCAAAGACGTTATCGTAAAATTGCAGCCCTGCCTCATTTGGCTCTGCATCATCACCGTTCGGAAAAATACGTGCCCAGTTGATCGACAACCGGAATACCTTGAAGCCCATCTCGGCAAAAAGAGCAATATCCTCCTTAAAGCGGTGATAAAAATCAATGCCGTAGCGCTTTGGAAAACGAGCATCCTTAAGCTCTCCAGACAAAATTTTCTCAATCTGTTCAGAGGTAATTTCAATGGCGTGGCTGCCTGTGCGCTTTTCCTTCGGCACATAGACCACCATATCGGCGCTGGACAAGCCCTTGCCGTCTTCATTATAAGCGCCTTCCAACTGATTTGCCGCCGTAGCGCCTCCCCATAAAAAACCTTCCGGAAATCCCTTTTTTACAGTACTCATTTTAAAAAAGCTCCTTTCTTATTCACCTAAACTACGGTTGTCATCAAATAATCCTGATTTTGGACTTCCTGCTCGTCGGTTTTCAGGATATCCAGATAGCTGGCTGAATTGGTAACAATAACAGGTGTGGACACAAGATAACCCGCCGCCCGAATCTGCTCGACATCAAATTTCAGCAGCAGCTGCCCCTTCTCCACCTTGTCTCCCTCCTGCACTTGCTTTTCGAAAAATTTCCCTTTCAGACGCACGGTATTAACTCCAATATGGATCAGAAGCTCCGCCCCTCCATCGGATGTAATGCCGATCGCATGCCCTGTCGGGAAAACCGTCGTTACGATACCACTCACCGGCGCGGTCAGTCGGCCGCCGGTTGGCTCAATGACGATACCTTGTCCCATCGCACCTGACGCGAAGGCCTCATCCTCAAGCGTATGAAGCGGTTTTACCATACCAGTCAGAGGGCTTACAATGACTTCTTTTACAAAGGCTGTGGTGTCGGTCTGCTTGTCGTCCGTCACTGTTTCAACATTAGGTTCGGCTTCCCGGACTTCCGGCTGCTTAAATCCCAATAAATACACTAATACTGCTGCCAGTACAAAGGCAACGGCAAGTCCGATCACGACGTACGTGAATCCTGGTCCGAAATAACTCGGAACAGCCAGCAAGCCGGGAAGGGCGAAGGAAATGCTGCGTGCTCCCCCCACGCCGATGATAGCAGCGCCAATCGCGCCGGAGATACAAGCGTAAATGAATGGCTTTTTCAGCTTCAGGGTTACACCGTAAATCGTCGGCTCTGTTACGCCAAATACGGCGGCCAGCGTGGAAGAACCGGCCAATGCCTTCAACTTTTGATCCTTTGCCTTGAGAAATACACCAAGCGTTGCTCCCGCCTGGGACAAAACTGCTGCCGCAAGCATAGGAATCATCGTGTCGTAACCGATTGTAGTCAGGTTGCTAAGCATAACAGGGACAAAGCCCCAATGGACGCCGAAAATAACAAACACCTGCCAGAATCCCCCGGCGATAAGCCCTGCTGCAAGAGGGCTCAAATTATAAATCCAGGTATACCCTGCAGCAAGGGCGTTACTGACGGAGTTGCCCACAGGTCCAAAGATCAGAAAAGTCAACGGCACCACAATGAACAGTGCCAGCATCGGTACCACAATGTTCCGGACAGATTCATGAATAACTTTGCGGAAATAGTTTTCCACATAGGATTGAACCCATACCGCGAGAATAATCGGGATGACGCTTGAGCTATAGGTTACAAAAATAATCGGAATCCCCAAAAATGCCAGGCCTTGCGGTTCATTCATGGCTGCAACCACATTCGGGTATACAAGCGCTCCCGCCACCGCAACGGAAACAAACTGATTCGTTTTAAACCTCTTGGCCGATGTTATGGCCAGAAAAACCGGCAGGAAATAAAACACGCTGTCAGAAGCCGCATTCAGGATTAGATAGGTGCCGCTCGCGTCGTTAATCCAGCCCAACTGCGAAAATAAAGCCAGCAGTCCCTTCAAAACCCCCGCGCCAGCCATAGCCCCCAGCAGCGGTGAAAATATACTGGAGATCAGATCGACAGCCGATCCGAGCAAGCCTGATTTCTCGGATGCTTCATTGCTGCTGCTTTGTTCGGCATCCTGCAGGCTGGTCTCCTTCATCATTTGCTCATATACCTGAGCAACGTTATTGCCTATAACGACCTGAAACTGTCCTCCACTCTCTACAACGGTAATGACGCCCGGAGTGTTTTCAAGCGCTTTTTTGTCCGCTTTGCTCCGCTCCTTGAGCTTAAACCGCAGTCTGGTCGCACAGTGAAAAACGGAAGTCACATTGGATTCTCCACCCACAAGCCTGATAATTTCCTGGGATAAGCTTTGCTTGCTCATATTACACCAGTCCTTCTTTTGAAAAATCAATTCAGATTTTATGTTTGCTGAGTCCTGAAGTGGCGCCACAACAGATTGATATTATTCCTCCGCAAACAAGAAAAACCTGAACTCGTGGTAATATAGGCACATGATCCGGCATCGCGCGACTATATTACCATCAGCTCAGGTTTTGCCTGCATGACCAGTAACACCCTGTTAACAGATGGTTTATCGATATGCTGTTTAGGATTAATCCTGATTTCTTTCCGTAATCCGGTGTATATGAATGGTCAAATATACATACTCATCTTTACTCAAGGACTGTTGATGGGTCTTCTCCAGATAATCATTAATTTTGGTCACACACCCAAAAGCGGCTGCATACGATTTTCTCACCTGGTTATACAGAAAATCGTCGCCGCCGTTGTGTACCTCATTCCGCAGCACTCTCATCGCGAAATACTGCAGATGGGTCAAAAATCTGGAGTAGATCAGCGTCGATTCATCCAGAACAATCCCAAAATGGTAGGTGACGATGTTCAAAATGTTCTGAACTATTTCCGTCATAGCCATCGTATGCTTCATTTCATTGCCGTCAATACGCGCGTTGACAAAATGAAGAGCGATAAACCCCGCCTCATCCTCCCCGAGCTTTACGCCGGTTTTGTCCTCAATCATTTGAATCGCATCCTGGCTGACCATAAATTCTTTTTTGTAAAATCGTTTAATTTCAAACAGCATTGCATTCTTTAATGCCAGGCCTTTCTTGTGGCGCTCCAGCGCAAAATGGATATGATCCGTCAAGGTCAAATAAATATTCTCGCTCAGATCGGTTCCCAGAATATAATGGGCATGCTCCACAATATCATTGGACAGCTCCAGCTGTTCTGCCGGAATTTCGCTGAGAAGATCAGTCAGCTTCGCGGTCAGCAGGCTCTGGCTCATCGTGAATACCTTATCAATTTTCCCGGGATCAACGGTGTCACCAATCGACTTATTAAAGGAAATCCCCCGGCCCATGACGATAACCTCTTTGCCTTTATCATTTTTGGTCAGAAGCACATTATTGTTCAGTATTTTCTCGATTATCATCTGCCATCACCCTTAAATACGAATGTGAACAAAAAAAGCCCGAGCTTATTAAAACATCATGAGCCTCATGACGTTAAAACAAACTCAGGCATTGCCCGCTTCACCGGTCACAATCCTTTAGATTAGTGTTATTGTAACAATAACATAAAGCGATTACAATATATTTTTTCATGACATGAAACATATCGGTTAGAAATACTTTATCCCAAAATATAGTCATTGCACGAAGCTGAGAAATAACCCAGGTGGTCCGTTGTTGTGCTGGCCTGGAAAATTTGCTGGTTGATCATCACGCTAAAGGCAGCCGTTCAGGCGGCACAAAAATAGCGCCGAACCCCTCAGGTTCGGCGCTTTGCATGCATGATATTTAGCTATTACTCCAGATTATGCCTCGTAGCTATCCACCATGATAGGCTGTTCATACGCATTGTCCAGCTTGCGTATTTTGCTCTTCACGATTTCCGGCGGCTCGACGGCAGGAGACATTGGATGCAGCAGCCACGATTTCACATAATGGGTATCGGACACTTTAAAGATTGGAGGCTCCTTCTCAAAATCGATTTGCATCGCATAAGTGCTCCGCAACGCAAAGGCATCTCCCTTAGGTGGATGCAGCAGATCTGGAGGTGTTCCCGGAATTGCTGTCAGCTTCTGCCCTCTGCTCTCCAAATGCGGCATGGATGCCAGCAGTCCCCACGTGTACGGATGCTTCGGATCGTAGAAAATTTCGTCCACAGTGCCGGTCTCCACGATCTGGCCTGCGTACATAACAGCTACCCGATCCGCCACCTTCGCTACTACGCCAAGGTCGTGGGTGATGAAAATAATAGCTGTTTCAATCTTCTTCTGAATCTCCTTCATGAGTTCCAGAATTTGCGCCTGAATCGTCACGTCAAGAGCCGTTGTCGGCTCATCGGCAATCAGCAGTTTCGGATCCGCAGCAAGCGCCATGGCAATCACGACCCGCTGTCTCATCCCGCCGCTGAACTCATGCGGGTACTGGTTAAAGCGCTGCTCGGGATGCGGAATTCCTACTAGCTTAAGAAGCTCGATTCCCCGATTATACGCAGCTTCCTTGGACATCTTCTTGTGCTTGAACAACACTTCCGTAATTTGGTTTCCGACCTTAATTGTCGGATTCAGAGAAGTCATCGGGTCCTGAAAGATCATACCGATTTCGTTACCGCGGATACTTTGCATTTCCTGATCGGTCTTGCTAATAATTTCCTTGCCGTCAAACAGAATCTGACCACGTTTGTAGATAGCCGGAGGTGAAGGAATCAGCTTCATAATTGCCTGTGAGGTCACACTCTTGCCTGAGCCGGATTCGCCTACAATGGCCAGAGTTTCCCCTTTATTGACATGAAAGCTGACACCGCGGATGGCTTGGAGCTCTCCACCGCGCACTTTAAATGAAATTGCTAGATCTTTAACTTCCAGAAGCTTGGACATTATATCACTCACATTCATTTATTCTGAATAATTATTATCAAATAATTCTACCACACCTGTCCGTACAGTCAAGACTGACACGGTCCGTAAGGTGCATGAAGCTACGGTTCGATATACTGTATTTGGAAATTCGAATGTGAGCGCCGCACTCCCTCAAAGCCTCAAATTTCCTGGGCAGTCAGAATCAACGGCCCGTTCTTCGTGATAGCTATGGTGTGTTCATATTGAGCGGACAGCTTGCCATCCAGCGTTCTGGCTGTCCAATTATTGTCATCCATCTGGCTGTGCCAGGTTCCTTCATTGATCATGGGCTCGATCGTAATGATCATACCCTCTTTCAATCTTAGCCCTCTGCCCGGCACGCCATAATGGGGAATTTGCGGCTGCTCATGCAGCGTAGGGCCAATACCGTGGGCAGTGAAGTCACGCACAACCGAGAAGCCAAGCGGTTCCACATAGCTTTGAATGGCATGCCCGATATCCCCCAGTCTGTTGCCCGCCACTGCCGCCTCAATCCCTTTGTACAGCGACTCCAGTGTAACATCGAGCAATCTTTGCGTACGTTCAGGAATGCTGCCGACCGCATATGTCCAAGCTGAATCAGCCAAACCGCCATTCAAATTGACCACCATATCAATCGTGGCGATATCTCCTTCCTGCAGCGGCTCATTACGAGGGAAGCCGTGGCAGATTTCATCATTAATTGAAGCACAGGTGGCGTATTCGTATCCCTTAAAGCCTTTCTGCTCTGGAGTGGCCCCGTTACGGGCCAAAAAATCTTCCACAAACCGGTCGATTTCCATGGTCGTGATGCCAGGGCGAATAATTTTGGAAATTTCACGGTGACATGCCGCCAGCAGCTTTCCAGCCTCATGCATCTGTTGTATTTCACGCTCACTTTTTAAAGTAATCATCGCTTTGCTCCTCCATCCAAAATTCATCTATACCAGCATCTATTCGCCGGATGAATATCGGCAATCACCAGCATGCCGAATGCAAGCGTCAAGGATTTCACCCGGTGCCCTATGGAACTGAGCGATGCGTACAGCAGTATAGTCTATCTTATGATGGTAAACAAAACAAAAACAGTAATGAAAAAGTGACCGTTATCCAAATTAACGCGCATGCAACCCCTTTACGAAATAGCAACTACCCTCCACGTAACTCACGTGGAGGGTACCTTGTTTCTATACTTTATTATTATGCTTTCTTCTAAGCAAGAACAGGCCTGCAAGCAGGATGATAAATCCGGCCAGCAGATAGCCATACATATTCGTTGCGGTTTCTGGCAGCTTGCTGCCTGTGCCTTCACCGTCCCCGGAGGAGCCTCCGTTCACCGAATCACCTGATGTACCGGATTGTCCTGTTCCTCCATCCCCATCCGACCCGCCAGATGGTCCGGAATCTGTGGAACCGGAGTCAGTATCTCCCCAGCCCGGGTTATTCGGATTACCGGAGGAGGACCCATCGTTCGGATTTCCCGGAATGCCCGGATTGCTGCCGCTTCCTTCGCCGATGACGATGTCTTCAGATGGCTGATCCGGGTCGTTCAAGTTATCCCCGTTCACTTCAGCAGTGTTCCGGATCGTCTGACCGTTCTGGCCTGCGATCAATTTTGCCTGGAATACAATCGTATGCCAGCCCGTATCCGTGATGTCACCGAACTGTCCGCTTACGGTACCGTTGACATAAGCGCCTTTGTCGCTATCCTGCGCATCCGTTACAGTAATGCCGTCCACTTTCAGAGAACCCGGCGCATATTCCAACTCAGCACGCAGCGCATCGGAGATTTCCAAATTCTTTACAACACTGCCTGCGACGGTATTGCGGGTACGGATCGTGTACTCAATCACATCGCCGACCTGAACCGTACCACTATTGAGGTCATTCGCTTCTTTCTCCGATTCCAGGACAGGAGTCAGATCGTCGATCGTAATCTCTTCGCTTGGTTGATCCGGATCATCCAGATTGTCCCCGTCGACTTTACCGACATTCTTGATCTTGTCACCCTTGTCTCCCTTAACAATCTTCGCTTGGAACTCCAGTACATTCCAACCAGTGCCCGTTACCGTGCCAAAGCTGCCTGTTACAGTGCCATTTACATATTCACCTTTATCGCTGTCGTCGTTATCCGTCACGGTAACGCCGCCCACCTTCAGCGTGCCTGGCACATATTCCAGCTCTTCTGGCAGGTCGTCAGAAATGATCATGTTCGTTACACTGCTATTTGAAACCGTGTTGCGGGCGCGGATCGTATACTCGATCGTATCGCCGACTTCCATGCTGCCTCCGTTCATATCTTTCGCCGATTTCTCAGATTCAATCAATGGGGAGCGCGAATCATCGTCGTCATCGTCCGAGCCGCCTCCGCCACCTCCTCCGTTACCCGGTTCTTCCGGATCTACAGGTGGTCCTACTATCGGCGGTTCTTCTTCAACCACAATTTTCTCCGTTGGCTCACCTGGCTGCTCAATGTTGTCCCCGGTTATTTTTCCGGTATTCTGGATCGTCTGGCCACCTTGTCCGGTCAAAATCACCGCTTGGAACTCCAGCGTGTGCCAGTTCATATCCTCAACGTTGCCATAGGAACCATACACTTGACCGGAGACTGAATATCCGGCATCGTTATCTTCGCTATCTGTTACAGACACGCCATCTACCTTCAAGCTGCCAGGCACATATTGCAGTCCTGCAGGCAATGTATCCGAGATCGTCAGGTTCTCCAGATAGGTGTCGTTCACAACGGCTCTCGTACGAATCGTATAAGAGACTGTGTCTCCGACTTCATAGGTGGCCTTGCTCGCATCCACATTCGTAGCGAACTTCTCTGATTCAATCTGCGGGTTCCGCGGATAGATCTCCACTTCTTCCCTTGGTCTATCCGGTGTATCTACATTGTCGCCATTTACCTCGGCAATATTGATAATATCCCTACCGGCTTGTCCCGGTTGTACAACAGCTTTGAATTGAACCGTATGCCAATTCAGGTCCGATACGTCTCCAAACTGGCCGGCTACCTTGCTGGAGGAATAGTAACCGCTGTCGTCCCCTTCAGCATCTGTTACGGCAACGCCATCCACGGTTAGACTACCCGGCACGTATTTCAGTTCAGAAGGAATTGAATCCGAAATCACAAGATTTTTCACCGTAGTGTCTGTGATCGTATTTCGTGTCTGAATGCTATAAAGCAGCGTATCTCCTACTTCCGGATGTTCACTATCTAAGTTGTCTTCCGCTTTCTCAGCAATGACAGCCGTTTTTTGGGACTCTAATAATGGATTTGGTTTAACGGTGAACTCTGTTTCTGCCGTTACTGGGTCTAAACCATCACTTTTCACACTAGCAACATTATTAATGGTATTGCCTGCTTGACTATTCAAAATTCTCGCTTCAAGCGTAACAATACGTTCGTCAGTATCAGATACATGACCGAAGTTTGCTGTAATCTTGCCGTCATTAAATTCAGGAACTGTATTATGACTAGCCTGTAAAGTTCCTTCTATAAATTCTAACCCTTCAGGTAGTTCATCTTCGATCGTTACATTCTTCGCTACGGTATCGGCGACTGTATTTCTGGCAATAATCGTATATACAACCGTGTCACCGACTTCATAATCCGTCTTGTCTACCAATTTGTTTTTAACATTTTTGCTGATTTCCAATGCCGGAGGAATTACTTCCAATGCTGCTCCCCAAAAATGCGGCAAGTACCCGTCCAAACCGGATCCAGGGCTTTGAGCCTGAGCAGTGAAAATCTGATCCAAGCGATCTACCCCTGGAGGAAAATAAGGAGAACCGGTAAAATCATAGTTATAGATATCCGTGTTAGCCGGAGTCCGATCCGGATTTCTTGTACTTACATTTTGACCGTTTTTCGTAATACTTCCATTCCAGAAGTTATTTTCTTCTCTGGTACTATCACTCATATACGAATCATTAAGGACTTCGTTATTTTTATATGAGATAATTCTATATTGGTCATTGGAGATGTTTACATTTCCTCCATATACACCAGCCACCATACTGCCCTGTAAACTACCCTCTTGCTTTGTCAAGAAAGGCTGATCTGATAAAGTTGCAGTGATGCTTCGGGAGTTACTATTAAGGCCATCGTAATAATTTAATTTTGTCATCATTGGCGGCAAATTCTCATTTTTTTCGACAAATACGATGTCCCAATTAGCTAAAGCATCCCTGCCGGGTGGAATAGACAAGGGGTCCCGCAGCTCTAGGTTTTTCCCCCAGTAATGTCCTGCACCTTCTGCTTTAACAAATTCCGCAATATCATATACCCCATTAATGTTTGTATCAAAAAAGAACTTTCCGCCTTGGGGTCCCTGTATAAAAGTTCCTGACTGATCGCCTGCTGAACTTTGTAGACTATCAGGGGAAATATAAAGAAACGCAGCTTCAATTTCTCCACTAGGTACGTATTCCATTGAACTGCTGCTAAAAGTCGATGGATCACCATCTGTATCAATATAACTGCCTTTTGTAGCTGGGTCTATTGAAACGTCGTAGCCATTAACGTTACTACCGCCTATAGCTTGAAGATGATAGAATCCAATTTTATTGAATACTGTCATTTCGGTTTTTCCATTAAAGGAATAAGACGGCACTTGACTTGAAAACATATCCCCTTCTGCTTTTGCAGTACGGGTCATTGAAGGCAGTATGCCACTAGATATGACAAGCACGATCATCAAGCACGTTAATATATAACGAGCCCTTTTCCTCACTTTTCCTTTTAACTTCAAATTTCCCCCTCCTTAAGATTCACTCCGTTTAACGAAGTTACATTCCAATTGTTTATTCCAATTCTCTAACTGCGACAATTAAACTATTGCCTCCCTTCAAGCCGATGTCATTAAATGATGCATGCTGAAATTTGACATTCGTCCCTCCTACTCCCCGATATTTATTCAAATTTTAATGATTTCACTGTTAATATAATCCACACTCCAGATTTAGACAATATTTTTACAGTAATAAATTAAATTTGCGCAAATAACCAGAAAATAACATGAAAAAAGATCTAATCTGTAAATTATCAACCCTCTAAATCCCTGATTATTCCCTTTATTCCCATTCCACTTTTTTTGTGAAAATTGGCATAGTTAAACTTTTATTCACGGCGTCATATTTCGCATTTATGCAACACCTCCCTCCTTCGTTAATATCCTTGCTGAAGGAAATCAAAAGCTCTGCCAGCGATTAGCCGGCAGAGCTTTTGATTTTGGTTCCAAATTCTAACTGATCCTGGGAGTGTTTGAAATATCAAATGAAACCTCTTGTGGTACAAATGAAAAGCCTTGCTTATTTCGGGATCTCGATCGGAAAAAATGCGCCCATGATCATCGCGCCGATAATCGCTCCGCCTGCGACTGGCTTTTTGAACGCGTAGAAAATAGCCCCTCCGATGGTTGCCCCAATTCCGACAGGAATGGAAGCCATAGCCGCAGAGATAATGATCAACGGTCCGAGATAACGCCCGGCCGCATTGCCTGCGCCCATCATAATGTCCGCGCCGAACGTTGAGTTTGAAGCATTGATGGTAAATTTCCGAATCATAATAATGACGAACCCGACTATGAAGCCGAGAACCGCTCCTGTCAGCAGCGCCAACGGGAAGGAGGTCAGCGGAGCTGTCATTCCCGCTCCCAGCATCAACGCAGGCACCCCGATTCCAAGACCGGTCTGCAGCGCCCCCCCGATATCCAGAATGCCGACGAGTGGACCTTCCAGAATACGGGCGAACAGGAAGCTCGCTCCGAAGGCAGCGGCGGCACCATAGCTTCCACCCTTAATGCCCGCTTCGAGCATGGCCACAATCGCAATATCATTAAATGCCCCTACATGGTAGACATAGTACAAGTGCGTTCCGGCAAAAATGCCCGAGGCCAGCAGCGCGACGAATAGTGTAAATGCCCATTCCGAATACCAGAATCCGGATTGCAATTTTGTATTTTCCATGGTTAACCCACCTCAGATCCAAAGAGTGCGTGCAGATCAATAAGCCATTGCGGAATCGCCATATTCAAGCTTTCAATCAGCTTCGCGTCAAAGCCACGGAAGAAGCCGCTGAACAGGAAGAGCAGGACAACCGCCACAACGAGTGTTTTGGTAATACGGTTCCATCCGCTGTCGTCTACGCCTTTGCCAATCAGGATACCAAGCACGATGCCCGGAACGGCATTGCCCATCACCAGGTGTGACAAGCCCCCAAGGATCGTCGCCCATACCCCTGTGCGCTTGCCGGCATCCATTGCCGCCGTCCAAAAGACGATTGGCATGATCGGGTTGATCAGCCAGTTCGCCGCAGGCACCAGCACCTGGGTTGCGACGGCCTGCAGTGAGGCCGGAATGGCCGCTGCAGTGGAGTTCAGCACTGTGACAACAACCGCGCCGACCACGGCGCCGGTCCATGCCATTTTGCGCGGATCATGAAGCGTTTCTTCCACGTTTTTATTTTTGAACAGCAGCGTTGCCGCCGCCCAGTTCGGGATAATACGATGATCCACATCCTGGGTCAGACCGCCAGCGCCTACGACGGACGCCCAGGCGTTAAACAGGAAGCCGAGACCGAACGAGAAATGTGCCACCGGGTCCCCTTGGCAGGCATTCAATTCACCGAAGGTACGAAACGCCCCCATCCCCTGCACTTTCGGAGCGTGGAACATTCTGGCGGCGCCTGCCCCCACGCCAAAACCTACAAACAGACCGATTACGATTGATTTTAAAATGATCTCCAACGTCTCCATGGCTTCCCCCTTAATTAAGCAAACACCTATCGCATGCGGATGACATGCTGGATTGCAGTCTGTTTTTCTTCATGGACCTCGTATTCGATTTTGGACAGATCCATATATCTGAGCATGACAGTGATCTTCGCCTTGACTTCATAGCGGGTCCGGGTGCGTGGGAACAGAATTCCCAGAAACTTCTCGGTACGCACCGTCTTGGCTGCGGACAGAACCTCCATGTTCCGCGGTTCAATCTGCAGCATCATGTCCGCATCATTTGCAGTAACCTGTTTTTTCATTTCATTTAAAATGTGCTGGAAGGCAGCGCGTTCACTCTCTCCGCTGCCCGTGATCGTTAACGTTATTTCCTTTTCCAGGTACATGGCTTACCTCCCGTTGGTCTGAATATAAGCTTCCGTAAGCCTGCGGCCCAGTTCCTCAATATCCATGAAACCGAAGCCGATCACCTTCTTCCCGTTGCGGATGGCCGTCACCCCTGCGTCAACAGACCGAAGACCAAACTCCATTGGGTATTTATATTTGGTGTTGGCTGTCACCGCCCCCGCTCCACCGCTGCCGCAGAAGGAAATTCCGAAATCGGCCTGCTCCTGATGCATGACATCACCCAGCTTCATGTCAGCACCGATGCCTGGGATCACGATGGCGATCCCTCCTGCCGCCTCCACTCCCTTGGCTAC
The DNA here is from genome assembly GCF_030705605.1 of Paenibacillus zeirhizosphaerae. GTDB lineage: Bacteria > Bacillota > Bacilli > Paenibacillales > Paenibacillaceae > Paenibacillus > Paenibacillus zeirhizosphaerae. The sequence goes on from NZ_JAPCKK010000020.1 coordinate 29,825, forward strand.
ATTTTGTCCTTTACCGAGACGGTCACCAATCACTACTTTTACTTTTTCACTCATGTTAATTTCCTCCCATATTGGCCTTTACGGCTTCAAAATGAACTGCCAGGTAAAAAATTTCTGCAGTATCCGGCTCCTGCAACTCCGCTCCGGGAACCAGCTTCAACAGCTTGCGGCTTAATCGCTCATATTGTGGGCTGATTTCTGTCAGCATTTCGTCTGGAATTTCCGGCAAGTATTCTCCTTCTTCCAGCCGCTTTACATAGGCAAGCACATGGATACCGATAACCACCGCTTTGTCATGGCCAATATCAAGCCCCGCCCCGGGCGCGTATTCCTGCAGTTGGGACAGCCATTGCTCCAATGTGGATTGCGCTTCTTGATCGGCAGTCGTTTTATCTGTAATGTCCTTCAGGACGTTGCTGGTTATAAACATGATAGACCTCTCCGGTTTTTTTAGATTAATGGAAGTATAAGTTTTCCTATAGTCTTGGGTGCAAGCTGTTATGCTTGCTATGTGATCAGCCTTCCTCCGGTTGCTCCAAATACTTGAGAATCGCCTGCAGCTCCGCCTCGGAGACCTTCAGTCCCCTTTGCTCGAGAATGGTGAGCAGGCGCTCACGATCCGTCTGGGGTGGTGTAGCCGCAAGGATTGCGCTTGGATCCTCATATTGGATATGAAGGGCGACTCTCTGCATCATGAAGATCAGATGCATCTTCAATCCTTCCAGCCGATCGGATGTCAGATGGCTCCCCAACTCATCGGCAATTTGTCGGCCCAGCTCAAAGCCTCTGAACACCATTTCCTGAAACCAGGACTGCAGCGCTTCCGGGTCATCTATTTGCCCAGACGAAGGCGGCAGCGGGTTGCCGGAATCCTTGGGTGTTTCGGCCTTGAGCGGAGCGATGGCGGTCACCTTCTCCTGAATCACCTCGAAATCACGCTTCCCCGGGATCGGGCTGACGACGACGGACGGTACCGGAACATCAACGGGGAACACGCTAATCACCAGGTCATAGTCCCCTTCCTGAAGCATTTTGTTCAATTCCATCACAGAGCAGCTTCCGTCGATGCTGAGGTTCGGGATTCGCTTCTCAATCACGGTCTTCAGCAGCCGACTTGTTCCCTTGCCCGTGCCGCATACCACCAATCCGCGTATGCTGCGCTGTTCATTCAGACGTTCATAAGCAAGCTGGAAGTACACTACAATATAGCCGATATCCGAATCGGTTAAATAAATACGGTAGGGCCCGTACACTTCAATGCTTGCGCTCTTAACAGACTCGAACATCCCGCGATAGGCGCTGATAATGTCCTGGAGCATAGGATTCGGCTCAACAACACCATAGCTGTATTGGGTCAGCTTGCGGGAGGTATGGGCCAGCAGATGGCTGAACAAGTCTGGATCTCTGGCCAAATCCGGGTCCATACTGCGGCTAACCGCTTCGATTAATCTTCTAGTAATGACCAATGCATCCGGAAGCATCGGCTCCCGCCCTACCCTTGAATCTGCAGGGGCCGGGATTCTGCTGACTGCCTGCAGACATACAAACCAGATATCCTGATCGGTAATTTGCCCGCCTGTTTTTTGGGAAAATCCGGACAGCACCCGCCTGAAGATGTCAAATACCTCAGCTTCATCCCCCGGCATCCTGTCAAACTCTGTGGACTGTTCGGTCACACTGTTGGAGGATATGACGATACAAAGCCTAATGAAAATGCCGATGACGGCCTGATCGGACAGAAGCACTCCTGTGCAGCGCTCCGTCTCCTCCACCAAATCCCCGACCGCCGAGAATACCGCATTCAGATCGTCTGCAGGCTGTAAAAACTGCTCCAGCAAAGGAGTGAAATGAATTCGCGGCTTCTGCCTGGACGCTGCGCTCTGCACAATTTGCAGCATATCGCTGCCATCGAGCAGACTGTAAACGAGCTGTTCCAGCACCAGCCTTTTCTGTACGCCGGAGCCCGTAATTTTCACGCCTTTACGCGATCTTTCAAGCTGCAAATCCCATTCCCGAAGCAGCAGCTCCGCCTGTACCAGATCGGATAAAGCCGTGTTGCGGGTAATACCCAAATGAGAAGCAATCCGGCCGATTGTGGTCTCCCCATCCCGCAGCAGCAGCTCCATGGTTACATACTGGATTCTCTCCTGCTGCTTCAGCGCATTGTGATCTTTATCCGCATCCATTTTGCGAAGCAAATTGTCCCGTTCCTCTTCCGGGCATTCGATCCAGATCCCCGTACTGGGCTTCGATTTGATCTCGACTCCTTCGCTGGCGAGCCACATACGTATGCTTTCGATGTCATATTTAATCGTACGCTCACTGACTCCGAATTCACTGGCACAATCCTTGATTCGTACCGGATTCGGCGTATACAGTATTTTTTTCAGCAGCGCACGGGTCCGGGTCACCATGGTCATTTCTCATCACCTCCCGTATCACCGGTTATATCCTGTGCAGCTCGCTTTTGTTCCTACTCAAGGTCAGATTCGAGCAGATCTCCAATGCCCTTCAGCGCTTCCTCCTCCTGATCACCCGCCGTAATCAGCAGGATTTGGTCACCGTATTTCATTTCAAGAGAGAGCACGCCGATAATGCTCTTCGCATTTACTTCCTTGGAGCCTTTGACGATCCGCACATCGCACGGATATTGCAGCGCTTTTTTGGTAACAGCCCCTGCCGGCCTTGAATGAATACCGAGCGGGTTTTGAATAGTCAGTTCTTTTTGCATGGTATTTCTCCTTAGATTTTGTGAATAGCTAGCTTATATTTTTGTTAATGTAACATTTACTAACATTAACAAAAATGTAAGCGATTCATTTAGAGATATTTGCTCTCAACAACTGTGCAACATATAAAATAAGTCAATTAAATTAACATAACATTAACGATTTTGGCCCAATTTGAATAGATCAAATTTTTTTCACCGGCAATGGTGCAGTTTATTTTACACACAGTGTTCACAATCATCAAAAAAGGTCAAAATCAAAGAAAGTCAAATTACAGCTTTTGCTGCACAAACTGTTGAGGCAGATAATAAAAATACAAGTAAAACAATCATTATGTAGGAGGACTGAGACGTATGTTTGACCTGGTTCCATTCCGCAAACGCAGTGAAGAATTGTTCGATCAAATGGTGAAGTCGTTCAACACTGTAATGGACGACAGCTTGTTCCCATCGTTTAGTAAAGGTGTTACTCAGCCGTTCCGCATTGATATAAGAGAAATAGATGATAAATATGTTGTCGAGGCTGAGCTCCCTGGTGTCGCCAGAGAGGATATCGATATTGATCTCAATCAGAACTACCTGACAATCCGGGCCAGACGCAATGAATTGGCGGAGCAAATAGACGACAATAACAAGATCATCCGCCGGGAACGCCGCTCAGGCGAATTCGTTCGCCGCTTTTACGTGGAAAATATTGAGGAGGATGCGATTCGGGCCAAGCTGCAGGACGGCATTCTGACGCTGGAAGTTCCCAAACGGGTATCCACCAGTACGCAGCACAAGCGCATTAATATTGAATAATAATTTGCATACAAGACAGCCTGGCTCACACTTTGAGCCAGGCGTTTTTTTATGCTGCGGTACCGTTCAAACACTTTAACAGCGAAACGGTTTCCGTTTGGCAAAAAAATTAGGTAAAATAAGAAAGCATATATTCGCTTTTCCCTGAAATTAAGCAGAGCTAAGGAAAGGAAATTAATCGACATGATTATTAAACCAAGAACACGCGGTTTTATTTGTACAACGGCACATCCGACAGGCTGTGCACACCAGGTGCAGGAACAGATCAATTATGTAAAACAGCAGCCTGCTGTAAAAGGGCCGCGCAACGTGCTTGTAATCGGGGCCTCCACGGGCTATGGACTGTCTTCGCGTATCGTAGCCGCCTTTGGCGCAGGCGCCAATACGATTGGCGTGTACCGTAACGGCGAATCCGTCAAAGGCCGTACCGCATCAGCAGGCTGGTACAATTCCGCAGCCTTCGAGAAAACCGCACAGGAAGCCGGACTACAATCCATCAGTGTAACCGGCGATGCCTTTTCCGAGGACACGAAGCAGAAAACGATCGATGCGATCCGCGCCGAGCTGGGACAGGTTGATCTGGTGGTCTACAGCGTAGCTTCAGCCCGCCGCACCGATCCCACGACTGGAGAAACAAAAAATTCGGTTCTGAAGCCCATCGGGCAGCCTTATTCCAACAAAACGGTTAATTTCCACAACGGGGAAGTCACTGGGGTGACCATCGAACCGGCCACTGAGGAGGAGATTGCGAATACGGTGTACGTGATGGGCGGGGAAGACTGGCAAATGTGGATCGACCGCCTTCAGGAAGCAGGCGTGCTTGCTCCGAATGCCATCACGGTCGCATACTCGTATATAGGCTCGGAAATTACGCAGGCCATTTACCGTGAAGGCTCGATTGGACGTGCCAAGGATCATCTGGAGGCAACTGCACAGGACTTGAATGAACAGCTTGCCGCAGGCGGCGGACGGGCCTATGTTACGGTCAGCAAAGCACTGGTTACCCAGTCCAGCTCCGCGATTCCAGTTGTGCCTCTCTATGTATCGGCATTGTACAAGGTGATGAAAACCAAAGGACTGCACGAAGGGGCGATCGAGCAGATGTACCGCTTGTTTGATCTCCTGTATAACCAAAGCGAAACACCTGTCGATGCCGAGGGACGGATTCGCATTGATGACTGGGAGTTGCGTGCGGATGTACAGGCAGAGGTGGCACAGCTATGGGCTGAGGTCACAACGGAAAATATTTACGAGCTGACCGATCTGGACGGGTACCGTCGTGAATTTTTCCAACTGTTTGGTTTTGAGACCGAAGGGGTGGATTATGAAGCGGATGTGGAGCCGGAGGTAGCGGTTCCGGGAGTCAGATAAGCTTCAGGTGGATTGTAGGGGTGTGGGCGCTCCGAGACGCTCCGAGAACGAAGCATTCCTACAATCGCTGTTGACCCTTCGGGCCAAAGGCGATCGCTCCGCTTTTCCGGAATTGCTTCGTTCTCTCCGCTGACTGCGAGCATCCCCCCTACTGAAAACAGCTATAAGCAATCGGCAGCTCCAAGGGAACCTCCTACGCTTCCGAGGGGGAGAGTAACTAGTCGAGAACAGGGTTTGGTTTAGCCCTGTTCTCGGCTTTTTTTCTGTATAATTCTATAGTCTCAATAAACAAAAAAACAGCTTCATGGTAATTAGAAGCTGTACCTGCCAGAAAATTTTTACTGTGCTCCAAAGATTTGCATATCTTCTTTTGAAGCCTTTAGAGTGAACAAAGTTCCGATATCCATTAATATTATCAAATAAAGATCAGTTTGTTCTTCATGCATCCATTTTATTTCAAGATGCTTATCAACCATTACACTTGTAATACCATCTATAACAGAAACATAAATAAATTCTTCTTTCCCCTAGAAATTCCATATCGAGATAGAAAATAAGCCTTTTGAACGGTGGAGAATATGATTGTCCCGGGCTGCTTATTTGAAAATCAGACAAGAATGGTATAATGTCCGTTATACCAAACTAGGAAAGCGTGAGCTATTTGCGAATTGACCACTATAATTATGCCAAGCCACCTCATGATCCGGACGGGCTGCATTTGATTTTCTGGGGCAAGGAGGCCTGTGCTCCCCATCATTCCTTTGGGCCTGGCATCCGTGATATTTATAAGGTTCACTTTGTACATTCCGGGCAAGGCATTGTGCGGACAGGGAACAGGACGTTTGAGGTGTACCCTGGTCAAGGGTTTTTGTCCTTCCCGGATACGAGGATCTATTATCAGGCTGATGCCCGGAATCCATGGACTTATTCCTGGATTGCTTTTCAGGGAAAGCAGGCGGCTGAAATTCTGTCGAGAACCGCGATCAGCAAGGACCAGCCTGTATTTCCGATGGATGTCATGCTGATGCCCAAGCTGTACGATACGCTCGTTCAGCTTCAGGAGCAATCTCCTTCCGGAGATTTACGCGCCCAGATGGCTCTGCTGGATTTTTTGTCCACCCTGATTGAGACCTTCCCGGAACGCTCGGCTGAACAGGTGCGGCGGACAACGCAGATGGAGTATATTCATCGCAGCCTGGAATTCCTTCATGCCCACTACAATGAACAGATCTCCATAGGACAACTGGCTGCCCTGTTGGGATTGGACCGGAAATACGTGTCCGCCCTTTTCAAAAAAGAGCTTGGCCTGCCTCCCCAGCAGTATCTGCTTCAGTACCGTATGAAACGCGCCTGTGAAATGCTGAGAGAGGGCGATTACACTGTCAGTGAAGTGGCTTATGCGGTGGGGTACCAGGACATTCCGCTCTTCTCCAAAATGTTCAAGAAAACAATAGGCCTATCTCCCAAAGCGTATCAAACCAATACGACAAAATGACAAGTTTATCATCCATGCCGACATGGGAGAAGAGCGCAATGTAAACTATAATAGTCCTATCTTTCATAGGGAGGACATTACAAATGAGTTATTCTGCGCTTGCATCCAGATACGACACTATGAAATATAACCGCTGCGGTCGAAGCGGTCTGAGGCTGCCGGCTATCTCGCTCGGACTGTGGCATAATTTCGGAGGAATCGACGCATACGAAAATGGCCGCATGATGCTTAGAAGGGCCTTTGATTTGGGAATCACCCATTTTGATCTTGCCAACAACTACGGCCCCCCACCAGGCTCAGCCGAGGAAACCTTCGGCAGAATTCTGAAGAGTGATTTCGGACCTTACCGGGATGAAATGATCATTTCCACCAAGGCAGGCTACTATATGTGGCCAGGCCCTTATGGCGAATGGGGCTCGAAGAAAAACCTTGTCTCTAGTCTGGATCAAAGCTTGAAGCGGATGGGCCTGGAATATGTCGATATTTTCTATCATCACCGTCCAGACCCCGATACTCCGCTGGAAGAAACGATGGCCGCCCTGGATCTCATTGTCCGACAGGGTAAGGCGCTATACGTAGGAATTTCCAACTACAAGCCGGAGGAAACGAAGAAAGCAGCGGCCATTCTCAGAGAATTGGGCACTCCCTGCCTGATTCATCAGCCCAATTACTCCATGATGTCCCGCTGGATTGAAGACGGGCTGCTGGACGCTCTCGACGAAGAAGGAATCGGCTCCATCGTGTTCTCTCCTCTGCAAAAGGGGTTGCTGACGGACCGTTATCTGAACGGTATCGCGCCAGATTCCCGTGCAGCCGGACCGAGCGTCTTCCTGCGCAAGGAGGAGATCACCGAGGAACGCATTTCCATGATCCGCAAGCTGAATGATCTTGCGGCCGCAAGGGGACAAAAGCTGTCACAGATGGCACTGGCCTGGGTTCTTCGCGGAGGCAGAGTCACTTCCGCCTTGATCGGTGCCAGCAAGGTTTCACAAATTGAGGATGCCGTCGGCGCACTGAACCATCTCGAATTTACAGAACAGGAATTGAGCAGCATTGATGACATTATTCTGAACCGCTAAGGTCCATTCCGATACGGATCAGCCTGGCTCCAAAGGGCCAATGTGAAAGAAAAAGAGCGAGTAATGGTGGAAATACGACCACCGATACTCGCTCTTTCAATTCAAAGCGAAGGGGACGGCTAGTATGATTCATTTGGAGAGAACCGCAGGTCGAATCCGGCTTGTGCTCAATGCTTATTTTATGGGGGAGGACATTGTAGTGCTGCTATCCGGGGGCGACCGTCCCCATCTGGGGACTATTACTGCGGGCTCCCGCCTGGAACCATTAAGCACACTACAGCTGCAAAACCACAAGGAATTTTACATTACCGAAGAAATTGCTGTCCGCTTGCGCAAGCAGTTTCGCGGAAATTTCGCTATCTGCTGCGGCGTTCATCTGAACGACATTACAGCCGAGGAAATCAGCCTGGTAACAGAAATTAGTGTTGAACTAGGAGATGAGTTGATCGGGCTTCTGGCGGAGGGTCAGCAGCGATAAAGCCGGAAATAGCCTGAAAAAGACGCTGAAAATGGAACGTCGAGAATCCCGCCTGATCCGCTATGGGCTTAATCTCTAAGGAAGCCTGCAGGTTGGCCTCCATATAGTCGACAGCCTTCTGGATGCTTTTGTAGTAGTCCATACCTCCATTCCTTTCTCTTTTGTCTGACACCTGTATTTTACGACAGGAAATTAAAGTTTTTTTGATTTATTGTGCTTGATTTTAGGAACAAAAAAGCTGTCCCCAAGCAAACGATGCTTGGTAGACAGCCTTGAACATCATACTAAAGTTACTCCTCCTGCCCACTGATGCGCTTCAGAAACTGCACCGCCCGCGGGCTGGTCGGATTGCCGATCACCTGCTGCGGAGGTCCTTCCTCGACGATATAACCACCATCCATAAAAATGACCTTGTCCGCGACATCAGCGGCAAATTTCATTTCATGAGTTACAACCACCATCGTCCGTCCCTCGGCCGCCAGCTGTTTCATAACTTTCAGCACATCGCCAACGAGCTCTGGATCCAGCGCCGAAGTCGGCTCATCGAACAAAAGCACCTCAGGCTCCATCGCCATTGCCCTGGCAATACCGACACGCTGCTGCTGCCCTCCGGACAGCTGATGCGGGTAGGCATCTGCCTTTTCGGCCAATCCAACCTTCTCCAGCAGCTCTATGGCCCGGCCCCTTGCTTCCGCTCTGTCTTTCTTCTGCACAGTCACCGGGCCCTCCATCACATTCTGCATAACTGTCATGTGCGGGAACAGGTTGTACGACTGAAACACCATGCCCGTTTTCTGGCGCAGGGACAGCACACTTTCCTTCTTCAATTTCGACCCAAAGCTGAGCGACAGCCCACCCAGCTCAAGTGTCCCCTGATCCGGAACCTCCAGCAGATTGAGACAGCGCAGCAGTGTTGTTTTACCTGATCCCGAAGGTCCGATAATAACAAGCACCTTGCCCTTCTCCAACGTCAGGTCTACTCCCTTTAACACCTGCAGCGAACCGAACGATTTATGCAAATTGCGAATCTCGATCATCGGTACCCTCTCCTTATTTAACTGTATGACGGCTTGTCCGTTTTTCGAGATAGTTCTGCAGCGCCGACAGCACCGAGCTGAATGCCAGATAAATCACGCCGGCTTCACTGTATACAAGCAGCGCTTCATACGTAGTTGCCACAATCTGCTGTGACGCGCGAAACATCTCTACATAAGTAATGGTGGCGGCCAGTGACGTATCCTTCACCAGGCTGATGAAGGAATTCCCGAGCGGCGGCACCGATACACGGGCAGCCTGAGGCAGAATCACACGCCGCAGCGCCTGTGCCCTCGTCATACCTAGCGATGATGCAGCCTCCCATTGTCCGGCAGGAATCGACTGGATCGCGGCCCGGAAAATCTCCGAATTGTAGGCCCCTACGCTCAGCGTAAAACCGATGATGGCCGCAAGGAGCGGGTCCAACGTAATACCGATGGAAGGAAGGCCGTAGAAAATAATGTACAACTGCAGCAGCAGCGGCGTACCGCGTATGACCCATACGTAAAAACGCGCGATAAGGTCAGGGATCTTCCAATTCGACAACCGCACTAGCGCGGTCGCCAAAGCTAAAAGCAGTCCAAGCGCAAAAGAAATGAGCGCCAACGGAATCGTAAAAGTAACCCCTGCCTTAAGCAGGGGCCAGAAAGAATCGATTAATATCTGTATTTTGCGATCGTCCATAAGTCAGACATCCTTTTACAGTCAATTCGCAGTCCTATTGAAGATCATTCATGGATGATCTGGACCTTATTTTGAAACGTCCTCGCCAAAATATTTCTTGGAAATGGTCAGGTAGGTTCCGTCCGCCTTCATATCGGCCAACGCCTTGTTTACGGCTTCCACCAAATCATCGTTGCCCTTATTGAACAACGCCGCGCTTTCCGCAGCATCATCAGCTTCTGCGACCGATTTGAGCGGCACATCCGGACGCTGTGTCTTCAAATCCAGGAAGGACAGCCCGTCATTCACGGTAGCGTCGACACGCTTGGAGAGCAGCAGGTCAATCGCCTGATTAAAACCTTCAGTACCTACGATTTCAGCTCCGTTGCTCTTCGCGATCTCCGTCAGGTTGCTCGTCAGCGACTGCGCCGACTTCTTGCCCTTCAGATCCGCAAAGCCCTTGATATCATTATTGTCCTGGTGCACGATCAGCACAGCTTTGGATACGATGTACGGATCGGAGAAAGCGTATTTCGCTTGCCGCTCCTCGTTGATGGATACTTGGTTAAATACCACATCAAAACGTTTGGCATCCAGACCGGCAAACATGCCGTCCCATTGGGTCTCGATGAATTCCGGTTCCACACCGAGACGCTTGCTTACCTCCCGGGCAATATCCACGTCAAAGCCCGTCAGGTTGCCGGATGCGTCATGAAACGTAAAGGGAGCGTATGTGCCTTCGGTACCGATCCGCAGCTTCCCGCTTGCTTTAACAGCCTCAAGTGCGCTTTGCGTCGTTTCATTATTCGCCGTTTCCCCGCTGTCTGCAGCCGTATTATTGGAAGCAGCATTATTGGCATTGCCGCCGCATGCCGCCAGCAAAACCATCGTAAATGCCAGCATCAACGTCAACAAACTAAATTTCTTCATGTCTTCACTTCTCTCTTTATTATATATTCTAACCACGGGACAATCCCGACAAAATGAATAGTACACTATTGAATTGCCTGAGTCAATCAAATTATTATAATTCCAATCAATTTAGTGTGTTTTATAAAGTCATGAATACTGCTGCAATAAAACAGGCCTCAGGAAACCTGAGGCCTTAATGTTATTCCGTTACAACCCCATGCAGCAGCACAGGAGCCATAGCATGCTCAGCAATACGCACATTCGCATAAATTTTTTCCAGCACCTCGTCCACATTCTCCCGATTGGAATGAATGGTCATCAGGGACTCACCCGCTTTGACGCTGTCGCCGATTTTCTTGTTCAGCATGATTCCGACCGCCAAATCAATTTCAGATTCCTTCGTAGCACGGCCCGCTCCAAGCAGCATCGCTGCCGTTCCGATTTCGTCAGCTACCATCTCGGCTACCACGCCGTCCTGCCGTGCTGGAACTTCAATACGGTAAGCAGCTTGTGGCAGCCGCTCGGGATGTTCCACAACGGAAGGATCGCCTCCCTGATTGGCGATGAATTCCTTGAACTTCTCCAGCGCACGCCCGCTGCGGATTGCTTCCTGCAGCTTCTCTTCCGCCTCTTCCAGCGAATCCGCCTTCTTTGCCAGATAGACCATCTGTCTGCCGAGCGCAAGGCACAGTTCTTCCAAATCCTTGGGACCATGCCCCCGCAGCGTATCAATCGCCTCCCGGACCTCAAGCGAGTTACCGATCGCAAATCCGAGCGGCTGGCTCATGTCCGAAATGACAGCCATCGTCTTGCGGCCGACGTTGTTGCCGATGCTGACCATCGCTGTGGCCAGCTCCACGGCCTCTGCAGCTGTCTTCATAAAAGCTCCTGCACCTGTTTTTACATCCAGTACGATAGCGTCCGCACCTGCCGCGATTTTCTTGCTCATAATCGAGCTGGCAATCAGCGGAATCGAATTGACGGTAGCCGTCACGTCCCGCAGCGCATACAGCTTCTTGTCAGCCGGAGTCAAGTTACCGCTCTGGCCGATGACCGCAATTTTATGCTCATTCACCAGCTTGACGAATTCGTCCTTGGTGATCTCCACATGGAAGCCGGCGATCGATTCCAGCTTGTCGATGGTACCACCCGTGTGCCCCAGTCCACGGCCCGACATTTTGGCTACCGGGATGTCCAGCGCCGCTACGAGCGGAGCCAGCACCAGCGTTGTTGTATCACCCACTCCTCCGGTGGAGTGCTTATCCACCTTGATGCCTTCAATCGCGGACAGGTCAATCGTTTCCCCGGAATTCACCATGGCCATCGTCAGATCCGCCCGTTCACGGGCGGTCATATCTCTGAAGAAAATCGCCATAGCCAGGGCGCTGACCTGATAATCCGGAATGTGGCCGTTCGTATATCCATCGATAACAAAACGGATTTCCTCGGTACTAAGCTCCTTCCCGTCCCGCTTCTTCTCAATGATGTCTACCATTCTCATCATGATTTCTCCTCACTTGTGAAAAATGCACGGATAATTCCGTGCGGCTGCGACTACTCCAGATTTACTGCAGTCTCCAGCGCAACCTCCATCATGTCGTTAAAGGTGGTCTGCCGTTCTGCGGCAGTCGTCTCTTCTCCCGTAAGCAGATGATCGCTTACCGTCAGAATCGTCAACGCATTCACCCCATGCTTGGCAGCCAGCGTATACAGCGCGGTTGTTTCCATCTCCACACCCAGTACACCATGGGCCATCAGCTTTTCCACAACGGATTTATCGTCACGATAGAACATATCCGAACTGAAAATATTACCGACATGCATGTTCAAACCTTTGGCCACGCCCCGCTCGTATGCTTCTTTCAGCAGATGAAAGCTCGCAATTGGTGAAAAATCGTACCCCCCGAACACATGCCGGTTCATGCTGGAATCCGTACAAGACGCCTGTGCCAGAATAACGTCCCGCACGCGCACCTGCTGCTGCATGCCCCCGCAGGTGCCAACACGAATCAGGTTGCGTACGCCATATTCGGTAATCAGCTCATTCGCATAAATGCTGATGGACGGAATGCCCATGCCCGAGCCCTGCACGGAAATACGCTTGCCACGATAGGTTCCCGTAAAACCAAGCATTCCGCGTACCTCGTTGTAGCATTTCACGTTCTCCAGATAAGTTTCGGCTATGTACTTGGCACGTAATGGATCGCCGGGTAACAAAATCGTTTCCGCCACGTCTCCCGCTTGTGCTCCAATATGTACACTCATTTATAGTTCCTCCTAAGTTAGGGAATTGTAACCAAAGGTACACCCCTCAGAGATGAGAAGGGTGTACAGGCAATACCTTTTACAGATCTGTTACTTCACGCTGGGGAGCCTTCTTTCCGGATTAATAGGAAGCTGTGGACTGGCCGCCTTCCATGATTTTCACGCCCGAGCTTGCTCCAATCCGCGTCGCTCCCGCCGCAATCATGCGCTCCATATCTTCCCGGCTGCGGACTCCTCCGGAAGCCTTGACACCGACATTGTCCCCGACGGTTCTACGCATCAAGGCTACATCCTCCGGTGTAGCTCCTCCTGTAGAGAATCCGGTGGATGTCTTGACGAAATCTGCTCCAGCTTTAACAGACAGCTTACTGGCCCGCACCTTCTCCTCGTCCGTCAACAGGCTAGTTTCAATGATGACCTTCACGAGCGCCTTGTCCGCCGCAGCCTCCACTACCGCCCGAATATCCCGTTCAACCAGCTCATCATTGCCGTCCTTCAATGCGCCGATGTTAATCACCATGTCCACTTCGGTCGCACCCTTGACAATGGCATCACTTGCTTCAAAAGCTTTGACCTCGGTAGTGGATGCTCCCAGCGGAAAGCCGATCACGGTGCATACCTTCACATCCGTTCCCTTCAACAGTTCTGCCGCAAGGGCAACCCTCGCCGGATTCACGCACACAGACGCAAATTTATATTGCTTCGCTTCCTCAGCCAATTTACGGATTTCCGCTTCCCCGGCATCCGCCCGCAGCAGCGTGTGATCGATCATTTCTGCCAAATTCATATAAACCCGCTCCTCTTTTAAACAATACTTTGAAAATCATTTCCCACTCAGTTCAAGCCTATACTAACACGCGTATGAACGTAAGTAAATTTAGTCATGAAATTTTGTTCAGGTCAACAGCGCCTGGGCGGTAAACTGATCCGTAACGAGAATATTGGCGTACCTCCCGACAAGCGCTGCCCGGATCGCATCAATTTTACGCTGACCGCCTGCTACCAGAACCGATTTCTCTTTCTTTTTCAGATCGGCAAGGTCGATGCCTACAGTACGATTGTTGATTTCCTCGCTGCATATCTGTCCGTTTTTATCAAAAAAACGTGAGCAAATATCCCCCGCCCCCGTTTGCTGGAGATGGGTCTGCTCTTCCGCGCTGAAATAGCCAAGCCTGAACAGCAATGCGTCTTCCTTAACCGTTCCGACGGTAAACACAGCAATATTAGCCTGCTTGCCCAGTTCTATAATCCGGCGAATGTGCCGGTCCTCTTCCACCATTTGTTTCAGGGCAATGCTGTCGAAAATGACCGGAAGCGGCAGGTAGCGGGCAATGGTGTGAAAGGCATCGGCGAACAAATTCACGGTTTCAGCAGCGTAGGTATTCACGTGTGAATGGCTTACGCCTCCCTTGAGCTGGACAATCTCCACCCCCCGCACCGGCTTGGACTCAAGCTGCTGTGCCACCGCATGCATGGTCGTCCCCCAAGTTACGCCAATAATGTCGGAATCCTGTACCGTCTCATGCAAATAATCGGCCGCCTTCTTGCTGATATGCTTCTGAATGACCCGGTATTCATTTTCGGGCGAGTAACAGACCAGCACCTGATCAAGGCCGTAAATCTGCTTGATTTCTTCTGCAACGGCATCCAAATCTTCAAGCGGATCAATGATACTGATTCGTACAAATCCCCGGTCTTTGGCGTGCTGCAGCATTCTGGAAACCGTCGGGCGGGATACTCCAAGCCGAGCGGCAATGTCTTGCTGGCTGTAATCCGACAAATAGTAAAGACGGGCTGCTTCTATGCTTAACCTCTGCTTCTCATCCATGGGTTCAACCTACTTATCTGCAATAATGGGTCAATAAATTATCGTATTTTTTCAGATGACCTTTATTATACCTGTTCCCGCTTCGATTTACGATTCCTCATGTCTAACATCGATTCAATTGGAAAATCATCTGTACGCTTTTTATTTTTTATAATATACTGTTATTTAGCTCATTCTGGATTCCAGATTGTTTTGATTCTCAGATGGGACCTTAGATTAAACAAAGGTGTGATGGATTTGAAACACAAGGATACAAGTGAACATGACGCCCTTCACGACATGCTCGTAATCAATGAACAGCAGAAGAAGCTTTTGCAAAGCGCCCTACGCATCACCATTATGCATGCCCTTGGACATGAACCAAGAACAGCCAAACAGGTGGCGGATCAGCTTCACAAAACTCCGGGCAATGTCCATTATCACATTCAGCGACTGTATGAGGGCGGGCTGCTGGAGTTGGCCGATACCCGAACCCAAGGCGGCATTGTTGAAAAGTATTATAAAGCCAAAGGCACCCGCTTCCACTATCCGGGCTCCAAAGAGGACGGGATGCAGGAAGCGGAATCGGTCATGGATTGGTTCAGCAGGCTGCACCTGTCCGCAGAGGAGCTCAAGGAATTCCGCAAGGATCTGATTACCCTGCTTGAAAGATGGGAGAAGCGTACGGGAGAAAGCGACGAGTACGCGGTCAGCATTCGTGTTGCGCGTATTTCGTCTGAGCAATATGAATAAGCTCATAGCCACTGTCCAATTGAAGGTTAACGCTATTTTTAAATGAGGTGATTCACGCTATGGACTTAGAAACATCAACTGTCCCGGGCTCCGGCTGGCGTAATTTCATTACACCGATCAAGCAATCCAGGACGTTCACGCTGCTCTGGCTCGGGCAATGGATTGCCGTGCTTGGCAGTAGCGTAACTACGGTCATCCTGCCAATCGTTGTTTATTCGATTACCGGCTCTACAACCATAATGGGTCTGGCTATGGCGATTTATATGCTGCCCAACATATTGGTGCTGCCCTTTTCCGGATGGATCGTTGACCGGGTCAATCGAGTCAGGCTCATCATGTTCACCAACGGCATCCGTTTTTTGCTCATGCTTGGCGCCTGCTTGACCATGCTGAGCGGAGGCATGAATCTGTCGATTTTATTTGCAGGGCTCGCTGTCTATGGTTTGATGGACGGGATATTTAATCTCGCATACTCGGCTCTGCGAGCGCAGGTATTTACGCCTGACATCCGCAATGCTGCAAATGCCCTCTCCCAGATCAGTGTGCAGGCCGTGCGTCTGCTTGGACCACCGCTTGGTGGCATCATTGTATCCGTTACCTCCGCCGGTGTCGGATTTGGCCTTGATTCGTTGACCTATCTGATCTCTTTTCTTTGCTTTTGGCTGCTGGCCTCTGTTCTTGCACGCACCCCAGCCTTATCCCGTAATACAGAGTCAGGGAAAGAAAGCTTTATCTCTGAATTCATGGAAGGCTTCAACGTTTTGAAGAAGGAGCCCTGGCTGTGGGTCACGATCCTGGCCTTTTGCTTCATCAATATATGTTATACCGGCGTAATTTCCGTCCTGGTGCCATGGCTATTCAAGGTTCATCACGGCTACAGCCCTGTCATTTACGGATTGGCCATGACCGGAACCGGTGCAGGGGCGATCATAGGGGCCTTCGTATATGGAGCAAGACGAACCTGGAAGCACCGCGGGTTAATCGCGTATGGCGGGGCCTTTGCAAGCGGCCTTGCCCTGTTCCTGCTCTCTTTCATCAACTGGATGCCCGGTCTGGTATTGGTTATGTTCCTGGAGGGCTTCGGTATTATGATGTTTGCGATCATCTGGGAAACCAGTCTTCAGGAGCTTGTGCCCCCGGAAGCGTTCGGCAGGGTCGCTAGCCTGGACATGCTTGGTTCCTTCGCCCTGCTTCCGGCTGGCTATCTTGCCGTAGGTGCACTGGCTGACCAGATTGGAGGTCTATGGACGATCCAGTTGTTTTCGCTGACTGGGATGGCCATCGTGGCAGGTGTGCTCTGCATTCCTTCAATACGCCGTTTCCAGTAAGTATTTTAGTCACTTACACAGCAAAAACCGCCATATGATTGGCGGTTTTTGTAAATACACAGTTAATCTTCGAAAGCGGGTGTTTACGAAACAGATGTGCTTTTGATGAACAACTGGGTTGTGCTACCCTCGGCTTCTTCCCATTGAACGGAAAATCAAGCTGACAATGGCAACCAAGATAATCGCTCCGATCAAAGCCGGAATGATGTAGAAGCTGCCGATGACAGGCCCCCAGTGGCCCAGGATCATGCTGCCCAGCCATCCGCCGATGAAACCGGCAATAATGTTGCCGATGATCCCGCCTGGAATATCCCGGCCTACGATCATGCCTGCCAGCCAACCAATGATACCGCCCACGATTAATGCCCACAACCAACTCATATTGACTCACCTCATTTAATTTTTTTGTTGTTGTGATTTATTATTAACCAAACACATCGTTTTGTAACACTGGATATGTCTGGAGCCTGATATTAGCATGGCTGCATTCTTCCCGGCGTAGAAGAGCTTAACCGGCTCCTCCTCCTTCTTCCAGTGACAAGGGCCTAGTACACTGCATATGATGCCTTTGACGATGACTACAGAAAGGAGAGAGCTGCTTGAAAAAAAACAAGAGCACTCCGGGAAGAAAAAAACGCAAAAGGCCGCTCTACTACGTAGATAATCCCAATGTAAATGAGCTGGATTGGCTACAACCTATCAAAAAAGCAGAAATGCAAATTCATTCCGTTGCCATGCCGCGGGTTCCGGCAGAACCCCCAGAGCCAAGTTCAGCGAATAACCTCCCTGTGATCCAAATGGCAGTACATGAATCAGGAGCGGCTGACAAGAAGCCGGTAGATTCTATCGCATCCATACAAAATGCTTCCTTTCCCTCCGCTCCTGCTGTTCAAGTACATGAGCTGCTTGAAGACAAGAAGGCATCGCATATGAATCAGGGTTTTATATATACAGACAATATTAGAAACACAGCGGTAAACGGCAATAAGAAGGCCCCTGTCTCCAGGATCTTAACTTCCGATAACTTCTCCAACGGATCAGCCCAGAGTAGCCATAGAGTGAATAAAACTATAGGTACTTCCAAGCTGGGGGAACATGCGGTGATCTCACCGAAATTGGCACCTAAGTCTGTACAATCCATGCATCTGGCCGACGATTCAGTTTCCGCTTCGTCTCTCCAAGCAGGCGCGGTTCAATCAGAGCAAGTAGCCCGCAATGCCATACATTCGGATCATCTACAGCCCAAGGCTGTACTGGCACGTAATTTGGGAGCTCAATCCGTCTCCGAGGAGGCGATACGGGATAAAGCGGTCACGTCGAGCAAGCTGGCAGAGGGCAGTGTAACTTCTACGAAGCTCGGGACACAAGCGGTTCAGGGTATACATTTGGCTGAACGGTCGATTCAAGAAGGTCATATTACAGATGATTCCATCCACTCGGGTCATTTGCAAGCCTCCTCTATCCTGGAAAATCATTTGGCTCCCGGATCGGTAACCGAGCCTGCAATACGTCCCGAAAGCATAAACGGCGACGCGCTGAAGGCTGAATGCGTCACTTCCTCCAAGCTTGCCCGGAATTCCGTGAAACCGGTCCATATTGAAGAAGGGGCTGTTCGGGCAGAGCATCTGGCCGACAAAGCCGTACATGTCGAACATCTTGCTCCGGGTTCGGTGGATTCAAATCACCTGCAATCCTCTTCCGTGCTTGAGCGCCACATCACCCCGGGAGCAATAACCGGAGATGCGCTGCGGGAGGGGACTGTTCAAATGTCTCACCTTGCGGATGAAGTTCAGGCCTCCATTCAGGAGCTGCATGAGAAAGTGGAGCTTTTGCATCCAACAAATGAAGCATCCCATCCTCAACCGGCTATGCAGCAGTTCGGCAGAATTCCATTTTTTATCCATGGAACAGCAGAAGTAACCGAGGTTTCGGTTACATTTGATGAGCCTTTTTCCAGCCCGAACTATACACTTGTGGCTATGACCAATCATTCCGCTTTTTATGCTGTCCTGAAATCCCAGTCTCCTGCCAGCGCCGTTCTGGAAATTGCAAAGCTGAGACGCACAGATCAAAATTTCGGCCTTATTTCATGGATCGCCATTGGCAGTGATTAAAATGCAAACAGCCTGAACCCGTGTAGCTTACGGGTTCAGGCTATTTGCACCGTCATGATTTATTTTCCGGTAGTACTACCGTCGCGCGATTGTAAGAAGGAGACGGCATTATAAGTCATTACTGCCGCGTCTGCACGTGTGATCGACTGTTTGGGATCAAAACCGCCCTCCCCGTTCAAGGTGTTGATTCCCCACACCAGTGAGCGCTGGATGCTGCCCTGATAAGATGGGTTGATGTCCGCTTCATCCGTAATCTTCTGTGGGATAATTTTGATCATCGGCAAATGACCCTGCTTTTCCATAGCTTGCGTCAGATAGTGGGTAAACTCTTCCCGTGTCAGCTCCTTGTTAGGATCGATCTCAACAGGAATCTCTATTCCGTTATAGTAAGTCGCGAGAAAAGCGTCCGTATACCATTTACCGTCTTCGACATGATCAAAGGTATCCTTCGCATAGGGACCACTTGTGAAATCAATAGCAGCCAAGCTTAGTCCCATCGCATTGCTAATCAACTGAACCCCTTGTGCAGCAGTCATTTCCTGTTGTGGGAGAAACTGATCTGCGCTAACCCCTTTAATAAATCCTTTTTCTTTCAACGCTTCAATTTTTTCTTTTCCTGCTATATTGCCAAGGTCCGCGAAGCTGCTCCCAGCTGCCTGTAATGTTGCTCCCGACCACAAGGAGACTGACAATACAGTTGCTGCAGACAATAATACCAAATTCCGTTTCTTCATTTTCATGTTCACCACTCCATTTGTGTTAGTACAGTTATCGACGAAAAAGTTCTAGAAAATGTTGCACTTCGGTAAGAAAACATCTATCGACGCACCTTCCAAGAGCAGGGCCACGCTCACCAAGCCCTCTTTCTGGTATAGTGAAGTAAAAGGATGCAGCAAAGCACGAAGGAGGACAGCCCGTGAACGCAATTGAAAAGCGGATCAACGATTTAACCCATTACTCTCCTGATTTGACTGCTCCCGCCGATCTGAATGCATTCTGGGAGCGTTCCTTGAGAGAAGCGAATGCCGAATCGGTCTTTGCCGATAAAACTCCTGTTCCTACTCCTTATCCCTATATGGAGGTCTTTCATATCACTTACAAGGGCTGGGACGATACTCCATTGCACGCTTGGTACATTCGGCCTGCTTTTGCGAACGAGAAGAAGCTTCCCTGTGTTGTGCTGTTTCATAGTTATGCCGGGGGTAAAGGTTACCCTGAACAGTATGCCTCGTGGCTCATGCTCGGATTTGCGGTGCTGGCGATGGATGTGCGCGGACAGGGAGGAGAGACCGGGAACGGACTGGACAGCGGGTACGGAACGGTAAAAGGCTGGGTGACCCAGGGGATCCTTAGCAAAGACACTTGTTACTACAAAGCGATCACCATCGATGCGATCAAAGCCGTGAACTGGGTGTCCGAGCAGCCGGATGTCGACTCTGCTAAAATTGCAGTATGCGGGGCCAGTCAAGGCGGCGGATTGGCGCTGATGGTCTCGGCGCTGAGCCGCAAACCGTCCGTCGCTGTCGCCAATATCCCCAATATGTGCCACATGGACTTCGGTATTTTGAACTCCACCAGTTCTTTATCCGAGGCGGCGGAGTTTGTACACCGCTTCCCTGAGCATTTGGATAAGGTACTTAACACGCTCAGCTATTTCGATATGCTCAACCTCGGAAGCCGGATCACAATTCCAGTTATGGTCTCCGTAGGACTTAAAGATACGGTATGTATGCCGGAAACCGTCTTTGCCGCCTATAACCGCATGACCACAGAGAAGCACATCGAGGTTTACCCCTTTACCGGACATGCCGTCGAAGCTTACCAACAGCGGAAAACAGCCGAATTTATCGCGGATTATTTTAAAATCTGACACAGCCAAAAACCGCAGAGAGAACCCTTTGTTCTCCCTGCGGTTTTGTTCTCCACTTAAAAAGTTAGGCGGACTTGGATATGCTCCTACCCTCCCATTTTCTCATCCATAACAGATCCATTACGATCAGGCCAAACGGTATAAAGGAAACAAAGAAGATTATGATCGGTCGGCTCAAAGACCAGTTCAGCGCCGACCTTGCATAAATCAGAACCATCACGAACAGCAAAAAGGTTGCGCCGTAGATGTTGCCAAATATCGTTACAGCCTGCGGCACTCCTGCACTCTTCAGCGGATAGGCCACAAACAGAATAAGTAAATAAACGACGGCCTGAATCCAGGCTGTAAGCCGGAAGCGGCCCAAAGGTGTTATAAGCACAATTTCGATCCCCTTTCATAATGAGTTTATTATAACGAAAAGGAGGACAAACTCCAATAAGCCCCTGCCATCGGAAGCAGATGTATGATAAACGATATACTTTGGGAAAATGAAGCTGTGAAGGAGGTGCATAGCATGGCAAAACCGGACAACCGAGCTGATAATGTGGAAAAACTGCAGAATTCCGTACCGAATACCATCGAAAATTTCAGGGAAGCCGCGGACTACCTCGACGAGCATGCCGATGAAATTTCAGCCACCGAACGGAATACGATTGAGGAAATAAAGAACGAGGCCAGACATCAGCAGAATACGTAGCCTACCGCATCTACCATCTTAAAAAAATCCCGCTGTAATTGCAGTAATTGCAGCGGGATGATTTTTTTAAAACACCTAGGTCCGGTTGACCTTATTCTATATAATAAGTGATCAGCGCACTGCCTCAGAGGTATGTTCCTTCTCTGTTTCGCTTTCGTTGAAGCTGTCGCTTTGTCCCTGCCCCATCACCTTATCCAGCAGCTTCAGCCATGGAGCAGCGTCTCCGCCGCAGCTTTCAACATCGCCCAGCCAGGCATCCAAATGGGAATGCTCTTCCGGCAAATCGATCACCAGACTATCTTCTTCCACTTCAATGATACAGCATGATTTCATTTCAATAACCTCGCTTGTTTGCCTTTTTAAAATCCTAACGAATTATACGCCTCCTGCAGACTGATTACAATGTCAGGGGTACTAAAAGATTCAACAATTTCTTGAACCTGCTGTTGATGTGATACATGCAAAAAAAACAGGAAGCTTTCGCTTCCCATTTTAAAGGCAAAGTTTTCAGTTAAACACGTGTCACGATCCGGTCCACCAAACCGTATTCCACTGCTTCTTCAGCAGAGAAAAAATGGTCCCTGTCCGTGTCCTTCTCTATGCGTTTCAAGGGCTGGCCCGTATGATCGGACAGAATTTTGTTCAGTTTTTCCCGGCTCTTCAGTATTCGTTCAGCCTGTATTCGGATATCAGAGGCCTGCCCCCGTGCCCCTCCATGCGGCTGATGGATCATAATCTCGCTGTTGGGCAGCGCAAGCCGCTTCCCTTTGGTGCCGCCGGTCAGCAGAATAGTTCCAAAGCTTGCTGCCATACCAGTGCATATCGTGGATATGTCCGGTTTCACAAACTGCATCGTATCATAAATGGAAAACCCGGCCGTCACCGATCCCCCTGGGCTGTTAATGTACATTTGGATGTCTTTCTCGGGATCTTCAGCCGCCAAATGGAGCAACTGGGCCACAATGATGTTGGCCATATGGTCTTCAATCTCACCGGACACCATAATAATACGATCCTTCAGCAGCCTAGAATAAATATCGTAGCTGCGTTCTCCACGGCTGGTCTGCTCCACAACGTACGGTATAGCGTTCATATTTCCATCTCCTGTTCTACGCAGCCAATAAAGCCCTCGTCTCATCCGGCTGACGCTGTAGTGACCCCGCTCTGCCTGAGCGAATACTGCCCTCCAGAATGATGGGAAGCAGCGCTTCCGGCTCTGCCGCATTATGCAGTCCCAGCTCAACGAGACGCTGGGCGTCACCGGACCGGAAAGCGGATAAGTAAGCCTTCAGCAGTTCTTTGCCTTCCTGATCCTCGGGAAGAGGAAACCTTTCGGAATACCGCTGCTTGCTGTTCGCCAGGGATGCGCGTGCTCTTGCCAATGCAGCCTTGACGGCACCTTCAGTCGTACCCAGCAATTCAGCAGCTTCACTGGTTTTGTACTGCAATATCTCCCGAAGTAGAAAGACAGTCCGCTGCCACGACGGCAACCACTGAATCAGAGCGGAAAGAGCCAGCTCGATATCCATCCCATACCTGTCTTGATACGCGGTCTTTATGTTTAAACGTGAGGTAGCGCGCTGGCCTGCAGCTTGTCGTCTAATCCGGTCAATCCAAATATTTCTTGCTGAACGGATGAGATACGCCTCCCAGTTTAAATCCGTGTCCTGCAGCGGCAGCTTCCCAAGCAATTGAAGGCAGGTGCTCTGCACCAAGTCTTCCGCTTCCCATGTAGAGCCTGTAAGCTTGAGGCAGTATTTAAGCAAAGAAGGCAGAGCTTTCAAAAGCTCGGCATGCGTCTGTTTATTTAGATAATCAGATTGTACGGATTTCACAAAGGCCATAAATGGGGCCCCCCTTTGTTAGGTCCTTGTTAAAGGTTTCATAAGGAAGACGTTTAGAGGCGTAAAAAGGATACGCTGCAAGGACAATATTTTTAAAAAAATCAATAAATTAAAAAACGCCACCCGAAGAAAAAGCTGTCTTCAGAGTAGCGTGTATTAGGTCTAATAACAAATATTAAGGATATCGGGACGACACGATTTGAACATGCGACCCCCTGGTCCCAAACCAGGTGCTCTACCAAGCTGAGCTACGTCCCGATGTGTATATAATCATACTGCTAGTTGCTTTAACAGTCAATTATCAATTAGGGTAAAGGATGGAGCGGACGACGGGAATCGAACCCGCGACCCTCGCCTTGGCAAGGCGATGCTCTACCGCTGAGCCACGTCCGCAATATATTCGCACTGAAGCGACTACGTCATTTTATCATAAGCCGAAGATAAGTCAAGAAAAAGGAATTCAAGCCCTACCTGGAGCCGAGCCGGCGCATTCAAGTTTCCGTGGACTTGTTGGAGAGCTCGGCAAGAATGCTTCGATTGGATGCGGCCGAGCCGACGCCCGAGCTACTCGTCAGCATGGATCAGCATTGGCGGTTTTGGATTAGGTGCCCACCTGAACTATTTGTGAATATGCAAAAAGCTCCTGAATCTCCACAAGAGGAAATTCAAGAGCTTACTACCTGCATAAACAACAGATAACGGGCTTATGCAGGTGATTTTTAAAATTGAACTCAACGCTCTTTATGGCTGCTCTGTTCAACTTAGCATGAATCCAACTCGAACGGTTCTCGGCTCTGACCAGAGTCCGCGGAAAGACAGCAGCATCCGGGTCACAGCTGCTGCACGTCTACCTCGACCGACATGTTCTGCAGCGGCGTGCCGCGATAAATCCCCTTGACGGGGACGATATCAAAATAATCCCGCCCATGCCCCAGCTTGACGTACCGTTCATCCACCCGATTGTTGTTCGTCGGGTCGAAGCCGAGCCAGCCGGTGCCGGGAATGTACGCTTCGACCCAGGCATGAGACGCCTGCTCGAAGTCGACCGTCCGTGTCTGCAGATCGCCGATGAAGTGGTAACCGCTCACGTAGCGGGCGGGAATGCCCTTGGCCCGGCACACCGCGATCATCAGATGGGCGAAATCTTGGCAGACCCCCTTCTTCAGCCGTAGAAATTCATCCGTTCGCGTCGTGACGACCGTGGCGTTCGGCTGATATTGAAAATTGCGGTATACCTTCCCGCCCGTCTCCATAACCAGATCGTATACTCCCGCGCCGGGGAGCGATATCTCGTCTGCGTACGCCCGAACGTCTTCGCCGACAGACGTGTAAGGCGTCGGCAGTAAAAATTCCGCGAATTTGTTTTGCAGCGCTTCGTCGGCAAGCGTCCGCCAGTCGTCCTTCGGAGACAGCACTTGATTCCGGACGCCGTCGTTATTGTGCGTAACGACCGTCGATACGGCCGTAATGACGAGTGCGCGATGCTGGGCATTCACGGTGAACGCGTGGATCCGGTTGCCGAAGAAATCTTCATACGTGAACAGCGAAGCGTTCGGCTCCACCGAAATGGTGTGGTGGTAGCACGCCTGGCGGTAGTTCGTCCGCGGCGACAGGCGAATTTCATTGACACTGTCCGCCACCGGCTCCTCGTAGCCGTATTTGGTCGTATGCGAAATTTTGAGCTTCATGCTCGAACCCCCTGCCTCGCGCGAAAAAAAGCGTCACCCACGGCCGCGCCGAGCTGATTGATTGCCTCCATACCGTTCAAAAGCGAACCTTTTGCAAGCTCGGAAGTGTCTAACCACGACAGCTCGGACCGCGCCTTCACCACGAGGCGAATCGCCTTGTCGAGCGCCGGATCGGCTCCGTTCATGCCGCGGATCGTATGAAGGTTCGCCTCCAACCCGCTCAGCCCATGCTGAACTGAGCGCGGGAACAACTCGTTCATGATGAGCAGCGATGCCGTATGCTCCAGCGTGAAATGATCGGAGTAGAGTCGCCGGTACACATCGACGCCGCCAAGCGCCCGTACCGCGGAAAACAAGTAATAGGAAACGCGGGACTCGTCGTCGGCAATAGAACGGTGCAACGACTCCAGCAGCCGCGCCGTATTTTCCGCCCGCTCCAAGTACCGGCCACTCTCCATGATGAGCCACTGCTGATCGCGGAACATCATATGCTGTGCGGCACCGTAAAACATCCCCATATTCTCCTTCACTTTGCGCAAAAACAGAAACGGGGATTCGTACAGCAATTCATCCGCCTCGCCGCTTCTCAGCCATAGCGCAAACCCATTCACAATGTCCCACAGTTCCTCCGGCAGCCGTTCCCTCACCGTCTTTAAATTCGTCTTCGTCGACTGAACGCATGAGTGAATGGAGTTCGAGTGACTAGCATCGAGCGCCACATAGAAGAGCACGTCTTGTTCCCGATATGCAAGTTGCGCGGTCTCGAACTGTGTGGGGTCTCCCACCGCCCGCACCATACGGATCCACAAATGGTCTTCGTCCGCCGTCTCTTCTCGAATATGATAGAACGCGTCGATCAACCGGGCGTGGTTTTCGGCCCGCTCCGTGTAGCGGCCGATCCAAAACAACGATTCGGCAATTCGGTTTAGCATGGCGAACCTCCTCCTAAAAGTTTTGTGAGCACTGCTTCCTGAATCAACTTCGAGCAAAACTCGCTTCGAAAGCATAGGCTATTCTCTTAGCACCCAAGTGTCCTTGCAGCCGCCGCCTTGCGACGAATTGACGACGAGAGATCCTTCCTTCATGGCGACGCGGGTCAGCCCGCCGGGGATTACGTGCACAGATTGCCCGAACAGGGCGAAGGCGCGCAGGTCGATATGCCTGGGCACACACCGACCTTGATCCATAATCGGCGCCGTCGACAGCGATATCGTCGGCTGTGCGATATAATTGCTGGGGTTCATGCGAATGTTTTCCGCAAAACGCATAAGTTCCTCTTCTGTGGCGGAAGGCCCGATCAGCATGCCGTATCCGCCGGACAGAGATGTCTCCTTGACGACCATCCGGTCAAGCCGCTCCAGCACATACTCCCGCTCGTCGGGACGCTCGAGCAAGTACGTCGGCACATTCGGCAAAATCGGCTCCTCGTTCAAGTAATACCGGATCATGTCGGGGACGAACGTATAGATCGCCTTGTCGTCGGCGACGCCGGTGCCCGGTGCGTTCGCGATCGCCACATTGCCGGCGCGGTATGCGTTCATCAGCCCGGCGACCCCAAGCACCGAATCCGGCCGGAAGGCGAGCGGGTCAAGATAATCATCGTCGATGCGCCGGTACACCACGTCGATCCGCTTCAGGCCCGTCGTCGTGCGGGCATAAATTTTATGGTCGATGCAGACGAGGTCGCTGCCCTCCACCAGCTCGATGCCCATCTTCTGGGCGAGATACGTATGCTCGAAGTAGGCGGAATTGAATTTGCCGGGCGTCAACAGCGCGACGGTCGGATTCGCCCGGTCGCGGGGCGCAATCCGCTTCAAGGCGGACAAGAAGGTGCTCAGGCTGTGCTCGACTTCCGCCACGGTACAAGAGAAATACGCATCGTGAAAAAAACGTTTCATCATCATACGCGTCGTGAACAGGTACGAGAAGCCGGACGGCGATCGAAGGTTATCCTCCAGCACGAAAAATTGGCCGTGCTCGTCGCGAATCAGATCGATGCCGGAGCATGTGACGTAGATATCGTCCGGTACGTGCAGACGCATCATCTCCGGTCGGAAGTACCGGTTCGACACGACCATTTTCCGAGAAATGATGCCGTCGTTTATAATATGTTGGTCGTGATACAAGTCGTATAAAAACCGATTCAGCGCCTTCGTCCGTTGAATAACTCCCCGCTCAAGCTCCAGCCATTCGTGCTGCGGAATAATGCGGGGGAAAATGTCGAACGGAATCGTCCGTTCCAGCGCATCCTGCTGCCCGTCGGCGTAAAGCGTGTAAGTAATGCCTTCCTCCAGCATCCGCCGATTCATCGCCCGCCGCCGTCTCTCCAGGCTTTCGGCATTCATCCGCTGAAGCCTCTCGTGCAGCCGCTCGTAATGCCCGCGGACCGCACCGGTGCCGTCGTACATTTCATCGTAAAAAGAAGAAACGGAATAGGCTTGGTTTAAAGGAAGATTTGAAATGTACATGCCGAAAACCTCCTTTTCATAAAAACATAACATCTTATACTCAATAATATCACATATTATGTAGTTGTAAATTACATATTGAACGATAATCAATTTTGTTTGTGAACTTTTTTTTCGATCAGGGAGGTTACAGCTGTTTATATGTAATATAAACTAACACAAAAAGCACACTAGCGCGGCAACTGGGTCCCAAGGATGCCTTTATCCCCCAGTAAAACGGCAAGTCATGAGTACTATAGCTTCCTCATTCACGCAAACGGGAAAGAAATCCTCTTAAACCAGGCACCTTTCCTCCGAAGTTGCGGGAGGGTTTACAGGCGTACTCATCGGTTTATATGCCTATGGGCAAGCTCTATGGCTGAGTTTTCAAAATTTAAGTGCGATTATCTATAAACCTCTCCTTAAACAGGTTGCCTAGAAAAATGTAAAGCCGGTTCCTCGGGATTAACCTGGGAACCGGCTTTAATTGTAACAAATATGAAGAAGCTCCTGAATCTCCACGTAAGGAAACCCAAGAGCTTTTCATTTTAAAAAGATGCGGTCGAGAGGACTCGAACCTCCACGGGGGTTAGCCCACACGGACCTGAACCGTGCGCGTCTGCCAATTCCGCCACGACCGCATATATTGGAAACTGGTGAGCCATGAAGGACTCGAACCTTCGACACCCTGATTAAAAGTCAGGTGCTCTACCGACTGAGCTAATGGCTCTCAATAATCAATTTCGCTTCGATAAACCCTTCTTGGGTTTCTTCCCTGAAGCTTTATTACGATACCTAAACTTCCGTATACTCCCAATTCGTAAGATACTGCGAAGCCGATCCTGACTTTGGGTTTCCATCCCTGACATTATTTCTAAAAGTGGCGGAACCGACGGGATTCGAACCCGCGATCTCCTGCGTGACAGGCAGGCATGTTAGGCCTCTACACCACGGTTCCGCATTCACTTGAAATGGTGCCGGCGAGAGGACTTGAACCCCCAACCTACTGATTACAAGTCAGTTGCTCTACCAATTGAGCTACACCGGCTCATACCTAAATGGAGCCAAGGGGGATCGAACCCCTGACCTCATCGCTGCCAGCGATGCGCTCTCCCAGCTGAGCTATGGCCCCATATGAAAATAATTGTTCTATTAAAATCTATGTATGGTGGGCCCTAGTGGACTCGAACCACCGACCTCACCCTTATCAGGGGTGCGCTCTAACCAACTGAGCTAAGGGCCCTAATATATATATCCTTTCCCTAAAAGGGTTCTGCCTGGCAACGTCCTACTCTCCCAGGACC
This sequence comes from Paenibacillus zeirhizosphaerae, assembly GCF_030705605.1. Lineage (GTDB taxonomy): Bacteria > Bacillota > Bacilli > Paenibacillales > Paenibacillaceae > Paenibacillus > Paenibacillus zeirhizosphaerae. The sequence continues at coordinate 58,504 of NZ_JAPCKK010000020.1, forward strand.
CTTCGGTCCAAGTACCATCGGCGCTGGAGGGCTTAACGGTCGTGTTCGGGATGGGTACGCGTGGAACCCCTCCGCTATCGCCACCAGACAGGTTT
>NZ_JAPCKK010000016.1 GCF_030705605.1 Paenibacillus zeirhizosphaerae
TATCAGACTGCCTCAACGTCGAGAACTTTTGCTTCCTTACTCAGACTGTCCCCCTCCGGGTTGAAAGGGAAAGGGGTAAAAAACGTGGGAGTCAAAGAGACGCTTTTGACAGTCTCGTTCATATCAGCGATTGGAGGAATGCTTCGTTCTCGGAGCGTCTCCCCACGCACGAAAAGAGTGCCCCGCCCCAAGCCCTGAATTGTTTCAATTATGACATGATACACAGCGATTGAGGCTTCTTTTAATGGCTTTTTGCAGCTTCCTCTTCGGTACTGGCTGTGTCCAGTAATGCCGCGTTGATGCCGTTCAAGAAAGCTAACGCACTGGCTTTGATAATATCCATGTCCATGGCCCGCCCGGAATAGGTTTTGCCTTGATAATCGATTTGAATATTGACCCGGCCGATGGCTTCTTTGCCGCCGGATATGCTGTTAATTTTGTAATGCTTTAATGTCACGTCCAACCCGGTCAATGTTTTGATGGCGCTATACAACGCATCAATCGGGCCATCCCCCACGGCGCTTCCCTTCAACGGCTGGCCGTTCCTGCTTAATTCGATTGTTGCGGTTGGATTCAGATTGTTGGTGATCACCTGGAATGAATCCAATTCGTACAAGGAATGGCCACTGTGCGCTTGTTCACGAATGCTATTGACCAAGTAGAAGATATCGTGATCATATACTTCCTTCTTCATATCGGCGAGAGCAATAAATTTCTGGAACAGCGCTTCGAACTCGGCCGCTTCGCCTGTTGCAAAGCCCATCTTCTCCACCGCATGCTTGAAGGCATGCCGTCCAGAGCGCGCAGTCAAAATCAATTCCATGCTCTCTGCGCCGACTTCCTCAGGGGACATAATCTCATACACGTTCTTATCCTTAAGCAATCCGTCCTGATGTATGCCGGAGGAATGAGCAAATGCGTTATCACCTGTGATGGCTTTGTTCACCTGAACATCGAGTCCTGTCAGATAGGTCAGCAACCTTGAAGTTCTGAGCAGCTCTGTCGTTTGAATACGCGTCGTGCACTGATAGCGGTTCTCTCTTACTTTCAGAGCCATGACCACTTCCTCCAAAGAAGTGTTGCCTGCTCTTTCGCCCAATCCGTTGATCGTGCACTCGATTTTATCCGCTCCGTTCTTGATCGCGCTGAGCGTATTCGCAGTGGCCAGCCCGAGATCATTATGGCAATGGACGCTAAGAATGGTTTTGTCGTTTATATTTTTCAAGCGTTCGTTGATTCTATGGATCAAGTCTCCGAATTCTTCCGGCTCCGCGTATCCGACCGTATCGGGAACATTGATCATGGTTGCGCCTGCCTTCACAACAGCCTCGATGGTTTTCCACAAATATTCAAAATCCGCCCGGGACGCATCCTCCGTGGAATATTGCACCTGGGGCAGCAGTGTTTTGGCATATTTGACCGCATCCACCCCCATTTGCAGCACGGCATCCTTGGAACGGTTGAATTTTTTCTCCACATGAATGTTCGACGCACCCAGCACAATATGAATGAGCGGGTCCTGCGCCAATTTCACGCTTTCATATACGGCATCAATATCGCTCTGCACTGCCCTGGCCAAGGCCGTGATCGATACGCTATCGCCCACACTGCGAGCAATCTCCTGTACGGCTTGAAAGTCTCCTGCTGAAGATGCCGGAAAACCTGCTTCGATGATATCTACCTGGAGCCGCTTCAGTTGCTGGGCAAACTCCACCTTTTGCTTCACATTCAATTTTGCGCCCGGAACCTGTTCTCCATCACGCAAAGTAGTATCCAGTACGATAACGCTGCGATTCATCTGAAGTTCCTCCTCCATCCATTATAGAAGCATCTATAATCAAGCGGTGTTGGTCAAACCCGGACTTTCACCAACCAAAAAAACCCCGTCTCTATTATAGAGACGAGGTTTAACCCGCGGTACCACTCTAATTCATATCCAATATGGAAAATGATCTCTTTCGATGGCTGTCACCATCTATCCTTGTAACGGCGGAATCCCGGCTAACCCTACATTGTCAGGCCAGCAGTTCATAGACGAGTTCAAGGTGCTCGACACTACCGCTTCTCACCACCCAGCGGCTCTCTGAAAGGTTGTGTCACCTTTACTATTTCTAATCAGCACATTTTGGATATGGAATTTACAGGTGATTATAATGGGCTTAAGCGCACTTGTCAATGGGATAGTAAAGTTGCTCTTGCAAGATTACAGTGCTATAATACTGAACGGACGTTCGGTGTATGAATTGAGGTGAGTACCATGAACCAGAAACAGCTTCAAAGCGAACAAACGAAGAAAAAAATAGCAGATGCGGCTCGGATGCTTTTTATACAAAAAGGCTATAAAGCGACTTCAATTGAAGATATTGTAGGAGCAACCGGCAGCAGTAAAGGAAATATCTATTACCACTTCAAGAGTAAGGAAGGCTTGTTCCTTTATCTTATGGAGGAATGGGATCGCGAGTGGAGCCTCAATTGGAGCCAAAATGTGCACCTCTATAAAACAACCGCTGATAAGCTCTACGGCATGGCCGAGCAGCTAGCATCTGACGATTTAAACCACCCGCTGACGAAGGCTGCGGATGAATTTTTCCACAATGAAGAAAAGACATCTGAGGTAGAGTCCAGAATGGCCAAGATGATGGCAGATCATTTGGAATTTAATCAGAAGCTGCTGCAGGAAGGAATCGACAGTGGTGAATTTTGCCCGAATCATGCGGAACGCCTTGCCGTTATACTGGAAGCACTCTTGTTCGGAGCCAGCCAATTATCGCGTAACCTTACTCCAGATAAAACGCGCATGCTCTATCAAGACGCCATCACTGTCTTTCTAAATGGCATGTCCCGGAATACGCTAAAGGGGACCGGTGACGAGTAATCGTACTTTATTCTTCTGCGCATCAATACAAAACGAACGTTCAGTATAGGAAAATATGGAGGACCCTTACGATGTCATTGCTTCTTAGAAATAGGGGAGCGATTCTGCTCCTCATGCTTAATATTTTCATTATTTTCACAGGTATTGGCTTGATTGTTCCTATTATGCCTAGTTACATGAATATGCTGCATATTAATGGGAGCATGCTGGGCTTGCTGGTCGCTGCTTTCTCAATTACGCAGCTTATTTTCTCACCGCTGGCAGGCCGGCTGTCTGATACTATTGGCCGCAAGAAGGTTATTCTGGCCGGTATGCTGCTTTTTGCCGTCTCGGAGTGGATGTTTGGCGCTGTCAGCACGCTGCCCCTCCTCTTTCTTGCAAGAATGCTGGGCGGGATTAGTGCTGCCTTAGTTATGCCTGCCGTTATGGCTTACACGGCGGATGTCACCACCGACGAAGAACGCGGTAAAGGGATGGGGTTTATTAACGCGGCCATCACAACAGGCTTTATCATCGGCCCCGGGATTGGCGGATACATTGCGGAATTCGGGATTCGTATCCCCTTCTATGCTGCTGCAGTTGGCGGCTTGCTCGCCATGCTTCTTAGCGCTCTCTTTCTGCCTGAAGTTTCGAAGGACGCACACGCCCAAAATGCGGTTAAGCCAGTACAAATCGGTCTGCTGAGACAACTCATGAACTCCTATCGTGCGCCTTATTTTATCAGCCTGATCGTCGTGTTCGTCGCTTCCTTCGGACTGGCTAATTTTGAAACGGTGTTTGGACTGTTTGTCGATCATAAATTCGGCTTTACGCCAAAAGATATTGCCTTCATTATTACATTTGGTTCGGTCGCTGGAGCCGTCGTGCAGATTACCATCTTTGGTTGGATCATTAACCAGTTCGGGGAGAAAAAAGTGATCACCGTGAGCCTCTTCGTCTCTGCTCTCTTCACCGTCCTTGCGCTCTTGGTGCACAGTTTCTGGTTAATGGTTGCCGTTACCTTTGTTCTATTTCTTGCGATCGATCTCTTGCGTCCCGCCATCGGCACGCAAATGTCCAAGTTCGCTGCTGAGCAGCAGGGTTACGTGGCAGGTCTAAATTCAGCCTTTACCAGCCTTGGCAATATCATTGGTCCAATCGTGGCAGGCGCGCTATTTGACTTTAATATAGGCTATCCTTACTTGCTGGCTGGTGTTGTTTTATTTTTGGGCTTCATACTTTCCTTTAGGTCCAAAGAAACGCCACATAGTGCAGTGAAATCTGAGAACTAAGATATAAGCATCCAGAGATAAAAGCCGGACTCCCCGATTTTGGAGGTCCGGCTTTTTACGGTCGCTTGAGGCTGCTTATTCTGGCTTCCATGATTCATTGTTCCGCTCAGAGAGAGTCGCCACGCAACCGTTCTACAGCTTAGCCTGAACGATCAGGCGCTGATCTCCTCCAGGAGTACAAGTGATCAATGTCAAAATGGCCTCCTGTCCCCTTTCGGAGAGTACGGAAAGGTCAGTCGGCTCAACCACCTTAATCCGATCGACGGTGTAAATAAAGCTTCCTGAAGGGGTGGATACCGAAATGGTATCGCCCATCTTCACTTCATCTAGCCTGTTGAACAGCCGTCCTTCGGTTCTTGCCCGGTGAGCCGCTACTGCTGTATTCCCTACGGCCCCAAGCTCCGCAGTTCCGGTCATGTGCACAGCCGCATGGCGCATATTTTCCTCGGTTGCTCCTTCCAGAACTGGGAGTTTAACATCGATAACTGGAATCTCAATAACCGCAATGGGTGTCTTTCCATCCACACTCTGCAACAGCTCAGGCTGAACAATCGGCTCTGATTCAACGGCTTCCGTCTCCTCCAGGAGGCGGGATGCCCGTTGAAATTCAGATGCCAAAGACCGGGCCTGACTGTTGTTTTGCTGCTGTGCTTCCCACAGCTCCGTCTTCTGCATCAGCTCATTCTGCTTATGATCTTCAATCTGCTCGATCAGCTTGGGAGCGATGATGATCAGGACTCCGAGCAGAATCAGCAGGTATGGCAGCAGTTTACGCATTTGTTTTCATCCTCCTCTTATTCAACAAGTATATAAAAAAAAGCACCTCATGTCCTCCTTTCCAAGCGACTTCTCAGACAAAGCGGTCCGAGACGAGAAACTGCACCATTTCCGAATGCTCGCCACTCAGGCTGATGATATTCGTCTGCAGTGCAACACCCGCTACTTCAGATACATCTATCGGAACAAGAAGCCGGTCGCGTACTTCATTACGTACGCATACTCCTGGCAGAAAGCAGACCCCGACTTTGTTCAAAACGAGCTTCTTGGCCATCTCTGCGTTATCGGTATGAATATGAATCGCAGGAGGCTTGTTCAGGCTTTGGAATACCCGGTGAACCCGCAGCCAATCCAGAGCCCCGCATTCAAAGAAGACGAACGGCTGATCAACGATCATGTCTGCCGATGCTTCTGTTATCCCTGCCAAAGGATGGTCTGCATACACGTATAGACGAATCGGGTCCTCGTAATACTTCACGGATTGCAGGTACGGATGACTTACACTGCGGACGAAGCCGATATCGAGCTCCCTGTTCAGCACCTTGGCTACAATGTCATCGGTAGTGGATGTTGTCACCTTGATTTGCAGCCCCGGATATTCCGCCTTTAGCTTGGGCAGCAGCTCTGGAATAATATAGTTGGAGACGGAGACGGTGCATCCAATCCGCAGCTCATTCGGGATCTTCCCCTGTCTTTGGATATGCTGCTTCCCCTTCTGGTAAATTTGCAGTAGTTGCTGAGCATAAGGCAGAAACTGCCTTCCTTTCTCGGTCAATTGCACCTGCTTGCCCAACCGATCAAACAGCCGGCAGTCCAGCTCACGCTCCAGCGTTTGAATTCTTGCGGTAACCGACGGCTGTGACAGAAATAATATTTCTGCGGCCTTATTAAAGCTTCCGTAATGAAATACATAGACAAAAGCCTCGATGTTTTCAATATTCATACACACTTCTCCTGCTTGAATCAGAATAGGATTTACCTCTCCAAAGCAAAAAGAGACCTCCAAAGCAAATAACCCGTGCATCTCTCTCAGGTTACATGCCTTGCAAGGTCTCCGGTTGACCGGTTGATTATCCTATACTTTACAGTTCTATAGCCAAGTATGTCAATAAGATTTTAGATATTAAACTCCCGAATCGTGACGTAGGCCTCATAAATGATATACTGCAGCCTTTAAGCGTCGTACGCCTGTTTGATTCGCTCGATTTGCCCTAGATGATTGTGTACATGCTTCGTAAAACCGTTAACGACATCGGCGACCCGCACGGTTTCCCCTTTGGCGTTAACGGCGGCTTTCACCCAATCTTCGTCGCTCAAACGTTGAAATAGATGGCCGTTGTATTCGAGCAGGTGTCCGAATAGCGCCAAAATGTCGGCCTTTTCTCCCTCATTCGCTTTCTGCCCGCTCACCCACGCATCTTGATCGAAAGCCGGCAGCTTTACCGTCGTGCCTGCCAGAATGTCACGGATTCGGAATGAGACGACGATATTATGATCGGCAAGATGAGCCAGCACCTCGGTCACGCTCCACGATTCCGGGTCTGCCTTCCAGGTTAATTGCTCTTTATTTAATTCTTCTGTAGCTTGAGCTAGCTGTCGGCGCGTATCAAGGTATGCCTGAATATCAACTTGACTCATCTGATTTCCTCCCTTTCTATTCCCACCTTCTCACTTGGATATAACCAAACTTTACCATCCTTGTTCTCATGTGACTAATAGAATCGATCTATGTTTGTATTGAAAAGATTAATTGGACGCTATGGAATAGCAGTGTTAGGGTTGCAATATATTTGACTTTATCAATCGGAATAATTGTAATTACACCCCGAACAACGATGACAAAGGAGTGAACGAAACATGATCAGTGTAAAAGCACCCGATCATTATTGGAATGAACCTGACATTTTGTTGAAAAGCGGTCCGCTGATCGCACCCTATGGCAAGAATGCTTTTGTTGTCACAGGGCAAAAAGCCCTGAACGCAGTAGGCCACGCATTCTTCGAAAGCTTGAAGCAGGCGGGAATCGCCCACACGATTGCCTCCTTCGGTGGAAAAGTCACGATAGCTGAAATCGAAGTGTATACCGCTCAAGCTTCCGCCCAGCAAGCGGATGTGATCATTGGGGTTGGTGGAGGCAAGGCTCTTGATCTTGCCAAAGCGGTCGGCGGCAAGCTCCGGCTGCCGGTCATTGCTGTCCCGACTATAGCAGCAACTTGCGCATCCTGGGCGGCTGTCTCCATACTCTACGACGATCTGGGCCGTTCCTCGGAATATTTGATGAATGAACGTTCACCGGCATTGGTCCTTGTGGATACGAGGGTGATTGCTTCTGCCCCTAAACGTTATTTAGCTTCAGGCATTGGCGATACCATTGTGAAATGGTATGAAATCGCCGTGAATTTAAGCGAAGAGTCTGGCGAGCTCGATATTCAAATCGCAGGCCAGACCGCCAAGCTGGCGCTGGACAGATTGCGCAGCCACGCGTTGGCTGCTTATGAAACGGCTGGAAGCGGGAAAGTGACCCCTGCCCTTACAGAGACGATCAATGACATCATCGTCCTCGCGGGCCTAGCCGGAACCGTTCAGGGTTCCAAGCCCCGTGCCGCGATTGCCCACGCTATTCACAACAGTTTAACCTTTGTCCATCAGACCAGTGATACCCTTCACGGCGAGAAGGTAGCTTTCGGACTGCTTGCTCAGACGGTGCTTGAAGGAAGAGCTGGGGACGAAATCGATGAGCTGGCGGTATGGCTGCATAGCTTCGGGCTTCCAATTACACTTCGTGGACTGGGGATCACCGGGGACTCGGCAAGTATCACGCTTGAAATCGCCAAAAGGGTTCAACTGCGGGAAGATGCGACGACAGGCTTAGCCTTCGCTGTAAATGAAGCAAGCCTTGCCGAAGCCATACAACAAGCGGATCAATGGGGGCAGCGCATTCAGCAGGAATCTGTTTACGCTAATTCATAAAACGTTATTTATAGAGGAAAGGTGGAATCCCGGTATGCTTCAGATCAAAACATGGCCTACTCTTTTTACTGTTTCCTTAATGAGCCTTATATTGGTGGCCGGCTGTGGCAGCAATTCTGCCTCCTCAGGGGATTCGAAAGCATTGACGACGCCCTCTTCAACTCCGGCGGCAGGGTCCGGCGAGCCTTCTTCCGTTGACCTCAGTAAAGTTACGTTACGTGTCGGTCAGACGGGCTGGAGCAATTTGGAGCTGGGCTTTAAGGCCGCAGGACTGAGCGATACCCCGTATCAGGTTCAATACAGTGTATTCCAGGGCGGTAATCTGCAGTTGGAGGCGATGGCGGCGAATAATCTGGATTTGAGCTCCACAAGTGAAATCCCCCCTCTTTTCGCTTCCCAGGCGGCAAACGGAGGAAACTTCAAAATCATCGCCTCGTTCGAGTCCACAACGCTAAATCAAGAGCTTGTCGTTCCAAAGGGCTCTCCGATCAAAAGTGTAGCCGAGCTGAAAGGGAAAAAGGTAGCTTATGTGAATGCTACAACAGCCCATTACTTCCTGGTGAAAATGCTGGAATCGGCAGGCTTGTCCTGGGAGGATATCGAACCCGTGCCATTATCGACATCGGACGGTTTAAGCGCATTAATCAGCGGCAAAGTGGACGCACTCGCAAGCTATGGCAACGCGATTATTACCGCTCATCAGAATGGGGCGACGGTATTGGCCAGCGCCAAGGATATTCTATCCGGAAATTTCTTGTATGAGGCCAGTCCCCAAGCGATTAGTGATCCGGCCAAACACGCTGCGATTGTTGATTTCTTGAGTCGTCTGAACAAATTTTACGCCTGGACCCGCAGCAACCAGCAGCAGTGGGCCGAAATTACGGCTGCTAACACCAAGCAGCCTGTCGAGCAAGCGCTCAATACACTGAAACAAGGGGAAGAACAGCAGCCATCCCGACTCTCCTCCAACTTCGAGAAGGCCATCGCTTCCCAACAGGAGGTTGCTGATACGTTGGCCGGGCTAGGTCTTCTAGAGAGTGATATAGATGTTGGCTCTATTTGGAGCAGGAAGTTTGAAGAGGAGCTGAAACAAATAACGGCGCAATCCGAGTAGAAATGATGACTTTAAGGAAGGAGAGTAGTGCCATTGAAATCACCTAAATCAAAACGGCTCTTCCAGCAAGCGGCCCCCTGGATTATTCCCCTACTGATTCTTCTCGCCTGGCAGACGCTCACCGGCACTGGCATGATTGCCAATAACGTGCTGCCGCAGCCGCTTCAAGTATTGAACGCTCTTATCAGCATGCTGAAATCCGGCGAGCTATTGACTCATATCGGAATTAGTGCCAAACGTGCGTTTAGCGGTTTTCTAATCGGTGGCGGCCTCGGATTTCTATTTGGTTTAATCAACGGCTTTTGGCGCACAGCCGAAAGACTGACCGACTCGTCCATCCAGATGATCCGCACGATCCCCCATCTTTCTCTGATTCCGCTGGTCATTATCTGGTTCGGGATTGAGGAGCCTGCCAAACTGGTGCTGGTCTCACTTGGCGTCTTTTTCCCGATTTATTTGAACACGTTCCATGGCATCCGGTCGATTGATCCGGGTTTGGTTGAGATGGGGCAAGTATATGGTTTAAAACGCTTCAGACTCTATCTGCATATCTTTTTGCCGGGAGCGCTGCCTTCCATTCTGGTCGGCGTTCGTTACGCTCTTGGCATCATGTGGCTGACGTTGATCGTCGCCGAGACGGTAGCGGCTAATTCCGGATTGGGGTATATGGCCATGAATGCGCGGGAATTTTTTCAGATGGATGTCATCGTCCTGAGTATCTTGATCTATGCGCTGTTAGGCAAGCTATCTGACAGCGCAGCAAAGCTGCTGGAGAAGTGGTGGCTGCAGTGGAACCCAAACTATTCGGCACGATAAATCAATGAAGGGAGACACAAAGCATGCCGCAGAAAACAGAGGGGTCCCATATTCATATTCATCAGATTTCGAAGCGATTTGACGAGCATCCGGTATTAACGGACGTAAATGTTACGATTGAGCAAGGGGAATTTATCGCGATTGTAGGACGGAGCGGATGCGGAAAAAGCACGTTACTCCGGTTAATCGCGGGCCTGGATCAGCCTTCCGAGGGCTCTATCTATCTTGACGGCCAAGGTGTCGACACAGGGCATGAGGATACACGAGTTCTGTTTCAGGAGGCGCGTCTTCTTCCCTGGAAACGCGTGCTTGATAACGTGCGTATCGCCGCCGTCAATCAAGATAAAGCAAGCGCTGCGGAGGCATTGGCATTGGTTGGGCTGGATGAGCGCGGAGGTGATTGGCCGAGGGTGCTTTCCGGAGGACAAAAACAAAGGGTCGCTTTGGCACGGGCGCTGGTAAGCCGGCCCCGTCTCCTGCTGCTGGATGAGCCGCTTGGCGCATTGGATGCTCTAACCCGAATTGAAATGCAGCAATTGATTGAACGGCTGTGGCTGGAACAAGGATTCACCGTCATATTGGTTACACATGATGTCAGTGAAGCCGTTGCTCTGGCGGATCGTGTGCTTCTGATCGAGCATGGGAAAATCGCGATGGACGTCACGGTAAGTATGGCGCGTCCGCGAGAACGGGATAACACCTTCGTTCACTATGAGAACCGCATTCTGAACCGGGTCTTAAACAAGGATACTCGGGACACAGAGCTCATGCAGTCCAGAAAGCTTACGTACTCCATTTGAAAGATAACTTTCGCGAAAGCGGGTGAAATGATGACCACGCCATTCGAAGCCTTTTCATTTGCCAAACGAATCCCTTCCACGCCGTCCATCGGCAGCACCACCGTCACAAAGCCGGATCATATCCATCTCTCCTTCGGTTTCGCCGCGCCACATTTATTCCCCATTGAAGAGCTATCCCAGGCGGCTTATGAAGCAGTATCACTGCATGGAAGAACAGCGCTGCAGTATTCTGGCTCAGGCGGCCCACGTAAAATCCTTGAATGGATTCAGAATCGCTCACTCGTTCATGGAATCCAGGCGGAATTACCGCAAATTCTGGTGACTTATGGCTCAACCCAAGGCATTGATATAGCGGCGAGGATTTTACTCGATCCGGGGGATCATGTATGGGTGGAATCCCCCTCCTTCTTCAGTGCGCTGCAGGCTTTCCGCGCTGCGGAGGCGGTGATCACCTCCTTCCCTATCGATGAGGATGGACTGCGTGTCGATTTGGTGGAGAATGCTCTTCTCGAAGCTAGGCGACAAAACAAGCCCATACCCAAATTCGTTTATACGATGCCTACCTATCATAATCCTGGCGGCGTCACCTTAACGACCGAACGGCGAGCACGCTTGGCGGAATTGGCCGAGACCTATAATTTTTTTATCGTTGAAGATGATGCCTACTCGGAACTGAACTTTACCGGCAACAAGTATCCTCCCCTCTATACGCTGCTGCCGGGGAGAGTTATCTATCTGAATACCTTCTCCAAAATTATTGGCCCCGGTCTGCGACTGGGATGGATGATCGCTGACAGACGGGTTATCGATAAGGCAAGACTGCTGAATCTTGGCGGCAGCATTGGCGTGTTTACACAGGAAATTTTGGCGCAATTGCTCGATCGTCTTGCCTTTCAGGAGCATGTGGATCAGTTAAGTCAGCATTACCACAAGCAAAGAGATATCATGGCGGAGGCTATCAAATCCAGCTTTGGAGATCATGTGACATTTCATTTGCCTGAAGGCGGCTTTTATATATGGCTAAGATTCGGCGAGGCTGTAAATACGAGCGACTTTCTGCGGGAAGCGGCAGAGCGAGGCGTCAGCTTCGTGGATGGAAAAAGCTTTTTTGCAAAGCCGGAAGGGTATCATTATGCAAGGCTATGCTTCAGCTATGTGAGCGAGGAGCAAATCTTGCGGGGTGTGAATATTTTGGCGGATGCTTATTTTGCTTATGAGGAGCAGCGACTCTTTGGAGTGACAAAGCAGCGGCATCTGTAGTGTTTGCGTTCTTTCGCAGGTTGTAAGGCGCTCCGAGAACGAAGCATTCCTCCAATCGCTGTTACCCCCGAATTTCAATGATTATACTTTTTAGCTGTAGAAATTCGGGGGTAAAGGCGAACGCTACCGCTTTTCCGGAATCGCTTCGTCCTCTCCGCTGCATCGTGCATATCCATACCTAAAACCAAAAAAAGATAGGGGTAGCGTCAGGAAAATGCGGACTTACAACGTTAAGCATATAAAAATCCCAATTCCCCTTTATGTATTACGGGAAATCGGGATTTCGTTATTCAACAAAAGCACCCGTTTCTGGAACAAGCATAACAGTATTTAAAATACTTACTGTCAATAAAGTGAAGTTATTCCCTGTTGGGGTAGTTCCCTTTTTCCAATTCCTTAAACGGTTCCGGCCGCAGCCTGTAGATTCGCGAATTGGCAACTGCCTGCACTTTGACAACCCCCGCCTTGCTTAATACATGAAGATGTTTTGATACCTGGGGCTGGCGAAGTTCAAGCCGATCAGTAATTTCTCTTACGGTGAAAGGGCCTTCGCGTAAAAGTTCAACAATGTGCAAACGATTGGGTTTGGCAAGAGCACTCCATTCTGTCGTATACATTGTTTTTTCTACAATCTGTCCATTCGAATTTTCATAAATCTTGGAGATCTTTTTCAAGTGGACCATCATTTCTTTGAATTTTTCATGCCGTCTGAAGTTCTTCCAAAAGCTCAGCCAATTTACCGTTAATGGTCATTGAAAGTCCTTCCTTCATGCCCATTTTCAACGTTGTCTCGAGTTCTTCGGCTGAATCAAACTCGATCCGAACCGTAAGATTGGTGCCTGAAGGAGCCAACGCAGCTTGCTCGAAGCCTCCCTAAGCTTTGTAAGACTATCTCTGCTTAAGCTAAAGCATAGCAGTTAAATACGAGTTATTTATGCGATGTACTAAGGGACGGTTGAAGCTGGTATCTCCTTTAATGCGTTAACGTCGACCTCGGGGCATATCCGCCCAGTTCGGCCACCAGTTCAGCCAATGCGTCATCCAGACGCTCTTTTAGTTTCTCCGTTAGCTTGAACCCACCGTCTTCCAAGCGGCCCACCCATTGATCCACGGAAAATACACCGCCGAGAATGCGGGTTCCGCCCAAGGCGGCAACCACTGACTTCAGCGCGTAATCAACAGCAAGCAGATGCATGACCGATTGTCCGATGAACAGAGGGAGCACGGGTTTGTCCGCAAATCCTTTTTGCGGGATCAGATCCAATATTGTTTTCAGTGCCCCCGAATAAGCGGCCTTATAGAGCGGACTCGCGATAACAATGGCATCAGCCTCCTCAATCACGGAAACAGCATTCTGGATGACCGGATGGCTGAAGTCGGCTCTAAGCAATTCCTCTGCAGGCAGCTCTGTTGCTGACACGACAGCAACACTGTAGCCGGCAAGCGTAAGCTGCTCTTCCAAATAGTCTGTCAGTCCGAACAAACGGGAGCCCTCCTTCGGGCTCCCAATAATAAAAACGATCCTGCTCATTTTGCTCCTCCTTGCCCTGCAGTTGCCTTCTTTCTGGCATAGCGGTTTTCTGGCACAGACAGCCCCAGATTGCCGCGCAGGGTGTCGCTTTCATATTCGGTTCTGTAAATGCCTCTCTCCTGCAAAATCGGCACGACCAGGTCCACAAATTCCTCAAGACCTTTTGGGACAGCAGCTGTAATCATAAACCCGTCAGCAGCCTCCGCTTCAAACCATGCCTGAATTTGATCCGCTACCTGCTCAGGGGTTCCAATGAAGCCGCTGCGCGGCGTCGCCGATTGAAGCGCCACCTGCCTAAGCGTCAGTCCTTTCTCTCTAGCATTCTTTTTAATTTTGTCCGTACCGCTTTGGAAGCTGTTTTTACCGAGATCCCCTACATCCGGGAACGGTTCATCCAGCGAATACTGGGAGAAATCATGGTGCTCAAAAAATCTGCCTAGATAATTCAGCGCATTCTCAATGGTCACCAGCCCGGCAACCTCCTGATATTTGCGTTCAGCCTCCTCCGGTGTGCTGCCGATTATCGGCGCAATGCCCGGAAAGATCAGCACCTCCCCCGGATTTCGCCCAAAGGCGGCCACACGATCTTTGACGTCCCGATAAAACTCCGCCGCCTCCGCCAGCGTCTCATGACCGGTAAATACCGCATCAGCTTCCCTTGAGGCGTAATTTTTACCAACCTCGGATGATCCCGCCTGGAAGATGACGGGCTGACCCTGCTTGGAGCGGGCGATGTTCAGCGGTCCTTTAACCGAGAAGTACTTGCCTTCGTGATTTAAGGGATGCATTTTTTGCGGATCAAAAAACACACCCGTTTCCTTATCCCGCACAAATGCATCATCCTCCCAGGAATCCCACAGACCGCGGGTGACTTCAAGGTATTCGGCTGCGATGTCATACCGCTTGTCGTGCTCGGGATGCTCTTTCCCGCCATAGTTCAGGGCCGAGCCCTCTAGCGGGGATGTTACGACATTCCACCCGGCGCGTCCACCACTGATCATGTCCAGCGAGGCAAATTGACGGGCTACTGTAAAAGGCTCGCTATAGGTGGTCGACAATGTGCCGACAAGCCCGATATGCTTACTCACGGCGGCTAATGTGCTCAGAATCGTGATCGGCTCAAACCGGTTCAGAAAGTGGGGAATCGACTTCTCGTTAATGTACAAACCATCTGCAATAAAAATCAGGTCAAACTTGCCCGCCTCAGCCTTTTGAATCCAACGTTTGTACAACTCAAAATCTACGCTTGCGTCAGGCAACGCGTCCGGATGACGCCACATCGACGTTCCTCCACCTACACCGTGCAGAAGCGCCCCCAGTTTTAGCTGTTTATGTTTGACCATATTTCATCCCCTCATTTCTGCGTACTAGTTCTCTTCCGGTGCCTTGGCATACTCCGCAAGCGTTCGTATTGCTGCACCGGCTAAATAATCCGCTGCAATCGGCAGTGCCCGTTCGTCCAGATCAAATGCCGGATGATGCCACTCCCGTTTGCCCGACGTGCCCAGAAAAACAAATAAACCCGGAACATGCTTCTGATATACGGCAAAGTCTTCACCCGCAGGTGATGGGGCAGGAATAACCGGCTGCAGCCCCAAACGCTCTGTCTCCTCCCAGGCCAGCTTCGCCAAGGTCTCATCATTGAGAACCGGAGGAGGCCCCTCGATCCAGCGAATGGATGCGCTAGTTCCATAAGCGGCTGCGACTCCTTCAACCACTTGAGTGAATCGTGTAAGCACCCGATTGCGAACCTCCTCATCAAACGTGCGGATCGTTCCCTCCAGCACTGCTTGCTCGGCAATCACATTCCAGGCCGTGCCGCTGTGAAGCTTGGTTACACTGATGATGGCACTATCAAGGGCACTAACATTGCGGCTGACAATGGATTGCAGCGCTGTAACCATATATGATGCCGTTACAATTGGATCATTACCTGCTTCAGGCACCGCCGCATGGGAGCCGATTCCCTTGACTTCAATTACAAATCCGTCTCCGCCAGCCATAAGCGGACCGTGCTTAATGCCGATTGTGCCTACCGGCAGATCAGGCTTGTTGTGCAGGCCGAATATGGCCCGGACGTTTTCAAGAGCGCCGCTTTCAATCACCAGGCGAGCGCCAGAGGCTTTTTCCTCAGCAGGCTGGAATAGCAAGCGAACGGTACCCTCAAGCTCTTCCTCGCGCTCTTTGAGCAGCCAGGCTGCTCCAATAAGCGAAGCGGTATGGAAATCGTGGCCGCAAGCATGCATTTTGCCCGGAACAACAGAGGCGAACGGCAGCTCTGTTTCCTCTTGTACAGGCAGCGCGTCGATATCCGCCCGAAGCGCGATGACGGGTCCTCCGTGCTTGCCGCCCACTTCTGCTATTACACCCGTCCGAAGCGGGTATTCCAGAATGCGTATGCCTAATGCTTCAAGCCAGCGCCTGATTCTTGCCGTCGTCTCGAACTCTTCATTCGACAGCTCTGGATATTGATGCAGTTCTCTCCGAATTTCCGTCAAGCGGCCAGCCAGTGATGCAGCGCTCAATAGCTTTGTCTCCTTGCTCACACACAACTACCCCTTCCGTTTATAAAGTCTTAACCTCTGCGAACGCTTCGCTGAGTAGCTCGTATGAGCGCAGCCGTTTTTCGAACGGTGTTATGTTGGTGGTGACAATGAACTCGTTAACGCCGGTTGCTTCCTGCAGCGCAAGCAATTTATCACGGACGGTCTCCTTAGAGCCTGCGGTGATCAAGGGCACCTTTTCCTCAATCGTGTACGGCTCATTGGCCTGGCGACCGAACTCTTCAGCTTGTTCCAGCGTGCTGAGCGTAACCGTGCGACCGCCGGCCAAATATACCTTCACCAGCTTTTGGGATGGAATCAGGCTTTGCGCTTCTTCATCGGTATCCGCCACGATTGCTGACAGCGCCATAATAATTTGCGGCTTCGTCCCCGCCCCGCTATTAAAATTGGCCCGATATCGATACACTGCTTCAACAGCGGCTTGCTCATCACCGCCAATAAATAATGAGAATACGTAGGGAAGTCCCAAGCTTGCGGCAAGCTCGCTGCTGCTGCTGGTCGCTCCCAGCAGATGAAGCACGGGGGCAATCGGTGGAATCGGAGTTGCCTTCAATCCGGCGAGCGGACCGCCTTCGTCCAGATCAACTGCCAAATACTTGCGCAGCTCAATAATTTTGTCTGTCAAGGATAACGGATTTACAATATTTGTTTGCAGCGCCTGTGTACTGCGAGGCAGTCCGCCAGGCGCACGGCCAATGCCAAGATCGATCCGGTCAGGGGCAAGCGAGGCAAGCACATGGAAATTCTCTGCAACCTTATATGGACTGTAATGCTGCAGCATAATACCTCCCGAGCCGATGCGGATGCGAGACGTCTTCGCCAATAGATACGACATCAATACTTCCGGCGACGATCCTGCCAGTTGCTCCGAATCGTGATGCTCCGATACCCAGAAGCGCTTGAAGCCAAGTTTTTCCGCTTTTTGTGCCAATATAACCGTATTCCTGAGAGCCTCCACAACTGTTTCACCCGGGGAAATCGGGCTTTGATCCAAAACGCTTATTGTAATCGTCATTGCTTTCTGCCTCCTAGATGGAATAGCTTGGCTCTTCCTTCGGTCTGCCGATGTGCATGACTCCGTCGCTCGGCCTTTAACTTGATCAAGCCACGCCTCCCTTTCTGTAAATGTTAATTCTACGTTCGATCATCCCGGTAATCCGCTCGATCAGAATCGTCAATGCCCAGAAAATGATCGCTGCGGCGAGGTATGCCTCAAAAAACCTCCAGTTGGTTGAAGCGACGATCTGGGCTTTTGCGTTCAAATCAACCACCGACACCGTAAATGCCAGCGTTGAACCGTGAAGCATACCGATGACCGAGTTGGATAAATTCGGCAAGCTAGCCGCCAATGCTTGAGGAAATACGATGCGGCGCAGCGCCTGAGACGTGGTCATGCCAACAGACCAGGCCGCTTCCACCTGCCCCCGGTCCACAGCCTGCAGTCCGGAACGGACTACCTCGGACATATAAGCGCCGGCTGTGATCGAGAAGGAGATGAAGGCAAAAGCGATCATGGGGATTTTTGCCGAGCTCCATCCTAGCCCCAGCAGAGCCGACAGTCCATCAACGATCATCGGCAAGCCGAAATAGATTAACAGCAAATGAGTCAGCATCGGTGTTCCGCGAATGAAGGTCACATAGGCTGTGGAAAACTGGGAAAGCACCGGGGTGCGCCGCATTCGAAAAAGTGCCGTGGCGGTGCCGATCACAAAACCGCAAGAAACAGAGACGACTGTAATGTACAGTGTAGTCGGGATCGCGGATAACAACTGGACGAACGCCGTCCAAATGAAGGAGGGATCCAGATTCATAACCGTACCCCCCCTTCTTGCCCAGGTTGGGCTTTCGTGGACAATCGTCCCGGTAAAAAGCGTCTGCGGGTGGCAAACGGGCTGCTGCTTCCCTCATCCCGTCGCAAATGCCGCTGCAGTCTCCGTTCCGCAATGAGCAGAATCCGCTCCAGTGTCATACTGATCACTAGGTAAATGAGGGCAAGCGAAAGATAGGTTTCAATGAAATGCTGGGTTAACGATCCAAGCGTTTGCGCCTTGCCGGTCAGCTCCATTACGCCCAGTGTAAAGGCAAGGGAAGTATCCTTAAGCATGGCAAGCACCAAATTGGAGAAGACGGGTATGGCAATGGCCAGCGCCTGCGGCAGCACGATCCGGATTAAGGCTTGATATCCCGTCATTCCGATCGCATAAGCCGCCTCCACTTGCCCGCGGTTTACAGCCAGGACCGCAGCCCGTATGTTTTCAGAAATGTAGGCCGCGGCATGAAGCCCAAACGTTAAGACAACAAAATACAGAACAGGCAGCTTCGTGATATTAACCGAGAGGAGCTTTAAAAACTCCGGAAGCCCGTAGTAGAACAAGAAAAGCAGAATTAGAATCGGCGTTCCGCGAAAAAAGGAAACGTAAACCGCCGATAAATGCCGCAGAATAGGAATTTTGTACAGGCGAGGCAGAGCCACCAACAGCCCCGCCACCATGCCCAGCACAATTCCTCCCGCTACGATGAGCAATGTAACGCCCAACGTGTCCAGCAGCTTGGGGATAAATTGAAATACATAGGTGATATCGAAGCCGTATTCCATCTTACGGTCTCACCTTTCCGTTAAAATGCTTATATCGTGTCACGAAGCGTTTTCTGTAAAGTCGTCGCCCAGCCACTCCGTGCTCAGCTTGCCCAGCGTCCCGTCGGCTTTGATCTCCTTCAGCGCGGCATCGATTTCATCCGCCAGCTTCTGCGCCTCGGGATCATTTTTGCGGAAGACAAACAGAATATCCGCTTCAGACAAGCTGTCGCCTACGATTTTCAGTTTGGCTTGAGGATCGATCAAAGATAGCGTAAAATCCGCGCTTACGGTGGCCACGACCCGCCCGCTCGTGATTTGGCTGACCGTATCGTTCGCACTGCCGTTTTGGTATACAATCTCGATTTTCCGCTCATGCTCCTTATTGTAATTTTCTAGAATTTGCGCGGCGGCGCTTGTCGCGCTTGTCAGCACCTTCTTGCCGGCCAAATCGTCCAGAGTCTGGATGGAGTTGTTATCCTTGGCGACGACAATTTTGTTTTGCCAGTGCGCATAGGCCTCTTTGTTGAACAGATATTTCTGCTCACGCTCCGGGTTCTCCTCCATCTCATGGGCCACGAAATCGATTTTGTTCGTTTCAAGGCTTAGCAGCAGGTTGGAAAACTCCATCGTTTGAAACTCGAATTCATAATCGGGCAGACGGTTATCAATTTCTTTTACCAGCTCGACGTCAAATCCGGTCAGTTTGCCATTCTCATCAATAAAGCATACCTGGGGGAAGCCTGTTCCCGTACCGACGATAATCCTTTTTACCTCAGCGCCTCCTGAACTTCCTGAGGCCGCATTTTCCCCGTTTCCGTTATTGCTGCCAGCCGTTGAGCCGCAACCCGCGGTCACGATTGCAAGCACCAGTGCTGCTGACAACAGCCGCAATTTCTTCATCCTGTTGACCCCCGCCTTTTGCTTTTGATCATGGATTGTTCATAAGGGTTCACAACTTTGCGCAGCAGATGACCGACGCCGTCACCGTTGCCGGGATCAAAGGAATAGATGCTTTCATACCCTCTTCGCTCGTACATGGAGAGCAGCCATGGATGCTTTTCAGCGGTCCCCAGTGTTACCGCAGACGCGCCGAGCTTGTCACGTATGATACGAGTTTCCACCCAGTCGAGAAGCCTGCCGCCATATCCTTTGCCCTGATCGGCTGGGTCAACGGCAAACCATTTGATGAAAGGTAAATCTGTAATATGCTTTACATCGTCTCCTTTCGAAAGGGTAATGGTTGCAACGATCGTGCCATCTGCCTCCAGCACATAACATTCATTTTGCACAATATTCCCCTGGATCTGCTCCAGACTGGCGTTTGCAGCCGGCCAATGCAGCTCCAACTCACGGATCGGAGAATAAGCAGCAAATATTAAAGCACGCAGCCGTTCTGCATCAGGCAATCCTGCTAAACGAAACTGTTCGCCCATGGATGAACCCCCTTGCTTTTAAATTAATAATTCCTATGCGTATAGTAAGAATTAATGTGTTATTAATGTACCACCGACACCTGATCAGCGCTAATAGACTTTCTCTATCGTTCGATTGAAAAATGTGAAAAGCATACAAAAAAGACCAGGTCTCGTCATCTCAATGGAGATGGAAAGTACCTGGTCTCACCTGTTAGGGCTATTTAATCTCTTTTGTTTTATCAGGGTAAAACCCGCTGGCAAGAGTGCTTAAAGCCATGGGAGCACGTATCCCTTCTGCCGCTGCTGAAAGAGGCAGCACAACAAAGTGTTTGTTCTTGATTGCGGTAACATCTGCTAATGCAGCTTTGCCGAGAAGCAGAGCTTTCTTCTCTTCTACGCTTGTACTGCCATAATCGACGATGACGATGACATCCGGGTTGCGATTTACAATCTCCTCCCAACTGACCGTTGCCCAGCTTTTTTCGATATCATCAAAAATATTTTTTCCGCCTGCCACGTTGATCAGGCTCGTCAGGTAGGTGTTGGCGGCAGTAAATGCGGTATCTTCTCCACTGTCATAGACAAACACCTTGATGGGTTCACTGACCGTACCGATGCTGTCCTGAATTTGCTCAACTTCCCGTTGCATCTCATCTACAAGAGCTTGCGATCTCTCTTCGACACGAAAGATGCGGCCGATATTCAGGATATCCTGATACACATTCTCCAAAGACGGACTGGGCTTGTTGGAAGATTCCTGAACATAGGTGTACACGCCTTGCTCGGCGAGCTCAGCCCTGGAACCAAGCGTCTTTTCGGTAAAAGCGCTTGTCCAGCCGGCATACGCAAAATCCGGATTCGCCGAATAAAAAACTTCCTGCGATGGATATTCTTCTGAAAGCACCGGGATGCTGTCGTATTGTTTTTTGTATTCCGGAAGGATTTGGTCATCCAGATAAGCAGTCCCTACCATGTATTGTTCCAAGCCAAGCGCCAGCATGACCTCTGTGGCGTGCTGATTCAACGTGACCGCTCGCTTCGGCGGCTCGGTAAACATAAGCTTTTCGCCCATATTTTCTATTATAACCTGCTCTTCCCCTGTGCTCTCCTGGCTGGATGGCGATATAGCAGCCGTTTCTCCGGGATTGCCTGCACACGCAGACATCAGAAATATGAGCGCTGCTCCAACGATCCCCAGGATCAATGATGTTCTAAGCTTAAGCGAGACATTCATTTACCGTTCCCCCCAAATGAGTATGTACTTCTGCGCAACAGCCAAATGAAGAACGGTCCCCCGCATAAGGCTGTAACAATACCAATCGGCAGCTCCTCCGGTGCCAGAACGAGCCGTGCAGCCACATCAGCCCAAATCATAAATATCGCGCCGAGCAGCATGCTTAATGGCAGTACCCGGCGATGATCGGGGCCCGTCATCATTCTGGCAATATGTGGAATCATCAACCCGACGAATCCAATCGAACCACTTACAGAGACAATCGCTCCCGTCATCAGTGCGGTAATGACCACGAGAAGGATACGGAAAGCAGCAATGTTAACCCCCAGCGTCACGGCGGCCTCCTCCCCCATGAGCAAGGAGTTTAGCGAGCGATGCAGGAACAGCAGCACCGTGGTTCCCGAAGCAACGATAAGGGCCGGGACGGTTAAATGCTCCCACTTCGAGCCGGTTAAACTTCCCATCATCCAGTACATTGCAGAGCGAATGCCATCCGCATTGGGAGCCAACGTGACGATAAAGTTGGTGGCGGCAGACAGCATCATGGAAGTGACAATACCTGAAAGCAGCAATCTTGAGGTTGAAATTTCTCCCCCTACCTTGGCCAGAATGAAAACCAGAATCATAGCGAGCAGTGAGCCGATAAATGCTGAGAGGGATAGCGTATGCGTACCCAAAAAACGGAAGGCACCGAAAATAATAACGAGCGTCGCCGCTACGGATGCTCCTGAGGAAACGCCCAGGATGTAAGGATCGGCCAGCGAGTTGCGGGTAAGGGCTTGAATAGCCGCTCCTGTAACAGCCAGTCCGGCGCCAATGATGCCTCCCAGCAGGACTCTGGGGAAGCGGATATTCCACACAATATGTTCCTGGGCTTTCGTCCCTGCACCTTCAATCCAGCCATTCAGGAAAGGGATATGGGAAAAGGCGATATTCCACACCTGCTCAGGATGAATCCGCACTGGCCCAAGCATGATAGCGATGGTCATTGAAGCGATCAGGACAGCCGTCCATACGAATAGCTGAACCACAAACCACCCACGTTTAGCTTGGTGCCTTCCATTCATTACCTTGTTCATTTGACTCCTTTCCTTTCTCGTGCTTCAGGACGATCTTAAATTACACAGCAAAAAAGCACCCTCAATGGTATGAGAGTGCCTGTACTGGATCAAGGAAAAGCGCAGGGCCGTATCCAATCTGCATTTTCATCACCCCAACAGGAAATGAAAGCAACTGAAAGAAAAGCCCGACGACATGATCGTGAACCGTGCCGGCCACTCCCTATCCGCGTAGGTTTGTGACAATCAAAGAAACAGGCAGGTCTCCTGACTTGCGGATCTTCGCCGTCTGTGGCCTTCCCATCGAATAACGACAGTGACACGAACTTCCAGACTGGCTCCTCGCTTACAGTGGCGGGACCGTGCCGGATTTGCACCGGCTTCCCTTTTAAGACGAGGTTGCGCATTGCACACAACTCGTCACCTGATCTTTTAAAATATAAGATAATAAACAATTCATATGGTAGCATGAATAGAAGTGACTGTCCATTTCTGGGATTAAGCCTTGGCGTACATTTCCGCAAGCGACTCATTCATAATGTCAAGGCCTTCCTCCAACTGTTCATTAGTTATGACCAACGGAGTCAGGAAGCGGACCACGTTGCCGTGAATACCCGCAGTAAGCACAATGACGCCTTTATTATAACAGGCACGGACAAGGCTGGCTGCAACCGCTGATGCAGGCTTGCCAGACAACGGATCGGTAAATTCAACCGCACACATCGCTCCAAGGCCGCGGACATCACCAATGACGGGGAACTGCTGCTGCAGCTTTTCAAAATGGGACCTGATCCGCTGGCCGATTTGCTCTGCTCGTTCACTAAGGTTTTCCCGCTCTATCTGATCAATGACGGCCAGCGCGGCCACGCAGCCCAGCGGACTGCCGCCATAGGTTCCCCCGATCTCCCCCGGATGGGGCGCATCCATCAATTCCGCTCTTCCGACGACCGCGCTGATCGGCAGGCCCGCGGCAAGCGATTTGGATAGGGTTATCAGATCAGGCTCTATGCCAAAATGCGTGCTCGCAAACATCGTGCCCGTGCGTCCGAAGCCCGTCTGGATTTCATCCGCGATAAATAATATGCCGTGCTGTCTGCACAACTCGTATACGCCCTGGACGAAAAGCTTCGGCGGCACAATAAAGCCGCCTTCTCCCTGCACCGGTTCCATAATGACAGCCGCCAGTTCTTCAGGTGCCGCCTCGGTCAGCAGGAAATCCGCGAACTGGTCGAGACAGAAACGCGCATAATCTTCCTCGCTCATGGTAGCCGGACGATGATACGGATAAGGGTACACCGCTTTGTATGTAGCCGGAGCGAATGGACCCATTTGAAATTTATACGGCTTGACCTTGCTGGTTAAGCTCATGCCAAGCAGCGTGCGTCCGTGAAAGCCGCGTGTAAAGGAGACGATGCCGGGCTTGCCTGTATATTTGCGGGCGATTTTCACCGCATTCTCCACCGCTTCGGCCCCGCTGTTCAGGAGCACCGCTTTTTTGGCAAAAGAACCTGGAGCAAGCGCTGCCAGCTTCTCAGCCAACTCAATGTAGGGCTCATACATGCCGACATGAAAGCAAGTGTGCAGGAAACGCTCTGCCTGCTGCTGTACGGCCTGAACGACTCTCGGTGGGCAATGGCCGGCATTCATCGTGCCGATCGCGCCAGCGAAATCGAGAAACACGTTTCCGTCCACATCCGTCAGCAGCACGCCGCTGGCGCTGTCCACGAACAGCGGAAAGTTATTGCCGACGCCACCAGCTACGGCCGCTTCCCTTCTGCGGAGCAGCTCATCCGTCTTCGGCCCGGGAAGCGGGCTCTGAATCTTAGCATACTTGCGCTCTTTCGCTATCATCATCGGTCTCCTTAATTGCGGTACCAGCCGAGCGGCTCAACCTGCAGACTTGTATTGATTTGTTTGACTTCTGTATAGGCTTCGTAGCCGAACGTCCCCAGCTCCCTGCCGATGCCGCTCTGCTTGTATCCACCCCAAGGAGCCTCATTATAGGTCGGATGATACGTATTAATCCAGGTAATGCCTGCCCGCAGCTTCCGGGCAACACGCTGTGCCCGAGCCCCGTTATTCGTAAATACTGCACCGGCAAGTCCGTAAATTGTATCGTTCGCCAGACGAATCGCTTCCGCTTCGTCCTGGAACGTCTGCACGACCAGGACCGGGCCAAAGATCTCTTCCTGGACAATGCGCATATCCGGCTTCGTATCTGTAAAAATGGTCGGCTGCAGGAAATAGCCCTTGCCGTACTCGCCATGGATCAGCCTTTCCCCGCCGCACACAAGCGTTGCTCCCTCTTCCTTGCCTAGCTCGATATAGCTCAGCACCTTTTGCAAATGCGCTTCCGATACAAGCGGCCCCATCTCGGTGCCTTCGTCGAGTCCGCTCCCGATAATGATGCGCTTCGTCCGCTCTACAAGCCGGACCATGAAGCGCTCATAAATGCTTTCTTCAAGCAGGAGACGCGAACCGGCGGCGCAAATCTGCCCTTGCCCAGCAAAGATGGCAAACATGGCATATTCCACCGCGGTCTCAAAATCGGCATCGGCAAATACGATATTCGGGGATTTACCGCCAAGCTCCAGCGATATTTTCTTCATATTGCCAGAAGCAGCCTGCATAATGCTGCGGCCAGTAACGGTTCCACCGGTAAAGGCGATTTTGTCTACGTCCGCGCTTGCCGCGAGCTCATGACCGACCGTAGCACCTGCTCCGAGCACCAGATTAGCGACCCCGTGCGGAAAACCGGTACGCTCGATGAGCTCGAACAGCTTGACAGTGGTCATCGGTGTGATCTCCGAAGGCTTGAACACGACCGTATTACCTGCGGCGAGTGCGGGCGCAAGCTTCCAGGCGGCCATCAGCAGCGGATAATTCCAAGGCACAATCTGGCCGCATACGCCGATTGGCTCACGAATAACGACGGCCTGCATCGGGTCTGCGACTTCATAGGTTTGACCGTGCGGCTTGGTCGCCAGCCCCGCATAATAGCGGAAACAAGCGATGGCGTCGTTCACATCTCCTTCTGCTTCCCGCAGCGGCTTTCCGCTGTCCAGTGTCTCAAGCCTCGCGAATTCCTCCTTCTCCGCTTCCAGCGAATCCGCCAGCTTGAACAGCAGCCGTGCCCGCTCTGCTGCAGGCGTCTCCGGCCAGCCTCCTTCGTCAAACGCTCTGCGCGCCTCAGCAATGGCAACCCGCGCGTCTAACACACCACCCTCTGCCGCCTGTGCAATGATTTCCCCATTCGCCGGATTTACAATCTCCCTCGTTTCGCCTGATGCGGCTTCCACCCAACTTCCGCCAATATACATCCGTAACATCGCCATTCCTCCTGCTCCCTGGAAATGTGAAACGGTCTTTCATAACCCGCTGGCAGGCTGCTGCTGTGTAATGCAATGGATATTGCCGCCGCCAAGCGCAATTTCCCTCGTGTTCACCTGGACAACCTTTCTGTCCGGAAATAATGCTTGAAGCTGGGCGAGCGCATCCTGGTCGCGCGGGTCACCGAAGGCCGGGATTACAACGCCGCCGTTGCAAATATAAAAGTTCACATAGGTGGCGGCAAAGCATGTGCCCGTCGCCCGGCTGTAGCTGCGGCGCGCCCTATCGATACGCTGCGCCTCCTCGTCCGTAATCGTAAGCGGCGCCGGAATCGGAATGCGATGAATCTCCAGCTTCCGACCACGCGCATCAACGGCCGCGCTCAGCGTTTGGTATGCTCTTTGAAGAACATCATACTGCGGATCATCAGGATCATCCGTCCAGCTCATCGCCACAACGCCAGGGCGTACAAATGCGGCGACTTCATCAATATGACCGTCCGTTTCGTCAAAGCGCATACCTTCCTCGATCCAGATCATCGTATCGACGTTCAAGTATTCTTTCAGCAGCTCTTCGATGTCATGCTTGGACAAGCCCGGATTCCGGTTGGGGTGCAGCAGGCACTGCTCGGTCGTCAGCAGCGTTCCTTCCCCATCGACATGAATGGAGCCTCCTTCGAGAATGAAGTGCTGGGCGTCATAGCGGTCCTTATACTCCATCTCCAACACTTTCTGCTTGACCAGCAAATCTTGATCCCACGGAAAATACAGCCCTCCCTGCAGGCCTCCCCAAGCGTTAAAGCCCCAGTCGACACCCCGAACCTCGCCCTTGTCATTCTTAACGAAGGTCGGGCCGATATCCCGCATCCAGGCATCGTTGGAAGACAGCTCAACGACCCGGATCGGAGATGGAATGATGGCACGAACATGCTCATATTGTGCTGACCCGACTCCAATCGTCACCGGTTCAAACTGGGAGATGGCCAGCGCTACATCCACGAAGGCGTCCTGCGCAGGCTTGGCTCCTAATCTCCACGTATCGGTCCGGGTGGGCCACAGCATCCACGTACCACGATGCGGCTCGTATTCGGCGGGCATGCGAAACCCGTCGGAGCGCGGCGTGCTGTTTATCGTTCTTGGCATCCCAACCACCTCTTGCTTATGCTTTGGTCTTCTCCAGTACTTTGCGGAACGTTGCGATCACCCGGTCGATTTCCTCCTTGCTGATCGTAAGCGGCGGTTCGATCCGAATCGTCTTGGAATTAATGAGCGTACCTGCAACGAGAACCCCTTCGTCAAACATGCCTTTGGATATTTCATAGCCGACTTCGTCCCGATGGAATTCAATCCCGATCATCAGCCCGATGCCGCGTATTTCCATGATCTTATTCTCGTGGCCCTCGGCCGCCTGGCGAAGACCGTCCAGAAGATAACGACCCGACTCTTCTGCCCGTGCGGGCAGCTCTTCTTCAAGCAGCACATCGATAGTCGCAATCGCCGCTGCACAGGCAAGCGGGTTTCCGCCGAAGGTCGTTGTATGCATAAACGGATTGGAGAACAGACTTTTGAATACGTTTTCAGTAGCGATAACCGCACCTGCAGGAATCACACCACCGCCGAAAGCTTTTGCAAGGCAAAGGATGTCTGGCACCACCCCATACAGCTCACACGCAAACATTTTGCCGGTACGACCCATGCCGGTCTGCACCTCGTCAAATACCAGAAGGGCATCGTATTCATCGCACAGCTCACGGACCTGACGCAAATAGTCCGGCGGCGGCAGGATGATTCCTCCCTCACCTTGAACAGGCTCAAGCAGGACCGCGGCAACATCTTCCCCGACCAGGGCGCAGGACTCGAACGTTTTGCGCATCATATCCATATCCCCGAACGGAATATGGCGAAAGCCGGGAATCAACGGCAGAAACGGCTTGCGGAACATGCCTTTGGCTGTGCCGGATAGTGAACCCAGGCTTTTACCGTGGAAAGCCCGGGTTGTCGAAATGATCGTCGTCCGCTCACTGTACATTTTGACAAGCTTCAATGCAGCCTCCACGCTTTCCGTGCCGCTGTTTGTAAAGAAAGAATATTTGAGATCGCCTGGTGTTATGCGTTCCAAAATTTTTGCCAGCATGGCGCGTAAGGGATCCAGCAAGTCCTGGCTGTGCAGTGCCTGCCGCTTCAGTTGATCCTCGACCGCCTTAATCACCTTCGGGTGCCGATGACCGACATTGTAGATACCGAAGCCTCCCAGGCAGTCAATGTACTCTTTACCGTTGACGTCTTTAAAACACGAACCTTCGTCGGACCATTCCACAGCCGCGAACTGTCCTCCCTGCGTCACTGTCTTCCGGTACTCAAGAAATCCGGGATTTACATTCTCACGAAAGCCGTCGACGGTCTCTTTTGTAATCCATGCCGCCTCTTCCTCCGTTACTTCCTGTTTCGCAATCATCTCAAGCACCTGTTTGATATAGGTTGTTGTCTCGATCCCCATGGATGGTGCCTCCTTGTATACGTTTAAATGCATGAAATTTACTTATATAGGAAAATGAATGAACATCAGTCATTTTAGTGAGAATGAAGGCCTGTCAGCCATTCATTAGCGGTGGAGCGGGGATTATTTGTCGTGCAGCATGGATCTTTTCAGAAATTGAAACACTTCAGTTTGCGATTGTTCGCGTGTAATGTCCTGGTCGCGTCCGATGAAAAAGCGCTCGGCTGCGTTTTCCACCAGATTGATCACCAATTTACTCGTCCAGGCAATGTTCAGATCTGCAATGACCTCCTTGTTGTCCATGGCCTGCAGCATTTCATCCTCGAACCACTCGTAATAAGGCTTGTAGATCGTTTCCCAGATTTCCATCGAATGATCGATAGCCAACCCGGAATAGACGAGTACAATGACATCCTTATATTCATCTGTGATGTTGTATATTTCCTCGATAAAAATCCGTAGAAACTCCGAAAAATCCTTGCGGCTCTTGGTTTTGTCCTTGACCTTCTCCATCGTAATGGAAATCAGGTTCTGTGCGATTGCCGGAATTAAGGCATTTTTCGAACGGAAATACAAATAAAACGTTCCCTGCGCAACCCCCGCTCGCTTGACGATATCCGAGATGGACGTGCTGTGCAGTCCTTTTTCCGAGATGATCTCAATGGCAGCCTGCAGAATCGCATTGTATTTATCATGTACTATTGTAGTTGACAACGACTTGCCCTCCAATGACTGAATATCATTCATTTTCCATTTCCTGTGCTCTACTTTATCGTATCTGCTGGGGCAAAGCAACCTCATACTGTGGTTTGTCAATGTTAAATTTCAATGCCGGCTAGTGAATATAACTCAACTTTCGCAGAGCCCAAATCCAATTAAACCTTTGTAGCTACTTGGTTCGGAGGAATTCGAATCCCCTTCTTGCAAGTTTGCCGATTTCATGCTGCAAAAGTTAAGGCTTGACAGTCAAGCCACCCGTCGATCGTGGCAAGGCATGTGAACTCGCTGTCCGGGGGCTTTGCACAATTATCCCGTTGGATCAGGTAAATCAGGTAAAGAGAAACAGAAAACCGGGAACCGAACATATACTTTAGGCACGTTAAAGAAAATAACGGATCCAATGAGGCACGAAAATGTCTGTGGTTACGCGATTCAGGGCCATTGAATGGGTCTATTATTTTTGGATGTGCCTTATGGAGAAGCAGATCGGTTCGAAATCATGAGGCGATCTTAGGAGAAAGCAGAGCGTTTAGGTGATGTGAAACTAACCGAGAGAGGAGGAGGAGGAGCAAGGCACCGAAAAAATAAAAGACCCGTGTCGTTGCCGCTTGAACCCGAATGCTTCCGCTTTCCTCGTTCATGCTAACCCACACCGTTCAAGCAACGCACCTCATGCTCACCTTTCCTCGTTCAAGCACTGCGATCAGGCCACAGCCGCAAGAGGCTGATCCGTTTGGCGTGCGATCATCCGACGGTAGGTAATCGCCGGAATCGCCACACCGATGTACAGTAACTTCTGCTGCATCGTTCCTTCTGCTCCGGACAGGTGCAGTCGGCGGCGTCCAGTATACTCGTTGAGGTACGCCTGCAGATGCTTTGGTCCCAAAGCTACATACGTACTCTTCAGCGATTCCCACGCCTCTCTCACCACTTTCCGCAAGGGCGTATACAGCCGATAGGCTTGAGGGAACGATTGTACCGCCGATGTACGAATATCTACCTGTTCATGGATGAACGCAGCGAGTTCGTGACGATTCGCTCCGTTCCCCTCTCCCCTCATCTGGGGGACCAGGCGGATTTTGACCTGCTCCAGCTCGCCCGACTCCGTGACCGTGCACCCGGCTACGACCGCCGAAGCATGCGGATGAGGAAACTGTGGCCGGGACAGATTACGCCCATACAGGTCGCTGTTCACCTTCACGTCTCCGCAGAGCAGCTCCCGGGCATCGAACTCCCCGATGGCATGGCGTATTTTGTGCAGCATCAACCAGGCGGTCTTGTAGGTGACCTGGATCACCTGGCTCAGCCGCATCGCCGAGATGCCGTCGGGCAGCAGGAACAATTCCAGCGCCTGGAACCACTTGGTCAGAGGGAGATGGGTTCGTTCAAAAATCGTGCCGACCAAAGCCGACGTTTGATGCGCACAACTGGCGCATTCGAACATGGGGATGCGCCGGGAAGTCAGACGACTGCAGCGGGTATGAGCGCAACGCGGGCAGACGAAGCCGTTCGGCCACTTCATCGCGATCAATGCCTCCATGCAGGCCTGCTCGTTGGGGTAACGACTGCTAAAGGATTGAAGTTCTGTTTCCACTTGGACTTCCATGTCTGCTCGCCCCCGAATCAACAAAATAAGAACATAAGTTCTTTTTCTCATTATACCAAACGTATGTTCCTGTTTCAAGCCGAACTTCCCACTTGAGCCACCTTTTTTCGTATCACGTTTCTCTTTCCTCTTTCCTTCCCCCAGGCCCCCTCAAGCCCCAACCCTCGACCCCCGCATTCTGATCAAAAGGGATAATCATGCAAAGCTGTATGGGAAGGCAGCAAGCAGCAGGCATTAGGCATTAGGAATTAGGCAACGGACACCAGACACCACTCCCTATAGACACCTATCTCACTCTGGTTACTAGACTTTGAGGGGGGCGAATCCCCTTCTTGCAAGAAAGCTAGCAAAAAAACTGTCTGCTTTGATTCAGCGTCAACCCAGCAGTAGATCTCCGTTTTACACCGTTATATCAGGGCCTGTTTGCCGATTTCATGCTGCGAAAGTTGAGAATATAAGTCATGATCTCGGTTGTTTTTTTTCGACTTCCGGGGCTTGTATATTCGATGTCCCTGCACTCTCTTGTTTTTTGGCTGCTTCAGTAAAGTCAGGCAAATAATAAAGAAAAAAATCAATAACCGGCGCTACCTGTCTCTGTGCCTTTATCTCAGTAAGCTCAGGCAAATATTGAATAAACTCATCAAAAAATTGATCATTAAAAAGTAACGGTTGCTCTTTTTTATCCAAATTCATCCGTCTCCTCCCGTCGAGGTTAGACCCTCTCCTTTTAGAGGATATAACAGAAGCCCAATAAAAAAATCGTACAAAAGGGCAACCCCTGATGTACGATCGGGCAATATATATCAGCTTGTTACAGGTGTAAAATTCCCCGTTCCAAAGAAACTGCCACCGCTTCCGAGCGAGAGTCAACACCCAATTTGTTATAGATATTGGTGAGATGAGCCTTGACGGTCCTTTCCGAGATCCCCAGATCAAAGGCGATTTCCTTGCTTCGGCAGCCACGGGCAATCGATTGCAGAACCAACATTTCTTTATCCGTAATAAAGGTTTGTTCTCGAACCGGAGCAGAGGGCGTCTCCTTTGTGGCCCTGACCACAAACACTTTTGCCGTAATTTCCGGCTGAAGCAGTGTTTCCCCGCGCAGTGCGGATTCAAGCGTCCGAAACAGATTTTCCCGGCTTGTATCCTTGAGCAAATATCCTTTCGCCCCCAGTGACAAGCCTTTTATCATTAAATCATCTTCGTTATAGGTCGTCAGAATAATGACAGGCGTCTCGTTATTTCTTTCTTTCAGCGCCTCCATAGTTTCAAGCCCGCTCATTCCGGGCATGTTCAAATCCATTAATATGACATTTGGAGCCAGCTCCTCGACTAAACTGAGAGCTGCACGGCCCTCTTCTGCTTCACCGACCACTTCGTATTGGCTGTCCGTTTCGAGGATTAGCTTTAACCCTTCCCTGACGACCCAGTGGTCATCCACTATTAAAACTTTACATTTCATAACGAGTCTCCTTCGAAAATGGCATTTCTATTTTGAGCGATGTTCCTTCCTGTGCTGAGCTGTGAATGCTAATACTTCCAGCAAGCAACCGCACACGTTCATGTATACCGATCAAGCCATAATGGCCTGCTTTTTTGCCGATGGTTTGGATGTTAAATCCTTTTCCGTCATCTCTTATTTCCATGAGCAGCATCTGTTCAACAGTGAGAATACCAATGAATACATTTTTGCTATGAGCATGCTTGGCCACGTTGGTTAAACACTCTCTTACGATGTGCAGTGCATGCTCTGTAACCAGCGTAGATAGTGGTGTTTTTACATCAAGCTCCAGTTTGACGTGAATGCCTGTAGCCAGGGTAAAACGCTGCGCTTCTTCCCGAACAGCTTCTGTAAAATCGACTTCGGCGGCGGATTTGGATCTGAGGTCATCAATGGCCCGCCTCGCTTCAGAAAGAGCCCACCTCGACTGGAACATGGACTGTCGCACAATTTCGTGCGCTCTTCTCGTCCCCCCCTTGGTCAAGTGTGCATCGATGGCTTCCAACTGCATAATAATACCCGCCAGACCCTGAGCAAGCGTATCATGCAGGTCACGAGCCATGCGCTGCCGCTCATTGGCCAGAGTAAGCTCTTCGACTTTCTGATGTGCCATCTCCAGCTCACGCAGAAAGGTCTGGCTCCGAACCCTTGCATGAACCTGCCTGAAGAAAAGCATTGCATAGGCAATGACCACAACAACTAACATAATAAAGACTGGCATAAGCAGCCCGATTTTTTCCTCGGTGTGAAACCAGATCAGTGCAGCACAGAACAGGAGATAGAGAGCCAAGAACAGCACCGTTACTTTAAGTGGCTGATAATAAATACCCACGCTTTGACCAATCAGAACGGGGATCAGGCACACCAGCACTAAAACAAAGCCGGTAGGCAGAAGAAATGCACTCAAAAAAATGGAAGCCCCTTGCAGTACAAAATATAACCAGGGCTTGAAGCCCACAACCCTATGTGCAAACCAATATAAACAGGAATGTGCTGTCATTGTCCCGGTGAATAAAATGCTGTTCAGAAGCATGGGTTCACTCAAGAACTGAAATATCATAACCTCCATATAAATGATGACCACCCAAATCAGAATCGGAACCCTGGAAATCGTGATTCTCTCCGATTCATCCAGAATGGCTGTTGTGGTTTTATTACTCATCCTTCACCTCTATATATCTATACCAAAACGAATGGTCATTTCTATACAAACATTATTATATAATACGGGATAACGCCAACAAAAAAAACGTACACAAGGGCAGTTCTTGTGCACGTTCGGGCATAGCGGGTTATTAGTCCTTCTCCAACAATGACGGCAAGATTTGTGTTAAATGATGCTTCATATGCTCCAAATAATCCTCAATTAGCCACTCCAATGTTTTTATCTCCCCGTTTGGCAGCTCCACGGCCTGGGACGAGGCTGTTTCCCTTGGCAGACTCGCAATGACCCGAACAATGGAACGATTTAGGCTGACCCACAGGGTGATGACCTCATCGATGGAGGCTTGCTGGTAGTTTTGCTTTGCCACCCACTGCTCCTGGTCATAAGGGGTGACGGCGAACGTCCCGCCCACGTACTGGGCCTGAATAAAACGTGTGACGTTGTTGATGGCCGAATCACAAAGATGGCCGAGAATTTGCAGGTTTGACCATTTTCCTGCTGATCGGGGGGGGATCATGTCCTCGGCGGGTATTTCCTTAAGTATTTCAGGTACTCTTCCTATAAGCGCTTCTATCTGGGCAATTGTGTTCAAAGTCATCTTATCGCTCCTTTTTGTTAGAAACACTTCTAAGAATAACATGAAGCCTGAAGTTAAGAAATAGCCCGTTTTAACCGTCCCCCGAAAGAAAATCTCCACTTCTATCTCCTTTCTAAGTAAGCTACTTGCTGGCAGAACAAGCTTCTTGCCATCTCCACATTGCCGGGTCACAAAAATTGGCATACACGCACAAGCCCTGACCAAACCTCTTCTCCACTCATACCATGTACAAGACATCATACTTCGTACAGGGAGTTGAGAAAATGCCAGTTATTCGCGGGATCCGATTAAACAATGCGCCCGAGATTGATGTTCTTATACCCGCCATTGAAAAAGATTTGGCCACCCTTCCCTTCGTCATCGATCATCTACGCCGTTATGTACAGCATCCTATCGGTCGCATTTATATTGTTTCGCCTCCTAGCAGCAAAATTAGAAACCTTTGTTCCAACAAAAATTGCACTTTTGTAGATGAGAAAACAGTCCTTCCAATTACCAAAAAAGATATAAACTATCAATCAGCCCGCTGGGATCGGTCAGGCTGGTTGTATCAGCAGCTTCTTAAAATGAACGGAGATCATATCGTGAACGCAAAGCATTTTTTGGTGATTGATGCGGACACGATACTGATCAGACCCCATTCTTTTGTGAAGGAAGGGAAAACGATATTTTACTGTCGTGACTGGAGCCAGCCGGAATATTTCAACACCTACCGTAAGCTGCTGGGGATGAAACCGCCGCGGCCCCGCTCTTTTGTTACCCACTATATGCTGCTCGAAAAGACGAAGCTCGCTGCTTTGAGAAAGAAAATTGAGGCCATCCATCAGCTGACATGGTACAAAGCAATTATCCGCAGCATCGATAAAAAGAAGCAATTTGGTTTTTCCGAGTATGAAACCTACGCCAATTATTTGTACACAACGAATCCGGATCGGATGATCCTTAGAAGCTCCAAGAATAAAGGCCTGAATATGGATGCCTCTTCTTTAAAAGAGGAGGAAATCGTTAATCTGGCACGTCAGTACCGCTCTCTATCCTTCCACAAACGTAAAATTTACAGCAAAGCTCCCCGGGCTAAGGTAAGGAAATAACAAATAAGTTTCTTTATCCACTTTCCGGTATGAAAAAAAGCGGACTTGACATCCGCTTTTTTCCATACTGACGCTCCGATAATTCGCCAAAGGGTAGCTGGTTTGCTTAAATCCAGAAGGATTTACTGATAATAACCAAAAGGATAAACAAAACTAATATAGCACCTGTAGAGGTCCAAAGTCCTCCTCCGTATCCACATCCACATGCGCTCATTCTAATCTCCTCCTTGTTTGAGATATAGTTTAGTGTATGTGGTGAAATGTCCTTAGAGCGGGCTTTTTGGCAATAAAAAACTCCTTTAGGCACCTGTCCCCTAAAGGAGAGTAGAATTCCCCCCCCCCCCGACTCGTTCTTGTTGGCTATTTCCTGTTCATTGCTATAGATGCCCAGGTTCCCCTCGCTTGGAAAGTGCTTTTAACAAATCAAGGAGCAGCTTAAATGTTTGCTCCCCTATCTGTTTGGTAAGCCTTATTTGCCTCTCGCTTACACTGACTACATCTTCAATGGTATCGTACCCATGCCTGCGCAAGATACTGATTAGCCTGTTAATCAATATTTCATTGCCGGCATACATTTTGGATATCTCTAAAAAACAGGTAATATCTCTGGCAAGAATTCTGTCGTCTAGCGGTAATCTGTCTTTTAGTACGTACTCCTCAATCATCATGGATATGTTTCCTCCTGGCGACTTAGATGCTGTATGTTTGATATGAAATGGTACAGAATGGACCGCTTATTTATGTAGGAATGCATAATTATACGATCTAAACTTGAATTTAGCTTAAAATTAAGATATCATCCTTTCCTCTCCTCCTCCTCACTTAATAACCTGCTCACATCAAGGTACAATGAAAGATCACTGTTAGACGAAAGACTGGGGCTATCTAGTTTATCCAAAAACAGATACTTCCTCGTTATTTTTCGTCATAACTTTGTAATTATTTCATAGTTCTAATGGCACATTTATACACAGTGTATCATAGGTCTATTATCATATCATACGAAATATTTCCGCAATTCATCGGGGTTAATGCGAAAAAAAGCAAAAAAACGATCCACCCGTTTGATCAGGCGGATCGCTTCCTGCGAGTATTATAAGCGCTGTATACGGTGTGAGCTTTTTTTCGCAGGAGCCTTTCTCATAGCATGAACGCTTTTTCTACTGAAGATCGCCAGTTTCCTAGCCGATGTTTTTCTCTTCAAGAGACGTCGACGCCTTATTCGGTTAATCCTTCTAATAGAACGGTATTTACCACGCGTTATTCTTTTCCTCCGCAATCTGGATATTAACCGTAATCGTAGTGATCTGCGGCGCTTCCGTTTGGAAGGAGTTGCAGGGGCTGCAGAAGGTACGGGAGTGTTCACCAAGACCGGCGCTGCCGTCTCACCAGCCGGTTCGGGAACCTGAATGACTTGAGCTGGCGGAGCCACCGATGACTCATGAGATGGTTTGGAAACAGGCTCCAATGTAAATTCCCCGGCCCAAGGGGTCATGGCAAGAAATGAGCTATAGAGCGGCGCAGCAGGTGAATTGGCACCCCACCACTTGTTCTCTTCTCCGGCGAAATGAATAATTTTATTCTCCGGATCAAGCTCGGCGTGAGCGAATGTATTAAACCGCTGATCCAATTGTATATATTTGGAGCAGTACAAGGCATTCAAAGCATCCTGATCGGGCATCGTTGTCGTCGAGTAATTACGCAAGAAATGGAGCAATTCTTCATACCAAGTCTTTTTATTACGGATATTTTCCAAATGAAACAGAATAACACCTGAGTTAAAATAAGTTGCGCCGTTCAACCCCATTGAAGTAAAGTACTCATCTAAATTTAATCCCTGGTCCAGCACAGCGCCCAAATAATTTTCTCCCAGATCAACACTCCATAATTCATTAATATCCATATTGACCCAAATGTCGCAGTCCAGATAAATAATTCTGTCAACCGGAACAATTTGCGGCAGCAGCAAGCGATACATACTAGCGATCGTCCAATGGTCAATCCTATGAACCTGAGTTGAAATTTCGAGCAAATCTTCAGGAAGTGAAACATGATAAAAATTGATGTTTTGATGAAATGACTCTGTCAACTGTGTAAGCTTTAACTTATTTTCTTCAGTTAAGGTCTCATCATGCACAATGTGCACATTGATTGGCTGCTGCGTATTGGAAAAAATGGAGGAAAGAACAACACCCGCATGCGCAGGATATTTTCCGTCTCTATCATTGATCGTCAAGGCCAGCTCAATCATCCGCAAGGATCACCTACCCCTTAAAGTATTGTTAGGCATAACGCCTGTTACATTGGACTACTTTAAGTGTATGTTTACCCTGGTAGGTGGATTGGACTTTTCCCTAATCACATACGATTTATTTTGAATCCTTGTGCACGCCGGGAGTGCTTCTCATAACGGATGCATGGTCCCCCAGAATGTGTCGGGCCGGCTGCTCCTGAATTTCTTGTTCTTCCATACGGACAGCAGATCCAAATACGCTTCCCTCCGCATGAATATGAAACAAATGCACCTGATCCGTCAAAATACTATTGGTCAGGATACAGTCTTCGACGATACTGTTTGGACCGATATACACATGGGGCCCAATAACGCTGCTCGTTATACGGGCGGTTGGATGAACTCTGACCGGCGGAATCCATTTCACGGAAGCATCCATACCCGGTGGTATCTTAAAGTTCTCGGGGTCATGGTCCATTTTATAGCGGTTGGCCTGAAGCCAGCGCTCATGGGTTCCGATATCAAAGAAAGGCGCAGTCGTTACATTGTACGCAACATGTCCACCTTCTGAAATGATCATTTGAATAGCATCCGTTAACTCATATTCCCCACGACGGGAGGGCGTGAGTCTCTCTATGGCCGACCAGATGGATCCGGTAAAAACATACACACCCACTATCGCCAAATTGGATTTGGGCTTCAGCGGTTTCTCTTCCAAGCTGACGATCTGCTCATTCTCAATGACCGCAACTCCAAATTGACTAGGGTCCTTGACTGGCTGAAGCAGTATGGAAGCCGCCGATTCATTGCTTTCCAATGATCGAATGAGTGGTTCGACTTCTCCCTCGTATAAATTATCACCAAGCATCAATAAAAACGGGGAATCCTCTATAAAAGACCGTGCGCTATTAACCGCATCCGCTAGCCCTTTGGCTTCTTCCTGAAGCAGATAAGTCAAAGAAGCATTCCACCGCTCCCCGTCCCCGATTGATTTTCGAATCTCTCCTTGAGAAGAATTTACTACAATTCCAATGTCGTTAATTCCAGCCGCAACAAGTTTATCGATGATAGAGACGAGAATGTATTCACCATTAACTGGTAACATGCACTTTGGTTTGGTATAAGTCGAGGGCTGAAGTCTTGTTCCTTTACCGGCGCATAAGATTAATCCTTTCACAAACATCCCCCTAACCCAAAATTCTGTTATTATGTTATATTTTATGCACAAACTATTAAGAGGACTGGGTATATGTAAAGCAGCTAATACCCTATTAATCTATGAACCGGTGATGCTATTCCATTTACTGAACTGTTAGCACTCTCTGCGCAAGATCCTGCGTTAAAATATTGGATACGCCTCGGATTGACTATACCATGCAGGAGTGATCCGCGAGAAGTTCTCATGATCCTCCATGACCCTGTAGATTTTGGCCAGCATAAGCTCCAGCTCCTCCGGCTTTACTTTCAGAATCCATACAATTGATGAGATCAATGTCATAGCCAAATATAACGAGTATAACTGCCAGAAATATTCACCAGGCTCTTTGCGGTCATGATATCCAAAAATCTGTCCAACCGAGAAAGGCACGCTAACCTCAGAGCTAAACATACCAACCTTCACAAACTCATGGATAGGATCTCCCCAGTCAAACCTGTCGAAATCAATGACGCCTGAAAGCTTGCCGTTGTTGACGATCAGATTTCCGACATGGAAATCATCATGCTGGAACAGGTTCGGCCTGTCCTGCATGATGTGCAGATGTTCATCAATAAAGGCAAGCAGCCTCTTCTCCCCCTTGATCATGGTTCCGCATTTGGCATATTCTATCCTGTATCGGTGATGCTTTGCAGCCATTCTTTCATACCATGGCGTCATGTTCTCGGGGCAACGAAGCTGATGGATTTTTCGCAGCTGCAAACCAGCCTCAATTCCAATGTTAAACTGTTCTTCTGCAGTTAAAAGCGGAAGCTCCTCGGCTGCTTCATTACCCTCAATGAACGAGACGATCATATAGCCAAGTCCCTGGTCAGGCAGAACGCCTATTTCAATAGGCCTGGAGCATTTTACGCCCTGCTGCTCCATCCAATTAAGACATCTGAACTCCAGCCTTTTGTTATGTTTTTGATCGATACTGAAGGCTCGTAATATGTACAACGCGCGCTCGTCGCTATCATAAACAATATATTTATCATCACCGGAGTATCCCTTATGGATCTTTTCGAGTCTTGTGCTGCTTTGAAGCAGTGGAATCCGATCCCGTAACTGGTAAGCTTCCTTCACATGCTCACTCCTTACTGTTTAAATGAACACAATAACGCATTGCTGCATCTGTTGAAACCATATGGCTTACTTGAACTGACGCGCACGGGTGAAACGGCAATGAGTCGTCCATAAAGCCTTTCGGGCGGATTGCTTTAGCTCTCCCTGTTAAAGTACTGCGTGCAGGTCTTCGGGCTTAAATTTAGCATGAGGTTTCTGCTGTGTCATTTGCGGAATCCAAAATCGAAAACTGGACGAGGCAAGGGTTTTATCCTTGCCTCGTCCGGTTGTTTTTCGTTCCCTTTACCATCATCAATTAAAAATCAGATAAATAAATTATGGCCGCTTTGCTCAGCTTTGCCAAGGTAAGCCCCTACTCCTCCGATCCCTACCCCATCAATCAACTCCTGGCGGTCTATACCCATTAGATCCATGGACATCTGACAGGCAATAATCTCCACTCCCTGATCCATGGCTGTCCGGATCAGCTCCTCTAACGAGGGCACATTTTTGCTTTTCATCAGCGAACGGATCATCCGGGAGCCCATGCCCAGCATATTCATTCTGGACAAAGCCAGCTTACGACTGCCGCGTGGCATTAACGTTCCGAAGACTTTGCCTATCATGCTTTTCGAAACAGACACCTTATGATGCTTGCGGATGATATTCAGACCCCAGAAAGTAAAGAACATGGTTACTTTCTTGCCGCTTGCCGCTGCTCCGTTAGCAATGATAAAAGAAGCAATTGCTTTATCAAGATCACCGCTAAATACAACCATTGTGCTTGCTTGACCGGAAATCACCGACGCTTGGCCGACAGCGGGCTCCGAGCTTTTGTTCCCTTTGCTAAGGTAAGCCTCAATCATGCCATCCGGCCGCTTGCTCAGTTGGAGGAGTTCATTGCGCGACATCTGTGCCCATGCCTTAATATCCTCTTGGAAGCCCGGATCCGACGCAGTAACTTTGAGGACTTGCCCTTTCTGCATCGTGTCGATGGTTTTCTTGACCTGGATCAGAGGTCCCGGGCAACTGAGTCCGCAAGCATCCAGCACGGTATCGGGAGCCATAGGCATAATGACTGCCGGCGCAGCCGCAGCGATTTCATTTTTGGCGGCTGCATGATTGGAGACTGCATGTTCAACCGCTTTGACTGCAACCTTTTTCGGTGTATATCTGCTCATTTGGTACGTTTTGTAGCCGCCGGTCAGATTTTTTACGCGAAGCCCTTTTTGTGCAAGAATCCGGGATGCTGTATAACCTCTCAAACCAACTTGACAGTACACCCATATTTCCTTAGATGCATCCAATTCGCTTACACGGGAGCGAAGATCATCTACCGGAATATTTACGGCTCCCTCAATGTGGCCGTTCATATACTCTATCTCTGTCCGGACATCCACCAGCGTAACCTTCTCATGGTCACGTTCAGCCAACGCTGCCGGAACAAACACCTCCGTCATGCCATGCAAAACATTTTCCGCTGCATAACCCGCCATGTTCACCGGGTCCTTCGCCGAGGAATATGGCGGGGCATACGACAGCTCCAGCTCAGCCAAATCCGTGACGTTGCCTCTAAACCGGATCACCGTAGCAATATCATCGATTCGCTTGTCCACCCCGTCATAACCGACAGCTTGTGCTCCGAGCACCGTACCCTGCTGATCGAACAGAAGCTTCAATGAGATGGGTGTGGCACCTGGATAATAAGAAGCGTGTGAGTTTGGGTGCACATACACAACGTGATAAGGAATGTTGAGACGCTGCAATGTTTTTTCGTTATTGCCGGTAGCTGCGCCGCTCAGACCAAAGACTTTAATAATAGATGTTCCTTGGGAGCCTTTGTAGGTTGTGCCAAGAGCGCAAATATTGTCAGCCGCTATTCTTCCCTGTTTATTGGCCGGTCCTGCGAGCGGAATTGCAGTTTTCTGGCCATTCACGAAATCAACAACCTCCACGGCGTCACCGACTGCATACACATCTTGCAGGTTGGTCTCCATCCGTTCATTAACCAGAATATGCCCCCGCGGGCCGAACTCCAATCCGCTGTCCTTCAGAAATGCGGTGTCCGGCGCAACACCGACAGCCAAAAGCACAATCTCGCTCTGAAGCATCGTACCGCTCGACAACCGGGTTATCATCTGCTCGCCGTTTTCCTCGAACCCCTGAACCATGTCAGAGAATATCAGTTGCACACCTTGATCCTCCAACTCTTTGGCCAGCACGGAGGCCATTTCGGAATCAAATGCAGTCAGCAACTGCTGTCCTGCCTGAATTAAAGTTACCTCCAATCCGGCCTCTCTAAGGTTCTCCGCCATTTCCACTCCAATAAAGCCGCCGCCAATGACAACCGCAGAGCGGGTTCCTTCTTCTTCAACTTTACTCTTGATTTTATCAGTGTCCGGGATGTTTCGCAGCGTGTGAATCCTGGAACTTTGTATGCCCGGCAGCTCCGGACGAAGCGGTTTAGCCCCCGGGGACAGAATCAGCGCATCATAGCTTTCTTCATAGCTGCCAAGCTCCTGATTTTTTACATAAACCTTTTTATTGATCGGATCAACGGAAACAACCTCGCTCTGTGTCCGGACATCGATATTGAAACGCTTATGCATGGCTTCAGGT
The DNA here is from genome assembly GCF_030705605.1 of Paenibacillus zeirhizosphaerae. Classification (GTDB taxonomy): domain Bacteria; phylum Bacillota; class Bacilli; order Paenibacillales; family Paenibacillaceae; genus Paenibacillus; species Paenibacillus zeirhizosphaerae. Next base: position 41,883 of record NZ_JAPCKK010000016.1, read on the forward strand.
GTTTGAATCAGCAGCTTGGAACGGTCCTGAATGGAGCCGCCAATATAATAGGGCAATCCGCAGTTGGCAAAAGAAATATACGGATCCCGCTCAAACATGATGATTTCAGCTTCTTCATCCAGTCTGCGGAGACGCGCCGCGGCCGAGGCTCCCCCTGCCACTCCGCCGACGATTAGTACTTTTTTACTCATGATTGTCATCTCCTAAAAATAATGTGATTAGCTGTTTGATTTTGTCATCCTTTACGGAGTAATTGATCTCAAGGCCGTTGCGTTCAGTCTCCACGATGCCCAGGGAACGAAGCTTCTGCAGATGCTGGGATACGGTAGATTGTGGAAGCTCCAGGCACTCCTGCATATAAGAGACATTGCAGCTTCCTTTCTCAAGCAAGCCTTTGAGGATGCAAAGTCTGACCGGATGGGCGATTGCCTTTAGGGTTTCTGCTGTCTGGCTGTATGCCTTGAAATTTTTATGCATAAGGGCCCGCCTTTACATCTTTGAATTTGTATATTCGAATATTACGATATATAATGCTGAAAATCAAGCTCTCTCAAAAAATCGACAAAGCCCAATGTTTTCATCATAATGCTGCGTGCAGCTCTGAGGGTATAATCTTATACCTGACTTTGTAGCTTAAATACGATAAAATGATAATTAAACGATTAGGGGGGGCGTTACCATGGTAACCAATCATAAGCGGACAGACTTTGGAAGGATATCGCCTGCTCGTCCATAAACTGCGTGTTTCCTTCCTAAATGAGGGTATATTTTGAACGATTATAAGGCAATTAAAATGATTGACTTCTCGGCTGATCAGATTGATCAAATCCGAATACTGGAGCAACTGTGCAAAAATTTTGATAGATCGAGCTTAAGGGTCGGCGTAGAAAGTCTGAAGGCAGACGGAGGAGACCATGCTTTCTTATGCCTTAATGGCAATCAGATTATCGGCTTTGTGAGCTGGTATACATCGGATGAAATTGAAGCCAATATCAATGGTATGGTTCATCCGGATTACCGGGGTCAAGGCATTTTTCGCAAATTAATGAAAAGTGTTGCCGCTGAGCTAAAAGAACAGGGAATTGGAACCTGCCGGCTCAGAGTCCCTGCAAATTCCCGACCCGGCATTGCTTGCATTCAGCACTTGGGTGCTGATTTTTCAACATCTGAGTTCACCATGAATCTGACCCGTTCTCCGGCTGATACACCGCATCCTTTCCGCTTGGTTGTGCGGCCAGCGGAGGCCCGGGATTTCGAGTTTCTGGTGCAGTGCTCAGCACAAGCCTTTGGCGACTCCGAGTCCTGGACACGGAATTATTTTTTGCATACAAATAAGCCTGAACGTGTTACTTACATCGCATGGGACGGTCCGGCACCGGTCGGAATCATTAGGGTCAATCATCTGGACACGGCTACTGCTGTTATCCATGACTTTTGTGTGCTTACCTCTTGCCAGGGAAGAGGTTACGGGCGCGAAATTCTTACTCGTGCAGTCAACATACTGCTCACCAAGCGTTACTCCTCCATTCGACTTGGTGTAGTCACCGATAACAGGCGTGCTTTAAACCTGTATCAGTCTGTGGGATTTGAGGTGACTGCCGAGTCACATTATTATGTAACCCCTGTCGCTAATTTAAGCTAAAAACGAACAACCAGCCTCGAATTACGAAAATCACCATTTTTCATTTAAAAGAGCAAGTATCGGTGGCCTGATCTCCACTAATACTTGCTCTTCCCTTTCACTTTGCCCCATTTGAACTGTCGTCTCATACATAGTTACTCGTGGTCGACGACTGTTCTTGACCTCTTTCCAAATCAGAAATCGAGATTCGTTTTCAGGTTTGGATTAAGTAAGATCATGCACGCAGTAGCGGAGAGAACGAAGCAATTCCGGAAAAGCGAAGCGGTCGCCTTTGGCCCGAAGGGTCAACAGCGATTGCAGGAATGCTTCGTTCTCGGAGCGCCTCCCAACATACAAAAGTAATACCTAAATCAAACCATGCTCAGAATTTCGATCCCCTTCACAATCTGCTCATCCGATGGCGTCGAGAAGTTGATGCGGAACGCATTGCACGGCTCATTTTCCTGTACGAGGAAGGCTGTGCCCGGAACCACCGCCACTCCTTTGGCCGCCGCTTTTTTACAGTACTCCAGCATCGGTACCGATTCAGGCAAACTGCACCACAGGAACAGGCCGCCGTCCGGATTTGTATACGTGATGCGGCTGCCCATCAGCTTTTCCAGGTTCTCCGTCATGAGCTCACATTTGCGCCGGTAAATTTCCCGAATGCTCTTGATATGACCTTGATAATCGTATTCCGTCATGAATTTATAAGCCAGAATTTGCGGCAGCATGGCCGTATGAACATCTTCTCCCTGCTTGGCTACGACCATTTTCTGCATAACCTCCGAAGGAGCTTGTACAAAACCGACACGCAAGCCGGGGGAAAGAATCTTGGAGAAAGAGCCGACATAGATCACAAGACCCTCGTCATCCATAGACTTGATGGTTGGCACATCTGTCCCTTTGAACCGCAGCTCTCCATAAGGATTATCTTCCAGAATCATGACTCCATACTTCTTAGCAAGTTCATAGATGGCCTGTCGCTTTTCCAAACTTGTCGTGATGCCGGTCGGATTTTGAAAGCTCGGAATCAGGTAAATGAGCTTTACGTTTTTCTCCGTTTTAAGCGCATGCTCCAGCATCTCTATATGTATCCCGTCACTCTCCATCGGAACCCCGACAAGTCTTGCTCCCGCAGCCCGGAATGAGTTCAGTGAACCGATAAAGCTTGGACTTTCACAAATAATCGTGTCGCCTTCGTTGCACAGCACCTTGCAGGCCAACTCAATTCCCTGCTGCGCGCCGGATACCATAAAAAGATCATCGTACTGCTGTCCCATAGCCAAGCGGCTTTTTAACTGTTCCTTAAGCGTCTCACGCAGCGGCCCATAACCTTCGGTCACTCCATACTGCAGAGCAGCCACAGGGTCTTGTTCTAGAATAGCTTGTGTAAAGGAACTGATTACCTGTACCGGAAAGGTTTCGACAGCCGGGTTGCCTGCGGAAAACGGAATGACATCCTTACCCGAGCTTGCTTTTAAAATTTCACGGATAATCGAGGGTTGAAGTGCGGCGATGCGGTCTGAAAATATATAGTCCATTTTACTTTTTACCTCCTGGAATGACTTAGAGCACTCGGGCATCTATATTGATTATAGAGCAAGGGAAAAAGCCCGGCAATGCCAGGCTAGTGAGCAAACTCCCTACATCTTCTTAAGTGGATAACCCGGCATCGGCTCCAGTGGAGGCACCTCCCCATATACAGGCTGTACCCCGTGGGGTGAAGCGGCCCAGTAAATGGCATTGGCGATCACCTGCAGCACCTTCGGATGATAGTAAGTGGGATACGTTTCATGGCCGGGACGAAAATAGAAAATTTTACCAAGACCACGCTGGTACGCACATCCGCTCCGGAACAGCTCCCCTCCCTGAAACCAGCTAATGAATACGAGCTGATCGGGAGCCGGAATGTCGAAGAACTCGCCGTACATCTCTTCCGGCTCGATCTCGAAATATTCGCCAATTCCATAGGTTATCGGATGAGACGGATCCACAACCCAGATCCGCTCCCTTTCAGCGTCCTCCCGCCATTTCAAATCACAGGTCGTTCCCATGAGCCGCTGAAAAATTTTCGACCGATGTCCGGCATGCAGCACAATCAGCCCCATCCCTTGAAGCACCCTCATCTGAATCCGGGTTACAATCTCATCGGACACTTGATCATGGGCCAGGTGCCCCCACCAGATGAGCACATCCGTCTGGTTGAGCACTTCATGGCTGAGTCCATGCTCCGGCTGCTCCAGCGTGGCCATCCGCGGCCTAAATCCGTAAGGTCCGATTCCGGCTGCAAGCGCTTCATGTATACCTTTTGGATAATTGCGTGCTACTAACGGATTTATTCGTTCATGAACGTACTCGTTCCAGATGGTGACACGTATAGGTACGATCCGTTCAGGCGTTCCATGCTGTGCATTCATTTTCATAGATGATTCTCTCCTTCCTGCTGCGCACAGGGCACAATTGTGGCTGCTACTCATGGTATTAAGCAGGGCAGAGAATCATACGTATAAAAAATGGCGATTATTTATTTTACTACAAGGAGTTGCAGCCGGCGTGAAAATCCATGTAGCAGACGCAGGAGATACATTGTATCGATTAGCGATGCGTTACCAAATCGGCGTCGATCAATTGATGTCAAGCAATCCGCATATTGACCGGCCTGATCGTATTATATCCGGGAAGCAGGTTCGGATCCCCTCTCCCATTATCCCCTCCGCCCCCGGGGTGTCCGCTCCTTTTTGTCCACCTCCGCCAGAGGAAGCAATTATTCACAATTGGATCCCTCTTTCATCCGCGGAAGAAATGGCCGCGACCGAATACGATGTTCTTATCGTGGGCTCCGGGCTAGGGGGCGGCGCAGCTTTGTGGCGGTTATGCGAGCAATGGGGCGAAAACGGCAAACGGATCGGGATGGTGGAGCGGGGACCGCAGTTTCTAGCGACCCACATCATGAACGTGCCAACGATGGACGGAATCAATTTCCGATTATTCCGCCCCTCGCAAGTTACGGATCTGATTGGCAACCAGCTTCCGCAATTTAGCGGACTTAAGCTAATTTACGCATTAGGCGGCAGAGGCACTTTATGGGGGTGCGTCACTCCCCGGGTTCCTGATTTTGATATTGTAAAGAACTGGCCAGTCTCCCCTTACGAAATGAATTTGTATTACAACATTGCCGAAGAGGTTATGAGTGTCACACGGGACTATACAAGAAATTCTTTGATCACACAAATTTTGCTGGAGCGACTTCGCAGACAAGGCTTTGCCAATGCAGATGATATCCCCCTTGCGGCTGATCTGGCTCCAACTATACTGGGCAAGGTCAATTCCAATGTTTTTTCCAGTACCATTAACCTACTGGCGAAAGCCTTGAACCACCGTGCCTTTGATCTGGCGGTCGATACTTACTGTGCCGAAGTCCTGACTGAAGGAGGAAGAGCGGCAGGCATTCGTGTGATCACCCCGGACAAAAGGTCTCATGTTATTAAAGCAAAAACGGTGATCCTTTCCGCCAGCGCCCTGCAGACACCGCGTATCTTGCTCAATTCCGGCATCCAGGGGAGCGCCATTGGCAGGTATCTGCTCAACCATTCTTATCTGGTTGCAGCGGCCAATCTTAATACCACCAGCTTTCCTGATCCACTGGGAACGCTAGGCATTGTGATTCCCGAGCTTGAGGATCGTCCTTACCGGATTCAAGTTCAAGGACCGGAGCAATATTTTGACTATCATTATCTTACCAGACCGGATAAAGATGTCTGGAGAATCACCGATTACTATATATCCGGTGTCGTGGAGGCAAGGTATGAAAACCGGGTCTTCATTGATCCAAGCCGGACGGATGCTTACGGGATGCCGGAGCTGCAGGTCAACTTCTCTTACAGTGCAAAGGATGAGGCTATTATTGAGCAGATGTATGACGCTGCTATTCAATCGGCTGGAGCGATGCAAATGCAACTGGAGACAATAGACGGTGTTCCGGCCATCTGCTTGATGCCGCCGGGAGCCGATAACCATGATGCCGGCACCTGCCGAATGGGCGAGGACCCAAACACCTCGGCGACGAACCCGTTCGGGCAAATCCACGGCGTTCCGGGTTTGTATGTTGCGGATGCAAGTGTACTGCCTTCGATGGGAGCCACTAACCCGGCACTGTCTATCATCGCGTTGGCTATACGCACTGCGGATCAAATTGTGAAAGAAAATCCGTAGCTTCCAGGGTATAGCTACAGCCTATTTCCGCTTTCGAATAACCGCAGTTAAGGTAAGAATCAGGAGAGGAAGCGTTAAGGAAAAAAAGTTCCATACCGGATGTATCACAGATACAAAATTGAACCATTCAGTCGTGCCGTTAAAGGTGACCAGCGTATTAAGAAAACCGATCAAGGCTAAGGGCAGGATCAATATTGTCCTGTCCTTGATACGGAACAGCTCGCACAGTATGGCATTCAATACGTAAAGAGCAATGGCAACTTTCATATAAGAGTCAGCAATAAGTGACATCCCTATCACCGATTCGATCCGCTGGATAATCTCCTGGAACTCGATAAGCCGGGCGAGCGCAAATAAACTATACATGGTGTCCCCTGTCAGCGGGCCCAAGGTCATGATGGCACACACCGTTGAAATGCACAGAATAATTATATTTAGCCCCAGAGAAAGAAACATATATCTTCCTGTCTTCCCCCGCTGATCGGCGCGTACACATGGAAGCAGCATAGCGAATACAATCACCTCCATATAAGGAAAACCTGACGCAGTGTATACCCCGTGCATCACCGGTATTATCCCTTTGGGTAGTATCGGGAGCAAATAGTCCACATGATAGAGAGGAATTGCCAACAGCAAGACTGCGACCGTACAAAAAATCACTATCCCGATAATTAATGTAAACATCCTTGCCATCACTTCAATACCTGCACGAGCAGTCAATGCAGCCACCATAAAAAGCAGGAGGTTAAATACATACAATGGTGTTTCCCTTAGCATGGAGGTGACCATAAACAACCCGGCATCCAATACAATGGCCGATTGCATGTAGTGCAGAAAGAAAATGGCCATAAAACCGAATACGTAGGTAAAAAACGGGCCCACCAGCTTCCTGCTGTAAGCCATGTAATTCAATCCGGGATACTTTCGGTGAAGATACAGCATGCAGGTCAGTACTCCGGCTCCGACTATACCCGCAATCATGAGGGACAGCCAGGCCCCATTACCCGCCCGCAAAACAAGCGGACCCGGAACATTAATAATGGCAGATCCCGTCATAAAAACAAAAAACAGAATGCTTAACTGGCCGGAACTTATTGTCTGTTCCTTATCCATAATTCCTCCCCTTTCGCCGAGTGGGTATATCTCACATTTTTACATCCAGAAAAGAATCTATTTTCTTTGCCAGCTCCTTGATGAAGCCCGGTACGAAATCATACGTATCCGGCCAGTCCTGATTCACGATAAAATCGAGCGATAGATATAATGATCCGACTAGAAGGATCACGTACACCAACCGATCTCTTGGAGCTGCCGCCTTGTTCCGTCGAAGCAGCCCATACACCAAAACTGCAGTGTAAACCAAAACCATAAGAAATATCCGTTCTCTCATATGAAAGCCCCTTTATTTCTGCCCGGTATGCTACAAAAGCGGTATTGTATTGCTTGCCCCTGGGGTAGTCAGCTTCATCTTAACGTTCACATGAAGCGGTAGCTTGGTGAATTGGTAATCCCAATCATCCTTTATGACTGCCCAAGCTCGCGGATATTTACGATAAATCAGGTTACTAATGCCAACCGCCTCAATTTTCTGCTTCTGCAGTTCATGGTAGCTTGCCTGCATAATTTGCTTAAGCTGGCTTTCAGCAGCTTTCAGCAGCTTCTTCTCTTCTTCCGGTGTACGCACATAACTGCACTTTAATTCTGAGATCGCGGCTTCTACATCGGTATGAGCCGTTACAGAGGATGGCTTACCCGCCGTCCATTCAACTGTCAGTTTTGTCTTCTGTTTTAACACTTCTAACGATTCCGTCCGCTGCTTCTTACCCGGACAAGGGAAACCAATAATGCCCGACTTAAATTCATCCCGAAGCATCGCAAGCCCTTGAGTCTTCCCCGCTGAAAGCACACCCACCATTTTACCATTTTTAGTAAGTGCAATACCGGCATTCGAGAATACTTCCTGCTTGGGCTTCACCTTATACAAATAGGAAATATAGCCGTCCACATGTGCATTTCGTGCTTGAATCCCTAATTGCAGCAGCGTAGTGACTAATGTTTTACCTGATACGCTTTGGGAAATTCGGTTTGCCCGCAGCAGCTCCTGGCTTGTAGACTTTTCGATCCTTGGCCGCAGCATGAGCGCGGCGTCCGCCCGGCCGCCTGTAATCAGCACCTGCACGTCACCTCGAGCCTCATGATCGCGATAGAAGAAATCGAGCAGCTTGCCAATATCCTGTGACCGGGCCAGCTTTTCACTTACAAGAATAACTTGCATGTGACTCCACTGTGACTTCCTTCCCAGGTGCATCGGAATATCGCGAACCGCTGCCATAATGTTTTTGTTTTTGGCCTTGACATTAACGGTCGACGGGACTGAAGAGAGTTTCTCTCCCCTGCTCCCTGAACCAGGACGATAGATCTGGGCAGTCATTTCAATCTGGTTATCTTTAGCGGCATCGAGAGCAACACCAAGGACAAATCCCAGCTCTACCAGTTCATGCTTGCTCCAGCAGCCGGAAGTAAGCAGCAATGCCCCTATCAGTAGAAAAAAAATCCCATATCTGTACATACTCTCACCCCATCTCTTGCTTAATTTTTCTCCTACTTACCTCCCCTGCCGGTTAAATTGCCGGTCTCTCAGACCTCGCTGCAGTATCCGGATCGGCGCGCGGATAAACACATCCTTCAAGGGCGAAAACCTCAGAGGAGCTAATGGCGAAAGATAAGGCTGACCAAGTGATCGCAGCTTGGTCAGATGAAGCAGAAACAGAATCAGCATAATCATCACGCCGAATCCGCCAAGCAATGATGCGGAGATCATCAGAGGAAACTGTAGAATCCGCAATGAGATGGCGATACCATACTGAGGAATGGCGAAGGAGGCAATACCTGTAAGGGCCACTATAATGACCATGATCGGTGATGCAATACCCGCGCTGATCGCAGCATCTCCTATAATTAGAGCTCCAACAATACTGACCGCAGAGCCAACGGGTCTGGGGAGTCGAACCCCCGCTTCGCGCAGCAGCTCGAAGAAAAACTCCATCAGTAATGCTTCAAAGAAAGCAGGGAGAGGAATCCCTTCCCGCGAATCGATGACAGCAAGGAGCAATACCGTAGGCACCAGCTCCGTATGATACGTTGTCAAGGCAATATAAATGCTCGGCAGCGTTAATGCGATAATAAAAGCAAACACCCTCAGGAAACGAATCAAAGACGAAATGAGTGTCCGCTGGTAGTAATCCTCGCTGGATTGGAAGAAATCCGTAAACAAGCCTGGACACAACAGAACACCGCTGCTCCCCTGAACCAGCACTGCAATTTTGCCCCTTAGCAGCGCGGCAGTCACCACATCGGGTCGTTCTGTATATTGGTGCTGCGGGAAAGGGGAATAGGTCGAGTCTTCCAAAATCTGCTCAATATAGGATGTCTCAAGCACCTCCATTTGCTTGACCGCTTCAAACCTTCTCTCGAATTCATTCAGCAGTTCGCTGTCCACGACGTCGCTGAGGTAGGCATAGACAATATCGGTGTTCGTCTTGCCTCCGCCGTTAGCTTTAACCATCCTGAAGCTCGGTGTTTTAAGGCGGATCCGCAAAAGGCCCATGTTTTTCTCCAGACTCTCTACGGTACTCTCGCGTGGCCCCTGCACAACGGATTCGTTGACAGGTTCTGTTACCTGCCTCGTTTCTACCGAAAATGCCTTATAGCTTAACGCTTTATCCCACTGATCGAGGAAGATGACTAAGTGTCCGTCGAGGATATCCTTCACAATCTGATCTACTCGGTCAAGCAGAACCGCCGACTTTTGCGAGACGCCATCGTGCTCGAAAAACATCACCAGATCCTCAAGTGTGCTTTCCATCCCCGGACCGACCTCGTGATCGACGAGATCCTGAAGCGTATATTTCATATAGTTTTTTGTCTTTTGCATTAGTGTTTCATAGTAGAAGGTTACAGCTTTATAGCGAAACTCCGGACCGTAGGACCACTCCTTCATGATCAGATCAACACTCGAACCAAAAATAGACTGGATCTGTCTCACATTTTCATCAAGATGCTTTGAAATGGGCGCCTCAGGCCCAAAGGGATTTTCAGTCTTCAATTTCGTTTCCATTCATATCACCTGTTGTCATTTTTACCTAGTTTGCTTGGTTGGGCTGATATTATGCATTCATGGAAAATGAACCCACATTGGGACCAGCCTAAGAAGCGAAAAAAAGATCGCTTTCCCCGGCCAATATAGCCAGCAGTCTGCGATCTTTCTTAGTTTTCTTACCATTACATAATGTTCATGGGTCAGGATAAATTAAGGCTCTGCCTTAAAGCTTGTAAATCCAGACCGTCTACGGCAAAGGCCTCACGAACCAGCTCCGGTGCGACAAACTCATCATATTTGCCAAGATAAGGCGCCTCATCCGGCTTGAGCAATTCCAACAAATTCACGGTCGTATAGGTTAGGAAAACAGAAATAAGCCCATTATCTGCCTGGAAAGGTGCACTGCTTTCCAGACAGATGATGGGCTGTATACTGTTGTAGTTTTAGCTTAAGGAATAGAGATCCAAGCTCTGTTATTAAGTTGCTGTACCTGGATTTCCGTCTCGAAAAAAGAAGACAGCGTGTCATTCGTAAGAACTTGTGTGCTCGGTCCCTGCCGGAATACTTCCCCTCTGCGGATCATCATAGTTTGATTAAAGACAGGCATGATTTCCTCAATATGGTGGGTCACATACAGTATCGTGGGTGCTTCCGGCTGCTCGGCGATTTGCTGAATACTGGCCAAAAGAGACTCTCTGGACAGGAAATCCAAACCATTGGTAGCTTCATCTAAGATAAGTATTCTGGGCTCTGCCATCAAGGCCCGTGCAATTAACAGCTTTTGCTTTTCCCCCTGTGAACAGGATTGATAGGAACGGTCAAACAAATGACCGCAGCCCAGCTGTGTCATCAGGGAGAAGGCCTGTTCTACCTCCTGATCTGTTGTTTGTTCATATAAACCAATCGAGGCGTGCTTCCCGCTGATTATGATATTTTGCGTTTTATCATTGCTGTGCAGCTTCTCCTGCAGCGAAGAGCTGACCCAGCCGATCCGTTTGCGCATTTCCCTGACATCGACCGTTCCGTACAATTCCCCAAGTACAGACACCTTCCCCAGTGTTGACCAAATATAACCGTTGATCAGATTAAGAATCGTAGTTTTTCCGGAGCCATTCAACCCCAGCAGCGCCCAATGCTCGCCTTTTTTTACTGTCCAATTCATATTTTTCAGGATTTCGCTCTGTTCTCTGCGATAAGAAACTTGCTCAAGCTGGATAACTATTTCCATAATATATGTACCCTCTTTCTTATTAACATGGTATCATCTGACGTTTATAAATCATCCAGCTACCTTTCAACCTCAATAGTTCCGTTGTGGGAGGTATCTTACGCGATACCCCGTCAATGTTCCGTTTTTGCCGATGACACGTGGGAACGCCGATATTCGTTCGGTGTCTGCTCCATCATTTTCTTGAATAATGTGATGAAATAGGGCGTATTGGAAAAGCCGACTAAGCTCGCTATTTCGGTGACTGATTTATTGGTGTTTATCAAAATGTCTATCGCCTCGTTAATTCTCTTCGTCTGGATGTATTCAACAGGCGTTACCCCTGTTATCCGCTTGAACGTCCGCTGTAAGTGATAAGGACTGCCATGACAAATATCGGCCAATGTATCTAGTGTAATCGTTTCACGATAATTTTGATCAATATATTGTATCATTTGGTCCACCCACTCCTGGTCGGGCAACCGATCGCCGGTTGGTCTGCAACGCTTGCATGGTCTGAAGCTTTCAGCCAGAGCCTGCCCTGCATCTGTAAAAATCCGGACATGCTCCTTCCTGGGAGCCCTTGATCTGCAGGATGGTCTGCAAAAGATGCCTGTTGTCCTGACTCCGTAAAAAAACTGTTGGTCGTAAGCCGCATTGTTTTGAATAATGGCTTGCCAGCGTTCATCCGTCAGCGGATGATCATCAATTGAATGGATCATTGCATCACCCCTCAACCTCAGTATAACCTCATAACGTCGATCATGCATGCACTTCACAATAGAAAAGCAAGATTACGAAATCAGTGCATTGCCGCCACGGCTGTCTGTCAATTAGAGAGCAACATCCCGTAATTCGATATGTGATAAAACTGGATTGCAAGAAAATTGCAAGAAAAAACTTCACCAGGAGATGATGAAATGGAAAAACTGACTAACAAAGTTGCATTAGTAACTGGAGGAAGCCGTGGCATCGGCAGAGCTATTGCCCTCAGGCTTGCGAAGGAAGGAGCGACCGTTGCCGTACACTACTTGTCCAATCAAGCTGCCGCGGAAGAAACGGTCACTGAAATTGAGCGCAACGGCGGTTCCGGATTCATGGTAAGAGCGGATCTTGGCACAACCGAAGGAATACGCTTGCTGTACTCCGAACTGGACCGGGAGCTTTCGGAGCGATTCGGCAAAACCAGCATGGATATCCTTGTAAATAATGCAGGGATGGGTCTTGTTGATGCTATTGAGGATACAAAGGAGCATCCATTTGATCATCTGATAGCATTAAATGTAAAAGCACCGTTTTTCATCATTCAGGAGGCCCTGTCCCGTCTCCGGAATGAAGGACGCATCATCCAGCTTTCCTCGGCGGTTGCGCGAATATCCTTGCCTATGGTTCCTGCGTACAGCATGACCAAGGGGGCGATCAATGCCCTGACGCTTTCGCTTGCCAATCAGCTCGGTCCGCGCGGCATAACCATCAATGCCATTGCACCCGGATACGTAGCCACCGACATGAATGCAGGTATGCTCGATGACCCGGCAAGCCGAAAGCTTGGGGCAGATTTTTCAATTTTCGGACGCTGGGGTGAACCGGAGGATATTGCAGATATTGCTGCTTTTCTTGCGTCCTCGGACAGCCGCTGGATTACCGGACAGATCATCGACGCAAGCGGAGGATCACATCTTTAACCGCTTGCAAGCATAGACTTTCAGCAAAAAACCAACCTGGGTGCCCAAGTTGGTTCATGCTTACCGCCTTCTGACTGTCTTTTTCTGCTTTATTCTTTGACTGCTTAGCAAGCCGTTGAATCTTTTAAGTAACATGACCCGCTGAAACATGGTTTTATCCTTCAACTGATCGAAAATATAAGCATCCGGGCGTGTGTTCACTTCAATAATCCAGGGCTTCAAGGACGAATCCAGTCCGAAATCTATGCCGATCTCCATAAACTTCGGGTAGCTTTTATGAAATTCGGTTGCAATCCGGTAACCAAGGTCTTTTAAAGATTCGATATAATTAGCGTTCTTATCGTCGCTTAAAAAAGGACGAAGCAGGGCTTCAAGCCGCATCGGTGTCCCGCCGTTATGGAAATTGGTCACAGCTTTCTGGGGATGAGCGAGCCTGCCGATGTAAGCGGTGACCTCCCATTGCTTTTTTTCATTTTTTTGCACCATAATGCGGAGATCGAAGATAAGTCCTTTATAAGTAAGCAGGTCAATGCCTTTTTGCACAATATGCTCTCTTCTGTACTTCGTTTGCTGTAGAGATGTGAACATATCTTTATAAGCTGCAAAGCTGCGAGTGCTGGTTCCGACATGATAAGTGAATTTGGAGTTATGGTGTTTGACGACCTTAATGACTCCATTTCCACTTGTGCCTTTAACCGGCTTTACGTAGGCCACCTTGTGCTTGCTTAACATGTCCAACAATGACTCATAAGAATACAGACTCGTATCTGGAACGTATTTGCGGAGTGCAGGGTGTTTGAGCAGAAACTTTGTCTTGGACCATTTGCTGCTTAGAGTAGTAAGCTGCTGTCTTGCATTGTCTGCTTGACCAGGCATGCTTCCTATCACCTCTTCTTCATCGTTGTAAGTCCCAAGATCAACTGTCTATTAAATGAGCTTCTTCAAGAAGATACTGAACAATCCGGCTTTGATAATGAATTCTTTTCGTTAACGGCAAGCTCCAGCAGGTCTCTACAGTAATGGCCTTGGCGTGAAGCAATCGGCTTGCTGCCGTGCGTCCCGAGCCTTCTTTATGTTTAAGACGGACTGTAAAATGCTTTGTTGAATCTATAATGCTGCTGTTCAATTTGCTTACGATTCTTCTCGCCGCAGGTATGGCTTTGCTGCCGGGATTGATAATGAGCGTCTGACCCAATCGTTTTGGATTTATACTGGAAAGACCATTAGCTTCATGAAGATCAATGTACCAATCAGGCTGCAATTTTACCGCCAGTTCAAACAGCTCTCCGGATAATGGATGCACCGCTTTTGCTTCGGAGCTCTTGGGAAAGGTTCTATTTAAATCAGGCCTGCCGCGGATACGCTTGTGGTATGCTGCCTGATTGAATATAGGGACAAGGATCAATTTGCCTCTGGTTATAAGAAACTCTCTTTGCCGCAATTTTGACAGCAGCTGGTCAGCGGCACGGATGCTGGCAATCTCATTGCCGTGTACCCCTGCGGTCAGGATCACGGTTGGACCTGGTTTTTTGCCTTTGACCATGTAATATGGAGTTTTATACCTGGTATGTGAAGCGAGCAAATGTTCACTGATTTTCATAGGATATCACCTCCCGCACCGGATAAAGTATCATACGGGTCAGCTTGTTTAAGAGACACGGACAAACCGTCTGAGAAATTTGCGGAATTGGATGAACTGCACCCCGTCAAGTAGACAGCACAAAAAGTAAAAGATAGTTAAGCGGCCTTGGTCCTGAATTCATTGGGACTGAGGCCGTTTAGTTTTGCCTGCGCAAATGCAGCGTCAACTGGCGATATCCAAGGGTTCGCTCCACCTTTTCATATAGGAGGAGCGTAAACCTCCTTTGTTCCATAACAATGCTCCCCATACAGTAACAGGTTTTTGTTTTTCACCTGTCTACTATATGGGGAGCATATCAAATTTGCGGTTTCCGATTGTTCTTTTTAACTCAACTTTCGCAGAGCACAAATCCAATTAAACCTTTGTAGCTGCTGGGTTCTGAGGAATTCGAATTCTCTCCTTGCCAGTTTGCCAATTTCATGCTGCGAAAGTTGAGTTAAGTGCTTGACAGTCAAGCCGCCCGTTGACTGTGGCGAGGCATGTGAACTCGCTGCCCGGGAGCTTTGCATGATTATCCCGTTGGATCAGGTACATAAAAATAGAAAACCGGGAACCGAAAATATACGAAGTGAGGCACGAAAATGCCTGTTGTTACGCTATTCGGGATCATCAAATGGGTCTATTATTTTTTTGATCGTACCTTATGGAGCAACAGATCGGTTCGAGATGAGGCGATCTTAGAAGAAAGCAGAGCGTTTAGGTGATGTGAAACTGATCTGAGAGTCTGAGCAAAAGGGATAATCATGCAAAGCTGTATGGAGAGACAACAGGCATCAGGTAAAGGACACCAAACGCCATACACCATAACACCATACCCTATAGACACCCGTCTCACTCTGGATGCCAGACTCTGAGCGGGACGAATCCCCTTCTTCCAAGAAAGCTAGAAAAAAGCTGTCTGCTGATTCAGAGGCAACTCCAGCAGTGAATCTCCGTTTTGCCCAGTTACATCAAGGCCTGTTTGCTGATTTCATGCTGCGAAAGTTGAGTTTTTAAGTTGGGGGATGCACAAAAGCAGCGGAGAGGACGAAGCAATTCCGGAAAAGCGGCAGCGTTCGCCTTTGGCCCGAAGGGTCAACAGCGATTGTAGGAATGCTTCGTTCTCGGAGCGTCTCACCCACCAGAGGCACAGCTTTTAAACGGCATTAAACGGATAATCCGCTACCACGACTCCATCTACAAATGGTCCAATGCCTTGCAAAAACTGCTGGTGCAAAGGATGCTCTATGTAGCTGCGGCACGCCTGCTGGTCCTCGAAGGTAATGCGAATGGCTAACGAATAACCGTGCCGATTCTCCGTCTCCTCCGTAACATTGATACCTGCGCTTAGACCCACAATTCCTGCAATAGCATCCTTGAACGAATGGGCCTGTTTTACGGCCTCTTCCTGCTTGTCCAGCGTAAAGCTATCCTTGAATTTAATTAAAACGATATGTTCATACATGCCTGGTGCTCACTCCTTATTCTGATGATTGATTTTTTATCATGGTATACCATAAGCTATTTTATACAAAGAATAAAAAGCCAGGAAGAGATCTGAGTATCCTGGGATTGACAATCCCACTCTTCCTCTGCAATAGGAGACTTAAAAATGTCAATGACCCAATTAGACCGATACCAGGAATTAGCCCGTTTTTTACGAATACGCAGAGAAAGAATCACCCCACAACAGGCTGGGCTGCCTAACAGTGGGCGCAGACGCACTCCAGGCCTTCGCCGGGGGGAAGTTGCCATGCTGGCCGATGTAGGGCTGGACTGGTATACCTACCTGGAGCAGGGGAGGCATATTAATATGTCCGCAGAGATTCTTGACCGATTAGCTAACGTCTTAATGCTCGATTCTGCTGAACGAAAGCATCTGTTCTTTCTTGCACGAAAGGAGCTCCCCTTGGAACAGGCTCTACAGCCATCCAGGGTTAACCCAGCACTGCAAAGCTTTCTGAATAGTCTCGGCACCTCGCCCGCCAATGTGATGGATTCGAGAATGAACATAGTAGCCTGGAACTCTGCTTACTGTGCTTTAAATGGGGATATGTCCCTCAAAACCGAGCAGGAACGTAATTTTGTCTGGATGACGTTTACTTCGCCACGCTTTCGTTACATTAAAGGTGACCAGTGGGAGCAGCACGCTCGGCGAATCGTAGCCCAATTTCATGCGGGCTATGCCCGTTACGCTGATGATTCATGGTGGTCTGAGCAATTTAAGGCCTTATCTAAGATAAGCGTCGAATTTCGGGAATATTGGGAAGCCCATGATATCATGGATGCGATTGATGCCCCGAAAGCATTGCGGTGTCCGAATCTTGGTATATTGAATTTTGATTTCGTATCCTTTCAGTACTTGGGAGACCCTAATTTAACCGTCTCGGTTCACGTTCCCCACCATGACGGAACTGTCGAAAAAATGCAGCAGCTTTTGAGCCAGGATGCTACTAATGCATTAGACACTTGATCTTTCCACCAACTCATAAGGAATCTCCATCTTACGCGAAACGGCTTCCGGATCAACCATATCATTGTAAAAGGCCTGAAAGGCCTGCACGCCAATTTCATGCAGATGCTGGTCGATGGTCGTCAGCCGCAGCGCTTCAGAGATTGGCTGATTGTCGAATCCGACAATGGCCAACTGCTCAGGAATCGAAATCCCCAACTGTCTGGCACGGGTCAAGACACCGGCGGCGGCCTCATCACCGGTTACGAGCAGAGCGGTGGGCCGATCCGCCATAGCAGCAACGCTGTCCAGCACACGTATACCGTCACTTAAATGTACACAGCCTTCGAATATCCAAGTCGGCTGCAATGGTTGATTGATTTCACGGAGAGCGTCGGCATACGCGGCATACCTCTGGCGGCTGCTCTCGCTGTTTCGCCTGCCGATACAGTAGCCTATCTTTCGATGACCGCGCCCGATTAAATAACGCATCCCTCTTAGAAACGCATCATAATGGTTGGTATACACCGAGCTGATTTGCTCATGCTGAACCGACTCACAGGCAACGATCGGGCCACTTGCCGCATAAAGAGCTATGTCTGACCAGGGAAGCTCATGAGAACATAGAATCAAGCCATCCACTTGCTTCGTACGCAGCATATGCAGATAGCGCCGCTCTTCCCTGGGATCATAATTCGTCTGGCACAGAAGCGCCGTATATTGATGCTTGAGCGCTTCCTCCATCAGGCCACCCAGGAGCGCATGGAAATAGGGGTGGTGATTAAACGGAAGTACAACTCCGATCATGCCTGTCCTTCCTGTGGCCAGATGAACGGCGTTTGAATTCGGGCTGTAGCCCGCCAGCTTCATAGCCTCTTCTACTCTTCTGCGTTTCTCCTCGCTGACATAGGGGTGTCCGTTGAGCACTCGTGATACCGTTGTGACAGAGACCTGCGCAGCCTCGGCGATTTCTCGTATATTAGCCATGTCTTGTATTCCCTCATTCCCTACTCCAAACTTGCTGCTCCTTTAATTTTCCCTTCAAGATACACTATATAATGATGTAAAGTTGCATATACCTCATTAAATCATGATGCAATCAGATTGCAAGTATGTAAATCAAGCCGTCATCGTCCTGCTTGCTCTGAAAATGTTCCTAGGCGCGTAAGCGATTAGCTGCACATAAAGATCCCCTCTGGCCCAGTGATAACACACGCTCTGGCCATGAGGGGATCATTTTTAAGGTTTTAACAGATGACCGCCATTGGTGCGGATGACCTCCTGATACCAGTAGAAGCTGTCCTTTTTGATCCGGCGCAGCGTTTTTGCATCGGCTTCATCCCGATCAATATAGACAAATCCGTAGCGCTTTTGGTACCCGTTTAACCAGCTAAGCACGTCCGTAAACGACCAACTGCAGTAGCCGATTAAATCTACCCCGTCATTGATCGCCTGTTGACATTGCTGCAGATGGGATTTCAGGTACGCAACCCGATACTCGTCATGGATTGTATCATCTGCTTCCAGCTTATCGAATTCTCCCAGACCATTCTCTGTAATAAATACCGGAAGTCCATAACGGCTCGCAATGCGGCGCAGGCCTATACGCAGACCGATCGGATCGATGGCCCAGTCCCAGTTGGACGTCTCAAGGTTGGGATTTGATGCCGTTTTGTATAGTCCGGGGATTCCGGTGGACTGATTGCTGCCCTTTTGTCCTGTTGTATTCATTTTGCCTTCCGAGACGCCGTCCAGTGGGTTGTGATCATAGGTGATCGTCTGATAATAATTGACTCCGACAAAATCCGGCTTGCCCTTGCGCAGCAGCTCCAGATCCCCCTCCTCAAAGCTCGGAGCAAGTCCCTGCTCTTCCAAATAACGCAGCGGAATCTGCGGATACTGTCCCAGGCAGTATACATCCAGCCACCAGTTGTTGGTGAACTCCTCCGCATTCTCAAATGCCAGCATATCCTCAGGCTTGCTCGACGCAGGATAGGCTGGCGAGTAAGCAAAGCTTGGCCCGATCTTGCCGTCCGGCACATATTTGCGGAAGGAGTCAATGACCTTGGCATTGGCCAGGAACGCATGATGGTTCGCCTGATAGAACCGTTTACGGTCCTTGGCACCCGGCGGATGCATCGCAGTAATAAAACCATGGTTCGTATTGTAATTTTGCTCGTTCAAGGAAACCCAATATTTTACCCGGTCGCCATAACGTTTAAACAAGGTGGTGCAGTATTGGTCGAAATCTTTAATAATTCGTCGCGACTCCCACGCACCATATTCATCCATAAGCGCTTGGGGCACATCCCAATGATACAGCGTAAGCACTGGCTCAATGCCGTGGGCGAGCAGTTCATTGATAAGGTTATCATAAAATTGCAGGCCCGCTTCATTCACTTCTCCGTAGCCCGACGGATAAATCCGCGGCCAGCTTACGGAGAAACGGTAGGCTTTTAACCCCATCTCCGCCATAAGAGCGATATCTTCTTGATAACGATGATAGTGATCCATGGCTACATCCCCATTGCTGCCTTTAAAGGTTTTGCCTTCGATTTTCGTAAACACGTCCCAGACAGACGGACCCTTGCCATCCTCGTTCCAGGCCCCTTCAATCTGATATGCGGCAGATGCTGATCCCCAAAGAAAGTCCGGTTGGAATGGGCG
Organism: Paenibacillus zeirhizosphaerae; assembly: GCF_030705605.1. Classification (GTDB taxonomy): domain Bacteria; phylum Bacillota; class Bacilli; order Paenibacillales; family Paenibacillaceae; genus Paenibacillus; species Paenibacillus zeirhizosphaerae. The sequence goes on from NZ_JAPCKK010000016.1 coordinate 61,450, forward strand.
TAAATGACGGTGTATCATATGACTTCTCCTCCTTGATTCGCTAGTACATATAACTTGTGCAGGAAAAGTATAGAGTATGAAACGCATTTCATAGCAAGCCTTACGGCTACGAATCTCATTGATAAACAGGCGCGATTCGATCAATCCGGTTTGTCCATATACCGCCACTGTAATCGGAGGGCAAACGTTTAAGATCCTCGGCCGAGTCGAAACCGCTCGAAAATTCGCTGCCGTTCCCGGCCACCACGATGACACGGGTATCGGCATTTTTCATTCGATTGACAAATTTCTGCGGCCATCCCCACAGCCAGGGGGCGATTTTTTCGGGAATATGGAGCTGGGAATCTTTGCATGAGTTAGGCATATATCCTGTCCAGCCCACAGCCACATAAGGGAGCAGACATTGCTTGATGCTCGCTTTCGACATGACCCTCATATCCGGCATCTCCTTCTTCAAAGCGTCAATCGGCTCGTCTCCCCCATAAACAGCCAATTGGCTTTGCTGTTTCTTCGTCAGCCGGGACAAAAAGGACGCGAGCAGCCTGCCTTCCTCGGAATCACTGCTTTTGACATTAATCAGAAATGAAGAATTGGGGAAATGATCCAATACCTCCGTCAAGGAAGGCATCATGCCGACACCTTTACCACGAAAAGGATAGGTCTGGCCTTGATCCGCTGTGTAGCCATAACCAATGTCCACTTTTTTCAGTTCGGCCATCGTATAGTCTTTGGTCGTTCCATTCACATTGGTACGACATCCTAAGGTCCAATCATGAAACACGGCAAATTGTCCGTCTTTGGTCAGATGCACATCAAACTCTACGATGTCCGCCCCAGCCTTAAAGGCCGCCTTCATGGAGGAGATCGTGTTTTCCAGGTATGGATATTCAGGCGGGTAGATTCGTTCCGCCGTACATGTATCATTCGTTATATTGTCCATCGTAAACGTCTGCGCAAGCCCACGATGTGCAAGAAGGAGTGGCGCTTCACCACTCGGCTGGACAAACAGATTGCTGTTGTTTACCGCTATAAAAAGGATAAGGATGGCCAGAACAGCCGCAACTTTTCTTCGGTATTTCTTTTTCCTATTCATTTGCAATTCCCTCCCATACTGCGTCCATCCCTCGCTTGAATGACTCAATGATGGTCTGTTTGTCTATTTCCCCCGAATACATCATCAGCGTATGGAGCAGGATCGCGACTAAAATCGAAGCTGCGGTATCCGAATCTGTGCGGGGTCGGAAGGAACCGTCTCTAACCGCCTCCTCTATAACCCCACGAATTCTCTCCTGCAGAATTATTAAATTTGCTGCTTGCTCCTTGCCCTCGATTGCTACTTTAACCGTTTCAGCCAGTGCAAGGCGCAGTAAACCGGAATGATCTGAATAAATGGTGAGCAGTTCGCCGAATATACTAAGTAATCTGGGCTTAAGTTTACCCTCCTGATGTCTTTCCGTAATTTTCCCCAGTAATGTGGAATAGGAATCAGCAACGTGAAGAAGAACATGCTCTTTTTTGGCAAAATAATTAAAGAAGGTTCCTTTTGCAATTCCGCACGCCTGGGTAATTTCCTCAACGGTCACGTTCTCAAAACCTTTCTGCTTGAACAGTTCAACAGCATGATAAACGATAGTATCCTTCGTTTTCTTTTTCTTTACTTCTCTTAGCACATGATCACTCCCGAAAATGACCTTGGTCATTTATGACTAAGGTCATTATATTTCACCTTTTATCTGTTTACAATAAAAAAAACCAAAAATTAGGATAGATACGTACAGAGCTTCCCATAGAGAATATCCTATAGCGCACAGGGAAATCCCTTATTCTGCAAATGCACAGCCTCGGCAGCACATTCACATTGTTGAACGAAAAAAAGAACCGCAGAAATATCCTGCAGTTCTTATGGAACCCATTGCTTATGGATTTGCCACAGCAAATGCCTCCGCAGCCGCGTACAGATAATAAGCTAATCCAGTTTGCTGGCCTTCCAGCATACGAAGATGAAACTCATCGCTGAGGAAAAATCGTGTTTGCGCTGCAAAATCATCAGCCGAAACCTTATGTCCATGCTTGTTCAAGAATTCCAGATGATTGCGAATCAAACCTCTTGTTTGTTCATCATCATGCCTTAATGATCTTTTTTGTAATTAAGCCTCTTTTGGAATAGCTCTTTTGGTTTTTTCGGAAGATGGTTCCTCGACGGCTTGTTTTACACGTTTGATAAAGAACGAGAGCAACAAACCAAGAACACCGATGCCAACAATAACAAGGTAGGCGTCGTTTATCCCCTGTATCGTTGCTTCCGTAACCATTTGAGCTTGCGTCATCCCTTCAGTTCCGCCGGAAGCCATCATATCTTTCATATGTGTTTTTGTCCGGTCGGACATGACGGTTACGAGCAACGAGGTACCAATAGCACCTGCAACTTGACGAACAGTGTTGGAAATTGCCGTACCATGTGGATTCAATCGATTTGGCAATTGATTCAAGCCTGCGGTTTGGATTGGCATCAGAAGCAAAGCCATCCCAATACGGCGCGCAGTAGACATAAGCAACAGATAAGTGTAGCTTGTCGAGTCTGTTAAATTAACAAAGCCAAGCGTTGAAACAATCGTGATGGTCATCCCGATGACAGATAACCATTTTGCGCCAAAGCGATCGAAAAGTTTACCGGCGACCGGCATAAGAAAACCCATCACAAGCGCGCCGGGAAGCATAAGCAAGCCGGATTCTAAAGCTGTATACCCTCGTGCATTTTGTAAATAGAGCGGCAGCAACATCATATCCGCATACATGACCATCGTCACCGCAATATTCAAGATTGTCGTCAAGGAAAACATACTATACTTGAATGCTCCCAAATCGAGCAAAGGATCCCTGGAAACAAGCTGACGCCACGAGAATAGAACTAGAAATACAATACCAGCAGCTATAGTGAGCAGAACTTCCAAGCTGGACCAGCCTTGACTTCCTGCCTGGCTAAAGCCATATAACAGTGACCCGAAACCGATGGTGGAAAATACGACACTTAGAATATCGAGATGAGTTTTAACCCGTTCAGATACATTCTTCAAAAAAATGAAGCCGCAGGCAATGACAATAACAGCAAACGGAATCATCCCATAAAACATCGTTTGCCAAGCGTAATTCTCCAAAATGTAACCAGCAAGCGCTGGCCCAATCGCTGGAGCAAAAATAATAGCAAGGCCCATCATCCCCATGGCGGACCCTCTTTTATCGGGCGGGAACAGCGTTAAGATTACATTTGAGAGCAGCGGCATAATAATCCCTGCACCGGCTGCTTGAATCATACGACCGGTTAGCAGTACGGGGAAGCTCGTTGCAATTGCCGAGACAATTGTACCTATTAGAAAGATGAACATGGACGCCTGAAAAAGCTGCCTAGTGCTGAAACGCTGCATGAAATAAGCTGTAATAGGGATCAGCACTCCATTAACTAACATATAGCCCGTGGTCAGCCACTGGGCGGTTGCAGCGGAAATATTAAAATCCTTCATCAATTCCGGGGTCGCAACACTCATGATGGTTTGATTCAAAGTTGCCAGAAAGGCACCCAAAATCATAATGAACAAAATAGGCCCTTTTTTGACCGAACTACTTGTTGTTTCCTTGCTTTTACTCAACTCACTACATCCTTTCCAAATATCTCTAGACTTAATTTACAAAATGTTAGATAATCAACATTGTATAAATTAAATTATAAATATAGTACTATTTCTTGCAAGCGACAATATAGGACAAAGTGTAAAGTAATCATCGTTATCCGTATCTTTTGTTGTCTAAGTAATATTTATACAACAGAAACTAATATCAATGTAAATTAAAGAAAGGAAGAGATTTGCATGAGTCAAGATAAACCTCGTATAGATCCAAGGATTCTTCGTACTCGTAAATTACTAAAAGACGCCTTTGTTGATTTGTCGCAGGAGATGGAGATCGAGAAAATAACAGTTAATAGAATCGCGGAGCGCGCAACCATTAATCGAGTAACCTTTTATCTGCATTACCGCGATATTCCGGATATGTTGGAGAAAATGGCTGAAGAGATGATCGAGGATATTAAAAACGTCCTACACCACAAGCCTCTGAATCTAGATTCCGTTAAAGACAAGAGTTCTTGGGTTTTAATTAAACTGCTTGAGCACATTGCAGATAATGCTAAATTTTATAAAGTTGTTCTGGGGTCTAAACGGACCCCTATCTTTACGGATCGATTGCATGAGATGTTATCGAAGGCCGTAACGCTAAGGGTAGAAAAAGACCCCTTTATCTCAAAAGCTGGTATTCAAAAAGATATCGCGATCTGGCACGGTTCAGCAGCTTTGATTGGCACAATTGTGGCCTGGCTTCGCAATGACCTGCCTTATACACCGCAATATTTAGCCGAACAGTTCTTGTTATTGATTGACCCATCATATTTTATGGATTAGACTGCTTAAACATTTGCTTTACAAGCTCACGATTGCGTTCTTTGAAAGCCTCATTATGCGATGATACCATCGCACTCTTTTGCGCCTCCGGATCAATGAAGCGTTTGGCGCTATTGACCGCGTTGGCCGCATCCTGGAAGGCTCCCGCAATCAAATGCAGCTTCCCGTCATAATGGAGAATGTCCCCTGCTGCATACAGTCCGGGAACGGAGGAATCGCAGTGTGCTGACCCCGCGATATAATAATCATCTTTACGATCAATATTCAACGGGCTGCTCTCCAGCAGGGAAATGTCACGTTCATATCCATGATTAATAATGACCTCGTCCACGGACAGGCTTGTAACCTCACCCGTTGCGCTGTTCGTCAGCTCTACATGCTCGATAACCTCATGATTATTCGATGCTATCAGCTTGGTGATTTCGGTATGAAAGAAACAATCGACCGTGCTGTTCATTAGCTGATCTACCTGGGCCTCGTGCCCGCTCAGCGCTTCTTTGCGGTATGCAAGATATACTTTTTTGGCGACTGGCTCAAGCTCGTTCGCCCAATCTACTGCCGAATTGCCGCCACCAGACACGATGACCGTTTTATCCTTGAAATGCTCCAGCGATTTTACCGTGTAATTGAGATTGGATACTTCGAAGCGCTCGGCCCCTTCAATCTGCAGCTTCTGCGGATTCAGAATGCCACCACCGACAGCAACAATCACCGTTTTGGACAAATGAAGCCCGGAGGCTTCGGTATGTAATTCAAACAGCCCATCATCATTGCGAACAATCGACTCTACCTTCGTATTCAGCATCACTTCCGGATTAAACGTCAGTCCCTGCTGTACCAATTGTTCTATTAATTTGGCCCCGGTTGTCGGAATCAGGCCGCCCACGTCCCAGATCATTTTCTCCGGATAAACGTGAACCTTGCCCCCCAGCATTGGCTGATACTCAATGATTTTGGTCTTCATTCCACGCAAACCACTATAGAAAGCAGAATATAATCCTGCCGGTCCTCCACCGATAACAGTGACATCAAAGATTTCATTCCTGGACATAAGGTGTTCCTCCAAGGCCTAAGTTTAAAGTAGATATCTAGTAAATGATTATCATTATCATTTAGTATACGTTGCTTTTTATATTTATTCAATATCAAGAAAAAAGCCCCTCCATGTCTGGATGAGGCTTACCAGAAAAACTATTAAACTAAGGCTCCACGAACCGAACCTCCGGATACGGAGTTGTGGAAGAATCAAATAAAGGCTGATTCGCTCCCTTGAGATGAAGATCGAAAAATGCCGTAACATACTTTCGTTGCGCATCCAGCACCTGATCCGGGTCAGCACTGCCGATAACTTGCTGCAGCACCTGCGGTGACATACTTAGCTTGCCGTCAAGGGCAGGCAGCAGATATTGATAGTCCGTGAATGTGTAATGCGCGCCGCCAGGAATACTAATATCCCGCTTCCAACCGTTCGAATTTTGCCAAAAAGATTTGCGGTCTGGAGCCGTAAGATGAGAATCGACCTCTCCTTCATCGTTGTAGCCGCCATTGATCAACAGAAACGGACGATCAAGACCATGTTCTGCTACAGGCAGCGGATGATCCGGCATATAACCCATCGTTCCGTCCATGTCGATCCCGGCATCCAGCCTGCTGTCTTCATACATCGTCTGAGCCGCCGTAGCACCGCCTGCGGAATGTCCAAATATGCCGATTTTTGAAAGATCCAACACGCCTTGAAGTCCTGCAGGCAACGTGCGTCCCTCATAGTCAGGGTTGACACCATCATTCAGATTGGCGAGCTGATCCAGGACAAAACGCATGTCGTTTACCCTAACATCCAACATTTTCAGAATGCTGTTAGCATTGATATCCGGCAATTGTCCTGTTTCCACACGTCCGTCCGGAAAGGCTACAACGGAGGCATCATAGGTATGATCCACGGTAACGACGATATATCCCCTGCTTGCCAGCTCTTCGACCAATACAGTACCAAGTGTTCTGGGAACCGAGCCTCCCGGTGAATATAAAATGACCGGCCAGCCGCTCTCGTTCCGGGCCACAGGCACATCCAGCCATGCGTGGGTGTTAACCCCCGCCCAGTTGATACGCCCCGGATCGATCCCCACGGCGCTGACCGTCTCCTCGTCATAAATTCTGGCTGCTTCCGGATGCATGTAAAGCGCAGGTTGACTGCCTACCTTCTCGGCAGGATACCAGATACTGACCATCAACTCTCGTTGTTTATCCTTTTTCCAGGGGTCGGGACGTTGTTCGTCCACGAGGTGCAATTCTGCCGTTCCGACGGGATATTTGCCTGTTGGCTTTGGCAGCTCCAGTTGAATTTTCGCGCCTGTATTTGCCTTTTCCTGCGGGACACTGCCCTCTAATCCGACAAACATACCGCTGATGACCAGTACACCGACGAGGAGGATGGCGACCCAACCCTTCACCATACGGGCTGATTCTCCAAGAGCCATTCCATTAATGGCATTTACCGTTAAAGCGAAATAAATAGCGTAGATCAAAATAAAAACAGCGGCGCAGATTAAAAACGGCAGCGTTAAATCAACTCCAGCGAGTGAACTGAACAGTCTTATCAGCAACTGAAGGATCACCATGTAGTGGGCCAGTGCCACCGCCAATGGCAGAAGGAAAACAAACGCATTTTGCTTCAGAATGGAATGTCTGATTTCCTTGCTGCTGACCCCGAGCCTGCGCAGAATCGAGTACCTTCCTGTATCTGCCACCGCCTCACTCACCTGCTTAAAATAAATGATGCTGCCGGTGGCCATCACAAAAATCAGACCGAGAAAGCCGAGAATAAATACGTTGAAGGTGGCGTCCTCAATCCCTAACCGGTACTCGGAATAAAAGGTCAACAGCTTGGATTCAGGTGTTTTCACGACTGCAAGCAGATCAGCGGTTGTTTTGGTTGTCTTTTGCTGCTGTACAATATAGCCGATGTACTTTTCAGGAGAAATTTGGCCCTCCAGAGTACGGAAAGTTTCTTCATTCACGATAATCATCACGTCAGGATAACTCCAATTCAGCACCCGCTGTACGGTCATACCCGCAAAAGATAAGGTTTCGGGTCCTTTCGGTAGCTGGAGCGTGATGCTCTCTCCCTCATAATCCGAACTTTCACGGTCCGTGTACAGCGGCTGGATAGCGATGGCCTCCGTTTCTCCTACAGAATTCAGCTGTGGAACACCCAGCGCCTGAGCAGCACGGTTGTACTCAGCCAGTGAAATTACCTTGATGGGGCGTTCATCCGCTTTCGCTTCTTTCTCGCTGAGGATCTGCGGCTTAGAGGCCTCGCCCTGCACCTTGATGACAGGTATCGTCATCTTGTGGTCAACCGGGTGCTCCTGATCGCTGCGGATGATTTTATCTGCCGTTTGATTAAAATGATCATCCTGTGCAATAAACATATAGCTGAAGGGGGCTGCCAGCCTTGACGTTTTCTCAAATCCGTAATACATGCCAAAGCCGATACTGAATGCGCATAATGCTGCCGCCGACAATAAGGAAATGACGCTTAACATTCGTGCATTGCCTTTGATTCGATACACAAGATTCGACGTGCTGACCAAATTCATGCCTTTGTAATAGCTTTTCTTTCTGCGTTTGGTCAGTTTTAAAATAAAAATTACGAGCGAAGAAAACAGCAGCACGGTTCCAACAATAATTCCGCCAATCATGACTCCCAGATTCGTGAGAATTTCTTTGCTGTCGGAGAAGCTCCGGAATGCATAGACATATGCCGCAAGAATACACAGGACGGCAATAATTGCGGATATCCAGGAGGCTCCGGGTTCCTGTTCCCCTTCCTGTTCCGCTCTGAACAGCTCAATAAGCTTAAACCTATAGACCAAACGATAGCTCTGGAACGATGTAATCAAAAAGATCACCGCAAACACGACGATGGTATTCAAAACGGCCGCAAGCGAAAAATTCATCCCTACCGCTGTGGCGGACCCGAGCAGTCGTAACAGGATCATGGCAAATAACTTGGACAAGAACGCCCCCAGCGCAATGCCAACGAATAAAACGACAATACCCAACAGCAGATTTTCATAAATCAACAGGTTTCTGACCGTTTTTTTAGGCAGACCCAGTAGTAAATAGATTCCTGCCTCTTTCTTGCGCTTTTGTGTAAAAAATTGATTTGAATAGAAGATAAACACGGCCACAAATAATATGAGAATAACGGATGCCGCCATAAATACAGATTTCATGCTTTTCGACGATTCAATGCTCTCCGCGATTTCGGTGTTATGCTGCAGAGACACAAATGTGTAATAGATAACAACACTGAACAGCATGGATACGAAGTAAACCAGATAGTTTTTGAAGTTCCCGCGTATATTTTTCCTGGCAACATCAAACAAGGTCACTGCTGTTCCCTCCCAACACGGTGAGCACATCCAATATCTTTTTAAAAAATTCCTTGCGGGAAGTGCTCCCTTTGACCAGCTCACTGAACATAGCTCCATCCTTGATAAATAACACCCGGCTGCAGTAGCTGGCGGCAAAGCTGTCATGTGTTACTATCAAAATGGTCGCCTGCTCCTGCTCATTCAATTCCTTCAAGCTTTCCAGCAGTTCCGTGGCTGCCCTGGAGTCGAGCGCACCCGTCGGTTCATCGGCCAGGATCAGGCGGGGCTTCGTAACCATGGCACGTGATGCTGCCGTGCGCTGCTTCTGTCCGCCGGAAATCTGAACCGGGTATTTGTCCAAAATGGAAGCGATCCCGAACCGTTCGGCTATTTGCCGAACCCGCTGCTCCATCTCGGCCGCATTTTGTTTGGCCAGGGCCAGAGGCAGCAGGATGTTTTCTTTAACCGTCAATGTATCCAGCAAATTATAATCCTGAAAAATGAACCCGAGCTTATCCCGGCGGAACGCGGACAATTCCTCCTCCCCTAGTTGCAGGATATCGTCCCCATCAATCCGGATCTCCCCCGAAGTTGGCTGATCGATGGTCGCCAGTATATTAAGCAGCGTGGTTTTGCCGGAACCGGATGCCCCCATGATGCCGACAAATTCACCTTCTTGCACCGTCATATCAATGCCATGCAGCACATGCAGCACATTTCCTTCGGCACCAAACGCCTTTTTGATTTGCTTAGCTTCCACAATGGTTCTCATTTTTCCCATGTCCTCCGCTTCAAAATGTTGTTGCTCTTAACCTTGGTCCTATCCTATCATCTCCGAAGCAGCGCTGCCTTTGAACAACCTTGCAATGCTCGAAGACAACCTTACATTTTTGTAAGCCTGCTTTTATATAAAAGCAGTGGTGATACAATGGTTCTATGGGAGGTCAAGACATGAAAATCATGATTATCGAAGACGAGCCCGTTATCCGGGAGCAACTGGTTGAAACACTTGAAAAATGGGGTTATGAGGTCATCGCCTTGGAAGACTTTCATCAGGTGCTGCAAGCCTTTCTTACGGAAAATCCCCATCTTGTGCTGCTGGACATCAATCTGCCAGCGTTTGACGGATACTACTGGTGCAGCAGAATCAGAGAGGTTTCCAAGGCGCCAATTATGTTTCTTTCCTCCCGTACTACGCCTATGGATATGGTGATGTCGATGAACATGGGGGGCGACGACTTTATTGCGAAGCCATTCTATGAGGAGGTGCTGATTGCAAAGATCAAAGCTCTCCTCCGCAGAACCTATTCCTATAGCGAAACCTCTCCGAACATTATTGAGCACGATGGGGTCGTACTGAACCTGAACGATGGCTGCATCATCAACGGAGCAAGGAAAACCGAGCTGACTAAAAACGAATTTAAAATTCTGAAAAATCTGCTTCAGCATAAAGAAAGCATCGTCAGCCGGGAAAAGCTCATGCGCAGCCTGTGGGAAGATGAAAGTTTTGTAGACGATAATACCTTAACGGTTAATATAACCCGTATACGCAAGAAGCTTGCAGAGATCGGAAAAGAAAACTACATCACCACCATAAAGGGAGAAGGGTATATCATAAAATGAGCCTCCTACACTATCTTGAACAGAAACGTTTCTTTTTATTGTTTTACCTTGGAATCGCCTTGTTTGTGACTTTGATGATCGCGGTTTGCAGCAGCCCGGACATGCTTGTGGACAATATCGTGTATACGAATCTGGGCTGTGCGTTGCTGGCGGCTGCCTACATCATCATCGGCTACTTTTACCGGAATGCTTTTTACCATGAACTGCAGGACATGCTTCATATGAAGCAGCAGGATATGCTGGCCGTACTTCCGCAACCCAAAGACCCTGAGCAAAAGCTGTATCTACAGCTCCTGAAGGCAGTACTGGCCATGCAGTTGAAGGAGCTTGAGCAGCTTCATGCAGATAAAAAGGATCATCAGGATTTTATAATGTCCTGGATTCATGAAGTCAAGCTCCCCATAACCGCAAGCCGCCTGCTCATCAGCAATAGCTCAGGCAAAAGCGCAGACTATTTGGCGGACAAATTCGAGGATGAGCTGGGCAAAATCGATAATTTGGTCGATCAGACGCTCTATTATTCCAGACTGGATTCCTTTTCCAAAGACTACTTGATTGCGGAGGTCTCATTACACAGTGTCGTCAAAGAGAGCATCCGCAAACATTCCAAGCTATTTATACATAAACATATCCAGCTTAATCTGTGGGAAGAGCCACAGAACGTGCACACCGATAGCAAATGGCTGGGGTTCGTGGTGGATCAGATTCTCTCCAATGCTTTGAAATACACGAGGAACGGCGGTACGATCTCCTTTTCCTATGCAGAAACCACCAGGGAAAAACAGCTGCATATTCATGACACCGGTATCGGAATCAAACCTGAAGATCTTCCACGGGTATTTGATAGGGGCTTTACCGGCTTTGCTGGAAGAAGCTATGCAAAATCTACCGGGATGGGGCTTTACCTTGCCAAAAATTTAGCCTTAAAGCTCGGGCATGATCTGTCGATTCAATCCAGCGAAGGTCAATCCACAACCGTGACGATTCATTTTTTCAAAAACAGCAGTTACCATAACGTGTGGTCAACCTCACCGGATTCCTCTGCCTAACCGCTATTCCAAAGCTTTGCCATTTCAACAAATAAACCCTTTCACTTCTTTGCCAGAAGCGAAAGGGTTGAATCAAGAGTTAGTATTCAACTCCATGAATCCATTGCAATTTTGAATACTGCTTCATGGGGATTCCTGTGGTATCAAACAAACTTTTATCATCAACATATTTATGCTCATAAGCAACAGAGTATTGTTGTGTTTTGATCCCTTTATATTCAGAGTATGCTTCCAATTTAACAGGCAGTCCGGTAGCTTCGTCGAGCTGAGCATATTCATTGATGACCACTTTACTGCCTTCCGGCTGGATATCGTCTTCCAGCATATTCTGACCAGAAAGCTTGATTAGCTTCTTCCCGTCCTGTGCTTCCAGAAGTCCTTCATGTTTCCACCCTGTTTTGGCAAATTCGGCTTTACTGTCGGCAAAGGATGTCCATGTATCAACACTCAGCTTTTCCTTTTCTGACAGTTTGTAGTATTTTCCGCTTATAGCCTTCCCGTTTTTATCTCTTGCAACCTCTACCCATTTCGTTCCGTTTTCTTTTAAGTACTGACTGATTGGATGGATTGTTCCATCCTCTTCTTTGGCCATCATGTCGATCCTTTTGTCGTGAGTTACAGGATCTACCCACGTTTCTACCACCGCATTCACACTGCCGTCATCAAGGTAAGAGATCTCCTTGGTATATTCAATACGACTTTGCGTTTCTTTGTTTGCAGACTGAAGTCCTCCAGTTTCTTTGCTTGTGGACTGAGGTCCTCCGGTTGCAGGTTCTGTTGCCATTGCAAATGCTGCAGTTGAAGTAAGCGCCAGTGATGCCATCATTGTGGATGCGATCAATAATCGTTTCAATTCAATAATCTCCTTTAAGCAATTTAATTTTGAATCAGATTCTTTATATTAAAACCACAGATACGGCCGTTCTGTAATGTTACTTTAACAAGTGACTGTATCCAGGACTCATCATAATCCCATCTTTTTAGCATCATTTATTCGTTTTTATTGAAAAGACCAGGAGATGGTCAAGCTTTTTTTGTCTTGGGCGATGAGAAATGAATATACGACCGTTTGGTTGCCATCGGTATAATCATGTACTAATGCCATGGCCATACCGGATGTTCGATCATCAACGGGATAATCCTGATCTGATTCCTCTGACATACTGTTCAAAGGAGGGAACGGCCCGTTATCATTGCTATAACCGCCTTCAGGTAATTTTCTGGCATGATCTGATTGCTCAAGGGAAAGCCCTATATAGTCTTGCCAATGAAGGTATGCATTGTCGTAATCCAAGACCAGGGGTTTGACGACCGATTCAATGCTCAGCTCGTAAATTTTATGGGTGTCCGCGTCCATCGTAAAAGAGATTCGATACTGGTTGGAATACATTGTCATGACATAGTAATTCACGACCAGGTCCGGCCTTGACGTATCAAAGCTGGTAAATGAAGATCCCTCAAATCCGGTGCTTAGGCCGTCTTCCAGAGCAGGAAGCAGCTTTTTTTCTCTCAGCGTCTGCAATTCGGCATAACATACGGCGTTGAGCTTTTCCAGGTCAGCTGCTGATAACTGCGCGTTCTGAACAACCACAATGTCTTTGGAATGAACACGTTTATCATAGAGAACGCGCAGTTTGTCTATCATACTATACTGCGTGGAAGGATTATTTTCTTGAGCTTTAATTTTCTGTAAATGGATTTGTCCCAGCAGTTGCTGATCATTGACTTTGGAAAGCAGTAGCGGAAATACTGCAGAAAATGCCATCAATAGAATGAGTACAAGAAATAGGGTCATGATTTTAAATGTTTTCATTTTCCGCACACCTCTTTAAAACGGATATATACGGAAGTCCCCTGACCAGGAACACTTTCAAAATCCATTTCGGCATGGTGCATTTCGATAATTTGTGAACATATGGTCAGTCCCAATCCTGCGCCGCCCTCTGCTCTGGAACGCGATTGATCCGCCATATAAAATGCTTCCGTGATTTTGGATAACTCTTCCGGCTCCATCCCTTTACCATTGTCCGTGATGATGATGCTATAACCCTTGTTGTCCATTTTACCCAGGAAACGAATACAACCCTCAGTCTCAATGGATTTTCTGGCGTTATCCAGCAGATTAAGACAAACCGTTTTCATCAAATCAGGCTCTATCAACAAATTCGCCTCATCCGCCTCCATGACCAGTTCTATCCCTTCGCGCTTGAGTATAGGTGAAATCACACTTTGCACGGATTCAAATAAATGAGACGCAGGAACCCTTTTCATGTTGAATTGCTGTTTTTTCAATACGATCAGATCCATTAATTTGAGCGAAAGGGCTTCCAGCCTTCTTCCTTCCTGAAAAATATGATTGGCATACAGAATCATCTGCTCCTGTTCAACGTTTCTCGAACGAAGCATATCGGCGTAACCGATAATCGAGGTCATAGGTGTCTTTAACTCATGGGCAAAGCTTGCAATAAAATGTTCCTGGCGCCGCGCAGCATCTTCCAGCTCCGCTACCATGTGCTCCAGGCTCCTGGACATATGGCGGAAAGCCTTGGCAAGCAAACCGATTTCATCATTACTGTCCTGGAAAGCCGGAAGTTTAAAATCCCCTTCAGCAATGCTCTTGGTTGCCCTGGCAAGTGTTTTGATCGGTTTAGTCAGCCAGTAAGCAACAAACAAAATCAGAATAAAGCTCAAGCCAATCATGCCAAAAATCAAGCCGTAAAAAACTTGGTATTGATTTTCCCTGCTTTTAAACAATGAGGTAATGTCCCGATAAGTTTCCAGATAGAAGGTTTCTCCGTCAGACACAATAGCGCTGGCAACCCTGATGAAATACTGTTCGCCTAGCGGCACCACTTCATAACCTTGCGTACTGTGATCTAGCCTTTTGATCAATTCATTGTCAAATCCCGGGGTTCCGGTGGTATGGATGGTTAGATAGTTACTGCTACTGATCCGGAATGGGACGGTCCCGTTAGAAGTACTCACGGTAATGGTCTCTAAAGCGCTTTTAATCAGACTATCCCGCAGTTGACGCTGCTCCAGTTTCGAAACAGCTTCATCGGTATAGAATGCGGCGGCACTTTGGTATGTTTTCGAAAGTTCTTTGTCCAAAGATGCTCTCAGAATATCATTTTCTTTGAGAGAATAGCCTATTTCCTGCTTTAAAGCAGATTGAAAGAGTGTGTTGATCATAATCGAGCTCCCCAGGCTGAACATAAACAAAGTAATAATGCTTGTACTGAAAAAAAACTTCCAAAAGAGCTTCATTGCTTCACCACAAACCGGTAGCCAATTTTGTATACCGCAACAATTTGTTCTTCCCAGCCCATCTTTTTTCGCAGCCTCTGCACGTGCAAGTCAACGGTTCGGCTGTCTCCCATATAATCATCGCCCCATATTTTTTCATAGATTTGTTCCCGGAAAAGGGCGATGTTTTTACTGCGAACAAAGAGTAACAGCAGCTCATACTCTTTCAATGTCAGTGCAATTGTGTCCTCTCCCTTTTTAACAATACGGGAAAGGGTATCGATAGAGGCATCTGCAATTTGTAAATAGCGTTCATTTTTTTTATTACGCCGTAAAACGCTTTCGACACGAGCCAGCAGCTCAATGATTTCAAAGGGTTTGCCTAGATAATCGTCTGCCCCCAGCTTAAGCCCTCTCACTCTCTCCTCTACACCCGCTTTAGCTGTAATAAAAATAACGGGAATATCCCGTGGTTTGATATATTCAAGCAGCTCATATCCATTGATTATAGGCAGCATAATATCAAGCAAAATCAGGTCATAGCTGTTTTGTTCAATCAGTTCAGCAGCTTGTCCTCCATCAAAAGCACAAACACAACGGTACCCGGCTTCAATAAGATTGATTTTAATGAAGTCGGATATGTTTTTTTCATCTTCAACAATAAGTATATTAATCATTCGTAGTTCACGTAGAATCCAAGTATCCTCTTTTTAGAGGTGGTTGGATTGCTTTCCTTTCTCCCGAATCCAATTTTGTTGGTTGGTTGCACCCATTGATTATACTTTAAAATTGCATCAAAATTGCATCAGCAGCAAGGCAAGAAAGTGATATTTCGTTGCATTTTCTTCATATTTATGGGAACCCCTTTATCCTTATAGAGACGAAAAAAACTCCTACAAATAATCACCGTTAAATCCATGATCATCTGTAGGAGTTTATTTTCATTTATCTATGCTCAGTTTTTATCCATCCACTGAAAGTGGAAGCTTCCTTCGCGGTCTGTGCGCTGGAAGGTGTGTGCGCCAAAGTAGTCTCTTTGCGCTTGCAGCAGATTGGCTGGCAGACGCTCGGAACGATAGCTGTCGTAGTATGCCAGTGCAGATGCGAAAGCAGGAACCGGAATGCCTCTTGTTACGGCAATCGCTACAACTTTTCTCCATGCTTCCTGATAGCTCTCGATCACGCCGCCGAAGTAGTCGTCCAGGAACAGGTTTTTCAGCTCAGGGTTGCGGTCATAGGCATCCTTGATGTTTTGCAGGAATCTGGCACGGATAATGCAGCCGCCGCGGAAGATCATCGCAATTTTGCCATAGTCGAGATTCCAGTTGTATTCCTCGGAAGCGGCTCTCATCTGCGCGAAGCCTTGGGCATAGGAAGCGATCTTGCTGGCATAGAGCGCTTTGCGCACAGCTTCAATAAGCTCTTGGGCATCGCCGTCATAGCTTGCTACAGCCGGGCCGTTCAATTTTTGGCTTGCTGCCACACGCTCTTCCTTCATGGCCGAGATGAAGCGTGAGAATACGGATTCTGTAATGATCGACAGCGGTACGCCCAGATCCAATGCGCTTTGGCTGGTCCATTTGCCCGTTCCTTTTTGGCCTGCCGAATCAAGAATCACATCGACCATCGGTTTGCCCGTATCCGGGTCTGTCTTGGAGAAGATGTCAGCCGTAATTTCGATCAGGTAGCTGTCCAGCTCGCCATTGTTCCATTCCGTGAAAATTTCATGCAGCTCGCTTGTGCTTACATTCAATACATCCTTCAGGATGTGGTATGCTTCGCCGATCAGCTGCATATCGCCGTACTCGATGCCATTGTGCACCATTTTCACATAATGACCCGCACCATCCGGTCCGATATAGGTCGAACAAGCGTCCCCGTTCACTTTGGCGGAAATGGCTGTCAGGATCGGCTCTACCAGCTCATATGCTTCCTTCTGGCCGCCAGGCATGATGGCCGGTCCTTTCAACGCGCCCTCTTCACCGCCGGATACACCCGCCCCGATAAAGCGCAATCCTTTGGCTGACAATTCTTTATTTCTTCTTTGTGTATCAGGGAAATAGGCGTTGCCGCCGTCAATCAGAATATCTCCTTCATCCAGGTACGGTACCAATTGATTAATCGTGTCATCGGTGGGCTGTCCAGCCTTAACCATGATTAAGATTCTGCGGGGCACTTCCAGCGATTGAACAAATTCTTCAACACTGTATGTACCCACAAAGTTTTTGCCTGGGCTTTCTTCCAGCAGCTCCTTCGTTTTTTCAGCAGAACGGTTATATAAAGAGACGGAAAATCCCTTGCTTTCGATATTCAAGGCCAGGTTTTTCCCCATGACCGCCAGGCCAACGACACCAATTTGTTGTTTGCTCATTGTTATATCCTCTTTTCGTCATTAATCTATTTTGAAAAGGCACTGCGCGGGCGGCATGTAACTTGACACAACCGCCGCGCCTGCCTGAGTTTTGAGAAAGGTCTTGCTTAATACAAATTTACTGCACTGCTTTTTTCCAGTCGTTTGCGAATTTCTCCAAACCTTGATCTGTCAATGGGTGCTTGGAGATTTGTTCGATAACGGAGAAAGGAACGGTTGCAATATGCGCGCCGGCCATAGCAACACGGGTCACGTGATCCGGATGTCTGACGGAAGCTGCGATAATTTGCGAATCCAGGTTATGAATGCGGAACAATTCAGCAACTTTGACAATCAACTGCACACCATCTTCCGAAATATCATCCAGGCGGCCAAGGAATGGCGACACATAGGTAGCGCCTGCACGGGCTGCCAGAAGAGCCTGGTTAGCGGTGAAAATCAGCGTCACGTTAGTTTTCACGCCTTTTTTCGTCAGGTAACGGCAAGCCTCCAGGCCGGCCAGTGTCATTGGCAGTTTGATGGTAATGTTTTTATCGTTATTATTGATTTTGATCAGCTCATCAGCTTGGGCAATCATCTCTTCCGCTGTCACTGCATCTGGTGTCACCTCTGCGGAAACCGATTCAACCTCAGGCACGGCCTGCAAAATTTCTTCAATGCGTGTTTCAAAGGATACGCCTTCTTTGACCACGAGAGACGGATTCGTAGTTACGCCCGACAGGACGCCAATTTTATATGCCTTTTTAATATCTTCCAGGTTTGCAGTATCCACAAAAAACTTCATTGTAAATTACCTCCATATTTTGGTTTGTGTTTTATATAAATTAAAGGGTTGCCATCGAATAGGTTGTGCTGTTATTTTGCGTCTCGCTGTTCTGTTCCGGCTTGGAGTCAAACCACCAATGATAGCCGTCTTTGGCAAGCAACGCATCCACTTCGGCAGGCCCATAGCTGCCTGCAGCATAAGGATACAGCGGAATCAGGTTTTCCTCGAATGCCTCCAGAATCGGCTGCACCCACTCCCAGGACAATTCAACCTCGTCCCAATGCGCGAAATACGTTGCATCCCCATTCATTGCGTCATGAATCAGATTTTCATAAGCCTCCGGCAGATCATTCTGGCTCGAGTGAAGCTCGATATTCACAGGTTTGATCTCCCCCTTATGATGGGGATCGTTCATATTTAACTGGAGCGTGATACTCTCGTTCGGACTCATCTCGATGACAAGCAGATTAGGCTGCAGGGAACTGTCCTTGACTGAACCCAGTTGAGCGATCGGATCTTTAAACTCGACCACAATTCGTGTGGACTTCTCCATCATTCTTTTGCCTGTGCGGATATAGAACGGAACGCCCTTCCAGAAATAATCATCGATCTGCAACTTGGCCGCAATAAAGGTATCGTTGGTGGAATCCGCAGCGATTCCGGGCTCTGATGTGTAAGCAGGCACCTGAGCTCCTTTAATGCTTCCCGCCTGATATTGGCCGCGGATGATATTCAGGCCAACATCCTGTTTTCGTACAGGCTCCAAGGCTTCGATCACCTGTTTTTTCTTCAGCCGCATCTGATCGATGTTACTCCCATGCGGAAGCTGAATCGCCGTCATCATGAGCAATTGCAGCAGATGGTTCTGGAACATGTCCCGCAGAGCGCCTACATGATCATAATAGCCTGCTCTTTCTTCCACACCTACGGTTTCGTTTGCGGTAATCTGCACGTTCGCGATATAGCGGTTTTTCAGCAATGCCTGCAGCACCGGGTTCGTTGCCCGCAGCGTTTCAAGCCCTTGAACCATCGGTTTGCCGAGGTAATGGTCAATACGATACACCTCGTCTTCCGTAAAGGCCTTACTCAGCTTCTCATTGAGCTCACGCGCTGACTGCAAGTCATGGCCAAAAGGCTTTTCAATAACAAGACGTTTCCAGCCTTGGGTGGAACCCAGTCCGCTGCTCTGAATGTTGTCTGCGATCGGTACGAAAAATTCCGGTCCCACAGACAGGTAAAAGAGTCGATTCTGCGGAATGTTCAGCTCTTGCTCCCGCTCTTCAACCAATTGCAGCAGCTTCTGGTAATCCTCCTTGCGGCCGATATCCAGAACACTGTAGCGGAACGCCTCCACAAACTGCTTGATTTTTGACGTGTCCGCTGATTCCCGTCTGGAGAAATCACGAAGCGATTGCTCGACATTCGCCTGGAAGGTTTCATCAGACCATTCTCTTCGTCCCAGTCCAATTAAGGAAAAGGATTCCGGCAGTTTTTGATCAATAAACAGATTATATAAAGCTGGATAAATTTTTCTTTTAGCTAAATCGCCTGTAGCCCCAAACAAAATAAAAGTAGTTGGCTCCATCTTCCTTGCTCCTTTCAAAAGAGAGCTGCCTGATTTTCCCGCGCTGCAAAGGTGACTGTAAATTGCTTTATTCAACGGTTTTTCATTTTTGCAAGCTCTGGTTTGTTCTTTGTAGTTTTACTATAATACTTTTAACAGCCATATAAGTAATTAATAAATTTAAGAGGAGATATAGACAACATCTATGAGTATAAATTATGAGCTTTACAAGGTGTTTTATTGGGCTGCCAAAACAGGAAGTTTATCCCAGGCGGCCAAGGCTTTGTACCTCACCCAACCCAGCGTCAGTCATGCGATCAAGCAACTGGAGGACAGCTTTGGCATCACGCTGTTTCATCGAAATGCCAAAGGCGTTATCCTAACGCAGGAGGGTGCTGTTCTGTATTCCTACATCGAGCAGTCTCAGATTCTAATCACATTGGCAGAGGAACGGATGGCTGCGCTCAAAAATCTGGAAAGCGGCGAGCTGCGAGTGGGCGGCAGCGAATCGCTGTTCAAGCATTACCTACTGCCTTATATCGAAAAATTCCATGAACGGCACCCCGATGTCAGGCTGCAACTGAATCATGGGACGACTCCAGAAATTATCTCCTTCCTCAAGGAAGGAAGAATTGACTTGGGTGTTGTGCGCATGCCTATAGTGGATGCTCAATTAGAGGTAAAGGAAAGCTTTCAGTTGCGGGAGTGTTTTGTCGCGGGTGAACGGTATGCCGAGCTCAAAAACGAGATTTTGCCATTGCATAAGCTGCTGCAGTATCCGATTATTTTATTCTCCCGGAACAGCCGGGTCCGGGTAGCCATCACGGAACTCTTCGAAAGCTACGGCTTTCAGCTAAAGCCTGATATCGAGGTAGGAAGCGTGGATCTGCTGATCGAATTTGCGCGGCGGGGGCTCGGACTCTCCTATGTAACCAGGGAGTTTGTTACGAAGGAGCTGGACGAGGGCTCACTCTTCGAGATCCAATTGGATGTACCGCTTCCACCGTCACGTGTAGGAATCATGACGATGCAGAGTATGCCGCTGTCCAGTGCGGCAAGCAAATTTATCGAGCTTGTCTACTAGGAAAAGGGTCATATCAAAAGGGGACCGCTTACCGTGATTCAGGTTAAGCGGTCCCCTTGCCGTATCGTTCATGTTCATTATGCACCATGCACAGGTCTGCCAGCGTTTTTGACGACACTGCTTCCTGCCACCAAGGTTGCAGGAAGACAATCCTGCCGGTATGTGAACTCGCCTTCCATCATTTCCAGAAGCCGTCTGATGGCAAGCTCGCCGAGCGCTTTTTCATCTTGAAGAATACGTGTGAAATTCCAGCTCTGCAGACTTCGTTCCGGTCCGTCAAAACATAAAATGGAGAGATCCTCCGGTACACGCATACCGAGCTGCTCTGCGGCTCGTTTGGCCAGAAGCGCGATATTATATTCCAGCGCAAATAAAGCGGTAATGTGCGGATTACGTATTAAATGCCTTTGAATTTCATCAATATCCTGATCTATCGTTGCTCCAGAAGAAGGCTGCGTGCTCTCGATTGCGGTAAGCCACAATTGCCTGTTTACGATGACGTTTCTTTCCGCATAGGCCTGCACGATACCGTCCAAACGGTCCTCCACGGTCGTAATTCCGATCGCACGCGGCGACAGAATTCCGATATGCTCGTGACCCAAGCCTAATAAATATTCTGTCCCCATTTTAGCAGCGGCTGTATTATCGGTGGATACGGAAGTCGCAGCGACCCCCTTGAAGACCCTGTCAATCAGCACAAACGGGAACCGGTTCACCACCATTTTCAAAATTTCAGAGCTGTAATGATCCGCTTCCGCCGGATAGATAAGAAGTCCGTCAACACCGAATTCCAGCAGCTCTTTAATCATTTTTTCCTCTTTTGCCGGTTGACCTAAGGAACGCTTTAGAATGACAAAGCATTTGCCATCGGCCGCTTCCTCAATGCTTGAAATGAGCTTTGCGCCGTAGGTATCGTCGAACTCGGTAACAATTAATCCAAATAGCGGTTTCCGCTCACGATCCTGTATGGTCCGGTGTGCCTTCTGATTTCCTGATACGAATGTTCCTTTGCCCCGCTGTCGGTATACTGTGCCGTCCTTAACTAATTTCTCCAGCGCTTTTTTGCTCGTAATCCGGCTGACCCGAAAGCCTTCAGACAGCTCTTTTTCCGAAGGAACTCGGTCGCCGACCTTGTATTTCCCGGACACGATGTCCTGCTTTAATGCCTGATATACTTGTTCATATAAAGCTTTCATTCCAGCCTCCACCTCATAGCCTTTCACATCTATCGAGAATCGGGCGATTCCCTCTTTCTACAAAAAAAGCCCTTTAAGTATAATTACGTCTCTATTATACCGAAAGGGCTATAGGTTCGTTCACTGTTTTTTCAACTGCACGAGGAAGGTTTTGATTTCATAGGGCTTGATTTCAAAGGAGAACGCCCCGTTCTCCGAGGCATGATCTCCGTCTCTCTCCAGCAGGTCGCATTCACGCCAGGATACGATATTCACCCCGCTGTTGATCTCGACCCGTCCTCTGGCGCCCGCAAATTCGTGCAATCGGATGACGATGTCCTCATTCTCCTCAGCTCGTTTAACGGCATCAATCATGACATGATCACAGTTGAGTGAGAACATGGACAGGCTGCCGCCCTGCCCTTGAATGCCGGTAAGCGGGCTGTTGAGATCCCATGCTTCCTGGACCGTCCTGCCTTCATACCAGCCGGACGCATGGGGAAGCAGGGAATATGTAAATACATGCTCGCCCTGATCTGCCAGCACATCCGGATAAGTTGCCGATTTCAACAAGGTCAGACGCATCACATTATCTTTGATATCATGGCCGTATTTGCAATCGTTCAGCAGGCTGACACCATAACCGGTTTCAGACAGATCGGCCCATTGATGACCCACCGTTTCAAACCGCGCGTAGTCCCAGCTAGTGTTCCAGTGCGTGGGCCGCTTGACGTTGCCGTATTGAATATCATAGGTCGCTTCCGTCGCCCGCACATCTACGGTGAAGGCTGCTTTCAGCAGCTGATCCTGTTCGTGCCAGTCAATATGTGTCTCAAAATCGATGCGTGGATTGTCCGCATACAGAGTCAGATTCTGTTGGATCACGGACCGGTTATACGACCATGTGAACTGAATCACGGTGCGGACCGGACCGTTTTCAGTGACTGTGCACCCGGTCAAACCCGTAATTTCCTTCATCTTTTCCTGGTAGTAAATATCGATATCCCAGGCATCATACTGCATCGGTTTATCCTCGAATACCTGCAGCACATTGCCTCTCGCCCCTGATGCCAGTACATCCCGTCCGTTCTTTACATCAAAAATGCGGATCAATTGGCCATGCTCATTCCACGTTATTTCATAATAAGGAGATATAACAGAATGGTTAGCAATCTGAAATACGGAAGCCTCCTGCTCCCCACCTGGTTCTGAAGTAATGACTGTGGCACCAAGCGGCGGAATTTGCTCCAACTGTACGAGCCAGTTCCCGTCAGCGGTCATCTGGGATGTAAGGAGATCACCGTTCTGATTTTTCCAGATCAGACGATCCTCACTGCCCTGTTTCACTACCTGAACGATGCCGCTGCGAATCCAAGAAGCCGAATTGAAGACAGTAAACGATTGCGAATCAGCGCTGTTGACGAGCCCCGTGGCCGCTTCCAGCAGAGCCTGACTTGCCAGACGTTCAGCTTCCTCGTATTCGACTTTGCTGTCCTCATACACCTCCCGGATGGATGAACCCGGAATGATGTCATGGAACTGGTTGCGCAGCACGATTTTCCAGCTTTCCTCAAGCTCCTGTGCCGGATAGGCTGACCAATCCCCGAACAGTACACTTTGCAGCACGTTCATCCATTCCGCTTCACGTAGCAGCAGCTCCATTTTCCGGTTCATACGTTTATTGTACGCCTGGCTCGTGTAGGTGCCGCGATGATACTCCAGGTATAACTCACCGTCCCAGGTATGCACATACTGGTCCGTCTGCTCGACCGTCTTATGCAGGCGCGTAAAAAATTCGTCCGCTCTGCCCGTCTTCACCGCCGGCAGACCGGGCATGCGGTCCAGACGTCTGCGCATTTCCAGCATCTCGCGGTTGACGCCACCTCCCCCGTCCCCATAACCGTAAGAAAGCAGCAGCTCCTGGTTGACCGCCTTGTCGCGGTACACCTCCCAGCTTCCTTTGACAGTACGAGGCGTGATACGTCCGTTGTAGGTATAGAACCAATATTCATCCTCAGGGGTCGTAATAAAATGAGTGAGAATTTCAGTGCCGTCAATACCCCGCCATTTGAACGTATCATGCGGCATTTTATTGAACTGGCTCCAGCTGATTTTGGTCGTCATAAAGGTGCGGATGCCCGCTTTGACCAAAATCTGCGGCAGCGCCCAGCTATATCCGAACACGTCAGGCAGCCATAAATACTCACATTCCCGTCCATACTGTTCACGGAAAAATTTCGTTCCATAGAGCAGTTGCCGCACCAGCGACTCACCAGAGGTCAGGTTGCAGTCCGCTTCCAGCCACATGCCCCCATCCGTCTCCCAGCGCCCTTCCTGCACCCGCTTGCCGATCTGGTCATACAAGTCCGGGTAATCCTGCCGGATATAATCGTACAATTGCGGCTGAGTCTGCAAAAAGATATATTCCGGAAAAAGCTCCATCAGCCGCAGCACGGTCGAGAAGGAACGGGCCGCCTTCTCCCTCGTATGCTTCAGCCGCCACAGCCATGCCACATCGATATGCGTATGTCCGATGCAGGTAACAGTTACCGGATAATGCTTCGGAATCCCCTCAATCGCTTCATTCAAGCTGGAGCCCGCACGGTATACGCTTTCATAAAAGGCATCCGTTCCCGGAGCGGACCAGTCGATCACCAGAAAAGCCTGATCGAGCGCTTTTAACAGCGTTTGCCTCTCCGGCTGCGTCTCCTGCAAATAATTAACGGTATCCAGCGCCGCTTTTGCCGTAAAGTACAGATCATCGGTCCTGGTATCCAGACAGGCGATATACGCTGTTTTGAGCTGATGCTCCTGCACCGTCGGTTTGCCTCCACCCTCAAGCCCCGACCACAGCCTGAAGCACAGATTCAGGCTGGTGCCAGCCAACTCATCACTAATGAACACCTCCTGATGGTTCATATCCACACCCTGATATGGCTCACCATTCAGATAAAGCAGGGATTCAAAACCGGAATTTCCGCCGCCGCCTGTTTTGCCAAAGTCGAATATGCCGACGATTTTTTCACCTTTCCAGTCCGCCGGGATATCGGCATCCGTTTTTAACCATATATATTTGTCCCGCCCTTCCCAACGTTCTCCTGTGTTCATAACCGACCACTCCCCCTCGTGAGGGGGACGCTGGCCTACGATACCTTCATCGTCCAGTTGAGCCTGGAATGAAGCAATCGGCCGGATATTTCGATAACGCCATGAGTTCAATTCGCGAATACGGCGTTCCAGTTTTTCAATCGTCCAAAACATACGTGTCGCTCCCTTCAACGTGGAAATTGCTATCCTTTGGATGCTCCGCCGAGACTAAATCCTTTTGACATATAACGCTGTGAGAAGATATACAGCACAACTGCAGGCATCGTATAAATCAGGGAAAAGGCCGCAAGCTTGCCATACTCGACCATGCCGTAATTGCCGAAGAATTGGTAGATGCTGACGGAGGCGGGAAAATTCTCGGGTGTCTGAATCAAAATGTATGGAACGAAGAAGTTGCCCCAGCTTCCTGAGAATGTAAAAATAGCAACCGTACAGATGCCCGGCACCATCAGCGGGGCCACAATTTTTCGCAGCCCTGTCCATACCGCCGCGCCATCCACCCAGGCAGACTCTTCCAGTTCAATCGGAACGGCATCCATGAAATTTTTCATCATCCAAATCCCGTAGGGCAGACCCGAGGCTGTCAGAAACAGCATCGTGCCCACAAGGGAATCATCCAGCTTCAGGTAAATAAAGAGCTGATACACAGGCACCATGACCGCCGTAATCGGCAGCGAGGTCATGAAGAGAATCGTGTACATGAACGGCTTTTTGTATTTCATGCTGTAACGGGACAGCGGATACGCCGCCAGCCCTGCCACAACAACGACCAGCACCGCCTGCCCGAAGGACAGAAGCAGACCGATCACAAAGGCGCGGATATTCGCAGAATCGGTAAGGATCGACGTGAAATTTTGCACTGTTAAGGAATCCGGAATTTTCAACGCCTGCTGTGCATGCGGGTCCACCGCAGCAAAAATGACCCACAGCAGCGGCAGCAAGAACAGCACCCCTATAAGCGTCAGGACCCCATAGGAGGCGGTTTTTTCGGCTTTCAAACGGTTCATCGCTTATTCACTCGCCTTTCCCTATACTTTGACGTTCATAGAACGCATGTACACCAGACTTGCTAGGATACCCACCAGCAGCAGAATCAGGGAAATCGCTGTGCCGTAACCAAGCTGATAATTGACAAAGGCCTGATTGTACATAAAAATCGGCAGTGTCTGGGTGGCCGTCCCCGGCCCCCCGCCTGTCATGGCATAGATCAGGGTGAACACCCCCAGCGTTTGCAGCGTCACCAGGATCATGTTGGTCACAATCGAACCCTTTACCGTCGGGATCACCACCCGGATAAGCACCTGGAACCGGCTCGCTCCGTCAATGACCGCTGCTTCTTCAATCGCCTTTGGCACATCATCCAGCGCGGCCTGAAACACCATCATGGAGAAAGCGGTACCATGCCATATGTTTGCAATGATGACACTGACCATCGGAAACGTATACAACCAGGCTATCGGCTGCAGCCCGGCATATCCAAGCATGGCGTTCAAGGTGCCGTTATCGCTAAGAAAGGCCACCCAGCAAAAAGCCACCACGATTTCCGGCGTGACCCAGCCCGCGATTATAATAATGCCGATCAAGCGCCGGAAGGTCGGATTTTTTTCCTTCATGAGCAGGGCCAGAATAAAGCCTAAAATCTGCTGGCCCAATACAGCAGATGCCAGTAAAAAAAGAATCGTATTCACCATGCTGACCCGGAAATTCGGGTCCTGGAACATCGCTGCAAAATTCTGAAATCCGATAAACTGTACATTTTGCGCGGCAGTACCTGTCAAGGATAGATTCGTAAAAGCAAAATAAAACGTTAACAGAATCGGTCCGGCAAAAAAGACGAGCAGCAACGCCCATGCAGGGAATAAAAAAAGCACCGACCTGAGCGCCGTGTAATCCCGTCTTGCGGAGCTGTTCGTCCGCGCCGTCCCGGAAACAACCGGATTTGCAGCCACAGTAACACTCCTCTCTTGTTCACCTGCTGGTAACAACCCATGCCCAGAATGACTTGACTGGCCCCCTTCCGGTTAACGGAAAGGGAGCATTGCATCATCCGTTAGCGTGTGGTAACAAGATCCTCACCCACAAGTTTTGTTACATTCGCTTGATACTGTTCAGCAGCCTGCTCAGGCGTCAATCTGTCTGTAACGACATCCTCGACCAGCGTCTGGATCTGGGTGGAAACGGAAGGGTATTTATCGACTGCCGGGCGGAAATGGGTGTTCTTCAGGAAAGCGGAAGCTTCCTTGAACATCGGAATCGCCTGATACTTCGGATCCTCGGACACATCGCTGCGTGGAGAAAGGTTGTTCTCTTTCAGCAGAAGCGACAGATTGTGCTTTTTGTTGGACGCCAGCTTTACAAATTCCCAGGCCAGCTCTTTATTGTCCGAATTTTTCGGAATGGACCAAGCCCAGCCGCCGGACATGGACACAGAGCCAGGTGCCTGCCCTTGTTGCGTTGGCATCGCCGCAAAACCTATCACATCCTTGGACTCTGGCCATGGGGCTGAGCCACCCTCCCGCCAGGTGCCCATCTGCCAAACCCCGTCAAGACCAATGGCCAGTTTGCCCTTCGGCATAAGCTGCTGATACGCCACGGATCCCGCCTGACCGTTGAGTACCTGCGACAGATTCGGACCGAGCTTTTCCTCATACACCTGATCGATAAATTTGAACGTATTCGTCAGGCCTTCGCTCTTCACGATCCACTTCTTGGATTCGGAATCATACAGCGGGTCCCCCGTCCCGTACAACAGCATTTCAAAGGTCTGCATGGAAGTGGCTTCCCCACTCGCCTTACCCGAGTTCATCCAAAGCGGAACGACGTCTGCAGGCAGCTTTTCCTTGATCGTTCTGGCGGCTGTCAAAACGTCATCCCACGTCTTGGGCTCCCATGGAACCGGAAGGCCGGCCTGCTGGAATAATTGCTTGTTATACCATAGTCCGCGGGCATCAGTATTATAAGGGACTCCATACACTTTACCGTCCTGGGCGATTACTCCGCTTTTGACGTTCTCGGTAAACTGCTCCCACTCACTCCAGCCTTTTACCTGGTCATCCAGCGGCTCCAGATAACCCGCGCTTGCATCCGAGTTAACCATGAACGTATCCTCTGTCACCACATCCGGGGCGGTGTTGGCGGATTTCAGCATCAGCGCAACCTTGGCAAAATAATCCCCCTCCGACACATTCAGCGGCGACAGCTTTACTTGTGCATCCGGATGCGCTTTTTTGAATTCCGGAATAACCTCCTGCTCCAGCCACTGTGTCAAGGACTCATTTGCTCCGCCGCCGGAGCGGAACGTAATGCTGATGACATTTTTACCGCTTTCCCCGCCTGCATCCGTGCCCGCACCTCCATTGGAACAAGCTGTGCTGAACAACAATCCCCCCGTTATCAAACAAACCGTAGCCAATTTTCTGTATTTGCTCAATCCCATCAGAATCTCCCCGTTTCCGCAATGGTATAGGTGACAGCATCTCCCTTAGTAAACGCTTTCAATTCTGTTGAAAAAAAATTTCCTCTGACCGATCAGCCCTAACACCATCCGTTCGGCTGAAAAGGCTTAATATATATTTCTCATCCCCTCCCCCAACCGTATTGGGTAAACCTGGCACATAAATAATCTACTTGATATAAATGATATATGTCAATATACTTTTTATGTCGAAATTTGCTATTCTGACCGTTTGGAATCGGCTCTGCTTTATTCTTGGTTTGGCGATGATGTTTTGTCTTCAAAAACAAGGCGGGCGACCTGTCTCCGATAAAATACCGGGAACAGCTCGCCTTTTAAACCTCTGAATCTATTGTTTTTTTAGCCTTTCACCGCGCCTTCCGCAATACCTTCCATAATAAATTTCTGAAAGAATCCGTAGATAATGACCACCGGGATCGCCGTTAGCACCAGCGAGGACAGAATCAAGGGCCACTCCTTGTTGTACTCCCCAAACAGCATATTGGTAGAGAGAATCAATGTGTACGTGTTCACGTCGGTCAGCATCAGCAAGGGCAGCAGGAAATCGTTCCAGATCCACAGAAAGTCCAAAATCGCAATCGTTACCGTAATCGGCAGCAGCAGCGGGAAAATGATGCGGAAAAATGTCTGGAACTCGCTGCAGCCATCGATTTGGGCAGACTCCTCCAGTTCTCGCGGAATGGATTTGACAAATCCGTGATAGAGGAAAATCGCCATGTTGACACCAAGCCCGATATAGATCAAAGCTAGTCCATAGGTTGTGCCCTGCACATACATCGCCTTGGCCATGCGGGTGAGCGGGATCATGATCGAATGGAACGGCACCAGCATGGAAGCGACAAACAGGAAAAAAATCGCGCCGCTCAATCTGCCCCGTGTGCGGGATAGTTTATACCCTGCCATAGAAGCAGTGAGGATAATGCCAGCAATGCCGATGACAGATATCGTGGCTGAATTCAGCGTGCTGCCCAGCAGATTGATTTTGGCAAAAGCATCCCCATAGTTTTCCCAGTGCATTGTTGTCGGCAGCGCAATAAAGGATATGAACATTTCACCCTGGTTTTTGAAGGAATTGATGACCGCCATGTAGATGGGGAAGCAGGCAATGACAGCTCCGACGATCAGGAGCAGCGTTATCAGCAGAGAGCTGGCTGTGCGTTTTCTCATGCCTCCACCTCCCTTTTCTTCATGACCGTGATCTGGATCAAGGTGAAAATCAGAACGATGACAAACAGAATGACAGATTTCGCGCTTGCATAACCATAACGGAAATTGTTGGAGAAGGCTTCCTCGTAAATGTTCATCGTAATCACCTGTGTTGCGCGGCCAGGCCCTCCGCCTGTCAAACCGTAAACGACCTCGAATACTTTAAAGGCCCCGTTCAGTGTCAGGAAAAAACAGATGGTGACCGCGTGTGTAATCATCGGCAGGACCACGCTGTGCAGCGTCTGCAGCGGACTTGCGCCGTCAATGAGCGCGGCTTCCTTCAGGCTTTGCGGAACCCCCTGCAGGGCAGCCAGATAGATGATCATCATGTAGCCTACTCCATTCCAGAGCGACACCGTCAGGATGGAATAAAAGGAATACTGCGGATCACCCAGCCACGACTGATCCAAAAAGAGGATGGCGAACCGCTCGGCCAACTGCGGCAGCACCTGGGAGAAGACAAACGTCCACATAAACGCGCTGATGATGGTGCTGATCATGTTGGGCATGAAAAAGATCGTCCGGAAAAAACCTTTGCTCTTTGTGCGGGACTCGATCAGCACGGCCAGCAGCAACGCGATTCCGTTTTGCAAAATGATCATAAAGAGCACGTATTTCAGCGTGAACCACAAGGAATTCATAAAATCTGGATCTTCCCGCAGCGCCTCCGTGAAGTTGGCCAAGCCGATGAAATCGTAATTCCGATTGAGCCCGTTCCAGTCCGTGAAGCTGTAATACATGCCGCCGACCGTCGGGATGAGCAGGAAGATCGCATAGAGAATAAACGCCGGGGCCGTAAATAGCAGCAGTGAAATATATTTTTTGTATCCCCCGTTATACACAGCAGCTTCCCCCTTGCCGGTTCATTTGTTCACTTTGTTATAGGATTTCCAGGCTTTATCGAGCGCGGCAATGACATCATCCTGGGACATTTGTCCGGCATAGTAGGACTGCAGCGCTTTACCCGCCTCATCCTTCACCGCCTGTGGAATAGCCGGGTCCTGATAGGACTTGCCTGCTTTTACATATTCCATGGCATCATTCACCCAAGGATAGCTGTCATACGTATGAGTTTTGGCAACCGGATTGAATTTCAGGGCCTGATAAAATGCGCTTGAATCCTGATTATCCAGCACATAATTGACAAAAGCCAGCGCCAGTTCCTTGTTCTTGCTGGAGGAAGACACGGCCAGCGAAGTTGATGTGCTTAGGTCGATCATCGTTGCATCCGGATTATCACTGACCGGCAACGGTGCTACGCCAAAGTCCAGCTCCGGATTGGATTTCAGAATCGTCTCCGCATACCACGGGCCTTGCACCCACATCGCTGCTTTACCGGCAGCAAACGCGGCCGCTCCGTCGTCTCCACCCACCTCCAGGGCGCGATCCGTGCCATTGGCGTTGACCAGATCCATCATACCGAACAGAGAAGCTTTAATTTCACTAAAGGAACCTTGGTCATTATTCATGCGTTCCACGAAATCCTTGTTTTCCGTATTGATCGTGGCACCGGCTGCGAGCGGCAGGAAGAGCTGTGGAATCCAGGCTTCCTTGTAGGAGATTTCAAATGGAGTTATATTGGCCGCCTTTAGCTTATCTACCACGGTTTTCATTTCCGTCAGTGTTGTTGGCGGGTTAATGCCCTGCTCTGCAAAAATTTTCTTGTTGTACAGAAAACCCCAAGCGAGCGTTTCCATAGGAATGGCTACGATTTTACCGTCCGTTGTCGTTACAGACGGCTTCACGCTGTCCAGCATCTTATCCACCAACGGCTGCTCCGACAGGTCTTCCAGATAACCGGCTTTGTAGAAAGACGGAATCTCATTAACTGCATGCAGCGCGAACACGTCAGGCGCATCATTGGACGCAAGCCGGGTTTTCAGAATCTGGGCTGCATTATCCGAGGGCGGCATTTCCAGTTGCACGGTGAGGTCGATATTTTTCTCTGCTTTCATCTTCGCTTTAAACTGTTCGATGTACTTATCGTAGTGCTCTTTAAACCTGGGCTGGCCGATGAACATTTTGAGCGTAACGCTGTTCCCTGCCGTGGCTCCGCCTTCAGTCCCATTTGTTCCCTCATTGGCACCACATCCAGCTAGCAGCACGGCAGCCAATAGAGATCCCGTTATACCCTTCCATAGCTTCCTCACATCCATGACCTCCCTGATGTTCACTCTTCTTTTTGTACACAAGTTCATTGTAAATCATTAATGTAAGCGCTTCATTGGACGGATTTAGAGCATATTATTGCACATTTTTAAACTTCATTCTGTTTGCGCATTTCTCCGGGGGCAATTCCGAAATACTTTTTGAATACCCGGTAAAAATAGGATACATCCTCGTAACCCGCCATCTCACACACCGTTTTTATCGGATGCTGCTCCTGCACGATCCACTCCCTGGCCTTTTCCATCCGCAGCTGCACAATATAATCGGTCACGTTCACCCCATACTCCTGCTTAAATACCTTGCTGAGATATTCTTTGCTGACAAAGAACACCTTGGCGAGAAACTCCAACGTAATCGGCTCGGTAAAATGCTGCTCCATATACTGCCGGATTTCCTCCAGATTCAGCTTGTTCTTGAATTTGCGCTGCTGAATAAGCGCATCAAGCGCCTGCATATAGTACTGCTGCATGTCATGTACCGCCGCCTCTGCGGAGGATAACGTATGCGGTGTCACCCTGATCTCCTGTTGCTCGGCCCCTGGCATTGCAGCAGCAACCAGCTCTTTTAAATGAAGAAGCAGCTCTTGCACAACCCGCCCCAGCTTGCGATGGCCTGAATCAGTCTGCAGCTCCTGCTGAAGCTGTCCGAATACGACGGTTATGCCCTCCCTGTTCAATTCATGGAAATAAGAGCGCAAGCTTTGCTTATAACCGGAGAGCCGTTGCGAGCATTCAAGATCAAACGGCTCCAGCCTGGATTTTTGGCTGTCCTGCAGCTCTGTTTTGCATTTTTGCAGCGCGGCGTTAAGCTCCTGTGGATCAATCGGCTTGAGCAGGTAATCGACCGACCGGTATTTTAACGCATGCTTGGCATAATTAAAGTCGTCATAACCGCTGATCACAATCGTCCTGATCTCCGGAAAACGCTCCTTTAAAATACGCAGCAGCTCCACTCCATCAGCAGCGGGCATGCGCATATCCGTAATGACAATTTCGGGCTCTAACGCTTCGGTCAGCCGTACTGCCTCGATCCCGTCCCCGGCTTCGCCAACGATTTGCAAGCCAATATGATCCCACTCTCCGAGTGACCGGATCATATCCCTGTTCCAATGCTCATCATCGACCAGAAGCACTTTTAACATCATTCCGCCGCCCCCCTTGATTCGTTTGGAACACAAATGCAAACGTCCGTGCCCTTGCCTGGTTCGCTATTTATACTGATTCCATACGCCGGACCGAAATGCATTCGGATGCGAGCCGCAACGTTAATCAGCCCGATGCTCTTTCCACTCATCCATATGCCGCCTGTGCCTGAACCATCTGCATCTGAAGCAAGCTTGCTGCGCAGCTTCGCAAGCCGGTCCGGCTCCATTCCGGCCCCGTTATCGCTGATGCGGATCAGCACGCCGGTACCGCTGCGTTTGATCGATACGTTCAGCTTCCAATTCTCCGGTCTGGACTCCAGTCCGTGCGCAAATGCATTTTCTGCAATCGGCTGTAAAGACAGCTTGGGCAGCTCGCTCTGCAGCGTCTCCTCTTCCACATCCAGCGTATATTGAAGCCGGCCTTGGAACCGCTTTTGCTGAATATGCATGTAATGCTGCAGGTGCTTCAGCTCTGCCTGCAGGGAGGCCAGATGATCGGGTTCACGCACGATATAACGGAACATTTCGCTTAAGGAGCGGATCACTTCATAGCTGTCCGCTGGCTTATGTGCAAAGATCATACCCCCGATGAGCTGCAGCGTATTTTGCAGAAAATGCGGGTTGATCTGCGATTGCAGCGCTTTAAGCTCTGCTGTTCTTTTTTCCAGATTGATCTTGTATTCATACTGAATATGGCTGCGGATACGGATGGCCATATCGTGCAGGTTGTTCTCCAGCAAACCGATCTCATCCGTTCTTCCGCTGCGGGCAGGCAGCACCTTACGCTCATCGATAAGGTCGATGCCCTGCAGCGATTGGACAAGCTTAACGATTGGCCGGGCCGTTCTCCAGGCCAGAAAAACGGCGAGCAGCACCGAAAGTGCTGCCGACACGGTGCCCACAAGCAGGCCATAGGTCATGGTAGCGATCGCGGTTTGGTCAATTTCCCGCTTGGGGATGATTTTGACCAACCGCAGACCGAGCGGATCGACGGTATTGTAAAATACATACTCCTGCGGTGTGCGAAAATAACCCGGACCGGGACCTGCAGCAGTCAGCCGTTCCACAGCCTCTTTTGATAAAGCGCTTTCAATCGATGGGCTGTAAAGCACTTTGCCGTCATTCCCGGCAATCAACACACGCTGCTTCTCCGTTCCGCCCAGTAGCTCCAGCGTCTGGTTAAAGGCCGACCAGCGAATCTCCAGGGTGATCGCCCCAAGCCTCTCCTGGTTCTCGAAACGGTTGATGCTGCGGATCAGCCTGAACTTTTCCGGATCATCGCCAGTCGTATCAATGATGAAATCCTTGTTCTGCCGCACGAGATCGCCATAGACCACAGGAGGCGCAGCAAGCGTGCGTACATTGTTCTCCATGGAATCGATCATGAACAGGGTGCTGGTTTCATGCACATATAAACCGATCCCGACCACATGATTGCCTGCCGAATAATAGACACTGTTCAGAATTTCGAAAATTTTGCGCTGCTCGTCCAGACGGCTTGAGAGATCGTCTTGTTCTCTGTCTCCCAGATACTCAGTTAGAACCGGACTGACCTGAATGGTATAAATCAGATTGTTCAACTGCGAAAATTGTTCCCCCAAATAAATGCCGGTCCATTTCAGATTGGACAAATTGGTGTTGATGACCTCGGACTCCATGGAAGCCCTGCTGTTCTCGGCCGCCAGCGCCGTTATGGCGATAATCGGCAGTACAGCGAGCAGCACCATCGTGATGATTAGCTTGCTGCGGATACTGCGCCGCACAGAATGGATACAACGCCGGAAAAGATGCTTTAACAATGCAGATTCACCTGCTTTCCCATGCAGTGATTGCCCTGCAAAGATCGTGAAAAAAAATACGCCCTCGCATCAAGAAGGCGCTTTCATTAATAGATGCCTGAAAGACTCGCGGAAATAGTTCCAGCCTCATGATGCCGTTCTTTTTGGCTGTATTATACCTGATTTTGATCTGGAATACGATGATAAACAGGCGAGCCGAATCATGATCCATAAAGGGATCTGTTCGGCTCGCCCTATTTTTGATCCTATTTTTTGATACTACTCCGGTTTATTTCCGGCGTTGGGATCTGCAACAACGTATCTTTAACAATTAGAGACCCTTCAAGCGCTTTCCCGTGCTTGCTTAACACCTGAAAGAAGTGACCGTGCAGATGCATCGGATGATCCTCGGTTTTCGAGTTATTGACGAGGCGGACTTTGACGGCACCTCCTTTCTTGACCTTGATCGGTTCGGTTTCGGGAAACGTCTTATCGGAACCGGTGGGCACCTTCCTAAGCGATGGTAGCTTTCATTCCTGCAACAGCAGTACACTATCCTGATGCGAGTGGTACCAGTAGGTGCCAGGGACATCTGCTTTAAACTCATACGTAAATGACTGGCCCGGTTGAACCGCGTTTTGTGTTACGCCTGGAATGCCGTCTCTTCAAGTTAACTTTGATCGTTTCGCCCTGCTTGACCCGAATTTGCGGGCCAGGAACTTGACGTGGGGACAAGGATTGACCCATTATAGAAACAGCCAATATCTTGCTAAGATTTTCAATAAAATAATGATGAGATAAGTAAAAATACGCCTTATAAGGAGGGCTTATGAAAACTATTGGACTTATAGGTGGAATGACTTGGAAATCTACGCTGGAGTATTATCGAATCATTAACGAAGAGGTAAATGGCAGGTTAGGTGGATTTCATTCGGCAAAGTGTCTGTTGTACAGTGTGAATTTCGACGAGATTGAACGCTGCCAATCTGAAGGCAACTGGGAAAATGCAGGTCAAATATTAGGGAAAGCTGCTGCATCTTTAGAAAAAGCGGGTGCGGAATTTATAGTGATCTGTACGAATACAATGCACAAAGTCGTGGATCATATTGAAGAACAGATAAAAATACCTGTTCTGCATATTGCTGATGCAACAGCAAAGCAAATTAAAAGCTCTAACCTAAAAACTGTTGGTTTGCTTGGTACCAAGTACACGATGGAACAAGATTTTTATAAATCCCGAATAGAATCGAACGGAATCAAGGTGCTCATTCCCACTGACGAAGAGCGGGTTATTGTAAATAAAATCATTTATGAAGAGTTAGGTTTTGGACAGATTCTAGAACCCTCCAGGGATTATTATAAAAAAGTAATTCAAAATCTGGTTGATCATGGGGCTGAGGGAGTCATTTTGGGCTGTACAGAAATTGGTTTGTTACTTAAACCAGAGGACTCAGAAACCCCATTATTCGATACGACAATGATTCATGCCGTTGAGGCCGTGAATATTGCTTTAGAAAAATGAAACATTCCCAAAAGCCCCTGCCAACGGAAACGAATCGGCAGAGGCTTTTGAGTTGCAGATTTAACCTTCCTCGATGATCTTGACCCCCCAGCGGTCAAGCCCGATGGTCTGGCCGGTATGGACCGGAGTGCCCCCGATCAGTTCTGTCCCTTGTCCGTGCGGATATGCACATTCCGCCGGATGATCCGAGTAGTTAAAATAATAACGAATGGTTTTACCTGCCTCGTTAACACCTGTCTTCGTAATCAGCGGGAACGCCTGTTTCTGGTCCGCCCCCCACAGCCCGGCTTGTATAACTGCATGTGCCAACACTTTATGCATCACCTGCGAGCTCACCATGCAGCCAATGTAAATAGCCTGGCCTTTGCCATACGTATTTTGCGTAATCGCGGCATATTGGCCCCAGTGCGGATGGTCATAATAAGCGAGCACTTCTGCTGTGTCCGGGGTGATCAGTTCCATCCAGGTATGGACCTCATTGTCCTCCGGCTCGACATTAAACGGATTGCCCTTCAGGGTCACCCTCTTCGGTTCAACAAACATCTGATAACTAATTCCGCAAGCCTCACTAATAATTCCCGGCTGGCGGACGGTCCTTACTTTTACATGTTCATCGGTAAAGCCGCTTTTGAAGGTATAGATGATATGGCCGCCACAGCGCACAAAGTCATTCAAGCGTTCCAGCAGCCGGTCCGAAGCGGTATATAATGCTGGAACGATAAGCAAGTCATATCCGTCAAAATTTTCAGCAGACACATCAACAAAATCACATCCGACATTCATGCGATAAAGCTCATCATAGACCAGCCGGACCACGTCATTGTATTTTTTAGTGCTCGTAAAACTGAATTTGAACCATTCCATCGCCGTTAACGATTCATTGCTGACCAGAATGGCAGTTTTATTATTTTTCTGCAAATTTACCAGCTTATCCGACAGTCTGGCAAAATCTCTCCCGATCGTTTTCGCTTCATTATATACAGGGTTCGGCTCAAAATCGTGACTCAGCAATCCCTTCCAGTATGTCTCAAATGAATTGTGTATAGAGTGCCAATGCCAGTACGCCACCATGTTCGCTCCTGATGCCAGATGACTGAAGGCCTGCAGCCTTAGCTGGCCGGGATAGGGAACCCAGTTCAGGAAAGCCTGGGCTTCGGTTTCCAGCACGAGATAGTTGCTGCCTTTTGTCGAACGTGCCATATCACCGCCAAAAGAAATTTCGATGCCCGTCAAATCATCCTGCGATGGATGATAGATGTCCACACCGGTAATATCAAACGGTTGCGATGCGGCAAAATGGTCAACATCCGGCTGTACCCCGTAGGAATGACCACGCCATTCAAAGTCGAAATTTTGTGTAACAAATTGATGCGGTTGTTTATACTCATTAACAATAGCGACCTGCCAGCTCAGGAAATCTGTCACCAGCTTGCGCTGAAATTTGGCGAACTCCGCACACAGGCTGCCATTAATCGTGCCGATCACGGAGGGAAAATCCTCCCAGCTATTGATGCGGTTGCTCCAGTAATCCAAGCCGAAGGTTTTGTTGATTACATCCAGCGATTTGAACTTCTCTCTCATATATTTCACAAATTGCAGTTGCACATTGGGCCCTGCGGTATGATAATGCTTCGTTTCATTGTCGGTCTGATACCCGATGACAGCCGGATGCTTGCAGACTCTGCCAATCAGCTTGCGAATGATCCGTTCAGCGTAAAAAAGGTAGGCAGGATGCGTGATATCCATGTTTTGCCTTGCTCCGTATTTTCCGGGTCCATTCTCTGTTGTCGCCAAGATGTCAGGATGCTGCTTCACCATCCAAGTGGGCACCGCGTAGGTCGGTGTTCCTACAATAACGTGAATGCCCGCTGCCTGCATGGCGTCCAGCACCCGGTCAACTGAGGTGAAATCAAATACTCCGTCCTGCGGTTCATGCGTGCTCCAGGTTGATTCGGCAATCCGGACCACATTGATGCCCGCCTCTTTCATCATCCGGATATCCTGCTCCAGCCTGTTATAAGGCATATACTCGTCATAATAGGCGACACCGTACAACAATTTCTTCATCATCATGAGCATCCTCCAAATGTAGAAATAGGACCACTGCATTTAAGACAGCGCTTTCTTTTCGCAGTCTGCAAAACTTGCTTCGTCCGCATGTGCTGCGTTAGAGTCATTATAACAATCGAAAATGTAAAAAGGATATACAAATAGGCAAGGAGCCCCTATTCATCGAAGCTCCTTGTTCATAAAGTGTCTTTCTTGTTTTTTTGTTTACATAATTTTTTATATGTTGTTAAACATCATCCATTAACCATATCATTAAGACAAACGGCACCCTGCTCCCGAATCTGAATGTTGAACACTGGTGTTGCAAGTGCACGCTTTATATAAGCTGTATAATCCTCCGCATGCTCCTCCGGCAGAATCGCAAGAATGACTCCCGCAAAGCCTCCTCCATGAACCCGGCAGGCGCCGGTGCCAATACGTCTCAGATAAATTTCCGTCAAAGCAAGCGCAATAGCGATGCCCTGTTCCTTCACTTCCGACTCACGGTATACGTTTTGCAGCCATTTCCAGGAGGAATTCCCCGAAGCAGTAACCAGCTGGAGAAAGTCTTCCAACCGGCCCGTCTGCAAGGCGGCAACTTCCTGTTCTACCCGTTCGTTCTCCTCCAGAAAATGGAGCGCCCGCAGTACAGCACGGTCTCCAACCTGCTGGCGCAGTGTTCCCAGATTGCTGTAAATTTGTTCTACGGTTAAATCACGGACCACTTCACCGTCAAGCGCCCTGGCGACCGCCTTCATCTCACCCGGAACCGCAGCGTAATCCTCCGTCAGATCGGCATGGTTGCCTCCTGTACTGACAATCACGAGCGAGTATCCTTTATTGCGGAACTGTGTTTTCACAGGCTCGATAACCGGTTGCTCCGGATTTTCAAAATCAATGGTGATCAGTCCGCCATAGGCGCAGGCCATTTGGCCCAGCAGCCCTGAAGGTTTATTCCAGAACTGATTTTCGGCATACTGCCCGATCTTTGCCATCATGACCGTATCAAGTGAACCTTCATTATAAAATGTGTTCATGATGGTACAGATCAGCATTTCAAACGAAGCGGATGAGCTCAAGCCGGATGCGGAAAGCACGTTGCTGCTGACATAGGCGTTAAAGCCGCCAATCTTAAATCCTTTATCGACAAAACCTGCCGCAATGCCGCGAATAAGCGCCAGTGTTCCGCTTTCTTCCGGCTTTGGCTCCAGATCAGAAAGATCGATCCGGTACTGGTCGGGATAACCCTCAGACACAATTGAAATCACGGAATCTTCTGTTGGGAAAGCGGCAGCGATCGTGTCTAGATCAATGCTTGCTGCCAGCACCTTGCCGTGGTTGTGATCGGTATGATTGCCGCCGATTTCCGTTCTGCCCGGCGAGCTAAACAAGCTTAGCGCGTCCCCTTCCCCGTAGTGCTCCCGGTAACCCGCAAGCAGTTGCTGGTATCGGTCTGTCTGCACAGCCAGTTGATGAGGCCCGTACAGCTCGACCAGCAGCTTCTGCCAGGATGGTGTTTGAATTTTATTCATATGACGAATGGTTTCCATTGGTTTCCTCCATATTGTTATTCATTAATTCAGGAATCCTTCCAGGGCGATGGTCGGCTTGCCGTCCGCCTGCCAGGCTCCTTTGTTATATCCTTCATTATAACCTGGTGTCGCTTCTGGTTCCCAGTAAAAGACACCCAGTCCCTTACCTCCAGGGATGCTGCGTATTTTCGTTTTGATGTCGGAAATGAAGCTTTTGGCTGCGGCAGGCTCGTTGTAGTCCATGCCAATTTCGGTGATCATTACTGGCTTGCCATAGGTGGCGATCATATTATTAGCATTGCTGATTGTTTGTGTTACTTTTGTGGACCAGTCCGAAGCGGACGGATAAAGCGACATGCCAATGATATCAAAGTTAGCGCCGTTACTGATCAAACCACCGATATTCCACTGAAAAAGGGAGTGATCAAAACCGTTGGCCAAGTGTACGATCGTCTGTGTGCTGCTGCTCACGGACTTCACCGCGTTATGTCCCGTGTTCACCAGCCAGGCATAGTTTTTCATATTCACCGAAGCCTTGCCGTCTTCCCACAACATGCCGTTATTCGTTTCATTGCCGATCTGTACCCAATCCGGCGTTACCCCATGCTGCTTCATCGTGTTCATCACATATACCGTGTGCGCCCAAACCGCGTCCATAAGCTGCTGGAAGGTGTAGCTTCTCCACGCATACGGTTTGGTCTGCTGTCCCGGATCGGCCCAGGAGTCGCTGTAGTGAAGCGTCAGCATGACACTCATGCCGAGCTTTTTGGCACGGGATGCGAGCTCGGCTGCCTTTTCCGCGTTCATGTATCCGTTTGCATAATCGCTCATATTAGGATTTACCCAAACTCTGATGCGTACTGAGTTCATTTGGTAGTCATCACGTAAAATTTGCAGAACATCCTTTTGAACACCACGCTTGTCCTTCCAAGTATACCCCTGCGCTTCCATACCTGCAACCCAGCTGATATCTGCACCCTTGGCAAAAGCAGGCGCGGCGTCCGCTCTCTTATTACCAAGTGAGCCTGGTGCAAACAGCAGCACTGCAGCACAAAGAACCAGCAGCAGCGCAAACCTTGGCCTTCTTTTCATAATACAATCCTCCCTCTCATGTAAGGTAAATGGTTTATGCAGGTAATTGTATCCATTTTCCCCGTGAGAGTAACGGATATAATCGCAAGCTTTTGGATGCTTTTGCAATCAAAGGGGGTCCATTGACCAGCGGGGCGCTTTTAGATGTTCTAAGACGCTCCGAGAACGAAGCATTCCTGCAATCGCTGTTGCCCCTTCGGGGCAAAGGCGAACGCTCCGCTTTTCCGGAATTGCTTCGTTCTCTCCGCTGCTGCGGTGCTTAGTTCAACTAAAAGCACCCCGGCAAGCAATCAAAGGGACATTCCTTTGATTGCTTGCCGGGGGAAAAAGACCAAGAACAGGGATGGGTTACCCTGTTCTTGGTCTTTGCTACTTGTAAAAGCAAGGAAGGCGATTCCTCTGTAAAAGAACTGAGTTTTGGGAACCACCTTTCCTGCCCTGCTGCTTTAAACTAGTTGAGAGCTGATGGGCGCTTGAAAACTTTGACGCCGTAAGGCTCTAAATCAACAGTTTCTTGCACCGCTTCCCCGTCAAGAAGATTCGTGTATGTGGAATCTTTGAGGTGAACTGTTTTAGGTTTATTTTCAAAGTTCATCAGGAATACGAAGTCCTGCTCTCCGTCGGTTCGTACAGCGGCATTGACGCCGGATGGCAGGTCGGCATGCATAGCCTTGCGAATGTCTGCCTGCTCGATCAGCTTTCCGTAGAAGTCCTTGTGGAAATCAGCCGTACTGCGGGCAGCGATATAATACGCCTTGCCTTTGCCGAGCCGGTTCACAGTCACTGCAGGACGTCCCGCATAAAAGTCCGAACTGTAGGCTGCCAGCACTTCCGCACCTTCCGTATGGATCAGGTCGCAGAGCTCGAATACATCGTATTCGCCAGCAAGTCCCAGTTCATTGTCCTGTACTGGAATTATTCCGTTGCGGTCATGATCATGCAAGCCGTCGATTTCCTCGGACCAGATGCCGAGTGTTGTGCGCAGCGGCCCCGGAAAACCTCCTAGGAAGCAAAGGTCGTTCTCGTCCACGATCCCGGACCAGTAGGTCGCTACAAAGGTGCCGCCCTTTTCGACAAACTGCTGTATCCGTTCGCCAACCCCGGGACGCACCATGTACAGCATCGGAGCAATTAGCAGCTTGTATTGGGAGAAGTCGGCGTCCATGTTAATGACATCCACTGGCACACCCTGTTCCCAGAACGGCAGATAATGAGCCTCCACAGTTTCTTCATATTTAATACCGACGTTGCGGGGGCCCTGCGAATCTTTGATAGCCCAGCGGTTTTCCCAATCGAAAATTACAGCCGTTTCCGCAGGCACCGTCGTACCGACGACCTCTTGCAATTTTTCCAACGCGTCTCCGACATCCTGTACATCGCGGAATACGCGGGTATGCTCATGTCCGGCATGATCCACAACCGCCCCGTGCAGCTTCTCGCTGGAGCCTCTGCTTTTGCGCCATTGGAAGTATTGCACCGTATCAGACCCATGCGCGACTGCCTGCAAAGAAGACAGTGCATGCATACCCGGACGCTTGAGCTTGCTGACATCCTGCCAATTTGTCAGGCTTGGCGTGCTCTCCATCAGCATCCACGGCTGACCGCCTTTAATGGAGCGCACGATATCATGCATCATCGCCACATGAGCAGCCTGACGGCTGTCGCTCTCTCCACGGTCATGCCAGGTCGGATAGCTGTCCCAGGACAGGACATCCAGCACATCCGCGAGCTTCCAGTAGTCCAAGCCTTCGAAAAATTCCATCAAATTCGTCGTTGCAGGCAGCTCCGGGTTGGCCTCTTTTAAAGGTCTGATCTCATGTCTGATAAAATCCGCCGTCTGGTGAGTCACAAACCGCTTCCAGTCCAGGTTCATCGCATGCACCTGTGTCTCGCCGTGTGGTGCCGGGGACTCCACCTGACTCCAATCCGTAATCGTATGACTCCAGAACGTTGTCCACCAGGAATGGTTCAGACTTTCCAATGTGCCGTATTTGGTTTTTGTCCATTGACGGAAAGCGTCCTGACAGTGGTCACAGTGGCAGTCGCCTCCAAACTCATTGGAGATATGCCAGCCGATAACGGCAGGATGAAACGCATAACGCTCGGCCAGCTTGCTGTTCATGATGTTAACCTTTTCCCGGTAAACAGGGGATGTATAACAGTGATTGTGCCGGAACCCATGCAGATTGCGTACCCGGTTGGCCCCAACGCGCAGCGCCTCCGGATACTTGTGGGACATCCAGGCTGGCCGGGCACCGCTCGGTGTTGCCAGCAACGCGTATATGCCGTTCTTGGCGAAGCGGTCGAGCACGCTGTCCAGCCATTCAAACGTAAACACACCTTCCTCAGGCTCAAGCGATACCCATGAAAAAATACCGACAGACATCACATTACACTTGGCCAGCTTCATCAAACGGATGTCTTCTTCCAGCACCTCAGGGTAGCGCTGCCATTGTTCGGGATTGTAGTCAGCCCCATGCAGCATGACAGGCACGCGGGGACTTATGGGCGGATATTTAAATGTCATTTGGAATTCTCCTTTATCGGTAGATGAGATTTTCTTCTAAATTCTAGCTGAATTATTCTTTGACAGAACCCAGTGTCATTCCTTTCACAAAATACTTTTGCAGGAAAGGATATACGATCAGAACCGGTGCAGCACCGATAAAGATCTGCGCGGCATTTACGGTTGTCTGGGACAGCAGTTCCATCTCGGTCGGACTCATGCTCATGGAGCTCATGTCCCGCTGGATGATTACGGTTTGCAGGAACGTAGCCAGCGGATAATCCTTGGAATTGCTCAAATACAGCAGTCCGTCAAACCAGGAATTCCAGTGATATACCATACTGAATAAGCCGATAGTGGCGATGGACGGTAGCGATACCGGCAAATAAATGCTGAAGAGTGTCCGGAAATGCCCGGCTCCGTCTATCAGAGACGCTTCCTCCAGCTCCTTCGGAAT
The DNA here is from genome assembly GCF_030705605.1 of Paenibacillus zeirhizosphaerae. Classification (GTDB taxonomy): domain Bacteria; phylum Bacillota; class Bacilli; order Paenibacillales; family Paenibacillaceae; genus Paenibacillus; species Paenibacillus zeirhizosphaerae. The sequence continues at coordinate 105,196 of NZ_JAPCKK010000016.1, forward strand.
ACCGCGAAAAAAGTTTAGCATCAGAATGATCAAGAACGTGTTCACTGCGCTTGGCAGGACAAGCACCCAGAAGCTGTCGATCAGACCGAGTTTTTGAATAACGATGTAAAAAGGCACCAGCCCGCCGCTGAACACCATGCTGAATACAAACAGCCAGGAATAGATGCTTCTGCTGCGGAATACGGCCGTTTCCTTGGACAGCGGGTATGCAGCCAGGAAGGTAACGAGCAGCGTAAGTGCCGTACCGAGCACTGTTCGTTTGACAGACACCCAGATGGAATGCAGAAAGACCGGGTTATCAATCGTTTTCTTATAGGCTTCCAGCGAAAAATTGACCGGCCACAAGCCGACGAGATTGGCGTCCGCCGCCGCCTTGGCGCTGAAGGATACCGCCAGCACATGAATGAGCGGAACGATACACATGATGGCCAGAAAAATCAGAAAGCAAGTATTGAAAATATTGAATATACGGTATGGCAGTGTTTTTTGATACATCGCTCTCCCTCTTTCTCAAGAAAACATCTATCATTTTCAGAATATCCGGTAACCGGCCCATTTGTAGGCAAGACGGTACGAAATCAGGATCAGAATCATGCTGATGACCGATTTGAACAGCCCGATCGCGGTTCCGAAGCCCATTTCCCCATTCAAAATCGCCGTTCTGTAGACGAAGGTATCGATAATATCACCTTTCTCATACACCAGCGGGTTGTACAGGTTAAAGATCTGGTCAAAACCTGCGTTCAGCACGTTGCCCAGCGCCAGCGTTCCCACTACAACAACCATCGGCAGCATGGAAGGCATCGTGATGTGAAGTGTCTGCTTCCAACGGCTTGCTCCGTCCATCTCGGCCGCTTCATACAAGGAAGGATTGATGCCCGCCAATGCCGCCAGGAAGATGATCGTGTTGTACCCGAACTCCTTCCACACATCTGATACGACGACCGTGAAGCGGAACCAGTTATTATCACCGAGGAAAAATATCGGGTCGATGCCGATCATACCCAGCACTCGGTTGGCAAACCCGTCGGCCGCCAGCAGGTCAATCAGAATGCCGCCAAGAATAACCCATGACAGAAAATGCGGCAAGTATACCAGCGTCTGAATAGAGCGCTGCAGCCCGATCTGCCGGATTTCATTCAGCAATATCGCGAATACGAACGGGACCAGCAGGTTAAACACCATTTTGAGCACGGCAATAATCAGAGTGTTCCAAATCACCTGCACGCTGTCATCTCGTTCGAACAAATAGCGAAAATTGTCCAATCCGATCCATTCCGATCCACCAAACCCCAGCCACGGTTTGTAATCCTGAAAGGCCATAATAATACCGCCCATCGGGATATAGCTGAAGATCATTAGAAATATGACCGCAGGCAGCAGCATGACGTGAAACGGCCATGTTTTACGCAAACTTCTCATAAAGGGTCCTCCTGTAACTCAATCTATATGTTCATTTTAGCAACGGTCTGTCCGCCCAAACAGCGGTTAAAACCAATATAAATGGCACAAAAGCAACCTCTTTTTCTGGTTATGGGAGGGGCTCCGAGAACGAAGCATTCCTCCAACCGCTGTTGACCCTCCGGGCCAAAGGCGGACGCTCCGCTTTTCCGGAATTGCTTCGTTCTCTCCGCTGGCTGCGTGCTTTGCTGGGCACGCTCAACTAAAAAAGCGGCCGGGAATCCGGGCCGCTTCTATGTCCGGCTGTTCGCCGGAGGAAGTCTGAAGATTATTTTTTTACACTCTTATACCATTCGTTGACTTCCATTGTAATCTGGTCGCCGCCGCCTGCTTTCCAGGTCTGCACGAAGGTATCGAACGTATCGAGTGGCTGTCTGCCGTAAATGATTTCGTTGAAGGTCTGGCTCTCGATTTTGTTGAGATAGTCGAGCTTGGATTTCATCGTTTCCGTTGTCGGGCCTGTGAACATATTTTTCTTGGAAATGTCCTTCTGTGTCAGCAGCACCTGAGCCGCTGCGGGTGTATCTTTGCCATAGTTCACTGCTACGTCTTTTTCGAGGCGTGTAGTCGGCTCGCCCCCCTCGGCCAGCTTGAGCAGAGCTTTCATCTGGGCATCCGGAATACGTGCCCCGTCTCGGACGAGCAGATAACGCACCGTGTTGACGTATCCGCCTTCGATCTGATCCATAGGAACCATCTTGCCGCTTGCGTCAAGCTCATAATCATAACCTTCGAAAAGCCCGTTCTTGAACTCACTGCCCGGATCAGAGGTAGCAAAATGATCAAAAAGATAGTTCTGGTACGTAAAGAAGGCCTCTGGATGCTCCATCTTTTTGTTGATCAGCACAACCCCGTTCGTAAACTGGGTACCATGGCGCATGGCGGTGCCGTCAGGTCCTGCTGGAATCGTGATCGGTTTCCATAAGGCGTCCGGCGCGTTTTTCACCGTATCCTGCAGCGGCCAGCCGCTCATCCAGTAAGGTCCGGGGAGAATGCCGGCCGTACCGGCAACCGCCGGCTCCGCCGTCTTGTTCTCATCCCACAGCGCGGCTTCCTGAGGAATATATCCTTTGCTCATCCATTCATTAAGCTTCTGCAGTCCCTGCTTCATTCCCGGATGAACAGAACCGTATTCCAGTTGTCCGTCCGCACCGGCATTCCACTGCTGCGGCAGAGTGCCGTAAGCGCCGAATACCCATGACGGATCACCCATCCACGTATTCATGGATGTTTTAAAGCCAATGCTGAGCGGAACGACTTTGTCCGGGGACAAGCCGTCAGGATTTTGATTTTTAAAGGCATCCATCACCTGTTCCAACTCGTCCATCGTTTGGGGTGCTTTCATACCAAGCTTATCGAGCCAATCCTGACGGATCCAAAGCACGTAGTCATGGTTGTAAGCGAAATCCAGAACCGGAATGCCCATTTTCTTGCCGTCACGGCTGTACTGATTCCATACGTTCGGATCCTGGTTCGTCGCTTCCTTCCAGGTATCTGATGCATATTTATCGAACAGCGGCCCCACTTCCGCGTACATGCCAGAATCGATCAAATCCTGTGCCAGCGTATTATTTTCCGTACCAATGGTCACCACATCCGGCATTTCCTGTCCGGACGACATAGCCAGACGCAGCTTCGTGGCAAATGCGCCGTTCGTATCTGTTACCGACCAGAGCGATTGGATATTAATGCCAAACTTCTCCTTGGCCCACTTCGTGGCGACATTATTTTCGATCGTTTCGCCATTTTTGAATTTCAACGCCGGATCTACTCCCCATACCGTTTTAATGGTAACTTCCGGGTCGTATTTCTCTTTGTACACGTTTTCAGTATTAACCGCAGCGGATGAATCGCTCTCAGCTTGCTTGCCCGAGCATCCGGCCAAGCCTGCACCCAGCACCAGGGTAGCGGCAAGCAGCGGCAGGAAGCGTTTTTTTGAAAAGGCTTGCATAGTTGTTCCCCCTCAAGTCATGTTATCTACAAATATTATTATAGAGGGCTATGTCGCGCGGTCCTATGTCATTAAATGAAGATTTCTGCACCTTTGCCAACATCATTGATCCCTGAACTCATTCGGGGTCATTCCGTAATGTTTCTTGAACATTTTACTGAAATATTGCGGGTTTTGATATCCCAGCTCGGTTGTAATTTCATAGATTTTCTTGTTGGTATGCTTGAGCAGATACAGCGCCTTCTCCATACGCATACGGATGATATAGTCGCCCAATCCTTCGCCGGTTTCCGCCTTATAAATTTTGGACAAATACACTGGATGCAGGTATACCTGGTCGGCAATCGTCTTCACAGACAACTCCTGCCCATTGTCGTTGGATACCAGCTCCTGTACCTGCTTGATGACATAACGCTTGGACTGCTGTTCATTCGCGGAAAGCTCTGTCCGCAGCTTGTCCATGACCGCATGAGTCCACTCCTTCAGCTTCGGAAGGGAATGCATTACCCCCTGGGCGGAAAGCGGATCCAGCCCGGTCTGATCAAGCTGATAGAACAGCCGGCCCTGTTTATGGGATATATACATCAGCGCATTGGTAACGGATAAATACACCTCATACAAATGCTCGCGTGAAAAGGAGCCGTTCTCCATATCCGCAAATACCTGCTCAATCTTGCTGCCTGCCGCCTCCCATTGCATAGATTCCAGCAGGTGGATGAGAGTCGGCGGCTTATATAAAGACTCCAGCGGCTTTACCGCCGAAGGACGATTCGGCTGATCTTCAAGAAAGTGAACCGCCCCTGCCTCAGTATGCTGTGATAGATACATAGAGCTAAGTCCAGACCGGTAAGCCGCTGGCAGTTCCTCCGGGAAGATGAACCCGTCTGTAATCAGCACGGTAATATTACCTTTCAGATAATTGCTGACATGCTTGCGGAAAACCTCAACCTCCATTTCCAGACGCTCCCTGCGCAGCTTGACATACTCCGCACTCCATTCCTTGGCGCTCCAGTTGTCTTCCTTCGACTGCACCAGCAGAACGAGACAGTCATGCGGGGCTTTACAGTGCCACACGTTAAAACTACCGGCGAATACTTCCTCTGCAATGTTGCCAATCGCGTATTCAATCAGAGACACCGAGTGATGATCCATATCCGTAAAATGTCTGCCCAGTTGAATCAGCAGCATAACGGAGTGAGCATCGGTATGGAATGCAATCTCATAAGCGCTTAGTTTATCCTGGACACTTTTGATGGACAGCTTTCTGCCCAACAAAAGGTCATGCATAAGCTGGGTTCGCAGAATACCGATATCCGTTTTGCGACTGTACATGAGCTTATGCATTTTGTCGAAGGTCTCCCACTCTTCCTTCAGCGATTCCATAGCCCCTGTTACACTTGCCAGCAGTTCATCGTCGTTGACCGGCTTCAGAATGTAATCAACAGCCTGCAACTGAATCGCTTTCTTCGCATATTCAAAATCCGAATGGCCCGTAAGCAGAATGCTGCGGATATGCGGCCAGCGATCGCCGACGGTTTCGATCAGCTCAAGCCCTGTCATGCCCGGCATGCGGATATCCGTAACCAGAATATCAATATCCTGCTTTTCCATAACGGCCAGCGCCTGCATGCTTGAAGCCGCCTGATAGACTCCGTTGATCCCTAATTCTTCCCATGGAAGGGTTACAGCCAGACTTTCAGTTACATACGTTTCATCATCAACCAGCAATATATTGATCACTTCTGTGTTCCCCCAGTACATTTATAGAATCAGGCTCCGTCCAATACAAAGTAGCCCGTAACCCGCCATAAGGTGAGCGTGCAAAAGCCAACCCGGCGTTTTCGCCGAACCGCAAGCGCATACGCTGGTATACATTCCAGACACCACAGCCCATCTTTTCGTCCATCGGACTACGCAGCTTCTGTTCCAACGTAAAAATGTCCATCTCGCTCATGCCCTTCCCGTTATCATCCACATGAATCTTCATGCAGCTTTGCTCGAATTCGGCAGTCACATGAATCAATCCGTTGTCTGCATTCTGCTCTATGCCGTGGATAACCGCATTTTCCACCAGTGGCTGGATTATGAGCGGCGGCACAGATAATCGGCCCATCTGCGGCGACAGCTCAATGCTGTAGCTCAGACGGGGCATGCGCATATTTTGAATCTCCAAATAATGTGTGACAAATTCAATCTCTTCGTCCAGCGGCACAAGCTCCCGCTCCTGTCTTGTCGTGTAACGGTAGTATCGCGACAGATGATGGGACATCGCAATGACTGCCTCGTGCTTCTTCAGCTTCGCCATGCTTGTCATAAAGGAGAAGCAATTATAGAAGAAATGGGGATTAATCTGCGACTGCAGCTGTTTCAGGCGGGCTTCCCTCACATGGATCTTTTCCATATACACCTTTTCAAAAAGCTGCTGGATCTGCTCCACCATCTGATTAAACCGATCAGCCAGGAAGCTGAATTCATGACTTCCCTTACGCTGCATGCGCACAGAATAATCTCCGGCCGCAAGCCTCCTGAAGCCCGCAACCAGCCGGCCAATCGGAACCTGCACCTGTGAGTACAACATGTAAGCAGCAAGAAAACTGAACAGCAGCAGTCCTCCAGCAGATACATAAAACAACCGGTTGGATTGATCGATCGGCTCCATAATGGCGGAAAGCGGCGTATAGTCAATCAGGTACCAGCCTGTCGCCTCGGATAAGACCATACTGACCATATATTTGTTGCCGTTCACCTCCAGGGTCCGATTTTCACCATTCTTAAGCTCACCGTCCCCTAGCCCCCGCAGCAGTCGGCCAATAAGCTCCTGATTCGCCGTCCGGTTGTAGATAACCCCCATATCCTTCCTGAAATAAAAGGGATCACCTCTTCCATCACTTTTAAAACGGTCCAGCATATCCTGAATGCTGCCGCTGTCGAACTCGACTTTAATAATCGTGTTGGCGGTCTCCGGATGCTGCACAGCCGAGAATGGAGACACAGTATGCCAAGAAAAAACGAACCGTTCATTACCATCCTGTTCCTGCCTCTCAACCTTCCATCCAGGCTTGACCTCCTCTCTTAAACCGCTGGTCTCATATCTTTGCGCATCCCGCTCGGTTACGACTCTGCCCAACGAAGGCGAGTAAATGGAAATGCTGCTGTCCCAATTGGATGAGCTCTCCTGAATACTTAGCTTTGTTTGAATACGCTTAACCAGGTTGATGGCGTCCAGATCAAGATATTGATCCTCCAGAAAGATATCCTGAAAGCTTAAAATATCGGGATCATGAATGAGCAGATTCGGCCAGGAGGAGAGCAGCTCAATGTTCGTGTTCACCTGGCTCTGAAAAAAGACCAATTGATTAATGTTGGAGGCGCCGAGTTCTTCGCTGAGAACATCTGTTGTAATTTTATTCGAATAAAAATAAAGCAGCATGATTGGAATCATCATGATGACGGCCAATGTGACGATTTTGGTATAAAAATTAAATTTGAACATATCGGATTTAACACCTGAATTCTTCATATTTGTCGTTAAAACCTGTCGAATTTCGTCTGCGTGGGCACCATTATAACCGCTTTCATAAGAAAGGTATAGGGGACTGTGAGAAGATTTAGGATGATATGGAAAGCAAAAAAGCACCTGCCAGCACCTCCATGATGAATAGAGGTTATACTGAACAGGTGCTTGATGACCCAGTGTTATTCGGTAATGTCAAATCAATTCATTTGTTAATGCATTGGGCCTTGCTCGCCCACTGGTTTGTCCACTTTTACCCGTTTAATGAAGAGTGAGCATACCACACCAATCAGCGCAAGGATTAAGGCAAACGTGAAGGCGTTCTGTACACCAGCCGTAAAGGCACCCAATTGGTTTTCAGCACTTTCAGGATTAGTCACACCATTCAAATAATTCGTCTGGCCTGCGCTAAGAATACTTACCGCGAGCGCTGTACCGATCGCTCCCGCCACCTGTTGAAGTGTGTTCATGATCGCCGTACCGTGAGGATAAAACTCGAATGGCAGTTGATTCAATCCGTTGGTCTGGGCAGGCATCATAATCATGGAAATACCAACCATCATAAACAAATGCATTGCAGTAATTAAGCCATAATGCGTAGTTGGACTGATTCCCGTATACACAAACAGGATCACGGATACAATCACAATGCCTGTGATTACAAGCCATCTAGGACCGAACTTGTCAAACAGACGTCCCATGACCGGAGACAAAAATCCGTTCAGCAGGCTGCCAGGCAACAATACCAGACCGGCGGTCAGAGCACTGAGCGCCATTCCCTGCTGTAAATACATGGGCAGAATCAGCATGGAGGACAGGATCATCATCATGCAGATAAAGATCAATATCAGACCAATCGTGAACATCGGGTATCTGAATGCACGAAGATTCATCATCGGCTGTTCCATCCGTAGTTGGCGAATGGTGAACAACAGCAGCGCCAGCCCACCAATTACCAGTGTTGCGATTACAATCGGGCTTGACCAGCCGCCGCCGCCTTCACCATGACCGCCAACGCTGCTGAATCCATATACGATTCCCCCAAAGCCAAGCGTAGACAAAACGATAGACAGAATATCAATTTTAGGCTTGGTCAAATTTGAAATGTTAGGCAAAAACATCAAACCACAAATCAGGGAAATAATGAAAAACGGCAACGAAGTCCAGAAAATCCAGTGCCAGCTCAGATTGGCAAGGATCAATCCGGAAATCGTCGGTCCGCTTGCCGGCGCGAACATAATGACAAGACCGATAAATCCCATCGCAGATCCGCGTTTTTCAATCGGAAAAATGACCAGAATGGTGTTAAATAGCAAGGGAAGCAGCAAAGCTGTACCTGCCGCCTGAAGCACCCGCGCTACCATCAGAAGCTCAAAACTCGGTGCCATTGCCGCAACCAGAGTCCCTGCAATAGAGAATAACAGTGATGTAGTGAACAACTGTCGGGTAGTAAACCATTGCAGCAGCATACCCGAAACCGGTACCAGAATACCCATCACCAGCAAATAACCGGTGGTTAGCCATTGAATCGTAGTTGGCCCAACTTGTAAAATGTCCATCAATGGCGTCATAGCCACGTTAAGGGCCGTTTCACTGAACAGGCCGATAAACCCGCTCAGCAGCATTGCAAATAAAATCGGAATTACCTTGTATTGCTTTGTTTCCTGCTGATCCTTCGCAGAACCAGCCTTCATGGTTGCCTCCACTTTCCATCCTCCTCAGCTTCTCTATCTCGTTTAGTTGTTTAATTCATCAAATCAATGTTCTTCATCAGAACTGACAAATAATCAGCCGCATTCAGCATCGGTTCCTTACTCTGGTGAGTCAGGCCGATAATTAATGCACCTTCCATCATGGAAACGACCAAAAGCGCCGTTTCACAAGCTTTCTTCTCAGTGAAGCCATCTAAAAGAAGCCGCTCCGCTATGATCTGCTGCCAGGCTGTGAACACTTCCTGGCAGGCTCTGCGCAGCTTATCACTTATGCAGGATGTCTCGACTGCCGCCCAGAAGCTGAATGGCAAAAATCCGGTAAATCCAGCCGCCTCCGCCTCATCTGCCATGTCATGAATGAAATGCCGGATCGCATCTCCTGTATTGTCATATGCAGCAAACGTGCTTCGAAATTTATGAATAGTATGCTCATTTGCTTTCTGGATGCATTCGTGCGCAAGCTCTTCTTTGCCACATGGAAAATAATGATACAAAGATCCTTTTGGCGTATCACTTTCCTTGATGATCTGATTAAGGCCGGTAGCATGATACCCTTGGGAAAAGAAAAGCCTTGCTGCTGTAGTGACAATCGCTTCCTTGGCACTAGACTTTTCGCTCAATGGAACCACATCCCTCAAAAATTATAACAACTGGTCTACATAATTAAATCAGTTCTAAGGAAGTGTGTCAATAGCCAGCATATAGAAGACGTATAAGCACCGGATTTGGTAACGGGAATAAAATCCTCCTTGTCCAGTTATGATAAAGGGGCAGTTCGCCCAAAGTGAGCGACTTTGGGCTTTCGCTCGATTATAGCACATATGTTCGGTTTTTAGTAAAAAAAATAGCGATTCATCCCCCGCCTAAAGCAAAACACCTTATGAGGAAGGGGACCTCTCGCTTTCACACTTACAAAATTCTATCTCGATTCTTCTCTGTGCAGCAGGCCTATCTAATTATTAATTTCAGGCAAATAACGTTCTCTAAGGATGTTCTGATGATGAATCTCATGACCTGCAATGACGTAGGCCGCCTGGTTCACGGTCAGAGAATCCTGATTAAGTACACCTTGCCGCTGCCATGCTTCTGCCGGAAGCCCTTTTAACATGAAAGCCGTGGATTTTCTGATCCATTTAAATTCTTCAAGCAAATCAACATAGGGAATACGGTCAAACTGAGCTTCTCTGACAAACTGATCCTGCTCATATCCAGGGTAGACCAGATTGTCGCCACGTGCGATCCGCAGCAGCCGGTAAGACCATACCCGCTCATTGTCTATCAGATGACCAACAACTTCTTTGATGCTCCATTTGTCGGCAGCGTATTTGAATTTCGCTTGTTCTTCGGTTAAAGGCTGCAAAGCGGCAAGCGTCTCTTCAATTTGGGCTTCCAGGATTTCGATGATATTTCCCGTTGGAACCTGATTGATATAATTGGTGAAAAAGGGCTTCTTTTCGTTTGCCTGTACATCCATATCCATGATTCCCCCCCCTGTATGATCAATGGAACCATCTACAGTTGCATTATTGATGGTCTGAAAGATAATTGGATTATACAGTAAATTGCACAAATCAGGAATTCTATTCTTCTCCATCTCCGCCGCCAATAATCTGCAGCAGTTCATCCCCCTCGCGCACCTGTCCCTGCTGAAGCGGGAGCACGTCTGCATAATCATGACTGTTCGTTACAATAATAGGTGTTACTGTAGAATATCCTGCTGCCTTAATCTTTTCCACATCAAACTCAAGCAGCAACTGTCCTGCCGTAACCCGATCGCCTTCCTGGATATGGGACGTAAAATGCTGGCCATTCAGCCTCACCGTATCTATTCCGACATGAACCAGAATCTCCGCTCCTTTATCCGAAACAACGGCTAAGGCATGCTTTTTCTTAAATGCGACGGTTACCGTTCCCTCGAATGGAGCGACAATTCGGCCCGTGGCCGGTTCAATTGCAACTCCTTTACCCATGGCCTCCGATGCGAAAGCCGGATCAGGAACCTCTGACAGGGAAACTACCGTTCCACTCAGTGGGCTGAGCGCTTTATCACTGAATTTTCCGATTGGCTTGCTTGCAGCATTGTCCAACTCAACAGCAGCCTTAGCTGTATCTTCTTCTTCAACCGGATCCTTGAAGCCCAGAATATAAGTTAATACAGCGGAGATCAGGAACGACGCCGTAATGCCCATGATTAGACCTGGGAAGCCTTGTCCTCCTGGACCGTAAAAAATCGGCAGTGTCAGCAAACCAGGAGCACCGGATGCAAAGGCCTGCGTGCCAGCTTGCCCGATAATGGCTCCGCCTACAGCACCGCCGATCAAACCTGCGATGAACGGCCGCTTGAGCGGCAGAGTTACCCCGTAAACAGCCGGTTCGGTAATACCGAACAGAGCGGACAGCGTTGCGGAACCGGCAAGGGTTTTCAGCTTTTTGTTTTTCGTTCTCAGCATGACACCCAAGGCAGCGCCTGTCTGTGCAAAGACTGAAGCGGTTGCTGCTGGTTTGATACCGTCTTTGCCATATACCGCGACATTGTTAATGAACACCGGAATAAGGCCCCAGTGTACGCCGAAAATAACAAGCAACTGCCAGGATGCGCCCAAAATAGCTCCCGCCAGCAGCGGGCTGAAAGCAAATGCCGCCAGCAATGCATCTGCGATGCCGTTACCAACGTAAACGCCGAAGGGTCCAAATACGATCAACGTAAGCGGTACCATCACAACGAGCGATACGAGTGGTGTAACGAAATTTTTGATACTCTCATGGATTACACGGTTGCATAATTGCTCCAGCTTGCTCATGACGATAACGGATAGAATGATCGGAATAACCGTGGACGAGTAGCTCATCATGATCACCGGAATACCGAAGAAGTTCGCTGCCGTTCCTGCATTTTTCAGCTCAATGATTGCAGGATAGAGCAAGGCACCAGCTATGGTCAGGGCTGTAAACGTATTTCCGCCGAACTTCCTCGCTGTAGTAACCGCTAACAATACAGGCAGGAAATAAAACAAGGCATCCGCTGCGGCGTACAGGATAGTATAGGTCGATCCGGCCGTGTCCAGCCAGCCGAAATTGCTTGCAATCAGCAGCAATCCTTTAAGGATCCCCGCACCAGCCATCACTCCCATCAACGGGGCAAAGATACTGGAGATTACTTCGATGACGCTGCCAAAACCTTTTTTAGCGCTGTCCGCCTTTTCCTTTGCTCCGGAGCCGGACTCGTCAAGAATGCTGCTGATTTTGCCGATTGCGCTGTATACCTCAGGAACCGTATTGCCAATAACAACCTGAAATTGACCTCCATTTTCCTTCACCGTAATAATTCCATCTGTTTTCTCAAGCCTGGCTTTGTCCGCCTTGGCATTGTCCTTCAGAACAAAACGCAGCCGGGTTGCACAGTGAACAAGTGAATCGACATTTTTTTCGCCGCCGACACCGCTCACAATTTCTTTAGCTAATTTTTCATAACTCACGACTTACACCCCCATATAGTGGTTAAAAAGTACATTTAAGGAAATCAGGACAAACAAAAAACCTAAGCCATAATAAGTAGTTGACATCTCTGCCCACTCTTTATCACGACTTAGGTTTTGCCTGCATAACCAGTAACAATCCTAGGTTGTTATTCGGTTTGATGTGTCTAGAATATAATGGTTTCATCTGTTTGTCAACGATTTGGTCCTGTTCAGCCCCGCCTTTCCACCAGCTTGGCCTGCACGACCAGTCGCCCCTGCTCAGGATCCAATACGTAATCACAGGTTGAAAGCGTAACAATCCGGTCCGCAGTGCTTACATTGACACCCGTTTCATATTCGGAACGCTGCTTTGATTGCCGGATAAATTCAGCATATTCCTGTTCTGAATGAAAGGAAGTCCGTATGTAATTAAAATCGGCAGTTGTCCGGTACACCGCAAAAATCTCCAGATCGTAGCTGCCGTACAGCGTGTCATAATAAATCGTCCGGTGCGCTGCAAAATATTCCTTATCCAGATATTTTTTCAATCCGCCAAACATGGAATTGTCCTTCATACGGTGACCATAAATGACGGTGTTCAGATCTGCTCCTTCAACTCGGTTCCGGAAATCCAGGAAAATGCTGCCGGCTCTCGTCTGCTCCTGTTTATAATTTCTGGTCAGATAGAACTCGTTATCTCTCGCCTGCACCACAGGGTAATCCACCTCTGTGCCATCGATCGTCAGCCAGCCCACAATGTCTGGATTGATCGCCAAAAGAGGACGGAATTGCGGTCTGATCTCACCGTCAGATGCCGCAGCGCTGGGCTCTGCCCCCGTTGCATCCGGCACGGTAACCGCCATTTCCTGATGATAAAGCCGACTCGCTTCCGCCAGTACCTGACGGTTCGTATAATAGTCAGCCGCATACACAGCCAGCCTGCAGGCGGCAAACAAGAAAATGCCAGCCCAAAGCACCCCTAGTCCCTTTTGTACGACCGGCTTCCGGTACAAAGCAGTCACACGTGTGATCATAGCCATATCCGCCCGCATCATATTCCCGCAGGCAGGACGTATAGTCCCGCATCAGCGTCTCTTCGCAGATGAACACGGACACCGTAAACGGAAAAGAGCATCTCCTCTGTAACGATATCAGACGGTGCCCCCTGATCAACGATACGGCCATTGTTCATCACGATTATATGATCACTGTACCGGATGGCCTGGTTAATATCATGCAGAACCATAACAACGGTCATCCCAAATTCGGTAGTTAACCGCCTTACGAGCTCCAGTATTTCAATCTGGTAATACATATCCAGATATGTCGTCGGCTCATCCAGAAAGAGCACCTGAGTATCCTGGGCGAGCGCCATGGCAATCCAGACACGCTGGCGTTCTCCACCAGACAGGCTGTCAATTGTTAAATCCCGTTTGGACAGCAGATTCGTTCCGGCCAATGCCCGTTCGATGGCCGCCCCTTCTTCGTCACTGTCCGGCTTAAACCAGCCCCGGTGTGGCATACGGCCGTAGCTGACAAGCTTCTCCACAGTCAGATCCGCAGGAGCCTCATTGTGCTGATGAACGATCGCCAGCTTTCGTGCAAACTCCTTGGGAGTATATGTATGAATCGCTTTACCGTCGAGCATAACCTCACCCTGCAAAGGAATATAGTTTCTGGACATGACCCCGAGCAGCGTTGATTTGCCACAGCCGTTCGGTCCAATAATCGTCGTTGTCTGTCCTGCCGGGATATCCGCGGTAATATCATGCAGACGATTCACCTTGTGGTCATAAGCGAAGCTAACCTGCTTAATTTCCATATACCCTGTCCCCCTTCCGCAGCATAAAAATCAGGAACGGACCACCAATGACAGCCATGATCGTCGATGCAGGAATTTCAAGCGGTGCCACCACCGTTCGGCCTAGTGTGTCTGCAGTCAGAATAAGCAGCGCACCAAGCAGCGCGGAAAAAGGGATCACAGCCTTGTAATCCGAACCTACCAACTGCCGGGCAATATGCGGGATAAGTAATCCAACGAACGAAATAACCCCGGCAACAGCCGTCGCCACGCCCGCAAGCAGCACTGCAGCCGCCGAAATGACAATCCTCGCCCGCGTGACGCGCAGCCCCAGATTAGCCGCCGTCTTGTCCTGCAGCGCCAGCATGTTGCACCAGGTTATCAGCATAACAGAAATAACCAGCCCGATAGAGCCATATGTAGAAATCATCTGCACATCCTTCCATGTCTCCATCGAAATGTTGGAGGATACCGATGCATCAGGATTGGTCCCCATCAGATAGCTGCAACTGATCACAAAAGCTTCATTTAATCCGGTGAACATGGCGTTAACCGCAATCCCCACAAGCACGATACGAATGGGACTCAGCCCTGATTTCCATGAAAGCGTATAGACGAGAAAACAGGCCAGCGCACCGCCCAAAAAGGCAAACAGCGGAGACCAATAATACAACTGCGGCAGCAGCACAATCATTACCGTCGGAAAGAAATTGGCGCCTGAGGCAATGCCGATGACACCGGCATCCGCCAGCGGGTTGCGCATAACGGCCTGCAGCAGCGCACCGGATACCGCAAGGCACGCTCCGGCGAATAAGGCGACAATAAGCCGCGGCAGCCGCAGGTCTTTAATGACCTCAACCGTCTCATTCCCCCCTGTAAACAATCCGCGCACAAAATCGAGCATGCCGATTTTCAGACTGCCTGTAACTGCCGACAGCACAATCATATAGAGCAAAAGGACAATGACGATGACAAAGCTCCATACTTTTTTGCTCATTCGGACGACTTCCTTATCTCGGGATACATCATACCCGTCAATTCATCCAGCGCTTCGCCTACCGCAAGATTGGCGGTCGTTCCGAACAATCGTTCTTCCAGATCGTAGACACGGCCATTTTTCACGGCATTAAAATGCTTCCAGATATCGTTTTGCTGAAACTCCTGGTCGAACATTTTCACCACTTCCTCGGACATTCCATGAGCTGCACGCAAAATAATATCAGGATTGGCCTGCTGTAAATATTCAGTGTTCGACGCCAGATACTCCACTTTTTCACCCTGGACAATATTGATGCCACCAGACTGCTTCACCAGATCACCGATAAAGGAATGCTCGGTCGCAACCAGATAACTGCCGGGCACACCCAGAAGAATAAGGACTGTCGGCTGCCGTTTCCCTTTAACCTGCTGCTTGATTTCCGCCAGCCTCGCGTCAATCTGTCCCGTGACCGCCGCAGCTTGCTCTGCGCGTCCGTACTTCTCTCCAAGTCTGCGGATCGTCTGCTGCATATCAGAGACACTTTGCAGATTGAGAAAGTCAGACGTAATACCTGCTCCTGCAAATTTGGGTTCAAGATCGTACTGAAGGGTCGTGACGGACAGTACATCGGTCGGATGCAGCGAACGGATTCTTTCCAGATCGGGGCTCATCGGATTGCCCACCGGAGTGGAATCCTTGTATCGTTCAGGAAGCTCTTTGCTGCTTGTCGGAATCCCGACCAAATCCAACTCCAAAGCGTCCATAATTTCCGTAATTGCTACCGTCGTTGATACAATTCGCGGCTCGTTGCCGGAGCTGTCCGCAGAGGCCGGCATGGACGGCTCGGCGCTGCCGGATACGCATGCTGTCGTTCCTAACAACAGCAAAATACCCATCAGTGTAAGCCATATCGGTTTTAGCATAAGCATCTCCTTTAAAAAGCAAGTCTTGATGCGCATGATGAAGCGCACCAAGACCAGTTTAAAATATAGAAGCAAAACATTTAACATTATCCGGCACAAGCTTCCTGATATCGCAAGAAATACTTCTGCTAAATGCGATCTGGCTTCTTAGAATGTACGTCGATAGACGTTTTGCTTATTGCCCGACGGTGCCGGATCAGCATCCATGCCGAGACGGCAAGCAGCAATGCGTAGACTGCCAAAGGTGCAGCGTCAGCCGTAGCAGGATTTTGTCCTGTGCTCCGCTTTTCAGCAACAACAGGGGAGTTTGTCGCTTTCGTGACTTGCATAGCCTCATCCGCATTTCGGTCGAAGCCTGGTACATCCTCTGCATCGTCAACGGTATTCTCATGTGCACCTGTCTCGGTTGTAACCGCTGCATCAGGAGCATCTCCTTCTGCTGCCTGCAGGCTAGCGCCTGGTGCAGCAGATTCGGAGTTACCGTTACTGTCAGATCCGCTTTGTGCATTGTCCTGAGCTGTCTCATCAACCGCGACGATGCTTGAAGTATCGAACGTAAATTCAACTTCATATTCGCCGTTGGCAGGCAATACTGGTGCATCTGCGGTTTCTGCGGCCTGTACCTCGGTCACCACAGGGGATGATTCTGTTTCCGCCGCTGCAGTGCTAACGCCGTTGTTAGATGCGAGGAACAGAGGAAGCTGGTATCCTGCAGCCGCAGTCACCTCAGGATTTACAATATGAAGCTTGGCTTTGACTGGCTTGGTCAGACTTCCTGCTGCAAAACCGACGACACGGGTGTCGGACACAAGATCAGCGCTTACCGTGTCGGAGCCGACAAATTGACCGTCAAGCTCGACTTCAAATTTGCTGATAGATGAGCTGTGATTCAGCATCAGTTGTGCATAAACTTTATTGTCTTTCACCTTTAATCCCGCACCCTTGCTGAAGAATTGCTCCAACCCTGCCGGTACTTTAAGGTTAAAGTCCACAGTATAGATCCCATCCTTCAGTGCTGGCTCATTTACAGCAGGAGCTTCAATATAAGGCTTCGGTAAACCTTCCTCCAGTTCTCCGACATTGAAAACAAACTGCAGCGTATGTTCTTCTCCGGACACCTTCACTTTGGTATACACCGGCTTGGTCAAGTCCGTGACTTCGAATGTGACCACCCTTGTGTTCTGCTTCTCGTCACGAGAGGCTACGGAGACATCCTTATAGGACTGTCCTCCATCCATCTGCAGTTCGGTTACAGAAGAGCTGTCTCGGATAGTCATGCTCACGGTGTTAACACCGTTTTTGACAGTAAGACCTGCCGGGCTGACGAATTTGTCACTTACGGAGGAGATTTTTTGGCCCCCATCTTCCTTCACTTCGAATGGAACGGAATACTCTCCATCTTCCAGAAGGCTTACCGTCGGCGATCCGCCTACATAAGGATCCGGAGCTCCAGCTTCGATAGAAGAGGGGTAGAACTTGATTATAAAATCATAATCCCCATAATAATTCAATGCCGGGATCTCCACCTTGACCTTGCCTTCTACAGGTTGACTCAGATCAGACACCTCAAAGCTGATTTCGCGGGTGTTCTGTCCCGAATCTTCACTGATTGTTGACACATCATCATATGAACCATCCTGTTTGACCTGCAGACTGGTAATGTAGGAGCTGTCCTTCACAGTCATGTTGATCCGGTTGATGCCATTTTCCTTGATCAATGTGGCCGGACTGACCAGATAATCAGCCATTCGCGACTTTTGTACACCATCCGGGTAAAATGCTCCGAAACGGATGCTGTAAATTCCGTCCTCGGTTTCAACCGGAGCACCGCCGCCCCCACCACCACCGGGAACCGGTGAAGGTGTCTCGGGATTCGAAGGTGTTCCAGGATTGGCTGGGATTTCAGGATTCGTCGGGGTTTCAGGCTCAGGATTGGTTGTACCCGGATCTGTTCCAGGCACTCCTGCTTCACCGAATGATAGATCCACATTGTATTCCTCATCATAAATGAACGGATAACCCACTGTGTCCGTCAAATCCCAATAAATTTTCACCCAGCCGTTCAGTTTGGAAGTCAGATCGGCGACCTCAAAGCGTATCGTCCGCGTATTGGCTTCGGTATCCGCGCTTACCGTCTCGGCTTCGATCAGCTCGCCGCCTTTTTCCGTCATAAAACTGGTAATTTCCGCACTTTGCAGCAGCGTGAACGAAACATACTGCTTACCGCCGCTCACGATCACCTTGCCGCTGGTGGCATCCACATACTTATACATCACCGAAGTTTCTTCCGTACCGTCCTTCAGAATGTTAAAGCTGACAGGATACTCGCCGTCTGGAATTGTGGGATTCGTCGGAGTCGGGTTCTCGGGATCGACTGGTCCGCCGCCAGGATTTTCAGCAGCAGTCAGCTGAATATCGACCGGATGTTCAGCATCGTATACCTGACCATTGCCCATCACCATGTGAACCTGAACCAACGCATTAATCCGTTCCGTCAAGCCGGCAACTTCGAATCTCAGAGTACGGGTGTTCTTGGCAGCATCTTCACCAATCACTTCAGCATCGGTCAGCACACCATTCAGCTCGGTTTTGAAGCCGTTGATTGAAGTGCTGTCCGTCAGCGTGAACGTAACGAATTTTCTGTCTCCATAGACGGAAACCTTACCGCTTGCGGGCACGACGTATCTGTTCATCGAAGACGTTTGATCAGTTCCGTCTTTTAAAAACGCAAGGTCAACGGTGTATTCCTTATCCGGAGTTCCTACAGGGGTTTCTGGAACGCTCGGATATTCAACCGGTACACCGGAGATATCAAAAGCCAGATCAATGTCGTACTCTTCATCATAGATAATACCCAGCATATCTGTTAAATCCCAGTAGATTTTCACCCAGCCGTTTAGTTTGGAAGACAGGTCAGTAACCTCAAAACGCACGATACGGGAGTTGGCAGCAGTATCCTCACTAACCGTTTCCGTTTCCTTCAACTGCCCGTCCACTTCCGTTTTAAAGCTGGTGATTTCCGCGTTTTGCTTCAGTTTGAATGAAACAAACTGCTTGCCTCCACTCACGGTCAGCTTACCGCTTTCGTGGTCTACATACGTGTACATCATTGAGGCTTCATCTGTACCGTCTTTTAGTATCGTGAAACCAATAGGATATTCTCCATCAGGAATCACTCCAACGAGCGCCTGCTCCTCCGGCTGCAACTGTACCTTATAACCAGAGGTTTGGCTGAAGTCATATGTACCTCCTGCCCCGTTGGAAATGGATGCAGAGATTACAGATATCTCAGCAGAAGTTTCCTCCTCAAGCGGCTTCACTTTAAAGGTTAGCAGAGCAAACTCGTTATTCGCATTGGCAGCGTCCTGCTCTGAATCCGCAGATACGAATAGACGCAGCCGATCCTTGGCAGTCTGGTCATAAGACCACGTATAATCATCCAATGCCGTTTCTACCGCAACCAGTTCAAATCTCTCGTCATCGAACGAGATCGTTGATTCCAGCTCGTACACATTCTGATATACGCTGTCGGTAACACCGCTGAATTGCAGTGCCACTTGCAATGAGTCCCCAGCTTTTGCTGTCGAACTGCCCGTTAATTCTGCCTGCGGTGTATCCGCTGCAGCAAATGCTGAACCTGCGAGCGACGGAAACACCGATGTACCCAGTAATAGGCATAGGACGGTAAAAACCGATGCCACTTTTTTTAATAACCTGTTCAATTGATTCAGCTCTCCTCAATTCCCAATTTTGCTGTATACACTGTTGAATTAAGGAGTAACCGGTGTGATGCTGGCTGTATCAAACTTCAACTGCACATCGTATTTACCGTTATAGCTCAGAGCAGGAATGAATACTTCTGTATAAGCGTTAAGCTTGGCATCCAAATCAGGAACCGGGAAACCAATCACTCTGGTGTTGGCAGCTGTGTTCGTGCTGATCACATCAGCGTCTACATATTGACCGTTTCGTTCGGTTTGAAACTTGGTGATCCATGTGCTGCTTTTCAGCGTGAGGGTCACATAAGCTTGCCCACCTGTAACTGTCAGATTAGCCGGTTTTACTGTGTAATTGTCCATCATGGAAGTGCTTTCCGTACCATCCTTCAGCACTTTGTAATTAACGGTATATTTCCCGTCGGCAGGAGCTGCTCCAACCACGCCATAAGGCAAGAGTAAAGCAAACACTACGAACGCCATCAAAGACCATTTGAGCAACAGGTTTTTTTTCATAACGAATCATTCTCCTTTGTTTATCAATTATTTAGCTTTGGATAAAAACACACGCCGGACCAAAAATAACAGCGATACGACAAAAATAGTCATCCATACAGCAATCGGAGCAGTGTCCGCCGTGTGCGGATTACTCACAACTTCATTCGGACTCGAGTTTCTCAACACGTTGTCAGAAGAATTGTCTTCTTTGACATTCTCCTGATTCTGCTCCGCTTGATCGTTACTCACTTCAACGACTGTACTATTTTCAGCCTGCACAGAGGATGCTTCAGACGCCTCCGTCGGGGACACTGCTGGCTGATCGTTCTTCACCGGGGTCATACTGCTGCTGTCAAATGCAAACCGTATCGTATAATCATGGTCATAATCCACGGACGGGACGGTTACATGTATTTTGGACATCAGCGGGGAGTCCAAGCTTTGAACAGGAAACCTGGCTACTCGTGTATCTGCAGCGCTGTCACTGCTGACCGTAGCTGCGTCCACATACCCGCCGCCAGCCGGAACCTTGAACTCGGTAATCCAGCCGCTATGGTTCAACTGGATCTCGGCCTCGATCTTTCCGTTATTCACATGGATCACAGCCGGTTTTTCAAAATAATCGTTAGCCATGGAAACCGAATCGTCTTCGGCTTTTAAGATGTTATAATCCATGGTGTATTCTCCATCCTGCAATGCAGTGGCTTCTGCCTGAACTTGTGGTGAAATGCATAAGCTCAGACTTAAGACCGCAGCGAAGAAAAGGATTGAGATTCCTTTCCATCTCCTCATGGAAGTCCTTTTCCTCCTCTCATTCTCTTTCATTTGATGCTCCAACATCATGCAAGTGCATTTTCTCACTGATTATCATTCTCAATTGATAGTTAAAAAAAATGACCTCTTGCTTGATGTATGTTTTCCTCGAATGTTTCTTCCTTCACTCCATGGCATTCCTCCTCCGTGTAAAATAAGGAATAAGATTCGGTTGCGATTTGATCTTATCCCACTCCGAGCGAAGGTGTCAATCAAAAAAATAAAAATTTTAGTTAACTTAACATTGCAATTGACAGTGATAATGATTTTCATTATCATTTTCCTATGCAGTGCCTTTTTCCTTTTACTTCCTCGTCATTCTTTTAGGAACAGGAGTATTCTATGAATAAACAAGCAATATTGGCAAGCAGTTTCGTTCTGCTCCTCATGGCCGGATGCGGCGCAGCCAGTGACTCTGGCGCTCGCACATCAACCCATGCGCAAGCCGCCACAATTACGGTCACGGATTTTGCAGGAAGGGAGGTTACCGTGCCCTATCCCCCGGCCCGAATTATCGCGTTAAGCAACGGGGATATGGATATTGTGAATGCGCTGGGTGGCAATCTGGTTGGAAGGCCGACATCCGAAGCAGAAACAGAATTATCACATATTGAAGAGGTCGGAACAACGCATGAGCTGGATCTTGAGAAAATCACATTTCTCAGGCCGGATATCGTGCTGGGCAATGCCGTGCTGAACGCCAAGGATGCCTCGATGATTGAAAGCATCGGATCTCAAATGGTTCTGACCGAAGCCAACTCCGTGAGTGATATTCAAGCTCAGACGAGACTGCTGGGTAAAATACTTGATCAAAGCGCCAAAGCTGAAGAGCTTGTACAGACCATTGACGCTAAGATCCTGGAAATGCAAAATTCAAAGCTTGCTTCACAGCCAAGAGTCCTGATGATCTATGGAGCACCCGGCACGTATCTGGCGGCACTGCCCAACTCACTGAGCGGCGATTTGCTTGAATTGGCCGGTGGAGTAAATATCGCATCCGATTATCCTGAGCTGGACAGCTATCCCCACTATGCGCAATTAAACACAGAACGGATTGTTGAAGCCGACCCGCAACTGATTTTAATCATGACGCATGGTCAACCGGAGGCAGTGAAGGATGGATTCTTCAAGGAGATGCAGGTGAATGCGGCTTGGAACGGGATTACTGCCGTCAAGAACGGTCAGGTTCATGTGCTTCCCTCCGATCTCTTTGGTACCAACCCTGGTACCAAGGTCACCAAGGCACTGGATGAGCTTCACGCTCTGCTTAAGGATGTGAACTGAGTACGATGAATATTCAGCAAAGAACGAACAGACGAAATTTAATGCTGCTCATTTCCCCAATTATTCTTATTGCAGCAAGCGTCTACGGTTTAACCTATGGCTCAATCCCGGTTTCAATTCAAGATATTGGGTCGGCCATGCTTGAGCGGCACAACTCTACCTACGGCACAATTATTATGGACCTGAGGCTGCCTCGCATACTTACGGGCATGCTGGTGGGAGCCTGTCTGGCCGCTTCGGGCGCCCTGCTGCAAGGGGTGATGAAAAATCCGCTCGCTGACCCGGGCATTATCGGTGTGTCCTCCGGCGGAGGGTTGGCGGCAGTCATCTGTATGGTGGCTCTTCCGCAATACAGCTATTTGCTGCCGGCGGCGGCATTTGCTGGTGCTTTCGCCACTTCGCTTATTATCTACGGGATGGCCTGGGACAAAGGAGCCTCGCCCGTCAAAATTATTCTGGCGGGGGTGGCCGTCAATGCCCTGCTCGGCGCAGTTATGAATGGAGTTATGGTCGTTTACAGCGACCGTGTGCAGGCCGTGCTTTCATGGTTATCCGGCGGGTTGAACGGACGAAGCTGGCATCATCTGTCCTTTATGGCACCCTATGCACTGATTGGTCTGATCTTGACGATACCCTCAATACGTTCGGCCAATCTGATGCAGTTGGGAGACGAATCCGCAAAACTGCTTGGCCAAAGAATTGAACTGCAGCGGCTGCTGCTCATGCTCCTTGCATCCTTCCTTGCCGGTACAGCGGTTAGTGTAGCCGGATTGATCGGATTTGTCGGCCTTGTCGTTCCACACGCCGTACGGCTTGTCATTGGAGACGACTATCGTTTCCTGCTTCCCTTATCCATCATGGGTGGCGCATCTTTGGTGGTCCTGGCGGATACGATCGCCAGATCATGGTTCGATCCCATTGAGCTTCCTGTCGGAATTCTGCTGGCTGCTCTTGGAGCCCCCTTCTTTTTGATCCTTCTCAGAAGACGGGGGGGAATCAGATGAATGCAAAAGCGCTTGAGCTTAAAGATATTTCGCTTAACAGGGGTTATTTTCGACTGCAGGGCATCAATGCTGAATTTCCGCCGGGGCGTATAACGGCTGTTGTTGGTCCCAATGGTTCCGGTAAATCTACTCTGCTGCGAACGATGACCCGCCTGATTGGGGTCGACTCTGGAGAAGTTCTCATCCATGAAAAGCCTGCTTCCGCCTTTTCACCCAGACAATTGGCTCAACACATTTCCATGCTGCCGCAGGCGAAGGATTCCATGCCCGATCTGACGGTCAGGGAGCTGGTCTCTTATGGACGCGCTCCTTACAAGAAGCTGTTCCATCAACGTCATACGAAAGAGGACAAGCGGGCAATTGATTTTGCGATTGAAGCAACATGTATGAGTAAACACGTGGAAAGACTGTATTACACTCTGTCGGGAGGTGAACAACAACGGGCTCGGATAGCTATGGCGCTGGCTCAAGGAACGGATATTTTACTGCTCGATGAGCCCACGACCTATTTGGATATCGCCCACCAATTGGAAATTTTGAATATGCTGAAGCGGATCAATGAGCACATGGGGATCACCATTGTAATGGTGCTTCATGATCTGCAGCAAGCCGCAGCTTACGGCCATCATATGATCGCCATGAAGCGCGGTATCATTGCCGCAGCAGGCCACCCGTCAGCACTGCTGACGCCGGCGTTCTTGAAAGAAATCTATGACATTGATGCCAAAGTCATGTTTATTGACGGATACCCGCTGATTATACCGATGGCGGGAATACAAATTCAGGAGGAATTATAGATGATCATTGTAACCAACACATCGCAAATTACGAAAGGTAATGCTCACAAACTGATCGAACGATTCAATAAAACGGGAAAAGTTGAAATGATGGAAGGGTTTTTGGGGCTGGAAGTGCTTTTGACCGAAAACACTAAAGACCACGATGAGGTTACAATCAGCACACGCTGGGTTTCCAAAGAAAATTTCCAGGCTTGGACACGCAGTGAAGCTTTCCGTGAATCTCATTCCCATCGGGAGATGCCAGATTACATACTGGACAATAAAATTACTTTTTATGACGTCAAAATCATCAGACAGCCGCTGACAGACATCGAGTCTCCTCAGCTAACTGACCTCCAGGCACAATAATAGGCTCGGGCCTTTGATTTGCTGCGACTGCTTCTCTGTAATCTACAGAGGAGCGGTCGTTTTTGTATACGCTAAAATGAATCGGATGTTGGAATAACATGCATACTGTTTAATGTAACATCAATACTTTTTATGGAGGTAACCATTTTGGATAAAAAGAAATCCTTAAAGCAAAAAATGCAATCCACGGCCGACAAAAGCAGCAATGTCGAGGGCGGCAAAGAACATCCGACTACGAACACCAATATGGGTAAATTCCATATTCCTAACCGTCCCTCCGTCTGAACGAATTCATACGCAAAGGGGATGAGCAGGTTGTATTCCTGTTCATCCCCTTATTCTCAACACTGCTTCTTCCACTTCACCTGATCGAATTTACTCCTTCGCTGCCATATACTGCTCCAATTGGTCGAAGGTTGCGCCGAAGCCTTGCTGCATGCCGTCATGCATAGATTTGAAAGTTTCAAGCTCTTCCTCTGTTGCAGATAAAGGCATCGTGCGCAGGGTAAGCATCGTATTTCCATTTTGCTCTTCAAATGTGAATGTGTTCAAAATCTCCAACGGCAAGGTCTGGATGAATGGTGCCCGGGTTATATTGCCCTCTTCATCGCAGAAGGAACTGACATACACCAGCTTCTCAGGTGTAGAAATTTCACGGTAAATAAACTTGCTCCACATCACATTCTCATCAGCTCGCATCCTGAAATGAAAGCATCCTCCTGGACGAGCATCCAACTGGATCACTTCCAGCGTCCAGCCCGTCGGACCCCACCAATGCTTCAGATGTTCACTGTGGGTAAACATTTCAAATACAAGCTCCCTTGGTGCATTGAAAGTGCGTGTAATGACGAGTTCAACAGTTTCAGACATATTCGTTCCTCCTGGAATATTAACTTTGGTATTCACTTTGCCTAAAGTGTACTGCTTACTTGCTTCGACGGGTTCGTTGCATTCAGCGTGCGTATTTTCAACCTTTTATGGTAATAAACATAAGAGCCTGCGATCAACAGATAACCGATCAGGAAAACGATCATCCCGCCCGAAAATCCGTCTACAGCGATATTCGAATACATCGCGCCCGTCAAATCGAAGAACAATCCGGCATACGCCCACTCCTTGATTCGCGGAAAGCCTGGGACCAGAATCGCCACAACACCCAATAATTTCGCAGCCCCGATAAAAGGCAGCAGATAGGCGGGATAGCCCAAGTGCTCAAATATGGCAAGCCCCTCGGGGGAGGACATCATATTAGGAATCGCCCCCAGACCCATCAATGCCGCCAACAGTACAGTGAATATCCAGTAAGGAATTGCAAGTTTCTTCATCGAATATCAGCCTCCTGTAATTATTGTCAATCGTTCTGCAAGACGGTCAAACGACGATTTGACTCCTTCGATCTCCTCAATAGTTAAAATCAATTTCATGAATAAAATATACCCTTTAAGGAATATTCCTGTCAAGGAATATTATGAATTTGTTTTCCGAATTTCCCCCGCTTTCATATCCTCAATAAAGGACGCACCCAGATTTTCACCTAGAATGCGTCCTTTAACCTATTTTGATCCATGTGCATACGAAAAAATCAGGTTCCACAGAAGGTCCGATAAGCACGCCCCGATAACACCGGCGGCTGGCAGTACTCCGCTTTTTCTGAAGCATGCTCGAAGGGACTCGCAAGAGCTTCCAGCAGCCGCTTCATTACACTCAGATCTCCTTGCTGCACAGCAGCCTCAAGCGCTTCTTCTACCCGGTGGTTACGGGGAATCAGAACGGGGTTGCTGCTCCGCATCAGCTCCTGCGAGGAAGCATATGACCCCTGCTGTCTGCTGCGTCTTACCTGCCACCGCTCCTGCCAGCGGGTAAATTCCGTGGCCCCGAACAGAGCATTGTCCTCCAGCTTCTCAGAGGTTAGCGCCAGAAAGGTATTGGTATAATCAGCTTGGTACTGTTCCATGAGCCGAAGCAGGTCGTCAACAAGTGATTGGTCCTGCTGCTCTTCATTGAAGAGTCCCAGCTTCGCTCTCATTCCCGATAGCCAATGCTGCTCAAACAGCTCGTGGAAATTGGCGATCTCGTCCTCGGCCAACCGGATTGCCTGCTTCTGCTCATCATGCAGGAGCGGCAGCAGGGATTCAGCAAATCTCGCCAAATTCCAGGCTCCAATATGAGGCTGATTCCCATAGGCATAGCGCCCTTGGATATCGATCGAGCTAAATACCGTTGCGGGATTGTATACGTCCATAAAGGCACATGGCCCATAATCGATGGTTTCTCCGCTAAGCGCCATGTTATCGGTGTTCATGACCCCATGTATAAAACCGACAAGCTGCCATTTGGCGATCAGTGCAGCCTGCTGGCGAACGACTTCTCTTAACAGAGACAAATAGCGATTGTCATCATCAACAGCCTCGGGATAATGTCTCTGCAGCGTATAATCAGCCAACGTCCGCAGATCCTCTCTCGTCCCCCAATGGGCTGCATATTGAAAAGTACCGACACGCAAATGGCTGGCAGCGACACGAGTTAAGACAGCACCCGGCAGCTCTGTTTCACGGAATATCGTGTCCCCGCTCGTAACTACCGCAAGGCTGCGGGTGGTAGGTATTCCAAGTGCGTGCATCGCTTCGCTGATGATGTATTCACGCAGCATTGGGCCGAGCGCCGCTCTGCCGTCTCCTCCGCGGGAGTATGGTGTTCTGCCCGAACCTTTAAGCTGAATATCGAACCTTTCGCCATCAGGGGTCATTTGTTCGCCAAGAAGGAGTGCCCGCCCATCACCCAGCATCGTAAAATGACCAAATTGATGCCCTGCATAAGCCTGGGCAATAGCCAATCCTCCCTCGGGCATATGGTTTCCGGCAAACATGGCGGTACTCTCCTCATTTTGCAACGCTTGCACGTTCAATCCGAGGGATTCTGCTAATGAAGTATTAAATATAACAAGCTTTGGCGAGCTAACCAGGTTTAGATGGAGTTTGCTGTAAAATAAATCTGGCAGTTTGGTATAACTGTTATCCCAATTCCATCCTGCTTTCCGGATTGCTTTGTTTTCCGTCATAAGAGCACCTTTTCATTAAATTATTTTCGTAGCCTTTTCCCTATAAGAGTATTATACCCGGGATAAACGAACAGAAGCCACATCCTCTGCCATGAGATGTGGCTCTGACTCTCCGATAACCAGTTCTTTGTTCATGCTGAATACTTCCTTCCCGAGACCAATTTTTTATGGGGCTGCATCCTCCCACTCTTAATTAATCTTCACGTTGTTTTGCGTAATTCCTTCCTTATCCAAACTGCTGCTTTCTCCAAAACTAAATCTTGAGCAGCTTAAATGTCCGCTTAATGGCCTCCGTCGTAACCCAGCTGCTTGTTCCGGCCAGTAAAGCATTATGAAGAAGCACCATCCACAGGTTATAGACCAGCGTTCCTAAACCGATCTCAAGGAGAATAAACATTTTAATCGAAGACATCTCTACAACATACACTTGAAAAGGAATCTCAGATATCCGCTTCATACTCCACCCCGCAAACAATTGATGTTCAGAAATTTATATGCTGGGTACGGCATGTCTAAGAAGAGCCCGCAGCAGTTGAAGGCTGCTTATGGCTTCTCCCAGCAGCAGGAAGGCTGCACAAGGAAGCTATCGGATCTCTCCTACTTTTTAACGAGCTATTGGGATGAAGCTAAACAAGACAGCTCTTGTTCGAGCCATGTGACGCCAAGGTCCAGCCGCTTCAGATCCGAAGCCAGCAGACGCACCTGCTGATGCAATACTTCCGGGCCATCCGTTCCGTTCAGATAGCGACTCATAAAGTGCAGAAATACATCGATCTTCCGCAATCGTATGAGGACAGGAATCACATGAATTTCCTCAGGGTAAAGTCGAATTTGGCCCGCATATCCGGCACAAAACTGCCTTACAGCCTCCCTTTCTTGCTCATGACCAAGCAGACCCGAAAGGATAACGGCAGCTTCCATAACCCGTACGTCCCATGTACAAAACTCAAAATCCAGTAAAGCGGTTACTTTATGCGGGTCATTTCGGTCCAGCAGCAGGTTGGACGCGTTAAGATCCCCATGCACAAGCTGGTGCGGCAGCTTGCGCAGCCGATCAAGCGAATGCAGGATGGTGCCGTATTCTGTACACAATGCCAGTAGTTCCTCACGCAAATCCATAAAAGCGGCCGCCGGATATGCACAAAAACGGCTCACCGTTTCAACATCACATAACGGATAGGACTGCCCAAGCTCATAATACGACGGATAGACCGGGGGCATTTCCAACTGCATAGAGGCAAGCGCAGCAGACAGCTCCGCTGCAGCTTCTCCGAAGGAACGGGCAAAAGTTAAAGTATCATTCGGGGCATGCGTTCCTTCAATATATTCGAACAAGCAGGCAAGCTTTCCACTGCCATCCTCCAATTGAACAATCGTATCACCAGCAAGCGTTTGGACCGGCACTGGCACCTTAAAACGCAGCGGCTGCCGCTGCAGTTGCTCCAATACAAAATGCTCAAACCGGATTTTTTCCTGTTCCTTGTGCGTCTCGTAAATCCTCAGTACACCTTTACCTCGATCCCCGCACACAAAATACGTTGTATTATTCCAGCCCCCTGCTCTCTTCTCCATCTGTCCAGCATAAAAAGGCCAGTAACGCTTTATCAGGTTGTCATTCATCCTTGCTCTCCTTAACTACTCGTTTTTCAAGGTAAACCTGTACAACTGGTAGCTCCCGGTTGGCTGCCGATTGATACACAGCAGCCGGTCATCTATCCATTCGAGAGCCTGAACATTGGGAAGATTGCTGTATAACAGGGAATGTGCCTGCATCTCCTTCACATTTCTCTGGTCCATATACATCCCGTACAGCTCGGTTACTCCTCTTTCATTAATTGCAGTATAGGCCAGCTTTTGTCCATCAGCCGAGACGGCAAAATTAAGGATGCTGCCCTCAATCAATTGCTGCGAATTCCCGCTGTTCACATCCAACAAAAAAAGACCTTCAGGCTTCTTATATACAATGTTGTGGTTTGGAAGAACCCGAAAAGTATCTATTTGGGCTTCCATAACCAAAAGCTTCAGTGTATCTGTGTCTATCTGATATTGAAAAATTGCGGCAATTCGATCATTGTATTGCGCGGACAAATACAAGCTGTTGCTATCCCGATCAAAGGATGCATCCATGACTCTTTCTTGCTGGAAATCTATAGCATCCGATGGCGCACCAGCTTCAAATAAAAGCCATAACCGCTCTTTGACTAACAATCTCGGAGGCAGAATCTCATAATCGCTCTGATCCTCGCTGTTTTGCAAAAAAGCATAGTCCAGATTCACTCCGATGAAGTAACCCTCATGATAAAAAACACTCATCGGAGCCCCCTTGAACTGCCAACGGTTCGTCTGTTTATTCACCAGGTTATAGGACTTGGCGGTTATCCAATCGGATATCTGCCTCCACTTGGGCAAGGAAATAATCTCATTTGGACTGGCAAAATAGAATGCGGAGTTGCCTTCCTCCCGTATCGGAATATTTTCTGTTGTTACATGACCGATCCTTGGTCCCCACGCGGAAATCGCGTATGAGCTGGCGAAATCCTCTTCTCCCAGGAAGAAGGTCTGATTTTTTCCAAGAGTAAAAAGATGACCTGCTGCAAAAAAGCCGAGTATAAAAAAGCCAAGCCATCCGGTCAGCAGCAGCACATCCTTGACCCGGGCAAGTGAAATCCTTTTAAACATTCACCTCACCTTCAAAACGCACAGTGACTGTAGTGCCTTCCTTGACTTTACTATTCACCTGAATGCTCCCCCCGTGCTTCTCAATGATGCCTTTGACAATAGCCAAGCCAAGTCCGGCACTGCCATGCTCCCGTCCCTTCCTGCCCGGCACACGGTAAAACGGTTCGAATAAATGCTCCAACTGTGCTTCCGGTATACCTTCTCCCTGATCCGTCACCTGCAGCATAGGTACTTCGCCTTGCTTGAGCACCTCTACCCGAACTGTGGAATTCACATCTCCGTAATTAATAGAGTTATCCAGCAGATTAATCATGACTTCCTTTAACCGGTTGCGGTCCCCCATCACATACAATTTCTCCGGCACGATACTTTGAATGCGGATCCGGTATTTGGCAGCTTTAATCTGCAGCTCCTCGCTTGTCTCAAGGGCCAGCTCACCCAGATTCACCGGTTCCATTCTATACTCTGTCTGAGCGGACGATGCCTGGGCCAGCGTCAGCATTTCGATGACGGTCTGATTCAGCCGCTTTCCTTCTCTAATAATGGAATCCAGTCCTCGTTCAAAAAATTCACGTTCCGTAAAAGCATTCTCCTTGATAATCTGGGCATACCCTATGATCGTTGTTAATGGAGTCTTCATCTCATGGGTAGCATTATCGAAAAATATTTTGTTTTGCGCCTGCGCTTTTTTCAAAGCATCTCTTTCCTGTTCAATAATATGGATTTGCTCCCTGATCTTCTGCACCATCTTCTTGAACATGCCCGCCAATTCGCCGATTTCATCACGGGAGGACACCTTGATATCGATGTTGTAATCTCCCGCATATACCTGCTGTGAGCTCTTGGACAACTGACGCACAGGTTTGGTGATCTGTCTCGAAATCAATATTGAAGCGATAAACACGATCAGAAAAATGATGACTGCGAACATATTAATCGTCTGCTTGAAGCTCAGGCTGGCGGCATAAAGCTGCGAATAGTCCTTTTGATATTGCACGATTCCATACGTCTGTCCTCCGCTTTCCAATGGATAAGCCAGTGTAGCCATCGCCCGCTCCCCCGCGAAATGAACGTTATACGCAATCTCTCCACGCTGCGCCGCTGCCAGCTCCTCTCCGCCGGTGCCGGCTGCGTTTCCGCTTAGCTGATTTCCATCCCGGTCGTATAAATCCACTTCACTGCCAATATCCGCACTCAGCTGTCTGGACAATCCCTCAGCTTCATCCGCCAGCGAGAGCTCGCCAAGCTCACGGTTGCTTAACAGAAAATATTGGTTCATATAAATATCCAGACTTTTTTTGGCGGCGATCATGTCCGTTCTGACCGTCTGCAGCATATTATCCTCTGTGATCTGATAGGACATGATTAACAACGAAATCAGCCCTGCAAAAATAATAACGGAGAAAAGGATGACAATTTTGTGCTGAATCCCAAATCTCATTGCTGTACCAGTTTATAACCGACCCCAAACACGGTTTCGATCAAAGAGGGACGGTCAGGCTCGTCCAATTTTTTGCGGATGCGTTGCACATGGATATCAACGGTCCTTGTATCGATGGCCACCTCGAAGCCCCACACCTTGTCCAGCAGCTCGGATCTGGAGAATACACGTCCTTTATGCTCGGCGAAGCATTGCAGAAGCTCGTATTCCTTTTGGGTAAACACGATCGGTACGCCGTTTTTCCGGACTTCCCGTTTCTCCTTTTCAAGCGTAATATCAGCTCCCAGGCTGAGAATTTGATCTGATGCCTGGTCAGTTGATTCAGCCGTCAACTCAATTCTGCGGAATACCGCCTTGATACGCACAATAACCTCCCGGATATCAAAAGGCTTGGTGATGTAGTCATCTGCCCCAGATTCGATGCCCAAAATCCGGTCGAACGTATCTGCTCTGGCGGTAAGCATAATAATGGGGGTATTAGATATATCAAGCACCTGTCTGCATACGTCGAATCCTGTCATATCCGGCAGCATTAAATCCAGCAGCAGCAAATCCGGCTTCCACTGCGTAAAAAGTTCAAGCCCTTGCCTCCCGCTCTCCGCTGTTTTCACAGCATATCCTTCCTTTCGCAGAGAAAAGGAGAGCATATCGGAAATGGAAGGCTCATCTTCGATGATGAGGATTTTTTGGTTGTCCATATTTATAATTCTCCCGGTTCTAGATTTCATCCTGGTAGTATAATGTCTGCATGTTTCGATTGTACACATAGATGTATCCAAGTTGTAAACAACAGCAAAAAAAGATCAGGCCTCTCTGTTTTGAAAGAGCCTGATCATAGAATACACTATACAGTTTGGAAATAAACCGCCTTCATCAAGGCTGGGTCGTTACAGGAAGAACTTCCCCAAAGTATTCCTCCAGCGTAATCCCCTGCGTGCTGACCTCTTTAGCAAGATCGATGCCTACATACCGGAGGTGCCACGGTTCGTATTTATATCCGGTGATTTTCTCCTTACCTTCCGGGTAACGAATAATAAATCCGAAATCGGCTGCATGAGCTGCAAGCCATTCCGCTTCCGGAGTACCCGCGAAGCAGGACTCGGCCGCACAGCTTCCGTCAGTGCCTGAGACATCTATGGCCAGCCCGGTTTGATGCTCACTGGTTCCCGGATAAGCGCTATAGGTTTTGGCTTTTTCTTCGCCATCCTTAGCAACATATTGATTAAAAATAACCTTTTGCCGCTCCTCCGACCGATAACCGGACACCCCTGCGAGATAAATTCCATCCTTCTCGGCAGCAGCGAACAAATCCTCAAGCGCTTTGGCAGCCTCTTTCCGCAGCATGCGTTTCTCGATCTTTTCATCAAAGAGAAAGCGGACATTCGGATATACAAGATCGTCAGGACTGTAATTTTCAGGAAGACGATTCTGTTTGTTGACCATTACGGTTACCACATCGGGGTCTGCAACCACAGGCAGCGAGTCGCGATCTTGCTTCTCCTTCTTGGTGTTCTTCCCATCCGCAGCAGGTGCGGGTTGCACCTTGACTTCTTCTTTCCGGGAAGTACCCCGCTCATTCGTACTGCCTCCCTGCGGCTGAGTTGTTTGCTCCTGGAAGCACGCTGACAGCAGAATAGATACACCTGTACAGACAAGCAGCAGGCCTGCATAGAACTTTTTATTGCTTTTCAACACGTATGAACCTCCACTCTTAACCTACGGCATCCCCGGCGGAAATGGTTTTTACCACCTCGCCTGTCTTGGAATCCATTTCAATGTAATAACATCCGATGCTCGCATAGTCTTCCGGTTCGGTAGGATTAAATTCAATGCGCCAAACCGTTTCACCGGTTTTCTCATAAGACCAGAAGTAAGGAGTGACCGTAAATTGACTGAGCGTTTGGGAAGATACCCCGTACTGCTTCGCAACCTGCTCTGTTGCCGTGCGAACGGCTTTCTCAACAGCCATGTCAGATGGGCCAGGTATCGCTGCTTCGGGCAGGTTGAGTTCTTCTGTTTGCGCAGAATTCGTTACACTTCCTTCAACCGCGGGTCCTTTCAGCATTTGAGCTTTGTCGGCTGCGGAGCTGTCGGCAAACACACTTGCGGCACCTACAACGAGCAGCAGAGCCACACTCATCGTTAAGACAGAAGCTTTTTTAAATTTCATAATGGATGTAATCCTTTCTTCTGTGAGATTTTTACTATAGCCGTTGTATAAAGGGCTGAATTTCGCCTTCTGCTCAGCCATCGCAATCAATGACATCGCATAGTTCGGTTTTGCTTGTTCACCAAATATCCTGATGACCTTCTCGTCACAAGCAAGCTCTATATCCCTGCTCATCAGCTTGTACAGCAACCAGGCCAGCGGATTAAACCAGTGGACACACAGCGCAGCCAGCAGCACCATTTTCCACAAGGTATCCAGCCGTCTGATATGAGTCAGCTCGTGCATCAGAATAAAGCTTAACTCCTGCTCATCCTTCACAGCCAGGGACTTCGGAAGAATGATCTTCGGCTTGAATATCCCGTACGCCAACGGTGTCGTTATGCGATCTGATACTACAATCTGCAGAGGACGCCGCAGCTTTTGCTCCTGCAGCCATCGTTCTACGAAGGAATTATTGTATGGCAGCGCCATGCTTAATTGCCTGTAGCTCCTGTAGAAAGCAATCCCGAACCAGAGGATGAAACCAGCCATACCGGCAATCCAGATCACAGTCAAAACCTCTTGAACGCTGACTGCAGCAATTCGGTCAGGAGTTACGGCCAGCACAGCGGCCACGGAACCAGGCTCATACGTATGTTTTGCGGCTTCTATGCTCTGAGACCCTCCCGTGATCCTGCCGATCCATGTGTCAGACAGGCTATGTATCCCCAGCCAGGAAGGCACCGGAATGCTCCATGGGAACAAGAGCCTGCACAAAGCAATGCCCCATAGCATTAGAAAAAAGCTTTTGGGAAAAAGGTGCAGAGCTAGCCATCGGATCACCATAACGGCTACAATCAACATACTGGCCGACAGACTCATTTCAATGATGTTCATGGCACGCACCTTATTTCAGCTTATTGACCATTTGCTTCAGCTTCTCAATTTGGTCTTTATCCAAATTTTTCTCATTCACGAACGAAGCGAAGAACAACTCCGGAGACCCGTCATACCATTTACTGATCAGCTCGGTTGTTTCCTGTTCTTGAACATCCTC
Source organism: Paenibacillus zeirhizosphaerae (assembly GCF_030705605.1). Classification (GTDB taxonomy): domain Bacteria; phylum Bacillota; class Bacilli; order Paenibacillales; family Paenibacillaceae; genus Paenibacillus; species Paenibacillus zeirhizosphaerae. The sequence continues at coordinate 139,842 of NZ_JAPCKK010000016.1, forward strand.
CTTACTGATGGCAGCTCTGCAGGTGAAATGAGGCTCAAGACGTTCAACCGCCCCTTTATCAATGCATTTCTTGATGACGGTATAGGTCGTATTTCGGTTCCAGCCCACTTCTTCCTTCAGAATCTTGGCTAGCTGGCCTGCTGTACAGTCGCCTTCTCTCCACAGCACTTCCATCACCTTAAGCTCTGAATCAAACAATTTCAAATATGGTTCACCCCCTATGTGACTATTCTAATAGTCATCTTGTATGCTCATCATATACGCTCCACACCAGAGTGTCAATGACTACTTCAGTAGTCAAATGCCGAAACAGCGTCCGCATGCTAGAAAAAAGCAAAGACGGCTTCTGATCATCAGAAACCGTCTACTCATTGCATGGATCTATACCTTATCTATGGGTTATATACAGGTTTAGGTTTGACTGCCGAAGCAAACCTTTCGGAATAAAAGGGATTATACCCGCTGCCTTTTCCGGAGGGCATCGCTCCCGGAACACCGTCGGCCTCCAGCAGTGGGCGAATAATCAGCTTCACCGGCCACTCTTCCTGTTCAAACAACACCGTTTGCAGCCTCTTCCGGTCGGCTTCAGGAATATCGATAGTATCCAACGCTTCCCGTAGTTTGGCTTCTGTTATCCTCCACATGATGTTCTCCGGTATTTCATAAGCTTCAGACAATGCTTCCATGATCGCAGCCAGATTGACCTGGGTGCCCAGGCTTTGAACATAAAAAATTAATTTATCCAGCGTTTCATTGTATAAGCTGTTGGAATATCCTGGCCTGATATGGTAGCCCGGGTCTTGGATCTGATGCCTGTCCAAATACGGTTGATGCAGCCGCACCGAATCATGATCTCTGAACAGCAAACCAGTGATCCTGTTATCCTTCAGTACAATACAGCAATTCTGACCATGGATTTCAGGCACAATCCCAACCTTAAATAACCTCATGACAATATCATAAAAAATAGCCGACAGCTCCGTATAGAACGTAAGCACTTCTGCTTTAGAGGGGCTGCCTCCCCAAATAAGGCTAAGGAGATGAGAATGGTTGGTCAGCACGACACCCAAAGCGGACATGGGAATAATCTTATATCCTTCCTGCACAATTTCCTGAGGATAGATTCTCAACTGCGCCGCCAAATGCCGGGGGTGATCATCGAATAGCCCCATAGATTCGGGCATATATCCCCACCAATGCTTTTCTTCACATAAAAAAACTCGCTCCGCCAGTGTTTCGTCACAAGCTACCGCCTGACGGAACATTTTCTCACCAGCTAATCCGTTTAACAATTTCACAACAGGCAGATACCTGGCTGCACCCAGTGATTTAACACTGAGGGGCAACTTTACCATTCGGGTTGATGCAGCAGTCCCTGTTAATGAACGGACCGAGGAGGTGGCCAGAAATTCGCCTGCTTGTGCATCCAATACAACAACCGTTCTGTCCTCTATTTCTGTCCGGTAATTGGGCAGAATGATATTTTTCAACTGCCATGGATGTACAGGAATCATGGTGTACTGATTCGGGGATATTCCTTTCTCCGCCAGTTCCTGCTTAATCACGGCCCTTTCTGGTTCGCTCAGTACATCCAATGCTTCTACTTCCTCTTCCGGGCTGCCTTTTATTAGGGCATGGTTGCTTACAGCTACCCAGCGCAAGATGATTGGTTGTGCAAATTCGGCCATAAATTGTTGATAGTCCTGTGAGGATAAACCTACCTTGGCTTTCGAAAGCGGATGAAAGGGGCGGTCACGCAAAGAGGCAATTCTCTCCCCCGTGACATACCAGTCATACGGAGTTTCGGGCACAGAAGCAGGTTGATCGGCCAACCGCTGCAGACTCAGGTCTAGCTGCTCAACCGACACTTTCAAGCCCTCCAGAAATTCCTGCACTCCCGGATGCGCATAGGCCTCTTCAGATAATGTGCTGCGCAGCACAATTTGTGCCAGCTCAGAGGAAGCCTGGATTTCAAGCCATTCATCTCCTATATTCTGATAGATCGGGGAATCCAACACCCACTGATAGCCCTGCTTACAGCTTTCCTGGATCAGAAAATATATTTCACCTGCGTATACTAAAGCCTCTTCATCCTCTGCGTAAAGCTCCCGAAGGCTTGAAGGTGCTGCTGAAAGGAGCGCCGTTGTAGCTTCATTGATCGTAAAAAATCGCTCCGCGATAAACGCATCCATTAAGTCCTTCATGATCCGTTGTTCAGCAGACCTGCTTTCGGCTTGAGCTGCGGCGTGATGCTTCATTCATGATCTCCCCCAGTTAAATAGTAGAATTCAGGATGCGGATGTCCCAGGAAATCATGGTGGGAGATCGTCCAGCAATATGCGCCTGATTTCTCAAAAACAAGTACATCCCCCACACGCAGTCGTTCCACTGCGGCATCCGCATGAAGCCGGTCCTTGGGTGTACACAGCTCGCCCACGATCGTAACTTTCTCCTGCTTAATTTCCGGTCTCGGGAAAGGATACGGCCAGCTTTCGAGCGGAACAACGTGAAACGGATGATTATGCCCCCATGAAGCAGGCAACCGGTTATGATGCGTCCCCCCTCTTACAACAGCAAAGTATTGACCCTGTGATCGTTTGATATCAACAATCTCAACGGCATAATAACCGTGATCAGCGACGACTACTCTTCCAGGCTCAAAATAAAGCTCTGTTGTCTCTAAGCCTGCCACGGTTCGAATTTGTGCCAACAAGGCAGTGAATCGCTGCCAGTCGAAGCCTGATGAGCCATCATAAGAGACCCCAATACCCCCGCCTGCGTTGATGACCTGAATGTGCAAATCATATTTATCCTTCCACACTGCCACCTTTTGCAAATAATACTGAACCATGTCTGCATGCAGGTCCGCCTGCAAGTTGTTGGATAAGGAATGAAAGTGAAAACCACTCAAATGAACGTAGGTATTACCTGCCTCCTTGAGTATAGATACTGCTTCTTCAATAAATTGCTCATCCAGCCCAAACGGAGACGGGCGGCCGCCCATCTGGATTTTCGTCTGCGGTAAGGTGTCCGTCCTCAGATTAACGCGCAGCAGGATATGCACATCCTTTGTCCGTTCTCTCGCCAGCAGGATCAGCTTTCTTAATTCCAGCAGACTTTCGACATGGATATAGGCCACATCTTTACTGATCGCCAGCTCAAGCTCGTAGTCTTTCTTCCCTGGCCCTCCGAATAGAACAGGAACACTTTCAGACACCTCCCTCACCTTGAGCAACTCACCGGCCGACGCCACTTCAAATCCGTTTACCAATGGCAGCAGCGCCTCAATGATTCTCTTATCCGGATTGGCTTTAATGGCGTAAAACAAGCTTGTCCGCTCAGGCAGCGTGTTCAACATGCTTCTTACCTGCTGCCGAATGCCGTCAAGATCATAGATATAAGCGCAAATCGGCGCTTTGCTGTTTTCCCGCAGCTCGTGGATTAGATGTATAACTTTAGGATTCATACTTCCCCTCCGGCAGACCCTCGATATTCGTGCAGCTTCTGTCTGTATGCCCTGAAAGCTGTGTTCCTGTCATCGCCAAGCACAAAAATACGTGTGCCGTTGTCCGCCCATTGGGTATAACCGTCTAAACTTCTGGCAACGGACGCATAAGGCACGCTGCATCGTCTGGACACTTCCAATAGCTCCTCCAAATTCCTCTGCACCTCCGAATGGCCGGTATCCCATGGCACATGAAGCGACTGGGACAAATCTGCCGCTCCTTCCAGTACAAAACTGACCTGCGGCACAGATAGAATCGTTTCGCTTTGCCGAACACCTTCTACACTTTCGATCATAGGCACGATCATAATTTCTTCATTCGCTCTGGCGATATATTCGCTTAACGGATATTTTCCAAATACACCTGGCCTGCCGCTGTTCAGGCTTCTCCTGCCAAGAGGATGGTAAAATGCATACTGAACGGCCTTCTCCACTTGCTCCTTCCGTTCCACATGCGGGATTACAATGCCCTGCGCACCGCAGTCCAGCACCTTCAATATTTCAATCCGATCCACCTTGGATATTCTTACGAGCGGGGTCATCTCCAGCAATTCTGCTGCCCGAATCAGTTCTTCAACCGTCTCCATATTAGTGGACGCATGTTCGTAATCGATGATGATAAAATCATATTCTGCATGACCAATCATTTCGACCACAATCGGATGCGGAATCGATACAAATAATCCATAAACCGTTTCGTTTCTTTGTATTTTTTCTTTCAGCCTGTTTTTCCTCATAACAACAGATCCTTTGCCAGTCGCAGAGAATTTTTCACAGACCGGAAATACAGTTCACTGTCTCCATAAATACGCCGTTTTGTCATTTCTTCCACCAGGGCATTTTCAGAAAATAAATCAAATATCTCATACCGTTCCTTATACTCCGGGTGAGCCTCTTGGTAGGTCAGGATCGTTTGTGCACAATTTTGCCAGAATTCAATCTCGCTTAAGCCCAATTTCTCAAACGCAAAGCAAATTTCCGTCATGCAAATAAAGAAGAAAGCATCATAAGTGTAATCTCTTACCTCCGACACATTCTCGGTTTGGAGAAAGGAATATCTGTTAAATTTGCGGTGAGTCTCCGGCTCAGGATGTAATTTCGGAGCCCAATCCGGCCGCAGCAGCTTGTCTGGCGTATAACGGACACCATCATGCAGATCTTTGACGATTATTCTTTTCGGGAAATTGTTTTCTACGACCAATATAATATTCTGGGCATGGGATTCTAGTGCAATGCCATGGGCATACAGCAAGTGAATGATCGGCAGCGTCACCGTTCTGATCAGCGCCTCACTCCATGGCCTGATTCCGTGCTGATCAATGGCTTTTTGAATGAAGGGCTCTCCGTTTTTTTGTATAAGAAACAACGCGTTCAGCGGCCATGCCTCTTCATTTTCTTCAAGACAGACAGAGATATTTTCCCTGTATATGGCACCAAGCGTTCCATACGCTAAGCGGTACGGAATGGACTGCATCTCATCATATCGGAACGAAATCCCCATAACCTCTCTTAAAAGTTGAAACTGCTCCTTCAGTAAAAACGGATCATTCTGAATGATTTTAAACAGCCAATTGCTGATGAGCGGCGCATTTTGCGTAGTGTGATGAGCAAGAATACGGCTCGTTGAGGTATTCGTTATGCTGAGTGAGAGCTTAATATAACTGGCTTCGGCATTGCTGCGATGGGACAAGGAACGAATCGATTGCTGCGGCCTGTACGCACTGCTTGACGTGCCAAGACTGATCATATCCTTGTCCGCCCATTGCTGGGTGAAAAGGGATTGAAGCCGATGTTCCCACTGCCAGGGATGCACGGGAAGGAAAATATATTTTTTGCGGCTGTTGCCCTTCTCCTGTACGATTTGTTGAAATTGGGTGATGTCCTCCTCGGTCAGATGCTGCTTAACTATTTCATTCAAGGACGTTTCTGGGGATACGGATACATCCGTCAGCTCCTCATTGACTGCGACCCAATGAATATGTACGTTCTGGTTAAACTCCGGCCCATAGGCCATATTATCCGTGAGCGAGAACCCGATCCTTGATTTGTAGCTTGGATGATAAGGATGTCCGTCCGTCATATGGCTTTCCAATGCTTCATAATGCCTGTCTTCCGCAGAAATATGCTCCGGCTGAAGCTCCTTGGACTGCTGATCCTTCACGAGTGTTTCCAGCAGCTCATGAATAAACTGATCCGTCAGCAGCCCGCTCAGCTTATTCTGAAGCAGCTCTTCGAGAAAGACATAAATATTGCAGCAAATCTCTCCCTCTCTCCTAATGGAGCCTTTCTTGATTTTGATTCTGCCAAAGGACCATTTCTCGTCTGCCTGGCACGAGTAATGGACAATGCCTCCGTCAGCCTTTATTCCTGTAAACAGCCACTCTTGTTCTGCCCGTTCTGTGTCCATGATCCCTTCATAAATGAAGGCCTCCAGCGTCTGCCGCATGATTCTTTCGCTTACTTCCTCCATGCAAGAAACCTCTTCTTTATACAAACTGCTTACCGTCTTCACTCGTCTCACTCCCCATATACTTCATTACGTTGGTCACTGGAATATAAGCTGGACTTTCGCTATTTCCCGTAAGACAGCTCATCAGGTTCTTTTTCGCAAGAAAGGCGTCCGCGGTCAGCAAATGCTGAATCAACTCTCCCTTGTTCCTTGCGTACTCCTCCACAAGAACTTCCCAGACCATCCGCCAAAACTGCTCTTCAGTTCCGTCAACACCACTGGCGATCGCATGGATCAGAGATCCTAGATGATTGACAAAAAAATAGTACGCCGTACGCGCCCAAGCATCTTCCTTCGAATAGAATAGCGGCCCTGCCGTGTTCTCATTGGCGCCTGCCCTCTCCCTATTCACACTAACCCCTTCCAAATCCCGAATGATAAAGACATGCGGCAGGCCGTCCCTGATCGTTAATAAGGAATTTTGCAAATGAGCTTCAAAATGAATACCTTCCACCTCGGCGACCCGAATGATCGGCAGCAAAGAAATTTGCAGATATCGCCTGAACCATTCGTCTATGCTGCGATTGTTCATCAATGAGAATAACCGCGGCCGCTCTCCTGTTAGGGGTACTTCCACCAGACTGGACAGGACGTATGTGGAAGACTCATCGAAATCGATGGATCGATAGGCTGACGTGAACAACTTTGTAATTTCATCATCTCCGAATCGGCAGGTGCAGACGCCTATTTCATAGGCGATTTGGGTATGCGGCTCTTGTGCAAAGCAGCCTTTCCTTAATAAATAGCCGGCCGCATCCATCGTTCTCCGCATTTGCTCCCGGTTATTGTTTCTCATCAAGTTGGTAATCTGAATATTTAGCGAGAGCTTGATGTTACATTTCAAATCAGGGATATACACCGTACGCACTGAGGAAGTCGGATACACCCGGGGGCCCAAGCTCCCAAGCGGAATGAGCTTATCCTGTTCGATATACTCCTGTACTGCCTGAATCGTCTGAACATGTTCATACTGCCAGGGATGGAGAGGCAGTATAGCATAGCTATGGCCCTTTTCCATCAACAATCGGCGGGTATGCCCTGCAATAGTTACATCCAAATCAATTCTGCGGTGTTCCGTCACCCACTCTTCTTCAAAAACATCCTCCCGAACCGCGAAATAACACAATTGGAACGAGCTGCGAAGCTCGGGACAATAGGCTCTAACTTCCTGTGCGCTAAACCCCATTGTATTCTTGGGGAATGGATGAAACGGATGACCATACAGCAGCGATTGCTCGGATGATATGTAATCCTGCACCTGACCGCTGTCGGAATGCTGCAAAAATAAAACCAGCTTTTCATAGCTGTTCTCCACTTTATTTATAAAATCAATCGTCCGCTCGTCCGGAATGGACGGGTCCTGCTGCCTCAACTCTTGTATGATCAATTGGACTAAATAAGCATGGTCCAATGCCTCTCCTCCATTGACATAGAAGCTTTCATATTCATGCTCTCCTGTCACCGAGAAATAAGAAAATCTTCCATAGATATGAACACCGCTTGCCCCAAAGCGGATCGTGTATGTGTATTCTTTGGGATCAATGGCAACTGACTCTGGATGTTCTGAGCAAAATTCTCTGATATAGCTGTTCAGCAGCACCTTGCACTGATGAAGATTTGCCTTTATTTCAGACCGCAGATTGTCTACTGTTTCCAACATCGATAGCTACCTTCTTCCTTTTCACTACTAAAACAAGCGGTAATGTCGCCAGCATCAAGAAGCCAAGGGCTATACATTCTTCCTTTAACGCGAACCACTTGGCAAGCTCTACACTCACTCCCGAGGAAGAGATCGTTTGCCAGCGGACCTCGTAATAAACCGCCAGCAGCATGACAACAAATGAGGATGTTAAACGTTCGATCGTACTGGATAATACAGAACCTTCATGCAAATCATCTTCCGACAGCGAGTTCAGCCCGACGGTGGTGATCGTTAAGCTGGACAAGCCGTTTCCAATTCCTCTAACCGCCATCATAAAAGCAATGACAATGAAAGATACGGACTGTGGAAAAATTGCAAATACAAGTACAGAAATGGCAACTAGTACGATGCCATAGGAAATAAAATTTAACGATCTGCCTTTATCGATGAAGCTACCACCAATCCAAGCGAACAGGCTCGTAAATATGGCTGCCGGAATAAACACAGCGCCCGTTATCGATGGAGCCAGATGGAATACCTCCTGCAGCATCAGCGGCAGAACCAGAATCACACCGAACATCACAGAATCCTGAATCGCTGAAATAAGAACCGTCATGGCATACAGCGGATTTCTTTGCAGCAGACGATAACGGATTAAAGGCTCGGTTCTATCATTCTCTTTTTGTATAAAACGGACTGCCGCAATCGCCCCCAGCATCATCAGTGAGGCAGGTAGCCAAAATGAAACGGTCTGAATCGAAATGAGCTGAATCCCCAGACTTATAGCAGCAACGCTGACAACCATCAGAACCACACCCTCCAAGTGAACTGCCTTGCGGCGAACAGGCTGGTAGGATTCCATGTTCGTGCAGCACAACAGCAATGACAAAAGCGCAAAGGGGACATTCATCCAGAACAAATGCTTGATTTCACCAAATTGAATGATCAAACCGCCCAAGGTCGGTCCGATGACCGGGGCAATCATAAGCAGCATCCCCCATAATCCAGTGATTCTGCCTCGTGCTTCCTGACCATACATATCAAACAGCAGCACCAGCGACAATGGGATCATTAGACCGGCTGCCGCTCCATGCATGAAACGTACCATTAGCACAACCTGTACATGCTCATAGAACAGACCCCCAAGAACTGAGGACAGACCATAAATACCAAGCCCGGCAATATAAGCGCTTTTTCTGCCGATCCGATCTACGATAAGCGAGGTTAGCGGCATCGTAATTGTCATCGCCAACATGTAAAAAGTAATCAGCCATCCGCCCAATGCCGTGGAGATACCGTATAATCGCACAAAGCCCGGCAGCAAAATATTAAAAGCGCTGTTCGTTAAAACCAGTGAAAAAGCTCCGCTCATAATAGCTAATAAAATGATATGTTTGTGTGCCTTCCTGACCTTCACCCTTCGAATCACAGCATCTCAATCGCTTCTTCAACAGATTTCTCAAAAATATACAGTACTTCCGTAGCTTCGTGTTCCGTTATCGTAAGCGGAGGCAGGAATCGCATCACGGCGGAATGACGGCCGCCAACCTCAATAATCAGCCCATTTTTAAAGCATCTTTCTTGCACACAGGCAGCTAATTGTCCGGATGGCGGGTAATGCCCCAATTGGTCTTTAGACGCTGACGTATTCACCATTTCCACGCCAATCATTAATCCTCGTCCGCGCACATCGCCAATTTCTTCGTATTTTGCTTGGAGGCTGTGAAGATAAGCGAAAAATTGCTCGCTGCGCTGCTCTACATTTTCAAGCACCCGGTTATTCTTCAGGTACTTTAAGGTCGCCAAGCCTGTCGCCATCCCCAACTGATTGCCGCGAAATGTCCCGATATGGGCACCCGGATTCCACTGATCCAGCTCTTCTTTGTAAATCAGTACGGACATGGGCAGGCTACCCCCAATCGCTTTGGAGCAAATAATAACATCTGGAATAATACCCGCATGCTCGAATGAAAACATTTTACCGGTTCGTCCGATACCGGTCTGCACCTCGTCGATGATTAAAGGAATCCCCCTTTCCGCCGTAATGCGTCTCATCTCTTTCAGCCATTCAATATCCGCGGGAATGGATCCGCCTTCTCCCTGGACGGTTTCCAGAATCATGCCGCATGGAGCGGCGATACCGCTCTCGCAATCATCCAACAGATTTTCAATGTATTTTGCACTGATTCTAGCTGTCTCTCCCCGGCCAATGCCGAATGGGCACCGATATTCATAAGGGAATGGCAGAAAGTGCACGTCCGGCAGCAAACTTTGCAAGTGCTGCTTCTTGCTCAGGTTGCCGCTCATAGACATGGTTGCTTGTGTCGAGCCATGATAACCGCCTTGGAAAGCCAGAATCGATTTCCCCTTAGTTGCGTTTTTCACCAATTTAATGGCAGCTTCTACGCCATCCGCCCCCGTCGGGCCACAAAATTGGATTTTGGTAGTGTCTTTTAACTTTTCAGGGAGGATTGAGAAAATTTCTTGCATAAATTCAATTTTTAAAGGAGTCGCCAAGTCCAACGTATGTAAAGGAATCTGCTCGTCCAACACATCCTCAATCGCCCGGATCACAACTTGATGATTATGCCCCAGTGCCAGAGTGCCTGCGCCTGACAAGCAATCATAGTATCGCCTGCCTTCCACATCCGTAACGATCATCCCCTTCGCTTTACTGATTACGAGCGGGAAATGGCGCGGATAGGATTTTGCGTTGGATTCTTTTTCGTTCTGAATTTTCAAGTACTCATTCTCAACATTTACTGGAATCATGATTCGAACACTCCTTTAAATAAATATTGCAGGTAAGCCCCCGCAACGTCTCTGGATTTTCCACAGAACGGAAAGACATGATCGGTTAGATCAGGCAAAGCGTTTACCTCAAGGATGCCTTCATTCTCTCGATTTAACGGCAGGCTGATATCTTTGCACCGGATGTCGATACCGGCAACATCAATCTTCAATACCCCTGCCGCCTGAATAGCCATCTCTGCATTAGCCGTACAAATCTCTTCCGTGCGGTCAATCACGATTTCAGTAATCTCATCCGCTGTTATATCTTCACTGTAGAACAATTGCACCTGTTCTCCTTTTACCGGAACATCCTGAAGTGCCTTGCCTTGATTATGGAGATTCAACAGCAGGCGTTCAGAGTCGCTTCTTATAACTTCCAAGCCCTCAAACTCATCCGCACCGTTACGTCCAAGCCTACCTTCGTTAAGGCCTTCAATAAGCTGCTTGATTGTGGAATCTCCATCGCCTTCTATATATGCCGGTTGATATTCCAACACCCCTGCGACGGCTCCGTCAATCACCAGTACCCGATAGTCATAACCGGTGATGTATTTTTGCACGATGACCTGCTCGCTGTACAATTTTGCTGTGGTGATGGCAGCATCCAGATCTGCTTCCTTCTCCATGCCTACAGCGACCCCGAGGCTGCGGCTGGCATCCATCGGCTTAACAACCCATTTGGGATTCCTGTTCAAAAAATCCAGCAGCTCGGCGCCCCTTGCAGAGACAATCATGTATTCCGGTACTGGCAGGCCGGCTCTTTTCAATAAATGATAGGAAGCCTCTTTGTTCTTAGCCAACAATCCAGCGATTAACGGCAGTCTATCAGATCGGGTCTTATTGATAATCAGCTCTTTATCTTTAGATTTCAGTATCAAAAAGTCCTCACAACCAGGTATCAGCAGTTTCCCTTCAATCCCCATTTCTTTTGCTCTGTCGATGATGAACCTGTTTTGGATGTTATTGACCAAAAAATCACTTCTTCCATAAATTTTGTAAAACAAATCTAGTAATTTCAGAATATATGATAATGATTATCATTGTCAATATATACAAGTATATTATATTTTTTTGTTGCAAACTCGGAGAAATCAAAAGTGAATTAGGGATTTGATCTAGGGGAAAGATGGGGTGGTATGGCAACCACCCATTCATAACGTGGATTATTCCTTTCTTAAGGGGCAGGTTGTGCAATAGTCATGCTCCTGAGAAACTTTATATAGCAGACAGCATGTTTTTCGCTTACGCTTGGGGATATTTGAAGCAGTCATAACCATATGGGAATTGTTGAACTTGGTGAGAGGATTCTCCTTCTCTCCAAATAAGTGCGCTGGCGCTTCATACAGCAAATAATGAAAATCAGCTTGGATTCGCAGCTTTTGTTCCTCCGTTGCTTCCTCCACCATCCGCTGTTCATATAACCAGTATACAGAGATCGCCATATTCTCCCATAGTATGGAGGTGGGAATTCTAGCGGCTTTAGAGATAGAACACCATACCTTAGCGATATTTTCCGCGAAAATACTGGTGATGATACGGTCGCGCCATTCCGTTCGTCCTTCTTCTGGCGGTTGAGTGACCTGACAATCGGTCAGACTTACTTCCGGCAGCCAGGAGCTACCCTGGAAGACGGACTCGATTCGGCAATTCTCGATAGCATAATTCAACCCTTTATTAAACATCGTCATAGCATATAAACCGGATGCCATCGTCAGATAAGCATACCGCTTAGAAAATTGTGAGGCTGCGGCCGCTTTGGCAGACGTGCTAAATATGTCGGCTGCCTGCTCCAAATATGCCTGACATTTCTCTATATCCAGCAATTCCCGTGCTGGTACGGACAATGAACTGTCAGACGTGCTGTTCTGGCACAGCCGATAATCCTTCGATAAAATTTCCAATTCCGCCGGCTCAAAATACGACAGTTGTGCGTTCAGCATAATCTATCCTTCTCCCCTTTCCGTGCGGAATGCATACCGGTGTGCCAAACAGCGGATCTGTGCTGATTTCACACTTCATCCCAAATACGGCTTGAACCATTTCGCCCGTAATAATGTCCTCGGGTTTGCCCTGGATATGGACCTTTTTGTTATGAATGGCAACCATATGATGCGCGTAGCGGGCAGCCAGGTTCAAGTCGTGAAGCACCATAACGATGGTCCGTTGTTCTTTTTCATTCAGTTCAAACAATAAATCAAGAATTTCGATCTGATGCGTCATATCCAGATAGGTCGTTGGTTCATCCAGGAGCAGAATATCCGTTCCTTGAGCAAGAGTCATGGCGATCCAGGCTCGTTGGCGCTGTCCACCGGAGAGAGAATCAACCAGGCGGTCCGCAAAGCCCTTTATTTGGGTAGCCTCCATGGCTTGGCTCACCATGCGCTCATCTTCTTCGGACCACTGCTGAAGCCAATTTTGATGAGGATATCTTCCCTGCTTTACTAGCTGCAATACGGTTAATCCTTCAGGCGCGATCGGTCCTTGGGGTAAAATAGCAATATTTCTCGCGACCTCTTTCGTCGGCGATTTTGCGATTGCTTTTCCGTCGAGCAGCACCATCCCTTTTTGCGGCTTTAACAAACGCGCTAATGAACGAAGCAGTGTAGACTTTCCACACCCGTTACTCCCGACGAAGACGGTAATTTCCCCTTGCGGGATCTTCAAATGAAGCTCATCTATAATCGGGCTATTCCCGTAGGACAAGGTTAATGCTTGAGTTTCCAGTAGTGGCATATGTTTACTCCCTTTAAATGTTTTGTTCACTGATCACGGTTGCGGAAGAGCAAATAGATAAAAAACGGTGCGCCGATGCCGGATACAAACACACCGGCCGGAAGATCAAGCGGCAAAAAGGCGGTGCGCGCCACGATGTCCGCCAATAAGACGATCATGCCTCCGATCAGAGCCGACACAGGCACAAGACTGCCAAATGAGCGGCCAACCAGTTTTCTGGATATATGCGGCGCGAGCAGGCCAACGAAGCCAATGCCTCCAGCATAGGCAACCGCCGATCCTGCCAAGGCAACACTGATAAATAAAAGCACAAATCGGTGCAACTGCACGCTTACCCCTAAACCGGCCGCCACCTGATCCCCCATCTCCTGAGCATTGGCAGTTCTGGCAAAGAATAAAGTCAAAGGAATACATATAAGCACCCAGGGCAGCATGGCAAGGATCTCGTCCCAATTTGCGCCATATACACTCCCGGTCATCCATAGATAAGCCTGCGTAATGGAGACTGTATCCCCAAGCACCAGCATCAGCGTAGTCATAGCGCTCATAGCTGCCGCCATCCCTATGCCTATAAGTACAAGCCGGATGGGAGTAACCCCTTTTTTCCATGCCAAAAGATAGATGAGCACAGAAATACATGCAGCCCCTGCAATCGCAGCCCATGGAAGCCAATCCATACTGACGGTGCCGGCAAAGTAAGTAATAAATATGACCGCCGCCAAAGTTGCTCCGCCTGTAACTCCGATAATATCCGGTGAACCCAGCGGATTTCTGACCATCCCCTGCAAAATAAGCCCGGATACCCCCAATGCAGCTCCTACCAGCAAGGCTAACAGCATGCGGGGTAACCTCAATGTATCAATGATATATGTATACTCGTCGTTCCCTGTCCCCAGTGAATGCTTGATCACCTCTATTGGAGGAATCACGGTGCTTCCAACCGATAATCCAGCCACAAGAAATGCCGTAAGCAGCATTATTAATGCTACAAGCACGACGATCAATCTTTTCTCGACCAGAAAAGAAATGTTCCCCGACCGGCTGCGCAGTGTAATGTATTTGCTCATTCCTTCGTGAACCCCCTGCGTGCAATATAGATAAAGAACGGGGTTCCGATTAGCGCTGTCATCACACCAATTGGCACCTCCTGCGGCATGATGATAAATCTTGCAATCACATCCGCGAGCAGCAGCAAACTGGCACCCAGAATCGCAGAATAGGGAATAATCCAGCGGTAATCGCTGCCGACAAGTCCACGGACCATATGGGGAACCATTAAACCGATGAAGCCGATGGAGCCCCCAACCGCAACAGAGCCTCCAGCCAGCACAATGATGACGACCGCCATCAATGCTTTAACCACAATGGTCCGCTGGCCCAGCCCTTTAGCGATATCATCCCCTGAAGTCAATATGTTCACTGGCTGCCCGAGCAGGAAAGCAACAACCCATCCCACGATCATAAACGGCAGGATAGGCAGCAGCATCTCTACCGATCGTCCTGCGACAGAACCAGCCAGCCAGAATAGTGCTCCTTCTAAATTTTGCCCACTGATGACCAATAAAGCCTGCGATAAGGATACGAATAGAGCATTGATAGCCGCTCCCGCCAGAACAATCTTAATGGGAGACAAGCCATCCCTTCCGAGCGAGCCCAGAAAATAAACCATGACCGCTGCAATGCCTGCGCCGATAAACGCAATCCACATATAATCTGTTAGTGAAGACATCGAAAAAAACGAAAGGCCCATCACGACAAAAAAAACGGCCCCGGAGTTAATTCCAAATACACTGGGTGAGGCCAGCGGATTTCTCGTGAGAGCCTGCATCAGCGCACCGGCCACAGCGAGACTTGCTCCGATCACAGTAGCAATGACTGCTCGCGAAAGCCTGGATGTCGTTAAAATGATATGCTCTGTGGATTGGCCGTCAAAATGAAGGAATGCATCTACAGCGGTCTTCAGCGGAATGGGCGTTTGGCCGAATACAATACTCGAAACAAAAGACCCTATGAGCAAGCACAAGCCAAGTATTAACCCAAGACCCTTTGCTGTTCGTCCAGAAAATAAGTGTGTCATGATTCTCTCTCTCACCAACTCATTATTTTTAAAAAGACAAGAACAAAGGTGTCAGACTACCAGCCTCTATTCTTGTCATTTCGCAAATCTGCCAATTATTTATTCAATTGAAAATGCTCATAAAGCTGGTCAAGCATCAGGTTAGCGGCCAGTGGACCTCCACCCATATTCCAAACCACTTCATCAATCGTGTACACCTGGCCGGCTTTTACCGAATCAAGGTTTTTCCACAGCGGATGATTTGTCCATTCCTCATAGTTTTTCTGAACCGCTTCTTCACTGCCCGGGTCCGACAGGAACACAAAGCTTACATCAGCATTCATGCTTGGTATGCTTTCTTTATCAGTCAGTCTGATAACGACTGTTCCTTTATCGGCTTCCTCCTGCAAATAATCAGAACGTACAAAGCCAAGCTCATCGAGAATATCCCCAGCAAAGCCTGTTACATAAATGCGGGCATGGTCTGCTCTGAAGTTAAGGACGGATACTTCAATCGGCCATTTGTCTCCCAGCTTGGCGCTGATTTTCTCTTTAAAATCAGCTGCTCTTTCGTCCCATTGGGTCAGAAGTGTCTTCGCTTCTTTTTCTTTATTCAACGCTTTTCCCATTAAATCGACGGTTTCCTTGAACTTATACACCGTTTCATGGGTGACGGTCGGTGCGATCTGTGATAACTGCTCATAGATTTCTTCGTGACGAGTTTTCGAAGCAATAATCAGATCCGGTTTAAGCTTTGCAATTTCCTCCAGATTCGGCTGCGTTTCCTCACCCACAACAGCAACCCCGTCAAGATCATCACGGATGTATGTATAAAATGGCTGCTCAAGCCAGGATTCCACAGCTCCAACTGGTTTTACCCCCAGAGCTATAGCAGCATCTGTCGCTCCCTGATATAAAGTGACAATTCTCTGCGGTGTGCCTTTAATCTCGGTTTTGCCCATCGCATGCTCAATCACCCGCACCTCTTCTTGCCCCACAGTTTGTTCCGCCGCCGCTGTCTGGCTTGCTTCGGAAGCTGTGTCTACCGGTTTATTTGACCCGCAGCCTGCAAGTACAAATACGATCATGAATATTGCAGCCAGCATAAATATACTTTTCTTTGCCTTCAACACTGGTCCCCTCTTCCTTTCTCTCTGCCCGAATATAACCACCAATAATAATGATATTGATTATCATTACCATCAAAATTTAGTTAATCATACCCTGCAGGCGTTGTCAATAAAATCCTGTTCTATAGTACATTAAAGGGGCGCCCCCAAAGGTCCATTGACCGGGGGCACCCCTTTTTCGAAGATTTATGCTGTTATTTTTATCTTCTTTCCTGTACTTGCTCACGCAAGAGATCTATCAACTGCTGCAACGACCTGGAGCCAAGGCCCCCTTCTCCCCTTTTTCGAATGGACACAGAGCCGCTCTGCCTCTCCTGCTCACCCAGCACCAGCATGTAAGGTACCTTTTCAAGCTGCGCTTCCCGTATTTTATAGCCAAGCTTTTCACTCCGCACATCTACCTCGACACGTAGCCCCGCTTGATCCAATGCCAATTTTACTTGGTATGCATATTCAGTATCCATGTCAGATACCGCCAGGATTTTCACCTGAACAGGGGCAAGCCACAACGGAAAGGCTCCGCTGTAATGCTCGGTTAGGATACCGATAAACCGGTCAATCGATCCGTAAACAGCCCGGTGAATAACGACAGGACGTTGTTTGGTGCCATTATTTCCGATGTAGATGAGGTCAAATTTGTCCGGCATCTGAAAATCAAGCTGGATCGTGCCGCACTGCCAGCTTCGTTTTAGCGCATCCAGGATGTGAAAATCAATTTTGGGACCATAAAACGCTCCGTCTCCCGGATTGATTCTATATTCGATCCCCCGTTGATCCAAGACATGCTGCAAGGCCTTTTCCGCCTGATCCCACAGCTCTTCCGAACCCATAAAGTCATCCGGCCTTGTGGATAGCTCAATTTTATATTCAAAGCCGAAGGTTTGGTATACATAATCAATCAGCTCGATCACACCGCTGATTTCTGCTTCGATCTGCTCAGGCAGCACGAACAAATGGGCGTCGTCCTGGCAGAAGGTCCGAACCCGCATCATACCGTTAAGGGCTCCCGAAAATTCATGACGGTGCACCTGACCAAATTCGAAAAGACGCATTGGCAGCTCTCTGTAAGAATGCAGACTGTTTTTGTAAATCAGCATGTGGCCTGGACAATTCATCGGCTTAAGGGCAAACTTGGTATCGTCCACATCCGTGAAATACATATTGTCTTTATAATGGTCCCAATGGCCGGATTGCTGCCACAGCCTGTTGTTCAGCATCAGCGGAGCCCGAACTTCAGTATAGCCACGCTGAATCTGCAATTCACGCGAGAAATTTTCAAGCTCATTGCGTATAGTCATGCCTTTGGGAAGATAGAACGGCATTCCGGGCGCTTCTTCGGAAAACATAAACAATCCAAGCTCTCTTCCGAGCTTCCGGTGATCCCGTTTCCTTGCTTCCTCCAGAAGCTTTAAATGTACAACAAGGTGGTTTTTCTTAGAAAAAGCTGTGCCATAAATACGTTGAAGCATTGGATTTTTGGAGTCTCCCCGCCAATAAGCGCCTGCTGTATGCAACAGCTTAAATGCTTTGATCATCCCTGTGGAAGGAAGGTGCGGCCCTCTGCACAAATCGATAAACTCGCCTTGCGAATAGAGGGTAATGACCGCATTCTCAGGTAAATCCCGGATCAGCTCTATTTTGTAGGTCTCTTCCCTCTCTTGAAACAGCTGCAGAGCTTCCTCACGGCTTACAATGCGACGTTCAAAAGGTAAGTTCTCGTGGATAATGCATTGCATCTCTTTTTCGATTTGGACAAGATCATCTACAGACAGCGGATTCTGTAAATCCATATCGTAATAAAAACCGTCGTCGATGACTGGGCCTATGCCGAGCTTCACCGCCATGTCTCCGTATACTCGCTTGACCGCCTGGGCCAGTACGTGCGCTGAGCTGTGCCTGTAAATCTCAATTCCTTCCTTGCTTTCGAGTGTGATAATTTCAACAACACCTTCCTGCTGCAGCGGTTGGTTAAGATCTACGAGTTGACCGTTTAATTTTCCGGCAACCGCCTGTTTCAGCAGACCTGCATTGATCGAAGCCGCCACCTGTCCCATTGTGGTGCCTTCCAGATACCTCCTCACCGCTCCATCCGGCAACATGATGTTAATCCCCATGACTACTCCTCCACTTCTTGAATTATGGTGAATGTGAACGCAAAAAAACGCAGCTGTCCTCAAGGGACGAGTGCGTTCTGCTCGTGGTTCCACCCTAATTCAACCTTGCTTGCGAGGCTTATGCAGTATGCGCAGAGCAGCAAGGTCCTTATTGGTATCCGGTATCGGGGATAATGCGGTGACGCTTATTGCTGTAGAACATATCCACAGGTTCAACGCCACGGCTGCAAAGGGGTAATTTCACATCCGGTTTCTGGAGAAGCTTTCAGCCTGAGCTTCTCTCTCTGGGCAGCTCGTGAAGGAAATCATGTCTTTGGTCAGTGCCGAACTATGATTTGTTGGTTATCTTACAAAATTAAGTAAGTGGGGTCAAGACCTGAAGTGAACTTTCTTTAGAAAAATTCACATCAATCGATTCTCCTGGTGTAGTTGATCAAAAATGATCTGGCTTACACGGGACACACGGTCACGATCCTGATAAGTCAGCCACACCAATTCGGCGATTTCCGAGTCTGGCTGTAGTTCCCCGCTGAATTCTGCGCTGTAGCAGCTCATTTTTACCGTGATACCTTCCGGCTTGCCATCCGCTTGTGCTGCAAAGGTTCCAACATAGGAGATGCTTTCTGGGAGAATGTGAACGGATAGTTCCTCCTTGATTTCCCGGATCAGCGTTTCTTCATCCGATTCGCCGGGCTCTCTTTTTCCCCCTGGCAAATAATACAACCCTTTCCCATGGGAACGTGCACCAAGCACCTGGCCGTTGCAAATGTAAATCCATGCAATTTTATCAATGATTTTGCTCATAGAGTTCACCTGCTCCAGAATTTTGAGGGTTTGAATTTTCTACGTTACGCAGCCGGAGACGGCCGCCTGATTTGAATATGAAAATGCCGCCAACGATGACGAGTACACCAACCAACTGATTGAAGGTAAATGGAACCTTGATCAGTCCCAGCCAGCCTTGAGTATCGAACCATAAGGCAAAGCCGAGCTGTGAGGCCATTACGATGGAAACGGCGTAGGTTGGGCCGAGCAGCTTGATTCCCTGTACGAGACATATCACGACGGCCACGCCTATCATGCCGCTGAACCAATACCAAAGCCGCATGCCGGACAGCTGAAACAGGCCTGCGCCTTCGAAGATAAGCCCCAATGTAAGCGAAGCTGCAAATCCCATTCCCAGCACCAAAGCGGTTGTTGCCCACAATCCCGCTTGGGAATTCACCTTGTTGTTAAAAATATTTTGCAGACCAACCAGTGAGCCTGCGATACATGCCCATACGATTCCTGACAGCATCATGAACCTCCCGTTTGCTGCCTGACTGCCTCTGCTTTACGGATTCGCAAGTGCGGTCAAGCCGTCTCGATCTTTGATAATGATAAAACCATTCTTTCGCTCAATCAGTCCCTTTTCACCAAGCTTTCGGATCACCCTGTTCAGATGCCGGTAGCTCGTTCCGATCAAATTCGCTATATCCGTTAAATTCAGGATGTTTAAACGGTCACAGCAGCCACACTCTGCCGGTTCAAAGGGAACAGACAGCAAATAGCTTGCCACTCTCACCTCCACCGGATGCATCAGATTGAAGCTCATGGAATGGGATTTGGTGAAAAACTTTCGGGTGATAATGTCCAATAAAAACTGCAGCAGCGGAGCATGATGGCTGCCGTATTTTCTCAACCAACGGTACCGAACCCCGATCATATACACAGGAGTTGCCGCTTCAACCGTGTTTATGAGCTCAATATCCCGTATATATTCAATGTCGCCAATGACCTCAAGTGCGGTTTTTAAAGAAATGACAAGTGTCTTCCCATCCTCTGAAGTGGTATAGATCTTGATTTGACCTTGAACAAGCACATATAAAAACTCGGAAACATCTCCCTGCGAGCAGATGATCTCCCCTTGTTCAAAGCTGTATAACGATAAATAGGGAGTCAGCTGTTCATTAAACACGGATTCCAATTGATAAGCCTGTAAAAAGTCGGTTAACTGCTCGCGTTCCCGGACTTCCTTCATGATCGATACTACACCGCCTTATTATCGCTTGCCTCTGGGTCGGGCTACATCTTGAGAATCATCACCCCTGCGATCATCACCCCTATGCCAATAAGCTGCGTCGAGCTCATCTTCAGCTTTTTTCCACCAAACCAGCCGTTGCTGTCGATGACGAAGGTTGTACATAGCTGGGTAATCAGCAGGGCAGCGATCGTAAAAGTGACCCCTATTTCCTGAATGGCACTAACGTTGCTGTAAATGATGATTGCCGCAAATGCTCCCCCTGTCAAGTATAGCGGCTTTACCTGTCTGAAGTTCCGCCAGGTTCTGTCGCGCAAGATCAGCAAAAGTAGCAGAGCCGTAATGAAGCCGGTCCACTGAGTAACAGCCGCAGCCTGCCACGTTCCTATGTCTTGGCCAATCCGTGCATTGGCGACTCCCTGCAGTGTGATAAAGGCCCCTGCTGCGGCTGCAAATAAAATACCTTTCATTCTGCCTCCCCCTTTTAAATTATTAAAAGACGGATGGCTGTTTTGAGGTAGGACATATGTCCTCGCGCGCTGAAGGATTATATGTTTCCGCCATCCCTCCGGCGGTCTCAACCGGGCATAAAACAAAACAGCCGGGTCACATTCCACAGCGACCGGCTGCTTTTCTTCATTTTCCTGCCTATATCTTAAAAACGCGGCAGATTGGAGAGATTGTTATTCGGATATAATCGCTAAAAATGAACATTGGACTGATCTTCACTGCTAATACTGCCGGATTGAGCGGCAATGGGATCGTCAATATTGAACGGGGGATGGTGAATTTCCTGCTTCTTATTCTGATCTGTCACAAGATCAATCAAGTAGGCTTTCAGATCGACAAGACGCAGCTTGGACGGCTTTCGGTCCGTTCCGGCAATAACCAGTGGGATCAGCGACTCCTCCAAACTTAGGGAGCCATGCGCTCCCCCTCCCTTATGCGTTGGGGAACTTCGGTCAACCAGCTCATATCCCGGTTTGGCTCCTACGATCAGAAAGCGGCCCTTGTGAGAATTCAAGGAACCGAGTATCCGCTGCAGGACATCCGGGTATTTCCCGTACCGGATTTCACGGGCGGTCTCATCCAACTGCAGATCCAGCATTTCCGTTCTCCCCTCGATCGTCCACTTCTGCTGATAAGCATCCGTCCATTCGCCCGCCGCTTTGAAACGCAGCTCCTGACCATTTTTCGCTACCACCATCCAGTCGTCTTCCTTCCATGCAACAAAATCCATCCGGGAATCCCCCACCAGCCGCTGTGCAATATCCCGCAAACTCAGCGTCCCCTTCAAACTGTATACATAGGCCATCGTTTCGTTAACGGCCAGTACGATTTCCGTATGCGCAGTTACCCTTTTCCCCGGATACAGCACATTGTATTCTTCAAGGAGCTCATGAAGATGAATGATAGGCCGATCTTGGGCCTGCCTAATTTGACTGACACCGCTGTCCCCTGAAATGACGAAAACCGCCCGCTCAAGCGCCTGCTCTGGTGAACCAAACACCTCCAGCACCGCTTGCAGCTTCTTGTCTGCCTCTATGGCCCCTTCCAGAACGGACGGACCTTTCTTATGCAGCAGCTTGTCCATACCCGGCATGTAAACATATAAAAAATCGGGGAGCCGATCCGTCCGGATTAAGTGCTTCAATGTTTCCACTGAATATGTATCGTTCAGCCCCAACCGGTGCAGGATGCTTTGTGGTGCCTGTATTTTCCCTCTTAGCGGGTTGGTTAAGGCTCCCAGACTGAACCATTCCGGTCCCTTGACTTGAATGTGGCCGGGCCATGAAGTGATCATACGCATCCAGAACGGAATCGTCATATTGTGCTGAACAGGACCACGGTATACGAGCCCATTAATAGAGCCGCAAGTGTATCCCAGATGTGATAATTCTTCATAAATCGTCGGCACTTCAGCATTCAGATACTCCCGATTTAACCGGATCACCGCATCCTCAAGCACGGATGGTATTCCTTGCCTCACCACCTCCATGGGTCCTGTCCCGTAATTGATCACCCGTTCGGAATCCTCATCATACCAGGCCAAGCCGGGCACGTAGTGTTGATCCGGGTAGGTTCCGGTCATCAGTGAGCTGTCAATCGTAACAGACATGGTGGGGAAGGATGTGACGACATCACGGTAATATTGGCCACGTTGAATCAAGAACTGCAAAGCAGGCAGCTTCTTCTGCGCAATGCCTTGATCAATGGCTGAAGCAAGCAGCGAATCAATCAAAATATAAATGACGCTCTTATTGGAGGCATGAGCGGATTTTATCGCATAGGCTGGAGGCTTCTTCTTTGACTGCCTGAACTGAAAAAGCAGTGTGCCCACTCCCAAGATCAGAATTGCAATCGATATGATGACCCACATCATTTCGTAAGGCCTTTGTGTCAGCAACCTGTTCACCCACCATTACTGTATTTGGATACCATTACTAGTGTGGTCTGGTTTGCCGTTAATTATCAGGATTGTTATATCATATATGCATCATCGACCACCCGCCGATATCCTTAAAGCCAAGTCTTTTATAAATGGCTCCTGCCACCGGATTTTCATAAAACAAGCAGAGTGTCCTGCCTTCGGCCAGCAGCAAAAAAATTTAAAGGGGCGCTCCCCTAGTCATTCAGACTTTGGGAGCGCCCCTGCAAACCGTTTTCCTTATTTAAATATGTTTACGATGATATCAGCCTGCTCCTGTGTGATAGTACCGTCAACTACGATACCCGCCAGGGCCGCTTTCAAATAGGCTTCGTTGCTTTTATCCAAACCGTTTTCAATGCTTTTTTGCTTGGCCTGGCTAAGAGCTATATAAATGGCATCCTGTTGAGCTTCTGTAATTTCCCCCTCACTTACGAGGTCACCCAGCGGATTAGGCACCTTGCCGCCAATCGGGAGGTACGGGTAGTTGGCTTTCACTTCTTCCGAGGTGTAATCCTCCAAATCCAAGCCGCTAATATCAAACAGCGCATGATCTCTGTCCTTCCGGTCATATTCATACACAAAGGAGCTATACAGCACCATCTTCCCATCCTTCTCCTCATGGATCTCAGACTTCACCGGCAGACCGGTTTGGGCATCCAAATAGGCGGTTTCGGTAGATTTGACCTTATACATGTTGCTTGGGGATGTTCCTTCATTAGACTCATAGGTTAGAATTACTTTTTTGAGCTTTTTTCCATCCACGGTTACTGTATCTGCATTTTTCCATTCCTCGGTTTGATACTGCTTTTCCATCAATTCATATAGTGGACCGCTTGGTGCGCTGTCTTCAGGAGCTACAGTTACTACAATTCCGTCCTCAACATTGCCTTGAGCATCCCACGCTACCTTGGCCGAGGTTGTTCCATTGTGAAGGGAGTAAAAACTCATTTCTTCCCCTGCAAAGTGTGCATCTGTTCTTTGATTGTAAGTGAGCGGATCTCCCCACGTTTCCTCATAGCCAAGAAGATCACCGTTTGCAGCGTAAATCGATTTTTTAACATAATGCAATAACAACGAATCGTTTTCCGCTACAGTATGATTTGCAACGACCGGACTAACTACAGCGGGCTTCACCGCCTGGTCGGCTGCGTTGGCTGCTACCAGTGCGGCAGTAGAGCCAAGGGCGACGGTGGTCATCACGGATGCGGCGATAAGTGCTTTTTTCATAATAAAATTTCTCCTTTGATTTCATTTTTTGGTGATACACCTGATCACCTTGATATCAGTTTAGTCGGCTGATGTAACATTCCATTGATCTGATGTATCCAGGTTGTAAACAGTTTGTATTGGATATTTTCAAAAGGCTTGCATCATTCAGAAAATGATTGTATGATGTTATTATAACAATATATGAGCAATTGTTCATGTGTTAGGAGGAGAATTTTATGACCCATTCCACTCATCAGCACCCTGCCCATGACCACCATGATCATGGACACAGCCACGGACATGCTCACGGGCATCATGACCACGCGCATGCCCACATGCCAAATAACAAAAAAGGCCTTGCGATTGCTTTGATCATCACAACAGGAATTATGTTTTTGGAGTTCTTCGGCGGCTTGATCACCAACAGTCTTGCTCTGCTGTCCGATTCGGGGCATATGCTTAGCGATGCCGGAGCGCTCGCTTTAAGTCTGGTTGCCATGTTCCTGTCGGCTAAAGCGCCGTCGGCCCAAAAATCCTACGGCTTTTACCGGTTCGAAATATTGGCCGCCCTGTTGAACGGTATCGCACTGTTTGTCATTGCCGGATTTATCATTTGGGAGGCTTATGAACGCTTTTTTGAACCTCCAACTGTAGCCAGCGGCTCCAT
This sequence comes from Paenibacillus zeirhizosphaerae, assembly GCF_030705605.1. Lineage (GTDB taxonomy): Bacteria > Bacillota > Bacilli > Paenibacillales > Paenibacillaceae > Paenibacillus > Paenibacillus zeirhizosphaerae. The sequence continues at coordinate 164,651 of NZ_JAPCKK010000016.1, forward strand.
GATGGCTATCGCTTTTATCGGGCTGCTTGCCAATCTGCTCAGTGCCTGGTTCTTAATGAGAAAAAGCGATGTGAAAGAGAATATCAATGTGCGTAGCGCCTATCTTCATGTTCTTGGTGACGCGCTCGGTTCTGTAGGTGCCATCGTGGCCGGACTGATTATGAGCCTGACCTCCTGGTATGTCGCTGATCCGATTATCAGCGTGCTTGTCGCCCTGCTCATTTTGAAAAGCGCCTGGGGTGTCATCAAAAATGCCGTTCATATCCTGATGGAGGGTACACCGGCAGGAATCGATTCAGCACAGGTACGCGAGACCTTGATGCAGGTAGATGGTGTCGTCGATGTGCATGATCTCCATATTTGGACTATCACTTCCGGACTAAACTCGTTGAGCTGCCACTTGGTGATTGAAGACAAGAAGGATCACCAGACCGTGCTGCAGGAGGCGGTTCGTCTGATCGAAGAAAAATTTAACATTGCCCACACCACTATTCAGGTGGAAAATGGACAGTTGCAGCACGGGGAGCTGAAAGTTTAATTGCAGCACAGGTGACTTTTTCAGGTGCAGATTAGAGCTGACGGCTCATCTGCATCTGTTCGGCATACACAGTAAAGCCGATTTGCTTCAGGATTGCCCCGGCCAAAGCACTCGCACGCTGCGGCAAATTAGGAACGATACGGTTAATATTTTCTTCAAAATTGCCAAACACATGACCTAGCATCCTATGTATCAGATATTCACTGTCAGGGTGGTCAGGGAGCGCTTCGCACTGGTACAACGTAGTGGAAATGTGCTCACCCTCCGGATTGAAAGCTTTACGGTAATAGGCATAACCCGCCGCTTCCCCCTGCTCGCTGCGGAGGATGACCGCCTCGCCTTCCTTTGCGCTCTGCCAGTGCGTTTGCCAGGGATGGGACATACGGTAGAAAGGCAGTTGTCCCGCATGAACAGGGAACGCTGCTTCTGCACTATATGTTCCGCTAGCCTGAATGATTGGATAGCTGTAGCCGGGAAGAGCGCCTTTCAGGGTTAAATACTCCAGTTGATCCACGATTCCATAACCAGCTCTCTTGTATAAGGCGATGGCGCTTTCATTTACAGTTAACGCTTCAAGGGTGGCCGTTTCTACTCCTTCTTCTTGCAAAAGTTCAAGGGCTGCGGACAGCAGCTTTCTGCCAACTCCTTTGCCTCTCATCGACTGCGCAACTCCCGTTCCGCCGTTCCAGGCGATTTTCCGGCCCTGAACGGTGCGCACACCATGCATGATGATCCCGACGGGCTGGTTGTCATCCAATGCGAGCAACGTAAGGGTTGGCGACAGGTCCTCTGCGACCATCCTTTTCAAAAATGCCTCTGGTGTGGTGGCAGCATTAACATAATACCCTTCAAAACCCTCGTTCCACGCCTGCACAGCTTCATCCAGGGTGCATGAGGTCATTTTTTCAATTCGGATCAACGCTTATTCCTCCCTCCGCTACTTAAGAGTATAACAAAAGAAGATAGCATCTACGATATGGGCTTAGGCAACTATCCTCTTGAAAATGGGCAATAAGTTATGGGATAGGATATAATTGGATATGGGATTTTGGTAAAACTCTAACTATCCAGAATCTGGAATATAATTATTTAGAAAAATCAAATTCGGCAGGGGAGTCGGAGAGGAAATTTATGTATCGGAATAATTTCAAAATAATTTTATTGTTGATGGTGCTGTTATTAGTTACAGCTTGCACTCAAAGAGAAGTTGTTCCAAGAACTATATCTGAACAACCTGTTCCAGAAAAAATAGTGGAAACAAATCAAAAAGATTATATAACCGGAAAAGAATTTCCAAATGATGACGATTTTGATGTGAGAGATTATAATTTTTTGTATGATGAAAAAGAAAACTCTATTGTTATAAATATATGGTATAAATTTGGACAAGTCCCTAAAAGGTACATTATTGACGGGCAGCATTCATACTATCTCTATCTAACTGTACCAGAAGACTTGAATAAATATTTTAAATCGCCAAATTCTGATGTGGTAAAAGGCGAAACTTTACTTGAAGAAGATAGTTCCTTGGAATATCAATCAGAATTTAAGATACCTTTAAAGGACCATGTCTCACCAAAACAAATTCAAACCATATTAAAGCAACACCAATTTTACACTATAACTCTTTTTGAGAATCCAGATGCACCAGCAAAAAAGATCATTAATGTTTTCGAAGGGCTAAAGTAAAAGTAAATTCCCGAGCTTTGTCAGCATACTGTTGGCAAGGCTTTTTGTATTTATAAATATATTCCTAAAAAACAAATAAGCTCACTTTTGTATAGTGATTTCATACAAAAAATGAGCTTATTAAAATGCCTTTATTAAAGCTGAGGACAGATGAATTCTTTGACTACTCTTCAAACTCCACATTATGATAAACCTGCTGCACATCCTCCAGATCCTCCAGAGAATCGATAAGCTTCTCAAATTGTGCCTGGGTATCCTCTGGCAACGTTACATACGTTTGTGGTAGCATCGTCAATTCCGCAACGGTAAACTCGTCAACGCCGGCGTTTTTCAACGCTTCCTGTACGGCATGGAATTGATCCGGCTCTGCGTATACGATTACAGCTTCGTCTTCCTCCAGCACATCACGCACGTCCACATCCGCTTCAAGCAAAACTTCGATGACTTCATCGACAGATTTTCCTTCCAGACCGATGATGGCCGTAGCGTCGAACATATAAGCAACCGAGCCGCTAACACCCATGTTGCCGCCGTTTTTGCTGAAAACAGAGCGTACTGCAGGCGCTGTGCGGTTCACGTTATTCGTCAGTGCGTCCACGATAATCATGGACCCGCTGGGACCAAACCCTTCATAACGGAGCTCTTCATAATTTTCATCCGCACTGCCTTTGGCCTTCTCAAGAGCGCGGTCAATAATCGCCTTCGGCACATTGTAGGTTTTGGCGCGTTCCAGAACTACCTTGAGGGCACGGTTGGATTCCGGATCCGGTTCTCCTTTTTTGGCCGCTACGTAGATTTCTACGCCGAATTTCGCATATACTTTGCTCGTATTAGCGTCCTTGGACGCCTTCTTTTCTTTAATATTATTCCATTTACGACCCATACTGTTCCGCTCTCTTTCTATATCGAATCTTGATTTAACATATCAAACATAACCTTTTATATTATAGCTCTTAAAATGGGCACGAACAAGTTCCATTGGGCTCACAGATGCTACACGCCGGTTATTTATGAGGCGCTTCCGCTTTCAATAAAAAGAAGCCGACCCCATTTCCGGTCGACCTCGTGTTTTAGCAGATTCATTTTTATTTAGAAGGAAACCGCTTGAGCCCATGTGCCAGCCTGCTCTTCCAGATGGTGGACACTACGCACAAAACGGACGGTTTTCGTTTCAGAGTACATCACAACCGAGTGGGTTTCCGCACGGCTTCCCGGAAGATGTCGTACACCCTGCAGGAAGTCTCCTGATGTTACGCCTGTTGCCACAAACAGCACACCTTGCCCGCCAACCATATCGTCCATGGTCAGCAGCCGCTTCGGATCAGCGATGCCCATCCGCTTGCAGCGCTCGATATCCTCGTCGGAATCGGGGAGCAGTCGGCCCTGGATATCTCCGCCCATGCACTTCAGCGCTGCAGCAGCAAGAACACCTTCCGGAGCGCCTCCCGAGCCTATATACAGATCAACACCGCTGTCTGCGCATGTATCGATGGCTGCCATGACATCGCCATGCCCGAGCAGCTTGATACGCACGCCCGATTGTCTCAGCACTTCAATAATGGAGCGATGACGGTCCCGGTCCAGAATGGAGACGGTCAGATCCGTTAAGGGACGGTCCAGCAGCAGTGCCGCTTTGGCAAGCGTCTGTTCGAGAGGATCATCGAGCGACAGCTTGCCTGCCAGCTTGGGACCGACGGCCAGCTTCTGCATATACATATCGGGAGCGTGAAGCAGACTTCCTTGGGGAGCTGCTGCAATAACCGAGATGGCATTATTCAGTCCTTTCGCGACGGTCTCTGTTCCCTCCAGCGGATCTACAGCAATATCCATCTTGGGTCCTTTGCGGTTACCGACTCTCTCTCCAATATAGAGCATGGGTGCTTCATCCATTTCGCCTTCGCCGATAACGACGGTGCCATCCATCGGAACCGTATTGAAATGGCTGCGAAGGGCGGTTGTGGCTGCATCATCAGCGTTGTTCTTATCTCCCCTGCCGATCCATTTTGCCGATGCCAATGCTGCCGCTTCCGTGATACGCACCAATTCCAAAGCCAGTTGACTCTCCATTGTTCATCCCTCCAGCTAAATGATGTTTTGTTTAGAGTATCTTCAAGTCGTTCAGAATCAGTCCTGCGGTTTCCTCGATCGCTTTATCCGTTACATCAATTACGGGACAGCCAAGCTCTCCGAAAATACGGCTGGCGTATGCAAGTTCTTCTTGAATTCGCTCAATTGAGGCATACTGCGCATTATTGGGCAACCCCATCACTTTGAGGCGCTCGCTGCGGATTTTTAGCAGATGCTCCGCGTTAATCGTCAGGCCGAATATTTTGCCCTCCAGCTTTTCATATAATTGGGCCGGGGGAGTAAGCTCGGGAACGAGCGGGTAATTGACTGTTTTGTAGCCTTTATGGGCCAGGAACATGGACAGCGGTGTTTTGGATATGCGGGATACACCAAGCAGGATAAGATCCGCCCTCAGGATCGCGCTGACATCCTTGCCGTCATCGTACTGCACGGCGAAATCCATCGCCTCCACCCTTCTGAAATACGGCTCATCCATGCGGTGAAGCAGACCGGGCTTCTCGAAAGGATCGTTATTGAACGTATCCGCAACCGCCTGCATCATCGGTCCCATCACATCCACCACACGCACATTTAAGCGTACCGATTCCTCCTTAATCGCTTCCCTCAGCTCCGGAAGAGCCAATGTATAGGCAACCAGGCCGCCTCGTTCCGCAACCTCCTCCATCATCTCCCTTAATTCCTCTTCGTCCCTGACATTCATGTAGCGTTTGATCTCCGTGTTCGGCAGATCGAACTGCCGCATCGTCGCCTGAACGACGGCCTCGGCAGTTTCTCCGATCGAGTCTGAGCATATCGCAATAAAGTGGCTAGACGACTGTATCATTCCATTCCTCCCGTTAATCCTCGGCAACCATGTCGAGCAGCATTTTAATAATATTGGTCTTCGTAATCCGGCCCACGACCTTCCAGTGCACGCCCGGTTCATCGGAGCCGGACGGTATGACAACCGGAAGACTGTCAATTTGATGAGCTATAATTTTTCGTGCCGCCTCCAGGATGGTATCCTCCGGGGATACGGTTACGACATTAGGCTGTCTGGTCATGATCATACTAACCGGTATAGTCCCAGCCGACGGATTCCCCAGCGTCACCTTCAGCAGATCCTTTCTGGAAGCTACTCCCGCCAGGTTCCCTTCCTCATCCGTTACGATCAGATTGCCGACGTTAGCGAGGAACAGCGACACAACTGCATCCTGGATGGTTGTCGTTTCTCTTACAATGACAGGAACGCTGTGTATCTCCCCAACCTTCTTCTGCAGCATCTTAAATTTTTCTTCCTGCTTCGGATTGCCCTTTTGCCCAAGGAAGTAGCCTACCTTCGGTTTGGCATCAATATATTTCAGAATCACGAGCTTCGACAGGTCCGAGCGCAGCGTCGGTCTGCTCACATTCAGCATCTCTGCGATTTGTTCACCTGTAATCGGGGCATGCTTTTGCACGATTTTAACGATTTCCGTTTGTCTTGGCGTTAATTCGATGTTGATCCCTCCGCTTTGTCTCCACTTTCCATGTCAAATTCCAACAATTGACTTGCACATATAATACGTCATAAATAATGATTATGCAACATACTTTAGTATATATAACATCATAAATATTTCTTATAGGTCCATTAATACCATAAATGACTTATGGAAAAGGGGATGTCCCAGATCAACGGATCTGTAGGACATCCCCTTTGCGATTTGCAGCTCACATGTTGGTTTTGGCTCTCTCTTTCGCATGAGCCTTCTTAAGATCGTCCTGCACGCTTTGTTCCCAGAGCGCTACGCCGGAACGATAGGCAGCCCTGCCATTCAAATGACCGGCCACCGGACCAGTTATAAACACAAACAGGATGCCAAGCAGCAGCTTGATGCTTACATGATCCAGATACAGCCAAAAGTAGAGGAATGCTCCGGTCAATACAAGCAGTACGCCAAGCGTGGCGCTCTTCGTGGCGGCATGGGAGCGTAAATACACGTCGGGCAGCCGGATCAATCCGAAAGCGCTAAGCGCTGTGAACAATGAGCCGGCCAGCACAATGATTCCGCAAATCCATTCACCGATGATGATCATCGCCTCCATGTTCAATCACGACGCCCCTTTCTATATATCTGGCAAAAGCAGTCGTTCCGATAAACGTCAAAATGCCCAGCAGAAGAATAATATCCATGAAGGCCTTGGTCTCCAGCAGCATGCTCAGAACGGCGATCATGGAAAGGATAATAATGCCGATCGTGTCCAGCGCGGTAATCCGGTCCGCCATGGAAGGACCCAGCAGAAGCCGCACCAGACAGCCTAACACCGCAAGCGACATCGTGACCAGCGAAGCAATGAGCAATCCGTCCATCATGCCCGTGTCACCTCCATAATCGCCCGTTCAAAGCTGCTTTTGATCTGGCGTGATAATTCATCCGCATCCTCTATATCCATGGCATGAATATAAAGTGTCTGCCCGTCATGGCCAACCTCCAGCGTCAACGTACCGGGAGTCAGACAGATCAGGCAGGCAAGCAGTGTGATCTCAAAATCCGTCTCCAGCTCGGTGGTCATGGCAAAAATACCGGGACGAATGCTCAGCTTAGGACGGAGAATTTGCCTCACAACCACCAGGCTGGACACCCACAGCTCCTTCAGAAACAGCAGCAGCAGATAAACAACCGCCATCGCCTTTTTCATATAAAATCTGCCGGGCCGCACGCGGTAAATCGCCCATATGAGCACTATGCCGATCAGATAGCCCACGATAAATCGTGCAACCAACCATTCATCGTGGAGAAAGGTCCACACAAGCGCAATCGTAATATTCAACCCAATTTGATAGGCCATCTCAACTACTCCTTTAATACGGCTTCAATATAAAGCGCCGGCTGCACCAGCACCTCCCCTGCCTGGGAAACGTATGCATAGACCCCTTCCGAGGCGAAGCCCAGCATAAAGACCAGCAGCAGCAGGAAAGCCGACGGAATGAAAGCTAATTTCCATGACATTTTCGGATGAGAGACATTACCACTATTAGGAGCAGGAGGCTTCTCCTCCCCCCAGAACGCCTTCATGAACACACGAATCAGGGAATAAAGCACGATGAAGCTGGAAGCAACACCTATCGCTGTCAACCAGTACTCGCCTTCTGCCAGACCACCGCGCACCATCAGCAACTTGCCGGGAAATCCGCTGAGCGGCGGTATGCCAACAAGCGCAAACGCCAGAATCAGAAACATCCAGCCAGTTAGGGGATGACGCTTGATCAAGCCGCCCATTTCGCTCAATTTATCCGTGCCCGCAGCCGTTATAATCATGCCACCCAGGAAAAACATCAGCGCTTTGGCTAGCATATCATGGACCAGGTAGTACACGGCCCCATCCATCGCATCTCCGTTTCCGACCGCCACACCGAAGGCAATAAAGCCAACGCTAATAATTACGTTATAGTTCAGGATGCGCCGGATATCCTGATAAGCGACAGCTCCAATCGCCCCCAGGATCATGGTGCCAGCCGCCAGCCACCCGATCCAGCTTTGGATTTCAAAGGGCTGCTGCGGAAAAATAAGCGTAAATGTCCGGATGATAGCGTACAAGCCCACCTTGGTCAGGAGCGCACCGAACAGAGCTGCGACCGCCGGCGGAGGAGCGCCATAGGAGCCCGGCAGCCAGAAAAAGAGAAACAGGCCGGCCTTCAAAGCGAACACGATCAGAAACAGAATCGCTATGACGGACAGGATTCCTCCCTGCCCCGTTTCTATAATGCGCAGGCTCAAATCAGCCATGTTCAGCGTACCCACCACGCCGTACAAATAAGCTACCGAAGCCACAAACAAGGTAGAGGACACAATATTGACAAGTATATATTTTAGCGTTTCCCGGATTTGCCGCTTCGTTCCTCCGAGAACCAGCAGCGCATAAGAAGCGATCAGCATCACCTCAAAGCAGACAAACAGGTTGAAGATGTCCCCAGTGAGAAAAGAACCGCTCACCCCAGCGAGCAGAAATTGAAAAAACGGATAGAAATAATGCCGCTCACGCTGCTCTCCAATCGTACCGAAGGCATAAAACAGACAGGCTGCACTGACAACCGCCGTCGTCAGGACGAGCAGAGCCGCGAACATATCCGCCACAAACACAATACCGTATGGCGGCACCCATCCCCCCATATGCAGCGTCTGGATTCCCTGTTCATGAACCTGCTGAACGATAACAGCCCCGACAATGATATTAATGAAGACACTAACGGCACTGATCACACGCTGAACCAGGACATTGTTTTTAAAAAATACAAGTACAACCGCCGTACACAAAGGAATCAACAGCGGTAAAACAATCAGGTTATTCATGATCTTCCTCCCCAAGCTGATCCATGCTGTCTGTCCCCAGCTTCTGATATCCTTTATAGGCCAGCACGAAGAAAAAGGACGTGACACCAAAGCTGATAACAATGGAGGTGAGAATAAGCGCCTGCGGCAGCGGGTCTACATAGGAGCTCGCCTCTTCCCCAAGCAGCGGAGCCGCTCCTGTCTTCAGCCGCGACATCGTGAGCAACAGCAGATGCACGCCATGTGTCAGCAGGGACGTCCCCAGAATAACCCGCAGCAGGCTTCTAGACAGAATCATGTATACCCCTACGGAAAATAACACCCCGATCGCCAAAGCCATATACAGTTCCATGCTACTCATCCCTCACAATCGTTAACAAAATATTCATCGTGACACCGATCACAGCTAGATAGACCCCAAGATCAAACAGCACGGCCGTAGCCAGCTCTGTTTTGCCCAACAGCGGAAGCTGAAAATATCCAAAGGCATGCGTCAGAAACGGAACCTGGAACACGAAAGAGCCGATGCCGGTCAGCAGGGCGACCGAAAGCCCAATGGCGATTAGCTTTTTATAATCCACCGGAACGAGCTTGTTAACGATCTTCATTCCGAAGGCCATCAGCATCAGCACCAGTCCGCCAGAGGTCATTAGGGCCCCAATAAAGCCGCCTCCAGGCTCATGATGTCCCGCAAAAAACAGATATAACGCAAAGGTCATAACAATGTACACAACGCCTGTTCTCGCTGCCGTTCTAAGAATGACATCGTTGCTCTTCGCAAGAAACATACCCGCTCCCGGGCGTTTGTTTTTAGGCGGCAATCCATTAACGTCTTTATCCAGACTCAGTCTGACCAACGAATAAATCGCCAGGGAGGCAATACCAAGCACCATGATTTCCAGCAGTGTATCAAATCCCCTGAAATCAACGAGGATGACATTGACTACATTGCGTCCCCCGGCCAGATGATAGCTTTCCGCCAGGAAAAAATCCGAAATGGAATCGAAAGCCCGGCTACCGCTTGCTGCGAGAGCGATCAGGGTCATGACCAGTCCGACTCCGACAGAGATGACCAGATTGGGCAGTCTGAACTTCAGAGACGAGCGGTCTTTGCGCAGCTTCGGCAGATGATAGAAGCAAAGCAGAAACAGGGTGACCGATACGGTCTCGACAATAATCTGGGTCAACGCCAGGTCGGGAGCCCGAAACACGACAAAGAACAGAGATACAGCATAGCCAACCGCGCCGGTCAAAATAATGGATGTGACACGGGAATGGGCAAATGGAACTGCCAGTGTTGCCAGTACAAGAACCAGCAGCACAACACCTTCGTAAAACGACATTGGGGCGAAGCCCGCCATATTCAGGCGTATCCCATCCGCCGCATAAAATGCGACCAGCAGGGAGACGATCATAAACGAAAAAATATAAAGCAGATAATGGCGGACAGATCCGGTCATATAAGTGCCTGTGATCTTAAGCGCACCCTTATCCAGCAGCTCCAGCCCCGAGTCATACACTTGGTTAATGCTGATCCGCCCTGTAAGCGGACGGTGCAGAACCGGCACACGTCCATGCAGGAGGTACAGCACGATGCCAAGAGCAACAACCCCAATGGTCATGAAGATCTCTGCCGTCCAGCCATGCCAGAAGGAAATATGCACATCAAACGTTTCACCGGCGGCAAGCACAGCCGGGTGAACTGCTGATAATGCCGGCTCAATTAGTGTCTGTGACAGTACATTTGGGAACAGGCCGAACACAACGGCGAGCGAGCCCAGCACTACAGGGGGGATCAGCATGCCAAGCGGCGCCTCATGCGGTTTCCGATCCAGCTCGTCAGGCTTCAGCTTGCCTGTAAATGTCTTGAATACAAGCAGCATGCTGTACACGAAGGTACAGATGCTTGCGATCCAGGCGACTGCCGGTACAAGCGCACCCCAGGTCTGCAGATTCCAGAGCTCCAATTCCATGACACTCAGCACGCCGGTAAAAAACATCTCCTTACTGAGAAAACCGTTAAACGGAGGTAGACCTGCCATGGAAAATGTGCCGATCAAAGCAACGGTAAAGGTAACAGGCATAAACGCCATCAGCCCGCCGAGCTTGCGGATATCCCTCGTGCCCGCTTCATGGTCCACATTGCCCACCACCATGAACAATGCCCCTTTAAATATCGCATGGTTGATCAGGTGAAATATGGCGGCAGTTGTAGCCTTCGTATAAAAGAGGGCTTCCTCTCCCGTATAGAACGCGGCGGCAGAGCCAATACCCAGCAAGCTCATGATCAATCCGAGCTGACTGATGGTTGAAAATGCCAGCAGCGCTTTCAGATCTGTCTGCTTCATCGCCCGGTAAGAGGCATAAATAAGGGTCACAAGCCCAAACCCGGTTACGAGCCAAAACCAACCCGTCAGACCGGCAAACAACGGACTTAACCGGGCGACCAGATAAATTCCCGCCTTCACCATCGTGGCGGAATGCAGGTAAGCACTGACCGGGGTTGGCGCTTCCATCGCATCCGGCAACCAGATATGGAACGGAAATTGGGCAGATTTGGTGAATGCTCCGACCAGAATCAGCAGCATGGCAGGCACCAGCAGCGCCTGATCAGCCAGCAGTCCCGCTTGACTCATGATCCCACTGACACTAAATGTTCCGGTCATCACATAGAGAAGTATAAAGCCGCTGAACAGAGCCAGACCGCCAAACACCGTGATCAGCATGGACTTCAAGGCACCGTATAAGGATCTTTCCCTGCGATGCCAGAAGGCAATCAGGAGAAATGACGACACGCTCGTCAGCTCCCAGAAGCCGTACAGGACCATCATGTTGTCGGACAATACAACTCCCAGCATGGCGCCCATGAACATAAGCAGATACACATAAAAGCGATGAACCGCCTCTTTGTTCTTATCCAGATAAAATAGGGAATACAGGACGACCAGCGAGCCGATTCCGCTGATCAGCAGGGCGAACAGCAGGCTTAGTCCATCCAGCCTGACGGCAAAATCAACACCTAGCGAAGGCATCCACGGCAGGACCGAAATCCCCTGTTGCCCATGTTGAACATCAGGCAGACGGCCCAAAAAGTATACAAACAGCAGGAGCGGAACCGGAAGGACGAACCAGCCGGCATGCACACGGCGAGCCAGGCGCTTCGTAAGCGGCATGGCTGCGGCAAGAATGAATGGTAGTACGATGGCTGCATGCAGCAAAGACAAGTTTCTCTCCCCCTCATACGATTCATTTACGATAAAAACAGCTTTTCCATAAATACCATAATTCTGACCCAGATTACCAAAAAAACACAAAAAGAGCCCGCTGTTGGCAGGCTCCTCCGGGTTAATGCATATGCTATTTTCTGTTCGCAATTAGATATAAGTATACATGATTTTGTATTTTGTGTCAAAATTGCTGCGCTTCGAGTGCTAATAATAGGCTGATGAAGTATAAAAATTCATAAGAGCAGGGAAATCTGATGATAAAAGGAGTGATTCCCCTGCTGAAACGCAGCTATCTCATTTGTACCGCTCTATTTATCTTGCTGATTCTGGCTGGAGCCTGGCTGAACCTACGGATACATACCGGATTGACCAAAGGCAGCACAAGTTTAACCGATCCATACCAAGTCCAAATCCAATCCACCGGTGAGATTGAATCAACTCCAGTCACTGACTTCCGGCCGCGTGAATATATTAAAATCCGTCGTATGCAAGAGGATTAATATTCAATCTCAGCTAAACCATTCATTTACCTTATCTCGGTCCAGCTTCTTGACGACCGCCGTCAGCAACGTTGCAGCCTGATCAAAATCCTGTTTGGACATCACTCCGTTATGGGAGTGAATGTATCGTACCGGGAATCCGAGGGACAAGGTTGGACAACCAATACCGCTGATATGAAACCTCCCTCCATCCGTACCCCCACCCGGCATAACGTCAACCTGAATTGGAATAGCGAGCTCTTCCGCCGTATCCATTACCAGATCACGTAGCCCCACATGAGGAATCATGGTGGCGTCAAACAGCAGGACGAGCGGACCTTCACCTACATTGGACACCGTATGCTGGGATTCATTTCCCGGTGTATCGTAAGCTACGCCCACGTCCAAGGCAAATGCAACATCGGGCTGAACCGCATTGGCAACCGTTACAGCACCACGCAGCCCTACTTCTTCCTGCACCGTAGCCCCAGCATAGATGATGTTGGGATGCTGGTCATTTTGCAGCCTTTTCAACACTTCCACAGCGAGCGCACAGCCTGCCCGATTATCGAGCGCTTTACCGACCCACAGCTCATCATTCCGCATAGTAGTAAATTCAGATACAGGCACAACCCAGTCTCCTGGGCGCACCCCCATCGCCTTGGCATCCTCTGCGTCCTTCGCCCCGATATCGATATACATGTTCTTCAGCGGAACGACCTTCTCCCGCTCGGTCTTCTCCAGAATATGCGGCGGTTTGGAGCCGACAATGCCTATATAATCTCCCTTGCGTGTCTTCACCTTAACCCGCTGCGAGAGCACAGAATGCGGCCACCAGCCTCCGAGCTGCTGGAACCGCAAAAACCCCTTCGACGTAATGGCAGTCACCAGAAATCCAATTTCGTCCAGATGCCCTGCCAGAAGAATTTTAGGTCCGTCAGCAGCCCCCGTTTTCCTCCCCAGCACACTTCCAAGCCGATCCTTGACTATTTCATCTGTCAACGGCTGCAGATACTCCAGCATTTTATCTTTGACATTGCCCTCAAAGCCTGAGACTCCATCCGTTTCAGTTAGCTCCTTCATCATCTTTGTCATTTCATCCATCGTCTTACCTCCTGTATGTATTAGGGCAGGCCCTGGATCGGTCGGATGGACCCGTGATTTGTCCTGTCAATCGGTTGTCAAATATTGTCCGCTGCCTTCAAGCATCGGAACAAGGTACTCTAGCGCCTCCAGATCGTCTTCACCGGCTGCCGTCAACCTGATGCTCGACCCGGGAGCGACAATCATGAGCATCATACCGAGCAGGCTTTTCACATCAATTCGATGTTCGGCATCCCCGATATTGAAGGTTATCGTAATATTCGAGGAAAAACGAGAGGCTTCCGACGAAATATGAACGAGCTGATCACGACTCAACTGTTGTTTAATGGAAAATTCATGTACTCTCATCGTGGGTAATCTCCTTCAATTTGCAGTTCTGTACTACTACAATATCGACAAAAAGGAGCCCTGCCTAAACCTGCGATGTGTCCAAACGTTCCCTTCTATCGAATTGCTCTAAGCTACTATATTCAACTCTAGTAAAAAAAGATTGGATTAACGCATCCCACATTTCGCCGCTAATCCTGTAACGGGAGCAATCCTGCTCTGTAGAGATAAGTCCATAGCCAACTGCTTGGTTATGTATTCCAAATAATTATAACATTGGATGGTTGTCAACAGAATACGGGAATTGGAATTTTTTCGAACATTACATATCCTTGCCATTCAGAGCTTTGATCATAGGATAGTGAGGGATTCCCACTTCCATAAACAAGTCCCCTTCGGTCATATAACCAAGCTTTTCGTAAAAAGGTACGGCTGTCAGGCGACCATGCAGCATGATTTTCGAAAAACCTTGCTCCAAGGCCATCTGTTCAGCAAAAACGACCATTTTCCTGCCGATAGCTTGTCCCTGCACGGCGCTATCTACGGCCACCTGCTTCATCTGGAGCCGGCTGTCGTCCAATCTTTTCAGCAGAAGCACACCCACCGTACGCCCGTGCGCTACTGCGCGAATATGGTAATCCTCCACCTCTTGGTCGGTAGGATCATCATGGATGCTGAGCCCAAGCGGTCTTCTCAGCACACGATCCCTTAATTCCAGCCCTTGCGCATACGCGGACGAGCCCCATTCCATACATTCTACAATTACATTCATCCCCGGTCCCTCCTGCCAATTCGTGTATAACACAGCGTCAACAAAATCACACAATAACCTATTATATTAGACTTTCCGCCCGAAAGGTCAAGCGAATCCGACGTTGGTTTTCGGCGCTTGGCCTCGGTTTGGCGATTCTTCATGTTGTTTAAAAGTAGGTGCATGTACGAAGCAGCGGAGAGAATATGAAAAATCCCGCCACAGGTCAACGGGATTCTTAAGGCATTGGATTATTTTAATACACCCGCTTGATCCGTACCGCAGCCACCTTAAAGCCCGGCATCTTGCAAAATGGATCGAGTGCCGGACTCGTCGCAAGATTTACATTTTGCACACCGCCCCAATGCATCGGTACAAAAATGGTATCCTTGCGGATATGACCAGAAATACGGCTGCGAACAGAGAAGCTGCCCCGTTCCGATTCAATCTCTACCCACTGGCCCTCTTCGATCCGGTAGCGGCGCGCCGTGTCCGGGTGAATTTCCACAAAATTAGCTTCCGACCTTGCAGCCAACGTGGGGCTCCGTCTGGTCTGGACTCCCGTCAAATAATGGGCCAGCACCCTGCCGTTCGTCAGTATAAGCGGATACTCCTCGCTAACCGCTTCCTTGGCAACAGAATTTTGCAACGATGTAAATTGCGCTTTCCCGTCAGGATGAGCAAATGCCTCGGAAAACATAAACGGCGTGCCGGGATGGTCCGTTGACGGACACGGCCAGTATATGCCTTCCTCTCTGCGCAGCCTTTCATAGGTAATCCCGTAATAATCCGCTGCCCCGCCTTTACTCGCCACTCTCAATTCTTCGAATATTTCTTCAGAAGACGTATAAGAAAATAGCTTGCCCTTTCCAAGCCGCTCCGCGATATCACACAGGATATGCCAATCATGATGCACCTCTCCCGGTGCGGGTAAAGCCGCTTCCCTCAGCAGCACTCTTCCTTCCAAATTAGTAAGCGTGCCAGTGTTCTCCAGATAGGACGAAACCGGGAGCACAATGTCCGCCATCCGTGCGGTTTCGGAGAGCAGCATATCCGCCACCACCAGAAAATCCAGCTTTTCCAGCCCATCCTTGACTAAATTCACATTCGGATTGGAAACGACCGGATTGGAACCCATCAGAAAAAGGGTCTTGATCTGCCCCTGGTGCATAAGCTCCATCATTTCATAAGCGGAAACTCCCTTACCTGGAATATCCTCAGGAGCAACTCCCCACACCGAAGCGACATAGGCGCGATCCGCCTCATTTTCAATAGATCTGTAGCCTGGCAGTTGGTCCGCTTTCTGCCCGTGCTCTCTGCCACCCTGACCGTTGCCCTGACCGGTGACCGCTCCGTAACCACAGCCTTCCCGGCCGATTTTGCCACTCGCCAGCACAAGATTCAGGAAGGCTCTGACAGCCAGATGCCCATCCGTCTGCTGTTCCACTCCCCTTGCCGTGAAAACAATACCGGTCTCGGCCAGTCCGTAGGCTGATGCCGCCCTACGGATTTGTTCCTCATCGATCCCGCACACCCGCGCGGCCTCCGCCGGATCGACATCCTTCATGCGGGCGTACAACTCCTCATAACCGCCGGTCCGCTCGTGGATAAATTGCTTATCGATCCAGCCTTCATCCAGCATGATCTTCAGCATGGCATCCGCCAGCAGGATATCCGTGCCCGGTCTAATTTGTAAATGCAGATCGGCCATTTTGGCCGTTGCCGTAGCACGCGGATCGATGACAATAATGAACGCCCCGTTTTCTTTTGCTTCATTAAAATAAGGCATCAAGGTCGGCTGGCATTCCGCAATATTGGTGCCTGCCAATATGATGCAGCGAGCCAGTGGAATGTCGGCCAGCCTGCAGGTCAGTCCGCGGTCGATGCCAAAGGTCCTGCTGCCTGCGGATGCAGCCGCCGACATGCAGAAGCGGCCGTTGTAGTCGATGTACCTCGTGCCGACGCCAATACGCGCAAATTTACCGAGCAAATACGCCGTTTCGTTTGTCAGCGATCCGCCGCCATACACACCAATGGAGTCAGGACCGTGCGCGGTCATCGCTGCGGCAAAACGTTCCGCAATCGTATGCAGCGCCTCATCCCACGTTGCAGGCACCAGCCTGCCTTCTTTTCTCATAAGCGGCTGTTGCAGCCGTTCACTATGCAGCGCATGCTGGTGGGCATTTAATCCCTTTACGCACAATCTGCCGCTGGAGGCCGCATTCGGCAGCCCTTCTACGGTATAGGTGACCGCTCCCGAAGGAGTGGTTTGCATATGGATTTGCGCCTTGCACTGTACACTGCAGAATGGACACTGCGTGTGAAGCACCTTATTCCCTGTGCCATCCGACTCCTCAACAACAGCCGCACCTGTCAGCCCATTTTTCATTTCGTTTCCCCTCCTGCTCCATCCTTTTCTCTATCTGGTCGCCTCAATAGGCTGCGGACGATTGAGCAAACCTTCCAGCAGCTCTTCTTGATTAACAGGGTCATAGAGAGTCTCTCTGACCGAAAGTAAGCCGATCCGCTCAAGCCATTTCCACAGCGGTTCACCATACCACGCTTCCTTCCGGTACATCTGCAGGCATGCAGACGCCAAATCGGCGGCCTGATCCGCTGTCTCACTCAATCCGATTAGTTGAGCTTCGCGTACCGGGCGTCCGCTCGTGCCGCCTGCATACACCTCCCATCCAGCCGGGCAGGACACCAACCCAATATCGCGGATTAATGCCGCAACGGGAGAACCCGTTCCTTCGGCTACGGCGGCTGTAATCCGGCGGGGCAGGCTAATCCCGTTCCATCTGAGCCTCAGCTCCGCCGCCAACGCTGAACCCTCTTCGGCAAAGCCGCTCCCCATCGATTCATCCTGAACAATAAGCATCCCTGAAGCTGTTCCGTATCCCAAGATAGTTGACGGATAAGGCTTCCGCAGTCCTTCATGACTCATCTTCAAATCCAAATAATAATGTACAGCCGGTCTGCATACCTCACAGCCTTCTTGCTGACTCGAGCCTAAACGGGCATATATTTCTCCAGGGCTCGAAGCAGAGATCCGGCTCACAGCTTGCTTGAGCTCTTCATGATCCAGCGCCGTACAATCACATACCGACACCTTTTCAGCCGCCACGGGCTCCACCGTTGCCCCGCCCGCAGCCTTCCCGGATGCCGCCAGCTTGACCAAAGCTTGAACCATAGGCCTGCAGCCGCCGCAAGATGTGGAAGCCTTGGTGTGCTTCCTTACTTCCTCTTCCGTCTTAAGACCGTCCTTGGTAACGGCCTGCAGGATGGTTAGCTTTGTCACCGCATTACAGGCGCATACCGTATCCATATCCGCCATGGCCGCCGCCGAGGCTTCTGCCGGATTCACGCCGGTTTCAGGCGCTGCAAGCTTCGCCACTTCTTCACCAAGCTGGACCGCTTTAAGTAAAGCCGGGGCTTCGGAAATATCGCCGTACAGAACTGCCCCCACAGTTTTGCCATTAACCATCGTCACTTTTTTGTAGGTTTCACGGATACCATCGTACTGCTGGAGCGCCGTAATGATGCCGCGGCCCCCAATATCTCCAGCGGAAAACACGTCGATACCCGATACTTTTAATTGTGAATAAGGTATAGATCCGGTATAGGGCCCCGTCTGTTTGCCGCATAACGAACGCGCCAGCACCCTTGCCTGCTCGTACAGCGGGGCTACCAGCCCGTAGGCGATGCCACGGTGCTCGGCACATTCCCCAACCGCATAAACCCCCGAAATGCTGGTGGCAAGGTAATCGTCGACGAGGATGGCCCTGTTTGTGTGCAGACCGCTGTCTCTGGCCAGATCAATGTTAGGCTGTATGCCGACCGCCATAATGACCAAATCGGCCTCTAAGGTGCCTCCATCCGCAAAGCGCAATCCATTTGCTCGTTTCCGACCCGTAATTTTGACCGTGTTTTTGCTAAGATGGAACACCATGCCTTGTCTCTCAAGCTCGGCTTGAAGCAGCCCTGCCGCCATCGGGTCCAACTGCCGGTTCATTAGGAAGGGAGCGTTGTGGACGACCTGAGCTTCCATACCGAGATGGAGCAGGCCCCTCGCCGCCTCCAAACCGAGCAGCCCACCGCCGATCACCGCCGCCTGACGGCAGTTGCCGGTGCTTCTAATTAACGCCTCGCAGTCCTCCATGGTACGAAACGCCATGACACCTTCTTTATCCGCACCCGGTATGGGGGGGATGAAGGCTGAAGAGCCTGTTGCAAGCACCAGGATGTCAAAAGGCGTTTTAGCACCGGAAGCGGTCACGACGTAACGGCCAGCCGTGTCGATCCGGGCGACCCGCACTCCCGCGTGCAGCTTAATTCCGTGTTCCTGATACCAGGACCAGTCATTTAATACGATGTCATCAAATGCGACATCTCCCCGCAGCATTTTAGATAGCATAATCCGATTATAGTTCGGATGGGGCTCCGCTCCGTAAATGGTAATATCAAACCTCTCGGGGTCATGCTGCAGAATTTCCTCCACACATTTTATACCTGCCATCCCGTTGCCGATGACAACCAGCCGTTCTCTCATCCTACCCTCTCCTTTCCAGGGACCAAGACCTGCTCTCTTTATATAGAAGTCTTCTGTTCGGATCAGAAGACAGAAAAAGCCCTTTTCCTAATAATTATAGAAAAGGGCTCCATTGCCGTGTTTACCGTCACCACATTGTGACAGCTCATAGAAACAGCGTATTCGAAGAATGATTATATGTCAATAAAAATGACACATTTAAATGAAATAAGCTTTTTTTAAAACAATTAGAATTTTTGTGTTATCTATATTGACATTTGCTTTGCCGCTTTTTATAATTTGAATCAAATTCACAATGTTGTGAGCAACAGCATAGGGGCGGGGGAACACAATGACGTGCTCCCTGCTACGGCAAAGAGGCCGCAAATCGTTCTGTAAAGGACGGATTGCGGCTTTTTTTGGGATTCACTGGGATTCATCTAGAGAAAAGAAGACAAGAAAAAACAAAAGGGAGAGAGATGAAGGATGGAGAAGAAAGGATTTTTGCAATCCGGGCATAAGCCCACCCTGTTTGGAGCATTCCTCTATTTTGACATCAGCTTTATGATCTGGGGCATGATCGGCCCGCTGGCCGTTGTCATCGCGGCGGACATTCCCATGGATCCCGTGCAGAAGGCTCAACTGGTAGCCCTTCCCGTGCTTGGCGGTTCAATCCTCAGATTGCTGTTCGGCTTTCTGTCCGACTACATTGGACCGAAGCTGACGGGACAGATTGGCATGATTGTGACGCTAGTTCCGCTGCTGCTGGGCTGGCTGTGGGTCGATTCCTTGGATCAGTTGTACGTTGTAGCGCTTCTGCTCGGCGTGGCGGGAGCATCCTTTGCAGCCGCACTGCCGCTTGCCGGTCAGTGGTACCCGAAAGAGCATCAGGGTCTGGCCATGGGCATTGCCGGAGCCGGCAATAGCGGCACCGTCCTGGCCACCCTGTTCGCCAATCGTCTGGCACAGCATTTTGGCAGCTGGGAAATCGTATTCGGACTCGCAATCATTCCCATTGCTATCGTATTTGTCGTATTTTCTCTGTTTGCCCGCAACAGCCCGAACCGTCCTGAACCTAAAAAGCTGTCTGCGTACGCAAGTATTCTCAGCCAGAAGGACGCCTGGGTATTCTGCGGATTATATTGTGTAACCTTCGGTGGTTTTGTGGGTCTCGCCAATTATCTGACGATCTTTTTTAACAGCCAGTATGGACTTGCCGCCGTGCAAGCAGCCGATATCACAACGATCTGCGTAATTGCAGGCAGCTTCTTCAGGCCTGTTGGAGGATTTTTGTCCGATAAAATCGGCGGAGCCCGCATGCTGACCTTCCTCTACGCAGGAGCGGGAATTATGCTGGCCTGTGTGGCCCTGCTGCCGCCACTGCCGGTCGTGATCGTGCTCCTGTTCGCAGGTATGATGTGCCTTGGTGCGGGCAATGGCGCGGTATTCCAGCTCGTGCCTCAGCGCTTCGGCAATGAAATCGGCCTGATGACCGGTATTGTCGGCGCCGCTGGCGGAGTTGGCGGTTATGCCCTGCCGCTCATCCTCGGCAATCTGTATAAAACGACCGGCTCTTATGCCCCCGGTTTTATTACCGTAAGCCTGATCGTAGCAGCAGCGCTCACCCTGATCATCGTGATGCATATGAAATGGAAAAACACCTGGCTGAACGTCTCCACTGCCCGTACAGGCAAGGCGGTTTCCTGAGACAGCATCGAGAGTTTTACGTTGACTTTATTCGATTCCCAAAGGCAAGGAAACCTGATTTTGCAGGTTTCCTTGCCTTTTTCTTTAACCTACTTTTATCCCAAATGCTAACCATCTGCCATCTATATCCTCAACTACAAACTCTCTATTATTGTAATCGGTGTTCCCCAATGAACGAACTATTTTCACATTTGAGTTGATGAATTCCTTTTGAAGCTCTTCTTGATCTTTCGTAATAAAGTAAGCATCGTACCCGTATCCATATAACTCTCTATTGGGAATTACCCGCTGCTTGTTCGCTTGAGTTAAGATAATTTCCGTTGTGTCACGATACAAACAAATATGGGGTTCAACCGCATTCATGTACTG
Source organism: Paenibacillus zeirhizosphaerae (assembly GCF_030705605.1). GTDB lineage: Bacteria > Bacillota > Bacilli > Paenibacillales > Paenibacillaceae > Paenibacillus > Paenibacillus zeirhizosphaerae. Next base: position 185,753 of record NZ_JAPCKK010000016.1, read on the forward strand.
GACAACCCTGAAACCCATCTTTTGTTCATAAAAAGCTGCCGTTTTAGGCATATCTGGTGTTGGAAACACACAATGTGATTCTAATAATAATTTATTCATTCTGTATTCTCCTCTTTAAAAGCTATACAATTAAGGTTTTGTGATGTGCCAGTGTATCGCGATGGGGTTGCTGCAACTGGTCGCTTTGCGCTTTTCAGGCCAGACAGCGGGGTTGTTTTTCCGTTACCTGCGAACCCCTTTCCATGCGGTCAAGAGCCTATGCTTCATCACCGCTTTTATCCCGCAGCAAGGATTGGTTATGAACCACCTTATGGTCGATAAATTTCAAAATGCGTTCCAAATCGGCTATCTGATCGGTGATTTTCTTCCGGTATTCTTGAAGCTTGGCATTCAATTCCGGAACGGATTTAATCGCTTCCCTAAAGGGAAAAGTAAGATATACCTTCATCTCCTCCAAAGACATATTCGTTTGCTTCAGACACTGGATCAATTCCATCCTCTCTATATCCTTCGAATAATACACCCGATGGCCGTTTGGTTTCCTGGATGGAGGAGAGATCAGTCCAATTTTTTCATAATGTCGAATGGCATCCTCCGTTAATCCGGTTTGTTGGGCGGCCTGCTTGATCGAGAGTCCTTGGTCCACGTTATATCACCAGCCTTAACGGTTAAATTAGCACTCATTGCATATTTGCACATGCAAATTCCTGCTTATAGATTCTGTCTACTTTATCCAGAACGTTCGCGCTCTGGTCATTGAACTTGAAGGGCGTCGCTTTGCCTTTATTAAGAAAAATGCCCGTAGCGCCTTTATGATGACCCAATGCAGCGTCATATAAACGGGCCGCTCCTACACTCGGATGGGAGAAGAACAGGTTGACAATCGGAATCATGAAGCCAGGCATCCCTACACCCTTGGACATCTTGGTCTTGCTAGGGCCGGGGCAAACGCTACGAATCCGGATTCCTTCCGTCAATTGTGCAGGAGCGATTTGCTGGGTCCATAGTGAAAGGGCCAATTTGGTGGCGGCGTACGGACCCAGAAGTTTTTTGAATCCGACAGGCTTGTCTAATGTATTGTAATCGAACTGTTTGACCATCAGCAAGGCGTTGGATGAGGTGTTGACAACGGTTTTCAGTTCTCCCTTTAACAAAAGCTCTCTGAGCTCCATGAAAATAATGTAGGGTACCACTGTATTGACCTCAAAGTGCGTTTCGCGCCCTTGTATCGAGTACTGGAATTCTCCGAACGACACGCCGGCATTATTGAAAAGCAGGTCAATATGGTCCTCGCTCTTCTTAATCTGCTCCAAGGCTCTCCTGAGACTTGAAAAATCAGCTAGATCCCCTTTATAAATTCTTAATTGATTCGACTTTTGAGCCGTTTGAATCACTTCATCAGCCGGAAAATTGGAACGGTTCAGTGCGATGACCTGCCAGCCTTCGGACAACATTTTCTTGGCCAGCTCGAATCCTACGCCAGAATTGGAACCCGTTATAAGAGCAACTTTATTATGATGATGTTTCATTATCTAATCTCTCCTGTCTGTCAGTTTGACTGAACACCTTCATGCTACAACCTGGTGTTTACACCAAGTCAAGCGATAAAAAAATGCGAAAAAGATCCAACCGCGACAATGATCTGTCGTTATTGGACCTAAGCCGTTCCTGCAGAATATCCCCTCATCACTTCTTCAAGCTGATCAGCCTCTTATCAACTCCCCGAAGCAGGCTGCAGCATTTCCTTCTCCAATATCACATATACGCTGCCGCTGTCGTCCGTTTCGGTCTGGAAGGTGGTTACGCAGCCGTCATCCGGAGCTTGGACAAGCCCGTTTGCCAGATCGATTTTCCAGTCATGCAGGGGACAGTGCACCTTCGTACCGCATACCATGCCCTCCGACAGCTTTCCGCCTTTATGCGGACAACGGTTTTCCAATGCTTTAATGCTCCCGTCATCCAATCGAAATACGGCAATTTCTATTTCTCCCAGCCGGAATGTTCTCGCACCCCTGAGGTCGATTTCCTCTACGCTCGCTACCCGTATTTTCTGCTCCATGAATGCTTCCCCCTTAAAGTTTTGTGAGCGTTACTGCTTTGATATCTCTTCGTACAAAACTACTTCGAAAGCATATGCTCATGTACCATTCAAAGGCTGCTCAGCGGCTCGAAGTTTTTGCGCAATTCAGGGTTCTCGATAATTTCTTTCCACGGATCGCTCGTATAACTAAGCGTCTCCTCAATTCTTGCGACCAGCGCTTTCCGTTCTTCTTCGTCCGCCAGCGCCACCTTGATCGATTCGAGCCCTACTCTCTCCACCCAATGCGCCGTACGCTCATTCCAGCTTGCCTGCTCGCGGTAGTACTGCAGGTAGGCTGACGTCCACTCAATCACTTCTTCTTCCGTTTTCACGGTACAAAGAAGCTCGGCCGCTCTCACTTTAATGCCTCCATTGCCGCCGACATAGAGCTCCCAGCCTCCGTCGATGGCCACAACGCCCAAGTCCTTGATCGTAGCTTCGGCACAATTTCGCGGACAGCCGGACACGGCAAGCTTAACCTTCGCAGGCGCATTAAGGCGTTCAAATGCCTGCTCCAGCTTGACGCCCATTCCCATCGCATCCTGTGTCCCGAAGCGGCAGAAGGTGTCGCCGACGCAGGTTTTTACAGTACGCAGCGTCTTGCCGTAAGCGTGCCCAGACGGCATATCGAGCTCTTCCCAGATGCCGGGCAGATCCTCTTTTTTCACGCCAAGCAAATCCAGCCGCTGTCCGCCCGTAAATTTGACCAGTGGCACATTGTATTTCTCTGCCACAGCAGCAATTTTCTTCAGCTCTCCAGGGGAGGTCACACCGCCGTAGATACGCGGCACCACAGAATACGTACCGTCCTTCTGAATATTAGCGTGATAGCGTTCGTTGGTCACGCGGGACTCTTTTTCATCCTTATACGTTCCAGGAGAAATCATGCCCAAATAATAGTTCAAGGCAGGACGACACTTCGAGCAGCCTCCTGGCTCATCCCAGCCGAGCACATTCATGACCTCTTTCACACTGCTGAGGCCCATTTCTTTAATACCGCTAACAATTTCGTCACGGGACAGCTTCGTGCAGGAGCAAATACCTTCTTTTACACCTTCACCCGCCTCATCACCCGCATACAACTGCAGCAGGCCTTCCACGAGCGGCTTGCAGCCGCCGCAGGACGCAGAGGCTTTCGTGCAGGCCTTAATCTCTCCAACCGTCCGGCAGCCGTTAGCTACCGCTTCGCCGATCATCTGTTTGGAGACCCCGTTGCAGCCGCAGATAATTTCGTCATCCGGCATTTGCTCGAATCGGGCCATCCCGGAAGCCTCTGCTTTACCGGCCGGGAAGCCGAGCAGCAGCTCTTTCTCCCTGCCTGCCACGGATTCACCGGATTTAATCAGTGAAAATAAACTGGCTCCATCGGTTGTATCCCCGAACAGAACGGCTCCAACCAATATGTCATCCTTGAGCACGATTTTTTTATATACCTCGTCAATTTCATCCTGGTAACGCAAAGCCCGCAGCCCCGGTGCATCCTCATACAGCCCCGCTGAAAACACATCCACACCGGACACCTTCAGCTTAGCGGAAGTGACCGAGCCTTCATATCCGGGAGTTTCGATTCCCGCAAGCCGCTTGGCAAGCACAGTGCCTTGCTCATACAGCGGCGCCACCAGTCCGTAACTAATCCCCCGATGCTCCACACATTCTCCGACAGCGTAGACGTCGGGCACGGTCGTTTCCATAAAATCGTTCACGAGGATCCCCCGTCCGGTCCCTATACCAGCCGCCTTCGCCAGCTTGATCTCGGGTTGTATCCCGACCGCCATGACCACCAAATCTGCCTGTTCGGTGCTCCCATCCCTGAATACAAGGCGCTCCACACGTCTGTGCCCTTCGATCGAGGCCGTTTGGCATTCCAATCTGAAGGTCATGCCCTGGCGTTCAAGCTCGCGCTGCAGCATCAGGGAAGCCGCGGGATCAAGCTGGCGGTTCATCAGATATCTGCTGTTGTGAATAACCGTAACTTCCATGCCGAGATTCAGCAGCCCCCTGGCCGCTTCCAATCCCAGCAGCCCGCCGCCGATAACAGCCGCCTTGCGGTAGCTTCCCGCCGCTTCCATCATCGTGTGACAGTCCTTGATATCACGGAAGCCAATCACACCTTCCTTATCGGCACCCGGCAAAGGCAGCATAAATGCTTTGGAACCCATGGCCAGCAGCAAAACATCATAGTCCGCTTCCCGTCCGGAGGCGGATATCACTTTCTTTTGTTTAACATGGATATCAGTTACCGGATCTCCAGCATACAAACAGATGCCATGCTCCTCATACCAGCTCCAATCATTGATAACGATATCCTCCAGACCGGTACCGCCCGCAAGTACGGAAGAGAGCATAATACGGTTATAGTTAGGATAAGGCTCCGCTCCGAAAATCGTAATATCATAAAGCCCCGGCGCCACCTTCAGCACATGCTCGATGGTTCTGACCCCTGCCATTCCGTTGCCGATCATAACGAGTTTCTTCTTATTTTCCATGACGCTTCTCCCCTCCATCAATCACACCTCAACATTCTTCTGAAGCTCTTCTGAAAAATCAAAAAGCCCACTTCTCCCCGCAAAAATAATTCACAGGTGAAGATGGGCTTCATTGCCGCTTGTTATGGATACGCCATTGTATCCGATACATTCATTTTTAAATTATTGGTTCAAATATATACTCTGACACTCTTCATGTCAATATTATTGACGTAAAAAACAGCTAGAATTTATATTTTATGATAAACCCAGAATTTCCGAGGTATCATATGTCACATTTCAAAAAAGATGATTGCTTTTTCATCAAAAAGACAGCAAAATAAGCAAAAGGATATGTCAGATTTGCTATCTTTATTCATTTCTTGCTTATGGAAAGTGTGGATCTAAGTCATTTACAGGAGGGGGAACCTCTTCATGCGTTCATTTTTGGTTATTGATGTTCAGAAAAGAGCTCATCCGAACAACGCGGGTCCGGAAGCTGTCCTGGAAGCTCACGGTTACCAGGTATTCCTGGCCCGGGATAAAGCCTCGGCCGATCAGAAGCTTCTGGACGTCGATGCCGCTATTCTGCATCTGCCTGTCGCGTCGATCCAGATGTGGGGTGTGGAGTTGACGGAGAAAAAGGAATTGCCGCTTTTTTGGTGGTGCAGCACGGACGCGGCACTTTCCTCAACGGAGGATTGCGAGGTTGATGTATCCATTGACGGAATCCTTACACCAGGTATGGAGGAGCATGAACTGAACTGGGCGCTTCATTTCGGCGCTAAACGTTTTTTCGAACGCAAGCAGTGGAAAAGTGAGCGCGACCAGTTAAAAGCCCGGCTGGAGGAACGGAAATGGATTGATATGGCCAAGGGTATTCTGGGCGAGGTTAACGGCATTCCAGAAGCTGAAGCCTACGAGCTGCTGCGCAAAAAGGCCATGAACGAGCGGAAAAGAATCGTGGACGTTGCCGTTTCCATCGTCAAGGCTCATCAAATGTTGAAGGCATAGCTCATAAGGGGGAGATTGGATATGAATATGATTCAATTGTTGAAGGAAGTCGGGCGTGGCAAACGCGGAGCGCGAGACCTGACCTATGAGGAAGCCGCCGCTGCTGCCAGGCTCATTCTTACACAAACGGCGTCTCCAGCGCAAATTGGCGCCTTTCTTACCGCCGAGCGGATCAAGATCGAAAGCGTGGACGAGCTCGAAGCATTCGTGGACGTATGCCGCAGCTATGCCAACCGTTCGGCTGACCGAGAAGGCATCGATTTCGCAGGCCCTTATGACGGGCGGACTTCGACCTTTATGGCCACCTTTGTATCCGCCTTTATCGTCGCTTCTTGCGGACTGCCTGTTACACTTCATGGCACCGAGCCACTCCCGCCAAAGAGAGGGATTACCATTCCGATGCTGCTCAGGGCGATGGGTATTGACAGCTCGCGTGTACCACGCCGGCAAGCCGCTGCTGCGGCAGCGCACACAGGGGTTCTGTTCGTCTCTGCCGAGCAGGAATGTTCGCCTCTGGGAAAACTGCGCCCACTTCGCGAAGAACTGGGACTGCGGACCGTGCTGAATACAGCAGAGAAATTGATTGATTACAGTTGCTCTCCCTATCTTGCTTTCGGAGTATTCCATAACACCGTCTTCGAAAGAACCGCCAAGCTGCTCGTTAAACTCGGCTATCGTAAAGCCATTATTGTGCAGGGATGCGAAGGCTCGGAGGATCTGTTCATCGAGCGGCCTACCCGCACCTATGTGGTGGAGAATGGAGAAGCGCGGCTGGAGCTGATCGATCCGGAAATGTTCGGTCTGGAATGCATCGTGCCCGAGCTGTCCTGGACGCCGGCCCTCCAGATCGAGGTGACGGAGCAGGTGCTGAACGGCGGAGGTCATATGGCGTTTACGAATCAGGCTCTGTTGAACAGTGCGGTGCGCCTTTATATCGGTGAGCGTGTTCAATCGATTGAGGAAGGAATATACACGTGCAAATCCGCACTTGAAAGCGGAGCTGCCCTGGACAGCTATCAACGCTGGAGAACGGCCATGCAGGACGGCCAAATGGCTGCCACTCCCTCCGCCGCAACGCGGCTGCTCAGCTAAGCAAACCGTCATAGAACATACAGAGGGGAGCCCCAGAGGTCCATTGACCGGGTGCCCCCCTCTGTATGTTCTGAGGCTCCAATAACCTCATCTGCTAATGGTCCGGCTCTGGTTACTTAACGGCTTTTTAAACCACCTGTCCAGCTTCGGCTCCACCATCCATTTAAACAAACCGCGGATACCCCCACCTGACAGGAGCAGAGTCAGCAATACACCTGCAACCGGTAGAAGCAGCTGCAGCGCCGGATAGCGGAACCATGCGTAAAAACCACTTGCCTTCGCCAAATACTTGATGATAAAACCATGCAGCATGTATACATACAATGTATTTCTGCCTCCGGCCGTGACGAGAGAAATCCTTCTTTCCGGTACAAGCGCAAGCACAGCGCCGCCAAGCAAAATTGCCCCTGCATACACAGCTGCGCGGTACAGTCCTGCAGTCCATTCAGGATGCCCCATGGCTTCGTATGGAACACTCCCGAACAACCATCTCTCCTCAAAAACGTTTCCGTACAAAACCATGACCGCAGCAGCAGCCATCATGATGATAACCGCTATACCTCGCATAACCGGAGTTTGAAGACGAGAAATACGCTCTCTATCCAGATAATAGCCTGCCAGAAAAAACGGAAAGAAGACCAGGGTACGTGAAATGCTTGCATAATATTGGGCATCATTCGCGTAACCGGCCAGGATGGCAACTATAATAGATAATGGAAGCGCATAGCGGATTTTCACCGCATAAGGCAATGCAACCTTCCACAAAATCATACTGAACAAAAACCACATCAGCCAGTAGGGCGTAAAATAGGAAAACCTCAGCACCTGTTCGCCAAGCACGTAATAATCAAACAAGGAATACAGCGTTTCGAAAATAAAATAAGGAATAACCAGCTTGCTGATCACCTTGTTCGTATATTCGCCGCTGCTTAGATTTTTGCTGAAATACCCGGATACCAACACAAACAGCGGGATATGAAAAGCGTAAATAAACAAATATAAAGGCCGCAAAAAAGGCTCTCCGCTAAGCGGTTCAATCAGATGCCCAGTGACGACGAGTGCAATCAGCACAAACTTCACATTATCGAAATAACCATCTCTTGCTATCATACTGCTCACTCCTTCATTGCTGACTTATTACCCTGTTTGCCTGGAATGAACGCTCTGATCCGAAAAAAAGGATACAGCCCAAGCTGATGCTCAGGTCTGTATCCTTACATGTTAAACAATATGCAGCATTTTGTCCAAGGCCAGCACCGCTTCGCGCTGGATATGAGACGGCACTTTTACAATTCCTACCGGACTCCCCTGCTCGATCTGCTCAAGCGACCATAGAAGATGGGGCAGGTCAATGCGGTTCATCGTTAGGCATGGGCACATATCAGGATTGAGGGAAACGATGTGCTGCTCCGGATGTTCACGGATGATTCTTTGCACAAGATTCATCTCTGTGCCTACAGCCCACTTGCTGCCTGGCGCGGACTTGCGTATCGTTTCGATGATAAACTTAGTCGAGCCTGCGCAATCCGCCAGTTGCACTACTTCATGCGAGCATTCCGGGTGCACGATAATCCGGACTTCGCGGTCCAGCTCCCTTTGCCGCATTACGTTTTCAACCGTAAATTTCTCATGAACGGAACAGTGACCTTTCCATAAAATAACTTTGATCGTTTCAGGGTCCTGCTCCGTTAGCAGTCTGTTTTCATGCGGGTCCCACACAGCCATCTGTTCCAGCCCTATACCCAGGTCATACGCGGTATTCCGGCCCAAATGCTGATCGGGCAGGAACAAGATCCGCTGCTTCTGCTTCAGTGCCCAATCCACCACCTGTTTGGCATTGGAAGAGGTTACGGTTGCCCCGCCGTTTCTGCCAACAAAGGCTTTGATTTCTGCTGTCGAGTTGACATAGGTTAACGGTAGAAGCGTATCGCCGAATAAGCTCTGCAGCTCGCTCCACGCTCTTTCCGTCTGCATCATATCGGCCATGTCCGCCATCGAGCAGCCTGCCCGCATATCGGGAAGGATGACCGTCTGCCGCTCGGAGGTCAGCATATCGGCGGTCTCTGCCATGAAGTGAACACCACAGAATACGATATATTCAGCCTCCGTATTCAGCGCGGACTGCTCAGCTAGTTGCAATGAATCGCCGGTAATGTCAGCGAATTGGATCACTTCGTCCTTCTGATAATGGTGGCCGGGGATCAGCAGCCTATTGCCGAACTTCTCTTTTAGTGCAACCACCCGCTGCTCCATCTCGACTGTCGTCATTTGCTTGTATCGCTCCGGCATCATTCCTTGATGCCCTTTCAACGCTTCCAGAATAGACATTTTCACTCATTCCTCTCCCAAGGCTTTGGGTTCAGCCCCGTCTATATTTTCACATCCATACTAATATCCAGACTCTGCACCGAATGCGTCAAAAATCCAAGTGAGATGCAGTGAACTCCGGTTCCACGGAACAAAGACAGGCTGTCCGGTGTTATTCCGCCTGAAGCCTCTGTAACGATATGCGGCGGTGTCAAGCCGACGAATTCCCGGACGGTATCCGGTGGACAATTATCGAACATAATGACGTCTGCGCCCGCCTCAATTGCCTCCCTAAGCTGCTGCTCATCCTCAATCTCGACTTCGATCTTGACCATATGTCCGGCTGCGGCGCGGACTCTCGCTACTGCTTCCTTGATGGAACCGCAGGCGGCGATGTGGTTATCCTTAATCATGATGCCGTCATACAGGCCGAAGCGGTGGTTATAACCGCCGCCCGTGCGGACAGCATACTTTTCAAGCATTCGCAATCCCGGCGTTGTCTTTCTGGTGTCACACAGACGAATGTTGGGATCATTGAGCCTGTTCACACAATCCCGCGTCAGTGTTGCGATGCCTGACATCCGTTGAATCAGATTCAGTACGACCCTTTCCCCGGTCAGAAGAGAAGCAGCACGACCCTTCAATTCCGCAATCACGGTGCCGGGGGCCAGTGTCTCTCCGTCTCTTCTGCACATTTCAATCTCGATGTTCGTATCAAGAATGGCGAAGCCTTCCCGGATAATGTCGCTGCCCACGAAGAGACCGTTCCCTTTGCTGTGAATGACAGCTTCACAGACCTGATCCCCGAAGATCAGTGAGGATGTCAGATCCCCGCTGCCGATATCCTCCACATAAAAAGTCTCCAGCATGCGTTTCAACTGTAAACGTTCCATGATTGAGCAATCCCTTCATTTTCTCTGATTTGTATGCCGTTCCTGCTGTGAATGATCTGCTTCCCACGCCAGTTGTCATCATCTGTCACAGAAAAATCAACGCGGAAATGAGCTCCCCGGCTTTCTTCCCGCTGCAGCGCAGAGGCCGTAACCAGCTTGGCGAGCTGCCATAGATGCAGGCGTTCAAGCTGCTCTTTTGTGATCTTTTGCACATGAACAGGGTCTAGCTTCACTTCATGCAGCCAGCGATACAGGGCCCTAAGCTCCTCCCCGCTCCTCTGGATAGACATGTTATCACTCATACGCTGCTGCAATTCTTCAAGGGCCATCCGGGGTAGCTCATAACTACCCTCCCGCTCCTTCGCCGGAAGGCTTCGCCCGGACTCGCGGGCAAACTGGCCAGGTACAAGCTGTGTAATCCGCTGCGCCACCCGGTCACCCATGACCAAAGCTTCCAGCAACGAGTTGCTTGCCAGCCTGTTGGCTCCGTGCAGGCCTGTGCAGGCCGCTTCTCCTATCGCATATAGGCCAGGAACCGTACTCTCGCCCCATTCATTAACCCGTATGCCTCCCATCAGAAAATGCATGCCCGGAGCAACCGGAATCCTGCTCTCCCTGATATCTATTCCCGCAGCCTCACACAGACTGGAAATGGTCGGGAATCGGTCCGCAAAATCCCGGCAGCCGCTGATATCGATGTATAGCGAATGTCCATTCCGAATTTCCTCATGCATCACCCTCGCTACGACATCCCGCGGGGCAAGGTCCGCCATCGCATGACGTCCGTTCATAATCCGCCTGCCGGTTTCATCCCGGATGACTCCGCCCTCGCCACGTACCGCCTCAGAGACGAGTCCGTAGCAAATGCCCTCATGCACGAGCAAGGTAGGATGAAATTGGATGAATTCCAGGTCTGTAAGCTCAGCACCCGCCCTGTAAGCCATCATCAGACCATCGCCGGTCACCGTTGTGTCATTGGTATGACGGCTGAACAGACTCCCGCAGCCTCCGGCCGCGATCACGACAGCATCGGCCCTCATCTCGAACAGTCCGGTTTCCTCATGGCTGGCCAGCACTCCAGTGCAGCTTCCCTGCTCCATTAGCAGTTCATACACCGTGACCTGCTCCATCACACGCACATTGTCACCCAGACGCTCCACCAAATGCCGGACCAGCATTTTACCTGTCGCATCACCACCCGCATGGAAGATCCGGTTCACATGATGCCCGCCTTCCCTGCCAAGCTGCGGCTCTCCCTGCTCATCCAGATCAAATGGAAAACGCTGCTCAAGCAGCCGTTCAAGCATGTGTCTGCCGTCCTCGATGATGCCTGCGGCCACCTTGACATCATTATGTCCGCCGCCGACAGCCAGTGTATCGGCCAAATGAGCCGCCGCAGTATCTCCTGCCTGGTGGAAGGAAGCGATCCCTCCTTGTGCCAGCATGGAATTGCTGCGGGTGACAGTGCTTTTAGTAAGCAGCGTTATCTCTGTATCCTTGGGCATGGCCGTGGCAAATGACAGTGCTGCAGCCCCGCTTCCGATCACAATCACCGATCGAAAAGACATAAAACCACCCCTTTGTCGTCACATGTGTCTTGACACATATGTTTACACATCTCTACAATAATCTCAAGGTTTTTATTTCGGTTGAATTTCTGACATAAAGGAGCAAAGCGATGATTTATCTGGACTACGCCGCATCCGCCCCCATGAGCGAGGAAGCGCTGCACGTGTTTCATGAGTTGAATAAAGAAGTATACGGGAATGCAAGCAGTCTGCACGATGCCGGGGGTAAAGCCGAGCATATACTCAACTACTGCCGCAGACAGCTCGCCGGACTCATCCATGGACGTGAGGAAGGGATTTATTTTACAAGCGGAGGTACGGAATCGAATATACTTGCCCTGCAATCCGTATTGAACGGGCTACCCGCCTCGAAGCGGCATTTCATTACGACCTCGGTGGAGCACTCCTCCATCCGCAATCTGGTCTCCTTACTGCAAAGCCAAGGCTGGGAAATCTCCATCATGCAGCCGGATCTGAACGGTCGGATCACCCCTGAAATTTTGCTCAGCCATTTAAAGGAGAACACGGGCCTCGTCTCCATACAGCACGCCAATTCGGAAACCGGAATCATCCAGGATTTACAGGAGCTGTCGTCTGTTCTGAAAGAACGCCATGTACTCCTGCATACTGATGCGGTTCAGACCTTTGGCAAAATACCTGTTCATGCCGATGAGCTCGGCTTTGATGTGCTTACAGTGTCCAGTCACAAGCTTTACGGTCCGAAAGGGGTGGGCGCGGTGTATATCCGTCCCGGCATCCCTTGGAAGCCCGTCTACCCTGGCACCACACACGAAAAAGGCTTCCGCCCGGGCACCGTCAACGTTCCGGGTATCGGCGCCTTTATTGCAGCCGCTGCCGCAATGATCGGACAAATGACGGAGCTCTCGCAACATTTTCAGAAATTAAGATCACACCTGTTCACGGAAGCGGAACGGCTCGGTATCCCTTTGAAACCGGTTGTGCAAGAAGTGCGGGCACAGGTGCTGCCTCATATTGCAGGCTGCTATTTTCTGAAGGCCGAAGGACAGTATATAATGTTAGAATGCAACCGTAACGGAATATGCATATCCACCGGAAGCGCATGTGCCGCAGGGCAGCAGGAGCCCTCACCTTCCGTCAAGGCCTTGGGAGCAACAAATCAGGAGGCCCTGCGTTTCATCCGTATATCTTTCGGACAGCATACGACCCTGCAGGAAATGGACTTGCTCCTGAAGACCCTGCAGACAACGTCATTCAGCAAGCTATAAGTGTGTCATAAGGAGGGAATTAAACATCATGAGCGGAGAGATCAAGCTAAGCGGTGCGGAACGGCGTGAGAAGCTGCTGCAGTGGCTGAAGGAGAATTCCCCGCTGACGGGCAGTGAGCTGGCCCGGAGATCATCGGTGTCGCGCCAGGTCATTGTACAGGATATCACGCTGCTCAAAGCCAGGAATGAACCGATCATGGCCACCAGCCAGGGTTATATGTATCTGGCCAAGCCCGAGGCAGCCGACAGGCTGATTGAACGCATTGTCGCCGTCCAGCACGGCCCCGAACGGACTGAGGAAGAGCTGCAGCTCATTGTTGATTACGGAGTCACCGTGAAGGATGTCATTGTCGAGCACCCGGTTTATGGCGAGCTTACTGCCCCCATTCTTGCCTCCACCCGCCAGGACGTTCATCAGTTCATTCTGCGCATCACTTCTACGAAGGCGTCCTATTTGTCCGAACTGACGGGCGGTGTTCATCTTCATACGCTGACGGCACCGGATCAGGAACGGCTCGATCAGGCATGCCAAGCCTTGGAGCGTGCGGGTTTTCTGCTGGCAGACTCATAGAAGGGGTTATAATCTTAAGAAACGGGCAGCCCGTTCCGCCTCATGCGGAGGGTTGTCCATTGTTTTTTCCGCAACCCCGTCGTTCCTCCAGCCTATAATTTTCCCCCTGGATAGTTAAAATTTATCCTTTCTTTCAGCTTTTCACCTTTATATAGTGGAATCAATCCTAAATCCTAGAATAAAGGAGGAAATTCATATGACCCGAAAAGCAAAAATGAATAAAACGCTTCGCTCTGTCACGATGACGGTCTTCGTGTTGGTTTTTGTCCTGATCTCTTCTGGTGTTATTTCAGCTCATGGTTACGTGAACTCCCCGACAAGCCGGGCGCTGCTGTGCCAGCAAAAGGTGAATACGAACTGCGGACAGGTACAGTATGAGCCTCAGAGCATAGAAGCCAAGGGCAATTTCCCCACAGGCGGTCCTGCTGACGGACAAATTACGGGAGGCGGCATATTCCCTGAACTGTTCGAACAAACGGCAAACCGCTGGAGCAAGGTCAATATGACCGGTGGTCCGAACACCTTTAACTGGACCCTCACCGCTGCTCATGCCACCACGGAATGGAAGTATTATATTACGAAAAAAGGCTGGAACTCCAACAAGCCGATTGCCCGCAGCGATCTAGAGCTGTTCTGCTCTTTCAATGACGGTGGTGCCCGTCCGGCATTCAGTGTGTCTCATACCTGCAACGTACCGACAGACCGGAGCGGGTATTATGTGATTCTCGGCGTGTGGGAGATTGCGGATACCGGCAACGCCTTTTATCAAGCCATTGACGTGAACCTGTCCAACGACGGTACCGGCGGCGGATCAGATACGCAAGCTCCAACCGCCCCTTCCAATCTTCGCTCAACTGCAGCAACCTCCTCCTCTATAGTACTTGCCTGGAATGCCTCTACCGACAATGTTGGTGTCACAGGATATACGATTTACCGCGATACTACTCCTGTGGGAAGTGTAGCGGGCACCCTGACAAGTTACACCGTCACCGGACTGTCTGCAGATACGCAGTATACCTTTACAGTCAAAGCAGTTGACGCCGCAGACAATGAATCGGCTGCCAGCAATGCTGCAACCGCCACGACCTCTGACCCTTCCACCGAAGCACCAGATTGGGCGCCCAATACAACCTACAATGTAAATGATCTTGTAACTTATAACGGGGTCGTGTATCAATGCCGCCAAGCCCACACTTCTTTGGATGGATGGGAGCCTTCGACAACTCCGGCACTTTGGACAGAAGTCTAAGATCAGGTTTTTGAGATGCACACATGAAGAGGATGAAGCCCGTCCTGCCGGATGCTTCATCCTCTCTTTTCATTGGTACAGGTCCGGGGATTATGATATAATCCGGTTCAGCACAAGACAAAGTTTACCGGAGGTATTATGCTAACGTTTGAGCAAAAAATCAGCATTCTCGAGGTCTTTCCTGAGCTGGAGCGCAGGGACGTCTCTCTCGGGCGGGTTAACTTCCACTATGAGGACAGCGTGTATGATAAAAAAACGGTCGTCTACCACCTGCATCCCAATGGAAATGGTTTCGTTTACGGAGCGCTCCTGTCCGATTATAAGGCGGATAGCAAGGGATTGGTGAATATCCGCGATTTCTCCGCTGAGGAGCTGAAAGCTATAGTGCACGCTTCGATTCGCTCTCTCTCGGGACAGAATCGTCTGAAACCGACAGCCGATGGACATCCGTCCGTCTCAGGCGCTGCTGAACAAGCCTCTACTTGGGCCGATGCCGGAGGGCATACGTTGAATCTGCTGCAGGAGGACGATATGTGGTATATTTACGCAAGTGAAAGCCTCGAAATGGTATTCGAAACCCTGGATGAAGCCGAAGAGTATTTGCGTGAGGAAGGCTTCTCCCCTTCTTAAAGCCAATCAGCCCCTTCCGTACATGGAAAGGGCTCTTTTATTTATACCTCCAGCTTTACCGCTTCAGCTCGTGTCTCTTCAATAAATCTCTTACACGCAGCCATTTCCTGCTCGCTCGCCTGTTCCATGATCATATGCACCTCCGGTTTATACTGCTGCAGAAGACGCATGTATAACGGGTAGTTCATATCCCCCAAACCCGGGGCTACGGTGATCACCCGTCCATCCTCTGTCCGCTTACGGTCCTTGGCATGGCAGGCGATAATGTGTGAGCCAAGCAAGTCGAACGCTTCCCGGATAACTTCATCCTGTCTGTCTATGTTGCCCTCATGAAGCAGATTCCCCGGATCAAGCACAACGCCGATGTGGGAGGAAGGCACCCGGATCAGAAGCTCATTCAGCTCCCTGGCGGTTCCGACCAGATGACCGTTCGCAGCCTCCAGGCCGATAAACACGCCCCACTTCTCTGCTTCTTCCGCCAGTTCCTTTACCGTTTCACGCAGAATAATCCAATCCAGCTCATGGTATGCACCGTTCGGATGGGTGCCCGTCTCCGCCGCTACCATTGGAGCTCCGAATAGATGCGCATACCGGATCAGTTCTTTAAAACGTTCCTTGTTTTCACGGAGCACTACGGGATCACGGTGAAAAAAATGCAGATAGCAGCCCAGTACGGATACCGTGACACCATGCTTGCGAAATTCCTCCGCCATTCCCATCACAAGCCCCGGACTCAATCGACCGGCCTTCGTAAAATCCACATCGCTGACCGCCTTCCACAATGCCAATTGAATATGGCTGAAGCCAGCGTTCCCGATTTTGGCGGCCAACTCCCGGTAAGGCAGGCTGCCGAATAAGTGGGCCAGTACACCAACAGACATGCTCATCATCTCCTCTGTGGAAATATGCAAATTTCTAATCTAACCCAAGTTTAACTTCAAAACAGCCCTTATGGTTGGATTCGCTTACAAAAGTCTGATTTTTGTTGCTTTTCTGCTATTTTTTAATTGCAAATCGCCTTGGGAATGATAAGATAAGAATATAATTCGCATTTATATTATTAATAAATGATTTTATTACATTATTGATGCGGATTATTGTGCAACCGTTTCATTAAATCATTATAGATTCGCCAATAAAGGAGATGAGTAATTTGGGCAAGCTTATCATTAATGCAGATGTTAATAAAGGGACGATCAACCGCAATCTGTACGGCCATTTTGCCGAGCATCTCGGACGCTGTATTTATGAAGGGATCTGGGTTGGACATGACTCCCCCATTCCGAATACGGAGGGCATGCGCAATGACGTGATCGAAGCGCTGCGTGTCCTGCGAATCCCTGTTCTGCGTTGGCCAGGAGGCTGCTTTGCCGACGCATATCTCTGGAAGGACGGTGTAGGGCCTGATGAGCAGCGTAAAAAGGTTGTAAATGTTCATTGGGGCGGTGTCGTGGAAAACAACCATTTTGGCACACATGAATTCCTTCGTTTGTGCGAGCTCATTGATACAGAGCCTTACATTGCAGGCAATGTAGGCAGTGGGACCGTCCGTGAAATGGCCGAATGGGTAGAATACATAACGTTTGAAGGCGAGTCGCCCATGACGGAATGGCGCAAGACCAATGGACGCGAGGAGCCGTGGTCCTTGAAGTATTTCGGCATCGGCAATGAGAACTGGGGCTGTGGCGGCAATATGCGGCCGGAGTATTATTCGGACCTGTACCGCCACTACTCCTCGTATGTCCGGAATTACGGTGCCAATAAAATATTCAAAATCGCATGCGGCCCCAACACCGCCGATTACAACTGGACCGAGGTGCTGATGCGCGAGTCCGGGAGCCTGATGGACGGCCTAAGCCTGCACTATTATACGACCCAGACCGGTGAGTGGAACAATAAAGGCCCGGCAACCGGGTTCGATGAGCAGTTATGGTTTCAAACGTTCAAGCAAACGATCTATATGGATGAATTAATCGAACGGCATGATGCGATCATGTCCAAATACGACCCGCAGAAAAAAGTCGCCCTTATGGTCGATGAATGGGGAACCTGGTATGACGTCGAGCCTGGCACCAATCCCGGCTTCCTGTACCAGCAGAATACGCTGCGTGATGCGCTGGTGGCTGCCGTCAACTTGAACATTTTCCACAAGCATAATGACAGAGTACAGATGGCAAATATCGCGCAACTGGTCAATGTGCTGCAGGCTGTCATTCTGACCGAAGGCAACCGGATGCTGCTCACCCCCACCTATCATATTTTCGATATGTTCAAGGTTCACCAAGGCGCGGAGCGGATCGATCTCGTGCTGGAATCGCCACGTTATGAAATGAACGGCGAATCCATTGAACAGATCAGCGCATCCGCCTCGGTAGACGAAGGCGGCACAATGCACATTTCACTTTGCAATCTGCACCATGCCGATTCCGCTGAACTGCGCTGTGAGCTGCGCGGAACGAAAGCGGGGGCTGTCGCGGGCAAAATACTGCAAGCCTCCAGTCTGGACGCCCATAATACATTTGATGAGCCTGAACAGGTCACCCCAGCAGATTTCCAAGACTTCCGGCAGGAGGACGGTATCTGGGTGATCAAGCTTCCGGCAGCATCCGTCGTTGTGCTGAGTGTACAATAAGGGGGATGGCATCCATGTCCATGCTGCCCAGTGCTTCACAGGCAGATAACTTCTGTAAAGGCTGCACTGCAACGGTTCATATCTCAGAGGAAGAGATTCAAAAGCTGTTCGGTCATGTCGCCCGCATCCGTTCCGTTAAGCTGACGACAGAGGCAGAATATGAGCGGCGCATGCAGACCTGCCGGGCGTGCGAGGCTTTTCAATTGGGCACCACCTGCCGCTGGTGCGGCTGTCTGATGGAAATCAAGGCCAAGCTGCAGGCCTCAACCTGCCCCGCACCGGCAGGAAGCCGCTGGTAAAGCTGTCCCTCAGATTTAGCAAAAAGGTCAAGCACAGGAGCAAGTTTATCCCTGTTCTTGACCTTTTTGTACTCCCCTTACAACCAAATTTCCGTTACCTTTCCGCCTTCAAAAATGGCGGCTTTAAAATAAAAAGATCTGTCTCCGTATACCCATATTTCTACACCTGATTCATTACTTTTCGCGGTTGGACGGCCCCAGGCGAACTCTACCTGTGTCGTATTCATCCCAAAATCCACTTCATTATTTTTAATTTTGTTCCATACGGATGAGGACCAGTTATATTTCTTGTAGGGATCGTAGGTCAGGAACTG
Organism: Paenibacillus zeirhizosphaerae; assembly: GCF_030705605.1. Lineage (GTDB taxonomy): Bacteria > Bacillota > Bacilli > Paenibacillales > Paenibacillaceae > Paenibacillus > Paenibacillus zeirhizosphaerae. The sequence goes on from NZ_JAPCKK010000016.1 coordinate 204,114, forward strand.
ATCCGAATCGGACAGCATGTCCGGTATGCGTGAGGCTCCGATCTGAGAAGGCGTTTTGAAAATCTGGCCTCCCGGTGTCCGGAACACAACGCTGAAGGAGCTTACCCCCATGGCATCTGAGCTGACCTCGATATCCTGGATGGTGACTTTGCCAAAACGCTCCCCGGCATTATAATAATTATTCACCCAATAGCTTTTGCCGATCAGCTTGACCAGACTTCCAAGCTCTATCGCCTTCTTGATCTTCGCAGTTTGAGAAGATTCAACAACCAGTTCGGAGCCGCCTACAATCAATACCGCCTGTTGAAGCTTAGCATCCCATTGAACGGTTCCTTTTTTCAGATCAGTGATCAAACTTGCCGGAAATACCGTCTGCCCGTTGACCGTCTGCAGGGTACCTTTCAGTGTAATTGGTTTCCCGTTGACTGTAGCTGCTGCGCTGCCTTTCTTCATAGCTATTGTATCTTTGCCCAATTGCACCGTAAATTTCTGCCCTGCTGCCGCAACCGAGCCGCCGAGTGTCTTGAAAACAGATTGCAGAGGCAGATACGCTTTATTGTTCAGCATAGCCGCACCGGTAAGATGTTCACCGGTCGTAACCGACAATGTAATGGCGGAAGAAAAGCCTCCGGTGTTAAGATTCACGGACGTGCTTCCGATACCGCGTACCTTCAGCGTCCCAGACTGCTGCAGCTCGGCCACCTGCGTCTGATCCACCATAATTTCTCCTGCCTCCGGATCACGAATCAGCTTATATCCATTGGAGTAGGTTTCATGCACCTGCAGCCGTATCGTATCGCCTACAGCCGCATTCACCTCACTGCTCATCAGGGAAACTCCGCTCAGTACCGGCACATTTAAGACAGTGCCAGTCCCGTTTTTATAACCGATCCAGGAACCATCTCCCCTCTGTACAAAAAGCTCATTAGCTGAATCTACAAGCTTGACTGCGTCCGATATCCCGCTCAATTGTACTGGCTTGTAGCCCTGCATTCGATCGTAGGTCCAAACAGAACCGTCCTGGTGAGCGGCATACAGCGTATGTGTGCCTTTCTTCCAAAGCATGGAGCGGATATCCTGTCCTACCTCCACCGGCTCCTCATCTGTCATCAGATCCAGCATAACGACACGGCCATCCTGTCGAAGCACCGCGGCATATGCGCTATTCATCCGGATATCAACGGCATTGTCTACATGACCGACGATTCGGGGCTTGGAACCTTGGTATCCTGAAGAATAATATATGTCCCCCGATTCGGTAATAACCGTAAACTGCTCCTCCAGCTTGTCTCCATCTACTACTCCGGAAAGTCCGTCAATGGTTTGGCCGCCAACGAGCACCGATCCATTCTTTTTAATCGTCAGACCTTCTCCGGAAATCTCGGAAATCCCGGCAGATTGCGCAGGTATCACAGCTTCACCGGTCGCCGTGCTCCAGGATAAGGATTGACCATTCTTTGTCCAGCCATAGTGGCTGGAACCCTTGCCCGCCGTAATTCCCTCCAAATTTAAGTGCTGCAGCACAGGACCGTCAACGCTGGTGGTCCATAAGGAGCCATCATCAAGAATATAGTTGCTGCGGTCAATGACATCGGCTATTTGGGCGGTTTTCCATGTGTTGCTGACCGCAGCCTGACCCGCTGATACAGGTACTGCCGTCATAGGTGCCGCTGCCGCAAATAGCAAAGAAACGGCAAGAATTGCTGCTGCTTGTTTCATAAGTGCTCCCCTTTTATGAATGTAAAATATGATTCTCTGAACATAGGAAAAAAGACCCTCCTAATTATACTAGAAAACCCTTCACATTTCCTTTATTTTCTTATATAGCAATAGCCTACGCTGGCTTCACATCATTCCAAGCAGCTTCGCAAAATCATAGGCAGGATATATAGCCCGCTTTCGAGCATGAATTTACTATTATTCACCCAAATTAAGTGAATTTTAAGCTTAGCGACATTTTTCATTAAGGTTGGACATATATAATTATACTAATAATCGTTTTCCGGGGAGGGCTTAAGATGACCGACAGAGCGTATACATCATTGTGGATGACCCAATTTTTAAGAGGTACTGACCAGGAGAAGAGGCAGCGGATTCAGGAGGCCAAGCGGAACAATGATATAGATTTGATCAGCAGCATCTATTTTCATCTTTCGCTGCGCAATCAGGAGCATTTACTATAATGGCAATTGCATAGCTTTCATTGCCTGCTCCTATTCACCTTTGCCCATGCATTTCATATGATGAATGTAGATGAAGCCTCTCTAACTCATGCTGAGATGAAGGAGGAGTATATGATGAATCATTCTGCCCGGAACATCAACCTTATCGTATTTATCATCGTCTCTTTGGCATTTATCTTCGGATTTGGGAAACTTACACCCAGTAATTCTGACACCATTATCCTATCATAATGACCTAGCGCACGTAGGAGGGAAGCGTAATGGCTAATCAGAAAAATGGCAGAGCCAAAAAAAAGGCTGCTGTGCGCCAGAGCCCTCCTCCTCTATCCCAATTAACCCCTCAGCAAATTGCGGTCATCGCCGGTCTGCTTTCCAATGCTTTAATTGTGGAGTCCATCCTGGTGGATAAGGATCAGCAACTGGAAATCGTACTAAGCGGCTCCTTACGACGGCACGGCAAACTGGATCATCTTTTGTCCAAACTGGATGCTACCTCACTTCGTGATTTTTTCGATGCTATGAATAAAAGTTGATTTTTAGAGAAGCACACTATTCTAAAACCAACAACCTCCACACTCTGAAGCTTAGCTTCTATTTCTTGGACAAGTTCCCTAAATCCTGAGCAGCATCTAGGCTTAAGATGACGATGATAACAAAAGAACAGCTCAATTATGGTAGTCATCTGACCATAATCAATAGCTGTTCCTGCCTTTCTAACATCTATTGCATCATACGATTTATATCCTTCTATCCGCTCATCCGTTGCAAATGGACTACTTGGGTTTGATTTCTCCCAGGTATGGATCGGAACCTAATTGGAACGCAGCGGTTCTATTGGCACCGCCACCTGGCCGTGTTCAAGTGAGACAGATGGAAGAGATGCGGCGAGCTTTCGTTCAGCATCTTCTCTCTCCAAGTCTTGCTCACTAATCTCACCAGACAATACCCCGCGCATACGCTTCTGATCGAGCAGCCCCTCCCATTTTGCTACAACAAAAGCGGCTACACAGTTCCCCATTAGATTAGTGAAGACTCGCATCGTATCCATAAACCGGTCTGCGCCGAGCAGCAGCGCGACTACAGCTACCGGGAAAGCGTTGAGGGCAGCCGCCGTGGCGGACAAGGCCAGAAAGGCTGAACCCGGAACCCCAGCCATGCCCTTGGAGCTAAGCATCAACACCAGCAGCATCGTAATTTCCTGCCCTAAAGTCAGTTCAATGCCAACCGCCTGCGCAAGGAACACGGTAGCAAGCGACAGATAGATGGATGCCCCGTCCAGATTGAACGAATACCCGGTGGGTACAACCAGCCCCACAACAGCACGGTCGCAGCCTGCCTTGGTCAGTTTATCCATCATCCGCGGCATGACCACCTCCGAAGATGCGGTGCCGATAGCCAGCATGATTTCAGCGCGTGTATATCTCACAAACTGTAGAAAGTTCAGGCCAGTAATCCACCACGCTGCCAGCGCCAGCAGGACCAAAAATAGCAGTGCTGCACCATAACAGGCCAGGATGAGCATACCGAACGAGGACAGCGTAGCTACACCGTAGGCTCCCACCGTGTAGGCCATCGCTCCAAAAGCTCCGATCGGGGCGAGCTTCATGACATAACCGATAATGCGGAAAACGATGCCCAGCACTTGTTCGATCAGGGTCAGGACATTCTCCTTCGCCTTGTGCTCTGTTGCAGAAAGTGCTACCCCGAACAGGCAGGCGAACAGAAGCACCTGCAGCAATGCATTCTGGGCAAAAGCATCCACAACGCTGGTAGGAATGATGTTCAGAATGAACTCGACCACACCAGGCAGATGGGACCCATTTGTCTTGGCTTCAATGCCGTTTGCATCCAGTGTGGACGGATCAATATTCATGTCTGCTCCAGGGCGAAACAGATTAGCCGCCGTTAAACCGAGCACCAGCGCGATAGTGGTTGCAATTTCAAACCAGATGATCGCCTTCATGCCAATCCGCCCTACCGATTTAATGTCTCCGATTTTAGCGATTCCCGTGACAATCACCAGGAAAATCAGCGGTGCAATGACCATTTTGATGAGCTTGATGAACCCGGTTCCAAGCGGCTGCAGCATACTGCCCAGATCAGGCCACAGCACACCAACGGTGATGCCAATCACCACGGCGATGATGATTTGAAAAAAAAGTGATTTCACAAAAGACATTAAACGATCTCTCCCTTGCGTCGGATGGATTAACGTACTGTTCACGTGTAACTTTTTATACCATCCAGGATCAGAAGACAACAATGAAATATCTTTAATTTTGTGAATTCATACAAGTTGAGAAACCAAATTTAGATGCGAAAACGGAAAAAGACGAATGTTACGTCAATAAAAATGACACAACATCCACCTTTAGGACAAAATTATGATCATTCTCTAGATCGCCACATTCCCCACCTTATGGACAAGATACATCATCCCGCCCAGAAATAAAGCAAGCCCTACATACCCAAGACCAAACTTCAAGCGGGACGCCAGAGGCACTTCATAATAGCTGTCATTTTCGAACACAGCATAGTCAACAGCCACATGGATTCTTAAATGAAGACCACTCTCCGCTTCCAGGGGCTCAATTTTATACACATGGACCCGCTCTATGATCCCCTGCCGAGGCAACGCAAGAGTGCCCTCAAAATCCATGCTTTCCCACAGCACTTTAACGTACTGTCTTCCTTCCCGGTCACTATATGTCATGTAAGGCAGCTCCCGCCGGTGTTCCGGTCCGGGAATAAGCATCCCCTGTTCCTTCAAATGCTCTACCGGAAGCAAAAAGCTGTCGGTTTCGATTTCACTTTGTTCGTTCGGACGGCGCCGAATGTATTTTTTGTACAAATCAAAGGCGAACATGCCCCAAATAATAAAGAACACAAAGGATTTCAAATAAATAATGACAACCAGTCCCCCAACCAGACCGACCACCCATAACCAGCGGGTAACCGCAGTGGCAATGCGTCCGCCATCGAGAGGATGAATCGGAAGCAGATTAATCAGGTTGAGGAAAAAGCCTACATAGGATAACGCATATAATAGCGGACTATCCGTTATATAAGCAGCGACGAAAACGGCTGTCGAACCAACCGTCCCAAGCAGTGGCCCACCAAAAGCCATATAAGCCTCTGTAACTGCATCCTGCGGATGCTTCTTCAATGCAATCAATGCACCTAAGAACGGAATGAAGACAGGTGCACTAACCGGTAGCCCCTTCCGTTTTGCGGCAATAACATGCCCCAATTCATGAACAAACAGTAGCAGGACAAACCCGATCGCAAATGACCATGGGTAGATCAAGGCATATGCACCGATGGAAGCCGCCATAGAAAGCAGCGCACCGCCGAATTTCCCCAGCTTCAGCAAAGCCAACAAAGACTTCCCTTTGGCCAGAAGGAGCACGATTACAGCACCCCAGGACCAAATGGACGAAGATTTCTTGCTTTCTTCCTGCTTCAGTACCATCAATCCTTCCTGAATTTGAATTCATCATGAGATCACACTTCACTATTTTACAAGCAGTTGCCCCATAAGATAAACTAAATAAAGAAAAAAAGCCGCCGTATACATAAACGGCAAGCTTAGTCTGGACCTCATTATTCATTCAATGCTGTAGTCAGTGCCTTTAGATTCTCCTGCATGACCGCGATATAATCACGATTATTCTTGATATCATCCTCAGTCAGCCCTTCCAGCGGGTTCAGCACAGCGGTCTTGGCTCCGATCTCCCCGGCAATCGTCTGGGCTACTTTGGGATCGACTAGCGTTTCGAAGAAAATCGTCTTCACCCCGTGCTCTTTGGCAAACTGTACGATCTCGGCCATTTGATCCGGGGACGGCTCCTGATCAGGGGACAGGCCGGAGATCGGCACCTGTGTCAGACCATATTCATGTGCAAGATAGGCAAATGCGGCATGCTGAGTGACAAGCTCCTTGTTCTTGACATTAGCAAGGCCGTTTCTGTAAGCCGTATCCAGCTCCTGAAGCTTGGCGATATAGGCATTCGCATTTGCTTCATAGTCAGCCTGGTTGGCGGGATCCGCCTTAATCAGAGCCTGCTCTATCGCTTTAACTTCCTTCTGGGCAAGCACGGGACTCAGCCACACATGTGGATCTTGGGCGTAATCATGGGAATGGCCCTCTTCTTCCCCATGCGCCTGCTCCTCACCTTCGTGGGAGTGCTCTTCTGCCTCATGTTCATGTTCCGCTTCTGCACTTTCAGTAAGATCTATACCGCTCGTAGCTTCTATAACAATCCGTTGATCATTGCCGGTACTGGCCAATGCGTCTTCCACCCAGGTTTCCACGATGCCGTTGTATACAAATACATCGGCCTCCTGGATCTGTGCCATGTCCTTGGCGCTTGGCTCCCAATCATGAGGCTCCGTTCCGGTAGGCACCAGTGCCGTTACGTTGGCATGTTCCCCGGCGACCTGTCTGCTGAACTCATACATGGGATAAAATGTCGTCACAATATTCAGCTTGTCACCGTCCGCGCCCGACTCCGCACCATTTCCCGCCCCTGTGCTTGTGCTGCCTGCGCCAGATCCGCAGCCTGCCAATGCAAGCACAAGTCCAGCACTGACCAACCATGATTTTGCAAAAAACTTGTTCAATACTCTCTCCCCTATCTATATCGTTCTAAATCCTTCTATATCGTTCAAACAGCCAACATTACTGCTCAGGTACGTCTTTAGTGAAATTCGTAGCATGTTCATGAATCTTGGCCTGGTCATCCGGCTTGCCCGCCGATTTGAGCTTAGCCAGCTTCCGCACCAGCCGCTTAATGCCTGTGCCCACAATCAGCAGAAGCAGCAGAGCAAAGGCAATCGTACCCCCAGGCGGTGTGCTGAATTCATAGGACGCGGTGAGACCTGTGAAGACACCGACCAGACCGATCCCCATCGCTAGGAAAATAGCTGTCGTGAAGCTCGGGGCAATCCGGATAGCCAGTGCCGCCGGCAGCACGATCAGAGAGGATACGAGCAGCACGCCGACAATCGGCATCGCAGCAGCGACGACCATCCCCGTCAAAATGCTGAACCCAAACGAGATCCAGTTCACGGGCAAGCCGTTCGTTTTTGCCGTTTCTTCATCAAATGTAATCTGATACAACGGTCTTCTAAAGAAAAAGAAAAACAACGCCGCCAAAACGGCTACAAAGAACATCAATTTAAGCTCGGTTGCATCCACCGCCACGACCGATCCGAACAAGTAGGACGTAAAGCTCTTGTTGACGCTCTGGTCAAGGCTCATCAGAATGACCGCCGTTGATAGCCCGCCTACCATAATAATGGCGACAGATATTTCGCTGTAGGTTTTATAGGAACGTCTCACATATTCAACGATGATGGCCCCTAGGACCGCAACCGCAAAACCGCTCAAGGTCGGATTCAGCTTCAGGTATGCTCCACCCGCCACACCGGCCAGCGAGACATGGGACAACATGTCCGCCATCAGCGCCTGTCGGCGCAGCATGAGATAGACTCCAAGCACCGATGCCAGCAAAGCAATTATCCCACCGGCATAAAATGCCCGTTGCATGAAGTCGTAGTGCAGCATTTCCATCCGCCCTCCTCCTTTCTTTCGAGCTCAATGATGCGATCCAGGTACCCCTGAACCTCCGAAAGTCCGTGGGTGACCATGACGACGGTTCTGCCATGAACCTTCACCTGGTGATGCATCAATTCATAGAAGCCCTGACGGCTTTGCTGATCCATGCCTGTAGTCGGCTCATCCATGATGAGCAAATCAGGGTCCTGCGCAAGCGCCCGCGCGATACAGATGCGCTGCTTCTGTCCACCCGACAGCTCACCGATCCGGCGTTGTCTCAAGCCCCACATGCCAACCTGACGCAGTGCCGTCTCCGTTTGCCTATGATCCTCCTCCGTCATTTTCCGCAGCCATGATCCCTTCGTATAACGGCCTGAACGGACAAATTCCAACACCGTGCTCGGGAATCCTCCGTTAAAGGCTGCGATTTGCTGTGATACATATCCAATGACCAGCTTCTTGCCCTCCGCATTCACCGGGGAGCGGAACACCTCACCCTTCCAAGGCTGAAGCAGTCCCAACAACAGCTTGAGCAGCGTGGACTTGGATGCTCCGTTCGGTCCGGTTACGGCCACAAACTCGCCGGAATAAATCTCAATACTTGCATCTTCAAGGCCAGGAACATCGTTATAACCAAACACGACATTCTGCAATGATGCCAAAAGCATACGAATTCGCTTCCTTTCCAATCTTCCATTCTACATGTATACACCGGGACACTTCTGTAAATATTACGATCTGTGTACAAAAAAATAATGTCCATCCGGTTAAATGTAATTTTTACGTACAAATCAGTTTACCATCCGTTTACACGTTGCGTCAACCCGTTTATGCTCCACACCCGCCTGGCTACCAGGCTGCAAAAAAAGAAGCCGGGCCGCGCAGCTTCTTTTAAGACCTGTGCTCCTGGCACTCTTCACAAACCCCGTACACTTCAAACCGATGATTCATAATCTTGAAGGAACCCGGAAGATGAAGAGTCTGCTCCATAGGGCAATAATCAAAAGTAAGCGTCTTTTCACAGTTCACGCAAATAAGGTGATGATGATGGTGCTCTGTGCAGCTTGCACGGAACTTCAAGCCGCCGTCCATAAAATAAAACTGCTCCAAGGCACCCATCTCGCTCAGCAGACGCAAATTGCGGTACACAGTATCAAAGCTGACATTGGGGTACTTGACGGTCATTTGATCATAGACATCCTTAGGTGACAAATAACCATCAGCTCCGGCAAAAATATCGGCAAGATTCTTCCGTTGTTCGGTAACGCGCCAGCCGTGCTGTGTCATAATATGAATCATATCCTGAACCGTAGCTTCATGGCTTTGTTTATGCTCGTGCTTGTGCTCTGTCATGGCATATCGTCCCTTCCCTTATGCAGAAACTGTACGGTGCCGGCTTCTGCAACTCTTATGACGATATTTATTTTAACAGTAATTATTACTTATTGCTATCCTAAGCTTCAAATACTTCTTGCGGAAGCCATGGCAAAGGGTTATCAAAGGTGGCCCAATTCAGGGTCATTTCTTCTTCAGTTAACAAGCAGGCATCCAGATTGTGTTCAATGGCTTCACGGTCCATACCAATCCCGATCATCACAAATTCGCTCAATCGGTCGCCCCATGTCTCGTCCCATGTCAGCTTCACCTCGGGATCATTACGAAAGACCTCTTCCTGTTCCTCCGGCGGAAAGGACGCCAACCAGGCCCCGGCAGGTCCGAATTGGATGGATGGTCCGGCCTGGCTTAAGCTGGCTGCCCAATCCTGTTCGATGGCAACCCATATCAAACCTTTGGCTCTCACCACCTCCACAGGCCACTCACTGAGATAATCAGCCAGACGTTCCGGGTGAAACGGCCTTCTGCGGCGGTAAACGAACGAACTAATGCCGTATTCGTCTGTTTCAGGAGTATGGTTGTCTTTACCCAGCTCCCGAATCCAGCCGGGGGCCATGCTGGCTTTCTCAAAATCAAAAAGTCCTGTATTCAAAATCTCGGTGGGCTCTACCTGTCCTTTAACCGTGCGAATGATTTTGGCAGACGGCTGAAGCTTCCGCATCATTTCCTCCAGCTTGTTCAGTTCTTTCTCTTCCACCAGATCACATTTGTTAAGAAGCAGCACATCACAGGTCTCAATCTGGTCCATCAGTAAATCTACGACATCTCTTGTGTCCTCTTCACCAGCCGCTTCGCCCCGTTCTAATAGACTTTCCCCTGATGCAAAATCATGCCAGAACCGATATGCATCCACCACCGTAACCAGACAGTCAAGTCTGACTAAATTCGACAGGTTGATGTTCGAGCCCTCGTCAGCATATGTAAAGGTCTGGGCAACAGGCACCGGCTCACTGATCCCCGTCGATTCAATCAGAATATAATCAAATTCCCCCTCTGTCGCCAGCTTATTCACCTCCAGAAGCAAGTCTTCGCGGAGCGTACAGCAGATGCAGCCATTGGATAGCTCGACCAGCTTTTCTTCAGTACGGGACAAATTGGCTTCTCCCTTGACCAGTTGAGCGTCAATATTCAGCTCGCTCATATCGTTTACAATAACCGCTACCTTCATGCCATCCCGGTTGTTCAGCACATGATTCAATACCGTTGTTTTTCCGGAGCCCAAATAACCGCTTAAAACAGTAACAGGCACCTTTTGGTCAGTCATAATCACTTCTCCTTGTGTTTAAATTGTAATTATTACGATTGATTTAAACACCTTTACACCCTATTGTCAACCGTATGGAATGCGTCTATTTGCTCTCATATAGGACAACATACAGGCACCGAGTAGGTGTAATCCATAGAATATACCGTTACTTGATAAACCATTACCAAAGAAGGTAACGATTCAATAGAGGAGGTGACTCATATGTCAAAAGCGGCAGTCCGCAGAAGCGATGTCAGCAAACTTATCGGCAAGCAAGTGTATGCTCTTAAAAAAGACGGCACCGTGGTCGAAGGCAGGCTTGTACGAATCAACGGGAACAAAATCTATGTAACCCATCCAAATAAAAAAGTGAAAACCTCTGCCATCCTGCCACTCGTGCTTTTTGACCTGCTTGCTATCAGCACTGCTCCTTATGCCTTTGGCTCCTATCCACCTTACGGCTACGGCACACCTTACGGCTATGGAACACCACCCGGATATCCAGGATATTTCTGGTGATTGTCGAAAATACTCTCCTTTGAATAGCACAAAAAAGTCCCGGTAATCGGGGCTTTTTGGGCTGATAAGCAGACGTCAATCAGTATACTTCAAAGCCTTCAAGCAGGGGGCCGCCATACGGTTCGAGCCATTGAAGGGTGAGCGCAATGAGCTGCTCCATGGAATCATTCCGGTATAATTCTTCGAGGCCTGCCTCAAGTGCTGTTCCCTTCTCCGGATCGAACAATCTCAGATTGCGGATTAAATGTTTTCCTTCCCCGATCCACTGATTGTTCGCCCTAAGCATCAGCTTACATAACGCTTCGCTCAGCTTGCTCGCCACAAACCAGGTCTCACAGAGCTGCGTGCTTCCCTTCAAATCCTGAATATGCTCCGTGATCTCGTACCGTGCGTGATCCAGTTCATATTCCCCCCATGGCATTGGTCCGTAAGCCAGGTCAGCACGGGCCTCCTCAAGCACTTCAAGCCCGTCTTCATCTGCCCGGATAACCTCGCCCTCCGCTATAATTCTTTGCAGTGTGGGATTCCCTTCGTTAATCCCCGCATCGAATAGTTCCCGATAGGATGTGGAATTGAGAATAAACAGCTCTGTAACCCATCCAAAGGCAGCAACGGTTTTCCGAAAAGGAAGCTCCTTGCTATTGTCATAGATGACAATGTCCAAATCTGAGTAAAGCGTGACCTGTTTCCTGACCGCGCTTCCCCCCAGCACGGCAAGAGAGCAATCGGGGAAATCCAGATGAACTAGGCTTTTAGCCGCCTCAAGTGCTTCTTTTCGCATAACAACACCTCCTCTTCAAGCCCTTTTACCGCTCAGTATATTCATCAGCCCCGATTCGTTGCATGGGTGAATATCCAGATATTCTGTTCTGAAGCGGACAAGCATACAATGTTTCCAAGATCATGTTCTAAAAGGAGACGGAAGATGCCGAAAACCATGCCTCTTAAGCTGCTGCCCTTGTTCCTTTCCTCTGCCTTCGCTATTCCCGTTATTGTAATCTTCAGCCCGCATTGGCTGTCCATGCTTCAATCCAGTGCACTGCAGCAATTAAAAACGGTTTTTACTGGTATATTTCTGGAGGCTCTGCCGTTCATGCTGGCTGGCGTACTGCTGTCCTCCCTGGTGTTATTGTTTGTGTCCGAGCAATGGGTGCGCCGCCTGATGCCCTCTAATCCATTTGCCGGTGTACTGTTTGCTGTCCTGCTTGGCATATTGCTTCCCATTTGTGAATGCGGGCTTATTCCCGTCGTGCGCCGCCTGATGCGAAAGGGCATGCCAACGTATATTGCCGTCACCTTTATGCTCAGCGGACCGATCATTAACCCCATTGTGTTCGCCGCCACGGTGATGGCTTTTCCGGGTCATCCCGGTATGGTCGCGGCCCGCTTTGGACTTTCCTTTACAATAGCGGTGATCACTGGACTCCTTGTGTACGTTTTTGTCAAAACCAACCCGCTCAAGCGCCCTGTGCAGCATTTTTCTGCTCCGGCACCGCAAACGTTCAATCATCATCATCGAACCTGGAAAACCTTTTTTGTTCATTCCGGAGATGAACTGATCGATATGGGAAAATACCTGATTATCGGCTGTCTGCTGACGGCAGCGATCCAGACCTTCATTTACCGTGACGATTTGCTGGCCATTGGCAGTGGACCTGTGCTTTCTTATGCTTTTATGATGAGCTTTGCCTATGTACTGTCGCTCTGTTCTACTTCCGATGCCTTTGTCGCTTCGTCGTTTATCCATTCCTTTACAGCCGGGCCGCTGATCTCGTTTCTGGTGCTTGGCCCTATGCTCGACTTCAAAGGTACGCTGATGCTGTGGAGCACGTTTCGTCTCCCGTTTGTCATCGGGATTGGAGTAGTGATCATCGTGCTTGTTTTTATAGGCTCTGTCCTGGTGAACAGTATGGTTCCATGATGATTTAAAGAATGCGGCTGCTGAAATTCAGAAAAAAGGAGGCGAACAAACGATGAATTCTTCCTTCTCCATACGAATGCATTATTTGCTGCGCATGCTGCTGATTGCCGGCCTGGCCGTCTACATCATACATCTGAACCGGGCTGATGCGCTGCATTATTATCTGGCTCCACATATGCAGCTCCTGCTGCTGTGCTGTCCTGTTCCTTTGCTGTTTATCGCTCTGAGTATGGGACTTCACGGGGTGGGAGGACGCACCGAGGAGCTGTGCGACTGTGAGCATACACTTCCCGATACATTATCCAAAAAAATCTTTGTTTACGGACTCTTTGTCCTGCCTCTGTTGCTCGGTGGCTTACTGCCGGATAAGTCCCTGGGCAGCGATATGGCCGCAAAGAAGGGCATGTCCTACACCCTGCCCGGCCAGGAGCTTCGCCGTAAGCAACAGGATGGCTCCGTACAGGGTATAGGGCAAGCGGCAGCAGCGGGGAACGGGGAAGCAGCAGCTTTAAGGTCGCTGGACGCGAGATTCGTGCCGCCGGATGAATACAATGTGGAGTTTGCCGAGCTTGCCAAGCGATTATATTTGGAGCCGAAAATCGTCGTGCAAGAGAAGATTTTTTCGGAAACGATCGGGGCTATTGATTTGTATAAGCATGAGTTTGAGGGCAAACCCATATCCATTACAGGGTTTGTATATAAAGACGAGCAAATGGGAAATGGGCTGCTCTTTGCCATCGGCCGATTCCTGGTCATGTGCTGCCCCGCAGACGCCACCCCATTTGGCATTATGGTGGAGGCAGAGCATGCGCCAAAGCTGGCCAAGGATTCCTGGGTCAAGGTGGAAGGAACACTGCATGTGGCGGCAGATGAAGGTGTGGAGAGACTGGAAATCCGCGCTGCCAAAATTACGCCAACAGAGGAACCCGAAACACCTTATATTTACACACAGGCGGATGCCTTGGCCATATTTGACCGGCTCTAATCATCCATTCAACTTACTCGGCTAAATGCAGAACAATGGAATCAGCTGTTGGCATAGGCCTCTTGCGCCACCCGGCCGCATGCTTCGATACGATCCGCAGAAGCTCGCTTAATGCAGGCGACTGCCACTTCTTCGTATGGTATGCGACCTGTGTGGAGACACGCTGTGGGCGGTCATCCCAGTTCAGCCTCAGCAGCTTGCCTTCCTTCAGCTCATTCTGTACAGTAACGAGTGGCAATAACGACAGACCGAGCCCTGTCATCACACATTGCTTTATGGCTTCAATGCTCCAGAATTCAAGCTTGGGGTCCGGAAAGATTCCGTGGCTGTTCAGATGCTGCTCAAAGAGGGCCCGGTACGTACAGCCAGCTTCAGTATGCAGAATGGTTTCCTCTCTGAGATCGGCGGGCTCCACGTGCTCCAGCTCTGCAAGGGCATGATGAAGCGGGGCGACCAGCGCCATCTCCTCTTCAACCAGCAGCTCGATATGAAGGTCTTTGTCCTCCAATTCCGGCTGCAGCAGGAAAGCCATATCCAGTTGTCCAGCACGGACCAGATCCTTCAGCTCCCAGCATAAGCCTGGCTTGAGGGAAATTTTCACGTTCGGATAACGCTCACGGTATTCCCGCAGCACGGCAGGCAGACGGAACGCAGCCAGTGACTCTGGCGCCCCGATCATCAGCGTACCGCCAACATCCGCAACCGAATGCACGGCATCTCTCGCCAAAGCATGCATTTTGGCAATTTCCTGTGCATAGGGGAGAAGTCTTCGTCCCGCATCGGTCAGCATAATCTTCTTACCTATTCTGTCAAATAACGGTGCACCCAGCTCAGCTTCAAGCGCCTGAACCTGGGCTGTGATGCTGGATTGCGCATAATCGAGCCGCAGGGCTGCCCGTGTGAAGCTTCCTTCCTCTACCACCACAAGAAATGTAAATAAATGTCGAGATTCCATAACTCCTCCTTACCCATCGATTATTCCGATGCAAATCATTTGATATTTCCGTTTTTCCGATGTACCTATTATCTGTTAAGCTGGGTTCAAATTCAAGGAAAGAGGAAAAAATTTATGGAATCCAACGGCTCTCAACAGCTTCAAAAAACGATAGGAACTCCACAGGCTGTAGCAATGTATATCGGAGCTGTCATCGGCTCCGGCGTTCTGATCGTTCCCGGGCTGGCGGCGGAGATAGCCGGCCCTGCCTCTCTGCTTGCCTGGGGATTCATGACTTTGCTTATTTTGCCGATGGCCCTCTCCATGGGCCTGCTGTCGGCCAAGTACCCGAATGCAGGCGGAGTCTCCCATTTTGTCACCCTTGCTTTCGGCCCCCGTGCAGGAGCGCTTGTCGGCTGGTTTTTTCTGATGTCCGTACCGATTGGGGCTCCTGTCGCCGCCTTAACCGGTGCCGGTTATTTGACCGCTGCGCTCGGCTGGGGCGACAGTGCCCGAATTCTCATTGCTTTCCTGATTCTGGCCGCCGGCCTGTTGTCCAACTGGGTTGGCATGAAGCTGGCTGGAGGAATTCAGGTGGTCGTTGTGATCGGCATCGCAGCCGTGCTTTTGTTCGCATTCGCCGTGTCGGTCCCCCAGATGGAAGTATCACATTTCACGCCATTCCTTCCACATGGCTGGGTAAGCATCGGGCAGTCTGCTGCCATCTTGTTCTGGTGTTTTATCGGATGGGAAGCCGTTTCGCATATGTCGGAGGAATTCAAGAATCCGCAGCGGGCTGCCGTAAAAGGTGTGATGATCGCTGCCGTCATCGTTGGTTTCCTTTATTTTCTGTCCGCGCTGGCTACCGTTGGGACACAAAGCTACCTTAGCGGTGCGGATACGGCGCTGGTCCATATGATCAGCGTACCGTTGGGACGCTGGGGAGCCTTGATTGCAGGCGTCATGGGCATTTTTATCTGTACAGCAACCATAATCGCTTACACCGGTGCCGCTTCACGTGTGGCTTACTCCCTGGCCCGCGAAGGTCACGCTCCGGCATGGATGGGTCGGTTATCCGGCAAACACCATTCCCCTACAGGCGGTCTGATCTTCCTTGGCATTACATTTACGCTTATCATGTTTCTGTATGCCAGCAAAATAATTTCACTAACAACACTTATACAGTTACCCAACGCCGCTTTCATTCTGACTTATTTGTGCGGATGCGCCGCAGGAATACGGCTGCTGAAAGAAGACAGACGGGCGCTGGCCGTAAGCTGGATCTCATTTCTATGCACAGCCGCCGTCTTTCCTTTTACCGGCTGGGCCATGCTCTATCCGTGCGCCATTTTGGCAGTCTACTGGATTGCTGCTTTACTCAGACACAAAAAAAGCGGCCGCATCCACTGCACACCGCTGTCTGATCAGCCCTCGACAGGAAAAAAAGCTTAAGTTGATCAGTCCAATGTCCCTGCCTTAATCGTATTAAGCAATCAGCATCGCCCCTGATCGGCCATTGAGCCGCCATTAGGGGCGATGCTGAAATGCTTCCAGATCGATCCTCCGGTTGCCCAGCAATTCAACTCCTTCAGCCTGCAGAAACAGACATTGCAGCTCAGCCGATTCATCATCCTGGACGGCAATTTCACCTTTGGCGTTGACTACACGATGCCATGGCAGACGATACTTGCGGCTCATGGAATGAAGAATGCGCACGACCTGCCTCGCGGCACGGCTGCTTCCCGCTTCTCTGGCGATCTGTCCGTATGTCATCACTTTTCCCTCCGGAATCTGTTGAATCACTTCAATGACCCGGGCTGTAAATGGTGTCAAGCTTGAAATCCTCCCGTTCAAATAAGCTTTGTTTAACATTTTATTCGGGATTTGAAGAAGAAATCAAGGCTTTTAAATCCGTTTCTATTTTTACCGGAGCGGTGGCCGGAGCATAACGCTTTATAACTTTTCCGTTCCGATCGACAAGGAATTTCGTGAAATTCCATTTAATTCTGCTCGAAAGAACTCCTTTTTTCTGTTCTTTTAAAAATGTAAAAAGCGGATCTGCGTGCTCTCCATTCACATCAATTTTCGCAAAAACAGGAAACTTCACCCCATAATTCAGCTGGCAAAATTGAGTGGTTTCTTCTATATTGCTGAATTCCTGATTATTGAATTGATCACAGGGGAAACCAAGTATCTCCAGACCTTCTGCTTGATATTTTTCATATAGCTCCTGTAATTCTTTAAACTGCGGCGTTAATCCGCATTTGCTTGCCGTGTTCACTATAATTAACACTTTGCCTTCATATTCTTTTAATGATCTTGTTTCACCATTTGGCATTTTTGCTTCAAAATCATATACCGTCTTCATGATTAATGTCCTCCCGGATTGCACGGATGCGAAATTTGTATAACACCTTCTATACTAGCACGTGTCTTCCAAACTAGAAATTGGTTCATATTTCTTTTGACGTTAAGCCCGAGTAAATCAAGATTTTTATGTAAAAGGCTCTGCCAGCCAAAAAGCCGATAGAGCCTAATATGCGGTTTAATCCTGAAACACGTTAGCCAGCCGATGATATTCATCGAATACTCTATTTATGTCTGCTGCTATTTTTTGTGCGCCATAACTGGTTGAGTAAACAGAATTGGCCGTAAACACTTCCCCCTGAACAATAGAGCCATTGGCGTAGATAGGCAGGTCTTCACGCAAGCGATGATTATTCGTGTTGATGGATACGCCGCCAAGCCCATTAAATTGAAGCAATTGTTTGCCTGCCAAGTGTGACAGCAGCGAATCGGTGTCCGCCGTCTGGAGACCTGTCGTGTTGATGATGACATCATAGTTATCTGTATTTATCGTTGACAAATCATCAACATTTATCATGCTGAGCTGGCCGGAGCTGAACAGTTCCGAGATAGTCCTTGCATTACGAAGGGGCATGGAATGAGCAATTCTCCCCAGCCAGGAGTTGACTTCAATGTTAAAGCGCTTTTTATCGTCCAGAGACAGCCGCGGCCAGACAGTGTTCAAGCCGTCGATCACATCCATTAAAATATCTTCCCACACATTCTGTTTTTGATTACATAGTTGAATTTCATAATTTAATTGCGCAACAGAATCTCGATCCCCGGGAGCAATGAAATCTGTTAAATACATACCATGTTCAAGGAAGTGCTGGTCAAGCATATCCAACATGCAGGAAATGAGAGAATAATCATTGGGCAGCTTTCCTGATCTCATCAAATAATGATTAAGAAAGCTGCGTTCCGTTGGTTTAATCACCTGCTTCCGTACGGAAGGAAATAATTGACTCGTCGAGCAAATATCTATACGCCCCTCATGTTCGCAGCCAGCCAGATGCGCCAACGTGTCTACCGCCGATAGCTTGCTCCCCAAAATCAGTACAGATGCCCTCCTGTCCATATCGGTAAGGTTTTTTGCCGGGTAAGGAGGCAAAATTTTCTCTCCTTGCAGAAAGCCTACATCCTTTTTAAATTGAAGTCCTGTTGAAATAATGACAGCATCATAATCCGTAATTTCTTCATTAACGTGAATGCAAGGCTTGCCACCCTTGGTGTTAACATAAAGATCATAGACCCGGTCAGAAATAAAATTCACTCCAGATATATACGTTCTAGCGACAGACAGCTCTTTTTCTAAAAAAGCTGAGGCCAGATCCCTCGGAACCACATCACCGGTAGACACATGCAATCCTTGGTCATGGACAAGAAATCTCTCGAAGCCATCAGGCTCCTCAGGATCAATAAAACTGACACCCACGCTGGTATTAAGCAGCATCCTTTCAGAACCGGTATTAAAGGATCGTCCTCTAAATGGAAGCCCCGGATCATAGATATCTATCACAACATGTTCACCCTTTAAAACTTTACAGACTGAGATAGCATCAACAATACCTGACGGACCCGCACCAACAATTGCTAACCTGAAAGCTTCCATTTCTCGACCTCTTTTCTATAAAATAGTGGTTGATCAAATTAATAATAACATCATTTTATTGCTATAATATTAAAATTCATCTATGTAATTGGAACTATTTTCATGATTACTCCTCTCGGTTCAACAGTTAAACTCGCTCTTCAACTTCCCGTTTACTATCGGTAGTGCCAGTGCTATTTATAAAATCAATATGCTTAAATCCCCATCCACACATATCGGTCAAAACAGAACTCAACGTTGTCCCATGTTCGGATAGCGAGTATTCGACCTTTGGAGGGATGGTTTGGTACACTTTGCGAATGATGAGTCCGTCCCGCTCCAGCTCCCGCAGCTGATTCGTAAGCATGCCCTGCGTCACATTGGGCAGCTGGCGTTTTAACTCACCGAACCGTTTGGTGCCTTCCTTCAGCAGAATAAACAAGATGAGCGGCTTCCATTTGCCCCCTATGACCTGCAAGGTCGTCAATATCCCCTGTTTTCTATACAACGGATTGTTCTCGGCGTCCATATTCTCCCCCCTGATTTTGACTCTATCCAAGTACTTATCTCTACTTTACCAAAGCAGCCTGATTTAAAATAGTACTACTTATTTTCGTACATAGTACAGTTTAACGTACTATCTTTATCCCAGGCGGCATCTATCGTACGGTTTTCAAGACTAAGTATGAATAAAAAGCGTACTTTTCAAAAATAGCTTTCGATTGAATAATTGGAGATGCAAATAAGCTGGCTTTAAAAACAGGAGGCAAACAAAATGAAAACGATGGTAATCGTTGCACATCCAGGCCTGGAGGCATCCCGTGTCAATCGGACTTTCATGCTGGAGATTCAAAATCATGCAAATATCGATGTAAGAGACCTCTACAGTATTTATCCCGATTGGAATATTGACGTGGAAAAGGAACAGCAATTGCTCCTGTTGTATGACCGGATTATTTTTCAATTCCCTTTTTGTTGGTATAGCTGCCCCCCGTTATTAAAAAAATGGTTTGATGATGTATTTACGTACGGATGGGCGTTTGGACCTGAAGGAAATCATTTGAAAGGCAAGGAATTTATGCTTGCAACTACGACGGGAGGCCCGGAACACGGCTACCAGGCGGGCGGAGACAATTGCTTTACGATCAGCGAATTTTTCAGACCGATACAAAGAACGGTAACCAAATGCAACGGAACGTATCTTCCGGCTTTTGTTACCTATAATACTACTCATGGTACCGATGCCTATTTCGCGCAAGAGGCCAAGAGATATGCAGAATATATCCAAATTTCTTCGAGCTTGCTCGTGCATTGATGCAGCTTTTTCTCAATTAAGGGGAGCAGCGGCAATAATTCACTCCCAAACCTTGTCAAGCTGATCAGAATAAAAAAGAATGGCCCTTTTATATTTCTGTATTTCGCTGTCATTGGAGCTTTCCGCTATGCACTGCAGCAGAATTTCCATCGCTTGCGGATGCTGCTGCAGGTTATACAACGTCATCGCGTAAAAAACCTTCATCGCCCGGTTGTCCGGAAACAGCTCCATTCCTTTGCGGAACGTGCGCTGCGAGCCCTCATAATCTCCCAGTGTGCGGTATGTGCTGCCCATTCCCAGCAGTGCCCCTTCCAGGTCTTCCCCAGACAAACCCAGCGATACCGCCTTTTCATAATAAGGTATGGCTTCCCTCTCCCGTCCCAGTACGTCAAAGCTCCAGGCGCATTGGTAGTTCACCAGCGCATCCTGCGGGTGCAGTTCCACCAGTTCCACCAGTATTTGGTTCGCTGCCATAAGCTCGCCTTCACTTCTGAGCTGCAGGGCTTTGTCCAGTCGCTCCTTCATCCCCTCACTCCTCTATTTAGTCAGTATCATCCACAAAATCTTCGATTCCGGACACCTTATTAATGATTGTTCAGATGAACTTTGTAATAGGCCTTCCGATAATCGGTTGGTGTCATCTGCACATACTTTTTGAACAGGCGCATAAAATATTTTTCATCCTCAATTCCTACCTTGGCGGACACCAGCTTCACGCTCGCTGAACTGCGGGACAGGATGTCCTTGGCCTTCGCAATTTTTAACAGATGTATGTACTCCTGCAGATTGTAGCCGGTCTTTTTCTTGAAGAAACGTGAGAGATAATCGCGGTTGTAATTGAATCTGCTGGCAACGTCGGCTACCGAAATATCCTGCGCCGCATGAATCCGCACCCATTCTATAATTTCTGCGATATTGCGGTCTCCCTTGTTCAGTTGGGCGCTGCGGTACACTTCCGTAATCGTCTGTTCAGTCAGCTCAATAAGCAGAGAGGTCGTTAAATAATGGGCGCTTTGGCGTGTATAATAATTGGAATGCACGATATGCTGCAGTTGCTGAAACAGGATGTTGATCCGCTCCACCGCCTGCGGCGTAAGCATTAACGGCAAATAAATATCCGAACAGGTGCGGTCCGCATCCGGTCCATTCAGAGCGGGCCATACACGGGCCATCTCCTGCTCATCCAACCACTCAACCTGCGCGGACGGGATAAAATGAAACCAGTAAAAAGAAACACCCGCCTCGCACGGCTTATGCCCGTGGTGGACAAGTCCGGGCTGCAAAAGCAGCACCTGGCCTGGCTGCAGCTCGTACTCTACTCCATTTTGCGAGATATAAAGCGTTTTGTGAACCCCAATCAGCACTTCATAGGAATCGATGCATCGTTCACTGTGCGTCCAGGGCACACTCGAAATAAAATGACCGCATGATATGAATTCTACCGGATTCGTGATGTCTGTCTTTAGAAACTTCATATCCTCAGCTCCTCAAGCCTGTGATTCTTATCCATGATTCCATCGGTCAGTATAATCCACCTTTTCTGTCAGTACAGCTACTTACAGCCACAAGCAATCATGTTATGATTTCTTGTGCAAGCGCTTGCATTCGTGAGAAACTCCGCGTTCCCGAACCATCCGATCTTTGTCCATTGAAGGAGGGTCATCCTGTGAGAAAGTTACACCTGCTCATCATTGTCCTGTTATGCTCACTGCTTGCCTCAGCCTGCTCAGGAGGTATGTCTCCAAACGGCAGCACGTCAAACGGTGACCAGGCAGACGGTATCGTCACCCTCAAGTTCATGGGCTGGGAAGCCAGTCCGCTGGAGACCCAGAGCGTGCAGCAGGGACTGGATGCCTTCATGAAGGCACATCCCAACATTAAAGTCGAATATCAGCCTGTCCCGCAGGCGCAGTATGTGCAGAAGCTGCTGACCATGCTCGCCGGCAATTCCGCGCCGGACGTCTTTTTCCTCGGCTCTACGGAATACAGAGCTTTTCAGAAGCGGGGCGTACTGCTGGATTTAACCGACCGCTTCCAGGCCGATCTCTCGGTGGATGAGTTTATTCCTTCGGCAGCAAACATTATGCAGATTGACGGCAACATCTACGGCGTAAGCAGCTGCACCGTTTCCCCTGTACTCTACTATAACAAAGATATTTTTGACAAGGCGGGTATTGCCTATCCGCCTGGCGATCCGGCCAAGGCATGGACGTGGGAGCAATTCCGCGACACGGCCAAGCAACTGACGATTAAAAACGGCGACAAAGTCACGCAGTATGGGGCGTTTGGTCTGGAAGCCTTCGCCAACACGACGGCCGAAATTTTGTCCAATAACGGGACACTCTTTAATGAAGACGGCACCAAAATGACCATCAATACACCACAAACGAAGCAGGTGCTGCAGTCCGTGCTCGACCTGCGGCTGGTCGATGGTGCTTCCCCAACCGCCAAGACGCTGGAGAGCATCGGCATGAAGCCCGCCCAGATGCTGCAGACCGGCAAGGTTGCGATGATGATCGACGGTTCATGGGCTTTGCAGGAGCTGGCAACCATGGGCTTCCCTGTAGGTGTCGCGGCGCTCCCCAAATTTGAGCGTGCCGTGACTCAGGGACAGGCGCACCTGCACTCCGTCGCGGCTAATACGAAGCACCCGGAGGAAGCATGGGAGCTGGTGAAATTTCTTTCCTCCGAGGAATATCAGATCGGGCTGGTGAAGGAAGGCTTATGGATGCCAAACCGGACCGCTCTTTACACCGAAGAAGGCATCGCAAAATGGTATAACGACAAGGTTCATCCCGAAGGCTTCAAAGAGCTGGTCCCTTTCTTTAAAGATGCGGAGGCTCATCCTTTCTCCCTGATCCGCCAAAATAAAGTGAACGATATTATTACCGAGGAAACGGATAAGCTCTGGTATTCCGGTCAATCGGTGGATGCTACTCTCGCCAATATTGAGAAAAGAGCCAACATCGAGCTTGCCCAATGAGTTTCTGGCACACCAGCATTTATTCTGACGGGCACGCCCGGTACAGCAAGCCGGGCTCCGTTACGGAGGTGACCCCGTATGCACCCGAATCAAGACTTGGCTGACCCTGATATGGCATCCGTGGAAATCCGCGTTCCAAGCCGCTCAAGCAAACTCAAACGGTTATTTTATAAGGACGGAACCTGGGCTTTTCTGCTGCTGCTGCCCAACCTGCTCGGCTTTCTTGCTTTTACGTTTCTGCCGGTCATCGCTTCATTTTTTCTAAGCTTCACATCCTGGGATATGTTGAGCCCCATACAGTGGGTCGGGATGGAGAATTACGCCGGATTAATCCATGACGAGACCTTCATCAAGGTATTCTGGAACACCCTTTATTTTTCGGCCGTTTCCGTTCCGCTGGGTATCGTACTGGCGCTGTTTCTGGCTGTGGCATTGGATCAGAACATTAAGTTCAAAAAATTTTACAGGGCAGCCTACTTTCTGCCGGTCATTTCCTCTATGGTGGCCGTGGCGGTGGTGTGGCAGTGGATCTACAATCCCGAATACGGAATTCTGAATTACTTCTTGGGCTTCTTTGGCATCAAGGGACCGGATTGGCTGACCAGCACGGTATGGGCTATGCCCGCAGTGATTATCACGAGCGTGTGGAAAAATATCGGGTTTAACATGCTGCTGTTTCTGGCCGGCCTGCAAGCGATATCTGAAAGCTACTACGAAGCGGCGGACATGGACGGAGCCCGTTGGCACCACAAATTTCGTTATATTACCGTTCCGCTGCTGTCACCGACCACTTTTTTTGTGACCGTCATGTCTGTGATCGGCTCATTCCAGGTGTTCGACACCGTGTTCCTGATGACCCAGGGCGGGCCGGCGCGTTCCACCTCCGTCATCGTGCATTACCTCTATGAGACGGCATTTAAGTATTTTAATATGGGGTATGCAAGCGCGATGGCGTATGTTCTGTTTTTCCTGGTGCTGCTGATTACCCTGTTCCAGTTCTGGCGTCAAAAAAAATGGGGCATTTATTGAAGGAGGCTGAGCCGTGAAAACGAATCTGGCGCTTAAAATAACCGCACACGCCGTACTGCTTGCAGGTGCCATTACGATGATTCTGCCTTTTCTCTGGTCTGTCAGCACCTCGCTGAAAAATATCAGTGAAGTGTTCGTGTTCCCGCCCACGCTGTTCGGGGAATCCATTCAATGGGAAAATTATTTGCGCATATCGGACCGGTTTCCGTTCATGACCTATCTGCTGAACAGTGTTAAAATCACTGTGATCGCCGTAGTGGCCCAATTGATCACCAGCTCCATGGCCGGGTATGTATTTGCAAGACTCAAGTTCAAATACAGGGAGCTGCTGTTTGGACTATATCTGGCTACGATGATGATTCCTGCCCAGGTGACCCTGATTCCCAACTTTATCATCATGCGTTCGTACAATCTGGTGGATACGCATTGGGCGCTCATTCTGCCCGCGCTGGTATCCGCTTTCGGCACATTCCTGCTGCGCCAGTTTTTCCTCACGATTCCCGCCTCGCTGGAGGATGCGGCCAAAATCGACGGATGTACGCCTTTCGGGGTCTACTGGCGCATTTTCATCCCGCTTTCCAAACCGGCGATGGCTACACTTGGTGTATTCGTCTTCATGGGCATGTGGAATGATTTCCTCTCCCCGCTCGTGTACATTAACTCGCAGGACATGATGACACTGCCGCTTGGCCTCGCCGCCATGCAGGGCATGTATTCGACAGACTGGCCCGTTCTGATGGCAGGTACTGTCATTACAATTATTCCGCTTATTGTCGTGTTCCTGCTGGCCCAGGATTTTTTCATCAAAGGTATTACGTTGTCCGGTTTGAAAGGTGAATAAAACATGTATAACGCCAAAAATTTATAATCGAAGGAGTATGACCATGAGCACAATGAACAATCAGGTACAGAAAAAGATGAATCCTTTAACCCTGCAGCAGGTGACGATCCAGGACTCCTTCTGGAGCTCACGGGAGCAAAATGTAACCGAGACAGTCGTCCCTTATCAATGGGATGCATTGAACGACAATATCCCCGGCGCGGAGCCCAGCCATACAATCGAAAACTTCCGTCTTGCCGCGGGTGAAGCACAAGGCGAATATTACGGCATGGTGTTCCAGGACAGCGACCTTGGCAAATGGCTGGAAACCGTCGGCTTCATTTTGTCCAGGGAACGGGACCCCGAGCTGGAAAAAACGGCCGATGAGGTCATCGACCTGCTGGAAAGAGCGCAGCAGCCGGACGGGTACCTGAATACGTATTATACGGTCAAACATCCGGGAGAGCGCTGGACCAACCTGCGCGATAATCATGAGCTGTACTGTGCAGGTCATCTGATGGAAGCAGCCGTATCGTATGTTCAGGCCACCGGCAAAAGGAAATTCCTCGATATCATGGCCAGATATGCCGACTATATCGGTACGGTTTTCGGTCCGGGACCTGACCAGATGCAGGGTTACGACGGACATCCGGAAATCGAGCTGGCATTAGTGAAAATGTACGAGGCCACCGGCCAGGTTAAATATTTGGAGCTGAGCAGCTTCTTCGTCGACCAACGCGGACAGCAGCCGCATTTCTTTGATCAGGAAGCCCGGCAACATCAGGAGAATACTGCCCGCAAGCGCAATTACGATTATTTCCAGGCCCACGCTCCTGTTCGTGAGCAGCATACGGCGGAAGGCCATTCGGTGCGGGCCGTATACTTGTACAGTGCCATGGCCGATCTGGCGGTACAAAACGGGGATCAGCAACTGCTTGATGCGTGCAGACAGCTCTGGAAGGATACGACCCGCCGTAAAATGTACGTCACCGGAGGTATCGGCTCCTCTGAATATGAAGAAAGGTTCACCGTACCCTATGACCTGCCCAACGACCGTGCCTATGCGGAGACCTGCGCAGCGATCGGGCTCATGTTCTGGGCACACCGGATGCTGCAGATTGAGGCGGACCGGGAGTACGCAGACGTCATGGAGCGCGCGCTGTACAATGGTGTGTTGAGCGGCATTTCGCTGGATGGCAAAAGTTATTTTTACGTCAATCCGCTGGAGGTATGGCCGGATACAGCCAATCATCGTCACGATATGTCGACGGTTAAGGTCACCCGCCAGCCATGGTTCGGCTGCGCCTGCTGTCCGCCGAATATCGCACGCCTGATCGCTTCGCTCGGCCAATACATCTACTCGCAAAATGACGAGCGTAAGGAGCTATACGTGCACTTGTATATCGGCAGCAGTGCGACGGTTGATCTAGCCGACCAAGAGGTGCGCCTGATCCAGAAAACCAATTATCCCTGGGATGCAGCGGTTGAGCTGGAGCTGGACATGGACCACGAGGCTGAATTCGGTGTTTCGCTGCGGATTCCGGGCTGGTGCAAAGAAGCCAAAATCACTGTCAACGGTAATGAAGTAACGGATGCCGTAATGAGCAACGGTTATGCCTCCCTGCACAGAACCTGGCAGCCAGGGGACCGCATCATGCTGGAAATGAGCATGCCGGTCGAGCTGGTATTTGCCCATCCGGCACTGCGGGAAAATGCGGGTAAAGCTGCCCTGCAGCGGGGACCGATCGTCTACTGCCTTGAAGAAGTGGACAACGGTGCCAACCTGCAGGATATTGAATTGGCGGTAGGCTCCAAGCTGGAAGCCGTTTACGATGATGAGCTATTCGGAGGATCGGTCGTCATTTGCGGTACGGCAACCCGGTCCGATGCTATTGCGGCAGGTTCGGATGCGCTCTATGCCACAAGCCCTGCGGCGCGGATACCAGTTCAGATCAAAGCCGTTCCGTATTATGCCTGGAGCAACAGGGAGCCGGGAGAAATGACGGTTTGGAGCCGGTACCGCTCATAGACCAAAATGCAGGGAAAAAGCGGGTGTTGGAAATCGTCCACCAACACCCGCTCTTTTAATTGACAAGCAAATCTCCACATCTAAAATGTTTCATCCGCACTCATGTTCCCCTGATCATTCATCAATTTTTGCAGTTTCTCTTCTGTTCTTGCATCCGGTGTATATATACTGCAGCGAAGATCATGTTCACCATAGACCTGAAGAGAAGTAAGCTCGAATACCATCTTCCCTGCCCTCGCATGCCTGAATTCGAGATGAACATCCGGTGCATAGCTGACCCGGCTCTGTTCCCACATCTGTTCAAAAGCCGGATGACGTTGTTTCATCTCCTCCAAAAACTGCTCATACCATTCGTCTTCAACATACTGTCCGTAGTACGAACGAAACATTGCAAGATAACCGTTAGCGAAATGCTCCCAATTCACCGCCAGACGCTTGAATTCCCTGCGGGAGAACAGCAGAGAGATCATATTGCGCTCCTCCCAGGGAATAAGCTCAAAGTCAAGAAATACATAAGCAGCAGCGACATTCCACCCGACAATACGACAGGTGCGATCTGAAATAATCGCCGGACAATAGCGCAGCTCAGTTATGATTTTTTCCAGAGAGGGGGTCATGAGAGGCGCTGCTTGCCTTGTCGGATAAGATAATGTTGACTGCCCTGTATCCAGAGCCAGTGAAAACACATATTTTCGCTCGTCGGCCGTTAACTGGAGCGCTGCAGCTACGCAATCCAAGACAGAAGAAGACACCTTGATATCGCGTCCCTGCTCCAGCCATGTATACCAGGTAGTGCTCACCCCTGCCAGTTGCGCCACCTCTTCCCTGCGCAGCCCTGGAGTTCTCCTTCTCATGCCTGTCGGCAACCCGGCCGCTTCGGGAGAAAGCTTGGCTCGTTGCGCCTTTAGAAAAACGGATAACGCCTGCAGTCTGGTTTGGGAATTCATTCGTATCTCCTCTTTTCAAAGCGATGGTAGGATAATCTGGTACTAATTATACTAGCATAAACGATATCTTGTAATAGGATAATATTCATGACATTCTAACCCTAGCAGCAGAAATTATTCAGCTCCAAGGAGGGTTACTTTTTATGGAAAAAGAAAGAGTTGTCATTACAGGTATGGGCGTCATATCGCCGATGGGCAATGATGTGGAGACGTTCTGGTCCCGTCTTGTGCGTGGAGAATCTGGAATTTCAAAAATAGATACTTTAGACACGTCAAGGCACAAAGTAAAAATTGCGGGCATTGTCCGGGATTTTGATCCGAACGCGCTTTTTGGAGTCAAGGAAGCGCGCAAAATGGACCGTTTTTGCCAGTTCGCTCTGGCGGCCGCAGAAGAAGCTATCCAAAATTCAGGACTTAATCTCGAGGATATCAATCAGGAACGGCTGGGAGTATACGTCGGCTCCGGGGTGGGAGGTATTCAAAGCCTGATGAACCAAGGCAGTGTTCTTGCCGAACGTGGACCGGAACGGGTGAGTCCAGTCCTCGTGCCCATGATAATCTCTAATATGGCAGCCGCCATGATCAGTATCAGATATGGTGCGCTTGGCCCCTCGCTGTCACCGGTGACAGCCTGCTCCATAGGAAATACCGCCATTGGAGAAGCTTTCTTCAATATACAAGCAGGACGTTCGGATCTCATTATTGCAGGCGGATCAGAAGCGGCCTTGACGGATATTGCTATAGCCAGCTTTGCTAATGCGACCGCCCTCTCCACCCATAACGAGGAGCCTGAGCGTGCCAGCCGTCCGTTTGATGCCAGCCGGGACGGTTTCGTCATGGCAGAAGGAGCTGGCATGCTCATTTTGGAATCCCTCACCCATGCACAACGCAGAAACGCTACAATCCTGGCAGAGGTCATCGGTTATGGTGCCAGCTCGGATGCTTATCATATGGTAGCTACTCCACCTGACGGTCGTGGGGCAGCCCGGGCCATGGCAGCGGCATTGTCCGAGGCCGGAATTTCACCGGAGCAGGTTGATGTCGTCAGCGCCCATGCTACGAGTACTGTGATTGGTGACCGTTCGGAAACCGCAGCGCTCAAGCAATTATTCGGAGAACATGCTTACCGCATGCCGGTCACTGCGAACAAATCCATGACTGGCCATATGCTGGGCGCTTCAGGCGCTATAGAAGCGGTTGCATTGGTGAAGTCTCTTCAGGATGGCGTTATCCCGCCAACCATTAATTTAGTGACCCCCGATCCGGAATGCGATCTCGATTATGTGCCGAATCAAGCAAGGTCAGTTGATGTGAAGATCGGAATGTCCAACTCTTTCGGCTTTGGAGGGCATAATTCCGCCATTCTTATCAAAAAATATGTGTCATAATATCATCCAACACTATGGCCGTCCGTCCGCAAGGTGATTCTGAGACGGCCTTTAACAATATACAATTCCACAAGCTATCTACAAATGCAGAAAGAAGGACAAGCCGATGATCAACAAGTTACAACTCGCTTCTACATCTGTGCTTACCCTTATTTTTGTGGCAGGATGTGCTCAGCAACAGTCCAATCAGACTACAAGCAACGGAATAGGCAGTCAAGTTCCCAGTATTCTAACAAGCACTACCTCCCTAGTTCCTCCCGCTCACTGGTCGTATGAAGGGGACACCGGCCCGGAGCATTGGGGCGAGCTAGAAGCAGATTATCTAGCATGCGGCAACGGCACACAACAGTCCCCCATCGATATTAAACATGCCCATCTGACAACCTCCGAAATCCTCAAACCGATAGACATTCATTATGGTAATGCGAAGGCAAGCATTCAAAACAACGGATATACCATTCAAGTCAGCTTGAAGGATAACAGCAATTATATCGTGCTGGACGGTACCAAATTTACACTGACCCAGTTTCATTTCCATCATCCGAGCGAACATCAGATTAACGGACAGAATGCGGATATGGAGCTGCATTTTGTCCATAAGAGTGAGAATAACCGTACTGCTGTGCTTGGCATTTTGATTGAAAATGGCTCTGAACATATGGCGTTCGAAAGCTTCTGGGACAACCTTCCCACAGACGAGACGAAAAAAACGGTTGAACTGGAAAGTGCGATTGACCTCACCTCTTTGCTGCCTGCCAATCTGCAGTCCATCCACTACAGCGGTTCTCTTACAACTCCTCCGTGCACCGAGAATGTAAGCTGGACTGTGCTCGAACACCCGATTGAGATGTCCCAAGAGCAAATTGCTAAATTCGCAGCCATATTCCCGGACAATCATCGTCCGGTACAGCCTCTGGGAGATCGTGAAATAGACTCAGTACTTCTCAAGCTGCATACCTTTTTATCTCGACAGAAGACAGAATGAGATACTCATAGTTGGTCAATATTTCCTCCATACCCATACATCTACTAGGGAATTTCTTATGGAATATGTGCTAATGTACACCTGTAAGACTATTAAATACCAATTTGGAAAGTGAGATGGCAATGAAAAAACTAGTTACTGCTGCTCTAACGTTCTCCATGTTATTCTCTGCAGCCAGCTTTGCAGCACCGGTCCCGGCCTCGGCTCAGGAAACTTATGCAACCAACGGACATAAAATCGTCAATACGGCCAAATCCTATCAGGGTAGAGTTACATACAAGTGGGGCGTCCGCAATCCTGCTCAGTTGATCTTCGATTGCTCCTCCTTTACGCAATTTGTGTTCCAGAAGAACGGAAAAAAGATCCCTTGGGGGTCCAAAGCCCAGGCTAAATGGGGTACACCGGTTAACAGCAAGAGCAGGCTGGCCATCGGTGATCTTGTCATGTTCAGCGTGAACAAGCCCGGTCAAATTGACCATGTGGGCATTTATTCCGGAAACGGCAAATTTATCGGTAACTCGCCGGGTGGCGGGGTTACGATTTCCAGTTTGAAAACAGGTTACTGGGCGAGCCGTTACATCACAGGCCGTCATTACTGATAACGCTCCTATATTGCCGAGGGGATGTCCCAAAAGGTCTTTTGACCTGGGACTCCCCTTTTCATGCTCTGAGGCGCTTCGGAACGAGCCATTTTCCAATTGCTGATGCTGCCCGCTCCAGCAGTTCCTCCCTCGGGATATAATAAAAAAGAAACGTTTGCGGCAAATTTTGCTTCGTATTTCTTATATGGAACCGCTTTCCATCCAGTGATAATATTACTTTTAAGAACACGTTTAGTAGTTATCCGTAAAGAATATTATTGATCCTAGGAGGCGTCAGCATTATGGAATATATTCGGATTGAAGGAACCCATAAATCGGTGTCACGTCTGATTAAAGGCTCCGATTATTTCACCCATGAGGACTACGACACAGCCGCACGGAATCTGGATGCTTTTCTGGAGGCCGGCGGCAATACGATTGATACGGCTTACATCTATACCGGTGGTCAAAGTGAAGAGGTCATCGGCAGATATATGAAGGAAAAGGGAAACCGCGATCAATGGGTCATTCTGACCAAAGGAGCGCACCATGATCAAAACGGACCGCGTGTACACCGCGCAGCCATTGATGCGGATTTGGCCCGCAGTCTAGAGAGGCTGCAGACACCTTCAGTGGAGCTCTACGCGCTGCACCGGGATGACCCCTCCGTACCTGTCGGTGAGATCCTTGAAGCGTTGAACCGTCATATCGAAGCCGGAACTATTGAGGCCATCGGTGCCTCCAACTGGACCTGGCAGCGTCTGCAAGAAGCGAACGAATATGCAGCAGCACACGAACTGCAAGGCTTCTCCTTCAGCAGCCCGAATCTCAGTCTGGCTAAAGCCAACGAGCCCTTCTGGTCCGGCTGTGTCTCCGCTGATCAGGAGACCTGCGATTGGCATGAACGGCAGCAGCTTCCGCTATTATCCTGGTCTTCGCAGGCCCGAGGATTTTTTACCGGACAATTCACGCCGGAACGGCGCGATAACGAGGATTTGGTGCGCGTATTTTACAGTGAGGATAACTGGGAGCGCCTCCGGCGCGCGGAACAGCTTGCTGACCAGAAAAATGCAAGCACGATTCAAATCGCCCTTGCGTACGTGCTTAATCAGCCGTTTCCAGCCTGTGCGGTCATCGGTGCCCGGACCCCGGCAGAGCTGGAATCCTGTGCCGAAGGTGCGGGGATTAAGCTGACACAGGAGGAACTGCAATGGCTGGATCTGCGAAAATAAAAATTTCCCGCCCATCCGGGTTATCAACCGGAACGCTCTGACCACGAATGGTCGAAACCTCCTCGCCGAACAGGAAACCTGTAACATCTGCAGGCAGCATCTGCTTTTGCTCAGATGCTGCCCGGCGAGGAAGGCCTTTTTTGGTCAAACCACATCGGGGGATTGAATTGTACGTTGTTTAATTCCTTCCAAGAATACGGTAAGGACCTTCATGGTTTCATCCAGAGCGGACGGATGCACAGACTCATTTGCAAGCCAGAGCGCTGTCTCATTCAAAGCTCCTG
Organism: Paenibacillus zeirhizosphaerae; assembly: GCF_030705605.1. GTDB lineage: Bacteria > Bacillota > Bacilli > Paenibacillales > Paenibacillaceae > Paenibacillus > Paenibacillus zeirhizosphaerae. The sequence continues at coordinate 236,387 of NZ_JAPCKK010000016.1, forward strand.
AAATGAAATGCGTCATAGCGTGAAGGGGAACCCCTTGAAAGGAGCCCTGGTTTTGCATGGTATCAAGCTGTTCACGCAATAAACGCATGGAATGCTTGTTATCCATCTCCCTCCAAACTTCCCATCCAAGAATGGCCGGCCCATCGATCAGCATGATTCGCCTGTTACGCTCTTCGACGGCGGACATAATGAATGTACGGCATCCCAGGTAGAGCTGCTGCCACGGATCATCGCTTGTCGAAGCCTCTTGTTCCACCCTCTCGGCAACCTCTCGCTGGACATCTTCAAGAACAATTCGAAACAAATCCTTCTTGCCTCGAAAATGGTGATAGATCGCTCCGCGAGTCAGATTCGCTTCATGAACAATCGACTCCATTGCCACATTCGCATAACCATGCTTGGTAAAATGAGCTCTGGCAATTTCAATCAGTTTTCGTATCGTTTCCGTTGTCTCCGTTCTGCTTCTCCTCACGGTACATAAGCCCCCATTCAAACATTCCCTTGGTTCTACAGCTCTTTAGCATATTGGTTGCTGAATTCATGGGTTGGAGGAATAACGGTAATAACATCGATCAAGACGCCATTGGGATCTGAAGTAATGAAGTGCCGTTGTCCAAAATCCTCGCTCCGAATATCAAGCTCCAGGGGAAGCTTGGCCTCATGAATGAGACGGTTGTACTCGGCATCAACATCGTCTACCTCAAAGTTAAGAATCAGCCCACTTACCCTCGTCCTATACCTGTCGGGAATAGTCGAATGAGCGGAGTCAAGAATAGCCAATTCGAACGGAATGTTATTGCCGGACATTTTCAAGCTGACGTACCAATCCGCTTCGAACACCTTTTCGAACCCAAAATGTTCTACGTAAAATGCGGCTGTTCCAACAACTTGATCTGTTAAAATGACGGGATAAAAACTGGATACTTTCATCATGTCCTCCCCCTTTAATTATGGTATTCACACTTTAACATACAGACAGAATGTATGTAAATGAACAAGTGAACAATCACTGCCTCCGAATTTACTTCCATTAAAATTTTATTTATTCACTTGTCAAATGAACTTATCTGGAGTAATTTAAACTTATATAAACCCTATTTTAACTAATGTGCACACAAAGGAGACGGTAATTATGGAAAACCGCCACGCCTCACATCCCAATGAAGTGAAAGCTTTCGACACTGAACGATTGCGCCACGAGTACGTGATCGAGTCTTTATTCGTTCCCGGCGAGCTAAAGCTGGTGTATTCCCATGTAGACCGTTACATTATCGGAGCGGCTGTTCCGGTTCAGGAAACGATTGAATTGAAAGCGGATTCCAAGACCATTGGAGCAGACACTTTTCTGGAACGCCGCGAAATCGGAATCATCAACATCGGCGGACCCGGCACAATTACCGTGGATGGCAGTGACTACGAGTTGGACACACGAGAGTGTCTATATGTAGGACTTGGAGCCAAGGAAGTGCTGTTCAAAAGCAGCGATTCCGCAAGTCCGGCCAAATTTTATCTGAATTCAACACCTGCCCACAAAACCTATCCGACGGTGAAAACAGGACCATCCGATGCCTTTAATGTTCACCTGGGATCTATTGATCATTCCAATGAGCGCACGATTTACCGCTATATCCATGATAAGGGCATTCAAAGCTGCCAATTGGTTATGGGCATGACTGTACTGGAGCCGGGCAATATGTGGAATACAATGCCGGCCCATACCCACAACCGCCGCTCCGAGGTATATCTGTACTTCAACCTTCCGGAGGATGCTGTCGTATTTCATTTGATGGGAGAACCACAGGAGACCCGCCATCTCGTTATGCGTAATGAGCAGGCTGTCATCTCTCCGAGCTGGTCCATTCACAGCGGCGTAGGCACACATAACTATACATTTATATGGGGAATGGCCGGGGAAAACCAGGTTTTCGAGGATATGGATGGCATAGCCATGAAAGAGTTAAGATAAGAAAAACGTTTATCGATGTAATTCAAAGAAGACAGACCACGTTTAGCGGAAGTTTTTCTTGCGATTCCAGGAAGCTTGTACCAAGAAGTTTATACATTCTAGAATCTTAAGCAAAAAAGAACGGATGAATGCTTTATGAACCCTCTTAGAAGATATGAAATTATTATGGAGGCCCTGCTGCGTGACAAGGAAGTCACAGTAAATGAGCTTAGCGAGCGCCTGAATGTCACCGGCAAGACGATCCGCGAGGATCTTACCAAGCTGGAGGAACAGGGGTTGGTGGTTCGTGTTCACGGTGGAGCCATGCTGGCCAATCGTGAGCAATACGGGGTTCTGCCCGAGCAGGAGTCACAGGTCAAGCATCTTTCCGAGAAAAAGCAGATTGCTGCCGCCGCCTCATCGCTGATCGTCGAGAACGATATTATCGCTCTGGACGGCGGCAGCACGACACTGGAAATTGCGAAGCAGCTCGGACCGGAACCCATCACGGTCATCACCAATGATGTTTATATCATCAGCGAGCTGGCTCCGAAGGATCATATTCGGCTTGTCGTACCCGGCGGTTACCGTATCCGCAATGTGCTTGCAGGTGCGGAAGCGGTGGCCTTCATTCAGGGGCTGAATGTCCGGAAAGCATTCATCTCCTCTACCGCAATTCATCCAGAGAACGGCTTGTCCGTATATACAAGCGATCTGATTGATTTCAAGCGGGCGTTGATCGCGGTCTCTACAGAGGTGTACGCTGTAACGGATCATCATAAATTCGGCCAGACCGCTCTGCGTACGTTTGCCTCCCTGTCGGATCTGACGGCCATGATTACGGACCGGATACCGGATAACCAGTATGGGCAGCGTATCAGGGACACAGGCGTCCGCATTATTAGCTATACCTAATCTCTATCCTATCAACCTGACATCGATTAAAGGAGTGACATCATTTTATGCAATGGTTTCAACTTGAAGGAAAAACGGCGCTCGTAACCGGCAGTTCAGGCGGAATCGGAGAAAGCATCGCGATCGGTCTGGCCGAAGCCGGTGCCGACGTAATTACCGTATCCAGATCAGGCAGTGAGCAAGCGATCTCCGCCATTCGTGATCTGGGCAGACAGGCTTTCGATATCAAGGCCGACCTCGGCGATACCGACGGCATTGAACAGGTGTTCACAGATGCTTTGGGCTTGACGGGCAACATTGATATTCTCGTCAATAACGCGGGCACGATCCGCCGCAATCCGGCAGCAGAGCACAGTCTGCAGGACTGGAACGATGTGATCAATTTGAACCTCAACTCCATTTTCATGCTGTCGCAGTTGACCGGCCGCCATATGATCAGCCGCGGCAGCGGCAAAATTATTAATATCGCCTCCATGCTCTCCTTCCAAGGGGGTATCAACGTCCCGGGATATACCGCGAGCAAGCACGGCATTGCGGGTTTGACAAAAGCGCTGGCCAACGAATGGGCGCAAAAGGGCATCCAGGTTAACGCCATTGCGCCAGGCTACATAGATACGAACAATACGGCACCGATTCTGCAGGACCCTGACCGGACACGTTCCATTACAGAACGTATTCCGGCAGGCCGCTGGGGAACGCCCGAGGATCTGAAAGGACCGGCGGTATTCCTCGCTTCCGCCGCCTCTGATTATATGAACGGGCATGTTCTGTGCGTAGATGGCGGATGGATGGCGCGTTAATTCTCCGAATCATTTTCTATTCTCAGTATTGAAGAAGGATAGACCCCCGCACTCCATGAGTACGGGGGTCACGGTCCTTGCTAAATATTAAGGCTCATAACCTTGAGTTCAACTTCATCCTTTGCTCCGCGTAAGGCTCGTCCGTTATCGTAATGTAAATCCGCTCAGCATTTTCCTGGTAACCGTCGTTAAGCAGCAAGGTAACAAAATATTCGCCCGGCGCAATATCTGCCATGGTAGGTACTTTGCCCTCGCTGTTGTCATCCAATGTCAATTTACCGTCAGGAAGACTTGACACATAGTCCCATTTCTGTGAAGCGGGACCGCCTGGACTTTCATCCTTCTTATAAATCCCGATCCAATCCGTCAGACTTTGGGCACCTTTGTAGCTGACTGTAATCGGTTCGCCATGAGCGAAAACGGTTTTTTCCAGACTAATCGTCGCTTTGTCGATTTCCGGATCTTTCGGCAGCTCCAAGTCATTGTAACTGCGCGGAGTTACGGTGAAAGTCGAAACCACGGCTCTGTGGTCAGATACCCAAGTATCCAATTCTACATCGGATTTGGTAAAGGAATTAGAGTTTCCTCCGACCACCTGCTTCTCTCCATAGACTTGGCTGTCCTTTACAACAACGGGACCGCTATTGTAAACATAATCGATTCGATCATACATTTCCGGGTTCCTCCACTCCGTTCCTTCAACAGCCCAAGTCATGGTAGGCTTTGCTACAGGATCGGGATGGATGGCACGATAGGAATCTTGGAAACCAAGTTCCTCCAGCTTCTTGGATACCGGCCATTCGACAGCTTGACCATTATGGCGATTTTTATTGCCTTCAACCCAATCCAAGTGTGACGGAACGTTGAAATCGCCAGTGAGGAATACCGGCATGCCTTGGGCAGCCAAAGCCGGGAGCTTGTTGAACATACTCTTCATTTCTGTCATATGAAACATATTCTCTTTCTTTAATACTTCTTCGACCGTTTTGCCATCTTGGATATCGTATGGGCCATAAGGAGAAGAAGACAAATGGATATTGCCGATGGCCACTGCCTTGTCCGGCACCACTTCGATCAGATAATAGTCATTCGCTTCATCAACCTCAATGATTGGATATTTGCTGATCAGACTGAGGTCGCTGTTGGCTTTGATGGCTGCATGAAACCCGAGCAATTGCGCTGCTTTGATGACGATATTCCTATCCGTTTCCTGAATACCCGCTACATCAGCTCCGCTTTCACGGATGGCGTTTGCGATATGCTGCGCGGCACCGTCAACACCGTATTTGGATTTGACCGGTCCTTGCCATATATTAAAGCTCATCACGGTCAAATCAACCTCGTCCGGAGTCACATATCCGGGAAGCAGCGCTCTCGCGAAAGATTGCGATTGCAGTCCTTCATGTTTGGAATAGGCCAGAAGTGAAGTGGCTCCATCAGGCACGACGGTACCCGGTTGAAACGAGAACACGGCATCCTCCTGATAAACAGCGGTCGTTACCGTGGCCACTTCCGGTACGCCAGAGAGCAAACCGCTCGCTCCACCCCAATACAATTTATAATTTTGGATGATCTTATGATCTGCAGGCGGTTTAATCGTGACATCACCGGTAATGGTTTTATCGCTGCCTACCACTGCGTCCAGAGACAGACCGGAAGGTGCCGGTAACTCTTCAATGGTAAACGAGGTGCTTGTCGCAACTTGATACCCGTTGTCAATCAAAAAATGAAGGGTATAATCCCCGGGTTTCAAGGAGTTCGTATTGAATGTTAAGGTTCCGCCTCCTGCTCCCGTGTAATGCCAGTCCAGGTAGTCATCCTGATTCGGATCATCATTGGAAGCTTCATATACAGCTATCCAATCTTTTTCATTAAGCGCTCCCGTATAGGTTACCTCAACGCTTTCACCCTGCCAGTAAGCTGACTTGTCCGTAGCCATCGCATAACCAGACGCATAAGCCTCTTGTGCAAATAAACCTGGCGTCGGTATGCCAAGGATAACTGCAAACATGGCACACATTAGACGACTAAATAATGATTTTACTTGAGACACAGTATGTTCCCCTCCCTTTCAGGTCGATACAATGATGTCTTGCCTGCATTATTTTGACAACCTCTTCGGATCTCAAACCATGAATCTTCTTAAGGCGGGAATCCACTGCGAAGACGTTTCGACATGGGCTAGTGACATTCACCTCGATTCTTAGATATCTATTTCAAGCTTAAAGCCGAATTCTCAAATCAATATAAAATACAAGTACATAAATTGTTAATTGTTCCATATTCCCGTGGCCGGTGCGTGGCGTTCATTATTTATACAAGCTGTTCCGTGTTTTAAATCTGGTGTAGCCTTCAGCAGCAAAAAGCCTGCGAACACAGGGCACATGTTCGCAGGCAAATGGTTGCGGCACTTTCATCCGGCAAATACATCCCAGCGGTGCCGAAACTTTTCAAGACGGGGATGAATCGTCTCCGGCTCGGCGGACAAAAGCAGTCTCAGTTGCACGATCCACTCTTCAAAGGCTGAAAAGGAAGCGAACAGATTTGCCATCTCCGGGGTCATATAGAGGAAATACGGGGCCGGATACGCCTCGGTGAGATAACGCAGAGCCGTATCAATCGGTGTGTATTTTTTGCGTTTGCCGTCCCAATTCTGAATGCTGACTGTTGAATAACCGGAATCGAGCTTCCATTCTTCCAGACGTTTTTGCCGTTTATGAAAAGCGCTGACCGGCTCCTTCCACATTCGCCGGACCGTATCCTCATGCAGCGGGTACAGCACCAGCTTGGCAAAAGCGCGTTGCTCAAAAGCTGTGTAAGCGCGCTCCAGCTCAGCATCCGTTACTTCTTCAAAAGAATCATAAAAAATCAGCGTTCCTTTTCGGCTCTCCCCAGGCGGTTCATATCCGTAAGGAACTCTAATGTTTTGTCTAGCCATCCCTTCTCCTCCTCTGCAGCAGTTCTTGCGAAATAACCAGCTATCTATATAGTGTCCTTTTTCAACTCTACTGTAACAAAAACATCTATCGATGAACAAAAAATCCGCGCGAGGCGCGGATCTTCTGGTTTTACATATTCGATTTAACTATTTCAAATCGGAAAGCAGATTTTTCATTTTAGAATAATAGCCGCTCACCCGGTCAACGGTGTAGTTGTATAGCAGTTGGTTCTCCGCCAGCGCAGACATCTCCTTGTCGATGTCCACATTGTTCTGGTTGTTGTTCATCGTCGTGCTCTGATCTTCAACAACCTTAAATTCCACCTGATTGGAGGCGCTCGGCATTGGCAGATGTCTCGGATTGGTACGCTTCAGGGGAAGCTGGCCGCTCGAGCCGCTTTCCAGCTTGCGCTTCAGCTCTTCCTCGAATTCAACGGACTGGGCCTTGTAATAGGGTGTATCTGTATTGGCAATATTGTTCGAAATTACGCGATTTCTCGCATTAAGCGCGGTAAGCAGGGATGCGTGCAGCTCATTAGTATTGGAATGAATCATGATGACATTCTCCTCTTCATTACGAATCAAAAGAGACAAATACAAGTTCTTTATCGGCAGCTTCATCGCAAAAATGAATAGCAAACACCTGTGATCCAGAGGATTTTTAAATTTTTTCAGGTCTTATAAAAATTATCGCGGAAAACCGTACCTTCTCGCACTCCATACCGTAATCAATGCAAGCACCAGCAGCAGCAGCAGCACCCCTGGAAAAGCCTGCACGCCAACAAGCTCTACCAAAATACCGCCCACAATTCCGCCACCAGCAATGGCCAGGTTCCATACCGTCGTATTGATTGGCATCACGGTATCCACCGCCTCTTCTCCGCTTGCTTCGGCAAGTGCAGTCTGCAGCAGGGTGGCAGCGCCGCCGAAGGTAAGTCCCCATAACGCCACCGAGACAAAAACTACCGGAGCGGAGGTGCCGCCGACCCACAGTGCAACGGACACAAGTGCGAAGCCTACGGTCAATATACATGCCTACGATCCAGATGGAGATAAGCGCCGTTGTCCCAAAGACCAGCAGGACCAGATCCGTTCGACCTGCAAGCCCTGAACGCTCAAGAAATGGAGCAATATACGTATACAAAATATTGTGAGCCAGCATCCAGGTTAATACGACAAATAAGATGGGACGTATGCCCGGCAGCATGAATACCCGGCCGACCGACATCCTTTGACCTGCCGGCTGACCCGGATAATCCGGCACCTTCCACAGCACCCACACAAGCAATCCAAGTGTTAAAAGAGACATGAGTCCGAATACCCAGCGCCAGCCAGGGAAGGTGTCCCGGAATACTTGTGGTTTGCACCACACCCTCCGGTGATGATGAATATCTTGACACAATATGGTCCTCCTTGGGTTGAATGGAACGGAAATTGAAAAGCAACGAGCCTTTTTTGCTGCGGCCCACGGTTGGGATGACACACCAAAGAGAAGCAGCCCGATGTTTATGATGCGCTCAGCAAATAAAGGCGGGGACAGCCTATGGACTCATGAAGTCCTGGCTGCCTCCGCCTTTTCTTTTGGTGTTCTTAACGAATTCCCCTAGTGCTCGCCGGCAGTTTCTTCTTCAGAATCAGCCGCTGAAGTGATCGGATACTCCCCCCCGTCCACTTCAACCGTGCTCCCTTTCTGAATGGGATAGTTCTCATTGATCGTAACCAGTACCTTGTAAGGATAGGCAGGCTCGTTGTTCTCCTGTGTGCCATTTACAGTCCCGCCAGACTGGGTATCCCCCTGCACTCCATTCGCAGACCCGGTTTCGCTTCCCGACAGGGTGCCTTCTCCGTCCCCGGCCGGAGCATCCGACGGCGCCGGCTCAAGCGTAAAATCTGTGAATTCGTGCTTATTCCCCTCCGGGTCCGTAATGCGGATCAACTCAGGTTGAAACGTCTCCTGCCGCACGACATCCGGGAAAGCAAACAAAAGCTTTAATCCCCCTTCAGATGTACCTTCTTGCCGTGCGGGCAAAGTTACTTGCACTGGGGCAGCCTCCTCTTGCTGCTGCGGCGGCTCCGCATCCGTTGTGGAATTGGCAGGTACATTAGCCTGGGGTGTTTCCGGGGGTTTCTCCGGGCTTAGTACTCCTGAAGCCAGCGTTACGACTCCTGCTACAAGAGCCGTAATAATAACCAATACCAACAGCGCTCTGCCTTTGCGTAATTTGCGCAGCGTTCGCATAAGCGGTGAAGCGGTTAGCCGTTTCGCCTTATTGTAGAAGGCCAGGAAAGGACCCTCAGCCTGCTCGAAATAGCGCCGCCAAACCGATTTTCTGTGCAGCCCTTCCCTTCCTTCCTCCTTGAAGAAAGCCATCAGGCTCTTCTGATACTCCGCATGGAAGCCGGTGCGCGGGCTGCTAAATTCGGTATGCTGCTCAGTCCAGCGAATAAAGCGGTAGACCAATTCCATATTTCCCGCCCAGTTCCATACATCCTTCATCAGCCCGGTATAATTCAGCACGCTGCTCCCCTGCTCCGACAGCTCCATGTAGGCGGGGAGCAAGCGGGCAAAATTTTCTTTTTGCAGCTCAACGGGCAGCCAGCGCACGGCCCAGCTCCGCACATGCTCTCGCTCCTGCTCTGACAGCTCCATAAGCAGGGAAGGCGCCGGATTTTCATCAGCGAACCAATCGTAAGCAGCCACAAACTCGACAGCCAGCGACTGCAGCCTGCTGGGAAGCTTGGCTACCCATGGCCCAAGATCGGGGCGAGTACAGAAGCTCAACTGCCTTAGTTGGGCAGGAGCGATCTCTTGAAGCTTGATCTCCGTCAGCAGGAAGCGTTCCCCCGCTTCATAGAGCCTCTCCAGCATAGCTTCTTCACCGGGAGTGCCGAGTCTTTCATGCAGCATGGACAGCACGCTCTGTTGAAAATGTACCGCCGCTTCCTGCCGCAGTGACATGGAGCTCAACCGTTCTGTTATCGCCGTTTCGGCAAGCTTCTGGAAATCCGAATGCTTCAACAGCTCCGGCTGAATTCTTCCCCAATCCCGGATAAGGTCCAGCATGTCCTGTACATCCGTAGCCCTTGTAAACTTTTCATTGGCATAAGGAAGGAACAATGTATTCATCAATGTACCGGTGCTGAGTACCTTATGTAAAAATGCACCGCAGAGCGTCGGACTGCTGTCGATAATCTGATAGACCGGCGCCACCCCGTCCGTTCTTTTGACGGAATACATATTGTTCAGAGAACGGATAAGATACTCGATCAGCTTGCCGCCGATGTACGAGGAATCCGCATTATAATAATCCTTGAAGCATTTGACCACATCCGGGTCAGGCAGCGCACCTTCCTTGACGGCGTCGAATTCACGGTCGAACGAAGCCAGAAAGAGGTCGTTCAGCCTCATCCGCCGCCGCATCGCTTCAGGTCCGGTAAGGTACTCATTAAGCCCCCGCAGCATCTCCGCTTTATTGCGCTGATACCACTCAAGCTTGCCCTGCTCCATCCTGTAGAACACGCTCAGCTCATCGTATGCCTGCACGCTGAACGCCCGTCCGAATTCCATGCCGTTCATCATCTGATCCGCAATCTTGAAAAATGCTTCGGGAGATTCTCCACCTTTTACAAACTCCCAGATCAATTCCAAGAAAGGCTTGTCTGTCTCTTCAGTCTCAATATTCAGAATACGGCCCTGAGGAAGGTCAAATACAAATTCCTTCTCGATGCTGCGGTCTCCAGGCCGCAGTCCGCCTTGCGTCACAAAGGTCAAATGAATCCCCTTCTTGCTCGCTGGCTCGGCCGCATAAGTCAGAAATCCAAGTTTTTTTCTAAAAGCGTACGGAATCACACTATACAACACGGATAACAGCTTTTTCGCGGCCGCAGATGTTGCACCTGCCGGTACGTTCAGGGTGACATACATCTTTTTGCGTCCGGACAGAGACATCATCACCGCATACAGCAGCTTTTTGAACGTCTGCTCATCGATTTGCAGTTCAGACAGCACAGATTCCGGTGTGAGTGAAGGATAGATTTTTGCCGCTGGCAGTCGGTCCAGCTCAGGCAGCTCCATCCCTTGTTCCATGTCGTAGGAGTCTTCGAATGCCGTATTCAGCCACAGTTTGTAATCGGAGCTCCCTTCTCCGTATCCGGCAGGAATAATAAAGTTATGCGTAAAGAATGCGCTTCTCAGCCCGGTAAAATCCGAGGCCTTATACAGGCTGCGCCCCAGTATGACATCCCCGTTCTCTGCCCGCACCAGATGAATAGCCTCCGGATAGGCCTGCTCATCCTTCTCCCCATGCGAAGCCAGCTCGGCAGGCGCATCATATACACATAAGGGATGCAGCACTTTCTTGATCCAATTGTTCTCCAGCCCCCGCGATTTGGCGATCGTATCAAACCCTTCAGTAGAGCGGAAGATGCCCTGCCGTTCACGGGTATACATCTGCTGCTGGATGGGCTTCAAACTGCTCAATGCAATTCTCTCCCCTCAATATACTTCAGCTTATACAGCAGCCAGATGAACGGCTCATCCACCCGGATCGGGCTAACCAGTCCCTGCAACTTCTGGTCCACCGGATTGCTGCCAAGCGCGGATACGGCGAAGTAAGCGGTATTGGAAAAATAGACATCCATCGTGCCTTTGAACGGCCTGTCCACCTTTTCGATAAAACGCCTAATCTCACCATCAATATTGGCGACCTCCGTCAGATCCAGATAGTTACGGTGCTCCTTCGGGTTGAAAACATTGCTGTTGCTCTTGATATAGGTACCTTCCTCATCGGCAAGAGCCGTAAGCATATCGCTTTTGGTCAACACTACTGCAGTTGGAATAGCTGTTTTCGTTTTATCCTGATAAGCAATAAAATCCCCGAACAGCGTCAGCACCACATCACGAGGCTCATCATACTGGGATACAAACTCTCCGGGCTTGTCACCAACACTCAGCTTGATGCGCTCACGGATGGAGCGAATCTGCAGCGGATCGACCATGAATAAGATACCCGCCGAATTTTTAATATGCTGGCCATGCAGACCCAGATAGTCCTGATCCACCATACCTTCGCCGGCCACGTCAAAAAAGACCAGGGTCAGCGGTGCCTTCTCCTCATCCTTGAATACAAACTGGAAGATGAATGGCTCCTGCATTTTCTCCTTTTGCGTGGAGGAGAGCAGGTCACCGCGCTCAAAGAGCGGCTCCTCGTACAGGGTGCGGAACTTGCGGCTGATCTCTGCGTTCAGCGGCATACACGCAGCGCCGAAATGGTCGGCGGTATAGTGCTGTAGCGTATGAATCAATGAAGTCATATAGACCGATTTGCCCGCCTGCGAAGCCCCGATAATCGAAATGATGTTGCTCGGCACTTTGCCGGCGGTAACGGGCAATTCATTGTGGCAGTGCGGACACAGACGGCGCCGGGTCAGCTCCCCATAGCGGTCCGTCAGGCCGATCAATACATGGTCGGAATACATGCGGTACTCCTCCGGCACATCATGGGGATGAATAATCGCCTCCATTTCGTACACCTGATCCAGTCCGAACCGCTCCCGATATTTGTTCAGCAGTTCATCCTCTCCAAGCGCAAAATCCTCATCATCCTCGCGATGATGCGTGGCGCGGAAGACCACCTCTTCCGGTGAAAATTTGCTGAAGCAATACGGACAGACAATATCGTAGAACAGCGGCCTTGGCTCAGGCTGCGGCTTCTTTTTGAAAAATTGTTGAAAAAAGCCCATCACTTATTCCTCCTCTCATTCGGGAATCAGCTCGAACGTGCTCCCATACTTGCGACCGTCGGTGAAAAAAAGACGCACATACTCGCTAGCGCCCACTTCAATAGGCGGGAGCGCATTTCGCCCGGCCGCAAACGGTCTCGTGAACGGATAGACGGTTCCGTCCTCCTTGTCAAGTGGATACCCGCCCTCCTTCTTCACATAACAGAGCGCTTCCTTGGGAATCGGTATCTCTGCAGTGACAGTGATGCGGACGGTTTTGCGGCGACTGAATAGCCCCTTTTTGTGATCCACCGTGTAACGGATTTTAGCTTTACCGGTGCTGATTTCCGCGCTATTTGCCCCGTCACTCTGCCGAACAAGCATCATTTGCCCTTCCTCCATTATACTCGCATACACGGTATAGCGGAGACGGCCGATACCTTCAATCCGGTCCTGATAGCTGCCGAGCGCCTTGTATTCTTCACGGGTAAACAGCTTCAGTTCCCCGCTGATCGCTGAAGGAGGGGAGCCATCTGCCGGCTCCGCCTCCTGCTTCGCAATATATACCGCCTGCACGCCTTCCGGCCAGCGCCAGCGGAGCACCACATGATGGTCGTCCAGCCTGCAGGACAGCTCGGAAATGATAGGCATTCCCGGCTGCGCTTCTCTATACTGCATAACCTCTGCCCCCATTTCCGTCCCTAAAATCCTTTACTGCGGCTGTTCCGGTGCGCATCCTCAAACCCTTCTCCTCTTCTGCCAGGCCGAGTGGATACGCCGGTGTCCTTGGCAGCAGATGATTTGCGGTGGTCACGAATCGGCAGCACAAACGAAAAAAGTGCGATAATGCCTGCCAGCAGCAATGCAGCAAGGAAACGGACAACCGGATCCAGCCAGATGGAGCCCCGCAGCCCATTCTCCAGCAGGAGACCCGCCAGCAGCCCCGCAGGGACACCGCCAATGGCGAAGTTGCGCGCCAAATAGCGGTTATCGAACATTAACCCGAGCGCAAGCCCGATCAGCGCCCCGATGATCGCCAAGGCCACTGTACGGTACACGGCCAGATAAGTGCTCTCCGCATACATGCCTGTGCGTTCCGTTACCAGCGTCCGGTCGCCAAGGCTGTTGTAAATCTCTCCGAAAACGAGCGAAAGCTGGCCTGCATCCGTTACGTCATAGTAGATTCCTCCGGTCATCTGTGCAATCGCCTGCAGCAGTCCAACCCCACCCGAATCCGTGATGCTGAGGCCGACGGTATTGACTTCAATCTGCCGCTCGATATAAGGGGCCAGAGCACTCGCCGTATCCAGGTCGCTGTAGCCGTCGGACAACAGAATGACCATGGCACCGTTGTCGTCATTTCCTTGATCTTGGATCTGATCCAGCGTTTCACTCAAAGCAAGTCCGATATTGGTTCCCGCATCTGTGTTTGGAATCTGATCCAGCTTGTCGTACACGGCCTGCTTGTCGACATCCGTCGCCACCGGTGTAAAAGGCTGCAGCACCTGAGACTCATCCCCGAATAGGATTACGGACACCCGTTTGTTCCCGTCCATTTGGCTAATCATGTGTTTAGCCGCCGTGATCCGGTCATTGTTCGGATCGTTTTCTGTCATACTGCCCGAGTTGTCTATGACCAGCACCAAATCGTTAACCTTTTTGGCCCCCGCCGGATTGATTTGATACCCTAATTCCAAGACTGATCCTGCCGCAAACAGCATAGCCAGCGTAGCCGGCACCAGCAATCTCCACGATAAGCCTGAATAGCGCTGCTTCCATGAAATCCCGTTCAACTGCGGATTGATCAGCTCGGCGATCAGACAAAACACCCCGATGCACAATGCCATAATTCCGAAATACGCTCCGATGACCAGCCAATGCGGCCACTCGTCAAGAAAGCGCAGCAGCAGAATCTCCCCGATCACAAACCCTACCGCGCCTCCAATAAGGCTGAACAGCAGCAGGATTATATTTAATTTTCTCTGCATCATAACCCCCAACCCCTTCTCTTTTAGCTCCAGCTTCGTACTTGCTTAGCGCATTTCAGGAAGCTGCTCCACAGCGATCCCGTGCAGCTCGTACCCATTCGCGGTATACGTTTCATAATACGTTTTTCCGTTCCTGTACACCATCAAATCTTCCGTATGAAAACCACCCATCAATTGCAGCTTCTCTACTCCACTGCTGCGCTTTTCGTGTACGAAGCCAGTCTTGTATAAGCGGGATGTGTCATCTACGCCCAGGGCGTAAGGCAGAAATTCACCTTCATAATCACCGAAAAAGTACCGTTCCTCGTACCTGTGCTCATGTGTATAATCCAGCAGCCTTACATGAATCACCGCATTCTCTTCAAGTGTACGATAGAGTCGCTTAAACAGCTCATCCTGCGGCACGATTTGGCGGTTGTTATAATCCGAGGCGACGTTGGCGCGTCGCAGCAGTTCTTCCTCGAACGTCTGCTTAAACGGCTCCGCACTCAGGATCAGGCTGCGGCAGGTAAGGAGCAATCGATCTACCAAGCCCTCCATTCCGTTATGAAGCAGCTCTGCAGCCGGTCCCATAAATCGATCCTCGAAGAACACCTGCCTACCCCGCCTCGTCTCCGTCTCCGTCATGATCGCTGCAGTCACATGTTCATAATACTCGAACAGATTCTGTCCAGTATACTGATCAGCCAGCCGAATGCTGTCTTCAGAAGCCGTTCGCAGTTCCAGCTTCACCTGCTCCAGCTCCGCAGCCAGCACTTGGGTCTGCCTGTGGAACTGCTCCAACACAGCCTCACAGCGGCGGAGAATCTCAAGCTCTGTATAAAGCCGCAGCATGTTCAGCTTGTGACTGTAGACCGTTTCCGTCAAATAACGGATCAAGCTGCGCGTATTATGCTTATCCAGCAGCGGCAAACGCTGAAATGGCTGATCCTCGACGGAGGCGGCATACAGAGCTTCCAGCTCCGCGCCGCTAACGGCAAGATCACGAGCCATATCACGGATGAGGCTGCGCAGGGCGCTGAGCACACTGCCAGCCTCCTGCTCATCCGTCCATTCCAGCAGCTCATAGATACCTGCATCTCCGGCGGCGGCTGATAGAGATACCTTACTGCGCAGCCATGATTCCGTATCAAAGGACCGAAGCCGATCAGCGGCTTCCTCCTCAAAATTTTGTCTAAAGAACATGCGGCAGCCCTCTCCAAACAACGCTTTCTCCGCCTCCTGCAGCGTCATTCTCTTCAGAGAACCGTAACCCACGCCGGAAGTCATGAGGCCGGTCATATCCCCGATTGCGGACCGGTCCGGCAGCAGACTGTCCAGCAAAGCCGTCCGGTCAGAAGCATCCAAGCCGAAATACGCCAGCTTCTCGCGCATGCTCCAATCCCTACTGCTCTTCAGGCGCTCCAGAAGCTGTACATAGAAATGATACAGCACCGTCAGGGCAATCGATTCGTTCGGTCTCTTCACACGTGAAAATCCTGCCGACACATATCCCGCCCGGCCTGATCCGGTCATAATGTTATTCTTGAAAGAGGTGTTGTTATACCCGCCATCCTGCGGCCGGTACTGCTCCGCTGTCCTGCTGCGGTTCTTGAGGAGCTGGATGTGGCAAATCATTTCGCAATTCTGGCGCAGCTCATCCTGCACGATCATTCCCCGCTCGTCCTTATCCGAAAGCAGGTAGACCAGATCGAATAGCGGAGCCGGGGCATGCTCTACCTGAATCGCCAGCCGCTCCTCTGTCATATGCAAGGGGGCGGAGAATGTGAATTCCGGACTCTGCATCCATTCGAGCTCACGGAGGAAGGCGACGTTAATAGCGCTGCTGTAGCCATACTGTTCTTCAGGGCTCTCCTCCATCAAGGTGTACAGATCTGTTTGCACTGACTTGAAGGATTGGCCAAGGATATAATCCGCCAACAACGTGATTTCAGCTACGACAGCGTTAAGCGCATCATCAGCGCAAGTAATCACAGACAAGTGTACCCGTTCAAAGGAAGAGTACAGCTTCCCGTATTCCGCTAGCTGCCGGCCGGCCTTCCGCAGAACCGCATTCAGTTGCACGAGCTGCTCTTCATTGTTATAAAAAGCCCGGTGCAGCCCGCTTCTCTTCGTCTTGTTATCCAATTCCTCAAGCGGCGGAATGACATGTCCGAAAGCACCACCGGATGTACGCAACGCTTCAGCCTGTGCAGCAACATGAATGTAGGCAACACCGGCGCTATTGTCCCATTTGCGGCTGTTGATTTCCATCACCGTTTTGAGCGCCATGCCGCACCGGCCTCCGATAAAGAGAAACACAGCGGGGTAATGGATGCTGCTGCGTCCGTCCCCACTGCCGATCAGTTGATCTTCCGCGCTGGCATAGGCCTCCGCAAACTGTCTCAGTTTCTCACTCATGGCTTACTTCAGCCTTCTGCGGATATCGTTAAGCTTACCCGCCATTTCTCTATAGAAGGTGTACAGCTCCTCGCCATTGGCCAGCTCAACCCGCTCATACTGCAGTTGATCGCGCCCTTCTGTGAACGTTGCGGCCAGTTCCTCAAGCCTTGCCAGGAGAGCGGTGATATCCTCCGAAGCGGTCATTTCGGTATCGCGGCGTGTAGCTTTGCGAAGAAGCATGGCACGGCTTTTCTCGTCCAGTGCGCGGAAATGACTGAACACCTCGTATTCAACATAGCTGCGGCTTTTCAGCACATTGGCAAACGGCTCCCAAGCCTCCTCCTCCGGGTCACGGTCATATACATACAGCGCGCCTTTTTTGGTGATGGTGCTCGTATACAGTGCTTCGATGAATTGATCCAGCCATTTCTCCTCATCCTGGAACTTATCCAGCACAGCACCAAGCTCGGCCACTTTGGCCTGGATACCCTCGCGTTTCGCCAATTCGTCACGTACAACGCGTGACATTCCCGGCGAACGGATCAGGTTCTCCTGCGCCATCTCTTCGTTGATGCTGCCAAAGATATCCTTCACATATTCAGTCTCAAGTCCTTCGGTCAGTAACCCTTTCAGCGAATCGAAGGCGCGCTTCACTTCACCAAGGTTCGGCTTGGAATCATTGAGACGCATATCATAACCCGCAAGTATGGCCTTGAGGTCGAGCGGACGTGTCTTCACCACTTCATATCTGCTGCTTGTATTCTGGTCGTCGCCTTTCAGACGGATGATGCCTGCGATAGAAGCACGGGCAAATTCTTCCCGCACACGCGCATTATATTCCTTAACACGCGGATTGACGTAAATATCCCCCCACGACTTTTCCGGGATCGGGGATGGCAGGAATGTCCAGTTGTTCTGGGCAGTCTGCACAAGATGGCGGCCGATGCCTTCCCTGTCGAGAATCGTTTTTTCATAGCTTTCTTCATATACCTTGAGCGGCGTATATACGAACAGTGGCACACCGTTGCGTGTATTCAGCCAGAAAATGCGGTTTTTGACCTCGCTCTCCTTGATCGTAAAGTGAGACTTGCCGACCGCGTTGTTCTGGTAGTTGCGGATTCCCTTCAGGATGCCAGGTGCCTGAACCGGAACGGATACGAAGCCCCAGGAAGGAAAATACAGATTGCCGGAGCTGTTGCTAAGGTGGAAGACCGGTACCGCATCCTCGTCCAGCCGATTGGCAATATGCCGTTCCACGAACTTCTCAACCGCCTCATCCTGACCGTACTTCATCATGAGGAAATCCTCCATGGAACGGGTGATGAGGTCACCGAATTTATCGGTCAGGAAATCGGAAATGGAGCTTACGATATCAATCTCCTGCTCCTTTACCCATTGGTTGGAATGGGTCAGCAGCTCCTGGGTGAAATCACGGATCAGGTCATCACCGTCACGCTTTTCCATCATATTGGAAACCACCGCCGCGATATCCGGCACGCTGACTAAATTCCAGTAGTATGTTTTGTTGCCCTTATGATCGGTCTGCTCCTCACCGTTAATGAGAATATCTCCGTTCTTGGAGAAGATGGCGCTCAGAGCGTTCAGAATCTCGGAATATACATTATAAATACGGCTGTTTTCCTGATTCAGCAGCTCATACAAATCTTCATAAAACTCGATCAACTGCTCCGTGCGCTCCACATCGGCGCGCAGCCAGTACTCATTGATTTTGGCTTCAATATAAGCATTTTTCTTCTTGTCCTTGGAGACAAAGGCGCTCTTCGCGTCGCCCATTTTGTCATTGGCCTGCTCGCGTGCGGCTTCGATATCCCTTGGAATCCGGTGCAGACTCTCGCGCAGCGTCTCAATGTAAGACAGCAGCATCTTCAGCAGGCAGAAGCCTTTCTCCGTATAAATGAGACGGGATACATAGAATGGCCCCTGCTCCGGATGCAGGAACATGCGCCGGATCTGATCTGTGAACTGGCCGACAATCTCCCCGGGAAGCTGCTTCTTCGCCTTGATGTATTCCTCACGGGCACGGGTCAAGAAGTTTTGCTCCAGCTCGGTGTCCATGTTTACGACCTGCATCTTCACCACATTGCTATAGCTGAGTCTTTCGCTGTTCTCATAGCCAGGCAGCGGCTCAGGAACGCGAGATTCGAAATTTTTGATCATGCTGTCGAGATCTACGCCAAGCTTACGTGCAAACTTCTCCACTTCCTCCTGTCCGGGAACCTTCTCAAACATCTTCTCCATCTTGCCGAACAAGCGATAAGCGAGGTAGGTCGTCATTTCCTCCACAGGCAGGACGGCGGACGAAGCACCGATAATGTTGTATTCATAGTTGGCCGGATACGCCCGGTTCATCTGTGCAATGTTAGTGCGGATATTGCTGATGTAGTCATGAATGGCGAACTCCTCGCCGGACTGCTTTTCTTCGCTGGCCATGAAGTTGGTAATATTCTCAGCCGTCACGTTCATGCAGTAATCATAAGCGTTCTCCAGCAGCTTGCCTTCTGTGTTCGTAGCCGAGATCAAGTGACAAAGGTTAAACGGCGGCAAGGGCGAGTTCACCGTCAAAATACTCCCGTACTGCTGCTTGAATCGTTCGCCGCGACTGTCCACGTTCATCCAGTAGTCCAGCTCCTTCAATGCGGCATACCCATTCTTCTTGATATATTCGCGCGTATGCTCGCTCAGGCTTTTGTTCGCCAGATTGACATCAGGCGTGAATAAATAACCAAGGGTGTTCACCCGGTCAATGCCCGCAGAGCCGTAATCCCGTTCGATAATGCCTCTTACGATATACGAAATATCCAGGAACGTGCCGCTGCCGGTCCCACCGGATAGTCCGGAGAGCAGGAATACCATCAATTTTTTGTTCGTGCCGACTGACAGTGTCTTGATCTTCTTGTCGATGCTCTGTACAACCTGGTTAATCTTGGTGAACAGCAGCAGCCGTCCGGCCTGACGCACACCGGCGGCACCGTTCATGCCGTCGGTAATGCTCAGCTCCGGCGACAGCCATTCGGTTATGTACGGCTCCAGGATACTGCGGTTTTGCAGCAGACCGCCGATTTCCGCATTGGACAGCAGCACGAATTCATTAATTGGGTCGAGACCGATGCCCTTGTACTTTTTGTTCCGGTCCTGTTCATTGGTTTCAAAGGCGAGGAATTCGACATTGTCCGGTTTATCGGACTTTTTCTTGGATACCGGGTCCTCCGGCAGCTTGAAGCGGCGGTTGATCTGATATTTCAGGCGCAGCAGGGCATCGATGCCCGTGCCGCCCAGACCGATGATCAAAATCGGATTGTCAATCGTGTCTACCCGGATCTTCTCGCTGACGATGCCGCCGCCAAGCGAGACGTCCAATTGCTGGATATGCTCTCTGACTACTGGTTTCATATTTCTACCCCCTGGATAACTTTATAATTGAATGATTGGATCATGATTGGATCAACTGTTCACCGACAGATACTCAAGGAAAATAGTTTTGCCTGCGCTTCCGAGCGGGATCGATAGCCTGTCGCCATTCTTCAGTTCGACTCCGCGGGATGCATCAACGGCTCTGCCTGATTTCTCCAAGGTCAAATCGCTCGTGCTGCGTACCGTCAAACGGTCGCCGCTGGCTGGTGTAAAGACAACCTTCTCCGTTTCAGCGAATTCAGGAGCCAACTGCATGAGCTGGTGCAGATTAAATTTGCCGCGGAAGCCGCTCAGCTTCCTGTACTGCGGATACGATTTCTCGCCTGTATTTTCATCTCTGACCTCCACGACCATTTGCCCCACGAAGCCTCTGCTCGCTTTCTTGAAATACTTCCAGATGAAAAAAGCCGCAGCCAGCAAGATAAGAACAACAAGTCCGATCAGCACCGCCGGAAGCACCATACTTGTCTTCCCGGCAGCAGCCACAGCTCCAGCTGACGACGAGCTTCCTGGTCCAGCCGCCCCCGCCCGGATCGTCACCGGAACCGTTTCGCGGAAGAAGCTTTCCTCTTCAGCCCTAACCTTCAATTCATAATTGTGATCCTCTGGAATCTTGAAGGTTCCGCTGAAGGAGCCGCTCTGATGATCCAGCTCCATTGTGTCCGTCTTGCCGGTGTCCAGGTCCGTAATGTTCAGCACTGCGTTCATGCCCTCATATAAGCTGGTGTCCTGTAGCTGCTGTCCTCCGCTGGTGAGGTAGGCATTGATATTGATGTTGTCACCCTTTGCATAGTCTTGATCGGGAATCGCACTCAGCGAAAGCCCGAGATCGTAGTTGAATACCAGATTGATATCAATTTTATCCTGATCGACGCCTTTAATCTGGAGCTTCCAATCTCCTGCCTGCGGCTTCAGCATTTTGATAAGTGAGTAGCTCTTCGACTTGGAGAGCAGAATATCATCCGCCGGAAGCTTTCTCGTATTGCCGTCAGGATCGACAAGCCGCGCATCAATAGGCTGAGAAGACATGATGGAAATATTGGCTTCCAGCACATTCTCGTTCGGCACGTTCACCGTGACATCCTGATAATCCCCGTTCCCAGTGATAGGCTGCAAAGGAACGACGTTCAAATCCAGACTGCTGGCGAAAATCTCGCTCAATATCCCCGGCAGGTCGTCCGCGTTACTCGTAATGAACGACTTCCCGCCCGTCTCTTCGGCTATGTTCGCCAGTGACTCCTTGTTCAGCTTGCCGTCGGCATTCAAGCCGATCGTATAGATCGGAATGCCGTTCTGCTTCGCTTCCGCAATCGCCTGCTCCATATCCTTTTGTGAGTTTGTCTCGGTGCGGCCTGTGCTTTCATTCAAATCGTTATTGCCGTCAGCCAGCATAACGATCATAGGAGCGTGACTTGGTTCCGCCCCGTCCTGCAGCAGATTAACCGCTTCTTTAATCCCGACAGACGTATCCGTATACGCGCCGCGATTCAGACCGTCGATAAATTCTTTCAGCTCATTTTTGTCTTCCTGCGATTTTACAGTCAGCAGCGCTTTCTCCCGCTGGATCACGTCTGTATAAGCTACAATGCCTACTTTATTGTCCTGCTCGGACAGCATGTCGATGAACATTTTCATCGCTTCGTTGCCGATCTTAGCTGGATCACTCGTATTCATCGAATTGCTGACATCCACCGCCAGCACCGCATCCACCTGCGAAGCGGAGCTTGCGGCAGAGGCCTTGAATGGGTTCATTCCTGACACGCTCGCCGCTAGGATCAGCAACGTCAGCAATCTGCAAAACGTATGCCTGAATCGACTTTTCATCTCTGTACCCCTTTACCCATAGTTCTATAGTTGTACTATGATTTTCTTAAATTCTGATGAAATAAAAATGAAATTTAGCTGAAAAGTACCCTCCCTCTGACGGATAACTTCCTGTAAGCATACCGACATTTTACCATCCAAGCACGGCAATGATATAATTATAGCGTAATCAATACCGCAAAATATGAAAAAAATGACACCAAATCGCTTGGAAAGGAAAACATATGATCTCTTACGGATGTCTTGCCGTTTTGTTTCTTTTTGTCATGATTAAGCTGCTAACCTACTATTTTCATAAAAGAAAGGCACCTTCCCTCGATCAAATCGACACCGAGCTGCTGAGCGCTTTGAACCGGAGGAGTGAGCAATCATGATGAACCCGAAGCAGCCTGTCCGCTTCCGTCCGTTTGTCAGGACACGCCATGCCTACCAGAAGCTGCGGATTTGCAAGCGCTGTGGCGGCTTCACCGCTTTGTGGGAGGAGCAATGCTCAGTCTGCGGGAGAAAGACGCTCGTCTCTGTACAGGATATGGCCGCCCGCAAAACCGCCCGTTATTTCGGCAAAGATCTGTTTATCGGCATAGTGATTGCTGTAGCAGCCATCTATTTCAGTATCCCGGCGAAGCAGACCCTGCTCGTATCCGCCATCTCCTTGGTGCTGCTGATTCTGCTCTGGCTCATGCAGCGCCATTTGAAGCCCTACGAGCTGCGGCACCAGCAACGGCGGCTGTTCAAATACCGCTTTGAGGATATCGAAGACGGCTTAACCCGCAACCGCGCCGAAGCGGTTGCCCGAAGGCAGAGCGACGAGCTGCTGTGTTACGAAATGCTGCGCGAGATCGGTGTATTGCTCAGGGACGACCGGATGAAGCTGCAGCAGATTGCTTTACTTCAATCCTTTGTGCTGCGGCGCGACATGGATCTGATTCTGGATGCTCTGCTGCTGAAGAGCTATGAGCCGCTGCTTGTCGAATATATCGGCGAAATCGCCAAAATCAAGCGGGAACTAGTTAAGGAGAAAACACTCCGTTATGTCACCTTCTACGAGAACAGGATTCTGGACATGCCACAGGGCGAGCAAATTCTAATCTCCGTGGCCAGTGCTGCCGTGCGCTTGAAGAAATATGTGGTGACATATTCCAATTTTATTTACAAATACGTCCGCAAGCTGCCAGAAGACCGCTTTCTGCGGCTGCACAAGATGATCATGGCTAACCCGTATGAGCCCTTCGGCGATCTTGCCGATGAAGTAAAGGACATTTACCGTATGCGTTATGAGCATAGGAACGGAATTTCTTGAACGAAGACCTGCAACGAAGGCCTGCGGCCTTCAAGCTTTAGACGTACTAAGAGAGGCTTTCCCCTGCAAAAAAAGACAGGATCTTGCAAAAAAATGATTAAAGTGCAAAAAAACGTTGCGCGCTGCCATATAAGCGTGTAACGTTTTTTTGCATTTTAGGTATAGTGGGCTTTGTTACCCAAATTTTTTTTGCTCCGATTGGGTAGTTCATCTGACTGCAGTTGAAGACGTTCCAGCAGCTGCCAAAATTGTTCAACCATGACCGATACCGGAAAAGGCATCGAGCGAGTAATCCACCATTCCAACAGCCCCACTCCCGCTGAAATTAAAAATTGCACCGTAATGTCCTTGTTCAACTCCTTATCAAGGCCAATTGAATCCAAGTGGTCATTCAGGCTTTGTTGAATCACCGTCTCCATACGGTCGCGGAACACCGTGTTCCCCTTACTTGTTAGCATCACATAATAGAAAGAAGCATGCTGCTCCAAATGTTCAAATGTGCGCAGCAGCGCGGTTTTGGAAGTAAAAACCATCCCCTCCTCCGGCATGCAACTGCGTAGCAGCTGATTGAATTGAACTTCCATGCATTGGTCCCGCAGATCGTATTTGTCCGTGAAATGCAAATACACCGTCCCGCGATTAACATTCGCTTCTTCCGCAATTTGGTTGATCGTAATACTTTCAAAATCCTTTTCCGACATCAGCTTCATAAAAGCGTCCATAATCGCTTGCCTCGATTTTTGAATACGTCTGTCCATAGCGCTCTCCCCTTTTATCCAAAAAATGAACATTTCGAAGCCCGCTGTTGAAAAATCAACAACCACGCTTGTTTTAACCATTGAACACCATCAATTTCCCTGATACATTCACTATATAAAACATATGTTGAAAAAACAACATATGATCAATTTAATAGGAGGCATTATCATGAAAGCTATAGCTTTGACAAGCTTTGGAATCCCCGGAACGCTGGATGAACTGGAAGTGCCAGTTCCCGTTCTCACCGACACACAGGTTCTCGTCGAAATGCGCGCCTCTTCCATCAACCCTGCAGATATTCAATTGCGCAGCGGTGCGATCCTCAAGAGTCCGATGGCTGATAAATTTCCGGTACAATTGCCGCTCATTCTCGGTATTGATGTGGCCGGTGTCGTAAAAGAAGTTGGCGCTAAGGCGCGTCATTTCAAACCGGGGGATCGCGTTATGGGTATGGTTCCGATGGGGTCCTATATGGATTATGTTGCGGTGGAGGAAGATCATCTGGCCGTTATCCCGGAGAGTCTTTCCTTCGCAGAGGCCGGCGCCGCGCCGACGGTTGCCCTGACAGCTTGGCAAGCGCTGTTCGAGCATGGCCACCTTCAACCGGGACAACGTATCCTTGTGCAGGCCGGAGCCGGAGGCGTGGGTCATGCGGCAGTCCAATTGGCCAAGCAGCATGGAGCATATGTTATCGCAACCGCGAGGAACTATAATCATGATTTCGTCAAAGGACTCGGTGCAGACGAGGTGATCGACTACACGAAAGTCGACTTTGCTGCCCAAATAACCGAGCCTGTCGATATCGTGCTGGATTCTGCCAAGGACACAGCCACTTTCGGTACCGGGCTGCCGGGAGAAATCGGAGAAAAGAACTACTCAGTGATCAAGGATGGCGGCACTTATGTTTCAGTCGTGGCATTTGCGATCAATCAACGTCCGCAGGTCCGAGGCATTGATGCACGTTTCTTCCAGGCAGTACCCAACCGGGCCGATTTTGAAGCCATTGTGCGCAGCATGCAAGAGGGCAAGCTGAATATCCATATCGAGGAGACCTATCCCTTTACTGCTCAAGGCCTGCTGCAGGCGTACCGTAAAAGCGAAGCGCAGCAAAAACGGGGGAAAGTCGTGATAGCGAAAAACATGCGGTAAGCATGTCTGCGAATGCAAAAATTAAAAACCGGGCCGGACAAGGGTCTTAACCTTATCCGGCCCGGCTGTTCTTGGTTTTACTCCTCGGCTTCCGCCAAATGCTCGCTGCAGAATGCGTCCACTTCGGCAAGTTCATCCTCTTCAAGGTCAAATTCGAGATAACGGTCCGTCGATCGCTCATACAGCTCATACTTTACAATGCGCGTTCTGTCCTCTTCCACACTGTAAATCACCCTTAAATACACACCATTCGCGCTATACAGCTCATCTTCTTCGTCTACCTCAAGCTCCAGCATATATTCATACCGTGTCCCGGCAATGATGCCGAACGGATCTTTCACTGTTTCTACTGTGAATGATGTAATCTCCACTCTTATCTTCCTCTCCGGCGGATTAAGGCAAAATCTTGCTGATTTGCTCCCTTACCCGTTCTTCCTTTAATTCCGCCCCCATGATTGATACAGTGCCCTGATCCTCACGGGAACGGATCAAACGGCCGATGCCCTGCCGCAGCCGCAGCAGCATATACGGCATATCTACTTCCGCAAACGCATCCGCCGCTTCCGCCCTGCGTGATGCAAACAACGGGTCATCCGGTGGAAACGGCAGCGACCAGATGATAACATGCGACAAGGACGGCCCTGGAATGTCCAGCCCTTCCCACAGAGTTACCGCGCAGAGCACACTGGCTTCATCGTTCTGGAACAAGGAGATCAGATGGCTGATTTCAGCCGAACCCTCGTACAGAAAACGAAACTGCTCGAAGCCCGCTGTCTGCGCTGCCCCTTTTCTAAACTGCTCCAATTCTTCCTGGGACGGAAAGAGAATCAAAGCTCTTCCACCGCTTTCCTGAAGAAAATCCAATGCAAGCTTTATTTTCTCACCCGGCTTCTCTACCGGGTACAAGACATTCTTCATCTGCTCGGCATAATCATAAGGAGAAGCAACGGAGAAGGACAGGTAGTCCTCCAGCCCCAATATTTCCGCCATGTAACCAAAGGAGCCTTGTACCGATAACGTAGCCGAGGAGAACACAACCGGCATTTGCTTGGCAAACACACGTTCCGCCATAATTTCCTTTACGCCTTTCGGCATAATGACCAAGGTCAATTCGTCGCCGTCTTCCCTTACCCAGGAAATCAGCTTATCCGGCTGACGGAACAAAGCCAGTGCCTTTTGCATCATCTCAAGATGCTCTTCGACGATCTTGAGCTGGTAATCGTCCAGCGTAAACAAGCCGCCCTCGAACACGAGCTCTTCTTCAATTGTGGACAGCATATCACCAAAACGATTGATTTCACGCAGCAGCCCGTCGTTCACCTCGAATTTCCTCCGGTTCGAACCCGGCACCGGTAAGCTCATTTGCTCCAGCAACAGGAACACCTTCTCGCTCTGCATGATGGAATCTTCAATTGTAACTGCCAGGGATTCGCGAATCTCCCCCTCCAGCAATCGGACGATAATGCTTTCGTACAAGGTGTGCTTCAACTGGTATGTGAGCGCGTTCTGCGCGGCCGTCTCCAGAAGATGCCCTTCGTCAAACACGACAGAGCTGTGCTCAGGGAGAAGCGGCAGTTGCCCCTCCCGCTTTCTGGATTCGAACGTCCAGATATGCTCCATATAGAAGTCATGCGAACAGATAATCAGATCCGCAGCCCGGCGGTAATGATCCCGCGAGATCGTTTGACCGCAGCGGTGACGCTGGCTGCAGACGAGACAGTCCTGGAACACATCCCAGCCCAGCTTATTCCACTGCCCATCAGACAATTGCGGATAATCTTTGCGGTTACCATAGGGATGAAACGATTGCATCGTCTCCGGGAAATGGACAAATTCCGGAAGCCCTTCATAAATTTCACGGTACAGTTCCCCATCTTCCAAGCCTGTCCGCGCATCATCCAATTTATTCAGGCAAATATACTGATCCTGGGATTTGCCCATACGCGCATCAATGGTCAGCTCCAGATGCCGGGCCAGCTTGGCGATATCGCCTTCAGGCTTAACCAACTGTTCAATCAGCGACTCGTCCGCGCAGGCAATGATGGCCGGCTTGCGTGTGTAACGCGCATAAGCGATGGCGTAGAGCAGGTAGACGAGTGTCTTCCCCGTTCCCACCCCCGCTTCGGCAAAAATCGTCTTCTTCTCGGCGTACGCCCGTTCGAGCTGGAACGCCATATAAATCTGCTCATCCCGAACCTCAAATCCGGCTTCGGGCAATATCTCATAGAACACGTCAGCGATCCAATCCGAGGCCTGCTGCATAAACGGCCGAGAAGGATCAAAGGTAAAAGGATAGGTTGTCAATTACGGCTGTGCCTCCACATCTTTCTGAAATATCACGTTTTATTTACAAAGCTTCGTCCGCGCCAAAAAGAACCCCCTGCCTATAAGGCTAGGGGGAAATTTTGAGCGCAGATCCTCTGCTATGATCGTTTGCATCATCTCTTGTTCAGACCAGTTCTGATCTACTAATGTGAATCCATGATGGATTGTCAGGGACTCGAACCCTGGACCGCCTGATTAAGAGTCAGATGCTCTACCAACTGAGCTAACAATCCGTAATATTATTTACTTTTCTTACTTTACTCCTACTCCTTACAAAAATCAAGAAAAACTTTAATTGAAATATATCCATCTGCACCATAAAAATCCCAAAAAAGTCAATAAAGATGCGGGCTATCTGCTAGGGAAAACACATTTCCCAAGCCTCGCTCGTGCCAAAAGAACCCCCGGCCTTTAAGGAGGGGGAGAAATCAAGTACATGTCCTCTGCCATAATCGTATGTCTTATCTCCTCGTACGATTTATGGATTTTTTTAATCATATGTTATCATTGTTATCACATCCGGTCGTTTTTTCCCTGTATGTATAGATCAAGTGCCTTGATACCCCTTCTTGCCAGCTTAATAAAAAGTACTAATACATAAATACCTACTCCAATAAAGATCAAGTATACCAAGATCGGAATTATCGACAAAAATTCAAAATACGTCATAAGCACACCCCTTTAAGGTTAATTCCAAGCCAGCCCCTTTCAGCCTCTTTTCCTACATTTTCAAACTTTAACCTCCGATACAGCATTTTTTAGAGCGCTGTTATGCATGATAATATTGTAATATAACCACAACCTTTATATAAAGGAAGGAACCTACATATGTATCATCTCACCTATTTGTCAGACGGGTTGCGCGTAAAAGGATATATGTGCCTACCCTATGGCTGGAGGTTACCTATATCACAGGTACAGGAATGGCTGCAGAACCATTACGGGATACAAGATCTTGAAGCAACCGAGCTGGCCTGTCCGGTTCATGTAACGTGCACAGAACTGCCGGAAGGAAAATGGCCGGTGTTGATTTACTGCCGCGGCGGGATCGGACGAGTGGGACAAGTCAAAACAACGTGGCTAGAGGACTTTTCCATTCATGATCATATTATTTTCGCACCTTCCTACCGTGGCAGCGAAGGTGGTGAAGGAAGGGATCAATTTGGGGGAAGTGATATTGAGGATGTAATCAGCGCCTATCAATTTATGGCCGGGCTGCCTTTTGTCGACGACCAGCGTATTTCTGTTATGGGGTTTTCCAGAGGCTCGATCAATGCAACAGCCGCCACAGTGCGGCTGTTGCATATGTACAAGCTGGTATTATGGGGCGGTGTTTCGGACCTGGCCCAAACCTATGAGGAGCGGATTGACCTCCGCCGGATGATGAAGCGGGTGATCGGCGGCTCAACCGGCAAGCTTCCGCAAGCCTATGAGCTGAGATCACCGATAGCCCACGTGCAGGAAATTCACTGCCCGGTGCTGATCATGCACGGGACTGAGGATGCGCAGGTCGACTACAGCCACGGAAAAAATATGTTCAGGCGTCTGCATGAAGCAGGAAAAGATGTGACGTTTCACACTTTTACAGGATACGGGCATCATCTGCCCCCTTCCATGCATGCCTTGGCGATCCGGAACATGTTTGCATGGCTGCAGGAACCTAATAAACTATAAATCTTTGCGGATGAAGCGGCGCATCCCTAGCCAAAAGAGAACAGCCGTGTACAATGCCGCATACACCAAAAACGCTGTCGACGGAATTTCCCCGATACCAAAAGGTCCGTCCGAGCCCATCGGGAGGAGTCCGTTAATATCCTCGAAGCTGAACAACACGGCCTGCATTTTCCTTTGCAGCCCGTCGGCAGGCATGATCAGGGACAAGACACCTGTTATATTGTTCAGGGTCTGCATGGGACCTGGCTCCAGGCCCACAGAGCCGATGATTTTGCCGATCATGCCGCCGAGCCATCCAGCACCATAAAGCATCGTCATTACGACACCGTTCGCAATGGAGGGCAGATAGCCTGATCCAAACATAGATACGGTCACGAGCAAGGGAACGACCGAAGCAAAGAGCAAGAACGCCTGCACCAGCACTACCGGATCACGCGGGATCGAAGCATGCATACCGGTGATCCACAAGATCAAACTGTACAATATCAGCGCATACACCAAACCAAGTGAAACATAGCCTAGCCAGCGGCCCGTATACCATTTCCACCTTGGAATCGGCCGCGGCAGCATCGCCTGCATGACTCCCTGCTCCGCCTCGCCTGCAATTGCGGAAAATGAGCTGAAAATCGCCAAAAAGGCAAGCACAAAGCACGCGAAGAAAAATCCGAGCATCAAAATAAACATCCCAAGCACAAATTCCTGGATTATAGCTTCATTACCCGAACCGCTCGTAATCACCTTAGAGGCAGGATCATCTCCAATCGCACCGGCAATAAACCAGAAGCCCAACAGGAATACAGCTGTCAGCAGAAGCGTCAGCAAAAGAACCCGTTTGCGCAGCAGCTCCTTCCAAGTCATGGTCCAAATGATCCTCATTCCTGTTCCCCCCTGTGATCCAATCCTGCAACAGCTTCCATGAACCATTCTTCAAGCCGTTCACGAATTTTGGTGACTTCATACAGTGTCATGCCCTGCCCGATCAGCAGTGTATTGATCCAGCCGGCCTGTTCTTCGTTTTCCAGCTCTGCTTCAAGCCAAACAGTATCGTCCAGACTGTCTTCACCGACAACGCCGCCTTCGTCCTGCTCATCGGCAAGCACCCGAAAGCTGAGACCTGTCGTATCCATGAGCCAGGACAGCAAAAAAGGCGAAAATCCGCCGACTTTAAAACGCCAGCAGACTCGCTTCTGAAGCACTTCGGCTACCCGTCCATGACGGAGAACCTGTCCGTTATTTAAGAGTGCCATTCTGTCACATAATACTTCTACATCCTCAAGCAGATGGGAGTTCAAAAAAATCGTTTTCCCCTGCTGCTTCAGCTCTTCAAGTATATTCCGCACATGCATTCGTCCGACAGGGTCCATGGCTGATGACGGCTCGTCCAGAAAAATGATGGCCGGATCATTCACGAGCGCGCAAGCCAGTCCGAGCCGCTGCTGCATGCCTTTGGAATAATGCTTAACACGGTCCTTCCCCCGCTGGCCCACACCGACCATGTGCAGCAGCTCAGGAACTCTCTGTTCTATCACCTGCTTGTCCAAGCCGCATAATTGTCCATGCAGCCGGACGACCTCTTCTCCGGTAAGCCATTCCTGATACCTGTACAGCTCGGGAAGATACCCGATTTGCCGCTTCGCTTCAAGCGTACCGATGGGGGCGCCCATCAGGCTTGCTTCCCCAGCCGTCGGATGAATGAGCCCGACCAGCATCTTTACGAACGTGCTTTTCCCTGCCCCATTGGGTCCGAGGAAGCCAAAGGCTTCCCCTTTCCCTACGGTGATGGTGACGTTGCGGCAGCCGCGCCCGTTGCTGTATTCCTTGGTCAATCCTTTAGCGTCGATTGCCGGACCACTCATGCCCCCACCAACTCCTTAAGCTTGTTCATGAATTCAGCTTCCGTTTCATAAGCGCTTCCGCCTTCAAAGTAGAACAACTGCCCATCTTTGATCCAGATCGCAGTGCGGTCTGTCACGGTGTCGTACTGTCTCTGTTCAACGAGAACCTTAGTTCCACCAAGCGTAATCTCGTTTGCTTTGGCATCTTGACCAACCACATACGGCATGGGGATCGAGCCGGACAGAATGCCGCTCCGCTGCAGTTGCTCTTTCAGGTCGGAAGGCAGAATAGGGAGTTGAAGAACAGCATCCACTGCTTCTTTTACATCAACGGACGGATCCACCATAATTTCAGGCGCCTGCTGCTGTGTCAGGGATGCCCACTGCTGCTCGTCGGACCCCAAGTCGTAAATGATGCTTTCATGCATACTGAAGGTCACTTCTTTACCATCCATGGTATCGGGCAGCAGTTCCGTCGCCCCTACACGCTGCATGGCCTGATTCAGTTCATCCACATTCAGCTTCATTGTAATAGTTCTCGAAGGAGTAATGTAGACGGTCTCTTTGCTGCCTGTGAGGTCAGGCGACAGAAGCTGGTATTCCGGCAGCTTGGATACTGCCTGTTCACGTGTAAATTCCCCTTGGACATTTCCGCTTTCGGTGCTGAACTGGCCGAACATATTATCTTTGCTGGCCGACTCGCCCGGAACCATCTGATTAAACATGTTTTCAAGCGAGTCCCCGTCAACTCTGGTAATCTCCTGTACCTTGAATTGGTGCAAAATAGCGGCAAGCGCGTTATTTCCCATAGGTGTGGCGAGTACAGTACCGAAAATGACGACTGCCGCTGCGGCGGCTGCCCACTTCCGACCTTTGCCTGCCCGTCGGCGGGAAGACTTAACCGGAGCCGGAGCTTCAACTTTCAGTTGAGGTGATGAATCATGAACTGCGGCAGAAGCCGCTGGGGCCGCAATCATGTCAGCAAGCTTCGATCCGTTTTCTTTGCCAGCGCTCCCCCATGTCTCCCATTTGGCGTTCACCGGCTCTGCGGCCAATTGCTCTTGCAGCCTTTTCCAGGCTTCGTGTGTAGTTTTGTCCGCTTCTGAATGCCGCGGTTTAGTAGTCATATCATTTCAATCCTTCCGAATGTGAGTTAGTCCTGCCGGGCCATAGCCTTGGCAGCTGTCGTCTGCAGCTTGCGTGTCGCTCTTTGCAGCAGACTACCGATCAGTGGCTGCCTGACATTAAGCTCCTCCGCAATCTCCGCGTAGCTGTAGCCCGAGTAGCGAAGAAGCAGCGCCTGACGGTCCCTTTCAGGAAGCCTGTTCAGCCAAGCTTGAACTTCTTCCTTATCCATCTGTCGCATCAGCGCCTCTTCACCGGATTCGGGAACGGCTTCTCCCTCGAACATCATCTCCTGCTTGTTTTGCAGCTTTCTCTCTCTTGCTTTCTTCTCTAAATAATCGTATCCGATTCTTGTCAATACCCGGTGCAGCCATGCTCCCATGGTTGCCGGGTTGTCCGGCGGGTTCCTGTACAGCCTCAGGAATACCTCCTGTGCCAGATCATCGGCTGCGGCTTCATCGCGCACCAGCGCTGCCAGTTTTCTGCGTACGGTTGGATAATGCTCATAAAATATGTTGCGGAATGCTGAGGATTCCGGAATACTCATTGTAAAATTGCCTCCTTTCAGCTGCAGCTATTAGGAAGACGAACCCTTTTCCTCTTTTGTAGCATAAACAAGAGAATTTTTTAGATTCGTCATTTTTAAATTATATAGCAGGGCTTTGTCATGTTGTCACCTTCCACCGGCATCCATTGGTTTGACAACAATAAAAAAAGGCAATCCTTAAGACATTGTAAATGACTTAAGAGACTGCCCCGTTATCCATAACATTTTTCTTGAGTTTTTCTCGATGTTCTCTTACAGGTTTTTCTTGGTTTTATTACCCGTCAACAACAGCAGCAGGAAAGAAATCAGGACAATCACGCCTGTCCAAGCCCAGGCCAACGTATAGTTCCCCGTATCAACCGCGACATAAATCGCCGTGGGAACGGTCTGGGTCTTTCCCGGAATGTTGCCCGCGATCATCAGTGTAGCCCCGAACTCTCCCAAGGCTCTGGCTATTCCCAAAATATAAGCCGTCATGAGTGATCTGGCGCAAAGCGGAAGCGTCACGTACCTGAACACCTGCCACTCACTTGCACCAGCGGACCTGGCCGCCTCCTCAAGCGATTCGTCAACAGAGGCAAACGCGTTCTTCATCGTCTGGTAGACGAGCGGAAACGCAACAACCACGGAAGCGATGACCCCTGCCGACCAGGTGAAGATGACCGGAGTGGCAAACAGCCGCTCAATGAGCTGACCTGTCCAGCTTTTGCGGCCCAGCATGACCAATAGTATAAAACCAACAACCGTAGGGGGGAGTACGAGCGGAAGCATGAAGAGTGTTTCCACCCACACTTTACCATGGAAAGAGCGCCGTGCCATCCAAAATGCCAATAGGGTCCCAAGGATAAGCACGATGATGCTGGAAACAAATGAAATTTGCAGTGAAAGCCTAACAGGAGACCAAAAATCAACCCCATGGATAGTCATGTCATTCCTCGCCTATGTATAATGGTTCATTATATCGGAGCCTCTTTCCCGCTGTAAAGCCAATAGATCGGCCGGCAGATGGGGCCCCGCTGATGGCTCTGTCTGCCGGTCTGTCTGTTAAATGAAC
Organism: Paenibacillus zeirhizosphaerae; assembly: GCF_030705605.1. Classification (GTDB taxonomy): domain Bacteria; phylum Bacillota; class Bacilli; order Paenibacillales; family Paenibacillaceae; genus Paenibacillus; species Paenibacillus zeirhizosphaerae. Next base: position 270,100 of record NZ_JAPCKK010000016.1, read on the forward strand.
AGAAAAGGAAGCAGAAATAAGAAAGCAATCGCCGCCCAAGGCGCAAAGTTTCGATAGGGACTATAGTAGCCCTGATAGGGATAGCCGTAGTCAAAAGCCTTGATCTTCACAGCGGGTGTCTTTTTGCGTCGTTGCTTTCCCTTGGAGACAGACGATTTCATAGGCGCCACGGGCGCTCCGCCGAATACGAGTCCGTTCTCTGTCACCTCACTCAGCGTCCCGGTCATATAAGAGCCGTCGTGTAAGACCACACATACGTTTCTGCCGATATGCTGTCTGCACACATCCTTTTCCAGCGGGTAAATCATCTGCACGATACTCCCCCCTCTCACTCATTTGTTACAATGTATTCCCACCTATTTTTGATGGTACCGGGCGAGCGCGGAGATGATATGATGTACTATATATTTTGTTGCTTACAGCCGGAGGAAACCTGATGAACTTGATGGAACAGCATTATATGAAAATTTTGAAAATGTGTGGAAACCTAACCGGTCAAGACCAGGAGCATCCTGTTACGGTGCAACGGCTGGCGGAAGAGCTGTGCTGTACGCCCAGGAATGTTAAGTTCATTTTGCGCAAATTGGAGGAGACGGATTACATCCGCTGGAAAGCGGGCAAAGGACGCGGCTGTACCTCCCGCATAACACTGCTACGCGGATTGGACGAATTGGTCGAGGGACAATTCAGGGCCTATCTCCAGGACGGAAAGGTCAGGGAAGCCGTGGAGCTGATGCTGAACCCTGCCCTCTCTCCTTTTTTACAGGATAAGCTGCGGAACATGCTGGACCGGGAATTTGGCCTGCAGACCCTGGAGCAGGATGCGGCAGGTCCGGAGATTCTGCGCATAACCTATAATCGGCAGTTGAACATTATGGACCCTGCCAGAGTATTTACAGCTATTGAAACTAGTCTGCTGGGCCAGCTATGCAATACGCTGATCGTCTATGATTCGGCCACCCGCGGTTTTCTTTCGTCCTTGTCACACACTTGGGAGTATCAAGAGGAGGATCAAAGCTGGGTCTTCTATCTGCGCAAGGATGTCCACTTTCATCATGGCCGTACATTGGCTGCCGAGGACGTTGTGTTCACCTTCAACCGGCTGCGGGGGCATCATTCTCCGGCCCTGTGGCAGTTTGCGGATGTTGAATGCGTGGAAGCACGTGGAAGATGGACCGTCATCTTTTACCTGCGCAGGCCAAATACCTTTTTTCTGCATTCGGTGGCCTCGGTCCATATGTCTATCCTTCCTGTAGGCACTAATCTGAACGAGCATCCTGTGATCGGCACCGGTCCATTCCGTATTGCTGAACAAACAGAGCATCTGATCGTGCTTGAAGCATTCAGTGACCATTTCAGGGAACGGCCGCTGCTTGACCGTGTTGAACTGTTGTTTGTACCCAATGAGCGGTCCAATGTCCGCAATTATTCGCTTCCCCAGACTAACACACCTGTGGCGGAGGAGCAGCAGGCATCATCAGAGCTGGACTATGCCGTGACCGGCTGCCGGTATCTGCTGTTCAACATGACGAGGAAGGGGATTCAACAGCAGCATCCGTTCCGTGAGGCGATGCGCATTCTGTACAATCAGCATGCCCTGATCCGTGAATTGAGGGGCAATCGTCTTCTGGCAGCGAGCAGCCTTCTCCCGGAAAAAAGCCGCATTTTGCCGATCCCGGATAGACCGCTTGACGAGATTGCGCCTCTGCTGAATAAAGCGGGTTATACAGGTGAGGCATTGAGCCTGTATTTCCTGCCCAAGAAGGACGAGACCGACGAAGCGCATTGGCTGCAGCAGCGCTGTGCCTCCGTCGGCGTGGAGCTTACCCTTCATCCTATACACCGGATTGACCCTCTGATGTTCCGGAAGGAGGCGGATATGATTCTGGCTGAAGAAGTGCTGGAAACCGATGTGGAATGGGGATTGATCAATTTCTACCTGAACCCGGAAAATTACCTGAACCTGCTGCTGCAGGACGAACAAAAGAAGACAGTAAGTGCCCTGCTTGGCGGCTTCAGCGAAATGCATTCGGAAGAACGGGAGGAACGGATTGATCAATTGGAGCATAGGGTTCGTCAGGAATACTGGCTGCTGCACGGCTGTCATGTGAACAAAAAAAGCCGCCTACATCCTTCGCTGCGCGGTCTCCAGGTGGAATCGTTCGGCTTTGTCGATATTTCAAAAATATGGATCAAGCCCTCCTCCGTATAAACTACTGCACAAAAAAGGAGTACCTAACGGCGGATTCATCATACTAACCGCTTGGGGTACTCCTTTTGTATGTTCAAGCTGTCGTATTACCAGGCATAGGCTTCCGGCGCCGGTTTGCCGGGACCGGGAAATATCTCGTCAAGCTGCTTGAGTACATCCTCATTCAGCTTCACTTCAGGAACTCGGAGAGAGTCCTCCAGTTGGTCTAAAGTCCGCGGTCCGATGATCGGCGCAGTTACGGCTGAATGGGACAGCACCCATGCCAGCGCGACAACATCTTCCTTCTCCCCGATCTCACTGCATAGGGCCGCGAACTGCTCCAAACGACTCCGATTCTCCTCAATCCGCTCCTGCGAGCGAGCGCTGCGTGCGCCTGTACCGGAAAGCGCATTGCGCCCGAGCAGCCCGCCTGCCAGCGGACTCCAGGGAATGACGCCCAGCCCGAGCGCTTCCGCCGCTGGTAGCACCTCCAGTTCAGCGGTTCGCTGCATGAGATTATATAAATGCTGTTCGGAGACCAATCCCAGAAAATGACGCGCTTTGGCCTCTGCTTGGGCCACGGCGATATGCCAGCCGGCAAAGTTGCTGGAGCCGATATACCCCACCTGTCCCCGCTGTACTGCGTTTTCGAACATGCCCCACAGCTCATCCCACGATACGTTACGGTCCACATGATGCATCTGGTACAGCTCGATATGATCGGTCTGCAGACGCTTCAGCGAGCTTTCCAGATGACGGCGGATTTTATAGGCGGATAATCCTCGGTCGCCATTGGGGCCGTCCGCCTCTTCATTCATATCACCGTACACCTTGGTAGCAAGCACGACCTTCTCACGCCTACCGCCACCCTGCTTGAACCAGCGGCCGATAATTTCCTCTGTCCAGCCCCTGTTCGACTGACCACCGTACACGTTCGCAGTATCAAAGAAGTTGATGCCTGCATCCAGCGCTGCGTCCATAATTTTGAACGCTTCCTTCTCCTCTGTCTCAGGCCCGAAATTCATCGTTCCCAGACACAGCTGGCTGACCTTCAATCCCGACTTGCCCAAGTAAGAATGCTGCATATCCAGCCTCCCGCCCTTTCATAAGAAATAGGATTTGGCAAAAATGCGAAAACTGAAGCGCTCCAGTTGAGGCTTGTGTTATTCCATGAGGTGAGAACGCTGTCAACCATTATTTTACCTGTTTTTTCTTGTCTTTGAAACTCCTTTTGCTGCTGAAGAATTGCTTATGATTCGGAAACTCCGCCAGTGGTGGTTGTCAGTAACCGACGGGCTCTCATTTGTTCGATGCGTTGGTCCAACCGCTGCTGTACGGCAGTGAGGGATTGAATTTGCTGGGCGATTTCTTCATAAGCCCCAAGCATTTCTTCACAGACCCCGTCATCGTCGGAATAAGCATCATAAGTATCATGGCATTTCAAAATTTCAAGAATTTCCTTTGTTGACATCCCAAGCTCCAAATAAATCTGGATTGTCTTGATGCGCTTGACATCGGCCTCGTCGAATTCCCGATAGTCGTTGTCAAGCCGTTTTGCAGCAAGCAGCTTTTTCTGTTCATAATACCGGATCGAGCGGGCGCTTACCCCCGTCACTTTGGAAAGCTGGCTTATTTTCAAGGGAAGAGTCTCCTTTCAGCGAATTGTTCTTTTCCTGTTTTTTCAAAACCATCATATCACACGTTTTCACCTTAATTTCAAACCGCCTTGTCTTGTTCACAAAAAATAATCTCATCATAGAGAATTACGGAATAAGCCCCGTCTTTTTCGCCTTTTCGGCCATCCGTTTCGTGTATTTGCCAAGCGGCTTTTTCAGGATCAGGCCAACGGCAAAACAGATGGCGAGGAACAGGATCAGCATCAGCACATCCTTAATGGCCGTGCGCGGCAGAATGCCCCCAACCGTTTCACGCAGCAGACTGACGGCATACGTAAACGGCACGATTGGATTCAGCATCTGGAAAAAGGCCGTGCTGGTGCTGACCGGGAACGTTCCTCCTGAGCTCGAAAACTGCAGCACCAGGAAAATAACCGCCAGCCCTTTGCCGATGTTGCCAAACACCGAGACTAAGGTATAGGTAATGGCAACAAAAACAAGGCTGATTAACACCGACGACAATACGAACAGCGCTTTGGCATGTACGTAGGTTCCCAGCAAAAACAAATCTCCCAGCGATACACTTAACGCCTGAAAAATGCCGATGGTCGCAAAGGTCAGATAACGCCCAAAGTATACCTGATAGCTTTTGTAGATCCCTTGCGTATCTTCGACATCAACCTTGAACAGGGAAACAAGCAGCATGGCGCCGACCCAGATGGACAATGTAGTATAAAACGGCGACATCGCCGAGCCATAGTTCGGTATCGGATACAGCCGTTGCTCCTTCAGCTCCACCGGGCTGCCGAGGAAATCGCTCTCCTTCTGCACGTCTCCTTTCAGCAGCGAGATGAATTGGCCGAGATCGTTCTGCGCTCTGTACTGCCGGATTGCAGCCGCTGCGCGGCTGATAGAGCTCTCAGCGCCGGGAAGATCCTCACGCACAAAACCCGCCACCTGATGGATCGCGTCCTCCACCTCGGGAAACTTATTTTCTATCAAATCTGCAAGCCGTTCAAACTGCGCCTCCGCCTGCGGCAGATCGTTGCGCACGAAATCGGCAGCCTTATGGATTTTCTGCTTCACACCAGGCAGATCTTTATTCACAAAATCGGCCGCCTGATTCACGGCTAAAGTGAACTTGTCCATGTTGCCCTGGATGGTGGCGGCCGCTTCATGAAGCCTGTTCCGTACGGCAGGCAGGTCCTTCTGCAGCAGGGTCAGTTCCTTCTGTCCGAATTCGGCGGCCTGCTGCGCATCAGCGAGAATGGTGCCGATATTCGGCAGTTGCTCCTCTGCCGTCTTCAGCACATTGGCGGCATTCACAGCGCTGGTCCGCAACTGCTGTAATGCATCCTGGACAGCCGGAACGATTTCCGTATCATAGCGGGATAAAATATCCCCGGTCGCATCATCGATCTCTCCGGCCAGCTTGTCGGCGTTATCCAGCAGATCAGATGCCGGTTTTTTCCCCTGTTGCAAAGCTTGGCCTATGCTCGTCATGACAGTGGACAGGCGTCCGAAACGATCCTGCACCTGATCTATACGCGAAATGGCCGTGTTCAACGCCTGATTCGGCAGATAGGAGTTCAGCTCGGCCAGCAGCCCGGATATTCGCCCCAGTACCGCCGCTGCCGTATCGATGCGTCCGCTCACCCGGCTCAGCAGAGCGGCGGCGGCATCCGGATCAAAATCCGTGCCTCTGATGATGTCCGTAAGCTGGCTGACTTCACCGGCAATTTGCTGCACAAGGATCAGATCCTCTTTAATAATCGGTGCCAGCGAGTCAAACGCCCCCCGATGGTCTGTCAGAAAGTCTGATAAGCTGTCCGCAAACTGACCACCGCTTGCCGCCACCTGCTCCAGCTTTGGCAATGCTTCCTGTGCGGCCGCGATAACGTCAAGCGCCGTTTGCAGATCCTTCAGCGCCGTGCTCAGCGTATCCTCCACTTTGCCGAAATTTTGGTCCAGCTCTACAATCCGGTTTGCGGCGGTTTGAATCTCGGGCAGCCGCTGCTGGACCAGCAGCACACCCTTGGCTGCTTCATCAAGCAGCGGCAGATTTTCCTCAATCTTCAGTACAAGCTGTCCTGCTTCGTTAATTTCGGGAATACGGTTCCGCAGGGCCAATATTTTCTGCCCCTGCTGTTTGATCGCAGGCAGCTTCGCCTCCAGCTCCAACGCCTGATTGCCAAGCATCTCGATATCCGGCAGCCTGTCGTTCAGCTCCAGCACCTGGTTTTCGATATTTCTAATGGTCGGCAGTTCCTCTTCAAGCTTGATGTCGGCCGCCTTGAGCTTGCTCAATACGGCCTCGCTTGCCGATTCGATAAAATTGCTGCTGATTTGATTGGTCAGCGAGGTTGCGCCGGAGGATGTAATTTTCGTTGCGACCGCATTCAGTTTCTCATTGACCGAATACAAAATTTGTGGTTTCTGCGGATTTACAGTCAATATGCTGGCAATCTTGCTGGAAAAATCCTGCGGAATCAGCAGGCTGGCATAATAATCCCCCTCCTCTATCCCTCTTCTGGCTTCCTCACGATCAACAAATGTCCAGCCGAGCTTCGTATTGCTTTTCAAGCTGTTGATCACTTCATCTCCGATATTGATCTTCGTGCCGTTAACCTCCGCCCCCAGATCCTCGCTTGTAACGGCCACCTTGATCCCGGAGGTATTCGCATACGGGTCCCACATCGCCTTCAGATTCACCCATGCATACACAGAAGGCAAGAAAATAATGGCGATAACCAGCAGCACACCTGTGGACACCTTGAATACATTTTTCCAGTCATTTATGTAAATGCGCCAAATATTTCTCATGCAAAGCACCCTCTTTAGATGTATTTACGCAGCAAATGCACCTGGCAAGCTACTCCGTTCCTTTCTTAACCATATTATCTTAACCCATTCGCACCCTGACCATATCGGAAGTTTACCGTAAATGCTTGAATATACAGCTACTCAAAACGGCAAAGCCCGTTAAATCCTTGATTTTCTCAAGGAATCTAACGGGCTTTTTCTGTTTCATTGCTTATTTTGCAGAACCCCTGGTTGCCGATACCACATCAATGGTTCAACACAATATCGTAATCTTTCTGCAGGTAAGCATGAATTCGTTTAAAATCATCTGGGGTCAGTTCCTGCAGCCGCTTGTCCTGCTCCCGCCCCAGTATAATTCCGAGCGTCTGTGCAGCAAGGGCCGTATTGGGCATGATTCGGGCGCTGCCGTAAGCCTTGATGGAGGCACCGACGTTTTTACCGACAACAAGCACGTTGTCATAACCCTTAAGCTCGAAGGAACGAAGCGGCATGCCGTAACGGTCGGTCTTGCCAAAGCCGATTCCCTTCGGTATCTTTTGGGTGCCTTGCAGATCGATCGAATAACCGCCGATACTTACATTATCCCAGAACATGCGGCTATTTTTGACGTCATCGTACTGCAGCACATATTCCGTCTCATACCGGTTATAATCACGGATGTACAAGTACTCTGGAAAACCGTTAAGCTCCGCCTTCGCAAAGCCCGGAATGTTCTCACGGAGAAACTCGAGCACAAATGGCGCTTCCTCCCTCCCCTTGCGTACAGCCTCCTGAACCGACGCGGGGTCGGCGGGGTCCACTCCGTAGATCAGCAGCGCGTTCATAATGACTTCCCCGTGCTTCTGATCCACAGTATTCATGCCCCTAAGCACCAGTTGTGGATCCTGCGGCTTGTATTGGCTCATAATATTGCTGAAGCCTGTGGCAATGTTCCAGTCTACATATGTATTAGGACCGTATTTCTCCTGCACATTCGTTAGCGGATAATCCTCCAGTACAGCCTGATGCAAAGCTCCCCAGTTAACCTTCTTGAATCTGAGCATGAGTGTGGCCGCCATATAATCAGGCTCCTCGTGATCTCCGTTGTACAGACTCTCCATTCCGGGGATACGCGTTGCCCCCAGCTTGCCGGTCAGTGCCGCGAAATCGGTATTCTCCACCCAGTAATTAGCCTGAACCTTATGTATCGTTGCGTCCGGCATTTTATAAGTCAGCATGGTTAAGGTTTTGCCCTGCTCCAAAGCGTTCGATTCCACAGATTGAATCTCAATCCCGCTTTGCATAGGAATTCCCTGCACCATCTTGTTGTAATACTCGTCGAATTCAGCCGCCGTGCGAATCGTTCCCCTCTTGTAACCGTCAAATAAGGGCTTGATATCACCTTGTACCAGGCTCTGTTTGTTCTTGTCATTTGGCTCGTCCAGAAACTGCATCTGCGCCAGCGTAAGCTCGCCGCCCGGCTTGCTGCGGGGGTCAAGAATCAGCACACGCAGTCCATGGTTACGCGCTTCTCTGGCGAGCAGCACCCCCTGGATCTCGCTGCCGATGACTACAACATCATACTTGTCGCATCCCTCATCACATGGCTCAAGAGGACTTGCATGACTTTCATTTGCCAACGGTTCAGGAGGACTGACGCTGACTTCATTTACCGTCTTCTCTGTTGGGGATGGGACCACCCATAATGTGAGCAGTATGGCAGCAATTACTGCACAAATGCCACCCACGGCATATTTCCATCTTTTCATGGTTCTTTCCGACTTCCCTTCAAATGCAGTTCGAGCAATCGATATTTTTTGCAATCTCCCAACTTCCGCATGGTAGCACAGACCTATATGTTTTTCAACAGTACTGACTTCACGCTAAACCGGTAAAACTATTCTTGATGATGTATAACAGATGAAGCCAACAGCTATCTATGCTACACTGAGGGAACGAGATAAGATGTGAAAGGACGGAACCTATAACCATGACCTATGCTTTCAGGATTGAACCTGCGTATTACATAAGCTTCGAGAATGAAGACGAACTGCTTGACAAATGCAAGACATGGGGCCTGCTTTCAGACAAAGCCACCAAGCTTAAAACCTTCTATTATAAGGGCAACGGCCTGAACATTCCTTGTGAGCTGCTTGGATATGTCGATGATCTGACGGCGGTTATCCAACTGGATAACGGACAGAAACATTGCATCCATCCCTCATATCTGAAAGAAATGCAGGCCTCCGCCTACAACATCAAAACCACGAGAAGTGAGCAGACTGGAGACGACGAATCATCTGTTGCCGGGAAATCCAATACTGACAAGTCCGAAGCTGTTGAAGCTCAGAGACTGGAAAGATGGTCAGCAGATGCCTCCGATTCTGGCATCATTGATGCGGATATCCCTGCGGAGATGCCCAAGAGAGAGCCGGACGACAGCCCGCTCAAGAGCGATCCGGAGGGACTGGTCGATGAAAACGATGCACCTGAAGACAAGGTCAACCGTAACGGATCGGCGAAGTCCAAAAGTGCCAAGGATAAGACACCCAAGCTTGATCTGCCCGAGGACAAGGTCCTCATGATGGCTGTTGTCAAGGAATTCACCACCATTCCCAACCATTTCTCGGATAATGATGATGAGGTCATCATTTATGAGCATGTGAAGATCCTTGAGCCTGAGATGATGGAGATCGGTGCAGCCTGGTCAAGCAACAGCGCCACGATGAAGAAGCATGAGCTGGCTGAAGGAGACGTCCTCACCTTTGATGCCAAAATCATCAAGAAGAAGCTTGTCAAACACCCGGTTCCATACAAAATCAATAGTCCTTCCAAAATTAAGAAGGAATAGCCTTATTACCGAGTTGTTCCGCCAAACCGATTAGAAGTCCTTCTTTTCCACGAATGTAGCAGAGCCGATACGAATCCTCGTACTGAACCACTTCGCCAACGAGCTGAGCACCATGCTTAGTGAGTCTGGACACCATTTCGTCAATGTCTTCAACGGTGAACATGACGCGTAGATAACCGAGGGCATTTACGGGAGCAGTTCGGTGATCTGATATAGTAGGTGGGGTAAGAAATCGCGAAAGTTCAAGTCGGCTGTGGCCATCTGGGGTAACCATCATAGCAATCTCTACACACTGTGAACCCAGCCCGGTTACGCGACCAGCCCATTCGCCTTCGACAGTAGCTCGTCCTTCGAGCTTCAAGCCAATCTCCTCGAAGAAAGAGATTGCGTCATCAAGGGATTCTACAACGATGCCAACATTGTCCATTCTTAGTAATTTGTTTTCTGCCATAGTTTTATCTCCTTATGCGTACAAATTTATTACCTGATCATCTTCGTGTTTATTCTATCAAAAACTACTAATTCCTTCCACATGATTAACATCTTGCCACAGTTCATAATAACAAAGATAAGTCACAATATAGTAAAATGTAAAAACAAGGAATGTGAACTCGCTGCCCGGGGGCTTTGCACGATTATCCCGTTTGATCAGGTACAGAAAAACAGAAACCCGGGAACCGAAATATACTTTAGGCACGCTAAAGAAAATAACGGATCCAATGAGGCACGAAATGCCTGTTGTTACGTTGTTCAGGACAATTGAATGGGTCTATTATTTTTTTGATCGTGCCTTATGGAGAAGCAGACCGGTTCGAGATCATGAGACGATCTTAGGAGAAAGCAGAGCGTTTAGGTGATGTGAAACCGGACCGAAAGAGAAGGCGGGAGAAAAGCAAGGCACCGAAAAAATAAAAAGACCCTGGTCCTCGTTGCCGCTTGAACCCGAATGCTTCCGATGTCCTCGTTCATGCTGACCCACACCGGTCAAGCCACGCACCTCATGCTCACCTCTCCTCGTTCAAGCACTGCGATCAGGCAGCAGCCGCAAGAGGCTGCACCGGTTGGCGCGCGATCAGCCGACAGTAGGTAATCGCCGGAATCGCCACACCGATGTACAGCAACTTCTGCTGCATCGTTCCTTCCGCTCCGGACAGGTGCAGTCGGCGGCGTCCAGTGTACTCGTTGAGGTACGCCTGCAGATGCTTTGGTCCCAAGGCTACATACGTACTCTTCAGCGATTTCCACGCCTCTCTCACCACTTTCCGCAAAGGTGCATACAGCCGATAGGCTTGAGGGAACAACTGTACCGCCGATGCACGGACATCTACCTGTTCGTTGATGAACGCAGCGAGTTCGTGACGATTCGCTCTTTGCCCATCTCCCTTCTTCTGCGGGACCAGGCGGATTTTGACCTGCTCCAGCTCGCCCGACTCGGTGACCATGCACCCGGCTACGACCGCCGAAGCATATGGATGAGGAAAGTGTGGGCGGGACGGATTACGCCCATACTGGTCGCTGTTCACCTTCACGTCTCCACAGAGCAGCTCCCGGGCATCGAACTCACCGATGGCATGGCGGATTTTTTGCAGCATCAACCAGGCGGTTTTGTAGGTGACCTGGATCACCTGGCTCAGCCGCATCGCCGAGATGCCGTCGGGGAGCAGGAACAATTCCAGCGCCTGGAACCACTTGGTCAGAGGGAGATGGGTTCGTTCAAAAATCGTGCCGACCAAAGCCGACGTTTGATGCGCGCACTTTGCGCACTCGAACAAAGGGACACGTCGGGAAGTCAGACGACTGCAGCAGGTGTGAGCGCAACGCGGGCAGACAAAGCCGTTCGGCCACTTCATCGCGATCAATGCCTCCATGCAGGCCTGCTCGTTGTGATAACGACTGCTAAAGGATTGAAGTTCCGTTTCCGCTTGGACTTCCATGTCTGCTCGCCCCCAAATCCATAATCTACGAACATAAGTTCTTTTTCTCATTATACCAAACGTATGTTCTTGTTTCAAGCCGAAAATCCCACTTGAGCTGCCTCTTTTTCTTATCTCTTTTCTCTCTATTCCTTTAGACCCCCAACCTCAACCCTGCATTCTGAACAAAAGGGATAATCGTGCAAAGCTGTATGGAGAGGCACCAGGCAACGGACACCAGACACCACACCCTAAAGACACCCATCTCACTCTGGATATGACCTAATTTCAATGACAAAACGTCCTTAATAAGAAGACGCTTCCCAAACCACTTTCTCAATGGAATGGGAAGCGTCTGTTTTGTTGAATCTGACATAGCAGAAACAAGTTGTCTACCCTCTAGGCACACCCACCGTCACGATTTCGCAGGGGCCAACCTGAACAGACCATTCTTGAGCAGACGATGCATCATCTGCACCGTTCAGCATCATACGGTTTTCGTCGTCTATCCGCTCCTCCAGAATATTACTCCAGTAAGCCTCCACGGAGAACAGTGCCCCGGCCGCAGAAGAAGCAGCACCACAGCTCAGCTCAGTCTGATGACCGCTCATATTGTACCAGCGCAGCATAAGATCACCTGAATCCGGGTTCACCTTGAGCGAAGAGAATGCCAGTCCTGCTCCGCTCCATGCCACTACTGCCGTGTCCGGCACCCAAGCGCCTGCATGAATCCCGGTCTGCTCCGCCGTCCATGGAATCTGGAATTGATAGGCTTCCGCATAGGCTCCATTTGTTATCCCGTCCCCATTATGCGGGATGATCTCCAGACGAACCGTGTGCTCACCAAAACACTGGGCCTCCGGTGTCGGAAACAACCCCCAATCGCCAAGCTCTCCCACCGCACGAAGCAGAGTTACCGCAATGGTATTTCGTCCATCCTGCAATACTTCATATTCATTCAACCCCAGGTTTGCCACCGTCAAACCGGCAGCGGTGTCGCTTACATCGACAAAGGCCTGCTGATGCTGCGTATTGCTCGGATTTTCCCATTCAGGTGCCGACTTATTATCACGGACCACGACCTCGAACATGGAATCCACCTTGTGCGTCGTTGATACAATATCTGTCGGAAACAAAACCCGCAGACGGTGGTCCTTGGCCCCATTATTAAAGGAAGCTTCTACAACCACTCCCTTGCCACCGCGGCTTAAGGACACCACCGTCCGAATGATCAGCGGAACGGTATGCTTGGAACGCTGTGCGGTCCGCTGTGGGTAATAAATCAGCTCTCTCTGCTCCCGATCCAATACCTCGTCAGCGGATGCGGGGATTTCCCAGTGATGAATAATTTCATAGGCTGCTCTGTACGGTGTGTCCTCCAGCACCCGAATCTCGGCACGAAGCTCACGCGTGGTCAGGGCTTCCGTTGCATCCGGCTGTTTGAACATGTACTCATTGCCGATGTCGCCCACATTTTCATAAATCCCAAGCTCCTTATAGCTTCGTCCGGTCTGTTTGTCGGTCACCGTGAACGAACCGTTATCCGAGATGTCCACCTTTAGCCATTCATTCTCCATCCCCCGCTTGCCCGCAAGCAACGAAGACGAAGCAGCCGAGGACGTAGTTGCAGTTTCACTCTTGCGCACCCATGCATACGTTCGAAGACCCAGCGCTGGCACGCTCTCCGCTTCAAAAGTAATCCGTACACGTCGGCAACTGTAAGGCTGACGGAAACGGTCGTCCGGCAGATCATAGCCAAATTGCAGGCCCAGATCCTCTACCGTACAGGCCACTTCCTTGCCTTCGCTGTCCACCAGTATACGTCCGGACAGATCCAGCTCTTGCATACGCCGGGTCGTCTCGGCAAGCGGCAGCCCTTCACGGAAATAAAGGCGGGCCGCGTCCAACTCCAGACTGACCACATCACTGCGTTCCCACCCGGAGGTGTTAAAGACTACAAACGGACAGGCATCCTTTCCCCACCGTTCAAATCCTGTGGTGTCCACCTCATCGGCAATGCGGCGTGCACTATCTGCTATAATCGTTTCTGCCACATGGCGGCTCTTATCGAATCTGGTGACCATCTCCCGGTGCACCTCATCGACACTGCAGCCACATATACTGTCATGCGGATGATTTTGCATCAGCGTTTTCCAGGCATAGGTGAAGCGATCATGCGGGTATTCCTGTCCGAGCAGATGAGCCAGGGAAGCCAGCGGTTCCGCTACCTTTTCCAGCAAAGCTTGACCTGCCTGGTTCATCTGCTTCAGATATACGCGGGCTGAGGCGGTATTCACCAGCGTTCCCCAGCCGTCCGTGCGCTGACTGCGCAGCTCGCCCTTCACCTTGGACAATTCACGATCCAGGGACTGCTCTACCGCAGCGAGATAATCCGCAAAGTTGGAATGAACAAACTCGACATCCGGGAACAGCTGCTGTGCCGTGCGAATCGCTTCCGGCAAATCCAGCTGAATCGGCTGGTGATCACAGCCGTTCATATACAGCAGCTCGCGGGTTGATGCGTATTTCTCGGCATCTGCCAGCTTGCGCTCCCAATACTTGCGGGCCTCCTCCGCATCCGCCGGGATCTCATTGCCGTTGGAGTACCAGTTGGCAAACAGAATCCCCAGCACCCGTGAACCGTCAGGTCCTTCCCACAGCAGCTCTGAGAAACTGGACTCATAACTTCCGTCCGATACGGTATTATTGAAGCCCGTCGGTTTCACCCCGCGCCCAAAAAACACATTATCGATGCCCGCTTGCCGCATTAGCTGCGGTGTCTGTCCCACCAAGCCAAAGGTGTCAGGATAATAACCGATTTTGGAAGGTGTCCCGTAGCGCTTCGCATCTCTGTGCCCCACCTGCATATTCCGCACATTCGCTTCACCGCTCGTAAGAAAAGCATCCTGCAGAATATACCAAGGACCGATGACAATCCGGCCATCCCGAATGTGCTTCATCAAGCGTTCCTTCTGATCCGGCCGCACCTGCAGATAATCTTCAATAATGATGGTCTGTCCGTCGAGATAAAAGCTTTTGAAATCCGGTCCCTGATCCAGTCGCTCCAGCAGCGAGTCCAGCAGGCTGACCAGACGCATATGGTGCTTCTCGTAAGGAAGGTACCATTCCCGGTCCCAATGCGTGTGTGAAATAATGTGCGCTCTTTTGGAATGGCTCATGAGCCTACTTCACCTCTCTCCCATGTAGTGTAATCTCAACTTCTTCAGGACGATATAGCGCCAAGAGCTGGCCGTCCACATCGGTGGCAAACAGAACAGAGCGGTTCTTTTCCAGCAAAAATTCATAGGATATGCCTGTAACCTTATCTCTGACATGTACTTGAACAGACACAGCATATTCGGACACAAAAATGTACAGATTGCCGGCTGCAAACGCAAGCTTCCGGCCATATACGCCCGCGCATTCTCCTCCCGCAAGCCACTCCAGTTCACTTGTTACCCCTGCGAGTTCGGCAGCATAACGATACAGAGCAGCCAGCGGCTCCTCCCGCCCGTTCAACTCGACAGGCAGCGGGCTCCAGAGAATGCTTCCCTTACCGAACGGCACATGCATCACCCCTGCAGGCTGGCCGTCATTCCGCTCCTGTATCCGTTCCTCCTTGGCTACCTCGGCAATCCGGCGCCGGCCATAGGTCAAACGATGCAGTGTGCCTTGAATGTCCAATACTTCTTCACGTTGTACATTGCCCAGCCTGCGTTCACCCAGTATGCCGTCAGCCCGGTCCGTCATGCGCCAGTAAGCGTCCAGACCAAGCGGTCCCGTCACCAGCAAATGGCAGCCTGCGTGCTGCACCAGTTGAAGCAGCTGCTCCAATGCACCACTATCCAAATTATGCGGACTTGGCACCATGATCAGCTTCGGAGGCTGGGACTGCAAAGAGTCCAGATGGTATTCGGATGCACCACGGAACGGAAGCTTGAGCTCATAGGCCATGACCCGGGTCAATCGCGTCGTCCCCTCATATGCCAATGTGCGGTTAGAGAAATCGTTGGAATACGGGAATACGACAGCAATATCTTCCAGATTGCGGTCCGTGAATAAATGAGCGATTTGCTGCATAAAACGTCCAAAATCATAAGACACAGCCGCTTCCGGCTTCTCCGTACCGTCTGCACGCAAGGCACCAATATGCGATTCATTGGCATTGTCCATATAGAAATTCGTGTTCCATATCCACTGCACGGCTCCCGCGCCTCCGGCAGCGAATGCATACGCATACTTACGCTCCAGCAAGCAATGCAGCTCTTCTTCTGTGCGCTTGGCACGCCCCTCCGGCGTCTCCACGTACATAATGCCAGTCTCCTGCACAAGACAAGGCTTATCCGGCGTTTTGGCAAAAATGCTGTCCCACACCAGATCATCATTCAGCCACCAGGAATGCACCGTCGTATAATCCACTTCCTGCTGATAAAAGAACGGTGAAGGCCGCTGCGCTCCGAGCGCCTCGTCCTGCCCGACGGTAACGAGCTGCTGCGGACACAAATCCTTGATCACATCTACCAGCTGCTTCGCCCAGACATTGTGCATATCCATGGAAAACAGGCAGTAATCCAGCCATCTGGTGCCTTTCTTGGCCTGGTGCATATCCTGCACATCAAAGTTGATCTCCTCCGCCTCCGGAATGACCGCAGCCGCAAAATCCGGGAGCTGCTGCGGCGACATATTCCATGCCTCCTGCAGCGCTTCAACCGTACCATGCCGCTGTTCCAGCCAGGCCACAAAAGCTGCCTGCTCATACACATCCCGTGCCGAACGCGGGCCATTGGAGAAAATACGAGCAGGATCAAACATGGACGGCTCATTGATCAGATCCCAGTCGACATTCGTCGTATGCTGATGGCGGCTCACGATGCTGCGAATGAACCGTTTTTGCGCCTCTACGCTCTGCGGATCCAGGTAAGGATTGACTCCTTCCCACGTCTCCGGCGTAAACGAGAAAAAGGTGAACGTAACCTGCAGCCCGTGACGTTTGGCCGTTAGCAGGAAGGCATCAATCGCACGTTGAACCTCCTCGGACACATGGCCGTCGACCTGCATGATATTCCGGTACGCCGTCCATATCCCCGTCCGAATCCAGTTAATGCCTGCGCGGGCCATCTGCTCCATATCACGGTCCCACACATCCGGGTTCGGCAAAAACAGAAACTTGCGCGCCACATCCGAGGCCATATAGGTCATACCCACAACAGGCATGGCACGATCGCCCCTCATAAAATAATCCCGGCCGCGTGTCAGGAGCTCTCCTTCAGACAGCAGAACAGCATCCTGTCCCCAGAAGCCCTGGCGCAGCAAACGAGTCTCACCGCTTGGCCCCTGTGCACGGCAGAAGATTCGATACAGCCCGTTTTGTACGTGAAAAGGTAATGGAATTCGCTCAAACCGCTGCTCTCCGGTCACATCGGCACAAAGCGTATGCTCCCATACCAACTCAACGGAGCCCTGCTGACTCTGAGCTTCACGCTCGATACACAATTCAAAGGTCCAGGTCTCAGGCTGTCTGCGCCGCTCCTCCCCTCGCTGCAAAATCTGCGTTTGCAGCGTCAATACAGGCCGCTCCCCAAGCTCATAGGAAGCATAGTTAGACTTAAGCGACATTTCCGTCACGCCGTTCGCGCAGAATTCCGCCCATTTCAGCAGCTCCGCAGCGCCTCCCTTCTCCCAGAAAGAAGCCGTCAGTGGCTGATTCACGAACATCCATCGTGAGCCCATAAAGGAGCCGCGTGAATTTTCCCACAGCACGACCGGGGCTGCGATATGCCTGCCATCCTTACTCACGCCGGTAAGCAACGGATAAATCTGGGTGCTCATCGGTCCTGCAGAGCCCATCTGATGCGGTAAATCACTGCTTTTCGTCGTATGGGGCACCAGATTCCAGGTATCTGCCCGCTCTAGCAGCTCTTCCTGTCCTGCGAGCAGAGGAATGGTCTCGGAGGCATACAACGCTGTTACCTTAGCAGCCGTTACCTTTAACACCTCATGAATATATAACTCCTGATGATAGGCGGTTTGCTCCGCCTCGACCACCCATTGCTGTTCCTCGCGGCGCACCGGACGTTTGAAAGGAGCTCCGCCGACACTCAGCAGGCTTCCTCCCCTTTTCAGATAAGCTGCAATTGCGGTCCAGGACGGTTTGGGAAAATAAGGCGCATGCAGATTGACAAAGCAGTCTCCTGCCGACATGCCCTCCAGAGCCTCATTCAGCTCCTCCGCCCGTGCTACCCGAATCTCCCCATGCCCATCTCCATGATCTCCCCATGTGCCTACGTCAGGCAGCACGGACATGACCGGAAATTCCCCATCACAGAAAATAAGAGTGCGCCTGCTCACAGCGCTTGTCCAGCTCATAACAGACCTTCCTTCATCGCCTTATATACGAGCTGCGAGAACAGACTGTTGGACCAGGCGAACCATTTGCGGGTGAAGACGGACGGATCGTCGGCGTGAAAGCCTTCATGCATGTAACCTGTGCCGCCATCCGTCGCTTCCAGCAGTCGAATCATCTCCAGCTTCTCTTCAGCGGACTGTGCTGTCAGGCCCTGCATAGACAACCCCATATGCCAGATATAATCCGGCGGTGTATGCGGGCTGCCGAGCCCCTTCGCCACTTTTCCTTCATAATAGAAGGAATTCTCTTTACTGAGCGCAAAACGTCTCGTGTTCTGATAAATCGGATCCTCCGCTGTCGTATAACCCAGATAAGGAATCGATATTAGTCCGGGGGTGCCCGCATCATCCATCAGGCAGTAGTTGCCGAAGCCATCCGTCTCATAAGCGTACATCGGGCCAAATTCCGGATGACGGTAGATCCCGTAAAGCTGAATCCCGTGCACGACCTCTTCCTCCAGAGCCTTAAGCTCCTGCAACAAAGCCAGATCCCGGAACACCCATTCCGCAAACTCCTGCATCTGCCGCAGCGCTACGACCGCGAACATATTACCCGGAATATTGTAGTGAAAATCACAGGCATCATCACTGGAACGGAAGCCGGACCAGATCAACCCCGTATAGTTCACCGGCATGCCAAGCCCCTTGTTACGCAAAGAATCTGTCGGGATGCCGTTATTACGTGTGAAGCGGTAAGGAGATAACTGCGCATGATGCTGCTCGGTTTTGAACAGGTCCACAATTTTGCGCAGAGCGCCTTTAAAGCTGGCATCAAAAATGTCCGTTAATCCGGTTTCCTTCCAATATAGATAGGCCAGACGAATGACAAAGCATGGCGAGTCAATCTCGAATTTGCGCTCCCATACCCACGGAGACATGTCTGTTTCGTCTGTCGTATTCCAATGCCAGTCATTTGCCGACTCGTTAAAGGCATTGGCATAAGGATCAATATGAAGATATTGAATATGCCTTTTGATCAGACCGCCGATGATGCGCTGTAGATCCTTATCGTCCTTAGCCAGTGGGATATAATGAATGACCTGCTCCACAGAGTCTCTTAACCAGGAAGCCGGGATATCTCCGGTAATAACGAAGGTTGTCCCATCCTCCATCAGCTTGGTGGTCGTTTCCAGCGTGTTCGGAAAACAATTTTGGAATAATTGCAGCAGCTTCGGCCTGTCCTTCAGTTGCTCTTCGGCTTCTTTCAGCACTTGCTGAACAGCGCCGGGCAGTTCAAGTGTTGGCATCGGGATCTGGGGTAGTCGGAATTGTTCCATATCTAAAAATTTTGCACTCCTTTTCATCCATCTGTTTAGACGGGATCCTTCATCGGATAAGTATCGTCTTGATCTCGTACGGGGCAAAGCTCAGCTCCATCCGGCCGTCCTGCACGGAGATCGACTCCTCCGGCTCTTCCAGCGCATTGGAGAGCCAGGCCTGCTCATAGGGACGCGGCCATTGCAGTGATATGCGCTCACGCTTCCCGGACGATTCGTAGAAACGGAGGATCGTACCTTGCCCTTCTTCGGTGGTCTTGACTGTGTCGAGCACAACATGCTCACCGTCGAAGGTAAGCCATGAGCCTGTGCTTGCCGGGACTCCGGCATTCAAGGAACCGGTATTTGCAATTCGGATACGGTCGTCTCCTTCTCCGGTGTGGACGGATTCCTGCTGCTCCACAGCATACACGGTAGCTTCATGGTTCAACTCCGCAGCCTGGCGCACAGTATGGGCACTACGCCAATCTCCTTCATGCGGATACAAGGAATAGGTAAAATCATGCTCGCCCAGGTCTGCCGTCTGGTCCGGCCATTTGGGCGCACGCAGCAGGGACAGACGAATCGTGCTGCCCTGCACATCATAGCCGTATTTGCAATCATTCAGCAGGCTGACTCCGTAACCGTATTCGGATACATCCACAAAGCGGTGCCCGCATACTTCAAACTGGGCCTGCTCCCAGCTCGTATTGCGGTGTGTCGGACGCTCCAAGGTGCCGAATGGAATCTCATAGGTCGCTTTTTCGGTCCTCACATCGACAGGGAAACCAACCTTCAGCAGCTTATGATTTTCATTCCAGCTCACATGTGTCTTGAAATCAATGCGGCGCTGGTAATGATAAAAGATGATGTCCTGTGTAATTTCAGACTGATGCAGCCGCCAACGAAAGCGCAGCACATCCTTCGTCGCACCGGAGAGCAGCAGCCGGGATTCCAGCAATTCAGCTTCTCCCGCAGCCTGCTCTTCATACCGTGGGTCGATATCCCAGGCATCCCAGAGCGTCGGACGGTCGTGGAAGAAATGAAAACGATTCGCCCGCTCGCCGAGCTTCAGCACCTCACGTTCAGCGGCTTTATCGAACAGGCGAGTCATTTCGCCTTGTTCATTGAAGCTGACCTGGTACCATTCCGTTTCCCAGGTATGGATGAAGTCCCCTTCCGGCAACGTCACCTGTGCTTCAGACTCGGTAACAGGATTCTCTGTCACCATCTGCAGCCAAATCGTCTTATAACCAAACGCGGGAATGTCCGGCACAAGCACAGAGACGCCGCCTTCCTCCATATCCGACTTCAGACGATTGCCCTGGCTATCTAACGCGACCCACTGCTTTGTCTGCTGCGGCTGTGCAACTGCAGCTCCCACATCAGCAACTTCGTCAACCGGAATATGAATGACCGTGCTGCGGCTCCAGCCCAGACTGTTGAAGACCACGTATGGTGTTGCATTCGCCGGCCCCTCTTCTGCACGAATGGATGGAGCCAGCGCCTTCAACCCTTCCTGCAAAGCCTGCTGCCCCAGCTTGAACACCTGCTCATACTCCTTGTCCGAGGTCACGTAGGATTCGGTGATGGCCGAGCCTGGAATAATATCGTGAAATTGATTGAGCAGGATCAGCTTCCAGCCCGCGTGCAGCATAGAATAGACCTCTCCCTGCTGCTCCTGCCTCATGCCCGGCCAGGCGATCGTATTCCACAGCTCCGCTTCCCGGTACAGCACCTCTGCCTTGCGGTTGTTCCGCTTGTTGCGGCCATGTGTCGTATACGTGCCCCGATGCAGCTCCAGATACAGATCGCCGTGCCATTCGGGAATGCGTGGCTGCTCCCGCTCTATACCTGCAAAAAACTCAGCGGCCGTGCTGTAACGACTGGCAGGCTGACCAACCATCAGCTCAGCGCGGTCGATATATTCGAGCATCTCACGCGTGACCCCGCCGCCGCCGTCGCCGTGTCCGTAGAGCAGCATTTGCTCGGGATGGGCGGCTTTTTCCCGATAGGATTGCCAATGATCATGAATGTCCTTCGCATGCGTATGCTCGTTCACACCATGATTGAGGTAAGACAGCAGCGAAGTGCCGTCAATGCCCACCCAATGGAACAGATCATACGGGAACCTATTGGTATCATTCCAGCCCAGCTTGGTGGTCATAAAATATTGCACCTTGCCGTGCTTCAGAATTTGCGGCAGCGAGGCGCAATAACCGAACGTGTCCGGCAGCCACTCGATGCGGGAGGTCATGCCGAATTCCTCCTGATAGAAGCGCTGTCCGTACAGCATTTGACGCATCAGGGATTCACCGCTCGGAATATTCAGATCAGGCTCCACCCACATACCCCCGACCAGCTCCCACCGTCCCTCTGCAATTCTCTGCTTCACCCGTGAATACAGCTCGGGATCATGCTCCTTGAGAAAGGCATACAGCAAGGGCTGACTCTGTGCATATTTGTATTCGGGATACTCATTCATCAGAGCGTCCACAGTAGAGAACGTGCGGCTCGTCTTGCGCACCGTCTCCCGCACCGGCCACAGCCAGGCAATATCAATATGGGATTGGCCGACCATATGCTCCAGTCCTTCAGCATGACCTCCGATAGAACGAACGTCCTGCATGAGCTTCTCTTCAATAAAGCGTATGCTGCCGCCCGCGCGGACAGACTCTTCGTTCAGGTTGACGAATGCGTCCATAGCGGTATACAGCGCTGCAAGCAAACGCACCCGCCGCAGGTCTGCTTCAGGCAGCAGCGCAGCCGAATCTCTTATGACCGTCACGGTGTACATCAAGCTCTGTACCGCTGTATTCGGTCTGACCAGAAGACTGCGGATCGACATAATGGGCGGCTGTATGACAGCCTGCTGATTCAGAGGATCGACAGGCTCAGGCACCGGGTCGAACAATTCAATCTCAAGCTCAGGTGACATACCCACTCTGGCCGGATCAAGCGTTACATAAGTATGATTACGGTCCAGCCCCTGATAAGAGCGTCCATTCACACGCAGCAGTCCTTCCCCACCCGATTCAAAGACAAGCCCAAATGGAGAGGACTGCCATGCGGGAGGAACCTCCAGGCGTGTTCTAAAAAAATAAGTCGTTCCCTGCTCGCTCGGATAATGGTTCAAGTCTTCTCCCTGCGGATAAGGCTCTATATCCCTATAATCGCCCGGCACGTTATAATAAGCCCGCGTAATGTCCCAGCCGCGCAGCTCTTGCTGCTCCAGCCATTGCCGTTCGGACAGCTCGCGGATGAATCGTCTCATTCGTTCCATAAGTTATACCTCCCGTACCCATAAATCGACGGCCTGCGTATCATTCACATGTCTGCCTACATGCAGCTTGAATTGTCCCGGTTCTACGACAGGCGTCAAATCACGCCCGATATATTGCAGTTGTTCAGCTCCCACGCTGAATGTAACTGTCTTCGTCTCCCCCGGCTGCAGTGCAATTTTGCTGAAGCCCTTCAGCTCCTTCACCGGTCGTGTCATCGAGCTGACCGTATCGGATACGTAAAACTGCACAACCTCCGCCCCCTCGCGGTCTCCCGTATTGGTAACATTGACCGTTAATGTGACCGTTTCTCCAGCCCTCATGGAAGCAGCGCTCAGCTTCGGTTCGCTGTAATGGAAGCTGGTGTAGCTGAGACCATAGCCAAACGGATACTGCGGCTGCAGGTCCTCTTCCAGATAGCGCTTGCCACGCGAACGTTTGCCGTTGTAGTAGACCGGAAGCTGCCCGACATGCTTGGGAATGGAGAGGGTCAGACGCCCGGAGGGATTCACATCCCCGAAAATAATGTCTGCAATCGCTCGCCCACCTTCCTGACCGGGATACCAGGCCTCCAGAATGGCATCCGCATGCTCACCCACCCACGGTTCGGCAATAGGACGCCCGTTCATGTAGATCACGATCAGCTTCTTGCCCAGCTTATGAATCTCCTGCAGCAGCTCGAGCTGCACACCGGCAAGCCCCAGCGTCATCCGGTCGATGCCTTCACCACAATCCATATCATTCCAGGAATGATCCGATACGTTGGATGCCCCTGTCCGCAAATCAATGGTGCCCTCCCCGAAGTCTCGTGCGCTGGAACCGCCCATCACCATCACTACGGTATCGGCCTGCGCTGCTACGGCCAGAGCAAGCTCGAAGCCTGCACGGTCGTCTCCCTTGATCCGGCAACCCGGGGCATAGAAGACCCTGTCCGGTTCATCCGCCAGCTTACGGCGGATTCCATCCAGCACCGTCGCTACCTTGGATCTTGGCTGCGGGGAGGTATAGTCTCCCAACTGGTTATATGCCTGATCAGCATTCGGCCCGATCACGGCAATCCGCCCCCTGGAGCCGGACAGAGGCAATATGCCTTCCTCGTTCTTCAACAGCACTATGCCTTCCGCCGCTAATTGACGTGCCAGGCGAATATGCTGCTCCGCCCCGATGACCTTCTCCGCCCGGTCAGGATCGACATAAGGATGGTCGAATAGACCAAGCGTAAATTTCAGGTTCAGCACCCGCCGCACAGCCTGGTCCAGAACGGCGGGCGCAAGCTTGCCCTCAGCAAGAGCCTGCAGCAGATACTGACCGAACATTTCGCCCGACATTTCCATATCAATACCGGCCACAAGCGCCTGCACAGCAGCGTCCAGCCCGTTTTCCGCCACATCATGCCCACTCGCAAGCATATCAATGGCTCCACAGTCGGTAATGACCATGCCGTCAAAGCCCCACTCCTTGCGCAGCACGCCCTCCAGCAGCTCCGTATTCACCGTGCACGGGATACCGTCAATCTCATTGTAGGCAGGCATGATCGAACAGGCCCCTGCCTCAACTCCCTTCCTGAACGGATACAGATCGACCTCCCGCAGCTCCCGCCAGCCCATATGCACAGGCCCCGCATTACGTCCGCCTTCGGAGCTGCCATAGCCCACAAAATGCTTCAGCGTAACCGCTACGCTGTCTTCCTGATCCAGCCGCTCGCCCTGAAGTCCCTGCACAGCGGCCACCGCAAATTCCCCGATCAGATAAGGGTCCTCGCCAAAGCACTCCTCCGTCCGTCCCCAGCGGGGGTCCCGCACTACATCAAGCACCGGCGAGTAGGTCACTGCTCCGCCTTGGGCACGAGTCTCACGTGCCACCGTCCGGCACATTTCATAATACAAGTCCACGTTCCAGGTGCTTCCCAGCGAGAGCGGCACCGGAAATACCGTTCCGTCAATCGCCATATGCCCATGCGAGCATTCCTCGCCAAACAGGATAGGAATGCCCAGCCGCGAATGCTCGACCGCATAACGCTGAATTTGGTTGACCGCCTCAGCTCCTTGCCTGGCAGACAGGCCGTTGTCCAGCGTGACCCCTGTCCAGGGGTCTGCCCGCAGTACGCCATACAGTGAGCCTATGCCGCCCTGCTTGACCTTTTCTTTGAAATCTTCCGTTAATGTAATGCGTCCCTCATGCTGCTCATATATTTGCCAGCCGAAAGGCTGCGCCAGTTGACCGACCTTCTCTTCTGGTGTCATCAGGCTTAACAGATGCTCTGTCCGGTCGGCAATGGATTTCGTCTTGTCCTTGTAAGTCATCGATCGATCTCTCCAATCCAACTTCGTGATCTCCCTATTCCTTGACTGCTCCGACGGTAAGTCCCTGCACAAAATAACGCTGGAAGAACGGATACGCAAAAATAATCGGCAGTGTCGCCAGCACCACCATGGCCATACGCGACGTATCCTGCGGAATGGACTGCAGCGCCTGCAGGCTCATGGCACTGCCCGCTGAATTTTGCTGCAGGAACTGAATGCTGGACTCAATCCGCATCAGCATCGATTGCAGCGGCACCAGCTTGGGATTATCAATATACAACAGTGCATTAAACCAATCGTTCCAGTAGCCTAGTGTGCTGAACAAACCAATGGTAGCCAGACCTGGCAGCGACAGCGGAACTACAATTTTCAGAAAAATATAGAACTCCCCGGCCCCGTCAATTTTCCCGGACTCGATAAGGGCATCCGGCACGCTCGTGGAGTAGAAGGTCCGCAGAATAATGATATAAAAAGCATTCATAGCCAGCGGAAGAATCAGCGCCCACAGCGTATCCTTCAGACCGAGCAATTGAGACACGACCATATACGTAGGAATCATCCCGCCGTTGAACAGCATCGTCAGAATGGCAAAGACGGAGAAGAACCTCCTGTAGCGGAAGCTCTTGCGTGAAATCGCATAGGCGTAGAGCGACATCAGAATCAGACTGATGATCGTTCCCAGTACGGTAACCAGGATGGTCACCCCGTAAGCGCGAAGCAGCGCATCCCCGCTCTGCCATACAAATTCATAAGCCGCGAAGCTCCATTCGGCCGGAATCAGCCGGTAGCCGTCCCGCGCCAATGCCTTCTCATCCGTCAAGGAAATAATGACCACGAACAAAAAAGGAAACACGCATATAAAAGCAAACAAACCTGCAATGATATTCAGGATGATGTTCCATCCACGGGATATGTTATGAAAGTCCTTTTTTTTAGCTGCAGCCTGCGCCATCCCGGATCACTCCCCTCATCTTGTGTTTAGAACAGACTACTGTCTTTATCCATTCGGCGGACGACATAGTTGGAAATGAGGACAAGCACAAAACCGACCACAGACTGATACAGCCCCGCAGCGGTGCTCATCCCGATCTCGCCGGTCGTCTTCAAGCCACGGTATACATAAGTATCAATGACGTTGGTAGCCGCATACAGCGTGCCTGAATCACGCGGAACCTGATAAAACAGGCCAAAATCGGCATAGAAAATCCGGCCCACGGCCAGCAGCGTCATAATGATGATGATCGGCGAGAGCAAAGGAAGCGTAATGTTGCGAATCTGCTGCCACTTGCTGGCTCCATCGATCATGGCTGCTTCATACAACGACTTGTCAATGCCCAGAATGGAGGCCAGATACACAATGCTGTTGTAGCCCACGGCCTTCCAAAGAGCTACGAGAACGAGAATATACGGCCAATATTTCGCCTCCGAGTACCATTGGATTGGCTGAAGTCCGAACCAGCCAATGACCTGATTCAGCATGCCCCGGTCGAAGCTCAGGAAGCTGAATACGAAATATCCGACAATGACCCAGGACAGAAAGTAAGGAAGGAACATACCTGTCTGATAGATTTTGGCCAGCCGCTTGTTGATTAGCTCGGAGAGCAAAATCGCGAGGCCCACGGCAAAGATCAATCCCAGAAAAATAATCGCCAGATTGTACAGCAGTGTATTGCGCGTAATGAGCAATGCGTCATTGTTGCTGAAAATAAATTTGAAGTTGTCCCAACCCACCCAGTCACTCTTAGCCAAACTGGCCCAGAAGCCCTCACGGCTGAACCGGTACTGCTTGAAGGCAGCAACGGTTCCTACAAGGGGCAGATATGAGAAAAAGAAGAACCAGATAGCGCCGGGCAGCACCATGAGCAGCATGACTTTATTTTTGAGCAGGTTCTTGAAAAATGCGGCCATTCGTTATCCCTCCTGTCATGGGGTTGATATATAAAAGGACCGGGCGCACATGCGACCGCCCGATCCTTTCCTGTGACTTACTGATTTTCCGCTTTCCAGGCATCAAGCTGGGTTTGGGCTTCGGCCATCACTTTCGGCAGACCCGCCTCGTTAAACTTGTCGATCACCTGATCCAGATTCTGCTCGGGATCCAGTGTGCCGGTCATCAAGGCAGCCCAGAATTGCTCTTTCACATTTTGCACGGCTGCGAGCTCTGTGGACACCTTGCTGGCATCGAAGTTGAAGCCCAGGATCGGGGAATTGACGCCTTCTGCATTGAATTTCTTGAATTCATCCCATTTGTTATCAGGGTCATTGGCATTCAGGTACAGCAGCATATTGTTACCGAGTGAATACGACGGCATGTCGTAGCTCTTGGACTCCGGCAGATTCTCCATATACTTGTCATCAACCTTCTTATAATGGACTCCTTCAATGCCGGAATCCACCATATTGCGCAATACAGGATCGGTATTCAGCAGATTCAGAAACTGCATCGCTTTCTCCGGATATTCCGAATTGGCCGAGATGGCCATGATCGAGCCTTGTACCGACATATTCGTGATGATCGCATCACTTGCCGGCGTAGTTACGACCGGATAACCATAACTTGCAGACCATAGATTTTCCGCCAGGGGCTGTGTCTGTGCACGGTCCAGGAACCAGTTGCCCGAGGTGGTCAGATCATTGGTCGAACCCGTCGTGGCCGCTTCTGGTGACACATAACCTGCTTTGTAATATTTGTGCATCGTCTTGAGCGCGGCTTTCATTTCGTCTGTTTCGAGAATGTTGACGATCTTGTAGTCCTGAGTGTCCAGCTTCACAGCCATCGGCAGATTCTGGATAATATAGTCGTACGGCACATAAGGCACATACTGTTTATCCATGGCAAACGCCGTGACGGTAGGCTCTTTCTCCTTGATCGTCTTCAGCAGCGGCTCCAAGCTGTCCAGTGTGCGGACATTCGAGATATCCAGGTTGTATTTGTCCAGCAGCGTTTTGTTGAAACGCCATACCTCCTGCTGCGGCAGCTCCTTGTTGGCAGGGATGCCATAATTATGTCCGTCAACCTTGGAGCCGTTCAGGAAGGCCGGATCCAGGACCTGTGTCAGCTCCTTGCCATGTTGCTCAAGCAGCTCATCCAGCTCCAGGAAAGCTCCCTTGCGGGCATTCTGTACATAATCAAATCCGCCGGAAGAGGTAAAGAGAATATCCATCGGCTCACCGGAGGCTACATTGACCTGCATCTTTTGCGCGTAGTCGCCCCAATCCACCATTTTCATGGTGACGGTAGCATTGATTTTCTCCTGGGTATACTTGCTGACTTCCTCCATAACCCTGTCCACGTCTTTTTGCGGAGTACCGATGGTGTACCAGATGAGCTCGACCGGTTTTTCACCACTGGAGCCATCCGCACCGCTATCACTTCCGCCACCTCCACCACAGGCGCTCAGGACAAGCACGAGCGACATCAGTGACGCCAGAACGAAGGACAATCGTCTTTTCTTCTTATTCATCGAATTATGATCCTCCCTTTTGCAAATGCCTTTAGCTCTATCGTTTGCTTCTTTAACTCTAACGAATGAAAGCCGTTTCATAAAGAATACAAACTTAATAAATCCGGGTACAAATTAAAGGGAAGCCCCGAATTTCTAACACAGAGCTAACCCAGCGTTTTGAAGTCGGTAGGCGATATTCCCACATACTTGCGGAATTGCTTGTAAAAATATCCCGTCTCCCAATAACCCACATTACGTGCGATCTCATGAACCTTGAGGCTGGTATTCTTCAGTTGCTCCTTGGCCCGCTCAATACGGTATTTATTGATATACTCCGCGAAGGTCTCTCCTGTTTCCTTTTGGAACAATTGTCCCAGATATACCGGGTGCAGATGATACTGCGCGCCCAGCAGCTTGAGGGACAACTCGTCCGCGTAGTGGGTATGTATATGGTTCAACACCTGGCTGACCGTCGGATTTTTCATATCCTGCAGCAGAGACTGCACGGTCGCCGCACCCACTTCCTGCACAGCCAGCACCAGCTCCTCCAATGTCGTACTGGACATTACCCGCTGTAGCCCAGTCTGGAAGATGGCCGATTCATCCGTATGCTTGATCTGCTCCAGCTCCATCTTGAAGCGGATGACCAGCTCCAGCGCGGCATGCTGAAGCTCGGCGGGGGTAATCCCGTCACTGTGCCGCTCAAAATCCGTCCGAATTCTGCTGGCGATCCCTGCCTGATTTCTGGCCATCATCAGCTTCGCGTAATCACTCCATGACACGGTAAAAGCCGGCGCCCCGAAATGGCCAGCTCCAAGCCGTTCGTAATCAATGATCTGCAGCTCGGGATAGACCATGACATACTCCATGGCTTTCTTCGCTTCACGGTAGCTCGTCGGAGCACCCTCCAGGCCCTGGGTAATGCCCCCAATGCCGATCAGCAGCGACGGATACGCCGGTGCAAGCTCCGCCGCCATAACCGTAAGCCAGTCTTTGAAGGCCTGAGCGCTCTCGTCGCGATTTGGCAGATTGGCAATGATCACGGTATCCCCGTCCACATCGTGGAATAGAACCGGATACGCCGCCTCCAGCGCCCGCTGCTCCACTCCTTCGAATAGGGTCGTTTGCTTGGAATCCGCATGTATGGAGGCTACTCCGATATAAGGACCATCCAGCGTAATGCCCATGAACTCGGCGCGCTCCTCAAACTCTCTGCATGCAATCTGTCCGGTTAATAGCCGGTGCAGCGTATTATCCTTCAGAATCTGCATACCGTAAGCATCATTTGGTGTCCTTTTGTCCAGATTGGTCACGATGTTGCGCAGCGTGGCCTCCAGCTCCTCAATATTAATCGGCTTCAACAGATAATTGTCGATCCCGAGCTGCATGCCTTCCTTCAAATAATCAAAATCATTGAACCCGCTAAGAATAATGACTTTCAGCTCATGCTGCCTTTGTCTCATCTCACGTATTAATTGCAGGCCGTCCAGCACCGGCATGGAGATGTCGGTAATCAGGATATCCACCGGCTGGGACGACAGACGCTCCAGCGCAAGCTGCCCATGGCCTGCGTGACCCACGATTTCCAGCCCAAAGGCAGCCCAGTCCACGATATCGTACAGCCCTTCAATAATGAATGGCTCGTCATCTACAATGAATACTTTATACATCTAAGCATCTGTCCCCTCTTCAACAGGATAACGCACCTGAATGGTTGTTCCTTCATCCGGCTTGCTCTCTATGGTGATGCCGTAGTCTGGCCCATACAGGAACCGCAATCGGCTATGCACGCTGCGCAATCCGAACA
The DNA here is from genome assembly GCF_030705605.1 of Paenibacillus zeirhizosphaerae. GTDB lineage: Bacteria > Bacillota > Bacilli > Paenibacillales > Paenibacillaceae > Paenibacillus > Paenibacillus zeirhizosphaerae. The sequence goes on from NZ_JAPCKK010000016.1 coordinate 299,971, forward strand.
TCCGCCCCGATTCCTCCTGGCACGCCAGCTCCTGATGGATTTCGTCCAGACGATCCGCCGTTATTCCTTTGCCATTATCACGCACTTCGATCATCAGCATGCCTCGCGCTTCCTTTACCTCAATGTCCAGCCTGTTGTCCGCACGCTCGGTGCGGATACCGTGGATGACATAATTTTCGACAAGTGGCTGCAGCGACAGCTTGACGGCCGGGCAAGCATAGAACCTGGAATCCACCTTGATCTTATAGATAAAAATATCTTTATAGCGAATGCGGAATAACTCCAGATAGAGACGGCAGGCCTCCAGCTCATCCTTCAAGGTATGATTGCTCTTTTGCTGTACCTGGCTCTTGAATAAAACGGACAGACTGTAGATCATATCCCCAACGTCTCTGGCTCCCTGCGACACAGCTCTCATGCGGATGACCTCCAGCGTATTGTACAGAAAATGCGGATTGATCCGCGCCTGCAGCGCCACCAGCTCCGTCTCCTTCTGCCGTATTTCGGCTTTGTACACACGCTCTATATATTGATTCATCTCTATGAGCATATCGTTGAAGCTGCTTGCAATCTGCCCCAGCTCGTCCTCACGCGGATCATGGATACGAGCAGTCAGATCGCCTTCCTTCACTTTATGCATGAACCGGATAATTCTGCGTGTCCGTTTGGCAAAATTCATGATGAATAACGCCGGTACCAGGACGGCAAATAAAAGGCACAGGAAACTGAGCAGCAGAATCGTATGACGAATGCCCGCATAGGCCTCTACAATTTCGCTTGCCGGGACGGCCCCTATCACGACATAACCCTCATCAGCAGAGATTAACTGATTCACATACCGGTCCTGAACCTTGTTGGCGGTACCTGATCCTCTGCTGTCAAACAGAGCCTCCTCCACGTTCACATAAGGGTAGCTGTGCCCGTAATATTGTCCACTGGAGTCGAAGAGAACTGTGCCCTGCGCGGATAACACGACGATATCTCCCTTGAGGCTGTTCGTGTAGTTCGCAAGCGCCTGGCCAACCGACTCCGAATCGAGAAACACCATGAACTGCCCGACATTTTTGAGCGTCTGTTTATTGTTGATCGGCACACGAATCGCATAAAGCGCAGGGTCCCACTCATCAATGGACTTTCGGACCCAGTAGTTTGGTGCGCTGATATTAGGTGTCTCCATCGCCATCACGTCAGGCACAAAAGAATGGGCAGCATTCACATACCGCTGCTTGAACTCCATGTTCCGGCTAAAATTCGACAGATATTGCTGGTCCGCGCTGTACAGCAGCACATGACGGATACTTGCATGCTCAACCACCAGGTTCTGAAAATGAGTCTGTGCATCCGTGGAGTAATCATCCCTGTTGGTGTAGAAGCCTTCTGTCAGATGCTGTACATAATCGGCATAAGGATGCTCCATGAAATAGGAGGTATTCGCCGACAACGCCTCATTCCGGTGCAAATCGCTCACCATATCCTGCACCGCCTCATACTGCTGGCGGATATAGCGGTCCACGCTCTCCATAGCTGCTTTCTGCACTTCAAGCTCCCGGCGAATCGTTGCATCCGCAACGGATCTGAATACGATATAGGACAATGTGATAATCGTAATAATGGAGATGAATGAAAAAATGAACAGCATTCTCATGAACATGTTGTTTTTAATGTAATGCCTGTAAACGCTCACAATTTTAAAAATACGGCTCTACCTCCCATTCACCCAAAAGTATAGCATCCTGCCTCTCACATGAACCTATCACATTCATATTTTCTTTAGTTTGCACCTGAAATCTTTAATTTGGCCCTATTTGAAATGGCTTTCTTCCAGTATGTTATCCATAAGCTTTTGCAGCAATGGAAGCGAATACATAAACACCATTCCATTATGAAGGAGGAACTACATGACACGCAAAAGGTTAAACAACAAGCGTATGCCCAAGATGACTGCGCTGGCACTGTCGGCTGTGCTGCTGAGCCAACTCTCTGCCACACCGGCTCTCGCCGGAGATACGCTGCCTTATGAGGGCATCAGCGCCAAAGGAGAGAACCAGCCCTATCAGCATGGCTATACCAGCGCCCAGATCATGGACTGGACCCCGGAAAGCGATATCTACGGAGAACTGCTGCGGGCACGTGTGCCGCTGCAGCCGCGCAATGCTGCGTTCGCCCCTACCCAAGCCTCCCCCGAGCTTAGCCCGGATACACAGATGTTCACCATGAGCGGAGATTATGGCAACGCATTCTTCGACAGCACACCGTACACCAATAAATTCGGCCAGTATTTGTATAATTATTGGCAGTACACCGACTATTACGGCTATTGGCACGGGATGGCGTCCGCAGGCGTGCCTGAGGAGCTGTACGATCCGAAAAAGGATTGGACCGAGCGCTACTTCGAGTTTGGTATCCTGAACATTCCCAATCCCGCTTATACGAACGCTGCTCACAAAAACGGCGTACTCTCCATCGCCAATATCTTTTTCTCGGACAATGACCGCGGACCTCAAACCTACAAGCAGATGCTCGTACAGGATGAGAACGGAGAATTCCCTGTGGCCAGGAAGCTGGTGGAAATGGCCGAGTATTACGGCTATGACGGATACTTTTTTAACCAGGAAGAGGTCGCCAAAGGCGTAGCTCCTGCGGATATTCCCACCTACAAAAGGTTCATGAAATACATGAGAGATCAGGGAATGTACGTGCAATGGTATGATTCCACTGTGGATGGTACCGGGAAGATTGCGTATCAGAATGAGTTTAACTCCGCTAACAGCCCGTTTGTAAAGGATGCTCAGTTGGGGCAAGTATCGGACTCGATTTTCCTGAACTACTGGTGGAACCATGATATGCTGACGAAATCCCGGTCGCATGCGGAAAGTCTGGGGCTTGATCCGCTGGAGACCGTCTTCGCCGGCGTGGAGGGCGGGAACGACAGCTTCGGACGCTGGAAGCAGAAATACGACCTGCGCTGGAACCTGGATGAGAACGGCCAGCCAATGAACAGCATCGCTACACTTGGCGCAGACTTCACCCACAATGGACTGGATGAAGATATGGGCAATTCGAGCGCCAATCACCGCGCGGACAGCGAGTACCAGTGGATGACCTTCGTTCGTGACCGGGCATGGTGGTCAGGACCGAACCAGGACCCGACCGATGCCCGCCGGAACGCAAATGCCAACCTGGCCGATGTGTACGCATCCGGCGCGAATTGGGACGGCATTGCCGCCTACATTGCCGAGCGTTCCGTCATTCGGGGCGGCAACTTCTTCACAAGCTTTAACACCGGGCATGGCCTGGACTATGTGAGGAACGGCACCGTGTCCAGTGATCAGGAATGGTCCAATATCAACATTCAGGACATTCCGGTGACCTGGCAGTGGTGGATCGATACCGCAGGAGAGCGGCTTGACGTGGACTTCGACTACGGTCCGAAGTACGAGAAAGGCGCGCGCTACGATTACCAGTCCATCGGCGCTTATAACGGTGGCAGCTCCCTCGTGGTGAACGGGAACCTGAATGCCGAGAACTTCCTCCGCCTGTTCAAGACAGATTTAACGGTCAATGAGCACTCCAAGGCCACTCTGACTTACAACAAACCCACCGCTGCAGACGCGTCTTCCCTGAGCCTGGGATTGATCTTTGCGGAAACGCCGAATGAAGTCGTCAAGGTCGAAGTGCCGGATTCCGGGCAGCAGACAGACGGCTGGAAGACCGTGTCGCTGGACCTCAGTCCTTATGCTGGCAAAAACATCGCCGCGCTTGGTCTGTCCTTTGATAACAACGACAGCACTATCAATACGTACCAGATGAATATCGGCGAGCTGCGCATCACGGACGGCTCCGCAGCCAAACCTGAAGCGCCGGAGGGCTTCCGCATCGACAAGGCCCTGACGAACACCGACGAAATGGTGGTTACTTGGGATATCGAGGATTATGACAAAGTGAAGCAATATAATCTGTATGAGAACGGCGCCTTCGTCGGCGGTATCTACGATTCCACGTACTACATCAAATCTCTGAAGCATATGCGCGGGGAACTGGCCATCACGGCTGTTGCAGCGGACGGCACGGAAAGCGAGCCCACCACACTGCCTTACGATCTGACGGCCGGGGTGCAGGACGTGGAGGTCGCATTTGATGTGTACGGAGATGCGTCCGTCACCTGGAAAAATCCGGATGACACTGCCGGACCGATTGAGTTGACACTGGAGACCGAATATACGAACGAGCCGTTCACCACCACTGTTCAAGCAGACGCCGGTGAACAACAGGCCGTAATCACCGGCCTGCCGAAGAACGGGCAGCATTACGTCCTGAATATTTCCATCGACGGCCAGGCTCCGGTCACCGTCACGGGACAACTGGCCGATCTGGAGATCACTCCTTATGCTAAGGAGCTGGTTACCGTAACAGGCAAAACCTATACGCTGGCTCTGCCTACCTTGACTGACTGGCATCGTCTCTACGTGTATGAGAATGACGTACCGAGGGAATTCGGAGTCACCTATGTCAGCAAGAAGTTTCCGTATATTGTACGGGGCAGAACAAAGCTCAGCGAGCTCACCTTCACACCTGCATCTACGACCAGCTCCCTGAAACTTGTCATTGAGGACTATGCCGGGAACCGGGCGACCACGATTCTGAGGTAGTTTGCTATAGGCTGCAGAAGAATAAAATTTGGGATACACAGAAGCGGAAAATGAACCACTGCTGCCACGAAGACAGCAAATAAAGCAGCCTCAGTCCGGAATCTCCCGGACTGAGGCTGCTCTACGTTCAGACTCAAGATAAATATGTTTCGGTTAGTTCAAGTATCAATGTAGTTTTTTTAAAGATAATCGTCCCGCCTGAACTGAATTTTACAGGAGCAATTCCAGCAAAACGAGCCAGCTTATAAAGACAGGAAAATCGGTGAATGTCTCCGATCTCATCTACTTTTTCGATAGAAACCCATTATGAGATATTGAACTTTTGTTTAATTTCCTCTAATCGAGCTTCAACCTCATCCTTAGCATTCGGATGTCGAATTAAATAATCCGTGCTTGCTTCTTTTAAATAATAATAGAAAGTAGGGTAATCCAATACTATAGTCTGGTCTTCGTCTACTGCAGGGTAGTCAAAAAAATAACAAACTCCCGTCTCCCCAAAATACCCTTCATCCCATTCCTCTAACTCACCTGCAAAAACACACCAAACGCACTCACTTCCACCAAACCCATTTCCGTTACAAAAATTTTTAAGTGCATCTAAAAAATATCTTCCTTCCAGATGTCGATAGTACATGTCCATTAATTCTTTTTCTGCTAATTTTGGCATTCGGCAAATCACACTCCTAAAATTATTCTGATATGGTCGGGAAGAAATTCGTCACTTTTCCGTTTTCATCAAGATACCCTGTGAATTTAAGCCCATTTGATGCTGTTCCTCGAATTTCCCTTCCTACAATTTCGCCATGCTCCGTCGCTTCTTTACCCCATTTTATCATTTGATCATTCGAGATCACATTTGGATCATATACAGTTTTAGGGTGTGGAATATTTTTATACTGACCAGGTATTACGTTTAACTCTCTATCAAGAGCTGGAAGTCTATATTGAACCTGATATACTCCAGGAACTGTTGGATGTGGGGTTCTTGAAATCATGATATCATCTAGCTTCCAGCCTTGATCTGTTAGAATCTTTTCGAAGTTTTCTAAATTATGGCCTCCGACAACGCCTTTATTCCCTTTTCTAACAATACCTTGTGCATTTATCATGTGATCATCAAAGCCATTTACAAACTCGAAATTGTTCTTTATTACTGGGACAGCATTACCCATCCCCTCAGAAATCTTATCTTTTAATTTATCTTGATCCTCTCCTCCAAGTGTATATTTTCCCCCGTCTCCCAGCCTCCCCTTGATACCTACTCTTCTACCAAGAAACTGAACAGCCAATGTCGAGGCTGCTGTCCCCGTATAAAAGGCCGCACCCTGCTCCTCGAATTGTTGTTTTTCCGTCTCTATATATTCTTTTGCCTGTTCCCTCGCTCCGCCCGTGCCCCAGAGAAAGTTCCACCCGAAAGTCGCACCGTTCACTGCACCTTCGACTGGGGCGGCGATTGTATCTCGTGCCATTCCGCCAATCGTGCCTACCGGGTCTTCCTCTATCTGTTCGCCCAGTTTAACTATATTATCATTCAATGTGCTGAGCGGTTTCCATGCCCCTTCGAAAAAATCATGAACATGGTCACCGAACCCTTTCTCCGGTTCTTCTCGCGGTGGTCTTTCGGTAGAATCGTTTCTAACATTAGACAGCTCATTCAGTGGCGCAAAACCGGTATGCGCAGGCCCAATAGTTCCAAAGTCCGGTTTGAAAAAATCTCCAGCATAATCATAAATGCTCTTCGTCCCAATGAGATCTGGAATATGGACTATGCCTGAGTCTGCATCAACAAACTTGTTTACAATGCTTTCTAATTCTTCCGCTGCTCTTTGCAGATTTGCCGGGACCAGGCTCAGTGTTCTCGCATTCTCTTCGTGCAGGGATCGGAACCTTCTCGCTGTCTCTCCTTCAAACTCATTCAACAATGCGGTCGTTCTTGAAAAATTCTGCTCCAATATGTATTTTAACTGATCTTTCCCAACTCTGATCCTTCGTGCTACCTCCATCATCAGATCCGCAGGTATCTGTATTTTCCCCATGACCCTACTCTCCTACTTCTATTTTATGGAATTCAATTCTACTAAAATAGAAACTCATGGCACAGCGGCATTAGGTCCAACTTTAATGTGACTTTCGTGCTATTTCTTTCCCTCCCCCGTGTTCGATGTTTTATGATGGTTTTTTTAGTCAGAATAATCTCCAACGGTTCATTTTCGAGAAGTAAACAGCCTGCGTCCCGGTAGCCCAACTTTCGATAAAAATGCTGTGCTTCCTCGTTGGCCAGGGTTGATGTCATGACCAGCTTATAGCCGTTATTTTTTCATTCTATCTTCCCAAAAGCGGACAACCATCCTCCCCTACCCCGATAGGATTCGTCGATCCAGAGCCCGGCATGCTGCTAATCCCAATCATAGGACAGCTTTTTTTGAGAAAAAGAGCCGCAGGAAGCGGCCCTCTACTAATAGGTTTAGGAGTTTACACCATTTATTTTACAGACTCTTCTTGTTAAGGTTGTAAATCCTATAGAATAATTATTCGTAAACAATAAATACCTTGTTTCCAATGTCATTTGCTTGCTCTAAGAATGTAATAATATCACTCGTAAGTGTTGGAAGTATAGATTTTATGTTCTTTGATGCTTTAACCCCATCTTCTTCTGTTAATTTATTGGGATCAAAAGATTTAAATAATTGTATTGCTTGTTTAATGTTTTTTATTTCCCAGGGACTTTCCTCATACCAGCCCTCATAAGCGCAATATTCATGCAAAATTCCACTTCGGTCATTTGCTTGCTCAATCAAACAATCTAATAGGGTCTCAAAGTATCCATTCCACAGTTGTAACTCGTATCTAACATTTAAATTTTCATACATGAATATTAACTGAGGCTCTCCTTCAAACCCAACGTAATATGAGTTATTTATCATTTCTGAACTCACCATAATTACTCCTTCCAATGTCCTTGATCCAAAATTCTCATTTGTTCAGGGGTAGCAGTTCCCGCTTTTCTAGCATCTATTGCATCATACCATTTAGATCCTTCTGCCCACTCATCCTCTCCAATCTTAAAAAAGGTCTGTGGTTTCTGTCCGCCACTACCAGGAATCTTCCTCTGAATAACCCATGTATTACCTTGATCAATTGGAGCGCCCGGAGTTCTAGTATGCCACCTCACTTCATACTTATATGTCCCGTCATTCCAAGTATAGGTTATTTGTTCATAGCCAACATTCATTGATTTAGCCTTCATGTTTGCATTCTCTGGAATTCCAATTGGTGCTTTTTGAGCATACTGCTTTGCTACGGCTAATTGTTCATCGGCACTCATATCTGAGAATTTTTTATTAGCATTAGGCGTCCTCTCAGAAACCTTGCCTCTTAACCTATCTTGATCCTCTCCTCCAAGTGTATGTATATTTTCCCCCGTCTCCCAGCCTCCCCTTGATACCTACTCTTCTACCAAGAAACTGAACAGCCAATGTCGAGGCTGCTGTCCCCGCATACAAAGCCGCACCTAATCCTGATCATAGGGCAGCTTTTTTGAGAAAAAGAGCCGCAGTAAGCGGCCCTCTACTAATAGGTTTAGGAGTTTACACCATTTATTTTACAGACTCTGATCTTGCCAGAAGCTTCTAAAGCTTTCAACGCATTATGTATTGCAGCAGCAAGCTTCCTTGTTTTATACACCACAAAGGAATATATATTTCGTTCTGGACTTATCGGTTCGGAATGAGATATACTACGTTCGGGAGGTGCATACTAATGGTCCGTCCACGTAATTTTGACGAAAACGACGTATTAAGGGAAGCGATGACACTCTTTCGGACCAAGGGCTATGAAGCTACGTCCCTGAGTGATTTGCTGCATGCAACTGGACTTAGCAAAAGCAGTCTTTATGAGACGTTTGGCAACAAACACGATCTCTTTATTCGAGCATTTGCATTGTACCGGACTAAACGCATGGCTGGTTTAATCGATTGCTTGAGCGACGAGAATGTGTACCGGGGGATTGAAGCCTCCTTTTATGGGCTCCTTAGCGGTGAGAGCAGCCAATTAGGCTGCATGACTTCCAATGAAGCGATTGAATTGGCGCCTCATGACGAGAAGTTTCGCAAGATGGTCGAAAGCGATTTTGACGATGTCGAGCAGGCGTATCTGGATGCGATTGAAAGAGGGAAAAGCAATGGCTCTCTCTCTACTGACATCGAATCGTTAAAACTTGCCCGCTTCCTCACCGTGTCTTTGCAAGGAATTAACGTCATGGTGCGAGCACAATCCAAGCGGGAAAGAATCGAGGATTCGATTTCGGTGATTTTGGAAAAGTTGAAATAACCGAAGCGAACTTCTCGCTTTCTTTTTTCACCGTTATGGACCGATCGGTTCGTAACATATGAAACACCCCTGTTTTTTATCTATTATGGACCAATAGGTCCTTAATAAGAATATATGCAGAAATGAGGAAAGAAATATGAATCAAAAGTATGAACCCCTTTTCAAATCGTTTACTCTACCTTCAGGTGTGCAATTGAAAAACCGGGTGCTTATGGCTCCCATGAGCATGACGGCATCCGGCGCAAATGGAGAATTGACGGATGTAGAGCTAGCTTTTTATAAAGCACGCGCTCAGGGAGTTGGGGCTGTAGTGACCGGCGCACTGGTGTCGCCAAACGGGAAGCTGATTGAACACGGTATTGGTATCGACAACGATACGCTGCTGCCTGGATTGCAAAAGCTGACGGCTGCTATACAGGAAAATGGAGCCAAAGCGATTGTTCAGCTTTATCATGGCGGACGCTTGAGCAATCCGGCCCTGGTTCCGGGCGGTCATGTGCTGGGCGCAAGTCCTGTCGCGGTAGAACGTGAAGGTGCAGCCGTTCCAAAAGCAATGACCGATGCGGAAATTGAAACCGTGATCGAAGAGTACGCTCAGGCGACGCGCAGGGCGATTGAGGCCGGTTTTGACGGCGTTGAAATTCACGGCGCCAACGGATTCCTGATGCAGCAATTCTTCTCCCCCCACTCCAACCGAAGAGAGGACAAATGGGGCGGAACGTTGGAGAAACGCATGACTTTGCCTCTGGAAGTCATAAGACGTGTAAAAGAAACGGTTGCAGCACATGCCACGTCGCCATTTGCAGTCGGATATCGAATCTCGCCTGAGGAGAACGAAACCCCAGGAATCACCATGACGGATACGCTTCATTTCGTTGATGTACTGGCTGAACAAAACCTGGACTACATTCATATTTCCGTGGATCGTTTCTGGGCTGGCCCGAGACGGGACGACAGCATTAAAAAATCAAGGATCGTCATGATACAGGAACGAGTGGGCGACCGTGTCCCCGTGATCGGCGTCGGGGGATTGTTGACTCCCGATGATGTCGTTCAGGCCCTGGAAACCGGCGTTCCTTTAATCGCACTTGGCCATGCGATGGTTATGAATCCGGAATGGGTTGCCTTGGTGCAAAGCGGCCGGGAACAGGAAATTAAAACGACGCTCTCCCATTCCGCGCAAAAAGAGCTGATGATTCCAGATGTTTTTTGGGGAATAATCACCAATACACCGGGCTGGTTTCAAGTAGTGGATTAAGCGAGTAAAATTATAGTGAGGCGGGGCTGAACAAAGTTAAACGTTCGGTCCCTGCAACCGGCAGCGGGCAGCACAGAAATTAAGCATGCCCCTGCTTGTCTTGAATGGTTCACACGGCCTTCCACAGGAACCATTACTGCAAGCTGCCAAACAAATAGCTATCCAGGTACAGCATTCAATCCTGCAAAATGCCGGACATACGCTCGCTGAAGATAATCCAGATGAGCTGGCTTCGATTTTGAAAGGATTCTTTATATGACATAACCCATCAACAAAAAACAGACAAAATCGAAGTAAAAGCGCTACTGACATAACGATGTCAGTAGCGCTTTTGTATAGTTGAGATAGATCAAACAAAAGGAGGCTATAAGAAGATGACTGGTACCACACCTGAATTCGTGATCAATGAAAGCAATCGTTTTTGGATCGGGGTCGTCTCTGCATCCCACGTTAGCCATGCGATTGAAGAAGGGATCGCACAGACTTGCAGCGGAAAAGCCGGACCACTCGGAAGAATGCGATCAGGGGATTGGCTGATCTACTACTCCCCACGAACAGATAAGAAGAGTGGAGAAGTCTTGCAAGCATTCACGGCTATCGGCCGGGTCGCTGACGATATCGTCTATCCATTTAAAATAAACGATGATTTTATTCCACATCGTCGGAATATGCGGTATCTGCCTTGCCGGTCCGTAAAAATCGCCGATCTGTTGGACAAGCTGACGTTCACCAAAGGGAGACGCAATTGGGGATACTCATTTCGCTTCGGGCAATTTGAAATCAATCGTGAAGATTTTATGACAATAGCGAATGAGATGCTGAAGGTTAGCTAAGATTGGACATTTCGCCCATCGAAAAAAACTGCATTCCCAAGCCTCTGGGGATGCAGTTTTTTCAGCCATGTCTTAATACACCTGTCTGCTTGAAATATCCTCATCCACAGTATGGATTCGCCAGATTTCGTCCGCATATTGTCGAATCGTACAGTCGCTTGCAAACTTCCCCGCATGCGCCATGTTCACAATTGCCCGCCGAGTCCAGTCCGATGGGGAGTGGTAGACCTGATCGATCTCCGCCTGCGTGTCTGCATAAGCCGCAAAATCCTCCAGCACAAAATATTCGTCATTGTGGTCAACCAATGAACGGTAGACGGCTTCAAACTCCCATTCATGACTGGCAAAAGGACCTGTCTGAATGAGTTGATCCAGCAGCCTGCGCAGACGTCCGTCCTCTTCGCTCTTCCGGCGTGCGGAATAACCTCCCGTCCGGTAATATTCAAGCACCTGCTCCGCACGCAGACCGAAGATAAACATGTTCTGGTCGCCCACCATTTCATGCATTTCAACGTTAGCTCCGTCCATCGTGCCGATGGTTAAAGCTCCGTTCATCATGAATTTCATATTTCCGGTGCCGGAGGCTTCCTTGCCCGCTGTGGAAATCTGCTCGCTGACATCCGCTGCGGGGATAATGAGCTCAGCCAGCGACACGGAGTAATTTTCTAAAAAAACGACCTTGAGCCGCTCTCTTACCAGCGAATCACTGTTAACCGTGTCGGCCACATTGTTAATCAGCTTGATAATCTGTTTAGCCAAATAATAGCCGGGAGCGGCTTTGGCCCCAAATATGAAGGTACGTGGAGTCATATCCTGCAAGCGATTCTCTTTAAGCTCATGATATAAATGCATAATGTGCATAATGTTAAGAAGCTGTCGCTTGTAACCATGCAGCCGCTTGACCTGCACGTCGAAAATAGACGAGGGATCGACGGATATGTTCAGTTTATGCTGAATATATCCCGCCAGTCTCCTTTTGTTATCCTGCTTAATGCCTTGAATGCGCTGCTGAAAGGAGGAGTCCTCCGCATAGGGCAGTAGTCCGGTTAAAGCGCGCGGATCACGAATCCAGGCTTCCCCAAGCGTTTCCTTGTAAAGCGCGGACAGCTCCGGATTGGCATGCATAAGCCAGCGCCGGTGCGTTATCCCGTTGGTTTTGTTGTTAAACCGGCCGGGGAATAGCTCGTGAAACGGCCTCATCTCCCGCTGCTTTAATATTTCGGTATGCAGAGCAGCCACACCGTTCACGCTGTAGCTTCCCACAATAGCTAGATTGGCCATACGGATCTGATCCCCGTAGATGATCGCCATCTCCGCCATCCGCCATTCATCGCCCGGATATCGCTCCAGCAGCATAGCGCAGAATCGCTTGTTAATCTCTTCGATGATCATATATACACGGGGGAGCAGCTCACGGACCATGGGAATCGGCCACTTCTCCAGTGCCTCGCTTAGCGTCGTATGGTTCGTATAGGATACGGTTCTGCTTGTAATATCCCAGGCTTCGTCCCAACCCATGCCCTTCACATCGATCAGGATGCGCATCAATTCCGGGACGACCAGCGTCGGATGTGTATCATTAATATGAATCGCAATTTTGTCAGGCAATTGGCTGTAAGACAACTGCTGTTTGTCAAAGGTGCGCAGAATGCTCTGCAAACCAGCCGAGCAGAGAAAATATTGCTGCTTCAAGCGCAGCCTTTTGCCTTCCTCATTCGAATCATCTGGATACAAGAACTCCGTAATCGACTCAATGGATCGGCTGTACTCCAGATATTTATAGTAGCCCTCCCCGCCCGGAAAATGGCCTGCCGCCGGGTCCAAAGCCGATTCCGCGCTCCATATGCGCAGCGTGTTGACATTGCCCCGTCCGTAGCCGATCAGAGGAATATCATACGGCACAGCCCAGATTTTCTCAGCGTCTTTCGTTTCGAAAATGGTGCGGCCATGCTCCTCGCGGCTCTCCACCCTGCCCCAGAAGTAGACCTCGACCTGCTTCTCCGGCCGTCGGATTTCCCAGACATTACCCTTCTGCAGCCAGTAGTCCGGCAGCTCCACCTGATTGCCGTCCATAATCCGCTGTTCGAAGAGACCGTATTTATAGCGGATACCGCATCCATGTCCGGCATAACCGAGCGAAGCAAGCGAATCCATAAAGCAGGCGGCAAGCCGTCCGAGGCCGCCGTTGCCAAGACCCGCATCCGCTTCCTGCGTTTCGATCGCTTCGAGCTCCCAGCCCAGCTCGCTCAGCCCTTCCCGCACCAGGTCAAGAACACCCAGATTCAGAAGGTGGTTGCCAAGAAGCCTTCCCATCAGGTACTCCAGCGAGAAGTAATAGACCTGCTTCTCCCCGCGCTCCTTATAGGCCTGATTCGTCCTGGCCCAGTTTTTGCCGACATATTCCCTGATCATGCTCCCCAAAATTTTGTACACATCATCGGCTTTCGCTTCCGCCATCGGGATGCCTAGACGACCGACAAGATGCAGGCGAAATGCTTCCTTGAACTCTTCCTTATTGCTGAACAAAGGTGTGTACCTCCTGATCATAGCCGATTTATTCTGCTGTGCCTCAGCCAAAGTAGTTAGGCTTTACTTACATCTTCGTATTTTTTGCAATGACATAGGGGCTTTTGGCGCTGCCGATCAATGTGCTCGCTTCGGGTAATTTAACATCCTTATCCAAAATGACATTCTCAATGACGGCCCCTTCACGAATAACACATTTTTGCATAATGATCGAATTGCTGACACGCGCCCCCTTGTGAATCTGTACTCCTCTGAAAATGACACTGTTTTCTACTTTCCCGCCGATCATACATCCGTTGGCAACCAATGAATTTTGGATTTCAGCCCCGTCCAGATATCTTGTAGGGGCTTCATACTTGATTTTGGTATGTGCCGGTCTTTCCTGGAATAACGCCTGGTACTGCTTCTGATCCAGCAATGCCATGCTGTTCTTGAAATAACTCTCCACGGAATTGATTACCGCATGATAGCCTTCATAACGGTAAGCGTGAATATTGAGCTGACCTGCATTGCGCTGGATGGCGTCACGGAAAAAATTGCTGTCACCATGTGCAATACAGCGCTCTGCCTGCTGTAAGTAGAGCTTCTTATCCATGATGAATATTTCCAAGTATATATTATGGTGATCCTGCTCCTGATGTATCCCGGTGACCCGGCCATCTTCATCTACCTCCAGACGAATGCAGGCCCCATACTCCGGCTCAAGCTGTTCAACATGCCGGTATATCAGCGTGACGTCGGCCCCGGTCTCCTTATGGAAGCGGTAAGCGTCCGCAATATCCACTTTGTTAATATGCTGCGTGCCTGAATGCACAATCGTCTCTCCCGCGGCACGTTTAAAAAAGTCCAGATTATTATGCACATGCTGCAAATCCCCTTTGGACGTATCCGTCGGATCATTCCAGTCCGGAGGCAGCACGAACAGTCCACCGCGTTTACGGTCCAGGTCCCACGGGCGCCCATCTCCCAAATGATCCAGCAAGGAACGGTATTTCCTACGGATGAACAAGGCCGTATCCAAAATCCCCGCATACATCATATTGGACAGTGCAAAGTCGATGAGCCGGTAACGGCCAGCAAATGGAACGGCCGCTCCACAGCGGAAGTAGGTAAGCTCCTTCAGATGATCCAGTTCTTTATCCAGGTTAATAACGCCGATCAATCGGTTCATGCTTTTCACCGTCCTGTTCCTCAATAATTTTGGGCCGCCCGGATTTCGGTATCCTGATCGACCAATAGGATATCTTCAGAGTCGCCGCCAATGACGGCATAATCTTCAATCACTACGTTCTCGTTCAGAATGGCGCGATGAATGCGGGCATGACGTCCGATTTTGACACCCGGCATAATGACAGAATCCGATACATAACTGCCTTCTCCGACTTCCACCCCGTAGAAAAGCACCGAATGCTCTACTCGGCCGTTTACGATGCAGCCTTCGTTCACGATGCAATTGTTGAGGATGGCCTGGGGAGAGACATACTGTGCTGGCTGGTTCGGGCTTCGCGTAAAAATGCGCCAATCCGGGTCGTTCAGGTTCAAGGGTGGGTCCTGCGCAAGCAAATCCATATTGGCTTCCCATAAGCTTTGAATCGTGCCCACATCCTTCCAGTATCCCTGGAACGGATAAGCGTACAACGTCTTGGCTTGGCTAAGCATAAGCGGGATAATATCCTTGCCAAAATCATGGGAGCTTTCGAGATTTTGCGAGGCTGTGATCAAATACTCTCTCAGAACGCTCCATTTAAACAAATAAATGCCCATGGACGCGAGCGTGCTTTTCGGCTGCGCCGGTTTTTCTTCAAATTCATAGATTTCCAGATTTTCATCTGTATTCAGCACCCCGAAGCGACTTGCTTCTTCAACGGTGACATCAATAACGGAGATCGTGCAATCCGCATTTTTCTCTTTGTGATACTCCAGCATGGCGGCATAATTCATTTTATAGATATGATCGCCGGACAGAATGAGCACGTGCTCGGGATTAAACTGTTCAATGAAATTGAGATTTCTGAAAATCGCATCCGCCGTGCCCCTGTACCAGCTGTTTCCTTCCTCCCTTTCATGAGGAGGCAGCACATAGACTCCACCATTTCTGCGGTCCAGATCCCAATCACTCCCCACGCCGATATAGGAATGAAGAACCAAGGGCTCATATTGTGTCAGTACACCAACCGTATCGATACCAGAGTGAGCGCAGTTACTGAGGGGAAAGTCAATAATTCTGTAGGTTCCGCCAAAATATACCGCGGGTTTGGCGAGTGTTCTCGTCAAGCCCTTCAAACGTTTGCCCTGCCCGCCGGCCAACAGCATGGCCAACACTTCCTTGTTCTGCATCAAAATTCCTCCTTCAATGTGCGAAAATGCGAATCATTTTGCAGCTTTGGATATGAACATTTATGCAACAACATATTCGACTGGTCTAACGTCAATGCTTATGAGATTCAAGGAGTGTGTTGTGTGTGTAAAGCAGGGAAGATGAAGCTAAATAAACTTAAAGGAGGGATTTCTAATGGCAATGACTAACAAGAAGTTGGTGTTCGCTGGGCTTGAGTTCGAATACGCCCGCTAAACAATAGGTTATACACGCTGCTGTCCGGTCCCTCTGACTTCGGTCAGAGAGACTTTGCAAACAGCGGCTATGGCTTTAGCTAGATTTTAAACTGTTTTATCGTATTTTGCAGATCATCCGCCAGACCTGCAAGCGCTTGGGAGGAAGAAGTGATTTCCTCCATGGAGGCAAGCTGCTGCTGTGTTGCACCGGAGATGCTTTGTGAATTGGCAGCAGACTCCTTGGCAACAGAGTTTACCTCCAGCATAGCTGAGTTCACATTTTCCGTACCTTCAGCAAGCTTGACCAGCGCTTCTGAAATATCCTCAATTTGAGAAACTACTCCGTTAACCGCCAGATCTATACTGCGGAAGGAGTTCCCAGCATGCTGGACAACATTCATGCCGGAGTGGACCTCTTTCGAGGCTTTTTCCATTGTCTGCAGCGTATGTTCTGTTTCGCTTTGGATCAACTGAATAAGCCCGGAAATTTGCGCTGTGGATTTCTTGGATTCTTCTGCCAGCTTCCTCACTTCATCGGCTACAACAGCAAAGCCTTTGCCATGCTCTCCTGCCCTGGCGGCTTCGATCGCCGCATTCAAGGCCAATAAATTGGTTTGCGCCGAAATATCTGTTATGACATTGGTGATTTTTCCAATTTCATTGGAGCGCTCGTTCAAGCTTTTCACCGCCTCCGCCAGGCTATTGACATTGGCATGGATCGAATTCATTTGTTGATTTACTTCCTCGATCGCCTGATTGCCTTCGGAGGACTTTTGCGAGGCCTGCAGCACATCCACTTTCATTTTCTCCGTATTTTCAGCGATCGTTCTTGTATGCCCGGTTATATCCGCGATGACGCTGGAACTCTCATCTACTTGGTCAACCTGTTTTTCCGAACCGTAGGCGAGCTCCTGGGCAATAATCGTAATATGTTCACTGGCTTTGCTGTTTTGTTCGGCATTGGCGCTTAATTCCTCCGAAGCTGAGGCTACCAGTAATGAAGACTCCTGTACGCTGTTGAATACAGTTTGAAGCCTGGAAGTCATATGGTTAAATGAGGCAGACAGCTCACCGATTTCATCCCTGGAGTGATAGCTTCCTTTAACCGTAAAGTCCCCGTTCTCGGCTTGCTGCAATAAGCTTACTACTTCCTTGACCGGTTTTACAATCATGCGCGCAATACCCATACTGAGCAGTATTAATAGAAGCAGAGCCACAATAATAACTACCGTTACAAATACAGTGATGTCGCGCGAGCTTTCCTGATTGATACTGTTAATTGAACCTGCATTCGTTATATTGGATTGCTGCAGTGCCTTCAAAGTATCGATAACCTGGTCATGGTAGGCCTCAGCGACCTCCAGATACACACGGTAAGCTTCCTCATTGCTATTTTGTGTCGCCAAATCAGTGACCTGATTCCTGCTTGTGTTCAGCATCTGAATTTGTTCTTTGTATTGATTGAGCAGATTCTGCTGTTCCGGGGTTAATTTTGTGCTTTCAATTTCAGTAGCGAGACGCTCATTTTCTTTCACTACCGTGGCAATCGCATCCTTCAGTTCTTTATTCCTGACAGGATCTTGAGTGACCAGCATCTCCAGCATATAACCAGAGCCAGCTCTTTCATTCACTCTCAATTGCATGATTTTCTCTAAAGGAACCAGATTTTCTCTATACATGGTCTCTGAGTTTTTGGTCAGGGCGAGAATATAGCTCAGGCCCAGAAATCCTATTGAACCGAGCGCCACTGCGCTTACAATAATGATAACTAACAGCTTCTTGGTAATAGATAGATTTTTTAGCAGCTTCAACTTAGGCGTCTCCTTTGAATATGATATTCTTCGGAGATTATATCGGTTTAATATCAAGAGATTTGAATGGATAAAATTATCCATTTTTTTAATAAGGCCGTCATGATAGCTCGATGCCTTGGTCTCCATCCATTATAACAACGGCATCAGGCCAAATACCACTACAACTCACACTAAACTTCGGGCATACCACCAAAGACCTTCCCGCCTCTGTGCAAAGCATGATATCTTGCCCGGTATTCCTGCGGAGTAATGCCCTCCTTCTCTCTGAAAACCTTGTTAAAATGCTTGGCGTTCTCAAATCCGACGGCTGCTGCCACCTCATAAATTTTGAGCCCGGTGCCTTCCAGCAGCTCCTTGGATTTATAAATCCGCACGTTCTTCAAATATTGAACAAAGCTTACACCGGTATAGGACTTGAAGGCTTGACTGAAATACGTATAATTCAACGATACGAGGTTGGACACGACCGCCATATTCAAATCCTCCCTGTAATGCTTATGAATATAGTCCACAGCCCGGTCAAGCTCGCACAGCTTTCCTCCATTGCCTGCCGTTCCCGGCCTACCCGCAGACTGCAGCGCTTGCTTCGCCTGTACATAGCTCTCTTTGAAATGACCCGGCTTTCCTATATCGGCGCTGGTTCCCATGTGGAAACGTTCCAGACCCGCGGCCCGCAGCCGGTCAGGCCAGGACTGCAGCCATTCGCCGTTGTCCGTAACCAGCACAGCCCTTCCTTCCATATCGTTGAAGGCAACGGCATGCCCTCCGCTTTCGAGCTCGGTTAAAGCCGTCGTCAGCACTCCAGAAATCGTGCCCAGTCCGGTATCAAGCACTGCTACTCGGCAGTCTGAGGCCGCCCAGTCCATTTCCACCCGCTTCAGCCTCTCCATCACTTCGGCGGCATCATGCTGTGCGCTCATCAGAATATAATTCAACTGAGCCGCTCGGAAATCCTCCTTCCGCCGTTGCAGCAGCTCTCGTTCCTTGTTCATCTGCTCTCTTGCGTTTAAAGTCTCCTCCATGTCCTTAAGCATGGAGAACAAGTCGTCGCGGATGACCGGCTTCAGCAAATATTCCTGCGCACCGCAGCGGATGGCCTCCTTTGCATACTGGAATTCGCCATAACCGCTTAGCACGGCAACCAGCGGCCTTGGTTGCAAATGACGAAGTTGGCGCATCAGTTGGATGCCGTCCATACGGGGCATTCTGATATCTGTAATAACGATATCCATGGGCGTCTCATTGGCCTGATTCCAGGCCTGACGCCCATCCTGGGCTGTGTAA
Organism: Paenibacillus zeirhizosphaerae; assembly: GCF_030705605.1. Lineage (GTDB taxonomy): Bacteria > Bacillota > Bacilli > Paenibacillales > Paenibacillaceae > Paenibacillus > Paenibacillus zeirhizosphaerae. The sequence goes on from NZ_JAPCKK010000016.1 coordinate 319,217, forward strand.
CATTCGAAATCCCCAGGGAACTCCCGCTCTACCATAGCCTTCAATCCAAGCCGAATGTTTTTCTCATCATCCGCAATCAATACTCTTTTCATCCTGGTTCCCTCCCTTGGCGGATATAGCCTGCGGAAGCACCATATGCACGGTTGTAGAGCTTCCCTGCCGGCTGTCCACATGAATGCCGAAGCCCTCCCCGCAGTGAATCCGTATTCTTGTCTGCACATTCCGCAGACCGATTCCGTGATTCTGCGATCGCTGACCGGCCAGAATCTGCTGCTGTAGCTCCTTATCTCCGAGCTTGAGAGCCGCGTTCACTTCATTCATTTTCCATTCCGGCATGCCCGCTCCGTTATCTGTGATCAGAATATGCAGGCTCCCTCTATGCTCGAACGCTTGAATCTTGACCGCAAAAGCCTCTCCCTCGGCTCGCTCCGGCTTCCAGCCGTGCTTAACCGCATTCTCTACAATCGGCTGCAGCGTCATCTTCAGCACACTGCGGGCATGAAGCTCATCTGGCACCTGCACCTCCAGCCGCAGCCTGTCATCATACCGAATGTTCATCAGGGCCATATAATTGCGGATATGACGAATTTCATCCTCCAAAGAGACCGAATCGGCGGACCATTGAAAGCTGTATCGCATCATAGAACCGAGGGAGGTCAGTGCATCTGACAGCGGATAATGTCCTTCCACCTCAGCCATCATCTTCAGATTTTCGAGCGTATTATAGAGAAAATGCGAGTCGATCTGATTCTTGAGTGAATTGAGCTCCGCTTCTTTGGCTGCCGCCTGTTTGTGAACGGCCTCAGCGATCAGCTCTTTGATCTTGCCCAGCATCTTGCGGAAATGGCGTGCCAGCTCAGCAATTTCCCCTTGTCCATATACCGGAATCCGAATTTCGAAATTCCCCTCATGCACCTGCTTCATGGAATCCCGAAGGGTGGTCAACTGTCTCAATATAAGAGCATGCAGGCCATATGAGATCAGCGACAGGAAGGCAATCAGCACAACTACGATGCTCAGGAGCTGATTGCGTCTGCCGCGGATGTCCGACAAAGCCGGCTCCAGCGACACTACATTCATCAGATAAGCGTCAGGTCCGTCGATATATCTGTACAATCCCAGATAGGCCATGCCATGATAGGCAAAGCGGAAGCTTCCCTGCTTACCCTCTGCATGCATCAGTAATTGTTCCCGAATCACCGTTGTTGGGAGGCTACCGGGCTGCCTACGGTCCGTGCGATAATACGGCTGGGCGTCACGGCTGAAGATAACCATCTGCGATTCCCTATCCTGCAGACTACCAAATGTCTTAGGCGAGAACTGCTCCAGCTTCATATCGATCTGCACGACACCACGTTGCGCGCCCTCCCTGCCCTGTATTTCTCTTAACAAAGAAATATAGGCCGTCTGTTCCTGAATATCCACCTCTCCGTTTCGCAAAATATCCTCGGGTCCACTGTACATCTCCCACCACGTCATCCCGTTTCTCGCACTCACCCTGGGCAGCCAATGCCGGTTGTAAATGCGTTCTTCCCGGAAAATGATAGGCCAAATTTCGTTGACATGCGGATTGTCTGTAAACAGCCGGATATTCGATAGGTTGGGGTTGCTGTACAGCAAATGCTGGAGATTGGGAAAAACATTCATATTAAAGTTCACTAATTCTTCCGCCGCAAGCTCCCTGCTGCTCGTTAAATAATTCAGCACTGCACGGTCCGAAACCGCAAGCTGCGCGGTCCGTTCCATAATCTCCATATTATTCAGGATATCCTTCAGCTCGCTATCCAGCGCAAACTCATTTTTCCTCTTAATCTCCAGCAGCGTATTATCGTATAGCTGCTGGAAGGTATATATCGAAAATAGGACGACAGGAATCAAAATGACGCCGATATACGCGACAATCAGCTTGATCTGTAGCGGCAATCCGCCAAGCCTGCCGACCATTTTCCCAATCGTATTCCGTATGATAGCACGCATGGGATCACTTCCAGCATCTCATTTATGGGAAGGCTGCAGGCAGCCGCTCCTTTCTATATCAACTCGAAAAATCCCGACAGGTCGGGATTTTTCGAAGCAGACGCTTGCTCATAGCAGAGCAGATGATGCGTCCCTTTTTCAGTTATTTCACAAACGATTCTATTTTTTTCTGATTCTCCGCAAAGGCCTTGGCCTGATAAGCTTTTACTTTATCGTAGCCTGCCTCGTCACGGTCCTTCAGAAATTTCTCGAATAACTGATCAAACTCGCTGTCCGACGCAGCCAGCAGCAGCTTCGGCAGCGTTTTGCTCCACGCCTGATCGATTTTGCTTTTGGCAATTCCTTCTTCGGAAGTTCCGGTAGGATCTGTATTATCGTATTGCGAGAAGCTGTACGTTTTGCCTTTCGTCCAATCTTCAGGCTGCTTCACGGGCTCGACGCTCGGCGGTGCCCACTTCAGATTCATATTCGTATCCATCATCATCCAGAAGGTAAAGGAAGCACCGTATTTTTTATCAAATGCTGTCCGGTCCGTGTTCAGCAGGTCCAGCACCTCAGGCTTGAACGTTTCCTTGCCGTCCACCATGTCCCAAGTTACGCCTTCTTCACCCAGGTAAAGATCCTTATTGCCTTCCTCACTCATGAGATAAGTCAAAAACTCGATCGCCCGCTCCTTGTCTTTCACGTCTTTGGAGATAAGCGTCAGCGTCCAACCCGAAATGCCGGGACCCGCCAGCGTAGGCGGATCCAGCTTGCTGTTGGCCGGACCTTCCACCGCAATATATACGGAATCCGGGTCATTGACATAACGTGTCGCCTGCTGGGAGGCCATATCGGAGCGCTGGAACAGCATGGCGAAATAACGGCCCTGAGCAATTTTCTCCTCCATTTGCGGACGCTTGTCGATAAAGATGTCCTTCGCCAGCAGCCCCATTTCATTCGCCTTCCGCAGCGTTTTCAGCCACTTAGTATATTCTGGGTCTGTCATCCTGTCATACATCTGACCATCCTTCTCGTAAGGAATCGCGAGAAAATTCTGCAGGTAATCCTCAAGCGAATAATTCCCCACATCTGTGAACTCATGGAGTCCAAGCGGAATCAGCGGCTGACCGTTGACCTCCGGGAACATCTGCTTCGCATCCTGAAGCGCTTTCAAGAAACCCTCTGGTGTTCTCATATCCGGCTTGCCAAGGGCTTCATACATATCCTTTCGCACCATGAACGTTTGATTGGACACGAAGTTCTGGCCATATTTCTTGTAGTCCTGCGGCGAGGACGATGAGTTTGGATAACCGTAAATGTTGCTGTCCGGCTGCTGATACCATGATATTTTGGCCGCGTCCGCCACCTTCATGAAATACGGGTCGTATTTTTCAGCCAGCTTATTGAGCGGCAGCACCATGTTGCCTTCAATCATTTTTTTGACAGCATCCTCGCTCCAGCCCAAGGTGATAAAATCCGGCAGCTTGCCGGAGGCAATCATCGTGTTGAGCTTCTCATTTTCATTACCCGCCGGCACGATGAAATTAAGACTGACCCCCGTTTTTTTCGTCACATACTGGGACGTGGCATCCACTCCCCACTTATTAGGAAACCAGGAGAAGTTCAGATACCAGTCGAACGTTATCGGGTCCGTATCTGCCTTCCAGCCCGGCTCATCGGCGGTCGCCGGTGTCTTGGGCTCCTCCAGCGAGGCCGGTGTGGAGCTCCCCCCTCTGGATGTGCATGCCGTCAGCATGAACACCGTAATCAAAGCCAGGATGCCTGCCCGCCATTTGCGTGTAAACATTGAAATCCCCCTTTTAATCTGCTTATCCTTTGATCGAACCGATCATCAGACCCTTAACAAAATACTTCTGTAAAAAAGGATACGCCAGCACGATCGGCAGTGTTGTGACGACCATCGTCGCCAGCTTGATCGACTGCGAGGTCACCGTCTGTGCCGCCACTCCCGGCGCGGCCGCCATCATCTGATTGGAGCTGGATTGGGCCACAACCCGGTACAGATACGTCTGAATCGGCTGGAGATTGGTATCGTTGATATAAATCATGCCTGTGAAATAATCATTCCACTGGTGCACACCGTGAAATAGAGCAATCGTCGCCACAACCGGCATCGAGCAAGGCAGCACGATGCTGTAAAAGATTTTGAAGTCGTTGGCCCCGTCCATCTTCGCCGCCTCCTCCAGTGCGTCCGGCAGCTCGCGAAAGAAGGAAAGGAAAATAATAAGGTCAAAAAAGCTGAACATGGCCGGAATAATATACACCCAGAAGCTGTCCAGCAGCCCAAGGTCCCTGATCAGCAAATAGGTCGGAATAAGCCCGCCGCCAAAAAACAGTGTAATCGTGCCGACAACCATGTAAAATTTGCGCCCGATCAATTCGCGGCGTGAATAGGCGTAGGCCACCATAGCCGTAAAAAAGACGTGCACCACCGTGCCGACCAGTGTTTTGGCAACCGTAACGCCCATAGCCGTCATAATGCCGCTGCTGGCGAATACCGCCCGGTAATTATCCAGGCTGAACACCCTCGGCACCCAGAAGATGCCCCCCTGCATGGCGTCCGCTCCGTCATTGAAGGAATTCACAAGCACATACCAGATGGGATAAAGCGTCAAGAAACAGATGATGAGCATCACGATATTGTTAACCGTATCAAATACTGCCTCTCCCGCTGTCTTGCGCTTAAGAAACGGCATCTTTGTCTCCCCCTTTCAGAACAGTGATGTATTGTTGAGCCGTTTGGTGACGCTGTTGGCCAGCAGCAGTAAAATAAGCGCAACAACCGCCTTGAGTAGACCTACAGCGGTGGAATAGGAGAACCGCCCCTGCTGAATGCCGACCTGATACACATACACGTCAATCACACTGCTCGCGCTCTCATTCAGCGAATTGCGCAATACGAGGATCTGGTCGAAGTTTGAATTTAAAATGCCGCTGACCGCAAGAATAAACAGGATGGAGATGGTGCCTTTAATAGATGGCAGCGTGACATACCACATTTTCTGAAACCGTCCCGCACCGTCAATCGTCGAAGCCTCATACAGATCCGGTGAAACCCCCGCCATAGCAGCCAGATAAATAATGGCCGACCAGCCGAGCTCCTTCCAAATATCCGAAGTGATGACAATGGCCCAGAAGTAACTAGGCTCCGCCAGATAGCTGATGGGCTCACGGATCCATCCCAATCCGAGCAGCAGCTCATTCACGAGCCCTGTATCCGAGAGCCAGGTCGCGAGAATGCCGCCAAGGATGACCCATGACAGAAAGTGCGGCAGGTAAGAAATGGTCTGAATGGATTTCTTATAGCGTATAGAACGGACTTCATTCAGGAAGAGGGCAAACAGAATCGGCAGTGGAAATCCGATCATCAGCTTGAGCAAACTGATACCGAGTGTGTTTCTCACAACATCCCAAAAATTATCGTCCTCAAGGAAGGCCTTGAAATGCTCCAGCCCCGCCCAGGGCGCTTCCTGGATCGTGCTGATAATATCGAAATTCTTGAAAGCGATCACAATCCCATACATGGGAAGATAGTTGAAGATGATCATCCAGATCAGCCCAAGCAGCGCCATCACCTGCAAATACCGCTGCTCCAACAGCTTTCTGAACAGATAGGCCGCTCCCTTCTTCTTCGGAACGAGTTCTGCTGGCAGCCCTTGGCCCTCTATGGCACCATCCGGTGATACACTGGCAGCCTTGAATTTGGAACTCATGCGTTATGACCTCCCTTCACTGATGTAAGCACTTACATTTATATTTTATAGGGTGCTCACTTCAAATCCTAGGGTTCATATTTTTGATTCGGTGCGCATTTTTCAGGTGCCGGGCAAATTGATTATTTCGTTATCTTGCTGTTACATTCCAAATTGAACACACATGACTCTGTTCAGAGTTATACTAAGCACAACAACACTTGCAGGAGGCTCTTCCACATGACAACAAAAATCAGTGAATCTCTGTATTGGTCCTTTTTTTCTTATGGGGACTGGAACCTATATATCGCTGCAACGGATGAAGGACTTTGTTTTGTCGGTTCTCAAAATCAGCCGTTTGAAGAATTAACATCTTGGGCAAACGCCCGATATCCGGGACGAGCCTTAACTCAGGATGATAAAAGGCTGCAGCCTTATGCGGTTGAACTTACCCAGTACTTGCAAGGCAACCTTGAACATTTTTCAATCCCGCTCGTTTATCAAGGAACGCCTTTTCAAGAGGCAGTATGGAGAGCCCTTTGTGACATCCCTTACGGGCAAACCCGCTCCTACTCGGATATTGCTCAGCGTATTCAAAAACCGGCTGCGATTCGAGCGGTTGGCTCAGCCATCGGCGCGAATCCGATCTTAATTACGGTTCCTTGCCATCGTGTCATCGGCAAAAACGGGGCGCTAACTGGATATCGTGGTGGAATCGATATGAAAACAAAGCTGCTGGAATTGGAGAAGGAGCCGCATCAAGCCTGATCCTGGACGACATGATGTCCAAGGGCACGCCGGAGCAACGCGAGCGTGTTACACAGTCTTTTTTGAAAATGAAAAAGTTTGACCTTGCGGAATTGCAGAAAGCATTTCGCGGGGAATGAATATATAAGCTCGAGGTATTTGAACCGAGCAGGCGGCGCACCTTCTTATTGGGCGCCGCCTGTTTTCTACCAGAACGGAATGCGGATTACAAGGTTACCCCATTTTTAAAGATCGCCAACTCCCTGAATTGATTCTTTTCGTTGTTGACAAGCTTGCCGCTGGCGACCTCGATGATGTAGCGGATCAGATCACGGACAGTCTCCTCCATGGTGGACCCTTCCAGCAAATCGCCGGCATTATAATCAATCCAGTGCGGCTTCGATTGATACAGCGGCGTGTTGGTGGACACCTTCATCGTTGGCACGAAGGAACCAAACGGCGTCCCCCTCCCTGTCGTGAAAATAACGAGCTGGCAGCCCGCTGCTGCTAGAGCCGAGGAGGCAACCAAGTCATTCCCTGGCGCGCTTAGCAGATTAAGTCCTTTCGTCTGCAGCCGTTCACCATAATGGATCACATCATTCACCGGCGAAATCCCGGATTTCTGTGTGCAGCCAAGCGATTTATCCTCCAGCGTGGTGATGCCCCCAGCCTTATTGCCTGGAGAGGGATTCTCGTATACAGGCTGATTATAATCGAGAAAATACTGCTTGAAGTTATTAATGAGATCCACAATTTTGTCGAATACCTGTTCATTCGCAGCCCGTTCCATCAGAATCCGCTCAGCGCCAAACATTTCCGGCACCTCGGTCAGCACAGTGGTTCCTCCTTGGGCCGCCATAAAGTCGGACAGCCTGCCCAGCAGCGGATTAGCCGTAATGCCCGACAATCCGTCAGACCCCCCGCATTTCAATCCAATGCTGAGCTCAGATAGCGGAACCGTCTCCCTATGGTCGCCCTGGGCATTACGATGAATCTCATGCAGCAGCTTAACGCCTGCCTCCACCTCGTCCCCTACTTCCTGAGAAAGCAGAAATTTCACCCGCCCCTCGTCATACTCGCCGATGGCTTCCCGGAATTCATTCATGCTGTTATTCTCACAGCCGAGCCCAAGCACCAGCACTCCACCGGCGTTGGCATGCTTGACGGCATCCGCCAGGATCGTGCGGGTCATGACATGGTCGTCACCCAACTGGGAGCAGCCGTAATTATGCTTAAGCACAAGCGTTTGTTCAAAAGGAGCAATCGAGCCCGCCTCTTCCTTGAAACGGTTTATGATCATCTCGGCTACTCCGTTTACACAACCCACCGTTGGTACGATCCACAGTTCATTCCGTATGCCGACACTGCCGTTTTTCCTAACATAGCCCTCGAAGGTCAAATTTTCGTTGTGGTAATCATTCTCCAAAAGCTTCGGCTCATAACGGTACTGCTCCACGCCGGTCAGATTGGTTTTCGTATTATGGGTATGCACATGGCGACCAGGGACGATCTGTTCAAGAGCATGCCCGATCGGATAGCCATATTTCAGCACATCCTCCCCAGCTTGAATCGCAGCGAGTGCCAGCTTATGGCCACGGGGAATATCATCAACAAGCCTGATTTCCGTCTCATCAATCCGGACGGATTCATCCCGACTGAAATCACGCAGCGCAACCGCTACATTATCCCGTTCGTGGATACGGATTACTTCCAGCATTTCAATCTTCCCCTTCCTGTGCCGCAATCAGACGGTCTGAGGTATCCAAAAAATGGGCCAGCGCCTGAGACATCCCCAGTTCTGCAATCTCATGCACATGATCTGCAACTCGTTCGGAAAGCCCTGCAACTGTCCCCAGCTCACCACCGCACACGCGCGCATCCGCCAGAATGCGGCTCACGAGCCGGTCTGCCGCTTCGCGTGTACCGTCATACTGCTCCCACTCCTGCTGGAACAGCTCAAGAATGGCGGGATCGTCGGACAGATTAATCCGCTCAGAGCCCCTGCTCCCTTTATACATAACGATCAGCGACGCGAGCGAGAACACCATTCTGTCCGGCAGTCGCTCCTGCTGCTGCACAAAGCTTAACAATGAAGGCTTCAGTCTGGCATCAAACTTGGACCACGAGTTCAGCGCTATGCTCAGAAGCTGGTGCCGCAGGTACGGATTCCTGAACCGTTCCAGCACGGAATCCGCATATTGATGCAACTCCTGTGCGCGGATGTCCAGAGCCGGTATAATTTCCTCACGAATCAAAGCTTCTACAAATGCTCCGCTTAACTCATGATTTACGGCCTCTTCCACCGTGTTCAGATCATTTAAATAGGCGACCGGCGTCAACGCCGTATGGGCACCATTCAGAATGCGCACCTTCCGGATCCGATAAGAGCTTAAATCATCGGTTATGATCACATTCAGGCCCGCCTGATGAGCCGGAAACTCGGCGCGGAGCCAGTCCGGTCCTTCAATCACCCACAAATGATAAGGCTCCGCTACCGTCAGAAATGGGTCCTGATAGCCTAACTCGGCTTCCATTTCGGCCGCCCGCTCTTGGGGGTAACCCGAAACGATCCGATCAACAAGGCTGCTGCAGAATAGATTATGCTCCCGCAGCCACCGGGAAAATGGCTCTTCCAGCTCCCATTTTGCAGCATGACGCAATACGATATCCCGCAGCGTCTCCCCGTTACGTTCAATCAGTTCGCATGGAATGATAATAAGTCCCTTTGCCGGATCTCCATTGAAAACTTGGTATCTCCTGTACAGCAGCGCTGTTAATTTCCCGGGAAAAGTGCTTTGTGGCTGATCTTCCAACCTGTCTTCTTCCGCATACACGATGCCTGCTTCCGTCGTATTGGACAGAACAAACCGCAGCTCAGGCTGAACGGCCAATTCCGCATAAGCCTCATAATTCTTATATGGATTCATTCCCTGCACAACCGACTCCACCAGTGTGTATTCCCTGACCGTTTGGCCGTCCCGGTAACCTTCCACACAGACGGTGAACAGCCCATTCTGTTCATGTAGCTGTTCTGCGGATCGCCCTCCCGCCCGGTTCTGCAGCACCGCTACCCCTGCATTCCAGTCTAGCTCGGTGTTCATGATATGAATCTGCCAGTCTGCAAACGCCCGCATAAAATTCCCGTCTCCAAACTGGACGACTTTAACCGGATAAGGCGTTCTTCCCTGCTTTCCCTGTCTGCTTAAAATATTCATCATTTTCCTCCAGTCAGGTGCTTAGCGCTTCAGTGCGGCCGTCGCCGGAAATTTAAAATAGGTGGTGGCGTTTTCATAACAGATGCCCCGGATCAAGCGGCCCAGTAATACTTCATCCATGGGCGCTTCTCCCTCCTCAACCCAGGTGCCCACCAGATCACACAGCAGTCTGCGGAAATATTCATGTCTTGTATAAGAAAGGAAGCTGCGGGAGTCCGTGAGCATGCCGATAAAACACGACAGCATTCCAAGGTTGGACAGCACCTTCATCTGCTCCAGCATGCCTTCCTTGTGGTCATTGAACCACCAGGCGGTTCCGAACTGGATTTTGCCCCGGACGCCTCCAGATTGAAAGCTGCCTGCTACGCTTGCAATCACATGATAATCGTTCGGGTTAAGCGAATACAAAATGGTTCGCGGCAGTCCGCCTTCCAGCTCAATGGCATCAAGCAGTCCTACAAGCGCATTCGCAATTGGTCCATCGTTCACGGCATCGTAACCTGTATCCGGCCCCAGCGTCCGGAAGGAAGCCGTATTGTTGTTGCGAAGTGCGTGGATATGATACTGCATTGCCCAATCCAGTTCGGCGTACAGCTTACCCAGAAATACCAGCGTATAGGTTTTGTACTTCGCTTCCTCTCCCGTTGTCACTTGCTCACCAGACATCGCTTTAGCAAAAATGGCGGAAGCTTCCTCAAGCGTCGTCTCTGCAAAAACCACACTATCCAGCGCATGATCCGATACACGGCAGCCGATCTCATGGAAATAACGGGCCCGCTGCTCAAGCGCTTTCAAAAATTGTCCGTAATCGGAAATGACCGACTCGGACACCTCTTCCAATCTTCTTACCCAAGGCACAAAGGTGCTTCTGGCGATTTCAAACCCTTTGTCCGGCCGGAAGCTTGGCAACACCTGGGTCTGAAAATCCTCCAGCTCCTGAATGGCCAGATGGTATTCCAGCGAATCGCAAGGATCGTCTGTCGTACACACGACCTCCACCTTGGATTTGGTGATCAGATCGCGTGCTCCAAAGCCTTCACCCTGCAGTTGGCGGTTGACCTTTTCCCAGATGGAAGGAGCAGATTCCTCATTCAATAGCTCATGGACCCCGAAAAAACGCTGCAGCTCCAGGTGAGTCCAGGCATACAAAGGGTTGCCGATCATGTTGGGAACCGTCCGCGCCCATGCCATAAATTTGTCGTAATCGTCCGCGTCCCCTGTAATGAACCGCTCCTCCACCCCGTTCGCCCGCATCATTCTCCATTTGTAGTGATCCCCGTACAGCCAGGCTTCGGTCAGGTTTTTGAAGCTTTTGTTCTCCAAAATCTCCTTGGGACTTAAATGGCAGTGGTAGTCAATAATCGACATATCCTTCGCATACTTTTCGTACAGCATTACAGCGGTTTCCGAGCTCAGCAAAAAATTCTCATCCAAAAACGGTTTAACCATGTACAAAACCATCCTCTCCCAGGCAAAATGTTAACGTGAACATTTTTCAATGCAACATGCTTACTTTTATTATATGACATAGCGGGAGCTAGATTGCAACAAAAATGTTAGCGTTAACAATAAAGCCAGTCAAAACACCAAAATAAAGTGTTAGACTGGCTTGTGGTTTTGCTCCTCAAGGTTGGACTCTGTTAATGTTTCGCCAAATCATACTCCAGTGCTTGACGAGCAGGACTATTCTCCAAACTGCCTCCTTCTCCCGGTTTCAGGTCGAAAATCCGATCAACAAATTGATTAGCCTCCAGCAATAAAGCCTCTCTTCTTTCTTGTGTGATTCGTGGCACTGCATAGAAAATTTGAATTTCAGCATCTGAAAATTCAGCGAACCCAAACAGGTTATCGTTTGCCGCATAAATCATATCGATTTGACGTGAAATACGAACATAATCCTCAGATGATCCTGTTGTGAAGATCGTATATGCACGCTTGTCCTTAAGACCATATTCCCCTTGAGGAGAACGTAGAAGGTTGGTAGTGAAAACTCTGTCAATGTAGCCCTTAATTACAGCCGGGAAACCACCCCACCACAAAGGTGAAATAATAACAAAAGCATCGGTCCATAATAAATCTTCTTGCTCTTTAGCAATTTCTGCTGGTAACACCTTAGTAGCTTTAGCGGCCAGATCATCAATCCCCATTGTGGGATTAAATGATGTTTCAATAAGATCCTTAACTTTTACATCAGCACCACGTGATTTCAAATGAGAGGTGACTTGATCCAAAATGGCTTTGTTAAAGCTTTTGTTGTACGGATGACCGTAAAGAATCGTGATATTCATGCTTTCTTTTCCTCCAATAGTTAATTTTTTGACAGAATCAGATTACTCATGTAATGTTATTCCTAAAGTTCGATTATAACAAGTACGATGTTTCATGATATATACTATCTAAAATCATACTATTGGGAAAATTACTAAGCATTTAACGGAGGGCACACCTTATGTCGAAAGAAAAAGAATACACTTCTACCTGCTCACTTGCGATGGTTCAGAAAATAATTGGTGGCAAGTGGAAATTAGTAATACTGTGGTATTTGTCACGGGGACCCAAAAGATTCGGAGAAATCAAGCGCACATTCCCTGACATCACTCAGGCCATGCTCACTAAACAATTACGTGAACTGGAAGAGGATGGTTTTATTCATCGTGAGATTTATAAAGAAGTCCCTCCACGTGTTGAGTACTCTTTGACATCTGTTGGCGGAGATTTTGTTCCTATCCTGCACAGCATTTACGATTGGGGCGAAATCCACTTGAAATGATGGGTTCATTTCGCACCGGGTAGCCCACCAAAGTAAAAACCTCGAAAGGCACGAGGCCAATCAAGGTTTGGAAGTTAATCAATAATCTCTATATTCTTGGCAACTAACCCCAAAAGCTCATTCTCGGATAGCAAGTAGCTTATTCCGTTCTGTGATACTTCTTGTTCGACTTTTTTTCTTCTTGAGAACCAAATAATAAATCCGTTATTCTCGGTAACAATATTATAGGTTTTTACAGACGGAGTGTAAGTGCATGATACCTTGGAACTATCATGATCTGTCCCAATCTCTTTTAATAATAGCAACGTAAGTACTCCTTTCGAGTTTTACTTGAAACTACCAGGTTGTACGCCAACAATCTCTTTTTTTGATGGGTTGACATAAACCTTAGTATTGGCGGCTGAACTCCCCCAAACTTTAAGCTCTTTAAGACTCGAACGCTGTTCTTTCCGGAAACTTTCCACCTTCTCTAATTAGACAAACTGCCAATCTCTGCGCCGCTCTGTCAAAATAGAACTTTGATGGAATGTTAGGATCAGGTAAACCTTCAAGCTCAGAAAATTTTCTGGTTAATTTGTTTAACTCGATTTTTCCCATTACATTTTCACTCGGTCCAAATTTGTAGACAACAGTTTCATCGTTTTCAAATTCTTTAAGTAACAATACATATGAAGCCAAAATTACTCCTCCTCTGGCGGATACCACGGACGCCCGGAATCTACTGTTCTGTCGTGTGCAGTCCTGTAATCTGTCTTAAATATCCCTTCAAATTTCGATTCAAAAAGTTCATGATTCAATAAGTCGATGTCATTCTGTTTGTAGGTCCCTTTTTGAAGTCTATCCCAAGCCTGAGCAATTTCATAATCAGCCTCAAAACGTCCAACACCATGTTCTTTGATGTGTTCTTTGAAGAATACATGTTCTTTAATTTTTCGTATTCTATGTTCTTCCATTCCTGTATTCTCACTAATAAACTGAACATCAAAATTTGACTTTCTAAAGGATTCATACATTTCATCCGCTTTGTCTAACCGTCTCAGGTATTCATCAACGGAGAGTTCTCTACCACCAGTTTGAACTTTATGCGTTCCCTCAGACACCTTATCTTTTAGCTTATCTTGATCTTCTTCTCTAGGTGTGTATTTTACTCCGTCTCCCAACTTCCCCTTGATACCTATTCTTCTCTCAAGAAACTGAACAGCTAATGCCGAGGCGGCTGTCCCCGCATAAAAAGCCGCACCTTGCTCCTCAAATTTTTGTTTTTCCGTCTCTACATGTTCCTTTGCCTGTTCCCTTGCATCGCCCGTGCCCCAGAGAAAGTTCCACCCGAAAGTCGCACCGCTCACTGCACCTTCGACTGGTGCGGCGATTGCATCTCGTGCCATTCCACCAATCGTGCCTACCGGGTCTTCCTCTATCTGTTCGCCCAGTTTAACTATATTATCATCCAATGTGCTGAGCGGTTTCCATGCCCCTTCGAAAAAATCATGAACATGGTCACCAAGTCCTTTTTCCTGCTCTTCTCGTGGTGGCCTTTCAATAGAGACGTTTCTAGCATCAGACAGCTCATTCAGTTGGTTAAAATTGATATTTACAGACCCGAATGTTCCAAAGTTTGGATTAAAGAAATCAGGAATATGAACTATGCCTGAGTCTGCATCAACAAACCTGTTCACTATGGTTTCTAATTCATCCGCTGCTTTTTGCAGATTTACCGGGACCAGGCTCAGTGCCTTCGTATTCTCTTCGTGCAGGGAGCGGAACCTTCTCGCCGTCTCTCCTTCAAACTCATTCAACAAGGCAGTCGTTCTTGAAAAATTCTGCTCCAATATGTATTTTAACTGATCTTTCCCGACTCTGATCCTTCGAGCGACTTCCACCATGAGATCCGCAGGTACCTGTATTTTCGCCATGCCTACACATCCACTTCTATTTTATGGAATTAAATTATACTAAAATAGAAATTCAAGGCACAGCGACATTAGGTCTAACTTTAATATGACCTCCGTGCGATCTTCAAAAGATTCCCACTTCATTTGACAGTTTTCTTTCACTTTTGTGCATTTAAAAATCCACGCTTCTGCATAAGGAGCGACAGCGGTCAATTTAGGCCTTGTAGCACAAGGGATTGGCCTTGCAAAAGTGCGAACCTCATTGCTTTTCCTATAGGAAAAGCACAGGACGAATTTGCGTCCTGTGGTTTTGAATTAATCAGTCATGCTTCTTTACGCTTTCAGGTTATTCTTTATATTTTGTAAAATTTCTTCTACATTTCTCTTTTTATCATCCTTCAACATGATTTGATCCAAGAAATCTTCGATAAAACTTTTTACAGTCGACTCAAATATGCCAATCGGTATATATTCAAGCCCCGCTGGATTAGTAAATGATATTCCTTCAGTAGAGTATGTTGATTCATTATTCCAAGCAATCTCTATTTTATCGTTAACTCTTCTGAAAAAAATATCAGCCAAAAAAGAACCTGCTCTACTTGAGAACCAAGAGTGTTGAAATTCCCACTCTTGTTTTGTGTCAAACCATGCATCAAATTCATCATCATTATCTGATTCAAACGACAAACAATTATCCAATAGCTCGAGTGAGTGCTGGCCTTCAACAGGGAGAGGGAATGAGTCATCGCTCAAGATATACTTTAAATTTTCACTGAACCATTCAACAATGTATATTAAATTCCATTGGTAAGTATTTAAACTATTTTCTCTCTTATACTGGCAAATATCTATTCCTCTAACAAAAAGTTCAAACCTCCCCCATGTTTCTCCTGCCAAAGTGCTTTCATTAAAAGGGTTAGTTTCAAATTTATACTGAATAGAAAATACGTTTTTTTCTCCAAAGCTTCTCAGCATTAAGCACCTCACTTGTTTTTTAGAAACTTACTGTACTCCACTTTTGTAATCTGACCATCTTTAAGTAACTGCCTTAACACATCGGCAGGTACCTCTTTAGCCGGATTTGCAACTTCATATGGATGCCATCCTGTTTCTCCGTCTGGCTGAAATTTAATAAGCTTCCCCTCATAAATATTGTAGAGCTGCTTACTCTTTATTGAAGAGTAAGCTGAATCCAACAATTTTTGCCCTGTTTCAGTATCCGGTATTGGATTAGGACTCCCCCAACCGCTTTTGGGATCATGCTTAGGGCTTGGCTCATAAGTTCTTTTCGGAATTTCGTTTTCTTCCTGAGAGGGGTCTTTTTTTATTCCTGATTGCCCCTCACTATGAGCATGTGCTTGTCCCAAATCCCGTTTATTCCCGACTCTTCTGCCAAGAATGTGCATTGCAAGACTCGAAGCTGCTGTTCCTGCGTAAGAGGCTCTGCCCTGCTCCTCAATTTTTTGTTTTTCTGTCTCTACATATTCTTTTACCTGTTCCCTTGCACCACCCGTGCCCCAGAGAAAGTTCCACCCGAAAGTCGCACCATTCACTGCGCCTTCGACTGGTGCGGCAATTGCATCTCGTGCCATTCCGCCAATCGTGCCTACCGGGTCTTCCTCTATTTGCTCGCCCAGTTTAACTATATCATCATCCAATGTGCTGAGCGGTTTCCATGCCCCTTCGAAAAAATCATGAACATGGTCACCGAACCCTTTCTCCGGTTCTTCTCGCGGTGGCCTTTCGGTAGAATCGTTTCTAGCATTAGACAGCTCATTCAGTGGCGCAAAACTGGTATGCGCAGGCCCAATAGTTCCAAAGTCCGGTTTGAAAAAATCTCTAGCATAATCATAAATGCTCTTCGTCCCAATGAAATCTGGAATATGGACTATGCCTGAGTCTGCATCAACAAACTTGTTTACAATGCTTTCTAATTCATCCGCTGCTTTTTGCAGATTTACCGGGACCAGGCTCAGTGTTCTCGCGTTCTCTTCGTGCAACGAGCGGAACCTTCTTGCCGTCTCTCCTTCAAATTCATTCAACAACGCAGTCGTTCTTGAAAAATTCTGTTCCAATATGTATTTTAACTGATCTTTCCCAACTCTAATCCTTCGGGCAACTTCCATCATGAGATCCGCAGGTACCTGTATTTTCGCCATGCCTACACTCCCACTTCTATTTTATGGAATTAAATTATACTAAAATAGAAATTCAGGGCACAGCGACATTAGATCTAACTTTGATATGACCTTCGTGCTACCTTCAAAAGATTCCCACTTCATTTGACAATTTGCTTTCACTTTTGTGCATTTAAACTTGGGTGAGTTTGATACATCAGTGTTATATAGATTGATTAAGAACATTCGCTCCTAGAATTTCAATTCACGCTCTTGTGGCACAAGCAAGTGCGAATCTCCCAGGGATTTCATGTCAGCTTGGCGTTTCGTACCAGCCTATCATAGTATTGGATTACGAGGCTTACTTTTTCTTGCTTACACTCGTAGCAAAACGTCTCCAAGCATGGGCTCACTATAACGCTCATTTCACCATGATTACTTGGCAGTTTTCGATCCTGCTTTCTCGATATGTAGTGCTCTCACCGCCGGGTCTGTGATATTGGCCTTCAACAGAACATCGTATATGGAATGAATCTCTGCTGCGGAATACACCGGGCTCTCTTCCTGCTCCTGCAACCGATTCAGTTTTCGCTGGATATATTCCGATAACTCCACATCATATACAATCAGTTCATCGGAACTAATCTGCCGAAGCTCCGGATCAACACTAAACCGACAACGCATGGTGAATGAGACCAGAGATATGGCACGAATTCCTTCAAAATCTCCCAGATGCCCTTTGATCGCCTGAATGTGTCCGAAGTTTTGCATAAAAGGATTATACATATTAAACCGATTGCTAACTCTCCAGTTTCTCTCTTTCCTGCTACCCTTGATTTCACCGTTGTAATTCTTCGTTTCAATCACAAATAACCCTCTAGGCGTGATTGCAACATGATCGATCTGTGAGTAGCCGGAGCGGGCTTTGGGATTGGTGATCAATAGATCACTAAGATACTTACAGCCCTTCGGGAGTTGATCAAGCTGGATGTTAATTTTATACTCCCCCAATTCTCCGATCCGGGTGGGCTTTACTTTAGGGCCGGTTTTGGAGACAGTTGGCTTGGAAGTATTCTGGTCCTGCCTTTTCGTAGCTGAATTCTTGCCAGGCGTGAATAAAGATATAAATTTCTTAAACATGTCCTTTGCTCCCCCTTCTTCCTTCTTTTTGTATATCGGATGAATTGGGGATTTTTATAAAAAACCTGCCAATCACTGATTCAACTCTAGCGTCCTCAGGGAGGAAGCGGCGAGATACGAAGCCAGTGACAATTGGGTGACCTATGAGGAGTTTCTCGAGTTGACCGAGACATCGGAACAACGTTTTGAACTGATCGACGGTGTTGTGTATAATCTCGCCTCTCCTTCGTACAAGCACCAGCATGCTGTAAAAGAACTGATTGGTACCTTTTACAATTGGTTTAAAGGAAAACCCTGTACACCGCTGACGTCTCCATTTGATATCACATTGGAAAAGGAGAAAACGAATATCTGTGTCGTACAGCCAGATGTGGTTGTCATTTGTGACAAAGACCAAATTGATGCGAATGGCAAATACAAGGGCACGCCGCAACTGGTTATCGAGGTGTTGTCTCCTTCCACACGAAGCAAAGATTTGATCCGAAAGCTCGATTTATACAGGCTATGCGGTGTCAAGGAATATTGGATCGTCGATCCAATGAAGGAGCAGATGACGATTTACACTTTAAAAGAGGGTGAGATCGCGGATATAGCCTATTACTCGAATACCGGGGAACCGTTTGCGGAATCGCAGCTATTTAAGGGAATGCGCGTTTCGATGCGGGATCTCTTCGCCTGATTGGGCTCCTTTTTGATCAATCGGATCACAGGCAACGAGCCATTTACTCCGCGATATTTACCATTGGCCGGTGGGCTGAAGGACCTCTGCTATTCCCCTTCTCCCACCGGCCCAACTAGACGTTAACCTTTCATTCTGCCTCCCCGGGGCAGCCAGTTTTGTTGCAAAAATTTTAGTCATAAAATGTCATATGCGTTTTGTCCGCCCGGTAATATGCCAGCCGGTCTTCAAGCGTGCCTGTATGCAATTCGAACAAATGCCCATCCGGGTCTAGGAAGTAAATCGACCTTTTGTCTCGCAAGTCCCGTTCACGTCCTTCTAATATCTCCACTTCAAGCGCGGTCAAACGTTGCAAGAGGTCATCAAAATCTTGTTCGCCGACCGTAAATGCTGTATGGGTATAGGAACGAGGCCTTGCCTCTCGCTGAATATCCTCCTCGTTAAGGGCCACCCAAAGCCCACCAATGTCGAAATAAGCCAGCCTTCTTCCTTTGACCAATAGTTTTCCATCGAATACTTGCTCATAAAACCGGACAGACCTCTCCAGATCCGACACGGAAAAGCATAAATGGTTAATTTGCTTAACTTTCACACTCTCACTTCTCTTCTCTCACATTTTTGCAGCATCCATCCCGGACTCTTCGTGCGAAGATCGGCTCTGCCGTCAAGTATCGGATGCACTGACACAGGCTGCTTCACGCTGCAACGAATACTAAGGGTGAAAGCTAGTCGCGCCGAATGTCCGATGCTTTTCGATAGGCTGTCGGCGATTGGCCAAGGACCGATTTGAAGTCTTTGATAAAATGCGCCTGATCGAAATACCCGAGTTGCACCGCCAGCTCCACCCATTGCGCCGACTCGTCCCGTTCGAGCCGTTCCGCCGCCTCCTGCAACCGAAACCGCTTAATGACCCACTTCGGAGTAACGCCAACATATTTGCGGAACAGGCGCTGCAATTGTCGGACCGACAATCCAGTGCGGTCACTCATTTGCTCTACTCTTATGATGCTTCTGTCGTCCAACGTGTTCCGAACGATGTGATCCGCCAGTTCTGCCTGCGCATCACGCCCCGGCAACTGCGCCGATAGGGCGAACTCCGCCTGCTCAGCCATCGCCGCATCGCTGCCCGCATCAAGTATAGCGTCCAGCCACTCGTCCGCACAGGAGCCGAACACTGCGGACGCCGTGATCGTCGTCCCGGTCAACAGCGAGACATCCTGCTGCCAAAACGGAAAAAAACCGCCTGCGCGAAACTTGACGCCAAGCACCCGCCCTGCTCCACGTAATTCGCGTACAAACGGCCGCTTCGGAATGCCATACAACAGCGCCCGACGCCCCACGTCATCCTGCTCGAAGGCCAGGTGAACGTTCGGAAACGATAAGACCGTTTGAGTATGCCGCTGCCCGTCCGGCAAATGGTAGCGAATGCTCCAGTAATGCTCGACGAATGGTTCGAGCATCGGTCCTGGTGCAAAGCGGTTCAACACAAACTTGCCTTGCCCGGCGGCTGCATGCACAATGCCACGCGTCGAGGAGCCCTCTACATTTTTCATGCACACCAACCTCTCTGTCCTGCTTGCGACGTCGCCTTTTTACAATACATACGAAGTGCCTGTCCCTTACAATGGAGACTACCAAATGCAAGCCGGTTTCGCAATGCAAAGCGCAAATCCCGGGAAATCGACGCTTGACTTTGAATTTTGTCAATGGGAGGAATAAGATGACGAGTCACAACAACCATACAGGCGTGAGCGGGGATTATACCCGAAACGGGACACCTAACGGATATACTGCCATTACACCGTTTATCGCAGTGAACAATCCGGCCGAAGCGATCACCTTTTACGAAACCGTTTTTGGAGCAATAATGAAAAGTGCAACAGAGATGGACGATAACGGCAATAAAATCATCGTCCATGCGGATATCGATTTTGGCAACGGCTTTTTGCAACTGGGAGCTGCCAACCCTGCGTACGGGCTGGTTCTGCCGCCGGGAGACGGCAATGCATGTTATTCGCTTGGAATTTACGTTCCCGATGTTGACCAGACCTTTGCCTTGGCCGTAGCCAACGGAGCGACTGTCAGAGAGCCGGTTGCAAACTTTGTTTCCGGAGACCGGTACTGCAGCATTCTGGACCCGTTTGGCATCAGATGGTCGATCATGACCCGAATTGAGGATCTTTCGGAGGAAGAAAGCTACCGCAGGGTGACCGAATGGAGCAAGAGCCTGTAATGCTCTGAATCAGCCAATAAAGATACACAAACCCTGAAATCAATCGAAGTGATATTCAGGGTTTGGTTTGGTTTGCTTTAACTTAGCTACGTCACCTGAAAATTGCGACGACTACATCTACGACAGTTGCAAAATGTCGACACCGTAAGGCGCAAGGCTAAGCACATTGCCCCGCTCTGCTCCGTACAGCAGACTGGAGTACGCCGCAGGCAGTGTCACCTGGTGCGGCTCACGGCTTAAGTTGAGCACAAACAAATAGCTCCCCGCTGCCCCGGTGCGGATGGCGATTTGCACACCCTCCGGCAGATCGGACACAACCATTAACCCCAGCTCTTCGGCAATCTCCCGGAACAGACGCTGCAGGTAGGCTTCCTCGAGATGTATGCCCAGATAATAGACTTTTCCCTGCCCGAACCTGTTAACCGCAGCCGCCGGTGTGCCCTTATAAAATTCTTCGTCATACCAGAGAATCGCCTCGGCACCGTGCAGGCTCAGCACATCACACCACTGCGAGCCCTGGTAGGAGTGTTCCATGTCATCGACGATACGCACGGCCGTCCGGCCGATCGGATCGTATTCCTCCACTTTCACGCCGGTGCATTTCGCCAGCAGCCCCGGCAGCGGCAGCATCACATGCTGATTGTTCATATGTTTTACACCGGAACGGCTCGTTACGATGACGGTCCCCCCCGCTGCGGCAAAACGCTCCAATGCGGCGGTCACCTCCGTGTTTAGCAAGTAGAAGCTCGGTGCCACGACAAGCTTGTACCCGTCCAGTCCCTGCGTCCATTCGATCACATCACAGCCGATGCCGAGCTTCGTCAAGGCGCGGTGATAATCCTTTACATTTTCATAATAGTCAAAACCTTCGGCCTGCGGCTGAATCCGCAAAGCCTCCAAATGCTCGTGCGAGAGCAGAATGGCCGCTTCAGAGACGGGCACAGTTCCCTGGAGCTTGTCGGCCAGGGTGTTAACTTCGCCGCATAACTCGGCAAATTCGTTGAACCGGCGCCCAGGCACGTTGCTCTGATCGATCAACCCGTGCCAGAACTGTTCCGCACCGGCAACCGCCGAGCGCCAGCGGAAGTGCACAACCGTGTCGGCGCCCCGTGCGATCGCCTGCCAAGAGAACGCGCGGATAAACCCGGGATAAGGCGTCCTCCAGGTCGGGAACCAGCAGCCCGGTGGCCCGCTCAGTTGTTCCATAATCCAGAAATTGCGCCGCTTGATACCGCGTGTCACATCCAGGGACAACGCGCCGCTGTAGGGACCTGTCGCCTGTTTGCCCGGATCGGTATTCGGGTAATAGTCGAAGGAAGCCACATCCAGATCAGCCCCGATCTGGTACAGGTTCAGGCGCTGTGGATAGGTATGAAAATTGTGGGTCACCCAATGCCCGGGACAATTTTCACGGATAATACAAATTTGGCTGCGTTGAAACTCGGCGATGCAGTCCCATTGAAAGCGGGCAAAATCCAGCAAATAGGACGGATTCTGATGTCTTGATCCGCCGTAAGGCACGCCAACCTGGCTCCAATCGCTGTATTCCCCGCTCCATACGACCGTCCCCCACTCGCGGTTCACGTTCTCCAGCGTACCGTATTTCTCCTGCACCCATTTCCGGAAGCATCGATTGCAGGTGTCACAGTGGCAATCGATGACCCAATACTCATTGTCAAGCTGCCAGCCGATCACGGCGGGATGGTTTCCATATCGCATGGTCATCTGTGTGATAATCCGCGCCCCGTAATCGCGGAGCGATTCACTGTTGTAGCAGCGATGCCCCCTTACTCCCGGATGATGTGTATCTCCATTAGCGAACACCGGCAAAATATCCGGCTTCAGCTCCGTAAGCCAGCGTGGCGGCGTATTAGTCGGAGTACACAGGACGACATGTATTTGATATTTGGAAAACAAATCCAGCACCCGATCCAGCCATTCAAAGGTGTATTGTCCCGGCGACGGTTCCATCCGGCTCCAGGCAAACTCCGCCAACCGGACCAACCGGACACCCGTCTCCTGCATCAATCGAATATCCCCCTCCCAGAGAGAAGGCTCCCAATGCTCCGGATAATATACAACACCGATTTGCATTTGTTGAGCATCGATGTATTTGTTCTTCACGTTTGTTCCCCCTTCGACCGAAAACGGATTAAATAGGAAAAGGCAAGAGCCGCCTTCAGGCACTTCTCCTTCAAGGATACGTGCCTGGAGGCGGCCTGCCTTTAGATCATCCAATATTCATTGCTTGCATTTACTTCAGCTTATCCCATGCGGCTTGCATATTTTTCTGCCAGCTTTCGACATCACTTTTGCCTGCCAAATATTGTTGGATCGCGCTGCCGAATTCCTGAGCGACACCATCCGGGAATTTACCGGCCTGATGCGCGAAAATGTTGCCTTCCTCTACGTACTTCACCAGATCGGTAGCAATCGGCCCCATATCTTCTGGCGTAGCTTGAATCGTAGTCATGGCCGGGATGAACTTGAATTTCTTCACGAGATATTCCTTGCCGATATCCGAGGTGACGAGCCAATTCAGGAAAATTTTTGCCTCTTCTTTGGCATCGGATTCTTTGTTCACAACCAAGTTCACCGGTACGCCGATCGTTACTTTACCCGTCTTGGCCGCATCGTCGCTCAATGGCATCGGCAGAATCCCGATATTCATGTTTGGTGTAATGCCGTCGATCATCGTTTGCGCCCAGTTGCCTTCCTGCATCATCGCCGCTTCCCCATTGGCGAACATCGTTACCTGTGTGTTATAGTCGGTGGTCAGCGGATTTTTGTTGCCATAATCCAAGGTCAGCTTCATCAATTTCGCCCAGTTGGCAAACTGCTCATTGCCAACAATCGAAGCTGTCCCCTCATTCATACCTTTAATGAAGCCATCGACATCATCCTGGTTGGCAAAAGCCACGCTGATTCCCTGGCTGCCTACCAGCCACCATTCCTGATAAGCATTGGCGAATGGGGTGATGCCCGCAGCCTGCAATTTCTTAGCAGCCGCTTCCAGCTCGGAGTATGTTTTCGGCAACGTAGTGATGCCTGCTTTATTGAACAAATCCTTATTGTAAACGTAACCAAAACCTTCTAAATCAAGCGGTAATCCATAAACCTTGCTATCTTTAGTGATCGCTTCTGCCGCGAGTGGCACCAGATCCTTCACCCAAGGCTGATCAGACAGGTCTTCCAGCTTCTCCTGCCACATGTCCAGCTTCGCATAACCGTTGTTCGAGAAAATGTCCGGCGCATCGCCGGAAGCGAATTTCGTTTTCAGAGCCGCATCGTAATCCGCGCCGCCGCCGACGGTTTGAATATCCAGCTTGATATTCGGGTGTTCTTTTTCAAACTCGACCTTCAGCTCATTGAGCCCTTCCACGATTTCTGTTTTGAATTGGAAGATCGTCACAGTCTTTTGTCCCTGTTCGTCGCCGCTGTTGTTATCGCTTACAAGATTGCCGCCGCCGCCACAGGCTGCGAGTATAAGCGACATCGTTAACAGAACCGCCAGCATGATAGAATACTTAGGCTTTTTCATAACCTTGCCCCCCAAAAATCTATTGTAGTGTATTGGAACAGCGGATCGGTCGGCGTTAGCCTTTGACCGACCCGGCTGCAATTCCCTCAACAATGTAACGCTGCAAGAACAAGAAGAACACGACGATCGGTGTGATGCCCAGTACAAGCGCCGGCAGCGCAATATCCCACTGCTTCGTGTACTGTCCGAAGAATGCGAAGGTAGCCAACGGAATCGTCCGCATTTCCGGCCGCTGCAGAATCAACGATGGCAGCAAATAATCGTTCCATACCCACAAACAGTTAAGCACGATAATCGTCATCAGCATCGGCTTCAGCATCGGCAGCACGATTCGGAAAAAGACGCTAATCCCGGTGCAGCCGTCCACTGTCGCGGCTTCTTCGATCTCCAACGGGATCGATTTAACGAACCCATGGAACAAGAATACCGCCATTGGTGCTCCCAAGCCAAGATAGGTCATGATCAGCCCGGCACGGGTATTGTTCAGACCCAACTCGTTAATGACCCGAAGCAGCGGCATCATAATCGTCTGAAACGGAATGACCATGGAAGCAATAAGCAGCATGAACAAGACACGGTTAAACCACGTATTGGACCGGACCATGCGGTACGCGCCCATCGAGCTAATCAGCGCCAGGATGGCCACACTCACAACGGTAATAACCAGCGAATTCGCGAATGCCTGCGGGAATTGAGTCAATTCCCAAGCCTTCGAATAATTCTCCCATTGAAATACCTTCGGCCAACTGGCCGAGTCGGACATAATCTCGCCAAAAGGCTTGACCGAGTTGGCAAAGAGAAAATAAAACGGGGACAAGAACAGCAGTCCGATAAGCCCCATAATGATCTCCGTTACCAGCATCCGTCCGGTATATCTTTTAAGCATCAGGCTTCAACCTCCTTATTCTTCGTCGCGCGCACTTGAAGCATCGTAATGGCGGCCACGATCACGAAGAACAGAATAGCCTTGGCAGTACCCAGACCGTAACGGTTATTCTGGAACGCTTCGTTGTAAATGTTCATCGCCACGGATTCCGTCGATTTGAACGGCCCGCCTTTTGTCAGCGACAGGTTGAGATCAAACATTTTGAACGCCCAGGAAATCGCCAGGAACAGACAGATCGTCACGGCAGGCATGATCAGCGGAATAATAATGCTGCGCAGCATCTGCCAGCGGCTTGCCCCATCAATTTCCGCAGCCTCCATGACTTCAGAAGGAACGTTACTCAGCGAGGAGATATATACGACCATCAGATAGCCCGCCGAGTGCCACACGAAGACAATCATGATTCCCCAGAAGCCGGTGACGGCATCCCCGAGCCAAGGAAGTCCGAAGAAGGACCAGCCGGTCAGTTCAAATACCGTATTAAAGCCTTTGATAAATATGAACTGAAAAATAAACCCGAGCAGCAATCCGCCGATCACGTTCGGCATAAAGAAAATCGTACGCAAAATGTTGCGTGTCTTCAACCCCTTCGTTAAAAAATATGCGAGGAGGAAGCCGACGACGTTGGTCAACACAATACCGACCAGCGTAAATTTGGTGGTAAACCAGAAAGATGACCAAAAATCGGGATCATTGGTGAATATCGTTTTAAAATTATCTAACCCTACCCAGTTTACCGTGCTTGCCACGCCATTCCAATCGGTCAGCGCATAATACATCCCGAGGAAGAACGGTATCACCATGATGATTAGAAAAAACAGAAAAACAGGTCCTACGAAAAACATCTGCAATCCCCATCTTGATGCTCTTTTACTACTCATGGCGCAGCCCCCTTTCTTTCTAGCGAATAACTGTTGTATTGTTATTATGATTTGAATAAGCCTTCGTAAACACTGACTGAGGTGAACAGTCAGGTGCAATTTATTGATCGGGAGAGAAGCGACTTGAAATGGAACAGCATCCGCACCAAACTGATCGTCTTTATGCTGCTGGCAACGATTCTTCCAATTGTGCTAACCATGTTCATTACCTATTCCTACACGACGCAATCGCTGCGGACACGGGTTGCCCAGGAGGATGCAAACCTGCTATACCAGGGCGGACGTAACCTTTCCAGTCTGCTGGACGATCTGAACCGCAGCTCATCCAGCGTGTACAGCATTTCCAATCTGCTGCATGCCGGCTACGAAGACGTCCAGAACAATTCGCAGGTTTATGCCGTGTTATCCAGCATTTCGCGCTCCGTCCCGGATATTTTCCAGGTGTACCTATATGAAAATACGAGCCGCAAAGCGACGCTGGTGACGCTGAACACACCACAGCGAAATTATAATATCGCTCCTTTCAGCGATACGCTGGGCAGCGGCCAGCACAGTGTATGGGTGCAGGAAAGCCATATGAGCCATACGTATGGACTGACTTCTTTGCAGCCGAAATATCCTTCGGAGCCGGTGTTTACACTTCATCGCAAAATCGAGAAGGTTCCCTCGAGCGACATCATCGGCTATCTGTCCATCGACGTCAAACTATCGGCTTTGAGCGACATCGTTGACCAGCTGTATGAACAAAACCGCGAGAAAATCTACATTCTCGACGACAATGGCAACATCATCTACAGCGACGCTCAAAACATGCTGGGCCTACCGCTCCGGGAGCAGTGGTATACCGACCAAATTGCCCGCTCGCCGAATTCCAGCGGAAACTTCGAGCAGGACGGAAACGTGTTCGTCTATCAGCGGATTTCCAGCATCGCGACCCGCTGGACGCTGGTTAAGCAAGTTCCGGTCTCTTACCTGACCCTTGAAGCGAACCGTGCAGCCTTTATCAATATCCTGGTACTGGCGGTGTCGCTCATCATTATCGTTGCCGCCACGGTCATTATTTCGCTGCGGATTAC
Source organism: Paenibacillus zeirhizosphaerae (assembly GCF_030705605.1). Lineage (GTDB taxonomy): Bacteria > Bacillota > Bacilli > Paenibacillales > Paenibacillaceae > Paenibacillus > Paenibacillus zeirhizosphaerae. Next base: position 346,066 of record NZ_JAPCKK010000016.1, read on the forward strand.
CGCTCCGATCAAGCGGCTGGGCCGTTATATGGACCAGATTCAATCTGGAAACCTGAACGTCGATATCCAGCCGGCGGGACATGATGAAATCGGTGCGGTAATGCTGCGGTTCCGCGGGATGATGGATACGATCAACAATCTGATTCTGCGGGAATACAGATTGGAGCTGGCGAACAAGACGAATCAGCTTAAAGCGCTGCAGGCGCAGATCAATCCGCATTTTCTCAACAATACGCTGCAGATTATCGGCACGTTGGCGTTGGAGCTGAATGTTCCGCGCATTTACGCCCTCTTGTCTGCACTGGCGAAAATGATGCACTACAGCATGCATAACGATGACAAGACCGTTACGCTGCGCGATGAGCTGGAGCATGTCAAGGCCTATATTGAGCTGCAAAAGGAGCGGTTTGAAAACCGTTTCATTTTCCGCTACGATGTGGAAGAGCAGTTGCTTGATTTGCCGATGCCGAAAATGATCCTGCAGCCGATTGTGGAAAACTACTTCAAGCACGGATTGGAACGGTCAGCCGTGAATGGCGAAATCACCCTGCTGGCTATCGCGTCGGCGGAGGGAGGAGCCGAGATCACGGTGCAAAATAACGGGAATCAAATCCCCCAACCGAGGCTGCTGCAGTTGCAGCGGAAATTGACCCAATGGCCACCTCCAGGCAGCCATCCGCTGGATACGGGGCAAGATGCGGAGCGGCCTTCGATCGGACTCGCCAACGTCCTCGCCCGGCTTAAGCTGTTCAGCGGCGGCATGGCTTCGTTGAACATTGGCAATTTGCATCCGACAGGTGTAAAAATCACTTTGCATATCGCGGAGAAAGACATAACGGAGAGTGAAGATCATTGAGAGCGCTCATTGTGGATGACGAAGCAAGAGTAAGGAAAGCGGTCCATTTGCTTGTGGATTGGGAACGGCACGGCATACAGGAAGTAGCCGAAGCGGGAAGCGGCGACGAAGCGATCGAACTAATCCGGCACAATAAGCCGGGGCTGGTTATAACAGATATGCTGATGGATTCCGGAAATGGTTTGGAGCTGATGGCCTGGATTAGCGAGTTCGCCGGAAGCGTGAAATTTATTGTCGTCAGCGGACATAACGATTTTGAATTTGTTCGCAGCACTGTCCGCCACGGAGGAATCGACTACATTCTCAAGCCGATTGATGCGGAGGCTATTAACGCTGCTGTGGCCAAGGCGGTGACGGAATGGCGGGCGGAAGAGCGCGAACGCGCGGATCAGCAGCAGCAAAATATCCAGCTTAACGAAATCAGGCCGGTGTACGGGGAGAAGCTGCTGTCTTCACTGATCGATGACGCCAATACGGCCGAATCATCGCTCCGTCGGCTGCGTGCGGATCAGGTCATCCCGGAACAGGCCAATAGGGTCCGTCTGCTGCTGCTGCAGGTGGATTCCGGGGATGCACTGCTGCTCCAGCGGTTCGGCAAGGATAGCGAGCTGCTGCATTTTTCTGTTATTAACATTTGCAACGAGTTTCTGCTTCCGGACCGCCGCGGCATCGCCTTCAAATATTGGGGAGCTCCAGGCGAAATTATCCTTATGCTTTGGAACAACCACGAAGCCGTGGCGGAGCTGATTGAGAAAATCAATCAGGGCTTGCTCCGCACGCTCCAGCGCCGAATGCACTTTGGCGTTGCGGCTGCAGGCGCGCTGCCGCAGAGCCTTCCCAGTCAGTATGCGGAAGCCAATGCGGCCATCCGGCACCGCAATTTGCTGCACAGCGGGAGTTATCTCCACACTCTGCCGACCGCCGAACCGCATAACGGGGGCGAAACCGGGAATGCGTCGTGTCTTCGCTTTGTCGATGTGCAGGAGGATTGGAAAATGGCTGTATTAAGCGGCGGAAATGAACAGCGGATTGCGGCCGCGGCGCAGAAATGGATCGACGGGCTCAGCCACGGCGGTATTGTGACACCGGAAATGCTCGAGCAATGGCGGTCGGAAGCGCTCTCCTTTCGAGAGCAGTTGCTGCGGGAAACGCTCGGCGATGACGCCGGAGCGGTGCTGGCCGCACTGGTACAGGACGATCGGCAGCATCGTGCACCGAACACCAACGGCTACTCGTTCTCCCTCTTTGCCTGGCGTGATTGGGCCGTCGACCTGATGAGCCGCATGTCCCAAGCCATCAGCGGGCGGCAAGCCAAGGAAAAACGCGCGATCAGGGATATCATCAAATATATCGAACAGCACTACACATCGGAGTTGTCCCTACAGGACATAGCCGGCCGCTTTTTTGTCAGCCGGGAATACATCTCCCGCAAATTCAAACAGGAATTTGGCATTAACTTCTCCGACTACCTGTCCAAATACCGTATCGATAAGGCCAAGCTGCTCATGCTCAACCCCAACCTGAAAATTTCGCAAATCGCCGAAATGGTCGGCATTCATGATGTGAAGTATTTCAGTAAGGTGTTCAAAAAACAGGAGGGCGTCTCACCCAAGGAGTACCGCCACAAGCTCTCCTCTTAGGTGGGTCATCGGTAATGTGGTTGTCATCTTTGAACTGAATTTCTTCAAAAAAGAGCCTCAATCTCCGCTATACAGTGGAATTGAGGTCCTTTCGGTTGTAAATTGGAATGTTCCCATGTCATACGAACTCTTTTGGGACAGCCCCTGCTCGGCTCCGCCTGCGTAAGGAGCACAGCGGCCCAATTGCGGCCTTGTGGCGAAAGGGATTATCCTTGCAAAAGTGCGAATCTCCCAGGGATTTTATGTGAGCTTGGGGTTCGCACCAATCACATTTTCGTCCGGCTTCCTTATCATAAAAAACAGAACATAACAAAATCCTTATGCATCATGATCAGAATCAACCAATGAGTTAGAAGCAGAGAAACTTCCCGTTACAATATGAACTCTGCACCTTTTGAACAAATCATTTTCCGATTCGATGCTCATATTTTTGGAGTTTTGTCCGAAAAGTATTTTTCAACATAAGACTTTATGGCCGCGTGAGAGGCAATACACTTGCTCATATCATCCAAATTGATGTCATACCCAGGGTACCTAGCAGTGGTCGCGTAAGACTCTAAAATAAAAGAAGCCTCCATAACTTCTACAGGAACCGTTATTCCTGCAGATTCTATCGACTTACACAATCTTGATAAAAGATGTGTTTTGGAGATACCCAGATTTAAATACACTTCAATCGATTTTAAATACTTCTCCGCCGATTGCTGCAACAAATAACAACCGTTTTCTAATTTATTCTGTGTGGCAGCAACCATAGACAACTCATAATCATTTGTTGCAAATCTCAACCATTCCTTAGTCTGTCTGTCCAAAGAACACCACACCCTCTTTTTCTACCGCTTCTCTGAAGAAGAATTTATTCTTAAACTCCTCTAAAGTGAGGACCATGATATCCATAGGAGGAAAATCAGCATACACTCTTTTCTTCAGTTCTACAGCTCGTAAAGGCCAGGAATCTATTTCCGAAGATTTGACTAAAACCATAAAATCATAATCGCTATGCTTACCAGCTTCTCCTCTTGCTCTGGAACCAAAAAGAATAACCTTTAGAAGATTTTCTCCAAACAAGTTTTTTACTTCCTCAGTAAATTTCAACCCGACTTCAAAATCAATTAAATCCATTTGAGAAGGAAAGCCCGTGACCCCTATTTTAGAATCTTTTATGTCGCCGGGTGATTCCAAATCTGTCGACTCCGCAAGAGTTGAGTTAACAAAATCTAAACTAACAGGGTTCTTATAACCATAGTTTTTCAGAATACCTCGTATTTCCTTCATTAAAGATTCATCCAGCTTTCTATTTTGCACGTGAGCACCTCCACGCTCCCTGCATAAGGAGCGACAGTCAAATTTCAACCCACGCTCCTGTGTAAGGAGCGACAACGACCCAAATACGGCTTATTGCACAAGGGATTAGCCCGGTAAAAGGCGAGTCCCCTAGGAAATTCATCTGAGCTTGGGGTTAATCTTTAGAACACTATTTCTTCTGCGGGCTTAAGGGCTGCAATGCTGGAGGCTAATACCTTGTTATGATGGCGGATGATTTGTTCAGCCTGCAGTATCCCATTATCAAATGTGCTATGAGCGTTTTCAACCAGGATAACCTTATACCCCTTGCCGAAGGCACTGCGTACCGTTGTATCTACACAAAACTCGGTCTGCATGCCCGCGATCACCAATTTTTCGATCCCGCGCTCAAGCAGAGCTTCTTGCAATCCCGTTTTATAAAAAGAATCACAGGTTGATTTTTGGATAACGATATCGGTCGGGAGCGGTTTGATTTTATCATGGATTTCCCATGTCGGCTTATCCATACTGAACTCGGGATCCCCCTGCTCCGTATGCTGTATGTATATGACCGGCGTGCCAGCTTCACGCGCCTTAAGAATCAACCCGTCAATTGTATCCAATACCTCTTCCCCACGATACAAATCATATTGCGGCTGAAACATCGCCTTCTGTACATCAATGATGACTAAAGCAGTTTTCATAACCATTCCAATCTCCTCTCGCTCTTCGTATGATTCAACGATTCTGCTCATATACACGTCAATGTCGTCTTCTTGATCCATTTAGCTCGTATAATCGCCTTGCAATGCTGTCTGAAGCACACCCAGAACAAACGTGTCCTGTATCTCCCCATATTAAAGCTAATGGGGAAACCAGACAAGCTTCAATTTGTACCTATCTTCGTGAAAAAAAGCGGCCCCCGTTGAAGAAGAGCCGCTGTACATAGCAGGGTTAGGTATTAAGATTCCAGACTGATCAATTGCGAAACGACCTTGGATTCAAAAATATTGGACAGCTCGTCGGCAACAGTTAAATAGAGCAATCCGTTGCCCTCAAGCTTCGGCGAATTTCCAAGCGGAACCGTCCGCTTGATCAGTTGGGCGTACAGCTCCGGTTCAGTTAAATCTCTTTCGAAAGCGGCAGTCGCCAGCACCTTGATCAGTGCTAATGCGCCACTGACGTGCGGTGCCGCCATAGAAGTGCCGCTCAGCGTAGCGTATTTGCCACGCAGGAAAGTAGACAGAATCTCCTCCCCTGGAGCCACCAAATCAACCTCATTGTTAGAGTTCGTAAAGTCGGAGGATTCCCGGTCAAGGCTAACCGCCCCCACACTTATCACTTCATTATACGCTCCGGGATACCCGAATTCATCGGTTGAATCCCTGCCGTCTCCTTCATTGCCCGCGGCGCAGACAACAAGAATGTTGGAGGCCACCGCCTTTTGGATAGCTTCATGAAGCTCCGGTACATCTTCCGGACCACCAAGTGACATAGAGATAATATCCGCCTTCTCCTCAATCGCATAATAGATACCGTCGATGATCCACTCGTAGTCACCCGAACCGTTTTCATCCAATACTTTGACGATCAGCAATTCCGCCTCCGGCGCCACTCCGACCACACCTTTAGCATTTTGAACCGCCGCAATGGTACCAGCCACATGGGTACCGTGACCGTTATAATCGGTGTAGTTATCCGGGTCGCCATCATCATCATGGGTAAAGTTTTTCCCTCCCACAATCCGGCCCTTCAAATCAGGATGAGTAGTTTCGCAGCCGGTGTCCAGTATGGCAATCTTGACGCCTGTTCCTTTGGTCTTGTCCCAAATCTTCGGAGCCTGAATCAACTCAATCCCAGCCGGCACTTCATTGACACTCTCCCGTTGCTCCACAATCCGATAAGGAATGACACTCATTGTCCGCTTCATCTTATCCCTCCTGAAATATTGAAATTACTGTGTTTCTACTAAATTTTAACAGATTATCAATTGTTTTCACAGAGTCTTACGGCTTGTTTTACATAGTTTCATAAGCAGATCTTCCTATGATCGTATGCTTCTTTGGTCCAAATATGCCCCTTTGTATGTTGTGAGACGCTCCGAGAACGACGTCCAAGCTCTGTTATGAAGAGAATCTCGCTACCACTTTCTTCTTGCAATCAGCAGATCTGCGGCCCCTGCCACAAAAATACCCGCGGTATAACGCAGCAAATCTATCGCCAGAAAGCCCCGTCCCAGCACCAAGGAACCTAATACAGTGCTTCTCAGTCCGTTCAGCCAATCGGTCTGGATCAGTTGACTAAACTCTATGAAATAACAAAACAGCAGGCTCAGCAGCAGGGTGGTAAACAGCCTTTGCCGGATCAAGACAGCCCGAAAGGCGAAGTAAATCATGGCGGCCCACAGGGCATCGCCTGCATGCTTCGCTACGAAAGCGGGAAGCTCATCTGCAAAAGCTCGCGAACCCAAACCAAGCAGCATTGTAAGGAGAGTGGTTGCTGCGTAAATGAGTCTTTGCTTTATATGAAAATCGACTTTGCTGTGTTTCTCTGTATTCCAGCTACTTTCAAGCATCTGCTACCGCTTCCTTTTAAATATGTCGTATCCTCAACCTCAGGACTCGATCGGCAGCTCGTATATATACTGTGGTCCATACTTACCGCCCGTCTCTCTTCCTGTATCCATAAAACCCGATTTCAAATATGCCTTCTGGGCTGTCACGTTTCTTTTATTCACAGCCAGCACAACCACCTTAACCTCCTTGAAATTCTTCTCAATAAAAGCAGGAAGCAGCACTAAAGACCGGCGTGCATAACCTTTGCCCTGATCCTCATGATTGACCGAAAAAGCCCGCAGCAGTAAAGCATGGGAATCCGGTGTGAATTTTGATATGTCCGGACCGCCGTGCAGGACAAAAAATCCGACGGTCTTTGCCCCATCCAAAATAACGACAGGCATCCGGTTGGGATCCTGCAGCGCCACATCTAACGCTTCACTTGGCAATGCCGTATATTGCGCCTGCTCCTCAGGCAGATAAAAATTCATCAACTGCTCCTGATATTTCTCCTCATACAAAGCAAGCTGAATCTCCTCGTTCATGACTGAATCTCCTTTTCCGCATCATAGCTTATTATGTAGTTTCTTAATTACCGTTGTGACCATGTCGCTTTGACATATCCTATTTTCATGCCGATGCGCTCCATATTACGGTGACTTTGCGACAAAAAGGCACACTGCGAGACTACAAGGCTGCAGTCCGCTAATGCCGCCTCTGCTATTCTCTTTTTCAACAGCCTGCAATGAAGCCCATAGCTGCGGCAGGAAGGAAGTGTTCCCGCGAACGTTAACGATGCCGTCGGTCCCTTCAAGTACATCACAGCAGCCGCAGCCGGAACGCCGTTAAATCGCGCCAAATAAAACCTCCAGCCCGACCGGTTATACAGGACCCGGTTATTCTCAGCTACATGTGGTATCCCCGCCTCAGGCAGCCCTGTGGAGCGGCAATGGATTGTCGCATAATCCACAAAATCGCCTTCCTGCACGCTTTCAATTGTAATTTGTTCATCGGCTTCTTCTTCCAGAATTAAAGGTTCCGTATACATGGAAGTATGAAATCCGGAATGATAGAAGCCTCTCTCCGCAAGCTGTATAAGGAGCTCCTGACTTACCAGGGAAGGGACAACCTCAAACTGGACTCTGCGATCCCTGGACTTGAAAAAATGGAGGATGTCATCCAACGATTCAATATCGCTGTCTCTCAGCCCTTTCACCGTATTAAAGGTAGGCCAGTTCATCGTACCGCTGTAATAAGCTGTGGCGCTCCCGAAGCTATGTATTTCCACACCCTCCGGATTGCCTGGTTTTTCTTGAATCGCCTGCATTCGATCCGTCATGTAATCCATTTCTGATTTTTCTATTTCCTCAATAAGCTGCCTTGTGGGTATCATTAGACTCCAGCACCTCCACTTTGAGCAAGTTCTATGAACCTATCATACCATCTCTATTCCGTAATTTGGAAAACAAGTCTTCATCTACTCTTTACAAAATAGACTCCCTGTTATACCCTTAATAAGTTGTGCACAATTAGAACATGGAGGGACAACTTTTGCTGCGAATTTTACTTTATATAGCATCTATTGTAATCGCAAACGTCGTGACCGCCAGCTTTGCTCCGCTGGTCTTCGGTAATTTCATCGTTCCGATGGGAACGGTATTTATCGGAGCTACGTTCATATTCCGGGATCTGGTACAGAAGCGCTACGGACGCCTGAACGCCTACAAAGTCATCACGACAGCGCTGCTGGTGACTGCTTTGACGTCCTGGCTGCTGGGAGACACACTGTGGATTGTTTTTGCCAGTGCAATCACGTTCCTCTTCTCCGAGACCTTCGATACCGAGGTATTTACCCGCCTGCAAGGCTCGTTTCAGAAAAAGGTGCTTGTGAGCGGTATCGTTGGAGGCATCATTGATTCCGGCCTGTTTGTAATCATTGGGCTATCTCCGCTTGGCGCAAACTTCCTGCCTTGGGCGCTGGTGCCTTACGCCATATTGGGGCAAGCCGTTGTGAAAACCGTCATGCAGTTCATCGGCTTTTTCATACTGAAAAGCATGCGGCAGGTTTAATACCGTAAAAAAGTGCGACAATGCCATTTGTCGCACTTTTTTTGTGAAGCAGAATATCGGACAGCACGGAGCGCAAAGCTGTGGTTAACCCTCCAGACAGGTGAACAGTTCAAACGCTTTTTCCATCTTCGTGATATAGGCAGCGTCATCACTGGAGCACATGAATTGAATCCGGCCCCGGCTGTCACCCGTGCCCGCTTCCTTCAGACCCAACACACTTCTTAATCTGCTGACCGTGCCCCGGCTTCCGTCAATGATCTCGATGTGTTCGGGCAGAATCTCGCGTAATATTCCCTTGTAAAAAGGATAATGCGTACAGCCGAGAACAACCGTCCCGTAGGCATTTAGATCGAAGCTGGCTAATTTCCCCGCAAAATAATCCGTCATTTCCGCGCGATCAAAATTCAGATTTTCACAGTAGCCGACAAGCTCGGGAAGCGGCAGCGAATCCACACTTCCGTGGTCATCCACCCGCGCCACCAACTCATTGTACTTGGACTGTGTAAGGGTCAACGGTGTTGCAAATACAAGAACTCTTTTCCCGCTATTCCGGTTCATTTCCACCGCAGGCTTTACGGCCGGTTCCATCCCAATGATCGGAATGCTGTAGATCTTTCTAAGCTCTGCCGCCGCGATGCTGGTGGCTGTGTTGCAGGCGATGACCAGCGCTTGCACCTCTTCCCGCATAATCCGGGCGGCCGACTCCTGGACGTATTCCATAACCTGTGCCTTGGATTTTGTACCGTAAGGGACATGAAGGGTATCAGCAAAATACAAAAAATTTTCCTGCGGCAGTTGTTTGACCGCTTCCGACAGTACTGTAATCCCGCCAATGCCTGAGTCAAAAAATGCGATTGTCATATTCTTCACCTTGCATCATATATTTCGCCTTAGTTAAGCGCCGTTTTTGCAATATGGCACGGCAGCACCATGAGGCAAACTTCATTTTACCATATTCTAAGGGAAACAGTCCGTTCAGGGGTGATGAAGAAATTTTACAAAAATAAATTAAAATTTAATTTAATTAAAAAAAGAAAGCGACTTTTAAAAAAATATAATGTGAATTATTGTTGACAACTATAAAGTTTATCATTTATTATTCAATTATACTTTAATTTATGGAGGCTTCGAACATGTCCAAAGTATTATTTGTCAAAGCTAACGACCGCACAGCGGAAGAATCTGCAACGGTTAAACTGTATAACGCATTTTACGAGAGCTACAAAGAATCCCATCCAGAAGACGAGATCACTGTGCTGGACCTGTACAGTGCCGAACTGCCTTACCTGAACGCTACCATGATCAACGGCCGCTTCAAAGCTGCTCAAGGTATGGAGCTGTCCGCAGAAGAAGCTCGTCTGGCTAACATCGCCAACGGCTTCCTGGATCAATTCCTGGCTGCCGACAAGGTTGTGTTTGCATTCCCGCTCTGGAATCTTACCATTCCCGCTGTACTGCATACTTACATCGATTACCTGAACCTGGCAGGCAAAACGTTCAAATACACTGCAGAAGGTCCTGTTGGCCTCGTAACCGATACCAAGGTTGCCCTGCTGAACGCAAGAGGCGGCGTATATTCCGAAGGCCCAATGGCTGCTTGGGAAATGTCTCTGAACTATATCAGCAACATCCTGACCTTCTTCGGTGTTCGTGACATTACCACCGTTGTACTTGAAGGACACAACGCTTCCCCTGACAAAGCGCAGGACATTGTTGCTGAAGCAACGAAGCGTGCTGCTGAGGCTGCTGTTAGCTTCTAAACCATATATACATCTTCAGGCTTGGCCGGTAACGGCCGGGCCTGTTTTTAATTAACAACGAAAAGCCGGCAGACCGGATGGCTTCCATCTGATCTGTCGGCTTTTTACATGATTTATGATGAACGTCCAATTAACCCGAATAAGAGGAACCGGTTAAGTTCAGCCATCTTTTCTTTATAATTCTCAGCTCTTGCCCAGGTGGATTGAACCGCCCCAATCGCGTTTAACAATTCCAATAGGGTCTCCAGTGAAATAGTAGAATCAATAGCTCCCTCCCTCTTCCCTAGCTCAATAAACTCCTGTATGATCTCGATTCTGATCTGATTTGTGTTTTCACTGTATAGACTCGATAAGATGTGATCTTCTACTGCACCCGGAGAACAAAGCAGTTGATAATCATACTCCGCGCATATTTCCAGTACCTTGAGCAGCTTGTCTTTATAATCCATGTTTTGGTTAAGGATATCCTTAGCCATACGAACGGTATTTTGCATCAGGACATTCGCACATTCTTTGACCACTCCTTCTTTACTGCCGAAATAGTTATAGAGCGAAACCGACGATACCCCCGACTCTGCAGCAATGTCTTTGATACTGACATCAACAAAGCCTCTTTCCTGGAAAAGCTTCAGGGCGGCCTTTACAATCGCATCCTTCTTCTTCTGTGTCCTGACTTCAAATTTATTCATCACGTTCTCACATCCCACATTCAATAACTAAGCTCAATATATCATAATTCGAGAACTTTTTAAATTTAACACTCAAAATTTAAAATCTATTGACGTGCGGCTTGCATTACAACTATAATCGGGTTGAAAGTTTTTAAATATAAACGAACAAATTTAAAAACTTATTATACAGCCGTTATTGAGGCAAAGAGGAGGAAATTTTTCCTATGAACATATTGGTTTACGGTGCGGGTGTCCTGGGAAGTTATTTGGCGCATGGTCTGGTCCGTGGAGGCCATAACGTGACTATGCTGGCCAGAGGACAGCGTCTGAATGAACTGCAGAATGACGGGAGCGTGATTCGCCATTATTTTCAATTTCGTACTACGGTTGATAAAGTAAATGTGATCCGTGAGCTACGGCCAGAGGATGTTTACGACCTGATTTTTGTAGTCATGAAATATCCGGATTTCCAGACGGTATTGCCTGCTCTTGCGGCCAATCACAGCAGTCATGTGGTTATCGTGGGCAATAATGCGAGTCCGCACGAGATGCGGGATTATTTAGAGGCGAACAGTCCTGTAGCGAAAAAGGTTGCTTTCGGTTTTCTGGTTGGCGCTGGATGGAGGGAGACAGGCCGGATGATCAGCGTGCATGGACCGAAGGGGCAAATGATTATCGGTGGATTAGGCGAGGAGCTGGTCTGGCGTTCCATGATTGACCAGGCTTTTGTTAATAGTAAATTTAAACTGACTTATTACAAGGATATGGATGAATGGTTGAAAAGCCATTTCATTATGGTTCTGCCCATGAATTTCATTGCCAATGCATATGACGGTAACCTGCGTCAAGCTGTGAAAGACAGCAAGCTGCTTAATCACGTCATTGATGCGATAGATGAAGGCAATCAAGTATTGGAAAAGCTCGGGTATACCGTTACGCCTGAAAGTCAAAAGGAATGGGTCCGGCAAAAGCGGAAGCTGCTCTACATGGGACTGAAGATGATGTTGGGAACCCCTGTCGGCAGGACTCTCTTGAGCGACAAGGCGGTGTCCGAAAACGAGATATCCGCGTTGACTCAGGCATTTCATGATTTGAAGCAAAGCGCAAACATGTCGACGCCTAATTGGGATATGCTCATCAATTATTCACCCGCCAGCAAATAAGATGCCGACCGTGAGATTCAGGCAACTGCATTGCCTGGATCTCTCACGAGGTCGAGGTCAAAGTACTTTATAAACCTCTTTCGCTGTATCGACTCCGGCCAGATACGCACCATGACAGCTTCCTATATATGTGCTGTTACACGCTTCACCGGTAAAAAATATTTTTTGATCGATGGGCAGGCTTAAATCCTTGCGGTAACGATGGCTTCCCGGCTTCGCCATTGCATACGAACCATAAGACCGTGGGTCCCGTCCCCAACGGGTTGTTGCCCCTTTAGTAAACTCTCGCGTTGTTCGTGTTCCTAAGAGGGATTCAATCTTCTTTAAGGCGAAATCAACCGCGCCTTCCTCTCCACTTTCCTCCAAGTCAGATGCCAAATGCCCACCAACCCACATCAGCACCAAACCCGTGTTCGAAATGTTACTTGTAATGCCTACCCTATGATCATCTTCCGTGAGAATCGCCTGGTCGCTGCCCAAAGCAAAGATATCTTTCTGGAACTTCAGCGTAATATGATTACATTGAATCATAGGAAGTTCTTCTATAGCACGTATCTTCCAGGAAGGTAAAGGAGGACTAAAGGTGATAGTCTCTGAAGCCAACACACCCGTAGATACGGTAATGATTACAGTTTTCGCTGTAATTGTGCCTGAGTTTGTTTTTACCGAAACCCCATGACTCCCCCACTCAATACGCTGTACAGAGGTGTTTAAATGAACCGGAACATTCTGACCGTAATGATTTACAATACTACCGAACCCCTGACGACAAAACCAATCGGGGCCATGACCCGTTGCTTGAGAAAAATCAAGGGTGGATAACACTTCAGTTTCTATACCGAATGTCCATAAGCCTAACATTTTTGCGACATATTCATCCCATTTTCCTGCTGAACCTAAAATAGAGCTAACAGACAAGTCTATTCCGTTCTTTCCTTTGTCCAAAATTTTACGAATGGCGCTATCATAACTATCTTGGAAGTCACGAACTTCCTTTGCAGATAATTTAATGCCGCCAGCAGTTAAGAAATGCAGATAATCCGATTTAGGATAGAGTTCAAATTTGTTATCCTTTGCATACTCGACCCATGGGTTGACTGGTTCATCATGTAAATAACGGCATCCAAGGTCAAAGGGGACACCAAAGGTTTTGGTATCCGTCCAAGCCCGTCCTCCTATTCGATTTCTTGCTTCTAAAGTGATAACTGACTTACCATAACCTATGAGGGTCCGAGCTGCGGCTAACCCGGATGCTCCTGCCCCAATCACTACAACATCTGCATCTGAAGCTGTGCGATTCAAATTATTCAAGATTACCCATCCTTGATATCAAATGACTAAATTTCAGCTTTAATATTTGCTTGAAATGATATTCATATTCTTAACGAAGCTGCCCTTTGGGAATAAAAAAAGCAACCGATATGACTCGGCTGCTCTTCATTCTGATGTATATGTTTCTAATGTATATGTTAAGGAATAAACTGCTGTACAATTTCAACAATTTTGCCGTCCTGAATCGTAATATGGTAAGGAAATGCCGTCATATCCAATACATCTGAGCTGCTGAACGCTTTTTTCAACGTCTCCAGTGTAACTTGTTCATTCCAGTTGATATCGGTATCTTCCATCCGTCCAGTTTTGTCGTAAATCTGGAAAATAATTTTGGCATCGTCGGCAATTTGCAGCTTTTCGGTATCTGCTTCATCATTCACGATATAGTATCCGTCCGGGGCTTCGGTCATTTCCGCATCACCTTCACGTTCCCGGAAGATCTCGTTGGCCTGTTCTCCTTCATACCACTGAATTGGATCGATTTCCACATAAACCGAGTCGCCTACATCCAAATGATTGACAAATACGGTTTCCTGTATTTTCGCGGCAGGTGCAGGCTCATACCCCTTGGCGGCTGCACCGCCAGCCGTTGCGGTAACTAAAATGAATGTGAGCAGAAAAAGCTTAGCAACTGTCCTTCTCATATCAGATCTCCCCTTGCTAACTGGGTTATGGTCGGTCCTTCATACCTTTCATTACCCTTCTGCTCATATCATAAACGAGTTTTTGTCCCAAAAAGTATCAGATTTCGTATAAAACAGTTACATTTTCTTAAGACTTGGTACTAAATTTTATGATTTAAGCAAATCCAGCTTGCGCGCCTGCTCCTCGGTCAGAATAAACTCTTCATTCTCCCACAACTCGTCTTCCTTCGATACACCGAACATCAGCATGATTTCATCCCAAATATGCCGTTCCATCGCTTCTTTTTGCGTAATGATGACTTTTATGATGCTCACTCCTTTCGGTTCCTGTAGATAGAGTTACCTCATATATACCCGGAAATACGAATTCTGTGCGCTTTTAGTCCATTTTAAATGCGGCAGCGGATTCCGCCAGTCCTTTGCTTAATCCGTCAATCCTTTCCACCATATCAGACAACTGACGCACCATGGCGGACTGATCCTGCATTGTGACCGTGACTTCCTCCACCGATGCGGATACTTCTTCGCTCGTTGCTGACAGGCTTTGCGTCAAGCCAATAATTTCCTCACTGTCCTTCTGCATACGGGCCAGGTCCTCCGCCATTGCTTTAATCTGTTCCGTGATGTCCGTGACATGATTCAGAATATCCGCGAAAGCCCCTTTTGTCTTCCCTACATACTGATCCTGTGCGGCGGAAATATCCTGAATTTGCAGGACACTGTTGTTATTTTCGACCACCAGTGACAGATTTTGTTGAATGATGCTATGAATCTGGCTGGCTTGTCCGGCGCTCTGCTCCGCCAGCTTGCGAATTTCCGAAGCGACTACCGCAAAACCTCTTCCGTGCTCTCCGGCGCGGGCGGCTTCAATGGAAGCATTCAACGCCAGCAAATTCGTCTGACGGGCGATTTCATTAATGGCATTTGTAATATGGGCAATGCTGTGAGAACTCTCCTGAAGCTGTGCAGTAATTTGGGATATCTTCTGCACCTCCGCCTCATTTTTATCGTTCACAGCACTTAATTCGTTCACAACCTGGCTGCTGGAATCAAATACATCTACAATCGCATCCGTTCTTTCTTTGACCGACTGGGCCTTTGCGTTGATCATCCCGAATTTTTCGCCAAAACCATTGAACATGTCTGCCATCGTTTCCGTATCCCGTGCCTGCAGATCGACAGCTTTGGCGATTTCTCCGGTCGTGCTGGTTGTCTCTGTAACAGATGTGCTGGCATGCCTGGATGACTCGTCCAGCTCCTCCGTGCTTTGGTTCAAAACTACGATGGAATCATTCATATCGGACAGCAGCTTTCTGTTATGCCCGACCATAACGTTAAAGCTATTGGCCAAATCCCTGAACTCATTATGAAATTTGCCTTCTGCCGCAACGGTCAAATCCCCGGAGGCCAATTGCTTGAACAGATGGGTCAGCCGCAGCACAGGAGAGGTGATAGAACGGGAAATGAGAAGACCCGCAATGATGGCAAGTGCAACAGCCAGCACAGCCACGAGCCCGATTTGCTCAAGCAGTGCTTCCACAGGCTCGTTCATATCATCATAGGAATCCAGGACATAAATAACCCAATCCGCACCGGGGATTTTATTGTAGCTCAAATAATCCGTTCCCAGGTCCGCTTCTCCCTGAAGGATAGAGCCTTCGACTGGCATGCTGAGCAAACCTCCGGCCTCCTCCAGTTGAGTCCCCACGGCGGCTTGGTCCTTCGAGTCATACAGGATTGTTCCACCACGGCTGAGGATGGAAATTTTCCCCTGCTCATTAATATGGATGTTCTTTAATTTATCGACAAAGAAGGTTGAGTCCACAGTCGCCGCGAATACCCCGAGCAGTTGTCCGTTCTCATCCATGACTGGCTGCGAGAACGCAATTAATAGCTTTCCAGTGCTGCTTGACACAATGGCATCACTTATAAATGGCTGTCCTTTTAACGCTTCCTGAAAATATTCACGATCTGCCCGCGATTCCCCGACCGTATCCTGCTTGCTGCCCGCAATAATGATCCCTTTCTTATCCAGCACAATGAAGGACTGATTTCCCGTTGTTGCCTCCAGATTTGCGGCCAGCTTCTGGTTTACACGTGTAAACAGCTCGTTATTTTCCGAAAAGAATGCTTCATCCGACAGTGTACCTTCAGCTCTTAGTTTTAAAAGCTCCCCAATGTCATGATGCGAGGAAATCAGGTAGGACGTCTGGCCCTGCAGTTGCACCGCTGTCCACAATCCTTCTCCCATCCGGTCGGCATTGGCTTTAATTTCATCCTTGCTTTTATCAAGAATGATGCCTGACCCTAAAAAATATACAATGACAGAGATCGTCAAAATAACAGCAACGACCAAAGCTGTAATGAGCAGCGGCAATTTCAACTTTAAAGACACATAATCCAATCCGCGCTTTGTCCTGTTATTTTTCTTCATGATTCATAATCCTCCTGTACGGCTGCGATGTTTGTAATCTGTCTATTTTATCGGTGGATTTGTGCATTTTGGATAGAGACAATTATGTAAAGTTTTATGGCGGACCATTTCTGACGGACATTCTCTACAAAAAAAGACCACGATCGAAGTAACGATCGTGGTCAACACTTTACATGTTATATGAGAGACAGCGCGATGGGTTCTCCTTCGCTTGTTGTGACCCGAATAACATTCTCTTCAATTGTAACGGAGCAGGCGTCTTCGAGTTCGGTAAGCAAGCCGCCTGCTCCCGGTCGGCCGTATATGGCAGAGGCAAGCCAGTGTGTTCCCGGTTGAAGCGATGCCCTTAATGTCGGAATAACCGTTCGTGGATGAAGCAAATTTGTGTTCGCATCTGGGTACACGAGCTCCGCCAGCTCGAAGCCCAGCTTGCCACGAACCGCTACACCCCCGTGTTCACTGACAGCGGCGGCGCCAAGTCCATTCGCTGAGACCTGCACTGCCTCTCCGATACCCAGTGCAAAACCTCCTTCTGCGGCATCAAGCCTGCGGGCAGACTCAATCCGGTGAATCCGAATGTGCCAGGGAAGCCCGGCAACGATCCACGTCCGCACCTCAACGTCGTTCCATGGCTGCCATTTGGCGTACAGCACATTGGCGCGGATATTCGTCACTTCATTTTTTCTTCGCACCCGGTACAGATTATCTCCTTCACTCAGCGCCAGCATGGAATCAAACGCCCCTTGGGACAGGCCCCATTCCGCTCTGGGCACGCTGAAGGCAAAGCTGGTGGAGTAGACAAATTTCTCATACTTGGCTGATGTATGTGTATGCTCATTCGAACCCGGATGCCCTGTATTAAAGGCGGCGACATGCCCCGTGTGCTGATCACGGCAAAGCACCAGCTGAGCCGGTGGTTGAACCGAAACGGCAGGCAGGGACGGAAGCGAAAGCTCCTCTGCTGTCCAGAACGGGTGATCCTCGGAAAGCGCCAGAGGCAAAAATGCTTTTAGCGCCCAGTATGGCGAAGCCGGCGAGTTATAATTTTCGGCCATGATCAGGTTGGGATAAGCATAACCGACCGTCAGCAGCCCGGTTGCATCGAAGATAGGCTTGCTGAACCACCAGCGCAAATTGCGCAGGACCAGTCCTTTCAGCACACCCAAAGGGAACGCATCCACTCCAGCGTATGCCAGTGCACTCCAGAAGGCCGATTGCGCGAAACGGTAAGTCAGGCTTCTCCCGTAGGGGAGCGCTGCCCCATCCTCCGCAAACCAGTTGATAAACTGGCTTGCGAACAGAGACGCCCGTTCTTTGTACAGCGCCGCTCGTTCCGGATCTTCCCGCTCCGTAAGACACGCATATAACAAACCGTAATAATGCAGCGCAAACGGACCGTAATAATCGCAATGCCCTCCGACACCGTCGGCGTACCAGCCTTCCGACAAGTAAAAGTCGTCAATTCTGCGCAGGTTGGTTTCCATTTGCTCCTGATCATAAGGCAACCCCACCTTCCGGAAGCCCATGTTGACAAGCACGTGGAAGAACAGCCAATTGCAGTCATGCAGACAATAATGGTTAATCTGGTTCAGCCAGTTGTACAAGTTCCGGCGGGCAGTATCGGACATCGGCTCCCATACCCGTTCTGGCACAAGCAGCAGGGCGAAGCCTAATGCCGCCATTTCAACGAGTCGCTGGTCATAATCGCGAACATCGCCCCAATATTCTTCGTGATCGGGATTTGTACCGTTCTCAAGCCCGCGCAGACAGGTGTCCCACAGCTCCGATTCCCCACCGCCCGCAAGCAGCGGCACCATCCCCCACATGACACGCGAGAAACCTTCCATCTCGGCTGTAGCCGAATCATAACTGGCACCTGCCACTCCAATTCTCAGCCGGGCCCCGCCCTCGCTGTAAAACTGTTTCAGCGGAACAGCAAGCTGCTCGAATGCCAGCTGCAAGTCTTGCCTCGTAATCAGCGGATTGTCCGCGATAGCGGAATAACTGGTCATGCAGACAAAACCTCCTTATATTCAATGATAGCCATAACACGGATCAGTACACCTATTCCCAGAACATCGTTCGCCCTCCACGCAGGCGGACGAGCCCTTCCACAAAATAATAGTCGCCATAAATAAGCGGAACATCGATGTTTTTTCCCTCAGGATAATGACTCGTGCCGTGCTTGATGAGCCCTTCCTCTGTATGATCGTCCCACGTACCGTAATTACGGTATAGAGACTCTAGAATGCGCACCCCTGCCTTATGATAGGTAGCGGCCTCCAGCTCGCCTGTCTTCTCGGCCAGCAGCAGCAGGCCGCTGGCCGCGCATGCCCCTGCGGATGAATCCCGATATTTCGTGACCTCCGGCGGGATGCGGAAATCCCAGTACGGGACCGAATCCTCCGGCAACTGCGACAAGAAATAATGCGCCACACGCTTGGCTGCGTCGATGTACTTTCGCTCCCCCGTATGATGGTAGGCCAGCGTCAGACCATACAGCGCCCAAGCCGTCCCTCGCGACCAGGCAGATTCCGGTGCGTATCCCTGTCCGCCCAGCTTGCCCACACATGCTCCGGTAGAAGGGTCAAACTGCACGATATGATACACCGACCCGTCAGGCCGGATAAAATGCTCCAGCACCGTCTCCATATGCGCCTGGGCGATATGACTGTAGCGCGGATCACCACTCGTTCTCGAAGCCCAGTGGAGAAGAGGCATGTTCATGCAGCAGTCGATGATGGCTAAACCTGCATTGTCCTCCCCTTCCCTCCACGGATTCCAGGCACGGATATATCGTCCTTTCAAATTAAAACGGCCCGCCAAATAGTTGGCTGCCTGCAGCGCCCGGCGCCTGGATTCGGCGGATTGGGTCAGCTTATAGGAAGCGATGCTCGTAAGCGTCCACATGAAACCAAGATCATGATCAAGCCGGGTGTAATCGTGCAGTACTGCATCAAGGCGCTCCTCACACTGCTCCGCCAGCTTGCGCAGGCGCTCGTCCGCGCACTCCTCGTAAACGAGCCACAGCAAGCCCGGCCAGAAGCCAGCCGTCCACCAATGCGGTTCCTCCAGCACGTAGGTCCCACCAACGCTGGCATGCGGAAAACCCGAGCCAATCCGCTCGCTGATCCGCACGGTTTTGCGAACTGTGCTCTCCCAGGCTTCATTCAGCCATTCCGGTATCTGTCTCTCCAATAGGGTCACCCTCCCATTCCATCCATAACGTTGCAAAGTTCAATTCCACCCGAACGGACCGTTCCGGATGCAGCAGCTCAAAATCCACTGTGTACCAAGGCGTAGAGCTGCCAAAATGATTGCTGTACACACGCTTCGTGACCATGGGCCTCACCTGTTCAGGATCGTACCTGGCCCTTGCTGCATGACGGCCGCTATTACCTCTCAGCAGCAGGCTGCCCGGCTGTCCCTGTGTCCCGCCTGCCCCCGCATCCTGCATCACCGGCGGACACATCGTCACAATGCGTTCGACGAGACTTCCCGGCACAGAAGTGAAGTTAAATTCATCCGTCAACTGAAGCGAAGGCAATCCGGATTTGTTCCATACGAGCTGGCGCATGAGCGAGGACAGATGCGGGACAGGATAAGCGGCCGTCATGTCCAGCCGGAAGCGGGCCTCCTCGTCACCGGTTACAGCCTCCAGCACCTTCGCCCTGCTGGCGCGGCCGCTTTGCTGAAAGCAACCATCCACAATCGGAACGCTATGCCCTTGCGAGCCGTTGCAGTCGAAGCTGTAGCGACCTTCGCCAAAGTAAGCGGCCGTATATTCACCGGGCCCCAGCTCCGCCACAAGCGCAATCCCAGCGGCATAAAGGATAAATCCGCCGATATCGTTATGATTATGCGGCTCGTCATTCGATCCGCCCTTCGCGGCAAATCCGAAGCTTCCGTGTTTCGTCGAATAGCGCGAGACGATCCACTCCGCATCCGGCAAATAATAATCCGCATCCCGCCAGCGGCTGTGCCGTTTCCCCGGGTCATACCAGACGATATTGCGCAGAGCCGGCGCCCACCTGCTGCAGTGATCGTCTGTATACGAAGCGCGAATAGAGGCAGGCGGCAGTTCCATTTCCGGATACAATCGCGCTAAATAATGCGTCAGCCCGATTTGCACCGGCACGCGGCCGAGCGAGTCCGAGAAATTCACCGTGGAGTCGCTGTGCAAATAGCATTTTTGCTGGAATAACGAAATTTGGCGAATTTTGGGATATTCAAATAAGTTGATGGCACCTTGTGTTCGCTGCTTGAGCAAATCCGCAAAATACACGAAATAACCAAAGCCGTAATTCCAGTAACCTAAGCCCTCCAGGCAAGCTCCATCATCCCCAAAGCCGTCCAGATAACAGGACATGGAGCCAAGGACCTTGACGATGATAGCGGTCAACCGCTCCGACGGTTCAAGCAGCAACAGCGAGGCAGCGCCAATCGATCCGGCGCAGACAGCAGCCCAGTTATGAGTCGCCGTTTCCCAGCTGAATGCTCCCCCTTCCAGATAAGGCTTGAGGAGACGGGCTTCTACCTCCTCCCTGATGCGGACGCGCAGAAGCGGCGGCAGCCTCTCTCCCAACAGCAGCCCAATTTCGCTCAGCGTAAAGCCCGTTTCCGCCGCAAACAGGTCGATGGCTCCGCGCACATTCATATTCTGGACATGCGCAGGCAGACACCAGGTGTATTCATTGCATATGGACCAGATGATTTCGTACAGTTCGGCGGCGAAGCGCTCGTTGTCCGGCTCCAGCAGCCAGAGAAGTGTTAACGTATTTAAACGTCGTCTCCGCTCAAAGTATACGCTTTCATATTCCAGCCGCGAGCCCTGCTTTTCGAATAATGTGAACAAGCCATAGGTCAGCTCCGGAATCGGTATATCGGTTAGCCGCTCCCCCTCCTGCCGAATCTCATCCATCATCACTTTGTATTCGTCTGAAGCGCCTATCCTTTGCCAAAACTCCTGCGGACTGTGCCCCCTGTAATAAAAATCCGGGCTTGCCGGAGCCAAGCGCTCCATTTTCACACGCACATCTTTAGTGTTCAGCATAACTGTCACTCCCCTGGCCTCAATGCCCTGTTCTTATCCCCGATACTCGGCAGGCGTCGATCCGGTATGGGCTTTGAACGTCTTAATGAAATAACTCTGGTTGTCATATCCGAGCAGCTCGCATATTTCCCCGACCGTATGTGTCGTGTGGTCAAGCAGCTCCTTGGCCCGCTCCACCTTCATGCGCGTGACATATTCGATAAAGGTCACTCCTGTCTCCTTTTTGAACAGACGGCTGAAATAGCTGGCATTCAGATGCAGATGCTCTGCCACCTCGTCAAGGCTGATCCGCCGTCCGATATTCAGCGCAACATATTTGTACGCTTCCGATATTTCCGCCCGTTTGCCGTACGATACAGACTCCGCTTTGGCTGAGACGAACGCGCACAGGTGATCAGCCAGCCAGTCGCCAAGCTGATCAAGCGAATCCAGCTCCGCGATCTCCCGATGCAGCGTATCGGCCGTATGGCTGGAAAGAACAGGCTGGAGAGAGTACAGCTTCAGCTTCAAATCAAGCAGCAGCTTGAGCAGCCAATCCTTCACCATTTCGGACGGATATTGCTGCTCCCGAATAAAGATAATCCATTGCTCTGCAGCCAGTTGAGCTTCCTGAACGCTCTTCCCCAGCAGCACAGCCCGCAGTTGCTGGTTTGCTTCATCATAATACCGGAACAAATCCTGTTGCGCTTGCGGGACGGCACGGCAACGCTTGGCGCAATCGGCTTCACGCAAATAAAAACGCTGTTCTCCGCTGTCCAGCAGCTCTATGAGACTTGTTTTGAGCATCTCCGGTGCTGCCGAAGCCGAGCCAATGAGAAAAGACATGCGGATTTTCAGCACCTGCATCAACGTATTTTGCATTTGACGAAGCGAATCCTTAAGCAAATCCATGATGTTAACCTTCAGCGTAGGTTTGTAGGAGAATAGCAGCAGAGAGCGCTTTACATCGTAGCCAATATGCTGCCCGCGCAGCGCCCCTCCCTGCAGCACTTCGTCCATCACATTTCCCACCGCGAACAGCAGTGTCTGATCGGACGCAAAGCGATGCTTCACCAGCCGGTAATTGTCAACAAAGCCGACCACAGGCAGACATTGCTCACCGCTTAACAACAGGCCGTAACCTTCGGCATCCCGCTTCCAGGCCTCTGGCGACAGCAGCGGCTGATGAATAAAATTTTTGATCGCCTTCTCTCTGCGCAGTCCCTTCGTCTCCTGCAGCAGCCTGCGCAGCCGCTCCTGCTCCCAGTTCATGCGCCGTTCTTCATCCAGGCCCTCCTTCAGCCGCACGAGCAGCCGCGACAAATCCTCTGGATCAAGGGCATCCTTCAGAAAATACTCCTGCACATTCAGCCGCATCGCCTGCCTCGCAAACTGAAATTCGCTGTGACAGGACAGGATGACGATCCGCACCCCGGCCTGCCGCTCACATATGCGGGCCGCCAGCTCAAGTCCGTCCAGCTTCGGCATCCCGATATCCGTAATGAGCACATCCGGCATCTCCCGCTGCGCTTGCTCCCATGCGCTTAGCCCGTTCTCATGGGTTCCGATCAGCCGGTAACCGAGCCGTTCCCACTCGATCATCTCACTCAGCAATTCGATCACCGGATAATCATCATCCGCCAGCATAACGTTATACATCAGACGCCTTCCCCCTCTCCGGAATCCGCATCACGATCTGGGTTCCATTCCCCTGCCTGCTCCTCACATCCATTCGGAAACCGTCTCCAAACACCATTCTCATCCGTTCCATGACATTAGGAAGACCGATACCGGAAAATCTGCTGCGGAGCTCTTCTCGTCCGTGCAAAATTCCGTCATGATAGGTATGAATACTCCTCCGGAGCTGATCCAGCTCCTCCTCGTTCATCCCGTTCCCATCATCCTCCACAGATAATTCAAACGCCCCATCAAGCTTAACGGCGCGGACGGCAATCATGCCCCTGCTCTGGCCCAATCCGTGGATGATAGCGTTCTCAACAATCGGCTGCAGGAAAAAGCGGGGCACTTGAATCATGAAAGCTTCGGATGTGATATCAAGTTTCAGCTCCACCTCTTCCTTTTGCCGCAGATTCATCAGCTCCACATAACAGGTAATCAGATCAATTTCCTCATGAAGATGAATATCATCGTTCTCGTTCGTAATGGTCATCCGCAGCAGTCTGGACAGCGAACCGATCATCTTCGCGCTGTCCTGATCTCCGCCCCGCATCGCCTTCATACGAATCGAATTGAGCACGTTGAACAGAAAATGCGGGTTGATTTGCGCCTGCAGCATCCGCAGCTCCGCCTTGCGTTTGCGCGCCTGCGTCTCGGATACCTCTGCCAGCATCTGCTTCACACGGTCAAGCATCTGATCGAACAGGAAGCCAAGTCGCCCAATCTCATCCTGTCCCCGGATGCCGGAACGGACGTCCAGGTTGCCTGTCTGAACCGCTGCCGTGACTTTACCAAGGATGACAAGCGGCTTCGTAAATGCCCGGAGCAGCGTGATGAGCAGCAGCAGAAAAAAGAAAAAGGAAACAAGCTGAAACAAAAAAACACGCTTGAAAATCGAGCTGATATTGACTGCCGCCTGCTTGTATGGCTGAACTGAGACGAGCCGCCAGTCATTAAAGGCAATGAACTGATCGGCAACCAAATATTGCGCTTCTCCCGCCTTCATGACCGCTGAGCCGGCTGACCCTCCATGTTCGGGGAACTGGTATTCCAGCTCCTGGCCGATCCGGTTCCTGTCCTTATGAGAAAGGATTCGATTGGAGCGATCCACCAGCATGACCTCCTGGCCGGCGCTTAGCCGATCGAAGATCGCATTGACCTGATTCTCCATGACGGTCACGATGATGTAGCCGTATATTTCCCCGTTATCAAGCCTTAGCGTTCGGGCTACGGAAATTTGATAAGGGTTGTCAAGCTTCTCCATGCTGAAAACCGTTGGCCTCGTCGCCACCCAATAGGACTGAAATCCCCGCAGCTTGTCGAGCTCCCAGAACCACGGTTCCCGTGTCAGCTTAACGGGATTGTAGTCGCTGGTCGAATAGTTAGTGTAGGTTTTCCCATTGGTCAGCAGCACGGTCACATAGCTTTTATCACCGATTACCGTCAGGCTTTCCAACTGCTCCAGTATGTTTTTTTCCTGTACAAAGGCCGCATAGGGCTCGGAGGATACGCTGCCGCCAGCATTAATAATTTTGAAATAAGAATTCATATCCGCATCGACCTGAATATAATTCGCAATGTTCAGCATGCTCTTGAACAGACCTGTGACAGAGCCGTTTACGAGCTGGAGGGAATCCTGCGCGTTGGACATCGCCTGTCGTTGAACCGCCTCCTGTGTTAGAGCGTTGTAGGTCAGCAGCGAAATAGCCGCGGGCAGTAAAACACAAGCAATAGCGGTCAAAAGCAGCTTATTGCGGATCGATTGCGACAATAGATGTTCCCGTAATCTGCCAAGCATTCTTGATGTCCCCCTTATAATAGAAAAAAGGGGGCGTTCCTCACGCCCCTGCACAGGGTCATTATACTATACTATTTTTTGTTGGAATCAATAATCTTTTGCGTGCGTTCCTGGCTGTTTTTGACCGTCGTATCGATATTCTGATTGCCGAGAATAAGCTTCTCGTATTCCTCATTGATCGCCTTATATACCTCCGCCTGATACGAAGCAGGCGGCACCAGCTCAGAGGCCTTCGAGGCAAGGAGCGTTTTCACCAGCGATTGTTGATCGACAAGCTCAGGATTTTTCGTGCCTGCCAGTATATTCTCAATGATCTTGGTTACTTCCTCCTCCTTCACCTGATTCCAGGCGGGAACATTTTTGTTTTGCACAACTTGCCCTTCCGTGGTATACCAACGGACGAAATCATAAGCCTCCTGCTTATGCTTGGAGCTTGCCGCGACTGAAACGTAATCCGTTGTCACCGGCGCATTACCGATTGAATCACCCTTATCGTTTTTCGGGAACGGCGCTACAGCCACATGGAACGTCAGAGGTACCTTTTCCGTGCCGCCGATCTCCGTGTTCATCCAGCTTCCAATCGTAATCATGCTCGCCGACTGGTTGAAAAACTGTGTCCGGTAATTCAGCTTTTGTGAGATCATATCCGAATAAGGGACCGAGGACTGATCCTGCTTCTCCATCTTCACCCGCAGCTCCAGCGTGCGCTTGAAATTCGGATTGTCCAGATTGGAGGAGCCGTCCGCCTTCAAGTAATCGGCGCCTTGCGGCTGATTGATCATCATCAGCTTCACAAACTCCAGCCAGCCGCCTCCTTGCGGTCCGTGGAAGTAAGTCCCGTACCTTTTGGAAGCGCCTTCACCTTTGGTCAGCTTTTTCGCATATTCGGCATATTCGTCCCAGGTCCAATCTGTAGGAACCTGCAGGCCCGCCTCATCCAGATGATCCTTGTTCAACAGCACATACCATGGATTGAACTTGCCCGGCAGCGCATAGACTTTTCCGTCCAGGCGAGTGTCGATTTTGTAGTCTTCTTCCACCTTATAACCGTCTTTGGCGATGTAATCGTCAAGCGGCTCCGCCATGCCAAGCGCTACACGCTGCGCGTATCCGGCAGCGTCGCTGAACATGAGGATATCCATCGGCTCCCCTGAAGCTGCGGCAAGATCCAGCTTTTTCGACGCCTCTGCCGTATCGCCCTTCTCGCTCAAATTGACGACCTCCACCGTAATGCCGGGATTTGCTTCCTCATAGGAGGCAATCGTCTTTTTCCAGTTGTAGGCCTCCTCCGTTCCATACGTATACAGACGCAGGTTGACTCCTTTACCTTCAGAGCCGCCTTCAGGTGCAGCATCTCCGCCGCTGCAGCCGGCAAGCAGCCCAGTCAGCAGAGCACCGGACAAGACGCCCTTCAGCCATTTTTTATTCATCTGCAAGACCCTCCCTTTATGAATATCGCTGGATTCCATCACATTGTAACCGACATGGTCTGGCGGCTCATGAAACAATATTGACTTCTTCCGAATTATTTTGACTTATATGAATACGCTTACATTAACCTTTGACGCCACCTAAAGCAATACCGCTGATCACACTCTTTTGCCCGATGATGAACACGATAAGTAGAGGAAAAATAGCCGATACCGCCGCCGCCATGATCAGGGAATAAAATTCTCCGCTCAGGGAGGTGAATTTTTGCATCGCAAGCTGAATCGTGAACAGCTCATCGGAACGCAGAAAGATAAGCGGATTCTGATAATCGTTCCAGGTCCAGATGAAGCGCAGTATCGCATAGGTCGCAACGGCAGGTTTGACGAGCGGCAGCGCGATTGACCAGAAAATTCTTCCATGGTGAGCACCGTCAATTTTCGCCGATTCAATGAATTCCTGGTGCACCCCCATAAAAAACTGCCGCAGCATGAATGTGCCGAGCACGCTGAAGCTGCCCAGCAAAATCAGGCCCAGATGGCTGTCGAACAGGCCGATGTTACGGTACAAAATAAACTGCGGGATCAGCGTTGCTTGTCCTGGAACCATATAAGTCGCAAGGACAATCATGAACAGCCATTTGCCTGCCGGGAAATTCACCTTGGAAAAACCATAGGCCGCAAGGCTCGAAACCAGACAGGATATGCAGGTTGTCAGCACGGCTACTTTGATCGAATTCCAGTAATAGAGATAAAACGGGTAATCCCCGAACCAAACCTCCATGTAATTCTCCACCGCATTCCATTCTTTCGGAATCCATTGGATCGGATAAGCAAATACGTCCTTCTCGACCTTGAAGGAGGTAATCAGCATCCAGAAAAATGGAAGCAGAAACAGCAGACTGACCGCAAACACGATAACGGTGATCATAAGTTTGCGCCAGTCCCATTTTACCGCTTGCGCTTTCATGGCTTCTCTCCTTTCGCTAGTAATTGACCCATTTCTTCTGGGCCGCCCATTGCCCGAACGTGATCAGCAGCACGAACAGCAGCAGGACTACGGAAACCGAGGATGCATAACCTACCTTAAGGTTGACGAAGGCTTGCTCGTATAAGTACCAGACCATCATGCTCGTGGAGCCGATTGGGCCGCCTTGCGTCATGACAGCGATGATGTCGAATACCTTGAACGTCGAAATGATGCCCGTAACCAGCAGGAAAAATGAGGTTGGGGACAGCAGCGGAAACGTGATGCGGGAGAACTTCACCCAGACGCCTGCGCCGTCCATCTCCGCCGCTTCGTACAAGTCCTCCGGAATTGATTGCAGGCCGGCAAGGTAGATAATCATATTGAACCCGATGGACGTCCAGATGGAGATCATCATGATGGAGATCAGGGCGAAATTAGGGTCCGCAATCCACTTTGGCGGGTTGGCGATGCCAATCGCCTTCAGAAATTCATTGATCGGGCCATACGACGGCTGAAACAGCACCTGCCATACGATGGCCACGGCCACAATGCTGGAGATATAGGGCATGAAGTAAGCGACCTTGAAGTACCCTTTCCAATACACATTTTTGTTGATAAGAACGGCCAGCACCATGGAGATCAGCATGTATACGGGAACGGTGAGTAGAAAGACAATATTGTTGCGTACTGATCTGACGAAGGCCTCATCCTTCAGCAGATTCTCGAAATTGCCAAAGCCGACCCATCGGATGCCATCCCAGCCGGCGACGAAGTTCCAATCCGCAAAGCTCAGCACAATGGTCGCAATAATCGGCAGCAGCACGAGAATAGTTACGCCTAGCAGCATCGGCCCGACGAACAGGAGCCCCGCCAATGTCTCTCCGGTCTGGAGGGACCGCCGTTTGTTCCAGGCCAAGGTTTTGCCTGTCAGAGCGTGGGAAGGTTGATCCATTTCGAACACCTCGCTTATCGTCGTGAATTTGAAGATGCTCTCATTATAAAAAAACTATCACCTTCACTTTGACGGTATTTTGATCATCTTCACGCTCATTTTGACTTTTTCCCAAAATAAAGAGGCGCCTGTTCCCATCCGGGAAAGCGCCCCTTGTTTTAAGCCTTCTGAATGATCTTATTATCCTCGATTTGATACTTTAGGCGATAAGGAGATGCCCTGCTCACGATTCAATATCATTTTGAAAAGCGTGGTTGTTCCTGTCCCATTTGCCCCAGTTACAGCAATCTTGGCACCCAACGGGAGCTGGACAGACGCGTTCTCAAAAATGACTCTGTCCCCGTGATTGGAAATGTATTATGGAGCTCCAAGGCCTGGCTCTGTCGGAACTTGACGGAGCGCATCACTTCGGGAGGTTTCACATCACCAAGCGCTTCGATTCTGCGCTCCAAATTTTTAGCAGCATTATGCAGCTTCTTTTGCTTGCTGCCCAGCGTTTTCTGATGGCCAAGCCGCCCGCCGCTTTCAGAACTGTTTTTTCTGGAAGTGCCCTTCGCTTTTTGGTCAATATTCCGGGCCTGACTCTTTTTTTCGGCGATGGCTTTCTCCAGCCGTTCCCGTTCAGCGGTATACTGCTTATAGTGTGCAGCCTGGCTTTGCCGTTCTTCTTCCTTCTGCGCCAAGTAATCGGAATATCCGCCCCAATACTCGGTAATTCCCCCTTCTTTCAGCTCCCAGATCTTATCGACGACCTGATCCAGGAAATAACGGTCATGACTGATGATGAGCAAGGCGCCAGCGTAATATTTAAGCTGATTGATCAAAAATTCAATGCCATCCCGATCCAGGTGAGATGTCGGCTCATCCGCAAAGATGCCATGTACCTCTCCTGACAAGGCCTGTGCAATTTTAAGCCGTGTTTCTTCACCACCGCCCATCTGCCCTTTTAATTTGTCCACCTTCAGCTTGCCCATGACAGCATAATCCTTGACTTCTGCCTCTACCGCTTCCTCCAACTGTGGAATATAGGCCAAGCTCCCCTCCCGCGCAATTTTGCCATACGGTAAAGGAGCTTCCGCCAACAGCAGCTTTAACAATGTGCTCTTGCCTGCTCCGTTCGCTCCCACGAGGCCAATGCGGTCATAATCATAAATTTCCAATTCATCAATGTCCAGAACTTCACGTCCCATATATTCCACATAAATATCTCTTGCTTTGATCAATACGTTCATATCGTTCCCTCCTTCTGTTCGCAGGATCACCTGCGATTCAAGGAGTAGGATTATATAAAGAAGTACCAATGCATATCCATCGTTCGCATCGTACAATCCTCCTATTTTTTATCCAAGTTTCGGATGGTGAAAGCAATACACACAGCACTGCCTATGATACACCACCCTGACAACATGAACCACACATGAATCCCTATTCGGTCTGCAAAAATACCTGAGGCAATAAGTCCCAAAGGCATGGAGAAAGAAGTAGTGCTGGCCAACAGACCAAACGTCTGCCCATTTTGTAAAGAAGCTTAACTTCCAATTTTGTTTTATCATGTTCATTCTTCTCTGTATTTTTCATTGTCCGGCTGTTTTTTGGCAATAAAAAATACAGATCCAAATCCACAATGGGCATTGGTCTGCATTCATCACGAACGAGGACACGACGATACTAGGCATGACAAAAAAAGCCAAACCCATCGCAATCTATGTCTTCATACGTAAAAATAAGCACCATAAAAAAGCCCACAAACAGTGGAAAAATCTTCTTTTTTATTGCCAGCTTATCGAATACGCATAGAGTAAGTCATAGATTACGTGCCTCCTGATATATATTGAATTTTATAGTAGCATTGATTTCTTTGATCGTCAATCTGTTTGATGGCCAGCCGAAACGCTCTAGCACCTACGACGTCCATCCAGTACATGACCAACAATAAAGCATCCCATACCAAGCCCTGCGCAGGCTTGGAAGACTCTAAAATTTAGAAAAAATGAATTATAATAGTTGGAAGGATAAAAATCACACCACAAATAAAAAAGATTAAAGTCCATTTTAGTCTAATTTTTCTATCTTTACCCATAGGATCAGCATCTCGTTCATTATAGTAGTTTGCTCGCATCCTATCCCCACTTACACCTACCCCACTCATGATAATTGCGAGAACAATAAAAACAACACCTATCATAAATAAAATATTAGTAATTTTTAAGCCCTCCTAATTATTCAATTTTCAACTGAAAACGTAAGAAAGGAAAAAACATAAAATAATTTATATATGCAATCGTAACTAATTACACACACATTTGCAACTTTTAGTTGAAGTACAAGCTGAACTGAGAAATTCAAAATATCAAATCAACATAAATTATTTTCATGAAGTACATATACAAAATTTTGCTTTCAAAAACTTCTTGATACCAATCATTTACTATTCCACGAAGCTCGTGTAAAGTATTATAGAAATAATAGGTAATAATTTCAAAATATCAGTTTCTTTCTACTTTTTTATGTAATTATTCATTGACATCCCAAATCACTGGTATATAATAGAAATAGAAATAACAAAAAAATCATTATAAGGGAAGTTTTGGTTAAGATGATTGAATTCAAAAAGGTTATCACTCTATCTACTACTGCCTCTATTGCACTAACTTTATTCAGTTTACCTGCATATGCGGACAATATTTCCGCTGTCCAAGAAACTCAGATTAGTTCTCCTGCACAAAATGATGTTTCAAATATTTTCGACAAGCAAAATTTAGTGGTAACCTACGAAGCACAAGAGATTACTGATTTGAAAGAATTGGAAAAAAGAGCCGAAGAAGGAATCAGCGACCTAAGTACGGATGAAATCTCTTCTGCACCAAATATCCAACTAGATTTGGGGAGTTCTGATGAAAATACAAAGGTCATTAGAACAGCGCAAATTCTACAAACTGCTCAAAATGAAGATGGAATTATACTTAACAAAGTTGCAATAACTTCATTTAGTTATGATGAATCAAAATACTCCTCAGGAAACGACTCAACTCTGGGAAATAAAGCCTACTCCACAATTTATATTGATGATTGGTTCGATCCAAGAGGGGTTAAATACTGGGACCTTCAACATGTTTCAGGTGGATGGGCATTGGATTCTGGTGTATCCATATCAAGCGGGACTATAACAGCAGGACAATCTGGGGCTACTTATGGACGTGTTGGGTTTAGTCAAAATAAAACTTGGAACGTTTCTGGAACTACTTTTAGTTATGATGTTCCCCCATCATGGGAACCTGTAACTTCTAATGGTGGTTCGGGAATCCTCAGTACTGTAGTTGGCGTATCAACAAAAGTCAATTATAAAAAAGGGACAACTACATGGAGTCATAGCTTAACCAATAATTTCACTTCATAACAAGTAGATGTAATTGAAAAATTCAACTAAGAGACTGGCCCTATTTGAACAATTTGAACTGCACCCCGTCAAGTAGACAGTACAAAAAATAAAAGATAGTTAAGCGGCCTTGGTCCTGAATTCATTGGGGCTGAGGCCGTTTAGTTTTGCCTGTAACCGTTCGTAATTGTAAAAATGTATGTAATCATCTATGTCTTTTTGGAGCTCTTCAAAGGTCTGGTAGGTATGCAAGTAGTACTTCTCACATTTGAGTGTTCCCCAAAAGGATTCCATGGGTCCGTTATCAATACAACGGCCCACCCGGGACATACTTTGTGTGAGTTTCGCTTCGTCCAACATCTCCTTAAAGCGTAAAGAGGTGTACTGGAAACCACGGTCGCTATGAAGCAAGGGACGGCTCTCTGGGGCGGCCTTCAAAGCCAACTCCAGCGTCTTAAAGACCAGCGCATTATTATTAGAATGCCCTAAGACGTAAGCAACAATAGACTTGTCATGCAGATCCTTAATTGCGCTTAAATAGGCCTTCTTTCCGTTGCCGTACTTGAATTCCGTTACATCGGTTACCCATTTTTGGTTTGACATTTCCGCCTCAAATTCACGATTCAGTACGTTCTCTGCAACCTGCTGAGGCGTAGAGCCTACGTACTTCTTCCTCTTTCTTCGGGTGACAGACCGGATGCCCTGGAGCTTCATCAGACGGTATACTCGTTTCGCGTTAATGATGCTGTCCATTTGCCTGCGCAAATGCAGCGTCAACTGGCGATATCCAAAGGTTCGCTCCACCTTTTCATATAGGAGGAGCATGGCCTGTGTAAGTTTCGCATTGTCCGTTTCCCGGGAACTGGGTTTTCGATTCAACCATTTGTAGTAACTGGACCGCGGAATTCCTGCGATATCACACAAAAGCTGAATGGAGCAAGACTCCTCTTGCCGAACGGCCCGAATAGCCAGGTAGATGCTCTCCTGACGAATACAACTTAACGTCCCCTCCTTTCGAGTTCCTCTAACTTTTTTAGAAAAGCATTCTCCGCACGCAGCCGCGTATTCTCATACGCTAGTTTTTGCATAGCGAGCCTGTGGCGATCTGCCTCCGTGAGTTCTTCCGTTGCTTTGGTGCGTCCTCTACCGTCCCGTAATGCCTCCTCGCCGCCTGCTTCGTATTTCTTTACCCAGCTATATATTTGTTGGTAAGAAACGTGAAAACGGCTTGCTGCCTGGGTATAGTCTTGTCCATTTGCCAGACAATACAGCACGATATCGATCCGTTCCTGCCAAGTGGTTACGCGTCCTTTGGTCATAGCTCTAGTTCCTCCTGAATGAGCAGCGGTTAAGCTGATGCTAAGACCATTATACTTCTTAATCCAGTTGGCGAGTTGGGTTCGACTTGCAATGCTATACTTGTCGATGATTTGATATTGCGATAATCCTCCCTCCAGATAATCCTGGACTGCTTGGCGTTTGAGATCTACCGAATACTTTTGATAGCGGGAACGGACTTCCAAGCCCTCGTAACCGTACAACTGATAACGACTCCGCCACTTGACTACAGATGTTTTGGATAATCCGTACTTTCGAGCCACAGCTTTTAAACCAAGTTCGCCACATTCAATTTCTTGGAGAATATTCAATTTTTCAAGTGCCGTAAACCTCTTTTGTTCCATAAAAATACTCCCCATACAGTAACAGGCTTTTGTTTTTTCACCTGTCTACTATATGGGGAGCATATCAATTAGGGCCAGTCTCTTTATTTTGGTTTTATCCATGCTGAAAGGCGACCGACAATCCCTGTCAGCCGCCTGGTTTTTATTAATAATTAACGTGATGCAACGTTACTTTTGAATCGCATGATTTTTTTCATATGATCAAACCTTAAACATACGATATAGAGCACGATCAAACATGTGATCAGACAAGATTTTTCGCATAAACAACATTGTTTTACTATACTTGCCTGCTACGTATCTTATTTTCGGTGTTTTGGATTGAATCGCTTTTAGAACCACTCGCGCAATAACATCTGGAGAAGAAGCATTTTCACCTGCATTCTCCATGAATTTCACAAAAACATCTGCCATTTTACGATATGCTGTATTGCCTGAGTTTTTTTTCACATGCTCTCGCGCAATGCCATCCCATTCAGTTGTAATCGCTCCCGGCTGGATCACGACCACATCAATTCCAAACGGCTTGACTTCCAGCCGCAGACAATCGGAGAATCCTTCTACCGCATGTTTTGTAGCATGATACCATGCACCAAGCAGAGTATAAATTTTACCGCCTACAGAAGAATTATTGATAATCTTGCCTGATTTTTGTTGTCTCATATAAGGAAGAACCAATTGGGTCAGACGGCTTAGTCCAAAAAGGTTCACTTCAAATTGACGCCTGGCTTCCTCCATCGGCACATCTTCGATCGCACCAAAGGAACCATATCCTGCATTATTAAATAAAACATCGATTCTGCCCTGCTCCTGTATGATCCGCTTCACGCCATTGATCATGGACGCTTCATCCGTCACATTACCTGATTTTGTTGACGATTTTTCCGAGTTCATTTCCTATACCGTACATTATTTAAATCGTAATTTGGCGCAAGACCACAGTTAGTGCTTGAGCGGATCAGACTGCTTTGTGCAAGATCAGCACAAGCAATCGAAGAAGGGGCTACCCCTTCATGGAGTAGCCCCTTCTTCTGTTCACACATATTTACGACAAAGCGACATTCTTCATCGCTGTGTTGTGTTGCTTGTTTCATTTTTTACACTTCAAAATAAAACGGCTGCACACACACCGGCTTGGATACGGAAAGGCTCAGTCCGGTATACTCCAGGCGTCCGCTAGCCTTATCCACTCGGAAGGTAACGATATTGTTCGTGTCACGGTTGGCGGCAATCAGATATTTCCCACCCGGGGTCAGCGCAAAATGGCGTGGATGCTCCCCTTGCACTGGAACATGCTCAACAAGGCTCAGCTTGCCGGTATTCACGTCAACAGCATACACCACGATGCTGTCATGACCACGATTGGAGCCGTACACATAAGCACCGTCCTCGGACACGACGATTTCTGCCGTTGTATTTTCACCTTCGAAGCCTTCAGGCAGTGTGGGCACGGATTCAATCTCAGTCAGCGTGCCCGCCACGGCATCATATGCAAAAGATGTAACGGTTGAATCCACCTCATTGATCACAAAGGCAAACTTTCCGTTCGGATGGAATGCCAGATGGCGTGGTCCTGCCCCCGGATGGGTTGCAGCTTCACTGTGAAGCTTGAACTTGTCACCAGCCAAGGAATAGGCGCGAATCCGGTCCAATCCAAGATCCTGTACGAACAGAAGCTTTCCGTCCGGGCTGTAGAATGTGGAGTGAGGATGCGGACGGTCCTGGCGCTCCGGATGAACACTGTTCCCTTCATGCTGAACAACGTCAAGCAGCTCACCAATCTTGCCATCCGCCCCTATGGACAGCAGGCCCACCATACCGCCGTGATAGCTGGGCACCGTCAGACGGTTGCCTTCAGCGTTACGCTGGATATGACAGGTCGGTGCGACCGTTTGGGTACGATTCAGCAGCGCAAGGGTTCCTGTAGCAGGATCGATGTCAAAAGCAGCAGCTTCCCCCACCTTCTCATCGGATGCAGACACGGTTTCTCCAATGGCATACAGCTTGCGTGTTACAGGATTGACGTTCAGAAAGGTTGGGTTTTTGAGTCCTGCGAATTCATCCAACAGGCTAAGTTCCCCCGTATTTTCATCAAAAGAGTATACATACACTCCGCTTCCTTCGGGCTCGGCATAAGAGCCCGCAAAAACGAGCAGTCGTTGTTCTGGCATAATAGCTCCTCCTCATATTTGAATATATTAGTATGACGAACGGCTTGTCTACATAGCCCGGTCAATCACGGGTTCTGTCGAAAGCTCTACATTCCCGGCCACCGCGCGTGAAATCATGCAGGAGCTTTCCGCTTTTTCGGCGAGCAGCGCTGCTTTTCTCAGTTCATCTTCAGAGGCTTCACGGGCCAAAATCACGCGCGGTCGGTGAATAATGCGGCGATAGGTAAAGATGTTATTCGTAACGTCAACAATGCCTTCCGACGCAAGCGTCAAAGACTCCACATGAAGCCCCGCACGCTCCATCATAGCCGCAAGTGTAATTAAGTAGCAGGTAGAGGCGGCGCCCAGCAGCATTTCATCAGGATTCGTGCCGACGCCAGGTCCACCCATCTCGGAAGGGATGGAAATCTGAGTACGCAGGTTCCCGGCTTCAATCCTGCCGTCGCTGTTGCGACCCCCGTTCCAGGTGGCCTGCAGCAGAAAAGTATGCTCCATTAACGATCTCCTCCTTAAGCTTCATCCATTAATTCTGTTCCTCTCGTCTCTCTCCCCAGGATAAGAACCGCGGCAGCCCCGATAATAATCGCAGCGAAGAAAATGACAAAGATGGTCGTAATCCCCGTACCCTGTGCAAGCAGCATTCCGACCAGGAAAGGTCCGATCACTCCTCCGATCCGGCCGAAGGAAGCCGCCATGCCAACCCCGGTTGAACGGACCGTTGTAGGATACAACTCTGGTGTATAAGCGTACATGCCACCCCAGGCTCCCAGGTTAAAGAAAGACAGGCAGATGCCTGCAGCCAGCAGCACACCCGCGCTCTGCGCAGTCCCGAACCAGATGGCCGATACCGCCGTCAACAGCAGGTATACGACCAACACGAATTTGCGGCCAAGCTTCTCAATCAGATAAGCCGCTGTAAAATATCCCGGCAACTGTGCAAGTGTCATGATCAACACATATTCAAAGCTTTTAACGAGAGAAAATCCTTTCAAGACCATAACGCTTGGCAGCCATAAAAACATCCCGTAATAAGAGAATACCACGGTAAACCAGAGAATCCACAGCATAATCGTGGACTTGCGGTTTGGGCCTGTCCAGATCGAGGCGATCCGGTCGCGGAGCGGCAATCTGTCCGCCTTTCTGTTTACATAACGCGGCGGATCTTGTATAGCTCTGCGCAGGTAAAGAGCATAGAGCGCCGGAATCGCCCCGATCACAAATGCCGCCTGCCAGCCGAAGGAAGGAATCACGAAGTATCCTACCAATGCGGAAACGATCCAGCCTGCGGCCCAGAAGCTTTCCAGCAGTACAACCATTCTGCCGCGCTCGCGGGCCGGCACGGACTCGGATACCAGCGTTGAAGCCACCGGGAGTTCTCCGCCCAAGCCGATCCCGGCCACAAATCGTAACGCTAACAGAACCGCATACCCCGTCGCCAAGGCTGATAACCCGGTTGCAATTGAGAAAATAAGCAGCGTCCATACGAGCACGGCTTTGCGCCCAAACCGGTCGGCAAGTATGCCGGCAAACATTGCGCCCACTGCCATCCCGATGGAGTTTACTGCGGTGATCATGCCCATTTGGCCGGTCCCGAGCTGCCATTTCTGCGCAATATCCGCCAGAATGAAAGACAGCAGTCCCACATCCATGGCATCGAACATCCAGCTCAAACCGGCGCTGAACAGAAGCTTGCGTTTCTTAGCCGGGGGTAAAACGGACTCATTCATCATTAAACTCTCCCTCAGTATTCTATTCTATATTTATTGTAACGCATATACGGCTGACAAGACACCCCAAAACCAAAAAAGAAGAATGCCCCTAGAGGCATTCTCCCGTCCTACGGAACCTGTGCTTACCGGCTGGAACCTAAACCGATGATCATCACGATGAGCACCAGCAGTTGGATGAGTGTGTCTGTACTCAAGTCCACTCGCCTCCATCTCATAAGATGTTCCTTCGGCCGTTTCCCCTCTCCCCGGATGAGACCCGGTTCCCCGCTACATCTATATGCGCGCAAGAATACCGATATGCTGATTTATATTGGATCGTGCCTAAGCTTTAACCCAGGCCAGCTTAATGTCCATCTCCTTGATACACTCTTCATGGTCATGGCCGTCATTGCCCACCATCGGTGTAACGGGATAAGCATGCATTTCCTCCGCATCATAGGTTTGGACCATGGTCTGAAGCTCGTTCAGGTCTCTTAATTCCGGATTCAGCCATTGTTCTGCTTCTTCCAGGCTTAATATGGCCGGCATATGGGAAGTGAATTCCTCAATGGTCCGGTTAGCCGGAGCCATCACCATCGTGCAGGTGCGCATAGGCTCCTTCCGGGTATCCTGCCAAACTTCATAAAGCCCGGCGAGGGCGAACATTTGCTGACCGGGCAAGATCACCCGGACGGCACAGCTCTTCTTGCCCATATTGCGCCAATAATAGAATCCGTTACAGGGGATAATGCAGCGCTGTGTCTCCGCAAGCTTCCGATATGCCGGATTGACAGTTAAGGTGTTCAGATCGGCATTGACACAATCCTTTCCCCAATAAGGAACCATTCCCCAGCGGAATTCATCCAGCACCTTCTCCCCGTCATGATTCATTACAATCGGGACAGACTGCGTCGGACTCATATTGTAGCGGGTTTTGTAATAATACATAACCCTGCTGATTCCAAAAAACTGCCTGACTTCATCCAGATCGGCGGATAAAGAAAATCTTCTGCACATACTGCCATCTCCTTCGCACTTTTGTAACAGTGTGGGACAAGAGATGGCTTATTATTCTTGTGTATGTAAATCCCCCGCAGCCGATTAGCCCGGGGGATCACTTTAGATGCTTTGCTTATTTCTTCTCTACAGCATGACCGCCGAATTCGCTGCGCAGCGCAGCAACCACTTTACCTGTAAATGTGTCGTTCTCCAGGGAACGGTAACGCATAAGCAGGGAAAGCGCAATAATCGGCGTCGCAGCCTGTAGATCAAGCGCTTCTTCGATCGTCCATTTACCTTCACCGGAAGAATGCATAACCCCTTTGATTTCATCGAGATTCGCATCCTTGGAGAAAGCACGCTCTGTCAGTCCCATCAACCAGGAGCGAATGACGGAGCCATGATTCCAGACTCGCGCAACTTGCTCATAATCGAAATCGAAGTTGCTTTTCTCCAGTACCTCGAAGCCTTCGCCAATAGCTGCCATCATGCCATATTCAATGCCGTTATGCACCATTTTCAGGAAATGGCCGCTGCCGGCTTTTCCTGCATAAAGGTAGCCATTCTCGACAGCCGTATCACGGAAAATCGGCTCCACAACCTCCCATGCTTCTGGGTCGCCGCCGATCATATAGCAGGCACCGTTACGTGCGCCTTCCATACCGCCGGAGGTACCAGCATCCATGAAGCGAATGCCGCTTTCCTTCAAGCGC
This sequence comes from Paenibacillus zeirhizosphaerae, assembly GCF_030705605.1. Lineage (GTDB taxonomy): Bacteria > Bacillota > Bacilli > Paenibacillales > Paenibacillaceae > Paenibacillus > Paenibacillus zeirhizosphaerae. Next base: position 384,981 of record NZ_JAPCKK010000016.1, read on the forward strand.
TCATATCTTGCGATGGACTCCTTGTAATGGGAGTTGCCGCCCTCAATCACAATATCTCCTTCGGACAACAAAGGCTGTAACTGATCCAATACGGCATCCACAATCGTATGCGGGACCATCACCCAGATCACTCTTGGTGATGTAGTGGACTGTACAAGGTCTTCGATCGAAGAAACGCCGACAGCACCATATTCCTTCATTTCTGTTACAGCCACAGGATTAACGTCGAAAGCGACCAGTTCGTGCTTGTGATCCAGCAGATTTTTGCCCAGATTTAAACCCATTTTCCCAAGACCAATAAGACCGACTTGCATAATAATTGCCTCCCAGATCATTTTCAAGTATTGTTGCGCGTTTGGGCTGTAAGATTACCGGATCGGAATATAATGAAATTAACGTACTGTTACCGACACCGGCTGCTCCAATGCATCATCCAGCCACCATACAAACCCGTTTTCCGTAAGCAGCTTTGCCGAAGCCTCAGGCCCGTACGAGCCTGCTGCATACGTGTGCAGCGGCACCGTTCCTGCTTGGAATGCCTCCAATACAGGCTGTACCCATTTCCAGGAAAGCTCAACCTCATCCCAGTGCGCGAAGAACGTGGAATCGCCACGCAGCGCATCATAAATCAGCCGTTCGTAGGCTTCAGGAACATCCTTGTTCTGTTCGTTAAAGGATACTTGTACGGTTTCCAGTTTGCCGTCAATCGGATCTTTACTGTTGATGTTCAGTGTGACTCCCTCCTGCGGATTCACACTGATCACGAGCAGGTTCGGTGCGGCAGGTTGTCCCTGGGAAGCGTAAGGATCTGCAGCATCACGCTTGAATTCCACCACGATGCGTGTGGATTTCTCAGCCATTCGCTTGCCTGTACGGATATAGAACGGCACGCCCGCCCACTTCTCATTGTCAATCCAGAGGCGTGCAGCGATAAAGGTATCATTTTGCGAATCAGGACCGATGTCAGGCTCTTCCTTGTAGCCCGGCAATGGTTTGCCGTTAAGCTCGCCACGTCCGTATTGGGCACGAACAATCTCGGACTGCACCTGTCCCTCCGCCAGTGGACGAAGAGCCTCCATAACTTTCCGCTTCTCTGCACGAATATCCGATGCCGCAACCTGTGCCGGTTGATCCATGGCTGTCATCATGAGCACCTGCAGCATGTGGTTTTGCACCATATCACGGATTGCCCCGGAGTGGTCATAATATCCTGCACGTTCTTCAACACCCACGGTTTCGGCGGCCGTAATTTGCACATTGGCTATATAATTGCGGTTCCATACACCCTGGAGGAACGGGTTGGCAAACTTAAGTGCCTCAAGATTCTGAACCATCGGCTTGCCCAAGTAATGGTCAATGCGGTAAATTTCATCCTCAGCAAAGGCTTTACTCAATTTCTCATTCAAATCACGGGCCGATTCCAGGTCATGACCGAACGGCTTCTCAATGATCAGACGTTTCCAGCCTTCCGTATTACCAAGTCCGCTGCTCTGAATATTCAAGGCGATGACATCGAAAAACTCCGGTGCCACCGACAGATAAAACAGACGGTTCGACTTGATGCCAAGCTCCGCTTCACGCTGTTCGGCAATCTGCAGCAGCTTTTTGTAATCTGCCGGATGGTTGACGTTCAGAGAACAGTAACGAAAAGCGCTCAAAAACTGGTCCATCTGTCCGCGGTCCTCCGGCACATGTCTCGAGAACGTTTGAACCGCCTGCTCCACATTGCTTTGGAACTGAGCATCCGGCACTTCACGCCGTCCCAGTCCGATTACAGAGAATGAAGACGGAATTTTGCCGTCAGCAAACAGGTTATATAAAGCAGGGTAAATCTTGCGTTTGGCCAGATCACCTGTGGCTCCAAACAAGATAAATGTCATTGATTCCATTGGATACTCCTTCTTCCCAACATGAGTTAAGGTTATTAAAAGTTACCCGATAAATTATCGTAACCATGATACACCCATTAAAACATGTAGTCAATGAAAATTTGTCTAAATTGTGAATTATAGTACATACCTTGAATGATTACGCTTTCTTTGATAAAATGTCTGTAATACCTGTAATTTTTTTGTAATTCCCAACATTTATGATGCGCTAAATGATGGTTACTTTTTGTACCTAGGCGATGTATAATAACCTAAATAAAATAAAGGGGACAAATACGATGGACGGTCATAAGCCGAAATTGTTATGCGGCAAAGTAGAACAGTCCTATCAAATGATCAGCAAAAAATGGGCTGCTCTCATCATTCATACGCTAATGGAACATCCAAAACGCTTCAGCGAGATTCAGACCTTCATTCCCGATCTCAGCAAACGCATGCTGACGGAACGAATTAAGGAGCTTGAAGAAACTGGAATCGTCATTCGCAATGTGATTGCTGAGAGACCGGTTCGAACTGAGTATTCTTTAACCCGCAAAGGGAAAGAATTAGGATACGCGTTGAATTACGTTGAAGCTTGGGCTGAAAAATGGCTGTAACGGCAAAGAAGCAGGGAGGCTCTATCTAACGATAGGGTCTCCCTGCTTCTGCTGCGCTATGCATCCCGTGCGTGCTGCTAAGTATTGTCGGCTACTGGGGCACCGTGTCCCGATAAACGCTCGGCGTCATACCTGTATGCTTTTTGAACAGCTTGCTAAAATATTTCACATCCTCGAAGCCGACACGAACGGCTACCTCGCTGACTTTGACGGGCGAAGAAGCAAGCAGATGCATGGCATGGCGTATTTTGCAGCCGGTTACAAAATCACCGAAGGTCATGCCTGTTTCCTTACGGAATATCTCACTCAAGTAATGAGGGTGAACGTGAATATGACGCGCTACCGTTTGCAGGCTGATGTCTTCCCCCACATGCTCGCTGATATAGGCCATTGCCCTGCGCACATGACTTTCCTGCCCTGCAGCGGCCATCTCGTGGTATTGTTCCATAATTGTATACAACTGGCGAAACAGAAGCTCCCGGGAATGGGGCATCTGACGCACAACATCAGGAAGGACAAATTGTTCAAAGCCGAGATCCGAAGTGACGCTGCGCAGCCAGCGAGAGGCAGCCAGTACGGCTGACCTTACGGATGCTTCAAGCGTATCCACCGTCGTATCCGGATCAGCCATTCTCGCCTCCACAAAGCCGGTAATCCAGGCTTGCAGGTTTCCTGCATTGCGGTTCAGCAATATAACGGACAGATTGCGCTCCTCCTCCGCTGTGCAAATGGACAGTCCTCCCTTGCGCTTGTTCATCCCCTCCCAGCACCAACTGTTGCCGCTCATCCAATTCCGGCAGCGCAAGGTATGCTCGGCCATACGATAAGCAGCAGGCAATTCTCCCCAGCCAGACACTACGCCGCCCAAAGCCAGATACAGCCTGCATTTCAGCATTCGTTCCGTTTTGTCCAGTTCAAGCCGATAGGCGGCGGCAACCTGTGAACTCCTTCCACCGGAAGCGTCATCTTCCTCCGCCGAGATGACAACAATTTGCTGTCCGTGAAGCAGCGTGATTCCGGGCAGTGATTCTCCAAGCAAATTAGCGGCTGCGAACAGCAGCAGCGATTCCTCCTGCTTGCTTTCTCCCCACCCATCAGCCTCAATCAAGCAGATTCGGTACATGCCCGAGGGGAGCCAGCCAAAATCACGCAGGATCGCGGAGGTCTCGTCTTCTTCCTGCTGAACATCTCCGTGTACAAGCCACTGCAGCAATTTGCGGCTTTGCTCCTTCTGACGGTCGAAATGAGCCTGACTGTTAACATGCCGTTTTTGCTCTATTCTCTTTTTGGCTTCCAAGACGGTACGGATGATGTCCTCGGTCTTACTCGTTTTAAGCAAATAATCGGATACCCTCTGCCTAATGGCCTGCCGGGTGTATTGGAAATCATCATACCCGGATAAAATGATGACCTCGGTATCCGGATGAATGCCGACGGCTTTCTCAGCAAGCTCCAGTCCGCTCATATCATACATTCGGATATCCGTCAGGAGAATGTCAGGACACTCATTGCGAATGACTTCTATCGCTTCCTCAGCCGAAGCAGCAGGTGGCAACAGTTCAAAACCAAGCTCCTTCCATGGAATGACCTTGGACAAGCCTGTGCGTATTATAACCTCATCATCAACGATCAGAACCTTCATGCAAACAGCTCCTCGCATAGGGAATGGCAAAGGTCACCTTTGTTCCCGCCCCTTCGCGGCTGGTGATGTTCAGACTGGATTGCGGCCCGTAGTACAAATGCAAACGTTCGTTAACATTGCACAGGCCATAACCAGATAAAACGTCTTTATCCGTTTCTGTAAACTGTTGGCCGGAGTGCAAGCCCTCATTCACTTCATTAAGGCGTTCCACACTCATGCCCCGACCATTATCCTCGACCGTAAAGTGCAGGCTATCCTCATGCTGATCTATTCTCAACACGATCAGTCCCTGGGTTCCTTGATCCCGCAGACCGTGTGTTATCGCGTTTTCAACCAGGGGCTGCAGCAGCAGCTTAAGCATGGAATGATCCATGACAGATTCATCAGCAAGGATCTCAATCTTGAAACGGTCAGGAAACCGGATGGCTTGAACCTTGACATAGCTCATGATATGGGCCAATTCCTGCTCCACACGGCAAAAATCACGCCCTTTATTCAGGCTGAAGCGCAGAAAATCGCTCAGCGATTCCACCATATCCGCCATTTTATGCTCACCTGACATCAGGGCAATCCAGTGGATGGAAGATAGCGTATTATACAAAAAATGAGGGTTGATTTGATACTGCAGAGCACGGATATCCGCTTCTTTTTTACGCGTTTCCTGAAGAATAAGCGCTTCCTTCAAACGGACGATATGGCTGCCCAGACGGTTATAGCTGTGGCCGAGCCGGGCGATTTCATCTTGTCCCACCACCGGAAAAGCCGGCATCGGCCGCTCAGGATCCAGATGCGACAATAGAAGCTCAAGTGAACGGAGTGGCCGGGTGATACTCTGCACGACAAACCAGATGATTCCGGCTCCCAGTCCAAAAGCGACCAGCACAGCCGCCAGCGTCAGCATTAAAATAAAACGGTTTTCGGCCAAGTAATCCTCGTTCGCGATCATGCCCACGAGCGACCAGCCTGTGTTCGCGTTTCGGTAATATAATAAGGTTTGACGCCCGCCCTCAACATCGATTTCTGCTGTCCCGCTCACGAGAGTCCACTTCATGGATGCGCTGCCCGGATAGATCTGTTCAAGCGGCATCGCCAAATGATTCTCAGAGGCAGAGGATAGGACCGTTCTGTCTCCGTCCACAAGCACAACGGTTCCGTCGCTCCCCAGCCGAGGGGATGACCAGTATTTGGCCAGCTCCCGTTCATTCAGGCTGATGCATATCCAGCCCAGAAGCTCATAATCATGCACACTGCGCAGCGGCCTAATAAATGTAATCGCGCTTTGCTCCTTGGCATAACCACGCACATGATAGACTCCTGTCCATGTTTTGCTTTTCACGCTGTTCAAACGCTGGACCGAAATCATCGGCGACGTCTCTATCCTACCTGTGGATAAAGCCGGGATGGCGCGTACAGGCACAATCGCGATGTCAAGAATATAGCGCTTCGATGCAGCCAGATTAGCCAGCATGCCGTTGATCTCGCTGATCTCCTTTTGATCCTGTGCCGCAGATGCCATATACTGCTGAATTTCCTGCTGCCCTGTCAAAAAAACAGACATATTCTCAACATCCCCGCTGATGAACCGCAGATTAGCATCCATCTGCCTGAGCGCGTCAAGGCCGGTCAGCTTCATTTTGTCCTCTGTCGATCCTGCAGAAATAACATATGCAAAAATGCCCAGCAGCAACAGCGGCACCAAAATACAAACCGCCACCAGAAAAGAAAGCTTGCGGTGCAGGGAAGACCGGATCCAATCCTTCATGACTCAGCCTCCTGCACAAAATAAATAACGAGAATGGTTTAGCCTTTCACCGCCCCGGCCGTCATGCCCTTCATGATCTGATCCTGAAACAACAGATACATGATGACCGTCGGAATTACCGCTAATGTCATGGCCGCCAGCGTCAAGCCATAATCTGTCTGATACCCGTCGGCAAAGTTGGCAATGCTTAACGGAAGTGTTTTCATATCCGTCTTGCTGATAAACACAAGCGCAAACGAAAAATCATTCCAGGCATGCAGAAAGCTTAAAATGGTGACGGTTGCAAGCGCCGGGGTCGACATCGGCAGCATAATGCGCAGAAACAGCCCCCATACCCCCGTTCCATCCATAAATGCGGCCTCTTCGATATCACGGGGAACAGAGACCAGATAAGCTGTCAAAATAAAAATCGCCGTCGGCAGCGCAAATGCCGTATAAGGAAGAATCAAAGCCCAGTAGGTGTTGAGCAGCGACATTTGCTTCATCAAAATAAAGAGCGGCACCAGCGTGCTATGAATCGGAATCAGCATACCGACGACAAAGAAAGCCATCACCCATGCCTTCGCTTTAAAACGAAAACGGGCCAGCACAAATGAGGCCAGAGAGGCAATGAACAAAGTCAGCAGCAGTGATCCGATGGAGACGATGATGGAATTCATAAATGAATTGCCAAGACGAGAGCTGTCCCAGGCATTGATAAAATTATCAAATTGCCACTGGCTGGGAAGAGCAAAAGGACGCTCATAAAACTCCGCAGTTGTTTTAAAAGAGCTGATAACCAACCAAAAGAAAGGATATAAGGTTAAAATACCATAAAGCGTCAGAAGTGTCCAAAGTATGGCAGCCCCATACCGGGGTCGCACCCGGCCAGCCTTGCTGCTGCCTGCTGGTGTACCGAGCGGAACGGCAGTGTTATTCATTGTGCAGCCTCCTTTCTCTAATTTGGATTAAGCGTTCTTTTTGCGGCTTGCAAGCCATTGACTCGTTCCGATCAGCAGCAGGCTAACGATCACAATCGTGGTCGAAATGGCGCTGCCGAATCCGTAGCGGTAGCTTGTAAAAGTCGAGTTATACATATAGGTAGCCAGCAGTTCGGTAGCGTGAGCGGGTCCGCCTTTGGTCATAATGTAGACCAGGTCAAACGATTTCAGACTGCCGGATATGCAAAGAATGACGGCGACCTGAACGGTCTCCCGAATCATCGGCAGGGAGATGGAAACCAGCTTGCGGATGCCTGTAGCCCCATCCAGCTTGGCGGCATCATGAATGTCGCTTGATATATTTTGCAATGCAGATATAAATATAATGAGATATAACCCTACAAAGCTCCAGATCAGTGGCGGAATCAGCGCATAGATGGCAATGTTCGCATCGGAAAGCCATTGCAGCTTCCAGCTCTGCAGTCCCAAAGTATCAAGCAGAAAGTTCAGAATTCCGATCTGGGGATGATAAATATACTGCCATACCATGCCGATCACGACCGTAGACAGCACCATAGGCAGAAATATGGCAGAGCGGAGAAAGCGTTGCAGAAAGCTGCTCTTATGCAGCAGTACAGCAAGCATCAGCGCAATCGGAATCTGGCCGAAGACGGAGGCCAGCACGAAAATAATGTTGTTTTTCAATGCCCGCCAGAAGATCGGATCTTTGACAATCTCGATATAGTTTTGCAACCCGATATACTTGGCCTCGCCAATGCCGGACCAGTTGAAAAAACCGTAATAAGCGGACCAGACGACAGGCACGAATACAAACAACGCATAGATCAGCAGCGCAGGCAGCAGACTGATCGTAATAAATCTCCAGTTGCTTAATGCGTTCATCGATTCACATCCTTTTATAAAAACGGTCCCCGCATGTCACTGACACGCAGGGCAACCGTTTTTGTTTAAGATTCCGGAATGCATAAACTTATTGGGCCACAGCCCCAGCCTGTGCATCCTGGATTTTCTGGGCAATCGCTTTGGGATCTCCACCCATCAGCAGTTCCTGCAGTCCGTTGTTGGTTACCTCCACGGCCGCCGATGAAAGCTTCGAATCGTAAACAGGTACAATTTTGATATTTTTCATCAGATTGTACAGCTCCACAAACAGCGGATGCGCTTTGCTTTCATCCAGTGCAATATCGTAGCTGACAAGCGTACTGCTGTTCAGCGTTACCTGCTGTCCTTCAGGGCCTGACAGGGCGTACAGCAGCTCCATAGCCGCTTCCTTACGGGCACCGGTCAGCTTTTTGCTCACTCCCATTCCGGTTCCTACCACACCTGAAGTCGTTGCCGGCTCTCCCTTGCCCCCCTCGATCGGCGGGATAATCGTGATGTGCGTATTATCAAGCACTTCAGGCGGAGCGTTGTTCACCAGATTGGCCAAAGCCCATCCACCATTGATCACCATTGCGGCTTTGCCCTGGAAGTAGAGCTGCATCATTTGTGTTTCGTCAATGCTGTTGAAGCCATCCTGGAACGCCTTGGCGTTGCCCAGCTCCTGCAGTTTGGTCAGCGCTTCAATGAACTGCGGATCGGTAAAGCTTGCCCCATCCTGCGCCACAGCTTTGAGGAACCAGTCCGTCCCTGTAATCCGGTCGGCGATCGTACTGAAGGTGGTCGATTGGGCTACCCAGTTGGTCTTGTTGCCCAAGGCAATTGGGATTACGCCTTTTTCATTGAAGGTACGGACGGCTGTGAGCAGTTCATCCCAGGTCTCCGGCACCTTGACTCCATGCTGGTCAAACAAAGCCTTGTTGTAATAAATAAACGAGCTTGGCGCCAAATTCATCGGCACTGAATAAATATTCCCGTCAACGGTAAAACCGTCAAGAGCTCCTGGAATAAAACCGTTCTTCCATTCCGGTTTTTTGTCCAGTTCCTCATTAATGGGCTGAAGCAGATCACCTTTGACAAATTCCTTGGTCATCGCATCCGGGAACATCACGAACAGGTCCGGCATTTCATCAGCAGCCGCTACGGTACGCAACCGGGTTCTCAGCCCGTCTGTTGGCAGTCCCTCTGCTTCAAGCACAATGTCGGGATGATTTGCCTGGAAATCCTCAAGCTGCTTACGCATGGACACCGCTTTCGCATCCTGTCCTGTCCAGTTATGCCATACCGTCAGCGTTACCTTTCCATCGGCACCGGCTCCGTCCTCGGCGGCCTGCCCGCCGCATCCGGCCAGCAAACTGATGGATAGGACGACACCAATGATTTGCAGCAGTTTTTTTCTGAAGAGTGACGTGTTCATAATTGGCCTCCCTTGATTTGGTAATTTCTATTATATTGGCACCGCTTTCATTTTTTAAGGTGACAAACTTCAAGCATAGGGTAGAAATACTTCAGCTCTTGTTAGACGCTCCGAGAACGAAGCATTCCTCCAACCGCTGTTGACCCTCCGGGCCAAAGGCGGACGCTGCGCTTTTCCGGAATCGCTTCGTTCTCTCCGCTGCTGCGTGCTTGTCCATACCTAAAAACAGGCCAACCAGAGGTTTCTGGCTGACCTAACGATACGAACAATAAGTCCTAAACCGCCTCTGTTTTATTAAGCTTGTGAGCCTATACGCCATTCAATATCCCTTGGAATGGGTGGTCCTATGACTACGGTCCGCTCGATCGGCTTGAGCACATTAGCCATCTGGGCCGCATTCACACCATATATTTGCTGGAATACCTCAGGAGGCGTCTTTCTGAGGACATCGGATCCAAACACAACTTGTGCGTTGTGACTATCAAAGATCGCAAGCAAGTGAGTTTGATCCATCGTTGCGATTTCCCAATGCCACCATCCCATCGGAATATACACCGTTTGAGGTGGTTGGATACGGTAGCTAAGTACCTGCAAGGTGAACGGATTGAGAATAGAGATATTTGCCTCTCCTTGTATAGCATATACAAGCTCCGCTGCGTTAGGGTGCCAATGGGCCTCTACACTATGCCCTTTGCTCAGATAGATGTCAAGCAGGCCCAAGTTTTGCATTACAGGCACTTGATTGGCGAATTGTTGAAGAATGAAGTTTTGAGCATCTTGCTGAAAAAAAAGCGCTGTATTTAAGTCAAAGGATAGATTCAACGAAGGAGAGCTAAGATCCGTCATAACGCTGTCGGGCCGCACTGTACTCCACCTTTCTGGATTGAAGGATGGAATACATATATTCATGCGCCCAGAAATACGTGCAGCATGTTTGTGATCTTAGTCTGTATAAAAAACAGATCACGAGTTGCACCGGATCGCGGCTGCATGCTAGGATGAGTTATTGATTTCCAATCACAGAAACGTACGGGCTCGCGCTTTGAAAGGATGAACACAATCTATGGCTTTTGGGATTAGCCGCAAGGAGCTCAATGAATGGAAGCAGGCGGTAAACCGCGGTGAAATTGCTTTTCTCACCCACTATTGGCTGGACCCCCGTTTTCCCGATATCCGAACCGTCACCAAGGTGGGCTGCTCGGATGAGAATCGACTCCGCACCTGGTGCAGGGAGAATGGCTTGAATCCCCGTTATATTCACAAACGCTCCAGTTTCCCCCATTTTGACCTATTGGGACAGAAACAGGTTGAAATACTCCGTAAATACGGATTGAATGATCATATCGGCAGGTTCCACTTATCGTCATAGATGAATGATCAGCCGGAGCAGCGCACTCTGGTCTTTTCGTCTGCTCCACAACCGGGATTCAGAACAACCTGCATGGTTAAAATATAACTAAAACATCCATGCTTTTGGAGATCGACAGGCCGGAACGAATCGTTCTCCTACATGAATCGAATCCGCGTTTCACCGTTACGGCGCTGTTCGAGGATTTGGGCGACCACACGCGGTTGACGTTCCGGCAGCAGTTCGAAAGCAAACGCGACTTCGAAATCGTCAAATCTTACGCTGGCGATGGCAACGAGCAGAACATGGACCGCCTCGGCGAGCTGCTCGCGAAGCTGCAGGAATAGCCGTATCCTCACGGATTCTCCGGGCCGGACAAGATAAGCCCATGTCCGGCCCGATTGTTGATTTTTGGGATAGCCTCTTTTTTCAGCGATTCAACGGGATGTTGCAGATTTTTGCTTTATTTTAACAAGAGCTTTATGAATCCAGATTGCAGACAGCAAACCTTCCCCCATCGCTACCGCCGCCTGCTCGGAATGAGCCCCCAAGTCCCCGGCAGCCCAGACATGTTCGATATTGGTCATTTTGCTGCGTGCATCTGTCTCCACATGCCGGTTATGGAGAAGTTTCACCCCCAGTTGCTCGGCAAGCCCGGAATGAACATGATTTCCGCCAAAGGCGATAAAACCCTTTTCCGCCTCGATCGTCTCCCCATCTTCCAGTCTGACTCCTGACAGCTGCCCTTCACTCGGACATACCACTTCCGCTGCTGCGGCTTCTATATAACGAATATCTTTGCTCCTCAACTCATTCAGCAAGGAATCCGGCACTCCCGTCTTTTCGTGATTAATGTAGATCAGCTGATCCGTGCGGTCCGACAACGTAAGGGCCATGTCCGCTCCAGCTTTTCCTGCTCCCAATACGACAGTGCGTCGATTCTGGACTTCATAACCGTCGCAGTCAGGGCATATATACATGCTGCTGCCCAGACAGGACACCAGTCCCGGCAAATCCGGAAAACGGTCTATGACACCGGTAGCCAGCAAAAGCGTGGGTGCTCCAAAAACCTCACCGCCTTCCAGCGTAATCAAAAATTCAGCGTTTTGCTTGCAAGCTTCGACCGCCCTGCCGCACAGAAATTCAATGCCCAAGCTGGCTGCCGTCTCTTCTCCGCGCTTTCTTAATTCTTCGCCTGATATACCGTCAGGAAAACCAAGCAGGTTATGATAGCTCCGACACAACGTGGATCGGCCATAACCTGCGTCAATAACCAGGGTACGAATGGTGGAATATCTGCCCAATTGAATGGCTGCCTGCAGACCGGCAATGCCTCCTCCTACAATGATCGTATCGTATGATTTCATTTCTTCCTGTCCTCCTGTGCAGACCTTCTTTGAACAGACCTTAATGTTTATGTAAACCGTTCACTTGAATTCAAACTTATTCTCACCGAGCCTGATATGAAATAACCGTCGAAAAAAAACTACGCTACAGCGCAGATGCGGTAATGGGAGGCCATGAATGCCACGGCGCTGCTCGCTATAGCCTCCGGCTATAATCGGCGATAGTTATTTGGAGTTACGTGATGATTTACAGGATATGTTATCTTTCTCTTATCAATTCGAAAAAGAACAGCAGAGGAGAGAAAACGTATATGAAGAGCGCAAATTTGGGTTATCCCCGCATCGGGCGGGACCGGGAATGGAAGAAAGCGCTGGAGGCTTACTGGTCCAGCCGGCTGGAGGAGGAGGTGCTGCATGCGGAACTGAAGGCTATCCGTTTGCACGGCCTGCAAAGCCAGAAGGAAAAAGGCATCGACGTCATCCCTGTCGGCGATTTCACCTATTACGATCACGTGCTGGATACGGCCGTCATGTTCGGCCTGATCCCCGAACGCTTCGGATACACCGGAGGCGAACCGGACTTATCCGTGTACTTCGCGATGGCTCGCGGGACCCGGACTGCAACGGCGTGCGAAATGACGAAATGGTTTAATACGAACTATCACTATATCGTGCCGGAGCTTGCGGATGCTGAGCCCAAACTGACCAGGAACAAACCGCTCGCCGCATATCTCGAAGCGAAGGCAGAGCTCGGCATAGAGGGCCGACCCGTGCTTGTCGGGCCATATACGTTCCTCAAGCTCTCCAAGGGCTACGCCGCCGAGCAGCTTGAGAGCTGGATCGACCGACTGCTGCCGCTGTACGGGCAGGTGCTGCGTGAGCTGGAAGCAGCGGGCGCGGAATGGGTTCAAATCGACGAGCCGATTTTGTCCACAACACTCGGGGCGGAGGAACTGACGCTCGTCACGCATATTTACGACAGGCTGCGGGCGGATGCGCCCGGCATCAAGCTGATGCTGCAGACGTATTTCGAAGCGGTTGACCATTATGAAGCAGTTGCCGCGCTGCCCGTTCACGGCATCGGCCTGGACTTCGTACACGACGGCGGGCGGAATCTGCAGGCGATACGCGAACACGGCTTCCCTGCAGATAAGCTGCTTGGCGCGGGCCTGATCGACGGACGCAGCATTTGGCGGGCAGACCTGGAGAGCAAGCTGGGACTGCTGACGACGCTGACCGGCATCGTTGCCGCCGACCGCATCACCGTTCAGCCATCCTGCAGCTTGCTGCATGTACCCGTCAGCGCCGCGCAAGAGCTGGCGCTCGAGCCGACGCTGCGCGAAGCACTTGCCTTCGCCGACGAGAAGCTGGAAGAGCTGGCACTGCTGGCGAAGGCGGGCCGCTCGGGTCCGGACGCAATCCGCCCTGCGCTTGAAGCGGCAGGCCAAAGCCGCAGCGCGCTGCAGCAGTCTCCTTCCCGCAACAACAAACGGGTGAACGAGCGCATCGCCGCTCTGGCCTCACAGCCTTCCTCTCGTTCGGGAAGCTTCGAAGAACGGCGCGAGGCACAGCGGGAACGCTGGAAGCTGCCTCTGCTGCCAACAACGACGATCGGCAGCTTTCCTCAGACTCCTGAAATTCGCAGTGCCCGCAGGAAGTGGCGCAAGGGGGAATGGAGCGACGCACAGTATGAAGCTTTCATTAAAGCGGAAATCAAAACCTGGATCGAGCTGCAAGCAGAGCTTGGGCTTGACGTATTCGTCCACGGCGAATTCGAACGCAACGACATGGTCGAGTTTTTCGGCGAAAAGCTGAGCGGCTTCGTCTTTACGGCGAACGGCTGGGTGCAATCCTACGGCTCGCGCTGCGTGAAACCTCCGATCATATACGGTGATGTCGAACTTACGGAACCGATGACGGTCACAGAGACGGTCTACGCCCAGTCGTTAACGGATGCGCCGGTAAAGGGAATGCTGACGGGTCCGATTACAATCCTGAACTGGTCGTTCGTGCGTGATGATAAATCGCGAGAGGAGGTTGCCTATCAGATTGCGCTGGCGCTGCGGGAAGAAGTGGAGGCGCTCGAGGCGGCGGGCATCGGCATGATCCAGGTGGATGAGCCGGCGCTGCGCGAAGGACTGCCTCTCAAGCGGGAGCAATGGCAGGCCTATTTGGATTGGGCCGTCAAAGCGTTCCGGCTGTCCACTTCGACGGTTAAGCTGGAAACACAAATTCATACACACATGTGCTACAGCGAATTCCATGACATCATTGCAGCAATAAGCGCTCTCGATGCCGACGTTATCTCGATTGAAACCTCCCGCAGCCACGGAGAGCTGATCGGCAGCTTCGAGCAGCATACGTATGAGAAGGGCATCGGCCTTGGCGTATACGACATCCACAGTCCCCGCATCCCGGAGCCTGAAGAAATGACCGTTATGATCGACCGGGCTCTTCAGGTACTGTCGCCTGATCAGTTCTGGATCAATCCGGACTGCGGGCTGAAGACCCGAAAGGCAGAAGAAACGATCTCTGCGCTGCGAAATATGGTGCAAGCCACCAAACAGGCGCGCGCGAAGTATGCCGTCGAGACCAGCGGCAGTTAAGTATTTCCTACACTAGAACTCAACAACTAGAACTTAACAAATACCAGTGCTCAAAAGAAGGAGACCGCCGTTTTAGGCGGTCTCCTTACTTTAGTTAAGTCCTCCATTCACATGCAGGGTTTGACCTGTAACCCATTGGGACTTATCACTAACTAGAAACTCAATTACATTTGCGATATCCTCAGGCATTCCGATACGGCCAAATGCATTCATACTTTTCATGAACTCAATTTCTTCCTCCGTTTTTCCTTCTTGAAAATGCTCGGTAAAAACAGGACCGGGCGCTACTGCATTAATAGTAATTTGCTTAGGACCGAATTCCTTCGCAAGCTGACGAGTAAGTTGTTCTACAGCCCCTTTTGTACCCGTATATACACTCATTTCAGGAAACATTAGTTTTGTTCCGGCTGTGGAGATATTAACGATTCTTCCGCTGTTCTCCATGTGTTTCATTGCTTGTTGACAAGCAAAGAAGATACCTTTTACATTCACTGCGAATTGTTTATCGTACTCAACCTCTGTTACCTCGGCAAGAGGATTGGTTATCATCACTGCCGCATTATTGATTAGAATATCTACTCTGCCGAACTTGGCCAGCGCTTTTACGAACATTTCCTCGATCTCATTAACTTTACTGAGATCAGCATGAACCGCTATCGCCTCGCCACCCTTTTGAATAATAGCTTCCACTGTCTCTGCTGCTTCATCCGGACTACTGGAATAATTGATAATTACTTTAGCCCCTAAATCAGATAGCTGCTCGGCTATGCCACGTCCAATTCCTCTGGAAGATCCAGTAATAATCGCTACTTTTCCTTTTAATGTATTCATCTGTTTTTTTACCTGCTTTCAGTTTTATTTGGAAGTAATTTAGAGAACAAAACTACTTAATCAAAATCTAACACTTAGAATTCTAACTGTCAACATTCTAATATTTAGCACTTGTTGACAAGCTCATTAAATCCTTATATAGTTCGATTACTGACAGTTAGAAGTTTAATTATTGAAAGAGAATAAGGGGGAGCCTTAATGGATAGCAAGCAGGATACACCCTACCTGGACTTGTTGCAGCTTATCGGAATGAAGTTAAAGAAACGAGCTGATGAGAGTATAAAAGAACTGGGGTTAAATGCGCAGCAAGGAAAAATGATTGACTATATCTATAAAAATCAAGAAAGGGGGCTCATTCAAAAGGATCTTTCCGATCATTTCCATGTACGCGGGGCGAGCATTACAAGCATGCTTCAGGGTCTTGAAAGAAAGGGGTACATCGAACGCAAAATTCCGGCCCATAACGAGCGGCAGAAAAATATTTATGTTCTTCCGAAAGGTGTCGCACTAATTAAAGCCTTCGAGCAGTCCTTTCAGCGGGTAGAAGATGTAATCGTTCAACCCCTTTCCGATGATGAGCAGCAAACCCTCCAAAAATTGTTGACTAAAATTAATCAAAATTTGTAATAAAACAATGATACTGTCTAAATATGCATGGAAGCTTATTCGAAGATGCTCTCCCAGCCATTCCTCAGCATATCATCTTCAGGCTGGGAGAGATTTTTCAATAGAAGGTTCGTTTCGAAAAATCATTTATACTTGTTCTCACTGGATGATTGATGCTTTGTTTCTTCGTGGCGGTTTTCTTCCTGCTGTTCCATGTTCAAATCTTCCATCGGGATCGGATCCACATTTTGCTCGCTTTCAAAAAGGTCGAACAGGCTTGGCTTGTCAGTCGGATACTGCTCGGGATGATCCCGGTTGCCCGCTTGCTGCAGCTTCTCCGCTTTATTTTCGGATTGGGACATCGTCCTCGCCTCCCTGGACTCATCGTCATGTGTATGCAAACTACATGCTCTTTATATTTTTACCTATTCCAAGGGGGTTCTAAACAAGACCTTAACCGCCAAGCTGGTTAATCTGGTCCTTCAGCCCCGTGATTTGCTCAATTAACTGCGCGATATCCGTTTGCTTCCAGGCTTCGATGGTAAACCCCTGCTCTGCCAAACGCTGCAGGAATGAATCTGTCGATTCAGTAAGGGATTGAGCATAACCGCTAATCTTCCCGTGAACGGACTGTGCATACTCCGGTGCCTCCAGTTGTGTAAACTGCTGTGCCTCATCACGCACCGTCTGTAGCTGATTCTTCAAATCTTCAAGTGCCTGCGGATCGGATGCAGCCTGCTCTGCCAAACGCTGCAGCTCCGTACCTGCTGTGCTGATATCCGTTACAAAGCCTGTTGCTTCATTCGCATAGTTCAGAGATTGATTGACACTGTCGGCGACTCCGCAGCCAGCCGTCAAAGCTAAACTTATCCCCATAACAACTGCAGCAGCCACCTGTCCGATTCTTCTCTTTTGGGTTTTCATAAGCATAAGCACTCCCCTGTATCAAAGCTTTTTATCATTGCTTACGAATAGAATTCCCATACGTTCCAAATACATTACAATGAGTAAAAAAACACCCGTCGCACAGAAGACGAGTGTGGAAAAGGGTCAGTTTTTATCAGCAAAAAAGATGTGCCTTGCCTCCAACCGGCCGTCCTTCAAGGTCAATACCGCAAACGAATACTGCTCCTGTCTCCGCTTATCGGTAGGTGAACCGGGATTCAACACCATTACTCCATCTAAGGTGCTGAGCGCAGGGATATGGGAGTGGCCATAAATGATACAATCCATCTGGCGACCGGCAAAGGTAGCAATGGCACGCTCCTCCGTCGTACCTCGGAACCCGTCCCCATGTACGATACCGATCCGCTTTCCTTCTACTTCCACGATCCGCTCATAGCCAAGCCTCTGCACGATAATCGGCCCGTCATTATTGCCCGCAATCCCTTCCACCGGGGCAAAAGCGGACAGCTTCTCATATACGCTCCAGTCCGTCCAATCCCCTGCGTGAAGAATCAGATCCGCGCCAGACAGCTCCTTCAGCAAAGCCGAAGGAAGCCCTCTCGCCGCCGACGAAATATGTGTATCTGAAATTACGATAATTTTCATAGTCTCTTCACTCCGGGAAAAAGTCATTTTCTGGGCGCAAGCGCACCTTTAGCAGCCGCAGGCTGTTTTCCATTTGTGTAACTACCTCCTCAAGCTGCCTGCGGTCAATCGTATTATAATCGTGAGCCGGCTTGGGCGCACTTTTCAACTCCTTGATGACGGTCTGCTGCTCCTGCCATTTATCCATCAAGTCTGCGATATTGGCATAAAATCGTTCATAGTCCTTAATAATTTCATCCAGAAAAGCATCCACTTCATCCGGATCATAACCGCGCATTTTGGTTTTAAACTGCTTCTGGTGAATAGAAAGCGCGTCCAATTGTATGCCAAGCTGCTTAAACAACTGTTTTTGCTTTTCCAACCTGCGTTTCATATACTCATCCATCAGTACGACCTCCTTAGCCCTATTATTTTTATAACATATTTCGACATGAGAATAAAACAAGACCTGTTCACCTGCAGCGCCTCGCCCTTCTGATTTCATCCACCGCTAATTGTGCAAAGCAGGCTGTCCGCTGGACAGCCTGCTTTAAAATGATAGAATTATACCACCTCAGCCTTAACCCACAATGACCCTCCGGCGGCTTCTTGCCGACTCAATACAGGCATCCACTACCCTCATATTCAAAATGGAGTCCTCCGGCTCGTATGGCAGCGGTGTCCCGTCCAGAACAGCAGCGGCAAACGCTTCTGCCTGCAGCTTGAAAGAATTGTGTCCTTTCAGTCTTTCCTCACGAGTCATCGTTCCCACATGAACAAAAATTTGCGGAACAACAGACGTTTTCTCCCAGCCGAACATTTTTGGCATGGCGATCGTTCCTTTCGTCCCCAGGATTTCCATGTTGGAACGGCTGGCAGCCCACATGCCACAATCGAAGGTAAGGGTGATGTCTCCCGGAAACTCCAATAATCCTGAAGCCATCATATCAACGCCGCCGTGCTTCTCGGAATAGAGCGCATGAACACTTACAGCCTCAGGCTCGCTCTTCAGATACATACGTGCAGCCGAAATCGGATAGACCCCAACATCGTAAATCGAGCCTCCACCCATCTCCTTGTTAAACCGCACGTTATCCTCCTGATCGGAGCTGTTGAAGGTGAACGTACAGTGAATGCTGCGAAGCTCACCGATTTCACCACTGGCGATGATATCCTTTATACGCTGATGCTTCGGGTGATAACGGTACATGAACGCTTCGGCAAAGAGCACGCCCGCTTGGTTGCAGGCTTCAACCATTTCGACAGTATCGCCGGCGCTCAGAGAGGACGGCTTCTCGCACAATATATGCTTGCCGGCCCGGGCCGAGCGGATCGTCCATTCCTTATGCAGATGATTCGGAAGCGGAATATAAATAGCTTCAACCTCGGGGTCCTGAAGCAGGTCCTCATAGCTTCCGTAAAATTTTTCTATATTATACTGCTTGGACATCTCAAGCGCTTTATCGGCATCCCGGGACGCTATGGCGACGACCTCTCCCCGCTCCGATTCCTGTATCGCCGGAATCATGGCAGTTCTCGCAATATCCGCTGTACTGATAACTCCCCATTTCAATTTCCGGGCCATCTTCCTCATCCTTCCCGTATTGGTTTAGTAGTTGTCCTGTTCAGCCTTGTGCAATATACCGAGACATCTGTCCAAATCAGCCTTGATCTGCTCCTTATACAATTTAGCCTTATCGGCTCCTCCATCTGTAAAATGATAGAGGACGATCTCCTGAAAATCCACGCGTGGGTCCGAGCCCTTCAGCTTCTTCGTACGATAGAGGATTCCTTCCTGGACTAGTTCATGCAAGGCTCTGTAGACCTCACTCTGCGGAGGGACGTAGCCGTAGCTTTTAAACTCCCCCTTCATGCTCTCCAGCATTTGGTACCCGTACTCCTGATGCTTTTCTACCATTGTAATCAGATACAGCTTGATAAATGCCCGCTGAGAAATCATGAACGCCATTCTCGTCCTCCCTTCCTTGTCGTATCGAACCATTCCCTTCCTCTATTATAGAGTAATTTCCACATTGTCACTATTCTAATTTTTCATAGGTTGGGTATCTCTTTTTACAATTTTGTGGGTAAGCTTGCTTGCCGTAAAATTAAAAAAACGGCAGCCATGAACGAAAAATAAAGTTCAAGACCGCCGCTGTTTTGTTAACTATTGAGCTTTTTTGGGTTCTAGCAAATCCCACATATTCCCGTACAAATCTTTGAATACGGCAACCGTTCCATAGGGTTGTTCAATGGGCTCACGAATGAATTCGACTCCCTTTGCTCTCATATCTTCATAATCTCTCCAGAAATTATCGGTGTTTAAAAAAAGAAAAACTCTTCCACCGGTCTGGTTGCCGACAAACACCTCTTGTTCCGGCTCCGATGCTTTTTCAAGCACTAAGGCGGTGCCGGTCGATCCCGGCGGCGATACTACAACCCATCTTCGATTCAGTTCAGGTTGAAATGTATCTTCAACTAAAGTGAAGCTCAGCTTTTTTGTATAAAATTCGATTGCTTCATCATAATCCTTCACAATAAGAGCGACATGGGCGATTGATTGATTCATTTGGTGACCCCTTCCATATATAGAGAGATAGTATGCCTTCATCTTACTTACACCTTTATTAAGCATTATAGCTTAATAGCAAGCACACCTGAAAGTAATATACTTTAATAAATTCCATAAACTTACTTTAATCTCATTTCGAGTGCAGATCTGTAATTGATATAGTTACATTTTGTGAAAAATGTCAAGAGAGGCCCTGTAAAGAAGCGGTCGCGCACCGTGCGCCGGTCTATCAGGCCTAACCCGGCAAGCCTGTCTGCTTGCGGGTATTTGGGATGGGGCGCCGCGTCTGGAAGCCGACCGTCCACCGCCCCAATGGCAGCCGGGACAGCAGCCAGGCGGCTCCCGCCGAGAGCAGACTGCACACCACAAAGGACATCAGGGTTCTAACCGTGACATTCCATGCAGCAAACAGCTGCTGGTCAGGCAGGTAAGTAAACCTCAGCATGAGTGGATGCATCAAATAAGCTCCATAGGACACCATCCCCAGCCAGGAAATCCGGCGGGCTATAAGGGGAGCTGTCGCAATAATGGCCATAGCCATCCGGTATGCCGCAAAAATCAGCACGATACAGTATACAGCCATCAAAGGACGCAGCAGCGATACTGAATGGAAGCGGATAACCAAGCCTTCATCTGTCTGAAACGTTCCGACAAGTCTGAACAGCAGAATGCCTGTCAGCAGGGCAAAAAGGCTCCAGTACATCCAGCCGGCTTTACGGACCCATTCATTCCAGCGGCCTATGTTCATACCGGCCGACGCGCCAAGAATGAAATAGAACAGGAAATACAGCACGTTTCGATCCGCATAAACAGTAAACATCGGCGTCAGCACTGGGATATCCAACGCCTCGAACATACGTGAAATCGGACCAATACAGTACATCAATCCAACATACAGCAGCCCCGTAGCGGCGAGCGCCGCCGGTGCTACTTTTGCCGGAATGGCGGCTGCAATGGCCCGAACCGCTTTTCGCAGCACCGGAAACAGCAGATAGCATTGAATAATCATGACGATATACCATAAATGATAGCTTGTTTTGCCGGTCAGCAGCTTTTGTCCGTACAGCAGCAGCGTATCCCAGCTCCAAGCTCCCCCGGCGGCAAGCACATTACCGGCTTCAAAAACAGCCGACCAGATGATATAAGGCACAATAATATCTTTAAAACGCTTGCTCAGGAATGTCCCGAAGGACAGCTTGCCATCATAATTATAGAACAGCACCAGGCCGGTAATAAAAACAAACACAGGCACCGCAAATTTCGCCGCCAGCAGCAAAATCGCCAGCAGCACCCCATCCGCCAGAGTAACCCCGGGCACGATAGAATAATGTGCAATCGAATGCTGCAGCACCACGGCTGCAAATGCAAGGCCACGCAATACCCCGATCTCCGCGACTCTCTCCTTTTTGCTCATATTTCTCCCCCAACCATCTCTATCGTCTACCAGTCTATTATAATCGCTGATCGCATCCCGTAAACCGTAAGAGCATTGGAAGAGTCGCTAAACATTTTCCATGTCACAAACTTACAAGCCAATATTCACTTCCTCCCCGTGCGGGCAGGCTATCATCAATCTTGCATTCCGGCAGAAAAGAGCCATCCCATCATGGCTGTGACCATGGGGATGGCTCTCTTGGGAATCATAATCTATCCGCATGAATCGCCCTGTTAGAGCTATTGCTAGCCTACAATCTAGGCCGGTTCGTGACATCATCCCACATCGCATACCGATCCGCATTCAGCGAACGGTTCGTGCGGAAGATATCATACACCTGATTGCTGCTGTCGGAATCCACAAGCACCAGGATTTTACCCTGATCTACATAGCTCTCATATTCACGTGCTTCGTCTTCAGGAATGCCCAGTCCCACCAATCCGCCCACCAGTCCACCCGCGCCAGCGCCGACAGCCGCTCCGGTCAATGTCGCTGCAATTGGCCCTGCGGCCAAAATGGGTCCGACACCAGGGATAGCCAATGCGCCAATACCCGCCAACAGCCCGGTCACACCACCAATTACTCCGCCAGTGGCGGCCCCGGTGGCGACACCCTCCGGCGCCTTGGTACCCGTCTCCTCGTTGATGGTGTTCAGATCATCCCGGTCCTTCGTGATGACCGAAATTTCATCCGCTGGAATACCTTGACGCTGCAAGTCTTCGATCGCCCGGGAAGCCTCTCTTTCCGTATCAAAAACACCGACAATTTTCTTCGTTTCCATGACTGATACCTCCTCATTTTTTTGAAGTGGTTCGTCATCATATTACCCTGTGCGACAGACGGCGAAACGAACTCCTGCAGCCGGATTAAGCTATTTCCTTGGTCTGACCCTGCTCGTCGGAGCAGCCTGCAGGGGATCATCCGGCCAGTAATGCTTCGGATATCTGCCCTTCAGATCCTTTTTCACTTCAAAATATGCCTCTTTCCAAAAGCTTGCAAGGTCGGAAGTCACCTGCACAGGACGCTGGGCGGGTGACAACAAATGCAGAACCACGGGCACACGGCCTCGGCCGAGCCGGGGTGTGGCGCTCATGCCAAACAGCTCCTGCAGCCGGACAGACAGCACCGGGGCATCCGGGTTGCTATAATCCACCGGAATATTGGAGCCGCTTGGCACACGTATATGTGTCGGCGCTTCACGGTCAAGCTCCTGCCGCTGTTCCCAGCTAAGCATGCCAAGGAGAAGGCTTTCTACCTGCAGCTTTTTTAAATCAGACAGACTCCGGATTCCTTGGGCATACGGAAGCAGCCAATCCTCCAGATTGGCCAGGAGATCCTCATCCGCCGCCGCAGGCCAATCGTTCAGCTTCCGGTGCATGAAAACGATGCGCTTCTGCAGCTGCCGCGCCGATTTTGTCCAGGTCAACAGCTCCAGTCCACGATCCCGCAGCCCGGCCATCCACGCTTCAGCCATTTGGTCCTGTGGGGGCCGCTCGTAGGGCAGTTCCTTCATCACAATGGCGCCGAGCCGGACCATTTTGCGCGCACGGACAGCTCCTGCGGCAGAGTCCCAATATACCGCTGCCTGCTCGCTGATCAGCCCAGGCTGATGCTCCGTAAGCTCCTGTTCCTCCACAGGTGCCGCCAGCCGGATTGTGCCGTCTGCGCCCGCATCCTCTACTGAAGCGGCTACCAGATAATCTGACCTGGACAGCAATTCTTCGCCCGCAAGCCTGACCCCACGGCCGCTGCTCAGCAAGTACCTGCCTTCACCACGGGAACGCCCGATCCGGTCCGGATAGGCAAATGACAGCAGCAAACCGCAGGATGCCGATCCTCGATCCCGTCCTCCGATAACCGGCTGCAGCCCGGCCAGCAAATGACGGCTGTTCTGCGTAATCCGGCCCAGCAGTTCACCGTCAACAGGAGCTTTCGAATCCAATTTGCGGGTGCCGCCTGCAAGATTGTCCCAGACCTTCTCCAGACGGGGACGAAGATCGGCACCGTATTTAAACGGGTCTCGTTCCTGCAGCAAGGCAGCCAGGCAACTACCTTGTCCGGCATATCCCAGCTCTGCTGACTTTAACAGCATATGCCCTAGCCGGGGATGAGCGGCTAGGGACGCAACCCTTTTTCCATGCTCTGTAATTTTTCCTTCACGGAGACATTCCAGCCGTTCCAATAGCTCGCTCGCCTGTCTGAGCGCAGGCCCTGGAGGTGGATCGATCCAGGCAAGCTCGCTCGCATCCTCCGCCCCCCACAGCGCTGTTTCAAGCACGAGAGGGGCCAGGTCAGCCGACAAAATTTCCGGCCGTCCGGCCTCGGCAAGTCCACCATGCTCCTCCATGCTCCACAGTCGGTAGCATGTGCCGGGTCCCAACCGACCTGCCCTCCCCCTGCGCTGATCCGCCGCAGCCTTGGACACCTTGACCGTTTCCAGCCGATTCATGCCCGTTCGCGGAGAAAAAACCGGCTCCCGCCGCAGGCCGCTGTCCACGACCATCGTTATCCCCTCAATCGTAAGGCTGGATTCGGCAATGGAGGTGGAGAGCACGATTTTACGCTGGCCAGCCGGTGAAGGGTGAACCGCCTGATCCTGATCCTTAAGTGAAAGAGCGCCATACAGCTTACGCACATAAGCACCAGACGGCAATCCCCGTGTCATGATCTCCGCTTCGGTCCGGTGAATCTCGCGCGCCCCCGGAAGGAATACAAGCACATCACCTTCATGTCTGGAGAGCAGCCGCACTACTTGTTCTGCCACAAAGCTTTCCAGAGGGGCTGCTTTGGGCTTGGGAACATAGACCGTCTCCACCGGATAAGTGCGGCCGGAACTCTCCAGCAGAGGGGCGCCGCCCAGCAGGTGCCGAACCGGCGCCGCCTCGAGAGTAGCCGACATCACTAACAGGCGCAATTCCGGCCGGAGCAGACTTTGCGTCTGCAAGACAAGCGCGAGCCCCAGGTCGGCATGAAGGCTGCGTTCGTGGAATTCATCAAAAATGACCGCCCCCGCTTCTTCCAGTGCAGGATCTCCCTGGAGCATCCGGGTGAGAATCCCCTCCGTTACGACTTCGATCCGTGTGGACGGGCCGATCTTGGTATCCATGTGAACCCTATAGCCGACCGTTTGCCCGACTTTTTCTCCCAGGGCCTCGGCCATCCGGGCCGCAGCCGAGCGGGCCGCCAGACGGCGCGGCTCAAGCATGATGATTTTTCTGCCAGCCAGCCAAGGCTCTTCAAGCAGAGCCAGCGGAACCACGGTCGTTTTGCCAGCGCCTGGCTCAGCCACAAGCACGGCAGAGGACTGATTCCGAAATGTATCTTTAAGCTCAGACAGTATCTGGTAAATGGGCAGTTCTTTTTTTAACATCATCTTATAATACCTCTTTTATGGTCTTCTTTCTGTCTGTCTATTATAACGAAATTCATAGCATGGAACATCCGGGGGCGCTCGATTTATAATAGAGGATGTAGTTCATATCATGAAACGGGGTCATATACATGGATGATTACAAGCATAATGTCAGAGGACGCTTCGCTCCTACTCCATCGGGACTGATGCATTTAGGCAACGCGAGAACAGCGCTGCTTTCCTGGCTGCAGATTCGTGCCGCAGGAGGCACCTATGTCATGCGGATCGAAGATATAGATATGACCCGCTCACGCAGCAGACTGGTCAAAGCCATTCTTGAGGATTTGAAATGGCTGGGTATCAATTGGGATGAAGGACCTGATCAGGAGGGGCCTTATGGCCCGTATATGCAAAGCATGAAGCTGCGGCAGTATGAGTCTGCTCTGAACAAGCTTCATGAGCAAGGACTGCTTTATCCCTGCTTTTGCAGCCGCACGGACATTTTGGGAGCAGCCAGTGCACCTCATGGACTTGCCGGTGAAGGCCCTGCATATCCCGGAACCTGCCGCTGGCTTAGCGAGGAAGAAAGAAAAGAAAAAGAGCGCTATAAGACGCCCTCCCTGCGAATGAAAACTCCGGACAATCCGGAGCGTTTCATCACCTTTCACGACCAAGTAGCGGGGATCGTATCCGTACCAGCCTCCACAGGAGGTGATTTCATTGTCAAACGGGCGGACGGAATGTTCTCCTATCAGCTTGCCGTCGTGGTGGACGACGCTGAGATGAAGATGACCCATGTCCTGAGAGGCAGCGACTTGCTGGATTCCACACCGCGACAACTGCTGCTGTATGAAGCACTAGGGTACAAGCCGCCCAGCTTTGCACATGTCCCGCTGGTCTATGGCCCGGATGGCCGCCGGCTGGCTAAAAGACATGGTGGCATCGCTCTGCAAGCCATGCGCGAACGTGACGTCCGTCCTGAAACGGTGATCGGCTGGCTTGCCTTCATGAGCGGCCTTACTCCTGAACCCATTCCTGTTGCGGCAGCCGAGCTGATACCGCTCTTTGACATGAGCAAGCTGCCTGCCCACCCGGTAAGGTTGAGCGAGGAGGAGCTACGGGCTCTGCAGGCGCACACGATCTCAGGCTCGTCGAAGTTGTAGCCTTTCAGCAGCATATCAGCGTCAGAACAGCAGCGACTCTGCTCCATCGATAACGATCTGTGCACCCGTGATATGACTGGATTGCTCGGAAGCCAGGAAACGCACCAGATCGGCCACCTGCTCCGGCTGGCCCGGCCCATCGGCCAAAGGCTGTCCTCCCTCCGGAAATTCAACGGGAATGATGATTTCTTTGAGGCCTTCTGTCTTCATCGTGGAATCATCGATATTGGTAGAGACCGCCCCCGGACAAATAACATTGACCCGAATACGGAATTTCGCCAGCTCCAAAGCGGCCATCTTGGCAAAAGCGCATTGTGCTGCCTTGGATGTACTGTAGGCGGACATGCCGAAGCTTGTAAAGCGTGTATTTCCGTTAATCGAACTGGTAATGATGATGCTGCCGCCGCCCTGTTTTTTCAAATGGGGAATAGTGTATTTGACCGTCAGAAACGTCCCGTCCAGATTGGTGGCCAGCGTCTGGCGCCAATCTTCGATGCCGATCTCCTCAATAGGAGCGACTACGCCGTTAATCCCTGCATTGGCGAAGACAATATCCAGCCCTCCAAAGAGCTCGACCGATTCGAGCACCGCCTTCTCTACCCGTAACGGATTAGAAATATCCACATCAAACGCGCGTGCCGCGCCAGTGCGGACGCTATTAATCTCCTGCTCAGTCAGCTTGGTGCGTTCATGATTCAAATCAAAGAGGGCTACATTGGCCCCTTCCCTCGCAAGCTGAAGCGCAGCAGCCTTGCCAATGCCAGAACCGGCACCGGTAATGATCGCCGTCTTCCCTTCAAACGCAGCTCCAACCGCCGCAAAGTAGCTCATATGGACACGCTCCTTTATATAAATTGCCGAGAACACCGGTATTCTCAAGATTACCAAAAAAGAACCTTTATATAATCAGTGTCGAGCCTGTTTGAATGGGAAAAGGGGTTAAATGCTTTTGTCATCTGCGAATTTTCGAGGATTCATTTGCTCATACCGCATCCCCCAATCATGCATCTGCATAATAATCGGCTTCAGCGTCATTCCGAATTCAGTCAGTGAATATTCCACCTTGGGAGGAACGACCGGATAAATCTCGCGATGAACGATCCCGTCCTCCTCAAGCTCACGAAGCTGCAGTGTCAGCATCCGCTGTGTTAAGCCTGGCATCAATCGCCTGAACTCATTAAACCTCTTCGTTCCACTGAGCAGGTGGTACAAAATAATCCCCTTCCATTTACCCCCGATCACATCAAGCGTGGACTCCACCGGACAACCTGCTGGACAGGAACCATAGCCGCCTTTTCGATTTCGCATACAGTCGCGCTCCTCCTTTACAGTACTTTTTAGTTACACAGTATAATAAGTATACTACAATACGGTAGGATGCGCCAAAAAACGCCGACAGTCTAAAAGAAACTGTCGGCGTTTAAGCATAAAAAGCTATATTTCCCACTGCAGCTCCAGAAAAGCCGCATCATCATCCAGACCGTCCGTATGCCTGGAGTCCAGCAGGATTTGAATCTGGTCATCCGGAAGC
This sequence comes from Paenibacillus zeirhizosphaerae, assembly GCF_030705605.1. Lineage (GTDB taxonomy): Bacteria > Bacillota > Bacilli > Paenibacillales > Paenibacillaceae > Paenibacillus > Paenibacillus zeirhizosphaerae. The sequence continues at coordinate 412,427 of NZ_JAPCKK010000016.1, forward strand.
TGCTCCCGAATGGGATCGAGATCGGCCAGGCCGTCCGTGTACAACTGCAGCCTCATGGGGTCCCCTCCCGTTAGCCTGCTCTCATACCAATGCGGCTGACCGCCTACAGGACCACGGGTTGTTGACCAGCGCTCCGAGGTCCGAAACGTATCCTCAAAAATCCCCTGCGCTTCTTCCGCTCCCTTCCACAGCCTGATTCGGGAATCCCCCTGCCAGGCCAGCATCATTTTCCCTTTCCTGCCACGGGATGGAAGCTCAATTCTGCCGCATATATACATCGTTTGGCTGCCCTGCCTGCGCTTCTCTTCAAGCACATTGCGGAGCAGGGCCGACATAGAGGGAATTGGCTCTTTCTCTAATGTGTCCGCAGCAGAGACAGCCCATTGCTGGAGACGCTCTTTCAGTCGTGCAGGATTTAACTCTGCATCGTCATTTAACCAGTCCAGCAGGGACTGGCCCAGGTAACGAGCCGCGAATTCCCCGCGATAACTCATGCCCACTCCGTCGCATAGAACAAAGGTGCATACGGGGCCTTCAATACGGAAGGCAGCAAAATCCTGACCACTCTCTCCGGCATGCGCAGAGTCCGAGGAACGACCATAGCCGTATCGACAGTGGAACCTGCTTTCAAAGCGGCTGAGCGGCTGTTCCGAGGTTTGGGAGCTTATATAAGTAAAGTAATCCCGCTTTGTTATGTTCCCTCTTTTTTTGACTATGGATAGCAGGGACAGCAGTGGATTCATGCCTTATCCTCCTTACCTTACAGGTGTGGCTGCCGACATCTGGAAACCGATCGACACCAGCTCGGAACATGTTCCAGGGAGCATCATCATGGCACCCTCGCCCAATTGGTAATCGGCCTCAAACAACATTTCCCGGTAGCTTCCAGGCAGCACAGAGGACATGTTTCTCAGCTTCTTCGCATGCTCGTCCTGAAGAACCGTTTCGGCTGTAATACCTTTCCAGCGGCGAGGCTCCAGAATCGGGGCATCCAGCAGCTTATCGGAAATGAATATATTTTCCACGAGCACATTCCCGTCAGGTACGCTCATGTTCATAATTCTTTTGGCTATCGGCTCCGGGTCATCACCGGTGGATACTCCATCCGTCATATGGCACACTAGCGGTGCCGGACAATCTTGCATATGAGGGATTTCAGCCTGCAAAATGCGCTCAGCCTGCAGAAAAGCCTTGGCTGAATCAGAGAAACGCTTAGGCGTCAAATCAGGCAGCGAGCCGACGGCGGCGATCTCATCAATGCCTTTAATTCCATTCAACAAATCGTAAACATCATCACTGTAGGCCAAAATCGCAATCCGGTACCTTGGAGTGAGTCTGTTGCCCTTCGTGGACCGGAAAACCATCTGACGGATGGCGAGAGAGAGGGCCTCATACACGACGTCCATACGCCGCTTTCCATCCATAAGCATATTCATGGAGGCACTGATATCTATTAAATAAATAACTAAGGCGGGAGTGCGTTGGGATGCCTGAATACTGTAGTTCATAGGTTTATTGTCACCTCGGTCAAGCGATTAAGTTCTGTTCATGTTCGATTTCAGGAGCGGCTAAATACTCGGCAGCCTGTAATCACTTTCACTTAAATATTTGTACAGCGCTGAGGCCCGATATCCCATTTCTCCAACCGAATGGAAATAAGAAGAATTCGTTTCGTACAGTTGGGTGAATTGGATGGCGAAACTGCGTGCTTTATCCTCCCTGCCGCCTTCTTGCGAGCTGTATGCTTTGTTGTACAGGGAAATGAGCTGAAGCACTTTTCCCTTCCGCTCGACCGCCGCTTTGGCAGCAGCCGCTGCCGTTTCTGCTTTTCTTTTCTCCTCAGCAGCCGCTTCAGCGGCCAGACGCTCATCGCGCTCTTTCTTCCAGGTGAGATATTCTTCGTATTTGGCCTGACGCTCGTACTTGGTCTGAAGCTCCTGCTTGGAGGCTTCCTGCTTCTGCTTCTCCTTCGATGCTAAATAAGCTTCATATTTAGCTTGCCTAGCCGCAGCGGCCGCCTGCTTCGCTTTTTCTTCTTCGGCTTTCTTCTGCGCGAGAGCAAGCTCCTCGGCTTTCCGCTCTTCCTCCGCTTTGAGCCTCGCTGCCTCCTCCATCTGCCGCTGGGCTTCCTGTTTCTTTTGTTCCTCAGCGAGCTTAACCGCTTCCAGTTGCTTCGTGTTCGCGCGGTCGGCCAAAATCTGCACCGCCGGAATCGAGCCGGCCAGCACAACGATGGCCGCTGCCGCAGAAATCATAACTTTTCTGGACCGGTACCAGGCAGGCTTCACCGGCTCTGCCGGAAGCGGCGGATGGAGCAGCTCCTCCAAGCCCTGGATGGCAGCCAGCACCTCAACCTGAAGCGGGCTCCCTTCCTCCGCAAAATGATAGAGCGAGCGGTATACCTCAAGAGCGGCGGCAGGTTTATTCGCCTCCTCCAGCTCCCGTGCCTCGCGGAACAAACGATCAATAATATCTTTGTCTCCGCGCGTGCCTTCCAACACTGGAGCCGATATTCCAATTGAAAGAGTTTCGGCTCCCGCCACGATAGCTGCTGCGCTGGTTGTCTCCTTCAGTTCCGGTTCCGCCTGCTCGGTGGATGGAATCTGCTCGTGTGAGAGAGAATTTAGAACGACAAGCCATTCGCCGAAGGTAGGGCAACTGCTTAAATCCTGGCTTTCCCACGCTCTTACGAACAGATCGGACAAGCGGGTACCCCAGCGGGATTCCAGCGATTTACGCAGGATATAATACCGCTCACACGGGGTCTGCGTTTCGAGCTGATCGAAATAGCTTTCACCCCAGGCCCTGTCCACTACGGTTGGGTCCGACCAGCCCAGCATTTCGGCAATAATGACGGCGCCTGCAAAACGGTCCGCATATGCGCTCCACAAGCCGCTATGTACCGTTCTGTGTGCGGCATAACCTGGCGATCCAGCCAGCAGCGTGTCAGGCCGGTCCATTTTCGTACTGTACATCTGCTCGACATCCACCAGTTCCACCGGGGATACTCCTTCAGGCAGTTCAACTTCAGAAAAAAACGGAATCATCACATTGGGAGCGGACAAATCACAATGAGCCAGTCCTCTCTGCTCCATGGCAGAGCCGATGGCTGCAAGAGATCTGGCCAGCACAAGACTGTCGGAGGGCTCAAGTCGGCTTTGCTCCGTCAGGCAGTCAAACCAGGTTTTCCCGTAGACCCATGGCATTAACACCGCATAAAGCAGGTCCGGCTGTTTGGTAATTAAATCTCCGTTCCTTTCTGGAGTGAGCACGTCACGTTTACAGACCTGCAAGCCTGGAATTTCACCGTAGAGTTCCATATGTTCAGATTGGTATACCATAGCGGGAATCCGGAATTTCGAAAAAAACACTTTCAAAGCTTTGGCCTTATGAGGCGCTCCGCTTTTATCCAGAAGCTGATAAACTATGCCTTGTCTGCCAGCCTGCGCATAAGCGAGACCAGGTGCCGCCGGGTGGCTGCCGACAACATAGACCTCATCATTGATGATCAGTTCATCTCCCGGATTGGGTTGAAAAGACATGCGACATCCCTCTCTTTGATCAAATCAAATTCATGCTGTGCGAGATTATTCTCTGTATGGCAAGAAAACCGGGTGTCCTAGGAGCGCCCGGTTTTCTTGCAAAATTGCATTACTGGTATTATATAACGAAACGGTAATATCTTCAAAGCTTCTCTTACAAATCGAGAAACGATATTTATTTCGCTTGGTCGACCGTACGGAATTTATTGGCGATCGCTGTCAATTCTTGGCTGATACTGTTCAGCGTTTGCACAAATGCCTGCATTTGCTTGCTGGCTTCCTGGAACTCCTGGAAGAAGCGCTGCTTCGTCATCCCTTCCCATTGGCCTTCCATGCCTTGAATGGATTGAGTCAGGCTGGAAACGATCTGCTGGCTCTGCTCACCGCTTTGTTTAAATTGGTTGGCTACCTGATCGACCTGTTCTGGAGTAATTAAAATGCGTCCTGCCATTGCAATGAGACCTCCTTAAAAAATTTAAAAAAAATTTTGGTAATGTCTGGATATCATTCTACTATAGTATCGTCTCATGTCACAAATGGCGTAGGACCTAATCCAATTTACCCCGTTTAAAAAAATATTTCCGCGACTTTTGTCGTTATTTTATCTTTTTGGTTTTCACCTTTATCTAACCGATGCCGCGGGCTCGTTTCTGTTGTAGGTTGGGTCGGCGAACCGCCAATCCTGCGGCTGCTGCAGCGAAGCCAGTTTAAGAATGCTATCACTCACCTGCGCATCCGAATCGGCTCCCCGTCCCCCGATGACGCTGATCACGGACTGAGGGTCGGAGATACGACCTATGTTTTGATCCGAATTAGACAGGATGGAAGGACTAGAGCTGATGGTTTGTTGGAAGAGAGCAGTCGGCCGCCCCAGATTCACACTATCCAAAATCGTATTATAGCTATGATCAGCCGCCTGAAACTGATCCGCCTTACTGCTCAATTGCGAACCAAGCAATCGCAGGCCAACATGAATTTGCTCGGACAAACGTTTGCCCTGTATCCACTGATCCATGACTGCCTCGCGTGCAGACACTTCCCACTCCAAGGACTGCAGCGCCTGCTCCAGTCCGCTTGTAATCTGTTGAATCTGCTCCGCCGCGCTCTGTAGCTGGCCACTCAGCGTTCGAAGCACATCCGGCTCTACTCGAATGCGCATGTGCATCACCTTTCCTCTTCCCCTGCAGACTGTCTTAACCAATTTAGAAGCAAATCCACAAATTGAGTACGTGTCGTTAAAGTAGCAACCAGCCAATCCCCGTTGCCGCCCGAACTCATCCGGAACAGCCAGCTCATGGATTCACTCACGGCAAAAGCAGCCCGTTGTGCTCGCCATTCCCGTCCGTTCCAAACCAGCAGTTGCAGCTCTCCGTCCGCAATTCTCGAATTTAACGTTTGCGCCAGTTTCATCGAGCCTTCCGGATCGCCGCTCGCTTCCGAAAAGCTTGAAGCAAGCGACTGTGTATCTGCTTTTTCAACAAGATCATAGATCTCGCGGAATTTTTTTTGAGAAAACATAAGGGCAGGCACTTCTTCTTGAGCCTGTTCACGCCATCCCATTTTATCTGTCAGTGTGTCACAAGCCGCTGTTACGTCTCCAAGATCGCTGAGCCGGTATTCGTCATCACTGTCCTCGGATGGTGACAATTCAACCACCCTTTCGTTTGTACAGTGAAGATAACCTTCAAATTGTGTACCATCCTTGGTATATCTGTACCGGCATGCTCTGCTGGACAGGCCTGCAATAGCAACTCTGGAAAAGACGGTCGGCGGAATAGCCAGCTCTCCCCCGTTCTCCACCTGACGAAGATAGCCTTTCTCCATCAATGAAACTTTGACCAAATCCCACTCAGCCGTCAATTCTTCCGCAAGAAACCCTTGAAAGGGATCTTCTACGCCAAGCAGCCTATTGGACCCCAATACACCGGCCAGGAAAAACAACTCTTTGGACTTCAGCGTAATCAGTTTCTGTTGGGAAACCTGAAACGTTAACATTATGTGCCACCTCCCTTCAAACTACAACATGCCATCGGTCACGAATTTTGACGATCCAATCCTCACAGCTATGCCCCTCATCAAAAGGAATTGCCCCTTTAATCCTGCTGAATTTGCGCCTGATGTAATACCCCTGCCCTGGAGGTAGGACTTTCAACCCTCCTGAGCCGTTATTGGACTCTGAATAAGGGATTCGGAAGAAGGATAAATCATTGGGATCAAGCGTGCCAAATAGAACACCGCTTTGGCTTGCCTTCACATCACTAAACCAATCCACACCAAACGTCGGAAAATCCTGCGGCACCCCGGAAAGCACCACGTGCACATTCCGGTCCCGTCCCAGGCGGACGATGGAGGTGAGCTGATCCTTAACCGTGAAATCAGTTAATTGCTTGCTAAGCATATCCGCATCGTCAATGACGAGCAGCAGCTCCGGATCGTTCCCGTCTTTCGTCCTCCGCTGGACTGCCTCATACAGCATCCCCACCAGCGGAGCAAGCTCCTCTTCACTTTCAGCCGCCGCCTTTACATGAGGGAGATGTCTCAGTCTGGACAGTCCCCCTCCTCCATACCTTGTGTCCACCGTATACATGACAAGCTTGTCCGGAGAATTGTAATAAGCCAGCGACAGCATCCAACTGAGCAGGAAAGACGTTTTCCCGCCTTCCATCGGACTTCCTACAATAAAGTGCGGGCCTTCCTTTAAATTAATAAGAAACGGTGCAAGATCATCTGTCTGTATCGCAACAGGGACCTGGAACGGATTTTCCCGTTCCATTTCCTCTGTACGCTTCCATGAACGAATTAGCTCTAACAATGGAACCTTGTCGGGCAAAGGAAGAATGGCAGGCGCCTTTTCTCCCTTCCATGTCTGTCCCGCGAGAGCAATGCTTCGGCGCAGCTCCGCCGAGCGCTCGGCTTCGTCCTCACCCGATGATGGCAGCGCCGTCTGGAACTCCAACGGTGGCACCTGTCCCTTAATTAGCCCTCTGCCGGGCGTAAGCGGTCCCGGAGTTTTGGCAGGCCTGCCGACGGCATAATAATAATCGCTTGGATCCGCCAGCTCGTAGCTCACCGCATTCGGAATGTTGCTGCGGAATTTCTCGAACAAGTCAGTGATGCGATTGGCCGTTATAACAAAAGTAATGCCAAGGCTGCCTCCCTCGCGAAGTATGGCTTCCAAAAGCTCGTTTTCTTCGGGATAGGCATTCCTGAAATTCAAATAGCCGTCAATGACGACCACGATTTGTGGTACAGTGCCTACAGCGGAACGCCGGTAAGCGTTTATAGTTTTGACACCGGCTTCAGCGATAAGCTCTTTGCGCTGTGCGGACAACTTGAGCAAATAACGGAACAACCTCTTGATGCGGTCATCCTCCTCGCCCATCATCACTCCACCTACCTGCGGCAAATCCGCAAAATCACGCATCATGCGGCCCATATCAATAATGTAGCCGTTCCATTGCTCTGCCGTAAAAGAGCGTGCCAAGGATACAAGCAGGGTTTGCACAAAGGTCGTTTTACCCATCCCGGGCATTCCATATACCGCCCAATGCCCCTGATCCATTGCAATATGTAGCGGCTCCTGTCGCTGGTTAGGCAGATCGTCCAAGAGCCCCACGACCGGGCGCAGCTCAGCCTGCCCGTACAGGCCAGCTTCGGCAGCCCGTGCGGGCAGCACTGTCAAGTCCAGCACCTCGGGCAGCGGGGGCAGCCATGGCCCCTGCAGCCGTCCGATTCCCGCCGCTGCGGCCTGAGCCGCGATATAGTCGATAAATACCTGCAGTTGCTTAGGCGGTTCAGCGCCCTGTAAAGCCGATGCCGCCCGATCTCCGCTTAACAGCGGTTCTCTCTTGCCGTTCAAGCGGACCTCGTTCACCGGCATGACCTTGGAACTGTCGTCATCATCTCGATAGGGGGCACCGCTCCATGCATATTGCAGCTCTTCAAACACCTCGTCACTGCCAACCTGGAAATAACCTCTGCCTGGCTTTGTAATCCAGGCGGCATTCGGAATTTTGATCATATCGCGGCTGTCGCCTTCACTTTGCACGCGCAGACAGATGCGAAACCGCGAGTTGCTCCATATTTTATCATCGACTACACCAGCCGGTTTTTGGGTTGCCAGAATGAGATGTACTCCCAAAGTCCTACCGATGGCCGCGATGCTGATTAACTCATCCATAAATTCAGGCTGATCTTTTTTGAGCTGTGCAAATTCATCAATGATAATGACCAGATGAGGAAGCGGCTGCGCATGGCGCTGGCGGAGGAGCCTGTAATACTCGTCGATGTGCTGCAGATTGCCCGCTTCATTGAGTATCTTTTGTCTGCGTACCAGCTCAGCCTTCAGAGAAATTTTGGCCCGCTCGATCAAGCTGCTGTCCAGATTTGTGATCGTCCCGACAACATGCGGCAGCTCAACGAATGTGTTGGACATCCCGCCACCCTTATAGTCGATAAGCATAAAGGCAAGATCATGCGGATGAAACTCGGCCGCAAGAGATGCAACGATGGACTGAAGCACTTCACTTTTGCCTGAGCCGGTAGTCCCAGCAAGAAGGCCGTGCGGTCCGTGCCCCTGCCTCTCAATCTTATCATGCAGATTAATCATAATCTTCTTGCCACCTGCACGAACCCCCATAGGAACCGGAAGGGTGTCCGGATGCCTTGCTTCCTGCCATCTCGACAGTACGTTCAGCTCTTCTACGCGGTCCACACCCATCATGCCGAACAACGGAAGGACCGCAGGGATATCAGAAGCGGAAGAACGCTTAAGCCGGATCGGAGCCATATATCGGGCCAGAGCATCAGCTTCCTCCACAGTAAGCCTGTCCATACGGAAGCTCTTCTGTATAATATTCGACGACTCTGATTTAAGGGTGTATACTCCGTTCTCCGGCCCTGCTTCGACTATCAGTTGACACTGCATTGGAAGTGCTTCCTTGCGTGAGGCAAGCACGATGGTGCAGGCGTCAATGTACGATCCGTCTTCCAGCAGCAAAGGGAGCAGCGGCTCCTCCTCGATCAACTGTGCTTCCGAGAGCACGACGATATAACATGGAAGCTCCATATGTCTGCCCCCGCGCTCCTTGCGGCTGTTCCGGCGGCGGTTCAAACGTGAGAACAGATAATCGGCCAACTGATGAGCGCTGCTGTTCCGGTCTGACATCATACGCTGTGAGCGGTCATCATCCCACACATGGGGCAGCCATCTCATCCAGCTCCAATCATGCTGTTCGCGCTCATTATAAAAAGCCGCCACCTTCACCTCATCGGGCGAGTGTCTGACAGCAACCTGGGACATTATGACCCGCAGCGCAGCCAGCGTATTCTGACGCTCACCAACAACACCTATGACCTTGGATTGAAATAATGGAAGCGCAATCGAGGCATCTCCCACCGTCTGATAATCTTCAGCAAGCTCATGGGCTGCTTCCAGCAACGGCTCTCTTTCATAGCCATCCGCACGGGGAACCTGCACCTTGATGTGAAAAGGAACTTCCCCCGTACCGATTCGCACCTGCAAAAAATCATCATCTTCCGGAGATCGCTCCCATAATGAGCTGCTGTGGCTTTTGACAATCTGGGAGCAAATCTGCGGATCACCATGAATTTCATATAAAATGCGAACTTGCTCCTGCTTCTTCTCCTGCAGCTCCTCCCGGTGCTTCTGCAGTTGCTGCCTGTACATACGGTCCCGTTCCTCCAGCTTGAGCCGGTATTCTTTCTTGTTGTGCAGGTATACGAAAAATGGAATGGTGTAGGAGGTAACCATCATGAAGAGTGTAAGGATCTGGAACATGAAATAGTTGCTGTTTCCCATTTTCCCTGTTCTGCTCATGTAGATATAGAAACCGACTGTAACCAGGGTCATTATTAATGGAATAATAAGGGATACCATAGAAAACGTAGGCTTGCCCGGTTCAGCCGGGGGCCGCAAAATTTCCAGCTTTTCGTCGTGCAGGACGGGGCGGATTCGCGGGGATCGTTGATACAAAGCATTCACGTCAAAAGTCCCCCTTTTTACTCATTTTGCGTATTCTGAAACAGGGACCTGCGGCCAAACACAGGCGCCTCCTCTTCGGTAGTAGAAAAAGCCCTCTGTATCCGGATTATGCAGCCCTCCCTAAGGCCTGCTCCAGTTAGTTGCTGACAGTCTTCAACCGGAAACCATAGCCCTTCCGGGAATTTGGCTTCCATAATATATTGTACGCCGTCTCCAGGCGCTTCTCTAAATATGCGTAAACCGAGCATCAGCTTTAAATGCTGTACGGAATAATCATCATCCACTTCTATATCGAACCATTCGGTTTCCTGTCGTCCCGCAAGTACGGTCAGGATCATAAGCTCCCCTCCCGTTCAAAAAAATGTCGTTTCTCCGTTTATTCCTGACCAGAAACAACCATGATTAAAACTATTAATGTAACTTTACATGAGCCCTTTCATTCTGTCAATTTGTTACAAACTACCCATAAAAGCATGCTGCATAAGACTTAAGATGTATATTTTTATATAAGTAGAGTCAATAGTTTCATTTTTTATCTATTCAAAAAAATGTTCTTTATCCCAACAAAATGTGAACACTTTGTAAATTTTTCTGACCTTTATGTTTTTATAAGGTTTTTTTAAGGTAATTTTAAGATACAGAAACTACAATCAGTATCAGGAATAACTCTAGTGAGGTGATTTCTATGAGAACACTAATAATCTTTCAAAACAAACGAATTCCTGTGTATATTAATCATGAAAACAAACAGCCTGTCCAGAAGACTTTAAGATTGCTATCCAGCACACTGGAGAATAAAATTGCGACAGGCAAGCGTGCACTGCAAAAATGCTTAAACTCTCTGATCAGCATTGAAATCATTGGCTGCGAGGCCATCCTGCACAGTGTTAGCGAGAACGATTCGCTGGCTCTGTCCCTCTATTAATATAGAGATTTTCTTCTATAAAGTAAAAAAAGCAAAATAGGGAGAGTCCGAGCGGATTCTCCCTTGCCTTTGTGTTGCAATACCTGCTTTCATCAAGTGAAGCTTATAATAGACAGAGCATCTATCCTTATGTGTTAAGGACGGATTTTCACGGGAGTGCCTACGCCCACCATCCCGGCCAGCTCCAACACGTCTTGGTTATACATGCGAATGCAGCCTTGGGATACCGATTTCCCGATGCTCCATGGTGCATTCGTGCCATGTATGCCATAATGCGGCTCTGAAAGTCCAAGCCAGAAAGCACCGTAGGGGCCTCCCGGATTATTCTGTTTGTTTACAATAATGAACTCCCCGTGAGGTGTCTGGGTTGCCAGCTTACCTATCCCAACCGGATAACTTTTGACGACCAGGTCTCCATCTATCAGATACAAGCGGTGATCCGACAGATCTACAGTAATGCTGTAATTCGGCATAACCTTCCCTCCTGCATTATCCTATGCAGGAGCACCGCAAATGTCATACATTACCATTCCATATCATGCCGCCAGCCCGTTGAATCTAGGGAACGGGAGGCTTTCCCTGCCTTGACTTTGCGGGCCTTCTCGTTTTCTTTGCGGCTCTGATACTCCAGCTCCCGCTTCATCTTTCTATAGCTATCCAGTCGCGGGGCAGATAGTGCTCCACTGCTTACCGCTTCCTTCACAGCGCACCCTTCCTCCCGCATATGCCGGCAGTCCGTGAACCTGCATCGAGCCGCCAGGCTTTCAATATCAGCAAACGTCGTTTCCGTTCCGCTCTCATCACTCCACAGGCTAAGCTCCCGCATCCCTGGCGTATCGATGAGAACAGCATCATGCAGCAACGGAAATAGTTGCCGATGTGTCGTTGTATGCCGGCCTCTGCTGTCAGCCTCCCGTATGCCCTGGGTATCCTGGAGCTCCTCTCCTGAAAGCCAGTTTACGAGGGTTGATTTTCCACAACCCGACGAGCCGGTCAAAGCGACGGTCCGCCCCTTCCGCAGATACGATTCGAGCTGCTCTTTTCCCGCGTCATCCCAAGCTGAAACCAGCAGCACCGGAACTCCTGGCGCTGTCATTTCCATCTGCGCCACATAGACAGACGGGTCAGGACAAAGATCGCTTTTGCTCAGCACGATGACCGGATCAACCCCGCTGTTCCACGCCATAATGAGATAACGCTCCATTCTCCGCACATTAAAGTCACCATTCAGCGCCTGGACCAAAAACAGCGTATCCACGTTGGCGGCAATGATCTGTTCTCTGGTCTCCACTCCTGCAGCCTGTCTCGATATCCTGCTCTTCCGCGGCAGAACAGCATGGATAACCGCATCGTCTTCCGATGCTGAATAAGCGACTGCCACCCAATCCCCGACAGCCGGCTGCTCGGCGGCTCCCAACGTTTCATGACGCAGTTTTCCGGAAGGCACAGCCCACCGTTCACCATCATTCGTCATAATTTTCATTTTTTGTCCAAAGTCGGCTGTTACTCTGGCAGGTTTTATCGCAGAGTCGTTATAACCTGCAATCGCAAGCTGCTCCCACAACTGCAGCCATTGTTCCGACCAGCCGTATTTCTCTATACTCATGTTTATACCCATTCCTTCCGCTTCCATTTTCATTTTGCAATTCCCTTTCCACGTCCTTAACTACCATCTCCCTAACCTTGCGGACAGCACAAAAAAACCGCAGGTTTACTCCTGCGGCTGCATAAAAGGCATGGTAAGCCCGTAAACAGGCATAGGGATGCCTGAAAAATGCAAAAATCCGCAGGATATAACTCCCTGCGGATGCCCGGTCCATTCTGACCGGCGGGTAGACCGCTACTGCGGTCTTATCCGATTGTGTCCGTTAGGGAGACGACATTACGACACAGAACCCAGCTCATCATGTTCTTGCTCATACATATCGCCTCCTTCAAAATTTCCTTGATTATACGTCTCTAGGACTTTTCTTGTCAATCCTCATTTCGTTTACCTAACACTTTCCCAGCGTGTCCACATCGCACGTGGGTTCAGCTCATAAATATCATGCTCCCTATACATGAATTGGTGCATGATGAGCTCACGGCGCAGAGTTGCAAAGTCATCATAATATGTTTTAATCCATTCGTTCAATTCCCGTTCACTGTATTTCCGTCCCGGTTCAAGCTGCTCCGCCAGATGCTGCAGGACGATCAGCTTCTTCTTGTACTGGGCTGGCATTTGACGCAACCTTCCGTCCTTGGCGAAAAAATTCCGCATGACAGAAGCCGCCAAGGGCTCGTGTACTTCTTCCTCCTCCACCTCTCTGCCTCCTTTATCAAATATGAATTTTACGGAAGCCTCCGCATTCTGTCTGATAAAATCCTCGTTCAGAGTAAAATATACGGTATTTTTGTCTCTGCGCTCCTTAATCAGCGCAGCTTCGCGAAGCTTGGCCGCATGATGCGTAACCGTCGGCTGGGACAGATTCAATTTCTCCGCGAGGGCCTGTCCGTTCATCTCTCCTCCGGCGAGCAGAAGCAGAACGCGCATCCTTGTCGGATCAGCCAGCGCCTTATGATAATTCACGATTTTATCCAGTTGCATGGTTTCACAACCCTTTAATTAGATGTATATCTAATTTTATGATATCATTCTCCTCTTGTCAATCCCCTTCTGCCCCCTGTATGTGGCCTACTGGCATTTGCGCTATGAATGCGGTAGGATAAATACAGCTTTAAAGGCAGGAGGTAATACTGTGGAAGACATTATTATTATCGGCGGCGGCCCCTGTGGCCTCTCGGCAGCCATTGAATGCGGGCAGCGAGGATTAAAGCCGCTCATCATTGAGAAGCACAATATCGTACAGTCAATTTTTCTGTACCCGACCAATATGCAGTTTTTCAGCACAGCCGAGCTGCTCGAAATTGGAGACATCCCTTTCAGTTCCCCCAATGATAAACCCTTCCGTCACGAAGCCCTCACCTACTACCGCAAGGTAGCTGCGCATTATGGGCTCGACATTCGTCCTTATGAGGAAGCAGGCTCCATCGTCAAAGAGGCGGACGGAACCTTCACGGTCCATACAGCGGACAAACGCGGGCAGGCCCACCAATACCAGTCTCGTCATGTCGTAGTGGCCACCGGATATTTTGATCATCCGAATGTTCTCGGCATTCCAGGGGAAGAAATGGATAAGGTCACCCACTATTTCCGAGAGGCCCACCCTTATACAGGAACGCGTGTCGCTGTGATCGGCGGCAGCAATTCCGCGGTGGATGCCGCCATGGAGCTGGCCAAAGTAGGCGCGTACATAGATATGGTATACCGGGGTTCCGTAATATCAGAACATATCAAGCCTTGGGTAAGACCGCTGTTCGAAGGCCTCGTCAATAAAGGGAAAATCACCCTTCATCTCGGTTCACGCGTGACAGAAATCCGGCAGCATGATATTACCGTCACAACCCATGACGACGGCGAATTCAAGCTCGACAACGACTTCGTGCTTGCCATGACAGGCTTTCGTCCGGACCGCAAGCTGCTTGAATCCGTCGGGGTGCAGCTTGCAGAGGATCTGGATAAACCCGTCTTTAATCCCGAAACGATGGAAACGAACGTACCGGGTGTCTATGTGGCCGGCGTTATCGCATCCGGGCGCAACGCCAATGAAGTGTTCATTGAATCCGGACGCTGGCACGGCAGGCTGATTGCCGAGCATATTACGCAGGCACCAAGCCGGTCATGAGCGCCGGGAAGCAGGCTGGAAAAGGAGTTACTACCATGGATTACAGTTCCCTGTTGCTGCTCGTGCTCGCAGGTCTCGGCATTTTCAGCGGCAACTCAAGTGTGACGATCGCTATGGTCGTCCTGCTGCTGCTGCGAGTGATGAATTTGCATCAAGCCTTCCCCTGGCTGGAGAAATACGGCTTGACGATCGGCATCGTTCTGCTGACAATCGGCGTCATGACCCCTTTGGCGAGCGGGCGGATATCCGTCGGAGAGGTACTCTCTTCCTTTGTGCATTGGAAATCACTGCTGGCCATAGGCGTTGGCGTCCTGGTTGCCTATCTGGGAGGACGTGGAGTAACGCTGATGTCCACTCAGCCTGCCATTGTCAACGGACTGCTTATTGGAACCGTGCTCGGCGTTGCCTTTTTCAAAGGGGTTCCGGTCGGACCTTTGATTGCTGCCGGCATCCTGTCCCTTCTGATTGGCAAATCATAGACGGCTCTGTAAAAGGAATAGCCTGCTGCCATGCTGTTTTTGGGACAGCAATATGGTATACTCAATTCGATTTCTAGCCGCATATTTGCACATCGCAGGAGGAAAGCCGATGTCCCGACAGTTTGTAACCGAAGGCGTCATGGTAGCGATTTACGGCCAACTGCTGGCTCCCGCGGCAGAGGTTGAATACATCGTTCCTTATACGACCCTATTGGAATTGTACGAGTTTCGTTCCAGTGATGAGCCTCTTATAGACAATCCGGCCGACGATAAACATGTGAAACAGAAGGTAGTCGAGCTGATTGAATATCTGGAGGAGCCCTTAAACAAGAAAAAAATAAACCGGGCGCTTCAGGTTCCATGGGGCAAAAGCCTGCCGATTTTATTCGGTGATTCTGTAGCCTTCACAGTCATCAATGCAGTGGACACCGCTCAATACGGCGAATATTTCGATCCAATTGAAACTGAGCTTTTATTGACGGCACAACGGGAAAATCTACCCATTCTGACCGATCAAACGGACTGGATCGAACGGATTCTCGAAGCTTCCGTGCCTGTACAGGTCTTTGATATCGAGGACTTTGATTTTGCCGTGGAAGGCATCTATTTACCATGACGCACAAAACGGCGGTGCCGCCGGTCATAGCGGTTAAAATCCGCCTGTGGCCCGCAGCACCGCCGTTTTGAATTTCACTGTAACTCACACTCGGTTATTCAGCGCTATACTCATAAATAATATCGTCATGCTCCGGCAGGTACTTCACCTCGATTTTATGCCCTTTTAAATACCATTCATCCTGTTCTTCCATGTAAAAGATAACCCCGCCGGACTCCGTACGGAGTGCCGGATGCTGAGGAGGCTCAACCGTTATACCGAGTGAAAAACCGGGATGCAGTCCTCCGCCCGAGCTATAACGCGCAAAAAAACGGACGAAATCCCCGGACTTTAAACCGAGCTCTTTTTTATACCATTCGGCAGCGGGTTCTGATACGTATATACTCATGGGTCCTGCTCAACTCCTTAATCAAGTGCTTATTTTGCTGCTATAAGCATATCCTATCACAGCACTTCAGCAAAGAACACCAAGCCCACCCGATTTGCCCGCTGCAGTATTAAAATTCGAAAAAGGTTTGACATTTCGCAAAAGCTGGTGGTAAGATGCAACCATACGAGATCAAAATTTGAAAATACTTACAATGATCAAGAAAGGGTGATTCCGGTGTTGGATAAAGTATATGTATTGAAGCAAACTGAATATTCAACCTCATACCGGAGGAGCCACATCTGTCGCGTACCGGCCGGTCAGTTATTCTGACCCCCCTATAGCCGTGTACCTTGCTTGAATGCAGCAGGACTGGTGCGATTTCCGCCGAGGTTACCTGCGCATGCCATATGATATTGAACACAGGACATATCGTTTGCGGACGGTATGTCCTTTTTGCTGTCTTCAGCCTTGTTCATACCATGCGGCAGAGCCTTGATTACGAGAGGAAGGGATACTTTGTTTACAGTTTTAAAAGATTTAGGCTGGTTCTTTCACCGCGAACGGAAACGCTACACCATCGGGCTCGCGCTGCTGATCCTAGTAGGCTTCGTTGAGCTTGTGCCCCCCCGCCTGCTGGGTGACTCGATTGACCAAATCGTCAGCGGCTCCGTGACCTGGGACTCACTGATGCGGACAATCCTGTACATGCTGGGCATGCTCGCACTCATTTACTATGTCACTTATGTATGGATGCACCGGCTGTTCGGTGGTGCCAACCTTGTGGAACGACTGCTGCGCTCCCGTTTCATGAGACACCTTCTGAGCATGACGCCGCCTTTCTTCGAGCGTAACCGCACAGGCGATCTGATGGCGCGTGCCACGAATGATCTCCGTTCGGTTGCAGCCACCGCAGGCTTCGGCATGCTTACCCTTACGGACTCGACGATCTATCTTGCCGTAGTGCTCGGGGCCATGGGTTTTCTGATCAGTTGGAAATTAACGCTTGCAGCTATCATTCCGCTGCCTTTTATTGCACTGGCCATGAGCATTTACGGCAGGGCCGTGCATCAGCGCTATACGCTTGCACAGGACGCCTTCGGGGACATGAACGATCAGGTATTGGAATCGATCGCCGGCATCAGAGTCATCCGTGCTTATGTGCAGGAACGTCTGGATGAAAAACGATTCGCGGATATTACGGATGACGTATACCGCAAAAATCTGGCGGTCGCACGTATGGACGCTCTCTTTGAGCCTACGATCCGCCTGTGTGTCGGCTTAAGCTATGTGATTGGTCTCGGTTATGGCATGATTCTCGTGTTCCGCAATGAAATCACCCTGGGAGATCTCGTATCGTTCAATATGTATCTGGGGATGATGATTTGGCCGATGTTTGCCATTGGCGAGTTGATCAACATTATGCAGCGCGGCAGCGCCTCGCTTGACCGTGTTAATGAAACGCTATCCTCTCCGCAGGATGTTCAGGATATTGAGCATCCCGAAGCGATAGCGGCGGCCGATTCAATTGTCATGCAAGACGTAACCTTCAGATATCCCTCCTCACAGGTGGATAATCTGCAGTATATCAACCTCAGCCTGCGGCGCGGCGAGACCTTAGGTGTTGTTGGCCGTACCGGCAGCGGCAAGTCAACACTACTAAAGCAGTTGCTGCGCGAATATCCGCCAGGCAGCGGCGACATTCTGATCTCGGGTACACCGATTGCGCATATTGCGGCCGAACGGCTGCACGGCTGGATCGGATATGTGCCACAGGAGCAGATTCTGTTCTCCAAATCGGTGCGGGAAAATATCCGCTTTGGCCAACCCGATGCCAGTGATGACAAAATTATGGAAGCCATTCGCACGGCCGCATTCGATAACGACTTGGGCACGCTTTCCGACGGTCTGGATACCATCGTCGGCGAAAAGGGCATTGCGCTGTCAGGTGGACAAAAGCAGCGGGTGTCCCTTGCCCGCGCGTTCATTAGCGATCCTGACATTCTCATTCTGGACGATGCGCTCTCCGCCGTGGACGCCAGAACGGAAGCACGTATTATTGACAACATTCGGAGCCAACGCTCCGGCAAAACAACCCTGATCTCTACTCACCGTCTCTCCGCCGTCGAACATGCGGACCGGATTATTGTGCTGGAGCAGGGAAGGATTATCGAGGAGGGCACGCACAACGAGCTGTTGCAGAAGGACGGGTGGTACCGTCAGCAGTATGAGCGGCAGCAGTTGGAATCGGGACTCTCCTCCGGGGAGGTAAGCTGAGTTGAAACCGAACATAGGCAAACGGCTGTTTCAATATGCCATGACAGCCAAATATACATTTATCGTTGCGCTGATTGCTCTCGCCGTCGGCGTAGCGGCTGAGCTGGCAGGTCCCTTCATCGCCAAGCAGATGATCGACGGACACATGCTGGCCATTGAAAAGCCTTATTACCAAACGAATGATCCGGCGGGTGCCGCCAGATACAACAACGAGCTTTTTAAACGTGGAGACCGCTATGCGGACGGGGAAACACGCGGCCGCGAGATACGTATTCTGCAGGCAGGAACGTCGTTTTATTTCGTGGACGCTCCCGTGGCTGAGCCGGATGGCGAACGCCGGTATCAAGACGGCCTGCTGACGATTACACGCGGCGGCGAAACCGCCTCTTATCCCGCACAGCCGTTAAGCTCGGATGAGCTGTACGGGTTTTACAAACCCGAACTGCCCGGTATAACACAACTGATCGGCTGGTATTTTGTCTTTCTGTTCATTTCGATCATTGCGGAATTCGGCAAAACCTACTGGCTGCAATCGTCAGCCAATCGTGTAATTCAGCGGCTGCGGCTCGATCTTTATGCCCAGATTCAACGACTGCCGGTTTATTTTTTCGATAATTTACCTGCAGGCAAGGTCGTCTCCCGGGTAACGAATGACACGGAGGCGGTAAAGGATCTGTTTGTCGCTGTATTGTCCAATTTCTGTTCAGGCATTGTAACCATTACCGGGGTTTATGTCGCCTTGTTCCTGCTGGATGTCCGGCTTGGGCTGATCTGTCTTTTCCTGGTCCCTGTCCTGATCCTGTGGATCATTTTGTACCGCAAGGTGGCGACCCGCTATAATACGATCATCCGTTCACGTCTGAGCGAGATTAACGCTATTATCAACGAGTCGATCCAGGGCATGTCCATCATTCGTATTTTCCGCCGTCAGAAGAAGACGCTGCAGGAATTTGAAGACCTGAACGATGACTATATGAAGCATCAGAATAAAATGCTGAACCTGAATGCACTGACCTCACACAACCTGGTCAATGTGCTGAGAAACCTGTCCTTTGCCGTGGTGCTCTGGTATTTCGGCGCAGGCTCCATAACCGGCTCCACCGCCATTTCGCTTGGTGTGCTGTATGCGTTTGTCGATGTGCTGAGCAGGCTCTTTCAGCCGGTCACCGGCATGGTCAACCAGCTTGCGGCGCTGGATACGTCCATCGTATCCGCCGGACGTGTCTTTGAATTGATGGATGAAACCGGCGAGCCGGTTACGGACGGTGAAATGCCCCGCTATAATGGCAATGTTGAATTTAAGAACGTATCTTTTGCATACAAGAAGGATTTGGTGCTGAAGGACATCTCCTTCTCTGCCAAGCAGGGGCAGACTGTTGCGCTCGTCGGCCATACCGGTTCCGGCAAAAGCTCGATTATTAACCTGCTGTTCCGCTTCTATGATCCACAGCAGGGAACGATTACGATTGACGGCAAGAATGTGAGAGAGCTTCCGAAGCAGTGGATCCGCCGCCATATGGGCATCGTGCTGCAGGACCCGTATCTCTTTACAGGCACAATCGCGAGTAATGTCAGTCTGGGGGACAGCCGGATTTCACGGGAGCAGGTTGAAAAGGCTTTGCGCGACGTTGGGGCTGAACGGCTGCTTTCCCATCTTCCGCAAGGATTTGATGAGCCGGTCATCGAGAAAGGCAGTACATTGTCCGCCGGACAACGACAGCTTATTTCCTTTGCCCGCGCCCTGGCGTTTGATCCGGCCATCCTCATTTTGGATGAAGCGACCGCCAACATCGATACCGAAACCGAGGCCTTGATTCAGTCTGCGCTGGAGGTGCTTAAGAAAGGACGCACCACCTTCATTATTGCCCACCGTCTCTCCACGATTCGCAGCGCCGATCAGATTCTGGTCCTGCACCGTGGACAGATCGTAGAAAAAGGCAATCACGAGCAGCTCATGCAGCAACGCGGACGTTACTACCAAATGTATCAGCTTCAGCAAGGCTCAGCAGCCAGTGTTGAGCAGACGGAAAGCGCCGACAAGGAGCTTCAGGTGACAGCAGGAGCCGCAGGCAGCGGTGGAAAACTGTCCCTGCCAGGGAATCAGGCCTAGCTTCAGCAAAAAAAAGGTCAAGAACAATGGGAGAGTCTCCCTTGTCCTTGACCTTTTATGCTCGTATCTCGTATAAAAAAGAACTATTTATGGCTGCAGATGAACAGAGGATGTATCCGCGCTGCTGTCCGCAGGCTTGATGCTGACCTTCTCATACTTGCTGTCCAGTTCAACGCTTGTTGTCGTATCCGTAATCACCTGGATGTTCATTTCCCCAGGAGCCGGGCTAAGCAGCTTGTAGTAAATGACAGCTTCTGTATCACTTACATAATCTACGCGGTCTACAGCAATGCCATAACCCGGATTAGGTGCTTCATTACGTGTCAAGGTCACTTTGTTCTTCGTGCTGCTGACCGGTTCGATGGACATGGTCACTTGATCCTGTCCGCTCTCCGGTTGCTCTGGCTGCGGTTGCGGCTCTGTCGGCTGAGTTTCTTGCATTTTTCCCACATATTCAACGGCATTATACACCATTTCCGCCGCCTCAATACGTGTGATTCCCCGGTCAGGATAGAAATTCTGCTTCTCATCCAGACTGGCGATTTTCGTCAGCAGCAGAAACTGAACGGCATCAAGCGAATCCGCATCAATGTCCTTATCATCAGCGGTTTCGATATACATCTTGATTACAGGGTATTCCCCTGTTGTCTGGATCGCCGCATAGAGCATGTCCGCGAATTGCTCTCTTGTCATTGCCGAAGCAGGGTTCATATCTCCAGAAACCGGCAGCCCGTTCTGAGCAGCGATTTGGAAGGCTTGCGCATACCATGCATCAGCGGGAATGTTGCCGTAAGACGCTTCCGACACATCCGGTTTTGCCTCCAAGCCCATAGCTTTTACCGCCAGTTGTACTCCTTCCGCGACCTTCAGCGTGCGTGAAGGGACAAACGTATCCTTTGTCACTCCGTTCACGATGCCTTTGGATTTGAGAGCTTCCACCACCTGCTGTTGTGTACCGGACAAGTCATTAAAGGCAAAAGCAGAAGAAGCCGCTGCGAGCGAGCAAACCACTGCAATAAAGCTGATTACTTTCTTTTTATGATTTTTCATAACTGCACCTCCAAATTTACTGAACTTCTGTACTCCAGACGACCTGTGATGTGAAAATGTTTCACTGTATGCAAAAAAACATTTTTTTGCATGAGCCGTCTTACATCTAAATGAGGAGCATGAAGATCCGTTCATGGTGGATGCGTGACCCAACTGACGCAACATGTTTGTTTTTGCATCTGTTGTTATTCTAAAAAAAGAATGACAGCAGTCTGTTATACTTCCTCGTAAAGCTTGAGTGTATTTTGAAGCTGTTTTTTTAAGATGCCTCGCAGTGCAGGTGGTTCGAGCACTTCGGCGCCGCTGCCAAAGCTCAGAAGAATGGACCAAAGCCAACGTGCTTCCAGTGGCTTATACACAGGAATTCGCATCATCATACTTCCATCACCATGAAATTGCTTATCAACCTGATGAAACTGATCCATCGCTTCGGCCAAGGCCTCAGGCCCCACCCGAACCACTACTTCCTGCACTGGATCTTGCCATGCCCTGTTTACAAAACCAGCCTCTTGCGGTGCCTCGGGATGTGGCTGAAAGACTTCCTGCAGCAGGTGCAAATTCATCATCCGGGATAGTCGAAACACGCGATACTCCCGCCGGGTTTGGCAATAACCATAGACGTACCAAATGCCATATTTAAAATACAGCCTCACTGGTTCCATATCACGGGTTGTACGTTCATTCTTTCCATTGATGTAATCAAAACGAACGACATTTCGCTCCGTAATGGCCGTGCGCAAACGAGGAAGCGCGTCGGGATCTGCACGGCGGGTTTCCAGGTCCACCGCCAGACTAGGAGTCTGATGCTCCGTTCCAATCGTTTGCAATCGTTCGATGGTTCCTTGCGCACGCTCGTCTTCAAACACGGTGGAGAGGCTGCTGAGCACGGTAATCAGGGAATTGACATCATACGAACCGAGCAGGCTTTTATCCATTTTGTATCCGTCCATCATGCCATATCCGCCATTAGTTCCCTGATACGATACGACTGGAAAGCCAGCGGCACAGATCACGTCGATATCCCGATAGATGGTTCTTGGGGAAACTTGAAACTCTTCAGCCAGCATGGAGGCAGACAAAACTTCGTGATTCAGCAGCTTGTAGATTATGGAGATCAATCGCTCCAATTTCATGTGTATCCCCGCCCGTTCGTCCATTTCGCATTACTGCTCATTAGTATATCATAGATTTTTTCTTATTCATCTTGGGGTTGGCCTTCCTCTTTCTTACATCTGATGAGGAGCATGAAGACCCAGTAGGTGCAGCGAGCGTGCCAGAAGCTCCGCCGTCAGTTCGGTCAGCCGCAGCCGCCACGGACCGCCGTTTTCAATCCTTTCATGATGATAAAAACGGTTAAAGGATTGGGCCGTATCCAGTGCAAAACGCGCCATAACCGACGGCTCAAGCCGTTTAACTGAGCGTTCAAGAGCCTCCGGGTATCGGCTGAGCTGCTGGAGCAGCGACCATCCAGCGTCTCCGAGCAAGCCCGTGTTCAAATCAGCTACGGTGACTGCCTCATGATTCT
The DNA here is from genome assembly GCF_030705605.1 of Paenibacillus zeirhizosphaerae. Lineage (GTDB taxonomy): Bacteria > Bacillota > Bacilli > Paenibacillales > Paenibacillaceae > Paenibacillus > Paenibacillus zeirhizosphaerae. Next base: position 435,047 of record NZ_JAPCKK010000016.1, read on the forward strand.
TCAGCTTGTTTAGTGCACTGTTTATCCGGGCATGTGTGTATTGAACATAGGGTCCCGTCTCTCCGTCAAACCGCAGCACATCCTCGAGTGAAAAATCCACCTCGTTGATGCGGTTATTTTTCAAATCGCCAAAAATGACTGCTCCAATGCCAACCTGCTCGGCGACCGTTTGTTTGTCAGGCAGGTCGGGGTTCTTCTCTTGCATAACGGACATGGCCCGGGACACCGCTTCATCCAGCACTTCATTGAGCATCACGACCTTCCCCCGCCGGGTGGACATCTTTTTCCCTTCAAACCGCATCAGCCCGAAAGGAATATGCTCGCATTGCGTCGCCCAATCGGCCCCCATTTTGTCCAGGACTGCGAACACCTGCCGAAAATGCAGCTTCTGCTCAGCCCCCACGACATACAGCAGACGCTCGGCCCTCATTTTCTCCCGGCGGTAAATCGCGGTTGCCAGGTCCCGTGTCGGGTAGATGGTCGTACCGTCCGTTTTCAAGATCAGGCAAGGCGGCAGATCCTGCTCATCCAGCCTTACCACCATCGCCCCTTCACTCTCCTCCAGCAGACCTTGGTTACGCAGTTCTTCGACGACCGGCTTCATTTTATCGTTATAAAAGCTTTCGCCCAGCACATGGTCGAAGGTAACACCCAATCGCTTATACATCCGGTCGAATTCCTGCAGGCTAATGTCCACGAAATAACGCCACAACCGCTGGGCCTCGGGATCCCCCTCTTCCAGTCTGCGGAACCAGTCGCGCGCTTCTGTCTCAAGGGAAGCATCCTGCTCCATTTCATCGTGGAAGCGCACATATAATTTCAGCGATTCGCCGATCGGGTCCCTGGCCAACGTCTCGTCGTTTCCCCAGCGCTTGTAGGCCGTAATTTGCTTGCCAAATTGTGTGCCCCAATCGCCCAGATGATTGACACTTACCGTCTCATAACCCGCTTCGGCCAGCAGGCGGTATAAGGCAGCGCCAATCACGGTGGAACGCAGATGGCCGATTCCAAACGGCTTGGCGATGTTAGGTGAAGACATATCAATCACCACCCGCTGGCCCTGTCCCAGGTCCAGCCTTCCAAAGTCGGCTGCTCCTATCTTCTCCAGTAGAACCGACGCAAATACGGCAGGATCGAGCTTCAAATTCACATACGGTCCGGCTGCTTCCGCACAAATCCCCTGTTCTTGGCCGAGAGTCTCAGCAAGGCTGGCAGCTATATTTTGCGGGGATATGCGGCGTGCTTTAGCAAGCACAAAACACGGCAGAGCGGCATCTCCCCACTCGGGATTCGGGGGCTGTTCCAGCAATTGCAGCAGTTCATTTTCAGATAAACCGGTAGGTCCGCTCAGCACTTGGGCAGCAATGTTCATGATCATGGGCGCACACTTCCTTTTCTATTAATGAAAGAAAACAAAAAAAGCCCTCGCCTCATAAAGAGACGAAAGCTTCACTTCCGCGGTACCACTCTTCGTGAAGAACCTTAACCCTGGCTCTTCCCCTCGCAACTGATAACGGCAGTCGGCCGGACAAGGTCTGCCTACGGTCTCCCGCACTGGACCTGCCGTCTCCAGGGTGCGTTTCACCGTATGCCTCATGCCGACTCCCACCATCCCGGCTCGCTGTTATGAGATTGTACGGCTACTCTCCCGTTCACGGACTTTAAATTTACATTATTATACTTATTTTGTGTTTGCAGCACAAGCTGTATTTTCTGCGTCCCATACGGGGAGTAACGTCATGTCGAAGTACTCGTTCATCACATTCCTGGATTTTCAATCCATACTCCCGCACGGAGAGTAACAAATTAAACATCTCCATGTACGCCAAATGCGGGAACAAGATCGGATTATTGATCAACACCAGCAACTCATTAGCCAAACGTAAGACCTAAAATACAAGATAAAAGGCAGCTTGAGTCGTAAAGGAGGAGCCACTCTTCCATCCGTCATAATTTTTGATTAAAAGACCTGAACATTAAGAACACGAAATAAGGTGCCCCAATCAATGCTATTAACATGCCGGATGGTAACTCAACTGGAGCGAGCACCGTTCGCCCAATCGTATCCGTCAAGACTAATAACAAAGCCCCGAACAAACTGGACAGAATAATGGACTTCCGCGTATTATGCCCTACGATCACTCGCACCGCATGCGGCACAATCAGGCCAAGGAAACCGACCGTTCCGACCACTGCTACAGCCCCGGCCGCCAGCAGCACGCCAACCACCATAGAAGCCAGCCTCGTGTTACGAACCGACAACCCCATCCCGGTAGCACTCTCATCGCTAAACGCAAGCAGATCAAATCTGCGGCCCAGATACCAGGCGATGGGCAGCAATATGATTAAAAATAAAGAGATTAGCTTGAAATGCTCCCATGTGCGGGCATACGTAGAACCAGTTAACCATATGTAACCTGAACTGCCCCATAATGAACCCCGGATAATCAAAGCTTGAATGCCTGCAGATCCAAAAGCAGATACCGCAATTCCAAGCAAAATCAGCACAGAAGGATTCAGCCCTTTATGCCAAGCGAAAATGAAGACAATCGCTGCAGCGGCCAATCCCCCCGCTATAGCAGCTACAGGCATGAAGCTAATAGGCACTTGCGGCCAAGCAATTAAAATGAGCATAGCTCCGAAGCCTGCCCCCGAGGTGATGCCAATAATCGATGTATCAGCCAGTGGATTTCGTACTGCAGCTTGGATAAGCACTCCGCTTACAGCCAAAGCTATCCCTGCTCCGGCAGCCACGAACGTCCGAGGCAATCGTAAATTCAAGAGCACAGAGTAAGAAGACGCATCATCTGCTCCAAAGAGGCCGCGGAACAATTGTCCGAGCGGAATCGTTGTGCCTCCCATTGTCATGCTGACTAAAATCAAACCAACGACAAGAACGGATGATAGAGCAACCAGAGGTGGGAAACCTATCTTTATCGGCCTTGCACCTGCCCCTAGTGAATGCTGCCCTCCGGAACCGCTTACCCCTTTCATCTTCTTTAACACAAGCCATACTAAACATGGGGCTCCGATCAGTGCCATTACCGCTCCAATGGGCATCTCCCCGACGCTGCTTTTGACAACCCGGGATAATACATCCGCTGTTGTAATTAAAACCGCTCCCCACAAAGCCGAGCCTGGAAGCAGCCAGCTATGTTTCCGAAATCCGACCAATCGAATCAGATGCGGAGCAACCAAGCCAACGAAACCAATCGGTCCGACCACACTTACAACAACAGCGGCAACAAGCACTGCCAAGGCAAGACCTATAAATCTCGTCAGATCCACCTTATGGCCTAACGAACGCGCTGTCGCTTCATCCAAATCAAGTACATCAAAGAATCTGCCAAACACGGATGCCACAAGCAAAATACCTACCACCCATGGCCATACATAATAAACGCCATCCATATCCATCTGCACTAAACTGCCCGCGCCCCACAAGAACAAATTCTGTGTTTCCGTCGCTTTGAAAATATGTATGGCTCTCGTAACCGACTCAATGACCAATGAAACAATCATGCCTGCCAGGACTAGACGGATCGGAGTCGCTTTTCTGCCCCCACCGAGAACATAGGCGATAGAAGCAGCTAACATTCCCCCTGCCGCCGCAAACAGAAGAGGTGAAGTGGAAAGGATGGAAGGAAAAAATGCCGTTCCCAGCACAACTACAAAATAAGCTCCGGAATTAATACCAAGCGTATCTGTAGAGGCAAGCGGGTTCTTTGTAACCGTCTGCAGCAGCGTTCCTGCAACAGCAAGCCCTGCTCCGGTCAAAAAACCAAGTATCGTTCTAGGGATTCGCAAATCCCAGATCATGTTGTGACTAGGCACATCTTGCCGATTGAGCAGCGCATCAACGACAGACTTGACAGAAATTTCTGCTTCTCCAAAGCATAAACTAACAAAAAACAGAATAAAAAGGGCGGCGATGCCGCCCCCAAATACGCCGATGATTTTCCATGCGATGTGGTCGTGAAATGGTTTGTTCTCATTCATTATTGTGCACCGTTATTTCGTCAAAGAATCAACAACACGTTCTACAAGTACTTTGGATGAAAGCGGTCCGCCAAAAGTCCAGGTGCTGCCATCGATCTGATAAGTGCGCTTCTCTTTTACGAAATTCAGCCCGTTCCAAACAGAGTTATCTTTGACCGGTTCACCGAACACATTGTCATCGTCTTGCACGATATAAATAAAATTCGAGTCTGTTACTGAAGGCAGTGCCTCAATCGTTGAATCCGTAAATCCGTATTTCTCGAATTTTTCCGATTTCCAATCGTTTTTAAGTCCAATTCGATCCAATGTTTGAGACACCGTAGATGTATCGGTAAACAAACGTACAGTTGCGGCCTCCTGACTGCTGAATGCTTGGGCAATGACATAATTCAAGTCTGCTTTGCCTGCAGCGGCAAGCTTTTCCTTAGCTTCGGCATAATACTGATCAAGATCTGCCCACACCTTTTCTGCTTCAGCAGTCTTACCTACAGCAAGTGCGGTTTTGTTAAAGATATTTTCCATTTCGGTATAGGCATCGCCCTCATTCGGATAAGGATCAAATTCAATCGTTGGAGCGATCGCATTTAACTGGTCATAAATCGCAGCATTATTGTCCGTATTCGAAATAATTAAATCAGGCTTTAAAGCCGCAATCGTCTCCAAATTGGGCTCCCAGCGCAATCCAACATCTTGAACATCAGAAGCTAAGGCCGCCTCCGAAGTGACCCATTTTGTGTATTCTACATTATCGGCATTTCCGACAGGCTGCACACCTAACGCAATAAGGTTCTCTGCAAAAATCCATTCCAACACAACGACACGTTGGGCCGGTTTTTCCAATACCGTCTCGCCTTTGTTATGTTTAATTGTAATAGGCCCTGTCGAAGCAGCATCACCAGACGTTTCTGCATTTGCAGATGATGTTGTATTATTTGTATCCTTCGCTGTGTTCGTATTTCCGGCACTTGAATTGCCACATGCGGCCATAACTAGCATGACTACTAGAGTGAGCATCACTACGCTAAAACGTTTTTTCATCTCTGTCATTTCCCCCAATTTCATTAAGTAACTATCATCTGTTTTCTTTATGGCGTTACAATGACTGTTGCCCGAACCACGACTCACCTACCTGCTGATAATGATTATCATTTCTCTTTATATTAATTGATAATGATTGTCAAAATCAACTAAAATCTTTCACTCATAGAGTGATCTATTTATTTGTAAGCAAGGACCTCATTCAAGCAACTGAAGATAAAAAGAGCCCTCACCTCATACAAAAGGCGAAGGCTGCGCTCTACAGTACCACTCATCATGAAGAATTCTTACCCTAGCTCTCACTAATGGACTCATCACTGGATCTGAATATCGCCCAAAGCTGCCCGTACTTTGATAACGTCCGTCGTCTCTTGCGGGGACTCGGGCGCCTTGATGTGTCCGGATGTGGTCTTCAGGTCAAAGAATCCTTTGAACTCCGGATCAGGCGACACAATCACGTCACCAGTACGGACGGAGATATCCAGGCTGTCCGAACGCTGCCCCGTCAAAGTAATGTTGCCAGAGGTCGATTTAAATACACCATTTCCGGTAAACCGGTCAAACTTGATATTGCCCGAATGCAGTGAGGTATCGGACGAGCCGTCGACGTCCACGGCGGTAATACTGCCGGAAGTCGATTGCACCTTCAGGGCTCCCTTCAGCCCGTCCACATTGATATCGCCGGAGTGCAGCTGAATTTCCGTATCCCCCTGGATCCGCTCCGCCGTAATATCCCCGGATTTTGAGGTCAAGCTCAACCGTCCGGCGGTGATCGCTTCCGCACGCAGAGTGCCGGAAGAAACGGACAAGTCGATCTTTTCCGCCTTCAAGCCGGTAAAACTGGTCTTGCCGGAGCCCGATTTATAGCTAATCTGCTGCAGTCGGGCGTCATCCGCCAGCGCTACAATCATCCGCAGCTTGATGGACTTGTAGTTGGGGGCGACTAATTTCACATCCCTCTGCAGTTGCAGCTCCAGCTCATTGCCTGTGATCTCTGTAGCTTTCAACTGATCGATCGTGTTTTGCTGCATATTGCCGCTGACTTCCACGTAGTTAGTGCCGTCGGGGCTGGCGATGAACTCCATGTCCACGTCATACTCGCTGTCGATGACGAGCGTACTCAGCTTGTCCTGCGCAAACGTCCATTTCTGCTCGTGCGCGGGCAACTTGTCGACAAGATCGAGCGGCTGACAAGCCGTTCCGGCGAAGCTCAAGACGATCAGCGCGATTCCTAGGAAATACCACTTTTTATTGTTCATGATTAATTCTCTCCTCAATGTTCGGATGTCCGAGCACAGGCAGACGGCGCTTAGCCGAAGCAGACCCGTAAACAAATTCATTAAGTCTGTTTGCCATATTCGTAATATTACGAATGTCATGTTTGCTCCGAATATGTCTCTATATAACTTTCTAAGAGCTACCGTCTAGCAACGCGTTCCAGCGCAATCGCGTTGCACGCTCCATACTGGCCGCGGCGGCGCAGAGCCCAAGTGTGATGTTAAGCCAGATCGGCAGAGTAATAGGCGAAGTGAAGGTCCCGAAGCGCTGAGCTATCGGGGGCATCTGAGAGACCGGTTCGATGACCTGAGGGATGGCAAGAACGATAGGGATGATGAGCATGATCAGCGACAAAAATCCGATCCAGCGGCTCAACGCCGGGTGCTCGCGGTCAAGACGAGCGCGCCGTCCTTCGGCGGAACGCTCGTCCGGGATGAGCTGCTGCATGCTTCCCTCGACGGTAACATAGTCGCAACGCTTAAGACCGAAAACTGAGCCCTCTACGATAATCATTCCTCCCGGCACGGGGAAGGCCGCGGGGAGTTTGGACTCGGCGTGATGTCTGCCATCGAGATACAGGTGGGCTTTGCCCTTACCGTCGTCCGTCTGAAGCTGTTGCCAATACGGGACGTCAACGGCGAAGACCGCTTGTCGGTCATCATCGTTTGTCAACGGGAGGTAAAACAGGGCACGGTTGAGCGGTTGCCACCATCGGAAAGACTTTAGTGAACGCCCGTTCCCTGCCTTGACTCGTTGCGCAGCTTTGCGCCACTTACGGTTCTTGATCATTTTAGGCTCCTTTTCAACTGAAAGATTTTGAAGAACAGTGATAAAAGCAACGTTGCCCCGTCAAAGGTAATGTTGCCGGAGCCCAATTTATAGCTGACCTGCTGCAGCCGAGCCGTCATCCGCCAGCAAAATGCCCGAACCGACGCTCACGACGGCCGCAAAACTTTGGTTAACTGCAGCTACTCCCGACGTTGTGTTCACAACGCCGTTCGTTTTTTTATTTAAGCATTTTTAAAATGCTCTTTATTAATTTTTCACTGTAATCTTCAAGACTTAACTCATTTTGAGGTAATGACATCGACCCTGCTGTAGCACCCCGAATGACAATTGCAATCACTTGAGGATCGAAGTCATTAAATTCTTTAGATTCTTGTCCTTTGTAAAGAATCTCTTTCAACAAAACATTTAATTCATCTTCCTCATGAATTTCTGCCCGATAATAAGGGACGTTGTCTGGTGTGCGACCATTAAAAATAATTTCAAGTAACGCATTGTTATATCCACGGTTTGTACCCTGGTATGCCAAACTTGCTTCTATAAAAGTCATTAATTTCTCCATATACGTTTGTTTCTGTTCTACTTTTCCCTTAATAAAGGCTCGCTCTTGCTCAACCAAATACATCAAAGTATTTCTCATCAAATCTTCCTTACCAGAGAAATGATAAGATATAAGTCCTGTACTTATATTTGCTTTATTTGCTATTTTGGAAAGACTTGTGCTGTTATATCCAATTTCCGTCAAAACCTCTATAGCAGCTTTAATGATTTGCTCTCTCCGTGCATCAGCTATCAAAGATTGTTTGTTTTCCATTTATTTATCTCCCTTTATATTGTTTGATTGTTCATTTTTTATTTTGGTCAATCAATCAATTTTTATTCTAAATACTTTTCTATGTCCTGTCAATGTTCTGTAAGGAGATCTACTGTTGAACAGAAGTCAAAGGGCGGTCTGCGTAATCAAAATCAAAAAAACGGACCAGGCAGAGGACTCATCCTTGCCGATCCGTTTATTTTCCCATCCACTTCTGCTTCTTCATCAGATTATATGGGCAAACGAAAGCCAGCCGACCTATAAACTTACTTTTTGTAATCATAGAAGCAGGAAGCTCCAGAATCCCCGGTTATGTTTAATTGCCCAAATCCCCTTTCCAGCTCGTGCATCCGCTGGACACTCAAGAAGCAGCCCTCTTCACTGGATAAGTTCCTCCCGCATGTTCTTCTGCTGCTGCCGGTATCGTAGACTGACCTGAATGTTACGGTTTCCGGCCGCTTTTGATGCGTTCGTAATCCTTCTGGGCGAACACATTCAAATCGGTTTGCACGATCACATGCTGCACACCATGCTTTTTTACAACATCCCGAAATGCATCTGTCCGCTTATTGGACAGCATATTTAGCTCCAGATTTCCGCATATATGCGCAATTTTCCGGCAGCCCTTATGAATAAGCAGCTCCGTGGCCAGCTCACCACCCCGGTAATTGTCCGAGGATATGTAGGGGATACCCGGGTCAATCTGCCTGTCAAACGTCACAATTGGCAAGCTCAGATGACGGTACTCATCCACTTCCAGCGTATGGCTGCCCATAATGATGCCGTCGACCCGGTTGCGCTTCAGCATGTCGATATATACTTTTTCCTTAACGGGGTCCATATGCGAATTACACAGCAAAACCTTGCAATCCTGCTGATAGGCATAATATTCCATCTCATTGGCAAGTTCACTGAAGAACGGATGCGCGACATTCGGAATAATCAGGCCGATAATATTGAACTGCTTGCGGAGCAGGGAACGTGCGATTTCATTCGGTTGATAATTAAGCTCATCCATTGCGTCGAACACTTTTTTGCGGGTCGCTTCGCTGATATATCCCCGGTTGTTCATAACACGAGATACGGTCGTGACGGATACCCCCGCTTTTAAAGCCACATCGTGAATTGTCGCCATATTAACCTCTTTCACACAAAATAAAATACATACAAAACTATACCTCTCCCCTCAGCTTATACAACCTTACTTAACCGGAAGGCTTCTGGAGTGCATCCTTGCAGAAAATAAAGATTCTAAAGCACATCATGACTTGGGAGCGCTTGGCTTTTTATTAAAGCCTGGAGAACGAATATTTATATGACAATAGGTGACATATTTGAGGTCTACTATAGGAGATAGATCAACGAAAGGAGCAACAGATGATGAAACCTCTAGCGGGAAAAGTAGCTTTGGTGGCAGGTGCAACACGCGGTGCAGGTCGAGGAATCGCCATCGAATTGGGAGCAGCCGGTGCCACGGTATATGTGACAGGACGCACGACTCGAACACAGCGCTCCGAATATAATCGCCCGGAAACGATTGAAGAAACGGCTGAATTGGTCACCCATGCAGGCGGCCGAGGCATAGCGGTTCAAGTGGACCACCTGGAGCCTGATCAGGTTCAGGCTCTAATAGCGCAAATTGAAGATGAACAAGGTAAACTGGACATCCTGGTTAACGATGTGTGGGGAGCCGAATATTTGACACAATGGAACGTGCCTGTGTGGGAACACTCTCTTGATCGCGGGCTGCGCATGCTTCGGCTTGCGATGGATACGCATATTATTACAAGTCACTTTGCCCTGCCCCTGTTAATCCGCAACAAAAATGGGCTGGTCGTTGAAATCACGGACGGCACGGCAGAATACAACGATCATAATTACCGCTTATCTTTTTTCTACGATCTGGCCAAGGCATCTGTCATTCGTATGGCCCGGGCTTTAGCCCATGAGCTTGCGCCATTTAGCTGCACTGCCGTAGCATTGACCCCGGGTTGGATGCGTTCTGAAATTATGCTGGATCACTTTGGAGTTACAGAGGAAAACTGGCGTGATGCGGCGGCGAAAGAACCTCATTTTATCATCTCGGAAACACCCCGTTATGTAGGACGTGCCGTGGCCGCACTAGCCGCAGATCCGGAAGTGGCACGCTGGAACGGTCATTCGGTTTCAAGTGGTCAGCTCGCACAGGTGTATGATTTTTATGATCTGGATGGCTCACAGCCAGACTGCTGGCGCTATCTTGTAGAAGTGCAAGATGCAGGAAAACCAGCGAATACTGCGGGTTACCGCTAAGTTCTGTATGAATACTAATGGCGGCCTGATGGCCGCCACTTTTCACCTGCAAGAAGTGGAAGAGAACTTTTTGGGGGAAGTGATGCTTGGAGCCTTTCATTCATTTCACTCGTTTGGGATTTCGATTTTGATTTCGTAAGGGGTAACATCCGAACACCACATCGTCCGGACGGTTCCTTGTGTTTCAGCCATACTCCCGTGTAGGGAAGTAACGCTATCGAAACGTTATCGATCCGATTTATCTGATGGGCTACGAGGCGTTTCAATCCATACTCCCGCAGGGGGAGTAACAGCGGGCGTTTTCAGCCCTTGTCACGTAAGGGCTCGCGGGTCTAAAAGTGCGAACCCTTAAATCAGGTATCATTTTAAGGCAGGCCATTTTTCAAAAAAAACGTGAAAAGCCGCGTGAAATCTGGTGGTGCGAATCTCCCAGGGATTTCATGTGCGCTTGGGGTTCGCACTCACGGCTGTACAGCTCAAGTTGCCTTTCTATTTCGAGTCCTGATCAAACTCAGATTCTAATGGCTCAGATTGAAAATGGACGAAAAAGGTTGGACAACGGCACGGCACCCCTTTTTACTTCACATCATGACCATGCTTTGCCGGATCAGCAGCGGTTAAGGTGTAAACGGGACTGCATATAGCTCATGCTCCATAAGCTTGGAAACGCTACGTAAGGAGTATTTACATGCCCAATGTAGCACGCCATAAGCTGCAGCGTCCAATTGAATTTTGCAATAAAACCAACAATCGGCGGTACTATTACAAGATCAATTGATATAAAACGCGTCGAGATCCTCCAATCCCTCCTGCTGTATCATCTTTAATATTATTGAATTAAATTCCTTTACTGGTACAAAATAAGACTCCACTACTTCCCTAGTTATGTTAACCGTAGGTTTATAGTCAGCATCCTGCCTGTCATCCATCAGACGATTATACATCTTAGCTAAATCAGAGCTAATCAAACCTTGCTTAAAAAGCTCCCTGCCTACCCACGCCCTAACTTGAGTGTGCTTATTTTCCGGGACATCTCTATGTATCATTAAAGCTGAGACGGACTGGAAGGCAGAATAATAAAGGGAAGCTACGGCTGCCGGATAATCTTCATTCTCAAAAGAATACACAGCAGCTGAATACTTCCCTTTAGCTCTTTTTAGGAACGACTTGACTGCATCACCTTTAAAAGACAACCTGAACACCATCCTTCAAAATATTACTTTTAAAAGTAGGTAATACCTTCCCGGAATCCCAGTCATCTTTGTTAAAATACGTTACGCTGATAGGTGGCTCGTAGTACGGATTCACATCAAAAAGCATATCCGACAAATAGTGTCTATTCTCAGGTCGATCCTCCAATTCTGTCAAAACCAGCAAGTCTATGTCACTTTCCGATTCAAAGTCCCCCCGAGCTTTTGATCCAAAAAGGATGACCTGTCTTACTTTAAAAGGGACTTCGATTTTGTGTAATACTTCTGCCAAAGCTAGTTTCTCTTTCTCCACAAGGAAATTCAGGTTAGATATCTCTGAACTGCGCATAAACCTCACACCACCTTAACATGCTCCCGTGTAGGGAGTAACCCTTAGTACATTCGATCTTGACCATGTTAGTCGTAATCTTTCAACCCATACTCCCGCAAGGGGAGTAACAGCAGCCGTTTCGGCCCTTGTCCCGTAAAGGCTCGTGGGCCTAAAAGTGCGAACCCCTAAATCAGGTATCATTTAAAGCAGGCCATTTTTCAAAAAAACTGTGAAAAGCAGCATGAAATCTGGTGGTGCGAATCTCCCAGGGATTTCATGTGCGCTTGGGGTGCACTCACGGCTGCCTATAGCCCGAGTTGCCTTCCACCACCCTATAGTAGCATAAGTTCATCCTGAAAATAAGCAGCAGCAAACGTATATTTCCCTCTTTCAAACCCGCCCCAGGGCCCTAATGATAACGGCGTTCTCTGTTGGCAGGCATATGTCCGCAATTATGCGACCGCCATAAAACGACAGGCTTCGGCGCAGCGGCGGCATGCTTCAACACACTGCTGGCAGTGGTCGTGCTTATGCTTGCTGCACTCGGTGGCGCACGCTTCGCAGATCCGGGCACACAGGTTACAAATTTCCGCCGCAAATTCCGTTCCCCGTCCAAGTGCTTGCGCTGTGTAGGAGCAGATCTCCGCGCATTCCCGGTCCAAACGGATGCATTCCCGCAGTGTTTCCAAATCATATTCCTTCAAATTGGCGACATAACATACATTGCACGCATTCATGCATTCAAGGCATGCTTCGATACATTTCTGAATGGAATTACTCATGCTTTGGTACCTCCTGCTGGTTATTGACCTTGTTTTTTCTTACCCGTTCGGGCAGTCAATTAATCAGTGCAAATACAGGCGTACACTCGGCCTGGACCTACCACAGCTCAGCTTGCGGACGAGTGAACCAAGGCCAACAATTTCCGTTTGATTTCTTCCTTATCAAAATGCTCACCAATGAACACGGCTACATCCTGCACCTCGCCCTGTGGATCGATTTTCATAAAATCCGATTCCCTGTAAGCATACTGAAACAAAAATCTGCCGCTCGTATCACTAAACGCCAGAATGCCTTTGGCCCGATAAATATCACGGGGCAGCTCCTGCAGCAGCTTTTCAAATTCCACACTGTTCACTGGCCCATCAAAATAATGGGTGTACGCCATCACATGCGAATGTGAATGATGCAGCTCATGGGCTGCATGTTCCTGGTTGCCATTGCAGCCACAGAACTGCCCGTGGTCATGGCCGCAGGATTTGGTATCGCTGCCAGGGTGCGGCATGCCCTCCCCAACGCTTTCCTGCTCTTTCCGTTCAAAACCGGCGATACCCATGTCCAACAAAGTCTCTATAGGAACATCACATTGGACAGTCTGCAGCACGGGGGCATAAGCGTTCCATTTACGCAGCAGTTCGTTCAGCTTGTCGCGGGCTTCCTCATCGACCCGGTCTGTTTTATTCAAAATCAAAAGCGACGCACACCGGATTTGCTCCTGCATCAGCCGATACGTTCTGCCCCGCTGCTCCTGGTACAAATCATACAAATGAGCCGCATCCACTACGGTAATCAACTGCCGCAGTTCAAGCCGCGCATACAGCGAGGTCTCGGACACACCGTCCAAAATATCCATCGGATTGGCCGCGCCGGTTGCTTCGATGATGATCACGTCGGGAGCCTCCTTCTGTACCAGCTCCACCAGTTGCAGACTAAGATCCCCCCGGATGGAACAGCAAATGCAGCCTCCGAGCAACTCCGCTGTCGGGATCTGGTCGTCAACCAATTGGCCGTCCAGATTCACATCCCCCAGCTCATTCATCACAACTGCAGGACGTTTGCCCTGGGCACGAAAAGCAGCAAGCATGTTTTGCAGCAATGTCGTTTTGCCGCTTCCCAAAAAGCCTGATAATATGTAGACGGGTACTGCCTGTTCCATAACAACCTCCTGTGAAGCTACATCTGTGTTATTGAGTCTTCATGTAAGTAGTCAACAACTCATGACTCAAGTCACGAACTTGTCTCTGCCTACTTCGTAGACAGTGCTTGCGCTTCGCACAAGCCTTTTAGACTTATTCCTAACCGGTAGTGCGAACGCACCTTGTCGTGCTCCTACCTTAGCGTGTTGGAACATCAGGACGGTCGACCTCGCCCCTACAACAAGAGCTATACTCCTGCTGTACCTGTACCGATGTACTCGATTCCTTTGCGGTACAGATTCATAGCTCCAATTCGGTCATCGTTAGAGCGATAGTGACAGGCTTGGCATTCAAAGGTGTGCATTTTTTTGTTTCGATTCGCTCGTTCAATATGTCCGCATTTCGGGCAGGTTTGGGAAGTATATTTAGGATCTACTGCGATGACGCCCTGTCCGTTCAGTTGAGCCTTGTACTCCAACATCTCACGGAATTGATGAAATGCCCAGGAAACCGACACATACCGATGGCGAACACATACTTTTTCCGTGGCGGAACGAACACCTTTTAAATTTTCGATCACAAACAGCGTGCCTTTCGGATACGTTTCAACGAGTGCCTTGGTTACTTGATGGTTGACATCGGTAACATAACGGTTTTCTCTTGAACCAATTTCCTTGAGTCGTTTGCGAGCGGAGGGGGTTTGTCTCATCTGAAGTTGTTTACGTAAGACTTTATACTGGCCTCGTTTGTGTTTCACGGTTCGTCCAGGATAAAACGTCGTCTGGCTTTGAGTGTCGTAGGTGGTGGCGAGAAAGTTGATTCCCAGGTCAATGCCAACAATATGGTTGACCTTTGTAAGATCCAATTCAGGGAACTCTTTGGTCATGGAAATATGCAAGAACCATTTCCTGTGTTTATACACGAGTTTGGCCGTGCCCCACTTCCATGTGCCATCAAAGAAGTGCTGCATGCCTCGCTTTTTGTAACGAAGCTTCACTCGTCCGTCCAGTGTATTTACGCTAAACCGATCATCGTTCAAAGAGTAATCTCGATTCCATACCAGATCATACTCAGGGCGTTTGAATTGGACCAAGCTCCAATCGTGTCCGTTAGATCGGGCAGATGTATAGCGGGCGATGACGGTTTTAATCACCGATTGCGCCATTTGGCTTTTCAAACCAAAACGACTTCGCAGCTCTCGATAATACAAGTCATGGAGTGTGCGATAACGTAATTCTTTGGTTTGAAAGACAATAACTGAAAGATAATTACATGCTTCACGATAGGTTTGGATGGTCTTGGTGAGCATTTCTGTATGCTCATGCGGGACATTAATTTGGATTTTTGCTGTAATGGTAGACATTCGATTCACCTCTTCTCACTGCATTAAATATACCATAGGATTCAGTGGGAAATGGTTAAATCTTCATGGCGGAAGGAGAAAGCATGGAACTTTCGGCTTTCGAGCTACCGAAGGAAGCCCTTATGCCGAGCGCAATTTGTCACACGACTAAAGTCGCGTGTGTCCATGCGCGGTTATGAAACGAGTGTACTATAACTGGAAGCAAGGAACAAGCGACTCTTCAGCTCTGCTACAAATTGATAGGAGTCACGGCAGCTTCTTGATTTATCAGCGTTTTATGTAATTTAAAAATTTACAAGGAGGCATGTTCATGGGTTCAACCGTCGAGGAACACCGCCGTGAAGCACCACGCGAGGTGGCATGCATGGTTATTACCGTATCGGATACCCGAACGGAAGCTACGGATACAGGAGGACAGCTCCTGAAGCAGCTATTGCAGGATAACGGATACACCGTAGCAAGGCACGTCATTGTCAAGGATGATTACGAAGGAATCCGCCAATTGGTCTTTGAAGCGGCTGCCTCCAGGGAAGTAGAAGCGGTGCTGCTGACGGGCGGAACAGGAATCTCACCACGGGATACAACCTACGAGGCCGTTGCTTCGCTGCTGCATAAGGAGCTGCCGGGCTTCGGAGAGATTTTTCGCTATTTAAGCTTCACAGAAGATATCGGTTCGGCAGCGATTTTGAGCAGGGCGATTGCAGGCACGGTTGGACGCACAGCCGTCTTCTCTATGCCGGGATCACCTAAGGCCATCAAGCTGGCGATGGAACGCATTATTATACCGGAGCTTCGTCATGTCATGCGGGAAATCTATAAAACATAGCTCTTTGCAAAACCGGACGCTGTTGGACAAACTTACAGCGTTCGTCTTTTCGTTCCCTTATGTAATATTTCATTACATATTTAAGCGTGGATCTGCATAAAATACAAACTTTAATTTATGATTTTTCACAAATGTTAAGATTACTACTCCAGAAAAGCTCACTTCTCCTTTTATCATTGCTATAATTCAAGCAACCGATAGGAGAGTGAAGGATGGAGAGCAACATAAGTTTAAGCGGCGGAAGTAAAATAGTTTCACTGGGATTGCAGCACGTGCTGGCCATGTATGCCGGGGCGATTCTGGTACCACTACTAGTCGGGCGTGCCCTAAATCTGACAGGAGCGCAGTTGTCCTATCTCGTCGCCATTGACCTGCTCACCTGCGGCATCGCCACCCTACTGCAGGTGTGGAAGAACAAGTACCTGGGCATTGGCCTGCCAGTCATGCTGGGCAGCTCATTCGTCGCAATCACCCCCATGATCGGCATTGGCAGTCAATACGGGCTGAACGCCATCTATGGTGCGATCATCGCGGCAGGCCTGTTTGTACTCGTGTTCGCAGCCTTCTTCGGGAAAATCATCAGGCTGTTTCCGCCCGTTGTGACCGGGACGGTCGTAACCGTGATCGGTCTGTCGCTGATTCCGACCGGGATCAGAAACATGGCGGGAGGCGCAGCTAACCCCGACTTTGGCAGCCTACCCAACTTTCTGCTGTCCTTCGGTGTGCTGGCGCTTATTCTCGTGATCAACCGTTTCCTAGCCGGATTCATGCGCTCCCTTGCCGTGTTGATTGGTATCATCACAGGCACGACTGTGGCAGCGTTGATGGGCAAGGTCAGCTTCGCACCGGTCGCGGAGGCTTCCTGGTTCCATTTGCCGCAATTTTTCGCATTCGGCCTGCCTGAATTCAGGATCGCCCCTATTCTTACCATGATCATCGTCTGTGTCGTTATTATTGTGGAGTCGACAGGCGTTTTTCTGGCACTGGGCAAAGTATGCGATCAGAAGCTGTCTCCTCATGATTTGACGCGCGGCTACCGTTCCGAGGGGACTGCTATCGTGCTGGGCGGATTATTCAATGCTTTCCCATATAATACATTCGCTCAAAATGTCGGACTGGTTGAGCTGTCACGGGTTAAAACTCGTAACGTAATTGCGGTTGCGGCCTGCATTCTTATTGTACTCGGGCTTGTTCCTAAAATAGCGGCGCTAGCGACAATTATTCCCCTTGCCGTGCTGGGCGGAGCTACGGTAGTGCTGTTCGGCATGGTTGTAGCTTCCGGTATCCGGATGATGACCGAGGTCGATTTCAAGGACCAGCGCAACCTGATGATCGTTGCCTGTTCCATTTCCTTAGGAGTCGGCGCCACGGTCGTACCCGAGCTGTTCTCAGGACTCCCGTCATCACTGCGTATTATTGTGAGTGACGGCACGATCACAGGCAGTCTCTCCGCTATACTCCTCAACCTGTTTTTCCATGTGTCGCCCCGTTTCAGAAGCGTTGATAATAGTACCGTTTCCAGCGCCAAGCCGGAAGAGATGGCCGTTCCGGCCGGGGAACAGGTGTAGCTGACTCAGCTATATGTGAAAAGAAATCAGCGGCAGCTATGGACAAGAAAATATTTGTCCGGCTGCCGCGCTTCGATTGCTGTCCAAATTCATTACTCCCAAATGGATAGGAGTGCCGTTATTTCGGCGAAATCAAACGTTTGTGGGGTGCGAAATCCCGTCTTTTAAGGCAAATAAAGGCGCGCCTGTCCGGTAACGTAAAAGGCATCTGGTCCCCTGCCGGGCAGATGCCTTTTAATATAATCACGTATTACTCGTCATGCTCTGGTTCTGGGGCCATATGGCTGTCAATCAGCTTTTGTTTGAGCTCCCATACCTTCTGGCTAATATTTACACGGTAAATCTCCGGATTCAGCTTGCGCAAATATTGCGGCCAGAACAGATCAAGCTGCTCGCGATGGTAGCTGCGGATTTCCTCAAGAGACGGCAGCTCGTAGACCTGTTCCCCGTCCACGAAGATCGGTTCAAGCATCGGGATGGCGTCATAATTGACGACATACTTCTTCAGGTACGGATGCACGGGATTGAATAGCTTCAGCTTCTTCCCGTTGCGTGGCCGGTCCTCATCCGGGAATGCGATGTAATCGGCCACCGCTTTTTTGGTCTTCTGATCCACGATCCGGTAGACGTCCTTCTTGCCAGGGGTGGATACCTTCTCCGGATTGGCGGAAATTTTGATCGTTGGCAGCATCTCTCCGTCCTCTTCACGCTCCACCAGCTTGTACACGCCGCCGAGGGAAGGCTGGTCCGAAGCGGTAATCAGTTGGGTGCCGACTCCCCAGGTGTTGATGCGCGCGCCCTCCGCTTTCAGGTTAAAAATCGTATTCTCGTCCAGATCGTTAGAAGCAACAATTTGCACGTAATCCAGTCCCGCCTCATCCAGCATCTGGCGTGCCTGAATAGACAGGTAGGCCAAATCCCCGCTGTCCAGGCGGATGGCTCTCATGCGTTTTCCCTGCGCCTCCAGCATTTTGGCTGTTTTAATGGCATGTGGCACACCGCTTTCCAGCGTATCAAACGTATCCACCAGCAGCGTAACCTGGTCTGGCAGCACCTTCGCATATGCGTCAAACGCCTCCTGCTCACTCATAAAGCTCTGCACCCAAGAATGGGCGTGCGTGCCCGCCGTCGGAATCCCGAACCGTTCTCCAGCCAGCATGTTGGAGGTGGCATGGAAACCTGCCACATATGCCGCACGCGCGCCCCATACGGCAGCGTCCGCTTCCTGAGCACGCCGCGTGCCAAACTCTAGCAGCGTATCCCCATCGGACACCTGCTTGATGCGTGAGGCCTTGGTCGCGATCAGCGTCTGATAGTTCATGAAATTAAGCAGCGCGGTTTCGACCAACTGTGCCTCCATAATCGTCCCTTCCACTCTCACCAGAGGCTCATTCGGAAATACGAGTGCCCCCTCCTTCATGGAGTGGACGTTTCCCCGGAATTTGAACTGACGCAGCTCCTCCAGAAAGCGGGGATCATACTGCTCCTCCTGCTTCGCCAGAAAGCGAATGTCCTCTTCCGTAAATTTAAGGGCGGAAATATA
Source organism: Paenibacillus zeirhizosphaerae (assembly GCF_030705605.1). Lineage (GTDB taxonomy): Bacteria > Bacillota > Bacilli > Paenibacillales > Paenibacillaceae > Paenibacillus > Paenibacillus zeirhizosphaerae. The sequence continues at coordinate 453,991 of NZ_JAPCKK010000016.1, forward strand.
GTTTACAATTCGTTCGAGACCAGCGAATACCGCATAACCGTTCCCAAAGGGAAGCTTGCGGAAATAGGCCTCAAACACGGCCTGACGCTTGTGCGTGCCGTTCGCCCAATGGGCGTACATCATGTTAATCTGATATTTATCCGTATGTAAAGCAAGACTGGTCTGCATTGTTCTTCATCCTTTCTTACGCTCCCGGCTGCTGTGTCTCTTCCACTGCGTGTAACGCTTAACGCTTCAAGATTTCTTCTTCCGCCGAAGCTACACGCGCGCCAAGGCTGCCGCTGAAGTGTCCCAAGGCCCAGTCATGACCTGCCTGATTAAAGCTGGCCACCGCATCCTTGTAGACGACTATTTCAAAGCCTTTATTATAAGCATCCACTGCCGTATGCAGCACACATATATCCGTGCATACCCCGATCAGATGAACCTCCGTAATTCCCCGTTCCCGCAGCTTTTGCTCCAGTGGTGTTCCACAAAAAGCGCTGTAGCGGGTTTTGTCCATCCAATAGACCGATTCCTTATTACGCTTATAGACCTGTTCCAGCTTGCCATACAGCTCACGCCCGGAAGTTCCCCGAATATTGTGGGGCGGAAAAAGCTTCGTTTCAGGATGGTACGGATCATCCTGTTCATGAAGGTCAACAGCCATTACAACGAAATTGCCCTGATCAAGAAAGCTCTCTGTAATGTCTGCGATTCGCTCGTCCAAATCTATGGCCGACTGCCCGACAGGCAGACTTCCATCCACAAAATCACGGGTATAATCAATGACAATCAATGCTTTCATAGCTCCACTCCTATGATTGATTTCATGTGTATATAGATAATCGGGGGATGATTCTGTCGCTGAATCGGTACAACTGGGCAGGCCGCTGTGAATACTGATTGGAGCTTAGCGGATTGCCCTGCTCATCCCTTACTTCTTCAATAATTCCCTGCCGACTGCGGGTAGATGTAATTTTGCGGATGAAATTAGGCTCCTCAAAATCCGGTACGACACTCTGAATCACCTGGTACAGCTCCCCCAGCGTAAAATGAGGCGGCAAAAACTGCTTCGCAATCGTCGTTTGCAGCATTTGCAGTTGGATCTGGCGGTAAGCATCCTGAATGATTTCCTTATGATCAAAAGCCAGATCCAGTTCCTCCAGCGCTTCCTGGATCGTGAACAGACCAACCTCAGAGGCATCGTCCGCCGCCTGCCGTTCCTCCAGCATCCACTCTTCCACCAGAGCGAAGAAGGCGTGAGATATAATCCAGCCGCGTGGATCACGGCCCGGCTTGCTGTATACACCCAAATATTCCAGGTGCCCCCCGTCGACGCCCGTTTCCTCCATCAGCTCCCGCTTGGCCGCTCCTTCGATAGATTCATTCTCCCGGCAGAATCCGCCCGGCAGTGCCCAAAGCCCTTCAAACGGCCAACGGCGGCGCTTAATCAGCATGACCTTCAATTCACGGATCGGCAGCGTTTTAGTTACAGTCTTCCGTTCCCGCTTCGTTAGAGTAAACATAACGATATCTGCGGGGGCGCCGTCCGGAGTTCTGTATTTTCTTACATCATAACCGGCTTGTTGCCCCAAATCCTGATCGTTATTTGAACTCATTGTCATCACCATATTATTCGTTTTGATATTTTCATTATGAAGTCATAATATGAAATGTCAAGCTTGTTATTTCGCGGGAGTGCTGCGCAGCACACGAAAGGTGGCTGTCGCCATGCAGCCGAGTGTGCCCTTTTCGTCACGGAGTTCCGCTTCCGTCGTAATCGTGCGGCCCGCTTCGTGGATGACCCGGGCTCTTACCTCCAGCTTGCCTTTATGCATGGCGGACAGAAAGTGTACATTCAAATTCGTCGTCACACACGCATCCTGCTGGCGCGATGAGGTTGCAGCCATTCCCATCGCCTGATCCATAAGAGCGGTTAGCACTCCGCCATGAATAATGCCCATGGAATTCGTGTGGTGCTCCTCCGCCTGCAGACCGATCCGGATTTCCCCATTCTCGGCACCAAGAAAAGTGCAGCCCAGATAACCCCAAAATTTATTGTCCCCTTCTTCGATCATCTTACGCAATACTTCCATGCTACTCTCTCCTTGTATAGAAAATGTGGATGTCAAAAAAGGCACGGAAGCTCATGCTTCCGCACCTGATATCATGTTAGTCACTGCAGCTAGAGGAGGGCGCATCTTTGCCTGTCTCCACACTCACTTTTTCCGATACGGTGTCGCGGATGGCACCCATAATCATCTGAAGCAGCTCATTGATTTCTACCTGACTCTGCTGAAATTCGCTCACGACAGGTATACCGTCAAGCTCTGTCTGAAGCTGTTCAATCTCGTGTTCAATTTTCGCCACCATCGCTGTATTTTTAAGCGATTCGAAGGCTACTATTTCTTTTTGCTTTTTCTTCATGACAGCAATCAATTGCTGTATGCGCTGATGATTCTTAATCTTATCCTCCGCCTTGCGGAAAAGCTGCACTTCCTCACTGTTCTGAAGCAACTTAGCCAGCTCTTGTGTTTTTTGTAAAATATCCTGGCGAAAGAGCGGATTTTTCTGATCGTTTTTCGCCGGATTCAGCGCATCTTCCTGCATCCGATCTTCTCCCACGGTCTATCGCTCCAATCTGTTATCTATATGATTCCACAGCCATTGGCTCAGTCACCAGATCACCTTTAATATACCATGTCATCACATCTGTTATTTTAACATGGACGAACTGACCCACCAGTTCCGGGGAACCTGTAAAATGGACCAGCTTGTTGGTACGCGTACGCCCTGCAAGCACCTTGTCGTTGTTTTTGCTCTCGCCTTCGACCAGCACTTCAACGATTTGCCCGCGCAGCTTCTCATTGCCGCCCCGGCTGTACTCGGAAATGGTATCATTCAGACGCTGTAGGCGCCGCTTTTTAACCTCCATGGGCACATTGTCTTCCATGACGGCAGCAGGAGTTCCCTCACGCGGAGAATAGATGAACGTATAGGCTGAATCGAAACCCACCTCACGCACAAGCGACAACGTATCTTCAAACTGTTCATCCGTCTCACCCGGGAAGCCGACAATAATGTCTGTTGTAAGCACGACATCCGGAATGGCTTTTTTGATTTTCGCCACCAGCTCCAGATACTGCTCACGGGTGTATTTACGGCTCATTTTTTTCAACACCGCACTGTTCCCGGACTGCACCGGCAGATGAATATGCTCCACCAGGTTGCCGCGCTTCGCCAGCACCTCAATCAGACGGTCGTCAAAATCACGCGGATGCGACGTGGTGAATCGGATGCGGGGAATGTCGATCTTGTTCACATCGTCCATCAAATCCCCGAACCCGTAATGGATATCGGTAAAATCTTTACCGTATGCGTTAACGTTCTGCCCCAGCAGCGTAATTTCCTTAAAGCCTTGACGGGCTAGCTCCCGCACTTCAGCAATTACGTCCTCCGGACGGCGGCTCCGCTCCTTGCCACGGGTAAACGGCACGATGCAATAGGTGCAGAATTTGTCACAGCCGTACATGATATTAACCCATGCTCGCATGCCTTCACGCTTCTTGGGCAGATTTTCGATAATGTCGCCTTCCTTGGACCATACCTCAACAACCATCTCTTTACTGAACAGCGACTCCTTGATCAACTGAGGCAGACGATGGATGTTATGGGTACCGAAAATCATATCCACAAAGCCGTGCTTTTGCAGAATCCGGTTGACGACCCCTTCCTCCTGCGACATGCAGCCGCAAACGCCAAGCAGCATATCCGGCTTTTCGGTTTTCAGATGCTTCAGATGTCCAAGCTCGCCGAATACTTTGTCTTCCGCATTCTCACGGATTGCGCATGTATTCAGCAAAATCAGGTCCGCCTCTTTCCGGTCTTCGGTCGAACTATAGCCCATCTGTTCAAGCAGGCCCTTGATCGTCTCCGTGTCATGCTCATTCATTTGGCAGCCATAAGTGTAGACGATATATTTCTTCCCTTCGCCAAGATGCTTGAGCTCGTCAGGTACGGCATCTTCATAGAGCACGTTAATGCTTTCTTTGCCACGCTGCTTTTCTTGACGATGGTTCGGCTCGGATATGATATTGATCTCCCGGCCGCGAATTCGTATTTTTTTGCCGTATTCATCCTGTGAAATGATTTTGGCGTCTGAAAAATCAAAGTATTTCGAGTAGTCTTTCGTTTCCTTTGCCATACGGCGGATCACTCCTAATCCGATCTATTTCACGCTGCTGCGTTCATATGCTATAAAAAGGCATTACACACTATTATAACATGAGTTGACCAGGTTAGCCATGATGCCAGGGGCAGCGGGTATACGTTCATCCTTCATAAGCTTACAAATGTCCGGAAAATCGAAAAAAGATCCAGCCCGAGGGCTGGATCTTGTCGAAAGCAAGCTATTTATTCAACGATTTCCGCAGAATCGCCGTTCTTCACGCCAGCAGCATTCGCTTCATCTGTATCGATGTGCATGTCCAACGCAAAAGATTCGGATACGCGGGCCAGCACGTTTTCGAACACAACGCCGCGTTCGCCGCCTACACGGACCTTCAACATTTGCTTGTCCTGAATGCCCCATTTCTCGGCGTCCGACGTATGGAGGTGAATATGGCGGGCAGCCACGATCACACCCTTGGCCAGTTCAACCTCACCTGCCGGTCCTTTCACCGTAATGCCAGGCGTTCCGTCAATTTTACCGGATTCGCGCACAGGCGCTTTCACACCGAGAGAGAAAGAATCGGTACGGGAAATTTCAAGCTGGGATGCAGGACGTGCAGGTCCCAAAATACGAACCGTTTCAAACTTGCCTTTAGCACCAATGACCGCAACGGTTTCATTGGCAGCGAACTGTCCCGGCTGGGACAGGGGCTTGAATTCAGTCAATTGGTAGCCGACTCCGAAGAGAGCCTCAATATGCTCCTGTGTCAGATGAATGTGGCGTCCTGATACGCCTACGGTTACGATTTTACTCATTCGTGTGTCACTCCTTTTTCTCTATAACAATCCAGTACAGACCTATGCCATTATACTCCTTTTCGCAAAAGAAAGAAAACAGGATTGCACAATGTTACTGAATCTGTCGCTTTTGCAGCCTGAACCGATCATCTAATTGTTATTTCGGCTGTTTCGGGAGGTTTTCACCCAAGTACGACAGAGCATTGCCGGACAACCACCTGTCCACCAGGCCTTCCGGAAAATATTTCAGCAAGAGCTCCACCAAAGCCGGATAACAGCCGGGGTGCTCCAGCCCAATGACATGGTCTTTGATGCCATCAAAATCGGAACCAAACATAATATGCTCTGACCCGCCCAATGCGCAAATATGCTCCAAATGGCCAAGCAGGCGTTCCATGGGCGGATTTCCTTTCTCCTGCAGAAACATCGGGACAAAGGTAAGGCCAATGCGTCCGTTTCGGATAATGAGCGCCTTGATTTGTTCATCGTTTAAATTCCTCGGATGCGGAAATACCGCGCTGGCGTTGGAATGGGACGCAATCGGCGGCTGTGCGCTCTGCTCTATCACTTCCCAAAAACCATTCTCGCTTAAATGCGAGACATCCAGCAGCAATCCCAGCTCATTGCAGCGCTGAACCAACTCTCTCCCCTTGTTCGTCAGCGCTGCATTTCTCTGCTCCAATACACCATCGGCAGCCCAATTGGCAAAGTTCCAGGTTAGACCGATCACACGAATCCCCATCGCAAAACACAAATCGGCATAGAACGGATTACCTTCCAGTCCGTCTACGCCTTCCAGAGAAAGCAGCCCCCATACATCCCGGCTGTCAGACTGTGCAATGCCCTCCGCCTGCTCACGCCAAAGCAATGTTTTCAGCATCCCCTTGGGTCCGCATATGCTTTCTTTGAATATCTGAGCCTGCCTGGCGATATGATCTATGCCCGGGTTCCCTACCTCAGCGGGTATGTATATCGCAAAGGTCTGCAGCTTTACTCCCCCTGCCTCCAGCCTGTTGCGTGTCACATCCAGGTTCGGATGATTGAAATCCATTTCGGGGTTTAGCATCATTTTACTCAGCACATCACAATGAAAATCGGCGATTGGCCAAGGTGCCTTATAGGTTGACATCATTCAAGAAACTCCTTTCATAAGCGCAAAAAGGCCTGTTTACAGATCAAAGATCGTAAACAGGCCTAAACAATCCCTCGTTATCTTGGCTCCACAATAAGCTTTATTGCGGTACGGTCTTCTCCATCGATCACTATATCCGTGAATGCAGGAATACAAATCAAATCCACCCCGCTAGGCGCTACAAATCCCCGGGCAATGGCTACTGCTTTAATTGCTTGATTGAGTGCACCTGCTCCAATCGCCTGCAATTCGGCATTTCCGCGCTCACGCAAGACACCAGCCAATGCGCCGGCAACGGAGTTGGGATTGGACTTTGCTGATACTTTTAATACTTCCATAGTAAGTACCTCCCCTGGGAATATGTTGATGGTTTGATTCCACTAGTAGATGATATTCGAGGGGCTACAAAAAATTCCTGCTTTCTGGAAAATATATTTTGACGGCGGCGCGTTCTGGATCAATCCATGCGCCATTCATCCTCTTTCAACCGTATTTTCTCCATTTTCCGGGCCTTGCCTTCATCATTCAATTCCACAAACAAGGCATGAAAATGCCATTTGCCATTATCCACCTGAAAGCGGACAGGCAGTTGCGTTTTAAACTTGCGCAAAACGGCCTCTCTTTCCATGCCGAGGATGCCTTCGCGCGGCCCCACCATCCCGACATCCGTCTGATAAGCGGTTCCTTGCGGCAAAATCGTATCATCATTGCTCTGCACATGTGTATGCGTGCCCACCACGATCGATGCCCGTCCATCGAGATGCCAGCCCATGGCGATTTTCTCCGATGTCGCTTCTGCGTGGAAATCGACAAGGATATGCTTGTGCTTCCGCCGCAGCTCGTCTACAATCTCATCCGCGACACGGAACGGACAATCGATGGCTGGCAGGAAGGTCCTTCCTTGCAGGTTGACAATGGCCAGCTCTTTGCCACCTGAACGCACGATCGTATATCCGAGGCCAGGTGTTCCCGGTGGAAAGTTGGCTGGTCTAATCAGCCTCGGTTCATCATCGATGAACTCAAAGATCTCCTTGTTATCCCAGGTGTGATTCCCCATGGTAATGCCATGAACACCCCAGTCGAAAAACTCCCTCGCGATGGATGCCGTAATTCCCCGGCCCGAGGCGGCATTTTCTCCATTAACAATAATAAAGTGGGGCTTGAATTTTTCCTTCAGAAAGGGAAGATTCTCCCTCAGAGCCTTTCTGCCTACGCTCCCTACAATATCTCCTATAAATAAAACGTTGATTTCAATTCCTCCTAACCAGCTCCGCTGAAAATGTATACATTGCTTTAATCTTAATGAAAAATGGCCCCAGCGGGGGCCACTTTTCATATTCATATCTTATTTTGCATATTCAACCGCACGGGTTTCCCGAATAACGGTTACTTTAATATGCCCAGGATAATCAAGCTCGTTTTCAATCGTCTTGGTAATATCACGCGCCAATCGGAACGCTTCGGCATCATCCACTTTTTCCGGCTGCACCATCACGCGGACTTCACGCCCGGCCTGAATGGCATAGGATTTCTCAACACCTTCAAAAGATTCGGAGATGGCCTCCAGCTTCTCCAGACGTCTGATATACGTTTCCAGTGTTTCTCTTCTTGCTCCCGGTCTTGCAGCGGACAATGCATCTGCCGCTCCGACTAGCATGGCAATAACAGAAGTTGCTTCCGCATCACCGTGATGGGAGGCAATACTGTTGATAACCACTGGATGCTCTTTGTATTTCTTCGCCAGTTCCACGCCAATTTCGACATGTGATCCTTCCACTTCGTGATCCAGCGCTTTCCCGATGTCATGCAGAAGGCCAGCACGTCTCGCCAACACAACATCTTCACCCAATTCTCCGGCCATCAAGCCTGCCAAGTACGCCACTTCCATGGAGTGCTTAAGCACATTCTGACCATAGCTTGTACGGAACTTGAGACGTCCGAGAATTTTGATTAAATCCGGGTGCAGGCTGTGTACTCCCACTTCAAAGGTGGCCTGTTCACCGTATTCTCTAATCCGTTCATCAACTTCCTTGCGGGATTTCTCCACCATTTCTTCGATTCGAGCCGGGTGAATACGCCCGTCAGCGACAAGTTTCTCCAAAGCGGTACGCGCAATTTCACGGCGGATTGGATCAAATCCGGATAAGATTACAGCCTCCGGCGTATCATCGATAATGAGGTCAATGCCCGTAAGGGTCTCAAGCGCACGGATGTTACGGCCTTCACGTCCGATAATGCGCCCTTTCATTTCTTCGTTCGGCAGAGTGACTACGGACACTGTCGTTTCGGCCACATGGTCAGCGGCACAACGCTGAATCGCCAGTGTAATGATTTCACGGGATTTCTTGTCCGCTTCCTCTTTGGCCTGCTGCTCGATTTCTTTGATCATCTGAGCCGTTTCATGACGAACCTCTTGCTCTACGTTAGACAATATGATGCTTCTGGCATCTTCCATCGTAAGATTGGAAATTCGCTCCAGTTCCGACACTTGGCTTTTGTAGATCAACTCAATTTGCTGCTGAGTTTCATCAATTCTCTTCTCTTTGTTAGCCACTTGTTCTTCTTTTCGTTCCAGTGATTCTATTTTTTTATCCAGCGATTCTTCCTTTTGCAGCAGTCGTCGTTCCTGCCGTTGAATTTCATTCCGACGTTCACGAGTTTCTTTTTCAGCTTCGTTACGGATGCGATGGACTTCGTCTTTCGCTTCCAGTACCGTTTCTTTTTTCAGTGCTTCTGCCTCTTTCTTCGCGTTCTCCACGATTTGCACGGCAGCCTGCTCCGCACTGGAAATTTTAGCTTCTGCAATAGATTTGCGAATAAAATAACCAATCCCGAACCCAAAGAATAACGCGGCTACAACGAGAATGATCGAGATTCCAGGACTCATACTGTTCACCTCCTCGTTGGTTCCTCCAAGGCATTCCTTGGGACTTGTTCAGTTGTCATCATTACGCTTCAATCAATGTGAACATGCTTCCACATGTACAATACCGCCTTAAGGCGGCTTCACTTGTTATGGGCGATAGGAATCAGGCCTAGCCGTCCCCTTTTTTGGAAGGAAAAAGAGGGCATGCACAAGACGCGGATTCATGTCCATTTTATTATTTGACAATCCGCATTGTCAAGAGAAGGCAAACGTACATACGTCTTCATTCCTTTAGTTCTGGGAAGAACAGCATGGACAATTGATCTAATCCCAAAACATTTCGTCTTCTTCTGCTTCCAGGCCTGCTTGATCATTACGCAGCAAAGACTGAAGAACTCTGCGAGTAACTTCACTGGAATAACCTCGCCTTATTAAAAATGAATAGGTTTTGCGCTTTTTTTCAATCACTTCACCACGCATCTGCTTCCACTTCTTCTGCCCTGCCTGAAGTGCACTCTCCCACTCTTCCGTCTCGCTAATTTCACCAAGTGCTTCGGCAATGACCAACTTATCCACGCCCTTTTGCCGAAGTTCCTGCCTGATCCACAGCTTCCCTTTGCTCTGACCAGATATGCGCTGTCGTGCCCACTGCCTGGCATACAGCTCATCATCTACCAGCTTTTCTTTCTCCAGACGATCCAAAGTTTCGTCAATGACAGCCGGCTCCAGTTCCTTCTCACCCAAACGCCGCGAAAGCTCCTGACGCGTGCGAGGTTTGCGTGCCAAATACTGCAACGACAGGACATAGGCCCGCTGCCTCTCATCTGCAATGATAATGTCCGATAGCTCACTCTTATTGAAGAATGACCCCTTGGTCATCCTGTATTTAATCATGACATCCTCGAGAACGGATAACGAGTACGGTCCGAAGTATATAATGTACCTGCCCCGCATGCCTCGCTTCCCCTGCTCTACTTTGGTGATTTCAAGCTCCACCCCGGCGGGAAAATGGCCAATGCCCTGCTGAATATTATGCTCCTCTTCTATCGGCTCATGCTTCATTTCTGAAAGTTCCTCTCTTAGTCCACAAGGTAAAATGCCCCGTCGCTCCCCTTGTTAGTGCTCTGATGAACAAAAAGGTCGAAAACAGGGAAGCAAGTTCCCCTGTCCTCGACCTTTATCAACCCACTGATTCCTATTCCAACTCAAGCAGTTCTTGCTCTTCTTTGGCTTCCTTCGCAAGCTGCTCAGCGCTCGGTGCTTCAACTGTTGTAACCAGATTGCTTGCAACCCGAATTTTTTGTTCAATCGCATTGGCCATGTTCGTATTTTCTTTAAGGAACTGCTTCGCGTTCTCACGGCCTTGACCAAGACGATCTCCCTCATAGGAATACCAGGCACCGCTCTTATCTACGATATCAAGCTCAGTACCTATATCGATCAGGCTGCCCTCTTTGGAAATGCCTTCACCATACATGATGTCGACCTCGGCTTGTTTGAAAGGAGGAGCCACTTTATTTTTAACAACTTTAATCCGGGTTCGATTACCCACGATGTCGTTGCCTATTTTTAAGCTTTCTACCCGACGTACATCCAGCCGGACTGTCGAGTAAAACTTCAATGCGCGGCCGCCTGGCGTTGTTTCCGGGTTGCCAAACATAACACCGACTTTCTCACGCAACTGGTTGATGAAGATCGCAATTGTCTTGGATTTGTTAATGGCACCGGAAAGCTTACGCAGAGCCTGGGACATCAAGCGTGCCTGCAGACCCACGTGCGAATCTCCCATCTCCCCTTCAATTTCAGCTTTTGGTACGAGAGCCGCTACCGAGTCAATAACAATGATATCCACCGCACCGCTGCGGACGAGCGCTTCAGCAATCTCCAACGCCTGCTCACCTGTGTCCGGCTGGGAAAGCAGCAGCTCGTCAATGTTAACGCCCAGTTTGCTTGCATATGAAGGATCTAGAGCATGCTCTGCATCGATGAATGCAGCCTGTCCGCCTGTTTTCTGCACCTCGGCAATCGCATGCAATGCTACTGTCGTTTTACCTGAAGATTCCGGTCCGTATATTTCAATAATGCGGCCTCTTGGAAAACCGCCAGTTCCTAACGCAATATCCAGTGCAATCGATCCACTGGGAATCGTTTCCACTTGCATATGAGTCGATTCGCCCAGCTTCATGATTGAACCTTTACCAAACTGCTTTTCTATTTGACGGAGCGCCATATCCAGCGCAGCGCGACGATCTGACAATTAGCTCACATCCTTCATTGTTTATAATATAATAATACTCTGTTTGGACAGGTTTGCCAAGCATTTTTTCGAACATACATTCGTTTTTTTTTATTCCAGCCGGATAGAGCGACAACTGCCGATCAAGCCACAGAAAGCTTATTCTTGCCTCAGCTCAACAAAAAAAGAACCGTTGGCAAGTTCTTTGCCACGGTTCTTCCGTGTAATTCCATTATATCATTCTTTTTCATTTTCAACAAGCCTGCGCCATAGTCTGTACAAAATGGCTTTAGCCGAGCGGATTCGGATCGTCTCCCGGTTCCCATTCAGTCGCAGCTCATGGATTTCCGTCTCTTTGCCACGCTCCGCTATCCCGATATAGACAAGCCCTACAGGCTTATGCTCGGAATAACCCGGACCCGCTACGCCGGTGATCGATAGCCCGAAGTCGCTATCCATAATCATTCTGACCTGCTCTGCGAGCACTCCCGCCACTTCCTGGCTTACCGCACCCGGACAGTTCTCTCCCTCAAGGTAATCATGAGGCACATTCAACAGCTTCTCCTTGATCTCGTTGGAATAACAGACGATTCCGCCTTTGAAAGTAGCAGCACTGCCAGGTATGGAGGTAAGCATCTCCATAACAAGACCGCCGGTACAGCTTTCCGCTGCGCTCACCGTCAGCCCCAGCCTGCTCATCCCTTCCACGATGACTTTTTCGAGCGGCACATCTTCACTGGCGTACAAATGCTCCGACAAACGCTGCTGTATCTGAGCCTCCATAGCATCCAGCTTGACCAAGGCCACGCTCTCGCTTGTCGCCTTCGTAGATACCCTGATCGTCACTTCTCCCTCTTTGGCATAAGGAGCTATCGTCGGATCGCTCTGCTTCTCGATGAGATCGATCAGCCTGGTTTCGAGCGCTGATTCGCCGATACCTGCAAACTTCAGCATTTTTGAGTAAATGGCCATTTCGCTACCGCCTAATGCGTGCTGGAGAAGCCAGGGCTTCGCCTCCTGCTCAAACATCGGCTTTAATTCCTTGGGGGGACCCGGAAGAATCACATAATACTTCCCTTCCTGCACAAGCGCATTGCCTACAGCCAGTCCGGTTTCATTCTTGAGCGGCGTTGCCCCGTCGATCGTCAATGCCTGACGGCGGTTGTTCTCCGTCATTTCAACACCGCGTTCTCTGAAGAAACCTTCGATTTTATCCATCGATAGTCTATCGATATGCAGTTCGCGTCCCAGCACGGAGGCTATCGCATCCTTGGTCAGATCGTCCTGTGTTGGCCCCAGGCCTCCGGAGAACAGAATAATGTCCGCGCGTCTCTGTGCCGCTTTTACCGCCTCCTGGAGGCGCATCATGTTGTCCCCTACCACGGTTTGAAAATATACATCCACCCCGATCGACGCCAGCTCCTGGGACAGATACTGGGCGTTTGTATTCACAATTTGCCCCAATAACAATTCAGTACCTACTGCAATAATCTCTGCCTTCATATCGACGCCCCTCCACATCAATTAAGTATCGTCACCCACTGCTTCATAAAGAAAAAGCAATAGGCAGTCCCATTGCTTTAGTCTTCCCCTCCAAGACATCCTATGTATCAAGCATTGGAGGAATGAAGCAGGTGCTTATTCTTTACGAAATAGTCATACCCTGAATAAATGGTAATGATAGCAGCCGCCCAAATCGCGATTTGATCAAACGGAAGCCCCATAAATACAAAAGGGAAATTGTTGATCAGTAAAGCTACGATAGCCACGATCTGTATGACCGTTTTTAGCTTGCCCCAATTGCTCGCAGCCACTACGGAACCATCAAGCAGCGCAATCTGACGCAGTCCGGTGACAGCGAACTCTCGGCTTACGATAACTACGGCAACCCAGGAATCCAGCTTGCCCATCTCCACTAGAGAAATGAGCACCGCAGTAACGAGCAGCTTGTCTGCCAGCGGGTCGAGAAGCTTGCCCAAATTGGTAACCAGATTGTGCTTGCGGGCCAAATATCCATCAATACCGTCCGTGCTTGCAGCCACGATAAAAATAAGCGCAGCAAGCAACTGGTTGAAAGGCAGACTGAATTCTCCCCATTGAAGCGGTTCGGGGTAGAAGTCAAATTTCACCAGCAGACAGATCATCATGAGCGGAATGAGGCAAATCCGTGCCAGTGTAATTTTGTTGGGTAAATTCACAGTACACCTCTCCCCTGACAATTCTTAAATACGTCGACACTATGTACTTCGAAACGGCGTCATCGCCAAGGCTTATCCGCGTATCGATTACAAGTATAATATACGCCTGAAACACGTGTCAAAGCAGGTCGTACCGGCAAAGGGGCATGCTCCAGCAGAGTATAGAAAACAAAACCTCCGGCACAGCCGTATGTACGGTACACCAGAGGAAAGTCTTACTTAAAGTTTGTGAACTGGAGGTCGAGTGAAAGGTCCGCTTTGCGCAGCATCTGCATAACCTCCTGAAGGTCATTTTTACTTTTGCCTGTCACACGAATCTGATCTCCCTGAATCTGACTCTTCACCTTCAGTTTGGAATCGCGTATCAGAATGTTGATCTTTTTTGCATTTTCCTGGTCGATGCCTTGCTTGAAGGACACCTTTTGACGGACGCTTCCCATCGAAGCAGGCTCCAGCTTGCCGTAATCCATATTTTTGACAGCAAGACCGCGTTTGATCATTTTGGATTTCAAAATGTCAATAACCGCGTTCAGCTTATATTCGTCGTCTGACGCGATCGTCAGAGCATCCTTTTCCAGTTTGAGGCTGCTTTTGCTGTCTTTGAAATCAAAGCGTGTTTCGATTTCGCGCTCCGTCTGATTTACGGCATTTGCAAGCTCCTGCATATCCATTTTGGAAACAATGTCGAATGAATTTTCTGAAGCCATTTCGTCACATTCCTTTCGGAAGAAAGTTCAAACATTAATTATATGGAAAAGCTGCCCAAAAGTCTAATTTTCGTGAAAAAAGGTGTTTTTTCACGGGCTCGCCCGAAAAAAACACCTGGATACAACATAGCTGCTTCATTCGGAGAGTTGAACAGGTTCATCCTCCCTCACTGTCAGGCATTATTCACCATTAGAATCCATTTCCGTTTTGGAGGTGTCTGAATTAGTGCCCGCTGTGTTGTCGGCAGCCTTAACCTGAACCAGCCGGATGCGTGTCGTAGCCTTTCCGTCGGAAACCGGCTGTCCCCCCACCTTAATCGCAGTAGCGGAAGAAGCGCCCGATTTAATATACATTCCACGTTCATCAAGGTCGAAAGACTTCGTATCACCTGCTGTGGTCATACCGTACTGCAATTTCTCACCAGTTGAATTTTCTCCCCTGTATACTTCAAGCCAGCTTTCACCGGAAGCCTGAATTTCCACCTTGACAGGGTCGCCGCTTGCACTGGACACATTGAAAATCGTCGTCTTCCCTGCCTTGCCGTCCTGGGTTACCGTAACTCCTTCGGTTGTACCTGTTCCTTCGTCCGTTCCAGGTTCTTCTGTTCCTGATTCTTCCGTCCCGGAATTCTCTTGGGAAGTCTCACCCTGTTCATCCGTTGTTGATCCGCCACCACCGATCTGACCATCCGTTGTGCCGGGTTGATCCTGCGTCGTGGCTGGAGGAGTATTGTTCTGGCCGGTATTCGCCGGAGGAGCCGTTTCCTCATTCCCGGTTCCCTGACCCCCGCCTGTGGCTGGTGGTGTTTGCGTTTGATTATTGTTTTGAGCTATACCGCCAGGAGGATTATTATCTTCATTGCCTCTACTTGTGATATAAACATAAATTACTACGATGATCAAAATCGGGAACAGCCACATCAATGCATTGGACAGCCATTTCATATTTTGTTCTCCCGATGCGCGGCTCGCACGTTTCTGAATTACCGGCTCCATCGTAGCCTCCTGCTCTTGCACAGGGACGTCCTTTTTGTGGCCTTCGAGCAGTTCATCCGCATTTAACCCTACCGTCTCCGCGTAGGTTTTGATAAAAGCTCTGACGTAAAAAGTGCCTGGCAGCACCTTGTAGTCACCCGCTTCGATCGCTTCCAGATACCGTTTGCGAATTTTCGTCATATCTTGGACATCGTCCAGGCTCAACCCTTTTTGCAGCCGGGCCTCCCTTAACTGCTGACCCAGTTCAGACATGCCATCATCTCCTCATTTCTCTCCACTGTTATTAAATATCGTCTGTATAACTGGTAGTGAAAGTATCATATATAATTTCCTCGTTCGGATTGTTGCGCAGCTCAATGATCATATGGAAATCATCAAATGTGTAACCTGATTCACGGACAAAAATATCCGGGTGCTCAATAACCTTGGTGCTTGGCAAATTCATGATATCCTGCAGTAAATTATAGTGTTTCTCATTGGAGCGGATTGTACTCACGATCCCGTCAATGATAAAAACATTGTCCGGATTCATCTCCTCCTCGGAGAGCTGGCTGCGGACAGTTTGACGCAATAACGTGGAGGAGACAAACGTCCATCTTTTGGCAGCACACACACTGCTGGCTATAATAGACTCCGTCTTCCCAACCCTGGGCATCCCCCTCAAGCCGATAACCTGATTTCCTTCCCTTTTAAATACTTCACCCAAAAAATCGACAAGTAACCCGAGTTCATCCCGCGTAAAACGGAAAGTTTTGCGGTCATCTGAATCGCGGTCAATATAGCGGCCATGACGGACAGCAAGAATATCAACCAGCTTTGGCGGACGAAATGCCGTAATCGTGATGTTGCTTGCCTTCTGCAGCATTTCCCCGAGGATGCGGATTTTGTCGTCATCATCGGTTTCAAGCAGCATGCCCCGTCGCTGTCCCTCCACCCCGTTAATCGTCAGGATATTGACCCCCAGCATTCCCAGCATGGAAGCAATATCGCCGAGCAGACCCGGCCGGTTATTATGTATTTTGTATTCCATGTACCATTGTTTGCTTTCAGCCGTCACTTCGCCACCTCTTCAAACCTTTATTCTATTACTCTAGCACAGATCGACATATTTCTATGATACTTCCGTGCAAGTGCGTTTAAATGACATCCGTAACTACAATCACGTTTTATGATATATAAAATAGTTATGAATTACAAGAACAGGTCTGTAACCATTGCAGAAAAGCCCCCTCCAAGGGAGCTTTTCTACATCATTTACAGGTTAAACTTGGCTTTTGGCAAGCTTCACCATACATTTGGCAATGACATGGCGCTCATCCTTATCCGCCACATCCCACAGCTCTTTCAGAGCACGGTTGGAGTGGTTTGCCGGATCAACCTTTTCATCCAAAAATTCCCCGATTTCGTAAGCCAGATTCGAGATGGTTTCCTCGCTGAGACCTATTTTTTCTGCTTGGGCCACACGATCTCCGAGGAACTTTTTCCAGGTATCGAAATTTTTGAGAACTGTATTCGACATCATTACATCCTCCTTCAGTAAGGAATGAGATTTAAAATCTACAGATGTAATATGCGCCGCAGCAGCCCCCTCTATGCTGGAGGTTTCCTCCAGCACAGGGCCTCTTGTGTTCAGGTTACCCAGCCGCCATTGGGACTGATAATCTGACCATTGATATATCCGGATTCAGGCAGAGCGAGAAAATAAACAAGTGACGAGATTTCATCCGGCTTCGCCAGTCTTCCGGCGGGGATCTCTTCTCTTAGCCCTGCCAATTCGCCAGCGTCAAGATGCTCCAGCATGGCCGTATCTACAGCGCCCGGAGCTACCGCATTCACAGTAACTCCGGACGGCGCCGCTTCTTTGGCTAATGCTTTGGTAAAAGCATTTACAGCCCCCTTGGTCGACGAATACAGCACCTCACAGGAAGCGCCGGACAATCCCCATATTGAGGATACGTTGATAATCCGGCCGTAACGCTGCGAAATCATATACGGCAGAAAAGCCTGTGTGCAGAGGAATGTCCCTTTTACATTCACAGCCATGACGTCATCCCACTCTTCCTCGCTTACATCCGCCAGCAGACCAAAATGGGATATTCCCGCATTGTTCACAAGAATGTCCGGCTTTAGCCCGTGGTTCTCCAGCTTTTCCCGCATGCGTAAAATTTGTTCTTTATTGCGGAGATCGGCGGTGACGGTCATAACCGAGCCTGCATATTTCATGCAGCGTCGCGCGACTTCATTGGCCTCTTCATGGGATTTCATGTAATGAATCACCACGTTCATGCCTACAGAGGCGAAGCGCTCCGCGATAGCCGCGCCGATTCCTCTGCTGCCGCCGGTCACCAATACTGTCATTTCCCCTAACGCTTTGTTAATCGCTCCGGTTTCACTCTCCATGTCAAGGGCTCACCACCAGCGAAACGGCCAGCTGCTCCCAATCCGTGTGCTCCCGCAGACGCCGGTTCACATCTTCAAGGGTAATGCTCTCATAGACAGGCAGGATCTCGAACAAATCGCTGCCTCTAAAGCGGTGGCGAGTAAATTCATGGGCAATATTTTCAGGCGAGTTCAGCATACGCAAATATCCACCGATTCTTTTCTTGCGTGCCCGTTCAAAATGCTCCTCCGTAAACCCGCTTGCTTTTACCGCCTCAATTTCTTCACGAATGCGGGACAGTAGCCGGTCTGGGTCCTTGGTGTCGCCGCCGATCGCCGAGAAGGCATATTGATTAGAGCTGTTGTATTCATGGCCGAAGCTGTCTGAAATGAGCTCTTCATCATAAAGCTTTTGATAAAGCTGTGTGCTGGAGCCCAGCAGCAGATCGAGCATCAGCTTGCTCTCCAGGTCATGCCGGAGTAGTTCTGCGCCGGTAAGGCCTGTTGTTTTCTCCTTGAAACCAAACAGACATTTAGGAAGAGACACCGCAAGCCTTACCTCACGTCTTTTTTCAGCTACACCCGCAGGCTCCGGCTCAAAAATCCGTTCAATATCACCCTGCGGCTTATAATTTTTGCCACTTTGGTTTTCCCTTATGAGGTTCAATACCTTTTCCGGTTCAACGCCTCCTACCACGAAGAGCAGCATGTTGCTGGGATGATAAAACGCATTGTAGCAAGTATAAAGCGTATCCTTTGTAATGGTACCGATTGATTCAATCGTACCCGCGATATCGATATGTACCGGATGCTTGGAATACATAGCCTCTATGAGGCCAAAATAGCTTCTCCAATCCGGGTTATCCTGGTACATATTGATTTCCTGGCCAATAATGCCTTTTTCTTTATCCACACTTTGATCCGTAAAATAAGGAGACTGGACAAAATTAATCAACGTCTCCAGGTTATCGTAAATATGCTCGGTTGCCGAGAATAGGTAGACGGTCTGCTCAAAGCTGGTGAACGCATTGGCGGATGCACCCTTGGAAGAAAACTTGGTGAAAACATCCCCATCCTCTTCTTCAAACATTTTATGCTCAAGAAAGTGGGCGATTCCGTCCGGAACCTTGATGGCTTCGGCCCCTTCAACCTTAAAGTGATTATCAATCGAACCATACTTCGTGGCAAAGGTGGCAAAGGTCTTCTGAAAGCCCGGTTTGGGAAGCACATACACGTGCAGGCCATTATCCATTACCTCGAAATACAGCGTTTCCTGCAAATGATCATACGTGATGCTCTGCACGGCTACTCCTCCTTCTGATCTCTCAAGAAATAAATGGTGTCCAGATTAAAGGTCTGGGCCGCTTCCTGCACATCCTTTACGGATACCGATTCTACTTGCTCCAATAGCTGCTCGACCGTTCTTTCTTTGCCGGAAAGCTGTCTGTTAAAGTCAAACGCAATCATTTCGAACGCCGAATCCTGCATCTCTTTGAGCAAGTTGCGGATCATGGCCTTGGTCTGGGTCATCTCCAGCTCACTGATGACACCGCCGCGCATATCGTCAAGCTGCTGACGAATGATGCTTACAGCCTTTTCATAATTTGGTATCTCAATACCGGATTGAATGGTGGCAATGCCCTTATGACCGTCATAACGAGAAGAAGCATAATAGGCAAGGCTCTCCTTTTCTCTTACGTTCACAAACAGCTTCGAATGGGGGTAACCGCCAAGAATACCATTATACATCAGTGCGGAAGCATACTGATCGTCACTGTAGGTAATCGAGGTCCGTAAGCCCATGTTCAGCTTCCCTTGATTTACATCAAGACGTTCAACAATGGTCTGTACTTCCCGCGCCTGTGCGGACACACCTGCGCCTCTATAGTGCGGTGTAGAGGATCGGTCAAGGCTGAAATAACGGTCTACAAGCCCTTCTACCTCTTCGAGCGACGTGTCCCCTACCACATACAAATCCATGCTGGCGTTGTCGAGCCAGCCTCTGTAGGCCTTGTAGAGGTCGTCTGGGCCGATAGAATCAAGATCGGAGCGCTGACCGAGCGGATGCAGGCGAAAAGGTTCATTTTTACACATTTCTTCGATACAGCGTTCACCTGCATAACGGATTTTGTCATTTACGATCGCTTCCAGCTTTTTGCGCACATTCTCCCTCTCCTGCTGGACATAGGTTGCGCGGAAAGCGTCATCCTCCACAACTGGACGTGTCAGCACCTCTCCGAGGAAAGAAAATGATCTGTCGAGCAGGCTGTCTGCGCTGCTTACGAAGCTGTCATTAATGGTATCCATCCGAAACTGGACAATCTGATAATCTCCTCTTTTATATATATCGAACCCGAAGCCAGCGCCATACATTTGCTCAAGCTGCTCCCTGAACTGAGTTGTTTCCGGATAAGAAGCAGTCCCGCGTCTCAGTACAAATGGTGTCAAAGCCACACTTGAAACGGTAGTTTCCTGCAAAGGAACTCCAGCGTAAAGCGATATCGCATACGTCTTAAAGCGTTTGGTCGGCATCACGTGAATACGCAACTGCCGCCGGCTGCCGCGTTCAAATCTTGTTTTTATCAACTCCAAAACTCCTTTGCGACGTCATTTTCGAATCCTTAATGAGCGGCAATCTATGCCAATTTTTATTGTAAACGATCAAAAAGCCAAGAAGCAACCGGAGACAGGCTCCGGTTGCCGGTTTTCACACGCGGGACACTGCCTTTTTCCGCCGTGTATTTGATTTTCAAAGCTACATGCAGAAAATGTGCTCTCCAATCGTTTTTACCTGGGGCCGTGACCAGATCCATTTAGAGGTTGCCGTGCGCGGGTTGAAATAATAAAGACAGCCTCCTGTAGGGTCCCAGCCGTTCAATGCCTGCTGAACTGCCTTGCGAGCCTGCGGATTCGGTGTGAGCCAGATTTGGCCGTCCGCCACCGCTGTGAACGCTCCAGGTTGAAAGATCACACCAGAAGGTGTATTAGGAAAATTAGGTGATTTCACACGGTTCAGGATAACGGCTGCAACCGCAACCTGACCTTCGAACGGTTCCCCCCGTGCTTCCCCGTAAACCGCGTTGGCCATCATTTTCAATTCGTTTTCTGACAGGCCTGCCGCTCTTCCGGGGCTTAGCGAAACTGCCCCGCCTGTAGATGCTGCTTTCTCACCTGACCTGCCTTTGTTCGCCGTTTGCTGATTACTCCCTCCATTGTGCAAAGGGGTTTCCGTCGGCTTCCAATGCGCCGTGGCATTCACCAGCTTCAGTTTTGTTTTGGCCCCCACAATGCCGTCGGGAGTTATGCCGAATTTGGATTGGAACCATTTAACCGACCCTAATGTTTTACTTCCAAATTGGCTGTCTACTTTTCCATAGAAAAAGCCAAGCAATTTCAACCGGCTTTGCAGCTCATATACATCCTGACCGTAAGAGCCATAGGTGATCGGCTTGCTGCTGAAAACCGCCTCAACAGGTCCCGTTTCGTAAGTCTCAGCTTGTTGCGGAAGCTTGTCGGGGCTCCTTTTTACGCCCGGATCATCAAGGAAGGCTGCATATACTACGGCCGTAACCGCCAATACGCCCGTGCATATCCATAGGGCTGTCTTTTTCATCATCGCTCTACCTTTCTTTGTGGGATGAACAGGATGGCTACGCTTATTATGACAAGGGAGGAGCCTGGCTATTCACACCACATGGTGAGCACGCAACGATTAAAGCGCGAAAAAAGCCGTGCAAGCTACACGCTTGAACGGCTGGAGACAGCCCGGTCAGGAGCTGATTTTATTTTGCTGGTACTGCTCCAGAGACATCAGAACCTCTCGTGGTTTGCTTCCTTCATACGGCCCAATCACACCTCGTGCCTCCATGGAATCAATCAGGCGGGCAGCCCTTGTATATCCGATTCTCATACGGCGTTGAAGCAGAGATACGGAGGCCTGCTTAGCCTCAAGAATGATGCCCACAGCCTGGTCATACAGCTCATCCAGTGTATCGTCCGTTTCGGCTGTGTTATCCTCCACTTCCGGTACAAGCGTGTCGTCATATTGGGCCTCTGCCTGATCACGGACATAATTCACGATGTTCTCGACTTCCTGGTCGCTCATAAATGCACCCTGAACACGCACCGGCTTGGAAGCTCCCATTGGCATAAAGAGCATATCCCCACGTCCAAGCAGTTTCTCCGCCCCGCCCATATCGAGAATGGTGCGGGAGTCGATCTGAGACGAGACGCCGAACGCGATGCGTGAAGGAATATTGGCCTTGATCACACCAGTGATGACATCAACCGACGGGCGCTGTGTGGCAATGATCAGATGGATGCCGGCGGCGCGGGCCATCTGTGCCAAACGGGCAATAGCGTCTTCCACATCTCCAGCGGCTACCATCATCAAATCGGCAAGCTCGTCAACGATAACTACAATAAATGGAAGTACCGCCGCGGGGTTGTCTTTCATCAGATGGTTATAGCCTTCAATGTTTCTTGTGCCTGATTTGGAGAACAACTCATAACGCTTCTCCATCTCTACGACGATTTTCTTCAATGCAAGCGATGCCCGTTTCGGATCGGTGACAACTGGAGCCAGCAGATGGGGAATGCCATTGTAGACATTCAGTTCCACCATTTTGGGATCGACCATCAAAAATTTAACCTCATCGGGTTTGGACTTGTACAAAATACTGGTAATAATGCCGTTAATGCACACCGATTTACCCGAACCGGTAGCTCCTGCTACGAGCAAATGGGGCATCTTGGCCAGGTTTCCGATAATGGTCTGTCCCGCAATATCCCGACCAAAGGCAATAGACAGCTTAGCTTCCGATTCCTGAAATATCGGCGTTTCCATAACCTCGCGCATGGTAACTACGGATACCTCGCTGTTCGGCACCTCAATGCCGATAGCCGATTTGCCGGGAATCGGCGCCTCCATCCGAATGTCTTTGGCCGCAAGAGCCAGCGCAATGTCATCCGTCAGACTTACGATCCGGCTCACCTTAACACCAATATCGGGCTGGATCTCATAGCGGGTTACAGCAGGACCCCGTACAACCTCAAGCACCTTGGCTCGTACACCGAAGCTTTCCAGTGTAGCCTCCAGCTTGCGCGCTGTCTGCATATAGTCTTTCTGTCCGCCTCCCTTGCCTGCGCCTTGAGGCTTGGAAAGAAGCTTGAAGGGAGGAAGCCTGTACGGCTTCGGAGGCGGTGAGGGCGGTGCCTGCTGAGTAGCCACTCCACCGTCTGGTGCCTCTCCTTCGGCTGTTGGTGTCCCCTCTGCCGCTGCTTCGGCATTACTGTGCCTCTGAGCATTCTTTTCATCTGCTGCTGCTCCGGCCACAGAAGGTATATCCGCTTCGGCATCCGCACCGTCAGGCAAGCTGCTATCCTCTTCCCCACCGTACACATCCATGCTTTCTTCCGTACGAACCTGCTCGAAAAAGTCTCTGATAATCGGTGAACTTCTCGTCTCCACCGCTTCGGGCTCACCAGCAATGAATGGTGGTGACTGCATGTCAGCATCCCTATCATCGTGCCGGTTCTTATACGCCAACGAATGAAACGGCGCGACTTCTTCTCCTCCCACCGCTGTATGATCATCCATCGCATTATCCGCAGGAGCCTTACGGCTCCCGAACAACTGGAAGAACAAAGGCTGCTTCCACTTCGGTGGGGAAGGAAGCTCTTCATAATCGTCGTCCATATCCTCCCCGTCTTCAGGAACAGCAACCGGCTTGTTTTTTCTGCCCTTGCGGCTTTCCGCAATCGGGATCGGAGTCTTTCTTTCCTCCCATTTTCGCTGCAGGCTGCTGCCTGTTTTCAGCGCTTTGGTACGCAAAATGCGCCCCAAATCAACATAGGAAAGCTGGGTAACAAGCATAAAGCTGATGACAAACATGACAAGCATGATGAGCTTGGCTCCCGTCAGCCCGAACAACCAGAGCAGAGCGGTCAGCTCCAGGGCACCGACATATCCGCCGCTGATATCCTTGTTCAGCATGGAGTGCTGATCCTCATCAGCAGCAAATAGCTCGTCCCGCAAATCGATATGTATTTGACTCATCACATTCCCCGGCTCCAGCGCCCCAATCGGGCCAAGCCGATGTTCCATGGAGGAAATAGTGCTCATCAGCGTTAATGAAAGCACGAATAAAAGCAACCCGCTCTTGCGGGCATGCCATTTGTCAGGCCACTTTCGGTGTATCATCACCATTAATCCGTAAAAAATGCCGATCAGGGGTATGACAAAATAAAACTTGCCCAGTACAAGACCGAACATCTTGGACAAAGAGCGGCCGACTGCCGCTTCACCAGACAAGGCGATCACTGAAAGTGTAATCAGAACAATACCGTATATTTCGTATTTGAGGACGCTACCCAATGTAGTTTTCTTCTTTTTGCGTCTTCTGGCCATTATGGTCACCCCCAGAAGAATATTATACCACGTCCGCCTGCATCAGCACATATGTTCTTTTTCGACAAGATCTCCTTATTTCGTGAATCTGTTCGTCTAGCAGCTACCACTCAATTTCGGTACCAGGGGCCAGCTTGGGATTCAAATAAGCATCGAGAGGGCAGTCCAGCAGCCTTACGATGGTGCCCTTTCGCTCCCCCTCAGCCCTTACCTGGATCAGGCAGCCATCCGCTTTGATTTCCTGCAGCGGACCTGACTCTTTCCACATCCCCTGCCAAACCAGATCCATCGGTATTACAGAGTAAAGCGTCATTGGGTCAAGCCTCCCCCCTGCTGCGTGGCGACCGCCCCGGGTTGTCCCTGCAATGCACCAGCATTCATGGTAGGGATATCCCCCTGCGGTGCAGTGCCGCGCCGTTCAGCGATAGCTTTATTCAGATAGGTTAACGCTTCGCCAATGCCGCCGACCGCATCCATGAGCCCGTATTTCACAGCATCTTGGCCTCCCACAGCCGTTCCGATATCCCGATTCAGCTCTCCCGTCTTAAACATCAGCTCTTTAAACTGCTGCTCCGTGATGCGAGAATGACCCGTTACAAACCGGACAACCCGCTCCTGCATTTTTTCCATATATTCAAATGTCTGCGGAACCCCGATCACCAAGCCGCTCATCCGGATCGGATGAATGGTCATGGTAGCGCTCTCCGCAATAAGTGAGTAGGACGCTGACACCGCGATGGGCACGCCGATACTGTGTCCCCCGCCAATGACTACCGTCACAGTCGGTTTCGTCAGAGAAGCAATCATCTCTGCGATAGCGAGGCCAGCTTCCACATCGCCCCCCACCGTATTCAGTACCAGCAGCAATCCCTCTATGCGGGAATTCTGCTCGGCAGCAACGAGCTGGGGAATGATATGTTCATATTTGGTGGTTTTGTTTTGTGGAGGCAGTATAAAATGCCCTTCAACTTGTCCGATAATGGTCATGCAAAAAATATTAGATTCCGCTGTCGGTACTCCTGTCTGACCAAACTGCTGAATACTTTCTATAATCGGGGACATTTTTTTCTCACCGGTCTGTGGACTCTGAGCTTCCGTTCCCTCTTCCTTATTACCGTCATAGGATACCATACTATTCATCCATCCCTTCATCGATAAATGCCGTTATAACGGATAGTATGGTATATAAATGGAAGATTTTATACTTTACACGCAAAAAAAGCCTCCTCTCCGCGGAAACCGTCCAATATTTCCGGCGTAGAGGAGGCGACTGTGTGCCTTATTCAACTATAAGTTTACACTTCCATAATAATCGGCAAAATCATCGGTCTGCGGCGGGTCTGCTCATACAGGAAACGACCCAGCGCATCTTTGACATTGGTTTTAAGTGAAGCCCACTCATTCACATTCTCGCTCATCAGTTTCTGTAAAGTACTGGATACGATGCGGTTGGCTTCATCTAACAGTCCTTCCGACTCGCGGACATATACAAAACCGCGGGAGATGATATCAGGACCGGATACGATTGTCCCATCCTGCTTGCTAAGCGTAACCACCACCACCAGAATTCCGTCCTGCGACAGAAGCTTCCGATCACGCAGAACAATGTTGCCTACGTCTCCGACACCTAATCCGTCGATCAGTACGTTGCCTGCCGTAACTTTACCCGCTTTACGCGCAGCACCATTCTGAATCTCGATAACCTCACCGATATCGGTAATGAAAATGTTGTCATGCTCAACACCAACAGACTCGGCCAGCAAGGCATGTCTGCGCTGCATTCTGTATTCACCGTGGATGGGAATGAAAAATTCCGGTTTCATCAGGTTGAGCATCAGCTTGAGTTCTTCCTGGCTACCATGTCCAGACACGTGTACGCCAGAATTTGCGCCGCTGTAATAAACTTCCGCACCTAGACGGAACAATTCGTCAATCGTGCGGCCGACATATTTCTCGTTGCCCGGTACAGGCGTTGCCGCAATGATCACGGTATCTCCAGGCAGAATATCCACCTTGCGGTGAGTCGAGCGAGCCATGCGCGTCAGCGCCGACATGGGCTCTCCCTGGCTGCCGGTACACAGGATAACGACCCGGTCAGCAGCCATTTTGCCTACTTCCTCCGGCTCAATCAGCATGCCGTCTGGAATTTCGAGATATCCAAGATCATGGGCAATACCGACTACGTTAACCATGCTTCGCCCGATCACAGCCACCTTGCGTCCTGTCTTCTCGGCAGCATTGATCACCTGCTGAATCCGGTGCACATTGGAAGCGAAGGTTGCAACTACGACCCGTTGGCGAGATTTACGGAAGATATCCTCAAGCACGATACCTACACTTTTTTCCGAAGGTGTGAAGCCGGGCTTCTCAGCATTGGTGCTGTCCGATAACAGCGCTAGCACGCCCCTGCTCCCAATCTCAGCCATCCGCTGCAAATCCGCATATTGACCATTGACTGGAGTATGGTCAAACTTGAAGTCGCCCGTATGAACAACAGCACCTTCTGGTGTATCGATGCAAACACCGACCGAATCCGGAATACTGTGATTTGTACTAAAAAATGACACTTTCAGGGTCGAACCCAATTTGATCTCGGAGTCGGCGTTAATCATGATCCGCTTCGTCTCTCCGAGCAAATTCGCTTCCTTCAGCTTATTTTCGACAAGCCCCAAAGTCAGCTTTGTCCCATAAACCGGAACATTCAGGTGCTTGAGCACATACGGAAGTCCACCAATATGGTCTTCATGGCCATGTGTCAGCACAATTCCTCTCACTTTGTCACGGTTCTCCGTAAGGTAGGAAATATCAGGGATTACAATATCGATGCCGAGCATATCTTCCTCAGGAAATTTCAGTCCCGAATCCACGACAACAATGTCGTTGGCATATTGGATGACATACATATTTTTCCCGATCTCTCCGACGCCGCCCAAAGCGAAAATCATCAATTTATCGTTGTTAGCTTTTTTAGACAAATGAATCTAAACCTCCTATGGTAGTTGGACGTCGTACCTTAATTTGTTATTTATTTTTCAAAAAAATACCGCACCCAGTCACTTGACCTCATTATACATGATTAAAAAGCGAAAACACAAGTCGCCCTCTTCTTTAGAAGATAGGTTTCCCGTTTTCCAGAAAACCATGAACGGCATAGTGTTCTTTCACTTCTTTCTTCACCCATTCCCAAAAACACAAAAAAAGCGTCCCGCCTCGGAACGCTTTTGTCATATCCTATAATTTACTTTTCAAACAGGGAGCGAATAAAGTCTTCCTCCTGCTCTGTTGGTGCCACTAGGGGCAAACGGACAGGACCCGCAGTAATTCCTTTCAGCTCCAATGCATATTTCACGGCTACAGGGTTCGGAACCGGATGAGGGCACTCAAACAAGCCTTTAAACACGGGAAACAACGACTGATGCAGAGAGGCTGCCCGATCAGGCTGACCCTTCGTAAATGCCTCAATCATCTGCTTCATTTCGGCTCCGATAACATGGCTTGCAACGCTGACAATCCCGTATGCGCCGACAGCCATGGCGGGAAGCGCCGAAGAATCGTCACCGGAATACACTTTAAAACCGTCTGGTGCAGCCGCCGCAATCTGCGTGACCTGCTCCAGTGAAGCGCATTCCTTGGTTGCTACGATGTTATCAATCTGCGCCAGACGCAGCGTGGTCTCTGCTGTAAGACCCACAACCGTTCTTCCTGGGACATTATACAGCATGACTGGAAGCGAAGTGGACCGGGCGATTGCCTCGAAGTGCCTGTACATCCCCTCCTGATTCGGCTTGTTGTAATAAGGAACGACAAGCAGAACGCCGTCCACGCCCGCTCGTTCAGCCTCCTTGGTTAAATGAATGGAATGGCGTGTATTGTTGCTGCCCGTTCCCGCAATAATTTTACAGCGTCCTGCCGCTTTTTCTACCGCGAAGGAAAACAATTTGATTTTCTCCTCATCGCTGAGGGTCGGAGATTCTCCAGTCGTCCCCGATACAACGAGAGTATCGGATTTCTGCTCCTCTATCAAATAATTGATCAAATCGGATGCGGCATCCCAATTGATCTCACCCTGCTCATTGAATGGTGTAATCATCGCTGTTATCAATCTTCCAAAATCCACGATGCTGCCTCCTTTCTTAGCTCTATGCCCGGTTAACGGTGAAGCTCGAATTTGGTATGAAGCGCACGCAGCGCCTGCACCATATCATCCTTTTGGACCAATACCCAAATGGTTGTGTTGGAATCGGCAGACTGCAGAATCTGAATATCCGCCTCCGCTAAAGCCTCAACGATCGTCGCCATAATACCGGGTACGCCATTGATACCGCCCCCGATCACCGATACCTTTGCACAACCTGCAACAATTCGGGGCTCCAGGTCCATTTCCTGCAGTACTTTAACCGCTTTGGCTCCTTCTCTGTCACTGACTGTATATACTGCGCCTGTTGGCGTCACGTTAATAAAATCCACACTGATCCCGTTCGCAGCCATCGCCTTGAATACCTTTAGCTGAAGCTGATTGTTCGCTTGTTCCGAATCTACGGTAATCTGTGTTACATGCCCAACGTAAGCGATGCCAGTTACGTAGCGATCGACCACGCCGGACTGAACATCCTTGAAGCCTTCCGGATGGGTAACCAAGGTTCCTTCATTATCAGAAAATGTCGAACGAACTCGAACCGGGACATTGGCCTGCATAGCGATTTCCACAGCGCGCGGGTGAATGACTTTCGCTCCGTGGTGGGCCATATTGCAAATTTCGGTGTAGCTGACATAAGTAAGCGGTTTGGCATCTTCCACAATTCTTGGATCCGCGGTTAAAATTCCGTTAACATCCGTATAAATATCGACCATTTCGGCATGCAGAGCGGCCCCCAATGCAGTAGCCGATGTGTCGCTGCCGCCTCTGCCAAGGGTCGTGAAATCCCCATTCTCCGTCTGACCCTGAAAACCGGTTACAATAACAACCCGGTCCCGCCCAAGCTCTTCCAGAATGCGTTCAGGCTTGATATCCAGAATTCTCGCATTCCCAAACTGGTTATCGGTTACAAAACCCGCTTGTGCTCCGGTCAACACTGTTGCCGGAATCCCTTCCTTCTCCAGCAGACCGCAGAGCGTAGCTGCAGAAATAATCTCTCCGCAACACATCAGCAAATCCCGTTCACGCTCAGGCAAACTGTCTCCATTGCTTGCTGCCCAATCGAGCAGCGTATCCGTCGCGTACGGCTCACCCTTGCGGCCCATTGCCGATACAACTACCACAAGCTGAAATTGATTATCCAGCTCCCTCTTGATATGACCGATAACCAAACGTCTGGCCTCTGATGTGGAGAGCGAAGTGCCCCCATATTTTTGTACTAAAATCCCCATGATTTCTCCTCCACCGTGTACACCTCAGGAACTTGCTTTGTCTCCGACCAAACTCCAAAGCAGCATTGATTCCTGCCAAACCATCAAGTATTGCATGTTATATTTCTTCGCTTCCATACTGCAGTGATCCGTTCAGTTTGACATACCATATATTCTGAAAGCCCCCGGGCTGCATCAGCAGCCGGAGGCCCGACAGGCAATTACACGGTATGATATCGCTGAATGATCATAGGTTGGAGCTGTCTGCCCTCCAAGGCTGCATAGCAGGTCTCAGGAATAAGCTCCATCTGAGCGACAAGCGAATTAGGCTTCTGCTCTGGATTGTCCTGTCCGAACGGCACAAAATAAACGGATTTGGCTACAAGCAGCTTCGCGATATTGGCTGCATTAAATCCAAGACCGTCATTGGTCGAAATGGCCAGCACCAACGGACGGCTGTTCCGCAACTGTGCTTTCGCCGCCATCAGTACCGGACTGTCCGTCATGGCATTCGCCAGCTTGCTGGTCGTATTACCTGTGCATGGAGCGATAACGAGCACATCCAGCAAACGTGATGGGCCAAGCGGTTCAGCCTCAACAATTGTAGAAATAATATCATTCCCTGTTATATCTTTCAACTGTTTTTGCCAACTTTGCGAGGTGCCGAAACGTGTATCCGTCGTCTGTACCGAGCTCGATATAATCGGGATTACCCGTGCACCCTCATCCATAAAACGCTGAATGACAGGCATCACTTCCTCAAAGGTACAGTGTGATCCCGTGATCGCATAACCTACTGTTTTGCCCCTCCAGTTCATACGCCTTCCTCCCGGTTCGGATTATCTTCCAAAAGCTGCTGAACCAACGCGTCAGCCATGATCAGGCCTGCGGTTTTGGGAGC
Source organism: Paenibacillus zeirhizosphaerae (assembly GCF_030705605.1). Classification (GTDB taxonomy): domain Bacteria; phylum Bacillota; class Bacilli; order Paenibacillales; family Paenibacillaceae; genus Paenibacillus; species Paenibacillus zeirhizosphaerae. The sequence continues at coordinate 484,111 of NZ_JAPCKK010000016.1, forward strand.
TACGATGCCGGGAAGTCCAGGTGCTAGAAATGCCTTAATTCCAATCTTCTCCGCACTTGAGAAATCACAGCCGCCGGGAGCAGAGGCCAAGTCAATGATAACGGCACTCCTAGGCATTCGGGACAGGATTTGCGCTGTGATAATCATAGAGGGTATCGTATTAAAAAGCAAGTCGATACCGCCCACCTCATCCGCCAGATACTTTGTCGCAAAAGGCTTCCAGCCCATCACAGCAGCACGCGCCCCTTCATCCTTCCAGCGGATTCCGACCTTCACGTCAGCCCCCATACCCTGGAGTGTTTTAGCCAATGTAAAACCGGTACGCCCCATACCGAGCACGATACATTTCGACTGGTGAATTGTAATTTCTGTATGCTGAATCGCCATCATGATGGCCCCTTCGGCAGTAGGGATCGAGTTGTAAATGGCAACATCGTCCCGATCCAGAAGCTCAACCAGCTTCAGACCGTATTTGGCGCTTAACTCACGCAAATACGGCTTCGCCATACCGGTGTAAATTGTACAGTGCCCCGGAAGCACAGAAACATGCTCTTCCAGTAGCTGCAGCGATGCTTCGGCAAATGTGGCACTTACCGCTCCATTCTCGTCACAGCCAACGACAGGTAGTATAAGAGCATCCGCTGATTCCAGAAGTTCTTCTCTTAGCGGTGCCAGCGTCACACCGGGTATCTTCTCCGAAAGACGGTCGAACCCCACGGCATGTACTGAAGCATCCAAGGCGGCACATTTCCTCATCACTTCCAGTTGCCGTGCATCTCCGCCAATAACCAAGACCCGAATTCCTGTCAGCATCTGGTGTTCACTCCTTTCCCAGATACGGTATGGTTCATTGTATGCATATACCCGGAAAGGGTGAAAGTGACGGCAAAAAAGCCGCCCACGGCGGGCGGCTCTCTCTAACTTGGATATCGTATCATGGCTTACTAAGTCTAGTTCGTGCCTGTATGTCCAAAGCCTCCCGAGCCGCGAACCGTTTCAGATAGAACTTCGACCTGCTTCAGTTCGACCTGAGGCACCTCCTGGAAGATCATTTGGGCAATCCGTTCGTTCCGCACGATCGTAAAGGGCTCCTCTCCCAAATTAATAAGCAGCACCTTAACTTCGCCGCGGTAGTCGGCATCAATTGTTCCGGGAGTGTTCAGGCACGTAATCCCGTGCTTGAAAGCAAGCCCGCTACGGGGGCGAATCTGAGCCTCCAGCCCGGCAGGCATGGCGAGCGCAAAGCCGGTCGGAATGAGACAGCGTTTACCTGGCTCAAGTACGACATCCTCCGTTACTGCCGCGTACAAATCGAATCCGGAAGCCAATTCCGACATTCTGCGGGGCAATGCGATGTCTTCGTTACCGGCCAGTTTGTTAATTTCCACGTAATAAGGCAAATTGGTCCCTCCTCAATCCTGTAACTGCCGCGTCCGAAGATCCGACCATAGCAACGGCGAAAGGCTCGGCGAACATGCGATCCAGCACAGCCTGCACATCGTCCATCGTTACCTGCTCAATATTTTGTATCATCTCATCCAGCGTATAATGCCGACCGAGCATCAGCTCATTCTTTCCGTTTCTGTTCATCCGGCTGCCCGTACTCTCCAGGCTCAAGATAAGGCTTCCTTTAAGCTGTTCCTTGCCTTTGGCGAGCTCTGTGGGTGTCAGCCCGTTCACCGCAACATCACGCAGCAGCTCCTGGGTCAGCTCAAGCACATCCTTGGTTTGCTTCGGAGCCGTCCCCGCATAGATGGTCAGCATGCCGCTATCCGCATGGGAGCTGTGATAGGAGTATACGGAATACGCAAGCCCTCGTTTTTCACGGATCTCCTGAAACAGCCGGGAGCTCATGCCGCCGCCAAGCGCATTATTCAGCAAAATCATGGCATATTGCAGCTTCTCTCCTGTCGAGCAACCCGGAAACGACATGCAGATATGATTTTGCTCCGTGCTCTTCTCATGAAATAACATCTGTCCCGTAAAGGAAGGGATTTCCAGATTGGAAGACTGACCGTGATCATTAAAGTGGCCAAAGTGTTTTTCCAGCAGTTCAACTACGCTATCCTCAATATTGCCGGCCAGACTGATTACTGTGTTTTCAACCGTGTAATGCTCCTTCATGTAGCTGCGAAGAAGATCGCTGTCCATCGCCAACAGGCGTTCCTCCGAACCCAGAATCGGATAGGCCAGCGGATGGCTCCCGTATGCCGCTCGCGATACCAGATCATGCACCATGTCATCAGGCGTATCCTCATACATGGATATCTCCTCAAGGATGACATTTTTCTCGCGCGCCAGCTCCTCCGGGTCCAGCTTGGAATTAAAAAACATATCTGACAGCATATCTACCGCAATTGGCAAATGCTCGTCAAGCACCTTTGCATAGTAGCACGTATATTCCTTGGATGTGAAAGCATTGACGTTGCCGCCGATGGCATCAAACTCCTCAGCAATATCTTTTGCGCTGAACCGCTCTGTGCCTTTAAAAAGCATATGCTCAATAAAATGAGAGATCCCGCTGCTTGCTTCATTTTCATGCCGCGATCCGGTCTTGACCCAGATCCCGAAGGAAACAGAGCGTACGTTCGGGATTTTTTCCATGACCACTCTAAGGCCGTTGTTCAGCTTGATTTGTTTCACTAGGTTGGCCCCCTTAAACTTAAACTTACCTATGCCGTTATGCATCTGACGCCATAATGTCTCATCGTAACAGAAAAATAAAGACTACTCAACCGCTCCCTCAATGATCCGCTCCGGCGACAATGTCTGGCTTACGGTTCCGAGTACCAGTCCTTTGCTGCGTACAGCCTTAATCATATCCGCCAATGCCAAAGCTGAAGACCGGGTTGGGTGCATCAGAATAAGTGAGCCCGGTTCTACATCGGCCTCAATTTTTCGTACAATGGATAACGGCTCCGGTTTTTTCCAATCCACCGTGTCCAGTGTCCATAGAATAGTCTTCAACCCCAGACCTGCCGCAATTTCGACGGTTCCCTGATCATAGTCTCCGGAAGGCGGGGCAAACCACTTGTTCCGGACACCCAGTGTTTCCTTCAGCAGAGCTTCCGTTTTCGAGATTTCCTGCGTCGCACGTTCCCTGCTGAGCTGGCTCATATGCGGATGGGAATAAGCATGGTTCGAAATTTCATGCCCTCTCTTCTGGATTTCCTTGGCGAGATCTGAATTTTTCTTCAGCCAGCTTCCATCCAGAAAAAAAGTGGCCTTGACGTGTTCACGATCCAAGGTATCGAGCATAGGAACTATGTATTCATTACCCCAGGCTACATTAATCATGATTGCGGCCATCGGTTTGGACGGATTGCCGCGATAAATCGGATAATTCCCCAAATCATCAAGCGATACCCGCGGCGAAATTTGTTTATGTATGTATTGTACAGGGGCATCCGGACTGGCTGCCGCCTTCAGATAGGTAGCGTCGATATCCACCTCGAGTCCATTATATCCTGGAATCGCCTTCCAGACAGGGTCAACCTTCGCGTCAACCGGAGCCTGCTTACGCCGGTCGGCTTCCATCTGTATCTTCTCTATAAGCTGGTCGCTAGCGGGGGCAGGTCCCAACACATCTAGTACGGCCACTCCTTTCCCCTGATTGCGCACCTCTTGGACATAATCACGAATGCCGCCGACTTGGCCAATGAATAGAACCAGGGCAGCACTCACTACGGCAGCGGCGGCTATTTTCGCCTTTTTCATTCAATTCATCCTTCCAGCGCGTTTGTCCACATCCTATGAGCTCCGGACAGGTTTTATGCCTCTATGCATACTAGCTGGAAAACTTATGACATGAAAAAAAGAGCCAGAAAATTACTCTGTCTCTTTTACGGATCATTGATTGGTATGATTGTTACAACTACTCGGCAGGCTGCTGCTCAGCAGTCAATACGGCTTTACGGGACAGATTGACACGGCCCTGCTGATCTATTTCGGTAACTTTAACCGTAATCGTATCGCCGATTGCCACAACATCTTCTACTTTGCCGACCCGATCGGTAGACAACTGGGAAATATGAACCAGTCCGTCTTTGCCAGGCAAAATTTCAACGAACGCACCAAATTTTTCGATACGTCTAACAGTTCCGATATAGATTTCGCCTACCACAACTTCTTTTACGATACCCTCAATAATAGAGCGTGCTTTCTCGTTCATTTCCTGGTTGGAGGAAGCGATAAATACACGTCCGTCCTGCTCGATATCAATTTTTACACCGGTTTCTTCAATGATCTTGTTAATGATCTTGCCGCCTGCACCGATGACATCACGGATTTTATCCGGATTGATATACATGGTAATGATTTTCGGCGCATAAGGAGAGAGCTGCTCTCTTGGCACTTTGATCGCTTCCATCATTTTATTCAGAATGAACATACGTCCTTCTTTGGCTTGGGTCAGAGCGTCTTGCAGGATTTCACGGTCAATACCGTCGATCTTAATGTCCATCTGAATAGCGGTTACGCCTTCAGCGGTACCGGCTACTTTAAAGTCCATATCTCCAAGATGATCCTCCATGCCCTGGATATCCGTCAAAATGGATACATGTTCATTGTCCTTGATCAATCCCATAGCAACACCCGCAACCGGCGCTTTGATCGGAACGCCTGCGTCCATTAGAGCCAATGTGCTGGCACAAATGCTTGCTTGTGACGTAGACCCATTGGATTCAATCACCTCGGATACAAGGCGGATTGTGTAAGGGAACTCGGATTCCGACGGAATGACTTTGGCTAATGCACGCTCGCCGAGGGCACCATGTCCAATTTCACGTCTGCCGGGAGCACGCAAAGGACGCGCCTCACCCACGCTGAAAGGCGGGAAGTTGTAATGATGCATAAAACGCTTCGATTCTTCCAGAGAAATGCCGTCCAGGATTTGAACATCACCAAGGGCTCCCAGCGTACAAACGCTCAGCGCCTGTGTCTGGCCACGCGTAAACAAACCTGAACCGTGAGTCCGCGGCAGGAGGCCTGTATCACTTTCGATCGGACGGATTTCATCCAGCTTACGGCCGTCAGGACGGACCTTGTCATGCGTAATCAGACGACGCACTTCTTCCTTAACGATGTCGTACAGCACTTCGTTGACATCCTTCAGCAGTGCAGGTGTATCGATGTACTTCTCTTCAAAATAAGCAACCGTCTCTTCGTTGATCACATCGATTGCGTTCTGGCGTGCATGCTTCTCTTCGATTTTTACCGCTTCCACCAAACGAGCTCCAGCATAATCACGAACCTCTTGGTTAACCGTCTCGTTCACAGCATGCAGCTTCACCTGCATTTTTTCCTTGCCAGCAATCTTCACCAGTTCCTCAATCGACGTAACGATATTCTTGATTTCATCATGTCCAAACATGATGGCCTCCAGTATCGTGTCCTCGGGAATCTCGTTCGCTTCGGCTTCCACCATCATAATCGCATCTCTTGTGCCCGCTACAACCAGGTACAAATCGCTGACTTCCTGCTGTTCAATGGTAGGATTAATAATGAATTGACCGTCTACCCGGCCAACTGCAACACCGCCGATCGGACCGTTAAACGGTACATCCGAAATGCTGAGCGCTGCCGAGGTGCCGATCATGGCTGCGATCTGAGGCTCACAGTCTTGGTCAACACTCATCACCAGGTTCAGTACCTGAACATCATTGCGGAAGCCTTCCGGAAACAGTGGCCGGATCGGGCGGTCCGTCAAGCGGCTGGCCAGAATCGCCTTCTCGCTTGGTCTTCCTTCTCGCTTGATAAATCCCCCCGGGATTTTACCCACAGCATATAATCTTTCCTCGTAATTGACGGTCAGCGGAAAAAAGTCTAAATCCTTCGGTTCACTTGATGCTGTTACCGTACAAAGCACTGCGGTATCGCCGTACCGAACCATTACCGCCGCATTGGCCTGTTTCGCCAGTCGTCCCGTTTCCAGTACGAGCTGTCTGCCGCCAAGCTGCATTTCTACACGTTGTTCCATGGTATCCCTCCATTCTTTACACCTGTATGTTCTTGTTCTGCGTAAAAACAGTATTTCCTGCTTCAAGCCGATTCATAAGACCTCCATCAGTGGAAGCTTATCCTGCGATGATAGAATTGTTCAGCTTCGCAGAAAACGTATGTATTCTATCATCTAGAAAAACGGCATGGCTGGTGCGGCTTCCCGTAGATCTAGAAACCCGAGAACTAAGAAAATAACCTGGCTGCTGTCCGCCGTCGCCTTTTCAGGGACATGCGGTGAACAACCAGGTTCTTTTTCGCCTTACATGTAAAATTAACGGCGCAGTCCGAGTCTTTCGATCAGTGCACTGTAACGTTTTACATCGGTTTTCTTCAGGTAAGCCAAAAGCTTACGACGCTGACCAACCATCTTCAACAGCCCGCGGCGGGAGTGATGGTCTTTCTTATGCGAACGAAAGTGGCTTTGCAAGTTAACGATGTTCTCAGTCAGGATTGCGATTTGTACCTCTGCGGATCCAGTATCAGATTCGTGAGTTTTGTATTCGTCAATCAACTGTTGTTTGCGCTCTTGAGTCAATGCCATTCTGTTCACCTCCTTCATTATAATCGCCATCAGCCTAGTAACCGCCGGTGAGAGCGTGAAACCAAGCCAAGGTTCTTGCTGCATGAGCAACGTACATTAGTATAACACAGCAGATTGTCCATTGTAAATCTTTGCTGTTATTTTCTTACTTAAAAGCAGCTATGTTTATAGTCTGGAGGATGAGAGCAACTGGCTTGCCGTATCCGCATCATTCCGGATTTGAGCCACAAGCTCCTGCACCCCGCTGAACTTCCGCTCAGGCCGGATAAAGTGACACAGCTCCACAGTCATCATTTCACCATATATCTGCCTGTCAAAATCGAACAGATGCACCTCAAACGACGGCTTCAGCTCTCCTTCATGAAACGTCGGTTTAACACCAACGTTCATGACACCGTTCAGGAGTTGATCTTCCACAACGGCCCGGACCGCGTATACGCCCTTCATAGGAACGACATAATTATCATGCAGCCGGAGGTTGGCGGTCGGAAACCCGATCGTCCGTCCCCTTTTTTCTCCATCGCTGACGATTCCCCGCAGCCTGTACGGGCGTCCGAGCCAGTCCAAGGCACGGGCAAGATCGCCTTCGCGCAGCGCATTACGGATTCCCGAGCTGCTTACTTTTTCCCCGTTTAATTGAAACGGGGGCACCGTCTCTACATTCATTCGTTCGCCGCCCAGCTCCCGCAGCATGCCCTCATCCCCTTCGCCCCGGTGGCCAAAACGAAAATCAAAGCCGACAACCGCCGTCTGGACTTGAAGCGAAAAAAGCACATGATCCACAAACTGCTGCGGGGTTACACGTGAAAAAGCATCATTAAACTCCATAATATACAGCACGTCGACACCCATCGACTCAAGCAGAGCCTTTTTCTCGGCAACCGGAGTCAGATAGCCTTCATAATCACCCTTCTTCATGACTTCTTTGGGATGAGGATGAAAGGTCATGACCGATACCGGGCACTGTCGGCTCTCGGCAAGTGAAGCTGCCGTGCGGATCACACTTTGGTGGCCCATATGAAGACCGTCGAACTGCCCCATAGCCATCACCTGCGGGCGGGCGTGCTGCAGCAGAACATCACCTGTCGGCGGGTACGACAACGATACAGTTATCATTCTCTTTCACCTGCAATTCCTAGATATTGTTTCGGAATACCTTCTATTCTTGCTCAGGAAGAAACACTTTGATGGCTGCCACGGCATGCGACTCCGGCTCACGGCCAAAGATGCCAAGAAACTGGCCATCTTCCCGATAAAGCCGGATCGGTAAATTATGATCCACCAGCGGCACCACGGCCTGTGGGGACAAGCGCTGCCCTTGCAGGGCCGCTGCTGTCCTTTCATTCACAACCGTATGAGCAGGCATAAAAGAAACCGCCTGGTCTACCGAAATCAGATATTCCCCAAGCGAAGCATCCGCCACATGGCGCTCGATTTCCTCGAACGTCAAGCATCGGTCTGCTGTTATGCCGGCGGACATCGTCCGCTCGAGACGAACCATGGTGGACGGATAACCGAGTTCGCGTCCGATATCCACACACAGGGTTCGGATGTAGGTACCTTTGGAGCACAGAACACGAAACGATACATCCGTATATGTACCCGTTTTGGAAAATCCGTTTATTTCCAGCTCGTAAATGGTGACTTCCCGGCTTTTGCGTTCCACGGTCTTCCCTTCACGAGCGAGCTCGTACAGCCGTTTGCCCTCAACCTTCACTGCCGAGTACATTGGGGGCACTTGACTGATTACGCCGGTAAAATGCTGCAGCACCGCTACTGCCTCTTCCTCGGTCACCGCCTGCGCATCGGCTTCCTCCACAACCTTGCCCGTCATATCTTCCGTATCCGTAGAAATCCCAAGACGTAGTGTGGCATGGTATTCCTTCGGTCGCTCCTGCAGGTATTCTACAACCCGGGTCGCTCTCCCCAGACATAGCGGAAGTACGCCGGTAACCTGCGGGTCCAGCGTGCCTGTGTGACCAATCCGTTTCATCCCCAGCAGACGGCGTGTTTTGGCAACTACATCATGGGATGTGAAACCGGCAGGCTTGTATACCGGTAATATCCCTTCCCACGTTTTTTTCATAGCAGCTCCTTGACCCGGTTCACAACCCGCTCTATGACTTCCTCAACCGTGCCTTCCAACCGGCAGCCGGCGGCCCGCACATGCCCTCCGCCTTCGAAGGACTGGGCAAGAGCGGCCACATCGATCCTGCCCGCAGAGCGCAGACTGGCTTTGACCGCTTGTCCGTCAATCACCTTAAATAAAATGCCCACTTCCACGCCCTGTATGTTGCGCGGATAATTTACAATCCCTTCGAGGTCCTCATTATCCGCCCCTGCTGCCGTCATATCCTCCGGTCGAACGGTTACCCAGGCAATTTTCCCATCCGCTGTCATCTCAAGCGTTGACAAAGCCCGTGTCAAAATTTTAACCTGTGCCAGTGACATACATTCGAGCAGCCTTTCCGACAAATCTGGACCATTCACGCCATAAGACAACAAGTCAGAAGCAATCGACATGACTTTCGGTGACGTATTTGAATAACGAAAGCCACCCGTATCGGTCAACAGACCGGTATAGACTGAGGCTGCAATCTCTTCATTCCAGTTTACGCCGCACAGCTCCAGCAGATCAAACAAAATTTCGGCTGTAGCAGCCGCGTCGGGCTTGATGACATTAACGGTGCCATAACCATCGTTTGTCGGATGGTGATCAATATTCAGAATAAGTGCCTCTTCTTCAAAATACTGCGCGGTCAGCCCGACGCGGCGAAAATCCGCACAGTCCACACAGATCACCCGGCTGTACTTGCGGTCCAATGGCTGAAGGCTCATATTCACAATGTCGTCAGCATGCCACAAAAATTTCATTCGCTGCGGGATCGGCCCTTCGTTCAGCATCGTGAATTTCTTGCCCAGACATGAGAGAAGCCAGCCCACCGTTAAGGTTGAGCTGACTGCATCTCCGTCCGGCTGTACATGCGACACGACCAGGAAATCATCATGCTCCTGCAGGAAATTCTTTGCCTGCTGAAGCGCCTGTTCATAAGTCTGCATTGCCGTCTCCTTTACATTCAATTCATTGTTGGTCCTCTTTGCCGATATCATTGAGCAGCTTCTCGATGCGGCTGCCATATGCAATGGATTCGTCAATTTTAAAAATCAATTCAGGCACATGACGGAGCCGAATCCTTTTGCCCAGCTCCGAGCGCAGAAACCCATTAGCTTTTTCTACCCCTTTGAGCGAGGCCTGCTTCTGCTCTTCGTCCCCCAGAACACTTAAATACACTTTAGCCTGGGACAAATCATTGGTCACTTCAACACCCGTTACGGTAACAAAACCGATGCGCGGATCCTTCATCTCGCTCTGGATCAGCAGGCTCAGCTCCTTTTTGATTTGTTCCCCGACACGTCCTGTTCGTATTTTAGCCATTGTAGCTCACCTTTCTGTCCTCAGCGTTCCACCGTCTCCATGACGAACGCTTCAATGACGTCTAGTTCTTTAACGTCATTATAGCCATCAAGGGTAATACCGCATTCGTAGCCTTGCGCCACTTCCTTGGCATCATCCTTATACCGCTTCAAGGAATCAATTTTGCCCTCGAAAATTACGATACCATCGCGGATCAGGCGGGCTTCCGCTGAGCGGGTAATTTTACCGGAAGTAACCATACTGCCGGCAATGGTCCCGACTTTGCTGACCTTGAACACATTCCGCACTTCAGCATGGCCGATAATGCTTTCTTTGTAAACCGGATCAAGCATGCCCTTCATAGCCTGCTCGATTTCTTCGATTACGTTGTAGATGACCCGGTGCAAACGGATATCCACTTTCTCGGATTCAGCCGTCGCCTTAGCTTGGTTGTCAGGACGAACGTTAAAGCCGATAACAATCGCATTCGAGGCCGCGGCCAGAATGATGTCGGACTCATTAATCGCACCGACACTGCTGTGAATGATCTTGACGCGTACACCCTCAACTTCGATTTTGTTCAGGGAGCCTTTCAGCGCTTCGACAGAGCCTTGAACGTCACCTTTAATAATGACATTCAAATCTTTCATTTCGCCATCTTTAATGTGCTGGAACAGGTCATCAAGGGTCACACGTGTATTGCTGCCCAGCTCGGATTGACGATGTGTGATCGCACGTTTGTCAGCAATGGCGCGCGCTTTGCGCTCATCTTCAAATACCATGAACGGATCCCCCGCCAAAGGTACTTCTGTCAAACCAGTAATTTCTACTGGGGTGGAAGGACCAGCCTCTTTCAGGCGGCGGCCCTTATCGTTGACCATTGCCCGTACCCGTCCGAAGCAGTTACCCGCAACAAACGCGTCCCCAACTTTCAGCGTGCCGTTCTGAACGAGAATTCGTGCCACCGAGCCGCGGCCTTTGTCAAGCTCTGCTTCGATGATGGTTCCGCGTGCGCGCTTGTCAGGATTCGCTTTATACTCATTCACTTCAGCTACCAGCAGAATCATTTCGAGCAGGTCTTCCAGACCCATTCTTTGTTTAGCAGATACATTGACAAAGATCGTATCGCCGCCCCACTCTTCAGGAACGAGTTCATATTCTGTGAGCTCTTGTTTCACTTTATCCGGATTAGCATCCGGCTTATCAATTTTATTCACCGCTACGATGATCGGCAACCCTGCCGCTTTGGCATGGTTGATGGCCTCCACTGTTTGCGGCATAACGCCGTCGTCGGCTGCAACAACGATAATAGTCATATCCGTAACCTGGGCGCCGCGTGCACGCATGGCTGTAAATGCTTCGTGGCCTGGCGTATCCAGGAACGTAATCTTCTTACCGTTGATCTCTACCTGGTAAGCTCCGATATGCTGCGTGATGCCCCCGGCTTCGCCGCCGGTAACGTTCGTGGAACGGATTGCATCCAGCAGTGTTGTTTTACCGTGGTCGACGTGCCCCATGATCGTAACAACCGGCGGACGGGTCGTCAGCTTTTCCGGATCGTCGTTCTCCTCAACTGTTTCAAAACGATCCTCTTCAACTGGAATCTTCACTTCAACTTCCACGCCGAAATCACCTGCAAGCAGGAGAATCGTGTCCATGTCCAGCTCCTGGTTGATGGTAGCCATCGTGCCAAGCGTAATGAGCTTTTTGATGACTTCGGAAGCATCCTTGTGGAGAAGCTTAGCCGTTTCACCGACGGTCATTTCACCACGAACGATAATTTTCTTCGGTGTGTTGTCGATTTTCTCGCGACGTTCCTGCGGCTGTCCTCCGCGTCCGCGGTTATTGTTGTATTTACCGCCTCTGTTGTTACCTCCGCGTCCGTTATTGCCACGGCCCCCGCCGGAACGGTCGTCAAAGCGGTTGCCACCCGGCTTGCCGCTACTGCCATTACTGCCGTTACGGTTGTTATTATTGCCGCCGCTGCGATTGCCCTGCCCACTGCGATTTTGTCCTCCGCTGCTGCTGCGTTCGGCCGTTCTGACAGCAGTTCCGCTATCACGCTGCTGTCCGCTGTTTTGCGGACGGGAAGCTGCCGTTGCACCGCTTTGCTGGCGCGGCGCGGAACTGCCCTGCTGACGATTGCCGCCGCTCGTATTTCCTTGGCCTTGGCCTTGTCGTTGTCCACCGCTCCGATTCTGGCCACCCTGGCCGGAAGCGGAGCCGCTTCTCCGGTTATCTTGACCGCTTTGCGGTCTTGAGCTAGTGCTGCTCTGGTTTTGGTTGTTTGTTTTATTATTCATACTTACCTGCTTTTCCTGTTGATTTTTGGGTTGCTCTGTCTTCTGCGCATGGACCTGAACTGTACCTGTCCCGTTTTGCTTTGCGGCGTTGGATTTGATGTCCTTAAAAAAGTTTTCAACCTTGCCTACGGCATCGTTCTCCATGACACTCATATGATTGTTAACGGGAATGTCAAGCCTTTTAAGAATCGTAATAATTTCCTTACTGCTCATATTCAATGACTTGGCGTACTCATAAACCCGCAGTTTGTCTTTGTTTTCCTGTTTACTCAATATACTCCACCTCCGACATAATCCCCGCATGTTTCAAGATCATCTGCGCGAACCCTTGATCCGTTACTGCCAGCACGACCCGTTCGGCCTTGCCGACACTGTTGCCCAAGCTCTCCCGGTCAAACCCTATCAGCAGTGGAATGTTGTAGGATCCGCATTTATCGCGGAATTTCTTTTGAGTATTTTCTGAGGCATCTTTCGCAAGGATGACCAGCTTGGCTTCAGAAGAGCGCACAGCCTTCAGGACAATTTCATCACCGGTTACAAGTTTGCCTGCTCTCATAGCCAGGCCTATATTAGACAGCGCCTTATTCATCATCTGCACTGCCTTGTGCCGCCAGGAATTCTTCCTCGGCGGCAGCGAAATCCCGCGCCAATTGATCATGGATTTCCGGATCTACCTGATGCTTTAAAGCACGGTCCAACGCTTTGTTCTTACGGGCCAGCTTAAAACATGCGTCCTTGCCGCATAAATAAGCCCCCCGGCCGGATTTTTTACCGGTCAGATCAATCAATATGTCGTCTTCAGGGGTTTTGACGATACGGATAAGCTGCTTCTTCGGCATCATTTCCTGGCAAGCCACGCATTTACGCAGCGGTACCTTTCTCTGTTTCATACGACTCCCCCCTTAACCTTACGTTTAATCGACAGAAACGGAATCCTGATGCATCTCCCCGTCATGTGTGCGAGGTCTGCCAAGTTCTTCTTCCGCCTGGGTTTCGCTCTTGATATCGATTTTCCAGCCTGTCAGCTTGGCAGCAAGACGCGCATTCTGCCCCTTGATGCCAATGGCGAGGGAAAGCTGGTAATCAGGGACGATGACACGTGCCATCTTCTCTTCTTCAAACACCTGTACCTCAAGCACCTTGGAAGGACTCAGCGCATTGGCTACATATTCGTCAACATTGTCAGAGTAACGGACGATGTCGATTTTCTCACCGCGCAGCTCATTGACGATCGTCTGCACCCGTGTGCCTCGCGGGCCTACGCAGGAGCCGACCGGATCGACTTCTTCGTTGCGCGAATGTACGGCGATTTTGGAACGGAAACCGGCTTCACGGGCCACGGAACGGATCTCAACGACCCCATCAAAAATTTCAGGAACCTCCAGCTCGAACAGACGCTTGAGCAGGCCGGGATGGGTGCGGGACAACAAAATTTGCGGTCCCTTTGTCGTATTCTCGACTTTTGTAATATAAGCCTTGATACGGTCCAGATGGTTGAATTTCTCGTTCGGCATCAGTTCGCTGAGCGGGAGCGCAGCCTCGATCTTACCAAGATCCACGTAAATGTTACGCTGATCCTGCCGCTGCACGGTGCCTGTGACGATATCCTCCTCTTTATCGACAAAAGCGTTATAAATCAGCCCGCGCTCCGCCTCGCGTATACGCTGGGTAACAACCTGCTTAGCCGTCTGGGCGGCAATACGCCCGAAATCACGCGGTGTCACCTCAATCTCCGCAATGTCGTCAATCTGGAAATGCGGATTGATCTCACGAGAGGCTGGCAGGGAAATTTCGGTGCGCGGATCCAGCACCTCGTCAACGATCAGCTTGCGGGCAAACACTTTGATAACCCCAGTATTGCGGTTCATATCAACACGAACGTTCTGGGCGGTGTTGAAATTGCGCTTATAGCTGGAAATGAGGGCGGCTTCAATCGCTTCAAACAGCACATCTTTGCTGATGCCTTTTTCCCTCTCCAGCTCATTCATTGCTTCAATAAAATCCATACTCATGGATTCTTTCTCCCCCTTTCAAATCATGGCGTCTTGCGCAGAAACGGCTTGATTTCCTTGCTGCAAGCAAAGAAACCGGCCGTTTCACACGAGACAAATAGTCATTAGTTGTAGTTAAGCATTAAAATATGATCGCCAGCCGCGCTCCCGCTACTTTGGCGTACGGAATGACATGCTCTTTTTTGCTGGTTTGTACAGTAAGCTCGTCATTTTCAAATGAAAGCAATCTGCCCTCAAATTCCTTGAGGCCATTGATAGGCTCGTATGTAGTGATGAATACGTTCTTACCTACCGCTTTGGCCACATCCTCCGCCTTCTTCAGCGGACGTTCCGCGCCGGGAGATGACACTTCCAGAAAATAAGCATCCGAGACCGGATCCTTCTCATCCAGCTTCTGGCTGAGAAATTCACTGATCATACCGCAATCGTCCAGATCGATTCCGCCATCCTTGTCAACGAAGACGCGCAAAAACCAGTTGCTTCCTTCCTTGACATATTCAACGTCGACCAGCTCGAAGCCATGCTCAATAAAGTAGGGTTGGACCATTTCTTCCACGATGGATTTGATCTTTGGTGTGCTCAAAGATTATAACCTCCAAGAGTATCGTTTCCTGCACCTGTTTTTCCTGCGCAGCCCAGGGCATGCGCAAAAGTGTGCTGCTGGACAATGCAGATGTCCAGATATGCTGCCGTCACGGCATTTATAATTGAATCCAGAAAGCAACCGACAGAAAAATGAAGGGTTGCTGTTCAAGGCAGCTTTCAAAATATATAAAACCACCATAGCAAAGATTAAAGAGTGGGTTTCCCCACTCTTTAGCAACGGTTTTATCTCCATGATTACCAAAAAAATTATAACATAACCAGATGTAAGTGACAAGTGCCGGAGCTTGACTGTCACTGGGAGAAAACGTAAACCTAGAACAGAGAAAGCTGATTGCTTTCCGGCAGTCCGCGGAAGCATCCCATTTGAGACAGCATTTCTACAATTGTTTTACTTGCCTTAGACTTTTGCTGAAAGTCCTCAATGGACAAAAATTCACCCTGCTCGCGGGCGGCGGCAATATTGCGGGCGGCGTTCTCGCCAATTCCCGCCAGCGCGCCGAACGGTGGAATCAGCGAATCCCCGTCGACCTTAAAACGTGTCGCTTCCGAGCGGTAAAGATCAATCGGTTTAAAGGTAAAGCCGCGTGCGGTCATTTCCAGCGCCATCTCCAGAATCGGCAGCATGTTTTTCTCCTTCGGCGGAGCCTGAAACCCGAGCTGCTCGATTTCAACAATTTTACGGCCGATCGCTTCATAGCCCTGACAGCATAATTCGATATCAAAGTCGGCTGCGCGGACAGAGAAATAGGTCGCATAAAATTCTATTGGATAATACAGCTTGAAGTAGGCGGTACGGACGGCGGAAATAACGTAGGCCGCCGCATGCGCCTTCGGGAACATGTACTGGATTTTGAGACAGGAGTCAATGTACCATTGCGGCACCTTGCATCTCTTCATCTCCTCAATCCACTCTGGCGTCAAGCCTTTCCCTTTACGCACGTTTTCCGTAATTTTAAAGGCAAGACTGGCATCCATGCCAGCCTTGTAAATGAGGAACAGCATGATATCGTCACGACAGCCAATTACGGTTTTGATGTTGCATGTTCCGTTTTTAATCAGGTCCTGCGCATTGCCGAGCCATACCCCTGTACCGTGCGACAATCCGGAAATTTGCAGCAAATCCGCAAAGGAGGTCGGCTGTGATTCGACCAGCATCTGGCGCACGAATTTAGTGCCCATTTCCGGAATACCATAGGTGGCTACCGGCGTCCGGATCTGCTCCGGCCTAACACTAAGTGCTTCCGTCGAGTTGAACATGCTCATGACCTTGGGGTCATTCATCGGAATCGTAGTCGGGTCCACCCCCGTCAGGTCCTGCAGCATTCGCATCATCGTCGGGTCATCGTGCCCCAGAATATCAAGCTTGAGCAGGTTGGCGTCAAAGGCATGGTAGTCAAAATGGGTGGTCTTCCATTCTGCAGAGGTATCGTCCGCCGGGAATTGTACCGGCGTGATATCTTCCACTTCGATGTAATCCGGCACGACGACTATCCCGCCCGGGTGCTGACCCGTGCTGCGCTTGACGCCGGTACAGCCGGCCGCCAGCCGGTTCAGTTCTGCGCCACGCCATTTTTGATTATGCTCTTCTTCATATTTCTTGGCAAAGCCGAAAGCCGTTTTCTCGGCCACCGTGCCGATCGTGCCGGCCCGGAATACCGCTTTCTCCCCGAACAGTACCTTCGTATAGTTATGGGCGTGTGGCTGATACTCGCCCGAGAAGTTCAAGTCGATATCGGGAACCTTGTCGCCCTTGAAACCAAGGAACGTCTCAAACGGAATATCCTGCCCTTCTCCTTTAAGCTTGCCGCCACAGTGTGGGCAGTCTTTGTCCGGAAGATCAAATCCGCTCGGTACGCTGCCATCCAGGAACCATTCGCTATGCTTGCATTCCGCATTGAGACAAATGTAATGAGCGGGCAGCGGGTTAACCTCGGAGATGCCAAGGAACGTCGCGACAACCGATGAGCCTACCGAACCCCGTGAACCGACAAGGTATCCGTCCTGGTTCGATTTCTTAACAAGACGCTCGGAAATGAGATAGTTGGCCGAAAAACCGTATTTTATAATCGGTTCCAATTCCTTTTCCAAACGAGCGACCACGACCTCGGGCAGATCATCCCCGTAGATGGATTTGGCCGTCTCGTAGCAGGTGTTCCGGATTTCTTCATCCGCCCCGTCAAGGATTGGAGTAAACAGCTTGTCCGGGAAAAGCTCCAGCTCTTCGAACCGGTCCGCCAGCTCATTTGTATTGGTAACAACCACTTCAAAGGCCTTCTCTTCACTCAGAAATTCAAATTCAGCCAGCATTTCATCGGTAGTACGTAAATGAGCGTCAGGCTTACGTATGCCTTTAAGTGGGCTGAAGCCGGTAATGCCGTGAATCGTGATATCGCGGTAAAGCTTGTCCCTCGTCTCCAGATAATGAACGTTGCCTGTGGCGATCACGGGCTTGCCAAGCTTTTGTCCGATATCGCAAATTTTGCGGATGGCCGTTTTAAGCGCATCCGGGTCGCTGACGATTTGCTTTTCTACGAGATGCATATACATCGTAAGCGGCTGGATTTCCAGCACATCGTAGAATTGTGCTACCTCTTCGGCCTCTTCCACCGTTTTATTCAGCACCGTTTCGAAAAACTCGCCTTTTTCACAGCCGGATATGATCAGCAGACCTTCCCGCATTTCGGCCAATTTCGATTTTGGGATACAGGGCACCCTTTTAAAATATTCCGTGTGTGACAAAGAGACAAGCTTATACAGGTTCTTCTTGCCGACCGGGTTCAGCGCATAAATGCAGCAGTGGAACGGCCGGGCTGTGGATAAATCCTTGCCTACATAATCGTTAAGCTGATCCAGCCGGGTCATGCCTTTAAGTTGTGCGGCGTCGGCCAACAGGCCGTTCAACACACCTCCGAGCGCAAGCGTATCATCAATCGCGCGGTGATGGCTTTCCAGTGCGACCTTGTATTTGTCAGTCAGCGTATTCAGTCTGTGGTTTTTCATCGTAGGAAACAGCAGTCGCGCCAATTCCAGAGTATCCAGAACCGGGTTCTTCAGCTCAGGCAGCCCCATATTTTTCAAGGTCGCTTGAATGAATCCGATATCGAAGCGTGCATTGTGGGCGACGAGCACTGTGTCTCCTACAAACGCCACAAATTCCTTCATGACAGGCTCAACATCCGGCGCATCCTTAACCATCTCATCCGTGATGTTCGTGAGCTGCTGAATATTATAAGGAATCCGCTCATGCGGGTTGACGAAGGTGGCATACCGGTCAATTTCCTTGCCCTCCTGCATTTTCACGGCCGCTATTTCTATAATTTTGTTCTGTGTAATCGAAAGGCCTGTCGTCTCAATATCAAATACGACATAGGTAGCCGTTTTGAGATCAAGCGGCTGAGCCTGCAGGACAACCGCTACGGCATCGTTGACTACGTTGGCTTCCACCCCGTAAATCATTTTAATGCCGTTCTTTTTGGCTGCTTTGGCCGCTTCGGGATAACACTGCACGCCGCCATGATCCGTTACGGCGATCGCTTTATGCCCCCATTTAGCCGCTGTTTTAATATATGCGTCAATGGCTGTCACCGCATCCATCGCGCTCATTTTCGTATGCAGATGGAATTCCACCCGTTTCTCGGCCGCATTATCTTTACGTGTTGGCGGAGCCTGTACCTCTACCAAATCGGAAGGAATCATGGCCAACTCTGGAATCTGCATGAAGCGGTCGTATTCCACTCGCCCACGAACCCTTACCCATTTGCCATTAGCAAGCAGGCTGAGAACCTTCAAATCTTCCTTGGTCTTGGCAAACATTTTCATCTGCAGTGAATCCGTGAAATCTGTCAGATAAAAAGTGAACAGGGTGCTTCCGTTGCGCAGCTCCTTGCTGTCCAGGCCAAAAATCGTCCCTTGCAGCGTGACCTTCTTCTCCTCGTCCTGAATCTCCTGAATCGGAACAGGCTGCTCTTTAATTTCATATCCGAACTGGAGCCGTACATCCCCTTCCTCTTCATCCCCAAGTGGCATCTCGGCTTCCATGCTTTCCATCATCTTCTGAATGACCTCGCGCTCTTCTTCCATCTTCTTCTGCTGGAACTGCTCAAGCGCTTCCTGATTGCTCTCTCCGACCTGCATTTTGACCCTGAGCGCAAGGTGAAAATATCGCTCGTAAAAACGGGTGATCGCCTGATCAATCTGCTTTTTGCGGGCCAGCTCCAGCGACATCGCGTCACTCATCGTCAGAAGAAGCAGACCGTTATCCCAGTCGTGGGCAGCTCTGGTCATCCAGCCGTTGACCGAAGGAATTTCACGTTGAACCCATTCAAGGAACATTTTCCAATATTCATCGACTATATTAGCCTGGTTCACAGTCTCACTATATTGAAAGCCAAAGGTAATTTTGGCGATATGGTTCATTTTTTCCTGCACCTGCAGGCAAAACGTCCGGTACGCCTGAGCAGGAACCAGTGTTTCTTTAGCGATGATAATATGCCATTCTTTATTGCTGCGGCTGATCTCTACCCTTTCAATCCATCCATCCAGAAAGTAAGGATCTACTAGGCCGGGGGCTAAGTTGGCCTGCTTCATCAGCAATTCCAGTCTCTTTCTCTTGTCGTCAGTACCGCTCATGGTTCTCCCACCTTCCCCAAAAACATAAAGAGCTCCTGGTCCGCAAATGCCATCGATGGCAAGAGACACACCGACATTTTCTGCGATCAGAAGCTCGTTTTGTAACAGCTTTCTGTTATGTTGCTCTATTAATAAGCACGTGCGAATACCACAGTATGCTTGGCAGGCTGTCCGCAGCACAGACAGATACTCTTCTCTTCGGACGGCTTGAAAGGAATGTTCCGGCTTGTTGCGCCGGTAACCTCTTTCACCTTGTCTTCACATTCCGTAGAGCCACACCAGCCTGCAATCGTAAAGCCGCGCTTCTCCTCCATCAGAGCTTTCATTTCATCCAACGTATCTACAGAGTAGAAATTATCCTGCATAAAGGACTTGGCACGCTCATACATCTCCTGCTGAACCTGAGCCAGCATTGCGTTGATCTCCTCAACCAGATCGGACTGCTGTACCACTTTCTTCTCGCCGCTGATGCGGGATACGAGCACGCAAACTCCGTTTTCCATATCACGAGGCCCAAGCTCCAGCCGAACAGGCACGCCACGCATTTCATATTCGTTGAATTTCCAGCCTGGGCTGACGTCGGAACGGTCATCGACCTTCACGCGTACACCGGCTTTTTTCAATTCAGCATAAAGCTCATCCGTGCGGGCAAGCACCACATCACGTGTTTTCGGCGGTCCAATTGGAATCATGATGACCTGGGTAGGGGCAACCTTCGGCGGCAACGCCAGCCCACGGTCATCCCCGTGCACCATGATGAGCGCGCCAATCAAGCGTGTGCTTGTTCCCCACGAAGTTGTATGCACATACTCAAGCGCATTGTCACGGCTCAAATATTTGATATCAAACGCAACCGAGAATTTCGTGCCAAGATAGTGGGACGTTCCCGCCTGCACCGCACGGCCGTCACGCATCATCGCTTCCAGCGAGTACGTATTCACGGCACCGGCAAAACGCTCAGAAGGAGTTTTCTCGCCAACAACAACCGGAATGGCTAACACATCCTGGATGACTTCGCGGTATACCTCCAGCATTTTCATCGTTTCCTCACGTGCCTCTTCTTCCGTCTCATGCGCGGTATGGCCCTCCTGCCATAAAAACTCGCTTGTGCGCAGGAAAGGAAGCGTACGCTTCTCCCATCTGACCACGTTCGCCCATTGGTTAATGAGCACAGGCAGATCACGGTAGGATTGAATCCATTTAGAATACATATGTCCGATCATCGTCTCAGAGGTAGGGCGGATCGCCAGACGCTCCTCCAGCTTTTCTCCCCCTGCTTCCGTCACCCACGGCAGCTCCGGATTAAAGCCTTCCACATGCTCTTTTTCTTTCTGGAAGAAGCTCTCCGGGATGAACATCGGGAAGTATGCGTTCCGGTGTCCTGTCTCTCTGAAACGGACATCCATTGCATCCTTAATATGCTCCCAAATTTCGAAACCGTCAGGGCGGAAAACGATGCAACCCCGTACTGGAGAGTAATCCATTAATTCTGCTTTTTTGATGACATCAATATACCAGCGGGAGAAATCCTCCCCCTGCGGTGTAATTTCGGACACGAATTGTTTATCTTTTGACATAAAAAGGCCGTCCTCCCATGGGGGTCCGGCCGCAACCGGACCCTGGCATAAATTAACCGTTAATCAAACGCAATATATCGTTATAGGTGACTGCAATCATCAGCAGGAACAGCATGGCAAAACCGACGAAATGCACCATTCCTTCCCTGCTCGGATCAACAGGTCTGCCCCGTACAGCCTCCACCCCGAGGAAAATCAGACGGCTTCCATCCAGCGCCGGAATCGGCAGCAGGTTGAAGATGCCAAGATACAGGCTCAATATCCCCGCCCAATACGTAAGCTGTTCGATGCCCTGTTTGGCAATCTGTCCGGTAACCTCAGCCGTACGGACCGGTCCGCCCAGATCATCGATGGAGAAATTCTGAATCAGTTGACGGAAGCCGGCAAAAATAGCTACGGTCGTATCCACCATCGACTTGCCCGCAACCTGGAATGTTTCGATAAATCCGGCATTCCTTGTCGGCAGCGTCGGTATAATTCCAACCTTGCCGCCTTCCTGCCCTTCCATCGCCATTGGCGTGATCGTCAGGTTCAGTGCCTCATCCCCGCGCCGGATCACCCACTTCATAGGCTGGTCCATAGACGCCGCAATCACATTAATCAATTTTTCACGGTCAGCGCCAACCGGCTCGCCGTTAATGGATTCGATAATATCCCCTTCACGGATTCCTGCCTTATCAGCAGGCATGCCTTTGGTGACTTCCCCTACGACCACATTCGTCGGATTTTCCAACTGGATCCCGGTCATCTGCACATGAATAGCAAACAGCACAAAGGCAAGCACGAAGTTCATTAACGGGCCGGCAAAAATAGCCATCGCTCTCTGCCCTACTGTCTTGCTCCCGTATTGGCGATCCCGCGGAGCAATCTGAACCGATTGACCCTTGCTCACGGTCATCGCCTGCGGATGAACCTTGAACTGCTGGGAATCACCATCCACGTCAAGCGTGAGTGTAAGTGCGTTCTCCAAATCAATGGACTGCACTTCACCTCGGATGACATTTTTACGATTGTCGAGTTGGTCAAGATAGATGCTTTTCACCAGGCCATCCGTTTCGCGGACCGCAATGGTCTGCCCTGCTTCAATCTGGTTCATCTCTGGGTCTTCTCCCGCCATCCGTGCAAATCCGCCGAAAGGCAGCAGACGAAGAGTGAACTGGGTTTCATTCCTTTTATAGGAGAACAGTTTCGGACCGAAACCGATCGCAAATTCTCTAACCAGAATGCCGGCACGTTTGGCAAAATAGTAATGCCCCCATTCATGCACCGTTACAAGAACGAAGAACATGAGTACCGTCAGTAAAACCATTTGAATCGTTTCCAATCGTTTCCTTTCCCCTTTCGTGAGATCGAGTATGTCCTTCTAATTTATCATTATTCTCCGATCCCGTACAAGAGAATCACACAGGTGGGTCTTAATTGGAAAGAAGAAGGTTTTACAGCGCTGCGGCCGCCGCCCGTACCTCGCGATCACAGGCTTCAATAGCCGACAGATCCGGATTCATCGTATTATGGTGCCGATCAAGCACTTTTGCGATAATGTCCTCAATCGCCAAAAAAGAAATTTCTCCTTTTAAAAACCGGGCTACCGCCACTTCATTCGCCGCGTTGAACGCGGCCGGCGCTGTCCCCCCCATTTTACCACATTCAAAGGCAAGTCTTAAACATGGGAACCGCTCGTAATCCATTTCCCGGAAATGCAGGCTGCCAGCAGCCGCCAATGACAGCGGCTTGGCCGGGGATGACATGCGATCCGGATAAGTCAGCGCGTACTGAATCGGGACACGCATATCCGGATTCCCCAACTGGGCGATAATGCTCGTATCCTTGAATTCCACAAAGGAATGGATAATGCTTTCGGGATGCAAGAGCACGTGGATTTGATCATAAGATAATCCGAACAGCCAGTGTGCCTCGATCACTTCCAGCCCTTTATTCACCATCGTCGCCGAATCAATTGTGATTTTCGCTCCCATCGACCAATTCGGGTGCTGTAAAGCCTGCTCAACGGTAACACCCTTAAGCTGCTCTCTGCTCAAATCCCGAAACGAGCCGCCGGAGGCTGTCAGTGTAATTCCTGCGACATCCCGCATACGTTCCCCGTTCAAGCACTGGAAAATAGCCGAATGCTCGCTGTCGATTGGCAGCAACCTAACTCCCTTTTTCTTAGCCTTCTCGGTCACGATATGCCCGGCTGTCACCAGCGTTTCCTTGTTGGCCAGACCAATGTGTTTGCCGGCTTCGATCGCGGCCAATGTCGAAGGCAACCCCACGCTGCCCATTACGGCTGTCACCACCATATCTGCTTCGGTACCTGCCGCCACTTCAACAAGTCCTTCACTGCCCCAGTACAACTCTGTCCCGGGGGGGAGCAGCTCTCGGATCTGTTCGGCAAGCTCTCTCGTCGCCACAGACACCTTCTTAGGCCGGTGACGGTGCACCTGTTCAAGCAGCAGCGCCGTATTGGCGCCTGCAGTTAAGCCCTCTATCTGATACAGATCAGGGTGCATGGAAACGACGTCCAGTGTCTGAGTTCCGATTGAGCCCGTTGAGCCAAGCACGGTAATCTTTTTCATGATGCACCTTCCTTTAGAAATTCAGCACAATGTCTTCAGCAGCATCTATTGCTTTCTTCAGGCAGGAAGCAGCATCAGCATATGTACGAACGGAAAAACAACGATCCAGCTATCACACCGGTCAAGGATTCCACCATGTCCTGGCAGAAGACTACCCGAATCCTTAATTCCGTAAACCCGTTTATAAGCAGACTGGACCAAGTCACCCAGTTGTCCGACGACCGCACAAGACAAGCCGATCATCAGTGCGTTCCCTGCAGACAGCAGCCCTCCTGAAAACACAGCAAAGACCACAGCTACTACAGAGGCCATAAGGACACCTCCCAGGGCACCCTCCACTGTTTTATTCGGACTGATCGCAGGCCACAGCTTTGTTCTTCCGAACGCCTTACCCACAAAGTAGGCCCCCGCATCACTGGACCAAATCCCTGCCAGAAGCAAAAATGTCCAGAATACCCCATGGTTCAAATGGCGTGACTCCGCGATATAAGAAAATCCGATACCCACATAAACGGCACCCAGAAACAGAAGTGCTGCCGTCTGAATCGTGATCTGGTTTTTGGTAAACACCGTGATCAGCATAAACAGGACCAGCAGCAGCCACAGCGTATTAGCAAGCGGTAAAAAGGGTTCTATGCCCAGCGGTTGATACGGAAAAACCAGTATCGTAACGCCCAGATAACCGACCCATGTGCTTCCGCTCCTTAATGAAAGTCCGATCATACGCACAAATTCGTAAAATCCGATCCATGCCATGGCAAGAATGAGCAGGTGATAGGGCAAACCACCCCATAGGACCATGCCCAGGAACAGGATGCCTGCCACTATACCGGTTATCAATCGCTGTTTCAACGGCCTCATCCTCCATTATTTCAGACCGCCGTATCTCCGTGATCTGCGTTGATACTCGGCCACTGCTTCGTGTAAATGCTCTTTGTTGAATTCAGGCCAGTAAATGTCCGTGAACCAGAGCTCGCTATAGGCTAACTGCCAGAGCATAAAATTGCTTAATCTCAATTCGCCGCTTGTACGAATCAACAGGTCCGGATCGGGCATTTCCTCCGACAGCAACGATTTTCCGATGAGCTCAGGCGTAATATCCTCCGCTTTAATTGTGCCGCCCTCAATTTCACGGCCAAGCTTTTTCATGGCTTCGGTAATCTCAAGCCGACTCCCGTAATTGACCGCAAAATTCAGGATAAGCCCCGTGTTATGCTCGGTACGCCGGATAGCTTCCTCGAAAGCAGCCAGCGTGTGCGAAGGCAGATGCTCTTTATGTCCCATAATGCGGACCTGTACATTTTTCTCGATTAGCTCGTCCAATTCGATAGCCAAAAACTCTTCCGGCAGCCGCATCAGAAAGTCCACTTCTTCTTTTGGACGGGTCCAGTTTTCCGTGGAAAATGCGTACATGGTCAGGTACTTGATCCCCAGCTCATCAGCGGCAATGGCTGTTCTTTTGACTGCCTTCATTCCATTCTGGTGACCTATCACCCTCGGCATGCCAATCCGCTTTGCCCAACGGCCATTCCCGTCCATGATGACGGCTACATGCTGTGGAATATTGTCTTTTGAAACGGCCGGGGGCTGTTCATCATTTTGCTCTGCACCCCACCAAGACCGAACCCGTTTTATCATACCATTTCCCCCAACATTCTCTGGAAATTAACCATGGGCTTGAAAAGAGACAAACCCCACCGCAATGGAGGGGCCGCTAGTCTCTTACACTTCCATGATCTCTTTTTCTTTCGCAGCGAGCACTTTGTCTACTTCCGCGATGAATTTGTCCGTCGTTTTCTGGATATCATCCTGATGGCGGCGGGATTCGTCCTCGGAAATATCGGTTTTTTCAAGTTTTTTGATATCGTCGTTAGCGTCGCGGCGGATATTCCGAATCGCAACCTTCGCTTCTTCACCGTACTTCTTGGTCATCTTCACCAGCTCTGTTCTGCGTTCTTCCGTCAGCGCCGGCACCACAAGTCTGATCGAAGTACCGTCATTGGACGGGGTCAATCCCAAATCCGATTTCTGAATGGCACGCTCGATGTCAGCCAGAGAGGATTTATCCCAAGGCTGGATCATTAGTGTGCGGGAATCCGGTGTATTAATATTGGCAAGCTGATTCAACGGGGTCATGGCACCGTAATATTCGACCTGAACGCGATCCAGAAGGCTTGGTGTAGCACGTCCGGCACGCAAAGTTGCAAGATCGCGTTTCAAAGCCTGAATGGCTTTTTCCATACGCTCTTCTGCGCTTTTCTTAACGGATTGCGGCATTAATCTACACTCCCTTTAACGATTGTTCCAATTTTTTCGCCAAGCACGACACGTTTGATATTGCCTTGCTCCGTAATTGCAAATACAATAAGCGGAATGTTGTTATCCATACACAGCGATGAAGCTGTCGAGTCCATTACTCCGAGATTTTTGTTCAGCACATCCATATATGTAAGCTGCTCATACTTCTCGGCAGTGCTGTCTTTGAACGGATCTGCAGAGTATACACCGTCCACTTTATTTTTAGCCATAAGGATGACCTCAGCCTCAATCTCCGCTGCACGCAGCGCCGCGGTTGTGTCCGTGGAAAAGAACGGGTTACCGGTGCCTGCAGCAAAGATAACGACACGTCCCTTCTCCAGATGGCGGATCGCCTTACGGCGTATGTACGGTTCCGCGATCTGCTGCATGGCGATCGATGTCTGTACACGGGTCGGCACGCCGATTTGCTCCAGTGAATCCTGCAGCGCAAGTGAATTCATAACGGTTGCAAGCATCCCCATATAATCTGCAGTGGCACGATCAATGCCGTTTGCACTGCCCGCGATACCACGCCAGATATTGCCTCCGCCGCATACGATAGCCACCTCTACGCCCAAATCCACAACGTCCTTAACCTGCTGGGCAATGGATGCGATCGTATCAGCGTCAATCCCATATCCGTTATTACCCGATAACGACTCACCGCTCACCTTCAAGACGACACGTTTAAATACAGGCTGTTCCAAATGCTCACCCTCCACTATTTAGTTTCTATCTATTTTAATGCCCATTTGCAAGAAAAGCTCCTGTCTTCAAGCAGGTAGCTTTTCTGGACAAGAGCGCACAAACCGTCCTTACCTGAAAGAAAAGGAACACTGGCGTGTTCCATTTTCCTTCTGACGCCTATACAACCCGTGCAAATGGTATTATTGTTTCACCTGAGACATAACTTCTTCATAGAAGTTATCTTCTTTTTTCTCCAGACCTTCACCCAGCTCGTAACGTACGAAACGGCGGATGGAGATATTTTCGCCAATCGTGCTGATTTTCTCGTTCACCAGCGTTGCGATTGTTTTGTCCGGATCTTTGATGAAAGCTTGTTCCATCAGGCAGAATTCTTCATAAAACTTACTGATGCGTCCTTCAACCATTTTTTCAACGATTTTCTCTGGCTTACCTTCGTTCAGCGCTTGAGCTTTCAGAATTTCCTTCTCTTTTTCGACCTCTTCAGGCGAAACTTCTTCACGACGGACGAAACGAGGGTTGGAAGCCGCGATGTGCATTGCGATGTCACGAGCGAAATCTTTGAATTGATCTGTTTTTGCAACGAAGTCGGTCTCGCAGTTGATTTCTACGATGACCCCGATTCTTCCGCCTGCATGGATGTAAGATTCTACAACACCTTCAGTTGCGATGCGACCTGCTTTATTAGCGGCAGCAGCTAAACCTTTTTCACGGAGAAATTCGATCGCTTTCTCGATATTACCGCTCGTTTCTTCAAGCGCTTTTTTGCAATCCAGCATCCCTGCGCCTGTTTTTTCGCGAAGCTCTTTTACTGCGCTAGCATTCACTGCCATTTTAATTCCCTCCAAAATATGATTGTTCTAAGTATTGTACACTTTAAAAAAAGGGCAGTGAAAGGTTATCCACCTACCAACCACCCTTTTCATTTAATTCATATATTACGTCCGCAAAAGCGGTATTAAGCAGTAGTTTCTTCGCCTTGGTTAGCTTCCATAACGGCATCAGCCATTTTACCAGTCAGCAATTTAACAGCGCGGATCGCATCGTCGTTACCAGGGATAACATAATCGATTTCATCCGGATCACAGTTCGTATCAACGATACCTACGATTGGGATACCCAATTTGCGGGCTTCAGCAACCGCGATACGCTCTTTACGAGGGTCGATGATGAACAATGCGCTTGGCAGACCCTTCATGTTCTTGATACCGCCCAGGAATTTCTCGAGACGATCTTTCTCTTTGCGGAGAAGGATAACCTCTTTCTTAGGAAGAA
This sequence comes from Paenibacillus zeirhizosphaerae, assembly GCF_030705605.1. GTDB lineage: Bacteria > Bacillota > Bacilli > Paenibacillales > Paenibacillaceae > Paenibacillus > Paenibacillus zeirhizosphaerae. The sequence goes on from NZ_JAPCKK010000016.1 coordinate 512,048, forward strand.
CTTCAAATGTACCGTCTTCTTCCCAAGTTTCCAGTTGTTTCAGACGATCAATACGCTTTTGAATCGTTTGGAAGTTAGTCAGTGTTCCACCGAGCCAACGTTGATTGATGTAAAATTGACCAGCGCGTGTTGCTTCCTCTTTAACAGAGTCTTGCGCTTGTTTTTTGGTGCCTACGAACAGAATTGTTCCGTTCTCAGCAGCCACGCTTTTCACAAAGTTGTAAGCTTCCTCAACTTTTTTCACTGTCTTTTGCAAGTCAATGATGTAAATACCGTTTCTTTCAGTGAAGATATAACGATCCATTTTCGGGTTCCAACGACGTGTCTGGTGACCGAAGTGTACCCCAGCTTCTAAAAGCTGCTTCATGGAGATTACTGCCATCTTCACACACCTCCTAAATTTGGTTTTTTGTGTGTTCCTCCGCTGCTATCATCTTCCGCAAAAACTCCCATTCGGAAGCACCCTTTACGGAATTAACCAGCGTGTGTTTTTAACACCGTTATTTAATATACCATAAGACACAAACCACTGCAACCTGATTTTTCAGTTCTCTCCGACTTATAAATTCAAAAAAATACCGCCTTATTTGCTTGCGGTCATTTCGGCGGAGTTGTGATTTTTGTTATGATCGAATCAAAGGACTCCCCTTCACGGAAGCTGTAAGTCCCAGAACGGATTTTAGTGTTTATTTTCTGCTCAGTTGCCGCGTTCTGAAAAGCGCCCGCATCCTCAAGCACGCCCGCCTTCTGAAGACCTTCGGCAACGCCACGCAAATTACTTCCTGGAGCGATCTGGTAACGGATCAGTGAAACTGCGGGCGCGGCAGGCTGCTCCGGAGTCTTCGCCGTGCTCGCCCCGGCTTGCGGAGCAGCAGTCTCAGGGCTTGTGTTGCGGGGCTGCTCAGGTGCTTCCGGTTCCGCGGCGGCATCCGTGCTTTTCGGCGTATCCGGTTCTTCGGGGGCTTGATTTCCTTGCTCTATCGCCTTCTGACGCCATTCTTCCTCGGTCATTAACGGTTTGTCACGTTCACTGATCTGAAGCCCCAAACGTTCCGCGGCAGCTTCCAGCTCTTCACGTGTAAGCTCATCGGACGCAACGTAAGCAACCGTCTGGCCCTGGCCTATGATCGCTAACTGAAGCAGCAGCGCGCCCAGAATTAGTCCCATTCCCATTCCCAACATAAATGCACGGTTCTTAATCATCCTGCCCCTCCCTCTCGGCCAATTGAAGGATCAACTGCACCTCGCCGCGCTGCATTCCTGTTTGCTTGGCGATGGAGTCCAGTGATTTCCCTTGACCGTACAGTGTAAACAGCTCGCCGTAGCGATCCCGGATCGTCTCTGGTGGCTCGACTGTTTCTTTCTCGGATACGTGATCCGTAAGAGGGGGGAGCGACGTATACTGCTCCGCTTCCTGAACAAGAGTGAGGGGATGGGCCTGGCTCGGTTGTTCACTGAAGAGGTTAGCAGCCTGCTGCGAAATGTCCAGCCTGCTGAGATCCTGTCTTTCCAGCTCGATCATCTGCTGTCGAAGCTCGGCGATTTGTTTCTGTACAGCAATCTGCCGGGCAGCCTGCTCCTGTTTCATCTGCGCCACCAGATCGATTAATTCGTCGTTTTCCCTTGCTATATCAGCCATATACTGTTCGAGCGTAGCCTCCATGTTTTTCACCAGCGCTTCATCTGTGCTTCTGCCGCTTCCACGCTTAGGGAGCATCCAGCCGTACATCAACGCTGCCGCACCCAGTAATACGATATATACCCATGGATCCAAAAACCATCGTCTCCTTCATGTCCCATTTATCGCCGGGTTAAAGCGACAAATCAATATAATGTCCTTTAAATGGATGCTCTGCCTGGTGTACGGCAGGTTGATTATCCTGTGTAGGCTCGGAACCACGCCGCTTGTTCCGGTCATCTTCATGGTTCGATTGCCCTTTCTGGTCGCGGACGACGGCATCAGCAGACTCGTCGACCGCTTCGCTGCGTTGCCTGATCGTCTCAGTCGCTTTCACAGCTTGTTCTCCAAGAAGAGCCTGGTCATTCACCATTCTGTGCCGGTTTTCGCTTTGAACCTTTCCGGCCTCGCTCGTCCGCGGGACGGCAATTTGCAATTCAATGGCCTTCAAACTCATAGGATCACACCTTTCTTAGCAGCGGCTGCGCTTGCCAGCCCCAGATAACCGCATCACATCAGAGGTTTTAGACCAAGGTGGACATTCCTATGTCCCCATCGTGGTGATGAAACACCATTCGCTGTACCGGATCCTTAATATATTTCGTGTATCTGCCGATAACTATTTTAGAACCGCTGTAAATCATGTTTCTGACTTCAACTCTGGCCGTGTCGGTATCTTCGAGCATCCTTTCGATTTCCAGCATTCTTTCCCGATTCTCGCTCTTTTCCTGCTCCGTGGATACCTTCGTTGCCTTCAGTTTCATACGCATAGTGACTTTGTCCGGCGTTAATTGACCCGCTGCCGCAAGCTGGTCCAATATGTTAAGCGCCTTGGACGTCTTGTCCAGGCTTACTGTCTGTTCTTTAAGCAGATTGCGCAGATCCGCCAACTCGTTGCGCAGCTCGGGCAGGACGCCGACCTCAATGCTGGTCACTGTAGACATCGTATTACCGATCGTTCTGGCCTCCACTTTCTCTCCGGCTTGAATGCTTCCGCCGACGATGAGTCCCTTAGCGCCGCTGCACAGCACTTGTTTGCCGGCACGCAGATTGGAGTGCATAATGCTTTGCGAGACTATAATATCCGCACCCGCTGTGACGTTGCCATCCTGAATAAAAGAGCACTTGACATTGTAGCCTGCTTTAACTAATCCTTTATGATAGCCGATAATACCTTCGGTGATTTCGATTGAGCCCGCAGCTTCCAGCTCCGCACCTTCGACTCCGCCGACGACCCGAATATCGCCGTCAGCCTTGACACGAAACCCGGTAAGGACATTTCCACGGATGACAACCGTTCCGACAAAGTTGATGTTGCCGATGCTGTAGTCTACGTCACCGTTAATTTCATAGACGGGAAAGACATTGATTTTATCTTGATCCGTCATCGTAACCATTCCGTCGATTGCAGCATATAAAGCAGAACCTTCCGGATGGACAACGACATTTTTGCCCACTTTGAACCTAGCTTCCCGGCCTTCACGGAAAGGAATTTCCTCCCCGGTTACTCCGGTGCCCGGCACTCCCGGTTCGGGATCCATGCGCTCGGCTATAAGCTGGCCCTTGCGGACATTGCTCAAACGGGTCAATTCCTTATAATCCACTTTACCGTCCTGCGTCTCAAGTGGCCTGTGTTCATCAGATTTATTCATGATTTCCGCCATACGTATGTAACCATCCTTGCCGCTGACCGGAACTATTCCTTCCGCAATCAAGGTTTTGACGAGAAAAAAGCTTTCCGGACGGTCGGCCAACTGCTGCAGTGTCTGACGTTTGATTCCATAACAGATATGGTGCTTCTCCAGATATTGCTCCAAATCCTGAAGCGAACAATAAAAGCCCTCTTCATGCTTGGAAAATTCCAGATAGGCCGCACTCTTATCCGGAGCAATGGTCAAGCTCAAAAACTGATCCAATGCGTACACCTGCTCCACCCCCATTCTCCTTTCCCTTATAAAGTAATGAAAGGCCCCCTAATCCTTCTGCATCAGCAAATCCCGCTGCTTATCCAATGTAGCTCTAAGACGCAAGATGGCTTTGGAATGCAATTGGGAGATCCGTGAAGGAGATAATGACATAACCTCCGCAATTTCACTTAGGGATAAATCCTCGTAATACAGCAAAGACACAACCGTCCGCTCCTTCTCGGTAAGCTTTTCGATGCCCTGGACCAGCGCCTGCCGAAGATAGAACTCATTCACTGTGTGATCAGGATTTTTGGCTTTCTCATCAACCAGAAGGGAAAGCCTTGTCTCCGCTTCTTCTTCCCGGATCGGATCTTCTAATGAGTAGATAGACATGACGGCGACCTCCTGCAGCATACTCTGAAACTCTTTTTCCGATATTTGCAGGTAACTGCTCATTTCTTCATCGCTGACTGTCCGCAAATATTGTTGTTCCAGCTTTTGATAGGCATCCTCGATCTTTTTGGCCTTTTCCCTGACAGAACGGGGAACCCAATCCCCTTGACGCAGTCCGTCGAGTATGGCTCCCCGCACACGCCAGGAAGCATATGTCTCAAACTGAAGCCCTCGCTCATAATCAAATTTTTCTATGGCGTCAATCAGTCCCATAACACCGTTGCTGGCCAGATCATCCTTGGATACATTCTTGGGCAAGCCAACTGCGAGACGGCCTGAGACATAATCGACTATGGAAAGATATTTTTCGATAAGCTGTTTTTTCGCTTCCAGTTCACCATGTTCTTTCCAGCGCTCCCACAGTTCAGAGTAATTCAAATGAGCGGCTTTTCGCTCGTTCATCGGCTTCACCCTCCTTTATTTGTCTGTCAGGTGACGAACTGCCTTCGCCAATTCTTCAGGGTCTTTGCTCGTGACCAGTTTGGGTGGATCGAGCGGCTTAAAGTCCGCTGACTTCAATTGCTCCGAATCCGGCATCGGGTTCAGCAGATCGTTCAATTCCTCGCTTTCGTCAGGCGTCGTCAGGTCCAGACGTGAGCCCAGACCCTCCCCCTGCCCGGCATGCCTGTCCACCCGCGGATCAGCGGATACCGGCTTTTCCGGCTGAGTCAGCATCCCCAGAACAAAACGGACCGCAAAAGCAAACAAAAACCAAACCGCAGAAGCGATTAAGCCGCGAATTAAGCTGGTCGTCAGCAAGTTACTGTTAAGGGACAGCAGGAATGTCAGAGTAAAACCGACGACCCCGGACCACAAGTTAATGCGCAAGCTTCCAAATAACATGACTATAGTTCCTTTACACCTTTTTGTACGCTTCGAATACTCAAAACGCCAGTAAGACAATCCAGCTCAATAGTACGCCCCACATTACCACCCGTATCTTCAGCAATAAGGGGAATACGCAGCCCCACGAGCATCGCGCGGCATGATTCCACATTACGCGGACCGATTCTCATGGTGTCTCCTCCACCCGCAAAAGCAAACATCTGCGCACCGCCGGCCATTTTGGCAACAATCCGGCTGCGCGCCGCTCCCAACTGAAGCATTCTGTTCAATAGCTCAGGCAAAGCAGTGTCTGCATATTTGGCAATGTTAATTTGACCTTCCCGCGCGATATCGGAAGACGGGAGCATAACATGGGCCATACCGGCAACCTTAAGCTGAGGATCATACATGGTCAATCCGACACAGGACCCCAGTCCGGTAGTTCGGATGGCATCCGGGGAGTTAGCGACATTCAAATCCGCCATGCCGACTTTAATGATGTTTTTCTCCTCTATCATAACTTAACGGACTCCTAGTGACTCGAAAATTTTTTCGAAGGATTCCGGGTCCGGAATGAGGAAAAATTGTCCTTCAATTTGATTCTGTCCTTCAAGAAACGATGTGTCAATCAAAAGGGCGTCGTCTCCCATTTGTCCAAACTGCAACAATCCGTAGCTCAGGATCGCACCAGCCATATCCATCGCCAGCCCCGGCACGGTTGGATACATGGACAGCCTGGTGAAATCGGCAAGGGAAGACAGATAGGAGCCTACTAAAATGTTGCCGATTTCCGAGAGAGCGGATTGTTCCATCTCCGTGAAGGCACCCTCATCCTCCGAATCTATACCCGCCAGCCGTTGAAGCAGCCCTTTGGCCGCTTCCGGCGCCAGAATGAAGAACAGGTTGCCCGGCGCATCCCCATCGACCCGAAAAAAGATGGCGACGACGAACTGCTCGGGTCCGCCTACTTTGTCAGCTATGGCCTCAAACGGGAGCACTTGTACCTTGGGCACTCCCATGTCGATAGGTTTGTTCAGAAGGCGTGACAGCGCGGTGGCGGCGTTGCCTGCACCAATATTGCCAACTTCCTTCAGCACATCCATTTTGAAATCTTCCAGGTTGTTGAACACGGCCTTATTCCTCAATACTTTCCAACTGCACGATCTCGCCTTTATTCAGCACCTCGGACAGATTCAGCATGATAAGCAGCCGTTCTTCGTTGATCTTGGCCACACCACGAAGGTACTTCGCTTTAATGCCGCCTACGACCTCAGGCGGAGTTTCAATCGTATCGGAACTCAAATCGATAACGTCGTTTGCGGAGTCTACAATAAAGCCGACCTGCATGTCATTGACAGAAACGATGATAATCCGGGTCTGATCCGTGTATTCCGTCTCCTCCAGACCGAAACGACCGCGTAGATCAATGGCAGGGATCACAACCCCTCTCAGGTTGAATACGCCTTTTACGAACGTGAACGTCTTCGGCACACGAGTAATCGGAACCATACGCTCGATGGACTGGACCTTGTCTACTTCCACTCCATATTCCTCTTCACCCAATTTGAAAACGATAACTTTAATTTCTTCTGCCATGCCCAAAACCCTCCCCTATGAGATTCACGATTCAGAAAAATCCTTATTTAATGAAAACGTTAGGATCAATAATCAATGCAACCTGCCCGTCACCCAGAATGGTTGCTCCGGAAATACCCGGAATGGCCGGAAGATATTTGCCCATATTTTTGATGACAATTTCGCTCTGCCCCAAAAAGTCCTGCACAGAAACAGCAGCCAGCTTTTCCCCCTTGCGAATGACCACGACTTCGGTTTCCTCTTCCTCATTCTCGTTGAAATCCGGAATTTCAAAGATTTGACTTAGTGAAATCAGCGGGATGTGGGTTTCACGGAAGGCAATCATTTTATTCCCGTGAACGGTACGGATTTTGTCACGCTTCACGATAGCTGTTTCAACAATCGAAGACAATGGAATCGCATATTTCTCCGAGCCGATTTGCACCATCATGGCCGCGATAATCGACAGCGTGAGCGGCAGTTGAACAGAGAAGTTGGTTCCTTTGCCCGGAGTTGAGTAAATCGTTACATTGCCGCCCAGAGAAGTGATCTTTGACTTGACCACATCCAGCCCTACACCTCTTCCGGAAATATCCGAAATCACCTCCGCAGTGCTGAAGCCCGGAGCGAACAGAATCTGGTACGCTTCCTCGTCCGTCATGGCCGCCGCCTTCTCCCGGGTCAAAATCCCTTTGTTAATGGCGTTTCTCAGTACCTTCTCACGATTGATGCCCGCACCGTCGTCTTCGATCTCGATAAATACGTTATTGCCACTGTGAAAGGCACGCAGATTCACGGTACCTGTTTCCGGTTTGCCAGCAGCAATCCGGTCAGCGACCGATTCGATGCCATGATCAACCGAGTTGCGGAGCAGGTGAACGAGCGGGTCGCCGATCTCGTCGATCACCGTACGGTCCAGCTCCGTTTCAGCACCTGTGATCACCAAATCCAGCTTTTTATCCAGCGATTTGGCCAGGTCACGTACCATGCGCGGAAAACGGTTAAACACGGTGTCCACCGGAACCATCCGCAGCTTCAGCACGATATTTTGCAGGTCTGCGCTGACCCGGCTCATATGCTCAACCGTCTCGGTCAAGGCCGAATTCCCAACTTCACTGGCCAACTGCTCCAGACGCACGCGGTCGATCAGGAGCTCACTGAACAGATTCATCAGCACATCAAGGCGCTCAATATCTACGCGGATCGTCCGGTTTGGCGCAGGAGGCGCATTTTTCACAGGAGCTTTGGCCGCCTGCGGGACAGCTTGAGACGCACTCTTGCCCGCTTCCACAACGGAAGGGTGAACGACTTCCGCAACTGCTGCGGCAATCTCGGCAGAAGCGGCGTGGGCGGCTTCTATGCTCTCATTGCTCATGTGCTTCAGTGACTCTTCATCCAACTCGGTAAGCTCCGCATTCTCAACCTCGGAAATGCCGAGAATTTCTTTTCGCAGCTCATCCGTTTCTTTCTGTGTAATGAAATACAACGAGAAGCTGCGGTCGAATTTTTCCTGTTCGATATCCTGCACTGAAGGATTAGCTTTCACGATTTCTCCGGCATTTTCCAGAACGTTGAAAACCATAAACGCCCGCGCTGCCTTAAGCTGGCTCTCTTCGCTAATGGCCACCTGAACGTACAGCACACGATGCCCTTCCGAGATGGACTGCTCCAGCACGGAATACTGGAACTGATCCAGCGTAAGTCCCGCATTGTCCAACGCGCTGGCGGCAGAAGAAGCTGCGGCTGTCTCCTGCTTGGCTGTGGAGGACTGGAAGTCGCCGTTTACAATGGACTGCAACGCAGCAACAATAGAGGTGACATCGGCTTTCCCTTCGCCGCCTGCCGTGATATCCTGAACCATGGACTCCAGGGCATCCAGGCCTTTGAAAAAGGTATCGAATATAAACTCCTGCATCGCCAGCTTTTCGTTGCGTACCAGGTCGAGCACATTTTCCATTTGATGCGTAAGCGAAGCCAGATCTTCAAAGCCCATTGTTGCAGCCATCCCTTTCAGGGTATGAGCTGAACGGAAAATCACTTGCACGATTCCAAGATCGGTCGGACTGCTTTCAAGCTGAAGCATTTTTTCGTTAAGAGACTGCAGATGATCATTCGACTCATCAATAAACATGGTTAAATACTGATTCATGTCCATTGTGAGACACCTCCTCCGTGAGTTACACTCCGATTATTTCACAACTTGTATTAACTTGGGGCCGATTTCCTGCAGAGGCAGGAGATGCCTTACACAGTTTAACTCCACGGCAGAGCGGGGCATGCCGTATACGACGCAGGTTTCTTCATTTTCCGCGAATGTGGATTGAACGCCTTTGTCGTACAGCAGTTTCATCATTTTGGCTCCATCGCTGCCCATTCCTGTCAGCAGAACAAGATGCCGTTCCAGAGAAGTAAAAGGCACAAGGGACTCAAACATGGTGTCTACCGAAGGTCTATGACCGTTACGCGGCTCTTCCGATGTAAGAGAAATCGTATACCTGCTACCATGTCCGCCGGTTATTTTCATTTGATATCCTCCCGGGGCAACGTAGGCTGTTCCATTCTCCAGCATCATTCCCTGCTCCGCCTCCACGACCTTAAGCCTACTGAGCGAGTTAAGTCGCTGGGCGAGTGAGCGGGTGAAGTTCGGCGGCATATGCTGCACAATCACGATCGGTGCCGGAAAATTGCCCGGAAGGCTTTCCAGCAGTGTCTTGAGTGCTCTTGGACCACCGGTCGAGCATCCGACCGCTACCAGCTTACGCAGATCGTTGGAGCCTCCGGAGCTTTGAAGCGGAGACGGTGTTGATGCCAGAGACGGAACGACTGGACGTATTTCTGCCAACGGAGCGTCTGGCTTCTTTGGATGCTCCGGCATTTTCTGTGCTGCCCGCTTCTGGAGCTCTGGCTTAGGCTTCTTGTTATCCGTCGTTTTGGCTGCTTGCCGGGCAAGCACATCGGGAATGGAAGTGTTCCGGTTAACTTTGCTTGAAGAGAAAGGTGCCGTTCCAGGCCGCTCCGTCTGCCTGTTCTGCTGTGGAGCGGCTGTCTCACGCGGCGGCGATGCGGCCGGCGGAATAAGTGGACGTACAAGCGGCTTCAATTCAACAGTCCGCTCCTTGATCGCTCTTTCCTCGACAACCCTTTTCAGCGCTTCCTCCCGGTCAGCTCTCTGCTTTACCGCCTGCATGGCGGTTCTCATTTGCTCACGCAATGACGCGCCGACCTGCTGAATATCCTGGGAATGGGAGACGGATGGCTTGCGGATAAAATCGAAGGCTCCCGCCTCCAGTGCCATGATCGTTTCCTTCATTCCTTCCTCGTTGATCCCTGATAGCATGATCACCGGCAGCGGATGTTCCTTCATGATGAGCTTCAATGCCTCGAGACCGTTCATTTCCGGCATTTCCACATCCATCGTCACCAGATCGGGCTTGAGCCCACGGATCTTGTCCAAGGCTTCCCTGCCATTTACTGCGGTACCGGCAATTTCAAAAGAAGTATCCTGTACAATCAAATCGGAAATGATTTTCCGCATAAAGGCAGAATCATCTACGATCAGTACCCGAAAAACTGCCAATTTCAACACCTCTGTTCCCTTATCTCAGAATCATTTTGTTGAGCGTCGAAGCCATTTTTGCATAAATCCTTTGATTCCTGCTAAGGTTCCAGTTTCCGCCGCAACGGGCATTAAGGCAAAGCGGTGTGCCAAACGTAATATGTCTTTGGAAGCCGGGCAGCCCGGATAAGCGAGTGAAAAAGGAACCTGTTTTTTAACAGCTTGCATGACATGCTGATCATCGCGGATATGTCCCAGAAGCGGGATATTCAATCCCAGAAAGCGATGCGCGACCAGCGAAATTTTATTAGCAACCTGCAGGGCCTCATTATCGTTATCGGCACGGTTGACGATAATCTTAAATACCGTGTCTTGTTGCACCCCGTTTACTACTTTGATCAGTGCATACGCATCTGTAATGGAGGTGGGCTCCGGTGTAGTGATGACCAGACATTCGTCTGCCGAGGTGATGAACTTCAGATTTTCCTTGGACAAGCCGGCCCCTGTATCAAAAAACACATAATCCATCTCAGCGGCCAGCTCCTCCACCTGCTCCGCAAAACATTCCAGGTCCTGCTCCGACAGGGAAAACAGCTCGCTTACCCCTGATCCGCCTGGAATATAAGGAAGTGAACCGGCTCCATTCTGTACGATCTCGGCAATCGTCTTTTCTCTCCTCAGCACATGAGCGAGATTGTATCTGGAGGAGGTGCCCATAAGAATATCAATATTTGCCATTCCGATATCCGCGTCAAAAACGAGTACTCGTTTGCCCAGGCTTTGGAGCGCCAGCGCAAAATTCAGCGTAAAATTGGACTTGCCCACACCGCCTTTGCCGCTGGATACCGTAACGATCTTGGCCTGTCCGTTGCGCCTGGGGGGACGGCTTTGCTCATGCTGCGAAGCCATTTGTCTCAGAGACTGGGCCTGGTCGCTCATACCCGGTCTTCTCCCAGCAGAAGTGTCTGAATCATGACGTCATCGGGCATCAGCAGATCGTCGGGAACGTTCTGGCCGTTGGTCATATAGGACAATGACAACGGATAATGCCGAAGGACATTAAATATGGCTCCCAGGCTTCCTGTTTCATCCATTTTGGTGAATATCACCTTGTCCAATCCATATTTATTGAAGTGTTCGGTAATCTCAAGCATATCCTTGGATTTCGAGGTCAGACTCAAAACCAGGTAGGTTTCGCTTTCTTCCATGGGTGTCAGCAGACTCTGGAGCTCGGATACGAGCAACTCGTTTCTGTAATTGCGCCCGGCTGTATCCATCAGGATCAAATCGCAATGCTCAAGCTTCTGCAGCGCCCGCTGCAGATCCCCAGGAGATTGCACAACTTCCAGTGGGACATTCAGAATCGTGGCGTAGGTCCGCAGCTGCTCCACTGCTGAAATACGATACGTATCAGATGTAATAAAGCCAACCTTACGCTGATATTTGAAAAGCTGCTCTGCAGCCAGCTTGGCAATCGTCGTTGTTTTGCCCACCCCGGTGGGGCCTGCTATGTACACGATTTTGGTTCCCGAGGAAATTCCTCCGCCAAAACGGTGACTCAGAAACTGCTGTATTTCTTCACTTAGGGCCTTCTTAAAAGAAAATTCCTCAATTGAAACACCGCTGTCCTGCTGGCGCTGGAGCACCCGTTCCAGCCATTCGTTCGCCAGCGCTTGTTCCACATCCTGTTCCAGAAGACGTTCACGCAGTGTCTGCGCTTGCTCAGGCAGAGCCGGTGAGACCTGTGTATAACGTGAAATCCGGTTCATCATCGCTTTCATTTCACGGATTTCTTCAAGGAGCGCATCCTGGGACACAGAATCGGAAGCATCGCCATCCTTCACAGCAAAGCGCTCGTCCGCCAACGCAGCAGCCGTTAAATCAGACACCGGCAGAACCGCTTCATGCGGAAAGCTCTGAGGCCCGCTACTCCCTTGTGATTCAGCCTGTTGACGCGGCGGCTCTGCTGCTGTTTGCCTTCGCTTGCCGTCTCCCTCACTGTCTTTGCTCAGCATTGCTGCTGTTCGCTTATAGGCACCGGGAGCTGTCACACGGGCAGCGACTGCTTGCGGGACATGGGGCTGCTTTTGGGAAGAGTTAACCGGTGAGCCGGAAGTAGTTCGCGCTGATGCATCAGTCTCCTTCTCCACTGCGGCAATGACCTCGATCTTCTTTTTCGAAAACAAACCCAAAAATCCGCCGACCTTCATCTCTTTCGTGCTAAGAATTACAGCATCTGTCCCTAGTTCCCCTCTGATTTGCTGCATCGCCTCAGGCATCGTGTCAACAACGTATCGTTTCACTCTCATAAGTTCACCACCCCGACACTTTGAATTTCAACGTTCGGTTCAAGCTCGCTGTAAGATAACACCGGAATATCCTGCATGGTCCGTTCGATAACCTGACGCAGGTACATACGGATGGTCGGCGAGGTCAGGACAATCGGCTGCTGGCCGGATTGCACCAGTCGGTTAATCTGCTCGGTAAGCTTTTGATATACGGTCTGAGTTGAGACAGGATCGAGAGCCAGGTAGCTTCCCTGTTCGGTCTGCTGCACGCTTTCCGCAATTTTTTTCTCAAGGGACGGACCGACCGTGATCACCTTCAACGTATCTCCCTTTTGCGAGTATTGCTGTGTAATCTGACGTGAAAGCGCCTGTCTTACATATTCAGTAAGCACATCCGGATCTTTCGTATAGGTGCCGTAATCAGCCAGTGTTTCAAAAATGGTAACCATATCCCGGATCGATATTTTTTCACGAAGCAGCTTGGCAAGCACCTTCTGCACGTCCCCGACGCTAAGCACAGAAGGGATCAGCTCGTCCACCAATGCCGGGTAATGCTCTTTCAGATTATCGATAAGCGCTCTCGTCTCCTGTCTGCCAAGGAGCTCGTGAGCATGCCTTTTGATGGTTTCCGTTAAATGAGTGGCCACAACAGATGGGGGATCCACCACCGTATAACCCGACAGCTCCGCAATATCCTTCGTGGACTCATCGATCCATAAGGCAGGCAAACCGAAGGCCGGTTCTGTCGTTTCGATTCCCGATACGGAATCGTCATCATAGCCAGGGCTCATCGCCAGGTAATGGTTCAGCAGTAACTCACCGCCGCCTACGTTATTGCCTTTAATTTTGATCACATACTCATTAGGCTTGAGTTGAATGTTATCCCGAATCCGGATGACAGGGACCACCAAACCCAGCTCCAGCGCGCATTGACGGCGGATCATGATGATTCTATCCAGAAGGTCTCCTCCCTGCTGGGTATCCGCCAGCGGAATAAGTCCATATCCGAATTCGAATTCGATCGGGTCTACCTGCAGGAGGCTGATGACACTCTCCGGACTGCGGACCTCTTCAATCTGCTGTTCTTCTTCCATCTGCTCATCCTCGATCGATTTACGCTCAATGTTCTGCTGCATTCTACGCGCAACATAAAATAACAGCAGCGCAAGCGGCAGCGTCGTAAGGACATGAATCGGGGTAAAAAAACCGAGCAGCGCAACAGTTACTGACACAATATAGATCAGCTTCGGGAATAAAAACAGCTGTCCGGACAAGTCCTGGGCCAGATTGCCCTCAGACGAAGCGCGGGTGACGATCAGACCGGAAGCCGTCGAGATCAGCAGCGCCGGGATCTGGCTCACCAGCCCGTCACCGATCGTAAGCACCGAGAAGGTAGACAAGGCTTCCTGAAAACCCAGTCCCATGACCGCCATGCCGATAATAAAACCGCCGACCAGGTTGATGATCAGAATAATGATGCTCGCAATGGCATCACCTTTGACGAACTTACTGGCACCGTCCATCGCACCGTAGAAATCGGCTTCCCGCTCGATCTTGCTGCGACGCTCACGCGCCTGCTGCTCATTGATAAGTCCTGCGTTTAAATCCGCATCAATGCTCATTTGCTTCCCCGGCATGGCATCGAGTGTAAAGCGAGCGCCTACCTCGGCAACCCGTTCCGAGCCTTTGGTAATTACAATAAATTGCACAATAACCAAAATCAGGAACACGATAAACCCGATGGCAATTTGACCGCCCGCGATCCAGCTCCCGAAGGTGGCCACCACTTCCCCTGCATGCCCGGTTCCTAAAATAAGCTTCGTCGTGGATATGTTCAAAGCAAGGCGGAAAAGTGTCGTAATCAGCAGCAGCGCCGGGAAAATGGAGAATTCCAGCGCCTCCTTGGTATTCATCGCCAGCAGCAAAATCATAAGCGCGAGCGCAATATTAATGACAAGCAGGATATCGAGCAGCCATGCAGGAATCGGAAGTATCATCATCAGCACTATGCCGATAACGCCTCCAAGGACAGCTATATCTTTGGTTTTCAATGGTCTCTTGCCCTCCGATCCCGCTATTTCGTCTTACCTTTTAATTTATATACATACGCCAGCACTTCAGCGACCGCTTGAAACAAGTCCCCAGGAATCGTGTCCCCGATTTCCGCCCTTGCATAGAGCGCCCGTGCCAGCGGCTTATTTTCCATCGTAATTACGCCATGCTCTTTGGCGATCTCCTTGATGCGCAGCGCCATGTAATCCTGACCTTTCGCAACAATCTGCGGGGCCTCCATTTCCGAGCCGTCATACTTAAGAGCTACCGCAAAATGCGTAGGGTTGGTGATGATCACGTCCGCTTTGGGAATCTCCTGCATCATGCGCTGCATCGCCATGCGTCGCTGGCGTTCACGAATCTTCCCTTTGATCAGCGGATCACCCTCCATTTTTTTGTACTCATCCTTGATATCCTGTTTGGACATCCGCAGGCTTTTTTCATGCTCATATCTCTGGTAGAGATAATCCATAACAGCAAGCACAAACAGACAGACACCGATTTTAATGCCCAGCTCCATCGTTAAACCGGCGGCATAGGACAGGATCTGATCACCTGTCAACTCGGACATTTTGGACATATCGCCTCTTGTATCCCAAATGACACTGTACACAAGAAAACCGATAATGGTCATTTTCAGAATGGATTTCAGAAACTCTACTGCTGAACGCATTGAAAATATGTTTTTAAAACCTTTGATCGGATTCAGCTTGCTGAATTTAGGAGTCAGGCCTTCGCCTGTCAGCAGAAAGCCGACCTGCACATAGTTTGCAAGAATAGCAATCAAAAAAGCGGACACAAAAATAGGAGACAATATCAACAAAATCTGAACACCGTATTGACCGAACATCGTAATCACATTTTCCGTGTTGACATCCATCGTAAGCCTGTTCGTAAAAATATCTGTAAACAAACGGACCGTACTATCTTTGAAATAGGTGCCAAACATCATCAAGCTCAGCACGGAGATCAGCAGCACTGCAGAGGTCGATATTTCCTGACTCTTGGCAACCTGACCCTTTTTGCGGGCTTCCTGCTGCTTCTTGGGTGTAGCTTTTTCTGTCTTTTCCCCGGCAAACAGTTGCAGATCAAGGGAATATTTCAGCACTTCAACAGGCACCTCCAAATCAGGCTTTCGGGCCGCTGCCCACAATGTCCAGCAGACTTCGCATCGCTTCAAACATCACATCAAACAAACGCTCAAAAGAAACAGCGAGAGCCGGCATCAGCAGAAACAGCATGACCAGACCTACAATCAGCTTGACCGGGACCCCGATCACAAAAATGTTAAACTGTGGCGCTGTTTTGGCCAGAAAACCCAATCCAACGTCTGTCAGAAAAGTGGCAACTACAATCGGAGCAGCCATTTGAAACGCCAGCAAAAACGATTCGCTGAAGGTTCTGAGCAAAAACTCGGTGATGCTTCCACCATACAATTTGACAAAAAAATCATTGTCCAGCGGGACCCAGTTGTAGCTGTACATTATAGCGTCCAGCAAGTAATGATGGCCGTTCATGCTGAGAAAAAACAGCAGCGCGATCGTATACTTGAAATTGCCCGTAATCGGCACGGAAGCGCCTGTCATCGGATCAAATACACTGGCTATACCCAGTCCAATCTGTATGTCGATCAATGAACCCGCCGTCTGGATCGCCATAAACATCAAATAGGCAACAAACCCAAGCAGCAGGCCAATCATGACCTCGCGTATAACAAGAAGCGCATAGCTTAAATCAGTAGGCACCTGCTGGTTAATGCCGAATGTCAAATACACCAGGATGGACAGGATGCCCGCTATACCGATCCTAAACTGAATAGGAACCCCACGGGTGGCAAACAAGGGGGTAACCACAAAAAACGATGTAATTCGACAAAATATCAGCAAAAAAACAGGAAAACTCTGCAGTATAATCTCCATTCCGTCCGCCTATCCTATATATCGATACAAATTGTCGAGGATATTGAAGGTGAAATCGACCATGGTCTGCAGGATCCAAGGACCAAACAGCAGAAGAGCAAGCAGAACCGCCACGATTTTAGGTACGAAGGCCAGCGTCTGTTCCTGTATTTGGGTTGTTGCCTGAAAAATACTGATGATCAACCCCACAACCAGCCCCAGTATAAGCATGGGCGCACTCACGACAAGCACCGTATACACGGCTTGACCTGCCAGAGAGATAATAAATTCTGATGTCATGGCCGTCCTCCTTGAAGTAAATCACAATCCATAAACCCTCATGTATTGAAGCTGAGCAGCAATGATTTCACGACCAGATACCAGCCGTCCACAAGGACAAACAGCAGTATTTTGAACGGGAGCGAAATCATGACCGGAGGCAGCATCATCATCCCCATAGCCATCAAGGTACTTGATACGACAATATCTATAATGAGAAAGGGGATAAATAACATAAAGCCCATCTGAAAAGCGGTCTTCAACTCACTAATTGCGAATGCCGGAACCATGACAGTCAGAGGAATTTCCTGATAATTGCTGGGCTTTTCCATTTTCGTGTACTTCATGAATAAAAGCAGATCTTTTTCGCGTGTGTGGCTGAACATAAAGGTTTTAATCGGTTCCTGCGCTTTTTGCAGCGCTTCCGACTGCGAGAGATCTCCTTTCAGGTAAGGCTGGAGTGCTGTCTCGTTCATGGTCGCGAATGTAGGAGCCATTATAAACAAGGTCAGGAACAGCGCAAGCCCTACCAGAACCTGATTGGGTGGCATCTGCTGCGTGCCCAGTGAGGTTCTAACAAACCCAAGTACAATAACAATCCGGGTAAAGCTCGTCATCAGCATGAGCAGAGCAGGCGCAACGCTGATCACGGTAATAAGTAAAATAATGGACAGCGACGTTGTACCGGGCTGTCCGCTATCTTGGCCGCCGATGTCAATGTTGATGTCCGGAATCGGTTCAGCGGCGGACGCCGCTGTCACGGACAGGAAGCTGAACAAGACAAGCAGCAAACTGGCTAGTATAATCTTTTTTCTCATGCATCTCCCGACCGATCTGTAGTATTGTCCTCATTGCGCAGTTTGTCCAGCTTGTCTTTACGACTTGGCATCTGCCGAAGCTTGGACTCGAACAATTCATGAAATGAGATGTCGTCATCCGCTTCTTCCGGCTGGTCATGACTCTTCCTGCGCAGCTTGTCCCCCAGCTTGGCAAGAAGCGGGGCAAGCGGAGTGCGCTGCAGGGTCGCTTCCTGCTCAAGAGCGGCCATAATCCGCTCCACTTCCTCAGGATCGGATACCTTATCGATCAGACGAATCTCTTCCCCTACACCAACCAGATAAATACTGCTGCCGATCTCAATCATCTGCAGAGATTTGTTCGGAGCAAGTCCCACGCCCCCTATCACCCGGATGGACCTGCTGCCGAACCAGCTCTGATTCTTTTTGCTCAGAAAGCGAATCAGGTAGAGAATCAATACAATAATGAAGGCAAGCGCAATAAAAACTGTTACCGCATTCCAAGCACTGAAGCCTTCAACCCCTCCGCTGCCTTCCACTACCGTACCTCCTGTCCTGTATCCATTGCCGAATATTACGCGCCTAGGGTTTTGCTAATCGCTTCAATAACACGGTCCGACTGGAATGGCTTCACGATGAAGTCCTTCGCGCCCGCTTGAATTGCATCGATAACCATGGCCTGCTGGCCCATTGCAGAGCACATAATGACCTTGGCGTTGGCATCAATTTTCTTAATTTCCTTCAAAGCGGCAATGCCATCCATTTCCGGCATAGTGATGTCCATCGTGATTAGATCTGGACGGAACTCCTTGAACTTCTCAATAGCCTGAGCACCGTCCTGAGCTTCTCCTACAACCTCATAACCATTCTTTGTCAAAATATCACGGATCATCATTCTCATAAATGCTGCGTCGTCAACGATCAAAATTCGGTTAGCCATGTAAAATAAATCCTCCCTAAATTATGTTTATTGTAATTTTTGAATCCGGTCCCATTGGCTCACAATATCCGTTACGCGCACACCGAAGTTTTCATCGATAACGACAACCTCGCCCTTTGCGATCAATTTATTGTTCACCAGTATATCTACGGGCTCGCCCGCCAGCTTATCCAATTCGATAATCGAGCCCTGCGAAAGCTCCAGAATATCCCGAATCTGCTTCTGAGTCCTTCCCAATTCTACGGTCACTTTCAGCGGGATGTCCATCAGCAAATTCAGATTGTTTTCATCTACCTGAGCGTATCCGCCGGATTGCAAATTCGCGAATTGAATCGGCTGCACATTCACATTGCGCCCGGGAGCAGCGCCGTAATGCTGGGGTGCCCCATACGGCATTTGCTGCGGCATTGCTCCTTGCAGTGGAGGCTGCATATATCCTCCATCCTGAGGAGTCATCGGCTGCTGTGCATACTGCGGAGCCGTTTGTGCAGGCGGCTGCGGTGGAATAGGCGGCTGCGGAGACACTGCCTGCGTGGGCGGCTGCGGTACCGGAGCCACCGTCTGCGCAGGGGCAGGCTCGTCCGTGCCACCGATCAGAATGCGAACCATCTCCTTGGCAAACGATACGGGAAGCAACTGCATGATGGTCGAATCGATCAGATCACCAATCAGAAGCCGGAAGGATACGGTCACAAGAACTTCATCTGCCGGAAGACCGGATACCCCATTCCCCCGGGTAGGATCGAGAATATCGATGCCCGGTGGCGAAATGTTAACAAACCGGTTAAATATGGTGGACATGGAGGTAGCCGAGGAGCCCATCATCTGATTCATGGCTTCCTGAACGGCGCTGATATGAATTTCATTCAGCTCTTCATCCGTCGGATTACCTTCCCCGCCAAGCATCAGGTCGGCAATCACCTGTGCATCCCGCTTTCTGATGACAAGTGAGTTAATGCCTTCGAAGCCATCGACATAATTCACATGAACAGCCACATGCGGTTTGGGGAATGTAGATTCGAATTCAGAGCGTGTAATAATGGATACTTTCGGTGTGGTGATGTCCACTTTAACACCGAGCAATGTGGAAAGCGCCGTCGCGGCACTGCCGAACGTAATGTTGCCGATTTCCCCAAGAGCGTCCTGCTCCAGAGGAGTGAGAAGATCGTCAACCGTTTCATGTGAAGCGGGGGAGGCCCCTTCACCCATCTCGGTCTGCTTCAGGAGAGCGTCTATTTCCTCCTGTGATAAATAATCCTTACTCGTCAAATTCTTCAACTCCTTCGCTGACGATTTCGTCAATCTGGACGGCAACCCGTTCCTTGAGCACACCGGGACTTCCTATAAATTTCAATTTATCCCCCACTTTGATGGACAGACCATCCTTCACAGATGTATTAAGGGAAATAACATCGCCGACAGAAAGACCCAAAAATTCGGAGACGGATATGCTTGACTCGCCCAATTCGGCTACAATCGGCAGCTTTGCCTTGCTCACCCGTTGCTTGAGTGCAACCACTTCCTCTGGCGCTCTGGACTTCTTCTCTGAGGTAAACCACTGATGTGTAGACAGCCTTGACATGATGGGCTCTACAACAACATGAGGAATACACAGATTGATCATGCCGCTCGTATCCCCGATCTTGGTGCTGAGTGAAATAAGGGCGATCGTCTCGTTAGGTGACACAATCTGCATGAACTGCGGGTTAGTCTCCATGGCTTCAAGCCTTGGCGTTATATCAAGCACCGTTTTCCAAGCTTCCTGCAAACTTTGAAATGCTCTGCTGAAAATCCGCTCCATAATCGTTGTCTCAATCTCTGTCAATGTGCTGACCTTGGAAGGAGCGGACCCGATACCTCCTAGGAGACGATCCAGCATCGCAAATGCGACATTTGGGTGCACCTCCAGAACCATACGGCCTTCAAGAGGCTCGGCTTCAAAGATGTTCAATATCGTCATTTTAGGTATAGAACGTATAAACTCGTCATACGGAAGCTGTTCAACCTGAACGACGCTAATTTGAACGAATGTTCTAAGCTGTGCAGAAAAGTATGTTGTTAGAAAACGTGCAAAATTTTCATGAATTCGTGTTAAGCTGCGGATATGATCCTTGGAAAACCGGACGGCCCGTTTGAAATCATAGGAACGGATTCTTTTCTCCGTTTCTTCTTTTTTCAATTCCTCCGCGTCCATCTCACCTGAGGAGAGAGCAGCTAATAAGGCATCAATTTCACCTTGTGAAAGTACATCCACCAATGTTTTCACCCCCTTGCATGTTTAACCAGCCGCAAAATTAAAGTGTAGCCAGCATAAATTCAGTAAATTTGGTACTGACCAGCTTGCCTTCAGGCAGGGTCTTATTGATCAGAGCCGTCAGCCTGTCCGCAAATTCCTCACGCCCTTTGGCCGTTTTAAGCTGCTCCGGCTTGGTGTCCGCAAATGTTTGGATGACAATTGGTTTAATGCTGATGTCCTTAATTTTTTCGAATGATTCCTTGGCCTTGCCGTTGTTCAATTGGAAAGCAATATTGACGGCAACGACATAATCCGAATCCGCCAGATTGGTGCGAATCTCTTTCATTTCAGAAGTCACTTCAACAATTTCATCTGCAGAGAGCTTCGGAGCAGAATGCTCTTT
This sequence comes from Paenibacillus zeirhizosphaerae, assembly GCF_030705605.1. Lineage (GTDB taxonomy): Bacteria > Bacillota > Bacilli > Paenibacillales > Paenibacillaceae > Paenibacillus > Paenibacillus zeirhizosphaerae. The sequence continues at coordinate 532,935 of NZ_JAPCKK010000016.1, forward strand.
GGCAGCAGCTTTTGATGATTCCCCGCCTGTTAGCTGTGGCAAGAGTAAAAAAGCGGCCAATACGATTAGTGTAATCCCGAGCAGCGTCGTAAGCAGCCAAGGCAGCATTTTCTTCATTTTTCTTCCTCCGTTTGTTGCACTTTTATCGTGGCGGCATGCATGCCGATTTCACGATTGTAATCCTTGATCAGAGCTACAATGTCAGCCGCTTTCTCCAGCACAATCAGCCTTTTTCCCGTCACCAGGGTGACATACGTATCAGGCGTTTCTTCCACGGTTTCAATCAATAATGCATTCAGCCACATCGGTGAACCGTTCAACCGCGTTACAGGAATCATCGCTGCTTCTACCTCCTGATTGACGGGGGAGCTAGGCTCCCCCGCTGTTCATAAATTAACGTTTCAGGTTAACTACTTCTTCAAGGATGCTGTCACCGGTTGTAATGATACGGGAGTTCGCCTGGAAGCCGCGCTGGGAAACGATCATCTCGGTGAATTCGTTCGTAAGATCAACGTTCGACATTTCAATCTGGCCAGAGATAATGGCACCGGTTCCTGCTGCAGCATCGTTGCCGCCAAAGAACTCTTCAATCGTTCCGCCTTCAATCGCATTGTTGGTAAGCCGGTATAAGCTTCCACCAATTTTCTCAAGACCTTCTGTGTTGGGAACTGTCGCCAAGCCTATTTGCGTGTTTAACTCAATCGTTCCGTCTTCCATTGTTTCTGCAATGAATCCATCCTGCTGAATGGTGAAAGATGTGGTATCATCCCCAATTTGGATAGGTACTCCACCGGTATCACATACATACATGCCATCCGAAGTCACCAGGTTGCGGTTGGCGTCAACATGGAAATCACCGGCACGCGTCAGGTACGGCACCTCCTGATCTTCTGTCATTTTGATGAGGAAAAATCCATCACCGTTCACACGCAGGTCAGTCGGATTATTGGTTGTCTGCGCACTGCCGGGCAAATGCAGCGTATCAATGGAGCTTACCGTTACCCCGAGACCAATTTGCTTAGGGTTGACACCGCCGCCAGCATCGCTAGGAGCACTTGCACCTGAAGTGGTCTGGCTTAACATATCCTTAAACATAACCCGGCTCGATTTAAAACCTGTCGTATTCACGTTGGCAATATTGTTGCCGATGACATCCAACTTTGTCTGAAAGCCTTTCATGCCGGAGACGCCAGAGTATAAGGACCTTAACATGAATCAAATTCCTCCTAAGTGGGTGGTGTAAAACGGACAACCGCTTCTGTCGATCAGCGGTTGCAGTTCCGGCTTCCTGTCGGGCCAGCCGGTTAAATGATTACAGCGCTGTCGATCTGGGTAAACACATTATCCTTCATGGATTGCTTATCCATAGCAGTGACTACTGTACGGTTTTGGACGTTGACGATCAAAGCCATATCCTGCATCAGGATCAACGACTCCTTTGCCCCTTTGGCCGCCGCTTTATCCACCGCCGATGTAATCTTCGCCATTTGCTCGGAGCCCAACTCAATGCCACGCTGTTCCAGGCGCTTAACAGCATGATTACTTAACGTAAGAGTCTGGGCCTGCTCCTGCAGCACCTGTTTAAAGGATTTGTTCTCATGGTTAACCGGAGTACCGCTATGTTTGGGGACGGCCCCTGGCGGCACTTTGGCGGGAAATAAACGCCCAACGATCATGGATTCGTTCATGGTGTTACACTGCTTCCTGCTTCCGTCTCACCTGCTGGCTCCTCCGGTATTGATTCTTTCGAATCTTCTCCCGCAGGGTTTTTAATGGACGTAATGTCCGTCAGAGCAATCTCCTCTTTCCCAACAGTGGCATACTGTACTCCGTCTCGTATCACAATTGAATCTACAATGCCGCTCTGTACAGTGCCCTCTGATTTTTCACCAGTGATGGGATCCGTCTTGCCTTCACTGATCCAGCTGACTTCCTTACCGATCATCGCAGAAGATACACCAAGCGATTCACTCATGGCCGTTAGCTGTGAGGAAATGTTCATCAGCTGTTCTACCGAGGTGAATTGGGCCATCTGCGCGATAAACTCTTTATCCTCCATCGGCTGCATCGGGTCCTGGTTTTGCAGCTGTGTGATCAGCAGCTTCAAAAATTCGTCTTTGCCAAGTGAGCTTGTGCCGCTGCTGTCGCTTTTTGTACTGCTTGCAGCCCTGTTCACATTGGGTTCGGCGTAATTCGGCCACATATTTGGTGTGGATGCAATACTCTCTGAAGCCATTTGTTGTTCACCCCCATTTTAAGCCTGCGCGGTAAACGAGCTTTGTCCTGTACCATTCAGACGTTGTTCCTTCGTCCAACTACGAAGCTCTTCTGCCATTTCCGCAGCTTTCAAAGCATCCTCATTTTCTTCTTTGCCACGGCTCCTGGAACGTCGTTCCTGCTGCTGCTGGTTAGCGCCGGATCCCTGATCCTGCTGGTATAAATGAGAGGACAAGGACTCATTGTGAGTGACTTCAACCTTACTCACCTGAATGCCCTGGTTGTGCAAGCTGGCGCGAAGGTGGGACATCTGTTGTTCAAGCAGGTCTTTTGCCCCGATATGCTCAGTCATAAACTGGGCCACAAGCTGGCCGTTCGACATGCTAAGCTTTACCTCGAGCTGGCCTAAATGGTCCGGACGCAGCATAATTGTCGCTTCGGACAACCCGCTTTGCTTGACGATATCGAGCTTTTGCACGACAAACTCCGTCATTTCCTTCGCAAACTGTCTGACATGTACCACTGGTTTCTCAGCCAGGGCTGGTGCTGTGCCGTTATTTTGAATGGCCAATTGTCCTGCAGTAGTCACATTATTCAACGGCATTTCATCAGCCTGCTCCGAAGATGCTGCGTCGATCTCCTGTCCGGCTTGAGTATTACGGTTGAATCCGTCACCGTTTTGTCCAGATTGCGGTCCGCCTTGCTGAACCTTCAGCTGGAACAAAGCATTGGAATCGGACGAATCTGCAGCCTGTGACTGCATCATTTCAGTCTCGAAGGATTGAGCTGGCTCAACAATCGTTTGCAAAGACTGCAAAAGCTTCATAGCTTGTGATTTTTCCTCATCTGTCGCAGCATTCAGCAGCTGTGCCAGGCTGTCCTGGAGAGCAAAACGGATGGTTGCCGGATGCTCCGCCAGGTTGAGCGTAGCGCCCATCTCAGCATCTGCACTTCCCGCATCTCTGTTCAGATACTGCTGCACTCCTGCCACCCATGCCTGAAGGGCAGAGAACAGTTCCGGGTTGCTTTGCAGCAGATCATCCAATTGATCAAGATCATTCATCAGATCAGGCAGCATTTCAAGCAACTCTGTCCCGGTGCCCTCCTCTTCAAGCGCTCCGCCAATCCCGGCCAGCAGTTGAACAGAAGAAGCCATGAGGCCAGGCGCCGCTCCCGCATTTTGCCCTGCTCCTATGACCTGAACAAGCGTCTCGTTAAATCCTGAGCTTCCCTGGGCTGGGCTGGAAGTTGATGATGAACCTGCTTTTGCTACAATCCGAGCTGTAGGAGCGCCCAGATTATTCGGTATCGTTGACATCTATTTTTCACCTCCTTTCCAGACATGACACAACGTGTCCTCACATCAGTTGCTGGCCAGCAGCTTGTTCAAAATTTTGGCCGCCTGTGCTGAATCACTCCTCGACATCTCTTCCAGCAGGCCAGAACGGGTGGCACTATCCACCGTACGCAAAATGTTTAACGCTTTTTCCGGGCTGATCTTATAAGTCTGCAAAATCAACTCGGCACCCTCTCCGGGATCCATCGAAGCAAATGTACTGCCCACAGCTTGGTCGTCCATTTGCCCTGTAGACGCCGGGGTGGTTTTCTCCTCTTGCTGCAAACGGGCTTGAAGGGCAGCAACCTTCAAATCGCTTGAATCTGTCGCATTTTTCAAATCCATCGTGATTTCAGCAGCCTTTTGCGGGTCCATTTTAGCGAGGATTTTCGACTGGTTCTCTGGTGCCATGTACATAAGCATCTGTACAGTTTCCAGATTGGTCAGATTCGACAAAATGGGAGCAGCCTTGCTTGGACTCATTTCCTCGTACATGGAGGACAGGTTTTTGATCTGTTTCAAATACGGATCTTCATCCGCCTCAGAAGTCGCGGCAGCTGCTGCTTCCTGCTCGGCTTTCGCATTCTGGAGCTGCTTTTCCAGCTCCTGAACCTTCTGGTCCCGCTCGGCCTTGGCGGCGGCGGTTTGCTTCAGTTCCGTCTCCTGCTGAGACAGTTCGCTTTTCAACTTTTTAATTGTGGCCTCGGAGCTATCGGCCTGGGCTTTCTTATCCGCAGCCTTTTGCTCTTCAGACGCTGGCTTCGGATCGGGTACCCAATTCTTGACTAACGGAATTTTGTTGGCCGTCTGCAGCAGACTGCTGCGAAAATCCATGTTAAACAATGTAAGCAGAACACCAACAAGCACGATGGTGAAAACGATCGGAATGAGAAAGAATAACACTCGCTCAATACCACCGGCAGATTCCTTTTCAAGTTCCATTTCATTTTGTGGCATTTTTCTCCCCCTCTGGCAGGACCTTCATCCCAGAGCAGCCTAACGTGCTCTCATTGCATAACGAACGGAAGCCATCTCATCCAGTTCATTCTGTTCGTGGAGGAGCAGTTCCTGTTGAAATTTTGCCTTGGCCTTCTCTCTTGCCTTAAGCCAAACCTGCTCGTCCAACATTTTATCCGTCAAAAGATTTTGTTTACTTTGCACATTCATCTGCGCATGTTGAACATCTTTGTTTTTGCGTAAGATACATTGTTCCAGGTGTCTGACGTATGCCTGTAATTCCTGGATAGAGGAAAGCGGAACACAAGCCTCCGCTGCGCTTTGGATGGCGAGTGATACCCGCTCCTTCTCGGCGGTGATCTGCTGCAGCGTTTGTTCCTCGGATTGAAGCTTGCCTACTGCGCTTGACAGCATCCATTCGGCTTGTGATTTTTCATTTGACTTTAGATCAACGACTTTCTGAAACGAATATTGGAATTTCATTTTTCAGTAGTCAACTCCTCATAAACTCAGAAATCAATCGCTCCCGCACTTCCTGCAGCTCCACCTTTTCGTCTGTCCGCTGCCGGGTGAAATCCCATACATCCTTAATCCGCTCAATAGATTCATCAATTTCGGCATTCGTACCACGCTGATAGGCACCGATGTTGATCAAATCCTCCGAGTCTTTATATACAGCCATCAGCCTTTTTACATTTTCGGCCGCTTCAATTTGGTCCCGTGGCGCAATATCTTTCATGACCCGGCTAATGCTGGCCAGCACATCGATAGCGGGAAAATGTCCCTTATTAGCAATCGCACGGTTCAGAACGATATGACCGTCCAATATACCGCGTACCGCGTCCGCGATCGGTTCATTCATGTCGTCCCCGTCCACCAGCACGGTGTAAAAGGCGGTAATGGAGCCAGCCGGACCGGTGCCCGCCCTTTCCAGGAGCTTCGGCAGACTGGCGAACACCGACGGAGTGTATCCCCTCATCGCAGGCGGTTCGCCGACAGCCAGCCCCACTTCGCGCTGGGCCATGGCATATCGGGTCACCGAATCCATCATGAGCATCACATTCAGTCCCCGGTCCCTGAAGTATTCAGCAACCGTAGTGGCGATCAACGCCGCCTTGATGCGAATTAATGCCGGTTGGTCGGAAGTGGCCACAATAACGACCGACCTTTCCAATCCTTCAGGACCAAGGTCCCGTTCAATGAAGTCAAGAACTTCACGTCCCCGTTCGCCAACGAGCGCAATGACGTTAACATCAGCAGCCGTATTGCGGGCAATCATGCCCATCAGCGTACTCTTCCCGACCCCGGAGCCTGCGAATATACCTACACGCTGCCCCTTTCCCACCGTCAGCAAACCGTCGATAGCTCTTACACCGATACTAATCGGCTCCTGAACTCTCGGTCTGCTCAACGGGTTCGGAGGTGTGTTGAATGTCGAATATCGCGCCATCCGCGAAGGAATCAGCGAGCCGTCCAGCGGCTGTCCCAGCCCGTCCAAAACCTTGCCCAGCAGCTCAGAGCCTACCTGAATGTTCAAAGGCTTCCCTGTCCCTACCACATCACAGCCGGGACCAATGGACTGCAGTTCGCCAAGCGGCATCAGCAGCACTTTATTGTCTCTGAAGCCAACAACCTCGGCCTGCAGTGGCTGGGCATTTTTACCGGGGTAAATATAGCAGACATCACCGATACTGGCGTCAGGGCCTTCTGATTCCACCATGAGGCCTATGACCTGTGTGACCTTGCCGTTCACCCTGACAGGGTCCAGATTTCTGAGATGCTCCAGATACCGGCCGGAATTAAACTCCTTCATGCCTTTGCTCCTCGCTATCTAATGCCACTCGCAGCAGCTCTTTCTTGATTTCTGCCAACTGTGTATCGATCCGGGCGTCTACGCTCCCGAATGCGGAACGAATGACGACACCCCTGTCTTTTACAGAACCGTCAGGAATAATTTGCAATTCCGCCTGGGAATCAACCGTCAGGGCGAGCTCCTCGCGCGCGGCGTTTACAAAAGCGAAGTGAGCGGGTGCCACACAAAGTGTAATTGTCCCCTGCTCCCGTTTACGGGCCAGATTTTTGCGGATAAGCTCAATCATATATTCGGGCTCGATGCTGAGCTGTTTATCAATGACCTTCTCCGCGATCCCGCAACTGAGATCTACCAGAAACGGTTCTGCTTCCAAGATAAGCTGTTCTTTGACTTCATAGGCATGAAGAAGCACTTCCTGCGCTTCTCCCATCATCTTATCTGATCTAGCCTGCCATTCCGCTGCGGCAAGCCGCTGTCCTTCCTCATATCCCTGCTGAAAGCCTTCGGCCTTAATCGATTCGATCAGTTGTTCATCCTGCTCGCGTTTCTCCTGCCACCAGACAGCAATTTGTTCCTGTGCCTCCTGAAGCAACCGTTCTGCTTCCTCTGCTGCACCTCTGACCTGCTTTTCAGCAAATTCCTTGGCATCGGAAAGAATTTCGTCTCGCAGCTTTTCAGCTTCCCGGTCGATTTGCGGCTCCAAGTGCTGCTCCTGTACTGCCTCTTCTTCCTCGTGCGTCTCCGTTGTCTGGTAGACCTGCGCAAGCTCAAGCTTCTTCAGTGTTTCTACGGGAATATATTGGAATGACTTGATCACATTAGACAATGATGTCATCTCCTCCGCCGCGGGCAATTATGATCTCTCCGGCTTCTTCCAGTCTCCGGATTATGGAAACGATACGCGTCTGTGCTTCTTCCACGTCACGCAGCCGGACAGGGCCCATAAATTCCATCTCTTCCTTGAAGGTTTCCGCCATTCGTTTAGACATATTGCGGAAAATGGCATCACGTACTTCTTCGCTTGATACTTTGAGCGCAAGCTGCAGATCAACATTCTCCACATCACGCACAATACGCTGAATCGAGCGGTTGTCCACATTGACGATATCCTCGAATACAAACATCCGTTTCTTGATTTCCTCAGCAAGCTCAGGATCCTGTATCTCCAAAGAGTCCAAAATGGTTCTCTCCGTACCGCGGTCTACACCGTTCAGGATTTGCACGATGGATTCGATGCCACCAGCGTTCGTGTAATCCTGAGTTACAGTGGAAGAAAGCTTCTGTTCCAGCACTCGTTCAACCTGGGCAATAACCTCCGGCGAAGTGCTGTCCATTACCGCCACTCTTCTTGCCACATCCGCCTGCTTCTCCTGAGGGAGAGAGGATAGGATGGCGGCAGCCTGCTCAAATTTCAGATAAGAGAGCACCAAAGCAATAGTTTGCGGACTTTCATTCTGGATAAAGTTCAAAATCTGATTTGGATCGGCCTTTCTGGCAAAGTCAAACGGTCTGACATGCAGCGTCGCCGTCAGTCTGTTGATCACTTCAACCGCTTTTTGCGAGCCGAGCGCTTTTTCCAGAATGTCGCGGGCATAGTTGATGCCGCCTTGCGAAATATACTCCTGAGCCAAGCAAATCTGGTGAAACTCCGCCAAAATGGCATCCTTTTCGGGAGCCCCAACTGATCTTACATTGGCAATTTCCAAGGTCAACTGCTCTATTTCATCATCTCTCAAGTGTTTGAAAATTTGTGCGGATACTTCCGGTCCAAGCGTGATCAGCAGGATCGCCGCTTTCTGTCTTCCGGATAATCCAAGTCCACTTGCCTTCGCCAATGCATTCACCTCTATTCGTCAGCCAACCATGTACGCAGCAGGTTGACGAACTCGTCAGGCTTCTTCTTGGCCAGACTTTCAAGCTGTTTGCGTACTTGATCTTCACTTGTCACACTTTCCAAACTAATGGAAGGAAATTCTGTCGGTGGAGGCAGGATCAGATCATCTTCATACTCTTCTTCTGCCTGTCTGCGGCGGTTCCGCATAATCAGGATAATGGCTATGGCCACTAGAGCGAGTATCGCAGCTCCAATTCCCCATACCCAAGGGTTAGAGAGTGAAAGCCATGTTGTCGGCCCCTGTTCAGGCGCTGCCTCCTGCGTAATCACCTTAACTTTAGCCGCAAGCTGCTGTTGAGTGAATGGAGTTCCGGAATCCGTCAATGACGCGCCAACGATATTCGTAAGCACCGTTTCCATATCAGCAATTTGTGCTGGAGTTAAAGCCGTTTGTTCCGAACCTGTTTCAACCGCCACATTAATGGTTAAATCTTTAACAGTATAAGGGCTTGAGACGACGTCTCTTGCGATTCTGTTAACTTCATAATTAATCGTGCTGGATGTTTTTTCGGATTCGCTTGTACCCGCCGCTGCATCTCCACCGGGATAGCCGGGAACATCCTGTTCACCTGTACCGGCAATCCCTCCGGTTTGCCCGCTTGTACCTGATGAGGTTTCAGAGGTTTCCTGCGTACTGATTTCGATGCCTTTCATTCGTTCCTGATCAACAGGCGTAACCAATTGCTCTTTGGAAGTCACCTTGTCGAAATTAAGCTGGGAAGCTACCAGCACATGAATCCGGTCCGCACCTACATATTGGGATAAAAATTGTTCTACCTTGGCTCTGACATCACTCTCAAACTTTTTCTGCAATGCCATATTTTCTTGAACGCCGTTAGATAGACCGCCCTGACCGCCCTTCACGGTCGGTATTAGCTCATACTCGTTATTGGTAATGGTGATATTTTCAACCGGCAGATTGGGAACGGCGGTTTTCACCAAGTTAAAGTAACCGTCAATTGCCTCTTGGGACGGTCGGAACCCCGGCTCAAACTGCATGACGATGGAGGCCGAAGCCTTGTCTTCCTCTTCAAGTCCTGCGAAGATATTTTCCTGTGGAAGGTTGATAATCGCTTTGGCGCTTTTGACACCGTCCATCTGTCCTAGAAGCTGCTGAACCTCACCGTTCAAAGCATTGTTATATTTCACATTAAACTCGTTCTCGGTCATGCCGATGGCATTTGAGGATTTGTCAAACGCACCCAGGCCAATCGACCCATTCTGGATGAGCCCCTGTGATCCGACAGCGACTTTGGCTTCTGCTGCAGATGCGCTGGGAATCGAGATATCCGTCCCGCTGGCACTTAACTTATAAGGGATGCCCGCTGAGTTCAGATACTCAATTACCCCAGCAGCATCATTAGCATTCAAGTCCCGGAAGGCAACTTCGTACTCCGTTTTTGTGAACTGCATAGTCAGCACCGCGGCAGCAAGCACGACAAACGCGAATGTCGCTATGAGCAGTATTTTTTGTTTTTTGCTGAAATTGGTCCAATATCCGACAAGCCTGTCACGATACTGGGCTATTCTTTCGTTCACTGTGTCACCCCATCCGAAACTTTGCTAATTCTCATTAAAGCTGCGTACGCATAATCTCTTGGTAGGCTTCTATCGCTTTGTTCCGTATTTGGGTAGTGAACTGCAAAGACAGCAAAGCCTCTTGAGAAGCAATCATTACTTGGTCAACATCCACCTGACCTATCAGGAATTTGTTCGACATTTCCTGCGAATTGATTTCCTGCTGGTTCACCTGATTCAGCGCATCCTCCAAATAGGCCCCAAATTGACGCAAAGATTCCGCAGGAGTCTCCTGCGTCTTCGAATTGTTCAATGAAGCTGCCTGCTGCACCGATGGGGACTGGATATTGAACATTGTATTTTGAATCATCTATTTCTCTCCCTCCATTGATAAAGCGATCTTAACGATCATTTACCGATCTCCAACGCTTTGCTGACCATAGCCTTTGAAGCATTCAGCGCTGTGACGTTCGCCTCGTAAGATCTTGAAGCGGAGATCATATCTACCATTTCCTTCGCGATATCCACATTCGGCATATACACATAACCGTCCGCATCCGCATCCGGATGTTCAGGGTTATAGACCGGCTTAACCGGTGAGCTATCTTCCCGAATCTCTGCAATCTTTACCCCTGAAGCCGTCGTACTGCCGTTCATCCGTGCGTTCAGCATATCGGCAAAGCTGGATTGATTAGGCTCCAGAACTACCATTTTTCTGCGATAAGGAACCGCCTGCCCATTGATTACCTGCGCCCGGGTGGTTTCTGCGTTAGCAATATTGCTTGAAATGACATCCATCCGCAAACGTTGTGCAGTTAGGGCTGAAGAACTAATACTAAAACTATTGCTGATATTCAATTTGTCCTCTCCCCCCATATCAAAAAATGTCTTCTCTTGTCTAAAAAAAGAATTTTCAACAATTAGTGTTTATTCTACTTTTTTCGATACTAATTTTTCGTTTTTACACAAACTTAACTAGGACTTAAGTAGATACATTTACCATGTTTTTGTATATTCTAAGTTTCGTAGAACTTGGGACTAATTACAATAAGAAAAAAGCCCTATCTTTTCGAAAAAAGTGGGCTTTTCATGGGTTTATTGTTAAATTTTGTTTCTTTTCAGTGAATATTATCGAATTTTTTCATCGATACACGTCTTAACAAGCTTTTTTATCCTACCAAAGAATCGGGTCATTCTTCTCTTTTTTGCTGATCAACGCAATTTCGTTATCCTGCTGAATACGGTTATTTCAGTCCCAATCAAAAAAATGAAAGCGATGCGCTTTAAAGAATATACTGACTTAAGTCCCGGTCATTCGCAATATCCCCCAGTTTTTCCTTCACATATTCGGGAGTTATCAGCATTCGGTCCAGTGTCAACTCCGGAGCCTCAAAGGAAAGATCCTCAAGCAGTTTTTCAAGTATGGTATGCAATCTGCGGGCACCGATGTTCTCGGTATTTTTATTTACAGATTCCGCAATCTTCGCGATTTCCCGGATCGCGGCTTCAGAAAATTCGATTTCAATCTCCTCCGTCCGCAGCAGATCCACATACTGTTTCGTCAGTGCATTTTGCGGTTCGGTCAAAATGGAGACAAACTCCTCCAGTGTCAGACTGCTCAGCTCTACCCGAATTGGGAAACGGCCCTGCAGCTCAGGAATCAGATCCGATGGTTTGGCCAGATGAAAGGCACCGGCAGCGATAAACAAAATATAGTCCGTTTGTACCGGGCCATACTTCGTCATGATGGTTGACCCTTCTACAATCGGGAGAATATCACGCTGTACACCTTCACGGGAGACATCCGGACCGCTTCCCTTGCCCTGGGTTGCAATTTTGTCAATTTCGTCAATAAATATAATGCCTGACTGTTCAGCTCGGGTAACGGACTCCTGAATGACATCGTCCATATCGATCAGCTTGGCCGCTTCTTCCTGAATCAGCACCTTACGCGCCTCTTTAACCGTAAGTTTGCGCTTCTTCATTCTTTTAGGCAGCAAGTTGCCGAACATCTCCTGCATGTTCATGCCCATCTGTTCATTGCCTTGTCCGGCAAACATATCGAACATATTAGGAGCTGTATCTTCAACTTCGATTTCGATCACTTCATTTTCCAGATTCCCTGACAGCAAGTCAAACTTAACCTTACGCCGTTTCTCCATGACCGATCCGTCCTGCTGCTCCGGCTCCTCCTCCTGCGTCTGTCCCGCATTTCCTCCAAACAGCATTTCAAACGGATTGCGCTGGCTCTTGCTGTTGCGACTTCCAGGTACAAGAATTTGCACAATGCGCTCATTGGCCTGTTCTTCCGCTTTATCCTTAACCTTGTCTGTACGCTCTGCTCTGACCATCCGTATAGAAGTCTCGATTAGGTCCCTTACCATCGATTCCACGTCACGGCCCACATAACCGACTTCTGTAAATTTCGTAGCTTCTACTTTGACAAAAGGAGCCCCGACCAAACGAGCCAGCCTACGGGCAATCTCCGTCTTGCCCACACCTGTCGGCCCAATCATCAAAATATTCTTGGGCACGATTTCGTCCCGGACATCCTCAGCCAGCCTGCTGCGGCGGTAACGGTTGCGGAGCGCAACCGCTACCGACTTTTTGGCTTGCTTTTGACCCACGATATATTTATCCAGTTCAGCAACAATTTGTCTCGGTGTTAACGCTTGATTGTTCATATCCATTCCTCCAGCTCCTGAGTACTCAAAGCCGATATTTATACTACAATTCTTCTACAATAATGTTGCTGTTCGTATACACACAAATCTCCGAAGCTACCTGCAGCGCTTCTCTTGCCATCTCCGCGGCCTCCAGGCCTGATCCATGACGTTTCAGAGCACGGGCTGCAGCGAGCGCAAAATTGCCCCCGGACCCAATAGCAAGCACGTCGTCATCAGGCTCTATAATTTCGCCCCCGCCCGATATGAGCAGCATCCCGCTGTTATCCATAACAATCATAAGGGCTTCAAGCTTGCGCAGAATACGATCCTGCCTCCAGTCCTTGGCCAATTCTACAGCCGCCCTCTGCAAATTCCCATGGTGTTCTTCCAGCTTGCCCTCGAATTTCTCAAACAGAGTAATAGCATCGGCGACTGAACCGGCAAAACCGGCGACTACCTGGCCGCGATATAACCGTCTTACCTTTTTGGCCGTCTGCTTCATCACTACGTTATTGCCGAATGTCACCTGACCGTCTCCGGCAATCGCGCCTTTACCGTTATGACGAACTGCACAAATCGTAGTGGCATGAAATGACATATCCATGCGGCGCCCTCCTTTATGGCTAGGGCCGCTGCACAATCTATGCAACAGCCCTCAAATATTTTTAGATTATAGAATTTATATATTTTCAGCGGGGCTGAACCATTCTATAATCGCAAGAAAAATTACCAGTAAATGCGGTCTGGCTTCTTTGAAATTATGTCTTATGCTTCCTGACCCACTGGCATGACGTGTGCTTCCTGGATATAGCTTTGGATGCTGTTTAGCGCACGTTGTGCCAAGGCTTCGTTCTTCTCTTTTTTGTTGCGGATCCTAGTTTCCAGCTTCGGAAAGAGACCGAAATTGGCGTTCATCGGCTGAAAGTGCTTAAAGTCTGCAGTCGTAATATAACGGGCCATGCTGCCAAGCGTTGTGTCCTCCGGGAAAACGAGCAGCTCCTGCCCCTGTGCCGCACGGGCGGCATTCATTCCTGCAAGCAGGCCGGAAGCTGCCGACTCCACGTAACCTTCCACCCCTGTCATCTGGCCTGCAAAGAAAAGTCCACGGCGTCCCTTAAACTGATAGGTAGCTTCCAGTTGCTTGGGCGAGTTGATAAAGGTATTACGGTGCATCACTCCGTAACGCACAAATTCGGCATTTTCAAGACCAGGAATCATGGAGAACACCCGCTTCTGCTCTCCCCACTTAAGATGGGTTTGGAAGCCTACCAAGTTATATAGTGTACCTGCCGCATTATCCTGACGAAGCTGTACCACCGCGTAGGGCAGTGTGCCTGTATGCGGATTAACAAGCCCTACCGGCTTCATCGGACCGAACAGAGCCGTCTGCTTCCCGCGCTGCATCATCACTTCAATTGGCATGCAGCCCTCAAAATAAATTTCTTTCTCAAACTCTTTCACCTGAGCCACTTCCGCCGAAATAAGCGCTTCATAAAAAGCGTCAAACTCTTCCTCATTCATCGGGCAATTGAGGTAGGCCGCTTCTCCCTTGTCATAGCGGGAAGCAAGATACACTTTGCTCATATCAATGGAATCCTTCTCCACAATCGGGGCGGCAGCATCGTAAAAATAAAAATACTCTTCGCCCATCAGCGCTTTGATTTGCTCAGAAAGTGCTGGAGAGGTCAAGGGCCCTGTCGCCACAACAACAATCCCATCCTGCGGAATTTCCTGAAGCTCCTCATTCACAACCTCAATCAACGGATGCTGATGAAGCGTGCGTGTAACTTCTTCGGAAAATCCGTCCCGGTCTACCGCTAGCGCTCCGCCCGCAGGCACGGCATTGCGGTCAGCCGCACCCAGAATGAGCGAGTCCAGCATTCTCATCTCTTCCTTCAGCACGCCCACCGCATTGGTCAAACCGTTAGCCCGCAGCGAATTGCTGCAAACCAGCTCGGCAAATTTATCTGTATGATGCGCTGGTGTTTTGACCACCGGACGCATTTCATATAAACGGACAGGCACGCCTCGACTTGCGATTTGCCAGGCAGCTTCGCTTCCGGCCAAACCTGCACCGATGACGGTTACCTTTTGTACATCCACCACTTCAATATCCCCCTGCTTTGTCTTCTTCCGGTTGCCGGTTGTTAATTACATCGTTTCTTCCATGGCATCATCTGTCTCCTCGATCATTTCCACATGATCACAGGAGGTGCATTGCAGCTTAGCCCCTTGCTTATTCCGTTTCTCCACCATCAGACTGCCGCAGTTCGGACAAGGTTTGGCAGAGGGCTTATCCCAGGACACAAAGTCGCATTCCGGATAACGGGTGCATCCGTAGAAAATACGCCCTTTTTTACTGCGCCGTTCAACAACATTGCCTTCTTTACAGGTCGGACATGTTACACCGATATCTTTCACAATCGGTTTTGTATTGCGGCATTCCGGGAAGCCGGAACAGGCAAGAAACTTGCCGAATCGGCCGAGCTTGTAGACCATGGGCTTACCGCATTTATCGCACATCTCATCAGATACTTCGTCTTCAATTTCAATTTCCTTCATTTCCTCCTCGGCGACCTCAAGCCGCTTCTCAAAGGATTGATAGAAATCATGAAGAACCTTGACCCAATCCCCTTCCCCTTCCTCCACATGGTCCAGATCTCCCTCCATGTTGGCCGTGAATTCCACATTCAGAATTTCGGGAAAAAATTGCTCCATCTGCTCAATGACAAGCTCCCCAAGCTCGGTAGGCATGAACTTTTTCTCTTCAATGGCTACGTAGCCCCTTTTTTGGATCGTTTCAAGCGTTGGAGCATACGTACTCGGACGTCCTATTCCGAGCTCTTCAAGCGTCTTTACGAGCCTTGCTTCCGTATAACGTGGCGGTGGCTGCGTAAAATGCTGCTTCGGCTCAATCTCTTCCGTCTTCAGCTTATCCCCTTCCGCAAGCGGCGGCAGCAGCTTCTCTTCTTCGGTCTTTCCATCATCATTGCCCTCAACATATACCTTCATAAATCCGGGAAACCGTACTTTGGAACCCGCTGCTCGGAAAATGGCCGAAGCTGCCTCAATATCTACCGAAAGAGTATCCATAATGGCTGATGACATTTGACTTGCCATGAATCTTTCCCAGACCAGCTTGTAAAGCCGCAGTTGATCCCTGCTTAAAAAAGGCTTCATCGTTTCCGGGTCACGCAGTGCGGAGGTCGGACGGATTGCTTCGTGAGCGTCCTGTGCGTTGGCTGCTTTTTTCGAATACTGGCGCGGGCTTTCCGGTACGTAAGATTCTCCGAATTTCCCGGCTATATATTCCTTGGCTTCCTCTTGCGCCGAAGCAGCGATGCGTGTGGAGTCCGTACGCATGTAAGTAATCAGCCCGACCGTGCCTTCCTTCCCGAGATCTACGCCTTCATACAACTGCTGAGCGACAGACATCGTTTTGGATGCGCGAAAATTTAATTTGCGCGCCGCTTCCTGCTGTAGCGAGCTGGTCGTAAATGGCGGAGACGGATTGCGGAGGCGTTCTTTCTCTTTCACGCTAATGACCGAGAACGAGGCATTTTCAATAGCTGCCAGTACCTCTTTCACATCCGCCTCGCTCGCAAGCTCTTTCTTCTCCCCGTTCAGCTTATGAAATCTAGCCTCAAAACTGCTGTCTTTCACGGACAGACGGGCTGTGATCGTCCAATATTCCTCCGGTACAAACTCGCTGATTTCATTCTCCCGGTCCAGAATGATTTTGACGGCAACAGACTGCACACGTCCGGCCGACAGGCCCTTCTTTACCTTTTTCCACAGCAGCGGACTAATTTTGTAACCTACAAGGCGGTCCAAAATCCGCCTCGCCTGCTGAGCATTTACCAGGTCCATGTTGATTTTACGCGGTGTTTTAAAAGCATCCTTGACCGCCTGCTTGGTGATCTCATTAAATACAACACGGCAATCAGCCGTATCATCCAGCTCCAGAGCATGGGCCAGATGCCAGGCAATAGCCTCACCTTCTCGGTCAGGGTCAGCCGCCAGATACACTTTTTTTACTTTTTTGCTGGCATCCTTTAATTCTTTCAGTATTGAACCTTTACCACGAATGGTTATATATTTTGGATTGAAGTCATTCTCCACTTCAACCCCGATCTGGCTTTTAGGCAAATCCCGGACATGCCCCATTGAGGCTTTAACGATAAATTTGCTGCCTAAGTATTTGCCGATCGTCTTCGCCTTGGAAGGCGATTCCACGATGACGAGTGAATCTGCCACAAGCCATCCCCCTCTCGATTACTACTTACTATTACATGTAAGCTCAATTCAGCAGTTGCTGATTAAATTAACTGATATTTTAGTCCCGCAAGCTGAGCGACCCTTTTTTTTATGATTAACGATAACAGAACTGAGTGTAAAAGTCCAAAATCCCAACCGGTCGACGTTAACAGCTCATCAACCGTAAGCGTTCCCTGCTCCAGCAGCGAAACAATCCGCTCTTCATCAGAAGAGTAGTTTTGCTTCAAAGAGCCTCCATGGTTCCCCGCACTAGCTGCGGCAAATGAGCCGGGCTCTGCATCGGCAGGAGAAAACCACCTACCATATTCCTCCATGATGTCGGAAGCTTCAGTAACCAGCTTAGCTCCTTGCTTGATTAAATTCAAGGTGCCCCGACTTTTTGGGGATGTAACAGGACCCGGCACCGCAAATACATCCCTACCTGACTCCAGGGCGGCGTCGGCTGTAATCAACGAGCCGCTGCGGATATCAGCTTCCACGACGAGTGTTCCACGGGTCAAGCCTGCAATAATGCGATTGCGCTGTGGAAACAAACCTGGATGGGATTTCGTACCAGGCGGATATTCGGAGATAACGAGGCCCCTGCGGACGATTTCCTTATATAAGGATGTGTTTTCCAGAGGATATGCTACGTCAATCGCTGTGCCTAGCACAGCCAGCGTGCTGCCGCCACAGCGGAGCACGGCTTCGTGGCATATGCTATCGATTCCCCGGGCCATCCCGCTGACAATCGTATACCCGTTGGCGCTTAGCTCCGCTGCCAGCGTTTCCGCCATCTTCCGGCCGTAGGCTGTAGGCACTCGTGTGCCCACCATGGCTACAGACACGGAGTCAAGCAGTGATCTATCTCCAAGGAAGTACAATACCCACGCAGGATCAGGAGTTTCCTTCATTAATATAGGATAGTCATCATCCAAATAAGTAATAACCCCGATGCCCGCCTGCTGAACCTGCAGCCACTGTTCTATCGCCCACTCCCTAGTAAATAAGATAGAGGCCTGGCGGGCATGCTCCACTGTCAAGCCGATCCCCATCCATTCTTTCTCCCCAAATTCAAAAATATCATGCCATTTGATTCCGCTGGAGAAGAGCCGGCTGACCGTTCTGCGGCCCACTCCTTGCAGCATCGTTAATCCCATTAAAATCTGGCGTTCTTCCATTTCCGTTTCCTCCCTAAAAGGGAAGGCTGTGCCCTCCCTATTTTGTGACAGAGATCATTTTTTTGCAAGCGTTTCCTCACCCAAAAGATGAAAACGCAAAAAAAGCAACCTTTTCATTTCCACCTTAGGAAACAAAAAGGTTGCTTACCTTTACTACATTATATACCAGTAAAAACAGAATAGTTCAAGCCCCATTAATGAGTGGTGCAAAGATTAAGAATACCCCGTTCTTCAAGTACGCTAACCAGCGTAGATCCCATTTCCGATGGAGTTGGAGCGACTTTAATACCGCAAGATTCCAACTTCTCGATTTTTTCCTTTGCCGTTCCTTTGCCACCGGAAATGATCGCGCCTGCGTGGCCCATCCGTTTACCTGGAGGCGCGGTTACGCCGCCGATAAAGCCGACAACCGGCTTGGTCATATTCTCCTGAATCCACTCTGCGGCTTCTTCTTCCGCAGTACCACCAATTTCACCGATCATAATGACGGCATGTGTCTGCGGATCCTCGTTGAATCGACGTAAAATGTCAATAAATTCGGAGCCTTTGACAGGGTCACCGCCGATGCCCACCGCGGAAGATTGACCAATACCACGGGTAGTCAGTTGGTGCACCGCCTCATAAGTGAGGGTTCCGCTGCGAGATACAACGCCCACATGGCCAGGCATGTGAATATACCCCGGCATGATACCGATTTTGCACTCGCCCGGAGTAATAACCCCAGGACAGTTTGGACCAATCAGAACGGTTTTCTTGCCTTCCATAAACCGCTTCACCTTAATCATATCCATTACTGGAATTCCCTCGGTGATGCAAATGACAAGATCCATCCCCGCATCTACCGCTTCCAGGATAGAATCCGCTGCAAAAGCTGGTGGCACATAAATAACACTGGCCGTTGCGCCGGTCTTCGCTTTGGCTTCTTCAACTGTGTTGAAGACAGGCAGCTTTACCGCACTACCGTTCTCCAGCGTGATTTCCACTTCCGTGCCGCCTTTGCCCGGCGAAGTGCCGCCGACCATCTGCGTCCCGTAATCAAGGGCTCCCTTGGCATGAAACAATGCTGTTTTCCCTGTAATCCCCTGCGTAATGACCTTTGTATTTTTGTCGACCAAAATACTCACGCTGCTCACATCCCCTATCTAATATTCTTTCATGCGGAATGCAAAAAATGTCTAAAGTATCTACTGCACGAGTGAAACAATCTTCTGTGCTCCATCTGCCATCGAATCCGCAGAGACGATATTTAGGCCAGATTCGGACAAAATTTGCTTGCCAAGTTCCACATTGGTACCTTCCAGACGAACCACGAGCGGTTGGTTCAGACCGACCTGCTTGGCCGCTTCCACGACACCGTTCGCGATGATATCACACTGCATAATGCCGCCGAAAATGTTGACGAAGATACCTTCTACTTTAGGGTCGGACAGAATAATTTTAAATGCTTCGGTTACCTTCTCCGTTGTGGCACCGCCCCCTACATCGAGGAAGTTGGCCGGATCACCACCGTAATACTTGATGATATCCATCGTGGCCATAGCGAGACCTGCACCATTCACCATACATCCGATGTTGCCGTCAAGAGCTATGTAGCTCAGATCGAATTTGGAAGCTTCAATTTCCTTCTCATCTTCTTCATCCAGATCGCGCAGCGCCTGAATATCCTTATGGCGGAACAGGGCGTTGGAGTCAAAGTTCAGCTTGGCGTCAAGAGCTATAACGGCTCCGTCACCTGTAACCACCAGCGGATTGATCTCGGCAATCGAGCAATCTTTGTCAACAAATGCCGAATAAAGTGCCACCATAAATTGGGCAGCCTTGTTTACGAGTTCATTCGGAATGTTAATGCTGTAAGCCAGCTTCCGGGCTTGGTACATTTGCAAGCCGATAGCTGGATCGATAACTTCCTTGAATATTTTCTCCGGAGTGGCTGCCGCCACCTCTTCGATTTCCGTACCGCCTTCCTCGGATGCCATCATGACGACACGTCCGGTAGCCCGATCAACCACAACGCCTACATAATATTCCTTACGGATGTCACAACCCTCTTCAATTAACAGACGTTTAACTTCTTTTCCTTCCGGGCCTGTCTGATGTGTAACCAATACTTTACCGAGAATTTCGGAAGCATAGGTCCGTACCTCATCAAGGTTTTTTGCCACCTTCACGCCGCCGGCTTTACCGCGTCCCCCGGCATGGATTTGAGCTTTCACCACTGTAACAGCGCTTCCAAGGGATTGAGCGGCCTCTACCGCTTCTTCCACCGTATAGGCTACTTTGCCGTTTGGAACGACTACTCCGTACTGTTTTAAAACCTCTTTACCTTGATATTCATGGATATTCATTCTCGAATCCTCCTATCAACATGACTGCAGCAAGGCGGTTTACAAGGAAATTTGATATAAACCCACATTATTGTAACATGTTTTTAAAACGCTTTCCTTAAAAAACGGAAGATGAAATCCAAGCTTTTTTATATCGGTATCATTCCTAAAAGCGAATATTTGGATAAATATGTATTTCAATTCATTACATTTTCTTACTGCAAGTATTCAATACTTAGTAAATGTAAACACTTATGCAGATGGGAGGACTCGTTATGAAAATGGATAAGAAATTCAGCTATGTGCCGCTATTCCTGCAGTGGGTGTTAAACATCCTGTTAACCCTACTGGCTCTTATCCTCTCCGTCTTTCTAGTCAAAGAGACCTTCACCATTTACCAGATTATTTTCAACTTAGACGGGACCCCGGCCATTGATCTGTTGGAAAGCATCCTTAACTTTTTCCTTTATTTCGAATTTATAGCGCTGATCATTAAATATTTCGAAGCCCACTTTCATTTTCCGCTTCGTTATTTTATTTATATCGGCATTACCGCCATCGTGCGGCTCATTATTGTAGACCATAAAGATCCGATGGATACGATCCTTTACTCAGGGGCCATCCTAGTTATGGTCGTCACTTTATTTATTGCGGACCTCCGCAAAAAAAGCAGCAATTGATTTTTTAATGAAGAAAAAGTATACCAGACTGCAATTTCGAAGATATGGGAACACAAAAAAAGTCCCGGGTTAACCGGGACTAGGCAAACAAGAAATCTTACCAGGGGATTACTTTCCGCAACTGTCCTTATTGTATTGGTGTACCCGGTTCAACAGGTTGTTGAATTGCTCCAGCAAAGAGCGGAATTCCTCGGTATCCTTGCAAATTTTGCCGCCAATAGAGTCAGGGATGCTTAACGCTTTATGTCTCAACTGGCTTCCGGAGTCCGTCAAAGTAATCAGCACTTTGCGTTCATCCTGGGCAGACCGTTCACGATGAATGAGGCCTGCTGTCTGAAGCCTCTTTAACAGGGGAGTCAAGGTGCCGGAATCCAGATACAGCGCATCCCCCAGCTCCTTCACCGTACACTGTCCGCGCTCCCAGAGAACAATCAGTACAAGGTACTGGGAATAAGTGACGCCCAACTGCTCAAGATAAGGTTGATACAGCTTCGTTATCTCACGAGAGCAGGCATATATTGTAAAACAAAGCTGGTTTTCTAATTTCAATGCTTGATCTGCGGTGTTACTTTCCATGTCTGTCATTCACCTACTTTCGTCATTATTTTATCACAAAATTAAAAAATAAGCATATAAATTTCGGGAAATATATTTACACAATATATTTATTGTGTTAAATTATATTTTGTAAAATATATTTGAGAGGAAGTTGATTAATGATGATGACAATTCAACAAAAAATGTACGAAACAACAGTTAAGGCTGTAGGCGGCCGCGAGGGTTACGTTGAATCTTCTTCTCCCGAGCTTCGACTCGATATCCGGACTCCAAAAGAAATGGGCGGCTCCGGCGGCAACGGTTCCAATCCAGAGCAACTGTTCGCAGCGGGCTACTCTGCATGCTTTGATAGCGCCCTTAATCTGGTGGCGCGCACACAACGTATCAAACATGAAGGCACAGAAGTTACCGCTACCGTCTCTTTTGGCAAGGTTGAAGACGGCGGCTTCGGAATTGCTGTTAAGATGGATGTCCTGGTGAAAGGCATTGACCGTGAAACAGCTACCCGACTCGTTGAAGAAGCTCACCAAGTATGCCCTTATTCCCGGGCGACCCGCGGCAATATCGTGGTCGAGCTTAACGTTATTTAAGAGTATCTCCAACAATTCCTGAATATGCCGCACTGCCTTCTCTCACTTCCCATGTCAGGCAGCTCGGCCTCAGTTCATTTATATACATGATCCTTCCGGATCACGAAAGCACCCTCTCATCCGTTGCTCGGATGGAGGGTGCTTTCGTATGTTATGTAATGGTACAGGCTTCTCTAATTGCTGCTCATATTCTTCATATCCAGCTTTCGATATTGTATAGCCTCAGCCGTATGCTCCATACCAATCTGATCTGCCCCAGCCAAGTCGGCAATCGTGCGGGAAAGCTTGAGAATACGGTCGTAGGAACGCATGCTGAGACCCAGGGCTTCTACCGTTTGCTGAAGAAGCGTGTGCGCACGCGGCTCCATTTTGCAAAACCTGCGCAGCAGCGCGCCCGATAGCTCGCTGTTCCAGGAAATTGGAAGCTCCCGGTATCTTTCGGCCTGAACTGCCTGAGCGGTTAGGACTTGCCTTCTCATCTCCTCGGAACTAATCGAAGCTTGTTCCTGCTGCCACTCCCTGGGACGCGGCACCTCAAGCTGGAGATCAATCCGGTCCAGCATGGGTCCTGATATCCGTGAGCGGTAATGCACAATCCGTCTCGGGCTGCAGGTACAGCGCTGTACGTCCGTCTCGCTTCCGTACCAGCCGCAGTAACACGGGTTCATGGACCCCGCAAGGAGAAATTGGGCTGGGTAGGTAAATACCGCCCTTGCGCGGCTAATCGTTACCTGCTTATCTTCCAATGGCTGTCTAAGCACCTCCAGCACCTGTCGGTTAAACTCCGGGAGCTCGTCGAGAAAAAGCACCCCGCGATGCGCGAGGCTGACCTCGCCCGGCTTCGGAATGGCACCGCCCCCAATAAGCCCTCCTGAAGAAATCGTATGATGAGGCGCACGAAACGGCCTGGTTCTGATCAGACCGGAAGCGGATTCTTTCAGTTTGCCCGCTGCGCTCAATATTTTGGTTACCTCAAGCGCCTCTGCCTCCTCCAGCTTTGGCATGATGGTGGGAAGTCGGCGAATCAGCATTGTTTTGCCGGTGCCCGGAGGACCAATGAGCAAAATATTGTGCATGCCCGACGCCGCAATAACCAATGCTCGTTTGGCATGCTGCTGGCCCAGGACATCGGCATAATCCTCTAATGCCCTTCCCGGTGGGGCATCATCCCCATCTTCCGACACCATCAGCACCTGCTCATTGAGCAACAGATGATCAAGGCTTTCGACACGGACCGGAGGCCTGGCTGTTTCCCCACCTTCCGGTTTCTGTGTTAGATTAATGCTAGCTGGCGGGATCATATCCTTTAAGTGCCTGACGCCGTACACCCGTATGCCTCTGACTAGCCTCGCCTCCTGCCCATTTTCCCAAGGCAGCATAACGGAATCGAAGCCCTCTCTCTTGGCCAGGTCAACCATCGAAAGTACACCGTTCACCGAACGCAAGCTGCCGTCCAAAGCCAACTCACCGATAAACATCGTCTTTTCTTCACTAGGGAGTATAATCTGGGCGCTCGCTGTCAACAGTCCAATCGCAATCGCCAAATCGAATGAAGATCCTTCCTTGCGCAAATCGGCCGGAGCCAGGTTAATTGTTACGCGCTGGGACGGATATTTAAAACCGCAGTTTTTAATGGCGGCACGCACCCGTTCCACCGCCTCGCGGATCGCCGAGTCCGGCAGCCCGATTATCGAGGTCTGAGGCAGTCCGTTGGACAAATCCGTCTCCACTTCAATCAGTACACCGTCAATCCCATACAGACAAGCGCTATTCAGCTTTCCATACATAAAAAAAGCACCTCTTTCCACCTTGAAATTCCGCCTTGTTGTAGGGCGGGTTAAATGGTTGAAAAGGGTGCTTCCTCATTTTCAATATTGGAAATATTATCAGTCGAACACTGTCAGCTTGTCAGCAGCAGGCGTTCGCTGTTGAGCTTTCGGTACTACCTCTGGATATCCGGCATACACCATGCCTACAATTTTCTCTCCTGGAAGTATGCCGAGCTGCTCACGAAATACCGGCGAATAAAGGAAAGGCTTCGTAACCCAAAAGGTTCCGATTCCTTCACTCCAAGCAGCAAGCATAAAGTTTTGGACCAACGCGCTGACCGCCGCAAAATCCTCATCCCAAATAGCCTGGCGCGGATCTTCCTTCATGACGATGATCAGTTCAACAGGAACATTCATAATGGCTGCTGCAAATTTATTGTCCTCCCCCAGCTCCGCCGTTACCGCGTCGGCCAGCTTTTGACGTCCATCGCCTGTGAATAGCAGGAAACGCCAAGGCTCGCGCAGCTTGTGATTCGGGGCCCATACAGCGATATCAAGCAGTCTGGTAAGGGTCTCCACAGGTACCGGATCCGCTTTAAACTTCTTAACCGTTCTGCGTTCCTGAATTACATCTATCACATTTGTTGCGAATACCGCAGATTCATTCATTTCAATTCCTCCTTATAAAAGCCTACAGCTCATCAAGTAAATGAGAACATTTCTCAATCCAATATATCCGCTCCTTATCTCTATGTCAAACCCTGACAAAATAAAACGGGCTGCTCTCCCAAATGTATACGAGAAGCAGTCCGTGTTCTTCACGCGCTAAGAAAATTATTTTTTCTAAAAAGCAGCTTCAATATGCTCCGTAACAACTGCCTGTTGGTCCGGAAGCAGCCTGACAGCCACCATATCAAAACGGACCGGTATATCAGCCACCCCCCGCATATGCATGTAGATTTCAGCCGTATGCCGAACCTGGGTTATTTTGCGGGCAGTTACAGACTCGGCTGCCGTTCCGTGGGTAGTTCCCGTCCTGCTCCTTACTTCTATAAAAATGAGCGTTCCGTCCTTCTCGGCGATAATATCTACTTCCCCGCTGCGGCACCGCCAGTTGCGTTCTATAATTCTACAGCCTTTATCGATCAAATATTGTGCAGCCGTCTCCTCGCCCCGCGCGCCTTTGCGTCTGCGATTATCAGACATCTCGGACATATGGACACCTTCATTCCTGATATGAATCGCCTCCTGCCAGCTTATCCATGCGGTATACGTAGCTAAGCACCTCAGCGACAAGCTGGTACAGCTCCGTGGGAATCTGCTCATTCAGATCAAGCTTGGACAGGACCTCCACCAGCGCCGGGTCCTCTTGTACCGGAACACCGTGCTCTTTGGCTCTTTCCAGAATGGCCTCCGCCACCTTGCCGCGGCCTTTGGCAACCACAACAGGTGCGTCATTTTCACCCGGGCTGTATTTAAGTGCAACCGCTTTTTTCTGGGACAGGGAAGGGGCGTCATCCGTCTGCTCTTTCATACTTTGATATCGACTCCTTTATACACCTGCGGGCTGTAGTCCCCAACGATATGGGCGGCTGTGCCGCTTTCCGCCTGCACACGGACCGGGAGCGGCTCCGCTTTCAGTGTCAGAAGCTGGTAGCCGATACCGGCCAAAGATTCAATTATAGTTTCACGTGTACTGTCCAGCAAAGACTCCGTCCACTCGCTGTTATTATGCACTTTTACACTGACGATACGATTCACAACCTGGACATCAACCATCGTCGTTCCCAGAGCTTTCATATCAAGGTCAAACCATAGGCGGCAATTGGATGAATCCAACTCTCCGCGTTTGCCCCTTCTGGACTGGATCTGTACGGATGCCGTCTCCTGGCCGTCCGGTCCAACAAAAGGGATAAACATGTGCACCTGGGCAAAAGGAGCCGTCCGGTCCGTGTTCAGCAGCAACTGCTGTCCGGTCAGATGCTGCACAACCTGCTGCGCGGCCTCCTTCAGGGCCGGCGGCACGCTGCTGCTGTCCATCAACTGCAGCAGCAGCCCCTTGACGGTGGCGTCGTCCACCTGCGCCGCCGTCTGAGCTGCCGACGCTGCGCCTGTCGGCAGCTCCACACGCGCCGGGGCCAGCCCGGCCGCCGCGCGCAGCGCCTGCTGCTCGTGCTCCGCACCGAGCAGCTTCAGCACCCGCCCCACCCACGGATCTTCCCTGTGGGTGACTGCGGGTGCTTGGCCTTCACCCGGTCCGTTGTCCGGGACCGGGTCCGCTTGCTGCGCCGCGATGCTGCGCAGCTCCTGCAGCAGCGTGCGCAGCTTAGGCAGCGCGTCTTCCTGCGGCGTAGCAGCCGCTGCTGCGCCGCCTGCCGGTAGCGGCACTCCTGCTGGCTTGTTACGGTCGGCTGCTACTGCCTCCGTCATCTCGCCCGCAACCACGGCCGTGCTGAAGGTCCCCCTGCCGGTGGGGAGGCGCGCTCCATCCGCTCTGTCCTTCCCGGCCGTTGCCGGCGCTCCACCATTCAGCGGGGAAGCGGCTGCGCCGGATCTCCCCTGCGCTCCTGGTGCTTCCAGCTCCGCATGATTCACATTTGCCATGCCGCCGCTTCCTCTAGCTTCAGCAGCCCCTGCTCCTTCACCCTGCCGTGCTGCGGCTCCATTTCCCATCCACTGAGCCGGGACCGCACCGATGTTGCCCGTCTTCGCTGCGGCCGAACCGGATCCGCTCATACCTGAAGCATTCGCACTATTCGGCAATACAGCAGTCTTTGCATTTACCTCTGAAGCCGGACTGCCGGTAGCGGCACCCGCAAGATCTGAACCACCACGGATTCCCTGCTTCAAAGTCTGTTCAACAAGCTTCTCCAGGGAAGACAGCAACTGGTCCAATGGAGGCCCGAAGATGGCCTGGTGCAGGCCTGCTACCGCTTCCGCGGTGATTGGAAGCCCCCGCTGGAAAGCCACAGCCGCCGCCTGAACAATCGTCTCCGGTTTGGCTCCGCTTGGCAGCAGGTAATCCACCGCCTCCCGCAGCAGCTCCGCATTTTCCGCCGTGAGGGGAATGCCGCTGCGCTGCATCAACTGGATCAACTCGCGGTTCTGCGACGTATCCGGCAGCTTTACCGATTGCAGCACCTCAGCTATGGCAACAGTTGAGATCGGTTGATTTGCTCCTTGAGACAGCGGCTTTAGCACGACAGTCCCATCATCGTTTGGGGGCTGCACTTGCAGCAGCGCCATCTGCCCTTCCTGAAGTGGTGTCTCTACCTTAGCCCGTACCTGCGTGCCTTGGATTTGCAGAACCGCTTCTCCACCGTCTTCGGAGACCTTCACCACCGTTCCACGGACGACCTGTCCGGTCTGCAGCTCCAGCTTTTTGCTCTCTCCTGCTTTCGCATCCCCAAGCAGTCCCCGGATCACTGACCCGATATTCATGCCGCCCATCCTCCTGTCATTCTTCTATCTATTGTATATCGGCGCGCACCTGCCTCCAGATGAGCGTATCCGGATTCAAAGATCAAACAATGTAGGCTGCTCGACCAGCAGATTTCCCAAAAAGCTGCGCCGATGCATATCCGTAGGACCGAGGGCCATGATCTGTTCACGGTGCAGCTTGGTGGCGTATCCTTTATGTATAGCAATACCATATTCAGGGTATTTGGCTTCCCATTCCCCACGACACAGCCGGTCTCTCGTCACTTTCGCGATAATGGACGCAGCAGCAATGGACTGACTCACCGCATCCCCTTTAATAATCGCTAATTGCGGCAGAGGGATATCCACTTTCTCGGCGTCAACCAGCAGATAGTCCGGCTGCAAGCCCATAGCTTCCACCGCCTTTTTCATAGCCAAACGCGCGGCCTGCTTGATGTTGATCTCATCAATCAGCTTTGCAGTCACGGTGCCGATCCCGATCGCCAGCGCATTTTCCATGATCAGCTCATAGCAGGTTTCTCTCTTTTTGTCGGTCAGTTTTTTGGAATCCGTGACTCCTTCCAATATCAGTCCTGTTGGCAAAATAACCGCGGCAGCCACCACATCCCCGAACAGACAGCCCCTCCCTACTTCATCGATCCCCGCGACATATTTATAATTCTGCTTCCAACATTCCTCTTCATAACGAAGCATTTCCGTCATTTGTATTCAACACCCGCCTTTATTTTACTCTGCTTCCTCATTCGAACGCTTCCCGTATGCAATGAATGACTAACATACTCTAGCTTATCATACCGGCCTAGGGCCAAAAAGGGGATGTCCTATTTTCGGCAAAGCTATATTTTTCCACAAAAAAACCTTCCGTATCTCCACCAGAGACACGGAAGGTTCTTCCTTTCCGTTCAAAAAAAGGGCTTAGCTCTGCTTTTTCAAAGCTTCTTGTGACTTCAATAAGGAGCTTCCAGCGAAAACCGGCCTAGCTTGCCTGCCCGCAGCTCACGCAACAGCACGCCCGACGCCTTCTCCAGATCCACCCGTCCGCCGCTGACGATACAGCCCCGTTTACGGCCAATCGCTTCCATGACGCCGACAATCTCATCCGGATTCTCACTGTCCTCGGGTCTTGCGGTCAGCTCAAATCGCTCCGCCATAGTATCCCAGTAATAGCTTACTAAATATTTTACCGCAAAAAAGGCAATATCTTCAACATTAAGTATTTCCTCTTTGATTGCGCCTGTTACGGCAAGCCGGTACCCGACATTCTGGTCCTCAAATTTCGGCCATAAAATCCCCGGCGTGTCCAACAGCTCGATCTCTCCAATCCGAATCCACTGCTGCGCCTTCGTTACGCCGGGCCGATCGCCCGTCGCTGCCACACTGCGGCCGGCCATGCGGTTAATCAGCGTCGATTTACCCACGTTCGGAATACCGACAATTAATGCACGGATTGGCCGCGGCTTTATCCCTTTCGCAATCTGACGATCGATTTTCTCCTTAAGCAGCACCTTAGCCTGAACCGGAATGTCCTTAATGCCCGTGCCTGTCTGGGCATCGACCGGCAGCGCCGTTTGTCCCTGCTCTTTAAAATAAGCGATCCACTGCTGCGTCACTGCAGAGTCGGCAAGATCTGCCTTGTTCATAATGATCATCCGCGGCTTGCCCTGCAAAATCTCGTCGATCATGGGATTGCGGCTGGACAGCGGAAGTCTCGCATCTATAAGCTCTATCACCAGATCAATCAGCTTCAGCTTCTCCTGAATCTGGCGGCGTGCCCTGGTCATATGCCCGGGGAACCACTGTATCGTCACCGTATCACCTCATTGTATAAAACATGTATTTAGAATGCGCTATTCGTCGTGATTAATCCATTCCATCTCACGGATTGGCCAGAAGATCACATCAGCACGGCCTATAACATCGTCTAAATTGATAAAACCCAGCTTGCGGCTGTCCGTACTGTTCGAACGGTTGTCCCCCATGACAAATATTTGTCCCTCAGGAACCTTCGTTTCCTGATTCACGCCATTCGGGAA
This sequence comes from Paenibacillus zeirhizosphaerae, assembly GCF_030705605.1. Taxonomy (GTDB): domain Bacteria; phylum Bacillota; class Bacilli; order Paenibacillales; family Paenibacillaceae; genus Paenibacillus; species Paenibacillus zeirhizosphaerae. The sequence continues at coordinate 562,169 of NZ_JAPCKK010000016.1, forward strand.
ATCCATCAGCATATTGTAATCTTCGCCCTTGGCATGCGCTTCCTGTACGGCTTCTTGAATGTAGGTTTCCGGAATCTGCTCGCCGTTCACCTTAACAACATCCCCTTCAACCGTCACCGTATCGCCGGGAACAGCAATCACGCGTTTAATAAAGTCGCGGTTTTCTTCAGGTACATGAAACACGATAACTTCGCCGCGCTGCGGCTCACGGATATTATACAAAATTTCATTCACAATCACCCGTTCACCTGTATGGAAATTCGGCTGCATCGACGGTCCTTCAACGATAAACGGCTTGAAGAGAAGCCAGCGGATCAGGAACACCAGCACCAAAGCGATGACGATTGCCTTAACCCATTCCCAAATCTCATTTTTTTCTTTCTTTGTTGCTCCGCCACCATCAGCCGGCTGCTGTGCAGAACCCTGCTCCAATTCGCGCTCCATCGTTCACTGTCCTCTCTTATGGTCAAGTTTCTACAGTCCCTATGTAATTTCATGTAAATGTAGAAACAAAGCGGTTCTCATGAAGAGTATCTGCCTCATGAAATTGCCTCATTGAAATAACAAAAGGGGCTTGCTGAACAAGCCCCTTTTGTTACTCGTGTATTAACGACGAATTTCTTTAATTCTCGCTGCTTTACCGCGCAGTTCACGAAGATAATAAAGCTTCGCACGACGCACTTTACCACGGCGAGCCACTTCGATTTTATCGATTTTCGGGGAATGCAGTGGGAAAGTTCTTTCCACACCTACACCGTAAGAAATTTTACGAACCGTAAAAGTCTCACTGATTCCGCCGCCACGGCGCTTGATTACAACACCTTCAAACAACTGGATACGCTCGCGCGAACCCTCGATAACCTTAACGTGCACTTTCAAAGTGTCACCAGGACGAAAGCTTGGCAAATCGCTACGCAGTTGCTCTTGAGTAATCGCTTGGACGATATTCATCTAGGACTCCCTCCTTCCGCTACAGGTGTTCATGCCTCTTCCAGAAACTCGTCTGTTTCCTTCATCATTAACAGAGGACCACCATATTACACACAACGGAAGAATTATACCATGGATTAGTTCGTTTGCGCAACAAAAATTAAGGGACTTGACCATTAAATTATTAAATTTATATTTTATTATAAGAAAAATGTCTATCGATGTAAATTCACAGAAGATAGACCGCGTTTAGCGGGAATTTTTCTTGCGATTCCAGGAAGCCTATACTAAGAAGTTTATACTTTCTGCAATCTTAAGAAAAACATCTATCGATGTAAATTCACAGAAGACAGACCGCGTTTAGCGGAAGTTTTTCTTGTCATTCCAGGAAGCCTATACTAAGCCAGCAGATCTGACACAAGAAAAAAAAGACCGCTTCAGTCCCGATGGAATCGGAGGAAGCCGTCTTTTATCAACGTTGCATCTATGTGCTCTTGGAGGCCTGTGAATCACGCAAAGATTGAATCCATTGTCTTTCCTTGGCGGTCAAATCAGCATGATCCAGCAGATCGGGACGTCTTTCCAGCGTCCGCCGCAATGATTCACGCCGCCGCCACTCCTCAATATTCGCATGGTGGCCTGAAAGCAGGATATCAGGCACCTTCCAGCCGCGAAAATCAAGCGGTCTCGTATAATGCGGATGCTCCAGCAGCCCTGTGCTGAACGAGTCAGCCACCGCACTCGTTTCATTGCCGAGCACACCTGGCAGAAGTCGTACGACGCTGTCAATAACAGTCATGGCAGGCAGCTCTCCACCTGTCAGGACATAATCCCCGATGGACAGCTCATCGGTCACCAGATGCTCACGGATGCGCTCATCATAGCCTTCATAATGGCCGCATATGAAAATCAGATGCTCCTCGCGCGCCAGCTCCTCCGCTTTTCTCTGGGTGAAAGTCTCCCCCTGGGGACACATCAGAATAATGCGCGGTGGCCTGGCCGTTCCGGCCGGTTGCTCATCCGCCGTCCATTGGGCCTCAGATTTAGTCACTTCCCCTTCTTTAGAAACCTTATCTGCTTGTCCTTCCAGCAAGTCCTCCACCGCGGCAAAAATCGGATCAGGCTTGAGCACCATACCTCCTCCCCCACCGTAGGGAGTATCGTCAACCGTATTATGCTTGTTGTCGGCGTACGGCCGGAAGTTGACTGCACTGAGTGAAACGATGCCCTTTTCCTGAGCTTTGCCGAGGATACTGGCACCGAAGACACCTTCGAACATTTCCGGAAAAAGGGTTAATACTTCCACTTTCATATCAAAGGAGTCCTTCCATGAGCCGAACCGTTACTTTTTTATTCTGCACATCCACAGACAACACAACTTCTTCGATGTACGGGAGCAACAGCTCTTTGCCCGTCTTGAGCTTGACTACCCAGACATCATTGGCACCCGGGCTCAATATTTCCTTGATCTCACCAAGCTCTTCCCCGTCTTCCGTAAAGGCGATACAGCCGATAATTTCATGGTAATAGTATTCGTCGTCCTCCAGCTCACCCAGCCGCTCTTCGGTTACTTTCAGCATACTGCCCTTATATTTCTCTACATCGTTAATATTGCCGTATTCCTTGAATTTAACGATAACTAGGTTCTTCTGAAACCGTGCCTGCTCCACCGTCACCGGAATCGGTGCCCCGCCTTTCTCCGGTATGATCAGCAGTTCGCCGTCTTTTGCGAACCGATCTTCCGGAAAATCAGTGGATGTGAGTATTTTCAGTTCCCCGCGAATGCCGTGCGTGTTAACGATCTTGCCGACATTATACAGTTTATGCATATTGCTCCTCCTACACTTAGTACGTTCCATAAGGGCCAGATATAATTTATGTTCAGCATGTACGAAAAAGGGCTAGGACATTCATCCTAACCCCCTTTCGTATATCTTTAAGATATGATATCTACGGTTACCCGCTTATCCATCTTAACGGCTGCCGATGTAACCACAGTGCGAAGTGCTTTGGCGATCCGGCCCTGCTTGCCAATAACCTTGCCCACATCATCTGGATGCACGCTAAGCTCATATACAACAAGCCGATCCTTCTCCACAGTCTTCACGATCACATCTTCCGGATGATCGACTAAAGCCTTAGCAATAAGAATTACTAATTCTTCCATGGTTGACCCTCCGAATCAGCGCCTTATTTCTGCAATTTAGACTCATGAAACTTCTTCATAACGCCAGCTTTGCTGAGCAAGTTGCGGACGGTATCGGATGCTTGCGCACCGTTTTGAAGCCATTTCAGCGCTTTATCTTCGTCGATTTTCACAACTGCCGGAACTTCAACAGGGTTGTAATAACCGATTTCTTCGATAAAACGGCCGTCACGAGGGGAACGGGAATCAGAAACCACCACGCGATAGAAAGGCGCTTTATGTGCACCCATACGTTTCAGACGAATACGAACTGCCACGAAATTCACCTCCTTCAAGAAATAGACTCTTTATTTAAACATGGGACTGGTTGGAGCATTATCTAAAAGGAAAACGCATACCTTTTCCCATGCCTTTAAGCTGTTTCATAGCTTTGTTCTTGCCGCCCTTCGGCCCCATCATATCCGAAAACTGCTTCATCATGCGCCGCATCTCGTCAAACTGCTTGATAAGACGGTTCACCTCTGCAATCGAGGTTCCGCTACCCGTCGAGATTCGTTTACGGCGACTGTGATTAATCAGCTCGGGGTGCTGCTTCTCTTCTGTCGTCATCGAGTGGACGATGGCCTCAATCCGGCTCATTTGCTTGTCATCCACTTTAATGTCCTTCATCTGCTTCATGTTACCCATACCGGGAATCATGTCGAGAATCTGATCAATGGGTCCCAGCTTCTTTACCTGTTCCATCTGTTCGAGGAAATCCTCAAACGTGAACTCGGCATTGCGCATCTTGCGCTCCATCTCTTTCGCTTTCTCGGCATCGATGTTGGACTGGGCCTTCTCAATTAAGGAAAGCATATCACCCATACCCAAAATCCGCGAAGCCATCCGTTCCGGATGGAACGGCTCAAGAGCATCCAGCTTCTCGCCAAGCGAAGCAAATTTGATCGGACAGCCGGTAACGGCTTTAACTGACAATGCAGCGCCGCCGCGTGTATCCCCGTCCAGTTTGGTAAGAACAACGCCTGTCAACTGAAGCTGATTATTGAAATGCTCGGCCACGTTCACCGCATCCTGACCTGTCATGGCATCCACGACAAGCAGGACTTCATCCGGGTTAACAACCTGATGAATCTGACGAAGCTCTTCCATCAACTCTTCGTCTACATGCAGACGGCCAGCCGTGTCGACGATCACATAGTCGTTGCCATTATCCTTCGCATGCTGCAGACCCTGCCGTGCGATTTCAACCGGACTAGTCTGATCTCCCAGCGAAAATACTGGCGCATTAATCTGCTCGCCCAGCACCTGCAACTGCTTGATCGCGGCGGGACGGTAAATGTCGCCTGCCACCAGGAGCGGCCGGTGGTTCTGCTTTTGCAGCAGCTTGGCCAGCTTGCCCGTAGTTGTCGTCTTACCAGCGCCCTGCAGACCCACCATCATAATGACGGTAGGCGGTTTATTGGCCTTGGCCAGCTTAGCCTGACTTCCGCCCATCAGCTCCGTCAATTCCTTGTTGACGATGTCGATAATGACCATACCAGGAGTGAAGCTGTCCATCACTTCCTTGCCGACGGACTTCTCCTTCACCTTGGCGATAAAGTCTTTAACAACCTTAAAGTTAACGTCCGCTTCCAGCAGCGCAAGACGCACCTCGCGCATCGCCTGGGACACATCCTCCTCGGATACCTTTCCTTTACCCCTAAGCTTGCTGAATACACTCTGCAGCCTTGAGGACAATCCTTCAAACGCCATATAGTCACACCTCCCTCTTTCTTCTGTTGTGACTCTATCTGTATCAGTTAGGACCTCTGCATTTGTTGCAGCCGGTTAACAATATCGTTAATTTGTTGAAGCTCATCCGGACTCGGTGCTTCCTCCTGCTTCATTAAGGATGCAACCTTCTCGGACAACTGCTCCAGCTCACGTGTCCGTTGTTCGTGCTTACCGAGCAAACCGAGCTTGTCTTCATACATTTCGAGCACCTGCTCAGCACGTTTAATGTGCTCATATACCGCCTGGCGGCTAATTTCAAATTCCGAGGCAATTTCTCCGAGCGAAAAATCGTCATGGAAATAATATTTGAGAAATGTCTGCTGTTTTTCCGTAAGCAATGGTTCATAGAAGTCAAACAGCAGGTTGATGCGGTTGGTCTTCTCGAGCCGATTCTCCTGACTCATTCATTACAACCCCCAACGTCAAGGAAAAACACTTTACAGTTCTTTTCAACGCTCCTTATCATACCTAAAAGAAATACGTATGTCAAGCATTAAACCTTGTCACATTTTCAAGCTGCTTTTTCAAATTTTCAATGGTGTCAAATACAGCAGAACCGCAAAGAAATGAAGCACACTGCCTCCGAGGACAAAAACATGCCAGACCGCATGATGATAGGGAAAAGCCTTCCACACATAAAATACGGTGCCCAGGGTGTAAAGCACTCCGCCAGCGGCAAGCAGCACAATTCCGGTATGCGGGATAACAGCAACCAGCGGGTTCCAGACAATGACGATCAGCCAGCCCATGGCAAGATAGAAAAGTGTCGACATAAAAAGAAACTTTTTGGTGAAAAAAGCCTTAAATACGACGCCAAACAAAGCGATTCCCCAAATGACGCCGAACAAGCTCCATCCGAGCGTACCGCGCACAGCAGTCAACAAAAACGGAGTATAGGTACCTGCAATAAAGAGGTAAATGCATGAATGATCCAGAATTTCAAATAGATCCTTTGCTTTGCCCTCTTTGAGCATGTGCAGAAGCGTAGAATTCGTGTACAGAAGAAGCATGGTGATCCCGTACACCGTAAAACTGACAACATGCCATGCCGTTCCGTGTGTGGCGGATGTGACGATCAGCAGGACCAGTGCGGCAATACTCAGCAGAACGCCGATGCCGTGGGTAATCGCATTCGCCACCTCTTCCCTGCGGCTGTATGTGTGGGTGTTAGCCATAACATTCCTCCCGTGCTTTCGATAAGATTCAAAGTCCAGCCGCTCAACTTCTTAGCTGCGGATTTTGTAGTTTCGCCTATGCTCATTATACTATGCCCGCCGCTTAAACACACATCCGGTACGTTGCCATCGATTCGGTAACTGGAGATACCATTTTATACAAGAAAAAGGAACAGAGCTACAAAAAGCCCGTCCCTTTTTTGCAGCCTGATTAGCCGCGCTTGTTATTCTATGCTGTGCTTCAGTTCGTTCCACCCTCTTCACCAGGAGCTTCCTGAATCAGCCCCGTGAAAAGCGCATGTACGAACTGGTCGGAATCGAACGGCTGCAGATCGTCTATTTTCTCGCCAAGTCCCACAAACTTGACCGGGAGGTTCATTTCCTGACGAATGGCAATGACAATGCCGCCTTTAGCCGTACCGTCCAGCTTGGTTAATACAAGGCCTGTAACACCGCTCTTTTCCCCGAACAGCTTCGCCTGGTTGAGCGCGTTCTGTCCTGTCGTCGCGTCCAGTACAAGCAGCACCTCATGCGGCGCGTCTGGAATCTCGCGCTGAATGACACGAAAGATCTTGTTAAGCTCTTCCATCAGGTTAGTCTTGTTCTGCAACCGTCCGGCCGTATCGCACAGCAGCACATCTACCTTGCGTTGCTTAGCTGCCTGCACCGCATCATACATCACAGCAGCCGGATCGGAACCGGAATGCTGTTTAATGACATCAACTCCGGCGCGCTGCCCCCACACTTCCAGTTGCTCAATAGCGCCAGCGCGGAACGTATCCCCCGCTGCGAGCAGAACTTTTTTGCCTTCCTGCTTAAAGCGATGAGCCATCTTGCCAATGGTAGTCGTCTTGCCAACCCCGTTCACGCCGACAAACAGAATAACCGTAATCCCATCAGGGTTAGTCTTCAGACTAGAGTTTTCTTCACCGCGCAGCAGTTCCGACAGCTTCTCCGACAGCACCGGCTGCAGTTCGGCGGCGTCTTCGATTTTGCGCTTACGAACTTCAGAGCGCAGCTCGTCAATCAAATTCATGACCGTATTCACGCCAACGTCGGCACCGATCAATATTTCTTCCAGTTCCTCATAAAATTCCTCGTCAATCTTCTTACGGCGGATCATCAGATCCGATACCTTTTCCACAAAGCCTTTACGCGTTTTTTCGAGTCCGTCCTTAAACTGCTTTGTCACCGATTCGGTTTTATTGGCAATGCTCTCTCTCAGCTTTCTAAAGAAACTCAAGTCCGTTCCCTCCTATAATGAAGCCCGATTTAAGATTGATCATCTTGGAACTCAGGCGATTTCCGCTTCTTCATCCTCAAGCTTGACGGACACCAGCTTCGACACGCCGCCTTCTTCCATCGTTACTCCGTACAGCACATCCGATTCTTCCATCGTGCCTTTGCGGTGGGTCACCACAATGAACTGAGTTTGCTCGGAGAACTCGCGCAAATACTGCGCAAATCTAACCACATTCGCTTCATCAAGCGCGGCTTCCACCTCATCCAGCACACAGAATGGAACCGGCTTGATGTGCAGAATAGCAAACAGCAGCGCCATCGCTGTCAGCGCCCGTTCTCCTCCCGACAGCAGTTGCAGATTCTGCAGCTTCTTGCCTGGAGGCTGGGCAACGATGTCAATGCCGGTCTCAAGCAGCTTGTCCGGGTCCAGCAGCACCAAATCCGCACGGCCGCCGCCGAACAGCTTGGCAAAGACAGCTCCGAAGCGGGAGCGGATCGCATCAAACGTTGTTTTGAAGCGCTTGGACATTTCATCATCCATTTCCCTGATAACCTCGTACAGCGTTGTCTTCGCCTCGACCAGATCGGCCTTCTGCTCGTTGAGGAAGGTATATCTTTCGTTCACCCGCTGAAATTCCTCAATCGCACCAAGGTTGACCTCACCCAATGCGGCAATGCTCCGTTTAAGCTTCTGTACCTCGGCCTGCGTGCCCTCCACATCTTCAGGCACGGGGTAGCGCTGCTTCGCCAGCTCATAGCTCAGCTCATACTCATCGGCAAGCTTGCGCAAAATATTTTCCAGCTCCACATCCAGCCGGTTCGCTCCGATTTCCGTCTGTCTGAGCTGCTCCTCCACCGCTTTAAGTTGTATACGCTGTTCCCTTGTTTCGTTTTCCTCCAACTCCAGCTTCTTGGAAAGCTGACTGCGGGCAGCCCGTTTGAATTCCAGCTTCGCAGCCGTCTCGTCCTTCAGAATACGGAAGCGGTTCAAATCCTCCACCTGCTTCACGCTTTCCTCACGATTGATACGGAGATCGGCCTCCACTGAAGCCAACAGCGAGCGGTTCTGCTTCGCATCCTTGTAAAGAGAGTTGTAGTCCCCCCGCAAGCGCTTCACCTGCTCTTCCAGCGAAAAGCGCTCCTGTTCAAGCTTGCCTTCCCTTACCCGCAGATTTGTAAGCTGACTCTGAAGCTCCTCTTTCGCCGACTCATTCGCTTTACGCGCGAACTCAGCCGCCTGAATGGCCTGATGCGTCCTTTTCTCTTCCCCTTCGAGCTCCGCCAGCTTGCGGACAGCCTCCGCGCGTGTTGACTCCAGCTCCTTAATCTCCTGATCAAAGCCTTTTTTCTCCTGGCCTGAAGCGGCCACCTGCTCCAGCACATGACGCAGCTCATGCTCAATTTGCTTCAGCTCTGATGCGGCCTGCTGCTCTTCGCCACGCTTGACGTCGCCACCCTGGCGCAGCTCATCCAACCGGAGCTGGGCTTCTTCTAGTTGTTTCTTAATATCCAACGAGCTGTGACGAAGTTTCTCCACCTGCTGTTCGGCATCAGCAATCTCCTGATCTAACTGATCAAGCTGACGCTTGCGACCGAGCAAGTTCGTATTCTTCTTGAACTGGCTGCCCCCAGTCATGGAACCGCCGGCGTTAACGACATCGCCCTCCAACGTGACCACACGGTAGCGGTACTGGCAACGAGCCGCGATCCGGTTGGCATCCTCCAGCGTTTTGGCGATGACGACATTGCCAAGCAGGCTTCCAATGATGCCTGCATAACGTTCATCATATTGGATCAGATCCGCGCCGATGCCGACGAAGCCTTCCGCGCCCTCTATAATTTGACGCTCCCCTGAGCCGATCTGGCGTGGTCGAATGACGTCCATCGGAAGGAAGGTTGCTCTGCCCAATTGACGCTGCTTCAGAAACCCGATGGCCTGTCTGGATACCGCTTCGTTTTCCATGACGATATGCTGAACTGAAGCACCCAACGCGGTCTCCATTGCCTGCTCCAGCTTTTCGGGCACGCGAATCAGCTCGGCAACCGCTCCGTGCACGCCATGCAACTGTCCTTTGCGGGATGCCTTGAGCACCTCCTTGACGCCTAACATAAAGCCGTCGAAGTCCTCCTGCATTTCCTTCATCGTATCCCGGCGAGAGATCAGCGCCTCCCGTTTTTGTTCCCATTTACGTGCGGCGGAGAGGCTTTCTTCCTGCAGCTTCTGCAGCGACTGGTATCGCTCGCTTTCACTGATATAACCCGTGCGCAGCCCGCTGATTTCCTTAGCGATTCTGGCGATATCCACTTCAATTTCCTGCTTGCGCTGCTCCAGCCCCGCCTTCCGTGTCTCCCATTTGCCGGATTCATCACTGACCCGGTTCCTCCGGCGCTCAATCGACTCCTTCTGCTGATCAGCATACCGGATCTCATTACGCGCCTGGGCCATCTGGTTCATCAGCTCGAGCAGGTTGCCCTTGAGGCTCTCCTCCTGCTCCTGACTGATTCCCCCTGTTACCCCCTCAAGTTTTGCCTGTTCAGCAGACAAGAGGGACTGCAACTGCTCCAGCTCGTCTGTGAGCTGGGTCAGTTTGTCCTGCAGCATTTCCAACTCTGTATTGCGCTCTCCGCTACGGCTTTCATTCGCCGTCAGCGTCTGCAGCAGTTGTTCGCGGTTGGCCTCAAGATTACGCAGCCGTTCTTTCAGCAATTGGCCGTAACCCTCGCTTTTTTCAGTGCCCTCAATATATTGAAGCAGTTCGCCCTGGAGCCGCTCTATATCCTCCTCCAACTGCCGCAGCTCATTGCGGTCGTTCTCCAGCTTGGCATCATGACGGGACACCACGGTGGAAAGCTGAAGCTGCTCTTCCTGTAGCTTTTTCAGCTTCTCATTGGCCAAGCTCCAGGAGGAGTGAATGTTCTCGATCTGATGCACGTACATCGATATTTCCTTCGATTTCAATTCGCCGCGCAGCTCTTTATAGTGGATCGCCTTCTCTGACTGTTCTTTCAGGGGGCCGATCTGATCTTCAAGCTCGCTAACCAAATCATGGATCCGCAGCAGGTTCTGCTCGGTATCGTCCAGCTTGCGCATAGCTTCCCGCTTGCGGGATTTATACTTTACAATGCCGGACGCTTCTTCAAATATCCCCCTCCGGTCTTCGGACCGTGTGCTCAATATTTCCTCGATCCGTCCCTGGCCGATAATGGAATAGGCTTCCTTGCCGATCCCCGTATCCATGAACAGCTCCGTAATATCCTTCAGCCTGCAAGCCTGGCGGTTGATAAAATATTCACTGTCTCCGCTGCGGTGCACCCTGCGGGTTACCGTCACTTCGCCAAAATCGAGCGGCAGGATCTGGTCCTCATTATCCAGCGTTAAGGACACTTCCCCGTAATTCACAGCTTTGCGCGCATCACTGCCGGCAAAAATAACATCCTCCATTTTGCCACCACGAAGCGATTTGGCACTCTGTTCGCCAAGCACCCAGCGGATGCCGTCAGAGATATTGCTTTTCCCGCTCCCATTCGGACCTACAACAGCGGTGATTCCACGGACAAATTCCATCTCCGTCTTATCTGCGAAAGATTTAAAACCCGCTAATTCAATGCGCTTTAAAAACATGTTATGCCTCACCTCTAAATACTGAATATCCGTCACCCTGTCAGCCTTGAACGAAAAAAGAGCAAAAAGCAGTCCGGTCCATCGATACGGCCGGGACTAGCCCGCGGGCTGCTCTTTGCTCTTGCTTTGTCCTTGGCAATTTATGCTGCTGTATCAGGATTCCGAAAGCTTAAGCTTGCTCAAAGCGACGGCTGCCGCCTGCTGCTCTGCCTCTTTCTTGGAACGTCCTGTACCGGTTCCAAGCCGTTCGCTTCCCATATACACTTCGGCCACAAACTCCCGCTCATGCGCGGGACCACGTTCTTCAACAATACGGTACTCCAAAACGCCCATATTGTGCTGCTGCGTAAGTTCCTGGAGCTCTGTTTTATAATCACTCATCTGGAGTTTTCCCTGAACTGCAATCTGAGGGAAAATGTGACGCTCCAGAAACGACCGGACGGCCTCCAGACCCTGGTCCAAATACAACGCCCCTATAAAGGATTCGAACACATCCGCAAGAAGCGCAGGGCGGGTTCGCCCGCCCGTCAACTCCTCACCTTTGCCCAGCAGTACATACTGACCAAAATCCAGACCAACCGCAAATTTCACAAGCGACGGCTCGCAGACGATGGCCGCGCGCAGCTTGGTCAACTCTCCTTCAGGCCGGGTCGGATACTGATTGTAGAGCTGTTCCGATACGGTCAGCTCCAGGACAGCGTCGCCCAGAAATTCCAGACGCTCGTTATCCTGGTGCTGGCTGAATCGGTGTTCGTTCACATAGGAAGCGTGAGTAAAGGCCTGTTTTAACAACTGCCGGTTGTTGAATTGAATATGAAGTTTCTGCTGTAACTGCTTCAAATCTCCACTCAACGAACTGACCCCTTATGCTTCGTATTTTTTCAAGACTACCGTAGCATTATGACCGCCGAACCCAAAGGAATTCGACATAACGATATCGAGCTTCGCCTTGCGCGGCTCGTTAGGTACATAGTCAAGATCGCACGCCGGATCCTGGTTGTCCAGGTTGATGGTCGGAGGAATGATCTGGTTCTGCAGCGCAAGACCGCAGATAACCGCCTCCACCCCGCCGGCTGCCCCAAGCAGGTGACCCGTCATAGACTTCGTGGAGCTGACGGCTACTTTGTAGGCATGATCGCCGAGCGCCTTTTTGACCGCTTCCGTCTCCGACTTATCCCCAACCGGAGTTGACGTACCGTGTGCATTGATATAATCCACTTGGTCCGGGGAAATGTCCGCATCGCGAATCGCCATCTTCATGCAGCGTGCGGCTCCATCCGGGTCCGGTTCCGTCATATGATGGGCATCTCCGGAAAGACCGTAGCCGATGACTTCTGCATAGATGTGTGCCCCTCGTTTTTGCGCATGTTCCAGCGATTCCAGGATCAGCACGCCGGCACCTTCTCCCATAACAAAGCCGTCGCGGTCTACGTCAAACGGGCGGCTCGCCTTCTCCGGCTCGTCATTGCGGGTAGACATCGCCCGCATGGAGCAGAAGCCAGCCATCCCTGTTGGACGAATCGTCGCCTCGGCTCCGCCGCAGACCATGACATCGGCATCCCCGCGCTGAATCATTCTGAACGAATCGCCAATCGCGTGGCTTCCGGTCGCACAAGCGGTCACAGGAGTTGTATTCGGACCTTTTGCGCCCAGCGTAATAGACAACTGCCCGGATCCCATGTTCGCAATCATCATCGGGATAAAAAACGGGCTTACCCGTTTGGGACCTTTCTCCAGCAGGATGTTGTGCTGATCCTCCCAGGTACCCAGGCCTCCGATGCCAGACCCGATAGATACGCCGACTCGTTCAGCTTCAGCATTGGTACCGATTTCGATGCCGCTGTCTTTCATCGCCATCGTGCCGGCAGCTACCGCGAATTGGACAAAACGGTCCGTTTTGCGCGCGTCCTTGCGATCCATATAATCTTCCGGATTGAAATCTTTCACGGAAGCGGCAATTTTCGTAGGGTAGTCACTTACGTCAAACGCCTCGATGATACTCACTCCGGATTTGCCCGCCATCAGATTGCTCCATAGCGTATTCAAGTCCTGTCCGAGTGCGGTGACCACGCCCATTCCTGTTATAACAACACGTTGTTTCAACGATATTCACCTCTATGTTTAACTGCAATGTAAGTGCCAGCTCTATTTCTTGCCCTGCATGTATATAGAATCAACTAAAGTCAGTAATTCATCATTACCGTCAAAATTCGAGCTTTAGTTCAGTCTGTATGGCTATGCCATCCATGGCAGAATCCCAAATTAGGAGAAAGTCCCGCCTGAATCAGAACGGGACTTGTGTTGACTTAGGTATGAGATTGTATGTAGTTTACAACTTCACCTACAGTTGTAATTTTCTCTGCATCTTCATCAGAGATTTCCATATCAAACTCATCTTCCAATTCCATAACCAATTCAACTACATCGAGAGAATCAGCACCCAAATCATCTTTAAAAGATGCTTCCAGGGTAACTTCTGCTTCGTCGGCTCCCAAACGGTCAACGACAATGCGTTTTACACGCTCCAATACGTCGGACATCCGGCTCACCTCCTCTTTGGTATTATACGAAAAACACAATAAAAATGCCATAGAAGAGACATGATCCCTCTTCTTAACGGACATGCGCCCGGCTACATGTACATGCCGCCGTCCACATGCAGAGTCTGGCCCGTCATATATGAGGAAGCGTCGGATGCCAAGAATAGCACGACCTCAGCTATTTCCTCAGGTCGTCCAAGACGAGCCAGCGGAATATTTCCAAGCATTTTCTCACGCAGTTCATCCGTCAGTATCTGCGTCATCTCCGTATCAATGAAGCCCGGGGCGACGCAATTGACCGTAATCTGCCTGGAAGAAAGCTCTCTTGCTGCAGATTTTGTCAGTCCGATGACACCCGCCTTGGCGGCAACATAATTCGCCTGACCCGCATTACCAACCACACCAACCACAGATGAGATATTGATAATACGCCCGGAACGCTGCTTCATCATCGGTCGCGTTGCGGCTTTGAGACAGTTATACACGCCTTTAAGATTCGTTTCAATCACCTGATCGAATTCTTCCTCTTTCATACGCATGATTAAATTATCTCTTGTTATCCCGGCATTATTCACCAGTATATCAATACGGCCCCACGTATCTGTCACCTGCTTGACCAATTGCTCGGCTTCATCCGTTTTGCCAACATTAGCCCGCACGGCAATGGCCTCCACACCCTTGGACCGAATCAGATCAACCGTCTCCGCTGCCGCATGCTCGCTGCCGGCATAATTGACAGCCACGTTGGCCCCTGCTTCCGCCAGTGCAAGCGCAATGCTGCGCCCGATCCCTCGAGATGCGCCCGTTACCAGTGCTGTTTTTCCGCTAAAAGGCTTGGACATGATTTCCCCTCCTTAATCTCGTTCACCAGTTAAGAAAGTGCCTGAACCGCACTCTCTAACGACTCCATGTCACTTACGTTGATCAATGTCAATGTTTTATCTATTTTTTTGATCAAGCCAGTCAGCACGCTACCAGGCCCAAACTCTACAAATGTATCCACACCTTGGCCTATGAGCCAGGCTACACTGTCTTCCCACAGCACAGGAGAATAGACCTGCTCAACCAGCAGGGAACGAATCTCTCCTCCATCCTGTACCGGAGACGCCGTAACATTCGCGACAACAGGAATCGACGCTCTTGCAAAATCCACTCCTTCGAGCTTGGCCGCCAATTTATCCGCAGCCCCCCGCATCATGGACGAATGGAAAGGACCGCTAACCTCCAGCGTAATAGCCCGCTTGGCCCCCGTTTCCTTTACCCGTTCGGCAACCAGCGCTACACCTTCCTTCGTTCCGGACACCACAATCTGGCCGGGGCAATTGACATTTGCCAACTCAACCGTTTGTCCGCCAGCCGTAATATCACTGCAAAGAGAGGAGAGCAGACTGCGGTCAGCACCAAGCACGGCTGCCATACCACCTTGTCCGCCAGGGACAGCTTCTTCCATGAACAGACCGCGGGATCGAACCAATTCTACCGCATCCGGAAAGGATAGCACCTCCGCCGCAACAAGCGCGCTATATTCGCCAAGACTATGCCCGGCTACGAAATCAGGCTTGATGCCGCTCGCTTTAAAAACCTCATATAAGGCTGTACTGGCTGTAAGCAATGCCGGTTGCGTATTGGAGGTTTGCTTTAAATCGGTATCGGGACCTTCAAAAATAAGCGTGCTCAGCGCAAAGCCCAAACGTTCGTCCGCCTGGCGGAATACCTCCTTGGCAGCCTCGGAGGCTTCATATGCGCCCTTGGCCATGCCCACACTCTGGGATCCCTGTCCCGGAAATACGAATGCTGTTTTGCCCATTCGTATTCACCTCGCTTCTATATTAATGTTTGCTATATTATCAGATTAGTGCTTACCAAACCAATACGGAGGCACCCCAGGTCAAGCCGCCGCCGAAGCCAACCATTAGCACACGGTCGCCCTCTTTCATGCGCCCTTCCTCTGCCGCCTCAACCAATGCAAGCGGAATGGAGGCTGCGGAAGTATTCGCATATTTATCCACGTTGATCACTACTTTTTCCTCAGGCAGATTAAGACGCTGCATAGCGGATTGAATAATGCGGATGTTGGCCTGATGTGGTACAAAGACATCAATGTCATCCTTGTCAAGTCCCGCTTTCTCCAGCACTACGTCAGTCGCTGTCGCCATAACACGAACGGCAAACTTGAACACCTCGCGCCCGTTCATGTAAATGTAATGCAGCTTATTCTCAAGCGTCTGCGGTGATGCCGGCAGCCTTGATCCACCCGCTTCCATCTTCAGCAACGAACCACCCGCGCCTTCAGCGCCAAGATCAAAGGATTGGAAGCCTCTTCCTTCCGGCACCTCGCCCACTACAACCGCGCCAGCCCCGTCTCCGAACAGTACACATGTATTGCGGTCCGTATAATCCGTAATCCGAGACAGACAATCCGCTCCGATGACCAGCGCATTTCTGTACATGCCAGCCTGAATAAAGCTTGTGGCAGTAGCCAGTCCGTATACAAAACCCGAACAGGCCGCAGACAGATCAAACGCCGCCGCCCCCTTCGCTCCCAGCTTATCCTGAAGAATACATGCGGTTGAAGGGAATGTCATGTCCGGCGTAATTGTAGCTATAATAATGAGATCCAGTTCTTCCGCCGTCATGCCTGCGGACGCGAGGGCTTTAACAGCGGCCTCATAAGCCAAATCAGATGTCGCCTGCTCGGGAGCCGCGATATGACGCTCACGGATGCCAGTGCGGCTGACAATCCATTCGTCGCTTGTTTCCACCATTTTTTCCAAATCGCTGTTGGTTAAAATTTTCTCTGGCACGTATTTGCCGATACCAATAATACCGACCGGTTTCAAATTATTCATTTCGATTTCGTCACTCACTTCCCGCTGATTTCCTTCGATATGCTTTCGACAAGGCGGTTCTGCAGCGCGATCCGCGCCTGTCTGACCGCATTTTTGACGGCGTTTGTGTCCGCCGAGCCGTGGCTTTTGACGACGAGTCCACTCAATCCAAGAAGCGGAGCCCCACCATGCTCAGTATAATCAAGTTTGTTCTTCAACCCTCGAAGCTCAGGCATCAGCATGGCGGCCGCCAGCTTCGTCTTCAACGACTTGTTGAATTGTTCCCTAAGCAACGAGAAAATAGCTCCTGCCGTCCCTTCCAACGCCTTAAGCAAAATATTTCCGGCAAAACCGTCGCACACAAGCACATCGCAGCTGCCTGTCAATACATCCCTGGCCTCCACGTTGCCCACAAAACGGATTGGAAGCTGCTCCAGCAGCGGATAAGCCAGCTTGGTCAGCTCGTTGCCCTTGCCGGCCTCCGTACCCACATTAAGCAGCCCGACGCGGGGCTCAGCTATGTTATGCACCTTCTGACGGTAAAGGCTTCCCATCTGGGCATATTGCGCCAGATGCTCCGGTTTGGCATCCATATTGGCTCCCAGATCCAGGGCCAAAACCCCCAGATCGTCGAGTGTCGGAATCATCGGGGCAAGCGCGGGACGCTCAATCCCTTCCATCCGACCCACAACAAGCAGGCCGGTCGTCATCAGCGCTCCCGTATTGCCGGCGGATATCATGGCATCCGCCTCCTGCTCCTTCACCATTCGCCCCGCCACAACCATTGAGGAATCCTTCTTGCGGCGAACGGCCCGCACCGGCTCATCCTCCGCATCAATGATTTCTGAGGCATGACGGATCGTCAGATTGGACGGCACCTGCTTTCCCTTCAACAGCGGCTCGATTCTGCTCCGGTCACCGACAAGCACGATCTCCGTATCCTTCCATTCAGTTGCAGCGGCCAGACCGCCCTCAACTGTAACTTCCGGCGCGTTGTCTCCTCCCATCGCATCAATGGCGATCCGCATGCTGATTCCCTCCTTCGCTGTATTCTTCCCCGGTGGAACGGTAAATGACAAAGTTCCCCTGGAAGACCATCTCTTCTCCCACATAAGTGAATACTTCCACCTTAGCCTTGCCCTTCTGCTCCGGCTGGGAGCGGACATAGGCCTTCGCTATGCATTTCTCAGCCAGATGGACCGACCGCACGAAACGGATATCCGCAGAAGCAGTCAGCGCAATCTCGTCATTGATAACGGCAACGGCTAGTGAATTGGCCTGGGCAAACACATAGTGCCCCCGTGCGATGCCCGTCCGTGAAAACACATGCTCGTCCCGAATTTCAAATATGGATATGCCGCTTTTATCCAACTGCAAATCGACGATATCACCGATCACCTCATGCAGAGGCAGCGAACGGACCTGATCGTATGACCGCTCGGCCATCAGCTTCATCCGTTCACGAAGCTCCGGAATACCGAGCTCCATCCGGTCTAGCCGGATCGTCTGAATGCTGACCTTAAGCTGGCGCGTCAATTCCTGATCCGTGACGAACGGATTGTCTTCAATTAATTGCGATAGTCTCTGCTGTCTTAGTCTCTTCGGCAGCCGCTCGATGGCCAAACGCCTCCTTCCGTCCATACGGTTGCAGAACTATTGTATAAGAAAAACGTCTATCGACGTACATCCAAAGAAGACAGACCGCATTTAGCGGAAGTTTTTCTTGCGATGACAGAATTGTTCAGCTCCGCTGAAAACTTATAAATTCTATAATCTTAAAATATATGTATAAGCGGACTTTTCCGTCCGGCTTTTCTTAGAACCAGGTACTAAGCCAGTATATAGCATAGCCCGGCAAAAGGAAAGCCGAGTTACAAAAAAAATAGCACCTCACCGTGGTGAAGCACTACTTTTACATTTCATCCAAGACGATTTGCTGCAGAATTGCAGCAAATCATTCCGAATGTTATTGAGAGATAATCTCTCTAGATTTGTATGTTCCGCACACTTTGCACACGTGGTGAGCAAGCTTCAATTCTCCGCATTGTTCACATTTCACCATGCCCGGCACAGCCAGTTTAAAGTGAGTACGACGTTTGTCGCGGCGCGTTTTGGACGTTCTGCGTTGTGGTACTGCCATCATTCCCACCTCCTTATCGAGATCAACCCTGAAGGGTATGTGTGTTATCTCATTCAAGACTGGGCAGGACGACTCAGGGCCAACCCCACCGCAGCCGGTGAATAACTCATCGATTATTTCAATCTTTTATTTCTTAAAAAAATCCTTGAGACCTGCCAAACGCGGATCTATCCGCTCGTTGTTACAACTACAGGAGCCTTCATTCCAGTTCTGGCCACAGGTGGGGCACAGCCCTTTACAATCCGTCCGGCACAGCGGCGCAAACGGAAGATGAAGCAGAAACGATTCCTCACAATAGGGAGCGGTGTCGAACGTCTCTCCTTCGATCATGATCGTCTCCATGCCCTCGTCCACGTCATCCTGCTGTTCCTGTCCTTGCTCGAAGCGTTCCGAAAAAGAGATATTCATATGCTCGTGAATCGGCGTCAAGCAGCGGGAGCACAGCGTGTCCAGCTCAACTGTCAGCGTTCCGCTCATATCGATCCGTTTCTCTTCCACGCTTACGGCTGCAAGGTCTACAGTCAGCGGTGAAACTGAAGTGATATCCTTGCGGTGTGTAATTAGCGGCTCGACATTCAAGCTCTCCCGGATCAAAACCGGACCGTCATTCATAGCAACCTTGCGAAAATGCAGATGCATATATATCACTCCAAACAAACAAAAATTATTATACCGACTGAATGAGGTGTTTGTCAACACCTTTTCCTTTACACCCTTGAGAGGAACTCGTTTCTTACGGTATGCGGGCAAAAGTGCCGATGTTCGTGTACAATGTTATACAACTATTATACCCCACTTGACAAGGGAGCTGTCATGGAGCATGAAAACGCTCGGAATCATCGTTGAATATAATCCCCTTCACAACGGCCATGTGCATCACTGGACCGCATCGAAGGCCACCGCCCGAGCGGACCGGACCATCGCGGTTATAAGCGGTCCATTCCTGCAGCGCGGCGAGCCCGCGATCGTGGACAAGTGGTCGCGCACCGAAATGGCCCTTGCCATGGGAGCCGACCTTGTGATCGAGCTCCCGGTCGCTTATGCCGTGCAGGCCGCGGAGTGGTTCGCCTACGGAGCGGTCGCGCTGCTGAACGCGACCGGCATCGTGGACGCGCTCTGCTTCGGCAGCGAGAGCGGCGACCTCGCGCCGCTGCGCGCGCTGGCGCGTGTGCTGGCCGCAGAGCCGGCCGAGCTCAAGGCCGGCATCGCCACGCGGCTGGCGGGCGGTGCCAGCTACCCCGCAGCTTACGCAGGGGCGGCCGCCGCGCTCGCCGGCGGAGAGGCGGACGGCGCGGAGCTGTCCGCCCTTCTGCAGCAGCCCAACAATACGCTTGGGCTGCACTATTTGATCGCGCTGGAACGGCTGCACAGCGCGATCACCCCCTTCACGATAGCCCGCACCGGCGCGGGCTATCACGATACGCTGGCGACTGGCAGCATCGCCAGCGCCACTGCGGTCCGCCGCCTGCTGCTGGCGGGCGGACCTGAGGCTGCGGCGCCGTATGTGCCAAGCGCCGTGCTGGACATTCTGCGGCGCGAGTGGGCCGAAGGCCGCGCGCCGCAGACATGGGAAGCGTTCAGCCGTCCGCTGCTGAACGCCTTGATCACGCGCAGCGCGGACGAGCTGGCGCGGATGCACGAGGTGACCGAGGGGCTCGAGTACAGGCTGAAGAAGCTGCTTCCAGCCCTGCCACAGCCCTCAGCCACAGCCCTGCTGACAGCGCTGAAGACGAAGCGCTATACACATGTGAAGCTGCAGCGGATGCTGACGCATATCCTGCTGAATCATGCCAAATCCGATCTGGGCCCGGCCCGTCTGGCCGAAGGACCGGCCTATATCCGCGTGCTCGGCTTTAACCGAACAGGTCAGACCATGCTGGCCGAAATGAAGAAGACCGCTTCCCTTCCAGTCATTACCCGTCCGGCAGCGTTAGACCATCCGCATCTGCAGATGGATGTGAGCGCAGCAGCCGTATACACCGCGGGCATGCCTACGGCTGCCGTGCGCAGCCTGTACGAAGACTATTTCAGAGCGCCTGTTATTGTTCCTTGACCGGCAATGCATCCAGGTAGTGCAAAGCATCGTCCAGTGTGCGGACAGACACAAGCTTCATGCCAGTCCCGATTTGCTTCGCTTTCGCTTCAGCGGCCCCTGCATTTTCCTCCGGCACGAAGAAAATTTCGGCATGCTCCCTGTCCGCTGCCACAATTTTATGACCAACGCCGCCAATAGCGCCTACCGTGCCTTCTTTATTAATCGTGCCCGTACCCGCTATGCGGTATCCTTTCGATAAATCTCCAGGCGTCAGTTGATTATAGATTTCCAGCGTGAACATCAGACCTGCGGACGGACCGCCGACATCTGTCGATGAGAAGGTGATTTCATGCCCGGCGCTCTCCGGTACGATTGTCCGAAGCGTGGCGATGCCGACCCCAAAGCCTGTACGCTGCTCCCCGGAAGCCGTATCCTTCACCGTTGTAAGCTTCACCATCCCACTCACCCCTTCTCCCTTGCGATCCAGCTTAACGGCTACGCTGTCTCCTGGCTGCTTGCCCTTCAGGATGTGCTGGAGATCATCGCTCTCCTCTACGCTTTCACCGTCAACCTCTACAATTTTATCTCCTGGATGAAAAAACGGGTCAGCTCCTGCGCCGGTCTCCAGCACATAGATGTACTGTGGGACAATCCTGTAGGCTACTCCCGCTTTTTTATAGGCCGCTTCAATAGCAGAGGACTGCGAATTGTCCATATAATACAC
The DNA here is from genome assembly GCF_030705605.1 of Paenibacillus zeirhizosphaerae. Lineage (GTDB taxonomy): Bacteria > Bacillota > Bacilli > Paenibacillales > Paenibacillaceae > Paenibacillus > Paenibacillus zeirhizosphaerae. The sequence continues at coordinate 583,324 of NZ_JAPCKK010000016.1, forward strand.
CTGCTTGGCCGCATATTCGTCTTCACTGCTTCCCTGCAGGCGGCTTTCCTTGGTCCTCACCTCGGCATTCCTGTCACCTTTTACCAGTCCCAGCATCAGCCAATTGGCGTAGCTGGCCGATACCGTCGTCATCATAAAAGTCCCCTGCTCTGTAGGATCACCATCCTTAACGGATACCATCGGCTTGACCTCCTCAGCGCTGCCGGGACGGTAAATCAGATACGGGGTCGGCATATATACCAGCACATAAGCCATGACGGCCATGACGGCGGCATACAGTAAGGTAAACCATAACTTACGGCTTCCCGCCCTCTTCATTCGCACTTCCCCCCTTAGGTTCAATTCAGTAAATACCGAAACATACAAACCCGTGCTGACAAGCACGGTCTGCCGCCGCTCCCCGCCGCATATCCTATTACTAGCTTATGATTATAAAATATCCCGCTTGATAGAACCCATCCGGAAGGAGGAGTAACATAATGGAGACCATACAGGAAAAACAGCCTGGTCAATTGTGGACAACCTGGCTACTCGGGGCGTGCTCGCTGCTGCTGGTGGCGGCGGTCGTGGCCGCGCCTGCGCAGGTATACGAGGCTTCCGGACAAGGGCTGAAGCTGTGGTGGAGCATTGTCTTCCCCGCCCTTCTCCCTTTTCTGATGCTGTCCGAAATGCTGATCGCCTCCGGCTTTGTACATGGTCTCGGCGTGCTGCTAACTCCGCTTATGCGCACCTGCTTTGGCCTACCGGGCCGCAGTGGCTGGGTGCTTGCACTCGGCCTTACGGCCGGCAGCCCGGCTGCCGCGGAAGCGGCCAGACAGCTCGCCAATCAAGGCGAACTGGAGGAACGACAGGTCCGCCTGCTGACCAGCACAGCCCACTTCTGCAATCCCATGACAATTCTGCTTGTCATCGGAGCCGGCTTTCTGCACAGCCCGGCCACAGGATATCTGCTGCTGCTCGTACACTGGATCACAGGCATAGCTACCGGCATGATTTCCGTCCGCCTTTTCGGCACGAAAGAAAAAACAGTAAAGCAGGACACGCAAGCCGCCACGCCGCGCGGTTCCGTCCCCCGTCCTTCCATACTGCAGGTCCTATACACCGAAATAGCCACCGCCCGCCAAAGAGACGGGCGCAGCTTCGGTCGATTGCTGGGCGAGACGGTATCCAACGCTGTTCAAACCTTGATGCTGACAGGCGGATTTATCATCTTTTTTGCCGTCATGATCCGGCTCCTGAATGTCTATTTAACCCCTATGGCTCCCATGCTGCTGTGGCCGGGGCTACTTGAGCAGCACCTTGGTGCCTACGCGGCCGTCCGTTTTTTGGGCGAGCCTCATTTGCAGGCTGCGACGATCAGCGCCGTCCTGGGCTGGGGAGGGGTAAGCGGATGGCTGCAAATCGTCTCTATGACAAGACCTGCCGACAAGGGCTTCACCTTCGCGGTCACTCGCCTTCTGCATGCAGGGATGGCATTTCTGACTGCACTGATCCTGTGGGCGCCCTGGCAGCAGTTAACCTCCTTTGCGGTTCCGGCTTATCTGGAACTGCTGCCTGTACAGGAAGAAGCTATTGAAGGTTCATTAACCCGGACACTGACTCTTGCCACTGCCCCGTTTGCCCTGCTGGCGGTCATACTGGGTATGCTGCTGACGGCGTCACTTATGATTGGCTGGCGGAATCATCGTTCTTCTCGCTGATTTTTCGCATAAGAGCTTCTTCCACCTCAGGCGAGACCAGATCGATGACACTGCCGTTAAAATGCGCAATCTCCTTCACCATGCTTGAGCTCAAATAAGAATATTTCGGATTGGTCATCATGAAAATCGTCTCGGCCTCCGGGTTCAGCTTATGATTTGTGGAGGCAAGCTGCAGTTCATACTCAAAATCAGTTACGGAGCGAATGCCTCTGACAATCACCTGCGCTCCCTTCTGCCTTACATAATTGGCTGTCAAATCGCGGAAAGAATCAACTTCAACGTTCGGCATCTCTTCCGTCGCCTGGCGCAGCAGAGCGATCCGTTCTTCTACGCTGAACAGCGGATTTTTGCTTATATTGTTCAGCACCGCCACAATCAACAGGTCAAACTGCTTGGATGCCCGCTGAATAATGTCCATGTGCCCCATCGTCACCGGATCGAAGGTCCCTGGATAGACTGCAATCCTTTTTTTGTTCTCTGGCTCAGTCATGCTGCTCCTCCTCGTCTGCCGTTGCCTCTGTATGTGGTTCATGCACGGCCTCTGATTGTCCGCTTGTCTGCCCCTGTATCCGTTCATACCTGAAGATGGACACAGCCGTTTCACCATAGACCGCTTTACGGATCTGGTTGAAAGACCCGAATCGCTCCGGATAGCTGTAGCCGGATTCGTATTCAAGAATAACGACGGCTCCGTCCTGCAACAGGCCGAGCTCGTCCATCCTGTTCATCAGTTCATCTCCGTGCTTCATGCGGTAGGGCGGATCCAGAAAAACGGCATCAAAAACAGTCCCGCGCTTAGCCAATGCCTTCAAAGCACGTCCGGCATCATTGCGGAACACCTCAGCCTGGCTATCCAGGCCGGTTTTACGAAGGTTCTCCCTGATCACCTCGATGGCTTTCGGTTCCATATCGATAAAAACCGCTCTATCCATGCCGCGACTCAGCGCTTCAATGCCCAGTCCCCCGCTGCCCGCGAACAGATCAAGCGTGGCTCCGCCGTCAAAGTATGGACCAATCATGCTAAACAGCGCTTCCTTCACCTTATCGGTTGTCGGTCTTGTTCCCGTTCCGGGAACTGCCTTGAGCGGTCTGCCTTTAGCACTGCCCGATACAACTCTCACGCTATGTTCACCCATTCTCTATGTAGTCTTGACCGTCTGTCCCTGACAGACCGATATGACGTTATCGTAACACATAGCGCATATATATGGAAAATAGCGCATATTATTTTGCACAAATTTTTCATAATATCCCCACCGGCATGTATATCCCTGCCATAATCGGGTCACAATGGAGATATCGGCATTTAACCAATGCCGTAGACAACCGCGGAGAAGGCTTACGTTTCCCCATAAGCTCTTCGTCCGGTTTCTCCTCTCCCATCAAAGGGCGTCTCGAAAGAGGCGCCCGATTTTTTTTGAACACAAGACAGCCCAATTAGAATAAATGCTTTTGGATCAGGAGGATCAATCATGCGATTACGCTGGACCCCCTCATTGCTTACAGCGTGTAACCTGGCTGCCGGAGTCTGCTCCGTACTCGCTGTATCCCGGAGCTGGTACGTTTTAGCCGCACTTCTTATTTTTGCGTCCATGCTTTTTGACCTTTTTGACGGTTACATCGCGCGTCGGATCGGCGTCGAGGCTGAATTTGGCAAACAGCTCGATTCACTTGCCGACATCGTTTCTTTTGGCCTTGCCCCGTCCTTCCTGATCAATGTCTCCATTTTTCATGACTGGAACGGGGTACTAGGAGGCTTGCTTGTCATCTTTTTTACATTATGCGGCGCATTCCGGCTAGCCCGGTTCAATCTGTCCTCCTTTAGCAAAACGTTTACAGGTTTGCCGATTACAGCCGCAGGAAGCCTGCTTGCCCTGCTTTCCTTGGCTGAGCACCGGCTGACGGATTCATTTTTTGCCGCTGTCATGCTCGTTTTTTCACTCCTTATGATCAGCCGTCTCCCGTTTCCATCCATTAAAAAAGAATCCGCCGCCTATCAAAATCATAAGCACGGCAAATAAAATCAGCCCTATCCGAATCCATCGGAAGGGCCATTTTCGCTGTGGGACCAATAGTGCTTCTGTAGTAACGCAAAAAAAATCCGCCTTTGTTGACGAATTTTTTTGCGGCGTTTTTCTTACACTGGAATGTTCCTTGTTATCTGTTCCAGTCAAAGTCTATGGCATTCAGAAATGCCCGCGTAATTATCATATGGCCCGCCTGATCAGGGTGCACCCTGTCCCAAGCGAGGGATGCCGGATACACATACTCCCACTGCTTGTCAAACGCTTTTTGGGTATTCACGGGTATAGCATCAAACTCATGCGCGATTTCCATGACGGCCGCACCGTAGACATCCATCGTTGCCCGCATCGGGTCCTCAAGGTTAGGCTCAAGATAATAAGGTGTCATAAGCACCAGCCCTCTCACCTTTGGACGAACCTCGGCGAGCAGTTCCCGCAGTGTGCGCTTGTATTCATCCAGATACACATGAATCTCCGGACGGCTGAAAGCGTCAAATTGTCTCCATACATCGTTAATGCCGATTTTGACCGCAAGCCAATCAGGTTCCTGAGCTATAACATCACGGCTCCAGCGCTCCTTCAAGTCTCGTACGGTGTTGCCGCCGATACCCATGTTGACAACCCGTATGCCGAGCTCAGGATAAAAAGCCCGCAGCAGCGCATCCACCTGGGTAACATAGCCTGTTCCCAAAGCACTGCTGGAGCCTTCCCCTATAGGACGTTGCCGACCGCAATCTGTAATCGAATCGCCGATAAACACCAACTTCTCATGATTTCCCAACTTCATGATTCAGGTCTCCTCCCGAAAACTTCCAATGAATTACAAACCAATCCAAATAACATATAATCACACGGACGACAGATGTTCAAGCGGTTTTCTTTACATTTTATGTATGAAAATCATAGATCTAATATAATGTTCTAAACTGCTGGGGGGTAAGCCCCTCCATTTTACGAAAGGTGGCCACAAAATGGCTCGCATCACGGAAGCCAACCATCCTGGCTGTCTCCTTAACAGACAGAGAGGGTTCGCTGGTCATCAGCTCCTTCGCCTTGCGCAGACGGAGGACAATCAGGTAAGCATAGGCAGTAACCCCGAGCGACTGCTTAAAAAGATTGTTCAAATGCCGCACGCTGACATGGAGTACGGCAGCCATATCCTCCAATCCGATCTCCGGGCGGTTGTAATGCTTCTGCATAAAATCGAGAACGGGTGATATTCGCTCCACATGCTCGGATAAGGAGGGAAGTGAGCCGGTCCGGCCATGCTTTTTGAGCAGGGTCAAAAATTTGTAGAGGTCTGCTGAAGCATCAAGCCCCGACATATCTCGTTCCGGGGCAACGGTATTCACAACGTCCATACCGAAGCTTTCCAGACTGCTTCCTGCATCCCAGTGGTACCATAAAGCACGATTCAGTCCGAGGGAAGAGAGCACCGTCGCCGCCGCAGGGCCACCAAAAGTAATGTAGAGGGTTTGCCAATAGGACGTCGTACTGAGATAGGCATGCGGTTCGCCGGGTGGAAGCAGCACTCCGGTATGCGGAACCAAATGTACCTCTACACCTCCGTACTGAAAACGCCCCTCACCCTGCACCGTCTGCAGCCAATGATACAGCGGGTATCCCTCTGGACGGTCAACCTGCTCCTGCCTACCGTTCCATCCAATGCTTTCCATGTACATAGGAAGCGGCTGCTCCCGGTGAGTCAAGAAATATCTTTTATGGACAGTTTCCATCTGATCTCCTCCTTAATTAGTTCCATATTTTTATACTTATCATTACTTTTATTATATTTAAAAAGACTAAATATTGATATACGATAGATTTATTCTTATATGACGAGGTGAAGATTGTGATTAACAGCAAGCTGCCAAAGATGTTTTACGGAGGAGACTATAATCCCGAACAATGGGACCATGCGACACACCAAGAGGACCTGCGCTTGTTCAAACTCGCCGGCATTGATATGGCAACGATCAACGTATTTTCCTGGGCCAAAAATCAGCCGGATGAGGATACTTATCACTTCGAATGGCTGGATGAGTTGATCGAGAGCCTTTATGAAAACGGTGTCTTTGTCTGCCTGGCTACAAGCACAGCCGCCCATCCCGCATGGATGGCCACAAGATACCCGGATATTCTACGGGTTGACGCAGACGGACGGAAGCATAAATTCGGCGGTAGGCATAATTCCTGTCCGAACAGCCCAACGTACCGCAAATACTCTGAGCGAATTGCTGATAAGCTGGCGGAGCGCTACCGTGAGCATCCCGCAGTACTGGTGTGGCATGTTTCCAATGAATACGGCGGGGAATGCTACTGCGATAATTGCGAAAAGGCCTTCAGAAGCTGGCTGCAAAAAAAATACGGCTCGATTGAGGAGGTCAATCGGGTCTGGAATACGTCCTTCTGGGGACACACCTTCTACGATTGGAACGAAATTGTGCTGCCCAGCAATCTCAGCGAGCATTGGGGAGACAACAAATCATCCTTTCAGGGCATTTCACTCGATTATTCACGCTTCAATTCGGACAGTATGCTGGAATGCTACCTCTTGGAGCATGCCATGATCAAAAAGCATATTCCGGATGCTGTAGTCACAACCAATCTGATGGGCTTTTTCAAACAGCTTGACTACTTCAAGTGGGCCCGCCATATGGATATCGTCTCCTGGGACAGCTATCCTGGGCTGAGTACGCCTTACAGCTACACAGCTATGGCCCATGATCTGATGCGCGGGCTGAAGGACGGACAGCCGTTCATGCTGATGGAGCAAACACCAAGTCAGCAAAACTGGCAGGCCTACAATTCACTTAAACGGCCTGGGGTCATGCGGCTCTGGAGCTATCAGTCCGTTGCCCATGGAGCCGATACGGTGATGTTTTTCCAATTGCGGCGGTCTGTAGGAGCCTGTGAGAAATTCCACGGTGCTGTCATTGAGCATGTTGGGCATGAGCACACAAGAGTATTCCGGGAGGTCGCACAGCTCGGCAAGGAGCTGCAGCAGCTTGGGGATCAGACACTGGACGCACTGGTGGAAGCCAGGGTGGCTATTCTGTTTGACTGGGATAATTGGTGGGCGGTGGAAAAATCCAGCGGACCAACGGTCGCGTTGAAATATGTCGATCAGGTTCACAAATATTACGCAGCGCTTTTTAACCGTAATATCCAGGTTGATATGATCAGCGTTGACAGCCATTTTGATCAATACGATCTGATCCTCGCCCCTGTCATGTACATGGTGAAGCCAGGGGTTGCAGAACGGCTGGAGCGCTTTGTCCAAGCAGGCGGAACCTTCCTGACGACCTTCTTCAGCGGCATCGTTAATGAAAGTGATCTCGTTACACTGGGTGGGTATCCGGGAGAGCTTAGAAAGCTGCTTGGCATTTGGGTGGAAGAAATCGACGCGCTGCTGCCTGAACAGAAGAACCGTATTGTCATGACTCAAGAATACGGTTCACTTCAAGGGGATTATGCATGCGGCATGTTATGCGACCTTCTGCACAGTGAAGGTGCCGAGGTGCTGGCAGAATACGGAGAAGATTTCTACCGTGGTATGCCAGCGCTGACCCGCAACCGTTTCGGCCAAGGCAGCGCATGGTATATGGCCACCGACCCCGACGAGCAATTCCTTGGCAAGCTGCTGCAGCAAATCTGTGAGGAACAAGGCATTCTACCGCTGCTGGATGCTCCGGCAGGAGTTGAAGCGAGCATGCGGACCAAGGACGGCAAGCAGTATTTGTTCGTGATGAACCATAGCGCCGAGGCGCAGACCTATGATCTTGGAGTCAGAAGCGCTCGTGATTTGCTAAGCGATACAGAAATAACCGGCTCCACCACGATAAGTGGAAAGGGTGTCCACATACTGGAGCTTGGGTGAAGACATAAAGGAGCTGAACCTCATTGAAACGTTTGTTATGGATCGGCGGATTTTCCTACCTGCTGATCGGTCTTGCCCATGTCATTATCGGCTCTCTGCTGCCTGTACTGCTCACACATTATGGCAGAGATTATACCGATGGAGGAACACTAATATTTGCCCAGTTCGCCGGCTTCCTGGTCGGTGTGCTGATCTCCCCCGCCCTTGCGGCGAGATACGGGAAACGAGCCTCCCTGGTGCTGGCCCTGTTCCTGCTATGTGCCGCACAAATGCTGTACGCTTTGCTTCCACCCTGGGGCTGGCTATACCCTATAGGCGCCGCAGCCGGGTTCGGCTTCGGCATGGTCGAAGCTGTAATCGGCACCATTGTCATCGGAGGGGTTAAGGAAGGCACTGGCTCCGTGATGAGTCGTCTTGAGGTATTTTTCGGTCTCGGGGCTCTGGCTATGCCTGCGCTTGCCGGCTGGCTGATCCTGCTTGGCATGTGGAGATTCTCCTTCCCGATCATCGCTCTGCTGGCGGCGGCTATGGCCGTATTCTGGTTGATGGCATCATTCGGAAAGCTTGATCCGGTCCTCAATGAACGACAGACACGCACTGCGACTGCTCCTGTTCGTACCGTAAAGTATAAGACCCGAATGCTGCCGCTGCTGGTCCTGTTCATTCTTTTTTTCTTCTTATATGTCGGCACAGAAATGAGTCTGGCCAACTTCCTGCCATCCATGCTGCTTGAGAGACTGAAGCTGGATGAAGCCCAGGCCGCCCTCAGCGTAACCTGTTTCTGGCTTGCGATGTCGGCTGGCCGGATGTTCTCGGGGAAACTCGCGGATAGCTACGGATATGGGCGTTATGTGGTGCTCAGTTCAGCCGCAGCGGCACTGCTGCTTATGATGTTTCCGCTTGCGAACGGGACGGCTGGCACTTATGCCCTGATTATTTTGCTTGGACTTGCGATGTCGGGCATTTTCTCCATCGCCCTCGTGTTTGCCAGCAGGATGCTGCCGGATACGGAAGAGATGACTACAAGTCTGCTGATTGCTGCAGGAGGCATCGGTGGAGCGCTTCTTCCGCTGTGGACCGGAAGGAGCATGGATATTGGCGGCGCCGTCTCGTCAGCCTGGCTGCTGGCCGGATTCGGCGGGGCGCTGTGTCTGCTGGGGATCGTACTGTTTGCCATCCAGCGGAGAAACAGCAGCACGAATAGATCGGCATTGCTCAATAAAAGCAGCTAACTCCTGCATGTGTTCCTTTTCTCAGCCTGGATATGTGCTATAATATGGAAGCGTGTAAATTGTCGCTACCGATCCGGGTTGAGGAGCTGAATTCACAAAAATGAGCAAGTTGATCCTGTTTTCTCTATTATTATGGCTTGTGGGCAATCCATTCCTCGCAATTCTGATTTTAATTCTGATCATTTATGCACTGGACCGCCGATTTGTCGGGATATTCCCGAGCTTGACCCGGCCCTGGAAACGAAGACGCAATGAGAACCGACTCCGGCAGCAGATCGCCTTGAATGCAAATGATGTGTCTGCTCGTTTGGATCTCGCCCGCAGCTTGCTTGAAAGGAAAAAGCATCGCGAAGCGCTCGGGCTGCTTCATGACATCCGCTCCAGTTACGAGCAATCGGCAGATTACTGGTGCGCTGTCGGAACTGCCGAGCTGATGGGAGACGATACGGAGCAAGGCGAAACCCATCTGCTGCAGGCGCTGGATCTTAACCCTCGTGTTCAATACGGTGAGCCCTATCTGCGCCTGGCTTCCGCATTCAAGAGCTCTAATCATAACAAAGCACTCACTTACCTGGATCAATTCCAGCACATACAGAGCTCTTCAAGCGAGGGATATTATTTATCCGGCATGCTCTATCGCTCCCTCAGTATGAAAGCCGAGGCCAATGAAGCCTTTGCACAATCCTTGGCAGTTTATCGTTCTCTTCCTAAATACCGACGCAAAAGCGAACGCAAATGGGCTCTCCGCAGTTGGTACCGTAAACTCACAGGTTAGATAATGTTATGAATTGAAAAAAAGGAGCCTAAGTTCATTTTGAACTTAAAGGCTCCTTTTTTTGCGGATTTTCATGATCAGAACAACGGATAAAAACCGAGCTTGTCAAGCTGGGCAGCGATTACGCGGTAGCCGCGCCCGTTAGGATGCACCCTGTCAGACGAAAGAAGCTGCCGCTCCCGACCTTTGAACGAAGAATACGTATGGGCCACGCGGAAATACGGTGCGTTCATTGAGCTTAGAAAAGCATTAAAGCTGCGAATCCCCACAGCGGCTTCAGCCACCTCTGGAAAAGGATTGTAAAGGCCGACGAATCGAATCAGAAACGGCGCGCGGCTGCTTGCTTTTATGCTGTATAACACCGCAAGAGTTTGACACAAGCATTGCTGCAACTGGAGCATTCCAGGGCCGATATTTTTGCCCCCGGTTGATTGGGCTATACGGATCAGATCGTTTCCCCCAATAGAGATCGTTATCATATCAGCCTGCGCCAGGGCATTCCTGTAGACAAGGGAACTTGTCATATTTCGAAGCAGCTCAGGGCAGGTCATTCCCTTGACCCCCAAATTCCGATAGAGGACCCGGCTGCCCGAATATCTCTCAATAGACCTCAAATATAACGGTGCAAAGCCCTTCCCCGGCGGCGCCCCTGTCCCGACCGTAAGTGAATCGCCAATGGCCGTATAGCGGTACACCAACTCTCTCACCTCCTGGCCGGCGGATCATCGTATTCACTCCCGATAACCTACCTTATGAAATGAAAGAGAGAGTCGGCACGGTGAATGCTTATTCTTCATCCTCCGTGTTATAGACACAGTGGAAATACTCCAGCCCTGTCGCCGGATCCTCTGATCCATAAACCGTAAAGCTGAGATTTCTGAAAAATTGGGCTCCCTCTTCATCCGTGTCTGCTGTAATTTGCCGTGGATCAAAATCCTTGATGAGCTGGAGCAGCATACCCCGTCCATAGCCCTTCAGCCGATTCTCCGGCAGCACCGCAATATGATGCAGATGAGTAACGCCTTGATCCTTGCTCTCAAACCCCAACAGTCCTACAATAAGCCCGTCATCCTCATAACCGTACAAATGCAGACGGTCGTCCGTCTTGTAACGGTTGATGAGTCCTTCTTCATCTTCCCTACCCGCAACGTCGGCATAACCGAGCAGTTCGCGCACTTCGGGCCGATTCGTTTCAGACTTGATATTTTTCAGCATTCGTCTTTAACCCCTTTCATGGTGCTCCATAGTTCATTCATCCCTGCTCATCCATAATTAGCAGCGGCCAGGTGTCGAGCCATTCCTTTTGAAATACACGCACACGGAACGCGGTCGTATTCCGGAAATATGGACTTTTCCTGACCTTCATCTCAAACAGATCGTCAAGACCGAATGGCGCAACGATATGCAAGGCATCCCGAGCGTCCATATATATGCCCACTGCTGTCGCCGTCTCGGGCCAGTACCGCATGGCATCCTCTACGGAAGCATAAGGAGGATCGCCATTGCGTTCATGCATATGGGCCTGGTTTTTAACCGACCAATGGCGGTTGATCTGATCCCGGTTCAGCAACTGCTCCAAGTGTTGATCCCTGCGGATCATCCATATAAGAAAACAGAAGCTCCTCGTGCTTCATGTTCATTCCCCCTCAAATCAAAAAAGGCGCTGAATATAACCGGCAAAAAAAGTACCGGCTAGCCAACCGGTACAGAAATTGTATCGCAAATTAAAGAGAACCCTCAGCCGTAAGACCCAGCTTTTTCAACAAAGCGACAGCCTGCACCTTCTCCTCTGCTGAAAGGCCGCTAACAGCCTCAATAATGACCTGCTTGTGCTGCGGGAAAATCCGCTCAAAAAAATGTCTTCCCTCTTCTGTTAACTCCGCAAAAATAACACGGCGGTCATCCTGGGAGGCACGGCGTTTTAATAGTTGTTTCTTTTGCAGCTTATCCACAACATACGTTATATTTCCACTGGAAATCAGAACTTTCTCACCGATCTTCTGCAAAGGCTGTGGTCCCCGGTGATAGAGCAGGTCCAGCACGCCGAACTCGGTCGTGTTCAAGTCATGGCTGTGAATATCCCGGTTAGAGCGGGCAGTGACCGAGTTATAGGCCCGGGCCAGCACTACAAATAAATTAAGGGCAAGTTCATGTTCATCAAGAGTTTTAGACATATTCAAAAAGCCTCCATAACAATTACCTTTATTCAAAGATATCGCAATTGCATGGAGATGTCAAGTTTACTGTGTTGAGAAGTACAGCCTCTATTCGGGGACTGCGGCTTCTCATTTCACGCGGGTATCCAATTCACCGTCGGACTTGGCTATAATGACTTGATCCGCCATTCCGACGAACAAGCCGTTATCCACCACACCGGGGATGCCGTTCAGCATCGCTTCCAGTGCAGCGGGGTCGCGGATCTCTCCATAGCGGCAATCGGCGATATAGTTGCCGTTATCGGTTATGTACCTCACACCGTCTTTCAGCCGCCACTGCACGTCAGGACAGGAAGCTTCCAGCCTTCTTTTCGTCCATTCGCTTGCAAAAGGCACCACCTCCACCGGGAGCGCAAAGCTGCCCAGCGTATCCACCGCCTTACTTTCATCAGCGACCACGATAAAATAATTCGTGTTCGCCGCAACAATTTTCTCGCGCAGCAGTGCTCCGCCGCCGCCTTTGATCAAATGCAGTTCAGGATTGACTTCATCGGCTCCATCAATCGTGATATCCAGTCTTGTTATATTTTCAAAGGGAACAATGGGAATGCCGAGCTGAACAGCCAGCTCTTCCGAAGCGACAGATGTCGCTACGGCTTCAATTTTCAAGCCCTCCCTAACCCGCTCTCCAATTTTCTGTATCGCCCAATAGGCTGTGGAGCCTGTCCCAAGCCCGATACACATTCCATCCTTGATTGCTTCCACCGCTTTTTCCGCAGCCGCTTTCTTTAAATTCATTGATATCAACTCCCGAGCTTATTCAGTACAATCATACTGTAGATTAGTTTATATTATCCTTGACAGTAGTTAAAGCTCAACTTGTAACCGCTTTTCCGCCTATCTTATTGATTTGAGGCTAATTATAGCGTGTTTCATAGAATTATCCACCATTTGATTGATGTTTTTAATGATTATCGATTAAAATACAATTGTCAGCCTGTGTCGATTTATCGCAACTTTGGGAGTGAATTTTTTGTTAAAATGGAGCACACTATCTTTTTTCAATAAAAACCTGTTGTTGTCATTCATGAATATTATCCTGATCGGTACAGCTCTCATAAGCTCAAGCTACTTTAATCAGCGGAGCATTCTTACCGACCAACTGCACAATCAGATCGAAAGAACCACGGCAGAATGGTATAAAGGACTGGATTCCGAGCTTGTCCGGAAGGCCGTGGAGGAACGAAGCTATAATGGGCCGACCCAGACAAGGCTGCGCGCCTATTTGGATGCCGTCTCGAAGCATAATCCCAACATAAAGTATGCTTACATTTTCGGTACGGAGCTTGGTGGAATAAACCGTCTCGATACCTCCATTGTAGCCATGCCCACCTCCTTGAGAAAGGAATTCGGGCAGAATTGGAAGCTGAGGGTAGGCGATATGTACCAGCAGCCGCCCGAGGTGGCAGTGGCTCTGGGAAAAATGCTGGATACAGGTCAGCCTGGATTCACCGACATTTATAAAGACGACTTTGGCGAGTTCACCACCATCATTTATCCGATCATGGATGAAACGAACAAGAAGTTCGCCTATTTCGCTGTCGACGCCGATGCCAGCGCGATCCATGCCGGGCTGCAAAAGCTGCTGATTCATGATTTACTTACTCTTGCTGGCTTCCTTGTTATTTGTCTACTGCTGCAATATCTTGTCGTCAAAGGAACCCTTGCTCCCATTAAAGCCCTGATCTCCGGTATTGAAGAAGTTAGCCAGGGCAGGCTGGACATCCGCATTCAAGCCGGGAGTGACGATCTTGGCCAGGTGAATGAAAGCTTCAATCATATGGTCTGCAAAATAAACGACATCATGGTCAAGGTGAAGCATACGACAGATGCAGTGAGCAATTCCGCCAAGGATCTGCTCGCGATCTGTGAGCTAAACAGCAGCAACGCTAATATTATCGATCTGAATGTGAATGAAATTGCGGAAAATATACGCATGCAGGCCAAGGCAACCACGGTAAGCACGCTCTCCATGTCAGAAGTGGCTGCTGTTCTGCAGTCCGTATCAGAATGCTCCACCACCCTGGCAAAAGAAACGGAGCTGCTGCGGCAGCGGTCTAAAGAAGGTATTGAAATGGTTCGTCATATGACAGAGCGAATGCATCCGGAAACCGATTCATCACTCATCGTACAAAAGGCGGCTGACGTATTTATGGAAATGCAGCAGGCCGTCGATGAGGTCGCTGGGCAGGTACAGCATATGCGGGCGGCAACGGTCGAAATTTCAGCAGGTATCCAGGAAATGAAAGCAACTTCCGATCATCTGTCCGCCATGATTACCAAAACAGCAAGTAGCAGCGGCCAAATCTCCCAATCCGTGGAAAGGCAGTGGGCATCCATAACTGCAATCACCAACTCATCTAATAAGCTGAGCGTAATGGCTCAAGAGCTACAGAAACTCACCTCTTATTTCATGGTAGCCGAAGAGCCTCCATCCAAAACATAAACAATATGCAAATACCTTCCGGCAGTTACGCAGGAAGGTATTTGTGCAGCTTGGCTTTATTTTTATTTGAATTCTAAATAGTAATCCTGAACAATGTTCTGCAAAACAGTTTCAAAGCCAGCCTGATCCATAAATACAAGGGCAATGACGGCCAGATGAACCGGGTAAAAGCTGATCCACAGCCAGCGCGGAACCATCCGGCGAAACACTGCAGGATTGGACTGAAACAGGCTGATGACAACTGTAGAAATAAGGCTGTAATGTTGAACCACAGTAAATGGCCGATAATACATATATCCGATATAACGGTAATTCCACAATTCATACAGAAGATTCAACATTAAATGGCTGACAACCATCCAGCCCCCTCGCGTATAGCGGAATATCAGTACAAGCCCCAGTCCGTATGCTCCGTAATCCATATTGGACCATTCCATGAAGGCCCCCACAATCATATAAAAAGGAATAACCAAAGCCAACTTCTTCAGTTTGTCGGCACCGACCAGAGCCAGCAGAGAGATCAGCAGTGTAAAAATGACGTTTAGACCGACGGTTTCAAAGGCAAGCATAAAAGGCAACTGTGACAGTACAGCCAGCACAAATAAACGAAGCATGTAGCGCTTCATATTCCGTGTATGCAGGAATCCCAGGTACAGGGCAAAAGTATATATGGGAAAGGCGATCCTTCCTATAATTCGCCAAGGAGCGAGTTCATTCGGGTAAAACACGGCTCCAACATGGTCAATCAGCATCGTAATCATCGCGATCCAGTGCAATAGCCCTTGCCTCCCATTTCCTTATTCGTTGATCTGGTAGTGATTACCTTCTTGTCCAAATGGGTAATATAACGTTGTCGATCTCTTGAGGTACATACTAATTATACTTTTTAGGCTAGTGCAATGCTATTATTCAGAAAATTTTGCAGAGTGAAGGTTGTTTTCCGTTCATTTTGCAAAATCTAAGCTGAATTATAAAACTGAGGAGGAGTTCTCGTATGAAGTTTTTCTTAGATACCGGTAATATTGAAGAAATCAAACGCATTGAACGTCTGGGGCTTGTTGACGGCGTAACCACCAACCCTTCCCTAATTGCCAAGGAAGGCAGAATTTTCAAGGAAGTCATTCTGGAAATTTGCGACATCGTCAAAGGGCCTGTAAGCGCTGAGGTTATCGGACTTAAGGCGGAAGAGATGCTGGAAGAAGCTTATGATATCGCAAAATGGGCTTCCAACGTTGTCATCAAGCTGCCGATGACCGAGGACGGTCTGTATGCCTGCAATGAGCTGAGCAAAAACGGCATCAAGACCAACGTCACACTCATCTTTTCCGCCGCCCAGGGCTTGATGGCCGCCAAAGCCGGTGCTACCTTCATCAGCCCATTTGTCGGACGCTTGGATGACATTGCCGTGGACGGTATGCAACTGATTCGTGATCTAAGACAAATTCTCGACTTCCATGATCTCAAATCCGAAATTATTGCCGCTTCCATCCGCAATATTAAGCACGTAGAGGACGCTGCCCTGGCTGGGGCACATATCGCAACCATTCCGGGCTCCCTTCTTCCTTCACTCTGGAAGCACCCGCTTACAGACAGTGGTATTGAACGCTTCCTGAAGGACTGGGAGAAAGTACCCCAAACAAAATAAACGTTAATCAACAGGCTGCATTCCGGTGCAGCCTGTTTTGCATTTGTAATCCTTTTTCCCTTTGACAAAATCATAAACACGGCGTATTTGTTGGCCAGGCTTCCGTCTATTTCACCGGAGATTCAGGCAAAATTCCCTGTTGCCAAAAGTTGTCGCACCTTCTCTGCCGTATCTGTTCCCTCAAAGGGCATATTAATGACAACCTGCAATTCGGGTGATTCATTCGCTGTAAACGATAAATTATGAAAAGTCAGCTCACCTGCAACCGGATGATCCAACTGCTTTAGTCCTTCTGGTGCATAGATCACTTCCTGACGCTGCCACATTGCTTTGAATTCTTCACTGATGGCGGACAATTCCGCAATTTGCTGGGACCACCACGGATCCTCTACAAAACGACCGTACCCGGCACGAAATTGGGCCAGACAACGAAGCGCAGCTTCCTCCCAATGCTCTCCCTTGATCTGGCGGAAATAATCCGAGGTAAACGTAATCCATACCAGATTCCGTTCCCGCTCAGAGAGTTCATCGTAATTGCCGTAAACGGAGCGGAAGGCATTATTCCATCCGACAATATTTAATCTGGCATCAATTACGCTGGCCGGATGGATCTCCATTTGGTCGAGAAAATGCTGGAGTGTGGCGCTTATTCGTACTTCAGAGGATTTTTCTTCTACCGGAAAATGTCTATGAGCAAGCAAAAACAAGTGCTTTCGCTCGTTGGTATTTAATTGAAGAACACGGGCCAGGCTTTCCAAAACTTCGGAGGATACTTGAATATCCCTGCCCTGCTCCAGATAGGTGTACCAATCCTGGCTCATTCCGGCCAGCATCGCGACTTCTGAACGCCGCAGACCCGGGGTACGCCGCCTCCCTCCCTCCATAATTCCCGCATGCTGTGGTGAAATACGTTCCCGGCGGCTCCGCAGAAACTGCGCCAATTCTTGGCGGCGGTCTACTTTTAACAAATCGTTCAGCCCTCTCTATAGCTTATCTAAAAGATTATGGGAGTTTTTCTCCTAGGATAAACGTGCCCCTCGTTAACAATTACTAACTATTATACCTTATAGATGTGCCTATAACAGCAAGTCAAAAATTTCAATGCGCTGGGGCCTCTGCCTTAGCTGATATGTAAGCACAATTCACATCAATTTATTGGGAGGAATCATAATGTCAGTACAGGAACAGAAAGTTATCCTGATTACAGGAGCAAATAAGGGGATTGGATTCGAAACGGCACGTCAGCTCGGTTTACAAGGCCATACGATATTCGTCGGAGCAAGAAATATGGAAAGAGGCACTGAGGCGGAAGCAAAACTGCGCGCCGAAGGAATTAACGCCTCTTTTATTGAAGTGGATGTTACGGACCAGGCAACCATAGATGCAGCAGCCCAAAAGATTGACGAGCAGTATGGCAAACTTGATGTTTTGATCAATAATGCAGGCGGTGGTGTCGGGAAGTTTGAAGAGATCGTAGTTCCTTCCACAACCCCACTTGAAGCACTGAAAGGGACATTTGAACTCAACGTCTTCGGGGTGTTTGCCATGATGAAAACGATGCTGCCTCTGCTGCGCAAATCTGAAGCCGGACGTATTGTGAACCTGTCCAGCGGACTGGGGTCGCTTACCTTGCAGAGTGATCCAGCCTTCGAATATTACGATCACAAAATATTGGTGTACAATGCTTCGAAAACAGCAGTTAATGCGCTTACCGTTCATTTCGCTTATGAATTGAAGGATACCAACATCAAAGTAAACTCTGCCGATCCAGGCTTTACAGCTACAGATCTGAACGGTTTTACTGGCATCCGCACGGTTGAACAAGCTACGAATGTTGTGGTGCAGCTGGCAACACTTCCTAAAGACGGTCCTACAGGCGGATTCTTTGACGAAAACGGACCTCTCCCTTGGTAAAAAAATTGGATACGAGCAATGTTGCGGCAATATAACTGAACGGTGAAAATGCAGTGGGTCCTGAATTACTCAGGCCTACTGCATCTTTTGTTTATTATCGTATTCAATTATCTCAGCATGACTATTGCATTTTGTCTTGAAGGCATGTATATTATGGTTAGTGATTGATTGATCACAAATGTCCTAAAGATAAGGAAGCTACAGCCTATGCCAAAAGATTCAGCCATTTCAGTCAGCCGACAAACCGAAATTGTTTCTGCTGCCATTGAGGTTTTCGCGGAATTGGGGTATTACAGGGCAACCACAGCTAAAGTGGCAGAGCGGGCAAATATCTCTCAGCCCTATATCTTCAAATTCTTTGCCACGAAGGAAGAGCTGCTGCGTGAAGCGTTGAAGGTTTCCTGGATGCGCATTACAGATTCTTTTACCCATGTGGTGAGCACGACTCCATCTGATCGTCTTGAGGAAGAACTGATCTCAGCCTATGCGCGGATTATGTACGAACACCGTAATGAAGTCCTGCTGCAAATGCAAGCACAGACGATTATGGATGCCTCGATTATCGAGATCATGCGCGAAGGATTCAGCAAGAGCAGACAAATCGTACATCATGCTTTCCTCGAAGCTGGTATCCCTAGAGCTGCTGAAAGAACAATGCTTTTTCTCGCAAGAGGCATGCTTTGCAACATTTCCATGTCGCTGGATATCCCGGAGTTGATGAACATAGACGATTGAAGCCAATCGTCTATGTCTACTCCAATGTCAACAACTCATGACTCAAGTCACGAGCCTGTCTCTGCCTACTTCGTAGACAGTGCTTGCGCTTCGCACAAGCCTTTTAGGCTTATTCCTAACCGGTAGTGCAAACGCACCTCACGGTGCTCCTACCTTAGCGTGTTGGAACATCAGGACGGTCGACCTCGCCCCTACAACAAGAGTTATACTCCTATTGTACCTGTACCGATGTACTCGATTCCTTTGCGGTACAGATTCATAGCTCCAATTCGGTCATCATTAGAACGATAGTGACAGGTTTGGCATTCAAAGGTGTGCATCTTTTTGTTTCGATTCGCTCGTTCGATATGTCCGCATTTCGGGCAGGTTTGAGACGTGTATTTAGGGTCTACTGCGATGACGCCCTGTCCATTCAGTTGAGCCTTATACTCCAACATCTCACGGAATTGGTGAAATGCCCAGGAAACCGACACATACCGATGGTGAACACATACTTTTTCCGTGGCGGAACGAACACCTTTTAAATTTTCGATCACAAACAAAGTCCCTTTCGGATACGTTTCAACGAGTGCCTTGGTTATCTGATGGTTGACATCGGTAACATAACGGTTTTCTCTTGAACCGATTTCCTTGAGTCGTTTGCGAGCGGATGAGGTTTGTCTCATCTGAAGTTGTTTGCGTAAGACTTTATACTGGCCTCGTTTGTGTTTCATGGTTCGTCCAGGATAAAACGTCGTCTGGTTTTGAGTGTCGTAGGTGGTGGCGAGAAAGTTGATTCCCAAATCAATTCCTACCATGTGATCGACCTTTGTAAGATCCAATTCAGGAAACTCTTTGGTCATGGAAATATGCAAAAACCACTTCTTGTGTTTACACACGAGCTTGGCCGTGCCCCATTTCCATGTGCCATCAAAGAAGTGTTGCATTCCTTTTCTTTTGTAACAAAGCTTCACTCGTCCGTCCAGCGTATTTACGCTAAACCGATCATCGTTCAAAGAGTAATCTCGATGCCATACCAGATCATATTCAGGTCGTTTGAATTTGACCAAACTCCAATCGTGCCCGTTGGATCGGGCAGAGCTATAGCGGGCGATGACCGTTCTGATCACTGATTGCGCCATTTGACTTTTCAAACCAAAACGACTTCGCAGCTCTCGATAATACAAGTCATGGAGTGCACGCTGACGTAATTCTTTGGTTTGAAATACAATGACGGAAAGATAATTACATGCTTCACGATAGGTTTGGATGGTCTTGGTGAGCATTTCTGTATGCTCATGCGGGACATTAATTTGGATTTTTGCTGTAATAGTAGACATTCGATTCACCTCTTCTCACTGCATTAAATATACCATAGGATTCAGTGGGAAATGGTTAAATCTTCATGGCGGAAGGAGAAAGCATGGACCTTTCGGCTTTCGAGCTGCCGATGGCAGCCCTTATGCCGAGCGCAATTCCTCACACGACTTAAGTCGCGTGTCTCCATGCGCGGTGATGAAATGGCCGTCCCCAAGTTATTGATCATAACAGGAAGGCCATTTCAATTCATTTAGATTAAAGAGTGATCCTCATCGTTCCCAGTGCATCGGTCGGCGTGATGACAACGCCTTGGCCCCCCTGCTCACTGCTTCCCCCGTTTATGCCGGACAGTTCGTTGATTCCACGCAGTACGAGGATCCATGGCTTCCCTGCTCCTTCAGACACGACGGACAGCATTCCGCCTTCACGTTTGACGGATACAGTCAATTCCTGCTCCCCTGCGGTACTGCACACAACGCTTGTTACTGAAGCCCCGTCCTCGAGCTCGAACAGATGAAGCTGCACACCCTCAGCATAATCGTAATCCGGACGGCTGTCCTCACGCCCGATTGCAATCAGACTGTTCGGCTTCACCATCAACGGCAGGGTCATAAAGCTGTGGTTTTCTTTGCGCCAGCGTCCGCCTTCCAGGACTTCCCCTGTAAGCAGATTCGTCCAGCGGCCTTCCGGCAGGTAATACTGTACACTGCCCTCGGCGTTGAAGATCGGAGCGACAAGCAAAGAGTCGCCGAACATATACTGGCGGTCAAGCGCATGTGTCGTTGGATCGTCCGGGAATTCCAGCAGCATTGCCCTCATCATAGGCAATCCGCGCACGGAGGCTTCAACGGCCGAACCGAACAGATAAGGCATCAAAGAGCATTTCAGCTTGGTAAATGTACGCACGACATCAACTGCCTCCTCATCAAAGAGCCAAGGCACGCGATAAGACACATTGCCGTGCAATCTGCTGTGGGAGGACAATAAGCCGAATTGCACCCACCGCTTGTATACATCAGGTGTTGCCGTATTTTCAAAGCCGCTGATATCATGACTCCAGAACCCGAATCCGCTTAGGCCGAGCGAAAGCCCCCCGCGCAGTGATTCCGCCATGGATTCATAAGTGGAGGAGCAGTCTCCGCCCCAGTGAATCGGAAACTGCTGTCCGCCGGCTGTAGCGGAACGCGCAAACAGAGCGGCTTCATTTTTGCCCAATTTCTGTTCCAGCAGTTCAAAAACAGCCTTATTGTATAAATGAGTATAATAGTTATGCATTTTATAAGGATCTGAACCGTCATAATATACGACATTGGTCGGAATACGCTCGCCGAAATCGGTTTTGAAGCAATCCACACCCTGATCAATCAGCGCTGCCAGCTTACCCTGGTACCAGGCCACGGCATCCGGGTTCGTGAAATCGACAAGTCCCATGCCCGCCTGCCACATATCCCACTGCCACACGCTGCCGTCGGCTGTTTTTACCAGATACCCGTTCTCCATACCTTCATCAAACAGGATCGATTTTTCCGCGATATACGGATTGATCCAGGCGCAAATTTTAAGACCTTTTTCTTTCAAGCGGCGCAGCATGCCCTCCGGATCGGGAAACATATCTTTATCCCACTGAAAATCGCACCACTGATATTCCTTCATCCAGAAGCAATCGAAGTGAAAGACGGACAAGGGCAGGTCACGCTCAGCCATACCGTCCACAAAATGGTTCACCGTCGCTTCATCATAATCGGTTGTAAAGGAGGTCGTCAGCCACAGGCCAAACGTCCATGCAGGTGGAAGAGCAGGCTTGCCGGTCAGCTTGGTATAGTTGTCCAGCACTTCCTTCGGATTGTTACCGCCAATAATGAAGTAATCAAGCGTTTCACCTTCCACGCTAAATTGTACTTTAGATACGTTCTCTGAAGCGATCTCGTAGGAGACGCGCTCCGGATGATTGACGAACACGCCGTATCCTTTGCTCGACAAGTAGAACGGAACATTTTTATACGCCTGTTCACTGCTCGTTCCCCCGTCTTCATTCCAGATATCCACGACCTGCCCGTTTTTTACAAACGGTGTAAAGCGTTCACCCAGGCCGTAGACGTATTCGCCGATCCCGAGCTCAAGCTGCTCCCTGAAGTACCCTTGTTCGTTGGGAGCCTTGATATACCCGGGGCCACGATGGCCGCTGCCGGTCAGCCGGGTGCCATCATAGTGAAAGCCAACATTCCAGCCCTGTCCCCGTCCGACCGTGACGCTGAGCTTGCCGCTTTGCAGAACAACCGCTTCCTCCTGCTCGGAAATTTGTACATCCGTAGCTAGTGACGCTATTTCAAACTCGGGTCCTTTTCTCACCCGCCCTTTGTGATGATTGAATGTGACACGAATGACATCCGGCATCGGTGAGCTATACGTCGCTTTCAAGAGCATCCCGTTCAGGGTATCTCCTTTTCGCTCGATCCGTTTGGTGGCGGCATATACCGTCATGGAAGAACCGTCTGTCACAATATCCCGGACATCCGCCGGGTTCTGAATTTCATAGCCCTTGCGGACCATCCAGTAACCGTCTGTAAATTTCATCCCTTGCTTCCTCCTCGACATCTTCTGCATCGATATGAACTGCTGTGTAGATTGGAATTTGTTGAATTCTCAACTATAATAATATTGATTTAGGAAAGGGTTTTCTTTTAATATTTTGACGAATAGTAACAGGATTTTGATGTATTTATTTCAAACAGCTCTCTGGAAAAAGAAAAACCGAGCCTACCAGCCCGGTTTGTGATACAAGACATGATCTATAGTTGAATTTCTGCTCGCGCAGCTCGAACCTATCGATCACGATCTGCAAGTTATTATATGTGGCTATTCAAGCCCAAGTTAGGAGTAAGCATGATGAGACGCGAAACGCTCCGCGAAAATCGGATACACGGTCATCCGTCTTTCCCTGTAAGCGTATATGCTGACGTCGAGCAGCTCAACGGCAACTGTATTCTGGACTGCCATTGGCATGATGAAATGGAGTTGATCCTGGTACGTAAGGGAAGCGCCCTTTTTCAGACAGATATGCTGCATACGGAGGTCAAAGCAGGCGAAGCGTTGTTCGTGAACAGCGGAATGCTGCATGCCGGCTATTTGCACCATGATGCCCACTGTGTCTTCTCCGCTGTCGTCTTTGACCCGAAAATGCTGCTCAGCCGGGGGATGGATGTGATCCAACAGCGCTTTATCGAACCCATACTTCACAAAAAATTGCTGCCGCCTGTCCATATCAAAGGAACAGAATCGTGGGGGAAGGAAGTATTAACGGCCTTGCAAAAAATTTTGCAGGATCATGAAACACGACACCCAGCCAAGGAAATCTCGACCAAAGCTCAACTGTATAGCATCTTCGCCAGCATGTATCCGTATATGACGACTGCCGCCGGTGAACCTCCAGAAGTATCGGCGGGTCTCTCCAAGGTCGAACGCATCAAAACCGCGATCGGTTACATCCATGAACACTATCAAGAACCTCTCAGACTGAAAGCCATTGCCGATGAGGTAGGCATGAGCGAAGGCCATTTCTGCCGTTTTTTTAAGCAGATGGTGCAAAAAAGTCCGATAGAATACATGAACCACTACCGCATCCAGAAGGCATGCCTACTGCTGGAGCAGAGCGACCGCAAGGTGGTTGATATCGCGATGGAGGTAGGCTTCGACAACTTAAGCTACTTTATCGCCACGTTCAAAAAATGGAACGGCATGACCCCCTCCCGCTACCGTAAAGAGCACGAAGCATTCCTCCAATCCCCTGTTATATCTTCACCTGCTCAGCGGTAAACAGCGGAACCTTGCGAATGCCGTCCGCCCCAATCGCTACAAGTCCCTTGTCGGACAAGCGGATTTCCGGAATGACCACGAGCGCTAGCAGCGACAGTGTCATAAACGCATTATTAAGCATACAGCCCGCTTGCTGAAGCGCTGTGCTGATGCCCTCGGACTGCTCCGCAACCTCGGCAAATGGAGCGGGAGACATCAGCCCGGCGATCGGCAGCGGCATCAAGGCCTCTCCGGAAGTCGATATCACCGCAGATCCGCCCTGCATGGACATGACCTCATTTGCAGCCCGAGCCATCAGTTCGTCATCATTGCCGATCACGAGCAGGTTATGGCTGTCATGCGCCACGGTCATGGCGATGGCAGCGGGCTCCGTAAATCCGATGCCGGTTACCAAAGCAACGGAACTGTTGCCTGTTCCTTTATGGCGCTCAAAGACGGCGATTTTGCATAAATCCTTGCCGTGATCTGTAACAACGTGCCCTTCTTCTACTGGAACCATCATTCTGACTTCTTTCGTTTCGACATGGTTTTCCGTCACCTGGATGACCCGCGCTTCCGTTTCGCCTGCATGAACCGGAGCTGGCAAGGCGAAATCAGTGGCAAGAATCGTACGATCAATGTGTACGGTATTCAAGGCATCCTCGGGATAGGTGAAGCTGTCCCAATCTGCAATCATCTTGCCGTTCTCGGCCACAAGACTTCCGGCGGCGATGGTTGCAGACACCTTTACATCCGCAAGCCTGCCCTCCAACAGAATCATATCCGCAATGGAGCCCGGGGTCACCGAGCCGATGTCTCGTGCCACTCCAAAGCGTTCCGCCGTATTGATCGTCGCCATCTGAAAGGCGGTGACCGGCTTCACCCCTTGAGCGATGGCGTGCCTTACCACAAAATTCATATGGCCTTCCTTCAACAGCGATTCCGAGCTGCGGTCATCCGTCACCAGCATCATACGGCGGGTGTCCAGCCCCATCTCCGTGCAGGCTTTGATCGTCTCCGCTACGTCATGCCAGGCAGATCCCTGCCGCATCTTGGCGTACATTCCGAGACGTATCCGCTCAGCCACATCCTCGGGGGTCACGCACTCATGATCCCCCGTTATACCACTGGCCGCATATACAGGCAGCCTCCAATCGTCTGACGCCCAGGTAAAGTGTCCGTCGGCCACTTTGCCTGCACGCAGCGTTGCCTGTATTTCGCCAATCATCGTTTCCTCACCATACACGACACCGGGAAAATTCATCACTTCTCCCAGGCCGATCATATCCGGTCCCCAGCCGAGCGCCTCTGCTACCTCCTCCGGTCCGAACGCAGCGCCGGATGTCTCAAGCTCCGCATTTGTAGAAGGCACACAGGAAGCAACTTGCATATAGGCTGCCATAGGTGTTGTCCGCGCTTCGTCAAGCATGAGGCGAAGACCCTTTAGGCCCAGCACGTTGGAAATTTCATGGGCATCGAAAAAACCGCCGGTAGTACCGAGCGGAAGCACAGCTTTGGCAAATTCGGTCACAGTTAGCTGCGTGCTTTCGATATGACAATGCCCGTCCAGCAGACCAGGCGCAATATAGCGACCGTCTGCTTCAATAATAACCGTATTCGGGCCAATCGTATGGCTAACATCCTTGCCGACATAGGCGATCCGGGAGCCCTGCACCGCTACAGACATTCCGGGAATCATTTCCCCGGAAATGACATTTACAAGCGTGCCTCCACGAACGACCAGCGTAGCCGGGCGCTCCCCTCTTGCAGTGGCTACGAGTTCAGGAACACAATCCGCAAGCGCAGGACGTTCAAAAAGATTCATATGGACTACCTCCGATTTTCTTCAAAATTGCTAATCCGGTGAAAAATATATGACTCGTATTATAAGCCCGCAGGCGAGGATTTGTAAAATCTGCTGACACATCGCTGTTGCAGTGACCAAAATCGGCTCAATCATTTGTGCATGGATATGATTGTATTCCTATTGATGGAATATATTGTGACATCGTTTGGCTCAGTGCATACACAGAGCCCCGAGCCTGTGGGCCCGGGGCTGAATGGACGAGTACTGCTCTTTAATTGGTTAAATCTCGATAGATAAACGTTTCGGGCGATTGTCCTGTCACAAAAGGTGTGGTCTGGCCAAGGGAGTAGATATGCAGTAAATGCATCGCCCGTGTACATGCCGTATAGAACAGCTTCCGTTCACTTTCCCGTGCATACCTGCGGCTTGAGCCATCATAAATCAGGACGGCATCGAACTCAACACCTTTCGCCAGGTAAGCTGGAATGATGTGAATCCCCTTTTCAAAGGCGGGCGTCGTTTTTTTGATCAGCCGCGGCTTGACGGACAGCAGTTTCTCCAGCGCTTCATGAGCGGCTGCGCTTTCTTCGGCGGTTTTACAAATGACGGCTACGGATTCATAACCTTCACCCAATAAAGCCTCGACATCCCGCGTTATGGACTCATGGAGCTTACCACGTGTGCCGATCTCGGTCACCTCCGGCTTGTCGCCGCTGCGGTTAAACGGAATAATATGCTCGCCGCCGGCGACCATGCCCCGTGTGAACTCCACAATTTCCTTAGTGGAACGATAGCTCCTTGTCAAGGAAATCAGCTCCGTTTGATCCGGTCCATAAAGTCCCATCAAAGGACCGTTATCCTGAAGTACGGAAGCATGGGCATAGATCGCCTGATTAAAGTCGCCGAGAGCCGTCATTTTCGCTCTCGGAAACAACCGCTTCAGGAAGGAAAGCTGGAACGGTGAGTAGTCCTGCGCCTCATCGATAAACACATGGTGTATCCCGCCGTTGGAGCGAAAACCCAGCGTGATCTCACGCAAATACAAGTACGGTGTCGCATCCTCATAGGCTAGCTCGCCTTCGCCGATCCGCTCCAGCGTCAGCCTGCTCATCTCCTCCCAGCGTGACGGCAGCTCCGCACCGCCGGACAACCGCTCTGCAAGCTTTCTATTGCGGAACAGCTCGCTGTACAATCGGGTGATATCCACAAAACGCAGCGCTTTTATCCATTTGCGTAAGGGCTTGAGCCGGTCACTGACCACCATCCTGGCAAGAATGCTCCGCTCCCGGTCAAAATCATCAAATGTCTCGTCGATCCTCTTGTTCTTACGACGAAGCCGAGTATAGGCGCGTTGATAGTCTTCACTGGACAGAAGCTCGATCTGTTGGTCCACCCAAGACGCCGTATACTCCTCCTTTCCGAATGCCGCCAGTTCCTTCAGCAGCCATTCACGCAGCAGCTCCAAACGGTTAGCCAATCGGATGTCAGGGTCAAAATTATAAAATTTCCGGGCCATTTCTTCGGCGGATACCACCTCACGGCCTTGAAAGCGCACCGGCTTAAATATCATGCCTTCCCGTTCCAACAACGGCTTGTAGCTCTCAATCATGCTCTGAAAGATCTGCGACGATTTGAAACGAATCCCTTCCATCCTGGCCTTATATGCAGGCTGATCGGAAGCGGACAGAACGTATTCGAGCTGCTCGAATGGGTCCTCAAGCTGAAACTCCCTGCCGAGACGGCGCTCCAGATATTCCTGAAACGTGGTCTGGCTCATATTTTCCTCACCAAGCTCAGGAAGCACAGTGGACACATAGCTATTAAACATCGGGTTGGGCGAGAAGAGCACGACCTGATCCGCACTCAGTCGGTCCCGGTACTTATACAACAAGTAAGCTACACGCTGCAAAGCAGCGGACGTTTTGCCGCTTCCGGCAGCTCCCTGTACAATCAGCATCCGGCTACGATCATCGCGGATAATCCGGTTTTGCTCCTTCTGAATGGTCGCCACAATGCTTTTCATCTGGGCATCAGAGCTGCGGCTCAAAACCGCCTGCAGCAGTTCATCTCCGATCGTAACACCGGTATCGAACATGAACCGGATGCGCCCGTCACGGATCACAAACTGCCGTTTCAGGGTAAGCTCGCCCTCCATGGGGCCTGATGGAGTCTCATAGGAAGCAGGTCCCGGCATACTGTCATAATACAAATTGGATATCGGGGCACGCCAGTCGTAGACAAGAAAACCCACCTCATTATCATCCAGCAGGGATGCAATGCCAAGATAAATTTTCTCCTCTCGGCCCTCCATTTCCGCAAAATCAATTCTTCCAAAATAAGGAGACTGAAGCAGACGGTTTAACCGGTTCAGCATGGTAGCCGACTGCTTGTGCCGTTGCTCACGATCCGATAATACCTGGGACTGCTGACGCAGGCTTGTAGACGTTTCACCTACATCATCAGACTCACTGAAGTTCATCGTCACCTCATCCCAGAAATCCTTTCTCATAGAGACGACATCCTCCCGGACACGGCCGACCTCGGCTTCCAGTTTGCGGATGCGGCCGCGGATAAGGGAAGTAACTTCATCCACCCTTTGCTGCTCCTCTGTCCATTCCTGATCCGTACTCATTGGCATCTCCTCTTTCTCATCCACAACCGGACTGTACTTTATGAAAAATATGGGGATGTTGACATCCTCAATTCCATCTGCTAGAATATTAAGCGATAGTTCGTAATTTTATTTTCTTGAAATTCATTTACAAAAGCACTCTATATTTTAACAGCTTCAGCTTCCGCAATCAACCGGAAAGCTTTTTTTGTTTTTATCCCCTATTTCGCATAACTCAGCTTGAAAAGGACGCCGTCGGCGTCCTTTTGCTATGGATACAATATATTCGGGCAGCTAAGATCTGCGCAGCCACGCCATCAGGCCCTCCCCCTGATCCTTGCCGTCATCCCCGCGATGAATATGATCCGCAAGTCTGCTTAAACGGCTGAGCTGGTGACCGTAATCGTACATGGCTGCGGCCACGATAGCGAGCCGCAGCACACCTTCCTGGGTACGGTCATAACGGGCAATGGCTGATTCCATAAAAATACGGTTTTCTTCTTCGAAAATATGCGATTCATCGTCGTTAGGCTTCAGCTTATCCTCGAATTTCAGCAGTGCATGCTCGTGGAAACGGATAAGCTGCTCCAGATGATGATCGAAGAAGCGGTCCGTTCCGTCAGGCCGCTCAGCCTGGAAGTAATGCCGCTCAACCGCATCAAGCACCTCAAACCCTTTTGCGAGGCTGGTCAGCATCTGCTTGTAAACGACCATCTCACGAGTCTGACTGTACCGCGCCCTCTTAAGCTTCTTCTGCTCTTCCTCAAACAGGTGATATTTATCGGACAAGCCTTTTATGGAGCCTTCCAGACTGCTTTTCTCTTCACGAAACACCGTTTCCTTAATTTCATCCGAAATGGCCGTCCGCAGCAGCAGCGACATTCGATTAAATACGCTTTGAATCTGGCCGATGAACTGTTTCTTCGGCTTAGGCGGGAAGACCAGTATATTAATGAGAAAAGCCGAAACGATCCCGATCAGAGTGAGCAAGAAACGCGACAACGCAAATTGCCAATCGCCGGCTGTTTCAATGACCGAAACGACGGTTACCAGCGTTAAGCCGATTGTATCCGCCATTTTAAGCTGCAGACAGATGATAATGACCAGACTGCAGATAAGTCCCACGGCAATAGGCTGATTTCCCAGCACCATCCCGCCCACCAGGGCTACAATCGCACCGAGTGTACTGGTCTGCAGCTGATCCAGAAAATAACGCCAGGAACGATAAATAGAAGGCTGCATGGCGAAGATAGCAGCGATTGCGGCGCCTACAGGCGATTGGGTATTAAGTAATGAGCTTAGAAAGAGGGCCAAGGTTACGGCAATACCCGTCTTAAGCACCCGTGCTCCAAATGCCAAATAAAATCCCTCCTGCGTGTGTTGCTGTCACTCACTGATTATTTATACCGCGATCTACTATAAACAAATTAAGGGAAACTGTCCAATGCTTCTTATTACCCAATAGGATTCGAAATGCCATTCGGCCAGAATATTCGGTCCCATCTTTCTCTAAATGTGTAACCCTGCTAGAATAGTAGGGTCGCTTTAACAATAGAGTGGGGGAGCTTTCATGCAGTCATTTCAGCAGTGGCCACGGAATATCAGGCTTTTTTTTATTGCTAACATTTTGTATCAGATCGGCGGAGGCATGTTCTCTGTTCTATATAATCTATACATCCAAAGTCTCGGTTATAGCGAGTCCATGACAGGCAACGTTGTCAGCTTGCAGTCATTGGCTACCGCGCTCATGTTCATCCCGGTCGGTCTGCTCGGCGACAGACTCAGCCGCAAATGGATGCTGATGGCCGGAGCATTGGTCAGCGGTGCCGTCTTCATCGGCCGCTCGCTGCTGGAAGCACAGTCGGGCATGCTTCTATTTGCAGTACTCAGCGGCATATTTGCTGCATTCTTTCAAGTGCTGGCCATTCCCTTTCTTGCGGAAAACGTAAGCATATCCAAGCGCCTGCGCATGTTCAGCTATTACTCATCACTTGTATTGGCTGCACAGGTCATCGGCAGCCTTGGCGGCGGTGTCATTGCCGACCTGCTGCAGTCCTTGGGCTTCGGCCGGACGGCCAGCCTGCAGGCTGTGCTAATGGTCGGAGGCATCTCTACACTGGCGTCCTTCCTTCCCTTAATCCGCATAGCCGAGACCAGCGGGACAGCCGCAAGCATGGACAGCAAGCCGCAGGCAACCGGCCATGCAGCGGATGCTGCGCGCCCGGGACGAGACCACGTGCTCATCACGCAATTTGTTATTACCCAGTTGCTGATTGGCTTTGGCTCAGGGCTGGTGATTCCTTACTTGAATTTATACTTTACGAACCGGTTCGACGTTTCGTGGAGCGGCATGAGCTTACTGCTGGCCCTCGGCCAGGTCATGACGATTCTATCCATGCTAGTGGGTCCATATCTTGCAGGCAGGCTGGGTCCCGTCAAGGCTGTCGTCTGCTTTCAGATGCTGTCTCTCCCGTTTCTGCTGGTCACCGGTTTTACAAATATGTTGTGGGCCGCATCTGTCAGCTTCCTGTTCAGGCAGGCGCTCATGAATGCGGCGAATCCCATCCAATCCGCCATTATGATGGATAAAATCTCGGTAAAGCGGCGCGGGACGGCCAACTCCCTGATGCAGACCGCCTTTATGCTCGGGTGGGCGACCATGGGACCTGTGCAGTCACATCTCGTGACCACTTACGGGAACTACTGGGGATACGCCATCACCTTCAGCATTACCGGCCTGCTGTATGTCGTTTCATCGCTGCTTTACTACATCATGTTCCGTGAGCGCCGGACCTCTGCGGCAGCAGGCATAAATAAATAAGCCGCTTCCGCTGCATCATATGAAGCTGCCTTTAACTTTACAATAAGCTTAATTCCAGCATACAATGCCCTGTCATAATGAAACAGGACCTTCTGCGGTCTTCTCAAAGGCTTAGGCTTGCTATAATGAGGAGGGGCTTGTATGCTTCGGGTGGCGCTTTTTACGGATACCTTTGCGCCGGATGTGAACGGTGCGGCACTGACATTGGCCAGATGGACAGATTATTTGCGCGAGCACGAGGTTCCTTGTATTGTGTTTGCGCCGGAAGGAGACAGGGCGCAGCCTGTGGGTTCGGAAGTGGAACGCTTTCGCAGCATCCCCTTTTTTCTGTACAAGGAATGTCAGCTAGCGATCCCCAACGCCAAACAGATTAACAATCGGCTCCGGGCCTTTTCCCCCACGCTCATTCATGTCGCCACACCCTTCAATCTCGGATTATTCGGCGCCTCGTATGCGGCAAAACATCATATCCCTCTTGTCGCATCCTATCACACTCATTTCGATAAGTATCTCGACTACTACAGGCTCCGCTGGCTGGAGCCCGCATTGTGGAAGTATATGCTTTGGTTTCACAGAAACTGTGAGCGAATTTACGTACCTTCCCGGTCCACCCTTGCCGAATTGAAGAACAAAGACTTCAACAACCTGGAAATTTGGGGAAGAGGCATTGATTCGACCCTATTCTCCCCTACTGGGCAAAGGGAACAAGTATGGGCCAAATGGAACATCAGACCCCGCAAATATATCATTTTATATGTAGGCCGTCTGGCGCCCGAAAAAGGCATTGAGATTCTCATGGAATCGTTCAAGAGGCTTCCGGAGCGGCTGCGATCCCAATCCGTGCTGGTTGTAGCCGGAGACGGTCCACTGAGCCGGGTTATGGATCCCGTTGCACATGGACTTCCTGCAGACACAGTGGAATGGCTCGGTTTTGTTACCGGAATCGATTTGGCTGAATGGTATGCAGCAGCCGACCTGTTCCTGTTTCCTTCGGCCACCGAGACGTTTGGTAACGTGGTTCTGGAGGCGATGGCAAGCGGAACCGCTGTCATCGGAGCTGGAGAAGGCGGGGTTAAGGACCTGATCTGCCATGGACACAACGGATGGCTGTGTCCCGCCAATGACGCCCAGGCTTTTGCAGAGGCAGCCACCCAACTGTTAGATAACAGCGTATTGCGTGGCCAATTGGCCTCTGCCGGCCGGGAATCAAGCAGGAGCCATTCATGGGACAGCATATTCAGCCGTTTGCTTGCAAGCTATCAGGACGCTGCTTCCCCCAAGATGCTGCCGGCCGCGCGCATGTAACGCCGAAGTACAGCCTTTAGGGCTGGCCGATAATATGTTGTACCCGTCCAACCTGCCCGTCCGTCAATCGCACCTTAATGCCATGCGGATGGGTAGGGGAATTGGTCAGGATGTCCTTGACCGTTCCACGGGTCAGCTTGCCGGTACGCTGGTTCTGCTTTAATACAATATCAACGAGCAATCCCGCCCGGATATCCGATCTTTTCTGTCCACTCATGCTGTTACACCTCATTTCGTCTTGTCGATAAACCTCCTGAGCTGTTCATCACTCCAGGAGTACATACGCAGAAGTTCTTCGTACGGGTCGCCCTGAAGTCCAAGCAGCGCAGCGAATGCAGGCTCTGTCTTGAACCCATCTCTCTTCATTGATCTAATTAGCATTTTCCCATTTTGTCCGAGGTACTATTCCCAGCTCTATTAGTACGGCATGGGCCTCGCGCTGCCTGGCACTGCCCTGTACAAGATATTGCAGTTCCATAAACGGATATGTCTGTTGTTTATCTTCCATATAAACTTCTTTCCCCTACAGGCTTACGGGTGATAGAAATAGCCCATGTCAGTACATAAGTTACCGTGAGAACCGTAAAAATCATCGCGCAAAAATAGAGCATATGTCCCTTCCCGGCAGGCGTTGACCAAATCTCGGTCAGTTGATTGTACAGCTTAAGCGGGCTCGTAACGATATCCCAGGTGTTACCGCGAATAAAACGTCCAATGTAAATGGCAAAGCTGCTAAGCAGCAGCACTGCCAAAGCGAACAGTACCCCTGCCGTCCGCCCGAAGGATCTGCGCACCAATTGCTTTACGGAATCCAGTAAAACACAGCCCATAAACAGGCCCGTTAATCCAACAAGCAGCATCGCGAATGTATGATTCCAGAAATCCGCAGCCGCCCAGAAGCGTTCATCGGGCTGATAGGAATATCTGGCGAACACATGAAGCATGTCCGTGATCATATAAGGCGCATTCGGATAAAAACCCAGCCATACAAGGCCTGTCCCCATCAGAAGCAGCTTCCTGAAACTACCGCGCCTAACCGAGTAGAGAAGATCAAGCAACACTGTAAGCACGGCGGGAATCCATGCCAGCAGCATATTCCACCAGATAAAGGTGTAGGGAGGTTTGCCTGACGGCAGCTTTATATGTAAAATCCATAACGTACTGACAAGGGATGCCAATGCAAGCAGCCCAAACACAATTAACTTACCGGGATAGTTCAGCGATTTCAGTCCAGTGTGCATACATCCTCCTTCTCATCACCGGAATTAAGCACATGAATGCTTACTCCCCCATACTGTATAAAAAATGATTGCACAGCAATCCCCTTACTTCCCTTGTATCAGAAAGTGTACAACAGTTCGTTATATTCCACAATGTTCCAAAATATAAGCAAAAAGCCCCTCTTATCCATACACTGCTTTTGAGACCATGAAGGAGGGTGATCAGGTTGGCAACGTTCGCCGCAGCACTGCGGATGAAAAATCAATAT
Source organism: Paenibacillus zeirhizosphaerae (assembly GCF_030705605.1). Taxonomy (GTDB): domain Bacteria; phylum Bacillota; class Bacilli; order Paenibacillales; family Paenibacillaceae; genus Paenibacillus; species Paenibacillus zeirhizosphaerae. Next base: position 617,015 of record NZ_JAPCKK010000016.1, read on the forward strand.
GCAAAAAAATGGATGACGACCAAAGGAATCTTCGGGGTAGGGATTGGTTACCGGGATCCTAAAAACCACAAAAAAGGGGCGGCGGTGATTATTTACACGGATTCACTGTCTGCCGCCAAATCCGTTCTTTCCAAAGCATCAGCCCATTCCACCGGAGCAAAAGCACCGGTTCGTATCGTACGCTCACAGCCCTTCAGAACGAATGCCCTCTACACACGGCGAATCCGTCCTGTACCTGCAGGTTACAGCATCGGAACAATCGATGCTTCCGGTACCTTGGGTCTCGTGGTTGCCGACGCGGAGTGCCAGAGCACAAAATATATGCTTAGCAATAACCATGTCCTCAATCCACACAATACGGGAGGCGCGATCCCGACCCTACAGCCCGGCGGGGCAGATGGCGGAACACTCGCATCCGATCGAGTCGGTACGCTATACCGCTACGTCAGACTGCGCAAATCGGGACAAAACTTGCTGGATGCTGCCATTTCAGCCCCGCTGCGCAACAGCCTCATTAGCCCGCGCTACGCTACGATCGGTGTGGTGCCGGGATATATTACGTCATACAAAATTGGGGAACGGTTGAAAAAAGTCGGACGGACGACAGGTCTAGTGTACGGAAGGGTAGAATCGATCCATACGGATGTGCAGATCGAGTACGGAGAAAATTTAGGTGTACTTAGCTTCCGCGACCAAAGCATAATACGCGGTTCGAAGCCTATTTCGTTGCCCGGGGACTCGGGTTCGGTATGGCTAAGAAGAAGCGATAGTTATGCGGCAGCCGTTAATTTTGCCGGTTCGAACGATGGACGTATTTCCGTCTCTTTTCCCGTGGAAAGGGCCATGCGGGCCTTCAAGCTCCAGGTAGCGAAGCCGTCCGGTCAGGCCTTGGTGAAGCGTCGCCCCGCTGCTCCATGCTCCTGCACCCGTCCACTCACCACCAAAGAGCTTGCCCGCTGTAAACCTAAAACCGTGCGCTTGAAACCTAAAAGGTGACTCCGAATACTTTTACCATGATAAGCATATAGCAAGAAAAAGTATGCTATCGACAGTATCATTCATAGTAAAGGAGATTTTGCTTCGCTGTTATCCAGCGCATGCTTCATGCTGAAAAAGGCGTTTAATCTTTCAGATGAGAACACCATGGCGGCTACTGAAATCAGGATAAACAGCGGCAAAATGCCAATAGTCAAGCTGGAAGCCATATAACCAAGAAGCGGCGGGATAAAGGTGCTGCCCGTATAAGCTATCGCCATCTGGTAACCCATAATGGTCTGGGAGTGCTTTTTCCCGAAGCGCAGCGGCGTTTCATGGAGCATGGACGGGTATATCGGAGCGAGTCCCAGGCCTACGAGCATAAACGCCGCTACGGAAAAGCCGGACGAAAGCGGCAGACATAGAAGCAATGTACCCGACAAAGCTGTAATTTGTCCTGCACGAATCAGAGCGCGGTTGCTCAGCTTAAAAGTAATAAATCCGGCGATAAAGCGGCCAAGAGTAATCCCGGCGAAATACAAGGAAATGGCCTGCGCAGCCATGTCGGGGGCAGCACTCTTCTCATTTACCAGAAAGCTGCTCCCCCAAAGGCCTAGAGTTGCCTCAACCCCGCAGTAAAACAGGAAGGCTGCCAGGCTTAGCTTCACTCCCCGGATGTGCAATGGCTTAACCGTTTCATCCTCACTCAAGTCCTTCACATTCCTTGAATCCGGTCCTTCTTTTATAGCGGAAGCCGTGCTACTGGCGACCTTATCCCATAGTGGCAATGATAGCAGAAGAATAACAACCAGAACGAACTGGATGCCGGAAATCGTCAGATACCCCTGTCTCCAGGAGCTGTCTCCGGCCATAAATTGCGCCATAATCATTGGGCTAAGTGTGGCGCCCACTCCCCAGAAGCAGTGCAGCCAGTTCATATGATGGGCCTTGTAATAGGCAGCTACATAATTGTTCAGGGCCGCATCCACGGAGCCTCCGCCCAAGCCCAGCGGTATGGCAAACACGAACAGCCACATTACAGAAGGCGCCATACCGAAGCCGATTAATGCGCAGGCCGTCATCAAGCAGCTTACCAGGGTGACTTTGCCTGTCCCGAAACGTCTGATGACCGCTCCGCTGGCCAAGCTTGAAACAATTGTACCTGCCGCAATACTCATAAACAACCAGCCAGCCATATCGAGCGGGGCTCCGTAATCAAGCTGCATGACAGGCCATGCCGCTCCAAGTAGCGAATCGGGCAAGCCAAGACTTATGAACGCCAGATAAATAATTATGATAAAATACGTTGCCATAGATTTCTCCTATTCATCATTTTGATCCGCTCCGGCAAGCATGAGCTCCAGTCCTAGGCCCTGCAATCCGTTAAGATAGTCCTCTTTCCAATTGCTCACCGCCATCTCCGGCAGATGCTCGGCCGGAATATAGGCTGTACTGCCCGTTGCAATTTGCGCCAGCATTGCCGAATTCACTTCGTCATTACAGAAAACGATCCTGTGCGGGTTAAGAATCGACGTGATCGAAGCAATCAATCTGCTTACCGGATCGAAATCAGCCTTTCCTCTTAAGGCTTCCTCCCGGGCGAGCTGCATGGCCTGCCGGAAGTTGCGGTTGTCGTATTGCGGAACAAACGAAATTTCACCCGAGAAAAAGGTGCTGCCCCGGACCAGCCGTCCATTGACCATAATTCCCGCCCCTGGACCATTCTGGCCAAAGTACAGATATACGAGCGAGGAAGCGTCCTTATGTCTGCTATGCATATAATAGCCGAGTACTGCGGCATTCATATCATTTTCCACGACGACTGGCACGGAAAAGCGTTGTTCGCAGTAGCCTTTCAAATCCAAATCCTGAAATTGCTCATAGTCTGGTATGTGAATGATGCGTCCGTTGCTGACTGCTGCCGGAACCCCTATCGTGAGCGAGCTGATCTTCGGATATTTCGTGATCAGGGACTCAATTTGCGCAGTAAGGCTTGTAACATCCTCCATCAGCACACCCGCAACATCTCTGCGCTCCTTCACCTCGCCTCGGCAGTTGAAGACAATATATCCGGTTTCTGTCCGCTCCAAAAATACAGCCAAACCAAGCTTATAATCTGCATTATAGTCGTATCGTACCGCCCTTCTTCCACCTCCCGAATGATCGAGGCCGAGCGAAACCACTTCCCCGCTCTTCTCCATCTGATTAATGAACTTGCTGATCGTTGGAAAGCTTATGTCCAGCTTGCGGCTAAGCTCAACCTTCGTTGCACCCCCATGCTTCAATAGCTCGGTACGGATGCCACGAAGAATAATTTTCTTCATGGACTTTGGATTGGCTGTTATCTCACTCATTTTAGTTCACCCCAAAATAACTTATTAAATATCTTTAATAAGTTGCGATTAGCATATCATATTAGATAACTTGAAGTAAAGACACACGATGTTAAAAAGCTATTACTAATTCTCTTATTAATCAATTGACCTCCGTTCGATAAATGGTTATATTTGTAATATAATTGCAAATTAATTCAGGGGTGGTTAATTTGAGTGACACTACCACGATAAGAACTCAGCTTGACAACTTCATGGAACAACAAGGATTAAATATATCACGCTTTGGAAAGATCGCCGGATTAAATGCTGGCACGATGAGTTCAATCTTGAACGGAAACCGTATAATGGCTGTAAATCAATTAGACCGGATCACTGCTGTGCTAGCTTTGCCAGAGGGATATTTTTATGAACAATACGTGCAGGAATATTTAAACGAAGCTTCCCCCAATTGGCGTAGAATCAGGCCATTCTTGTACCGTTGTGCTGAATTGGACAAGCTTGATTGCATAAGACAAACGGTTGATTTGTTAATGGACAATTTAGTGTACTCTCCTTTGCTTTTTGATACGGCAGAGGATTTTTTCCATAACAACAAAGGCAAAGCAGCGGTAATCCTGTATGAGTGTGTTGCAGAAAGTGAGATTCGTCAACACTCGGAAAGATTGGCCCTATGTCATTATCGTTTGTTTCTGCTAAGAATTCGAGAAAATAATCAAACTCGAAACTTGCGTGCAGCCAATCAATTTGAACCCTATGTAGATCGTCTGGATGAGATTGACCAGCTCGATGCACTCAAAGAATTAGCAAATACATATCGATCGCTTCGGGAATGGGATAGGGTCGAAAAGACTGTAAATAAAATGGAGCAGCTTGCTAAGGTTCAGTATTTCGAAGGCCAACGCATCGAAAGGGTTCGGCGATCCATAAAAAAGCCTGGAAGACCTTTGTTTTTTTATCTCGCCTATTCTAATCTACTTCGAGCAGGTGTTAGTGATGCGCGCGGAGATTACAGACAAGCCTTGCAATACACATACGCTTATGCCGATTTAGCCTGGGTTAAAGAAAGCGACGAAGATACATTACATTGGAAGAACCTATTTAAAGAGTGGGCAAAGGCAAATACTTATGTAAACAAGCTTTTCTCAGGTGAATTAGAAATTTTACCACACTATGTAACCTATATGGAGAAGAAGCAGGATGAGATGCTTCTTGCATTGTTTAATATTTTAAAAGCAGCTAATCGTTTTAATTTTAACGTAGATAATATATTGCTCAAGTTCGAAGAACACGTAAGCACCTATTTGGAGAGACGGCATACCCTCGGCGTGTACAACGAAAAATTTGTAAACGAATATTCCCTTTACCTTTTCTATGAGTTGGCTGAATATTATCTAGCTAATAAAACAGACTCATATGGATTCAAATATTTATTAGAATGTTTGAAAACATCCTTTATAATGAAAAATGAATCATATATCACTAAGTGCATGGTGCTGTTTGAAAACACTCGCAATCTTGCATCTTCAGACACCGTAATAACCTATCACAATCTGATGAAAGAGGTGTTCATGAATGAAAAAAAGAATCACACTACTTTGGTTAGCAGTTAGTTTTTCGTTATGTTTAGTTGCAACAACTACCGATCAGTTATCAGTAGATTTACTCTTTAACACGTTAGATCAACACGGACACGGTTAATATTAGATCGATTCTAAGACATAGAGGCAATACAACATTATAAAGAAGATACTGTAACCCCTTCATCGAAAAAAGAGGCTGTCATAGACGGCCTCCTTGTTCTTTTATCCTTTCTCTATGATTCCGCCGAACCTCACGGTTGCACAGCCGTTTGTTTAATATAATCGGTTATGGAACGGAATGTAACCCGCCCCGGAGCCTGCGGACGGAAATAAGAGCTCTCTCCGCCGAACGTCAGGAACCCAACCGTTTTGGGTACTCCAGGCACCAGATCAAAGTCATTATCCGTAAAGATGCCATCATGCTCTGCGGACAACCACACATGTCTGGCTAATACATCCGACTTCAATGTAAGCGTCCATTCTTCTCCTTCTCCGCTTTCCAGGCATTCGATACGGGGCACGGGCAGAATCATTTCTTTGATTGCCGTAAAATAATGCTCCCGCACAGCCTTCGTTTCTCCGCGCTCATTTTCCAGTCTGGCCACAAGCATATGCTCGGCCGTTTTTTTGCCCCCAAGCAGTTCCTCCACAGCAAGAGTCAGAACCGTCTCATTTCCGTTAGGCTTTATCTGTATCTCCTGTTCGAGCTCCTTGACGGTACCTCCGAGAATATGCCGCACACTTACGTTCAGCTTACCTGTAACGTTCTGCAGGGTATCATTTATGACATGAAACGATACAGTTCCTTGGTTGTGCCCGGCCACCGACAACAGTATATCACTGAAGCTGCGCTTGGCTCTGTACTGCAGCGCTTTCCAGCGTCCGTAATAATCCATGCCAGCCCATGACGCAACCGGCCAGCAGTCATTCATTTGCCAATACAATGTGCCCATGCAGTAGGGTTTGCTGCGGCGATGCGCTTCGATCGCCATCTCCATGGCGTCCGCCTGCAGAATTTGGCTCATATGCAGGAAAGCTTTAAAATCCTTTGGCTCGTGCAAATACATATCCATATACTGCTTGATCAGCCGGTTACCCGCCCCATTCTTCTGATGAGCCAGCATCGGCTCCGATTCCAGCTCCAACTCATGCTCCTCAGCATAGGAACGAACAGACCGGTATTCCGGAAAAGACTGGAAGCCGTACTCGCTCATAAAACGTCCGACATACACATTATAATTTTCAAACGGTTCGACCGCATGCCATACGCCCCAGTAGTGAATGTCCCCTTCAGTGGATGCAGGATGCGCATGCTGCCCTGCATCGCCGGTCAGGTCAATCATAGGAGAAGACGGCCAATAGTCACTTCCGGGTGCAAGCCGTTCAACCACCTCTGGCAGAACACGGTGAAATATAGCTTCATAATCCGCCCAAATCCGCTCACGCTGTTCAGGGGTGTAATTCTTCTTCCAGCCCCAGCCTCCACTCTCGTTATAATGCGCCCAGGCCGAGTCGATTTCATTATTGCCACACCACAGAGCGATGCACGGGTGGTTGCGAAGACGCCGCACGTTATCCTCCGCTTCAAGACGGACACTGTTCAGAAAAACTTCATCTCCCGGATACATGCTGCAAGCGAACATAAAGTCCTGCCATACCAGAATGCCGTATTCATCACATAGCTCGTAAAACACGTCCTCCTCATAAATGCCGCCTCCCCATACACGCAGCATATTCATGTTGGATGCGGCCGCGCTGGCCACCTCATGCCGATACCGTTCAGCCGTAACTTCCGTAATAAAGCTATCATTAGGAATGTGATTGGCCCCTTTGGCAAATACGGGAGTTCCATTGAGCTCAAAATAAAAGCTTGCGCCTTGTTCATCCTTCTCACGGACAAGACGAATCGAGCGAAGGCCGGTCCGGACGGACTGCTCGGCAATCGGTTGCTCTCCCCACAGCAGCTCGGCGCGGAACTCGACCATCGCTTGCTCTCCCAGGCCGCGGCACCACCACAACTTCGGCTCAGTGATCGTCAACGGAAGTTCAAGTGTCTGTCTGCCTTGCTTCAGTTCCACTTTACTGCTCCAGTCCTGCCCATCCGCCGTCAAACGCAGCAGAACAGGACCGGCTTCGGCCGCTTCGATCTCTACCTGAGCTGTAAGCCTCGCTTCCTTGGCGTTGACTTCATCCTGACGGATGAACAGGTCCAAGATGCGGCTAACCGCCCAGCCCTCCAGCCTGATCTCACGCCAGATTCCGCTTGTAACCAAACGCGGCCCCCAATCCCAGCCGTAATGGTATGGAGCCTTGCGGGCGAAAACACTCAGCTTGCGGTCATCCAGCCCTCCAAGCTCAGACTGGTCGTTCGACGCAGGAAGCCCGTATCCGAGCTTTTCCAGCTTCGGAAGGTCCTCCTGGATCGGGGAGCGAAAGCGGATATGGATTACGTTATCGCCGACTTTAAGCAAAGACTTAATATCATTTCTCCAGGTACGGAACATATTGTCTCCCGAAAATACCAGCACATCGTTAACGCTTACATCAGCATAAGTATCCAGGCCCTCACATACCAGCTCCAGATGCTGCAAAGCCGCTGCCTCGGGCCGGATCAGGAAGTGGGCCTCATACTCCCAATCCTGCTTGTCGATCCACTGCAGCTCCCGTTCATTCGTTCCATAGAATGGATCGGGGATTGTGCCGTTGCGCAGCAAATCGGTATGCACGCAGCCCGGAACTTGTGCCGGCAGCCACTCCTTATCTGCACATGCCTTAAACCTCCATCCTTCCAACCGCTGAGTCCATTTTTCCATCATCAGCCCTCCGCTCCGTTTTTCCTCAACCTAACATTTAGGTGAATTACATAACAAAAATAACATTAGGTTTGATGAAGGTCAACCAGTTGTTGGAAAATAAAAAAAGTCGTTCGGTTTCCCGGACGACTCGTCACCATGTTATTTCACCACTTTTGCTCTACCAACCGTAGAGAGAAATTGCTCCCTCACCACCAGCTCGGCATCGATGGCTGTCTTCTCGTGAAGAGAAGCGGGATTCATCATTCTCCAGAGGAGTTGATCCACCGAACGCCTGCCCAGCAGTTCCTTGTCCATCTTAACGGTTGCCGCAATCGGGTGCTGCTCATGCGTATGATCAAACCCGGTAACACCACAATCTGCGGGAACACGGACCCCCAAGCCGTCCAGGGTGTCAATCACCAGGTGGGCGGTATGATCATTGACACATACAAACAGCTCTGGCAAGCCTTGAGCCGCAATACTCGCAAGACAAGCGGCCAAGTCTGCTGGCTCCGGCGTAAACAGCCTTTCGTCCTGCTGTACATCGATCCCGTTTCTTTCAAGCGTTGAGCGGTAAGCAGCCCAACGCTCATGAAAGCTCCAGGCATCGCTGATGTTGCCCACAAACTGCATGCGGCTGTATCCTTTGGCGATCAAGGTATGGAGCATCTCCTCCATACACGCCCAATTATCCGTAAATAGAGTATCCGCGCGAACCGCCGCATCTCTGTGATCGACCATAACGAACGGTATGCCAAGACGCCGGATATTCAGCAGTATTCCTGTCGAGATCGAACCCACCGTAATAATACCGCGAATGGCTGCAGGGTTCAGCAGCGAAAACAGATCGTCCGACGACGGCTCTGTCAGAGTAAGCACATCCAGTCCTTTATCATTTAACTGTTCCGCTATTCCTTCAAACACAGGCCCCCAGTACTTAGACTCCCTGTTCTGACTGCGGATATTGGGAAACAGCACCGCAACCGTGCCCTTCCAAACAGCCTGTTCCGGTGCAATACGTTTATGCTCCTGCCTGAAATATCCCAGCCTGCCTGCCAGCTCTACAATCGCTGCCCTCGTGTCTTCACTTACGCCCGGTTTACCCGCCAATGCACGGGAGACGGCAAATTTGGAGACACCAGCCGCTTCTGCAATCTCCTGTAAGGTCACTTTCCCTCGCATATCCATCACCCGTCAATTTATTTGTTCTATCGTAGCACAAATATTTAGGATAACAAAACCTAACAAACAACAAAATTATTTTGAATATTTTTCTTGACTGTTAGTCTTTGTTTTCTTAGAATTCATGGTATGAAAGTGCTTACACTGGTGCGTTTATTATTCTATGGAGGGGGATTTTTTCATGATCAAAATAAAAGCAGTACGCCGGATTTCCATATTGCTTCTCTCTTCAATGCTGCTGGCTGCTGCTGGCTGCGGCGGCCCTGAAAGTACGGCGAACAACCAGGATGACCCTAACGATACCAGTCCGCTGACATTGACCTATTTTAGCGGAGAGGGCAGCGCAAACTGGAACAACATGCAGGATGAGATCGGCAAGGAAGTGACGAAAAAGACGGGTGTCACGGTAGATGCGGAATTCGCCGTAAACGGCAGCGGGCAGGACAAATTCGCCCTTATGATCGCGAGCGGCGATTATCCCGATATGGTCTACCCTAAGGACAGTGTAGGCAAGCTGGTGGATGCAGGCGCCCTCATTGATTTAACCGATTTGATCGATCAATACGGGCCGAACATCAAAAAGGTGTACGGCGAATACTTTAACCGAATTAAATACAGTCTTGACGATCCCGCCATTTATACGATTCCGACCAATATGGGTGTGGACAGCATCAGCTTTGATACCGTAGGCGGTTTTGAAATCCAGCATCAGGCGCTGGAGAAGCTGGGTTACCCGGAGATACGCACGGTCAAAGATTTTGAGAATGCCCTGCGGACTTATAAAGAGAAATACCCGACGACCAACGGTCAGCCTACCATCCCCCTCTCCCTCGACGCCGATGATTGGAAAATCATGATCACAGTAACCAATCCTGCTGTTCAAGCTACGGGCGTTCCTAATGATGGTGAATATTACATCGATCCCGAAACCCACGAAGCCATCTTGCATTACCGTCGACCGGAGGAACGTGAATACTTCCGCTGGCTGAACCATATGTACAATGAAGGACTGCTGGACCCGGAAACCTTTGTACAGAAGAGCGACCAGTATAAAGCCAAGATCGCCAGCGGCCGTGTCATCGGGCTGATCGATCAGAAATGGAATTACCAGGATGCGGAGAACGCTTTGAAGGCCGCAGGCAAAGACGAGCATACCTACGCGCATTTCCCGGTAACGATGAGTGAGGAGTACGATGACCCTTCCTTCCAATCGATCGGCTTTGATACCGCGTATGGCATCGGCATTACCGTGGATAACAAAAATCCGATCCGCACGATCAAGTTTCTGGATTATCTGGCCTCTGAAGAAGGACAAATTCTGCGCAACTGGGGCATAGAAGGCAAACATTACAAGATGGAAAACGGAAAAAGAGTTGTTCCACCTGATGTGCAGGAGCGTAAAAATAACGATAACCTCAATTTTCAGAAGGAAGTCGGAATTGGGCTATACTGGAGCTGGGGACCTCATTACGGGGATGGCATCAAGGATTCCACCGGCAACTATTTCACCACCAACTATCCTGAAATGATCACGGCCAACTACAGTGAAGCAGAGAAAAAATCGTTGGAAGCATACAATATTACGATGTGGAAGGACCTCTTCAAGACCGAGGAAGATTTCCCAGTGAAAGAATGGGGGGCTGCCTATAATATGCCGGTGCCGACGAATACCGATTACAATGTCATCTACCAAAAGTCACAGGATATCGTGCGCAAAAGAATTCCGGAGGCCGTTCTTGCTCCCAAAGACCAGTTTGACAGCATCTATGATACGATGCTGAAGGAATTCGACGAGGCGGGCATGCCGGAAGCGGAGAAGACGTATACCCAACTGATCAAGAACCGCCTGGAGCTTTGGTATGGGGACAGCAAGTAAAGAGATATACGGAACGGCTAAAAGAAACGAATACTAAAAAACTGCCGAGACTTTCTCGACAGCTTGCAGCGACTCGAATTAGAGTCGCTTTATTTATGTTCACCTCCACGAAGGAGGGCGCTGGAAGGATTTAAAGCGTGAATGATCCGGACACTCCTCTCTTTACTCTGTACCAATAAGCATAGATTTCCCGGTAACCAAGCTTGTCGTACAACCTGATCGCTGGACCGTTCCCCTTTAATACCTGCAAATAGCTGTGCTTTGCGCCCTGGTGCTTGCCCCACTGCAGCAGGCTCAGAACAAGCTGTTCGGCGTATCCCTTGCCGCGGTGCTCCGGATGAGTCACGAGATCATAGATCCCGAGCCACTCCCGCTCCATCACGCCCATGACGCAGGCTACGGGTTCAGCAGCTTGATACAGAATGATAAAAGCCTTGTTTAAGACCGGCAGGGACAGCATTTTGCGCTTGACTGTCACATATTCTGCCGGCAGATGGGTGAACCTTGCGTACACGTCCATCCATTCATCACTGATTTCTGCCGCAACCTTCACATGTTCCAAGTGAGACCCCTTGATATGATCCAGGCTCAAGGTCTGTACACAGGATAAATCGGCAGTCTCATAACCTCTCTTCTCCAGCACTTCATCCAAATTGGCCGGCTGGATAAAAGGGGTGATTTTAAAGATAGGGTCAAGTCCCGCTCTGGCATAAAAGCGCTCACACGCCAAAATCTTCTCTTCAATGCAAATTTCGTCGCCACTGTAGATGGGGCTAACGGAGTTGGACCTTTGGGTATACCCTTCGGCATAACGTGTAATCCAGCCATCAACGGACATTTGGTATAGAGCAGGCAGAGCGTTTAATGAAAATTCCTCAATATATTTATGCACACTTACTACCTTCCTTCGTTAATTGGGTAGTATAAATATACATATTAATATTTTTTTATTCAATTATATAATTCAATGCAGAATAGCATCATCTCGAAACACAAACCGTTCGATATCATATACATCTCTGCCATAGGCGAGCCCCGTCTGGCTGATAGCCTGAATTTGCTTTGCCCAAGTAAGCCATTTGGGTTCCATAACATCCATCCTTTACTGATTAGGTCCACTACTGTCTATATACAGGTCCAAGCCCGAAGAACAGCCCCCCCTCTGGCAGCCGATGTAGCTGCCCGGAGAGTATCTGTTCCAAAGGAGCCAGGACGGGTCACTTTGACCTGCCCAATAGCTCTGCCATTCTGCTGCTTAACGCATCGTACTGCTCCTGATGGGTATCACTGAACGCTTCAGTTCTAGAAGAAAGCACATGTAAATATGCAATATCACCGGCAAATTGCGATGCGGTGAAATCATAGACATCATCGTTAATACGATTGTAATAATGCCAGCCTTCCTTGGTCATCGTCTTCAGGATTTCGCCTCCCAGACGATCCTGAACGACTACAGCGGTTACACCGCACTGACCCTGGGCCGGAGTGTCCACAGTCCACTTTGAGCTGGTGTGCAGCGACCACACCTCCTGTAGAGCTGCGGATATCTGATCATATAAAGCGCTTGAAAGCGAGCGTGTTTTCATACGGTTTCCCTGCCCTCCAATATGAGTTAACTAAATCTTACCTTTTTCACCAGGGTGGGAGCAACCTGGAAACAACCCTTACGGGTATGTAATTTTAAGAAGATGGTTAAGGAAATTCAGATCTTGAACAAATACGGAAGGAATTAACCCGTCCGGAAAGAAGCACTTCAAGAGAACGGATCATGAATATCGATAGAGCTGCCAGCCGTCACCCGCTGTGCTCCATGATCCGTTCCCCAAACTGAAAGGGGCTGTGACTAGTGCAGTATGGTTTCTTTGACGATCAAAACAGAGAGTATGTCATTACTACTCCGAAAACACCTTATCCATGGATTAACTACCTTGGCAATGAACAATTTTTCGGGCTGATGTCAAATACCGCGGGCGGTTATGCCTTTTACCGGGATGCGCGTCTGCGGAGGCTGACCCGTTACCGTTATAACAATATTCCTGTAGACAACGGAGGACGTTACTTCTACCTCTATGATCAGGGAGATTTCTGGACCCCCGGCTGGATGCCGGTCAAGAAAGAGCTTGAGTTCTACGAATGCAGACACGGTCTCGGTTATACCTCCATTACCGGCGAACGTGGCGGAATTCGTGTCAACCAACTGACGCTAGTGCCGCTTGGCTTTAACGGTGAGGTGCATCAGGTGACCATCAGTAACACTTCCGACGCTGTAAAGCAGGTGAAGCTGTTTTCGTTCGTTGAGTTTTGCCTCTGGAACGCGTATGACGATATGACTAACTTCCAGCGTAATCTCAACACCGGGGAGGTGGAAGTGCAGGACTCCGTCATCTATCACAAAACGGAATACCGCGAGCGGCGGAATCATTACTCCTTCTTCTCGGTCAACGCCCCGATTGCCGGATTTGATACGGACCGCGAATCATTCCTTGGATTGTACAACGGACTTGATGAGCCCCAAATTGTGGCCGCCGGGCAACCGTCCGACTCCCTGGCCAGCGGCTGGTCGCCGATTGGCTCCCACTGTCTGGAGATTACGCTCCAGCCCGGTGAGTCAGCCAGCTACAATTTTATCCTCGGATATGTGGAAAATGCTGAAGACGAAAAATGGGAATCGCCGGGAATCATTAACAAGGCCCCTGCCGAGGCCATGATCCAACGCTTCAACGATGCCAGTGATGTCGAACAGGCGCTTGACGAGCTTACAGCCTACTGGGACGGACTTCTCTCCAAGTTCACCTTACAGGGTCATGAAGAGAAGCTGAACCGTATGGTTAATATTTGGAACCCATATCAATGCATGGTGACGTTTAATATGTCCCGTTCCGCCTCTTATTTCGAATCCGGTATCGGGCGTGGTATGGGCTTCCGTGATTCCAATCAGGATTTGCTCGGCTTCGTGCACCAGATCCCGGAACGGGCACGCGAGCGAATTCTTGATATTGCCTCCACCCAATTCGAAAACGGCGGAGCCTATCACCAATACCAGCCGCTCACGAAGAAGGGAAATCATGAGGTGGGCGGCGGCTTTAACGATGATCCGCTGTGGCTCATTCTCGGCACGGCCGCCTACATCAAGGAGACCGGCGATTTCGGCATTCTCGATGAGCAGGTTCCATTCGACTGCAATCCAGACAATACGGCTACGCTGTTTGAGCATTTGAAGCGTTCCTTCTACCACGTCATGGAGAATCTGGGACCTCATGGACTTCCGTTGATCGGACGGGCGGACTGGAATGATTGTCTGAATTTGAACTGCTTTTCCAACGTGCCGGATGAGTCTTACCAAACGACGCAGAACATTGAGGGCCGCACAGCCGAGTCCGTGTTTATCGCTGGTCTGTTCGTTTATACCGGGCCGGATTTCATTGAGCTGTGCAGACGCCGCGGGCTTGTGGAAGAAGCGGACGCCGCTCAGGCACATGTGGATCGGATGCGTGCCGTAACGTTGGAACACGGCTTTGACGGTGAGTGGTTCCTGCGGGCTTACGATCATTTTGGGAACAAGGTGGGCAGCAAGGAGAACGATGAGGGACAAATTTTCATCGAGCCGCAGGGCTTCTGCGTAATGGCTGGAATTGGCGTGCAAGAAGGTCAAGCCGTCAAGGCGCTCGATGCGGTAGCCGAACGGCTGGAAACCAAGTACGGCATTGTGCTGCAAAACCCGCCTTATTCCAAGTATTATCTCAATCTGGGTGAAATCTCGTCTTACCCTCCCGGGTATAAGGAGAACGCCGGCATTTTCTGCCATAACAACCCGTGGATCATGATGGCGGAAACGATGATTGGGCGCGGCGACCGTGCTTTTGAGCTGTATACCAAAATTGCTCCTGCATACCTTGAAGAGATTAGTGATGTCCATCGCACGGAGCCGTATGTATATTCCCAGATGATCGCCGGCAAGGACGCCATCCGGGAAGGTGAAGCCAAAAATAGCTGGTTAACAGGAACAGCAGCCTGGAACTTCGTTGCCATCACCCAGTCCATTCTCGGCATTCAGCCCCAGTTCGACGGACTGAAGATCGACCCGTGCGTTCCTGCGGATTGGGAGGAATTTACGATTACACGGGTCTACCGGGGAGATACCTTTGTGATTCATATATCCAATCCGGACCGGGTCAGCAAAGGAATCGCTTCGGTTATGTTGGATGATCAGGCTCTTAGCGATAATCTGATTCCTCCGGTGGGCGATGGCGGAACCCATCATGTAAGAGTAGTTATGGGGCATGCAGTGACAGTGGAAGCTTAAGCCGCTTTGGCCGCTTAGTATTTCTCTACTAGTCTCTGCGGTATTCCAGAGCAAAGCAATAGACCCTCTATAAAAGGAAGGTCTATTGCTTTTACTTTTTGTTATCGCTAATAGAAACGTTCTAAGCCGGAGCCAGTGGGCGGGAAATTACGCATCTAAAGTATACGGAGCCAGGTCTTGCGGAAGCGCGGAAGGACGCGTACAGGTGCTCTGCATTTCATAGAATGTCCCCTGCTCCGCAGAATCATGAAATGCCCACATGGCTTCAAGCACGTGATACGCCAGCTCGCCGCTTGCCCTGTGCGGACGTCCGCTGTTGATCGCATAAGCCATATCCGCCGGACCAATGCCACGCGTATTCTGGTCATATCCGGGCAGAAGCGGCTGTTCTGTCCATTCCTTATCCCCGTTCCGGCGGAACATAACCGGACCTCCGAACGTATTCGGATCGGGAACCAGCATCGTTCCCTGCGTTCCGTAAATCTCCATCCTTGGCAGGCTGCTGCCTCCGAAGATATCAAAGCTTGTAATCATCGTCCCGATGGCTCCATCTTCAAATTCCAGCAGA
Organism: Paenibacillus zeirhizosphaerae; assembly: GCF_030705605.1. Lineage (GTDB taxonomy): Bacteria > Bacillota > Bacilli > Paenibacillales > Paenibacillaceae > Paenibacillus > Paenibacillus zeirhizosphaerae. The sequence goes on from NZ_JAPCKK010000016.1 coordinate 632,630, forward strand.
CCGGCTACATGAGTCGGAATGTCCACCTGGATTTTCTGTCCGTATTTCTTCTCACTTGTAATCGTACGTTCGTCGAAAGCTTTTCCGGTCATACCCGAAACTCTGCGAATAGGCCCAAGTAGCTGTACCAGGGCGGTCAAATAATACGGTCCCATATCGAACATAGGGCCGCCACCAGCCGCATAATAAAATTCAGGATCAGGATGCCATGTTTCATGACCGCCCGACATCATGAAGGCGGTTGCCGCCACCGGCTGTCCGATCACACCATCCTCCAGTAGCTTGAGTGCGGTCTGGATGCCTGCACCCATAAATGTTTCTGGCGCGCATCCCACCAGCAATCCCTTCGCTGCTGCTGCCTCCAGCACCCTGCGTCCGTCCTCGCGGCTGATCGTCAGCGGTTTTTCCACATAGACATGCTTACCTGCTTCCAGCGCACGCAGACTGATCTCAGCATGTACCGCCGGAATGGTTAGATTGATGACCAACTCAACATCCGGATCGGCCAGCAGCTCGTCTGTGGAATAGGCGCGTGGGATATCGTATCTGGCAGCCTGCTCCCTGGCCCTGGCCGGATCCAGATCCGCGCAGGCGATCAGTTCGAGCACCTCGAACTTGTGACAGTTCTCCATATAAATGCTGCTTATTTTCCCGCAGCCGATCACTCCAACCTTCACTTTATGCATTTAGGTCTCCTTTCCCGCCTATTGGCTGTCCCCCATACCGGTATAGGTGCTGTTGCTTTCCCCGGCCGCTGTGACCGCCGCCAGTTGCTCTTTGCCTTCCGCCGCCCATAACAAACCTCTGCGCATCATTTCCTTTATCGGCGGCATTTCGACAATATTGGCCTGATGGCCTAGCGAGTTATAATAGACACGCCCGGCTCCCCAATACTTGGTCCAGGCAACAGGCATATCCACCGCTCTGTTGCTGCGGTGAGGACCGTCGGCTACTGGAAAACGGGTCGTGGCCAGCACCTCCACCGCCGGATCCACATGCAGATAATACTGCTCAGACCGAACCGTAAAATCCTCAAGCCCCGCGACGAGCGGACTGGAGCCGGATCTGATCTCCACGGTATACTCCACACCGTCATTGCCCGGATGAGCCACCCACTGTCCACCCGTCATAAACTGCCAATCCACATTTTTGCGGAAGGCGTCGCACATGCCCCCATGACAGCCTGCGAGGCCCGTTCCGTTCTGAACCGCCGCCGAGACGTTGTTCACCAGCTCCTGCTCGATCTCTCCCATCGTCCAGACTGGAACGATCAGGTCCAGGCTCAGCAATTTTTCCGCATCCGCGTAAGCCTGCAGTGTATCGGCAACCTCCACCTCAAACTGCTCCTGCCGCAGCATGTCTGCAAATATAGCGGCTACCTGCTCCGGCTGATGCCCATTCCAGCCGCCCCATACGATCAATGCCTTTTTCATCCGTAACCCTCCCTAAAATCGCGCGCTCTAAGGCAACGCTTACATTTCGCTGATTTTAACCCAGCGCCGCTCGTCGATGGACCGTTCCACCGCTTCCAGCACAGCCTGACAACGTACCCCGTCACGGAAATTCGGCACCGGCTGGCGGTCCTCCGCAATCGCGGACGACAGCTCCAGCATCTCATGGATGAACGTATGCTCGAAGCCGATCGTGTGGCCCGGCGGCCACCAGGCAGCGGCATAATCATGAGCCGGATCGGTGGCCAGCACTCTGCGGAAGCCCTGCACATCCTCCTCATCTGAGTTAAAATAAACCTCCAGCTCATTCATGCGTTCGAAATCAAATTTAACGCTGCCGAGGCTGCCGTTAATCTCAAACGCATTCGTGGAACGGTGCCCAGCCGCGAAACGGGTCGCCTCAAAGCTGCCGAGCGCGCCGTTTTCAAACCGGGCCAGAAACAGGGTCGCATCGTCTACAGTGACCCTCCCTTTCGGAGCATCGGATGCCGCGCTTCCCTTGGCGCTCAAGCCTGTCATCTCAGCAGCCAGCGGCCGTTCCTTAACAAAAGTTTCACTCATGCCGATTACTTCGTCCATACCTCCAACGAGGTAATGCGCCAGATCAATCAAATGCGCCCCAAGGTCGCCATGGGAACCTGAGCCCGCTACATCCTTCTGCAGCCGCCATACGAGCGGAAAGTCGGGATCTATAATCCAGTCCTGCAGGAACCAGGCGCGAAAATGATAGATTTGACCCAGCCTTCCGCTGTCCATCAGCCTTTTAGCCAGCCTGACCGCCGGGGAAAACCGGTAGTTGAAGCCGACCATATGCTTCACTCCCGCCTCTTCAGCCGCATCGAGCATTTCACGTGCATCCTTGAGGGAGAGTGCAAGCGGCTTTTCACAGAAAATATGCTTGCCAGCCTGCGCCGCCGCAATCGCAATTTCCTTATGGGCATCACTTGGCGCGTTAATATCGATCAGATCGATGTCTTCACGTATTATGAGCTCTTTCCAATCCGTGCTGCTCGACTGCCATCCGAGCTGATGCGCTGCCTGCCTGACCGCCTCTTCGTTGCGGCCGCAGATTACCGACATTTCGGGTTTTACCGTCTCTGGAAAAAACATAGGCAGACTACGGTATGCGTTACTGTGGGCCTTGCCCATAAACTTGTAACCGATCATTCCGATACGAAGCTCTTGCATGAAAGCCCTCCTTTTCCTCTGCTTTAGTCTCTGGGTGCCTTTTTAAGGGAAGAAGCCCGGATAACCAGCTCCACCGGCAGCTTTGCTTGGAACGGCTTGTTGCCTTCATCCTTTTCCGTCCCCTCAAGCAGATGCAGCACCCGTGCCGCTGCTATTTCACCAAGCTCATAAAATGGCACCCTTACACTGCTGAGTCCCGGAGAAGTCATTTCTGCCACATCCGAGTCGTCATATCCCACAATGGCAGGCATTTGCTCAGGCATAATCCCCGTCTGCCGCAGTCCCTGCTGAATACCAATCGCCATACGGTCATTGGCCGCGAAGATGCTGTCAATCCGGTCCAGACAGGCTGCAATCTCCTCCGCCACCCTCAGCCCGCTCGTTCTGCTGAAATTACCTGCAAACAGCAATTCCGTTTCCACAGGCAGGCCTGCTTCCTGCAGTGCACGCTCATAGCCTGCCTTGCGGTCGCTGCTGTTCGAGTAAACCTCAGGGCCATTCACAAAAGCGATACGCCGGAAGCCTTGTTCCAGCAGATGGCGGACCGCCTCGTAGCTGCCCTCCGCATGATCCGCGTCCACCTCATTAAACGACTCGCCCGCAAAGTGCTGGTTGATCAGGCAGAACGGATAGCCTTTCTCCTGCATTCTGCGCAGCATGTCCCGTTCTCCCTCTTCCTCTTTGGCCCCGAGAATGAGGCAGGCATCGATCTTCTGCATCCGGAACAGCCCTTCGACATCCGTAGCACCGTCCGGGTCACGGAATACGATCAGGAGATCATAACCTTCTTCCCGTGCCCTGCTTCCAATTCCACTCAAAATTTCGGAGAAATAGTGGGCGGAGAACAGTCGTGCCTTGGGCAGATAGGGCATAACTACCCCCAGATTGCCGCTGCGTCTGCGGGCCAGACTGCGGGCCATTGCGTTCGGTGTATACCCCAGCCTGTCAGCCGCTTCAAGGACGCGTTGTCTTGTTTCCTCCTTAATTGGACCTACCCCGTTAAGCACGCGGGATACCGTAGCTTCCGAGACACCGGCCAGCTCAGCCACTTCGATTCGTCTTACGATGTTCATCAGCCCTTTTAGCATTAATGTACGCGCGTACATTTTCTCATAAACCAGCTCCCCCGTCAACCGCTTACATATTGGGGTGTGAATAAAAAGACAGCCGTTTCTACGCCGGCTGCCCTGTGTCCAATCTAGTCATCACGAGTGCCCATAGGCCTCATGAGCTTCCTCCCCGCATGATATCGCTCCCAGAAGCTGCGCCTTCAGCTCTTCTATAAATTTCCGAAAGGCGCTAGTCATATATAGATCATGTCTCCTAATAAATACAACAGGAACCTCTCCGTACCTCTCGGGAAAAAAATAATAGCGGATACCGTCCTTTACATTCATCTTATCGAAATAGGAAACAGGCAAAATAGAAAAACCTATGCCTGCCTTCACGCACCCCAGCAGCCCTTCCATCGTCCCGAACTGCATGACTTTAGCCAAACGGAAGCCTTCGTCCCGCAGCCACTCTTCCAACTTGTGCCGATAGATGCAATCTTCGTTCAAGAGCATCAGCGTCATGTCCTGAATCGATGTTAATCCCTGGAAATCCATCCCCTCTGGGATGATAAGCCCCAAGCGCTCGTTAATGACCAGCTCCTGCACGATTTCCGGATGCTCGACCGGTCCGTCCACGAGGGCTCCGTTGATCGAGTACTGCAGGACCGCATTGATTAATTGTGCGTTTCTGCCGATTTCCAAATGGACCTCCACTTCAGGAAATTTACCGCGATAAGCGGATAAAATGACGGGCAGACGCACGGCAGACGTCGTATCGGAGCCTACCGTAATCGAACCTTTTGGAATGGGAGTATCGACCACCGCTTTTTCCGCCTCTTCCAGCAGGTTCAAAATTTTTTCCGTATATTCCAAGAGCGTTTGACCAGCCGAGGTCAATGTGATCCCCCGGCTATGCCGGTAGAAGAGCGGTGTCTTCAGTTCTTGCTCCAACTGCTGCATTCTTGCCGTCACATTCGATTGCACATAGTTAAGTTTATGAGCCGCTTTCGAAATGCTCCCTTCTTCAGCAACCGTCCGAAACACCTTCAGAACGCCAATATCCATGTCCGGCACTTCTCCTCTCTTCGCCGCCCATCACTCATGATGATGGATCCCTATCAATTACCTTCATTATACATGATCCTCCTTGCCGATTATGATGGAATTACAAAAAGGAATTGACCTTAAGGAGTGGGATCGATGGAAGAAAAAATTTGGCGTTTTAAGACCCATGAGGGTCATCATGAAGAGGTAGTTGTCCGTGCAAGTGAAATCAGAAGCGTTTATGATTTATTGGCAAGGCTTAGAGGCGACGAAAGCACAATGACTCGTACGGAACATGTTTCTGTGGAAAACTGCCATCTAAAGGTTGTCGAGGATACCTTGATGAACACTTGCACCTCTTAATGCTACCCCTTCAGCGGGACCCTTCATTTAGTTTATAGCAGTTGACCGTCCTGCTCTCTCATACAAAGCGATGATATGGCGCAGCGTCATGGACTGCGGCTGCAAAGCCAATATGGCCCGCTTGCTCCTGAATGGCTGAATCCGGCCGACTCGGGCATGCGGGCCTCAAGCTAGGACATGATCCCTTCGAAGTGCGGCTGCTCTGCTCGTTGATCCTCAAAATCCTCTTTTGCTTCCATCATTCCCCTCGTTCCCCTTATTCCGCTGTTTTAGGCACTGAAAAGGAGACGACAGTTCCCTTTCCGGGCGCACTGCTGATTTGCAGTCCTTTGCCATAAAGCTGCCTCAGGCGTTTATCCGTATTCTTCAGACCGACTCCCTCGCTTGCTTCAGAGCTAGCCTGTAAAGCTCCATGCCATTGCTCTTCATCCATACCGAGTCCATCATCCTTGACCGTGACTTCAGTTCGGTCCGGAAAATCAGCCACGGCAATTGTGACCGTTCCGCCGCTATTCTTAGGCAGAATTCCATGCTTCAAGGCGTTCTCAACCAGCGTCTGCACGGATAATGGCGGAATACGCACGGTACCGCGCGCTTCTTCTGTAATATCCCACTGTATATGAATTCTGCTGCCAAAGCGTTCTTTTTCGATATAAAGATAGGAATGCAACAGCTCCAATTCATCATCAAGCGGAAGCAACTGGTTCATATTGATCGGATCGAAGCTTCGGCGCAGATAGTTCCCAAATTCATTGAGCAAGGCGACCATTCGCTCTGTGTCCACCTCACTGAGAGAGGCAATCGTATTGAGCGCATTATGTAAAAAATGGGGTTGAATTTGTGCCTGCAGCCAAGCAGCCTCCATGCGAAGGCGCTCACCGACCGATTGCTTCAGATCCATCCATGCACGGATGCGCAGCCTGAGTTCCATAGCTCCTACAGGCTTGGTTACATAGTCATTCGCACCCGAGACAAAAGCAGCCTGTACATCCTCCGGCCGATTCCTTGCTGTCAGCAGAATAATCGGCAGCTCGGAGATCGAGAATTGGCGCCGGATTTTCCCCGTCAGTTCATACCCGGACATATGCGGCATCATCACATCAGAGATTACCAGATCCCATTCCCCTTGATGAAGCCGTTCCAGCGCTTCCTTAGCGCTTAAAACAGATGTAATGTCATAATGCTCCAAAGCGAGCATATCGCCGAGGATGCGCAAATTTACCGGGTCATCATCCACAACCAATATTTTAGCTCTGTACTTCTCCGAAGAAGCTGCTGTGATTGCTGGAGAAGAATCGAGCAGGGGCGACCGTGTATATGTCTCCTCGTCCCGTCCATCCTCGCGGAGCACACGTGTCTCCCGTCTTGCTTCGAATTCGGCAGCGGATGCCGCTTCCATCTCTGCAAGATTAGGTGCCGCTTCCAGGGTAAATGAAAACTCCGTTCCTCTCCCTGGTGTGGAGTGAATTTCCAAATTTCCGCCATGCAGCTCAACCAACTGTTTTGTAATGCTTAGTCCAAGCCCGATGCCGCCGCCAATCGCGGTGATCCCTGTGTCGCCGCGTTCATAAGGCTTCAATATCCGTTGTTGTGTCTCTTTTTCCATGCCAATCCCCGTATCCTTGATACAGATCATCGCTTTTCCGTTCTTCAATCCCGCAGAAATCGTGATGGTACCTTCCTCTGTATACTTGATCGCGTTATGGACCAGATTAAACAAAATCTGCACCAGCCGGTTTTCATCCGCAACCACACGTGGAAAATTCATCGGTATATCAATGACAACCTTAAGCCGCTTTCCCTCCGACAAATACCGCAGCATATCCGCCACACCAGATGCCAGTCCATGCAGGTTCACCCACCCCTTATCGAGGCGGAAGTTTTGTTCCTTAAGCAGGGTCACATCCAGCAAATCGTTCAAAAGCAGCGCCATTCTCCGGCCGACATTAATTATTAGCTCAAGCTGCCCTTTGCTTTGGAGCTCAAGCTTCCTTCCCGCTTGGTCCAGCATCGACTGTGCCATGTTAATAATGCCATGCAGAGGATTGCGGAGTTCGTGCGATGTATTCGCCAAAAAGTCGTCCTTCAGCTTATCGGCCTTCTGCAGATCATCGGCCAGCTTCTGCACCCGCAGTGTATTCTGATAAAAACGGTTGAACCAAAAAGCGGCAAAACCAAGGAATGTAATGATCAGATCAAAAGGATAGTACGGCATATCCTTCCAGAAGTATGTTTTGATGATACCACCGACCAGTTGATTGACCGAGACGGCGGCCGCCGACAGCAGCAAAACAAAAACATCCTTCTCCCCTCTGCGTATGGCACCAAGCACAAACCAGGGAACAAGCACGATGTTCAGCAGGCAAATAATCAACAGCAGTTTACGCTGATAGACGATGAAGTCAAGCGGAAGTGTGATCGCGGCCAACAAGCATGCTACTGCAAAAACGTTGAACCAGCGCATAAACCTCCTGAATAATTCTGGAGCGAACATCTCCCGTGCGAACCAGATGAGGAGCAGGCCTATTGCCATATAACTTATAAGCCTTATTTTTATCGTCCATACAAAATTGAAGGGCAGCCATTCCATAAGCAGCCGGTCATCATCCGACAACATTGCAATGAAGGTGGAAACAAGCATCGCCGCAAAAAAAAGAACCGTTCTCTTGCGATAACCCAACAAAAACAGAATGACGCCATACAGAGCATGCATCAGAATCACAACAGCTACCATCAACTGCAGAGACTGTCTTACGAGCGTGTCATGTGAAATTGCAGTCGCCGTGCCCAGTTTGATCGACTGCGTTATGCCCCCTGCATAGGGATAATCGAAATTGGACACATGAATGAGCAGGTCAATTTCCCCCGAATCAGGCTCAAAATAGACTGAATAAGGATTGTTATTGGCTTCATTCTTTCCTGCATCCTCGGCTGGACGGCCGTTTTCACGAATCAGAACCTTGTTGATATATAACCGTGAAGCGGTCTGGATACCTGGTATACGAAGCCCGTAAACTGCAGCCGAATGATCTATAAGCACTCGCAGCCGATAGGTCCCGATTCCAAGATTGGTGCCTGTGCCAGCCCTTTGCTTCCACGCCCCCGGAACCTGTATCGATTGCTTGCTCTCCCGCTCCGCCCCTCTCTCCATCGATTGAGCCTGCAGGAATTCCCCCGGGTAAAACTCCCATTCGCCATCCAGTGTGACAATACGCTTGTCGTCAAAGGACAATCCGCGAAGATCAAGAACCCCCTGCTTGGCCAATGGTGTAGGTGGTTCAATGTTAAAAACGAGCCAAAGCATCCTTATTCCCACTAAAATAACAATAAACAACGGCAGAACCCACAGCATTTTTTTTGGAGTTAGTGTTTCAAAAAATTTTTGCAAGTCATCCAATCCTTTTGACTTTAAATTTAGTGAATTCTGCTAAACCTGTTGATTATAGAATTGATTATGGAATTGATTATAACAACAGACCTACCAGAATGTAACTTCTTAATGTAACATGACCTAAACTTCATTTCGGCAGAACCTGCGTCTCCACAATCTTCATCCTGATGCACTTGATATAATCTAAAAAAAGTACCTCCTGAATTTTTACAGCCTCAGGAGGTACCCCATATTATCCAGTTACTCTTTTATTTGCTTTTTGCGTAATTTCAACCAGATGCCTAGCAGCATAATGACCAGTCCGGTCAATTGTATAGGCAGTGCACTTCTTTCACCAGTTTGCGGAAGGGTGTGATTCTTTCCGACCGTAGTGACAGCGTTATCGCCGGAAGAGCTCATCTGACCGGAGGGTCCCTGTCCCCCGGCCGCGCCCGAATTAGGGACTTCTACTCCGTTGCCTTCACCTGTTTCAGCTTCGGATGCTTGTGTCGGATCAGGTGTAGTGCCCGTTTCAGTTCCCTGAGATGAATCCGGGGCATTACCTCCTGGCGTTTCCCCTGGTGGATTCGACCCGTTTCCTGTGCCTTGATCGGAACCAGGGTCCGATGAACCTGAATCATCATCGTCATCATCGTTATCCCCCGGGTCGCTTGGAGTTCCAGGGTTACCCGGTGGAACTGTCACCTTGCGGTTGGTAACCGTAAGAGTCAGGGTGACGATATCGTCTATTGGTGTGCCTTCCTGGCCGATGACGACATTACGGACCGCATTCTCGATTTGATACCCTGCCGGTGCTGCGATTTCCTTCAGGGTGTATACACCTGGGCGCAATCCGGTAAATACCGCCGTTCCGCTGGAATCTGTCGTCAGCGTCATAGGCTCCTGCTGCTGTCCCTGATCCCTCAGCTCAAAGGTGGCTCCTGCAAGGAGAAGGGATGAATTTTCAAAATCCAGCTTAACAATCTCCAGCCGGTATTCCGGTGTTTCTGGTTCCCCAGGACCTCCTGGGTTTCCGGGTTCATGCGACTTTTTCTCGTTTATAAGCGTAACGCTCTTGATACCGCCGGTTTGCTGAATAGATCTGTCAATGACTACAGAATGAGCCTTAGCATCCAGCACATAACCAGCAGGCGCTTCCGTTTCAATCAGCGTATAAGTGCCATATAGCAGCTTGGTGAACGTGATCTGACCCAGATCATTTGTAGTTTTCTCGCCAACCACCTTACCAGCGCTGTTGCGCAGCTCATACTTGGCGCCAGCCAGCTTAAGGGATGGATCATCCTTATCCACCTTCGTGACAGTCAATGCTCCCCGTACCCCGGAGCCTGTGCCAGAGCCATTAGAATAGCGGATTTCGATCGTTTCTTCCGTTTCCTGCACACCTGTGGTTACACCATCGCCCTTGAAGACAGCTTGATTGGTGACTTGCTCCCGGTCAGCAGACACGGCGATTTTCGAGGAATATTGAAGCACATAAGCCGTTTCAATCGGTCCGGTGAAGGTCAGCTCGAAGCTTTCCTGATCATTCGCCTCGTCATTGTGGAATGTGATGTTGTAATCCGTTCCTTTCGTAAGCAGCTCGCCAGGTGTAACAGCGCCGTTCGCCGCCACAGCCCCTTTGTACAGCTTGAAGGAATCCTTAACCAAAATCTGATTGGAGCTTGGCGTATCGATAATACGCGCGTTTTCCACATAGGACTGTCCCTCATTGATCTTGATCTGCCAGTCAATCAGGTCTCCCTTTCTTGCACCGGTTTTATCGATATACACTTCCCCGTACGGGATGGTGACTTTTTTGTCCCAGCTCCAGCTCTTTCCACCCTCTCCGGTGAGAATCGCTTTGTTGGGAATTTCGTCAGCTACCAGCGTTTTATCCAGCTTGGTATCAAACGTGATCCAGTAGGGAGAGGAAATGTTACCCAGATCAATGGTTAACAGATTGCCACTATACTGAATTCGGCTCGAATCCAGCACCAGCTTGGAGCCCTTCACTACATTTCCATTCGCCAGCACATTCGCATGATATACCTGGACAGAGTCCTTAACCAGCTTTTGCCCTTCCTTGAGCTCGTCGCTTAAGACGGCACCCGTGATAGGAAAGCCATTATAATTTGCGATAACGTCCCAGGTTAATTTTTTCTCACGCGGATCATAGCGGCCTTCTTTGTACCCGTTATTGATTGTATACTTGTTTGGCGTAAAGGAAGCTTCCACCTTCACAGGACCAGGATACTGCGACGTTTTTTCCGTCCAATTGAGCAACGCCGTATTTTTGTACACGGATTTCCCTGGATGAAATTTGGTTTTGTAGGTGATCGTGTACGTATCTTTAAAGGTACCTGTAAAGCTTAATTTGAATCCCTGATCAGGCTTGCTGTCTTCCAGCTTATAAGGCAGAACAGTCCCCCCCGAAGCACTGATATTCAGAGAATTCGGGATATACTCCAGCCCGCCGCCCGAAAAAGCATCCTCAATGACCAGATTCGTCATCGGCCATTGATCCCGGTTTACTACAATTCTCCACGTAATTTCCTTGCTGCTGTAATTGGTTGAGGCAACCGATTTCACGCCGATGCCGCTACGGAATGTGTGCGTTGCTGCAGCAGAAGTCTCCTTGCCCGAGAGCTCGGAATAGACGCTGTTCGTAACCGGCGTATTTTGATATACCCGGCCCTTTATTTTCGTCTCATACTTGATGTTGTACGCAGTATTAATGTCCGTCAAAAACTGCAGATCAAATCCGTTCTTTCCATCAACCCCCGAGACAGGAGTTATCTTATACAGACTGGAATTCACTTCCTCGCCTGTAAGCGCTTTGTACACTTTCAGCGAGCCAACGACAATATCCATGCTTTGATCAAAACGGTCTCTAATCGAAGCATCCGCCTGCGGAATCGATTTTGCACCATAATTGTATTTCACTGTCCAGGACACACTCTGTGTTGCCTGATTGTAGGTGCCGGCTTCCTTGGTTAGCAGCTTTTCGCGCTGGATCGTTACCGTCTTGCTCTCCTGTGCCACAATTCCATTCTGATCCTTCAGCTCCGCAGCGTTGGTAAAGCTAGTCTCCTCTTCCCCGGTAACCAACGTGGAATACACAATACGATAAGCGGAATCAATGCTTGGTTCGGTAAATGCAAGCCGGAATGCTGACCCATCCGGTTCCGTCGTAAGGGTATAGTGATCCTGGGTCACTTCGGTCCCCAGCTCCGGTTCCCGGTCCAGATTAACCTGAAGCCGGTACACATGAATGGAACCCGGATCAAGTGTCAACCCCTGCGGAATCTGATCGGTAACCTCAGCCTTGCTGATCTTAGCCAGGGAAGTGTTGATATCGAGGGTCCAATCAATGTTGGTGTCCTTGACCGCAACCCCCGCTTTCTTCAGCAGGTTTCCATCCTTGGGTTCAAAGTTGACCTTGACAACCTGTACCCCGCCTTTAATGGGAAAATAAATCGGAACTTCCACACTTCCTTTGATCGTTTCCGTACTGAATACTATATGAATTTCCAGCTTTCCGCCAATTTCCGAATACTGCTCTACATTGCTGTTAAACTTCATGACTACATGGCCATTGATGTCAACCGTAAACTCCCCGACACTGAAGTCGTCGTCATTTATCAGTTGCCCGTTGATGGTGTTATAGATGGTGAATTCCTTCGGAATGTCAAATTCGAATATGTCCCCGTCCTTGTAGCCATGTCCATCTTCCAGAGCCCACTCGTATTCAATCGTTACGGCGTCGCCCAGATGCGAGCGGTCAAGCCGATCCGGATTGTATACAGCGTCAATTACCGTTCCCTTCGAGTCCTTGACGGTAACCTTCGTCAGAATGCTCTCCGTCTCTGATACGGAAGTGGCGGAATCTGTCTCTTCCGTTGTCCCGTAAGTATCTCCGGTTACTGTTGCCATTTCCGTTGAACCAGCCGGGTCATCCGCATTGGCCGGTAACATTCCGATTCCGGATATCACTTGAAGGACGAGCACCCACGCCATAATGATGGCTAATAGTTTTCTTCTGTTCATCTTTTGAAATCCGTCACCCTCTTCTGTTTAATTTTATTCCGCCAGAGAATCTTTACTGCTGTTTCTTGCGACCTTTCTAATCTAAAACAGGATAAAAAAAAGCCAGCACCTTATCTGGAGTACCAGATATACCGGGGCTGGTTATATATTTATTCTTATTTTCTTTTTCCATGACTCAAACCATTCAATAATAGGGATGCTTGGTTCTACCCCCAATTCCTCCCGCATGACATTCTCCAGCCTGCTGTATTGGAGCATCACCTTATTGTTCATTTGCAGGCCAGCATAAATTTGCATTAATGCAAAATGAGATCTTTCCTCTTGAGGAAAGATGTCGCAAATCTTTAAGTAACAATTTTCTGCTTCGCCGGTCATTCCTTGTTTTTCAAACCAGCTTGCAAGAGCAAATGCCGTTTGCAGCCACGATGTTTTCAGACGTTCACGTTCGCTCTCCAGCCACCAATAATCATATTCACCAAGGTAATCTCCTGTATATGTCTCGATCACTCTCAGATAGTCTCTTACAGTTTCTCCTGAAGGGGCGTCCAGCGAAGATTGCATCCTTTTCCATTCATCAACATCCACAAGGACATTGTGCAATTGCAAAATGTAACCCTCCGCCACCGTTGCAAGTTTTAAGTAGTTCAGAAACGGCCGCAGCGTTTGTCTCACATGATACACTGTATTATACAATTGCCCATATACCCTATCCAGTTCATACTCCGGCCACAGCACCTCAATCAGCATCGATTTACGGACAGGCTGTCCGCGGTGCTGGAGCAAATACAGAAATAACTCCTGTGCCTTATTTGTACGCCACTGAAGCAGCTTATATTCGCCGGAGGAGCCTTCGATCATCACCTGCCGGAACAGATTGATTCGAATGCCTGATGAAGATGAAGGCTCCACTGCCGCAACCTCCGTCTCAGGCTGGCTCCTCATACGGTTCCGAATTCGCTCAATCGTTTTGGCCAAACGCTGCACACTTACCGGCTTCACCACATAATCAAGCGCTTCCAATTCAAATGCCTGCACAGCATAATCATTAAACGCCGTGACAAACACGATGGATACCCCTGGCCTTTTTCTCTTAATTTCCTTGGCCAATTCGATTCCGTTCATTCCGGGCAGACCGATATCGAGAAAAATAACATCTACCGGTGTATGCAATATCTCTGCCCTTCCCATCCGCACATCTGAGTATTTTCCCACGATTTCAATATTGGGAAGCTGCTTCAGTTGCCGTTCCAGAAACTCAACTGCAAGAATTTCATCATCGATAACTATTACTTTCATAGATCCGTCTGCTCCCTACTGCTAATGATCGCTTTATTCAAAGAAGGCCACCCTCAATAGTATACAGACACTGGAAAAATTAAGGAGGATGTCGTTTCTCCTAAATCAACTGTTTGAATTTCCTATATATGATATTTATTTTCCTAAATGCACTGCATTCCTTCTCAATATACTATCTGGTTCACGTTTTGCCAATAGATTCGAAAGCGTAGCTAAAAATTACTTTAAAGATGCTGACTAAGGTCTTACGGCCAAAAACTCGATTCAAGTGGATCACCACAATATGTAGGAGTATGCTGCGCAATTAGAACTGCTTCGAACAAACGCAGCCGTCTTCCGAAGAAGAACGAACTGCGTTTGTTGATTTTATAGGTTAATATCTTCTGCCACCACGCCAGGCCTCAGCTACATGTGCTGTCTGGTTCCCGCATTCCTGGTCTCTGCCTCAGCTTTCGATTCTGTTAAAGTTCCGCAATGTTCTGAGAGCCTGTAAGGTAAGCACACCCTGCCATTCTCTCTTGGCCTCTGCCCATTCCTTTTCATATTGGTTCCAAGTCCAGTTGGGCTCCCACGAACCGTCCTCTGCCTGGTTATGGACAAGCTGGTCCAGCTCGGCAGGAATCACTTCTTCATACTTTTTATAAAAAGGAGACATAGGAGAATCCACCGCCTGAAGCGGAGTTGCGCCGTAACCTGTTCGCTCCCCGGTACGGATATCTACACACCGGTCCAGGAACAGCTCAAGTTGCTCAGCTATCCTGTTCCCCTGCTCACTATCCAATCTTTCCGCCAGGTGCAGATAACAGAACAGCTCGTGCATTTCAGACAAATCACTTTGATGCAGCAAGTATTCAAGGGCATGATCAATTAATTCATTCAGATTCGTAAACTTGAATACAGACCGGTAATCAATAAAGAAAGCGATGATATCGGCATTAGGATTGCCCCAGTAGTCTCTGAACATGCCATAACGCCACCAGATGGCTCTGGGATAACTTTCCGCTTGCTGTGGGATGATGTCCCAGCCTTTTAGCTCCGGATGGTATGTATCTTCAAGATAACCTAATGCATTGAGGATCATCTCCGCGCGCAGCTCCGAAGGCTCTCCAGCCTGCAGAATCTCTAGTCCCCGTGTCGTTGCAAGAGCGGAGGAATCCGGGCAGCGAAGATCCGCTTCCAGCCCGTGTCCGAATCCGCCATCTTCATTCTGGTATGCTTGCAATTCTGTCAACACGTCATCAAAGGGACCCGTCTCAAATTCATATTCAAACAAGGCGCGCTCCAGCCTTCTGGCCCTATGCTTCATAAATGACGCTGCCCGCTCAAATCCGTTCCTGGTTAAAAGCTCCATGATTAACCTCCTAATATTAGATCAGGCTTTCCATCCTTCATGTTCGACCAATGAGCGAATCTGCGCCATATGATGTCTGCCGTGCCATGCGTATCTTTGCAGAGCGGTATCCAGCGTCATACTGCCAAGCTGTTCATTTCTGAACGTCCTTTGATAGTCTTCCTCGCCCAGAGTATGGAGCAAGGCTGTAAAGCGGCCATGCACCGCTTCGATAAGCAGTAGAGAGGTTTTCGCTGCTTCAGTCGAATAGTCCTCCTGCTGAGCCCATAAATCCTGACGATAGCCGGAAATGACCGGGTTGTCTTCCGTCAATCCCCTTCTGAAACGGATATAGGCGTTCATATCATTGTCTGCCAAATGATGAATGACCTGCAACACGGTCCAGCCTCCCGGACGATAAGGTGTCCGCAGCTGACCAGGTGTCAGATCCTGTACAAGCTCCCGCAGAATGCGCGGCATCTCGGCTATTTCCTTTATATACGCCGCACGTTGTGCGGTATCAGGCGTCGGCACGGACTCAAATTTCCCAACAGGGTACCGCAGTTCATCGTCTGCTTGATTCATATCCATTCCTCCCAATTCGCAGTAATCAGCTCAGAACACCAGCTCATAATCATGATGCTACCACACATCAAACAAATTGCCATCAGGGTCTTCGAGCACAAAAAATCTCCCCTACTTCCCTTCGTCTGCAATGTTCCCTACCTTTACATTCTCCATGACTGCATAGGTAATCCCCCAGCGAACAAACGCAGCCGTCTCCCAGAGAAGAACGAACTGCGTTTGTTAATTTTATGCAAATGCAGCTCAACCGTGAAACTCATGCTCTAAAATAGAAAACAAGTAGGAATCATGATACTGGCCTTTAAACCACAAATGCTCGCGCAAATGTCCCTCCTGCTTCATGCCGATCCTTCTCATCACATTAGCGGATGCCACGTTCCCGGGCCGGCATGTTGCATAAATCCGGTGCAGATGATGCTCGGTGAACCCGAATTGCAGCATAGCCCTTGCTGCTTCGGCCGCATAGCCCCGGCCCCAGTAAGCGGGATGAAAGCAGTACCCGATCTCTCCGTTGGGTGTATTCAATACAAGCCCGCATCCTCCGATAAGCTGTTCTTCCTCCTTGAGAATCACCGCTAATTCATAAGATAAGCGGGGGTTCTGCCCCTGTGCTGCAATCACCTGCTCTATATAATCCTTGGTCTGATGTTCGGTATTCGGCCCCCACATCGTGTATCTACACACCGTCTCATTTGACGCATATTGATGTACACTTTTCCCATCATCCGGCACATAATCACGAATCAACAGTCTTGCCGTTTCCAAATGCATACGGTACCTCCTCGTGTCCAATTAAGCTTTGCCAGTTCACAATCATTCTAGCAAAATGTAGAAAAATTGTCGCTTCTAAAATATACAGATTTGGCTCCATAAAACCGATATTACTAACACGTCGTGTTTTACACTAGATAAAAGGGGTCTTTTGTATGAAATCACTAACCAGAATGACGCTGCATAGGAAGCTGATGATTACTTTTTTGATCGTCATGTTGATTCCCGCCGTGATTGTAGGTACGTTATCCTATCATTCCTCGTCACGCAACTTTGAGCAGCAGCTATTGGACAACGCTCGCATCAATGTTGACACAGCTAACAAGATCGTTTCCCAACAGATTGGCAGCAAAATAGCAGATATCGATCAGTATGCGCGGCTGATTGACTCTGAAGATGCCGCTAATCCGGAAGCCTCCGGCCTACGTGATAAATTGAAGCTTTACCTGGCTACTCATGAAGAAGTACAGAACATCTTTCTTGGGACGGAAAATAAAACTATGGTACGGGCCCGTGAGGATGTCTCCAACGATGACTACGACCCGCGTGAGCGGCCCTGGTACCAGCAGGCAGTTGCACAGCCCGGACAGACGGTTATATCTGCAGTCACTATCGATTCGAAAAATAATCCGGTGATTTTCATCTCGCGTACCACTGCGGACGGCCGTGGCGTATTGTCCTTGTCCCTCAATTTAACCAAGCTGCATGAAATGACCGATATTCAGGTAGGCAAGCATGGTTACGTCTTCATTATGGATCAGTCCAAGCATTACGTGGCTCATCCTACCGAAGAACTTGGAAAAGCAATTAGCACTGATTATGTAGAGAAACTGTTTGCCGCTGACAAAGGTACATTTCTGTATCAATACGACGGGCAGACAAAGCAGATGATTTTCTCAACCAATGAACTTACCGGCTGGAAAGTGGCAGGCAGCATGATGAACACTGAGATCAGCGACGCCGTCAAGCCGATCCGTAATACGACCCTGATCGTTATTATCGCTTCTATTCTTGTCATTGGGGTGCTGGCCACACTGCTGATTCATTCGCTGCTGAGACCACTGAAACGGCTGCAGCGGAATACCGAGCAGATCAGCGAAGGGGATTTGACGCTGCAGGTGGCGACAGCCGGCAATGATGAAATCGGGGAGCTGTCCCGCCATTTCCAGCAGATGGTGGATAACCTTCGTTCCATGATTTCACAGGTGCAGGAGATGACTGAAAATCTGTCCTCCTCCTCCCAACAGCTGGCAGCCGGAGCGGAACAGACCACTTCAGCTATAGAGCATGTGACCATCGCCATGCAGGAGGTTGCGGTAGGCACAGAGAAGCAATTGGTCACGATTCGTGAAGGGGATCAGCGGATGCAGGAAATGTCCGCCGAAGTGGATCATATTTCAGCATCCATGCAGCAGATGTCCGATATCGCCGCCGCTTCCATTACACTTGCAGATTCCGGAAGTGAAGCGATTGGAGAAGCCGTCGTGAAAATGGACAGCATCCAGACCACTGTATCGGAGCTGGATAGCGTCATTGAGGATCTGAATACACGTTCATCACACATTGGCAGTATTGTAGGCACCATCTCCGAAATTGCCAAGCAGACCAATCTGCTGTCATTGAATGCGTCCATTGAGGCTGCACGTGCAGGCGAGCATGGCCGTGGCTTCAGTGTTGTGGCGACAGAGGTCCGTAAATTGGCCGAGCTGTCCGCACAGTCCGCGCAGCAGATTACCGATTTGATTCACGACATCCAAAACGGTGTGGCAACAGCCACTGCCCGGATGGATGCGGCCAAGGCACGCGTTGGCGAAGGAATTACGGCCGTGGACATTTCTGGACGTTCCTTCTCCCGCATTCGCAGGTCGATCGGCAAATCGGCGCAGCAAATCGATTCCATTGCGGTGGCTGCCGCCGAACTCGCCCGGAATTCGGCTAATGTCGTTGATGCCATGGAAGAGGTTGGACGTCTTTCCCAAGAAACGGCGGGCAATTCGGAGACCGTGTCTGCTGCTGCGCAGCAGCAGTTGGCATCTATGGAGGAGATCGGCAGCTCCGCCGCAGATCTGACTCGGATGGCCGAGCAGCTCCAACTGCTGGTTGCACGGTTCAAGCTGCATGCTTCCAACGGTGAAGCTGGTCAATAATTACTATATCGCATATGAAAGCCGTCCTTCGATATCGTTGAAGGACGGCTTTTTGCATCAATATAATTTTGGTTTAAAATGAAATGAATATGTACGCAGCTTAAGGAGGTCCATAATGTATGAAGTCTCATACCTCTGACCGTATTAAAATCCCGCCAGGTTTTTGGGCAGGATTACGCCAATTAGGGATTGCTGCCCACGACGTAGCTCGTAAAGCACGACTGCCGCTCACGATTATTACGGAGCCAGTAGTCACTCCTGCCCAATATTACGCCATCTGGCAGGCTTATTCCGATCTCATTGGTGATACTGCCCAAGGAATTATCAAGCTTGCTACCATCTTTGAAACAGCGCAGTATCCACCCGCTGTCTTGGCGACTTACCACGCCCGTGACTACCGCGACGCGCTCAACCGAATGGCCCGGTACAAACGGCTGTGTCCCCCTGAAAGCTTACGGATCACCGAGGAGGGCGAGCACTGTACAATCGAACTGGAATGGCAGAATACCGGACAGCCCGGTCCGCCGGTGCTGGTGGGCATCACACTGGCATTTCTTCTGGAGCTTGGACGCCGGGGCACCGGGCAGCCTTTGACAGCACAGTTCGTCGAGTTTTCACACACCATGGGTAATGTACAGGCCCTTGAAGCTTACTTCGGCTGCCCTATTCGAATTGGTGCAAAATGTAACAGGTTGACGCTGCATCGAAGTGATCTGGACCGCCCCTTTGTCTCGTACAACGAAGAGTTGCTGGAGATTCTGAGTCCCGTTCTGGACAGAACGTTGGATGAACAGCAGCGAAGCCGCTCCATTACCCAGATGGTCAAATGGATCATGAAACGCAGCCTCACAGCAGGGCGCCCCGATATTCAGGCTGTCGCGAAGGAGTTGAGGATGAGCGATCGTACCTTGCAGCGCCGACTTACTGACGAGAATACGAGCTTCAAGCATCTGTTGACACAAGCCAGACATGAGCAGGCACGAGAGTACTTGGCAGACCCCTCGCTCGATATTAAAGAGGTGGCTTTCTTGCTTGGATATGAAGACCAGAACTCGTTCTACCGGGCCTTTCGCCTTTGGGAAGGTGAGACTCCTTCAAATTGGCGCAATTCTACAGAGAGCCAGCACGACTGAGTTTTATAATTGGCGCGTTAAACAAGAACTTTGGCGCAGCATGCTAGTTACCGAACCATACGGACAAGATAATATAAATTACGATCCAGAACAGATTAAAAGGAGCAAACTATTATGGACATGGGATTAAACAATAAAACAGCTTTAGTTACGGGATCAACGAAAGGCATAGGTAAGGCAATTGCCATTGAACTTGCCAAAGAAGGTGTTCATGTACTCATTAATGGACGAAATTACGATGAGGTGGAACGCACTGTAAATGAAATCAAGTCAGATTTCCCAGCTACCTCTCCCCAAAACGCTACAGCCGATCTTGTAGATATTCAACAAAGAGAAGCTTTGTTCGAAAAATATCCCAATATTGATATTTTAGTAAACAATATGGGCATTTATGAAATTATGCAATATGAGGACATTGATGATGAAGTATGGGAAAAATACTTCCGTACCAATGTTCTGGCTGCAAATAGCTTATCTAAATTTTATTTACCTAAAATGTTGAAAAATGATTATGGGCGCATTATCTTTATTGCGAGTGAAGAAGCCATTATGCCTTCAGGACAAATGCCCCAGTATTGTATGACAAAATCCATGTTGTTATCATTGTCAAAGAGCTTGTCTAAATTGACTGTAGGGACAGAAGTTACCGTCAACACGATCATGCCGGGACCGACACTCTCTGAAAATGTGCAGCAAATTATTGAGAGTATGTACTCTGATGAAGGTATGACTTTTGCAGACAAAGAGAAAAAATTTATGACCACAAACCTGCCTCAATCTGAAATACAGCGGTTTATCAAGCCTATTGAAATCGGTAGGTTGGCTACATTTGTATGCAGTCCTTATGCATCTGCGTTTAAAGGTTCTCCAATCCGTATGGATGGAGGAATGGTACCCACTATTTTTTAATTTTATGCTTACGGACTGCTCAATTAACATCAGCCTTGATCCTGGTGAATTCAGGACCAAGGCTGATTAAATTTATTTCTATTTTTATACTCCCGCTTTAGCTGGGATCCGAATCATATCTTCACAGGTGTTCCCGTCCTAGACTGTATGCTGTTTAAGGTCTACGCCGCAGCTCAACATTGTAAGCGGTTGCCGTCCCGATGCTCAGCTCGGCTACAGTCGCTTGTCCGTTCACAGTCGTGAATTGTCCAACCGCGTTGCCGTTGAGCAGAATATCGTACGATCCCGGCTGCAGTCCGGTGAAGGTCACTCTCGTCGTATGGGCTGTTCCGGGCGTCGTACTGGTTAACGAAAAGCGGATATTGCTTTTGCTCTTAGCCACGGTGGCCGTCGTGTAGATATCGCGCTCCATTGACATGCCCAGCTTTTCGGTGATCAGATTCAGCCGCTGAAACACACCATCCTTCGGTGTGATAACATAGCTGCCCCCGGCTTCGCTCACCTCACAGCCGTAGCCGTACAAGCCGAAGAGCGGGTCGACCGCCACGTCGGCACTCAAAATTTTGATTGCGCCCCACAAGCCAAGATCGGCTTCGCCGGACATTCCTCGCCATCCGTTGAATAACGGTCCGCCTCCAACACCAAATGCCCCATAGTTGCCTTTGGTCATCTGATAGGTCCAGGCTACCGCGCCGATATTAGCCGGGTCAGAGCTGATCTGCCCGGAATTGATCGCGCTGATGTTGCCGAGCTTGGAGGCATAGGTCAGCCGCTGCTCGACCTCAGGCTTGGCGGAGTGGTTGCGCACCCAGTCATCCATCGCATATCCCTGCAGAGCGACCGTGTACTGGAAGTTCCACCACGGCTCCCCGGTAATCGTCACTGGCACGGAGTAAAAATACCATAACGGCATATGCCCGCGCGTCGCACGCACCTTGGTGTTGATCTTGTCCATCATCTGCAGGTTGCTGTTCATCTTCGCCAGCGTGTATACGGATTCCTCACCGGTATTATCGTAATTGTACTCCGAGCCGTACGGGTACGTTGTATTTTTGAAGTTATTGTATTTGGTTGCCATTTTGCTCACAAGGTCGTTGGCTTGTGCCGTATAACCCTCATCCCGCAGGGCCTTGATGATGTCAGGTGTCGTCATTTCACCCATCAAACCGGTATTCCAGTTGTAAGCAACCGGGCCGTCGTAGAGGGCTTTGAAAATATTGTAGGCGCGAAGCAAGTACGTTGTTCGAGGATGAATGTAACTAACCATGCCAGGGTAAAGCTTGGCAATCTTGTACATGCTGAAATAGGTGTTATACACGTGCGGATAAGCGTATCCCCGGTAAGTCGGCGTCGTATTCGGCTCAGGCATTAAAAAGTCATGAATAAGATAATCCGAATGATGTCCGTTCATCAGATTGGTCCAAATTGCGGTTTCCAGATACTTGTCCACCGCGGTAATTTCCGAGACAACCGGCTTCTGCACATTTTTCTCAGCCAGAAACTGGCCGTGCGTCAGACCCCAATCATCACCCCAGCCCCAATATCCGTTAAAAACATTTCTGCGCGACTTCGTTTGCATCATCCAGTCATCAAAGACTTTGTCGCGCAAATCACCGGGCACATTCCACTGCTGCTTCTCGACCATAAAAGTCGCATGGCGCTGCAAAGCATCAGCGACCGGCTCGATGGCGTAAAATTGCAGCACGGTTTTTTCGCCGTTGCCGTAGTTGACGGTAATGTTATTCTGGCCCAGGCTGCTGAGCCGCAGCGAGTATAAACGGTGACCTCCCGCAACGGTGCCAAGCGGAGTAATCGTCGTCTGCGAAGGATACTGTGCAACAACCGACGTGATCGGCTTTTTCGCCCGCAGGCTGAACTTGGCGGTCTGATCCGTCGGCACGATCATGCCGGGGATGACGGTAACATCAACCAAACCTTCCTCGTACAGCCTGTCTTTTACCGCCTGCTCATTCGCCGCTTTAAAAAATTTGAACGCATACGTTCTGCTCTCTCCAGGCGCCAGTACAAGGCTCGTATTTGGCAAATAGCCGCGATTAGTGCTCTTGATCACATTGGAATGAATATAGAACACCGTCAAGCCTTCAGGCCAGCCGCCCTGATCGGCCGCCCAGGTGCTGCCTGCATGCTCTTCGACACGCCAGTTGTCCATATATTCAAAGCCTGCACCAGTGGAGGTGTCGGGTACCATAAGCAGCGTGTTCCCGATTCCGCTGGGTCGCTGAACCGTAATGTAGGAATTGTTGTTGGCCACATTGGAGTGGGTAACAACCCGGGTTTCATAAATTTGCTCGTTATTGCCCCCGGACCAGTACTCATTGAACGGCAACGGCAGACCGAAATCTCCGATTTCCAATGCTTGTCCGCTTGTATTCGTCACCGTGATCGACCAGCGCAAATAATCGCTGGCCAAGGAATAGGATTCATCCACTTTGAAATTGCGAATCCCTTGCGCATTACTAGAGTTTTGATAGGTCACATTGACGGTGCTGCCGCTCTGACTCATTGTCCGCCCATCGGCGGAACGGCTGCTCCAGGCTGTCGTCCATGCTCCATTATTCAGGCGGTACGTAAACATCAGCTCACCCAGCCATTGGTGGTCAGATGTATTTTGCTGGGGAGCGTTAACCGCATTCATCACATAGTTGGTTGGAAAGCTGTCACCGACGATTTGCAGGTTCGTAATTTCTCCATGATCACCGGTCGTCACCCGAAAATTGCTATTAGAGATAGTATAGACTGCAGCCTTTTTAGGTCCTCTCATACGCTGTTCCTCCTTTATTTAATTCGGAATGGCCAAAACAGCACTCTTCTGCGAATCTATCCGATTTCGTAAACCACCCTCCTCCTTTCAGGAAGTAGGTAAACATTTTCTTAAATCGGTTTAAAAAATGATTTCTTGAAGGGCCCTCCTCTCTACAAATCTATTATATGAAATTTCACAAGATTGGAAATAAATACCTGACCCATTCCGCTCATGGTGATGTCCCTGCCTAAAAGAGGCTTGACGAGAAGACTGAGGCCAATTTACGCTATAAATTGAAATTGATCTTCATACTAATATGAAGATTCTCTTTAATGGAATATAAAAACTCTTGCGTCTGGCCGCCGATAGGAGAGTCGAAATTGAATAAACGCGAAATACATAACCAAGAAATCGCCTTCACCATAAGAACAGCTACCCCTGAAGATGCGGAACAGCTATCCGAATTAAGATTGCGGATTGATGGCGAGACCGAGTATCTGGACAGGGAACCGGGAGAGGCTTTTATCGACGTTACGGGTTTCAAACAGTTGATTAAAGCAGACATAGAGAAACCACGAAACTTGTTTTTGGTAGTCGAGGTTGATGGACGGATCGTCGGATTTCCCAGATGCGAAGGCAATGATTTAAAACGGCTTTCTCATAAAGTGGAATTTGGAGTTTGTGTGCTGAAGAACGATAAGCTGCTGGCTGACGGCAGGTTTTATAATACGGTGGTTATGGGCAGATTCAGAGCATGAAATATAGAGTAACTGATACTTACGTATATGTACTCGATTTTCCCGATGTAATGTGTTTCCCAAGGCCAACAAAAAACCACGAGGATTTACAACAATTAGTCGACACTTGTTTAACCTATCAAATAGCAAGTCCTGATGATTTTGAATCTTTCAACCACTATGCAGTAACCGTACCTTCAGATGGCGGTAAATTCTATACACAGGATTCTCTCAACCCTGTCTTAAAGCTGGTCAACGAGAATAAACTATAGACAACAGAAAAAGAGCTCTGCCAGCGTTTAAACAACAGAGCTCTTTTTGTGGACACGATATCCTGAATACAAGTAACTTTCTCACTGTTTTTGACCTTTTTATAAATTCATGTCAAAGGCATTTTCAATTATTGTCCTGCACCGCTTTCCGCACATAAAACCTGCTGCTTTCCTCCCAGATCTCCCCCGGCTGCAGACTGAATACGCCAATCTCATCAGCTCGCAAATCAACATTAGGGCCGTTGACCAAATTGGTCTGAGGCTCCGGACAGAAAAATCCCTCCTGCGCTCTATTGTTCCAGATCATCCATTGTTTATACGAGTTTCCAACATCATAGACCAGCGTAATTCCCCTCACTGTATCGTGCAGTTCCATCCGGTTGCGCCCGTTTTGCGGCACGGCGGTGTAATGGTTATCCATGTCCGCAAAGAAAGGATAGACGCCGCTGTCACGCATCTGCTCCTCCTCCGGCGTAAGCGGCTGAAACTGCGTCGTCGGCAGCATACGGCCGTCCAGTTCCCACCGCTGTCCGACCGTCAGCTTCAGCTTATAGTCCCGCGCCGAACCCTCTGCAACAAACGGCGCGTTCACGGATATGTGAAATGCCAGCAGGCACGGCATCACGGTATTGCCATGATTGCGAACCCTCACATACTGCATAAGACCATCGCTGCTAAGCGAATAACGCAAGGTGATGCTGAAGTGAAAAGGAAAGACCGCGTATACCGGATGGCTTTCATCGATCATAATCGAGACAGATACAAAGCTTTCCAGTCCGGTCTGTCCATATTCATCTACAGTCCACGGTATGTTGTACAGAAAGCCGTGCAGATGGTTGCCTGTCTCCTCTTCATTGACAGGAAGCTGCAGTGTTCGCCCATCCCAGGCGAACCGCCCGTCCTCATAACGATTCGGCGGAAACAGCACCGGGATGCCGTGAATCATCGGCCTTGCCTTGAAGGCCTCCATCTCCTCCGGTGCCGGTTCATGCAGGAAACAGCACAACAGCTCCTGATCGCGGAAGGCAACCAGATTGCCGCCGATCTGCGGAAGCATCACCGCCTCGTAAGGACCGTAGCGCAGCCAAACCGCTTTTTCCCCTTGATATTCGTCTTCCCAAGCTGCGTTAGTGAACGGGTGGGGATATTCTACTTTTTGCATCGGGATCAGCTCCTATTATCTAAAAATCTGTGTACATGCTCAGCTTAAGCCAAGTTAATCTCCCGAATCACCTCAAGCGGCACCTTAGGCTGGCGGTCTTCCGTCAGCAGCCCGTTGACCTCCTGCTGCACATCAGTTAGCTGTGTATAACAATAACCCGCGAGATAAGGAGTCGCCTTAATCGCTCCGGTGATGGCACGAAAGCGTTCGATGAAGGCCTCCTCGGAATCCACCTGGTTCCCGTATCCCCAACCTTTATCCGTCTGGAACGCAATGCCGCCGAATTCGCTGATGATGATCGGCTGTCCCCGATAGGCGTATCCTTCCGCAAACGCACGCTTCCATTGATTAAAGGAGATTTGGTTGTTAACAATACTCTCCTTGTCCTGATACCGCTCCAGGAACTCTGCGCCCTTTTCCACATAATCATGCAGAGTCAAAATATCCGAGACGGTGTGCTCCCATCCGTCATTGGTGACGACAGGACGGTACGGATCAATCGCCTTCGTAAGATGATAGATGCCTTGTGTGAACTGCTGCTGCCGCACATCATGGGCAATGGTTGGTATGCCCCATGATTCATTAAACGGCACCCAAGTGATGATGCTTGGATGATTGTACTGCTGCGGCACAATCTCCAGCCATTCCCTTGTAAAGCGGCTGACCGCATCGTCATTAAATTCGAAGGTAGCCGCCATTTCCGACCAGACCAGCATGCCCTTCACATCACACCAGTATAAAAAGCGCGGATCCTCCAGCTTCATATGTTTACGGAGCCCGTTATAGCCCATCTCCGCCGTTTTATCGATATCCTCAATAAGCGCTTCCTCGGATGGAGGAGTCAGGTGGCTGTCCGGCCAATAGCCCTGATCCAGAATTAGCCGTTGATAGAGCGGGGCGTTATTCAGCAGAATCTGCCCGTTCTCAATCGATATTTTCCGCATACCAAAATAGGAGGACACCCGGTCGCGCTCCTGCTCACCCTCATACAAAACAAACTGCACATCGTACAGGTTTGGCGATTCCGGCGACCACAAGCTTTGCTTCCACGGACCGCCTGCCTCATGAAGCACATTGACCTCCACCGTGATCCAGGACCTGTCGGCAGACAGGCTAACGGTTCTTACAGGCTGTCCCTTCAGTTCAATGGCCGCCTCCAGACGCAAATTCTTCTTGTCTTCAATGCCCTTGAGCTGGAAATCAAAACGGATCATATGGCGGTCGATATCAGGCGTCATTTTGACCGCCTCAATTCTTGCCTCGTTCACATGCTCGATCCACACACTTTTCCAAATTCCCGTGCTCTGCACATAAAAGCATTCAAAATTTTGCTCCACCCAGCGCTGTTTTCCCCGTGGCTGCGTACAGCTCTGGCTGTCCTGCACCTCAAGCACGAGATTGTTTTCCGCGCCGTATTTAATATATGGCGTTATGTCGAACGAAAACGCCGCATATGCACCTTCATGTTCTCCGGCAAGCACACCGTTCACCCAGCATTTCGCTTTATAGTCCACGCCCTGAAAGTGCAAAATCGTCCTTTTGGCTGCCACCTCCTGCGGGATCACTACACTTCTACGATACCAGACCTGCGGATGGAAGGTCTCGATCCCGATGCCGCTCGCTTTTGTTTCATAGGTAAATGGCACGATAATTTTTTGCCCTTCCGGAAATTGCTTGAACCACTGCTCCGTTTCCCCAATCCTTTCATCATCGAAGCAAAAGTCCCATTGTCCGTTCAAATCCAACCATTCCTTGCGCACAAATTGCGGCCTCGGATAATCTTTGATATAAGCTTTTGTAGTCATACGGTTTCCACCTATCCCTTTGATTTATTTAAGCTCATCCCTTGATGCCGGACATGCTGATTCCTTTTACGATCTGCTTTTCAAAAATAATGAACAAGATAATGATAGGCACAGAAGCAATCGCGTTGATCACCATCGGTTTAACGTAATCCTCCGAGTATTGGCCCATCAGTGTGGGAATCCCCATCGGCAGCGTAAACAAATTGTCGTCCGTAATGGACAGGAACGGCCACAGAAAGTTGTTCCACGAACCGATAAAGGTCAGAATCGCCATCGAAGCCATGGCCGGGCGGGTCAAGGGCAGCATAATGCTCGTGAAAATCCTCCAGATGCCGCCGCCGTCAATTTGTACACTCTCCAGTAAATCATTGGGGACGCCGTCGAAGAAGCTTTTGAGCACAATGACAGCCACCGGAGAGGCCAGCATCGGAATAATGAGCCCGCTGTATGAATTCAGTAAATCCAGATCCTTCGCAACCTGATAGAGCGGAATAATGGTCGCTTCTCCGGGAATCAGCAGCCCGCCAAGGATGAAGAAGAACATCCACGTACGGTAACGAAACGGCACCTTGGACAGGGCAAATCCCGCCATGGCCGCGAAAACAACGGTCAGCACTGTGACCACCACGGCTACCAGCAAGCTGTTGACCGTCCACTGGGACAGTTTGGTGGTCGTCAATACTTCCTGATAAACGGCCAGCGAATACGGAGGTTTGAACCAGTCCAGTACGGTGATAATCTTCATGCCTTCTTCCTTGACGGATACGACCAGCATCCAGACGAGCGGAGCCGCGAAAAAAAGCGCCATGATCGCGGAGCCTGTACGATACAGCCATTTCATCAGCTTTCCGCTCCTTTCCTGTTATTGATCCAGTATTGCAGCGCGGACAGCACCAGCAAAATGACGAACAAAATATAGGACATGGTCGCGGCATAACCCAAATTGTTGTTCTTAAATCCAGTCTGATAGATCAACTGGATGATCGGACGTGTTTGGTCCAGCGGACCGCCGCCTGTAATGACATAAATTTGCATAAATACTTTGAATGAAGCGATAATCTGCAGCATCGTAATCGTTTTGGTCAGCGGCGTCAGATACGGCAGCGTAATCCGCCAAAAGATTTGCGTATCGCTCGCACCGTCCAGCCTTGCCGCTTCGTAAATCTCGTCCGGTATTTCCTGCATAGCCGACAGATACAAAATAAAGTTAAAACCGACCGTCCACCACAGGGTGACTATCGTAATAACGACCCACGCCAGCCCCGTTTCCGTCAGCCAGAAGATTTCTGATTCCCCGGGCAATAACCCAATGAAATGCAGTGTTGAGTTCACAAGTCCGGTGTAAGGCTGAAAGACGAATAAGCCCAGATAAGCTGCGACGGCAACAGAAAGCACGCTAGGTATAAAAAAGATAATGCGGTAGAATTTCTGCAAAACCGATTTCCGGTTGGCAATGAGGGCCAGTAGAATGGACAGTATGATCATCGTTGGCGTGCTTAAGATCACGAAAAAGGTTGAGTGCCACAACGCCTCCCAGACCTCTCTGTCCTGCAGCGCCTTGCGGAAGTTGTCGAGTCCGACAAAACCCATTTTGCGGATCAATGTCCATTTGTAAAAGGTCATCTCAACGCCCTTAATCATCGGCCAGATCGTAAACAAAATGTACACGATCAGGAATGGAAGCAGGAATAAAAGCGCCTGCAGGTCTGCTCTCCATTTTTTGATTTTCATATGTGCGTCCCCCTTTGTTGGCACGCAAGCCGACGGATCAGCATCCGGCGGCTTATGTGATCCGCCTGCCTTACTATTCGCTCAGGATTTGCTGAATGGCAGCTTCCATCTTGTCCATGGCTTCAGCCGGAGTCATTTTGTTCGTCCATACTTCATTCAAAAATTTAAATGCCGCTTCATCACGAATTTGCCAATCTTTCGTAGACTGCTTGCTGAATTTAACCACACTTGCGACCTCGGCATAATCGCTGCGGTAAGGGAGATCCTTATATTCCGGTTTCTCCAGCACAGATGGTTTGGACGGGATATGTCCGGCCTTCGCCCACACCTGGCCGTTTTCGGCAACCCAATCGGCAAAAATCATCGCCGCTTTGCGTTTGGCCGGGTCCTCATCCTGAGTCAGCGGCAAAATAATCGTATGGGAATCTCCCCATGTCGCTTCCTGATCGAAAATTTTCGGGATCGGCATGGCACCGAACTCCAGCCCTTTCGTGGATTCCCACGTTCCTGTTGCCCAGACGCCTGTCATCATAATTGCTGCCGTGCCGCTCTGGAAATTTTTATAGAAGTCAGGATCGTTTTTCTTGATATATCCCTCGGTGAACAGCTTCTGGATGTAATCCGCCGCCTGAATGCCTTTCTCTTTATCAATGGCCGCCGACTTCAAATCATCTGATATCACATCATTACCGCCCAATTGCGAGTACAAGGCCCACCATAGACGATAAGGATCATCATTGACATTGGAGAAAGCGAATGGAGTAACCTTGGCCGGAAGCTTCTCCTTCAACGCCTTGAGGAAGGTTACAAAACCTTCGGGCGATTGCTCAAACACCGGTTTGTCGTCCTCGCCAAGCAGCCCCGCATCCTGCAGCAGCTTTTTGTTGTAGTACATAATAAATGGATGCGTATCAATCGGCACTGCATAATGCTGTCCGTCTACGGTAACCGCATCCAAAAGATTCTGATTGTAGGTGCCCCAGTCCACAGCCGCATCAGCAGCCGGGGTATCAAGCTCGGTTACTACTCCTTGATTAACCAGGTCCGGGAGTCTGGACGTATGGGATATACCCACATCCGGCCCATTACCGTTGCCCACAGAGGTAATGAGCTTCGTATAATATTCGCCCCAAGCCAGTTTGGTATTTTTTACTACGATGTTCGGGTGGGTTTTATTGAACTCATCGACCAATGTTTGCATGTTCTCACCATCGCCACCATCGAACAGTGTCCAGAAGGATAATGTCACTTTTCCGTCACCAGACGTTTCGCCGGCAGCCTGCTCCTCAGTGCCGCCGTTTCCGCTGCATGCGCTTAAAACCATTGAAAACGAGAGCAATAACGTTAATGACAGCGACCTTATCTTTTTTTTCATGTAAACCTCCCCTTTGCGCTAGTTTCATAGATACAAACAATAATGTTGTTTTATTTCATTATTATTGTATATATTAGGGAGTATATAACTGCTAATTCTATATGTCAACGCTTTCAAACATATTTTATGTAATCAATAAACTAAAAAAAGGCTTTAGTTACAGTGTACCTGCAACTAAAGCCTCTCCATCTCACCATCGTCCTGATCCATAGCATAATTTACGGTCATTTTGATATTCTGATCATAATCTCCAAATTGCCGCCCAAACAGGTTGATGCCCCCCTGATAAACAGCATCCGGCTTAATTCCGATGCGCAGCCGCAGTTTATGGCTGTTCTGCAGATTGAGCTGATCCAGAGTAACCGGGGATACCTTCTCCATATCCAGCATCGTCTTATCTTTGTCCACTCGCCATGTCTTGAGCAGTCCGTACTGGGTAGACCATTCATGCCACCAGGCCGGGTTCAGCTTCCCACGCCTGTCCCCAAAATCACCGGGACACGTCCACATGCCAATCTCGACATCATTAATCCACAAAGAAATATCGGAAGGCCAGTTATTGTCATAGTTTGGAGCTTCGGAGCATATTTCCATCGACAGTTCGAGCGATTCGATCCGCGCCTCTGCCGGTATTTCAAGCGGCATTAAATATTCCACATACCCCTTGCGGAACCATATAATCTGGGCTCCGACATGCTTCGGATGATAAAAGCTCGCCGGCTCATCCTCGCGTATGATCATGCCGTCAGCATTGGCCATGCCACATGTCGGAGATACCTCACAATCGCTATAATGGCCAATTGGCATGTCCACTTCATATGCCTGAATATCTCCTTTGGGCAATGCTTTCTCCAGATTCAGCGCAATATGAATGTCATCATAGTTGCGGCTGCACACCTTCATCGCACCACGCGAGGCGGGAAGCAGCTCCGTATTGATCAGTCTTGCAGCCTCCAGAACCTTGATATTGCTAGCTACAGTGGATACTGGAAGTTTAAGCGCTTCGGCGATTTCAACAATATTAAGGTTTTTGGAGATCAGAAGGCGGAGAATATCAACCCGCGAACGGGTGGACAATGCATGGGTGACCATCACCAGCTTGTCAGGATCATCAAAACTAAGCTCCAGCATTGCATCCCCCTCCTCATGTATTGTGTTTTATTACAATAATTTTACTTGTATGCCTCAAATGAGTCAACATCACTGTATTTAATTATTTGTTTTGTATTAAAACGGCAATCCCCCTCTTAGGGGGGATTGCCGGAAATGATCGTATTTTTCAATTTCGGCGCTTGACCGCTACGCCCCCAAAAACGCCCCACAGATTTGCAGGATCATTTAAGTATTTGTGTGGAAACCCAAGCTCAATCGAGCTTACCGCGTCGAGTCTTTGCAGTTGCTCTTCAGACAGCTTCAAATCCAGCATGTTCAAATTGCTTTCAAGCTGCCCGGCTTTGCTTGCACCCAGCAAAATGGATGTAACAGACGACTGGGCTCTCAGCCATGCCAGCGCAACATGCGCTGCCGGAGCATTCACTTCATCTGCTACCTTTGTGACTTCATCCACGATATTAAATACCCGCTCGTTTAACATACCATGGTTAGCCATCATGGTTACCCGCGAGCTCCAGCCCTCGGATTCGGTGCTGCGCTGCTGTAAATCCTCTCTTGAATATTTTCCGGTCAAAAGGCCGTTGGCCAGTGGCGACCAGGCAACAACCCCAAGCCCCACTTCCCGAGCCATCGGAGCAAGCTCTCTTTCCGACGTTCTCTCGATCAGACTATGTTCGTTTTGCAGAGCAATCAGAGGAGACCATCCTCTCAGGTCCGCGATCGTCTGCATCCGCGAAATCTGCCAGGCTGGCGTATCCGATATCCCTGCATAGAGCACCTTGCCCGCTCGCACAAGATCATCCATGGCCCGCAAGACTTCTTCCACCGGCGTCGTATTGTCCCAGGAGTGCAGATACAGCAGGTCGATATAATCTGTTTTCATTCGCGACAAGCTCGTTTCAACAGAGCGGATCATGTTTTTTCTGTGATTTCCGCCTGCATTCGGATCGCCTTGGTGCGTATTCATCGTATACTTTGTAGCAAGAACGATTCGCTTTCGCCGCTCGCCCAGAATTTCACCCAGCATTTTTTCCGAGCTTCCGTTCGTGTAACCGCTGGCCGTATCGACAAAGTTTCCGCCTCGGTCAAGATAAATATCCAGCATATTGCGGGCTTCATCGGTGCCTGCGCCCCATCCCCAATCCGTTCCGAACGTCATGGTGCCAAGAGCAAGCTCCGAGACGCGTAATCCGCTTTTTCCTAAGAAATAATATTTCATATATGCCTCCTAATCATAGTTATTCATTTTTTCAAAACTGTAAATCTTAGAAAATGATCATCGTTCGATACGCCGCTTTTTACATGAATCACCCCCTTTAAGTAATATCTCTCCACCATGGAGCCGATGGTATTTCAGAAGAACCAATCTCAACACGTTCACCTATGTGAGGTGCCACGATGACGACATTAGAAATTGAACGTTCATTCATTTTATATTTAAAAAAAGAAGGACTCCTTATGCCTTGACAGCGTCCCAGCTTGATTGAATCAAGTCCTTCACATTTCTATCATTAAATTCAAATTCTCTTCTGTAATATTGCTTGGCCAGCTCGGTAACAGGAGCATAAATCAAAACCAACAGCAGCATGGTGTCGTAATCTTTAAGTAGCTTCTGTTCTTTGCCTTCCTCAATCAATTTATAAAAAGGCTGGAACATCGAACTGGAATCTTCAAGATACAAATTCTCGACAAGCGGTGAATTGCAAAATTGTTCATAGAAGAGGAATTCATCTTTATGGTTAAGAATGAATTCAATATAGTTGCTCATAATCAGTTCAAATCTTGCCTTGACCGGCAATGGATGATGAATACCCTCGAACATACCCGAACTAATCTTTTGCTCAACATTCAAAAACAGCTTCCTCAGCATGTCCTCCTTATTTTCAAAGTAAACATAAATCGTTCCTGGTGATACCTGAGCCCGTTTGGCGATTTTAGACATGGAAATTTCAGAAAAACCGATCTCGTTCAAAAGCTGAATGGTTGCTTGAAAAATGGCTTCGTTTTTATTTTTGTCCTTATATCTCATGTTTGAATAATAAACGATCGTTCAACTAAAGTCAAATACATCTGCCTATCCATAACCATTTACCAAATATATAAATCATTTCCCTTGAGCTTGAGCATCGCTTCCATGAAAAAATAATCGCCGTAAATGATGGATTGATGGTGGCTACTAGCATGATAGGCGGCAGAGCCATTCTTAAGAATGCAGTCGCAGCCGGTTGTCCAGTCGGTGCGTGTCTGATCCAGGGTATGCAGCAGCTTGATCGCAGCTCCCAGATACAGATCCTTCTCATGAGGGCCTACTTTCTTGGCAATCTCAATCAAACCGCAGGCGGCAATGGCCGCCGCTGTTGAATCCTCCAATGCCGGCTCCTTGGGCTGCCTGAAATCGACCGGAATAATGCCGTCTTCGGGGATGTTGGCGATAAAATAATGGGCGACCCGTTTTGCCGTATGCAGATACTCTTCCTTCTGCGTATGGTTGTAGCTCATCATAAATCCATACAGTGCCCAGCTTTGCCCGCGTGTCCATGAAGAACCTTCCTCGTATCCCTGCCCGCCATAGGTTTTGACCACTCCGCCTGCAAACGGATCAAATTCAACGATATGGTTAACAGAGCCATCAGGTCTGATAAAAGCATTCATGGTTGTATCGGCATGCTTCTCCGCAATCTGCCGGAAACGGGGATCACCTGTTTCTGAGGAAGCCCAGTACAAAAGCGGGATATTGAGCATACAGTCAATGATGGCCCAGCCTCTCGTATCCTCGTCCTCCAGGTCATTCCAGGCACGAATGAATTGCCCTGCCGGATTGTAACGGCCAGCGAGCAGGTTTGCGGCATGCATTGCCCGTTTGCGGGAGTCCGGATTTCCGGTTAGTTTAAAGTTAGCCACGCTGGTGGGCTGCCACATGAAGCCCACATCATGATGCAGACCATAATAATCCTGGAAGCAGGCATCCAATTTTCGCTCCGAGATTTCAGCGATATCCTTGTATTTCGCTTGCCCTGTAACATGATACATCTGCCACATCATTCCGCCCCAGAATCCGTTGGTCCACCAGCTTATACCGTCCGCCTCCGTATTGGAAGGGTTATGCAGCGACCGGTCATCATGTTGCCCGTTGATGGTCGTATAAGGAATTTTGTTTTTCGATTTTTCGCTGACCCAGTCCATTTTGGCCGTAATTTTGTCCACAACCTCGTCTACCCAAGCCGTTTTGCTGTCTAAAACAAGCATGGATTCATCCCCCTTATCCTTTGGTCGCTCCTGATGAGATTCCCTTAACAAAGTACTTTTGCATAGAAACGAATATAATAAGCACAGGAATAACGGACAGGGCGGTTCCGGCAAAAATCATATCCCATCTCGACGAAAACTCTCCGATATACCGGTAAATTTCTACAACCATCGTTTTCGGCTCCCCGGACGGAAGCGCGAGCATCGGCAGGAGAAAATCGTTCCAGATGCCCAGCCCGTTTAATATGACCATACTGGCCGTCACCGGTCCGAGCAGCGGAAATACAATTCTCCAGAAAATCGTGTACCGGCTGCAGCCGTCGATCTCGGCCGCCTCTTCAATTTCCTTGGGGATGCCTTTGACAAAACTTGTGTAAAGCAAGCATCCAAAACCAACTGCGCCTGCGATATACACAAAAACCGGTCCGGCCAGGCTGCCGTACAGTCCAAGCATTTTAAGCTCTTTGAACAATGGAATCATGTAGGCCTGGAAAGGAATCATCATGCCAGCAAGAAAGTAAAGGAAAACGAAGTGCGTCCATTTGACGTTTCTTCTTTCGATCGCATAACCTGCCATCGGAATGATCAGGATTTGCATGACGATGGAAACCACCGTCAGGATCAAACTGTTGACGATCGCACGCGGAAATTCGGTCTCGGTCAGCAAATATTTGAAATTTTCCAGATACAGCGAGGTCGGAAACGATAGGGCATCCCGCATAATTTCACCATTGCTCTTGAAGGCCGACATCAGGTTGAACAGAATGGGAAAAAAGAATACAACGGCCACCAGCAGCGTAACCGCGAACAGGAGCACTTCGCCTATTTTTTGGCGTGCCTGCATGCTCATATCAATACTGCACCTCCCTCTTGCGAAGAATTTTCACTTGAATAATCGTAATGATTAAGATGATGACAAACAGTACCATAGCAAGCGCTGTACCGAAGCCCTGCCTCAATTCGCCAAAGCCTACCTTGTAAATGATATAGGTTAACGTTTCTGTCGCGAAGCCTGGTCCGCCATCCGTCATGACCGCAATTTGATCAAATATTTTCAGCGCACTGATCATGGAGAGCACCATACATACGGTCACGGAGCCTGCAAGCAGCGGAAAGGTAATAAAACGGAACTGCTGCCAGCCATTCGCGCCATCAATGCTGGCCGCTTCGGACAGCTCTGCCGGAATGCCCTGCAGTCCAGCCAGATAGATGATCATGTAATAACCGGCGCCCTTCCAGACTGTGGACAGGATGACGGACAGCATAGCGTAGTTGGGGTCCCCCAGCCAATCCACCGCCCAGCTTCCGAGTCCGGCCGCGTTCAGCATTTGATTAACAACGCCAAAATTATAATTCAGGATCATGGCCCATACGAAGCCCATCACGATGCCACTAAGCAACGTGGGAAAGTAGAAAATGCTGCGAAATAGATTCTTGAACCACTTTACCTTGTCAACCATCAGGGCCATGGCAATGGCCGCAATATTTTCCAGGATGACCAAACTTACGGTCATGATGAGTGTATTCTTCAGCGCATTATGAACCCGGGGACTATTCCATATCTCAACAAAGTTGGCAAAGCCGATAAAGCGGATATCCTCGCTTATTCCGTCCCATGAGGTAAAGCTGAGATACACACTGCCAAGAGTAGGAACAATGACAAACAAGGTGTACAGGATTAATGACGGAAGTATAAATACGATAGCAAAAGGGTGCTGCTTTTTCTTTTTTGGATGAACGGTTGCTGTAGTAATACGCTCTCTTGCAGATGATGCGGGTGTTCCCATAGAATGCACTCCTTCCTAAAAAGAGGAACCACCTTCACTCTGGGTGCGGGTTCCTCCAAAGCTTCTCTTTCTCACATCTCTTACATCGAATTTGCCTTCACCTGGTTGTCATATTCCGCGTCCACCTGCTGCATATAAGTTTTGACATCCCCGTCGTTCACAACCATCTCCTGCAGCTTTTTGTAGAACCAATTGCGGAACTGAGGCGGGATCAGATTCTCTCCCCACCAGTTATTGATAGCCAGCGACTTCGTAACCTTCGGATCGTTCATCAAAGCAAGCGCCGCCTCCATCGCTTCTGCGGTCTCATACGTGACCTTTTCTTTTGTTGACGGAATTCCGTTGATGCTCGCCAGATACTGCGAATATTGCTCCGGCTCGAAGAAGAAACGAATGAATTTTTTGATCGCTTCCGCTTTCTCGGGATCCTCGGCCGCTTCGGCGGACAAAGACCATCCGGCAGGTGATGGAAGTCCTATAATATTCACTTTGCCCGCACGGTCAGGCACGGCATAAA
This sequence comes from Paenibacillus zeirhizosphaerae, assembly GCF_030705605.1. GTDB lineage: Bacteria > Bacillota > Bacilli > Paenibacillales > Paenibacillaceae > Paenibacillus > Paenibacillus zeirhizosphaerae. The sequence goes on from NZ_JAPCKK010000016.1 coordinate 669,825, forward strand.
AGCCGTATTCAAAGCTCGGATCTGCTTCTTCGATTTGCGAAAACATCCATGTTCCCGAGTAGAGTTGAGCGGCTTTGCCTGTGATCAGGAAAGAAATCGTTTGATTGTCAGGTGTACTGAGCCAGCCTTTATCCACGTAATTGTTGAACAGCTCTTGGTAATCCGTCATCGCCTGCACGACATTGGCGTCTGTGAAGCTGACCTCTTTGGCTGTTTTCTTGGAATTCCAGTCCGGATCCTGCGCGTACACCTCATCAATGAGAAACTTATTCACCCAGAAGCCCATATGGAAAATGTCTTTGCCGCCAACCACCAGCGGTGTTATACCGGAAGCCTTTAATTTTTCCTGGATGGCGATGAACTCGTCATACGTTTTGGGCAGCTCGGTAATGCCAGCATCCGCGTATGCTTTTTTGCTGTAAATGATGCCTTGCGGCGCATTCATCGATAAGGGTGCGTTCCACACCTTGCCTTCTACCGCTGGAGGCGAATCGAACAAATCCAGCAGGTCTGACGGCAGCTCCACGATTTTACCCGCATGAGCAAACACCTCCGTGTCCCGCATCTCCACCAGATCAGGAAACTCGCCAACTGCATCCTTCGTTTTCAGCCAATCCAGATATGAGCTGCTGGAGTTTTCACTGAGATCCTTGATTTCAATATCCGGATTAGCCTCCATGAATCTCTTCACGGTATCGGCTATCGCTTTTTTGGCAGCCGGATCACCGGCAGCGTATCCGATAGTAAAGCTTATTTTCTTCCCGCCAGGATCAGCCCCGGTATCACCCCCCGCACCCGTGCTGTTTCCGGCACAAGCTCCCAAAATCATAGCCGTTGCGAGCAGAAGTGCGGTTAACCTGAATTTTGCTTTTTTAAGCATATCTTGCGGCCCCCTCGAAGTAAGCGTTTTCGTTATTTAGCATAACATGGAGCGTTTTTTGCTTGTATGAACTTTTTTAAGCCGCATATGCGGGGAATTTAAGAAAGCAGACCTTCCAGTTAACGGATACACACTTTTTTTCAAAAAAAGAGTCGCATAACGCGACCCTTATGAAATGATTGCTATTGAATTTAGCGCAAGATGGCCCTGATATTGCAGAGAAAGATTCCCATAATTCCTCCTGTAACAAAACCGCAAGAATTCTACTCCTCCTGCGGTTTTGAAAAACACTTGATCAGCATTTTAGAGTTTACATAATTGTTAGCTTAGTCATTCCTTCTAAACTAACCGTTTCCTTCCTTTCCCCACTCTCATAACGGTAAACTTGCAGTTTAATACTCACTTCATACTCACCAGGATGCAATTCGCTATCTTCATAGTCGCATATATCATATAATATGTGCTGGGGTTTATCATAAGAGATGGTTATTGTGTCTTTCTCCATTCCCAATCTGGATTTAATATATCCTCCGAAGATATCTTTACCATCTTGCAGAAGCAGTATTTCTCTTAAGTCAATTTTACCCGCAATTTCAATTTTATCTGTCGATGATAACCTAACTACAACAGGAATGGATTTTAAATTCGCACAATAAGTGTAACCATTTAACAGAAATACATCTAGCTTCACTTATTTCAACCCCCTATATCTTTTATAGTAGTCCTCGAAAATGTTCAAATCATCCGGTTTTAGTCCTAACTTCTTCCTTTCCATACGCCTTTGGCGTTGCTGGTGCACAAGGAAGGCAGCTATAAACATAAAAAACAGGTCAATCATGGATATATCTAACCATAATCGACCTATTAAAGGTAACGCAAAAACATTATGTGGTTTATATAAAATTAAAGCAATTTCGGTTGTACACTTTTTCAGCCGATGTTGCTTTCAGCCTCGTCACGCTCTCGTACATATTCATACTCGGATTTAACCGAAAAAACAATCCTCATCTTATCTCCCCTGATCCAGTAACCGGCATTCTACTAAGCCCAATCATAGGGCAGTTTTCTTGAGAAAAAGAGCCGCAGTAAGCGGATCTCTATTAATAGGGTGTAGAGTTTACGCCATTTACTTTACAGACTCAGCCCCACCACCTTGTTTTAACTTTACAATCCTCTCTGCAATAAACTTGCATTCATCAATAGACTTCTCAAACTCCTTTCCAAAAGATTTCTCGAATATATTGAACACTTCATCCGCTAGTTCATCAACCGTATTGGTGAAATCCATTGCTTCAAACACCTTCTGTGACTCAGAAGAATATTCATCCTCCAGTAGTGGATAAATATCCACCGGATTCCATTCGTTAATTATTTGAATGATGTTATCTCTCATCTGTTACTCGCTTACCTCCCAAATAAAGATCTCGATAACGCCTTATAAGCATCATCGTATTTGCTCTTCGGAATTACTGTTACAAGCGTCCCATCGTTGGCAACAACCGCTGCACCTTCCTCCGAGAAAAACAAATGCTTGCTTCCATTATTTTGTGAAAGTGCCTTACCATTTTCGACCCAAAATTCTGCCATTTCTTTCGTCACACCGCGTTCATTCATTCTCTCGATTCCATGAGTTGAGACCTTTGACCACTCAATTTTAGTGCCGGGGTTTTCAACGAGTGTTCCGGCTTTTCCAAAGCTGTCGCCAATCTTAGCGACACTACTCGTCCCCTCAGAAATTTTGCCTCTTAACCTATCTTGATCCTCTCCTCCAAGTGTGTATTTCCCTCCGTCCCCCAACTTCCCCTTGATCCCTATTCTTTTGCCAAGAAATTGAACAGCCATAGCCGAGGCTGCTGTTCCTGCATAAAAGGCCGCACCCTGCTCCTCAAATTTTTGTTTTTCCGTCTCTACATATTCCTTTGCCTGTTCCCTTGCATCGCCCGTGCCCCAGAGAAAGTTCCAGCCAAATGTTGCACCGCTCACTACGCCTTCGACTGGGGCGGCGATTGCATCTCGTGCCATTCCGCCAATCGTCCCTACCGGGTCTTTCTCTATCTGTTCGCCCAGTTTAACTATATTATCATCCAATGTGCTGAGCGGTTTCCATGCTCCTTCGAAAAAATCATGAACATGGTCACCGAACCCTTTCTCCGGTTCTTCTCGCGGTGGTCTTTCGGCAGATATGGATGTAGCATCAGACCGTTCATTCAGTTGGGTCAAACTGGTATGCGCAGGCCCAATAGTGCTAAAGTCTGGTTTGAAAAAATCTCCAGCATAATCATGAATGCTCTTTGTCCCAACAAGATCAGGAATATGAACTATACCTGAGTCTGCATCAACAAACCTGTTCACTATGGTTTCTAATTCATCCGCTGCTCTTTGCAGATTTACCGGGACTAGGCTCAGTGCCTTCGCATTCTCTTCGTGCAGCGAGCGGAACCTTCTTGCCGTCTCTCCTTCAAACTCATTTAACAAGGCAGTCGTTCTTGAAAAATTCTGCTCCAATATGTATTTTAACTGATCTTTCCCGACCCTGATCCTTCGAGCGACTTCCATCATGAGATCCGCAGGTACCTGTATTTTCGCCATGCCTACACATCCACTTCTATTTTATGGAACTAAATTATACTAAAATAGAATTTCAGGGCACAGCGACATTAGGTCTAACTTTGCTATGACCTTCGTGCCATCTTCAGAAGATTTCCACTTCATTTGACAGTTCACTTTCACTTTTGCGCATTTAAAAATCCACACTTCTGCATAAGGAGCACCAACGACCAATTAAGGCCTTGAAGGACAAAGGATTATCCTTGCAAAAGTGCGGATCTCTTCATTTCTTTATTAGAAAAAGAGCCGTCAACCCGGTATTGGAAAGCAGAGCAGCACAGAGGTGCCAATATCCTTCTGACTGCTCACGGACAGGCCATAATTTTCTCCGTACATGGACCGGATTCTCTCATGCACATTTTTTAGCCCGACAGACTTGCTCGGGGCGCTGGGCTCGTACAAGGTTTCATTAATGCGTGCCAGCGTCCCTCTATCCATTCCCGCGCCGTCATCATAAATCGTGATGGCCAGGTCCTTGTCCCGCTTCTCTACAGTCACCCCAACCGTCCCCTTTTTCTGCTGGCGCAGTCCGTGCTGGACCGCATTTTCCACGATGGGCTGCAAACATAATTTCAGGATCGGCCAGTCCATATCCACGTCAGGAGCGATGTCACACCTGAGCACATATCTGTTGTCATACCGGACCGAAATAATATAGAAATAGTCATGCAAATGCTCAAGCTCCCGGCGCAGACTTACGCGCTCTTCTCCATAATCAATAACGTATTTCAATTGGTTGGACAAGGAATGAATCATGTCCGCGACCTCTTCCGCCTCTTTATCCACCGCATTCATCCGGATCACTTCAAGGGTGTTGTACAAATAGTGAGGTCTGATCTGGCTTTTTAGCGCATTCAGCTCGGTTTGCTTCTGCTTGATCTGGGCCACATAAGCTTCATCAATATGCACCCGCAGGCGCTCGACCATCCGATTAAAGCCTTGGGTCAGCCTGCCTATTTCATCGTTGCTGTTGACCGGAAGCATACTGTCCAGCCTCCCGGACTCCACCACTGCCATTTGCTGAATCAGCTTGCGGATCGGCGCAGCCAAACGGCGGGAGAACCAGGCTCCCATGACAATCAAGGCCACTGAGCAAATCAGGATCGCAGTATATACGGTGGCCCGTGCGGAAAAAAGCTGCTCAAACAGTCCTGCCCGATGAATCATTGCAATCAGTTGGCCGTTAATAAAAGGAATGTCTTCACGCAGCACCAGCATCTCGTTATCCTTGCTTCCTGCTAAAATTTCATCCTTCGTCCTGTTGCCCTGATTGCTGAAATAAATATGATCCTCACCATCGAGCAGAACTACCTCGTCCTGCTCCCCAAGATAGAGCTCATTCAAAAATTGACGGAACACCGCTGTATCAATGTCGAGAAACAAGGTGCCCACCACCTTGGGTTCCCGGGTCAGCACGCCTGAGGTATCAATAAGATTACGTACAAGCGTAAAAACCTCCCGCTTGGACCCGGTGAAATACGAGTCCTGATGCTTCGGGAAAATGGCTACCTTCGCAGGCTGCGTGCTCATTTTGTCTTTCCATTCCTGAACAGGCAGTAGCTCACTTCTAAGTCCGCGATTCTCCCGTTCCTGGTAATAGATACGCCCGTCTGACGCCCGGACAAAATAAGCGCCGGTAATATAGTTATCACTAAAAACGATCGTTTTCAGGAAGGAATCGATGGGCGTCGCATTGATCTGCTCCAGCTCATTGACATTAAACGTCTGATTCCGGTTGATATCTTCGGATACTCCCTCATAACGGACGTTATACATAAGCTTCGAAATGTCATTGTACTGCTGGAAGGCCGAATTCAGATTATAGCTCATATACAGCACCATTTGCTGCAGGTTGCTGGTTGTATATCGTTCCACGTAACCCGAAAATATTTGCACGGAAAAAAAGCTTAGCGCAAAGAGCGGGATAAGCCCCACCAGCATAAAGGAAGCCGAAAATTTTACGAATATGCTTTTCATCAACAATCTCCAGAAGCGCATGAAGGCAGCACCTTCTTTGTTCGTTATGGTTAGTTATGGTTAATTATGTTTGATGTCGGCGGAAGCACTGCCGGTATTCTTGCGGCACCTTGCCAAATCTTTTTTTGAACATATCGCTGAAATGTCTCACATGGTTATAACCTACACGGTCGGCAATTTCATAGACCATAAGGTCCGATTCGAGCAGCAGCTTAAGCGCATGCCTCATCCGCACCTCTGTGATATAGTTTTTGAAATTTTGGCCGGTATGCTTCTTGAAAAAGCTGCTGAAATAGTAGGGATTCATATAGACAAGGGCGGCCATCGATTCCAGGGTAATATGGCTGGCATAATGCTCCTCAATATACGCTTTGATCTTCGTTAGCAGCACCCGTTCTTTACCCGACAGCTTGCCCGCAAAATGCTGCAGCATTTCCACCACGATCTCTTCAACCATGCGGGCAACATCCGTGTAGGAAGGACAGGCAGCCAGTTTTTCCAGCAAAGCACCATGGTCAGCCTGAAGGAGCTCCATCCCGCTCCCGATCTTCGCAAGCTCCTGATGTATGATCAGGATTGAATTGTAAACCCCCGTCACCGCCAGATTCCTGTTATCCCCTGTCTGAATCCGGATCTGCTCCAGCAGTTGCCGTATCAGCGGCTGCAACTGTTGCTTCTGTTGAGCGGTCAACGCTTTGACCACATCGGATTGCAGCTCTGCTATAGACTTATCCTCCAGACTATTCCTTGCACACTGCTCTTCATAACAAATCACCTGGTTCATACCTGTAAAATATTTTATGTTAAGCGCTTTCAGTGCAGAGCGACAGGATGCCGCCGCTTCTTCAATGCCTGTCACGCTTAACCCTATACCACACGAAACACTCAGCTTTAAATAACTGTTGATCTTACGGTGAAGGTCGTTGGCCAGTTGAAGCGGATAATCTCTCTGTTCATGCTGGATTAGAATGACAAAGCATGCTTCTTTCTGAACCAGCCATCCGTTGCCCGCGTTCCGTTCCTGCTCCAATGTCTCTCTAATGATATTGGACAGTGCAAAATTCACCAGATTGCGCTCCCGCTCCTCCCACGGTGTGCCAGTGCTATTTTCATCGATTTCCAGTACACACACAGTAGTAAATCGGCTGATCGCAATGACGTCCATTTGCGAAAGCGCGTCAAGTGTCTTTTTGTCTCCGTCCAGTAAACCGTCAAGAAGCTGTTCTATGGTGGTGGAGCGATTCTTTTTTTCATAATAAGTCAGCATCTCTTTATTTCGCTCATCAGCGGATTCTTCCTGGAGAATGGTCACCGCTTTGGCTGCTGCTTTTTCGAGCTGATGTTTATTGATAGGTTTTACCAGGTAATCCAGCGCTCCCAACTGTATCGCTTGACGGGCATAACCGAACTCCTGAAAGGCACTGATAAAAATGACCTTAGCACAGTATCCTTGTTCATTTAATTCGGCAATAATATCAATCCCGTTGCCATCCGGCATGCTGATATCACTGATAATGAGCTGAGGTTCATGTGTACGGATCAGCTCGCAGAGCTCCTGCCCGTCATTGGCTTCACCAACAATGGTAAATCCAAGCGCTTCCCAGGCTATCAATTTTTTCAGGCCGCGTAATATGACGGGTTCATCGTCTGCAAGCAATAATTTAATGGTTTCCATAGAGTGCCCTCCTGCTTACCCGTGAATAGTAATATTTACTTTTACGCGAATAAAAACATGGCCTTCATTTGCTGATTAAGATTATAACGACAAACACGGTATGAAAAAACAGGAACCTGTTCCGATCATCTGGTCCTGACGCTAAATCTAAAAAAGAATGCATATTTCGCTTAAAAAAGCAGCACACCTCCCCTTCCCCATTCTGTTATTGTGTTTCTTGACTACACAGGAAAAGGAGGAGATTGTTCTGAAACGAGCGTATGAAAGACCGTACCGCACAAGTCTGTGGAGACGGGTGACAGCCGGGTTTACTGCACTCATTTTTGCAGTCATGTGCATTCCTTCGTTGTCGGTATCTGCCTCGGCACTAACAGAGGAATCGTCGGTGGCTATCGATATGGCTGTGGCCGATCCGGTAGAGATTACGGAAACAAGCAGCAACGGCTTCCTGCATCCGGGCATCGGGGTAACCAAGGACATTCTTGAAAACATGCGGGCACAAATTATGGCGAAGCAGGAACCGTGGTATTCGTATTATAAAGCCATGCTTGTTTCGTCAACAGCTTCGAAAACGGTTACATCCAGCAATCAGGATACCACGAATCCCACCAAACCGGCGAGTGATGCATTTGATAGTCAGGGTTTTAATGCGCGCTTTATATCCGATGGATTAAAAGCGTATACACAAGCCTTATTGTATTATATTACAGGCGATGAAACCTATCGGGCTAACGCGATGCACATCATTCGCATTTGGTCCCAAATGGACCCTGCCAAATACGTTTATTTTGCCGACGCTCACATTCATACAGGAATTCCGCTGAACCGGATGGTCACGGCGGCAGAAATATTGCGGTACTCCAGCTCGCAAACGGAGGCCCTGAAATGGACGGATCAGGATACAGCCAATTTCACCAATAATCTCATTATCCCGGTGACGGAAACGTTTCTGCACGATAACAATTACTTTATGAACCAGCATACCTACCCTCTGCTGGGAGCCATGGCGGGTTATATTTTTACAGACAACAAAGACCGGTACGAAGAAGCCATAGAATGGTTTACCGTGAACAAAACGGCCAAGGATCAAGGCATTAACGGTTCGATTCAACAGTTGTTCCGGCTCGTAGATACCAATGCGGTTACGGGAGAGAAGCTGGATCAGCCGGTCGTGCAGCATGTGGAAATGGGCAGAGATCAGGCTCACGGTGCCGGAGACATTACGAATGCAGCGATCATTTCCCGGATGCTGCTTGCCCAGAGCACCAAGGTAGACCCCGTGGCAGGCACGGTCTCAACCGCTCCGGATGCGGTGGATATTTTTGCTTTTCTCGATCACCGCATTTTGACGGCAGCCAATTATTTCTGGCAATACATGCTGGGCTACGACACCCCTTGGACCCCGGTGGTTTATACCATGAATGAGAGCGGCGACCCTTTGGGCATTTACCGGGTCATATCCGACTTTTACCGTGGCCGAATGAACACCGCCCAGTTTTGGGATATTTACTACTATTATACCTATAGTAAAGGAGTCGATCTCTCAGAAAAAGCGCCTTACTTCTATGAAGCGTTCACGAAACGCATCCCGTCCAATCATTATTATCAAGGGAAGCTGGCCCAAGCCTGGGAAAGCCCGGACGGCGGAGGGGATTTCTGGCTGTATATCCCGGCGGAAGCCGTGGCGGAGGGGGCCAAATATGTGCCCAGGGAGATGACAAGTGATGCTTTGGTCGAAATCGAAGACCGGTACACGGCCCTTGACAGTCATTCGGCAACCAGGCAAGAAGGTCCCATTTCTTATGTAGAAATCACGGCAACGGATGAGGGAAGCACCATTGTGCCTTTGAATCTGTCCTTCGGCCAGCGAACCTCCCCCAAGCTCATCGGCCTGAAAATCAGGACCAACGGGACCGCCATCCTTGAGCTTAGTAAAGAAAGAAGCTCCATCCCCTTCCATACGATTACGCTGCCGGATACAAAGGGGCAATGGAGATACGTTACCTTTGACATGTCCATCAACACGGTTCCATACGCACAGACCGATGAAAACTACAGCCTTATGTATATGAAAGTAATGGGAGGCGGCAGCAAGGTGGACCTGGATCATCTCCATGTCCAGGCAGGCAGCCAGTTATCCGCTCCGGTGTTTAAATCAGGCTCGTCGGCACTGCATCTGATCGCATTTACCGGAGGAGCGATCAACGCGGATTTTTCGGCTACAGATTCGAACGTCTCGGACGTTGTCACCTATGAAATGACAGAGGGTCCTGCAGGAGCCGTTTTGGATGGCAGTACCGGCGCTTTCACCTGGACCCCCACACAAACCGGAACAAGCTCCTTTATTGTTGTGGCCAGTGACGGAACGTCGGTATCCACGAAACATGTCAAGATCGAGGTGACAGCCGACCGGCCAGCCGCCGTTGCTGCAGCCACCGCCGGATATAACCCGGCTGAAAGCTATGTGTCAGCTACCCTTGCGACATACACCGATGCTTATACCAACGTTGTCAATCATATGGAGACAGATACAGATGCGGCGTTTTATGGCAAATTGCAATCCCTTCATACAGCAGTGGGAGACCTCGAGCTTCTAAACAAAGCTTTGCCGGATGGAAGCCTTGACTATGTGAACATGGTATCTGCCTCTTCCTTCGGTAATTACCTGCCCAGCCTTACGGACGATAACGACAATAGCTATGTCGCTTACGGATTAGCGCCGGATCAGTACCATACCCTTGACTTCGGCAGTAAGTTTAACATCACGGCCCAAGCTTTCGAGGTCCAGGGCAGAAGGAGCTTCCCTGAGCGCATCGCCGGTCTTGCCGTGTTTGGATCAAATGATGGGGATAACTGGACACGGTTAACGGATCAGATGACCGTTCGCAGTGAAGAGAAACAGCGGCTCGCCGTGAAAGAGGAGTATAACAACACCCCCTTCCGTTTCTTCAAGCTGGACATCATTGAGCCGCAGAGCACGATGTTCGAGATCGGCGAATTGCGCATCTACGGTCAACGGCATGAAGTGTTCAGCAAACTGAGCGCTGTGTCGATCAGCTCGGAGCAAAGCTTGAAAAACCGGATCGTAACAGGCGATACGGTGAAGCTGGATTTTAAAGCCATTGAACCGATTCAGGATGTGAAAGTCTTAATTCAAGGACAGGAAGCAGCAGCCGTTTCGACCGACAATATGCACTGGACGGCACAATGGACCGTCAGCCCCGGTGCCGGGGACGGGAAGGTCCGCTTCTCGATCAATTACAAACTGATGTCAGACGGAAGCGCTGGAGATGAAGCGTTCCTGACGACGGACAGCACCCATCTGTTTATAACGGATGAATCGCAACTGATCCCCAACGTGACGGATATCACCTATCTGCTGGATCCCACAACAGCCGGAAACCGAACTCCTGCAGAAACCATAAAACAGGCCGGTTATCTGTTTGACGGGGACCCAAGCACCAATTCCGATTTCCGGCTTGGCAGCAACGGGGCGGGAGGTTTCATTACCTTTGACTTCAAAGCAGATCAGAGGCTCCTTGTTACGAAGGTAGAACTGTTAGCCAGACAGGATCAATATTACGGCCGGATCAAAGGCGCTGTGGTGCAGGGCTCCAACGATAACGAAAACTGGTCGAACCTCACGTCAGGGGCCGCTGCCCTTCAAGATTGGCAGACCTTTACGGTAAGCAATACAACACCATACCGGTATATCCGCATTTATAATTCGGGTTCCTGGTTCGGCAATATGGCCGAGCTAAGGCTTCATGGTTCTTTACAGGAATAAACATGAGTCCCTATCAAACACCCCTCTGCTTATTTGGGAGAGGGGTGTTGCAGCTTCCCTTCTTTACACCATTATCGGCTTCTATACCCCGAATTATGCTTCAACCATTCAAGTTCCGGGGTTACATATGCTTTTTCTTTCGGAATGTATAAGATTCTCCGTCATCCGGCACCAGAACATTGGATGAGATCCCTTTTTCAAGAAGGAAGTTCTTCAATTCGTTTCTGGATAGTGTCCAGTGATTCACTGCTTCCATATGAACCACAATAATCTTTGCTTGAGGGGCAACCTTGTAAACTTCGTAGACATCTTCTTTGCCCATGACCAGAGAGCCACCCTCTAAGAATTGATTGTCGCCGCCATTTACTACGATGACTTCTGGCTTGTGTGTATCAATTACTTCTTGTACTGCATCGTACCATACCGTATCGCCAGCTACATACAGGGTGTCCTCCGTTGCATGCTTAAATACAACGCCGCACACATGACCTGCAATTTTCAAGATTTCTCCCCGTCCATGTTCGCCTTTTGTCTTTGTTAATTGAATGTCCGCAAAGATTGTATTTTCTTGCAGCACTTCTACATTTGTAAAATCAGCGTTTTGAATTTCTTGTGCATCTTCTTCGTTTTGGACAAACATTTTGATATCTTTGGGTAACACTTTTTGAGCTGCCTCATCAAAATGATCCAAGTGGAGATGGGTAAGAATGACAGCATCTATATCGTTCACGATCTCGTCAAGTGGTACAGGCAAGCTAACCAACGGATTATACTGGTCTTGTCTCAAGGAATTCGGGAACGGTGGATACGCCCCTTTTTCCGCTAAAAATGGGTCAATCAAAAACTTTTTTCCTGCGTATTGAACAATGATCGTAGCATTGCGAATTTGCTGGATATGCATATGGATATCTCCTTATCTGTTCATTTGTGTTTCCTGACATTGTATAGTTTATAATATGAGCAGAATGCTTATACACGGATAAAATCAAGTGTTTTGGCCGTTTGACTTGAATTTTGAAAGGAGTTTATTATGCTGGATCAAACAGACATGCGAATAATAGAAGAGTTATCTAAAAATAGCCGGATTACGATGAAAGAACTAGGCATAGAGTTCATTTAACAGGACAAGCAGTTGCTGCAAGGGTTGCAAAATTAGAAGACAATGGGGTAATTGAGGCCTATACCATCAAAGTAAACCAGGTGAAAATTGGATGTCTTATCTACGCCTTTCTGAATGTCTTTATGAACGAGATTCACCATAAACCTTATCTCTCCTTTATCCAGACACAAGAGAAATATGTGATCAATAGCTACAAAATTAGTGGAGATGGCTGTTATCTCCTGGAATGCCGATTCCCAACAAATGAAGCATTGGATCAATTTCTATCAGCGTTAAACAAACATGCCAATTACAAATTATCAATTGTGATTAGTGCAATGCGTTAGGTCAAATAATGAATAATCCCCTTTGGCAATTGGTATGGTACGGAGCCCGGAATTGACGAACTCTTCTTCCACTGTCTGCCGAAAGGGGATTTTTAAATGAGAAACGACTAATCTAAATCCTTACCGTTAGTGGCAATAACCTTCTTATACCACTCAAACGATTTTTTCTTCGTTCGTTTTAATGTTCCTTGTCCTTGATCATCCCTGTCAACATAAATAAAACCATACCTTTTTTTCATTTCGCCCGTGCTGGCACTCACAATGTCTATTGGCCCCCAAACCGTATACCCCAACACATCAACACCATCGTAGTCTACCGCATCCCTCATTGCGCGAATATGCTCACTCAAATATTTAATGCGATAGTCATCTTCTACATATCCAGCTTTATCCGGAACATCGACCGCCCCCAAACCATTTTCAACAACAAATAAAGGTTTTTGATACCGGTCATAAATGTTATTCAGGGTGATTCGCAATCCAAGCGGATCGATTTGCCATCCCCAGTCACTAGCTTTTAAATACGGATTAGGCAAACTTGGGAATAAGTTCCCACCAATGGTATCCGTCATTTCAGGATCGGCACTGACCACGCTTGAGGAATAATATGAAAACCCGACAAAATCAACGGTATGTTGTTTCAGTAGTTCTTTGTCTCCTTCTACGAATGGAAGAGTGATACCTTTTCGCTCTAATTCTTTTAAAGTAAATGCAGGGTACTCTCCTCTAACCTGTACATCTATAAAGAAGTAGCTCTGATTCTCTACTTGTTTTGCCTTCCAAATATCTTCCGGATTGCATGTTCTTGGGTATGGGGCATTGGCAGCAAGCATACAGCCCACTTTGTTTTCCGGATCCACTTCGTGCGCAATTTTGGTTGCCAGAGCACTTGCCACCAATTCATGATGGCTGGCTGTAAATTTCACAGTGTCCGCATCCTCATGTTCTTCAATGTAAAGTCCTGCTGCCAGGAATGGAGCCTCCAGAACCATATTGATTTCATTAAATGTAATCCAGTACTTTACCAAACCTTTGTAACGGTTAAAAATCTCTTTGCACAATCTTTCATAGAAATCGACCATCTTTCTGTTACGCCATGAACCGTACTCCTTGACCAGGTGCATAGGAACATCAAAGTGAGAGATCGTTACGAGAGGTTCAATATTGTACTTGCGGCATTCCTTGAACAAGTCTTCATAGAATTGAAGCCCTGCCTCATTCGGTTCCTCCTCGTCGCCATTAGGGAAAATCCGGGTCCATGCGAGCGACAAACGGTAAACCTTAAATCCCATCTCTGCAAATAAAGCGATATCTTCCTTATAATGATGAAACATATCAATTGCCTGTTTGGCGGGATAGTTGTATTTATCATCAAATTCAAACATCTTTATTTTCCCCATTAACACAGCTTCCCGATCTTCACCTAATGGCGCCAGATCAACATTTGCAAGCCCACGTCCGTCGATGTTATAAGCCCCTTCAGTTTGATTTGCTGAGGTGGCGCCGCCCCACAAAAAGTCCTCTCTAAATCCCATATCTATCATCTCCCTTGAAAATCTGTCATTAAAGAATACCTGTCAGCAGAACATCGCCTGCAGTAACCTTTGACTCTTCGGTCTCAATGACCTCCAGGTACTGTTCCGTATTGGTGATAATAATTGGTGTCTCAACGGAGTATCCTGCTTTTTCAATCTCTGCGATATCAAATGAAACCAATTTCTGACCTTTTTTAACACTGTCGCCCTCGTTTACAAAAGCCTCGAAATGCTTCCCTTTCAATTTTACCGTGTTAAAACCAATATGAATCAATACTTCCATACCTTCATCGGATACTAATCCTAGGGCATGCTTGGTAGGAAACAAAGTAACAACCTTACCATCAAAAGGAGCTGTAAGCTCTCCTTTTGCAGGACGAATGCCGATGCCTCTGCCCAATAATTCTTGCGAAAAGGCTTCATCTTGAACTTCTTTGATTGGAACAATTTCTCCCTGCAGAGGGCTGTACATAGTATTTCTTCTGGATGTGCTTGATTTTTTGTCTTGCTCTGGACTTTTGGGTGATTCTGCTGCTTCGTCTTTAAACATGAACATCGTAAAAATGAAGGCTGTGATCATGGTAAAGACTACTCCGATGACAGCTATCATTAGGTTGGTTAAACTTGGATCTTTCGGATTGATCATCGTTAATGCTTCAAATACTCCTAATCCTCCAAACGTAAACTCTCTTAAGTTAAAGAGCCCATAAAATCCTCCTGCAATCCCGGAAACAATACAGCTCATGATAAACAACTTTTTACGAGGGAGAGTTATACCGTAAATTACTGGTTCTGTAATCCCAAATAGCGCTGAAATAGCTCCAGGAATCCCTAAAGCTTTCAGATTTTTATCTTTGGTTTTGATAATGATCGCAAGAACTATCGCTGCCTGGGCAAAAGATGTAGCAAAGGCAGTAGCCATCAAAGTGTCGGATCCAAGGGTCGTAATATTATTTATATATAATGGTATGATTCCCCAATGAAGTCCAAAAACGACGAGAACCTGCCAAAGTAATCCCATTAATGTCCCTGCGAGCAATGGACTAAAATCTCTAACTCCCAATATTCCTTGTGCTATTGCTTCAGAAGCGTAAGTTGCAACCGGCCCGATTAATAAGAAGCCTAATGACAAAGACACAAACACCGTCACCATCGGAACAATAAAAAACTTAATAACATCCGGTACAATCTTATCTAGCACATACTGGATCTTCGAAGCAAAGTAAACCACAATAATTACAGGTAGAACTGATGATGTGTAATTCATACTTATTAGCGGAATTCCAAACAGATCTATATAGACGGGTGAACTAAACAATGTGCCGCTAAACACGTTATAAAGCGGGTCTCTCGAGCCAGTCAGTGTATCCAATTGAATAGCAGGGTAACACATGGCTAAACCGATCAAAATTCCAACAAACGGTTGAACCTTGAATTTAACAGCTGATGTATAGCCTAAAAACACAGGGAGGAACATAAAAAAAGCATCCCCCA
This sequence comes from Paenibacillus zeirhizosphaerae, assembly GCF_030705605.1. Taxonomy (GTDB): domain Bacteria; phylum Bacillota; class Bacilli; order Paenibacillales; family Paenibacillaceae; genus Paenibacillus; species Paenibacillus zeirhizosphaerae. The sequence goes on from NZ_JAPCKK010000016.1 coordinate 685,226, forward strand.
TGGCATTTATAACCATGTAGGTTCCACTGTCTGACGAATACAAACCAAGAAAGCTAAATAAAGTGTTAAGTCCTTTTAACAAACCAGCAGCGAACAGCATACCAAGTATAGGTTGAAACAGACTCGATATGATATCAATAAATGCATCGAACGGTTTCTTTTTCTTTGTAATGGTCTCTGTAGATGGATGAGAGCTATTATTTTCTAACCTTGCGGAAGACAGAACTTCGGAATACACCTCAGAAACATGGTTTCCGATCACAACTTGAAATTGGCCGCCGGATCTTACAACAGTGACTACACCGTCAACTTTTTTCATTATTTCATCGTTTGGAATGGAATCATCCTTTAAGTGAAATCTTAATCTGGTTACACAATGGGTGAGATCAGCAATATTTTCTGCTCCCCCCACATTTTTCACAATCTCCCTAGCTAACTTTTCATACTTTCCCATTTTCTTTACCTCCATATTCTATTAAAAAATAGATTGTGAAGGGTTTGGCCAACTTAATGTCACCATCCTGAATTGCGTTTAATTCTCACCTCCTTCAAAGTACCCGATTTCAAGAATTCGTTTTGTAAACCACTCTTTGAATATGAACGGTCAGGTAAAGCTTCTCTTCGTTTGTCAGGTTATAGTTATAGTTGTTTTTAATGTAGGTTTCAATTTTTTCCACACATTCGAAGGCATTCTTGTATTTGGATTTGATAACATCCAACAAGTCCTGATCGCTTTCATCTTCGTGCATGTTACCGCTGATTAATCTTTGCGCAAAAAATTTTAAATGGGAGATAAAACGATAAAAATAAACCGACTTTTCATCAAATTCAATTTGAAAATAATATCTGACAATGTTGCTTACTTCTTGAATAATCTTGGTTACGCGGTATATATCCTGACTTTCTTCCCTTTCTTCAGCATTGACAATGTGCAACGCAATAAACCCGGCCTCATCCTCAGGAAAATGAATATCAAAACACTCGCGAATAAATTGCAGAGCTCTCTTTCCAACCTCATACTCATCAGGGTAAAACCTCTTTATATCCCAGAGCAATGCGTTTTTGAGGGTAACCCCCTGCCGAAAACGATTCGCAGCCGCAAAAATATGGTCGCTTAACGATATATATATACTTTCATTTAATTTTTTGCCTAACGTTAATTTGGCGTAGTTTATGATTTTGTCACTGACATTAAAATAATCAATCGGAATTTCGGTTAGAAGCTCCTGGAGCCTGCTAAATACTTCCTTGGTGGACAGGGAGTAAATCTTATCAATGATTTCCTCATTAATTGGATCGCCGATTTTTTTTTGATACGCTAATCCTTTGCCCATTACTATGACTTCCTGTCCAAGTTGATCGCGAGTTACCGCCGCATTATTGTTAAGGATTTTATGAATCACCATGGTTCAACCCTCCTTGAAACAAATAAAGACCTACCTGCACATATTGAAATGAACGCTATCGATAAGCGCTAAATCAAATGTGCAAGTAGGTCTAGCTTGTAATTAAACAATCACTATCCTTATCATGCAAGCTTATTATATCCGAGAATAACTAATTTAGCAATTCGAAAACGTTATTTGTAAAGATCATTTGTTGCGATTTCCAAATTATCAGAAACCCGGATACGATGGGCCCATAATATTGCCAAGACTCGTAAAAGCTGAGTTAAGACCCGCAACATAACCCTGCTGATCCTTGGCAACCATGGACATTTTCGTACTGATCGCCGGACGTCAAATGTCCATCGTCAGGAAAATAATGAACGTCACGGCAAAAATCAGCCAGAATTTATGAACGAATAACGTCAGAAGAATAAACAGACTCGCAAAGAAAAGGCACACCAATATGACACGTTTATCGCCAAAGCGTTTCAAGATCCAACGGAACGCCGTAGCCTGAATCCCAGCGCCGGCTATGGAGCCGAACGTAATAATAAAGGCGATATCCTTAAGCTCGAACCCAAATTTTTGATCGACAAACAATCCGAGTGGGGGATGAAAAATCACAAATTGACTTTTGGGACTATCCCGAATACCTCTCTTTCCAATAATTCCTCCGGTTTTTGGCCGATCGGATCACTGTGGAAATAATTACGAATGACTCCATCTTTGACATAGTTAGCAATGGACACCATAATCATCCCTTGATCAAGCGCAAGATAAGCTTTAGCAAGTTCTCCTGTGTCTACATTCACTGAATCATAGAAACCGTATTTCCCGTGCATATTGAAGTCCTTTAAAGCTTTGATATTTTTCCGCACAGCTTCAGGTGCATAATCCAGAGCAAGAAATGTTGCATGTGCAGTTACGGTTGCTCCATCTTTATAGCCTGATGTACCCAACGGTGTTGCTGCAAACTCACTATATCCTGTTGGAGTTGCAGCCGGCGAGAAGCCCCATGCAGAGTATCCTTTTTCCTTGGCATAGGCGATTTGCAGCTCTACATGACGTTTATTATTCAACCCCAATGCTTGTGTGCCAAGCTCTTTTTCTTTCAAAACGATTCCGGGCATTAGCCCTTCAAACATACTTCCTCCCCAGCTCGGTACGAACTTTACACCCTTGTATTCATAGCTTCCCTCGAAAACGGTCACTTCATCGTACTGCGCGTTTTGTCCTTGCGGAATCTGAGCCTGCCAATCCCATTCTTGCGGCAATGTACGATACATTTTCCACCAATGCTCCTTAGGCACGTCTCCTTTTCCGATGGCAATATAGCTTGCAACACGCGGTTCCGTGTAAAACATTCCGTAATGATGATCGGTCAGTTTGCCTTGAGCAACATCATAGCCGCCGCGGAACTGGCCGACTTCCGGATCATATAATGGTGTATAGTTCATATTCTCAACCAGCTTGCTTGTTTGACCGTACAGCTCTTCGTAGGCTTGCCCAACGACAATTAAGCCTGCGGAAAGCCAGCCGTTATCCACCTGAGAGATAAATTGTCCCCAATCTTTCTTAATGGAACCGTCATCTGTGTTGTACCAGTTATAGAACAGGCCGTTCCATTTTTCCAGCTTGTTGAGCGTATTTAAAGTGATTTGAATGCGCTTAACCGCTTCTTTTTTTGAAATAATGCCCAATTGTTGTGCTGAAACGGTACTCATCATATACATGCCGATATTTGTCGGCGAGGTGTGCTTTGCTTCCTTTACTCCGTCTTCCGTGATGCGCACTTCATCGTAGGTCATGCCCGTGTTTGGATCCGTATGGTCCTGGAAGTACTTATAGGTTTTATTTGCAACCGCTTTCAATTCTGCGTGAAAAGCATTTTGGGTTCCGGCGTTACTGGCTGAAGCCATCGGAGCTACAATCAGATTTGCTAAAAGGCCAACGGTCAACATGAAACTAACGAGTCTTCCATTCTTCATTCATTTTTCTCCTCTCGAATTATAATTTTATCGAAACGTTTCAATATTCTGATCAAACTTTGCTATACAGATCAAACTAAAAAACGCCAAGCGCTCATATTGAGACGCAACTCTCCTTTGAAACCGCTTGGCGCTTATATGCTGACGCATCAGCTTATGCTTTTCTCACCGAATCGCCTTTGACCAGAATCACGTATATCCGCTCATGCTCTACCGGTTCCCCGGCCAGCATGTTCAGCAGCTGCTCGGAGGCTAGTGCTCCCCACTTGCGTTTGGAGTAATCGATCGTGGCCAGTCGCGGTACCGTGTATTCGGCCAATTCGATGTTATCGAAGCCGATCACGTGAATGTCCCTGCCGATCTCATAGTCGGTATGCTTCACCGCCTTGTAGAACCCGATCGCCATCTCATCATTCAAGCAAAAGACGGCCACGGGAGAAGTATATTCCCGCAAAATCTGCTCTGCTGCGTGTTCCCCGTCGTCTTTGTTAAAATTCCCTTCGATTTCAATCAGCTGCACCCCGTCGAAACGGGCCACCGTCTGCTTCACCGCCTTCAGCCGCTGCTTCGAGTCATACGAGTCCTTTGGGCCCGTTACGACGTAGAGCTCGCGGTGTCCCTGCTCGATCAGATACTCGATAGCCAAAGCGGCGCCTGCTTTGTTGTCCAGCAGCACTTGATTGATGTTCGGGTGACTCAACTCGCGGTCGAGCACCACAATTTTATGCCCGAGATCGGCGTACTTGAGCAACTCCCCACTGGAAAACGTCGCGTCCAAAATGATCGCTCCGTCGACCATGCGCTCCGGAAGGAAGCGATGGGATTGCTTGCCGCTGCACACGACCATGTCGTATCCTTTCTGGTTGAGCACCTCTTTGACACCCTGCAGCAGGTCTCCATAAAACCCGCCGCTGTAGTCGGTTAAATATACGCCAATAACTTTGGACTCCCGGGTTTTTAAGGAGCGTGCAGCAGCATTGGGTACATAGTTCAGTTGTTCGGCGATGGCGAGGATTTTTGCGCTCGTCTCGTCCGTGACTTTCGGGCTGCCGTTTAATGCAAGGGATACCGTGGAGATAGAGACTCCGGCTTGTTTGGCAATGTCCTTAATGCTAACCACAAATTTCTCTCCTTAAAGTAGCTGGTTCAAAAAATTGTCTTCTCATTATGAAGTTAAATTGCAAGCCGATTCAGCTTAGAATTTCGAATCAGCGGAATCAGCGTTTACATAAAGATTTCGACGACATTATGTTCATTCGATCCTTCAGCCACGAAATCCTGCCGACTGAGGCGAACGCCGCCACTGCGGTAAAATCCGGGGTTCTCCCGAACGGGGACATCCCGGCCGTTGATCCGCACCCGGCGTCCCTGGCCGTCCATGCGGTAAACGAAGCAAGTTGGAATGTCCAACCAGGCGAAGTCAAATCGCAGCCCGTCCAGATGCGGCGGCAGCACGGGATCGATGACGAGCTCTTCACCATGGCGACGAATGCCTAAACAGTTGGAAATCAGTTGATTCATATAGATCCCCGAACCGCTGGAGTAAATCCGCCAGCCGCCTTTCACTGGCACGGTGCCGCTCCGCAGCTCGTCAAAGCGCTCGTCCGCTTCGTAACGGGTGGCGAACTTGCCGTCCGAGCTGCTGAAGTATGCATTGCTTTGCCGCCATTCGGCGTTCGGCACAACGTCCTTCAGGCCGACCGGATTGATCATATGCAGCCCTCTCCAGGCTTCCTCAGCTTTCCCCAGCTTGGCCATCGCTTCGATGAAACGGATATGAGCGTGCACATACTGCAGTCCGACCTCACGTCCAAAGTTGGACGCTTGCTCCGCCCGCTTGAAATGCGTGCTGACGCCGCCCCGGTATTTCGCTGGACGGTCCATCAGGCGCACGCCATCCGGATAATACAGCTTTTCCTTGATCAGGGCATAATGCGCTTCCGCCTGCTCGGCGGTCAGCAGCTCGGCGATCATGCTGCGCGTTATCGGCAGCAATCGGTAGCGGATTCCCGTTTTCGTATCTGCCGGATGCAGCATCAGTTCGGCTTGTCCCGGTTCTTCCATGTATACGAACCCCGGAATCACTTCAGTGCCCAGCATGTATTTGTTAAAGTCGCGTTTGATGCCCGCCGCAAGGTCCGCGAGTTCGGTGGCCCATGCCTGCTCTTCAGGCGGCAACGCCTCCGCCAGTTGGCGGAATGTTTGGTATGTCAACGCCACCGTCCAGCTGCTGATCATGTACCGCTTGAGCTGGGCATTAGCCGGCTGAAGCGTATCGTCCCAGTCGCCGTCCCCGTAGGACGACAAAAACGTGTCATGCAGGAAATGGCTGCGGATATAGCCGATTTCCTTTTTCGCATGTTCACGGATCGTCGCTTTGTCCGCAGACGGATCAAAACTTCCTTTTACTGTGTACGGCACCTCTTCATCAAGAATCCCGTAATCCCCGGTAGCCGCCAAATAGTCGCCCAGCACCTTCAGCGGCCATACGATGATGTCGCCGTGGCTTTCCTCCTGCTGGATTCGGGAATAACGATCAAACATGAACCACTGCGGCCAATTACCATCCTCTTCGTATTGGTGCGCATACACCGTTTTGAGAATGTCCTTGACCACCCCGTATTTTTGCGCGGCCAAAAAGTATTCCGCAGGTCCTTGACACACATCACGCGTTCCCCAGGCCGCCCCGCCGTATTGCTCCAGCCCGTGGGGCACAGAGAAGTGCACCAGCATGTTATGCGTGTACCACCAAGCGAGCGCATTTAGCTTCTGCAGCTCCTCCGCAGCTTCCCTTTCTGCCGTCAAGCGGAAACCGTTCATGACCTGTCCTAAAAAATCGCGGTAACGCGCGATCTCCTCCCGCTCCCCGCGGCTGGATAACGGCGGTTCGCCGCCGTTCAGCAGTCCTTGCACGGTCAATGTCCAATCCGCGCTTGCTTCCGTTTCCAGCACCACCAGCGAAGAACTGCCCTGTGCCGCTCCGGGAGCCAGCTTGCTTTCATCAAACCGTTGGAAGTCCGTGCCCGTGACATGCATCCGGTAGGCCAAATCCGGATAAACCGACGCTGAAAGCGCTGCGCCGTCGGCCCGGAACGTCAGCGTTCCTTCACCTTGCTCCATCCGGTATGGCAACAGGAATTCATGATCGTTCATAACGATCTGATTGGTTACCAAATACCGGTAGGTCCGCCCCTTGGCAGAAGCGACGCGCAGCGTCAATTCCGGCGCATCCACCGCCGTGTAGTTCGTCACAACGATCGTGTCGTCCGGTGTTTTATACGTCCAGCGTACATAGTTGAAGCCCATCTCGAACATCGAGGGCATCGTCAGCAGCCGGTAAACCCCGTCCATTTCCACGTAAATCCGCTGTCCCGACGCCTTGGAAACGTTCAGCGCGTTCCGTACGTTGGAAATGAGCTTATGATACGACGTATTGCCTACTACAATTTGCGAATTAAAAACGCCGTACATATAAGATGTCGTCGTGATGACGTCCCTGTCTACCCGATCATTGCCGCCCGACATCAGGATCATGCCGTGCGGGCGCTCCACTCGAAGCTCTTTTTCCTTCAATACAACATGCTCGTGCGTATCCGTGAAAAAAGACAGAAGCACGCCATCCTCGCGCTCCTCGTGATGACGTCTTGGAAATAACACTTCGAGTTCGGCTTCATTCATCGATTCGGTACGCAGCGGTTCGCCGATCGCCGCAGCCCGCGATACCGTTTCTCCCACAGCGGCGGTATCCGCCGCCGAAACCGTAGCTACTCCAGATTCAACTCTGTTCCAAGCATCCTCTATCAGCTCTTCGTACTCCAACGCTTCGATCGCCGCGGGATGGTCTTCCTGAATCAATCCGTAAAATACGAACCGCGCTGCGCCGGACAATGTTACCCGTTCCGACTGTAATGCAGTGTACGCAAATTCGTATTGATAGATACTGTTGGCCATGTCAAGTCGGGCCAGCGCTTCGGGCTGGTCGGTTTCCTTATATGACAACCCGAAAAACTGGAAGCCGTCGGTCGAATAACCGATCGCTTTGGTCAGCGAACCTTGCTGCAAATACGGGAATTTCCCTTGTTGTGGCTGGTTTTGCCGGGAACAGACAACCATTCCCCGGCGTGCATGCCTGAAGACCGCATGGTCGATATACTGCGATAAGTAGGCTTCATTGCTGCGCACGACCTCTTGTTCGGCGATGCCAACATCCTGTCCATACACGATGTCGATCTCGCACGGTGTGCGCCCCTCCAGCCGGACGTCCCAAAACCAAACGCCCCGCGGATCCAGGGTCAAAACGATCCGGTAGCGAATCCCCACCGCCTCGCCGTCCCAAACAGCCGCCGCTGCACCGGCTTTCACCCGGCCGTTCGAGCGGACGCCAAGCAAAGGAACCGCTTGAATTCCTTCTGGATGGTGCAGCCGCAAATAAAGATTGTTCAATGAACCTTCCACCAGACCAGATAACAACTGATTGATCATCGTTTCCCGGTATTTCATTTCGTACATATCGCCGCTATCCCATAACGTAAAGGCCAAATCCCCCGCTTGAAGGACCGTTCTCGCCTCTTTTGCTGCCATAATACCCCACTCCCTAATTCATATACATCTATCGAAACGTTTCAATTATCGGAATAAGTGGATTATATATCGAATCCTTGAATACGTCAATTTCAATTGAATGCGATTACACAAATTATCGAAACGTTACGATGAAGCCAATTTAATACTTTCGAGAAACTTTCGTCACCGAAAAAAATATATTGAATGCGATTACATTCTGTTTTATAATTAATCGAAACGTTTAAAAAGACTCTTTTTTAAAATTATAGAATTTATAAATTTTCAGCGGAGCTGAGCGATTCTATAATCGCAGGAAAAATTTCCGCTAAGCGCGGTCCGTCTTCTTTGAACTACGTCGGTAGACGTTTTTCTTATCAAAATCGAAACGTTTTTAAAGTCGTACTGCTTACATCGGCACACGATTTAGTTTACTACAAGGGGGCGATTTCACTCGCATGACCAACAAGGAGGTGCTTATCCCTTCAAGAGGGTACTTACAGCTATCATTATAAGAAAGGACGATCCTTATGTGGAAAAAAACTGCAACGACTATTTTGGCAAGCTCGCTGCTTCTCACCGGTATTCTTACAGGATGTGGTTCAAACAATAACGCGGATTCCGGCAGTAATAAGCAGGTAGAAATCAATGTGTGGGCGATGGGCGATGAAGCCAAATCACTGCCACAAATCGCCGACGAATTCATGAAGGAAAACCCGGATATCAAGGTCAACGTTCAGGCACTGCCATGGGCCAATGCGCACGACAAACTGCTGACGGCAGTCGCTTCGAAGAAAGGACCGGACGTCATCCAGATGGGGACATCTTGGATTCCTGAGTTTGCCAACGCCGGAGCTCTGCTTGACTTGACTCCCCTGGTGGATCAATATCCCGAGTTTAAAGAAGATCAATTCTTTGAGGGTGCCGTGAACACGACGAAGTATGACGGTAAAATCGTTGGGGTTCCGTGGTATACCGAAACCCGCGTGCTGTTCTACCGTACCGACCTGCTTAAAGAAGCAGGATACGAGCAAGCCCCGAAAACCTGGGACGAGCTGCGTGACGCCGCCAAAAAGCTGGCTGCTCGCGGACAGGGCAAATACGGCATCACGATCGACATGAAGGAGCAATCGCTGGCATTTATGTTTGCCCGCCAAAACGGCTCCAAGCTGCTGGACGACCAAAACAAACCGCTGTTCAACCGGCCGGAGTTCGTGGAAGCCGTTGTATATCTGGACGGATTCTTCCAGGATGGTTCGGCTCCGATCGACCTGGGGCTGGACGCAGTGCAAGGACTTAGCGGCGAAGGCATTGTTCCGATGTTCATCAGTGGTCCCTGGAATATCAACCTGATTAAAACTCAAGCACCGGATCTTGAAGGAAAATGGGCAGTTGCCCCATTGCCAACCAAAAAGAATAACACCTCCTTGCTGGGCGGCTCCGATTTGTCGGTATTCCAATATACCGAACATAAGGATGAAGCATTGAAGTTCATTCAATACATGAGCAAACCGGAAACACAAATCAAATGGATGCAATTGACCAAATCGCTCCCAACCAATTTAAAAGCATGGGATGACCCATCCCTGAATGACGATCCGAACTATCAAGCGCTTAAAGAGCAGTTGAAAAACTCCGAACCGATGCCGATGTTGACAACGTTCGAGGAAACTGCCCAAACCTTTTTGAAGAGCTTTGAACGTATCGTGCGCGGAGGGGCAGATGTCCAAAGCGAAATGGACACTTTTAACGCCGAAGCGGAGAAAATCCTCAGCAAATAACAGCAGATCCGCGACCGCCAAAATCCGCCGACCGGGCTGTCGGCGGAACGCGGTTTGATTTATGTGAAGAAGCGCCTAAACAAAGGAAGTGATCGTTAATGAAAGGTTTATCGCAAAAAAACGCCCCTTATCTGTTCATTGCGCCGACTTTGATTCTGCTGGCGCTATTTTCGCTGCTGCCGATCACCATCGCACTCATCATCAGCTTTACCGACATGGATATGGCCGGATTGGCCGACTATTCGAACATCAGCTTCATCGGCTTTGATAATTACAAAGAAGTATTGCAAGATTCTTCTTTTCAAAAATCGATTTTTAACACCTTGTTCTACGTCATTATCGGCGTTCCGCTCGTGATTGTCATTTCCCTGATGATCGCTCTGATGATCAACGCTGGCAGAGCCCGCATTTTCAAAGCGTTCCGGGTCATTTTCTATATGCCGTCAGTCACCAACGTCGTGGCGGTCGCCGTCGTCTGGAGCTATCTGTACAACCCGTCGCTAGGGCTGCTCAACTATATTTCAACCTCGGTTGGCCTGGATCCCGTGCCTTGGCTGCAGGACCCGGTCATGGCGAAAATTTCACTGATCATCCTGGCCATTTGGCGGGCCATTGGCCTTAACATGCTCATCTTCATCGCCGCGCTCAAAGGCATCTCGAGGACGTATTATGAAGCGGCTCAAATCGACGGAGCCAGTCCCTGGCAGCAAACCTGGTCAATCACGATCCCTCTAATGCGCTTTGCCATCTTCTTTGTGTCGATGACGACGATGATCGGCTGGCTGCAGTTCTTCGAAGAGCCGTTCGTCATGACCAATGGCGGCCCGCTGGACGGGACGCTGTCCGTGGCCTTGTTCATTTACAATAACGGTTTTCAATTCAGCAAATTCGGATATGCTGCGGCAGGATCCTTTATTTTGTTTTTCGCGATTATCCTGATTACGCTTGTGCAATATAAATTTCAAAACAAGGAAGCGCATGTCTAATGCAATCCCAGGAGGTGTATAACGCATGAAAACCAGAACCTCAGGTGATACATCGCTGCAATGGCTGATTGGAATCCTGCTGGGCGTGCTTAGCCTGCTCATGCTGCTGCCGTTCGTTTGGATGATCTTGTCCTCGTTCAAGACGGAAAGCGAAGTGGTACAAATTCCACCAACGCTGTGGCCGCAGCAGTTTACCTTGAACAACTTCAACGAGCTATTTGAAAATATGCAGTTCGGCGTTTATTTGCGCAATACGTTGATCATCGTCGCATTTTCCTTTCTCGGGTTGTTCCTGAACGCATTGGCTGGCTTTGCTTTCGCCAAATACCAGTTTAAAGGCCGGGATGGCTTGTTCTACCTCGTGCTGGCCACCATGATGATTCCCAGTCAGGTCACGATGATTCCGGTCTATCTGATCCTGAACATGATGAGTCTGACCAATACCATGCTGGGAATTGCGCTTCCGAGTATGGTTGGCGCCTTTGCCATCTTCTTGTTTCGCCAGTTTATGTCGACTATTCCCGACGAACTGCTGGAAGCAACGCGTTTGGATGGTGCGGGAGAGTTCCGCATCTTCCTGCAAATCGCCTTGCCGATCTCTAAACCCATCCTTGCTGTGCAGGGGATTCTGGCCTTTATCGCTGGCTGGAACAGTTTCCTCTGGCCGATCATTATCGCCAACGACGAGAAATTGTATACGCTGTCGGTCGGTTTGCAGCTGCTAAAAGGCCAGTACGCAGGAAATTTCGCGCTGCAGATGGCAGGCTCGGCGTTTATGGTTGTGCCAATCATCATCATTTTCATTATTTTCCAGAAACACATTATCGAAAACTATTCGATCTCGGGGATGAAGTAATCCTTAACCGCCCAATATTCCCCAAATCAAAACTAAATGTTTTTTAACAAGTCCAGTACGTTATTAAAATGAATTTCGCTCAAATGTTCGATAACTTCTTCAACTCCCAAATGCTCTGGATCTAAAATCCACATACAAATCACGCCGACTAGCCCTGACATCATGTATTCCAGGCCGATTTTCGTTTTTGGATTAGGATTAAGATAATGACCACCCATACCCGAAAGAATAAAATCTTTTAAAGCTTCTTTTAAACGAGTTGAGAAGTTAAGCTGACCATTCTGACTAAGCATCGTTCTAAAGAAAACAATGTCGGCTTCTATAGCTTTAAACATTTCATTTAAGATGGAGATAAACATTTCCTTATCTATTGCATGGATCCCTTTATCTTTCTTATCCAAGCTAAAGCAAACATTTAATTTTCCCATGCTTGCCTGACATAAATTTTCCATCAAATCAGGTTTGTCCACATAGTGTAAATAAAAAGTGTTTCGATTGATCATGGCTTCGTCGGCAATGTCCTGTACGGTTATCCGTTCGTAGCCTTTATTCTGAACTAGCGTCAAGAAGGCTTCTTTAATAGCTTTCCTTGTTTTTAAAATACGTAGGTCTACCTTGTCTTTACCCATTTGTAAACTCTCCATCCAATAAAAATAATAGTCAAATCAAGAAAATATGACTATTAATTGTCACATCGCTGAATATCGACCATTGAGTGGTTTAATTCTACGTTCTACAATTGAAAACGTCAAACGCAATAAAATTCATCCATTCAAAAAGGAGATAAACGCATGAAAACAATAGCGATCATTGGAGCAGGTAAGGGATTCGGATTGTCCTTGGCCAAGCGCTTTGGCAAAGAAGGCTTTCAAGTAGCATTAGTTGCGCGAAATGCCGTGAAGCTTCAAGAGATGGTAGACGAACTAAAAGCTGCGGGTATTGAAGCTTCTTCTTTTACGGCTGATATTTACAGTAAAGAACAAATTGAAAAGGCAATTACCAGAGTTAAAGAGAAGTACGGACATATTGATGTACTGGAATTCAGTCCTACACCGGGTAATTTCCCTCCGACTTCTGTATTGGAGCTAACGGTGGAAAATGCAAGGGACCAATTTGAAGGCTATGTTGTCAGCGCCATCCATGCCGTAAATGCTGTATTGCCGGATATGCTGTCCAAGAAGGAAGGTGCTTTGTTGTTTACAACAGGATTATCCGCACTGTATCCCATTCCAATGATGGGCAATATCGGTATCGCAATGTCAGGCTTGCGCAATTATATTGCCAATCTTCATAGTGAACTGTCGCTTAAAGGTATTTTCGTTGGTCACCGATCTTTAGGTTTATTTATTAAGGAACCAGGGACGGGCACATTCGATGATCCAGATGTTATTGCAGACATGTGGTACCAAGCCTATACAGAAAAGAATGCATGGGAAGAAGAGTATCCCAAAGGCGTTACTCCTCAAACCGTCGTATTCTAAACAAGTACGGAGTGCCTAGCGCTCAGGCTCACTTTATGAAGGAGGGTATTTTTGCGCCCAGTTAAAATGGTACGAGATGAGAATGGCACAGAAGTAATTACTGACTACAGTGTCAGATATGATGATGAATATGTACGCCAAAACGGAACTTGGTTAATAAAGGAACGCATTGCTCACTTTATCATTATAGAAGCAAGACCATTACAGGGCTAACATTCTAAACTATTTTCTAAAGCTCAACTTTCGCAGAGCACAAATCCAATTAAACCTTTGTAGCTACTGGGTTCTGAGGAATTCGAATTCTCTCCTTGCCAGTTTGCCAATTGCATGCTGCGAAAGTTGAGTTAAGTGCTTGACAGTCAAGCCGCCCGTTGACTGTGGCGAGGCATGTGAACTCGCTGCCCGGGAGCTTTGCATGATTATCCCGTTGGATCAGGTACAGAAAAATAGAAAACCGGGAACCGAAAATATACGAAGTGAGGCACGAAAATGCCTGTGGTTACGCTATTCGGGATCATCAAATGGGTCTATTATTTTTTTGATCGTACCTTATGGAGCAACAGATCGGTTCGAGATGAGGCGATCTTAGGAGAAAGCAGAGCGTTTAGGTGATGTGAAACGGACTGAGAGTCTGAGCAAAAGGGATAATCATGCAAAGCTGTATGGAGAGACAACAGGCATCAGGTAACGGACACCAAACACCATAACACCATACCCTATAGACACCCGTCTCACTCTGGATGCCAGACTCTGAGCGGGACGAATCCCCTTCTTCCAAGAAAGCTAGAAAAAAGCTATCTGCTGATTCAGCGTCAACTCCAGCAGTGAATCTCCGTTTTGCCCAGTTACATCAAGGCCTGTTTGCTGATTTCATGCTGCGAAAGTTGGGCTACAAGGAATACATAATTTTTTCACATCCAGTTTAACCGCACTTGCTATATCCACAACTGCTGCAGGTCTTGCATCCCTCGATATTAAGCAGCGAGGCCGAGCCACAGGACGGGCACAGATCGCGGGATGTCGCTGTTTGGTGGCTGTACCCCGCTCCGTCTTCGCCGCCATGATTGGATTCAAAAACGCTTTCCTCCTGTGCCAGTGTAGCCGCAATCGGGGCTGGTGTGTCCAGCTCATGCTCCACAATCCCGCTCTGTATATGAATCTCTAGCGCCTTCGCCACCGCATCAGCAATGGATTCGACCCGGTTCACCCCAAAGCCGATCGCCCCGGAACCGCCGATGCCCTTCAGATGCTTCACGAGCAGTTCTACTTTGTGGCCATGGTCGCCGTAACGCAGGAAGAGCGAGCATACCCGCCCCAAGGCTTCCGCCATTGCGAACACGTCCGAGCCAGCCTTACCGACGTTCAGGAAAATTTCTGCCGGTGCTCCGTTCAGGTCGTTGATCGTAATATAGGCCATGCCGAACGGGGTGTTGATTTTGTAGGTCGCTCCGCGCAGCACCTGCGGGCGGCTTTTATACTGTTTATCTACCACTTTTCCGGCGGGTTGAATGGCCACCTCTGCTGTTGTCGGTATCGGTGTCGGTACAGATTCTTTCGCTTCCCCCTCCTTCTGCGGCGCATCCGCGGTCCCCTCATCTTTTTTTTCGGTAGACAGCACCTGTACGTCCCGGCTGCCGTCGCGGTAAATGGTCACACCTTTGCAGCCCAGATCAAACGCCAGCTCATACAGCTTTTTCGTCTCTTCGACCGTAAAGTCAGCCGGACAGTTCGCCGTCTTCGAGATGGAGCTGTCCACCCAGCGCTGGATGGCGGCCTGTACCCGGATATGATCCTCAGCGGACAAATCCATGGCCGCGACAAAGTAATCAGGCAGCTTTTCTCCCGGATGAGCATCCAGCCATTCCTGGGCGATCGGCACGAACTGCTCGTCGAAGCCAAGCCGGCTCTGCCGGAAATATTTGAACGCAAAGTACGGTTCAATGCCTGTGGAGGTGCCCACCATCGTACCGGTGCTGCCTGTCGGCGCCTGGGTAATGACCGTGACGTTGCGCATGCCTTTGGCAGCGACCGCTTCTGCGACTTCGGGATATACCTCGATCATGTTTTTCATGAACCCGCTCTGCACATATTTCTCTGCATCAAAAGTCTGGAAGGAGCCTTTCTCCGCCGCGATATCCGCAGAGGCTAGGTAGGCTTCACGCGCCATAAAACCATACAGCTTATCCAGGAACTCCAGCGATTCCGGGCTGCCATAACGGATGTTCAGCTTGATCATCAGCTCGGCCAATCCCATCGTGCCCAGCCCGACACGGCGCTCTTTTTTCTGATTTTTCTCATTTTCCGCAAAATGATACGGCGTCTTGTCGATGACGTTATCGAGGAAACGGACTGAGTATCTCGTCGTCTGTGCCAGCTCTTCCCAATCCACATCATGCCGCTCTTCATCGTAAAATTTCGACAGGTTGATGGCGGACAGATTGCAGACGCCCCAGCCGGGAAGGCCCTGTTCCCCACAGTTATGAGCCACCATTCCCCCGGCAATCAAGGAGTTGGTTTCCGGCTCATGAATATCATATACGGTAACGACATCACCTTTTTCGATCTTGTTTACCTTTGAGGCGAATTTTTCCGACTTGCGCGAAGGTCTGGCAATCCGCTCCAACGCCTGCTGTTTTCTTGTCACAAATTTGAAGCCGATCTTTTCTGCAAAAACGACCAGGTTGTTGCCGTTCACGATTAATTCATAAAACCCGGAGCTGGAATAAATGGAACTGCTGATTCCATAATTCAGCAAGAGCAACTGTACTCCCTGCAACAGCTTCCGCGAGGCCGAAGTTAATCTCGCTGTCCGATGCATCTCATCCCGCTCATACACCGTACCATCAGCGGAGAACAATGCTTGCAGAAAAGCAGTGACGGTAGCTCGGGACGAAGTGAACAGTGCAGAGGGAACTTCTTTTTCTGTAGCCCTTACTGCCTTAACCCCCAATTCATAAAGCTGCTCAACAAGCGCTTTCCGCCACCAATACACTTGTTTAGTACCGTTGCTTCGCTCGAAAACTTTGGCGGTAACCCCTGTTATTCTCTCTCCTGCCTTAAGCAACTGGGGGATAACTTCGCTGTCTGCCGCTCCAAACACCATTCCAACATCTCCACGCTTGGAGATCCAGCCGTCTCCTGTCAGCCATCCAAGGAAAAGCCCCCACTCCTCGCCAAGTGCATCTTGGGCTGCAAATCCTCCCTCACCAGACTGCAAGTAAACGTAATCATTTGTGGTTAATTGCGCTGCCTCTTTCCATCCATGATTGGTGTACAAACGATGCTCGGGAGTCACTGAAATCTCCATGCCGTTTTTCAATGAAATGTTCAAGGTTTCTCGTTGTCCCGTAGGGAAGACGGTAGCTGTCCGCATTCTTAACCCAGGAACCTCGTAGCTTCTTCCCCCTACAACTTTCGCTTGCTCCACGAGCCTTAAATCTGTTCCGACAAGAAAAGCTTCACCTTTTGTTTTCTTATATAAGTCTTCGATGGTGATGAGCCCATATTCCGTTGTAATCCGTGTGTTCGGGTGAAAGCACGGATTCGTACAGATAATCGGATTGAAATACCAGCTGTTGGACATCTGGTTGTAGTATTCCATGAACACAACGCCAGGCTCAGCGGATTTCCAAGCCGATTCGATAATCGTATGCCAGATTTCGCGTGCTTTGACTGTCCGGTAGTGAACAACCTTGCGTCCGGCCTGCTTCCATTTGTCCAGATCGCCATCCCATAGCTCGTCATAATCCAGCGCACTTGTATCCGGGAATACCAGCTCCCAGTCCAAATCCTCCTTGACGGCTTTCATGAAGCCGTTACTCACGCATACCGACAGGTTCGCGTTGGTCACCTGCCCCATCGTCTGTTTGACGGTGATAAAATCCAGCACATCCGGATGCCAGTCGTTCATCATAAGCATTAAGGCTCCCCTCCGGCTTCCCCCCTGCTCGATCAAGCCAGTCGTATAGCTAAACAGACCACCCCACGAGACCGCACCGCTGGAAGAACCGTTCACTCCCTTCACGATAGCCCGCCGTGGGCGCAGGGAGGACAGGTTGATGCCCACACCGCCGCCGCGTGCCATAATTTCCGTCATTTCGGTCAGCGTCTCCATAATGCCACCCCGGCTGTCCTTTGGCGAAGGGATGACATAACAGTTGAACAAGGTTAGCTCGTCGCTTGCCCCCGCTCCTGCCGCAATGCGCCCTCCGGGCACCAGCTTCCAATCGTCGAGCAGGTAGCGGAACTTATCACGCCATTCCTCCTGCAGCTCCGGCGTCTTCTCCACCGATGCCATCGCCTGGGCGAGCCGGTCCCACATCTCCTCCGGTGTCTTTTCTATATTCAATGTCAGCTTCTCTACGTCAGTCTCAATCATTTCACCCCAGCGGGTGCGGACCGTCACTTTTTTCCCCTCACGGCTGACAATTTCGCCTACCTCCTTGGTCGGGAATTTGGGGTCATCCTTGGTTAGGACAAGCACGACGTCGCCAGCCTTGGCGTTGTTTGTATCCGCATCCTTCCAGGCGTAGCGGTCCAGAAATATTTTTTCACTCAAACCTGTCAGTCTCTGCTGCGTCGTTTTCAAAGAATCAGCCTCCCAATCGTTGTGATGATTAGAAATCCCGTATAAGTCCGGTCATCTATTAATAACCGCCCAGGCGCTGGCACAAAACGGATTTCCACAACCAAATCACAATATATTGTGTTTGAATTTCATTTTAACATACCATATATAGGTTTTATCATTTCGAAATTGTGAATTTTGCAGAGGGTGGATACTTCATTTCATAGCATTGCTCTGCCAATCTTCCACGGCCGGTTATGAACTCTCTGCTTTAAGTCCATACTAATGCCTACGAGTGTACAGTGCCGCTGTCATTAGCCTCAGGAGGGAGGAACTATTGTGAGACCGACAACAAATTCAACTGCTGCTCCGTCCGGGCATGGGCTGCCTGTCCCTGTCCATTTCGACCGTTCATGGGCGGAAGAACTGGATGCAAGAGTACGAAAAGGAGGACCCTGGGGAGACTGGGAGCTGTTCAGGCTTTCTATTGAAGCGGAAGAGGCCAACATCGTGCCAAGCTTCGATGAACTCCAGTGTCTGAAGCATCTGCAGGAGCTGACCCCTCTCCCGCATCAACTGGATACGGCCCGCAGGGTGCTGTTTGAAATGTCCGGACGCGCCATTCTCGCTGACGAGGTCGGACTTGGCAAAACGATCGAAGCCGGCATGATTCTCAAAGAATATATACTACGCGGCCTTGCGTCCAAAGTGCTGATTCTGGTGCCTGCTTCGCTGGTGCTGCAATGGGTACGGGAGTTGAACAGCAAATTCGGCATTTCTGCCGTCGCCCAGAAGAAGGCCCATTCCTGGTACTCCGACGTGGTCGTTGCCTCCATGGACACCGCCAAACGCGAGCCGCATTGTGATATTTTGCTGGATACGGATTATGATTTGCTGATCATCGACGAGGCGCACAAGCTGAAGAACAAAAAAACGACCAACTACCAGTTCATCACGAAGCTCCGTAAAAAGTACTGCCTGCTGCTGACGGCGACTCCGGTACAGAACGACTTGTCCGAGCTCTTCAACCTGATCACCCTTCTTAAGCCGGGGCAGTTGGGAAAACAAGGGGATTTCTCAGCCAATTTTGTCGTCGATAAGCGTCTTCCCAAAAATGAGGAGCAACTGAAAGATGAATTATCCAAGGTGATGATCCGCAACCGGCGCGGCGAAGGGCCTGTGCAGTTTACCAAACGGCATGTCTCCAATATCACACTGACACTTTCGCCTGACGAACAGAACCTGTACGATGGCGTAACCTCGTTCGTTAGAGATCAGTACCAGGCGAACGGCGGCAATCTGAGCAGCATGCTGTCCATGGTGACACTGCAGCGGGAGGTATGCAGCAGCCGTGACGCGGTATTCGTCACCCTGGTAAACCTTGCCAAGAAGCTGGCCCCCGATTCCCCGCTGCGCGACCGCATTTGGGAGCTTGTCGCAGCGATCAAGGCGATCAAGTCCAATACGAAGGCGGAAAAAACGCTTGAGCTGATCCGTAAAATGAACGATAAAGTCATCATTTTCACAGAATACCGGGCCACACAGGAGTATTTGCTCAATTACTTCAGAGAACGCGGACTGACGGCCGTTCCTTACCGTGGGGGCATGAACCGGGGACGCAAGGATTGGATGATGGATCTGTTCCGCGGTCGGGTACAGGTCATGATTGCTACCGAAGCCGGTGGCGAAGGGATTAACCTGCAGTTTTGCAGCCAGATGATCAATTTTGATCTGCCCTGGAACCCGATGCGGGTTGAGCAGCGGATCGGCCGTGTGCACAGACTCGGACAGCAGAACGATGTCCACATTTACAACCTGTCCACGACAGGCACCATTGAAGAGCATATTCTTAACCTGCTGCATGAGAAAATCAATATGTTCGAGCGTGTCATCGGCGGCCTGGACGTCATTCTCGAACGGTTCGAGCAGCGCGAATCCATTGAGAAAAGCCTGTACAAAATTATACTGGAATCCGGCAATGAGGATGAAATCCGCAGCAAGCTTCATTTGCTCGGCCATTCCCTTGATGCCATCCAACAAGAAGTAGAGCGGGAGGGTCGCAGTTTGCCGCTGAAAGGAGAATGTTAACTTGTCCATGAGTACTGACGATATCCATTGTTATGTGATGTCCTACCTGCGCTCCACTGGCTGCAGCATTATTGAAAAGTCACCGGCACACGTCACCGTCAAGCTGTCTCCCGAGGCAGACAAAGCGCTGACGAACCGGCCGTATTACTGGGGTTATGTCGAACGTACCGGCGTACCGCCGGAAACGATGTCGTATACCTTCGTATTTGATCCGGCCGCTTACGAGCAACTACAGCAAGCCGCTCCACCTGTAGATGCAAATCCCGATCCGAACAGAATGCTTGCCCGATACTTTGGAACGGCTCCTGCACTGCCCCAGCTCGGTCCCAACCGCATCTTGCGTGAGGATGTCAGCTTTGGCAGCAGAAGGCTGCAGCAGATTTTCGCCGCCGCCCGCGAAGGCGGCCGCTATGTCAACCTGTTCGAGCAGGCCGATCCCCAGCAGCTTGATGCACGCAGACCGGTAAAATATGAACCCTGGTTGGGGGGTTGCTTTAAGGTGGAATTTGTATGTGACGTGAAGCGGGAGGAACTGCACTTTCTCGGCATCTCCATGAGGACGGGACAGATCGAGAAGGATTTCGGTAAGCTGCTCGTTGGCAAGGAGCTGAGCCCTCAGCTTGCCGGGAACATGCACATCCCCCCGGTCAAGCTTCCGCTTGCTGCTGCGGTGACGCAACTGGAGTCCTATTTAATAGAAGAAATCCGGGGGCGGGATTACCGGTGGTCCGAGCTGGCGAGAGAACGCCTTGCTGAAGAACTGGCGATGATTGACCTGTATTACGAGGATTTATTGAAGGAGCCTGACGAGACCAAACGGACGACCCTGCAAGAGCAGCACAACGCCCGCCGCCAGGAAATGTCCTGGCAATATGAACCGAAGGTGCTGATTTCCGCTATTAACTGCGGCCTCTTTCATCTCCGCTGAGGACATATCCTTTCAAAATTCAGCGGACTGAGCCGCAGGGTGCCATCATTCGTCCGATTCAGGCTCCCCGTTTCCCGGCGAAAGGCATTCGGCCTGCAAATCGACAGCAGCATACGCCTTTCTTTATGACTTGTCCGGCGACACCAAGCGGCAGTATTCTCACCGCACCCGGTTTATGCTTAACTTGCCACACAGCAGATAAGTTTTTTATGAAAGAGGTGGGTATCCATGAGACGCAGAAACGCATCGGGCAAAGGTCCGGGACTTCTCGCAGCGGCCATTATCGCTTTTACGGCTGCAGGGCTATGTTCACTACCGGTCCGTGCCGAAATCAGTGGACAAGCCTTCGTCCCCTCCGATTCATCATCGCCAGCGTTGCCAGAAATCCAGGGACATCAAAGCCAACAGGCCACTCATAGCAAGCATGAAGCGGACAGTCTGTTGAGCCAAGTCATGCCTTCCGGGGCCGCTCCCCAGGCCGTCAAGCTCACTGCGGAAGCAGCCCAGGCCTCACTTGCCGCCCAACCGTCGTTCAAGGGGTGGAAGAATGCTAATTTAACCTTCAGTCCGCTCGGCCCCGGAACGCACGCCTGGCTTGTGCTGGTGCAGACAGCAGGAGAGTCTGCGGGCTATATGATCATAAGCCAGGGCAAGGACGGTTCACTCCAGTTAAACGAATACGGAACCGGAAGCCTGCCTCCCTTCAGTCTGAATGTATTAAAGCCTGTCATCGAATCACTGGCCGCGGCTGCTCAGACCACCACGAAAAATATCCGGGTGATACCGGTATATGAGGAGCCTGCTCTGGTTTATTGGACCGTACAATCCCCCGCCTGGGAGCAAACCTTATATATAGACGCTTTTACCGGACAGGATCTGCCATTGGAAGAACCCGGCTGGAGAAGCAAGCTCGAACAGGCGGCCAGCTCGGCCGGTATGGCTTCTCCACTCACGGATTCCGCATTGACGGATACCTATTCTTCCTTAGCCGATCACAACCCCTACGCCGATCTGGCATGGGTACAGCAAAAACCGCTTTCTCTCCAGAGCAGCAGTGAATTTGAAGAAGCGCTGCAAGCATCTCCTAGGATGATTTACAGCGCCCAAGGGCTTAATTATGTATTTAACTCTCCATTTACTGTAGGCGGATACCAGCAGTGGTCTTCCGGTGATTCAGCAACGGACGGAATCCTTTACGTACGAACAGAATACACCGGACAAATGACCCGTTACCTGCCGTTTAGCCGCCTTGCAGCCGCTGGAGCATTTTATACGCTGGAGAACGAAGGACATTAAGACCATACTAACCGAATAGCCCGTTCCTGATCCGGACTCGGGCTGTCGGTTATCAGCCTTATCATCGGCTCGCCTTCTGCTTTCTGTCTCCACTCCGTGAAGATTTAATCCACATGGAGAATGAGAACGGAAGCATCCCGAACCAGCGGGTTCGCCACGACTCCTTCTCCATTTTCCGGGCGCGCCGCACATCCCGGGGCTGCTCCATATACTTTACGACCTGCTCTGTAATATACCGGACAAGCTCATCGCCTTTAGCCATATGATTAACCTCCCTGCCTCCCTTTCGGGACAGCCTTATTTCCCCTCCCATACTCAGCATGCGCATTTCCCCCTCAGTCTAAACCGATTTGCAAGCAGCATGTATGAATTTCCAAAAATTGAACATATTATCACCAGACTATCCTGTTCCCGGGGGCGATGATTTCCGGGGCCGGGAACAAATGATTGCTGTTGAAATACAACACCTTTAGGTGTTATTATGAGAAACGAAACCAAAAGGTGTTATAAAAACCAGGAGGTGTACGATGTCAACCCAAGGAGCCTTACCTGAAATTCGTAAAACTGTAATTCTTAATGCTTCTATTGAAAAGGTATGGAAAGCCGTCGCTACATCTGAGGGCATTGCAGCATGGTGGATGCCCAATACATTTGAGCCTATTGCAGGACATGAATTTGTTCTTCATGCCGGCCAATTTGGCGATTCCCTCTGTAAAGTCACCGAAATTGACCCACCCCATCATGTTGCATTCCATTGGGGAAAGGACTGGCACATCACTTTTGAACTGTCTGAGCTGGAGCAGAACAAAACGGAGTTTACGCTCATTCATTCCGGCTGGGATGAAGCTCAGGTTACCGAGTTTGGACAGCCTCATCCGGTTATTCGCGGCATCATGGACGGCGGCTGGGAAAACATTGTCAAAAATCTGCTTGTTCATTATATCGAGGATTAGATTTGGGGTCTCCTGCATTAAAGCATGACGTATTTCAGGCCATCGCCGACCCCACCCGCCGCAAAGTGCTAAAGCTGCTTGCAGATCAGGACATGGCCATTGTAGCTATATCGGAGTGCTTTCCCCTGTCACGCACGGCTGTTAACAAGCATTTGCATATTTTGTCCGCTGCCGGTCTTGTCAGCAGTGAAAAAATCGGCAGAGAGACAAGGTACAGACTCCAACCCGAACCTCTCGCCGAAGTCAGGGAGTGGCTCTCTTTCTTCGAAGCGTATTGGGATGATAAGCTGGAGCTGCTCAAAAGCTACGTCGAGAACGATATGGATTAATAGTTATTTTATAGGAGTTATGGTATAGTCCCACTAATGTTAGACTGACGGTGATAAACCCCATTATTTGAATGCCATTATGAAGGGTGTGAGTGAATGCAGAACGCTAAGAAGCTGTATTACGGAGAAAAGATTACGGTGACGTTTCAGCCAGAGAAATGCATACATTCCGGTGTTTGCGTGCAAGGATTTCCTTCGGTTTTCAATCTGGACAAGCGCCCTTGGATAGACCCTGATGCTGCCACGGCAGAGGCTATTGCCCAACATATTGACAAATGTCCGAGCGGAGCCCTGGAATACGAGCTTCTTGACGAAGATAAATCGGACAAGAAAGAGGAGCATAACAATGCATAATGTGATTCACGATACGGCCAACAAACGGTTTTTGATTTCGGACCATGACGCTATGATCGCTGAAATGACATATGTAGTCTCCAGCGCGAGCCTATATATTATCGATCATACCTTCGTAGATGCTGCTTACCGTGGACAGGGACTTGGAGACCTCCTTCTCGAAGAAATGGTGAAGTATGCAAGGGAAAACGAAATTAAGATTTTGCCCTTATGCCCGTTTGCTAAAGGCAGGTTCCAGGAGCGTGCCGAATTAAGAGATGTTCTTCATCATTAGAGTTGCCGAAAAAACAATCGGACCGGACAAGGATACCCCCTGCCGATCCGATTGTTGATTTTTGAATATAGACCAGCGGAGTCCATTTGACAGGATTAGATGTGAGGGGCTACTGTTACGTTATCGAACTTCACGGTGTTGCCAAAGCCTCCACGTAGGCCTATCGTCCCTCTGCTATATGTCGTATCGGTATAATTCAGCTTCAGCACATTGTCGAGAAACACTTGAATTTTGCCGAAATTTTTAACGACCTTCAATTTGTACGCAGTCCCTGTGGATTCATTTTCGGGACGTTTTACGAGCCGTTGTACCTTGCTGAGCTATTTACCGCCAAGGCTATTCGATTTGTTTAAATGTGTCGTCAAATGCATCCTCCATTTGACCGGCCTCATCGGAAACCACGAAGAAGACAAATCGTCCCTTCGTCTTCAATACATGATTTTCGACCAAAAAATATTCGTTTGGGCGATAGCTTTCAAATTTTATTTTTTGCGCGGCAATTCGCTCCTCTATCTTCTCTTCGACGATTTCCGTCTGAGATTGTTCCTTTACCTTGATCACAACCCATTCGTCTGCTTTCACATTCGATACAGAGGTATAGAGAATAAAATCCTCCACGATATCCGCATCGAGCCTATACAATTTCTGCAGTTTTTTCAGATCCCCTTTTTTCATCTCTTTCAGATCCGCTGTCTGTTCGATTCTCTTGCCCACTGCAACGACCGAAAGTTTTTCCGTCGCCTCGCTGCCCCGGCCTGAGCATCCAGACAGAACACCGAGCACAACGACCATTATAAGAAAAAAAGAGAGAATGCCTCTTTTATTTATGCCTCGTTTTTCCATTACAATCACTCCGATAAATATGGGATGGATGGGTCTTCAACAAACGTGCCCACATTGTATAGCAGCAGCATCTCCCGGATGCCGTGTTTGTTCACAAACGCCGCCAGATCCTGCTCGTAATAGCGAAGATCCACCACATCAATTTCGCTATAATGCTTCAGCAGAAAAGGAATAAAGCTGTTCGCGTACGAATCTTTGACGATCAGCAGCTTCTTTCCGTTCGTTTGGGCTGTTTTGATTCGAATCAGCGCATGGTTGCCGTTCAGAAATACCGCATATTTATCCTTCTTCTGTAGCTGCTCCGTTGCATACAGCGAATGCGAGGTCTGTCCTTCGTCGACATACGTTACGGTATAGTTTTCTTGATCCTTTGGCAGATATAACTGGATACTGTCGGGCTGCACATGCCTGTAACCGCTCTTGGAATAAATTGAGCCGTAAAATTCATCCGTTACCTGCTGAACATGAAAGTCCTCCTCCTTCTGCGGCTTCAGCCCCATTTGCTTGCACAGCTCCAGATAAGTGGCATAAGCGCCTTTGGTCGTCCAGTGATGGTCGGTTTTATAAAAAATAGGCTGCTCCCTCTCCGCATACAATGCGGGAAATACATCGACAAAGTGAATAGCGGAAGGCAGCGCTTGCCGGATTTTGCCGAGATACGCTTCTTCAACACCGGTTTCGGCGTATTTCGGAAGCTTGTCCTGAAGCACGGCCGCCGCCGTGGGCACGATCATCACATATTTGCGCAGGCCAGGCGTGGCATCGTCAAATGCTTGGATGGCGTCCATCTTCGCTTCCAAATCCCCTTCTGCCGGAGGGATAAACTTCTGAATCAAATATCCGTCTTTTCCGAGGTAGACCCCGTTGCTCTCCTGTTTCCCCAGCAAACGGTCCATACCGGTTTTCACTCCGATCCACTGATCACGAGAGACAAACTGGTCAGATACGTAGGTCTCGAAATCGGTTGTAAAGGTGCCTGATAGCAATGTATTCAGTGAAAAATGCGGCAACTGCTTCAGCATCCGGTTCTCCGCTTCCGAAAAGACGCGATCCGGCACAATCAGATTGAGCGCGGCGACCACAACCGTAAACAACAGCAGTAATAAGGCCTGGTATTTTCCGTTGACTTCGTCGTTCCCGTCCATAGCCGCCCTCCTTAGAATCGAAAGTATAAAAATGGATTGTAGGTTGCATCCACCAAGTACGCCGTTGATAGCACCATAAACAGAACATACACAAGCGGAGTGACTATTACACCGGCAGTCCTCCACCTTTGCTTCATGTACGTCAGAGCCTTCCCGGGAAGCGGAGTGGCACAGAGAGCCAATACAACCAGCAATACGGCATTTGCGGACAGATCATAGAGCGCCTGCCGATCCGCAAATGCATGCCCGCCGAAGCCAAACATCACGCTGATGAAACGCCAGGCGGAAGCCAACTGCTCCATTTCAAACACTACCCAGCCGATGATCACGATCAGCAGCGTGTAGGCATGGCGGACCACAACGGGAGAACGTCCAAGCCACCGCAGCAGAAACAGCTTTTCGATCATCACGAAACAACCGAAATACAATCCCCATACGATAAAATTCCAGCTTGCACCATGCCATAGTCCGGTCAAAAACCATACCGCCAATACGTTGCGAAGCTGCTTCATCATTCCATGCCGGTTGCCACCTAGCGGGATATACACATACTCCCGGAACCAGGTGCCAAGCGAGATATGCCATCTGCGCCAAAACTCCGTCACACTCCTGGATGTATACGGATAACGGAAGTTTGGCATGAAATCAAACCCAAACATTTTGCCGAGACCCCGAGCCATATCGGAATAGCCGCTGAAATCAAAATAGATTTGCAGGGTGAACGCGATGATGCCAAGCCAAGCGGACAGGACGGAAAGCTCAGCGACCGGCTCCGCTTTGACGCTTGTCCACAGCCACCCGATATTGTTGGCGAGCAGTACTTTTTTCGCAAGCCCTCTGATGAACAACTCCGCCCCTTCGCCAAAACGATCCAGCGTCACTCTGCGGGAAGTAAGCTGTCCTGCGATATCGCCGTATTTCACGATTGGACCCGCGACAAGCTGGGGAAACATCGCCACATACGTCCCGAACGCAATAATATTCCTCTGTGCCTGCACCTTGCCGAGGTAGACGTCTACGACATATGACATCGTTTGGAACGTATAAAAGGAGATGCCCACCGGCAGTGGCAGATCGGTCATTCGCATATGCAGATGAAATAGCTGGTTGACATTATCGATGACAAATCCGCCATATTTAAAAAATCCCAGAATCCCCAGATTGCCGACCAGCGAAGTGATAAAAATGGTCATGGCAACCGGTTTTCGATGCCTGTACTTATCAATCAACAAACCGTTGAAGTAGTCAAACACCGTCGAGAATACCATAATGACAATGTATACAGGCTCGCCCCATGCGTAAAAAATCAAGCTTGCGACAAGCAAAATGGCATTTCGCAACTTCCTTGGCGATCCATAATAAACCAGAACGGTGACGGGCAGGAAAAGAAACAAAAAGACAAGACTGCTAAAGACCAAACTTCGTCACCTCCAAAACAGCAAACCCGCTCGCATGTTATTTCACTTGCTGCCTTAACAGCTCCAGCATCTGCACATAAAATTCCGGTTTAAAATGAATGCCGTCCGAATCGTACACATCGGCGCTACTTGAGAAGAGAGGGGACAAATCCGTAAATTCGACCTGCTCCTTGTCTGCCAGCTCTTTTACCGCCTGATTGTAATCCCCGATATTCTTGTAGCGTGGTTCCTTCTTCAGCGCTTCTTCGGATACAGGGGTAACCGTTAACAGTGTGATCCGGGCTTGCGGCAGCTTTTCCTTAATCAAGCCGATCAGCTTAGCGTAGTTGTTCATCGAGTAAGCCACCGGGTCATCTGTCGGCCATAAAATATCGTCCGAGCCTAGTTGGATAAAAACCTGCTTCGGGTTTCGCTTGGTGAGCTCGTCGATGTCTTCAAGCGCAAATTGCGCTGTTTTCCCCGCGCCAGCGAGCACGTTTTTCTCGTCCAGTACGTCATGGAAGGACAGCCCCTCCGTAATGGAATCCCCGAAAAATACGCTATTTTGAAATATCTGTTGATACGAATTAGCGGTCGACTCCGGTGCTGTAGCGCCCACATCCCCCTGTTCCTGCGCTTGGAGTGCCGGCTGTTGAGCAGTTCCATCAGGTGTTTGGCTTCCGCATGCCGCCAGTGTCAGCGAGAGGCCTCCCATTAGTAATGTCATCACGATTTTTTTATTCATGTCATCTACCTCCCTTTCGAAAAAGAGTGTAACCGCGTGAGATCAAGATAAAGTGCAGATTCGATCAAAATGATTTATAGATTGAAAAACAAAAAGGAGCCGTCTATCCAAGGACCAAGTGGTCCTCAGAGACAGCTCCTTCTGAAAATTCAGGTAAACATGCTCGTCACCCTACGCTTTTTTATTCAAATAAAAATAGAACAAGACTCCGTCCCGGGTATTCGTCACACCATAAGGCACGCCGTGCATTTCCAGAATTTTTTTGGAAATGGCAAGACCGAGTCCGGTTCCCCCGGTCGAGCGCTGGCGGGAAGGCTCACCGCGATAGAAACGATCCCATATTTTCTCCAGTTGTTCGTCCGCAATGCGTGCTCCTTTATTTTCCACACCTATTTTCACGCGACCCTGTTCTTCTGTGGTTGTTATGAAAATGGACTCCTGCTCCGGTGTATAACGGATCGCATTTGTGAGAAAATTGACGATGACCTGCTCAATTCGCAGCTCATTGCCGATCACCTCGACAGGCTGAAGTGAAGAGTGCAGACGCAGCTGTTTTTGCTCCACGTCCGCAGCTAATTTAGTGCAAATGCGCTCGATAACCGTGTCGATATAAAACGGAGCCGTCTCCATGTTATACGTGCCGGATTCATATTTGGCCAGCTCCAGCATGTCCCCGATGAGCACATTCATCCGCTGCACTTCATCCTCCATCGCGCTAAAATAGTACTCCCGCTTATGGCTTGCAATCCCGTCCTTCAGCACGGAAAGACAGCTTTGAATGACACTTAACGGGGTTTTGAGTTCATGAGATGCAGTCGAAATAAATTCCTTTCTCGTATGCTCAAGCTGCTTTTCCTTCTCAATGTCCTGCTCCAGCCTGACGATATGGGTGTGCAGCCGTTCGGAAAGCTCGTTGATGCTCCGCGACAAATCACCGATCTCATCGTTTGTCGCGACTGGGATTTTTTCGGAAAAGTCGAGCGCGGCCATTTGCTGTGCCGTTCGATTGATGCGAAGCAGTGGCCTCGCAATTTGACGGGAATAATAAAACGAGACCAGCAATATGAGCAGCACCGCAGCGGCCACAATATATACATAATAATCCTTGATCATCCCCGCAGCTTCATTCACCGGCTGCAGCGACGTGACTGCAAGCAGATAACCAGGCTGCCCGTCTGCGTCTTGAACCGGATCCACAAATATTTTGTATTTCACATGATTTTCTTCGTAATCGATGACCCGGCCCGCCTCTGCGTTCGGATAATCCCCATAAAGCAGGTCTGCTTGAAAAGCCTGAACCCGCTCCAGAAGCATCTGGTTGGTATAACGCGAAATCGCCGCGCCTTCCGGTACACGCAGCTTCGTAATCGTTCCTTTCACAAGAATGCTGGGATACTTTTCGCGATATTGCATTGGACTGGCATACCGGGTGACGACTTCGTATTCTTTGCTCACCATCTGCCGATTTTCGAGCTGGTTTTCCTCCCGCAGATTGGATACGCTTCTCGCCATCCGTTGGATAACCAGTTCATCATTCATGATCAGACCTTCAATAGCGATGTGTTCCCCTTCCTTGACCCATGGAGCGGTAAACGGATTGTCGCTGTAAAAATCTTTCACGTTCATGAAGCTGTACAGCGGAATCTTGATCATGCGGCCGGAAAGTGCGGAATTATCGTCAGCATGTTCAAGTCTGATGTCCATAAAAAAATCATCGGTGTATTTCAAATACCCCATCACATCAAGCGGCGCGACCCAGGTGTTATAACGTTCATAAAAATCCTGTTCTAGTTTAGCCGCCTGCTCTCCGTTGGCCGCCTGTTGCAGCGAACCTTGTTCGTATGCCCCGAGTGCTGTTTTTACGTCCTTCACTTTCTGATGCACGTAAAATTGCTCGAAAAATACGGTTTGTCCGACAAAAATAGCTGCGATCAGGAACAGGCATAACCCGGACGTTAACAAAAACAGCTTGAGTACGATGCCCCTTTTCATGGCTGATCCTCAAATTTGTATCCCGAACGCACTACCGTAACGATATGCCTGGCATGATCCCCGAGCTTGGAACGCAGATTGCGGATATGGCTGTTGACCGTGCGGTCATCGCCGACAAAATCATATCCCCAAATTTTTGTGATCAGCTGTTCGCGGGTAATGATGATCCCTTTGTTTTTCATCAGATAGGCCAATATTTCGAATTCGGTATGCGTTAAGCTGCAATGTTCCCCACCGGCAGACACGGTTCGGGACGGAAAATGAATCGAAATGCCGCTGCTGGTCAGCGTATCATTCTCTTCTTCGCGAACATGCTGGCGCTGCAAAAGCCGCTTCGCTCTTGCGAGCAGTATGGGCGGGCTGTACGGTTTGGCAACGTAGTCGTCAGCGCCAAGCTCGAAGCCAAGCAAGGTATCGTCTTCGTCCGAACGGGCCGTCAGCATAATGATCGGGACATTCGACGTTTTGCGGACCCGCTTGCACACAGACCAGCCATCCAGCTCAGGCAGCATGATGTCCAGTATGATCAAGTCCACCTCATGCTCCTGAAATAACGAGAGCGCTTCTTTCCCATCGCTGGCTTCAAGCACACTATAACCCTCTTCGAGCAGATAATCCTTCATAATTTCCCGTAAAATATGTTCATCTTCTACAATCAATATCGTTCTTGGCATATGATAACCTCACAACGTTTTCTAGCAACCCATCTTCTTAACACCACTTATTCCATAATCTTGTCTGGCTTGGCAACCTCCTGAATCTTGCTCTCTATGTGCTGCTCGCTTCCAAGGTAATATTTCGCTATCGGATGTAATTGGTCATCTAACGTATATACTAGCGGAGTACCCGTTGGTACATTCACATCAATAATCTCTTCCGAACTGAGATTGTCCAAAAACTTGATTAATGCCCGCAAACTATTGCCATGTGCAGCGATAATTACTTTTTTACCTGCTTTGATCTGTGGCGAAATTTCCTTATCCCAATACTCCCTAACCCGAACTACCGTTTCCTTGAGGCTTTCCGTTAACGGGATAAGTGCATCATCAATGTCGCGATATTTAACGTCGTATCTTGGATTACGGTCATCGTCCTTTGTCAAAGCAGGAGGCAGCACATCATAGCTTCTGCGCCATAATTTAACCTGCTCTTCTCCATATTTCTCAGCGGTGGTAGTTTTACTTAAACCTTGAAGCGCACCATAATGACGTTCATTTAGCCGCCAGGTCTTGTATACAAGGATCCACAGCAAATCCATTTCTTCAAGCACATAATCCAGTGTTTTAATCGCTCGCTTCAAATATGAGGTGTAGGCTACATCAAATACGAACTGTTCTTCCTTGAGTAGTCTGCCGGCGTGCAAAGCCTCTTGAATACCTTTATCCGACAAGTCTGCATCC
Organism: Paenibacillus zeirhizosphaerae; assembly: GCF_030705605.1. GTDB lineage: Bacteria > Bacillota > Bacilli > Paenibacillales > Paenibacillaceae > Paenibacillus > Paenibacillus zeirhizosphaerae. The sequence goes on from NZ_JAPCKK010000016.1 coordinate 716,577, forward strand.
ATCCAGCCTGTAAATAAATTCGCTTTGTTCCACTCACTTTCTCCATGTCTAATCAAAACCAGCTTATACATCTCTCTACCTTCTCTTTCTGATGAGTTTTTTCCATTTAAAATGTCCAAAAAGGCAACCTCTGCTTTGGTATCGAAACATCGATCGGATTCCAGGCAATACCGAATTGTCGGTTACCGAACTATCTAGTCTACCCGCTGCGTCTTTCTGCTAAACCCTGATACTATTCTATACTGCCCTGGCAATGCAAATAAACCCGCCGACCCATAATAGGTTGGCGGGTTTTGTTTATGACTCGACTGTCGGGTTAAGGCTCGATCCCCCACACCAGAACCCCGTCTTGGTATAGCGTCACTTTTTCCCAGTCGGCGAAGGAGGTTTTGGTCGCGTCGTACGAGTAATCATCGGTCTCGTCAAAATTGCTCCAGTTCGACTTGGCCATTCGCGTCTGGATTTCGCCGGTTTGTCCGCCCGGAGCGAGCGTCCCCGCGCCGCTGGTGAAACCGACCTCCATATAATTGTCCGTGAACGTGACCGTCACGTTAGAAGAGCCAATTTGCGCCCAGTCGACCCAGGCTTGCATCGCTTCACTGCTGTCTTCGGTGAAATAGTAGTGCAGCTTCAAATCGCTTAGCTGGACGGCGTCCTGGCCGTTGTTCTTAATATTGAAGTGCGGCCGGATTTGGTTGTCGGTTGCGCTGGAATCACTGTTGCGGTACTGCACCGCCAGATCGCCCTTAGGCGCTTCCTGCGGAGCCGCGCTGGCGACGCCCGAGTCCGCGCTTTCGCCCGACGAATTGACGGCGCTGACGACATAGTAATACGTCGTGCCGTTCTCTACGGCGTTATCCGTATAAGCCGTTCCCGCGACGGATTCCGCGATCGTCTCGAACGGGCCGGACGCGCTCAGCGCGCGCTTGACGTTGTAGCTGTCCGCGACGGACTCCGCGTTCCAGGTCAGTTTCACCTGCGCGTCCCCGGCCTCCGCCGCGAGGCCCGCAGGCGCAGCCGGAGCCGGCAGGGCGGCGGGATTCGCGATGACCACGGCCGAATCTGGGCCTGTCCCGACAGCGTTGACGGCGCTGATCACGTAAAAATAAGCCGTACCGTTCATGACGTTCGTATCCGTATAGGTCGTCGCAATCCCCGTCTCGGCAATAGGCACAAACGGGCCGGACTCACTTGCCGCGCGTTTGACGATGTAATTCTCCGCACCGCGGACCGCGTTCCAGTCCAGCTTCACTTGCTGGTCGCCCGCCGTTGCGGTCACCCGCGCCGGAGCGGCCGGAGGCGTGTTCCCGCCGCCGTTATCGGTTAGCGGAATGGCCGGATAGGCGTTCTTCACGAGCTCGACAAACTGGTCGTGGAACCAGTGACCTGAAATCGGGGCGTTCGGTAAAGCCCCGGTCAACGTACCGTTGGACGTTGTGTAGGTCGGATCGCACATCCGGTCGAAGCCTTTGCCTTCGTTATTCGGAATTTGCGTGCTTGAGCCGTCCGATTCTCCGGGCGGCTTCACCCAGACGAACGCATCGACATGCGGATAACCCTGCGGATCCGCTTCAGGTCGCACGCCCATCCCCGCGCCCGCAGCGTTGCACCAGTTGCCGCGATGCAGACGCTTGTCGACACGGCCGGAGTTCACATAGGTATTGATATCCGAGCCGGACGCGCCGGTCGGACGGTCGGGCCCGCCCCATCCGTTGCGCGAAGTGTCGATCAGGAGGCCGATGTCGGACGGCCAACCTTTGGCCACAAAGCCGGAGTAGAGCGCCGCCGTAAAGTCGGCCTCATCGAAATACGGGTTCCATTCATAGTACTTCGCCGAACGGATCGGCTGGCCGTTGATCGTCAGATTCGGATCCGGCAAATTCGGTTCAACGAGCGGCGTCGTATTGGCCGTATTGGTAATGAAGCCGTCAACGCTGTCCAACCCCGCCTCCGTTCCTTGAACTACAGATGTATACAGATTAACCGACGGCTGGAGGTTGGAATCCCATCCTAGCCAACCGGAGTGGCCGATGTCCAAATATTTGTAGACGTTCGGGATATCAGCCAGTTGATCCAGCGTATAGCGGACCGCATCCCGGTAGATATTGGTCGAGTTCGCCGCCGCACAGGCCGGGTCGTTCAGGTTCGTCACCAGGTTCGGCAGCGAATCCGGTTCGATCACTGCAATAATGCGAATATCTTCGTATTTCGGGTCAGCGAAAAGATTTGCGATCACATCGATATATTCCGTTTTGTATCTTTGCAGCGCTGTCTGCGTAAGCGGCAGTTCGCCGTTCGAAGCCAAGGCATGACAGTCGCGACCAGGCAAATTGTAGATAACGAAGCTGGCCGTGATCGGCGTGTCGCCCTGCTGTTGCGCCAGCGCATTGTCCAAATGCTCTTCCAGACTAAGGCGCCCGCCGGCGGCTTCGCCGCCATGAATCGCCGCAATCCGGTCCAGCCAAACCGCCGTCGGATACGACTTGACCGTCTCCATCTTGGCCGCCAGCTCATCGTCTCCTACGCTGGCAATCGACATATCGACGGATTTTGCGTAATCCGGATTCAAATACGCCGTAGCGCCGATAAACGGATTGTCCACGTGAGCTGGGGCCGCCTCCCCTGTCCCGGCCGGCAAAGACAACGGAACGGCTAATGCCGCAATCAGACAGCCCGCGAGAAAGGGCTTCATTTTAGGGAAAAACTTTCTTTTCATCTCGTTTCACTGCTCCCTTCATTGTTTTTCTCATATTCCATTAGGACTCCAAGCCTCCTCCTACGGACGAATGCGCCCGATCTCCGGAGATATCTACCGATAGCATCACTCTCCTTATCGATTGATAGAGCTACCAGTGGAAGAACAAGTACATGTAACATAAATATAGTTAAGTATGCGCTTTCATTTCCAATTTCATCATAAGATGATAGGGATATTTTGTCAATCCAAAAAAACGCCTTCAAAAAAAACCATCTCAAAATATTCAATTTTCGCTTGAATATTTCGAGATGGTTTTTAGATGAATAATCAAATCGGCCCGCTGCGTCTTTCTGCTATACGTCTATTGGCTACAGCAAAATACATAGGCAGGAGGTATATTCCTTAATTCTCTTTTAATATCTATTTTATCAAAATAAAGTCTAATTAAATCTTTCTTTAATAAAGTGTACTGAAACGTAATAAATCTGCCTCCTTGTCTCAGATGCAGTTGTGTCAACCGTAGAATGTTCGAGGATATACTATGCGGTAAGCTTGCAAAGGGAAGTCCTGAAACAAAATAATCCACCCATGGAATCTCATACTTAATCATATATTTCTCTATGTGCTCTGCAGAATCATTAATAATATGAAGGTTAAGTTCATGTTCAAACTTCTCTTTTAAAAGGTGGTAAAACGCTTTGTTACTTTCGAAAAGCAATACTATGGTGCTTTCTTTCCTATTTTTTAATATTTCTTCAGTAAATACCCCCGTACCGGGACCATACTCCACAATGTAGCTTGCTTGGTTAAAATCGATATCGTCAACCATCTTGCTTGCAAGATATTTCGAGCTTGGAAGCAAGGCTCCTACCGTTCTTGGCTTGGTGATATATTGTTTTAGAAATGATAACACTCCCATTTCAATTTCAATCCCTCTCTTTTTTAGGCTCATGGAAAGAACAAAACCTGCAACTGTGATCGGTAGCCCACGAAAAGTACCCTCAAATTTGACAAAACCAAAGTCACCTGAAATAAAATAAATATAATGGGTCCTAAATTCCCCGTTGAAAGGATATAATCTCGAAATCTATCAATGGATACAGTTAATTTAAGGACTTCAGATAAGTATCGGATTACTAAGATAATGACTAAAAGCCCTATGAAAGCAAGCAATATTTTACCGACTATAGATTTAATCATCCTTGATATTATGATGCCTAGAAAATCCGGATTTAATTAGACAAAATAAATAGTACGGGGGTCGGTATGAAAACATGTAAAAAAATCATTGAAAGACATAAGGGGGAAATTGCTGTTACAAGAACCGCGGAAATTTATTCTGTCCACATTAGTCTTCCTGCCAAAACTTAGTGTGCAACATGCATCCGTTATGGACAGAATCCATGCATTGCATATTCCAATAATGCAAAGAGCTCCTGAATCTCTACTAGAGATAATTCAGGAGCTCTTTCGTGTCCATATGATGCGGTCGAGAGGACTCGAACCTCCACGGGGGTTAGCCCACACGGACCTGAACCGTGCGCGTCTGCCAATTCCGCCACGACCGCAAATTGTAATGAGTGCTTTGAATTTTTTATTCACAGCAATGAAGCTGATAATATCATATATACCAATTAACAGTCAATACAAAATCGACAGATTCCAAGGACCTGTCCATAACAACCCCGAAAAGCCCCCTCTAGGGAGGCCCTATCGATTGTGCTTACGCGGGAATGATAAATTTACGGCTTCAGCCGCTTGATTTCGTTATACGCCATAAGCAGCGGTGCCACACCATGCCCGTTGTTCTCGACGATCTTCTCACCGAAAACATAATACTCATAGCTCCCGTCCCGCAGCTCTCCCGTTTCCGGTTTCCTGCCGAGTCCGGCGCTGCGGCAAATGCCCCCCAGCAGTACTTCGCCGTCCTCTTCACGCAGGTAGCGGCTGATCGTTCCGTCGAACGCTTTTTGACCATAAGCGGCGTACGCTTGCGGCAGATAACCGAGCCGTGCTCCCTTCAGAATGGCATACGCGAGCATCAGCGTTCCGCTCGTTTCCAAATAATTTCCTGCCCGCGCTCCCTGATCCACTACCTGATACCACATGCCATCGCTGTGCTGATACGGCAGCAAGCCGTCCACAAGCTCCTGCAGATACTGCTTCAGAAAGCCGCTGTCGGCCGGCTCTCCTTCCAAAATCTCCAGCATGTCAACCAGTGCCATCGCGTACCAGCCGGTTCCACGTCCCCATACATGTGGCGAACGGCCTGTCGCCGGGTCGGACCAGGACATCTGTCGGCTTTCGTCGTACGCATGCCTGTACAAGCGCTTTGACTCGTCAAAGAGAAAACGGCGCACATTGCGGAACTGGGCGAGCGGGTCGCTGTAGTCTTTGTACTTCGTAAACGTTTTGATATATAACGCATAGAACGGCTGCCCCATATACAGGCCGTCAAGCCATACCTGATACGGGTAGTTCTGTTTGTGCCAGAAGGAGCCTGCGCCCGTTCGCGGATAAACCGCCAACTGCCTGTATAACAAATCCATGATCCGCTTATACCTCGGATCGTGCTCTTGGTCGTACAAGGCAAACAGGACGGTCGCCATCCGAATCTGATCGATATTGAAGTACGCCGGATCGATGGCGGAAATCCGGCCTTCCTCGTCGTACAGGCTGTCGATGAAACCTTTGACAAAGGCGTATTCCGCCTCGTCGCCTGTCTGCGCATAGCTGTCCAAATACGCCTTCAGCATGCAGCCTTCGATATAATGCCATCTCAGCGAGTACCACTTGGGCTCCGCCATGTATTGCGTTTTGAGCCGATCAACCAACACATAAGACAAGCTAACCAGCACCTCCACAATGAGTTATGTTCATTTCAACTGCCACATTTGTTTTTATATTCACGATGATTTGGAATGTTCTTCTCGATACTTCCCCGGGGTCATGCCCGTCATTTTGCGAAATGTGCGGATAAAACCGGTAGCATTCGTGTAACTCAGCCGTTCGGCGATTTCGTTGATCTTCAGCGAGCTGTCCTTCAGCCATAGCTTCGCCATGTTCATCCGGTATCCCGTCAAATATTCGCTGAACGTCACGCCGATTTCCTTCTTGAACACCCGGCTTAAGTATACCGGATGGAATTTCAGCTTCTCCGCGCACGCTTCCAGCGTGATGTCCTGATCGTAGGCATCATGAATCATCTGCACCATTTGGCAGGCGATACTCGTATATTGCGAGTCAAGCTGCTCCTTCAAGAAGGACAATGCCGGAGGAAACAGCTTTGTCTTGAACCAGGACACAATGTCCGCCGCTGTGCTTAGCTTCAGGAATTGCTGAACCGCCGAGTTGGTGCCGAGCAGACTATCCAGCGCTCCTCCCTGCTGCTGAACAAGCCGATATATTCGCGTGATCAGCCCGAGCACTAAAATCTGAAAATCGTTGAACGGCACATTCTGTTCCATAATCGATTTCACATACGCGTCGAAATGCCCAAAGGCCGAAGCCTCATCACCCGCCTGCAGCGCTTGAATCAGACTGTTCTCCAGATGGGCCCAGGAGGCGTTCGACTGGACGCTGGCCGCGGAAGCCGATTCGATATCGTCATAGCTCACGATCACATGATGGCCAAGGCTAATTCTCCGCTTCAACGCCTCCAGCGCTTCCGAATAAGCGTTCATGGCCCCTGCATACTGGTGAAACGTCCGGCTGATGCCGATGCTCACCTGGAGCTGAAGCAGCTCGCGTACCTTGCTTTGAATTTGCCCGGCCAGTTGATGAAACAGCGCTTTCAGCTCATCAGGGCGGTCCAAATCGCTGGTCAGCAGCGACACCTGGGATTGGTCCAGCAGCAGCGAGCCGATCAAGTTGTGGGGCGGAATCAGCTCTCCGACGATATTGTGTATCGCAAACAGCAATAGCTCCTTATCCTTCTCCGTATATCTTGTGTCCTGCAGCGTATCAATCTGAACGACGAGCACACCGAGCGACGCGCTGTTATCCGTAATCCCGTACACGCCGCTTTTATAGACAAACTCACGCTCGGTCACCTGACCCATGAACAGCTTGTGCAGGAAAAACTCCTTGATCTGTCCGCCCTGCCCTTGCAGTTGCTGCTGCAGATGCTTGCGCGAGCTGAACAGGATGTGCAGGCGCTCCTCAACATAGGCGAATTCATCCTTTTTCCCGGCATCATCCGCTTCTCCGCCGAATTGCTGCATGATCGCGAACATCCGCCGGACCGGTTCGTACATCCGCCGGCTTCCGAAATAAGCGAATACCGCAATCACAGAAAAAATGAGCAAACAGGCGTTGACCGTAACAAGGGCAATTTTTCGTGATTCCTTGGTAATCTCCTGGATGGATACGATCGATACGTAAGTCCAGTTATGGTGGTCAGATCCGAGAACATTGACAGCCAAGCCCTGCTCTTCAAAATACCCCGCCCTTACTTCTGAATCCGCTTTCAATTTATTTAATACCGCAGCTTCGATTTTGGGTGAGCCCGGACTGGACAAAAACGGCTCGCGTTCGCTGTTTAGCACATAGATATCTCTCCATTCCGTATTTTGCCGCAAATCCTGTTCCAGCTCATTGTAAGACAAGTCGACAATCAGCATCGCTTTTGGCTGAGAAGAGGTGGTGATCATGGGCAGTTTGACAAGCAGGCGGATCTTATAAGGATCGGCCCTTTCGTCTGCCGATTGATTCGCCCGGTCCGCGGCCTCCGCGAGCCAATACAGCTTCTTCGATTGCAGAGCATACTCGCTTATCCGTTCGCGGTCCGGGAATTTCCCGGAACCGGTAAAGCCGAGCTCACTGATCATCCAATCGTGCTCCAGATTGATCAGAAAGGTATCGGCCACGCCCGCAATGGAATGCAAATTGTATAACCCCTTTGACAAAACTGTAATGTCCTGAAAAGCGTCGGCTGTCAAGGCGCGGTCATACAAACTGGCTGTCAGGGGAGAGTTGATGTACTGCACCGCGCCCATCTCCACATTTTTGAATATTTGCTCGATTCGTGTCTTGTTTTGCAGCAAAATCTGCTCATTGCTTTCGTTGACTTTTTTCTCGATATCCTGTTTGGCAATGAAGTAGGAGATCATCCCGGTGGAGACGACCGGAACGGCAACCAGCAGCAAGGTAAAGACGAACAAACGGACTAAATATCTGGGCATCGGATATCCTCCCCCTTTGGCTACTGTATCGGGCGTTCAAGGTTATGCCGATACCCATTATACCAGAAACTGGATTCCGATAGTCTGATTTCTAACTCGCTGCTTATTTGTTCTGCTTATTGTACGCTTCGGTCAACTCTTCCATGACCTTGTCACCGCCTGCCTTTCGCCAATTGTCCACTTCCGCTTCCCAGCCTGCTTCGTCCAGTTTGCCCATGATGAATTTGGTTTGGGCGTCGCGGATCATCGTATCCAGCTCGCTGCCTCTTTCCGTATACATCGGCGACAGCAGGGTCAACGCCACATTCGGCACGGCATGCTCCAGGTTCGCGGCAACGATCTCCCAGCCTTTAGCCTGCAGTTCGTTCAGCTTGAGCGGAAGCCCTTGTCCTCCTACCTCGAACGACGGCAAACTGTCACGGTACGGCTTCACCTCAAGATTGAACAGCGTCAGATCGGTAATATCCGCTTTTCCGTCCTCTGTTTTTTGGAAGTGCTTGCCTTCGATCCCCCGGCTCAGCAGTGTGGACATTTCGGGCTCCAGCAGCTTGTCGAAGAAAGCGAGCAGCCGCTTCAATTCCGCTTCGGATTTCACGGACGATTTCGGGAATACGAAGAAACCGTTATTGCCCGGCTCCGCCGGCAGGCGATCCCCCGACGGTCCTTTGAACGGCACAACATCAACAACCGCATGAGGCACAGCCTTGGATACATTGATGTACGAAGTGGCCGCAGCGGACGCTACCGCATTGCGCATCGCGGCTTGACCCGCATTCCACTTATTGTCGGCATCGGCCGTCTGCACCACGGAGAAATCCTGATTGATCAATTTCTCCTCATACAGTCTGCGCAGCAGCTTCATGGAGTCCATATAAGGCCCGGTCATGAATTCCGGAATGACCTTACCGTCCACGTATCCCCACTTATTCGGGGCCCCTTGTGTTACGGCAAGCCGTGTCAGGAATGCGCTGCTGGCGGCCGGATCGTTGTACGATTTGTCAAGGAACAGCAGATATGAATCCCTTTGCCCGTTTTTATCCGGGTCCTGCTCGGCGACGCTCTTCGCCGCCTGGTACCAGTCGTCCAGCGTAACCGGAATCTTCAGTCCCAGCTCGTCGAACCAGTCCTTGCGGTAAACGATGCCTGCGCGGCCAATATCCCGGTATAGCGGCAGTCCATACAGCTTGCCATCCACCTTGATGTTGTCGTAGTGCATGGAATTGACTGCGGCTAAATTTTTGTAATCCTGCAGGTAAGGGCCGATTTCCCAGAACAGGCCGGACTGAATCGCGTTCAGCGTGGAAGCGTTGTACGTAATTTTGAACGCTTTCGGCATTTCGTCGGAGGCGATCATGATGTTTTTCTTGTCTTCAAACGCAGCGGCCGGAATCCATTGAATATCGATCTCTGTATCCGTGTATTTTTCGATGGCCTGCTCGACCTCTGTGTCCTTGCCCGGAGCTTCCCCGACCTGCGGTGTGGCGATGGTCACTGCCAATGGCCCGTTCTCTGTCTGTGTGCCGTCCTGCCCTTCATTCTCTCCGCAGGCGGCAAGGATGCTTGCTGTGGCGACCAGGACGCCGAATGTAGTGACGACGGATATGACACGCTTTTTCTTCATATGTGAAACCTCCTGTATGGTAGATATATGGGATGAAGACGCTTAACCTTTAACCGAGCCCAGCATGACACCTTTGGCAAAATATTTTTGCAGGAAAGGATATACAATGACGATCGGAATCGTCGCGATCACGATTGACGCCATGCGGATCGTCTGCGGCAAATACTCCATCGGCTCCGCCTGCGCGGTGGAATCGCCGATCATGTCCTGAGACAGCAGCACAATTTGTCTTAGCACGACCTGCACCGGCCATTTTTCGGAATCGTTGATGTACATGACCGCATTGAAATACGAATTCCAATGAGCAACTGCGTAAAAGAGCCCGAATGTCGCCATCGCCGGCATCGACAGTGGCAGCACGATCCGGAACAGGATGCCCAGATCGTGGCAACCGTCGATTTTCGCCGCCTCCTCCAGCCCTTCGGGGATCTGCTGAAAAAAGTTTTTGAGCACGATCAGGTTGAAGGCGCTGATGGCCCCCGGGATGATCAGAGACCAGTAGGTGTCGATCATGCCAAACGCTTTGACGACGAAATAGGTCGGGATAATGCCACCGCTGAACAGCATCGTGAACAGCACCATGAACAGCACGACGCCTCTTCCCCGCAATGTCGGTCTCGCCAGGGGATAAGCCATAAACGAGGTAAGCAGCAGATTGATCAGTGTGCCGAGCACAGTCACATAGATCGATACCAGGATGCTGCGGACCAGCGTTTCGGTGGAAAAGATGTACTGGTACGCGCCGAGCGTAAATTTCGTCGGAAACAGCATAAGTCCTCCCTGCGCCACTTCCTCGGGAGTTGCAAACGATACGGCCAGAATGTAAATAAAAGGAACAACGGTAATGATGGAACTGAGCATCAGCAGCGAATAGTTGATGACTGTGAAAACCCGGCTGCTGACCGATTTGTCCGCCAAAGGCATGGCTTGATCAACCCCTTCCGCTTAGTAAACGCCTTCTTAATAAACGCCTTCTTCGCCCATTTTTTTGGCCAAGCGGTTCGCTCCCATGACAAGCACCAGACCGACCAGCGATTTGAACATGCCAACAGCCGCGCTGTAGCTGTATTGCGCCTGCGTCAATCCCTTCATGTACACGTAAGTGTCGAACACCTCGCCGACTTCCCGGTTCATGGAATTCAGCATCAGGAAAATATGCTCAAAGCCCGTATCCAGGAAGCTGCCTAGCCTCAAAATAAACAGGATGACGATCGTGCTGCGGATCGCCGGCAGCGTAATATGCCACAGTTGACGCCAACGGCCGGCTCCGTCGATACGGGCCGCTTCATAGAGCTGAAGATCAACGCCGGACAAGGCCGCCAGAAAAATGATCGTGCCCCATCCCGCTTCCTTCCAAATCGACTGGCTTACGATCATCGTTCTGAACCATTCTTCGCTTAACAGGAACGGGATTTTTTCCATGCCCAGTCTGGCGATGAATTCATTAACGACGCCTCCTTCGGTCGTAAACAGCACGTAGAAGATGCCGACAGCAACAACCCATGACACAAAGTGCGGCAAATATACGACCGTTTGCACGAATCGCTGGAACATCTTCACGCGCACTTCATTAAGCATCAGCGCCAGAATGATGGGCAGCGGGAAAAAGAAAACCAAATTGTATACAGCAAGCAGGAACGTATTGCGGAACAGCATCCAAAATTGCGGCTCCGTAAAAAAACGTGCAAAATGCTTCAGACCGACCCAAGGGCTTTCCATAAACCCCAAATGCGGTTTGTAGTCCTGAAAGGCCATGACCAGACCGGCCATCGGAAAGTATTTGAATATGACGAAATACAAAACGCCCGGAAGGAGCAGCACGTACATCCAGCGGTCTCTTAGAATGTCTTTGACAAACTGCGGTCGAGGCCGCTTCTTCCCCATTTCCAGTGACGTCTGGGTAGCATATTGCTGGTCCATCTCTTTATCCTCCCCGTCTGATGATGTCCTTTTTTTGAAGCGCTTACATTCCACATCATAGGTTCAGGCGGGATGACAGGCAATCATACGCTGCTAACCTTTTTCACTTTTAAGCCGTTCTGCCCCCTTTTTAGGGCGTATTTTACGCGAATCATACTCTCTTTCAGCCCAATCATACTGATTTAACCTGCGGAAATTTCATTTCACACCACCAGAACATGCCTCCACTCATCTTGCTAAAAGAAGCCTTCGATGCAGCCGCATCGGGATTAAACTCGTAGTTCAAGTCCATAAAGTTCGTAGCGAGATTACAGGTTAAGTCGTATGCTTAGTTACAAGTTACTACAAGGAGGACATTCATGGACATTCCCAAAGGCACCTATGGCTTTCGGTTTGCTGAAGATAAGGAACTCAATCTGTGCGTATTATTTGCGGCCGGCTACGATTCTATCACCGATCCTTCTTATCGTTGGGACGGACTGGAACGGACCGATGGGCCTCTCCTACTATTCCAGTACACTCTCTCCGGCGAAGGCGTATACGAGTCGGGGAACCGGATTCACCGTGTCACCGCCGGACAGGCTTTTCTCGCCGAGATTCCAGGAGCGCATCGCTATTATTACCCCCCGGAATCAAAAGAGCCTTGGGAATTCCTGTTCCTGCTGTTCCGGCCCAATCTTATTGGACCCCATTGGCGCAGATTCCTGCTTGAAGCCGGGGAAGTTCCTCATCTGCCTGCAGACTCTGCGCCAGTCCGGCTGTCGCGAATGATAGTGGTCGATGCGGGGGCAGGCAGAATCTCCGATCCCCTGATCGCGTCGTCTTGCGTCTATCAGTTCGTGACAGAACTGGCCAGAATGCAGGTCACAACTCTGCAGGACAGGGATATCTGGCCGGAGAACGTCAGGCGAGCAGCGGAATTTATAGAGCTCAACTATTCACGGATGATCAGTATCGATCAGCTTTCCGAGTATGTCTCCCTGTCCAAGTACCACTTGATCCGCCGATTTTCGGCCAGTACGGGCCTGACACCCGGCGCCTACTTGACCCGTGTCCGCACCGAGAAGGCTATGGAGCTGCTCCGGGGAACCAGCCTTAGCATTGAGGCCATCGCCGAGCGGCTTGGCTACTCCAGCGGAAGTTATTTTATCAGAGCATTCCGCAGCTTGACAGGGCTCACGCCGGGAGAATTCCGCAGCGGGAGCGAAAGCCTTGCTTATCGCAAGCTGTTCTTCGATTAACCGCAATATTGTACGATCAGACTTGCAAGATTACTATAGATATCGCTAATCTCCTTTATTATGATGAACATGGCAACAGCAATAATTAATCAGTAAAGGAGCTTTACAATGGAACATAAGCTTACTGCGCCTACGCCGCCGCTTGGCTGGAACAGTTGGGACTGCTATGGCGCGGCCGTAACGGAAGACGAGATTCGGGGTAATGCGGAGTACATGGCGAAGCATCTTAAAGCATTTGGCTGGAGCTATATCACCGTCGATATTCAGTGGTACGAGCCCTACGCGAGTTCCTCTCAATACCGGCCGTTTGTTCCGCTCGTGATGGATGAATATTCGCGGCTCATGCCTGCTGAGAATCGGTTCCCTTCAGCAGCGGGCGGCCAGGGCTTCAAGCCATTAGCCGATTATGTGCACAGCCTTGGACTGCAATTCGGTATTCACATTATGCGCGGCATTGCCCGGCAGGCCGTCCACGCCGCCACGCCGATTCTGGGTACAGCCGTGACAGCACGCGATATTGCGCATACCAATTCTATCTGTCCATGGAATACGGATATGTACGGCGTCGATGCCTCGAAGGAAGGAGCCCAAGCTTATTACGATTCTCTCTTTGAACTGTATGCACAGTGGGGCGTCGATCTTGTGAAGGTGGACGACATCGCGGCTTCCAAGCTGTACGACACCCACCAGCCGGAGATCGCCCTGATCTCCAAAGCGATCGAGCGCTGCGGCCGGCCCATGGTGCTAAGCCTGTCTCCCGGCCCCGCTCCGGTGCAATACTCAGCATTCTTCGCCGAACATGCCAACATGTGGCGAGTCACGGACGACTTCTGGGACCAGTGGCCACTCTTGCTGGACATGTTCGACCGTTGCCGGACATGGCAGGGCATACCGCAGGCAGGTTGCTGGCCTGACTGCGATATGCTGCCGCTCGGTCACATCGGTATTCGCTCTGTGGATGGCGGAGGCTCGGACCGTTGGACCCGGTTCACGCGCGATGAGCAATTAACAATGATGTCGCTCTGGAGCATCTTCCGCTCGCCGCTCATCTTCGGCGGGGAGCTGCGGGACTGCGACGACTGGACGCTGTCGCTGCTGACCAACCGCGAGGTACTGCGCATGCACCGGGACAGCTTTGGAGCGAAGGAAGCGCTGCGCAAGGGCAACCTTATCGTCTGGACGGCCGAAGATGCCGCTGGCTCCCGCTACGCCGCCGTCTTCAACATTGGTGAGAGCCCGCTGCCACTGGACCTGGTCCTTGAACAGATCGACCTTACAGACATCGCCGCAGGCACCGAGCTGTGGAGCGGAACACCGGCCGAGCTTGCGGCAGGCCTGCTGCGGGCCACTGTGCCGCCGCACGGGGTACGCCTTTATCGGTTCTTTTGAAAGTACGGCAATAAGAAAAATCTCGTTTTGTCGAGTCTTTATCGCGCGCGCCCCTATGGGTTCGTTCGTGTCTTGGTGTCTTGGTGTCTTGGTGTCTTGGTGTCTTGGTGTCCTGCATGCCGCCTTTGCACGATTATCCCTTTCGTTCAGGGGGGAGGGTTGAGGGTCGGAAGCCGATAAGAGTAGAGATATAGAAAGAGAGAAGAAAAAGAGGTGGTTCAAATGAGATGTTCGGCTTGAAACAAGAACGTATGTTTGGTATAATGGAATAAAGCGAACATACGTGCGCTAATTCTTGATTTGGGGGCGAGCGGACATGGAGATCCATGCGGAAACGGAATTTCAACCCTTCAGCAGCCGTTATCACAGCGAGCAGGCCTGCATGGAGGCGCTGATCGCGCTGAAGTGGCCGAATGGCTTCGTCTGCTCACGCTGTGCTCACACCCGCTGCAGTCGTCTGACTTCCCGACGTGTCCCTTTGTTCGAGTGCGCAAAGTGCGCACATCAAACGTCCGCTTTGGTCGGCACGATTTTTGAACGAACCCATCTCCCCTTGACCAAGTGGTTCCAGGCACTGGAATTGTTCCTGCTCCCCGACGGCATCTCGGCGATGCGGCTAAGTCAGGTGATCCAGGTCACCTACAAAACCGCCTGGTTGATGCTGCACAAAATACGCCATGCCATTGGAGAGTTCGATGCCCGGGAGCTGCTCTGCGGAGACGTGAAGGTGAACAGCGACCTGTATGGGCGTAATCCGTCCCGGCCACAGTTTCCTCATCCATATGCTTCGGCGGTCGTAGCCGGGTGCACGGTCACGGAGTCGGACGAGCTGGAGCAGGTCAAAATCCGCCTGGTCCCGCAGAAGAAGGGAGATGGGAATAGAGCAAACCGTCACGAACTCGCCGTGTTCATCAATGGGCATGTAGATGTTCGTGCATCAGCGGTACAGTCGTTTCCTCTAGCCTATCGACTGTATACGCCCTTGCGGAAAGTGGTGAGAGAGGCATGGGAATCGCTGAAGAATACGTATGTAGCCTTGGGGCCGAAGCATCTGCAGGCGTACCTGAACGAGTACACCGGACGCCGCCGACTGCACCTACCTGGAGCGGAAGAAACGATGCAGCAGAAGTTACTGTACATGGGTGTGGCGATTCCGGCGATTACCTATCGTCAGCTGATCGCGCGCCAACCGAATCAGTCTCTTGCGGCTGCTGCCTGATATCGTGGCGCTTGGATCATGACGCTTTAACGGTAGGGGTTAACTGGATACGGATCAACTTGAGGGTGCCGATTAACATGAACGGTGCTGACGTTGTTGCGGGCCTGCAAACGGGAAAGTTTAGGCTGCAGCAAAATCACGGTCTGTTCGTTTTCCCGTGTCTTGTCCTCCATCTCCTGTCCGGTCTGCTTTACTTCTCCTAATCCTGCTTCCTTCTCCTTCTCGTTCTCCTAAGCCCATCTAATTTATCCTGAACCCATCTGCTTCTCCACAAAATATTTCTTTCTCCCGAGCTTGTCTATTTTCTTTGCTACTAACCTGATCAAACGGGATAATCGTGCAAGGCGTCTAGGCAGCGAATATTGATCTTCGAGATTATACAAATTCTGGTACCTAGCATCTATCCCTAGTCTATCAACGTCATTATTTGGCCCTAATTTCTACCTTGGTGTTCCATCTTGGGCCCCGGATGACTGCGATAACACATCTGTTTTTCACAAGTTAAGAAATAGATGCGATTCTGCAGTTATTTGCAATTGTTTTTGCCGTTAAGATACGTACGGATGACAATGTCTTGATTATGATTACCGAATCCGGAACCATAAAGTGTCAATCCTCCTACGTTAACTGCCTGCTCATCAACCGCGAAGCGAAGCGTCCAGAACGGTTCCCGCAGCTTGATATCCGCGAGGGTCACCTCCGACATCCGCTCACCATCTATAAATGTACCCGATGTGTCAATTCGAATTGTCTTCAATAACCCGTATTGATTCACATTTCGATGCCACCATTCAGGTGTAAATCTCCCCCGCGCTGCTCTTCCGAAGTCAGCCGGACTTGTCCATGTGCCAAGGGAGATGCCGTTGAAGGTGAACTCAATATCCGAAAGCCAATAATCCCTTAAGCCAGGAGCTTCCGAAGCCATCTCCATTGAGATTTCGATGGCGTCCGCGGTTTGATCGGCAAGCAAATAGTTAGGCATTTTGTATTCAACATAACCCCATCCAAACCACAGAATGGCAGCGTGAACCCGCTCGGGATCGAGAAAGTAGCGCGGGTCGTCCCAAACTCCGATTTCTTTCTCGCGCGTACCTAGCCCGCAAGTAGGATGGACTTCAAAAGCGGTGTAATGACCAACTGAAATACTCTGCTCGCTGATCTTCGCGGTGTGGCTGGCAGACGGCAGCTCAATCTCGACGTTTTTTTGCTTGAGAAAACACATTTTGTGCGTTCCCCCGCCCAGCCGTACCCTGTGACTTCCGATAAGCCCCGCTTGTTCGAGTTTTCGGATATGCATCGTGATGATAGAGGGGCTGAGTTCCAATCGATCCGCAATATCCTTCACATTCATCTCGTGATCCGCAATGAGGCTCATAATCTTCCATCTGACTTCACTGGCCAACGCCTCGTATAACGGCATAAATTTCGGTTCCCCGTTCGCTTTGATGATCATCATACTCTCCTGACTATATCTATTGAAATCACATATATGTTAATTTAAAAGATTTAACATGAATCATCAAGCCTAATCCATTGCAAATCTTTAAACAATGGTGTTTAATTCCCTTAACTACTGAACCCATTAGATTTATATCATTGTGAATTTATGAAAGAGGTGGAACCATGAAATACAATAACCCGGTCATCAAAGGGTTTTATCCTGATCCCAGTGTATGCAAAGTAAAAGATATCTATTATCTGGTTTGCAGTTCCTTTCAGTACTTCCCCGGCGTTCCGATTTTTGAGAGCAAAGACCTGATCAACTGGAAACAAATCGGTCATTGTCTAACCAGAGAGAGTCAGATTCAACTCGGTAAGGTCGGCAGCTCCGGCGGAGTTTTCGCTCCAACGATCCGGTACAATGACGGGAGATTCTACATGACCACGACCAACGACACCACTCGTCAAAATTTCTATGTATGGACTGACGATATTTACGGTGAATGGTCTGAACCGATCTATGTGGATCAGGGGGGAATCGACCCCGATTTGTATTTTGAAGACGGGAAAGCCTTCTTTATGAGCAACGGGAAAGACGATAACGGAATTGGCGGGATTGCTCAGTGTGAAATTGACATTGAAACGGGGGGCAAGCTGTCGCCAAGTCGTTCGATTTGGCGAGGAACAGGCGGACGATATTTGGAAAGCCCGCATATGTATAAAATAAATGGCCGATATTACCTAATGGTGTCTGAAGGCGGAAC
Organism: Paenibacillus zeirhizosphaerae; assembly: GCF_030705605.1. Lineage (GTDB taxonomy): Bacteria > Bacillota > Bacilli > Paenibacillales > Paenibacillaceae > Paenibacillus > Paenibacillus zeirhizosphaerae. The sequence goes on from NZ_JAPCKK010000016.1 coordinate 734,052, forward strand.
TGAATATGGCCATATGGTCACTTATGCACGGGGAGATTCGATCTCCGGTCCGTTCGAAGCCTATCCGAATAATCCGGTACTGACCAATCGCAATCTGGGTGGTTATGAGCTGCAGGGGGTTGGTCATGGCGATCTGATTCAAGATGATGACGGAAATTGGTGGATGCTGCATCTGGGCTTCCGTCAAATCGGCCGCTGGCTTACCTACCATCACCTTGGCCGCGAAGTTTTCCTGACACCGGTTACTTTCGGCGAGGATGGCTGGTTTACCGCAGGACATAACGGTACCACCCTTACCAGCTTTGAGACCGACCGCATCCCAAGCCATGTCGTGCAGCAGGAGAAGAAGACCTTTACTTTCGAGAACACGGAATGGAAGCTGGACTGGTGTTACCTCCGTCATCCTGTTGCGGAGAATTATGTGTTAGAGTTTGATAAGGTCAAGCTTAAAGGGACCGAAGTGACTCTGGATATGCCGGAATCCCCGACATTTATAGGCATTCGCCAAAGGGACTTCGATGCGGAAATCTCTTGCGATGTACAGCTTACAAGCGGAGAAGCCGGCATCACGCTCTATATGGATGAGAATCATCATTATGATTTAGCCGTACGTCAAGATGAGAACGGTTATAAAGTGATCGAGCGCCTGAATATCGGGGATATTAAATCCATCGAATATGAAGTAGACTTGGGAAGTGAGAATCATGCTACTCTGATGATACGGGCAAGTCGTGAGCGCTATAGCTTCCTCGTTCATGCAAACGGACAAGATACCCTCTTAGGCACGGCACAAACCAGGTACCTTTCCTCCGAAGTTGCGGGAGGGTTTACAGGCGTACTCATCGGTTTATATACCTATGGGCAAGGCTCTATGGCTGAGTTTTCAAAATTCAAGTGCGATTATCTATAAACCTCTCCTTAAACGGGTTGCCTAGAAAATGTAAAGCCGGTTCCTCGGGATTAACCCGGGAACCGGCTGTGTTTGTATATGCAAAAAGCTCCTGAACCGTGCGCGTCTGCCAATTCCGCCACGACCGCAAATTGTATCGTCAGCTTTAATTTTTTTTCACAGCGAAAAAATATAACCTATCATATATATCATTATAAAGTCAACAATAAAGCATTTTTTTACATGGTAGAAATTTTTCAGAGCCGAGTTCGGAAATTTTTTTCGCGAAAAGAGTTATTTTCCCCATTTTCATCTTGATTTCCGCTCATATGTTCGGTTAAGATAAGAATAAATAAGAACATAAGTTCCTGTAATAGAGGATTATTTTAATCACAATTAACCGAAGGCGGTGACTTGGCATGATTACTGTAGTCGTTACGAAAGAAGAACTTGCTTTGATTCAAAATTACTTGTACCTGCTTTTTATTCAGAGGATTTTCGAGCGGGACAGTCATATATTGGAAGACAGTGGTGTGCTGAGAACACCGGATCTATATGTGGAGCTTGTCAACACCGGAGCGGACCGTACCGGTATTATAATGTCCGAAGTGAAACATGAGTTCAGAAAGCGTGGCATCACTGTTCATCATATCCGGCAGGACGAATCGACTGTGCAAGCCTCCTTCACCTGCAGGGATTCCGGAGGAGACATCAGCATCCCGATGCCTGTGTTCCGTCTGGAAATGTACGAAAGAATGCGGGCCTACCTGGGATTAAAGACCTCCCTGCCTATCACTTCGCTTTCCACAGGAGTTGAACCGTATAAACGTGTAGAGCCATCCCGCTATACCGGACGCCGCTCCAGACACGCTGCGTCCATGCCCACCACAGCACAACGCAGACCGCTTCGCCGTCCAGTAAGTGCAGCGGCAAGAGGCTGATCGATGCAAAGAGGGAGCCACAGGTCAACTGACCTTTTGAGGCTCCCTTTTCCCCTACTAGATAACATCATCTTGCTGCACACCCAGCATATCCGGGCGGGGTTCCTTGAACGGCTGCACGTTATAACTTCTACTGAGCTTTACGATATTCCGATTCGGCCTGCGAATCAGCAAATGCTCATCATCCCAAGCCAGCACGATACCGACCACATCATTTTCCTTCAGACTGTCACGAATGACACGAACCTTCTCACCGGAAACCCGGTATACATCCAATACTTCATCACTGATCATTGATTCACCTTCTCTCTGGATACATGACCACTATAAAAAAGAGACCTAAATATAACCATTTAGGTCTCACCTGTGTATATGGAATGCCGACTAAGCAACAGATTTTCCTGAATAATTAACGCTGTGCGTGTTCTTTGCTGTCGTTCTTTTCGAACCAGAAATCAAGCACTTTTGCAGACAACACACGTTGCTCTACATACTCTACCTGGTGAGGAGTGAACTGTTCCTTCCAAGGAAAGGTTAAATCCTCGCATAGGCTTACGAGCGTCAGTAATTCAGACCAAGCGACATAACGCTTATACCAGAAAAACTGAGGATGCTCGATCATATAGGGATACAGGTCATCAAACTCTGTATGTTTACAATCCAGGGCACGTTCAAAATGAGTCTTTGCCGCCGTCAACTTTTCCAAAAAGTATTGCTCCGTCAATTGCTCTTTCCCCATGGTGCTGCCTCCTCTCCCAAAACCTTACCTATATTATAAGCGATATTACCTTCGTTGCAAAGGCATTGCAATAAATTAGGTCAAGGACTTGGAGAATTGTTACTATTCTGCAAACTGGACAGTTCCATCGGACAATGATGCGATTCGCACAAGCGATTCAATCCGGATTCCCTGCTCACGAATGGTGCGTGCCCCTGCCTGAAAGCACTTCTCGACAACTACGCCAAAGCCGGCCAGATGCGCGCCGGAGCGCTGGATGATTTTCACCATTCCTCTCGCAGCATCACCGTTGGCTATGATATCGTCGATAAACAGCACCCGGTCGTTCTCATGAATAAATTGGCGGGACAGCATGATGTCTGTTACGATTCCCTTCGTAAACGAAGGTACCCGCTCGGACAGCGCATCAGGATCTGCCAGAAGTGTCTTCTTGCGCCGGGCAAATACAAGCGGAACTCCTAGCTCATATGCCGTGGCGAAGGCTACAGCAATGCCGGACGACTCCACCGTGACGACTCTGGTAATATGCTCATCGCGAAACCGCTCGGCAAATTCCTTGCCCATTTCCATCGTCAGCACAGGATCCACCTGATGATTCAATAATCCATCCAATTTCAGTACCTGATCCGAAGCAACAACGCCTTCTTCCAATATCCGTCTTTTTAAAGCTTCCATAATTTTAACCTCCCATGCCGATCCTACTGCCGTAAAATTACCACAGAGGGCTGCAGCTTTCAAGCTAAAGTGCTCAACTTGCTGAACCGCACCGCTTTTTCCAGAACCATGTCACGCATACGGAGATCGCCACCGCCGTTAAAACTGCCAAAAAGGTGATACACCTGTAGAAATCCTATGTACGCGGATAGCAGATATCTTCCATTGTAGATATTATACTTTTCAAGTCGTAAGTCATGTCCATCACCGGCAGGACATACCTTATATTATGCACGTTCTCATTGGTACAAGGACAGGGGGAGGAACATGGGACGCAACATTCACATCCTTCAGATCGCTTTTACATACATAGGAACCATTGTTGGAGCCGGTTTTGCCACAGGGCAGGAAATTTTGCAGTTTTTCACCCGGTTCGGAAGCTTGGCGACAGCCACGATCATGCTGTCCACTATTATTTTTATTTGGCTGGGGACAAGGCTCATGCTTATCGCCCATGAAATCTCCGCACGTTCCTACGAAGACGTAAACCTGCATTTATTCGGTCCAAAAGCAGGCAAATGGATCAGTTGGATTACATTGATCATTCTACTCGGGGTGAATAGTGTCATGCTGGCAGGCTCCGGCTCGGTATTTATGGAGCATCTCCATTTAAACTACCAAAGCGGACTGCTCCTCACTCTACTCTGCACGTATTTACTGCTCAGCAAAGGGATGCATGCCATCCTGCAAATGAATTCCATCCTGGTGCCTGTCATGATGCTCCTGTCCCTTTTGCTAATCATCAGCACACTGAACACACCGAATTATGACAATTTTATTATTATCAAGACAGACCATAACCCGATACTTGTATGGCTAGCACCGATTCTGTATACTTCCTTCAATCTCAGCATGGCTCAGGCTGTGCTCGTACCCCTTGGAAGCCAGACGGCCTCCAAAAGCACCATCCGTTGGGGAGGCGTGCTTGGCGGGGTAGGCGTAGGAATTATGCTGATGGCCGCCCATTTTGCCATGTCAGCCCAGATGCCGGGCATCCAACAGTTTGAGATTCCCATGGGAAATGTCGCTATCCAGCTTGGAATCGCCGTACAAACCGTTTATATGATTATGATTTTCCTGGAAATCTTCAGCACCTTCGTAGCCGATATCTATGGCTTAACCCTGCAACTGCAGCAATATGTACGCGTGTCGCCCAGAATCATTACGCTGTTCATCATGCTGGTTTGCTTTCTGATCAGCCAATTCGGCTTCAGCCCATTGCTGTCCTTTTTGTATCCCATCTTTGGTTTGATCAGCCTGTTTTGGATAGGGATGCTCATTTATTCGGGTCATAAAGGGCATCCCCTGACTCCTTTTAACAGAAAAAACCGTACCTTCGCCAATTCACTCAAACAGCATATCTTCAAGAGCTGACAATCCTTCTACCAGCAGCCTTAGCTTATTTTGCATATTCCAAATACATTTTCTTCAGCTCATAGACTGCCCTGCTGAGCGAGTAGTTGGCCTTTGCCCTATCACAGGCGGAACGCGCGAGCTCATACCTGTACATCGGATCAGCTATCACCGACACCAGCGCCTCCGCCAAGGCAACAGGGTCATCCGGTGGAACAAGCAGTCCATTGACTCCATGCTCTATCTGCTCGGGAATACCGCCAACGGCCGTCCCAACCAGTGCCAGACAGCTGAGCGCCGCTTCCGCGAATACCGAACCGAAGGCTTCCGCTCTGGAAGGCAGTACAAAAATATCGAAAAAGGGCATGAATTCTTCGGGGTGAAGCGTGTAACCGTAAAAAATCGTTTCATTGTAGATGCCGAGCTGCTGTGCCATCCCTTCAAGCTCGGGGCGGATCGGTCCGTCCCCGATGATATGAAGCACATATTCAATTCCCTGCTTCTTTAATTCCGCGCAGGCGTGAAGCAGAACATCGAGTCCCTTGGCGGGGACAAGGCGGCATACCGTAATCAGTTGGGCTACCTCGTTTTCATGGGGTATCGGCTTAAATCTGCGTTCATCGTAGCCGTTCGGAATTACCCTGATCTCCTCATCGCGGTCCACATAGGAAGCCATATACCTGCGGAACGATTCGGAGACTGTCATCAGCCGGTCCGTACAATGTTCAAGCTCCCTGTAGATGGATACCAGAAACTGATGCTCCAGCCCTCCCTCTTCGATTTTGCCATTCAAGATCAGCTCACGCTCATAGGAGGAATGAACCGTTTGGATCAAAGGGATATCGGGGAAAACCGTTTTCATGGCCAGGCCGGCAATAGGGTGATGGGCATGAATGAGATCGAATGGTTTATGAATGCGCAGTCGGGTCCACCATAGATAGTCGCGGTAGGTCTGGATATATTTTTGTACGATAGGGCTTTCAGCGTATTGGGTCCAGTCAAAGGTGTGAAATGTGACCTCTTCTTTCCCTTTATTACGAATTCGTTTGGGCAGGGAGAACAATTCCATCTCCCACCGCGGTGAGGTAAACCGTTCCTGCATGTAAGGAATCATCGACGATACGCCTCCCGGCTGTTCCGGAGGAAAAAACAAAGCCTGCAGCAGTTCCATATGTGTTGCTTCCCCTTTCAAGCAAGACCGTATTGCATCATGCAAATCATCAGAATGCAGTTGAATGATTTGTATGATATATTGAAATTCTGACGCACTGTTGCAAAGAGTCCCGGACTGTACAAATACAATTTATTGTAGCGAATTAAGAGACTACATTCAACAAATAGACATTGAATGCATTGCCTTAAACAGCGGGAACCTCTCTGTGTATTATATTCCTTACAGCCTTACGATGTCAGAAGAACAGAATGAAATTCCTGTATACATTATCGCACGTGCCGCTCACGCAGCATAGCATAACCATGATGTAATTTTTCGTACTCAAAGGAGCCTCACCGATATGGACAAACCAACGTTGCCATCAGCATATACAGAACAAATTTCCAGCCTGCTCGGAGCAGAAACTACAGCATTCCTGGAATCCTATAGACAGCCCAGAGCACAAGGACTTCGCATCAATCCGATGAAATCCACCCCGAAGCTGCGGGAAAGCATCATAAACCAATGGAATCTGGAAGCTGTTCCGTGGTGCTCCGAAGGATATTACTATGAGGAACCCCATCGTCCGGGCAAGCATCCTTACCATACAGCAGGCCTTTATTATATTCAGGAGCCGTCGGCGATGTCGGCCGTAGAGCTTCTTGACCCCCGCCCCGGTGAAACCATTCTGGATATGGCTGCAGCTCCAGGCGGCAAAACCACGCATATCGCCTCCAAATTAAGAGGACAGGGTCTTATCGTATCTAACGAAATTCATGCCGGAAGAGCAAAAATACTGGCCGAGAATGTCGAGCGCATGGGGTTGCGTAATGTAATTGTGACCAATAGTACACCCGCCGGATTATCTGAGCGATTTCCCGCATGCTTCGACAGAATCATGCTTGACGCCCCTTGCTCCGGCGAAGGCATGTTCCGGAAGGACCCGGATGCTGTGCGCGAATGGAGTCCGGAGCTTGTCGCCATGTGCGTATCAAGACAGCAAGACATTCTCAAGGATGTACATAAGCTGCTGAAGCCTGGCGGCTGGCTGGCGTATTCAACCTGCACGTTCAACACAGCAGAGAACGAAGACGTCATGGCTTGGCTTACATCGGAATTTCCGGATATGAGCCTGGTGCAGACCGAGCGCATTTGGCCCCATTTGCAGAAGGGGGAAGGTCATTTCGTCGCCTTGCTGCGCAAAGACGACAGTGAAACGAACACCGGCAAAGGCAAAACCAACCGGAAGCGGCCATCCAGAGAACTGGACCAGGCGTGGGAAGGGTTCAATGTCTGGCGGAAGAGCGCTCTACCAGGATACGCCCCCGGACCCGGACGACCCCTTTTATTCGGTGACTCTCTCTATTGGCTGCCCGAAAACAACGGATTTGCAATTCATGACGAACAGATGACGGGATTAAAGATACCCCGGGCAGGACTCCATCTCGGGGAATGGAAGAAAAACCGCTTTGAGCCTGCCCATGCGCTAGCCCTTGCTTCAAAACCGGATGAGGCAGGCGGGGTTTTCAACGCTTCTGCTGAATCAGAGGAAGTCCGGTCATTTCTGCGCGGGGAGATGCTGAACGTGGACCCTACGCTTAAAGGATGGATTCTTGTAACGGCGGACGGCCTTCCTATAGGCTGGGGCAAAGCAAGCTCAGGCCAATTAAAGAATCACCTTCCCAAAGGACTCCGGCAGCACCTATAGACAGACCAACAGCCTCCATCTGCAACATACGCAGCATGGAGGCTATTTTTGCCTGGAAGACCTTCATCTTCAGCTTAGGCAGTGCTTGATCAAAGCATGTCTGACCCCCTGCTCATTATTAGACAGAGTAACCTCGTCAGCCGCCAGCCTAACTTCTTCAGGAGAATTGGCCATGGCAATGCCTTTGCCTGCATAGGTCAGCATACTGAGATCATTGTAATAGTTGCCGATTGCCATAATCTCGTCGGAAGCAATTCCCCGCCGCAGTGCCAATTGATGCAGCGCTTCCCCTTTAGACGCCTGCTTGTGCATCAGATCGATAAAAAAATCTCCGCTACGCAGCATATTAAACGGCTGCTCCCACCTGCTCCAATCCCGATATACCTCATCCAGCCGCTCCATAGAAGCAAACGCTGTAAATTTGACGAGCGGTTCCGACAGATCGGCCCATAACGGAAGCTGCAGCGGTTCCATCAGGAACGCCTCATACATGCTCCGCACCTCCAGCTTCAGCCCCTCCAATTGATCCACATACAGCCCAAATGCCGTATTAACGTCAAAATGAATCCCATTGTCCCTGCAATAGTCTATGTAGGGCTCCAGATCGCGTACATCCACCTGGTACTGATGCACGATTTCCCGGGTTGCCGCATCCACTGTAGCCGCCCCGTTATGAGAGATGACGTACCCTGTCAGGCCCATACGCTCCATTAACGGAATCGTGCTGAGCGGGGCGCGACCGGTACAGAGGACGATTTCGGTGCCTTGGGTGACAACCTCCCGGATCGTATCTATCGTTTCAGGAGCAAGCTCGTGCTGGTCATCCAGCAGCGTTCCATCCACATCAAGTGCTATCAGTCGGTATCTCATCTCTATCCCATCCTTATCCGTATCTAATGGTCCGTTATTCCTTTACTCCTCCAGTATGCCCCGGCTCAATAAAGCAAGCTCCTCTTCATTCAGCTCGCGGTAAGCCCCGATGGGCAGCTCCGGATCAAGACGCAGCGGTCCCATTTCCGTTCTTTTTAAATACAGAACCTTTTTGCCGACAGCTTCAAACATCCGCTTCACCTGATGAAACTTGCCCTCATGGATAACCAGCGAAATATATGAAAGCGTGCCTTCCTCTGCTTGCTTTTTGGATAAAAGTGTAAGCTGTGCCGGCATTGTTACATAACCATCATCCAGTTCAACGCCTTCTGTAAAACGGGCAGCATCCTCTTCTCCAACGTCTCCGGCTACCGTAGCCTCATAGGTTTTGGGAACATGACGGCGCGGTGAAAGCAGCTCATGGGCAAGCTTGCCGTCATTCGTCAGCAGCAGAAGTCCCTCAGTATCCTTATCCAACCTACCAACCGGGAATGGCGAAAAATGGCGTTCCTCCTCATCCAGCAGATCAAGAACCGTCCGCTCACGGACATCCTCCGTCGCAGATATTACCCCCGGAGGCTTGTGCAGCATGAGGTAAATGAACGGTTTGTAGCTGACCGTCTCCCCATCCACCTCGATCCGGTCCCGGTATGGATGAACCTGCATGCCGCTGTCCTTGACAACCGTGCCGTTGACGGTGACATTCCGCTGCTTGACCTGTCTTTTGATATCGCTACGGGAACCAAAGCCCATATGGGTCAGCAGCTTGTCCAGCCGCTGTGTCTGTTTGCCCTGTCCCTTCATACGGAAGTCCACCTCCATCCGGCCGGATATTCATTTTTCAGCATTCCGTCCTGCCATTTGCCCCATCCGGAAGCATACCCATCAATGCAGATCAAAGCATAACCTTTAGGGGAGGCTCCTTCGGCGAGCTGAACTCTGTCTTCCTCAATCAGCAGCGTTTCGCCTTTAAGGTAGCGGACAGACTCCGGGCTGCTTCCATTCAGCACAATGGATCTGACAGAGTCATTTCTGTGCAGTGCTGTAGCCAGCGGATGAGACGGGTTAAAGCGCCCGTTTTTGACCGTTCCCACAAACCATCCCGGACGGATCACCTTCAGGCCGTTCAGCCTGTCCGGGTCAAGCGGTGCCTGATAGATACGGTCTCCGTAGGCAACAGTCTGACCTGGAAGCTGCAACGTAAGCTGCCCGGCGGCAAATGAGGCTAAAACCTCTGCAGCAGTGCTCACTTCGCCTGCCCTGCCGCTCCGGCGGCTGTCTCCGGCCTGCTTACGGCCGCCTTTGTGACGTTCCGCCTTGATCCGGCCGTGTGAGCCCGCCTCCTCCCTCACTGATCGTTCAGATACACACAGCGTCTGATCGGAGGTGTTCTGCTGTCCAGGCTCCCGTTCCCAATGCAGCACAGCAGCGAAGTGTCCTTCCCCCTCAATCCGGTGCGGCCACAGTCTGCCGGTTCCTGCAAGCTGTTCTACATCGGGATAACGCTTCTTGGACGGTATCCACTCGGGACGGCCTGGGGAAAATCCGGGACGATCTGTTATGGAAACTACCCGGAATCCGTCGTTTACCTTCAGAAATTCCGCGATCATCTCCTCATTTTCTTCGGGTGCAAACGTGCAGGTCGAATATACGATAACACCGTCCGGAGCGAGCAGACGCGAGGCCATGCTCAGAATGTCCCTTTGCATGACCGTGCATTTTTCGACCGAATGCGTCTCCCATTGTCTGGCCATGTCCTCATCCTTTCTGAACATGCCTTCGCCGGAGCACGGGGCGTCAATCAGTATTTTGTTGAAGTAATGAGGAAACGCCTCTGCGATGCGTTCAGGGGTTTCGTTGAGCACAACCGCGTTGCGGACTCCGTACAGCTCGATATTTTTAGCCAATGCCTTAGTGCGTTCCGCATGGATATCATTGGTCACCAGCACGCCGCTGCCCTGCAACTTGGCCGCGATTTGTGTCGATTTCCCACCCGGGGCGGCACATAGGTCCAGGACGCGGTCTCCCGGCTGAATGCCGAGCAGTTCTACAGGAGCCATGGCGCTTGGTTCCTGGATGTAATACAAGCCCGCATGGTAATAAGGGTGCAGCCCGGGCTTGGAGCCGTAGGGAACGTAGAAGCCTGATGGACACCACGGTACAGGCCGAAGCTCGAAAGGTGATATCCTCATAAAATCTTCTACTGATATTTTCAGCGTATTCACGCGTATTCCTGTATGAGGCACGGCATCATAGGCCGTCATAAAAGCATCAAATTCCGTACCTAGCAGTCCGCGCATCCTCTCTATAAAAAGTGCCGGAAGTTGTACAGCCATATCTCTGATCATCCTGTTCTGTTGAAAAATCAATTGTTAGGTCTTCATTATAACAGTCGCTGTATATTTTAACACAAATGCCATACGGGTTATCCAATTGTTTCACTACACACTGTAATGCTGTATAATGATAGGCAACCGCCATACTATTTATACTTTGATAGGAGAGATTATTTTGAAAGCAAACAACAAAAAACTCATTCCGATTATCAGCTTCTTTGTAGTGCTGGCCGTGCTGATCGGCGTCCTCGTTGCCATTAATTCAGGCAATCGGAGTGAATTGTACAACAAATCCGTTTCCTCCCTCGATCCTGCTACCAGGGAATTGCTGAACGACCCTAACTATCAGCAAATCATTCTGCCGGATGCCCTCCAGCAGAAGATTACCAACAAAGAAAGCTTCTTCGTCTACTATTTCGCTTCCGACTGCCCTCACTGCCGGGCCACCACTCCTCAGCTTATGCCGCTTGCGGACCAGGAGGGCGTTACTCTGCATCAATTTAATCTGAAGGAATTCGAAGAGGGCTGGAACCAATACAGTATCCAGTTTACACCTACCTTGGTGTACTATGAAAACGGCGTAGAGAAGGAACGGATCGTTGGCGGACTGAGCGAAACGGCCGGAGACAACGGCAACACTCTAGCTCAGTACAAGGCCTTGTTTGAAAAATATAAATAGATCAAGAACGAAAGAACCTCCAATCACCATTCATGGCATTGAAGGTTCTTTGTCTTATTCATTCCGTTCAGAAGAGGATTGCTGACGACTCGCAAGAATTCGCGCTCTCTCCTTGTGCTTGGCCCCCCGCTGCCGCTTGGTCTGCTGGGGGATATTCGGTGTAATAAGAGCCCACGCCTTATCCACCTCCCGCTGCAACTCTGGGTCAGTAATGCGGATCGTCAAGTCATAGAAGTCGAAGGGATCGCGTTCGTAGGCTGCCAGTCGGTCCGTATACTGCGCCGTCTCTCTCACCAATTGACTCAGATCCATTCCGAGAGAGTCCCCTTCTGCGTCCCCTAGCTTGTGCAATGCGCTTTCCAGCATCATACTTGCTCCGCGCACGTTGTGATTGCGGAAATGAAACAGGCCGACCGCGACCTGAAGCAGCCCTTTATACAGCGGATTGCGTCCAGTCTCCAGCCACAGCTCTTCCAGCACCTCATGACATTCAAAGTAATCCCGATCCCGGTTAAAGTATACGAGATACGCTATATACAGTGGTGGATAATTATCCGCCATGCTTAATTTTCATCCCTATCCTCATCCATTTTGGAGCTGTCGAGCATTTTCTTGATCTCGTCAAACAGTTCCTTGATCCCTTCCATATCATGCTGCTCCCACAGCTCATTGAACCGGTGCTGGGCTTCAATCGCTTCACTTACCTTGTGGTAGAAATAAAGCTTGTGCATCGCTGTTAATGTCTTAGATACAATGTTGGATTGATCCTCGAATGTTTTTTGTGCATCCAAAATTTCCAATCGGATCGCGGACATTTCATTATCCAGCACAAAAGCCGCCTCTCCCGCTTTTTTGAGCCGCTCTTTAATATCCTCCGGCAGGCTTTCGCGGTATTTATAGCTCAGTGAGTGCTCAATGGTGGCCCAGAAATTCATCGCCAATGTTCGGATTTGAATCTCGGCCAGCACGATTTTCTGGCCGAGGGCGGTTTGGACAGGATACTTCACGATCATATGGAAGCTGCGATATCCGCTATCTTTAAAATTCGTGATATAGTCCTTCTCGTATACTACCGTTAAATCCTTCCGTCTCCGAATATACTCAGCCACCCGACGGATATCTTCTACAAACTGACACATAATGCGGATGCCTGCGATGTCTTCAATCCCGGTTTCCAATTGATCCAGCGGAACATCAAGCCGTTTCGCTTTATCCAGAATACTGGATATTTTCTTGATACGTCCGGTAACAAACTCAATCGGCGCGTATTCCTCACGTTTTTTCAGTTCCGCACGCATCGTTTTGAGTTTGACCTTCAGTTCTTCAACCGCCTGTTCGTATGGAAGCAAAAATGTTCCCCAATCTCTTCCGTCCATATCTCGCGCCTCCTGTCCCGTTCGTCTGCTTATCGGTGGTCAGCGCCCACCGCCTCGCTTATGTGATTAAAGCCGTCCCGCCGCAGCAGCTCGCGCAAGCCGGCATGAATTTTTCCATTTACACCCGGTCCCTCATAGATCAGGGCAGTATATATTTCAACCAGGCTGGCTCCAGCCTTAATTTTGTCGTAAGCATCGCGGCTGTCGAAGATGCCGCCTGATCCGATAATCGGCAGCTTTCCGCCGGTCTGCCGGTATACGCTCCGGATCACCTCGGTTGACCGCTCACGCAGGGGCCTTCCGCTAAGGCCGCCGGTTTCTCCGGCATTTTCATGAGACAGTCCCGCACGCGAAATCGTCGTATTGGTAGCAATGATTCCATCCACGCCGCTGGCTGCAATGACCTCTGTCATATATTCCAGCTCAGTGTCCGTTACATCCGGCGCTATTTTGACCAAAACAGCTTTAGACTGGCCGGATTTCACCGCTTGAGCTTCCATTTCACCTTTGACCGCAGCAAGCAGCTCCTTCAGCTCGCTCCCATGCTGCAATTTACGAAGATCCGGTGTATTCGGAGAGCTGATATTAACCACAAACAAATCTGCATACGGATATAAAGCGGCGATGCACTTCTCATAGTCCGTATAAGCCTCCTCATTGGGAGTTGCCTTATTCTTGCCTATATTTACTGCGATCGGAATCGCTCTGTCTTTCAACGAAGCCAATCGCTTCGCCATTTCCGCTGTCCCTTTATTATTAAAACCCATCCGGTTGACCAAGGCCTGATCAGGCGGAAGCCTGAATAGACGGGGCTGCTCATTTCCCGGCTGTGCGAGCGGCGTAACGGTTCCAACTTCAATAAATCCGAAGCCGATGGATGAGAAGCCCTCAACCGCTTCCGCATTCTTATCCAGTCCGGCAGCCAGCCCAACGGGGGTGGGGAAATGCAGTCCTAATAAATCAACAGCCAGATCAGCCGTTTCCTGCACACCATACATGCCACGCAGCAATCCGGTTCCCCCCGGCACTCTGGCTGCCTGCTTCATTCCGTCAATGACGACATGGTGCGCCTTTTCAGGATCCATTTTAAAAAATACAGGTTTGGCAAAATTACGGTACAACACTCAATCCACTCCGTTCTCTACCGTTTCCGCACATGCGGAGTCTCTACTGACTACTCTGAAATAGTTTAGCTTTTTCTTCCCGAAAAAGAAAGTAATAAGCATCACTATTATGGGATTTGCAGGAGAGTGGAAGCACTTCAGCGAATCATTGAAGTGGATGTCTAAATGATATACTTTTCTTAAGAAGGAGTGGAATTCATGTCAGTCAAACGCAAGCCGCCGACTCTGCAGCAAAAGAAAGAAGAGGTAAATAAAAAAGCAATTGTCTGGACTGCCGCAAGTCTGCTTCTCCTGATTTTGCTGATTGTAGTTGTCATCGTGCTGGCCAATGCAGGCAATCAATAGAGCCAGTGATAGATTCGGTTCGGATTGGTCTGGTTACTAACCTGCTTGCTTGTGTAACGAACAGCGGGGACAAGCTCCTGATCAGGCAGCCCGCCTGTCTGAATGGTAACCGGGGTGCCTGAAGGCACAAGAGCGAACAGCTCTTCCACGTCCTGCTTGCTCATACGGACACATCCCAAGGACTCATCCTTTTCGATGCTGTCCGGCTCGTTCGTTCCATGGATAGCATAGTTGGTATCGGAAAGCTGCATGCCTCGGCTGCCGAAATCCCCATCCGATTTGCCGTTTGGGTTCACGACCTTATCGGAGATTTCATAGGAGCCCTCCGGCGTTTTATTTCCCCCAAGCCCTACTTTATAGTTGCGGATCATTATATTGCCGCTTACAACCGCAAGGCGGTAATTGGACTTATCCACGATGATCCGCAAAGGCTCGGTGAAAGAAGGAGTCCCGTCCAGCGAAGAGGCAAGCGCAGTCCCCTCGGCTAATTCTGCAGAAGCATCTGCAGTCTGCGCATCGGCAAGGCGCTTTCTTAATGATGGAAAGGACGGCTTCATCCCCTCCGATACCCCGTCCATCACATTGTCAGGAAACGCTTTTGTCAGGTCTTGCAGATTGTCCGGGAGCCCGCCATATCGTTGGCGGTAGGCTATCAGCGAGCTGTTGAGAACGGCCAGTTCAACCTGACCGGAAGTCCAGGCTGTCGCCTGTGCCTTCAAGCCTGCGGCGTCCTTGGGCTCGCAATGACATTGCTTGGGATCGAGGGACTGCACCAGCACCTTTCCTCCGCCCTCTTTGTCCAGCCGGTACACAGTCTTCAACTGATCATCCCAGAGCAGCCAATTTCCTTCCTTCTTCATACCGAGAACAACAGTGCTCGCGGGAAGACTACCTTGACGGCTCAGGAGAGTGCCCACCTTCGTGGACATCGATTCAGGGGTGCTGTCTGCCGCCGTGAATTTAATCTCCGAGTTGGTGCTGCCCGCTGTCGGGCTCACCTCTTCTTTAGATGCTTCCTGTTCTATTACCTCATCAATAACTGCTGAAGTCTGCCGAATTTCAGGCACCACGCTTGCTGCTCCGCTTCCCGGAGAGATTGCTCCAGGCGCATGGGCTGACGGCAGCAAAATCAGCAGCCAAAACGAACAGCACACCAGCAGCTTACGAAGACGCATGTTTCTTTTATCCTGTGCATGAGCGATCTCGGCAAGCTTATTCTGATATTCCATCCATACATCCTGTGGAATCTGTTTTTTCTCAAACGCTTCGAATACTTCTCCGGCTTTATTGAAGCAATAGTTCGCTTTTCCTTCCTGTCCGCTGTTCTGATATTCCTTACCGAGCAAATACCAGCCCATTTTATTATCCGGATGCTTTTTTACATAAGTTTTAAGATGTGACGTATCGCTCACGGGAACCCCCAGTTGTCATTTGTCTGCAAACCCACCTATGTATATTTTTCGGTTATAGTTGTTATGCTTTACTTATATATCGGCAGCTCGTTCAAAAAAAATAAAATGACATCTCCCACCGCCTTTACGGTAAAAAGATGCCATTTCAAAGCTACGGCAGTGCTAGTATCGATTAGTTTTTATTAAAAGGCTCATCCGAGATCTTGATCGAATCCGTCGGGCATCCGTCGCAGGCATCCTGCATGTCATCATACAGGTCTTCATCTATAGCCATAATCCCGCGGTTATTATCCCCTTCATAGATCACTTCAGCAAGACCTTCATCATCATAATCAAAAATGTCAGGTGCAGTTGCGCCGCAGGCGCCGCAGGCGATGCACGTATCTTTCTCAACCCAAGTGTATTTAGCCATAGTATTCCCTTCCTCCTATACAATAAAACGAACCTAACTTTCCCGCTATAGAAACATATTAATACAAAAATATTGTGAATACAAATCATTTTGATTCTGCCAAGCATCCAGCTTCATTCCAGGGGCGGTAAATTATCTTTCTGCAGCGAGGTTCCTCGCAGCTTGCTGTTGCGAAGCAGAACGGAAGGATCGTCCCCCAACATTCCTGCCGTCAGAACAGCGTTCTCGCCAAATTTGTCACGCAGCGCATCCATCGCTTTGATCAGGTTTTCTTTTTTAGGCTGCTTCTCATACTCAAACAGATCTAGCTGTACTGCCGCTTCTTCCTTCGGTACAAGCTGCTGCAGCGTAATCCCGAGCAATCTTACGGGCTTCTCCTGGCTCCAGTGGCGTCGGTATAGCTCACAGGCTTCCTTATATATTATTTCAGCATCCTCCGTCGGGTTCTTCAACATTTGAGAACGGGTAAATGTCCGCATCTCAGGTGTCCTGATCGTAATCTGCACTCCGCCTGTCAGCATATTCTGACGGCGTAGCCTCCGCGCTACCTGATCACTGATATTAAGAAGTATGCGCCGAACATCCTCCGGCTTATTCACGTCCTGCGGAAGTGTTGTGGTGTGTCCAATGGATTTGTTCGGCTCCCTCTCCGTTCGGACAGGTGATTGGTTAACTCCGTTGGCGGCAAGCTTCATCCATGACCCGTTCACGCCAAAATGCTCAATCAGAAGCTGTTCATCAGCCTGAGCCAACTGTCCGATCGTCCGGATATTAAACTGCAGCAGCTTATCGGCCGTTTTGCGCCCGATTCCGAAGAGCTGGGCACAGGGGAGAGGCCATAGGACCTTCGGGACATCACGCAGCCGGAGAATGGATATTCCGTTTGGCTTTTTCATGTCAGAGCCCATTTTCGCCAGCAATTTGTTGGGAGCAATGCCGATTGAGCACGGCAGCAACAATTCCTCCGCAATGCGCTGCTGAATCGCTTCGGCAATCTCAATAGGAGTCCCGAACTGCTTGGAGCCCGTGATGTCAAGATAACACTCATCAATGGATGTAGCCTCCAGCATAGGTGTATAGGAATAGGCGATCTGCATGAAGGCTCTGGAGTACTGTCTGTAAAGATTAAAATCCGGCTGAATGATTATGAGAGACGGACAGATTCGGAGCGCCTGATTGACGACCATGCCTGTGGATATGCCCAGCTTGCGGGCTTCGTAAGAACAGGTTACAATAACCCCTTTGCGCAGCTCGCTGCTTCCTGCCACAGCGGTGGGGCGTCCCTTATATTTATGCGGCTCTTCCGCCGCGTGCACCGAGCAGTAAAATGCGTTCATGTCGACATGAAGAATGACACGGCCATCCGCAGGATAGTAGTCACTGACCTTTTTCACTCGCACCCCTTCTTACTCTGTATATTTCACATTTGCCGGGAATGATCCGAAGATATCATCAATAGTTTTATTTTACACCAGCTATATGTAAAATTCATGTCTCAGGCATCCCATTCTGGCGCAAAATATCTTTTTAGGTTACACTTTGGGACAATTAATTGATATAATTCTGAATTATATATTCTTCATTACACAAACGCTTTACTGTAATTTATTCCAATCCCAAATTTGTTTATGAGACGCCATTCCAAAGGAGGATCTTCATGTCAAAGACCATCTCCATCTTTGATACTACCTTAAGAGACGGGACCCAGGGAGAAGGCATCAGCCTGTCTGCGGACGATAAATTGAAAATTGCCAAAAAGCTTGATGATCTTGGTGTTCATTATATTGAAGGCGGCATCCCTGGCAGCAACAGCAAGGATATCGAATTTTTCAAGCGAGTTCAGCAGCTAGGACTGAAGGCCAAAATAACAGCATTCGGCAGCACCCGCCGTAAAGAAAGTGTTGCGGATCAGGATGCCAATTTGCAGCGGATCCTCCAGTCTGGAGCTCATGCAGCAACGCTGGTTGGAAAGTCATGGGATTTTCATGTGCACACCGCACTGCAGACCACTCTGGAAGAGAATCTCGCCATGATCTATGACTCCATCGCCTTCCTGAAGCGGAGCGGTATGGAAGTTATATTTGATGCCGAGCACTTTTTTGACGGGTACAAGCATAACCCCGAATACGCTGTGGCAGTCATGAGAAAAGCACAGGAAGCCGGTGCGGACTGGCTTGTCATGTGTGATACGAACGGAGGCTCCATGCCTCATGAAATTTATGAAATCGTGACGAGCCTTGGACAATCGGTCGAGTCGGCCCGTCTGGGCATTCATACGCATAATGACTGCGAATTGGCTGTTGCTAATGCTCTTACTGCAGTTCAGGCTGGAGCACGACAGGTGCAGGGCACCATGAACGGATATGGTGAACGATGCGGTAACGCTAATCTCTGCTCCGTGATCCCGAACCTGCAGTTGAAGCTTGGTTATGAGTGCATTCGCGAGGAACAAATGAAGCAGCTTACAAACTCCGCCCGCTATATCAGTGAGGTTGCTAATGTCAACATGCCAGTGAACCAGCCTTATGTCGGTAACGCAGCTTTTGCTCACAAAGGGGGCATTCACGTTTCAGCCATTATGCGCGACTCCCGCACCTATGAGCATATTGCCCCAGAGACGGTTGGCAACAAACAGCGTGTCCTTGTATCCGAGCTGGCCGGACAAAGCAACGTGCTGTCCAAAGCGAAGGATATCGGCGTCCATTTGGACCCAAGCAGCGAAGAAGCCCGCTCCGTCATCGACAAAATCAAGGAGCTCGAGCACCAAGGCTACCAGTTCGAGGGAGCTGACGCCTCGCTGGAGCTGCTGATCCGTGAGGCTAACGGTGAAATGAAGGAGCTGTTTACCTTCGAGTCATTCAAGGTTCTGGTGGAGAAATCCGCCGGCAAGGCCGTCGTCTCGGAAGCATTCGTCAAGCTGAACGTTGCGGGCAGCAGTGTGTACACCGCCGCAGAGGGGAATGGACCGGTTAATGCGCTGGACAATGCGCTGCGTAAAGCGCTGGCCCAATATTTCCCTGCCCTGCGGGATATGCATTTGTCCGACTATAAAGTTCGTGTGCTTGATGAAAAAGACGCTACTGCAGCGAAGGTTCGTGTTTTGATAGAATCGAAAAACTACGAAAATACGTGGAATACAGTCGGCGTTTCCGGCAACGTGATCGAAGCTAGCTGGGAGGCGCTGGTGGACAGCTTCCGCCACGCCCTGCTTTCTGAGAACATCGAGCCTCCTCCTTCCGGAAGCGCCGTTTCCTCTAACGGGATTGTAAATCATTAGTATATTCTCTCCGTTAAAATTCAGGGGTCACATGATGTGGCCCCTGAATTTTTTTCATTTCGTCTCAGACTCCTCTATCAGCTTCTGAATTTTTTCTTCCAGTTCTGTTTTGCTGTACACGCCTAGCAGCACCTCACGCACTGTTCCCTTCCCATCAATTAACACACTAGTAGGAAAAGCCGCCCCACGATAGATATCGAATACATCCCCTGATTTGTCCAGCAGGATGGGATAAGTTAATTTAAGAGATTGTACAAATTTTCTAACATCCTCCTGACGGTCGTATTTGGTCACATTGATCCCATACACATCAAGGCCAGTCTTGTATTTGGATGCCAGCTCATTCAGCATCGGCGCTTCCATCCTGCAGGGATCACACCAGGAGGCCCAGAAGCTCAGTAGCTGTATTTTACCGTTCCCCCTACCTACCGTGTATGTTTTGCCGTCCAATCCCTTCAAATTGCTTTCAGGCGCCTTAGCCCCTTCCTGAGCCATCACCGGTGCTGCCTCTGCTATTGGCATATTACCAAAGACTGATGTGAACGCCAGCGATGCTATCATGACCGCTGCCACAATGCTAGTGCCTATCGTGTTAATGGCTCTGATCCTTATACGCATATCCTTCTCCTTTGCATGTACGTCCATAAACGTTTTTCTTAACAGTCTCCCCTTTTCCCCTTTTTTTATATCCTGTTCTGTTCATCCCTACAGTCCTTGCATGATCTCAAGTTAGACGGGTTACATTACAAACTACAGAATGATGAAGGGACTGGTACCATGAACGGAACAAGAGGCAGGGGCAGATGGCTGCCAGATGGAAGACCGCTCCGAGGCCGACACATCAGCCATATCCAGCACAATGAACAGAATAAAGAGAAATCCTCGAAAGGCGGAGACAAGCGGAAGGAATATACGGCTTTGGCCAGCGTCCCCCTCGTTCTGGTGCTGGGCAACTCGATGCTCGTGCCGATTTTGCCTGAGCTGCAAAGCAAGCTGCACATCAGTCAATTCCAAAGCAGTCTGGTGATCAGTGTCTTTTCCATTGCTGCAGGAATCATCATCCCCATCTCCGGTTATTTATCAGATCGTTTCTCCCGCAAAGCTGTCCTTATTCC
The DNA here is from genome assembly GCF_030705605.1 of Paenibacillus zeirhizosphaerae. GTDB lineage: Bacteria > Bacillota > Bacilli > Paenibacillales > Paenibacillaceae > Paenibacillus > Paenibacillus zeirhizosphaerae. The sequence continues at coordinate 754,495 of NZ_JAPCKK010000016.1, forward strand.
AAGTCTTATTTTGTATGGTAGCGCAGGCATCCTGGCCGGGATGGGCGCAGTTTGGAACTCCTACACCATTCTGATGAGCGGCCGGGTCTTGCAAGGGATGGGGGCGGCAGGCACCTCCGCCATTGCTATGGCCCTCGTGGGAGACATGTATAAAGACGGCACCGAGTCCCAAGCTCTCGGCTTAATTGAAGCAGCCAATGCAGGCGGCAAAGTATTAAGCCCGGTACTAGGTTCACTGCTGGCTTTAATCGTCTGGTATGCTTCCTTCTTTGCCTTTCCCGTTTTTTGCCTGCTCTCGTTGCTCGCGATTATTTTTCTAATCCACGAGCCGAAGAACAAGCGCCCGTCAGTCCCTATCGGCGAATATGTCCGCAATATATTGAACGTGCTGAAGCAAAAAGGCAGATGGCTGCTGAGCTCTTTTTTTACAGGAGCTGTAGGACTGTTCATTTTATTCGGAGTCCTGTTTTATTTATCCGATAAGCTTGAAGAACCACCTTACGATATCGACGGGGTAATGAAAGGGCTGATATTGGCGATTCCGCTGCTAGGGATGGTAACGACCTCCTTTATAACAGGGTCCAAAATCAAGAAAAACGGTGTTGTCATTCGTAGATTGACCATGACCGGACTGCTTACGATGGCTGTCTCAGAAGCTGTCGCCATTTTTACCGACGAAAACATCTATCTTCTGATCGGGCTGCTCACGTTAGGCAGTATTGGAACCGGTTTGCTTTTGCCATGTCTAAATACGATGATCACCGGTTCAGTTGAAAAGAACCAACGCGGGATGATTACCTCACTGTATAACAGCCTGCGTTTTTTGGGCGTTGCCTTTGGGCCTCCACTCTTCGGCTGGCTGATGGGAATCTCACATGCAGCGGTGTTCGGCACCGTAGCCGTGCTCTCTCTCCTTACCTTCTTTCTTGCCTTCAAGCTGATTAAGCCCTCAGCAACGGTCCAGTAATGGCCTTCCCCTTGCAGCCGCTCCCTTTCCGCATTAGTATTAGACATGTCTAAAAATGAAAAAAAGCTCCCATACAGGGAGCTTCTATAAAGGGAGCAGATATACCATTGACTTTGGTCTATTCTTCGGTGCAGATGTCCTCCACGCTTCTAGAACGCCTTGAGCAATATGTCCTCTCATGTCTCCCGCAGGAAGGCTGCGGTGCATTGTTGGGCCATACCGAGCGGGGAAATGTACATATTACAGAGTTTATTCCCATTCCGAACATTTCACCTGATCCGTATCATCATTTTGAATTTGACGGTCCGACATGGGTAAGATGTGTAATACAGGAACAGGCACTAATCGGCATATTTCATTCTCATCCCTCTACGGCCCCGGTTCCATCCAGAGAGGACTTACAACAGCTCCAATTGTTCGGAACGGGAATGATCGCCTATTTGATCACAGGTGCCCGAGATTCATCCCAGTCGTACACCGAGGCCTATCTGGTCAATCCTATTGCCACACTTCCTCTGTTACTCACCTTAAAACCCGTACCTTTACGCGTGACTTAAATGATTGTATAGGTCGGCCAGATTGGTTACGCCTCGCTTCATAATTTCCTTCATGTAGCAGACCCATAATTGCGCGGTCATCTTTGCGTCCTCCAGCGCATGGTGTCTGCCCATGACAGGTATGCCTTTCGAATTGAGCAGATCATCCAATGCATAGCTGAAAGGCCGGGGATCCAGCCATTTGGCTAACATCATGGTATCGATCACCCGATGAGTCAACTGAACCTTGGACGTTTTCCAAAGCGCAGCATTCAAAAAAGCTTTATCATGAGAGCTTGCATGGGCGACAAGCACCCTGCCCCCGACAAATGACATAAAATCATGCAGTCCGTCCATCAGAGCAGGCGCATCATTACACATTTCCTGGGTAATACCTGTCAATTGGGAGATATGCTCCGGAACCTGTATACTCGGTTTAACCAGCGTATAGAACTGTTCCTTCTCCATAATCGTATCACCCACCACACGCACAGCGCCGAAAGATAAAATTTCATCTCCATGCTGTGGCGAGAAGCCGGTGGTTTCCAGATCAAACACCACGGTTTCCAGCTTTTCCAATGGAGTCCGCATGGCTTCCGACCGGCGCTGTTCACGAGCGAGTGAACGAATGAATGCCATTTGCTGCGCGGTCGGGGCCCCCAACACGGAAGCAATAGCTGACGGCATACCGCCCTGACGGAACACACTCCAAAATCCGCTGCCGCCCCTAACCGGCTCTTTCATAATTTTCTCCTTTCCATAAAGCGCAACTGTCTCTGCAACGCCCTGTGCATCCTTCTGACTACAGTAAGACTTTCCCGGAGCTCATACCATAACACACGCTGCTTCAACTGTTGAACAGGCATATATCCGCTGCTGACCAGAAGCCCATCCTTCTCCTTGTAAGGAGTACTGTTTCTGAAATGGAGGGCTATTAAAAAAGCTCGCTGACAGGAATCCAGCAACGGAAAAGGAGCCGCTTCGAGCGAAGCCAGTTTTTTCAGCCTTCTTAATGTCGAGGTTTCCGTTACGCCATTTTGCAGCGCCATGAACCTGACAGCGTTCACCAGTGGAATATAACAGCCGTATTTAATATCGAAATCTCCGGCATGCTCACCGAAGCGTTCGGTCACAATTTGACCCAGAATGTTCAAGGTTGCTTTATGCTTGACCGTATTGCGAAGAACTGCCCCAGCCAGTCCGGGATCCTTGCGAAACACCTCGCTGAAGGCTTCCTTCCACTGTCTGGACAAGCCTTCATCCCCCGCGATATGTCTCATGTCCGAAGCGATAATCAAATGCCGGATCGGATCCCAACTGTAATCGGAGCTCCACTCTTCCAGTTGCCTCCTCCACTCCGTAACCTCTTGCCGCCATAAAGGCTCGGAGCTCATGACCTTGCCTTCACATTTCTGATAACCAAGCCCCTCGAGCATATCGGAAAGGCGTGATCCGAAGGCGGCAAAATATGCTTCCTTGCCCTCGCCTGCTTCATCGCTAATAATCATTCCATTATCCTGATCGCTCCAGAGCGTAGATTCAGAGCGCCCCATACTCCCGAAAGCTATAAAGGCATAAGGGACGGGAGGAGGGCCAAAGCCATCCTCAACCATCCCTTGTTCGCATAACTGTACAGCTTTTACGGATATTGCATCATGCATTTCATTAACCTGCTTGAGCCAAACCTCCGTAGAAGCTCCCGCCCTTATTTCCAGCAGGTGATGCTGGGCATCGATCCTTGCCTGTCTCAGCGAATCAGGCGAATCGGCGTTATGAATCGCCTCAAATGATATTTTGCACGCCTCTGTGCGCTGCGATTCCATACCGCCAGCCTCCCCGCTCGACTCCATCCATCAAAATTAGTTCAACGTACCTTTCTTAGCATCAGCAAGGAGCTTCATTTGCTCTGGATAACCGTATGTGCCATGTTCACTCATATCCAGACCCATCGTTTCTTCTTCTTCGGTAACACGAATGCCCATCACAGCTTTCATCGCACCAAGAATAATGAAGGAGATGACCAGAACGAATGCGAATGTGCCGACCAGACCAAGCAACTGCACACCCAGTTGTCCGAAGCCGCCGCCATAGACCAAGCCCGCTTGACCTACACCCGTAATTTCAACCAGCTCAGGCTTTGCAAAAATCCCCGTGGATATCGCCCCCCACATCCCTGCAACACCATGCACGGAAAACGCGTAGATCGGATCATCAATACGTCTGCGCTCCAGCCATTGGGCCGTGAAGAAAGTGATGATACCTGCAACCGCACCGATAATGACAGCCGCCCATGGAGCTACAAATGCACAGGAGCCTGTAATCGCTACGAGTGCCGCCAGCACGCCATTCAGCATGCTAGGAATATCCGCTTTGCCGAAGACCATCCAAGATACGGCCAGAGCGAAGACTGCACCGGCAGCAGCCGCGATATTGGTTGTCAGAGCCACATAACCGAAGAAGCCGTCATTCATAGCAGATACTGCACTGCCCGGGTTAAATCCGAACCAGCCGAACCACAGAATAATTACACCGAGAATGGAGTACACCTGATTGTGTCCAGGAATTACATTCGGCTTGCCGTCCTTGTTGTACTTGCCAAGACGCGGTTTCAGCATGATCGTCGCCACAAGCGCAGCCGTTGCACCTGTCAGATGGACTACCGTCGAGCCTGCATAATCCTGCATGCCGAGCTGACCGAGCCAGCCGCCGCCCCATACCCAGTGAGCTACAACGGGATAGATCACAATAGAGAACAAAATGCCGAACACAATATATACGCTCAGTTTAGCCCGTTCAGCCATACCGCCACAAGCAATCGCTAGGGAAATGGCGGCAAAAGCAAAGTGGAACAGGAACATGATTGTTACAGGAACATCATAAGCGGACAAAGAATCAAAAGATGGCGCCGCATCAGTCCCGCTTACAAAGAAGCCCGTAAGTCCCATAAAACCATTGCCATTATCATTACCGAAACCAAGACCAAAGCCCAGTGCCCAAAACGCAAGGGCAGATACGCCAAGCGTCAAAACCGTTCTGCCGGCCACATGACCAGCATTCTTCATTCTTGTGGATCCCGCTTCAAGCAGTGCAAATCCGGCCTGCATGAAGAAGACGAGGATAAACGCCAGGAAAGTGAACGCAGAGTTCAAGCCGGCCTGGAGTTGAACATTCGTAGGACCTTCCTCCGCTGCAAACGCCCCGACCGGAAAAGCCAGAATCGTTAGTAGGGCAAGCAGTGGTATTAACCATTTTTTCTTCATCAAGAACACTCCCCTTAATGTTACTTATCTTTACATATCGTGAAATCGTTAATGTCATTATAATCAGAAGATAAGAAAGTTGACAAGTGAATTTTTTTGAAAAGAATGAAAAAACATGAACAGGCTTCATACCTATGTCTATAAGTCCTTTTTCCCTGCTCGTTTTCCCCTATGAAAGTGTGACGTTTGACTGTACGGTTGCCGATCATGTATCATTTATATTAACGAAGCCGCTGTCTGTGGGGCCAATGATTTATAGGAATCGCGAGGTGAGCGCAAATGGGGATATGAAGCTGTACCGAATCGGCGAGCTTGCCAAAGCTGCCGGAGTTAGTGAGCGTACAATCGATTATTATACGAAGCTGGGACTGATTGCTCCCGAGGAACGCTCTTTAAAAAATTACCGCCTATATAGTGATGAAACCTTGAACAGGCTTGAGCGTATTAATCAAATGAAACAAGAGAAATATAGCTTGGAGGAGATCAAGCAGACACTAGTGAAATGGAGCGGGGTATGCAGCGAGGAACAGGTGAGCGACAAACTTACTACCCTAGAAATGCATATGCAGCGCCTGGAGCGAGAAGTGAATGAATTACAGCCTCTTCTGAAGCAGTTAAAGCCGGTTCAAGCCCGCAAGGTGCTTACCGGGCTTCTTCCGCAGAGCGCAGCCTGTATTGAGGCACTGAAGTATTTACTCGAACACAGCATGTAGTAGGCATTCTACTACAATTCTACTTTTCTTTGGAGGTAATTGAATATGTTTAGCGGCATGTATCTTTTGGTAATCATCGCCTTTATCTTTTCGTTGTGGGCGCAATTTCGTGTCTCTGGCACGTTCAAGCGCTGGGCCAAGGAACGCAACCAAAGCGGAATGACCGGTTATGACGCCGCCCGACACATGCTGGATTCCAACGGACTTCATGATGTGCCGATTGAGCCGGTGAGAGGTACGCTCTCAGACCATTATGACCCGATTCACCGAGTGGTAAGGCTGTCTGAGCCCGTCTATTACGAAAGCTCCATCTCCGCTATATCCGTTGCCTGCCACGAAGTGGGTCATGCTATCCAGCACAAGGAGCATTATCCGTTCTTGACGATGCGGCACCGTATTTTCCCGGTGGTGAACATCGCTTCCGGCATCGCGCCATTTCTGCTGATTGCAGGGATGCTGTTCAGCTCTTTTAATTTGATTGGTCTGGGAATTATTTTCTTCTCGGCTACCGTTGCGTTTCAGTTGATCACACTTCCGGTTGAATTTAACGCCTCGAACCGGGCTCGTGAAATTATGGTTTCTGAAGGGTACATCCGGAATGATGAAGAACGGGGTGTAGCTAAGGTGCTTAACGCAGCAGCTCTGACATACGTTGCGGCGGCACTGGTCTCTCTGCTCGAGCTGATTCGTCTGATCGGGATCTTCAATAACCGCGAATAACGGCAATATGAACTAAAATGAAGGGTGCCCTGAGCCAATGGCTTGAGGCACCCTTCATCGTGTTGCATCGTCTGCATCCTAAGTATCTTGCTCTTGTGTTGCACTATTATTATACTTCAGCCCAAAATAATTCAGCAAAAAAGTTCGGAATGATTGCGCAACTAAAGGAAGCTTGCCGTCTGTCCGGTGAATCAGCCCGATGGTGCGGGTCACTTTCGGCTCCGATATTTTCACTCTGGCAGGCTGAAGGCGGTTCGTCTGAAAGAGCGCCATTTCGGGAAGTAAACTTACTCCCATACCGGCCGCGACCAGACCGCGGATCGTATCGGTCTCCTCCCCTTCAAAAGAGACATGCGGCGTAAAACCTGCCTGGATGCACGCCTCCCACACGATAGGCCGTAGTGAGTAACCGCTTCCGAATAATATAAACTTCTCATCCTTCAACTGCTCCAGCCGGATGCTCTCTTCCCCTGCTAGCGGATGATTCGGGGGCAATATGGCATCAAGCTCCTCCGTCAGCACAATATCGCCGCCTATTTGTTCATGGCTGTGCGGAAAGGGCGATACAAACGCCAGATCGATCTCGCCTGACAACACATCCCGAATCAATGTGGGGTACATCCCCTGCTTAAATCGGAATTTTACATTAGGATAACGGTTTCGAAACTCTGCCACGACTGAGGGAATCAGATGAATACCCAAACTGTGTGGAAATCCGATTCGAATTTCGCCATTTTCGGGATCCAGAAACTCATGAACCTCCACCACCGCACGTTCAAGATCCTTCATGATGCCCTCCACCCGCTTGCAGAAGAGCTGCCCGACAGGAGTGAGTTGTAAATTCCTGCCTTTTTGCATAAACAAATGCACGCCCAGCTCCTCTTCCAACTGATGAATCTGCCTGCTTACTGCAGACTGCGCAACATGAAGCTCTTCTGCTGCTTGCGTTACGTGTTCTTTCTGGGCTACCTTCACAAAATACTGCAACTGTCTTAGTTCCACTTCGCTTTATCGCTCCATTCTATTTACCTTCTACGGTATGCTCATCAGGCCCGGGTTCGACGCTTGAACAAGCGGATCATGACTCCATAAATAAAGAATCCGCTGATCAAGCCTCCGAAGTGCGCCATCCAGTTGATGTTAGCCATGGCTACCGAGAAGAGAACACCTATGATCAGCAGGGAATACAACGTTTTTCTGGACGCCTCATCCATAAGATGACGCTGGAACAAGGCAATGTATAAAAACGCTCCGTATACTCCATATATAGCACCGGAAGCGCCTACCGAAATGGTGATTTGCCCAATCGATGTATAATAGGCATCAGACAGGATGTTCCCCACAATACCTGCGCCCAAATACAAAACAAGATAGCGTACGGAGCCGAGAAGCCTTTCCAGGGGCGGCGCGAACACCAGAATGGCAAACGAGTTAAATAGCAGGTGACTGAAGCCCCCATGCAGAAAAATAGCAGCCCCATAGCGCCAGTACTGTGTACTATAGTCCTGCCAATTCACCTGAGCCCCGAATTCAATCAGCGTCTCATTGGTAAATCCCCCGTTCAGCAGCACCAGCCCCGCCATAATCAGATTGGCAAGCAAAATGAGGCAAGTAACGGGATAATAACGAATATAATTCTTCCAGCTTTCATAGCGCAAAAAAATCAATATGAGGCCCCTCTCTTTAATGCCGTTTTCTCACAAGTGGACATCGTCTTTGTACTTCGATAGACGTTTTTCATATAGAAGATTATAATTGATTTTGGCACCAATAACCAATGTTATAAGGAGGAAATACAATATGACCCAGGAACGTACTGGCGTTGCTACCTTCAAAGGAAATCCAATCACACTCATTGGCCCCGAATTGAAGGCGGGCGACAAAGCCCCAGATTTTATACTGAACAAAGATCTGCTGGAGGAAACTTCATTGAAGGACTTTGCCGGCAAAATCAAGCTGATCAGCGTAGTCCCTTCTCTGGATACAAGAGTTTGCGATGCGCAGACCCGACGTTTTAACGAGGAAGCAGCAGGCCTGGGAGACCAAGTTGCCGTGCTGACCATCAGTGTGGATCTGCCGTTCGCCCAAGCGCGCTGGTGTGGAGCCGCCGGAATCGACCGTGTCATCACCTTGTCCGATTATAAATATCACTCCTTCGGCGAAGCTTACGGCGTATTCATTAAGGAGCTTCACCTGGACATGCGTTCCATCTTTGTCATTGATGCCGACGACAATCTTGCTTACGTGGAATATTTGGGCGAAATGGCCGACCATCCTGATTACGAGAAGGCACTTGAAGCCGTAAAGAAGCTTATTTGATCAACAGCCCCTCAAAATAAAATAAGCGAGGAAGGTCTGTCCTTCTCTCGCTTATCAACTTTATATTGATATGCTTCGCTCATTACTCGCGCATTCTGTAGGCACCGATTTTTTTATCCAGCACGCTGTACAACTGCAAGATGATACGGTAATTCGCCCCCAGATCACCCATGGAGCCCCGTGAGGCGGAGTAAATATCGATCGCGCTGCGCACCGGGGAGACCGAAAGAACAGAGACGGTAATATCGATGGTGCGACCAAAGGCCGTACGTTTCTCCAACGTAATTTCCCCTACCGAGGATACCTCATGCAGCACCTTGAATCCGGGTATTTTTTTTAAGGTCGATGAGACTTCTTCCCACGCCTTGTCCCTCGATAAATTATAGTATCGTGTTTTGAGCAGAGGATCCTTCACTTTGTCACCCGTTCCTTCGTGACTGCGGATAATCCCTACAAGCGTCCTTTTCAACGACAACACATTTCCTCCTTCACCCTCACCGTGCCCCTGCGGTATTCTCTGCCGATACGTAAAGCACTCATTTGATTGCAAACGCTTTAAAACATACTGAACTTACGAACCCTTCTCTTAGGCAGACGGTATTTTCCATTCCATATTAACAGTTTATCATTGTTACATAACAAAAAACACCCCTGTTTCTTCGTAAAAGAAAAGAGGTGTTCTCGTTTAACAAATTGTACCCGCCGATGCCGTCCGACCATAGTGTCTTCTGAACCTGCTTCAGCAGGTGGGTGATCGCAGGAATAGCATTTGAAGTCCCCATGTCAAAAGTGACAGGGCTTTTCAGCCGCTTCCCATGTAGATCTCCCTAGACAATGTCATTGGTTCAAAACAACGAATGGTCGTAACGTACACAGCAGGAGGTGTTACTACGTATTATAGACGTTTCAACTTAAAAAGTAAATATTGACGATTTATGTTTTATTTCTTCGTTTCCTCTACCGCCGTTTCTTCCCCTTCCGACTCCCCGTTGATCTTCTGCTTCTCCAACTGCTCCTGCATTTTCATAAAGGTTCCGTAGAAATTAAAGAAAGCAAACCATGCGATCAGGCAGGGGACAAAGAAAATAAACAGCACAGGATAACGAATTCCTATATATACAAGGACAGCACTGCCGAGCAGTGTAGAAAATACGCGGAATGGTCTGATCAAAGTCAGCAGGATCGCGTTTTTAATAATTTGCCCGATGGTCATGTGATAATGCGCCACCATAGAGAAAAAGTTAAACATCGACACAAATAGGATAATCAGCAAGATCAGCATAATTACACCGATCATCTGCAGATTCGGAAACTGTGTCATATACACGGTATAGTCCACATACATAACAACTGTCAGCAGGGTGTAAAACAGCCCCCCCACCAGGCTTTGCTTATAATTCTGTTTATATCCCGAGAAAAAGGTGCGGAATACCGGTATATCGCTATCCCCCATCACCCATTTTCGCACTACGGTGAACATGGCAGCCGTTGCCGGAAATAAAGTAAGCGGTGCCACGATCGCCATCGCCCAGTTCATCTGCAAGGACTCATTGGTCAATTGCTGGCTCATGACGATCAGCTTCATGACGATAAAGAACAGAAAAGGCGATGAGCAAAGCGCCCACAGCAGGTTGGTGGCAGCAAATCGTGTGATCCATTCCGTCAGACGATAAATGCCGCCCATTGCTCCCTTGAATTCCAATTTAGTCTCCCCCTCAGCGGTTACCAATCTCTTTCAGCTATTATTTATACTATAACTTAATTGGCCCCTTTTCCGCCAGCGTAATCAAGAACTGAGGCTGTTTTGCATGATGTCCGTATTAGCCTAGGTTGTCCAGACAGCAAAAAGCCAGAGTGGGAACACTCCGGCTTTTTGCTGTCTTATTTACTGTCTAACTGCTCTCGGCTTGAATTTAGGATTCGAATGAATCTTCGCTTCTAGGTGCACGGCGTGTATCTGTGCTTCCACTTGGACGCGGTTTGCGGTCCCCGCGGTTATCACGATTATACCCGCCGCCTCCCCCGCTGCGATTGCTGTCACGGTTATAGCCGCCTCTTCCGGCGCCGCCGCTGCTGCTGCGGTTGTCGCGGTTATAGCCGCCACGGCCACTGCCAAAGTTGGAAGGCTTACGCCCGCCTGAACGGATATCCGGCTTACGGCGCTTCGCACGAATCGGATCCTCAGGTGTCAGCTCGATGGTCGTTTCACGCTTCTCGCCAGTCAGGAGCTTCATAGCGGCTGAAAGCAACTGCACAGAGTCATACTGCTCAAGCATTTGAATGGCAAGTCCTTTGTATTCGTTCAGTTCGCCATTCTCCACAACTTCAAGCAGGCGTTCTGCAGTGATGCGCTGCTTGCCTTCAATCGCTTCCGCCAAAGTAGGCAATGGTTTGCGTGGAATACGATGACGCGTTACACGCTCGATAAAATGAAGATGATCGATTTCACGCGGAGTTACGAAAGACCATGCTGCACCTTCCTTGCCTGCTCGTCCGGTACGACCAATCCGGTGCACATAGCTTTCAGGATCCTGCGGAAGATCGAAGTTCACGACATGAGTCACACCGGATACGTCGAGACCGCGTGCGGCCACATCCGTCGCAACCAAAACATCAATGCTGCCGTCGCGGAATTTGCGCATAACTGTATCACGCTGGTTCTGCGACAGGTCACCATGCAGTCCGTCAGCGGAATAACCACGTTTTTGCAGCGCTTCAGCCAACTCATCAACACGGCGCTTGGTACGGCCGAATACGATAGCCAGTTCAGGGGATTCCATGTCCAGCAAACGGCTCAAGGCTTCAAACTTTTGACGCTCAGGAACCTCAATATAGGCTTGGTCAATCAATGGAGCGCTGACTTGTTTTGGAATAACAGATACATGCTCTGGATTTTTAAGAAACTGCTGTGCCAATTTTTGAATGTTCGTTGGCATGGTAGCCGAGAAAAGCATCGTTTGGCGTTCATCTGGAACCTGCTTGAGGATGGCTTGAATGTCCTCCATGAAGCCCATATCCAGCATTTCATCCGCTTCGTCCAATACAACAGTATTTACGTCTTCCAGCTTGATGGTTTTGCGGTTGATATGGTCAAGCAAACGTCCTGGTGTACCGATAATAATTTGGGGTTTCTTCTTAAGGGCACGGATCTGGCGCACAATATCTTGTCCACCATAAATAGGCAGTGTGCGCAGACCTTTGAAGCGGGAGAGTTTTTCTATTTCTTCGGCCACCTGAATTGCAAGCTCGCGTGTAGGTGCCATAATGAGGGCTCTGATTTTTTCGTCTGTTTTGGAGATTTTGCTGATCAGCGGAATACCAAATGCTGCAGTCTTACCTGTACCGGTCTGCGCTTGGCCAATCATGTCGCTGCCTGTCAGTGCGATCGGGATCGATTTAGCCTGAATTGGAGTTGCTTCTTCAAATCCAAGCTCCGTAATAGCCTGAATTACCTTGGGTTCTAAATTAAATTCTGCAAATGTCGTCAAATTTATTCATACTCCTTCTTATAACGGATGTAGTGGACAATCCGCGGTCTTGTCTGTATTCTTAAGTAGCAGTATTATGGTATAGGCTTCCCCTGATTCAGCGGCAACTTGCAGCTCATTTTCATCCGTCCGCCCCATGTATTTCCGCGTCACAAGGGAATGACCTTATCACATGAATCGAAAAATACGGCTTAGAGCCAGTAAAGCATTTCAAATTTAAAGCGATCAGTTTGGAAATAGCTCCCTACTCAAGAATATCCACATCGCATTATAGCACAAAACAAATCAACTTTACCAGCAAGCAGGTCTACATATCTTTAAATGAGGTGAACTCACCGTGCCTAAATTGGCCTGGAACAGTTTTGTTATCATTCTTGGAGCCGCTGCCATCGCTAGCGGTTTTAATTTGTTTTTGATTCCACATCACCTGCTAAGCGGGGGTGTCTCCGGCTTGTCGATGCTTGTCGGCTATTTTACGAACGTTGATATCAGCGTCATGTATTTTGTGTTCAACATTCCCATCCTGCTGGCAGGTTTATTCATCCTGGGCAGAAGATTCATCGGATTAAGCATACTGTCCGTTGTCGTCACAACCTGGCTCATCGCCGCCATTCCTGTTGAGGCTATCGTATCAGACGCTCTGCTTGCCTCCGTCTTCGGAGGGGTACTTGTCGGTATCGGAGCAGGCATCTCGTTTCATGTCGGAGGCTCCTCGGGCGGTTTCGATATCCTTGGCTCGATTGTAACCCGTTACCGTGATTTCCCTGTAGGTACCGTCCTTGTCGGATTGAATGGACTGGTCATTCTGGCGGCAGGCTATTTAAGTGATGATTGGAATACGGCCCTTGCCTCGATGGTATCCATCTATATCGGCGGCAAAGTCGTCGATGTCATTCATGTGAGTCATACCAAAGTCACGTTATTTATTATTACCGATCGGACTGAAGAAATGCTGTCCCGCTTGCTCGCACTTCCCCGCGGGGTAAGTAAAATCAGAATTGAAGGCGCCTTTTCCCATAAAGAGAAGGATATGCTGATGACGGTCACAACCAGATATGAGCTCGCTGAGTTGAAAAGGATCATCAAGGAATCCGATCCTGCAGCGTTCGTAAATATCGTGGAGACGGTTGGCGTGATGGGAGCTTTTCTAAGAAGATAATCAGGTGCCCGTGCACGAATGAAGCAATTTGTGTTATACTGGTATTGCACGGTTCCACTAAGACCAGCTTTTCCAGCTTTTTCACAGGGCCTCGGCTTTTCCGATTTACGCACTGAATGATTCGTTGTGAATGATTCCGAGCAGAAACAGGAAAGGGTGATTTTTGTGGAAATGGAAACGGTAAGACTGTCCGATATCGTGATGAAGTGGTTTCCCGAAATGCTTCCTTTTCTTAGGGAAAATGAGCTTAATTCCCGGATTATGCTCAGAGACGGCATCGGTATTCTTGAAGCAGACGATGCCATGGAGATTATTCAGTACAGCATTTGCGAGCACCAGAGTCATTCTTTTCTCCACTGATTTTTGTTAAAATCTCAGCTAATATAATGCACAACATGCCGTTGCTCCGCCGGGTTTTTCCCCGCTGGTGCAGCGGCTTTTTTATTGGGACCCGTATTTCAGCAGCCGATTCAGCCCTTTCTTACAGGTTTAATGGTTACAAACATGTCCTTTTTCGACAAAAAGCATTTAGTATAATCAGGTAGACACAGCAAGAAAGGGAGAGAATTTAGAAATGAACATCGTCTGGGCAATCATGGCAATGACTTGGGGAATCCTCGGGGGAAGCGGGGATCCTGGCGATACTGCAGGCAGCTCCACTCCAAAAGCAACTTTGGAGACGGCGATCAACAACGCAATCATCCGGTCGCATGGAGAAACTAATGCCGTAGATGCAGACCGTCCTCCAGCCAAGATTGATCCGCAGCCGGGAGCTCCGCTCGTAAAGGGGGTTTACGTGACAGCATATAGCGCTGGCGGAGAACGCATGGCCAAGTTACTCAAGCTGCTGGATGATACGGAGCTGAACTCCATGGTTATTGATATCAAGGATGACGCAGGATACATAACTTACCCGACCCCAAATGCAGAGCTGAAGAAAATGGGCAAGCCTCAGCTCTTTATCAAGGACATTTCGGCTTTGATGGCCCGGTTGAAAAAACATGACGTCTATCCTATTGCCCGCATTGTCGTGTTTAAAGATACGGTGCTTGCCAAGAAAAACCCGGAGCTCTCCTTCCGAAATCCTGACGGCTCCGTATGGAAGAACGGCGGCGGTGACAGCTTCGTAAATCCATACAGCAAGGAAGTATGGGATTACAACATCGAAATTGCCAAAGAGGCTGCCAAATTGGGTTTTAAAGAGATCCAGTTCGATTATGTCCGTTTCCCGGAAGGCTTTGAGAAAAAGGCCAATAAGCTGAAGTACATCAAGACAGAGAAATCCCGGGCGGATGCTGTTGCCGAGTTTGTCCAGTATGCCCGCCAGCAGCTCGCTCCCCTGGGAGTTAGAGTATCAGTGGATATCTTCGGTTATGCCGCTTCCGTCCCTGCTGCGGAGGGGATTGGCCAAGATTTTGTGAAAATCTCGGAGAATGTTGATGTCATTTCGCCGATGGTTTATCCAAGTCATTACTCAACAGGCTGGTATGGTGTAAGAGATCCTGATAAAAGTCCTTACAAGGTCATTAAAGGTTCGATGGAAGACACACATAAGAAACTTGAATCCACAAAAGATCTGAAGCCGGTCATCCGCCCCTGGATCCAGGATTTCACAGCCAGTTGGCTCGGAGGCGGGCATTATATCAAATATGGAAAGAAACAGGTCGAAGACCAGATCCGTGCCATGAAGGACATGGGTGTAGAAGAATATTTGCTCTGGAACGCTTCCAATCGCTACACTTCAGGCGTCAATTATTAAACTTACTGCCATCATCACTTCATCCCACAGAGACCCGCGAATGACGCGGGTCTCTTGTATTTTGCTTCATTATTTCTTTATCGGAATAGACTGTTCAGAAGCCAGCTCATCGCTTACAATAAAGCTCTGACATCAGATGGAATATTAAATATTGATAAAGGATGCGCTGGAATGAAAACAACCTTTACGACTGCTGAGAAATGGAAGCAGTTTGCTATTATTCTTCTTCCTATTTTAGTAACACAGATCACTTTATCCGCCATGACGTTTTTCGATACCAATATGTCCGGTCTCTATGGCCCAGCCGATTTGGCCGGGACGGCCATAGGCGTCAGCCTTTGGAATCCGATTCAGACGGGACTTAGCGGCATCCTGATTGCCGTTACGCCTATCGTGTCGCAGTTGATCGGCAAACAGCAAAAAAATAGAGTGTCATTTTATGTAATGCAGGCCTTATGGTTCTCACTCCTGCTTGCCATCCTTGTCATTGCGGCCGGCTTCTTGTTTCTTAAACCGATTCTGACGGGAATGAGCCTGGAGCCAAGAGTCCATAACGTCGCCTTTTATTATCTGACTGCCCTTGCCTTCGGCATTATCCCATTCTTCGGGTATGCTGCCCTGCGCAGCTTTATTGATGCCTTGGGTCAAACCAGAATTTCAATGATGATTACCCTGATCTCTTTACCCATCAACGTGCTGCTTAATTATGTGCTCATCTACGGAAAATGGGGATTTCCGGAGCTTGGGGGTGTTGGATCGGGAGCCGCAACCGCTTGCACCTACTGGATTGTCTTTATCACGGCACTCGTCATTGTACACCGTGGCGGAGCATTTGCAGAATATGGCGTGTTCCGTAAATTTCACAGCATCTCGGGTGCAGGATGGCTTGAACTTGCCCGGATCGGGACGCCGATGGGCTTCGCCATTTTTTTCGAAACTGCTGTATTTGCAGCGGTGACACTCTTAATGAGCAGCTTTAACACGGTGACAATAGCAGCTCACCAGGCCGCAATCAATTTCGCCTCAACCTTGTATATGATACCGCTTAGTATCTGCATGGCACTGACTATCCTTGTCGGTTATGAAATCGGTGCAGGCCGGCCGAAGGACGCCGCAAGCTATAGCCGCATCGGTATTGGAACAGCCGTCTCTCTGTCCCTCGCTGCTGCTGTCGTGCTGCTGCTTTGGGGAGACAAGGTGGCTGGAATCTATTCGCATGACCCTGAGGTCATTGCAATGATCCAGCAATTTCTTATTTATGCAATCTTTTTTCAAATATCGGATGCCATCGCGACTCCAATACAAGGGGTGCTTCGCGGCTACAAAGATGTCAATCCGGCATTCTTCCTTACCTTTATTTCATACTGGATTATCGGTCTGCCTGTCGGTTACATGCTTGCGATATGGACAGATCTCGGCCCTTACGGCTATTGGATTGGCCTGATTACAGGCCTCGCCGTGGGAGCGGCCACTCTTCTTCTCCGCCTTTGGGTCGTCCAGCGGCGGTTCAGAAGCCGAGACAGGGTACAAGGATTAAATCATTAAGCTGTTGTTTTCCGGAAAAATGGAGCGTCTTAGAACATATACACTCTGGCTTCATAAGGGCGGAGGAGCATCCCTTCCTTACGCTCCTCCGGAACTTCTTCATAATTTCCGATCAGCAGCTCTCTTGCCTCATAGGCAAGCTGATCCGGCCACTCAAATTCAATGGTGTCATGACTGAAATTCAGAATGACCAGCAGACACTCCTCTGCCAGCGTACGCGTATAGACATACAAATCCGGGTCCAATGGCAGCATAAGCTTGTACTCCCCGTAAACTATTACTTTATGCTGCTTGCGCAGGGCAAGCAATTTCCGGTAATAGTGATAAATAGAGTCCGGGTCCTGGATAGCCGCCTCGACATTGATATCCTTATAATTATCATTCACCTTAATCCATGGCTCAGCATCCGAAAAACCAGCATGCTCGCTGGCATCCCATTGCATTGGCGTTCTGGCGTTATCCCGGCTTTTGGCATGGATGGCAGCCATCGTTTTGTCCTCCGGCATTTGCTTCGTTTTCGCGAGCTCAAAAAAATTCAGGGTTTCAATATCTCTGTAATCGCCAATTTGCTGAAAAGAAGCATTGGTCATCCCGATTTCTTCCCCTTGATAAATATAAGGAGTCCCTTCAAGAGTCAAGAAAAAAGTAGCCAGCATCTTCGCGGATTCCACCCGGTATTCTGTATCATTCCCAAAACGGGACACCTGGCGGGGCTGGTCATGATTCCCCAGATAGTTGGCGTTCCATCCTTTGTTATGCAGCGTAGTCTGCCAGCGGCTCATGATTTTTTTCAGCTCCAGCAGAGTCCACGAACGGGATTCCCATCTGCTGGTTCCAGTCGAGGGAGAGTCCAATGTCATATGCTCAAACTGAAAGACCATGTTAAGCTCATGCCGTTCGTCACCCACATATTCCAATGCCTGTTCCGGTCCGAGACCGGAGGTTTCCCCTACAGTCATAATATCGCACTCCATCAGCACCTCCTCGTTCAGCTTACGAAGCAGGGTATGGACATGCTCTAAATTCGAAAAAAACTGATAAGCTTGAACAACAGGCAAATGCTTGGGGTTATCCGCATCCGGGAGGCCTTTGGCTTTAACGATATGCGCAATAGCATCGAACCGGAAGCCGTCGACTCCTTTTTTCAGCCACCAACGGATCATTTTGTACAGTTCGTGAATCATTTCTTCATTCTGCCAATTCAAATCCGGCTGGTATTTAGAATACAGATGCAGGTACGACTGTCCGGTTTTTTCGTCCGGCTCCCAGACGGATCCGCCAAAATATGACTCCCAGTTGTTTGGGGAAAGCCCTTTTTTGCTATCACGCCAAATGTAATAATCCCGTTTCGGGCTCGACTTGGAGGATTTGGATTCGATGAACCAGGGATGTTGGTCGGAGGTGTGATTCAATACGAGATCCATCATGATTTTAAGACCTCGTGCATGAGCTTCCTTCAGAAGTTCATCGAAATCATGCATAGTGCCGAATTGTGGTTTTATCCCGTAGTGGTCGCTGATATCATATCCGTTATCTTGACCGGGCGACTGATAAATCGGACACATCCAAATGACATCTACCCCTAAATTCTGCAAATAGTCCAATTTCGAGATAATCCCCCGCAGGTCACCAATACCGTCTCCATTGGAATCCTTAAAGCTGATAGGATAGATTTCATATACAACCGCCTCTTTCCACCACTTCGTATTCATCGGTGATTCCCCCTGTTGAAGACTGTCTGCCCTACATACATTTTGCCCATAAAAAATCCCTTCCATGTAAATTGCCGTGGTTTTTGACACGGTCAACATGAAAGGGATCATTTCTGTCTAATATGGAATATATGATATTATTGGGATAGACGAAGAGCAAGCTCGTACAGGTCCATATTAAATGGTTTCTTCGTACTCACTACTGTATTAATATCGGTGGCAACCAGTTCACCTTTAATAATACCACACGCTTTATCCGATTGGCCTTCAATCAACTGACGTACCGCAAAATCACCGAGCCTGCTGGCCAAATTGCGGTCAAATGCCGTAGGTGTGCCACCACGCTGAATATGACCAAGCACCGTTACACGCGGATCATTCGTCGGGAAGCGTTTGACAAGCTCTGCCGCCACATCTTCCCCTTTGCCGACACCTTCAGCAACGATAATGATACTATGTCTTTTGCCATGGGCGAAATTCTGTTTCATCCGTTCAGCTACTTCATCCATATTGAATTCAACCTCAGGAACCAGAATCGTCTCTGCTCCTGAAGCCAGTCCGGCATGAAGAGCAATATCGCCGCAGTGGCGGCCCATGACCTCAACAATGGAAGAACGCTCATGGGAAGACATCGTGTCCCGCAGCTTGTTGATGGCATCCACAACGACGCTGACAGCCGTATCAAAACCGATAGTATGATCCGTAAATGAAATATCATTATCAATGGTGCCAGGAAGCCCCATAGTATTAATGCCCTGCTGGCTCAGCTTGTTCGCGCCCTGATAGGAACCGTCACCGCCGATCACGATAAGCCCGTCAATGCCGCGGTCACGCAAAATTTGCGCGCCCTTCTGCTGCCCTTCCAGCGTTCTGAACTCCTTGCAGCGCGCGGATTGCAGTACCGTTCCGCCCCGATGGATGATATCGCCCACACTGCGCAAATCCATCGGAAAAATGTCGTTGTTCAGCAGACCCTGATAACCGCGCTGTACGCCATAAACTTCCAATCCGAAATAGAGACCGCTGCGCACAACGGCACGAACGGCTGCGTTCATCCCCTGAGAGTCCCCACCACTGGTTAATACTGCGATTTTTTTAACTGCTGTCATCTTCATTTCCTCCTAAATTCTCATAAATGCCTTCGAATCCATCGACTGTTCACGCGAAAGAACAAACGCATCAGCGGACTTTTCTTCATTAAGCGCTTGGAGACAAGATACACCTCCTGCTGCTCACGAACCTTTGGATCGGATAAATATAACGCAAGCAATCCCTCAATAATCATCCGGTGAAAGGAGCTCCCAACTACGGAGGATACATCCGTCCGCGCCCGATCTGCAATTAAAACGAGCCGGTTAAGCATGGTTTCGGTATCTTCGTAATAATTGCAAAAGTTTAAATCTCCGCCTATACGGTCCTCGTGCTGATCGATCAGATAATCCAGCAATATATGTAGACTGCAGACATGGGGAAAATACGACCGGTGAATTATAGCGGCCCCCGCATCCGTCAGATGGGGATCAGTAGCAGCCTGAAATAACATAAATACACCAAGCGTCGAGCCTGTTGCCGCCGCAAATTCATTCCATCGCAATTCCGGTGTCCGCTCTTTATGAAGGTGCCACCAATCCATTAAAGCTGCTTCTCGGAGCTCCGGCTTGATATGCTTGTATACCTGCAGATCGGTATAAAGCCTTGCCAGATCAAGAATATAAGGCATAGCAGCTTCATAGCCCGGAAGCTTGCGTATGCATGACTGACAAGTCTCCACCAGTTGAAGCAGATATCCTCCATCTTCCTGTTCTTCCCGCAAAGCATAATAATGAACAGGTTCCGCCTCCGGATTAACCGCATCGAGCATGGACTGGTGCAGCAGTCTGAAATCTTCCGGGTCCAAAGACGTACTTCGGTCACACAAATTATCAAGATAATCGCTGATCGTCTGGTATGCGACAATCAACTGAATCAGCGTATGGCGAACCTCCAGGTTAACCGCCGCGTATACCGCGCCGCCGATACAGTGAAACGCCTTGCCCGATATGCTTGCAAGCGCCTGCTTCTTTAATTCGATATCCGGAATTTGCTCAGCCGTCTGGCGCCAATATTCCAGGGTTCGCTGTGTCTCAGGAAGTATATATCGATACATACGGTTCATGAGCCCAAGGGGACCACGCGGAGCCTGAAACTGTCTTAGCTCAATATCATTCAAATGACGGTGCCTCCACATTGATGTCTACGTTTTTCGTAACCTATCCAAACCAACCTTATTATAATATGATCGTCCCTTTAGCACAAATAAAGAAAGTCACTTTTCAGCAAGCTTCGACTGCTTTTCCATAGATGCGTTTTTCCACTTTCCTGACACATAATACACGATTCCGGCGGTCATGGCGACAGCAAAACCTGTTGGAAAACTCCACCATACCGCGTTCAATCCGAAATCGTTCACAAATATATAGGCTAGTGGAATCCGTATTCCCCACAATGCCAGAATGGTGATCAATAACGGCACAATGACGGCCCCTGTCGAACGGACAACCCCTGTAATCACATTCATGATGCCGAACAGCACAAAGCTCCATAGCGTAATTTCATTAATTCTCATGCCTATTTCCAGCGCCTGACCGGTGGAGGGCAGAAACAGCAGCAAGGCCTCTCTGTTAAAGACATGTATCAACACCACCAAGCTTCCTGTCATCAGCAAATTGAACAGAACACCGATCCAGGTTGTACGATGGACACGATCCCATCTTCCGGCGCCGATATTCTGGGACGCGAAGGAGGAAACCGCGGCTCCCAACGCCATAGCCGGCATTTGGACATAGCTGGACAGATTGTTCGCCGCCGTGTATGCGGCAGCCGCTTCGATGCCGAAGCTGTTGACCAGATGCATCAGTGCGATCGCACTGGAGGTGACAACGATCATTTGCAATCCCATTGGCACCCCTTTACGAATCAACGTCCAAATGATATCGAGATCCATGCGCAGCAGATGCAGTTCCTCCGATGTGATACGCAAAAAATATTTTGTCCTGTACAGATAGAACATAATACAAATAAAGCTGATAAACTGTGCCATAACCGTCGCCAGTGCAGAGCCTCCAATGCCGAGCTCCGGTACGGGTCCGAACCCGAAAATAAAAACCGGATTCAGAGCGATATCCAGCACAACGCACAAAATGAGGAAATAAAAAGGTGTTTTCGAATCACCAGATCCCCGCATTACCGTCATAATATAATTGTAACCAAACATAAACGGAATGCCTGCAAAAATAATTCTCGTATAGATAATCGCCATTTCAAGCGATTCCACAGGTGTATTTAAAGCTGTGAGGATATAGGGCGAAAATAGAATGCCCGCTGCGCCTACAGCCAGAGACAGCAGAAGAAAAAATACGGCGCTTGTGCCCACGACCCGCTTCGCCCTGCCGATATCCTTTGCCCCGATGCTCTGACCGATCAGAATCGTTGCGGCCATCGTTACTCCGAAAATAGAGCTGATCAGAAAAAAAAGAATAATGTTGCCGTTGGAGGCTGCGGTTAAGGCTGCTTCACCGAGAAATTTACCCACCCAAATGGAGTTAACGGTACCATTCAGCGTTTGTAGCACATTCCCCAGTAGCATGGGGAGAGAAAAGAAAAAAAGCGTTTTCGCAATCGGTCCCTCCGTAAGAGACGGCGCGGAACGCGGGGCTACAGCCGTGGCCATGTCGATCAGCTCCTCAATATCCAAGTTATGTATATCATAACACCATCAAAACATGCGGAAGCAAAAAAGCGCAGCTCCCTACGGGGAAACTGCGCTTTCATGACGTTCAGCCGAACTTTATAAGAGATCCGTTTTACCGGAAATGTTCTTACAATTTAGTTACGTTAGCTGCTTGAGGTCCACGGTTACCTTCTGTGATCTCAAATTCCACTTCTTGACCTTCATCCAAAGTCTTGAAGCCGTCGCCTTGGATTGCGGAGAAATGTACGAAAACGTCCTCGCCGCCTTCAGTGGAGATAAAGCCATAGCCTTTCTCTGCGTTAAACCATTTAACTGTACCTTTCAAGTGAACAACCTCCTAAAAATACCGCCATCTATGGCGAATATCCATATTATACTCCATCATTTTCAACAATGCAATTGATGTTTTGGACCGCTGAAACGATTTGTTTTTCCCTGCCTTCTGCGGTATTATGGACCAAAACACTTACGGAGACATGCATATGATGAAAAAACATGAAATATACAAAAAAGACAAGTGGAACATGATGACAGTTGAGGTTCAGGGCCGCTACATTGTCCTTCGTGAAATTACCGACGACTGGGGAGAGGAAGCGCATACGTTTCTGAGCCGCCCTGCTATGATGCAATGGGCTAATAACCGTTTCCCCAAGGAAGCTTATCAAGGCAACGAAGAAGAATGGCAGCGTATCATGGACGCTTTCAAGCAGGTGTAAGAAGGCATGGATACAAGCAGCGCTGTCATTTTTATTATCCTTGCTTTTACGTTGGGGACCGTGCTCCTGATGAAACGTGACAGCATCCCTGCCCCACTTAAGAAGTGGATGGCCCTGGCCGCTGTCATTATGATCTGTTTTGCCTTTTTCCTTATCATATACGGTTTGATGCTGGGGGGTTCCAACTAACGGCAACAAATTATATTTGCTTCCCCCTGAGGTCATACTATGGCTAACAAGTCATGGTAAAAGGAGGATGCGTTTTTGCGGCCTGCCAAACCCCTAGCCGTTCTGCTTGCCATCAGCCTGCTTTCTCCGCTGGTGCCTGCAGACGCCCAAACCGAAACCCGCGCATTGCTGATGAAAGATCAAAGGAGGCCCTTTATGAGCAAAGTACTGAAACGTGAAGAAGTGGCACAGGACAATAGCTGGAAGCTGGAAGATTTATTTCCGGATCAGCAAGCCTGGGACAAGGAATATGAGGAAATCAAACAGCTGATGAAACAAGCTTCCGCCTTTCAGGGCAAGCTGGACCATGCTGAGGCGGTTCGTGACTGCTTCAAGCTTGAGGATGAATTATCATTGAAAACCGAGCGGGTATATGTATATGCCCATCTCCATCATGATGAAGACACTGCGGAGCCTACATACCAGGCTTTGTCGCAAAAAGCGAAAAAGCTCAGCGTTGAAGTCAGCGAAGCGCTCTCTTTTATTACTCCCGAAATTTTATCTCTGCCTGAAGACAAGCTGGATGAATTCATCGCCGCCCCAGAGCTGTCCCCCTATAAATTCACACTGCAGGAGATGAAACGGGAGAAGGCGCATATTCTGAGCAAGGCTGAGGAAGCGCTGCTGGCCCAGGTGGGCAACCTTTCGCAAGCCCCTCAGACCATCTTCGGCATGCTGAATAATGCAGATATGAAGTTTCCACGGATCAAGGACGAGAACGGCAAAGAGGCTGAGCTGACACACGGCAGTTATATTCAATTCCTTGAAAACCCTAACCGCGAAGTGCGCGAGCGGGCCTTTAAAGCGGTATACGATACGTATGCTGCTAATAAAAATACGATAGCTGCCGCACTCAGCGCAAATGTAACCAAAAATATTTTTTATTCCCGGGCCCGCAAATACCCTTCTGTTCTGGAAATGTCCCTTTATGGCGACAACATTCCGAAGGAAGTGTATACCAATCTGGTCGATACAATCCATGAGAGCCTTCCTTTGCTGCACCGTTACATGAAGCTTAGAAAAAAACTGCTCGGCGTGGATGAACTGCATATGTACGATTTGTTCGCCCCGCTGGTAGATGAATATAAGATGGACATCACCTATGATGAAGCCAAGGAGCTTACGCTTGAAGGGCTTAAACCGCTTGGTGAGGATTATCTGGCCGCTTTGAAAAAAGGGTACACCGAGCGCTGGATCGACGTATATGAGAATGAGAACAAACGCACCGGCGCTTACAGCTGGGGAGCCTACGGCACCCATCCATATGTCCTGCTGAATCACAAGGACAACCTGAACAGCATGTTTACACTGGCACATGAAATGGGCCATGCGCTGCATTCGTATTACTCAGATAACACGCTGCCGTACCGTGACGCCCAATATACCATTTTCCTCGCGGAAGTGGCTTCAACGACCAATGAAGCGATGCTCATGGATTACTTGCTAAAAAAATCGCAGGACCCGAAGGAAAAGATGTATCTGCTCACTTATTATGCCGACCAGTTCCGTACAACGGTATTCCGTCAAACGATGTTTGCGGAATTCGAGAAGATCATTCATGAACGGGCGGAACAGGGAGAATCCTTGACTCCGCAGCTTCTATCGGATATCTACTACGACCTGAACGTAAAATATTATGGACCGGATATGCAGGTGGATAAGGATATCGCCATGGAATGGGCACGCATTCCGCATTTTTACAACAGCTTCTATGTGTACAAATATGCGACCGGCTTCTCTGCAGCTACGAGCTTCTCGAAGCAGATTCTGGAGGAAGGACAGCCGGCGGTGGACCGTTATCTTGGCTTCCTCAAAAGCGGAGGCAGCGATTACTCCATCAACATCCTGAAAAAAGCGGGCGTCGACATGTCTTCACCGCAGCCGATTCGTGAAGCTATGAGCGTGTTCAAAGAATTGATCGAGGAAATGGAAAAGCTATCCTAAGCAACGCTGATTTCTAACAGCATTCTAACGGTTGCCTGGCATTTACAAAAACTGTCGAATTTTGAACTGTATAAAATCCCTTGCCTTTACCGGACAAGGGATTTTATACTTATTATGCCAAGGAGGTGGCCCAAATGAAATTACAATGGTCTCTGATCTCTGCATTAATCATCGCTTTGCTGACAGCAATCTTCGCCGTCATCAACGTCAAAGCGGTTCAAGTAAACCTGCTGTTCCAGGTTGTCGAAATTCCGCTTATTCTGTTGATTGTAGGCTGTACCTTGCTTGGAGGTTTGATCGTATTCTCCCTGGGGATGTTCCGCCAATTCAAACTGCAGCGTGAGGTTAAACGCCTCAAGCGCCAATTGGAGCTTCTTCAACAGGAGCCTGCAGCTCAAAATGCGGCCGGGGGAACCAAGGAAGCCGTCGCTGCGGAAGCATCTCCCGTCGAGAATACTGACCCACTGGCCAAATAAGGAGGAACCTGCTTCGATGAAAATTCAACCTAATGAAGAATATATTATATCTCTGCTCAAGAAACTGTTAGACACCCCAAGTCCGAGCGGGTACACCCGCTCGATCATGGAAATTGTGCGCGAGGAGGCGGACAATCTCGGATTCCCCTTGGAATGGAACGCCAAGGGCGGCGCCATCATTTCGCTGAAAGGCGAGAATACAGGTAACACGATAGCGCTGAGCGCTCACGTGGATACCCTCGGGGCTATGGTGCGTTCGGTAACCAGCCACGGAACACTGCGCATTACCTCGGTTGGCGGATTCATGATGAACAGCATCGAGAATGAATACTGCCAAATACATACCAGAGGCGGAAAAGTCTACACAGGCACCATTCTTTCCGCACATCCTTCTGTTCATGTCTACGCAGATGTGCGTACCTTTGAGCGCAAAGAAAGCAATATGGAAGTACGGATTGATGAAATGGTTGAAACCAAGGAAGATGTCCTGAAGCTGGGCATCGCCGTAGGAGATTTCATCTCTTTTGATGCCCGTGCTGTCATAACGCCAAGCGGGTATATCAAATCACGCCATCTTGACGATAAAGCCAGTGTTGCGGCGCTGTTCGGCTTGCTCGAATCTAGCAGGCGTGAAGCGTGGATGCCAAAGTATGACGTCAAACTGCTGATTTCCAACTATGAGGAGGTTGGTCACGGCGCTTCCTATATTCCCGCCGACATCCGTGAGATGATCGCGATAGATATGGGCGCCATTGGTGATGATCTGAGCTGTAAGGAAACCGACGTTTCTATTTGTGCCAAGGACTCGTCCGGTCCGTATGACTATGACATGACCAGCCGACTCATTGAACTAGCCAAGCAGCTTGAACTCCCTTACGCCGTTGATATTTATCCACAATACGGCTCGGATGCATCGGCAGCGCTTAAAGGCGGCAGCAACATTCGTGCTGCACTGGTCGGTCCAGGCGTACATGCTTCCCATGCGATGGAACGTACTCATAAGCAGGCCGTTGTGAATACTTCCCGCCTGCTCGCTGCCTATATCCGAGCATAACGATGCTCTTATGAACTAAAAGGCCTCCTGGAACCGCAAACATGCGGAATTCCAGGAGGCCTTTGTCATACAGCTTTATTTATCCTTTGCTTTGCTCGATTTTCTCAGCCAATTCGTTCAGATAGGCCCAACGCTCCATAAGGTGCTCCAGTTCCTGCGCCGCCTCCGCCTGCTGAGTCAGCAGCTCTTGCAGGCGGGCCGAATCGCTGAATGAATGTTCCATGTCTACAGCGATCTGGGCGATCCGCTGTTCCGCCTTCTCTATCGTCTCATCGATCTGCTCATACTCTCTCTGCTCTTTATAGCTGAACTTCAGCTTCTCTTTCACTGGAGCCTTCACGATGTCTGCCACAGATTTCTCGTTCTTCTCTGCTTGAGCGGTCCGCCCCCTTGGCGCAGCGGACATCTGGGGTTTATCCAGCGCACTGCGGGCGATCCACTCGCTATATTCCGTATAGTTGCCCACATGCACTCTAACTTGACCGCCGCCCTCAAACGCAAATATTTTGTCAGTCGTCCGGTCCAGGAAGAAGCGATCATGGGAAACCGTGATGACCACACCCGGAAAATCATCCAGATAATCCTCCAGCACACCCAGTGTCTGAATATCCAGATCATTCGTCGGCTCATCCAGCAGCAGCACATTCGGTGCCTCCATCAGGACACGCAGCAGATATAGACGGCGCTTCTCTCCGCCCGATAAACGGGAAATCAAGGACCACTGCATGTTCGGCGGGAACAAGAATCGCTCCAGCATCTGCGCGGCTGTAATGGCGCTGCCGTCATCGGTGCGGATGACCTCCGCCCCTTCCTTGATGTATTCAATAACCCGCTGATTCGGGTTCATTTCCTGATGCTCCTGGGTAAAGTAACCCAGCTTAACCGTAGCCCCCAGCACAATCTGCCCGCTGTCCGGCTTTATTCGGCCTGCAATCATATTCAGCAGGGTGGACTTGCCGCTCCCGTTCGGTCCAACAATCCCGATCCGGTCCCCGGGTACGGCCGTGTAATCCAAATGCTCAATCAGTGTCCATCCGTCAACCGATTTGGAGAGTCCGTCAATCTCCAATATTTTTTTGCCCAGCCTTGTTGATGCGACCGACATATCCATGGTGCCTCCGCGCTGCTCGGGCTGCTGTTCCACCAGCTTTTCAAATCGCTCAATTCTTGCCTTCTGCTTCGTGGTGCGTGCCTTCGCACCGCGCCGAATCCATGCCAACTCATTGCGCAGCAGGTTTTGCCGCTTCTGCTCAGAGGCTGCTTCTCTTTCCTCACGCTCAGCCTTCAGCTCCAGAAATTTGCTGTAATTCGCTTCATAACGGAACATCTTTCCTTGATCCAATTCCAGCATGACAGTAGCCACCCGATCCAGAAAGTAACGATCATGGGTAATCATAAGCAAGGCACCGCGTCTTTTCTGCAAATACTGCTCCAGCCATGCCACGGAATCGTTATCGATATGGTTGGTAGGCTCATCAAGAATGAGCAACTCGCAGGGCTGAATCAGCGCCGCTGCCAGAGCTACCCGTTTGCGCTGTCCGCCGGAGAGGTTCTCCATCTTGGCATCAAATTGGGTAATGCCCAGCCTCGTAAGCACACTTTTCGCATCACTTTCCAGTTGCCATGCTCCCAGTGTGTCCATCTGCTGATTGGCCGACAGCAGCCGTTTCTGAAGCTCCTCGCTGCCCGAGTTCAGCTCCAGCAGCTCCATAACCTCCATATACTCCCTTACCGCCTTCATTTCCGGAAGCGTTCCCTGGAAAATCTGCTGCAGGACATTCGCGTCCGGGTCAAAATCAGGATTTTGGGCCAGGTACTGAATGCGAACATCGTTGTTGATGGCCATATTGCCGCTGTCTGGTGTATCCAGCCCTGCGATGACCCGCAAAAAAGTAGACTTCCCTGTGCCATTGACCCCCACGACACCAATTTTGTCGCGCTCATCCATGCCGAAGGAAGCATCTTGGAACAGTATTTTTTCTCCGTAGCTTTTTGAAAGATGTTCAATTGTTAATATATTCATCTATATTTACTCCTCACATCCATATATATCCCAGAACTAAAGCGACCAGGCCGCCTGCTATGGAGCTGATTATATTTACGGCGTCATTGGTCATCCATGACCATCCCCGTGCCTTCTCCGTCGCCTGGCCGCAATGCGTGCTGACCTCCACTTCACGTCCGCAGACACGGCAGCGGCTCATGTATTGTACTGTTGCTCCCAGGTATGAATCGGCAAAAGCACCCGCGGCCCCGGCTATGCCACCGGTCATGATCCACGCCCACCACGACAAAATGCTCTCGCCAAGAACATACAGAAACAACCAGGCACTTAGACCAATCAGAGCCCCACCCGCCACGGCCGCGCTGGTTCCCAGAGCAGATACGCCCCCAGAGGTTCCGGGAGGAAGCGGACGCCCATTCAGCACCGAACGCGGGGACTGGCGGCTTAAGCTTCCAATCTCGGTTGCCCAGGTATCCGCAGTCACCGTCGCCATGACCCCGATAAAGAGAAATATCCAGGCCGGATGAGGCCAGACAGCATAACCAGCACACAGCAGCATGCCAAGCCCGCCGTTGGCAAACACCTGACCGGCATCCCGGTTCCCCGTTTTGGCATAAGATTTCTCCAGCTCTGCCTTACGCTCCTGCTTATATCTCGACAACAGCGTGGACGTTATAAAAAATACCAGTAAAATACCAAACCAGAACAAATCCCCGGCTCCGTAGTAGACCGTGCCCATTACAAAGGCCGCTGCAAAACCGGACAAAGTCAGTGATTTCTTTCGATATGCAGCCCCTCCGACAAGAAGGGCTCCCGCCGCTCCAATCAACCAGTCCACCATATACCTCCTATCAAGTCCAGAACCCGCCTGCGACAATACGTTCGCAAACCTATTAACGATTATACCATGTTACCTGTCACCCAGGAAAAAGGGGGATTCCGCTAAAACATAATTTGAAATTCAGGGGCAGCAACGATTGGAGGAAGGACTCGTTCCCGCAGTGTCTCAGAGCATGAATAAAGGGAGCCCCTAGGTCAATCAACCTTTAAGGACACCCCTGATTAAGATAGTACAATTATTCCATTAACCGATCGTGCAGGCTCCCTGTATTTCATCGGCCCAGCGCAACTCCAGCACATCGCCTTTAGCCACCGGCCCTACACCGGCCGGAGTCCCGGTAAAGATCAGGTCTCCCTTGCCCAAGCCATAATGGTCGGCAATATAATCCGCAATCTGCTGCAAGGAAAAGATCATGTCTTTCACATTGCCGCGCTGCACCTCAACCTCATTTTTGCGTAGTGAGAAGTCATGGTTCAGCAGGGCTGCTTCGCCTGCGAACGACAGGAAAGGAGTAAGCGGAGCTGAATTTTTGAAGGCTTTAGCTGCCGTCCATGGAAGCCCTTTTTGCTTGATGACGCTCTGCACGTCACGAAGTGTAAAATCGATGCCAAACGCAAACGCCTCGATGCATTCATCCACCTTCACACCCCGCTCATAGCTTCGTCCCAATCTGACCACAAGCTCGGCTTCATAGTGTAGCTCACCCTGATCCAAAGGAAGCTGAAGTGCTTCCCCATTCATGGGAACGACTGCATGTGACGGTTTGAGGAATATCATCGGTGTTTCCGGTACGGCATTCCCCAGCTCTTCCGCATGCAGCCTATAATTACGTCCCACACAGTACACGTTACGTATTTCTCTGTTCATCGAATCAGCCACCTTTTTATTGTTAATAGTGTATTGCCGAGCAAGCTTGTTCCGTTAACCGCCTGATCCCATGTCTCAGGCCGGTTCGTGCAAATCATCAGGTCAGGGTGGAGGGAGACGAGCCTGCGAATGGCTCCCGCCTGATCCGCCGTCCAGGCCATCACCGCAACCCCCTGCTTGGTCATTTCAGTCATAAGCTTGGCATCAATCTTCGGATAAGCCATGGACAGAAAAGAGCATCCCAGTGATGAAAGTCTCGTCGACAGATCGGCTGGCCGAATATCCGTAATCAGACCTGTACCGATACCCGGCATAAGCTCCTTCACCCTGCGCAATGCCTGCTGGTCGAACGATGTCAATACGACATCCTGCTCCATACCGCGTGAAATAATCAGACGGAGCACCTCCCTTTCCAGCCCGGGATACATATCTCCCGTAGTCTTCAGCTCAATGTTCAAATGGACTTTGCCCTTGCACAGATCAAGCACCTCCACGAGCGAAGGAATCGGTTCGCCACGGTAGCGAAGACTCTTCCAGGAGCCCGCATCCAGCCTGCGCAGCTCGTCCCAGGACTTGTCTCTGACTAGACCCGTCCCGTTGGTCGTACGCTCCAAACTAAAATCGTGAATGACTACGGGCACGCTGTCCCGTGATAACTGTACGTCCAGTTCTATCCACTTCACAAAAGGAAATTCCATGGCCTGCCTGAACGCAGCCAGCGTATTCTCGGGAGCTGAATAGGAAGAGCCCCGGTGAGCCACGCAGAGATTATGCATTCTGCTCCCCCTTAGACACGATAGTTGCCTGATATGAAATCAACCTGCCGACGCTCTGCCCTTGTTATCGATGCTTATATTAGAAGAGGACATTCCCTCTACCTTTTTGAGGATTTTGGCAGATTTCTCTCCATACAGCGGTATGGGCTGCCCTAGCGCCGCCCTGAAGGGGATCAGCTTCATGGTACATGCGCCTTTTTTGGTACAGGATGCCTGAAAAACAGCCGTATCCCAGGTAGCTTCTGTTAATGATTTAGAAAAAATAAAATTGCCGGTACTGTAAGCGATCCATTTGCCTTTATACTTCTCCAGTCCTTGCAGGACATGCGGATGGCTTCCAATTACGAGATCCGCCCCTGCATCAATGAAGGCATGAGCCAGCTCAGTCTGATGATCCTCAAGGACAGATGTGCGTTCCTTGCCCCAATGTGCTGTTACGATCACCAAATCGGCCTTCTTACTGGCCATACGAATGGCCTTCAAAGCGGCTGCCGGATTGTAAACTCCCGCTACCCCCGCACGATTCACGCCAGCATACCAGCTCGCCTCGGGGATCACTCGGCTGTAGCCAAGCAGTGCAATGGTCATTCCGTTGCGCTTCACATATACCGGAGCATAGGCTTCCTGCGCATTCTTGCCGGCTCCCATAGAAAGAATGTCGTGATCACGCAGATGAGCCAGTGTATCCTGCAGTCCTTGGATACCTTGGTCGAGAATATGATTATTGGCTAGACTTACAACGTCCATCCCGGCAGCCGCAAGCTCAGGAAGGGCCTCCGGCGATGATTTATATATGTAGGTTTTATTGGCGGCACCTGTGCCTCTGTCCGTTACTGGTGTCTCCAAATTGCCCACCGTCAAATCATCTGACCTGAACAGGTTGCCCAGCCGCTTGTATGGATAATCATAGCCCTTTTCCTGCAGAAGCTCCTCCACTTTACCGGAAAATTGTATGTCACCGACAAAGTTGAAAGTTACATTGTTCGAGCCAGATGATGAATATGCCGTCAGAGTCGGCAATCCGACGATCATAAACAACAGGATAATATTGATTGCGGTCACAGCTCTAATCTTTTTGCGCCGCTGCCGCTTCTTCAGAGCTTCTCGCTCCTCGATTCTTGAGGGGGGCATAACTCCTCCTTGTTTTAAACTTTGTATTTCGGACTTCTTCATTATATATCATGATTCTCCGCAAAGAGAACCCCCGCCGAACACTTCACTCGGCGGGGGCTACTTGGAGTTATTCAATTGAGTTGCTTCCATTTGTCGATAATGATATCGCTCAACGTTTCCATGTATAAAGGATCACTGTTCAGCGAATCGATACGCATCAGCCGCATATCCAGCTCCCTAGCCACCGCCTGTGCCTCGATATCCAGATCGTACAACACTTCCAGATGATCGGATACAAAGCCGACAGGCGCCACCAGCACATCCTCCACCTGCTCCTCGCTGAGCGTATGGAGCGTCTCCAAAATATCGGGACCAAGCCATGGTTCAGCCGTGCGCCCAGCACTCTGCCAGGTGAACTGCCAACTGCTGATCCCGGCACGCTCGGCCACCACCCTGGAAGTTTCCATAAGCTGATCAACATAGGGATCACCCGCCGAAAGAATACGTTCCGGCAAGCTGTGGGCGCTGAACAGTACACGAACCGAATCTCGATGGGCACCTGCCTCCTCGAACAGATCCAGCTTGGCCGACACTCTTTGTACTAGAGCCTTGATCAATTTCGGATGCAGATGGTAGCTTTCGATAAAGGCCATGTTCAGGCCAAGTTCCACTGCCTTCTCTTGTGCCCGTTTGATATAACCGCCCACGCTCATAGAAGAATAGTGTGGAGCCAATACAATACCGATCGCCTGCTTGATTCCGTCGGCAGCCATTTGCCCGATTCCGTCCTCAATAAAGGGCCGGGCATGCTTTAAGCCCTGATAACATACAAACTCGACATCAGGATTGCGATTCTCACGGTTCAGCGTCTCCTGCAGGCTATGCACCTGACGGTCCGTATTTTCGCGCAGCGGGAATACACCTCCGACAATCGCCTCATACCTGTCCTTCAGTTCCTTAAGCTGCTCGGCTGAAGGAGCGCTGCCGCGCCGGATATGCGTATAATATGCCTCTACCTGATCCAAACTTTCCGGTGTGCCATACGACATGACAAGTACGCCTACAGTCTGCTTCAAGTTATATTCACCTCTTTTGTACTTCTTTTTGTGCAGGTTTTATAGATTGTACTGGCCTACCCGCTGCCTGATCATTGTGGCAGAATACTCATGCACGTAATGAGTCAGTTCTCTCAGCTTATCAAGCGAGGCCTCCGGAAAGAGTCCGTGCCCCAAATTAAAAATATAGCCGGGTGCTTGCACTCCCTCGTCCACAATCGCTTTGGCCTGCTGTTTAATTACATCCATAGGTGCCGTTAATACATAAGGGTCCAGGTTGCCCTGAACTGCAAAACCATCGTTCAGCCGTCGGCGACCTTCCGCAATGGATACGCGCCAATCCAGACCAATGACATCTGCCTCAAGCTTGTGCAGCAAGGGCAGCAGCTCACCCGAGCTGACACCCGGAAAGTAAATCTTCGGCACCTTCAGGTCGGACAACTCATGAAATATCCGCTTGATTGTAGGCAAAACGTATATTTCGAAGTCTTTCGGTGCCAGTGCCCCGACCCAGCTATCAAATAACTGGAACGCCTTACCGCCGTTCGCTACATGGGCGCGCAAATATGTAATGACCATATCCCCTAGCTTCTCCATTAAGCGAAACCACACCTGTGGCTCACTGTACATAAGCGTTTTAGTATGAATGTAACCTTTGGAGGGACGCCCTTCGATCAAGTAGCTGGCGATCGTAAACGGTGCTCCGGCAAAGGTAATGAGCGGGACCTCAAGCTCCCGGTCGAGAATTTGGATCGTTTCCAGGATGTGAGACAAGTCCTTCTCCACATCGATCGGCTTAAGTCGGTCCACATCATTTGCAGTTCGAATCGGATTTTCTATGACCGGACCAATGTTTTTGACAATATCAAAATTTACGCCAAGGGAGGCGACCGGATTCATAATATCAGAATAGAGAATAGCAGCATCGACACCCAGCTTCCGAACAGGCATCATGGTCACTTCAGCCGCCAGCTCGGGCTGCCGGCATATTTCCAGCAAGGAGTATTTCTCTTTGATTTTCCGGTACTCAGGATCGTACCTTCCTGCTTGCCTCATGTACCAGACGGGTGTGTGGTCCACATCCTCCCCGAAGCAGGCACGGATAAAATTATCATTGTAGGTCATTGGCTTGAGCCCCCAGTTCGAGTGTAAAACCTATACATTTATTATGCCCTTTTTAAAAGTATGTAACAACCAGGCTTTCCGGCTGAACGATGACAATCCGATGACAGTTGGATAAAGTTTCAATGAAGTGTGTTATACTAAAAAGACATGTTTTTTTCAAGGTTTTCCCAGACTACGGGCGGAAATTCTCGATTAGCCCTCCACGGCGAAAGGAAGTGAGCACCATGAAGACGTGGCAGGTGAATCTCATCGTTCTCTGGTTTGGCCAATTTTTGGCCAATGCCGGCATGACGATGATTACCCCGTTTTTATCTCTTTATCTCGCGCAGGATCTGAATGTCAGAGGAGAGCAAGAGATCGGCTTATGGGCAGGTGTGATCTTTGCCGCGAACTTTCTGACATCTTTTATATTTCAGCCGCTGTGGGGCAAGCTTGCAGACCAGTATGGACGCAAAATTATGCTGCTGCGCTCCGGCTTTGGCATGGCGTTGGTGGTCGCCTGCATGGGCTTTGTCAATCATCCGTGGCAGTTGCTTGCTTTGCGCCTGCTGAATGGTACAATTTCCGGATTCAATCCGGCCGCCATTTCGCTCGTATCCAGCACGACTCCCAAGGAGCGAATGGGATTTGCGATGGGCATCATGCAGTCCGGACAAATGGCAGGCACGATCCTGGGGCCGCTGATGGGCGGATTTATGGCGGACTGGCTCGGTTTCAGGCCCATCTTCTTCATTACAGGCGGGCTGATCTTCTCCGCATCTCTGCTCGCACTGTTTCTCGTAAAGGAGAATTTCAGCCGCGCGGAAGCCGCCAAGGCTCCACAGACGTCGGTGCTGGCCGGACTCCGCGAGCTGAGCCATACGCCGCAGCTGCCGGCGCTGTTCACGGTCACGTTCCTGCTGCAGTTTGCCATGATCAGCACGGTATCCCTACTGCCGCTCTATGTGCAGGATTTGTACGGCTCTGTCGAAGGCATCGCTCTCGTGGCAGGCTTCGTTACGGCGGTTACCGGCTTGTCCAACATGATTTCATCTCCCATCCTGGGCAGGCTCAGCGACCGCATCGGGGCGCACCGGATATTGACATACGCCCTGATCGGGGCAGCTCTGATGCTGATACCACAGGCGTTTGTCCAAACCATATGGCAGCTCGTCGTCGTGCGTTTTATGATGGGTGTGTTTATGGGAGGGCTGCTGCCAAGCGTCAATGCGCTGATTCGCTCCTATACGCCTGAAGGCATGGAAAGCCGGGCGTTCGGCTTCAATACAAGCGCGCTCGCGCTCGGCAACATGCTGGGGGCCGTCATCGGCGGTTTGCTGTCAGGCTTTATCGGCATTGAAGGCCTGTTTATCATGTCAGGCGTCATGCTGCTGATCAACACGCTGTGGGTAAGGCTCAAGCTGTACGGCCGCCACAGCGGACAGGCCCATCATTTTCGGTAATATTTGCGAAAGGACAGCCCAGCTCTTCTTTTCACAAGCACAAAAGGAGCTGTTCCTAAAGTGTTCGCATAACATGGGAACATCCCATTTTACAACACGAAAAGGACCCTGATTTCCACTGTATAATGGAAATCAGGGTCCTTTTCAAAGAAATCCATTTCAAAGTAGGAATTTAGTTTAAGTAGGTATAGGCCCGCTGCAGCGGAGAGAACGAAGCAATTCCGGAAAAGCGGAGCGTTCGCCTTTGGCCCGGAGGGTCAACAGCGATTGTAGGAATGCTTCGTTCTCGGAGCGCCCCAGTACATCTAAAGTCCGCGAGCCTGTCATTTCACCCGGGCCAAAGCCAATCCATCATAGGCAGGGAGCAGAGTACTTTCCAACCGTGGGTCTGCAGCGATCATTTCGTTAAATCGTCTGACTGCCTGCACCGACGGACCATTTTTATCGGCATTCAGCGTGCGTCCTCGGAGAAAGCAGTTATCTCCTGCGATGACTGCCCCGGGGGCAGCCAGCTCGATGGCATACTCCAAATACACCGGATAGTTTTCCTTATCGGCATCGATAAAGAAAAAGTCGAAGGTTCGTCCTTCTTCCTTCAGTTGCTTCAAACTGTCCGCAGCCGGACCGATCCGGTACTGCACCAAGCTCCCAAAACCGGCCTCCTCCATATGACTGCCGGCCAGACGGGCATACTCTTCTTTTAATTCCAGCGATACGATGCCGCCATTTCCGGACAGCCCGCGGGCCAGGCATATACCGCTGTATCCCCCAAGCGCTCCGATCTCCAAAATGCGCTGTGCGCCGGAAATCCGAACCAGCAGCGTAAGCAATCGCCCATAGGCATGGGCTACAGATACCTCGGGCATGCCCTGCTCCACGATGGCCGCCTTGACCCGCTTCAGCATTTCATCTTCTTCATATAATTGATCTACATACTGATCAGGAGTCACCATTCTTAAATCTTCCCTTCATTTCTATTGTTCTTCTATCATAAGACAATTGTCTCTCCCCGCACAATCGCCTATACTGAAGAGATTGAATTACACAAACAGGATATCTTAGTCCTGCTTGGCAACTAACCGGATGGAGTGGATTGATTTCATGGCCCAACTGCAATTGATTGCTACTGCGCCGATGGGGCTGGAAGCCGTCGTAGCGCGTGAACTGAAAGAATTAGGATATCACGATCAGACCGTCGAGAACGGCCGTGTTGTATTCAGCGGTGATTTCATCGATATCTGCCGCTGCAATTTGTGGCTGCGCAGCTCGGATCGTATTCTCGTAAAGATGGCTGAATTTGAGGCCACCACCTTTGATGAATTGTTTGAAGGCACCAAGGCCGTTCCTTGGCAAGACTGGATTCCTGCCGATGGCGAATTTCCGGTGGAAGGCCGCTCCCACAAATCCCAGCTTAGCAGCGTTCCTGCCTGTCAGGGCATTGTGAAAAAGGCGATTGTTGAAAAGCTGAAGGAG
The DNA here is from genome assembly GCF_030705605.1 of Paenibacillus zeirhizosphaerae. Classification (GTDB taxonomy): domain Bacteria; phylum Bacillota; class Bacilli; order Paenibacillales; family Paenibacillaceae; genus Paenibacillus; species Paenibacillus zeirhizosphaerae. The sequence goes on from NZ_JAPCKK010000016.1 coordinate 791,518, forward strand.
ACCTATCATACGGAATGGTTCCCGGAGGACGGACCGCGATATGTCATTGAAGTGATTTTGCTGAAAGACCGTGCCCTGCTTACGTTGGATACCACCGGAGCAGGACTGCACAAACGGGGTTACCGCAAGCTTATAACCGAAGCACCGCTTAAGGAAACACTGGCTTCTGCCATGATCCAGCTCAGCCGCTGGACACCGGACAGGCCCTTCTATGATCCTTGCTGCGGCTCGGGCACACTGCTAATTGAGGCCGCCATGCAGGCCTGGAACCTTGCTCCCGGCCTACGCCGCTCCTTTAACTCCGAGCATTGGCCGGTGATAGGCAGTCAGTTATGGGATGAGGCCCGCAACGAGGCCATGGATCTGGTGCGGGACGATGTAGAATTTCAGATTTCGGGCAGCGATATCGATCCGAAGTCCATAGAAGTCGCGCAGGCAGCCGTCAAGGCTGCGGGCTTGGCAGGCGAAATCAGGCTTGATGTGATGCCTGCAGCCAAAATCAGACCGGAGGGTGAATATGGATGCATGATAACCAATCCGCCGTACGGGGAGCGCCTTAGCGACGAGCCCGAAGTGGAGAAGCTGATCCGCAGCATGGGACGTACCGCAGCAGGCATGCCGACATGGTCCTTTTTCACCATCAGTCCCACGAAGCAATTCGAGCATTATTGGGGGCGTAAAGCGGACAAACGGCGCAAGCTGTTCAACGGCCGCATCGAATGCCAATATTATCAATACCTGGGCCCACTCCCTCCGCGGCACAGGCAGCCACAGCCCGAAAATTAAAAATCCATTGTGAAAGAGAGCGGATCGCACAAGGTCCGCTCTCTTATTTTCATTCCATGTTGAAAAGAGACGCGCGCAGGATATAATAAATAAAGGCAAAACCGGCTTTTACACAGAGAATACATTCTGTTTACAAAGTAATAGAGTAAAAAAACACTCTGAGACCGGTTAGATTGCCAAAGGGGGAAATGCAAATTGAATAGGTATCATTCTGGCTTCTGGATATTTGCCGTGCTAATTCTATGTAAGCTGGGGCTACTCCACGCTCAACTGGATGCCCAAAATATCGATATGAATCCGCTGGATTACGTCATTGCCTTGGGTTCACTGCTGCTGGTCAGCTTCTGGACCTTTTGGCTGCCGCCGCGCGGGCGGCTTGCGGCAATGGCAGTATTGAATGTACTGCTGACTGCTCTTATCTATTCGGATATGGTCTATTACCGCTATTTTGGAGATTTTATCACCATTCCCGTGTTGATGCAGGCTGGTCAGGTCGAATCGCTTGGAGGAAGTATCGCGTCCCTGATTCATTGGTGGGATATCTTCTTCTTTATAGACTGGATTCTCTTTATTCCATATTTGGTATGGAAGAGCAGACTTCGCAGCAGACGGTCGAACAGTTTGTTCAAGGGCCCTGTTTTTCGTAATCATGGTCAGCGGGCTGGCAGACGGATTCTGCTTCGAATCGGCAGTGGGCTGCTTGCTTTTGGTATAGGCTGTATTTTGACCTTCGGCCCGATCAAGCTGTACACCTCTACATGGGCTACAGGCCTGTTTGTAGGCAATTGGTGGTCACTGGCGCTTTATAATGTTACAGGACTTCTCGGGTTCCACGGATACGACGTGTACCGTTACGGGAAGGAGCATTTAGGCCCGCAGCCCGTACTCGGTCAGAGAGAGATGGACAAAGATCAGGCTTGGTTTGATGACCATCAGAAGCTGATCCATGTGGAAAATGAAACTTATGGAAAATATAAAGACAGCAATGTTATGGTCATTCAGGCCGAAGCCTTTATGAACTTCTTTATCGGCAAGCAGATTAACGGGCAGGAGATTACTCCCCATTTCAACAAGCTGATGAAGGAAAGCATGTATTTCAGCAATTTTTATCACCAGACAGCCCAGGGACGCACCTCTGACGCCGACTTTTCGGTGCAGAGCTCTCTGCATCCGCTGCAGACCGGATCGGTATTCATCCGCTATCCGGATCATTCCTACGATGTGCTGCCTACCATTCTGAAGCGGGAAGGGTACAGTCCTAATGTGTTTCATGCTTATGACAGCAGCTTCTGGAACCGATACACGATGTACAAAGCTATGAATTACGACCATTTTTACAGCAAAAAAGATTTTGTCATTGATGAACCGCTCGGCTGGTCGCTGGGAGACAAGTCCTTCTTCAGACAGTCGGTCAGCAGGCTTGAAGAACTGAACAGTAATCCCTTCTATGCCTTCATGATCACTTTGTCCAGCCATCATCCATATAATATCCATCCGGATGGCAGCGGCTTGGACACGGGAGAATTCGACGGCACCATGTTCGGTGATTATCTGGAATCCGTACATTATGTGGATCAGGCTCTCGGGGAACTCGTGGCACAAATGAAAGCCAACGGAATGTGGGATAACACCATTCTGATGTTCTATGGGGATCATGACAACTCCATCCAGGACAAGGTGATGTATGAGAAGTTCCTGGGCAAATCCCTGACCGACCTCGACATGCAGCAAATTATGAATCAGGTACCCTTACTTGTGCATATGCCGGACGGAGGCAGTGCCGGCGTATATGACGAACCGGCTGGTCAGTTGGATATTACCCCTTCTGTTCTGCATTTGCTGGGCATTTCCTCGGAGCCCTATCATTTTATGGGCAATAATCTGTTCAGCGGCAAACCGCGGATGGTCATACTCCGCTCGGGAGCTTTTACGGACGAAAAAGTATACTACATCCCGTCCAAGGATAATACCTTCCTGAATGGAACATGTTACGATTTAAGCACGGGGAAGCAGACGGATATTCAAGCCTGCGGTCCGGGCTATCAAGAGACGCTGAATCGGTTTACGGTATCCGACCAGGTCATCACCTATGACCTGATCCGCCGCTGGAATCCCAAGGCCATGAACGCAGAGCCAATTTCTTCATCGCCGTGAATATACCCTATACTTAGTCGGGCACGAAAGCAAAAAAATCGAGAACTGGAGAAACCCACTCCTGTTCTCGATTTTTTTTACCTCATGAGAAAACGCCGAAGATTGGCGTTTTCTCATTTGAGCATTTTTAAGTAAGGATATGCACGTTGCAGCGGAGAGAACGAAGCAATCCCGGAAAAGCGGAGCGTTCGCCTTTGGCCCGAAGGGTCACAGCGATTGCAGGGATGCTTCGTTCTCGGAGCCTTTCAGAACATGAAAAGGCGCTGTATCCTGCACCTTTATTTCAAACCTGTCTTTTTAACGGAATCGAGCCTGCGTTCCTCGGTGGCCATCATGTCCTCCGCCGCCTCCATCACATCGTCCCCAAGGCTTTCCTTGGCCTGCTCCAAGGCATGCCTCGCATGAACCCGGGAGTGCTCAGCCTGCTCCACAAGCTGCTCGCTCGGATGTGACATGGCCTGTGATACCGCATTATGAAACCTGTCCACCGAGTTTTGCGTTTGGGCGGCAGTGCTCTGATTTTGCAGATTGGAATCGTATTGCGACATTACCAGATCCCCTTTCTTACTAATGAATATCCGACTGTTAGCATGGACAGAAGGGAGCAGGACTATGCAAAAATCCTCGTTGCCATCACATTGGCAACGAGGATTTCTGTTGAAAGCTTATACATGTTAACCTGAGAAGGCCGGATCAAGCTTTGACGCTGGGCTGCTTGATAAAGGCTGCAGCCTTGGCCAGCACTTCGTCCTCTGTCGGTGCACTCACATAACGCCCGTTCACATACACAAACGCACGCTTTCCGCAGGGCCCGCAATACGATTTGCAGCCGATTTTGATCTCGGCATCAGGCGCCATTTTCTGGAGCTTTGGAACAATCGTCTTCATCCGGACGAACTGACATTTATCACATACGCGAATATCGTTAGCCATAATTCATCCTCTCCGTGTGGCCTTAATGATCGCCGTGATTGCCCATCGAAGGATTCGTAATCACAAAGCCCTCCTCAGGGAAATACAAGTAGTCGATTTTTACGCCGTCCAGAAACGGCTGACCTTCTTCAAGAATAACGTCAATGCCTTTATCTGTAGAGACAACGGTGTCTCCGTCCTTCGGTGTATCGAGATCAAGACCATAGTGTGCATGGTCGCCATGCGCGTGGGTTACGACCACTCTAAGCAATTTTCCGCTGTTCTCCGGTTGATCCAGTTCAAGCTTGAGCACTTTGGCCGCGTTGCGTGTAATTTTGCATTTCATTTGATTCAACTCCTATTGGCAGCATAATTTATAACGATTCAGGATGTGCAACACCCCTGATAGTTAAAGTCAATATTCCTATTGTAATGAATAATTTGTAGAATCGCAATACTAGTTATTTGGACAAAATGCGAATATTGTTCATTCGCCATGGTTACGGCTCGGCTCGGAAAGCTGGGGATATTTTCGTTCCATTCGAGTCACGAACCAGTTCATCAGAAGCATGGTCACCCCAATATCGTCTAGAGGCATAAACGGAATCGGAATGATGATGTCCGGCAGCACCCAATACAGCAGCGCGGGAACAAAAAACAACAGCTTGTCCCCAAGAGATACATGAGAAGAAATAAACAGGCGGGGAAGACGACGAAATACATGGGTCCACTGCCGCAGAGACCCTAATTTTCTCCATTTCATGGACATCACTCCATTCCAGCGTTCTTTGCAGCCATCTTAATATAAGCCTTCATGTATAGCATACCCTATTCATATAAAAATGAAGAAGACCGGCGAAAAAACAGCCTTCCTCCCGGAAGCGCTGCTTTCTCGTTAGTTGAAATACGCGAATTTCCACAAAAGGTGTCAAATCATGATTCGCTAAAACCGGAAAGTGCGGCTAACAACACCTGTTCTGTTTCTCTGTATAAGCTGTCATAATCATGCAACGGGAGCGGGTTGACGCCCTCCCCTAACTCCACCGTAAAGCCGGGCCTGCCGAATTCAAGAATGAACCAGTCCTTGTAGCCTGCATCGCTGTCCATAAGCTTGACGGTCCTAAGCCCTGAAGCAGAGGCCAGCCTTTCCCCCCAAGCCAGACTGTCCGCAGGCTCTCTGTCCCGATAATTCCAATAAATTTCGCGCCCCTGGGTATGAAATGAAATCGCCATGTCCGGCAGCAGGCGGCGTGTCCAATCGACCAGAGCGCGTGCTTCCGGCTCGGACAGCGGCTCTGGTCCGCCATAATCGCGCGGACCCGGTCCTGTCATGCCCCGCCGATGCAATTCATCCTGCCAATAAGCCGGAAACTGGTCGTTCAAATCGATTCCGCGAATATTAGCCTTCCATGAGCTGAAATCCGTGCTTTTCTGATTCCATTTCAGTAAATTATGCCGCTCAGGATGATCATCCCCCGCACCCGCAATCGCAAGCTCCACGCCGTCCGGATTGACCATAGGTACGACACTTAGCGTAACATCCTGCAGCCACCTGCCCGGCTCACGCCCTTGGAGCCTCTTCCCATCTGCTATGGCTGCTGCATAACATTCCAGAAAACGCAGCACACAGGGCGCGGTAATCCATTCATTCGCATGCATGGCGGCATTCACGACGATTTTGTGCTTGCCTTCACCAAGCTCCACACAGGGTATCGTTCTCTCCATCACACTTTTGCCTATGCAAGTCACTTTCACAAAATTATATTTTTCACGCAAATGCCCAATATCTTCTATTAAATGCTCATACCGGTATTCCCCACGCAGCTTTACAATCCCGACATCATCAGAACGAACACCAATCTCTCTCATCCCTATTCCTCCCGGCAGCATGACTCCGTTCTTCGACTTTAGTTCAATATAGCTCTATATTCCAATTTATGCCGGACCGCCCAAACCGTGATTATCAAGAATAAAGTAACAGAATGCACATGAAATGAAAAAAAGCCGTCCTGAAAGGAACGGCAATATTAGAGCTTCGGAAGCCTGTATTCATGGCCCTCCAAGACGAGTCACCTGCCATAAGACAGGGATGTTGCGGATTTGCTCCCCAAGCCACTGTCTCGCAATACGCCGGAACAGAAGAGGGTCCCCGGAGCAATAAAACTGATGAATCGGCAGTGTATCCCCGGTGGCCAGCTTTCCCTTGTTATAAAGTATTGTGCTTGTCTCTCTTGCCGTTTCATCAGCGGAGCTGATCAGCTTGACCTGATGACCCATTATTTCCTGGATCGTATCCTTCAGAAAAGGATAATGGGTACACCCGAGAATAAGACAATCAATGTTGTGATTTCTCATAGGCAGGAGTGACTCTTTGATAATCCGTGAGGTACTGTCCGACCAGAACTCCCCCCTCTCCACAATGGGAACGAGCGACGGACAGGCCAGACTAACTACGTCGATATAAGGAGACAGTTGCTTCAAGGCTGTGGTATATGCGCCGCTGCGAATGGTCCCGACGGTACCGATGACTCCCACATACCCCGTAGTGGTTGCGCTGATGGCGGCACGGGCTCCGGGATGAATGACTCCGATTACGGGTACGTTGACCCTGCTGCTGATGTCGTCCAGTGCCGCTGCCGTTGCCGTGTTGCAGGCAATGACAATGACCTTGGGATCAAATTGAATGAGAAAATCAACGATCTGCCCGGTGAATTTCAGAATTTCATCAGCCGGACGTGGTCCGTACGGGGCCCGCGCGGTGTCTCCGAAGTAAATGATCTTCTCACGTGGGAGCTGCCGCATCACTTCCTTGACAACGGTCAACCCCCCCACGCCAGAATCCAAAATTGCAATAGCCTGCTGCACGAACACACCGCTTTCCTCATGGTTGTTATCTCACTTTTGCTATCACCCTTCTACATAACTTATGTGAGCCAAATTGAAAAGGTACGTCAAAAGTGAACAAAAGGCGGCTCGCCTATTCAGGCCATGGCTGTGTACCATCAGCGGCATACAAAAAGCCGGACTCATTTTCCGAAGAACGAGTCCGGCCGCGGGGTTCAGATATAGTAGCCTTCGTTGCTTGTCTTGCGGTCTTCAGACTGCTCCTTATCAACCGCTGAAATAATTACCTTCTCTTCTTCCTCCTGCTTACCATACGCCTGGCGAACCTCCTGAACCGCATAGGAAGTCGTATCCTTCACGATGTCCACAAGCTGAAGGCCCGCTGTACCGATTTTATCCGCCACAGACAATCCTGCTTCGCTGAATTGCTGGGTGCAATCCGCCAGATCCTTGCGCAGCTCGCGTCCTGATTTCGGTGTCAGCAGCAATGCTGCGGCTGAACCAAGGATCGTACCGGCAATAGCACTCCACATCATGATTTTACTCTTCTCATTCATAGTCCATCTCTCCTTCGGCCGGACTCCGCTATGGAAAGAACCTTGCCGAACAAGTGCGCTCGAGGCTTGATTATGAATCGCCCCCGTTAACGGCGCTGTTTCTCCGGGCGGATGCCCATCGTTTTAATGCATTATAAGCAGGATGGGCTTGGCTTGATACAAGAGACATGTTATCGACCTTAACTCTGGCGGGGAAAGATTTTGTACCTACAGCAGCGGCCGCCTTCCGCCAAACAATCGGTGCGAAGAACCTCCGCTTCCAGCAATTCCTCGAACATGTGATGCTCACACTCGCAGGCTTTGCGGTAACGGTTCGCTGCCTGGGCAATCGGACAGTTATACTCATAAAATGTGAAGCTTCCGTCTTCTTCAGTGTTCCAGTACGTCATATAACCCGCAGCATGCTGTATTTCAGCCAGCTTTTTGATCCGTGCCGGCAGTGCATTGCCTTCAAGCTGCGGTTTATAGCGACGGATCAGCTTGCGCTTTCTTCCTTCGAAAAGGGCATTGACAGCCGATGCCCCCTGAAGCTCATTCAGCTCCTCCAGCAGATCCACCAGCAAATGGTCATAGTTGCGCGGAAACTGCTCATCTCCACGTTCACTTAGACCAAATTTGTAGACAGGTCGTCCCATAGCTTGGCGTACAACTGTGACCTCCACAAGACCTTCCTGCTCCAAAGCCTTCAGGTGTCTTCTGACCCCCATCTCAGTAATACCAAGTTCCGCTGCGAGGGACGAGACTCCCAAAGACCCTCTGGTTTTCAGCAAGGTCATAATCAAACGTCGTGTAGACATTTCAGGTACCGTATTCATTACATTCTCCAGACCTTTAACCACGCGCCGGCTGAGGGCCCAACTCACGGTTGAGATAACCTTCCACGCCAGCTCCAAACCGCTCCAGCACCTCAGGCAGTAACGGAGTCAGCTTATGTAGTTCTGTACGGTTCCAGCGGAAATACTCCTGAACCAGGGGCTTCCGCAAGGATACCAGCTCATAAATCGGTGCAAAGACAGAATCATCAATCACTTTCTCCTCATGAATAATGCTGATGATGTCTTCATAGCTGCTGGCGTCACGCATAATAAAACCGTCAATCAGGTAGCTGCCTGCATCCGTTACCGTTTCAATCGCCAAATGCAGGCAGCGTTCCTGCACCAGTCCTTGCATAAAATCGCCTGTCCAGGAAGATGTTACCTGGCGCAGTCCTTCCGCAATCTCAGGAATTGCCTTGAGACGCAGCTCAATCTGCTCTCTGTTCACATAGTACATGGTGCCGCACCTCCTTCCCGGCAGAACGAATGACTGCCGTCAAACCGGTCATTTACGGTATGCCGGCATTTCAATCCTGCCCGATTCCAGTCAGATTTCGTAGTCAACTGCAAAAGAAACATCCTTTACTTCATTGATATGCTGAACGATTTCCTGATGAACCGGGTGAACCTGATAAGCCTGAAGATCTTCAAGATTTTCCAGCACCGCCGTCAGCGAAATATCAAAGGAACGTTCAGAACGGATCATATCTATTCCTACTTCCAGCGACAGGACCTCTTTAATTTTGCCGTTCATGCTGCGCAGCACGGAGGCCGTATGTGCAACGCTTTCAGGAGAGCGGTCTTTCAATTTGAAGAACACGATATGTTTAATCATCGGACAAACTCCTTATTCCTAATTTGAACAGCTTGTCCTGAAATTTTATCACAGTTCTCCCTAAGAGGGGAAGATGCCGCAGCACCCCCCATTTATCCATAAGTTTGAAGTTTAGTTATCTTTATCCTTCGTATTTCTCTCTTGCTTGTCCCTCATGCCCGCAAGCATATCCCTGAACATAGGGGGAAGCGGCAACCCTAGTACATTGAAATTCTCTGCAATGGAAATGACTTCGTTAAACAAATAAAAATAAATGGCACCTGCTTGTACGGCATCAATGCCCAAGAGCAGGTCGATTTGATGGGCAAGGCTGACTACCATCAGCATGATTCCTTTACGGGTTAGGCCCCAAAATCCCGTCTTGCTGCTCAATCCCTTCCCCGATTTAATCGCTGCCGCTATCCCGGTAACACAGTCTATAGCCATCGTTACGATAAACACCCCAAGCAGCGGGTTCCATCCCCCGAAGGCATAGGTGATTATCCCCCCTGCCACAGCACAAAAGATATTGATTAACGGGTGATTCATCGTCGTCCCCCCTTCCATTCAAACCTGTTACATTATATGTAAATCGAGGGAGAATGGAAGCTAATTTGTCCCTGAGCCGCACTAAAATTAATAGATTCATAGAAACCCGTGCCAATTACCCTTCATATAGTAATAAGGACCCTATATTGTGCAAATCTAATCTATGACAATAGTTTTATAAAAAATTGATTCGGCCGTACACTTGCAAAATGCCCTGTGTGTATTGTAGTATTTGTTTAAAAAAATCGGAGGATATATGCCTAAACAACAAGAACGACATTCCATTCAGGCGTGGTCTCTGATCAACCGCAAGTATTTGGGAAAGGGTGTGCGTGTTAAGCGCTTTCGTAGACCAACCCGCTGTCAAATACGTAACAGGGTTCTCCTAGCAGTGCTGATGGCTAACGACATCAAGCTATCGCAGCTTGCCGAAGAATTATCCATTTCATCCCGGAGCGTCAGCGCCTGGGTCTATGAGGGACGTATTCCCGGCAATACAAACTTGGAGAAAACATGCCGATTGCTTGGTTATCCACGCCATATTCTCTTTAATGAGGATGTGGTGCGCGGTTGTCCGATTATCTGTCAGCCTGCCCCTTCCCGTTTCATGAAGAGGACGGTAACACGATCCCCAGTGAAAAACCGAATTTTGGCTGGATTATGTATGGTTCATGATCTGTCTGTGACCGATGTGAGTCATTGGATCGGTGTCCATCCGGGAACATTCCGCAAATGGCTGCATCAAGGCACAGTGCCTTCGCAGGCGTTTCAGGATCAGGCGGAACAATTTTTCCGCATCCCTAAATCCATTTTGTTTGCAGACGCCATACTGGCCAAGTAAGTAAGCTTCTGTCTGAGGCTACATTTTTTAACATTTTAAAATTGTGCAGGTTATTTCATCCACTGAAGCACAATGAGCACTGTCAGCCCAGGGGCCAACAGTGCTTTTTTATTTTGTGCAGAGGATATCGTCACTTTTGGGGGATGTTTTATTATTTCACCACGGTTTCCGCTGAATGCGTCGCTTCTTCCTTCAAAGATTTGAGACGCTTCATAACCGGATTCTCCCCGCGTCCGAAGTAATCATGCAGCCTGCTGTATTCGGTGTATAGTTTATCGTAGACAGCGGCATTCTCAGGGATCGGCTGATAGCTTTCTTCACGCACACGGGCCATATGACGGGCTGCCTCGACGACATCGTCATACCCTCCAGCTTGCGCTCCAGCGGCCACAGCAGCGAACATCGCCGCTCCCAGAGCCGGTGTCTGGGTGGAGGCGGCCACCTTGATTTCCCTGCCGGTCACATCGGCATAAATTTGCATCAACAGTGCATTCTTCTGCGGTAATCCCCCGCAAGCATACAGTACGTCCACAGGCACGCCGTTATTATGGAACGCATCAACGATTTTGCGTGTACCGAATGCCGTTGCTTCCAGCAATGTACGATAGATTTCTTCAGGCTTGGTAAGCAAAGTAAAGCCCACAATCAGACCGGTCAGATTCGTGTCCACGAGCACCGAACGGTTGCCGTTCCACCAGTCCAGCGCCAGCAGACCGGTCTCACCCGGCTTATACGCGGCGGCTTTACGTTCGAGCAGCGCATGGACTGAAATGCCTTCGGCATCTGCTTCCTGCTTCACGGACTCGGGAACTCCATGCTCCACGAACCAGGCGAAAATATCTCCCACCGCAGACTGGCCCGCTTCGTATCCGTAGTACCCGGGAATGATGCCGTTCTCGACGACACCGCACATCCCCTCTACTTCCTTCTCCTCCTCGCCCAGCAGCATATGGCAAATCGACGTTCCCATGGCCATCACAAGCTTGCCAGGAGTCACCACGCCTACCGCAGGTACAGCAGCGTGAGCATCGACATTGCCGACTGCGACTGCCGTCCCTTCGTTCAATCCCATCAGAGCCGCCATATGTTCGGTCAGACCGCCGGCACGACTGCCAAGAGCATAGATTTCCCCTCTCAGCTTCGTGGCTGTAAGATCTTCGAGCCGAGGATCCAAGGCTTTGAAAAATTCACGGCTTGGATAACCTTCACGATGATGATAGATCGACTTATAGCCGGCAGTGCACTGATTGCGCTTCAGTTCACCACACATCTGCATAATGACCCAGTCGGTCGCTTCAACGAAGCGGTCCGTTTTCTCGTAAATGTCCGGTGCCTCATTTAAAATCTGCCAGATTTTCGCGACCATCCATTCGGAGGATATTTTACCTCCATAGCGAGGCTGAAACGCCTCTCCACGTTCGGAAGCGATTTCATTTAAACGATCAGCCTCATCCTGGGCGGCATGGTGCTTCCACAGCTTCACCCAACTGTGCGGATCTCCCTTCAGCGACTCGTCAAAACACAGCGGTTGGCCTGCGGGATCAATCGGCAGCATCGTGCATGCCGTAAAGTCGATGCCGATGCCGATGACATCGGCCGGGTTAATCCCCGATTCCTTCATGACCGCCGGAACGGAGGTCGTCAGAACTTCAATGTAATCAGCCGGGTGCTGAAGTGCCCAGTCCATTTCGAGCTTGCGGCCACTGCCGGGCAGCACCTCATCAATCACTCCGTGCCTGTACGGTGTCACATGCGTTGCAATTTCGGCCCCGTTCGACAGGTCGACAAGGACAGCGCGACCGGACTCCGTGCCGTAGTCCACGCCAATTGTATATTTACTCATTTCGCTTCCTCCTTCTTCACTTGGCCGTAATAAGCGCCCGCTCCATGCTTGCGCAAAAAGTGCTTATCCAATAAATGCTGATCCATCGATTCCAGCCCCGGATTCAGCATCAGCGAACGATAGGCCATCTTCGCCACTTCTTCAAGAACGACAGCATTATGGACGGCATCGTCCGCGTGTTTGCCCCAGGCAAACGGGGCATGCTGATTCACAAGCACACCGGGAATCGTCATAGGGTCTCGATTGTCAAAGGTCTCAATAATGACATGCCCTGTCTCCAACTCGTACTCCCCTTCGATCTCTTCCTTCGTCATCGGGCGTGTGCACGGGATGCTACCGTAGAAGTAGTCTCCTTGTGTCGTTCCCAACGCGGGGATTTCCCGACCTGCCTGTGCCCAGCTTGTTGCCCAGGGTGAATGGGTATGAACGATACCCCCGATCTGTGTAAAAACCCGATACAGTGCCAGATGAGTCGGTGTATCCGACGAAGGACGCAGATCCCCTTCCACTACATTACCCTGCAAATCCACAACGACGAGCTGATCCGCTCTCATTTCCTCGTAGGAGACACCGCTCGGTTTAATGACCACAAGTCCCTGCAAGCGGTCGATTCCGCTGACATTCCCCCAAGTAAAGGTAACCAGGCCGTGCTTTGGAAGGGCAAGATTAGCCTCCAATACTTCCTGCTTCAAGCTCTCGAGCATGTATTAGACACTCCTTTTCTTATTGAAGTGATTGATTTCGCTTTCATTATACACTTGTACGTACAACTTATCCAGCATTTTTTGCAACCGCATTCTCATTTTTATCGGATCAGAGTTCATTGCAGAATACGGTTGAAAAACAAGACAAAAAAGCCTCTTTCCCAAAATAGGGAAAAGGCTTGGTCCAAAGCATATTTACAAGTTGTTCAGATCAAAAAACGCCCAAAGCGGAGCTGAACAATTAACTTGTCATTACATTTGATACAAAAGCTATAGAAGATTAACCTTCCTTGTGAAACGCGGCGGTTGATTCACGCACGATCAGCTCGGGCGGTATGATCCATTCATGATTCCGGGTCAAGGGATCGCCACCTTGGATCATGGATAAGATCATATCCGCCGCTTGCCTGCCCAGCTCCTCCTTCGGATGCTTCAGTGTAGTGAGCTTGATTTCCGTAGCTGTAGCGAGGAAGGAATCGTCAAAACCGACCACCGATAAATCGGCAGGGATAGACAGTCCCTTCGACCGTACGATATCCAACAGCCGCACGGCCAATTCATCATTATACGTTACCCAGCCGGTAGGACGCTCCTCAGGCACCAGGTCCAGCAGCACCTTGGCACGCTGCAATGGACCTTCATTTTTATCCTCTGTTCTGTAGGTGAACACGGCGTCAGGATGCAGTGTCACGCCGTATTTGCGGTGCGCTGCCACAAAGCCTTTCATACGCCGGATTCCTTGCATATCATCGGTCTTAAAAAAGCCAACAAGCCGGCGGTGTCCCAGCCTGATCAAATGCTCTGCAGCCATATAACCTCCGCGCTCATCATCCACTCGAAGACAGGGCGCATCCATCTCCTCATACCGTGCGTTAATCATGAGATAAGGCAGCCGCCGGTTCTCCATTGTCAGATAATAACTGAGATTTGGATTGCGCTCCCCGCTCTTGGTCGGCTCCACAATCAAACCACTCAGCGGCTGATTCAGCAGCATCTCCAGGCACTGCCGTTCCTGCTCAGGGTGATTGCCCGTGCTTGACAGCAGCAGCTTATACCCTTCCTTGCTCAGCCTGGACTCGACTCCCTGTACGATAAGGGGAAAAATATAGTCAGATATGTAGGTTGTTACGACCCCGATCGTCCGGGGATTTTCCGGCAGCTTGGCACCCGGGACAGCAACGAACGTGCCTTTGCCCTGGATTCTGGTGAGCCATCCCTCCTGAACGAGCTCTCCAAGCGCCTGTCTTACAGTCTGGCGGCTTACACCAAACTGTTCGGTCATTTCATGCTCGGAAGGAAGCTGGCTTTCAGGAAGCAGCTTAGACGAATGAATCCAGGAGAGGATCTCCTGTTTGACTTGAATATATTTAGCGGTCATAAGCTCCTCCGTGAGTACAGTTGTGTTGAAGGATTATACCACACTTCACAGTTGTACGTACAATTAACTAAATAGCTCATTGGCAAGACGTCACTGCCGCTCATTCATATACTTTAAGCCGGTGTATCTGTTGCGTAGTGTATGCGCCGTATGAAGCGCACGGTCCAGTTGCTCCGCGCTGACGCCAAGCTCGTCTATCGTAGCCGGACCGCCGACCTGATGGAGCCAGGAACGCATCTGTTCCGTTGACGGAAGACTGCGATATACTTGGAACGCCTCAACATGTTCATGCTCCGCCAGCTCTTTATACATATCCGCCAGAAGAGCCGAGGCCACCCCGACCTTCGCCCCGTGAAGAATCTGCTTTCTTCCTTCCGCAATCAGCTCCATTTCAATGCGGTGAGACACATGATGCTCTCCTCCGGATGCCGGGCGGGAATGATCAATAATGAGCATGGATATGCCGGAAGCAATCAGCGCATCCATCAGAATGCCCGCTCCCTCCGTGCTGCCTTGTGCGATCGCGTCCACTCCGGTGACGCAAGCCTCCAGCGCTTCCTCGGTAATACGACTGCCGAGCGAGCAAAAGGGCTCATGCCCCAAATCCCTCGACACATGCCAATCGGCCAGCGAGGTATATTTGCCCAGCATGTCGCCAAAGCCGGCCGCCGTCATATTTTGCGGAGCCGCTGCCAGCACGGACAAATCGGCAAAGATGGCTTCCGGCGGCACAGCCTGAAACGTCTGCTTGGTCCCATCCACAATCAGCGGCGCTCCTGCGGAGGTAAAGCCGTCTACGGAAGCAGCCGTCGGTATGGAAATGAAGGGACGCCCCATTTTATAACAGACAAAACGGACAAGATCGTGGATCGTGCCGGAGCCAACAGCCAGCACTGCTCTACTGGCATCCGCGACATCAAGCAGCACCTTCACAATATAGGACTCATCTGCAACGACATCCCCAACGCTGTTCCCTTGAAGCCGTATTTCATCAGCCTGCAGTCCTGCTGTGCGCAGATCGCTCAACACCCGTTCGCCGGCTGCCTTGAAGGTTGGATCATCATTAACGACCGTAACATGGCCGTAGCCTTTGCGCTGCAGGTATGGAGCAACCTCACTCAGGGCACCATCATGCATGTGAATCTGCATGTCCACCACACGATGCGGGTTTCCGCAGGGACACTGTCTCGCTTCTTCATTCCACTGCTGGATGCGTTCGTTCAAATTCATCGCCATACTCCTCCCGGTCTGGAATATTTCACACAAGAATGTAAATAATGATTAGCATGAACAGTAAATCAAACGCTTTCTTAATCTAATTGTACGCACATGTACCCATAAAAGTCTACTGCATATCACACATGTACGATCCATTAATTTTGAATATATTTGGAGGAAGTATAACATGAAAATAGCCAAAGATACGGCCTGCGCCCTTGGGTGGCTCGCCGGCACTACGATAGGCACCGGCATTGCCTTTCTGCTCCAATGGCAGTCCTATGACGCAGTCTGGTCGGTAGCGATCGGCGGGACCTCGGGGACTATCATAGCACTCGTGTACCGTTTCTTCATGCGCCGCGCACAGTGGCATGGAACTCAAAAAAACAGCCCTCAATAATTTTTGAGGGCTGAGGGCTGTTGGCCATATTAGTCCAGAAAATCGACAACGCTGCACAGCCAGACCATATGTGCGGTATCTGGTCCCCAATAGTCCTTCACGACGACGTAAGGCTCCCCAAATTTTTTCGTCCATTTTGCCTGTGCGCTTTTATAGCCGCTGTCCAGACAGAATTGTTCAATTCCCCGTTCGTGAAGATACGTGACCACTTCTCTAATCAAAGCCGAGGCAATTCCCTGGCCCTGATCGTCCGGCAGTACGTATAAACTGCCCAATTCCCCTACTTGCTCCAATTGATTGCCTGTGCAGGCTTTAATATCCTCGCCCGACGGTCCAAAGGAAACGGTACCAACCACAACCCCCTCCCGCTTGGCAAGCCAAAAACAGGTTTCCGGCTCATCTCTGTCCATAGCGCTGCGGAACGTATTTATTTTGTATTCGATCTCTGCCCGCATGTCATCTGTCAAATGTCCAATCCCGTCCTGTTCGAAAGCGTTGGGGATCGCCGTTTCAAACACATGGCAGACCTGCTCGAGGTCGGATGGGCTGAACTGAGTGATGGTAAGGCCGTTCATCATTTTTTGTTCCTTTCGATGTAAAATGGATGGAGGCAGCATGATTTTCTTAAGATTATAGCATGCTTTAACCAACAAAATCTGCACCGGTATTGTCGGCTCAATCCCTGTTCAGTTTGATACGATACGAATCGAAAGGAGGGCGTGAATTTGGATGCATTAAAGCAGGTCAACCTCGCTATGAGTTATATTGAAGCCAATTTGGCCGGAGAAATCGATTTCAGGGAAGCTGCAAGGCTGGCCTGCTGCTCGGAATATCATTTCAAGCGGATGTTCTCATTCCTGTCCGGCCTGTCACTCAGTGAATATATCCGCCACAGAAGACTTACTTTGGCAGCACTTGAGCTTCAGAGTCTGCAGCATATAAAAGTTATTGACCTCGCCGTCAAATACGGGTACGATTCGCCGGATTCATTCACAAGGGCTTTCCAGGCATTACATGGCATTACTCCATCGGAGGCACGAAAGAAGGGTGCTGCTTTAAAGGCATTTCCGCCCATGACCTTTCAACTGACGATTAAGGGAGGCAGCAAAATGGACTATCGAATTGTAGAGAAGGAAGCTTTTCAAATTGCCGGGATCAAAAAACAAATCACTTTAATTTATGAAGGCGTAAATCCGCAGATGGATGAGATGTGGGCCAGCCTGACGGAAAATGATTACGCTGAGCTGAAGCGTCTGTCCAATGTGGAGCCGACGGGTATACTATGCGCCTCTGCCAATTTCACCGAAGGCCGGGCCGAAGGAACGATGCTGGACCAGTACATTGGGGTTGCCACCTCGGAAGCCGTACCACAGCGTTGGGAGGTATTGAACGTTCCGGCAGGCACATGGGCTGTGTTTACAGCCATCGGACCATTTCCACAGGCACTCCAGGATGTTTGGGCCAGAATTTATGCCGAATGGTTCCCAACCTCCGGGTATGAAATCACAGGAGGGCCGGAAATATTATGGAATGAGAGCAAGGATACCAGCAGCCCGAACTATAAAAGCGAAATTTGGATTCCGGTAAGAAAATCGCTCCGCGATTCTTCCAGCTAAGATAAAATCTGCGCAAGCCTTGGATCAAAAGGCATTGCGCAGATTTTCTGTTGGTTTAATAATACTTACGAGAAGGTGTAGAAATTATACGTGTATAAAAAGAAAGTGAAAATGAGATAAGCAAGGGTCACAAGCACTAGGCAGGTTTTTTGGAAAAAGCTAATCCCCTGTTTCCTCCATCCTTTAGCAGCATAGAAAATGAGCGTTATAAAGGCTGCTCCCAGCACCCAATTCAAGATGATGTTCCAGTGAAAGCTGGACATCGGCTGAAAGGGATCTCCCGCCAATTTCATAACTGCAATGACCAAATTGACCATTCCAAGCAGTCCACCAACGGAAATCAGCAGGATGCTTTTGTGCAGACCAGACTGCCGGGTTTGCTCTCCCCTTCTTCTTCTGCCGGCGTTTTTCACCCAGCCAACAATGCCGATCGTTAGTCCAATTACAAACAAAATCAAGCACGTTCCTACCAGAATATAGCTAAAAAGAGCGGTTTGCAGGAATGAAATAGGCAGCTGGTCGGCAATCACGCCATACGACATTTGATGGACCTTCCCATTATCGTCGGTCAGGAAATAAAGACGACCTATATTCACATCTGCAAAATCCATAGGCGTTTTCGCGGAATCGGCCCGCTCAAAGAAATACGGGGCTGTTTCTACATAATCTGCGCTAATATTCAAATAAGGAATTTGAAGCGTAATTCCTCCTTTATCGTTAGCAGTAATCAGCGTATCCGTATCTGAGATGACGGAAGTGACTTTTAACAGACTTGAGGCTGCTTCACGTGCAGAGCGATATTTGCCTGCCACCTCTTCGCCATGATTCAACGTTAAGTCGGATGACGGGGATGTAAAGGTATCTCCGACGAGCAATTCAACCAGCTCGGTTCTCGCGCCGGACATTTCGCTGCCTGCATTGGTCAGGATGCTGATGCCGAAGTTTTCCTCCGGTACGATGGACAACAGGGCAGAGAATGCATCGGTATTGCCTCCATGCTCCAGCACACGATGATTTCCCGCGAATACCTCCCAAAATCCATGCGCATTCCCCGGAAGTTCGGGGGTGTGGCCAAACGATCTTTCGTGCATCCATGCCAGCGTTTCCTTCTTGGAGAAAAGCGAACCGCCCGAAGTGCCGTCGCTATTCATTTGGGCTATCATGAAATGCGCCATATTTTCCGCAGTAATGTTTAATGAACCAGCCGGCATATCATTGATGAAGAAATCTGGACGAGCCAACCATTCTTCACCCTGTTTCAAGTAGCCGACGGCTTTGTTCTCCTTGACATCAGGTATGAGATCATATCGCTGTGTGAAATAAGCCTTCTTCATGTCCAGTGGCTCGAATATATGCTTCTCGATATAGGCATCAAAGGGCATCCCGGACACACGCTCCACAATATAACCGGCCAGGTTGGTTCCGTAATTGGAATAAGCGATGATTTTGCCCGGAGGGTAAATCTGATCCGGCTGATTTTGCGGTGAAATATGCTCTGCTAAAGGCCGGAGTCTGGCTGGATCATCCACCAGCAGATTCTCCAGCCGCTCCTCAAATCCGGCCGTATGGCTCATCAAGTGATTAAGCGTAATCGGCTCTTTAAACGAGAGCTTAAGAAAATTTTCCGGCAGGTATTCTCGTATATCTGCGTCCAGATCTAGCTTGCCTTGTTCCACTAGCTGCATGACCGCCGTCCAGGTGAACAATTTGGACACCGAGCCTGCTTCCATATAGGTTGTGTCTGCGTTCATCGGTATCTGCTTAGCCACATCGGCATAACCATACCCTTTAGTGAAGATAATCTTTCCATCCTTCACAATCGAAACCGCTGCGCCGGGCGTGCTTGTGCCGATGTGCTTTTCCATAATCTCATCCACCTTGTCTTCCAGCCCGGAAACGGGCATTCCGGAAGGTGTGACCGGAACGGATGCAGGCGCCGCATGGGCTTGAAGCGGACCCAGGACCAATATCACTCCTGCCAATAACATCATTAGCATGTTTTTTACTCTCATTATCAAAGACCTCTCTTCTGCTTGAATATAGTTTGATCCTCCTCTTGTTCAGGACGTTTTTAGAATACCAGGCTAATTTTTCTTTTCTCTCTCTTATTCCTTACTTTTCTCTTACTTCGACGCAACCCGTACACGATACACAAAAAATCCCCTCAGACCACTGTGTTCAATTCACAGTTTGCCATGAGGGGATTTCTTAAAAGGACCTCGATCTCCACTATACAGTGGAATTTGAGGTCCATTCGTATTGTAAATTGAGATATTCCCATGTCATGCGAACACTTCTGGGACAGCCCCTTATACAATGTTATTGAGCGGATGCCATATACTCGGCGAGGCGATCCCATGTTTCCGTAAAGCCTTGCTGCATGCCCATGTCGATGACCGTTTTAACCGCATCGGCAGATGCATACAGTGCCCGGTTAACAACCTTCGTTTTGCCGTCTTGCTCGATAAAGGTCAAGGTGACTTCCGTAGCAGGCATGTCGTCCGCGGTGTTGCCTTCGGCATCCGAGAAGTAGTCGCTATACACGATTTTCTCCCCCTGCACGATCTCATGGTACAATGCCTTGCCCCACGCCTCAACTCCGAAAAAATCCCCCTGATTTTGATCCATACATTTCATACAGTAGTGCCATACGCCGCCCGGACGAAAATCAATATTACATACCGTCAGCTCCCAACCGCGTGGACCCCACCAGTGCTTCAAATGCTCGGCCTCGGTGAACGCCTTGAATACCAGCTCACGCGGTGCGTCAAACGTGCGCTCCGCAAATACTTCCTGTCCTTCTGTCCTGAAAATCATTGAATTCGTCATCATCGTTTCCTCCCTGAAATAGAGTTATTCCTTCGATTGTTTATCCTCGGCTTGCAGCTTTTGCAAATACCGATCCAAGGCATCAAAGCGTTCCTGCCAGAGTGCTCTATACGTTTCAAGCCACTCGTTCAACTCCTGAAACGGCTCCTGCCGGAGTCTGTAAATCCTGCGGTTCGCGACTACCTGCACCTCGACAAGACCGGCTTCCAGCAAGACACGCAGATGCTTGGAGGCTTGGGGCTGACGAATTCCCACTCGTTCGGCAATTTCCCCTACGGTCAACGGACCGTAACGCAGCAGTTCTACAATATGCAGCCGGTTTGGTTCAGCCAGCGCACTAAAGGTCGTTGTATCCATACCATTGTTCCTTTCCGTATCTGGGTCCAATCCACCTCATTTCGTCGGCTGTATATCATATTCACAATATACCATATAAAGAATATTCCTGTAAAGGAATATTGATATTGTTTTAATGTGCCTTCAATCAACCTCTTTCACTTATTTAGGAGTCGGTGAGCTGCTTCAAGGCACCTTTCGGTAATATGCCCACTTCTTTATGAAGGAGCTTTCCATGTTTGAAGTTGAGTGTGGCAGGTATGCAGCCGGTCAGCATCGCTCCCCCCTCCGCATGGTTGCCTGCGGTAAGCTCGCCTCCATGACGCCTGATAATTCTTTGCGAAATCGCCAGCCCCAATCCGCTGCCACCGGTGGAACGATTCCTGGATGCTTCTCCCCGGTATAAAGGCTCGAACACCCGCTGCAGCTCTTCTGCCGAGAAACCCGGCCCTGTATCACGTATCGTAAGCTTTACTTGGTCGTTCTCTGCATCACATTGAACCACAATTTCACCATTGGGAGGAGTATGCCTTACCGCATTATCCAACAGGTTGCTGATGGCACGCTCCAACAGGTGCATGTCCCCGCTAATGAAGCAGCCGTCTGCGGCATGGTTCGAGATCGAGATGTGCTTTTGCCGGGCCAGCGGGCTTAAACTGTCCATCGACTTCTGCAGGATGAGTTTAAAATCAACCGTTTTTTTGTTAAGTTCCGTCTCCAGATATTCCATCTTGGTAAATGTGAAAAGGTCCTCCACCAGCCGGTCCAATTGCGTCGATTTTTCCTTGCATACCGTCACATATTTTGCTATTTTCTCCGGGGATTGAGCAATGCCTCGCTCCAAGCCATCCAAATAACCACGCAAGGCGAACAACGGAGTCCGTAAATCATGCGCGACTGCCCCGATCACGAAGCGGCGTTCTTCCTCCAATTCCGCCTGCTTCTGAAAAGCTGTTTGCAGCCCCTTCACCATCACTTCGAATCCGTCGCGCACAGCAGAGATTTCAGTGATATGGGACCGGGGCAGCTCCGCATCCCAATTTCCCGCCGCGATTTGTCTGGCTGCAAAGCTCATCCTCTCAAGCGGCTTCAGCAGGAACCTGCGCATTTCCATACCAACGATAAGAAAAGCCAATAAGAACCCGGCCAGCATCGAAATCATCAGAACCGCATTGGGTGGCTTTGGCAAATAAATGACGACCCTCCCCAACAACCGGCCATCGTCGATGACAGAGAACTGCTCGGTTGACGATAAAGCGGCACGACGCTCCGGGTTAGAGCGGTAGATGACCTGATCTGACGCAGTTCGAATCGTCACATCCATTTTTGTTTGCTGTAACTCTTTATGCAATTGATTTTGCCAATTCGCATCCTGCCATTTGCCCGCGCCCGTTTCGATCAAATGTATGATCCCGGTCAGTTGTCCTTGCAGATGCGCATCCAGCGGACGGTCTTCTGTGATTCTGAACGTTTGGGTTTCCATGAAATGAGCGGTAAGATAGAAGATCCACGGCACCAGCAGTACGAAGAAAAAGCACAGCAAAGTAAATGTGCGAATGCGAAGTGTTTTCATATTATCCTCCCTCGAAACGATAGCCTACTCCCCATACGTTGACCAGGTATTGTGGATGGTTCGGATCGGATTCGATTTTTTCGCGCAGCCGGCCAAGATGCACCCGGATTGTATGCCTGTCGCCCACCCCGTCCCAAAATTTATCAAGCAACTGTTCATACGTAAACACATGTCTGGGATGCTCGGCAAATAACTGCAGCAGTTCATACTCCTTCGGTGTCAGTACGACATTTTTTCCATCCACGGTCACTTCTCTTGTGGACAGATTCAGCTTGATGCGACCAAAATCCAAAACCCTGGCATGCAATTGCCGCTGCGAAGCGGAACGCCGCAATACAGCCTTGACTCTGGCTACAATTTCGCCGGGTGAGGCCGTTTTGACGATATAATCGTCACCGCCAAGCGTCAGCCCACGAATTTTGTCCACATCATCGCTGCGGGCGCTCAAGAAAAGGACTGGAACGCTGCTTTCCGCCCGAATCCGGCGGCATAACTCAAACCCGTTCTGTCCTGGCATCATGATGTCAAGAATAATGCAGTGTATGGAATGCTGTTCAAACACTTCCCACGCCTGCGCTGCATCACAGGCCGTGATCACGTGATAATTTTCGAACTCCAAAAAATCTCTCAATAGCTCGGATATACTTTGGTCATCGTCTACAACCAGTATTGTCGTTGCTTCGCTCATGAACATCCCACCTTCGGATTCCAGTGTAACATTTCTGCCGCAAGCAGCTAACGCAGCCCCTGTTTTGTGATGAAATGTTTATTGTTTTGTGACTTTTTTGCAGCTTCGTTTGAGATATTCGTTGGTTACAATTCTTCATGTGGGCACAGACTATGGGGCTGCGGGGGTTTTGAATCTCATGAGGAAACCAAGAACATTATTCAGACTTTTGACCGTGATCAGCGTGCTGTTCATCGTTTACGCATTGGTGAAAAATTATATGATCGATCCCGGGGCCGCAGGGTTTTTAAGCCGTAAAACCGGACTAAGACGCGAGCTTAATCTCCCTGTCTGGCTGAACGCAATGTATGTTCATGTTGCATTTGCATGTATTGCCATGGCGTCAGGGCTGCTCAATTTTTCCAATCGAATCTTTGAAAAAAGCCGCCGCTTTCATCGCAGCAACGGTTACGTTTACATTGTGTCCGTACTGGTTGTCGTGCTGACGTCCGGATACATGGCGCCTTACGCCACCGGGGGAAGAATCAGCAGTATCGGCTTTAATTTGATCAATATGATATGGCCGTTTATAACCGTTATGGCGCTTGTGCAAATCAAAAAGAAACGTATGATCCGGCACCGGAACTGGATGATCCGCAGTTACGCCTTTTGCTTTACGAATATGTTTATTCATCTCATCACCACCCTTTTTCATCAGGGGTTCGGCCTTGTTTACGCTACCAGCTATACCATCGGTGTTTACGGCTCCATTGTGCTGCTGCTGGTCATTCCTGAAATCGTTATTAGAACAATCGGTCAATCCGGTGAAAAGATCGCTTAAGACAAACTGAATGCGCGGGCTGGTCGGCACACTCGGGTCAATTATTTTTAATAGTGCGTGTTCAAAAAGTCACACCCGGCGGGACAGCCCAGCTCCTCAAAAACTTTACGCGCGGCAGCATCGACCGGCAGAAAAGCCACAATTTGCGGATATCCGCGGCTGCCTGCAGAAATCGAAACCTGCCTGTAGCGGATGGGAACAAGCTCGCCGGAGCTTTCTCTTCTGGCCAATATGGTTTGCGTATAATCCACCTTTTCCTCTGCATTCGGCATATTCAAATATTCGTCCGCGTTATATTTCTGAGCTCTATGAAGCAATTCTTGATACCAGGTGTCGTAGCGGGACAGTATGTGTTCCCTCTTGAACCCCTGGATTCCGTTTATGGCGTGCACCTCCCACTGCTCGAACGACGTTTTATCGAAAGTGGAGCGGGACCGGATAGGCAAGTCAGGATTAAAATGAAAATCAACCCTGTTCATTAAGCCGTCGTAGGAACGCTCGCGGGGAATATCGAACAAGCGGCGAAACGGCTCGTTAATCTCCTTGATGTCCTGTGTATGCGTTACAATCATGGCGGGAAAAGGAATAGGCCCCATCGTTTGTTGCGCCCATTCCAATGCACGTTCCAGCACCCGCCCCTCCAATTCGGTCTGAATCGGAAGATAATCGGCGGCCAAAAGCAGATCGTTACGCTCATCAGAAGTACACTCAAGATACTCGGCGATGTTGATGATCGTCTGACGATCCGGTAATCGGCGGGAACGCCCGACCAGCAAATTTTTATATGAAGGAAAGGCCTCGTCGTTCATCTCCTGCTGTGTAAACCGTTTCAAGGACGGATGAGACCGATTCGTAAGCTCGTGCTGGCGCTTCATCCGCAGCGCTTCAATCTCTCCCAATACGGTTTTAAGTCTGGAATTCTCCGTATGCATGCCCATCTTCCTCCTCCCCTTCTTTTGATGAAGTGTAGTTCTGCACTTGGGCCGATCATTTAAATTAAAGTATACTCCGTAATGAAATCGAAAGTCATCTAATGACACACAACCAATTCATGGAGGAGATACAATATGATTCGTGCCATTACAGTTGATCCGCTTGCCCCGTTACATTTGGCGTTCAAGGAAGTTGACGCTCCACAGGCCCAGCCCTGGGAAGCGCTCGTGCAGGTGAAAGCCGTCTCTCTTAATCGCGGTGAAGTAAAAGACGCCAAGGAGCAGGAAGCATCCAGCAGACCCGGCTGGGATTTCGCCGGCATTGTCATTGAGCCTGCCAAGACCGGCGCAGGTCCGCAAAAGGGAGCCCGGGTTGTCGGCTTGCTCCCGCTGGGCGCCTGGAGCGAGCAAGTGGCCGCCCCTGTATCGATGCTGGCCGAAATTCCGGACGAGCTCACCTTTGCAGAGGCGGCGACCCTGCCCGTAGCGGGCCTGACGGCGCTTTATGCGCTGCGAAAAGGTGGCATGCTGCTCGGCAAGCGCATTTTTATTACAGGCTCTACCGGCGGTGTCGGGCTGTTCGCCCACCAGCTTGCCGCCCAGTCCGGCGCATTCGTCGTAGGTACGGCCAGTACAGAGGACAAGGCCAAGCTTGTCCGGGAGGTCGGAGCCGACGAAGTGGTCGTTGGCTATTCCGAAATTTCATCAGCCAGCAAATTCGGGCCTTATGATCTGATCATCGACTCGGTAGGCGGCGCTACGCTGGCGGCGCTGCTGCCGCAGCTTGCACCGCAAGGCATTTGTGTCGCGGTGGGATTTTCCTCTTCTAACACCGCGACGATCGATATGATGAATCTGGTGACCAGCGGCGGACGGACCTTATATAGCTTCTTTCTTGGGGAAGAGCTTACCCGCCATGCGGCCGCAGATGATCTAAGCTTGCTGGCCCGGCTGGTCGCAAAAGGTCGGTTAACACCCCGGATCGAAGTGCAGGCACCTTGGACCGAAATTGACACCGTCGCCCAAAGTTTGCTGGAGCGGAAATTCTCCGGCAAAGCCGTACTCCACATAGGTTGATTGTAAAGCTTTGCAAAAACAGATCCGCAAAAGAACCAGGGGCGCTCCCTGACTCGTTTCGAGTAGAGAGCGCCCCTGGTTTTCAATGAACTCGGCTATTTCACTTTTATATTCGGTATAGTCATATTTGGTATAGTCACGCATCCCGCTTCAATATTCACACCGCTTATTCTGCGGA
The DNA here is from genome assembly GCF_030705605.1 of Paenibacillus zeirhizosphaerae. Taxonomy (GTDB): domain Bacteria; phylum Bacillota; class Bacilli; order Paenibacillales; family Paenibacillaceae; genus Paenibacillus; species Paenibacillus zeirhizosphaerae. Next base: position 817,382 of record NZ_JAPCKK010000016.1, read on the forward strand.
AAAATCCGTTGACATCGTGACCTCTGCCCACTGCTCTGCCTCGGTTGCACGGGATCGGGACGATTCCCGGGCGAGCTTGAGCGCATCCGATCCGAGGAGCAAGCGCAATGGCGGTTGCTCCAGTTCGGCCATATCCGCTATTACCTTCGCGGCGCGAGCAGGGTCTCCGGGCATCTTCCCGTCGATTTCTTTGCGGAATCGATGCATCTTACCCACAGTCTCCTCATAATCCGCACCCACTTCCCTTATTTGCATGGACGGGCCACCCCAATCCGTGCGGAAGCCTCCAGGTTCGATAATGCTCACCTTAATCCCGAGCGGTTTCACCTCGTTGATTAACACTTCCGAAAAACCTTCTACGGCAAACTTGGCGGATTGATAAGCACTGAGTCCGGGCGATCCCCCAACCCGGCCGCCTATCGAAGAAATTTGCATGATGTGGCCGGTGCGCTGCTTCCGCATAACCGGGAGAACAGCCTTTGTCATATGGACAACGCCAAAAAAATTCGTTTCAAATTGAGCTCGCAAGTCTTCCTCTCCGGTTTCTTCGATCGGTGAGCTGTTGGCATATCCGGCATTGTTCACAAGCACATCCAGGACGCCAAACGTATCGATGGCCTGCTGAACCGCCGCTTCCACCTGTGCTACATCGGTAACGTCCAAAGCGACAGGAAGAATGCGGGCACCATATTTCGCCGTCAGATCGTTCAATTGCTCAGGGCGGCGCGCTCCTGCAACCACTTGATCCCCCCGCTGCAAAACTTCTTCAACCAGATTTCTTCCAATTCCACGAGAGCTGCCTGTAATCAACCAAACTTTACCCATATTTATCGAGAACCTCCTTCACATTGTTCAAACCTATTATCCTGCAAAATATCCGTTGAAAGTAGGCCATTCCTGCCCTATGTTTGCCTAATCCTGCAATCCAACATTCCCGCACCAAAGCAAACGAGCCCCCAGGAAATCCTGGGAGCTCACTGTTTGTGGGGCCTATGTGTTGTTTCGTATCTCATGGATATCTTTTAACGGTGGCAAACCAAAAACCCGCCGATATTCCCTATTAAACTGCGTTGGACTCTCATAACCGACTTCCCGCGCTGCCGTAGTCGCATCCGTGGCTCCACTCAACATAGGACGCCTTGCCTCCTGAAGGCGAAGACTTTTTTGGTACTGCAACGGTCCCATGTTAAATTTGTGATGCAGCCCCGAGACGCTCATGTTGCACATTTTAGCCAGTTCGGCCACGGTAAACGAGTGAGTGTAATTCTCCCTGATCCAGGTAATGGCTTTGCCTATTCCTTCAGACTGCTGCGCCCTGCTCCATTTTTTATTTTTCAGCTTGACATGAATTCCTGCCTCCATAATAACGGAAGCAATCTCTTGCATCGATAGATCGATACGCAGACCAATATACGGAGACTTCTCTTGTGCACTTACGGTCTGCCCGGACGCAGACATGTCAATTAAAGAGGCCAGGTAATCGCCCGCTCCATAATAAATGATCTCTTCACCAAGATATAGCTTTTTAGTTCCTTGCAAAATAAGACAAAAAGAAGGAGCCAGCACGCTTTGCGTCAGCATCGTCGGCCGACTGTGCTTATAGATTGAAAGAAACGGAATGATCGTTGGGTTGCGACCCTCTGGAAATGCTCTTCTATCAACCATAAGGAGCAGTTGATCCAACAAATTCAGACCGGATGAACCAGCCACCTCGAAGGCAATTGCGGCACCCCCTGCTTGCTTGTTCTCCGACATGGATTCACCTCGATTTTCAATCAAAACTTCCATTAGATCTCATGAGTTAGCAGATAATGTATCCCAGACGCACATCAGTTGAGTGATGGCAGCATCGATAACCTCGTATGGAACACCGTCACGGGCTTGCGTCGATATTCCTCGCAGAAAAGTTTCATACAACGTAACCAGCATGCAGATATCCGTTGAACCGGGCAGCTCGCCATTGGCTACGGCACGTTCTATACAATCTTTCAGCCACCCCCTGACTCTCTCCCTTTCCTTGGCGAGCATCTCCCGGATGTGCTTTTGCTCGGGAGAGCAGTTTACAGCGGACAAAACCAACAGACAGCCAGAAGGGTGAGAGTTCTCGGTCTGCATCCGTGCCGATCGCCGTAATCCCTGCTCCATGGCTGCTCTCGCTGTCAGGCTTGTATCCCGGAAGCTTTCCGAAACATCCCCATAAGTAGATATATATCGATCCACCGCTTCGCGGAACAGTGCTTCCTTGGATTCGAATGCCGCGTAAAAACTCGCCGCCGATATATTCCCCATCGCAGCGCGCAATTGGGACAATGAAGTGGATTCAAAGCCGTTTTCCCAAAATAGAATCATCGCGGCAGCGACCGCCTCGTCACGGCTAAATGAGCGTGGACGCCCTGTTTGTGGCATAAGACAACCTCCCTTATTAATTTTATACTAATCGATCCAGAACTTCTTGACAAGGGAGCCTGCCGGAACTTAATATATGGAAAGGCTGATCCACAATTCATTTCAGCTTAAAGAAGAAACGAATGCAATCATTGCTAAATTCTTCTGCAAAGGGCGTGTTGATCAATGATCCACTTTAGAGATAAATCTTATCGCTGCACCTCGGAAATTGTACTGGGTTTGGTGAGCGGGAAATGGAAAATATCTATTTTAAATTATCTGGCCAAAGGCCCGGTTCGTTTTAATGAGCTGCAGCGCCTGCTTCCTGAGGCGACTCAGCGCATGCTTACGATGCAGCTAAGAATGCTTGAAAGCGACGGTCTGATTATCCGCAAGGTTTATCCGGTTTCGCCGCCAAAAGTGGAATACAGCTTGTCCGAACTGGGCGAGCAGTTGACCCCCATGCTCTTGATGTTATGTGAATTTGGCACCACATATATCGAGAGCTTTCCCGATGAAGTAGCGTACACCAGTCATAAGCATGCATAAGCAAAAAGTCTATCGGCGCACATTCAAAGAAGCCAAACCGCGTTTAGCAGCAGTTTTTTTGCGATTCCAATCAAAGACCATGCCCTATCCGATTGAATAATTGAAGTCAAGAGGCACCCTCTCAGGTGCCTCTTGACTTGGTGCTCAATATTCGTTGCGGAGTTGCTTTAGCAAATGGTTAATCAGATCTGTTCCTCCATCACAAGCTTTTAACTTCGTATTGGCCCCGAAGACCCTCTGGGGATGGTTGCAAAGCTTGCCAGCAGAGAAACGATTCCCACCACTATCCCCTAATGATTTACAGCACTAAAAATTGCGTTCCGAATCCCTTGCCGGAAACATACGCCGCTTCCAGCTCCTCCTGGTCCCCTTTGTCCAATAACACCACATTTTCGGGATACAGTTTGCCTAACAAAGCCCATACTACAAGCTCATTTCCACCAGTAGGAATAAAATGGATTCCATCCGTATTCGTCACTAATCCAGCAAACGAGAAGATATCCACCACCTGATGCAGGCTGATCAATGTACGCTTGACAATCGCAGCTTCGGCATTGCCGTTCCCTTGCGGCCGATATAAAAAGCGATGCCCTCTAAAGAGCTGACCGAGGTCTACCGTAAATTCGCGGCCTTCCATTTCCAGACTGAAGCGCAGTGTCGTGCGATCGTCCTCCGTATTCGGCAGCAGCCGGGCGACGGATGGTTGATCGTAATGCTCTCCGGGAATAGGAAGTGTATCCTTGCTCCCCGGTGTTCCTGCTCCTGCTTCGCTGCGCGGAGCGGCATAATAATCGGCATATTCATAATCGAATGCGACCGCAGCCAAAGCTTGTGTTTCTTCTGTCCGAATCGTGTGTACCGGATGCCATTTCAAAAGATACCGCGCCGCCGTCCCGGCCGCCTCTCCCAAACCAGCAGGCAGCACGGTCCCCAGATGGTACTGGAAGCCGTAACCGGCTGTGCTCAAACCGGAACTAACCACGCTTTGCGCATACTGGACAATCGATTTGTGAGTCAGCTTCTTCCCGAGCAATTGAGTTAAAAAGACCTCACGGGCTGGCTCCAGAAAACGCAATCCTTTGAACTCCGTATATTCCTTGACTTCAAACGGTACCTGCTCCCAATTGGCGAACGGAAGCAAGGCATCCCGCAGCAGAACAAATTGGTGCAGATATTCATTGTAGAGCTGCATGACCCTTGGGCCACCCGTTGGGCCGAAAGCCTGTGCAATAGCTTCTGGAATCAGGGCATGACCATAACAATGGCTTCTAAACTCCATCGCTCCGAGCGTTTCCGGTCCGTATTGCGCGAGCACTCTCTTCTGTGCATTAATCTCCCGTGCCCAGCTTACCAATTGCTCGCCTATACGCACCGCCTGAGCCGTCAGCTCGGCGCCAGCTTTATCTTCCAAAGCCAAAGGACCAAGCGGCAAGGCCGACACACGTCCGGAAATCGCCAAATTGGCCTGCAGGCTGTCCAGCAGCACCGTCGGATCACCCTTAACCGGTTCGCCAAGCTGAACCAGCATCGCCTCCAGTAGCTTATCCAGCTCCACGACGACCTCTTTGGCTCTATATATACCGGCAGGCAAATTCCAATCCAAAGCCGTGTTCACGCCTTGTCTGATGGAGTCGCCGGAATATTTGCCAATAAGAGACTCAATATCCACAGCAGTTCCCCACACAATCTGTTTATCTTTCAAAGTAAGTTGATATTTTTGCATCATTTCGCACCCCATCTATGAGTATTTAACGGCCGCTCCACTTATGGATCGTTCGTTCTGTATGTAGATTACCAAGTTCCCATAACGCTGAATAGTACGCACTTTTTTGTATGGTCCGATCATTTTTGTAGGGTAGGATACATTTTGATACTGAGCCGACAATGCGGATTTAAATAAGAAAACCGCCCCATTTAGGGACGGCTGTTTGCTACATATTCTCTATCAAGCAATTTTAAATAACTCAACTTTCGCAGAACCCAAATCCAATTAAACCTTTGTAGCTACTGGGTTCGGAGGAATTCGAATCCCCTTCTTGCAAGTTTGCCGATTTCATGCTGCAAAAGTTAAGTTAACTCATTTTATGGACTCCAACTCCACCTAATCATCCGTGCTTGACAGTCAAGCCGCCCGTCGATCGTGGCAAGGCATGTGAACTCGCTGTCCGGGGGCTTTGCACAATTATCCCGTTGGATCAGGTAAATCAGGTAAAGAGAAACAGAAAACCGGGAACCGAACATATACTTTAGGCACGTTAAAGAAAATAACGGATCCAATGAGGCACGAAAATGTCTGTGGTTACGCGATTCAGGGCCATTGAATGGGTCTATTATTTTTGGATGTGCCTTATGGAGAAGCAGATCGGTTCGAGATCATGAGGCGATCTTAGGAGAAAGCAGAGCGTTTAGGTGATGTGAAACTGACCGAGAGAGGAGGAGGGAGAGGAGCAAGGCACCGAAAAAATAAAAAGACCCGGGTCCTCGTTGCCGCTTGAACCCGAATGCTTCCGATGTCCTCGTTCATGCTGACCCACACCGGTCAAGCCACGCACCTCATGCTCACCTTTCCTCGTTCAAGCCCTGCGATCAGGCAGCAGCCGCAAGAGGCTGCACCGGTTGGCGCGCGATCAGTCGGCGGTAAGGAATCGCCGGAATCGTCACGCTCATGTACAACAACTTCTGCCATATCGTTTCTTCCCCTTCGGTCAGGCGCAGTCGGCGGCGTCCGGTGTACTCGTTGAGGTACGCCTGCAGGTGCTTTGGTCCCAAGGCTACATACGTACTCTTCAGCGATTTCCACGCCTCTCTCACCACTTTCCGCAAGGGCGTATACAGCCGATAGGCTTGAGGGAACGATTGTACCGCCGATGTACGAACATCTACCTGTTCATGGATGAACGCAGCGAGTTCGTGACGATTCGCTCCGTTCCCCTCTCCCCTCATCTGGGGGACCAGGCGGATTTTGACCTGCTTCAGCTCGCCCGACTCCGTGACCGTGCACCCGGCTACGACCGCCGAAGCATATGGATGAGGAAACTGTGGCCGGGACGGATTACGCCCATACAGGTCACTGTTCACCTTCACGTCTCCGCAGAGCAGCTCCCGGGCATCGAACTCCCCGATGGCATGGCGGATTCGGTGTAGCATAAACCAGGCGGTCTTGTAGGTGACCTGGATCACCTGGCTCAGCCGCATCGCCGAGATGCCGTCGGGCAGCAGGAACAATTCCAGCGCCTGGAACCACTTGGTCAGGGGGAGATGGGTTCGTTCAAACATCGTACCGACCAAAGCCGACGTTTGATGCGCACAGCTGGCGCATTCGAACATGGGGATACGCCGGGAGGTCAGACGACTGCAGCGGGTGTGAGCGCAACGCGGGCAGACGAAGCCGTTCGGCCACTTCAGCACGATCAATGCCTCCATGCAGGCCTGCTCGTTGTGATAACGACTGCTGAAGGGTTGAAGTTCCGTTTCCGCTTGGACTTCCATGTCTGCTCGCCTCCGAATCAACAAAATAAGAACATAAGTTCTGTTTCTCATTATACCAAACATACGTTCCTATTTCAAGCCAAACTTCCCACTTGAGCCACCTTTTTTCGTATCTCGTTTCTCTTTCCTTCCCCCAGGCCCTCTCAAGCCCCAAGCCTCGACCCCCGCATTCTGAATAAAAGGGATAATCATGCAAAGCTATATGGGAAGGCAGCAAGCAACAGGCATTAGGCATTAGGCATTAGGCATTAGGCATTAGGCATTAGGCATTAGGCATTAGGTATTAGGTATTAGGTATTAGGCATTAGGCAACGGACACCAGACACCACTCCCTATAGACACCTATCTCACTCTGGCTACTAGACTCTGAGGGGGCGAATCCCCTTCTTGCAAGAAAGCTAGCAAAAAAGCTGTCTGCTTTGAGTACCTTATACAAAATGGAGGACGGTCAGGAGGTCACTTTCAGCTTCTTGTTCAATGAGAAGGAGTAGGCGGCGACAAGCATGCCGATAAGGATGATCATAGCCCCGATCCACCCCAGATTCTTAACAGAGGTTTGGGTTACCGCCCACCCTCCGGAAGCGGCCCCAATAGCTATTCCGAGTTGGGTAAACGAATTGTTCAACCCAAGCACCAAACCGGACGTGCCAGGAGAAATGGAAACCAGATAATACTGCTGTGCAGGCGCCGTCATATAAGCAGACCCGATCCAAACCGCGAGAATGATAAAAGCCCCTGCAAACGATACCGCTCCCCACGGAAGAACCATTAACGCTACGGCGTGGAGCAGTAGACTGGCGGACAAGGTCCGGTAAATTCCCCAGCGGTCCGCCCCATATCCACCAATACGCGAGCCTATAACCGCAAAGATGCCACAAATGAAAAGTATCAGGCTGATCTGCGAAGCATGCAAGCTTGCCGACTCCTGCAGAAAGGGAGCTATATAAGTGAACAATAATTGATAGCCCATCGTCCAAAAAAGCGTAATAAATAATCCGCTCAGAATTCGGCGGTCACTTAATGTCGCAAGTTGGGTCTTCAACGATACGGACTCCCGGCTTTCCGATGTAGGAACGAATATAGCAAGCCCAATTGTGAAAAGCAGAGCTAAGACAAAATTCAATAGAAACACATCACGCCATCCCCAATATTCGCCGATTAACGTTCCAAGGGGAACGCCGACGACCAGAGCGGTGCTTGCTCCCATCATCATAGTGCCGATCGCGCTGCCCCGTTTCTCCGGTGCCGCCAGACTGGAACCCACGGTCAAGGCCACTGCCGTGAATACACCAGTGCTTGCTGCCTGCACCATTCTGGAGGCCATAAGAACAGCAAAGTTGGGGCTAAAAAAAGCAAGCAGATCTCCAATAAGAAAAACGAGAGAGGACAGGATCAGCACACTTTTCCGCTCCATTTTAGAAGTTAATGACAACAAAACGGGCGAACCAACGGCAATCATAACGGCAAAGACCGTGACCAATTGCCCGGCCATCCCCACCGGTACACGGAGATCCTCCGCAATCATACCCAATATTCCTGCTACAACAATTTCCGCTGTCGCCATGATGAACAAACCAAATGCCAGTAAATAAATGACTCCATTCCTTTTCATTCCTACCCCTCCAACCTGATTAATAAGTTTGACATATCTTTTCTTGAATGATCATTAAAGAAATGACCAAAATAATGGCCACGCTTATTCAAAAATCGAAAGCGTGACCGACACGATGTCCTTCAGCACTGTCATATCCGTTGCCGCTTTGGCGGTAACCATCAAACCTCCATGCGAGTTTTGCAGAAAACGCGCAAGTGCCCGCAAATCCCGGTAGCGTGCCCCCAAGTCTCCTTGCTGCCTCGCCCTGGTCAAAGCCAAATAATATGCATCTTCCATGCGGATTCTTTCTCTCTCGATAAATGCGGCAATTTCCGTATCATGCGGTGCAAGCTCGACACAGGTATTGGAAATGAAGCATCCCCTTGCTCGATTCTCCGGATGGTCCAGGTCTGCAAGCAGTTCATAAAATACGTTCGTAATCGCTTCTTTACCCGACGGCGTCTGCTCAAGGGTAGAGATCACCGTGCCCTGATTGACATAATGCTTTAGCGCAGCAAAATACAGGTCCCGCTTGCCCCCGAAGGCGTTATACAGGCTCTGCGCTTTGATTCCAACATGGTGAACCAGCTCTTGCATCGATGTGCCATCATATCCATGTCGCCAGAAATGGTCCATGGCTCTATCAAGCACTTCGGTCATGTCAAACTCTTTATGTCTGGCCATCAAGCCTCCCCCTCCTTCCAAAATATTACCATTTCTTTAATGATCGTTCAAGATATTTTTTCCGGCTAAACGATATCATAGCTTAAAAATATTCGAAGCCCCCCAGAATTCTCCGAAGGGCTTTGAATATAAGTCAAACATGAGGCTATGATATCGTCTGCCCCAGCAAACCGGTTTAGCCGTTAGTTCTCCATATGCGACAAGCGAAGCTGCTTCTGATACACAACTCTGGAGATCGATACACTGATTTCGTAGAGCAAAAACAGCGGCACGATGACGATCAGATCTGACATGATATCCGGTGGCGTGATGGTCACGGCAATGATGCAGAGCAGGAAATAAGCCATCTTGCGGGCCTTCGCCAGCCGGTGCGGATTCACGATGCCCAGCTTGGTCAAAAATACGATAATCGCTGGCATCTCGAACAGCAATCCGAATGGTACCGTCATATGAATCATGAAGGTAAAATACTTTTGTGCCGTATACATCGTCAAAAATCCGCCCTCGGCCATCCGCTGCATAAACTGCAGCACCATAGGAAACAGGACAAAATAAGCAAAGCAAATACCGACAATAAACAGTAAACTGATCACCGGGATAAGCACTATGACAGAGCGCTGAGCCCCATCCGGCAGAGCTGGCTGCACGAATTTCCATGTCTGGTAGGCGGCGACCGGCAGGGTGACCGTTAAAGCGACAACTCCGGCGATGATCATGTATACCCACATGACCTCGGATGGACCAAGCAGAACCAGCTTACCGTCCATGTCCCGGACCAGCCAGCGATAAATATCTTCAACATAGATCAAGGCAGCCGTCATCGCCACGATAAACGCCAGGAGCGTGCGGATCAGGCGCTTCCGCAGCTCCTCCAAATGCTCAATCGCGCTCTGGTCGTTCGGATCAGCCTTGCTGCTTGTCGGACGCGGCAGCAGTTTGCGGAGCATGGTCCTTGCCCCCGTTCTCTTCTTCCCCATTAATCAGGCCGCGGGTGGCGCCTTTGAATTCGCTTAACGTTCGCCCGAAAGCCCGCCCGAGTTCAGGCAGCTTGGATGGACCAAATATGATCAGGGCAATGATCAGGATCAGGATTAAACCTCCGATTCCGATGTTTCCAAACGGCATGCTCTTCTCTCCCTTCGCTTAATTATTCAAGATTGAATCCGCTGATAGCAACAACTCCGCAGCGGGCCATATTTTCGCCGGGACGGTGAGGCCAGGTGCTTGTCGGCTTGCTTAAATCCTCCGTATTTTCACCAGGATGCTGTACGGACAGGAAGAGCGTCTGCTCATCCGGCGAGAAGAATGGACCCGTAAGCTCACATTCGACCGGACCGGAAGCAAACTGCAGCGCCACGCCTTTATCGGGGCCGCTGGTCGGAATGACAAACAATCCGTTATTCATAAAGGATTTATGTACCCCCTTGTTCTGGCTGCTGCTGGAGATGTCGGTGACCACCCACAGGTCGCCATTGGAAGTAAAGGCCAGGTTGTCCGGCGAGCTGAAGCCAGATTGACGGCCGCCAGCCGCAAAAATTTCAAAATCAAATTCCATCGCGCCCAGGTCGTTTCCAGCTTCAAAGATGCGTGTAATATGCCCGTGAATATTTCCGTGATTGTCGTTATTGGTGTGGCAGATAAAGACTGTGCTGTCAAATGGAGAAATTTCAATATCCTCCGGACGGTCGGTCGGTGTGCCTCCAACAAGCTTCGCCGCCTCTTGGCAATAGGTCACTACATCTCCCTGGGACGTGAACTTGTCCAGCAGGGAAGGGTCCTCGGTGGCTGCTTTGGTTACCGCCTCCAGCGTGACCGGGTGCCAGACCCCTTTTTTCAGATCCGCGACATACAGCGTGCCATCTTCCAGGAGAGCGGAGTTGGCGCGGCCTTTGTTTTTGTCGAATTTATTTGTGCTGATAAATTTATAGACACAGGCATCCTTTTTATCGTCACCCATGTAGACGACAACACGGCCGTCCGCTGCCAGACCCATTGCGGTGTTCTCGTGATTGAAGCGGCCGAGGGCGGTATGCTTTTTCAGGAAGGACTTGTCGAACGGGTCCACTTCCACGACCCAACCGTAATGCGTCTCCGGCAAGCTGGAGTTAGCCGCCGTTTCTTCGAAATTCTCCTCACAGGACAGCACCGTGTTCCAGAGCGTCACGCCGCCGGAGCAGTTGGCAAAAGTACCTGTGGCGGTGGTTGCGCTTTTCAAGGCCGGGATGCCGCGGGCTGGGCCGGTGATATCGAATTTGCTGAATCCGTTAATGCGGCGTGCGTAGGAGGACGAAGTGTCCATTTTCCATACGCCCTTCTCGTCACGGTAGATTTCGATGACAGACATGCCTTGGTAATACAGACTCTTCTGAATTTGATCCGGCGTCATCTTCCCGTCTTTTACGGGGCCGACCGAAAAAATAGTGGAGTATTCGTGGTTGTTGACCAAGAGGCCGCGGACTTGAGAGCCGCTGATAGGGAAAAATGCGTTGTAATCGCAGCCAGAGCCGAATTTATCTCCAGCCTCGTTAATAACGTCGTCAAATGCAGCAATAACATCGTATTTAAAATTTTTAGGTAGGACGAGCTCGTCTGCCTTGGTCGGTTCGATCGGATCGAATTTTCCGCTGACACGGTTGGTTTTAAATCCGAACAACTGATCTTCCGTTCCGGACATGGCGGAAGCCTTTCCCTCCAGGACGCCCAGTCCGGCGGAAGCAGCCGCCAGTGCCGTTGCCCCTGTTCCCAGATAAGAAAGAAATGTCTTGCGGTCCATCTTATTGTTCAACCTGATCCACTCCTATTCCAATATTGTGATCAGGACAAGTGTAATATGTATGTGTTAAGCAGGTGTAATCGGGAATCAGAGATTTGTAAAGAATGGAAGAATAGCGGCGTTTTCACATCCTTCCCCATACCAAGCGATAGGCAATCCTTTACAATGAAATCGCTATCAAATCAAGCGGTCACCAGCCCTCTTCACCCCCGGTAATCCGACCAAAGGAGTTGTCCCTTTGACTGTTCTGCTTTTGTTTTTGATGGGGGCCGCTCTCATCCTGTTTGTCACCAAAGCCTGCAGCCCTTTTTCGGGTCATCAGCATCGGGTTTCCTCCTTGGGTTGGAGGAACTCGCCTGCCAAGAAGACGGCGAATCAAATTCACCGTCCTCTGCTTGTTCTATATATGTTGCGAATTAAAAATTAGTTGCAATAATCTTCGAAGCAAGTTCGCTTGTCATAAAATCCATCGCGGAAACACCGAAGCGGCCGCTCGTGTTCGTGGTAAAGAATTGATTGACCTTTGGATTGATCTCGTCCGAAATCGCTCGAATGTTCGGAATGCCGAACAAGCCCGGGCTGTACCCGCTTGTGAAGTTAATGTATAACATCGATGGATTGGACGAATTCGCTTCGTTGTATTTGTTCTGAGTATCCGTCCACTTCTTGTTTCGGTCCGTTACTTTGTAATAATCCTGGATGTTCAAGTCGGCTGCATTATGGATTTCGAAAGAGGTATTGTCTTTCCAAGCCGTTGCATCAATGCCTTTCGGAAGCTGATCTGCCGCAAATCTTCGAAGAAGCACGATCTTGCCCCTGGCCTCGCCTAGAGTAGGGATGTGATCCGTCATCAACCATTTGTTCGGATTTTTATTGACGTACCACTTAAAGGTCTCCTCATAGGAACGTGTATTTTCGGCGGCGGTATGTTCCTGTTTCACGCTCATGATCACGGTTTCCGTCGGGTTGTTATTCAGGAACGAAATCACGGCATTCAAGACGCCGTCAAAGTTTTGATTCTGATACACCGCACCGTGGTGAATCGTGAAGGCGTCCTTGAAGTGTCTCGTACGAATATCCAGATAGCGGACCCCACTGGACAACTGCTCTGCAATCGTGAGATCCTGCGTCTTGGCCGTACCGTAAACCGACTCGTACATCGCACCGGAATCATGTGTTCCCGGGATCGAGAGAGCGGATAGCGCGGTCTGATCGCTAATCTCCCCCATCCAATTGGAATTGCTGTAAGCCATGGATGTGTTCGCCAAAGACGTGAAACACACAACAACGACGGCAACAAACAGAAGAGCTTTCTTAAACATTTTTGTACCACCTTGCCTCTCAATGGATTTATGTTGAAAATTAGCCTAGTAATGATTTGGTTTATTGCTGACCTTCCAGCCAACTCTCCGTCTCTTCCTGCGCTCTCTTCATTCCTTCGACAGGCGACAATTCACCTAACAAAATGCGCTCTACGTTCTCCGACAAAATATAACGCGGTTGTCCGGAACGATAAGGATAGCGGGGCGCCCACAGTTGGCTCATTTGTTTGAGAATAATGTCCATCTGCGGCTCTGCCTTCACACTTTCCCAATCTGCCGCTGCCTTAAGGACAGGCATACTCTGAGAGCGTTGTTCTTCCCACATGTATTTCTGAAAAACTTCGCTTCCGCTGAACTTCAGCCATTCCCAGGCAAGATCTTTGTTCTGGCTTGTTGTACCGATGGCAAACGGGCTTCCCGCAAACATGCCGCCCATTCCTTTCTCGGAATGCTTGAAGAGAAGCGTCGCCTGGTAACGATCTTGCGTGCCGAATGTTTTGATGCTGTCGATAAAGCCGGGTGCTACGCGCAAGTTGATAGCGACATTGTTGTTATCCTTCAAGAAGTTCTCGCTCCCTTGATCCACAAGCACACCCTCTGGAGCATACTGGCTCGCTTCCTTCAGCCGTTCCGCCGCCTCGATCATCGTCGGCGAATCGAATTCCACCTTCATGCCTTTCCACAAGAACCCGGTTCCCCACTGACCGCCAAGCGATTCGTTGACGTTCATGACAGTATCTGCGGCATCCTTTCCATTAAAGGTCAATCCATAGTTTTGTGCGCCGGTTTTCGGGTTGTTTCCCGTCATCTTCGCCGCTTTTTCCAGCACCTCATCGATCGTTGGCGATTCGGACAAATATTCGACACCCCAATCGTCGAAAAGCTGCTTGTCATACACAAGGACACGCGCATCGCCGATGAACGGCAAACTGTAAATTTCCGGCTCCTGGTCGTTCGGCCCCATCGCTCTCCAGCCGTCCACCTGACCGTTCAGATAAATACCCAGATCGAATTTGTCTTTTTCAATATAAGGCTGAAGCGACTCCAGCAGTCCTTGTTCCGCGAACGTAGCGATTCCGGGCACTTGATATACGTCGGCTGCGCCAGACTGGAGCATCGTTTGCGTCTTCTCGTTGTAGCTATCCCATCCCATAAGCACGAATTCGACCGTCACGCCGGGATACTGTTTTTCAAACTCTTCTTTCAATACATGAACCCCTTTAGTTGTCACTCCTGTGACAGGGTCCGTCGTGTCCTCAAAGGAGAAGCTTCCGATCAATTGCACCTTCACCGTTCCCGACAGTTCCTGCTTAGATGAAGTCCCCGGTTCGGATGAGGAGTTCTGCGATTCGGGTGCCGAACCGGCAGACTTGTTGTTCGATGCGCTGGTATCGGCGCTGTTTGTCCCGCTGCATGCGCTGAGTATGGCCATAAATATGAAGAACAGAGCAACGGCGCTAAACCTGGATTTTCCTTTGAACATCGTGATTCCTCCATAGATTTAAGTATTTACCTGCACTTTCTCCCTTTCTTCCCCCCGCCCCATCACTCTCCTTTCAAGCCGCTTAATGCAATGCTTCGAATGATATATTTTTGGAAAAACAGGAACACCAGCAGCATAGGCAAGATGCTCATCGCCGCCAGCGCCATCGTAACCCCGGCGAGCCGTCCGCCGTTCTCCGTGGAGAAACTGGACAGGAACAACGGCACGGTCTTCAGATCCTGGTCGTTAATGACGACAAGCGGCCACATGAACGAATTCCAGCTGTCTTGAAAAGACAGGATTGAAAGCGTCGCCGTAATCGGGCCGGTCAGCGGTGCGAAGATGTAGAAGAACGTCTTGAATTCACCGGCACCGTCCATTTTGGCGGATTCCCTCAGCCCCTCCGGAAGCTGATCGAAATATTGCTTCGCCAGCACAAGACCGAGCGCATTAACGATCGAAGGAAGGATGAGCGGATACTTCGTATTGATGAGACCTATATCGTTGAACATTGTAAACATCGGGATGAGCCGCGTTTCGAATGGAATCATCATCGTTGCCAGCACTGCAAAGAATAACAATTTCTTTCCCTTAAAGTTACCTCGTGAGAATGCATATCCACCAAGCAATGCGGAACTGACGCTAAGAACGACGCTAAAGACGGCGATGACGATCGAATTCCAATAGGCCAGGAGCAATTTGTTATTCTCGAATACAAGTCCGTAATGAAACCACGAGAACTCCTTGGGGATAAGCCGCGGCGGGAATGGCATCGCAACGTTCGCCGTTTGCTCCAGACTGACGCTGATCATCCAGACGAACGGATAGATCATAGTGAAGCCAGTGGCTGCCAGCAACAGGAAAACCATGGCGTTCAGGATTTTCTGCCTATCTTTCATAACCGCGCATGGACACACGCGACTTTAGCCGTGTGAGGAATTGCGCTCGGCATAAGGGCTACCATTGGTAGCTCGAAAGCCGAAAGGTCCATGCTTCCTCCTTTCATCATGAGAATTTAACATGGTGTGCTATATTGAATGCAGTGAAAAGAGGTGAATCCGATATCCACCATTACAGCAAAAATCCAAATCGATGTCCCGCATGAACATACAGAAATGCTCACCAAGACCATCCAAACCTATCGTGAAGCATGCAACTATCTTTCTGGAATTGTCTTTCAAACCAAAGAGTTACGTCAGCGTGCACTCCATGACTTGTATTATCGAGAGCTGCGAAGTCGTTTTGGTTTGAAAAGCCAAATGGCGCAATCAGTGATCAGAACGGTCATCGCCCGCTATACCTCTGCCCGATCCAACGGACACGACTGGAGCTTAATCCGATTCAAACGACCTGAATATGATCTGGTATGGAATCGAGATTACTCGTTGAACGATGATCGGTTTAGCGTAAATACGCTGGACGAACGAGTGAAGCTTCGTTACAAAAAACAAGGCATGCAGCACTTCTTTGATGGCACATGGAAATGGGGCACAGCCAAGCTCGTGTATAAACACAAGAAGTGGTTTTTGCACATTTCCATGACCAAAGAGTTCCCTGAATTGGATCTTACAAAGGTCAAACACATTGTAGGAATTGATTTGGGAATCAACTTTCTCGCCACCACCTACGACAGCCAAAGCCAGACGACGTTTTATCCTGGACGAACCGTGAAACACAAACGGGGCCAGTATAAAGTCTTACGCAAACAACTTCAGATGAGACAAACCCCCTCCGCTCGAAAGCGACTCAAGGAAATCGGTTCAAGAGAAAACCGTTATGTTACCGATGTCAACCATCAGATAACCAAGGCACTCGTTGAAACGTATCCGAAAGGCACGCTGTTTGTGATCGAAAATTTAAAAGGTGTTCGTTCCGCCACGGAAAAAGTATGTGTTCGCCATCGGTATGTGTCGGTTTCCTGGGCATTTCATCAATTCCGTGAGATGTTGGAGTACAAGGCTCAACTGAACGGACAGGGCGTCATCGCAGTAGATCCCAAGTATACGTCCCAGACCTGCCCGAAATGCGGACATATTGAACGAGCCAATCGAAACAAAAAGACGCATAGCTTTGAATGCCGAACTTGTCACTATCGTTCGAACGATGACCGAATCGGTGCCATGAATCTGTACCGCAAAGGAATCGAGTACATCGGTACAGGTACAACAGGAGTATAGCTCTTGTTGTAGGGGCGAGGTCGACCGTCCTGATGTTCCAACACGCTAAGGTAGGAGCACGATAAGGTGCGTTTGCACTACCGGTTAGGAATAAGTCTAAAAGGCTTGTGCGCAGCTCAAGCACTGTCTACGAAGTAGGCAGAGACAAGCTCGTGACTTGAGTCATGAGTTGTTGACGCGCAACAACTTGGTATTGAAATACGTGAAGATCAGAATAAGCACAAATAAAATATAGGCTGCGGCCGATGCAATACCGTACTCATGGCCGCCGAAACCGCGCTCGAATATGAATCCAACGACCGTATACAGCGACCGGGCCGGGCTACCTTGCACCCCACCGAGCATGTACGCATCGGAGAAACGCTGCAGTCCTCCGATCCAGCCGAGGATGAACAAGATGGCCAGACTTCCAAGCATATTGGGCAAAGTGATCCGCCACCATTGCTGCAACGGCGAAGCGCCATCGATCGATGCCGCCTCATAGTATTCAATCGGGATCGCTTGCAAGTTCGCCAGATTAATAATGATAACGAAGCCAAGCCAGTGCCACACAGCCAGGATCACCGCTCCCCATTTGGCCGAGACGGGTTGTGACAGCCACACGACCTTCTCAAATCCGAGCAGCTCAGCAACATAATTCAACGGCCCATCTGGATGAAGGATCGCGAGGAACACCGTTGCCGCCGCCACCATCGAGGTTGCATTCGGAATATAGAACAACACCTTGAAAAAATACGAAGCCCGCCGCAAGCTATTAATCAGACAAGCGATGAGAAAACCGATCGGAATCGCGATCAGAAGTTGAAAGATCGTGATGTAGATCGTGTTGTAGACCGCGTACCAGAACGTCCCCGAGGTGAGCACGTCCGCGTAGTTCTGAATTCCGACGAACCGTTCCTCCGCCCCCCGCATGAAGCTGAGCCGCAGCGACTCACTCAAAGGATAAAGGGTAAAAATCAAAATGCCGAGCAATGTTGGGAGCAAGAATACATACCATACGGCATGCGATTCCCGTCTCGAGGCGCTCCTCCATCTTCCGAACGCCTTAGCTTTTGATTGTCTTGCATTCAACTGCAACATGATTGTCGGACAACACTTCGGCTGTCCTCCTCCCTTCTATCATGGAATCAGACAATATGGTATCGATACCATATTTGTCAAAGAAAATGGGCGTCATCCGACGACCAACGCTTCGCTAGCTCCATGCAGGCGGATACGTCCATCACGGACACTGCGTCTACCCCCATGTCAACATATTTGCGGAGCAGCGCCCCGTTCGCCGGCAGCGTATAAATCCAGACGAGCAAGCCGCGCTGTGCCGCATGCTCGATCAATGCTGCGCGGCACGATTCGTAATGGGCGTTCACCCCGGCAAAGCCTGCTTGCTTCACCTGCTCGCAATGTCGCCGGATATCCGCATCGTAATCGTCATCAGATGTGCTTAGCGGGATGTGTGGCAAATTCCATACGACATGCTTTGCCCGGATGCCATGCGCAAGATGGTCGGCAACACCCGTAAAGTACACTTGACTCCAGGCGTCCAGTCGGTCCACGACCTTCGCTGCGGCTTCATAAGCTTCGGGTGTCTTCAAATCCAGGTTGAATTGAATACGCTTATTGAGGAACTGTCTCAATACGGTTTCCAGCTTCTCGACCGGATCGTGTTCGGCACTCATCCACTCCGTATATGTGTAGAGCGAGACGTCAGGTTCATCATCATGATAAAGCACCGCTGCGCCGTCCTTCGTCGCGCGAACGTCCACTTCCAGCATGTCGGCGCCTGCATCGAAGCCGGCTTGACAAGATTCTGCCGTGTTGTAAGGGGTTCCTTCGCAGCCGGTATGCGCGATGATCTGATAACGTTTCATTGTGCCAACTCTCCTTCTCCAGTCAATTCTGTTCCAGTTCCAGTGATTTCCTCCGCGATCAACAGTTCGTCCATCGTACGTTCCACCCTTTACAACATTGATATGGTATCGTTACCAGAAATGATTCTGTGTTCATTCTAGCTGGCTTATGTAAAATCTATTGCTATTTTTTGTTTGACATTATGTAAATTGCACAAAGCGAAAAAAATCACCCCTTCGGGTGACATAGATTGTTCTCTGGGAGCACTACATTAACGCTCGACTGCTTTCACGTACGACGAGTCGATGCTGCAATATAATATCCGAATCGAACGTGAACTCCGGGTTTACGATCAATTGGTGCATATAGTCGACCGACTTCCTTCCAAGTTCCTCCACCGGTTGCTCCATTGAGGTAATCGCAGGGCGAACCAACTCCGTTATCCGACTCCCGTCAAAACCGACGATGGAGATATCTTCCGGCACCTGCAGTCCGTAATCCAGTGCACAATTGAGCGCCCCAACGGCCATATCGTCACTGGCGGCAAAGACGACCGTCGGCAACTCACCTTGTCGAATGATTTCCTCCATCAGCCTGCGCCCTGAAGGTAGCTTGTAATCGCCGAATTTGACGAATCGTTCGTCCTGCTCCAGCCCATGCTTCTTCATCGCATCAAGAAATCCGCGATACCGATTCAATCCGGAAGTAATGTCATCCAAATCACCGCCGAGATAAGCAACGTTCACATGCCCTGTCTGAATAAGATGCTCCGTCGTGTCGAAAGCGGCTTGATAATCGTCAATCATCACTGACAAGTATGCGGATGATGGGGCTTTCACACTGGAAAACAAAATCGGCATCGAGGCGCCCGCAAAAAAATCAAGAATGCGGTCATCAAACTTCTGATGCATTACAATGATGCCATCGACCCTCATGTTTTGAAAAATTCGCAAGTACTTCAGTTCTTTCTCCATGCTCTCCGCGATGTTACCAACAAGCAGATTATATCCTTTCTCACTTGCGGTTGCCTCGATGTTGCTTAAGATCGTCGAAGAAAATTGATTCGTCAAATCAGGAACAATGATGCCAATGATACTCGTCTTCTGCGACTTCAAGCTGCGCGCGATGTGACTCGGCGAATAATTGAGCTCTTCAATGACCCGATTGACCTTCTCAAGCAGCGCCTTGCTCACATACTTCTCACCGTTCAACACCCTGGACACACTGGTAACAGACACACCGGCTCTTCGCGCGACGTCTTTAATGCTTGCTCCCACCTTGCCACCCCTTAACCGATTACGTTCCTATAATTACGATATGATACGTCCGTCCATTCGTCAACTTTCATGATGGGCGAGAAAGACCGACGAAATTCAAGAGCGCCGAAAAAGGTTTTGCGTAACGTTACGCCAATTACGTATTTGTTAGTTTTACACAAGAGAATGCCCAACCGTGAGCTCGTTTGGATATTTATTTCCATTTATTTACATCAATTTCAGGGAAAAAGGTATCGCTCCCCTAACTTCCGCCCATAACATCAGGTTTGCCCCCTCTGAACACCTCTACCATCACCAAAGCCCCCATTCTAAACCCCTGGACAAAAGCTTCACTTGCAAGCATCGAATTAGACTCATCATTTAAATCCAATATCTGCTCAAGGGCCGCAAATTCGCTCTCCGAAAATCTCTGTTTGACTTCCGTCATTAATTCAGAAATTTTTCTGTTGAGCGGACGATATTCCGGATCTGTGGGGACCATTCGTTCTTCAGGATCCAGGTTGCCTCTGTAAAGTTCCTCCAAGATACTTTTCATTTCACACTTCCCCTTTAAGAAGATTATGTAAAAATCCGTGTACATTCGTTTATCACCCAAGCTAAGTTTAAACTACGTGAAAGCTGCATAGTGAGTTTTATGCATTTTTCGCATAAAATCTACTTGTGAGTGGATGTTTTCTCACCAAATGAATATATAATGAACTGACCGAATCCATAGAATTATACATAATTACACAGCAATCCGTTGAATTGTATAATTTCATTGTGGTAACATAAGAATAGAAAAAGGACCGGCGGCAACCGGTCCCTGCACAACCACCGCTAAAAGAGCGGGCAGCCAGTAATAACACACTCACATGGAAATGAGCCGTTATCCTATCCACAGGGCGGCTCATTTCCGCTTATTGAAAGACAGCATGGCAATTACAAACATGCCAAATGCAAGCATCAAGTATAATGCTTCAAACACTGTCATAGCCTCACCTCCCTTCCGGGAGATTTGGCTTTTCGTTTAGAAAACTGGATTCAATTATTTTGGTTCTTGGCTCCCCACTCACATAACTGTTCCAAAACGGGTAACAGGGTTTCCGCCTTCTCTGTGAGACTGTACTCGACCTTAGGGGGAACTTGAGGATACTCTTTCCGTTTCACCATGCCATCTGCTTCCAATTCTTTAAGCTGTGAACTCAATGTTTTATAAGTAATAGCCCCGATCTGTCTCTTCATATCATTAAAACGAACAGGTTGCTTTTCTGCCAGCAGGTACATAATTAGCATTTTCCATTTACCACCAATGACTGACAATGTATAACCAAAAGGTGTCTCTTGAATATTACCCTTATCTTTATAGTCGGCCATGCTCATGTTTGCACTATCCTTTCTGATAGTACCTATCAATAAAGTGCGTACTATTTTTTTGTTTGCGTTCATTTTATACTAGCCTTACTTTGAAGTAAAGGAGACAGCAAAATGGCTAATATTAAAACATACGATCACGGTCTTTGGGATCATGGCATCTCCCAGGGTTATAGCGTCAACGGCACCATCTACATTTCGGGACAATTTTCCCACAATACAGAGGGCGCGTTTGTTGGCGAAGGCGATATCGAAGCACAGACTCGGCAGACACTGGAGAATCTGGATCGTGTGCTGGCGGAATTTGGTGTCACGAAGTCGAACCTTGCTTATGTGGAGCTCTATCTGACAAATCCGCAAGAGCATCTCGAGCCGGTCATCGGGCTGTTCAGGGAGTATATGGGCGACCATCGGCCGGCCGGCAGTGCCATCGGCGTGACCTACCTGGCGTTCCCTGAGCAATTAATCGAAGTCAGAGGCGTCGCACACACGGACTAATCCGGCCACCACGCCCGGCGCTACGCCCGGCAGCGGACTTCGAAAAGACGCGACCGCTATGTTCTGCTCCATATAAAAATACACTCACGCACTATATGTTTGCGAGGGTGTATTTTTATATGGAGCAAGTGCAAAAAGCGTGGTAAACCAATAGGCCATATGCCGTCCGCCCCATTGCCCGGTATGTCTGTCGCCACTTTGATACCGCTATACGGCCCAAGCAAAAAAAGCTCCTGAATCGTCACAAGGACAAATTCAAGAGCTTTTTCACTTTGACAAATTAACGACCATCATTAGTTAGTCTCTTGTAAAATTTTCGAGCATTCCAGCGGGATATCGGCTACCTGCTGACCCGTGCGGAAGAATTCCAGCAATACGTACCAGATCCTCCTCGGATAATACAATATTGCTTGCACCCACATTTTCTTCAAGGCGCTGTTTGCTCCGCGTACCGGGAATGGGAACAACGTTCTCATTTTGGGCTAACAGCCAAGCCAATGATAACTGTGCTACAGTTATATTTTTGCTTGCAGCCAGTTCTTTAAGTTGTTGGACTGCATTCATGTTATAGGTAAAGTTACTTCCTTGCCAACGCTCGTCCCAACGACGCATATCGCCTTCCGGATACTCCTCCGCTGGTTTGACAGACTCAGTCAAAAACCCTCTGCCTAATGGTGCGTACGGCACTAATCCGATACCTAACTCCTTTAACAATGAAAGAATATTACGTTCTTCTAGTTCACGCTCAAAAATAGAATACTCGCTTTGCAATACGGACACTGGTGTCACAGCATGTGCGCGACGTATCGTTTCCGGTCCTGCATTGCTCAATCCAAAATACTTCACTTTCCCTTGTTGAATCAGCTCGCCCACTGCGCCAGCAACTTCCTCAATTGGAACATTCGGATCCGGGATATGCTGGTAAAAAACATCGATGTAATCTGTCTGCAGATAACGCAGGCTGTTCTCTGCCACTTTACGTATATTGTCCGGGTGGCTGTTGAAGCTGGAACCGATAGATTCAGTTGTCATATCAAAGCCAAATTTTGTGGCAATTACAACTTGATTACGAATGTCTTTAACTGCTTTCCCCAATACTTGCTCATTATGACCATTACCGTATAACTCTGCGGTGTCAAAGAAATTAACACCCAGATCATAGGCATGGCGAATCGTTTCAATACCCTCTTTCTCGTCAGATGAACCATATGCTATAGAAATACCCATGCAACCAAAGCCAAGTGCAGAAACACGCAATCCCTGTTGACCTAAAAATCGATATTGCATACTCTTTCCCCCTTCATTAATAAGGCTAATTACAAGCCATAGTCAGTTACATAACGACCAGCATACTCAAGAAGTTTATACTTCAGGTTTAGCATCAGATCATCGAAGTAATGATATCATACAAAAAAATCAAAGTAAACAAAATATATATTTTTTGTTTACTTTGCATACAGAGCGTATTATGTATTTTATGTAGCGGAAGAGTTATAATGTTGAACGGGGTGAATTAAATGAACAACAAGATGATCAATGATAACCATCATGAAACAAGAAATAAACTTATGGCGAAACTAGTTCCCTACGTAAGGAAAAACGGGTTTCAATCCCTTACAATGGACGAAATATCCAGAATCATGAGTATCAGTCGCGCCACATTATATAAATATTTCTCTACTAAAGAAGATATTGTGGAGCTTATAGTGGATGGTTGGGTGAAGTATATTCATGAAATCGTTGATGAAACGACTGGGGAACGTATTGATGTTCGATTTCAGCAAATTTTTGAACAATCGGTCATGTTAATTCAATACCTCACAGATGTTTTCTTGAACGAACTGGAATATAATTATCCTGAGAAACATGAACGCCTAAGAGAGACATTAAAAATGCGCGAAAATCAGATATTAGATTTCTACAATGAAGGCATGCGACAGGATATCTTTAACCATATAAATGGGAAAATTTTCATTAAACAGGATGAGATTTTAAGAGATATACTGGATACAAAGTACTTAATGGAGAATAATCTTACAGTTTATACTGTTATTTTTGATTATTACAATATAAAAAAGCTACAATTATTTAAACCTGATCAGCTTCAAACTTTAGACGATAGTACAATGATTGCTAAAATTGAACATATGGCCAATAAAATAACCAGAAATCTGCTTTAGCTAATATTGGAGGTGTTAATTGTCGACTCTATGAATAAATTGTTATCGAATAAAAAGTACCACTTCTAATGGAATTCATCCCTGGAAGTGGTACTTTTCATTACCATATTACTTTTTTACCATTCAAGCCCCCCGTCATTCGGATTTTTCTTGAAAATGTACGGAATATGCTCGGACGGTACCGTCTTGTGCAGTAACCCGTATTACTGCTGTGCCGGGAACCGATTCAGCCTGCTCGGTCGTCACTTCACTTGTGTCCGACACCGCAACGCCGTTCACGATCGGCAAGTCATTCGCTTGATCTAGCTTTACTTCGTAGTCGAGCTTGGCAGCATCAAAGCCCGCTAGAGGCTCGCCATCGACCGTTAAGCTGTTTAACTCGTTTCGGCCGTCAGCCAGTGTAGTGATAGCAGCCGGATTCCATCCGTCGCTGCCTCTCAGCAAAAGAGCCGGCGTCAGTTTTGCTGCTTCCGCCACAGTTAGCTGCTTCGTCCATCTCAGTCTTTGTTGCGGCTGAGCCCCTGGTCCATAACTTGCAAACTCCCCGTAACGCGCCGTTGTTTCATTATTCGGATTTCCCCAGTTATCCCAGCCTTCCGGCTTGATATGGTCGTCCATGTAGCTATGGATATACATGACATACGAATAAGGCCGCCATGGCCTGCCAAGCGATACCGCTCCGGTCAACCCCGGCTCCGAAGTCAAGCGGCTGTTCAAGAAGATATAACCCGCGCTCTGATCTGCGGTGGAAGCAGCCGTCACGTAACCTTCGTTCAAGCTGTGAATGATGCTGTTCTCGAATACGGCCGTTGCGCCGCCGAAAATAAAGTCGACATCACCTTCAATATAGCTGTCAACGTAATATTGCCTACCGCCATGAGCATACAGCGTATCCTGCCAACCTCGAAGGCTTACGTCGCGGAACGTCAACCGATCCGCAGACGCATAAAGCGCGACAGCCTGACCCGCATCGTCTCCGGCATCGTTCTGGATCGTAAGATGCTCTGCAGTGAAATCATTCGCTTGCACCCGGAAGCTGTAGCTGCCCGATGTGCCGAGAGGCGTACCGTTAGGACCTATCGTGCTGGCGGAATCCCCGTACACGAGAATCGTCCCTTCCCTGCTTTCGCCAATCATGCGAATGGGGGATTTTCCCGAAGGCACATCCAGTTTCTCGCGATAAATGCCATCTTTGATTTTAATAATCGTTGGAAGATCCCCCCCGCTCGGCACGGCGTCGATGGCATCCTGCACTTTCTTGAATAACGCGCTGCCGTCCGCCGCGACGGTAAGCACTTGCGCAGGCATTTCGCTGATCACGACCGAGGATGCTCCCTCGCCTGCTTCGTTCGATGCAGTGACCACATAGTAATAGAGTACGCCGTTCGGCAAACCGGAATCCGTCATTTGCGTTGACTCAAGGTCATCTGCGACCGTCACGAACGGACCGGCAGCAGATGTGCTTCTTCTCACGGAATAACGGTCGGCTCCTGTTGCAGGCTCCCAGCTAAGATCGATACTGCCGTCGCCAGGCTCTGCAAGCAGTGCAGCAGGGGCCGCAGGCGTCCCATCATTCTGAAATGGACGCACGCCGATCGGCATTGAATCGAGACTATACGTAGCATCGCTAACCGCAGTTATTTTATAGTAAAAAGGTTGGCCGTTGATCAGCCCCGAATCGGCATAAACACTGCTCGCTACTCCCCCGGCAATGATCGTATACGGCCCATCCGGATGATCGGCCCGTTTAACGTCATAAGCTTGGGCGCCCGGTACGGACTGCCATTCCAGTTCCGCTCCGCCCGGCACCGGCTTTGCCGTGAATGCGGGAGTGGAGAGATGACTATAAGGTGTAACACTTACAGCCACCGAATCCTCGCTTTCACCGGCAACGCTCGTAGCAGATATGACGTAATAATAAGTCGCGCCGTTTTCAAGACCTCCGTCACGAAACGTCAAGCTGCTTATTTGAGAAGCAACTGCAACGAAAGGACCTTCAGGGCTGTCTGAGCGTTTTACCGTGTAATGTGTCGCGTAGGGGACCGATTCCCAATGCAAATCTGCTTGCGAGCTGCGCGCGTTTCCTGTCACCCCTGTTGGCGCTTGCGGTTTTACAGATTCCTCGGAAGGAGCTGCGGATGTCTGATTGGAAGCACCGCTTTCGCCGGTCGTCCCCATTGCGGTGACCACGTAATAATAGGTCGTGCCATTGGCGACCGTCTCGTCGATGTACGTGACGTCGGTTACATCTGTCGCAATCGTCTCGTAGGGTCCTCCATCGGTGACACTTCGCTTTACATTGTAAGAGGCTGCATTTTCCGCTGCGGTCCACTCCAATCTGACCTTGCCGTTACCAGGTACGGATAACAAGCCTTTTGGACTCTCGACAGGCTCGACATACACTTTAATATTGTCGTAATATATCGTACCCTTGCCGGTTCCAGGGGTCTTTGCCGATATTCGCGTTATGCCGTCTTGTTTGACGTCCGCCTGAAACGGCACGTCGTCGGCCATTAATACTTGATCAACATAAATATCCGCCGTGTGCGTAGCCACCTTCGCCACAATCTTCAGGTTATACCACTGGTTATTCGCCGGCGGGTTCATCAGCTTGTGATCCGCGCCGTTCAGCTTATAGGTCATCGTGTAATTCGGCTCCGGAGAAGGGAGCGCCGGCTTGCGGATCTCAATCGTTAGCGGCGACCGGCTGCCCGAATCATTTTGAAGAGATAACACGGCTGAGGTGCCCGGCCATCCGGGGGCCGCAACGTCTGTCTCGATAATAACGGTACCGAGCTGCGGCGTGAAGCGTTTGACGAACTGCGAATTGCCCGCCGCATTGTCGAACAGCATTAATGCTTTAGCCGAGTCATTGCCCGTCATATTCTCCGGGACTTTTGTAACAACCAGCTTATGAGCGTCGTCCTGAGGGTCTGGTGTCACCATGTATCCAACCGGTGTCGTATCCGGGTCTTCGCTTTCGAATTCGTCATCAACGAGATAGATGGTTCCGCTCCCCGTTTCGGGTTCGCCCTCCGGCACGGCGCTTGCTTCTGCTGATGCAAAGCTGATGCCTTTCGCATTCTGGGCGTTTACGATATAGTAATATGTTTTGCCTGCGATAAGACCCGTATCGGAATATGAGGCTTCGGTAACGCTCGCTGCGATCTGTTCGTAAGGCCCTCCCGGCAACTCGCTCCGGAGAACATTATACGTATCCGCAACTTCAACCTCGCTCCACGACAGCGTAACCGACTGGTCTCCTGGTGTTGCCGTCAATTGGGATGGGGCGGTCGGATAATCCGCATCCAATGCCGTGGCAGCCGCATTCGAGAACGTGGATGCGTTGTATTTATCTACCTCGTCATCCGGCTTCGATGCGTCTGCGGCCAGGCCGAAGTAGACGGTCTCACTTAACGGCATCGTGACCGAGTCGAATACGGTCCAGTTTTGACCGTCACTTGACGTAAGCGAAGTGAACTGATCACCCAGACGAACAATCTTCACCCAGTATGGCGTTGATACGAGTGTCTCCGGTTCTTTTAGCTCGATCTTGCCGCCGTCCGACTTTCGGGTCATGCCGATGTACTTCTGCCCCCCCTTCACATACGGAATGAAGAGGCCCACGAACCGGGAATCCGGGTTCAAGCTTTCGCGGACCATGACTCCGGCCTCTGCACCGTCGTCCGTAGCCGTAACACGCTCGATCCGTGCAACAATTTCTCCATTGCCTGTGAGCTGCTGATAAGCAAAGTGGAAGCTGTCGGACCTGTCGGCAATATCTCCAGACGCCTTAACGATAACGTCTGTCTTGGATGAGCCAAGCTGCGTATGCCCTGCGATACCCGGCGTTCCGATATCAGCCGCTTGCCACGGTGCAATACTTCCTTCCCGATTGACATGAATCGCTACATTACTGGACTGTGTGGATGTGCCCGAGTCGTCAACGGCACGCACTGTCAGGAAATGTGTTCCTTCCGGCACGTTGCTCCAACTGTACGAATAGGGTGTCGAGTTGTCTTCACCAAGCTTGGAATCACCAGCGTAGAACTCAACGTTGACTATCTTGCCATCGCGATCTGACGCGGCTGCCGTGATTTCAACGGTTTCTCCATCTGCTGCAATTGTGTTATTCGCAGGAGTTAATATCTCGACTTCCGGGTTAGCAAAACTTTCTCCTGCGATGCCGTTCAAATACTCCTCCAAGAACGTGTAACCCGATTCGTGAATGCCGTTGCGGTCAGCAGTGTCGTTCGGATTCAGTCCGTTCGCCGTCTCCCAATCATCCGGCATGCCATCATGATCAGCATCCGCAAGTGTTGATTGCACTTGCTCGAATTCCTGATAACCACCGACCTCCTTCTGCGAATTGATGTGCCGTCCGGTGCCGGTCGCCGTCTCATGAACGATTCTCGCGTCGATGGCATCCCGTTTCGGCAATACCGCCCCTGCCTCCGCCAGGACGCGATGATAAGCAGTCTCGGCCGGCTCGGGATTAGACAAATTCGGCATGACCACAGGTTCCTCCAGCTTGGAAGCCGGATTGGCGACCGTACCCACGCCTTTCCAGTTGTCAGCCGTCACAGCGGGATAACCTTCGACTATATTTCCGTCAATATACAAACGCGTCTCGGGCGCAACATCATGGAATACACTGTTGCGCATGGGACGATACGTATTCGGACCGGATTTATAATAGTTGTTGATCAGATTATAATTGCCCTGCTCACCGCCATACGCAGAGAAGAATCCCCAGTTATAGATGATGTTGTTGAACATCTCGAACGGGTAGTCTGGTGCTCCGGCAAGCCTGGGATTGCGGCTGACGTTGTGTGCGATCAGATTGTGATGAAACGTCACATTGTTGCCGCCCCAGATGCCCCCATATCCGTGTCTGCCCTTCTGATGTGTCGTCATGAGCATACTTTCCGAGACCATGGACCACTGGACGGTCGTATTCTCGTTTCTGTACATGCTTAGCACTTCATCCACGGACCAACTGAACGAGCAGTGATCGATGATGATATTTTTATAATTTCTGCCACCAAAGGCATCGTCTTCGCTTGGGTACCGATCGCCTAAGCGGAAGCGCACATACCGTACAATAACGTTATCCGCGTGAAAGGACGTCCAGTAATCGGATACGGTTATCCCTTCACCTGGAGCGGTCTGTCCCGCTATCGTTACGTTTGTGCCGGTAATCTTGAGCGGCGACTCCAGATGAATCGTACCGCCAACGCGGAATACAATCGTTGTGTTGCTGCGACCCACGCCTTCGCGTAGCGAGCCCGGACCGGAATCGGCCAGTGTCGTTACTTCGTAGACGTCACCTCCTCTGCCGCCCGTCGTATACATACCGCCGCCTTCCGCTCCCGGAAATGCAGGGATCGATGCGCTTAATTTCTCAGTCGTGATCTCGATCGGCAGAGACTTATTCGTCACCGCTTCATCCACGGCTGTATCGGCTGACGCCATGCCTGACAGCAAGCTGACCAGCATGGCCACACTCAATAAGCTCGATAGCAACTTTTTCAATAGAATGCCTCCTTTTCCCCATCGTTGTTAAGCTGTGCCTGACGTCGCTGATAAACAGAAGCAGGATCTTCCATATTCATTTCCCTCTGCATCACCCCTCTCACTTATTCATCCGTTTTGTAAACGCTATCAATTCGTGAGTAAAAAAAGCTCGTTCCGCCTAACGGATAATCCGATGCATATAGGCTGAACAAGCGATGGTGTAAAGTATGATATTGTCTGCCGCTGACCAGATTCATCATCAATGCTCTCGTGCGAGTTCAAGCAAAGGCTTCATGACGAGAATGTTCAACCTTTAATGCTTCCTAACAATGCACCTTTAGCAAAGTGCTTCTGCAGGAAGGGATACACTACTAAAATAGGCAGGGTAGCAACTACGATGACAGCCATTTTCACACTTTGAGCTGGCGGGAGCACATCTTCGCTTGCCCATCCTGAAGTATCGGCTGTTAATGCGCTGGCAATAATTACGATTTGCCGTAAGATCACCTGGACCGGCCATTTGGCCGGGTCATTAATGTACATGATCGCCTGAAAGTAAGTATTCCAATAGTTAACTGCATAAAACAAAGATATCGTGGCTATAGCCGGCATCGATAACGGAATGACGATCCGGAAGAGAATGCTCCAACTGCCCGCTCCGTCGATTTTAGCCGATTCCTCCAATCCTTCCGGCAAGTTCTGAAAAAAGTTGCGCATAATAATCAGGTTAAAAGCGCTCATCGCCGACGGGATAATTAAAGCGCCATAACTATCGATGAGTCCTAAGCTTTTCACCACTAAGAAAGTGGGGATCAAACCGCCGCTGAACAGCATGGTAAAGACAATCAGAAACATAATCATGCTTCGTCCGCGCAAATCTTTTTTCGACAATGCAAAAGCCATCAATACCGTCAGCAGCATGCTAAACATAGTACCCACAACTGTGATAAAAATAGATACACCCATTGCCCGAATGACCGTATTTGTAGAAAAAATGTACCGGTATGCATCAAGTGTGAATTCGGTTGGAAAGATCACAAACTGCTTTTGAGCAAGCTCCCCAACGGTGGTGAAAGAACCGGCAAAAACATAAATAAATGGAAGAATGGTGACGATCCCTATGAAAGCCAACAATACCAAATTGATTCCGTCGAATA
This sequence comes from Paenibacillus zeirhizosphaerae, assembly GCF_030705605.1. Classification (GTDB taxonomy): domain Bacteria; phylum Bacillota; class Bacilli; order Paenibacillales; family Paenibacillaceae; genus Paenibacillus; species Paenibacillus zeirhizosphaerae. The sequence continues at coordinate 847,668 of NZ_JAPCKK010000016.1, forward strand.
ACCGACTTGCCCATGATTTGTCCTGGATCATACCATCGCCTGTCTCCTTTGTGCTGATTAATAAATTCCCTCTTCGCCAAATTTCTTTGCAAGCCAGTTCGCCCCAACAACCAATACCAGCCCTACAAACGATTTGAAAAATCCTACCGCTGCGCTATAGCTGAATTGGCCTTGCTGCAAGCCCGCTAAATACACATAGGTATCAAAGACTTCCCCGACTTCACGATTCATGGCATTCAATAACAGGAAGATATGTTCAAACCCTACCTCCAGAACGTCTCCAATTTTAAGCAGCAAAAGAATGACGATGACGCTTCGAATAGATGGAAGGGTAATATGCCAAATTTGCCGGAACCGCCCTGCACCGTCGATTCGCGACGCTTCATATAGCTGAGGGTCAATGGAGGCCATAGCTGCGAGGTAAATAATCGTTCCCCAGCCCGCTTCACGCCATATAATCTGTAAAATGTACATAGGCCGGAACCAATCCGGATTCATCAAAAAGTTCACTTTCTCAAAACCTGCTGCCACCAGCAATTCATTCATCAATCCTCGATCCATAGATAGCATCACGAAAGAAATCGAAACGATAATGACCCAGGACATAAAATGCGGGATGTAAACCATCGTTTGAATGGTACGCTTAAATACCTGCTGCCTGACTTCATTTAGCATTAGAGCCAGCACAATAGGTACTGGGAAAAAGAAAATCAAGTTCAAAAAAAATAATACCAGCGTGTTTATAAAAATATTTAAAAACATGGGTTCGGAAAATAATCGTTCGAAATGAGCAAATCCGACCCAATCGCTGCCTAGGATCCCCTGATATGGCTTGTAATCCTGAAAGGCGACGACTGAACCAAACATAGGAATGTATTTAAATACTACAAAATAAAGGAATCCCGGAAGCAGCATGAAATATAAAGCGCCATTTTTCATGATGCTTTTTACCAGATCTTCTTTGTGCGAAAGACGGTTTAGAGATTTGACTTGTGCACTCGCGTGGTCGTTCATTGTTCGGACCCACTCCCTTCCTTCTCTCTGCTTATAAGGGTCGGCGGGGCTCGTTGCTCGCAAGCCCGTCTGCAGCTTCTTATTTAGCCGCCCTATTTTGAGGTCTGATATGCTGCGGTATACTCATCGATGATCTTTTGTCCTCCATCGGCAAGCCATTTGTCCACAACCGCCTGGAACCCTACTTCATCGATATCGCCAATAACAAACTTATACGTTGCATCGTTGATTAATTGCTGCAAACGTTCCCCCATTTCAATGAAAGTTTTGGATTCCAGTGAAGCAACTGGATTTTCGATGAGAAATTCATTATTGTCTACGACCAGACTTTCCGCTTTTTGTTTAATCGGATCTTCCCATTTCGCTCGGAGAAGGTCCGGAATGGACATTTCTCCGCCGATTGCGATCACTGAATACGGTTTCACTTCGCGATCCAACATTTTTGTATCATCAACAGGCTTCGCCATTCCGTCTACCACCGTGTAATGCTCTCCTTCAACTCCCCACATCACCAAATTGGCAGCCTCCGTAGACATCAGCTTGTTATAGAACGATAAAACTTCTTTTAACTGCTCTTCGGATTTGATTGCTGATTTAGGGAATAAAAGAACCTCGCCTCCCCCTTGTACAGCCATCCACACGCCCAGTCCTTTAGGTCCTTCAATACGGTTGTGGACATCCAATACACCATTGGGATTCACCTGGCCCATTTCGGTCTGCAGCCCCCATGCATCCGGCATAGCGCCTATATAAGCACCTGCTGTCCCACTGACTAATAAAGCACGCTGATCCTCTTTACTGGTAACGGGGAAATCCTGGTTGATGAGCCCTTCCTGATGCAGTTTACGAAAAAATTTCATGGTCTCCAGATATTCCGGGAACATGAATTCAGGCAACAGCTTGCCGTCCTGTTCTCCCCAATAATTTGGCGTGCCATGCCATGATGCGACCGTTTTAAACGCACCGTAAATCAAGTCGCTTCGATCCGTGAGCCCGATCGTATCGTTCTTGCCGTTTTGATCCGGGTCATTGTTTTTGAATTGCTTGAGCATTTCATAAAGCTCGTCCAGATTCGCCGGTGCTGATAACCCTAGCTGATCGGCCCAATCCTTGCGGAAGATTAAACCTTGACGCGACAATGGCCGCTCAGAGTACAGGGAGTACAGTTTGCCGTCTACTTCCATGTTTTGCAGTATGGAAGGATTCAACTGACTAAGGTTTTCGAATTCGTCCAGATAAGGTCCGATTTCCCAGAACTGTCCGTCAATTATGGCTTCGCGCAGTTTGTTGATATCCCCGGAGAAGGCCATCGGCAATGCTCCTGTAGCGAAAGCCGCATTAATCTTATCCTCGTAAATCGTATTTGGCACCCATTGAATATCCAGCTCCGTGTTGGTTTGTGCCTCGATCAATTTTTCCATTTTGTCTGATGGAACTTCAGCGACATGGAGCTTTGCAATCATAGATATTTTAGTCGGAGCTGTCTCATTACCGGCTCCGCTGTTCGTGTCACCCGTTGCTGCTGGTGTTGATTCATCGCTGCCAGAGCAACCAACGAAAAGAGCCATTGCAACCCACATTGGCACCAGAGTTGCCAACTTTCTCAGTTTCATTTCATGACCTCCGTTTGTAATATTTGGATTGGTTTTGACAATTCCCATTCTAGGGTTGGAGCATGATTACGTAAATGATCCATTCATTTGATCAGGAAATCCCTGGTCACAGACGCCTTTTGCAGTTGCATCTATAGGATGATTATCCATGCAAAAGATGATTATTCTGATGAACAGTTGCTCCACAAATATAATGATCATTACCGCAAAAATGATTATTGCTGCAATCGCTGATCGAAGGCTACAATAAGATTGTAAGCACTTTCATAAATGGAAAGGCGGTTCTTATGAACAGGCACAGCATCTATACCAAGATGGTGATCTTCGGATGTGCAGTGAGCATCATCCCGTTGCTATTGCTTGGTTATTTCTCATACCAGAAATCCTCAGAATCGATCCAAAGCCATGTCAACGAAAGCCGCCTTGATTCTTTGAATCAGTTGAGAGCCAGTATGGAGCAACTTCTGCGATCACTAGACTACACCATGAGTTATCTCATAAATACGTCACTGGTACAAGAATCCATTTTTCAAGAAATGAACTATCGAGAATTCGTGCGTATTAATCATCTCACCAGGGAGCTGTCATTGCTTAAATCACCGATAACCAAAGTAGACGATGTCATATTGGCTAGCTATGTATCCAATTGGCTCATTAACAATCAGGGCTTGTCTACGTTCGAATCTTTTAAATACAAAGATCTGTTGGTGGACTTAATGAATAAAGAAGCGGTCACTTCCTGGATCATTGTCAAAACTGACCAGATTAGCTCAACCTATAATTCAAGCTATAATTGCCAATACGCTGTCGTTCTCGCCAAAAAAACACCCTACTTGTCTGCCGAGAAACGCGGAATTGCCGCTGTAACTATCCCCACCTGCAATATGGCCGATATCATTAATCAACCTCCTGCCAGTGATATTATGGTTCTGGATCAAACGAATCGTGTCATTATTCATCCGCAACAAGACAAAGTCGGAGCCCGGCTGGATGATTTGGGATACCTGGACTCCTCTGAGCTGTCTTTGCTTGAAGGTGACGCTGGCGAGTTTTTGTCGAAGACGGGGCATCATTCAGTTACCTATATAAAATCACCCTTCAACCAGTGGACTTATATTTCATTTACCGAGTTGTCTGAGCTTACCAAAGAATCCCGCGATATCGGCTGGTTCACCTTTTATGTTTGCATGTTCATCATTCTGGGATCGATGGGCCTGGTTTGGCTGGGCAGCCGCAACGTGTATTCACCGATCCGGCGTCTTTTTCAGGATGTGGTACAACGTGTACCGGAAGGCAGAAGAGAAAAAATGAATGAAATCCAATTCATCAATGACCATTTCAGGGACATGTTTACATCGATCTCTACGTTAACGACAGAATTGGGCAGACATCGTGAGCAGGCCATGAGCCTTTTTCTCCATAAACTTTATCTTGGTACGAACAAAAAATCCGAGACGGAGGATAAGCTTCGGCTATTCGGCTTGCAGGATCGACTATTACCGTGGAATCACTTTATTATACTTACGCTGCAGATTGATTTACTGGAGGATACACGCTACGAACAAACAGATCTTGATCTGTTGCTATTCGCAATGAATAACATTATTGAAGAAATGGTCCCACCAGAGGAACGATTGCCTACCATTATCATTGAACAAACCCATGTCATTTTGATAGGCAGTGAAGAAACGAACCTAAATGCCTTTAACGATTACATCTATAATTTGACGGAGCAAATGCAAAGTAACATAAGGGGGTTTCTGGATTTGGATGTGAGCATCGGCGTCAGCTTGCCCTTCCACCATTTGCTGTATGCCTCACGTGCATATCGGGAAGGTATGGAAGCGTTGAAGCATCGTATGAAGCTGGGCAAAGGTGTCATAATCCCCTATTTCAGCATGAATTCGGGCAATCACAGCAATGTGTATTTCTATCCAAAGCAAATCGAAAACGAGCTCTTGGACTCCATTCGGATCGCAGATGAACATCGGGCCCATAAAGCGTTGCATCAATGGCTGACGGAAGTATTCCAAAAAGAAAGGGAACCGCATGAATATCAAATCTCGTTAATTTGCCTTCTCAATGAGTTCATGATCCTTATGCAGGAAAATGGCATCCCACAAAAGCAAGGGTCTGGCGAAGCACAGTCGCTTTATGAGCAATTATTGCAAATGTATATTAGCGCAGAAATCGAAACCTGGTTTAGGAAAAAGCTAATAGCTCCAATCATTGAAGTATTCCGTGACCGGCAAAATTCAACCTATCATAATCTAAGCGAACAAATCATCCATATGATACAGAACGAATACAATCGGGATATTACCCTCGATGAATGTGCTTCAAGGTTACATTATAACTTGTTCTATGTTAGTAATATTTTCAAGAAGGAGACGGGTGTGTCCTTCAGCGAATACCTTGCGATGTTTCGATTGAACCAAGCAAAGAAGCTGCTTATTGAAACCGATCTTCCGATTAAAGACATTGCTGAGCGGCTGTCATACAATAACCCACAAAACTTCATTCGTTACTTCCGCAAGCTGGAGGGAATCACACCTGGTCAATATCGTAAAAATCATCTAAATAAACAAGCATAGTACCTTTGTGATACGGTTTTCCCTATTGCTAGCAACAGCAAGTTGTAGCCCCCGATGGCAGCATCAACTATTCGAAGAAAACAAAGTTGTGGGCTGGAGTTGCTGGTTTTACGCAGTTTTCCAGTTCAAAGATCAAATGCAACAGCGGCGGACTAGGGCGTGAAAATAAAGCCCTAGCCTGGCCGCTGTTGCGATCCTTAAATTATGCTGAGCACCTGTAAATGACGCACACTCAAAGCGGTGGCGTCGTCACTCCTAACTGTGCCCAACCTTCCTTGGAAGGACCATATACTGCAGGTATAGGCAACCCCGCTTGGCGCATCAGAACTGTAACTTGGCCTCGATGATGAACGATATGTTTGATCAATCCCATGAAGATCGTCGCGTTGGATTCCATTCTGCCGAACGCATTTTGAATTTGCTTCAACGAATCGTCCGTCCACTGCTCTTGAAGAGCAGTGACTACATGAGAGCTTATCTCATTAAAGGTTTCCGCAATCTCCTTTGCAGACGGCAGTTCGTTCGGATTTGACACTTTTGCTACCGAGACTCCGAATTCAGTTAAATAATCCGGGATATTCGCGACAAAATGCCACGCAATTCTTCCCAACATCCGTCCCTCCGGATATACCTGCTGCAAGAGCGCTTTATCGGTCAACCCGTCCAGCACCTTCTGGGTTAATACAGCCTCTTTCTTCCATTCGGCGATCAAATCTTCAACTGTAACGTACATCTTCCCATCCCTTTCTTGGATAAATTCGCTTTCAAGTTCATCTTAATCGACAATGGTGACAGCTGTTGTCATAGTTGTACATTTTTTCAGTTGCGCCGGCTATCGCCAGGGCCGGACTTTTGATTTCCGCCTGTGCTTTTACGGTTTCGCAGATTTGTTCATCTTGAATACAGTTCAAAGTTTTCTTCGGCTCAAGTGGTGAGCAAGGTCTTGCAAATTCCGGGTATATAAAAAAGCTCCTGAATCGTCACAAGGACAAATTCAAGAGCTTTTTCACTGCTAAATTGATGCGGTCGAGAGGACTCGAACCTCCACGGGGGGTTAGCCCACACGGACCTGAACCGTGCGCGTCTGCCAATTCCGCCACGACCGCATATTTGAAAGTAAATCTATGAATCACGTAATTAATACTATACATCCAAGCAAGTCAGAAAGCAAGCTTTTTTTAAGCCGAACTTTGTTTAAGCAAAAAAGCAGGTTCATCCCTTCCGAACAAGGAAGGAACACCTGCTTTCGCTGTTTTTTGCGCTTTATTTAATGTGGGCAGTACGGGAGGCTTCATAAACCTGCTTCACCAGTCTGAGCGATTTGATGCCTTCGGTACCGTCAAGCCAAAATTTCTTTCCTTCCCGAACATGTGCATAAAAATCGCGAATCATCAGCCTGTGCCCGGTTCCCCAATAGCTTTTGGCACCGGTGATGGCAAGCGGCGGCTCACACAACAGCGTTTCCCGCCCGTCCCTAGAAAGATACAGACAATCCCTCCGCTGATGAAGGGTCCCTTGCTCAAATACGATCTCCAGCTCCACCGGTGAATTGACCGCATAAGCGTTGGTGGCATATAGAATCGCCGTCGCTCCGCTGGCAAACCGGAAATGAGCATGAGCGGTGTCCTCCACCTCGATGACACCATCCAGCACATCCGTCGTTACACTGCCCCGGACAGCTTCCACCGGTCCGCCGAACCACTGCAGCAGATCCAGTGTATGGATGGCCTGGTTGATCAGCACCCCGCCGCCTTCCGTAGCCCATTTTCCTCTCCAGCCACCTTTTGCATAATAGCCTTCATTCCGGTGCCAGGTCACGATGCCCTTCATGCCAACCAACCGGCCCAGCTCGCCCGATTCAATGATTCTGTAAATGGTTTGTGAGGACTCGTTGTATCGGTTCTGCAGCACCACACCCAGTTGTCCCTTGCTATGGTCTGCGGCCTGCACCATCCGTTCCGCTGCTTCGATGCCTGCGGCCAACGGCTTTTCCGTCACCACATGCTTCCCGGCCTTCAGCAGCTCGACGGCCATCCCGGCATGCTCATGATGCGGCGTACATAGATGCACTACGTCGATGTCCTCCCGCTCCAGAATGGCAAGATAATCGTCCGCTGCCTCGCCCCCGTATTCCGACGCGGCGGCTTCCGCCTTGTTCCTGTCCCGGTCCACCAGCAGCCTCAGCGTCACATCCTCCAGTTCGCTGACCGACAGAGCATGCAGCGGATGAATCGAGCCGCAACCGATGATGGCCGCACCCAGTTGCTTCATGCTCATACCTCCTGTTCAACCGCAATATGCAATGCCATGTCCTGAGCCTGCAGGCATAGCTCTGCCGCCTTGAACGCATGCTCCTGCGTCATGGCCCTCTCCGTGCGGTGCAAGCAGTCCAGAATCAGCTCGCCAAAATAGGGATATCCCACCTTGCCGCTGACTTCAAAATGCTGCTCCCCGTCTCCATTGACCAGGTACACATGATTTCCTTGTGTAGTTCTGGCAACATCGATATATTTGCGCAGCTCAATCGTTCCTTCCGTGCCAAGGATGAAAGTTCTTCCATCCCCCCACGTCCCCAGACCGTCCGGTGTGAACCAGTCCACCCGGAAGTAATGGGTGCTGCCGTTGTCACCAAGCAGTGTCGCATCCCCGTAATCCTCCAGCTCGGCATACTGCGGATGGTGGTAGTTGGCTACCTTGCTGTGCAGCACTTTGGCATTCCGATTTCCTGTAAAATAGAGAAACTGCTCGATCTGATGGCTCCCGATATCGCAGAGAATGCCGCCATAATTCTGCTTACGGAAGAACCACTCCGGGCGGGAGGCGGCATTCAAACGGTGCGGACCGAAGCCTGTCACCTGCAGCACCCGACCGATCACTCCCTGCTGCACAAGCTGCCCCGCGAACACGGCAGCTTCCACATGGATTCTTTCGCTGTAATATACGGCATATTTCCGGCCGGTTGCCGCCGTTTTCCGGCGCGCGCTTTCAAGCTGCTGCAGCGAAGTGAACGGGGCCTTGTCGGTGAAATAATCCTTGCCTGCGTCCATGACCTGCAAGCCGAGGGCGCAGCGCTCAGAGGGCACGGCCGCTGCGGCCACCAGCCGAACCTCGGGATCATCCAGCACTTCCTCCAGGCTGGCCGCGGGTCTGGCCTCCGGGAACCTTTCCCTGAATTGGCGCACCTTCGCCGGATCGGGGTCGTACACCCATTTCAGCGTCGCTCCCGCTTCCGTCAGCCCGTTGACCATGCCGTAAATATGGCCGTGATCCAGAGCCGCTGCTGCGATGACAAATTCACCGGGGCGAACGACCGGATCAGGCTTGCCCTGCGGCGCATAATTCATGCCGTCCTGCCTGTTTTCAGCCATGTGCTCACAGCCTTTCCCGTATGAATTTAGCAAACGCTTTCAGAAGCTGCCGTGAGTCATATTGGCCGCTGAAATCCTCAATGCCGAGATAGCCTGCATACTGGACGGATTTCAGGCTCTGCAACACCTCTGCATAATTGATCATTCCTTCCTCCAGCGGGGACCAGTCCGCCAACCAGCGTACAGTGCCGTCCGCTCGCCGTCCCTCCTGCCTCCAGGCGGCGTTCTTGATATGCACATGCGCAAGATAAGGACCAAGCAGCTCTATTCCCATTTGGAACGGCTCATATCCCTCATACACCATGTTGCCCGGATCATAGAGAACCCCGATATAATCGGGATTGCAGCCGCTGACGAGACGGTAGGCGAGAGACGCGCTCGGCGCGATCGTCCTGTGGTGGGTTTCAACCAGCCCCTTAATGCCATACCTTTTGGCCAGAGCCTCTACCTCCTGCAGATACCGCACCGTTTCTTCATACAGCCGCGGATAAGGCGCGGTTCCGTCATATCCTGCGACACCGACACGAATCATCCCTGCTCCTAATTGACTTGCCGCATGAAAAGCCTGCTCCGCCGCCTCCAAATTTCCCACCGGCAGATAAGGCATCAGCCCCGCCACCTTAAGCTCCCTTGATAGCGTGATTTCTCTAAATCTCAGCAATTCTTCCCCGGAAAGCCGTGGATCGATGGTGCAGCGGTTATTGCGCCAGTACGAGGGCTGCTCTTCTACGGTATTCGGTGAGATCTCCTTATACCTCCACTCCACCCCGTCGAGCCCCGCTTCCCTGGCAGCATCCACCAGCGCCTCTGGTGTAAGCTCCGGTGTAGCAACTGTAAATACAGAAAGCTTCATATGCAGTCGCTCCTTTCATAGGTATATCGAATCAGCCCGGGTCTAATGCCTAATGTGAACCTGATACATCCAATACGACACTGCCTCCGTCATTTTTACGGAAGGAAGAATGACGAATTCGTTCATTCAGCATGTCTGCGTACAATTGCTCATTCAGAGGCAGGCTGACCCAATCGTCGGTCCAGGTGGACAAATGCATCGCATTGGATAATGTCAGTCCGAGAATGCCTTCCTCCCCTGGGGCAAGCAGCTTTTCTCCATACAGAATCGCATTCGTGAAATTTTGCAGAATACCCCTGTGTTGGCTTCCATCCCCGCCAGCTACAGGGATTTCGCATGTCCAGCATTCCGGACTGCCGAAGCCCCCTTTATAGGTCGCGTTAAATTCAGGCTCCGGCGTCCGCAGCCTCCAGAAGGTCAGCTTGCCATCCTCGGCCACAATTTTGCCGCGATCGCCCGTCACCTCGAAGCGGTTCGTGCCCGGTGCTTCGCCGGTAGTCGTAATAAAAACGCCTGTCGCCCCATTTTCATACTCTGCATAAGCCGTAACATCGTCTTCCACTTCAATATTGCGATACTTGCCAAATTGGCAGAAGGCTCTGATCCGTACCGGCATCATACCTGTCGTCCACTGCCACAAATCGAGCTGGTGGGGGTCCTGGTTCAGAAGCACGCCGCCCCCTTCCCCGGCCCAGGTCGCTCTCCAGCCCCCAGAATCATAGTAGCTTTGAGAGCGGTACCAGTTCGTAATGATCCAGTTCATTCTGCGCACCTCGCCCAGCTCACCCGACAGCACCAAATCCCGCAGCTTCTGGTACAGCGGATTGGTGCGCTGATTATACATGATGCCGAACATCCTGCCTGTCCCCGCTGCGGCCACGTTCATTTCACGCACCGCCTTCGTGTACACGCCGGCAGGCTTCTCCACCAACACATGATAGCCATGCCGGAAGGCCTGCACCGCAAGCGGGGGATGATCATAATGCGGCGTGGCGATGAGTACCGCATCCATAGCCTCTGAAGCATAAAAGTCTTCCGCATCGCTGAATTTGAGCACGGTGTCGGGCAATTTCTCCTCCGCCCAGCGAAGGCGGTCGGGGTTCGCATCACATACCGCAGTCAGCTCCGCTCCCTGAATGTGCCGGCTCAAGCTGAGAGCATGCGAGGTTCCCATATTGCCGATGCCAATGATTCCGAATCGCACCTTCTCCATTCCGTTCCAGCCTCCCTCTTCCTTATCAGATCACCCTTTTCCATCCTTCTTGAGTGTAGCCTGAGAACAATGGCCAGAACATAGCCGTAACTAAGGAGTTTTTGTACGATCCTAAGATGAATCCGATAAATCTGCTATAATGAATGACAGCGCTAACAATACGACACGGCCTGCTGATCGTTTAAGCTATGCTGCAGACTCGCCGTGGCTCAGGAGGTGCAATCGCAGTGGATGCCTCGAACCCGTTCTACTTCGGACTGCTCGACGGACTGACGGTCAGTGTATCCCATGCCCAGCAGCGCAGCACGTATGCCGGCTGGAACCGTTCGGAGGAACAACCTTCATTTAACAGGCTTTATTTCATCGCCGGCGGTGAAGGGAAAGTGGTGATCAACGATGTCCCCTACTATCCCAGAGCCAACCAGGTTATGCTGATGCCAGCCTTCACCCGGCAGATCACCGAGACGTCCGTTCACAATCCGTATGACCGTTATTTTATCCATTTTGACGCACGCATCGGTGAATGGCCATTGTTTCACGCCGCGAGCCGGCTTTTCATTACCGACGTTTCCGAACCTGCAGCCGTCCGCTCCCTATTCGCTGACACGATCACGCAATTCAACCGGCCCAGCGTGTATTCTGTGCTGAGAATGAAGGCCTCCGTCCTCTCTATCCTGGCCTGCTGCTTTGAAGAAGAGGGACATACCGACTTTATTCATGAATTCGTGCTGCCAGCGGAACACGGCAACCTGGCCAATGTGCTGCAGTATATCAACAGCCATCTGCATGAGCAACTGCAGGTGGAACAGCTTGCGGAAATCATGCATCTGCACCCCAATTACTTTATCTCCTATTTCAAAAAATACATGGGCGTTACACCGATGAGGTATGTGCTGGAGAAGCGGATGGAAGAGGCTAGACACCTGCTCTCCTTCTCTGATTGGGGCATTACCGATATCGCAGAGCATATGGGTATAGAGCTGGCTTATTTCTCCAGAAAATTCAAGCAGCTACACGGTGTCTCCCCGAAGGCTTACCGTGCAGCCACCAACGATTCGGTTCATTCGTAAACCCGGATGGCGACCACCTCCGCGCTTAGAGCCCCATTCGTGCGCTCGATGACCAGCCGCACGGCGTCTGTGCTCACTGGCACCTCCAGCCGGTGAACACGGCGACGCTTCCGGTTGCCGGCCTCATGGAACAGAAGCGTCCAGCTTCCTCTGCAGCGCGCTTCGAGCCTGTAATCCGCGACAAGCTCGGGAATGGTCTCAAACGGTGTCCGGTGATGATGCAGATTGATCAAATCCTCATTAACATCGTCGTTGAAGATCACCTGAATTTCGCGCACGCTTTGCAGCTTAGGCCACTCAAGGGCGATCCACTCCTCAGCGCCATCCTTCATCCGCTCTGACACCCAGGAGTGCGGCCCACCATATGGCCTGTTGTATCCGTCGATTATATTCTGCGGGGCATATGCGGTCCCGGCATCCGACCTGACGCAGAAAGGCCTCCGCACACGACCGCGCTGACTCCAGATCACCACAGGCTGGTCAAATCCGCTGTCTTTTCTAGCAGCCGCTTCATCCCACTCAAAGCTGAGCACGCCGGTGAACGCAGCATCAGACCAGTGGAGCGCCACTGCCGGGTTGCTGCGGATAATAACGAAGGCATTTTGCGCTTCCTCAGGCTCCCACGGTATTTCAAAAGCAGCCCACTGCTTCTGCCCAGGCTGTACCTCCGCAGCGGCCTTGCATTCGCAATGGATCGGAATATAATTTTCCGGCCGGCCGGTGCTCCAGACCTCCAACTCCAGCTTGGTCGCCTCCTCAACATCCACAAGCAGCTCCAGCTTGCCGGACCGTGTCCAGAACGGTAGCAGAACGGCAGCGTCCCGCTCCAACCGCTGCATGCCCGCCGATTCGGTAATCTCGATGCGTGACATCCAGGAGGATGCCCGCACCTGCGCGGATTGCGCCTGATTCTGCTCATCCGGCACACATAAACCGAGCACGGCGGCATCCTGGCGCAGCAGCGTCAACTGCAGCTCTCTGAGCCTGAAACGATACAGCTCTCTGGGGCGGATGCCATACTGAATGCACAGCGCGGCCCCCGTTCCGGCCGCTTCACCCATCACGGCACAGGTCCCCATGACCCGTGTGGTGCCGAAGGCTACATGCGTCGCGCTGATGTTGCGACCGGCAAACAGCAGGTTGCGCACATTGACGGAATACAGCGCCCTGAAAGGAATATGGTAGTTTCCATCGGCGTGCCGGTGCTTGGAGCCGCGCTCCTTGGCGTACATGCCCTGCGGAGGATGCAGGTCAATCGACCAGCCGCCGTAAGCGACGCGGTCATTGAACGGCGTCTGCGCCACAATATCGTTTTGCGTCAGCATATAATCGCCGATAAAGCGCCGGTACTCCCTTTTTCCAGGCACTGATCCGACCCACTCCAGCGTCAGCCGCTCCGCTCCGAATTTGCCGGAGTTTTTGATATAATCCCATATTCCGTAGATGACAGCCCATAATTCGTCACGGATGCGTTCATTATCATGCAGCGTGTCCAGCTCTCCTCCCCACTCGATCCACCAATAGTGGCAGCCGTTATCGCCGCTCTGGATAACCCTGCGCATGGGAAGACCCGCCGCTTCGATATCACGGGCAAAGGACGGCGCCACAAACCTGACCGGTTCACCCGCATCCTTCGTGTAGAACAGCAGCGTGCTGCCAAGCGTGATATCGTCGCTCACCAAGGGAGCCCAGTCCTCCTGAAATTCTGACTTGGCCTCCCTGCCAATCCGGTAGCGCGCTCCCGCCAGAAAGCCGACAAGACCATCACCTGTACAATCCAGAAAGATATCGCTGCTGAACATGATGCGCCGCTCGGAGCCTGTCATCCAGCCTGTCACAGAACGGATTACCTGCTGCCCGCCATCCTCATAGACGTCCACTTCATATACGTCGGTATTCAGAAAGAGGGATAGGTTCGGTTCGGATCTTACCGTCTCCAGCACCACCAGGTCCCATAAATACGGATTGCCGAGCGGATTACGGTACTGGTTCTCCACCAGCATTTCGCCCATAATGCCAGTTTCACGGGCATAACGGTTAACGCCGTGCGCCGTCCCGCCGCATACCCAAACCCGTACCTCGCTGCTGGAATTGCCCCCCAGCACAGGCCGGTTATGCACCAGTGCCACCCGCTGCCCCAGTCTTGCCGCTGCGACGGCCGCACAGACGCCGGCTAGTCCCCCGCCGATGACCGTAATATCAAATGACTGATGTTCCTCCCTCATGCCTTCAAGTCCCCTTTCAGAGATGATGTTCATAGCTTTCATTTCATCATAAGCGAACAATAAAAGGGAATGAATGCATTTTCTTTCATGTGGGTTTATACTTTATTTCATACAGCTCAAGGAGGGATACGTGTGCTGGGGCGTACAACCTATTTGTGGCATCACTACTGGCAGAATAAAAAAGAATTTGCGAAAAACTCCGACATTTATCCTGTCTGGACCCTGTTTGCAGTGGAGAACGGAAGCTTTTCCTATATCATTGGAGAAATAGAAGGAGACGGAACAGAAGGGGACCTTGTGCTGTGCCCGCCGGATATTCCGTTTGGAAGGAAGGTGATTCAGCCGCTGAGCTTTCACTTTCTGCATTTCAATGTGGAGCCTAATCCAATATTGGACAGTTGTATGTATTTCTACCCGTTGCAGACTGGAGCCATGCGTATCAGCCGGGACTGGCTGCCCCGTTTCCACTCCACCTGCGCGCTGCTGCGCGAAATGCCCGCGCCGCAAGGAGCCGTGGGAGAGCATCAGCCAGCCGTCTTTCAGCATTTGCTGGATGATCTGCTGCTGACGGCATCGCTAAAGCCGCCTGCACCCGCTGTGCAGACGGCGGTTCATGATCCTTTGATGGCCCAAGCCTGGGCCAGACTGACCGAGGAAGCATGCGGCAAAATCAATCTGCGCGGGCTGGCGCGGGAACTGAAGCTAACCCCGGTACAGCTTACACGCAGATTCCGGGCCGCGTATGCCGTCAACCCGAGCGAATATGTGACAAGCCTCCGCATGCGCAGAGCCTGCCGGCTGCTGGAAGAAAGCATGCTAACGCTGGAGGAAATCGCAGAGCAATGCGGATACGAGAACGGCTACTATTTAAGCAGAGTTTTCCGGAAGCAGCTCGGCATGTCCCCTTCCGCCTATCGCGACCGTTCCCGTGTCTAGCCAGCCAATGAGCAGCCTAGTCGGACGTTTATTTTTTGCTGATCCGCTTCTCCAGCTTCTGCAGCAGCAGTTCAGCCTCCGACGCCCGGATGACCTCTGATTTCATGACGGCGAAACATTCTGTTCTGCATATTTTGCAGCTACCGAGACAATCCTTCTTTTTGATCTTAATATCGTCGTCTTTCTGGTAAATATCCTTTAACGTTTTGTATGCAGGCTTGGAGCCTTTAGCCAGATTTTTTCTGCAAAACTTCACCTTCATGCTTATTTCACACCCTTGATGTTGTTCAAAGTTGTATTATACCATTAATACAGAATCGTTCACCGTTTTCTGACCAGATTGGAGAGAACCTTCCTTGATAAGAAGCTGTTTAATTCGCATAAATACCGTTATGGAAAAATGGACTCCGCTGATCGCGCCCGGCAGTTTGGTGCTCGGCATCCTGCTCGCACGCTGGCTGAGTCCTTATATCGGGCTGGTTCCGTGGATATTTGCTTTTATGACGTTTGCCGGCAGCCTGGGCTCCAGCTTTAACGATCTGAAAAGAGTGCTGGCCCGCCCACTGCCGCTGCTTATGTCCCTGCTGCTGCTTCATGTATGGATGCCCTTGGTCGGCTGGGCCGCAGGATCACTTTTCTTTCCCTCAGACATCTATACAATCACAGGAATTTTGCTCGCTTTTACGATTCCTACCGGGATCATCAGCTTTATGTGGGTATCCATATTCAAAGGCAACATCGCCGTGACACTATCACTGATCCTGATTGATACCTTCCTGTCTCCTTTTATCGTACCTTACACCCTGAAGGTTGTGGTCGGAGCCGATGTGCAGATCGATACGCTCGGCATGATGGCAGGCTTGCTGTGGATGGTCGTTCTTCCTTCCTTGCTAGGTATGCTGCTTAATTATCTGACAAAAGGGCAAATAAAAAACGGGCTCGGCCCCTTGCTCGCTCCTTTCAGCAAAATCGGATTGATTGCCGTCATTTCCATTAACGGCTCTGTGGTCGCTCCCTTTATGCTGGATTTTGACTGGAAGCTCGTTCAGATCGCAATGGTCATTTTGCTGGTGGCCGCTTCAGGTTATCTCTTCGGACTGCTGGCAGCACGGCTGTGCAAATGGGACCGCGGGATCACCGTGGCGATGACCTTTAACTGCGGCATGCGCAACATCAGCGCAGGGACGGTGCTGGCCATGACTTATTTTGCCCCTGCCGTTGTGCTGCCTGTGATTCTGGGATCCTTATTCCAGCAAATTCTGGCTTCGAGCTATGCGAAGTTGCTTCGCTTTATATACAGGAAACAGGATCAAGCCGCACTGACCTCAGAAATTTCATCTTACAAAGCAGGACATCGAAGAAATCGACCTGATGTTTAAATAACACAGACATGACAAAAGAACAGCGCACTGGCCTTGTATTTGACCGGTGCGCTGTTCCTTTAGTATTCCCATGCAAGCAGATCCTGCAGCAGCTCCTTGGCGAAATCCAACTGCTCAGGCGTATATTTGCCGAGGAAGTCTTTGAACCGCTGTTCAACTTCCTTATGAAGCTTGTCATGGATAACATGAAGCTGCTCTCCCCGCAGGGTTAAACGGAAGAAAACCTCTTTCTTGTTGTCGTTGAGCTGTTCCCTTCTGATCAAGCCCTGCTCCAGCAGTTTGCCGCTGATGCGGGTAATGGAGCCCTTCGTTAAATTCATTTTCTCGGAGAGTGTAGTGACATTGATCGGCTCGTGATCGCCTATGCATGCAATCATGTGAATGTCCGACAGGTTCAGATTCAGACGGAGGCCGAGCGTCTCCTCCAGCTTGTCCTTTTCTTCCTCGACCCGTGAGGTCATTACGTTATCCTTCACTTCCTGCTGGCTGATCAGCCTGATGAACAATTCAAAAATCCACTCTTTGGTCACATCCGTATCCTTCATGTTTAACAGCATGCTCCTCCGGTTAGTTTCGTCCTCCTTATTATACATATTGTTTACCCCAAAACAATAAAAAGGTCAGAATCCGGGGTACTTATGCTTTAAGCCCCCAGTGATCAAGTCCCTTTTTAATGATTTCATGAACATTGTCCTCCGTCCGGTTCACCGCCCAGGCAACATAACCGTCAGGCCGGACAAGAGCAGCATGAACGTTGTGCCAGTCGGCTTTTGTGGACTCAACTTCTCCCTGTACAACAAGCACCCGCTGATCGTCCAATCCGGAACAAGCCTCCTGCAGACTTGGTTCATCCACAGCATGCAGCAGCACAAATTTGCCGGAATGGAAATAGTCATAAAATCTATGGATGCTTCCATCCGAAAGCTTAATTTGGATATCAGCCAGCCTGCAGCCGTTCAACGGATGCTCCGGCATATTCGCATCAGGAGCATAACGGACATGGAATGCCGAAATCTGCTCTGCCATAATATAATTGGCTGCAGGAATTTGCAGCATACGCGAAAGCAGGTCACGCAGTTCCTTCACCTTCGGCGAGGATTCCATCAGCATCGTCTGCACTTCCGTGTTTCTCAGCAAGGCGGTGTTCACCGGATAACGCTCCTCATGGTAGCTGTCCAGCAGCCAATCCGGCGCCTTTCCTTTAATTTGGGCGGCGAGCTTCCAACCCAGATTAAAGGCTTCCTGCAGACCGACATTCATCCCCTGCCCTCCGGCCGGAAAATGAATATGGGCAGCATCACCGGCGAGCAAAATGCGTCCTTCCCTATATCGGTCCGCCTGGCGGGTGGCATTGCCGAACCGGGAGAGCCAGTGAGCGTCAGTTATGCCATAATCGGTGCCAACGATCCGTTGCAGACTTGAACATAGCTCGTCCAAGGTTACCGGCTCCTCTTTAGGCACGCCTGTTCTTGCAGCATCAACGACAACCACACGGTACAGAGGAGGTGTCATCGGTACAATCATCACGATCCCCTTTTCATTATAACTGGATACCGGTCCTGCAGGCGGCTCGTTTAGGGCCACATCCCCCAGAATCGCTGTGATGGTCGTATCCGTTCCGTTGAATGCAATGCCCGCCTGCTTACGTGCGGTACTGCCGGCTCCATCGGCACCGACGACATACTGGGCAGTGAGCAGACTCTCTCCATCCCGGCCGCTGACCAGGACCTCCGCCCTTTCATCATGCTGCTCAATACGCAGCGCCCGCTGCTCACGTAAAATGTCAACCCCAAGACTGCGGGCCCAGTCTTCCAGCATCTGTTCAGTATGCTCCTGTTCAAGATAGAGCGTGTAATTGGATGCAGAATCCAGAGCACTAAAATCAAGCCGAGTATCGAGAACTGCGAAATGTCCTGTCGGAAGCGGTTGTCCCAGCTCCAGCAGTCTTCCCTTCAGGCCACGCATATCCAGCAGCTCCAGACTTCTCGGGTGAATGGTAAGCGCCTTGGAGTAAGGGGTTGTTTCTTTTAATTGCTCAATGACACAGACTTTTATATCGGCCAAGGCCAGCTCCGCCGCAACCGTCAGGCCGACCGGGCCTCCCCCAATAACAATAACTTCATAATTCATGATGATTTCCTCCTGTAAGATCAATTTATAATTGCCGCTATAACATCTACTTCAATCAGCCAGTCCGGCATGCCAAGCGCCTGAACTCCCAATAATGTGCTCGCCGTTAAAGGCCACTCCTCGCCAAATACCTCAAAGCCCGCTTGGAAAATAACCTCCACCAGCTCTTCACGGTGATGGACTACGTGAATTTTCATCTGCACCACATGCTCGGGCTTCGCCCCGGCTGCCTCCAGCGCCAAATTGATATTTTTGAACACCTGCAGCGCTTGCTGCCTGTAATCGTTGATGCCAATCAGCTCACCTTCTTGGTTAACGGCCACCTGCCCGGAAATAAAGGCTAGACTTGACGGTGGTGTGACAACCACTTGAGTGATTAAATGACTGAACCTTCGATCCAGAGTCGAAGGATTTATTTTTTCCATACGCTTCACCCTCCTTTTTTGTTTTTCACAAAACAATATCACTAAAAAATATTGTTTTGTACGAAACAATTTTATTATAACACTCGATTTTTATTTAGCAATATCTATCAAGCCTGTTCGCCACATAAAAAAGCTGGTCGTCTCATATGCTGTTCTGAAAGTTTTGGGTTCTCCCGCAACTCATGAAATCGGAAGGAGATTGAGGCACTTGGGAAACCAACAGGAACGAAAAACAAAGCATAATAACATACCACAGCCGATTCGGGAAAATGGGGCGGGCGGTCCGGATTACGGACCACGGGATATTCTGCGTGACAGGCAAAATCCCGATCTGCTCGTCCCTCCGTCCACCGATAATGGTCTGCTGCCCAATCTGAAATTTTCTTTTTCAGACACACATATGAAGCTGAACCATGGGGGATGGTCCAGGGAAATCACAGCCCGCGAGCTGCCGATCGCCACAACGCTAGCAGGCGTAAATATGTACCTAACGCCGGGAGGGGTGCGTGAGCTTCACTGGCATCAGCAGGCGGAGTGGGCATTCATGATTCTTGGGAGCGCACGGATCACCTCGGTCGATCAGGATGGCAGAAACTTTATAGCTGACGTAAGCGCAGGAGATCTTTGGTATTTCCCACCCGGCCTGCCGCACTCGATCCAAGGATTGTCCTCAGGGTGTGAGTTTTTGCTTGTTTTTGATGACGGAAATTTCTCGGACTTGAACACATTATCCATCTCAGACTGGTTTGCGCATACACCCAAGGAAGTTCTGTCCGCCAACTTTGGCGTTCCTCCACAAGTTTTTGACACTCTTCCTCGGGATCAGGTCTATATCTATCAGGATGAAGTGCCTGGTCCTATAGGAACCCAGCAGGTTCATTCCCCTTATGGCACGATCCCTTTAAGCTTCACCCATCGCCTGCTGGCACAGCCTCCGCTAAGAACGCCCGGAGGGAGCGTGCGTATTGTAGACTCCAGCAATTCCCCTGTTTCCACAACCGTTGCGGCCGCTCTGGTCGAAGTCCAACCAGGCGCTATGAGAGAGCTGCATTGGCATCCCAATCAGGACGAATGGCAGTACTACCTGACGGGGGAAGCACGCATGACCGTTTTTGCAGCCAACGGAATAGCCCGCACGTTTGATTTCAGAGCCGGAGACGTCGGTTATGTTCCATTTGCCAATGGCCACTACATTCAAAATACCGGGGCTAAAACACTATGGTTTCTGGAAATCTTCAAAAGCGACCGTTTTAAAGATATCTCATTGAACCAATGGATGGCGCTTACTCCACGCGAGTTGATCCAGTCCAATCTGAACGCTGAGGAAGAACTGCTTGATGCCCTGCGCAAGGTCAAATGGCCTGTTGTCAAATATCCTGCTGAAAATGAAAAGAAGCCATAAAAAAGCAAGATTCCCCTCACATCATCGCGGAGGGGAATCCTTTTACTTTTTATAGCTTCTTTTTATGCTTCTGTTCTTTTTTTCCAGAGTCCCAGTACAAGTCCCGAAACGACTGCGCCAATCGCAACAGCCAGCAGGAAGAGCAGCGCGTGGTTGGCAAGAGCCGCCACGAAGATACCGCCATGCGGAGCCGGAATGTTGATGGCCCACAACTGTGTTAGGCCACCTGCGATCGCCGAACCCAAAATACAGGAGGTAAGCACACGCAGTGGATCGGCCGCCGCAAACGGGATCGCTCCTTCTGTAATGAAGGACAGGCCAAGCACATAGTTGGTCAGACCTGATTTTTGCTCCTGTTGCGTAAATTTGTTCTTGAAGAACGTTGTAGCCAAGGCGATAGCCAGCGGAGGCACCATACCGCCTGCCATGACAGCCGCCATCATCGTTCCGTTCTCGTTGCCGCTGGATGTAAATACCCCGATGGCAAATGTATATGCCGCTTTGTTGAACGGTCCGCCCATATCGATGGCCATCATGCCTCCGAGGACAAGACCGAGAAGAACCGCGTTACCTGTACCCAGGTTGTTCAGTGCGCCTACCACCCATGTGTTGATCGCGCCGAAAACCGGGTCGAAAATGTAATACATGACCGTACCGGCAATCAGCAGGCCGAACACTGGATACAGAAGGATGGGCTTTAAGCCTTCCAGCGTCTTTGGTAAACCGGCAAAAGCTTTACGCAGCCCGATGACTACATAACCTGCCAGGAAACCCGCCGCCAGACCACCAAGGAAACCGGCGTTGGAGTTCACGGCCATGAGTCCGCCCACCATACCCGGCATCAGCGCAGGACGGTCTCCAATGCTGACCGCGATAAAGCCGGCCAGAACCGGGATCAGGAAGTGGAATGCGCCATCTCCGCCGCCCAGCGCCATCAGCAGCTTGAACAGCGGATGCTCTGCTCCTCCGAGCTGCTCGAACAGGAAGGAGATCGCGATCAGAATCCCGCCGCCCACAACGAAAGGCAGCATGTGGGAAATCCCGTTCATCAGGTCTTTATAGATTTTACTGCCGATGCTGCCTTTTTCCTCATGCTTTTCGCCCGCACCGTTTCCGCCTGCGCTGCGGTAGATCGGAGCGTCTCCCTTCAACGCTTTCGAAATGAGCTCCTGCGGCTTGCGAATGCCGTCGCTGACCGGTCTTTGCAGAACAGGCTTGCCGTCAAAGCGGTCCATGTCCACCTTTTTGTCCGCTGCTACAATGACCCCTTTGGCACGGCTTATTTCTTCGGGCGTCAGCACGTTTTGCGCACCCTCCGAGCCGTTGGTTTCCACCCGAATTTGCACGCCCATCTCCGCAGCCTTTTTCAGCAAGGCATCCTCCGCCATAAAGGTATGGGCAATGCCTGTCGGACAAGCGGTTACCGCAACGACAAAGTCCTCGGATGCCGAAGCCGCTTTCGTTACCTCGGCAGGCGTTGGCTGGGCAGACGGTTTCTGCTTACTGTCTTTTTTCTCCGCCTCTTCCGCCTGTCTGGCATCAAACAGAGCTGTCACTTCATCCGGCGTGCGCGTATTCATCAGTTGGTCAATGAAATCGTTATCAATTAACAGTCTGGATAAGGCCGCCAGTGTGCGCAAATGCGTGTTACCTGCTCCTTCGGGAGCTGCAATCATAAAAAATAATTTCGCGGGCTCACCATCCAAAGATTCGTATTCCACACCTTTGCTGCTTTTGGCAAATACGACCGTCGGTTCGTTAACTGCTTTCGTTTTGGCATGCGGCATGCCAATGCCGTTGCCGATTCCTGTGCTCGATTCCCCTTCGCGCTTCAGGATCATTTCTTTGAACAGGACAGGATCATTGATCCGGCCGCTGGCGGCCAGGCTGGCAATCAATTCATCGATTGCGGCTTCCTTGGTCGTTGCCTGCAAGTCCATGATCATTGTTTCTTTCATCATCAGGTCTGTAATTCTCATTTTTTTGCACTCCCCTTGAGTTCGTTCAACACTTAGAGCGGCAGGCAAGGCCTCAACCTCGTCTGCCCCCTTCACATTTTCTTAACATTCAGTAATCTTTACCTGCGGCTGCAGCCGCTCGATCAGCGACCGCTCAGCCAGATCATCGGAAAAAGCAGTTGCACTGCCTGAAGCAACTCCTGTGCGGAAGGCCTCCAGAAGATCTCCATTAAGCACGTAGGTCCCTACAAAGCCGGCAATCATGGAATCACCTGCGCCAACTGAGTTTTTTACAGTTCCAGCAGGCACGCTTGCTTGATACACCTTATCCGATGTCATGAAGAGCGCCCCTTCGCCAGCCATGGAGATCAGAACGTTCTTAGCACCATACTCCAGCAGCTTGCGGCCGTAGGCTATAATCTCTTCACGTGTACGAATCTCGACGCCGAACAGCTCCGCCAGTTCATGGTGATTAGGTTTGACCAGCAGCGGCTGATGGACAAGCGTCTTCATAAGGGCTTCACCTGTCGTATCAATCACGAATTCAGCACCCGCCTGCCTGCATGCGCCGATCAACTTCTCGTAAAAGTCTCCGCCCAGCGAGGGAGGTATGCTTCCGGACAGAATAACGATGTCATCCTCATGCAGCGCAGACAATTTAAGCAGCAGCGCGTCAGCCTCCTCTTGACTGATATCCGGTCCAAGGCCGTTAATCTCTGTCTCGGCGCCATGCTTAAGCTTAATATTGATGCGGGTATCGCCCTGGACCGTCACAAAATCGGTTCGAATCAATTCCTCACGCAGCTTCTCGTCGATAAAACGCCCAGTAAAGCCCCCAAGAAAACCGATAGCGGTATTCTCTGCTCCCAATTGGCTCAATACCCGAGATACGTTAATGCCTTTGCCTCCGGGCAGCTTCAAATCCCTTGTCATCCGGTTCAAGCCGCCCAGCTTTACATCTTCAACCTCCACAATGTAATCAATGGAAGGGTTAAGCGTCACAGTATATATCATTGGTTATCCCTCTATTATTTTAGTTTCCTGAGCCATCGTCCGGCGCCAGTGCTCCGGCACGGATTCCGTAATCAGCACACCTTCCTTTAATTCAAATAGTTTGGCAAAAGCCACCTCGCCGATCTTGCTGGAATCCGCCAGCACGTAAGTCTTGGCTGACAGCTCGTGTGCACGCCGCTTGATCAACGCCTCTTCCGGATCGGGAGTGGTGTAGCCCATCTCCGCATCTACCCCGTTCGTGCCGATAAAGCATTTATCAAACCGGAAATTGTCCAGATTCTGAAGCGCAATACTGCCGATCACGGCTTTGGTGTGCATCTTCATCATCCCACCCAGCAGGTAACTTCGAATCCGTTGGCTCACCAGCGCTTCGACATGGGACAAGCCATTCGTCACCACGGTTACATCTTTAGCATCAATATGGGCAATCATGGCTAGTGTAGTCGTGCCCGCATCCAAATAGATACATTCACCGTCCCGTATTTCGCGGGCTGCCAAACGGCCGATGACATTTTTTTGTTGAACGTTTTTGAACGTTTTCTCATCCATGCCCGGCTCCTGGCTTTTCTGGTTAAGCAGAGCCGCTCCCCCATGAACCCGCTTGAGCAACTGACGGCCTTCAAGATCGATCAGATCCCGGCGGATTGTTGATTCCGAGGCTCCGATCTCCTCAATCAGCTCCTGCAATTTTACAATTCCATTATTTTGTAAGCGCTCTAAAATTAACTTGTATCTTTCCTCTGTCAGCATGGTCACTCCTCCAACTGAAGCTATCTTATCATATTATCGTTAAAAAACAATCATTTTCATTCAAAAAACTTCAGAAAAATTTAGCTTAACAGCGTTATTTTACAGAATTATGAACTGAATTTCCAATTTGTTGGTTTCGCTTACAAACTTAGGATTGCATCTGTTAGCCTGAACTACACAGTAAATCCAAAAAGACGGCATTTCATTCGGAAAGCCCAGAATGAATGCCGTCTTCTTACCTCCTGTCTTGTTCCTCCAGGATCATATCATCTTTGGAAACTTTCTCGAACTTAATTGCTTTTTCGTAAGATATCTTGCTATCATCAGCAGCCCAATCCACTAACGAAGTGATGATGTATGTACCATTCTTCTTGTGTACGGATAAGCCAGTAGTAATATACTCATATTCTGTGTGGTTAGCTCTATAAAATATATAAGTGTATTTTTCATCATCGTGTAGAGAGAAGCCGTTACTTTCAGAATCCCTTGCGATTTCATTCTGAACTTGTTCAGGAAGCTCACCAAAATTCAGGACTTCATATTCTACCTTCTGGTCCATAATTTTATACATTGCGAACGAAATGATAAGAACAACAACTATAGATGTAATTATGAATATTTTTTTCAATATTTCACTCCTTCTGTTAAACATGCGCATTTATTTTACCATATTCGTCCAATAAACGGCATAGCCTCTTTCCAAACATTCCTTTTCGAACATTTTGATCAAATGGCGCTATGTATACCTATAAAAAAATGCCCGGTTGCCCGGGCGCTCGTTCTTCCTTCCTTCCTGCTGTAGCCTATAAGGTATGGAGTTTATTCATCTTTGCCCACATAACGGAAGCTGGCGAAATCGGCATAGCTGCCTGCAAACTGCTGCATGTCATGTGCTCCAATACCAACGAAGTTGCCTGTAAAGCCACCGGACAGGAAGCTGATTCGCTGCTGGTCGAAGAGTGACTTCCAGTCACCGGCATCCTCTTCCGCCCCGGTCCGGTAATAAAACTGCGCATCCGCCTCATTCGCCTCCACGGCCAAATGCACGGGCACATGCTCCTCAATTGTGACGGTTTCCGGCAGCAAAGTGAATTGATCTCCTTCGCATTTCATCATTCGAAGCACCTTTCCCAGCGTTTCATCCCGGCTGACACAGGCATACAGATAGTTCTCGTCATTCAGATAAAGCAGCAGCCCGGCCATCTGCAAATAGCTCTGAGCATGATACTCCAGCACCGTCTCCGCCCGAAAACGTATATCCGTCTGCCGAATGGCGAGCAAGTGATGCCGGAAAAGGCTTTGCACCGACTCACCTGCTGTAATTCTAAGGTAGCCGGGGCGCGCCGACAGCGAGCACCAGCTTTCATCTGCCAATATACGCAGGGTATTCCAGCCCTTTTTCAGCTCTGTACCGTCGAATTCATCCACGAAATTCCGGTTCCGCACCTGCGTGTCTGCGCCGAGGCCCGCATCATCTGGCATAGGGACCTGCAGCAACGGCGTATTGCCGCCTGCTGTTAGACGCAGCCAGCCTTCACTGTCCCAATAGACCTGCTGCAGTGCAGTCTCCCGTCCCAGAATCGCATACTTGCCTTCAATCGGACGTGTGCACAGATGGGCCATATACCATTCACCACTTAGCGTCTGTACAAGACTTCCGTGTCCCGCACACTGCAAAGGCAGCTCGGGATTGTCCCGCGAAGTCAGCATCGGATTGCGGGGATCCACTTCATAGGGGCCGGACAACTCCCGTGATCTCGCTACGGTTACCGCATGCCCGGAGCCTGTTCCCCCTTCCGCCGTGATCAGGTAATAATAGCCGCTCTGCTTGTAAATATGGGGGGCTTCCGTTTTCTTGAGCCAGGTGCCGTCAAAAATTTTAACAGGCTCGCCGATCAACTGCTGCTGCTTGCTATCATATTCCTGCATCACGATGCCGCTCGATTTGTTGCTTTCCTGTATTCTGTAATCCCACAGGGCATTCAGCAGCCATTTGCGGCCGTCCTCATCATGGAACAGGGAAGGGTCAAAGCCGCTGCTGTTCAGATACACAGGCTCTGACCACGGCCCTTCAATGGACTGTGCTGTGATCAGGAAATTATGGGCATCCTTGAAGGGGCGCCGGGTGCTCTTCACATCGGTGTACACGAGGTAAAAAAGCTTATCATGATAGCTTAACTGCGGTGCCCAGATGCTGCAGTTTTTCGGGTTGCCCCGCAGGTCGACCTGATCGGTCAAAATATCGGTGCAATGCTCCCAGTTCGCCAGATCCTGCGATTGATACACACGCAGCCCGGGCAGCCATTCAAAAGAGGATACAACGATATAATACATATCATTAGCCCGCACGATGCACGGGTCGGGGTTGAAGCCTCTCAGGATCGGATTTTCAATCATCTTGTTCATAAGTTCTCAGAGTTCTCCTTTTCCTCATCCATCATCAGCCGTCTGTTCCGTATTACACACAAAGCAGCGGCCACAAAATAACAAAATGCGAGTGGGAAACCGAGGTATTGGGTACCGAGGAGCAGGCATAATCCTGCGAGCACATAACAGATTGACGCCACGATGAGGCGGCTGATCCTGGCCGCACAGAGCCCGGCCAGGATCGCCAAAACCAGCACCACCATCACCGTCATGCCGAACCAGGCTCCCAATGTGCGCATCCCCTCATAACTTTCCTGCAGTATCAAGCCGCTGTCACTCTCCCGCAGCAGCGGGAAAAGTGTCGTTTCGAAGGTGCCCTGAGGCATCTGCAGGATCACTACGGAAAAGCCGCCGATAAACACGGCCGACAGTACAGATGCAAACCAGCATATGCCGATCTCCCATTTTCGAAATGTCATAGACTAATTCCCTCCATCCTGCCAAAAATCCGTTCCGGCAAAAACTTTGCCCTTCGTCCACGCCTCTTCCCCCGCAGCCAGACAACCAGCCCAGAGAACACGCAGAGTGCGCAGTGCGGTGGCATTCTGTGCGCTGTATTCACGGTAATCGACCGTTTCCTCGTTCGCGGGGTTGCCCCAGTTATCCCAGCCTGCAGGATGAATATGTCCGCCCATGCGGCAGCTAGCATACACGGTCTTCGCATATTCCCGCCACGGACGGCCGAGGAACACCGATGAAGCTCCCTGCTCGGCAGTCAGGAAGCAATTTTTGAACACATAACCGTACTGCTGCCCTCGCGGCGTGGATGCGGCTGTGATGTACCCCGGCTGATCCTTGACATGCCGCAGGCTGCGGATTTCGCAGGCCTCGAAATAAGCGGTGGCTCCGCCAAAAATAAAGTCAACCGTTCCTTCAATGCGGCAATGCCGGTACAGCTGCCGGTACTCTTCATGATGCTCACGCAGCGGGATGCCGCCAAAGCTGGCTCGCTCCCTCGGTTTGGGCGGAAGCGGCCCGGTGAACAGGGTGTCCTGATGCCCCTTGAAGATGCAGTTCCGGAACACCGTTTCATCACAATGCGCGTAGACGGCCACCGCCTGCCCAACCTCTTCCCCCTGCCCCGCCGTATTGGAGACGGTCAGATTCTCCAGCACAAGTCGGCGTCCTCCAAGAAACAGGGTCGGTGTGGCAAACGTGCCGATTTCCTCGCCATGGTCATCAAGCTCTTTGGCATAGCGATTCATGGTGATTTCCACCTGGCCAATGCCCACAATACGCAACCATGAACGGTAAATGCGAACCGTTTCCTTATAAATCCCCGGCAAAATATACAGAGTCTCCGGCTGCTGCGGATCGCCCTGCTCCAAAACATCAATTGCAGCCTGGATGGTGTCAAAATCGCAAAAGGGCTCTTTTCCTACCAGCATCGTGCGCATGTTCCCCCCTTGGAATGATCCCGGAATTATAGATGGCTGGCTAAAAACCGCTGCCATGCCGTCCTCATTTCCAGCGTCTCCATATGTCCGCCCGCAGTGATGACAGACTGCCAATGCTCCGGCTTGCCAGCTTCGTGGTAGGCTGCCGACAGCCCTTCCGCTAAATGCTCAACCCCTTCGATAGGGCACAGCCTGTCATTCCTGCCCGTCAGACTCATGCGCGGGCGGGGGATAATCCTTTTCTGAATATCCAATGTGGTGAAATGCTTCAGCAATCCGGGAACATACGAGTAGAAGCCGTGATGGTCCAGGCCTCTTTTGGCAATCAGAGTATGGGCATCCACCTGTCCGCAAATGTCGATGACGACCCCAATCCGTTCATCGAGCGCCCCCAGCCACCATGCCATCAAGCCGCCCATCGACATGCCGATCGTTGCGATTCGTGCAGCATCGATCTCTTGACGCGTACACATATAGTCCAGCAGACGGCGGTTATCGTAAAGCATCATGCCCCACATGACCCGGCCGTGCCACAGCATTTCCTTCACCAACTCGCTTTCGGTTTTGCCGCCCCGTTCATTGAAGCCCCACATATCGATACAGCACACCGCATAACCCATCCCTGTCAGCACGGAGGCAAATGACGGTTGCTGCAAATACGGGCTGCTGCGGATCAATTCATTGCGACCGTTGGCATAATTTCCGCCATGCGAATGATTAAACACGACCAGCGGATAAGGCCCCTCACCTGATAAAGGAAAAGCGATAGACGCAGGCACCTGCTCCATCCCGTTAAGATCCAGCAACACAGATTCCAGCCTGTATCCGTCCTGCTCCTCCTGTCTCAATACTTCCGCCGAGATCGGTGTTTCCGGAGGGAGGTCACCCAATAATTGCAGCAGCACATCCTTCTCCATAGATATCCTCTCCGTTCACTAAGATGATGCTGGTGTCGCTGTCACCTGTTCCACCAGTTTCTCCGGTTTGGCGGTATGTTTCGAGCGGCAGTTGATGACCTCGACGTCTTCCCCGTTTTCAATGTAAATGGCCGGCCCTTCATGATTCTCGATCGTCACTTGCTGGAACAAAATGTCCCGCACATTGCCCAAATAAAAGCCGCGCTTCTGCATCTCTTCCAGACCCGACATCATAGCCGGCAGACCGGGTGTCGCAGGCTCAGCCATAGAAATGTCGATATTGGTGAACGTAATGTCGGAAATATACTGCTCTGCCAGCCCGTACAGGAAGCCTGCGGAGGCGTGCACATTACGCGCGGTGATGTGGTCAAAATGAATCCGTCTGAAGCAAGGCGTCTCCTCCGTGACCGGATACGGATTTTTATCCCACACATATTTGTCCTTGCCGCGCGGGCCGCAGAAATAGTACAGATTCAGAATAAAGGGACAAATGACCTGATCCATCACGATGTTGGTCACCCGGATATCCTCGATGGTGCCCCCGCGTCCCCGTCTGGACTTGAGCCGGATGCCGCGGTCGGTCTGCTGGAAAACGCAGTTGCTGATCGTGACATTGCGGATGCCGCCGCTCATTTCACTGCCCAGCACGACTCCTCCATGCCCATGGACCATCGTGCAGTTTGTGATTGTAATATTTTCACAGGCAATGCGCTCCTCGGTATCTTCCGTGCCGGACTTGATCGCAATGCAATCATCCCCTACATCAATGCTGCAATTGCTGATACGCACATTACGGCAGGATTCGGGATTGATGCCGTCCGTATTCGGGGAATCGGCAGGGTTATAGATGGACAGATTGTCGATCGTCACATCACTGCAGCGGATGGGATTCACCGTCCATGACGGCGAGTTGCGCAGGTTCAGGTCTTTGATCGTGACCCGCCGGCAGCCGTCAAAGCTAATCAGCTTTGGACGGGGATACTGCAGCTCCTCCGGCGAGTTTCGCTGCTTCTCCCACCAGGGCTGGCCGTTGCCCTCCAGCGTGCCCGAGCCGGTGAGCGAGATATTCTCCAGGTTCTCCCCGTAAATACAGGAGGCGTGAACCTCCCGTTTTACCCCTTCCCACCTGGATTCCACCGCAGGATAATGCTCGGGGTCTGTGCTGAAAGACAACACAGCTCCTGGGCTCAGGTGCAGCTCAATATTGCTTTTCAGAATGATCGCACCGGTCCGGTAGGTTCCCGCAGGAACATACACCGTGCCTCCTCCCGCCTCGCTTGCCGCTTCAATCGCATCCCTTATGGCTGCGGTTGCAAGCGCCCCGGTGTCCCGGGACGCTCCGTAATCCGTTATGTTATACACCTGCATTGGAGCTCTCTCCGATCTGCTGCCCGTCCGGGTCCTTCAACTGCTCATATTCGCAGCAGGCCTTCAGGAAAGCCCCCAACCCTTTCTGATCATTGCTAATGATGGGCTCGCTGATATAATAGGCGAACGTCCCGTCTCTCCGGTCCGCTCCCCCCAAGCCTGCCACCTGACAGACTTTGTTCAGATTGATCAGGCCTTCCTTCGTTTCTGTCACAAATTCGGTGATGATGCCCTGAAACGCCCGGTCGAGCGGTGCCAGCCAGCTTTGATCCAGCACGCCCAGACGAATGCCCTTAGCCATGGCGTATGCGATCATACTGGATGCGGAAGCCTCCAGATAGTTGCCCTTGCGGTCCGCCAGATTCACCACCTGGTACCAGACACCTGTAGCCTCATCCTGATATTGCCGCAGAGCGGCCAGCGTATCCCGTAAGATCCGACACAGCTCGTTATAATCTGCATGGCTGTCCGGCAGCAGCTCCAATACATCCACCAGCGCCATCACATACCAGCCTAGAGAACGTCCCCAGAAGTTGGGCGAAAGTCCCGTCTCCGGATCACACCAAGGCTGTACACGCTGCTCATCCCAGGCATGATACAACAGGCCTGTCGCCTCGTCCTTCGTATGCTGCTCACACAGGATGAACTGCTTCGTCACATCGTCCAGACCTTCACCATTTTCAAAGGCCAGCAGATATTCCAGGTAAAACGGCGATCCCATGTACAGACCGTCCAGCCAGATTTGGTAAGGGTAAATATTTTTATGCCAAAATGCGCCTTCCGAGGTTCTTGGATGCGATTCGAGCTGCTCCCTTAACAGGGCGGCTGCCTTCTTGTATTTCTCCTGCCCAGTCTCGCGGTACAGAGGAAATAACAGCTTGCCATTGTTGATATGATCGATGTTGTACTCTTCCTGATGATAACCCCGGATGCTACCGTCCTCCTGGATGAAGTAGTCCATGTTGTCCTGGATGAACCGGAAATATTTCCGGTCCCCCGTCCGCTTCCAGAGTCCTTCAAACCCCTTCAGCACAACGCCGAAGTCATAGGACCACTTGTTGTCATATCCTCTTGCCTCATACAGCCTTGGCGTGCGCTTCATAATGGAATCGGCCGTCCTTACGGCCCACTGTTCAGTCAATGCTGTCCCCTCCCTGGTTTTGTAAGATCACGGTCTGTACCGCTCATGATTTCGAGTTTTTATAAGCTTCTTCATAGTCACTGATAATTTGATTTCCGCCAGCATTTTTCCAGTTTTGCACCGCTTCCTTGAATCCGTTTTCATCGATCTGGCCCATAATGTACATGAAGGTAGCATCGGTTATGATTTTTTCCAGCTCCGTCCCCTTCTCATTGGCGGTTGCCGAGTCCAACGGAACGGTCGGGTCCAGCACGACGAATTGCTCATTTTCTTTCACAAGCTCATTCGCCAGTGCTTTGTCTGGATCAGCATCCTTCAAAGAGTAGGTGACTTCACTTGGTCTGGAGCTGGAGAACGGCTGTACATCGGCCTGCCACAGGTCTTGATCGATTTTCTTGAACGCTCCGTTCTCATCAATTTCATAGTGAACACCTTCAATTCCACCAGTCATATACATATAAACCTCTTCGTCGATCAAATCATCCACAAATTTCAGCAGCCGCTTCAGTTCGGCCTCCGATTCCACCTCTGACTTGGGAAAAGCCAGCAATCCGCCGACACCGTTGCCTTCGGACCAGATATGGTATTGGCCGTCACCATTGGAAATTTTGTTGACAGGCACGACCTTCATCCCATCCTGCAGTCCCTTCGCCAGATTCTTCAAATTCGCAATATCGATCATCCCGGTGTAAATGCCGGTCTTGCCCTGAGCGAACTGCTGCTGTTGATCCGTCTTGGCCGTTACAGCAAAATCCTTGATCAAATATCCGTTCTTCGTACAGCTTCCGCGAATAGTTAAAGCCAAAGTGCTGATCAGAAGAACTGCCGTACTTTTGGCAAGCACACGCTTAAGGTTTGTTTTTTTCATATTATGAGTTCACTTCTTTATAGGCAGCTTCGTATTCTTCAATCATCCGGTTTCCGCCGGAATTCCTCCAGTTCTCCAGTGCTGCTTTGAATTCTTCCAGGCTCGATTCGCCTAAAATATACTTGTAGGTGGCGTCTGTAATGATTTTCTGCAGCTCAGAGCCCTGCGTCGTGAAGGTTTCCGATTCCAGCGAATAGGCCGGGTTCAATACAGCATATTTCGCATTTTCCTTGATCAACTGATCGGCCTTCTTCTTCAACGGATCCGCATCATGAATGGTGTACCCGTACTCTTTCGGACGGCTTGAAGCAAACGGCTGTACTTCCTGCTGCCACAAATCTGTATCTGTAATCGTCGCGGCCTTCGTGTCGTCCACCGTGTAATGAACTCCTTCGACACCGTAAGTCATCAACGCAAAAGCATCCTCGTCGTGCAAGTCATTGATGAATTTCAGGATACGCTTCAATTCCGCTTCATTCTCCACTTCCGATCTTGGGAACGACAGCAGACCTCCGATGCCGTTATTGGCTGCCCAGATGGCGCGGTCACTTTCGTTGCCAGTGGAGGTGATATTGTTGACAATCTCAAGCTCCATGTCATCCTGTATTCCTTTAGCCATATTGAACAGATTTTTACTGTCAAATAAAGCGCCGACATAAATGCCCGCTTTTCCCTGGGCGAATTTTTGCTGCTGGTCCGTTTTGGCGGTCACGGCAAAATCCTTGTTAATGTAACCGTTATCAAATAACTTCTTCATAAAATCCATGGTGTCCACGTATTCCTGGGTCTCAAATTCCGGCGTCAATTTGCCATCCTCACTGACCTTCCAGTTGTTCGGCACCCCAAAATACGAACCGAGCGTCTTGAATGCGCCGTAAATCAGGTCATTACGGTCCACAAAGCCTGTCGTGTCGTTCACACCGTTGCCATCAGGGTCCTGTTCTGTAAAAGCTTTCGCTATAGCCATCAGGTCATCCGTTGTTTTCGGGGGCTCCAGCCCAAGTTTGTCTAGCCAGTCCTTACGGATCGTGACTCCATTACGGGCAAGATCCTTCTGGAATGGAATCCCGTACAGCTTGCCTCCAATGGATGCCGATTTACGGGTATCCTCTGAAATCTTCGCCAGGTTCGGGAATTCATCGAGGTATGGCCCTACTTCCCAGAACATGCCGGATTTCAGCGCATTCCGGACGGAAGAGTTATCGAGTATGGTCAGCGTTACGATGTCTGCCAGGGAGTCAGAAGCCAACGCCGTATTGATTCGTTCCTCCTTAGAGGCATCCGGAATCCAGGAGAACTGAATGTCCGAGTTCGTCTTCTCTTCAATCTTGTTCAAAACGGTGTCCGTAGGCGGAGAAGCCGTATGCAAAATGTTCAGCCAGGTAATGGTTGCTTTTGCGTTTGCATCATACGTCCCGCCTTCCTCTCCTGTGCTTTGGCCACCGCCGCAAGCTGTTAATAACAGCGCACAGCAGAGGAATAAGACCGCCGTTTTTGTACCTTTTCGCTTCATCTTCACTGCCCCTTTTTATGTTTTATTGTGAGACGGATACAGCTATATCTTCCTCCTCCGCTGTTGCCTCCCGTTCTATCCGGGTGAATACCTGATGAGTCATCCACATGACGAGATAGCCCATCAGGCTGGCTCCGGCAAAGGTCAGAATTCCTGGATAAAAACGCAGGATTAATCCACCGGATACGACCAGCGCCACAAACAGCACAAGCGTGTACTGCAGATGGGAGAAGCCGATCACGAACGACATCCGGATTTTTAACCCGATGCCCTTCCAATCGTAATGGACAAGCAGCGGAAATATATACGCCAGCGAAATCATGTACAGAAATACGCCAACCAGCACCACCACACGCACATACCAGGAGGTGACGAACATCAAATCAACATACAGCACGTATCCGACAAGGCTGTATATGACTCCGATCAGCACGCCCTCTTTGAAATTCTCTTTGAAATAACGGACAAACGCGGGGAAAATGGCCGCATCCTCGTTGCCACGGATCCACTGCCTCTGAATACTCAGCATCGCGGCGGTCGCGGGCCCGATACTGAACACCCCCAGGCCCAGAATAACAGCCATTGTCCATAACAGATTCAAATACACCAGCCGCAGCAAACGCATGCACCATTGGTTCACGCTTTCCACAAACTGTATCATCGCGCATCCTTCCCATCCTGATTAATAAACGCCGTCTTCTCCGAATTTCTTCGCGAGCTTATTGGATAAGACCACCAGGACCAAACCTACGACTCCTTTGAACAAACCTACCGTCGTACTGAAGCTCAGTTGACCATTCTTCAGCCCTGCCGTGTAGATGTACGTATCAAAAATTTCGGCAACCTCCCGGTTCAGCGAGTTCAGCAGCAGGTACATATGCTCAAACCCGAGATCCAGTGTGCTGCCGATCTTCAGGATCAGCAGTGTAATGATGACTGGCCGGATCGCCGGCAGCGTGACATGCCAGGTTTTTCTGAGCCGTCCCGCTCCGTCCATTTCGGCCGCTTCATATAACTGTGTATCCACAACGGTGATGGCAGCAAGATAGATGATCGTGGACCAGCCCAGCTCCTTCCAGATGATCTGGCCGATATAGACCGACCGCAGCCACTCTGGTGAAGTGAGGAAGCTGATCTTCTCTCCCCCCAGGCTGGCGATCAGTTCGTTGAGCACGCCCCCATCCACGGTCAGGAACACGTAGGAGATGGAGACGATGATGACCCAGGACATAAAATGCGGAATATAGATAACCGTTTGCACGGCTGTCTTGAAGTACCTGTTCTTCACCTCGTTCAACATCAGGGACAAAATGATCGGCAACGGAAAAAAGATGACAATGTTCAGTACGAACAAAATCAGCGTATTGCTTAAAAGCATAAAAAAGGTGGGCTCTGTGAACAATCGGATAAAATGCTTTAATCCGACCCACGGGCTGCCCATAATACCTAGAAAGGGTTGGTAATCCTGAAACGCAATGATCAGTCCGCCCATGGGAAAATACTTGAAGATGATAAAATACAGCAGCCCCGGCAACACCATCAGGTACAGAATCTTGTTTCTTCGGATACTTCCGAGATGACTGGCCGTTTGTTTCTTCTTTTCCATTTTCACATCCACTGCTGCAGCTGTTGAAGCCTTCACTTGGCAACCTCCTTTAGACGATCCGTTTACGTCTTCCAGCGTATGTTCTTTTCCGCATTCCGTATATAATCATCAATTGATAGCGTTTACAAAATACTGTAGCAACGCGGCTTTTTACCCCTCTTACCTCAGCTGATGATTACTTTATCATCTCATGATTATCGGGCACTCCAGGGCGGCCGTTCACCAGTCTGGCAACACCTCACAAGCTGATTATGTACGTAACCGGACTCGCCTGCTAAAGTCTACATGTAAACGAATTCAGGGAGGATAACGCATGGCACAACGACTCAGAAAGAAACAGACCGTGGGCAGCCGCATTTTTACGGCGGTAAACAGTACATTGCTGATTCTCATCGGCCTGACCTGTCTCCTGCCTTTTGTAAATGTAATCGCCAGTTCCTTCGCTTCAACCCAGGAGGTAGTGGCCAAGAGGTTCATTCTTTTCCCCACCACGTTTTCATTGGATGCTTACAGGTATATCCTGTCCACGCCGACCATTTTCAAAGGCTTGGGTGTATCCGTTGGGGTGACGCTGGTGGGCACATTCGTAAGTATGGTGCTGACTGCTTTTATGGCCTACGGATTGTCCAGAAAATATCTTCTGGGCAGAAATTTCATCAACTTTCTTGTCGTATTCTCGATGCTGTTCAGCGGCGGCATGATCCCGACCTTTCTGGTGGTCAAAAGCCTCGGCTTGATCGACTCCTACTGGTCGCTTATTCTTCCGGTCGCCATCAACGCCTTCAACATGATTATTATGCGGAACTTCTTTCAGGCACTACCCGACAGTCTGGAGGAATCGGCCAAGATGGACGGGGCAACAGACTTTGGCGTATTCCTGAAAATTATGCTGCCGCTGGCGCTGCCGTCTATTGCTACGATTTCCTTGTTTTATGGCGTTACGTACTGGAACACTTATATGAATGCCATCCTTTATCTGAACGATTCCAACAAATGGCCAATCCAAATCCTGCTGCGCCAAATCGTCATCGTCTCCAGCGGCATGCAGGCCGAAGGAACGTCCGTGGATGTCATTCCGCCTGCCCAAACCATTAAAATGGCGGTCATCGTAGTTGCAACCGTTCCGATGCTGATCGCTTATCCTTTTGTGCAGAAGCATTTCACGAAAGGCGCACTGCTGGGGGCGGTTAAAGGGTAAGACATTTATCATTTCCGATGCTGAACACGAAAAAGAAGTCTTCGCTCCCGCACATTTCTGCAGAAGCGAGAGGCTTCTTCTTTGCTGTCCTTAATTGGCCTGCTTCATTTTCCGGTAGGCTCCGGGCGTGACATTCTCCTTCTTGCGGAAAGAGCGAATAAAGTTCTGCGGATTCTGGTACTGGAGCCGTTCGGCGATCTCCTTAATGGTCATGTCTGTGTCGATCAGCCATTTCTTCGCCATATCCAGCCGATAATTCATCAGATAATCACTGAAGGTTGTGCCAAATTCTTTTTTGAAAATACTGCTCAGGTAGTTGGGGTTATAATGCAGCCGGTCCCCGATCATTTCAAGCGACAGCTCCCGGTCATATTCAGCCCGCACGATAGCAGCAATCTTCTCGGACAGGGAGCGGAACTGCTGGTTGGTCTTCTCCTTCATACTGCGCACCATCGGGAAAATGACCTGCTCAACCAGCAACCGCTCCACCTCTTCGGGATTACGGATACTCAGTACCCGCTGATACAGAGCATGATTATCATGGGTCATCAACACTTCAATACCGAGCACCTGCTCCAGTTGGATCAGATTATTCACCAGCCGTACAAGCATAACCTCCAGATGGACCGCATTTTTGTTGTGCTTCATCAATTCAGCGAGCAGCGGGTACAGCGCGCGCGCAACCTGTCCCTCATCTCCGAGACGAATCGCGTCAAACAGCTGTGTTTCCAGTTGGGCAGGATAATGCAGCAGCACCGGACCCGAGACGACCTTGGTAATGTCCTCGTAAAATATAATCGACTCTTTGCCCAGATTCAGGCGGTGGTGCAAAGCCTGCTTGCTCATCTCACAGGCTTCCTTACTCAGCAGCAGGTTCTCATACGATTTACTGATGCCGATGCTGATGGAGCATTGCAAATACTCCTTTACCGTCCGGATCATTGTGCTGGCATACTCCAGCACCTCTCTGCGAATCTCCTGCGCATTAGCTTCGCTGAATGCCACAATGGTCGCCTGGGTGTCATCATTCAAGATGATTGGAAGCAGCCTCCGTTCCTCCGGAATAACCTCCTCCACCACCTTGTTCACCGCCAACAGCAGCACATCCTTGTCGGATGCCTCCCGCTTGCCGATGTTATCGAGCTGGACGAGCATCGTAACATACACCCGATTGCCCAAAATATCATAACCGAACCGGGGCAGCTTGCGTTCCAGCTCCTCCTTCGTGACCCGGTTGCGGAACAGATTGAGCACAAGCTGGGTTTCCAACTGGGGCAGCTCCGACTGGACCAGGGTTTCCAAGCTTTTCTTTTCCGTAACAATCGAGTCGATGGAGTTGATAATCCAGTCGATTTCGTTCTTGGACGTGAGGTGATGGCCTTCCGGCAGGCTGCGCTTGATGCGCAGAATCGGCTTGGTAAAGTAAATGGAAATCGCATAAGCCACCACCGCGATCAACAGAATCAGCAGCAGACCCATTGTGATGAGTCCAAACCGGGTCATTTTTAGGGCATCGTTCACTTCTTTCTGGTCTAGCAGGGTGATATATGTCCAATTGTTATAAGCAGATTTGGCATACAGCACCTTCAACGGGGCATCGTCAGGCCGATCCAGGGAAAACATGCCCGTATCCTGCTGTGTGGCGACTGTCCTGGAGATCGAACGCCGTTGAGCATCTGTCAATAAACTTGCTCCCGGATCGGTTTCATACATCAGATCGCCCTGCTTGTTGACAATCAAGACGGCTGGTTGTTCCCCGGTCTTAATCATGCGATTCAGCGTCCCCAAAGAGATATCCGATAAGGCGATCGCTTGTTTCTTCTTTGAGAACACCGGCAGCGTATTGACAAAACGAATACCCGTATCCGTCCTGATCCAGAACAAGCTCTGATCCTGTTTATTTATGTAGTCCTCGTATAATCGGTTCAGGTCATCTTGCTCCAGGTGGGACAGGCTTCCGTTCGATACCTGCCATTTCTGATCCAGGCTGATCAGCGTGTAGGTCGCTCCCTCCAGCCCCATCGAAGCAATATAGTTCAGTTGTGAGTTGATATTCCGGTAGGCGACAAAGTCCTTTTCAGTTATAGGGTTTGCTACCACCTCGTTAAAAAATGGGGTGGTGCTGAACGTGTTGAAGGCATATTCAATCGTCTGGATTTTTTGCTCCAGGTTATTTTTAATCTGGGTAATATAACTTTCCTTGCTGTCGGCCACCCGATCGACGACGGAATTCATCGTATGATAGTAAATATATATTTCAAAGCTGGTGACCAATCCAATGCCCAAAACCAGAATCGGAATAAAAATTTTGTAAAACATAACCCCTTTTTTCATCGCGATCCTCCATCAAACCATGTAATTATATGTAATTATAGCGTTTCCAATGTGAGTAATCTATGAATTTTTTACATGCAGAAGCGGGGGCCAATAGCTCCTTGAACTGGGTTACTTTTATTGTATGTTGTGAGATACTCCGTGCATCCCCCTATCTCAAACATAGCCCAAATAGGCCAACCAGAAGTTTCCGGCTGACCTAATAATACAACAGTGAATAGATAAAACGCATATTATGGTGATGTTATTTATCTGCCGTCCAGCAGATTGCCCAGGCCTCCGAGGATGCTGCCTTCTTCCTTGCGGCCCGATCCGCCGGCGGCGGAAAGAATACGGTCTGCCATCCTGCTGAACGGCAAGGATTGCACCCATACCTTGCCCGGACCGCGCAGCGTGGCGAAGAACAGCCCCTCACCGCCAAACAGCGCCGACTTGACCCCTTTCACCATCTCAATATCGTAATCCACCGAGGAAGTCATCGCGACAAGGCAGCCGGTATCCAGCCGGAGCATTTCTCCAGGCTGCAGTGTTTTCTCCATCACATAACCGCCTGCATGCACGAAGGCAAGCCCGTCGCCCTCCAGCTTCTGCATAATAAAGCCCTCGCCGCCAAAGAAGCCGGCTCCCAGCTTTCGCTGAAATTCAATACCTACCGAGACGCCTTTGGCCGCACAGAGAAAGGAATCCTTCTGACAGATAATTTTACCGCCATATTGAACCAGGTCGAGCGGGATGATTTTCCCTGGATACGGTGAGGCAAAGGTTACAGACCGCTGTCCAGAGCCGCCTGCATGGGTGAACACGGTCATGAACAGACTTTCCCCAGTAAGCACCCGGCGGCCGGCGCCCATTAGCTTGCCCATCAATCCCCCGCCCTGGCTGGAGCTTCCATCCCCAAACACAGTCTCCATGCGGATTTCCTGATCCATCATCATGAAGCTGCCCGCCTCGGCAATGACGCTTTCACCGGGATCAAGCTGAATCTCCACACACTGCATTTCTTCACCCATAATCGTATAATCAATCTCGTGTGCCGCCATTTCGTTGCCTCCTAAGTTCGTTCATATGTTATTTTGAACGTATTCAACACTGTTCAATACGTTCGTTATTGAAAACTGTTTCGTTTAAGTATTGACAATCTAGATGTTTAGATACTAAACTTATGGCATGAAAAAAAACAATCCGATTCCCCAACCATCTAACACATCAAATGAGGCCAGCCTTCGGCTGGGCCGACTTATTCTGCAACTGCGCAAGCTGGAGAGCGCGCCTCGCGTTTTCGGTGCAGCGGGTGCCTTAACTCCTAGCGAAATTCATACGATCGATGCGATTGGCTGTGACGGCGGGGTCTTGATGAGAGAACTTGCTGACCGTCTGGGGGTTACAAAGGGTGCCGTAACACAAATTATAGACCGTTTGCAGGAGAAGAAGCTTGTCAAACGCTCTCCTCACCCCCATGTTCCAAAAGGCATTCTCCTGAGCCTTACGGATATCGGCATGGACGCCTATCGTGCTCATGAGGAAATGCATCTTGCCTTTTACAACAAGCTGCGGGCAGCTTTTACAGAAGAAGAAATCGCGATCTTTGAAAAATGCGTCACAAAATTCAGCGAAATATTGAACGAATAATTTTTTTGCAATTTAAGTTTAGGTACTAAACATATCCTCCATGTTTCAAGTGACCGATATTGCGCTTATTACTCTCCTGTTACCTAAGGAACAACGGGGACGCGCGCTTGGACTTATCTATTAGCCATTCTGGTATGTATCTTTGCCGGTCGCATGCATCGGCGGCCTATTCGTTCTGAAATAAGGAGAGAGAAATAATGCGTGATTCGATTCTTGTGATTGGTGGCTACGGCCATGTGGGAAGCAAAATATGTAGAAGACTTGCCGAGCGTTATCCTGGGAAGGTATATGCTGCAGGCAGAAGCTTGTAAAAGGCGGAAGCATTCACTTTTGACACAGAGGGCAAGGTTCTCCCTATGCAGATCGATATAAACAAAGCAATAACTCCTGACATCTTGTCTTCTTTCAAAGTAGCCGTCATGTGCCTGGACCAGCAAAATACAGATTTCGTGCAAGTCTGTCTGCAACAAGGGATTCATTACACAGATATCTCGGCTGACTATAGCTTCTTATCGAAGG
Source organism: Paenibacillus zeirhizosphaerae (assembly GCF_030705605.1). Taxonomy (GTDB): domain Bacteria; phylum Bacillota; class Bacilli; order Paenibacillales; family Paenibacillaceae; genus Paenibacillus; species Paenibacillus zeirhizosphaerae. Next base: position 888,532 of record NZ_JAPCKK010000016.1, read on the forward strand.
TTGAACAGCTTCGTCCAACGAACGGCTCTCAGGGAGCTACTGCTGTACTCAGCGTTGGATTAGCGCCTGGATTAACTAACCTGTTGGCACTGCAAGCGAGCCGTCAGTTAGATAAGGTTGATGAGATCCATATTTCGATCATGCTAGGCCTCGGAGATTCTCATGGCAGAGCAGCGATTGAATGGACCGTCGATAATCTCCGTCAGAACTTCAGTACTTTGGAGCAGGGAGAGACTGTTGAAAGAGTGAGTTTCACGGACGGAAGAGCAACAGACTTTGGCAGCGATATGGGAACAAGAACCGCCTACCGCTTTAATTTTGCGGATCAGCATATTTTGCAGCGTACGCTGCAATCAAGCGTAGCTACACGGTTATGCTTCGATAGTGAATGGGTTACGAAGGGAATTGCCGCGCTGAAGCGGGCTAGGGCCCTCCGCCTGCTTAACGTTCCGAGGGTACGGGAGCTTATGATGAATCTTCTGTCCTCCATCCAGATCGGAAAACCGATTTATGCCGTCAAAGTTGAAGCTCGCGGCTGGAAGCAGAACAAGCCTGCTTTGGCGGAATGCTTTCTCCGCGGCTCGCATGAGGCGGATGCCACCGCTGCTGCGGCAGCGGTTGTTGCGACAAAGCTCTATGCTGCGGAGCTTCCTCAAGGAATTTACCATATCGAAGAATGGTTTGACTATACAGCATTTGAGAAGCCATTAACCGGAGTTGTAGAGATGGCCGAGCGGTTGACCTTATTCCCACCCGGCTTGAATTTTTACAAGCTTGGACGCAGGGTATCACCATAATCAGTTTTGACTTGTGACAAACATCATTATAAAATTGACATAAGTCAACTATATTCAATTCATTGATCTATGAGGCAAGGTGAAAAAAATGAATGACGACCCACACAAAAATATGCGAAGAGCACAGTTGGAGCTGAAGCTCGGTGAACAACTCAATGCCCTGATTACTTCATCTCATGCGCTAAACGTAAAAACTGCTGCTCGGTTTGATTCTTCCCTCCAGCCTGCTGCGTTCCATATTGTCCGCTGGCTTTATTCATATGGCCCTACAAGCGCCTCTGCATTGGCAGAATCCACGGCTATGGATCGCAGCTCCGTTAGCCGTCTCGTCAAGCAGTTGGAGCTTCTGGGATATGTGAAAAGAGAATCCTCCCCCGATGATCGTCGAGGAATCCAACTATCTCTCACAGAGCTTGGGCGGCAAAAAGTGAAGGACGCCATGAAAGAAAAAGAAGTCGCCTATTTTGAGCGCATTTCTACATGGAACGAGGATCAGCTTGAACATTTTATCAGAATGCTGGAGATTTTTAATGGATTTGATGTCAAGTAACCAACAACTTACTTACGACTGGAGAATACATCTAAAATCATCTTCGCTTCCATCGTCCCTTCCTTCCCTATACATGCAAAAAAAACAGGGAGCTCGAAATAAACGAGCTTCCCTGTTTTTTTGGTATGACTTAAGCAGACACTGCGTTAACCTGAGCGAAGTTAACATAAACGATAGAGCCTGCAGTAAGGCCAGAGGTAAGTGGGGTAGTTACAGTAGCTTCGAATCCATTACCATCAACACTAATGATACGGCCTTGAAAAGCTGTGCTATCCAGAGTAACGGTTACCGGTGTACTTGCGAGAGCCCATCCGTACATCCGTTGTTGTAAGGACGGCCCTACAAAAGGTTGCGAAGTCACTGGCTGTGTGTTTGTATCATAAAAGTTCTGACTTTGACCATAGTAAGGAGTGCTCCCGAAGCATTTGATTTTCACTCTACCCTTTGCCTTAACTTTTCTTGGAGCCTTTCTAACTATTTGACTGTAGTTTTTTACACGCATTGTTTTTGCCATGGTATTTCTGCCTCCCTTTATTTGAGATATTGTATTCTATGACTATAAAAGGAAGGCGGCTTGGACAAATACTCTAGTAGAATCGTGGAATTTTAATAGTTTTATATCACGCAAGGCTTTTTGGAATGGCCAGGTGAACCGATTCGGCGTCCATACCCAATGAGGTCAAGGCAGCTAGTCTATCGCCGCGTATTCGTAGCAATGACGATCCTGAAATTCCTCAGTCAGGACGCTCAGACGCGAATGGAGTACGAGGCTCGACTGAAATTCCTGCGTGACGAGACAGCCAGAGCCGAAGGAGCACTGAGGTTAATGAGGGTATGACAAACAGGAAAGTGTTGCTAAACGCTCATGCTCGAAAAACATAACTGGATCGGTCCCCGAACTTGTCCGCATTTAAAATCCCCCGTGTTCACGCCTGTTTATTAACCGATTTTTAGTTATTTAGCACAGCAAATAGATGTACTTGTAATCCACACGCTCCCTCCGAGAGCAGCATGTTCCTTGCAGATTTCTATAACATCTCAATCAATTCGACTCCGACAGGCACGTTTTCTTTGTCCACAGATATTTCATACTGTTTGAATCCTCTTGGTGGTGCGCTTTTGTCCTGCAACCTTGCTTCGATTAGATCAAAAAGTGCAGCTGCCGGAGCATTGCCCAGCTCAGATTCATGTTTGAATACAAAGAGTTTACGTGCCGACATCTTACCTCGCGCTGCCGAATGATCATGGTCAAACATCAACTTTAATGCTTCAAAGAATAGGTTGAGATCGTCCTCCGTGAACCCTGTTTTCTGCGCAAACTTGGCGGAGATGAACCCTTCTACTCTGTACAACGCATAGGGCACTATATATTTTCTCCCCATCGTCCGATTCTCCGAAGCATTTTCTTTTTCCGTTGTAGAGGCCATACGCGTAATTGTAACCTCTTGTGGAAGAATAGGATCTTCGCTTTTGGAGAAGCACAATTGAACAGGCCCTCGCACCTGTCCGCATTTAAAATCTCCTGTATCCATAACTGCCCCAAATGTCCGAACGTCAAAAAAACGTTGGCACATATATGCCTGAGCCGTCATTTTATCATCCTTGTTATCTTTTGTCGTAAGCCCCGTGGCTTCATAGGCCTCTTTCTGCTTATTATTCAGAACAGCGCCCTCGCTGACGTAAATATCAAATCCTTCTTCCCCTTCACGGGCATACTGCACATAGTTGCGTACTTTGCGCTTCAAGCTGACATCTGTGACGATGCCATGGCCTGTCTGGGGATCAATGCGCGGCATGTTACCGGCATCCGGATCACCGTTTGGATTGCCGTTCTCCACATCATAGTACAGAACAAATTCATAACGATTAGCCAATAGTTCACTCATTTTATTGCCTCCTCTTTGAGATCATGTTAATTTTAATTTTCAGCTTGCATTTCAACCTGCGTCTCCGCACCATCTGAATCCGTTTCTTCTACAACTGTTCCCTTTTTTTTGAAGAAGGTTTGCTGTTGATGATAAAACCCAACCATGAACTGTCCTTGCTCTTTGGCATTGAGGGTAGGCGGAAAACCTGTCGGCGGAACTGCAAGCATTACTTCACGCAGTAATTGCTGTGTATAATACCTTTTGGCTTTTGCGAGTTTGGAAAAATGATTTTTCGCATGGGAAAGCAATATAGGAAAAACCTGCTGAGGGCTTGCCAGAGCCGTATTTAAATATTTGTCTACAATCGAAGCATTAACCTTGGATAATGCCTCATACTGTGCTTGATTCAGAATGGCAAAAATACGCCCTAACGTATAAGCAAGTGTTTGTGATTGTGTTTCTTGCGTCTCTTCCAGATTCACTCCGATCCACTCCTTTTCACCTGATTGGCGGGCTAGTCGATTCAAACAACCTTTAATAACGCCGATTCTGGTCCGATTGATTGCCGCTTGGGCATCTGCTCCCGCTTCTGCCCGAATACGGCCAAGCATTGCCATAAACAGACTATTCGGATAAAGAGTATCGTTAACAATACTTCGCATTAAGGATCCCTGATAGGGGGCCGGCACGTTTTTGCTTTCCCTGCGAACTGCCGTCTCAATTAATATCTTGGCTAAGGAAGGATGCTCCGGCTCCCAATCCGGTCCTTCCACGTATACATCCACATGGTGCTGCTGCAGGCGCTCAATTATTATGCCAACGGTATTTACGTAGAAGTGACGGATAACAACACGCGTTTTATTGGTGGAGATACCCAAGACGAACATTCGTGTGTTCACATCCAAATCCAACTCTTCGGGACGGGTACCCTTATACAAATGCCCCATCACTGATGCCAACCTGCGGCTGGTTACTTCATCTTTCTGGATTTCAGGCTCCGAGGTTACGCCGCCCATTAGCAAGGCAATCGCGTTTTCCTCCACCGGTAGCGACTTTTCCGCCCAAAACAATACTTTCTCTCCATGAATATTTTGGCTATGTCTTCGGTCTCCAATCATCATATTAAGCGCCGTTACATATTTAAAAGCCGCTGTTTCCGATACAGGAGCATTCTCCCCCTTCTCCTTACGATAAGAGACGAAGCTGTCTTGATTAAAGCCTACTAATGTCGGCTTGTCCTGTCCAAAGCCATCCAGATTGCCATGAATGCGTGCGATCGATCCTCTTTCCCCAGTTACCAAACACTGCCCGACTGAAGCATGTTCTTGTTTACCCAGTCTGTAAGCATCCCATGCCTCCTTGATTTTGGGCCGGTTATGAACATAATCCACTTCACCCAGAAGCATAAATACAATGTTGCCTCCATCATTTAAACCTGAGGTATCCACTTCACCATACTCGACAGAGCCAGGCTTGCGTTTGCGGAAAAATGATACCACTGCCCTTGCCCCATCATCATCCACATGACTAAGAATTTCCTCATGCAAAGCTCCACTGGCTTCAAAACGGTACTTTGCCCCTGCCGGATCAGGATATATCCCAAAAATAAAATTGGCGTTTTCGCACAGAAAAGCAGGTTGCGGCCGGCTGCCGCTTCGTTTCGGTTGCTGCGGCGTGATAACACGTAGTGGGAAAAGCTTAATTTCCTTTTTCCCCTTCTTGTCTATGAATTCACGCTCCACTGTCTGGTCTATAACCTGCAGCAAATTTCCTTCATGATCAATCACAAGGCACTTCGATACAGGAGTCACCGCATAACCCGGATTGGCAATCTCCGCCGAATCATCCCCTACCATCCGGTCGTAATACCCGCATAACGCTTGCAATATCATAGGCTTACCTCATCTGGAACTTCAATGATACCGTGACGCATACAAGCTCGAAAAAATTTCGGTTCATAGGTATAAACGGATTTTCTCTTCAATACCTCTTCCCCATACTTAATGTCCCATAGCATCCAGCCCAGGTCGATCTTCGCTTCTTCAGCATAATAACTTTCCGGTCGTTCTTCCCCATGCTCCACCAGCTTGAACTTTGCCGCAAATTCGCGACAACCCAGATAAGGATTGTGAAAGCATTGTCCTCCCCGAGCTCGTCTCAGAAACATATTATAGAATTTTTCCTGTGTATCCGACTCTCCCGCTTTCTGCGGAACCATAACAAAATGTGCGTCGATCAGATAATCGACATTCTTCAAAATAAGCGACGCACGCTGCTGTCGGTCGGGAGTCGTATACTGATGCAGATCAATGGCCGCACCAGCCATGGCCTTAGCTACATTTCGCGGAGGGACTTTGGATCCCAACTCGTTCCGACGTATGGACTCAAATTCGATTTGGTTCAATACTGTAATCTTGTCGACCACCCATTTAATCGCAGGTTTCCACAAGATGGCTTCCAAAATCCCACGAGCCGCTGAGGGTGTCATCACATCATAACTAACTCGCTCCGCCTTCATTTCAGGACGAGTGTATAGCGCGTAATCTCCACTCACCCGCAGAGTTATGCCATATCCCATATCAACAATTTCTCCTCTCTATTCTATATAAATGCGCAATCCAGTCTCCTCACTGTAAGAATTCCATATTTGTCCATCCACTTCCTCTTTCTCTGTAGTCAGGTAATGAACCGCACCATGAAGCGTGCAAATTCTGTTGAGCTTATCCAGACGTTCAAATTGATTCGGATAGATTGAAACCGTGTATCGCTGAAGCTTGCGGCTGAACCTGACGGGATACAAGGAGTTTTTGATCTCATTCAAATACTCAACACAATCAGAATCATAAGGAATTACGAGTGGAATCATCTCCGTTTCAATTAATTTATATTTTTCGGAAATTTCTTGGAATTGAAATGAACATTGTGTGGCCCCGGCATTTAGATCTTCAAGTATGTGATGTGAATCCAGGTTGCGTCCCATCCCATGAGCCAATTCAAAATAATAGTGGATCGCTTCAGGATCTAAAAGGTTAGGATATAACTTCAGTACCGTTTGCGTTATCTGAGCCCTCGTCTTAAACCAACCCTCCCGAAGAGGATGATCGACAGATTCGAAGATAAATACATGCCCCAGTTCCAAGCCACCCTCCCGGTTCGCCCGGCCAGCCGCCTGTGCGATGGAATCGACTCCCGCAATCTCCCGATACACAACAGGAAAATCAAGATCTACGCCCGCTTCAATCAAGCTTGTTGAGATAACGATGCAGCTTGTCCCCTCCAGTTTCAATCTGTTCGTGATATCTTGCAGCTTTTGTGATCGATGTTCGGGGCACATGAGGCCACTAAGATGAAAGACCCCCTCCTTCTCCGGGAATTGCTCGTACAAAGCAAGCGCTTGTTTCCTAGAATTCACGATACACAATGCGCGCAGATGATGATTCAATCGTTCAACTAACTCTGCGTTTGTTTTCTTACCGATTGGTTCTACCTTTACACGTTCGTTAAGCTTACAATATAATCCTTCCGGATCACCAATAATGTCGGTTGGCGTGACCCCACCCAGCCATTCAGGCTGGAACGCCAGCTGTGTAGCGGTACAAAACAATACCGTCACCCCGTAGTGGTCACAAAGACATTTCAATGCAGCCAGCGAAGGCTTCAGTAAATTAGCGGGGATCGCTTGGGCTTCGTCCAATATAATAATGCTGCCTGCCAGACGATGCAGCTTGCGAGCCCTGGAAGGCTTCGCCGAGAACAGACTTTCCAACAATTGTACATGCGTAGTCACAATCAAGCTTGCTTCCCAGTTCTCACTGGCGAGCTGTTTCGGATTAAATTCACTTTCGGAATCCGAATGGTAGCTCACATTGCTATGATGTTCCAGCACAGCTTCTTCTCCGAATACTCCCCGAAAAAGTCCCGCTGTTTGTTCAATTATGGAGGTGAACGGCAAAGCTACGATGATCCGCCGCATCTTGGAATGCTCTTCAGCATGCTTCAGAGCAAACGCCAACGAAGACCAGGTTTTCCCGCTTCCTGTAGGAGCCGTCAGTGCATACATGCCTGCAGGTCCCGTTGCTGCCAGCAAACAGCTTTCAAGTACAGAACGCCTTGCTCGCGCAACTTTATTGTTTTGAGGTTTGTTGAGCAACTCTTGCAGCTTAGGATAAAAAGGAATATGTAGTTCTAAGAGAGAAGGAAATTTGTTGCGAAGTTCGGTTTTTAAAGGCTGAAAGTATCGTTCCGCATCAAGATAATCTGAATCAATTAATGCGGAGTACAACATGCGAATCCATAGAGAAAGTGACATTCCGGGACTGTTGGCTGTTATCAGGGCTGGAGGTAACTCAAGCTTGGGGAGATGAGGAAGAACACCGGCGATAATCTGGAACTCCTGTTTCAACACCTGCTCAAGTCCTACCTGAGTTCCGACAGAGATATGATTGGGCAAACCGCCATGGTGCCCATATACGGCATAAGCCATCATTAGCCCGTAAGGAAAAGGATAGTACTGATGTACCAGTAAAGTACCTGCCGTCTTGTGGTCGACAGGCGCTAGCGCACCGTTCAATCTCATCTGGAAATCAGGTTTTAGCTTACCGTAGTCATGGCTATAACCTAGTATTCGCCCGATACTGGAACAACCGAAATAACCAGCGAACTCGGCTGCGTTCTCTGCAGTATCTTCGAGATGCTCATCGAGCCGGTGCCATTCTGACTTGGGGAGCAGTTCTTGGGTGAGAGAGTCGCGCTTGGAATGAGCATAATTCATATCGAGAGGCCCCCTATTGTGTTGGTCCGCTCCAAAACAATGCGAGAGACCGTTTTTCGCAGCCGTATTCCTTTCCAGACACGAGTTACATCAATCGTTCCTTCATCTGCTCATTACAGACGATTTCTTACGACCATGTGTATGATTTCGTCATAGGACGACCTCTACGGAGGAAAACATCCGTATCCAGGCTTGCCGCTTGGGAGGGATGCTTTGGCGGTCATAATAGATTACAGAGAGGCATCCCTTACCCAAGGCAGCTCCTGACTCCCCTACTCAATAAACATCTGGGCGACGTGGGGTTGTCATCAAGGCAGGACTCACCTTCCTACAAGTTCACGCAGCATTTTATTCTCCATTTCTTTCTCGCCTAATGCTCTTAGCGTCTGGTTATAATTCTCTTCCAGTTCTGCGAATTGGAGCTCCTTCACCCAATTTCGAATGCTCTGCGGTGATACATCGCATTCTTTCGCGAGAATCCCTACTTTAGCGCCGCTTAACGCTTGCTGCGCCACTTTGTATTGGAATTATTTGGACACATTTCTCCGTTTCCTCATTATCCCAGCCTCCTCTTCCAATTTGTATCCTAAATTCTCTCCGACTTGATTAGGGGCTTAATAGATATTGTACAATCTCCTTTAACGGCGTGCTAGCTGATCCGCAGCATCCCGAGCAGCTGTTTCCACCTATGAATTTCGCTGATCATCTTCATCCTAACGATAAAGGATTCAAAGCATTAACCGATTTATCTCCTTCTTTGTGGTAAAATCTAAACGTAATAAAAAGAGTTTTGTATAAACACGACGCTCCTACAGGCAAAACTGTAACGACGACTCAATTCCGCGAATTTCGGGTAAGCAACGGAAAAATCATCGAGCAGCGCGGCTGGATCGATATGGTGACCATGTGGCACAAGATTCGAGGCAACTGACTTGAAATACAACAACTGATTCGTTAAGTTTATATGTTCTCCTCCATCTTTTTCCGCCCTAAAAATGAAAATAACCGATTCTGCCCATGATAGGATCGATCGGTTGTTTAAATAGATATCCGAATCTTTAATTAAGTAGTGCTCTCTCATCGATGACCATTAGCTACAGAGGTTGTCCCGCATAACCCGACCGAAGTTATATCGATCCAGCAGATACACGTGAAGAAAACAATCTTTCCGTTAATACAAAATAGAACTGAGCCCCTTGGAACGAAAGATTGACACCATGGACTCCCTCTCGTCAGCTTCTATATTCATAATAGATCGGGACTTTGAATCGATCCGATGTACTCGTAACGATATATTTTGCCGGTAGTACCCGTCGGGATTGCACGAAACTTGCCTTGTTCCACCAATTCGCGGCAATACTTGATAACGGTTTGCTTGTGAATCTCCAGTTCTTTCGCGGCCTGTGACGGACAAACGATACGATCGTGCCGAATGGCCAGACGCATCAACTGGCGCTCGATTTTTCCAAACTTTCGGTAGACTGCTTCGCTCCCGTCTTGGATTGCCGAAAGATAAGGGGCTAAAATGCTCCGCACCATAGCCAGCACAAACGATGGATTTTCTTTCATCTCATCTAATGAAATGGCGATCACGTGGAATTCTTGTGATTGTAGGAACAACCCTCGATTCAGATCCAATCGATATTTCGAACGATCTTTGCCATGCGAACCATAATCCATGATTTCAAATATGAAACGAAGACCGCCCAAGATCCAGATGAAGTCCAGGAAATACGACCGTCCCCGCCAGTCTTTCACCTCATATTCCGGATGCAAACCCGTAAAATGTCCCAGTAAAGTCCACCATATTTTTTCTGCAAACATGCGGTTCCCATACCCATGCCCTCTTTTCAGCGCATCTTTTCGTTCCCCTTGACGACTCGACAAATGTTTGTTTATCCACTTTTCATGTTCGATCTCGAAACTCAATCCTCTCACCCTTTCCCGAAAAACAAAAAAACCTCGACCTCCCTTCGTTCTGAAAGGATGATCGAGGCGTGCTTCGCCACAATAATTATCTATATCTTAATCCAATCACACCCATGTTTGCAAGGACTCGATCCAAAAGCAGCAACTTTGAACGATATTTCGTACAAAATCCTAGGACTGGGCCGCTTACGCACTCTCTTTTGTATGACTTTTCATACAAAATCCTGAGGAGGAACGCTTACATGCTCTCTTTTGTACGGTTCTTCATACAAAATCCTAGGACTGGGTGCTGACGCACTCTCTTTTGTGCGACTTTTCGTACAAAAACCTGAGGAGGAGCGCTTACGTACACGCTTGAATATAAGCCTAGGGGAGTATAATTCGCACAAGCTCACTTTTCCGTGATCAGATGTCCGAATCTTTGATTGAATGGCTCCGAAATTCATTCGCTGAGACCCTTTAGCGGTAGGTTCAGATGCCGTGCACGTCCGTTTGATGCATCCCCTAGAAGCTTCCTCTTCACTTCCTGCGATCGGGCGAACCTTCGGGTAACTCCCCCATCCAAAAATAAAAAGCCGATCCAGCGGATCGACTTTATGTTATGGAGCCTAGGGGGATCGAACCCCTGACCTCATCGCTGCCAGCGATGCGCTCTCCCAGCTGAGCTAAGGCCCCACATATTTTACTCGTCATCCATTCGCGTCGACTTCTATATCATATAAAATTCAGAGCGTGGTGTCAATACTTTTTCACCGCCTGAGGCCGACGTTTATTCGTCGGCCGTGTCCTTGGAAAGCAGTGTTTTCAGTTCCTTCATGAACATGTTGATATCCTTAAATTGGCGGTACACCGAGGCAAAACGAACGTAGGCTACCTCATCCACCGGGTACAACTGCTCCATGACCAGTTCGCCAATATCGCGGCTTTCTACCTCGGCGGCTGCGGTGTTGCGCAGTGCATTCTCCACCTGGGAGACGATCCGCTCCAGATGCTCAACGGATACCGGCCGCTTCTCGCAGGCCCGGATCAAACCGCGCAATATTTTGTCACGGCTGAATTCCTCGCGGCTGCCGTCCTTCTTGATGACCATCAACGGTGTTTCCTCCACCATTTCGAAGGTGGTGAACCGCCGGCTGCATTGCTCACATTCCCGGCGGCGCCGGATGGATCTATTCTCATTCGCTGGTCTGGAATCCAGCACTTTGGTTCCAGCGTAGCCGCAGAATGGACATTTCATAAAAACTCGCTCACTTCCTTTTACCAATAACTTCCCTGCTAACAGCAGTAATAAAATCTGTCTATCTACACATAATACGTGTACCAACTCAGAGGAGGTGAACAGCAATGGGACAAGGTAACAACAACTCCAACAACCTGGTTGTAAAACAAGCTACTGGAGCATTGGAACAACTTAAATACGAGGTTGCTCAAGAACTTGGTATCTCTATTCCACAAGACGGTTACCAAGGTAACATGACTTCTTACGAGAACGGTTCGATCGGTGGTTACATCACAAAACGCTTGGTGACAATCGCTGAGCAGCAACTGGCCGGTCAATTTCGTTAATTCTTAACCACTTAAAGCGGCGGGACAGGTCAAATGGCTTGTCCCGCTTTCCTCTTAGAAAAGTGCTGCACCTGTTAAAACTGGCTGTATATTTTAGTGTACTGTCTGTAATAATGGATTACCCGCTGAACATAATGCCTTGTTTCACCGAATGGAATCTGTTTGATCGTCTGTTCCCTGCCGTCCCAAACCCCTTCCCGAATCCATTCGTTAACCTTCCCGGGGCCTGCGTTATAAGCGGCAATCATAGCCACCGGGTTGTCCTGAAACTGCTCACCCAGCCTGTGTACATACCACGTGCCCAGCTTAATGTTCATATCAGGCTCATCCCTTATCAGCTCCAGAGAGACCTTAGAGACCTTGGTTGTATCCATGATCCACTTCGCCGTGTCCGGCATCAACTGCATCAAACCCAGCGCTCCTCTGCGCGACTCCGTGCTTGTCTGGTAATTGGTCTCCACGCGGATAATGGAGGCAATCAGGAACGGATCCACGTCATACGTCTGAGCATGCTCCCTAATTTCATCCTTGTAGTGAATCGGATAGAACCAGGACATCCAGTTGGAGTTAAGGAATAAAAAAAGCACAAAAGCAACGAACAAAACGAGTAAAACTCTCTTTTTACGCAAAATCCTCATGAAAATTCCTTCCGCTCCAACAACTCATTCAACTGCCGTTCCGTAAAAGCCACATCACGGCTGTTATCCACGACGATATCCGCTAGACGCTTCTTCTCCTCAATCGGCAACTGCGCATTCAGCCTCTGCCTGGCTTGCTCCGCTGTAAGTCCATCCCGCTTCATCAGTCTCTCCAACTGCACCTCTGGCTGCACATAAACGACCATTACTTTGTGAAAAAGGTTGTCCAGCCTGGATTCATATAGCAGCGGAATATCCACAATGATCAGCTTGTCCGGAAACTCCGCCTCGTAAGCATTCATCCGGCGTATCATCTCCTGCCGAATAGCCGGATGTGTAATTTCATTCAAGGCTTCTCGCTCTGCGGGATTAGCAAATACAATCTCCCCCAGCTTCTTGCGGTGCAGCGTACCATCGCCATGTAATACACCTTGCCCAAAATGATGGACAACGGCTTCCAAAACAGGGTGCCCCGGAAGCATGACCTCCCGGGCAATAGCATCGGCATCAACGATCAGCGCTCCCTTGGCTGCCAGCAGCGCTGATACCGTGCTCTTCCCGGTGGCAATACCACCGGTTAAACCGATAATCATGTATTCACCCGCTTTCGGCTATAACAATTTCATCATACCCATAATAATTAAAAGCAATGCAGGCAGTAGGCCGAATACCCTCATAAAGCGGAAAGCCGACAAACGAAATCCCGCCTTCATGCCCGCGATTAAAAATAGACCGCTGAATAATGCAATCGCTGCCGCCGTAAGCAGCGGGTTAAATCCCAACATCGCCGCCCCCAATCCGGCTCCAAAGGCATCCAGGGATAAGGCGATTCCAAGCCAGACCGCTTCTTTGGCCGAAATGCTGCCGGACTGGTCCGTATCGGCTGCCGACGGGCTACGCAGAATGTGAATGACAAGCCCGATCTTACGCAGTTCCACTGAGAACAGCATCTTTACATTTCTATCAGCATCTGCGCTGGCCGGCTCCTGCTCACGCAGAAGAGGTTTCTGAACCTCTTCCTTATCAGCCTTGCTATGTCCCGGATGAAGCAGCGACCAGCAGCCGATGCCGATCAGAATGACTGCGCCGAGCAGTGAAGCGAATGTAGGCGATAAAAATTGCATCAACAGCGTTCCAGCCTGCATAGACACCATAATAATCAGGCCGGAACAAAGAGAAATGACCACGATAGATCCCAGCGGGATCCTCATCTTCCTCAAACCGTATGTAATCCCTACGCCAAAGCTGTCCAGACTTAATGCAAAGGAAAGCAGCAGCAGAGATAACCATGCATAATCCATCCCGAATCCCTCCCTGTGACGGAGCCAGGCCGTTCGGGCCGGCATCACGCCTCATATCTCAGGGATAGTATATGGGGTGGATATAGGGGAAGTGCATGCTACATTGTCGGCACAGGCTGGCAGGAAGGGCAGTAATGGGTCCCTCGTCCTGCAACCACGGTCTTTTCTACCGCCGTTCCGCAGCGAATACACGGCTCTGCTTTCCGGCCGTATATTTGCAGCTGATGCTGAAAGGAACCGGATTGCCCCTGTCCGTTCACATAAGATTTGACAGAAGAGCCCCCGGCGGCTACGGATTCGGACAACGTGTCCACAATAGCCCTATGCAGCCGGGAGATTTGATCCATGCTGAGCGACTTGGCCGCTTGAGCAGGATGAATACTGGCACGGAATAACGACTCATCTACATATATATTCCCGATCCCGACGATATATGCCTGATTCAGCAGCGCAGCTTTGATGGAAGTCGCTCTGCTTCCCACGGCATCACGGAGCGCCTCTGCGGTAAATGCCTCATCAAGAGGCTCTATGCCCAGCTTGTACAACGGCGCTGAAATCAGATCTTCGCCGGAATTAAATAAATGCATCGTTCCAAACTGTCTGACATCTTTGTATCTCAGTTCAGTCCCATCCGTAAAATGAAAAATGACATGCGTATGCTTCTCTACCGGCTCGCCCCTGTCATAGAGGCCATAACGACCTTCCATTCGCAAATGGGACACCAATACAAGGCCATCCAGCAAAATACGCAAAAATTTGCCCCGGCGCTCTACACCAGTCACATGATGTCCGGCAAGCTCCATCGCAAACGCGTGTATATCGTCAGGCCGTTGTATGATACGCGGCAGACGGACTGTTACTTGCTCGATTTGTTTACCTACAATAAGCTCGTTTAACGTTCTTTTGACTGTTTCTACTTCCGGCAATTCCGGCATGTTGACTTCACCTCATGCTTTATTATAACGGATGAACCGCCTGTATGGCATGAAGCAGTCCATTTGCTTTATTTCGCTTCATACCAGTTGCTGCCGTAGCTTACCTCCGCTTTCAGCGGAACGGACAGCTTCAGCGCCGCTTCCATCGTAGCCGGAACCAGCTCTTTCATGATCTCCAGCTCATCCTCAGGCACCTCGAATACAAGTTCATCATGAACCTGCAGCAGCATGCGGCTGCGCAGCTTGCGCTCGCGCATCACTGTATCCATATGCACCATGGCCAGCTTGATAATATCGGCCGCGGTTCCCTGAATCGGTGTATTCATGGCTGTCCGCTCGGCGAAGGAACGGAGGTTGAAGTTGCTTGCATTGATATCAGGCAGATATCGTCTGCGTTCCAGCAGTGTTGTGACATAACCGTCACGCTTCGCATCCTTTACGATCTCGTCCATGTAACGGCGGACACCTTGGAACACATCAAAATATTGATCGATGAACCTTGCGGCTTCCTTCCGCGTAATGTTCAGGTTTTGGGAGAGACCGTAATCACTAATGCCGTAAACAATGCCGAAATTGACAGCCTTCGCGGAGCGTCTCATATTGGCATCCACCGCTTCCGGCGAAACACCGAATACATCTGAGGCCGTCTTGGTATGAATGTCCATGTCATTCAGGAACGCTTCCTTGAGCCGCTCATCATCGGAGATATGCGCCAATACGCGGAGCTCAATCTGGGAATAGTCAGCCGCCAGAATCAACCAGCCTGACTCGGAAGGAACGAATACTTTACGGAGCTTTCTTCCTTCTTCCAGACGGATCGGAATATTCTGCAGGTTCGGGAATTGGCTGCTAAGCCGTCCTGTAGCCGCTACAGTCTGGCGGAAATAGGTATGCACCCGGCCTGTTTTGTCCGATCTTTCCTTTAAGAGACCTTCCACATAGGTAGACTGCAGCTTCGCAATCTGGCGATATTGTAAAATATTCTGGACAATATCATGGTATGGTGCCAGCTTCTCCAACACCTCCGCATCAGTGGAGTAGCCGGTTTTGGTCTTCTTGACAATAGGCAGACCCAGCTTATCAAACAAAATTTCGCCAAGCTGCTTGGGCGAGTTCAGATTAAACTCCACGCCCGCGATAACATAGATTTCCTTAACAAGCCTCGTAATCTGCTCTTCAAATTCCTTGCCCAGCGCTTTAAGCTCATCTATATTGACCCGGATTCCCTGTTTTTCCATATCCGCCAGAATGCGCGAGAGCAGCATTTCCAGTTCGAAGAACAGCTCTTTCATACCGTTTTCTTCCAACTGCTTCTGCTGTGCAGGGATCAGTTCCTGAACAACAGCCGCCTTGCGCGCTAGATGATCCGCCAGAACATCCTCCCCAGGCACCTTGTACTTGGCTCCTTTACCGAAAATCTCCTCATCCGGACGAATGGACGGCAGACCGTACTTGGCCGCCAGCGCGGTTAGTGTTTGATTGGCATCCGTCGGATCAAGCAAATAGCCTGCCAACTGGACGTCAAATTCGGCACCTTCGAACTCAATACCGTGCCAATGCAAAGCCAGATCCGCCCGGTGCAGATCATAGCCGCTTTTTTTACACTGTGGACTGGACAGCCAGGAACGGATAGAGGCGGCCGCATCCAGGTTCATGAGTTCAAACGGGACGAAATACTGACGATCCGGAGCTCCGAACACTAGCGCGATCACCTGCGCTTGGTGAGGGTTGTCTCCATGGGTTTCGATATGAACGACCTCGATGGCATCCAGCGCTCTCTCCAGCTCCTCCAGATTTTCTTCGCGGACGACCAGCACATCCGCAGCCGCCTCCGCAATGGCTGTAATACCGCTTTCAGCAGACAAGGACAGACGCTCAAGCAGCGACTTGAATTCCAGCTTCGCCAGTGCGGCACCTGCTGTCTCTGTTCGAAGGCCGCTGAACGCGATGTCATCCCACGTCTTATCCAAAGGAACTTCACGATATATTGTGGCCAGCTTTTTACTCATGCGGGCATCTTCGGCGTGCGTTACAATACGCTCCTTCATTTTGCCTTTCATGTCATCCGTATGGGCAAGCACCTCTTCAACCGAACCGTATTGGTGCAGCAGTTTAAGAGCCGTTTTCTCCCCAACTCCCGGGATACCGGGAATGTTATCTGAGGCGTCGCCCATCAGCCCCTTGAGATCGATGATCTGTTCCGGATTCAGCCCGTAACGCTCCTGAATCTCGGCAGGACTGTATACCTCAACCTCTGTAACCCCTTTCCGCGTCAAACCGACCGTTACATGATCGGAAGCAAGCTGCAGCATATCCTTATCCCCCGTGACGACCATCACGGCGCGTTCCGACTCGTCCGCCTGCTTCGTCAAGGTTCCGATAATATCATCCGCTTCATAACCCTCAAGCTCAAACTGAGCGATACCGAACGCCTGCAGCAGCTCCTTCAGCAGAGGAAACTGCTGGGACAGTTCAGGCGGCGTTTTCTCGCGTCCGCCCTTATACTCCTGATAGCCTTCATGGCGGAACGTCACCTTCCCTGCGTCAAAAGCCACCATAACATGCGTAGGTTTATGCTCTTCCAACAGCCGCAGCAGCATTGTCGTAAAGCCGTAGACCGCATTGGTCTGCTGCCCGCTTGAATTCGTGAGTGGTGGCATAGCGAAGAACGCCCTGTATATAATACTGTTTCCATCTATAAGCATGAGTTTGTCCATTCCAGCACCTCGCATGTTCATCATACACATTTACTTATTCTATCTTAACATAATCCTCCTCTATCCAGAAAAAAATCCTCCAGTCGTAAAATTCAAGGCCCAAAAATAAAAAACGGTTATCCTGCACCAGGGATCGATTTCATCAACCTTCCGCTGATCGCAAAATAACCGTTTTATTCAACATTAATTACTGATTAAGGTCCGGCCGATGGCCTGTTACCAGGTAGACCGTGCTCTCCCCAATGTTCGTCGCATGATCGCCAATCCGTTCAATGTATCGTCCGACAAGCAGAAGGAGCATAGCCTGAGAAGCCTGGGAAGGACTATCCATCATAAAGGAATAGAGTTCAGTGATCATCTTGCTGTATAATGCGTCAACTTTATCATCCTGCTGAGCCATTTTGTAAGCAAGGTCCGTGTTCTCGTCCAAGTAGGAGGTAATGGCATCATCGATCATGCCCTTCACGATTTCGGCCATCTGTGGGATGTCAACCAGAGGCTTGATCAACTGCTGACCTTCCATCCGCAAGGTAACCTTGGCTACATCCAGCGCCAGATCCCCCATCCGCTCCAGGTCGGTCGAAATTTTGAAAGCAACGATGATTCGTCTTAAATCCTTTGCTACCGGCTGCTGCTTAATGATGAGACTTGATCCCATATCGAGGATGTTCTCCTCCATCTGGTTAAGAGCAACGTCATTTTTTACAATTTCCTGGGCAAGCTCCGTGTCATTGGTCTTCAGACTAATGATAGCACGGTCCAGCGCCTCGGATACATGCTGCCCCATTTGGCGCAACTGGACGCGAAGCTCTTCAAGCCCTTCATCAAATTCTTTTCTGCGGATCATCTGCAGATGCCCTCCCCTTGTGCTTCGTCAGCCGAACCGGCCGGAAATGTAATCTTCCGTACGAGAATCTTGCGGTGTGGAAAATAATGTTTCGGTAGGCGCAGCCTCAATCACTTCGCCATTCAGGAAGAATACCGTTTTGCCGGAAACACGGGCCGCCTGATGCATATTGTGCGTTACCATAACGATGGTATACCGGTCTTTCAGCTCCACGACAAGCTCCTCGATCTTGGCTGTGGAGATCGGATCAAGCGCGGAGGTCGCTTCGTCCATCAGCAAAATTTCCGGTTGCACCGCGAGCGCCCTCGCAATGCACAGACGCTGCTGCTGTCCGCCGGACAGGCTGAGCGCAGAACGTCTTACGAAATCCTTAACTTCATCCCACAAAGCGGCATGGCGAAGGCTCTGCTCAACCAGCTCGTCCAGCCGCGCCTTATCGCGAATGCCATGCAATCTCGGTCCATAGGCCACATTGTCGTAAATGGATTTTGGGAAAGGGTTGGGCTGCTGGAACACCATGCCGATCCTTTTACGGAGCGTCTCTACCTCCATACCGCTGCCGTAAATGTCCGAATCGCCTAGCTGTACTTTCCCCTCCACCCTGGTGCCGGGAATCATATCATTCATCCGGTTCAGCGTTCGCAGCAACGTGGATTTCCCGCAGCCTGATGGACCGATAAATGCGGTTACTGTTTTGTCGGAGATATCAAGATTTATATTTTTGAGCGCATGAAATGATTCGTAATACAAATTCAAATTTTCTATGCGTATTACTGCCTCATTTAATTGAATTGCGGTTTCTGTCATGGGATTTGATCTCCTTCACCTGCAGATCTGGATTTCCATGCCTGCACTGTTCCAATACCTACCTACAGGCAATATGAAAAAAGTATAAACGAGGTATGTAAATGAAGTACTTTATGTTTGTAAACGCAATGTAAAATTTAATGATTGGCCATTTCCTCTGCAGAAGACCGAGAGCGCATGGTTCCCAGCTCATTGGAAACGAGCACGGCTGCTACAGCCGCACCTTCTGCCATCCGCGATAGCCCTTGGCTGCGCTGGCTGACGGTCTCCATTTTAAGCATGAGCTTGGAGAAGGCTTCGCTGCCTGCATCAATGTGCCCCGCACCGTATTCAATTTGCCGAAGGCTTGACTGTGTATGTGCCACAGTCTCTCCAATCAGCAACCCGATTTCACCCAGAAGCGAGGAGATATCCTCTGAAAATTGACGTGTCTGTTGAGCGAGCTTGCGGACCTCGCCTGCCACAATCTGAAATCCTTTTCCATGCTCGCCGGCATGGGCCGCTTCGATGGATGCATTGAGGGCAAGCAGTCCGCTCTGATCAGCGAGGCTGCGTATGGAAGAGGCCATACCTGAAATGGAATCGATGTGCTGCTCAAGAACCCCGGTCTGTTCAAAATGAAGCTGCATCTGTTCCACGATCAATCGATAGGAAGACAGGACTTCGTTAAGCCGTCTTCTGCCCGCTTCGGCCAGCCCGCTCATTTCCTGCATAAGATCTACGCTCTCTGCTGCTTCCTGCGCCATCTGCAGCGCATTGTCCCCGATTCTGACAACCCCGCTACAACTCTTCTCCACTGCCACTCCGCTTCTATCGTCCGCTTCCTTCTGCAGCCGCCGGGACAGCTCCATTAAATCCCTTAAGGTTAATACACCAAGGAGACGTCCCTCGTCCATGACCACTACGCAGTCATAGAATTTCTCATCTGGCCGCAGCATCGCCCTATTCAATACCTCCACAGCGGGATCGCCAGCATCGACAATCAGTGTATCCGGATCCGCGAACATGGCCGCAGGCTTCTCATAATACAGCGCGGCTGCAAACCTTCCCGCCAAATGGCGGTTAAACCCTTCCCTCATAATAATGCCGGCAATGTCTCCTCCATCACGGGCAATAACAACACAGGGAGCCGCCGCATTCCCCCTAAGTATGTCCAACAAAGCCAAGCAGGAAACTTCCATTCCGATAGCGGGAACAGAACGGCAGACTGCATATTCAATAAGCCGCCCCGTAAGCCTGTTCTCCTCTACTTGTCCGGTGTGATCGCCGAGCGAAGTGTCGTCCGTCTGTGTCGTCTGCATTATCTGCTGCGGCGTTTCCAACTCCGGTGCCATGATCATGATTAAATTCCCCTTTGTCTAAATACCGGTTATATTCGGCTCACTCTATAGGTCTATAGAACCATCATAAACGCATTTGGTAAACTACAAGGGAGGATTGTGTATATAGTTTGTAAAACAGACGCAAAACTTCCGTCAAAAATCCAACTCGATACTTAACTGCAGAAAAAAGCCCCAATCATTTATACTAAATGTTGGGGACTTCTTTTTCTGTTTACCACTAATTTGTAGCCAACACCGCGAATGGAGTCGATATGGACGGATTCCGGCTCCAACTCAAGCTTCTTGCGTAATGAGCTGACATGAACATCCACCGTTCGCTGCCCACCGATATAATCAAAGCCCCATACGGCATTCATCAGATCGTCTCTCGTCAGCACAACCCCAGGCTTTCTGGCCAGGTACAGAAGCACCTCGAATTCCTTCGGTCTGAGGCTGATCGACTGTCCGCCCAGAATAACCTCATATTTTTCAGGATAAATCTCCAGCTCACCCAGTACGATTCTGGAAGCGTCATTCTGATCGGGAAGCACGCCTTCATCTCCGCCCAGCGAGCGACGCAGTACGGCATCCACACGGGCGAGCAGCTCGGATACTCCAAAAGGCTTGGTAATATAATCATCCGCTCCGGATTTTAGTCCCTGCACCACTTCAGCTTCCCCGTTTTTGGCGGTCAGAATAATGATGGGTGTCGCCAACCCTTGCGCGCGGAGTTTGTTCAGAATGTCAAGGCCGTTCATGCCAGGCAGCATCAAATCCAGCAAAATTAAATCAAAGGATTCTCTTGAGGCTTTCTCAAATCCGGCGGTCCCGTGATCCTCCGCCTCCACCTCATAACCTTCCTGTATCAGATTGTAAGAAAGCAGCCTGGCCAGTGTAGGCTCGTCTTCGATAACCAACAGACGTTGTGCCATGATAGTAACCCCCATCTCCCGTTACACATTGATTTGAATGAATGCAATAACGCATGTATGTCTGACTCGAACCTTATTTTATCACGGCATTGTTAACGGCGTGTAAAAAACGTCAGGATTGATCCTCATCCTGCTGCAGCAGCGGCAGTTCAACCTTAAACGTCGTGCCCAGACCCAGCTCACTATCCACTGTGACAGTTCCGTGATGAAGCTCAACCAGATGCTTGACGATCGACAGCCCCAGTCCGGTTCCGCCCGAGTTGCGGGATCTTCCTTTATCCACACGATAAAATCTTTCAAAAATACGCGGCAAATCCTTCTTCGGAATGCCGATACCGGTATCGATGACGCTAAACACCACTCTCTCCGGCTCACCATCCTGCAGCAGAGCCTTCACCTTCAGCTTTACGATGCCGCCTTCCTGGGTGTAGTTGATCCCGTTGGAGATCAGATTCAGGAATATTTGCTTCAGCTTGTCCTCGTCCGCTTCAATGAACAGTTCCTCGGGAACATCCATTTGCAGACTGATGTGCTTCTTCTCCGCTACTCTGGCCAGCGTGCCGTTAAGCATATCGAAGAATGAGGACAGATGAACAGGCTCGCATTCCAGCGGGGAACGTTTGGATTCGATTTTAGAAAGCTCAAGGATATCTCCGATCAACCGGTTCAGACGTTCACTCTCATCGTAAATGATCTGCAGAAACGACCGGGCTGTCTCCTCATCCTTCACTCCACCTCCAAGCAGCGTTTCAGCAAAGCCTTTTACCGCCGCAATCGGTGTTTTTAACTCATGAGACACGTTGGCTACAAACTCGCTGCGCATATTCTCCAGCCGGCGGATCGCGGTAACGTCCTGTAGCAGAAAAAGCATGCCGCGGTAGCTGGCTTCATCCTGCATCGGAACACCGTCCAGCAGTATGAGATGTTCCCCCGGATTGAACACGCTAACCTCCTCGTGCATCCGTTCTCGGTTCTGTATACTGTTCTCGACCAGCTTGGTCAGCTCATAATGCTGCTTAAGCTCATAGTAGGGTTTACCCGTTACTCGACTGCTGCTGATCCCAAGCATTCGTTCCGTCTCACGGTTCACCAGCGCAATCTTGCCGTTGGCATCAATCATCAGAATGCCGCCTGTCATATTGCTCATGACCCGCTGCAGCAAATCCTCGTTATCACGGATCGTTTTCATCTGCATCTGCAAGCTGTCGGCCATACCGTTAATGGCAGCAGCCAGTTGTCCCACCTCGTCATTGCGCTGCAGCGCAACCCTGGCATCATAATCAAGTTTGGAGATGCGATTGGCTACCTTCGTAATATGCTCCAGCGGTGAGGTCAGATTGCTGGCGATACGGTAGCTAATCACGGAAGCAATCAGAAACAGCAGCACCAGCCCAATAATCATCGCCATCCAGGCACGGTGCATGCCTTCATCAACAGCCTGCAGACTCATAGAAACACGTATGTATCCGTCAAACCCGCTTTCCGATTTTACCGGCTCTGCCACATATAACATATTCTGTTTCAAGGTGTCGCTGTAACGAATAGCACTGCCGACGCCATCTTCTTCGGCCTGCCGGATTTCATCCCGCAGCGCATGATTGTCCATTTTACGGACATCCATTTCCGAATCTCCTATGACGGTTCCTTCCTTATTGATGAAAGTGATGCGGGAATTGATCACGTCTGATAGTTCCTTCGCCTTTTCCGTATAATAAGCCGTATATTGCTCGGTTGATTCACTGCTTATGCTATGAAAGTCAAAAGTGCTGCGTAAGAGGTTTATTTCCCGGGCCATATTTTCCTCCAACGCTCGGATATGCGATTCTTTGAAGATTTGTCCCATCGTCAGGCCTGCCGCAATCACAGAAATAGCGATCAGCGTCAAGATAATGGCGGTCAATCGAAAACGAAATGATTTCATAAGCTCTCCCTCAGCAGCATGGTACGTGCGTTTTTTAAAGCCTATTTTACCGTAATGGCTAGCCCCCTTCCATACTGCACCATTAACGGAGTGTAAAATTTGATCTATTTTTTCGTCATAGAACATAATGAAGGACCGTCCTCTGTCTGATCGCTTAGAGAAACGGTCCTTCATTATTGAGTTTAGTTCACCTTCAACATAACCTGATTCCTTAGTGAATCATCCGTTTACTACCTCTCCGCCGTTAACGTGAATGACCTGACCGCTGACATAGGAGGAATCCGATGAGGCCAGATACACATAAGCCGGAGCCAGTTCTTCGGGCTGCCCAGGACGCTTCATCGGCTGTGTAGCTCCGAACTGGCTTACCTGCTTCGCATCAAAGGTTGATGGAATAAGCGGAGTCCAGATCGGTCCCGGTGCAACCGCATTAACACGGATTCCCTTCTCGGCCAAATTCATGGACAACGAGCGGGTAAAGGCGGTAATGGCCCCTTTAGTCGATGAGTAATCAAGCAATTGCGGGCTGCCTCTGTATGCTGTGATCGAGGTTGTATTGATAATTGTGCTGCCCTGCTTCAGTAAAGGCATGGCAGCCTTTGTAAGGAAAAACATCCCGAAAATGTTAGTTCGGAACGTCCGCTCCAGTTGCTCGGCAGTAATGTCTTCAATGGACTGCTGCGGATGCTGTTCGGCGGCGTTGTTCACCAAGATATCCAATTTCCCCAAATTCTCCACCGTTTCTTGCACAACTTTCTTAGCAAATTGCTCGTCACCTATATCACCAGCAATCAGCACGCATTTGCGTCCCTCCTGCTCGACCTGACGCTTGGTCTCCTCTGCGTCACTATGTTCGCTCAAGTACACAATGGCTACATCTGCGCCTTCTTTTGCATAGGTTACAGCTACCGCACGGCCAATCCCGCTGTCACCCCCCGTAATAAGAGCTACCTTACCGGTCAATTTTCCAGCAGGTTTATAGGCCGGCGTCTCGAACTCCGGTTGCGGAGTCATTTGGGATTCAATCCCTGGACGCTGGTTCTGGTGCTGTGGTGGCAATGTCTGTTGATTGCTTGGCTGTGTGGACATGCTTCATTCTCCTTTCGTAAAGCCAGAATGATGAAATCTTCCCATAGGATGCACATAACTGTTTAGATTAACACCTCGCGACACTGTACTTTTACCACACTCCGGCCGGACTTAAACACGTTGATCTGGAGCTCCCACTTTATGCTGTACGGAGACGCTCCAAGAACGAAGCATTCCTGCAATCGCTGTTGACCCTCCGGGCCAAAGGCGAACGTTTCGTTTTTCCGAAATCGCTTTGTTCTCTCCGCTGCTGCGTGCATCTCCCTCCCTATATAAGAAAAACGTCTATCGTTATGACCGAAAATCTCGCCACAACATAAAAAGAGCGAGTGCTAGTGGGAAACTGACCACCGCTATCTCGCTCTTTTCACTCAAACATGTAACTTTCGAATACCCTTATCATCCTATCCCAAAACTATGCGGCTCTCCCAAGACATTAAACGATCCCGTTGTATACCATGAAGAACAGCATCAGCAGCACACTGATAGCAAGCAGAGCGCTGAAGGTTCTGAGCTTGGCCTTCTGGGCGGAAATGTCATTTCCTTTGCTAAGGCCCTCTATCGCAAGACGCAGCGGCTTGCCCATCATTCCGCCCAGAGCGGCAATAATCAGGAGCAGCAGAATTACGATGATCATCCATGCCAGCGAATAGTCTCCTCCCATCAGCATATACCCGCCAGTCAGCAGTTGGATAATCAGCGCATACTGCGCAAACCGGTTCAGCGTCCGCACGGTGCTGACAGCTCCTTCCTGTGCCGGCGCAGACAAGCTATCGAGCTTTCCGACCACTAAAGGCAGCAGCAAATAAAACCCCATGGCCACAGCCCCGATCATATGCAGCAAATATACCACCATAAAATAACCTCCCACTATTAATTCGTTTCGTTGATATGTAAGGTCTCACGCTCTATTAACCTCAAACGTATACTATTATACCGGGAAGAAAGCATGAATCTCAATCTGCAAAAAAAGAATCCTCCCAAATAGAGAGGATTCCTGCTATATAACGTTCCCATTTGATTATAATGAAACGACTTTAATCACATTACGCACGGATTCGGCCGATTTATCGAGCGCTGCTTTTTCTTCCGCAGTCAGCTCAAGCTCGAACACCTTCTCGATACCGCTGCCGCCCAGAAGGGCCGGTACGCCGAGGAATAGATCCTCGTATCCGTACTCGCCTTCCAAATAAGCGATCACCGGAATAATCCGCTTTTTGTCCTTCAGAATCGCTTCGGTCATCTGCACAAGGGACGCTGCCGGCGCATAATATGCACTGCCGTTGCCCAGCAGGTTGACGATCTCTCCACCACCGACGCGTGTGCGCTGCACAATGGCTTCAATACGATCTGCCGGAATCAGCGTATCGATAGGAATGCCGCCAACGCTGGAATAACGGACAAGGGGCACCATATCGTCACCGTGGCCACCTAATACAAAGCCTCGCACATCCTCTACCGAAACATTAAGCTCCTGTGCGATGAACGTGCAGTAACGTGCCGTATCGAGCACACCAGATTGACCGATCACCCGGCTCTTGGGGAAGCCGAGTGTCTGATACGCCGTGTAGGTCATCGCGTCAACAGGATTGCTAAGAATGATGACAATGGCGTCCGGACAGTGATTCTTCACGTTCTCGCATACCGATTTCACAATGCCTGCATTGGTATTGACAAGATCGTCGCGGCTCATGCCTGGTTTACGGGCAACACCGGCGGTGATGATGACAATATCCGAACCGGCCGTGTCCGCATAATCGGAGGTTCCGACAATATTGCTGTCAAACCCTTGCACGGGGCTGGCTTCCAGCATGTCCAGAGCTTTGCCCTTCGTCGGGTTCTCCAGTTGCGGGATATCTACCAGGACGACATCGCCCAGTTCTTTTTGCGCAAGCATCAATGCGGTCGTTGCACCGGTAAAACCGGCCCCGACAACAGTAATTTTGTTACGTTTGATGGCCACGGTACACCTCCTACATATTGCTGATGATTTGGTCGGCAAACTCAGAGCATTTTACCTGCGTGGCCCCTTCCATCAGACGGGCAAAGTCATACGTAACCGTTTTATTATTAATCGAAGTTTCCATGCCTTTGTAAATGAGGTCAGCAGCTTCCTGCCAGCCGAGATGCTCAAGCATCATAACGCCTGAGAGAATTACGGAGCCTGGATTCACAACATCCTGGTCCGCATACTTCGGAGCTGTTCCATGCGTTGCTTCAAAAATAGCATGACCTGTCACATAGTTGATGTTGGCGCCTGGAGCGATACCGATCCCGCCTACCTGCGCAGCCAGCGCATCAGACAGATAATCACCGTTCAGGTTCAGCGTAGCGATGACATCAAATTCAGCCGGACGTGTTAATACCTGCTGCAGGGCGATGTCGGCAATAGCATCCTTGATGATGATTTTACCTGCATCTTCAGCCGCCTTCTGAGCTGCGTTAGCCGCATCGGTGCCGTCTTTTTCCTTGATGATGTCGTACTGGGCCCAAGTGAATACTTTATCGCCAAATTCCTGCTCAGCCACTTCATAACCCCAGTTTTTGAATGCACCTTCGGTAAATTTCATGATATTACCTTTATGGACAAGCGTTACACTCTTGCGGTTATGCTTGATGGCATACTCCACAGCCGCACGTACCAGACGCTTGGAGCCTTCGGAGGAAACCGGCTTGATCCCGATGCCTGATGTTTCCGGGAAGCGGATTTTATTGGCTCCCATTTGCTCCTGCAGGAATTGAATGACCTTCTTCACTTCCTCAGAGCCTTCCTGATATTCGATGCCGGCATAGATATCCTCCGTATTTTCACGGAAAATAACCATATCCACCAAGTCAGGACGTTTAACTGGAGAAGGAACACCGTCGAAATAGCGCACCGGACGAAGGCAGACATACAAATCCAGCTCCTGACGCAAAGCAACGTTCAGAGAACGGATACCGCCGCCGATCGGAGTAGTAAGAGGGCCTTTGATCGCTACGATGTATTCGCGGATCGCTTCGAGCGTATCGTTCGGAAGCCATTCCTCGTATGTATTGAAAGCCTTCTCTCCCGCAAACACCTCATACCACGCGATTTTCTTCGAACCGCCGTATGCTTTCTCTACAGCAGCGTCAAGTACCCGCTTGGAAGCTTTCCAGATATCGCGGCCTGTACCGTCACCTTCAATGAATGGGATGACCGGATTATTAGGCACCTGCAGTTTTCCGTTATCGATTGTGATTTTTTCGCCTTCTGTAGGGAGATCAAACTTTTCCAATTTCATGAGTTCCAGTTCCTCCTTGTATGGTTAATGGTTCGTCCCTGCCTGGCCAATGGAACTGCCGGCATGGAGGGGAGAAAGGGTGATTTCTATCATTGCCACTTGCTCCCCCTGCTTTTCTATTGTACATGATTTTCCTAGGATGTCACCGCAGTTCAGGGGAAACGTATTTCTGATTCGTCGGCCCAGTGTATTCCGCACGAGGCCGGATGATCCGGTTATCTTCATATTGCTCCAGAATATGCGCGGTCCATCCCGATACGCGGCTAACGGCAAAGATCGGCGTGAACAGCTCACGTTTGATACCGAGCTGAGTGTAGACGGATGCGGAATAGAAGTCCACATTCGGCTTCAGACCTTTCTGGGAAGTGACAAGCTCCTCAATACGAACAGACATGTCATACAGCTTCGTATCCCCATTCCGTTCGCCGAGCTCGCGTGACATCTTTTGCAGATGCTTTGCACGCGGATCGCCATTTTTATACACCCGATGCCCGAAGCCCATAATTTTATCGCGGTTGGCAAGCTTCTGCTGGATGAATGGCTCCACGTTATCAAGTGAACCAATCTCGTCCAGCATTTTGGCGACCGCTTCGTTGGCTCCTCCGTGCAGTGGCCCCTTGAGCGCTCCTACAGCGGATGTGATGCCGGAGTAAATATCCGATAAGGTAGCCACGGTAACACGGGCAGCAAACGTTGAAGCGTTCAGCTCATGGTCCGCATGAAGCACCAGCGCCTGGTCCATAGCTTTGACAGCCGTTTCAGACGGCGCCTTCCCGTCCATCATATAAAGGAAGTTTTCTGCGATGGAAGCGCCTTCTTTTGGCTGCACCGGTTCTAATCCGTCACGTAGACGGGAAATCGCCGCTACAATGGTAGGTAGCTGGGCCTGCAGCTTCATTGTTTTGATTTCATTGGCTTCACGAGACATATCGTCCGCTTGGTTGTCAAAAAGGGCCAGAGCCGACACTGCGGAACGGAGCGCTGCCATGGTGTTCATGTCTTTAGGATACAGCTTCATTTGCGAGATGAGCTCATCGGGAATCGGGGCATATCTGCTCAGTTGCGCCTGCAGTTCGCTTAACTGGGACGAACTCGGCAGCTTACCAAACCACAGCAAGTAAGCAACTTCTTCAAAAGAAGCGTTAACGGCCAAATCATCAATATTATAGCCACGGTAAGTGAGGACGCCGTCTACAATCGAGCTAATGGAAGAAGTCGTGGCAACGATTCCCTCCAGACCTTTAGTCGCTGTCATATTACATCTCTCCTTTGTCTAAAAGCTTTGTAAAGGACTTGCAAAATGAAAACAGTTTCAAAACTAAAGATGAAATGGGGAAGCCTTAAAATGTTAACGTCTTATGTCAATAATTTTTATCTCCTATCACTATACTGGATTTTGTCGGTTATGTGAACATCGATAAGCTAATCTGCTGCATTCAAATATTTTATCACTCCTATAAACATTTTTTGAAACCCCTTTCATTTCATAGTTTTTCTAAGTTTGTACCATATTCTCCTCATGGCTTGCATACAAATATACTTCCATGATTCGGTATTTCCCAGACGACATAAGAAAGATTGAAGCAACCTGGCGGGGGGTAATGAATTACAAACAAAAAGGAGAAGTAGAAGGTGAACCGACTTATACTAAAACGTATTTCACGCGCTCTATGGGTCGCCATTGTTATCGTTTTGTTCATTCTGGTCGTATACTGGCTCTTCCCGCTCATGTATCCGTTCCTGCTGGCGTGGCTGGTGGCTTACGTGATGAATCCGCTCGTGCTGTTTCTTCAAAAAAAGGCCAAGCTCCCCCACTGGCTGGCAGTTACCCTGTCGCTGTTCGTCTACCTCGGGGCCATCCTGCTGGTGCTGTCCGCTGCGGTCACACGCTTAGTGAAGGAACTTATTAAGCTGACGAAAACCTTTGATATTCACATTGAAAATTTCAAAAATCTGTTTGTAGCCTGGACACAGAGCGATGTCATTCAAAATATTGTCCTGGAAATTAATAAGTTCATCCGCGAAAATCCTGATTATCAACAGACCATCAATAACAATATTGATAAAACGACACAAAGCGTCAGCAGCGCCGTTACCGATCTGGTTAATCGCTTTTTCAACGGGATTCTGAATTTTCTGACCGCTCTGCCGAATATGGGGGCCGTCCTGATGGTCATTGTGCTGGCTGCTTTTTTC
Source organism: Paenibacillus zeirhizosphaerae (assembly GCF_030705605.1). Taxonomy (GTDB): domain Bacteria; phylum Bacillota; class Bacilli; order Paenibacillales; family Paenibacillaceae; genus Paenibacillus; species Paenibacillus zeirhizosphaerae. The sequence continues at coordinate 917,984 of NZ_JAPCKK010000016.1, forward strand.
ATCAGCAAAAACTGGGAACGGCATGGAAGAACCTTCTCCGGCCTTGTCCCGGTCAATCTGCGTAAACCCATGGCCGACATTTGGAGAGACCTGCGCAAAGCTCTATTCGGCTATTTGCAGGCACAATTTATCATGATTTCCATAACCACGGTCATTGTCATCATTGGGCTCATCATTTTGCGGGTGGATTCCGCCTTTACGATCGGACTGGTGATCGGGCTTGTCGACTTGCTGCCTTACCTTGGCGTAGGCATCATCATGATTCCATGGGCCCTTTATGCGTTTATGTCGGATGATTTAACGCTTGGGATCGGACTCTCCATTCTTTACACTATCATCCTCATTGCACGCCAAATCACCGAGCCTAAGGTACTGGCCAGCAGTGTCGGACTTGATCCGCTTGCCACCCTGATCGGCATGTTCGTTGGGCTTAAGCTGTTTGGCGTACTGGGACTTATTATTGGCCCCGTCTCCCTCGTCGTGCTGGATGCGTTCAATCGTGCCAACGTGCTGCGTGATCTGCGCAATTACATTCTCGCCGGCAGAATAAGGTAGCATCCTCCACCACCGATGAAGCAACAAAAAACGGCGGCATTACGTCAAAACCGCCTGAACGTAATGCTGCCGTTTTTCATCTTTTTCTCCACCCATTTGAACAACAGCTTCCTGTAAATAGGCCGTGTGAGCGGGAAGATCAAACTAAAGCCGATGATATCGGTGATAAAACCCGGAAGAACCAGCATACTGCCTCCGAGGAAAACACATAGTCCATCCAGCATTTTACTGCCTGGCATTTGCCCTTTGTTCATTTGGAGCTTGGCATCAGCAACGACCTTGCGTCCTTCAAACTGCAGCATGGCAAGTCCGATGATGGAGGTAAAAATAATCAATAATATCGTCTTTCCTGCACCAATTCGTTCACTTACCCACAGAAAACCATACAGCTCTACAACGGGAATTAATAATAATAAAAACCAGTAAGGCCTGCGCATGCTTTACTCCTTTCTGTCCGCAACCAGACTCTGCAGCGATTGATACACTTCAGGAAGGGCTTTATCAAGTCTGGCCGGCTTCCAATCGCGGTTCAGCCACACATGATGCGTTGCACCGGTGACGAGTAGATCACCTTGAATCCGTGACATCTCCTGTTGATCGACAGCCACACATCTGATCTCATAAGCAAAACTCAGGCGCATTCTTGATAATTCAGTAAGTTGTGTATATACGGTCACCAAGTCATCATACTTGGCGGGTTTATGATACTTCAGGCTTACATCAATGACCGGCAGCAGCAGTCCCTGCTCCTCCATGCTCCGGTAAGTAAAGCCGGACTCGCGAATCATTTCGGTACGCCCAATCTCGAACCAATTCAAGTAATTGGCATGGTAAACAACACCCATCTGATCGCATTCCGGATAACGCACGCGGAACTGAATGGCAGACCAACCATGCCCTTCTTCCTGCTTCTCTCTGATCATGTAGTGCTTCTCTCCTGTCTTCTGAGCTCAGTCTTAAAATAAAATGACCTTACTCCATTAAACCACATTTCAGGTTCAGGAACAAAAAAAGGCCTGCCTCGAAAGGCGGCCTTATCATTTAGCCGAAACGGCCCATAATATATTCCTGGGTTAGCTCATTGGTCGGGTTAGTGAAAATATCTTTCGTATTACCATGCTCAATCAGATTACCTACATAAAAATAAGCAGTGTAATCAGAAATACGAGCCGCCTGCTGCATGTTATGGGTAACGATGACAATACGCAGTTCTTTCTTAAGCTCGGTAATCAGCTCTTCAATCTTGCCCGTGGACACCGGGTCGAGCGCAGAGGCCGGTTCATCAAGCAGCAGAATACTCGGATTGACCGATAGCGCACGGGCTATGCACAGACGCTGCTGCTGCCCACCCGACAGAGCAAGCGCCGAACCATGCAGACGGTCCTTGACCTCATCCCACAAGGCTGCTTTGCGCAAGCTGGTTTCCACAATTTCATCAAGCTCCTTTTTCCTCTTGATGCCGCGGTATCTAGGTCCGAATGCAATATTGTTATAGATTGATTTATAGAACGGATTCGGCTTCTGCCAGACCATGCCGATCTGCTGACGGAGCTTGATCACGTCCGTATTCGGGTCGTTCAGGTCCTTGCCGTCCATCCAGATATGACCTGTCGCATGGGCTCCTGCAATTTCATCATTCATCCGGTTCAGCGAACGTAAAAAGGTCGATTTCCCGCATCCTGACGGACCAATCAGGGCCGTTACCGTTTCGGCTGGGAATTCCATGCTGATTTTTTTGACAGCTTCAAAGGCTCCATAATATATGCTTAAATCCTCGGTACTGAAAGGCTGGGCCATGTGTTGGTTCATCTCCTTTTAATCCATACGCTTCGCAGCAGTCATCTTTTTGTATACCACTTTGCCAAGCCAACGGGCCGACAAATTGAATGCCAGCACAAGTAGAACCAGTACTGCTGACGCTCCGGCGGCAATTTCTGCGGAGTCAGGCGCAATACCTTCACTGTTCACCTTCCAGATATGCACGGCCAGCGTTTCAGCAGGCCGCATCGGATTGATCGGCGATCTCGGGCTGAGCGGATTCCAGTCCGTGAAATCAAGCGGAGGCGTAGTCATGCCTGCCGTGAACAGCAGGGCCGCAGCTTCGCCAAAAATACGACCGGCCGCCAGAATCGTACCGGTAATCAAGCTTGGCAGCGCAACCGGCAGCATAATGGAAGTGATGATTTTCCATTTGGACAAGCCCAAAGCCAGCCCTGCCTCTTTTTGCTCTCTTGGCACTGACCGGAATGCCTGCTCCGTCGTACGCACCATAAGCGGCAGATTAAATACCGCCAAAGCGAGCGCACCCGACAATAAGGAGAAGCCGAAATTAAACGTGTTGACTATCAGCAGCAATCCAAAAAGACCGATGATGATCGACGGGAACGAAGACAGAACCTCTACGGTCAACCGGATGAAATCCGTAAGACGTCCCGGCTTGGCGTATTGCGCCATATAAATGCCCGCTCCCCATCCGAGGGGAATTGTAATGATCAGCGTCAACACCAGCAGAAATACGGAGTTGAACAACTGTGGACCGATACCGCCACCTACACGCAGCGTTTGCGGAGCACTTGTTAAAAAATCCCAAGAAATATGGCTGATGCCGCGGAACAATATAAAACCAATAAGACCAATTAAGACGGCGACAATCAACAGAGCAAAAAAACAAATGATAAGCGTAGCGGCTTTATCGATCGATTTAGCTTTCATCATTTAAATCCGGTTTCTCCTTTCAAGCAGCCTAACCAGCAGCACGAATACGAATGTCATCAGCAGGAGAACGAGTGCCATGCTCCATAAAGCATCGTTTTGCAGCGAGCCCATCGCTGTATTGCCCATGCTGAGCGTAATCACACTGGTCAGCGTTGAGGCTGATTCCAGCAGGGACTGTGGAATGTGCGGAGCGTTACCGATAACCATTTGCACGGCAAGAGCTTCACCGAATGCTCTGGCCATGCCGAGGATGATACCTGTCATCAAGGCCGGTAGCGTAGTCGGAATAACCACCCGTGCAATCGTCTGCCAGCGGGTTGCACCAAGAGCAAAAGAAGACTCTCGAAGGCCCTTCGGCAGGGACGCCAGAGCATCCGCCATAATACTTGTAATCGTAGGAAGAATCATAAGCGACAAAACCAGACAGCCTGCGAGAATGCCGTTGCCTTGCCCGCCAAACACATTGCGCAGCAAAGGCACAAGCACAGTCAGCCCTACAAAACCGTAAACAACGGAAGGAATACCGGACAACAATTCAATCGCCGGCTGCAGAATCCGTTTACCGAACTTCGGCACGATCTCTGTCATGAATAAAGCCGCACACAGACCAAGTGGGCTGGCAATAAGGGCTGCAAGAATGGTAACCGCAAACGATCCCGTAATAAAGGGGAGCGCGCCGAATGAGGCCGGTCGACCGTCCGGACTCCATTTCGTACCAAAGAAGAACTCGCGCAGACTCACTCCATCAAACGCAAATGTAGCCACTCCCTTGGAAGCTACAAAATAGACGATAGAAATAATAACTGCAATCAAAAAAACGACACAAACCGACGTAAATATACGGCCGGTCCATTCTTCCCAGTAATGCTTTTCTCTCATCATGCCACGGGATTTTTTACTTTGCTCCATGTAAGTCTTCCCTTCAATAGGTTCCATCTTAAGCTCCTTTTAACCGAAGAATAGAGGCCGGACGCATGTCCGCCTCTCTTCTTCGTGTGATGACTGATTGTTCGCCGTACATGTGTCCGGCTCATGAAGTGTTTATTATTTTTTCGTTACGTTACCGTCAACATCACGTGTAACTTGCATGCCGCCTACCGGGATGTAACCAAGATCCACAACGTCAGCTTGTTGAACCGTGTCGGACAGAATGTAGTCCAGGAAAGCTTTTACATGAGGCTGTGGATCACCTTTAGTGTACATATGCTCGTAAGCCCACACCGGATAATCGCCTTTTTCAACGTTCTCGACATTAGCCTCAACACCGTCATATTTCAGAGAAGTAACGGTGTCATCCAGGTAAGACAGAGCCAGGTAACCGATAGCGCCAGGTGTTTCAGCAATCAGCTTTTTAACTGTACCGGAAGAATCCTGCTGGATGGAACCTGGAAGGTCTTCAGTTTTGGTACCCAGAGCGTATTTCTCGAAAGTAGCGCGTGTACCGGAGCTGCTAGGACGGTTAATGATCACGATCGCTTGATCCGCACCGCCAACTTCTTTCCAGTTTGTTACTTTGCCCGTGAAGATAGACACCAGTTGATCTTTTGTCAGATTATCCACACCCACTTGCGGGTTAGCAACAGCAGCCATGGCTACAACAGCAACCTGATGGTCAACCAACTCTTCTGCACCTGTTTCCAGCTTCTCTTGAGCAAATACATCGGAGTTACCGATATCCGCTTGTCCGCCGGACACTTGTGTCAGGCCTGTGCCGCTTCCGCCGCCTTGAACCTGAACGGAAATTTCTTTATATTGATCTTCAGCCATAAACTTCTGTGCTGCTTGCTCTACCAACGGTTGCAGTGCTGTCGATCCAACAGCCAGGACGTTACCACTCAGAGCCGGTGTTTCTGCAGCCTGACCCTCATTGGTTGTTCCTCCTGTCTCACCGCCCTGTGCAGCATTTTTGCCTGAACCACATGCGGCAAGCAGGAACACCAGAGTAAGTGTCATCAGAACGAACGGCCATTTTTTTAACATGATAAATTGTCCTCCCCTTATTAGTGACGGTTTGTTTTTATTTTGTCCATCAGCTACTTTTTTATTGTAGGTTTTGAATGTTAGGTCAAAATCATACTTTTGTAAAAACAATATAAAAAAACAATAGATTTTATCGAATTTTGTATATAATAAATCTATACTGGTTTAGGCGGGGATAACTTTGAAATTGTTGAAATATCAGATCCTGGTTCTTATAGACAAATATCATAAAGTGACTGAAGTCGCACAAGCATTGAACATGAAACAGCCCACAATTTCATTCCATATGAAGAGTATGGAGAAGGAAATGCAAACACCGCTTTTTCATTCTGCCAGAGGGCGCATCCTGCTCACCGAAGCCGGGAGAAAGCTGCTTCCTTATGCGCGGCAGATCCTCTCTCTAGAGTCTGCGGCCATGCAGGCATTGGCTGATCATATCCAACTGACGGGGAATAGGATCCGGATCGCTGCTGAGATCATTCCGGGCAGTTATATAGTTCCCGGCCTGGTGACGGAATATACCAAAATCAATCCGAAGACCTATATTTCACTTGAGATTCATCCCGCGGATACCATCAAACAGCTCCTCCAGGAGGAAGAGATCGATTTTGCTTTTGTCCATGATCCGCTCCTGTCCGATTCGATATCCTGTCATCCTGTATTCCGGGATCACATAGGAATCATGACTTCTACAGCGCACACATTCAGTACGGGAGCACAGCCCACAAAGGAAGAACTACTGCATGAGGCTTTCGCCATAGCGTCATCCCCATCATTCCTGCACAGCTATGTAAAGACATGGTTTGAACGGAGTAGCGTAGCGATGACTTCCGTAAATATCGTATTGGAGACCGCTTCCCTTGAAGCGCTCAAGCATGCAGTATCAGCCGGGAGCATGATCGCTTTCTTCCCTCAAAACGGCATCCGAGAGCAGGAACATGGACTATTGTGGCATGATCTTCCCGGAACCCGGCCGACTTCTTATGAAATTTATATGATGCACGCCAACCACCCGCTGTCCGTCACTGTAGAGGCATTCAAGAACTTCATTCTCAACCAAACCGAACAAACACTGCGGATGTAAAGTTTTTGGGATTAAGCGACATAAAAATAACCGCCTCGAAAAGGCGGTCAGTTTACTGAAGGAGTAGCCCTGTTCTGATCCGATGTGCCAAGCCATCGCCTCCCTCTTTTCAGCCTGGTTAATAGAACATCACCTATAAAAAAAGCTGCTCCCCACTCAGAATAAAATTCTGCAGCGGGAACAGCCTGTATTACAAATCGCTTATACCTGAGTCACTTTAATCAGGTTCGTGGAACCGGAACGTCCAAGCGGAACGCCTGCCGTGATCACAACAAGGTCTCCCTCTTTGACAAGACCACTCTTGACTCCGCCTTCTATAGCGTTGTTAAAGAGATCATCCGTTGAATCTACAGATCTTCCCTTGACGGACACAACACCCCAGATCAGTGCCAAGCGGCGGAGTGTATGCTCATCAGTTGTTACCGCAACAATCGGAGCCTGCGGACGGTATTTCGAGATCATACGTGCCGTAGTGCCCGACTCAGTGGATGTGATAATCGCTTTCGCATGCAGATCAAGCGCCGAGATGGAAACCGATTGGCTGATCGCTTCCGTAATACTAACTTGCTGTGCTGTTCTTTGTTTCTGGAACAACTCACGGTAGTTCAAAGCGGATTCCGCTTTCTCGGCGATGCGGGACATCGTCAGCACCGACTCTACCGGATATTTACCAGCAGCCGTTTCACCGGAGAGCATAATGGCATCTGTACCGTCAAAGATTGCGTTGGCGACGTCACTTGCTTCCGCACGGGTAGGACGCGGGTTACGCTGCATGGAGTCCAGCATCTGTGTCGCAGTAATGACCGGCTTACCGGCAATATTACATTTCTCAATCATGAGCTTTTGTACAATGGGTACTTCCTCTGCGGGAATTTCAACCCCGAGGTCACCACGGGCTACCATCAGTCCGTCAGATACTTCCAAAATTTCGTCCAGGTTGTCTACACCCTGCTGGTTCTCGATTTTGGAAATGATCTGGATATGGCTCGCATTGTGCTTTTTAAGCAGTTCACGGATTTCCAATACGTCGCTTGCTTTACGTACGAAAGAAGCAGCGATGAAATCGACACCCTGTTCGATACCGAACACAATATCCGCTGCATCCTTTTCCGTAATACCAGGCAGGGAAATATGAACCCCAGGCACGTTGACGCCCTTCTTGCTTTTGATTGTACCACCGTTGACGATACGGCATTTAATTTCGGTACCTGCAACCTCAACAACAGTGAGACCGATCAGACCGTCGTCGATCAGAATCGTGGAGCCAGGAGACACATCGGAAGGCAGGTCACGGTACGTGATGGAAATACGTTCCTTCGCACCGAGAATTTCTTCCGTGGTTAGAGTGATGTACTCGTCCTGAACCAGTTCGATCGGCTCAACTTCAAGCTTTCCGGTCCGGATTTCCGGCCCCTTCGTATCGAGCAGCACAGCAACATTTTTGTTCAGTTCCTGGCTAGCCTGGCGGATATTCTTAATACGGTTGCCATGCTCCTCGAAATCACCGTGGGAGAAGTTCAGACGGGCTACATTCATGCCGGCCATAATCAGTTTCTTCACATTTTCCAAAGACTCACTGGAAGGACCGATGGTACATACAATCTTCGTTTTGCGCATTTAGGTTTTCCTCCGTTTTCACAAGGTCTGTCTATATCTTTTTCCAACAATTAAATCTACTATAATTTTGTCTATTTGTATAGGAACTTCGTCATATTTATTGTTTCCCCGTTATCCCTCATCCAAAACCGTACTAGGCGTCTGGTCCTGCGCATACGTAAACTCGCCGATTTTGCGGAACTTACGGTAGCGGTCTTCCCGCAGTTCTTCAGGGTTCATAGCAGACAGCTCCTTCAAATGCACTGCCAACGAAGAGTGGATGGCCTTCGCAGTCTTCTCATAGTCCTTATGGGCGCCGCCCCTTGGCTCTGGAATAATATCTTCGATGACTTCCATGTCCAGTAAATCATGTGCGGTGATCTTCATCGCTTCGGCCGCCTGATCCGCTTTGGACGCGTCCTTCCACAAAATAGAGGCCGCACCGTTAGGAGAAATCGCAGAGTAAATCGCGTGCTCTAACATCAGAACCCGGTTGCCGACAGCCATTGCCAGCGCACCGCCGCTCCCACCCTCACCGATGACCACACAAATAACAGGCACCGAAAGCTTCGCCATTTCCCGCAGGTTGCGGGCGATCGCTTCCGATTGACCTCTCTCCTCTGCCGTATTTCCCGGGTAAGCCCCTTTGGTATCGATAAACGTAATAATCGGCCGGCGGAACTTGTCCGCCTGCTGCATCAGACGCAGTGCTTTCCGGAATCCTTCCGGATGCGGACTGCCGAAAAAGCGTGCGATATTGTCCTTCGTATCCTTACCCCGCTGCTGTCCAATGACGGTGACCGGCGTCCCGTTCAGACGGGCCAGCCCCCCTACCACCGCCAAATCGTCGCCGAAGAGGCGGTCGCCGTGCAGTTCGATGAAGTCCGTAAACACCAGCTCGATCAGATCAAGCGAAGTCGGCCGCTGTTGGTGACGGGCAAGGTGCATTTTCTGTGCTGCGGTAATGCTGCTGTAAATCTCATCCTCCATCTTGCGGTACCGTTCTTCAAGGCGGCCGATTTCTTCAGTGAAATCTATCCCTTTCTCCTGACCGAACTGCTGCAGCTCCTCAATCTTTTGCCGCATCTCCACAAGAGGTTTTTCGTAAGGCAATTCTCCTGCCAATCTAGTTCGCCCCTTTCGTGCTGTGAAGTTCTAGCAGCTTGGCAAGTGTAGCGCGCATGTCCTTGCGGTGCACCACCATATCGAGCTGACCGTGCTGCAGATTAAACTCAGACGTCTGAAAATCATCAGGCAGCTTCTGGCGAATCGTCTGCTCGATGACAATCCGTCCCGCAAAGCCAAAAACCGCACCCGGCTCCGCAATGTTAATATCTCCCAGCGTAGCGAAGCTGGCCGATACACCGCCGGTTGTCGGATCTGTGACCACAGAAATGTAAAGTCCACCCTGCTCGTCCAGCCGCGCGAGAGCCGCGCTTGTCTTGGCCATTTGCATCAGGCTCAGAATGCTCTCCTGCATTCGTGCGCCGCCGGAGGTCGAAAAAATAATGATTGGCAGTTGATGTTCGATGGCATATTCAATAGCACGGGTAATCTTCTCGCCTACTACCGAGCCCATGCTGCCTGTGAAAAAGTCAAAGCTCATGACTGCGGCGACCACAGGCTGCCCGCCTATTGTCCCGCGTCCCGTAACTACAGCCTCGCGCAATCCCGATTTCAGGGTCTGCTGTTCAAGCTTGGTGCTGTACCCCGGGAATCCCAGCGGATCGACCGAGATCATGTCCGCATCAAACTCGGTAAAATCTTCCTCATCCAATATCATTTGAATCCGTTCCGGCGCATTCAGGCGCATATGGTAACCACAATTCGGACATACTTTCAGATTCTTCTCCAATTCTTTGCTGTATTGGATTGTTCCGCATTTCCCGCATTTGGTCATCAAGCCTTCAGGAATTTCCCTTTTAGGCCGTTCCTGCGTCTCCGGGCTGTCGTTTCGAAGGGTTCTGTCAGACGGGATGGTCGCGTATTTCCTTTTCTTCTGAAATAAATCTTTAAACACAACTACACCTCTCCAGCCGTTAATTTGTCGGCCGCAACCGATAAAGGTCCTCGTGTCGCCATGCGGCACCTGAATACGATATAACATCAGCCGCCGACGCCCGCAGGCGTCACCGTTGTCTGCACTCTTATCATGCTTACTGCCCGTTTCGGACTCAGCGGTGCAAAATGGAATTAAGCACTTCCTGAACTTCTTCGACTTCTCCGGAAGGGACGAGTATCTCAAACTGCTGCTTGGAAGCGCTAATCGCACGCGTCTTCACTAGAAAACCTTCCTCAGACAGTTTAAGCTTGATCCTCTCAGCCAGCTTGGCCGTAGGCGCAATATAGATCACCGTCCACACCTCTTAACCCCCCAAGGTTCATGTTCTGAGTCCGTATAATGAAACAATGATACCATACCTTTCTTTTTTCCCGCAAGAAAGACCCTCCTGATTAAGGGAGGGGCTCCAAAGCTGAAAAACATAGGCAGCCCAAGCTACGGGCACGTTCCTACGCCATAATATAAAATTTTAATTTAAATTTAAGAAGGCGGGGTGGGATAGTGCTTGGCACCCTCATTGCGATGCGCAATCCTCGCGGAAGCGGCTGCTGCCAGACCTGCGACAAGGTCGTCCAGGAAGACGTGAACACCTTGATCTTTGCGGTTAAGCTGCTTCATGATACCTGTTTTATCTTTATCCACGTATCCGAAGCTTGTTAAGCCGATCATGCCATACACACTGGTGATTCCCAGAGCAAGGGTTTCATCGACCCCGAACAATGGTTCATCCGCTTCCATCAGCGCCTGCAAGGGCTGGGGCAGAAGCCCCTTCTCCGCCAGCTCATCCAATGCAATTCCTGTATAGAGCGTATACTGCACTTCCCTTTTCTGCAAAACAGCTCTGACGCTCTCAACACATTCCTCTAAAGTCAGATCCGGATAATAGCCATGCTGCAAATGAAAAACAATGTCGGCAATGGACTCGATCCCGACTCCCCTGCGCTCCAGCAGCTCTTCTACATACGCCTTTGACATAGGCTCCCTCCGTTTCACCACAGCCGAACGACTTCGGCTTTTGCGAACCCGTGAAATATTTGAAATCAGTTCGCCAGTGTTTTCAAGTGTATGCGAAAGAGAGCTAAATAGTTCAAAAATGATCCATAATAGGTCATCTAACCCGGACCGAATCCTTGCCAAGCAGCGCCTCAAGCTGTCCGAAAAGCTCCTGCGATGGCTTGATTCTGTAGGCCCCGCTCAGTGCCAGCAGCTTCTGGCTGCTCTCGTAGAAAAGTATGGTCTCCAGCGGACCTCTATGCTCCTGCAGCACCTGCTTCAGCCGTGTAAGCAGCTCCGCATCCTTCTCCGCCTGCCGTGTGATCTTGATAAATACGCGCTGAGTCGGGGTCTTCTCTGCAAGAGCTGCAGCCGGGGCCTTAGCCCGGGACTCCACGGCTTGGACCGTCGCACCGGTTTGCGAGCGGGCATGGACCTGTGCTCCGCCGCTCGCTGGAGTATTCGACTGCGGACGCGTCCCAACCGACAGTCTATGCCGCAGCCGCTCCAGCTCATCCCTGCCAAGCGGTCCGACTTCGTCGGCGAGCAGCTTGAAATGCTCGTCCTGCTGCTGAACCTTTGCACGCACAGCCAAGAGAGCCCCCTTTTCAACCAGCCGCTGGCTGCGACGCCATACTTCGGGAAACAATACAACCTCACAGCGTTCGATCTGGTCCTCCAGCTCAATAAAGGCCATAGGCTTGCCCTGCTTCGTCGTAATGGTTTTGAGTGATACTACCATGCCTGCGGTAACTACCACCACATCGTCCTCCTCCTCGGCCAGCTCCCTCAGCCTGTCAGCCCCCGCCGTCTCCAGCGCTTCTTCAAAATCGTCCAGCGGGTGGCCGGACAAGTAGAGCCCCAGCAGTTCACGTTCCAGCTCCAACTGCTGGCCGCCGCTGAAGGGAGGCACCTCAGGGTACGGGATTTCCCAATTCGGGGTCTCCACAAAATCAAACATCTGAATCTGCAGGTCATCCCGTTCCTTACGCCATTTCAGGGCCGCTTCCACCGTTTCGTCAAGCATGGCCAGAAGCTGTGCACGGTGCCCCGGCAATGAATCAAACGCGCCTGCCTGAATCAGAGATTCAATGACTCTTTTGTTGCAGACACGCAAATCCACGCGGCGGCAGAAATCCAAGAGGCTGTCAAACGGCTTCTCGGCACGGACAGCCAGAATGCTTTCCATCGCCTGGGTTCCAACATTCTTGATGGCTGCGAGTCCGAAGCGGATGTTCCCTGGCCTGGACTCGTCCTCTGCCTGGTCGCCGCCAGTAATTTTCGGGGCTACAGGCGTAAACAGCACTCCGCTTTCATTGACATCCGGTGGCAGCACTTCAATGGCCATTCGTCTGCATTCAACAACATATTCCGCCACCTTGCGGTGGCTGCCCATGACAGCGGCCAGCATAGAGGACATGAAATGAACCGGATAATGGGCCTTCAGATATGCCGTCTGGAAAGCCAGCACACCGTATGCGGCGGCATGAGCGCGGGGAAAGCCGTAATCGGCGAAACGGACGATCATATCATACACAGCCTCCGCCTCCGTCTCCGAGTAACCCTGCTTCAAGCTTCCCTGCACAAAATGTCCGCGCTCCCGATCCAATACCTCACGCTTTTTCTTGGACACCGCCCGGCGCAGCAAATCGGCGTCTCCCAACGAAAAACCCGCCATGCGGGACGCAATCTGCATAATCTGCTCCTGGTATACGATAATGCCAAAGGTATCCTTAAGGATCGGTTCCAGGTCGGGATGCGGGTATTGAACCTCCGATTTCCCGTGTTTGGCCTCAATAAATTTCGGGATAAACTCCATTGGGCCCGGCCGATACAATGCAAGTACAGAGATGATATCCTCAAAGCCCGAAGGCTTCAGGTCTTTAAGAACCCGGCGCATCCCCGCTGATTCCAGTTGGAATACGCCCGTCGTATCCCCGTGCCCCAGCATATCGTATGTGAGGCTGTCGTCGTCGCTGATCTCGTTAAAATCGGGACTACGGCCATACTGCTCACGAATCCACTGCTGGCAGCGCTCTATAATGGACAGTGTGCGCAAACCGAGAAAATCCATTTTGAGCAGGCCGATCGATTCCAGATTTTCCATGGAGTACTGGGTCAGCGGAATCCCTTCCCCACCTTCCTGCAGCGGAACCGCATCCGTCAAGGGAGATTGCGAAATAACAACACCCGCAGCGTGCGTCGAGGCATGACGCGGCATACCTTCCACCTTCATGGCCATATCCAACAGGTTACGCGCCCGAGGCTTCGTCTCGTACAGCTCCTTCAGCTCGGGGCTGATCTCCAGCGCCCTATGGATATGAATGCCCAACTGTCCGGGAATCAGCTTCGCCGCTTTGTCCACCTCACCGAACGGCACATTTAGCGCACGGCCGACATCGCGCACGGCAGCCCGGGCAGCCAGCGTTCCAAAGGTAATGATCTGGGCGACATGCTCTCGGCCGTATTTCGCAACTACGTACGTGATCACCTCGTCCCGCCGCTCGTCGCTGAAATCGATATCAATGTCCGGCATGCTGACCCGCTCAGGGTTCAGAAAGCGTTCGAAAAGCAGCTTGTACTTGATGGGGTCAACATTCGTGATCTCCAGCACATAAGCCACTAGACTGCCTGCCGAAGATCCCCTCCCCGGCCCGGTCACGATCCCGTTACGATGAGCAAATGCGATAAAATCCCATACAATCAAAAAATAGTCACTGAATCCCATGCTTTCGATCGTAGCGAGCTCATAATCCAATCTGGATGTCAACTGCTTCCGGCCTTCCGGATCTGTCCACATCGGGCTGGCAGCATAACGTTTCTCCAATCCCTCGCCGCACAGCTGCTTCAAGTAAGCAGAAGGTGTCATGCCCTCAGGCAAAGGCCGGTAAGCTGGCAGGATCGATTTGCCGAATTCCAGCTCCACATTGCACTGCCGTGCAATTTTCACCGTGTTCTCCAACGCTTCCGGTAGATGGGGAAATAATTGGTTCATTTCCTCTGCACTCTTAAAATAAAGCTGATCCGTCGGAATCCGGAAGCGGCCTTCATCCTCTACGGTTTTCCCTGTTCCGATGCAGATCAGCACATCCTGCACCTCCGCATCCGGACGGGTCAGATAGTGAATGTCGTTGGTCGCCACAAGCGGAATGCCCATCTCCTGCGCAAGCGCCACCAAAAGCGTATTCACCCGTTTCTGTTCAGGCAGTCCGTGATCCTGGAGCTCCAGATAAAAGTCCTCTCCAAAAATATCAAGGTAGCGTCGCGCCGCGCGTCGCGCTTCCTCCTCACGGCCGTGCAGCAAATGCTGCGGTACTTCGCCCCCCAAACAGGCACTAAGGCAGATGATTCCTTCACTGTGGGCTGCCAGACTTTCCATATCAATGCGCGGCTTATAATGGAAGCCCTCCAGATGCCCTATCGAGCATAGCTTCATTAAATTACGGTAGCCCGCCATATTTTTGGCGAGCAGTATCAAATGATATATGGGCTGATCCTTGCGACTGCCGCGCTCCTTGCGGGACCCTGCCGTCAAGTAGGCTTCACACCCGATAATCGGCTTGACACCGTGTTCCATGCAGGCCTTGTAGAAAGGGATGATACCGTACATAACCCCATGATCCGTCAGGGCCAGCGCTTCCATCCCGTTGGCCGCGGCTTGTTTAACCAGGTCCAGGGTACGAGCCGCGCCGTCCAGCAGACTGTATTCACTGTGAACGTGCAAATGCACAAAAGAACTCATGCGCTTCTCTTCCTTTCACCCGTGGTATATATGTGCAAATGTCTATCGCTGAAATTCGATTGTTGAATGGAACTATTTTATCATATCCTGCAACAAACCGCCCATAGAATAAAGTACAGCCCTGAGCGGACAAGAGCATATCCGGGGCTGAATGTATTGGCTTCGCCAAGTCGAAAGGAGCATAGGCCGAATGAGTACCTTCATCTCCAAAGTCATTCTGGATTTCTTCATTGCGTTTGGTATCGTACTGGGAGGGGCCTTGCTGGGAGGCATGGGGGCAATCGTCTCTCTCCAGCCTCCTACACAAACCATGCTGGATGTCGCCGGACGAATCAAAATATGGGCGCTCGCGGCCGCGGTCGGCGGCACCATTGATCCCATGCGGGTCATTGAGAGCAATATGCTGGACGGTAACCTGTCTCCGGCCATCAAGCAGATTTTGTATCTGATCTTCGCCTTTCTGGGCGCGCATATGGGCACCGAGCTGGTCAAATGGGTGTGCAGCAGTCGCGGCTGAGCGGGGCAGCCTATGAATAAATGGATACAAACTTTCCGATCGTCCTCTCTCCTCGTGCTAGGCATGGTGTTCGGCGCAATTATTTACAATATCGTATGGCATAACCGCTTCAACGAGCTGTGGACCATGAATCAGGACCTGCGGCTGCAACTGCAGCAGGCGCAAGAAGATAACAAGACACTGCAGCAGCTCAGCGGGCGACAAACGGTCATCAAAAAAATTAAAATTACCGCCGAACAGGCGTCCACGGAGAAAATCGATCCTATCGACATTAAGGACATCATTCAGCAGCTCTATGCGGACATGGAAGTGCTTCGCGGCAGAGACATTTTCGAAATTGACAGTGACAGTCGGCTGGTTCGTACGCTGCTGAACCGCAAAATCTATACAGTCCGCGAGAAGGAGTATGCCGTCCAGATCAAGACGATGCTGGTCATGGAACATGTGCTCCAAATCTGGATTGAAGTACGGCCCTATATCCGAAGCTGACCTTCCTTATCCTCCCAATGACTTGACACCTGCAGGTCAGCCCGGATCTATAGAGTGCATAGTCATTACTCCTTTACATACCAGGTTGTTCTCCCTCAGGATTTCGATTTCCAGCCTACACACACGGCGGCTGATTTCCAGGATCGCCGGACGGATCACCACAGCGTCCTCAATTTGGACGGGGCTGATAAAATAAGTGGTTATATTATCAAGCACATGGTCATTGCCTGTCACATCCTTCGCCGCACGGTAGGCCGCCTGGGTCATAATGTTGATCAGAACGCCTTCAGAGATCGTTCCAAGATGGGTAGCCATCTGTGGAATAATAAAGCCGCGGAACATCAGCTCTCCGTTCGAACCCCGCTCTTCCGCAAAACCATTCCAGATCAAATGGTCAAACGTCTCCCCAAGCTGCGGCTGCTTTTGCGCGTTACGCAAAGCCTCCAGCACCTCACGCCTTGTAACAGCCGCGACCAGCTTGCGGCTGCGGTCCACGATAGGCAGATAATGAATGCCTTCCCACGTCATGATCTGGGCCGCCGAAGCCAGCGATGTCTGCTGGGACACCGTAACCGGATTGCGGATGACCACCTTATCAATCGTCTGCTCAGGCAGCAGGCCCTTCACATCAGGGCGGCTGACAATACCGACGAGACGGTTCCATTCGTCCACGACCGCAAAACGATGCTCACCCGTAATCTGGACCAGCCGTTCGTATTCGGCTGCCGTGCTGCCTCCCTTTAGAGTGTGCAGCTTAGGTTTGTGGGCGGTAATATCCTCGATGAGCATAATTTTCTTCTTGATCAGCCGGTCGAAAATAGCCCTGTTGATCATGGAAGCAACTGTAAAAGTATCATGACGAGAGGAGATGATTGGCAGATTCAGTTTGTCCGCCAACAGCTTGACTTCGCGCGTGGTTCCGAAGCCACCCGTGATTAATACACCTGCTCCCTGCTCAAGAGCGAGCGAATGCGCATTATCCCGGTTGCCCACAATGAGGAGGCTGCCCGGGTCTATGTAACGGGCCATCGCCTCTTCCCTCATGGCTCCGATCACGTATTTATGCAGCGGCTGATCCAGCCCTTCGCTTCCCCCTAACACATGGCCTTCCACAATTTTGACCACATCGGCAAAGGTAAGCTGCTCAGACATGCCGCGCGGCCGTTTCTCTACACGTACAGTGCCAATCCGTTCCTTGGTAATGACAATTCCCAGGTTCTCCGCTTCCTTGACGGCCCGGTAAGCCGTACCTTCGCTCACCCCGGTCTCCCTTGCCAGCTTCCGCACAGATATTTTGGCCCCAATCTTGAGCTCCTCAATATGCCGCAGAAGCTGCTCATGCTTCGTTACCGTTTCATCATAACCCTCCACAACTGTTACACCCCCAACGGTCAAACTGTATTAATCTGTACCCATTATAGCAACATGACAGGACAGAAGTAAAATCTTAAAAAGGGGCTACGCACAAAGCAGCGGAGAGAACGAAGCAATTCCGGAAAAGCGGAGCGTTCGCCTTTGTCCCGAAGGGGCAACCGCGATTGGAGGAATGTTTCGTTCTCGGAGCGCCTCAGCACACAGAAAAAGAGAGCCCCCGGGTCAATGGACCTTTTGGGACTCCCACGCATTATATGGATCTGCCTCGTTCTTTATCCAACTGCAGTTGCCACTGCTGCAGCTTCGCCTTGCGAACTCTTTCCAGCGCTTGGCGCTTCTCATCATCTACCCCAAGCAGGAAATGAAGGTTTGCCCCGATGACCATGAGCGCAAACAACACCCAGACGATCCCAAACCCGTTAACGAGGCCCAGGCCTCCGGTCAACGATATGCGCGGCAGCGCAATCAGGAGCATTGCCAAAGCAATCAGCACATACACACCATGTTTCCATCTCTTTTTCATACTATACCGGTCCCCTTCCTTATTCCAATCAGGATGAGCCTGATCGCGAATCTATGTATCTAGTCTATGAGGGAGGGGAGTCGAATATGAGACAAACTTACATGGAAGATCCGTACAAATGCTGCATGCTGTCTGTAATAATTTTATTAACATCCTCAATAATGATGCTCAGACGACGTTCCGCATCAAAGAGCCTGCGAATACTTAGATTCATGCTAAGCACTTCAAACAGCTTCTCCAGCTTCTCCATCTCTTCCTGATCTGGCATGTCGCCGCTCATCATACGCTGCTGCACTTCCATCTGCTTTTGCCGAAAATTATCCAGCATCCGCTTCGCTTCCGGTTCCGCATCAATCAGCTTCATGGCAGAAGTGATCTCCTCTACCTCAGGGCTTTCTTTCAGTGCCTTTGCCAAATCATGGGCTTTGTCATACACATTCATGGTTTACATTCCTCCAAGTTTTTTTTATAAGAAAACCGTCTATCATCGTACTTTCACAGAAGGCAGACCGCATTTAGCGGAAGTTTTTCTTGCGATTTCAGGAAGCTTGTGCTTCGAGGATTATACTTTCTGAGATCTTAAACAAAGGCTAATCACCAAGGGATATATGTCCTCATATGATGGAATACATGCAATGTACTGAAGCAGCCCCTGCCTCCCTCAGACATCGAAGTTGCAGCCCGGAAGGAGATCCATGATGTCCAAAAAAAAGATAACGGTTCAGGTTATGGGATCGGGCATCTTGCAGGATGACGTCCTTATGGTTGGTGAAAAACTGCTCAAGCAATTGAAGCTTCAAACCGGGTACCCTGTTCAACTGGTATTCGGTGCATTCCGTCAGCAAATGACCGCGATCTCTGTACCTCGTTATGACGGAATTCGTCTCGGGAGCGGCATCGCGTACAGTATGGGAATCCTCTCAGACTGCGCGCTTCGCATGCAATATAACCCGAGGAGCCGGACACTCCGGCTGGGTCCACTGATCAGCGTCCTTATCAGCAGGGATTATCCCGGGCAATACGACAAGCCTTTTGGTAAGATCACACAATTTTGTCGTGAGCTGTCTGGCGCATGCGGTAAACAGGGCGCGTTTGTGTATTTCTTTACACCTGAGCATATTTCAGGAAATGCAAGCCGGGTCGAAGGCTGGGTATACAGCAATGGCTGGAGAAAGGCTACTCTACCTGCAGCCGATGTCGTCAATAACCGCCTGACCTCCCGTAAGCTTGAGAACAAACCTAGCGTACAGCATTTCATGAAAGAAGTAAAATCCCGTTACGGCTCCCATGTGTTTAATGAAAAATTTCTCGATAAGCACGAGGTTTTTGATGCGTTAAAAGGCAGCAGCGCACTGCGGCGATATCTGCCCGAATCTCATCTGCTTGAAAACTTTGCGGTCTTTAAGCGGATGTGTGGCTTGTACAGCCAGGTATTTATCAAACCAGTGCGCGGCAGTCTGGGGAAAGGGATTATACGTATCAACAAAAATGCTGACGGTTCGTTCACAATGCTAACAACGACTACGGGCACGCCGCTCAAACAAACCTACCCCAACGTCACCAAGATGTTTGCCGGGTTGTCGGGCAAGATGCGATCCACCCGCTTCCAGATCCAGCAGGGGCTTACCTTGATTCATCACAACATGCGCCCCGTGGACTTTCGCGCCCTGGTGCAAAAGAACAGCAGCGGCGCATGGAGTGTAACATCGGTCGTTGCCCGCATTGCAGGAGGCAGCCATTTTGTTTCCAATCTGGCCAGAGGCGGGACGCTCAGCACCGTGAAGGATGCGGTTGCCAAGACCACCCTTTCGGCCACCGCAAAAGCAAATGCCCCCAACAAGCTGAAGGCAGCGGCATTGCAAATCGCAGCAGGAATCGACCATACGATCCCCGCCCACTTTGGTGAATTAGGTATTGATTTGGCTATTGATTCTTCAGGAAGGATCTGGCTGATCGAAGTCAATTCCAAGCCGTCCAAAAATGATAACACCCCTCTCGGGGATGTAAAAACTCGCCCTTCCGTTCTGAGAATGCTGGAGTATTCCTGTCATTTGACCGGCTTTTAGCTGTGCAGTCCGGTCTAGAGTTTCCGTATGATCGTCCGAGAATTAGGAGGCACCCCGTATGCTGGCTTTACATGCTGTTTCCAAACCGATGCTGGGCGTGCTTGTCAGTACAGCCAAGGGCTCCGTCCCCCTATCGGAACTGAGCTTCTGCCGCAGATTGATCCAGATAGGCAGGCAGCTCGGTATACATGTTGCTGCATTCAATTCAGAAAGTATTCACCCGGAAGCAGGACGAATCGACGGCTTCGTGCATCATGACGGGGCTTGGCGCGCCTGCAGTTTTCCTCTGCCGGATATTATTTATAACCGCTGCTGTAATTATCGGGAAGGAAAGACAGCTCGGTCTCAGCTGCTGCGCATGGCATCCATACTTGAGTGTCCATGCACCTTCCTCTCTGGTGGTCTTCCAGGCAAATGGGGGGTTTACAGCTCGCTGAGAACCGATCCTCTGTTGTCCCCTTACCTGCCGCTGACCATGCTCTTCAACAAGGATCGTCTTCGGAATCTGCTTTCCAGACAACAGGGTGTGTTTCTGAAACCGCAATCCGGCATGCAGGGAAAAGGAACACTTTGTCTGCAAGAGCACGCAGATTCCGACGATTCCCCATTCTCACTCCAGGGACGGGATCACAGCAATCAGACATTTTTCCATACTTATTCCAATTTTAATGAAGCTTATGACTGGATTTCCGCGTTTATTCGGGAAAGGCCTTATATTATTCAACCGTTTCTGGATTTACACAGCTCCACAGGCCGCCCTTATGACGTTCGTGCTCTGGTGCAAAAGGACGGGACGGGAGAATGGAAATTGACCGGTACCGCCGTTCGTGAAGGTGAGCCAGGAAGCCTGACCTCCAACCTGCACGGCGGAGGCACAGCCCGGGAAGTTGCAGGTTATTTGCAGAATCAGTTCGGTACACAACCGTCACACAGCATTCTAAAGAAATTGAATCAACTGTCTATGTATATACCGCCAGTATTGGAGGCCAGGTACGGCCGCCTCGGTGAGCTGGGTATAGATTTTGGCATTGATCGTTCAGGGCAATTGTGGATTCTGGAGATTAACTCCAAACCGGGGCGTGCTGTTTTTACAGAAATCGGAGACCGATCAGGTGCCATTGCGGCTGCAGCCCGGCCGCTTCTGTATGCACGGTATCTAATGCGTCGGCATTGCCCGGCTGCGATCCATACTGGCACAATACGTCACTTTCCAAGTTTTCAGCTAAGCTGACCCGGACGGCGTCCATGGCCACAGTTTCACGCCCGACCGGGATAGGAGGATAAATACATGAGGTTGACCCCTTGTAACGTTCATTTCACGACACAGACCGATCGAGTCGTTTATGTCTCCAGCGCGCTGTACAAAAATTTAAACCTTTCGAGAAACAAGTCGATTCAGCTCAGACTCGGGAAAGGCCGGATTCCGACAGCCGTAAAGCCGATTAAAAAAGCGGGACGGCATGTATATCTGACTTCCGGAGTACGCAATGCCATAAAAATCCCGAAATCAGGAAGCGTATTATTGAAAAATGAAGACGGTGTTGTGCAGTTGGGACCCTTGATCGGGGTGCTGTCCGATGCGCCTGGCTCCGCTGCCAATCCCTTCGGATCACGAACCGGGTTCATTAAACAGCTTCTGAGAGAAGGAAGCAAGCATGGCTATATTTTTGCTTTTACGCCGAAGGACATTAACTGGCAGACGGAGAAGGTGACGGGTTATTTTCTGACAGATAAGGGAACATTCACACGTAAATCGGTCCCTCTTCCTGATGTCGTATATAATCGCCTCCCAAGCAGAAGATTTGATTTCTCCCCTTCCACCAACCAGCTTCGGGAACGCTTCATACGCCGGAAAATCCCATTTTTCAATTGGAGCTTCTTCAACAAATCTGACATTTACCGCATGCTTGAGAGGGATTCGCAGGCCGCTCGCTATGTTCCGGAATACCATGTGAATCCGGGAAGGGAGCTGATGCAGGAAATGCTGGAACGGCATCAGGTTGTTTACTACAAACCGAGCGCCGGCAGTCTTGGTCAAGGTATTTTCCGTCTTTCCATGCTTCCCCAGCGCGGTTATTTCGCCCGCTTCCGCAAAAATAAAAGCAATGTCCTGCTGCGATTTTCGTCGTTTAATGCTTTATACAGAATGCTTCAATCGAAACTGGGAGGGTCCATGCGCGGATATGTCGTTCAGCAGGGCATCCGCCTGATTGAAATAGACAGTTGTCCGATCGATTTCCGGTTCCACATGCACAAGAACGGCTCCAACAAATGGGTTGTTGTTGGCATCGGAGCCAAAAAAGCAGGCAGGGGCAGTGTTACCACTCATATTAAAAATGGCGGCTCTCTCCTCACACCTGAGCGGGCCCTCTCCCGTTCCTTCGGAGACCGCTCAGGAGAGGTACTCGAAAAAGCCAAAAAGGCGGCCATCTCGTTAGCCGAAGCTATTGAACGCCAGCATTCCCATCTGCTCGGGGAGATTGGCTTCGACCTAGGCATTGATCAAGCAGAGAAAATATGGATGTTTGAAGCGAACTCCAAGCCTGGACGCTCCATCTTCCAACATCCTTCGCTTCGTGCGGAAGGTAAGGCCTCTGTCGAGCATATTCTTGATCACTGTCTCTATCTCAGTAAGTTCCGCAGGAGGGAGGAATCGTGAACAGCAGAAAACTGGATAAACCGATTGTCGCTATTCTGACCATGCATGATAACAAGCGCATGTTCCGGGGAAATAAAGACAATTTCCAGGAGATCTGGGAAACCGGATCGCGCATGGGACATCTGGTCTACGTCGTTACGGTCAAAGATCTTGACACGGGAAAATATTCCGTGAAAGGCTACAGCTACAACAGGACTACAAAGCAGTGGGAGCCGGGGTACTTTCCCCGTCCCCAGGTTGTCTACAACCGGATTCCCGACAGGCTTGATGAGCATAAACCCTCGGTACGCAGCCGTATCGAGGAGCTACAGCGGGCCAAGGATATCGCTTTATACAATCCTGGCTTCTTCAATAAATGGACTCTGTTTCAAGCGCTTCGGACTTCTCCCAAAACGCGGGGTCTGGTTCCAGCCACCAAAAGGCTTCAAAGCTCCGGGGTACTCATGAAAATGCTGCAATCCTATCCCAACCTTTACCTCAAGCCCGAAAGCGGAAAGGCGGGCAAAGGCATCATGACGGTGAATTTTAGCAGAAAAAATCCCATGCCCTATCGGCTGAAAATTCAGAATGCGCGCAAAAGCACCGTTTACACAACAGCAAATTTCAACAATCTGTGGTCACGAATTCAGCGCAAAATCGGCAGCACTCCATATATTGTTCAGCAGGGTATTGAACTGGCCACCAGCCGCAACCGTCCATTTGACCTGAGAGTATTGGCTCAAAAAAACCGGAGAGGCCTTTGGCGGGTTACCGGAATCGGAGCGCGGCTGGCCGGCAGCCGCAGCATTACGACTCACGTTCCGCGCGGCGGCAGTATTGAGGATCCGCAAAAGCTGCTGACCCATATCTTCGGTACGGAGATGAGCACCGCGCACCTGCAGCGTGTCCAAGGAGCCGCACTGCAGATTGCACGGCAGGTTGAAATTAGTGCCAACGGTATTATAGGGGAAATGTCGATGGACCTCGGAGTTGACCGTTCCGGCAACCTATGGTTCTTCGAAGCAAACGCCAAACCGATGAAGTTCGACGAACCTGACATCCGGAAGAAATCTCTGGAGCGGATTTTTTATTACAGCTCATATTTGGCCGAACAGCAAAAGTATTAAAGCCGGGAGGTGATCACGCTTGATACACGTCGTTTCTATCTTAAGCTATCCCCCGGATAAATGGCCTTTGTTCAGGCGTAAACTGCTGTACATGGCATATAGCTGCAGCGATACTCTTTCGCACCGCAATCAAATAAAAGAAATCCTGCTTCTCACAACCGAGCAGCTCCGCCAGCCCGGCTCAGCTCTCGTCTGTGGGTATGTCCGCACTGAGCTGGGACCGGAATTAGCCGGTTTCAGCCTGATGTTGGGGTACGGCACCCGGGCATCCATTGTGGCAGTTAGGCCGGTATACCGGGAACACCGACTGGGTGCCCGCCTTTTTCGTGCTGTCCTCAAGCAATCAAGCGGAAAACTCGAAGAGCCGGTTAGCCATAACCATACAAAATACAGTGTCAAGGCAGGTGAAGCGTTATGCAGCAGCCTGTCTTAGGCATCATGACACTTTATCTCAACAAAGCAAAGCAAATTGAAGACCGGAGGGTCTATCAGAAGATGATCGAGGAGGGGCGCCATCTCGGGCTGGATATCTTCGTCTTTACGCCAGCGGACGTCCATCCAACACGCAAGCTGCTGCTTGCTCATATTTACGAGCCCTCCCAAAGAAGATGGACCCGAAAATGGCGCGCCTTCCCTCAAATGGTCTACGATCGCTGCCGTATTCAAAAGGGCGCGCGATTCCAACAGTTAAGAGAGTTCAGATCGAAGTACGGACATTTGATTTATTTGAATCGGCCGCTCCGAAACAAATGGACCATTTATGAGGTGCTTTTCAGCAAAGTACCCTTTAAACCCCATTTGCCGGAAACCGTCCTTTACAGAAGCCATAAAGACATTGAATCGATGCTGAAAAAGACCCGTCTGTTATATCTCAAGCCTGTTAACGGTACTGGAGGAAGAGGAATTCTGCGCATTGAGCAGCCCGGTACAGATGACAATTATTATGTAATCCAGGGGCGGAATATGAATCGCCAGATCATTCCTCGCAGCCGCGTTCACCGGACACGACTGGAAGCCTGGCTCCGACGCTGGAAATTGGATCACTATTTAATTCAGGAAGGCATCCCTATTGAGCTGGAAAGCGGACGGGTGCATGATTACAGGCTGCTTGTACAAAAAAACGGACAGGGCAAATGGGAGGTGACCGGCTGTGCGGGACGTGTAGGTCCGGTGCGAAGCGTCACTTCCAATCTGCACGGAGGAGGCCGTGCCGTTCCCATGCGGATTCTGCTGGATCATTGGGTTACTGGCGAGGAACTACGGGGGCGTATTGAGGAAGAGGCAGGCAAGCTGGGCATTCAGATCGCGACGCATCTGGAATCTCTATACGGCGGGCTCTGTGAGCTGGCTTTGGACCTGGCAATTAATAAGGAAGGACACATCTATCTGCTTGAGGTCAATCCCAAGCCTTCACGGGAAGTGTTCGCGCGAATCGGGGAAAAGGACACCTACAAAAAGGCCATCGTCCGTCCGGTCGAATATGCGTTATGGCTATATCGTTCGAAGCTCGCAGGGAACGAGCCGAAGAAAAGAAAGCATACTCTCAAGCCACCTAGAAGGAATAAAAAAAAGGGTCCCGCCTGAAGCGGCGGGACTCTTCCTATGAGCATGCTTATTGCGCCTCTTTATAAAGACGCAACACTTCCGTAAAATCGTGTATGAGCACATCGGAGTCCTTCAGCTCGTCCTCCCTACCGAAGCCAGCATAAGCACAGCCGATGACCGTCTGTCCATTTTCTTTACCAGCCTCTACGTCAGAGGAGCGGTCTCCCACCATCCAGGCGCTAGCTACGCGATGCTTCTTCAGCAGCAGCTCAACCAGATGGACCTTGGAAACCGTATTGTACTCCCCTGCGCTGTACAGCCCTTCAAACAAAGGCATGATCTCATGCGCAGCCGCCACTCCTTTGACATAGTCCTCAAGTCCGTTGCTGGCTACAAACAGACGGACTCCTTGATCATGCAAAGCCTGAAGCGTCTCTTTGACCTGGGGGTACAATTGATGGCTTCCGTGTTTCAGCCCTTCGATTTCCAGTTCCAGCAGCAGTTCGTCCGCTCTTTGGCGGGCGGCTTCGCTGGCTTCAGGCATGACACGCAGCCATATTTCTTCAAGCAGCAGGCCAAGACTGTTCAGCATCCGTTCCTCCGGTGGAGTCTCCCCTTCAAACAGCCCCTCCGCGCGCAGTGTATCAAACAGCTTGTGATACGCTGGCAGCAGCAGTGTCTCGGTCTGGAACAAAGTTCCGTCCATATCGAAAATCATGGCTTCCGGCTTCTTCAAGAGCCTTACAGTTCCCATCCTCAGTTCACCATCCTTCCCGTAACTTTCAAAGCATTAGAATCGGTCGAAATAGCTGCCCGTGCCTTCTTTATTATAAATATATCCATACACAACTGCATCAGGGAAAAATTCCAGAGCATCTTTAAGCAATCCCGATTTGAGCTGGTTCTTACGGTAGCTACTCAATGCGTCCCAATCCTCTTTGCTCACATACGCTTTTATGGTTATGGAATCATTGGCTTCCCCTTCCAGCTTGATGCTGAAAGTTGCGCCGTAGAAATTCCCATAGTCATTGCTCAACTGATTCACTATATCCTGAAGATCTACATCTGTACTCAGATTAACCTTGCCGCTACTGCTAACTGTGAAAGAAGCCAATCTGGTAGAATCATAGATTTTGCCTGTTATTTTAGCACCTTCATACTCAGCCAGCAGATCATCAACGATACCCTGCAAATATCTTTTCTGTGTGGCGATAGCAAGATCGTTCCAGCCGTTCTCATCTACATCGATTCTGACTGTAATATCGTCTTCGTCCCCGCCGAGTGAGATCCGTGCGTCTGTATTTTTGTATTTGTTATGATCATCCTTGAGTTCGTCTTCCATCTCATCAAGTTCTTTGACCGTGCTCCCGCTCAGACTGACTTTGCCGCTGCTGCTGACAGAGAAAGAATCCAATTTACTGGAGTCGTAGATTCCGCCTGAAATGTCGGCGTCCTCATATTCATCCAGGAGGTCATCAACGATATCCTGAAGAAGGCTCGTTTTACTGCTCGTGGTCAAATCTCTCCATTCGGACTTATCCACATCGATTCTGACCGTAATATCGTCCGTATCCCCGCTGAGCGATATTTCGGAATCCGTTTTTTTGTAATTCCCATACAAGTCATTTAGTTTCTCTTCTATTTTATCGAGATCGCCGCCATGATTCTGCTCCGCCTTAAGCTTCTCAATATCTGCCTGCAGCGTTACAATTTCGGCAGTCTTACTCGTTAGGGAGGCATGGGTCGCAGTCAGTTCTTGGTTCAGCGTATTCATCTGATTGTTTAGAGCCGTAATTGTGGATTGATCCACGACTGACCCGTTGTCGGCGATAATAACCCGCTTATTCGTTCCATCCCAGGTTACATTTTTATTCAGAGCCGTTCCCACCAGGCGAAGCGGAAGATAGGTTGTGCCGTTAATCATAAAAGGCTCGCTTAAAGCATCATAAGAGATTGCGGTCCCGTTATACGTAATACCGATATTGTTGTACACCGCTTTAATGGTTTTGGCAGCTTCGGCTGCATATGTAGACTGACTGAAAAGCGCTCCTGAGACGGTAAGTACAGATAATGCGGTCATCACCATTGGTTTTTTCTTAAATTTCATAACTGCTGTCTTCTCCTTGTCTATCAATTTTTGCTCTCATCCTACTGCTTGATAGATACAGATGCCAAAAATCAACGATTTGGGCTTAAAAGCGCAGCTTTTCTCCAGAAATAGAGAAAAAATGGATAGGCTTATTATACCAGGGTAACATTAATAGGACAATTTGATAACCCTTTGCACCATCTTTTCGGCTAATTCTTCCTGTCTCTTGAAAAAAAAGACCTACCGGCACGCCGGTATAGTCTATATCTCTGTTCTGAATTCAAAACGGTCTCTGAAATAGAATCCCCCGTTTATTTTTACGGCTTCAGGAGTGAATTTCTCAATCATTCCTCCACTGTTGACGACAATGTTTAACTTATTATTCATCGGCATGACTACATAAACCTTAACTTGAGAGACGGCGGCTGCAAATAATTCCAAATCTGTATCTAATGTCTTGTATGTAGACTTCATCTCTATCACCTCAATTCCTGAATAGATGTCTACATTCGACACCTTTCTCATAAATCCCTCCTTTTGAACCATGAAAAAAGAACTGATTTAAAAAAAATTAGGCATATTTACTTTCATACAGTTTTTGCTATCTATCAGATACTGCTGGCTTCCACCCAATCTCTTGCGACCAGATATGGGCCTTCTGTAATATATCCCAAACTATCGGCCCTTTTCCTTCGACATATTTCGGACGTTCTTCCTTGTATAGTTTCATTAGCCGGTGTTTTTCCTGAGCGTACCTCAAGCCGTCCTCCGGATGTGTACGTAAATAGTCCCTGAAGAGCAAGGTCATTTGCTCGGACAGACTTCCCGCTTGTCTTACATGGACATGGATTCTTCGTGTTCCCGGCACTTCACGAAAATACCTTTTGCTCCTGTCGGGGTTCTCCTCCCTTAACTCGAAACCCACTCTTTCAACCTTGTGTCGATAACTGATTATGTCATCATAACGCGCCCCTCCTTTTAAGGCCTTCTCCAGGATCGATAAATTTAAAATCCGCCTTTGGCGTTTGTGAATTTATGTACCCCAAAATGTTTTACGGTTGAGCTAACCAGCGCATTTCTTAACAGGATCAGGCTGGACGTAAATCTGAGCTCGACAGAAAGCTGCATGAGCCTTTCCGGCAGATGATCAAGCGGTTCAACCCCGAGAGGGACAATCGTCTGTTGAGAGATGTAATACCCGGCAATCTCATCGAACAATTGAAAGGATTCTGTGGGGAAAAGGTACCTGTAAATCGTTGTATCCCTGATTCGTTCATACCAATCCTTTTCCACAGTAACTACAACATTTGATGAAGTCACACCGAAAAATTTATTCCGGTCCACCTCATTTATGTCATCCGACCTTCGATACACAATTCTGGGGCACTGCCTGGGAAAATAAAACGTAAATTCATGAGCTTCATCAATAGCCCAGACAACAGGCGGCATATCTCTTCGGTTTTCTTTCACTCTAGGTACAAAAACTTCAATCAAGCTTTCCTCGCTAAAATGAAACAGCTTCATATATCCCCCTCCGGACTGCTGCTATTCCCTGACTGTAACGATTCGACAGTGGTAAATATTCTTGCGTAGACATCCGCAATATGAGCTTCCGTTTTCTTGTCGTTTTGCAATCCAAAGTCCCAATACTTGAATTCGTTTCCTGTTTGGATAACCCCCGTAGCATAGAGGTCAGATGACAAATCAGGAACCTCTTCATAAGACAACTCCTCTTCAGTGAAGGGAACGTACGATTTCTCCGATTCCATAAAGAAAAACGGGATACCGGCGCTTTTATATACTGCAGAGTATTCCGGATTCGCCGCTTTGGCCAGGTGCTCCTTCATTATGATAACAGCATCAAATTTCGCCGAAAGCCCGGCATCTTCCAGTTCATCAAAGGTTACATTGGTGAAGCTCACATTTCCGGCACTTATGCTTGAAGCATCTCCTATCACGCCAATCTCCAGGCTTCTTCCCTCATAACGCGGCGGATCCGTTAAGTCGGTAGTACAACCGCCAAGAATTAAGACAATCCCCAATAGGAGAAATAACTTTTCAATCATGCCAGACACTCCCTTCCTTGGTTGAACGGGCAAAAGAGACTGCCGTTTGCGGCAGTCTCAACATGTGCAGATAGATTCAGAAAAACTCGTATAATTCATCGTTATAGTATCTAAATTGAATCATGGTTGGCTGCACGGGATGAGGCCGCAGTCCACCTGCTCCAACCTCCAGTCAATCGAGACCCGATATAGGATTGGGAAAGATAACCTATCTTTTATATGCGCTGAAAGCTGATTAAATGTCAAGGCTGAATTGTTATTCTTAAGCATCAACGTCGACAGGGCGAACCAGCCTGGCGGCAAGCCCATGCCGCGGTGAGAACAGAAAACTAACCATAAAGACGATTCCCGTCGAGAAAGCCATAGATCCGGAAATCGAAGTGTCTAGCCACAACGCTATATAATATCCCATAAATGCGGACAACACCCCGAACAACCCGCTCAGCCCCATCATGACCAGCAGGCGATCTGTCCACAAATAGGCGGCTGCCGCCGGCGTAATCAGCATGGCCACAACCATAATGGCTCCGACGGCGTCAAATGCAGCAACCGTGGTAATCGAGACCATAGACATGAACACATAGTGCATCAGGACGACGGGAATCCCCAGACTTGCAGCCAGCGCAGGATCAAACGAAGTTATTTTCCATTCCTTATAGAAAGCAATAATTATCACCAATACAGTGATCAAGACCAATGACAATAGAAAAACAGCTTCAGGCACTTCACCGATCCACGGAAGCTTCATGAGCTCCCAGGGAATAAAGGTGATTTCCCCCATCAGCGTATGCTGTATATCCAGATGGGCATTGCCCACCCGTGTGGCAATCAGGACAACCCCCATCGCAAATAAAGAGGTAAATACAACCCCGATTGAGGCCTCCTGCTGCACGCCTCGCACATGAAGCCATTGAACAAACAGCGAGGTAAGCAGACCGGCTGCCACAGCACCGATGAGCATGTGCACACCGCTTAATTCGCGCGTAACGAGGTAGGCGACCACAATGCCCAGCAGCACCGTATGGCTAATCGCATCGGCCATCATAGCCATTCTGCGCAAAATCAGAAGCACGCCGATGAAGCCGCAGGACAGCCCAACCAAGGATGCGGTCACTAATATCCATCCGGTATAAGACATAGGTTACCCTCCCCTTTCAATGGCATCTCGACCGACAGACTGCTTCGACAATGCCATCTTCTGATTACGCTGCTGCAGGAACATGACAAGCATTCCTTTGCGTGAGCCAAATACTAACGAAACCACAAAGAGGGAAGAAGCAGACAGAACGATAAAAGGCCCTGTCGGCCACCCGTTTCCCAAAGTGCTGATCAGTGTGCCCGCAATGCCCGAGCCTCCCCCGAACAAAGCAGATAACCCCAGCATCACGGCATAGGAATGAGTCCAGTAACGGGCGCTTACACTGGGTATAATCAGAAGCGCTGCCATCAAAATGACTCCTGCCGCCTGTATTCCGACGACAATAACGAGCACCAGAAGGATCATATACACCATGTTCATCAGACGGCCGGACAGCCCGAGTCCTGCGGCGAACTGCGGATCGAACAAAAATAGCTTCCATTCCTTCCACGCTGCAAGCGCAACAATGAATACGAGCAGCGTAATGCCAATCATCGTGTATACATCCTGTCTCACCATGGATGCGGACTGGCCGAAAATAAAACTGTCCAGCCCGCTTTGCTGTCCACCCGGCATCTTGTTGACGAGCGTAAGCAGCATGATGCCCAGTCCAAAAAAGACAGACAACACAATCCCCATCGCCGCGTCTTCCTTGACGCGGCTTGATGTGCGAATCCAGTGAATGAACAGCGCGCCAAGCAAGGCGCTTATGGTCGCACCAGCCATCATGAACGGCAGGCTCTTCGCCCCTAAGACAGCGAATCCGGCAACAACGCCCGGAAGCGCAGCATGGGATAGCGCATCGCTCATGAGGCTTTGTCTCTTCCAATAAGCAAAGCAGCCGATCACACCAGCCGCCATGCCCAGCATCATGGTGCTCAGCAGCACCCATTGCGTGTTCGCAGACAATATGATCATCCCAGCCGATCTCCCATCCACCGTAATGAGCCGCCATAGGTTCTCGTGATATTGGCTTGATTGAATACCTCCGCTGTAGCACCGTGGGCAATGACAGTCCGATTCAGCATCAGCACATGATCGAAATATTCCTCGACCGTCTGTAAATCATGATGTACGACCATCACTGTCCGTCCCTTGCTTTTGAGCGTGTTCAAGGTGTCCATAATAACCTTCTCCGTTGCCGCGTCCACCCCTGCCAGCGGCTCGTCGAGGAAATACAGATCAGCATCCTGAACAAGCGCCCGCGCAAGAAACACGCGCTGCTGCTGTCCGCCCGACAACTGGCTGATTTGGCGGTCTGCATAGCTGCCAAGTCCCATCTCTTCCAGTGCGGACATCGCCAACTCCCGATGCTCGCGCTTGGGCCACTTCAGCCAGCCGATCCTGCCATACAGTCCCATCATCACGACATCCAGGGCGTTCGTCGGAAAGTCCCAATCCACTGTCCCCCGCTGTGGCACATAACCAATCCTTGATTTAACCTGTGCATAGGTCGAACCAAAACAGGACACCGTTCCCGATAGACGGGGATGGAGCTCCAGGATCACCTTAAGCAGGGTGGACTTTCCTGCCCCGTTAGGTCCCACGATGGCCGTCAACGTTCCGGGCTGCACCTTGAAATTCACATGGTTCAGCACTTTGTTTTTACGATATGAAGCAGTAAGACTGTCTACATTCAGCACGCTATCCACGTTTATTCCCCCTTTCCTCCCAGAGCTGTATGGATCGTGTCTACATTGTGACGGTACATGCCAATATATGTACCTTCTTCCGTCCCCTCCGCTCCCATGGCATCAGAGAACAGCTCACCGCCAAGGGAGACTTGCAGCCCCTTCTGCTGTGCACCTTCGATGACTGCGTTGACAGAAGCCGGGTTGATGCTGCTTTCCACAAATACGGCTGGAACATTATGCTCCAGCAGCAGATCAACGGTATGCTCTATATCCGATAATCCAACTTCATCCTCGGTGCTCAGTCCTTGCAGTCCCACCACCTGAAGGTCCAGCATACGCCCGAAATATCCAAAGGCATCATGCGCGGTAATGAGCACTCTCTTCTCCTCGGGAATGTCCGCCATTTTGTCTGCCGCCTCCTGCTTCAACCGGTCCAGCTCCGCAAAATAGGCCGTTTTGTTCGCTTCAAAATATTCCGCGTCCGCAGGTGAAGCCTTTTTCAGTTCCTCCGCTGCCGCTTCAAGCGCTTGTTTCCACAACTCAATGTCAAACCAGATATGCGGATCGATCGCTCCCCCCGGATCCTTCAATAACTGTTCCTGTGGAATAGTATCTCCAATCGCTATTGCAGGTTTGTTTTTTCCAAGCTGCTCGAACACCTTGACCATATTTGCTTCCAGATGCAGGCCGCTGTACAAAATCATTTCGGCGCCATCCAGCTTCTGAATATCTCCAGGAGTCGGTTTATATAAATGCGGGTCCACACCCGGTCCCATCAAGCTTTCTACCTGAACCCGCTCTCCTCCAATAATTGAGACGGGTTCCGCAATTTGCGCAATGGTCGTCACAACATGCAATGGCTGTTCCGGATCGCGCGCTTCTGCCTCCGCTCCCCCTTCAGTTGAAGAACAAGCTGAGAGTGCCAGCGACAGTCCTAATACCAAGTAGAACCAAGCCACCTTCCGCTTCTGAACATGCTTTTTTTTCATGATTCATGACCTCCCCCATTAAATTTTTTACATATGCAAAAAAAATAACTTATGTACAATAAGTTTCCCTAAGGAAACAATTATGTCTATATACAAGTTATTTGAATAAACTCATTTTGTCAATATCTTTTTTTTTGACGAAAATTGAGAACCACAAAAAAACGCCTCCGGTCAAAACCGGAAGCGGTTAGTGAACAAGCTTATGTTTGAGTACAAGTATTTCAGCTTTTAACGTAGAGTTTCGCGCAAATCGTTATCTCACTCCAATCACCTCTTAGAAAATCATAAGAATCATATGCCCCCTGAATCGTGATGCGCCCAACCTAAATGCAATGCACATAACAGAACTTTCTTCTTAATAGTTCTGCAAACACCATTGATATTTGCTCAGTACTTTACTGTTAATCTGTTCCAATTCCATATCACATTCTCTGAACCCGAATTTCTGGTAGAAGTCCTTTAGTTCCTCAAAAGGAAGACAGTACACCTTTTTCAAATGGTCCAATTGGGTCTCCTGCACCAGGTAATCCACCAGCTCATAAGCAAGCGAGAGCCCTCTAAACTCATTCAGGATATAAATCCCGCCGATTTCGGCTTCTTCTTCATTCAGATAAACAATTCTTCCTACACCTGCAGGCTTTTCATCATGTGTAACAATTGCAACCTTCTCATTGTCCAGGCTGCTTGGAACAAAACCGATATATTGATACTGCTCATTGACCCAATGAATTTCTTTTTCTGTCGCTAGTTTTATCCCCACATTGTTCACCTCTTGAATCAAAATCTCTTAGAGATATTATATTATAATGTAAATATCATACAGAAGGAGGTCATTCTTCGGATGGATTTCAGAAACCCGCCTGATCCATATGATCCTGAAGCACACAAGAAAAAGCATGAAGAAATGGAACGGCAGCATTTGGCCGGAACTTACAGCCTTTTACAAAATGTAGTCAACCTGCTCATCGTTGTCGGCATTTTTGCGATCATTTTTTTACTGATTCGGCTCCTGTAACAATTTGTTTCTTCCCACCTGAGCTTCATTTCAGGCTCATTTCTCAATAAAAGGGTATATGATGTAACTCACAAGCAGACCTAAAATAAAAGCTACTGAGACATTAAGCCACTTGGGCCGCCCCTCTGAATCTGGTTCTAAAATATCGACTACACAAACCAAAATAAATACAATAACTTTCCACTTTAAATCCAGATAAGGGTTAAACATCCCTGCTGTAAAAGCAACAACACGCAACACAGTACTCCAGAAAAAAGGAAACTTGGCAAACAAATTCTCAAACCGCCTTTCTGGTGGTATTATCGATTCTTTAAATTCTATTTCGTTATTTCAACATTGCAAAAAGAAAATTTTAGTCATCAAAACCTAAATATACATTCTTCTTCAACATATAGGCTACGAGCTTATTGAAGCTCATGGGGACGGTGCTGCGTCCTCCTTTTTGTTTTTAAATACATTGCATTATTAAGTAATATACCTTATGCTGTTTATGTACTCAATATTATTGAGTAATTAGTCTGGAGGGGTTGCCAATGAATGCGGAAATGCTGAAAGGAACGATCGATCTCCTCATTCTGTCTGTATTGGTCAGGCAAGATAATTACGGTTACGAAATCTCCAAAACCATTAAAGAACAAACGGAGGGGGCGTTCGAAATTCAGGAGGCAACGATGTATCTTTCGTTGAAGCGTCTGGAAAAGCAGGGGGCGATTTCCGCATATTGGGGGGATCAAAGCCACGGAGGCCGACGCAAATATTATTCGGTAACCGAAGAAGGTCGACGAATGCTTGCAAAATTCGTTGCAGACTGGAAGAAAACAACCGAGATTGTAAATCGGTTCATTTGAACTGGGGAGGTGAGAAAAGTGACGAATCTTTCACGAAAAATATTCAGCTTGGGAGAAATAAGATACGCCTGGATATTGCTGCTCTCTATTGTAATTTGTATCGTTACTTTCTTTAGTGACGAGCATTTCAATCCTGACGACCAATTTTGGCTATCCGTCTCGTATTATGTTTCCTTCACATTGGCGGCCGTCTGGAGCGGCGCAAACTATGTGGGACATATTCGGGTGAACAGCCTGTACCACAAGCAAAATGATATCCCTGCTTACGTAGCTCAACTCGCACTGAACAAAGAGGACAAAATGGAACTACAGAATTATTTGGAGGATTTTGCAGCGGATCTGGAGCACCAAGGAAGGTCAAAAAAGGAGGCCGCCAAGGAAGCCATTAACCAGTTTAAAGTCAAAGAATTTCTTTCCATGTCCAAGCATACGAGGCCCTTCGAAACGCATGGTCATCATTATTTGATGGGTTACGCTTTACTTTTGTTGGCCTCGGTACTCCTGCTGGCCATAATCGCACAAATGATTGCCCCTGGTATATTGTTGTTGTTTATTTTTCAGGTCGTGCTTGCTGTATATGGCGTCTGCTTCATCACGCTATTCATGTTGTACAAGGTTTTGGATAGATTCATTTACCGAAAACTGAAGCAATATTTTTCTTAACAAGCTAAGGAGTGTGCTGAAAATGGAACAATGGATTATCGAAATCATGAACGGTTACGGTTACTTGGGCGTTTTTCTGCTTATCGCTTTGGAGAATCTGTTTCCCCCTATTCCCTCGGAGGTCATTCTTACCTTTGGGGGGTTCATGACCACTACATCGGGATTGAGCATCATCGGAGTCATCGCAGCCGCTACCGCCGGTTCAGTCGCCGGAGCCATCTGTCTCTATGGTATCGGAAGGCTTTTATCTGCAGATCGACTTGAATGGCTCATCATTCGTTATGGAAAATTTTTTCGCTTGAAGCCCGAAGATATTCAGAAAACCTATGCCTGGTTCGATCAGTATGGGACATGGGCTGTGTTCTTGGGCCGTTTGGTCCCCTTAATTCGCAGTCTGATCTCCATTCCCGCCGGGAGCACGGGGATGAGCTTTCTACCGTTTCTGATCCTCACTACACTTGGTTCTCTAATATGGAATACCGCTCTGGTGTATATAGGTTCAGCAGTTGGAGCTTCCTGGGAAACGATCGTAGGTTACATGGACCTGTATTCCAATACCGTATATGCTCTTCTAGCTCTGGGAGTAGCTGTGATTTGTTTTCTATTCCTACGCAGGTCATCACGCGAGCGCAACCAGCCCTAAGAAAGGTCGATGCTGATTGCTGGGCTATTTACTGATTAAACCGCGAAGAACGAATTTTCATAAAAATCAAACTGCCCCATATAAGGACGCTTGATTCCAACCGTCCTTTCTTATGGGGCACATGCTCATGTTCAAAACACCTTCTTCGATTCCTGATCCTCTTTCAATATTTCAACTGCCTCACGGAAGCGTAGAGAATGGATGATCTCGCGCTCACGGAGGAATTTCAGACCGTCCTGCAGGTCGACATCATCCGTCATGTCGATCAGCCACTGGTATGTAGCACGTGCCTTTTCTTCTGCCGCGATGTCTTCATACAGATCGGCAATCGGATCTCCCTTTGCTTGAATGTACGCCGCTGTCCATGGAACCCCGCCTGCATTTTCGTAAAATAGAGCACGGTCGTGCGCCACATAATGGGGATCTAGCCCGGCGGCCTTAAGCTGCTCCACCGTGGCATCCTTCGTCAGCTTGTAGACCATCGTTGCGATCATCTCGAGATGAGCAAATTCTTCGGTACCAATGTCATTGAGCAGTCCGATGACTTTGTCCGGGATCGTATAGCGCTGATTTAGATAACGGAGTGCTGCAGCCAGCTCTCCGTCCGCACCTCCATACTGCTCCAGCAGCAATTTGGCCATATGGGGATCACACTTGCTGACACGTACTGGATACTGCAGCTTTTTTTCATAAATCCACACAGAACCATCTCCTCACCCGGAACACCCGGTTTATACCTGCCACGGCCAGGGCGCCTTACTCCATTCCCAGGGATACTTGGAATAAGCATGACCAAAGTTCTGAAGCGGCCCATACAACAGTTGAAAATGATGGGCTGCCTGCATACGATCACGTGTCAGACGGTTGTATTGTTCAATCGCTTGCAAATCATTGGGATGGGTGTCCAGATACAAATTGAGCTCCACTAGGGCAAAATCAAGCTCCTGAAGCCGTTCAAGCAGCTCATAATACTGTTTGTCACAGGGTACTGGCTGCTGGGTCGGCTGCTGCTCAATGCTCATCCTCCGTCAGCCTCCTTTGTGTTCTTCTTGGACTTATACGGACTGTATAAGTCTGGCCACAGGGTGCCTAGTCTCAAGGCCTCTCTGGGGCTGAACTGGGGCAGACCGGGGGGCTGAAACTCGATAAACAGGTTGGGCGGAAGACTGTACGTTTTGAGCTTGATCGGCGGGCAGGGATCAAAGGGACCGATAAATGGGGCATATACCCCCTCCTGCGGAAACTGCATGGCGTTCTTGGTGTGCATTTCATTCGCGTCCTTCACAACAGATGCCTCCTTCCTTCTCTCGAAGCTGAAACCGAGTATACTTATGAATGGCTTGCCGGCTGTGGAACCTCTATTTCAAACCTATGCGTACTTTGAGCAAAGCTGAACCGAAATTCGCGAACAACCTGCACAAAAGCAACAAAAAAGTCCCCCGCAGGCCGTTCGGCTTTTGGGGAACTTTTACGGGGACAGCTGGCTGCCCTTTTAAAATTTGATTTTGATTTGAAAAAGGCCCGCCTTCCGTATAGCGGAGTAAATAATGATGACAAGAGGTCCGATGAAAAAGCCGATGACACCCACTAGCTTGAATCCTACGTACAGGCTGACCAAGGCGGGAAGGGCTCCTATGCCGACAGCATCACCAATCACCTTCGGCTCAATGACTCTGCGCAGCACCGTAATCACGATAAAGAGGATGAGGAGACCAATGCCTGTGAAGATGTCACCGGTAATAAACAGGTACACAGCCCACGGAACAAGAACGGAACCGACACCCAGGATCGGCAGAAGATCGACGACCATGACCAGGAGCGCAATGGCCAGAGGGTAATCAACCCCAAGGATCAGCAGACCAATCAGCGTTTCTACATAGGTCAGCAGGCACAGAATAATCTGGGCGCGCAGGAAGCCGAATATCGACTTCTTGAGGCTGACCAGAACGTCGCTTACCTGATCACGTG
Source organism: Paenibacillus zeirhizosphaerae (assembly GCF_030705605.1). Taxonomy (GTDB): domain Bacteria; phylum Bacillota; class Bacilli; order Paenibacillales; family Paenibacillaceae; genus Paenibacillus; species Paenibacillus zeirhizosphaerae. The sequence continues at coordinate 956,043 of NZ_JAPCKK010000016.1, forward strand.
ACTTTTCCTCAAAGAAGGACAACACCGAAGCCCGCATCGTATCCAAACTGAAGGAAAACAGAAAAACAGCGACACAGAACACGATAAAGAAAATGAACATATTCGGTATTTCTTTCGCGAACGAAAGCACACCGGCGGAGAGCGTATTTACGAGCGATAATGCGTAGCTGCTCACGTTTTCCATAAATGTCCCGATTCCGTTCGTCGTCTCTGGAGGAAGCTGACGGAACAAGCCTTCAGCCTGAACAAACGTATGCTGTATAAACTCATTGGCGGACTGGAAGTAGAACGGAGCATTCCTCCAGTATTCGATGAGCTGTGCGAACAACCGAGCCCCCATGATATAAGCAAGAACAAACAGCACCAACAGAAATACCGTACCACTGACCGTACACGCCGCCACCCGGCTCATTTTGAGCCTGCCCATCAGAAATCCAACCAGCGGTTCCAGAAATATCGCAACGATAAATGCGAGCAGAAAAGGCGCTCCCACGGTAAAGATCCCATACAACAAGATGAGCCCTAATAAAATAAAAATCAGTTGTTTCCCAGACATGATCCACTTCCTTCAAGTAACTTAATGCGCCTCGTCTGCGGCTTCATCATTTCGCTGTACCGGGATGCGCTGAATTTTCGCTCTTAAAATCCGCAGCTTGGTCGAGTCCTCCACCTCGATTTTGTAGTCCTCCAGCATAATGCTCCGGCCTTTTTGTGTATTCCCTGCAAGCTCTTTATACAGCCAGCCTCCAATCGAATCCACCTCTTCATCCTCGATCGCCGTTCCCGCCACCTCATTCACTTCCTCAAGGAGCAGTCGACCGTCTACAGATACCGTGTTCCCGACGATCTCTACAGCAGGCCGTTCATCTTCAAATTCATCGTACAGATCGCCTACAATTTCCTCGAGAATTTCTTCAGCGGTCAGCATCCCGGCCGTTCCGCCATACTCATCCATAACGAGCGTCATTTGTACATGCTTTTTCTGCATCAGACGCAGCACCTGACTGACTTCCATCGACTCCGGGACATTCAGAATCGGTCTTGCAATCGAAGCCAGATCCGGCTGCTCCCCGCGCTCCGGCAGGAAAATATCTGCAATATGCACAAAACCGATAATCTGATCTTTGTCCTCAACGGCAACCGGGTAGCGCGTGTGCCTCGTCTCGCTGATGATTTGCAAATTTTCCGCAAAGGAAAGGTTCGTATACAGACAATCCATGTCGGTTCTCGGCTTCATGACTTCACGGGCAAGCAGATCGGAGAAATCAAAAATATTATCCATCAGTTTGATTTCATTGCTGTCAAAGACACCACTCTGTGCGCTTTGATTCATCAATATGCGGATCTCCTCTTCCGAATGCGCCGCTTCCGCTTCGCTTGCCGGCTGAATACCGAACAAACGCAGCAACCTATTGGCGGATGCGTTCAGCACCCAAATCACCGGAAAGAAAATCTTATAAAAATACAGCAGCGGCGCAGACAGCAGCAGAGCAACTCCCTCTGTCCGCTGAATGGCAAGCGACTTAGGAGCAAGCTCGCCCAGCACAATGTGCAGAAACGTAATGACACAAAAACCGATGACGACAGAAATTGTCGTGATGAATGTCTCGTCGGCAACCCCCAGCCGATACATGATCGGCTCTACCAGAAGCTCGGATATAGCCGGCTCACCAAGCCAGCCAAGCCCGAGAGAAGCCAAAGTTATCCCAAGCTGCGTTGCCGATAAATAGGTATCCAGTTTACTATTCACCTTAACGGCATAACCTGCCAAACGATTCCCTTCGCTTTGAAGCTGGGTTAGTCGGGATTGGCGCATTTTCACAAGGGAGAATTCAGCGGCTACGAATACCCCGTTAAGAAATACGAGCAGCAGCACCAGGAATAGATTTATGAACAACTCTCCAAAATGAAACTCGGTATGGCCCAAGGCTTATTCCTTCTTTCCATCTTATCTATAGAGGCATTGATTAGATGATTGCTTTTTTCGTTTTAAAATCAATATTTTTATAGTACATGTCCGCAACCAGCAGATTCGGGCCGCAGCAGTTCGCGGCGGCACAGTGGCAATTGACCGCCTGATAGAGTGGATGCTCGTTCATCCAACTGCCGAAGATATCGTCCAGCTTCTGGTCATGAATGTTACCAAAGGCTGGGATATCCGCAAAATCAGTAACATACACATTACCTGTGAACATATTCACGTTAACCCTGTTGCGCCCGTCCGGGTCATTGCGTACAGTGACGTTCGGCTCTATCCGCAAGCGGCGCAACAGTTCCTGATCCTCAGAGGTGCTGGAGCAGAAAAAGAAAGGAAGCGTACCGAACAGCATCCACAGCTCAGGATTACGGTGATCAAGCAGATGGTGGATAGCCGAACGCATGTCGGCCAAGGACAAGACCGGTAGAGATGCTGCAAAATTAGACGCATACATCGGATGCACCTCATGCCGCTTGCAGCCCATCTCCTGAATTAGCCGATGAATTTCCGGCAGCTTCGTATGTGTTCTGTAATTAATCATAGACTCGGCAGAAATGAACATGCCCATGCTGCTCAGTTTGACGGCGTTGTTCATCATCTTCTCGTACAGACGGGATGCTGCTTCCCGCGGAGCTGGACGGCTCGTATTTGCGAAGCCCACCTCGTAAAAGTTGTCAGCATCCGTATAGTTATGTGAGATGTGCATCACATCCAGGTAAGGAAGCATTTTCTCATACCGGCCAATATCCAGTGTAAGATTGGAGTTAATCTGTGAACGAACGCCGCGCTCCCTGGCGTATTTCAGCAGGGGAACGATGATCTCGTCAACGGTTTTCTCCATCAAGGCTGGCTCGCCCCCTGTAATGCTGATTGTCTGCAGGTTTTCCACCTCATCCAGTCTCTTCAGCATCAGCGGCAAGGGCAGGAAAGGCTCCTCCTTCATCACAAGCGAATCCCCGACAGCACAGTGCTCACAGCGCATATTGCACAGATGAGTCACGGTCATTTCCACACTTGTAAGCGTATGTCTCCCGAATTGCTTTAAAGAATCAATGGGATCCCACGGATCGTACTCCGGGGATAAAGGTTTTAACGAATGGCTTGTGCCATATAATCCTGACATTTATTTTTCCACCTTATTCCTCTTGTTATGCTGCTTTCTTATGGAATATAAAATTCCTATCCAATATCATAACACGAAGCGGACGGTTGCTGCACCGTTCCAGAGAAATACGAGTTAACTCTATCTGGCATTCTCCTCTGCCTTTTTTACCCCTCCCGCTTCCGTAATGATGACGGACAACACTTTAGACAGATCCATTTCATGGGGAGCCGCCAGCTCCTGCCCGTCCCGATCCTTCAATATCCGAATCACGGGACGATGCGGGATGCGGGGATCAATACGAACGACGACTCCCTCTTCTCCTGTGCTTAATACGACAGGAAGCCCCAATGGATAAATTGCTACACGATCACGAAATTTCTCCAGCATATATTGCTCATACAAGGTGCCTGCCCCCGAATAGAGCACTTCTACTGCCTGATGAGGAAGCAAGGGCGCTCGATAGCTCCGATTCGCTGTCATCGCGTCATAGGAGTCCGCAAGCGACACCCACTTGGCATAATCATGAATTTCCCTGTTCACCAGCCCGTTAGGGTAACCGGTTCCGTCAATCCGTTCATGGTGCTGCAAAGCACAAAGCGCGGATAGCTGCGAGATGTCAGGTTCCTTTTTGAGAATACGATAGCCAAGCAGTGTATGTGTCTGTATCTCCAGATACTCTTCACGGGTCAGTTTTCCCGGCTTCAGTAAAATACTTGAAGGAAGCTGTGTTTTTCCAATATCGTGAAGCAATGAACCGATCCCCAGTTCCAAGAGCTGCTGGCGGGTATAACCGTTAGCTTTTCCAAGCACCAGCGTATATAGGCATACCGTCAAGGAATGCTGATATAAATTTTGATCTGTGCCGCCCAAGTCGTTGAGCAAAATCATAGTATCCTGTCTGCTGCCGATATCATCCAGAATTGATTCCATGACACCGCCAAAAGCTTTGCCTAAATGAGAAACAGACCGCTGCAGGGAAGTACCGGAAATTTTTCTAAATTGATTTCGGATTTCCTGCAGCGCCTTCTGCCGCGTTTGCTCCTGAATCATGTCGGGAATATCGATATCATCCGTTTGCGGGTCTTGTATATACACATATGCAATTCCCATCTCGTCAAGACGCTTGATAATCCGATCATTCAGTTCCACCTGTTCCGCCAGCAGAACCAATCCGTCTTCATTATAAATTTTTTTGCCGAGTATCATCCCCGGGCGCAATGAATTAACCGCTAAAAGCCGCAATATGCTATACCTTCTTCCGCACCAATGATAACGAATTGGTTATCTATGTCCTATTTCTTACTCATGCACTGTAATCCAGCGGGATGCCATACTTTCTTGCAGGGCATTTGGACGCTGGAGCTCAATTCCAATTAAATCACGTAAAAATTCCGGCAAGCGGTATTCCGGCTCCGTTCCCGAGGCGAGGCTTTCATAGCCTATTTTAAAGGTGAACATATCCAGCGTTCCCACGTTATAAATCTCTTCATCCACGAGCAGTTCGCCACCCAGCCAGATTTCAATGATTCTGTCATATGGATTTCGCAGCAGGTCGTATATGATTTGGATCCCGTCAACACACAGGCTGCCTAGGACCTCTCCTCTGAACCCAAAGCCTATAATCTTTTTATCGGCAAATTCGGGTAAAAGTGATTGCTCCAGCGCGAGACGGATTGCAGAGCCTTTCAAGCTTACCGTGCAGGCATTGATTGGTGAAGGGCATAACTGATGCAGAAGCCCTTTGGAAATGCTGCCCTCGGGCAATGGTCCAAGCAACTGGCCCGAGTTGACTATGGCGAGCTGAGCGCCCGTAAAATGTCGGACAGCCTGTGCCATCAGATTTCCAAACTCCGATTCCCTCTCATATGCAATGGAACATGCTCTGTCTGCAAAAGCTACGGTTTCCTGCAGACGAATCTCCGCCTGTTGACGATGGACGGCTATAGCAGCCGCAACCCTTTCATCCAATATCGTTGAGTCCAAAGGCAGACATTCCCCCGTGATCACCCTAAAGGCCTTATCCTCTCCCGAACGGGCCAAAACAACCTTGCCCAGCAGCATGCCATGCTTGCCCGCGGCACAGAGCGCTGTACCTCCGATCATCAGCGGCGTCTCCAGCACATGATGTGTATGGCCGCCAAGAATTACATCAATGCCTTCGATTTCCTTGACCAGCCTCTCATCAGTATGTAACCCCAAATGTGACATCACAATCACAACATCCACAGTACCGCGAATCTCCGCTACCTGTTCCTTCAGACTCTCAATCGGATCTCTTGCCTCCCAGCCCAGCAATCTGTAAAAAGTCGCAAACGGTGCTGTTGCCGCAACAAGCCCTATTCGGATGCCCTCCTTATTCAACACTAAGGATTCCATCATCCAGGCAGGAGGGGCCCCGGTGGCCGTCTCCCGGATATTTCCGCACACTACCGGGCATTGAATCCCTGCATAGGCCTGCTCCAGCATCTCAGGGGTGAATGTCAGCCCTTCGTTATTGCCGATGGTTACCGCGTCATAACCTGTCAGGTTGATAACATCCACATTGGCCCCACCGAAGGTGCCTTCCGTTTCCGAGGCCATTCTATCCATATGATCACCGATATCAAGAAGAAGCATGACTCCTTCACAGGCCCTCTTCTGTTCTGCGGCCATGGCAGCGAGCGAAGGCATACTTCCAAAACGACTGTGGATATCGTTCGTATGCAGGATCGTTAACGTTTGCTCATAAGTGGATTCCATTCCGTTCCTTCCTCCTATAACGGGTCCGGTTCTTAGCATGCGGCTTGTTCAAGCCGTGAAGAATATAGGATATCTAATTGTTAAGAATAACATTTTACTAGGCAATATGATATATTGAAGGAGTTAAAAAGTTGCAGTAACCCATAACTTGAGGTGAATCATCCATGAATATAGAAGTCCTGCTGTTTGCCGGGCTCGCCGAGCATATAGGATCTTCCCGTGTAACGATGAGTTTTACGGAGCCTTCCGTTACTGCCGGGCAGGTCAAGACACAACTGGCAGCTAATTATCCTGAAGCCGCAGCGGCCATACAATCATCTTTTATAGCCGTAAATCAGGAGTTTGCCGCCCTTGAATCCCCTATTCATGAAGGTGACGAGGTCGCAGTCATTCCCCCTGTTTCCGGCGGTGACGGCCTTGCCAGCTATCCCGTATTTACGAGCAGTGACGGTCTGCATATCATTACCCAAAACCCGCTTTCGCCCGAGGAAATTACAGCTAAAGTGATCACGGCAAATCATGGGGCCACGCTTGCATTTGTCGGCACGACAAGGGAAATGACAGAAGGACGCCGCACCGTACATTTAGAATATGAGGCCTATGTGCCTATGGCGCTGAACAAGCTGTCCGAAATCAGCAGGGAATTAGCCGAGCGGTGGCCTGGTACACTGTGTGCGATTGCTCATAAAACCGGCAAGGTAGATATTGCTGAAGCTAGTGTCATCATCGCCGTATCCGCACCGCACCGTGATATATGCTACGATGCAAGCCGTTATGCCATTGAAACCCTTAAGCATAAGGTGCCGATCTGGAAGAAGGAAATTTGGAAAGATGGCTCCGAATGGAAAGGTTCTCAACTAGGACCTTGGAACCCCTTAGCACCACCATCAACATAGTAAAAAAGTCGTTGTCATGGGATTTTTTTCTTGATATATTAAGCTATAGTATTCTTATTACTCCAAGAAAAAAAGGTGGTAGAACCGATTGAGAGTCCACGTCACCGATGCCCAGCCAGGAGATTGCTTACAGAGCGATGCATACAACGACAACGGTGTGCCAGTCTTGACCAAGGGTACCACCCTTAGACATGAAGACATTAGCAAACTGTTGATGCACAATATTGAATATATTGATATAGAATCGAGCGCGTCCAAGAGTTTATACGGCTTTGCTCCGGATAAACCGGTCCCCGCTGAATCACTTGCGCATGTTGTTCCTCTGTTCACCGATGCCATTGATGGTGTGGAAGCTATGTTTTTATCTGCGTCGGCTTCAGGTCAGTTCAATTCTCATCGAGTGGATGAACTGTTCGGACCCATTGTCAACGAACTAGCCAATCAGAAGGACGTCGTTTCCATGCTCCTGATGCTGGACCAAGGAGACGAGTATACATACAATCATTCCCTTGAGGTTGGTGTCTTATCTTATTATATTGCCCTTTGGCTGGGATACTCCCAGGAAGAGGCGTATGCGGCCGGCAAAGCCGGCTATCTGCATGACATCGGCAAATGTATGATCCCTGCTCATATTTTGAACAAGCCTTCCAAATTAACGGAAGAAGAATTCCGTGAAGTTAAGAAACACACTCAGTACGGATATGATATCATCCAGAGTTCAACAACAGATGAGGTTTCAGCCATTGTAGCACTCCAGCATCACGAACGTGAGAACGGAACGGGTTACCCTCATGGCTTGTTTAAAGAGGACATCCATCCTTTTGCACAGATTACGGCTGTCGCGGACGTATACAGCGCTATGACCTCCAACAGGGTCTATCAATCCAAGCAGGAATTACTGGCCGTTTTGCGGGAAATGCACTCCATGAGCTTCGGCCATTTGGACCCGGTAGCAACTCAAACCTTTATCCGTCATATGCTGCCTAATTTTATCAAGAAGAAGGTACTGCTCACTAATGGACGGACCGGCACGATTATCCTGAATAATCCTGTCGATTATTTCCGCCCGCTGATTAAAATGGATGAAGGGTATTTCATTGACCTGGCCAAAGAGCGGGAGCTGGCCATTGAAGAAGTATATATTTAAATCATGCTGGAGTCCCAAAGGTCCTTTGATCTTGGACTCCTCTTTTTCATGTAAAATCCAAATTCTTGGAAAAACAAACTATTACAGCTTGTCGGTAAGTGATACAGCTTATATAATAAGCTATATCACTTATGATTGAGGTGGATTTCTATGCATATTGAGCATGTAGCAATGTGGGTGCTTGATTTGGAGAAGATGAAGGAATTTTACGTTAAATACTTTGGCGGATCCGCTAACCACAAATACCGAAATGATCGGACTCTCCTTGAATCCTATTTCATCACCTTCGACAGCGGCTGCCGTCTTGAATTGATGCAGAAGCCTTCCGTTAATGAAGCACACCGGAACACGCCCGACCACCAAACCCTGGGTTATATTCATGCAGCCTTCTCTGTAGGTGCGAAAGAAAAGGTTGACGCTTTAACCCATCGGTTAAGGAAGGACGGGTATCAAGTTATCGGCGACCCCCGCACCACCGGTGACGGGTATTACGAGAGCGTGGTGCTCGATCCGGAAAATAACCGGATTGAAATCACGGCTTAACACATCCGGCAAGGAGTTAAATGAATGGATCAGCTTCAAAGGCTTTCGCAAATCGTTGAAATGACGAACACCATGGCTTTGGTTACGGTTCAGGATATATGCGATACTTTTCAGGTATCACGCGATACGGCCAGAAGAGACCTGGTTAAGCTTGAAGAACAGGGGAAAATCACCCGTACCCGCGGCGGCGCGGTTTCCGCAACGATCCAAACCTACGTCCAGCGCAAAGAGGAAAATGGGGTCACTAAAAGAAAACTGGCGAAAGCCGCAGCATCGTATGTCCAGAACGGAGATGTTCTGTTCATGGATTCTTCCACGTCCGTTGCGGCGCTTGCCGAGTTTTTAATCGAAAAATCCTTAACCGTAGTGACCCACTCCCTTCACATCGCCCAATGCTTCGGAAATCTTCCCCGCACCGAGATTATAATACCCGGGGGCCGTTTTAACCCTGAGGAACAATTTGTCTACGGCACCGACGCACTTGCCGCTCTTGACCGGTTCAGAGCAAATTGTTTTTTCACCGGGGCTTGCGGGCTCGATGATGGAGAAATTACCGCCGCTAATTTGGAGGATGCCCTGATTAAGCAAAAAATGATGTCCAGGGCGCGACAGGTGTTCCTGCTGGCGGATCACACGAAAATAAATGTTAATTATCCCTACAAAGTAGGGCACCTTGAGGAAATAGATATTCTATTTACCGATCGGGAGATTTCCCCGCGCTTACATGTATCCGCACGCCCCAAACATATTCAGGTTGTCGGAGCCCCATAAATATCAGATTAAGAGTTTCTTTAGATAGCTGAAAGTAATTGTATGGCTTAGATGTAACTGAAAAAATAGAAGAAGGCGAACTTAAAAGTTCGCCTCCTACACAAAAAGAATTTCTGAATCGGCACGAAATCGGCACGACGATTTGTAAATACTCTAAAAACCTTGTTGCAGCAAAGTTTACCCAATACTTCCTTCCATTTCGAACTTAATCAAACGGTTCATCTCAACAGCATATTCCATCGGCAGTTCCTTCGTGAACGGCTCGATAAAGCCCATAACGATCATTTGGGTCGCTTCCGCCTCAGACAAGCCGCGGCTCATCAGATAGAAAAGCTGATCCTCGGACACCTTGGATACTGTAGCTTCATGCTCCAGGGTAATGTTGTCATTCATGATTTCATTGTATGGAATCGTATCTGAAGTGGACTCATTGTCCAGAATCAGCGTATCACATTTGATATTGGACTTAGCGCCTTCCGCCTGACGTCCGAAGGATGCCAGACCACGATAAGTGACCTTACCGCCATGCTTACTGATGGATTTGGACACAATCGTTGACGTTGTATCAGGTGCCAGGTGAATCATTTTGGCGCCCGCATCCTGGTGCTGGCCTTTACCTGCTACCGCAATGGAAAGTACCATACCCTTCGCACCACGGCCTTTCAGGATAACAGCCGGATATTTCATAGTCAGCTTGGAGCCGATATTGCCGTCAACCCATTCCATCGTTGCATTTTCTTCTGCAACAGCCCGTTTGGTCACCAGGTTGTAAATGTTAGGTGCCCAGTTTTGAATGGTGGTATAGCGGACACGTGCATTTTTCTTCGCGATAATCTCAACTACGGCGCTGTGCAGGGAGTTGGTGCTGTAGATCGGAGCTGTACAGCCTTCAACATAGTGAACAAAGCTGTCTTCGTCCGCGATGATGAGCGTACGCTCAAACTGTCCCATATTCTCCGAGTTGATCCGGAAATACGCCTGCAGCGGAATTTCGCATTTCACGCCTTTAGGAACGTAAATGAAGCTTCCACCGGACCATACCGCACTGTTCAGTGCAGCGAACTTGTTGTCAGCCGGAGGCACCACAGTCGCAAAGTATTCCTTGAAAATTTCAGGATGCTCTCTAAGCGCCGTATCCGTATCTGTAAAAATAACGCCCTGATCTTCCAGGTCTTTCTGCATGTTGTGATAGACTACCTCAGACTCGTATTGTGCGGATACCCCTGCCAGAAATTTTTGCTCTGCTTCAGGAATACCCAGCTTGTCGAAGGTTTCTTTAATTTCGGTCGGAACCTCTTCCCAGGTCTTGCCCTGCTTCTCGGAAGGACGCACATAGTACTGGATATCATTAAAATCCAGATCTTCCAGATCGCCACCCCACTGCGGTGTGGCCATTTTTTCAAACTGCTTCAGCGATTTGAGCCGGAATTCCAGCATCCACTCCGGTTCGCCTTTGATCTTGGAAATTTCTTTGACAATTTCCGGAGTCAGACCCTTGCCGGTTTGGAAGATGGCTTTATGTTCATCGCGAAAACCATACTTATACTCTTCTAACTCAGGTGCCTTTTTCGCCATTTCGTTCAACCCCTTCTATATGGGAACCGGCAACCTTTCGGCATCTCCGGCTGTTCCCACTGCAGCTTTGCTGCAAAAATTTTCGAATCCTAATCCTCAATGCTCGATTCCCTTGCGCAGCGCATTCCAGGCAAGTGTTGCACATTTAATGCGGGCAGGAAATTTATTCACACCGGACAGTGCTTCGATATCTTCATATTCTTCAAACTCCGCAGGTTCCCCCTTCATGAGGGAAGAAAAGCGGTCCGCCAATTGAAGCGCCTCATCCAAAGACTTGCCTTTAACAGCCTCTGTCATCATGGAAGCCGACGACATACTAATGGAGCAGCCTTCGCCCGTATATCGGGCGTCTTCCACCAATCCATCTTTCAATTTTAGCTGTAAGGAAATCTTGTCGCCGCAGGTCGGGTTATTCAAGTCCACCGTAACGGCATCGTCGTCAAACCGCCCCTTATTTCGCGGATTTTTATAATGATCCATGATGACGCGCCGGTACAGATCGTCAAGTTGCATCGCCAAAGTACTCCTTTGTCTCAATTAGAGCGCTAACCAATGAATCAATCTCTTCTTCTGTATTATACAGGTAAAAGCTCGCTCGTGCCGTGGAACTTACTTTCAGCCAGCGCATCAGGGGCTGGCAGCAGTGATGCCCTGCACGGATCGCAATGCCCTTACTGTCAAGAACCGTGGCCACATCATGCGGATGAACATCACCAAGGTTAAAGGTGACCAATCCGACATGCCGTTCTTTCGGACCATAGATGGTAAGTCCCTCCACTTCACTGAGCCGGTTCATAGCATAAGCTGCAAGGCGGCTTTCATGAGCGGAAATTTCATCCATGCCGATATCTTGAAGAAAATCGATAGCTGCTCCTAGACCAACAGCGCCCGCAATAATAGGCGTGCCGCCTTCGAATTTCCACGGCAGCTCCTTCCAGGTTGACTCATAGAGTCCGACGTCATCAATCATTTCGCCGCCGAATTCAACCGGCTCCATGGCATCCAGAAGCGCCTTTTTACCGTACAAGGCACCAATGCCCGTTGGACCGCACATTTTATGGCTGGAAAGCGCATAGAAATCGCAATCAAGATCCTGCACATCCACCTTCATATGCGGCGTGCTCTGCGCTCCATCAACGACCATAACAGCACCGTTCCGATGGGCAATCTCGGCCATTTCTTTGATTGGATGTATAACTCCGAGCACGTTGGATACATAAGCAATCGATACGATTTTGGTACGTTCCGTCACAGTCTGCTCCACGTCAGCCAGACGTACGCTTCCGTCCTCCTGCAGCGGGAGATACTTCAAGGTAGCGCCTGTAGCCTTGGCCAACTGCTGCCACGGAATCAGATTGCTATGATGCTCTGCCTGGGTGATGACAATCTCATCCCCCTCCTTGCAGTTCGCTCTTCCATAAGAAGAGGCTACGAGATTCAGCGCCGTTGTAGTGCCACGCGTAAAAATAATTTCCTGGCTGCGCTTGGCATTAATGAAACGTGCGACCTTCTCACGTGCTCCTTCATACGCGTCAGTTGCCCGACTTCCCAGAGTATGGACTCCGCGATGAACATTCGAGTTGTCAAACTCATAATAACGTTTGACAGCCTCGATGACGGAGACCGGTTTCTGGGAAGTGGCCGCATTATCGAGATAGATTAACGGATGGCCGTTAATCTCTTGCTTCAGAATCGGAAATTGTTCACGTATTTGTGCGACATTCATTGTCCCAACTTCCTTTCCACCAGACGCTGCAACTGCTGCTGCAAAGCTTCCAGCGGAATATCGGAAACAACAGGGGCAAGGAATCCGTAAATGATCAGCCGTTCAGCGTCTGTACGGCTCACACCGCGGGACATCAGGTAATAAATTTGCTCCTGATTCACCTGCCCGACAGAAGCCGCATGACCTGCGGTAACATCATCCTCATCAATCAACAGAATCGGATTGGCATCCCCACGTGCTTTGCTGCTAAGCATCAGCACCCGTTCCGTTTGCTGGCCGTCCGCTTTCGTAGCGCCCTTTTCAATTTTGGTAATCCCGTTAATGATCGCAGAAGCTTCTTCTCTCATAACCGCTCTTGTGATCATCTGACTGTCAGAGCTTTTGCCAAAATGCTGCGCTTGTGTCGTATAGTTCAGTTTCTGGCTTCCCGAGCCGACAGCAATCACTTTCGCGTCAGAGTTAGATCCGTTGCCCTTCAGAACAGACATCGTATTGCTGGCCGTGTTGCCATCGTTCATTTCGCCTACGATCCACTCGATGGAAGCATCGTTATCCAGCACGGCACGGCGTGTGGAAATATCCGTAGCCGCCTCTCCAAATTGATGTACAGAAGCGAAACGCACCTTGGCACCCGCCTGGGCGAATACTTCTACAATCCCGTTATGGAACATAGGAGCAGACAAATCTCCCGAAACATAGTTATCTACATAAGTGACAGAGCTGTTGCTTTCTACCACGATCAGAACATGAGGTACAAACGTCGCGGACGCATCATCAGTCAAAAAGACAGCCTGCAGCGGAATGTCCTGTATTTCAACATTTTTCGGCACGTACAGGAATACGCCACCGTTCCAAAGTGCTGTGTGGAGAGCGGAAATCGCGTTTTCATCCGTCTTTACGGCCGTATGAAGATAACGCTGAACCAGCTCGCCATGTTCACGTGCAGCTGTTTCCAGGTCTGTGAAAATGACGCCTTTTGCCGCAAGCTCATCATTCAACTGCGTATAGATAACGCCAGAATTATGCTGAATAATCAATCCGCCGTTATTCTGTTCACTCTCGATTAGCTCGGATATGGAGGCTGGAGCATCCTTCAGCGAAGCCAGCTTCTGCACCTCTTGATGCGTACCGTACCCGCTCAGATTCCAGCGGTCGATTTTCGTTTTTTCATATACCGGAAGCTCCAGCTTGCCCGCAAGCTCCAGCGCTTGGAGTCTTTGCTCGCTAAGCCAGGCAGGCTCGTTTTTTTGAACCGACAAGGCGCGAAGCTGCTCAGAGTCAACCGGAAGCATTGTTTGTGTTGTCATCAGTTATCCCCTCCGCTCCGGCTTACGCCTCTTGGCCTACTGTTTCATCAACGATTCCCAGTTCCTCTTTAACCCATTCATAACCTTCCGCTTCAAGACGCTCAGCAAGCTCAGGTCCGCCGGATTTGACGATTCTTCCCTGCATCATGACATGAACGAAGTCAGGCTTGATGTAATTCAACAGGCGCTGGTAGTGAGTAATAATGAGGAACCCACGATCTTCCGAACGCATTTGGTTCACACCGCTTGCCACGATTCTCAAAGCATCGATATCAAGACCGGAGTCAATTTCGTCCAGAACGACAATTTTCGGATCAAGCAACATCATCTGCAAAATTTCGTTACGCTTCTTCTCACCGCCGGAGAAACCTTCGTTCAGATAGCGGTGCGCGAATTCAGGATTCATTTCCAGCTCCTTCATTTTGCCTTCCATCTGACGGATAAATTTAATCAGCGAAATTTCTTTTCCTTCCTCCATGCGCGCATTAATGGCACTGCGTAAGAAGTCGGAGTTAGTAACGCCTGCTATTTCACTCGGATACTGCATAGCTAGAAACAGCCCCGCGCGAGCACGCTCGTCTACTTCCATCTCAAGCACGTCTTCACCGTCAAGAAGAACCTTACCCTCGGTCACTTCGTACTTTGGATGACCCATCAATGCGGATGCCAGCGTACTTTTACCTGTTCCGTTGGGTCCCATGATCGCGTGGATCTCTCCACCTTTCATCTCCAGGTTGATGCCTTTCAGAATCTCTTTACCCTCAATGGTCGCTTTCAGACCTTCAATCACGAAATTTGTAGCCATGTAGTCGTGTCCCTCCGTTTATCGTAATAGCGGCTTGCAAAATAATGACAACCTTCTGCATCAGCCAATTAAAGAAATCAGAAAGAGTATACTGAACAGGCTTCCACCTGATTTCGATTTACTTGTTCGAGTAAGCCTCTGACTAGATCTTCGCTTATTTATAATCATTCTAAACTGATTCTCAATGATTCTCAAGTTATTTTATAATATTCATATTTGTAAATGCAAACGATCCGTATATCAACAGCTTGTTATAGTGTATCCCAATAACCAAAAGGCTTGACCGAATTCATCAGTCAAGCCTTTTTCGTTCAAACTTTTAATACTTTTTTGATTTCACGTACCTGCGCTTCAAATTCTCGATCCTCCAGCACCGGCGTCATTTCGCTCGGCATTGAATGGGTTTCCATGGAAATCCATGATCTGCACCCCAAGTATTCAGAGCGGATATCTATTTCCATCGGTTGCTTTAATTTATATACGCGAAGCAGCAGTATGTGCAAAGGATCTTTTCGCTTCCATTTGAGCCGCTCGGCCGCAAAGTCGTCGGTCCACATATGATATTCCCGCAGAAGATTCAGCATATCCTGATCGTGAACCTCGATATCCTCGACCGCTTCCGCATAGATCCGGATTTGAACCGTGGTATTAGCGGGATGCCAATGATCCAGTGAATCATCGATTCTCTGCCGGTCCGCTTCTTTCACCAGCTCTCTGCGCTGATGTTCATAAGTAGGATATAAGTAAAAAGCGTGGCTTTTCAATTGAAAATGTCTGGTTTCCTCCGCTATACCGCCTTTACGCATCAGCATAATCTGGCGCCCGTTCTCCATGGCTCCGATGGCTGAAGCCCATTCTTTAAGAGCGACTACCGATTCATTCATCGCTGTTCCCCCTTGGCAAAATCAAATGAACGGGAAGAGGCGATTAGCCGAGGTAGGAACGCAGCATCCACATATGTTTTTCGAAATCTGTCTTAAAGCCTGTCAGCATATCCGCAGTTGGCTGATCCTCTGCCTTCTCCGCCAGCTCGATGCCTTCCTGGAATTCTTCACACAAGGTTGCAAAATCTTCAATAAGAGTCTGTACCATTGTGTTGGCATCTTCCGTTCCGGAAGCTTCATTAATAGAGCTCAGGTCCAAATACTCCTTCATCGTTGCTGCAGGCTCGCCTTTGAGCGTCAGAAGACGCTCTGCCACCTCGTCCATTTTCAGTGTCGCTTCATCATAAAACTCTTCGAATTTGGTGTGCAGAGTAAAGAAGTTCGATCCTTTGACATACCAGTGGTAGTTATGCAGTTTCACATAGAGTACATTCAAGTTGGCTACCTGCCGGTTAAGCAGTTGTTCTACGGATTGCGCCTGTGTGCCTGCTGTGTTTTTTGTTGTTTTAGCCATGTTCATCCCATCCTTATCAAAATAATGTAGGACATCCAGAACCCGATCTGAACTCGTAATTCTGTTGATCCTTGAGTAGCCATAACAAGAAGACGCAGCGGGCCACCTTTGTTCGCCTGCCTGACGTCTAGTTCTTTCTTACCCTTCCGCAAAATACGCGAAACAGGCAAAAATTCTTTGGACGCCTTCAAGCCGACCCGCACTTTTCATGAAAAAAGCTATATTAAATTTAGACCATTTTCGTTATACTGTCTATACCAAGTGAGCCAGTTGGTTTTCGATTATTTATGGAGGTGTCATCTTTGTCTGCCTATCATCCATTAACAAATGAAGAATCTATAGTCCTCGCCAGAGCGATCCCCGGCTTTTTCCGGGAAGGAGCTGAGCTCGATTGCCGGGAAATCGGAGACGGCAATCTGAATCTGGTGTTCCATATTCGAGATACCGAATCAGGCAAGAGTATTATAATCAAACAGGCTCTGCCTTATGCGAAAGTCGTGGGTGAATCGTGGCCCCTTAGCCTGGACCGTGCGCGCATTGAACGCGAGGCCCTTCAGATCCAGCACCACTTGTGCTCCAACCTAGTGCCGGAGGTTTACAGCTATGACGATGAAATGGCCGTTACGGTTATGGAGGATCTCAGCGACTTTACCATTATGCGGCACGCTTTGATTGAAGGCAAAACTTTCCCGCATTTTGCGGATCATATTGGAGCCTTCATCGCCAGAACCCTGTTTTTCACCTCCGATCTTGCCATGGATCCACGTGCAAAGAAGGAGCAGGTTCAGCGCTTCATCAATCCGGATCTGTGCAAAATTACGGAGGATCTGATCTTTGACGACCCTTATAAGCTGTCGGACAATAACAATTACCCGGCTGTCATCGAGGATGAAGCCGAAGCTCTGCGGACAGATGCGGCCCTGCATCTGGAGGTTGCACTCCTGCGCGAGAAATTTTTGACCCGTACCGAGGCTCTTCTGCATGGGGATCTGCATACAGGCAGTATTTTTATCACGGAGGAGTCCACGAAGGTGATTGATCCCGAGTTCGCTTATTACGGTCCTATGGGTTTTGATATCGGAGCCGTTATCGCAAATCTGCTGCTTAACCTTGCTGGCCAGATCGGCTGGAAGGCGGATGAGGCGGACCGCCGCCGTCATCAAAACTGGCTTCTTCAAACCTCACTTGATGTATGGAGTAAATTCGAAGCGGAATTCCGCAAATTGTGGGACGAGCATGCTGTCGATCCTCTAGCGCATGCACCGGGCTATCAGGATTTGTACATTCAGAAAGTGCTGCAGGATGCCGTCGGCTTTGCTGGTGCCAAAATGATCCGCCGCATCGTAGGCCTATCCCACGTTGCGGACATCGATACCATTCCGGATGAGACCCAAAGGGAACGTGCTCAGCGCCTGGCTCTCTCGGTGGGTAAAGCTTTGATCCTGAACTGCAGAAAAATCAGCTCGATTGCTGCAATTGACGATATCGTCCGGACCACTGCCACAGATAGAGGTGAAACCCTATGAATCAACATATTGAACAAACTAGCGCTCCCGTATCCCTGATTTGGAAAGGCGACCGTCTGGCCATGCTGGATCAGCGCCTACTGCCCGAATCCATCGTTATGCTGGACTTATTCACCCCTGAAGAGGTATGGGAAGGGATTCACGCCATGAAAGTGCGCGGAGCGCCTGCCATCGGCATGGCGGCAGCTTACGGTGTCGTACTCGGAGCGAAGGCTTATGGCGCTTCGGAGGCCACGGAATGGCTCGAACATGTTCAGGCCGTATGCGGCCATCTGGCCACCTCCCGTCCGACCGCCGTCAACCTGTTCTGGGCTCTGGACCGTATGAAGAAACGTGCTCAAGAGCTTGTACAGACCGGCACTGTAGAAAACTGGAACGCAGGCCTCGAACAAGAGGCCATAGCCATTCAGGCCGAAGATGAGCAGGTCTGCAGAAGCATCGGAGAGCATGCCCTCCCGCTGTTTGAAGATGGTATGGGCGTGCTGACACACTGTAATGCAGGTGGACTGGCCACGGCCAAATACGGGACAGCTCTTGCCCCGATGTATCTGGCACATGAGAACGGGATCCACCTGAAGGTGTTTGCGGACGAAACACGCCCTGTTCTGCAGGGAGCACGCCTGACGGCTTTTGAGCTGCAGCAGGCCGGAATTGATGTTACGCTGCTCTGTGACAACATGGCCGGCATGGTCATGTCCAAGGGATGGGTTCAGGCTGTCATTGTAGGCACGGACCGCGTCGCAGCCAACGGGGATGTAGCCAATAAAATCGGGACTTACAGTGTTGCTGTACTGGCCAAGGCACATGGTATTCCTTTTTATGTGGCATCTCCTTTATCGACCATTGATCTTAACACTCCGACCGGCGCAGATATCCCTATCGAAGAAAGATCTGCTGAGGAAGTTACGGAAGGCTTTGGCAGAAGAACCGCTCCACAAGGTGTAAAAGTGTTCAACCCGGCGTTCGACGTAACCCCGAACGAATATGTAACAGCGATTATTACCGAAAAAGGGATTGTCCGGCCACCCTACTCGAATAATCTGGCCGCCTTATTTAAAGAATCCCGCTGAAGGAAGCACAGCATTGTGTCCTGATACCGGAGCCGCTGGCTCCGGTATCTTTGTACATTTTCTTGTATTCTGTGCCGTTGTTCATACCATTTTCAGAAGCGCCTCATAACCTGGTAATCCTGGCCGGATACCGAGCGCCTCTGCCTCGGCTGTAACGGATTCCATAGGAGCTTCCAGCAGTTCTTTAAGAGTCCGTACTCCCACAGCACGTGCGGCGATAATTTTGCGATCTGCAAGCCGTTCATTCAGCAATCCGACATCCAGTGCTCCACACATAATATACCCTCGTGCGTTCGATATGGAGATCAGTGTGGTCTTAGGAAGCTTCACTTCCACACCAATGAAGGTATGTTCTCCTATTTGTATAGGTCCCATATGAATCATCTTGAATAAACACCTCCTTCTACGGCGTTTGCTGTAGTGTATGCATCTGCTTTGTGCAGGTGTGGACAGTGTAGTCATTTAGTCATGCTTTATATGTTAAAAATTCGTAAAATCGATACATTGGGACTATTCCGAATTATAATTTAATGATATATTGAGAATCTAAAAAATTGATCTAATTCAAGGCTGGAGGAAATATGGACAAGGTAACGCCAAAAGAGGAAACGAGTTATTTATTTAACGTGGATGTCTTAGTCAAAGGCAGCTCCAATGCGGTCGCGCTTCAATCCTTAATGGAAGTTTTCAACAGCTTTGAACAGGTTGCCGATTACCGCGTCATTTCTGGCATTGAATTAGGCAAACTGATTGAAACCGCTCTTGAAATAAAGAAAAAGGCATGGAGTGAAAGTGCTAATACAGCCAACAGCTTGCCGCATGGGCAAAAAACCAAAAATAAGACACAAAACGGAAACAAAGCTAATCATCAAGGTAACACATCACCGAAAGTATCAGCCGAGAATCAGTCAAACAGCATGCATGAATGGATTAATGCCTATATTCAGAAAAATTCGCTTGTCCGCTTGGTTGTGAACAGGTATGGAGGACAGCGCAGCATCCCTTGCCGGATTATTAATAACGATCAGGACAGCGGTACGCTGAGTGTCTATCATGTGGATGAGAAGCAGGTATACACCTTTAAAATGAACGAAATAGACGAGATTTTCCCCACCTAGTCCGATATAAAATACAAAAAACCGTTTGCGCAGCTACCGCAGACGGTTTTTTATTCATGAATCCTTCTTCAATCCGGCAGCAGCCAGCATAAGCAGCAGCCATCCGCCCATAAAACATACACCACCAAGCGGCGTTATCGCTCCCAAAATACGAATATTGGTAATACTGAGAACGTACAGACTTCCTGAAAATATGATAATACCGGTAAACAGCAATCTTGCAGCCCATTTGAGCTTCGCCGAAGCTCCCCATTGACCCGCCGCCAATGCTATAATCAGTAGCCCCACCGCATGTATCATGTGATATTTAACGCCTGTTTCATAGATCGATAGATTGTCATCACCGATCTGCGGTCCAAGAGCATGTGCGCCAAATGCCCCTATGGCTACGGAAAGCAGCATCATTAAAGAACCAATCATTAACCATTTGCGCTGCATTTGTACAACTCCTTATTTTTTGATCTGATTAGCTTATTGTACAAGGAAAGCAGCCCTAATTCCAATAGAGTGGATTGGCTTGATTTTTCAGAGCTTTTTGTGGAAAATAAATATTTAAACTTCTAGATTGCGAGAGGAGTATTTATGAATCCTATTAAAATTTTCACAGACAGTACAAGCGACCTTCCCAGGCAATGGGTTGAACAATATGAAATCGGAATCGTCCCCCTCTATACCGTTTTTGGGAACGAATCCTTGCGGGACGGTGTAGATATTATCCCTGAACAATTATTCAAACGTGTCTCCCGGGAAGGGAGGTTACCGAAAACGGCTGCCCCTTCGCCGGCTGATTTTATTCAGTATTTCTCCCCGTATATAGATCAGGGAATGGATATTTTGTATATAAGTTTGTCCTCGGATCTCTCTTCAACCTACCAGAACGGACGTGTGGCAGGCGGAGAATTTCCGGAAGGCAGAGTCCATGTAGTAGACTCCAAAAACCTAAGCTGTGGAATCGGACTGCTGGTCATGAAGGCCGTGAAAGCAGTGCGAAACGGTCTTGGCATTCAAGAGGTCGTGCAGGTGCTGGAAGAAATCAGACCTCGGATCGATACCGAGTTTGTTATTGATACCCTGGAATATCTTTATAAAGGCGGCAGATGCTCAGGCATGCAAAATTTGATTGGCAGCTTGCTCAAAATCCGGCCTGTCATTAAGGTTATAGACGGAAAAATGACGCCTGCCTACAAAGTGCGAGGAAAGCGTGAAAAAGCCATTGATCAAATGCTGAGCAACGCCCTGAGCCAAAAGGACAATATGGATCTGGAACTGGTCATTGTTGTGCATGCCCTGGCTGAAGAGGATGCTCTAGAGCTACAGAAAAGGCTTCAGGAGCAAACAGGAGCTGAAGTGGCTCTAGCGACTGCAGGCTGTGTCATATGCAGCCACTGCGGCCCTCAAACCATCGGTATTATTTATGCTAAAAAAAGCTGACGCTTACCTTGACGATAATCAAGCCCTGTCCTGAGAAAGACGGGGCTTCTTTGTGCTTCCTGTAGGGATGATTAAAGGCACAAGCGGATCCTCCTTTATGCCTAAGTCGCCCGTCACTCGTCAGGAGGCGGCTGTGATGCGGAGCAGGCTGATGACCAGTACTCCTGCTACTTCTGCCTGTACCCGCGCTTACACGGACGACAGTGATAGCGCTTCTTGGACATCCTCTGCCGTATGCAAGGCTGGACAGAAAGATTTGATGATGGGTTCAGACGGCCAATTTAGCCCGTAGAGGCCTTGTCACGCGAAGAGGCTGTGTTTCTGCTACAACGTCTAACACAAGCAGTAGGAGTAAAGCAAACAGTTCAAACACCCATTCATTTGGGCTGGCAATATAATCAAACGGCCGAACAATACAAAACCTTCTGATTTAGTGGGCAGGATAAGAAGTAGCAAATACAAAAAAAACCACTGTTTATGACAACAGTGGTTTACTTTTGCCTGGCAACGTCCTACTCTCCCAGGACCCTTCGGTCCAAGTACCATCGGCGCTGGAGGGCTTAACGGTCGTGTTCGGGATGGGTACGCGTGGAACCCCTCCGCTATCGCCACCAGACATGATTTTTCGAAGCTTCCGCTTCTCGAAATCGCTGCAAGAAAATATCAATCCTCAGAAAGGACCCACATTCTTGCTTCGCAACATCTTTCTTTCAAGGCGGTTACACCCTGAAAACTGGATCCGAAACGTTCATTGCCTTTTAGAACCTTTAGGATAAGCCCTCGACCGATTAGTACTGGTCAGCTCCATGCATTGCTGCACTTCCACCCCCAGCCTATCTACCTCGTCGTCTTCAAGGGGTCTTACATACTGGGAAATCTCATCTTGAGGGGGGC
>NZ_JAPCKK010000015.1 GCF_030705605.1 Paenibacillus zeirhizosphaerae
CATGGACTTAGAACGCTTTTGTAATCTGCATGCCCATGAATGACGAGCATCGGAAAGCCGTATGAGGGAAAACCTCACGTACGGTTTGATGAGGAGGGGCAGGAATCCCTGCCCTTTACTCTAGCCGAAGGGTCAACAGCGATTGTAGGAATGCTTCGTTCTCGGAGCGCCTCACAGCGCACGAAAGGAGTACCCCAAATGCAAAGAGGTTCCCTTGAGTCAGTGAACCTTTTGAGACGCTCGATGTCATCGATTCCCCTATTTTGTACCTAAATGCACGGAGCCTGGGACGGTGTGATCCGTATTCAAATTCGTGCCCGGTTGTGTGTCAGCATACAGCTTCCGGTATTGGCCCGGCGTGCAGCCGGTTTCTTTCTTGAACTTGCGGATGAAATTCGGAGTGTCCAGGTAGCCGACCCGCTCGATAATGTCCTTTAGAGGATCATTGGTAGTGAGCAGCAGCCGGATCACTTCATTCATGCGCAAATGCCAAATGTACTGCGAAAAGGTGGAGCCTGTTTTTTCTTTAAAGCAGCGGCTCAAATAGGAAGTGGATATGGAATACTTTAATGCCAGCTGCTCCAGACTCAGCGTGTAATCGGCGAACTGCCGGTCGACATAGCTGACAATATCGTCCACCAGCGAGCTTTGCTGCTGTTCCGCCTTGCGTTCGATCTGGGCGCAAATCTGCATCGCCAGCATTTCCAGGGTGCTTTCCAGTTCTTCAAGCGTTTCGAAGGAGGTGAACCTGGGAATATCGCGGATGACACTGGTCATGCCGGACTCGGATGCGATTTTGAGCAGGGAATTCAGCAGGTCAAAGCAGATGCAGCGCAGCAGCGCCGCCGATACCGGCTGATTGCGGATGTCCGCGATGATGGAATTGATCATCTGCACGGCGACGGATTCGTTTCCTTGTTTAAGGCTCTGCTCCAGCTTGAGCAGCGATTTTTTGGAAACCCAGAAAGCTTCGGGTGACGAACTGGTCAGGTTTTCAAAGAACGTAATGCTTCCCTGGCCTCCGAGCATACGGAATTCCAGAGCGGTGGCCGCTTCAATAAACGACTGGTTTATTTCACCCAGAGAATCATACGGTGTTCCCACCCCGATGGACGGATGAAGGGAGAAGGATTCAACTACCCTTGCCCGCATCGAATCGGCGGTATTCTGGATTCTTTCGTGCAGCGAGGTTCCTTCATCTTCCGCAATGCTGACGATCAGCGCGAAGGGATCGGCAGGTGAAAATTCAATGCCATACACATGGGCTTTCAATTCCGGAAGCTCCAGGTCGCTGTACAGCTTGTAAATCATTCTACGGTCCAGTCCCGACTTGGAGGCTGCCGGGAATTCGTCCCAGGTGAGCAGCATGACAAAATAGCTGCTCTTCGTCTGCGGGAACTGCAGTCCCATGGAGCGGATAATGGTATCCAGTCCTTCGGCACTCGGATTTCTGTGCTTGAGCAGGGTCAGCAGGAAGTGGTTGCGCACATAGGGCTCCTGAATATCAATGCGCACGCTGTAGTCATGAATGGTTTGGCGAATCCATTCCCACTCCCCGCCGGATCTAACCGTATCGAGGGATTTGGTGCCGGTTTTCACTCTTGCAAATTCAAGCAGGTCCTGAATGGGGTGATACTGCCGTCTTGCAAGCATAATGGCGGCGGTGACTCCCGTCAGCGCTACGGCGGCGAATACGATCAGAATCAGAGTCTGCACATGAACGATCCGGCTGAAAAACTGGCTGCTTGGCATGGTGGTCATGTAGGTCCAGCCATTTTCCTCGGATTGCACGGCCACAACGGATTGCTGTTCCTCATTCAGCGTCAGACTGTGAATGCCGGGACCCAATGCGACGAGCTTATCTAATTCGTCTTCAGGGATAGCTCCCCCGTGATTGTTGGACGTCAAAACCCGTCCTTTTTCATTGAAAATATAGCTGTTCCCGGAAAAGTTATTCAGAATGGAATCCATCACACCCGTAAGCTTGGATTCCTCCATCAGATACATGACGGTGGCATAAGGATAGGGGTCATTCGGTTTGATCGGAATAAGGAGCGAGAGGATCGATTCCTGCCGTGAATTCACGCTGACCCGTTCAGCAGGGCGCATAAGCGGATGAGTCACTTCGTTCAGGTCATTGCGCAGATCTTCCGGGCTCCACTTGCTGAACTGGTACTTCTGGTTAAAAACAACTTCGAGATTCGTATGACCGGCAGAGGAATAAATGACAGGGTCGCCGCGAAAATAAAGGAACAGATCGTCAAGGATTTGACTGTTGGCTCTGTAATTGGCCAGAGCATTGATGGCTTCGCGGCTATAATAAGGGTGGCGCACCATGTAAGGGGTCAGATGCTCGTCATAGGCGATGCGTCCGGCAATATCCTGTAGCTCCGCCATACGACTGTCAATGGTCAAACGCACCTGATTTAGCTGATTGACGTTAGACTGCTCGATTTCAGAGCGCAGGCTGGTAATTGCGCTATTGTAGACGAGTACCGTCACACCAGTGAGCGGAATCAGAAAAATAAGAATATAAGACAAGGTATACCTCAGCAACAGCTTGGATTTGAAATCATTCCAGTTCATTCTGCCTGAATTGAATTTCGGCAGCTTAGGAATTCTGCTCATGATGTCCCTGCCTCCAATCTTTATCTTTTCCGTAATCACATCAAATGTAAGGTTTGAAAGCGTTTTATATGTTGTTAACCTAATTATGCAATAAAATTTACCGAGGGGGAAGGAAATAGTTAGAATCTGCGAAATTGAATATATAACAAACTTTCAAACTTGGGAGATGTAAAACATGACCGAAAATGCGATTGTCTTTTATGACCCGTCTTTTCCTTACGAAGGAGCCAGACCGGAGGGGGAGCTGTTCGAGGAACTGCGGAATACGTATACATTGGTTGATGCAGAGGGGCTTCCCGCCGCGCTGCAAAGTGGCTCGGCAGACTGCCTGATTCACTTGCACGGCTCTTATTTCCCGAAGCAGGCATGGCCTGAGATTAAATCCTTTCTGCTCAATGGCGGGGGGCTGATCTGTATAGGCGGCGCTCCGTTCAAACAACCGGTCTCTCTGGAGCAAGGGGCGTGGAGCATCAAAGGCGAGCAGACAGCCTATCATCAGGAGCTGGGTATTCATGAGGCGTTA
Organism: Paenibacillus zeirhizosphaerae; assembly: GCF_030705605.1. GTDB lineage: Bacteria > Bacillota > Bacilli > Paenibacillales > Paenibacillaceae > Paenibacillus > Paenibacillus zeirhizosphaerae. The sequence continues at coordinate 3,152 of NZ_JAPCKK010000015.1, forward strand.
GCCGTGGACGGCAGCCGTGCGGCATCCTTCCGCCATAATCCGGATCTTCCTCTTCTGGAGGGAAGAGAGCATCTGTTTTCGGTCGAACCGACCTACGGTTTGATTCTGCATGTAACCCGGGAAAGGGACCAGCTCCAGCAGGCAACAGGCTCCTCAGGTCCGATGAATGCACGCATTACGCCGCTGCTGTGCGGAGTTTCGGCAGAAGGAAGAGAAGTCTCCGCGCCTGTTGTGCTGCTGGAATATGTGCGTGGACATTACGCCGGGGGACGCTGGCTATTTGTGAATCAACAGCTGCAAGAGGGCTTCTGGACAGAAGAGGGACTGAAAGCACTGCAGGAATGGGCGGCTTATTGCTCCGCAGGAGTGACCGAAATCTGGCTGAAGCCAAGCTATGCGGTATATTATGAAGCGGAACGGGCGCATATGACGCTGCAAATCCAAAAAATCACCCCGGTGCCAGCGTCTGGCCTAAGCAAATCCAGTAGTACCCAATGGAGCATGGAGCTTTTTGTAACCCGACAGGGCGACAACGAGCCTTTGTGGCATAAAACGCTGGAAATACAAGCGACAGAAGAAATACAGTACGCCACCTTCAACATTCCTGTGGATGTAACCCCAGGCTTATATCAAATCACCTGTACGGCTATTTCCGAGTCCGGCGAGCGCAGAACACTGCGGCAGGGCTATTGGGGATATGATAAGGAACTGCTGGAGCAGGGGGACTTCTTGAGTGCAGAGCGCGATTACTTCAAAAAGGCGGACAAGCCATTCCCTGTGGTTGGCATGACTTACATGACCTCAGATGTCGGCAGAAAATTTGTGCATCTGCCGAACGCCGCCCTTTGGGATCGGGATATGCAGACGATGAAGGAGGCAGGCATCAACTGGATTCGTACGGGGCTGTGGAGCGCCTGGCGCCATCTGATGTTCGAAGATGGGCACGCCTCGGAGGAAATTTTGCGTGCGATTGACGCATTTATTCTTACCGCCGCCAAACACGAGCTAGAGGTTACCTTTACGTTTTTCGCTTTTGCCCCGGCCGCATGGGAAGGACTTAATCCGTATTTGGACCCGAGAAGTGTGCAGGCGCAGAAGAGGTTTATCGCCTCTGTCGTCTCCAGGCATAAGGATACAGTCAATGTGCAGTGGGATCTGATCAACGAACCTTCTTTGTTTGATCCTATGCGTATTTTCACGGGTCCGCGTACGCTTGGTGATGCCTTCGAGAAGGCCGAATATGTCAAGTGGCTGCAGCAAAGGCACGGATCGATTGAGGCGCTGCAGGACCGCTGGAATATGACCAGCACGGAGCTGCCTGACTTCGATGCTGTCACTTTGCCGGAGCAGACGGACATCGCTTTTGATATTGAGGATGTCAAGAAACTGAAGAAAAACACGCGCTGGCTCGACTATACGCTGTTCGGCATGGACATGCACAACCGCTGGGCGGAAGAGCTGCGCGCCACGATCCGTTCGATTCAGCCCCGGCACCTCGTTACGGTTGGCCAGGACGAAGCGCTTGGCAGAGGGCCGCGTCCGTCGCCGCTGTTTTATGCGGAAAGTGTAGACTACACCAACGTGCACACCTGGTGGCTGAATGACAGTCTGCTGTGGGACGGTATTTTTGGCAAAAGCCCGGACAAGCCGCTGCTGGTACAGGAAACGGGAATTATGTATGTGGAGCAGCCGGATAATCGGGCCAAGCGTACGGAAGAAGAGCTGCGCAATTTGCTGGAACGCAAATACGCCTATGCTTTCGCCTCAGGAGGGGCGGGGGCCATTCATTGGCTGTGGAACACCAACTACTACATGGACAATGTGTGCGAATCGAACATCGGGGCGCTGCGTGCGGATGGTACGCAAAAACCGGAGGCGGATGTATCCTATGACTTTGGCGCTTTTATGCAGAGCATTGCGGGTTTGTTTGAGGAACGGAGACTTGAGGATGTTGCCGTCGTTTTCCCTTATTCCAATGATTTCTCCAGCCGCCGTTTTGCCTGTGAGGCGACCGCCCGGCTCACGAGGGTGATGGGATATGAGCTCAGACAGCCGATACGCGCATTGAGTGAGTACCATTTGGCTTCGCTAGCGACGGAACAGCCTAAGCTGATTATTGTGCCGAGTGCCCATAACTTCAGTGATGATGCCTTGGATACATTGCTGGGGCATATCGAACAGGAAGGAGGCACATTGCTGTTCACCGGTCCGCTTGGACTGGATGAGTACTGGAAGCCTACGTCAAGAGCGGAAACCATCGCCGGATCACAGAAGCTGGCTAATGTTGCAAGGGAAGAGACCGTGTTCATCAACGGCTACCGGTATATCGCTTCCTTCAGCGGCAAGAAAATCGGTGAGCTCAATAAGGAGGTTCCGGCACAGGAAAACGGAGTACGCAAGGGATGCGAGGTACAGACTTTCGGTCATGGCAAGGGCAAAATCATGTGGTGTCCGGTTCCGCTGGAATTGAATGAACGGACGGACGTGCTGAAATCTCTCTATGAGACGGCTTTACAGGAAGCAGATGTGGCCAAGCCTGCTTTGACGTGGGTGAAGGGCGGAGATCATCCGGGCTTATACGGTACAAGACTGCGTTTCCGAGAGGGCAGCCTGTATATCTTCATATCCGAGACCGCAGAGGAGAGTGAAATCGAGGTGAAGGATGAGGAAAGCGGAGTGCTGTACAGTTTTAACCTGAAAGCCGATCGAGCTATGCTGTTCGCCGCTGACCTGGAAGGTTCATTGTTGAGTGTGTACCGTGACGCTCAAGTGAAAAGCATGCTGCACACAACATCCTGAGAACGTAGAAATCGGGCTTCTGCTGGCTTAACGGCTGTCAGAAGCCTGTTTTCATTTCATAAATTCTTCTATTATAAAATAGCAAAAATGAATTGACACCCTTAGTGAGAACGATTATCATAAAGCGGATATGTGATAATGATAATCTTTATCATTTAATTACAATAGTATCTTACTTACATATATCTTAAGGGGGAAGTTTCATTGCATATTGTAAAATCTTCTGCTTTTTTGATCATTCTATTGTTTGCTGTCATTCTATCTGCTTGCGGCGCTCAGAACACAGCCACTGAAGGAGGAGGGAACGCTGCAGAAGGGTCGAACGGCACCTCTCAGGCTCAGGAAACGAGGACCTTCAAGGACGCTATGGGAGAAATCTCGGTGACTGGTGTGCCTGAGCGCGTGGTTGTGCTGGATTGGACTGCTGCAGAGGATGTATTGGCGCTCGGCATGCAGCCGGTGGGCATTACCGATATCGAAGGCATGAAAAAGTGGGTTAACGTTCCGCTGGAAATCGGCGGGGATGTTACGGATATCGGCGACCGCAGCGCTCCCAATATGGAATTAATCGCTTCCCTGAAGCCGGATTTGATTCTGGGCCTGAAATCCTTGCATGAGGCAAACTACGACGCTTTAAAAGCAATTGCGCCTACATTGCTGTTCAATCCTTACCCGGAAGAAGGACAGGGTGACCAGTATGAAGACATGGAAAAGACGTTCCTGACCATTGCCGATGTGCTGGACAAGAATACTGAAGCACAGGCTGTGCTGGATGATCTGCAGCAAACGTATGAAACGGCCAAGAAGCAGATCACGGAAGCCGGTGCAGATCAGAAGCCGTTTGTTCTTGCCATGGCCTTTACCAACCAGAACGCTGTAACGTTCCGTTTATCAACGGATAATGCCCTCGCTGTCAAAACATTGGAGCGTATCGGTCTAAAGAATGCGTACCAACCGAAACAGTTTGAGCTTTACGGATTTACGACCACAGACGTTGAAGCGCTGCCTGCGCTGCAGGATGCCAATTTCATTCATATCATCCAGGATGATGACAATGTCATTGAGAATCAGTTGAAGGATAACCCGGTCTGGAACGGGCTGAATTTTGTAAAAGAAAACCGTGTTTATGCCCTGGGCGGTGATACCTGGCCGTACGGAGGCCCGTTGTCGGCCAAGGTTATGGCTGAGAAAGCTGCCGACCTGCTGACCAAGTAACCATGGGCATCTTCAATAGAAATCTCACACCCTTGCAGCCGGAACAAGCCGCCCGCGCCGGGACAGGCATGCGAACCATCGGGATGCTGGTAGCGGGTCTTGCCGCCATGCTCGTTATTTCGTTTATCAGCCTCACCCAAGGTCTGGCGGACATTTCACTGGCCACCGTCATTCAAGCCATTACGGCTCCGCAGGATTTGCCTGATCATCATCTCATCCGGAGTGTGCGTCTGCCGCGGACCGTGATGGGGTTGCTGTCCGGTGCGGCGCTTGCTGTAGCCGGCGTGTTAATGCAGACGGTCACCCGCAATCCGCTTGCTTCTGGAACAACCCTCGGCGTCAATGCGGGTGCTTATCTTGCGGTTGTATCCGGGATGATCTTCTGGCCGGTCATGCAGGGACGTTATTCCCTTCTCTTTGCTGTTATCGGGGGGGCGTTGGCCGCATTGGCCGTGCATGGGTTGGCAGGCGGATCTAAAGGCACGCCGCTGCGTATTGCGTTGTCAGGGATGATTGTGACGCTTGTCCTTTCCTCCATCACAAGCGCGCTGGTGCTGCTGAATGAGCAGACCACCCAGGGTATATTTCTGTGGGGCTCAGGCTCGCTAGTTCAGAATGACTGGAAAGGTGTGGTTTTCGCCTGGCCCTGGATTGTTGCGGGACTGGTCGCCGCTTTGTTTTTTGCCCGTCAGTTGGATATGTTGATGCTTTCAGAAGAGACCGCGCGTTCGCTGGGTCAGCGTGTAGGTCTGGCGAGAGCCGCTGCCATGGCGGCGGCTGTTTTGCTGGCCTGTGTTACCGTCAGTGTCGTGGGGCCTATCGGCTTTATCGGCCTGATGGCACCTCATTTGGTTCGTTTGACGGGGGTTACCAAACATGCGGGTCTTGTGCCGCTTGCCGCGGTATGGGGGGCGGCCATTCTGACAGGCTCCGATACACTTGCCCGCCTGTTCGTCAATTCGTATGGCGAGCTGCCGGCAGGCGCGATTACCGCTATGATCGGCGGGCCCTGGCTGATCTGGCTTGCCCTGCGTGTCTCCCGCAGGGTCGAAGGAGGGATGACAACCTCGATGGCTGCAGGCGGTAGGCTCAGATTTGGATCTTACCGTTTGTGGGTTATCCTGTTCAGCTTCTTGCTTCTTGCCGTATGGACGCTCAGTCTGATGATTGGAACGCTCCCCATTCCGTTTACGGAGATACTTGCGGTATTTTCGGGCGGGGGGGAGGACATGTACAGGCAGATATTGATGGAATTCCGTCTGCCGCGTCTGCTTACGGCAGGAATGTCAGGGGTGGCGCTGGCGGTTAGCGGTAGCCTGCTGCAAAGCGCTGTCCGCAATCCACTTGGTGACCCGCAGATTGTGGGCGTCACGAGCGGCGCGGGAGCGGGCGCTCTCTTCCTGATGATCCTGCTGCCGCAGTTGTCTATCAGTTGGGTGCCGGCGGGAGCCATGATCGGTGGTCTTGCCGCCGCAGCGCTAGTCTATGCAGCCTCTTGGAGAAGGGGGCTGAACCCGACTATTTTGACGCTTGTCGGGATTGCCGTAGCCGCCGCAGGCTCAGCGTTGATCAATCTCATGATTATTCATGCCAAGCTGGCCGTAGCTCCCGCCTTGATGTGGATGGCCGGAAGCACTTACGGCCGCGGCTGGGCGGAGGTGCTGCAGATCACGCCTGCCCTGATCCTGCTGCTTCCGCTAGCCTGGTGGTTTGGCCGCAGAGTCGACCTGCTTGCATTCGGTGACGAAAGTGCGGCTGGAGTCGGCCTGAATGTCCGCAATACCCGGCTGTATACTGCCGTGATTGCCGTGCTGCTGGCTTCCATCGCGGCCTCCAACGTAGGCGCGGTCGGTTTTATCGGCTTGCTTGCCCCTCATGCTGCGCGTCTGCTTACAGGTACGAATCACCGGCAGAACATGGTGCTCGCCGCCCTCATTGGCGGCGTGCTGCTGGCTGGCGCAGATCTGCTCGGCAGAATCGTCATTGTGCCCAAGGAACTGCCGGCTGGCATTGTAACCGCTCTGCTAGGGGCTCCTTATCTGTTGTTCCTGATGTGGCGCTCATCCAGAATGCCAAGAAGGACATAGCGGTAATGGCAAAAAGCCTGCAAACTACATCGGTGTAGTCTGCAGGCTTTTATTGTCCCGGTGTTTGTCCGGCCAGGTGATGACATGGGAGGTTCTGCTCAGCTTCTCGTAGCACAGGAGCGGGTCTTTTTTCAGAATACGAGTCATGATATGCACGATGAACATCATTATAGCTATGAATACCACAAAAGCGGCCATGATGAAGGACAGATTGGAGACTCGAAGGGATAATACCGGAAGCCCAAGGCAGATTCCGCCATGATCCAATAGAGAATGCCATAACGGATGATCAGCGCGGGCAGGGAGACCCGGCCTCTGGCCCCTGTCAGCTTAATGCGAACCGTCCATTTGCCCGCCGTCCGTCCACCTGTCAGGAAGTGTGTACACTGTTTTTGTGCCTGCTGCCATATACACGCCATAGAACCAATCCGAAGACTACGCCTGCCAAGGACATGATAGATACGGATAAGTACATTACCCTGCCTCCAAAGGCATCATAGAGTGCACCGCCAGCATAGGAGGCGACAATGCCTGATATGCCAAAGAACAGAAGAGCCAGCACGGTTTGCCCGGTTGCGCGCCACTCTTCGGGTACGATGCTGTAAATGTACTGAATGGCGGCGGAGTAGAATACCGGGAACGTCGCGATCTGCAGAATCTGCAAGTAGGCAAGCCAATGAGGATCAGTGATCCAGGCGGTCAGAAAGAAGCGTATAAAATAAAAAGCACCGGCAATGGTCACGATGATCAGCTCCTTGCCCTTACGAAGCCACCAGAAGCTGAGGGCGAATACGGCGATCTCGCTGCCTGCGGCCAGAAACCAAGCCAATCCGATCAACTCGGCGCTGCCGCCCAGCTCACGGATGTATACGCCGAGAAAAGTATCATTCAGGCGTGCAGGAACCGAGCTGATGAATACGAGCACGAGAAACAGCAGCGTTTTTTTGTTTTTGAGAAAGCCTTTGAGACTGTCCAGTGTTACCGGCTTGCCTGTAACAGGCGCATCCGGCATACGCAGACAAATCAGAAGACAGACAGCACCTAGACCGGCAAAAACATAGGCCATACTATCTGCACCAAGCAGAGACAGTATGTAGCCTGCCGCAAGCGACATCACGGCATATCCCAGCGCGCCGTAAGTACGGAAAGAGCCGTAGCTGGAACCCGTGGACTCGGCGACACGGAAATTGAGGCTTTCAATGAGCGGATCTATCGGCATTAGGAAAAAGTAAACCAGCATGGCAAACAGAATCAGCAACCCGTAGCTTGCGGTGCCATAGAGAAGATAACCGGTGACAGAGGTGCAGACAATCAGGAGCAGCATCACTTTACGAATGGTTTTCGTACGGTCGCTGATCATTCCCCACAGGGGTTGTGAGATGAGGGTAACTACGCCCCCGCTGCCCACAATTATACCAACCTGTGTCGTGTTTACCCCCTGTTCGTCCAGATACACCGGAAGAAAGGGAAGGAACATCGCCAGCAGAGCAAAATACAAAAAATTATAAGTTCTTAATGCAGAGGATGGACTCATGGCTCTATGTATACCTCTCCTATCTGGATTCATATGGATTTTAACTCGGCATTCAGCCTTGCCATTGTATCATTTTAAGAAAGGATGCGCTTCTTGAAATTAGGATGGACAGCTTTTCCACGCAGGTATAATTTGCGAAAACAAAAATAATGCTTGGTTACAGCCTCGTGTCAGGTTAATATAAACAATAACAAAAACGTCTGGATTTTAATTTTTTCGTTAATGGGGGAAATGGAGAATGCAATATATTAGCACAAGAGGACGTGTGGAGGCCAAAGGCTTCATAGATACAGTGCTCATGGGTCTGGCCGACGATGGGGGACTGATGGTTCCGGCTGAAATTCCGGTTGTTGCGGAGGCAACACTGCAGAAATGGAAGACGCTGAGCTACGAGGAGCTGTTTCTGGAAATTTTCTCATTGTATATCAATGATGAAATCCCGATCGAGGAGCTGCGGCAACTGGTCAGCAGAAGTTATTCCAGCTTCCGGACGCCCGAAGTAACACCTGTTCATCAATTGAATGATTCCTTATACATTCTGGAATTGTTCCATGGCCCTACTTTTGCATTCAAGGATGTCGCCCTGCAGTTTATGGGTGAGTTCTATTCCTATATATCGAAGAAACAGAACAAGATCATTCACATTCTCGGAGCAACCTCCGGTGATACGGGCGCGGCTGCCATTCAGGGAGTGCGCGGCAAGGAAGGCATCAAGATCTGTATTCTGCACCCGCACCAGAAGGTGAGCAAGGTGCAGGAGCTGCAAATGACGACGGTTGATGATGAGAATGTGCTGAACCTGTCCGTCAAAGGCAACTTTGACGACTGCCAAAGGGTGATTAAGGAGCTGTTCGCGGATCTGGACTTCAAGGGCAAATACCATTTGCGTGCCATTAACTCTATTAACTTTGTTCGGATCCTGGCCCAAACCGTATACTATTTTTATGCATATCTGCAAATCAACAAAGGAGACCAGCTTCCGAAAATTAATTTCTGCGTGCCATCCGGCAACTTTGGCAATATTTTCTCCGGTTATCTAGCTAAGCGGATGGGGCTTCCGGTCAATAAGCTGATCATTGCGACGAATGAAAACAACATTCTGGAACGCTTTGTGAAGACGGGAGAATATAAGCCGGGTGAATTCAAAAGCACACACAGCCCGTCGATGGATATCCAGGTGGCCAGCAATTTTGAACGTTACCTTTACTACTTCCTGGGTGAGGATACAGCGAAGGTATCCGCATATATGCAGGACTTGCAGCAAAACGGAAAAATTACAGTCAGCCAGGAGGATTTGGCCAAGGTACAGCAGGATTTTGCCGCCTACGGAGCCAGCAATGAGCAATGTCTGGAGGTCATCGAAGAGTATAAAAAAACCTATGACTATCTCCTCGATCCGCACACAGCCTGTGGAATTGCGGCTTGCAAGGCACAAGCTAGTGAAGGGGAAGTAACGGTGACCTTTGCGACGGCGCATCCGGCGAAATTTGATGAAGCGATCCGGCTCGTGGGTATTACCCAGCAATTCCCGCCGCAGATTGAGCATCTCTTTACATTGCCTCAGCATCAGAAGGTTGTTGAGCACGATAAAGCTGAAATTGTACGGGAGCTGGAGGCTTTCTACAAACTGTAAGGCCTTCGTTTCATCCGGGAAAGCAGACCAAGGAATGAAAGTCATCTTGTGTCTGCTTTTTCTTTTGGACGGGCTTGCCTACGAAAAGTTATCCTTTGGATATGCATATATCCAAAACAATAAAAAAGGAGTGATAACTTCAACAGATGGGTATATAATATGAAGAAAGCGGTATCAAAAAATGATAAATCGTGAGGAGGAAATCCCATGAGACATGAAGGAGATTTTCGGTTGGGTCTGCTGTGGGCAACAATGCTCAGTATCCCGTTGTATCTCTCGATATGGGGGTGGATCCAGTTGGTGAACGATTTGCTTTAGAACAATTTGTAAGCGCATTCATTATTGGGATATTGAACTCATTTAATAACAGGAGGTACTATTCTTGCGGGCAATGCAGCAGTATATGAATATGGATGAGCTTTAACGGGCGGGTCGCATTCAATGGACTTGGCCCGTTTTTATGTTGTTTTGAGAGAGCGGGGAATAGCTTCCCCGGTCCCCTTAACGCAGAATTGAATAGGAGCTCACGCTTTTGGATTAGCAGGTCGAGTAGGAATGTTGTTTTTGTTCAGCACTTTGCGGTCGAATACGAAAGGGCCGAAAGGCAGCAGCGAAGCGATAAAACCGATGATGGCCTGCTTGAGCGTCAATTTCCGGATCAGCAGCGCTGCCAGAATGGCGACCACATATAAGACGAATAGAATTCCGTGCGCCATACCAACAACGCTCACCATGGCAGGCTTGTCCGCCAAATATTTCAGAGGCATTGCAATAAAAACGAGCAGTAGATACGACACCGCTTCAAAATTTCCGACGATGCGCAGCAACTGCAAGATACGTCCTGACAAGAGAACACCCTCCTTATGTATACTGCATGTTTTTGTAATTAATATAGCTCAAACCAAGGAGCCGCGGACGCCCGGGAAGTTACGAAAAATTGAATATTTCAAATTTGCTTGCTACACTGGTTCACAGGAAACAGGTAAGGAGAATAGAACATGAAGCTGGTATCTTGGAATGTGAACGGATTGAGAGCCTGTGTAAATAAAGGCTTTACGGATTATTTTCATGCCTCAGGGGCGGATATTTTTTGCGTGCAGGAGACGAAGCTGCAAGAAGGGCAAATCAGTCTTGATTTGGGGAGCGAAGTTTATTCGTACTGGAACTACGCGTTGAAGAAAGGATATTCCGGCACTGCCGTATTCACGAAAATCAAACCGCTGATGGTCACGTATGGATTGGGGGAAGCGGATTCCGATCCTGAGGGACGCGTGATTACACTGGAGTATGACGGTTTTTATCTTGTTAATGTATATAGTCCCAATGCACGCCGCGATTTGTCCAGATTGGAGCTTCGGCTGGAATGGGAGGAGCAGTTCAGGGACTATCTTGTACGGCTCGATCAGGACAAGCCAGTGATCGTCTGCGGTGATTTGAATGTTGCCCACCAGGAGATTGATTTGAAAAATGCGAAGTCCAATAGGGGCAATTCCGGCTTTACCCTGGAAGAGAGAGACAAGTTTACAAAATTGCTGAAATCCGGATTTATGGACACGTTCCGCTATTTCTATCCCGACCGTGAAGAAGTGTATAGTTGGTGGTCGTACATGTCCAAGGTAAGGGAACGGAATATCGGCTGGCGGATCGATTATTTTCTCGTATCCTCCCGGCTTGAGCTGCTGTTAAAGGCTGCTCAGGTTGATTGTCATATCATGGGAAGCGATCATTGTCCTGTGCTTTTGGAGCTGAAGGCCATACCCTCCTAGGATTCAAATATGCAAAATATCGACAATATTCGAGTATTTTCACCAAATATTTAACACGTGCAAATCTGCTCATGCCCCTGATCGATGTGGTCTCCACCCTTGTTTGGATCCCGGTATATTTCTCGCATTTTTCGACATTTACAGGATCGTTGGGCCGATGTCTATGCTTGTGCTGCCGGTTCCCTTATGAGCTATTATTTACTATGCCGTTTTAGAGGATGAATCATGAAGGTTTATTTTCATGTTTTCGCAAAAAAGTAAACGAAAGCAGGCCGCTTCATAAGCAGGAGGGCCTGCTTTTATTGTGTTAAACGGGTCCTATTGTTCGGGTTAATTTGTCTCGTTATACTTTTAATTGGAGGTATTTAGCAGCAGAGGAAATATACTTGAGGATTGGAGTGAGTAACATGAATCAGCCAGACAACTACCGGTTTCAAGTGGATTTAAGCGGAATGATCAACATTTTATCCAATCATTTATACAGCAGCCCTAAAGTATTTTTAAGGGAACTGCTGCAAAATGCCGTTGATGCCGTAACCGCCCGCAAGGTGCTGGAGCCTGATTTTAAAGGCAGAGTTCATATCGAACTTGCAGGTACGGGAAGCGGAGCGACCTTAATGATAGAGGACAACGGTATCGGACTGACCAAGGAGGAAGTGCATCAGTTTCTTGCCATGATCGGACAATCCTCGAAGAGAGGAAAGGATCTTATTATGGGGGAGACTTCTTTTATCGGAAGGTTCGGGATAGGGTTGCTTTCCTGCTTTATGATCAGCGATGAAATCGTCATGCTCACGCAATCCGCTCAAGGAGGTCCTTCGCTCGAATGGAAGGGGAAGCCGGATGGAACATACAGCATTCGTGAGCTTGCAACGGAGCTTTCACCGGGAACGAAGGTATATCTACGCTGCAAGCCTGATTGCGAGATCTATTACGAGCCGCAGAACGTGGAAAAATGGATCTACGATTATGGTGCACTGCTGCCCCATCCAATTACGCTGCGGACTGGTCAATTTGAAAAAGTGGTGAACCCGGCAAGTCCGGAATGGATCGCACAGCCCGAGCTTGCTCGTGGGTACCGTAACGAGGTGCTCCAATTTGGGGAAAGGCTGCTTGGCGAGCGGTTTCGCGACTTCATTCCACTGCAGACCTCATCCGGCAGAACCGGAGGAATCGCCTATGTCCTGCCACAGGCCGTCAACCTGCATGCGAAGAAGAAGCACCGTGTCTATTTAAAGCAAATGCTGGTGTCTGATAAGGCGGAAAACATATTGCCGGATTGGGCCTTTTTTGTGAAAGGCGTAATTTGGAGCGATGAATTGCAGCCAACGGCATCCCGTGAACACTTCTACGAAAATGACAGGCTTGAGGAGGTCCGAGCCGAGCTTGGAGAATCCATCCGCGGTGAGTTGATAAGAATGGCGGAATATGACCCGGACCGGCTGCGTCATATGATACGTTTGCACGCACTGTCCATGAAGGCGCTAGCGGTAGCAGACGAGAATTTTTATCGTATGATTCATCGCTGGCTTCCGTTTGAAAGCACTTATGGGCGGCGTGAGCTGGGTGAGTTGCTCGAGGACAATCAGAATATTTACTTCACGTTGACACTGGACGAGTATCGTCAGATTACGCACGTGGCATCGGCACAGTCGTTATTGGTCGTAAACGGAGGTTATATTTATGATGCGGAGCTTATGGAGAGTCTGCCTGCCATTAACCCGGAAATCCGCACTGAGCGTCTTCTTCCCGAGGATGTGTCGCTGGCGTTCACGGACATCACTGCTGAAGAACGAATGAAGTACTTTGAGCTCACTCGCTTGGCTGACGCAGCATTGCGGCGTTTCCGCTGCCGTATTCAACTAAAGCGGTTTAAGCCTGCAGAGCTTCCAGCCCTTTTTACCCTATCGAAGGAATCCTCCGAGCTCCGTTCCCTGGAAGTGGCAGAAGAGGTGAGCCCTGATGCGCTGTCATCGGTGTTAAATTCGCTGGGCTCCATCCTCAAGCTTGAAGGGGCATATTCGACACTGTACATGAACCTGGACAACCCGGTAGTCACCCGCACCTTCATGCCAGCCAACTCCAGGATCTTTGTGAATACGGTTGAAATGCTGTATGTACACGCACTGATGCTGGGGCAATATCCTCTGAACAAGCAAGAGATGGACGTGATGAATCAGGGGGTTTTAAGATTAATCCAGGCTGGTCTGGCGGCTGATACACACAGGGGAGACGAGGATCAACCATGAACATGGATTTTGATGATTTAATGCTCGAGGCTTACGAACTGCCGGGAGGAAGAGCGAAAATCGCGTTGTTGGAAAAAGCAATTAAATTAGCAGACAATTCCGGCAATGTTGAACAGGGCTTTGAAGCGCGGCTTGAGCTGGTGGAGGCGGCGACCTTTAACGGTTATCCGATGAAAGCTCTTGTGAATTTCTCCTGGCTGTTGGGCCAGTTCGACAAAAAACCGGACAGCTACGACAGCTTCAATTTACTGTGGTCCTACAAATGGATTATGGATAACGTTGCTTGTTTTCCGGAAATCAGCCGTAAGCAGATCGATGGTCTTCTGGAGGACATGAAGCAGCGCTACCGCGAGCAAGGTTTTAATGACCGTACATACGATTATTACCGGATGACCTTGGCCATCCAGTATGGGGAGCTTGAGGAAGCTGGGCGTTTATTGGAGAACATTAAAGGTATGGACCGTGATGAAATGAGCGACTGTGTGGCGTGCGAGCAGAATCAGTTTGTTGAATACTATGTCTTGGCAGGGAACGATGAGCGCGCGATTCAAACGGCTGAGCCGATTCTTTCAGGGTGGATGAGCTGTGCCGAAGTTCCTCATATGACATACCCGCAGGTTTTACTCCCGTTGTACCGGTCAGGCCGTCTGAAAGAAGCGGCTATGTACCAGAGGCAGGGATATAGGCTCATTAAGGGCAACCGGGATTTCATTCGGCAGGTCAGCGAGCATATAGCCTATTTTACGGAAACGGATCCTATTAAGGGATTAGAGCTGTTTGAACTGCATGTTCCGCTCGCCATGGATCATGAAAATCCGCATGACCAGATGATGTTCAACGCATATGCCTCCTCCTTGTTTAAGCGTCTGGCGTCTGAGACGGTGAGCTGTGAGGTCAGACTGCCGGCAACCTTCGCCGATGTCGAGGAATCAAGGGACGCTGCACGGTTGGCGGAACGATTTGGAGAAATGGCCATGGCAGCGGCCAGAAAGTTTGATCATCGCAATGGGAACCGCTATTATGAAAGCTTCATAATCAGCATGTAAATAATCTTGGTCCAATAGCTAGTGCCCCCGAATTTCAAACTCGGGGGCAAAGACGAACGCTGACACTTTTCCGGAATTGCTTCGTTCTCTCCACTGGCTGCGTGCATATTCCTACATAACCAAAGAAAGAGAGGGTATGTTGTTCAAAGGAAGGTGCTGTCTTCCTTAGCGGAAAGATTAATTTAAGCTCGCTGTTGGTCTGACGATAATTTCGTTTACATCAACCTCGGCAGGCTGCTCCATGGCATACAGAATGGAGCGGGCAATGGCGGACGCGGGAATGGCAATCCGGCGATACTCCTTCATAAACTGGCGGGCTTCTTCATCCGAAATGCTGTCGGCAAGCTCGGACTCGGTGACTCCTGGTGAAATCAGAGTGACGCGAATATCGCCGCCGACCTCCATCCGCAGTCCATCGGTAATGGCGCGGACCGCATATTTGGTGGCACAGTATACCGTAGCGGTCGGAGTTACGTTGTACGCCCCGATGGAGGCGATGTTGATAAACTGGCCGAAGCCCTGCTGCTTCATCAGAGGCAGACCGGCGGCAATCCCGTGCAGCACCCCGCGAATATTAACGTCAATCATCCGGTTCCATTCATCGATTTTCAAGGCTTCCAGCGGTGAAAGAGGCATGACACCCGCATTATTCACCAGCACATCCACCTTGCCAAATTTGTTGTTCGCAAAGCTGATAAATTCATCCATCTGCTCCTTGCTGGTTACATCCAGGACATGATATTCAGCAGTGCCGCCTTTGGAACGAATCTCTGCTACAAGAGCTTCGAGTTTTTCTGCCCGTCTTGCTCCCAGGACGACGCTAGCTCCCTGTTCGGCCAGCAGGCGGGCGGTTGCTTCACCGATACCGCTGCTTGCACCTGTAATAACAACAACTTTTTCTTTAACATTGGACATTTGCTGATCTCTCCTTTGTTATTTGCTTGATTTCATTATGGAACATCCGGCTGTGCGGCCGATAGAAGATTCATCCCAAATCATTGCCTAATCCTCTCAAGCAGTCCTTTGTTCTCGGAGCATCGCGTAACGTTATTTGGCGCCTGCTTTCTTGATAGAGTCCCAAACTTCATGTACTTCATATTTTAAAGGCCATTTAGCGGGGTTAGAGCTATCAGCAATGACACCCTCAATAATGTTAAGGTAATAGTTGGTTTTCGCTTCTAAATAATTAACTGTATTTTTGGCTTCCTGCAATTGAAGAAGGGCATGTTCTTTTTGTTTCAAAATAATCTCGTAGCGCTCCTGAATTGTAGAATCCCCTTGTAAACAAAGATCTGCATAAGTTTTAATATCTTCGATAGACATCCCGCATTGTTTTAATATCTTGACGCCAATAAGCCAATTGACGGATTCCTCATTGAATAGGCGGTTGTTATTTTGATCTCGCAGTATGCTTGGTATTAATCCCTTATCCGTGTAAAAACGAACTGCATGCTCACTTAAGTCAAGCATTTGTGCCACTTCTTTTACCGTGTACATAAAATCCCTCCACATGAATTTACAAATATATTTTCTCTTGCCTTCATGTTACGCGAAGGTGTTAAGCGAGGGCAACCTTGTCTCGTCTGCCTATAAATCAATTTTTATTAGGCGCTTGCCTTCGTGTAACACGAATGAGGTATGATAATTGTAGTACTAACAAAGACTAAGTATTTATAGGAGGAATTGAAATGGAATTTGTAACCTTGAATAATGGAGTAAAGATGCCGATTTTAGGCTTTGGTGTTTATCAGATTCACGATCCGGCGGAATGCGAAAAATGCGTGCTTGATGCTATCCGTGTGGGTTACCGTTCCATTGATACTGCACAGGTCTACCAAAATGAAGAAGCGGTAGGCCGTGCGATCAAGAAAAGTGGAGTGCCCAGAGAAGAATTTTTTATCACCACTAAAGTTTGGATTTCCAATGCAGGTCATGACAAAGCAAAAGCATCTATTCAGGAATCCATGGACAAACTCCAGCTTGATTATCTGGACTTGGTGCTGATCCATCAACCGTTCAATGATTATTATGGAACGTACCGTGCGATGGAAGAGCTTTATAAAGCAGGTAAAATCAGAGCCATTGGGTTAAGCAACTTCTATCCGGATAGATATGTTGATCTGGTGGAGTTCAGCGAAGTGGTACCGGCTGTGAATCAGGTGGAAACCCATGTCTTTAACCAGCAGGCAAAAGCACATGAAATTATGAAAAAATACAATACGCAGATCGAATCCTGGGGTCCTTTTGCAGAAGGAAAGAACAATTTATTCACGAACTCAACCTTACAAGAAATTGGCCATAAATATAACAAATCTACAGCCCAGGTTGCTTTGCGATTCTTGATTCAGAGAGACGTAGTGGTCATTCCAAAAACGGTCAATAAAAATAGAATGGAAGAAAACTTCAATGTATTTGACTTTAAATTGACAGAGGAGGAGATGACAAAAATTGCTGCACTGGATACAGGTGAAAGTTTATTCTTCTCCCACTATGATCCACAAACCGTAGAGTACATCATTAATCTTGGCAAATAAAACCAAAGATATTTCATTTTTCTTGATGGATTGGCGTATAGACGAAGGCTGCTGTGAACAGCGGCCTATTTTTTGTGTGGAGATATAAAGTATCAGCTCATGAGGGATCAGGGCTTGAACTTGCGTGTCAATCGTTTCTTGTCCCGGTACATTCTCATCCAACGCGTGATTCTATTCTCTTCCTTGCGTTCTGGTTACAAGGCCCAGCACAAAGCCGTCATAACCTTTGCTTCCAACCGTCTGGATGGCTGTGGCATTGATTCGGGGCTCCTCGGCCAGAAGATCATAGAAGGCCCGCACCCCATGAATTCTGGGGTCAGTGCTGTGCTTATTTATAATTTCACCCTCCCGGATGACATTGTCGCCGATAATCACCGTGCCAGGGTGTGAAAAATGGAGTGCCCACCGCAGATAAGCCGGATTGTTAGGTTTGTCGGCATCAATGAAGATCAGATCAAAGGATTCAGTACCTTCCTGATCCAACTGAGCGAGCTGCTCTAAAGCATTACCCAGTCGCAAATCCACCTTTTCCTCCAGGCCCGCAAGGGCAAAATTGGCTCTGGCCACCTGTGCGTTGTGAGGATCCAGCTCCAGTGTCACAATTTTTCCGTTAGCAGGAAGCGTTCTGGCCATCCAGATGGTGCTGTAGCCACCCAAAGTGCCGATTTCCAGAATTCGTGTGGCTCCTGCCATTTGTGCCAGCAGGGACAGCAGCTTTCCCTGGCTTGGAGATACCTCGATTGCCGGCAGATATGCCTTCCGATTGGCCTCCAGCACCTGTTCCAGAATGGAATCATGTGTTATCAGTTTGTCCCCGATATACTCGTCTACCTTGGTCCATGTGTTTGACTGGCTCATATCGATCACTGCTCCTTATTTGATTTTTGCTTTCGGTTCCATTATATTTCCGTTAAAATCATAAATATAATATATGTTTTTGTGATTTACATAAACTTAATATATAAATTGATAGAACGGAGTTGTCTTTATGAATTTACACGCATTGCGCCTTTTTCACGTCATTGCCGCCACAGGCAGCGTTACGCGCGCCTCAGAGATGCTGAATATCAGCCAGCCTGCGATAACGGCCCAGATCAAGAAATTTGAAAAGGAGCTGTCCCTTGCGCTGTTCCAGCCTCAGGGAAGAGGGATTGCATTAACGGATGCCGGTGAGCAGTTGTCGGTCCTGGCCAAGAGACTGTTTGCGGTCGAACAGCAGATGGAGCGTTTTGTGCAGGAGTATAGCAGCGGGACTGTTGGCTCGATCCGGATCGCCGCCACTTATTTGCCTGCACATTTTCTCATGCCCGCATGGCTTGCCCAATTCAAAAAGCAGTATGAACAGGTTGAAATGAAGATCACCACGACGAACTCCAGCGACGCTTTGGAGCAGCTTCTGAATCTGGAGGCAGACATCGCCGTTTACGGGGGAAGACCTGAGGAATATCCGGATACGGTACAGGCGGAGGAGCTTTTTCAGGATGAGCTGTGGTTCGTGGTGGCGCCCAATCACCGTTATGCCAATCAGAAGGTATCTTTGACCGAGATGATGAAGGAGCCGTTTGTCATGCGGGAGGAAGGCAGCTCGACGCGGGAGCGGTTATTTTCCCTATGCCGTACATACAATGCGCCTGCCCCAACGATTTCCCTGCAATTTAACGGACTGCATGAGGCCATAACAGCGGTGATTGCTGGGTACGGGGCGAACTTTGTATCGTCACTGGTTGTGCGCGATGATGTGGAGCGCGGGGAGCTGTGCCGGGTTGAGGTGGAAGGGGTACAAATGAAGAATACGATCGCTGTGTGTACCCGTAAAAATGAGGAATTGCCGGCAGCGGCCCGGAATTTTATTCAAATGATCCGGGAGCATCCGTTTAGAGGGTAAAAGATTGTTTCAAAGACGAATTCTTAGCGTACACAAAAAAATGAAACGTTTCCAAATTAACTGTTGAAACGTTTCCAATTTCGTATTATTATGATTGTCATAAGAGGTGCTACAAGTGGAGGGTTAGATGTCAAGTATTAAAGATGTTGCCAACTTGGCTGGCGTAGCTGTGGGAACCGTATCCCGAGTCATTAACAATTCGGGCTCTGTAAAACCCGCTACACGCAAAAAAGTGGAGAAAGCCATACAAGAATTGAATTATATCCCTAATGAGGTTGCCCGCAACTTCAAAATGCAGAAATCCAAAATGGTTGCGTTGCTGCTTCCAAGTATCTGGCACCCTTTCTTTTCTGAACTGGCATATTACATTGAAGATGAGTTGGACCGGGAAGGCTTTAAGCTTATGCTGTGCAATAGCGGCGGCAAACCTGAAAAGGAATTGTACTATCTCGATATGCTGCAGCAAAACAAAGTGGCAGGTATTGTTGGTATTACATACAACGATATTGAAAATAACGTAAGCAATGACATTCCGATTGTCAGTATCGACAGACACTTTAACAAGAAAATCACATGCGTCACTTCGGATAATTATGAAGGAGGACGTCTGGCGTTAAGGGAACTTGTCAAAGCAGGTGCAAAAAAAATGGCTTTTTTGGGCAGCGTCACCTCCGTTTTCAGTGAAACTATGAATCGGAGAGAAGGTTTCATGCATGAGGCGAAAATAATGGGAGTCGACTGTGTTGTATACGAGAAGCCGGACCCCGTTTTGGACGACGACGCCTATTTTGATGAGTTTCTGGATAAGTATCAAGATGTGGACGGTATTTTTGCCATTACTGATATGTTCGCCGCCAAGTATATAGATAAGGCAGGCAGGCAGGGGATTCGTGTTCCAGAGGATGTAAAGGTTATCGGATATGACGGTATTCAGGATCATTCCTATTTTCATCCGGTATTGTCAACGATCAGGCAACCTGTAGAGGAGATGGCTCGTATGACGATCAGACTGCTCTACAAAAAGATAGAAGGAGAAACCTTGGAACGGGAAGTTTATCGTCTTCCGGTCATATTTAGACGAGGTGAAACCACTTGATCATTTAATTTGAAAAACATCAACCGCTTTAGTCGCTGCACCAGTGAACTTGCGGTTGGCGTTTTTCTTAAACTAAATTGGAAACGTTTCAAATAAAATGGAAGCGTTTCAATTACAAAAATTATATAAGAAAGGGAGTATTAGGATGAATCCAAGAGATTCCGGAGAATATCAACTCGTTATCAAAGAAAATCGTAAAACTTGGGACCGAATCAAACGCAACTATGAGCTGTATCTGTTTCTGCTGCCGATTGTTTTGATTTATCTCGTATTCAAGTACTACCCGATGTACGGAGTGCAAATTGCATTTAAGGATTTTTCACCGAGTAAGGGGATATGGGGCAGCGAATGGGTAGGCTTTCAGCATTTTATTGATTTTTTCGATTCTTATAACTTCTGGACGATCATGTTCAATACGCTGACGCTCAGTTTCCTGTCACTTGTGTTCAGCTTCCCGGCTCCGATTATCATAGCGGTTATGTTGAATCAAATGTTAGGCAAGCGATACAAGAAATTTATTCAGACGGTCATTTATGCACCCCATTTTATCTCTACCGTTGTGCTTGTCGGTATGCTCCATGTTTTTTTATCGCCAAATAGCGGGCTCGTAAACCACATGATTACCTGGTTCGGGGGAGAACCCATTCTGTTTATGGCTGATGAAGGCTGGTTCCGTCCTTTATATATTTTATCAGGGATATGGCAAGAGACCGGATTCTCCACGATTATTTACTTGGCAGCGCTTGCAGGGGTCAATCCCGAACTGCATGAAGCCGCCATCATGGATGGTGCGAGTAAATGGAAGCGAGTGTGGCATGTGGATATTCCCGGCATTCTTCCAACGATTATCATTCTGCTGATCCTCGCACTCGGAAACATTATGGGCATTGGTTTCGAGAAGGCTTTTTTGATGCAAAGTGATCTGAACTATGCCACCTCCAATATTATTCCAACCTACGTATACGAATTAGGGATTCAGAAGGCGCAATACAGCTTTTCAACGGCGGTTGGATTGTTTAATTCCGTTATCAACATCATCCTGATTGTCACTGTTAACCGGATCGCCAAAAAATTGACGGAAACCAGTCTGTGGTAAGGGGGAATTACTTTGAACAATCTTTTGAAGAGAAAAAGCAGAGGAGACGCCTGGTTTGACGCCATTAACTATTTCGTGTTGACCGTAGTCATGCTGCTCATCTTATTTCCGCTGTATTTTGTATGGATTGCTTCATTCAGTGATCCCAATCTGATTTATTCAGGAGAAGTATGGTTATATCCGAGGGGGGTTACACTCGATGGCTATCTACGAATTTTTAATGACTCCTCTATTTGGATCGGATATGCAAATTCCCTTTTTTATGCGAGTTTGGGAACCTTGATCGGAGTAGCTGTTACCGTATTTGCGTCCTATCCGTTAGCCCGCAAGGATCTGGTCGGGAGATCAGTAATGATGTGGTTTTTATTGATCCCCATGTTTTTTAGCGGTGGATTGATTCCCACGTATTTGCTGATCAAGGATCTGCACATGTTAAATACGATTTGGGCACTGGTTATTCCTGGGGCTGGCGGTATATTCAATGTTATCATCGTTCGGACATTCTTTCAGTCGTCCATTCCGGATGAAATGTGGGAAGCCGCTTCAATCGACGGTTGCTCCAACACCAGATTTTTTTGGAGTATTGTTTTGCCTCTGTCCAAGTCCATTATTGCAGTCATGGTGTTGTATCATGTCGTCGGCTTTTGGAATGGCTTTTTCGATGCTTTGATCTATTTGAATGACGAGAGCAAGTATCCTCTTCAATTGGTGCTGCGCAACATTCTCGTCCAAAATCAGGTCAACTCCGGAATGATGGTGGATGTGGAATCCTATGCAGCGAAGATGAGGGTTACTGAACTTATCAAGTACGGTGTTATTATCGTGTCCAGCCTGCCACTGTTGATTTTATATCCATTTCTGCAAAAGTACTTTGTCAAAGGGGTAATGATTGGCTCGATCAAGGGCTGATACTGACGATTTCTTGAAGGGAGGGGATATACGGCAGTCAGCTATTCTGATCCAGACAAAGCCGGATTGGGAAATAAAAATTGTGATTTTTCTGGGATGAACTATAGGGAGGTTAGGTACGATGAAATCTTTATTCAAAAGCGCAGGAATTCTCGTGCTGGCCGGAGCCCTTGCGCTGAGCGGATGTTCGGGAGAAGACGGCTCCAAAAATCAGGTGAAAAATCCGAAGCAGGATACGAATTTCAACAAAACCGGTCTGCCGATTGTTAAAGAAACAGTGACGTTAAAGATGGTATCCCCAAAAGCAGCGTTGGCGCCGGAGTATTCCGAAATGGAGATTTTCAAACGGCTGGGGGAGCAAACCAATGTAAAGATCGAATGGGAGAACATTCCGGACACAGACTACGCAGAGAAGAAAAATTTGCTGCTGGCCAGCGGAAATTTGCCGGACGCTTTTTACGCAGCCGGATTTTCGGATTACGAGCTCATCAATTACGGTAAAGACGGGACGATCATTCCACTGGAGGATTTGATCGATCAGTACGCGCCTAATTTGAAAGCGCTTTTGGAGCGCAGGCCTGACATCAAGTTAGCGATCACAGCGCCCGATGGGCACATTTATGGGTTACCGTCGTGGGAAGAGAATAACCTGGGAACCAACCCTTTCTTTCATGTCATCAATAAAAAGTGGCTCGATAAGCTCGGTCTGAAAATGCCGCAAACGCTCGATGAATACACGGAAGCCTTAATTTCCTTTAAAACGCAGGATCCGAATGGCAACGGCAAGGCCGATGAAATTCCGTTAAGCTTCATGCACATGCAATGGTGTATGGACATTGGCGGTATACTCGGTGCTTTCGGACTACCGGATAACATGGAGCATCGGATCGTCCGCGACGAAAAAGTGATCTTTACCGCGACGCAACCCCAGTACAAGGAAGCTTTGAAGTATTTTCACGAAAAATGGTATAAGCAGGGCCTGATTGACCCCGAATCTTTCACCCAGGACGCTGCTCAGTATCTGGCAAAAGGCAAAACGAAGGACGAAACACTTGGCTCTTACATTTGGTGGGAAGCCGAAGAGGTTGTCGGACCGGAACGAAGCCGAGATTATGCTTTACTGTCTCCGCTTAAAGGACCGAACGGTGACCAATTGATCGGCCGCAGCAATGGAGGGGGACCGGGACGCGGCGCCTTTGTGATAACAAAAGCGAACCGCTATCCCGAAATCACGATGCGCTGGATCGATCAGCAGTATGAACCCTATATGGCGGCTCAGATCCACTGGGGTCCGCTGGATGTTGTATTCAAGAAAGACGAAAATAGCAAGCTGGTGAACCTGCCACTTCCTGATGGAACCTCTGCAGGTGAATTCCGGCAAAAAGTGGCTCCAGGCGCAGGCGGCCCTGGCGTTATTACCATCGAAGATCTTGGAAAAGTTGTTGATCTGGAGCCGCGGGCCCAACAGCGTGTTAAAGATTTGGAGCAATATTACAATCCATTTATGGAGAAGGAGAGCTATCCTAATATCTTCTTTGAAAAGGAGGAACTGGATAAAATCAATAGAATTGAGCCGGAATTGATCAAATATGTAAATGCCCAACGAGGTAAATTCATAGTTAATGGCGGCGTGGATGAACAGTGGGAAAAATATGTGAAGACACTGGAGAAGATGGGCCTGAACGAATTGATGGAAATCTATCAAACAGGATTGGACCGTTATCATGCAAATTTACAAAAATAAATAAACTCAAACGATTGGTGGGAGAAATTGTGCTAGATGTATTTTATGAGAGATTCAGACCCGGCTTTCATTTTTCGCCTCCATCTCATTGGATGAATGATCCGAACGGATTAGTCTATTACGAGGGAGAATATCATCTGTTTTATCAGCATCATCCTCACGGCAACAATTGGGGGCCCATGCATTGGGGGCATGCGGTGAGTCCGGATTTGATCCATTGGGAGCATATGCCGATCGCTTTATTCCCGGATGAACATGGGGCCATTTTCTCCGGCTGCTGCGTGGTGGACTGGAATAACAGCAGCGGACTGTTCAAAGGTTCCCATGGATTGGTCGCCATCTTTACCCATGCGGACACCTGCCCGAAGACAGGACAGCCGCGCCAGCGGCAAAGCTTGGCTTACAGCAGCGACAAAGGCCGAACTTGGCACAAATATGAGGGGAACCCGGTTCTCGCCGAGGATGATCTGATCGACTTCCGTGATCCGAAAGTGTTCTGGCATCCGCAGAGTGAGCGGTGGGTTATGGTGCTTGTGGCGGGAGACCATGCTCGTTTTTATGGGTCGAAAAATTTGCGTGAATGGTCGCTAACAGGAGAATTCGGCAAAGGGGAAGGCTCGCATGACGGCGTTTGGGAATGCCCGGACCTTTTTGAATTACCGATCGATGACAGCGGGCACTCCAAATGGGTGCTTATCATAAGCATTGGGGATAATCCCGAATGTCCTGAAGGCTCGCGCACACAATATTTTATCGGAGAGTTCGACGGAAATACGTTCATCAATGACAACTCGGCCGATCATATCCTTTGGCTGGATCATGGCAGGGATAATTATGCGGGTGTCTCTTGGTCGGATATACCGGAGCGAGACGGGCGGCGCGTGATGATCGGATGGATGAGCAACTGGAAATATGCCAACGAGACGCCAACCGGAGACTGGAGAGGCGCCATGACTCTGCCCCGTGCCTTGTCATTGACCAGCCGGGACGAAGGCATAGTTCTGACCCAAATGCCTGTCCGGGAAGTTGAACGGCTGCGAAAAACATCGATGAGCTGGAATGATGTTACGGTGACGCAGGACGTACCGTTCACACAGCAGACGAACGATGGTCTGCTCGAGATCGAAGCGGATATCGATATCCGGTCCGGGAACGAGACGCATATTAAATTCAAGTCCTCCGGGCAAAACGAGATGATTATTGGATATGATCCTGTGTGCCAACGGCTATCTATCGACCGTTCCAAATCGGGTCTGACTGACTTTCATCCGGAGTTTGCATGCAATCACGGTGCAAGCCTGGTTCCGGAGGATGGAAAGATCAAGTTGCATATCTGGCTGGACCGCAATGCGGTTGAAGTGTATGGGAATGACGGCCTGATTGTACTGACGGATCAAATATTCCCGGATGCTCCGATCGAGAATGTTTGGATAAGTACGAATTCGGGGCAGGTTGTATTGAACTCACTTCATATTCATACTCTTAAATCCGTTCCTATTTCTAATGGTGCCGTCGAGCAGGCTTCAAGGGGGAATGACGCGTGAACCAAGTACCCGACAATCGGGGGCTCATGATGTATTGGGCTTTCGATGAAGGAACCGGAGGAAAAGCTTTGGAGAGCGTATCCCAAACCCGGGATGATATTCAATACGTATTTAAGCAAGCGGAGTTTACGGAACCGCGAGATCCGCAGTGGAGACAGGGAATATTGGGCAGCGGGCTCCTGTTCGATGGGTACTCGACATTCGTAGCCCATCGGGTCAATACGGGAAATTCGAGTGGAGAGCCTGGGTTTCTGACAACGCTCAGCATCGGAGTATGGGTAGCGCCCCGCTCCTACGAATGGGGGGAGGGTGGTAAATTGGCTTCCATCGTGAACCGCTACAACATGGACCGTAAGCAGGGTTATTTGCTGGGTATGTTTCGCCACGGATCATGGTCTTTCCAGGTTGGGCTTGAAGGAGGGGCTTGGGCGGAGATTTGGTCACCGGACGGCTGTGAATTGTCCAAAAATGAATGGTCTTATGTAAGTGCGGTGTTCGATGGGAACCAGGGAGAAATGAAGCTTTATTTGAACGGCAGTGAAATCGCTTCGACTACTTTGCCACGCGGTTCTCGCTTGACCGAGGCAGTGGACAGCGATCTGCTCATCGGAAAGAACAATCACAGCAGCCGTCTGGCAAAGGTGTTCAGCCTGCATATGTTTAGCGGTATCATCGATGATCTCAAGATCTATAATCGTGCCCTGAACGCGGAAGAGGTGGCCGCTGCTTATCGGCATGTACTGGACTCCGCCCATGGAGGTGTCCGACCGTCCTTAAAATATGATGAGATCAAGCTGGACCGGGCGCCCCTGCTGTCGGACCGGCATAGACCCCAATATCATGTCAGCCCGCCGGCCCATTGGATGAATGAACCTCATGCGCCGATCTATTTTGATGGGAAATATCATTTGTTCTATCAGCATAACCCGCTAGGGCCTTTCTTTCATCAGATCCATTGGGGGCATTGGGTAAGTGAAGATCTGGTGCATTGGCGCGACCTCCCCGTGGCGCTGGCGCCGGAGAAAGATCGGCTTGCACCGGACGGGATCTGGTCGGGAAGCGCAACCTATGATGCGGACGGTCTGCCTGTCTTGTTCTTTACGGCAGGCAATGACAGCGCTTCGCCGAATCAGAGCGTTGCGCTTGCCCGCAGCACATATACCCGGGATGGAGACCCGGATCTGGTTCACTGGGTCAAACATCCGGAGCCGCTCATCGTGCAGAAGAAGGGCATGGGTGCATTTGGCGATTTCCGAGATCCCTTTGTTTGGAAGGACGATGACGGCTGGTATGCTTTGGTCGGGTCGGGGATGGAAGGCGAAGGAGGCGCGGCGCTGGCATTTGCGTCCAAGGATATGCTGAATTGGACCTATAAAGGCTCCCTTTTTAAAGCGGATCTTCAGAAGTTCCCTTATCTTGGCCCGATCTGGGAGCTTCCCGTGCTGCTTCCGCTTGGCAGCGACAAGCAGGGGGGGAACAAACATCTTCTGCTGGTCAGCCCTGTGGGAAAAGGGGCGGATGTCGAGGTGTTCTATTGGATCGGACAGCTTGACAAGGAAAATCTGTCATTCATTCCCGATCAAGAGGAGCCGCAACTGATTGATGTCGGGGATTTCCATTTTACCGGCCCGAGCGGAATGGTGGATCCGAGAACCGGCAGAAAGATCATCTTTACGATCGCCCAAGGGGAGCGAACACCCGAGCTGGAATATAAATCGGGTTGGGCCCATAACGGCGGCTTGCCGCTAAGCGTCTATTTGCGGGATGACGGACGACTGGGAATCGAACCAATTGAGGAACTGCAATCGCTGCGGGGGGAGAAGCGGCTATCGCTTCGGAACAAGTCACTGGCCGAGACGAATGTACGGCTCCGGGAGGTTCAAGGCGACATGCTTGAGATTCAATTGGAAATCGAGCCGGGCAGCGCCCGACAATTCGGAATCAAGGTCCGGTGTACACCGGACGGGAAAGAAGAAACGCTGCTGTATTATGATGCGATTCAATCGATGCTCTTGGTCGACCGGACGAAAACGACGCTGCATCCGGGAGAAAGATGCGGAGGGATCCAGGGCGGCAAGCTGGAGCTGCCAGACGAGAATCTGAAGCTTCACCTTTATTTGGACCGCTCCA
Source organism: Paenibacillus zeirhizosphaerae (assembly GCF_030705605.1). Taxonomy (GTDB): domain Bacteria; phylum Bacillota; class Bacilli; order Paenibacillales; family Paenibacillaceae; genus Paenibacillus; species Paenibacillus zeirhizosphaerae. The sequence goes on from NZ_JAPCKK010000015.1 coordinate 30,419, forward strand.
TGGTCGAAGCTTATGCCAACGGTTTGAAAAGCCTGACGACCCGGGTATACCCGAGCCGTAAGGATGCTTTAGGGCTTGAGATTTGGGGAGACGGGGAACTAACGGTTAAATCCCTGGATATATGGGAGATGCAAGCCATTTGGTAAAGTGAGCGCTTAGGCACTCCCTATCGCCTTACATTGTGAAAACGCTCTATTATTCTCCTTTTTCATCATGATTATCATCCTTGTACAAAGGGAGCATTGCGAAGTCAGATAGCGATGTTTTTCTAAATTGGGAAATCACGAAGGAGGATCGTGAATGAGAAAAGAAAAAAAGAGAGGACACGTGTTTGGCAAGGCGATTATATGGACTCTGGTTCTTCAGCTTATTGCTCCCGTGATTCCGGCCGCGGCCTATTCCGATTCCAATGGGGTGGAAACGCCCGCGTCTTTGGCTGAAGTGAATACGACGGTTACGGATGCAGTATATCAAGCAGTATATCAAATCGAGAATTCGGGATTTGAAACCGGAGATTTGACGGGATGGACCATTGTCGAAGGCGAAGCGTTCGGTCCGGATAGCGTCTCGGACGAAACAACCTGGTGGGCGGAAGAAATCCCCTATAATCAGGAAGGTACTTATCATCTAAATGGGTGGAAATATGCGGAATCTGCGACAGGCATTCTTCGTTCCAGCACTTTTGAGCTGGGGGGAACGGGGTGGATTACCTTTAGACTGGGCGGAGGCAAACATACGGATCAAGTTTATGTGAGCGTTATCGAAGCAGATACGGGAAAGATGATTGCTCGGTACGGCAATAGCGAATTTAACGAGTCCGGGTTCCCGGATCCCGCACAGGGCTTGAGATTGGCTAATATGGTGCAGTATAAAGCTGATCTGTCCAAGCACATCGGCAAAAAACTCTATCTTGAGATCGTCGATCATGCAACCTCGGATTGGGGCCTGATTTTTGCGGATGCCTTCAGCACGTTTAATGAGATTGTACCGGTGGAAGGGGTCGTGGCTGAAAACATTATCCCAGCTGAAATCACGAATGCCAGTTTTGAAACGGGAAATTTCGATGGCTGGACGGTTGAGGGAGATGCTTTTCAAGTAACCGATGAAGCTCATGCAAGCAAAGACGGAAACTTCTATGCTAAATCTGTCTTGGAAGCTCAGGGCTCCATCACCTCCAATACTTTCACACTCCAGGGAAGTGGAACCATTAACTTTACTATTTTGGACATTTTAAAACCGGAGGACGCCTACGTCGAACTTTACGATGCCGTCAGCAATACGTTGCTTAAGAAAACGGGGAATGTCAGTGCAAATGAGAAAATCACATGGACTGTGCCGGAGTACTACAACAAGGAACTCTATGTAAAGGTCGTTGATCAGTCTGATCAAGCCGGCATTTCCGTTGACGGTTTCCAAGTACGTGGTGCGGGTACTATATTTTACTTGGATCTTAATGAAGGCGCAGGAAAGAAAACATCGGATGAAGTACGCAAGCTTGAGCATGATGTGAACTATGTATTTAACAACGCCAGATATATGGACTCCAGGGATCCGAGATGGACTCCCCGCGGGGTGAAAGGCGGGGCCTTGTTGTTCGATGGATATTCGAACTATATTGAGGTCAACGCCAAGGATACCGTGCCTGTAAACGATGCGTTAACCATCGAAGCCTGGGTCGCTCCTCGCAGCTATGAATGGGGGGACGGAAACAAACTGTCCGCCATTGTGAACCAATCCGATCAGGATAAAGTGGAAGGCTTCGCTCTTGGAATGTACCGGCACGGTACATGGTCGATGCAGGCCGGGATTGGCGGGCAGTGGATTCAGGTGTGGGTAAAGGATCACCCATTGGAAAAATACAAGTGGAATTATGTTACCGCTACTTTCGATAAAAAAGATGGAATGATCAAGTTATATCTAAATGGTGAGGAAGTGGCTTCCCAAGCTACCCCCGTTAATGTCCCAATCACACCATCCACGGAAAGCCTGATCATCGGAAAAAATAATAAACCGGTTGAGCTGGCAGGACTGTTTTCCTTCAATATGTTCAGTGGACTCATCGATGAAGTGAAGCTGCACAACAAAGCCCTTACGAGCGAAGAGGTACTAGCTGAGTATGAGAGCGTAAAGGCGCTCCACGGCGGTTCGGTTCCGGAAATTCCGAATGGGGATATTGATGAGGACCCAAGTGTGTTTGACGGAGATCAGCACCGTCCCCAGTATCATGCAATGCCCCCACAAAACTGGATGAATGAAGCGCATGCGCCCATTTATTATAACGGCAAATACCATTTGTTTTATCAGCATAACCCGCAGGGGCCATACTGGCATCAAATCCATTGGGGGCATTGGGTAAGCGACGATATGGTGCACTGGGAAAATGTAAGGCCGGCCCTTGCGCCCGAAGCGGGCACTCTTGACCCGGACGGCGCGTGGTCAGGTGGCGCGGCGTATGATCGAAACGGCAATCCCGTACTGTTCTATACCGCCGGCAACGACTCCGAGTCGCCGAACCAACGAACAGCAGTTGCAACTCCAGCCGATTTATCCGATCCCGATTTGGAGCAATGGGTGAAATATCCCGAACCGGTGACGGAACAGAACGGGATCGGCATCCATAACGAGTTTCGCGATCCGTTCGTTTGGTACGATGAAGAGACGGATAAGTGGTATCAATTAGTGACTTCCGGCCTTCAGGACTTCAGCAGCGGCACGGCATTAGTGTATGTATCCGACGATATGTACAACTGGGAGTATAAGGGGCCTTTATATGTTAGCAACAGAACCCTCTATCCGGAGTTGGGCACGGTCTGGGAACTGCCGGTATTATTGCCGTTAGGCAAGGATAGCAAGGGCCAACAAAAACATATATTCATGATTAATCCGCATGAAAAACCGGAGCATGTACCGCCGGGGAACGATGTACAAAGAGATGTTGAGGTCTTTTATTGGATTGGGACCTGGGATCGGGAGAATTTCAAGTTTATCCCTGATCAAGAGGCCCCCTCCAAAATGGATGTAGGTGATGGTTATCTAACCGCAGAGAGCGGTCTGGTCACGCCTGACGGCAGAACGGTCGTATTCTCCATGGTACAAAATGTAAGAACACCGCAAGCAGAATATCAATCCGGATGGGCTCATAATCTGGCTCTGCCAGTTTCACTAAGCCTGGATGAGCATGATGAATTGCGCGTTGAGCCGATTCAAGAATTGCAGAGTCTGCGAGGAAATAAACTGGTTGATTTTTCAGAGAAAAATATGGAGTCCGCTAATCAATTGATCCGGAATGTCAAAGGCGACATGTTGGAAATTGTGATGGAAATGGATCCGCGTGAGGCTCAGAAATTCGGAATCAAGGTGCGGCGCTCCGACAATGGACAGGAGGAAACACTGATTTACTACGACAAAACAAACGGTACCTTTAATGTGGATCGCACCAAGAGCAGTATCGACCCGGATGTGCGCGTGGACGGCATTCAAGGCGGATACGTTGATCTAAACGGAGAGAATCTGAAACTCCATATTTTCCTCGATCGCTCGGTCATTGAAGCTTTTGCTAATTACAAGAAAAAGCTGACAACCCGAGTTTACGTAGGCAGATACGATTCCTTGGGCTTGCAAGTCTGGGCCGACAACGATATTACCATCAAGTCGATGAAGGTATGGGAGATGAATGCTTTAAGCGGTGAACCGGCTGCTCCGGTCGATGTGCCTGAGAACTGGGATGATTCTGTGTATACCGATACTACGAATCTGCCTAACCATGACTTTGCTACGGGCGACTTAACCGGCTGGATTACGGAAGGAGACGCTTTCCAAGATGTCCACGTGACCGACACCAAGTTCTTCTGGGGTAACATTTACTTTAACCCGTCGCAAAAAATTCCAGGGGGCTATCATTTGTGGGGCTTCAACGAGCAAGCCGGGGGCGACAGCTTGACGGGGACGCTGAGATCGCAAAATTTCGTCCTCGGGGGGAACGGCAGGGTCGACTTTCTGATCAGCGGCGGCCGGGATATAGACCGCTTGTATGTAGCGTTGGCCCGGGCGTCAGACGGCAAAGAGTTGTTTAAAGAGACAGCGACCAATTATGAGGAATACCAGCGGAAAATTTGGGATGCTTCGGATTATATCGGCGAGGAGCTTTTCATTAAGGTGGTTGACAAGTCTACAGGCGGTTTCGGACATCTTAACGTCGATGATTTTAACGTACCGGTACAGGTCAAGAAGTAGAACGTTCCAACTGTTTTGTTGAATGAACGCTAAGCCACGTAAATCTTTAGGGGGAATCAGGATGAGGGAATTTTTCTATCGGCCGGAGAACGCCTGGGTAGGGGATGTGATTCCCTATTATGAAGACGGGGAATTTAAACTATTCTATCTGCACGGCTGGCGGGAGAACTACCGGGATGATCTTGACCATGGCTGGCATCTGGTCGGAACGAAGGATTTCGTGAATTACCAGGCAGAAGGAGCCTGCAAAATCGAAGGCGGCACCGGCCATATTCTGAAAGTGGACGGTATCTATCATATGTTCTACTGCATATTTCCTCCAGGCAAGCAGCTCGTCTGCCATGCGATCAGCAGTGACTTGAAGACCTGGGAGCCTATTCCTGAAGATACCTTTGCCGCTGACGACCGCATCTATGAGCTGTCTGATTGGCGCGATCCTTTCGTGTTCTGGAATGAAGAGGAAGGCCAATACTGGATGTTGCTTGCCGCGATGGCGAAAGGGCCAACCAAGCGAAAAGGGTGCACCGCGCTGCTGTCATCCAAAGACCTTAAAACCTGGGAGTACCGCGAGCCGTTGTACGCGCCGAATTTGCACGTGGGGGCCCATGAATGTCCCGACTTGTTCCGGATCGGGGATTGGTGGTATTTGATCTATTCCTCCTATACGGAACGTTTTGCGACCTTTTACCGAATGAGCCGCAGCCTGATTGGCCCTTGGCTTACCCCGAAAGAGGATACCTTCGACGGGCGGGCTTTCTATGCGGCCAAATCCGCGTCAGACGGGCGAGGACGTTATCTGTTCGGTTGGAATCCCACGAAAAACGACGATTTATTCGGTTGGAATCCGCCGAAATCCCGAGGCAAGGACTACAATACCTGGGATTGGGGAGGGAATCTGATCGTCCATGAAATCGTTCAGCGTCCTGATGGCACGCTCGGCGTAAAAGTGCCGGATACGGTTGATGCGGCATTTTCGCAGCCGCAGCCCGTACATTACCAGGGCATTACGGGAAATTGGCTCATTACGGATCACACGTTCTCCTGTATGTCGCCGCATGCTTTTGCCGGCTGCACGAGCCGGGAGGAGCTGCCTGATCAGTGCAAGATTTCCGCCAGCGTCTCATTTTCCGAGCAAACGCAAGGGGTCGGGTTCATGCTGCGTACGGAAGATACGTTAGATGAGGCCTATTACTTTACCCTGGAACCGCAGCGGAATCGCCTTACCTTCCGCGGAAAGATCATGCAGTCGGAAGAGGGCGGGAAGACGTTCCCTTATGAGGTGGAGCTGGAACGTCCGATTGATCTATTTCCCGATCGTCCTTACGAAATCAAAGTGTTTATGGACGGATCGATTTGTGAGATTTACGTGGATGCGAACATAGCGATGAGTGCCAGAATGTATGATATCCCGCATGGGAAACTTGGTTTGTTTGTCAGTCAAGGCTATGCTGAGTTTAGCGATGTGCGAATCGAGGGCAGAGGATAAAACAAAAAAAATGAGTAGGGGATCAATGAATCCCCTGCTCGATTTTTTTGAATGATCTGTTTGAAGTTTGGCTCAACCTAGAAATCAATTCTTGACGGCTTGGCAGGCTGGTGGGTTGGGCGGTAGATGAATCAACACTCGCAAGTCCGGACGCTTTGCATGATTATCCCGTTTGATCAGAAACAGAGAAACAGAGAAACAGACGAATGCCTATCCTAGCCCCACCTATTCCCTGAGCGAGAGGGATAATCGTACAAAGCAGCGTGCAGGGGCATCAAGACACGAACCCAATAGACAGCCACCTCAGTCTGGGAGTCTGAAGTTTATTTGGAAATTAACTGGTGCGCTGGCTGTCGGATTCAATGGATTCGATCATCAGCTTGGAAGCTGCCTCAGTCCATCGTTGCTTTGACGATAATCCCGTCGACCATTTGGATATTCATGAAAATTTCTTCAAAGTCCAGCAGGATGATTTTATATCCCAAGGACTTTAACTGCTGCTTGTTCGAAGATTAAAGAGAAACAGCTCAATAACCATATAATAATTTTTTCACTAAAACATTATAACGTTATATTCTTTTATTGCTCAAGATGTGGTATTGTGATCTTATAAAGAGCGGCTGCTCCGGTAAGAGAGGGAGCGAAACAAGCTATCGCTTAGGAAGGATGGAACGCCGTTCGGGAAGGAAGGAGTACATGTCTGAACGCTTGGTCATACGCAATGTGAAATTCGTCGATGGACAGTCTGCCGACATTGCTGTCGAGAACGGGAAAATTGCAGAGATTGCTCAAGCCGGTTCACTGCCGGGAAGCGATGGTTTTGATGGAACCGGGCTGTACGTATCCAGCGGCTGGATCGATATGCATGTGCATGCTTTTCCGGAGTTTGACCCGTATGGAGATGAGATCGACGAGATTGGCGTCAAGCAAGGGGTTACAACGATCATTGATGCAGGAAGCTGTGGCGCCGACCGGATCGGGGATCTGAAAACAAGTGCGGCTAGCGCGAATACTCGTTGTTATGCATTTCTGAACATATCGCATATCGGCTTGCAGCGGGTGGATGAGCTGTCACAGTTGGAGTGGATTGATAAGGATCGGGTCAAGGAGGCTGTCACTCTGTATCCGGATTTCATTGTCGGCCTGAAGGCGCGTATCAGCCGCAGCGTGGTGAAGGAGAGCGGGATACGGCCGTTGCAGCTTGCACGTGAGCTGTCGGAGGATACCGGTCTGCCGCTGATGGTGCATATCGGCTCGGCTCCTCCGCAAATCGAAGAGGTGATCCCTTTGCTCGCCAAAGGGGACGTGGTGACCCACTATCTGAACGGCAAGCCGAACAATTTGTTCGATGAAACAGGTAAACCGCTGCCCGTGCTGGTCGATGCGGTCAATAGAGGAGTGCATCTGGATGTCGGCCACGGTTCGGCGAGCTTCTCATTCAAGGTTGCCGAGCATGCCAAGCGAAACGGCATTCAGCCTGACACGATCAGCACCGACATTTACCGGGGCAACCGTCTGAACGGACCAGTCTACAGCATGGCGAACGTGTTGTCCAAGTTTTTATACCTGGGCTACAGCCTGGAAGAGGTTATTCAGGCAGTCACCGTCAAAGCTGCGGACTGGCTTGGCAAGCCTGAGCTCGGCCGGATTCAGGTGGGAGACGATGCCAACCTGACGCTGTTTGCCGTCAAGCAGGAGCCGATTGTGTTTGTCGATTCCGAGGGCGAGGAACGGACTGCGGATCAATATATCGAAGCTAAAGGAGCTGTCATTCATGGATCATTCTTTACTTGCTAAATACGGATTGAAGCGGGTGATTAACGCCAGCGGCCGCATGAGCATCCTGGGCGTCTCTGCGCCTACCGATACGGTGATGGAGGCGATGAAAACTGGCGGGCAGCAGTATGTGGAGATTGCTGACCTGGTGAATAAAGCCGGCGACCATATTGCAGGTATAATGGGCTCGGAGGCTGCGGTTGTTGTCAACTCGGCTTCCAGCGGCATTGCCCTGTCGGTAGCAGCGATCGTGACCCAGGGCAACAAGCGCCTGAGCGAGCGGCTTCATCAGGACCCGATTGCCAAGAACGAGATTATTATCCTGAAGGGACATAACGTGCAGTACGGTGCTCCTGTAGAGACCATGGTGTATTTGGGCGGAGGCAAGCTCGTCGAGGTAGGCTATGCCAATGAGGGCAAAAAAGAACATGTCGAGGACGCCATAAACGAGCAGACGGCGGCTATTTTGTATGTAAAATCCCATCACAGTGTGCAGAAGAACATGATCTCCGTAGAGGAAGCTTGGGAAATTGCCCAGCGGCGCGAGGTGCCGCTCATTGTTGATGCGGCGGCGGAAGAGGATATTTATAAATATGTGAAAGTGTCCGACCTGGCCATTTACAGCGGTTCCAAAGCGATTGAAGGACCGACCTCCGGCATTGTCGCTGGCAAACGTCAATATATTGAATGGCTCAAGGTGCAATTGCACGGCATCGGGCGCAGTATGAAGGTTGGCAAGGAATCGACCTTTGGCTTGCTGCAGGCGCTCGACGAATATACCCGCAAAGCGGACAAAAGCGAGCAGGAGAAGGAATCACTGCAGGCGCTCATGGCACTGAATGACCTGCCGGGCGTCCGGGTGAGCATCGTGCAGGATGAGGCGGGCAGAGCGATTTTCCGCGGCCGTATCCAGGTTAACGCAGCAGAAGCAGGCATGGATGCCAAACAGGTAAATGACCAGTTACGCGAAGGGCAGATTGCCATCTATACACGCGATTACGGAGTGCGGCAAGGATATTTCGATCTGGATGCGCGTTCTTTTCAAGGGGATGACATCCAGGTGATCGTATCCAGAATTCAGGAAATAGTAGGAGGAAAATAACATGTCGATAATGGAAAAACGACTTTACAAAAAACGTGCGGCGCTGAATGTGCTGGCAGGCAGCATCGAGAACGCCCGTGAGGTATATGAGGCCGCTGAAGGCCATGTCATTGTCGGGGTATTGTCCAAAAATTATCCGGATGCAGCAACGGCTGTCGCTGCCATGAAGGAATATGGAGCGGCTATCGAAGACGCCGTGTCCATCGGCCTGGGCGCGGGAGACAACCGGCAGGCGGCTGTCGTGGCGGAAATCGCGAAAAGCTATGGCGGCACCCATATCAACCAGGTGTTCACAGCCGTCGGAGCGACCTGCGCCAATCTGGACACCCGCGATAGCTGGATTAACAGCCTCGTGTCTCCATGCGGCCGTCCCGGTTACGTGAACATTTCGACAGGTCCGTTCAGTGCGGCTTTGTCTGAGCATGCTATTGTACCTGTAAAAGCAGCGATTGCGCTGGTGCGCGATATGGGCGGAAATGCACTGAAATATTTCCCGATGCAAGGACTTCAGCTTGAGGATGAATTTCGGGCGGTGGCACGGGCATGTGGTGAGGAAGGCTTTGCTCTGGAACCAACAGGCGGCATTGATTTGGACAATTTCGAAGCCATTCTGCGCATAACGCTTGAAGCGGGTGTTCCACAGGTGATCCCGCATGTGTATTCTTCCATTATCGATAAGGACACGGGCAGCACGAACGTCAAGGACGTACAGGTGCTGTACGAAACGATGAAAAAGCTGGTGGATCAATATGCATAAACATGTGGCCGCATTTGGCGAAGTGATGATGCGGCTGCAGGTACCCGGCTACGACACGCTGGCACAGGCGGATACGCTCCGGTATACCTTTTCGGGAACAGGAGTGAATATTGTATCTGCCCTGGCACGTTTTGGCCATACCGGATACCTGGTAACAATGCTGCCTGACAATCCACTGGGCGAAGCCGCAATAGCATATTTGCGCAAGTTAGGTATATCCACCACGTTCATCCAGCGGGGCGGACGGTTTGTTGGTATGTATTTTCTGGAGAACGGATTTGGCATGCGTCCCAGTAGGGTTACCTATACGGATCGGCTGGGCAGCAGCTTTAACCAGGCTCCGCTGGACAGCTACGATCCTGTAGAGATTGCGGGTAATGTGGATATCATGCACTTCTGCGGAATTACACTAGCGATGAACGACACGGTGCGCGGGCATATGAAAAGGCTGGCCGCAGCAGTGAAGCAGGCGGGTGGCAAGGTCGTGTTCGACTGCAATTTCCGGCCTGCTCTGTGGGGAGACGGCGGATATGCAGTGGCCAAACCGCATTATGAGGAAATGTTGGACCTTGCCGATATCGTCATGATGAATGAAAAGGATGCGCTGCATATTCTCGGGTTGGAAACACAGGCCACAGAGCGGAAGGAGCAGTTGCTGGACTTGATCCCGCAGGTTGCCAGCAAGTTTGGCATTGCGGTGGTTGCCGGGACGCATCGGTCCATCAATCGGGATAACAGCCATTCGCTGCAGGGGTATATCTATAAAAAAGGACAATTTGAATTTTCGGACACGCTTAACTTTATGGTGTATGATCGTATAGGAGCGGGAGATGCATATGCGAGCGGCATTATTCACGGCGAAATCTGGAATTTTTCCGCGAAGCGGACGGTTGATTTTGCCGCTGCGGCCGCGGCGCTGGCGCATACCGTGTCTGGCGATACGCCGAATGCATCCGAGGCCGAAGTGATGAAGGCCATGACCCAAATGATGCCTGATGTAGAAAGGTAGTGACGCGGATTGTCCATTACGCGCAAAAATGGGCCGTTATATTTGCAAATCAAAAAAATTCTGAAAGACCGGATATTGCACGGCATTTATCCCTTGGGCACGATTATTCCGTCCGAGCCGCAGCTTGAAAAAGAGTTCGGCGTCAGCAAAGTGACCGTCCGCAATGCGGTGCAGGAATTATGTCAGGAAGGTTATCTGGAAAAACGAAGCGGTGTAGGCACGACAGTTCTCCGCAATCGTTCCTTGTCCCGGTTGTCCAAAGGGAAACGGTTTACGGAAATTCTGGTCGACGAAGGCCATCGGATTGAGAAGAAGCTGCTTGGTTCGGAAATGGTGAATAATGATGCGTTATCCGAGCCTTTTCAGTTGTTCGGGGAGCGCTGCCTGCGGATCGAGCGGCTGTACCTGCTTGATGGTAAGCCGTATATTCATTATGTGCATTACCTCATTCCCTCGGCTGTTGCTGTAACAGGGGATGAAAGTGCGGATATGCAATCACTGTACGATTTGATCGAAGAAAATGATATCAGTCTGGACCGATTTCGCGATGCGTTTACCGTTGGCACGGCAAGTGCCGAAACCGGACGTCTGCTTGGCCTCCCGGAAGGGGCCGCTACACTTAGGCGTGTCCGGTATTCCTATAGTGCGGACGGTAGTGTCATTGAATACAGCATTGGTCATTACAATACAGAGCTCCAGCCTTATCTTGTGAGCTATGATGCCCCTTGATGATCGGCAGTTTGTTTTTCTGATTTGGCAAAGCCTGTGAAAAGGCGGCCTCCTTGGTTATAAACCAGGGGAGCCGTCTTTTCGTGCTTGAATGCAGTTATAATCATTTACAAACCGATGGTCGGTATTTATAATAGAAAAATACAAATATCAAATCCACATGGAGGGACGCTTTGAAACAAGAGGAACGCAGGCAGCAAACGGTAAGAAGGTTGATGGATACGACCAAAGAATTAATAACGGAAAAGGGCTGTAATTCCATCACAATGAAGGACATCGTGAATAGGTCTGGGCTGTCCAAAGGTGCCATTTTTCATTATGTAAAAAGCAAAAATGAAATTTTTGTCTGGGTGCTGCAGGAACGTCTCGAAGAAACAAACGAAAATTTCATGGATGCGGTCGAGCATGGTCGCCGAAATTTCGACGAGCCGATGCAGAAGATTCAGGAAAGCATCATTGCATATGAAAATCCGAATGACGTAACGAATAAGGTATTGCTGTACTTACTTGGAAGAGAAGAAGACCCCTTGGTCGCGGAAGCATTGAAGCAGTATTACGAGCGTTCCGTGCATTTATCCAGGATGTGGATTGAAACAGGCCAGAAGTACGGAGTTATTCCTGAAACGGTGAATGCGAACAGAAAAGCAGACATGTTCACGCTTATGACCTTCGGATTAAGAATGCGTTCAAGTATTCCGCACACACAGACGAGTTTTAATGCGCAAGATTTATCGGGGGTTATTCGCCAAATTTTAAATCAAGGCAGCTGCTCTTAACGGTGATGCGCTGCTTAACGGAGGTCACACAATGGAACCATTAATTGTTCTTATTGGTGTCACGATTATCATTCTTGTGGCGGGGCGCTTTGGAGTTCAGCGTTTACGTTCCTGGCCCGTTGCGCTCCGGGGCGGAGTTGCAGCTATGTTTTTGTTGACAGGCACGGTTCATTTCGTCTATATGCGGGAACAAATGATTGACATGGTACCACCTTTCTTGCCATATCCCGGTTTCATCGTGACGCTCACAGGTCTCCTGGAGCTGGCAGGAGCCGCAGGTTTGCTGTTTCGGCTCACTGTTCCTTGGGCAGCCGGAGGGCTGACGCTTCTGTTGATCCTCATGTTCCCGGCTAACGTTCACTATGCCCTTTCAGGCCTTGCGACGAAACCGGAAGATGCTTTATTTCCCCGAACCTTGATGCAAATCGTTTTTGTGTCCGCAACCCTTGCCATCCTGATTTTTTATCTCCGTCATCGATCTGTATGGCAAAAATAAAAAGGGCGGTAGATTATCGGATGATAAATATTATTTTTATACTCACTATGCTAAAAAAGAGAGTTGACAGCATCTTACCTGCCATGTAATATATGAAGCGTTGTCCATGAACATTACGCTGCGGAAACGCACTATTCTATAATCCATTCGTATAACCTCGCAGGCAAATGCGTGTACAAGGGCGAGGGTTTCTACAGGGAGCCTTAACTTCCTAACTACGGAGCCGTGAAACGAGCTTTATGCTCGTATCAGGTGACGGAGTTAGGATTTTTTGCGTTCGGTTCGTCATGTGACCGAGGCATAGACGATATGTACGACATGTCAACGAATTCTTGATTAGCAGGAGGTTATTACAGCAATGAAATATTATGTGGCCGTTCTCACGGGAGCCATGAGTTACGGCATATTATCGACAATCGTGGTTCTGGCTTACGGGCAGGGCTATCAGCTGGGCGAGGTTGTTGGCAGCCAGCTCCTGACGGGATTTATCCTGTCATGGATGCTTGCCCTATATACCAAATTCCAACAGCGCCGCAAAGCGCACGAAGCAGGCAAAGGTCAAGGCGCGGCCGCCCCGATTCAAGCCATCCAGCGGCTGACATGGAAACACCGCCTGCTCCTGATGGCTGCGGGCACGCCAACTGTCATCACCGGACTCGTGTATTATCAATCACTCCGATACATTCCGGCATCACTTGCCATCATTTTGTTGTTCCAGTTTACCTGGATCAGCGTACTGATCCAGGCGGTGGGCAAGCGACAGCGGCCTGATAAAGTAACGTTGCTGACGCTGCTAGTCCTGTTCGGCGGTACGCTGCTTGCCGCAGGTTTCCTGGAGCATGGACTTAGCGAATTCAGCGTATGGGGCATCGCGCTGGGTCTCATGTCGGCGGTAAGCTATTCGCTGTTCGTCCTGTTTAGCGGCAAAGCCGTACCGGCTGCGCACCCGGCATACAGAAGCGCCTGGATGGTAACGGGTGGCTTGATCCTGCTGTGCATTTTGTTTCCGCCAACGTTCCTCTTTAACGGATTGATTTGGAGCCAACTGCTCGTATTTGGCCTGTTGCTTGGCTTCTTCGGAGCATTCATTCCTCCCGTGCTGTTTACGATCGGCGTACCTCATATCGGCGGGGACATGGCAGGCATCATCGGCGCGGCCGAGCTTCCAGTGGCGGTGCTAATGTCCGCCATCGTGCTTCACGAGCATGTAAGCGGACTGCAATGGATCGGCGTGATCATCGTGCTTATGGGAGTAGCTCTGCCCGAGCTGTACAAATACCGGCTTTCGCGGTCAAAGACGATTTATTCATAACCTGAGTGTATCTATGCAAGTTAAGAATATATTTAATTAATGCAGCGGCTTCGAATACAATGATCGTATAGCTAAGCGCGAAATCGCCGCCACAAGTGATCCGTCCCGAATGCCATAGTTTGCGCTGCCGAAGTGGTGTTCACGCGTCATTCGAATCAAAATACAAATTTTTGTGGAGGGGATTCAATTGGGAAAACAATTCCCGGCCATGCTTCCAGACCACATGGCCTTTATCCGAAATCAGCACCTGTTCTTTGTCGGAACGGCACCCCTGTCGCGGGATGGGCATGTCAGTCTGTCGCCGAAGGGATATGACAGTTTTCGGATTTTGTCCGAGTCTAAAGTTGCGTATTTGGATTTGACCGGCAGCGGTAATGAGACCAGCGCCCATCTTGAAGAGAACGGTCGAATCACAATCATGTTTTGCGCATTTCAGGGGCCACCGAATATCTTGCGCCTGTACGGAACCGGAACAGTAATTCTCCCGGAGGACAGCGAGTGGGAGGAGTTTTACGGAATGTTTGATCCGCTGCCTGGAGTCCGGCAGATCATTGCGGTCGATATTCACCAAGTCCAGACATCCTGCGGTTATTCAGTTCCGTTCATGTCGTTCGAAAAAGAGAGGGACACGCTTAGGCGGTGGGCGGAGCAAAAAGGCGAAGAAGGCTTGCGCAGTTACAGGCAGGAAAAGAACATGAGCAGCCTCGACCAATTGCCGACGTCTCTAGGGAAACGTATAGGAACATAACAAACGGCACTGCAGCCATTGTCTTTTTCAAAGAATCACCTCCATTCGGGTCTAGCTTGCATGGCCATAATTATATGACTGACATAGACGCGATTTTCCGGAAGCGGCGATGGATATTTGCAGCAGGGTGCAGCCTGTATTTGCCGAAGCGGCTCCGGAACGGCAGGTTGTGTGTCACTTATACCCATTTTCCAGTCCTCAATAATCGTATAAAGCTAAAGACAGGTCTTTGCCAGAAGGACCTGTTTTTTTGAGCTCTGCAGCTTTTCTATTTAAATGTAACCGAGTCGATAATCTTTTGGACTACTGCCTGACTTTCGTCATCATAAGAGGTAGTGATGATATTAAAAGTATAATTATCCAAAAGGATGCTGTAATAATATTGCGTAAGGCTTTCATTGCCCCCAAATCAATAGACGCCTTCATCACGTCGAAAGTCCTGCCCCCTACAGTTACAGGCGTAGTAGGCTCAAACTCATAGGGATGCTCTGACTTCATCAGTATTTTTTTGGACGCTTCTAAATATTCGGCTCCTGAATTGATGTTTTGAAGCTTGAGGATTTTTTCCGCCACCACCGTAACTGACGCATTTGGAGTGCTTTCGCTCAATGGAAGCTTCTTTCTCAAAAATGCTGAATGATAACAAAAAGAATACGTATGAAACCTTAGAGCGCATGATTCTGCAGAAACAGCTTGTCTGATTCACAGCACTATGGTATTCTAACTGTAAAAATATGTGATGTGACGGAGGCACCGTTCAACCAGCTTATATCAATGGCTGATGAACGGTGTTTTTTGTGTTTCTGGGCAGGGCAGGAGTGACATAAAAGCGTTAAGTGTCGCTGATCTCAGTCCGCAGATACCTGGAGTACGGATCTGTCTCACTGAAAGAGTGGATTTCACATGATGAAAGCTTTGTTGGATCACACGATGCGGGAGATTGGGCAAATTGAAACCGAGATTACGAAAGTGCTGAATACACTTATTGAGATCCAGGAGGAGCGTCCGAATCGATTTCTTATGGAACTGCTTGAACAAGACCGGGCAGAGCTGCTGCAGATGATGGTTGATATGCACATAGAGAAGAAAAAGCTTCTTATACAGTCTGAGATCACAAATCACAAACAGAAAACCGATATACTTTGAAGAATTGTCATTCTTTAGGTGTAATTACTCCTAAGAACGATAGTTCAACCTGTTTAATAATTGAGAAAAGGGGAAGTAATCTATGAAAAAAATTCTATTATCCATGACGGCAGCCGCTTTGTTGTTTGGAATGGCCACACCAATCCAGGCCGTAAGCAGCAAACAAGACATTGAAGTGCTGTGGAACGCCAGAAAGATTTCATTTCCGGATGCGAAGCCGTTCCAGGATGACAGTGACCGGGTGATGGTCCCGATCCGCTTCGTCAGTGAAGCCCTGGGCGCAAAAGTAGGCTGGACCAAATCCGGCGGCAGGTTGTCCGTGTCCATCAAAAATAATGCTCATACGGTGAACATGACCGTAGGGCAGAACACGGCCACCATTGATGGTGAGACGAAGACGTATGACACGCAGATTCTTCTGAAGCAGAACCGGACGTTCGTACCGCTGCGCCTGGTCAGCGAAGGACTTGGCCAGCCGGTAGAATGGGACAAGCTTAGCCGGTGGGTCTGGATTGGCTCGAAGGATGTTCCGACGCTGGAGGAATCCGGATTAAAGCCGGTGAGCCTTGATCCGTACCGGAAATGGTTCACGGACAAACCATATTTACTTGAAAATATGGAAGAGAAGCCTTATGAAAAGGCCATTGTTTTTAAGCAAAGTGACCTACCAGCTACGTTCGTTCGTGATGTTTACAGTATTGAACTGTATACAGACCCGAAAACAACGAATACGTACCTCAAAGTTAGAGCAAAGACTACTTCGGGAGCAGGGAATTTGTACTACCTGACAAAGAAAAAGGACATTCGTTACCGGAATCCAATGGATTCTATGACCGTGAATAATGGTGATGGTACGAAGTATTGTTTTTATCAAATAAGGTCTAGTGCAGATAAAATCCTTCATGGAATTGTGGATCAAAAGAATCTGACTATACAAGATATTGAGTATATCGGATTCGATGGAGCATCTACAGACTACATTCCTCTCATGACTAACCCATGGAAAGGAAACTAAGCTCATGGGAGCGACACGCAAGCTGAAACGCATTGTTACCGCATCATTGGTGGGGCTGCTATTCTTTCTGCAGTTGCCCCTTTTCCAGAACGATGTAGTGCAGGCGGCGACGGAGATCACGCCACTGAAATACTATAAGGACAAAAATTACAGATACTTTGTCGGGATGATGTCCTACGAAATGTGGGGGAGTACGGACGGACAGGGCGGGGAGTTGGTCTGGACGGACGGAGGGCGGCAGCCGAACAAGGGAATGCGCGGCGATGCCAAGTTCACCTATAAGTTTCAATTCCCGAACCGGACAATTAAAAACGTAGAGGCACGGATCTATAACTATCCTGGAGATCCGGTAGAGTATTTTGAAGAATCCCGTTCAGATACGTTTGAAGAATTCAGAAATCATATTAGCAGCGGGACAACCGATGCCGATATTAGGCCATTTCAAAAGCAAGGGGTTGGTACAAATACTACAACCATTCCGATCACGGTCAATATGCTTTTAGATGCTCCAGAACCTAAGAATGTAAAAGATGAACAATGCCCTACCTGTGCTGAAAGTACGGTAGCGTACAGGATATACGTTCCGATCCTGTTCAAAATCGAGTTGGATACCAGCCTGACCGTGAAATACTTCACGGAGGATGGAAAATCCCTGGCTAGCATTTTCCCGCCACGGCAAGAGTCCATGGTGGTTGGCCAAGCCTACGACTTCACGCCGCCAACCAATCCGGCCTTTACATACGTCGGGTATAAGAAAAGTACGACCGGGTCAGCCCCAGGAGGCACCATTCAGCAGGGAAATGCCCCGAGCTTCACATATGATGCTTCATTCGAGAGCTACACTGCTTATCTGTATTACAAGACGGCATGCATGGAGCCAGGCCAAGGAACCGGCACCGAAACGGGTCCGCAGTGTCCTCCGCTTCCGGAGCCGGAACCAGCGGAGCCATCGGTGGTCTGTACGCCGCCGCAGTCTGCAGCCGTCAAAACCGGCAGCCTGATGAACAGCAGCGCGGTCGGGAAGATCAAGGCGGATGCGCGGGGATCCGAAAAGTTTGAAGTGGCCAAGGGCATTCCGACCTCGGAAAGCTTATACGGCAACGTCTGGGCGAAGGAATACCTGTACAACAACAAATTCGAGAAGTTCACCGGCACGTGTACGTTTACGGTTCCCGTGAGCAAAACATACAGACTGAAATGGATCGAGCAAGAAGAAAGAGAGAGGCCAGACGGCACCTCGTATACGGTACCAAGAAATCAGTCCAAAAACGTTGAGGTCGTCAAGTCGTATGATATCGTCCGTAATTATTCCTACTGGACGATTCCTGGCCTGCAGGTGTTTAAAATCGACAATGCCAAGCTCTATAATTACGCTTTCCAGGGCAACGGCATCGTCATCGAGCCAGGCAGCTCCTACAACGTGCCGACGATGGATGTGGAAACGGAAGTGGAGAATCTGCTGGAGCCGTCACCGGTATCGGCTTCCGCTCCAAATGAGACGATTAACGGCGGCAGCAGCGAGCCGGATGTTCCGGATGAGGATCTTGAAAGCTATGCGGAGGAAGAGACGCCGGAGCTGGATGTACGTAACGACAAGCTCATCTTCAACGGAGAAACCGTGATGGACGGTTCCATCGTCAAAACCAAGACCAAGGATCCTGGAGCCATCAAAACGCCGCTCAGTATTGACGAAAACGCCCTGTACCGTCCGGGCAATGTCATTCCGATCAGCAAGACCAACAAGGCGGATAACGAGAGCTCGGGCACGATTGAGTATTCTCCGCTCGACGGCAGCCTGGGCAATCCGGCAAACGAGCGGCAGCCGGTCGATGACTTGAACAGTGTAACGGTCCATACGCCGGTGGTCATGTATCCAAGCGTGAGTAATGACAAGGAGCATAACCAGAAGGTGTACCCGACTGCAGGCACCGCGGCCCTGGTTCTGGACAGACCTTTCACCGTTACCATTCCGACGAGCGGGCAGCACCGGGATATTAGAGGATACGGCAACCGGGACTATGCGAAATACACGGCATACAAGCAGGTACTGTTCGAGTTCGATGTTTACAACGAAGATATGGGCAAATACATTCCGGCCAAAACCTGGATCGATATTCCAGTGACACAGCTTCAGACCACGTTCCGGATGCCGGTATGGGTCGATGAAGGGAAGTACACGGTTCACTTCCGCTCGATAGCGGAGAATGCACCTGAAAATTTCACCTGGGAGAAGATGGCCAACTTCGATTTGTCCAACCATGTGGCCATCAACACGGTGCCGGTGGAAGTGATCGGACGCTTGTATGACTTCAAGGTCACGGACATTATGGACTATGATTGGGAGACGGTCTTCCGCACGAAGAAAGGCAGCTCAGAGCCTACCGGTGCAGCTTATTGGGTTGGGCCGAACTCTATAGACGGTACGCCTCGTGGGAATAAGCCGCCATTTATGCTTCCGATCCTGCCGGGCAGCCACCCGAACAGCGGTTATAAGAATGTGGCTATCAAGACTGGCTACTCCTTTAAATTTGACTTTAAGACGAAAGGGAATAATTTCGGTCCGAAAGACCACGTGAAAATTGTGCCGACATTCTACTTCGTGGATAAGGACGGAACCAAGCGTCAGAAAGTCGATCTGTATTATCACAATCAGACGACAGGGCAAAAATTTGTGAAGATCGGTTCGAGCCTGGACACCGTAACCCGCAGTATGGTTCTGAATAGCAGGATGCGGAACATACCTTTGACTGAACTGACCAATACAGCGGAATATGTGGCGACATATGGTTTTACCGATTTCATGAAACAAGCAGGAAAGAAGAATACTATCGGCTCATACGGTTTGCTGGATCTCACGCAGCGGGTACGGACTTTAATCGGACCAACATCCAATATTCCGAAAACAGTTGATCCAGGCAGAGCGGCGGCCTCCATTCAAAAGTGGTATGGGGAAGTGTGACTTGTTTCCGGCTCAACCCAGGCGGTAACGTCTGACAAAGCCGGAGGACATCAGTACAATCGATGTCTAACTTTACATCCAAGTTGACAGGGGAAGTTCCTGTCTGAATTGAAGGTTG
>NZ_JAPCKK010000033.1 GCF_030705605.1 Paenibacillus zeirhizosphaerae
CCGCCGCTAACTTCTGAAGAAGCAAGCTTCTTCATCCGTCCGCTCGACTTGCATGTATTAGGCACGCCGCCAGCGTTCGTCCTGAGCCAGGATCAAACTCTCCATGAAAGATCATCCGAAGATGATCCATTGCAAGAGCGATAAGCTCATTTTGAATCTGACGAGATAAAATATCTCAATGATCCGTTCCGGTTTTCATACTGTCATAGACATGTACCAAAAACCTTCACGGGGCGATTTCACTTCGTGAAATCTACTCACTCGTTGTTCAGTTTTCAAAGATCAAACACTTGCTTTCTTTCACCACCGCATCTCAGCGGCGACTTAAATAATATAACACACAACCTTCAAACGAGTCAACAACTTTTTTGAGAAAGTATTTTTTGTCGTTTGTTGAATCACTTATAGCCCAAAACAACAGAAGTAAATGTATCACAGATTTATTTATTTCGTCAACTAAGATTTTTTTGGGGGCATTCACCTCCCCCATTCAACTAAATAAAACCAACTTCAATCCATACAGCAGACCAACTCCCGGCAATCCCAGTATGGCCACAGTGCCTATAGTTACCGCATTAAGAGGAATGTGCACCTGGGTAACCCAGCCGGAGTAGTTAACAATATAAATGCCGATTGCGGCGATTGCCAGATGTGCGCCAAAGGTCGCTAGCCAGCCGAGTCTAGCTTTTTTCATAACAAACAAATAACCCAACAGCAGGACAGAAATAGACAGAACCACCCATGCGATCATTTTCATTCAGCTTTCCTCCCTCTGCCCCAGGCGATTCCTTCTATTGCCCACGCGATATCCGCAGGAATTTGGAGACGATGAAGCTTGCTCTGTTTAGCTTTTTTCAATTGGATTTGGTACTTTCTTTCGGCTGCTTCGAGTACAAAAATAGCGTAATCAATCTGATCCTCTCCGACAGCTTCTTGAAACATGCGTTGAGCTCTTACCCAGTCCGCGTGAGCCGCGCACACATCCGCAAACAACTCTGTCTGATATTCAATGCTATCGGGCCCGCCTAGTTTTCTTTTATTCCAGGTCCACACTTCGCTCACTCCCAACCGATGTTGCTCGGCATTTGCCCCTGCCGTCTCTACATACATATTCGGAGAATGGACAAACTTAGAACCCATATTGGGGACCCATGCGGAAATCAATTTAGAGCCGTAAAATAAAAATGGGCCAGCCAGAAATCTCTGGCCAGCCCGTTCTCTAATTCAATTGGCGTCTTCCCTCAAGCGCTTTGGATAAGGTCACCTCATCGGCGTATTCCAAATCCCCGCCTACTGGAAGCCCGTGCGCAATACGGGTAACGGTAATTTCAAAAGGCTTGACCAACCGTGAAATGTACATGGCGGTCGCCTCACCCTCAATATTGGGGTTAGTCGCTAAAATCAACTCTTTCACCCGCTCGTCACTCAAACGGGTAAGCAGTTCCTTAAGCCGGATATCTTCAGGCCCCACACCCTCCATCGGCGAAATTGCACCCTGCAGCACGTGGTAGTACCCGTCATACTCCTTCGTTCTCTCCATGGCGACCAGATCCTTGGAATCCTGAACGACGCATATAATAGACGAGTCCCTCGTTTTATCCTGGCATATCCGGCATGGATCCGTATCCGTGATATTGCAGCAGACCGAGCAGTAATGGAGATTTCGTTTGACACTCACCAAGGCCTTGGCAAAATCGATCACGTTATCTTCCTGCATGTTCAGCACGTGAAAGGCGAGTCGGGCGGCGGTTTTCGGGCCAACGCCCGGCAGGCGGGTAAATGCATCGATCAGCTTTGCAATCGGCTCCGGATAATACAATAGTCTATTGCTCCTTCGTTCTATAGATTAGAACAGGCCTGGAATCTTCATTCCGCCTGTAAATTTGCTCATATCATTATTAGCAACCTCGTCAGCTTTGACCAGCGCGTCATTCACAGCAGTCAACACAAGATCCTGCAGCATTTCAACATCATCAGGATCAACAGCTTCAGGCTTGATGGCAATGGACAGAATTTTCTTGTGCCCGTTGGCCTGTACCGTAACCACGCCGCCTCCGGAAGTGCCTTCCACCACTTTTTCCCCAAGCTGTTCCTGAGCCTTGAGCATTTGCTCCTGCATCTTCTTAACCTGCTTCATCATCTGGTTCATGTTATTCATTTCGCGTCATCCCCTTAAACTAAAATAAGAAAGTTACAGCTCATTCCTTGATTACGACGAGGTCTTCGCCAAAGAGCTCAATCGCCTCATCAATCCAGGGTTCCTTGGACTTCCCCGGCCCATCGCCTTCATGCTCCAGCTTAAACTCTTCTTCCGGATGGGTATTAGCCCCTTCAATAGCCGTCAACCAATCCCGCTGCATCATCGTGACCAGCCGCAGGGACTTGCCAAGCTGTTCATTAAGCACCCTTTCGATCACTTGCCTGTTCGCCTGCTTCTCAGTTGTCTCCCTGTGAATATTATTTTTGAAAGCCACCAAAACAGCATCCTCGTACAGCGATACAGGCTCACCGTCCATAAACCAGGCATGCACAGTGACCTTCTCTTCTTTTACCCGCTGTAAAATTTGGCTCCACTTGCGGGCAGCCTCCAAAAATTCAGGACTGGACTTCGCGCCTATAAATTCATTCAACTGGGAAGGCAGCTTGGCCGGGGTCGAAATCCGCGGAGCAGGCGCCCTTGAAGCCGCTGGTCGATTCCCCGCACTCTCTTGTCCACTCCCACCGGAAAGCCCCGCCTGCAACGCGCGTTCCAGCTTCTTCTCCATCTCCGACAGTTGTCTCTTAAGGGTCGCGATCTCCCCGCTGTCTACCGCGGAAGCTTGCCCCTCCCGATGGGAGGGCATCTGCTGAATGCTGCACAACTTTAATAAAGCGACCTCAAACAACGTCTGAGGCTGCACAGCATATTTCATTTCACTCTGATAACGATTGAGCGTATCCATCATCTGAAACAGCTGTTCTTTCGTAAATAATGCAGCCACTTCCTGAAACTGGGCCGGCTCCAACACTCTTTCCGTCAGCTTATCCGCCTGCGGCACCATTTTGATCATGAGCAGGTCACGGAAATAATATAACAGATTTTCCATGCATTTATCGGCACTTTTACCCTCTTGCATGAAACCTTCAATCATCTGCAAAACTGTGGCAACATCTTCCTGATGCAGCGCTTTGGCAAGCTTGCTGAACTGCTCGGAAGGAATGCCTCCGGTCATATCGATGACCTGCCGATAAGTAACCCGTCCATCCGTGAAGGAAGATATTTGATCCAGTACACTCAGCGCATCGCGCATACCTCCGTCGGATAAACGCGCAATATACTGCAACGCATCACGGTCCGCTTCGATATTCTCCTGTCTGCAAATCAAATCCAGACGATCTGTCTGCTCCTCCAGTGACACACGCCGAAAATCAAAACGCTGGCATCGGGAAATAATAGTGGCAGGAAGCCGATGAGGCTCAGTGGTTGCTAAAATAAACATGACGTGAGGAGGCGGTTCTTCGAGCGTCTTAAGCAGAGCGTTGAACGCTTCCGTTGTCAGCATATGCACTTCATCAATGATATACACTTTTTGCCGAACTTCCGTCGGCGCATACTTCACTTTATCCCGTAGATCACGGATTTCTTCAACACCACGGTTGGAGGCCGCATCAATCTCCTGGACGTCCATAACCGCCCCGGCTGTTATCCGCTTACAGGATTCACACTCATTGCAGGGCTCAGTCGCCGGACCACGGTCGCAGTTCACTGCCTTGGCCAATATTTTGGCTGCACTTGTCTTGCCGGTACCCCGGGGACCGCTGAACAGATATGCATGGGATGTTCGTCCCTCTCGGATGGCATTCTGCAAGGTCTGGATAATATGCTGCTGTCCTACCATGTCTTGAAACGACTGAGGCCGCCAAGCACGGTACAACGCTATATGTTCCAATTCGCGTTACCCTCTTTCAACATCACTTTCGTGACCTTCGTCGTTACTACATTATACTATATTCCCGTATGAATCTAAACTTTAACCTTCCCTAGTCCAGATACACAAAAAAACACCTTTTGCTTCAGGCAAAAGATGCTGTGTGCTATCATCAATAAATTATAATTATTAAGCCGTGCACCTGTTATTGATGATTGCGATCCAAGCGGCAAACCTGCGCCGCAACTCGGGCTAGGCCACCCTCCGGCACATGAGCGGGCCTGCTTATGGCTGCTTCCTTCCGGACCTGACCAGGTTCACAAGTACTCATTGCGGAGGACCCAACCGTCAACATTGTGCGCAGGGACCAGCCTCACATCGACAACACCTCTAACAGGAATTCAACCTCGCTATAGCGGATTGCGAGTTACAGGGCACCGCTACCTCCCCGTCTAGCACGGTGAAAATAAGTATATCTTATGCATGTACAAAAATCAACCGTCATTAAATGGGCTTTCTTCACGCAACAAAAAAGACCTCTGCACAAGGCAAAGGTCTTTCCAATCACGGCTGCTTGCCGCATAACGGCACACCGGATTATATTCCGTATTTCTTCTTAAATCTATCGACACGTCCGCCAGCGTCAACAAACTTCTGTTTGCCTGTAAAGAACGGATGGCAGTTAGAGCAAATCTCCACGCGCAGATCTTCTTTGACGGAGCCTGTTTCAAACGTGTTGCCACAAGCGCATGTTACAGATGTAACGTGGTACTTCGGTTGAATAGCTTCTTGCATGTGTTTCACCTCTTTCCGCCCTGAGCATCTTATCAGCCCAGAGTTATATGGACATATGATCACATTATATCACCCATTGCAACGATCCGCAATGATTTTTCCATGAGGCTTCAACGGGACATAACCGGCACCTTCGGCCGGTCCTGGCCAAGCGGTGGCACATGAGTATATGAGCCGATGACAACATCAGGAAGCTCCTGCCGGTAAATCTCCAGCATCTGCTTCATCCCCAAGACTTCGCCCTGCGCAGGCGGTATGAGCTCCAGATAAGCTTCCGGATCGATGTTGAGATTGCGCATCTGAATCAGCTTCAGCTTGGTACGCTTGGCAAATTCGATCATCGCCTCAATCTCCTCCTCCCGGTCAGTTACCCCCGGAAAGATCAAATAATTAATCGAGGTATAGACACCCTGCTCGGCCGCATACTTCATAGATTTCTCTACATTGGCCAAGGTGTAGGCGCGCGGCTTGTAGTACGCATTATAATGATCGTCCAGCGCACTGATCGTGCTCACCCGCATAAGATCAAGCCCTGCATCCACAATCCCTCGGATATGATCATTCAATCCGGCATTCGTGTTGATATTAATATACCCCATGTCCGTGGTTTTACGGACTTCCCGGATCGCTTCAATGATCAGCTTGGCCTGCGTGGAAGGCTCACCCTCACACCCTTGTCCGAAGCTGATAATGGATTCAGGGGTTTTCAGATGCTCCAGCATGACCTCTACGATTTCCTCCACCCGAGGCCGGAAATTCATACGGGTCTGCGGAGAAACGAATCCGCTGTCATCCGGCTGCTCGGAAATGCATCCGAAGCATCCCGCATTACAGGAATAGGATACCGGCACACCACCTTCCCAACGGTTCAGGAAAGTGTTCGAAGAGGTCAGGCATTCATAACCGAGCGCACAATTGGATAAATGCTGATACAGACGGTTATCCGGATACTGCTCTACCAGACGCTCCACACCCAACCTTACCTGATCACGGTCGCAGTTGTCCGGATTCCACTTATCCGGCTGGTCGCTCTGTTCCGCTGTAACGTAGAACGACCCGTCTTTCCACACGACAGCCGAATATCCAAATAACGGGAGGCGGTATTCTTTATCCGCCTTCACATACCCCGGCAAGCAGAGGCGTGTGAATCCTTGGGGAAGAAGGGCACCTACCGCTTGTACATTTCCGGGCAGCGGCACCATTTCCCCTGTATTCGGATCCATTCCCACCGGCCGGGTATTCGGCAGTCCAACCAGGGTCGCTCCATCCGGGAGCGGAATCAGTTCTTCCTCCATAATCTCCACAATCATATCCGCACTGCGTGCGAGACCGTACAGCGATGGATGATCAAAGACGTTCCCCTTCTCATCAGCGTATACCAAATACATAGCGGAACTCCTTTCGTTCCTTCAAGCGTTGTAGCTTTTGAGGTCTGTTTGTAAATTTATCCATTCGTAGTAGCTGATACCGTAGCTGGCGCCGATCTTGTCGTTCTGCGCTGACCGCTGCCGCTGTTGGTTCCCCCTACCGAAGCTGAAGTGTCAAAGGATGCCAAGAACTCGGGATTCGTTTTAGTATTGCGCAGCTTTTTCAGGAAGCCTTCTACAAACTCATAACTTTCCGTCATATTTTTACGGATGGCCCAAATCGTGTCCAGCTCTTCCTTATTAAGCAGAACTTCTTCACGGCGTGTTCCCGAGCGTCTGATATCAATGGCAGGGAATACACGGCGCTCAGCCAGCTTGCGGTCAAGATGCAGCTCCATATTGCCCGTACCCTTAAATTCTTCATAAATGATGTCATCCATACGTGAACCTGTATCAATCAGTGCAGTAGCCAGGATGGTCAGGCTGCCGCCCTCCTCCACATTCCGGGCAGAGCCAAAGAACCGCTTCGGACGGTGAAATGCCGCCGGATCGATACCACCGCTCAGCGTGCGGCCGGAAGGTGGGATGACCAGATTGTAGGCGCGTGCAAGCCGCGTAATACTGTCCAACAAAATAACAACGTCCTTCTTCGCCTCCACGAGACGAAGCGCGCGCTCCAGCACCAGCTCAGCCACCTTGATGTGATTCTCGGGCAGCTCGTCAAACGTCGAAGCCACAACCTCCCCTTTCACCGAACGCGACATATCGGTTACTTCTTCAGGGCGTTCATCGATCAAAAGAACAAACAATTCGATCTCGGGATTGTTGGTTGAGATGCTGTTGGCAATTTCTTTGAGGAGTAACGTCTTCCCAGCTTTTGGAGGAGCTACGATCAAACCGCGCTGTCCTAATCCAACAGGGGCAAGTATATCCATGATTCGCGTAGACAAATTGTTGGGGGAGGTTTCGAGAACTAGCTTAGTCTGCGGATACAGTGGAGTTAGTGCCGGAAAATGCAGTCGTTCTGCCGCATGCTCTGGACTTTCACCATTGACGGCATTCACCTGGAGCAGTCCGAAGTAACGTTCATTCTCCTTGGGGGCACGGCATTTACCGGATACCAGATCTCCCGTTCGAAGATCAAACTTTCGGATTTGGGAGGCCGATATATAAATATCCTCGGCGCTTGGGAGATAGTTAATCGGCCTCAGGAATCCGTACCCTTCAGGCAGAATCTCCAGAACTCCCTGCATGAACATCAGGCCGCTCTGTTCCGCCTGAGCCCTCAGAATGGCAAAAATCAATTCTTTCTTCTTCAACTGACCGTAATACGGGATTTGATACTGCTTGGCAAGCTTGTATAGCTCAGTCAGCTTCATTTCTTCCAAATCGGATATTTGCAGATCCATATAATAACCACCTATTCAATTAATAAGTCCATAAAGATAGGACAACATCTTCATCAATCTATTTTTACCCAAAAAGACATAAATTATGCAGCAAAAGGGCAGACGCAAGGGCTTTTTTACTTCCTCGCGTCGGCTATTACAGTTCACCCAACACCACTACCGGAGCGATATCACTCGCTCTGACGCCATACATCCGCACCCAGCATTCGCAAATTGGAAACCAGATGATCATAACCGCGATCAATATATTCAACGCCGGTCACTTCGGTAACTCCTTCCTCTACCGTAAGTCCGGCAATAACCAGTGCTGCGCCCGCGCGCAGATCGGCTGCTTTAACCTTCGCGGCATTCAGACGGCCACCTTCGATGATGGCTGAACGTCCTTCCACACGGATTTTGGCACCCATACGGACCAATTCCGGAACGTGCTTGAAGCGATTGCTGTATACAAAGTCACTCAGCACGCTTACTCCACGAGCCTGCGTGAGCAGACTGGTCATCGGGGACTGGAGATCTGTAGCAAATCCCGGATAGATCAGTGCCTTGACGTCAACATGCTCATACGAGGGCGTCCCCTTGACCCGGATGCTCTCATCGAATTCCTCAATCAGCACACCCATTTCCTGCATTTTGGCTGTAATGGCCTCCAGGTGCTTCGGAATGACGTTGTCAATGAGCACATCCCCACGCGTAGCGGCGGCGGCTATCATATATGTCCCCGCCTGAATCCGATCCGGGATGATGGAATGACGGCAGCCGTGAAGCTCCGAAACACCTTCGATCCGAATCGTTTCGGTACCGGCTCCCTTGATGATGGCCCCCATCGAATTTAAAAGTGTTGCTACATCTATAATCTCAGGCTCTTTGGCCGCATTTTCGATAATTGTAGCGCCTTTGGCCCGAGCGGCCGCCAGCATAATATTAATGGTCGCTCCGACACTGCTGACATCCAAATAGATTTTCGTGCCGCGCAGCTCTTTCGCATGCAAATGAATGGAACCGTGCTCGTTGGTCACGGTCGCTCCGAGCGCCTCAAAGCCTTTGATATGCTGGTCAATGGGCCGGGGCTCAAAGTTGCAGCCTCCAGGGAGGCCAACCACCGCTTCTTTAAATCTTCCGAGCATTGCCCCCATCATATAATAGGAAGCGCGAAGCTTCTTCACAGGGCCGTTGGGCATCGGAATGGACTTGATGGATGAAGGATCAATGCGCATCTGGCTGCCTTCCCAGGCAACCTCGGCTCCAAGCTCCTCCAAAATTTCGGCATACACCGCCACGTCGCTAAGAAGAGGCAAATTGTCCAGTATCACTTCCGATTCCGCCAAAATGGCAGCCGGAATTAAGGCGATTGCACTGTTCTTGGCTCCGCTGATGGATACCATGCCCTGCAGTGGACGTCCACCGCTAATCATCAATTTTTCCATAAGCTTTAGGGTCCCCCTACTTCACTTCACACCTGAAAACATGTTCTCATGGAAGTCAATTGGTAACTGAAATGGAAAAACACCGGCTAAGCGGTGCACTTCCATATCGTATGATGCCGGACAGTCCCCGAAGGGTCTGTCCGATGTAAAACTACTGTTTCAGTTAAGCTTTTCCGGGATACCAAGGCATCCTGTAACAACCGTAATCTTACGCCTTGTTGTTGGAACCAAACTCGCGGATTTTGCCAATGACGGTTTGTTTGATCGCTTCGCGGCCTGGTGCAATGAACGTACGAGGATCATAAGCTTCCGGTTTGGCAGCCAGTACTTCGCGAACTGTCTTCGAGAATGCAATTTGGTTCTCTGTGTTCACGTTAATTTTGGATGTCCCCAGGGAAATGGCTTTTTTGATGTCATGCGTAGGGATCCCAGTACCGCCATGCAGAACCAGTGGAAGGCTAACTGCGTTGCAGATTTCTTCCATTTCCTTGAAGCCAAGGTTCGGTTCACCTTTGTAAGGTCCATGCACAGAGCCGAGTGCAGGAGCAAGCGTGTCGATGCCAGTTTCATTTACGATGCGGACGCAATCATCCAGCTTGGCATACATAACGTCGCCAACCACATCATCTTCCTGGCCACCAACCATGCCGACTTCAGCTTCAACGGAAACGCCTTTGGAATGAGCATACTCAACAACCTTCTTGGTTGTCTCGATATTAGTGTCGATAGGGCTGTGGGAATCGTCAATCATAACGGAAGTAAAGCCGGCGTCGATTGCTTCTTTACATTTCTCAAAGCTGGAACCATGGTCCAGATGGATAGCAACCGGAACGGTGATTTTCATATCATGCATGAGGCCTTCTACCATTTTCACAACCGTATAGAAGCCGCCCATATGGCGTGCGGCACCCTCGGATACACCGAGAATAACCGGGGATTTCTCTTCTTCAGCAGCACCCAAAATAGCTTGCGTCCATTCCAGGTTGTTGATGTTGTATTGGCCTACGGCATATTTTCCTTCAAGCGCTTTGTTGAGCATGTCTGTCATTGATACTAATGGCATGGTTTCATCCTCCTAAGGGGTATTGGGTCTGTCTATGGTTTTTAGCCGACATTCACACAGGGCTTATTATACCACATCCCATGTCAAATACTAAACAAGCTTTTACAAGTACAAAACAGCCCCAAAACCCCTGTATTCCCCCGTTTCTCCCTTTAAAAAGCAACTCCTCGCACGTTCAAGTGCGGGACTACTCGATATAAGACAATGGAATCTGATTGCATCTTATATATCAGCCTAGGAATACACCTTTCAATTTATACTTGCAGTTTAACAAAAAATGCAAAAAAAATAAAAACCCTGTACAAATAACAGGGTTACTATCGGAACTGATTAGGCTCCTCCTGCCCATCTTTCAACTGTCCGTTAACTGCCACGCGCATTTCATCAATATCAAACGGCTTGGTAAAATGCATCAGCGCGCCCAGTTCAGTGGCCTCCTTGATCATATCCAGCTCTCCGTACGCCGTCATCATAATGACTTTGATCTCCGGATTTCCCGTCTTGATATGCTTCAAGATTTCCAGCCCGTCCATACCGGGAATCTTCATATCCAGCAGCACAAGATCCGGGGTTTCGCGTTCCACGATTTCCAGCGCGATTTTTCCGTTGGCCGCTTGAAACGTCTCATATCCCTCACTGCTGAACACTTCCATCAACAAAATGCGGATACCATTTTGGTCATCAACTATCAAAACCTTTTTCTTCTCCACTTTTTTAACCTCCCGGGGTCTTGAAAAGCGCAACAGCTGTCCATTCGTATAATCTAGTGTTGTATGCCATTGCATATATGTAATCGATCATTCAAAGGTATTCGCCCTTCACAGATGAAATCCTTCCCCTATTCAAAATTGTGGAAAAGAAAAGACCTCCCGCGGGAGATCTTTTGGCTTAAGCTTGGTGCAGGAGGGATGCTTTAACAAATTCACGGAACAGCGGCTGCGGACGATTCGGACGGGACGTAAACTCCGGATGGAATTGTACGGCCAGGAACCAAGGATGATCCGGATACTCCACAATTTCCACCAGACGTCCATCTGGGGAGGTTCCCGAAATCTTCAGACCGGCATTCTCGATCATTTCGCGATATTCGTTGTTAAACTCATACCGGTGACGGTGTCTTTCATACACCAGCTCATCGTTGTAACAAGCCATGGCGAGGGAGCCCTCGACCAGCTTGCACGGGTATAATCCGAGACGCATCGTTCCGCCCAGATCTTCGATATCCTTCTGCTCAGGCAGCAGATCGATCACCGGGTATTCTGTCGCCGGATTAATCTCCGAGCTGTTGGCTCCGTCCAGACCTGCCAGCGCCCGGGCCACTTCAATAACAGATACCTGCATGCCAAGGCAGATGCCGAAAAATGGAATTTTCTGCTCTCGGGCATAACGGATCGCGCTGATTTTGCCCTCGATCCCCCGATCTCCGAAGCCGCCTGGCACCAGAATACCTCCAATACCGCCAAGAATGCTTGCCACATTCTCATCCGTAAGCTCTTCCGCGTTAACCCAGCGGATCTTCACGTCCGCATTCGCGGCGAAGCCTGCATGGGAGAGGGACTCTACCACGCTGAGATAGGCGTCATGCAATGCTACATATTTACCGACAATGGCGATTTCCACGGTCGTTTCCAGCCTGCTGATTCGCCCCACGAGAGCTTCCCATTCCGTCATATCTGCAGGAGGGGTAGTGAGCTTCAGATGGTTAACAACAATCTCGTCAAGCCCTTCTTCACGGAGATTGAGCGGCACTTCATACAACGTTGAAGCATCGCGGCACTCTACCACCGCATTAGCGTCAATATCACAGAAGAGGGCGATCTTCGCCTTCATGTCGGCAGACAATTCATGCTCCGTACGGCAGACGATCACATTTGGCTGAATCCCGATGCTGCGCAGCTCTTTCACGCTGTGCTGGGTTGGTTTGGTTTTCACTTCGCCGGCAGCCTTGATGTAAGGAATGAGCGTAACGTGGATGTACATCACATTTTCGCGTCCGACTTCGCTTTTAATCTGACGAATCGCTTCAAGAAAAGGAAGGCTTTCGATATCCCCCACCGTACCGCCGATCTCCGTAATAACGACATCGGAGCCGGCCTCACGGCCTGCACGGAATACGCGTTCTTTGATCTCGTTGGTGATGTGCGGAATGACTTGAACGGTTCCCCCGAGGTACTCGCCGCGGCGCTCTTTACTGATTACACTGGAATATACTTTACCTGTGGTAACATTGCTGTTCTTCGACAGATTGATATCAATGAAACGCTCATAATGGCCAAGGTCCAGGTCCGTCTCCGCGCCATCATCCGTTACAAATACTTCGCCATGCTGATAAGGGCTCATGGTACCCGGATCCACGTTCAGATATGGATCAAATTTCTGGATCGTTACTTTCAATCCCCTGTTCTTCAGAAGCCTGCCGAGCGAAGCGGCCGTAATTCCTTTTCCCAGGGAAGACACAACTCCGCCTGTCACGAAAATGTACTTTGTCACTGTTTAAAACCCTCCTAAATAAAGTCCAGAAATTCAGGCGACATATGATGTTAGCGTAACCCGTTTGCACAGATTATCATCCACAAAGAAAGCAGCGGATCAATTTCCCAACTCCGCCGCTGATCGCTTGCATGTTCAGATCAACAGCACCAAATCGCGCTGTTAATCCCCTATAAAAAACAAAAAAGCACTCCCGTTGTTACGGGGCACTTTTGGCACTCAAAACAAACATATTATATAACTCAATCATAAGCCCAAGCAATAGTTTACCTTTTGTTCATACCTCTGTCAAGAAACTTTGGACTACTTCTCAGGAAAGTCAGCAGCGCCGAGAAAAAAAGAAAAAAGGGAGAACCTGTCTCCCTTATCACCCGGTATTAATAGTCTTCCTCTTCCGCTGGCTCATCTTCACTTTCTTCTTCGGCTTCTTCCTCTTCGAGGTCCTCGTCATCTAGCACGACATCGTCCGTGGTGTCGTCATCATCGTCGGCATCGAACAGGTCTTCATCTTCAGCGTCTTCGGAATCATCGACATCTCCAAAATCATCGTCGGTGTCGTAATTTTCTTCCTCTTCCTCTTGATAGTCCTCTTCCTCATCGTCCTCATCATTAATGATGCGCGGACGCTTGCCACCCGTAATGGCATCTTCCGATTTATCTACCGGATACCAGCGCTTGAGCCCCCACAGGTTGGTACCTACACAGGCAAAACGACCGTCAATATTGATCTCGGTATATAGCTGAGCAATTACATCGTTAATTTCTTCTTCAGACAAGCCGCGCAGCTTGGCAACTTCATTCATCAAGTCACGGTAGTAGAAAGGCGTATTGGCTGCTTTCAGCACCATGAATGCCAGGTCTACCATCGGAATTTCATGAACTTTCTCGGGGTCAATCTTCAAGTTGAGTGGCGTACTCACTTAAGGACACTTCCTCTCACGCGTAATTCACACGAACATTCTAGCCTGCGAACTGCTCCATGCAGACTAACCTATCCATTATCACACCTAAGTAAACCTTATTTAGGCGCAAATTGCAAGTTAAATACCCCGGTTCCAGGACAGGATTTCAAAGCATGTGATGCGGGCACGCAAAAAAAAGGCGGGTTTCCCCGCCTCCGACTGTATCCCCTTTGAAGGCTACGCCTCCAAAGGTGATGCGCAAGAGCCTTACAGCTCTCACAGTATCCTATGTCTGCTGTTAATGATTGACACGACGGGACGCCTATTATCGTAAAAAGGGGCATGTTCCTCATGCGACTCCCTCATGCTTTACATACAATAATTCAGCAATTCAGCATGGCTCAACAGAGGGGAGCGCCTCTACATGGACTATCCGGGATTTTTGCAGCTATTAAACAGGGCTATTCAGGAGCCCGCCCGCTCCGGGCGGGCAAAGCAGATTATTCGCTTTAATAAAGCATCCCACTACAGGGAGTGTCTATCCTATTTGCAGAAAATGAAGCCGGGCCTGTCCGGGCTGCGGAGTGTTCAGTCATCCCACCTGATTAGGGCCCTGATCGCTCCGATGGCCTGCAGAGAACGGCTCGGCAAATACCGGAACGGTGTTGTCATTGAAGAAGACACACGCATTCGTGTTCACGGAGGAGCGGCTTCACTCTCTGCTGAAGCCGTCTCCACGCTCCCTTGGGGAGTCAAAAAAATTAAGGCTCATCAGACATGGCCCCTGTCCACAGGTTCGCAGATTCGGATCGGCGTCATTGACACGGGCGTTGATTTTCGCCATCCCGATCTCCGGCATTGTCTAGCCCGAGGGGTCAATTTGCTGAACCGGGCCATGCTGCCGCACGATGATAACGGACATGGCACTCATATCGCCGGGGCCATCGCTGCCGCCAGCTATGATCGCGGAGCCGTCGGTGTGGCCCCAGGCGCGATCATTTGCCCTGTCAAGGCTTTCGACCATAATGGTTCGGCCTACGTATCTGATATTATCCTTGCCATAGACTGGTGTGTCCGTAACCGAATCGATATTATTAACATGAGCTTCGGTATGAAAACACGCAGTAAGGCTCTGCTTGATGTGGTCAATAAAGCCCATACCAACGGGATTGTAATTGTAGCTTCCTCGGGCAATGACAGCAAAAGGCAGAGTATCGATTATCCCGCCCGTTATCCGCAGACGATCTCAGTCGGGGCCACAGACCGCTTTGGGCGCATCGCTTCATTTAGCAATCGTGGGCCCCATGTGGATATCTATGCTCCAGGCGAGAAAATTCTCTCTTCATGGACCAACAATCGGTACCACGAAATGAGCGGCACCTCTATGGCGACCTCTCACGTGAGCGGCACCATCGCGCTTTTACTCGAACTGAAGCCCAGTCTCTCACCAGCGGAGATTAAAGCGCTCCTGAGACGGACAGCCTCGCCCATGCGTCGACGATCAGGCACGGCGCCCAAAACCTCCAGACTGGGAGAAGTGGACGCCTTCCGGCTGATTCGGGAAGGGATAAAGCTTAGGTAAGGGAACTGGGCGAAATCCAGGACAAAAAGAAAACCGCCCGGAAACCGGGCGGTTAATTATTACATACGTTCCGGTGCGGTTACCCCCACCAGTCTCAGCACATTGGCAATAACCGTACGAACGGCAGCCAGCAGGGCAAGGCGGGCCTGTGTCTGCTCCGCATCTTCCGTGATGACGCGCTCAGCTCTGTAATAGCTGTGGAACATGGATGCCAGCTCGTATACGTAACGAATCATGCGGTGCGGGGCATAAGATGCCGCAGCCGTAGACACCTCGTCCGGCAGTTCGCCGATTTTGCGCAGTAAGTCATGCTCATGCTCAGTATTCAGCCTGGACAGGTTCACTTCCGATAATGGCAGCAGGGCGATTCCCTGCTCCTCTGCCTGACGGAATACGCTGCATACGCGGGCATGGGCGTATTGAACATAGAAAACAGGGTTTTCGTTGGATGTGGAAATCGCTAGATCCATATCAAAATCAAGATGCGAGTCCATACTGCGCATCGTGAAGAAGTAGCGGATTGCATCAACACCCACTTCTTCCATCAGGTCCTCCATCGTCACCGCTTTGCCGGTACGCTTGGACATTTTTACTTTTTCGCCATTCTGGAACAGACTGACCATTTGGGCAATCAGTACCTTAAGCTTGTCCGGGTCATTGCCGAGCGCCTCCATGGCGGCCTTCATGCGCGGAATATATCCGTGGTGATCTGCACCCCAAATGTTGATGACGATATCATAGCCGCGCGCATATTTGTCACGGTGATAAGCGATATCCGGCGTCAGGTAGGTATAGGTGCCGTCGTTCTTGATGAGCACCCGGTCCTTGTCATCTCCGTACTTCGTTGTGTTGAGCCAGGTTGCGCCTTCCTTCTCATAGACCTCTTCACGGTCACGCAGCTCATTCAGTGCCTTAAGCACCTCCCCGTTCTCGTACAGGGAGGTCTCGCTGAACCAGGAGTCGAACGGCACCCGGAAACGCTCGAGATCGCGCTTTATTTTGTCCAGCTCCTTCTCCAGGCCGTATTCGCGGAAAAAGGCCGCGCGGTCCCCCGGATTCATGGAAAGCAGGGAGTCGCCTTTCTCGGCGACCAGCTCCTTGGCAAAGCCGATAATATCCTCTCCGTGATAGCCGTCCTCCGGCATTTCCGCCTGCTGGCCAAGCTGCTGCAGATAACGAGCCTCGATTGAGAGGCTCATATTGTGAATCTGGTTGCCTGCATCATTGATATAATATTCGCGGGTCACCTGGTATCCGGCAAAATCAAGCACATTGCACAGCGAGTCGCCAACGGCCGCACCACGGGCGTGTCCGAGGTGCAAGCTGCCGGTCGGGTTGGCGCTGACAAATTCAACCTGAACCTTCTTGCCTACACCTTCTTGCGTGCGCCCGTAGTCGTCTCCCTGCTCCAGCACACGGCCGATTACAGGATACAGATAGCTTTTGTTCAATCTGAAATTGATGAACCCAGGCCCGGCAATTTCAGCTCCTTCTATAGAAGCGGATGCCATGTCCATGTGTTCGATAATCTGCTCCGCGATTTGGCGCGGGTTCTTCTTCGCAATGCGGGTCAGTTGCATGGCTGCGTTGGTAGCCAGGTCCCCATGTGCCTTATCCTTCGGAACCTCAAGCGTGATGGCTGGCAGTTCTTCCCGACCTACAATACCTGCCGCTAATATGGCGGCTTCAATAGCATCTGTTACTTTCTGATTAATCTGCTCAAGCGGGTTGCTAGTCATGATCCTTGCTCCTCCTGTATCGATAAACTGATCTCGAAATGTCCGGAAAACTCTTCATATACATACAGATCATATGTCCATTCCACGATGCCGGAAAGGCCATCCAGTCGGATATCCAGTTGTCCAGTATCAGTTGACATCATGAAGTTCATGTATGGTGAACGATAAAATCCAGGCAGCTTGCTGCCCAGCTTGAAGGTCTGCTCAGACTGAATATCTCCGTGACGGATCAGCTTAAGCTCGTCCTTCCCGATTTTAACGGTGGTCCGTGTCTTTCCGCTCTGCGGCCCCTCCTGCGGATCTTCATACCTGACGTACAGGCTGCTGCCGCGAAAGATCGCTTCCGCCGGAAGCTCTTGCACGACATTTTCACCGTCATGACGGCTATGCAGACGGATGCGGACCGGTGTATGCTGCGGCATCGTCTTTTCCGCTCCCATTCTATTCATTCTTACTGTACTACTATAGCCAGTTCCCCGCCGCAATTCAATTCAAACAGCAAAAAACCCTGCCTTCCGAATCCGCGCGATTAACCGGGCGGCTCAGTCAGGATCAGGGCTTTCTTAAGACAATTTTTATTTTGTCAGATCTTCCACGAACTTAGGCAACACAAACGCAGCCTTATGCAGGCGCGGGCTGTAATATTTCGTATCCATTTCAGGAATCTGCGTTTCGTCCACTTCGAGCGGGTCATATTTCTTACTGCCCAGCGTGAACGTCCACAGTCCGCTTGGATAGGTCGGAATGTTCGCGCCATAGACACGCACGATCGGGAAGATTTCCTTCACGTCCTTGTTCACCTTCTGGATCAGATCCGCCTTGAACCAAGGGTTATCCGTTTGAGCAACGAAAATTCCGTCATCCTTCAGCGCTTCGTAGATGCCCTGGTAGAAGCCTCTCTCAAACAGCGGAGCTGCCGGGCCGACCGGTTCAGTGGAATCGACCATAATCACATCGTATTCATTTTTATGCTCAAGAATATGCATATACCCGTCGTTGACCAGTACCTCTACATTGGGCTCGTCCAGCTTGCCGGCAATCTCAGGCAGATATTTTTTGGAATATTCAATCACTTTGCCGTCAATTTCGACCAGAACGGCCTTCTCCACTTCGGGATGCTTGATCACTTCGCGGATGACACCGCCATCCCCGCCACCTACAACCAGTACCTTTTTCGGGTTCGGGTGCGTGTTCAGCGCCGGATGGGCCACCATTTCATGGTAGACGAATTCATCCTTTACCGTTGTCATGACCATACCGTCTAGGACGAGCATGTTGCCGAATTCTTCAGTCTCCACCATCGCCAGATCCTGAAATTCCGTTTTCTCTGTTACATAAGTCTGTTTAATTTTCGCCGTGATGCCGAAAGAGGAAGTCTGTTTCTCCGTAAACCACAATTCCATCGTTCAACCTTCTTTCCCGTCAGAATCTTACACACTTTTTGCATTATAAGCCATCCCCGCCGAGACTGCAAAAGATGATTTTTGCGGCCTTTTCCTGTACAATAATTCACCCTATTAAATGGATGAAATGATCAGAATCCCATCCCTGTATGAATAGACCCTGAAGGTTTGACAATAATGAGAATCATCAAGTGAGAAAAAGGGTGGTCAAATGAGCGGGATGCGACCCAAATCAACAAGCAGAGGACATGTATTCTTTGTGCTATTCAAAATATCTTTCATCACCGTCCTGATCGGTCTGATCGCCGCAGCGGCGCTGCTTGTCTACTTATACGGCACCAGTCTCCCCATGGCGGACACGGACCGCAACTCCCACATTCTAGACAGCGAGGGAGAGGTGATTGCGACTTTCTCGGCCGGCGGCAAATCTGCAACTCCCGTTCCTTTAAACGCCATCTCCAGACATGTAATCGACGCCACCCTTGCCGTAGAGGACCGCAAATTTTACAGCCATCCCGGCTTTGATTTTAAAGGTGTGGCCAGAGCAGTGCTCGTGAATCTGGAGAACTGGAAAATGACACAGGGCGCAAGCACGCTGACCCAGCAGTTAGCACGTAATCTGTACCTCTCACATGAACGGACCTGGACGCGCAAGGCCAAGGAAGCCTTTTATACTGCTCAGCTTGAAATGAAGTACAGCAAAGATGAAATTTTGGAAATGTATCTGAATGAAATTTATTACGGACATGGTGCTTACGGGATCGAGTCGGCAGCGCAGATGTATTTCGGAAAATCAGCGGACAAGCTGAATTTGGCGGAAAGCGCTCTGCTCGCCGGCATTCCCAAAGGGCCGACCTACTATTCACCTTATAACCATATGAAGAATGCCAAAAACCGGCAGAAGATCGTGCTGGACTCCATGGTCGAGACCGGCAGCATCACGGCGGCCGAAGCGGCCAAAGCTTACGAGCAGATTCTTCCGCTCAAACCCGAGAGTGAACGGAGAACCGTGGAAGCGGCACCCTATTTCCGCGATTATATTCGGAGCCTGGCTATAGAGAAGCTCGGGATCGACGAAGCGATGCTTGAGCACGGCGGCTTAAGTATCTATACAACGTTGGATATGCGCATGCAGCAGGCGGCGGAGCAGGCTGTAAGCAAAGGGCTTAAAGGCAGCAGCGGACTGGAAACGGCTCTCATCTCGATGGATCCCCGCACCGGATATATTAAGGCGATGGTCGGAGGAAAAAACTATGTGGAAAATCAATATAACCATGTGCTTGCCACGACCCGTCAGCCGGGATCAGCCTTCAAGCCAATCATGTATTTGACCGCGCTGGACTCCGGTGAGATGACGAGCCTGTCAATGTTCGAAAGCCGCCCCACCCTCTTTCGCTATGATGACGACCGGAAGACTTACCAGCCGCGCAACTTTGGAGACAAGTATCTCGGCGAAATTGATATGAGGCGTGCTATCGCCGCCTCGGACAATATTTATGCGGTAAGTACCATTCTGAAGATCGGCACAGAGCAGGTTATCTCTATGGCGCACAAGCTGGGAATTACAAGCAGTCTAGATCCCGTGCCCTCGCTTGCGCTGGGAGCATCACCTGTCAGCCCGTTCGAAATGGCGGCTGCCTACTCCGTCATCGGAGGAGGAGGTGTGCAGGTGCAACCGACGGCCATCCTCCGCATTACCGACGCGGCTGGCCGTATCATCTACGAGGCTCCCAAGCCCACAGGTAAACAGATCGTTCAACCGGCGGCTACTTATGTGCTCACCCGCCTGATGGAGGGCGTGTTCGAGGAGGGCGGCACCGGAGACCGTGTGGCTGATCTGATGAAACGGCCGGTAGCGGGCAAGAGCGGCACAACCGATACCGATGCCTGGATGGTCGGCTTTACACCCGAGCTGACGACCGCCGTATGGGTGGGCTACGACAAGGGCAAGAGCATCACGGTCACGGATGGACGCCGGGCAGCTCCGATTTTCGCCGAATTTACAGAGAAGGCACTGGAGAATGTCCCGCCCAAAATATTCCCGATCCCGGAGGGCGTCGTCAGTGCATATATCGATCCGAACTCCGGCAAGCTGGCAACTGCCGACTGTCCAAGCCAGCGCCTGGAGGTGTTCATTAAGGGGACAGAGCCCAAGGAAGCATGCACGGGGCACGGAGACAGCCCGAAGACGGAGATGCTGCAGGAGGACGGTTCGAAGGCGAACACTCAGGACGAGAAGAAGTCCTGGTGGGCTGATTTTAAACGCTGGTGGATGGAATAAGGCGGTTGACTGTCCGGAGATTTTTCCTTTCGCAGATGTTATCATGGGTACAAATACTCTGTTTAGAGTAGGAAGAAGGTGTATTCATGATTCTTTCACCCGACTTGTACGCCATGAGTGCGCTGCAGGCCGCCCCGCGGCTGCTCGGTCAAACGCTGGTCCGCTTAACGGAGGACGGGGAAATCCGCTGCCGGATCGTCGAAACGGAGAGCTATGGCGGTGCGGAAGACAAGGGAAGTCACGCTTACGGCAACCGCAGAACCGCGCGTACAGAGACGATGTTCCAGCCGGGAGGCTGCGCTTATGTATACCTCATTTACGGCATGTACCACTGCCTGAACGTCGTAACCGGCGCTGCAGATGATCCGCAGGCTGTCCTGATCCGTGCCGTGGAGCCGCTTACGGACAGAGATGCGGCCCTGATGGCTGGCTACAAGGGAACGCCTCCCAAGCGGCCATACGAGCTAAGCGGCGGGCCCGGCAGACTGTGCAAGGCGCTGCGCATCGATAAGAGCTTGAATGGCATCTCGCTGCAGCAAGCGCATGGGCCGTTGTGGCTGGAGGCTGCGCCGCCATCCGCTCCGGGCTTCGGCATCATGCATGGGCCGCGCATCAACATCGATTATGCCGAAGAATACGCCAGCAAACCTTGGCGCTTCGTCATCGAGAACCATGCTTACAATTCGGTCAAAAAGGCGCCGCTGGAACGATATTGTACATAAAGAAAGCGAATCTTAATTGGTTTATGTAGGCATATGCACCCAAGCAGCGGAGAGAACGAAGCCATTGCGAAGAAGCGGAGCGTTCGTCTTTGTCCCGAAGGGGGGCAACAGCGATCGGAGGAATGCTTCGTTCTCGGAGCGTCTCAGAAGCACAAAAGAGAAGCCCCGGATCCATAGATCTTCCGGGACTCCCCTTTTAACAATATTGCTCAGCCTTCCAGTGCCTGCTTTAGCTCGTCAGG
Organism: Paenibacillus zeirhizosphaerae; assembly: GCF_030705605.1. Taxonomy (GTDB): domain Bacteria; phylum Bacillota; class Bacilli; order Paenibacillales; family Paenibacillaceae; genus Paenibacillus; species Paenibacillus zeirhizosphaerae. The sequence continues at coordinate 21,328 of NZ_JAPCKK010000033.1, forward strand.
AGAAGCGTTCCACCATTCTTCATTATGTGTAATAAGCAGCGTCTTCAACGCAGCCTTCTCCTCGCTCCCCAGCTCATCCAGCATGAAACGGCGCTTCAGCGCGTAATCCATCCGATTCACGTGGTCGGCAAGAATTTTCCAGCCCCGCTTGGCTTCTTCATCAATCAGCATCTCACAAGCCGTTGCACCGCCGTAGGAGCGGCCATCCGCCGTGCGGTCCACCGCAACCCACACGAGCCACACCTGGCGGCCGTTAGGTACGTCCTCCTTGTCGGCGGAAAATTTAATCCCCCGCTCCACCTTGCTCTTCGCATGCATGGCTCCAATATCAATCTTCGCTTCACCGCGGTCAATAATAACCGGCGACATGTTGTTCAGATCGATGGAACCGGCTCCAAAGCCCTTGTGTTTGCTTTTGCTGCTTACAATATTCAAAGCTATTTGCTTCTTGCCGTCCGGCTGATTCTGATCCATAACGTATTCCTCCATATCTTAGTGCAGCCGGCCTCCAATGTCTGAGTTCAGGATCGGACCGGCCGTCAAATGCTTGATCTCCAGCATGATATCTCATCTAAACGTCTACAAATTATTTTAACTAATAATCCCCCGAAAGCAAACATATACATGCTGTAGATGCTTGTCAACGGGAGGTATCCAAATCGATATGAACCTACAGCGCGGCAAAATCTTTCTCTGTCTGCTGCTTGCCTTTTCAATTCTGTCCGGGGAAGCTGCTGCGTCCGCCCCTCAGTCCCCCGCTTCGGCTGCGCCGGAACTGGCCAAGCCTCCGGACCCTTCTTCCGTACCTCAGACGCCTGCCCCGCCTTCACCATCCAAGGCCGAGGTACTTAGCAACCGGATCGTGGAATACCACCTCGATGTCTCTTTGGAGGAAGGAGGTATTTTGCAGGGAAAGGAAACCATTACCTGGAAGCATCCCGGACGAAAACCGGTCAATGAACTTTATTTTCATATGTACCCGAATGCCTTCGCCTCGCCGCAAACGACGTTTATGAAGGAGACGGGGGGCAGGCTGCGCAATGACACCATGCCCGAGAATGGTTACGGCTCCATCACCGTGAAGGAGATGAAGACAGAGGACGGTCTTCCGCTGATGCACCGCACCCAGTTCGTTCAGCCCGACGACGGCAATACCGCGGATCAGACACTAATGAAGGTCAGGCTTCCCAGGCCCGTAAAGGAGGGGGAGAGCATCACCCTATACATGACCTTTGAAGTGAAGCTTCCTAAAATCTTTGCGCGGATGGGGCATGCAGGAGATTTTGTCATGGCAGGGCAGTGGTTTCCGAAGATCAGCGTTTATGAGCCCGCCGGACGGAGGGACCGTGCCGAAGAGGGCTGGAATCTGCACCAGTACCACGGTAACTCCGAGTTTTATGCCGATTTCGGGATTTACAGTGTGCGTATTCAGGTTCCGGACGCCTATACCGTAGCTGCCACCGGTTTTCCTACACGGGCCCCGGTGAGCAAAGGCGGACGTAAAACGTATCAATTCTATGCCGATGATGTGCACGACTTCGCCTGGGCCGCCTCACCCCATTTCGTTACTTATGAAGAGCCCTTCTCAACCGCAGAGGTGCCTGGAGTCAAAATCAAGCTGTATATGGACGCTTCCCACAAGGATCTACAGGCCAGGTATATGTATGCTGCCAAAGCCGCCTTGGCCAACTACAGTAAGTGGTACGGTCCTTATCCATACTCAACGCTGTCCATCGTCGTGCCTCCACAAAACGCGAGTGGTGCCGGGGGCATGGAATACCCGACGCTGGTAACGGGTGTTGGAGCGGATGATGCCGACCCCGGATATAATCTGGAACGCACTGTAGTACATGAAATCGCCCACCAATATTTTTACGGCATCGTGGCCAGCAATGAGTTCGAAGAGCCATGGCTGGACGAGGGGTTTACCTCCTATGCCGAGGATAAATTAATGGAACAGGAATACGGCCTCATACCAAACATCCCCTTGCAGTCTGGACAGGTCTATTCTCCGGAATCGCTGACCCGCGAGGCATGGAAGTATAGCTCACCCGATCACTATGCACAAAATGCCTACCTGCGCGGCAAGCTGGTACTGCTTGGGATAGAACAGCAACTGGGAAGCAACAAAATGGAAGCTTTACTGCGCTCCTACGTGCGGAAATACCGCTTTAAGCACCCGTCCACCCGGGATTTTCAGCGTGTGGTGGAGAATATAACGGACCAGTCATGGTCCCATTATTTCAATCAGTATGTCTATGGCAGCCAGATGGCAGATTTCGCGGTGGACAGTATAACGCTGCGCAAGCTGGAAAATGGCATGTATGAATCTGCGGTTACCGTGTCCAAAAAGGGCGGCGACGTGCCAGCGGTCCCCATACAGATCATGTTCAAGGATAAAAGCAGCCTGCAGAAGACATGGAATGGCCAGCAGCAGAAAATAACCTACCGTGTTCAAAGCCGTTCCCCTGCAGAATCGGTGGTCATTGACCCTCTTTATACGCTCGCTCTGGAGAACAACCACCTGAACAACACGCTGCTGGCCGAGCTGCCGGAAAAAACCGAAACACGCTGGCTTCTGGGCATAACCAGGCTGGCTGAAGCTTTGATTGGAAGTCTGTCATGGTGAGGTGTCGCAGGTGATACATTCTGTCAAAGAGGGTTGGACGCTGGTCCGCTTGCACTTTTTTATCGTAATTCTGCTGTTTATCTACCGTCTCGTATGGGGAGTATTCAACTATAAGTACACCGAAGCCGGTGTTGTACCCCTGCTGCTGCGTTATCCGGGCAACGGGCAGAGCGAGCTTAACCAGACCTTATTCTGGATGGAAAGCCAGATTGCATTAGTACAGAGTAGCACCGTCCATTTGTATCTATGGGTCTTGCTCGCGGTCATCGTGCTGCGCATGCTGCTGACTCCTCTGATCAGGGCGGGTATGTATTATAGCCTGCACGTGAAGAGGCAGCATGGACGGCGCTCCTTTCTCATCGGCATCCGTCTGTTCTGGCGCTCCTCTCTCTTCTATTACGCCGTTGAAGTCCTACTGCTGCTGCTGCCCGGGTACTGGATTCTGCCACATCTGCTACAGACTCTGTCCGACTCGCTGCAGGAACCGCTCAATGCCGTTGTCCGCCTGCTTCCCTACTTGGCTCTATGGGGGATTTGGGCTTGGCTTATCCGTCAATCGGTGATGTACATGCAGTTCGGAACGGTCAGCGGAAGAGGCGCCTGGTTCTCTCTTGCCTGCTGTATGCGGCGGATTCCCCCCGGCATCGGCATATCTGTTATGCTTGGAGCGGCTGTAGTCGTTCTGTTTTCCGTGTTTGCCGCTTCGGCCTGGGTGTGGACAGGGATGCTTGCGCTCATTCTGCATCAAATCTACTGTTTCATTTCCTCTCTGTGTAAAATATGGCATACATCTGCGCAGTATCATTTATGGAATACCGCCTGTGATTCGTTCAGCAAGGAGTAATTCGTTCATATAACAAAGAATTTTAGATATATGTAACCTTTGTTCTCTACAAAGGTTATTTTTTTGTATATTTTTTGCAATGAAACATTTGCCAAACCAAGCTTCCTTTGTTACAATAATCGCAGTGTAATGATAGTAACAACTTTGTAATTATTATTGTAACTTTTTAAGACAAACATTAATGAACTCTCATATTCTTCAGGTGCATATCAAGAGAAGCCGAATTCCTGGCACCTGGGAAGCGGGGGAACCAGTTTTGGGTGAATTGATCTCGCAACAGAGGGATCATAGGGGAACCTTCTACCGAATCCTTAAGCTAACCTCGTAGGCGTTGGAAGGGGTTTGTGTTTTTTTGAAAAAGAAGCTAGCTATCGCAGCCATGAGTGCAGCAATCGCCTTCTCCGCTTTTTCATTCGGCGCCGGAAGCGTATATGCGGACTCTAAAATGGACCTGGTCATCCAAGATACCCAAGGTACCTCCTATAGAATAGGCGGCACAACTTTGAGTGGATTTGACTGCTCCGGTTTTACAAGCTATGTATTTGACAAGCTTGGCATTGATCTTCCTCGCCAATCCTCGTCTCAATTCGAAATTGGCGATTCCGTATCCCGGGATGAAATGAGACCTGGTGATTTGGTATTTTTCAATACCAACGGAAGAGGAGTTTCGCATGTAGGGATTTTCGTAGGTGATGGTCAATTTGCTCATTCCTCTTCATCACGCGGTGTCACCATCAGCTCGTTGAGCGAAAGTTACTACGCCAACCGTTATCTTGGTGCCAAGCGTGTTATGAGCACATCCACTTACGAATCTGTTGCACGTGAATAGAAATATTTCTTGATCCTTCATTCTGATTTGCATCAGCAGCTTCGATTCCGCGCCGGAATTGAGGCTGCTTTTTATTTGCCACGAAGCTTGCCAAACAGGCCCAACCGAAGTACCATTTTTTTATAACGATAAATAGGGGGATAGGAATATGTCAGCCGAATCCACAAGCTATCAGGTCGTACCGATGAGTGAAGAGCAGGCGGCTGCCATAAGTGAATGGCAATATGAACCGCCCTATGACATCTATGGATGGCTGCCGTGGGAGCATATGAAGGCCCTTGATATCGAATTCGCCAACCCGGAGCTGCGAAGCTCCCAATATGTCGCTGTATTGGATTCGTCAGGAGTCTTATGCGGATTTGCACAGTATTTTCCGATGGTAGGGGTTACCCGCCTCGGTCTCGGGATGCGGCCTGAATTATGCGGCCATGGACAAGGCGCGGCGTTTGTCAGGGCCATCGCTGAGGAAGCCAGGCGCCGCACACCGCATCATGAGATCGACCTCGAAGTCCTTGTCTGGAACGAACGGGCTATCAAGGCCTACCGGTCCGCAGGCTTCCGGATCACCGACACCTATGAACGGCAGACGCCTGACGGGATGCGACCATTTTACTGTATGGTCTACGATAGCGGAGAAAATGAAGACAATACACCAAACGCCCCGGACTCAGAGACTTAACTCTAGGCCAGGGCGTTTGCCGTTGGTGCACACCGTGCGGTTTGTTTTGCTCGCGGTTATAAGATTAATCCTCCGAACGCATCCGCTCGAACGCTTCATTGTACTGCTGTGCTTCTTTTATATCAACTGCCGTGATCCCGCCATCATCCCATGAAGTGAGCCGCAGCGTGACCGTCTTATAATCAATGGTGATAAATGGATGGTGATTGAAGGCTTCCGAAATACCGGCGACCTCATCCACGAAAGCAATTCCTCTCATAAAGCTGGAAAAGACATATTTGCGGACAATCCAGCGTCCCTCTTCAAGCTCCCAGCCCTCTAGTCTCTCCAGATGAGCCTCTATTTCCTCTAATGTAAAAGGCATTGTGTGTCCTACTCCTCTCCGTTATACGGAAGCCGTTCCTGATGTTATTTGAGCCTATATCGTGTTCATATTACCATGGCTTCAGCGAGAAATCCATACGGTGTGTTAGACCAAAGATACGAAGGTCAGCTCCTCATCGCCGATCAGAATGTCGATCCGATGATGGCTCCGGTCATGAATCACAACACCGCTTCCTACCGGAATAACAGACTGCTCTCCAAGCGCGTAGAAGAGATCTTCAGCCAGGGCCTCCTGGACCTCAGCACGTTCTTCGCTGCCCAGACGCTCCCACTCCTCCGCTTCCATTTCAAAAAATAGGTAACTGTCCGGAATACGTCCTACTGCGACCGTCAATTCCTGAAGTATATGCTCATATTCCCTTCCATGCTTTACGCCCATGTAAACCCCTCGCTCTTCCATCCATATTTGGAATAAAGTTCTTAAAATTGTCATGAAACAGAGTTATCTTATTATACAGTGAATTACCCCTTAAAAAAAAAGGGGCTTTTGTCGATAAATAGAGTAGTCCGTTTCACCAAAATGCGTTGGAGGGCAAGGATGTCCCCCAGCCGGACCGGATGTTCTACCAATTTCTCATGGATGAGGTGTACAATGCAAATTTCATCAATTATAGGACTTGCGCTCGGACTCATATCTCTGGTTGTCGGTATGATCCTCAAAGGGGCGCCTGTCGTCAATTTGGTTAATAACCCTGCCGCTTACATGATAATCTTTGTAGGTACGGCCGCTAGTGTATTCATGGCCTTCCCAATGTCGGAAATGAAAAGAGTGCCTAAGCTTTTCAAAATTATTTTCACAGAGCAAAAGCTGCCGGACCGTCAGCAGTTAATCGCTACATTCATGGACTGGGCCTCTATTACCCGCCGTGAAGGTCTGCTGGCCCTCGAGCCCAAGGTAGAGGAAATCGATGATGCCTTCCTCCGCAGCGGAATGCGGATGATTATTGACGGTAATGATCAGGAATTCGTACGGGATGTTCTTATGGAAGACATCCACGCAACGGAGGAAAGACACCGGGGCGGGGCGCTGATCTTCTCTCAGGCTGGCATGTACGCGCCAACACTGGGGGTGCTCGGGGCAGTTGTTGGTCTGATTGCCGCTCTTGCCGATCTCAGTGACATGGAGAAGCTGTCCCATGCGATCGCTGCAGCCTTTATCGCAACACTGCTTGGTATTTTTACCGGTTATGTATTATGGCACCCGATGTCGAATAAATTGAAACGGCTGTCCAAGAAGGAAGTCGATATCAAGCTGATGATGGTGGAAGGCCTGCTGTCCATTCAATCCGGCGTATCCACCATCGCCATCAGCCAGAAGCTGTCCGTATTCCTCACTCCTACAGAGCGGACTCAAATGAGCGCCGAAAAGGAGGAGAGCGACGGTGAGTAAAAAGGGCAGACACGAGCCACATGAGGAACATGCGGATGAGAGCTGGCTGCTTCCTTATTCCGATTTGATGACCCTCCTGCTTGCCTTGTTCATCGTTCTGTTCGGTATGAGCTCGTTGGATGCCAAGAAATTTGAACAGATGGCGAAATCAATGAGTTCCGCCTTCAGCGGGGGCTCCGGTGTTCTCGACAACACCTCGGCCAACCCGGTCGAGAACGCCTCCATGGATATGGGCAAGAATCAGGAAACCGTTCAGGACCCTGTTAAGAGCAAGAAATCCAGTGATCTCCAGAAGGAGCTTGCCCGCCGTGAGCAGGAAGACCTTGAGAAGCTCAAGCGCCAGATGGATAAGTATATCAAGCAAAACGGGTTGACAGAGCAGCTCAGCACCAAGCTGAACCAGTCTCAGCTCATGATTACGATTTCCGATAATGCCCTATTTGCATCCGGCCAGGCCACCGTAAAACCGGACGCCCGTAAAATCGCCAACGCGATTTCGGGGCTGCTCGATGAATTCCCGGACTATGATGTTATCGTATCCGGACACACGGATAATATTCCCATTTCGAATAGCGAGTATCCTTCCAACTGGGAGCTGAGCGCCGATCGTGCATTGAACTTCATGCGTATCCTGCTGCAAGACAAGCAGCTTAATCCACAGAAATTCAGTGCCATCGGTTATGGCGAATATCGTCCAACCGCAACCAACTCCACAAATGTCGGCCGTGCCAAGAACCGTCGGGTAGAGATCTCCGTCATCCGCAAATATCAAAACGGCACACAGGTCATCAGCGCAACATCTGGCGGCAACAACTGAGTCGACAGCAAAAAAAGGGTCTCTGACATATTGTCAGCGGCCCTTTCCGCATTTTAAACTAGCTTATAATCCAACATCCGACCCAATTCCTCTTTCTCTTGATCCGTCAAATCCCGCCACATGCCCCGTCGAAGTGAACCCAACAGAATGTTCATAACACGCACACGCTGCAGGCGTTTGACCTCATATCCGAAGGCCGCGCACATTCGCCGGATCTGCCTGTTCTTACCTTCCGTCAGAATGATCCGAAACACGTTATCGGAGACGCGGGTAATCTCGCATGGCAGGGTACGCTCTCCCAGGATCTTGACACCACTCGACATGCCCTGAAGAAAGGATGGAGTGACTGGCCGGTCCACGGTTACAATGTACTCCTTCTCATGCTTGCCTTCTGCCCGCAGTATTTTGTTAACGATGTCTCCGTCATTGGTGAGCAGAATCAGCCCCTCCGAATCCTTGTCCAAACGGCCTATCGGGAAAATACGTTCCGTGTGACCCACAAAGTCCACAATGTTGCCCCGAACATGGCGCTCGGTTGTACTCGTGATTCCTACAGGTTTATTCAACATAATATATACATGCCCTGTTGCTTTGCTTCCCAGGGGCCGCCCGTTTACACGGACATCATCCCCTTCTTCGGCTTGGCTGCCCAGCACGGCTACAGCTCCGTTAATAGTGACCTTGCCGCTCTCGACCAGTTTATCCGCTTCACGCCGCGAACAAAATCCCGTTTCACTAATAAATTTATTGATACGCAACTGATTTTACACCCCGTTCTGTAGTCCGCCACCCGCTTCCCCTGCTGTTCCGGCATCCTTCGCACAGGCTGCCCAAGGCAGAAGAATGGTAACGGTCGTCCCTTCTCCTTCAATGCTTTCCATATCCAGCAGCCCTTTATGGCTCTGAATAATTCGTTGGCTGACCATGAGCCCAAGTCCTGTTCCCGCGTCTTTCTTCGTGAAAAAAGGCTCTCCCAGCTTGGCCATCACTTCAGGAGACATGCCTGTACCTTCATCCTTTATGACAATTTTAACGTTTTCTTCGTACAAGCACAATTCAATAGAGATGCGTCCTCCATTCGGCATCGCTTCTATAGCGTTTTTGAGCAAATTGATAAATACCTGCTTCAACTGATTTTCCGCACAAAATACGGCAGTCGGCTGATTCGTTACCTGTATATGGAACTCAACGCCACATAGATGCGCCTGGCTGTCGAGCAGGGAAATCACATCTTCGAGAATACATCGGATATCGGTCCTCTGAAACTGCACCGCCTGCGGCTTGGCCAGAATCAGGAATTCACCGACGATCAGATTGATCCGGTCCAATTCCGAGAGCATCAGATCGACATGCTTCACATTCAGCGTGCCTGTCTGCTGCTGTATCTGCAAAAATCCGCGCAGGGTTGTAAGCGGGTTGCGGATCTCATGTGCCACACCAGCGGCCAGTTGTCCAACTGTGGTCAGCTTTTCCGACCGGCGCAGCAGCTCCTCCATCCGGTTCCGGCTCGTCATGTCCCGTGTCACGCTGATCAAGCCGACAATCCCTTTTTCCTCATCATGAATAGGCGCGATACTGATGCTTACCTCCACACGACTTCCATCCTTGCGCAGGTGAACCGACTCTGTGGACGAAATGCTTTCTCCTTTCAGCAATCGCTGCCGCTGGTCCTCGTATGTTTCCTTCAGCTCTTCCGGAACCAAATTCAGGCGCTTGCCAATGACCTCTTGCGGATGCCAACCGTACAAATCTTCAAAGGCTTGATTCACCCGGACAACCACATCCTCCGTATCGGTGACATGAATGGCATCCGCCGTTTGATTGATCACAGATTCCAGATGTTCCTTCACCGCCCGGTTCTCCTCATACATCTGTTCCAGCCTGCGCGTATATAACCCCTGATTGAACGCCATGATGTCAATTCGGCTGCTTAGCTGAGCAAGCTCATCATTTCCTGTCACATCGAACTGTGTATCAAATTCACCAGAGGCCACTTTATTTACTTTTTCCAATATGGATTGAACCGGTCTTGTAAAATAACATGCAAGCACATAACTGCCACAAATAACGATGACCAGCAAAACGGATGAAATGACGACGGAGCTGCAGAACAGCTCCCGCATCAATGAAGAGATGTGTTGATAACTCATAACAATACGCATAACATAAGGATCGCGACCCGGCGGATCAAAGGGAATAAAGCCTTTAAGGACCTTCTTATCCCGCATGCGGCTGTCAAGCATCACGCTTTCTCCTGTGCGGATAGCTTCCGCAACCGCGGCGCGATCTTCATTCCATTGGCCCTGTTGATAAGTGCCGAACAGGATCCCGGCATGCATAGCGCCATCCGTCCGGCTTGGGGAGGTGAAGGTAGCAGGATCTATCCCTGTGATCTCCAAATAGCGTGGATCGTTCTTTTGCATCTGCTCCAACATATCCTCAAAATTGGGTACATCCTCTACTTTGTCTATGGTCGATAGGCTCCGCTCTATTGAGCTCTCGATCTGTCTTGCAGCGAGAAGCATATTCGATTGACTGTCCCTTCGGAGACTGTCACCAACCATATAATAGTTAAGCGTCATGCTTAACAATAGAATAACCAGGACAATAGCTGACATAATCATCATTAATTTTAGTTTGATAGACAAGGCTATAGTCACCTCTTAGAGGATTTTGGCGATTCCTGGTAGCATTAATTCCATCATACCCGCTGCCTATCTTTTTGAAAAGAATAATCGCATTCAGTAAGGTGACACATAAAGCTCAAATATAGCCAAACGTTGTTATTTTTAAAGAGTTTGCCTACAATATAACTAGTCCACAACCTATCCACAAATACACAGAATTCTGCACACACTGTGAATAACTCTGTGCATAACCCCGTAGTTATCCACATTTTTATTCACATCATGTTAACAACGGAATGCCTGTTCGCTGGATAATCTAATGATCGAAAGGAGCTTTACCCCAGTGACAGACGAGCATGAATACTGGATGAATCAAGCCATATTGGAAGCGAATAAAGCGGAAGCGATCGGAGAAGTTCCCATCGGAGCTGTAGTGGTCAAAAATAGTGAAATCATCGGCCGGGGGTACAATCTGCGGGAAACCACCAACGACGCAACCGCGCATGCCGAAATTATCGCCATCAAGCAGGCGAGCGAGAGCATCGGCGCATGGAGGCTTCTGGATTGCCATTTATATGTAACCCTTGAGCCTTGTCCGATGTGTGCGGGGGCTATAGTGCAGTCCCGCATCCCCACAGTGATCTACGGTACCACCGATCCGAAGGCCGGTTGTGCCGGTACCCTAATGAATCTTCTACAGGAGCCCCGGTTCAACCATCGCACTGAGGTGATTCAGGGGATTTTGCAGCCGCAATGTGCGGCTCTATTAACTAACTTCTTCCGCAATCTGCGCAAGAAGTGAATCATTTGATCAGGAAGAAGGGAATTATCATGTCTTTAACGTTATATAATACAGCCCAGGGTATTTTTCTTCGCCCTCTCCGGATGGAAGATGCACAGGTGCTGCTCGACCTTCGGTGTGCCAATAAGGATTTTCTCGCCCCGTTTGAGCCTCTGCGAGAGGAGAGCTTCTTCACGCTTGAGGGCCAACAGCAATTCCTGCTGCAGCGTATTCATAACGAGGAAGCCGGAGGTGGCTACCAGTTCGGAATCTTTGTTGTGGAGGATGAACGTCTTATTGGGACAATCGCCATTTCCAATATCGTACGCGGGGTCGCTCAATATGCCGACGTCGGCTATATGATGGATCAAAGCGAGCAGGGAAAGGGACATATGACCGCAGCAGTAAAAATGATCATACAATATTCCTTCAAAGCCTTGGGACTGCATCGGCTGCAGGCGGCCACACTCCTGCACAATAAAGGCTCCCAAAAGGTACTGAAGAAAGCAGGCTTTCAGGAGGAAGGTATCGCCCGCAGGATGCTTCGTATTCATGGGGAATGGCAGGACCATCGCAGATATGGAATCCTCGCGGAAGACCTTATGGAGGAAGCCTATACGACATAAATCTAAAAAAGGAACCACTCAGCCTATCAGAGCCGGAGTGGTTCCTCAATCCATTTGTTATTAATAACCTGCCTTAGACATCTGTTCCTGCAATTGATCCATTGTAACCACCTGGTCGCCGGATGGAATGCCGATCGCAAAGGTCTGCTTCTCATTGATTTTCGTGTACTGGCCGCTTCCGGTCACAGAAAGTTTAACGTTCTGTTTTGTTTCCGGATCATTAAAATCAAGCTTGGCATTCAGGCTTTGATATACCGGGAAATTGTCCTTATTGATGGCCGTATTCAGGTCAAACTGGTTTACCTTCAGGTATTTCTTGGCTTCTTCGATTCCTGTTGTTACTTCGCTGCTGTTCGAGGCTAATTCGGACTTCAAATCCTCAATTTCGGATTTCTCTATCTGCATCAGACCCGCATACTCATCCTTGGACATGATGTCAAGGACTTTAGGAAGTGCTTTATTCACAAAAGTCGTGGCTGCCGCCTGGAAGTTATCATTCGTGACTTTAAATTGAACGACCTGTTTGGCGTCAATTCCTTCCGGTAACGCTGCGTCCTTAGGATCGATGTCTGTGAAATAGGAAGCATCATATTCCGCCATAATAGCATTTATTACTTCATTGGAGAGCTGCTGTGCTTTGGCCTGGTCCATGGCAGCCGGATTGAATTCCTCACCGGTTTGCTCTGCCAACTCCTTCGGATCGAGTTCCAGGAATTTACCTACAATGCCCTCCGGCATAGGGAAGAACGGAATGCTTGGGATTTTGACATACATTTTATCCTGGGTAAGGACCATAGGAATGGTGAAATCCATGGCCATGTCGCCTTTCAAATGAATGCCCACTGTCATTTCCGTCTGCATCGGATCAAGCTGATACACGCCGTCCACTGTCATTTCAGCATTTTTCAACATATTAAGGGCCATATCCATACTTGGGTCGCTCTGAGCTTCAGGTGATGTAAAGGATAATTCATTAATCGTGAATTTGCTGCTCATCGCGTAAGATTTCATCGTCGTAGCTTGTGTTGCTGCTGTTGTTGCAGCTTCCTTCGGTTCCATCTTCTTGCTGCAGCCTACAAGCGCTACAGTCAGTACAAGAATCATGGTCAGCATCAAGGCTGCAATTCTTTTACTCATTACTCTTTCTCTCCCCTCGTTGTTCAACCCCGATGTACATTGTAAAAAGCATGCACATCTTACATGATAACGTAAGTTGTATGTTTTTGAAACACTTTTTGGTAAATTTATACGATGACCGGATACACACAAAAAAGCGCCTTAGTCTACGACTAAGACGCTGTTCACGGATAGCTCCGCCGGCAAATAACTAGGACCCCTCCGGGTTATTGTGGTCGACATGATTGCGGTTCTTGACTTTTTTGGACCCAGACAGTGGTTCCTGTATCCCTCGGCCACGATCCCGGTCACGATGCTGAGGCTCCTGCGCTTCAGGTACCGGTATGCTCTTGGGCTTGCTCATGATTCCCGCCTCCTTTGCATTATCCAGATTCTTGGGCTAGACCTTCCCCATATGGGTCGGGTTCATATCTTCTGTTGCATCATGGTTCAAGGCATCCTGGTGCCGACGGTCATTCCGGTCCTGCTCAAGCTGCTGAGCATGATGGCTGTTTACGGGAGTCTTATCCAGGCTTTCAATAACATTCGATAAATTTTTGTCCATTCCCTTTTTGGATCTGCTCACGGAGATTCCCCCTGTCTGAAATAGCTTGAAATTCCCCGATCAGGTAACGGTCATGCATGCGTCAACTGCTGCAGCGCCTGGGCACATTGATGGATATGTCTTGTATAGTCGTCGGCCAATTGCTGTATCATGTCAGAACGCTCATCAATAGTGCGGCCTCCGCTTTCCACATCCACCAGGCTGACCTTTACTTCACGGGAATCCACATAGGCACAGATAAAATCAAAAGAGTACATCTGCCTTCCTTCCGATTCGATGTGAATGCGCAACGCTTTCGGATCGGCTTCGTCGGCGGATATCTGTGCTTTGTCTCCTGGACCGATGAAGGTCGGAAGACGTTCCTGCCATGCCTCCACTAGCCTCTGCTGGTCTATTTGCAGTTCTTTGTTCATTACAACACCTCCTCCGCACTGTTAACGTGCGGCAAAGAAGCATCATTTATGCATGTGCAAAGCAAAAAAAGCTACCCGCATCTGCCGCAGCAGAACGAATAGCTTATGTGTTCATTTTCATTCATATGAAATGGCGGAGAGGATGGGATTCGAACCCATGTGGAGTTGCCCCCTAACGGTTTTCAAGACCGCCCCGTTATGACCGCTTCGGTACCTCTCCGTGTGGTAAATTACGTTACGCCTTAAAAGACTATACATGAAGCGCAACACAATTGATTTTACCACGAACCATAAATTAAATCAATCCTATTCCTTACGGGCAATCTTCTGAACTCCGCCCATGTAAGGCTGAAGCACCTCAGGAATAGACACACTGCCGTCTTCTTCCTGATAATTTTCCAGAATAGCCGCTACCGTGCGCCCAACCGCAAGTCCCGAGCCATTCAGCGTATGCAGAAACTCCGGCTTGGCCTTCGGCTCCGGACGGAATCGGATATTGGCGCGACGCGCCTGGAAATCCTCACAGTTGGAGCAGGAGGAAATTTCACGGTACATTCCGCTTTCAGGCAGCCATACTTCAAGATCATAGGTTTTGGCCGACGTAAAGCCCATATCGCCTGTGCATAGTGCTAGCACACGGTAAGGCAGACCCAGGAGCTGCAGCACACGCTCTGCGTTCTGAGTCATTTTCTCCAGCTCTTCGTAAGAGGTGTCAGGATGCACCAGCTTCAGCATTTCCACTTTGTTAAACTGATGCTGGCGAATTAGCCCGCGTGTATCCCGGCCTGCAGCACCGGCTTCCGAACGGAAGCATGAGCTGTAAGCTACGTAATGCTTAGGCAGCTCTTCAGCCGGCAGTATTTCTTCACGATGATAGTTGGTCACAGGCACTTCGGCTGTTGGAATGAGATAATACTCGGTATCCCGCAGTTTAAAGAGATCTTCCTCAAACTTAGGGAGCTGGCCAGTACCGTACAAGCTATCTCTGTTGACAATGTACGGAGGAAGCATTTCCTCATAGCCGTGTTCCGTGCTGTGCAAATCCATCATAAAGTTGATCAGTGCCCGTTCAAGACGGGCTCCGAGGCCTTTGTAAAATGTGAACCGTGATCCGGTCACCTTGGCCCCTGCTTCAAAATCAAGAATCCCGAGATTTTGCGCAATGTCCCAATGTGCTTTAGGCTCGAAGGAAAACGATCTGGGCTCAGACCAGCGGCGGATTTCGACGTTATCCTCTTCAGAGCCCCCGACAGGGACGTCTGAATGTGGAATGTTAGGGATGGATAACACCAGCTCATCGATCTGTTCTTCCAGCCCGCGTACCTGCTCGTCCAGCTCCTTGATTCGGTCCGATACCTGACGCATCTCCACGATAAGATCGTCCGCGTTCTCTTTATTCTTTTTCAACTTTGCCACTTCAGCCGATACAGTATTGCGGCGGTTTTTCAAAGCTTCACTTTCCTGAAGCAGCTCACGACGGCGGGTATCCAGCACAGGGAATTCACTTATCGAATCCTGATCCTTTCCCCGGTTTCGGAGCGCTTCTTGTACACGTTCAAAATCATTTCGAAGTATTTTTACATCCAACACGGCAATCCCTCCTACACAAAAAACCTTGACCTCTGCCCGAAAAATAACGATCCGTTTCATGCTGCCTGCAGCCTTACGGCCATTCGTTATTCCCTGCACGAGGGTCAAGGTCGATTCGATTACAATTTTTTATATTCATGAACCATGTCGGCAAAATATTGATGCAGCCGGTAATCATCCGTCAGCTCAGGATGAAAAGAGGAAGCCAACAGATGTCCTTCCCGGGCCGTTACGATTTCTCCGTTGTATTCTGCCAGAACATCCACACTATCGCCTACCTTCTGAATCAGAGGAGCGCGAATGAATACTGCGCGGACAGGTTCTTCTATCCCCTTAATGTTCAAATCGGTCTCAAAGCTCTCACGCTGGCGGCCAAATGCGTTGCGGCTGACTGTCATGTTCATCAAACCAAGATGAGCCTCTTCTTGCCCGACGATCTCTTGGGCCAGCACGATCAGGCCAGCACAGGTACCGAAGACCGGCTTCTTTTCTTCCGAAAATTTACGTACCGCTTCGATAAAACCATACTTGCGCATCAGCTTGCCAATCGTCGTGCTTTCTCCGCCCGGGATGATCAGCCCATCAATCTCAGCCAGCTCTTCCGTCCGTTTGATAGCTATTCCTTCAGCTCCCGCTAAACGAATGCTTCTTATATGCTCTGCTACGGCGCCCTGCAGCGCCAGCACTCCGATATTCATAGATTCCCTTCTCTCTTACCAGCCGCGATCCTGCATACGGTCATGCGGAGCCAGCTTGGAAATCTCAATGCCCTTCATCGGAGCTCCCAGATTCTTGGATACTTCCGCAATCAGCTTGTAGTCCATATAGTGAGTTGTCGCTTCAACGATGGCGCGGGCAAACTTCTCAGGACTGTCTGATTTGAAAATACCCGAGCCTACGAAGACACCGTCTGCTCCCAAATGCATCATCAAAGCAGCATCCGCAGGAGTCGCTACACCACCGGCTGCAAAATTGACCACCGGAAGCTTGCCGTTCTCGTGGACTTCAAGCAGCAGATCGTAAGCTACACCCAGGTTTTTGGCTTCTGCGTACAGCTCGTCTTTCGACATATTCTGTACTTTACGAATTTGGCTGTTAATCAGGCGCATATGACGAACGGCTTCAACAATGTTGCCTGTTCCAGGCTCACCCTTGGTCCGGATCATGGAAGCTCCCTCACCGATCCGGCGCAGCGCTTCACCCAGGTCTTTGGCCCCACAAACAAAAGGAACGGTGAAATCCCGCTTATCGATGTGGAACACTTCATCAGCCGGCGTAAGCACTTCGCTCTCGTCCAGATAATCAACACCCAGCGATTCCAGAACCTTAGCTTCAACGTAATGACCAATACGTGCTTTCGCCATCACGGGAATCGTTACGACCTTCATAACCTCTTCCACAATCGTCGGATCAGCCATACGAGCCACTCCGCCCGCGGCACGAATATCGGAAGGAACCCGTTCAAGCGCCATTACAGCGGTTGCTCCAGACGCTTCAGCGATTTTTGCTTGCTCGGCGTTCATGACGTCCATGATTACGCCGCCTTTTTGCATTTCTGCCATACCCCTTTTAACACGCGATGTTCCCGTTTCCATGTCTTATTGGCCTCCTGTTGAATGCGGATTCTAACTCGTTATTTTACCCTACGGTACCCAAATACTCAATATCTGGCGCTCACTATATTAGAACAGATTTTTGATGCTGCCGAACAGATCTGCGAAGAAGCCTCCGATAGCCCGGAAGAACATCCGGAACCAGCCCGCTTCCTCCACATTTGTTGTCGTAATTAGGTCAACCGTCTTTTCCTGCGGCTGGTCCATTCCCTTTGCTTTGTAGGTGTAGGTTACCGTTCCCACCTTATCCCCCTGCTTGAGCGGAGCCAATAGCTCACTTGCCGACGTTACTTTAGCTGTGTGTGTAATCTGCGGTTCGGCACCATTCTTCGGTACAACGAAGGATACAGCATCTTTGGTTACTACTGGCACTTCGGTTTCTTTACCTTTGGTTACAGGTACAGTTTTCAGCTCGGCAAGCTCTGCCTTAGGAGCCACAACCTGCTGAAGTTTAAAATTCTCAAATCCGTAATCCAGAATTTTTCTTGTTTCTTTAAAACGCGCTGGCTCCGTATCAGCACCCATCGCTACACTGATCAGCGTCATGCCGTCCCGCACCGCTGTGCCTGCAAAGCAGTATCCGGCCGCATTGGTATGTCCGGTTTTCATCCCGTTCAAGCCTTCATAAGCATAGGCTTTAAAGTTTGTAATATTTTTATTCGCTTCAAGCATCCAGTTCCAGTTGACGATCGGATCTTTATCAGTAGGACGGAACTTGTAGTTTTGCAGAGTTGTAAATTCAGTATAATCCGGATGATCCCTTACAATGTACCCGGCCAGTGTGGCGACGTCTCTTGCCGTCATCACCGTCTCACGATCCGTGTCAGGCTGGTACGCCTTCGGCATATCGGCCTTGTCCAATCCGGTAGCATTAATAAAGTAGGAATCCTTCATTCCCATGCGCTGAGCCGTTTCATTCATCATCTCAACGAAATTCTGCTCAGAGCCAGCCACACGCTCCGCCAAAGCTACCGTAGCATCATTGGCAGAGCCCACAGCCATGGCTATATAAAGATCTCTTACCGTATGCTTATCGCCTTCTGCCAAAAAAATTCGTGAGCCGACGCTTTCCGCCGCATTTTTACCGACAGTAACGACATCGTCCCACTTGAGTCTGCCCTGCTTGACCTCTTCAGCGACAATATATTCGGTCATCATTTTTGTCATGCTTGCCGGCGGCAGCGCCTCATCCGGGTTCATGGAGAGCAGCACCTGACCCGTACTCGCTTCGATTAATATAGCTGAACTCAGCGCCAGTTCCGGGGTTTTTATTCCCGCAGTGCCAACAATCTCCGTCGTTGACGCGGCGGCTGAAGTAATCACATGAGAATCCAAAACACTTACGACCGGCAAAGCAGTCATATACATCATATTGAACAGCACAACAATGGCAATGCTCTTCTTCAGAATGCCGGACTTCTTCTTCAATTTACCTGTATCTTTCAATGTTAAATAAACTCCTCTCTAACTCAACCCATTCCACGATGTATACGTGAAGGTTGTCTGGCCTAGCAAATCACTCATCTATTCTATCATACGCTATTGTGCAAAAAAAGACAGGCCAAGCGAATTCGCCCAGCCCGTCTGCCCTGGTATTACCTATGTTTTATAACGAATAGTTTGGTGCTTCCTTCGTGATCTGCACATCATGCGGGTGACTTTCGCGTAACCCTGCACCAGTGATACGGACGAACTGTGTATCGTTGCGCAGATGTTCGATCGTTTGCGTGCCACAGTACCCCATACCCGAACGAAGTCCGCCCATCAGTTGATGAATGGTGTCGGATAATGGACCTTTATAAGCCACACGGCCTTCAATTCCTTCCGGCACCAATTTTTTATCATCATCCTGGAAGTAACGGTCTTTACTGCCCTGTTTCATAGCAGCCATAGATCCCATACCGCGGTATACTTTAAAACGACGTCCCTGATAAATTTCGGATTCACCCGGGCTTTCTTCCGTTCCGGCAAACAGGCTGCCCAGCATTACAGCAGAAGCGCCCGCCGCCAAAGCCTTGGTGATCTCGCCGGAATACTTGATACCGCCGTCCGCAATAATCGGCACACCATACTCACGGGCAACGGTTGCGCAATCATAAATGGCTGTGATCTGAGGAACCCCGATGCCTGCAATAACACGAGTGGTACAGATAGATCCTGGTCCGATGCCGACCTTAACGACTGAAGCACCCGCTTCGATCAACTCCCGTGCACCGTCTCCGGTTGCCACGTTACCCGCTACAATCGTAAGATCCGGATAGTTCGCGCGTAACTTACGGACCGCATCAATGATGTTAATGTGATGTCCGTGAGCCGAGTCAACTACAATTAAGTCCACGCCCGCCTTCACCAATGCTTCTGTACGAACAAAAGTATCTGACGAAATTCCGACAGCCGCTCCAACCAGCAGACGGCCATGCGAGTCCTTGGCTGCATTCGGGAACTGGATGGCTTTCTCAATATCCTTGATAGTAATCAGGCCCTTAAGATTGTTGGCGTCATCCACCAGCGGAAGTTTCTCGATCTTATGCTTCTGCAGAATAACTTCAGCTTCCTGGAGGGTAGTCCCTACCGGTGCTGTAACCAGATTCTCATGGGTCATGACGTCGCTAATTTTAATATTGTAGTCATGGATGAAGCGCAGGTCTCTATTGGTCAAAATACCGACAAGTTTGTTATCCTCATTCACAATTGGCACGCCGGAGATCCGGAATTTACCCATGACCTGCTCTGCATCCGATACCAAATGATCCGGAGTCAGCGAGAACGGATTGGTGATAACGCCGCTTTCCGAACGTTTAACACGATCAACTTCCTCGGCTTGCTGTTCTACGCTCATGTTCTTATGAATAATACCGATGCCGCCTTCTCTTGCCATCGCAATAGCCATTGCTGCTTCCGTAACGGTATCCATACCGGCACTCATCAGCGGAATATTGAGTTTCACCGCGTCGCTTAATCGGATAGATGTGTCCACCTCTTTGGGCAGAACCTCCGATTTACGGGGAACCAGCAGCACGTCATCAAAGGTTAAGCCTTCCTTGCCAAACTTATCTTCCCACACCTGGGTTGTCCTCCTTAAAATGTCTTATTGCAGCCATGAATTGTCTATCCATGACGGACAAAGTAATGTTTTCTGAAAATATATTATTGCAATCTTAGCAAAGCAGTATAGGGGTGTCAAGCATACTACTTTACACGTTGAGCAGGTATATTTCCCATTGAAAACATCTGTTTGCCACCGAAGGACATTTCGTGAATAAACGCACTGGCCCCCGGCATGATGCCGGGGGCCAGCGGACGAATCCCTCTTTCGAAAAGTCACTCTGCCGACTTATGGAGCGAGGCTCGGATCAACTTCTTTCAGCAGACTTAAATCGATATAGGAAGAAGTTTCGGGAACAGACGTAATATTTCCGGTCGACATTAGATAATCCATAACGCCCTGACCGTTGCTCGCATTCAGGAACGTATCGTCGGCCGTCATACCATAAACGTTGCGGCTCATAATATCCGTCAGCTCCGTTTCCGTCAAATGCAGCTCCGGCGCAAGCATTTTGATCGCTTCTTCGCGGTTATTGTTAATATAATCAGACGCTTTATTCAACGCGCGAAGGATCGCTTTGATCGTGTTCGGATTTTCCTGCAAATAAGCGTCGGTCACTTGGATGGTCGTATGGACACTCATCCAGTTGACATCCCCCTTCTTGTCCGGCAGCTCCGACTTCGTTCCGCTAAACAGGAAGTGACCGCCCGCATTGATTGCTTTCGTAATGAACGGTTCCCAAGCCGCCATCGCATCAATGTCGCCTTTCTCCAAAGCCACGACCGCATCGCTCGGTGCCAGATTGACGTATTTGATCTTGGAAGCGTCCACGCCAAGCTCCTTCGCCATATTGTCGATGGCAATCTTGACGTCCGCTCCGCTCGGGATACCGATCGTCTTACCTTCCAGATCCTTCGCACTGTTTAGTACAAGATCCTTGCCACCAACAACAGCTTGTGTACCGGCGATTTGCGCAAGCGGAGCGACGATCTTCACGCCGATGCCGTTCGATTTCAGAATGATATCCATAAAATTTGTCTGAATGCTAATCGGTGCGCTGCCGCCGGACACCATAGGACCGATATCGGGGCCGCTTTCGATCAATTGATTGGTAACCTCCAACCCTTCTTCTTTGAAATAACCGAGTTTGTCGGCAATAATTTGTTGAGACGAAATTTGGGCGTCCCGTACACCGACAAGTGTAAGCTTGGTCGTTTCCAGGCTACCGCCTTCCGCAGGAGCTGATGTGGCCGGTGAAGACGAAGGAGCTTCAGATGTCGATGACGAAGAACCGCTATTGCCGCAGGCGGACACTACAACCGTCAAAATAAGGGATGCAACCAAAGTAAGACCCAGTTTACCTTTTCTCATTTTTGTCATTCTGCTCCACCCTCTGTTTTTGTTAGTGATACTTGATACTGCTATCCATCTCTGCGCCAAATGTTCCTCCAGCTATTTGCCGAGGGCGTCGCGAATCCCTCCCTTCCGCCAGGACATGACCCTCTTCTCTACCAGCTTCAACAATTGGGAGAACAAGCTATACTCCAGTCCGATGAATACGATGGCCACAAACATATTCGATATTTTAAAATAATTGCGGGCATCCACGATAATATAACCGAGCCCGGAGCTCGCGCCCATCATTTCCGATACGATCAAGGCAGAAAAAGCGAGTCCTAGCCCTACCTGCGAGCCAACCAATATATTCGGAATGGCCGAAGGCAGAATAACCCGGGTGAAAATTTGGCGTTGCGACGCTCCCAGACTGGTAGCCGAACGGATCAGCAACGGGTTGACAGATTTCAACCCGTCCAATGTATAAGCAAGCATGGGGACAAACGTTGTCCATGCGATAAGCAGCACCTTCGGAAATTCCCCGATGCCGAACCAGATGATGAACAGCGGCAAAAGCGCCAAAGCCGGTATCGGCCCGGTTAAATTGAGAAGGGGCGCTACCCAGAACTCGACATGGCGGAAACGGCTCATCATCATAGCAATGCCAATGGCCGAAACGGTACCCAGCGTAAATCCTTGCAAAATGCGAATGGTGCTGGACCAGAGGCTCGCGCCGATTATACCCGTCTCAGCGAGCACCCAGGCGTTGCGGACAATTTCCGTGGGTGGGGGGAAGAAGAGTGGATTGAACCATTGAACAACAATGTTAAACCGTGAAAACAACTCCCACAGCAGAAAGATGGCGATGTAAGGAATGGTTCCCTTCCACCCGAACAACTTCCAACCAGTTCGAAAAATCGTCATTCCGCCTGACTGTGCGGATGGAATCGCTACCGTCTTGATCCGGCTCATATTCTCGCCTCCTTTGCCTCTTCCGATGCTTCGTCCATCAGCACATCTTCGATTTCCGTCATGAGCTGCCCGAACCGACTATTATGGAACGTTCTCGGATGAGTCATCTCGACTTCCAGCACTGACGCAATCTTCCCGTGCTTCATCACCACGACACGGTCTCCCAACGAAATCGCTTCACTGATGCTGTGCGTAACGAAGAGTACCGTCGGTTTCACTTCCCGGCAAATGCGAAGCAGCTCTCGCTGCATCACGTCGCGGGTCAAGATATCGAGCGCACCGAAAGGTTCATCCATCAGCAGCATATCCGGCCCGGCCGCAAGTGCCCTGGCGATACCGACCCGCTGCTTCATTCCGCCGGACAGCTCGTGCGGATAATGCTTTGCATAATCGGATAAGCCCACCAACTCCAAAAAATGAGCCGCATGGTTCCGGGCCTCCTTTTTGCCCATCCCCTGTACCTCCGGCCCGAAGGCGATATTGTCCATTACGTTGAACCACGGAAAAAGCGCATGCTCCTGGAACACAACGCCACGCTGCTTCGACGGTCCCTTGATTGGTTGGCCATCCACCGTAATCGTTCCGTTGTCAGGGGCGATAAAACCTGCCACCATATTAAGCAGCGTCGACTTTCCGCAGCCGCTGTGGCCTAAAATGCATACAAGCTCATGCGGCTTTACGGTCAAATGGATTTGGTCCAACACCGTTCGGCCGTTAAAGCTTTTATTCACACCATCAATGACCAATTGCATCGCCATGCCACCTCCTATACATCGCAACCAAGTGAGTAAAATCCCACCATACCTATTCAGCATCCGAAATTACATCCAAGATTGTATACAATCTCCCGGTAAAAAAACTCAGACCAGCTTCAGTTTGAAAATGTCGGCCATCGTGCTTGGTGTCTCCCAGAGCCCGCCGTAATCGATTCCGTCCTCGACCTCCTTCAGATGAAGGGTCATCAATTCGGCGGCCGTTTGTCCATCCCCTCGTTCGATCGCGTTTAAAATTTGTTTGTGATGATCGCAGCGGGTAGGTTTTTTCCCACCGTAAAATGCGATAATGACGTAAGATAATGAAATGAGCTCCTCCAAATATTTGCTGTAATAAGAATTACCCGCCATCTGTGCAATCCGGAGATGAAAGTCGCCCGAAATCCGCAGCGCTCTAAACAAATCCCCCCGCTCATTAGCTTCCAGCTCCTCCTCCAGCATCCGGGCCAACTGCTGACGATCCTGTTCATCAAGCCTGCGGCAAATCCGCCTGACGGCTGCTTCCTCGAGCACCCTTCGCATTTCGAACACTTCCTTGGATTCGCTTACCGTTGGACACCAGACAAAAGTTCCTTTATACGGCACAACGGATACAAGCTTCTCCGCCGCTAGTCGGCGAAATACGTTGCGCACGGGTGTACGGCTGACGCCAAACGATTCCGCGATATCTTCCTCGACAAGCTGCATGTTGGGTCGAAGCCTTTGGTCAATAATAGCGTCTTTAATTGCGATGTAAATTTCCGATTCCGAGGCCGGCATTGCTTGTTCCCTCCTCTGTTGCATGCCTTCGTTGACTTGATGGTAAACGATCGCCCTGATATATGTAAATATTCATTACGTAAAAATCGAATTTTTCAGCATAGAACATAAAGAAATTGCTACCAAACTGTCTTTTTCAACAAAACATATACCGCAAAAGAATATATCTCACATATATTTAACGTTTAAATTGATTCTTTTGTAAAAAATAATCTTCAATTGTCTCGCACGACAAAAAAACCTGACGTCGACCGTCAGGTTAGTAAATAACCAGTCACCAAAAATCAATCGGTGACTGGCACAGTTTAACTCACGAAAAAAAACAGCCCTGTTCGTAAGAACAGAGCTGTTTTTTTACTTTTTTTGCCTGGCAACGTCCTACTCTCCCAGGACCCTTCGATCCAAGTACCATCGGCGCTGGAGGGCTTAACGGTCGTGTTCGGGATGGGTACGTGTGGAACCCCTCCGCTATCGCCACCAGACATGATTTTTCGAAGCTTCCGCTTCTCGAAATCGCTGCAAGAAAATATCAATCCTCAGAAAGGACCTACATTCTTGCTTCGCAACATCTTTCTTTCAAAGCGGTTACGCCCTGAAAACTGGATCCGAAACGTTCATTGCCTTTTAGAACCTTTAGGATAAGCCCTCGACCGATTAGTACTGGTCAGCTCCATGCATTGCTGCACTTCCACCCCCAGCCTATCTACC
>NZ_JAPCKK010000029.1 GCF_030705605.1 Paenibacillus zeirhizosphaerae
TATCAGACTGCCTCAACGTCGAGAACTTTTGCTTCCTTACTCAGACTGTCCCCCTCCGGGTTGAAAGGGAAAGGGGTAAAAAACGTGGGAGTCAAAGAGACGCTTTTGACAGTCTCGTTCATATCAGGGAGTCCATGCCTCTCGTTAAGGGCGTAGCCGCAACAAGCTGCGTCCCTAACGGCTGCATGATGCCTGCCCTTGTGCGCTCCCTCCTTTGTCAGCGTTCTCTTTTAAAACCATTGCCCAATACTTCGTGCGTATCGCCGATAATAACAAATGCATCCGGATCTACGGACCTGACGAGCGTTTTGAGCCGGGTGACTTCATTCTGTCCCACGACCACCATCAGCACCGGCCGGTCCTCCTGCGTAAATCCGCCACGGCCCGCCAGCTCGGTCAAGCCTCGATCCAGATCCTCCAGAATGACTTTGGCCATTTTCTCCTTGTGATTGGAAATAATATAAGCCACCTTCGAATATCCAAGCCCCATTTCCACCGCATCAATAACTTTACCCGTGATATAGAGGCCGATGAGAGCATACAGCGCATTTTCCGGTGAAAGAGCGAAGCCTGCCAGCACAATAACCGTGCCATCGAGCAGAACGACCGACAGCGAAAAGCTGAAGCCAGTATATTTCTGGATGATCTGCGCTAGAATGCTCAGTCCCCCGGTAGACCCTCGTCCCCTGAATACGATGCCCAGTCCCAGCCCGACACCGATCCCGCCATATAATGAGGCCAGCAACGGGTTGGTCGTCGGCACCGGCCAGTTACTTGTAAAATAGACAAACAGCGGCAGCAGCACACTTCCCAGCAGTGAACGGAGGCCATACTGCCTGCCAAGCAGCAGCACACCGGCGATGAACAACGGAATATTAAGCGCCCACTGTGTAAAGGCAGGTTCCAGCCCGAACCATTCCTGCGCTAGGATCGACAGACCCGATACTCCTCCGGAAGCAATCCGGCTAGGCAGCAGAAACATGTTGAAAGTCAGCGCCGTTATAAAGGAGCCCAATGCGATCAAAAACATATCAAGCGCATTGCGTCCCGGCCCCGATGCGGGGAATAATTCCGCGATTCGCTTTCTGCGTGCGGAAGGTGAGTAAGATGATGCCATAGTTCAATTTCTCCTTTAAATGTTATTCACTTGTTATTCGTTGTTACCCCAAGCGCTGCAAAAGCATACCTATGCAACAGAAACGGACAACGGAAGCGGAACGGGTATGCATAATTTTAAGCAAAAAAATTCCTACACGAAGTGTACTCAAAAAACGTACACCACGTGTAGGAAAGGTTAGATTATTCGGTTTCCACCTTGATTTGGCTGCGCAGGTAACCGTCGATAAACGCATCCAGGTCTCCGTCCATAACAGCACCTACGTTCCCTGTCTCAACACTGGTACGGTGATCCTTTACCATACTATAGGGATGAAACACATAGGAGCGAATCTGGCTGCCCCACGCAATTTCCGACTGTTCTCCTCGGATTTCGGCCAAATGCTGCTCTTGCTCTTCAATTTTACGCTCATACAGCTTCGAACGAAGCATCGTCATGGCGCGTTCACGGTTCTTGATCTGGGATCTTTCGTTCTGACAGGTCACCACGATGCCTGTTGGCAGGTGGGTAATCCGCACAGCCGAGTCGGTCGTATTGATGTGCTGGCCACCCGCGCCACTGGCACGGTACGTGTCGATCTTCAGATCCTCCGTACGGATTTCGATGTCCACATCATCCGCGATCTCCGGCACAACATCGCAGGATACAAACGACGTATGACGGCGTCCTGACGAGTCGAACGGCGAGATACGCACCAGACGGTGAACACCTTTTTCCGCCTTCAGATAACCATAAGCGTTAAAGCCCTTGATCAGCAGGGTAACGCTCTTGATTCCCGCCTCATCGCCGGGCAGATAATCCAGTGTCTCCACCTTGAAGCCGCGCTTCTCGGCCCAACGGGTGTACATACGATGCAGCATTTGCCCCCAGTCCTGCGACTCGGTTCCACCGGCGCCCGGATGCAGCTCCAGAATGGCGTTCAGCTTATCGTAAGGCTGGTTTAACAGCAACTGCAGCTCGAATTCCTCCAGCCTGCTAACCAATGCGGACACGCTGTTCGTGACCTCGGTTGCCAGCTCCTCGTCGCCTTCTTCATCAGCCAGTTCAACCATCATGCTGGCATCCTCGTATTCCTGACGGAGCTTCTCATATTCGTCAACAGAGGATTTGACAGCGTTCAATTCAGCAATAATCCCCTGTGCCTTCTCATTGTCATCCCAAAAATCCGGGGCCGCCATCTTCTCTTCAAAGTTGGCGATCATCTCCTGCTTCAGATCTAAGTCAAAGAGACCCCCTAAGGTTTGTTAGTTTCTTGCTTATTTCACGCAGATCATGCTTTACACTTGGATCGATCATTCCGCAAAACCCCTTTTCATGAAATGAGCCCCCGGAGTGCAGCAGGCAATGAGCACCAGCCATCAGCTGGCACCCATTGCCTCTGCTCTCCAAGGAGCCTTATGTTCACCTCGCAGCAGCTTATGATGCTCAAGCTGCTGCAGCCTGTTTATTCTAATATCCTATGCTGTCCATCCCAAAAAAACTCGGCATGCCTTAAGCCTTGCCTGATCTCCGGGATGCTCTGTTCTGCTTCGGCGTCGAAGGCTCGCCGCTGGTGGACATTTTCTTCTCATCCACGACCGCCTGGCGCTCCTGGTTCGATTCGATTTTCGCTTTCATCACGTAAGTCGCAACCTCTTCCTGGATGCTGGCGATCATTTCATGGAACATTTCAAAACCTTCAAATTGATACTCACGCAGCGGATCCGTACCACCGTAAGCACGAAGATGAATGCCCTGACGGAGCTGATCCATGGCGTCGATATGGTCCATCCACTTGCTGTCTACAGCGCGCAGCACGATAACCTTTTCGAATTCGCGAACCATTTCCTCGCCAATCTCTTCTTCACGAGCATTGTACTTGGTCGTAACTTTCTCAAACAGAAGCTCGACAATCTCTTCCTTCTCTTTGCCCCAAAGCTCGTCGCGGCTCACTGCGCCTTCTTCCAGCAGCTTGCCGTTGACGTACTCAGCCACTTCTTCAAGCTCCCAGTTCTCAGGAATGTCGTCCCCGCAGTGCGCCTCAACTATACGCTCGATGGTAGGCTTGATCATGTCGAATACGATCTCTTTGATATTCTCCGACTCCAGCACTTCACGGCGCTGCTTGTAAATAATCTCACGCTGCTGATTCATGACGTCGTCATACTGCAGCACGACTTTACGGAGATCGAAGTTATTGCCTTCCACCCGCTTCTGGGCGGATTCGATGGCACGCGTAATCATGCGGCTCTCAATCGGCTGATCTTCCTCAAAGCCAAGACGCTCCATCATACTCAGCACGTTGTCTGCGCCAAAGCGCTTCATCAGATCATCGCCAAGAGACAGGTAGAATTGCGTCGAGCCCGGGTCCCCTTGACGGCCTGCACGGCCTCGCAACTGATTGTCAATCCGGCGGGATTCGTGCCGCTCTGTACCGATGATATGCAGACCGCCGGTTTCGGCTACGCCTTCACCCAACACAATATCCGTACCCCGGCCAGCCATGTTCGTGGCAATCGTAACCGCACCGGCTTCACCCGCGCGGGAGATAATTTCCGCTTCCTCCGCATGGTATTTCGCATTCAGCACCTTATGCTTCACGCCTTTGCGCTTCAGCATTTCGGACAGCAGCTCGGAGTTCTCGATCGATACCGTACCCACAAGCACCGGCTGCTGCTTCTGATGGCGCTCCATAATTTCATCGACAACCGCTTTGAACTTGCCTTTCACACTTTTATAAACAACATCAGGCGTGTCAATACGCTGATTCGGACGATTGGTCGGAATTTGCAGCACTTCCAGGCCGTAGATTTTCTTGAACTCTTCTTCCTCGGTTTTGGCCGTACCGGTCATGCCCGCCAGCTTCCGATACATACGGAAATAGTTCTGGAAGGTAATCGTCGCCAGCGTCATGCTCTCGTTCTGTACGCCGATGCCTTCCTTCGCTTCAATTGCCTGGTGCAGACCGTCGCTGTAGCGACGACCGGCCATCAGACGGCCCGTAAATTCATCAACGATGACAACCTCGTCCTCGGTTACCACGTAATCCACGTCACGACGCATGATCACATTCGCCTTCAACGCTTGCACTACATGATGGTTGATCGTCACGTTAGCCTGATCATACAGGTTTTCCACGGCGAAGAAATTTTCCGCTTTGGACACACCGTTCTCCGTCAGCGCAACCGATTTCACCTTCACGTCAACCGTGTAATCCTCTTCAATCCCCAGCGTTTTCACGAATCGGTCGGCCGCAAAATACAGCTGCGTCGATTTCTGGGCCTGTCCTGAAATGATCAGCGGTGTCCGCGCCTCATCAACCAGGATAGAGTCCACTTCGTCAATGATGCAGAACTGCAGAGGACGCTGAACCATCTGTTCCTTATACAGCACCATGTTATCGCGCAGATAGTCAAAGCCGAACTCGTTGTTGGTCCCGTACGTAATATCACAAGCATAAGCATGCTGCTTCGCACCATGGTCCATACCACTCAGGTTCAAGCCGACCGTCATGCCAAGAAACTCATAGATCTGCCCCATTTCACCGCTGTCGCGCTGGGCCAAATAATCGTTGACCGTAACCACGTGCACGCCACGACCCGCAAGCGCGTTCAGATAGACGGGCAGGGTACCGACCAATGTCTTACCTTCCCCTGTCTTCATTTCAGCAATTTTACCTTCATGCAGCGCCATCCCGCCCAGCAACTGAACGTCATAATGACGTTTGCCCAGCACACGCTTGGACGCTTCACGTACAGTAGCATACGCTTCAGGCAACAGCTCGTCCAACGATCCTCCCTGCTCCAGGCGGCTGCGGAATTCCTCCGTCTTCCCTTTCAGCTGTTCATCGGTAAGCGCACTAAAGTCCGGCTCCATCTTATTAATCAGGTCAACCGTCTTCATTAGACGTTTGACGTCCCGTTCATTCGTATCTCCGAATATCTTCTTAACTATGCCTAGCATGGTTTACCCCTTTCGCGCAAAAACAATTGATGGAATCAATTTCACAAACAAAAGGGTCCATGAAAATGAAATTGATTCGTACCTTTCAGCTTGCATCTGCTTGTTCATCAGCCATTTTCAGAAAAAAGTCTTTGGATAAATTGTAACAGTTTGTGGGAGTTGCCGCAACACACATGGGCTGGGCAATATCTACAAAATCCATTTCCTTTCATTGTATATTGTACAGACGAAGCATACGTCCGTTAAGTTTCGGATTTTGGCATTTTATCGGTGCCGATGGGTACGAAAAAGGCCCTCGTCCGGATATACGTCCGGGACAAGGGCACTCGTTAGTATTTTAGTTATTTTGCATTCTTAGTTAAAGGGTTCATCCATGCCTGCTGAAACGATCACTCCTGCTCAATCAGACCGTACTTCCCGTCATTACGTTTATAAACCACATTTACTTCCTGATTATCAATGTTGGAAAACACAAAGAAATTATGCCCGATCATGTTCATCTGGAGAATGGCCTCCTCCACATCCATCGGCTTCAATAAAAAGCGCTTGGTGCGGACTACCTCCAGCTCGTCGCTCTGGTCATCTTCGCCAAACTCGGGAACCTCCACCTCCGCAGCCGGCTGCTCTACGAACAGCGTCTTCAAGCCACCCTCTTGGCGGAACTTGCGGTTCAGCTTCGTTTTGTGCTTGCGGATCTGACGTTCGAGCTTGTCCGCTACCGCGTCGATGGACGCGTACATGTCTTCGCTTCTGTCTTCAGCCCGGAGGAGTACCCCTGGCAAAGGAATGGTTACTTCCACGGTGCGCAGCCCTCTTGTCGTGCTTAGCGTGACACTTCCATCAGATGTTGGCGGAGCATCGAAATACTTCTCAAGCCTGTTGAATTTCTTCTCAACATATTCTTTCAAAGCGTCAGTAACATCGATCTGTTGACCTCGAACGGTTAGGTTCATATGGAACGCCTCCTTTGCCCTTTCAGTATACCATATTTGTTAGGCGGGAGTAAAAATGAAGGTAGGGAAATGCAGGGATTTGTTAACGCCCGCACAATCTATTAAAAGAAGCTATGAAAATAAAAAGAAACCCTGGAATCGAGATTCCAGGGTTCATGCTAGCGTTTTCTCAATTGCTAACCATCTTACCGATTATGTAGGTCGGCTATGCCGGGATGATTATAATTTGATTACGTTAGCTGCTTGCGGTCCACGAGCGCCTTCAACGATGTCGAATTCAACGTCTTGTCCCTCTTCCAAGGTTTTGAAGCCTTCGGATTGGATTGCGGAGAAGTGTACGAAAACGTCGCCACCTTCTGCAGTTTCAATGAAACCATAACCTTTTTCTGCGTTGAACCATTTAACTTTACCTTGCATGCACTAACATTCCCTTCGTCATCAAATGAAGTGAAGCTCTCGCTCACATTTCCGACTATACCACCCAAGCTTATCCATTGTCAATTGGAAATGTAAATGGTTTAATACATTATTTTTCCACTGGTAGATTGACTGGAATTACAGCATAAATGGACCAATCCGGTTCTGAACTTGAGCTATTGATTATCTATTAAACCTATATGCTCCGGGTGAATCACACTCTGAATATTTTTTGTAGAATTTTTACTATCGAAAGCCTTAGCCGAACGGCTTAGCGAAACAATGTATTCTTCCAGGAGCGGCTGATAGCTGAAGATCGAAACGGTTCCAAGGTAGATAATGAAACGACTGTCTGAAACGATCGCGTAAGAAGAAGTACTGGTTGCCGTAGAGATAGAAATCAGCAAGCGGTTGAGATGGATAACACTTTACGTAACACGGTAACTGGGCTAGTAAATTCTCGACAGAAATTGACAGAAACATTTTTTTCAAGGTGAAGTATGTTGGGGTATAGAAAGAGAGCAAAAAAGAAAGAGCGATTGTTAATCGCCCTTTCCACATGGATATAAGGCTACCCAGTAATTCAAATACTGGTTTCAGGCTGGGAAGAAGCCTGTATGGGTTGCACGTTGGTGTTGTAGGCATTTACCTCAAAGGTAATAATTTTGTCATAAATGATATATTCCTTCCGATTCGTAAAAGGCCCTTTGTTGTTGTTATGTCTGTTAATCGCAAATGTGACAGACCCGGAGCCTGAGGCACGTTGCTCATACCAGCTAATGAAGGCATCCACTTCGCTCATGGAAAGATCATACTCTTTGACTTCACCGGTATTCAGCATGATGTCAAGTAAAGCTCTGTTTCCACTATTGTCTATCGGTGGCTCAGAGGGATTCCCCGGATCTGTTGTAACAAGAGTAGCTTGGGCTTCATTGGAAACAGCTACTTCGATACTGCCGTTAACAGCACGAACGATATAGTAATAAGGGGTGTTATTAACCACATTTGTATCTTCAAAGGTAGTAGCAGTTCCATATACAGTATCGATCACACTGTAAGGCCCACCACTTGTAGTTCCGCGTTGAATTTCAAAATTTGCAGCCTTTGAAATAGAATTCCAGTTTAATGTGACTTTTCCATTGCTTGCGGAAGCGGTCAAATTAAGTTTCTCCGTGGAGGGAACCTCCATGCTTTTTCCAAATAAGTTCCATTCGTACTGGTAAACGGACGTTCCAGCTCTAAGCACAACAGTTGAGACGTTCTGAACAGGGAGCGGCAAGTTCTCTAGTGTGTCATTGACTTTAGGCGAATAGGAATACAGTAAGGTATTACTGCTATCATAAAAATCAATGGATGAGTTGGCTATACTACTGCTTTTCAGAATAACCGAAGAAACCTCCATAGGTGAAGGGAAAGTATACCAGACAAGGCTGCCGCTCGACACGTAGTAACTGGTATTACTGCTATTATCTGTAACTTCACGAATAGTTGCAGTTTTAGTTGAAGTGGAAGTGCCAACATTAAGGGCAACCCGGTCAAGGAGACCACCCGTATATTTGGAAGCATTCGGGGTGATCGATTTTTCGGCTGAATCAGCGCTTTCACCCGCCTCATTGATAGACGATACAACATAATAATAGGTTGTTCCGTTGACAACGGAGGTATCGGTGTAAGAAGTACCGCTTACTGAAGCCAGTGATGCATAAGGTCCGCTTTTACTTGTTGAACGTTTAATATTATAAGATTTGGCCGCTGTAGATCCCCAATATAGATCAACAGTTTTATCCCCGCCCTGAATCCAGTTGATTACCGGCACCGCAGGAGCCGCTGTTGGAGTGGAGAAAACATTCCATTCATAAAAATAAGTGCTGGTGGCGGCTTTAAGGACAACTGTCGATACATTGGTAACCTCGACCGGCAGAGATTGCACAGTATCATTAGCTATAGGGGTGTAGGATAAAAGCAAATTATTGCTAGAATCATAAAACTCAATAGCTGTCGCCGAGCCACTATTTAAGATTACTGCAGAAATCGTTTGTGGTGATGAAAAAGTATGCCAGATTAAATTACCACTTGTTAAATAAGAGCTGGTGCTTGCGCTGTTATCTGTCACTTCCCGTGCTGAACCCGTTTTGTTCGATGTAGATGTGCCTATATTGAGAGTAATCCGGTCAAGCAGACCACCTGTATATTTGGTCGCGTTAGGAGTTGCGTTTTTTTCCCCGGAATTTTCGCTTTCCCCAGCTTCATTTACGGATGAAATAACATAGTAATATTTTGTTCCATTGTTAACAGAAGAGTCTGTGTAGGAATTGCCGTAAACTGATGCGAGAACGGAGTATGGACCGCCTGTAGATGTTGAACGTTTGATGGTATAGGACTTGGCCGCAATATTATTCCAGCTCAGATCGACGGTCTTGTCTCCGGCTTGAATCCAGCTAATGCTTGAAACTGCCGGGGGAGCCGATGGAGTTGTAAATACATTCCACTCATAGTGATAAACAGAAGCGGTTGATTTCAGCACAACAGTTGTGACATTCGATGCCGGTGTCGGTAAAGATTGAACTGTATCATTCGCTACAGGTGTAAACGATGTGATCATATTATTACTAGAATCATAAAATTCTATTGTTGAATTCAGGGAACTGCTCTTTAAAATAATAGCTGAGATATTTTGTGGTGAGGAGAAGTTGTGCCAGATTAAACTCCCGCTAGTCGAATAGTAACTTGTTTTTGAGTCTCCATCGGTCATTTGAGTGACAGTACCCTTGCTATTGTTAACCGAGGTACCAACCTTCAACTCCACATTGTCTAAGAGACCTCCTGTATATTGGCTGGCTGCTTGTGTTGACGTGTTAGGCAGGATAACCCATAATAGCGCCAGCAACAAAAAAGTGAAACCTATCTTTCTACTTTTCAAAACTTCTTCCCCCTTAATAATTCCTAATTTCGACAAGGAAAATTATAACATAATTATAGTTCTAAAGAAGTCGGTCTAAAGAATTATTTTTTAGCAATAAATGTTTAATTACATCTCTTAAAATGGGTATATATAACCGAATAAACATTCACTAAAGTGCACTTAAATGCCATCTTGCTCAAAGCAAGCTAAAGTTCGTGTCTGAAACTCGCTCTTCAATCTTGAACACTTCGTCGATTCTGGGGCTCCCTTGATCTTCGACATATTCTTTGATCATTTCTTCGGTAACGGCTCCAACTGTTCTACAGAAATATCCGGGTCGACAACCAGCTTGCTCAGCGTGTAAACTAAATGCGCCTCCCTATAATTTATCGGTTGACCCAGAGAGGGTTCCAATGTCTATTATAGAGGGCGCATTTCACGATCCTGACAGAGCTTTGTTAAATCTTTTAAGAATTCGAAGGATAATTTGGATTATCCAGCATTCTATTTACGATATAAATCAAGTCATCCTGATTTACATTGCCGTCGCTCACTTGATCAGCGCTGTGCTTTGTTGTGTCTGTATCAGCTACTGCAATACCATAATAAAAACCATCAACCGCGAGGTCAACAAGCGTATATTCACCCGAATGATTGACGTCCAATACCTCAGATTTCTCCACTATCACAGTATCTTTCCCACAAGAATCACCTTCAAGATCCCATTCGCTTTCCGTATTAGCAATTCGACAGCGAGTAGCATCTACATCTCCAGTTCCTTCTGCTTTGGCTCTGAAGTTAAGATTTAAGAAATGTAGCTTTGTCAGAAATGCTGTATTCTTTACCTTGACTTGCTACAATAAAACGAATCTTCCCATTCTCATCTGTTGGTGTGTTGTAAACTTTGTACCCTTCAACTTCATCATAACCCAAATATTCAAAAAGACTCGGGTCATATTGGATCGTGAAGTCTTCAGCGTAAATGTCACTTACATTCTCAAGAGAAATAGCGGAAGTAAATTTATCTCCGACTTTGACAGTATCTTTATCGATAGTAACATTCAGAACAGCTCCAACTGTAGTTTGTGGTGTGGCTGAAGCTTCATTAGAGTAACCAGATTCAATTCCATTTACTGTCGCTGTTACAACGAAGTAGTAGGTTGTTCCGTTAGTCAGACCAGGGATAACATAGCTTCCATAGGCGTCTTTAGTGACCGTTACTGTTTCAGTATATTTCCCAGCCTCGGTTCCGTATCTGACAATGTAGCTTTCAGATTCTTGAACTTGGTCCCAATTTAATGTTGCCTGACTATCTCCGGCAGCAGCTTTGAGATTGGTAGGAGTGTTTATATTTACTCCTAATGTTATTTCGCTTATTGCTACCCATGAAGAAGGGGTGTTGACTTCAATTTTTAATGAGTCGTAACTTCCCTTGGTTACTTCAATAGGATCTAGGATTGTTAGTTTACTTACAAGAGGAAACTTTTTTTCACCAATGACAGACCAAGTTTCATTTTGTAGTCCATAAATTGTATAAGAAGCGCTTGAGTTAGGGTCCGCATAACCAGCAATCTGCACAGAGTTCAAAGTGATTGCTTTCGGGAAGTCTAACTCAATAGTATCTTTATACCCAGCCGATAGCCATCGTGTAGTTAAATCTTTATCAAATACTTTGTCTGCTTCATAGTTGCCGTATGTTCTTGCTCCAGTGGCTTTTGTTCCATCAGGAGGACTAGCTCCCTGCATCCCATCAACATCTGAAGCCATCGCCATTGGAACCGTTAATAAAAAGACAAGAAAAAACAAAAATCCAGATGTCCATATAATAAATTCCTCATAATCAAATATTTTCTATATTAAACTGGACAAAAGGACCACTTTCTCTAAAATCTATACTCTATAGATTCAGAAAATTGGAAGAAAAATCTACTTAGAGCCTATCTCAAAATAAATTAATGTGAATGGACAGGAATAAAATTTTTTCCGAAATTTTTGTACCCTGCTTAAATTTATTGGCGCTTTCTCAAATCACTGCGCGGTTGATAATTTGGTGAATATTGAAAAAAAAGTTCGGGTGGTGCACTGAATTGTCGAATCCTGACGGATTGCTCGTAAAATGTAGAATGTATGCTTTTTTGTCGTACTGCTGATTTTCGTTCATTTATTCACCCCCCATTTTTAGGTAACCACTTTTTTTAGTTCGTCTAATCTACCTTATAGGGGGCATATCAAGTGGAAGGCTATAACAATCCCTTAATTATACGCGTTGACTTCAAAAGTCAAGATGTTATTGAAAGTGAGATAATCTATTCGACTGCGGAATGATCCGATGTTATTGTTGTTTTTATCGATAGCATACTTGGATGACCCGCTGCCAGCATCCTTTTTATCATATCAACTTATAGGAGTTTACTTCGGACATGGATAGATCATATTCCTTTTCCAAGTCATTTACCATGGTTATAACGAGGATCGCTCTGTCTCTGGAAGGGACTTCAGGTGTTGTTGGCAGATTGCCTTTAACTTTTTAAGCAATTCCTGATACCAGCGGATATAAAGTTACCGCTCACACGTTGTGACTATGCTACCGCCAAAAAGAGATGGCGATGAAACTTCACAGACTTGAGTGTCTAATACCGCCATCCTACTGTTCCTTGTATGGCTAATGAAAGTGATTAAGTGAGCCTCCTTGAGGACTTTTCATTATCGATGAGATTCTACTATTACCTGCAAGAAGCCTACCTCTGCCTTCTTCTCCACGATCTTGATTACAATAATAAACGGCGCAGAGCCAGATGATTTCAAACTAAAATTATTTTCTTTTCTTTCTGCAAACAGCCACCAAATACATAGGTTGCATATCTTTTACTAACCCCAATGGTATGAGATCATGATCAGCCCCATGTATCGAGTCCTTCCCAGTGGGTTTGAAATTTATATCCAATTTCCGTACTGTTCTAAGAAAAGTTGTACTTGCATTATTTTGATCATGAACATATGATTGTCCGTAAATTCCCACAATATCAAATTCCTTTGTCAGTTCTCCAATGAATTCAATAGCATTATATTCAAAACAATGATGCCTATTTAGAGGAGCTTCTTCAAAATAAGTACCTGGGTTAGTAATACTTCTGTTAGGAGTAGAGACTAAAAACAAGCCGTCCTCCTTGAGTAATCGTGTTGCTTCGCGAATCCAATGTGAACCATCTCTAATATGCTCTATTGTTTCAAACGAAACGATCACTTCAAAACTTGAGTCCTTAAATGGTAATTTATTTACGTCACCATATGAAAATTTAATATTAGAAGAGTTATAATCTTTTCTGGCATGTATTAAACTTTCCTCAGAAATATCAACCCCGGTAACATGTGTTGCTCCCGCTTCACTCATCATTTTGGATCCATACCCGGCTCCACAAGCAGCATCCAAAACTATTTTGTTTTTCACATGGCTGCAAGCAAATTTATATCTATTGATATGCTCTTCTAACACATCAGGATATTGATACTTAACATGACGATTGATAATCAGGCGCTCACCTGTAAATTCAACATCATTTTGTTCAAATTCTAAAATATCTTCATTTTCAAAAGACTCGTTTAAGTAATTTATGAATGATAGTACTTCTTGATCTTTATCCCTAATTTTTAGTACATAGCTAAGTGCAAGTTTTTGTTCACCTACTTCAGATAAGATCTGACCCAAATTCATTAACGCATCTTTATTAAACTCATCTTCTTTTAAAGCCTCTTCCAGAAAAGGTATGACATAATCAAATTGTTTGTATTGGTAGCACCCTACTGCAAGAATATTGAATAATTCAATCCTGTTATTTACTCGCTCATGAATACGAGCAATTAAAACAGGAAAAATTTTCTCGTCCTCTTTTATTGCATCTATAAGCCACTCAACGTTGCCATCCAATTTACCTTGATCCAGCATCCCTAATTTTTCTATCCAATTTAATCCAATCCCCATGGTATCCACTGCCTTTCAATATTTTTATCTTAAATTTCGAATCCCTCATAGCAAGGTCGGTTTATAAAACGGGAGCTAACTCTTACATCCTGGGTTGTGTGGATTCGTATTCTTGGCCGCGCGAGACTTATTCCCCTATACACCGTCTCCACAGTGGAATCAAGATCAAATTGTCATCATAACGTTGCTTTTAGCTCGTTTATAACTATAAGGAGATCATCATATGCCGATTTATCCAAATCACGGAGCTCTTCTATATATTCTGCTACCGCGCTTTCTTCCCCAATAAAATAAAGGGAATAGGAAATATTATACAGAACCTCCGTGTTGAAAAGATCCGTAAAATGAGCCCGTTCAAAAAATGGTAGTGCTCGATTGTATTCTCCGCTTTCAAAATGCACAACACCTATAAGATTGAACAATTCAGTTTTATAGCTGTCATCCGAAAATAATACATTAATCATTGTCAAAATATCTGTTGTTGCATAATCTTTAAGCTTATCTATGATTAAATTAGGCCGATCCTTATTATCCATAATTATAGGTATTATGTCATAAAGCGGATTTTTTGAAGCACTCAAAATATATTGATACGTTTCGAATTGAGCCTTAAGATTCTGTTCACCCAGCATGTCGAGCCGACTAATAAAACCTTCATCTTTCTGAGAAATCCCTTTACTCACTCCGCTTACTTCGTTGATCGTAAATCCAGTCCTAAAGTTCATCCGATGAATTTCATTAAGAGTGAAAAACCTCATTTGAGTTCGATTCAATATTCCTGCATCCTCATAAGAGAAGTTACCATCAATTAATAGATCACTCAAAACACTATGGTGCATAATATTATGAAGACTAATAAGTAATTTCCCGTTCGGCTTAAGATATTTACGAATATTGGTGAGTACTGTCCACGGATCGTATAAGTGTTCCAACACATCGGCCAAAATGATATAATCGAAGAAATTTTCTTCGTAGCTCATTATATCGTTTTCAACGTTTTCCGGTCTTACATCCGCGATAATCTTCGCAACCTCTGCAGTCGCTTCATTAAGTTCTATCCCATATAAATTACTATTCTTGTAGCGATTTCTAATTTCAAGCAACGTACCTCCGCAGGCACATCCTACTTCAAGTACATTTATCGGCGCTTCTGCCGGTTCTGTTATCAGGTTAACGATCTCCAAGCGGATATGCTGAGAATATAATGGACTAAATCCCCATTTTGTTTCGTATTTACGTGCATTGTTTCTCAAAATTTGACTATACTTTGAAGGCATTCTTCCAAATGACACACTGCCAAAATGATGAATAAATGTATCCCTGCACAGGAGAAGCTTATAGCCTGCTTTGCGGATTCTCAAAGAATAATCGTCATCCTCAAAGTTTCCGGGAGAAAACATTTCATCCAATGCTCCAACCTTTTTAAGAACAGAACCTTTAATCAGATAACAGAATCCAATCAGTTTTAAACGCTCATCCCATTTCGTTGGATCACTGACATTATACTGGGAAGCGAACTGTTGCATTTGCTTCAGGTCTTGATAACTAGTTGAAATCTTTTGACCATAGGAGCAATTGTTAGTTACACAACTCACGGCCCCGACGGAGTCATCACTGTATAATGCATACGTTAATTGCTCAAGCCATCGTTCAGTTACTATGGTATCATTATTCAACAGTAAAACATTATCACCAGAAGCTATTTCAATCCCTTGATTGCAGCCTTTTGGAAACCCGAGGTTACTTTCATTGAAAATTACTTTTATATCCTGCTGCCCTTTAAGCCAGTCAGTCGTCCCGTCTGATGAGGCATTATCGACAATAATAATCTCATAACTTCTCGGTTCCGTATATTTTCGGATGCTTTCTATGCAAAGTTTGGTATATTCCAGTTGATTATACGTCAAGATAATAATGCTTGTTTTCATTCTGCCTCCTGCTTGCTTTATGTCAAATTGACTGCTTTATTGTACCTATCATGGTTGATATATAATTGGTTTCCGGTCGGTCACCAACGCAAAACCCTATTTATGGAATAATAGGGACAAACTGTTCGGAGCGTTAAACTATGAAACCAGAAAAGTGAAATTTCGTGACGGTGAAAAGTATGATGTTCTTCTGTTATTTGATTTCTGAATTTGTTTTGCAGGAATATCCAACGGGCAAGATCGTGATGATTTGGGATAAAGGGAGAATCCGCCATGTTGCCCAGGCACTGTGGCTGCTTTCATGAAACGCGTTAGCATCGAGCCAATGAATGTCATTGATCGGCTTTGTATACCCTGCAAATCAAAAGTTCATTCTACATTAAATAATCGAAATGCTCTTCAGCAATTTTAAAAGTTACCGAAGCCCTCCAAAAAGAAAATGCTCCTTGTACAAGTTCAAAAAACTGACTCACGTCTTTTGGATATAAATGTAGAATTCGCAACATTCGATCTGTATGTGTATTAAACTCAGCATTATCCTCAAGAAAATTTAAATTTTGATTTGCATCAACCCATCTACATGTTCAGCAACCACTATGCTCATATCTTGTCTCCTCTTCTTTCGTTAATGCAAAATTGTGACAAGCAAGAAACAGAGCAATCCCGCTTTTTAAGCAAAGCTGCTCTGTAAACTCATAGCACTTCATTTTCGTTTATCCATCAAATAACTGTCCGGTGTATATCTGGATTCATATACGTTCTTTTGCACTTTGGCAGCGTTACGTTTCATTAGCCATTGTTGAGCATTGTTTCTCAGGGACAACATGTGCTGCTGAATTCTCTCATCGTATGACAATATGTTAGCAAGTTCTTTCTTCTGCTTGTCGTTCAACACCGTGGTGCCTGTTACTTGCTGCAACTGATCTACCACCATTTGCCGCTCACTTAC
The DNA here is from genome assembly GCF_030705605.1 of Paenibacillus zeirhizosphaerae. GTDB lineage: Bacteria > Bacillota > Bacilli > Paenibacillales > Paenibacillaceae > Paenibacillus > Paenibacillus zeirhizosphaerae. The sequence continues at coordinate 16,188 of NZ_JAPCKK010000029.1, forward strand.
AAATGCCTCTACTTCCTCCGAAGTTTTGTCCTCCAGTTGAACCACAAAACGTTCTGTCAGATTCGATAATCTTTCAAGCACAGCATTGATTTCTGCCTGATCGTTATTCATCTCAAACGGTTCCTGTCATTTGTTTATTAACCAATACCCACGTTTCACGTAATTCCTGCAAATAGCTGAGAGCCTCTTCTCCGTGCGCTATTTCCTTTTTGATGTTCGCCTGAATTAATAGATGGTTCATGTACTCATACAGAGCAAACAAATTTTTCGCTATATCATAAGAAGGATTCAAGGTCGACATCAGTTCGCTCAAAATGGTCTGCGCCTTGCCTAGATTTATATTTGCCTTAGCATAATCTTTAGCTTCGATCCCCTCTAAGCCAGCTTTCACAAAACGAATCGCCCCATCGTACAGCATGATCACCAACTGGCCAGGAGTAGAAGTCTGTACAGAAGATTGCTTGTATTTCTCATAAGGAGATGTAACCATAATCCATTATTCCCCACTCTCTTTATTGAAGATAACTTGTTAAACTTGAGGATTGGGATTGAAGTTGAGACATTGCCTGTTCCATAGCAGTGAACTGCTTATAATAACGGGTTTCCCAATTGGTCATTTTTCTTTCCATATCAAAGATTCTTTTGTTGTACTCCTTTAACTGCTCGCCCATAATACTTTCCGTCTTCAGGTTCATACTTGCATTCGTATCAAACTTTGAAGTACCTACTTTTTTGGAGAACAAATCCAGCGTATCATCCAACTCTGAGCTCAACTCACTAAAAATAGGCTTGCTCTTGGGATCTGATAGAGAACCGGTAAAAATGCTGAGCATCTTGTCAGGATTCGTGGTCAGCGCCTCAGTAAGCTTGGCCTCATCAATATATAGTTTGCCATTTTCATAGTATTGTCCGGTGGTAATTCCGATCTCACTTAATTCCTTATAATTACTTGAAATTACCGAACGCATAGATGTAACTGTTGAGCTGAGAATGGAGTCATTTTTCAGCAGGCCGCTTTTCGCCTTTTCTTCCCACTTCTTAATTTCGTCTTCCTTCATGTCCTTCTTCTGTTCATCTGTCAATGGAGGGAAATCACGATACTTCTGCTCGTCAACTTTGGAGTTCATCAGTCCCAGCAGTTCGTTATATGAATCCACAAAAGATTTAATCGTTTCAACTGCTTTGGCAGGATCGGATTGAGTCGTGATTTGGGAAGGCGTCCCCCCCGTTGTTTGCAGGATGGTTAGGTTAATGCCGTTAACGGTAAGCCTGTCACTATCCGTCGTATACGTTTTGGTCCCTCCAAGCTCACTGGTAACCTTAACCTCACCTTTTTGGGCAGCATTTGTAGTCATACCCAACAAAGTTGTCAGTGAGCTAGGTTTTGCTGTCTTATCCTGCCCGGTCGCAGTGATATCTTTCCCATACTCCTTAGAGGTGATCGTAAGTTTACCACTCACCTCATCAAAACTCGCATTAACCGTAGAGACTTCAGAATTAATCCGCGCAATAACTGTAGAAAGCTTATCTGTTTTCAGAAAGGTTACTGATTTATCATTGATGTGGAGTTCATATGTGTCTTGAGCGCTTCCAGAGCCACCAACAAGCTGCTCCAACGTCGTATTTAATGTAGCTCCCTCCAACCCTGCTCCTGTCTGCATATTGGCCTTTTGGGCCAGCTTGGTGACTTCAACAGTCATCGCTGTTGGGTTGGCATCTGCCCTGGCCTCAGCTTTAACAGCCGTTGTATTGCCACTTACGGTTGATTTTTTAGTATTCAAAGCTTCCGACTTGCTCAATTTTGCCAGCTTATCATTGAATTGAACAATTTTACTATTCATCTCTCGATAGCTGTCTCTTGTCCATTCGAGCGTTTGTTTTTGCTGACTCAATTTATCCAGAGGCACTCTCTTAACCGTCATAAGAGACTTCACCATACTGTCAATATCCATTCCTGAAAAACCGTTGACCCGCATACTCATTTACGCTAACCCCCTATACCTTTTCGTCAACCAGAATTCCGGCGATTTCCATCATCTTGGCTACCAAATCTAACGTCTTCTCTGGAGGGACCTCACGAATGGTCTCACCTGTTTCCTTGTCAAGCACTTTGACCATGATTTGATGAGTTTTCTCATGTATACTGATATCCAACGTTGTAGAGGGGCCTTGAAGAGCTTTAACCGCTTTGTCAATCGCTTGGATCAGACGTTCATCGCCAAGTGGAACACTAACTCCCTGACGCTCAAGTCTGGACAACTCCGTACTATTTCTGACCGTCTTCAATAATGAACTGTCCTGGCTGCCACGAGAATCAACTTTCATACCATCTACGGCCGCTTTGTTACCAGATACATTTGTAGTAAGTGAAAACTGTAGATTCATCGCTCATCCCCCGATGGAAATTATTTATTATATTTATCGGCTGGCGAGGCTTGGGATTGTAGAGGGGCGATGTAATCTCCCTTTTTTTGCACACGATTATTTTGCCCACAAACACAAGCTAAACTTCTTAGATATCTCAGCTAATACAGAGTCTTTTCCATTTGCATCATTCATCTTATCGTACAAGTCATACATATGTTCATAAGCACTATACTCATCACACATTCCAACCAGCTTCGTATAAAACAGCTTGGCATCCTCAAAGTAGCCAGACTTGAAACATACATCCCCTAGCAGCTTAACAACGCTCATATTTCTGGGATGGTCCTTATACAAATTAGCTAATAAATCAATAGCAATTTCACTAAAACCATAAGCAACTAAATTGACACACACTTGAGTCTTGACTCCAATACTTCCGCTCCATAAATAATTAAGTACAATCTCAAATATTTCGAACTCTTGCAAACGAATAAGATAAACCGAGATTCTCTCTAAAATATGTTCTACATGTGTAGTCATATTTATTACTTCAACAGGTTCGTTACTTACAACTTTCAAAAGCAGTTTTTTCTCTTTCACATTTAAGTTTAATAATGGAACAGCTTTTCGGAACAACTCTTCATCTCTAAGAATCATAGCCAACAAAAGTATATCCGTACCGTTTTGTTCCTCCAGATCAGTCAGCTCTAACCAAATCTTTCTTGCCTGTTGATGGTCTCTATCATATTGATGGGCAACGGCCGTGACATTACTTTGAACATTAACTTTATACATATCCATATATTTCAGTAGTAGGGGGTGCCTGAGTTGATATAACACTTCCAATAATTTTTGCAGTTGTTCTCGATGTTGGATATCAAAAAGATTGTCGACATTCTCAAGTACATCGTTCAAAGGAACTTGCGCTTTTTCGACAATTTCAAAATATTTAGCCATGATAGGCACGAAATCATTTTTCAGCTTAAGAGCCTCTACGATGTGCTCATATCCTTGTGCAAACTCGTTACGAGATGTATGCCACTCTGCTAGCCTGAAACGAGCAATATATGTGCCGTTCCCTTCCATAAACGTAATGCCCTTATCGCCAATTTCCATACATTTCTTCATACATTCGATGGCGTCTTTAGAGTAACCAATCTCCCAGTAGAATAGAGCCTGAATATGACGTAAGTCTACCTCTCGAGGATACACTTCCACAGCTTCTTTCAATACTGTAAGAGCCTCCTCATATCTCCCAAGTTCACCAAGACTCCGGCATAACGACGCAATCAACTCAGGGGCAATGGTCAGATTTTTGCTCATAGGATACGCCTGCTGCAAATACTTGATGGCCTTCTCATGTTCTCCCAGCCACATATAGGTTCTGCCCATATTAAATATATTGTAGACGGATGGATTTTCCTCAACCTCGACTTTCATTAAAGAGAGGTTCCTGCGCGCTTTCTCTCGATCCCTCATCATCTCGTCTGTATAACCTGTGTGCATAATGGTGAAGCTTGCATACCCTGCGAGTAATTGATCTTCTCGCTCTGTTGTGTTGAGATGCTCATGGAGACGATTTTTATAGTACAGCCCTATTTTATTTTTAAAAAGGCGAATAGCCATATGCGTCATTGCCCGCTCACCAGACATCAAGTTGCATATATTCACGAAATAGTAATCGGCTTCAGAGCCTAGTTCTGCCTCCAGGTCTGTCGACGATTCCAAATACTCATCCGCATCCAGGATTAGGATGTAATCCGTCTCTGCGTGCTTTATAGACTCATTCCTGGCTGCCGCGAAGTCGTTAATCCATTCCATATGAAAGATATCTTCCGTATACTCACTAGCGATTGAAATCGTGTTATCCGTTGATCCGGTATCCACTATAATAATTTGATCAACTTTGCCTTTTACGCTATCCAGACAACGTCTAAGAAATTGCTGTTCATTCTTTACAATCATGCACAACGCAATCGTTTTCCTCATGTGCTCCCTCTCTCGTTTCGCATTTACGAATTAAACCTTGTTACTGTAATTATCGGCTAAAACATATGTAATGGTTAGTAAACATGAACAAAACTGAAAAAAAGCCTCCGAGAATAATCTCGGAGACTCTGCTGATTCGAATATTAACGAAGCAATTGCAGTACAGCTTGTGGCTGTTGGTTTGCTTGCGCCAACATCGCTTGGGAAGCTTGTGCAAGGATGTTGTTTTTCGTTTGATTCATCATTTCTTTCGCCATGTCTACGTCACGGATACGGGATTCTGCAGCAGACAGGTTCTCAGAAGTTGTTCCCAGGTTGTTGATGGTATGCTCCAGACGGTTTTGGTTCGCACCCAGCTTGGCACGCTCAGCAGATACTGATTTAATGGCCACATCCAAGGTGCTGATCGCAGCAGCCGCACCCGTTTGACTTGCAATGCTTACTGAGGTAAGCCCCAAGGAATCTGCCCCCATATTTCCAATAGACAATGTAATTTGTTGTCCAGAGTTTGCTCCAATTTGGAAGACTGCCCCACTAACACCCGCTCCATCAAGCAGTTTCTTCGTATTGAACTCAGTGGTCGTAGAAATACGAGTTACCTCAGCAGTCAACTCAGCAACTTCTTTTTGAAGTTCAGCGCGATCTTCATTTGTGTTTGTATCGTTTGCAGATTGCACCGCTAGTTCACGAACACGTTGCAGAATGCTGTGTGTTTCGTTCAGTGCGCCCTCTGCTGTTTGGATCAGAGAGATACCATCTTGAGCATTCTTGGAAGCCATATCCAAACCGCGGATCTGACCACGCATTTTTTCGGAAATTGCCAGACCTGCAGCGTCATCGCCGGCGCGGTTGATACGCAGACCAGAAGACAATTTCTCGATAGCTTTGTTCGTGTTCGCAGTGTTCGTGTTCAGCTGACGATGAGTGTTCATTGCAGCAATATTGTGGTTGATAATCATTGTAAGTTTCCTCCCTGAATATAAATGAAGTTCCACATCCTTGTGGTAAACGCTGCGACATTAAGGTCGGCCGCCCTCCTGTTGCAGCGTCTACATTATATATCGACAGGAGAAAACCAAATTTTTATAGCCAGGGCAAATTTTTTTTATTTCTTTCTATCCTTCTCTTCGCGTAACAATTCCATTAATGCTGCAACCTCGGGAACAGATGGTGTTGCCGATTCCCGATTAGCCTCTTGAATCGAAACATATAGCTCTTTGCGAAAAATGTCCACATGCTTGGGGGCTGATATTCCAATCCTTACTGTATCACCGTCTACTTCTAGGACAGTAACCTCAATATGATCCTGAATGATGATGGATTCCCCTTTTTTGCGTGACAGGACAAGCATAGTTAGTCGCCACCCTTCATCAATTCTGCCTTGTCGGTCCACAATGCATGTCTTGTTTCATATCCGGATTGATGAAGTACAACCTGTTTCCCCATGCGGGTAACTGGATTCAGGACAAGAGGAGCCAACAAATTCATCGTCGATTGTACAACCTCGGAATGGATCGTTACGATAGCATATACAGCAACCTGGTCCTCAATCTTCAACTCTTCCTTGTCCTCATCAGCCAGTTCAAAGCTGTATTCCGAATGGAATTCGAACGGATCTGCTATCAAAAAAGACAATTCAGGCTTTGTCGTTGACTGCAGATAATGGAATGCCGTACCTTCAACAGGTACCATTGCAAAATCTGTCTCTGTCTCAAAGCCTGGCAACCCTTTCGCAAAATGATATATATCCTCTTCGCTTAACTCCAATTCTCCCCACTGACTGGTAGAAATTAAAATAACAAGCGCCCCCTTTGGCGATAAATTAAAATATATACAAAAAAGCTATAGCGGACTCAAAACGACCGTTTATAGCTTTCATTATAGCTATACCCCCAAATCTATAGCAGGTGGAGTAATTTGTACCGCTGCATATTGTGTGACATACATATCAAGTTTACCGCGCTGATACTCAATTTCGGGTTTATTGACCGTTACATTCATTTCCGATACGGCGGACTCAAAGCGAATCTCAGGCGGTCGGGTATTTATTCGTATATCCACATTATCGCTAGAAGCAGGTGTTCTTGTTTCGGGAAACGGCTTCGATTGCCAGTTGGTGCCCACGATATTAGCAATCGTATTGCCTGGCTTATGGATCGCTGCTAATTCGTTTCCTTGCTTGACCCGCTCAGCAATGTTCTCCAGAAATATCTTCTCCATACCTGAATAAATACGATGATTCATCTCCAGCATGCCGCCACCCGTATATGCGGAGAAGGCTTTACTTTGATCTACCTGAAAACTTATAGGGTGGCTCTCTATCGTTAATTTTGCAGGTCTCGTATGCATCTGAACATCTGCTTTAGGCTGGCGAATAGAATATTGCCCCGGATCAGCATCAATATGCAGGATAGCTGGTGTTGTTTGAATCTGTATGACAGGAAGCAGCTTCATAAGGTTAGCTCCTCCTTGACTATCTCAGAAAATCCATCAGCGATGGCGAAATAATTTTAGCCCCTGTGGACAAGGAAGCATTATAAATATTTTCCTGGATCTTCGATTGGATCATAAGCTCGGCATAATCCGCATCTTCGACCTTGGATTGCAGATCGGTCAAATTCCCTTCCAGATCATCCAGTCGTCCCATCATCAAATCTATGCGATTGGTCTTAGCGCCTATTTCGGAACGAATAGACAGCATTTTATCCGTCCGGCTATCAATCTGATCAAGCTGATTAGACAGCTCTTCTTGATCCCCTGTCGAAAGCGCCTGAATGATCGTGTCGAATACAACGAACAGATTGTCCTTTTCGGTTGAGTTACCAAACACCTCATTGCCATTCACATTAATCGGCAACTGCATGCTCTCGCCAACTGTAAAATTGATTTTCCCCGGATCCGTAACAATCGCTGCTGCACCCGATGTATCAAAAGATCCATCCGCATTCATTGGAAAATTGTAAGGCTTCTCATCATACATTTCACCATTAAATACATACTTTCCATTCAGTGTGCTATTAGAAATGTCGATCAATTGCGCTTTCAATTGCTTGACTTCCTCATTAATGCTATCCAGTGCGGATTGAGGGTTAGTCCCTGTAGATGCTTGCACTGTGAGCTCACGCAGACGCTGAACCACATTTCCTGCCTGATCTATAACTGTATCATTAAACTCCAGCCAGGATACAGCGCTATCCACATTTTTCTGATACTGTTCGTTGGAGGATAGTTCCGCACGATAACGTAATGAATAGGTGATGCCAGACGGGTCATCCGAAGGCTTGTTCAACTTTCTGCCGGTTGCCAACTGGATCTGAGTATTGTTCATCTGTCCGGCATTGCGATTCAGATTAAGCATTAACTGCGAGCTAAGCATGTTATTGGTAATTCTCATGGCTGTTAACTCCCTCCCGCAGGCTATCTGCCCACGACTCCCGTAGAATTAATCAATTTATCAAGCAACTCGTCGAAGGTCGTCATGAATCGTGCAGAGGCCGTGTAAGCGTGCTGGAACTTGATCATATTCGACATTTCTTCATCCAGCGACACGCCACTGACTGACTGGCGGCGAGTTTCCACCTGCTGCACGAGCACTTCCTGATTGGCAGCCTGGCGTGCCGCTTCCTGGGATTGAACCCCCAATTGCCCGACAATAGCGCTGAATTGGGCTCCAATAGGGGCATTGCGCAGACCATCAATCGACTTGATTGGTGTGTTTTTTATATTAGCCATCAGATTGGCCAAGGTGTTATTCCCTGCAACTACGTCTTCCTTGTCAGAGCTGGTCGTTGTCCGCAGAGAAGCGGCGATTTTTTTAGGATCTGCCTGAATCGCAGCGTTCATCGAAATATTTCCCGCTGTAATCGTTGCTGCACCGCCAGAAGCTGTAAAGAACGGCAGCCCAGCCGCAGTCGTGCCGTCCAGCCCGTAGCCTAACTGGTGCAGACCATTTAAGCCTTTTACGGTCACTTTCAAATCAGCAGTCAATGTGCGGGCCGTTCCTGTGTAGGTAACGTCATTCAAGACTGTATTATCAGGCAAAATAGAGCCCGCCGGAATGGTAATCTCCATATCTCCATTAGCAAGCGTATTGGCCAGCTCATCCATTTGTCTTTGATAATCCCTTACCAGCACATCCTTGGAGCGAATCATGCCGTATACTTCTCCGTCCGTCAGGGTCCCTCCCTGGAAAGCCCCTGTCAGAAACGCCCCATCCACTGCGGTGCCAACAGCATTACCTGTTACAAGATTTTGCCCGTTCATTTGAATTTGATAGCCCTGTGCCGTGTCAGTTACTGTAATGTTGATAATTTTGGATAGTTTATCTGTCAGCAAGTCGCGCTGATCCCGCAAATCGTTGGCGTTATCCCCAAGCGACTCAATTTTGGTGATGGAATCGTTCAAGTTGGCAATGTTCGTCAAGTATCCCTGTACTTCCTGTGCCTTAATATTAATATTCGTATTCAAGTCCTGGCTCAGGGCGTTAAGCTGGCGGCTAATCTGGTTCATCGAATCGGTCAGAGCTATCGTTCTTTCCTTTAAAACGGTACGTGCCGTAACATCCTCAGGATTTTTACTGAGGTCCGACCAGGCATTGAAAAAATTATCCATTACGGTACGAAGCCCGGTATCGGACGGCTCGTTTACGATCGCTTCCAGCTTCTCCAGCGTATCCTTCTGCACGGTCCAGTTCCCCAGGCTCGTATTCTCATTGCGGTACTGATCATCAAGAAATTTCTCGCGTACACGAGTGATAGAGCTGAACTCTACCCCTGTGCCGAGCTGGCCTGGCGCCGTACTGCGCAAAAACGCCAAGGGCTCCATCGGAATGGAGGCCTGCATGTTGACCCGCTGCCTGGAGTAGCCCTCTGTATTAGCATTCGCCACATTGTGACCCGTTGTGCTCAATGCCGTCGTCTGGGTCATTACACCACGTTTGGCGGTCTCTATGGAATGAAATGTAGATGCCATATTGCGTCCTCCTCGTTATTTTGTCATCCCCGAGCATCAAAAAGGCCCGTTCTTCCAACTGCGCCCCCCGCCTGAGAAGGATGCTTATAGGTAGCCTCTTGCTCCGGTCTCATACTGAACATCTCCATAGAGAGATCAAGGAACATGATGGACTGTTCAATCAGCTTCTGATTAAGTTCATTCAACCGCTTGAGTTCCTGCAAAGTTGAAGATAACTTCTGTTGAATGTCAAACAGTCGTTGCTTGTCATCGTGATCAAAAACCAGCCTGGACAGTTCGGTAATGCTTAGGTTGAGTAACGATTTAATACCACGCTCCTGCAGGAATTCATGAACAGAATCCATTCTCGCCTTCTCCAATGACTCCAGTTGTTTCATGAATCTGGATTCCTTATTCAGAATTTTGATTAGTTCATCAACCTCATTGTTCACGATAGCCTGACGTTTCCATTGGCTCAAATCCAGCATCTCGCTGTGACTTTGCTCCAGTTGTTCCAATACGGCAATTAATTTGTCCAGTGCTGTCATGGCCATAATTCCTTAGTCCACATCAGTCGACTTGAAATAAGGCATCAGCTTCTCCGCAAGTTTGTCCGCATCCACTTTGTACGTGCCCGAAGCGACCTGCTGCTTCAATTCCTGGATTCGGTTGGCCCGGTCTGTGTTGCTGCTGCGCTGCAGCATTTCCATGGCCTCTGCTGAGATGGATACCTCGTCCTTGCGCTGGCTTTTCTTCTGGTTTTCTTGAACGTTAGCTTCGATATTCCGCTGATATGGATTAATGGCACCGATACGGTTGGTCTCGTTAATTTTCATAACTTAACTTCCACCTTCCTTAATATTTCAATATTTTAAATGCAAATTTATCGAGAAAATGAAAAAACCGATAAGCTCTAATTAAGATTATCGGCGGTTTACAAAGCATTTTGAATAGCTTTAAATGTTTTTAATTCTACTGTACTAGAAAGTCCGTTTCTTGTCGATAGCGCTGTAGGTAGACGAGCCCATGTTATGCCCCTGGTCCCGTGCGTTATCATTGCGTGTCGCTTCCGTCAGCTCCTTCGTAAGTCGTGTTCTGCAGGATTCACACATGTGGCCTTCACGAATCAGGGTTCCACACACCTCGCACGGATACGTCAGGTTGGGCGCGTTCACAACGGAAATACGCCCTTCACGGATAAACTTGGTGATTTGCTTGATGCTCACTTCCGTCGCTTCAGACAGTTCCTGGATATCGGCACCCTTGTTATCGCGTAGATATTGCACGCATATTTCATATTCTTTTTCAATGTCTTTAATGCAATTAAAGCATAATTCCCGGATATTAACCGCGTACAGCTTGCCGCAACGAGGGCAGTTATCAATATTCATCCGCTCTATTGCTCCTCTCATTTCCGACACATGCAACTCTAGTACTTCCAGAGTACATGATATGCGGATCATTCGTCTAGTGGGGCTTGGCCGTTTTCAGCATATTTTGCGTGAACGTGCATTGTTCTTCCCTTAGTGAATATATCGGCATCTGACTGCAGCATTTTAATCACCCGCATCAGGATCTGGCCCAGGTAAGTCCATACACTTCAATCTTCAGCCCGACCGCCTCACCTTCACTGCGGAGTACACGGCTGCACGCCTCAAGCGTGCTCCCGGTGGTGTAAATATCATCAACCAGCAATACACGCAGCGGAGGATTTGGTAAAGAAGAGCCCTTGCGATACTCCCTCACCTCCCACAGCCGATCCCCGATGCCAGGCAATACCGAGAAGGCGGCCTTCATGGACTCACCTCGCTCGCTGCGGGATTTAAAGCTTTGCTTGCCCGTATCCCGGTTTCTGACAAGCAGCGGACAAAAAGGAACCTGACTGTCGGCAGCCAAGAGCACAGCCAGCCTTTCCGCCTGATTAAACCCGCGGTCCGCCAATCTCGCCTCACTTACCGGCACACAGGTCATGAGATCAGCCTGCCACCACTCTTTCTTATGCCCGCTCCATTTCTTCGCGAATAACCGGGGAAAGCTTGTAGATTCACGGGCACGCGTCCCCTGATTCCGGAACGTGAGCTCTGACTGCATGGCTGTATAAGCCCTGCCCAGCATAGCAGCCAGCAAAGGCTCATATCTTTCTTCCCCCCTGTATTTATACCATGAAATCCATTCTTTCATTTCGGCCGTATAAGCAACAGCACTCCGGTTGCAGACGAAGGCCCGGTTCACGCGGTCCGGCCGCAAGCAATCCGGGCAGCCTACAGGGCGGCCGCAGCAGTTGCAACGGATTCTGCCGATCCATGGAATTCGCTGTGCGCAGCGGCTGCATATACCGGGTAGTCCGGCGTTTAATACGGCACGGCCTCCGCAGGTGAGACAGCGTTCGACCGGGGGCTTCAGCAGTTCCAATAGATGGCGGCCAATGGATGCCAAGGTAACAACAGGCATGTGTATACCTCCTTCATGAATTCGGATAGATCATAAGCAGTAGTACCAGCTACACTAGATTCACCTTAAATAGCCAAGCTTGGATGCCAATGCATTCATGGAACGGATATGGGCTATCGCTTGTTTTTGCCCCTTCGTCCATTCAGGTGAGACAAAAACGACCTTCCCTTTGGGATCATCCTTGGAACGTCCTGCTCTACCAGCCATTTGTACAAGTGAAGCCTCGTCAAACAAAGTGTCATTTGCATCCAGGATGTAGACATCACTCCTGGGGACCGTAACTCCCCGTTCCAATATCGTCGTTGTTACCAGTAGTCGGATATCCGTATTCCGAAAGGCGCTGACTTTGGCGCTCCGGTCGGGGTCCTGGGAAGAAGTGCCTGCCACTCTCACATCAGGAAAGCAATCGGCCAGCAGCTTTACCAGAGGATCGATCTGTGAGATGCGCGTGGCAAACAGGAAAACCTGCGCACCTCGGGTGAGAGATTCTTGAAGCCGTGAAAGCAGGGAGGATGGGAGCCTCCGCTGTTGCAGGCAGCGGCTTAGAGAAGCCCCTACCAGCCTGACGGGAACAGGGAGCGGATAGCGATGGAAGCGTACCGGCACTCGGGCATGTGCCAGCTTGCCCTGCCTAGCTTCCCGCTGCAGCGCGGCAGGCGGCGTGGCCGACAGATAGATGAATTTGCCGCTTGTAAGACATGCCTGCTCCGCCGCAAATGCAAGCATAGGGTCATTGTGATAGGGAAAAGCGTCAATTTCATCCACAATAACAAGGTCAAACGCCTGATGAAACCGCAGTAGTTGGTGTGTTGTAGCCAGCGTCAGCTTTCCTTTCTTCCAGCGTTCGGGACTGCCGCCATAAAGGAGAGCCATTTCAACATCGGGAAAAGCCTTGGCCAAGCGAGGCGCAAGCTCCAGCACAACATCCCGGCGCGGTGACGCAACCAGCGCGCTGCCGCCCCGCTGGATGACCTCATCCAACAGCGGAAAAATCATTTCGGTCTTGCCGGCACCCGTTACGGCCCATAGCAGGAAGCGACGGTCAGTGTGAGGCGGCTGGCCGGAAGCCGCCCACAGCCGCTGCAGCCACGCGGGCGCAGCGGGCCTGGCTGCCGCGCGCACAGCCGGCGCGGCCAGAAAGCGCAGCGCCGCTTCGGTGGCGGCCCGCTGCGCCGGGCTTAGCCCCCACCGCTCCAGCGCGGCGGTGGGGGCGGGGTCGCCGGCCTGGCTACGCATGGCCGGCACCGCTGCTGCTGCATGAAGCAGCAGCGAGCAAGCGCGGCTGCGCCCCAGCGCGAGGCAGGCCTCGCAGTAGGCGCAGCCCGCCAGCCCGCACGACGCACAGGCCGTGCGGGCCCCGGCTACGCTGCCGCAGCGTCGGCAGCACAGCCCACTGCGCCGCGCTCGCGAAGCGTGCGGCGCAGGCGACAGGCCGGCGGCAAAGCCGAGCCGGCCCTGGAGATGCGCAAGCTGGGCGGCGGCACGCCAGCTTGCGACCAAGGCTGGCGCTGCCTCCGCCAGCAGCGCCTCCAGCTCGGGCACGAGCAGCTTCCTGCCGGCCAGCAATCCGGCAAGCTCGTCTGCCCCTCGCTGCAGCTTCTGCCAGACTAACACTCCTTCCCCTTCTGCTACGGCTATCCCATCTCCGCTACGGCCTTGTCCATCATTCCAGCGGTTTACACGCCCCAACGCCCTTTCCCTTTCCAAACCAGCTCCGTTCACGCGGGGCAGTTCAGCAGCGAGGTCCTCATGCAGCCGGGCAGCAGTATACTCCCCCCACCTTTGCAACGTCCAAGAATCCATAACCGGCTGGCTGCGAAAACTGCGGCACAGCTTAAATGCCCACGGAAGCGGAAATGCTGAGCCCAGCAAAATCCCCCCTCCTGCATTCAAATCCCCCTCCTCCTGTGGACTAAACTCCCGCCACAATTGATCAACCTCCAGATCAAGTGAGAGATTGATTTCCCAGCCTTTACGGTTTCGAAGCACATACACAGCCACTTTCAATGCTTTACCCTCCCCTATTTTTTTCGAGCAGCACAAAAAAGCACATACCGACCCAATGGCAACGGCGTGTGCTTCACGCTTTTAACAAATTAACTTAGCTAAAAGTTTATAATATAAGTCATTAAGCAGCTAAGTCTTTTAACACCTAAATCATTCTTAATCTACATATAACCTGCTATCCAAAAACCCGCCTTACCTAAGCAGCGAATCGTAGAAATTCTTCTTCTGAAGATAGATCCGTGACCCTTCGCCCCATAGTCCAGTACAGAAAAGGACATTGCAGACGCACTACAGCAAAAAAGCACCCCTCCATGCCAAACGGCAAAAAGTGTGCTTCACTCATTCACGTTATTCATCTATAACTCGTAAAATCATATAAGAAAAACGTCTATCGACGTACATTCTAAGAAGACAGACCGCCATAACGGATCAACGAACAAACGGGATTTTATCGGTAGGCTTCATCGTTCTCAGGTCGAGCACTGCCCGGGCTTCCCCTGCCTCTGCTTCCATCGTAGAGGGCTCCACACTTAATGGGCTTGAAATTACAGCCAGCTCAAATCCACCCCTACGACCCAACCGTTCCAAAATACGCACCGTATGGTCTTCCGACTGATCATCTATGACCGATATGCGCAGATGTCTGCCCAGCAAATAGGAATATACTGTTAGTACTCTGATTACCCACTCCACCCACAGCTCATGGTTGGACGTAATCAGAATATAATGAATGCGCCTTTGATCAGGACGTTTCTGATGCCCTGTCAGCAATTCGGTCGCATGCCGTATATAAAGCAAACGAACCACGGCGGCCGCCAGACCGTACACAAGCAGAATCCATGCCAGTTGAATTGCCATGGAAGCCCCACCTCCTCATAGCGACAATATATGCCGGTATGCAGGAAGGAGTGACAGCCTAGCAGCCTGGCCGATTATAGAGTAACCCAGCCGTATTTGATGGAATTGATTACCGCTTGAGTGCGGTCATCGACCTCCATCTTCTGCAAAATACTGCTGACGTGGTTTTTCACCGTCTTCTCACTGATAAAGAGATATTCACCAATCATCTTGTTGCTCTTGCCTTCCGCCATCAGACGCAGAACTTCAGCTTCGCGGCGTGTCAGCGGATTGTTCTCGCCCGCCACAAACTTCACTCCGGCTTCAGCGGAATGCCCTTCAGACATAGCGCCTGTTTCGTTCAGATAAGTCATCCGGCGCAGTTGCTGAATCAGCTTGCCTGTAACCTTCGGATGAATAAACGCATACCCTTCATGTACGGAACGGATCGCATTGATCAGTGACTCCGCCTCCATGTCCTTCAGCAGATAGCCATTGGCTCCTTTACGAAGCGTCTCAAAAACATAGCTTTCATCATCGTGGATCGACAAAATGATGACTTTCACTTCCGGGAACATCTCGCGCAGCTTCTCGGTAGCCTCAACACCGTTCTCGACAGGCATATTAATATCCATGAGCACGATGTCAGGTTTCTCCTCGTTGCAAAACTCGAGCACCTGAATTCCGTCACCGCATTCTCCGATAACCTCGATATCCTCTTCCATATTCAAAATACGCTTCAGTCCCTCTCGAAACAACTGATGATCATCAGCCAAGAGGACCTTAATTGCTGCAGCTCTGCTGTCATGGTTTTCCATCCTGTTACTCCTTTCCCTTCTCCACGTTGGTCGGGATATGAATGACGATCTTCGTCCCTTCGTTCTCTGCAGACTCGATCTCCATTCTCCCTTCGAGCAGTTCAACCCTTTCTCGCATGCCAATCAAGCCAAAATGATTATGATCTTTGCCCTTTTGTTCGAATAACTCAGGTTTGAATCCCAGTCCGTTATCCTGCACAACTATTTTTACCAGTTGCGCCTGGTAAGTGATCTCTACCAGAACGTAAGTTGGATAGGCATGTTTTGCGGCATTGGTGAGGCCTTCTTGGATCAAACGGTAAATGGCCGCTTCCATCGCGGAAGAGAGACGGTGTTCCTTCCCCCTCGTTTCAAAGATCGCTCTTATTTTCGTCTTTTCCTCAAAGTCCTGAACATACTTCCGCAGCGTAGGAATAAGACCCAAATCATCCAGCGCCATCGGACGCAAATTGAAAATGACCTTTCGCATTTCTTCGAGGCTGGAACGGACCTGTCTCTTCAAATCTATTATTTCGTCCTGTACCATCTTGAATTCCTGCTTTGCAATCATTCTTTCAACAATTTCCGTCCTAAGCACTAGATGAGCGAGCAGTTGTGCAGGTCCGTCGTGTATTTCGCGCGAAATTCGCTTGCGCTCTTCTTCCTGGGCCAGAATAATTTTCAAACCAATAAGTTGTCGATTCTTAGCAGATTCAATAATCCGGGTCACCTGCCCCAACTCCCCTGACAGATACTCCAGCACCACACCCATTTGCGAGCCGATCGTTTCCGCCCGTTCCACCGATGCTTCGACACTCTTCGCCCGCTTCTGGAGATCATCCCTTCTCGCTTTGAGATACATCTCTTTTTCACGGTAGATCATCAGGTCTAGCTGCAGTTGTGTCGCCTTTTCATAAGCCGTTTTGATATCCTCTTCCGTATAACGGACAAAATCCCGGCTGACTTCCGTCAGCCGGATCCGCGAGCGCCGGTAATTCATCTCCAGTTGATCGACCTTCTCAATCGTCTCGGCCGTTTCCTTAAGCACCGCCTGCAATTCCTGGTTCAAATTAATTAGTTCAGTCCGCGCCGAATCCAATACTTCGAACATTTGGTACTTGCTCTTCTCCATCACCTGGATGGCGTTCTTGATGACTCGGTCTATGACATCGGCTTGAAAATCCACGAATTTTAATCTCCAATCCTAGCATTTCAGGTATATATCATACCATATCATGATTGGATCGTAACGGTCTTAGTTTTCTGTTCCCATTTTACAGTAAGTCCTAGCTGCTCAGACACTAGTCTTAATGGGACCAAAGTCCTACCATCCAGAACCAATGGAGCCACATCGGCATTCATACGTTTTCCGTTCAGGACAAACTGCTTTTCTCCTACGGTAAGATCCATCAGCACTGCGCCGCGAATAACCGTCACGCGCTGGGCTGAGGCATTCCACTGCGCTTGTCCGCCAAACGCATCCAGAATGTATTTAATTGGTACATAGGTAGAGCCGTTACGGGTAATTGGGGCGGCGTCAATTGCCGTCTTGCTGCTGTTCACGGTCATTGACTTTTGGCCGATACTCATCTGAACCGTTCCGGTTTTGAGGCCATTGTCGCTTATCGTCCCAGGAGCATTTAACGCTATGTTATCAACAGCCACGCTTCCTGTTTTGGCCCGCTCATCCTGTCCTTCCTCCACATTGACGACGTACAGACGCTTCAGCTTCGCAGGATAAGCAATATTCAGCCCGCTCAGGTCTGCACTCAACGATTTCCAGCCGTTCCAGTCAATCGCCTTGGCCAGATCAACATATACCGTGTCGCCGTCGGCATCCGTAATCTCAGCACGAAGCCAATTGAGACTCTTGTCGCCGAGCACATCCATCGAAATGGCTGTTGCCGGGCTTTGAATGGTTTTGCCGGAAGTGCCGTTCAGTTCGGCATAGGCGTACATTTTGCCCGATCCACCCGTCATGTCGTAGTCCAGTTGAAGAACCTTCGAGCCCGCCTTCTCACCGCTGCCTGCCGTGATGGAAGCTGCACCGGTTACCCCCTGGGCATTGGTGGTGAAGCTCACCTCGTAGCCAGCATTTTCAAAATCCTCCCACATGCTGCTTCCGCCATCCGCTGTCAGAGTAACCACCGTGCTGAATCCATCATAACGGCCGATGGCATATCCGACTTCAGCCCCGGAGTCTACAGAGAATACTGTCAGCTCGTTCCCTTTCACACTGCCTTTAAAGCCGATAAATTCCCATTTCAACGCGTCGGCGGAAATGCTTACACTTTGTCCGTCCGTCGTTTTGGCCGTTACCGGGATGGATACGGTTGTTCCTTTACTGAGCGAGCCCGTGCCACTGCCTGCCGTCAGGGAAGAGATGCCTTCCGCTCCCAGCACGGTTACCTTCATGGTCGCTGTAGCGGAGCCGCTCTTGGCCGTCAGGGTTGCCGTCCCTGTCTTCACTCCTTTGACGGTTCCGCCGCTGGCCGAAACCACTGCCGGATTGCTCGATGACCAAGTAACGGTCGTATTTCCGATATTATAAGGATTGTAATACGTATCGTAGCCTTTTAACGTGTAACTTCCTGTTTGGCCGATCAACAGCGTTTTGCTTCCACCAACCGTGAAGCCCTTCAGTGTCCCTTTTGGAGCCTCCGAGTAGACACCCACTCCGTTGACCACACTGCGCTGCTGCGTACCGTATTCCGTGTTGAACGTCAAATCAGGCTTAGTATTGCCGAGATCGCGGGTGACCAGGGTCGTGGAACCGCCGCCATCCAAATTCAAGCCCTTCCATACGCCGATGCTGGTCATGAACGACTGCAGCTCGTTAAGCGACATGCCCACACTGCTGCTGTTCTTCTGCACAGCTATCAAATAAACATACCGATTATCTTTGGAATACCCTAGAGCCGTGCGTGCACGGGTTCCTCCTATACTGGATACGCTGCGGGAAAAGGAAGATGCCTTGCCATCGTTAACCAGTATGGTATGACCGCCGATCATCATTTGCAGAGTTGAAGGATCAACCTCTTTGCCGCTCGATTTTACGCGCAGCTTATAATCAGTCGTAATCGACTGGCCTACGGCCAAATGCTGTTTCACAAAATCCGCAGCCTTGCCGTGTGTACGCAGAATATAACCGTTCTCAGGTACAGCCACCTGCAGCGCGGCATTCGCCGAGATTTGGGTAACGACCCCATTCTCGACCAATACCTCCGTCGGCGTCGTCGAACTGTTCTTCGGCCGTTCAAGCGCCTTCCATGCAGAGGTATAAATATAGGCCGCATTCGAATGGCTGTAAGTGCCGCCTGTTGACTCAGGCGTATAAGCCACTTTATTGATCCCGGCGAGCTCAAACGACGAACCGTCTTCCGCCGTAACGCTTCCTTCAAATGTAAACTGCTCAACCATTGGGGTGCCGTCCTTCGTCACGGCAAAAGCATACATTCCCGACAGATCGGAAGGTGTGGACATTAGTTCTCCATCAGATACCTGCCCGCCGATCGGTGCACCCTCACGTGAGGTGTTGAAATAATCGCCATTAATTCCTGCCACGGCTCCAGTTTCTTCAGCCATGCCTTCCGTGCTTTGCCGTGTTGTGAACTGGCCTCCCTGACCTGTCATAACATCCAGCTTCACATTCGGATTGTCCAAATCCACTCGAACAACATCCGCCAAAGCCGTTCCTGATGAGGTGCTGTACCGGTATTTCATCAAAATGGCACCCGAAGTAAGGATCTCTTCACCAAGCTTAACCGCGGATGCGGCGCTGGCTACAGAGCCCCCTGTCCAATTGAACGGCGTAAAGCCGCTCCCTCCGATGACCGGTCCAACCCACAATATGCCTGCAAGCGATAGAATCGCCAATCTTTTTCCGCTGCCCGTCCCATTGCCCGTTTGTTTGGTGCGACGCAAAACCATTTAGTTATAAACTCTCCCATCTTCATGCTTATTTGAAATAGGTTCATCCTGTGAAAACTGCTTCCTAGTAATAATAGACTGAAAAAATAGAGAAAAGTTACGGACTTGTCCTAATTTTCCTGGGCAAATGTCTGTCTGGTAATCCAACCCACTTATATATTGACAGGCCCATGTCCTCCTTCTATAATCGATTTGAACTTATAAGTTCAAATTATACTAATAAGTTCAAATGTTATTTACAGGGAGGAAGCCATTCAGAATGAACCAAAATAAATTCCCATTTCTACTGCCAGCTTTACTCGCTATCGCTATCGCTACGGTCGGGTGCTCGGCGGAACAGCCCGCTTCGGATGCGGCAGTGGAGGCCAACGGCACCTTTGTAGATACCATGGTGGTCAAACAAGAACCCCTGAACACGGTCTACGACCTTTCCGGAACGCTGCAAGCCTATGAGGAGCGGGCGCTTTCTTTTGAAAACGGGGGGCGTGTCACGGCCGCTTCTCCTGCAGCAGGTGCCGCAGTAAGCCAAGGGAGCATTCTCGCGCAACTGGATCAGTCCAATTACCGGCTCCAGCTTGCCCAAGCAGAAGCGGCCATCCAGGAGATGCAAGCAGCAGTCGCCAATGCGGAAGCGGGAATCCGTTCGGCGTCCTCCTCTCTTGCGTCGGCAGAGGCTCAGGTCGAAAGTGCCCAGGCCAACGTACGCAAAGTCAACAAGGGGGCAAGAAAACAGGAGAAAGCTCAGGCCCAGGCCGCTGTTGACAAAGCGCAAAGCGCTTATGAAAAGATAAAAGCGGATGCCGACCGCATTCGCCAACTGTATGAGGCAGGCGCTGCCTCAGCGTCGGATTATGAAAATGCCCAGCTTCAGCTAATCAGCGCAGAAAAGGATCTTGAAACTGCTCGCGATTCATTATCTCTGCTGCTAGAAGGAGCCACTCCCGAGGATACCGATACCGCTGAAGCCGCCCTAAAAGAGGCAGTAGCGGGCAAATCCGCCGCTGAAGCCGCACAACTGCAGGCCCGTTCCTCCAAAGAGCAGGCGGAAGCCTCTTACGAAAAGGCAAAGGTCGCCAAAGAGCAGGCCGAGCTCGCTCTGTCCCGCACGACGCTGTCAGTCCCTTTTGACGGGGTTGTGTTGGAAAAACTGATCGAGCCCGGAGAACTTGTGGCTTCCGGCCAGACGATCTACCGGATCGGCAGCATAGACCAGTTAAAGGTGTTGCTCCCCGTTCCGGACAGTGAAATTCAGGAATGGAAAAAGGGACAAAAGGTCAGCATTAGTCTGTATGGTCAAACCCGTACCGCCTCTGTGTCCGCCATCTACGCAGCCACAAATGCCAATACAGGCACGATCAACGCCGAGGTGGTCATTCCTAATCCTGCACATGACTGGATGCCTGGCCAGGTTGTAAAAGCCGCGCGCGGGCTCTCAAGCAAACAAGGTTTACTTGTCCCGGTTGAAGCGGTCATTCAGACAGGAGACCAGCCTTATGTATTCAGGGAGGTTGACGGCAAAGCCGTTAAAACAACCGTCGAGCTGGGCGGGCAAATGACGGGCAACAAGCTGCAGATCATTTCCGGCCTGAATGAGGGGGACCACGTCGTCACAAAGGGGGGCTCCTCTCTATTTAACGGAGACACGCTCCAGCCAACGGGAGGCGACAACGAATGATCGCCTACTTCGTCAAGAAACGTAAAATTACGATTCTCTTCTTCCTGATGGCGGTTCTTGTCGGGGCTTTTAGCTTCATGCAGCTCCCCCGCCAGGAAATGCCGGATGTTGTCGTAAGACAAGCTATGGTAACCACCATTTATCCCGGAGCCGCACCACAGAAGGTAGAGCAGACCGTAACTAAAAAATTGGAGCAGCGGATCAAGGAGGTTAAAGGGGTAGGTGACATTACCTCAACTTCCGGCAATGGATTTTCGTCCATACTCGTGGAAACCGAGGACAACGCCGACCCGGAAACCGTCTGGGATGAAATGCGCAAGAAGGTCCAGGATGCGCAGCCTGATCTGCCCGAAGACGCCGAAGTGCCGGTGATTAATGACAATCTAGCCAGCTTATTTATTGGCTCCTATGCCATCATTGCCGATTCCAGAGATTCGCTGTATGCCCTAAACAGTCTGATGACCACCTGGGAGGATCAGCTCGGGGCGCTGGACGGGGTATCTAATGTGACCATCTCAGGCCTGCCTGAACAGGAGGTCAGAATTGACATCGATACACAGAAGCTCCAGCAGTATCATCTCCCTTGGGGACAGGTTGTGCAGGCCGTGCAAGGCCGGATGGACCTCGTTCCGACCGGTGACGTGGAATATAATGACCGGACCTATCAAATGATTGTAAAAGAAGCTTCAGATCCTGATCAGTTGAACAGACTCCTGTTCACCCGTACCGAATCCGGTTCTCCTGTATACCTCAGTGATATAGGAACCGTTCAACTCACTCATGCAGAGGCCGATTATTATGCGTACGCGACAGACAAACCGGCCATCCGTATTGCGCTTGGCGCAGAAACGGGTACAGATGTCGGCTCTATGAACGAAAGGGTTAACGCCAAGCTGGCCGAATTGAAGCAGACGCTGCCAGACGACGTGCAATTCGTGACCCTGTTTGCACAGCAGGACAATGTGGATGAGATCTTCGCCGACCTCTCCCGTGAGACACTGATGGCGATCGCGGCTGTAATCCTCATTTGTACGCTGGGCTTGAATCTGCTTACCTCTTCCTTTGTCGCTTTGGCTATTCCCGTCTCTGTTGCCATAGCCATGATTTTTCTTCCGATGCTCGGCGTCACCCTGAATCAGATTTCGGTTGTCGGATTGATCATCGTGCTTGGTATTCTGGTGGATGACGCGGTGGTCGTGAATGATAATATCGAGCGCAGGCTTACCGATTTGGGAGAAACTCCTGCGGAGGCTGCTGTGAACGGTACAAAGGAAGTGGCCATATCCATATTAACCGCTACGCTGGCAACTATCTCGGCATTTACGCCCTTGTTGTTTCTCAGCGGGGATGTAGGGGTGTTCATCAAACCCATTCCCATCGTGATTTCGCTGGCTATGCTGGCTTCCATGCTGATGTCGCTTGCCATCATCCCCATCTTCCGTGAATGGTACGAGACGCGCAGGCTTCACAAACGCAAGGACAGAACGACCAAACCAGCCGGACTGCTGGGCCGTCAAATTCAATCTTTGACTCATCTCTACTCCGGTAAAATCATGGCGAAAGTCGTGAAAAGGCCGTTGTTCACCGGGCTCGCCGGGCTGCTTATCGGGACGGCTGCGTACGGGCTGATCCTGTTTACACCGATCGAGCTTTTTCCAGAGTCTGAGGATCCGCATATGACCATGAATGTTACGATGCCCGTGGGGACTTCCCTCGCAGAAACAGACCGTGTCGTGCAGGAAATGGCCGGATGGATACAACAGCAGCCAGAGACAGAGAAAGTGGCATATGCAGCAGGGGGTGGTGCCCCACAGCTCTACAGCGATTTAACCGGGGGCTCACCTTCAGAAGGGGACATTTACGGTCAAATCAGCGTTGCAGGCAAAGAACATATTTTTGATCTTGATGAGACACCCGAAGCTTGGAGCCGCTACTTTGAAGAGACCTATCCGGGTGTGACGATCACAGAAAGGATTCCACGCCTCGGGATACCGGTCGGCAAGCCGGTTTCCGTTCGGATTTCAGGCACAGAAACCGAACAGTTGCAGGCACTCACTCAACAAGTGCGCGAAGCTATAGCTTCGATCGACGGAACAACGGGAATTACAGATGATATGGGGATCGAGCGTTACGCCCTGGAGCTTGAGGTTAATCAGCAAGCTATGGATCAATATCAGGTGAGCCATGCCGACTTGACTCAAACTTTGCTGCTGCTTAATGAGGGATTGGATGCCAGCCTGTTTGATACCGGCTCGGAGCTTATTGACATTAAGGTGTACTTGAATCAGGACACTACCGATCCGAATGTGCTGTTCCAACAGCTTAGTGTAACCAACACCACCGGCGCACAAATTCCGCTGTCTCAGCTCGTTGAAGTTAAGCCGTCTTTTACCATCCAACAAATTAAGCATTACAATCTGGAGCGAACGGTTACCGTTGAGGCGGATCTGGAAGGACGGACGGCCGCAGACGCGGCTGGCGATGTGCAGACCATGCTTGCTGCAATTTCGTTTCCAGAAGGATATTCCTGGGAAATCGGAGGCGAAACATCGGATCAAAGTGAAATTTTTGCCGATTTAGGAACGCTGTCTATTATTGTCGTATTTTTAATATTGGTTCTGATTACGATTCAGTTCTATTCCATCACCATCCCGCTGATTATTATGACAACGGTCTATCTGGCAGCGGCAGGCGGCATTCTTGGCATTTTCCTGACCGGTATGCCGGTTGGGTTCATGAGTATTATGGGCATTATTGCGCTCGCGGGTATCGTCGTGCGGAACGGCATCGTTATGATTGAATTTATTGAGGACGCTCGACATCAGGGCATAGAGCTGGAAGAAGCGGTTATACAGGCCACAGCCGCCCGTTTCCGCCCGATCCTGCTGACATCCCTTACAGCTATCGTAGGGATGCTCCCGATCGCACTGCTGGGTAGCCTGCTATTTAAGCCACTCGCTTATGCCATCATTTTCGGCCTCCTGTTCTCTACACTCCTGACCTTGTTTGTGGTACCATCCCTGTATATGCTGATGGCGCAATATAAATTAAGACGGGAGCTGCGCAAGGAAACAAAGACATCTGCGGAGCCTGACGTCTCTGACACCGGGTACTTGCAGCAGTAACGCGCCCTGAGCGGCAAGCCCTAGGAGGAATACGATTTTGGATAACAAGAGAGATGACATTGTACAGGCAGCCATACGGCTCTTCTCCAAAAAAGGCTTTGCTGCGACCTCTGTCGAGGAGATTGCCAAGGAAAGCGGGATCGCCAAGGCATCCTTTTATAAATATTTTCAGGGGAAGCATGAATTGCCTCTGGCCGCATGCAGCAAGATGGAAGAGGAAATCGAGAAAGGTATTAAAGCATTGTACAGTCAGGCTGGCCTTTCATCGAGAGAAAAGCTCTTTCAATTTATTAAAATCTATTTGAACAATATTATTGGGAATAAAACTCATATGCTGCTTATTGCAGGTCCGTTCCCGGCCAATACGCATGACGAGCAGACGAACCAAGCTCTGGAGGAGCATGAGAAGCGCATCTTTCGCTGGATTCACGATTGTCTGCTTGATGTGTACGGCCCTGACCTGGAGCAGCACATATGGGACATCACCTTTATTTTAATGAGTGTCACCTTTGAATATATTCGTGTATTCGGGGACCGTATGGAACAGGAAAGCATCGACAAGCTGGCCGACTTTATTCTTTACATCACCGATTCACTAATCAACGGAATGCGCCAGCAGAGCGGGCCTCCTTCCTTCTTGTGGGGCCTGGAAGGGTGGTTTGGCAGCAGTAGAGACGCGGACCCCTTCCAGGAAGGGAAACAGATTGCTGGCCTGTTGGAGAGGCTGGAAGAGAAGCTTATGCGTGTGAACATGGGCGATAGCAGCAGGCATGAATATTTGGACATTATCGGCCAACTGAGACAGGAAACCTCAGCGAGTACCGCCTCCAATGGGCTGCTCAAGGCTCTGTTGTCTTACCTGGAACAGCTTGATGACCTGAACGAAGATGCTCTGAAGCTGAGAGGTTTGTTAGGTCTCTAAAATAAGAAAAACGTCTATCGACGTACTCACAGAGAGGACGAAAAAGACGACTGAACCCTTCAGTCGTCAGGTTGTTGACAAAGCCCTGTTTTTTGGGGCTCGTTTGGATAATGAAATGAATTCCTGAAGTATTGAGCATTATGAAAACAAGAAGATCGCCCTATCCGGCCAGCTTGGCCAGGTGGTTGGCGA
>NZ_JAPCKK010000019.1 GCF_030705605.1 Paenibacillus zeirhizosphaerae
TATGGATCTTACGAAGCAAATGATTTTGGGGGACGAGTTCTTCTAAACAAACGAATTCGTAGCTATTTTGCACATTCGAATTGGAGCGAAGCATGCAACCACCGCCTTGTTAGGATACTATATTATATCATATTAACGCGGTGAATAGATGAATAATGAAAACAAAAAATAGCCTGTTGAGGGTTTCTCAACAGGCTGAAGGAGCTACCAGGCGGTAGCTCCTATTTCATTGAGCAGAGCTCGTAAGCTGGCAGGCAAACCAATACTACCTAGCGGCTGCGCATGGGCTTTCAGAATGCATTCAGGCGAGAGAGTCAATGGGCAACTGAAGCAGCTCAGCCGGCAACCTGGAGCCAGTGTCCGGAGAGCCGTACATACACCTCCTGGAACCGCCGGTTGAAGCGTTGAATGTACCTTGTCCGTCCCCGGCCGATCAATGCAACTTGGCATCCGCAGAACCGGCAGCCTAATATTGAGGATACTGCAGAGTCGGCTTGTACATCCCGATAAGAGGCCAGCAGCATGTGCATTGGGATCTGCAAATGCAGCATTGAAAGCAGATGGGTCACCGACAGACTGGCAAAACAGAATCCGAAAGTACAGGCAGGTACGACGTCGGCCGCGCTTGCAGTCCGGATCCGCGCGACGCACGAAGAGCAGCTGCAGCTCAGCCGGCAGCTTGGCGACCTTGTGGAAGCTACCCGCACAACGCCGGCATGCAACCCGCCGCGCAGTCTGTAGTATGATACGGATCCGTGTGGGGCTCGCTGGTAGCTCCGCCGAGTTGCCGGCAGCTCACGTAGCGTCGCACCCTCCGTACGAACCGCCTCGGCCATCCAGTGGTCTGGCTGTAGCTTTCACAGCAGCGCACAAGTTACCCTGTAATCCCGTGGCTGTAACGTCTCCGGATGATAGCATCGGCTTGCTCTGGACTGGCGACCGAACCTTTGTAGCTGCACACAACGATCGTCCGGCATGATCAGCGTACCTGTGAGCAATGCAGCTGAGGCAGCAGACGAGCAGAGGAATGCCGGCGCGGTAATATGATAAACCGGAGTCCTCGGAGCACGGATATCATGAAAGTCTGGTGTGCGCCCCTGTCCTCAGGTGTACTGCGACAGGTTACTTGTAAAAGATATAACGATTATTAGAGAAATTTATCCATATACTCGGCTTCTATCTAATCTATAATGTCTGAAGAGTAACTGCTATACGTATCAACAATGCTCAGTGGAACTTATCATAACAGCCAGGCCGGGAAACCCCGGGGGGGATATTTTTTTATTGATTTTCGAAGATTAGCTGTATTTATCAGCTAAAAGCAAGCCATTCGCCACTTACCAGCAATCCGGTGGCCAGGATCGATCCCTCATTAATCTGCGAGAAAGTAATTAATTCATCACACAAAAAAGAGACCTCAAACCTTTGAGGGCGCCTTATTTTTGGCTCATTTTTTCTTTTAACACGTCCTGAAAGCTGATTTTTTTCTCGTGGCTGTCTTCTTTCTTGCTGGCTGGTGTCTGGTTCGTTCTTGGGTATTGGGGGTTAAACGGCATGAGTGTATGTATCGTCACATTATAATTCATTTAGATTCCTCCTCTACTTACTTAGACGTTCAATATTACCCTGAGGTTTCCTGTTTTAAACAAGACTTGTTAAAAACAGTAAGAAGGTCTTGTGTTTCGAGAGGACCGTAGTAAAAACGGCTCAATATATGAAAAAACGCTCACGTACAAACAGGGCCTGTAGGCCCCGTATCATGGACCGGCTGCATGGGAACTATGTATCAGGAATATGACCTTCAGACACACGAAAAAAAGCCCTTCAGGACGATGAGCGTCCTGAAGGGCTTGGGTGCAAAATATACATCATTTACTGTCCATTTTGGATCATTTGGCGCAGTACGGTTTGCAGAATGCCTCCATTGTGGTAATAATCGATATCCACCATGCTGTCGAGACGGGCTGTCACCGGGAACTCGAATTTCGTGCCGTCTTCGCGCTTGGCGACGACGGTGAGAGTTTGGCCCGGTTTCACGTTATTGTCGAGACCCACAATATCGAAGGTCTCGTGGCCGTTCAGCCCGAGGTTGGACCAGCCGTTGCCTTCCTGGAACTGCAGTGGCAGCACGCCCATGCCGACCAGGTTGCTGCGGTGAATCCGTTCAAAGCTTTCCGCGATGACAGCCTTCACGCCAAGCAGGAATGTGCCTTTGGCTGCCCAGTCGCGGGAGCTGCCTGTACCGTATTCCTTACCGGCAAGGACCACCAGGTTCTGCCCTGCTTCCTGATACTTCATGGAAGCATCATAGATGGACATCACTTCTTCTGTAGCCAAATATTTGGTGACGCCACCTTCGGTGCCAGGCGCAACATGGTTGCGGATACGGATATTCGCGAATGTGCCACGCATCATGACCTCGTGGTTGCCGCGGCGGGAACCGTAGGAGTTGAAGTCCTTGCGTTCCACCCCATGCTCGTTCAGGTACTTGCCTGCAGGGCTGTTCACCGCGATATTGCCCGCTGGGGAAATATGGTCGGTCGTTACGGAATCGCCCAGCAGTGCGAGTACACGTGCGTTGCGGATTTCCTGAATGTCCTTCACGCCGTCCTGCAGCCCTTCGAAGAACGGAGGGTTCTGGATGTAAGTGGAGTTCGCATCCCACTCGTACAGCTCGCCTTCCGGAACATCAATGGCATTCCATTTCTCGTTGGCTGTAAATACATTTTCATACTTCTGGCGGAACATATCCGGGCTGAGAGACAGGCTGATCGCCTCCTTGATTTCCTCGGAGGTTGGCCAGATGTCTTTCAGGTAGACCGGCTCGTTCTGCTGGTCATAACCGATCGGCTCGTTCTGCAGGTCAATGTTGACCGTGCCTGCCAGCGCGTAAGCGACAACCAACGGAGGAGAAGCCAGATAGTTGGCTTTAACCTGTGCGTGCACACGTCCTTCAAAGTTCCGGTTGCCGGACAGAACGGCCGCAACCGTCATATCGTTATCCGCAATCGCCTGGCTGACTTCATCGGGCAGCGGACCGGAGTTGCCGATACAGGTCGCGCAGCCGTAGCCTGCAACGTGGAAGCCGAGCGCTTCAAGCGGCTCAATCAGACCCGCCTTCTGCAGATACTCGGTGACGACAAGCGATCCCGGAGTCAAGCTGCTCTTCACATAACCCGGCTTCACGAGGCCGCGCTCTACGGCTTTCTTGGCAAGCAGGCCTGCACCCAGCATAACGCTCGGGTTGGAGGTGTTGGTGCAGCTTGTGATCGCCGCAATAACAACCGCGCCTGCTCCCAGTTCGCTTGTGGAGCCGTCTTTGTGCGTAACCGCCACTTTTTGCGCGATTTTCTCATCGCTCAGGCCGTAGCCGCCTTTGTCAACAGGTGTGCGAATGATGCCGTTGAAGTTTTCTTTCATATGGGTAAGCTCAATCCGGTCCTGCGGGCGCTTAGGTCCTGCAAGGCTCGGTACGACGGAGGCAAGATCCAGCTCGATCGTATCGCTGAACACCGGATCAGGAGTGTCCGCTGTGCGGAACATGCCTTGAGCTTTGTAATATTCTTCGACAAGCGCAACCTGCTCATCGCTGCGGCCTGTGCTGCGCAGATAAGCCAGCGTCTCGGCATCCACAGGGAAGAAGCCGACCGTTGCGCCGTATTCCGGAGCCATGTTGGCGACAGTCGCACGGTCAGCAAGGCTAATGTTCGCCAGACCCGGCCCGTAAAATTCCACAAATTTGCCTACGACACCCTTCTTGCGAAGCATTTCCGTAACGGTAAGAGCAAGGTCTGTTGCGGTTGAGCCTTCAGCCAGACTGCCTGTCAGCTTGAAGCCAATGACGTCAGGTGTTACGAAGTAAAGGGGCTGTCCAAGCATGCCGGCTTCCGCCTCGATACCGCCGACACCCCAGCCTACAACGCCAAGACCGTTGATCATGGTGGTGTGGGAGTCCGTTCCGACAAGGGAATCCGGGAATACAACCGTCTCGCCGTCCACGGTTTTGGTAGCTGCCACGGAAGCCAGATACTCCAGGTTCACCTGATGCACAATGCCTGTGGAAGGAGGAACGGCGCGGAAATTATCGAATGCCGTCTGTGCCCAGCGCAGGAAACGGTAGCGTTCCTCGTTGCGCTCGAACTCGACGTTGATGTTGTAATCCAACGCATCCTTGGAGCCGAACGCATCAACCATAACGGAGTGGTCGATAACCAGATCAACCGGCACAAGCGGGTTGATCTGGTTCGGATTGCCGCCGGCTTTCTTAACGGTATCCCGCATGGCTGCCAAATCGACAACTACCGGTACTCCGGTGAAATCCTGCAGCACGATACGTGCGGGGATGAAAGGGATTTCTTTATTGGCATCACGTTCTTCCGCCCACTTTGTCAGTTGTTTGACATGCTCTTCCGTAATAGCGTGGCCGTCAAACTGGCGCAGCGCCGCTTCCAGCAATACCTTAATAGAGAAAGGAAGCTTGGTAACCCCCGATTCCCCTTGTTCTTCCAGAACCTTCAGGCTGTAGTAACGATAGGATTTGCCGTTAACCTCCAGGCTGCGGGCGATTGAAAACTGGTCTTTTTCTGACATTAAAGTACCTCCTTGGCAGAGTCGTTTCACTTGATGAAACCCTATTTCAAAATCAGAGCTTTTGTAATAAGTATACCGTTTTCATTCTTATTCGTAAAGGGCTTTACAAGGATTAAAGCGCTGATTTTTGAACGGTCTATTCCAGAAGAAATGCCGTTTCATAGGATCGCTTCTGCACTCATACAGATAATACTAGGAATATGTCCCGTGGGTAGGGCGGGCAGGGTAGAAAAGGGGGGAGAAGCATGCTGAACCCGGATTGGAAGCAGGCATTATTCACATATGTAAATCAGTTCAACAGATGCGAGGTCGAATACAGTCCGCTTAAGGAGGAGAATGTGATTACAGACTTGCGTTTTCTGATGAAAAGGGGAGAACGCATGGTCAGAATGAAGGAATGGCACAGAGAACGGGGAAGTACTCCGCTTCGCGCCGAGACGCGGGTTAAGCCGGAGCGTGTGATCCGGGAGACGGAAACGGAAGTGGTTGCCGATGTTCTTCTTCATGTCCGGCTTTTCTATGATAAGGCCGGCATGACCCACCAGGAAGAACGGGTGGAGCAAGAGCGTTTGACGTTCGAGCCGGAAGGCGAGCAATGGAAGGTAAGACAGGTGGAGAGAAAGGTCGGTGAGCAACGGCTGTCCGGCGCTGAAGCGCCTTTTGAACATGCTTCGTATTTGCAGGCTGAGAATATGCCACTGCTTAATCAGAGCGTGCTTGGCTTTGGCACAGGTGGAAGATCGAACAGGTACCGTCGCGAGGAGGCCGCTGCCTACGCGGAACGATGGTGGAACAGGGCCAATCCTGAATTTGAGAACTTTGAGGTGGATTGTACTAACTTTATCTCCCAGTGTCTCTTTGCAGGGGGAGCGCCTATCCACTATACTGGTAGAAGAGAATCGGGCTGGTGGTATAAAGGAATGGCGGGCGAACGTGAATTATGGAGCTATAGCTGGGCCGTAGCGAACAGTCTGGGTCTGTATCTGAGCTCCAGCACCTGGGGACTTAGCGCCTATGAAGTAGCAAGGCCCGATCAACTGACGCTTGGGGATGTCATTCTGTACGATTGGGATGGAAACGGCAGATTTCAGCACAGCACCATCGTGACGGCTTTTGATGCAGGGGGCATGCCGCTTGTTAACGCCCATACGGTAAGTGCGCGCCACCGCTACTGGGATTACCGTGATTCCTATGCATGGACGGAGAAGACGGTCTATCGCTTCTATCATATAGCGGACCAGTTTTGACCGGCTGGCGCCGTCATCAGCCTGTTCAACTTGAAGAAGGAAAGCGGAGGTACATATGGTTGAGAAGAATTTGACCGTGGGCTTGGTGTACGGGGGAAAATCGGGCGAACATGAGGTCTCGCTGCAGACCGCATTTGCCGTTATGAATGCATTTGATTTCAGGAAGTATAATATTATTCCTTTCTATATTACGAAACAGGGCGAATGGAGAAAGGGAGAGGTGCTGGGCGCGCCGTTTGATGCAGCAGAGGAGCTTAGGCTGGAGAGTGCGTCCGGTGGCACGAAAGCAGCTATGGACTCCCTGTTCGCCAGACTTTACGGTGAGTCGGCGGGTCCAGACATCATGTTCCCGCTCCTGCACGGCACGTTCGGTGAAGACGGAACGATTCAGGGACTGTTCGAAATGGCCGATATGCCTTATGTGGGAGCGGGCGTGCTCGCTTCCGCGGCGGGTATGGATAAAGGAGTCATGAAAAAGCTGTTCGCCCAGGCGGGACTTCCGCAGGTGGAATACTGCTATTTCCATCATGCCCAGTGGGAGAGCGGCCGCCAAGGCCTGGTGCAGGAAATGGAAGATAAGCTGGGTTACCCTTGCTTTGTGAAGCCGGCGAATCTTGGCTCCAGCGTTGGCATTTCCAAAGCGCGAAACCGGGAGGAACTGGAGCAGGCTGTAGAGTATGCGTTCCGCTATGACATAAAGGTCATCGTCGAGGAGTTTGTCGATGCGCGCGAGATAGAGGTCAGCGTGCTCGGCAATGAAGAGCCGGTTGCATCAGTGCCGGGCGAAATCGTTTCTTCGGCAGAATACTACGACTATGCAGCCAAATACACGGACGGCCAATCCGAAATGCGGATTCCCGCACCGATTGACGAGGAGATGGCGGATCAGATTCGCGAAGCGGCACTGCAGGCTTTCCGTGCGATTGAAGGCTGCGGAATTACCCGTGCCGACTTTTTTCTGCGCAAATCCGACGGCAAGTTCCTGATCAATGAGGTCAATACAATGCCGGGCTTTACCCCGTACAGTATGTACCCGTTGCTGTGGCGTGAGACAGGACTATCCTATGCAGAGCTTCTGGACCGTATGATAAGCCTGGGGCTGGAACGCTATGAGCGCAGATCCAGGCTGAATTACGAGAATAGTTAGGTTTCCGCAGGAGATCCATGAAGGGAGTGCAGGCTCCCTTTTTCCGCTTCCTGAATTATTTTTTTGAAAAGAGGTGCCGAGATGGGGTTCCAGACTGAGTTTAACTCTGTATGCAAATTTAAAAGCGAGCAAGAGCTGTACGAGCTGCTGGAATATGGTCGCGGCAAAATGGTGAAAAGCGGTTTGCGCGTGTTTCCGACCGGTCAGAAGGTAATTGCATACAGTCCGGATAATACTGCGGTGGCTATTGTCAAAATTATGGGCTGTATTGCGGAGATCAATTTTCAGGATGAGGAAGTCACGGAGGTCGAGATGGTGCTCGTCCGCAGGCTGAACGAAGAAGAGGCGCGGGTGCAGACGGCGCTTGCTTATGAGATGTTTTTCGGGGAACAGGCATCCTCTTGACGGATTGAATCGCTGTACGGCATCATTACCGGATTCGAATTTAGGCGAAACTTTGCATCGGGCACGGCGTATCCTGTTAAAGTCAGCTTATTTGCTCGATAGATTGCTATAGAAAGTAGAGTGAGCATGTTGAAGGAGAAAGACGAAGAGAAGGTTCCCTATGTCGTATCTAGCAAAAGCTACACTGCTGTGGCGGTCAATGCCGCTTCCAAGGCTGGAGAGTGGATCAAGAGCAGATTGGGGACTGTAAAGCAGCTTAGCACGAAGCATTCACCTCAGGATCTTGTAACCGAGGTGGATAAAGGTGCAGAACAGATGATTCGCAGGCTGATCCAGACCCATTTTCCCGATCATGCGATCCTCGGCGAAGAGGGGGTAGGGCCCGGTGCGGAAGCGTCGGCCAAGGCGCTTGCTGCGGCGCGTGAGGAAGAGTATCTCTGGATTGTCGATCCGGTGGACGGAACAACGAATTTTGTGCACGGGCTTCCCTTTTATTCCGTTTCGATTGCCTTGGCGCACAAGGGTGAAGTAATCGTAGGTGTCATTTACGATCCTTCGCGGGATGAACTGTTTGTGGCTGAGAAGGGAAAAGGGGTATACGTCCACGGTAATCCTATATCCGTATCCGGGGAACAAAGCTTGTCTGACAGTCTGGTGGCTGTCGGCTTTCCACCGGATCCCGGCTTTGCCCTGCCGGTCAACATGCGGGCCGTCCAGGCTTTGGCTCCGCAGGTCAGAAGCTTGCGGGCTGTCGGCTCCGCCGCTCTGCACTTGGCTTATGTGGCTGCAGGGAGACTCAGTGCCTATACGGAGGTTGGACTGAACGTGTGGGATATTGCTGCGGGCGCACTGCTGGTGCAGGAGGCGGGCGGTACCGTTACCGACACGCTTGGCCAGCCCTATGATCTTGGTATCCGGCATGTGATCGCCAGCAATGGGGCGATTCACCAGGAACTGGCCGCTGTTTTGCAGACTGCGGGCGCAACCGGACAGGAGGAATGAAGTCATGGATGGTCCGGAAGAGCTGGAAAGAAAGCTGCGCGATATGCTGACCGAAGGCGAGATACAGACGGATGACGGGAAGGAACGGGAACGGATGAACCTGGCGTCAAAGTACGAGGTTCGTATTCAAACCCAGCTTGACCCGATCGTGGAACATACGCTGAAATATCGCAGCATGGCCAAGGAGCTAGACGGCCGATATGATGAGTACATGGGAAGGGCCCAGCGCTCCAAGCCCGCGGATGAGCGGGAATCGAAATGAAGGACAGGACATGCTTTGTGAAAATACCTCTTGCCGAAGCGAACGGCATGGGGTATTTTTTAACTTAAAGCTCCAATAACGATTCGAAGCCCCATTCCCCGCACCGCACGAACCGTGAAGGAGGAGATATGTTGGCGCATAGAATTAAAAACGCTTTCATACATGCTGGGATTCATCGTAAGATGCTGCTGCTCATTTCGATGCTAATGCTCGCCAGCTTTATTATTTTTGCGGCGGTGCTGGGTTACGTGTTTCGGATTTATGATGAACAGATGTATCTCAAGACGTCTGAGGTGCTCAACATGTCCTCCATCGGTATAGAGAATCAGCTCAAGGATATGGAGCAGCTTACCTTTAAGGTTGTGTCTGATGAGCAGTTGCAGGAAT
This sequence comes from Paenibacillus zeirhizosphaerae, assembly GCF_030705605.1. Lineage (GTDB taxonomy): Bacteria > Bacillota > Bacilli > Paenibacillales > Paenibacillaceae > Paenibacillus > Paenibacillus zeirhizosphaerae. The sequence goes on from NZ_JAPCKK010000019.1 coordinate 9,041, forward strand.
ATCTCAGGCGGCTGGAGAGCGAGACGTCTCCTTATGCCAAATTGGTACTGCGCAAGAAGATTACCAACCGGCTCATCGCGTTCGCTGGATCGGAGAAATATGTGTACTCCATGATGCTGATCGACAATCAGCATCATGTCATGGCGGCAGGCAACCGGGAGGGCATTCCTGAGAAGCTGCGGTCAGATCTGGTCAGACTTGCGGAAGGGAAGAGCGGCTCCATCGCTTGGTATGCCGGCGGTCAGTCTTCTTTGCTGGCGTCGCGCCAGCTCAAATCGTTCTCCGACGCCTCCTTCTCTCTGAAGGGCCTCGGCACATTGGTTGTGCGTGTTCGTATTGATCGTATCGTCAATGACCGTGTGCGCGATGAAGATAGCGGTCAACTGATGATTACGGACGGCACCCAGTTCATTTATCCGGAAAGGCCGATGCTCAACCCGGCGGAGCTCAGATCTGAGCTGGACCGGAAGCAGCCGTACGGCATTGCGACTTATGCAGGAGGAACGTATTTCACAGCACAGGCTCGTTCTTCTTATACGGGCTGGACCTACCTACATACAACTCCCTTTGATGAAATGTTCCGCAGTATTTCGCTGATCAAGCAGCTGGTTACCGTTATTTTTGTTCTGCTGCTGCTCATTGCTTTGGCTTTAGGGGCACGCCTGTCCGGCAGCATCACGAGGCCCATTCACCAATTGATCAGCCAAATGCGAAATATTGAAAAAGGGGATCTGGATAAGCTTGAAGAAGAGGCCCTTGGTCTTACTCCCCCCTCATCCCATAGTGAAGTACGGCTGCTGCACCGTACATACAGGAAGATGATCAGGCGCATTCGCGAGCTGATTAATGAAAATTATGCGAAGCAGCTTCTGCTAAGAGAAACTGAATTGAAAGCGCTTCAGGCACAAATCAATCCTCATTTTTTATATAACACGCTGGAGTCAGTCAATTGGCTCGCCAAGGTGAACAAGCAGCATAAAATATCGGAAATGGTGGAGGCGCTCGGCTTCCTGCTACGCAGCGCGGCAAGCTTCCGTGAGCAGTTGATTCCGCTCGAAAAGGAGCTGGACATCGTCCGCAGCTACGTCACGATCCAAACGACTCGGTTTGAGGAACGGCTCCTGTTCAGCCTGGATGTGGAGGAGGGTCTGGACGAAGCTCTGATCCCCAAGCTGACGCTGCAGCCGCTTGTAGAGAATGCCATCCATTATGCGCTGGAACCCAATATCAACCCGTGTACCATTACCATTACTGTCCGACAGGTAAATGGCATGCTGCTTGTCCGGGTACAGGATGACGGTCCTGGCATGAGCGAAGCGTTCCTTGCAAGGCTGAGGAGCGGCCAGATCCGTACGCGCGGACAGGGCATCGGCTTGAGCAACATTCAGGAACGCATCAAGCTGACTTTTGGCCCGCAGTGGGGACTTGAATTGGACAGCCGACCGGATGAAGGAACTGCGGTTACGATAAGAATTCCTTTGATCAAAGGGGGAGAACGGCATGTACAAAGTGCTGTTGGTTGATGATGAGCGTGTCATTCTGGACGGCATTTCCCAGGTCGTGGATTGGAACAGCGCCGGCACCCGTCTTATCGGAACGGCCCGCAACGGTATTGAAGCCTATGATCAAATCCGTGACATCCAGCCTGATATTGTAATCAGCGACATTTCCATGCCTGGATTGGACGGCATCGGGCTTGTCGCGAAGACCTATGAGCAATTTCCGGATATCCGGTTTATCATGCTCTCCGGCTATAAGGATTTTGATTATGCCTGCCGGGCGATGCAGTACGGTGTAAAGCATTATTTACTGAAGCCGTGCAACGAGCAGCAAATCCAGAAAGCGCTGGAGGAGCTGCTGTCAGAGCGGAAAGAGCAGTATGAGCGGGAGACCTTCGTCAGCCGGATGAAGCAGGATTTTCGCAAAATGCTGCCGCATGTCAAGGAGCAGTTCCTCAGAGAGCTCATCACGAACAAAACGTACGGTAGCCGTGAATTGGAATATTATCAGCAATTGTTCGGCCTTGAGCTGCGCGGGCGGCAGGTCAGGATGCTGATGATGCGGTTGGAGGATGCGCACGAGCCTGAGCATTTGTTCGCCCTGCAGAACATCGCCTCCGATCTGCTGCAGGGTGGATTGTTCAGCACGACGATTGAAGGACAGTTGCTGCTTGTCGTGGAGAATCCCGCCGATTCGGCAGCGCTGATCCATGATATCGAAACGGTCAGAACCACATTCAGCAGGTTTTACAAGCTGGAAGTCACCGCCGCCGTCAGCGAAGCGGACAGAATGCAGCATGCGAGGAGGATGTACAGGGAGACGCTCCATTGCATGAATCACCGCTTTTATACGGGCAAAGGCAGTCTGATCACCAAGGAGGATATTGCTCCGGCGGAGCTGAGGGAGAATGCGGACTTCGAAATGGATGAGGACCAATTCTGCCTGCTGGTGAAGGCGGGCAACGTTGAGGAAGCATCCGCTGAGGTGGATCGGTTATTTAATATCATGACGCAGCAGAGATATGAAATCGCTGTCACCCGCTCCTATGTGCTGCAACTGTATGCGGCGCTAATTCGCATTTGCCCGCAGGAGGACCGGCTGCTATTTACGTCGCGTATGGCGGAACTCGCCGAGATCGGAACGCTACCGGCTTTGAAGGCTTTTGTGAAAGAAGCGGTGGAGCGGCTGACGTCTATGTACTATAAAAGAAACATTTATCGCCAGTCCTCCACGGTGGAGAAAATGATCGTGATCATCGAGGAGAACTATATCAATTCGGAGCTCTCGCTGAACGGTGTCGCCAACCAGATGCTGTATATGAACTCAGACTACCTCGGGAAAATATTCAAAAAGGTCACCGGGGAAACCTTCTCCCACTATGTGAACCGCTTCCGGATTGAAAAGGCGGCTGAATATATCCGCAGCAGCGGGGATGTGAAGGTGTTTGAGCTGGCCGAAATGTTCGGCTTTGGCGGTAATGCGCAGTATTTCAGCCAGGTATTCAAGAAATGGACCGGCAGGACGCCATCCGAATATATTAAATCACAATGATGATCAACAGAGGGACTGGCTCCAGCGAGCGGGTCCCTCTGTTTTTTGAAGAGTTGAGGCCGGATTTGTGTATTCAAAACGATTAACCGATTTGAGACAATACATACAGGAGCAATGAAAGCGTTAACAATAGACGGGGATGAATCGATTGGGCTCCACGATAACAGTGAAAAGGGGAGAGCTACATGAAGAAAAAGAGTCTCTTGGCAGTCATAGTTCTCATGCTCATGCTGACTGCAGCCTGCAGCGGCGGGGGAGGAGGAGGCGGTGCCAGCAATGGTGGGCAAAATTCGGGTGACGGTCAGGTTACGCTGCGGATTGCCTGGTGGGGCTCGGATAAGCGCAGTGAATACACCCAGCAGGTCATCGACTTGTATAAGCAAAAGAATCCGAACGTTAAAATCGACGTGGAATACGCTTTGTTCGACGATTACTGGAAAAAGCTCGCCCCGCAGGCAGCGGCCAATCAACTGCCGGACATCATCCAGATGGATGTGTCCTACATTACCCAGTATGCCAAGAACGGGCAGCTTGAGGATTTGGGGCCATATCTGAACCAATCGATCCAGCTTGGGGATGTGGCGGAAAATGTCCTGAAAACAGGTGTGATCGAAGGCAAGCAGTATGGGGTTCCGACAGGCGTCAACGTGCTCGGGCTCCATTATGATCCGGCACTCTTGAAGGAGACGGGGCTGGAAATTCCGGAGAACTGGACTTGGGAGCAGTATAAAGAGCTGACCAAGCAGGCTGGAGCGAAGGGAGTACATTTCGACAGCGGCATGCAGGCGGATATCTTCTTTAACTACTTCCTGCGTACCAAAGGACTGTCGTTGTACAATGCGGAAGGTAACGCGCTGGGATATGATGACGACCAATTGTTTGTAGAATTTTTCGGAGGTTTGGCCGATTCCATTAAGAGCGGCGGTACGCCATCACCGGAAATTACAAACCAGATCAAAGGCATTCTGGAGGAGAACCAAATTGTTAAGGGCAAGGCTATCGGTGAATGGCAGTGGTCCAACCAATTTGTGGCTCTGCAGCAGGTAGCCGACAAACCGATGGAGCTGGCTCCGATGTTCGGTCCCGATATGGAAAAAGGGATCTATATGCAGCCGTCGATGTATTGGTCTATTGCATCAAGCTCCAAAGTGAAGGAAGAGGCGGCCAAGTTTATCGACTTCTTCCTCAATGATGTGGAAGCCAACAAATTGATCAAGGGTGAGCGGGGCGTGCCCATTTCCGGTGCTATCAAGGAAGCCATCGCGCCCGAACTGAGTGAGCCGACACAGCAGGTGTTTGATTACGTCGCCGCAATGGAGCCGAAGGCTTCGCCGATGAGCCCGCCGCCTCCGGTCGGATCGCCTGAAGTCATTGCGACGCTGACCGATTATGTAGAGCAGATCAACTTCGGTCAAATGACGCCTGAGGATGCGGCTGCCCAATTCCGCGCCGACGCGAACAGCATCCTGTCCAACAATATGTAATCGGCCGGCGGATAAAACAGTACGGATTTGCATAAAGGGCAGGCCTGAGGGACAGATGTCCGCTGCCTGTCCCTTATGCGCCGCATGCAACAGCGTGACATACCGTGTGCCCGGTTCCGTAGGAGGGCCGTACGCATTTAAGGAGGTTGATCCTTGTGAGGCTCAAGTCTACACTGAGGGCGGATTTGACGGGATATGCTTTTATTAGTCCGTTCATAATCGGTTTTCTTGCTTTCACTTTCGTTCCCATGTTCATCTCGCTGTATCTTTCCTTTACAAGCTACAATCTGTTCACCTCTCCACGCTGGATAGGCCTGGACAATTATGAAAAAATGTTTACAGGTGATCCGAAGTATTGGACCTCTGTCAAGGTTACCTTTATGTACGTATTCATCGGCGTGCCTTTAAGGCTGATCTTCGCGTTATTCATCGCCATGATTCTGAATACAAAATCGCGGATGGTAGGGACCTACCGGACGATGTATTATCTGCCCTCTATTATCGGAGGCAGTGTGGCCGTGTCCATTATGTGGCGGAACATCTTTAGCAATGAAGGTGTAGTCAACAAAATACTGGCTCTGTTCGGTGCAGGGCCTGTGCGTTGGTTCGGTGATCCGGACGCCGCTTTGATCATGCTGATCGCGCTATCCGTATGGCAGTTCGGGTCCTCCATGCTTATTTTTCTGGCCGGACTCAAGAACATTCCCCATGAGATGTATGAAGCCTCCAGCGTGGATGGCGCCAATCCGGTCCGCAAGTTCTTCAGCATTACACTGCCGCTGCTCAGTCCAATCATCCTGTTCAACCTGATTATGCAGACGATCAGCGCTTTTATGACCTTTGTGCCTGCATACATCATTTCCAAAGGCGAAGGCGGTCCGATGGACGGCACGATGCTGTACTCTCTGTATCTGTTCCGTCAGGCGTTCATGTTCAACAATATGGGTTATGCCTCGGCGATGGCTTGGGCGATGCTGATCATTATCGGTATTCTGACGGCTATCCTGTTCATGACCTCCAGGTTCTGGGTGTTCTATGAAACGGAAAGGGGGCGCTGAGTTATGGTCTGGAAATCGGTCAAATGGCCTGTCTACCACGTGCTTGTAGCCGCTCTGGCCATTCTGATGCTGTATCCGGTAATTTGGATGCTGTTCAGCTCATTCAAGGAGAGCCGCACGATCTTCATCACGGCGGGCACGCTGCTTCCGGCAGAGTGGAAGTGGGAGAACTATCTGGTAGGCTGGCAGGGAGTATCTGGCTACAGCTTTGGCAGATATATTTATAACTCGCTTGTGCTTGTGGTCATTTCGACCATCGGGGCGGTCATATCCTCTTCGCTGATCGCTTTTGGATTTGCCCGGCTGCGGTTCAGGGGGCGCAATCTCTGGTTTGTGCTCATGATGGTGACGCTAATGCTGCCGCATGATGTGGTCCTTGTGCCGCAGTATATTATTTTTGCTAAGCTCGGCTGGCTGAATACGATTCTTCCCATCGTCGTGCCTGCCTTTTTCGGGATGCCTTTCTTCATTTTCCTAATGATTCAGTTTATTCGTACGATCCCGAGCGAGCTGGATGAAGCGGCCACAATTGACGGATGCGGCAAGTTCAGGCTGTATGCGCAAATAATTTTACCCTTGCTAAAATCGTCGCTCGCCACGGCGGCCATCTTCTCGTTTTACTGGAGGTGGGAGGATCTGCTCGGTCCGGTGCTCTATCTGAACTCCCCGGAAAAATATACGGTATCCATGGCGCTTAAAATGTTCCTCGACAGTGAGGCGGCCTCCAACTGGGGCGGGATGTTCGCCATGTCGATCGTGAGTCTGGTTCCGGTCATTGTTGTGTTTTTCTTATTCCAGAAGCAGATTGTTGAAGGAATGAGCACCAGTGGCTTGAAAGGGTAGTCTGTGAACGGAGGAAGTACCAGGAAGGGATGTAAGAATAGAGAAAGGGGATCGGGAATGAAGAGTGTGGAAGCTGCAGACCTGTCGGCGGCAAGCGGTGGACAGGCGCAGAATATAGGGAAGCAGGCGGAGCTGGATAGGGGGCTGCCTCGGACAGACGACTGGCGGTTCGATTTCGGGCCTGGAGCCGCGGCGGAAGGCTACAGGGCCGTAGGCCCTGACTGCAGGTATGATGCCGATAAGGGGTATGGCTTCGAAGATGGCGGAAGCGTCTACGGACGCGACCGGCGTCTGCAGGAAGATGGGGCGATGTCGGGTGATATGGCCGGTACGAATATTCCCGGTACGAATATTCCCGGAGGGGACACGGGATTGTCGCGCCTGCGGGGCAGCTTCTGTATCCCGCTGGGCGCCGTCTTCCGTGTTGACCTGCCTGATGGCACCTATAGGGTGACCCTGCTGACCGGAGACGAACTGGCGGATACGCACACGCTGGTTAAAGCGGGCGGAAGCAAAAGAATACTGCCTCCGGTCCGAACGGCGGCAGGGCAATTTGTGGAGCACCGGTTCGCAGTTCAGGTATACGGAAGCACGCTACGGCTTGCCTTCGCGGGCAAGGCTCCGCGCGTGAATGCGCTGGAAATCGTCTCCTCCCCGAATACGCTAACGCTCTTTCTTGCCGGCGATTCTACGGTCACGGATCAGCCGGCTTCAGGCTACCCGTACGCAGGCTGGGGGCAGATGCTGCCCGCCCTGTTCAAGCATGATGTGTGTGTAGACAACCATGCGGTATCAGGCAGGAGCTCGCGCAGCTTTATTGAAGAAGGGCGGCTGGATGTGCTGATGTCCCGCATGAAGGCAGGAGATTTTTTGCTGATCCAGTTTGGACACAACGACGAGAAGGCCGACCCGCGGCGCAGCACGGATCCGCATACGACGTATAAGGAATATTTGCGCAGGTATATTGACGCCGCCCTTGCGGTTAAGGCTCAGCCGGTGCTGATTACACCGGTGCAGCGAAGATACTTTGATGCGGAGGGACGGCTGGCGGACACGCACGGGGAGTATGTACCGGCGGTGTGTGAATTGGCTGCAGAATGCGGAGTTCCGTTGATCGATCTGGCAGAGAAGACACGTGCTTTACTTGAACAGGCAGGGCCGGAGGGCAGCAAGGAATTGTTCATGTGGACGCTGCCGGGAGAATATATGAATTTTCCCGCCGGGATGGAGGACAACACCCATTTTCAGGAAACGGGTGCTGCCCGGATTGCGGGACTGGTGGCCGAAGCTGTTCGTGAGCTTCAGCTTCAGCCGCTGTTGATGTATTTAAGATAGCTGGTAGTTACGTGATAATGCAGATCAATGAACGGGAGGAGCTGTTGGAAATGCCAGCATTAGTTTTTGATGAGGAGCACGTGAAACAGGTCATTGACCGTGTGGTTGACCGGACCTTCAATATGGATTTTAGCTGGGATTGGCCTGGAGGAGTGGCATTTTACGGTGTATGCGAGGCATATGATGCCACTGGGAAGGAAGAATACCTGCATAAGCTGAAGGCATGGGTGGACGAGAATATTGAGGATGGATTGCCCAAGCTGTCGGTCAACGGGGTATCCATCGGGCACTGCCTGCTGACGTTGTACCAGGTGACCGGCGAGGAGACTTACCTGAATATTGCCAAGGAAATGGCGGAATTTCTGGCGCATAAGGCGGAGCGGTTTGCCGATGGGATTTTCCAGCATACTGTAAATTCACTGCATGATGTGTTCCCACAGCAGGCCTGGGTGGATACGATGTTCATGGCGGGGTACTACCTGCTCAGAATCGGTCGTCTGCTGGACAATAAGGCATATTTCGACGATGGTCTGAAGCAGTATCACGGCCACGAGGAATTTCTGCAGGACCCGGATACGAATCTGTATTATCATGGCTGGGACCATGCGAACCAAAGCAGAATGTCCGGCATCTATTGGGCGCGCGGCAATTCCTGGGCAGCCTTGACGATGGCCAAAGCGCTGAAGCTGATTGAGGTGCAGCATCCGTCTTATATGATCATTGCCGGTTCCCTGCGTGATCAAATGAGCGCGCTTGTCCGTCTGCAGTCACCGGAAGGCTTGTGGCATACCGTTCTGAATGACGAAACCTCCTATCTGGAAACATCGGGCTCGGCAGGGATAGCAACGGCACTGCTGATGCAGGGTAGACTCTACAACAAATATTCGCAGAAGGCGATTGACGGCATTCTGTCCTGCATCAAGGAGGACGGCACGGTCACGGGCGTGTCGGCAGGTACGGCCGTCATGAATGACATTGACGGTTACCGGGATGTCCCTTACAAGCGGATTCAAGGCTGGGGACAGGGGCTCACGCTGGCATTTCTGGCTGAGCTGCTGCGCACGAAAGAAAATCCGTTCGGCTGACGGATGATCCGTGCCGATAGGGCAAAGGAGGATGAGCCATGAATGGCGGAGCATTGAACAGGGAGAAGAAGGGAAGCTGCTTCTGGGTCATTCCCGACGGCTACATCCCGCCTGACAGCAGCGGAGAGCTGGTCAGTCATGAGAGCATCTGTGTACTGAATTGCGGGGAGCAGCCCGCACGGCTGCGAATCAATATTTACTTTGAGGAACGGGAGCCGCTGGAAGGGATTGGGGAGGTGGTCGAGGGAAGGCGAACCCGCCATATCCGCACTTCTTCTTTGGAGAAGGACGGTGAACGGATTCCGGCGGCGGTGCCTTACGCGATCACGGTTGAGAGCGACGTGCCGGTGTTCGTCCAGTATAGCAGGCTCGACACGACCCAGCCGGAGCTGGCCTTGATGAGTGTGATGGCTTATCCGGCGGACAGGTAAAAATATATAGCAGCTAAAGTAAGAGAGGAGCCCCGAAAAGGTCCATTTGGCCTGGGGCTCCTTCCTGTCGGCATCTCTGGATTCATGGATTTCTCCTCAGTCCATTACAAGAATAACTTTGCCGCGCCCATGTCCCTTTTCAACTTCCCTATGGGCTTCAGCCGCTTCACGGAGGGAAAATGTCTTTCTAACCAGAATTTTGAGTTTCCCTTGAACATAGAGATGAACCAGATCATCTAACCGTTTGTTATTGCGATTACTGCTAATCCAGCGAATTCCAAGCCGTTCATAATCCTTAAATGCATATATCGTTCCAACACGCTTAATATCTCTGGTTAGCTCTACAGCAGCCATTAGCCCGTTTCCCCCGGCGGCATCAAGTGATGCATCAATTCCATTGGGAGCCAGAGCTTGCAGTTGTTTCGTGAGGTCAGAGTCATAGCTGACCGGAATCGCGCCAAGGGAACGAAGATAGTCATGATTCTCTTTCCTTGCTGTAGCAATAACGGTTGCCCCACGCTCCCGGGCGATTTGCACCGCTACTGTGCCTACTCCGCCGGCTGCTCCATTGATGAGCACCGTTTCCCCCTGCTGTATCTGTAATTCCTCTATAGCCGTATGGGCCGTTTGTCCAGCCCCCGAGAGCCCTCCTGCGACTTCCCAGGACATGGAATGCGGTTTGCGGACAACCTGATCTGCCGGTACTGCAACATATTCGGCATAACATCCAAGTGAACGGAAGCCCGTAACTTCATCACCCATCGCGAAGTCCGATACATTCTCACCCAACTGAACAACTATGCCTGAAAATTCGTTACCTACAATCTGGGGAAAGGTGATGGTTGCCCCTGGGGGCGTCCATCCTGAACGGACAGCGCAATCCGCCGGCTGGACACCTGCTGCTTTAACACGGACAAGAATTTCATGGGCCCCGATTTCCGGGACATGGACCTGAATCAACCGCAGAACCTCCGGGCCCCCAAATTCGGCAAGCGCCGCTGCATTCATCTTTTCTTCGGACAGATGCATCTTGAACATCTCCTTATCTATAAAAAGTGAAATGGATTCTTTCTCTCTGCTGCCACTTATATTACAATTGAAGATGAATAATTTAAAATATATCTTAATATATTAATCAATAACTTTAAGTATATCGATTTTCGTGGGGGCCATGCCGGATGGAACTGCTGCAGCTAAGATATTTTCAAAAGGTAGCCAGGATGGAGCATATGACCAAAGCTGCAGAGGAGCTTAGGATCGCTCAGCCGGCACTCAGCAAGACGATTGCCAAGCTGGAAGAAGAACTGGGCATACCGCTGTTCGACCGCCGGAACAGGCAAATCCAATTAAATGAGTATGGCAGAGCCTTTCTGATGAAAGTGGAGGAGGCTCTTAATGCGCTCGAGGAAGGCAAGAGGGAGATTACTGATCTTGCAGGGATGAAAAAAGGCAGAATAGCGATCGCAACCAATGCGCTGGGACGTTTATCGAACCCACTCAAGGTGTTTCGTGAAAACCATCCGGAGGTGAATTTCCGCATTCAGCAAATCGCTCCTTCGGCTACAGAGGATATGGTGGAGCTTCTGCACAAGGGTGAGGTCGACATGTGTTTTACGGCTGCACCGCTTAATCAACCGGGAATTAAGGAAATAGGGGTCCTGCATGCCGATCTGCATCTGGCAGTTCCTCCGGGACACTGGATGGAAGGCAGGGAGAAAATAACGCTGGAGGAGACGGCACAGGAGCTGTTCATCGAGTATAAGGAAGGTCATCCATTCAGGGCAATGAATGAAGAGCTATACCGTAAAGCGGGCATACGCCCGGAGATTGTCTGTGAGGTAGAGGAGCCTTCCGCTTTAATGAGCCTGGTACAGGCGGGGTTGGGCGTTGCGTTGGTTCCGGCCTGCAGAAGGGATGAATCGCCGGTAGCTATGCTGCAAATTCCGGGTTCAAGGCGTACTTTTACGATCGCATCGTGCGAAAATCGTTATGTCTCCCTCGCTGCCCGGGAGTTTCAGCGTTTTCTGATTCAGTACTTCCAAGAATAAAGTGAATATTTTTCGGGAAAAAGATACTTGATAATCTGTTTCAATGAAGTTATTATAGATTCATAAAGTCTTTTATGAAGGTGTGACCTCATGAAGTACTCACAAGCAACTGACTATGCACTGCATGCGATGCTAAATCTGGTAATTGCCGCTCCGGACAAACCTGTGGGAGTAGCGCTATTGGCCGAGAAGTTGGGGGTTTCTCAGACCTACTTGTCCAAAATGATGACCAAACTCGTTAAGGCGGGGTTAATTCAATCCGTTTCAGGAGCTAATGGCGGGTATCGGCTTCGGCGCAACCAGGAAGATATTTCGTTTTTGGACATCATACACGCGATCGAAGGAACTGCCTCGATGTTTGAATGCAGCCTGGATCACGGCAGTGAATGTCTCATTCAGCAGGTTGTGGTCGAAGCCGAGCAGCAGTTGGAGCAGTTTTTGAGAAGCAAGAAAATCTTCGATTTGGCGCAACAGGCGAAACAAATGAAGGCGGAGTAATCATCCGCCATTCTCTTTGGGATTATTATGGATATAATTAGTCTGTAATAACTTTAAATAGGGGTGGCGGGAACTATAAGGAGGAATTCAGCGTGATTTATGATTGTGCAATTGTTGGTGGAGGGGCAGCAGGATTGAGTGCCGCCTTGGTATTGGGGAGGGCGAGAAGGAGTGTAGCGCTGTTGGATAACAGTCAACCGCGCAACGCGGTTACGCGGGAATCTCACGGGTTTCTTACCAGGGACGGGGTCACCCCCTCCGAATTCCGGCACATCGCTTATGCGGAGGTGTTGAGTTATCCTTCGGTAGAGCATCATGCTGCAAGAGTGACGGATATCCGCAAGCTGGAAGCAGGTTTTCGAATCGTCATGGACAACGGCGTGACCATACAAGCCCGCAAGCTGCTGATGGCTAGCGGTCTGAGAGAAGTGCTGCCGTCAATCCCTGGTATTGCTGAGTTTTATGGAAAAAGCCTGTTTAATTGCCCTTATTGTGACGGCTGGGAGCTTCGGGATCAGCCTTTGATTCTGCTTGCCGAGCAACCGAGAGTGTATCATGCTGCCAAGCTGCTCTACCATTGGAGTCCAGATCTGGTTGTCTGTACGAATGGCAGCAACGTTCTGACAGATGAAGAAAAACAGGTTCTGACCTCGCGGAATATCCAGGTGACAGACGAAAAAGTGGCTGCTTTTCATGGGACGAAAGGAAAACTGGAGCAGGTGGAGTTTGCCGACGGCTCGCGGATTGAACGAACAGGCGGCTTCATAGCTCCCCAACTGCTGCCGCAGACGGATTTTCGTGAAAGCCTTGGTTATGAGATGACAGAGGCAGACGGAATTTCAACAGACGCGACGGGAAAAAGCACGGTTCCAGGTTTGTATGCCGCCGGAGAGGCCGCTTCCGGAGCCTCCATGAATCTGATTCTGGCTGCTGCTGCGGGCAGCATGGCGGCCATGAGCATCAACGTGGAATTGATGGAAGAGGAATTTTCATCATAAATAATGCAAGTGAAAATAAGGAGAGGGTGACTTTAGATGACACAGGATATATTTGATGCTCGTATTTGGGAAGAGGCATGGAGGACGGATCCGACCACATTTGCCAATCGGACGAAGAAAGCAGGTGTTGATCCTGCGCGCAGCTTCGATTACAAAGCCAAAGATTTTAACGAGCAGGTGTTTAGCGAAGAAGGCGTTAGGAGAAGGGAGAGGATTATCGGGTGGTTAGAGGCTCAGGGAGTAGATTTCGATGGTGCTTCTGTTCTTGATGTAGGAGCGGCATCGGGGGGATTTTCCGTTCCTTTTGCCGAGCGTGGCGCAAATGTAACGGCTGTGGAGCCCAACGTTCCGTTGGGTGAGCTATTGGCGGAAAATGCGAAGCGGGTGGAGGACGGCAGCATAACCATAGTGAGAGAGACCTTTGAAGCGATTGACCTTGAAGCTGCAGGCTGGAGAAATGCTTTTGATATCGTATTCGCCTCGATGTGTCCAGCCGTAAGGGATTGGCAGAGTGTAGAGGACCTGATCAGCTGTGCCAGCCGTTACTGTTATATCAGCCTGATAGCAGGCAGCTCCGAACACGGGCTGATGGATCCTATCAAACAGTTGATTACGAATCGGAAGGTTGAGCACCATCATTCAGAGATGGGCTATTTGCTCCAGCTCCTTTATCTGAAAGGATATTCCTATACATCTCTTGTTACCCGTGAAATGAAAACCGTCGAAATGTCCATGGAAGACGCTATTCAGGAAGTTATGACTTTGCTGCGTCAGCAGCTGCTGCCTGTGGATGAGCGTTCCCTGAGCATTGTTACCGATTATTTGAATCGAACTTACCCGGACAACAAGGTTGTATTCCAGCAGGGAGGACGTTTCGGCAAAGTGCTCATCCAAACCCGTGATCAAAATATGTACAGCAAACAGGCTTAAAAAAAACCTAAAAGAAGTCCTTCCAGCAACAATAAGTATTAAGGTCTGCCCCAAAAGCGTTTGTATGACTTTGGGGCAGACCTTCAATTTTTTTGTTGAATCAATGAGGCTGTTTAAGCTACTAAGAACCGGTTCTGAATCTACTCAACAAAATATATTTATTTCCCTTGTGCCATAAGGCGGAGCGACTCGTCGGCGGCTTCGAGTGTCGTGTCAATGTCGGCGTCCGTATGAGCGGTCGTTAGGAACCAGGCCTCATACTTGGAAGGAGCCAGATTAATACCGCGGTCCAGCATGTGGCGGAAGAAGGCTGCGAACGCTTCACCGTCCGTATCCTGTGCTTCCTCATAGTTCGTCACCGGATGATCGCAGAAGTGAGTGGAGAACGCTCCGCGGATCCGGTTAATTGTCATAGGCACACCATGGCGCTCCGCCGCAGCCTGCAGTCCGTCAGTAAGCTTCACGGCGAGCCGTTCCATTTCCTCGTACACGCCTTCACCCTGCAGCACCTCCAGACATGCGATTCCTGCGGAGATTGAAGCCGGATTGCCCGCCATCGTGCCTGCCTGATAAGCCGGACCCAGCGGAGCGACCTGCTCCATGACCTGTTTGCTGCCGCCGTAAGCCCCGATTGGAAGCCCGCCGCCGATGATTTTGCCAAGGGCCGTCAAATCAGGCTGAATGGCGTCCAGGTTGTCCAAGCCTGCATAGGTTTGGGTAGAACCGTAATGGAAGCGGAAGGCGGTAATGACCTCGTCATAAATGACGAGCGAGCCGTTGGCGCGGGCCATCCTGCACAGTCCTTCCAGGAAGCCGGACTCCGGCATCACCATGCCGAAGTTGCCGACGATCGGCTCGACCATCACGGCCGCGACATCCTCTCCCCAATGCTCAAGCGCTTCACGGAGGCAGTCCAGGTCATTGAACGGAACGGTGATCACCTCGTTTGCTATGCTGGTCGGAATCCCGGCGCTGTCCGGAATGCCAAGGGTAGAAGGTCCCGAGCCTGCGGCTACGAGCACGAGATCGGAATGACCATGGTAGCAGCCCGCAAATTTAATGATTTTGTTACGCTTGGTATAGGCACGCGCAACACGGATCGTGGTCATGACCGCCTCGGTGCCGGAGTTGACGAAGCGGACCTTGTCCATGGAAGGAATGGCTTCCTTCAGCATGCGGGCCAGCTTGATTTCCAGGGCAGTTGGCGTTCCGTACAGCACTCCATTGGCAGCGGCTTCCGTTATCGCTTTAGTAATATGAGGGTGGGCATGACCGGTAATGATTGGGCCGTAAGCAGCCAGATAGTCAATATACTGGTTGCCGTCCGCATCCCAGAAGTAGGCGCCCTGCGCCTTATCCATGAACACAGGAGCCCCGCCGCCTACTGCTTTGAAGGAACGTGACGGACTGTTCACGCCCCCGACAATATGCTCAAGGGCCTCCCGGTACAGGATTTCAGATGTTTTTCGGTTCATCATATGTAAATTCCTTTCTTAAATTCTTATAGTTAAAAACTTGAACTGCATACTTGTCCATTATAACAGACTTACTCTACATCAGGACGTGACATATTCTATACAACGATAAGGGGATACTAGGTGCGTGAAGAGCCTTCGGTCGTAATATTTCCACAGGAAAAAGGCAACCCGTGGGCTGCCTTCGGTTAAGATAACGCATACTTTTGTTTTATAGTTCTCTTCCGCTTGAGCTGCTGTCGCCATCCGTAACGGAGGTATCCGCATCTGTGCCTGTGGAGGAGCTTCCTGAATTGTTTTCCTTGCTGCTTTCCACAGCTTGTTCACTCTCCCCGTCGCTGGACGCGGGCACAGTAGTAAAGAGATCCTGCACATATTGCTTCAATTCATCGGAGTTCCGGATCGTCAGCACGGCGGCACCGCCGATTCTCTCTTCAACAAGCAGATTCATCGGAGGAACCTGTTCACTGCCCGCGAAGCTGCTCTGGTATCCGAGGCTGGCGAGCTTCAGCATATCGGTAACGGCCAGGTTGGTGTCAATATACGGATTGACCTGCTCCAGAATACTCGGCAGCTTGGCTATCGTTGTTGTTGTCTGCATTTTGTCCGCCACGGCTGCCAGGAATTCGCGCTGCCGGCTGGAGCGGGAATAGTCTGACAGAGCATCATGCCGGAAACGGACGTACTGCAGTGCGGTAGCCCCGTCCAGATGCTGCATCCCCTCTTTTAAGTTAATATCGTATTCGTGATTGTCTGCTTTGCTCGTATAATACATGTCTTTCTCAACTTCAAAATCGACACCGCCGATGGCGTCCACCAGCTTGATAAAGCCCTGGAAATCGGTATACACATAATACTGCACGGGTATGCCGAGCAGATCGCTTGCCGCCTGCATTGCCGTGTTCGGGCCGTGTGTTATAGCTGTATTGATCCGATTGGCCCCATAGCCAGGAATCTCCGTATAGGTGTCACGGAGGAGGGAGAAGAGGCGGATCTTCTGCTGTTCCGGGTCCAGCGAGACCACCATCATGCTGTCGGAACGTGGAATTTCTCCCTTTTTCGTCCCGCGTACATCGACACCCATCAGCAAAATATTCACCGGCTCGGTGCC
The DNA here is from genome assembly GCF_030705605.1 of Paenibacillus zeirhizosphaerae. Taxonomy (GTDB): domain Bacteria; phylum Bacillota; class Bacilli; order Paenibacillales; family Paenibacillaceae; genus Paenibacillus; species Paenibacillus zeirhizosphaerae. The sequence continues at coordinate 25,388 of NZ_JAPCKK010000019.1, forward strand.
TTCCCACTTGGGTGGGGCGGGAGTCACAGCCTGGTCTACCTTCTCGATATTTCGGAACGGGGAAGCTTCCCCAGTCTTCTGGAGTTGATCCAATTGGTTATAAATAGAATTGACATAATAGCCCGCAAAGCCGATAACCGACGCCAAAACTAAGGCCACAACGGTCCAGATCGTCCTTTTGGTCTTCCTGGTCATGATGAGCTTCTCCCTTTCGCTTTTCAATTCATTACATTATAATTTCTTTTTGGGTCACAATCAATTTTACAGCGAGGTAACTTATGTTAGCGATAGACGTAGAGGATTTGCGCAAAACGTTTCAAGTGCAGAAGAATCGTGAAGGCTTGAAAGGAGCCTTTCGTGATTTGTTTAAGCGTGAATACCGTGAAGTAGCGGCGGTAAAAGACATTTCCTTTCAAATTCCGCAGGGCGAAATTTGCGGTTACATCGGCGAGAACGGGGCCGGAAAATCAACCACGATCAAGATGCTGACAGGAATACTGGTTCCGACTTCCGGGCGTTTAAAGGTGGGCGGGTATGTTCCTTACGAGGAACGTGAGAAATTCGTCCGTAATATCGGAGTTGTTTTCGGCCAGCGCAGCCAGCTCTGGTGGGATATCGGCGTCATTGAGTCGTTTCAGCTGCTGCGCAAAGTATATCAGGTGCCGGAAGCTGATTTCAAACGGCGGCTGGACGAACTGGTGGAGCGTCTGCAATTGCAGGAGCTGCTGAACCGCCCGGTACGTAAGCTGAGCCTCGGCCAGCGTATGCGCTGTGAACTGGTAGCTGCGCTGCTGCACAACCCGGCAATCGTATTCCTCGATGAACCGACGATCGGTCTGGACATCGTTGTGAAATCAGAGATCCGGGAGTTTCTGAAGGATATGAATCGTGAGCATGGCACGACCATTCTGCTGACCACGCATGATCTGCAGGACATTGAGGCCTTGTGCTCACGGGTTATCATGCTGGATGATGGCCGCATCATCTATGATGGAGGCCTGGATGAGCTGAAGGCCAGATGGGGCACCGGTCGTGAAGTGAAGTTTCAGTTTGGGAAGGCTACAGCGAAAGCGCTGCTGGAGCAGTGGACGGCCGGTATGCCGGTGGAATGGACTGCCGAAAATGATTTGGAAGCCACGGTGTGGATCCCGCTTGAGCTGAACGTATCCGATGTGCTGGCCAGTGTGGTCGGGCGCACAGACATTACCGATATCAAGATCATTGAGACGAATACCGATGATATCGTCCGCAGCATCTATCAGTCCGGCTCGGCGGAGCGCAAGAACGGGGACAAGGTTCTGGAGGGAGCGGACATTCATGCTTAGCGCTTATGGTGATTTTATACGTATCCGCTTCCTGACCATGCTGGCTTATCGGGTGAACTATTACTCGGGCATTCTCATTTATACCCTGAATATCGGCGTGTACTATTTTACGTATATGGCGATTTACGGGGAAGGGGAGAGCATTGGCGGCTTTACAAGCATGCAGATGACCACCTATGTGGCTGTATCCTGGATGGCGCGGGCTTTCTATTTTAACAACCTGGACCGGGAAATCTCAACCGATATCCGGGATGGAAGCATCGCCGTGCAGATCATCAGGCCTTACAATTATGTACTGGTTAAAATGATGCAGGGGCTTGGCGAGGGCATGTTCCGTTTCCTGCTCTTCATGATTCCCGGCATGGCGATTGCGATGCTGCTGTTCCCGATTCAACTGCCGTCCGACCCGGCGGCATGGGTTGGCTTTCTGGTGATGCTGTTTTTCAGCTTCCTGATCAACTCCCAGCTTAATGTAATTACAGGGCTGGCCGCTTTTTTTGTGGAGAACAATGAAGGCATGATGCGTTTGAAGCGCGTCGTGGTCGATCTGTTTTCCGGCCTGATTTTGCCGATCAGCTTCTTTCCGGGCTGGCTTGCTGCGATTTCGGAGTGGCTGCCTTTTCAGGCGATCACCTATCTGCCTGGCTCGGTCTTTACCGGCCGTATTCAGGGTGTGGGCATCTGGAATGTGCTCGGAATACAGATTGTGTGGTTTGCCGTGCTGCTGGTGCCGATGGTTGTGATTTGGCGGATGGCGCGGCGGCGTCTGTTTATTCAGGGAGGTTGAACGGATGAAATATTATCTGGGGCTTATGAGCGAATACATGAAAAATTATATCAAGACACGTTTGACCTACCGCGCTGATTTCTGGGTGGAGGTCGTGTCGGACCTGCTGTTCCAGGCAGTCAACCTGGTTTTTATTCTTGTGCTGTTCATGCATACGGACAGCCTTGGCGGCTGGAGCCGCAGTGAGGTCATTTTTGTCTACGGATATTTTATGGTGCCTTTCGGCATTTTTAGCTGTTTTATTAATTTATGGGGCTTCAGCGAACGTTATATTGTAAAAGGTGAAATGGACCGGATCATGACACGGCCAGCGCATAATCTGTTTCAGATTTGCCTGGAAAATGTGGACCCGCCTGCGCTGGTGGGCTCGGTAGTCGGCCTGATCATAATGGGGATCAGCGGCGCACAGCTTGACATCGTGTGGGAATGGTGGTTCATCCCGGCTTTAATCGTGCTCACCATCAGCGCGGTTGCTATTTATACCGGAATTTATGCGACCTTGACCTCCCTTTCGTTCTACTCGGATGCGCCTACTGGAATTTTGCCGTTGATGTTCAACATCCAGGGTTATGGACGTTATCCGATCACGATCTACAACCGTGCGCTCCAGGTGCTGCTGACATGGATCATTCCGTTTGCTTTTGTCGGGATTTATCCGGCATCGCTATTTTTGGGCAGGGAGGAAATGCGGCAGACGGCGCTTCTTACGCCTGTGGTAGGGGCTGTATTTCTGGCCATTGGCTTGACAGCCTGGAATTACGGGGTGAGACGTTATCGAGGTGCAGGCTCATAAACGAAGTTCGCTATTATAATATTTGGATGTGATAAAAAATGACGATAGAAATGGGCCAGGCTGCACCTGATTTTGAACTGTCCGGTACGAGCGGTACACATGTGCGGCTATCCGATTACCGTGGGAAACGGGTGCTGCTCTATTTTTACCCCAAAGACCTGACGGCAAGCTGTACCACACAGGCGTGTGATTTCCGTGATCATCACGGGGAATTTGCCGGACTGAACACCGTCATTCTGGGTGTCAGCGCCGACCCGCTGAAGCAGCATGAGAAGTTTATCGCCAAATATGGATTGCCGTTCGAGCTGCTTGCGGATGAGGATCACAAGGCTTCCGAAGCTTATGGGGTATGGCAGCAGAAGCAAATGTACGGCAGGCAGTTCATGGGCATCGTGCGTTCTACCTTCCTGATTGACGAGAATGGAATCCTGGTACGCGAGTGGCGCAAGGTGAAGGTCAAGGGGCATATTGAAGAGGCACTTGAGTATATACGCCAGTTATAAAAGATGATCGTTATTTCAATCCACACCCGTATTTGCGGCAGATTGCTGTGAATACGGGTGTTTTTTTGTACAACCAATGGACCTGAACAAAAAGCAGATTGACGTACTGACAGGAAAAATATAATATATAATCATCTAATTAGACATATATTTAATTAATTATTTATATAAATTTATCCAGATATGTTTAAGGAGCTGCCTAGGATATGAATTTTATTATGAAATCTCTGCGTTTTGCGAGGGAGGAGAAGGAGTACACGAAGCTGTTCACTGCCGGTGTGGTTAACGGTATTGGAGACCGGTTCTTTCAAGTGGCGCTGCTGGCGATGATGATCCGGCTGACCGGGTCCGGGCTGGGCGTGGGCATCGTGCTCGGCTTGCGGATGCTGCCCTTCCTGCTGCTGGCTCCTCTTGGAGGCTGGCTTGCCGATCGCTTTTCACGCAGAACGCTGATGATCTGGACAGATATGCTGCGCGCTTTGATTGCGCTGAGTTTTTTTGGGGTAAGCGGCCCGGAGCAATTATGGATTGTATATTCCAGCAGTTTTCTGCTGGCCTGTGGGGAAGCAATGTACGCACCGGTGCGCAAATCGGCTATTCCTGTATTGGTGGCTCCTCATAGATTGCTTACGGTGAACAGCCTGGAACAGCTTATGACGGGTGTTGTGCTGATTGCCGGATCGGCGGTGGGCGGTGTCATTGCGGTTTTATTCGGGTCGGGCTGGTCGTTTGTGATCAATGCTGTCTCTTTTGTATTGGCCGGGCTGATCGTCAGGAGTATTGTTTTTCCTTCGATGGGCAGTAGTGCGCGGAGGAGTGAGACTTCTCAGGCTGAAGCACAGCATTCGCTCGAGATGGAGAGAGAAAGGCGCACACCCTTGCTGCGTACTCTTCTGGCAGGAAGCGCTGCACTGCAGGCCGCTCTGCTGCTGGAGCTGCTAGTTCCGGTTTTTAACGGAATAGACAATGTATTGATCAGTGTGTATCCGGTGGAGGAGTTTGGCACTGGGGAAGAGGGAGTGGGACTGTTTTATGGTGCTCTGGGTCTCGGCTTGCTGCTTGGACCGCTGCTGGCCCAATATGTTCGGGAGCGCTCGCTGATAGGAGTGGGGCTTCTGTGTCTGTTTCTGGAGGGACTGCTGTTGATACTGCTCAGCAGAATGGATCATCTCTGGTTTGCGGCTGTGGTTTACGTAGTAATCTCACTTGTAGGCGGGGTCGGCAATATTTGTGTAGATACGATGATTATGCGTGAAACCCCATCGCGGCTGCAGGGCAGAGTATTTGGCCTGACAACCGCATGGAGCGGCAGTATGCTGGGAATTTCCATGTTCGGGGCGGGCCTGGCGCTGGAGGTCATAGAGCCGCGCAGACTGGGTTGGTACGGAGGAGCAGGGTTCGTGGTCACAGCCATGCTTATTACGCTGATCTACAGCATGATTCGCCGTAAGGTCAGGGCATAGAGCCTCCTAGACAAAGAAAATGGCCCCGCTGGCTGAAGAGAATCCTGCCTCACCTCCGTTTGTACGCCGACGGATGATGTCAGTCGGTGTTTTCTCCCTCTTTTCTTTTTACCATAACAGGCGTAGAGCGCCGAAATATGCGTTGTCTGTACCTGATTAGAACTATTATCGTGATCACAGCTCCTGCAAAGGCGACAATTCGCACGGCATACATTTCGGCTAAATGGAAGACAGCATCCCATTGTGGGCCGAACACCTTGCCGATGCTGATGAACAAAATGACCCAGAATAATGCGCCGCTGTAGGCATAGGCTGCGAATTTGCGGAAGGGCAACGCGATAATTCCTGCGAAATATCCTGTGAAATGCCGCACCCCAGGAATGAAATATCCGATAAAAATCAAGCCATTGCCGTATTTTTGGAACCAGCTCTGGGTTTTCTCGAGCTTGTCCGGCCTCAAGAGCACCCATTTTCCAAAACGCTGGATAAAGGGGAGCCCGGCTTTGCGGCCGATCCAATAGGTGATGGTCATGCCGATCGTCGTACCAAGAAACGCAAGTATTATTAATAGATAGTAGTTAAGCGCACCTGTATAAGAGAGATAGCCGGAGTACGCCATTGTTGTCTCGCCTGGAAAAGGCAGGGCTATAAATTCCAGCAGCAATCCGACGAACAGTACGCTGTATCCGTAGCTTTCAAATAAATGCCCGATCCACTCGAGCACATCCATAACGGTCACTCCCTCTTTCATTTGCAAAATATTAATATTTCTTTTCTAGTCTATTTCTACTTTCTGTTTCATATACTCTATTATTCTACTAATTTTCAGATAAGCTATTCCGTGATCTGTTGAATCGTAGGTTCCATTTGCAGACGCGGCTGACTTCCTTAATTTTATCAAAAAAATGCTGGGCTATGAAATGTAGGAGGAGAGTATGGGGATGAAAAAGAAACTGACTGTAGGTATGCTCGTGATTTTGCTGCTGACAGCTATGCTTCCGTTTACGGCTTCTGTTTCTGCACGGTTCGACGATGGGGGAAGCATGAAGCGGGCGGACGTGATTCGTCTGCCTGTTCAATCGAAAAAGGATGCGCCAACGGTATATTTGACATTTGATGACGGGCCGGGCAAATACACGGAGCAGGTGCTGGATATACTCAAGCGTTATCAGGTGCAAGCCACCTTTTTTGTATTAGGACAGCATGCGGAGCGTTCCCCGGAGCAGATCCGGCGTATCGTGGAGGAAGGGCATGCCTTGGGAAATCATACTTACAATCATAACTACAAGGAACTGTACGGGGACTTTAGAACCTTCTGGAAGCAGATCAAGCAGACAGAGGAAATTATATATGAGATTGCGGGCTACCGTCCGCAGCTTGTAAGGGCGCCTGGAGGAAGCTATGGACATTTTGACAAGGTCTATTTCGATCTGCTTCAGCAGGGGGGATATAACGTAGTGGATTGGAATGTGGACAGTGGGGATTCGAAGCATGCCGGAGTGCCGGCGGCTCAAATTGAGGCGGGGGCTGTACGGACGGACGGTCATGTAGGGGACAAGGTTGTGCTTCTGCACGATGGAGGCGTAAGAGAGGAAACCGTAAAGGCTCTTCCAGGCATTATAAAAAAATACCGCTCCGCAGGTTATTCCTTCGACGTCTTGCGACCGGATCAGACGCAGTGGAAATCCCCTGTGAAAAAAATGACCGACTCCAACTCAAAAAACACTCCGGATGAAAGATGGATTGCTGAATATGTTTTGCCAAATAAAACGCTCCTGCTGTCCGGGAAACCTCTAGTTCTCGAATTTGGCAGGCTCAAAACTTCACTTGCTTTCGGAGAATACGAATGGAACGAGGGCAGAATCGTTGTCTCGCTGCGGACGGCAGTTCAGCGGCTGGGGGGAACGGTGACCTGGAATTCCGCTACCAAGACAGCGTCGGTAGCATGGAACGGCAGGACGGTGCAAGTTCATGCTGATACCGAAAGGGTGACAAGCTGCAAGGATACGAATCGATGCGTATCGGGAGCAAGCAAGTTCGTCATGCGTGCCGGGGTCATTCGATTACCGCTCCGTGACCTTTTTCAATGGGCGGGACACCCGGTTTCTCAGATGCGTGTCACTCAAGCAGAATACAGAGTTACAACGTTGCAAGAAGAGGCCTTACCTTCCTTGACGTCCCGAATTGTCGTTGCGTATAATGAATCCAACAATTGAGGGAGGCACGGTAATGAACAAGCCTAATGAAATAGTTGTTGTTCTCGATTTCGGGGGACAATACAATCAGTTAATTGCAAGAAGAATTCGGGATCTGGGTGTGTACAGCGAGCTGCTCCCTTACAATACTCCGGTGGACAAGCTCCGTGAGCTTTCGCCGAAAGGGATCGTTTTTTCAGGCGGACCTTCCAGCGTATACGCAGAGAATGCGCCGCATGTAGACAAGGCGATTTATGATCTGAATATTCCGATTTTCGGGATATGCTACGGGATGCAGTTGATGGCTCAGCAACTGGACGGCAAAGTAGAGCGGGCGGACAAGCGTGAATACGGCAAGGCCGATGTCCAGTTCAACAAGGATACTGCTCTGGCTAAAGGTCTGGATTCCCTGCAGACGGTGTGGATGAGCCACGGCGACCATGTTACAGAGATGCCTGCGGGCTTCAAGCTGGATGCGGGCACGGAAAGCGCGCCTATTGCCGCGATGAGCAATGAAGAACGGAAGCTGTATGCGGTTCAGTTCCATCCGGAAGTGCGCCACTCTGTGAACGGTAATGAGATGATTGGCAACTTCCTGTACGAGATTTGCGGGTGTGAGGGCAAATGGACGATGGAGTCGTTTATTGAGAATCAGATCCAGGAAATCCGTGATCGTGTAGGAGACAAAAAGGTTTTGTGCGCATTGAGCGGTGGTGTGGATTCTTCGGTAGTGGCTATGCTGATTCACAGAGCCATCGGAGATCAGTTGACCTGTATGTTTATCGACCACGGTCTGCTTCGTAAAGGTGAAGCGGAGAGTGTTATGGAGACATTCGTTGGTAAATTCGACATGAAGGTTGTCAAAATTGATGCCCGTGAGCGTTTTATGTCGAAGCTGGCAGGTGTTGACGATCCGGAGCAAAAGAGAAAAATTATCGGCAACGAGTTTATCTATGTCTTTGAGGAAGAGTCCGCGAAATTTGACGACTTCGATTTCCTTGCTCAAGGTACGCTTTATACGGATATTGTCGAGAGTGGTACGGCAACGGCTCAGACGATCAAATCCCACCATAATGTGGGCGGATTGCCTGAGGACATGAAGTTCAAGCTTATCGAACCGCTGAACGCCTTGTTCAAGGACGAAGTCCGTAAAGTCGGCGAAGAATGTGGTCTTCCGGCGGAAATCGTATGGCGTCAGCCTTTCCCTGGTCCGGGACTGGCTATTCGTGTGCTTGGCGAGGTTACGGAAGATAAGCTGACCATCGTTCGGGATTCGGACTATATTCTGCGCGAAGAAATTGCCAAAGCGGGACTTGACCGCGAAATTTGGCAGTATTTCACGGCGCTGCCGAACATGAAGAGCGTCGGAGTGATGGGAGATGCTCGTACGTATTCTTACACCGTAGGTATTCGTGCCGTAACCTCCATCGACGGCATGACCGCCGACTGGGCGCGTATCCCGTGGGATGTGCTGGAGAAAATTTCGGTTCGTATCGTCAACGAAGTGGACAATGTTAACCGCGTTGTTTACGATATCACCTCCAAACCACCGGCAACCATTGAGTGGGAATAAAACGAAAGACGCTACCAGGCATGCTGGTAGCGTCTTGCTATTGTTAGAAGAAAATTCTGTCTCCTGCCTCATACAATCTGGGCTAATATGCCTTTGGAGCGGGCTTCCTTGATCCATGCTGGAAACTCGCTGAGAAGGCGATCGTACAACTCCTCGTCGCTAATTTTGGAAATATCGTCCAGAGCAAAGAAATTAGCATTATCGATATAACGCCCAGGCATTTCGTCCAGCTTCTGCAGTACCCCATAATTGGCTTGTCCCAGACCAACAAATTGCCAGAACAGATTTTTATGGGAGCTTTCGGTAATGAGCCGTGAAATCTTTCCTTTCTGACTAACCCCGCCGTCGCTAAAAAAGATAATGTAAGTGGGTATGCTCACATCGGGCTCCTCCACAGTGTACTTGCGAATCACATCCTCCATCACCGGAGGTTCATTGTTCGTGCCACCTTTGCTGCCTAAAGTATAGGTGCGTGCAATGTAGTTTTCGAAATCTCGGGCTGTGACGCTAGGTGCGCGCAAATAATCTGCGGCGAAAAACCATACATCCAGCTCACCGTTATCGTCAAATAACGCAGCAAGCGCCAGTATACGCTCAAAGGCTTCCTGCACGATGCCTTTGCGATACAAGCTATACATAGAGCCTGACGCATCAAAAACAACGGCCACACGTGCCTTGATCGGCTCGATCATCTTTTTCTCAAGAGTTAGCGTTACTTTTCGTTTGAGCAGGTCGATTTTGCTCAGGTTCAGAGGTGCGGGCTTCGGACTTGGAGCGGGTGTAGGGGGAGCAGGTGCCGGTGATGCCGCAGCCGCGGCCACTTCAACTGCAGCACTACCCTCCACCTTGACTCCAAATGACTCGGCGAGCGGCTGCAGCCCTCCGAAAAATCCGCGTCCGATGGCCCGTACTTTGAAGTTGTCGCGGTATTTGTAGATTTCAATGAAAATAAGGGCTGTTTCTTGCGTAGCCTGCGTAATCTCGTATGTAACTTGCTGGGAGCCTGCTTGTACAATGGCTTGGCATTTCTGCACCTGCGCGAAGGTTCCCCCTTCAAGGGTGGCTGTAAAAACGCATTTTTCCACAGAAGCCTGGCGAAGCTTGGCTGTATCTATTACAAAAGAACATTTCAGATTCTCGATCTGCTGCAAAATCACGCTCCGCTGCGGATCGGCAGCCTGATTATAGAATACAAAATAATCGTCTGAGGGCACATTGCCGCTCTCGTTCACCATAAAGCAACTGACATCAAGCGCGGACGGGGCTGAGGCACATTGAATGGTGATTTGCATTTGAGCTGATTCATGAAGGCTGGTGTTCTGCCCTATATTCAGGATAACGGTAGGATGTGTCATTTTGGATTCGCCTCTTCCTCTAACTAGTGATTGATATTATCCATTCAAATTTTGAGGGAAATGTTACCATTGGTCAATTGTTTTGTACTTTTTTTCGCTTAAAGGTCTTGCTTCGGAAGGGATGAATAATGATTTTCCGAACAATAATCAAATAGTATGGTTGTAATATTCGTTGTTGTTATTGACATAAGGGCGAACAAACCCTACAATAACGATACTGATATATACAAACCTGATCGAACGACAATAATAAGTATATGCTTTCGTATAATTCCGGGGATTGGCCTGGAAGTCTCTACAAGGTCACCGTAATGATCTCGCTACGAATTAAGGGCCCTCTCTTACCCGGTACTCTACTTATATCAGTGCGAGTGGTACAAGGGAGCCGCTTTGCGGGTGCATAACAGACCGGGGGAAAATCAATTCTTTCCGGGTCTTTTTGTCGTTCACAACTTTTAATCAAAGGGGAGTTTTGAAGAATGGATCGCTTCTTTAAATTAAAGGAGAACGGTACCAACGTCCGCACAGAAATCATTGCGGGAATTACCACGTTTATGACTATGGCTTATATCCTGGTCGTAAATAATCTCTTCCTCGGACCCGGTGGTGCGGGTATGCCGAGTGAGGCTGTTTTTTTTGCAACAGCGGTAGGTGCAGGCCTAATTACGATTCTAATGGGGCTGTTTGTAAATGTGCCGATTGCTATGGCTCCTGGGATGGGGCTTAACGCTTATTTTATGACGGTTGTATTAAGCTCGAATGGTGCGATTACGTGGCAGGCTGCTCTAGGTGCGGTTTTTATTTCAGGCATCGTGTTCCTGATCCTGACTGTGACGAAGGTGCGACAGATGCTGCTGGTGGCTGTGCCGGATAGCTTGAAGATGGCCATTACCGTCGGAATCGGATTGTTTATTACTATTATTGGTTTGAAGCTCTGCAATCTGGTTATGGTGAACATTACGCCGGGAACAGATATTACGCACGCTGTACCGGGTTCCGGATTTAACCTTACTTTAGGCAACCTTATGATGCAAAAAGACGCTTTGCTTGCTCTGATCGGCTTGCTGGTTATCGCGGTGCTGATGGTGCTGCGTGTAAAAGGCGCTCTGCTGATCGGGATTATTGCTACCACCGTTATTGGTATCCCGATGGGAGTAACCAATTTGAGCTCTCTTTCCGGGGCAAGCTGGTTCCCTAGCTTCAATAATCTGGCAGTAGGACAACTGGATCTGGTGTCAGCTTTGCATATCGGCCTGTTTGATATTATTTTCATCTTCACTTTTGTGGAGCTGTTTGATACATTTGGCACCCTGGTGGGAACGGCGACACGCGCCGGATTGATGGAGAATAAAGCAGAGGGCGAGAAGAAAGTCGGTAAAGCTATGCTCGTTGATGCGGTAGGTGTAAGCGCTGGTGCGGTTCTTGGAACAAGCACAATTACGGCTTATGTTGAGAGCTCCTCTGGCGTGGAGGCAGGTGGGCGCACCGGCCTGACGGCAGTGACGACAGGAATTTTGTTCTTGTTGGCCTTGTTCATTTCACCGCTGGCATTGCTTGTACCTTCTGCTGCTACAGCGCCAGCTCTCATTATTGTCGGTGTATTGATGATAAGCCAGGTTCGCAAGATTGATTGGGATGATTTCACACTGGCATTTCCGTCATTCCTGACTATCGTATTGATGCCGTTCACAGGCAGTATTGCCAACGGAATCTCTGCTGGTATTCTGACGTATGTAATCCTGGCGATGTTCGGTAATCTTGCCACAAGCCGCAAGGTGAAAATACATTGGCTGATGTGGGTGCTCGCGATCATCGTCATCATCCGCTTTGTGTTCATGGGTTCAGAATGATGAACTGAATTAACTTCAGAAAACCTCCGGTTGCACTTTTGCGATCGGAGGTTCTTTTATTGTGTACGAATTATACGAAAAGATTTTAGAGTGTAGCTGAGGTGGGTTTCATATACTATGTCACGCGGCCAGTATAGATTGAAATAATCATTTAAAATTGTGCTTGCTAATTCATAGGGTTCATGGTATATTCTAATTCCGGCCAAAACGAGTCACGAAAGTGCTCAGGTAAAGAACTTTTCTCGAAAAAAAAGTACTTGCCAAATGGTTTCGGAAATGATATGATATAAAAGTTGCTGATGCGAAGTGCTGAAGCGATGAAAAGAAGTTTGATCTTTGAAAACTGAACAACGAGTGAGTAGATTTCACGAAGTGAAATCGCCCCGTGAAGGTTTTTGGTACATGTCTATGACGGTATAAAAACAGGAACGGATCATTGAGATATTTTATCTCGTCAGATTCAAAATGAGCTTATCGCTCTTACAATGGATCATCTTCGGATGGTCTTTCATGGAGAGTTTGATCCTGGCTCAGGACGAACGCTGGCGGCGTGCCTAATACATGCAAGTCGAGCGGAC
>NZ_JAPCKK010000022.1 GCF_030705605.1 Paenibacillus zeirhizosphaerae
TGGTCGGCACGATTTTTGAACGAACCCATCTCCCTCTGACCAAGTGGTTCCAGGCGCTGGAATTGTTCCTGCTGCCCGACGGCATCTCGGCGATGCGGCTGAGCCAGGTGATCCAGGTCACCTACAAAACCGCCTGGTTGATGCTGCACAAAATCCGCCATGCCATCGGGGAGTTCGATGCCCGGGAGCTGCTCCGCGGAGACGTGAAGGTGAACAGCGACCTGTATGGGCGTAATCCGTCCCGGCCTCAGTTTCCTCATCCGCATGCTTCGGCAGTCGTAGCTGGGTGCACGGTCACGGAGTCGGGCGAGCTGGAGCAGGTCAAAATCCGCCTGGTCCCCCAGATGAGGGGAGAGGGGAACGGAGCGAATCGTCACGAACTCGCTGCGTTCATCCATGAACAGGTAGATGTTCGTACATCGGCGGTACAATCGTTCCCTCAAGCCTATCGGCTGTATACACCTTTACGGAAAGTGGTGAGAGAGGCGTGGAAATCGCTGAAGAGTACGTATGTAGCCTTGGGACCAAAGCACCTGCAGGCGTACCTCAACGAGTATACTGGACGCCGCCGACTGCACCTGTCCGGAGCGGAAGGAACGATGCAGCAGAAGTTGCTGTACATCGGTGTGGCGATTCCGGCGATTACCTACCGTCGGATGATCGCACGCCAAACGGATCAGCCTCTTGCGGCTGCTGCCTGATCGCAGTGCTTGAACGAGGGAAGGTTAGCATGATGTGCGTTGCTTGAACGGTGTGGGTTAGCATGAACGAGGAAATCGGAAAAATTCAGGTTCAAGCGGCAACGAGGACCCGGGTCTTTTTATTTTTTTCGGTGCCTTGCTTTTCTCCCGCCTTCTCTTTCGGTCCGGTTTCACATCACCTAAACGCTCTGCTTCTCCTAAGATTGTCTCATGATCTCGAACCGATCTGCTTCTCCATAAGGCACATCCAAAAATAATAGACCCATTCAATGGCCCTGAATCGCGTAACCACAGACATTTTCGTGCCTCATTTGATCCGTTATTTTCTTTAGCGTGTCTAAAGTATATTTCAGTTCCCGGTTTTCTGTTTCTGTTTCTGTTTCTCTTTACCTTTGTCTTTACCTGATCCAACGGGATAATCATGCAAAGCCCCCGGACAGCGAGTTCACATGACAGCGAGTTCACATGCCTTGCGACGATCGACGGGCGGCTTGACTGTCAAGTACTGATGCTATGAATTATCAAAATTTTCCTAAAAAGAAGATCGGTACAGCCTTCCCAAACCAAAGGGTCCTTACAATATTAAGCCTGGTGAGCTGAAGGCGGTCAGCGGGATGGCCGGAGAGCAGAATCCACACCAGCGAAGAAGGCACGCCACAAGGCGGGTCCATCAGTTGGGTGGCCCTTCTACCCGGAGTCGGCTACCCCAACTAAGGGGTAGCCGACTACCCGATTTATGGCTAACTATCACATAAGCAGCCCGACCATCCTCAAGCCGTGCAGTATTCCGTCCTCGTCCACCGGCTTGGTTACATATTTGGCCGCAGCCTTGGCTTCAGGCACTCCGTTGCCCATAGCGACGCTGTTGGTAATCATGGTCAGCATCTGTACATCGTTCAGGGCGTCCCCGAAGCAGTATTGATGCTCAGGCGCGATGCCCAGTCTGTCCGTGATTTGGCGGATGCCGATGGCCTTGGAGCCCCCGGCAGGCACTACGTCTACAGAATTGGGATGCCAGCGCACAAAATCGAAGTCCTTGCACACGGCCTCATAGAACGGCTCCTCCTCCGCCTGGCACATGAGCAGCGATTGGTAGATTTCCCGTCCGTGGTAATAAAGCGGATCATGCTCAGGCACAATCTTCAGCTTGAAGGTGTTCATGCTTTTGGCGACAAATTCGTCATTGGGCACGTTGGCCTTCATGGCTTCGTTGCCCATATAGATAACAGCATGGTCATGCCGCAGGGCAAGCTCCGTCATGTCATGAAGCGCCTCCTTGTTCAGCGGTCGGGAGTAGATCAGCTCGCCATGAAGCACCACATACTGCCCGTTGTAACAGACGAATGTATCGATGCCGAGCCGTTCGCGGATATCCGCGAACATGAAGGGCGCCCGACCGGTCGCAATAGCCACCTCATGGCCCAGCTCTTTCAGAGCCCATACCGCTTGCTCGGCGCTGACGGGCAGTTCCTTGTTATGGTCCAATAATGTACCGTCGATATCAAAGAAAATAATGCTTTTTTCCGGCATGTTCAGAACACCTGACTTTCCGAGAACAGTGTCTCATCGAAATAAGCTCGCTTGCTCTATTATAGCAAAGTATGCTCGTCGTTTTTGAAAATGAAAAGCAGGCACCTTGTTCTCCAAGGATGCCTGCTATTTTAGTCAATCAGAATAACTTCCCATTCGTTCTGCTCATTCTGCTTGAAATACAGATTGTTACTGAATTCCCTGACCCCGAATACATCGTCACGGGAGGTCCCGGACACCGGAACAAGAATTCTGCCTGCTTCCTCAATCGCCTTACCGACCTCTTCAAACCGGTAATTCATCGGTTTCTCCAGCACATCTCTGAAATCTGCATGATCTTCTGTGGCATGATTCGGAAATAACCTTTCGTAGCCTGCCTCATCCGGCTTGGTGACAGCGGTAAGGAACGCTTGCAGCGTGGCTTTAAGCTTATCATCGAGCAGTGGGTCCTCCACGCTATTCCAGTCAATGAAAACTCCGCTTTCAAACAGATCCGGCTGGGTGCCCTCATCGTTACCGGCTGGCTGCTCATTGGAGCCTTGAGCAGGCTCCTCGGCCGCAGGATCAGATGGCTCCTCGGTAGAGGGTTCTTCGGCAGATGGCGCTTCTTGCCCGGCAGGCGCAGGATCATTAGGTGTATTATCCTTCGTATTGCCGGAGCAGGCGGCCATCAAGGCAAGGACCACGACGGTCAGCAGTAATAGAATCCGTGTGTGCATTGCTTCCTCCTTGGTTTCCTCATTTGGATAATAAATCATGTATCTTATTACCTTAACCTGTATGAGGAGAAGAAAACAATAATTACTCGTCTTTTAAAGTAGACAGGATAAACACGGTGTTCGTCTTGGTGACGGAGTGTTTGCTCTGGAGCGTGTCGGAAATAAATTGCTCAAGCGACTGGATATCCGGAAGGGATACCTTCAGCAGATAGTCGTAATCGCCTGCCGTGTGATGGCACTCCAGCACATATTCGGATTCAATAATTTTCTGTCTGAATTGATGTGATTCTTCGCTTCCCTGAACAACTACGAATATGTATACCAGGCAGTGCTGTCCCAGTGTGTGGCGGTTCAGCTTGACGGTAAAGCGGTCGATAACACCGCTGCTCTCCAGCTTGCGGATTCTTTCGGCCACCGCAGGCACGGACAGGCGAATGGTCTTGCTGATCTCTGAGCTGGTCATACGGCTATTCTGTTGAAGCATTTCGAGAATGCGCTGATCTGTAGCATCCATGGTTGATGCACCCCCGTATTTAAATTTCAAGGCCTATCTATTTTAGCTCAAAAAGCGCCTCCGTGCATGCTCCACTGTTCTGCTGTTCTGCCTAACCGATCCACCAGCAGCCTAACCGATCCTGCAATTCCCCGGCATATCAACGAATAGCTCATCCCGTGGCAGATTGCACGGTTGCCTGTCACAGGAGGGTTTCATAACATCAGGGTGAGCAATCAACCAGAATCATTCAACGAGAAAGGGGGCAGGAGCTGATGGCGGGAAACCGTTACACGCACAATATCCGCAAGCATTGGATGCTGTATGTTATGATCATGCCTGGAATTCTGTTTTATATCGTATTTAAGTATGTCCCGCTCGCGGGAAGCGTTATCGCCTTTCAGGATTACCAAATATTCAAGGGTATCCTCAACAGCCCGTGGGTAGGGCTCGACAACTTCAAGTTCATATTCACGTATCAGGATTTTTACCAGGTTTTGCGCAACACGGCTTTGATAGCGCTTTACCAATTGGTTGTCGGGTTTCCGGCACCGATATTGCTTGCGCTTCTGTTCAATGAAGTGAGGCTGATGCTGGCAAAACGCGTAATGCAGAGCCTGTTCTATCTACCGCATTTTCTGTCATGGGTTGTTGTTGGCGGCATTGTCTTCGAGGTGCTGGCTGGAGGCGGCATTGTCAACACCATGCGCGGCTGGTTCGGCTTCGAACCGGTCCTGTATATGCAGGAAGAGCAGTATTTCCGCACCATTGTCGTACTGTCCTCGATCTGGAAGGAGGTCGGCTGGGGCACGATCATTTATCTGGCGGCGCTCAGCGGCATCGATCCCAGCCAATATGAAGCAGCCGTTGTGGATGGAGCCAACCGCTGGAAGCAGACCCTGTACATTACGCTGCCCTCCCTGTTCCCGACGGCCTTGATTCTGTTCCTGCTGAACATCGGCAACTTCCTGGAGCTGGGCTTTGACCAGATCTACAACCTGCTGACACCGATGACCTATTCCGTCGGGGATATCATTGAGACCTACGTGTACCGCTCAGGGGTGCTGCAGGGACAATACAGTGTGACAACGGCCATTGGTGTATTCCAGTCGGTCATCGGCTTCATTCTGCTGTGGATCTTTAACAGACTGGCGAAAAAGTCGGGAGAGGGGCTGTGGTGATGAAACGGACCGCCGGAGAGAAAGGCTTTCAGATCCTGAACTATGTGCTGCTGGCCGCCGCCGCATTAACGATGATTATTCCGCTGCTTCATCTGCTGGCCGTTTCGCTCAGCTCGCCGATTGCCGCAGATTCCAAGGCTGTGTTCCTGCTGCCGGTCGAATTTACAACCGCTTCGTGGGAGCATATTTTGCAGAATGCCGGGCTGTGGCAGTCGTTTGGGATTACGGTGCTGATTACCGTTGTTGGCACGGCGCTCAGCATGCTGTTTTCGGTGCTGACGGCTTTCCCGCTGTCGCGCAGGGAATTTCTGCTGCGCAGGCCTGTCATGCTGGCGATCGTCATTACGATGATCTTCAACGCGCCGATGATTCCTTTTTTCCTGACCGTGCGGGAGCTGGGCATGATGAACTCGCTCTGGGCGCTCATTATTCCGGGGGTGATCGGAACCTTCAACATGATCATTTTGCGTACTTTTTTCATGGGTCTGCCCAAGGAGCTGGATGATTCGGCCCGGATTGACGGGTGCAACGATTTCCGCATTCTGTTCCAGATGTACCTGCCGCTTTCGAAGCCTGTACTGGCAACGGTCAGCCTGTTCTATGCCGTCGGTTATTGGAATACGTTCCAGCGTGCCGTGCTGTTTCTGCGTGATCCGGGGCTGTGGCCCTTGCAGATGAAGCTAAGAGCTTACCTGACGAGCCCGGAAGAGCTGTCACAGGTCAATATGCTGCTGGGGGATTACGATTACAATACGACGACGCTAAAGGCGGCCACGATTATTTTTGCAAGCGTTCCCATTATTCTGGTGTATCCTTATTTGCAGAAGTATTTTGTCAAAGGGGCTCTGCTTGGCTCCTTGAAGGAATAGGTGAAAACAAGGCATGGGCTGACCATGGATCAACATCCTAAGGGGGATTCGCATGATACGGAAGATACGGACGACAGCCTGGAGAACAGGGTGCACGCTGCTGCTGGCTCTGCTGGTGCTCGGCGGCTGCAGCGGCGGAACCGGGGGAAGCGGAAGCGGAGAACCGCAGACGAGCAGCGAAAATCCGGGCGCGGTGAAGGTTAAGGTGTTCAAGAGTCATATGGGCATAGGCACCATTCCTGGCCCCAGTGATCCACATGTAAAGTACGTTGCCGAGAAGACGGGGGTGGAATACGAGCTGATGACGACGCCACCCGGCTCGGAGCCTGCGGAGTATCTGAACCTGATGATCGCGTCAGGCGAGCTGCCGGACATTCTGCGTCCCATAGGCGGTGTGGAGCAGACGCTGATCCAGCAGGGCGGCGCGCTGCCGCTGGATGATCTGCTGCCGACATATGCCCCCAACATCTGGAAGATGATTCCCAAGGAGGCATGGGATATTGTGCGCTCCGCCTCGGAGGACGGGAAAATCTACTATGTGCCCAAGGTGTTTCTCGTGCCGGAGCGGGCCCCGCTCATCCGCAAGGACTGGATTGACAAGGTCGGCATGAAGATGCCGGAGACGGCCGAGGATTATGTAGAGCTGCTGAAAGCGTTCCGTGACAAGGACCCGAACGGCAACGGCAAGAAGGATGAGCTGCCGACGAGCGGACGGGAATTCGGGCGCTGGATGGACCATTTATTCGCCATGCACGGGGTGGCCATGTGGGAGGGATACCCCGAATGGGATATCTATGACGGACAAATCCAGTACGCGGGCGTCACCGAAAATATGAAAGAAGCAATTAAGTTCATTCGCATGCTGTATGAGGAAAAGCTGCTTGATAACGAGACCTTCCTGAATAAAGGAGAGGTATGGCAGGCCAAGATCAACAATAACGTGGTGGGAAGCTGGTACCACCTGCCCGCCAACGTGCGCGACCGTTATAACGCGATATTGACCCAGGCGCCGGATGCCTACATTGCGGCTATGCCGATTCCGAAGGTGGAGGGCTTGGATGGCTTTGTCACCCAGAAGAGCATGGGCGAACCGGAATGGATGATTCCGGCGGTAGCGGAGCCAAATGCGCCCAACGCTCTGAAGCTGCTGGATTTCTTTTATGATCCTGCCAACGAGGAGTTTGTCCGCTATGGAATTGAAGGACAGCATTATGTAGTGAAGAATGGCGAGAAGGTCATTCTCCCTCCGGCCGACGACAGGCCGCTCGCGCTGGCGATGAAGAACTTTACCACCGCCGAGGACATGGATAAGCGCATTGATGAAACCTACCCTAAGGAGCAGCGGCAGATGGTGAAGGATATGTTTGTCGTCAGCACAGCCGATGCGCGCCGTATTGCGGGTGACGGTCTGCCGGCCAACGTATATGAAGGCTTTCCAGATATTCAGTCCCATAAGCTGTTCCAGGAATATTTGACGAAGATCGTGATTGGCGAGCTGCCGCTGGAGGCGTTCGACGAATTTGTAGCGAAATGGAAGGCTTCCGGCGGTGATCAGGTCACGGAGAGAGTGCAGGCATGGTACGAGAAAGTGAAATAATGAGCGATGCCCCAGAAGACGGAGTCAAGGAGGAGCGGAAATGCTGAGAGAAGGCTATATTGCCCCGGAAATGAGTATCGCTTGCCAGGGGGGAGACGAGTTCGCGCATACGCTGCTGACCATCGCCGGAAGGTACACGGGCGCCAATCCGCCACATCCGCCTGTATATCGGGTGACCCGGCTTAGCCCGATCCGCAAGGCAGAGGATCACCGGTATACGTTCCCGTTGGATACCCTATTTCCCGGGATGAAGGCGGGGCAGAAGGTGTATGCGTGGGGGAAGGTGTGGAGCGAGAGCGAGCATGATTTTCTGTTCCAGATCACCTGTCACGGGCCTGTCAGACTGTATCATAACGGCAGGTTCATGTACGGCTCCTCGCCGGATGAAGAGTTTCTGCCAGCCCCCATGCTGCGGCTTCGCCTCCATTTGACTGCAGGGTGGAATTACGTCGTCCTGGAATTCCGCAAAGGGGAGAAGGGCTGCGGAGGGTTGTTCGGCACCAGCTCACGGAAGAACCAACCGCTGCACTTTGTGGTGCCATCCTCAGAGCGTGACGGTGAGGAAGGCTGGCTGTATACGGAGCCTCTGGATGAAGAGCCGCCCTTTATTCCCGCCGGGCCTGCGGCGGAAGGGATGATAGGCGTGAAATGGCTGCCGGAACGGGAGGAAGACGAGGGCATAAGCGGAGCGACGGGCCAGTTGCTGTCCATATATGGGCAGCAGGAGCAGGGAACAGCCGCTTATGCCTGGACCAAGGTAGACCGTCGTTTGCACGAGTGGCAGGCACCCTTCGTCCTGGAGGGAGAAGCATATAGCCCGGTCCGGCTGATCGTGAACGATAAAGAGGTGTACCGCCAGGATGCACCCGGTCCTCTTCGGGTGGAGTTGAATGACATGCCGCCGAGGTTTGACCTGACCGTCCGCTGTGAGTGCGGGGAGTCTGGCTGGGGCTTTCGGCTGGAGGAAGCTGTGGTAAAGCTGCTGTCCGCGCCGGTCGAGGTGAAGGGATACCGGGGAGCCTGGCTGTATCTGGGTCCCTTCGGTATCGGGCAGCAGGTGGACCTGTCCCTGTACCGGTCGATGACCAGAACGGCGCGCAGCCTGACTGGTGAAGAGGTCTACTGGCGCACCGGCCAGCGTGGAGGAGAGGTCCGGCCGTTTCTTGAAAATGAGTGGTTCGGCAGGTGGAATTATCCGCTCGGGGTGACGCTGTACGGATTGCTGCAGCTCGCTAGAACGCTGAAGCGGTCTGACCTGCTTGAATACGTGGTGGAGCACGTCAAATTTGCCGCCTCCCGGTTTGAATATTCGTTATGGGACAGACAGCGTTATGGGGCGGCAGGCTTGAATAACCAGCTATCCCATATCGACAGCCTGGATGATTGCGGCTCCTTCGGGGCTCTGATGCTGCTTGCTAATGAGGAAAGGGAGCTGGAAGGCGTCCGCGCCGCGGCAGAGCATATTGCCGACTATATTCTGAAGCAGCAGAGCCGCTTGGCGTGCGGCACCTTGTACCGCAAGATCGGCGTATCCCGCATGATGGACAATACAATGTGGTGTGATGACCTGTATATGAGCATTCCATTCCTGTGCCGGTACGCCAAGTGGGCGGAGGATGCAAGCGCGCTGGATGAGGCGGCACAGCAGGTGCTCTTGTACAAAAAGTATCTGTATATGCCGGAGCTGCAAATCATGTCGCATGTCTATCATGTGGAGAAGGGCCAGCCGACGCTGACGCCTTGGGGAAGAGGCAACGGCTGGGTGCTGTTCTCACTGACCGAGCTGCTGACTGTGCTGCCAGAGGAGCATGCATCCCATGCAGCGCTGATGCAATTTTACAAGGAGCTGTGTGCCGGTTACTTGCCGCTTCAGGGGGAGAACGGATTATGGCATCAGGTGCTGACAGACCCCGAATCCTATGAAGAGGCCTCCTGCACATCCATGTTCATCTATGCCTTTGCACGCGGCGTGCGGCTTGGCTGGCTGGCGACCCCTGAGGTCTACAGGCAGGCCGCACTGCAGGGATGGGCAGGGCTCCGTGCACGGGCGATCGATAAATTCGGCAATGTCTACGGGGTATGCAGGGGGTCCAGCTATTCCTTCTCCAATTCATATTACAAGCATGAGCTGACCTGGAATCTGAATGATACGCACGGCATCGGCATTGTTTTGCTGGCTGGTCTGGAGGCGTGGGCCATGCAGCAAGCGCACACAAAGTAAGCTCCATGACGAAGCTGCCATTTAGGCTGCAAATTCGTATTACCGGGTCGTAACGGGTCGTAACAAAGCCAGGCGAGCAGTATAATAGCGTTATACTGCTTAAATAAGGTGGGAGACAGCGATGACCCGGTCCTTTGTCCAATGGTTGAAAGGCAGTTTGGCGAATACTCAAACCCGCTTGCTCGTGGTGCTGACGGCTGCCGTGTTCGTGATTATTACCGCAGTGGGCATGTCGGCGTATTATACGTCCAAAGCCGTGCTGCAGGAGGAGCTGAGCGAGCCCCAGCACCAGATTCTACGCATCGGCATGAATTCCATTGATGAATATATCCGGGAGAGCGATCAGCTCGCTGCCAAGATCGCATTAAACGATCGAGTGTATCAGTTTTTGACCAGTGACCATCAGGCTTCGTACGGAAACATTACGGAATTGGTGCAGTTTCTGAATACGATGGTCAACAGCACAGCCTATATTAAAAGCGCTTACATTTATGATGTGGAGCGGGAAAGCATGGTGGCTTTTCCGCAGGGCTACAGCTCCAGCACCGCCAATTTCGCCGATTCCCGATGGACGAAGCTCAAGGCAGAGGAGTTCGGTGACCGAATGATGCTGGTCAAGAAAAGAAGCGTACCGTCGGGGGCGGCTGCGGCCGGCTCAGAAATTACGCTGTTTCGGAAAATCATGATTCGTGGCGAGCTAAGAGGGATCATTGCCATCAATTTTAAGCCTGCGCAGCTATTCTCGCATATGCTGCTGCCCTCCGTATCCCATTTGGACAGCCGCCGTTTTGTGCTGGATTCGTCAGGGCATACGCTCTACGAGCTGGGTACCTTCGACTTTGGCCCTGCAGCGGCGCAGGCGGCCGTGCAGCAGCTGAACGGTGCGCGGCTCGGTGAGCTTGACCACGGGGGAAGGAGGCTGCTGGCAACTCAGATCGAATCGCCGGTCACCGGCTGGCGTTATCTGTCTGTCGTATCCCAGCACAGCCTGCTGTCCAATACCCGTAAGATCCGTGATGCGGTCATCACAGTGTCGATTGCGGCGCTGGTCACCGGCGCTCTGGCGATTGCTTATTACAATGCTGCAGCCTTTCGGCCTGTCCGTCGTATGAGGCAGTTGTTCAGCAATTATGATCGTCGGCGGGTGAGCCATGACCTGAATGATTTGGAGCGGATGACCGGGGAGCTGCTGACAGACCATGCCCAGCTATCGGTTCATTTGCGGCAGACGATGCCGGAGGCCGCCTCCAAGCTGCTCGCAGACATATACGCAGGCAATATTACAGGGCACAGGGATATCAGCGGAAAATGGGGCCGGTATTTCCAAGATTGGCATAGCGGGCCGCTAACCGTTGTGATGGTGTCCATCGACGATTATGCGGCCTGGAGCCAGCGGTTCGCCCCGTCAGACCATTCACTGCTGAAATTCGCCGTCACGAATATTATCGTGGAGCTGTTCGCGGAGGGTTGGCTCATTCTGACCTCCGAGCTGGGCCGAGATCGGATGGCGGTGCTGCTGCAGCCGGCGGGAACGGATATTCCGGCTGGTGCGCAAGCCATACTTGCCAAGGCATCGGCGGAGATTTTCCGTCTGCTGAAATTTCAGGTATCCGCAGGGATCAGTATATGCGGGGACGGGCCGGAGCATCTGCGGCAGGCGATGTTCGATGCGGAAGCCGCGCTGAGCTACAGACTGTACAAGGGCTATGGGCAGGTGATGGATTCTAGCGGGATACCGGGGGATTCTCAGGCTGTAGAGATGAAGCGTCCGCCTGAAGCCGAGCTGCAGGCCAGACTTGCGGAGGCGGTGGAAGCGGGCAGCGGTGAGCGGGCCTTGGCGGTGCTGGATAAGCTGATCAGCCAGATCCGGGAAGACGAATGGTACCCGGCCGTGGCCGTGCATTATATGGAGTCTCTATATGCGGGCTTGAAGCGGCTCCGGCAAGGGCGGGAAGGCGCAGCGGCAGGGCAAGGCGAAGGGGCCGTATTCTGCACGCTGCATCTGGAGTCCGCCGCCGCCTATTTGCGGCAGCAGGCGGAAGAGCTCGCCGCCAGCTACGGCAGGCTGAAGGAGAGCAAGGATTTCATCCTCTGCCGCCAGATGATCGATTATATGCAGCAGCATCTGGACGATCCGGTGGGCGTGCAGGAGATCGCGGACCATACAGGGATCAGCGTCAGCCTCGCCAGCCAGCTATTCAAGCAGGAGATGAACGAGACGATTCATGGCTACTTTACCAGACTGCGAATGGAGCATGCGTGCGAGCTGTTGATCCGGACGGATTACAAAATTTCCGAAATCGCTACCATGGTCGGTTATCAGCATGAAAATAGCTTTATCCGTGTGTACCGCAAATACAAGGATATTACGCCAGGCAAATACAGGGAAATGATGCGTGGCCACAAGGAAGCGCTGCCGGACTAAACGCCGCGCCCTGATGGCTGTCGCATCCTGAAAAGGAGGCTGTATGTGTAGTGGACAGAAAGCAGATTGTTGAGCGGAATCACCCGGTGCTGACACGAATTGAGCCCTTGTCGCCGTTATCGGTCGGAAGCGGGGAATTTGCGTTCAGTACCGATTTTACAGGCTTGCAGACGTTTCCGGATTTGTATGAGGTGCCTCTGGGCACACAATCGAACTGGGGCTGGCATTGCAGCGGCGGGCATGAAATGTATAACGAGCAGGACGTGGTGTATCAGCCGTTTGAAACCTACGGTCGCAAGGTGGGCTATCCAATGAAGCCTGAGGACAAGGAGGAGGCCTATCACTGGCTGCGCCAAAATCCGCATCGGCTTCAACTGGGACGAATTTCTTTTCGTCTGCTGCATCCTGACGGACAGGAGATGGACGCTTCTGACGTGGCACCCATCAGGCAGGAGCTGAATTTATGGACGGGAATTCTGTACAGCAGCTTCCTGGCCGGGGGGACTGAAGTGCAGGTGGTCACGGCCTGCCATCCGCACCGGGACTGCCTGGGCGTCCGAGTACAGTCGGAGCTGCTGTGGGAAGGGCGGCTGCAAGTCTTCATGTGTTTTCCGGCACCGGATATGACGCATCGGAACTGGTCGAAGTCGGTGTTCCCCGACTGGGGAAACGACGACAGACACTGCTCGCGTCTGACCGAGAACACCGCCAATACAGCCCTGCTGGAGCGGACGATGGATGAGGATGGCTACAGCGTGCAGTGGCAATGGTCTGCGGGGCAGCTCGAACAGACGGGTCCACATGAATTCACGCTGAAGCCGGAGCACGGCGCAGGTGTGCTGGAGTTTGCGGCCGCCTTCGGGACGGAGACACCGCAGACGAAGCCGGTGAAGGAGATTTTTGCAGCCAGCGCCATACACTGGGAAGCCTTCTGGAGCCGCGGAGCCGCCGTCAGCTTCGAAGGCAGCACGGACCCTCGTGCCGCTGAGCTGGAACGGAGAGTCGTTCTGTCCCAGTACCTGTGTGCGCTGCATAGCGCGGGTACGGTTCCGCCGCAGGAAACGGGCCTGATGTACAACAGTTGGTTCGGCAAGCTGCATCTGGAGATGCACTGGTGGCATGCGGCTCATTTTCCGCTGTGGGGCCGGGCGGAGCTGCTGCGGAAGAGCATGGACTGGTATCTGTCCATTCTGCCCCGGGCCCGGGAGCTGGCGCGCTCGCAGGGCTACGAAGGCGCACGCTGGCCGAAGATGGTCGGCTACGACGGCAGACAGTCGCCGTCCCCTATTGCGCCAGGCCTGATCTGGCAGCAGCCGCATCCCATGGCGCTGGCTGAACTGTGCTATCAGGCCGATCCCGGGGTACTGCAGCGGTATCAGGCCATCGTATTTGAAGCGGCGGATTTCATGGTATCGTATGCCCACTGGGAGGAACAGCGGCAGGCCTATGTGCTGGGACCGCCGCTCATTCCTGCGCAGGAGAATCACGCCATGCATCTGAGCATGAATCCGCCTTATGAGCTGGAGTATTGGCGGTTCGGGCTGGACATTGCCGTGAAATGGGCGGAGCGGCTGGGTGTGTCTGCCAACCCTAGGTGGGCGCAGGTGGCGGGCGGCATGGCGCAGCCGAGGCAGGAAGGCGGCGTGTATCTTGCGCATGAGCATTGTCCAGACACGTTTACAGATAAGAATCATGACCATCCGTCCATGGTTGGCGCACTCGGACTGCTGCCGGGCACGCTGGTTGACCGGGCAACGATGCGGAATACACTGCTCAAGGTCAAGGCGTGCTGGGATTGGGACTCCGCCTGGGGCTGGGATTTCCCGATGTGCGCGATGACGGCGGCCCGGCTTGGCGAAAGGGAGCTTGCTGTGGATTTCCTGCTGATGGATGCGGTGAAAAATACGTATTTGCCCAATGGACACAATTACCAGCGGCCGGGACTATGGGCATATCTGCCGGGCAACGGCGGGCTGCTGACGGCGGTCGCCATGATGGCGGCAGGCTGGGCTTCCGGCGAAGAGCGGGATTGCCCCGGTTTTCCGGTGGGTGACGGCTGGTCGGTGCAGTGGGAGGGCTTGCAGCCATGGCTATAATGGGAGCTGCAGGTGATGAGGCAAGCCGCTGGCCGTGACGGCATCTTCACGTTGGAGCACCTGATTTCGGGAGGGGATGAACAATGGGCAAAGGGACGGAATGGCCTGCAGAATGGAGGCTGTACAAGGATCGTATGACCGGACTGCCGGTCAGGCAGCTAACGGATTATAAAGCGCACAGCCATCATTTATATTTTACGGAGAATGGATGGTATGACGGGGAAAGACGTGTGCTGTTCATCTCAGACCGGGGCAACAGCACCAACCTGTTCTCCATTCATCTGGACAGCGGGCGAATGACTCAATTGACGGACTATACGGATAACGATCAATTGGATGCCTGCTTGTCGCCAGACGGCAGCCGGGTGTTTGTCAGACTTGGCGGCGCAGTGGTACGGCTGGATCTGACCACCCTGGAGGAGCGGACACTGTATGAATGCCCGTCAGGCTTTCAGATCGGGAATGTAAGCTGTGCGGCGGACGGCAGGTCAGTGATCACCTGTATTCAGGAGGATCTGTCGCACAGGCTTGATCTGGATCTCGGCAACGGCTACGTAGGTCATCGTGAGCTGATGGAGGCTGCTCCCGTCAGCCGTATTATGGCGATTGCCGTTGATTCCGGCAGCGCCCGCACGGTGTACGAGGACCGCTGCTTCATTACGCATATCAACGCATCACCGACGGAGCCGTGGCTGCTGACCTTTTGCCATGAAGGTCCGTGGCATCTGGTGGATCACCGCATCTGGGGATTGGACCTGCGCACAGGCCGTGCCTGGAAAATCCGCGAGCGGCTGGAGCCCGGCGAGAAGGTGGGGCACGAGTGCTTTTTCCCGGACGGGCAGAGAATCGGCTATCACGGCTTTCGTCTGGATGGCACCAACTTCTTCGGCAGCATTCGTTATGACAACAGCGGAATGGAGGAGACGGACTTCTCCTTTGATACGTGGCATGCGCATCAGGACGGAGGCTCGCAGGCGGTGGTGGACGGTAAGGGGCATGTGAAGACACTGAGCCTGTGGCGGAAAAAGGACGACGGCTCTTATGACGGGCCTCGTGTGCTGTGTGAGCTGCGGTGCAGCTTTCATTCGCAGAAGGTGCATGCCCATCCCCGCTTCAGTCCGCAGGGGGACCGGATTCTATTTACGAGTGACCGGACGGGGTATGCCAACGTGTATATGATGGATCTCCCACAGAAGATGGATGAGCTGCCCATACAGGGCGAATGACCGATGAAGGAGGATGAACCCATGACAGCCGTGTCCGAAACGAATACCAGACCTTGGTCCGTGAAAATCGCGGATACGCTTCTGGCCGAATGTGTGGACGGCAACCACCCGAAGATTGCGCACAAATGGGGATATGTAGCCGGCATGACGCTGCTGGCTCTGGAGCGTGCCGCAGAATGGAGCGGTGACACGAAATACTCCGACATGGTGAAGCATCACCTAGACGGACTGATCGAAGTGGATGGCTCGATCCCCACCTATACGCTAGAGGACTACAACTTGGATATGATCAACGAAGGCAAAAATCTGTTCCCGCTCTGGAGACGGACCCATGCGGCGCAATATGAACGGGCGATTCGGCTGCTGCACACGCAGCTCAAAGGACAGCCGCGCACAAGCGAGGGCGGCTTCTGGCACAAAAAAATATACCCGTTCCAGATGTGGCTGGACGGCATCTATATGGCTTCTCCATTTCTGGCCGAATATGCGAAGACGTTCGAAGATCCGGCCGGCTTTGACGAAGCGGCGCGTCAGATTCTGCTGATCGAACAGAAAACCCGCAATTCGCAGAACGGGCTGCTGCATCATGCTTGGGATGAGAGCCGTGAGCAGCGCTGGTGCGACAAGGACACCGGGCGTTCCTTCCACGTCTGGGGACGTGCCATGGGCTGGTATGCGATGGCGATTGTCGATGCGCTGGAGCATTTCCCGGCAGATCACCCGCAGCGGGGGCAAATCATGGGCATATTTGAACGGATGGCCTGCGCGCTGGCCCGCGTACAGGATCAGGACAGCGGTGTGTGGTATCAGGTGATGGACTGTAACGGAAGGCAGGGCAATTATCTGGAGGCTTCCGCCTCCTGCATGCTGACATATGCCCTGGCGAAAGGCCTGCGGCTGAAGTATTTGGCAGAGCTGGACCGCAGCGTTGTAGAACGCGCTTATGCAGGCATTCTGCAGCAATTTGCCAGCGAGGATGAAGCAGGCGTGCATCTGCACCACATCTGCCATGGGGCGGGACTCGGCGGGAAGAAATACCGGGATGGCTCCTATGAGTATTATATCAGCGAGCAGGTGGTCAGTGACGCGCAAATGGGTGTGGCGCCGTTCCTGCTTGCCAGCATTGAGCTGGAGAGGCTGAATAGTGGTTATAATGGGTAACTCACAGGCCTGCCTTAGAGCAAGCATGCTGCCGAAGAAGCTCGGCTGGGGCATCCATTTCAATGGGGAAGGAAAGCTGGCCTTAATTCCGATGGAGTCAGAATTGTACCGGAGCTACGCAGTATAAAAAAAACAGGCAGAGAGCGTCTATAGACTCCTCTGCCTGATTCGATACAATTCATCCCTTCTGATTCAAGGTCAGATTTGAGCCACACCGCCGTCTACGAACAATTCGATGCCGTTCACATAGCTGCTTTCCTCCGAGGCCAGAAACATCACCGCGCTGGCAATCTCCTCCGTCTTGCCCAGGCGGCCTAGCGGAATCATATCCTTCGCCGATTCAAGGAATTGATTTAGCGCCTCGCCAAACAGATCATCATAAGCTGGGGTGTGAACCCCGCCAGGGCTCAGTACATTAAGTCGTATCCCTGTGCCTTTCAAATCCATGATCCAGTTCCTCGCCATCTGACGGAGAGCCGCCTTGGTACCTCCGTAGACACTAAACCCTGGGTCGCCGATCGTACCCGCCGTCGAGCCGGTTAAGATGATGGTTCCGGTCATATTTGGAAACAGCGGCAAAGCCTTTTGGATAGTGAACAAAGTACCCTTTACGTTTACGTCGAAGGTCTTGTCGTACTGCTCTTCCGTAATTTGACCCAAGGGCAGAATGCTGCCAATTCCGGCGTTTGCGAATAGAATATCCAGGTGTCCTTTCTCCTGCTTTACCGTATCAAACAGTTTGTCCAGGTCCTTCAAATTAGAAATGTCACCTTGAACGCCGGTCACTCGGTCACCGATCAATTTTACTGCCGCGTCCAGCTCGCTTTGTCTACGGCCGGTAATGAATACGTAGGCCCCCTCCGAAACGAATCGTTGTGCCGTCGTAAGTCCGATACCGCTTGTTCCTCCGGTGACAACGACTATCTTTCCTTCAAATTTCCCCATGACTATATGCCTCCCATGAAATTAATGTATCCTCACGGCATTTAGCATAACGCTGAGATGAATAATTCGTCAGTAATCTACATTACGTCAATCCAGTTCTTTCATCGCTTTTTCGATATGAATCATGACCATTCTACGACTGGTCACGAGAATACCTTCATTGGATAGCTCCTGTAAGGTAAGCGACACCGCTTCTCTTGTGGCACCGATCATATTGGCCAATTCCTGATGAGTCAGGGGAATATCGATTTTCCAGTATCCATTTTCTTCTATGCCGAACTTTTGAGATAGTCGGTTGAGAAAGTAAAGCACTTTACCACGCAGATCCCTAAAAACCAATTTTTCTACCAATTCCTCCTGAGCTCGCAGGCGTTTGCTTATATCCGATAAAAATCGTAAAGACAATTCAGGATACTTACCTAAAAGCGGTTCGAATTGTTCAGTCGGAATCGAAAAAACAATCGAGTCTTCCATCGTCTCCACATAAGTCCCTCTTGTGCCCAATGAAAATGTTTCAACTTCGCCAAACATGCCACCTTCGCTTAGAATACAGACCGTATGCTGTTTGCCAGCCGAATTGGTTTTGTAGAAGCGAAGTTTACCGGCGATTACGAAAAACAAGCCATTCCTTTCATTATCGGGCGTCTGAAGAATGGAGTTTTTTGAAAGCTTATACGTATTTGATCTTGTTACTAATTGTTCGATTTCACGGATAATTTCTGCCGGAAGCGATTCAAATATCTTTATTTGTGGCAAAAATGATGTTATGTTTTCCATCGCCTCATCATGTAGCATTTTGCCCCTCCTTTCAATGTTGCATATCCATCATAAATCACTATAATTTGCTCTTCTGTAATCCAGATTACAAAGCTTTTAGCTGTCACACTTCATAGTACAATCCGTCATGGTAAGTAAAAAAGTGGATGTCCCGAAAGGCTCTTGACCGGGGGACTCTTTCGTGCCTGTGTCGTGCGTGGGGAGACGCTCCGAGAACGAAGCATTCCTACAATCGCTGTTGACCCTTCGGGCCAAAGGCGAACGCTCCGCTTTTCCGGAATTGCTTCGTTCTCTCCGCTGCTTTTGTGCATCCCCCAACTTAACAAGAACAACCGGTGGATCGCAATCTTCTGGCTTAACAAAATTGAAAAGGGGGATGCCCTAAGCCATTTTCAAAATCAATCATATATCTGAATGTAGGGAATATTTGAAATACCTCATCTTTTGAATTAAGAACATGTAGTTGGGTAAAGCCAAAATCCAGTGCTGAAGCTGACTTTTGATCGCAGCCGACAGCTTCTTACCGACTTGAGTAGCGATTTCGTTCAACAATTCCACCAATTGTTGCAAGGCCACTACCCAATCCAAGGTGCCGACTTCATAACCGCGCATGGACACACGCGACTTTAGTCGTGTGAGGAATTGCGCTCGGCATAAGGGCTACCATCGGTAGCTCGAAAGCCGAAAGCTCCATGCTACCTCCTTCCGTCATGAAGATTTAACCATTCCCCACTGAATCCTATGATATATTAATGCAGTGAGAAGAGGTGAATCGAATGTCTACCATTACAGCAAAAATCCAAATCTATGTCCCGTATGAACATACGGAAATGCTCATCAAGACAACTCAAGCCTATCGGAAAGCATGTAATTATCTTTCAGTTATTGTCTTTCAAACCAAAGAATTACGTTATCGCACACTCCATGACTTGTATTATCGAGAGCTGCGAAGTCGTTTTGGTTTGAAAAGTCAAATGGCGCAATCAGTGATCAGAACGGTCATCGCCCGCTATACTTCTGCACGATCCAACGGGCACGATTGGAGTTTGGTCAAATTCAAACGTCCTGAATATGATCTGGTATGGCATCGAGATTACGCATTGAACGATGATCGGTTTAGCGTAAATACGCTGGACGGACGAGTGAAGCTTCGTTACAAAAAGCGAGGCATGCAGCACTTCTTTGACGGGACGTGGAAATGGGGCACGGCTAAGCTCGTGTACAAACATAAGAAGTGGTTTTTGCATATTTCCATGACCAAAGAGTTCTCTGAATTGGATCTTACAAAGGTCAACCATATTGTTGGCATTGACCTGGGAATCAACTTTCTCGCCACCA
>NZ_JAPCKK010000024.1 GCF_030705605.1 Paenibacillus zeirhizosphaerae
AGATAAAATATCTCAATGATCCGTTCCGGTTTTTATACTGTCATAGACATGTACCAAAAACCTTCACGGGGCGATTTCACTTCGTGAAATCTACTCACTCGTTGTTCAGTTTTCAAAGATCAAACTTTTATTCTTGCGTTCGCATCTTGAATTCGCGACCGGAATTAGAATATAACATAGAATCAATCATATTGGCAAGCATTATTTTTCGCCATCTTGCTCACCAGCCACTTTTAATCAAAGACTGGATTAATAATGTAACATAAACACGAGAATAATAGCAACTAGAATTTCCCCTTATAATTAATCAGGAAAACTCCCACCTTTATGAAGAGCGGGAGTTTCACATAGAAATAGAAGTACTACGCTGAGGCGTCACTTTTCAGAAATGGCAGGAACCAGCTTTCTCCCCGTTCATCTTAATATCTACTTTAGAGCCTGCTTTTATTGATACTTTGAAAATAGGTATCTTACCCTATTCGATGAAATTTCCTTTTTCATTTTATAACCCAACGGAGCCGTAGCCGTCATGGAGGTTTTAATGCTGAGGTCAGTTGGAGCAACAACATCTCCGGCAAAGGCAAGCTGACCAAAGAAGGTACAGGCACTCTGAAGCTGGAAGGCAAAAATACGTACTCCGGCGGAACCAGATCAACGATGGAACACTTGGAGCTAAGTCCGCGACAGCTCTTGGCAACGGAAACGTAACAGTCAGCGAAGGTACCCTAGATCATATAACGTAAATGTTATCCATACTAGCCGCCTCGTACAGTTGGAAATCACTACGAAGTAAATCATCCAGGAAAACGTCAGTGTATATGAAACCTAGGTTCAAAAAAAGTGCCTAATCTATGAAGAAGGAAGATGCTATTTTGCAAGAAGTTCCTGACTTCGTAATCTGAGCCTCGATACTCAGCCTAAGGTATTGGAAGGCACGTGGAAGCCGTCCATGATCGGAAGACATGGCACGACGATTCTTGAAATCGTCATGCCATGTTTCGTCTTCATTAGCACATTTCCAAATCAATAATTTAATCTCATCAAAGCTTTTGAAGCATATTAAAGATCATCTCCGCAGCTTCCGCGCGAGTAACATCGCTTTTCGGACGGAATGTCCCGTCTGGGTACCCCTGAACTAACAGTTCTTTGGTCAAGCCCATAACCTCACTTTTGGCCCATTTCGAGATATCTTCCTCATCCTTATATACCTTCTCAAGCGCATCTTTTGGTAAATTCCTCATAGCGTTACCGATCATTTTGGAGGCTTGTTCCCGATTAATCACAGCATTTGGAGCAAATATGTCCTCACTGAATCCTCGCGCAACCACATGCGTGATGGCTGTCTGTAATTCAGGAATATACCATGCCCCTGAGTCGGTATCCTTAAAGCTCAGTGCCTTTTCAAAAGCCTTTGGAATATCTAGGGCTCGAACCATCATAGCCGTAAATTCAGCTCGTGTAACTTTCCGATTCGGTTCAAAGGTAGTCTCTGTCGCCCCCACGATCACTCCATTTGCAGCCAAGTATTTAATTTTATCGCGGCTAAAGGTTGTATCAATATCGACGAATGCCTTATCTGAAGATAATGTCGCCCCGGAATTTACATCTGCAACTGGGATACCAACATCAAGCTCCGTTGGAGCTTTAATGGGTGTCGAAGGTTCTTCGATAATCGTTGTTTGACCGCCTCCTCCACCAGTTCCCACGGATGGCTTCGTGTCCGTCCGCACCGTGAGCTCTTTCGGATCGGACTTCACTCCCCCGGTATTTTCTGTCCAAACGGTAAAGGTGTAACTTGTTCCAGGAGCCAATTCATTTTTGGTGAATTGATTCGCTTTGCCGCGATACACCTCCTTGCCGGCTAAGGATACAACCACGGTGTCATTCGGCTGCACATCTTCTATAAACAACGTGACGGAATCAGTAGTATGCTCACTGCTTAATTTGAAATCCCCCGCTGGTAGCGTCTCAAATGCCGCTGTAAGCACTTTCCCGTTTCCGCTACTGTTTACAGGTTCTACTCCAACGACATAGGTCTGAGAGCTACTTAAACCGCTTAAATCGTAAGCCAGGCTTGTCGTTTCCCCGATAGGTTGTTCATCCAGATACACTCGGTAGAAGTCTGCGCCGTTGACTTCCTTCCAGGCAACCTGGGCGGTGGATGAGGTAATCTCAGAAACCTGAAGGCTTCCTTCTTGCATATCGCTCGGCAACATCCGCCGTGTGAATCGGCTGTAGCCCCCTTCTCCGTTGTCATTTACGGCGAAGACACGGAAGTGATAAATAATCCCAGGAAGAAGATCACCCACAGTAATAGCAGGCCCGGTCACAGTTCCGAGATCCCCAAATCCTTCCTGTTCTATCCGGTATGATATCGCGCTCTTCGAAGGCGTCCATGCCAAGGTAAATGACGTATCCTTCGCGTTCACGCTTTTCAATTCCTGCGGGGCTGCCGGAAGCGTGAGTACGCTTGCGTCCACTTCTTTCCCAAACCCGGAGGAATTTCCGCTGGCTACGCTTGCTTTGTAGGCCGTTCCGCCTTCAAGCCCATTGAAAACAGCAAACGTATCGGAAACGGTCATTGTCTCTCCATTCATGCTTACCTGATACTTGGTCGCGCCAGGCACTGCATCCCAGCTCACTTTAACGCTCTTCTCGCCAATTTCAGTGAATCGGAGTTCGTCCACCTGCAGCGGGAGCGTCAGTGCATAAGTTGCTTCTGTTACCCCTAAACCGCTGCGGTTATACGCCTGGATCGTAAACTGAGCCGATTGGCCAGCCGGCAGATCCCGGATCGTGATTTCGTTCTGATCGGCGCTCAGTTTTGCTGGCGAACCGCCATCAACCGAGAGCCAGTAACCCGCTGCGCCCCGTACATGTCTCCAACCGAGCCGGATCCAATCCTCGCCTGCGTCCAGGCTGCGGAAGTCTTCGGCTTTGGCCGGAAGCGTAATGAGATCAAACCTCGCTTCATCCCCACTGCCGGACTCATTCGTTGCGGTCAAGCGATAGCTGTACTCGGTTCCGGAATTCAGACCGATATCATGGAAGGCGTTATACACATCGTCGTACACCGTTGTGCTGTCCCGTTCCAATTCATAATAAGTGGCGCTTGTTACGCTGTCCCACTGCAGATCAACATCCTGCTCTCCAATCCGGACATACGTAAATCCTGGGGATGCCGGGAGAGACATAATGGACTGATGTGTGGCAGGGCCCTCTCCGCTCTCATTGATCGCGGATATGGAAATGTCATAGAACGTAGCCGACTGCAGATTCAGCACCGGCGCATATACGCTGCTCGTAACCGTCTCATTGAATACCTCCTGCATAGTATCAGCCTGTACAGCCCTCAAGCGATAAGCAGTTGCCGACTGAACAGGGTCCGCGCTGACCAGGATCTGGCTGGAATCATTTTGGACTGGCGACACAACCATATGATGCGGAGCTGCAGGAAGAGTTAATACCTCTGCGGTGTTGCTGGTTGTGTCTCCCACATGATTGCTCACGATCATCTCGAATGGATAGCGGGTACCCGGCTGCAGGTCTGTAACGGTAAATATGTTTTCCGGATAATCAGCGGTGAAACGTTGGCCAGTGGACTGGTTGTGCAAGGTGTATTTATAACCATTTGTATAAGCAGATCCGCTTGGCAAAGACCATTCGAGGACCGCCTCATCCTGTTTTACCGACTGTACCGATAGGCTTGGAGCTTTCGGTTCCTCCTGCAGGTGGAACGGCTTCGAAACGGTTATTTCTTCGTTCCCCACCTGGTCAACCGCTTTGGCATGAATATACCAAATGCCTTCATCCTGGATTGTTACTTCCACCCGGTTATCGGCTGCTACATCCCAGGTAACTGGTGCTTCCGGGGAATTCGTAATTTTGTAAAACCTCTCTTCGACGCCCGATCCTGCATCTGAAAAGGAAACGGAAGCTTGGATGTCATCATCCGACCAGCCGCGACCGTCCGGATCGATGTCTAAAACGGGTCCCTGCTTATCGATATATACCGTCTTGCTGGTTATGGCACTCACGTTCCCCGCGGCATCGATGGCGCGGGCAGAGATCACTACTGTACCGTCTTCCGTTATGCTGCCGCTGCTGCCCTTCTCAAAGGATCCATTACCAACTTGGTATTCATAAAAAAACGGGCTGAGCGAATCGGTGCTGCCGTCCACCGTGAAATCCACATTGCCGGCAGTATAGTCGTCCTCTGTTGCAGTAATCACCGGCACGCTTGGAGCCGTCCGGTCTACCACTACACGCAACGGTTCCGAATCAGTCACATTACCGCCCTTATCGATTGCTCTAGCATGCACATACCAGATGCCCTCATCTGTGATCGTGGTCTCCGTATCGCTATCGACCGAAGTCCAGGTCTGTGGTGCATCAGGTGAATCAGAAACTTGAATATAACGTTTGTCGATGCCAGAAAGCGTATCTGCAAATTTAAATTTTGCCCGGATAGCATCTTGAGCGTATTCGGCATCAGCAGTCACAGTGACTTCTGGTTTCGACTTATCGATCGTCAGTTCATAGACAGCTTCCTCGCTGACATTTCCAGCCTGATCGTATGAGCGTGCCGTGATCACGGTCGTACCTTCAGCAGACACGTTAAAATCATCTGCCGCGTCTACCGGCCACTTAAATTGTGTTGCGCCAGACAGAATATACTCCGTCCTATGCATACCCGATCCGGCGTCTGTTCCCGGGCGGATATGAACACTTACATCTTCAGGGCTTGGAGACGCTTTGCTTACTTCAATTATTGGTGCGGATGGGCTGGTAGTATCGACGAGAACCGTAACGCTTGTTTCTTCCCCCACGTTGCCTACATCGTCTGTGGAACGGGCAGTGATCACCGTCTTCCCTTCTATAGCAGCAGGTATAACAAACCAAGAAGTGTACGGCTGCCAGTCTTGCGTTACTGATCCTTCCAATTTATATTCCGTCAGGCTGGTATCCTGGTCGGCCGGTGGTTCAATGGTTACCCGGATATCGCGGTTGGATACCATTTTAGAAGGCTGAATCTCCGGCAGGCCAGGGCTTGTCCGGTCGATCCGAATGATTTCCTCGGTCACGTCACTGGCATTCCCTGCTTTGTCGATGGTTCGCGCCCTGACAACCGTCTTTCCTTCAGTAGTGATCGTGAATGGACTTTTCACTTCTTTCCAGTCAGCATTCTCAGCGCCGCTCAATGCGTATTCTGTTTTCTCAACACCAGAAAATGCATCCGTTCCAGGTGTGACACTGACTGAAACGTCACTTGCCACTTTACCGGGTGGATCCGTTATGATTACCGGATTAGTCGGCTTGGTTGTATCGATCTGAACGGAAGCTGCGCTTACGGCACTAAGATTACCTACGTCGTCAAAGGAGCGGGCAGTGATGATCGTTTCTCCTTCAACCGCAGGAACGGAAAACCGTCCGCTATAGGTCTGCCAACTCTGTGTCACTGCACCATCCAGCTTATATTCCGTCCCCCTTAAATCGCTATCTGCAGCAGGCACAATCTCTACAGGTATGGCCACATTCGAGAGTACTTTCGACGGTACGATCGTAGGTTTAGCAGGCCCCGTTTTGTCGATATGGATGACCGCTGTCCTTACGCTGCTGATATTGCCTGCGTTGTCCACGGTTCTGGCGCTGACCGTCGTCTGTCCTTCGCTGGTCACCTGGAAGGAACCCGAGTAGGTCCTCCAATCAGCAACGGTGGCACCGGCAAGGGCATATTCCGTGATCCTTACGCCTGACAAAACATCCGTTCCAGGCGTAATGCTTGCTGTTACGTCACTTGTCACTTTCCCGCTCGGATTCAGCGAAATCATTGGACTGGTTGGCGTGGTCATATCGAGCAAAACTTTAGCTGTATTCTCGCCGCTATAGTTCCCAGCGGTATCAATGGAGCGAGCAACAATGATGGTCTCTCCTTCGACCCTTGGCAGGGCAAAACTGCCGTTGTACCGCTGCCAGGTTTGTGTAATAGCTCCGCTCAACCTGTACTCTATATAATTCAAATCCACATCACCTGCAGGCGCAATCTGCACAGTGACCGTTTGATTACTCAGCGTGGAGGATGGAGTTATTGTTGGTTTGCCTGGTCCAGTTCGGTCAATGGTTACAACGGTCGTCGCTGTTGAGCTGATATTCCCGGCGTTATCGATCGTTCTCGCACTCACAGTGGTCTGTCCTTCTGCGGTCACCCTGAAAGAACCGGTTACAGCACTCCAGCCCGCAGTCTGTGCACCGCCAAGCGAATACTCTGTTCTCGAAACGCCGGAAATACTGTCGCTTCCTCCCGTTATGTTGACCAGCACATCTGTATTTACTTTTCCGGTTTTATCCGTAGAAATCGCTGGCTGACTGGGAGCGGTCCGGTCAATATATGCCGTCCCCCTGTTCTCTGCACTGGCATAGCCGTCAACATTCACAGAGCGGCCATATACATTCGTGATCCCTTCATTGGAAATGACTGCAGTGCTGGCACTTGTCCAGCCAATATTGGTTGCCCCGTCCATCCGATACTGAACCGTAACCGGCCCTGTATCGGGATCGTTGGCCCCATTCAGTGACACAGCAACGTTACCATTAGTCCAATTCGTTGGATTAACCGTAAGCGTTGGAGCAGGTGGACCTGATGTATCCGGCTGATAGACCATGTTAAAGTTAATTCCGTCAACAGCCCCTGTTGTTCGACCGTCTACTTCTGCCTTTTCCACTTTCAAGTATCTGAATGGCTTTGGAAATTTGCTTGAATCCAGCACTCTCCAACTTCCAAGATAGGGCGTCGAGGATTCACTTCCGCTGATGTAATAATCAGAAATTTCAGTCCAGGCACCACTATAGTACTTATCCCCCGTCTGGGAAGCATAAATCTTCATGCCTCCTCTCCAGCCGCTGGCCATAAAGTTGATCGTGTATCGACCAGGGTTAACGTCATACCCTATGTCGATGTACCTTACCTCCGCGAAAAAATAATGGCCATTGGATTGATAAGTACCACCATCAGCATCGTTGCCCCCACCAGTCCCACCATAGTTTCCGGAAAAACTGGTGTAATTCCCATCATTGTTGGAAACGTAAACGTCTGAACCTGCGTATGTTTTCGCAGCAGGAACAAATAAACTCAGTGTTTGGCCAAGTAACACCAACACAAGAATGAATCCGGCAATCGCATTCGCTCCTCTTCGTTTCTGAGGAGTAAGGATCCTTCTTCTCGAAAGGATCACCCCATGCTTACCAGCCCGTTGTTGCTCTTCAGGCTGTTTAATCCGAAGCTTATAGTAGCGGAGATTCACAACGTTCTCCATCAACTTGACAGATGTCTGTTTAGCAAATGTTTTCTCAATTGCCAATGCCCAATTCTTCATTTGGCTCATTACTCGATCCCAAACGGCTGCTTCTTTGCCCGATTCTAAAGCTGCCCATTCCGCAGCAGTACGCATAACTGGACCGGATGAAGCCGCAGATTGGATTTTGGCATCCGCAGAGGCAATATTACTCACCACCATGGATACACCCAGAGCCCGAGCATACACCGTAGTTCTACCTTCCTTGGTGATGGTAAAAGGCTCGGTGTAATCAATCCAAGGACCAAATTCTCCTAATTTGTACTGGGTCTTCTCTGTCCCTGCACGACTACCGGTAATGGTGACGAGAACAGGTTGCTCCGTGTAGTCAGAACTGCTCAACCGAATACTTGGCGTAGCCGGCCGTGTTTTGGCAATAGCCGTCATTGCCTGAGCTACTGCACTGCTGTTCCCAGCATGATCCACCGTGCGGGCATAGATGACCGCATCTTGATCCAGAATGCGCACAGGTAAACGGTAATCCTTCCACTCACCGTCACCAATCTTGTACTGGCTTTTTAGCACACCGCTGCCGCCTGCATCCGCTCCATCCTGAAGGGCAAGCTGCTTTTCATTACTGTCCCAGCTCACATTGTTCACCCAAATATTCGGCATATCGGGCATGATAATATCTTTATTAAGTATATTTATTTCGTTGTTATGTGAATTATTTTTACTTTTAACGGCTTCTTCTCGCTCCATATCTGCAGCTTGTTTATCTGGCTCTGAATGAGAATCTGAAGAATCTCGTATTAGTAATTCCGCATTCTTCAATTGATTGGCTGCCTCCGGCATATCAGTCGATCCGTAAACGGAGGAGCCGAAATACGGATTAAAGATCCCGGATACCAATATGATCAGGAGAAGAATGCTTTTGCATCTTCGCAAATGTTTTCCCCCTCTACATTTTAGTGGGTTACAGAGGACCTGAAGTCGTCATAACTGGACAAGTTCGCATGGTAGTAAGCAACGTCCCCGTCCGGAGCTGCAAATTCATGGCCATACTTATCCTGGACTGCATTGCTGTACCCTTCCAGCTTCCATTGGTTATCCAGCGGCGTTTTATCCCCTGGCAGTCTGTAATACCTCAGATGTGGCGTATCCGATC
>NZ_JAPCKK010000028.1 GCF_030705605.1 Paenibacillus zeirhizosphaerae
CAGACTGCCTCAACGTCGAGAACTTTTGCTTCCTTACTCAGACTGTCCCCCTCCGGGTTGAAAGGGAAAGGGGTAAAAAACGTGGGAGTCAAAGAGACGCTTTTGACAGTCTCGTTCATATCAGGGATTGGAGGAATGCTTCGTTCTCGGAGCGTCTCACCCACGCACGAAAAGAATGCCCCGGTCAAGAGCCTTTTGGGGACACCCTTTTTTCTTTGTAGTGGATGATATTTACATTGAAAAAGGAACGTTTGTTCGTATACAATGATAACAAACGTCTAAAAGGGTGATGATCATGCCAGCCAAATACATTGGCAGACAGGTGAGCCGCGTGCCTTTCGCGAAAGCAATGTGCTGGCATGGACTCCCATCACTCAATCAGCATAGGAGGTTGACACATGAGCAAAAAGCTGGAAGCCAACGGGCTCTTCGAGAGTTCACGCATGATTCTCCCGGAGCACAGGGAAGCGTATCAGGTATATATGAGGGAGCAGGAGCGACGCGGGAGGCCGGTTCTGGATGACCAGGAAATGCAGATGATCGAGCAGGCGCTGATCGAATCCTACAACCAGCGTGTGCCGATTACAGTGGTCGTATTCAATCCCTTTGATGATGAAGAGCTGCGTGGGATCGTCACCAATGTGAACACAGGTCTGCGGGAAATCAAGCTGGTCCGGGGAGCAGAGGATTACAGTTGGATCAAGCTTGAGGAGATTATTTCGGTCATTATATAATTAGGGTCCCTGACCGGGCCGGACACAGAGATGTCTTAGGAATTCAAGTGATCGACCGGGTAGGCATACAGGATGTAACGCTCAGGCGCACTTCCTACAAAGTTAAACGGGTAGCAGGTAGAAACCACCAGCACCTCGGTTCCCATCGGGCGAATTACGGTTGTATCGTCTTTATCCACAATATCTGTGCTTTTAATCTCGTATTCATATGTACCGTATGGCAGCTTGACGATAAAACGATCGCCGATCGCCAGCTTGCCGAAATTCCGGAAAACGGTGTCCCGGTGCCCGGACAGCAAAATCTGCTCGTTATCCGAAGGAAATACGGTGCTGCTGTAATGTCCGACTCCTCTCGCCAGATTCTCCTCATCCGTGCCTTCAATAATCGGCAAATCTTCGTTCAGCTTCGGGATTTCCAGCAAGCCGATCACATCATTTTGTTCCGGTTTAAATTCGCTTCTGTCGATCAAGGGAGTGCGATGTGATACTGTAGTCATCCGTGTTTCCTCCGAAATATCTGTGGTACCGGGTTGACCAATCAGCGCGTTGGCTTCGGCCATCGCTTTCTTCAGATTGGCTTGATGCTCGATATATTGCATGGCCCCCACCGTCAAAATGCCTGCACCAGCCACCGACAATAAAACACCTACTATTTTGCGCATATATCCTCCTTTTATTTACATGAATGTGAATGTGTAAAACGATTAATAGGACTAAAAATAACCATATTTTCACAATTCAATCTTACTCTTTCTTTTAATGAAAATCCAGTGAAGGCAATAGAAGTCATGATAAATCGCTTGAAAAAGCTTTAAACTCCAGGCAGGCTGTGCATTGATCCGGTAGGAGGGTATCTACTAAGTTCACAGATATTCCTTATGATACATTCCTGGGACCTATGACAAATTACGCATATTTATGTAAAAATATTGTCTATATTTGCCTTCGGAATTATACTAAGCGTGACTAATTGTTAAAAATTGAAATATAGTGCCGGAGAGAAGGAGGTGACGAACGTCGAACACAACTGCCGGCAGTTTGGAATAACAAATAGTTTCGGAGGGGGGAGTGCTTGGACTCGCTCGGCAACCTAGAATAAACATATACATAATAACGGGCAAATTGTCAAAAGCGGAAGAATGGGTGCTGGGGAGAATGGGAGAACGATGTCAAACCAGGCACCGATGATCTGAAATAAGCAAATATTGGGGGGAGACAACTTGGTTAATACCCGCTCCGTAAGGCGAACAAGCTTATTCAAGCGCCTTTTTATTAAGTTTTCGGTGTTTATGCTGATCTTCGGCATATTGCCTGTTTCACAACCGTCACTTACCCCTGCAACGCAGGCGGCGGATAGCCCTTGTGCGGCTCCGGTGGCGTTGCTGAACGGCAGTTTTGAAGAAGGGGCTTCCAGAGGTAGTGCGTATGATAGTAGTTGGGGCATTTATTTCAAGGAATCGGAGATGCCTCCTTGGAAGACTACCGACGATGCCGGTGGTGAGAAAATCATTGAGGTCTGGAACTGGGCGCGAAGTTTTCCGCCAGCTGCACGGAACTGGCCTGCACCACCTGATGGCAACCGCTGGGCAGAATTAAATGCTTTTGACAACGGCATGCTGTATCAGGATGTGGCGACCGTACCTGGCCAAACCATCCACTGGCGCTTGTCCCATATGGGACGCCAGGGGGTAGACACCATGCAGCTTCGTATCGGTGCGGCAACGGCTGATCCGTACGATACTGTAGTGCAACGGAAAATGTCGGATGGAAACACGAAATGGGGAACTTATACGGGCAGTTATACCGTTCCGGCGGGACAGACCGTAACGCGCTTTGGTTTTGAAGCGGTGAGTTCAGCGGGTGGAACTCTGGGAGCCGGTAACTTCCTCGATGATATCTTCCTCGGGACAGAGCCGTGTGTAACCTCCAACAAGACGGTTGATCCGCCGGGTGAGGTCAAAGCCGGCAGTGAACTGACGTATACGATTAATGTCAAGAACGAAGGCGGGGACATTGCGGCCGATGCAACCATTACGGATGCCATCCCGGCTGGAACGGAATATGTCCCTGGATCGATGGTCTTGAATAATGGCTCTGCGACCAAAAATCTGACGGATGCCAACGATACCGATGAAGGTGATTTTGACGGAAATCAGATTAACATCAAGATCGGAGATCTGGCGAATACCGGCAAGCTGGGCAATGGAGTCACTGTGCAATTCAAAGTGAAAGTGCTGAATGATTACGCAGTGAAATCTGTTAACAACAAGGCGCAAATCAACTATGACAATCTGTTGACAGAAGAAGAAGAGCAGACAGAAACGAATTTAACGACAACGCCGATTATTTTTCCTATGATTGAATCCGATAAAACGGTCACTATTCAGGAAAAAGCGTCCGGAAATACCGATACAGAGCATCCTGAAGTGGGAGATACGCTGCTGTACACGATTCAAACCCGTAATAACAATGCGGGTACGACGGTGAAAAACCTCACCATTTCAGACGTGGTTCCGGAGGAACTGGAATATGTGCCGGGTAGTCTGACGGTGGATGGCAAATCCGTTACCGACAGTGAAGGAGACGATACTGGTTACTATGCTGGCGGAGAGGTAGCCGGCCAGTTCGGAGACATCACGGATACGGAGTTCCATAAGGTTGAATTCCAGGCAGTCGTAAAACCTGGACAAGCTGGTAAGGATATTATCAATATCGCCACGGTAGGCGGCGACAATGTGGAGACACCGGATCATCCAAGAGAAGAAGTACAGGTATATCCGCGCAATCCGCAAATTGAATCAGAGAAGTTCGCATCGAATGTGGATGCAAGCAAGGCTACGTATGAAGTGGGAGACACTGTCTCTTATACGATCCGCGCAAGAGGCGTAGTCAACGATACGTATCTGGAAAATCTGACGATTTCGGATACGTTGCCT
>NZ_JAPCKK010000023.1 GCF_030705605.1 Paenibacillus zeirhizosphaerae
AGGCAACGTATCCGAAATCGTCAGATTTTCCAGATACGTATCGTTGACTACGCCTCTTGCGCGGATCGTATAAGAGACAGTGTCTCCCACTTCATACGTAGCCTTGCTTGCATCCACATTCGATGCGGATTTCTCCGATTCAATCTGCGGGTTCCGTGGATAGACCTGAACCTCTTCTCTTGGACGGTCCGGCGTGTCCACATTGTCGCCCTCTACAGCAGCGATGTTAATAATATCCTTACCGGCTTGTCCCGGTTGT
Source organism: Paenibacillus zeirhizosphaerae (assembly GCF_030705605.1). GTDB lineage: Bacteria > Bacillota > Bacilli > Paenibacillales > Paenibacillaceae > Paenibacillus > Paenibacillus zeirhizosphaerae. The sequence continues at coordinate 260 of NZ_JAPCKK010000023.1, forward strand.
ACGATGGCTTCAAACTGTACCGTATGCCAATTCTGGTCCGGGACGTCGCCAAGCTGCCCGACAACCTCACCGCCGACATAATGACCTTTGTCATCCCCTTCGGCATCCGTTACGGCTACACCATCTACCGTCAGACTGCCTGGGACATATTTCAGCTCGGAAGGAATAACGTCGGAAATCTCCAGATTTTTCACGATGCTGTTAGCAACTGTATTGCGGGACTGAACCGTGTACAGCAACGTATCTCCGATTTCAGCATGCTCAGCATCCGTGTTGCCAGCTGCTTTTTGCTGCAGGGTCATCTTTTTGCTGGATTCAAGCTTAGGGAAAATGACCGGTGAGTCCGTTTCATTGGTTTCCGTCTGTTCTTTTTCCCCTGACAATAAATTGTCATAGTCGATTTGCGCTTTATTGCTGATGGACTTCACCGCATAAGTCGACAGTACTTTCACTTTAAATTGTACTGTGACCCCATTCGGCTTCTGATCGGCATTGGGCAGGTCCCCTAACTTAATACTGACCTGACTGCCGTCAAACTGACCTTCATCCGTATCAGCCGCATCAGTCAGCTTCTTGGTTGTTGCTCCGTTCGTCAAGACCATTGAGCCAGGGACATATTCCGTGCCCGCAGGGATTGCGTCAGTAACGGCCGTATCTGCTGCGATATCTCCGCCCTCATTTTTGACATTGATCGTATACGTTAATTCCGTACCCACACCAACTTCTCCTGGTGGATTAACGCTCTTGGTCGATGTTACACACGGCTCTGTTCCCAGGAAGATATCGTCCAACAAATTTCCCCACGCGACTGAACCACTTGAAGAGGAAACTGCCTCAAAACCAAACCTTGTACTGGTTTGTCCGTCTGGAACAACGTAAGACCCTGTATAATAAGTCCATTTGTTAAATGTACTGCTCATCTGTTGAATAACCGGAAGGTTCTCTGGTGGAGTATCAGCTGAACCTATGCGGAGCTGCATCGTATCCGTCCCGTATTCCCCGCGGTGAGCCAGCCGCCAATAAATGGTTTCGCCCGGTACTGTTTCTACATCCTGATACAACATCGCTGCTTCATTGGCGTTCAATTCAGCATATTGTGTCCCCTCTGCAGCAACAACAGCGATGGTTTCACCATTCCCGCCACCGCCTGACCCCAGGAAGTTATTAGAGTTTTGCATGATTTGTATTCGATTATCAGAGGCGTCCGTTTCCCAACCCGGGACCTCACTACCATAAAAATACATCCAAAATGCTTCGGAACCTGGCGACCCTGTGTCCCCTGCATTTCGCGCTTTCGGCTGCTCAAAGCCTCCATTGATCATTGCTACCGGAGCAGGGCAGGCATTGCCCTCCGCTGCTTGGGCCTCAGGGCTGAGCGTCGGCCGTGATACGGGCAGGATGCCGAAGATCAGTATAAATACAAAAAATTGAATACTAAGGCGCTTCAATAAGCTTGTTCGCTTTGCGGATCGGGTTTTATCCAAAGTTGTCTCCCCCCAAAATGTACTTTTTCAGATACCAGTGCCTGGTTCGACAGCGTCATTCCTTCTCCCAGCACTAATTCCTTACCCGGTTATGTAATGAGTGCAGTTCAAGCTGCACAGCGGGTATTTAATGCAAATAACTCTCCCTCCAACAATTACTGTGATTAACGCTCAGCAACTCAGCTTGATATCGCCTCCTCTCGAAATTTAATTCAAAATTTAATGATTTCCCTGTTAATATAATCCACTTCCTAAAAATAGACAATATTTTTACAGCAATAAATTAAATTTGCGTAAAAAACCATAAAATACCATGAATAACGATCTAATTCGATCATCGTCAACCACCTAAAACCCTATCCCTTCTTCATTTATAGATCAATTTCTTTGTGAACATTGGCATGGTTAAAGTCGTGATTCACATATTCAGGTTTCGTATTTATGCTAATAAAAGAGAGTATAAATAGTACATATATAATAGAAGGAATTTTTCTAGTCCCACCCGGCCAGGAATCCCTCCAGCATCGCTCCCCCCCACTTCTGCATACCCTGTGCCCTGTTATCTGGCTAGAACCTGCTCTATTAAATTCGCGCATTTATGTATGTTAAAACTTTCGCAAACGACAACTGCCCCTCAAGTGCACTCACCTGAAGGGCAGTTATCTTAACTATGCTCTGTTATGCTTTCTTTCTTCTCAGCAAGAACAGGCCTGCCAGCAGGATGATGAATCCGGCCAACAGATAGCCGTACATATTCGTTGCTGTTTCAGGCAGTTTGCTGCCATTACCGCTACCGTCTCCGGAGCCTCCATTTGCAGAGTCACCTGATGTACCGGATTGGCCAGAGCCACCCGAACCGCCAGCTCCTCCGGATTGACCAGAGTCTGGGGAATCGGAATCAGAACCTCCCCATCCTGGGGTGTTCGGATTGCCGGATGATCCATCATTCCCATCGCCTGGGATGTTCGGATTACTTCCGTTTCCACCACCAATGATGATGTCTTCGGATGGCTGATCCGGTTCATCCAGGTTATCCCCGGTGACTTCAGCGGTGTTACGGATCGTCTGACCGGATTGGCCGGACAATACTTCAGCACGGAATACCACCGTATGCCAGTCTGTATTCGTAATGTCGCCGAATTGGCCTACCACTTTTCCGTCGACATAATGCCCTTTGTCGCTGTCTTGTGCATCCGTCACGGTGACACCGTCCACTTTCAGGGAACCTGGCACATACTCCAGCTCTGCACGCAGCGCGTCCGAGATTTCCAGATTCGTTACGACACTGTCCGCTACGGTGTTGTGTGTACGGATTGTGTACTCAATAATATCGCCGACTTCGTAGACGCCGCCATTGAGGTCATTCGCTTCTTTCTCTGACTCCATCTCAGGCACTGCATCGCCGATCGTGATCTCTTC
>NZ_JAPCKK010000007.1:0-1199 GCF_030705605.1 Paenibacillus zeirhizosphaerae
GGAGCTGCTGGCAAGCTGTAATAACGATAGGTAAGAGTCATCCTCTGTATGACCAGTAGGAGCACTTTTCCCCCGTTTCACACCGTACGTGATAGTTTCCCATCATACGGCGTTCCATCATGCATGGTTTGCCCAGAACCTCACTTAGATTGACAATTTTTCTCTAAAGCTTAAAATCCTTTTTCGCATTTTGCTCGGTAAATCTTCATAATCCCGTTCATCGTGAATCATATCGTGACACGCTTTGTGCAGGGTTGCGAGATTCGCTACTCGGTTAACAAACTCCAAAGGAAGATGGGGCTGGATATGATGGATGTTGACGTTATGTTGTACTGGCTCCTGACACACCCTACATTTACCTCTGTCCCGATTAAAGACGTAAGGACGATTCAAATAATATTCAAAATTGCGCTTGCTGTCCTTCTCTGTCCAAAGAATGGCCTGTGAAAAGGATAACGTCAGCAAATCGTCCGCTCGGGCGAGTAGGCGTTTCTTTCCTGTTCGTTGACGGTATATCTCCCTGCCTTCCTTACTGTAGGGAGTCTCGTTTTGCACTTTGGGATAAGCCATACGCCATGTACAAAATGCAAAAGAGGTGATACCTATCTTCAATCCACGATACATAATGGCTGGTACAGCGGCTGTATAGTTACTGTGAACCGAGTGCAAATTGCTCAGTTCATTCGCCGGAGTCCACGTTCCACCAAATCTTTTCAGTGCTTTGAAAGCCGTGTAACGAAGTTTGCTGGCTTCTTTGGAAAGCACTATATTTACCCAGGTCGCTGCTTCGTAATATTGAATGACGCCGCGGATTTTGGAGTTAATTACATTGATCTGATGGATAAGTTCTTCCTTCATTCTGGATTGACGAGGCGAGAACTTCCTCAGACTCCTGATGTCTTCCTTAATTTCCTCTACTTTGTCTTTCAGCCGCTGGGAGTTGGGTCGGGTACGGGCTATGAATCCTTTCCGAGCTTTTCCTTTTACTACTTTGTACGTAAATCCCAGAAACCGAATTGGCTTTTTCCTGACATTGGTAATGAGCGTTTTCTCTGTTGAAAGGCGAAGTTTTAGATTCGTTTCCAAATACTTCGAGATACGCCGTTTCCATTTCTCCGCATTGCTCTTAGTTTGAGTGACTAAAACCCAATCGTCCGCGTAACGAATGAGGTATGCAGGCTTTAAATTGCTCTTTCGTT
>NZ_JAPCKK010000007.1:1299-2848 GCF_030705605.1 Paenibacillus zeirhizosphaerae
CAACATCTTTCTTGCTACATATTTGTCCGCATACGTTTTTTGGGTTTCCTTCTCTTCCCATTCCCTGATAATCCATTGATCGAGAGTGTCCAAGTACGCATTGGCAAGAAGGGGTGAGATGATTCCGCCCTGTTGCGTACCTAGGGGATTTACTTCTAGTTCGTCCATAATCCCCGCTTTGAGCATTTTGTTAATGATGACCAGAACTCTTCGATCCCGTATTCCCATATGCCAAAGTTTCTTGATTAATTTGGTATGGTTCACTTCGTCAAAGAATTTGGAAATGTCACCCTCGATAATCCAATGGTATCCGGTGTGATGGACAATATTCGTCACTCTCCCCAGTGCCATGTGAGCGTCACGCATGGGACGAAAACCGTACGAATGGATAAAGAATTGCGCTTCAAGAATCGGCTCCAGTACAGAGCGCACGCATTCTTGTACGATTCTATCGACGATGGTGGGAATGCCAAGCGGCCTTTTCTCATCCGGTTTGTTTAGTTTCGGGATGTATGTCCTGCGAATCGGATGAGGATTGTAGTTTCCAAAAGCGCTTTGTACGCCTGCGATAACTCGTTCATAATCGCTTTCGAGAATATCCCGCATTCTTTGACCGTCTGTTCCCGGCGTTTCGCTGCCATGGTTGCTTTTGAGTTTGTGGATTGCTGTCAGAATAGCCGTTTCGGAAGACATGATTTCAATTAAGCCTTTTATTTTTGGGCTTTCTCCACCCGTCATGCAATCGCGAGTGTATTGATACATGTCATCTAGGATTTTGCGAAATTCAGATTCGTTCTTTGGATAGTCGAATTTTTGCGCCAGTGGACATCACCTCCTAATTCGGAAGATTTGCCACATGGCTTTAGTCAGGTATGCTCAACGGCTTCCTCGACAGGTTGTCAACTTCATTGTGATTCTGCATGACTATGCCCCTTCGCCATGTACAAGGCTTTCCCTTGCTCGGACTACTATGGGCTGCTGCCCCTCAGATTCAATGGTCATTTCCTACCATTTCGCGGCACCAAGGTATACCCCTCTTGCACGTCCGCGTCTGAGGATCACTTGTTCCTCACATCCTAGCCTTACATATCGCTTTAGCCTTCCTCTTTATCCCGTCAATCGTCTTTTTGCCCACAGTTGGCGGGCGCAAGACTTTAACCCTATGTTGGGCTAAAACAGTTCACAGCAGGAGAAAATACCGTGACCGCGATTGATCCCACAGCGTGGGCGAGCATCTTCTTATTCGATACCCTTGGCATTTCGAGACGTACATACGAGGATTTCTGGTGTGTAGGCATGGCGATTTTATGGCACCCCGACTACTCTCTTACCATCACAGGCTTGATTTCACCGACTTTACCGAGCTTCATACCTCGCGATGGTACAACCGCGACGCATGTCGGAAACTTAGGCTTGAATTGCCAACCTTCAATTCAGACAGGAACTTCCCCTGTCAACTTGGATGTAAAGTTAGACATCGATTGTACTGATGTCCTCCGGCTTTGTCAGACGTTACCGCCTGGGTTGAGCCGGAAACAAGTCACACTTC
>NZ_JAPCKK010000026.1 GCF_030705605.1 Paenibacillus zeirhizosphaerae
TCCCCCTCCGGGTTGAAAGGGAAAGGGGTAAAAAACGTGGGAGTCAAAGAGACGCTTTTGACAGTCTCGTTCATATCAGGGATTGGAGGAATGCTTCGTTCTCGGAGCGTCTCACCCACGCACGAAACACGCACGAAAAGAGTGCCCTCGGTCAAGATCTGAGCATCCTTATGTGTGTTCAGTTGTAGTCTGCTACGTTCACCGGGCCAGAAAGGGGCGATTGCGAATCTCCGAATGTGCATTGCCGCGCTCAGCCAGATTACATTAATTCACCGTCTTAATCTCCAGGCCGTGACCGTGACATTTAAAGTTATAGTTAGGATTTTTCATAACCTCTTCTTTCTGAAGCTCATACATGGCTAGTTTGTAGTTTATTTCTTCCAAGTGTTTTTGACTTTCGTCAATTTTCTTCTGAACTTCCAATTTATGCTGCCTCAACATTTCTTCTCTTTGCAAATAGGTGCTATTTCCCAATTCATAAAGTTCCTTGTAATCCTTGATTTTTGAAAGAGGCATTCCTGTCTCTTTGAGACAACGAATAAAAGAAATCCAATCTATTTGTTGTTGGTTATAAACTCTACGGCCTTTTTCGTCACGAGATATATTTGGTAATATCCCTTGCTCTTCATAAAATCGAAGTGTCTTTGCAGATACATTTAAATTTTCCACTACATATGTCATTGAATACAACATCTACTTGTCCCACCTTTAGTTACAGTTACTGTAACTAAATATATATCATGAAGAGAATGAAATCACAACAAATATATATGTAATCATATGAAAATAAATCCTTGACCTACTGTAACGGTAACCAATTACACTGAAACAGAGAATAAAATATGATAGCGAGGTTAAGGAAATGAATCAAAAATACAGTAGGTTATTTGAATCCTTCACATTCAGAAGTGGAATAACCATGAAGAATAGTATCGTTATGGCACCTATGACCACCTGGTCAAGCAATGACGATCTTACCATTTCGGATGACGAAGTAAAGTATTACAAACAAAGAGTGAATGGAGTAGGACTCGTCATTACAGGGTGTACTCATGTTACACCTAATGGGCAGGGTTTTACGAATGAATTCGCTGGGTACAATGATGGATTTACTCCAAGTTTACGAAAATTAGCTGAAGCAGCGAAAAGTGGAGGCTCTCCTGCGATCCTACAGATTTTTCATGCAGGTAATAAAGCCATACCTGGATTGGATGCAGTTAGTGCGAGTGCATTGCAATCTGAGGCTACTGCTCTTGGCCCAACTGTAGAAACAAGAGAGCTATCACATGAGGAAATCCTGTCGATTATACGTGCTTTTGGAGACACAACAAGACGAGCGATTGAAGCCGGATTTGATGGCGTCGAAATTCATGGGGCACATGGATTTTTAATTCAAAACTTCTGGTCGCCAGCAACGAATCAACGGACGGACCAATGGGGAGGATCACTTGAAAATCGCTTGCGTTTTCCATTGGCGATTATTAACGAAATCAAAAATGTCATTGAAAAACATGCTGCAAAACCATTCATTTTAGGATACCGATTTTCACCTGAAGAATCCTCCAAAGCAGACGGATTACGTATGAAAGACACGTATGAATTAATCGATTTCCTTGTTGAACAGGATTTAGATTATATTCATGCTTCATTAGATAATGTGTCTTCAAAGCCAGTAGATAGTCAAGATGAAAAAACACGGCTTGAATTAATTCTTGAAAGAGCAAACGGTAAGGTACCTGTGATGGCTGCTGGTTCCATACTAACACCGGATGATGCTCTTCAAGCTGTGGAATTAGGATTGCCGCTAGTTGCCATTGGACATGCGTTAATTATGGATCCTAACTGGGTTGAAAAGGTCGCAAATGGACGTGAAGCCGAAGTAGATTCTGAGTTGAACGTTTCGAAACTCAACCAGCTTAATATTCCAGAAAAACTTTGGAATGTAATTCAAGTAATGCCCGGTTGGTTTAATATTGGGAAATAAAAAGTAGTCCTAAAGGCTACCCAGATTGACGAGAAACCCACGTCTTTTATGAGACTTCGGGTTTCTTTTGCTAATTCTAAGGTGCTCCGTCCATCCAGGGGTCGATTCTCTTTCATTCCGGGAATATCTCCGATGTCGGAATGGTTTGTATGGGATCCATAATGGATAACGATAATAACTTTTTACGTAACCGTGCCATATATACATTCAATGTATTGTCGTCGATAAATGTCTCATCGTCCCAAATTTTTGTAGATGTGTTTCCAACAGAGCAGCAAGTTGCTTGTCGTCCTCAACGAGCATGATCTTGAACATACAGATTCTCCTTATGTAATGCCTAATGCCTAATGCCTGTTGCTTGCTGCCTTCCCATACAGCTTTGCATGATTATCCCTTTTGATCAGAATGCGGGGGTCGAGGGTTGGGGCTTGAGGGGGCCTGGGGGAAGGAAAGAGGAAAGAGAAACGTGATACGAAAAAAGG
>NZ_JAPCKK010000014.1 GCF_030705605.1 Paenibacillus zeirhizosphaerae
TATGGATCTTACGAAGCAAATGATTTTGGGGGACGAGTTCTTCTAAACAAACGAATTCGTAGCTATTTTGCACATTCGAATTGGAGCGAAGCATGCAACCACCGCCTTGTTAGGATACTATATTATACCATATTAACGCGGTGAATAGATGAATAATGAAAACAAAAAATAGCCTGTTGAGGGTTTCTCAACAGGCTGACCCCTGCATGTTGTGATGTACAACATGCAGGGGTGTTCTTATTTTACTCCAGCCTACAAATGATGACTGATGCTAGTGCCTGTGCTTTTGCCGATGATCATATGCCTGACGGCAGTTGTCCAATCATTCACGGCTAAACGGCATATGTTATAGCAACATATCCGAAAGGAGTTGTTCACATGTCTTATTGTCCAACACCAGCGCCTATCGTTTGCCCACCGATTCAAATCGTAAAGCATCAATATTATCCAACGGTCGTTCCGGTAATTCACCCCATTGAAATCGTCAATCAATACCATGCTGTCCCTGTACCACACCATGTATTCCCGGTAAACGTTAAAGATCCTCAATGCTGCAATATCTCTTCGGCGAGTAGAAAAAGAAAGGGCCGTTAAGCCCCTCCATTACGTTAGCATATTTTTTCCACTTCATACGGCAATAAATAAAGCCTTGGGGGATCCAAGGCTTTTTAATGATGAGAAATCGTCAGTCTGGACAGCGGAGATTGTTCCCACAATTACCGCTCCAAAAGAAAAAGCCCTTAGCGCATACACGCCAAGGACCTTCACTCCGCCAAAGATATTCAATCTTAGTAAAGAGCCAAATACTGATCTCTTTCCCATTGGTGAACCTGTGTTCTGTACATATCCCACTCGATTTCCTTAAGCTCGTAGAAATAGGCAAGCGCATGGTCGCCCAAAGCGTCGGCAATGACCTCACTGCGCAGCAGCTCGCCAAGCGCTTCTTTGAGATCGGCCGGCAGGCTCGCGATTCCTTCCTCGACCAGCTCTTCTTCCGTCATCACATAAATGTTGCGGTCGATCGGCGCTGGGAGGGAAAGCTCACGTTTGATCCCATCCAGTCCCGCTTTAAGCATAACGGCAAGCGCAAGGTAAGGATTCGCAGCAGGGTCCGGATTACGAAGTTCGATGCGTGTGCTCAAACCACGTGAAGCCGGTATACGGATCATCGGACTGCGATTGCTTGCAGACCAGGCCACATAAGACGGAGCTTCATACCCCGGCACGAGACGTTTGTAAGAGTTCACGGTCGGATTCGTAATCGCCGCCATTGCGCGGGCATGCTTAAGAATACCAGCCATGTAATAACGTGCTGTCCGGCTCAGGCCCAGTTTGTCATTTTCATCATAAAAAGCGTTCTCATCACCCTGGAACAGCGATTGATGGCAGTGCATCCCGGAACCGTTTACACCAAAAAGCGGCTTAGGCATAAAAGTAGCATGCAGTCCATGCTGTCTGGCAATCGTTTTTACAACAAGCTTAAACGTTTGAATCTGATCTGCCGCTTTAATGGCATTGGCATATTTGAAATCGATTTCATGCTGCCCTGGCGCTACCTCATGGTGAGAAGCTTCAATTTCAAAGCCCATCTCTTCCAGAGTGAGTACGATTTCACGGCGGCAATTCTCGCCCAAATCCGTAGGTGCAAGATCGAAGTATCCGCCTCTGTCATTCAGTTCTTCGGTCGGATTACCTTTTTCATCGGTTTTAAACAGGAAGAATTCAGGCTCTGGTCCAACGTTCATGGACGTATAACCCATTTCCTCCGCTTCTTTCAGTACCTTCTTCAAAATGCCACGCGGGTCCCCGGCGAAAGGAGTTCCATCAGGCATATAGATGTCACAAATCAGACGCGCCACACGATTCTGGGTAACCCAAGGGAAAATGACCCAGGTGTCCAGATCAGGATAGAGATACATATCGGATTCTTCGATACGCACATAACCTTCGATCGAAGAACCGTCAAACATCATTTTGTTATCCAACGCCTTCACAAGCTGGCTCACCGGAATTTCAACGTTCTTAATCGTACCGAGCAAATCCGTAAATTGCAGTCGGATAAAACGCACGTTCTCTTCCTGCGCAATACGGAGAATGTCTTCTTTCGTGTAACTCAATGTAACCTCTCCTTTTATCTGTTATGTGTAGACGGTATTCAAAAGGATTTTACAGCATATGTCTGAGAAATGTCTCACTTATTATTAAAAAAACGCGAAAGCTCCCCTTGAATCAGTGAAACCTGCCCCGGGCGCTTACCCGCCACTAACTGCTGCTTCAGCAAACGGTGCAACTGCGTATCGGACAGTTCACGACGTTTGACCTCCGTATCTGCCGTGATCACGGTCGCTTCCTCGGACTCCTTGCTGACAGGGTTCATCACCTGCTTGATCCCTGCTATATTTACACCTTTTTCGATTAAAGCTTTAATTTCAAGCAGCCGCTCTACATCATTAAAAGAGAACAACCGCTGGTTTCCTGAGGTCCGTGCCGGAACAATCAAACTATGCTGCTCATAATAACGAATCTGTCTTGCAGACAAATCGGTAAGCTTCATCACGATCCCTATCGGGAATAAGGCCATATTTCTGCGAATTTCGTCACCCATCGTTCATCAACCTTCCAGTGATCTTTTCTACTCCCCCCATTGTACATTTACCTGATGTAAAATGTCAACGGCGTGTAAGGTAAACTCACAGTAAATTACGGTCCTTCATCGTCTGAAGTGCCTTCAAAACGCCAAATTTAACGTGCGAATAGGTCAAACCGCCCTGCATATAGCCAATATATGGCTCCCGGATCGGTGCGTCTGCAGACAGCTCAAGGCTGCCTCCCTGTATGAAGGTACCTGCCGCCATAATGACAGGATGTTCATAGCCTGGCATGTCCCATGGCTCCGGAACAACATGGCTGTCCACTGCGGCAGCCTTTTGAATCCCCTGCACAAATGCAATCAACTGCTCAGGTCCTACAAAGGACACGGCTTGAATCAGATCAGTGCGGTGCTCATCCCAGGCCGGCTTGCTTGTAAAACCGATGGCCTCAAACACAGCGGCTGCAAAAATACTGCCTTTCACCGCCTGTCCCACAAGCGTCGGAGCTAAAAACAAGCCTTGATATATGCTCCGTGTCGTCCCCAGCATCGCCCCGACCTCTGCTCCGATTCCCGGCGCTGTGAGGCGGTATGCGGCCAAATCCACATATTTTTTGCGTCCGCAGATATAGCCGCCGGTTTCAGCAATGCCTCCGCCCGGGTTCTTGATCAGCGAGCCTGCAATCAAATCTGCGCCTACATCGGTAGGCTCCACGGTTTCCGTAAATTCCCCGTAACAGTTGTCTACGAAGACGATTAGGTCACTGCGAATCGCTTTGATCCGCCGAACCATTTCCCCGATATCCGCAACGGAAAAGGAAGATCGCCAGTCGTAGCCGCGGGAACGCTGGATGCCGATGACCTTCGTCTCAGCAGTGATCGACGCTTGAACCTGCTCCCAATCGACTTGTCCATCCTTTGTCAGTGCCGTCTCACGGTAGGACACGCCGAAATCCTGGAGCGATCCCGTTCCATCCCCCGGCTTCCCGATTACTTTATGTAGCGTGTCATAGGGACGCCCTGTAATATACAGCAGTTCATCCCCCGGACGCAGCACACCGAACAGCGCCGTAGCGATCGTATGCGTGCCGGATGCAAAATGTGGACGGACCAGTGCTGCTTCCGCACCGAATACCAATGCATACACTTCATCAAGCACTTCTCTGCCACGATCATTGTAAGCATACCCAGTAGAGCCGGCAAAATGAAAATCACTCACCTGACGGCTTTGGAACGCCTCAATGACCTTCCATTGGTTGTGATCTACGATCTGGTCAATCAACTGTAGCCTGTCTTTAATCCTGGCTTCCGCTTCATCTCTAATATGCTCAATTTCTTCTGAAAATAAGGTCATTCCTTCTCTTGTCTCCTCTTCCTGCAATCCCAATACACAGGCTAAATAGAGCTGCAGGCTTATGTGACCTGCACCTAATTTAGCCTGTACACAAAGCTCTTCTTAAATTAACCTGGACACGCCATGGTATGTTAACCTTCTGTAAAGTTTCCCAAGACGTGACCATATTTTTCAAACTCTCCTGTTTGAATGCGAATCTCGTACAGCACGTCGTTCCCGTCATACTCGGTAGCGATCACATCACCGATCCGATACAGGACAGGGGTCAGATCGCCCCGCTCCGCTGGAATTCTGAAGCGTCTCGTTTCTCCGGTTACAGCGTCCTGCACCAGTTCCCGGATCCGCAGCAGATCCCCTTCATCAAAAGCGCTGATTTTCAGATATCCTTCACCGGAAGGCAGCATCTGCAACTGCTCTGGAGTGCAGGCATCCTTTTTGTTAAACAGGACAAGCTGTGGCTTATCAGCGGCACCCAGCTCCTCCAGTATGCTTTGCACAACCTTCATTTGATCCTCGCGCATATCTGAGGCGGCATCAACCACATGCAGCACCAGATCAGCCTCATTTACTTCCTCCAGCGTGGCACGGAATGCAGCGACCAGATCATGAGGAAGGTTTTGGATGAAACCGACTGTATCAGTAAGGACAACTTCTTTGCCGCTAGGCAGCTCCATCGTCCGTGATGTTGGGTCAAGCGTCGCGAATAGCTGATTTTCAATGTATACGTCCGCCGCTGTCAGCGATTTCAGCAACGTTGATTTGCCGGCATTGGTATAACCAACCAGGGCCACCTGTACAACCCCGCTCTTCTGACGGCGCTCTCTGTGCAGCCGCCGATGGCGTGTCACCTCTTCCAACTGCCGCTTGAGCTCGTCAATGCGGCCGCGGATGTGACGGCGGTCTGTTTCCAGCTTGCTTTCGCCGGGCCCCCGCGTACCGATGCCGCCGCCGAGGCGGGATAAATTTTTCCCCTGACCGGAAAGACGGGGCAGCAGATAGGAAAGCTGTGCCAGCTCAACCTGTATAATTCCTTCTCTAGTGTTGGCTCGTTGTGCAAAGATATCCAGAATGAGCTGGGTACGGTCGATAATTTTCATATCCAAGGTCAGCTCAAGATTACGCACCTGTGCTCCAGACAGCTCCTGATCAAAAATAGCCGTGTTGGCCCCGAGCGTTTCAGCAATGGCACGCAGCTCTTCCACTTTGCCTTTGCCGATAAACCATTTGGAATCCGGCGTTTCGCGGTTTTGGCTGAGCACCGTCAGTACTTCCACACCGGCAGTCTCTGCCAGCTTGACCAATTCATCTAGTGAATATTCGGGATTAATCCCGCTTCGCTTCACTCGATCCGTCACAAGACTGACCAGAACGGCACGATCCTGAACCTCGGTTTGGGTATCATAGGTAGAGTTCGCCATGAACGTCAGCTCCTTTATCGTCAATAGATCTTATCTCGTGCAGAAACCGACCTGAATACAGGCCGGCCTTCGGTAAAACTTCCATGGAGAATCCTATTATCGTCTATTTTCTCCCGATTTTCAAATCCTCCGGACGCAGCGTCATCAGCTCTAGCCTGCCCGGCTGCCCGTTCGCATATTGATTCAGCAGCCGCACCGCCTGATGACGGATCGACCTTTCGATCACATTGCGCACATAGCGGGCATTACTGAAAGCATGGAGGCTTTCCTCCTTGGCGGAGATCAAATGCTGCTTCAGTTTAAAAATCGTCTGCGGCATCAATATATAATCCCGTTCCTTGGCCATGAGCTCGCTAATTTGAATCAACTGGTCCACCGTATAATCAGGAAATTCAAGCTGCAGCGGGAAACGCGAAGGCAAGCCGGGGTTCGTGCTCAGAAAAAAATCCATCTCATCGCTGTAACCGGCAAGAATGAGGATAAACTGGTTTTTCTGATCCTCCATCGCCTTCACAAGCGTATCAATCGCCTCTTTGCCAAAATCCTTTTCCCCGCCTCTGGCCAAGCTGTAGGCCTCATCAACGAACAATATCCCGCCAAGCGCCTTTTTGACCAAATCCCTCGTTTTCTGTGCCGTATGTCCGATATATTCGCCAACCAGATCGGCACGCTCCGCTTCAATCAAATGCCCTTTATTCAGCACACCCATTCTTTGCAGCATCTTGGCCACGATCCGGGCCACCGTCGTTTTTCCCGTACCCGGGTTCCCTTTGAAGATCATATGATAGACGTGCGAACTGCTCAGCAGTCCGGCTTCCGAACGTATTTTTGCGATCTGCAGGAAAGCGTAAATTTCAAATACCAGCTCTTTAATATTGTCCAGTCCGACCAGTTGGTCCAGCTCTTTTTGAATCTCCTGATACAAGTTGTAGTAAGGCAGCTCTTTCACAGCCCCGGCTGCTTCGGCTTCAGGCGTGCTTAGAGGCTCCTGGCTGCGGATTACGACATTGATTTGTCTGGAAGGTCTCTCCTCCGACCGTTTACTGGCGGCTGTTCCCCGTCCGTTCATGCATCCATCACCTCGACATTTGTTCGGGCTTCGCTCCCTTACCAAATGTATTCAGCGCAGCATGTCCTTATTAGCATTTTGATTCAAGCTTGCCCCAGGATACGGTCAATCCGCCATTTCACATACGCCAGCACTTCGCGGGAATGGGATTTCCAGGGAGACAGCACCTTCGATTTGACAAGCGATAGCTGCGGCTCCTCATAACCGAGATATTCGGCCATTTCCAAAGCGCGCGGACCATGAAACGTGTGGGTGATGATAATGGCTGTAGCCCAACCGTGATCCTCCATAATACTCCGGCTGTAAAGCAGGTTTTCATAAGTGCTGGTCGCCTTGTTTTCAAGCAGTATATCAGCGGCCGGGATGCCTCTGTCCAGCAAATACTGCTGCATGCCTTGTGCTTCCGTGTACTTGAAGGTCGGGTCATCCAGCCCTCCAGTCAGTATCAGTTTGTTTACTTTTCCACTCTTATACTGCCGTAGCGCTTCCTCTAGCCTTTCCTGCAGCCCGGGGCTGGGTGAATCTCCCCACATGGAGGCTCCCAGGACGATACCAACATCCGCTGCTTTTAAATCCGGTGTGCTGGATGCGGTACTGATCGTCCACAGAAATGATGCTGTCCAAATCAGACCAGCCATAATAACAGATGCGCCTGCCATGAAAAAGATTTTTCTCATGCCCCTACCTTTCATTTGCGCTTGAACTCCCCGTTATGAAACCATTCTGCCCGGTGGCGCAGCGACATCTGAAAATAGGGAAATTTGTGCGCATCTATCTGCCGCAGCAGCTCCGCAGCCGTCCTGTTGGCCAACTGCGCTTCAGCAGCCGTTATATGTCCCTTCTGGAGAGCTTCCTGCAGTTCATCCTCATCCACAAGGAACACTTCGCCGTTGCCGAGAACGACAATGTCTAGGTACAAATCGTCAAACCACGGTACACCTTGGTCGGTTACCCCCTGACTGCGGCATGTATCGATATACCATTCCACAATCTGCTGCTTGTCATTAAACATGGCAGTCACTACAAAATGCGCATCCTTCGGATAATACTGCAGCCAGGAATAACCTTTGTCGGCAATGCAGAAGGTGTGGCTTCCGTAGGTTTTCCACAACGGCTCTTTCAAGCCCAGCATCGTGTACAGTGTGACATACCCGGTAAAAAACTCGCTTTGAACATATTTACAGGCAAATTTCCGGTTTGTGATTCGCCTCCAGTTTGCCCTGTCTCCGAATTTCCGTTTCATTGTAGACTGTCCTCTCCAACATTGGTAAATTCAGCTTACCATATTTGCAGAATACACTCAAAAGACTTCCATTTTATGGACAAACAAAAGCCACCTTTAATCATGCACTCCCCAAAAAAGAAGCCGGACCGCTGTTTTAAAAAAAACACCTGCGGCTGACAGCCGCAGGTTAACATAATTTATCATATGTTTATCTATTGTTTTCGTTGTCGTTTTCGTTCACTGAACCATTGCTCACACCTTGATTCTGATCCTGTGTCGCAGCATCCCCGGTGTCCGTTTCAACTCCTTGATCGGTACCATCCACTTGTCCACCCTCAGGAGCCTCTCCCTCAGAAGTTGGATCCTGGGTGTTGGAATCTGTCTGCCCCTCTGGAACGTCAGCATCTGTACCTGTACCTGCGCCTGTACCGTCACCGGCATCCTGGCCGGGCTGTGATGTATCTCCAGGAATGTTCTCTCCGGTACCAGACCCGTCACCAGGCTGAGTGCCCTGATTGCCCGGATCAACCGGAACGGTGCCATCACCGGGCGGTATCTCCTCTCCCCCGCCAGGCTGTTCTTCACCTTCATCCTGAGTATTTTCAGGTGGAGTCTGCGCCGCAATGGCAATCTGAATCGCATTGGATGGTTCGGATTCACCTTCCGCGTTATAGGCCGTCACATAGTACTCGTAGGTTGAGCCTTCCGTCGCATCGATATCTTCCGTATTGGTTACAGAAAGTCCTTCAATAACCGGCGTATAATTGGCCTCGGAGGCTTCCTTTCTATATACGCGATATTGGACATTCTCACCTTCCGCCGCATTCCAGGTAAGAGACACGATCTGTGTCTCCGGATTGTAGGAAGCGGACATCCCCGCAGGAGCGGACAATTTTACCGGCTCCTCAGGCTGCTGGACTTCAGTCTCAGGCAACCCCTCAGGCTTTTCAAAGTCCTGAACCGGCTCGCCTTCAAGCGCCTGGCTCATAACCTTGGCGAAGAATGCTGCCGCGAGCCCGGAGCTGTTCTTCAGCATATGGCTGCCGTCAGGCTGGTCGTACCCCATCCAGATGGCACCCGTATATTGAGGGGTATACCCCACAAACCATACATCACGGTTACTGTCATTGCCTTCAATACCACTCTGTGTCGTACCGGTCTTGCCCGCCAGCGGTCGACCGATGTCCGCGCGTTTGCCAGTGCCGCTGTTGACGACTTCCTGCATCATGTCCGTCATCTGATATGCAGTTTGCTCATCCATGACTTTTCTTGCATCGGATTTATGCTCATAAACGACAGTTCCCTCGCTGTTTTTGATCTGTTTGATCGAATAAGCGGACTGGTACTGGCCGCCGTTGGCAAACGCACTGTAAGCCTGCGCCATTTCCAGCGTGTTCGTGCCTTTGCTCATCCCCCCAAGCGCAATCGCGAGCGATTTGTCCTCCTCGGTCATCGTAATGCCGAGATTTTGGGCAAATTCATAGCCTGTATTCACGCCGATTTGGTTGAGCAGCCATACCGCAGGAATGTTTTCCGATTTGGTAATCGCATCCTGCATGCTGATGGTTGAAGAATAGCCGTGCAGGTTCGTCGGGCAATATTTACCGAAGCACTGTCTTTCATTGCTCAGCCGCGAATCGGACGTGAAGTTGCCTGTTTCCAATGCAGGGGCATAAGAAACAATCGGCTTCAGCGCCGACCCCGGCTGTCTGCGGCTCGCATTCGCCCGGTTAAAGCCCTTACGCTGGTAGTCCCGTCCGCCAAGAAGCGCGGCAATACTTCCGTTCTGATTGTTCATAATGACCATGGAGCCCTGCACCGGCTGATCGTCAGGGCTTTTCTCGAACAGATCATCGTCCTCGAAAGCCTGCTCAAGTGCTTCCTGGGCCTTTTCATCCATCGTCGTATAAATTTCGTAACCACCGACGTTCAAGTCGTCGCTGGTTAAATGGGTCGCTTCCTCGGCTTCATCCATAACGTAATCGATAAATGCCGTGTACTTCGTTTCGGAGGCCGGCGGCTCATAGTTATAATTTACAGCCTTCGCTTCGTCCATCTGTTCCTTCGTGATGTAACCCTGCTCGTACATGAGCGTCAGCACAACACCCCGACGCTCCTTGGAGTTCTCCGGATTGGAAAGCGGGTTATATTTGGAAGGCCCTTTTGGCAGTGCCGCCAATGTGGCCATTTGCCACAGTTTCAGCTCGTTCAGGTTGCTCTCTCCGAAATAATATTCGGAAGCAGCTTGGATTCCATAACGCTGATGACCGAAAAAGATCCGGTTCAGGTACAGCGTCAAAATTTCATCCTTCGTCATGTTGCGCTCCAGCGCTGTCGCGATGGACACCTCGGTCGCTTTACGGAAGAAGGTCTTGTCTCTCGTCAGGAACAGATTTTTGGCCAACTGCTGGGTGATCGTACTTCCGCCTTCTACAGCCGCCCGCGCAATCACGTCGCGCACCGCCGCACGTCCAATCGCCCATACGTCAACCCCCTGATGCTCGTAAAAGCGTTTGTCCTCGGTCGCTACAAATGCGTCCTTTAACAATTTCGGGATCTCTTCACTTTCAACAGGTTCACTCTTCTCAATGGAAAGCTCCCCCATCAGCTTGCCGTTACGGTCATAGATTTTGGAAGGCTCGTTGACCGTAATTTTGTCCAAGTTAGCTTGATACAGCTTTTCACCGTTAACCATGACATACAAATAACCTGCCAGCGCTACGATAATCGCAAGTGTCGCTGTAAAAAATAGCGTCCAGCCGACACGCTTTGCCGTAATTTTTTTCTTTTTGCCTTTCGGCTTGCCTGCGGCATTCTGTCGATTGCGATTACCGGATCTGGACAATGAATCGTTTGGCATTACCCTGACTTCCTTTCGCTGTTGCGTAATTTTCTCTCTCTCTGTAAACCAATGAGACCACCTAATGAAAAGAACAACCTCTATCAGGTTGCTCCGTATCGATTTCTATTCAACTAAACGAAATTTAGCACTCAAAAGTTTCCTGAAGAAGGGTCAGCTTTCGCTGCCGCCTTCCTGCTGCTGCATCAGGGAAACGTTCCGCTGCGGTGTAAATGTTGAAATGGCATGCTTATAAATCATTTGCTGCCGTCCATCGGAATCGATCACAATTGTAAAATTGTCAAAAGCTTTAATAGTCCCCCGCACCTGGAACCCATTCACCAAATAAACGGTAACGGGAATGCTTTCTTTGCGAAGTTGATTTAAGAACGTATCTTGGATGTTGATGGACTTGTTCATTAGTCGTACCCCCAATAATCATTTGAGTTGTTCTGAAATATATTCAAGATCTGTCCCGAACTTTCCTGCCACAATTTTCTTCATCTCATCGGCGGTTTCCGAAAAATGCGCAGCATTCGTCACATCAATCCACCGGATATCCCTCATGTGCCGGAACCAGGAAAGCTGCCGTTTTGCAAAATGGCGGGTATCTCTCTTCAATAATGCGACCGCGTCTTCAAGCGTTGCTTCCCCGCGCAGATAGGACGAAATCTCCTTATATCCCAAGCCCTGCATCGAGATGGCATCACTCTTAACTCCACGCTCCATCAAAGACGCCACTTCCTCAACCAGCCCTTGCCGCAGCATGCCATCAATACGGCCTTCAATACGGTTATATAGCATTTGCCTATCCATTGTCAAACCAATGATGCACAAGTCGTAGGGAGTTTCTTTTTTTTGATCCGCTATCAGGGAGCTGAAAGTCCTGCCGCTGACATGGTACACCTCAAGCGCGCGGATGACCCGGCGGAGGTCGTTTGGATGCAATTTGGCGGCACTTTCAGGATCCACAGCGGCTAAATTGGCATGAAGCGCCTCGTTGCCCTCCCGTTCCGCGTAAGAAAATTGTTCCTGCCGGAAAGCATCGTCCGCCCCGACTTCGGAGAATCGGTATTCATAGCAGACAGACTCCACGTACAAGCCTGTCCCTCCCACAATAAAAGGCAGCTTGTCCCTGGCTTGAATCTCGGGGATCAGCCTGCGGCAGTCCTCCTGAAATTCCGCGACCGAATAAGGGTATTCCGGCTCATGTATATCGATTAAATGGTGGGGAATGCCTCCCATTTCCTCTTCTTTAATTTTGGCGGTTCCAATGTCCATATGTCTGTAGACCTGCATGGAATCACCGGAAATGATTTCGCAATGAAAGGATCGGGCCATTTCAATGCTCAGTTGCGTTTTGCCGACCGCAGTAGGTCCGACCAACACAAGCAGCTTCGGCTTAGGTTGTACTGTCAATCTGAATCACTCCGTACACTGTTTTGGTTTGTCCGCGCTGTTCAACCTGGAATCCGAGCCGGCTGAATTCACTGCTCTGCCGCTTTTCTTTCATAAGCACGGTCTTTCTTGCCACTCTGCATGCCTCCTCTATGCTTTCCGCCTCCAGGGGAGCCGGATTGGCATAGGTCCGCAAGGGTCCTATCGCGCTTGAATCCACGACCGGGTCACGAAACATCGGGTCAAAATACACGATATCCATGCTGCGGTCCGGCAAGCTGCGGAGCACATCCAGATGATTGGCGTTTCTGACATGAACACGCTTAAAAGCCTCATCCACCTCAAGAACGCTGGAACGATAATACTTCATGCCTTCCATGAGTAAGGCGCATACCGGTCCGGAGCTTTCTATAGCCGTAACATGACCGGCCGGACCTGCAGCGACGGAAAACACCAGAGAATCGGCTCCCATGCCCGCAGTGCAATCCAGAACGGAATCACCCGGCTGCAGCCTGGCGGCCGTCAGCATCGGATCCGCTTCTCCCTTTAATACCCGTCTCGCACGGATATATCCCATGCTGGGATGAAACTCCAGGGGAGGGCGTCCCGGACGGATCAGCCGCACTCCGTCTTGTATAAGCACTAAAACGTCGGATGCCCCGCACCGTTTCGCCAGCATGGCGACGGAAAGGCGACCGCGTGGAATAAAAGGCGCTCCGGTAGCGGCCGACAGCTCCTCTGCTCGTTCCAGCGTTGCTGCGCCGGGTGAATCACCTGTAGTTATGATAAAACTGGTATTGGTTTGTTGTATCGACACTTGTTTTATATGCTCCTTATATTACATCACTCGTTTGAACAGCTTCTCCAAATCATAGGTAGAGAAGGAAACAACGATCGGACGGCCATGCGGGCAGGTATAGGGCTGCTTACACTGAGCAAGTCGCTGCAGCAGCACACCGGCCTCTTGTTCGCTGAGCTTTTGATTGGCTTTGATGGAAGCGCGGCAGGAACACATGATGGACGATGCCTCGCGCAGCTTGGCCAGATCAATCGTTTTCTCCTGCAGCACCCAATCAGCCATCTCTTCAATCACGTCATTCTCCTCCCCTTTAGGAAGCCAGTAAGGGTAAGAAGTCACCCGGAACGTCTGTCCGCCAAAATGCTCCAGATGCACACCCGCCTGCTCAAACCAATGCAGCTTGTCCTTCAGCTTCTCCGCATCAGACGGAGTGAATTCGAGCGTAATGGGCAGGAGCAGCTCTTGGGACGCCGCCTCGGGATTACCAAATTTCTCGTAGTAATACTCATAATTAATGCGCTCATGGGCTGCATGCTGATCGATTAGATACAGGCCGCTGTCATTCTGCGCAATCAGGTACGTTCCATGATGCTGTCCGATCAGACTGAGCTCCGGAAAATGAGGAATTTCAGGCGCGGCTCCCCGCAAAGCCTGCTCTGCCGCCGCAAACTGCTGCATTTTACGCACCTCTTCCGGTTTGTAGGTTCTGGCAGCAGTCTCACGGACACCAGGCAACCGTCCAGTGAACCGACTTCCGTCCCGCTCAGCAGTTTGTGAAAGGGTCGGCGGCGCTTCACTAGTGGCTTCATTAGATACTTTATAAGACGTGACAGGCTGACGTTCGGGAAGCAACGCAGGAGAAGCCTCATTCTCCGATAACGGAGAAGATGCCGGCGCATCCAAGTCCTCATCTGCCGCATAGACAGCCCGTTGACGCGATTCGGCAGCCTCCTGCTCCTTCGAGAAATGAAACTGCTCCTGAATGATGGCTTTGCTCTCTTTGCTGCCGATCTCGCGTTTGACCGCCTTCGGGATCAGCACCTCCTGCCGCAGAGCCGATCTAACCGTCTCCTCCACAAATTGATAGAGCTCCGCCTCCTTGCTGAACCTGACCTCAAGCTTGGCCGGATGCACATTCACATCCACCAGCGATGGGTGCATGTCCAGCCTGAGCACGGTCAGCGGATAGCGGTTAATCGGCAGCAGCGTATGGTAGGCCTTCAAAAGCGCCTGATTCAGTCCGAAGCTGCGGACAAAACGTCCGTTGATCACCGTGGAGATAGCGCTGCGGCTTGAACGCGTCCATTCCGGCTTGCTGATAAATCCGCTGAGCCTGTAGTCCAGACTTTCGCCTTCCACGGCCAGCATCGCTTTGGCGGCGGATGTGCCATATACGGCGGCGATGACCTGCAGCAGATCGCCGTTGCCCAGTGTCTGCAGCAGCACATTGCCGTTGTGGCGAAGCGTAAAAGCGATCTCCGGATGAGACAGCGCCATCCGGTAGAGCACGTCTGAAATGTGTCCAAGCTCCGTCTGGATCGTTTTCATATATTTCAGTCTTGCAGGTGTATTGTAAAACAATTCACGGACCGCAAAATCGGTGCCCTGCTGTGCGGCGGCATCTTCGTTGGACACCAGCCTTCCGCCTTCGATGACGATGCGCCGGGCCCGCCCGTCATCACTTGCGGATGTAAGCACCTCCACCTTGGCAACTGCCGCTATGCTGGGGAGGGCCTCTCCCCGGAAGCCAAGGCTTGTAATCTGAAACAGATCCCGGCTGTGCTCAATCTTGCTGGTGGCATGCCTGTAAAACGCCGTCTCTACATCCTCGGGCTCGATACCGCCGCCGTTGTCTGTGACACGAATGCTTGCCAGTCCACCTTCTTCAACCATGACATCAATACGTGAGCTGCCTGCGTCAATCGAGTTCTCAAGCAGCTCCTTTACCACGGAAGCAGGGCGTTCAACAACCTCACCCGCCGCAATCTGGTTGGCTATATGTTCGTCCAACACTTTGATTTTCGCCATGACGTTCTCCCTCCCCGTCCGGATATAATAAGTTGTTACAAATCAACTACGCCATGCTTCAGCTCGTTCAGCAACTGCATCGCCTGCAGCGGTGTCATATTCATGACATCTGCCTGTTTTACCTTGCGGATGATGTTCATAACCGCCGGATCTACGACCGCCGCAGGCTGCTCTGAAGCGGCCTTATGACCAGCCGGCTCCACTTCTTCACTGAACATCGACAGTTGTACAACCGTTTCGTTCACCTGATTGCCCACAATATGCTTTCGATCAGATGCATGCTGCCAAACGGCAGCATGCATCTCCTGCGCTTCCACCACCGCTTCCCCAGCAGCGGCCTCCACTCCGGCTGTCACTTGCGCCGCCGCCTGCTCAAAGCCTGTCAACAATCCGTTGGCCCGGTTAATGATCACATCAGGCAGTCCCGCAAGTCGGGCACAATAGATGCCGTAGCTGCTGCTGGCGGCTCCCGGAATAAGCTTGCGCAGGAAATTCACTTTGTCCCCACTCTCCTGCACGGCCATGGAATAGTTGCATAAGGAACCCAGACTGTCCTCAAGATGGGCAAGCTCATGAAAGTGTGTGGATACAAGCGCCTTACAGCCGATTTTGTCATGTACATATTCGATGACCGCCTGGGCTATGGCCATTCCTTCACTGGTTGACGTGCCCCTGCCTAGCTCATCGATAATAATCAGGCTGCGTGCGGTCGCTTTCTCCGTCATAACCTGAATATCCGCCATCTCCACCATGAAGGTGCTCTGCCCCCCAATCAGGTCGTCCGCTGCCCCAATACGCGTAAAGATACGGTCCAGGATCGGCACTTCAGCCTTTGCAGCAGGGACAAAGCAGCCGATTTGCGCCATGATGGCAATCAGCGCAACCTGCCGCATGTACGTGCTTTTGCCGGCCATATTCGGCCCGGTAATTAGCAGAATCCGGGCGGCTGCCTTCTCCAGTCCAGTGGCATTCGCAATAAAGCCTCCGTCCTTCATGACAGCTTCCACGACAGGATGCCGCCCCTGCTCCACCTTAAAGTCATAACCATCCGTGATCTCCGGCTTCACAAACCCGCGCTCCGCGCTGACGGAAGCCAGCGACTGGTACACGTCGATCTCGGCCACCTGCTCGGCCAGCTTTTGCAGCCGTTGGATGTCACTGTTCAGCTTTGCTCTTAAATCGCTGAACAAGCTGTATTCCAGGTCGACCATCTGGTCCTCCGCCTCCAGGATCAGCGTCTCCTTCTCCTTCAGTTCAGGCGTAATATACCGCTCTGCATTCGCCAAAGTCTGTTTGCGCTCATATCTGCCTTCAGGCAGAGCAGAAATATTCGATTTAGTGACTTCAATATAGTAACCGAACACTTTGTTGTAGCCGATTTTCAGGGACCGGATTCCCGTTACTCCCCGCTCCTTCGCTTCCAACTCAGCAATCCAGCGCTTGCCGTTGACGCTCGCTTCCCGCAGCTCATCAAGCCGCTGGTGATAACCGGGCTTGATGAGCCCACCTTCGCGCACTGACACAGGCGGTTCATCCGCAATCGCCAGCTCGATTTCGCTGCGCAGGTCCGCGCATTCATCCATGGAATCCGCAATATGGCGCAAGGTGGCCGAGGGAGACTCGCTGCAAAGCTGCTTCAGCTCCGGAATGCGCACGAGCGACAATTTAAGCGCAAGCAGATCACGGGCATTGGCATTGCCGAAGGCAATGCGGCCAACGAGCCTTTCCAAATCATAGATATCCTTAAGCTGTCCCCGCACATCTTCCCGCAGAATGAACTGGTGATACAGCTTGTCCACCGCTTCCAGACGCTCTTCTATCGCACTGCGGGACAGCAGCGGCTTGTCAATCCATCTCCGCAGCAGCCTTGAGCCCATGGAGGTCTCTGTACGGTCCAAGAGCCATAACAGTGAGCCTTTTTTGGAACGCTCGCGCACGGTCTCCACCAGCTCCAGATTCCGGCGCGTGAACGGATCCAGAATCATAAAATGGTTCGGCTCGTAAGTTGAAATGCTGGTAAGCTGTCCGAGCGAGCGCTTCTGTGTTTCGTGCAAATAGGCAAGCAGCCTGGATACACAGACACGCCGCTCTGTGCTTGTCCGTGCCCATTCGGCCTCTCCAAACTGCTGCCGCACAAGATCATCCTTCGCTTTGTCCCAGGCCGTATAGACGACCTTGCGTCCGGTCACCGGGTTTCTTGCAGCAACAAGATCAAGCAGCCTTCCGTCCCCAATCATTTCGGAGGGCTCGTAAATGTTAACTTCATCCATCAGCCATTCCTCGGAATATGGCGCCGAAGTCAAGTAAAGCTCTCCTGTGGACAAATCGCAGGCAGCCAGAGCCAGCATGCCGCTGCTCTCCGTTATACACACCATATAATTGTTGGAGCGGTCGCCCAGCGCTTTCCCCTCCATAACGGTGCCTGGCGTGACCACACGCACAATTTCGCGTCTCACCATGCCCTTGGTGACAGCCGGGTCATCCATCTGCTCGCAGATGGCGACCTTGTAGCCTTTTTCAATCAGCCTTTGAATATAATTCTCGGCAGAATGATAAGGAACGCCACACATCGGTATTTTTTCGTCCCCGCCACCTTCCCGTCCGGTCAGTGTGATTTCCAGCTCCTTCGCCGCCAGTACGGCATCGTCGAAAAACATCTCGTAAAAATCGCCGAGCCTGAAAAATAAAAAGGCGTCCTGTGCCTGTGCTTTTACATTTAAATACTGCTCAATCATCGGCGTGTACTTAGCCATGTCTACCCCCATAAACTTACTCTACTTATAAAATCAGCGAATTTTGTTGTCTGTATCGAATCCTCGAATCTTTATTATACCAAAAAAGCCTCCTCACATCATGGGCTGTATGGGAGACCCCATAACGGGCGGATATCCCGGTTCTCGTCCCAGACCGCTCTGCCGCGCAGGCAGCGGATAAACGGGTCGGTATATTCTCTGTATTCATCATAAGAAGACAGGCTCTCGATATCCTTCAGGAGCGGGGGCAGAGCCTGATAGAGCGTCGGCTTATCTCCTTTATAAAAGGCTTCGTGCATATCATCCTCCTGTAGTGGACGCTGCAGCAGCTCCTTATAGTGACGGGCGATCAGATAGGCAAATCCGATTACCCCTTTGGCCAGCAACGGGGACACTAGAAAGCTGGGGAGCGTACGGTATTCGAATCCCCCGTGAGACTTGCGACGGAAGTCCCCCAGCGTACCGTATCGCGGGCGACGTATTTGCGTCCGCTGATCCTCAAGCAGGGCTACCGGAAGCGCAAGGTAATTGTCCAGCACCCGCAGCAGCTCGGGGCTGAGGGGAACTCCGCTGAAATGCAGATGACCACCGAGCGGCAGCCCGCGCTGCGGCATGCTTCCAGCCTGCCAGATCAGCGACCTATCCGTAATGCGTCGGGAAGCGAACGCCATCGCCTTCCATAAGTGACGCAGAAGACTTGATGGCTCTGGACTTGGTTCAGGCCGAAGCTCCGCCACCGGAAAGAGCGTTCTCCCGCGCCGTGATACGGCGTCACAGCCCGCCTCCCCTTTCCTGTCAAGATATTTGGAGGCTGGAACCACCCTTTTGTCCGGCAGCCTCACAAGCAGAAATTCAGGATCCATACCGATCATTGGCGGCCCTCCTGCCGGAAGCATCTCCTTGTCTATCGCAAAGGGAGCAGCCGATATTTCGGAATCATACAACTCGGTCAAGCGGCTGTCTCCGCGCCAAGGCTCCGGTCTCACACGCGCAACAGCGTATCCTTCGTTTCGGGCAGGCATCAGCAGAATTTCACCGCTATCAAGCCCAAGGGTATACAGGCTGCGCACCGCCAGCCTTTCCAGGCGAACCTGCAGCAGAGAGCCTACGGCCGGCTGACTGTTCATGTTCGGGTGAGCAGCGATACCGGTTCCGATTCTGCGGATTTCCAGCGCTTGAAGCTGCTTCACCTGCACAGCATAACCCACTGTAAATGTATCCGAAGCGGACGGAACGGCCAGCATTTCAGCAATCCCGGTCCGGTTCAATCTCCGGCATTGCTCACGGATAGACATATTTCTAAATACATCCGGCCAATGATCCGTTTTCTGCATGCCGCCTGAGCCTCCTTATACCGGGCTATCGCCCGAAAATAAAAAAAGAGGGCATCAGCCCTCTACATTGCTGCAGCCCGTGCATATGATGCTGCATAAATCCAAAACAATCCCGTTTACAGTTCGTCATCGAGAAGATCCAAATCAAGGTCTTCGAAGTCTTCTTCTCCCGAGGCGTACTCATAATCCTTTTCTCCATGATCTCCGCAACTGTCGCACACCAGCACGCACACCTTGGTCTCGGCAACCAATTCTACTGCAAACTCGCGCTCAACGCGGATAATGACGCTGCCTCCACCGGAAGAGACACTGGCTTCGACACAGCTTGGTTCCTGCGTTGCCTCCGCAGAAACCTCCACTGTTGACTTCCTGTGCTTCGAATCCAGATAGGAGAGGCCCACCTGCTCAACGTAGGATACCGTTTCTTTAGCCACGTCGGTCTGGGAGTTGTTATCATAGGAATACCAGATGTTGATATGGTAAGTTCCAACAATCTCAATCCCTTCACCGGCAGAAACCGCTTCATACTGGTGGTTGATAACCCAGGCCCCCAGAATGCTTGTCGGATTATTTGGCGGAGTCACGGTATGAGTTACGGTAGAGAATTTGCGGCCTTTACCACAGACCGCCTTTGTTATGATCTCTCTACATTGCTGTTTATGACTCAATGACATTTTGAACCTCCTCCATACAATCATTCACTACATGTGTATGCAGGACATGGGCGAATGTTGAGTAAATAGACATAGAGAAAATGATATTATTTGTATGAGCCTGAGGCCTGCAGGTTGTTCGAAATAATTATTTATATGCGCGACCAGATGCAGTTATGATTGCAGCCAAGCTGAAAGATGCAAATTTTAACACAGCATCCATATTTGGACATACGAAAAACACCGCTGGCAAGCAGCGGTGTTCTTTTGTCTTACCTCTTAATCTTTTTTTACCTAAAAAATCATACCAGAATTGACGCAACACGCACAAAAAACCGCAACTTACTCTGCTGAGAAACTGTTCTATGCTCCTTATCTTACGCTTCTGCCTGCCGCACTTCCATCGGAGCCGGTGCCTTGTCCTTCTTAGCAATTTTCAGATACTGCGACAGTTCACGGCTAAGCTGCAGAATGGCTGATCTGATCTCGAACTCCTCGCGCGTGGCGGGCAGCTCCATTTCCTTGAATTTCTCGTCCACTTGCTGCAGCAGCTTCTCGGTGCGTCCTGTGTAGTGCTCCGTAACGACGTCAACGCTTAACTGCTCAAACAGCTCCGCAACCAGCGCGGCCTGCGGCATATGGAGATACATTTGCGATATCAGCTGCATCATATTCTGAATCGAGTCCAACTGCTGTCTGCGCATGTAAAAATAGACCTTCCAATCCTCCCGCGGATGCAGCACCTGATTCTCAAGCGAGCGCCCGGCTTCACTGATGCCCTTCGTTATGGCCTCGTCCGCAGCAATGATTTCACTCCCGTCCCAGTCATACACAGGTTGCCTCAGCGTTTGCGCAATACGTGTAAAGATCACCGAAAAAGTCTGATCGATATGCTGGCGAATTTCCAGCATCGTATTGTCCGTGCGCGGCATATACGCCAAATTAACGACCATGGCAGAGCCAAGACCAATCAGCAGCAGCCACAATTGGGTCAGCAGCACCTCCACATCGATAATTCCCTCGCTGAACACGCGAAAAACGACAACCGATCCGGTGACAATCCCTTCCTTGAAGCCAACCTTAACGATAAACGGAAAAGCGGTTAATATATACAGGGCCAATACCCAGTAATGAAAACCGAACACATCGAATAAAACGCTGGCAAACAGCAGCCCCAGCACAGAAGCAAAAAAACGCGCCGATATTGTCCGAATGCTTCTTTTACGGGTGACATCCACGCCAAGAATCGCGAGCAGTCCTGCAGATGTAGCTCCGGACACACCAAGCCTGTCCGCGATAAGCACCGCCATCAGTGCTGCGATCGCAGTTTTAATCACACGAAAGCCCATGAAAAAATTTCGCCCTTCCCTTGAAAACTGGTTGATTTATTTTCATCATACCTTACTTTAGGGGCTACCGTAAACAAAGGGGGCGGACAATTCCCATGACAAAGAGCGGCCGGCTGCTGCGGGCCATGCCCTCAGTCTCCGGTCGCCTTTTTGCCAAGCTATCATTGATGTCTTCCTGATAAAAGCCGACGCTCCATATAAGCAACCCCCTGATACATTAAAGCCGCAATGATGGAAATCAGCAGCAGGCTTGACATGACAAGCGTAAAATTGAACACCTGAAAACCGTAAATAATCAAATAGCCAAGCCCGGCCCGGGCCGCCAGAAACTCGCCGACAATGACCCCGATCCAAGCCATGCCGACATTAACCTTCAACGTGGATATGACGGCCGCAAAAGAGGCGGGCAGCACGACCTTCTGAAATTCGTCCCGCTTGCTTCCGCCGAAGGACCGGACCACTTTAATATAGTTAGCATCCACCTCGCGGAAGCTGTTATATACAACAAGTGTAGTAATAATGATGATGATCGACAATGTCGTCATCAGGATCGCGGTAAAACCCGCCCCGAACATTACAATAAAAATCGGGCCAAGCGCCACCTTGGGCATACTATTGAATACGACCATATAAGGATCAAGCACCTTGGAGAGAAACGGAAACCACCAAATCAGAATGGCCAGCCCTGTCCCAAGCAGCGTGCCCATTACAAAGCCGACAGCCGTCTCACCAACGGTGACCGCCAGATGGCCCCATAATTCCCCGCTGACGGCATCCCCATAAATTTGCCTGAATACTTTGCTTGGATAGCTGAAGAGCAGCACGTCAATCCAGCCGCGTCTGCCCGCCAACTCCCAAAACAGAAAAGAAGCGATCAGAATCGCCAACTGAACCGCGCGCACCCGCCATTTGGCAGCCCGGTTGCGACGCTTGTATTCCTTATGAATGGACTGCATCCAGGCATGCGTTTCCGCTCCCGTGCCTATATTCATAGCTGTGTCACTCCTTTACGCCGGAGGCTTCGAGTTCAGCCCAAATATCACGAAAGAGCTCGTTGAATCCCTGCTGCTCTCTAGCATAAAAGGGCTGCGCCTGCCGGATCGGTTCGGGCACTGTAAACGAACTGCGGATTCGCCCGGGATTACGGTCAAGCACCAGAATGCGGTCGCTGACCGCAATCGCCTCAGCCAGATCATGTGTGACCAGGACAGACGTTTTTCCGTGGGTGTGCAGCGTATCCGCGATCAAATCCTCAAGCTGCAGCTTCGTCTGGTAATCCAGCGCGGAGAACGGCTCATCCAGCAGCAGCAGCTCGGGGTTCGTGGCCAAAGTCCGGACCAGAGCTACACGCTGCCGCATTCCTCCGGAAAGCTGGGAGGGATACAAATTCTCGGTACCCTTAAGCCCCATATCTTCCAGCAACTGAATCACCCGTGCTTTGGAATCCGCCTTTACGGTGCGGGCCAGTTCAAAGCCCAGCATCGTGTTTTCCAATATCGTACGCCAAGGAAACAAATAATCCTGTTGCAGCATATAGCCTACTCTGCGATCCGGTCCCGATACCGGCTTTCCCTGCAGCAGCACCTGTCCGGCAGCCGGCTGGAGCAGGCCTGCGATCATGGACAGAAGGGTTGTTTTGCCACAGCCGCTCGGACCAACAAGACTGATAAATTCGCCGGGCGCAACAGTAAAGCTTACATTGTCAACGGCAAGCGATGCCTCTTTATCCGTTACGTAGACATGCTTGATATTCTGCAATTCCACCAGAGGGATCAATACGATTCCTCCTTCCCTCCTAAGCCTATTCCTAATTCCGGTTAAAGAGAGCCTGCTGCCTTTTCCGCATACTGATTATTCACGATCTCCTTCAGCGGAACCTCACGTTGCAGCTCGCCCGCACTTTCCATGACGTTCAGCAGATTAGCCCATTCCTTACCGTCAATCACCGGATTTTCCGCATAAGTATCCTGCTCTTTGTAACGTTTGATGCTGCTGACAATAACATCCTTATCCGTGTCCTTAAAATAAGGAAGAATAGCTTCGGCTATTTCTTCAGGAGAATGCTCCTTTACCCACTGCTGGGCCTTCTGTACGGCATTTGTGAATTTTTGGGCTGTCTCATCGTTCTGCTGCAGATAGCTCTGTTTGGCCATATAAACCGTATATGGAAGCAGTCCGCTTTCCGTGCCAAAAGAAGCGACGACACGTCCCCTTCCCTCCTGCTCGAAGATAGACGCCTGCGGCTCGAACAACTGTACAAAATCCCCTGTGCCTGACGCAAATGCGGAAGTGATATTGGCAAAATCTATATTTTGGATCAACTGCAGGTCCTGGTGAGGGTTAATGTTATGCTTGCGCAGGGCGAATTCTCCGGCCATCTGCGGCATTCCGCCTTTGCGCTGTCCGAGAAATTCACTGCCCTTAAGCGATTCCCAATCGAATCCCCCTGTCGTATCCCTTGCGAACAAGAAGGTCCCATCCGTCTGTGTCAGTTGGGCAAAATTAATGACCGGATCCTGGCTCTCCTGCTGAACGACATAAATAGACGTTTCCGCACCAATCAGCGCGATATCCACCTGGTTGGACAGGAGGGCTGTCATGGATTTATCCCCGCCCGGAATGGTTGTCAGCTCCACATCCAGGCCTTCTTCCGCAAAAAAGCCCTGACTCAACGCTACATATTGGGGTGCATAAAAAACGGTGCGCGCCACCTCCGCCAGCCTGACCTTCGTCCCGCTTTGCTCCGGCGAGCATCCCCCCAGCAGCAGCAATCCGCACAGCGCCGCCGCCGCTGCGGCTTTCATCCAACCGGCTGCTTTCATACGCCTTTCCTCCATTCCACTGTGCAAGTCTAGTTATGTATATGCACATTTGGGTGGGGTGGTCAAAGCCGTCTTAAATAAAAATAAGTCGAGAACCAGAGCCAGTTCAGCTCCAGTCCTCGACCTTAGGGTCAAATTACAGCTTGTAGATTTCCGTATACTTGGCCTCCAGATAATCGGCCAGGTAGTCCGGGTTCAGCTCCTCGCCGGTGATGGACAGAATCAGCTCGGCCGGAGTGCGGCTTTTGCCATAATAATAAATTTTGTCTGTAAGCCATTCCTTGATCGGCAGCAGATTGCCCTGTTCAATGAACTGGTCGAAGTCCGGCATCTGCCTGCGCATCGTCGCCATAATCTGTGCGGCATACATATTGCCAAGTGAATAAGAGGCAAAGTAGCCGAAATCCCCCCCGGACCAATGCACATCCTGCAGGACACCAAGCGAATCACTCGGCGGCGTGATGCCCAAATATTCCTGATATTTGGTATTCCACACTTCCGGCAGCTTATTCACTTCAAGCCCTTCATTAAATAGCAGCTTTTCAATTTCGTATCTGACGATAATGTGCAGGTTATATGTAAGCTCATCGGCTTCGATACGAATCAACGAATTCTCTACCCGGTTCATGGCCAGGTAGAACTGCTCCACCGTGACATGGGCAAGCTTATCCGGAAAATGCTTCTGCAGCTCCTTATAATACCGCTGCCAGAAAGGCTTGCTGCGGCCGATCATGTTCTCCCACAGACGCGACTGCGATTCATGAATCCCCATCGAGGTGCCTTCCGCCAGCAATGTCCCGGCCAGCTCTTGGCTGATGTTCTGTTCATACAGCGCATGGCCGCCTTCGTGGAGGGAGCTGAAGATCGCGCTCAGTACATCGTCCTGCAGATAATGTGTCGTAATACGCACATCCCCCGGATTTAATCCGGTGGCAAACGGGTGCACGCTCTCGTCCAGGCGGCCTGCCTCAAAGTCATATCCCATTTGCTCCAGCAAATACAGCCCGAACTTCTCCTGCTGACCCACATCGTATATATCCTTCAAAAATGAAGCGTCCGGCTTGTTCGGCGAGGCCTGTATTTTCTCAAGCAGCGGCACCAGCCTTCTTTTGAGCTGATCGAATACCGCATCCAGCTTCTCAACTGTCATCTCCGGCTCATACATATCCAGCAGCGTATCGTAGCGGGTATCTTTAACCCCCCAGTAATCTATAAATTCCTGCTTCATCGCCACGATCTTGGTCAGATAAGGCTCGAAGCCCGCGAAATCATTGCTGCTCTTGGCCTTCTCCCAATAGCTTTCGGATTGGGCGGCCAGCACGGCGTATTCTTTGATTTTATTGGCAGGGATGGACTTGTTCAGCTCATATTCCCTGCGGCACTCCTCGACCAGCCTCCGGTC
The DNA here is from genome assembly GCF_030705605.1 of Paenibacillus zeirhizosphaerae. Lineage (GTDB taxonomy): Bacteria > Bacillota > Bacilli > Paenibacillales > Paenibacillaceae > Paenibacillus > Paenibacillus zeirhizosphaerae. The sequence continues at coordinate 25,034 of NZ_JAPCKK010000014.1, forward strand.
ATTGTCCTCCAATTGTGCGGCTGCTTCGGGTACAGACAGAGCCTCCAGCAGCTCCTTCATCTCCTCCGACACCTGCAGCTTGAATATCTCCGTCGACAGCATGCCCACCGTTTCCGAGCGGATTTCAATTCCCTTGCGCGGCGCTCCTGTCCGCATGTCCCAATGGAGCAGCCCTATCGCCTCGCCATAACTTTTGATCTTACGCACCAGCTCCTTAAACTGCTTCAAACGGTCCGTTAACTGTATTTGCTCCATTACACTCACCTCGACTTAGGGTTGATTTCCGGTTTACCAGCTCTCCCGGTTTGTCCCATACACCTTGATGATAATAATTAATCGCCGTATAATCAAATGTTAAGGAGTACAGAACGTCTCTATTCACAGTTAAAATGGGCAAGCCCGAAGCCTGCGTACTGCTTAGAAAGTCAGTAGGCTCTAACTACAGTTAGTAAAGTGAGGAGATAAGAGATGAATCATATCCAGGCCATTTTAGAGCATAATAAGGAGTTTGTGGCGAACAAGGAGTATGAAGTCTACCGAACAGGCAAATTTCCGAACAAAAGAATGGTGATCATCACCTGCATGGATACGCGCCTCGTCGAGTTGCTGCCGCGCGCCATGAATCTGCGTAACGGAGATGTGAAGGTCATCAAAAATGCCGGCGCCATCATCTCGCAGCCCTTCGGAAGCGTCATGCGCAGTGTGCTCGTTGCCCTGTATGAATTGGAGGCGGATGAGGTACTGGTTGTCGGTCATCACGAGTGCGGCATGGCCGCTCTAAATTCCGATGTCATGGTCCAGCATATGCTTGAGCGGGGAATAGATCAGAAGGTGCTGGATACATTGGAGAATTCGGGAATCAAGCTAAAAAAATGGCTGCGCGGGTTTGACAACGTGGAAGAAGGGGTAAAAAGTACCGTGGAGATCATTAAGAATCATCCACTACTCCCCCCCCAAGTACCTGTACACGGCATGATTATTCACCCCGAAACCGGGGAGCTTGACCTGGTTGTGGACGGGTACGAAAATTAGGCATCTCTCTGCGATGGGCACGGATTTGGAATCCGTGCTTTTTTGTATTATTTGAGCCTTGCAACGGGAAAAGACGAGCTGTTCAGGTGCAAAGTTGTCATACCATACAGTTTCAGTGTACACTTTCATTATGACAGCAGCATCGTGCTGCAATGTCCAGCCGCTGAATCAAAATTGATTTTTCTGTAATAATGGATGAAGGAGATAATGCTTATGAATTTATTGTCCTATGGTCTGTTGGGTCTTTTGGCCCGGCATGAATCCTCGGGGTATGATCTGATGCTTCGTATCCAGCCATTCTGGCAGGCCAAGCACAGCCAGATCTATCCTCTGCTTGCACGTATGGAGAAGAACGGGCTTCTCTCCTCCCGCTGGATTCAGCAGTCAGATAAACCGGACAAGAAAATCTACATGATTACAGATAAGGGGATCCATGCTCTTCAACAATGGACCCATGAATCGGTGTCTCCGCCGGTTACCCGCGACGAAATGAGCCTGCGGCTTTTCTGCCTGTGGCTCGCGGATAAAGGAAGCGCCATCCGCATGTTTGAGGAAAGAAAGCGGCATTTTAACAGCCGTATTGCCCATCTGGAGGGAATCCTCGATGCGATCCCTGCGGAAAATTTAAGCTTTGGGAGCCAGGCCTTCAGTGATTATGTACTCGTGCAAAAAGGGCTTCTGAACGCTAAAGCAGGGCTGGACTGGTGCAATATGGTATTGAAGATGATGGCCGCGGGAGATGTGAAGGAGGAGCATAATCCTTTTATACTTAAAAATTAATTTTTTGAAACCCTACTCCGGATTCATCGTATATAGGGGTAGCGGCTGGAGAACATTTATTTTACAGGGAGGTTCCAATTTATCATGAAAGCATTTTCTTTCAAAAAGTTCACCATGGTCATGATGGCTTTAACATTGTTGTTCGCAGTAGTTGCGCCGTCAGATGCGGATGCGCGCCGCGGCGGGGGCTTCAGCTCCGGCAAGAGATCTTACCAAACAACGCCAAGCAAACCGAATGACAGCACCACCAATAACAACGTGAACCGCAGCGAGACCAGAACGAATAACAACACGGTTGCAGGCTCTACCAATAAAAGAAGCGGCGGATTTTTCGGCGGTGGCTTTATGCGCGGCATGATGATTGGCGGTCTGGCAGGCCTTCTGTTCGGCGGTCTGTTCGCGAATATGGGCATGCTGGGCAGCTTGCTCGGGCTCGCCATCAACCTGCTCGCCATTTACCTGCTTGTAGTGATCGGCTTTGCCATCTACCGCAGCTACAAAAATCGCCGCAAACAAGAAGATTCCCGTGGAGGACGTTATTAATCCATGGTTCTCAGTATGGATGAAATCATCAATGCCGTCTGTCTCCATATGGCTGCCCGCAAAGATGTAAAGCCGACCGAGGTAACAGTTGAGCTCTCCTGGGATGAACTCTCAGGTTATACAGCAGAGGTATGGATTCATGACAGAAGCCAGTATCTTGTTGAATCCAATATTATTGAGGCCATCCTTCGGTACCTGCATTCCGAATACGGAATTCGTGCTTACCGGGAAGACATCACCCTCGATTTGGATGAAGAAATTACCGCTCACGTACGCACATAACATCACTCAAATAAATAAGACCCTCATACCGCAGCAGCGGATGAGGGTCTTATTTATTTATTGGGTGATTTTGATCGCTGAATTGTCACTGAGCAATGCCAGATTATTTACAGCTATCGTTTCTCCCTTTTCGAGCCCACTCGTGATCAGTGCCTGGGAGCCCGACTCGCTTGCAACGGTTACTTCCTTCCGGGCAACATGGTCACCATTCACAACGAAGACATAGGATTTAGCATCCTCCTCCAGCAGGGCGCCTGAAGGTACGATCATTCCCTGCTGCGCATCGTTATTCACAAAGCTGATGTCCGCCAGCATGCCTGATTTCAACTGCATGTCCGGATTGGCCACCGATATTTTAACCGGGTAACCCTTCCCGCTGGAATCCAGCGGACTGACACTTTTAACTGTGCCTGTAGTAATCAGATCGGAGGCCGTCACACGAACCTGAACCTTGTCACCCGTTTTAACCTTATTAATCTGTTCCGCAGGGACATAGATCAGGGTATTTACCGTACTTAAATCTGCGATCACCATCGCGGGCGATGAAGCAGATACCATTTCCCCGATCTCCGTATTTTTGGTGCCTACAATACCGTCAATTGGGGAAGTAATCACCGAATCATCCAATGCGTCCTGAGCGATGGAGACATTCAACTGGGCCTGCTTGAAGGCTTCACGGTTCGCCTCAATGGTAGCCGTGTTGTGCGAAACCTCCAGTTGACGCTGGGCATTACTGTATCCGTCGCTGGCATTCTCATAGCTGCTGGTTGCCACTTTATAGGCCTGCTCTGCGGTGTCCAGCGCTTTTTGGGCTGCATCCAGTTGGTTCTCGGCATTTGCTTTTGCATTCACAGCGTTATCATATGCCGTTTGGGCGCTTACCACCGCCGTTTGAGCCTGTTCAAGCTGGGCTTGCGGCACTGCTGAGTCATTGAACAAGGCTTGTGTCCGGGTGAGCGCCTTTTGAGCATCAGCCAAAGCCTGGGCAGTTTGTTTCACAGTGTTGGCTGCGCTGGACAGGCCGTTCTTCGCCTGCTTCACTGCTGTTTTCGCCTGATTTAAGCCCCCTTGCGCCTGGTTAATGGCGCTTTGGGAAGAGATGACACCATTCTTCGAGCTTACTACACCTGATGCTGCAGACACGAGACTGGACTCGTGGGAAGCTTCCGCCGTACTGACGGCGGCTGCGGATGCGGATGCCGCTGCCTTGGCCTTCGCCAAGTTATTACGGAGGTCATTATCCTCCAGCTTAAACAGCACCTGCCCTTTTCTCACCTCGGAACCAACATCCACCGGAAGCTCAACGACCTTGCCGGCGAGCTTCGAAACGATATTTACCGTCTCCGATGGAGTAACCACTCCGGTATAAATTTCACCTTCACCTATAATGCCTTCTTGTGCTTGACTCACCTTCACAGGCACAACCATATCCTGAGCCGCGTTCCCGCTGCCCGAACAACCGGATAACATAGCCGTTCCGAGCAGAACCGCAGCTAACGTAGTTTCCAATTTTGTGATCTTCATTGTGTTCCCTTTCTTTCTCTCATTTTTAAATGCCGGACGCGATTATTCACTTGCAGTTGCTTCCTTCTCCCGCTTTTTCCGCTGAATAAACAGGAAAATCAGCGGGATGGAGCAGAACATCGGCACCGAAGATACCAGGAAGGTATCTCCGATACCTCTCGAATAAGCATCCAGCGATATTAAGCCAGAAACGCTAGACTGCCAAGAGCTGCCAAGCATAGCCTGAAATGACCTGGCCGCATCGGGTGTAATCGATTCGGCAATATGCTGGGAGTGCATGGCGGTCCGGCTCTGCATAATGGAAGTAAATACCGCGATCGCCATCGACGCCGCTACCGTCCGCACCAGGTTCGATGCGGTGGAGGCGTTGCCTACCTTGCTCGGCGGCACTGCATTCATGCCAACCGTGGATAAAGGCATCATGCAAATCCCGATGCCCAGCCCCCGCAGAGCCATCACAATTTCCAGCCACTGATGAGGTGTATCCGGTGTAAGCTGGTGCAGATGGTACGTCATAAAGCTGGTCAGTGTGAGGCCGACCAGACCCAGCGGTACGATCCCGAATTTATCGAACAGCTTGCCTGCGACCGGCATCATGACCGCCATCGCAAGCGCCTGCGGAATAAGCAAAATACCGGTGTCTATCGGTGACACGGACTGGATATTTTGCAAAAACAGCGGTGTCAGAAACATGCCGCCATACATGCCCATCATCACGAAACTGGAAGCAATAACGCTGAGCGTAAACCTGTAATTTTTAAACAAGGAAATTTCGATCACCGCATTCTCTTTACCGGCTTCAACGTAAATAAGGAACACCAGCGCCCAGAATGCGATGAAGAACAATCCCACAATTTTAAAAGAAGTCCAGCCGTCGGATGAACCGTTCGACAAAGCGTACAGCAGGGTGCCTGCACATGTTGCTGCCAATAAGAAACCGGGTATATCAAATTTTCGCGGTTCCCCTTTAGGCGGTTCCTTGATCAAAACAATGGCCATCAGAATGGCAAACAACGCAAACGGAAGACTGATGATAAACAGAAAACGCCAGTTGAACCATTCGATCAAATAACCGCTGAGCGTCGGTCCAATCGCCGGGGCCGCCATCGCGGAAATCCCCCAAATCCCAAGAGCCATGCCAACCTGCTCCCTGGGCATAATTTTATACACAATCGTCATGCTGAGCGGCATGATGACACCGCCCCCGAGACCGGCAATAATCCGCGCCGCGATGAGCGAGGTGTCGCTCCAGGCGAATATACATAACCCCGTACCCAGCGAAAAAACGCTAAGTGCTAAAATAAGGAACTTTTTGTAACCAATACGCTGCTCCATAAAACCTGTAATCGGCACGATCACCCCGGATGCAAGCGTATATCCCGTGAGCACCCATTGAATCTTCGCCGTGGTTGAACCAAGGTCACTTGTCAGACTCGGAATGGCGACGTTGATCAGACTGTTGTTCAGAATAGCGACAAAGGCACCCAGAATAATAGCGAAAAAGGCAAGCCAGCGTTCTCTGACCGAGCCTACAGAAGGAGCAGCGGCAGTATCAGTGGAAGACACATCGACTCCTCCTTTTTATGATGTATGAATTTTAACTTCGACGTTGGTCCCTGGAATCAGCTTCAGATCCTCAGGCGCATTCAGTACAATCTCGACCGGGATGCGCTGGGTCACTTTATTAAAGTTGCCGCTTGTGTTCGTGGCCGCAATCGCGGCGAATACCGAGTTGGAGGCCTGCCCTACCTTACGCACCTTGCCCTGGATCGTCCGCTTCTCTGCAGCGTCAAGTGTAATGTCCACCAACTGCCCAGGCTGAATACGGCTGATGTCGGTTTCTTCAATGTTGGTCGTCACATAAGCGCTGTTCATATCAGCCATGACCGCAACCGCCGAGCTTGGCGATCCGGTTTCATGCACCTTGGAATACACTTTGATTACCGTTCCGTCAATGGGTGCTCTCATGACAGACTTGCTGATGGACGCGGCTTCAAGACCTGCAACGTCCTGTTCGGCAACCGGCTCATTTTGCTTGAGCACATCGCCTTCCTCCACATCGATATGGGTAATCTCCCCGGTAATCTGTGGCATTACTTTATATTGATCTACCGTAATCCGGGCATCGTCACTGGTTATAAAATGACTTCCCTGATACCAATAATAATAGCCAAGCGCGCCACCGCTTAAGATCAAAACCACAATGAGAATCGGCAGTACAGTCTTCTTACTCACTTCTTCCACCCCTGTTACTTGAGAAATTATTATTCAACGCTAATATTTTAAAATTAAAATATACGCAGTCAAATCAAAATACATCATTAAGCATTTAGTGAATAAAGAAAAGCATGACTATGAAGTCATGCGCTTACGCGATACAAAAGTGATCAACTACTATTGTAACTAATTATATTTAAAAAGTTTCATATTGAGCTCACAAAAAATAATTATAGTTAAATTTAGCAAATTAGCAATAGTGTTTTTAAAAAAAACTTCCTGCTACTCTTGCTTTGACAACAAAAAAAGCCAAGAACGGTAGGGAAGCTCCCTCTGTCCTTGACCTTTACGGCACTACTGATTAAGAAATGTGAAGCCTGGTGCTTCTCCTCTCTGCTGCCGGAAGCAGATTGGCCCGGTGTCGTTCCATACAGTTCGGACACAGACACCTGTCAGTCCCGCTTTCTTCCATAGAGCCGCGCAGCAGTGTCACATAATCGATGGATCTGCCTAGAGAAGAAGGATTGTTTACATAAGACACCTTCCTCCCTTCCAGCAGGCAATAAAATTCAATCATTTCTGGAATATAACCAAAGGCATAATGACTGAATGCATTAATAAAATGCATATGTGCAGTGATTAAATGAGGATCGTAGGAAACCATGTATTTCTGAATGAGAAGTGAGTCCGAATACTGTCCCATCATCCAGGCGGCCTGTATGATCACCGATAGCTCCATATTCAGTTCCGCTGCCGGTATTTGAAATTGCTCGAACAATATAGCTGGCTCATGGAGCTGCTGATTTGCCGCGCCTATTTTGCAGATCCCACCGGTCACCTTGTTTTTAACATCCCAATAATGCGAACAGGATTCAAAGCCTGTGTGCTGCTTCGGCCACCACTTTTCAAGCATGTACTGTACCGGGATTTCACACCTGACATCATATGGAGTGCTGTAATATTCGTTTAAGGCATGACTGACCGCGTGCTGCACTCGTTCACGCCAATGTCTGCCCGGTTTTCTCCTGACGCCTCCCTGCGGCTGTTGAAGCTGACGGCTATTCCACATAGATTCAATTTGATAATCGTAAAGTACGGGCATGGAGCTGCCGCTTCCCTCTTCTCCCATGATCAATCCGGTCCTTTCCAGTCAAGTTACCGTTATGCCAGCTTGTAAAAACTTGCGCCCAAACTCCCGGCACCCTTCCTTCTCTGCATCCTGCGGATTGTACTCAATCTTGAGACTATCCTGCACCAATACTGCTCCTCGATCCTTCAGCTTCTGCTCCAGCAGGTCGACTGCTCCGCAAAATTGGGCATAGGACGTATCCCCGCTCCCGAAAACCGCTGTTTTGGTCCCCCCCAGCTCAAGCTCTTCCAGCTCTTCATAGAAATCGAGAAACTCATCGGGCAGCTCACCGTCTCCCCACGTATAGACGCCCAGCAAGTATCCGTCATATTCAAGCAGTTCCGACGCACTGCAATCATAAGCTTCTTTAAGAACCGCCGTATGCCCTGTCTGCCTGATTCCCTCTGCAATTAATTCGGCGATTTCTTCAGTATTGCCCGTCATCGACGCATACGCAATCAAAATCTTGGCCAAAATCAATCCCTCGCTTTACTGTCATCTTGTTACAATGAATATAAGTGATAATGATTCTCATTGTCAAATTATTTATTTCCTATTCACCATTTAAACACGATTATAATCGAAAAAGGCAGCCGCATCATATATGCAGCCGCCCTTAGCATAGCCAAATCTTTCGAGATTCATTTTTTCAAACGGTAATATAGCTCGTTCCACTCCAGCTCCTGCCGGAAGCGGCGGATATTAGTCTGCTCATCGATAACCACACATTCAATGCCGGTAAGCTCGGCAAAATCAACCAATTGCTCAGTCGATACCACGTACGAAAATACCGTATGATGCGCGCCGCCCGCATAAATCCAGGCTTCCGCGGACACCTCAAGTGAAGGCTGCGGCTTCCAGAGCACACTGGCTACCGGCAGTCTAGGCATCTCTTTCTCGGTGCTTACCGCCTTGATTTCATTGACGATCAAACGGAAGCGTCCCCCCAAATCAATCAGTGAGGCTACGACAGCATCTCCGCTCTTGCCATTAAAGATCAAACGTGCAGGATCCGCCTTGCCGCCGATTCCAAGCGGATGTACTTCGATGCGCGGTTTATTCTCCGCAATAGTCGGGCAGATCTCCAGCATATGTGAGCCGAGGATCATTTCGTTGCCTGGCTCCAAGTGGTAGGTATAGTCTTCCATAAAGGAAGTGCCCACATTATTGGCCATCAGCTTCATCAGACGGGTTAATGCAGCAGTCTTCCAGTCTCCTTCCCCGCCGAAGCCGTAGCCCTGGGCCATCAACCGCTGAACTGCAAGCCCAGGAAGCTGCTTCATGCCGTGCAGGTCTTCGAATGTCGTTGTAAACGCACCAAAATTGCCGCCCGCCAGGAACTGCTTGAGTCCCAGCTCGATACGGGCCTGTTCCAGAATAGAATCGCGGACGTGTCCGGCCTGCAGCGCATCCGGCGCAAGATCGTACAGCTCCTCATATTCTTCGAACAAGGCGTTAACGTCGCCCTCTCTTACAGATCCGATAATCTCTACCAGATCCCCGATACCGTATCCGTTAATGGACCACCCCAGCTTGGACTGTGCGGTCACTTTATCGCCCTCAGTCACGGCTACTTCACGCATGTTGTCCCCGAAACGGGCAATCTTCAGGTTATGGCTCTCAATGTAACCCGCTGCTGTTGACATCCACGAAGCAATTCTCTCCTGCACGTGACTTTCATCCCAGTAGCCTACGATAACCTTGCGGGAAATGCCGAGCCGTGCGCCGATAAATCCATATTCCCGGTCACCGTGGGCGGCTTGGTTCAGGTTCATAAAATCCATATCAATGCTGTCCCATGGAATGTCACGGTTAAATTGGGTATGCAGATGAAGCAGTGGCTTATCCAGTCGGTTCAGGCCCGCAATCCACATTTTAGCCGGAGAAAAGGTGTGCATCCATGTAATCAGCCCTGCGCACATGTCGCTGCTGTTCGCCTCAATGATGAGGCTGCGGATCGCATCCGGAGTTGTCAATACAGGTTTAAATACGACTTCAAATGGAAGCTTTCCACTCCGGTTCAGCCCTTCGACGATGTGCTTGGAATGCTCTTCCACTTGATCAAGTGTTTCAGGTCCGTATAAGTGCTGGCTTCCTGTAATAAACCAAAATTGAAACGGTTTCAAAATAGTCATCTGCAATTTCCTCCTACTTGATAAAGGATAGAGTAGAACCAGACATGTACGTACATAAATAGAAATTAATACTATTTTTATACTCAAACCATCAATTTGTACGTACAACATATACCTTTTATTCTAAATGGAAAACGCTTTAATTACAAGAGGGAAAGAAAAATAAGATTTCTTGAAACGAAGCTCTGGGGAATGAGGATACATCATCCGCATTTGTTGCAAATGAAGCGGTGAGATATGCTTTCCCGTTTGCTGGCGGCAAAAGCATCAATTGGTGTACAATAGTGTCCATACGACTTTTTGAAGGATGGATTATAACATGTATGTAGCAGACAAGTGGAAAGATTATGAAGTTATCGATACCGGCGGCGGTGAAAAGCTCGAACGCTGGGGAGATATTATTTTACGGCGTCCCGATCCGCAAATCATTTGGCCTTTGGCCAAGGAAACGCAGGAATGGAGCAGCACTCACGGCCATTATCACCGCAGTTCATCAGGCGGGGGCAACTGGGAGATGAAGAAACCTGTCCCCGAGCGCTGGACGCTCAATTATGAGAACCTCAAATTTCACATTCGCCCGACCAGCTTCAAGCATACCGGCCTATTCCCTGAGCAGGCAGCGAACTGGAGCTGGATGATGGACAAAATCGCCTCGGCAGGCAGACCGATCTCGGTGCTGAATCTGTTCGCCTATACCGGAGGGGCTACAGTAGCAGCGGCATATGCCGGTGCCAGCGTCGTTCATGTCGATGCGGCAAAAGGCATGGTACAGTGGGCCAAGGAAAATATACAGCTCTCCGGGCTCGCCGACAAACCGGTGCGTTTTATTACGGATGATGTGTTCAAATTCGTTCAGCGGGAGCAGCGGCGCGGTAACCGTTACGATGCCATTATTATGGACCCCCCTTCCTACGGGCGCGGGCCGAGCGGTGAAACCTGGAAGCTGGAGCAAAGCCTCTATCCTTTCCTGGAATCCTGCATGAGCATTATATCGGACAACCCTTTATTTATGCTTATCAATTCCTATACCACTGGGATATCCCCTACCGTCTTGAGGAACATGCTCAGCATGACGATGCAGCCCAAATATGGCGGCAACATCACTGCAGGTGAAATCGGACTGCCGATCACCCGCTCCGGGCTGATTCTGCCCTGCGGCATTCTCGGACGCTGGGAGGCGTAATCCCCATGTCATTTGTTCCAAATGAGGAATCCGGGATTAAGGTGTTATATGAGGACAATCATGTGCTGGCGGTCGAAAAGCCTGTCAATGTCCCTACTCAGGAGGATGCAAGCGGAGATCCCGATCTTCTTACCCTGCTGAAGCAGGATTTGAAAATTCGGCATCAAAAGCCGGGTAACGTATTTTTGGGGCTCGTCCACAGACTCGACCGACCGGTTGGCGGAGCGATGATTTTTGCCAAAACGTCCAAAGCCGCCTCTAGGCTATCCGAGGCCGTCCGCAGCCGCAGCTTCCGCAAGCTGTACGCTGCGGTGGTGCACGGCTCGCCTGGCGCGCCGGCCGGCCGGCTTGAGCATCATTTGCTCAAGGACTCGCGCACCAATACAGTAAGTGCGGTCAAATCGGGCACGGCTGGGGCCAAGCAGGCTCTGCTGGATTACAGAGTCGTAGGCGAAAAGGACGGCTTGAGTCTAATCCTCGTCGAGCTACACACCGGCCGCCCCCATCAGATTCGCGTGCAATTGCAAAGCATCGGCTGCCCGCTCTACGGGGATCAGAAATACGGTGCCGAAGTGAACCGTCCGGGTCAGCAGCTTGCCCTTTGGTCGCTGCTGGCCGGTGCTCCCCACCCAGTAAGCAAGGAGTCCCTTTTGTTCAGATCGGTCCCGCCGCATCAGTTTCCATGGAGTGCGTGGCCGGAAGAGATTTACGAAAAGGCTCTGCCCGACGAGCTAGTTTAATCAGCGGTAACTAGGGATTGTGTGTTTGACTGGTTTATGATCTTTCCCAACACATAGGCAGATGGGCTTCTTAACGCCCCTATAAGAAAGGGACTCAGATTTGTTTTCTGAGTCCCTTTCTTTTCCGGCACTGTTGACATCATTTACGAAGAAACAGCCGCTCGTCTCTTTTTCTCCACCCCTTCACGCTGCTTTTGCGGGTTGGTATTTTGAATAAAGAAGGACAGGATCAGGGCTGCAATACTCATGCCTGTGGCAATCATAAACGCATAGTTGATGCCGTAGGTCATTGCATGGCTGGTAATGCTCGCCAGACCGGCGCTGTCGGTCAAGGAGACTCCTTGCGACACGGCCAGCTCCTGTGTGCGGCTCTATGCCAAAATACTTGAAACAGGGTCTGGTTAACCTGTCTAAACGATTGAACGATACGGTGAAGTTCAAAATAGCAAAAATAAAAGACAGTTTTTCTGAAAACCAGAAATGAACTGTCTGACTCTATCGATTATAGTTGTCCGGCTGCTGTTATTTTTCCCAATAGAAAAACGAGCAGATTCTGGTTATGAAGCGAGATTCGGCCAAGCGCGACGGATAGAAAAGCATTGCGGATCTGAGTGCCCCGGTCTGCTTCCTCCAGACCACGTTCCGTGATCAGAATCCATACGATTCTGCGATCTTCCTGATCTCTCAAGCGGGTTACAAACCCATTTTTCTCCATTCTGTCCAGCAGCATTGTGACTGCTGCCGGTGTCGTGGCAAGATACGGAATGAGTTGGGAAGGCTTCATCCTGCCGTTCTCCTGAAGCACTTCAAGAACCGTCAACTGAGACTCGGTTAACGAAGGAGCCAGGTGCTGTTCCATATAAACTTTATAATCTTTGGTCAGCTTAAACCACAGCTTGGCAAATTCAGACGTTTGCATATTTTCATCTCCTTTATGCGGTCATCTGTAAAAACGCTCGCAGGAACAAATGATTCATGTTGTTAAATTTCGCCATGACTCCTTGTATTTCCTGCCCTTCTGCCCTTCAGATCACAAATCAGGAAATAAGTCATGGATACACCCAAGGGGTATACTGCAATTCGACAGTGGTCCTTCAAAACCTTTTCATCCTGACAGACAAGGCCCGACAATAAGCGGAAAAAGCAGAATCGGAAGCCCTATAAGACTCGGCGCTCCTTAATGTGGCACGTGCTGAGACGCTCCAAGAACGAAGCATTCCTACAATCGCTGTTGACCCTTCGGGCCAAAGGCGAGCGCTCCGCTTTTCCGGAATTGCTTCGTTCTTTCCGCTGCTTCGTGCGCGTGCCTACTTAAAAGGAATCGCCAAGCTTATGCGATTCCTAAATGAACAAAAAAGGTCGAGAACAGGTGAAACCCCGTTCTCGACCTTTGTGAAGTAAAAAGCTTTTATTCTTCTCATCTCTGAATCAACAAACAAATCATCTTCGAACCGGCAAGCAACAAAACATCCCTTGAACAAGCGAAGCGTTCAAGGGATACACCCCTGCCAAGTGCCCGGAATTGTTCCGAAGAAGCGGAGCGTTCGCCTTTGTCCCCGGATTTCTTCCTCTCAATCACAATTCAGGAAATCCGGGGACAACAGCGATCGGAGGAACAATCCGGGTACGCCCAACTCCGGGTACGCCCACTATTCAACCTCTGACGAGGCCTGTGGCTCTGGACGAAGCAGCACAACCGCTACAGCATCCTTCTTCTCCAAGGGAACGAGTAGTTTTCCTGTGTCCTTACGATCCATCAGCGGTGCTTTCTCGGAAAGGAAGGATACAAATTGTCCTTCGGCGGTGACGGCGCTAAGCTGCACGGCCTCTGTTGTGTAGAAGGCGGCAATCAGTCTGGAGCCATTCGGGCGTACCCGCTTTCCTTCCTTGAATTCGAAGGTCGTAATACCTTTACCGCCCCGGCCTTGAAGCGGATAATCAAGCAACAGCGATCTCTTTCCATAACCCAGATCAGTGATTGCAAGAATTTCCCCTTCATCTTCCTGAACCCTTAACGCAGCAATCACTTCATCATTCTCCACGAGCTGGATGCCCCGCACACCCGCAGAGACACGCCCCATCGGATTCACCTCGGTTTCACGGAATCTGATGCTCATTCCTGAACGGGTGACCAGCAGCAAATCACGTGAATTGTCGCTCATCATGACCGACAACACTTCATCGTCTGCAGTCACTTTGACTGCGGCAACCGCACTGGAACGCTTGGTGGCGTATTCCTTTAACTCCGTGCGTTTAACCTGACCTTTACGGGTAAAGAAGACAAGACTCTTGCCTTCCTCTTCTATGTTCTTCACCGGAATGATGCTGACAATACGGTCTTCCTTCAGTAAAGGAATGACATTAACAATCGCCGTCCCCGGTTCCTTCCACTTATATTCAGGAATCTGGTGCACAGGCAGCAGGAAGTATTGCCCTCTCTGTGTAAAGACGAGCAGCGCGTCCAGAGTGTTTACGTCCAGCAGCTCTGTAACGTAGTCGCCCTCCTTGACCCCTGAGCCATAACGCTCGCCCCCGGAACGGGTAAAGGACAATAGGCTGGTCCGTTTTACATAACCCTGCTTCGATAGCGTTACCAACACATCCTCCGAGCTGACCATCACTTCAAGGTTGACCTTGATTTCCTCCACTTCCTCCTGGATCGAGGAACGGCGCTCAATGCCGAAACGCTCACGGATATCAAGCAGCTCCTTACGGATGACGCCAATCAGCTTGCGGTCGCTTTCCAGAATGGAACGGAGCTGGGCAACCTTCTTTTGGATTTCAGCAAGCTCCTTCTCCAGCGAAGTAATCTCCAGATTGGTCAAGCGGTAAAGCTGCAAGGTCAGGATGGAATCGGCCTGGCGCTCGCTGAAGCCGAACATCCACTGCAAATTATTTTGTGCATCCTGACGATTCTTGGAAGCCTTAATCGCAGCGATCACTTCATCGAGAATATTCAGCGCTTTAACCAGACCCTCGAGTACATGGGCACGGTCTTCTGCCTTTTCCAGCTCAAATTGAATACGGTGGGTGACGACTTCCCGCTGATGCGCTATGTAAGCCTCAAGAATCGCTTTAAGCCCCAGTTGATGTGGCGCTTTGTTCACGATGGCCACCATATTAAAATTATAAGCCACCTGAAGATCCGTTTTCTTCAAAAAATAAGCCAGGATGCCTTCAGCATCGGCGTCCTTCTTCAGCTCAATCACAATACGGAGTCCGTCCCGGCCGCTCTCATCACGCACCTCGGCAATACCTTCAACCTTTTTCTCCAGACGGATATTTTCCATTGCCGTGACAAGGCGGGATTTGACCACCTGATAAGGAATTTCTGTAATGACAATTTGCTGTTTGCCGCCCCGCAGTGATTCGATTTCCGTTTTCGAACGAATATAGATACGGCCTTTACCGGTTCTGTACGCTTCAAGAATGCCGTCCCCGCCCATGATCAAGCCGCCAGTAGGAAAATCGGGGCCTTTAATAAAGGTCATGATTTCTTCCAGCTCTATGGAAGGTTTCTCCATAACTGCGATACAGGCATCGATCACCTCACGCAGATTATGCGTAGGTATCTCTGTAGCGAATCCTGAAGAAATCCCGCTGACACCGTTCACCAGCAGGTTCGGATACCGCGAAGGTAAAACCACAGGCTCCTTGGCCGTATTGTCAAAATTGTCCTTAAACAGGACCGTCCGTTTCTCGATATCCCGCAGCATTTCCATCGCAATCGGAGAAAGTCGGGCCTCCGTATAACGCATAGCCGCAGGGGGATCATCGTCCTGTGAGCCCCAGTTGCCATGTCCGTCGACGAGAACATGCCCCATTTTCCACGGTTGGGCCATTCGGACCATGCCCTCATAAATGGACGAGTCGCCGTGAGGATGATAATTACCCATCACATCGCCGACCGTTTTGGCCGATTTCCGGTATGGTTTGTCCGGCGTATTCCCCGAATCGTACATAGCGTACAATATACGACGCTGTACAGGCTTTAAGCCATCACGCACATCAGGGATCGCACGGTCCTGAATAATATACTTGGAATATCGGCCAAAGCGGTCGCCGACAACCTCTTCCAGAAAAGCTGGCAGAAACTGTTCTGATAAGCTCATGTAAGCACCTCTTCTTAAAAATAACCGTTAATCATCTAAGCAAAAAACGCCGCCCGAATCATGAAAGGCGGCGGGGCAGGCGAAAGAGCACCTCCTGCCTCTTTGCATCAATGGCGTTTACTCCTCAAACTCGGTGAAATCCACATTTTCGACAATCCATCGTTTGCGCGGATCTACCTTGTCTCCCATTAACGTCGACACCCGGCGCTCAACCTTGGCTGCATCCTCGATCTGCACCTGCAAAAGGATACGCGACTCCGGATTCATCGTCGTTTCCCATAACTGATCCGGGTTCATCTCGCCAAGCCCTTTATACCGCTGGAGCTCGAAGTTCTTACCGAATTCCTTCAGGTAATTCTGAAGCTGTTCATCGGTCCAGGCATATCTTATCGTCTCCAGCTTGCCTGCTTTGCGCGTAATTTTGTAAAGAGGAGGTTGCGCAATATATACCTTCCCAGCGTCGATCAGCGGTTTCATATAGCGATAGAAGAACGTGAGCAGCAGCACCTGAATATGCGCACCGTCCGTATCGGCATCCGTCATGATAATAATCTTCGAATAATTGCTGTCTTCGACAGAGAATTCCGTGCCAATTCCGGCTCCAATAGCGGAAGTAATCGCCCTATACTCCTCATTCTTCAGGATGTCGGCCAGCTTTGCCTTCTCCGGATTCATCGGCTTACCCTTCAAGGGCAGAATCGCTTGAATCTTGGAATCCCGCCCCTGTTTGGCCGAGCCTCCTGCCGAATCTCCTTCGACAATAAACAGCTCATTGCGGGTGAAATCCTTGGACTGCGCAGGGGACAGCTTGCCGTTCAAGTTGGAGCTCTCACTTCGCTTTTTGCCTGAGCGCATTTCATCCCTTGCTTTTCGGGCTGCTTCACGCGCCTTGGAAGCCTGAATCGATTTCTTGATCAGCGTCTGAGCTACCTGTGGATTCTCCTCTAGAAAACGCTGCATGTTCTCGGCTACAATGGCATCCACAGTGCTGCGCGCCGAAGCGCTTCCCAATTGATCCTTAGTCTGTCCGACGAACTCTACCTCTGACATCTTAACGCTGATGACAGCCATCATGCCTTCGCGCAGATCATTGCCTTCGAGATTTTTGTCCTTCTCCTTCAGCATAGCCGTACGGCGCGCATAATCGTTCATCACCCGTGTATAGGCTGTCTTGAAGCCGGTCTCATGTGTTCCGCCGCCTCTGGTCGGAATCGAGTTCACAAAGGAAACGAGCGTCTCCGTATAACCCGCGTTATACTGGATGGCTACCTCGACCTCGATATCTTCCTTCTCGCCGGTGAAATGAATCACATCATGAAGGACGTCCTTGCCCTCGTTCAGAAACACAACAAACTGACTGGCACCGCCCTCATAATAAAATTCATCACTTCTGTCGCTGCGCTCATCCTTCAGTACCACACGAAGACCGGAGTTCAGGAAAGCAATCTCCTGCAGACGTTCGGCAAGCGTATCGTAACTCAGACTAATTCCGTTCTTAAACACGCGAGTATCGGGCTTGAACGTAATTTTGCTGCCGGTCTTATTCGTGTTCCCAAGCACCTTAAGTCCGGTGACCGGTTCACCGACATGCTCAATCCCTTGCTCATCCTGCCAATATTCAAAGCGCTGGCGATGAATTTTGCCCTCACGGTAAATTTCTACCTCCAGCCATTCGGAAAGCGCGTTGGTTACAGACGCTCCTACCCCGTGCAGACCTCCCGATTTCTTATATCCAGAACCGCCGAATTTACCACCGGCGTGCAAAATCGTAAACACAACTTGAGGAGTCGGTATGCCCGTTTTATGCATTCCCGTAGGAATGCCCCGGCCGTTGTCCAAAACAGTAACCGATCCGTCCTTATGCAACGTAATTTCGATCCGGGAACAAAATTTGGCCAAGTGCTCGTCGACAGCATTGTCTACGATTTCCCATACCAAATGATGCAGCCCCGAAGAACTGGTGCTCCCGATGTACATGCCCGGCCGTTTCCGTACCGCCACAAGCCCTTCGAGAACTTGAATGTCGTCCGCCCCGTATTCCGAAGCCTGACGGTCGTCTCCGTCAGCCTCTTTGGCGGACAAGTCGATGTGGTCGACCATTCATGCTCCCCCTTTTGTCTAATCATGACCGTGTTTTGCTCCAAAATGCAAACAGATGTTTTCTTTTACTTTGTCCATTTTAATTCAATATATCCCGTTTCGTAAAGACAGCGAATGAAACGATTAACGACACGGCTCCCCAAACAGCCAATACCGTCAAGGAAAACGGCAATGTCATTCCTTCAATCGGCGCAGGAGTTCCAGACAGATAATCAGTCAATCCGAGATTCACCATAAACAGATACTTGGCGCTTTCCCAGGAAGCAGCCATGTTGGTCAGAATCGTACCCGAGATCAGAGCGGCCATCATCACCACAATGCTTGCCGCCGTGCTGCGGAGCAGAACAGAAACCATAAACGCCAACATAGCAATAATCATGCTGACAAACCAAATAAGCCCGCACTGCATCAGCATGTATTTCCATTGGGGAATGGCCTGAACAGCAGACATATCCACATTTGAGCCCGTGGTCTGGAAGCCGGTGAATACCGGTACCCCGAAACCGCTGTAGCCGAATAAAAGCCCTGAAACGAGATAACTAATAACGAACGTGGAAACCACAATGAGCGAAACGAACATAAAAAGCGCCAGCAGCTTGCTTAGCAGTACCTTCCACCTGCGGACAGGCCTTGTCAGCAGCATTTTGATCGTGCCTGTCGTTCGCTCACCAGATACCAGGTCCGATGCGATCGCCATAATGAGCAGAGGAATGAACAGATTTACGGAATTGTCCATAAATTCACGGGTAAAGGTAACTCCCCCGGGCTCGTTGGGATTGATGTCATGCTCTAAATAATACTGCATTTGCTGTACAAATACACTTCTGTATCTTTTCCACTCTTCAGGAACCCGGTCACTGCCAAGCGAATTCTGATTGTCCGTAATCGCCTGCTGCAGCTCCAGACGCCAATCGCCGCCAAATTTCTCACGATTCCTCTCTGCAACCTTAAGCTGCGCATAAGTAAATATCGGTACAAGCACGAGCAAAATGAGCAAAATCACGTAAAATCGTTTTCTTTTGATAATTTTGATCGTCTCGTTCTTCACTAAAGGCAGTATGTTATTCAAGCACTTCACCCTCTGTCATCTTCAGGAATAGCTGCTCCAGAGTCGGATTAATTGGGCTTACACGATGCACTGCAATACCTGACCCTACGAGAAGGGCAACCAGTTCAGATATATGCCCTTCATCCAGTTCGGTGAATATCGCTCCTTCACCCGCTGCCGCAATGATGCTGTCGTCCACCTGCTCATCAGGCTGTTCAAGCACCTTCACAAGCGGCGACCCTTGCAGAAGCGCAAGACCCTCCTCACGCGGATGCAATTGCCAGACGGCGAGACGTGAATGATCCGCAACCAGCTCCTTTACACCGCCTACCGCAAGCACGGTGCCCCGGCTTATAATCGCCACCCGGTCACACAGCAACTGGATTTCGCTCAGCAGATGGCTGGATACGAATACGGCCATGCCCTGCTCGGCCAGCACCCTGATGAAAGCACGCATCTCCTTGATGCCTTTAGGATCGAGTCCGTTGGTGGGTTCGTCAAGGATTAACAGTCTCGGCTTGCCCAATAGGGCCTGCGCGATGCCGAGCCGCTGCCGCATGCCCAAGGAATAGGTGCTGACCTTATCGTGAATTCTCCGGTCC
Organism: Paenibacillus zeirhizosphaerae; assembly: GCF_030705605.1. Classification (GTDB taxonomy): domain Bacteria; phylum Bacillota; class Bacilli; order Paenibacillales; family Paenibacillaceae; genus Paenibacillus; species Paenibacillus zeirhizosphaerae. The sequence goes on from NZ_JAPCKK010000014.1 coordinate 44,461, forward strand.
AACTGCACCAACCGTACCACCTCCTGAATCCGTGAAGCGTCAATTCCCGGCTGCATGCGTGCAAAGTGATCGAGATTTTCCCAACCGGTCAGGTAGCCGTACATTTCCGGATTTTCGACAATCGAGCCGACAAAAGCAAGCGCCCGCTCCGGGTCGCGGTTCACATTGTATCCGCAGACGCTAATGGTCCCTTCGCTCGGCTTGATCAGATCGACCAGCATACGGATGGTGGTTGTCTTGCCTGCCCCGTTCGGGCCGAGGAAACCAAAAATCTCCCCCGCGTATACATCAAATGATACATCCTGAATGATCCAGCGGCGCCCTATTTTCTTCTTGACATGCTGTACGGATAACACGGTTTCCCTGTCGTGTGTGTCCATTATTTATCCGCCTCCCCGCCGGGTGATGCTGTCCCAAAGCCTTGAACGATCCGTTCGGCAATGGCCTCATACCCTGCACCGTTTGGATGAAAGTGATCGGACGAGAGGTAGACTTCCAGGTTTTGCTCAAACAGATCAAATGTCGGAATAACGCTCATATTATCGGTTTTGTTCGTGATTTTCAACGCCGCCTGATTCCATTCACTGACCACGGTATTGCCAGGAATCTTCATCTCCGGGAGATCGCTGAACGGATTGTATAGGCCGAGAACCAATATCCGGGCAGCCGGATTGATGGTGTGAAGCCTGTCCAGAATCTTCTGCAAGCGTAAGGAGGCGGCCGGAAGAGCAGCCGTTAGTTCCTCCACCGTCGGGGGCTCCGAACCGCCTAGCACAGCCTGTCCGCCCGCAAATAGATCATTCCCTCCAATAGATAGCATAATTACGTTGGCTTCTCTAAGTACATATTGCACTCCAGGCTCATCAAGCTTAGTCAAAAGGGCTTCTGTTGTCAGCCCGTTAATCCCCAGATTATTAATCAGTTTTGCATCCATGCCGCCCTTCTTATCCAACAGATCGACAAATCTCCGCACGAACCCGCTTCCTGAGTCATCTCCTGTGCCTCTGGCCAACGAATCCCCGATGGCCACAGCGTTGACCTCGTTCTCACTCCGGTTCGGTCCGGCTGCAGGGGCGGAGGACTGCCCGCTCTCTGGCAGCTCAGCAAGCGAAGTGGCTGGCGAAGATGAAGTCATACCGGCTACCGCAGATATAAAACCGTATAAAAGCAGCAAAGTAGCTGCAATGGATATGGTACTTGTGATCCTCCAGATCCAGCTTGTTGAATTCACGTTGTATACCTCCCGAATGCCCTAATCTACATAAACATAAAGCTTCTGATTCCGATTTGCAAATTCCTGGCTTTGCCCCGTCACAGGAAAGCATATCGCTTTATGTTCACACGCAAAGAAACAGACTGGGAATCAGGATTCCCAATCTGTTTCTTCGCATTTCTTATTATTTTCCGACAAACTCCTGTGACCAGTAACCATTGTAGTAGCCTGCACCGATCAGCGTGTAATTAGGATTCATAATATTTTCACGATGACCTGGGCTGTTCATCCAGTCTTTCATAACTTCTTCAGGTGTCTGCTGCCCCATAGCAATATTCTCGCCTGCATAAGAATAAGAAATACCGAATTTCTTCATCATATCAAACGGTGACCCATAGGTCGGAGAGGTATGAGAGAAGTAGTTGTTTTTGTTCATATCCTTCGCTTTTTCAAGTGCCATTTTGGAAAGATTCGTATGATTGGTCACCGGCTTCAAACCGGCTTTACTGCGTTCCTTATTTACCAATGCGATTACTTGCGCTGTAAACTGCGACTTATCTGCGGCTAGCTTGGGTGCCGTAGTTCCTGTATTCGCATTCGATGCCGGCTGTGGCGAAGCTTCCGGCTTGGAAGTGGTTTGGTCGTTGTTATTGTTAAGCAATTGCTGAATATAGGAAGACCAGTCCGTCGCGGGAGCTGCCGATGCGGGCATGACCAATACCGCGGACAACGCTGCCGCCAATGTGCCTGTTGTCAAAATCTTTTTCCACGTATGTTTCAAATCCTCATCTCCAGTCTCGAAGTTTACAAAATAATTACAAACTTGTCATCATTACTGTGCTAGTATATCATGATTCGACATAGGTTTCTAACGTAATATCTGGAAATGATCTGTAAGTCACAGCAAAAAGACCGCGGTAGGACCGCGGCCATGTGCACTGCTATTTGATTGATTACTTTTTGGTGGAATATTTTCTCATATCGATGGCAATCGCAGCCACGATGATGAGACCTTTGATAATCAGCTGCCAGTAAGGGCTGACACCGATAAATGTCAAACCGTAGTTGATGATGGTGAAAATGAACACCCCTACGAGTACGCCCGGTACGGTTCCGATACCGCCGGAGGTGGATACGCCGCCCACCACACATGCTGCAATAGCGTCAAGCTCATACATATTACCGTAGTTATTTGTCGCGCCGCCTGTACGAGCAGCCTCAAGCACCCCTGCCAAACCGTACAATGCGCCGGCAATGGCATAGATCCAGATCAGGTTTTTGGAAACATTGATACCGGATACCTTCGCAGCCTGAATGTTGCCGCCGATGGCATACATGTTTTTACCAAGCTTCGTTTTGTTAAAGACGACCCATACGATGACAGAAACGACAAGAGCAATGATAACGATGTAAGGGATGGAATACTGTCCGCTACCGATAAACCCGGAGCCGATAGCTGTAAAGTCAGGACGCAGGCCGCCGATCGGTTGAGAAACGTTAGGTTCCATGTCGAAATACAGGGAATTCAGACCGTAAACGGCAACCATGGTGCCCAATGTAGCGATAAATGGCGGCACGTTCAGCTTGGCTACAACCCAGCCGTTGATCATACCGCACACGAGGCCGATAATAACAGCCAACGCAATCGGAATAATAACGTTCAGTTCCGGCATATCCGGGAAAAAACGGCGCGGATAGTCAGACACCTGAAGCATCGATGCCGAGATGACGGCGGATAGTCCGACAATCCGTCCGGCGGACAGGTCCGTTCCGGCTGTAATCAGGATAAATGCCATACCAAGTGCAATAATGATACGGGTTGACGACTGAATGAGCACGTCACGCAGCGTATTTACCGCCAGAAAGTTTGGATCATAAACGGCAATGCCTACGATGAGTACAAATAATACGATATAGATTGCATTTTGGGATACGAATCCCTTCATTTTTACAGTATTCATAATGAATGTTTCCCCCTCTGATTCTCCCTAGTGCTGGGCAGCCAGCCTCATAATCTCTTCTTCTGTGGCCAGTTCGCCTTCCAGCATTCCCGTAAGACGCCCTTCCGACATCACCATAATCCGATCGGACATGCCCAGCAGTTCCGGCATTTCAGAGGAGATCATGATAATGCTTTTCCCCTGCTTCGCCAAATCGGAAATGATGCTGTAAATTTCAAATTTGGCGCCGACGTCAATCCCGCGTGTCGGCTCATCCAATAAAAGAATGTCAGGCTCGGTCAGCAGCCAGCGGGCGAGCAGCACCTTTTGCTGGTTACCGCCGGACAGGTTCATGATGAGCGCTTTCGTATTCGGTGTCTTAGTACGCAGCTTCTCGACCATTTTGTCCGATTCGCTCCGCTTCCGTTTCTCATCCAGCAGCAGGTATGGCTTCTGGTAACGATCCAGGTTGGCGATGGCCGCATTCTCATGCACCGGCAGCACAGGGAAAATTCCTGTCACCCGCCGTTCCTCGGTCAGGAGCGCAATGCCCAGCTTTTTGGCGTCCTCCGGTGATTTGATTTTGACCGGTTTGCCGTTCATTTCAATCGTTCCGGATTCGATTGCCCTTAAGCCAAACAGCGCCTCAATAACCTCTGTACGCTGTGCACCAACCAGTCCTCCGATTCCGAGCACTTCGCCCTTACGCAGATCAAAGCTGACATCCTTGAAGGATTTCGGCAATGGCGAGGTCAAATTTTTCACACTCAGCACAACTTCGCCCGGCACATTCTCACGCTCCGGGAAACGTGAAGTAAGGTCCCTGCCGACCATTCTCGAAATGATCAAATCGGTCGTAAGCTCGGCTGCAGGCCATGTGCCTATTTTCTTGCCGTCACGCATAATGGTGACATCATCCGAAATTTGCAAAATCTCTTCCATTTTGTGCGAAATATATATGATTGCCACACCCTGTTTTTGCAGGTCCCGAATGATGCGGAATAGATGCTCCACCTCGACACCTGTCAGGGAGGAAGTCGGTTCGTCCATTACGATGATTCTCGAATGGAATGACACCGCTTTGGCGATTTCGATCGATTGGATTTTGGACACGGACAGCTTGCCAACAATCGTGTCAGGCTCAAGATCGATATCAAGCTGACTGAACAGCGCTTCCGTATCGGATTTCATTTTCTTGTGGTCAATTAATTGCAGTGGACCAATACCCTTGGTTGGAAAACGGCCTAACCAGATGTTCTCCATCACATTCCGGTGCGGCACCGGATGAAGCTCCTGATGAATCATGGAGATCCCATGATTCAGCGCATCCTTCGAATTGTTAATTTCCGCTTTGACACCGTTCAGCAAAATTTCTCCGCCGTCAGGCTTGTAGATCCCGAAAAGGCATTTCATCAGCGTCGATTTACCGGCGCCGTTCTCCCCCATCAAGGCATGTACCGTGCCCGGCCTAACCTTCAAAGTCAGTCCGTCCAGCGCCTTGACACCGGGAAATTCCTTGGTGATCTCGTTCATTTCCAAAACATACTCATGTTGAGTCATCTGTTACGCCCCCTGCGTATTTGTCTTTAATGGAGAGGCACAGCACTCCTGGTTCCTATCCGGATAAAAGCTGGGCGGGTGAATGCTCACCCGCCCTGAACTCTGTAACTGAGTGTTACTGAACGGATGCGTCGGCGATGTTATCCTTGGTGATTTTCTTATAGGAAATCCATACATACTGATTGTCTGTAATGTCGAAGCCTACATTTTCTTTGGAAGGTGTTTCACCTTTGGCGAGCACAGCGCTCAGGTTGACAGCGGCTTTACCCTGGCTGCCGGCATCATTCAGTACAGTACCCATCAAAGTACCGTCTTTCAAAGCTTGCAGCGCAGCTTCCGTAGCATCTACCCCTACAACCGGCATGTACTTGTCGCCAGTGAAGTAACCTGCTGCTTTAAGCGCTTCTACAGCACCCAGCGCCATATCGTCATTGTTGGCCAGAACAGCTTCAATCTTGTCGCCATTAGCGCCAAGGAATGCGGCCATTTTTTCCTGTCCTTTTACACGGTCCCACATTGCAGTATCTTCAGCAAGCTTCTCAACCTTGATGCCTGCGTCTTCAATCGCTTTCACCGAGTATTGTGTACGAAGCTCAGCGTCCTGATGGCCAGGCTCTCCCTTCAGCATGACATACTGGAGAACACCGTCCTTGTTCTTGTCCGCTTCAGGATTGTTTTTGAAGTAATCTGCAACCAGCTCACCGGCCATCGTTCCGGATTCTTCGGCTTTGGCGCCTACATAATAAACTTTATCCCATTTCTTCATATCCTCCGGCATCGGCTCACGATTCAGGAATACAACAGGAATGTCCGCTGTTTTCGCCTTATCGATAATAACGCCCGCCGCTGTGCGGTCAACCGGGTTTACGATCAAAGCGTCTTTTTTCTTCGTAATGAACAGATCGACTTTATCGTTTTGTGTTGGTTGCGAGTTCTGGCTGTCTACGACATCCATTTCAGCTTTTCCAGCAGCGTTTTTCTCAATGGCGCTGCGGACACCGGACATAAATGTATCGTCAAATTTGTAAATCGCTGCCCCTACTTTCGGGAGATCACCGCCTCCTTCACCGCCTGCACCGGATTTATCCCCGGATGAAGAACAGCCAGCCAGCGCACCGCTGACCAAGGCACCTGCAAGGAGTACAAAAGTAACTTTTTTCATCAAATATAGACCTCCTAAGACGGCTCGATAGCCGCTTTCTCTTTTGTTTACGCTTTCATTATCCATGAAAAGAAGCTGGAACGTAATGCAAAATCCTCATCAAAAATATCAAAATCCTCATCAATGTGTGAGGATTTTCATGGGTAAATAGTCCTTCCTCTCAGGAGCACCTTGATTTCCTGCATTTAGCGTGGGAGCTACGTTTGCATGTTGGGAGACGCTACGCGAACGAACGGTTCCTGCAATCGCTGTTGCCCCCGAATTTCTCTAATTACTTTTTCATCGGTTGAAATTCGGGGGCAAAGGCGACCGCTGCGCTTTTCCGGAATCGTTTCGTTCGCTCCGCTGCTTCGTGCATGTGAACTGCACCCCGTCAAGTAGACAGTACAAAAAGTAAAAGATAGTTAAGCGGCCTTGGTCCTGAATTCATTGGGACTGAGGCCGTTTAGTTTTGCCTGTAACCGTTCGTAATTGTAAAAATGTATGTATCATTCATGTCTTGTGAGTTTCGCTTCGTCCAGCTTCTCCTTAAAGCGTAAAGAGGTATACTGGAAACCACGGTCGCTATAAAGCAAGGGACTGCTCTCTGGAGCGGCCTTCAAAGCCAACTCCAGCGTTTTAAAATCCAGCGAATTATGATTAGAATGCCCTAAGACGTAAGCAACAATAGACTTGTCATGCAGATTCTTAATTGCGCTTAAATAGGCCTGCTTTCCGTTAATGATGCTGTCCATTTGCCAGACAATACAGCACGATATCGATCCGTTCCTGCCAAGTGGTTACGCGTCCTTTGGTCATAGCTCTAGTTCCTCCTGAATGAGCAGCGGTTAAGCTGATGCTAAGACCGATGATTTGATATTGCGATAATCCTCCCTCCAGATCATCCTGGACTGCTTGGCGTTTGAGTTCTACCGAATACTTTTGATGGCGGGAACGGACTTCCAGGCCCTCGTAACCGTACAACTGATAACGACTCCGCCACTTGACTACAGATGTTTTGGATAATCCGTACTTTCGAGCCACAGCTTTAAACCAAGTTCGCCACATTCAAATTCTTGGAGAATATTCAATTTTTCAAGCGCCGTAAACCTCTTTTGTTCCATAAAAATGCTCCCCATACAGTAACAGGATTTTGTTTTTTCACCTGTCTACTATATGGGGAGCATATCAATTGCGATTTCCGGTTGTTCTTTTTAAGTTGGGGGATGCACAAAAGCAGCGGAGAGGACGAAGCAATTCCGGAAAAGCGGAGCGTTCACCTTTGGCCCGGAGGGTCAAAGGTGATTGTAGGAATGCTTCGTTCTCGGAGCGTCTCACCTACGCACGAAAAGAGTACTCCCGGTCGGTTCTATCATAGAGCATTATTCCAGAAGCTGGTCAATTCGCGAGAATTATCTAACAAACGGAAACAACTGCTTCTGATTTTCCGGCCACATCATATTGTTCAAATCGATCAGCTTGGTACCCGTATCCGTCCGGTCGGGGACTTCCAGCCCCTGGATGTATTCCACTGCCTGCTTTACTGCGAGATAACCGTTGCTGAACGGGTTTTGGATGACCGTAGCCTGTACAGTACCCTCCTGCAGCATTTCCATCACCGCAGGCGGGCTGTCGAACGTTACAATTTTGACCTTCGGTACCAGTCCAGCCTCACGAACCGCACGCCCGACGCCTAGTCCCCCCTCGCCGCTGAGGGCAACAATCGCATCCAGCCCGGGATGCTTCTCCAGCATCGCAGCAGCCTGCCGGTATGCCAGTTCCTGGTCAGCACCGCAGTAGGCTGTCTCCATAATCGAGATGCCGGGATAACGCGCCAAATAATCCAACAGACCTTCTAGCCGCTGGTCTGCATTACGTGCTCCTTTCACAAAATTAACGATCCCGATTTCCGCTTCCGGTCCGGTAAGCGTGCTCAACCGTTCGGCCGCAAGCTGTCCGGATGCGTAATTGTTTGCTCCAATAAAGGCGACTGGACGGGCTGACGCGACCTCCGCATCCATCGTGATGACCGGAATGCCGATCGCCTGATCCGTTATCTTGGCCAGAGCCATATAATCGCCCGCCGCCAGAATGATAGCATCCGGGCCCGCTTGGATGGAGGCTTCCATCAGTTTGATTTGCCCCTCGATATCCGTTTCACGGTCAGGGCCGCGAAAATTCAACTTTACATTGAACTCCTTGGCGGCAACCTCCGCCCCCAATTTTACTGTATTCCAATACTCGCTGTCCTTTTGTTTGATGATCATATCGATCTGCAGCGGTGTAGTGACAATTGCCGGTTCCGCACTCTGGCCCCCGCAACCGGCAAGCAGGCTGGTAAACAGCCAAAGCCCAACAAGCACAGACCATTTAACTCCTCTCAAGCTCCATACCTCCCCGGTGCAGCATCCTCCAGCGGCAGAGCCGGTATCCTGATCGTGACCGTTGTCCCTTCTTCAGGCTCGCTTTCGAAATGCAGGCCATACTTTTCTCCATAATAAAGCCTGATCCGTTTGTGTACGTTGGCAACCCCTACGCCAGAGCCCTTTTCGGATCTATGTTCCCCGGTCAGGATGCGTTCCAGCGTCTCCTCTCTCATGCCCAGTCCATTGTCGGACACGATGATCAGAATATCCTCGCCATCAGCCCGCATGCGGATCCTGATACTTCCCTTGTCCGCCATCTCCTCAATACCATGCACGATGGCGTTCTCCACGATCGGCTGCAGAATCAGCTTCAGGCATTGATATTGCTGCAGTTCTTCATTTGCTTCTATGGTGTAATCAAAACGTTCCTTGTAGCGTACCTTCTGAATGATTAAATAGTGGCGCACATGCTCCAATTCATCCCCCAGCGAAATAATCTGTTTGCCCTTGCTGAGACTGATGCGAAAAAACTTGGATAACGAGGTGATCGCTTTGACCACTTCGTCATTATGTCCTCGCTCCGCCAGACGGATCACGGTGTTCAGCGTGTTATACAGAAAATGCGGATTGATCTGGGCCTGCAGCACGTCGAGCTCACTCTTGCGCTTCGCTTCCTGTTCACGGATGCTCTGTTCCATCAGCTCGCGGATACGGGTAAGCATCCGGTTAAAGCTGCCTGAAAGCTGCTCGATTTCGTCCGCTCCCCGGACCTCAATAGGCGAATACAAGTCCCCTTCCTCTATTTTGCGCACCGCTTTTTCCAGCCGCTGAATCGGCTTGGATATTCTTGCCGAAACCAGTACCGATAAAATAAGCACCGCCATGAGCACGGCCGCCAGAAACCAGATGATAAATTTGTTCAGCTCCTGCTTGGTCGTCAATATTTCCTCGGGAAACGCGACACCGACAATTTTCCAGCCGATCGGATTGACTGTCTTGACGGTGATGAGCCGTTCTTCTCCTGTGGAATCATCGATATATTTTCCATAGGAATAGCTCAGGACAGGTTCAATATTCTCATATTTCAGCCCGGCGTAGATCAACTGCTGCTGCGGGTGGTATACAATGTTTCCTTGTGAATCGATAATGTACACATATCCTCGCTTACCCAAACTGACCCTTTTGGAAAGGTCATCAATCGTCCTGAAATTGACGTCCACCAGCAGAATGCCTTTCTTAATTTCTCCCCCCTGCCGGTAAGCAACCTGTCCGCTCATGGAGACCACCCATTTATATTGAGACGGGAACAGATTCTGGATATGGGGAGGAGAGAAGGACATCCCCCGTTCTCCCCGCAGCGCGCTCTCGAACCAGGTCTGTGAGGTCAAATTTGTGTTCCGCTGCAGCGGCCGGTCCGGCATATCCAGCACCATTTCACCCTTAGGGGTAAAAAGCGCAAAGGAAACGACATCCTGTCTCGTGCCAAGCACGGCCGAAAGCTGTTCATGCAGCTTGCTGTCCGAGATATCCTCTGCTGCGGCGATCCTTTCCCCGGCAACCTCATAAATGCCCACCATGCCCTCCACGTAAATTTCGAGATTATAGCTCACCTGCTCGATAATCTGCTGAATATTAAGAAAAGCATTCTCCTCCGCCGTGCTCGAAAATTTGTTGTACAGCAAACCGCTGACGATCAGAACAATAAAGACAGTCAGCAGTGCAAAGGATAAACTGATTAAAAAGCGGATGCTTCGCAACGGCAATGTCCTTATCATCGTACGGAGCCGACCAAGCGGCCCTGCCCAAAGCCCGGTTAATTTCATGCTTACGCTTTAACCTCCTCTGGAGCTGTTGCGGTACTCTTTGGGTGTCATGTTGAAGGTCTTCCGGAAGCAATAGCTGAAATAGTTGGAATCCGAAAACCCGGTTTTCTCCGCGATTTCAAACGCCTTCAGATCGGTGGAGCGCAGCAGCTCCTTGGCTTCCTCCATACGCAATTGCATCAAATAGCCAACAAAGGTCAGCTTCATTTCTTTTTTGAAAATACTGCTAAAATAACCTGCGCTGATATGAAGATGGCTGCATACTTTGGCAATCGACAGGTCGCTGTCGCGAAAATGCTCGCGCATAAAGGTCTTGGCTTCCTCCACGAGCTTGCTGTACCCGGTTTCGCGGCGGCTGGAGATCAAACGGATCAGCGTATTACAGGCAAATGTAAACCACTGCTTCACCTCAGGCAAATTGTTCAAGCGATACACCTCCGCAACCGGGTTGGAGGAAGCGCCGAACACGGACTCTATACCTATACCGGCCTCACGTGTCACCTTGAGAATGACGGTCAAAATTTCCAAAAGATAGACCTGGTAGTCCTGAATAGATACCGCGGCAGGCTCCAGGTCGGCAAACAGGCTGTCCATCAGCTCTGCCAGCTCCATGGAAGTCCCCACCTTCAAAGTCCGTATGAGCCCCTGCTCCTTAAGGTCGTCAAAACGGACCATTTCGGCCCTTCCAGACTCAACGTCATCAATCAAAATAATGCGGTTATTGCCGAGCACAAACCTGTAGTTCAGCGCACTATACGCACTTTCATAGGAAATGTATATGTTTTCGGCTTCCCTGGATTCGGTTCCAGCACCGATCGTAACGGTAAGCTTTAAATGCTTTTCTACACTGACCCTGATTTCGTCCAGTCCGTTCAGGATATTCTGGGTAAAAGCTGCACTCCCTTCCTCATGGCAGACAGACAGCAGCACAATCTGGTCCTGATGCATGAACACAAGGCCGCTGCCCCGCCTGTTCACGATTTCCTCCGCAATATTCAGCACTGCAAACAACTGCAGCTGTCGATTGCCGGAGCTGCGCAGCGAACCAGTGCCACTGCTCTCGGCAGACCCGGACCAAGGACCGGAAATCCGATCAATGGAAATGACCGACACCAAATAGCCTTTTCCGGACAGGTCCAGGTCATACAGCCGCGATTTTTCCGCAATTTCAGCCTTCGGCAGGCGTCTTGAGATCAGTGAAATCAGAAAAAGCTCGCGCAGCAGCGGCAAGCTTCGTTTGTAATGATCCTGAAGCACCTGCAGATTCTCTTTGTCCGCAATTTCACTTTCGATGCGGCTTTTCACTTTGAGCAGCACGTCCACCAGCTCTCCTGCCGAAAACGGCTTGAGCACATATTCATCGATATGCAGCTTGATCGCCCGCTGGGCATACTCAAATTCATCAAAACCTGTCAAAATAATAATTTTGGCTGTCGGCGCATGTCGTCTTACCCATTCCGCGAGCTGCAGACCATCCATAAAAGGCATCTGAATGTCGGTAACGATGACGTCAGGCTGATGTCTTTCCACAAGGTCGCATGCTTCCCTACCATTCTCGGCCGTGGCTATGACTTCAAATCCGTGTGCCTGCCATGCAATCTGTTCGAGCAGCCCTTCACGGACATCCTGCTCATCATCTACCAAAATTAGTTTATACACTGCTTCATCCCTCAAATCCTCAACTTTTAAAACCAGTGGATGCCCACAAGCCCGTGTTTGGTGTAAGCGTTTCCCAAAAATCACTTAGGTATTGTATTATATCGCATGCAGGATGTAAATAGCGAAAAAAAGAACCGGCACTTCCGCGCCGGATCAGGTTCATGCCTATAATATCTGCTAGCTCAGCTTTTTGATCAGTCGATAACCATGTTTTTCAAACCCGATGCATTCATAAAAATCGAGCGCAACCGCATTCCGTTCACGATTGGCACCTGTAACCATCATGTGGACGCCACCGTGCTCTCTGCCCCATGTCTCTGCCAATGCAACGAGTCGTCTGCCGATGCCTTCACGACGGTATTCGCTGCTGACGATTAACAATGTGATCTGTGCAGCCGGTTCAGGATAAGCATGGCTTTGCACGATTTGCACGCCGATTGCACCGGCTACCTTTCCGTCAACTTCTGCCATCATGATGCAGGCATTAGGATCAGCTACAATGGATTCCATACGTTCGCGCATAACAGAGCAGGTCATCGGGTAATTGATTTCCCGCATTAATCCTGTAACGCATTCGCAGTCACTAAGTACACCGGCCCGAAGCATCAGCTCCGGAGCCAAAACGTTATTAGACATGGTTTACGTTAACCTCCACTTTAAGCTTATTAGCAGCTTCTTTTGCAATTTTACGGGCCGTTTCCACCTGATCTGCCGTGCTTAGCGCAACTGCCATACGTCGGCCAACCTTGGTTTCCGGCTTGCCGAACACCCTTACCTGGGTCCGGGGCAGCAGCAAGGCCTCCTCAATTCCGCTTATCGCATAATGCTTATCCGCAGTATCCGCTTTAAGTGTGGCGGAAGCACCTGGGACCAGCAATTGCACCTCATGTACAGGCAGTCCAAGAATAGCCCTCACATGCAAGGCAAATTCAGATAAATCCTGTGTTACCATCGTAACCATCCCGGTATCATGAGGACGGGGCGAAACTTCACTGAAGACGACACTGTCGGATGTCAGAAACAGCTCGACACCGAAAATACCGTATCCTCCCAGCTCGTCCGTAATGCGACGTGCAACGTCCTGTGCCTGTTCAAGCTGCGCGGCCGTCATCTGGTGGGGCTGCCATGATTCAACATAATCCCCGTCTTTCTGGATGTGCCCAATCGGTGGGCAGAAGGTTGTCCCGCTTACAGAGCGCACCGTAAGAAGCGTAATCTCGCTTTCAAACGGAACAAAGGCCTCAACGATGACACGCGCTGTGTGGCCGCGTGCTCCTTCCAGCGCCGTGTTCCAGCAGGCAGACGCCTCTTCAGGTGTCCGGCAGACGGATTGTCCCTTGCCCGAGGAGCTCATGAGCGGCTTCACCACACATGGCGTTCCGAGCTCAGCAACCGCATGCTCAAGCTGTTCCAGGTTGTCGGCAAATCGATACGCGGCTGTAGGCAGTCCTAGCTGTTCGGCTGCCAGCCGCCGGATTCCCTCGCGATCCATCGTGAGACGTGCGGCACGGGCGGTAGGAACTACTCTGAAACCCTCCAGCTCCAGCTCCTCCAGCGCGTGGGTCGCGATTGCCTCAATTTCGGGGACGATCAGGTCCGGCTGCTCCTTGCGGATCAGCGATTTCAAAGCTTCCGGGTCCTGCATGTCGATACAATAGGACCGATGGGCTACCTGCATCGCAGGAGCTTGCTCATAACGGTCAACGGCAATGCACTCCACACCGTATCGCTGAGCCTCAATAATGACTTCTTTTCCGAGTTCGCCGCTGCCAAGTAGCAGCATTTTTTTCGCTCCAGCGGAAAAAGGAGCACCCCACATTTTGTTTCCTTCCCCTCAGACGAATATAGCTAGTTCACCTATATTTTCAGGGTTCAGAGCCAATAATGCAATAGTGCTCCACCATTTTCTTTACAAAAAACGTGATTTTACGATATTTTTTTTACAGAAACCTGAATTGTGCTTCTACAAGCCCACGATAAACCCCTTGTTTTTTCATTAATTGGTCATGGTTTCCTGACTCGACGAGCTCGCCATGATCCAGCACGATAATATTATCGGCGTTACGGATCGTGGATAGCCGGTGTGCAACCATGAAGGAAGTTCTCCCCTGAAGAAGCACCTTCAGAGCATCCTGGATTTTAAGCTCTGTCTCGGTGTCGATGCTTGCCGTAGCTTCATCCAGTATCAGGACACGCGGATTGGCCAGTAGAGCGCGGGCAAAGGACAGCAACTGTCTCTGCCCCATCGAGAGTACCGTGCCCCTCTCCTCCACCTCCGTCTCGTAACCACCGGGCAGATGTGTAATAAACTCATGGGCATGAACCGCTTTAGCGGCAGCTTCTATCTCCTCATCCGTCGCATCAAGGCGTCCGAACCTGATATTGTCCCGGATCGTGCCTGAAAAGATGAATGTATCCTGCAGTACGACGCTGATCTGGCTGCGCAGGCTCTCCACGGTGACATCTCGGATATCATAACCGTCAATCGTCAGCTTGCCTGATGTGATATCGTAGAATCGGCTCAGCAGGTTGATGATGGTGCTTTTGCCAGAACCGGTATGACCCACGAGTGCAATCGATTGTCCGGCCGTGACGGATAAACTGATGCCCTTCAGCGCCTGCCGACCTTTCTCATACTCAAACACGACGTCCTCAAGCTCGATATCCCCGCGAATCGGCGGCAGCGATACCGCCCCCGGTTTATCGGAGATAGCCGGCTTCTCATCCATAAATTCGAAAATGCGCTCTGAGGACGCCATCGCCACCAGCAACTGGTTGTACATTTGCCCAAGCCGGTTAATGGGGTCCCAGAAATTCCCTACATAGGTCGCAAAGGCGACCAGATAGCCGATCGTAAGCTGGCCCGTCTGAATCAGGTATGCGCCGAACCAGAACAGCACCAGCGTTCCAAGTCCACCCGTAATTTCAATCAGCGGACCGAAGGCCTGGTTCATCGCTGACGCCTTGTCCCAGGATCTTTTGCTGGTGAAGTTCATGTGGTCGAAGAACGCCATGTTCTCGTGCTCCTGCGTGTATGCCTGGGTCACACGTATGCCTTGAATGGATTCATTCAAATGGGAATTGATGCGGGAATTCTTCATTCTGACGTCCTGCCAGGCACGGCGTATACGTACACGCAATCTAGTGGATATGATGAACATGAGCGGCACAGTGATCATAACAGCAACCGCCAGCTTCCAATTGATTAGCAGCAGAATCACAACAATCCCAACCAATTGCACACAATCGATCAGTACGTTCACTGCTCCGTTGGTAAACAGATCCTGAAGTGAATTGATATCGTTCGTGACACGAACAAGAACGGAACCTGCAGGCCGTTTGTCAAAAAAGTTGAACGACAGCTTCTGGATATGCTTGAAAAGATCGGCCCGTAGATCATAAATGACCCGCTGCCCGATAATATTCGTATACTTGATCCGGTACGTATTCGCTCCCCACTGAATGATGTAAAGCAAGAGCACGATTCCGGTCAGGATCAGCAGCAGCCTTGCGTTCGGCACAGCAGGCGGTTCGGGAGCGATCGCTCCATCAATAGCCATACTCGTCAGAAACGGCACAGCAAGCTTGGTAATCGTCCCGAGCACCATCATGAGCACGACCAAGGGAATCATCTGTCTTGCATAGGGCTTCATATAAGCAAACAAACGCTTGAATTCCGCCCAGTTAAATGGCTTGTCGATCACTTCGTCATCCTGATAGACAAAGCGTTCATTCAGCGGTTTGCTCTGCTGACCCTCCTGACTTGGACGGCTCTTAAACGGGGATTTTGCGGTTCTCTGTGTGTTCGTATTCATGGATTCACCTTCTCCGCTGCGCTCGCGATTTGCGCAATATGGTCCGCGTATTGAATATGATAGACATCCTGATAGGCACCCGGGGTAGCTGTCAGTTCTTCGTGGGTTCCCCGCTGCACAACCCTGCCTTCCTCCAGTACAAGAATTTCGTCAGCATGCCGAAGCGAGGAAATGCGGTGTGCGATAATAAATGTCGTTCTGCCCTTCATAACCTCTTTAAAACCAGCCTGGATTTCATGCTCGGTCTCCATATCAACCGCGCTGGTGGCGTCGTCCAGCACCAGGATCTTCGGGTTCTTCAGCAGAGCACGGGCGATGGCGATGCGCTGCTTCTGTCCGCCGGACAGCCCCATTCCCCGTTCTCCTACTACCGTGTCATAGCCATCGGGAAGCTCGCTGATGAAATCATGCGCTTTGGCCAGCTTTGAGACACGGATAATTTCCTCCATACTCACATTGCTCATACCGTAGGAGATATTGTTGCGGATTGAGGAAGAGAACAAGAACGTCTCCTGGAACACCGACGAAATCTGGGCCCGCAGGTCCTTGATCCTGATCTGTCGAATATCCGTGCCATCCAGCCTGATGCTTCCTTCGTTGACGTTGTAAGCACGCATCAGCAGTTGGATAATGGTCGATTTGCCGGAGCCCGTGCCCCCAAGCAGCCCAATCACAGAGCCCGGAGGAGCATCAATATGGATATCCACAACCGCGGGCATCTTGTTGCCGTAGGCAAATGTAACATGGTCGAAGGTGATATGGCCCTGCACCTTGGCGGGATCAAGCTCGACCACATCTTCTTCATCCTTGACGTCCACGGGCTGGTTAAGCAGCTCAAGCACCCGCTCACCCGACGCTTTGGATTGCGTATAGTTGTTAATATGAAAGCCGATACTCCACATCGGTCCAATAATGTACCAGATCAGGCTGAAAAAAGCGACAAGCTCGCCCAAGGTCAAGGACTGGCGGATGACTAGGTAACCGCCCATGCCCATGAGCAGCACAATGCTGATCGAAGCCAGCAGCTCCATGACCGGAAAATACCGGCCCCATAAATCGGCTGCGTTTAACTGATTTTTTTTGTAATACTCATTGCGGATCGTAAATTTATCCACTTCATATGACTCGCGCGCAAAGGATTTGACCGTGCGCACTCCAGTAATATTCTCCTGTACGGCCGTCGTAAGAGAGCTCAGCGCCTGGCGCATGTCTTGAAAGGTCGGGTGGATCTTGGATTCAAATTTAAGAGCAACAAAGGTGAGGAGAGGCATTGTGATGAGCGTGATCAGCGTCAGTTGCCAGTTAATGGACAGCATAACCGCTGCGCCAAAAAAGAGCATCAGCAGCACGTTAAGCAACTGGGCAAACCCGAAGCCGATGAAATTTCGGATCGCTTCCAGGTCCCCAGTAAGGCGGGACATGAGGTCTCCGGTCTTGGCGGTATCATAATAGCGGAAAGACAGAAACTGAAGCTTTTCATAACAGGCATTACGAAGCCGGTAAGCCAAGAAATTGCCGAGCCTGCCGCCGAAAAATCCGTGGAGAAATTGCATGAAGGATTTGAGGATAACCACTCCCAGAGCCGTCAGAGCAAGCATGGGAACGCCTTCAAAATGGCGAGGCACAATTACATTGTCAATCAACCTCCGCAGCAGTGTCGGGTAGACAAGCCCGAGCGCGGTCGCTATGGCAAGGCATAGGATTGAAAAGAGCAAATAGTGCCTTCTCTCCTTGAAGAAGCCCTGCAACTGCCTGAGAACATCCATGAGTTTTTCCCTCCATTAATTGCCTCAAATTAGTAATGACAATTATGAAGTTTATCACCCGCTGTACAGAGCGGCAAAGAGGAATACCCGCTGTTTTCGGGCTATAATGACGACAAATGAGCATGGATGTTTTGTAAACCGCTTATTTTAATGGAATAAGGTAAATAACTCCCGTATGCTTCCTTTTTTTAGATATTCAGAAAGTATCACGATGCACAAAGGGCAGCCTTTCCTCATAGGATAAGGGCTGCCCTTTGACAAAGCGGCTATATAACCGGGACTATTGCAATGCTTACACGAGAAAATCCCGGATCATCAGCTTGTCGTCCGTTATACATTCTCCTGCTCCAATTCCGCCAGACGCGCGGCCAGAACCGTCCACTGCTCAGGACTTTCACTGCCGATCAAAGACTGCTTCATGCCTTCCAGCGCCTCTCCTATTTGCTCACGGATTTGCTCGGCCTGCTGTTGTCTTTCCTGACGGGCACAGTTGATATAGTATTCGGCGAGACTGCCTCCGATACGCGTCGCTTCATCCGCCACGAACTGCCGGAGCAGCGGCTCAAGCTTCTCTTGCAGCAACCGTCGTCCAGCACCTTCAAAGAAGTGCTTCGGATTTTTGAAGAAGCTCCAGTAGCTCCTCCAATCGACCTTCCCTTGCAGGGAAGTCTCCTCCAGCTCAGGCACCTTCCACTCCTGCGGTGAGGCAGGCATGCAGTCCAGGCCGTCCAGCAGCGAGTTAATTTCTTCGCAGCAGCGCGAACTTTCTTTCATAACCGCCGCTTTGCCCGCCTTCTCCAGCCTTAGTGTGGTGGCGAGAAGCTCTTGGCTCAGCTCGATTTCGAACAGACGCAGCAGCTCACGACCACAAGCCGCAAACACGGAACGAAGGTCACCTTCCCCTTCCCGCAGCACCGAAGGATGGAAGGCTTCCGCCATAAACTCCCCCGTGCGGTAAGCAATACGCTGCCGGACATGATACAGCAGTTCATCCGATTCTGCTGTTATTCCCGGGGCTAAAGCCGCAGAGGAAAGGGCTCTGGTGATATCCGACGAGAGCTTAAGGACGGCTTCTACTTCCAGCAATCGCTTCCCTCTCTCCTCAAGCCCTGCCAGCGCCTCCTTGGCCCACTGCTCCATACGCACCCGTACCCTTTGGATATCGCTGTTGGCCGCACGGATGGACAGGCCTGCCAGCTCTTCGCCCGCGAAAGTATGGAAGGACTGCTCGAACTCCTTAAATCTGGAGGCGTCGTAAAGGACGGCCTCGTCCTTTTCACGGCCGTCAAGCGCAAGCAGGCTGGACACAGGAAAGATGCGCGGCTTACGTATCCCGTTCGACTGCAGCTCCGTGGCCACGTGTCCAACCACCGCCTGCAGCTCTTCCTCCGAGGAGGCCAGGTCCGCCGCATTCACGATAAAAAAGGTCTGATCCAGCACAAGCGTATCCTTGACCCGTCCAAGCTGGGTCAGAAACTGGCGGTCGCCTTGGGTAAAGGCATGGTTGTAATAGGTGACAAATACAAGCGCATCCGCATGCTTCATATAATTGAAGGTGACGCCTGTATGCCGGGCATTGACCGAGTCCGCTCCCGGTGTATCCACCAGCACGATACCCTGCCGGGTGAGCGCGCAGTCATAATAGAGATCGATCCGGTCCACAAAGCATGATTTGGATTCGGCGGCCACAAAGCCCCTGTACTCCTCCATTTCAACCGTCAGCACTTGCCCCAGCAGCGGCGCCGCGTCCTTCCAGCCTGCCGCAGCGGCCTTGATAAAGCTGTAGTGCGGCCGGCCGGCCGGATGGACTCCCTCGGGGCGGAGCTGCTCCGCCGTCCTGAGCCACTCCTCATCGGCAGGCATGTCAACCCCGAGCAGTCTGAAGGAGTATTCCAAATCCTCGCGCAGCGCGGATGGGGATTTCATATGGACTGCGGCCGTTCTATGGCGCCGATCCCCTTCCGGTGCCATAATGCGGTTGATCGCCGCCGTCGTTGGATGCGGCGATACGGGCAATACCGCTTCGCCGAGCAGCGCATTGGCGAAGGAGGACTTGCCCGCGCTGAAGGCACCGAACAGCGCGAGCGTGAACCGCCCGTGCGCCAGACTGCGCGCACGGTCCCGCAGCCCCCTTACCGCCGCCTGCATGGCGGGATAAGGGGCTGCCAGCGCGGCGGCGGCTTCAAGTCGGACCGCCGCATCCGCGAGCCGCCGCTGCCGTCCGGCGGCAGCCGGCAGCGCCGCAGCGTCCCGGCGCTGTGCGACCGGGACAGGCACGGCCGCCTGCACCGGCCGTGCAGGCGCAGCCCCGCCTGCGGCCGGCGCCGCTGCGCGCGGCAGTGCTGCCGCCAGGCCGTCCGCAGGCGGCAGCAGCGCGCGCAGCGCAGCAGCGTGGTCCGCTGCTGCCGTGCGCAGTGCTGCCGCTTGCATCGCCGCGCCCAGCGCGGCGGCGGCAGTGGTGAGGCCGTCCGCCAGCGCCGCACGCTGCGCGGAGGCACGAGCGGTGAGCTGCTCCAGCAGCCGACCGGTCAGCTCACGCACGACACTGCGATACAGCGCAACCACTCCTGCGCGCAAATCCTTGCAATAATTCAGCGTATATTCCGGGGACAAGGCCGATTCCTGCACCGTATCCGCCACAAACTGCTCCGTGATCATAGGATGCAGGTCACTCAGTTCCTCTTCATACGAGCTATCCCATATGTCATGAAGCTCACCAAAAGAACGAAACTGGCTTCTGACATGTGGCAGCAACTGTCCGTCAGCCTGCTCCTGCAGCATGGTCGTCAGTCTATCAAGCCGACGTTGACGCTCCTTCTCCGTTTTACCACCGCCGAAGAACAGCCCGACCTTAAAGCCGCTCTTGCGGCTTTCCAGATACGCAGAGGCGGCGTCTCGCAATACAGCCGGTGTCAGATTCGCCTGCTCCATGAGCTGGTTCAGATCACGGCGCAGCCGATCTTGCTCTGCTTCGGGAAGTCTCTCCAGTTCCTTCTCCTCTCGCTTCAGACGCTCATATTCCGCCTGCTGCCGCTCCACCTCGACTGCTCCTCCAGCTTCATCCAGCAGTTGGTCAAGCCCCTCCTCCAGCTCCGCCTCACGAGCCTGAATATGCCTTTCCGCCAGATGACGCAGCGAAGAACGCACACTGTGGCTGATCAGCGTCTCCTTCATTCCGATCAGGGAACGAATCAGATCCTCCAATGACGCGCGCTGGTTCAGCGGATGTTGCCTATCCGTCAGCGATGTAAATAAAATATCCGTATACCGCACCTGCCAAGCCTTGAAGCTTTCCTCCACCGCTTTGCGGTAATCGGCAAAGGATAGCTCGCGCTCCCTATGCTTATCGATCTGGTTGACAATGAGATAGAGCGGCTTGCCCCAGTCGGACAAACTCTTGGCAAAGGTTAAATTGTTCTCCGATTGAACATGGTTATAATCCATGACATAAAATACGACATCCGCCAGATGCAGCGCCGAATCTGTAGCGAGCGCATGTCCTCTGTCCGTCGAATCTACCCCCGGAGTATCCAGCAGCACGCCGCCGTCCTCCAGAACCGGCAAGTGATCCCATACTTCCACAGCCGTATACTGTCCACCATTGACACAATATTCTGCCAGCTCGGCAGGGCTGACCTCAAGCGGGGATTCCTGCTGACCGCTGCGGTAGATGAGCGCCCGCGCTTCCCCCGACCGGATGGAAACCACATTGGCGCTGGTCGGCACCGGGCCTGACGGCAGCACCTTTTTACCACAGAGGCTGTTAATAAGGCTCGACTTCCCGGCTGAAAAATGGCCGCAAAAGGCGATGGTCAGCTCGTCGGCGTCCGCTTTCTTCAGCAGATCCGCAGCCGAGGCTGCTCCGGCAGGGTCTTGGGCATTTTGCAAAAATAGCCGTATCCGTTCAACGGGCCCGGACTTGCTATCAATATTTTCGGTAACCGTTTTCACCATTTGTCCGGCTCCGCTCCTTCCATTCGATTGCTTGCCTACGGAACTATTGTAGCATTGATCACCCGCCCTGAGAACCGCAGTGTTACGAACCATGCAAGCACAAGAAAGCCGCCTCCGGATCGAAGACCCCGGAGGCGGCTTATGCCTGGAACGAATGATTTCAGTTCACAGCTTCTTCAAGTACAGGCAGCAAAATTTCAAATACCTGTCCGTGCTGCAAAATGGTGATGCCGCGCTGCTTGTCTTTCATGACAACAACCTCCGGCTTTTGCGACATGCGCTCCAAATAATGCTCAGGAACATCGCCGGAATGGCTTACCGTAATCCCTTCCAATTCACGCTCTTCGTTTTCAGAAAATTCGCTGTTCAGCACCTCTTCAAAAATATCGGAGAACGCTCCAAAATTATCCGTATAGACCGAAATGCACTTCATTTTCGTTTCATCCTTTTCTACTCTAATGATTGTAGTCTTTTCTTGGCAACCTGACGCTTGGCAGACGTTTCCTGTTCCTTATCTTTCCTGATTCGGGACGTTTTCATACGCTTTTTGCCTTCACGGCACACATCGAGCAGCGGGCATACCTGGCACTGCGGATTCTGGGCCTTGCAATGATACCGTCCGAAAAAAATAAGCCTGTGGTGGGTTAGCGTCCATTCTTCGCGCGGCACCCGCTTCATCAGTTTTTTTTCCACTTCCAGCACACTGTCGTCCCAGCCTGCCAAACCAAGTCGCTTGGACACCCGCTCTACGTGAGTATCTACCGCAATGGCGGGAACGCCAAAAGCATTCGATACAACGACGTTGGCGGTTTTCCTGCCCACTCCCGGCAGTTGCACGAGTTTGTCATGCGTATCCGGCACCTCGCCAGCGTACTGCTCAACAAGCATGCGGCACAAATTTTGAATATGCTTCGCTTTGTTGCGGTACAGGCCGATCCTCCGGATATCCTGCTCCAGTTCCTCCAGCGGTACGGACATATAGTCTTCCGGCGTCTTGTATTTTTGGAACAAGTCGGCTGTTACCTTATTCACCGTTTCGTCGGTACATTGTGCTGACAGCAGGACGGCAATCGTCAATTCAAAAGCGTTGCTGTGGTTCAGCTCACAATGGGCGTCCGGAAACATATTGCCGATCGTATCAAGAATATGGCGCGCGGTTGCTGCATTCACGGAATCCTACCTCCTACACAAAAAAACGTCCTGATACGGGGGCCAGCCCCGCATCAAGACGATCACTCTAAATAATCATCCGGAAAAAGAAACGACTATTGTTTGAGTAATCCAGCCATCTTGAGGCTGAAATACTCTCCTAGTTTATCATTATCTGAGCCGGATTGCACCCCTTAAGTCCATAAAGAACGATAAAGATTTAATTATTGCGCTTCATCGGGTGCTCCAGGTCCGCATGACCCATCAATGATTCGACCGCTTCTCCATCGACGAGAAGATCAAGCGTGTCCACTTCCGGGAACTGGAACATCGTCTTGGTCAACGCCTCTAGCGCCAGCGATTCTCCTCCTGCACCAAGTCGTGCATCGTCCGGAAGGCCGATATCAAAAGTCAATGCCCCATTTTCAAATCTGATCTGCTGAATCTCTATGGATTCGGACCATAGCGGCACCTGGCCATCGTTGTTGCTCCGCTGCAGCGCCTGGAAGGCCTGTTTATACTTTTGCAGCTCGCTCGGATAACGGATCTCCTGCGTGGACTGCAGCAGCTCTGATTGTTCAGGATCCGTATAATACACGTTAATGCTCATACTGCCTGTCTCGGCTTCCTCTGCTGCTGTTTGTTCAGCAGCGTCCTGTTCCGGCACTTTAACGGGCGCTTCCCCAGTCGGTTCAGCATCCTGATTCTTTGCAGGATCTTCCGCCGATGCTTCTGTGTCTTGAGTCGCAGGAGCATCCTGTGCCGGCTGTTCTTCCGCCGCCGGAGCGGCGGGCGGTGCCGCCTGCTTACCCGCACAGCCTGCCGTAACAGCCACGATAAGCGCGAGCTGACAAGCGGTCCAAGCTATTTTTTTCATCCCTCTGCCTCCTGTTCACGAGAAAAGGGGTTAATTGACCCCGAGATACTCTTCAATTCCGTCTGCAATCCCTTGGGCCACCCGATTTTGGAAGTCCTCCGAGAATAAAGCCGCAGCATCATTGCTGTTACTCAAATACCCTATCTCTAGCAGAACCGCCGGCATGGTCGTTTCACGGATGACATGGAAATTGCCGTAACGGACTCCACGATTGGTGAGCTGGGTCGCTTCAACCAAATGCTTGTGAACCGTATTGGCCAGAGTTTTACTGCTGCTGCGCTGATAGTACGTTTCCGTGCCGCTTGCCGACGAGGAGCCCGCCGAATTGGCATGAATGGAAATAAATACATCGGCATTCAGGTTTTTGGCGATTTTGACCCGTTCACTGAGTTCGAGGAAAGTATCGTCATCACGTGTAAGGACGACGTCCAGGTCAGGATTTTGTTTTAAAACTTGTTCCACCTTCAGCGCCATCGCCAGGTTGAAGGTCTTTTCATTTCTCCCGCCGCCGGCAGAAGCACCCGGATCTTTGGCACCATGCCCTGCATCAATGACCACGACCTTTTTACCGCCATCTCCCACCGGAGCTGTCGTTTCCGAGCCTTTCTCCATCAGATCAACAATAATGAGATCATTGCCCTCATTGTACGCCTTGTAGCTCATCGCTTTATTCAAGTCAATGACCACACGTACAGTAGATGGGTTGTCCTGGAAGAGGGCATAACGGATATTGGTGACATTTTCGTTGTCCATCACTGCGAATTCTCCGCTCAGATCCTGACTGAGTGTCAGACTGTCCCTGAACGTATTCGAGAACGCCGCATTAGGCAGGTCAATGACAATCCGGTCGGGTCCTGCCATCGTGAACGTGTTCGGCTTTGCAGTACCGGTCGTTGTAATAAGCATCCGGTTATCACTCAAGCTGATTCCATTCACCAGTGCAAGACCTTCCGACGGAACGCTATCGTTCCCATCGTTTCCAGAAGCAGGAGGAGTAGTTTCCCCATCCCCGGAGCCGCTGTTCTGGGTAATAAGCGTTACCGTTTTGGATGAACTGTCCCAGCTTACGTCCAGGCCCATCTGCTCCCCAATAAAGCGGAGTGGAACCAGGGCGCTACCGGAACGTATAACAGGAGACGCGTTCAAAGTGACTTTCTTTCCATTGACGGCAGCGGATTTGCTGCCAATTGCCAGTTGGATCTCGGTGTCGTCATTGGATACCTGAACGGACTTTTTCCCTTGATTCCAGTTTACTTTGTAACCTAGATTTTCCGAAATGACCCGAAACGGCACCATCGTTGTCCCGTTAATGATTTCCGGCTGTGCTGAGCCGGTAACATTAATCTGCTTTCCGTCCAGAACAATTTGCGCACCGGCCGATGCTGCATGTCCGTAATTCGGGATCGCCCACATGAAGACAAATAAAAACAATAAAAAGCCAAACTTCTTCATTCTTCACCCTTCCATTCCAAAATTTTTGCCACATGCTTCAGCGCAGCGCTCGTTATGCATGCTTACGCAATGCCGGACAACTTTTTAGACGTTTTGGAGCGGGAAAAGTTGCGTATAAATGCCAAGATAGCTAAATTAATGTACTTTTATAGCGCTTGTTGTCGCCATATATCTGACTACATGATCTATGGTGTAGGTCTCAAGGCTTGGTAACTAGGAATCATTCCCTTTTTTCGAACCCATCTGGAATTTCAAAAAAGACATACCGTGGGCAGCGGAAGTTTGCTTGTCATTCATCTAAAAAAACGGTGATGTCAGAGGGCTGCTTTACCGCTGACATCACCGTTCCTGCTATTATTTCAATTTTTTCATAATCCCAGGTACTCGCGCAGAGCATTTACGATGCCGTCCGCGATTCGATTCTGCGTCTCTTCCGAAAACAATGCAGCCTCATCTCCAACATTGCTCAAATAACCTGCTTCCAGCAGCACGGCTGGCATTTTGGTCTCACGGGTCACATGCAAATTCTTTACCTTGACGCCATTATCCTTTAAGCCTGTCGCTTCTACCAGATTTTTGTGCATCATAAGCGCGAGCTCTTGGCTGTCATTCCTGGTGTAGTATGTCTCAGAACCATTAGCCAGTGCCCCTGCCGCTGTCTTCGGCATGCTGTTGGCATGAATGGAGATAAAAACATTCGCATTCAGACCATTCGCCAACGACGACCGTTCTGCCAACTCCGGATAGGTGTCTCCGTCCCGTGTCATGACCAGCTCAATGTCCGGATCGTCTCGCAGCTTCTCTTGCACCCTTAAAGCGACCGACAAATTAAATTCCTTTTCCGTCCGGCCTGTAACACTCGTTGCTCCGGGGTCTTTGCCGCCATGTCCCGCATCAAGCACGACTAACCAACGCCCCTCCTCGCCGGCGGGCATGGCTGGATTAGCGGGCTCCGGTTCACTCCCGGCTTCATCCACAGGCTCGCCCAGGGTAATAACATACTGCTCGTCCTCCTGGGTCACTGAATACCCCTTCGTACGGTTCAGCACGAGAACGATCCGAGCGGCCGCTTCGTCTTCATCGTACTGTGCAAAACGAATAAGCTGAACATCTTCATTATCGTCCACTTCTATGAGCCGGGTACCGTCGCTCTCCTCCGGGTATTGCCCGGTCAGTCCTTCGACAAATTCCGCATCTTGAAAATCAACAACAATCCGGTCAGGATTTGTCATTGTGAAAACTTCGGGCTTGCGTCCTTCGTCCGCAGATACGGTGAGACGGCCGTCGCTGAAGCTGATTTCATGCACCTGCCGCGTTTTTTCCGATTCATCCGTATCCTCGTCCGTGTTCCCGTCTTCTCCTTCTGTTGTGCCGCTGTCATCGCCCTTACTTTCACCGTTCTTGTCCGTGTCATCAGCAGCCAGCTTCTGCAGATACACCGCTTTGGTGGCATTATCCCACTTGACGCTTAAACCAAGCTGTTCGCCCACAAAACGGAGCGGAACCAGGGTTGTACTGCCACGCAGCAGCGGAGGAGAATCCAACTGCACTTCCTTGCTCCCCACATAGGCCGTTGTGCGGCCAACGAACATGGAAATATCAGTATTGCTCTTATGTACGATTACCTTATACTCCTTGGGTTCCCAGTCAAATTTGTAGCCCAGCTCCTGTCCGATGATACGCAGCGGAACCATTATTTTACCGTTCACCATTTCCGCCGTCGTGCCCCCGGACGTTTCCAGTCGCTCACCGTCTAAGAACAGATTGGTGCCCGCCGCTTCAGCCCGGTGAAAAGAAGGGATAAAACATAACCAAAATGCCAAAAAAAGCAGCCATCCGTATTTTTTCATCCTGATTCTCCTTAATTTATTATGCTCTGGGATTCCACTGCTGCAATTGGAGCTATCCTCATAAACTGTTAGACGTTACTTGTCCCAGAATGTTTCGCAGGAAGTGCAGCTTTTTTATTTTTTTTGACAAAAAAAACCGCAAGCACAGCTTTACCTGCACTTGCGGTTTGACATTTTCTTTAGATAGCCATTATACCAAAGCTTTTTTGGCGATTTGCTGCTCATAAAGGGAGATTTTATCCTCGTGCTGCAGCGTCAGCCCGATGTCGTCCAGACCTTGCAGCAGAAACTGTCTGCGGTGTTCATCCAGATCGAAGTCAATATGCAGACCGTAATCATCCGTAATCGTCTTATTCTCCAGATCTACGTTCAGACGGTAACCGTCATGGGCTGCAGTGCGCTGGAAGAGATCCTCTACCTGCTCCTCCGACAATTTAATCGGAAGAATTCCGTTTTTGAAGCAGTTGTTATAGAAAATATCGGCGTACGATGGAGCAATGACACATTTGAACCCATAATCCATAATCGCCCACGGCGCATGCTCGCGGGAGGAACCGCAGCCGAAATTGGCACGGGAAATAAGGATGGATGCTCCCTGATAGCGCGCTTTGTTCGGCTCGAAATTCGGATTTACGTTCCCCTGCTCGTCAAAGCGCCATTCGTAGAACAGAAATTGTCCGAATCCGGTGCGCTCAATCCGTTTGAGAAATTGCTTCGGAATAATGGCATCCGTATCCACATTGACGCGGTCTACTGGAGCTACGATTCCGTTTAAAGTTTTAAATGCTTCCATTAATATCTCTCCTCCCGTGTCTTAGCTGACAACTTCCTGTTTGAATTCCCAGCCGCGCACATCATAGAAGCGTCCGTGGATCGCAGCGGCAACAGCCATGGCAGGTGATACGAGATGCGTGCGTCCACCACGTCCCTGACGGCCTTCAAAGTTACGGTTGGAAGTTGACGCGCAGCGCTGTCCCGGCTGCAATACGTCTGGATTCATCGCCAGGCACATGCTGCAGCCTGCATCCCGCCATTCAAAGCCAGCTTCCTTAAAAATCACATCCAGGCCTTCCTTCTCCGCCTGCTCCTTAACACGTCCAGAACCCGGAACGACGATTGCCGTTACTTTATCGGAAACCTTGTAGCCCTTCGCTACCTGGGCCGCAGCACGGAGATCCTCAATCCGGCCATTGGTGCAGGAACCGATAAACACATAGTCAATCCCAATGTCCGTCATCGGCGTTCCTGGAGTCAATCCCATATACTCAAGCGCCTTCTCGGCAGCTTTGCGTTCATTTTCCGTCGCCATGTCGGCAGGATTAGGCACGTTGCCCGAAATATCAGTGCCCATGCCTGGACTTGTTCCCCAGGTGACCTGCGGGATGAGCGTCTCCATATCAAATTCCATAACTGTATCAAACTGGGCTCCTTCATCGGTAACCAGCTTGCTCCATTCTGCCACGGCTTGATCAAATGCAGCTCCTTGCGGCACATGCTGACGTCCGCGCAGATATTCGAAGGTCGTCTCATCCGGAGCGATCATGCCCGCACGAGCACCGCCCTCAATGGACATGTTACAAATCGTCATGCGTTCTTCCATACTCAGCTCGCGAATCGCTTCACCCGTATATTCAATAACATAACCTGTAGCGAAGTCCGTGCCGTATTTTGCGATGACGCCAAGAATCATGTCTTTGGCCGTAACACCAGGCTTGCGTTTTCCGACAAAACGGACCTCCATCGTTTTCGCTTTGGCCTGCTGCAGACACTGGGTCGCAAGTACATGCTCAACCTCGCTTGTTCCGATCCCAAAGGCAAGCGCGCCGAATGCACCATGTGTGGAAGTGTGGCTGTCACCACAGACAATCGTTTTGCCCGGATGAGTCAAGCCAAGCTCAGGCCCCATAACGTGAACTACGCCCTGATCAAGTGTATTCAAATCATACAGAGTGACGCCGAAATCGCGACAGTTCTGAGTTAAAGTATCGATCTGTTGCTTGGAGATCGGGTCCGAAATATTAAAGCGATCCTTCGTTGGAACGTTGTGGTCCATGGTCGCAAACGTGCGCTCCGGACGGCGTACCTTGCGGCCGCTCAGGCGCAAGCCTTCAAAAGCCTGCGGCGAGGTAACCTCGTGTACCAGGTGCAGGTCAATGTATAAAATGCTAGGTTTTCCTTCTTCCTGATGAATGACGTGATTATCCCAAATTTTCTCAAACATTGTCTTTTTGCTCATTACTATTCACCCCTGTTGGTTACGTACATTGTAAGGCGGCAGAGCCTTCTCTTATTGATATTGACATGAATATACCATCAATGGCTTCATTGATCCAAGATATGATAACTATAGGAGTGATAGGCTCAGACTATAACCTCTGTAGTAGGACCTGTTCTTTTTTGTATATAATACTGAAAGCAGTATATCAAGGTCTTAAAAAAAGGATGATACCCATGGAATTCAGGCAGCTTCAGTATGCCCTTCAAATCGCCTCCGAGCGGAATTTCTCCAGAGCGGCCGAAAAGCTTCACATCGCGCAGCCTTCTTTAAGTCAGCAGCTTTCCAAGCTGGAGAAGGAATTAGGCGTGCTTTTGTTCCACCGCAATACGAGCGCAGTTGAGCTCACTCATGCCGGCGAGGTGTTTGTGGAAAAAGCCCAGAAAATTGTCGATGCCGTGGAGGTGCTGCGGCAGGAGATGGATGATATCTCGCAGCTTCGCAAAGGCAAGGTCGTCGTTGGCAGCATGCCGATCACCGGCTCCCATTTACTTCCACACGTGCTGCCTGCCTTCAAGCATTTGCACCCCGACGTCGAGATTACGCTGCTTGAGGATTCTTCCATGAATCTGGAGAAAAAAACGGCGAATGGACAAACCGATTTAAGCCTGCTTTCCCTGCCGCTGGTCGAGCCGTCCCTGTCGTATGTCCCGATCGGGGAGGAAGTCATTGATCTCGCCGTGCCGCATGATCATCCGCTGGCCAAGCGTGCCGATGAAGACCGCACCGTAAGACTGGAGGAGCTTGCAGATGAGCCCTTTGTTGTCCTCAAAAAGGGACAGGGCTTCAGAAAGCTGACGATGGATCTGTGTCATCAGGCCGGCTTTGAGCCCCGCGTCGTTTTCGAAAGCAACAATATGGAAACGGTGCAATCCCTCGTTGCCGCAGGCATGGGCATTACACTGGTGCCGCGCTTTATCGCCCGGGCCGCCAGCAGCGAGTTCGTGCCCGTATACCTGAGGCTTGCCGACCCGGCTCCAAGCAGAACCCTGGTCATCGCTTACCGGAACGGCCGCTACCTCTCGAAAGCTGCGGAGGCTTTTATCGATACCTTTAAGGATACGGTGAGTCAATTGGCGGGGGGAGTGGCATTGCCTCATTCCGAGGCTTAAGCCAAAGAAAAATCGAACGGACCTCAAATTCCACAATTAAGTGGAGGATGAGGTCCGTTTATGCTGCTGTGCTTACTTTTTCAATTTCAACAATTGAAGGAGCTTATCATAAATGGCGGTATTCGGATAACTGCCTGCAAATTTCTCCGCTCCAGGTCCCATGGCCGTCAGTGTCACATTGATCGCCGTATGTCCACCAGTAGTCCAGTCGATATAGAACTTTTCATCAGAACCATGGATCGTAAACGGGCCATCCTCCTTGGACGTTCCATCGCCGGACTCATCCTCGCTGTCATCAGCTTCAATCGCCATACCGCCGGTTTCGTGATCTGCTGTCACCAGGACAAGCGTGTCCGGGTGGGCTTTAGCGTAATCTTTGGCAACTTTCACAGCTTTATCGAGTTGCTGACCGGCTTTGATCGTTAACTCACCTTCATTATCGTGTGCCATCTCATCTGTAGCTTCTTCCTCAACCACCAGAAAGAAGCCTTTTTTATTTTTGGAGAGCACATCGATTGCTTTTGCAGTCATGTCCGGCAGCGGGACCGTAGGCTTATAGGAGTTGCCCAGCTCGTTGTGCGCCTGAAACATTTCCTCATTAGCGAACAGGCCGAGCAGCTTGCTCCCGGATGCAGCTTTCATCTCGGCGCTGTTGGTTGCATAGGTATAACCCAGCTTTTTGGCCTGTGCAACCAAATTGCCCTGGGTGCCTTTGCTCGCTTCTTCAGGATCTTCAGCCGGAGCATCCTTGTGAGCACCCGGCGTGCCTGCAGGATACCAGAAATCTTCACCGCCGCCGAGAATCACATCCACTTTGCTTTTTTCCAAATACTGCTTGGCGATATCACTTTGGGCTGAACGGTTCTCCACATGCGCACCAAACGCTGCACCCGTAGCATCCGTAACTTGGCTCGTCGTAACGATACCGGTGGAAAGACCCGCTTTTTTAGCCTGCTCCATAATGGTGGGGACCGGCTTTTTGTTCATATTCATGCCGATAGCACCGTTATACGTTTTGACTCCTGTGGCAATAGCGGTTGCTGCGGCTGCGGAATCCGTCACCAGGTTATCCCCGGAATCGGTGCTGACGAGCCCGATAACCGGCATTTTATCCATTTCCAGATTTCCGGATTTGCCCACCGTAGCCAGAGTGATCGCATCACGGGCGGCTTGTCCCATCCCGTCTCCAATAAACAGGATGACATTTTTCGGATATGTGGATTTCTTGGCCTCCGCTTTCTGCTCTGTATTCGGATTGCTTGCTGCGGCAGATACGTTAGAGAGGTTGGCGGCAAAAATCGGGGCGCCGAGCACTCCCATAACAGCAAGAGAGAGGATTACTTTTTTAACAGGACGCTTTTTCACAAAGCTCACGCTCCAATGTGTAGAATATATTACAACTTGATCATATATGAGTTTTATAAAATGAGAGTGTGAATATTGTTAACGGAAGGTAATTCTTATCTCAGGACGAAAAAAAATAACCGCACCGGACAAGGAATGCATCCTTGCCCGGCCCGGCTTTCGGTTTTCCATTTAAGAGACTGTCCTTCTTCAAGGAAATATATTAACTGTTAAGCAGCTTCCCTCGCAAAAAGGTTCTCAGCGCCCTTGTATACAGGCGTCGCCTTGTCACTCTAATCTTGCTCGGTAAACTTACTTTGTCCATCGCTCATCACTTCTTTCTCAGAATTTATGATTCGTGAGATGTGCTGTGACCGCCTGACGGTAACCTGCTTAGCTTTCAGTAGCCCTTTTCAATACAATAATTTGGCTGTAAAGTTCAGCCCTTCATCAGACCGGAGGCCCGATATCCGCCGCAAAGCCCATTTCATAGTCCCCTCCCACAGCTTGTCTGCTGATGTTCGGTAACCTGATCCTTCGATCCCTTAATTCCAGTACGTTTCCACTCTGGATTTCCATCGTAATCCACCTCCTGGTAGCGGGATACTATTATAATACACCCCCATTCTGTATCTGAAACAGAAAACCGCAAACTCAGTGAAAAACTGTTTGCGGAATGTCAAATCATGCGTTTTCTCATGCTTAGAGGTACAAGGAAGGGCGGCGGTCTTCAAATACCGGAATCCGGCTACGCACCTCTTGGACCAGCTCCGGGCGGATCGTGCCTGTGACGATTTCCTCCTGCTCGCCTCCCTCGACGATGACCTCTCCCCACGGGTCGATGATCATCGAATGGCCGAAAAATTCCGTCGTGCCGCCGGTACCGACCCGATTGCAGGCAATGACATACATCTGGTTTTCGATCGCTCTTGCCATCAGCAGTGTCCGCCAATGATGCAGCCGCGGATGTGGCCATTCGGCAGGCACGATCAGCATGTCAGCTCCCGCCAAGGCCAGCTTACGCCCAAGCTCGGGGAAGCGGATATCGTAACAGATCGATGCTCCGGCTTTCATGGTGCCGTCAAGATCGAACAGGACAGGCTCGCTTCCGGCCTGCAAATATTTCTCCTCATCCATGAGCCGGAACAGATGAATTTTCGAATAAGAAGCAGCCGTATTCCCATTGCGGTCAAAAATATATGTCGTGTTGTAAATGCCGCCGTCCGCTTTTTTCTCCGCTATAGAGCCTGCCACGACATTCACTCCATGGCTGCGCGCAAAGGCGGACACCCATTTCCTTGTCTCTGCTCCTTCCACATCGGCCAGCTCCTGAATCTGCTCCAGAGCATAGCCGGTATTCCACATTTCCGGCAGCACGATCATATCGGGCTTGACAGCAGCCGAAACGGCCTGCTCCATCCCTTGCTCGATATGACGGCGGTTCGTATCCGGCTCGCCAAGCGTAATATTGGCCTGCACCAAAGCGATATTTACAGCCTTGCTTACGTCAGTAGACATGTTTCTCCCCTTCCGCAGACGCCGGTTGAAAGCCTCGTCCGCCTGCATTTCAACATTTGTATCATCATATCCCGGGCCGGTCACGGACGCAACAGAATGTGCCTAATTCCCTCTATACAACCCGGTAATATAATGATAGATTAAACTTTAATTGAATTTGAAGGTAAAGGTCGTGTACAGGTCAAATGAACAATGAAGTTTTGAGCAGCAGAAATTCCGCTTTTCCTATGCCTGTGGCGGATGTGATGACACAGCTTCCGACACAATTTTTTGCGGCATTGGTCCAGAATGTCAACCGTGAGGTTGCCGCAGGCCATGATGTCATTAATCTCGGCCAGGGCAACCCGGATACACCCACACCGGAGCATATCGTCACAGCGCTGCAGAAGGCGGCGGCCAACCCGCTTTATCATAAATATTCGCCATTTTCAGGCCACCGTTTTCTGAAAGAAGCGATTGCACAGCGTTACCGTGAGGATTACGGAGTAGAGCTTGATCCAGACACGGAGGTCGCCATCCTCTTTGGCGGCAAAACAGGGCTGGTGGAGCTGCCGCAGATTTTGCTGAATCCCGGTGATCTCTGTCTCGTTCCCGATCCGGGATACCCGGATTACTGGTCAGGTGTGGCGCTGGCGAAGGCGGAAATGTCATTCATGCCGCTGCTGGAGCGCAACGGATACCTTCCGGATTATGGAAGCATTGCTGAATCAGACCGCACAAGAGCAAAGCTAATGTTTCTGAACTATCCGAACAATCCAACCTCGGCGACGGCTCCGCTCTCCTTCTATGAAGAGACCGTGGAGTTTGCCAAACGCCATCACATTGTGGTGGC
Organism: Paenibacillus zeirhizosphaerae; assembly: GCF_030705605.1. GTDB lineage: Bacteria > Bacillota > Bacilli > Paenibacillales > Paenibacillaceae > Paenibacillus > Paenibacillus zeirhizosphaerae. The sequence goes on from NZ_JAPCKK010000014.1 coordinate 78,107, forward strand.
CAGCGATTTTGCCTACGGGGCGATCGGCTTTGACGGTGAGCGCCCGGTCAGCTTCCTGCAGGCTGCGGGAGCCAAAGAGGTTGGCATCGAGTTTTATACGTTGTCGAAAACCTATAACATGGCCGGTTGGCGTGTAGGATTTGCGCTCGGCAATGCAGACATCATCTCGCAGATCAACCTGCTGCAGGATCATATGTATGTCAGCCTGTTCGGCGGCATTCAGGAGGCGGCCGCGGTGGCCCTGACATCGTCGCAGGACTGCGTTGCCGAGTTGGTTGGCCGATATGAATCACGCCGTAACGCCTTCTTTGGGGCGCTGGACAGCATCGGCTGGAAGGCAGCGGCACCGAGCGGATCGTTCTTCAGTTGGCTGCCCGTGCCTGCAGAATTTACGTCCTCTTCCTTCGCGGATCTACTCCTGCGTGAGGCCAAGGTCGCTGTCGCTCCCGGCATCGGCTTCGGCAGCCATGGCGAAGGCTATGTGCGTGTCGGGCTGCTAAGCACGGAGGAACGGCTTGTTGAAGCCGCAGAGCGGATCGGCCGCTTGAAGCTGTTCCGCTGATTGCGAGACATTATACCTTTTGCCAAAAAGCGGCGGCCATGATATTCTTGATGGTAACTAAACATGATTTCGTATATGGCAAATACAAACAACAAACGCAATGACGGGGCCATTAAGAGAAGCGGGGGCGACCAGAGAGTAAATTCCGGCTGGCTGTGAGAATTTACCGTTTACCCTCTCCGAACCTACCCCTGAGCGGCCTGCGCCCGCAGGACGTCCTCTGACGTTACAGGAATGAAGTCGGATGATGCCAATCATCAATAAAGGTGGTACCGCGGAAGGTGAAACTTTCGTCCTTTGCTAAGGACGGAAGTTTTTTTGTTGTCCTTTTGCTGATTCTAACCCATCAAAGGAAGTGGATTAAATGTCTTCACGTATCGTTGTCAAAATAGGCAGCAGCTCGCTGACCGGGGATGAAGGCGGTCTGAGCACGGATGCGATCTCATTCTTTGCGGCGGAAATGGCCGCTCTGCATGCGGAAGGACATGAACTGCTGCTCGTGACCTCAGGCGCTGTGGCGGCAGGCTTCAGAGAAATTGGTTACCGCTTCCGCCCAAAGCAATTGCACGAGAAGCAAGCTGCCGCCGCTGTAGGTCAGGCTCTGCTCATGCAGGCTTACCAGCAGGCATTTAAAAGTCACGGTATTACGACTGCGCAAATTTTGCTGACACGCAGCGATTTTCTCATCCGCAAGCGGATGAACAACGCCCGCAGAGCGATGGAGGAGCTTCTGCAGCAGCGTGTACTCCCCATTTTCAACGAAAACGATACGGTTTCGGTCGACGAATTAAAGTTCGGCGATAACGATATGCTGTCCGCCCTGGTTGCCAATCTCTCCAAGGCCGGACATTTGAGCATCATCACGGACATGGACGGCCTGTATACCGCTGATCCGCGCAAGCATCCGCAAGCGGTCCGCTTTGACAGAATCGAAGAGATTACGGAAGAAATCTACGCGCTCGCGGGCGGTTCGGGCTCCTCCGTCGGCACAGGTGGCATGCGCTCCAAGGTGGAGGCCGCCAAAGTGGCCGTACGCGGAGGTGTACCCGTGTTCGTTGGGCGGGTAGCTGACCCCGGGGATCTGCGCCGCAGTATTGAAGGAACAGGGCGGGGCACTTACTTCGATACCCACCTCTCCTCCCTGCCTGTGAAAAAGCAGTGGCTCGGCTTCATGTCCACTCCGCTTGGCACCGTCCATGTGGACACTGGAGCCGCAGAGGCGCTCCTGCACGGCGGTCACAGTCTGCTGCCTGTGGGCGTTGTCAATGTGGAAGGTACCTTTCATGCCGGCGATGTCGTTGAGGTTACCGGGACGGATAAACGCATACTGGGGAGAGGCATTGTCAACTATGACGATGATCAGCTCAGGTCGATTCAGGGACTGCCCAGCGGCGAGGTCATTGGCAAAATCGGAACCATTCACAGACTTGAGGTCATTCATCGGGATGAGTGGATTACGTTATAATCGACGTGCTTCCAAAAAAAACAGACTACGCTTAGCAGAAGTTTGCTAGGATGGTCTTGCAGGATATACTGAGGAGGTTGAACTGAATGAGTGAAGTAAAGGATAAAGCATCGCTGGCAAGGGCAACGGTCGGGGCGTTAAACAAGCTCAGTACCCGGCAAAAGAACGAGGCACTTCTTGCCATGGCGGAGGCGCTTGTGCGGCACCAGGATGAGCTCATTGCGGCCAATAAAGACGACCTGCAGCGGGGACGAGCGAACGGCACTTCCGAGTCGCTGCTCGACAGACTCAGACTTACGGAAACGCGTATTGACGGCATTGCCGAAGGATTGCGGCAAATTGCGGCCCTGCCTGATCCGGTCGGTGATACACTGGAGGTACTGGACAGACCAAACGGTCTTCATATCGAGAAAATTCGAGTTCCACTCGGTGTGATCGGCATTATCTATGAGGCGCGTCCCAATGTAACGGTTGATGCCGCAGGGCTGTGTCTGAAGACCGGTAATCCGGTTGTCCTGCGCGGCGGTTCGGCCGCCCTGTCCTCCAATAGGAAGCTTGCCGAAATTTTGCATAACACGCTCGATACGACCGCCATCCCCAGGGATGCACTGCAGATTATTGAAGACGCAGACAGAGCCTCTGTCGACGAGTTGCTGAAGCTGAACGGGCTGATCGATGTCATCATCCCACGCGGGGGCAGATCTCTGATCCAAAATGTCGTGCAGAACGCTACGGTCCCTGTAATCGAGACCGGAGCAGGGATATGCCACACGTACCTGGACGCTTCAGCCGCTCTGCTGATGGCGGAACGAATATCGCTAAATGCCAAGGTGCAACGCCCTTCTGTCTGCAACTCCATGGAAACGCTGCTGGTTCATGAGGATTTTGCAGCAGCCCATCTGGCCCGACTGGCGGAACGCTTCCGGGAAGCAGGTGTCGAGCTGCGCGGTAATGACAGAACGAGAGAGCTGGTTCCTTTTGCCTTAGAGGCCACCGAAGAAGATTACGCAACAGAATATAACGATTACATTCTTAATGTGAAGGTTGTAGCTGGTCTCGACGAGGCGCTGGACCATATTGCCCGCTTCGGCACAATGCACTCCGAATGCATCATCACCGAAGACGAAGCCCATGCCGTGCGTTTTCTGCAGGAGGTGGATGCGGCGGCCGTGTATCACAATGCTTCCACACGCTTTACCGACGGGTTTGAGTTCGGCTTCGGAGCAGAGATTGGCATCAGCACACAGAAGCTGCATGCACGCGGCCCGATGGGGCTGCCGGCTCTTACATCTATCAAATACGTCGTCCGCGGCAGCGGACAAATCCGCGAATAAAGTTCCCTGGGAACTAGCGGCAATAGAGATATACAGGAGGTATCATTCAGTTATGTGTGAATCTACACCAAAGACATTAATCTCACAGCAGATCGTATTTTCGGGCGCAGGCTCCCTTGCCGAATCGCTGATCAAGGGCATGATCGCCCGCCAAGTGGTGCGGCCTGAAGGAATTACCGTGACCAATCGCAGCAATGCGGCAAGATTGCAGGAGCTCAAAGCCCGCTACGGGGTGCTGACGCAAAGTGATGAAGCTGCCAAGGAGGAGCTGCTGCGCCGTGCACCGTTGATCGTGCTTGCCATGAAACCTAAGGACGCGGCTGCGGCATTAAAAGCGATGTCTCCCCTGCTGTCTGACGATCAGCTTCTTATTTCCACGATAGCCGGACTGTCGATTCGCACCATTCAGCAGCTTCTGGGACGCAAGCAGCCGATTGCGCGCACCATGCCGAACACCTCCAGCTCCATCGGGCTTGGTGTTACAGGCATTACCTTTTCCAAAGAGATCACCCCAGAGCAGCGCACCCGTGTGCTGCAGATGTTCGAATCCGTCGGCACGGTCACGGTCATTGAGGAAGACAAAATGGAGATTCTCACCGGCATTTCAGGCAGCGGCCCGGCTTACGTGTACTATTTGATGGAGGCCATGATGGCTGCCGGCATCCGCACCGGACTCACACCGCAGCAGTGCCGGGAGCTAACGGTTCAAACCGTGCTTGGAGCCGCCCGAATGGTGCAGCAGACCGGAGAGGAGCCTTCCGTGCTCCGCGCCGCGATCATGTCACCAAACGGCTCTACGGTTGCAGCGCTGCAAAAGCTGGATGAAGGGGACTTTTTCGAAACGGTGATCAGTGCGGTCCATCGCTCCGCCGAGCGTTCACGCGAAATGGGAGATGCGTTAAAGGAGGAAGTGGAATGAGTTACTGCCACGCCACCTACCGGGTGTATGATGATAAAGCGGATTTCAGGAAAAAAGCCGAGTCTATTGCCGTCGGCATGACCGTTGGAAGCTGGACGGAGCTGCCGCAGACGAAGCGTGAAGCGATGCAAAAGCATTTGGGGCAGGTGACAGGTGTGGAAGTGGTGGACAACGGTCCGGGACAGCGTTACGCCGACATGACCATCGCTTATCCTGATATCAACTTCAGCACAGATATTCCCGCTCTGCTCGTCACAGTATTTGGCAAAATATCGATGGACGGCCGTATCAAGCTGACGAAGCTTGATTTCTCGGAGCGGTTTCTGTCCGCATTCCCAGGCCCTCGTTTCGGCATTCAAGGGATACGCGAGTTGCTTAAAGTGCATGATCGTCCCCTTTTCATGAGCATCTTCAAATCCGTGATCGGATTAAACCTTGACGAGCTGAAGGAACAGTTCGTCAAGCAGGCGCTGGGCGGCGTTGATCTGATCAAGGATGACGAGATCCTGTTCGAGAATGAGCTGACTCCCCTTGAAAAGCGCGTTGAAGCTTGTCTAAAGGCTTCCGAAGCAGCCAGCCGCGAGACCGGTAAAAGGCTGCTCTATGCCGCTAATCTGACCGGACCGACTTCCCAGCTTAGAAGCCAGGCCATTAAAGCGGTGCAGTCCGGGGCGAATGCGCTCCTGTTCAATGTACTGGCCTATGGCTATGATGTCCTGCACGAGCTTAGCACCGACCCGGACATCAACGTGCCGATTGCGGCCCATCCGGCGCTTGCCGGGGCCTTGTATCCATCCCCTCACTATGGGATCTCGGCGTCAGTACTGCTCGGGCAGTTGATGCGCCTTGCCGGGGCGGACCTGGTGCTCTTCCCTTCACCCTACGGCTCGGTCACGATGCCGCGTGAAGAGAACATGACCATCCGGGACGAGCTGCTGCGTACGGATTTGCCGATCAGGACCAGTCTGCCTGTGCCGTCCGCAGGTATTCATCCGGGCCTGGTGCCTTTGATTCTGCGCGATTTCGGCCAGGATGTGGTGATCAACGCTGGGGGCGGAATCCACGGCCATCCAATGGGTACGGAAGCCGGCGGACGTGCTTTCATACAGGCAATCGAAGCCGCGGGACAGAAGATTCCGCTCGCGGATTATGCGGCCTCCCACCCTGAGCTGCAAGCCGCTTTGCAACTATGGGGAGGAGAACAATGATCGAAGCGAAGAAGCCCGTCATCTTTTGTGATTTTGACGGCACGATTACCGTAAGTGACAATATTGTCGCCATTATGAAGCATTTCCGCCCGGCGGGTTATGAAGTGATTATGGATGATGTCATTCGGCAGCGCATCTCCATCCGCGAAGGTGTCGGCGCTATGTTCGCCCTTCTCCCTTCATCCCAGAAGGAAGAGATCGTGCAGTTTGTCCTCGGACAAGCCGGCATCCGTGAAGGCTTTGGACGTTTCCTTGACTACCTGCGAGAGCAGAATATCGAATTTTACGTAACCAGTGGGGGAATGGACTTTTTTATCGATCCGCTGCTGGAGCCTTTCGGCATACCTCATAATCATATTTTTTGCAACGGTGCCGATTTTTCCGGAGATCATATCGAAATTACATGGCCTCATCCTTGTGACGACCAATGCAGCAACCTATTCGACAGCGGCTGCGGGATGTGCAAGACCACCGTTATGCGCCACTTCTCCACAGACAGCTATACCCGGATATTGATCGGTGACAGCCTAACCGATTTTGAGGGTGCCAAAATTGCGGATAAGGTCTATTCCCGGTCCATTCTGACCGACAAATGTGCAGAGCTGGGCGTGCCCCATGTTCCATTCACAACGTTTGATGATATCGTCTCTGATCTGAAATTGAAGTATGAAGAAGGAGTGCTATAAAGTGAGCCTAGTCAATATAGCTACCGAGGAAAAACGGCGTGTACTCGAAGAATTGGCGGACGTGAAGGAGCTGTTCGCCGCGCGCAACTGGTTTCCAGGCACTAGCGGCAATCTGTCGATGCGGGTAGGTGAAATGGATGAGGAAGGGTTCCACTTTGCCATTACTGCGAGCGGGAAAGATAAAACGAAGCGGACACCGGAGGATTTTTTGATCGTAGATCAGGAAGGTCGCCCAGCCGAAACCACGAACCTGAAACCAAGTGCGGAAACGCTCATCCACTGCGAAATTTATCGCCTTACAGGCTGCGGTGCGGTTTTCCACGTACATACCGTGTTTAACAACCTGATTTCGGAGTACTACGGGGATCACGGCGCTGTTCCGCTCCAGGGCATTGAGCTGATCAAGGCTTTCAACATTTGGGAGGAGGATGCAGCCATTTCCGTTCCTGTGCTGCCCAACTATGCGGATATTTCCGCCATCGCCAAGCTGGTGCCTGGTGTATTGAATGGGCAGGTTCCGGGCATTCTGCTGCGCAATCACGGCATCTATGCCTGGGGCCGCGACGCGTTTGAAGCGAAGAAGCATTTGGAGGCCTTTGAGTTTCTGTTTGAGACGGTGTACAGATCATTGCTGCTGAGAAAATAGTGTTTCACAGCAACAGTAGTAATAGAAGGACGCAGCCCAAGCCAAGGAGCGGGAGCGTCCTTTTTTTACAAACAATTAAAGATGCTTTTTATAGAAAACGTCCAATCTATCAACAGCTTCCTTCACTGGCTCAGTCTGATCGTACAAGTCATAATGACTGGCTCCTTCTACAATGAACAGATCTTTATGTGCCGAAGCTGCACGTTGATACAAATCATGACCATCATGGTAAGAACCAAATGCTCCCCGTATACCGCCGACAATGATCTGCAAAGGTTGGGTTAACAAAGAGTCTGCCAGATGAAACGCGTCAAAGGCAATAATGGAATCTACACTTGTAAATTTCAAACGGTTAGGTGAGTTCGGATGCTGACCTCTGGATGTGCGGTAGTAATCCACTGCTTGTTTAATATCAAGTTCATTCATTCCTGCTGCTTCTCTTTCTTCGTGGCTTCCAGGAATCCATGGGTTAGTCAGAGGTTCTGCCCCGCGTGCCTCAGCCGTACGTTGCCGAGCAACCTGCTCCAACATTCCAATGGGATCGTTTTCACGATATCCGCGACCTATGTTCGCAACGGAAACTGCACCCACTGCCTGAATGCGTCGTTCCGTCATTGCAGCATGTACAGCATATCCGCCTCCAGCACATACCCCCAGTACACCAATCCGATGCTCATCGACATATTCCAGAGTAGTCAGGTAATCCACAGCAGAGCGAATATCTTCCACACGAGCGGACGGGTATTCGGCATGACGAGGCTCGCCTTCGCTTTCTCCCTGATACGATGCATCAAATACAATCGTCACATAGCCCAACTCGGCAAGTTTCTCTGCATAGATGCCCGCTGTTTGCTCTTTGCAGCTACTACCCGGATGAACACAGACAATAGCCGGATTCCCTTTCTTTTCATCAGCGTGCTCAGGTATACGGAGAATTGCAGCTAAAGCCAGACCGTGCGCAAGGAATTTAACGTTCTTTTGGATTACTATCATCTATAAAAACCACCTTTTCTATTTATGACACTTGTGCGTATTATTCGCCTTGTGTATATTTAGATTAGAATAATCAAGCATCAGATTCAATAACCACATCACCTCACATGTGTGTTAATACATACACCATCTACAATGTGTAGAAACGTACAGGAGGACAACGCTATGGATAAAATAGACCGCAGAATCGTAAAGTCCAGACAGGTGATTCAATCTACTTTTTTGCAAATGCTCATTCAGGAAGGGTTTGATAATATCACAGTTAAACATCTGACGGAGAAAGCCAATGTAGGTCGAAAAACATTTTATCTGCATTATCTTGATAAATACGATCTGTTGGATCAACTGGTGGACGACCATATCGCACGACTGCAAGAAATATGTGATCAAAAAAAGGATATCGGCATAACTGAAGGTTCACTCATGTGGTTTTCTTACTTTGAGCTTCACAAATCATTCTTTGCTGCTTTATTTCAAAGTGACAGTGCTTCATCCTTTCGCAAAAAGCTGTTGTCCTTTACTATGGGAGAGATTGATAAAAAGCTGAATGATGACACACTTCCGATCATCGATAAGCGTATTTTTTTGAAATTTTTGGGGATGGCAACTATGGGTGTACTTGAATCCTATGTATTGGACGAAATAGACAGTGATATCGAGGCTGTGTCAGCGCAAGTGGTGCAGTTATATATAACACAATTAAGTACTGGCTAATTATCGCACTTCATATTACAACCTGCCAATCGGAAGGCTAATCATAAAAAAGCCTTTCACGGTTCACACTAGCATGGAGTTCAAAAATTGAGCAAGGGAGCGAATCCGATTGGCAACAGTTCTATACATTACGGCCCATCCGCATGACCATCACAGCTCTTACAGCATGGCTGTAGGGGAAGCCTTCCGCACAGCCTATCAGCAGGCGAATCCTCAGGACAAGGTGGAGCATCTGGATCTATACAAGATTCATGTGCCGTATATTGACGCTGACGTATTTAGCGGCTGGGGCAAGCTCGCCTCAGACACGGAGTTTACACAGTTAAGCCAGGATGAGCAGGCCAAGGTGAAACGCCTGAACGAAATCGTCGACCAGTTCATCAGCGCGGACAAGTATGTTATTGTGAACCCGATGTGGAATTTTTCGTTCCCAGCCATTTTGAAGGCTTATACGGACGCCGTCTGCGTGGCGGGCAAAACATTTCGCTACACCTCCGAAGGGCCGGTGGGTCTGCTGACAGATAAAAAGATGCTCCATATCCAGGCCAACGGCGGGATTTACTCCGAAGGACCGGCCAAGGAGCTGGAGTCCGGAAGCCGCTATTTGCGAATCCTGAGCGGTTTCTTCGGCATTCCTTCGTTCGAGGCGCTGTTCGTCGAAGGCATGAACGCTCAACAAGACCGGGCGCAGGCCATCAAAGAGGAAGCGATCGAGCGGGCCAAAAATATGGCGGCTACATTTTAAGAGAATGAACAATCAAAAACCGCTCAACGATGGTGTTCGTTGAGCGGTTTTGCTTTTGCTAGTTCGGACGCTCCAGGATAAAACGTTCACCGAGCTTCGCGTAATCATTGCCGGCCAGCCTGCTGACAGCGCGCAGCGCCGAAGGATCAATGTAAGTGTTCTGATATACCTCTTCCGAAATATGATAACACACCACACGGCCGATCAGCAGGTCACAGGATGGCTCCTGCCCTTCTTCTCCGAGCGGAATAGAACGCTCCAGCCTGCATTCCATCCGCATTTTCGACTCGGCAATGCCCGGAACCTTCACCACCGAGCTCGGGAGCGGTGTCAAGCCGGCTGCCTCCACCTCGCTTTCGGTGGGCGGAAGCGCCGCAGCCGTTTTGTTCACAGCCTCCACGTTATCTTCATCGGTAATATGAACGACAAATTCTCCCGCTTGTGCAGCATTTCTGGCCGTATCCTTTTGCTTGCCGTTCACCCGCTGGACGGAAACGGAAATGAGCGGAGGTGCCGCAGATACGATTGAAAAGTAACTGAACGGGGCGCCATTCAGTACCCCATGCTCCGAAAGTGTTGTCACAAACGCAATTGGGCGTGGGATGATGCTTCCGGTTAGCAGCTTGTAATTGCCCCGGTTATCCAGCGTGTTCGGATCTATTGAAATCATAGGCTTCTCCTCCGGGTACCCATGAGCAATCTGGTACCGCCTCCGATCAGCACAAGCGAAACGACCACTGTCCGCAGATGTTCATCAATGCGCGCCTGCAGGTTCCATTCCGGGAACCGTACGTCAATAAACGGGACGAACATGTTCATCACTACAAAATACACACCCATACAGACCAGAATCACACCAATAAGCTTCTGATGCTGTACGAACATATCCAAAATCGGCCGATCCTCCAGCGGTTCTCGCTCGTAACGGCTTGCCTGCTGCAGTCCGTCAAAAAAGCTATAAAACCAGATTACCGGGATTAGAAACAAAAACACACTCAATCTAAGAACATCCAGGACATAAATTCCCCCGACAAACAGCAGCATCATCTGCAGTCCGCGTTTTTGTAGCCCCAGATACATTTGGCCAGCACCTGGAAAGGCGGACAGGATCATGGCCAGCACCTTGCTGCGCCGCCCTCCGACTCTGCCAAGCTCAAACTCCTCGAACAAGGTACGGTCGCTTAGGATATCCCCGGCCTGTTTATGCTCAATGTACCGGAGGGCGTCAAACATGCAGTACAGCCATATAACAGGCAGGAAGCCGAGAACAACGAGAAAGCTCTCCGTGTTCGTGATGACAGCAGCAAAGAAAGTTACAACGCCAACGCCGAAAAAGGTAATAAGAAACGACAACCCCCGCTGCATCAAGCCCATGTATAAATGACCAAGACCAGGCACGAACGACAACAGAATCGTATTGAGCTTTTCACTGTCCCTGTACTCCGGATGCGGAGGATATGGCGGATAATCCGGGAATCCTCCCGGATAAGCTGCGCCGCCTTGCCCGTGAAAAGCATGGGGATCATTCGCAGCGGTATAATCAGCACTCGGGCTGCGGAGCAGCCTGAGAAGGAGATGCAGCATACCGATGCCCCATACAGCTACGGCACCCAACAACGTCAGCATTAAAAAGAAATCATCACCGGAGATGGCAAACAGCAGCACGCCTCCTCCCAAACCACCAAAAAACAGAAGCATATATAATATTCCAGCTATCTTCCTACTCCAATACAAGAATCCAAGACCAGGCACCATATTCAAGAGAAGCGCCAGCAGTCTGCTGCGCTGTGCATACGGCATATGTGTTCATCCTTTCTATTCGGCATTCAAATTTGGGTCAGGCGACGTGCGGCTGGTTACCGTTTCAACCCATCCAGCCAGCCGATTGCCGCTTTCATCGCCTCATCACTGTATGAAGGGGCGGAGGAATCATCCAGCAGCAACTGATGCTCCGTTGCCAGTTTGTCGAAAGTGCCTGTAAACAGAATCAGCAGCGTAATGCTTGCAGCCAGCGCATAATGGAAAAAGGTATGTTCATACCAACGCTGCTTTACCTGCTTGGCAGCCGCTAAGGTTTCTGTGCCGACCGGCAGACTGGCCATCACTCGATCTGCAAACGATGTCGGGTTATCAAGCCGGGGCAGCGTAGCCTGCAACTGCTCAAGCTCTTTCATGTATTCGAGAAAAAACGCTTCATCCTCAAGCAGCAGCTTTTCTATGTAGTCCGCTTGCTCGGCGGAGCAGTCGCCTCTGAGATAAGCCCTTATGTCCTGTGCGGGTATACCATTGCTGCTATTCACCGCCATTCCTCCTCATTCCAGTGTTGCCGAATCCATTGCCGCGCCCTGTACAATCGGGATTCGACCGTTTTCAAAGCCACCTGCATCTCTTCCGCCATCTGTTCATAGCTTTTGCCCTGTATATAAAACGCAGTGACAACTTCCTTGTGCTGCCTGGGCAGCGTTTCGATCTTGGCCGCCAGTTCGCTGCGCCGCTCCTGCCGGATCAGTCTGCCTAATATGTCCTCTTCCCGGGAAGGAAGGACAAGCAACGCTTCGTCTGCAACGGTCATTTCAGCCGTTCTGCGGCTCCGCCTTCGTTTGGTATCGATCGCCTTGTGAACCGCTATTCTGGTCAGCCAGGACTTAAAGCCTTCGTTACGGTAATGGGAAAGAGAAGTATACACCTGTACGAACGTTTCCTGAGAGACATCCTCCGCTTCCTTCGCATCCTGGAGAACCGAGTAGGCTGTCTGGTATACATGCCTGCTGTACTGCTCCACCAGTTCGCGAAAGGCGCTTTGCTCCCCACGCAGGATCCGTGCGATGATCATGTCCGTTTCAATGACTGTCTCCTCCTTCCCATACTATAGACGCAGCAATGATTAGCTCCCCCTGCATGTTTGCCAAATTTTTTTCCCAACTAAAAACAAACGCGCCTTCCATACGGAAGGCGCGTCTCCAAACGTTATCGGTTTAGCGGCGACGAGCAGAACGAACAAATTATGACCGCCCGCCTGTGCGGAATTTTTGTGTATAGGCCTTTACATCCTCCGCGCTCCTTACCCGGTTCCGCTCCCATTCCAGCAAAATACGGTCGATGTAGCGAAAATGTACCTTGCCTGCAAAAACGGACTCCTTCAATGCCATCAGAATCAGATCCTCGGGATACTTATCCTGATCCACCCAGCCGGAAATAGTCTCAAACTCCATCGGAGACAGCGGCCTGCCGAATTCTCGCTCGAATATCGTAAACAGATTCCGCTTGTCTTCCGGATCATAGCCTGCTGAGAACAAATCATCATCCGGCTCCCCGCCAAGCGCCGGGCGGCGCTCAGCAGCGACGTACTCTGCCAGCTTCCGGTAAAGGCCGGTAAACTGATAACGATCATACTGCACGTCCGACTGCTCGTAGGAGCCGGATTCAATGCTGATCCAGCCTTCCTGCATCAGCTTTTGCAGCATTTTGCCCAGTGTCTCTGCAGGCAGGTCCATCCGCTCCATCAGCTCATCCAGCGTCGGAAAATCATTATGCTCCGCTTGTCGGAATGCAAGCAACTGTATCAGCAGCATGACTTCCGTATCTGACAAGTGAAGGCTGCGGTAATGCCGAAGCAGGACGTAAGGGATGGTCACCACGCCGGCTTCCATCGCGAAAGCAGCCCCTTCTGTCCATTGCGCCGCCTCATTCCGGTACTGATTGTTCATCGGTTAAGGGTAGAGGCGGTACAGCATCCGCGGAAACGCAATGGTCTCACGAACATGGTCCAGGCCACAGATCCAGGCGACGGTCCGTTCCAGACCAAGGCCAAATCCGGAATGGGGAACCGTTCCATAAGTACGGAGATCCATGTACCACTGGTAAGCCTCTTGGGCCAGACTATGCTCGGCAAAACGCTGCGCCATTAATTCCGGATCATCAATCCGCTGCGATCCGCCAATAATTTCCCCATATCCCTCCGGTGCGATCATATCGGCACACAGGACTACCTCTGGACGGCTAGGGTCAGGCTTCATATAGAACGCCTTGATGCTTGCCGGATAATGAGTGATAAATACCGGCTTATCGTATTTTTCCGCAATGGCGGTTTCATGCGGCGCCCCGAAATCTTCACCCCACGGAATATCAAAGCCTTGCCCCTGCAGGAATTCGATGGCTTCATCGTAAGTTATGCGTGGAAACTCGCCTTGGATATTTTCCAGCTTGGAAATGTCTCTTCCGATCGTTTCAAGCTCTTTGCGGCAGTTCTCCAGTACAGATTGCACCACATAGCTTACAAACTGCTCCTGAATGCGCAGGCTTTCTTCCAGGTCCACGAACGCCATCTCCGGCTCAATCATCCAGAATTCGATCAGATGACGGCGTGTTTTGGACTTCTCAGCTCTAAAGGTCGGTCCAAAGGAATAGACCTTGCCCAAAGCCATGGCTGCGGCTTCCATGTAAAGCTGCCCGCTTTGCGTCAGGAACGCATCCTCGTCAAAATACTTGATATGGAACAGCTCCGTTGTGCCTTCAGCGGAAGACGGCGTCAGGATCGGCGGGTCCACCTTCGTAAAGCCGTTGCTGTCAAAGAACTGCTGCACTGCACGAATAATTTGGGCACGAATCAGCAGAATCGCACGCTGCTTGGGAGCACGCAGCCACAAATGGCGGTGATCCATCAGAAAATCGACGCCATGCTCTTTCGGCGTGATCGGATAGTTTTCCGTCAGATGAATGATCTCAATACCTGTAACGGTCAGCTCATAGCCTGACTGGCTGCGCGGCTCTTCGCGGACAACTCCTGTCACATAGAGGGAGCTTTCCTGGGTCAGACTTTTGGCATCATCCCATATCTGCTCGGATACTTCGCTTTTCACTACAACCCCTTGGATGTAGCCGCTTCCGTCCCGAAGCTGTAAAAACTGTATTTTACCGCTGGAACGCTTATTATGGATCCAGGCGCCAATGGTAACCGTCTGGTCCACATGGCGTCCAACTTCGGAAATCGTACATTTTATAGCCACTCAAATCTCTCCTCTGTAACCGAAATCAAACAGCCATTCCCGCGGGAACAGGCTGTTTGATCAGGGCTCACTAATAATGTCTGTTCCTATTGTACAAGGCGGAACGTGTCGCGGGCAATCACCAGTTCTTCATTCGTCGGAATGACAAGAACCTCGACCTTGGATTGCTCCGTGGAAATACGGCGCGGCTCGCCGGAACGGATGGCATTCAGCGCTTCATCGATCTCAACGCCAAGGAAGGTAAGCTCCTTCAGGACCTGCTCGCGCAGAACCGTCGAATTCTCGCCCACGCCGGCTGTGAACACGATAGCATCAACACCGTTCATAGCCGCCGCATAAGAGCCAATGTATTTGCGGACACGATAAGTATACATATCAAACGCAAGCTTGGAGTTGGCGTCACCCTTCTCCATGCCCTCTGTAATCTCACGCATGTCGCTGCTGACACCAGAAATGGCCAACAGTCCGCTGTGCTTGTTCAGCATGGAGTTCACTTCGTTGACCGTCAGCTCTTCCTTGTTCATGACAAAAGGAACGATGGCAGGGTCCAGATCGCCACTGCGCGTACCCATCATCAGCCCTTCCAACGGTGTCATCCCCATGGAGGTATCAACAGAGACGCCTCCCTGTACCGCCGTAATGCTTGCCCCGTTACCGATATGGCAGGTGATGATCTTCAGATCTTCCAACGGACGATCCAGGAATTTGGCAGCCTCTTTGCTTACATAGTCATGGGATGTGCCGTGCGCGCCATAACGGCGCACTTTATATTTGCTGTACAGCACTCTGGGAATGGCGTACATGTAAGCTTTCTCCGGCATCGTTTGATGGAAAGCCGTATCGAATACGACCACCTGCGGAATGCTCGGCATATTCACCTCGGCAGCCTTGATCCCCATCATGGAAGGCGGATTATGCAGCGGGGCAAGGTCGAACAGACGGCGAATTTCCTTCTTTGCCTCTTCTGTAACGACAGCGGATTCCTTAAAGGACTCGCCGCCGTGAACGACGCGGTGGCCGACCGCGTCAATTTCATCGATGCTGTCGATGACACCATGCTCCTTGTCCGTCAGAGCGTGCAAGACTTTACGGATCGCTGTAGTATGCTCCAGAATTTCGCTTACTTCCGTCATTTCGCTTTTATTGGTTGGTTTATGTGTCAAAATGGAAGAATCCATACCGATCCGTTCCACAAGCCCTTTGGCGAGCACAGACTCGTCCGTCATATTATACAACTGGTATTTCAGGGAAGAGCTGCCTGCGTTGATTACTAGAATTTTCATACACGGTCACCATCCTTGTCGTACTTGAAGAAGCCCTCGCCTGTTTTTACACCCAAATTGCCGGCACGCACCATTTTCTTCAGGACGATGGACGGACGGTATTTCAATTCGCCGAATTCGCGGAACATGCGCTCAAGCGCTGCCAGCACGGAATCGAGACCGAAACGGTCGGCCATTTCCAGTGGCCCGTTCTGGAAGCTGTAGCCGATCCGCATCGCGTCATCAATATCCTGAGCGGATGCTACGCCTTCCTGCAGAACATGCGCAGCTTCATTGATCAGGAGACAGACAATGCGGCTCGTTACGAAACCAGGGGATTCATAAACCATGATGCCCTTTTTCTCAACAACGTCCTCCACAAAGGATTTAGTATGCTCAAAAATTTCGTCCGAGGTTTTCAAGCCGCGGATAATTTCAACAAGATCAATGCGGGATACCGGATAAATAAAATGCATGCCAATAACACGCTCAGGATACAAGGTCGAGCTGGCGAGCTCGGTCAGGCTGAGTGTGGAAGTATTACTTGCAAGTATAATATTGCTCGGGCAAAAATGGTCAAGCTGCTTGAACACTTCCTTCTTGGCTTCCAGATCCTCGGTAATGGTCTCGATCACCATATCGCAGCTGCTCAATTCACCAAAATGGACTACTTTATGAATACGGGAAAGAATCAGCTTCTTCTCCGCCTGGGTAATCGCCCATTTCTCCAGTTGTTTATCCAGACTGGTCTCGATCATTTCATATGCGTAGTCAAGCTTTGCAGGGGTTTGCTCAACCAGCAGCACGTCAATTCCCTTGGAAGCAAGCATTTCGGAAATGCCCTGCCCCATCGTTCCGCCGCCGATTACGCCGATTTTTTTAAATTGCATGGTTCTTGGCTCCATCCTTTCAAGGTCTCTCTGGTGTATTGTATCCTTCACTGTCGAAAAATACATGTTTATGACCCAATAGATAATAATATCTTAGCACGGAATAAAAGTAAAAAAAAATACCAGCATCATATTTTATGCTGGCAAAAAAGCATTTTCACGAAATTGACACCGGAATTGCTCTCCGGTTAACGTTTCTTCCTTCAACAAGATTTCAAGAGAATTGTCGAAAATGCTGCGGCGCTGCTCCAGCAGCTCAAGAGTGCGGGCATGCAGCGCGTTCAGAACCTCTTTATTTTCACGCATCAGCTCTTCCTTGGTCACCATTTCCATGTTCATAATTCCCAATGAAGTCAGGCCGGATTTCATCATCGTTTCCACGATGTTCAATGCCTGTTCGAAATCGTTACTGGAGCCTGTACTGCGTCCTCCATAATACATTTCCTCGGCCACGGCTCCGCCGAGCGCAATCATGATTTGCTCTTCCAGGAAATCCTTGGTATACAGATAATGCTCCTGCTGCGGGTTGTGACGAACATATCCGAGCGCCTTACCGCGCGGACTAAGAGCCACCTGCTTCACACTGCCTGGGCGGACGATCTCGGCCATGATGGCATGTCCCAATTCGTGGATGGCAACCCTCTTCTTCTCTTCCGCATTGGATTCACGGTCTGTCTTCTCGCCCATCATCACTTTATCAATCGCCATGGACATATGGTTCTGACTGATGACCTCAAGGCTCTGCCGCATCGCATAAATCGCAGCCTCGTTCATGACGCTCTCCAATTGGGCACCAGAAAATCCGTAGGCCTCCTCGGCGATCTTCTCCAAATCCACGTCCTCGGCAAGCGGCTTGTTCTTGGCATGCAGATCCAGAATATGCTTTCTGCCCTTTTTGTCGGGAAGATCAACCTGAATGTGACGGTCAAACCGCCCCGGCCGCAGCAGCGCGCTATCCAGCATTTCTTTACGGTTGGTGGCTGCCATCACCAGAATACGCGGCGCATCCGAGGTATAGATTCCATCCATTTCGGTCAGTAGCTGGTTCAATGTCTGGTCGTACTCACGCTGCTGGCCGCCTTCCCGCTTGCCGCCGATCACATCAATCTCATCGATGAAAATAATGGCACTATCCTTCTTCTCTTTGACTGCTCGCGCTTTGGCATCCCGAAACAGATCACGGATTCTGCCTGCGCCGACCCCTACATACATCTCCACAAATTCACTACCCGCTGCCGCCACAAATACCGAATTGGTATACTGGGCTGCGGCTTTGGCCATCAGGGTCTTCCCCGTTCCCGGAGGACCGGTGAGCAGAATGCCCTTTAACGGACGAATGCCGAATTTCGAGATTTCTTCATGACGGATTAGAAAATCAAGCGCCTCACGCAGCTCCTGCTTCGCACTCTCCTGACCGCCAATTTCGTCAAAGGTCAGCTTAGGAGACCCCACTTTCTTGCGCTTGCGTTCCTGGCCCGCACCGACCGCCAACCCGCCGCGTATGTGCAACAGCAGCAGCAATCCGCCAAGAACAGCCGCAGCAATCAGCAGCGGCACTATGTTAAACCCGATTACAACAAGAAAAATGACCACTACCGGCACGATGCCGATCAGCATTTCTTTCGCCCATCTAGGCATTAGGCCACACTCCCATCGTTTCCGGTTCGCGCGGCAAAATAATAAACTTGCTGGCTTGACCTTCCTTCAGCCGTATATAGACGTTCTGATCATCCATTTCGGTCTGCGCCTGCACCTTGGCGTTTTTCTGTTCCAGTGTTTCCAGCGTTGCCGGGATCTGCGTATATTTCTTATTTTCCATCGCTTCCGCGATCGGGAACATGGCCTGTGACCACCATGCATCCAGTTCGGCGCTGGAACGATCCTGGATGTCCAGCTTCAATTGACGGCTACCGATAATCGACTGTCCCTCCTTCTTGACCTGCTGCACTAGACCGCGCAGATCCGCATCCGGCTTGAGCACAAGTTTCAGAATGACCTCATCCTGTTTAATATTAATTTGGGCGCTGGAGACGCCCGGATATTTAGTCACTACCTGCTGAAGCGGATTCTGAATCGCCATATGACGGTACAGAAACCATCCACCGAACAGCACGGAAGCTGTAATAATCGCTGTTAAAGCTATAGGCAACACACGAAGTTTCAAAAAAACGTCCTCCTCTCTAAAATGATAATGTCAGAAGAAACAGCAATAGGACTTTTCTTGAAACACCTTCCTTTGATCATATCAATCTATCAATTATATATACTTGAGTATACCATATCGTATATCATATATCGAAAGCAAAGTGTGACCAATTTATAAAATTTGTAATATTTTCAAAATAGATATTAAACAGCAAGCCTGACGGAAAAAAGCTCCGGCCGCAGCCGGAGCGATTGCTGTACATGTAAGATTTCGATCCTCTGTCACCTAAGCGTGTTAGGGAGCGAAAATGGGGTGCCAACCGGACTACCGTCCGTAAATTTGTAAAATTGATAATAATAGCCGGTGCTGTTTGTATAGAATAGCTGCCAGACATCTTCTCCTTTATAAAAACCGGGCAGCAGGCGCACAATTTCGAGGTCGGGATTCGCAGACATTATGGCTGTGCGCATCTGTTCCTCGCTTACTCCGTTTTGCAGCAGCTCGCTATGCACACCCTCCGTTCCCTGCTGTGGTATATCCGGCCCATCCTGCACGGTTTGAAAGGGAATCCATACCATGATTTTTCTCTTCTCAGCATCCGTACCTTCCACAATCCAGTAGGTGTGATCCCACACACTTTTCCAAGTTCTCTCTGTCGCAACAAGACCCGCTGTCTGCTTCGCTTTAAGAATAGCGGTGCTCTCCTCCTGCTTCTGCTCCTGAGTAACAAAGGAATAATACAAGTAGATGGCGATCAACAGCAGGATGAGGATAAACACCGCGTAGGCGATCATTGTTCTTCTGTTTTTCAATCCAAGCTTCCTTTCCGATGGAGTGATTTCGATCAGCGGGACAGCAGGCCTTCAAACGCCGCTTGCGCTTCGAACTTGATGCGTTCCTCATCCATGGTCAGGCATTCGCCGTTCTTGACGACCTGGCGGCCATCCACCCAGACGTGCAGAACATCCTTGGCACTGGCCGAGTATACGGCATGGGAGACCAGATCGGTTTTCGGCAGAAAATGCGCCTGGTCGATATCGAGAGCAATGAAGTCGGCCTTATTGCCAGCGGCGAGCGATCCCACTTCGTTCAGGGCGATCGATTTCGCTCCGTATTCCGTAGCCATGCGCAGAGCTTCAGCGGCCGGGACCGCCGTCGGGTCACCCGATACCCCTTTGTGAATCAGTGCAGCAAGCCGCATCTCTTCGAACATATCCAGATTGTTGTTGCTTGCCGGACCATCCGTACCGAGAGAGACCGTTACTCCCGCTTTCAACAGCTCCGTCACGCGTGCCACACCGCTTGCCAGCTTGAGATTGCTTCCTGGATTATGGGAAACAGCGACCTTGCGTTCCGCAAGCAGCGCAATTTCTTCATCATTCAAATGGACGGCATGTGCGACCAGGGAAGGACTGGAGAAAAACCCCAGCTTATCCAGGTGCGCCACAGGGCGGAGACCATAATCGCGGACGTTCTGCTCTACCTCAGCCGCCGTTTCCGACATATGAGTATGAAGCGGCAGGTTAAGGTCATGGGCCGCCTGCACGAACTGCTCAATAAAGGCCGGAGGACAGGTATAAGGCGCGTGTGGAGACATCATAGCCGTGATCCGGCCGTCAGCCTGACCGTGCCAGTTTTTCGCGAAGGCTACGGCCTCCGCCAATTTGGCGCGCTGCTCCTCTTCCGAGCATAGGCCGATGGCGCCCCGCATCAAGCTTGCGCGGATGCCCGATTGCTCGACCACTTTGGCAACCTCATCCATATGATCGTACATATCCAGAAAAGCCGTTGTGCCACCCTTGAGCATTTCCAGCACGGAAAGCGATGTGCCCCAGTACACATCCGTGGAGGTGAATTTGGCTTCCATCGGCCACATCTTGGTTTGCAGCCATTCCTGAAGCACCATATCGTCTCCATAGCCGCGGAGGAGCGACATAGCAGCATGACCATGCGTATTAACCAAACCCGGCAGGAAGAGCAGACCTGTGCCGTCGACCACCTCTGTTGCCTCTTCCCCTGTCGGCAGCTCCTCCCCGATATAGGTGATCCGGCTGTTTTCGACAATCATGTATCCGTGGACAACTGATTTGTCCGCACCGTTCACTGCGTAAGCTCCGTTTTTGATCAACCATTTATTTGTCATTATCTTCACTCTCTTCCTTTCCGTTCTCAAGGTAATAGGCCAGGCTCAGCAGATCTGTCGTAAAGTCCGTCGCATGAATGCGGATATGCGGAGGCGCTTTAATAATGGTCGGCGCGAAATTCAGAATCGCCTCGATGCCACTTTCGATCATGTCATCAGCCACTCTCTGCGCTTCGAAATCCGGTACAGTGATGATTCCGATTCGGATATACAGATTTCTGACTGTAGCTCTCAGCTCTTCCATCGGCTGCACGGTCAGGGTGTTGATTTGCCGTCCGACCTTAGCCGGTGAGGAGTCAAAGACAGCCACGATTTTCATATTATCCTTTAAATAAGCGTTGTAGTTAGACAGCGCCTGCCCAAGATTACCGGCCCCTACCAGCGCAACGTTGATTTGCTGGTCGATTTTGAGGATGTGCCGTATTTTGTCAATCAAATACATCACATCATAACCGATTCCCTTGCGCCCGAAATCACCGAAGTAAGCCAGGTCCTTGCGGATCTGCGCCGGATTCAAGTCCAGCTTCTGTCCCAGCTCCTGGGACGAAACCGTGGCAACCTCCCGCTTATGAAGCTCGTTCAGATAGCGCAGATAAACAGGTAATCTGCGCACCACGGCTTCGGATATTTTATCTGATTTCATGCATAATCCTCCTAATCCAACGGACTAAATAATCTATTCAAAGCTTGAGTGTCCCGTTTCCGTCGTATGAAGCCATTCGGCAATTCGGGGCACCATCTGCTCGGTCTGCATATGCTCTATTTTCGGTCCAGGCAGAGAATACAGGAAGTGCTTTCCGTAATAAGACTCAATGACACGGGTATCATACACGATAACAACCCCCCGGTCACTCGCCGTACGCACCAAACGTCCAAATCCTTGCTTGAAGCGAATCACCGCCTGCGGCACGGATAGCTTCATGAACGGATTCTTCTTCTGTTGCTGCAGCAGCTCGCTCTTCGCCTCAAGCAGCGGGCTATTCGGAGGCTGAAAAGGCAGTCTGACAATAGCGAGACATGTCAATGCCTCTCCGGGAATATCCACACCTTCCCAGAAGCTGCTTGTGCCCAGCAGAACGGACGCTTTGGCTTCCTGAAACCTTCTCGTCAGCTTACTGCGGCTGCCGCTGTCCACCCCCTGCCCCAGTACGGTAATTTCGCTGGCGGCAAGCGTCTCCTTCAGCGGTTCGTACACCTGCTTGAGCATCCGGTAAGAGGTGAAGAGAACAAGCATGCGGCCTTGCGTCGCCTCAGCCGCGCAGCGCAGCGAGTCAACAAGCATTTCCACGAACCTGGCGTCCCCAACGGTTCCTTTTACGCTTGGGAAATCGCGCGGGATGACAAGCAGCGCCTGCTCACGATAGTTGAACGGAGAAGGTAGCTGGGATGTCAGCAGTCCGCCTGTTTCTGCGGCCTCCTGCAGGCCAAGCTGGTCAATCATGTATTGAAATGATTTATCCACAGACAAGGTAGCAGAAGTAAGCACCACGCTTTTTTTCTTGTCAAAAAACATGTCCTTCAACTGCTGGCTCACGTCTACAGGGACGGCGTAAAACTGCAGTGACTTCCCTTTAAATTGTCCGCTGGCCTCAAGCCAGTACACGGCCGTCAGATCATCCATTTTAATAAAATAACGAAGGCTGTCACGGAAAGCAGCCAAATCTTTAAACAGCCCGGTAATGTCAGTCACGAGGCTCTCGGCCCCATAATCGTCCTGCTCGTCCTTGATCTCCTGCAGGATTCTGTCTCCCCTGCGGACGATTTCTCCGAGCCCAACATAGATCTGGTTCTCCAACTGCTCCGCTTCCTCCCAGCCCTTCGGTTTGGCGGAAGGCTTGAGGCGGGCTGAGAACTGCCCCGTCTCCCCGGGAGAGGCGTCACTTCGTTCAGGCAGCATGCCGAAGAGCATGTCGCTGAGCTTATCCCAGGTCTCTTTAACCTCCACAACCTGCGGATACAGACTGTCGATCACATAAGCCCACTCGACGGCTTTCTCATGTCCTGACGACATGAGCTGCTGGCGTAGAACCGGGAGCTGTCCGTTCTTGCTGTCCTTAAACAAGCGGGTTAGCGCGTGTACGAACGTGAAATATTTCATATGGATACCCAAATGTTTGCCTGCCACCTCTTCCAAATGATGCGCCTCGTCAATGACCAAATGGTCGTAAGCGGGAAGTAGCTGATGGCTCGCTTTCACATCCGTGAACAGCTTGGAATGGTTGGTGACCACCACATCCGCGGTTCCTGCCTCGTGGCGCGCTCTATGATAGTAGCATTTGCGGAACCATGGGCATTGCCTGCCAAGGCAGGAGTCCGAGTCGCTGGCGACCGTTTCCCAGAAATCACCGCCACGGCTACTGAGGTTCAATTCCTCATCGTCTCCGGTTTCTGTTTGCGTAAGCCAGACGATCATCTGCGCAGCCGTGATCAGGTCTTCCTTCGGGGTCACGAAATCTCTTCTGTTTATTTTATGTTCAAATTTCCGCAGACACAAATAATGACCCCGACCCTTGAAGACAGCCGCCCGGAACGAAAACGGCAGCGTGCGTACAAGCAGTGGAATATCCCGTTCCCGCAGTTGCTCCTGCAAGTTAATGGTATGTGTGCTGATCATCACTTTTTGACCGTTCTTCACGCTATAGTACAGTGAGGGAAGCATATAACCAAGTGATTTGCCCGTGCCCGTGCCGGCCTCAATCAACAGATGCTTTCCTTCGCTGAGCGCTGTCATCACACTTTCGATCATCTGATTCTGGGACTCACGCTCCTCGTAATGAGACAGGGACGACCGCAGCCGCCCCTGCACTTCTTCCATAAATCCGTCGAAGCTCATGTCTGACAGCGGATTGTCTTCGGATTCACTGCGCGGCAGCTCAATTTCCGTCCAATCCTCTACTTTAAGGGCGAACTGTCGGTAATAGGTGTGGCCATCCTCCAGATCCTGGATCGGTGCCCTTTCCTTCTGCTCCCTGACTCCGTCAAAATACCAGGCCAGATCGCTGTCCTCATCCGCGAATAAATCACTGAGCCTCTGTACGGTAAGTAGAGGCAACGAGTTCAGTTCCTCCAGACACTTCAGAAAAACCTCAGCCGTAGCAAGCGCATCGCTGTCCGCCTGATGCGGTCGGTCATGAGCGAGTCCAAAGTCGGACGAGACAAAGCCGAGCTGATAGGAGGATAAGGACGGAAACAGAATCTTGAGAAAGTCCATCGTATCCAAAATCCGGCCGCTAAACGGCAAATAGCCGCAACGGTCAAGCGCGCTTTGCAGAAAATTAAAATCAAAAGCGACGTTGTGTCCAACGAGGACAACATCATTCAACAGAGGAACAAGCTCGACCATCATGTCCTCAAGAGAAGGAGCCTTCTCCACGTCCGCGTCCGTGATGCCTGTAAGCCCTGTTATAAAGGGTGGAATCGGTCGGCCCGGATTTACATAGGAAGCATATACCTGTGAAATGCTATAATCATGATCTATAATAGCCAGTCCAACCTGAATGATATCATCTGCGGACTGGGTTCCTGTCGTTTCAAAATCCAATACGGCAAATTTCATGTTGAACCTGATCCCCTCATTTAACGTATCATACAAAAATGGTACCGGGTGGGAACCCGGCCTATAATACAGCATATCAGAAGATGGGCGCTTTGAACATGAAACAAGCAAAAAGCGATGCACGTATGCATCGCTCATTAGCGTTACGCTTCACATATAGGCCATAAAATGGCTGCTGTACCGCAGCCGCCCGGGGTCCGAGCGACATGCCTCCATATTATGGCTCGCTTCGTTCAGTGAAGGATCAAGCTGCAGCGCCAGCCCAAAAAACTGTACAGCCTGCTCGGGTTCATTCTTTTTCGCCCGTATGCATCCAAGAGCGTTGTAAATAGCCGCCCTGATCTGGCTGCTCTCTGTCAGGCCAAGGGAATAATGAAACAACGATTCCGCTTCCTCCAACTGACTCAAATGCATATGCGACATAGCCGCATACATTTGGGTCAGCAGGCTTTCAGGATAAGATTTGGCAACTTTTCCGAACTGATCAAGCGCTTCCCGGTACATCATCAGCCTGTAATAGCCTTGTCCGCGGATAAACGCTTCATGACCCATTTCGGGAAGCATAGGCGATTCATTGACGGATTGCAGAGTGCCGCTTCCCGCCAGTTTTCCCATCTTCTCTTCAAAAGCCAGCCACTCATCCATAATGGAGTCACTCATGCGCCTGAGCAGGTTCCATTTATGGAGCAGCTCCTCCTTGCGAGGACCTTGAGCTGAAGGGTAATGCTTCACAATTTCATCTAACATGCCGTTCATTTCTGCGAATACATGCCGGAACATATTGTGCATTCCACCCTTCATGGAAAAAAAGTGATTCCTCCACTGCGGCCATTGCTGACCTGCGGCGCGAAGCACCGTGAGTGTACAGTCACATTTTTCGCCCAAAGAGCTCTTTTCATCCGCGCTCCCATCGATTACATGACCGTCGCATGTGTTTCCTTCTGCATCGTCTGTACCGGACGGTTGTCCCCGTCCACAAACACAACGGTGGGTTTATAGTCCTTGGCTTCCTCATTCGTCATGGCTGCGTAGGATATAATAATGACCGTATCACCAGGCTGCACCAGACGAGCTGCGGCCCCGTTCAGACAAATGACGCCGCTCCCGCGCGGTCCCGGGATTACGTAGGTTTCCAGACGGGCCCCGTTGTTATTATTGACGATTTGCACCTTTTCATTCTCCAGCAGATCCGCCGCTTCCATCAGGCTTTCATCTATCGTTATGCTGCCCACATAATTCAAGTTGGCTTCCGTTACGGTCGCACGATGAATTTTGGACTTCATCATCGTTCTAAACATGGGAAAGGACCTCCGCTTTTTCAAGTCTCATATTATCGATCAGGCGTGTTTTTCCGAAAAATACAGCCAGTGCAGCTATAACATCTTCTTGTATATCGTCAAACCGCTCTGCCGCCCCAAGTGGCTCAAGCGAAGGAAAAGTCAGGATCTCTACATAATCAATACGGGCAAGGGGCGCTGATGCGATCCCGGCCTCCAGGAAGGAACGAAGCTCGCCCACATTGGCAATAGTTCCTTGCGATATCCCCTGGCGCGCTTCCCGCAGAGAACGGGACAGCACGAGCGCCTGCTCCCGCTCCTCCTCGCTTAAATACACGTTGCGCGAGCTGAGTGCCAAGCCGTCATTTTCGCGGACGATCGGGCAGGGAACAATTTCGACATTCATGTTCAGATCAGCAACCATTTGCTGCAGTACAGCTACCTGCTGGGCATCCTTCATACCGAAGAATGCATATTCCGGCTGGACCATGTTGAACAGCTTGGCGACTACGGTGGTTACCCCGTCAAAATGACCTGGTCGTGAAGCTCCGCACAGCCGGTCTGTCAGACCCGACACCCGGATTTTGGTGTGAGTCGGCTGCGGGTACATCACTTCAACGGTCGGAATGAACAGAATATCGACACCTTCTCGCCGTGCTAGGGCCGCATCCCGTTCCTCATCCCGCGGATAGCTTTCAAAATCTTCATTAGGCCCAAATTGAATAGGATTTACAAATATGCTGAGCACGACAATATCGCTCTGCTCGCGGGCGGCGCGCATCAAGCTTGCGTGTCCCTCATGCAGATAACCCATCGTTGGGACAAAACCGACCTTTTTTTCTTCTCCCGTACCCAGGGAACGGCGGCGTAAAGCCACCGCAGAACGCAATTGTTGAACGTCTCTCACGATAATCATGATCCGTTCCCCACCTTTTCAGTACGGTTCCCGTATAGTGTATCCATAACACCATCGTCCGCATTAAAAACATGCTGCTCAGCCGGAAAGGCTCGTCCTTTCACATCCGCCACATAACGACCGAGGCTGTCTTTGATTAAAGTTCCAATGTCTCCATAGGTCTGAACAAACCGCTTCGGTCTATAAGAGGATGCGTATTGCAGCACATCGTGATAGACCAGCACCTGGCCATCGCAGCCGCGGCCTGCGCCAATGCCAATGGTCGGAATAGACAACTCTTTGGAAATAAGTGTAGCCACTTCTTCTGTAACCAGTTCCAGCACAATACCGAATGCGCCCGCTTCCTCCAGTGCCTTGGCATCAGCAAGCAGTCTGCGTGCATCCGCAGCGTCCTTGCCTTGAATTCGGTAACCCCCGATTTGGTTGACAGACTGCGGCGTAAGACCGATATGTCCCAGAACAGGCACTCCCGCCTGTACAGCCGCCCGCACGACCGGGATTATTTCAGAGCCACCCTCCATCTTGACCGCATGAGCTCTGCCTTCCTGCATCAGCCGTCTAATGCCGGCCAAGCTTTCCTGTACACTTCCGTGATATGTCATAAACGGCATATCAGCCACGATAAACGTATGCTCGGCACCTCGCGCCACCGCCCTAGTATGATAGACCATATCGTCCAGCGTCACCGGAATGGTGGAGTCGTACCCAAGTACAACATTGCCAAGCGAATCACCGACCAGAATGACATCAACGCCTGCCTCTTCAGCCAGCCTGGCAGACGGATAGTCATAAGCGGTGATCATGCTGATCGGGGTGCCGTCCTCTTTCATTTTTTTCAATTTCACAATGTTCAACGCCTGTTTTCCCGCCATCTTTATGGCTCCCTTCTTCTTTTTTGGACAAACGCAAAAAAACCTTTTTGCAGACGCATCTCAGGTATGCGTCAAAAAGGTCCGAACAGCCAAAAAAGAGTCACTCGCGATCGTCCCTTCTGTCTCGGTCCTGTTCGGCTCAGAGCAGAATCCAACGTAACCAGCAAATGAAGCTATGGTGGTCAAGTCTGTGGGCAAACTGCCCTGGAGTGCAGTTCGGAACAAACCGATACCGCCTCCAGCAAAGTATAACAAATCGAGTTGGATTTTTCACGAATTAATTTGAATGTCCCCGGAAAAGACTGTTACAAGGCTGCCGTCAGTGCGCCGGACAAGCAGGGCTCCTGATGCATCCAGCCCTTCCGCCGTACCTTCAACCGCCTGTCCATTATCCCTGACGGACACCTGTCGACCTACGGTGGCTGACAACGCCTCCCATGACACGCCGATAGGTTTAAATCCTTCCTGTCTATACAGCGTGTACAGATCCTCCAGTTCCTCCATGACAGCCGCAATTAAGGCGGTTCTGTCGATGGGAGTTCCGGCAGCCTCCTTCAGCGATGTGGCGACATGCTTCAGCTCCTCAGGATAATCATCAGCATCCAGATTCACATCGATCCCGATCCCTGCAATACAGTAGCGGACCCTTTGATCCTCCACAGCCGATTCAAGCAGGATGCCGCATATTTTCCGCCCATCCACCAGCAGATCGTTCGGCCACTTGATCACAGCCTCCACATCGGTCACACGCCTTACGGCTCTGCAGACAGCAACCCCCGCCAGCAGCGTAAGCTGGGGCATATACTGCAGCGGCTGCTGAGGGCGGAGAATGACACTCATCCATATTCCTTTGCCGGATGGGGAAAAAAATTTACGGCCTTGCCTGCCTCGCCCTCCGGTCTGCTCCTCCGCAAGCACAAGCGAGCCTTCAGGGGCTCCCTGCTTCGCCAGACGCATCGCTTCCTCCTGGGTCGACACCGTTGTTTCGAACAGGTGCAGCCATCGCCCGAAGGTATCCGTCCGGATTGCTTCAGACAGCGCATCTGTACTGAGCTTGTCCGGCTTCGCGGCAAGCGTATAACCGAGCCGGGGCGATGCCTCAATAACATAACCAAGCTCACGCAGCTTATTCACGTGCTTCCATACCGCGGTTCTGCTCACATTGAGCATCCGGCTGATCTCCTCGCCAGACGTATGAGAAGCGCCTGCTGCCTCCAGCATATTCAACAACTGCTCATGCTTTTTCAACTTCCGTCACCCGCTTTGCTTCCTCAATAAGCTGCTCTTTCTCATTGGCGATATCCCCGCAGGCCGCAGCCAGCAGGAGACGCGTCATCAGCTCGCCCAGCCATGGCCCGCCTCGTCGGTTCAATGCCCCCAGCAGGTCATTGCCTGTAATATTTAAATCCTTCATCTGTTGAATCGAAGTATCGTCTGTCCAGTCCCTGCCCTTGGCTTCCAGCATGCTCACAATCCCTCGAGTATGGGCCACCAGCCTATATTCCAGCGACAGGGACCCGTTCACGGCAAGCCAATCCGCCGCTGTCTCCCTTCCCCACCGGATCAGCCATGAAATCCACTCCCGGCGCAGCCCCGCTTCATCGGCGCTAGATGGCGAAACAGCCGCGACGGCTCTCTCCCACTCCAGCAGCCGCAGCATGCGCACCCGGAATGCGTTGGAGAACGTCCAATCCCGCAGCACGACATCAGCCTGTTCAGGTTCAAAGCCTCCCGCCAGCAAAAGCAGTCCCCAGCGTTGCTCCTCAGGAAGATCATTCAGCCCACCAAGGGAAAAAGCAGAAATGCGCTGCCAGGGTGTTGCCGTCTTCGTAAAGGACAGCAACTCACTTCTGCGCAGCAGCTCAAGCCCGCGCAACGGGTCAGGGCCTTTCATGATTTTCTCCATTTCCGTCCGAACCCGTTCCATGGCAATATAACGCAAAAGCTGCCGTTTGCGCAGCAGCGCCTTCCAGGTCGCCGGAGCGATCCGGAAGCCGAAGACAGCGGCGAAGCGCACGCAACGGAGCATCCGCAGCGCGTCTTCTTCAAACCGCTCCTCCGCCTCGCCTACACAGCGGATCAGGCCCTTCCGGATATCGGCTTCCCCCCCGAACGGGTCCACAAGCTCTCCAGCTCTTGTCAACGCCATGGCGTTCATCGTAAAATCGCGGCGCCGCAAATCTTCCCGCACATCTTTCACAAACCTGACATCCTGCGGACGGCGATGATCCTCGTAATCGGATTCTGTCCGGAACGTCGTCACTTCAAAAGGAAAGCTTCCCGATACCACGGTTACCGTACCGTGCTGAATCCCTGTCGGAATAACATTGTCGAACAGTCCAACCACCTCATCGGGCTCAGCCGAAGTCGTCAGATCCATATCCTGAATGGAACGTCCGAGCAGTTCATCGCGTACGCAGCCGCCAACCCAATAAGCTTCATGGCCAGCGCTGATCAGCCGATCGAGGACCCGTGTGGCCTCGAAGGCCATATCCGGGTCCGCGTTATGCCAACCGTCCATCAACAATTCCACCTTCACTGCTGTAATCCGTAAAACGGACGCGGTTGCCTTTAACAATTCACTGGTTTCAGGCCAGGCACCTCGCGTCCTAATACACGGTAATATATTTCTTCATATTGTCTTCTGATCCTGTCGTTGCAGAACATGGTCTGTGCCCGCCGCAAGCAGGCTTCGCGTAGTCTGGCGGCCTCCCGTTCGTCCGTCAGCAGACGAATCGCATATTCGGCCATTTGCTCTGTATCCCCGATCGGAGCCAGATAACCGGTTTCCCCGTGGACGACGAGCTCCGGTATGCCCCCGGCGGTGGAGCCGATTGTAGGCACCCCACATGCCATCGCTTCGAGCGCAACCAGCCCGAAACTCTCCTTTTCCGAGGGCAGCATCAGCACGTCAGCCATCGACAGCACATGCGCGATATCATCCTGCTTGCCGATGAAATGCACCTTGTCTTCCAGGCCAAGCGCTTCGATTTTACAGCGTATTTTCGGAAGATCTGGGCCTTCGCCGACGAACAGCAGCTTGGCTTTAAGCTCCCGCTGCACCTTTTCGAACACCTCAAGCACATCGCCTACCCTTTTTACAGGGCGGAAATTCGAAATATGCATCATAATCTTCTCGTCAGGTGTGGCGAAATCGCTGCGCAGTGAAGAAGATTCCCGCGGATAATACACTCTTTTATCGACAAAATTATAAGTCAAATCGATCTCACGCGTAATATCAAGCACTTCCCGCGTTTCACGGATCAGGTCCTGGGATACGGCCGTAACCGCATCGCTCTCGTTAATGGCGAGTCTGATCAGATCCTTCAGCGATTCGTCCTGGGCCAGCACCGTGATATCGGTTCCATGCAGTGTCGTAACGACCTTCAAGCGATCTCCTACCATCTGTTTCGCCAGAAATGCGCATACCGCATGAGGAACCGCATAATGCACATGAAGCACGTCAAGGTTTTTCATCTTCGCGACCTGAGCCATCTTCGTCGCCAGCGACAGATCATATGGCGGATAGCGGAATACATAGTAATCATTGACCTCTACTTCATGATAAAAAATGTTTTTATGAAAGTTCCCGCCTAATCTAAACGGAATCCCGTTTGCAATAAAATGCACCTCATGGCCCTGCTCGGCCAGCAGCTTGCCCAGCTCAGTAGCCACTACACCGGAACCTCCCAATGATGGGTAACAGGTAATCCCGATTCTGAGCATGTCATTCATGATCAACAGCCCCCTTTCACCTTTCGGTATCAGGCTTCAATTCTTCTGAAGCTTCAATACTTTAAAATAATTCAATTTTATAAGGGGACTTCACCGCAAAACCCTCCGCAAACGGAACTAAATTCCGCTGACCAAGCAGCGAGTCACGAGCTTTAACCCGCTCTACGTATCCTTGATTAAGAGGAGTAGCTACCACATCCGCTCCTGGAGCCCCCTGCTCAAACTGAGAGCTGTAGCAGCTAAGCGCTTTTTCTTTAATATTATAATACCCTGTTATATCCACAATCAGATCAGCCTTGCCAAGATCATTGATAAAATAAAAATAGAGCTGTTCCACACGGACAGCCGGCAGTTCCGGCATATAACGGCGCAGCTTGGCGTTAAAGACCGCTTCTTCCACCAGCCTGCTGCACATCACATGATCCGGATGACGATCTTCCCAGTACGGCGCAAATACTATCTTCGGAGCATGGCGGCGTACTTCCGCAGTGACAGCAGCCACATGATCCGGTGTTATGTACAAGCCCCGGTCCGGCAGACCCAAATTAATGCGTGCGGAAAGACCGAGTACAGAAGAAGCGGCCTCGGCTTCCTCAGCCCGCCTCTCTACCGTACCGTTCGAGGACATTTCTGCACGGGTCAGATCGCAGATTCCAACCTTCAGACCCGCTGCAGCATGCTTAGCGATCGTGCCTGCCATCCCGATTTCGGCATCATCCGCATGAGCACCGAAGATAAGAATGTCCAGGCTCATTACGCTTCCCCCTCTTGAATGCCCGGCTTGTATTTGTGAACCAACTCCCGCCATGCAAAGTCCCCGCGGTCCAAAGCCTTCACCAAAATTTCGGCCGTCGCAATGTTCGTCGCAAGGGGGATGCCCTGCACGTCACACAAGCGCAGGAGTGCGCTGATATCCGGCTCGTGCGGCTGTGCCATCAGCGGATCACGCAGGAAGATGATCAGGTCCATATCATTCTGGGCCACCATCGCTCCAATCTGTTGATCCCCACCCAGCGGGCCAGACATGTAACGGTGAATTTTCAATTCTGTAGCTTCCATAATCCGCTGCCCTGTAGTGCCTGTTGAATACAATTGATGATCCTTGAACACATGCTCGTACGCGGTTATGAAATTAACCATCTCGTCTTTTTTGCGGTCATGGGCAATGAATGATATTTTTAACATATTCCTCTCTCTCCCATCAAATGTATCGAACTTATCGTTTTCTTTCCGCATTCTTCAAAATTTTAATCTATAAAGTGTTCAAATCCGTAAACAAGCCCCGTATGGCTCATCACTTTCTCAATTCCGATTTTGACCCCAGGCATATAACCCGCACGTTCATAGGAATCATGGCGGATCCTAAGGGATTGTCCGAAGCCGCCGAATATGACCTCCTGCTGTGCAAATACTCCCGGCAGCCTCAGGCTGTGAATGCGGAACCCTTGATAATAGCCGCCCCGCGCACCATCAATTGTCTCTTCCTCGGCGGGATTTCCCTGACGCAGTTCCTGACGGTTCTGTGCAATCAGCTCCGCTGTTTTAATGGCTGTACCGGAAGGAGCATCCAACTTATGGTCCCCATGTGTCTCTATAATCTCCAGATGAGGGAAAAACTTAGCTGCCTGGGCAGCAAATTTCATCATCAAGATAACCCCGATCGAGAAATTAGGAGCAATCAATCCCCCGATGCCCTGCATCCGGCACTGCTTGTCCAATTCTTCGATCTGCTCCGGTGTAAAGCCCGTGGTCCCCATGACCGGTCTGATCCCAAGCTCAATAGCCAGCGTAGTATGGGCATACGCGGATTGAGGGGCCGTAAAGTCCACCATAACATGGGGTCGGCTTTCCCTGAGCGCTCCTTCAAGGTCTTCGACAATCTTGATGCCCGCTTCCGGCAGGCCTACCAGCAGGCCTGCATCCGTTCCCGTGTGTGAACGGTTCACGGCTGCAGCCAGCTCCAGCCCCTCATCCTCAAGTACGAGTTTTACGACCTCCCGGCCCATTCTTCCTCCGGCGCCAACGACCGCTACTTTGATCTTTTCTGTCATATTCACAACTCCTTATGCTGCGGAAATTACAGTCTATTTCTTTGAACCCTTATCATTTTTGCGTTTCAGCAGATCCCGCTGAAGCTGAATTAACTGCTCCTCCTGGGGCAGAAGCGCTATGGCTTCCGCTGCAGCAGACAGGGCCTCATCATACTGATTCAGGTCGCTATACACAAGGGCAAGCAGGACATAAGCATCCGCGCACAGCGGATCCAGATTCACTGCCTCACGAAGCATGTTTATGGCCTTTATGCGTGCCTGGTCCTTCGATGAGTCGTTTCTGGACAGCATTTTCCGCACATCTCCGGCCAGGCGCCTGGCTTCAAGAGCTCTCAGGTGAATTTTATAATCATCATGTCCCGGAGCGAGCCTAACCGCATATTTTGCATGCTCCAATGCCTGATCCAGGCGGTTGCTGCGGGCATAAGTAATAGAGCAGCGGAAGCGGTAATCCGCATTGTCGGGCTCGGCCGCAATCGCCTGCTCAAACCATCGGATGGCCTCTTCAAAATCGTTGCTCAGAATACTGAAATACGCTTTCTGTACATATTCTTCCGCCTTCATAACGCTGCACCTCCGTCCGGTAATCCGTTTGGTACAGCATATGTAAGGAGCGCCTAATCGGTGTCCTTCTTGGTCCAGCGATCTGCATCCCGCGTATTGAATTTATGCATAACCTTGTCATGGGCTTCCGTCAGATCTATACCCAGAGAATTGGCGAAACAGATGGTGATAAACAGAATATCCCCAAGCTCCAGTTCAATGGAATTGTCAGCCTCGTCCTTCTTCTTCGGCTTCTCGCCGAAGGAATGATTGACTTCCCGGGCAAGCTCCCCGACTTCCTCGGACATTCTTGCCAGCATAGCCAGCGGACTGAAGTATCCTTCCTTGAATTGCGATATGTATTGATCGACCTCACGCTGGAGCTCAGCAAGCGTCTTTTCCATAAAAGCCTTATCTCCTTTGATGTGAAGGTTTATCCATATGTTATCGTAAAGGAACTTTGAAAACAAATATTTTTTAATCGCTGCAGAACAAGGTATACTAGGGTGAGATTGCCAAGATCGCTGTTGGTAATCGAATACTACGTCGCTGTGAGGGGTAACATTGAAAAGGTTTAATATCGGTTCACAATTCAAGCAAGTCATTCCCATTGTGCTGGGTACCGCACTGTATGCCTTCGGGCTGCTGTACTTCATCATTCCTAACCAGCTTATGGAAGGAGGCGTAACAGGAGTCACCGTCCTGCTCAATTACGCTTTCTCTATTCCGCCTTCCTTATCCACCCTTATACTGAATATTCCGCTGTTTTTTCTCGGGTGGAAAATACTGGGCGGACGCCAAATTGTATACACAGGTGTCGGAATCGGATCTTTAACTTTTTTTCTGTGGCTGTTTGAGAAGCTGATTGACGTCGGCTGGATCGAGCCGTTTACCACAGAGCATGATTTTATTCTGGCGGCACTCTATGCCGGTGTTACGCTCGGAGGGGGACTTGGTATCGTTTTCCGTTTCGGCGGAACGACCGGTGGCTCGGATATCGTCGCCCGGATTTTTAACCGCAAATTCGGCTGGAGCATGGGACAGGTGCTGCTGGGGATCGATATTCTCATCATCGGCCTATCCCTGCTGTACATCCCGAAGGAAAAAATTCTTTACACGCTGGTCGCTGTGTTTATTGCCTCCAAAGTGATTGATTTTATTCAGGAAGGGGCTTACTCGGCCAGAGCGTTCATGATTATCAGCGATTATGCTCATGAGATCGCGGAGATTGTTACAAGAGATATGGAACGGGGAGTGACGATTATCCCGGCTATCGGCGCGTATTCCAAACAGTCCAAATATGTCGCTTATTGCGTCGTATCCAGAGAGGAAATGCGAAGACTGCATCAGATTGTCAAATCCGTCGATTCTAAAGCTTTTGTGATTATCAACGATGTGCACGATGTGCATGGGGAGGGCTTCCGCGAGGAATAGATCCGATCATGGATGCTCCGAGAACGAAGCATTTCTCCAATCGCTTCGTTCTCGGAGCTGCGGCGCGCATATCCCTGCCCAAACAACCAAAAAATCCGGGTCAAATCACGGTGAATTTCCCTTCAACAAAAAGGCCAAGAACAGAAGCAAGTTGCTCTGTTCCTGGCCTTTTTAACTTACCGCTGAAAAATTCCCTTTTAGAGCGCCCCCTTTGCTGCAAGCCTTCTCAGCGGGTGGGCGGGAAAAACCCATGCTCCGCCCGATACTTGCGGAAGCCAGCATAGACGAGAGCGGCCAAAATGAGACATCCGATCAACCATTTCACGGCCTCTTCGTCCGCCGTCTGCATGAACGGGCCAAAGGCCGCTGCATCCCTCTCACGGCCGAACAATCCATTCAGCGTTTCACGGCCTGAGTTAAGTGCTGCCTTGACAGCAGCCGGGTCAGAATGAGGATTTACGCCCGCTCCCTTAACATAGGAAAGCCACGAGTCAGTCCGGTTCACAGCGGACGGCGGCCTGCTGATCATAGCGGCTGGCCTTATCGTATTGTAATGTTCCTCCAATCGCTCCACAGCTTCAACAAATCCGGAAGTACTCCCTCTTGCGAACTGGCTCTCCGCTTCTTTTAAGTCCTCATTTATTATTTTGTAATACTGCTGCCATAACGGCTGCCTGGGGTGGGCCAGCACATCCGCCGCCAGTCTCAAGCTTGCAGCGGCCTGAATGACAGCATCCGGGGATATTCCAGCCGCGTTTACCGCTTCCTGGACGTCCAGAATGGCTCCGGAAAAGGCATGAATCCCTTCCACCGACATGGATTTCTGAACACCTCCGCTACCGAACAACTGTGTGACCTCCGCCAGACGGTGGCGGACTTGTACGATATTCCCTTCTTTGGCATGCTTATATAAAGCAGCCGCTGCCTGGTCCAGCGCCTGCTGCTGTTGTTGATCGGCGGATGATGGCGAGGACGCTTCGTAGGCGTCAGAAACCGCTTGAGGCAACAAAACGAACAGAAGCACCGCACACAGCAGCGTCCGAATCGTACCGGCAACACCGTTCATTGGACATCCCTCCTACCCTATCTGTATGGCAGGAAGGAATGGCCTAGAACTGAAAGCTGAAGCGGCAGGCTGATCGGTAATCCAGCATCAGCCCTCCCGTTTCCGCGACAGGATCATCACCAGCCAGCAGGCAGCCGCGCTGCCCAGCGTAAGAGCTACCGTGAAATTACGGACAGCAGGCACATCGTCAAACAGCTCACGCGGCAGCCAAGGATTGATCCCGTAGGTATAATCTATCAGATCGTTCAGCAGCGTCCACAGCAAAGCCACAGTCAGGCCAGCGGAGCGCACCGCAAAAAAGCGGATATACAGTAGCGCCTCCACCGCCATAATCGTGTGAGAGGCGACAAGCATCCAATCAAGCGGACCGATGATATCCCCTTGCGACGCGCCTGCGAAGATGATGGCCGATGCCCAAATGCCATATTTTACACTGGTCACGACAGCCAGTCCTTCCATCAGATGCCTGATACCCATCCACCCTCTGCTGACAGGAGGATACAGCAGAAACAGCAGAGCGATGGTAAAAAACAGGCTCGCGGTGGGACTGTCAGGAACAAATACAATCAGCCAGTGAGGATAACGCTCCCAAGTATACGCAAGCTGGTCGTCATACCAGACATAGCCTCCTATCGTCCCCAACAAATTGCTCCAGAAGAGCAACCACAAAAAATAGCGGTTCAGCAACAGCTCTCCGCTCCACAAAAAGGATATGGACAATTACTTCAGACCTCCAGTCACTCAAGCGATATACAAATTGATCTATGTACCAAAAGAAACCCAATCGCATGAGCGATCAGGTTTCATAACCACTTTATTTTACTGTGACTGGCTTCGAATCGCAAGCGCATGACTGTAAGTTCCGTTAAATCAACGCTTTCAGTTCATCCGTAAGAGTTCGGAAAGCTACCTCATCC
This sequence comes from Paenibacillus zeirhizosphaerae, assembly GCF_030705605.1. GTDB lineage: Bacteria > Bacillota > Bacilli > Paenibacillales > Paenibacillaceae > Paenibacillus > Paenibacillus zeirhizosphaerae. The sequence continues at coordinate 115,193 of NZ_JAPCKK010000014.1, forward strand.
TTGGAAGCAAGCGCCTCGTCAATTTCGCGGTACAGCTTGTCGCTTTTATACCGGCGCAATGCCTCATCCAGTACCAACTCCGCCGACAGACCAAGCATGACTTCATAAGTAACCTTCATTTTATCCATAGGATGCACCTCCAAACAAGGTTCTCAAGGGTTTTTATATGCTCTTCCTTTTGCCACATAGTTTAACGTTGTATCCGCCATCCGCTTCAAATCGGCTTCCGTTAATTCTCTTACCACTCTTGCAGGGCTTCCAAGTGAAAGGGTGTAGGGAGGAATACGTGTATTTTCAGTTACAAGTGATCCCGCTCCTATTAAAGCATATTCACCAACGGCCGCACCGTTCAGTACAATAGCCCCCATTCCAATCAATGTGCCCTTGCCGATCATGCAGCCATGAATGATCGCCCCATGACCGACGGATACGTCTTCCGACACCATCAGCGGCTGGTTCGTATTGACATGGCCGATGACCCCATCCTGAATATTGCTCCGGTCGCCGATCGTAATCGGCGCCATATCCCCGCGCAGAACGGCATTGAACCATACGGAGCAATCCTTGCCGATCGTAACATCACCGATAATCCGGGTTCCTTCGGCTGTATATACCGATGGATGAAGCGTGGGCCACTTTCCTTGATAAGCCATCATAATATGAATCCACCCTTCCGTTTTGGGTGTGATTCTAGCAATACGCTGCAGTATTGTCAAACTTTCTTGACTCCTATGCGGCTCACGGACGGGCTGCAGCAGCTCGCCGTCATCATTCCCCACGCCGTCATCTGTAGAACGGTCCCTGCCGTCGGATGTTCACCGAGGCGGATCATACCGAAATGCATCAGCAGACGGATGATTCTTTTATCAAAGACGGCTTCAGATGTGTCATAGTAAAAAGGCTTGATGAAAGGGCCGATTTGTTCGAACAAAGAAGCCTTGGATACCCAGGATTTTGCACAAACAGAGGTCCAATATATGAGAGATGATATATTGGGCACCGCCCCTTTATACAGTCTTAACCAAAACCTGAATAACTGTACCAACTCTTCCTCAGTCGACATATCAAGCGCTTCCTCCCCTTTTGCCGTCAATACAAGGAGGCCGTTTGCTTCGGCAATCCATTTACGGTGAAAGGCATAATCATACATCAGGGCGAAACGGTCTGGATAATTCTTGAAAAACATTCCATAACCGAAACGCCAGCCCCCTTTGCCGAGCAAAGGTTCAGCAACATGCAGATGCTCCATCACTTGCTGCTGAGTACGCCGGTACATTACACCTTCCGGGTTCAGCACAACTTCATGTGAACTGATGAACCGCAGCATAAGCTTTAAATCTTCCCCCAGCAGATGCCCTTCATCTCTGTATATCGCAGGCTCGTCCGTACTCACGATCATTTCCCGCATCTGCTGCCTGGTCACTTCGCTTAGACGCTGCTTTAAATCAGCAGGCACTTGATACAGATAGCGGGTCTGATGGGTGGAGCCGTTGAAGAGCCAGCCGGCACTGCGAAGGCGTGCTACGATTTCCCGTGGTGTGATTTCCGTCTGCTCATCCAGGGCCTGCCTGGCAGCCGCGACCAGCTCTTCCATGCTGAAATAGGGCCGTTCATCAAACAGCAGTGTATTCAGAAACCTTCGGTATGGCAGCGGCAATGCCTGCACCTGTTGTGCAAAAAACTCACGCCTCCCCAGCTTTGTAAGAATACCCTGGATTAATTCATGCTTGGAATTCGGCTTGCATTCGCATTCGTAGTGGCTGGCAATCCTATTTAGTTGGCCGATGTCGGCATAAGTTAGCATATCCGCCAGATTCATAGTATCATAGCCCCCGCCGCCCTCCAGATGGTTTCTGCCAAACTCCGGTGATCTGTGCTGTCTAGAAACAGCTTTGACCGATTGCTGGCTTTCTAAACCTAAATTTATCCATAAACAGTGAATGTCCATATCTATGAATTCAAAAAGGCCGAGAACGGGAAGCAAGTTCAGCCTCTGTCCTCGACCTGTGTATCTACAAAAAATAAAGGGGATGATCCCCGGCAGAAAATCCGCTTGGAGATATCCCCTTTAAAGAAGGTGCTTCGTGCAGTTATAAAGCACAGGAGCCCAATCGATGTCCTGCCGCTCTAGAATGGTTAACGAAAGATTACCGATTCTTTCTGTATACTTATCCTCATAGAGCGCCTTGAACATTTGGGCAAGAAAAGCTCCATGGGAGATAACCAGCAAGTTGCGGTCCCGATTCTCTTCCCATACGGCATGGAGAAAGGCCAGCCCTCTCAGTCTCATTGCTTCGTCACTCTCCTGGCCTAGCTCCAGCAGATGCCAGTCAACGCCCCACTTTTCTTCCCGTTCCGCCTGAGTCAGCCCTTCCGCTTGACCGAAAGATCTCTCCATCAGACGAGCATCCGGTTCCAGTATCTCTATACCCAGCATAGAGGCAATAATTTCTCCCGTCTCCTGGGCACGGGATAGACTGCTGGTCACTACCGCATTCCATTTGTACGGTTCCTTTTGCAAACGGGCACCAAGCAATCTTGCCTGCTTCCGGCCTTCTTCATTCAATGGAATATCACTCTGGCCCTGAATTCTCCCAAGCACATTCCAATCTGTTAAACCGTGTCTAATTAGACCCAACAGCATGCTGCTTCCCTCACGTTCCCGCTACTTGTATGAGCTGTAGTCTTATTCTGCATTCTATCTTCTTACGCGGTGCACCCAGCCGATCGACAACAATGCCAGGGCTACCGCAAGGAAGGACAGTACCATCCAATACCCCGGATAGGTTGGGACGATATTCCCGATTTGCGGTTCCATAATACCATATGTCGGCTCCGGAATGACCACCTCTATGCTGTCAGACACAGAATTGGCCCCAGCTACTCCCGTCGGCAGTAAGCCCGACTGCTGTGCCTCGGTAAAGGCCTGACCCTGGGTACTCCCTGACGGACTGCTACTCATCGTTAAAACCAAAAAACTGCACAGAAAGACGGCCAGGAAGCCAGCTATCCAAGCCGAAATGGATCTACGCAATGCCGGACTCACCCGGGAGCGACGGTTTTCACCTGGCACAAGCCAAGGCGATTCAGCATAAATCCGCTCCATGACCCGGCGGTTGACGCTCTCCGCCTGTTCCTCCGTCACTTCTTCGGGAAATTGAAGCATAGCCGAGCGGCTGAGCTGCCAGCCCGACCATTCTGCCGAACAGCGCTCGCAGTTCGCATTATGGTCTTCCACCATTTTGCGACGCGGGTCTTGTTCGGGCAGATCGTTCAAAACACCGAACAATTCCTTAGCCTCCCTGCATTTCATCGGCTGCTCATTCCTTCCCTTTCCTCAAATAGGGGGTCATATAGATAAGGCTCCAATTGATTCTTCACACTTGAACGTGCCCTGAACAAAAGTGATTTGACCGCACTTACGGTTTGTCCGAGCACTTTGGCAATCTCCTGATAGTCCAGTTGATCATATTCGCGTAGAATTAACGCGGAGCGCTGCTTTTCCGGAAGATTCTTGATCGCTTCACGTACCATTTCCACTTGCTCGGTTCTTAATATCGCCTGCTCAGGTATAGCCTCAATAGGGGCAATCGGGGTATATCCGCTTTCCTCTAGCGGCACGCTGCCGCTGCGCTGCTTACGGAGCTCACTGAGCACCGTATTACGTGCAATGGTATACAACCAGGTTGAAAATGAGGCGTCCACCTCCCGAAAAGAGTGAAGGCTCCGATAAGCCTTGTAAAAGGTTTCCGAGCACAAATCCTCGGCCATCATTTCAAGCCCTGAGCTTTTTAGCATATGGTACACGAAAGCCAGAATCTTTCGTTGATACCTTCTCATTAAATGTGAATATAATTCAACATTCCCTTGCTTAATCTCATGAATCAACTGGGAATCCGTCATCATCCGAGTGAGACCCTCCTCGCCCATGTGCCTCTTCCCCGTCCGATTCTTTATATGTATTACCGAACAGGTTTGTAAAAGTTGCGATGTATCATGTGTTCAAAATTTTCCTCACTCATTGTACCATATATTAGCTGCAATCTAAAAGTTGAAAAATTTCGAGTCCCATTTTCACGAAAAAAAAGCAAAAAAAGACCACCTAGGCCAGAACCTAAGTGGTTACTACTATGTTTCAAGTAGTGCAGTTAAAGGATAGGAGTGGAGAGAAACCATACTGTACTTTTATTATATGTATCCGTTTTCATTTTGTCAACGATTTTTTAAAGCGTTTTCTTTTTTGCTAAAAAAGCCGGAACAACAGCTTCTTTCCCTGTTTCCGGCTTCTTCCGCTTCATTTACACAACCACGTGATAGCTCTGCTCGCTCAGCAGCTTTTTAGCTTTTTCCCAGTTGTCTTCCTGTCTGAAGGATAATCTCAGGATGCCAGGTACATCCTCTCTGCTCTCTATAATCTGCATGTTGCTAAGGTTAATCCGGTGATCCCCTAGCAGAGTTGCGATTTGGCCAATAATGCCCGGCGTATCCGGCACATCGATATACAGATCAAATAAAGGAGTGATCATCCCTTTGCGCCGCTCTGGAAGCTCACTGCGAAATGCACCGGCTGCTCTGAACTCATCCGCAATACCCTCGCCGTCCCGCTCAACCAACAGACGTGTAAACCGTTCAATCTGCTCATTCCATTCCTGCAGCAGACCCAGCAGCACATCCCTGTTGCTGAGCAAAATATCGCGCCAGACAATCGGATCACTTGAAGCGATCCGCGTAATGTCTCTGAAGCCGCCCGCCGCAAGAACACGGTAGAATTCGTTCTCCTCATTATGCCTGCGCACCTGATTCACCAGAGAGGCGGCTATGATATGAGGAAGATGGCTGATCGCCCCTACGATATCATCATGCATTCCCGGCTCCACTCTTACAATCTGCGCACCAGTATACTGCAGCAGCCTTTCAAGGGATTGGCACACCGCCTCAGGAACACCTGCGACCGGTGAAAGTACGTAATAGGCGTTCTCAAACAAGACGGCAGAAGCAGCGGTAATGCCCGAACGCTCCGAACCCGCCATCGGATGGCCTCCGATAAAATATACGCCGTCCCACGTGATCTTCTCCGCAAGCGTCGTAATCGATTGCTTGGTGCTTCCCACATCGCTGATAATGCAACCTTGTTTCAGCGGAAGCTTGCTTAGCAGCAGCAGGTAGTGCTCAAGCTGTCCAACAGGCACACACAGAAATATGAAATCGGCATCCAGCGCCGCTTGCTCGACAGACAGGGTCGCAGAGTCGACGACTCCGCGGCTGACCATCGGTTCCAATAATTCAGGAAGATGGGCGTGGCCAACAACGGTGATGCCCGGTTTGCCTTTAAAGCAAAGCGCAAGCGATCCGCCAATCAGCCCTACCCCGAATATAGCAATTTTCATGAATATCGTTTCCTATCTGCGTTATTAAGGCTATAACTGAGCCTTTTCCAATCGCAGCACCTGTTCAAGCGTGCTGATGAACGTTTCGTTCTGTGTCTGGGAACCGACGGTTACGCGTATGTAGGTCGGATATTTCGCGAATCCGGCACGGATAATGATGCCTTGTTGCAGAAGCAATTCAAACACTTCTCTGGACGGACGGCCGACATCAACCAAAATAAAATTACCATGCGCAGGAAACGAAGCAAGGCCCAGTCTCTTGAATTCATTTTGTAAGTATGCGATGCCCGCTGTATTTTTAGTACGGCATTCATGCACGAAATCCTGATCGTCCAACGCCGCGACGGCCGCCGCCTGACCAATTCTCGACGTGTTGAATGGCTCTCGTACCTGATTAATCAGCCGGATTACCTCCGGTTGACCCATACCATAGCCGACCCGCAAAGAAGCGATGCCATAAATTTTGGAAAAGGTGCGCAGCACGACCAGATTGCTGTATTGGGACAGCAGGTGAATGCTGTTAGGATAGGACGAATCGGTAACGTATTCGTAGTAAGCCTCATCCAAAACGACCATAACATGCCCTGGGACGCGGTCCAGAAAAGCTGTCAGCTCCTTCTCGGACACTATAGTGCCAGTCGGATTATTCGGATTGCAGATCCAGACGATCTTTGTCTTGGTATTGACATGAGAGAGCATAGCACTCAGGTCATGCGTTCCATCAACAAGCGGAACCTCCACCGATACGGCGCCTTCAATATCCGCATTGCTTTTGTAAACCGAGAAGGTCTGGTCTGCCATAATATTCTCGTCTCCAGGCACCAGAAAGGCCCGCGTTATCAGTGCGATAATCTCATCAGAGCCGCAGCCGAAAATAATCTGGTTATCCTGAACTCCCGTATGACGTGCAAGCGCCCTCGTCAGTTCAACGGCACTGCCGTCTGGGTAAAGGCTCAATTGGGATAATTCAGCCTGGATGGCTTCCTTTACAGCGGGAGAGCTCCCATACGGATTTTCATTAGATGCCAGCTTGATGACCTGATCCAACCCAAGCTCGCGCTTGACCTCCTCGATCGGTTTACCCGGCTGGTACACCGGTAAATTACCAATTTGCGGTTTAGGCTGCACAGCCCTCGCCCCCTTGTCTGCGAAATAAGTTATGCTCTCAATTGTGCCACAAAGCTGCGAATTTGCAACAGTCCTTCCTTACGGTGTGAAGGATCCTCCAGCAACGGGATCGCTTCCTCCACCTGGCGCACAATCGCACTGCCTACCACAACGCCGTCGCAAATCCGGGAGAAGCGCTTCACCTGTTCACCGTTGGATATGCCGAACCCAATAGCTACAGGCAAATCCGTATGACGCTTCACCTGCTCGATAAATGACTCCACTCCCTCAAAGAACGAGGCTCTTTCTCCGGTTACGCCTAGGGAAGACACACAGTATACGAAGCCGCGCGCGTTGCGGACAATCCGCTCAATGCGCTTGTCCGAGGTCGGTGCGACAAGCGGCACAAGATTTACACCAGCCTGCACCGCCAGACGGCCTAAATCCTCAGCCTCTTCGATCGGCAGATCGGGGATAATGAGGCCGCTGATTCCATGCTGCTGCAGAGCGGCAAAGAACGGCTCCATGCCCATTTGCAGCACCGGATTATAGTACGTAAAGAGAATGAACGGCATCCGCACCCCGGCTGCCCTTGCCTTGTCGGCCGTCTCCATACAGGTCCGGATCGAAATTCGACTCTTTAAGGCTCTTTCCGACGCCCGCTGAATGACCGGTCCATCCGCCAGCGGATCGGAGTACGGGACGCCAAGCTCCAGCATATCCGCCCCGGCTTCCTCCAGCTCACGGATGATATCCACCGTGGTACCCACATCAGGATCTCCGACTGTCAAAAATGGAATCAGCGCTGTTCTTTTTTCCTTGCGGAGGCGATGAAACGTTTCATCCATCAAGTTCATGATTGTTCGCCTCCCGTATATTTCATAATCGATTCCACGTCCTTGTCTCCACGTCCGGACAGGCAAATCACAATAATGTCGTCCTTGGACATGCCAGGGGCCATTTTGACGACCTCCGCCACAGCATGAGACGACTCCAAGGCTGGCAGTATTCCTTCCGTCCTGCACAGAAGCTGGAGCGCTTCCAGCGCCTCGGCATCCGTAATCGGAACATACTTGGCCCGCTCGATATCCTTCAAATAGGAATGCTCCGGACCGACGCCAGGATAATCCAGCCCTGCCGAGATGGAATGCGCTGGCTGCACCTGGCCGTATTCGTCCTGCAGCAAGTAACTCATGGAGCCCTGGAAGACTCCGTGCGTGCCCTTGCTCATCGTTGCTGCATGCAGGTTGGTATCAATGCCTTTCCCCGCCGCTTCAACACCGATCAGCGCGACCCCTTTATCCTCAATAAAGGGATAAAACATGCCGATGGCGTTGCTGCCACCGCCAACCGCAGCGACTATGACCTCCGGCAGCCGCCCTTCAGTCTCCAGAATCTGTCGGCGGGTTTCGTCGCCGATCACACGCTGGAAATTGCGGACCATCATCGGATAAGGATGCGGACCGACAACGGAACCGAGAATATAGAACGTATCATGCACATGGCTGACCCAGTACCGCAAAGCCTCGTTGCCGGCGTCCTTCAGCGTTCTGGTTCCAGAGGTTACCGGGATTACCTCTGCACCAAGCAGCTTCATGCGGAATACGTTCAACTGCTGACGAACGGTGTCCTCTTCGCCCATGAAGACCTTGCACTCCAGTCCAAGCAACGCGGCTACCGTAGCTGTGGCAACACCGTGCTGCCCGGCGCCTGTCTCGGCAATAACCTTCTGCTTGCCCATTCTTTTGGCGAGAAGCCCCTGGCCGAGTGCATTATTGATTTTATGCGCTCCCGTATGATTCAAATCTTCGCGCTTCAAGTATATTTTGGCTCCGCCGAGATGTTGGGTGAGCCGCTCCGCATAATAAAGTGGAGTCTCCCTGCCGGAGTACTGCTTCAGCAAATAGTTCAGTTCCTCATTAAAGTCCGGATCGTCCGCATATTTCCGGTAGGATTCCTCCAGCTCGATCAATGCGTTCATCAAGGTCTCGGGTACGAATCGTCCTCCGAAGACGCCGAATCGGCCGTTATGATCAGGCAGTTGTGTCATGACGCTTCACCCTCTCCACGAATGCTGTAATTTTCGCTATGTCTTTAACTCCGTCCGTTTCCACACCACTGGACACGTCAAGACCCTCCGGCCCATAAGCCGAAATAAGTCCAGCCACGTTATCGGGTGTAAGACCACCGGCTATAAATAACGGGATGCCATGAACCCTTGCGCGCTCATGATAAGCAGGAATCGCTTCCCAGGCGAAGGTGCGGCCAGATCCTCCCCCATAATGGGGATCGTAGGTATCCAGCAGGAAGGAATCAACGTATCCTCCATAAGGATCCAATCTTTCTGCGCTTGTCGCCGCCTCGTTAGCCCCTCCCAGCACTGGAAGAGCTTTGAAAACCATCTTTCCAAATCGTTCCTTGACGGTAGAGCAGAAAGCAGGGCTTTCCTGACCATGAAGCTGGATCACATCCAGCGGAGCCTCGTTCATGACTTTCTGCAACTGATCGATATCCGGATTCACAAAGACACCGACGCTACGAGGACGGCGGCTCGTTTCCCACTCTCCAAGCACTTGTATGAGTTCAACCGCCCGCTCAGGACTGATGCGGCGTCTGCTTTCTGCAAATATAAATCCGATATAGTCGATATTTAAATGCATCATAGATTTTAGCACTTCAACGCTTTGAAGTCCACAAATTTTTAGTGCCGTTTCTGTCACAAGCTTTCCCTCTCTCTTGGTACGGGTACTATAAGACCTGCCTTGATTTTAACCTTCCATCAATTCCTGTACGGCCCGGCTTACGTCTTTCTGACGCATCAAATACTCGCCAACGAGCACACCCTGTGCCCCCTTGCTGTACAGATATTCAATATCCTTCGGCCCGGCAATGCCGCTTTCACTGATGAGGGTAATCCCTTCTGTCACCAGATCGGCCAGCTCTTCCGTCGTTTGCAGGCGGGTTTCGAACGTTTTGAGATCCCGATTATTAACACCGATCAGGGTTGCTCCCAGCTCAAGCACCGTCTCCAATTCCGTCCTATCATGCACCTCCACCAGCGTGTCCAGTCCTGTTTCACGGGCGGTGTTCAAGAAACGGCGCATCGTGTCCTTATCCAGAATGGCGGCAATCAATAGCACGGCATCCGCACCAAGCAGCCGGGCTTCGTAAATTTGCGTTTCGTCGATAACAAAATCCTTCCGCAGCAGCGGAATTCCGACAGCCTTCCTAATTTCACGCAAATAATCAGGGCTTCCTTGAAAATAATCGACATCCGTCAGCACTGAAATACAATCTGCGCCCGCAGCCTCATAAGCAAGGGCGATCTGGACCGGATCAAAATCGGGGCGGATCAGCCCCTTGGACGGGGATGCTTTTTTCACCTCGGCAATCAGACCTAGCTTCCGCTTGCGCCGCTTAGCCAGCGCGTCCTCGAAGCCAAGCGTGGACGGCATTTCCCCTATCTTCCGCTCTGCTTCCAGAATGAAAAAATGCTCCTTCAGCGCCGCTACTTCCTTTTGTTTGGTAACCACAATTTGATCAAGATACATATTCGTATTCCCCCGTTGCCTGAATTAACTCGTCCAGCTTCCCAAGCGCTCTACCCGAATCAATCGCTTTTGCCGCTCTGTGAACGCCTTCCTGCAGCGTAGAAGCCTGACCCGCCACATAGATACAGGCACCTGCATTAGCCAGAACGACATCTCTGTACGCCCCTTTCTCACCGTTCAGTATGCTGCGGATAATGTCTGCATTGTCAGAGGCTTCACCACCGAGTACATGCTCGAGCGGATGGCTGTCTAATCCCAAATCAGAAGGTGTAATTTCATAAGTTGTCACCGTGCCGTCCTTCAGTTCGGATACCGTTGTCGGACCAGAAATGCTGATTTCGTCCAACCCCTCGGAACTGCTGACGACCAACGCGCGTCTTGCCCCCAACTGCTTCAGCACCGATGCAATCACTTCCGTCTTACTGTTGTCATAGATGCCGAGCAACTGGCGGTCAGCCCCGGCCGGATTGGTGAGCGGTCCCAGCATGTTGAATACGGTGCGAATCCCCAATTCACGGCGCGGCGCGGCAGCATACTTCATGGACGGATGGTACACCTGGGCGAACAGGAAGCAGATTCCAATTCTGTCTAGACATTGCCTGGCCTGCTCGCCGGTCAAGTGAATATTAACCCCCAGTGCCTCAAGCACATCCGCGCTGCCTGCCCGTCCACTTGCGGAGCGGTTGCCGTGCTTGGCCACCCGGACTGATTCCGCTGCCGCGATGATGGCCGACACCGTGGAAATGTTAAATTTGTGAATACCCGTTCCTCCAGTGCCGCACGTATCCAGCAATTGATCGCTGTTCACGTCTAGCCTGCCGGCATGGCTGCGCATCGCCTCCGCAAAGCCGGTAATTTCGTCAACCGTCTCTCCTTTCATGCGCAGCGCGGTCAGTAATCCTCCGATCTGGGCCGGCGTCGCTTCGCCAGTCATGATCCGTTCCATGATGCCACGGGCATCGGAGCGGGACAAGTCCGCTCCTTGTAAAACCTTCGTCAATCCTACCTGTATAAGCTGCTGTTGTTCCACCGTGATTCCTCCTCATGGTCCGTAGAATTCAGTGCCCCGGTTTGAAAACTTCAATATTGGGAGGTGTACAGGTAATCCTGATTGAGGACATCACTGTCCCGCTGTGGCTGTCCGAACATGGCCTCCGCTGTACGTATCGCCTTAAGCATGGCTTTGGCTTTATTGACTGTCTCCTGGTACTCACTTTCCGCTACGGAATCCCAAACGATCCCGGCCCCGGCCTGCACATAAGCGCGCCCTTTTCTGAACACGATCGTCCGGATCGTAATGCAGGAGTCCATATTTCCCGAAAATCCGAGATACCCGATCGCTCCGGCATAAGCGCCGCGGGCTTCCCGTTCCAGCTCAGCTATAATCTCCATCGCCCGCAGCTTTGGCGCCCCCGACACAGTGCCTGCAGGCAGACAGGACAGAAATGCGTCAAAGAAATCCTTATCCTCGGCCAGATGTCCCGATACATTGGAGACGATGTGCATCACATGGGAGTAGCGCTCAATCTCCATGAAGGAGTCACATTTCACTGTTCCAAATTTGGAGACGCGGCCCAAATCGTTGCGGCCCAGATCTACAAGCATCAGATGCTCGGCACGTTCCTTCTCGTCCTGCAGCAGCTCTTCAGCGAGCGCCCGGTCTTCGGCTTCACTGGAGCCGCGCGGGCGCGTGCCCGCAATCGGCCTTGTCTCGACTTTCCCGTTCTCCACCTTCACCAGGGCTTCGGGAGAAGTGCCTACAATGATCTCTTCATCCATTTTCAAATAATACATATAGGGCGACGGGTTCATCGTGCGAAGAATTCTGTACACCTGCATCGGTGATACCTCCGTATCGATATGAAAGCGCTGGGACAGCACCACCTGAAAGATATCCCCTGCCCGGATATACTCCTTCGCACGCTCAACATTGCTGATAAACTGTTCTTTCGTCAGATTGGAATGGATCTCACCGAGCTCGACATCGCCGGGCACGACTGCTGCGCCGCCAAAATCCCCCGGCATCGGTTCACGCAGCCGTCCAGCCACCACTTCCAGCTTCCGTTCCACTTCTGCATAAGCACGCTTGATATCGTCATCTGAATCCCCTTGGCGCACATGTACATTGCCAACAAGCATCATTTGTTGTTTGACATGATCAAACACGATGATCTGATCACAGAACATGAAACGGATATCGTCCATATTCAAATCGTCGATAGCATGCTCTGGCAGCTTCTCGTAATATTGGAGCAGATCGTACCCGAAAAAACCGATGGCGCCGCCTGTAAGAGGGGGCATATCCTCCAGCCTTGGGCTACGGTAGCCGCGAAGCAGAGCTTTCAGGGACTCCACGGGTTTCCCGTCCAAAATCCGCTCCTCCCCTTTCTGTTCCAGGGTAATGAGCCCTTTTTTACCGGATATCATGAGAAAAGGATCTGTCCCTATAAAAGAATAGCGGGCCCACTGCGCGCCTCCTTCCACACTCTCCAGCAGAAAGGCTCTGTCTCTGTCCGCGTACCGGCGGAAAATCCGGATTGGTGTTTCCATATCGGCCAGCACCTTCTTATATACCGGAATCAGATTGAATTCGCCGGACATGGAAATCACTTGTTCAACACTTGGAGTTAACATGGGCTCACTTCCTCTCAAATTTGGGAGCAGAATGAAATAAAAATCCAAAAAGCCTCTACCGGCCGGTAGAGGCTTGATCATCATTGAAATGTTAAGAATGCTGCAAATGTACCATATGTTCGGAATAACGGATGATGCCGCACACCCAAAGAAACATTCTCCTACGTACAATACAGCTCACGCAGGCAACTTCTCTCAGGTATCGTCCGGTACAAAAAGAACAACTGATATGCTTCTGTTCATCCTCCACTAATACTCCCGGATCATACAGCATACCGCTTTCTTCCTGTCTCCATACATATGGGCTGCTCTCAATCTGCACTCTTCTAATCTCATCTCAACTCTAACTCACTCTACTCTGGCTCTGCTACTGACAACACTATATCCTATTTGCATGCTTCTGGCAACCTTGAAATTGATTACAAATCCGACCGGGAGGCAGCCGCCAAATCAGGACGCAACACCTGGGCACCGTTCAGATAGACATGCTTCATTTCGCGCTGCGACTTCTCCGTATTCACCTGAATCAACAGCCGGATGCACTTGGACAGCCCGCCTTTCACGTCGATTTCGACCGAACACATTAGAGGCACCAGATCCCAGCCTTCCAACTGCCGGATGGCCCTTGCAGGGAATGCCGCATTCAGATCCTGGGTCATCGTAATCCAGATATTCGAGATATATTCCGGGTCCAGCTCGTTGCGCTTCACCATCTCGGACAGCAGTTGTCCGGTGGCTTCAAGTATTTCCTGTTCATCATTTTGCGAGACGGTTGTCGCCCCGCGGATTCCTCGGTTGTACACGGCTTACTCCTCCTCCTTCAGTTGTTCGACAACTTCCCTGACAAGGGAGGCGGGAATATCCTTCCGAATCTCCACCTGTCCGATGGAAAGGGGCACCACAAAGGTAATGCTTCCTTCTTTAAACTTTTTGTCATGCATCATTGCACCCATCAATGTGTCGGTATCCAGCTCACGTGGAAGTGCAACCGGAAGGCGCAGCGACTGGAGCAAACTTCTCGTCTCCTCTACAAGGGACGGATCAGCACCAAGCCGGACACCAAGCATAGCAGAACCCACCATGCCAATAGAAATCGCTTCTCCATGCAGAAATGTTCCATAACCGGCGATCGCCTCGATGGCATGGCCAATCGTATGTCCAAGATTCAAAATTGCCCGCAGCCCGTTCTCCCTCTCATCCTGGGACACCACCTTGGCTTTGATGGCACAGCCTTTCTCCAGCCCGTACTCCAGAACTTCCGGTTCAAGGGCAAGCAGGCTATCCGCATGCTCCTGACACCAGCGGGCAAAATCCGCATCCCAGATTAAACCGTGCTTGAGCATCTCCGCAAGGCCGGCAGAGACCTCGCGAGGCGGTAAAGTAAGCAATGTATTCACGTCATACAAAACTAATTCGGGCTGATGGAAAGCACCAATCATATTTTTCGCCAAAGGATGGTTGATGCCAACCTTTCCTCCGACACTGCTGTCATGGGCCAGAATCGTGGTAGGAATCTGTATGAAGCGAATTCCGCGCATATAACTTGCAGCCGCAAAACCGGCCAGATCCCCCACAACTCCACCGCCAAGCGCAACGATGGAAGAGCTTCTATCGAGCCCGCCTTCAATAGCCGCTGTAATGACCTCTTCATACACGGACAGCGATTTGGACTTTTCGCCCGGCTGTACGATGAAGCTAAGCACCTTATACCCGGAATGTGCAAGACTATCTGTAAGCCTGTTCAAATACAATGGTGCCGTATTGCCATCGCTTATGATCAAATGAGGGCTTTTCCTGGACATACCGTGACGTGCAAAATAAACTCCCGCCTGCTCCAGCAGCCCCTGCCCAATATGGATCGGGTAGGATCTGTCTCCCAGTTCAACGATCAATGTCCCCATATTTAGTACCTTTCCAACTGCGCTTGATAGGCTTCCATGTTGGCGCGCATCTCCTCAATGGAATCTCCGCCAAACTTCTCAAGCAGCGCCTTCGCAATTTCCCAGGCGACTACATGCTCCATAACCACGCTGGCAGCAGGCACCGCACAGGCATCCGAACGTTCAACCTGGGCGGTAAACGCTTCCTTGGTGTCAATATCCACACTCTGGAGCGGTTTATATAATGTAGGGATCGGCTTCATCACACCGCGCACGACCACCGGCATTCCGTTTGTCATGCCGCCTTCAAAACCGCCAAGCCGGTTCGTTCTGCGGTGATAGCCGCGATCCTCGGTATGGAGAATCTCGTCATGCACCTGGGAACCGCGCAGATGACCCGCTTCGAATCCGATGCCGATCTCCACTCCCTTGAAAGCATTGATGGACATGACCCCTTGGGCAATACGCGCATCCAGCTTGCGGTCATATTGCACGTGGCTGCCAAGACCGATCGGCACACCTTCCACGATGCATTCCACAATGCCCCCGACAGAGTCCCCTTCTTTCTTGATCTCATCAATATAAGCTTCCATCTTCTTCTCGGTCTCCGGGTCGGTGACACGAACGGATGATGCCTCTGTTACGGCAATGAGCTCGTCTATCGGCATTTCCTTGTACGGAGCCTCAATTTCCCCGATGCGGATAACCTGACCGGCTACCTTGATGCCGAATTCGGCCAGAAGCTGGCGGGCCAACGCTCCGCATGCAACACGGATTGCCGTTTCCCGGGCGCTTGAACGCTCCAGCACGTTGCGCAGATCCTTTAAATTGTATTTCAGACCGCCGTTCAAATCTGCATGACCCGGACGCGGACGATGTACCCGCCGCTTCTCCTCGTCGCTGCCCTCGATCGGTTCAATATTCATAATGTTCTGCCAGTGCTTCCAGTCCTTGTTCTCTACAACCAAGGCGACAGGCGCTCCTGTAGTGTATCCATGCCGTACACCACCGACGATATTGGCCGTATCTGTCTCAATCTGCATCCGGCGTCCGCGTCCGTAGCCCTTCTGCCGTCTGTGAAGCTGAAAATTAATTTCCTCGAAATCCAGGCGCAGATTGCTTGGCAGACCCTCCACAATAGCTGTCAATTGGGGTCCGTGCGTTTCCCCTGCTGTTAAGTAGCGTAAACTCATGCTGCGTTCCCCCTTTAAACTGTTAAACTGTGCATCGCTAAAATCCGTTAACTCATTATAGTACAGGGCATGCGCTTTGACAAGAAATGCACGTGATATGTAAGAAAGACACTTAAAAAAATCACCCCTCCCTCCCGTTACTGGAAAAGAGGCGTGATTCGGATTTGGCACTACAATTTTTTGCGGTAAAAAAAGGTTTCGGTCGCTTCCAGATCATACTGCCCAGGCGAGAAAATCTGCTCTGTACTGCCTACAAACAGCACTCCACCCGGACGAAGACTGGCCGCAAACTTATGATATAACTGCTGCTTTGCTTCCTCTGTAAAATAGATCATGACGTTCCTGCAAATGATCAAATCGTATCCTTCCTCGAACTTGTCCAGCAGCAGGTTCTGTTTCTGGAATTTAATCGCCCGCTTGAGACGGTCATCAACCCGGAACATCTGTCCGTCAGGCTTGAAATACTTGTCGGCCACTTCTTTGGGCACATCCTTCAGCGAACGCTCCAGATATTTGCCTTCCTTAGCTTTGGCGAGAGCCCCATCATCAATATCCGAAGCCAGAATCGAGCAATCCCCCAGTATGCCTTTGCCGTCAAGCACCATCGCCAGACTGTACGGCTCCTCACCGGTAGAACAGGCTGCGCTCCACAGCTTCAGCTTGCGGTTGCCTGCAAGCAGGCCGGGCAGGATGACATCCCTGAGCACCTCCCAGCGGTTGGGGTTACGCCAGAATTCGGATACATTGATCGTCATACGGTCCAGAAATTCATAAAAAAGTGGCTTTTCCTTCATCATGGCTTCATAAAACGAAACAAAGCTGGTGAATCCGTTCTTGTTGCGAAGAGTCGTAAGCCGGCGCTTCATCTGCGCTTCCTTATATTGGGCGAGATCAATACCCGTGCTGTCTTTAATGCTGCGGATAAAAGCGTTATAGTCAGGGTCCAACTGACCGCGCTCCAGCTCACTCATGCTACCATTCCTTTATACAATAAGTTTTGCTTAGATCCAGGCCGCTACGCTTTTATCGTATTGAACCGCTTCATCTGGACCAAAAAAGTTGGCAATCTCCCGCTCGGCACTTTGAGGTGAGTCGGAACCGTGAATGAGGTTAAAGGGAGTGTGCGCGGCAAAATCCCCCCGAATCGTACCGGGGAGCGCTTCTGTAACCGACGTCTTGCCGATCAGGATGCGCGAAAGGGTCACAATATCGTCCCCTTCCCAAATCATGGCGAAAACCGGCCCGGACGTAATAAAATTGACCAGCCTTTCGAAGAAAGGTTTTCCCTTATGTTCCTCATAATGACGTTCGGCTTGTTCCCGGGTGACTTGCACAAGCTTAGCGGCCGTTAATTTGAAGCCCTTGTCTTCCAGCCGGCTGATAATTCTTCCGACCAGCCCGCGCTGGACACCATCAGGTTTAACCATCAAAAACGTACGATCCATTGGCTCACTCCCTATCGCAATACAGTTTTGACTAGATCAACGATATTTTAACAGAAAGTCTGCAAACGTTTAAGGAATTTTTGTCACATCAGGTCCCACACCGATACGGCAATTGATGTCAGTAAGTGCGGCGGGTCACAAAATGCGCAATGTCACGAAGCGTTTTTTTTGTTTTGACTTCCGGCAGAAGATCAAGTGAATCTAAAGCTTTCTTAATATATCGGTCGGCAAGATTTTCTGCTTTAGTAATTCCGTCACTTTTTTTGATCAGCTCAATAGCAGCACGCGGACTGTATCTGTCCTCACGTTCACGGATCAGATCGATTTCCGCAAGCAGGGCTTCACGCACTTGCGACTGCTGCAGGGCATAGATTACAGGGAGCGTAATATTGCCTTGTCTCATATCGCTGCCTGGAGGTTTTCCGATCTGTTTCTCCGTGCCCAGCAAATCCAGAATATCGTCATGAATTTGAAAGGCCATTCCTACGTTGTAGCCATAAGAATAGAGCAAAGAGCTTATACGTGCCGGGGCGTCCGACGCCAGCGCGCCAAGCTCGCAACTGACGGCAATCAGCAGTGCCGTCTTACGCCGAATACGACGCAAGTAATTGCGGACACTTTGGTCCACGTTAAAAAAGTCACGAATCTGCTCCATCTCACCTATGGACATTTGAACAAGCGCTTTCGACAGCACGTGATGAATAGCCGGGTTCGGCAGCTCAGCCACGATACTCAGCGCCCGTGCGTATATGTAATCACCGGTATACATGGCAATCCGGTTGTCCCACTTCGATTTCACGGTCGGCTGACCGCGACGCGTCTCAGCATCGTCAATTACGTCATCATGAACGAGAGAAGCTGAGTGTATCAGTTCTAAGGGTACGGCCACCCGCTTCAGCTTTTGAATATCATACCCTCCAAATTTCCCTCCGAGCAGGACAAAAACAGGGCGCAGTCGTTTGCCTCCCGCCTTCAGCAGATGAAGCGAGGTATCTGCAATCAGCTCTTCGTGGCTGTCGATACTGCGGTACAGCTCTTCTTCAATGAAGTTCATATCCTTCTTCAGCAACCCGAATAGTTCCAATCGATTCATTCCTTCACCCGTGTCAGCGTATTGTCACTCCATATTTGCAGTTTGATCTCGTGCTTCAGCAGTCCTAATTCATGTGCATATTTAAAATATAGCTCCAGGCCCTGCTGCTCCCTCCTCCCGAAATCATAACATAAATTAGAAAAATATCTGTGCCAATAGTGCTCAGTGCCTCCGATTTCTCGGACCGCATTGTTAATGATCGGCGTCAGATTGCTGCGGCTGCGCTCCTTGCTTGAACGGAAGGCTTGCACAATTTCGCTAATCGCTTTCGGGCGGGAAGCGACCGCCGAGCGGCGGACAGCCCAGACCGCAAAAGTCATGCTGCAGCCTGTCCACTCTTTCCACAGTTGGCCCAAATCCGTCACGTAGTATCCCCTATTCTCCCAAGAAGCTTTGATTGCATGGTCTCCAATCAGCAGGCCTGCGTCGGCACGATTCATCATTTCTTCCAGATCCGGCTCGCTTGTGAAATACTCCGGATTTCCCTTCAGATGCTTCTCAACGAGAATCTTGAGCAGGTTGACCGACGTAGCGGACGTATTGGTCAGTGCGATCGTGCCGTTGACAGCTTCCTCAAGCGGCTTGTGCGAAAAAAGCAGAATCGATTGCACAGGCCCGTCCGTACTGACCGACAAATCCGGCAGCAGCATAAAATGGTCAGCCCCTTCCGCATAGGCGAAGGAAGACATGGCACTGACCTCCAGACTTCCGTCCAGCATCCGCCGGTTTAGAATAGATGGAACCTCAGTGACTAGTTCTATTGAATTTTGCAATTTCTCAGGATGAAAATAATGAAATACCGGCCAGGCGTTCGTATATTTTATTTTACCTACTCTCGTGGTCCGGTTGACCTCCATTCCCATCTTGATCCCCCCATCTCGTAAACAAATGATGTTCGATTCGAAGGCTGTCAAGTACTTTGCCTACGAGAAACAACACAATATCCTCCAAACTGCGCGGTTTGAAATAGAAAGCCGGCATAGCCGGTATCATTTTGACACCCAGTTGGGCCAGTTTAAGCATATTTTCCAAATGGATCGCGTGCAGCGGCGTTTCTCGGGGCACCAGCACCAGCGGCCGCCCCTCCTTCATCATCACATCCGCCGCCCTTGCCATCAAATTATCAGAAGAACCATGCGCTATAGCAGACAGTGTTCCCATAGAACAGGGCATGATAATCATACCGTCCGCCAAATAGGAGCCACTGGCAATCGTTGCTCCAATGTCCGTAACCGGGTGGTAGACAAGAGAACCGGGACGGTCTCTGAACTTATCGTTCAGTATACCTTCCCGGTCAGATACATTCCATTCCAATTCTTCTTTCAGCACCCGCCATCCAGCATTCGACACAATCAAATGAACCTCGAAGCCCATGGACATTAAAATCTCTGTAAGCCTTACACCGTATATAGAACCGCTAGCCCCCGTAATTCCAACAACAATACGTTTACCGGCATAACTAGTCATAAATAATGGCGCACCACCAAGTCAATGAGAGTGAAAGTGAATACGACGATGCTCAATATACTGTTCATATTAAAAAATGCGGTCTGCAAGCGGCTGAGATCGTTCGGCGTTACAATATAATGCTCATAAAAAAGAATAATATAAGAAAGAATCATACCCACTAAATACCACCAGCTCAGATCAGCCGCGAAAAAGAGCAGAATAAATCCGATCGCGGTGATCACATGAAATGCACGGGCAATTTTCAGCGCCCCGGCTACGCCGAAGCGGGCTGGTATTGAATATACGCCCTCTTTTTGGTCAAATTCAATATCCTGACAAGCATAGATAATATCAAAACCGGCTGTCCAGAATACAATCGTAATGTAAAATACCAATGCGGCAGTATTGAATTCACCGGTTACTGCAACCCAGCCGCCAAGCGGGGCAAGACCAATGGTCAGGCCCAATACAATATGACAGAGCCAGGTAAAACGCTTCGTGTAGGAGTAAAATACAAGCATAAACAGGGCGACCGGGAACAACCGGAACGCGAGCGGGCTCAAATGATAGGACGCCCAGAAAAGCATCGCAAGGCACACAATCACAAAAACAATAACTTCCGATGACTTGAGCAGCCCGGCCGGGATCGCTCTGGATGCCGTCCGGGGATTTCTGCCGTCAATCACCCGGTCGATCATGCGGTTAAAACCAAATGCCGCGCTGCGTGCCCCGAACATGGCTAGAAGAATCCAGCCGATTTGTGCCCAGGTAGGCAGCTCGCCATTGACCATGAAAGAGCCGAGAATAGCGCCCATTAATGCAAATGGAAGAGCGAATAAAGTATGCTCGATCTTAATCATCTCTGAAAAAACAACGATTTTCCTAAACATCCCGATTCTCCTTGACTCCAATATGCAGTGCCGCAATGCCCCCGGTAAGGGAGTAGGCCGCTACATCCTGCAATCCGGTCTCGCGGAAAATGTCGGCCAGCTCCTCTCTCCCCGGAAAAAGCGCCAGTGAGTCCGGGAGCCATTTGTACTGCTCGTATCGTTTAGCGAACAGTTTGCCAAGCCTGGGCAAAATCTGTTCAAAATAAAAATAGTAAATGCTTTTGAACGGCTGCCATGTCGGCTTGGACAGCTCCAGACAGACGACTCGCCCGCCCGGCTTGACTACCCGTTGCATTTCCAGCAGCACACGCCGCAAATCCGGCACATTCCGCAGGCCAAAGCCAATGGTCGCATAATCGAACGAATTGTCCGCAAATGGCAGCTCCATGGCATTGCCCTGCACGAGAGTGATCTGGTTTTGCCTAGCTTCCTGCTCAACCTTTCTCCTGCCGACTTCCAGCATATTGTGGCTGAAATCGAGGCCCTGGATGTGCCCTGTTTCACTTGCACGCGCCATCGCCAGCGTCCAATCACATGTGCCGCAGCAGAGGTCGATGGCGGTGTCTCCTTTTTGCATATTCATCTTCTTCATCGTGAAGGCACGCCAAGCCTTGTGCCTGCGCAGGCTCAGAATGTCGTTCATCACATCGTATTTGCCTGCAATGCTCTCAAATACCTCATGAACAAACTGCTCCTTCGACTGGGCTTCACCTGATTTCATTCATTTCACCTAACCTTCCCTTACGGCAGTCCTTGGCGTACTGATGATGCGCAGGAAGGGCTCTGTCATCCGGCCAAAGTCTTCGCGGTCTCTGTCGTCCGATTCCGACAAAATCCCCCGGATCCTTCCGATCACGGCATCCAGCTTGTCCAACAGCATATCGCCTACCTTGTATTTCATCATCAGCTGGATCCACGACTTCCCGTCTACCGTCCCGCCCAGCAACTGTTCCCTCTCCTCTGCCGTCACATTCTCCAGCAATCTCCAGAAGGCAAAGCTAAATCTGAACCGTTCGGCGGCCTCCAGCCTCGATAATTCGTCAGCCAGTGTATCACACAAACTGAATTCCTGCAGAAGGCTTTCCCACAGTTTCCGGTCGGATTCGCGAATCCATGGGGTGAAGCAAAGGAACAGCTTCTTCCTCATCACCGCCATACCGTCCAAATATTCTTGAGGGGGCATGAGAAACTGGCACATGCTACGGTACATGCTCATCTTGCTTTCATTCACATCGCAGATCGCTTGACTAAGCAGCGCAACAGCGTCTATGCTTCCAGCCTGAGCCAGCAGTTGGTAAAAACGCCCGCTAAAATAATCACCAGCAAGCACTTTGAGCTGTCTGGATCTCATTTTGGACGGGCTGGGTATTTCCTTTGCAATATCGATCATGTCATGGGTATCTAGCCCCATTTGCACCAATGATGTAGCAAGCGGGTACAATTCTTCCTGCCCGTTCTTCTGGTCCCCGTTCCGATTCAGGAACGTAAATAGCAAGCGGGCGCGGCTGTCCGGAAATGACGGCATGTCCGTGTGCTGTAGAATCATGTCGTATTCCACATATTTTTTTGCCAATTGGGGTACGCGATACGGTTTCATCCTTAGCCTCCGAGCCTTTACTAAACTGTCCATATAGGTTATTGCAATACCGTCTATTATAACATAAATCACGTAGACAAGCGACTTAAGGAGCATATAGAATTACAATGCATCCGCCGGCGGTTCAGCAGCAGACTGAACATGAAAGCGGGTGCGCCACAGCTTCGTATCCGAAATACGAAATTGGTTCTTCAGCTCTTCCGGCAACGAGGGGCCCGACCAGCCCCGAAGCTCACGCAGCGCATCAGCCGACCATTCGTCCCGCCTGATATCCGCCGCAATGAGCAGATGCCTTTTTCCAGTCCAAGGATCTTCGGCAACGACTCTGAGCAGCAACTGCTGCACATTGCTCGTCCCGTAAAAACAATAGCTTGCGGCATCCGCAATATTTTTATAAACCGTGGCAGGTTCTGCTGCGGTGTCTGGCATTTTCAGATCGAGGGTTAATACCGCCTGCTTCCAGTTCACCTTCGTGATCGGCATCGTCAGCGAAAGCTCGTTCAACTGGTCAACCAGGTTATAGTCGTTCAGCTCCATTCGCGGCTGCGGCAGCAGCACCGCTCTTGAGTTTTCCGCTTGGCCTGCATAGTCATCAAGCTGCTGCAGGACGGGAAGCAACGCGGCCGCGCCAATCGTCAGCAACAGCGTTCCGGTGAAAACCGTCAACCGTTTCATGCCTCATTTGCCCCCTCTGTTCTTGCCGGCTTTGTCCTTCTTCGAAGATAGGCTTCATTATCACATTGTACAACGAAAAAAAGCAGGCTATGCCTGCTTTTTCACTCTTCTGTATCCACAACGCCGTGCTTGGTCATTACAAGGGCTTTGCCGCGTACCTTGATGCCAGAGGTGTGCTCAGTGAACTGCACAATCAGCACTTCACCTTTATCCAGCTTTTCGGAATGGTGCAGCTTGGTATCCTGGCCGCGTGTCAGACCGAACACCTGACATCCGCTGCTCTTGGCTTTAATGACGACATAATCGGCGCTGCCGGTTTCTTCATGCTCCATGACGAGTCCCCCCTGATTTCATATCTCCATGATGAAGAACAGCCCTTGTTTTGTCAACCTCGGCCCTGCTCAAAATGAAAGACCGTGAATCAGATTCACGGCCTTTCATACACAATGGAAATATGTAAGAAATCTTATTTAATTCCGTCTTTGAGCGCTTTACCTGGCTTGAATGCCGGGATTTTGCTCGCAGGGATTTCGATTTCTTCTCCTGTTTGCGGGTTGCGTCCTTTACGCGCGGAACGTTCACGGACTTCAAAGTTGCCGAATCCAACGAGCTGTACCTTGTCTCCAGATTGGAGAGCTTCGGAAATTGCGTCGAAAAGCGCGTCTACCGCTTTGGTAGCATCCTTCTTGGACAATTCCGCTTTCTCGGACACCTGATTGATCAAGTCTGTTTTGTTCATTGCTTATTCACCTCCTGGACCTAATATGTACCTCATTTAAAGTACTATTATCTCTTTCCGTTTTGCCATCAAATATACGTATAACCGCTTATTTTTCATCAGCATCGCCGTTCCTGCATGCCCAGCAGTGCGTTTCCGACGCGGAACAAGGTTTATAGTAATACAGTCTAGCGACAATTTCAAGTGCGGCGGCGATTCAGCACATAAAATGTGACGGAAAGCGCCAAAACAAGCACGATACCCTTGATAATATCATGAGCAAAATACTGCACGTTCATCATGGTCAGACCGTTAACGAGCACCCCGATCAGAATAGAGCCGACAAAGGTGCCGATGACATTCGGCTTGCCTGCCCCCAGCACGGAAAAACCAACAAAAACGGCTGCGACCGCCTCCATCAGAAGTGGAGCACCTGCATCAATCTGTCCGGAGCCGACACGCGAAGCGTATAGTATGCCAGCTATAGCTGCAAACAGACCTGAAGCGACGTAGGCAAGCGTCCGCACTTTCTTCACCTTGATTCCGGACAGTCTCGCAGCCTCCTCGTTACCACCTGTGACGTACATTTGCCGCCCATATTTGGTATAAGTCAAAAAGATATGCACCAGGATCACCGCTGCAATGAGCAGAACTACCGAGAATGGTAGTCCAAGCCATCTGCCCTGGCCAAGCAGCAGAAAGGAATAGGCCATTTCACCCGGAGCTTTAGTCCCATCAGGGAATTGCATGTGGTTATATATGGTATAACCTTGCGCATAGGTTTTATGAACCCCGCTTACGATATACATCACAGCCAGTGTGGCCAAGAGGTCGGGTATTCTCAGCTTGACGATCATAAAAGCATTCAGCAGCCCGATGACCGCACCGATGGCAAGAGATACCAGAATGACGATATAAAACGGCTGTTCATACCAGATCATAAGAGAGGCCGAAGCCACCGTGGTGAGAGAAACCGTCGAGCCTACCGACAGATCAAAACCATCCACAATGAGCGACAGGGTGACCCCGATCGCTACAAAGGTAACAATAGCAATCGAACCGAGTATATCAGTTAAGTTATCATAAGTGAAAAAGTACGGCAGTGTCAGCGAGAAGTATGCGATAACGCCTATAATGACAACCACAGCTCCGTACCGGAACAGCATATTTAACAATTTATCCTTCATGCCTTACATCCTCTCCACCGCTTGCGAACAGCAGCAGCCTTTCCTGATCGGCTTCCCCGCGCGCAAACTCTTTAACAATAATACCGTCGTACATAACCGCGATGCGGTCTCCGATACCAAGCCCCTCTGCAAACTCACAGGTCAGGTAGATAATAGTATTTCCCCGGGCTGCAAGCTCGCCGATTAGACGAAAAATATCGCTTTGGGCTCCGATGTCCACACCCTTCGTCGGCTCATCGAATATAAACACTTCCGCTCCGGAGTCCAGCCATTTCCCGATCGCGATCTTTTGCTGATTGCCTCCGCTCAGGTATTTGGTCTCCTGCCGGACGGAGGCGGCCTTGATATTCAAAGCCGACACCAATTTCTCGGCATGGCCACGCTCCTTCCTACGGTTAACAAAACCGAGCGTGCTTAGCTTGTTCAAGAGCGGCAGGCTCAAGTTGCGCTCCACGGACTCCTCGATTAGAATCCCCTGTTTGCGTCTTTCCTCGGGTACGGACACAATGCCATGGGCTACTCCGTCCGCAGGCTGCTTCATATGGACCGCCTTGCCTCGTATCCGCACCTCCCCCTCTTCAGGACTGTCTGCCCCCGTAAGCAGCCGGGCCAGCTCCGTTTTGCCCGCGCCTACCAGCCCCACAACGGCCAACACTTCGCCGCTTCGGACCTGCAGCTCGACACCACGCACCTTCGTTCCGCGCCGTAAAGCATAGGTCTCAAGAACGACTCCCCCCTGCTCGGCCTCCACCTTTGGAAATTCCTCGGCGAACGTTTTGCCAAGCATATGCGTAACTATACTGGCCACATCCACGGATGCCGCCTCTCCGCTAAATACGTGGGTACCGTCCCGCATCACGGTGACACGGTTGCAATGCTCCGTCACCTCCGGCAGCCGATGTGTGATCAGAATACAGGCGACGCCTTCATGCTTTAATTGATGGATCGTATCGAACAGTCGACCGGTTTCCTCTTGACTGAGCGGAGCGGTTGGCTCATCAAAAATGATAACATTCGCCTTTTGCGTCAAAATCCGGGCAATCAGCACCATCTGCTTTTCGGCAAGCGTCAAGTCCACAACCTTCGCACGAACATCAATATCCGCCTTCAGACGTGCCAATGCCTGCTTAGCCAGGAGCCGCATACGCCCCGCACCTGCCCATACTCCTCCGCCGGGAGCAGACAGGGTGTCCAGCATAATATTTTCAGCCACACTAAGCTGAGGAACAAGCGCGGAGTCCACTTCCTGGTACACACAATGGATGCCTGCCTTTTTGGCCTCTGCAGGGGAGGCGATCCGCAGTTCACTGCCATTTGCGCGAATACTGCCGCTGTCTGGGCTATATGCGCCGGATAAAATTTTCATAAGCGTGCTTTTACCGGCTCCGTTGGCTCCAAGCAAAGCGTGAATCTCACCGCCGGATACCGTAAAATTCACATCCCGCAGTGCAGACACACCTGCAAATGCTTTACAAATGCCGCTCATTTCCAGCCTATAGGCATCTGAATTCATGGACTTCCCTCCTAACATCGGAAAAGCGCGCCTTCAGCGCGCCTCCTGCTCACTATTGAACGATCAGAACAATCACTTGGACGTTTCGTATTCCGCCATCCAATCCTTTTTGCCCTGTTCGCTTTGTCCCCAGCCCTGTACATACTGAGAAAGCTCCGCTGTAGAAATCTGTTGATCCGGCAGGGAATCACGGTGTACATAGACCGGCTCCAGAACAACACTATCCTCTGCCTCGTCCCCATGCAGCTTCTGGTATGCATAGCGTACCTGAACACGCCCGATATCCGTCGGATCAACCGCTGCCGAAGCAATCCACGGGTTCTTAGGATCTTGAATCATCTGCAAGTCCTCATCGCTCATATCAATGCCATACACCTTGATTTCATCTCTGCCTGCCTGCTGAATCGCACGTGCTGCACCTTTGGCAAATTCGTCCCAAGCAGCCCATACTGCCGTAATTTCACCCTTTGGATACTGTTTCAGCACAGCTTCCATTTTTGCTTGTGTATCCAGGGCAGGATTTTGCGCACTGCCAAAGGAGGCGATCTCCTCTATTCCAGTATTTTCCTCCATGAACTTGGCATAAGACTGCTGTCGTCTTTCCATTGGCGCAAAGCCCGCGACCCATATTTTTACGATCTTGCCTTGACCGTTCAGATCTTTCTTCATCTGCTCCAGCGTAAGCTGGGCCATCTTCTGATCGTCCTGGGAAAGAACTGTAGCGCCTGGCACATTAACCGCCGCATCGAATACCACAACCGGAATGCCGCGCTCCACCGCCTTCTTCAGTCCCGGCTCAAGCAAAGCATCTCCATGATCTGTCAATATAGCGTCAAACTGCTGGTTCACGGCGCTGTCGACCAGGGAAGCCATCTTCGCTTTATCATTATCGGCTACGAACTTCGTAACTGTACCGCCAAACTTCTTCACTTCCTCTTCTACACCTTGTACGTACTGCTGCGAGAATGTGCCTGTATTGAACTCCATGATCAGGGCAATCCGCTTGCCGCGCAAGTCACCGGATGCAGCGCTGCTCTGCTGGCCGCCCTCCGCAGCTTCCTGCTGCGGAAGCTGAACACCGCAGGCGCTCAGAAGCAGGGCTATGATCATAAGGACGGATACCGTCCATACCGTTTTAGATGCTTTCAATTTCATTTCTCGTTGTTCCCCCTCGTGTTATGTACAAGCATTTAAATTTTGATTATTAATATAACGCTTTAAACCGACCATGTAAATAGGTTTTATTTTATCACTTGTTCAACGGCTGTCTAATAATACGAAAAAACCGCAAAGAGTTCGACTCTTCACGGTTTTCCTTGAGCTTATAAAATGATGGCGATCAGACCGCCAGAGCCTTCATTAATAATACGGCCCAATGTTTCCTGCAGCTTGTAGCGGGCATTGTCCGGCATCATGGCAATTTTGCCCTGGATGCCTTCTCTTACGATGGAATGGAGCGATCTTCCGAAAATGTCGGATTCCCAAATTTTGATCGGATCATTCTCGAAATCCTGCATAAGGTAGCGCACCAGCTCCTCGCTTTGCTTTTCGGTGCCGATGATCGGAGCGAACTCGGATTCGACATCCACCCGGATCATATGGATCGATGGGGCTGTCGCCTTCAGACGGACGCCGAACCGTGAACCCTGACGGATCAGTTGCGGTTCATCCAGGGCCATTTCAGCCAGTGAAGGAGCGGCGATACCGTAGCCTGTCGTCTTCACCATTTCCAGCGCCTCTGCGAACCTGTCGTATTCCCGCTTCGCATGGGAGAATTCCTGCATCAGTTGCAACAGATGGTCTTTCCCGCGTATTTCCACACCGACGACTTCGACGAGGATTTGATCATATAGCTCGTCAGGCGCATACAGATCAATTTCAGCCACACCTTGGCCCATATTCATACCGCTGAGTCCGGCTCGTTCAATAAATTCATACTCCATGAACTGCCCGACCACCCTGTCCACATCCCGCAGCCGCCGGATATCCTTTACGGTGTCCCGGACAGAATTTTCGTAGTTCGCACGCAGCCAATGCCGCTCATTCAGCACCATAACCCAGCTAGGCAGATTGACATTGACCTCATGAACCGGAAATTCGTACAGTACTTCTCTCAGTACGCCGGTAACGTCCTCTTCCGTCATCGTCGACGCGCTCAAGGTCATAACCGGAATATCATATTTCGCGGCAAGCTCATTACGCAGTTCAAGAGCTTCCTCGCTGCGCGGCCGGGTGGAGTTGATCACGATGACAAATGGCTTTCCGACTTCCTTGAGTTCCTCGATTACCCGCTCCTCCGCCTCGATATAGGAGCTGCGTGGTATTTCTGCAATCGTGCCGTCTGTCGTAACCACCACGCCCAGCGTAGAGTGTTCCTGAATGACCTTGCGCGTGCCGATCTCGGCCGCTTCCTGGAAAGGAATTGGCTCCTCGAACCACGGAGTCGAAATCATGCGGGGGCCGTTTTCATCCTCATATCCTTTAGCACCGTCTACGGCATAACCGACACAGTCCACCAGCCTGACGTTCACTTCCAGACCCTCAGTCACTTTGATTTGCACCGCATTGTTCGGTACAAATTTCGGCTCTGTCGTCATAATCGTTTTGCCGGCCGCACTCTGTGGCAATTCGTCAGTAGCCCGCAGCCGATCTGATTCGCTGGCAATGTTGGGAAGTACAATCGTTTCCATAAAACGCTTGATAAATGTAGATTTTCCCGTGCGGACTGCACCGACGACCCCCAGATAGATATCTCCCCCGGTGCGCTCGGCAATGTCTTTAAAAATGTCTACTTTCTCCAATGAAATCCCCTCCTCAAAAGTCTCCGAAGGAACAATGCTACTAGAGCATCCGCTTCGTGTTCAATCAGAAGATTTGATCCCCTGCTGCGGCAGAGCAAGCACGGAAGTCGTCCGCCGCCGAGCATTCCGGCACGGTTCATGTGCTGATCGAATCGGCGTGAGCGGTCTGCACGCGTACATGAATTTGGACTGGTATCATATTATGTATATACCCCCATGAATATGACTCTATCTGTTGCAGTTGGAAGAAATGAATCTTCATCTGTTTTCCGTCTGAGCCGTTACAGCCATATATATGCGGACTTCAGCCGGCCCATGCCTCACGAAATAGCAAAAAAACCGCCTTTGGGCGGTTTTGCTAGAGCTATCGTTATTCAATTGCATTACCAGAGATCTTCCTCGGCTTGCCGTTCCAATTGACGCCGCACTGCCGCCTTCAAAGGATCTTCCGGGACAATTACTGCCGCCTTCCCCATAACTCTTGCCTGACAGGACAGACGTGTCCCACTTGCCAGCAGGGGGCCGAGCTTATATTCCTCTGCGGTTGTGGGCATAGAAATTCCCGAATCTTCCGAATTTATTGTGATTTTACACATCAGGCATGAAGCCTTTCCGGCACAGCGGGTCGGGATATGTACACCGGCTTTGCGTGCGGCTTCAAGAACGGTCGTACCGGCGCGGATAACCGTTTTCTTTCCGGTTGGAAGAAATGTAACTTCATGATTCACATCGCTTTCCTCCCTTATCATACTTTGCCGGGCCAACGATAAGCTCCCCGGCCCAGGGGAGCAGAGCAGCGATCCAGCTTAAATGCCTGTCTGACCAGACGTTGGCCTCCAACAGTTTGCTTACAAGAGGAACGTGCAGTTCCGGACGGGCATTCATCACTTGTGCTATAGCTTCATACCTGTCCCGTCTTTCTCGCACCATATTGAACATGAACTCATGACTTAAAGGGGTGAGGCAAAATTGAATATCGTTTAATGTTGCCAGAGGTGCATGCCGCCGCAGCACATGCTCTACCTCCAGTCTGTACATGGAACCTTCTGTCATGATTTCAAAGCCGCCGACAAGCTCAAGCCGCAGCTCCCTTAACCGATAATGGCTAAGGAGCGATGTATACAGTCCGCTGCGGTTCAACTCTTGCCTGTTCTCCGATGTCCCCGGGGCAGCCGTATGGAGCTGCTTCGCAGCAGCGATGTCTGCATACACATCAATATCATTCGGAAGCCGCTTCAATTCAACCTGCTGCAGCAGCAACGAGCAGCTTCCTCCCAGCAGCCACACCGCCTCAAGCCCTGACCAGGCCTTGGACATATCATATAGCGCTGCGGCAAGCGCTGGTATATTTCGGAGCATATCCGACCCTTCAATTATGTTCAATGCCACTGCCCCCTTCTCCCGCTTATATGTATCGTCTAGGAAAAAAGCCCACAAACCTGTCCGGTTTGCGGGCTTGACGAAAAGCGGCCGTTTATTTCTTCATCATCATCATTTTCATTAACGCTTCCATATTGGAAGGATTTATACCGCTTTTCTTGACCGCAGCCACAATGTCCTTAACCGTATCTTCCGACACGGGGATATTGGCCATGGCGGATACTTGTTTGATGAGCTGACGAAGCTTGGCTTCACTTTGCAATGTCTCCGGCTTGACCGTACTTGCCAGTTTCTTAACGGCATTTTCGGATATCGTCTTGCCGCTTTTTTTATTGATTGCATTCAGCGCTTCCTTAGGAAAATTCTTGCTCATTGTCTTCCCTCCTCCGGCATTGCTCCATTCAGTGTATGAATGCCGGGGGTAAAAGGTGAAAAAGCTAGGAATGCCACTGCTCCCATGTTTTTAAAGGCATGACTTCCATCTCCGTTTTCGGATCACGGCCCATTAGCGCCTCCACAGCACAACGTACGTCCTTTTGTTCAAACAATACTTTGTACAACTGCTCCGCAATCGGCATTTGCACATTCAGGTTACGTGAGATGGCATAAGCGGCCTGCGTTGTCCGGACACCTTCCACGACCATTCCCATCGTGCTCAGAACCTCATCCAAGGGCTGTCCCTGGCCGAGCAGCGAGCCTGCACGCCAATTTCTGCTATGTTTGCTCGTGGCCGTTACGACCAGATCTCCAATTCCGGCAAGTCCGGCGAAGGTCAACGGGTTGGCTCCCATATCGACCCCTGCTCTTGTAATCTCGGCCAGTCCGCGTGTCAGCAGCGCAGCTTTAGCGTTATCTCCAAACCCCAGACCGTCCGACATGCCTGCTCCAAGTGCTATTATATTCTTTAACGCTCCCGCCAGTTCCACACCGACCTGATCACGGTTCGTATACACCCTGAAGTAGGAATTCATAAACAGATCCCGTGCAGCCTCTGCGCCGCGTTCATCCTGCGAGGCAACAACAACGGTGGTCGGGCATTTGCGGACAACCTCCTCCGCATGGCTCGGGCCTGACAATACAACGACTTGACCTTCCGGGCAGCCAAGCTCTTCTGAAATTACGGTTGACATTCGTTTTAGGCTCTCTGTCTCAAATCCCTTGGTTGCATGCACAATGAGCATATCTTCCTTGTAGTACGGCTTGAAATCGGCACATACCTGCCGCATGGCCGCAGAAGGTGCGACAATAATTACCGCTTTGGCATTCTCCACGGCTTTGCTCATTTCGGTGACGGCAGAAATATGGGAAGACAGCTCGGCATCGGGCAAATAACGGCTGTTCTTGTGGCTTGTATTGATTTCTTCAGCCTGTCCGTCATTTCGCGTCCATATTGTAACCTCGTGTGCGTTGTTCGCCAATACGGAAGCAAGAGCCGTTCCCCAGCTGCCGGCAACCAGTACAGCAACCTTATCACCCAAGTCGATCTCCTCCCTTGGAGCCCAGCCTGTTCTCTTTCCCCTGAAGCAGCTTACGGATATTCGTTCTGTGTCTCCACACAGCGAACACGCAAATGATGAGACTGCTCCAGAACAACGGCCAAGAATAACCCAGAATAAGAATCATCCATGGTGTCAGGATAACGAATATTAAGGAGCCAAGTGATACATATCGGGTAATGACGATTGATAAAATAGCGATAACTCCGGCTGCAAGCGCAGGGAAGAAGCAAAGTGTGGCAAGCACGCCGATGGCTGTAGCAATCCCTTTTCCACCACGGAAATGAAAATACAACGGCCAGTTATGGCCCGCGATGGCAGCAATGCCAGCAAGAGCGGCGGCCCATTCTGAGCCGCCTCCCAACCAGCGGCCGAGCCAAACCGCGGCAATGCCTTTACACACATCAAGCAGCAGTACCATAATGGCAGGACCTTTTCCCAATACCCGCAACGTATTGGTTGCCCCCGCATTACCGCTTCCGTGCTGCCTTACATCCACACCCTTCATATAACGTCCGATCAAAACACTAAAGCTGACCGACCCCAAAAGATAGCTCAGCACTACGGCTGCAATCTGTAAAATCAAGCTGCTCTCTCCTAACCTTCATCAGACTTGCGCCGGGTGAATATACGGATCGGTGTTCCTTCAAAATTGAAAGCGGCGCGAATTTTGTTCTCCAAATATCTCTCATAGGAAAAATGCATCAACTCAGGATCATTTACAAATACGACCATCGTCGGAGGCTTCACCGCTACTTGAGTCGCATAATTAATACGCAGTCTGCGTCCTTTATCCGTCGGCGGCGGATTAATGGCCACGGCGTCAGATACAATATCATTCAGCAGGTGTGTCTGCACTCTCATCGAATGCTGCTGTGCCACTTGCTGGACGACGGGAAGCAGCTTATGCAGGCGCTGCTTCGTCTTGGCCGAGAGGAACACGACCGGTGCGTAGGTCATAAAGAGAAAATGATCACGGATTTTCGTCTCGAACTGCCGCATCGTTTTGTCATCCTTCTCCACCACATCCCATTTGTTAACGACAAACAATGAAGCCTTGCCCGCTTCATATGCATAACCGGCAATGTGCTTATCCTGCTCGATAATGCCTTCTTCACCGTTGATCACGACCAAGACAACGTCCGCGCGTTCAATGGCGCGCATCGCACGCATGACACTGTATTTCTCGGTCGTTTCATACACCTTGCCACGCTTGCGCATGCCCGCCGTATCGATCAGCACATACCGCTGTCCATCCCGTTCAAACGGCGTATCAATCGCATCCCGTGTCGTCCCGGCAACATCGCTGACGATGACCCGTTCTTCACCCAAGATCGCGTTGACAAGAGAAGATTTGCCGACATTCGGGCGACCAATCAAGGCCACACGAATCACATCTTCATCGTATTCATCATCCGCCAATTCAGGCAGGTTATCCGTAATGCCATCCAACAAATCGCCAACGCCGGTTCCATGACTTCCCGAAACAGCGATCGGGTCACCAAAGCCGAAAGCGTAAAATTCATAAATCAAGTCACTTCGTTCAATATTATCGACCTTGTTCACGGCAACAATAACCGGTTTGCCGGAACGATACAAAATTTGTGCGACCTCTTCGTCAGCCTGAGTGACCCCACTTTTGGCATCACACATAAATACGATGACGTCAGCCTCTTCAATCGCCAGCTCGGCCTGCATGCGGATAGATTTCAGGATTACATCCTCTCCATCAATCTCAATACCGCCGGTATCAATAATACTGAAGGGCTTACCATTCCAATCCGCCACACCGTAAATCCGGTCACGGGTAATTCCGGGCTTGTCTTCCACAATGGACAAACGATCACCGATGATCCGGTTGAATATCGTTGACTTCCCGACATTCGGACGACCTACAATCGCCACGACAGGTCTTGCCATATTGCCATTCCTCCTGTCCATTTTTCGCTACTATCATAGCAAAAAAAAGATATTTAAGCGATACAAAGCCAGACGATTTCATTCGCAAGCGCTCTGCTCTGGACGGACGTAACGACAATCGGCGAACCCTCTGGGTCCGCCGATGGTGTACGTTCGTGTGTTTAAAAAAATAATGCTTTATTCAATCACTTGAATTTGCTCAGCTTGTCGCCGAAACGCTCTCCAAGCGTAACGCTCATACCTTCATTGTTCAAAGACACATTCGGGTTGTTCAGCTGCTCTCTAGGAGCACGGTCGCGGGATCTTTCGGATCTCTCGGGTCTTTCAGATCTCGGCGCTGGTGCAGGAGCTTCTTCTGTTTCCTTGATGCTGAGGCTTACACGTTTCTCGACCGGATTCATTTCCAGAACCTTCACCTTCACCTCTTGTCCCTCTTCCAGTACTTCTTGAGGAGTTCCAATATGCTTATGCGAGATTTGCGAAATGTGAACCAGTCCTTCTACGCCAGGAGCGATTTCCACAAAGGCTCCGAAGTTAACCAGGCGTCTAACTACGCCTGTCACAATATCGCCGTTGTTGAATTGTCCCGCAGCAGTTTCCCAAGGACCCGGTTGTGCAGCTTTCATGCTCAGGCTGATTTTTCCTTTTTCAGGATCAACCTTAAGCACTTTAACTTTAACCTGCTGTCCTTCGGATACCACGTCGGCTGGCTTGTCAACATGAGTCCAGGCGATTTCGGAAACGTGAACCAGTCCGTCTACGCCGCCCACATCAACGAAGGCTCCGAATTGAGTCAGACGCTGAACAGTACCAACAATCTCTTGGCCTTCCTTCAGCTCGGACATCACTTTTTGCTTGTTCGCTTCATATTCAGCTTCCAGCACATCTTTTTGGGAAAGAATGACCTTGTTGTTTTCACGGTCCAGTTCTTTTACCACAACACGCAGAGTGCGTCCTTTGTAATCGCTGAAATCTTCGACAAAATGACGCTCCACCATGGAAGCCGGAATGAATCCACGCACACCTACGTCAGCCACAACGCCACCTTTGACAACGTCGGTTACGGCAACCTCAAATGCTTCCTGGTTATCGAAATATTGCTGCAGTTTCTCCCATGCATTTTCACTGTCGATAGCCCGTTTGGACAAAGTAAGCTGCTCTTTGTTGTCGTTGATGCTTACAACCTTGGCTTCGATTTCTTGTCCAACCTGCGGCTCCTCTTCACCGGAAGACAGCTCGCGGAGAGCAATCACACCATCGTATTTATATCCAATGCTTACTACCGCTTGGTTATCTTCCAATTTCACGATTGTTCCCTTGACAGTATCCCCTTTTTTGAGCGATACCATTTGGTCAAGCTCGTCTTGAGTAGCTGCTTCAACAGCTTCTTGGTTTCTTGTTTCTTCCGACATGTCAATACCCTCCTCAATTCAAAACACCTTTATTCAAACCTGCGTATAGCAGAGTTCAAAACATTCATGCATGCCCAGTCTGTCAAGCGGCTAGCTCTGTGTAGGCTGGCCGGTTTCTTTCATGGTACGGATTCTGGACATAATACCTTCGGTCGCCAGCTCTAAAGGATCGCCTTCCACTGCCGTTTTGTACTGTTCAAGGTCGACCGGCTTTCCGTAGATGACCTTCGTCTTCCGGAACAGCTTGTATTCTCCCACGATCGCAACAGGCACGGCGGCAGCTCCGCTGCGAAGCGCAAAGCTTGCAGCCCCTTTCTTGCCGATCCCCTGGGAATTGCGGGATCCCTCCGGGAATATGCCCATCACATGACCGTCACGCAAAATCGTTAGGGCCAGCTTGATCGATTCCTTGCTCACTCCGCCCCGCTTCACCGGAATGGCTCCAAGCTTCGTGATCAGCGACCCGAGAACCGGAACATTAAAAAGCTCGGCTTTGGCCATAAAGTGAACCTTCCGCTTCAGCAAGATCCCCACCGTAGGCGGATCCAGATTGCTGATATGATTGGAGCACAGCAGCACGCCGCCTTCGGCCGGCACGTTCTCGGTGCCCACCGCCTCCAATCTGAACAGGAAACGATACAGGATGCGCAGAATTCCACTGCACAATACATAAATCATTGCTTAACCTCTCCATCCTATCGCCGTTTTGCAGTAAGATACGATCGTATCGACAACCTCGTCGATATCCATATGCGTCGTATCCAGCATAATGGCATCTTCGCTGCGACGAAGCGGAGAAACTTCCCGTTCTTCGTCCAATTTGTCCCGAGCCGCGATATCACGTTCGAGCTGTTCCAGCGTGATGTCAGCCGTTTCCCGCAATTCTTTGAACCGACGAAGAGCACGTTCCTTGACGCTGGCAGTCATGAATACTTTCAACTCTGCATCGGGCAGCACGGTCGTACCGATATCACGGCCGTCCATGACTACGCCTTTACGTTCCGCCATCTGACGCTGGCCTGACGTTAAATGCTCCCGCAGACCCGCGATGCTTGCATACTTGGATACGGTTCCGGTGACCTCCAGCGAACGGATTTCCGTCGTGACATCGACTCCGTTACAGATCACTTTCTGACCGGACGGGTCCGGTTTTAATTCAATCACCATTTTGGGTACATGCTGAAGCACTTCCTGGACATTTTCCGGGGAAATTTCGTGTTTCATCAAATACCAGGTCGCTGCCCGGTACATTGCACCCGAGTCCACATATACATAGGATAATGCTTCTGCCACCCTGCGGGCAACCGTACTCTTGCCTGCCCCGGCAGGCCCGTCAATGGCGATGTTGATCTTCCCGTTCGATGCCGTAATCTGCCTTGCCAACGGGGCATTCCTCCTCAACCCTGAGCCTCAATAAAAAAGCAGGCATTGCCTGCGACGTGAAAATTATACCACACCTAGCACGATGATGCAAAAACAGAACTCGTGAAAAACCTGCCAGAAGTCGCAGGAAATGCTCTATCAAGACCCGTTAACCTCCAACGGCCAGCCTTCCATATCGCCAATCGGCGAGACGTGCCTCGCTACGGCAGGGATATGTAGAAGTAGCTGCGCGCACAGCATAAAAAGAGTTAGCAGCGTAAGCAATCCCAGCAGGCATAAAGGCAAAAACCGCCGCAAATCCATGACAAGCCTGCGCATATTTTTCTTTTTCACGCGACCATCTCCTGTTTTTGCATTATTTTGTCCTATACAGAAAAAATTACTCTCTCCACGTAAGTACGATGTACAAAAAAACAGCCCCTGAAATAATCAGGAGGCTGTCGAAAACGGAACAAGCCTTAGCTCACAAAAGCTTTATTATCTTGATCCTTCGTGAAATTTTCGTCCGCATCCATAACTTCCTCAATCTTCTCTTCTTCTCCCGTATTCGCATTGATGTATATCCGGTAAACAGAGCCGTTAATCCGTCCGCCAAATTCATAACACAGCACATGCTTTGACAGCTCATTTTCAATCATGGCCTTTCGGGCATACATTTCCTTAAATTCAGGATTCAGAAATTTGCGTGCCTTAGCCACACTGAGCTTGGCCTTCGTCGAAGTATGTGCTTTCTGATGATGCTCATAGATATAATCGCTTGCCTGAAGACCGATAACCTCTCCGTTGTCCAAGCCTGAACGAACGGTAACCTTTTCCGGATAAATCAGCACATTCCCCTCTATCGGCACAAAAGTAATACTCGCCATATTGTCGTATTCATCATACGCCACCGGCTTCATTCCCTTATAGCCCTTCTGGTTAAGGAAGGAATTCGCCTTCGCAATCGCCTGGCTGCGGTTCACCGCTTTTTTGCCAACCGGACGTTGATCGCTGTAGGAAATGAGAAGCCCGCCGTTACGGGTAAAGTCCATGCTTTTGCCAACACCGTTTTTGGCGTTAATGACTGCGGTATAGGAGGCCCATTCCGTATCCTTCCCGTTTTCAAGGATTTTCACTTCCTCCGGCCTCAATGCGGCGAATTTGGCTGCTTTCGTCTGGATCTCCTGCGGTGTGGTCGGTTGCAGTTTCAACATTTTTACAGACCGTTTGTCGTACATACTGGAGATCGTAGGTCCCCAGTCGAGTTCAGCGTACTGCTCTACCTTTTTATCCACAGTCTGGAACCCGTCAATAATTGTATTATCCGCAGGCTGCTTCTCCGTGGCGATTGCCGATTCCACATCCATCCAGCGCAGGTTATGGGCAAGCACCTTGCTCTGCATTTCATGAAGATCCTTCGAAATATCCTTGGAGCTTTGATAAAGTGCCTTTAGATTTTTAAGCTCTTTGTCGTTGAGCGGTTCCTTACTCAGATCCCTGACAGAGGTCTGATAAGCAAAATTGGACATTCGGGACAGCAGATCCTCCGCATGGTTAAACGAAGCCAGTGACAGCGGGAGCTGGTTCACCTCATTTTGCGCCTCACTGGTCAGCCTCCATACATTAACCAAGCTTTTACGGTGCATTCCATTGGAAGCTGCGTTGACCGCGACAGCATTACCAAGCTGTGAATGCAACTGGTCCATATGGTATGATAAATCATGAAAAGCCCGCTGATACTGGTTCTCCGCCTTGATCAGAAGCGAATTCTTCTCCTGATTCTCCTGATATCCCCATACTAGTGC
Organism: Paenibacillus zeirhizosphaerae; assembly: GCF_030705605.1. Lineage (GTDB taxonomy): Bacteria > Bacillota > Bacilli > Paenibacillales > Paenibacillaceae > Paenibacillus > Paenibacillus zeirhizosphaerae. The sequence continues at coordinate 153,688 of NZ_JAPCKK010000014.1, forward strand.
TCCGATCAGCAAAACAGCCGTAACAGGGAACAAAAACGCGCTTATTCGCTTATACATCGCAAGAGTCTCCTTTCTTCAGGTTCACTAACCATAGTGTGACAAGATGAATGGACTCTTATGCATGGGTTTGGGACGGGACCTACAAGGCTTCCTCCTCGAAGATGAACTCGTCCGCATTGTCGCACAGACAGCGCTTAAAACCGGTTTCAATCCGATTCGTCTCTCTGCGGCCGCGAAGTACAAACCTTTCACCACACCGCTTGCAGTAGATTCTTACTTTAACACGCATAAAAAAACACACCTCCGTCATCAGGTATGCAGCCGCATCCCTTATGTCAGACAAGTGTGTCCATTTTTGTTACAAATTAACCTCTTCCTCCGGCTTCATCAGTCGGAACGGGGAGCGGCTGTTCGCTCTTGCCACTTGGCCCATGCCTAAAAACCAAAGCAACAGCATCAAAAGCGCGATGAACCAAATCCATTCCTGAGTCAGCGTGTTAAGGATGACATCGTAGAGACCGTGCCAAAACCATGGGAATAGCAGCGAGAGCGCAAGAAAGACCTTGCTTTTGGGACCATTTGAGAACTTGGACAGCCCCATATAATAGCCCATAATGACACCGAACATAGCATGACCCGACACTGGAAGAAGCGAACGGATAATCAGGGTCCCGATCGAGGAATAGCCTGCCCACGCATACAACAGGTTCTCCACCGTGGCAAATCCGAGCGAAACGGCTGTTGCATATACGATTCCGTCATAAGGCTCATCAAATTCGGTGTGATTATAAATAATATGGTACAGAACAAACCATTTTAGAAACTCTTCGACCCCCGCCGATATACCGAAAGAGGTAAGCAGTGTATGATCACCGAGCCAGATTGTCAGTCCTCGTTGAAAGATCATGACCGGCAGCACAACGAGAAAGCCCATCAAAAAAACCTTGATGACCATATGCAGCGGCTCGGAGTCGTATTTGTCCTTGAGGTAAAAATAAGTCAGCAGAGCGATACCCGGCGCTATCGCTGCAGCAAGCACTGAAAACAGGAGCACCGTCATCCCTCCAAAAAGTTACAGCCGGCCCGTTCGTCATGCAGGGTCGGCTGTTGTTTCAAAATGCTGCAGCAAGCAGACTGCCAGGGTCTACCTGCTGCGACTTACCGGGTACCGTGGTCAGTTGCGGCTGTCAAAATGTGAGCAGATGGTTGCCACTGCATTCTCAGCCATAACCAGCTTGCCATACTCTTCAAGCACCGCAGGGGTAAGTGAAGAACCTTCCCCGAATTCAGCCAGTAACGCGATAAGAGCAGCATGCCGGGCTTCGTCAACTTCCTCCGGCTCCAGGTATAGAATCCATTTTCCTTTATAGTGATAAAGCTTCCCTGCTTCCGTGATATTGCCATGGAGCATGTGGGCTGCTTCAATAAGCACTTCGAAATCGCTGAAAGCATAGATGATGGAATCACTTTGTTCAAGGGTGACCTCCATCTCATACACTTCTTCAGGCAACTCATCATCAGAACCCGAAATGTACTGCTGATGATCGTATTTCCCCCGGGTTACGATAACGACCATTCCTTGAGCAGGAAGGGCGAATACTTCTACGGCTAATGGACCCGTGGCGTCAAAGCCGAGTTCGCTGTACGCCTGATCCATCATTTCAGTGAACAGCTCATGTACTTTCGGAATCTCCTGCCACATATCTTCTTTCTGTATGCCGCGTTCGCTCAGATCGTCAAATGTAAGGAAAATCCGTATCTTGTCCTGGCTTAATCTTTCTATTTTCATACTGGATCCTCCTCTGCAACCGAGTATTATAAACAGAATATGATGCAACAAAGATACCTGTGATGAAAATGGTTCTATGTAGATAGAATATCATTTTATACCCCTAAATGCACGCAATAAAAACGACAAAAAAAGAATCATTTGCACAGCCTGAAAAAAAGCCGCGAAATGATTCTTTACAGGCATGCGGTCTATATTCCCGGTACCGCTGTATGTGTTTCTTTAAGGATCTGCTCAACCTCTCGCTTGACATCGGGACTATTGCGGATAAATTCCTTCAGCATTTTAATATTTTCTTCTTTTTCGCTGCTGGAGTACGCCCTATTCTTGACTTTGTCTCCAGCATGCTTTGCATGCGTGGCCATCGAAGTTTTATGCTGGCTTTCCTCAATTCCCGGAAGAGCGGCATCCATCAGTTTACTTTTTGCCTTTTCCATCATACCACCGACATCGCCATTACGGACCGATCCCAGCAGTGCGGAACCGCCTTTCCGGGCCATGAGCGAGGTGGCGGCTGCTCCTAGAAGCACCCCTAGAAAAAATGAAGAAGTTTTCACAATCTGGACCTCCTTTTGTGATAAGATCGTCCATAGTGTTCTCTAGATCCAGGGAACTCATGCGGTATAAATACAGGAAAGAGTGATGCACACATGAGCACTAAAGCAGCAGCCATATTGCTGACATCCAGCCTCCTGCTCGGAGCCTGCGGCTCAGATACGGAACCCGCAGCCCCGGCAAATTCTGCCGCACAGTCCGGTCAGGCCGATGCGGGCAAATCCGATGCAGCAGAGCAGACAGCAACCTCTTCCGGTACAGATACGGCTGCCAGCGGCGGAGTCCCCGCCCAGGATAAGAATGAGCCCGCTAAGACAGGGAGAGAGAATCAAGACGTTCAGGGCACGGAAGAACAGACTCCGAAGCTGTACCGGATGAACAGCGCATATAACATTGTTCCTGTCAAGGATGACGGCACGGAGAAAAAAGTGGTTCTTCTGACCTTCGACGACGGCCCGAAAGAGCAGGCTATGGTTGATTCATTGCTTGATACACTGGGTAAGCATGGCGCTAAGGCGATTTTTTTTGTGAATGGGTACAGAGTCAAGGAGCACCCCGAGCTGCTGAAACAGATTGATGAACGGGGCCATATCATCGGCAATCACAGCTATGATCATATCGTTCTGAAGAACGAACCTCTGGCTAAGGTGCGAAAGCAAATTAAAGACGTGCAGGTGCTGGTAAAAGATACAATCGGAACAGCTCCGGTCTTTTTCCGTCCTCCCCACGGAGCCGGCGGGGATGTAGGACGTCAAGTGGCGAAGGAAGAAAATCTCCTGTATATGACCTGGTCTAACGGATCTCTGGACTGGACGATGAAAAAAAGCGATCCGAACAAAAAACAGGCTGTCATCAACAATGTTATGGATCAGCTTCACCCTGGCAGCAATATCCTGATGCACGAACTGCCTTGGACCGTGGAGGCGCTGGACGAGCTGCTCACCAAGCTTGAACAGAAAGGATATGCCTTCGTGGACCCCCACAGCATAGCTACGGAAGCTTCAAAACTAGCGCCGTAAAGCGCCATTTACAGGTAAAATGTTAAACGGAAGAACCCCGTTCTGTACGAGACGGGGCTATTTTCGTTGTGTATTCAGTTGTCAGGGCTTGTCTGATAAGGATGACATAATAACATGTAAAGGAGGTGCCCCTTCGATGCCCCACCATAGAAGAGCCGCTGTTATGAGGACGAATAAAGTGCTCAAAAAGTTCATAAACCACTTGCTTACACGAATGCGCCGTGACGGAAACAGCTCCGCACGAGACACATACACTTCCCCGCCAGCAGCTTCCTCCTCGGTAAGCGGCACCGTGTCTGTATATACATCAGCGTAAGCTTCCACCTTGGCAGCCTGCTGTTTTTGTTCTTTTTGCTCCTTTTTCGGCCTTCTGTTCCGGCCTCTCCCGTATTTTTCTACTCTACTCAGTTCCTTGTTCATGTTTCCCTCCGAAAACGCAGCGCCAGGCCGGATATCAAGTCTATCACAAAATGGCACAAAATTGGCGCCCACAGGCTCCCGGTCTGTATATAGATGTAACCCAAACCATAGCTGCTTAAAAACACCCACCCAGTCGGAATCCAATGCTTGAGATAGCGGATATGGATCAGGGCAAATATAATGCTTGTCCAGTACGGACCAAATGCATACTGAATCGCTCCTCTGAAGAGCAGTTCCTCACATACGGCTACAACAGCGGCAATACAGACGATATGCCAGACCGGCCGGTTGCGGAACAGCATGCGGTTGATTCCCCCATCGTCCATCGCGTCCTCCGGCATGACAGCCGAAATCAGCAGATCAACAAGCAGCATCAAAACGGCAAGCCCAAGGCCCCACCATAGAAATGCCAGGCCTTGGGGAAAAGCCATTACCGCGGGAACGCTGCGTCCCTGAAAAAAAATCCATACCGCTCCGATCACAAGGGTCAGCAATTGGGTGAGATAAAGATTGAACAACAGCAGACGATCGTTGAGCTCTTGTGCTTCCACTTTCCTAAGCTTCAGCTTCTTGATGTTCTTCAGGTTGAATTTTTTCATGATTTTCATTCTCGGTCCTCTGCTATTTATTCATTTAGCATCATAGCCAATTTTCCCTTGTGATTCAAGGCGTCGCAATTCCTGTTCTGCAATATGCAACATGCAATCCGCTCCCCTTCTCCGGCACGCCCTTTTGCCTATTGACATGCTCATGTAAGGCATGATACATTATGAAAAAATTTATTGTTAATACAGACTTTGATGGAGAGAAGGCACTGCAGGTCCTTTCAGAGAGCCGGTGTATGGGTGTAAATCGGCGACAGGCAGTATTCCTTTAGCACTCCTGAGTTATTGCCCCGAAATTTCCGGCTTCTGCCGTTAATGTAGGTGCAGTCGGCGGAAGGCCGTTATCCTTCAGGTCATTCAGACCGTTAAGGCTGTCCGTTGCGAAACGGCTGCGAATTAGGGTGGTACCACGATAACTCTCGTCCCTTACTATGGAGATAGTATGCGGATCGGGGGTTTTTTTGATGATTATAGAATGTATAAGCTTGCAGCTAAGCTGAACCATTCATCATCTCAAGAAAAACTCTTGTCAAATGCGTTCTGGCTTCTTTGAGTATGCGCCGAAAGACGTTTTTCTTATGCCTGGACATTCTTTCAGTGTATTTTGCAGTGGGTGTAATCATATTCCGATCCTTTGGTACTGCAATGCGCCAATGTACTTTGCAAACTGTCTATGCGCACCCGTTTTGCCCGGCAGCTTAACGATGCTTCAACCATATTTTGAGGAGGAAACGCAAAATGTACAAAGTGCTAGTATCGGATCCGATCAGCGACATGGGGATTCAGCAGTTAATGGACGCAAGTGATGTAACAGTGGACAAAAACACGGGCTTGACCGAAGATGAGCTTGTTGCCATCATCGGCGAGTACGACGCGCTGCTTGTCCGGAGCCAAACGAAGGTAACCGAACGGATCATGTCTGCGGGCACGAGACTTAAGGTAATCGGCAGAGCCGGGGTCGGGGTCGATAACATTGACCTGGAAGCCGCCACTCAGCGTGGGATTATCGTGATCAACGCCCCAGACGGCAACACCATTACGACTTGTGAGCATACCTTCGCGATGATGATGGCTCTGGCCCGTCATATTCCACAGGCTTACGCCAAGACGATCGGCGGCACTTGGGACCGCAAATCCTTCCTCGGGGTTGAGCTGCGCAACAAAACGCTGGGTGTGCTGGGAATGGGCCGGATCGGCAGCGAGGTAGCCAAGCGCGCAAAAGCGTTCGGCATGAACATTCTGGGCTACGATCCTTTCCTGACTGAAGATCGCGCCGCAAAGCAAGGGGTTAAGCTGGCCAGTGTTGACGAAATCATCCGTAATGCCGACTTCATGACCGTACACACGCCGTTGACGCCGGAGACACGCCATATGATCTCCAAGCCGCAATTCGAGGTGATGAAAAAAGGCATGCGCATCATCAACTGCGCGCGCGGCGGTGTAATCGATGAGCTCGCCCTTGTGAAAGCCATCGATGAAGGCATCGTTGCCGGCGCGGCGTTCGACGTATTCGAAGCCGAGCCGCCTGCCCAGGATCATCCATTCCTGAATCACCCGAAAATCATCGTGACGCCCCACCTGGGCGCTTCAACAGTGGAAGCACAGGAAAACGTCGCTATCGACGTATCTGAACAGGTTTTGCATATCCTTCGTGACGAGCCGTTTAAAAATGCCGTTAACATGCCGCCCGTAGCTCCTAGCGTGATGAACAAGCTGCAGCCTTATTTCGGCCTTGGCGAGAAGCTCGGCAGCTTTGCCGCCCAAATCACCACGCAGGCGGTGCGGGAAATTCATGTCGAGTATGCCGGCGACCTGTCCGAGGACGATACACAGCCGTTAACCCGTTATATCCTCAAGGGTGTGCTGCGCCGCCATCTGGGCAGCGATGTGAATATCGTCAATTCGATGCATCTGGCCAAATCACGCGATGTCGGCTTTGTAGTGACCAAAGCTCCAGCAACCAAAGGCTTTACGAATTTAATCAGCGTTACGCTGAAAACCCAAGACGGGGAAGAACGCCGTGTGGCAGGAACGCTCCTTACTGGTTATGGCGAACGTGTCGTCAGACTCGACCAGTTCCCGGTGGACGTCGCTCCCGATGCGTATCAACTGCTGATCTCCCACAATGACAAACCCGGCATTATCGGCCGCGTCGGAACCCTGCTCGGACAAAACGATGTCAACATCGCATCGATGCAGGTGGGCCGGAAAGTCATCGGCGGTGAGGCCATCATGATCCTGACAGTCGATAAGGCTGTGCCGAAAAATGTGCTCATCGAGCTGGCTGGCCTGCCTGATCTGAATACCGCCCAGGAGATTGTATTGGAGTAGTTATTGGTTCATTAAGTTGTTCATTCCTTAAAAAAGTCGAGAACCGGAGCTTTCGGTTCTCGACTTTTTCACTCCCCCACCCAAATGGCAAATGAAATGTCCACTTGATCTTGACGCCGGGATTATGCACGCAGCAGCGGAGAGAATGAAGCAATTCCGGAAAAGCGAAGTGTTCGCCTTTGGCCCGGAGGGTCAACAGCGATTGCAGGAATGCTTCATTCTCGGAGCGTCTCCCGGCACCCAGGTCAATGGATCTTCCATTTGCCATGTTCCACGACGAACAATTTTTTCCTGTAATTTTCAACAAAAAAATCGGAAATCGGCATTTTTTAGATTCTTATTTCACAGGCAACGTAATCGTGAATTCAGAGCCCTGACCAATAACACTCTCAGCGCTAATGGTTCCATGGTGGACCTCCACAATATTGCGAACGATCGCTAGACCCAGGCCCGTTCCGCTTTCCTCACCTCGTACCCGTGCCTTGTCCGCTTTATAGAAGCGCTCAAATATATAGGGCAGATCCTCGCTCGGTATACCCACGCCCTCATCGCGAATACGGATGATAATGGATTCTCCCCGCTCATGGGCAGCCCGCTCGGCAAGCATATAGATGTGCTTGCCACCCGGCGTATGTCTGAACGCATTATCAAGTAGATTGGTCAGCACCTGCTCCAGCCTATCCTCGTCCGCAGCAGGGAGCAAAAGAGGAGTGCCCGTGATCCGGTATTCAAGCAGCAGCCCCCGTTCTTTGGAGCGGACAGTGAATTTGCGGTGAACACGCTCCACCAGCTCATCAACCCGTACAGGCCCGCGGTTAATGTCCGTGTGCCCTGCCTCCATCCTCGTCAAATCAAGCAGATCCTTGACAAGCCTTCCCATACGCAGCGACTCGTCATGAATGACTTGAATCAGTTCCTCCGTCTCCTCAGGTGAATCGGCCATACCGTCCAGCAAAGCCTCACTATAGCCTTGCATCATGGAAAGCGGTGTTCGAATTTCATGAGATACGTTGGCGACAAAATCGGCGCGCACCTTTTCCAGACGCTCCTCCTCCGTCACATCGCGGAGAACAGCCACCCCCCCCCGGATCAGTTCATCTGTATAAAGAGGGGCCATCTGCACAGACCACACTCCTTGCTTCACATGGACCTTGGCTCCCGCATCCTCACCTGTCTCCATCACCTGCTCAAATAGAGGCTGCAGCGGCTCAGGAACAGCATAACGTCCTTCGTCCGTCCCACTGCCCTCCCATTTCACTTCACGCCAGCTTTCCAAGGTTTGCTGTCCGGGAGGATTGGTAAGTATGATTTCACCGTCCCGATCAAAGGTGAGCACCGCATCGGTCATGCTGCGCAGCACGCTGGACAGATGATTCTTCTCTGCATTCAGACTGCGGATGGTCGACTCCATCTCAGCCGCCATGTGGTTAAACGTGGTTGCCAGAGCGCCTATTTCGTCACTGCTGACCAAAGACACCCGTATATCATATCGTCCCTTGCGGATCGAATCAGCCGCTTGGATAAGCTGCTGCATCGGCTGCGTTATTTTCGTAAACAAAAACAGGGCGAAGAACGTTGTCAGCAGAAAACCAACGATACACGTATAAGTGAATAACCGCTTGATCTCCGCTGATTCCGTTGCAGCAAAATTAGTGTCTATATATGGAAGCAGAAATAACCCCAGAAAAATAAGCACACAGCCGACCAGGCATATGATTGTTATCCATAATTTTCCGACAAGCGATCTCCAGAAGTTCAATTTATTTCGGTACCTCCAGTTTATAGCCTACTCCCCAGACGGTTGTAATCATGCCTGCCGCTTCCGGTGATACTTTGTTCAATTTTTCACGAAGACGTTTGACATGAGTATCTACCGTTCGCAAATCACCGAAAAACTCATAATTCCATACATCCTTCAGCAGTTCTTCCCGGGAAAACACCTTATCAGGAGAAATGGCCAAATAATGAAGAAGCTCATATTCCTTCGGTGTAAGGCTGATTTCCTTCCCTCCGGCCGTTACGCGGTGGGCGTCATTTTCGATTACGAGATGCGAAAACACAATGCTGTTGCTCGGCGTGGTTTCCCTGGACAAAAAGGCCGTTTCCGAAGATCTGCGCAGAATGGCCTTGACCCGGAAGATTACTTCCCGCGGGCTGAACGGCTTTACGACATAGTCATCGGCCCCTACCTCAAAGCCCTGCACCCGATTGATCTCTTCTCCCTTGGCTGTCAGCATAAGCACAGGTGTAGCCTTTACCTGCCGAAGCCTGCTGCACACCTCCACTCCATCCATACCGGGCAGCATGACATCGAGCAAAATGATACTGTAATCGCTCGCCGTTGCTTTGCGCAGTGCAGTCTCGCCATCCTCGGCTTCATCAATGATGTAGCCTTCTTTCTCAAGATACATGCGCAACAGCCTTCTAATACGCTCCTCATCATCAACAACCAAAATACGGCTATTTTGTTCCGACATATCCAACAACCCCTTATTTATGCTACATGCCTGCATGGCATACCCATGCAAAGCTACTTTCTCTATTTTACTATTTTCCGGGGTTTGGTCAAATTTAAACGAAAACAGAGGCTTTCGCCTCTGTTTATATTTTGAACCAAGTACCTTATCTCCGCCGCCCCTGGCGTTTTTTCTCGGATTTAGCCAGTTGAATCAAACGGTTCACTTCATCTTTGGTAAGCGGCCTCATCAGCCCTCTCTTCAGGTTTTGCAGAAGAAGATCCCCAAAGGCAATCCGCTTCAGCCGGATCACCGGATGGGAAATGGCTTCGAACATCCGTCTGACCTGACGATTGCGTCCCTCGTAAATCGTAATCGAGATCACGGATTCTTTACCGTCCGGATCTACGTCCTTATACTCAACCTCAGCCGGAGCGGTCATGCCATCCTCAAGCTGAATGCCTCGTCTGAGCTTGTCCAGCTCCGTTCCGTGTGGCACTCCCTTAACCGTCGCCACATACGTCTTGGGCACATGATGCCTCGGATGTGTAAGCAGGTTGGCAAACTCACCATCATTGGTCAGCAGCAGCAACCCTTCGGTGTCATAATCCAGCCTGCCGACAGGGTACACCCGTTCTTTCACACCCTTTAGGTAATCGGACACAATTTTGCGTCCTTCCGGATCGGAAGCGCTGGTAATGACACCTTTTGGTTTGTTCATCATCAGGTATACTTTCTGTTCCGATTTGATCGGCTTGCCATTCACCGTTATGATATCCTGAGCGGGGTCCGCTTTCGTGCCAAGCTCTTTAACGGTTTCCCCGTTGACCTCCACTTTGCCCGCAAGAATGAGCTCCTCGCATTTGCGTCTGGACGCCACACCTGCCTGGGCAAGAATTTTCTGTAATCTCTCCATGTTCGTGAATTCACCTCATGCTAATGATACCCAGCGAAGCCCAAAATCACAAGCTGAATTCCTGATCTGCTTTACAACCCTCATTTACAACGCTCAAAAAACGAGAAGACACACCGCTATAGCCGCCGCAAAACCCACAACATCAGAGAACAGTCCCACTTTCAGCGCATAGCGGCCATTTCGGATTCCAATAGCGCCAAAATAAACCGTAAGCACGTACAGAGTAGTATCTGTGCTGCCCTGAATGGTCGAAGCGATCCGTCCGATCATGGAGTCAGGGCCATAGGTACGGATTAAATCTGTTGTATAAGCAAGGGAGCCCGAGCCCGTTAAGGGCCGGAGCAGTCCAAGCGGGAGCACCTCAGGCGGAACATCCCATAAACGAAACAACGGAGCGATCCAGCCCAGTATAAAATCAAGCGCACCCGATGCACGAAAAATACTGATGGCCACCATCATGCCAACAAGCGGCGGAATGATCCCAATCGCCGTCGAGAAGCCGCCCTTGGCACCTTCTACAAAGGATTCGTACACCGGTACTTTTCTCATGTAAGCGTAAAGGGGAATAAACGCCAGGATAACGGGAATAGCCCAGGTAGAAATCAGACTAATGAGTTCAAACATGGAAACTTCCCCTCTCTACATATGCTTGCTCGCCGACTCCCTTGGAATAGGCGGACGCCGTCGCAGCCGCTTGCGGAACCACCGGTCGGCGGCTATAGCCGCGAGCGTGGCAATGCCTGTAGCCATAAGTGTGGTACCGACAATTTCAGCAGGCTGGGCAGAGTGGTAATTCATGCGGATTGCGATCAACGTTGTCGGTATAAGCGTGACACTAGCCGTATTCAATGCAAGCAGGGTGCACATTGCGGGAGTCGCCGTATGTTTGTCAGGATTGAGCTTTTGCAGCTCCTGCATCGCTCTAAGTCCCATGGGAGTAGCCGCATTTCCCAGCCCCAGCAGATTGGCGCTCATATTGGATAAAATGTAACCCATGGCCGGGTGCTGCCGCGGCACATCCGGAAAAAGAAACCCTATAACAGGCGCAAGCAGCCGGGACAGCTTCTCCATAATTCCTGCGTCTTCCGCGATCTTCATCATTCCCATCCAGAATACGAGAACACTGATTAAGCCAAGGCAAACGGTGACAGCAGACGCAGCTCCGTCAAAGGCTGCCTTGGTTACAGCATCCATCTCCCCCTGCACCGCAGCATATCCGACGCCGACAACAATCATAAGCATCCATATTAAATTTACGATGGGATTCACCGCCCTTCTGTGCTTCCGCCATTCGTTTTATGCAGAAAATAACCGGTGCATCACTTCACTCCAAGCGTTTCTCCAGGAGCTCTCCTGTATCCCGGCAGATGCGGGAGGGGAGGACGCCTGTTTTCCGGGCGGGATATAGCTGCCCTTCTCATAGACAGGCACAGTACCGATCAGATTCCCGTCAAGCAGCATATCGATCCTGCCACGAAGTCCGAAGGATGCACGGTCTGAACGGGAGCTTCCAGCTTCTGTGCTCATCAGCACCAGCTTCTTCGATACCAAGCGTTCTTCCCCCTTAGCCAGCGGATAAGAGAAGGAAGCACCTGTGACAAAGTTATACCCGTTCAACAGCGTATTTTTTTGTGTAATTTCCACAACCGGATAATAGCGGAATCCGTAATCCAGCATCCGACTGTGGTCGTTCCAATCGTCGCCGTCATTTAATGTAACAGCAGCAAGCTGGCGGCCGTCTCTGGTGGCTGAGCTGACCAAGCAGCGGAAGGCTTTTTTGGTATAACCCGTTTTCACCCCGTCCGCCCCTTCGTAAAGGCGCAGCATTTTATTTTTGTTCTGCCAGGAATAGTCCCACTGCTCGTTCGGATTGGGTGCTTTCTTAGCTTCTGTTTTGACGATTTCCCGGAACACCGGATTCTGGAGCGCGTACGCTGTGAGCTTTGCCAAATCATTGGCTGTGGAATAATGATCCTCCTCATCCAGACCGTGCGGATTGGCAAAATGGGTATGATTGAGCCCTAGTTCCTCAGCCTTGGCATTCATCAGAAATACAAAGCCTTCCTCAGAGCCGCCCACATGCTCGGCAATGGCTGTGGCGGCATCGTTTCCCGAACGAAGCATCAGGCCATACAGCATGTCTTCCAGCTTCATCTGCTCCCCGAGCTTCAAGAACAAAGAGGAGCCTTCCTTGGCAAATGCTTTACGGGAAACGGTGACCTCGCCCTTAAGGCTGCCATGCTCTATTGCCACGATTGCGGTCATAATCTTGGTCAGACTGGCAATTCTCATCTGTTGATCGCCCTGTTTTTCATACAATATACGTCCTGAGGCAACGTCGATCAGTGCTGCAGCTTCGGCATGATTAGCCGGCTCAGGCGGATGAGCTATTTCTGGAGCGGCTACGGCGGCAGCAGACTCAAATAAAAGGATGATGGGCATGAGCAGGCTTATTAAGACAATCCTGTGACGTATTAACATGGCAACCTCCGGTTCGGGATATGGTCTTATACCAATTTATGTACTAGCTGTAGTAAGTATGTCCCTTGCAAAGTCGAAAAATCCTTCCCGTACAGGCATTTCCCGGTCTTGGCCGGAGAAATAGCTGACGGAAAGGATTAAGATTAGAAGCTTCGAAACACAGTAAAGCTCAAAATTGCATATTACAGATAAGAATTCGTGGTGTGATTCGTGTTGCTGAACGGAGCTTGCGGCGGAATCTCGCTTGCTGTCGTGCCGACATCCGCAGACGATGTTGAATACTCGGATCTTCCAATCATGGATTGGATTTTATCGATCAGGTGCGGTGTAGAATCGATAATTTTCTCAAACAGATGGGTCTGATTATCAAGCGGCACGATTTGTACACCTTGACGGCCTACAACAAGAAAAGCAATCGGCTGAATGGAGACGCCGCCCCCGCTTCCTCCGCCAAATGGATGACTGTCTTTGATACGGCCGGAAGTTCCCGTATGATCCGACACCTCCTCCATGACGTTAAAATCACTGCCTCCTGCCGCAAATCCGAAACCCACTTTACTGATCGGCAGAATAACACTTCCATCCGGAGTTTCAACCGCATCCCCAACAATGGTATTGACATCCACCATGCCTTTAATATTTTCCATCGCCGTTTGCATCAAACCTTGAATCGGGTGATCTGACATAAAAGCTCCCTCCTCCAGTTCATTAAGCTAGTTTTTTCTACATTTATAATCCCCAAAAGCAGTACAGTTATGTAACCCAATTATGCCCGGATTACCGGACCCGGCCGTATAAAAAAATAAGGCTGACCCTTGGCAGATGCTTCCGCCTGAGATCAGCCTGACGAAGAATTACACCTGTGCCGTCGGACGCACGATAATTTCGTTGATATCCACATCAGCCGGCTGCTCGATTGCAAACGCTACCGCACGGGCAATCGCTTGCGGCGGCATTGCGATTTGATCCCGAATCTCTTCAAGCCGTGCCTTTACCACTTCATTGGTGACCCCCTCTGCAAAATTCGTCTGGACAATTCCGGGAGAAATGATCGTTACGCGCAGCTTGTCACCTGCCTCCTGACGCAAGCCTTCGGAGATCGCCCGTACAGCAAACTTTGTACCAGAATAAACTGCCTGGTTGGGTACCGTTTTATGTCCTGCCGTAGAAGCAATATTGATGAAATGTCCACCCCCCTGCTTGCGGAACACAGGCAGCGCCGCCGCGATGCCGTACAGTACACCTTTAATGTTGACATCGATCATATCCTCCCAATCCTCGACACGCAGGTCATCCAGAGGAGAAACCGGCATGATCCCGGCATTGTTGAGGAGAACATCGAGCTTCCCATATCGCTCACATGCCAGCTTGACGAGGTCGGACAGGTCATCGCGCCGTGTCACGTCCATACGAGCATGGGCGACCTCACCACCCGCTTGCACAATACGGTCTGCAAGAGCCTCAAGACGGTCAACTCTACGGGCGCCAAGCACAACTTTCGCTCCTCTTTCGGCAAGCAAGAGCGCCGTCGCCTCGCCTATTCCGCTGCTTGCACCTGTTATGGCGACAACCTTTCCTCTAACCCCATTTTCACTATGATTTGTGGTGCTCATATTCGAGTCCTTCTTTCGTTTTAGTTTGTTGTTTACTGCTGCCCTGCTATTAAAGTATAGGTGAATTTCTTTGTGGACAGATAGTTCATTCATGTTCAATTCTTGCCTAATCCTGCCCATCACGGATACAATAAAGCTTAACAGACTGTACGAAAAAGGAGCTTGAACATGCACCAACCCACTTCAGCATTTCCGATATCGGCATATCAGCAAGAGCTAGCACAGCTCATTCAACGGCATGCGCCTTCAGAGGGCATTCACGTATCGGCTGTAGCCGGGCTCCATTTCAGACGTATTTCACATGAAACCGAGCCTGCGCATACCGCCAACGTCCCCTCCCTCTATGTCATCGCACAAGGTGCCAAGGCTGTTACATTTGGCGATGAAACTTATAGCTGCGACGTATTAGACTGCCTCGTCACTTCAGTTCATTTACCAGTTAGTGGACGAATAACCCAAGCCTCTCCCGGATTTCCCTACCTGAGTGTGCAGTTAGAATTCAGCCTGGATATGATTATGGATATCATTAAGGCATCGCAGCAAAAATGGGATGGCAAGACCGGACCCGGCTTTCTGGTCAGCTCCTCCACCCCTTCGCTGCTTGATGCTGTCATTCGGCTGATCAAGCTTTTGGATACACCCGACGATATTCCGTTCCTTGCCCCGCTCATTCTCCATGAAATTCTATATAGAGTCATGCAGAGCGAGCAGGGATCGATCATTAGACAATTCGCTTTAATCGGCAGCCAGGCGCAGCGCATTACCAAAGCCGTCCATCTCATTAGCCGTGATTATTCCAAGCCATTCCTTATTGAAGAATTGGCGCAAGAGGTTAACATGAGTCCCTCAGCCCTGCATAAGCAATTTAAAAAGGTGACCGCTATGAGTCCACTGCAGTTTCAGAAGGTCATCCGGCTGCAGGCCGCACGGCGCATCATGCTTACTGAAGATTTGGAAGCTGCTGAAGCGGGCTTTCGAGTCGGCTACGAGAGTCCTTCCCAGTTCAGCCGGGAATATGCCCGCCTCTTTGGACGCCCGCCAATGAGTGATGTCAAGCATTTACGTGCTTCTATGAATACTCCCGAGGCCTAATGTGAAAAGAACACTGCGCACAACAAAAAGGCTGGTCTTCAAAAAGATCAGCCTCTAAGCTTTTGATTTGTCTTGCCCGGTGAACACTGCCTTCCATACTGCAAGGCCTCCCTGCACCTTTAAAATGCTTGCCAACAGCCTGAGCAGCGAAAACACCACATAAGCCAGAGAAATGGATGCACTGCATACCACATTCGTGAAAAAATAATTTCGTTGCTCCCAGGAGGGGGTGACAGACAAGGCTGGTACACAGCTATATCGTACAAGTCCGGTTGTCCACCCCACGACAACGCTTTTCACGGCCCAGGCCACTCCGGTTAGAACAGCCGTCTGTGAACAATCCTTCAGCCCGAGCTTGGTTGTCCATTTCAGATGAGACAGGGTTACATGAGCAACCGTTGTTTTCCCCCATTCCTTCAGCGAGACTGAATTCTCGATCAGCAGGCGGAGATTATCTACGATCTGCTTGACTTTATCCTTGTCGACGACAGTATCCTCTTTGTCTTCTTTATCTTTACCCACATTAGCATACTTTTCCAGCCGCACCAGCACCCCTTTGCGGAGCCCTTCCATCATGACGGAAGGCATTTCATACTTGAAACGGATAAGTCCATACAGCATGTGAACCTGCACCCGGGCATAATCGTTATGGGCTTGCTTAAGCACCTCGGCGTGAATGTTCACCTTGGAGAGCAGAACGGCCAGAAGCAGCACAAATGCCGCAATGACAATCCATATCCACACAGCCGATCTCCTCCCCGTCCATACACTTGGTTGTATATTATGTCGTTTAGTATAGCCTTGGAAAAGGAAAACATTCGTCATACGCCAATTTATAGGCAAAACACAACAGGGATGTCCGCAGCCGAAAGGCTGTCCGAACATCCCTGTTATGTTTTATCTATTCTTCTCTATGATCCACATCGTCAATAGTCAGTTGCTGCCGTTCGTCCAGCTTACTGAACAGAAGCTGAGTCTCTTCCTCCAGTTGATCCGTATCTTCAAAAAGATCAGGCTGTGGCAGCTCATCCAAGCTCCCAAGTCCAAAGTAATCCATAAACGCCTTGGTCGTGCCATAAAGAATCGGTCTGCCGATCGCGTCGGCCCGACCTGTCTCCTCGATCAATTCTTTATTCACAAGCGTATGAATCGCCCGCTCCGACTTTACACCTCGTATTTCTTCAATCTCAACTCTGGTGATGGGCTGCCTATATGCGACGATCGCCAACGTTTCCAGGGCAGCCTGGGAAAGGGAGACACGTGCTGGAGAATACGCCAGCTTCTCGAAATAGGGGGCATGTTCGGAAAGTGTAGCAAGCTGGTATCTGCCAGCCAATTTCAGCATCTGCAGCCCTCTGCCTTCCTTTTCCATGTCGCTCTTCATGTCTTCAAGACAATCCGTAACCAGTTCAGGACGCTGCTCCGTAATTTCAGCAATCTGCTTCACCGTCAGTCCTTCTTCACCAGCAAGAAACAGCAGCCCCTCAATAATCGATTTCAGCGTCGGATAATCCATGAACACGTAAATCCCCTCTCCACTCCATCACAATATCTTCGAAAACCCGCTCCTGGTAACATACAATCTGCTTCATCTTCATGAGCTCCAAAATGGCCAGAAACGTCACCACGATCTCATGCCGCTGCATATCTTCATGCATCAGTCGCGAAAACAGCAGCCGACTCCCCGAGCCTGCCTTCTCGAATACAGTAAGGACCTGCCGTATCCGATCCTTTACGGAAATTTCATCCCTGTGAATCCGGGCAACCACCGTTCTCCGCTCGGCTTTGCGCAACGCACGCTTAAAGGCAGCAATCAAATCCGCCGTATGCAGCCCTTGCACCGGGTTAGCTGACTCGCTTGGAACATAAGAGCTTAAATCTTCAGGCTCCTTGCTGAAAATCAGGCTGCGTTCCCATTCCTTCTCACTGAGATGACGGGCAATTCCTTTAAACTTGCGGTATTCTATCAGCTTCTGCACCAGTTCTTCGCGTGGATCGTAATCCTCATCCACGTACATGTCATAATCGTCCATATCGAGCACTGGCGGTTTCGGAAGCAGCAGCTTGCTTTTGATCGACAAAAGGGTCGCCGCCATCACCAGAAATTCGCTTGTAACGTCCAGCTCGAGCTCCTGCATCGTATGAATGTAATCCATATATTGATCCGTGATTTCACTGATCGGTATATCCTGAATGTCAATCTCGGCTTTGTCGATCAGATGCAGAAGCAAATCAAGCGGCCCCTCAAACGTTTCTAGTTTATATGTTACTACCGTCAAAGCTATTTTCCTCCCGCCAAATTCACAAACTGCAGTGTATCAGGATGTGCAGATCATCCGATATTTGAGTCAGAACTGTTTTGTCAAGTTAACCATTTCGATAGCGGCTACTGCCGAATCCCAGCCTTTGTTGCCGGCCTTCGTTCCTGCACGCTCAATAGCCTGTTCAATGTTTTCCGTAGTGACGATCCCGAAAATAACCGGTACGCCTGTTTTGAGATTAATAGCAGCCACACCCTTAGCCACTTCGTTGCACACATAATCGTAATGGGTTGTAGAGCCACGGATGACCGTTCCCAGCGTAATCACCGCGTCGAACTTTCCGCTTTCCGCCATTTTTTGGGCAATCAGAGGAATTTCAAAAGCTCCGGGTACCCACGCCACGGAAATCTCATCATCAGCAGCTCCGTGCCGCTTCAGTGCATCGAGCGCTCCGCTCAGCAGCTTGTTCGTAATAAATTCATTGAATCTCCCAACTACAATACCATATTTTATCCCGGAGGATACCAGATTACCTTCAAAGTAATTAGCCATTCTGATCATCAGCCTTTCTGAGTTTGGTTTTTGGTTATGATCTGGAAGTTCCTTCATTCTGTTCAAGTGTATCGAACGTCAGAAGATGTCCCAGCTTCATCTGCTTCGTGTGGAGATAATTTGAGTTGTCCTCATTTTCCGGAATTTGAATCGACACTCGTTCGACAACTTCAAGCCCATACCCTTCTAAACCTTTGATTTTCCTTGGGTTATTGGTCAGCAGTCGAATCTGGCGTACTCCCAAATCCCTGAGCATTTGAGCACCGATTCCGTAATCACGCAGATCAGCCTTAAAACCAAGCTTCAGATTGGCGTCTACCGTATCCAAACCTTCTTCTTGAAGTTTATAGGCTTTCAGCTTATTTATCAACCCGATTCCCCGGCCTTCCTGCCTCATATAAAGGAGGATGCCCGTGCCCTCCTCCTCGATTTGGCGTAAAGCTGCCGCAAATTGAGGCCCGCAATCACAACGGTGCGAATGGAAGACATCCCCCGTCAGGCATTCAGAGTGTACCCGGACGAGAACCGGTTTCGCGGAATCAATCTCGCCTTTGACCAGCGCCACATGCTCCTTGTGATCCACTTCATTGGAATAGGCAACCGCTTGAAACACGCCGAAATCGGTCGGCATGCGTACAGCCACCTCTCGCTTGACGAGCTGCTCGCTGGCAATCCGGTAGCTGATCAGATTTTTAATGCTGATCAGCTTCAAGCCGTGCTGAGCGGCCATGACCGCCAGATCAGGGAGCCGGGCCATCGTTCCGTCCTCCTTAATGACTTCACAGATCACACCTGACGGGGCAGCCCCGCTCAATTTCGCCAGATCCACAGCAGCCTCTGTGTGACCTGCCCTTCTTAATACGCCGCCCTTCTTGGCAATCAGCGGGAACATATGGCCAGGTCTGCGAAAATCGCTTGCCACCGCCGTAGCATCCACGAGCGCCTTTGCAGTCATGGAACGCTCCGCTGCGGAAATGCCTGTCGTAGTCTTGATATGATCGACCGATACGGTAAAGGCCGTGCCATGAAAATCCGTATTGTTAGACACCATAGGCTTAAGCTCAAGCGCATCGGCGCGTTCCTGCGTAATGGCCACACAGACAAGGCCGCGGCCCTGTGTGATCATAAAGTTGATGGCTTCCGGAGTGGCCTTATCGGCAAGCACCACAAAATCCCCTTCATTCTCACGATCCTCATCATCCACAACAATGACGACTTTACCCTGCTTCAGATCCGCAATGGCATCCTCTATCGAATCAAAAACGATGTCCTGTCCCATTCATTTTCCCTCCCTATTCATGTTGTGCGAATATTGGACTTGCCTCAGGAGAACCCGTGCTCGGCTAGAAAATTAAGATCCAACTGATTAGGGCTTTGAGGCTCCCGATTGTCCCTGTTGAAGAACAGCAAATGCTCCACATATTTGCCAAGAACATCGCATTCAATATTGACAGTATTCCCCGCCCGCTTGCCGCGTAAAGCCGTCGCTTCCAGTGTGTGCGGAATGATAGATACGGCGAAGGATGTTTCATGCAGCAAAGCCACCGTCAAACTGATTCCATCGATGGTCACAGAGCCTCTCGGTACCAAATACTTGAACAGCGCGTCATCGTCCGGAATGATCTCGTACACGATGGCATTCTGGTCCCTTGTAATGCGGGCGATCCGGCCGGTTCCATCCACATGCCCCTGTACGATATGCCCGCCAAACCGGCCACCTGCCGCCATGGCCCGCTCCAGATTCAGGGGGCTGCCGGACTGCAGCTCACTTAAATTGCTGTGCCGGTACGTCTGAGGCATGACATCCACGGTGAAGCTTCGTTCACCAATTTTGGTCGCGGTCAAACATACGCCATTCACAGATACGCTGTCCCCAATCTTGAGATCTCCAAGCACCACCGAGGCGGAAATCTCCAGCTCCATCGCTTCACCGCTGCGTGCAGCTTTACGAAGGATGCCTACTTCTTCAATAAGACCTGTAAACAACAGCCCGTTCCTCCCTTCTTGTCATGCAAGACCTTATCAGCCTATATTCCTACAACCGGAATGACCAGAACAGTAAGAAAAGCATCTATCGATTAAAAAGCCCCCGGCGTATATCGCCAGGGGCAGGGATTAAGTAGTGAATCAACTTTCATTAGGCATACACAAACAAGCTCCAAAAGCTCAAATCTATGTACAAGGCTACAAAAAACAAGCCTCCACACTGATGCAAACCGCACCGGCCAGACTGAACATTTTGAAAATGTGCATATGAAAGCTAGCGCTCTACACATAGATACGCTGCGTCCACCATCCTTCTCCCATCCAGACTATACTGTCGGTCCCGGATTCTCACCAGGTCCACCTTCAGCCGCTCTTGACAAGCAGCATCCGGGTCACGGACTGAGCCGCCTGAAATCATCATATGTATTCAAGCGTCATCACCGCCGGTAGGGAATTTCACCCTGCCCCGAAGGATAGCTATTCGATTATGACTGCCCAAACTCCAAAAGGCAGGAATTTCTTCAGTCGGTTGTAATTGAGCAAATCGTACCACTTTGAAACACAAAAAGCAAGCAGGTGTTCTTTTGTAGCGTTGGAAGACGCTCCGAGAACGAAGCATTCCTACAATCGCTGTTGCCCCTTTGGGGCAAAGGCGAACGCTTCGCTTTTCCGGAATTGCTTCGTTCTCTCCGCTGCTGCGTGCATCCCCCTGCCTAATAATTCTTTCAATCGGGCTTTGCGATGCTATTCTTATGTAAGCGTCAAATACTCCCCACATGTAACATAACATCCCAATTGGTCCATGAGAAAATGAGCATCCTAAATAAAAGAGGTTCGCAGAAGAGTACACTAGGAGAGCAGCACTTACAGCCTTTGATCAATGGGACAAGCCCACTCTATAGGAAAGAAGATTTGAAACCCTGCGCGATACGCCTTGGCAGAGTACAAGTTAAAGGAAACGGACTGAATCCGTTTAATGTCTAAGGCATTTATATGAGTAACTTCCGCAACTACGAAGAAGCCGGAAAGAATCGTTGTACTAAACACCGAAGCGTTGGCCTTATTTTATCAGCTTGGAGGAGAGCCCGTAGGATTGGCGACTGCACCAGGCACCGCGTTGCCTGAAGGAGCGGAGAGTGCAGAGAATGTAGGGGAAATTCAGGCAGTCAGTCTTGAAAAAATCATCGCTTTAAAGCCGGATCTCGTCATCGATCCTAAGTGACGGCAACGATTTTGATTGACAAAACTTATCACAAGATATACAGTTGATCTATCAACAGTTGATAGATCAATGGAATGGAGGCTTTAATGAATCTAGAAACACTAAAAGAACAAATATATTATCAAATCCAGTTGGTCAATAAAGATTTATACACTAAGTTTGAGTTCTGCGTTGGAAGCAGTCCTTCCCGAACTGAAATTTTAAAGTTTCTTTATGAGAATGGAAAAATAGCACAAATGAGTCTTCAAAAGAAACTTAACATTGATAAAGCTGCAATAACTAGACATTTAAAACAACTGGAAGCGTCAAATTATATTGAGCGTACCAAAGAAGATAAAGACCAGCGTGTAACATGGGTAGAGCTTACTTCTTCTACAAAAGAAGAAATCGATTATTTGTTTAAACAAAGAGAGCGATTTCTAAGTGAAATCCTTGCCGACTTCTCATATGAGCAGTTAAAAGTGTTTTATGAAATGTTAAATACCATGCAAGACAATATTTTAAAAACGACAAAATAATAAAAACAACATGGAGTGATTGAAATGGATTCGAATCAAACAAAAGAGCGCAAAGATACATTTAAGCAAATCATAGAAGAACGTCGCTCTATCAGAAACTATGATGTGAATGCAAAAATCTCTCGAGAAGAGATAGAAGAAATGCTTGAATTAGCAACAAAGGCACCCTCTTCAACTAATCTGCAGCCATGGCGTTTTATTGTTATTGAAAGTCCTGAAGCAAAAGAAAAATTACTTCCGTTAGCTGCCTTTAACAGTAAGCAAGTAACAACTTCTGCTGCTGTGATTGCTGTATTCGGCGATTTAGATCATGTAGAATATCTAAATGAAATTTATTCAAAAGCTGTAGAAATAGGCGTTATGCCTCAAGAAGTAAAAGATCGAATGGTAGAACAGATTTCTGCAGGATATGCTACATTAACCAGAGAGCAGAAAAAGGAAGTTGTGCTAATTGATAGCGGATTAGTTTCGATGAATTTAATGTTAGTAGCGAAAGCGTATGGTTATGACACGAACCCGATTGGTGGTTATGATCGAGAAAATCTAGGAGAAGTTTTCGGATTAGAGAAGGAACGTTATGAACCTATCATGTTGATATCAATTGGGAAAGCTATAGAAGAGGGATATCCTTCCTATCGTTTACCGGTCTCAACCGTAGCGAAATTCCATTGAGATACGGTTATTCTAATACATTCCTATAATGAATTTTGAGCGTGTTGTTATGTGTATAACTGCGCGGGAAACTTTTATAAAGAACGTTCCAAAGAGGATTTTTCGCTCAGCACAAAAGATCCAGGACAGAGACTTCTTCACTGTCCTGGATCTTTTTTTGTCAAAGCAGGAATCTTGAAAGGATCATTTGATAACGCAAGAGTGACTGCTTTATGTTGTCTGGGATACGCACACGGCAGCGGAGAGAACGAAGCAATTCCGGAGAAGCGCAGCGTTCGCCTTTGGCCCGAAGGGTCAACAGCGATCGGAGGAATGCTTCGTTCTCGGAGCGCCTCCCAACCAACCAAAAGGAGCGTGCTTACGCCTGCAGCTCCATATATTTTTGCGAAAGCTCCTCAAACCACACCTTGTCGTTCATCTGCAGCGCCAGATCGATTAAATCCGCCAGCTCTGCTCTTTCCAGCTCCACATCATCATCAAAGGAAACAACCGCCGTAGCCATCGGGTTCCGCTCCGAGCCTTTGCGAAAATCATAATCCAGCCGAAGATCGATAACCCCATCAATATATTCACATTTCAGAAAATAAATAATTTCACACATGAGCACAGGACGTACTTCATTCTCCAGGATGCAGTCCATTACTTTTGCGGAATAATGCTGATTGGTAAGACTAAATTTATGATCAGCGGCCGGTCTTTCCCTGCCAAAATCATCGGTGAATTTCAACTCAACCGGGTACAGATTCATCACTTTTCCCATCTGCTTTTTCGTTATTTCGATTATTTCACTTGTATCCAGGGTAAGCATTCGGCACCTCTCCAAATTTTATCTAATTGCAAGCAGACAACGCCGTTGTTTTAGGCTATGGGCCTTTACACCTATATCGGATGTAATCTCGTAATTTTTAACCCTTAGTTTATCATGTTTATGAATTTATTTAAAATTCCTTCTTTATGTAATATTTCCTGAGGTGACCAATTCCTAATGCCCTGCTTCAAAACCAACAAAAATAGCCTTCGTAAGCTTACGAAGGCTAGAGAAGAGCAGTATGGTCAGAAAAAGCGAAGCTTCTGACTTTTTCCAATAAATCTTACGCGTCAAATACCGTAACTTCCTTCATTTTGTCGCCTTGCTTCACAGCATCAATATGCTCCATGCCGCTGATGACTTTACCGAAAACCGTATGTCCTCCATCCAAGTGCGGTTGCGGGGCGTAACAGATAAAGAATTGGCTTCCGCCTGTGTTACGTCCGGCATGCGCCATGGAAAGCACACCTTTTTCGTGTTTAGTCGTATTTGTTGCTGTTTCGCAATCAATGGTGTAGCCTGGGCCACCGGTGCCGTTACCGACCGGGCAGCCGCCTTGGGCTACAAAACCAGGGATAACACGGTGAAAGCTCAACCCGTTGTAGAATCCACTGTTAGCCAGCTTTTCAAAATTCGCTACCGTATTGGGAGCTTCTTCAGGAAGGAATTGGATTTCAACTACTCCGCCGTTTTCAAGTACAATTTTACCTTTTTTCATATGTTGTACACCCCGTCCATCGAATTTGGTACCCGGACGGTATGCTCCGCCGGGCTGTTGTGAGAGACACAGCAGACTCCAGTTTACTACGAATTCCCGTACTTGGCAAAGTCTTCTGAATGCTTACACCAACGTACGACTGCGCACATGCGCAGGAATCAGATCATTGCGTACCAAATCCTCATAGCTCTCACGACGTACAACAAGCTCCGCCTTATCGTTACTGACGAACACCACTGCAGGACGGCAAATCCGGTTGTAATTACTTGCCATGGAATAGTTATAAGCGCCGGTGGAAGCTACCGCGAGCAGATCGCCGCTCTCAACTCTTGGCAGCTCGACATCCCAGATCAGCATGTCGCCACTCTCACACGCTTTGCCGGCGATGGAGACCGTTTCCTCAGCCGGATCATTCGCGCGGTTGGCGAGCATCGCCTCGTATTTTGCCTGATACAGGGCCGGGCGCGGATTATCCGTCATGCCGCCATCCACAGAAACATATTTGCGAACCTCGGGAATGTCCTTAATGCTACCAATCGTATACAGTGTGGTACCGGCATCTCCGACGATGCTGCGGCCCGGCTCAATCCAAATTTCCGGCAGCGTGGAGTTCATTCCGGCAAAATGGGTTTTAACCGCTTCGGCGATAGCTTCCACGTAGCGGGATACCGGCAGCGGCGTATCCTCGTCCGTATAACGGATGCCGAATCCGCCACCGAGATTAATAACCTGAAATTCCGCTCCAAGCTCTTCCTTCACCGACCTTGTAAATGCAGCCACACGTTCAGTGGTGACCTGGAAGCCGTCCACCTCGAAGATTTGGGAACCGATATGGGAATGAATTCCGAGAAGATTCAACTGGCTTTGCTGAAGCGCCAGCTTGACCGCATCCATGGCGGCTCCGTTACCGATATCAAATCCGAACTTGGAGTCGGTCTGGCCTGTCGAGATATATTCATGTGTATGAGCTTCGACACCCGGCGTCACACGCAGCAGAATATTTGCTCGCATGTTTCGTTCCGCGGCCAGCACCTGCAGCAGATGCAGCTCGGTCAGATTATCCACGACAAAGCAGCCGATTTTGGCATCCAGCGCCATTTCAAGCTCGGCAGGAGTTTTGTTATTCCCATGGAAGTGAATCCGTTCGACCGGAAACCCAGCCTGAAGAGCGGTGTACAGTTCACCATCTGACACGACATCCAAGGACATGCCCTCTTCTGCGGCCAGAGAGCACATCGCCACGACACAGAACGCTTTGCTTGCGTAGGCCACCTGAAAGGAAAGTCCCGTCGCACGGAAGGCTTCAATAAATTCACGGCAGCGGCGGCGGACCAACTGCTCGTCAACGACATAAAGCGGTGTGCCGAACTGCTCTTTCAGCATTGTCGCATCACAACCGCCGATCTCCAAATGCCCTTGAGCATTAATTTTGCTGGTACCATGCAAATACATATCCTGGGGCCTCTCTTTCTGGAACAGCACTTATTCCAAAGAATGTTTACATAAGTATAGCAAAAAATGCGCCGAGAACAATGGATTTTTATGCGGTTATCCTATTTACAAATCGCACTTCAGGTGCCTCCCTGATGCTCCGGCATACGTGTAGAATCACGTGGTTTGTTAAACGAAGGCCTTCTCTCTTCCTCCAACACCGATTTACGAATCAGGATGGACAGCATTCCTCTGGCGTTGAAAGGAATAAAGGGCCACATATATGACGAATTGTAGGAACGATGTACCGTAAGCAGCGCCAGAATAGCGGTTACGCCAATAACAAACCCCTTCACTTTAAAAGCGGCAACCAGCACTATAAGCACAAGACGTATTAAGCGGTTGGCCAGGCCCAGCTCATAGCTTGGAGTTGCAAACATGCCGATAGCGGCTATAGACATATACAAAACCACCTCATTGACGAACAGTCCTGTCTGGACTGCCACGTCACCGATCAGTATCGCTGCGATCAGACCCATCGCACTAGCTAGAGGTGTTGGCGTATGTACAGCAGCCATTCTCATGAGATCAACCCCGAACTCAATGATAAGGAACTGAAGAATCAACGGCAGCTTTGCGGCCTTCTGCGGTCCGATAAAATCAAGGATAGGCGGCTTAAGATCGGGGCTGATGACCATGAGCATCCAAAGTGGAAGCAAAAACAAAGAGGCAAAAATGCCGCCAAAGCGGATCCACCGCAAATAACTCCCCATAAACGGGGACTGCCTGTTTTCCTCCGCATGCTGGCACAGATCAAAGAAGGTCGTTGGCAGAATCATGACGCTGGGGGAAGTGTCAACAAACAGAACAACTCTTCCCTCCAGCAGATGGGAGGCCACCACGTCCGGCCGCTCCGAATAGCGCACCAGCGGATACGGATTCCATTTTTTGTTCGTCATCGCCTCTTCTAGCTGCTTATCAGCCAGCGGAATGCCGTCGATCTTAATCTGTTTCACTTTGGCCCTGATCGAGTCAACCAGCTTTTTATCAGCAATATCATCGATATACGCAAGGCATACATCTGTCCGCGTACGGCGCCCAACCTGCATCACTTCATATTTGAGACCCGGGTCGCGCAGACGGCGCCGCACCAGCGAAATGTTGGTCATTAACGTTTCTGTGAATCCGTCCCTCGAACCACGGACTACCCGTTCAATGGTGGGCTCTTCAGGTCCCCTTACCGGATACTGACGGGTATCGATCAGAATGGCCTTACGCTCACCTTCAATGAAGAAAGCGCTCACTCCGGTCAGCACTTTATTAATGACAGCAGACATCTTATCTTCCATCTCCACCTGGACATGGGGGATATAACTTTCGAAGTACGATTGCAACGTATTGGAAGATACATCCTTTGGTGTCACATAACTGAGACGGTCAAGCACTTCAGCCAGAAGCAGTGAATTCGCAAAACCATTCAAAAAGAATATGCCTACCTTCCTGCCGCCAAAGCGCATTTCCCGCAGGACAACATCAAAGGATTCGCCAAGCCCCATAATATCCGTTAATGTCTGCTTAATATCCTCCAATCTGGTGGATATCGTATCCTCTTCCTGCCAATACAGCACAGACTCTCTGACATTATCGGAGGTTTCGTTTTCGACCTTCTCCTCGTGTCTCTTCTTCCAGGCTTCCGCATCGTCTTCCAACCCGCCTGAGCGGCCGCCCAACGGGTGTCGTATAGTATCTTGTTCTACATCATGCTGTCTTGTATGGTCCATTCGTTCTATGCCCCCTCATCTGTCCAATATATTTTAGTATGAGGCAGTCACCAGATTTTATCCTTGATGAGCAAAAAGACATGCGCGCACCTGCGGCAAACCGCGTGTGAGCACATGTCCCGTAATAAGCTATTCTTTTTGGCATCCACGGTCATTGGGCAATCTGGTCCTTGATGGACTGCAGTATTTTTTTCTCGAGACGCGATACCTGAACCTGTGATATCCCTAGCCTGCTGGCCACCTCGGACTGGGTCTGATCCCGGTAATACCGGAGATACACAATGAGCCGCTCCCGCTCGGTCAGTCCCCCAATCGCTTCATTTAAGGCAAGCTTATCGAACCATCGTTCCTGGGAATCATCCGCGATTTGGTCCATCAGTGTAATCGGGTCACCATCGTTTTCAAAGACGGTTTCATGAATGGATGTAGGCTGTTTGTTGGCTTCCTGTGCGAAAACGACATCCTCCGGCGATACGCCGAGCTCTTCGGCTACCTCCTTGATGGTCGGTAGACGATTCAATTGCTTGGAGAGCTCGTCCTTTTTCTTGCGAACCTTGTTGGCCATTTCTTTCAATGACCGGCTTACCTTCAACGTTCCGTCATCTCTCAGAAAACGCTGAATCTCGCCAATGATCATAGGCACAGCGTAGGTGGAAAATTTGACATCATAGCTGAGATCAAACTTGTCCACCGATTTCAAGAGACCAATGCATCCGATCTGAAACAAATCCTCCGGCTCATATCCACGGTTCATGAAACGCTGCACCACAGACCACACCAGTCGGATGTTACAGTTAACCAGCTTGTCGCGGGCGGCATGATCGCCCGTCTGGCTTAAAGCGATCAGTCTTTTGACCTCTCCATCATCCAGATAAGTGTTAGTACCGCGCTTGATTTCAGCATTCATAGGCCCAACCCCTACCTAATTATATAGAGCTTTCTTGGATTCGATCCTTTTCTTCATCCGTATGACCGTCCCGCCGTTCAACTCACTGGTTACCTCAAACTCATCCATAAAGTTCTCCATGATGGTGAATCCCATGCCAGAACGTTCCAGCTCCGGCTTGGAGGTGTAGAGCGGCTGCTGTGCAAGCTCCAGATCCTCGATTCCGTGTCCCGAATCTTCGATAACCAGCGTGACCGTATCCCCTTCGATGCTTGCCCTGATCGTAACAACACCTGTCGGATCGTTATTGTATCCGTGGATGATGCAGTTAGTCACAGCCTCGGAGACGACCGTTTTCAGATCACTCAGCTCATCCATGGTAGGATCCAGTTGTGAAATAAAAGCGGCCACCGTTACGCGCGCAAAGGATTCATTTTCCGACCTGGCTGCCAACTGCAGTGTCATGAAATTTCTCCCTGACGTTTCTGTCATGACACGACCTCCATTCCCGAGAGAGCTACTTCTTCGTTCTCGTAACAAGTCATGATCTTGAACAGTCCTGACATTTCGAGCAGCCTGTAGACGGCGGGATTTGCATCGCAAACGGCCATTTTACCGTTTTTTTGCTTGAGCAACTTGTAGCGGCCAAGAATAACGCCCAGACCTGAACTGTCCATGAACTGTAAATCTTTAAAATTCAGAACGAGATGCTCGCACTGCTCACGCATGATCGCCTCATCCAACTGCGCCCGCACTTTATCTGCGGTATGATGATCAAGCTCACCGGTCAGTCTGGCAATGACAACCCCCCGCTGATACTCTATCTCCATTTTTAGATTCATGTTTGCTTCACTCTCCTCCCTGACTTGGACAAGGATTTCTACGAGCTCATAGCGGAATCCTGCCCTGCGACAAAACTAGAAGAAAACTGTGCCTAATCTACAAAAGCAACATGTGCAGGCGATTCATGTCAGGAAAACAACTCGGAGGTCGTTCGTTTAAAAAGTCTCCACCAGCCGGCCTTCTCTACAGCCACTGGGGATTGCAGCTCGAATTCCTTCAGCTTGACGTTATTTTGATAAACGATGATTTTACCAATCGCTTCTCCTTTTTTCAGAGGAGCTTTTAGCCCAGTATTCAACTGTACTTCGTGACGGATCTCCTCTTGGCGGCCACCCTTTTTGACGAGCACGCTGTAAGGTTTATCCGCTTTAATCGTAAGCTCCGGAATAACACCTTTTTCAATGCTCAGCTTGCCTACTACATCACCTTGGTTATACATGGATTTCATGGCATATTGCGAAAACGCATAATCAAACATGGAGGATACCTCGCTGTTGCGGATCTTGGTGTTCGGCTCCCCAAGCACAACCGCTACAACGCGCATTCCATCCCGCTTCGCCGTCGCGGAAAGGCAGAATTTAGCTTCAGACGTGTAGCCCGTTTTCAAACCGTCGGCCCCTGTATAAAACCGGACAAGCTTATTGGTATTGACCAGCCAAAACGGCTTTTCGCTGCTTTTACGCAAATAGTCCTGATATGATCCGGTATATTTCGTAATTTGCGAATATTTCAGCAGCTCGCGGCTCATCACTGCAATGTCATGCGCAGAGGAATAGTGATCTTCAGCCGGCAAGCCGTTGCAGTTGGCAAAATGCGTATCGTTCATGCCGAGCTCCTTGGCTTTGTCATTCATCATACGCACGAATGCCTGCTCGGACCCCGCGATCTTCTCCGCCATCGCTACAGAAGCATCATTGCCGGAAGCCATCGCTATGCCCTTGAGCATTTCCTCAACGCTCATTTCCTCTCCAGGCTCAAGAAAGATCTGCGATCCACCCATGGAGGCTGCATACTCACTTGCCCGGACAGAATCTGTCAGCTTCAGCTTCCCTTCCTCCAAGGCCTCCATCGTAAGCAGCATGGTCATGATTTTGGTAATGCTGGCCGGAGGTAGCTTGTTATGGCTGTTTTTCTCATAAATAATCGTGCCGGTGTCCGCTTCCATCAGGATCGCGGAACCGGATTGAGGCGCCAAGGACACCTCGCCTTTCGACGCTGCTCCTTTCTCCTCAGCTTGGACAGGCGACAGCAGCAGACCGGCGCTGATGCTGAATACAAGCAATAGCGATAGACTGATTTTCTTCATGTTCGGTACCTCCTCCTAACATTACGGAAGAACGCCGGTTAATTGGATATGGACGTCTGCCGTATACTGCTATCCATTGTCGTCAATCGTCCAGAAAATTATTCCAGTCAAATGAGGAATGCACACAAAAAAAGCTAGCGCAGCTCTGCTTGCGATATGGGAGAAGGTCAATTACGGGCAATAGCTAAGGACATTCGCCAACACGAATCGGTTTGAGTGAGAATACATTGCTGTTATGTGGAACCTTAGTGAAGAAAAAGTCATCTTTGCAAGCTACACGGTGGCGCACCTGTAGCTGTTTACAACATAAATGGTTCCATAGCTCCTGAGATACACGGGGAGTGCTTTTCACAAAATGAAAAGGGGGTGGAGGATACCGCAAAAATTTGCTTTATGCTGAGGTTTGAGGAACGCAAGTGCACGAACTTCCCTCAGTTAACCTTGAGAAAATATTATGCAAGAAGGAGGACGAGCAATGTCACAATCCAATATTCCTAACATTACTCCTAACATATCCTTAACTAGAGATGATGCTGTTAACTTGCTTATATCTTCTATAGCTCTCGAAGAACTTGGGTTAAGCCATATTCTTAATGCGGAAGGCGAAAAGCTACAATATGTGCTTGGAACACTGCCGGGTATTAGCGGACCGGCTCCTACAATAAGCGAGCTTTTGGCCGTCAATGATAGCGTCAGAAACATGCTGAAGGATGTAACCAAAAAAGAATGGGTGCTGCAAAACAAGCTGGATAGTATTTTATCCGCACCAAACTCAATTGGTCCAACAGGTCCAACAGGACCGACAGGCGGACTTACTCCGGGAGCACTTCTGTTTACTGTTAATGGAACATCCGGTTCCGCTACGGTGGGAGTCGGAGAAAGTGTTAACTTTTTTTCCGATACACTGTCAATCGATGTTACACAAGGTTCGGCAAATATCCAAATAGAAACGCTGGTTCCGGCGACAGGGCCAACGGGCGAAATTGGACCGACGGGACCCACAGGGGACACGGGCGCTACCGGTGCTACAGGTGACCCAGGTGCGACAGGCGCTACAGGTAACACTGGAGATACTGGACCGACGGGTGCCACGGGCGACACAGGCGCTACTGGTGCCACAGGAGTCACAGGCGTCACGGGTGCTACTGGACCGACGGGCGCTACTGGAGCCACAGGCGTCACGGGTGCTACCGGACCGACAGGCGACGCGGGCCCTACTGGAGCCACGGGTGACACTGGACCTACCGGACCGACGGGCGACATCGGTGCTACTGGTGCCACAGGCGACGCGGGCCCTACTGGACCGACGGGCCCTACCGGCGCTACTGGACCGACGGGTGACATCGGCGCTACTGGTGCCACAGGCGACGCGGGCCCTACTGGACCGACGGGCGCTACCGGCGCTACTGGACCGACGGGTGACATCGGCGCTACTGGTGCCACAGGCGACGCGGGCCCTACTGGACCGACGGGTGACACTGGACCTACCGGACCAACAGGCGACATCGGCGCTACTGGTGCCACAGGCGACGCGGGCCCTACTGGACCGACGGGCGACACTGGACCTACCGGACCGACGGGTGACATTGGCGCTACTGGTGCCACAGGCGACGCGGGCCCTACTGGACCGACGGGCGACATCGGCGCTACTGGTGCCACAGGCGACGCGGGCCCTACTGGACCGACGGGTGACGTGGGCGCTACTGGTACCACAGGCGACGCGGGCCCTACTGGACCGACGGGTGACGTGGGCGCTACTGGTACCACAGGCGACACGGGTGCTACTGGACCGACGGGTGACGCGGGCGCTACTGGTGCCACAGGCGACACGGGTGCTACTGGAGCCACGGGCGACACGGGTGCTACTGGAGCCACGGGCGACACGGGCCCTACTGGACCGACGGGTGACATTGGCGCTACTGGTGCCACAGGCGACACAGGCCCTACTGGACCAACGGGTGACGCGGGCGCTACTGGTGCCACAGGCGCGACGGGGGATACCGGTGCCACTGGGGCGACGGGACCGACAGGCGCGATTGGACCAACAGGACCATCTGGCGGGCCACCAGGGCCAACTGGGGTAACAGGTGACACTGGAGTGACCGGACCGACAGGTGACACTGGACCGACCGGACCGACGGGTGACATTGGTGCTACTGGAGCCACAGGCGACACGGGTGCTACTGGACCAACGGGCGACACCGGTGCGACCGGACCGACGGGTGACACGGGTGCTACTGGTGCCACAGGCGACACTGGCGCTACTGGAGCCACGGGTGACACCGGCGCTACTGGACCGACGGGGCCGACCGGGCCGACGGGCGGCACCGGCGTGACCGGATTGACTGGGCCGACCGGACCGACGGGCGACACTGGCGCTACTGGACCGACTGGACCGACCGGGCCGACGGGCGGCACCGGCGTGACCGGATTGACTGGGCCGACCGGACCGACCGGCGACACCGGCGCTACTGGACCGACCGGACCGACCGGACCAACGGGCGGCACCGGCGCTACCGGACCGACGGGGCCGACCGGACCGACGGGCGACACCGGCGCTACTGGACCGACCGGACCGACCGGACCAACGGGCGGCACCGGCGCTACCGGACCGACGGGGCTGACCGGACCGACGGGGCTGACCGGCGTGACCGGATTGACTGGATTGACTGGACCGACCGGACCGACGGGCGTGACCGGATTGACTGGATTGACTGGACCGACCGGACC
Organism: Paenibacillus zeirhizosphaerae; assembly: GCF_030705605.1. GTDB lineage: Bacteria > Bacillota > Bacilli > Paenibacillales > Paenibacillaceae > Paenibacillus > Paenibacillus zeirhizosphaerae. The sequence continues at coordinate 186,679 of NZ_JAPCKK010000014.1, forward strand.
GACGGGACCTTTAGTGGGGGCGAATGGTTTCTCTGGTTTTGTAGATCCTCTTACCGGAGTCACCGCAGATACTCAATTCACGGGTTTTACAGTGACTAGCCCGTATTACACTACTGCGGGATTCAATCCTGCTGCAGGAACGTTCACTGTCCCTGTAACAGGAAGATACAGTATTAAAGCGACTATTAACTATTCGACTACAGCAGCCGTCTCTGTATCTCTAGGTGCGGCAGTTGATCCATTCTTTACCGTAAGGAGAATATCTCCTGTGGTCACCGATTTGGTCGCCGGACTTCTCCCGGTATTAGATGTTAGCGTAGCTTTGGTGCTGACACTTCGAGCTGTACTGGGAAGCGGTGAGGTCACACTGGCTGGTGATGTCGAACTGACTGCCGGTGACGTTGTTGGGCTGTTCTATATTGCATCCGGGCTTACCATTGGACTGGATCTGGGTGGCGATACAGGAGCAGGAATTGTTTGGTCCATTCATCAGATTGCCTGATTATTTTGAGTTCGAAGAGAGACGGCGGTTCAAACCGCCGTTTCTTTTTTTCATTCCAGAACTTCTGATAAGAAACCAAAAAAAGGCCGCTAACCGTAGCGACCTCATTCTGCAAATTATTGGAGCATTACATATGCGGGATAACCCCAAGTACCAGTTTCAAAAACTGCCCGCGCACCTGTTCCGCTGTTTCCATCACTTCGCTGTGCGACAGCGGCTGATCCAGTATACCGGCAGCCATGTTCGTAATGCAGGAGAAGCCAAGAACTTCAAGTCCTGCATGACGTGCAACAATGACCTCGGACACTGTGGACATGCCGACCGCAGCCGCGCCCATCGTACGCAGCATAACGATTTCCGCCGGTGTTTCATAATTAGGCCCGAGTAAGCCCGCATAGACACCCTCACGAAGCTGCAGCCCTTGTCCTTCCGCTACCTCTTTGGCAAGGGAACGCAATCGCTTGCTGTACGCTTCCGTCATATCCGGAAAACGCACGCCGAGCGCATTGTCGTTCGGACCGGCCAGCGGATTTCTGCCTGTCAGGTTCAAGTGATCGGTAATGATCATGAGATCCCCTGCCGCAAAAGAAGTATTCACACCGCCAGCCGCATTGGTAACGAGCAGACTCTTTACCCCGAGCTCTTTCATCACACGTACGGGAAAAGCGGTCACTTCAGGACCATATCCTTCATACATGTGGAAGCGTCCCTTCATCATGACGACCGGACGTCCTTGAATAGTGCCGAGCAGCAGTTCCCCTTCATGGCCTTCCACGGTAGATACGGGAAAATGCGGGATATCCTGATAAGGAATGCTGATGCCGTCCTCAATCAAATCTGCCAGTACCCCGAGCCCTGACCCGAGGATCAAGCCGATCTCAGGGAGCTTTTCGGTTTTCGTGCGGATGTAGGCCGCCGCCTCTTGGATCATTCCTAAACTAATCGTATTCATATTCTTCTCTCCCCACATATCGTTATTTCAGCAAATTCAAAAAGCTTTTTCCATGCAGCGGTGGCTGTACGCCGAAATTCTCCGCTATAGTCGCGCCAAGATCCGCATAAGTATCCCTTACGCCTATGCTAGCAGGTGTCTGAAGCGACGGGCTATAGATCAGAACAGGCACGTATTCCCTTGTATGATCCGTACCACTGTGTACAGGGTCATTCCCGTGATCTGCCGATATAATCAGCAGGTCGTCAGGTCCGATTTTGGCAATAAGATCAGGTACAGCGTTATCAAACACCTCAAGCGCACGGGCGTACCCTTCAGGATCACGACGGTGTCCGTATAAGGAATCAAAGTCAACGAGATTGGTGAACAGCAGACCGTTAAACTCCCGGCCTAACTGCTCCAATGTCACTTCAATGCCGTGCTCGTTGCTTTGAGTCGGATAGGAATCGGTTACACCTTCACCATCGAAAATATCCTTAATCTTGCCTACCGCGATCACATCATGACCAGCGTTAGCCAGCAAATTCATGACGGTTGGTTCAGGAGGCTTAACCGCGTAATCGTGGCGGTTCGGCGTACGCTTGAAGCTGCCCGGCTGCCCGACATACGGGCGGGCGATGACCCTGCCCACCGAATGCTCCGGAGCGAGCGTCAGCCTACGGGCGATTTTGCAGGCTTCATAAAGCTCCTCCAGTGGAATGATATCTTCATGGGCGGCAATTTGAAACACACTGTCGGCGGACGTATACACGATCCACGCGCCTGTCTTCATCTGCTCTTCACCGTATTCGTCCAGCACCACGGTTCCGGAAGCCGGCTTGTTGCACAGCACCTTTCGTCCGGTCTGTTTCTCGAATTCAATGATCAGATCCGCCGGAAAACCTTCCGGATAGGTATTGAAGGGCGTATTAATCTTCAGCCCCATCAGCTCCCAGTGCCCTGTCATCGTATCCTTGCCGACAGACACCTCATTCATCTTGCCGTAGTAGCCCGCAGGCTTTTCCGCCGGCTCTATATGAGGCAATTCAGCAATATTACCCAGTCCAAGCTTCTGCATATTCGAAAGCTTCGTTTGAGGCATCCGCTCCAAGATATGGCCCAGCGTATGAGCCCCTTCGTCGCCGAATTTGGCGGCATCCGGAAGCTCACCGATGCCCACGCTGTCCAGGACGATAAAAACGACCCGTTTGAAGCGGTGTGAAGAACGTTCAGTCATAATTACTGTCACTCCTTGGCTGTGATAAATTGGTCATTTCCAGGGGAGGCCTGCTGCCAGCCCTCGGATGAAAATTTTCATAAACCTCTTTCATGCTTTTCTTCGGCGAACTTAAATACAATCTCGCTGCGGAGACCTCCGAATGGCCCAACATCTCCTGAACGGACCGAAAATCGGCACCATTCTCCAGCAAATGTGCGGCAAATGAATGTCGCAGCGTATGCGGCGTGATATCTGTACGAATTCGGGCCTCAGTGCCATACTTTTTCAACAGCTTCCAGAAGCCCTGGCGGCTCAGTCGTTTTCCCGAACTGTTGAGAAACAAGGCCTCTTCCTGGACAGTGGAGCTCCGGGGTTTGAGAAGAATCTCCCGATATTCGCTTATATACAGCTTTAACCATTCTGCAGCCTGTACACTCATCGGAACAACACGTTCTTTGCCTCCCGTACCATGACAGTGCACAAACCTCATATCTGTCCGTACATCCTCTACATTCAAAGTCACCAGTTCCGATACTCTCATCCCTGCGGCATACAGGAGCTCAAGCATGGCTTTATCACGCATGCCTGCAGGAGTCGAAGTATCCGGAGCTTCAAGCAGCCTGTCCATCTCTTCATGCGTTAATATCGAAGGAGTCTTCTTCTCCTGCTTGGGCATCTCCAGCAGCAGGGAAGGGTCCTGGGAGGCCTCTCCTTCTCGGATCAGATAATGAAAAAAGGAGCGGATTGCAATCATGCAGCGTGTAATTGTCGCCGGTGCTTTGTTCAGCTCCTGCAAATGACCCGTATAGATCACAAGATGTGTCCGCTTAACATCATCCGGCACAGTCACCTGCTGGCCAGCCATAAATTCCGCAAACTGCTCAACATCACGCCGATAAGCTTCCAATGTACTTGGCGATAAACCCTTCTCGTCTTCCAAATAGCGGATAAAGGGCGTTATATAATGCTTCATAAGAGCAAATCGCTCCTTTGTCTTCCGTATTTGGGCAGAAGCCCATCTTACAACATTCTACGCGGTTCCATTGTTATCCTGCCCAGTCGTTACTCCCCGTACCAGTAAAAAAAGCGTAGCCTTTCCCAAAAGCCTCCCTCCGGCTCTTCAGCAATAGAGGTCCCTGCTACCTTTACCGCATTTCCTTCAGGAATTTTATAATGCTGGATAGGGGTTACCCAGGACGACAGGCGTTCGAAGGCTGAATACAACAGAAAAGCTAGTATACAGAGCAGGACGAAAAACCGGATAAACCTCCATCCCTTTCTTAGGGAAAATATCACGCTGCCACTTCCTTTCCCGTTAAAAAGCTCTATATACAGCTCATTGTATGACAGGATGACTTCAACTATGTAATATCAGAGCAGGTCCGGCACCAAAAAAGCTCTCTCCGCAGAATATGCGGGGAGAGCTTGTGTATTCTATTCATTTAGGGAATACAGCAGAATTAATCCTTCTTATCGGACTGGTCATTCTTAGCCTTACAGCGGTAACAAATACCGTGAAAGTCAAGCCGGTGATCCAGCACGGTGAAGTCAAACTCCCGCTCCAGACGTTCTTCCAGGGGACCAAGCCAATCCTCCCTGATTTCATCCATGCTCCCGCATTGTACACAAATTAAGTGATGATGATGGTGCTTCGAGGTGTCGCCCCGCAAGTCATAACGGGCTACCCCGTCACCAAAATTAATCTTCTCCACGACGTGCAGTTCGCTCAGCAGTTCAAGGGTACGGTATACGGTTGCCAGACCGATTTCAGGAGCTTTTTCTTTTACGAGCATGAAAACATCTTCCGCACTCAGATGGTCTTCTTCATTCTCCAGCAAAACTCTTACGGTGGCTTCCCGCTGAGGCGTCAATTTATAGCCCTGGGACTGCAGTTGCTGCTTAATTTTGTCGATCCGCGCTTCCATTTTATCCCTCCCCCTCAGGATTCTCTCGCGCACTGCCCAATTTTCACTTCTATCATTATAGGGGGAATTCTCAAATAAAGTCAAACATTTTGCATGAAGCTCAGACCTACCCCAAAGCCATCAGCAGCGGCGTGACCCATCGCATCATAGCCGGCGTGACCCAGGTCTCAAACGAGGCGCTTCCGAGCAGGAACAGCATCATGACTCCCGTTAATCCTGCGTAGGAAACAAACGGTTTGACGAAACCGGAGGGTCGGCGCGTAAGCAACATCCGGTCCTTGATCATCTGTATGGAAAAGGTCATGGCCGTCACACTGCATACCAGCAGCACCGGGATGACCACAACATTGTGGGGAGCAACCGAAACGAGGGCAAACAGCAGCCCCTTCCAGGAATACTGCCCGACCATAAATCCTACCGAGAAGCCGATCAATACACCCTTCAGGAAATTGAGCACCAGGATACCGGGCAGACCGATGACGGAGAGACCGCATATCCATATTAAAGCGGCCCATTTTAAATGAAGCGATGCAATTTCCCAAAACTTCGTCAGCGAGGGATCAGCCGCTCCTCCATCCTGACTGACCGATACAAAAAAGTTATTCAGATACCGCTCCAGCTCCTGCTGCTGTTCAAGTGTAAGCGCATTGACCATCAACGCGCCGAATACAACTCCAACCAGAAACAGTACACCCAGAAATACATAAAGCGGCATCCGATAAGCAAGTGATTGGCGTAAAAGCTGCATCAGCGAGTCGGCCTCCTTCATTAGCATATTCCTATCCTATGAAGAAGACCTTTCACCTATGACAGCATGTACAACGATTAGATCGTCAATTGTGTAAATAGAATTCAATGACTAACATCTCTGCCGGCTTGCTCACCTGCTCAGTTCTGCGCGAATCCCCCGCTCCTGTCAATCCTGCCATAGGTTCCGCCGCCACCCGCGATCAGTTGCAGCCGTCCCTCCCTGGCCATGACGATGGACCGGCCCAGCTCCGGGCCTACGACGGCAGCTATCGCTTCCTCATTGGCCTCATGAAGAATATTCATTTCCGTCCCAAACCTTTCAAGCAGCAGATTCAGCTTGACTTTGCCCAGACCTGGAATAAACTCCAGCGGCACCTGGTAAATATAAGGCGGCCGGTGATCCGGCAGGCACGACTCAGCCCGATCCGCGATATTCAGGATCCGGTCGAACACCCCGCGTACCAGCTTCGGATGTCCGCATGCCGGACATCGGTCTGCAGCGATTTCTTCCTCGTCCAGAATCGTGCCGCAGCCCGTGCAGAACGAGCGATGATATTTGCCGAGCCGTGGATTCAAGCCATAATTGCCGACCACTTTTCTACCATGCTTGCGCTCCAGCGCCAGCCTTAGCTCGGCAAAGCTGGGGGTTGCCAGCAGCAGCTCATTATATTCCCGGCCGATTTTCCCAAGGGAGTGGGCATCGGAATTGGTAAGGAAGCTGTAGCAGTCAAGCTCGGATATATAACCGGCCATTTCCGAATCCGCACTCAGGCCGAGCTCGACAGCGCTGATTCTGTCCAAATCCAGCAGCTCGGCCATCCGCATAGCGGAACTGCCGTAAATCCCTTTATGAGGCGTGAATATATGGGCAGGGATCATGATCCCCCCTCGTCCATATATTTCGGCCTGCAGCTCCCGCGGTGGAGCATAGAGCCGCTGCGAGCTTAAATTCACATTTTTCATACGCCTGCTCATCCAGCCGCTGAAGTCCGTTATGGATGCCAGATTCGGAAAAAAGGCGAGTACATGCGCCTCAGGCCGGGTCCCTTCCCGGATCTCGATCTCCGATCCCAGCAGAATGACCGTGTTCTTGTATGCTATGCCGCCGCCCTCAATTTCCGTCATACTGCCGTCTTCAAGATATCGCCTGATATCCTCCTGCACGTGCGGCGCGTGGCAATCGATGATGCCCGTCAGATGGATGCCCTTCCGTTCCGAAGCTTCCCTGGCAATGTTAGCGAACGTCAGATTTCTGCTTGCGCTGATTTTGACCGCCGCGCCTTTCTCCGTCTGTCCGATGTGAATATGCAGATCGGCATAATATCGTTGAAGCTGTGGTAGCTGGCCGGTCATCAGAAGTTCCCGGTCAATTGCTGAAGATGCCATGCATACACCGCCATGATCGTCTTGGCGTCACTGATTCTTCCTTCACGGATCCAGGCATAGGCCTCCTCCAGCGTAAGCTCGGACAGCTCCAGAAACTCATCATCGTCAGGAGTCATTTCACCTGCCTCCAATTCATCAGCCACGTACAGATGAATGATCTCATCCGCAAAGCCGGGGGACGTGTAAAACGACTGCAACGGTTTAAGAGATTTGGCAGTATATCCAGTCTCTTCCCGCAGCTCCCGCGCAGCCGCTTCCATCGGATCTTCTCCCGCTTCGAGCTTGCCTGCCGGAATTTCCACCTCACAGCGTCCGAGCGGCTGTCTATATTGATCTACCACCAGCATTTTGCCGTTGTGGATGGCCAATACCGCTACTGCACCCGGGTGACGAACAACCTCCCGCGTTCCCGTACTGCCATTCGGAAGACGAACCGTGTCCACCTGCAGGGAAATGATCTTCCCGGTAAAAATAGAATTCGTCGATATTGTCGTTTCCTCCAAAGCTGGGTTGGAGTAAGGTTTGTTGCTGCTCATGTGCTGCCTCCTCTTGGCCGGCCCCTGTTTCGGAACTGGCGGGAATAGTTTGTCTCATAAATACATAGGCTGTTTAATAGTTCATGCCTGAAGGCAAAAGGAGATGTCCATATGAAAAGTTATAGAACAGACCATTCGCTCTGCATTACCGGAAAGGCTTGGCAGGTTCGTCTCCTGCTCCGGCAATGGCTGAAGGAGAATAAAGCAGGCACCGCGATGACCGACCTGATTCGTTCAAACGGCAAACAGGCCTGACGGACGTTAACACCGCTGCAGGCCCTGCATCACCAGCCTACGCATTTCACGGCGGGCGATGCCTTTTGTTCTCATTTAAGCTTGCGGAGTCTGGGCTGCCTCACGAATGATCGCTACCACAACCTCGGCCAGCTTTGCCAGATCCTCAGCCTTGATTCTCTCCTGAGTGGTATGAATCTGCTCATACCCGACCGCAAGATTCACGGTAGGAATGCCAAAGCCGTTAAAAATATTCGCATCCGAGCCGCCCCCCGAAGTAAAGGTAGGGCTCGGCAGCCCCACTTTGCTGATGGCACGCTGCGCAAACTTGACGACATCGTCCTGCTCAGAAAAGCTGAATCCGGGATACACAATCTCACTGCGGAATTCGGCCTGTGCGCCGAACTCTCGAGTCGTCGTCTCCAGCGCATCGCGCATCTGCTGAACCTGATGGTCCACCTTTTCCTGAACAATACTGCGGGCTTCGGCGAATAGCTGTACAGAATCGCACACGATATTGGTCGGACCACCGCCTTCAAATCTGCCGATATTGGCCGTCGTTTCTTTGTCGATCCGGCCGAGCTTCATGGCGCTGATCGCCTTCGAGGCCACTTGAATCGCGCTGATGCCATCCTCCGGATTTACTCCGGCGTGCGCCGATTTGCCGGTAATTTTCATTTCAATTTTGGCCTGGGTTGGGGCCGAAACACAAATGGAACCGACATCTCCGTTGGAGTCAAGGGCATAACCGAAGTCTGCATCCATATCCTCTGGCTTCATCGCTCTTGCACCAGCCAGACTAGATTCTTCTCCGACCGTAATCACAAACTGCACCTGGCCATGCGGAATGCCTTGTTCCTTAACGGACCGAATCGCCTCCAGCATCGCCGCAATCCCCGCTTTGTCATCCGCTCCCAGAATCGTGGTGCCGTCACTGCGAATCCAGCCGTCATCGCCAAGCTGCGGTTTGATGCCTTTGCCGGGAGTTACCGTGTCCATATGAGAGGTGAAATAAATCTTCGGAGCTTGTTCAGCTCCTGCCGCCTCCCATGTCATAATCAGGTTGCCCGCGCCGTGCCCCGAACGCTCCTGCGAATCATCTTCCTTGACAGTCAAGCCAAGGGAAGCAAACTTCTCCTTCAGCACGCCTGAAATCTCTTGTTCAAACTTTGTTTCGCTGTCTACCTGTACAAGCTCCATAAATTCCTTGATTAACCGGTCCTTTACGATCATCGAAACTTTCCTCTCCTTCCGGATTGCGCTACAATACAAATAAGAACAGGACTCAGGCATTCGCCTGACCTCTAAAACTTATTATCATTATAAAGGAGTTACCCATGCAGCACAAAAAATGGTTCCGCGTTTTTGTATACGTTATGCTTGTCGCCATGATCGGCTCAACTCTGCTGGCTGTCCTCCAGCCTCTATTCTTTTAATAACCCTCACATCAGAGTTATTAACAAAGGCCGGCCACCATGGACCGGCCTTTCTTCTATTCTGTCAGAACAGGCTCATACTCAAAAAGCTCCGCAAAATAAGGAATAATCCCCTTGGCTACCTGCTCCACCGTGAATGACTGCTGCGTGCAGTCTTCCAACGATGTAACCCCATACTCCTGGATGCCGCAAGGGATAATGCCGCCGAAACCTTCATTCTGAATGCCTGACTTGATATTAAAAGCGAAGCCGTGGCTGGTCACAAAACCTTTGCGGTGCCTGCACCGGTTAAACTTCACGCCGATGGCCGCAATCTTCGATTCGCCCACCCATACCCCCGTGTATTCGGGTTTACGGCTGCCTTCAATACCCAAACCTGCAAGATAATCGATAATCACCTGCTCCAGTCGGCGCAAATAACCGTGCAGATCAAGATCCTTGCCGTAGCCAAGCACCAGCAGCGGATAACCAACAAGCTGGCCGGGACCGTGATACGTGATATCACCACCGCGATCAATTTGAAAAACAGCGATTCCGCGCCGTTCAAGCTCTTCCGGACTGAGCAGCAGATGCTCCGGATGCCGCTGTGAGCCGATCGTATATGTAGGAGGATGCTGGAGCAGCAGAAGTGTTTCCCGCCGCTCGCCAGCATCAAGTTGGCCCACAATTTCCTTTTGCAGATCCCAGGCCTCTCCATAGGCCATCATCGGTGTGTAAGACACTTCTAATAATTGTCTGTTCACAGCCTACTCTCTCCCTCCAGTCGACCTGCCGGCCGGCATAAAATCAGTAAAGCTTGGTGTCTAGCGAATAGCCTTCCAGATTTTCCTTGACACGCTGCAGAAATCTTCCGCAGATGACTCCGTCCAGAATACGGTGGTCAAGAGACAGACATAAATTGGCCATCGAACGGACGGCAATCATGTCATTTATGACGACAGGCCGCTTTACAATCGACTCAAACGTAAGAATGGCCGCCTGCGGGTAATTGATGATTGGATAGGACAAAATAGAACCGAAGGAGCCGGTATTGTTAACCGTAAACGTACCGCCCTGCATATCGTCCAGCTTCAGCTTGCCTTCCCGGGTTTTGCGGGCAAGATCATCGATCTCCCGGGCGAGGCCCGCAATATTTTTCTGATCCGCCTTCTGGATCACAGGCGTAAGGACGGAATCCTCCGTACCAACAGCAAGTGAAATGTTAATATCCCGCTTTACCACGATTTTGTCCACAGCCCAGAAAGAGTTCATAATTGGATAGTCTTTGATTGCATTGACTACCGCTTTGAGCAAGAAGGCCAGATACGTAATATTAACGCCTTCCTTGCGTTTGAATTCATCCTTGATTTTATTGCGGAGCATGACCAGATTCGTCACATCAACCTCAATCATCGTCCACGCATGCGGAATTTCGGAGACACTCTGCCGCATATTGCGGGCTATCGCGTTGCGAATTGGCGTAACATCAATAAAATACTCCGACCGTCCCGACGCATCTCCTTCCACTTCAATCGTAGGCAGCTTGGGAGACTCCGTCAGATGAATGCCGCTGTTCCGGACGGGGATGCTTTGAGCCGGAGTAGCCAAAGCCTCAGGCGCTCTGTTGTCCGCAGCCCTGCCGGTGAAAGACAACCCGCTCTGTGCGGCTTCCTGCCCTCCTCCAGCAGAAGCGGCTTCGCCTGCTGCAACATACGCCAATACGTCCTTGCGGGTAATGCGCCCGCCCATTCCGGTACCGGAAACACGGCTCAAATCCACCTGATGCTGTGCGGCAAGTGTCTGAACGGCCGGCGAATAACGGCCGCGCATGGACTGGTCTTCCTGCTGCTGAGCCTGAGGCATGGCAGGTATGTCTGCTTGAGCGGAGGAAACGGGCTCTGTCAACACTGCCCCGGACTCAACTACGGTCTGAATACGGCAGATCAGTTCGCCCACAGCAATGGTTTGTCCTTCTTCGGCGAGCAGCTCGCCCATCACTCCATCTACCGTCGAAGGGATTTCCGCATTCACTTTATCGGTAATCACCTCGCAGATAGGCTCGAATTGTTCAACGCTTTCTCCTGGCTGCTTGAGCCATTTGGCAATCGTTGCGGAAACGAGCGATTCCGCAAGCTGAGGCATGGCAACATCTATCCATTGCGTTTTATTCTGTGTCATCGATTCAACTCCTCGACCGCGCCGCTTCTTTAATACTGGGCAAGCTGACGCATGGCTTCTTTCACTTTGTCTTTGCTGAGCATAAAGAACTTCTCCATCGGAGGGCTGATCGGCATCGCAGGCACATCCGGTCCGCAGAGGCGGGCGATCGGAGCATCCAGCTCAAACAGACATTCCTCGTTAATGATCGCGGATACTTCCGCACCGATGCCTCCCGTTTTGTTATCTTCATGCACAATCAATACCTTGCCGGTCTGGCGGGCGGCCGCAATGATCGCCTCTCTGTCCAGCGGCTGCAGTGTCCGCAAATCAAGCACGTGGGCCGTAATGCCCTCCTCACGCTCCAATTCCTCAGCCGCCTGCATCACAAAATGCAACGGCAGGCTGTAGCCGATGACGGTGATATCGTCACCCTCACGCAGCAGATTGGCCTTTCCGATGGGAACGACGTAATCGTCCTCGGGAACATCCCCTTTTATCAGCTTGTAGCACTTTTTATTTTCAAAGAAAAGAACCGGGTCCGGATCGCGGACAGCCGCCTTCAGCAACCCTTTGGCATCATAAGCCGAGTAAGGGGCTACGATCTTCAATCCCGGCGTGCCGAAGAAGATCGACTCCGGACACTGTGAGTGGTACAAGCCGCCAAAGATCCCGCCGCCAATCGGAGCCCGGATGACCACCGGACAGCTCCAATCATTATTGGACCGGTATCTGATTTTAGCCGCTTCGCTGATAATCTGGTTCGTCGCAGGCAGCATAAAGTCAGAGTATTGCATTTCAGCGATCGGCTTCATGCCGTACATGGCGGCCCCGATGGCGACCCCAGCAATGGCGGATTCAGCCAAAGGGGTGTCCAGCACACGCGACTCGCCAAATTGTTCCATCAGACCTTTCGTTGTCGTGAAGACACCGCCCTTGACACCGACATCCTCTCCCAGAACAAATACGGAATCGTCCTGTTCCAGCTCTTCTTTCATCGCCAGTCGTATGGCGTCGATATATTCCATAACAGCCATGATTACCGAACCTCCCCGCTGCTGTCTGCGTACACATGCAGCAATGTATCTTCCGGCTTCGGAAATGGCGCACGATCAGCATATTCTATCGCTTCTTTCATTTCCTGGATGAGCTCGGCGGAAAGCTTCGCGTTTTTATCTTCATCCCAAATGCCGCATTCGATCAAATAATTTTTCATGCGTTGCACGCCGTCTTTTTTCCAGTTTTCCTCAACCTCTTCCTTGGTCCGGTAAGCCAGGTCATTGTCAGAGGTCGAGTGTGGAGACAGACGATACATCATCGCTTCAATCAACGTTGGTCCCTCTCCGCGAATCGCGCGTTCACGTGCTTCCTTCACAACAGCATACACGGCAAGCGCATCGTTTCCGTCCACCCTTACACCGGGAAAACCGTAACCAAGCGCACGGTCGCTCACCTTCCCGCTCAACTGCTTGTGTGCAGGCACGGAAATGGCGTACTGGTTGTTTTCACACATAATGATGACAGGCAGTTTATGAACCCCCGCAAAGTTGCAGCCTTCATGAAAATCGCCCTGGTTGCTTGATCCTTCCCCGAAGGTCACGAAAGAAACAAAATTCTTTTTCTGCATTTTCGCAGCCAGCGCCACGCCGACGGCATGCGGCACTTGTGTCGTTACAGGGCTTGAGCCTGTGACGATCCGCAATTTTTTGCTGCCAAAATGTCCCGGCATCTGACGGCCGCCGCTATTCGGATCTTCCGCCTTAGCGAAAGCCGACAGCATCAGCTCGCGCGGCGTCATGCCGACAGACAGCACGAAGCCGTAGTCGCGGTAATAAGGGAGAAAATAATCGTTTTCCCTGTCAAGTGCAAATGCGGCTCCAACCTGCGCCGCTTCCTGACCGATGCCAGATACGTGAAAATTAATCTTGCCCGCCCGCTGCAGCAGCAGGTTGCGCTCATCAAAGGTTCTTGCGAGCAGCATATATCTGTACATGTCTAATACCTGTTCAGTGCTCAGCCCCAACTGCTCATGTCTGAACTGCTTGTTGACAGTGCTTCTTGCGTTCATCGAGGCACCTCCTTGTTATAAAAGCCTACCTTGTTATACCGTCTCATCTTAAAACCTGGTACTAAGACTTGGCTTAACCTTATTAAAACACTTTCACACCGAAAAAGAAAGCGTGAGTGTTACATTCCAATCGCTTTCCCATCCACCGCCAGCATCGCTTCGCCTAAAATTTCCGACAGTGTCGGATGCGGATAAGCAAGCTGGCCCACTTCCCATGGAGTGGCATCCAGTAGCTGAGCCAGGGCTGCCTCACTGATCAGATCGGTGACATGTGTGCCGATCATATGAACGCCGAGAATATCATTTGTTTTTTGATCCGCAACAACCTTTACGAATCCATCCCGGCTGCCGTATACCAGCGATTTACCGATCGCCTGGAAAGGGAACTTGCCGATCTTCACCTCATAGCCCCGGTTTGTGGCCTCTTGCTCGGTCATACCGACACTCGCCGCTTCCGGTCTTGTATAGATACAACGCGGAATCAGGTGGGATGGCAGCACATGCACCTCTTCACCGCAAAGATGATTTACGGCCGCTATGCCCTCATGGCTGGCGGCATGAGCAAGCTGAACCCCGCCGATGCAATCTCCAATGGCATAGATATGAGGCTCAACCGTCTGATAATGGGCGTTGACCGATATAACCCCTTGATCGACACGGATATCCGTATTTTCCAGCCCGATGTTTTCTATGTTAGCCTGTCTGCCCACAGATAGGAGCAACTGGGATGCGCGAAGCGTACTCGTGTCGTCTCTGCGGCGCACATTTATTTGAATCCCTTCCTCATCTTTGCCAAGGCTTTCCGGCAGAACCTGGGAACCTGTCAGTACCTTAACCCCCCTTTTTACCAGCAGCCTTTGCAGCTCACGGGAAATCTCTTCATCCTCGAGCGGGATCAGCCTGTCCGCTGCCTCCACCACAGTCACTTCCACGCCGAAGTCATTCAGCATGGAGGCCCACTCCACACCAATAACACCGCCGCCGACAATGATCATGGAAGCCGGCAGCTTGTCCATCTGCAACGCCTCATCACTCGTCAGAATATACTCCCCATCCAGCTCCAGCCCCGGAATGTGCCGCGGGCGCGACCCTGTCGCGATAATCAGATGCGCGGGTACAACCGTCTCCATTTCACCGTCTTCCAGCTCCACGGCAACCGCACCGCTTTTTGGGGAGAAAATGGACGGTCCTATAACCCTGCCTTTGCCGTGCAAAACCTTGATTTTATTTTTGCGCATCAAATACTGAACACCCTGATGAAGCTGTTCCACGACCTGTTCCTTCCGCTCCTGAACCTTTGGAAACAGAAGCTTGGCTCCCGACGTCTCAATACCGTAGGATTCGCTGTCCTTGACGGTTGCATATACTTCCGCGCTTCTAAGCAGCGATTTGCTGGGAATACAGCCGCGGTGCAGACAGGTGCCTCCCAATTTATCACGCTCAATGATGACTACATCTTTCCCAAGCTGGGCAGCCCGGATTGCGGCCACATAACCTCCTGTTCCTCCACCCAGTATCGCTACATCACATGTGATTGCCATATTAACCTCCGATATCGTTACATAGTTAGTCTATGTCTATTGTACTCTCCTTAAACGGCATTACAAATAAGCCGGCATCCTCTACTCAACTCCGGCCTGCTCATTCCCTGCAACCATGAATTAACAACCTACTCGTAAAGCGCATCCTTCAGCTTGCTGGACATGCGCGGCGTCTTCGATGAGCTGCGGAGCGATCGGCGGAGTGAATCGTTCTGCTTCTCCAGCCGTTCCAGCTCATCCATCATGTCGTTTAACAATGCTTCCGCCTCAGGACTGAGCAACCCCAGCCGTTCCATTTCGGCTTTTCTAAGTTTCAAACGGGAGATGACATTTTCCATCCGAATTCCTCATTTCTCCTATGTATTTCCGTCTTTCTACAGTAACAGACTTGATCGTTCTGGGCAATCAAGGGCAGATGAAATATTGGCATTTATCTCTGGCCTGCCTCCCTTAACATATGGTACTCTATAGTGGCGTTTTCTTTAAAGAAAGAGGGGAATTGCTTTGTCTACAGGGCGTATTACCGTAATTACGGGTCCAATGTTCAGTGAAAAGTCGGGGGAGCTCATCCGCCGCTGTCAAAAATTAATGAAATACGGCCGCCGCAGCGTGGTCGCTTATAAACCTGCCGAAGACAATCGTTATGCGGAGGACGAGATCGTCAGCCGGATCGGATACCGCCTTCCAGCCATATCTATTCCACGCAAGCTGACCGAACAGACGGTGGCCAACATCATGAAGCAAACCCGTGACGCAGACGTTGTCGCTTTTGATGAGGTGCAATTTTTCAACCGTCCGATTATGGTTCTTGTACAGGAGCTTGCATATTACGGAAAGCATGTCATCGTTGACGGCTTGAATATGGATTACCGCGGGGAGGAGTTCGGATATATCGGCGGACTGCTGGCCATGGCAGACGATATCGAGAAGATGAGCGCCTTTTGTGCTGTTTGCGGCAGCTCCGAGGGCAATTTTACGCAGAGGATCATTAACGGGGAACCTGTGAAGGTGGGTCCCATCGTCATGATCGGGGATTCCGAGGCTTATGAGCCGCGGTGCCGCCGCTGTTTTGTGCCTCCCCATAAAGTGGATTGTGAATGAAAAGCCCATCCGGGCTTTTTTTAGATTTTAGATTACTGAAAAACTGTCCGTGTAAAAAGACTTTTTTCCCGTTGTTATAGAAACTTTGTCGTTGCTCAGACGTATACTCCTTTGTCATACATAACCTTTAGGAGGTTTTTCCCATGTCTTTTTTTAACAAAATGCTTGCCAGTGTAGGAATCGGTGCTGCGGAAATTGATACACATCTTGAAAAAACTTCATACCACCCCGGCGAGGAAATTCGGGGAATGGTACATATCAAAGGCGGTAACGTCGAACAGAAAGTGGATAATATCTATATCAAGGTAATGACCGAATACATCAGAGAACACGATGACAAAAAGGTTAGTGAATCCTACGCCGTCGCCAAGTTCCATGTAGCTGACAGCATGACTGTGCGCAAGGGAGAGACGCTGCAAATCCCATTCTCCTTCCCGCTTCCGCTTGAAACGCCATTAACGCTGTCCCGCCAGCCCGTCTGGATCCATACCGGACTGGATATTGATAATGCCCTTGATCCTAACGACCGCGATTTCATCGAAGTGACTCCACACCCATTTGCTTCCATCGTATTGAAGGCTGCACAGGATCTCGGATTCCGGTTCAAGGGGGCTACCTGCGAATATCATCCGCGCCTTGGACGCGGTACACCGTTTGTGCAGGAAATTGAATTCTATCCAAGCCCGGAGTTTGCCAGCAGAGTGAAGGAGCTCGAATTTATTTTCAGTCTGGAGCATAATGGCATTCATGTACTGGTTGAAGTTGACCGCCGCGGCCGCGGCCTGTCCGGATGGCTCGAGCAGTCATTTGACATGGATGAAAGGCAGGCATGGCTGAGCCTGAGCCAGTCGGACCTGCAAAGAGGAACCGGATATGTTGCAGATGTGCTTGAGGATTTGATCCTCAGACAAGCCCGTTAACACAACCTTAACCCCGCCACCATGAAATGGCGGGGTTTCTTATGCGTGAGTCGCTGCCAGCGCCTGCAAAGCAGCCTGTTCATCCTCAGGCCGCACATAAATTTCGTATTGGGGCTTTCCCCACGAGCGCAATTCAAC
This sequence comes from Paenibacillus zeirhizosphaerae, assembly GCF_030705605.1. Taxonomy (GTDB): domain Bacteria; phylum Bacillota; class Bacilli; order Paenibacillales; family Paenibacillaceae; genus Paenibacillus; species Paenibacillus zeirhizosphaerae. Next base: position 203,502 of record NZ_JAPCKK010000014.1, read on the forward strand.
GGCTGAATCATAGCTACAGCGGCAGCATGTCCCTGCGCTCCGCTTTCGGTTTACAGTGCTTGCAGACGCCCTTGACGGCCCCATTATCTCCCGCATAAAAGGTCAGCAGTTCTTCTTTGCCACAGAAGCTGCATTTCTGCCCTGACGGCTTACACTTGCTCCCTTTGCGCCGGAAAGGGACTACATTATCTCCCACATAGCGAGGAGCCTGCTCTTTTTCGCTACTCTTTTTGCTCAGCCACATTGTAAAAACGATAATTCCGATAGCTGCAGCTCCGGCAGCAATCCATAAATACAGCATATGCGCTCCCCCTCAGCATTTATGATGGGCGTTGCATACCGGAACAAACGAACCCAATAAATCAACGATTTATTGGGCCAGCTTCCGGACACATATTTACTACAAAATAAATTCAGCTTACGACACTTTATGTTCGATCCTCAACTTATCCGCCACCATCGCTATAAATTCGGAGTTCGTCGGTTTTGATTTGCTGATATTAATTGTATATCCAAAAAGATGGCTGATGCTGTCAATATTGCCCCGCGTCCACGCCACCTCAATCGCATGCCGAATGGCGCGTTCAACGCGTGATGGCGTTGTTTTGAATTTCTCGGCGATTGCCGGATACAATGTTTTGGTGATCGCCCCTAAAATTTCAATATTATTGTAGACCATAGTAATTGCCTCGCGCAGATATTGATATCCCTTGATATGCGCCGGAACACCGATTTCGTGAATAATGGAGGTAATGCTGGCATCCAGGTTTTTGACTTTCCCCATAGGAACGACATTTGATTTCATCATGGAAACACTGGCCGATGTGCTGCTCACGTTCTGAACACCCACCAGTTGGCGGACGCGGTTCGCCAGCACCTCCATATCGAAAGGCTTCAGAATATAGTAAGAAGCACCGAGTTGCACAGCCCTTTGAGTAATATTCTCCTGACCGAAAGCAGTCAGCATAATAATTTTCGGTTGTGCCGGCAAATTCATTTCACGCAACCGCTCAAGCACACCAAGACCATCAAGATGCGGCATAATAATATCCAGAATCAAAACATCAGGGATCTTATGGGAATCCGCAATACGCTGCAGGACCTCTTCTCCATTGTAAGCGATTCCGGTAACTTCCATATCCTCCTGATCTGATATATATTCAGCGAGTAGGTTCGTAAATTCACGGTTATCATCTGCTAACAGCACTTCAATTTTTTGCAATGTACTTCCTCCTTTAGTGAGCTGCATAAGAATTTGAATGAGCAACATCTTCTCTTCCGAGAGTATATAATTTCGACAGATGGAATTCAATTCCTTCTGTCGAAAAATATTTTTATTTATTTTTTTGATTCTTTCCGATATAATTTATAATTTACGCTAATTTTCATCTTAATTTGCTAAAATTCTTCTTTTTGTTTCACAAAACGACAGCATCCTGCACCAAAGCAAAAAACCTAAGGCCGTTAACCGGCCTTAAGTTCAGAAGCGCTGCTGCTTTGTTTATGGTGAATAATCCCTGCATCTTTCAGCATCCATTCAATGAAACAGCCGTACCCTGATTGTGGATCGTTCACAAAGACATGTGTGACCGCTCCTACAAGCTTGCCATCCTGAATGATTGGACTTCCGCTCATGCCTTGTACAATCCCCCCGGTTTTATCGATCAGGCGGGGATCCACAATACGGATAACAAGCCCTTTCGTGGCCGGAGTACTTTGATGAGACACATGCATAATGCGTGCCTTAAAACGCTGGACCGATTGGCCGTCAATCACGGTCAAGATTTCGGCTGGACCTTCTTTAACCTCTTCGGCCCACGCGATCGGGATCGGCTTGGAATATACGCTATGCTCAGGAAGATCGGTCATTTTACCGAATATCCCAAATTTCGTATTGCTTTCAATGCTGCCCAGCACCTTGTGATTTCTTGTAAACTGGGCACGCTTTTCGCCAGGTTCCCCATTTTGGCTTTTGGAGATGGATGTCACATTGGATTGAAGAATATGTCCGCTGCCAACGACGATGGGTGTCTGCGTATTCATGTCTGTAATGACATGACCCAGCGCACCATATACGCCCTGCTGTGGAGCATAAAAGGTCAACGTTCCAACTCCTGCCGCAGAATCACGGATATACAAACCAAGTCTCCATGCCTTGTCCTCACGGTCATATGCCGGGGTCAGCTTAGTATGGATAGTCTGATTTCCCCGCATAAGGGTAATCTTCAACGGCTTACCTTCTTTGCCCGCTCGTTCTACAGTCTCCGTCACAAGTGACAAATTATCAGGAACAAGGCCGTTAATATGAGTGATGCGGTCCCCAAGTCTGATACCGGCTGTTTCTCCGGGAGATAACCGATTCTCCCCGTCCTGGACGACAAGATGATGGCCTACGACGAGAATTCCCGCAGATTTCACCTTTACGCCAATCGTTTGGCCACCGGGGATGACCTGAATTTCCGGAACGGGATGAACCTCCGACCGGTTGGAAAGCATAGAAGAAAAAGCCGGGCCGCCCTGAAACAGCTTATTAAGCTGAAAAATCGAACCCTTATAATGGCTGAGAGAGCCTTCATGGACCCCCGGCTGCGCTGAGGCATGCCGGACGAACATAAAAACACTTCCCACACAAAGAAAGAAAACAAGCAAAAGACCGGGCAGTTTGTTCCTGGAGTTCAAATTCAATGGCTGTCACGCTCCCTTTGCTTCTTTCGCTTGACGAGTAAAGGTCGTCGCCAATTGCGTACCTATAAGGTAACCTTGCCCCCAGGCTTTTATTACTGTCAATCATTACTCCGGGCGTAATTCTTCCCTCTTTTGCGCTTGCGCCAAATTCAGCATTTCTTGTGCGTGATGGAGCGTTTTTTCCGTAATTTCCACACCGCCCAGCATCCTTGCCAGTTCCTTGACCCTTCCCTCATCCGACAATTCCTCGACCTGGGTCATAGTGCGGCCATCATACACGGTTTTCTCGATCAAATACTGGCTGTCAGCCATGCAGGCCACCTGCGGCAGATGTGTAATCGAGAATACCTGGCAGACGGATGACAGCTTGCACAGCTTCTCGGCAATGGATTGCGCCGCCCGGCCACTGACCCCGGTATCCACTTCGTCAAAAATGAGCACTGGAATTTGATCATGCCGGGCAAAAATGCTCTTGAGCGCCAGCATTACACGAGACATTTCTCCCCCGGAAGCAATTTTGCCGAGCGGACGCAGCGGCTCTCCGGGATTGGCCGAAATTAAAAATTCAGCATTGTCAATTCCCTGCTTGGTTGGACGGATTTTGCGGCCATTCCACTCATAACCGCGCGGATCTTCCAACAGATCCATTCGTACCCGTAGAGAGGTCCGCTCCATCTGCAAGTCCTTGAGCTCCCTTTCCACCTGTATGGCTAGGTCTTCGGCGCATTGCTTACGTACCGTAGACAGCGTGTCAGCCTCCGTAAGGAGCTCAGCCAGCAGCTTGTCCCGCTGTGCCGTCAGCTTCTCTAACCGCTCATCTTTATTTTCCAGCATATCTGTTTCATGCTCGATTTTTTTGTAGTATTCCAGGATTTGCTCTACACTGTCTCCGTATTTACGGCGCAATCCGGCAATCAGGGCGAGACGCTGCTCGACCTCCTGCAGACGCTCCGGATTAAATTCAATCTGCTCCCTGTAGGAACGAAGCTGAAAAGCGGCATCCTCCAATTGGTAATAAGCAGACTGAATCTGTTCCGTGATGGGCTGCAGCCCTTTGCTGTCATAATGGGAGATGTCCTCCATCATGGCAGCGGCACTGCTTATAGCATCCAGCCCATGCTGACCTTGAAGCAGTTCATATGCCCCCACGACAGCATCCATCATTTTCTCACTGTGGGATAGTTTTACCCGTTCTTCCGCCAATAATTCATCCTCACCGGTCTGCAGCCCGGCGGAAGCAATCTCGTCCAACTGAAAGCGGTACATATCAAGCATTTGATACGATTTCTGGCTGGATTCCTGCAGCTCCCGCAGCTCCTTCTCAGCTTTGACAAAAGCGCTGTATTTCTCCCGGTAGCGGGATTTTACAGGTCCGATGATGCTGTCACCGTATGTGTCCAGCAGCACCAAATGACGGTCGGTTCGCAGCAAATTTTGCGGTTCATGCTGTCCATGAATGTTGACGATATGCTCGCCAACTTCTCGCAGCATGCTCAAGTTCACTAACTGCCCGTTAATCCTTGAGGTGCTTTTGCCGCTTGAGGTCAGCTCTCTTCGGATCAGCAGATGCTCATCCGCATCTCCCCGAATGCCTAGTTTGTGAAGCACCTCCCATACAGGATGACCGGCAGGAAGCTCAAAGAGAGCCTCCATCTCTGCCTTGTCGCAGCCAAAGCGTACCAGATCTGCCGCCCCTCTGCCGCCCGAGATCAGAACAAGAGCATCGATGATAATGGATTTCCCTGCCCCCGTTTCCCCTGTAAGTACATGAAAGCCCTGGTGGAAATGAACGTCCACCGATTCTACCACCGCCAGATTTCTTATCGATAATGAAACCAGCACTGCTGCTACACCTCCAACATCATACGGTAATTCATCAGGATATATAGGACATAATTTGATTTACGACAGCCACGCTGTTGTCGTCGGTACGGCAAATAATCAGGATGGTGTCGTCACCACTGATCGTCCCCATAATCTCCGGCCATTCGATGCTGTCGAGCAAAGCCGCAATGGAGTTCGCCGTGCCCGGCAGACATTTCATGACAATCAAATTGCCTGTGCTGTCAATCTGCAAAAAATTATCGACTAATGCGCGTTTTAATTTATGAACCGGATTATAGCGTTGATCGCTTGGCAGCGAATATTTATATCTTCCGTCATCCATAGGGACCTTAATTAATAGCAGTTCCTTAATGTCCCTGGATACGGTTGCCTGTGTCACCTGAAAACCCGCTTCGCGCAGCTCCTCCACCAGCTCGTCCTGGGTTTCGATGTCCTGATGGGTAATAATCTCCCTGATTTTGATATGCCTTTGACCCTTCATAACATCCTCCTTGTAAAATGGTTAGTCATGGTTCCATTCATCTGCGGTCAGCACAATGCGGCGGACCGTTCTCTCTTCCGTGTCCACATAGAGAACACCGACAACTTCGGGATACAGCAGCAGCAGAGGCAGAAATTTGTCTCTGATTTCGGAGCCGCTCCACTCCATCGGCTTGCGGCGTCGAGAGGTTTTAACGATATAGATACCTCTATCTTGCTCTGCTATGTAATCAATATATAAACGGCTCTGTATGGTCTCGCCATTGACGTCAAACGCCAAGGGAACCCGCAGCCTGCCTCCGATCACTTCATAGCCGTTCTCCTCCAGTATTGCCGAGGCGGGCCCTTCTTCGATTTCTTCATTCAGCGGAATCGCATACAACCTCGGATGCTCCGGCTCGCGCAGCCAGGAACGGAACGCGTACAATGCCCAAATGGCCAAAACAGCCCCAATGGCTGCAACCAAAAACGTATCATACCGTGAATCCATCCAGATCCCCGCCTTTGTTGGTCTGACGTCTGTTTGTTATTCGTGATCGCTCCAAAAAACTCCTTTTCTCTTCTTTTAACATTATAGGCGAACATGAGTTCGTTAATCAATCTTTCCCTTGCGTTTCCCAAAAAAAAGGTTCCCATTCGTTCTTGGAAGAACTCATGAGAACCACTTTCCTATGTGCGCGCCTGGCCGCCCCCAAACGTCTGTCCCGCCTCTGCTACGACACGGTCAATCATCGGTCCGAGGCTTTGCTCGGCACCTTCGTCAAGCAGGCCTGGATCGTTCAACCGAAAATAGGCGAGAAATTCAATATTGCCCTCCCCGCCCGTAATCGGCGAAAAGGTCAGGCCTCGTAAAGAAAGTCCAAGCTCCTTGGCAAAAGAAAGCACGGTATGCAGCACTTCTTTATGCGTCGCAGACTCCCTGACGACTCCGGATTTACCGACCTTCTCCCTCCCAGCTTCAAACTGCGGCTTGATCAGCGCAGCTATCTCAGCCGGGCGCTGAAGCAGCGCAAGCAGCGGAGGCAGAATGATGCGCAGCGAGATGAACGACACGTCAATGCTTGCAAAATCAGGCAACGGTCCTTTCAAATCCTCCGGGGTCATATAACGGAAATTGGTGCGTTCCATAACACAGACTCTTTCATCATTGCGCAGTGACCAATCGAGCTGGTTATAGCCGACATCTATCGCGTACACATAGGATGCTCCATGCTGAAGCGCACAGTCCGTAAAACCTCCTGTAGAAGAGCCGATATCCAGCATTGTCCGGCCGTTCATATCAAGGCCGAATTCGCGGATTGCCTTTTCCAGCTTCAAGCCTCCACGGCTCACATAGGGATGTACGGAGCCCTTCACTTTCAGCTCGCTGCTTCGAGGAACCTTCATTCCCGCTTTTTCAATCCGCTCACCGTCAGCGAGCACCAGGCCAGCCATAATAGCGGCCTTGGCCTTCTCCCTACTCTCGTAAAACCCCTGCTCCACGAGCAGTACATCAATTCGTTCTTTCGGGTCAGACATGTTGTTCTCCTATCTCTAGACAGACCGGCCGTAGCCGAAAGTCGGTTCTGCAGCCATACTGCGCAGCTCAGAAGCAACCGCTTCGGCGGTTAACCCTGCCACCGCCCGCTGCTCTTTAATCGAAGCATGCTCCACAAAGACATCCGGGATGCCCATCAAGTGGACATGCATGTCGTGTCTGCCTTCGCGGGCGTAAAATTCGAGCACCGCGCTGCCGAGACTGCCCGCCTCGGACGCTTCCTCCAGCACGATCAGCTTCATCTGCTGCTGGGCAAGCTCACGCAGCATTTCTTCGTCCAGCGGCTTGAGAAAACGGGCATTGATGACGCCCACCTGCATTCCCTCACGCTTCATCGCCTCAGCGGCCTCATTCGCTACCTGCAGCATCGGTCCACAAGCGATCACAGCATATTGCTCACCCCTGCGGAGAACCTCCCACTTGCCGATGGGAATTACCTTCAGTTCCTCATCCAGCGGCACTCCCGGCACATTTACACGCGGGTAGCGGTAAGCGATCGGTCCGTCGTTATATTCAAGCGCCGTCTTCATCATATGGCGCAGCTCGTTCTCATCTTTAGGCATCATCATAACCAGATTCGGAATATGTCTCATAAAGGCGACGTCAAAAACTCCATGATGCGTTTCACCGTCAGCGCCCACAAATCCTGCGCGGTCAATGGCAAACATGACATTGGCGTTATGCCGGCAAATATCGTGCACGATCTGGTCGTAAGCACGCTGCATGAAAGTGGAATAGACAGCATAGACCGGCTTCATCCCCTCCATCGCCAAAGCCGCGCACATCGTTGCCGCATGCTGCTCCGCAATGCCAACGTCAATCATCCGCTCGGGAAACACCTTGCTGAACGGGACCAGACCCGAGCCACCCGGCATCGCCGGGGTAACGGCAACGATCCGCTTATCTTCTCGAGCCAGCTCTATAAGCGTCTGCCCAAACACTTCAGTATACATCGGATTGCCGACGGCCTTCAGCACTTGGCCGGATTCAATTTTGTACGGAGAGATACCGTGCCATTTGTGCGAATCCGCTTCGGCGGGCTTGTAGCCCTTGCCTTTTGTTGTAATCACGTGTACCATAACCGGTCCAGACACATTATCCGCCTGATGGAACGTATCGATTAGCGTCGAGAGATCATGACCGTCCACAGGCCCCAAATAAGTAAAGCCCAATTCTTCAAACAGTACCCCGGGCACCATCATATATTTCAGGCTATCCTTCATCCGTCCAGCCGATTTCGCCAGCTTGCCGCCGATCGCCGGAATTTTCTTCAGCATCAGCTCCAGCTCATCCTTGGCGCGCAGGTAATGGCGGTCGGACCGGATTTTACTTAAATAATTATGCAAGGCCCCTACGTTAGGCGCAATCGACATTTCATTATCGTTCAGAATGACCATCAGCTTCTTGCCTTCATGACCGATATGGTTAAGCGCTTCAAAAGCCATACCGCCTGTCAAAGCACCATCACCGATCATAGCAATGACCTTATTGTCTTCGCCTTTCAGATCCCGTGCCAGCGCCATACCCATGGCAGCCGACAGCGAAGTGCTGCTGTGGCCTGCTTCCCAGACATCATGCTCGCTTTCGTTACGCTTGACAAATCCGCATAGACCGTCCTTCTGACGAAGTGTATCAAACCGGTCCATTCTTCCCGTCAATATTTTATGAACATAAGCCTGATGGCCTACATCAAAAATCAATTTATCCACAGGGCTGCTATAACAGTAATGCAGGGCGACCGTGAGCTCAACCACTCCCAGGTTCGATGCCAAGTGCCCCCCTGTTACTGAGAGCTTCTCAATCAGAAATCTCCGGATTTCTTCGGACAGAGAAGCCAGCTCATCAACAGATAATGATTTCAAGTCGCTTGGTTGCTTTATTCGTGGAAGCAGCACGCGAATCTCCCCGCTTTCCTTCAAGTAATTAAACAAATGATGCTGCACTCTAGCCTAGCTTCCATCATAATAACAACCATTATATCACAGATTGAGTTAGGCTAAAAAAACAGCAAGGCTTTCCGGCTAATGATCCCTTTTCATCAAGTAATCCGCGATCTCTATCAGCCGTCCGGGATCAGGAATGGCAGCTTCGGCAAGGGCCTGCTTGGCGGAATGCGTAAGTCTTTCAACTTCCTGCTGGGAGGCGTCCAGCCCGATAAAATACGGATAGGTCACTTTGTGCTGCTGCACATCGCTTTGCGTTGCTTTGCCAAGCTTGGCTTCATCGCCGACAAGATCGAGAATGTCATCCTGTATCTGAAAGGCCAGCCCCAAATCCCGTCCGAAGCGGCGCAGACCTTCCAACTGCTCTGCGGACGCTCCCCCGACACGACCGCCAGCGAGCAGTGAGAAAATGATCAGATCACCTGTCTTATGAAGGTGAATGAACTCCAGCTCCTGCAACTGCGTTATGCCCTGTTCCCCGAGCATATCGGCCACTTGTCCACCGACCATTCCACGGGCTCCGGCCATTTCGGCAAGCTCCTCAACAATGGAGAGCAGTTGTTCAGCAGGAACACCATGCTTCCGTCCTGCCTGCGTGATGCAGTAGAACGCATGCGTCAACAATGCGTCGCCGGCCAATATGGCCGTCGCTTCCCCATACACTTTATGGTTAGTTAGCTTTCCCCGTCGGTAGTCATCATCATCCATAGCAGGAAGATCATCATGAATCAGCGAGTACGTATGTACGATTTCCACCGCACAAGCGATCGGCATCGCTGCCGCTCTGCTGCCGCCGAACGCTTCGGCTGCAGCGATCACGAGCAGCGGACGCAGCCGTTTGCCACCAGCCATCAGCGAGTAGTGCATGGAGACTTTGAGCGATTCCGGCACATCCCAATGCTCGGGAATAATGCAGGACAGCTCCTTCGACACCTCTGCAACGGTGCTTTTCAGATATTCCTTAAAGCTTAACCTGCTGCTCAAGCATGTTCACCGCCGCTTTCTTCCAGGTCGGCTCCGAACGGCTTCGTCCGGGTTTCACCATCTTCTTCTACGATCATCTCAATTTTACGTTCCACCTGCTCCAGCTTTTGACTGCATAACTGCGACAGCTTCATTCCGCGTTGGAAAAGGTCTATCGCCTGTTCAAGAGGAACATCTCCATGCTCCAATTGTGCAACGATGTCCTCCAGGGCCGCCATCGCCTCTTCAAAACTCAGCTTTGTCTCATTCGCCATGCTGGTTGTCGACCTCCTTCATTCCCCACACCTGGCAGTCTAGCTGCCCGTCGCTCATTTTAATTTTGATTAGATCCCCGGGCTGAACGTCTCGGAGCGATTTGATAAGCCGTGCCTCCTGCTCGTCGTATACCAGGCTGTAGCCTCTTGCCATAACCTTCAAGGGACTTAGCGCATCCAGTTGGCGCATCGTGGAGTCAAGCTGCTGCCTGCTGTTCTTGAGCGCCCTGTCCATGGCCGTCGAGATCCGGTGCTCAGACAGCTCTAACTGGCGCCTTGACGTACGTACCTGCTCCTGCGGATTGTATCGCTCAAGCGCATGCAAAAGCCGGGCGTTCTGCTCTTTATGCAGACGTGTCCTGCCGACCGCGGCCCGCTTCAGTCTGTCACGCAGCATGTCCAACCGCTCTGCATGCTGCAGCATATAGCGCCTTGGATGCTTAAGCACCGCCGAACGCTGTACCCTTGCCAACCGTTCCCGTTCTGACTGAACACGCTGCTTCAAGGCGCTTCGCAGCCGCCGCTCCCGCTGCCGCACCTGATCAAGAAGCTCGACCAGATGTGGCACCGCCAGCTCGGCGGCAGCAGTCGGTGTTGCGGCTCGCAAATCGGCTGTGAAGTCGGCAATCGTAAAGTCAGTCTCATGACCTACGGCCGAAATGACCGGGATCGCGGATGAATAGATCGCACGGGCTACAATTTCTTCATTAAAAGCCCACAGCTCCTCCAGCGAACCGCCGCCCCGCCCAACAATCAGCACATCCGCTTCCGCCAGCGCGTTTAGCTTCGCTATAGCCTTTACAATAGAGGCCGCCGCTCCTTTTCCCTGCACCAGTACAGGATACAAGAGCACCCTGGCCTGCGGGTAACGGCGCTGCAGCGTTGTTATAATATCACGCACTGCAGCTCCCGTTGGGGAGGTGACCACCCCGATAGTCCGCGGAAATCGCGGGAGCGCGCGTTTTCGCTCCAGAGCAAACAGCCCCTCAGCCTCAAGCTTCTGCTTGAGCTGCTCGTAAGCGAGATAAAGGCTGCCTATGCCGTCAGGCTGCATATGGGTAGCATAGAATTGATACTGCCCGTCCCGTTCGTAGACCGACACGTTGCCGCGCGCGATCACCCGGGAGCCCTCCTTGGGCACAAAAGGCAGCCGTTGGTTATGCGAGGCGAACATGATCGATTTGATGCGGCTGCTCTCATCCTTCAGGGTAAAATACATATGTCCGCTTGAATGATGTGTGAAATTCGAAATTTCACCGCGGATCCACACATCGGACAGCACCCGGTCAGATTCCAGCTTCATGCGGATATATTTATTCAATTCCTTGATTGAGAATATTTTTTGCTCCGCCATAGCAGGCCGCCTATTTCAATCCGCGAGAGCGCTTCGCCGCGATCAGTGTATTTTTCATCAGCATCGTAATGGTCATCGGACCTACACCGCCCGGCACCGGCGTAATTGGCCCGGAAATTTCCTGCACGCTTGCAAAATCCACATCACCTGCCAGCTTGCCGTTGTCCAACCGGTTCATGCCGACATCAATGACGACGGCTCCAGGCTTGACGTAACTGGCGTCAACAAAATTAGCCCGTCCAATCGCTACCACTAGTATATCCGCTTGTCTGCACAACTCAGCCATATTGCTGGTGCGGGAATGACACATCGTCACTGTGGCATTTTCACGCTGCAGCAGGAGTGACACCGGCTTACCCACAATGTTGCTTCGGCCGATCACCACAGCATGCTTGCCCGCCATTTCAAGGCCTGTCCGCTTGATCAGTTCAATAACCCCTGCAGGCGTGCACGGCAGCAGGCTGTCATCCCCGATCACCAGGTTTCCTACATTGACCGGATGAAAGCCGTCGACGTCTTTATGTACGGCAATCGCGTCGATAACCGCTTTTTCTTCGATATGACCGGGAAGCGGCAGTTGCACAAGAATGCCATGAATGTTCTCCTGCCGGTTAAGGCGATCCACCAACGCAAGCAGCTCCTCCTGTTGGGTATCTGCCGGCAGACGATGCACCTCGGAATAAAACCCAAGATCATGACATGCCTTTTCCTTATTTCTGACATAAACCTGGGAAGCGGGGTCTTCGCCTACGAGAACAACCGCCAAGCCAGGAACGAAGTCCTGGGCTTTCAGTTCTTCCACTTCCTTTCGGAGATCCGCACGGATTTCCTGTGAAACTTGTGTGCCACTAATCAACGGTGCTGCCATGTTCTACACTCTCCCTCAGTTCACTTAAATAATAGCTGTATTTTAAGAAAAACGGGTTTTCAGTTGCTCCAGATCCTGAATCATGCGTCCAAGCACGCCGTTGACGAATTTACCGGACTCTTCGGTGCCAAAATGCTTAGAGAGCTCAATCGCTTCATTGACGGCCACCTTGCCTGGAATGTCTTCCCCGAAAATCATTTCATATGCGGCGAGGCGCAAAATTTGCCGGTCCACCCTGGAAAGCCTGCTGACCTGCCAGCCCTTCAAATAATCGGTGAGCAGGGCATCTATGGCAACGCGCTGCTCCCAGGTCCCTGCAACCAAATTGAGCACATACTGCCGCAAAGCTGCCTCGTCTTTCACAACAACCTCCGCTTCATTGTCCTCTGCCGCTTCCTGCAGCAGCATATCTATGGCTTCCGCAGCCCGTACCTCATTCATTTCCATATGGTACATGCTTTGTACCGCCAATTCCCTTGCTAAACGTCTTTTCATGCATGCCTCCTACACTCACTCTTAATCAACACAGTCAGATTACTTTGTTCTCTAAACCCTATTTTCTTCCGTTCAAAAGAAAAACCCGGTGAACGCAACTCCAAAATAACGGACGTAGACAAGCTGCGGCTCTAATTTTGGAGAAAGCGTATCACAGGGTTCATTTAAATGGCCGCTTGCGGTTGAATATCCATTCTCCGAGTTTTTCCAACGGCTGAAAAACATCGAGCTTGGCATCAATCCTTTTTCCCAGCGTATATCCGATGAACACCAATAATGCAAAGATCAACGTATCCACGAAACCTGATACTAAATACACAATACCCAGACCGATTCCGCCCGCTATGCCTAAAATCCGTCCCTTATACTCCATATATATTTCTTTCCATGATGGCATCCGTGAAACCTCCCCTATTCCACGCGGCTTTTAAAGGCCGCTGAAGGAGTGACGTTCGCGATGTATACCGACACGTTTGCCACCGGTATGCCAGTAATTTCCTCCAGATGGTCATGAACGGCCTTCTGAATATCGGAGGTCAATACAGGAATAGACATATCGCCCTCAACCACAGCCCGGATCGTAATATCCAGACCTGATTCCGTTACCTTAACACGTGATTTTAAATCGCTGACTCCGCGAGACTTGGAGGCCGCTTTGAGACACAGGCTCTCAATCGTCTCGACGGAAATCTGAATGTCACCATAATCCGTACGCTGATCAATGGTTGGCATGCTGGTACGGTTACGGCGGAAGGAAACGTAAATGAACCGGACGCTGAGCAGGAGCAGAACAATGGCGACAATCAGCGCGGTCATCCAGAGCTTCCGCCCATCCAAGTTATCCAACTGAGGCGGGATCACACCGCTCAGAAGAAGGATGGCAATAACGGACGTAATTCCGATACTCAAGCTGTACAAAAACAGCAAAAGTCTATCCACAAATTTAGCCACGAACTGCACAGCCTCCTTAAAATTAGAGTAAACCCTCGACCCAAAGGTCGGGGGTTTGACGCAGAAAAATTCTTATTTAACGCGGCCAGCAGAATCGCTTTCTTCCACAGTACGTTCTGCGTTATTGAACTGGACGTCATGAATATGAACATTCACTTCTACCACGCTCAGACCCGTCATGTTCTCAATGGAACGCTTGACGTTATGCTGGATCTGCGAGGCCACCTCAGGCAGGCGGTTCCCGTATTCGATAATAACGGATACATCCACAGCCGCCTCACGCTGACCTACTTCAACCTTAACGCCTTTAGACAAATTCTTGCGCCCAAGCAGCTCTGCGAAACCGCCAGCAAACCCGCCGCTCATACCAGCAACACCTTTTACCTCTACCGTAGCCAAACCGGCAATGACTTCGATAACTTCAGGAGCGATCTGGATTTCACCAATTTCCGTTCTTTCAAATTCAGTTGGCATTGTGCCCATAATTTTACACACCTTTCGGTTAACTTAAGTTCACCGCAAGCCTGAAAGACACACAGGCGTACTTTAATCCATACTATATCATTTGGAAAACATTATGACAAACCTTCGCCAACCGGGTTCAGACTTCATTTTCCTCAAGGAATTTAATATCAAAATTCCCACCAATAAACGTTGGATGCTCCAAAAGTCGCTGATGGAAGGAAATCGTCGTCGGAATGCCTTCAATCGCAAACTCCGAGAGCGCTCGCTTCATTTTGGCAATGGCTTCGTCACGCGTCTGTCCCCATACGATCAGCTTCGCGATCATCGAATCGTAGTAAGGGGGGATGCTATAACCCGGATAAACGGCGCTATCCACACGAACCCCCGGACCGCCAGGCGGCAGATAAAAACCGATTTTGCCCGGTGCCGGCATGAAGTTGCGGGCAGGATCCTCAGCATTGATCCGACATTCGATCGACCAGCCATTGATGACGACATCCTCCTGCTTGAAGGACAGCTCCTTGCCTTCGGCAACCGAGATCATCTCTTTAATCAAGTCCACTCCGGTAATCATCTCAGTCACGGGATGCTCAACCTGAATCCGGGTGTTCATCTCCATAAAATAAAAGGAGTTGTCCGGGCTCAGCAAAAATTCAAGCGTTCCAGCTCCCGAGTATTGTACAGCCTGGGCCGCACGAACTGCCGCCGTACCCATCTGCTGGCGGATTTCTTCGGAAAGGACCGGGCAGGGAGCTTCTTCAACCAGCTTTTGCCGCCGGCGCTGCACGGAGCAATCGCGTTCACCCAGGTGGACGACATTGCCGTGTTTATCAGCAATCACCTGGATTTCAACGTGCTTCATGCCTGTCAGATACTTTTCGAGATACACGCCTGCGTTGCCAAACGCCTTTTGTGCCTCTTGCTGGGCAGTCGTGATCTGCTGAATAAGCATCTCTTCGGTCTCGGCGATGCGAATGCCTTTACCGCCGCCGCCGGCAGTCGCTTTGATGATGACCGGATAGCCGATATCGCGTGCAATGATAACCGCTTCCTCCAGATTTTCGACCAAGCCGTCGGAGCCCGGAATAACCGGTACGCCAGCATCCTTCATCGTCTGCTTCGCAACGGCCTTGTCCCCCATCTTCGTAATCGCTTCGGGAGAAGGACCGATAAAGGTAATGTTGCACGATGCGCAGATTTCGGCGAAGTCCGCATTCTCAGCCAAAAATCCGTAGCCCGGATGAATAGCATCACATTCGGTCAGCGTAGCCACGCTCATAATATTGGTGAAATTCAGATAACTATCCTTGGACAGAGTCGGTCCGATGCAATATGCTTCATCGGCCAGCCTCACATGAAGGGAATCCTTGTCGGCTTCCGAATAGACCGCTACCGTAGAAATGTTCATTTCCCTGCAGGCCCGGATGATGCGTACCGCTATTTCTCCACGGTTGGCAATCAATATTTTGTGAAATTTCATGATATTATATCCTCCTTAGAGAAGCAGCCGTACCAGATTGCGTAAAACAGCTTACTCCGGCTTGACTAGGAACAGCGGCTGGCCGTACTCTACAAGCTGGCCGTTCTCCACCAGAACCTCAACAATCTCACCTTTTACCTCGGCTTCCAATTCGTTCATCAGCTTCATCGCCTCGATGATGCAGACCGTCGTTTTCTCCCCAACCTTGTCACCTGCGCTGACAAACGGCGCCGCATCCGGCGATGCCGCTCTGTAAAAAGTTCCAACCATAGGGGACACAATCTTATGTAAATTGGACGTTGGCTCAACCGCCACCGCTTCAGTTTGCGGCTGGGCTGCGGGAGCGGACACGATCGTCTGCGGCGCCGCTGCATATACTGGAGCTGCCGCCGACGCTTGAACCGTTACGACCTCGCTTTTGCCGGGCTTGCGAATCGACAGACGCGCCCCCTCATTCTCAATTTCCAATTCCTGAACGGACGTTTCATCCACCAGCTTGATCAATTCCTTAATCTCGCTTAATTTAAACATCTCAATTATTCACTCCTTCAGCATTATGCCAGTTGCAATGCATCCTGCAGCTTGCCGGCCAGTCATTCGGAGCCGGGTGCGCTGCCCGCATCTGTCGCTTGGACAGCCTTGACAGCTTTTTGTATTATATCACAATCGACTGAAATAGAAAGAGTCCGAAAATTCAACCTCTGGCGCTTCCTGCTTTCTTCCAGCACATCGAATTCCCCGTTAGCCATGACCCAGATCAGACAAATCTATTGGCTATATAGCAAAGAGAGCTTTACAATAGGACAATATGCGAAAAAGAGGGTGTTCCAAGGGCTCTTGACCAGGGCAGTCTTTTTGTGCGTGGGGAGACGCTCCGAGAACGAAGCATTCCTACAATCACTGTTGACCCTTCGGGCCAAAGGGGACCGCTCCGCTTTTCCGGAATTGCTTCGTCCTCTCCGCTGCTTTTGTGCATCCCCCAACTTAACAAGAACAACCGGAAATCGCAATCTTCTGGTTTAACAAAATTGAAAAGGGGGCCGCCCTAAGCCATTTTCATGACTTGGGACAGCCCCTTCCTTTCTGACCACTCTTGTTACTGAGCCACATACTGAACTTTGATTTTGTCCTGCGTTACCTTGAGCTCCTTCATTACTTTATCTACAATGCTTACAGCCTGCTTTGCATCCAATTTTTCGGTTAGGACAACTACTTTGTAGACATCATTATCTTCTTCCTTAACAACCGCGCTGGGAAACTGCTGCTGCAGTTCTTCCTCGATACTTGTAATCTTCGCCTGCTTCTCTTCCAGAGCCGTCAATTCCTTCTGGGCTGCCGCCGCTTCCTCGGAGGATTTGTCATTCATGGTTGCCATCAGCTCTTCCTGCTTTTGCTGATTGTTCACTTCCCTTTCATACAGGTAATCTTCGATAACTGCCGCTGCCGTCTCCTTCGCTTCCTGACCTGCCTTAACCTCTTCGAGCACCTGCTCGTCTGTCTTGGCTACTTCAGTCTGCTGCCCGGTCGCTGCAGAAGAGCCTTCTGTCTCCGTAGAAGCGGTTTTCCCCTCCGTCTCTTCGGCAGCCTCTCCTGCTTTCGGCGTCTGCTCCGTTCCGGAGGCAACCTCTTCTTTTGCTGGCGTCTGCTCCGTTCCGGAGACGGCCTCTCCTTCTGCTGGCGTCTGCTCCGTTCCGGAGGCAGTCTCTCCTTTTGCTGGCGTCTGCTCTGTTCCAGAGGCAGTCTCTCCTTCTGCCGGCGTCTGCTCTGTTCCGGAGACAGCCTCTCCGTTTTCCGTAACCACCTCATTGACCGTCAATCCATCAGCGCTCTCTGTTCCGGGAGTGATCGCTGCCCCTTCATCCATAACCTGTGTGCTCTCCGCAACAGGATCAGTTCCTATGCCTGTATCCTCCGTAAACAAATAGTAAGCTGACAGAACAACCATCAAACTGAGCATGGAAACCAGCCAAATCGTTTGTCTTTTATTGTTCATTCCCATATCCTCCTGCCTTTACTTGGTTTACTCCTGCTTGCGTGGGACGACCGAGATACGATAAGAAGGGACGTTCAGCCCTTTTTCCACCGCTTCTGTGATCAGTTGTTTTACCACTTGATTCTCGGCACCCTTGGCGACAACTAGGACTCCTCTGACCTTCGGTTTGATCTTTTTCGTAATGATCGGTGTATTTCCCCCACTGTTCTCATAAGTGACGATTTGCCCGTCGCGCGTATACTGGGTCGTATGGCGCTTGCCTCCGCTGGCATCGGTTTCTTCCGTTTCCTCCTGGGTATCCTTCGTATTGCGCTGTACCACAATCTCCTCGGTTGACTCCACCGTTACCATGACATCCACGGTGCCTACACCGACAATCTGCTCCAGCATCGTCTTCATATTATCCTCAAAAGTCTTCTCGACCTGCCTGAAGGAACCAGCCTCCTCTTCAGCCGGTTCCAGCACCGGACTGATGTCGTCATTCAATTGCGGCGGCTCCCGCCCGACATTTTCAGGATCGATTTCCCTGACATTCACGAAGGAGTTGAACAGCATGATCGCCACCCCGACCAATCCCAGTATAAGAAGCCAGCGGAACGCGTTGGAACGCTTCTGTGCACCCGGCCCCCCGCCGATCCAGCGCTCCCACATCTCCCTCCATTTTCCCAACCGTCATCACCTCCCATTAGCATCGTCATACAGCTTCCGGCGGGGTTCGAACATGGATTCTTTCCTTACCGATCCCCCATTCCTTGTGAAGCAGTTCCACGATTTCTGCCTCTTTCCCGTCAGTTCCAGCCTGTTCCGTTTCCGGCACAGCTTCCTCCCCGGCTGCAGCTTCCCCATCCGGCTCGATGCTGACCTTGATGTCCGTTTCAGGAACAGCCGGGACCATAACAGGCTCAATGCTTACCCCATCCTCTCCCCCGTTCCCGGGCTTGCCCGGATCCTCGGCAGCGCTTGAGGCGGCCAGCTTTACCTGGACCGAGGCAATGATTGTGCTCGTACCCATTTCGTCCGCCTCCTGCTTATCCTCCGCAAACGCAACCTCTACCGACTGTACCCTTTCCCCTGTTTCCTGCTCGATCTGTCCCTTCATCTGCCGCGCTACTTCACCTGCCGCATATTCTCTAGCATTTTGCTCCTGCTTCTTCTGCAGCTGCTGCCCTTGTGCAAGGATTCTTTCAAGGCTGGGCTGCTGTCCGCTTTCAGCACGCTCCTGTGCCTGGAAGGCACGGCGCAGTTCAGCCGCCGGGCTGCTGCGGAGCAATTGTGCAATCGGAGAGATCAGCGCGAGCAGAATCAGCAGACTCAGCACAAGCCGGACATACCTTTCCATCGTGCGGCTTGGCAGGATCAAATCCACGAATGCGGCCATGAGCACGATCATGACCAGATGTCTTAACCATTCGCCTAGCCACGACATGACCGTTCTCCCCTCTTCCTTCCGTCATCGCTTTTCCCGGCTTGAGTCTCAAGATTTCTCTTCCGGTCCTGCAGGTTAGCTTACGGGTTTTCCTTAATTGCATCTTCCTCACCTCATCATCACAGTCATATTTCCTGCCGCCAGCATGATCGTTATCGCCAAAAAAGACATCAACCCTACGGCGGCCACCGCCCCGAACACAAACAGCATGCTTTTCCCGACCGCCTGCAGGCAACTGACGATGGGCGTATCGCCAAGAGGCTGCATGATGGCTGCGGTCACATTGTAGATCAGTGCAAGTGTCAATATTTTCAAAGCCGGAAAAGCGCACAAGAACAATATGATAATCACGCCCGCCAAACCAATCGCATTTTTGACTAGCAGCGATGCGGAAATTACGGTATCCGCTGCATCAGCCAACGCCCTGCCCACAACCGGGACAAAATTACTTGCAACGAACTTCGCAGACCGCAAAGTCATCCCATCGGTAACCGACGCTGTCCAGCCCTGTACCGAGATAACGCCAAGGAACACGGTAAGCAGCATTCCCAGCAGGCCTGCAGCGATGTTGCGAAGCAGATCCGCAAGCTGGGTAAGCTTGTATTTGTCGGAGATGGAGCTGACCAGGTGCAGCAGTGCCGAGAAAAACAGCAGCGGGAACACTACGGTATGGATGACCGTGCCAATCGTATGAATCATAAATACAATCAGCGGATGCGTCACCGATACAGTCACTACGTTTCCCATGGAGGCGAGCAGTGTGAAGAGCAGGGGCAGCATGGCAAGCATAAAATCGGTCATCCCGTCGATGGCGCTTTTAGCATATTGGATCGCTACACTGAAGCTGTTAATAGCAATGATGATGATGACCATGTAACACAGCGCATAGGCGATTTTACTGACTTGATTTTTCTCGAAAGCCGTCTGCAGCGTTTCCATCACCATACTGAGGATGCTCAGCATGACAATGGTTACGAGCAGCTTGGCGTTAATGAGGACTTCATTCCAGAGAAAACCGCCGAGCGCCGCCATGACTGCTTGTATACTGAACCCCTCTCCGCCCGGCAGCAGCATGTCCATGAAGGAAGGCATCTGCCGCTGTGGAAAAAAACCGCCGTATTTCTCCATGAGTCCGTTCCAGTACTGCTCCACTTCATCCTTCGGAAGCTCCTCGGCCTGCTGTCTGATCCATTCGTCCGCCGGGCTCTCCGCCAGGATGATTCCCGCCGATGCGAACCAGAAGCAAATCAGCAGGATCCACACAGCTTTCCGGTTCGGCATTACGTTCATTGCTTTCACCCTTTATGCTGGCATCAGCTTCAATATCGTTTCGATGATGATGCTAATAATCGGCAGGGCCAGCACCATAATCAGCACTTTCCCCGTCATTTCTATTTTGGATGCGATGCTTTCCTGACCCGCGTCCCTGACGATCTGTGCCCCGAATTCAGCGATATAAGCAATACCAATGATTTTGAGCACCGTCTTGAAATAGATCATGTCCATTCCCGAAGAACGCGCCAGCCTTTCCAGCATCGCGACGACAGAGCCTATTTTTCCAATCAGCATCAGGAAGATCAATATGCCGGTGGCGACCGCGATCAGAAAAGCAAACATCGGCTTTTGCTCCTTCAAGATCAGAATCAGCACCGTGGCAATCAGCCCGAAGCCAACAACCTGAATAATCTCCATATGTCTCACCTACTGGAACAGAAAGATCGATTTGATTTCCTGCAGGAGGTTATCGAGCAAACGAACCACCATAAATAAAACGACGACAAAACCGATGACAGTGACCCAATGCGCCATATCCTCCTTGCCCATTTGCTTTAGGACAGTGTGGATCATGGCAACGATGATCCCGATCCCCGCGATTTGGAAGATCGCGTTCACTTCTAAATTCATGCTAGCACCCCGCTAATAGATGAGTATGACGATCAGTGCTCCGACAAGCAGGCCAAGGCTTCTGCTCATTTTTTCATATCTGGCCTGATCAGCCAGTGCGGACGCTTCCTCATGCTTCAACTGCTGGGCTGCCAGTTCAATATGCCGCTTCTGATCCGCACGGTCACTTGTCCCGAGACTGTATGCCAGTTGCATCATGGTGTCCTGCTCGGGCGCCTTCATCGCTGTACGCCGCCAGGCCCCTTCAATCGCCTCATGCAGGCTTTCCCTCGCCGTCCGGCCGGAGGGAGGTAGCATGGATGCCGCTGCCTGTTTGAACATGGTCCTGAGCGGTTCCCGCAAAGGCTCGCCCGTTTTGGCCAGCGCATCAGGCAGTGGAGTTACACCGTAAGAAATTTCTGTCGTCAGGCGCTGGAGTGCCAGAATCAACTCCCTGATCTGTCTGGGCCTGTTGGCAAACTGTCTAGCCTTCATCCATCCGGCCACAGTCGCCGCGAGCATGATCATCATCGCACCGATTAGCTTCAGCATCGGTTACTCCCTCCTTTGCCGGTGACGGTTAAAGCCAGCATCCGCTGCTTGGCATCCGCTGCGCGAAAGGATATGTGCTGCCCTTTGCGCTCTAGCAGGATGTATCGTTCGAACAGCGTCTGTCCGGCCAGCGCCTGGAATGCGGGTCTCCTTGACAGCTCGGACAAATCCCTTCCATGCGCGGAGGCGATGACGCTGATGCCGGCATGGAGCGCCTCCTGGATAGCCTCTGCGTCCTCGACACGGCCAATTTCATCCACAATGATGACCTCGGGTGACATCGAACGAATCATCATCATCATGCCCTCAGCCTTAGGGCAGGCGTCCATAACATCCGTCCGCGGACCGACATCGAAGCCTGGAATTCCCTTATAACTGCCGGCAATTTCTGAACGTTCGTCGATAATACACACCTTCATGCCGCCAGGCGCAGAGCGGCTGCCTGCCATCCCTGAGCTAATCTGCCTTGCCAGATCGCGGAGCAGCGTCGTTTTGCCATGCTGTGGCGGAGACAGCACCAGCGTGTGCAGCACCCGTCTCGATCTTTCATCGAGCATATACGGCAGTACAGGGTCGGCTATGCCGGGTACTGCACGGGCAATTCTGACGTTGAAACCGCTGATGTCCCGTAAATGCTCCACTTTGCCGCCGCTCAGCACCGCCCGGCCAGCCAGTCCGATCCGGTGACCCCCAGGGATCGTGATGAATCCTTTGCGTAACTCTTCTTCCATCGTGTACAGGGAATGGTTGCTGATCAGATCAAGGAGACGGCTTGTATCCTCCTTGTCCGGCCGATACGCTTCCTCAGGCTGCAGTGTCATGCTGCCATTACGGGTCAGGAAATGATGCTCGCCGCCAGCATTAATTTCCAGCGGTCTATTCTCTCTGATCCGGACTTCTTCGAGGCGGTCGAATACGGTCTGCGGAAGTCTCCGGAGCATGCTTCTAACCGGTTCGGGAAAAAGGTCTAACCAATCCATTGCCATAAGGACCCCTCCGCTGGTTGTGGTTATGATCCAGTCTGATCTTATGACAAGTCTATGCTTGGACCGGTAGAATATGACGCTCGTATGTCTATCATTTTTTCAAAACACCGAATATGAGGCAGGCGACACCACAGCAGATCCACAGTAACTTGTCCCATGACAGCTTGTCTGCCATACCTATCAGACCGATCGTCGTTGTAATAACCAGTACCATCGGTCCGACCAGTGCTAGACCTGCGTTCACGGCCAGCGCCTTGTCGACCTGATTCAGCCTTAGCATAATGATGGCCGCAGCGATTTCCACACAACCGGACAACAGACGAAGCAGCCCCATGCCGGCTACAAACTTGTCCAATCCCATTCTCCCTCCCGCAAACTTGTTATCTCCCTTGCTTAATTGATAGATATGCAAGAATACGAGAATTTAGTTCTCACAGATAAATATAGGCACCGGGCTAATGTCTCCGGCATATATTGAGCCATGAAAACAGGGATTACTATTTACAAGGAGGTTAACCGATGAGAGATGATCAATCGGACTGTTGGCATCCGGCACTCCAGGATCCTGCGGGTAGCAGAACGGACACGGCCGGTGACACCGGAAAGACGATGGTTATGGATAAAGGACTCGGGCCCTGCGCTTACAGCGATCTGCTGCGCATGTCCGCCCCATATATCGATATCATTAAACTCGGCTTCGGCACTGCGGCTCTGACTCCGGATGACATCCTCCTGTCCAAGATTCGCCTTGCTAAAAATCAAGGCATCCTCATTATGCCTGGCGGCACTTTTCTGGAAACTGCCTTAGCCTCAGGGCTGCAGAACGAATTTCTGGCCAGGATCAGACAATTGGGATTCAACGGTCTGGAAGTATCCGACGGAAGCTTTCCGATGTCGCGCGAGAAACGCTCCGAATTGATTTTGCGCGGGCAGGATATGGGATTCACCGTCATTACGGAATATGGTAAAAAATTGGGTGGTCAACCCCTAGCCATAGAACACTTTGTAGAGACTACAGCGGCCGATCTTGAACTCGGGGCCGAGCTGATCATTATCGAAGGCCGGGAATCAGGAAGCGGCGCGGGTGTGTATAACGGGGATGGAAGCTTAAAGGAGCAGGATTTCAGGAGTATTCTGCAATTTATGCCTTCACCTAACAGGGTGATGTGGGAAGCCCCGCGCAAGGAACAACAAGTCTTTCTGCTGCAGGCGCTTGGTCCCAACGTGCATCTGGGTAACATTTCCTTTCAGGATGCAACCGCGTTGGAGGCGCTGCGGAGAGGACTGCGCGGAGACACTGCTTGCTGGGTGTTGGAACGGACAGCCGGAACAGCAGGTAAGGCTTAATTGAATGCACGGAGGTGCCTGAATGCGCATTGATGTAATCGGAAGTGTCAATGAGATTATAGCGGAAGAAGCCGCCAACAAATGTGTCGTCGTGATCGATGTTCTGAGGGCAACCAGTACGATCGTCACCGCACTCGCGAATGGAGCCGACGGTGTTGTGCCTGTCGAAACGGTCCCTCAGGCCAAACAATGGAAGCAGCCGGGGATATGGCTGGGCGGGGAAAGGTACGGCAAAAAAATCGCGGGCTTTGATGCAGGCAACTCGCCTGAAGAATACACCGGTCCTGCCGTACGGGGGAAAAAGGTTGTGCTGACCACCTCCAACGGAACACGTGCGTTTTTCAAAGCTCACCGTGCCTCATGCATTCTGGCCGGTTCGTTTCTGAATTTAAGCGCCTGCGCCGAAGCCGTAAAATCGATAGGCCGTGACACCATGATCATTTGCGCGGGCGGCCAGGACCGGTTCGCCTTGGAGGACGGTTTATGCGCTGGCTGCTTGATTGAGCGGCTCCATAACATGCACGGCACCCATCTGCAACTGAATGATTTCGGAAAGATGCTTCATTATGCTGCCCGGCACACCACAACAGATCTCGTTAAACTGATTCGAGAGTGTACAGGCGGACAACGGCTGCGTCAGCTCGGTTTTGATAAGGACATTGCTTGCTGTGCCCGTGTGGATTTGTATTCTGTTGTGCCAGTGCTTGACCACGATCATATCATTCGGCCCTTCTCCGGTACCAAGGTTGCTTCCTAGCTTGTTCTAAAGAACTGACGCAGCTACATACACTGATAACATGATAGATATGGACTGGAGTGTCGCCGCTTTATGAACGGAGAAATAATCCTTGTCATCCTTATTGTCGTCGGCTTGATCGGCCGGTCACCGATCATTACGACCGCCGCCTGTCTGCTGCTCGTCATGAAGCTTGTTCACCTGGAAAGATATCTGCCCGCCATGGAGCGGAGAGGCCTGGAGTTCGGCCTTCTTTTCCTGACCATCGGTGTGCTGGTGCCGTTTGCCCAGGAAAAAGTCAGCCTCCGTGACATTACGGACACGCTGACGACCTGGCCGGGCCTGGTTGCATTAGCGGGCGGGGCCATTGCCACTTATATGAACGGTAAAGGACTCGCGATGTTAAAAATAGACCCACAAATGATTGTGGGTCTTGTTATCGGTTCTATTCTAGGAATCGTATTTCTGCGCGGCATTCCTGTTGGACCCTTGATGGCTGCCGGAATTACCGCTTTGCTGCTGAAGGTGACCCAGTGGATTGCGGACAAGCTGTCTTGACCGCTTAACGGCGATCCTGAGGTCCCCCGACAAATACTTGCTCTTCTGTATCCAGATTGTACGCCGTATGCAGTGCCTTAACGACCTCCTGCAGCTTGCTGGCTTCAATAACACAGGACACTTTGATTTCCGATGTGCTTACCATCTTGATGCTAATGCCGAGCTTGGATAGCACCTCAAACATGCTCGCCGCCACACCAGGATGGCTGACCATGCCTGCGCCGACAATCGACACCTTCACCAGACCATCCTCTGTGGTAACCTCTCTGTACGGGAGCACTTCCCGAATGCCTTCCAGGACACTAACCGCCCGCTGCTGATCCGATAAAGCAACTGTAAAGGAGAAGTCCGCTTTACCTTCCTGTACCCCGCTTTGTACGATAATATCCACATCGATTTTGGCTTCAGCCAGCGCACCGAATACGGTTGCCAGCACGCCTGGCACGTCCGCCACCCCCAGAATACTGATCCGGGCCACATTTTTATCATACGCAATCCCGCTTACGACTACTCCCTGCTCCATAACAGCCTCCTCCTTCACAACCGTTCCTTCACTATAGTTAAAACTGGACCGCACAATCAGCCGCACGTTGTTATGTTTGGCGTATTCCACGGCGCGGGGATGAAGCACAGCCGCACCAAGGTTGGCAAGTTCCAGCATTTCATCATAAGAGATTTCCTTCAGCTTGCGAGCACAGTTGACGATTCGCGGATCGGTTGAATAGACACCATTCACATCCGTATAAATCTCACAGGCATCCGCTTTGATCGCAGCAGCGAGGGCAACAGCCGTCGTATCGGAGCCTCCTCTTCCGAGCGTCGTAATCTCCCCGTCCTCCGAAATTCCCTGGAAACCTGCCACAATCACGATTTTCTGCTCTTCCAACGCCTTAAGCACACGATCTGCACGAATATCGACAATTCTGGCTTTGCCATGCTCGGCCTCGGTGAGAAATCCGGCTTGCCATCCCGTAAAAGAAATAGCGGACCGACCCAGTTGATGAATGGCCATCGACAGCATGGCGATCGAAATTTGTTCACCGGTCGTCATGAGCATATCCATCTCACGTGCAGGCGGCTGAGCATTCAGAAGCTTAGCCTGATCTATCAAATCGTCCGTAGTATCTCCCATCGCAGAAACGACGACCACGCATTGGTGCCCCTCGTCCTGCTTCTCAACGATGCGCTTGGCCACACGCTTCATTCGCTCCGTATCACCAACGGAACTGCCTCCAAACTTCATGACATACAAAGACAAGCCTATTCACTCCCTCAAACTGAACGTATGTAGCGTAATTAGGTCGCTTGGCCCCACAAAAACCTTACATTATTGGGCACAACTTTAATACAGTATAATACGAAAGTATTTCCTTGTTCCAATGTTTTTTATTAGCAGGAGACTCAGGGCCCTCTCAAGTGCCGGGAAACAAAAAATCCTCCGCCCCCCAAAAGGGACAGAGGATGCTATGTGCTGACCTTTACTGATCAGTACATCTTATGCACGGGACATGTACTTGCCGTCACGAGTATCGATCAGCAATACATCGTCCTGGTTGATAAACAATGGAACCTGAACGTTCAAGCCGGTTTCAAGCTTGGCATTCTTGGTAGCACCTGTAGCTGTGTTGCCTTTAATGCCCGGCTCCGTTTCAACCACTTTCAGCTCAACGCTTGTCGGCAGGTTAATACCCAGGATCTCGCCGTTGTAGCTGATGATGTTTACGTTCATGTTTTCTTTCAGAAAGTTCAGTTCCCATTCCAACTGTTTGCTATTCAGAGAAAACTGATCGTAGGTTTGGTTGTCCATAAACGTATGCTCGTCGCTGCTGGCATACAGATAGGATACGCCGCGGTTCTCGATTTGGGCACGCCCGATCGTTTCACCTGCGCGGAAAGTACGCTCTACCGTGTTGCCGTTACGCAAATTTTTGAGCTTGGAGCGTACAAATGCCGCACCTTTACCCGGCTTAACATGCTGAAAATCAAGGACTGTAAAGATGTCGCCGTCCACCTCAACGGTCAGGCCTGTTTTAAAATCGTTAACGTTAATCAAAGAATAACCCCTCCTACAGGATCAGTAAAATAAATCTGCACGCACAAGGACGTACAGACACAAAGACGCAGCTTAAACAACCGTAAATTGCTTGCTCGATTTCGTCAAAACCCGTATACCGTCAGCCGTGATCACAATATCATCCTCGATTCGTACACCACCGAGCCCCGGCAGGTAAATTCCAGGCTCGACCGTAACCACCATTCCCGGCTGGAGCACATCGTCACTCAGCTTGGAAAGACGCGTAGATTCATGAACCTCCATCCCCAAGCCATGGCCGGTGCTGTGGCCGAACTGGTCGCCGTAACCGTATTTGCTGATAATATCCCGGGCAAGCGCATCGGCTTCGCGTCCGGTCATTCCCGCTTTGATATGTTCCAGAGCATGGAGCTGAGCCTCCAGTACGATATCATAGATTTCCTTTAACTGCGGCTGAAGATTACCGGTCGCTACCGTACGGGTCAAGTCCGAGCAATAGCCTTCCAGCAACGCACCAAAATCAAAGGTGATCAGCTCATCCTTCTGGATGACTTTTCCGCTAGCACGCCCATGCGGCATGGCCGAACGCTCACCTGAGGCCACAATGGTGTCGAACGAAGAAGACGTTGCCCCATGCTTGCGCATGAAAAATTCAAGCTCTAGGTCCAGCTCCCGTTCTGTAACGCCTGGCTTGATGAACGGCAGGACGTGCGCGAACGCCGCATCTGCCAGATCGGCAGCACGCTGCATCACTTCGATTTCTCCATCATCCTTAATCATGCGCAGCTTCTCGATAATCCCCGCTACAGGAACCAGCTTAACCGATTCCAACTGCTCCGTATAGGTTCCATGCGTACCAAATGTAACATGATCCTGCTCAAAACCCAGCTCGTTAATCCGTTCGGATTGAAGCAGCTCCTTGACCGTTTCCATTACCTGCCCAGCATGCTCTATTACAGTAAAGCCCTTCGCTTCCTCAGAAGCCTGGGTCATATAACGGAAATCCGTCAGCAAAAAGCTCCCTGTGTCTGTAATGAGCACATAGCCGGACGATCCTGTAAATCCTGTCAAATAGCGCCGGTTTACAGGGCTTGCCACCAGCATGGCATGCAAATTCCGCTCTTCCATTGCCTGACGCAGTTTCAATACTCTCTCCATCGGCCAGTCCTCTCTTTCACCTTGTCCAGTCATGCCTCCACCAACGTGATCGACACAGTTGAGCGGCAAATATGTCCAAAACAAGAAATCACCAAATGCTATTTTAACACAAGCTGCAGCCGCTTGAGAAGTTTTAGTTGCATCCGCCGGAAAGCTCAGGCATGCTCACGCACCCGATCATCCGTAAATTCAAACGCAACCGTGTAGCCGATAAAGAGTCCCCATAGCAAAAAGACGCAAAATTCAGAGACCAAAGAATCCCACGTCAGCTTCGTAACGGGCGGGAGCATGCCGAGGAGCGGGCCGGCCCACAAAAACAGCACTGCCCACCATACTGCACCGTAAATCATACCAGGGTAAGGCCCCTTCAACTTGCGCAGCACAGCCGTATAAAGAAAGGTTGCTGCCATAGAGAATAGGATAAAAACAAGCAAACCTGTCCAATGTCCTGCAGTGCTCTTCATGAACGAGTGCTTGAAAAAGGGTTCCGCTATAAAGCCCGGGAGGACAACGGTAAAATGCAGAATATAAAACAACCAGCGCACCAGTCCCCAAATCAATCCGGCAAAAAAACCAAGCTCAAGGGAAAACCGAAGTGGTGAAGTAAGCTGTTGGCCGTTCAAGCGCGGGCTGCGCTTGCCATTCGTTATTGAGCTCATGGTGGCATCCTCCGCTTTCTGTGGCTTTTAAAATCGATTCTGTATTTCTAGTATGCACAATCCCCGGCTACTTCATAAAGAAAAAAGCCTATTCTTCCTCAACTAGAAATCAGCCGCAAAATTCGATACAATATAAAGGATCAAGATCATCTGACTAAAGGGTTGCCCAGCAGCGCTTTTTGCAGCATACACAATATTAATCAGGGAAATATTCAACAGTATTTTCCCGGAACGGAAGGTGAACCGGTTGTCTCAAACATCCAAGCCCGTCAGTTATGGGGGCCAGGCGGTTATCGAAGGTGTGATGTTCGGCGGCAAGCGAGTCAATGTCACGGCGGTCCGCCGCAAGAACGGTGACATAACTTTTCTGGAGGTGCCCCGCCGGGATAGCTCACTGGTGAACAAACTTCGCAGGGTTCCACTCCTGCGCGGAATCGTAAGCATTATCGATGCCAGCGCCAAAGGCACGAAGCATTTAAACTATTCGGCCGATGCTTATGCCGAAGACGAAATGAACCCGGAAGAACGGGCCGCACAGCAGGAGAAGGAGGATTCCAAGTGGAGCCTGAGCATGATCATCGGTGTTGCCGCCATCGGAATTCTGTCGTTCCTGTTCGGTAAGCTGGTGCTTACGCTTGTGCCTGTCGTCGTAGAGGATTTTCTGTTCGGCGATCTGTTCACAAGTCAAATCGGCCATAATCTGGCCGAAGGTGTGATCAAGCTGATCCTGCTGCTCGCCTATCTGTGGGGAATTTCCCAGACGCCAATGATCAAAAGGCTGTTCCAGTACCATGGAGCGGAACACAAAGTCATCAGCGCTTATGAGGCGGGGGTCGAGCTGACGCCAGAGAATGTGCAGAAGTTCAGCCGGCTTCATTATCGCTGCGGCAGCAGCTTTATTATGCTGACGGTCATTATCGGCGTTATCGTATATTCTTTATTCACTTATGAAAATATATGGGAACGCATGGGCCAGCGTATTATCCTGCTCCCGGTCGTACTGGGCCTCTCTTTCGAGTTTCTCAAGTTGACGAATTCGCTGCGTGACGTCCCCGTGCTCCGTTATTTGGGTTATCCTGGTTTGTGGCTTCAGCTTCTGACAACGAAAGAACCGAGCAATGATCAAGTGGAGGTGTCCATCGCTTCTTTCCAACGGATGCTTTCCCTTGAAGCTGCACTGGAGAAAGCTCCCGTAGAGGAAATGTTGAATAGCCCGTCTCTTGATCCTGTGAAAGGATGAGATCATTATGAACAAACAGGCAATCGTATTTTGGGGGTTCATCGCTCTGGCCGTTTTGGGAATGGCAGCCTCCATCATCCGCGGGGATTACAGCACGCTGAGCGTACTGCTCATTCCATTGATCGTTTTCGGCGTTGTGCTGCTGCTGTACAAATTCCCTCCTCGCCGAGGCGTTAAAACTCCAAAAATCAAACCGTCTGCGAAAACGATGGCGAAGACCACCGGAGGCCGCAAGCAGACATCTGCCAAGAAGCGTAAGGAATATCCTTTCTACGTTATTGAAGGCCAGAAGGGAAAAAATAACGACGATATGCCCAAATATCATTAACCTGCCTAAACCAAAAAAGCACCTGACCCTTTATGAGTGGTCAGGTGCTTTTTTAATTTCCCGCTATTTCAATTATTTCAATACTAGGACCCGTTCTTTTTGGAGCTTGAGTTTGTTGAACTGCATCTGATAGGAAGCGATGCTCCAATTTCGAAAAAAATCATGGCCCGCCTGCAGACCGGAAGCGTACAGCAGCTCGCTCTGCTCCGCGGTAATGTCAAATTGGGTAGTCCGGATCCCGAGCGTTGGGATTTTCACGGTACGGAAGCGGTTCTCCTGCTCGATATAACGCTCGTCATGTGCTGACAGCATCGTATCAATAATGGCCTGCAGCATACTTAGCGGACCACGAATAAAGGAGGTTTTGGTCTTGTTTTTTCCAACCATTTGGAAACCGACCGTCGGGATAACGTCAGAAGGCCTGCCCGTCCATTCCTGGTCAAACAGCCACAAGGGCAAATTGCTGAGCATGGCCCCATCTACAATAAAAACAAACTGTCCCGCAAAAGGCTTGCCCTTTGCCTTTTTGGCATCCATACGCAGCATCACCGGATCGAAAAAATAAGGGATGCTTGTACTCATGCGGATGGCTTTGGCAATTTCGAATGAAGATGGTTCCACATTATAACGCTCCATATCATCCGGCAGCACCATAATTCGCCCGTTGGTAATATCAGATGCTGTTAAACGCAGCTTGCCTGGCGGAAGATCGCCAAAACGCCGGATACCCTTCGCTAGTAACAGTTCTCTGACCCAATGCTCCAGCGCCTCACCCGAATAAAGCCCTTTCTTCAACCAGATCCTCACGGCTGGTCCAATCCATTTCACGTTAAAAAGAGGAGATCGGTGAAGCAGACTGACGAAAGGAGTCGCTTCAATGACCTCCTTCATCTCCTGCCCCGTATAACCCGCCGCAATCAAAGAAGCTACGATAGCCCCGGAAGAGGTTCCAGCGACCCGATTAAATATAACTCCGTTTTGTTCGGCCGCTTTGACGGCCCCAGCCAGAGATATGCCTTTCATTCCTCCGCCTTGAAACACAGCATTAATCAGCATATGCAACAACCCCCGTTCTCCGAGCAGTTGACAATCACCTTACACTGCTTATGTATGAGCACGGGGGCTGATTTATGACTTTATTCGTGATAATAAGACTGCAAAAGTGAAATGAGTCCGAGCGGGTTTTTGCGCAAATATTGTGCACTGAAGAAAATGTCGCCTTTAACCTCGGTATAATTCTCGTTCCATTGCAACTGATCAATAATCTGCTGCGCCGTCTGCCAGCCCTGCTCGGAGGTTCCGAGCTTGTACGGGGAATGACCGACATACAGCTTCACGTTTGTTCCCTCTACTTCGTCAGACCACCAGGAAACCAGCTTATCGTAGGCAGCCGCCGTATAACCGATGCTCCAGTAGATTTGAGGCGCGACGTAGTCCACCCAGTCTTCCTTGATCCATTTCCGGACGTCGGCATAGGTTGTGCCGTAGGCTGTGACCCCTGCACGTGTGTCGGAACCTGTAATGTCATCCGCTTTGTTGCGCCATACCCCAAACGGACTGATACCGAATTGCAAATCCGGGTTGGCAGCATGAACCGCTGCTCCAAGTTCCTGGACAAAACGATTGGTATTATCTCTGCGCCAGTCCCCTTTATTCAGACCTCCATCATTATAAGATGCATAAGCCGAGTCATCGTTAAAGGTCCCGCTGTAGGGATAAAAGTAATCATCCAGATGCACACCGTCAATATCGTACTGATTCACGACCTCCATAATGTCATCGATGATCTGCTGCCTTGCCGCGGGAATACCTGGATTGATATAAAGCTGGGCCCCTGTATTCACAATCCAGTCGGGATGCTGGACAGCCACATGATTATCCGCAAGCCCGGCCGAACTGGCGGATGTGTTCGCCCGGAACGGGTTGAACCATGCGTGAAACTCCATCCCGCGTTTGTGTGTCTCTTCAATCATAAAAGCAAGGGGATCATATCCCGGAGATTTGCCCTGCACATTGGTCAAGTATTTGCTCCAAGGCACCGTATTGGACGGATAGATCGCGTCCGCGCTTGCCCTAACCTGAACAAAAACAGCGTTGATCCCCATACCAGCCAGATCATCCAGCATGCTGGAAAATTCCTGCTGTTGAGCTGATACACTGTTCTTCGTCGACGGCCAGTCTCCATTGACAGTGGATACCCAGGCCCCTCTCATTGACTCAGAAGCGCTGACCTCGTCCCCTGTTTCTGCCGGCTCCCCCGGAGCTGGAGCGCTTGCTCCGCTTAACAACGTTATCGTCCTTGCGGAACGATCCCAGTTGACTTCCAATCCCAATTGTTCACCGATAAAACGAAGCGGCACCATGACCCTGCCGTTTCTCATTTCTACCGAGCTGTCTAGCTGCACAGTCGCTCCGTCAACCAGTGCCGAACCTGCGCCAGTCGTCATGGAGAGCATCTTGCCATTGCCGTTAATCGTAACGGTGGACGTAGGCTGGGACCACGCCACCTGTGCGCTCAGCCCTTGGCTAATCACACGCAGCGGCACCATTGTAACATTGTCAGTCTGCTTTATGTACGGTGATACGTCCGTTTCAAGCGCCGCTCCATCCAGATAGATCGTGATGTCCTTGGACGGGGTCGCCAGCACCTGCCAAGCCCCTGACTGTAATGTCAGCACAACCAGTAAACTCATGATCAACCACTTAAAACGTTTCATTTTTCGAGAACCTCCAAAAGCTTGTCTTCTCCCTTTTTCACGCTATATATATGCAGCGCTCTCTATTTATATAATGGATAGACGTAATTTGGCCCAGGATGTTGCGCCGTCAGCAAATTAAAAAGCATCTGCCCTTGCGGACGGATGCCCGATTAAGATTCTCCAGCCGTTTCCTTCTGAAGGTCGCGAAGCTGCTGCAGCCTGCTCTCATCCCGCTCGAAATACTCGACAAGTGTTTCAATACAAGTGATGGAATTCCAGCTCAAATGATGCTCGATGCCTTCCACATCTTTGTAAATATGCTCATCGCTAACCCCGATCATACCGAGAAACTGTTCAAGGAGATGGTGGCGGTCCACCAGACGTTTGCCGACCTTTTTCCCTTTCGGGGTAAGGATCAGCCCTCTGTATTTTTCATAAACCAGATACTCGTCCTTGTCCAGCTTTTGAATCATTTTGGTGACAGAAGAAGGGTGGACCTCAAGTCCTTCCGCAATATCCGATACACGGGCATAACCCTTCTCATCAATCAGTTTGTAAATCCTCTCCAGGTAATCCTCCATGCTTGGCGTTGGCATCTGCTTCCCTCATTTCTATTATTCCAACCATCGCTGTCCGCCATATGACTGTTTAAATAATGATACATGTTCTCATTACCCATTGGCAAGTCCCGTCCAGTTCCCCCCTTGTATTTCCACGTTTGGGCGATTCATACGACGGAACAGCAAAACGCCCTGCGTGAGCTGATCACAGAGCGTATTTTGAATATTTACTAAAAATTGTAATCTATATTTCACATAAGCCATTCCGGATTAAACCGCTGCAAATACAAAGATAATTGGCTCCAATGATCCGTCAGCAGGAGAATACCGGTGGCCAGCAGCATCACCCCACCGAGCTTCATCAGTACCGCGCTGTACCGGGATTTGGGCTTCATATTCCCCGCATAGAAGGCAAGAACGAAGAACGGAATCGCGAAACCTGCCGCATAACCGGTTACCAGCGAGAACCAGGTATTGTGCTCAACGGCAGCCAAAGCGATAATCGCCGTAAGCATGGGACCGATGCAAGGAGACCATCCTGCCGCAAAACCGATCCCGACGGCAAAGGATCTGATATAGCCGACTTGTGTACGGGCCGTGGACATACGGTAGTCTTTCATTAAGGTTATAGGCTTCAGCCACCCGAGCGCAATAAGCCCCATGACCATCATCAGCAGGGAAGAAATCAGACGAAGCCCATCCTTGTGCATCTGAAACCAATACCCGAGCAGCCCTGCACCCGCGCCAAGAGAATAAAAAACTGCCGAGAAGCCCATTACAAAAGCTAGGGTATGTGTAATGGCACGCAGGCGACGCTCTTGGGACACTTGATGATCCACCGATGACGTGAAATTCAGTCCTGTAATATAAGACAGATAAGCAGGATATAACGGAAGACTGCAGGGAGAAGCAAACGAAACGAGCCCTGCCGCAAATGCTACGCCAATATGGATATCCAGAAGGTTCACCCCGCTTGTATACTCACTTAATGTGAGCATACGCTATCCTGTCACTGAATATGAGCCTCAAACCTATTGCACAACCCAAAAAAACCGGAAGCCACTTCTGGCTTCCGGCAACAATCATTTTACAATGGCACCGTTAGGCATGCTGTCAGGCACCGTGGCCAGCGTCAACTGATCCCCGTGGGAAGCAGCAAGGATCATACCCTGCGACAGCTCTCCGCGCAGCTTGACGGGCTTCAGATTGGTGACACAAATGACCTTCCGGCCGACCATCTCCTCAGGCGTGTAAAACTTCGCAATCCCCGATACGACCTGGCGCTGCTCGTAACCGAGATCAAGCTGCAGCTTGAGCAGCTTATCGGCTTTTTTGACCGGCTCGCAAGCAATGACCTGGGCTACACGCAGCTCCACCTTGCCAAAGTCCTCGATCCCAATTTCTTCTTTACTTTCCGGAGCTTCCACCGGGGCAGCAGCGGTTGGTGATTCGGCAGCCACAAGGGCCTCAGAGGCTGCCGGCTTGGTACCGCCTGTCATGGCTTCCACGATAAAAGCCACTTCCTGCTCGGCATCCAGGCGCGGGAAGATCGGGTCCCCTTTATGCAACTGTGTTCCTTCGGGAATAAGGCCAAACTGTTTGCCGCTGTCCCATGTGGTGAGCGCTCCTTCCGCCAGACCGAGCTGCTCCCAGATTTTGCGCGGCGCGCGGGTGAGGAACGGCTGCAGCAGAATGGAGGCAATACGCAGGCTTTCCACCAGATGATACATTACGGAAGCCAGCTCACGGCGCTTGCCTTCATCCTTAGCAAGGGTCCACGGCTGTGTTTCGTCAATGTATTTGTTGCTGCGGCTGATGAACTGTCCAATCGCTGTAAGCGCGACAGAAAACTCCATATTTTCCATAGCCTCTTCCACCTTCGCATAGGTGGCCTCCGCCATGCTCTCAAGGGCGGCGTCAAACTCGGTAACGCCTTGCTCGAATGCCGGCACCTTGCCGTCGAAATATTTGTCAACCATCGCAACCGTGCGATTCAGCAAATTGCCCAGATCATTCGCCAGATCGGAGTTGATCCGCTCCACGAAGCTCTCGGGAGTGAATGTGCCATCCGCGCCAAAAGGCACCTCGCGCAGCAAGTAATAGCGCAGCTCGTCCAGCCCGTAACGATTGATCAACGTTACCGGATCAACAACATTTCCTTTGGACTTGGACATTTTCCCGTCCTTCATGAGCAGCCAGCCGTGTGCAAATACTTTTTTCGGCAGGGGGAGATCAAGCGCCATCAACATGATCGGCCAGTAGATCGTATGGAAGCGGACGATTTCCTTGCCCACAATGTGCACGTTAGCAGGCCAGAACTTATCATACAGCCCGGTATTAGACGATCCGTAGCCGAGGGCGGTAATGTAGTTGGACAGCGCATCGATCCACACATAGACTACATGCTTCGGATCTCCCTTGACCTTGATTCCCCAGTCAAATGTCGTGCGGGATACGGCCAAATCCTCAAGCCCAGGCTTGATGAAATTGTTGATCATTTCCTTTTTACGGGATTCCGGCTGGATAAAATCCGAATTTTCCTCATAAAATTGCAGCAAACGGTCAGCATATTTGCTCATACGGAAGAAATAACTTTCTTCCTTCACAAGCTCTACGGGATGTCCGCTATCCGGACTTTTGCCACCGATCACGTTACCAGCATCGTCCTTGACGACATCCACCAGTTGGGTTTCCGTGTAATACGTTTCATCCGGAATGCTGTACCAGCCCTCATACTCACCCTTGTAGATATCCCCCTGCTTAAGCAAGCGGTCAAAAATGTCCTGCACGACCGTTTTATGCCGTTCTTCCGTCGTACGGATAAAATCGTCATTCGAAATATCAAGCTTTTTCCACAGCTCTTGGATGCCTGCGACGATATGATCCACGAACTGCTGCGGTGTCTGGCCGGCTTCCCCCGCCTTTTGCTCGATTTTTTGCCCATGCTCATCCGTGCCTGTCAAATAACGGACCTCGTACCCGCGCAGTCTTTTGTATCTGGCCATCGCATCACCCGCGACTGTTGTGTAAGCATGCCCGATATGCAGCTTGTCGCTTGGATAATAAATAGGCGTTGTAATATAAAACGTATTCTTGTTAGTCATCCTTCTACCTCCTGCAGTTTTGTTCAAATCGCGGTTTTCCAGCCTCAGAAATCCAGTGGTGCGAATCGGTGAGACAAAAAAGACCCCCACCCCTTATGGGGCGAGAGTCTACTCACGCGTTACCACCCAATGTTCTCCGCTTCCTCACGGAAGGCGGACTCCACCGGTCCATTCAGACCGTCCATTAACGCTGGAACACGCTGCTTGCTTACGCCGCCGATTAAAATTAAGCAGTCACTCGCAAGCAGTTCCTCCAGGACCATCTTCGGACAGCCTCCCAGACCGGTTTGCAGCTTCCCCGGCTCTCTGTACTGGACGGTTATGTCTTACTTATCCCTTCACTGGAAAATCATATTAACCAAAATATATCTAAGCAATGAAGCTCTGTCAAGTTTCGTCGTCATTCTCGGAGGAGGGTCTGTCCCTCCTGCTGCTCCGCGCTCTTCCGTTTATCCGGGCGGTAGGCACGGGATCAAGTCCTCCGGGATGAAAAGGATGGCATTTGCATATTCGTTTCGCCGCCAGCCAAGAGCCGTGAACAGGACCGTGAACCTCGATGGCCTCAAGCGCATACGCTGAGCATGTCGGGTAAAAACGGCAGGTCGGAGGCTTTAACGGGGAAATTACACGTCGATAGAAACGAATCGGTCCCTGCGCGATCCTACGGGCCAGCATTCCTTTTCCGCCTGCCATAATCTTCCTCCTATATCATATGTTTCATGCAAGAAAAGCGCCCCGGGCGAGTTCAATTTGCGAACTCCTTCCCAGGACGCCTTTACAAGCTGTAAAAAGTGACTTTTTAACGGTGGATGCTTGCTTAATTATTCGGTTTGTATTCAGGCAACGGCGTAACCAGCAGGTTAACAGGAAGATTACTGCCTGCTGCTGCGGTAAAGTAAATTTCTACACTTTCCGCCATATGCCCGGTACGGTACAGAACGCTGTTTTCATTTGGCGCTCTGACTCCGCCCTGGTTCGCAATGCCGACAATCTGATTGTTAACCATGGCGTAACCGGTATACAAGCCGCCGCGTGGATTGAACGTAATCAGAGAGTATGGCGCAACATTCGACAGTCTGATTTTGTACAATACCCCGAAGTTGCCGGCGTTGGAAGCCGTAGAGCCATCAATTCCGTCCGTTCCGGTGAGGTTCGGATCGACATTGTTGTCCCCGATCACGATACGCTGTTCTTTCCTTCCGACTTCTTCCGTGTACTCCATCGTACGATCTGCATTCATATAAGTACCGCGGTTATGGATACCGTCCTTGTCCAGCTTCGGCAGCGTCTGCATCGCCAACAGTGGATCAGCAGACTCTTCGACCATAATTACAGTATATTGAATCGGCTGATCTGTGTTCAAATCGGACAGCAATGAGATAACCTGATCAGGCTTCATGCTGGCCGCGCTCAGCTCCGGCAAAATCACCTTGCTCTCGCCAGGGTTCAGCAGCGTTGTTGCTCTCTGGCTACCGTCCACCAGAGATTGCAGGTAACGCTGGGTTCCTGCCTTACCAGCGGCAGTCGCAAACGGGCTTGGTCCGCCAAAGCCGGACGCCTCCACGTTGACGGTGGCAGGGACAATGTTGTTATTCGTCGCCACTACGTACATTTTCACGCTGCGGCCCGTTTCATTCACATAATGGACCAGAATACGCTGGCTGCCTGTGCCAACCTCCTGGTAGACAATCCCGTCCTGGAACACGCGCTCCGGACTGTTCGCACGAATCAGCAGGCGCGACCCGGAAGTCACCGAAACCGGCACGGTTTCCATTTGCGGCACTTCGCCGCCGTCAAAGTTGTACAATTCACCGTATGGCGTGAACAGCTTGTTGAAGTCGTCTTCTTCATACAAGGTTTCGTTCGTAATTGTTATCGTTTGGGTATAAGTACTTGTAAGCCCCATTTTATCCGTTACCGTCAGGGAAATTTCTTTCTCGCCAGACTCGAAGAAGGCAAGCTTGTTGTTCACCCACTCCCGTTTCTCGATACGGTTCTCGTCGTCCGTACTCAGATCGGTAATGGTAATTTTCTCACCCATCTTATATTCCTTCTTGTCTGTCGTAAACAGCGCGACAGGCGGCTGGTTCTGCGGTTTAACCGTAATGGTTAAGGAGTAAGGATCACTCCATTGGCCGGATGAATCCTGGACAGAATAAGTAACCGTATAGTTGCCCGGCTCCTGGAACACATCCTGACGTCCTTCCCAGCGTTCGTTAACGATTGGTAGCCCTCTTGGAGAAGAGGATTGGGTCAAGTATGTAACCTGGGACTGTGTAGCATAAATATCTACACTAGGCTTGGTCGTAAATGAAGCGACAGGCTTCGAGACCAGATCGAGAATGACCGTTTTGTTGACATTATCCACTGTGTAGGGAATGTTCAAGGCCTGGGTAATCGATGTCAAAGGAACCATGAATACATTCTTCTGCTGGAAGGCAGGTCCCTTCATTTGTCTGGCTTCACCGTTGACCGTGTACACGTTGCTGTCTGTTTTGAAACGAAGAACCTGTTCTCCTTGGGTAATGACCGTTTCCTTGGTAGCTGTATCATAGTAAAATTGCAATCCAACACGGTTGACTAGTGAGCGAATGGCTACATAGGAAACCCCGTTCTTCACAGTCATCGGCTGGGTAGCCGTATAGATTTGGCCGTCCTGCACCATTTTGGCGCTGTTCATATACAGAATAAGCTGATTGGCTGCGGCAGGAATATACACATCGTCCGTAACGCTGACATCCCCTTGTGTATCTTCCGTAGAGTCCGTATCTCCCGAAGTCGGAGCATTTTCTTCTTCAACACTGTCATCAACGCTCCCGGTTACATCATCCACATATTCGGTTGCATCGTTCACATCAGTTGTTTCTTCTACAGTACTTTCATTCGTGGTGTCTGCCAGTTGATCATTGAGCTCGGATGCTTCGGTAACCGGTGCTTCGGCTGCTGCTGCCGGCATAACCGCCGCGGCCTGGGATACGGCCAGTACAGTGAGCATCGTCCATTTCTTAAGATTCATTCTCTGTCTCCTTCTATTACCAAATTCTTGGCTTCCCCGTAAAAAGTCATACTATTAGACGCTGCTGTTTGTAAAAAGTTGCTGTGAATTTGCCGAAAAAGTAAAAACAGGAACTTCCGCACAGGGAGGTTCCTGATCATCGTATGACAAAACACATCAGATAAGCGCTTTCATTTCTGTAATTACGACACATTTTTGCTTTAGGATATGACTCCCTTTTACACCTGCGGTTTTATCCTGTCGCATGCATGCCCGCACGAAGCTGATCACGGTATTCCGATGGCGTCAGACCGAAATGCTTATGAAATACTTTGGTAAAATATCTGCGCTCCCGATAACCGACAGCCGAGCAAATTGCGGAAATGCTGTAATTGCTCCCGGCCAGCAGCGCTTTAGCCGCAGCCAGCCGTTCCCTGGTCACATATTCCAGGAAGGTCATGCCGCAGCGCGCTTTAAACAGATGGCAAAAATAACTGCCGCTGATGCCCGTATATTCCGCCAGCTCCTCGACCGAAAGATCTGAGCACAAATGAGCGGATATATAATGTTTGGCCGTTTCAATCACATCGTCTCCATTTTTGCGGCCGCAAGTCTGCTCATCGGCCGACAGCAGACACAGGCGTTCACCCGACTGCAGCAAGACATGCCTGGAAGCATGATATACCGCCGCTAAATCCAAGGTTTGCAGCGGCCCCGGATGAACCAGCAGCCGGCCCTCCATCCCTGAATCGGCACAAATGCCGACAAACAGCTCCGTCATTTCCTGCAAGCCCGCACGTGCGGGAAACGGCTCAGGCTGTAAGGAAGCATCAAGCGCCGCACACCATTCCCCTTCCCTCACCTGAAAAACAAACGGGCTTACAAAACGGGACTGCAGTATCCCTTCCAGCCGTTCCGACACCCGTCTGTTCCACTCTCTTTTACGGTCAACGCTCCACTGCCGGGTCTTGTCAAAGTACATGCAGGCTTCCGCCACAAACAGCGCATACGACTCCTCTTCCTCTGTCATGGAAACCGGGGGCGCAGGAGTGCTCCAGGCTTCTCCAGTAAGCACCTCTCGGATCCGGTTCCGTTTAACCCAGCAGCCGATTTCCTCGTCCCTGGCCTGCAGCTTACTCTCCCTTTCCTTGCGCATAAGTATCCCCGCGGCAAGAGACCTTAGCACATTTTCCAGCATGTAATAATCTATAGGCTTGGTGATATACTCCTTCACCCCATGCTTAAGAGCCGTTCTGGCATATTCAAATTCCTGGTAGCCCGTTAACAGAAGAATATCACTGTTTATCCCTCTGCTTCGCAGCTCGGAGATGAAGGTCAGCCCGTCCATCATCGGCATACGGATATCGCACAGGATCAAATCCGGAGCTTCGCGCTCAGCGAGCTGCAGCGCGTCCATTCCATTACCGGCCGTCCCAGTGATCTCAATACCCATGTCATTCCAGGGCAGGATGCTTTGCAGGTTATCGAGCACAGGTCTTTCGTCATCCACCAGCAGTGCTGTGACCATCGTGTATTCTCCCTTCCGCTTAGCTGTATTTCGGTATTTTACAGCGTATGACGGTTCCCAGGCCTTTATGGGAACAAATAAAA
Organism: Paenibacillus zeirhizosphaerae; assembly: GCF_030705605.1. Taxonomy (GTDB): domain Bacteria; phylum Bacillota; class Bacilli; order Paenibacillales; family Paenibacillaceae; genus Paenibacillus; species Paenibacillus zeirhizosphaerae. The sequence goes on from NZ_JAPCKK010000014.1 coordinate 244,711, forward strand.
ATTCCGTAATGTCTGCCGTATTGAATCCGAATTCTGTCCGCCACATTGCGTACCCCCAGCCCCCGCCGCTCCTCAAGCGTCCAACGCCCGCCCTGTTCTGAATCTCCATCCGGTTCCCTGATCATATATTGAAACGATCCAAGCACGTCAGAAGGGATACCGGACCCGTTATCCGCGGCTTCAAGGAGGATGTCCCCATCCTTTTCCCACACAGCAATCCGCAACAATCCGCCGTTTGTCATGCCTTCAAAGCCGTGCTGGATCGCATTCTCCACAAGTGGCTGCAGCGTCAGCTTCAGCACCAGGCACGTCTTCAGCTCCTCCGGTATCGTAATCTCATATGTAAACAAACCGGAAAATCTGTACTGCTGGATCTCAAGATAACTCCTTAAATGGTTGATCTCTTCGGCCAGCGTAATTTCTTCCCTTTCCTGAATGCTCGTGCGCAGCATACTAGCCAGCCGGATCACCATTTCACTTACCCTGCGCCCTTCTCCCCTCACCGCCAGACCATTGATCGACTCCAGTGTATTGAATAGAAAATGGGGCTTGATTTGTGCCTGCAGCACCCGCAGCTCTGCCCGTGCTTTCTGCTCCTGCTCGGAGCTTACTTTTGCAAATAAAATTCCAATTTTGTCCATTAATGAATTAAAGCCCTCTCCAAGCACACGCAGCTCCGCCTCCTTCCCAGGCTTCACTCTGGCGCTCAAATCCCCCTCTTCCACCCTGCGCATAAAACGGACAAGGAGGGCGATATTGTCGGTGATGCGGTTCATGAACAGGATGTTAAACAAAATGGCTCCGGCAAGGCATAGGATAATGAATACAACGAACCAGAAGGCGTAGAGAGAGAATTCGGCGGTCAAGGAACTCCATGGCGTAACGGAAACGAGGTTCCAGGGGTAGTCCTTGAGATGATAGATGGAAATCATGCTTTGATCCCCTTGAAATGAGGACCGGAAGCTTTGATATCCGCTGCCGTAACGGACGGGATGCTCCATAAGCTCAGCCATATTTTTTCCGCTGTTCAACCCGGTTTGATCATAGACGATTAAGCCCTCGTTATTAGCAAGCATAAACGTCGTGTCCCCTGATCGTGTATTCAGCCGGAGATTGCGGAAAATCCGGTCAAACTGCCAATTCTTGATCTGAACCACCAAAATACCGATGTCGCGGAAATTGTTCAGCTCCTTGACCAGCCGAATCTGGGTGAATACGGGTTCGGAGCCGCTAAGCTCCGGGTATTCATAGGGAGCAATCCAGACCGGATTCCCGTTCTTGGCCATAACGTCTTGGTACAGAGAATGCTTCCTGAAGCTGTCGAATGGAAGGGTTGTGAAATTTTCTTTCGTAAAAATCGAGACCATCCCGGGAGATTTCCCGTTCCCCTGTAAATTATAAAGATAGGCATAGCTTATATCCGGGTAGTTGTACAGCAGATTCCGGAAATTGCGCTGGCTATCGTTAAGCGTCAACTGACCTGCCGCATTCAGATTTTGGCTACCCGGATCATCAGCAGACAGCGCCATACGAAATACCGACGTCGCAATCCCGTTATCCGTTACTTTGTTCATCTCCTCAAACACGCCGGTCAGGCTGTAACTGATGGCCTTTAACGCATATTGGGCCTGCTCGCTGTACTTGCGAGCCGCCGCATCCGAGGAAACCCATACGGTCAGTGCGCCCAGCAAGCACATGGGAACGATAATAAGCACAATAAAGGCGGCAAAAAGCTTCAGGCGCAAGGTCATGGTCTTCTATTCCTGCGGATCAGGGCAGTGTGAAAGGATCACTATCCTTTCACACTGCCTGCCGTCAGGCCTTCCATAATTCGTTTTTGCAACACGGCATACATCAGAAGCACAGGTAGGATGCTGTATACGATGCCTGCCGACATTTGAGCATAATTCATCTGATATTGGTCTCTGAACTGAACCATGCCAACAGGCAGGGTACGTAATTGATCTGTGGACAAAAAATAATTGGCGAGCAAAAATTCATTCCAGTTGCCGAGGAAATTCACGATAAATACAGTCACCATAGCTGGTATCATAAGAGGTATTACAATTTTAGCAAAAATTCCCGGAGCTCTCAACCCGTCCATGACCGCCGCTTCCTCCAATTCGGAGGCCAGCGAACGCATAAACGCCGCCAGCACAATAATCGTAAACGGAATGGCATTGGCAGTATACGGAATAATAAGCGCCCAATGGGTGTCGAGGACCCCCAGTTTGCGTACGAGCAAGTAGATCGGAAGCAATAAAGAGTTATTGGGAATGAGCATGCCGATCAGGGCAAGGCCGAATACGGCCCTGCCTGCTCTTGGATAGCGCATCCGGGTTACCGCGAAGGACAGCATAGCCCCGATCAGGATAGACACTGCCGCGCTCAAAGTGGAAATATACAGGCTGTTGAAGAAATAGACTCCGATTTTGGCCTTGACCCATACCTCCACATAATTGGAAAAGGCAAATTCCTGCGGTATTCCAAAAGGATTCAAAGCGATAGCGTTGTTGTCCGTCTTCACCGAGGAGAACAGAACGAACAGGAATGGAAACAAAATCACCAGCAAATACATCATCAGCAGCGTATGCGGCAGCCAGAGTGTCTTCGCCCTCTTCATCAGAACTCAACCCTTTCACTGCGCCTTGCAAAAATAAGTTGATACAGAACCGTCAATACAAGCGTAATGACAAAAATAAGCACAGCGACCGTATTGCCGTATCCGTATTTAAAATTGGTGATGGCGTATTTGATCATATAGGTGGCCAGTACATCCGTAGATCCGGCCGGTCCGCCTTTCGTCATGACGATTACGATATCTGCGGCCTTCATCGCCCCCGCGATGGAAAGCATCACCACAACCGAGATTATGGGACGAATCAAGGGCAGAATGATAAATACAGACTGTTGAATACGGTTAGCCCCGTCCATCGCTGCGGCCTCCCCCAATTCTCTAGGTATGGCCAGAATGGCCGCCAGCACCATCACAATATAAAAACCGGTCCACTGCCACGCGTTCGTGATCAAAATGGACAGCATCGCAACCTTTTCGTCAGACAGCCAAAATACAGGATCGATGCCGAACAGGCCGAGCAGCTTATTCATCAGGCCAATATTCGGTTCGTAGATAAACCCCCACAGAATGCCGATCACGGCCGTCGACATGATCGAGGGTAAAAATACGGCCGTTTTATACAATCCCTGCAAACGTCTAACGTTGGCAATCAGCAGAGAAAATAGGATAATCAGCGGGACCTGTATGCCTATGGAAAATACGATGAACCAGACATTGTTTAACGTCGAGCTCCAGAAACGGTCATCCCCCAGCGCCTTCACATAATTCCCCACCCCAATCCACTTCGGATGGGCTGACACCCCATTCCAGCTCGTAAAGCTGTAATAGATGGAACTGAAAATCGGATAAATGAAAAACATAAAAATCAGTACTAGCGCCGGAAGAATGAAAGCAATATATATTGCGGGGTTACGCATAGCCTTGTTCATTTGTGCCTCCCCGGTTACTGAACTGCAGCGTTGGCTTCATCCTGCACTTTCTGGATTTGCTCTGCCGCCTGCTCGGGGGTGCTTTGGCCACCGATCAGCTTTTGGATCTGAATGTTGCTGATTTCTGTCGTCACATCCGCTTGCACAAGGGAGTCAAAGGCCGGGAAGGACGTTTGCGCCGTATTTAATACCGCTACAATTTGTTTCATCAAATCATCGGTAATGCTCTCGTTCAGGACCGCTTCATCCAGCTTCATCGAAGGCAGAACCCCGTCCTCCACAAGCCCGCGAAGCTGCATTTCCTCATTAAACAAGTTTTTGATGAACGATTTGACGGCCTCTAGCTTGCGCGGATCATCTGCAACAGAAGCTGAAAAGCCATACCCGTTATTGACGTCCCTCATCAGCGCTGTCTGGTCCCCTGTGCCCCCCTCAACCGGCGGTATATTGAAAAATCCGACCTTGCCGATCATGCCTTCACCGGACTGACCTTCCTTGAATACGGAGGATTTCCATGTCCCGTCATACATCAGGATCGCTTCACCGCTCGTAAATTGAGTAGTATATTCGGCGTATTCAAAACCCAGCTCCCCCTGTTTAAAGTAACCTTTGTTCACCCATTCCTGATGCTTAGCGAACGCTTCAATGACTTTAGAGTCCGTCCATTTGGCTTCACCTGTCACGAGCTTGGCCGTAACGTCCGGCCCGGCATAGCGGGACCAGAGATGGTTGGTCAGCATCAGCGGCACCCAGCCTGCCTTTGACGCGCCTGCCATCGGCACTTTACCGTCGGCCTTGATGTCGGCCAGCATCTGCTCAAATTCCGCGAAGGTCTGCGGCGGCTGCCAGCCTTTCTCCTCGAAATACGCTTTATTGTAAAAGAATCCTTCACCTGAACCTCCTAAAGGCAGTCCGTATACTTTCCCCTCATACGTGAACGGGTCCAGTGAGGTGAAGCTGTCATGGATTCCAATCTCTTCCAGGATCGGAGTCAAATCAAGCAGCATTCCTTCTTGTGCGTACACCTTGGAATCAGGGCTGCCGAACAGGTCAAATATATCCGGGGGATTGCCGGCGGCCATTTCACCGCGCAGTTTTTCCTTCCGGTTCACATCGGAATCGACCCCGTCCAGCGTAAATGTTACTCCCGGTACATCTTCCTCCACCTGTTTGACAACGTCCTCGAGGATGGCGAGCCGCCGCTGCTTGTCAGCACCCACCTGAGTGTGACGGATCGTCATTTCAAATGGCTCAGCGCCGGAGCCGCCTTGCATTTGGCCCCCTTCACTCTGTTCTCCTTCCGTTCCTCCTGTCCCGCCGCTGCAGCCTGTGAGAATCATGAACGTTGCCAGTACACATCCGAAAATTGCGCGGAATCTTTTTTTCATGTGCAGAACCCCCTTCTTACATGGATTTTACAATGTTCCTTTTCATTATAGGAGAGCAAAACTGACACTGTAAGGACGTCATTTCGCTAAAGAAGGGATACTATTTTGCAATGGACAACCGACTGGCAGCCTCAGACAAAAAAATAAGCACCTGCTCCTATGGCAGATGCTCATCTTCACAAATAACGTATTCGATTGCGATTTCTCAAATGCACGTAGCTTTTTGTTCATTGGCAGCCATTTCCCTCCGCCCATCCTCAATTAAACGGTAAGCCCGCTCCACTTCCTCTTCGGATGGGCTGGGCACCCCGTCCAGCGGATAGGCTCTACCCAGCGCCTGCCATTTGTAGATGCCCATCTGATGATAAGGAAGAATCTCGAACTTCTCAACTCCGTGTAATGTGCCGATGAACCGTCCCAGGCTAATCAGATCCTCTTCTTCGTTGTGAATGCCTGGCACATAGACATGCCGTATCCACATTTTGTGTCCATGCTCGGACAGCCACTGTGCCGTGTGGAGTGTCCGTTCATTGGATTTGCCAGTCAGCTTGATATGCTTCTCGTCGTTGATATGCTTCAGATCGAGCAGAACCAGATCAGTGTGCTCCAGCAGCTCATGAATACGTTCCGGATCATTGAACCCATTGCTGTCCAAAGTGGTGTGCAGGCCCCAGCGCTGCTTGACCTCCCTGAACAGCTCAGCTACAAAAGGCCACTGCAGGGTTGGCTCCCCGCCGGATACCGTCAGCCCACCGCCCGAGTTACGATAATAGGACAGGTACGGCTCAATCTCGCCCAGAATCTCCTCTACCGTTGCTTCACGGCCGCCATCCAATGCCCATGTATCCGGATTATGGCAGTATTGGCACTTCATTAGACAGCCCTGCATAAAAAGCACGAAGCGGATGCCGGGACCGTCTACGGTACCGAAGGTTTCCAGTGAATGAATACGACCTTTCAACATGCTGTATCTCCCTTTCTGCATCCGCTGTGCGGTTCATGCTCCGCCTGAGGCTTGATCAGGCGGAGTTGTTGCTCATCCATTCCGGTTACATTTTACCATGGAAGGTCCGGTTGATTACGTCAAGCTGCTGCTCACGCGTCAGCTTGACGAAGTTAACCGCATAACCCGACACGCGAATCGTAAGCTGCGGATAATTTTCCGGATGCTCCATTGCATCCAGCAACTGCTCACGGTCGAACACGTTCACGTTCAGATGGTGAGCATCGCTGCCGAAATAACCATCCAGCATGGAGACGAGATTGTTTTTGCGGACTTCCTCTTCTTTACCGAGCGCTTTGGGTACGATGGAGAACGTGTTGGAAATTCCGTCTAGGCTGTGCTCGTAAGGTAGTTTGGCTACCGAGCTGAGTGAAGCAAGTGCGCCTTTTTTATCACGTCCGTGCATAGGATTGGCGCCAGGAGCGAATGGCTCGCCTGCTTTTCGACCGTCCGGCGTAGTTCCCGTCTTCTTGCCATACACCACGTTGGAAGTAATCGTCAGTACAGATTGCGTAGGAATCGCATCACGATAAGCTTTATGCTTGCGGATCATGCCCATAAAGCTTTCAACCAGTCCTACAGCGATGTTGTCCACGCGGTCATCGTTGTTGCCGTAGCAAGGGAATTCTCCTTCAATTTCGAAATCAACCGCAATGCCGTTCTCGTTGCGGATCGGTTTAACCTTGGCGTATTTGATAGCGCTCAGGGAATCCGCAGCCACGGACAGACCAGCGATACCACAGGCCATCGTACGGATAATGTCGCGATCGTGCAGCGCCATTTCAATCCGCTCGTAGCTGTATTTATCGTGCATATAGTGAATGACGTTCAAGGTATTCATGTACAGCTTGGCAAGCCATTCCATCATCGGCTTGAAGCGTTTCATCACTTCCTCGTAATCGAGCACCTCGGAAGTGATCGCCGGGAATTCCGGTCCAACCTGCGCACCTGATTTCTCGTCCTTGCCGCCGTTAATGGCATACAGGAGCGCTTTGGCCAGATTCGCGCGTGCACCGAAGAACTGCATCTGCTTGCCGATTCTCATAGCGGATACACAGCATGCGATGCCGTAATCATCGCCGTAAATCGGACGCATCAGATCGTCGTTTTCATACTGGATAGAGCTCGTTTCAATCGATACCTTGGCGCAGTATTTCTTAAATGCATCAGGAAGCTTCTCGGACCATAATACCGTCAGGTTTGGTTCAGGCGCAGGTCCCAGATTATACAGGGTATGCAGGAAGCGGAAACTGCTCTGGGTTACACGGGTTTCTCCGCTGATGGACATGCCCCCGATCGATTCCGTTACCCACGTTGGGTCGCCGCTGAACAATTGATTATAGTCAGGTGTCCGCAGGAATTTGACGATCCGCAGCTTCATGACAAAATGGTCAACGAGCTCCTGCGCCTGTTCTTCGGTCAAGCTGCCTTCGGTCAAATCACGCTGAATATATACATCCAGAAAGGAAGATACACGCCCCAGAGACATCGCAGCGCCGTTCTGCTCCTTAATAGCTGCAAGATAGCCAAAATACACCCACTGGAAGGCTTCCTTGGCATTGGCGGCAGGCTTGGAAATATCAAAGCCGTGCTCAGTTGCCATTTGCTTCAGCTCATTCAACGCCCGGATCTGCTCGGATACTTCCTCACGGAGACGGATGATATCCTCGCTTATCGCGTCCACTTCAAGGCTTTTAAGCTGCTGCTTCTTATCTTTAATCAGGAAATCAGCGCCATAAAGAGCCACTCGGCGGTAGTCGCCGATAATCCGTCCCCGTCCGTAAGCATCCGGCAGACCTGTAATGATACCGGCTTTACGAGCTGCTTTCATTTCGTCTGTATAGGCATCAAACACACCCTGGTTATGCGTTTTACGAATGTTTGTAAAGATATCTATAATATTTTGCGGAACCTCAAAGCCGTATGCCTTGCAGGCGTCGATCATCATCCGAATACCGCCGAACGGCTGCAGGGAACGCTTGAAAGGCGCATCGGTCTGCACACCCACGATCTGCTCTTTGTCTTTGTCGATATAACCCGGTCTGTGGGAGGTGATCGTCGATGGAGTGTTCACATCGACATCCAGCACACCGCCATTGGCCAGCTCCTTCTTGGTCAGGTCGGAAATAATCGCCCATAATGCTGTCGTATTGGAAGTTGGTCCCACCAGAAACTGCTCATTTCCGTAATACGGAGTAATATTCAATTCAATAAAATCGTTGACATTAACTTCTCTGCTCCATTTGCCATTTTTGAACCCGCGCCATCCTGATTGCTGTTCCTGTACTTCTCTCTCAATCACCGACATGTCCATCCCTCCATGATTTTGTTCAGGATCTCTTTACAGTTCCATTGTAAAATAACGCTGTTCGTTCTTATGTGATAAAAATCACAATATAAGTGATTTTTATCACATAATCTACTTGTATTCCTTTAAACAAGCCATTATTTTATTGATCAAAACGTCCATAGAAAGCGTTGCGGTATACTTCAGCCAGCTCACTGACCAGCGGCAATTTCGGGTTGGCTGTGGTGCATTGGTCCTCAAACGCACGGTCCGCCAAATAGTCGACACGTGATTCGAAATCCTTGGCGTCAAAGCCAATCTGCTGGAACGACTCCTCAATCCCCAATGTTTTGTTGAGCTTGCGGATGGCGTCGATCAGACTGTTCACCCCTTCCTCTGTCGTCCGTGCAGACAGACCGAGAATGCGGGCGATTTCAGCATAGCGCTCATCCGCCACAAAGTGAGAATACTTAGGGAACGACGCGAATTTTGTAGGTTTTTTGGCGTTATAGCGGATCACATGCGGCATCAGAATCGCATTGGTGCGTCCATGCGCCGTATGGTACTGACCGCCCCATTTATGCGCAAGGCTGTGGTTGATGCCGAGGAATGCGTTGGCAAACGCCATGCCGGCCAGCGTGGACGCATTATGCATTTTTTCACGCGCCAGTTTATCGCCTGTTAATGCCGACTGCTCAAGGTACTGGAATACCAACTGGATCGCCTTGATCGCCAGACCGTCCGTATAATCACTCGCCATAACCGAGACATAAGCTTCAATCGCATGGGTCAGCACGTCCATGCCGGTATCAGCGACAGCCGTTTTCGGCAGCGAATATACGAATTCAGGGTCGATGATCGCCACGTCCGGAGTCAGCTCATAATCAGCCAGCGGATATTTGGTATTGCCCAGGTTTTTATCCGTAATGACCGCAAACGAGGTTACTTCGGAGCCGGTGCCCGACGTTGTCGGAATGGCCACGAACTGCGCCTTCTGACCAAGACGAGGATATTTGTAGATCCGCTTGCGGATATCCATGAATTTCTGTTTCAAGTTATTGAAGTCCGTGTCCGGATATTCATAGAACAGCCACATGCCTTTGGCCGCATCCATAGGCGAACCTCCGCCCAGGGCGATAATGCAGTCCGGCTGGAATCGTTTCATCATTTCCGCACCACGATCCACTGTTGTTGTCGACGGATCCGGCTCTACCTCGGAGAATACCTCGATGGCTACAGGGGTCTGACGCTGACGCAGATAGTGCGTTACCCGGTCAACATAACCGAGCTTCACCATCATCGGGTCGGTAATGATCGCTACACGCGAGATATCGGGCATTTTAGCAAGATACTGTGTCGAGTTTTTCTCAAAATAAATTTTGGAAGGTACCTTGAACCACTGCATATTCACCGTGCGTTTCGCCACCCTTTTCACGTTAATCAGATTTACGGCGGATACGTTGGACGCTGTCGAGTTCCGTCCGTACGATCCGCAGCCCAGTGTCAAGGACGGCAAATTCGTATTATAAATATCGCCGATCGCTCCGTGGGTCGAAGGGGAGTTGACAATGATGCGCCCGGTTTGCAGACGGTTCGCAAACTTCTGAATCACTTCATCATTGTTGGAATGAATGGCCGAGGAGTGACCCATGCCTCCGAATTCGACAACCTGTGCCGCGCGTTCGATGCCTTGCTCCGCATTTTTCACTTTATAGCAGGCAAGCACCGGGCTCAGTTTTTCGGCGGACAGCGGAAATTTCGTACCTACGCCTTCCAGCTCGGCCACGAGGATTTTCGTACCCTCCGGTACGGTAATGCCGCATATTTCAGCGATCTTCATCGCGGATTGACCAACGATAGCGGGATTGACGGCGCATTTCTCCGCTTGAATCGCTCCGCTGGTGAGCTTCGCGGCCTCTTCCTTATTGACGAAGTAGCAGCCGTTTGCAATCATCAGCTTTTTAACCTGATCGTAAATTGGTTCTTCTATGATGACAGCCTGCTCCGATGCACAGATCATGCCGTTGTCAAAGGATTTCGAGAGGATGAGATCTGTCACCGCCTGTTTGATGTCCGCAGACTTTTCGATGAAGCAAGGCACGTTGCCGGGACCCACACCGAGCGCCGGCTTGCCGCAGCTATACGCCGCTTTCACCATTCCTGATCCGCCCGTTGCCAGAATCAGCGCCACATCAGAGTGGTTCATCAGCGCATTTGTTTTATCCATAGTAGGGGCTTCAATCCACTGGATACAGTTCTCGGGTGCGCCATGCTTGACGGCCGCTTCGAGCAGAATTCTGGCTGCTTCCTTGCTGCATTCCTGTGCAGAAGGATGGAAGCCGAAAATGATCGGGTTGCGGGTCTTGATCGAGATCAAGGCTTTAAACATCGTTGTGGAGGTTGGATTCGTAACCGGAGTAATCCCCATAACAATTCCGACCGGCTCAGCAATTTTCTGGAAGCTATCAAAATCGTTATCTTCGATGACCCCTACCGTTTTGTCATATTTAATGCTGTGGTAGATATATTCGGTGGCAAACATGTTCTTCGTGATTTTATCCTCATATACACCGCGTCCGGTTTCTTCAACGGCTTTTTTAGCCAGATACATATGTTTATCCAAGCCGGCAAGCGCCATCGCCTGTACAATTTCGTCAATTTGCTCCTGGTTCATATCCATAAACGCCTTTTGCGCGGCATTCGCCTTATCAATCAATGTCTGGATATACTGCTCTGCCGTCAACTGCGCTTCCGCTGCTTTTGCTGCCTCATTTTTTACTGCCATTCCTCTCATCCTCCTGATCACTTTTGGATTGGCTCCTCTTTACGCTTTGATCTTAACAGTGTGCCACAGCCGCAAGTGTGATGTTTTTAACAAATTTTAAATAAATTTTAAAATCAATAGTGAAAATATTCACATAAGATGATGTGCTAAAGTTCAACTCAGGTAGTACTGCTTCCGAAATCCTTCATCTGCAGCATGGCCCTCATCCTCCCTGTTGATATGGTTTCGTTTCTCTTTACGGTTTGATCGTATCATAGCCTGTATTTTGATTATGTGATTTTTTTCACAAAATAATTCAATTCCGTTTTTATTTTTTTAGTGAAAATAATCACAAAATTTGGAATATCGCCACTTTTCTCCCCTCTAACGGCCCCAAAAATCACCGCCTCAGGTTTATAATTAATTTTGAAATACGAAAGTTGCAAATACACAGATTAAGAAATACAGACATTAACAAAGGGGAAATGGAAGATGAGAAACCCTGAAATGGTCATTGAGCACCGAGGCAACACAGGCTGCTTTTCTCAAGGCAGCTTCAACCAATTGCTCGCGGTCATGAAAGATCGCCACATTCCTGAAGGTGCGCATCTGTTTTGGGAGGGCGATACGTCAGACAAAATCTTTTATCTGAAGCAAGGCCGCGTCAAAATCACGAAAACGACGGATGAAGGTAAAGAACTCATCCTCTATATGTATCAGACTGGCGACCTGATCAGTCAGGCGGACCCTTTCTTTGGTACCAAACACAGCTTTTCAGCCGAGGTGCTGGAAGACAGCGACGTAGGCGTGATCGATCACCATGACCTGGAGCTCCTCATTTGCCAGCACTGTGACTTCGCTATTGATTTCCTTAAATGGATGGGAGCTCATCACCGGATTACCCAAACCAAATTCCGTGACCTCATGCTCTATGGCAAGCCCGGCGCCCTGTGCTCCACCCTGATCCGTCTATACAACACTTATGGCGAGCCTCATGGCGAAGACGTGGTGATCAATAAAAAAATTACCCATACCGATCTATCCAACATGATTGGCGCTACACGGGAGAGCGTCAACCGCATGCTGAGCGATCTGCGCAAAAAAGGAGCCGTCGATTATGCTGGGGGCCTGATCGTGATTAAAAATTTGGAAATGCTGCAGGGGGTCTGCCACTGCGAGCTCTGTCCGAAAGAAATCTGCCGCATTTAGTGAACAAAAACACCATTTATACAACAAATGTTCATCTGGACATTAACAGCACCTCTCTATCAAATTAGAGGGTGCTGTTACTTTTTTGCAATAACCTCACAATAAACGGAGTAATAGTTCTGGTATCTAAAACAACGGAGGATCCTACCACATCAGCACCTATGCTTAGAATCAGCGCCCATCGATGTAATTCACAGAAGCCAGACCGCGTTTAGCGAAAGTTTAATCTGTATTAGCTGCCGTTACTTTTTCGAGAAGATCATCCAAACTCATACCAGAAATATTGTCTTCGATCGAATCTTCAATCTCGTTGTGTATCATAACCTTATTTAGTTGTATATCTTCGCTAACTCCTCCAGCCCCAATTAAATTGCTTTGGAGTTTAACGGAGTTATTATCGTTAATTGTTACGGAGAACGGCTCTATTGCCTCGTAAAAATTATTAAATTCCTTGTTATGTTTAAGGAACACCTTCTGTGTGTTTGATATTTTTTTCGAATTTATCTTATTATTTCAATATATGCAAAGATTTTAAGGAGGTATTTTCATGAAAAGTATAATTATGATAGTATTGATCGCTATACTTACAGGATGCGGCGAACAAAATGTCGGGGATAAGACGACGAGTACTGGCGATATTTTAGCGAATGAGATGATACAGAAAGATGCTTCTGCAGATTTCTTTATACTTAATGATCGAGTGTATGTAAGAAAAGAGGAAATCCAAGATGGTACGGACAAATTAGGTGAATTGGTAGGGTCGATCGAAAGCAATTATTCAACAGAGGGGAAATTTAAGAATTTAATGTCTACGAGGCTTTCGATAGGAACAGAAATCTACCGATTCAAAAACAAAAATACAACGGATCAGGTTATTGCTAAAGAGAATGATAAGCTAATTATTTACGAGGCTCTATCCGAAGGTTGATAATAAGAGATTCCCAGAGATATTGGCAGGCTGCAGGAGCGTATATTTCAGGGTTCGGCTTTCGAGCTACCGATGGGTAGCCCTTATGCCGAGCGCAATCCCTCACACGACTAAAGCCGTGTGTCTCCATGCGCGTTTGATGAAATAAACCAGTAAGCCATGCCCACAAAAACTCCGCCGCCAACGATATTCCCGAGCGTTACGGGAATCATATTGTGCAGCCACCCTGCCAATGTTACCGTTTCGGGGTGGTTGGGCAGAACAAGAGCCACCGAAAGCAGCGTCATATTGGCTACACTGTGCTCATACCCGCTGGCGATAAAGGCGAACAAGCACCACCAAATCAATACAAGCTTGGCCGCCTCGCTTTTTGCTCGTCCGGCCATCCACAGCGCTAGGCATACAAGCCAGTTGCACAGAATACCGCGGAAGAACAGATCAGAGAACGGCAGACTCATCTTCTTCGCGGCAGCGGTGAAAATCAGATGATCGGATGCGGCTTCTCGGAACAAGCCGGTGCCTGAAATGAGCAGCGCCAGCAGCACAGCTCCCACCAAATTACCCAGAAAGACCACAATCCAGTTTTTAGTCGTATCTCCCACTGTTGTGCGTCCTGCCAGCGTACTGATGGTAAAGAACATATTGTTGCCTGTAAACAGCTCCGAACCTGCGAAGACGACCAGCGTCAGAGCAATGCCGAAGGACGCCCCCATAATCAAGGGCTGCAGCGGTGATTGGATAGCCGCAAGCGGCGCACCCAAGGTAAAGATCAGAATAATGCCAAGCCCTACATAGGCTCCCGCAAGTACAGCTGCAAGCGCATAGCGGGTCAGGCTTTCATTCATTTTATTCTTTTTGTTGACTGCTGTTTCAATGACGTTCTCTACTTCCTGTGCAAACATGGTGATCTCCCCTATTTCTTTGCTGTCCGTCTCGGCGTAAATATTATTGCGGTATTGAAAGGACAACCTGGCCGTGCAGCAACTGAACGGGATAAGTCCGCACCTGGCCATGGTCGGGGGCCTGTACCTCGCCCGAGACAAGATCAATCTTCCAATCATATAAAGGATCATAGATAAAATGACCGGATACGATGGCCTCGGCGAGCGGACCGCCTTTGGGGTGCGGATTGCGGTTATCGACCGCATACACCTGTTCATCCGAGGTGCGGAAGATGGCAATCTCCCGGTCAAACAACTGCACGACCCGCCCAATCCGCTGCTGGAACTCTTCTAAGGGGCCAACCGTTACTGTATGCATTGAATCTCCTCCTGCTTATTTGTTTTTGCTTCGGCATTTATATTGCGGGCTCTTTATGCTCGAACAGCAGACCACGTTTTTGAGGATCGCGCAGCAGCTTCTTCCAAGGATCTTCAACCTGGGTAAGAGCAAATTCAATGCGCTCCAGCAATGCTTTCCGATTTTCGGTATCTTCAACGATCTGTGCCCGGATCGTATCGATCCCCATACGCTCTACCCATTCGGATGTGCGCTCCAGATAATTAGCCGTCTCACGATATAGCTGCATTACGGCACCGCAGATTTCGACCAGCTCATCATCGAATTTCACCTTGCAGAGCGAATCCACAAGCCGAGCCTTGATGCCCCCGTTGCCGCCGATAAAAATTTCCCAGCCCCCGTCATTACCGACGATTCCGATATCCTTGGTGCAGGACTCGGCACAGTTGCGCGGACACCCGTTCACGGCAAACTTGAACTTGGCCGGCAGATCAAGGCGCTCAAATTTGCGCTCCAGCCGCGCTCCCATCCCCATGGAGTCCTGTGTGCCAAAACGGCAGAATTGCGAGCCGACGCAGGTTTTCACCGTGCGCAGAGATTTGGCGTAGGCGTAACCTGAAGGCATATCCAGTTCCTCCCATACCTTCGGCAGATCTTCTTTCTTTACTCCGATCAGGTCGAGCCGCTGACCGCCTGTCACCTTGACGACCTTAACATCATATTTTAACGACACATCCGCAATCCGCTTCAAATCCTCCGGTGTAGTGACACCGCCATACATGCGAGGAACGACCGTAAACGTGCCGTCCTTCTGGATATTAGCGCTCATGCGTTCGTTAACAAAGCGGGACTCCGCTTCATCTTCATACGTTTCGGGATATATCATGCCAAGATAATAGTTCAGGGCAGGCCGACATTTGGAACAGCCTTCCGGCTGGGACCAGCCCAGTACATGCATCACTTCCCGGATGCTCTGCAGCCCCTTCGCCTTAATCTCCGCAACAATTTCATCCCGGTTCAGCGTGGTACAAGTGCAAATTCCTTTTTGGGCACCAGCCGCAAAACCATCCCCCAGCACAAATTTCAAAATATCCTCCACGACCGGCTTACAGCCGCCACATGAGCGGGTAGCTCCAGTGCATGCCTTGATTTCTTCCACACTGGACAGACCCTGCTCCGTAATCGCCTGCACAATCGCCTGTTTGGTCACTCCGTTGCAGCCGCATACGATTTCATCATCTGACATCGTTTCCACGGAAGCCGCCTTGGCCCCGCCGCCGCAGCAGCCAGTCCCCATAATGGACGCATAAATCTCATCATTCATTTCGGCCTGCTGTCGCACCAGCTTCTGCAGATTGGCGGATTCGGTCACATCCCCGAACAGCACAGCGCCAACGATTTGATTGCCGCGAAGCAGCACCTTTTTATAAGTCCGCTTCCAGTCGTCTTTTGCCGAAATGACCGTATGTTCACCTGTTTCAATGAATTCTCCCGCCGAGAATACGTCCACCCCCGAAATCTTCAGTTTGGTGGATACGACAGAGCCTTCATACGGCTTCGTATCCACACTGCATAAATGCTTTGCCAATACGAGGCCCTGCTCGAACAGCGGAGCCACCAGACCGTAACATACACCTCTATGCTCGACACACTCACCGACCGCATAAACACCGGGCAGAGAGGTCTGCATGTAATCGTCAACAATAATGCCTCTGTTCACCGCCATGCCGCTTCCTGCGGCCACTGCAGTATTCGGCTGAATGCCTACCGCCATGACCACAAAGTCTGCATCCAGGCGACTGCCGTCTTTGAACAGCAGTCCGTTCACCCGCTGCTCCCCGGTTAATTCCACCGTCTGCTTGCCCATGGCAAATTTAATGCCCTGACGTTCCAGCTCGGCCTGCAGCATGGCTGAGGCAGGATGATCCAACTGACGCTCCATCAGATCGTCCATCAAATGAACGACGGTTACGTCCATACCCAGATTAACAAGTCCCTTAGCGGCCTCCAGACCAAGTAGACCTCCGCCGATGACCGCGGCCTTGTCGTAGGAAGCGGCGGCCTCCATCATCCGGTGGCAATCCGCAATATCCCTGAAGCCAACAACACCTTCCTTATCAATTCCAGGAATAGGCAGCATGAACGGCTTCGATCCAGTTGCTATAATCAGCTTGTCATACGAGATTACGAGCCCTGTATCTGTATGAACCTTTCGATCCTCGGCGTCGATCCGCGTAACCGCTGTCCCTGTATGAAGCTGTATCCCATTCTGCTCATACCAGCTCCAATCGTTTAAAATAATGTCGTCAATAGTCTTCGTGCCCTCCAGCACGTAGGAAAGCATGATCCGGTTATAGTTCGGATGCGGCTCACTGCCAATGATCTCAATATCATAATGACCGCCAAGCTTAATCATTTGCTCCAATGTTCCAATGCCGGCCATTCCGTTGCCGACGACGACAAGTTTCTCCCGTGCTGTACTCATCTGAGTGCCTCCCCTCAAGCCATGCCGTTTCTCAATCCTATATCTGACATCGCTTGTTATATAATTAAGGCAAGTATAACGAATTTTCTTTATTCCTTTTGTGATTTTCGTCACAAATACAGCGTATGTATTTCAAAATTTATTTTAAAACAACAAGAAAAAAGAGCCCTCCCTGGACTCTTCAACATTTTCTCCTATTCAGCAACCTATTCAATCCACTCTTCAGCCCAAGATTGGATTTGCTCCATAACCGGGCGAAGCGCATGTCCCTTCGACGTCAGCTCATACTCGATACGAACCGGCGTTTCCGGATATACATGCCGTATCAAGATACCCTCGCTCTCCAGATCCTTCATTCTTTCCGACAGCATCTTATCACTCATGGACGGAATGAGATTCGAGATATCTTTAAATCTTTTCGGTCCGCTCATCAAAGACTGGATAATAAGTCCGTTCCATCGTTTGCCCAAAAAGGAAAATGCCGATTCAAATCTCGGACACATTCCTGACAGTTGTTGATCCTCCATCATTTTTCACCTCTTTACAGGTCCGCTTGACAATACTTTCATTTTGTTAGTATATATCACATTATCATATTTTATGCGCAAATAAAAGGAGTTGCAAGTCTTTTCGCCGATAAGTGAAATAAAGGAACTATTTTATCCTATTCATTACCCGCCCGGCGCCGCTGTTACTCATCAACTTTCTAATGCAAAAAAACAGGCGGAACCCCAGAGGCTCCGCCTGCCGTATATGCCGTGGCAAATTGCAACACTGATTGCCTAGCAGCTTCCATCCCGTCAGACAAGAATTTCTTTAAAAGGACGCACCGGTTCGGATTTTCCAAACACATTTGATGTCTTGCGCGCCGGATAGGCCCATTTCACCGCATTGGAGATTACCTTCAGAACGTCCGGCTGGTAGTACGTCGGATAGGTTTCATGGCCAGGACGGAAGTAGAAGATCTTGCCGGATCCCCGGCGGAACGTACAGCCGCTGCGGAATACTTCTCCTCCTTGGAAGTTGCTTACGAATACTAGCTCATCTGGAGTCGGAATATCGAAAAATTCACCGTACATCTCTTCCTGATCGAGCACGATTTTGGATTCCACGCCCTCCGCAATCGGATGGGACGGATTCACACACCAGACAATTTCCTGTTCTCCGGCTACCCTCCATTTCAGATCGCAACTGGTTCCCATTAATGTCTTGAACGGTTTAGAGAAATGTCCTGAGTGCAGAACGATGAATCCCATACCTTGTTGGACACGCTGAACCACCTTAGCTGTAATTTCATCACTAACCCGGTCATGGGCCATATGCCCCCACCAGATCAGCACATCCGTCGTATTCAACACCTCGTCAGTCAAGCCATGCTCAGGCTGATCAAGCGTAGCAGTCCGGATGGCGAAGCCTTCCCCAGCCAACCCAGCGGCAATCGCTGTGTGCAGTCCGTCCGGATATACCGCTTTTACTTGATCGTGAATTTTCTCATGGACGTATTCGTTCCAGATGGTGACGTTTATCATAAGCTTGCTCCCCCTAATGGTTTAAACCCACCACATATCTCCCAATGGTTCATCCATTATAATAGGTTGAAGATTGTGGACGGCTTTTGTAAAGCCTTCTTCAATCGACATCAGACCGTCTTCGTGCTCAATGCTTACCACATAATCATAACCGACAAGCCGCAGTGCGCTTAAAATATCAGCCCAGGTCTTTATATCATGACCATAGCCTACCGTTCGGAACTGCCACGCTCGGTCAAGCATTTGAGAGTAGCTCTGCATATCCGTAATTCCATGTTTATTTACATTCACCGGGTCAATGGTCGTATCCTTGGCATGGAAATGGTGAATTGCGTTTTCGCGGCCCAAAATATGAACTGCCTGTACCGGATCGATTCCCTGCCACCACATATGGCTCGGGTCCAGGTTGGCTCCGATCACTTCACCCGCCGCCTCGCGCAGACGCAGCAGGGTTGCCGGTGTGTGCACTGAGAAGCCGCCGTGCAGCTCCAGCCCAATCTTCACGTGGTGATCAGACGCAAATTTGCCCGTTTCCGTCCAATAAGGAATAACCTTGTTCTCCCACTGCCATTTCAGAATTTCCTGATAATCATTCGGCCATGGAGCCACCGGCCAGTTCGGATACTTGGCATCCTCATGATCGCCCGGACAACCTGAAAAGGTGTTAACAACAGGCACCTCAAGCTTCTCTGCCAGCAGCACGGAGTTAATAAAGTCCTCGTGATCCGCTTGCGCCAGCTTCTTCTGGGGATGCAGCGGATTGCCATGGCAGCTCAGTGCACTGATGATCAGGCCACGGGATTCCACCGCCCTCTTGAAGTTTTTGAGTGCTGTTTCATTTTCCAGCAGCTCCGCAGGCTTGCAGTGCTTATTGCCCGGATTGCCACCCGTGCCGATTTCAACAGCCTTCACTCCTCTGGATGCCGCAAAATCAAGCGCCTCCTCGAGCGATCTGTCACCGAACAATACCATGAATACTCCGAGTTTCATGCTTCACGCCTCCTTGTACGTATACTAATATAAGCTGCTTCATCTGCAACAAACAGGTTGCATTTACTCAAAGTATACGGCTTTGCCTGTCCGGGCCGACTCGTAGATAGCCTCCAGAATTTCCGTAACGACAAGCGCCTGCTCCGGTTTCACCAACGGCTCGGTATCGTTCTGCACGGCCTCTAGCCACAAGCGGGCCTCGCGGTCGGCATCCGTCTCCTTTTCACCGGAATAGAAGGCCACGCCCCCCGCTCCAAGATCGATCTTGGTCTCGTACAGTCTGCTGTTTTTCTCACCGTTAATGCGCAGTCCGTCCTGCATATCCGCTCCGCCTTCCGTTCCGCACAGTAGCGACTTGGCCTCACCGAACTCGGACACGTTGAGCGCCCAACTGGATTCCAGCACAATGGTCGCCCCGTTCTCCATCGTAATAAAGCCGAAGGCGGAGTCCTCAACCTTGAACTGCTCCGGATCCCACGGTCCGAAGGCGTTGGCCGCATTTTCGCGATGGCCGAGCTTGTGGAATGTGGAGCCCATGACGCTCTTCGGCTTGTAATTGTCCATCAGCCACAGAGTCAGATCGAGTGCATGGGTGCCGATATCAATCAGCGGTCCGCCCCCCTGCTTCTCTTCATCCAGAAATACGCCCCAGGTAGGCACAGCGCGGCGACGCAGAGCGAGGGCTTTACCGAAGTAGATCTCACCGAGATCGCCGTTTTCACACATTTCCTTTAAATACAGACTGTCATCACGGAAACGGTTTTGATAGGCAATCGACAGCTTGTTACCTGTTCGCTTGGCCGCTTCCAGCATCTCACGAGCCTGTGCGGACGTTTTTGCCATCGGCTTTTCACACATCACGTGTTTGCCCGCTTCGAGTGATGCAACCGTAATTTCGGAATGGGAATCATTCGGCGTGCAGACGTGGACCACGTCGAAGCCTCCGCTCTTCAGCATTTCCTGATAGTCATCGTACACCTTGGCACCTTCGGCACCATACTCGGCAGCGGCTTTTTCAGCGCGCTCTTTAATAATGTCACAGAATGCGATCATTTCGGCGTTTGCTTGTTTGGCCAAGCTTGGCATATGTTTGCCGTTTGCGATACCTCCGCATCCGACAATTGCGATTTTTACCGTGTTAGACATTGACTTGCCCTCCCTGATTGGCGTATTCCTTAATCCATTGTATGCTTGTTTCGATGCTTTGAATTGGTGGATTGGCACAGTGATCCTGCTCCACTACAATCCAATCTACGCCCGCTCCAACCGCTGCATCGGCAATGGCGGACAGATTAACCTCTCCCTTGCCGAGCTCTACAGTAACCGCGTTGCCCTCCTCATTCCTGCTCATATCCTTAAGGTGAATAATCGGTAGACGTCCGGTGTAGCGAGCTATATATTCAACAGGGTCATATCCTCCGTAATGCACCCAGCAGGTATCCATTTCCACTTGCAGAACATCCGCAGAAACAGTCTCGTACATAACGTCGAAAACAGGCTTGCCGTCCAGCTCTTCAGTCAGTTCGAACTCATGGTTATGATAACAAAGAACCAGACCTGCTTCTTTCAAGGCAGTCCCGATTTTAGCCAGATTGTCAAAAACTTCACTCCATTGTCTTTCCTCTTCGGTCAGATAAGGAACCACCAGATACTTGTTGCCGACGGCTTTGTGATAAGCGATTTCTTCATCCAGATGATCAACTAGTCTTTGATAAGCGACATGAGTCCCCAATATCTCCAGTCCCAGTTCGTCAAGCAGCGCCTTGACTTCCTCCGCGGTGCGTCCGAAGAAGGTGTGAAACTCCACTCCCTGGTAGCCGAGTGCAGCCACCTTGCGGAGCGTTCCTTCAAAATCCTGTTCAAGCTGATCCCTTACTGTGTACAACTGCAAGCCGATCTTTGCCATTTTCTTATCCTCCCGACTAATTATGATTGTTCCGCAGACATTACTTCTGTTCCATAGTACAGCTCTTCACTTGGTTCGTAAGTGCTCTCCAGATTGATATGTCTGCCCTCCATAGAAGAACGCTGAAACGCATGCATCGCTTCAAGCACATGGTAGCCAAGCTCCGCGCTGGCGCGGTGGGGCCGGCCCGCTCGCATGGCCGTAATCATCTCATTGGCACCCAGCCCCCGCTCATTGCTTGAGCATTCGAACAGGGGAGCAACGGTCCGCCATTCTTCCTCGCCGAATTTTCGCAATCTGACTTCTCCATTGAACTCATTCGGGTCCGGAACACTGAGTATCCCCTCGGTTCCATATATTTCAATCCGTGGAAGATCAGAGGCTCCCCGGATATCGAAGCTCGTAATCATAGTGACCATAGCTCCGTTTACAAAATCCAGCGTTCCCGACAGATGTGTCGGTGTCTGTACCTGAAGCGGTGTTCCGCTCTTCGGTCCACTATGAATCTTGCGGCCCGGAATCTGGATGCCTGCCGAGGCGCTGATCCGCCGGATCGGGCCCAGTAAATTAACGAGGGCCGTCAGGTAATAAGGTCCCATGTCGAACATCGGGCCACCGCCGGAAGCATAAAAAAATTCCGGATCATGATGCCACCATTCCGGACCCTCACCCATGAAGAAGGCCGTCGCGGCAACCGGGCTGCCGATCAGCCCTTCCTTGATCGCGGATCGTGCGGTCTGAATGCCAGCTCCCAGAAACGTATCGGGTGCGCAGCCGACCCGGAGCCCTTTCTCTCTAGCCAGATCAGCGACCTGCTTCCCGTCCTCTAGCGATACAGCAAGCGGCTTTTCGCTGTATACATGCTTGCCAGCTTCCAGCACCGCCAGATCGGTCAGCGCATGACTACCGGGAACCGTAAGGTTGAACACCAGCTCGACCTCTTGACTATGAATAAGCTGGTCTACGGTGTATACGCTTCCAATACCAAATTGATTCGCCCTTTCTTCTGCACGATCTACCAGCAAGTCAGCTACTGCCACTACTTCGATAAAAGGACTTTTCTTGAGATTCGCCAGATATACGGCACTGATATTACCGCAGCCGATAATACCCGCCTTAACTCTCTTCACGATGTTCTCACTCCTTATGCTGCATTAAAAGCAGGTTCAATCTAGTTGTTATAGTATTCCTAAACCATTTCAATTAAAATGAATAATATGATTAAAACATGAACAATCTGGTCAATATTTCAAAAAAACTTTTTTCTGATCTCAAACGTTATTCCGTTGTACTGCTGCAGGAGAATTTTGTTCATAAGGAGACGTCGTTATGTCCACAATTGAACCGTGCCAAGTTTTGACCGCAGGGTTCTCGTTTCATCGCAAGCCCTTTCACCAAACCCAGCCGGAAGGCATCAAAAACTATCTCTTCCGCCTTCAGACAGACGGAAGATGCAAAGCGCGCATTGGAGACGAAATGGTAAGGATCGAATCGGGGGACCTGCTGCTGTTCAACCCCACCGAGCCGTACGAATTGAAAATCGACACCGAGCTCAATCCGATGGGCGAACAGACCATCGAAAGCGGTGATTATCATATTTTCTTTGCAGGAGCATGGGTCGACGAATGGTGGAACCGTCACAAACGGCCGACCAAAATCAGAGTCCAGCTCACGGAGTCGCTGCTGGGATTATTCCGCCAGATCGTCATGGAGCAGCGCCGGATTTCCAATCCGTACCCAGAGATTTCGGAATACTATATGAAAATACTCTGCCTGGAAATTGACAGACTTCTCGCTGAGCATCCGGCATCGTCCCACCAAAGCTATCTCGCTTACCGGATCAAGAACTATATTGAAGAGAACGCCTCATCCGCCTTCAAGCTGGAGGATGTTGCGGCCCATATCGGTATCAGCGTATCGCGGGCCGTTCACCTCTTCAAGGAAACCTTCGAAACAAGCATTATGCAGTATACGCTTGACGTCCGGCTCAATATGGCGAGGGAGCGCATTATTTTTAGCCCCATGTCGCTGGAACAGGCGGCCGAATCATCGGGTTTTGCTAATTACACGTATTTCCATCGCGTGTTCCGTTCCCGATTTAGAATGTCGCCTAAGGAATTCAGGAGCATTCACAGAGAGCATCTTTGACATCAATTTTCCGATAATCCGGCTATAATGAAAAAGCGTATGAAGGTCTGCTCCATCTTGGAAGCAGCTCCGTCATACGCTTTCTAACGACCTATCCTTTCTTCGGCCTTCCTTGAATCCGTTCCGACACGACCATCGCGAGATCGTCGTTGCCGAACATGGAAAGCACGCCAAGCACGGTATCATCCGGAATTGGCCCTGCCTCCTCTTTCGGTACCGTCAGCTCCAGCACCCGCTGCAGACGGTCATTCTGCTCCTGTCCGGGATAAGCCTGTTCGTACAACTCCTGCGGGTCCAGCCCTTCATTGACACACCACTGGGCAAATACGAGAATCATCATGTCCTCTTCCTGCCGATAACTTTCGACAACCATGTCCTCCACCGTTTGCAGGCGGTTCTTATCACTCATCTGCTTCTCTCCTTGTTGATCTGTATCATCATCCGAGCAGACGCTCAGCTAATATATGCGATTCCAGAGCCAGTCCTGCCCGGATACTGCACTGCTCCGGTGTATGGATGTTGTCCAGAAAATGGTTTACCGCCCCTGTAAAGCCGCGCCGATGCAAAATCGTGTCCCAGCTTCCGAAGCCGCTTGCCTGCGGCCGCCGCCCTTTCTCATACAACACGGCTTGCTCCATTTGCGTGACCTCAGCCGACCGGCCGTGGCCGTGAAGCTCCAGCCTCTCGAAATCAACACCAGCCTGTCTGTCCATACTGAACATTCCCGCAGCTACCCCCAGCCTCAGCGCGCCGAATGCACGGGTCAAGCGCCCTTCCTCATCCTGATCCACGCTCGCCTGCAGCAGTTCATAATGATCGCCGCCTAGCCATAGCAAGAGATCCAGCATATGAATTAAATCATCATACACCGTTTCCTTTGCCGGCCGTTGCTGAAGTCCCGTACGATGCTTCACCGCAGCACATTGGCGGATGCCACCCACCTCCTCCAGCCATGCCTTGGCCTGCACGTACTGGGGTGCAAAGCGCCGATTAAAACCTACCCCGAGCAGAACTCCCTGGGCTTCCGCAAAAGCCGCCATTTCCGTCGCTTCCCGCAAATCATAAGAGAGCGGTTTGTCCACGTATACGGCTACACCTTGTTCGATGCACTGCATTACCATATCAAAATGGGCTTCAGTCGCGCTATGTATAAATACAGCGTCCGGCCCCCAGCCCAGCAATTCCTTCAAATCGGTCGTCCCCTGCTTGAATCGGTATTTGCGAAGCATCTGCTGCACCGGCTCCAGAGACCGGTTGTGAATACCGATGACCTCCACGCCCTCATGAGCGGACAGCAAAGGCAGATACACCTTGCGGGCGATATCCCCCAGTCCGGCCACAGCTATCTTTATTTTCTCCATTTCATTCATTTGGCTTCCCCATTTCGTCAACACTTCGGTTTTCTACGTTACAGTGTACCTCCTCTAAGGCCCAAGGGCAATTTCATCCGTAAAAAGACGGTTCCCGCCGGGAACCGTCTTAAGACTGTGCATGATGAATTTATTGGACATAAGTAGCTTATTCGTACATTTTCACTTGCTTCGGATGAGCCGCAGCCTCTTTCGTCTTTTTCTTTTTCATCTGCCAGCCAAGCAGGACAACAGCGGCTACAACGAGCAGTTCAAAGCCGTATTTCAGCACAGGGTTCAGGAACCATGCATGAATCATTGGCTCTTCGATGATCATTTTGGCAGCGGTATAAGCAAGCACTGCGGCTCCGATCGCAATAACTATCGGAAAACGGTCCGTCAGCTTCAGAATAATTGTACTCCCCCACACCATGATCGGTACAGAAATGGCAAGACCAAGAATCACGAGGAACATGTCGCCATGAGCAGCACCTGCCACCGCAAGCACGTTATCAAGCCCCATCATCGCATCAGCAATGATGATGGTACGAATCGCAGCCCACATCTGATTGCCTGCCGAGATTTCATGCTTTTTATCCTCCACTAGCAGCTTATAAGCGATCCATACGAGCAGCAGTCCCCCGATTAGACGAAGACCCGGAATAAGGAGCAAATACGTAACCAGCAGGGTTGCAATTACCCGGATGACAACGGCTCCGACCGTCCCCCAGAAAATAACCTTCTTCTGATCCTCCTTCTGTACATTTCGCGCTGCAAGGCCGATAACGATGGCATTGTCACCCGCGAGCACCAGGTCGATAACAACGATCGACAGGAGGGCCATCCAAAATTCCACTCCAAAAAAATCCATCAAGTTTCCCCACTTTCTCTCTTTATTTTGATATAATTGACATAGTTGCCCGCATCCATGCACAAAAAGCGCCCATTCCTCTTCGATCCGGAACGGCGCTTCCTTGATTTTTGCATCAAAAAAGACCTTTACCCGAATTGAAAAAGAAATCAGGCAAAGGTCTCGCTACAACGCAGGCGTTGCCAATAAAGCCGGGGAAACTTCCCGTAATGACGACTTTACCGCTTAGAGCTACTCCCCTTTGGGAACTATTCTTATTAATGGCAAGTATAGCATACAATCTCGTAGAATGGAACACCAAATTGTTCCGCTGTGGGAAGAGAGGTCACCGGTACGCTGTAGCCCTGCCTGAAAGGTGAGCCAATGAAAAAATGGATTGCTGCCGGAGCCTATGTTTTGCTGCTCGGCTTCGTGTTTATGTACAGATATGATTTGCTGGAATGGACCCAGCAACACGGTTCCCTTCCTGTGCTTCTGGGGTTGGCATTTGGATTCGCGCTCATTCCGTTTGTTCCCTACAAGTTGGTTATTACGACAGCAGCCTATATCACAGGAGCCTGGCAGGCAGCCGTCATTTGCTGGGCAGGAACAACGCTCGCAGCCGCGACCGTCTATTGGGCTGCAAGATCTCTCTTCCGCGATCGAGGCAGGACTTACCTGGAACGTGTACCTGCGCTGCATGCTTTTACGGCGGCAATGGAGCGCCGTCCGTTTACCACCGTTCTGGCCGCCCGCCTAATGCCCGTCATTCCCCAGGCAGCCGTCAATGTCTATGCAGGCGTTGCCGAGTTTCCGTTCCGGGCTTTCATGCTCGCTACAGGCATCGGCAAGTTACCTGGCATTATCATTTATGCTTACGTCGGCAGCCTGCTGACGGACAGACCCATGGCCGGCTTGCTGTTGTTCACCGGCTATACGATGCTTGCAGGATCCATATTATGGATAAGCAGGCTCAAGGCCGGCACCAGACGTTAACGTTCCGGTTGGCCTCGATAACAAAGTAGATTATAATTTAATTGCAAACGATTGAAATCCCACGAATTAAAACATCCTAATGGAATGGAGTGATTTTATGAATAGTATCAAAAATCCGCAGCATACAGAGCTTGCTACCTTTGCGGGAGGGTGTTTCTGGTGCATGGTCTCTCCCTTTGAGGATCTTCCCGGCATCAAGAGGGTACGCTCCGGCTATACGGGCGGACATACAGAAAATCCTACTTATGAAGAAGTGTGCTCGGATACAACAGGTCACGTGGAGGCCGTGCAAATTACATTTGATCCGCAAGTTTTTCCGTATGAGAGGCTGCTGGAGCTGTTCTGGCAGCAGATCGATCCAACCGACGCGGGCGGACAGTTTCATGACCGCGGCGAATCCTACAAAACTGCAATCTTCTATCACAGTGAGGAGCAGCGCGTGAAGGCCGAAGCCTCCAAAGAGGTGCTGAACAAAAGCGGACGTTTTGACAATCCGGTTGTCACTCCGATCCTGCCAGCATCCATTTTTTATGAAGCGGAGGAATATCATCAGGATTATCACAAGAAAAATCCGGGCCATTACAAACGGTACCGTAAAGGATCGGGACGCGAAGACTTTATCGAGCGAAATTGGTCAGGCAAATTCGACAAAGCGGACCTGAAGTCGCGGCTCACTCCTCTGCAGTATGAGGTTACACAGAACAATGCGACCGAGCGACCGTTCGAGAACGAATTCTGGGATCATCAGGGGGATGGTATTTATGTTGATATTGTATCCGGTGAACCGCTGTTCAGCTCACGCGACAAGTATGATGCGGGCTGCGGCTGGCCAAGTTTCACCCGCCCTCTTCGCAGCTACAATATCAAGGAAAAAACCGATCTCAGCCACTTTATGATCCGTACTGAGGTGCGCAGCCGTGAGGCTGATTCGCATCTGGGTCATGTGTTTGACGACGGTCCCGGACCTGATGGGCTGCGCTACTGCATTAACTCTGCGGCTTTACGGTTTGTACCGAAGGAAGATCTCGTTCAGGAGGGGTACGGAGAATACGCCTACCTGTTCGAGGACAGTCAGAGAGGACAGGAGTCCCTGTAAAATCACTCGTGTATCGCCAAGGAGATGTCCCAAAGATCCGTTGATCTGGGCTCTCCTTTTTCATATTCTGAGACACTCCCAAAAATGGTTATCCGATCATCCAGCCGATCCAGTAGGCAAACGGCACCAGCAGGAGCTGCGCAAGCAGCGTACCGCCCAGCCGGGATACCAGCATCCAGCCGTAAATCCGGTTCATGCCTGCCAGACGCAGATCCCCTCTCACAGCCCGCTCCGACAGAAGCGCCAGCCGCGGATCGATCAGCAGTGTCAGCAAAATCGTCGCTCCCCCATTAATCAGTCCGGAAGACATCGACATGGAGGTCGCATGCTCCGGCCACAGATACGAGGCATATACAGCCGACAAAACGCCGACCGTATATACTGCCGTGACCACCAGATTCAACAGAACCAGCCGCTTGGGAAAAGAACCGTGCAGCAGGCTATGCGCCATCGCGCGATCCGGCCGCTTGACATAATATCCGATATGTCTCCAGCGCGCCTGCTGCACCAGCCGCCTCACCATACCTCCGACCGATCCGGCAGCTTCCAAATGTACAACGAGCCTTGCCGAAATACGGACCATGGCCGGAAACAGCAGAATCGCAAGTAGCGTACCGGCCGTCGCGGCTGCCAGTATGGCATGCAGCTTCCATTCCAGCGGTTCCTGTGCAATCAGCTTGGCCTGATCCGCCATACTGCCCAGCATCGGCCCCTGAATCATGTTCGAGGTGCGTGATACCAGCAGAAGCATACCCGCTACCGTCACGGCCAACCCGATGCGGCGCGCCCGCAGGCCTCCCAGTCGCAGCGCATAGGACAGGCTGTCCGCCGTATGGATCACCATGGTGAACAAAAGCGTACAAGTAAGCACAAGCATAATATTCCCCGGCCTCCTTCTCATTTCACTCCTTAATTATTCCATTGTCCATTCTTTCAAGTACTGATTATATCCTACAGGAACCAGCCATTACGACTGATTGAAGCAAAAAAACAAAACCGTCCGATTTCCCGGACGGTTTTGTTTTTAAGATGATTGCCCCGCTCTCTGCACACCGGTTAACGCTGCCCCGGCGGCAGGCTGTATCTTTCCCACGGACTCAGCAGCAGGCCTGAGCCTGAATGTAACCGTCAGCGTTATGGTTTGGCCAGCAATCCACACCGCAAAAATAGTATACATCGTCTCTTTGAAGGGCAAATAAAAGAGAGACAGCAGCAGCACGATACAATCACTCACAAAAAATACGCTACCCAGCTTCCAGCCCTTCCACTGGCTGATCAGCAAAGACAGAATGTCGTCACCGCCTGTCGCCCCTCCGACGCGCATGACCATTCCCGCACCCAGCCCGGTTAACACCCCGGACAGGACAGAAGCTACGGCAAGGTTGCCCTGCAAATTGATCAACGGCGGTGAAAGCCATTCAAAACCGCTGTAAAATAATGAGAACGTAGCCGCACCCAGCAGTGCTTGGGCCGCGAAGCGCCAACCCCTGATCAGCCAAGCAGCAATCAGGACCGGCACATCGAGCAGAAACACGCTCCAGGCCGGTGATAGCCCGAATACGTACTTGCCCAGCAGAGCAAGCCCTACAAAACCGCCTTCGGACAAATGATTCGCATAGTTAATATGATAATAGGCAAATGCCAACATACAGGTTCCCAGCAGCATGACAGCCGTTTGCTGCGGCACTTTGTTAAAAAACGTCTTTTCGTTTGTTATCCTCATACAGGCTCCTCCGGTTTCTCACAAGTGGGTTCATATTCAACCGGTACTTGCGGAAGCCCGGGCGTAACATCCGCCTGGAGGACTTGGTCCTTCGCATTCTTAATCCCCTCTTCCGCAGTAGTCGGTCACCGACATGCACTCACGGAAGAGCTAAGTGTAGGATAGATCATAACGTTTCCAAATCGTCCTTTGGGGAATCATCCTTCGGGGACTCATGGTATCCTGATCCTTTCTTTAGTTGGTCTGAAGAAACAGCTCGAGTATGCAGCGGAACGGTTTCTCTTAATCTATTATACCACACAGCGCCATATGCCAAACAGCTTGCTTGCGCGGATACTTCCGCACATTTTTATTTATATGCGGCTGCTGGAGGCCTTACGACTGGAGATCTGCCCTTTTACCCGCCTTTGTGCCGGAATTTGTTCCCATTTTGCGGTTCGCCACAAACACGCCGCCGAGAATCAGAACCAGACCTACCAGCAGATTCCAGCCAATGTGCTCGCCAAGCAGAGTATAACCCCAGATCATGGCGCTGGCAGGAACGAGATAGGTTACCGAAGTCGCAAACTCCGGGCTCCCCTTCATGATCATATAATTGAACAAAATATAAGCCACGCCCGAGCCAAATATGCCAAGTCCGATAAAGGAGCCGAGAACGGCAGGCTCCGACAGGTCAGGCGCTTTTTCCGTAAAAACAGCGATCAGGCCGCTTCCCGCTGCAGCTCCTAACAGAGTGGCGAACGTCATTTGATACATGCTGAGTCCGCCCAGCAGACGTCTGGACAACTGCGTGCCTACCCCATAGCATAGCGTCGCCCCCAGCATGCAGACAAATCCGACCGGGTCCACCGAGATCATCGTCACAGGATTGATGCCAAGCAGAACAATAATGCCTGCAAAAGCCGTCAGCATGCCCGCCCACTGCATCCTGGTAAAGGAGGCTCCGAAAAACAAAAGCCCCACCAGCATGGTCCAGACCGGTGTCGTTGCATTAAGCACCGAGGCCATGCTGCTGGTTAACCTGGTTTCGCTGAATGCAATCAATCCCCAAGGCAGAGCCATATTCACCAGTGAGACAATGACAGCTCCGCCCCATGATATTTGCTTGAAGGAAAAAGGCTTGCGCAGAACCAGCATGATAAGCAGAATAAATACCAGGCCGAATAAGGAGCGCAGGCTTGCTATCGTCCATGGGCCAAGAGCATGCTGCAGCAGCACCTTAATAAACAGGAAGGAGCCTCCCCAAATCAGACTGAGCAAAATCAAAGCTACATACAATGAGCGAGCCAACTGCATTCCTTCTTTCCCTATATGTATCTGTATATCTGTATAACTATATACAGCATCCTTAAAACTAAAAGAATACTCCTTTTCAATCGTTATGGAAAGCCCTGTCCGCAAAAAAAGGCTCTTCTCAGCTTACAGATAACATCTATGTGCATTAGGTGATCTGAGTCTGACCGTTTAAACACCTTCCGTGATCCGTTTGACGCGAACAGATGCCTGGCGCAGAAGTTCCTCTTCATCCATCGTCAGCAGACGACGGCCGCGCATGAGAATACGCCCATCCACAATCGTGGTGTCCACATCGGCTCCGTTGACACTGTAGGCCAGCAGAGATTCCATACTATGGACGGGCTGCAGATGCGGTTTACGAAGATCGATGAGAATGATGTCCGCTTTTTTCCCTGTTTCCAGCGTGCCGATCTCCTCTCGCAGCGCAAGCAATCCCGAACCACCGATGGTGGCCATGGCGAGCGCTTCTCCCGCCGTAAACGCAGCAGGGCTGCCGGCCCGCAGCTTCTGCAGCCAAGCAGCGGCCTTGATTTCCTCGAACATATCGAGCGTTGTCACGCTGCCCGCTCCGTCCGTACCGAGTCCGACACAGATTCGCTGCTCCAGCAGCTCCACTACCGGCGCTATGCCGCAGGACAGCTTTAGGTTGCTGACCGGATTATGCGCCACACCTCCCTTTATCCCGCACAGCAGCTTCACGTCTTCCGTCGTTAGATGCACAGCATGTGCAAGAAGAACATGGCTGTGGGACAGAATCCCCGTATCGGCCAAATATTCCGTTGGGGTGCAATTGTATTTCTCGCGTATTTTTGCGATTTCCTCCACCGTTTCCGCAAGATGGGTATGCACAGGCACGCGCTTATCCGCGGCAAGCGTCAGAGCTTCTTTCATGAAATGCGGGGGACAGGTATACGGGGCATGGGGTCCTACCATGGTTGTAATTCTGCCGTCCGCCTGTCCATGCCAACGGTCGATCAGGTCAGCCGCTTCCGCCATTCTACGTCCGCCGTCATCCTCCAGCCCGATAACGCCACGAGTAAGTGAAGCACGAATGCCCGTTTCCTTCACCGCTTCGGCGATCTCGTTCATATGAATGTACATATCGGCAAAAGCCGTAGTGCCGGACTTGATCATTTCCGCGATGGCCAGCTTCGCCCCCCAATAGATATCCTCTGGTGTCATGCGTCCCTCTGCGGGCAGCATTTTCCGTTCCAGCCAGTCCAACAACTTCAGATCATCGCTGAAGGCCCGCAACAGACTCATCGGCGAATGCTGATGGGCATTAACAAGCCCTGGCATGGCGATCATGCCGCGGCCATCCACAATCTCCTTCGCTTCTTCGGCAATGGACGGGCCCACGCCCGCGATGCGGCTATCCTTAATCAGAAGATCTCCCTCATATGGCGCTTCCCCTTCCACCATAGTGAACAAGGTCGCACCCTTAATTTTGATTGTTGACATAACACAGCCTCCTGACGTTTGGTTTACAACGTCAGGCTACACTATGCCCTTGCGTGAAGGTCAAGGATGACTCCGGGATATCTCCTCCGGTTGAGGTCCCCGCTGTACCGGCACTGCATAGATCATATGCACCGCCCCTGCGATATGAAAAGCGGCCGCCAAATAACCGTTCTGTCCGAACCATTCCAGCAGCTCCGAACAACGTGCATAGTATACGGGAGTGTCAGATCCGGTCACGCTGCTGCCCAGGGTGATGTCTGATAGTACATCCTTCGGACCACCCTCGTCCATGTACATCAAATCCGCGATGCAGATTCTTCCGTGCGGCTTCAGCACCCGCTTCATCTCGGACAACGCTACCTGCTTCTGTTCCCAGGTTAGATGACGCAACGCATAGCTGCTCACCACAAAATCGAAGCTTCCATCCATATAGGAAATAGACAGCAAATTGCCCAGTCTGGTCTCAACCTGCGGAAATTTGCGGCGGCACTGCTTCAGCATTTCCCTGGATTGGTCGATTCCCGCCATAGACACACCGGCCTCCGCAAACATTCCAGCCAGATTGCCCGTCCCAGTCCCGGCATCTAGCCCTCTTTCCCATGGAGCGGGAAGAACACGCTCCACCATCATGCGCAGGGTCGTCATATAGACCGGATGCGGTCCTCCGCTGCTGTCCGTACCACTGACCAGCTCGTCATGCACGGCGGCGCGGCTGTCGAAATCCCATGCGTCCCGCCAGCCATCGCGCAGCTCGCGACGGCGCTTTAACCCTCCCGCCAGCTCGAACAGATCCTCCCATTCGAGACCACGATCTCCCTGGAGCTGCTGAATCATGAAATCAGCCGCTTCCAGATTGCGCTTGCCTTCCATCCAACGGTCGAACATGGCAGAACGCTGCAGCTCCAGCGCATAGACTGCTTCCTCGCGCAGTCCCCTATCCAGCAATTTCAGCAGCCCCTTAACTTCCTCAACCCCCATGCCGAATTCGCGCAGCGTCACAATAATGCGCAAGCGCAGCGCGTCCCGCTGACCGAACAGTCGATACCCATTCCCCGGGTCCTTGGCGGGCCGGATCATCCCTTTTTCCTCATAAAATCGAATCGTCCGTGCGGATATATTCAATTGCTGCGCCAGCTCATTAATTTTCATGCCTTGCATAGCCCGTTCCCCTTTCTGCATCCCTCCCATTATACAACCTTGACGTAACGTCAAGGTAAGCATCAAATACGAAAGCCCCCAAGACGAGAAGCCGGGAACCCTGTCTAAAAAAGGCAGGGTTCCCGGCTTTTCAACTTAAACCATGATATCAAATCCCGTATTGTTTGTTGGTTATGATGATTACCAGGGCAATTCTTCATTTAGATGAAAGAACTTCCCGGTTGGCCCATCATCAGGCAAGGTTGCTAGTAGAACACTGGTCTTGGGGCTATCCTCTACTTCCATTTCAGCATATTGACCACCCAGTTCGGTTTTGACCCAGCCCGGATGAGCAGAATTAACTTTGATTTGAGTATCTTTCAACTCATGGGCAAGATGAATAGTGAACGAATTTATAGCTGTTTTGGATGCGTTATAAGCAAATATTTTCAATTCACGAATAGGCGAATCTGGATTATCCTGAAGATTCAGGGAACCTAAGATACTGGATACATTTACAATTCGGGCAGCTGGTGCCATGCGAAGCAGCGGTAATAACTGGCGTGTTAACTCTACATGGCTGAAAAAGTTAGAATCAAAAGTTTCACGCAAGAGATCTGTTGAAATAGTGCTGGTCAAATTTACAGGTGACAGATGTTCTATTTCTTTTTGCACACTGGCATTGTTGATTAAAATATCCAGTTTTCCGTAACGTTGATTAATAAAATCATAAGCCTTTTGGCGATCCACATCTGAAGTGATATCGAGTAGGAGAGCCTCAGCCTGAATCCCTTCGGAACGAAGTACAGCCGCTGCCTCTTCCCCATTCTGCCTATTACGGGAACCGATCATGATATTCACTCCAAGTTTTCCGAGTGAACGTGCCGTTGCTAGGCCTATACCGCGATTCGCTCCCGTGATGAGTGCTACCTTATCCTGAAGTTTAGTTTTATCTTTGACCATTATGAAGTCCTCCTTATTTGCTCATTACAATCACAGCATACTTCGGAACTTCAGGAATAGGCAGTCCTGCAGTTATAGTACAACTTCTTATAGTAATAGAAATTCTATTACCCAAAGGTTGGAAACCTGCAATCACACATACATTCATAGATCACTTGCTGTATAATTATTAAGAATTAGCAAACATTCAAAGGGAGTATATTAGGATGAAAGAAGACCTGCGCCGTAAAGAGTTGGCCGTATTTTTAAAAAATCGACGAAAGCGGCTTTCTCCACATGAGGCAGGCCTACCGGAAACCGGTGGGCGTAGGCGTATTAGTGGGCTTCGCCGTGAGGAGGTCGCTGCGTTGTCCGGCATTTCGCTGCCGTGGTACGCTGCATTGGAACAAGGTCGCGATATTAAAGTGTCAGACAGTGTACTCGACAGTCTGGCGCATACCTTGCGTCTGCAACATGATGAGCGAATCCATTTGTATATGTTAGCTGAACGCAAGGTGCCTCTGGAAGCAAAAGCTGCATCGCCACAAATGAATGTAACAAATTCGGAGCTACAGCTTATTGTAGATCAATTCAACCATTATCCTGCATATGTTATGGATGGGAAATGGAACATAGCGATTTGGAATCAGACTGCCGAGGAGCTTTTTGGGGGCTTTGGCCAGGGAAAATGCGACCGCAATTTAATTTGGCTGATGTTTACAGACCCAGTTTTCAGCAAGCGGTTTATAGATTGGGAAACATCGGCTGGCAAGATAATTGCTGCATTTCGAACCGCATTTGCACGACATATGGAAGATCCCTGTCTTAGTGAAATCATTGGTGATCTTGGTGAAGTCAGTTCAAAGTTCAATTTATTTTGGGAACGATATGACGTACAAGGAGGTTACGATAATCATTTTTCACTTCAACATCCTGATATAGGGGAAATTGGATTGAATTCAATTATGTTTCATCCTAACGAAAGGGAAGATAGAACTTTAGTTCTGTACACACCAGTAGGCGCACAAGATGACGGAAAACTACAGCATCTGCATAAGCGCGCTTGAGACCTCCCTGAATCCGTGGGCCTGATTTACGAATTGTGCAACTTATTCCAAGCATGTCTCAAGAGCATTTGTTGAGGTTTAGCTCCAACAATTACCTTGTATACAGAACGAATGTTTGGATTATAATAAGAATATACGTTCGTAC
This sequence comes from Paenibacillus zeirhizosphaerae, assembly GCF_030705605.1. Lineage (GTDB taxonomy): Bacteria > Bacillota > Bacilli > Paenibacillales > Paenibacillaceae > Paenibacillus > Paenibacillus zeirhizosphaerae. Next base: position 280,156 of record NZ_JAPCKK010000014.1, read on the forward strand.
AAATTGCCTTATTGGAGGATCTACAGCATGACTAAAATAAATGAGCGGACAATCTTTTTGGCAGACTGCCAGAGCTTTTACGCAAGTGTGGAGAAAGCTGAGCATCCTGAGTATAAAAATAGGCCGCTTGCGGTAGCAGGTGATCCTTCACGCTCCTCGGGGATTATTTTAGCCGCATGCCCAATCGCCAAACAATTCGGTGTAACTACAGCCGAACGCCTCGGCGAGGCGCTTAAGAAGTGCCCTGACCTCGTCATTGTGCGCCCCCGCATGAAGCACTATATCGATGTTTCTTTGGCTATCACTGATATATACAGGAAATACACCGACCTGGTGGAGGTTTACAGTGTGGACGAGCAATTTCTGGATGTATCCGGAAGCCTGAGCATATTCGGCGACCCTTTAGCCATTGCCCGAGAAATTCAGCAAAGGGTGCTGCGGCGCACCGAGGTATCGGTGCGGATCGGCATCAGCTCCAACAAAGTTCTTGCCAAGATCGCAACGGATATTTGGGCGAAGAAGAATGATAGCGGCCTGTTCACATTGCCCAAAACAGAGGTCGAACCGTTATTATGGCCACAGCCAGTGGGCAAAATGTTTGGTGTGGGCTCACGCATGACGATTCATTTCACGCGGCTTGGCATGACAACCATCGGGGATATCGCCAGAACACCATTGCCTGTGCTTAAGAGCAAATTCCGCGCCTATTTCGGCAAGCAGTCGGATATCCAGGCCGAGGTCATGTGGCGAACTGCCAACGGTCTGGATGATAGCCCTGTTGCTCCGTATACGTTCAGCACATCGCAAAAGTCAATTGGCCACATGATAACCTTGCCCAGGGACTATCTGAAGTCTCACGAAGTGGAAACCATTCTGCTGGAGCTCACCGAGGAAGTATGCCGGGACAGCCGCCGCAAAGGGTATATGGGGTCTGTCGTGACTGTCAGTTGTATGTATAGCCCATACGAAACGCCAACCGGATTTTCACGGCAGATGAAGCTGTCCGGTTCAACCAACAATACGAATAAAATCTATACGGCCGTCAAGGAGATTTTCTATAAATTCTGGGACCAGATGCCGGTAAGACGCCTGGGTATCAGCCTGAGCGGTCTGACGGATGCGGAGACATACCAGCTTTCCTTCTTTGAAGATGAGGAGCGGGCCCGCTCTCTGGAGAAAGCCACGGATAGCATCAAGGAACGTTATGGCAGTGCCGCGATCATCCGAGCCTCCTCCCTCACCCACGCAGGGCAGGCTTTGGAAAGAGCTTTGAAAATCGGGGGGCATTATAAATAAACCATTAATTGATCCTACTCGGATCAACGTGGGCCTCAGCTTTCTTAAAACAAAGAACAAGAATCACTCATATATAATCCCCTCTAATTAAATCCCCCACTTTTTCTGCCCAACTGAAAGCCTGATTCATCTTTCTGAAAAAAAATGATTGTCAAAAGTGTGGTTTAGGCAATATAATTTGCACATGGGCAAAATTATTTGGGTGATGCATTTTTTTAAAATAAAAGTTGGTCAAAGGAAACATATGCCGACTATAAAAATAAAGCATTATGATATTTAGGGGGAGCTTTTTATGAGTGAAGATGTCGTTGTACAAGAACAGTCTTCTAATACTACCATTAAATCTGCACACGCAGTTCTAAAAGGAAACACTCAAGGAATGAGGAGATTATTACCTTTCCTGGGACCGGCTTTTATTGCAGCCATTGCTTACATCGATCCAGGAAACTTTGCAACCAATATCGCTGGAGGCTCAAAATACGGATACCTGCTCTTATGGGTGGTACTATTTTCAAATTTAATGGCTATTTTAATTCAATCGATGTCAGCAAAATTAGGGATTGCCACTGGTAAAAATCTGCCTGAAGTCGCTCGTGAGAAATTTCCGAAACCTGTTTCGATCGGGCTATGGATCCAAGCTGAGCTGGTCGTCATGGCTACAGATCTCGCGGAGTTTATCGGTGCATCTTTAGGATTGTACTTGCTCTTCGGTATTCCTTTACTTCCTGCAGCCTTAATTGCTGCGGTAGGCTCTTTTGCTATTCTTGAACTCCAGCGCCGGGGATTCCGTTCGCTTGAAGCGGGGATCGCGGGTCTGCTGTTCATTGTTGTATTGGCATTCATGACCCAAATCTTTTTTGCTAAACCGGAAATTGCTCCAGTATTACACGGGCTTTTTGTGCCTCAATTTCAGGGCGTGGACAGTGTCTTGCTTGCCGCAGGTATTCTTGGGGCAACTGTAATGCCGCATGCGATTTATCTTCATTCCGCGCTAACGCAACGCAGAATCGTAGGCAAAACGGAGGAAGATCGGCGGAAAATCTTTCGTTTTGAATTTATTGATATCTTAATCGCCATGTTCATTGCAGGAGCCATTAATGCCAGCATGTTGATTGTATCTGCCGCATTGTTCTTTAATAATGGCTTGCAGGTTGAAGATTTGGACGTTGCTTTTCAGCAATTCGGTCATTTGGTTGGCCCAGCTTCGGCCATTCTCTTCGGGATTAGTCTTCTGGCTTCCGGTTTGTCCAGTTCATCGGTAGGCACCATGTCCGGGGATATTATTATGCAAGGGTTTATTCAAAGACGGATTCCGCTGTTTCTCAGACGACTCATTACGATGATTCCACCGCTTGTCATCATTGCTCTTGGCGTTAATCCATCCTATGCATTGGTCATGAGCCAGGTCGTACTGTCATTTGGAATTGCATTCGCCTTAATTCCTTTAATTATATTTACAAGCAATCGTCAATTGATGGGCAGTCTGGTGAACCGGCGTATCACAACCATTCTCGCCTGGGGCGCGGCCGCGTTAATCATAGCATTGAATGTGTTCCTCCTGTTTCAAACATTCATCGGTTAATAAGGGAGTAATGCGAACACAATCCTGCTCAAACAACCAGCGTAAAGGTCAAGAACGGTGGGGAAATTAATCCCCTTGTTCTTGACCTTTTGTGCTTCCAAAAAGATGGGCAGTGGTGTCACGAACAACCCGGCAGCCCACACTTCCACCACCCCAGTTCAACCAACACATTTGAGCTGGCTTGAGATCGTTCCCAGGTGGGTGGCTTCATGCATCAAGGCAAAGTTAAATAATTCACCCGCGGTGTCGAATTGGAAAGGCCCCATTACAAACGGTGCTTCCAGCTTCGCATCTAGTATTTCAGGTGTCAGTGCAGCAAAACGGGATAGCTGGCTTGACAGCAGGTTAACCAGTTCCTCCTTGGAAGGAGGTGTAATCTCCCAATCGGAAGGCTTGGTTCCGGAATTAAACAAGGACGCATAATGATCCGGAACGGCAGATAGTGAAGCAAAGCTAAGAGTAGAGTACTTATCCATCCAATAAATAACGTGGCCAATATTCCAACGGATCGTGTTGTTGAAGCCCTCTGCTTGAATATCGAATCGTTCCTCTGGAATGGCCTGCACCTGCCCGATCACAATTTGACGCAGAACCTTGCTTGTGCTAATAGCTGAATGAGTCATCATAAAACGCCTCCTTAGTTTTAGTCATGTTTTCCTTTCGTAATTAAGTGTAACTTCCTCTCCAAAGAGCAACAATCACGTAATTCCGATGCAAATGATCATTATAAATAATGATTTTTATAGTAAAATTAGAGAGGATTTAGAGTACACATTCAAACATGACGGTTATGGGGGCGTTAAAATGGAGCTTAGACAGCTTGAATATTTTGCGGCTGTATGCAAGGAAATGCATTTCTCCAGAGCGGCTGAGAAGCTATGCACCACCCAGTCGAATCTTAGCCAGCAGATCAAATTTTTGGAGAACGAACTGGGGCTGCCACTCTTTGACCGCATTGGCAAACGGATTGCGCTGACAGAGGCAGGCACGATTTTACTGGAACAGACGGAGCTGATCTTTGAACGTGTTGATTATATTAAGAGAGCAATTTTGGATCTCAAAAAAATGGAAGGCGGCAAGTTGAACATCGGCATTCTCCCTGGTGACGGAGATCTGCTATTTGACGCTTTGCTTGTCGACTTTCACCATACCTATCCTAAACTTTCGTTGACGGTGACAGAATCTACCGATGTATATGAACAGGTTCTAGCCGGAAAAAGGGATCTCGGAGTTACGACAGTACCAGACAAACCTGATGACCGAATTGCAGTGGTACCCTTGTTCCATGAGGAGTTTGCCTTGGCTGTCCGGTCAGATCATCCTGCTGCAAAGCTTAAAGCAATTCCTTTCGAGCAATTGCAGCAGTTAAAGATGGTCATGTTCAGTCAGGACCACCAGATCACAAGGATCATTCAGGACTACTGTCAGGCCAAAGGAATGGTCATAGACAATCCTATCGTCACTTCAACATTATCCTCTCTTCTTTCCTTAGTTGAGCAAGGAGTCGGCACCTGTATTCTCCCCCGCTTGCTGTTGGATCATCTGAACCGTGAGCAAGTCACTGCTGTCACGCTGCTGAATCCAACACCGAGTCAAGACATTTGTATCATCTACCGTACAGACCGGTTTATGGGTCAAGCCGCAAGGCTGTTCATCGATGTATTACAGTCCTATATTCAAAGCGTTATCGAACGTGCAAATCGGTCGTTGGGGTAATGGTATTGGGACGAGCGAGCCTAGCAACTAAGGAAGCTTATAGCGGCATTCGCCATGAGCCTCCTTAAGGCTTGTTCTTCTGCTGCAAGGCACGAATGGTGGCTGCAATTCCGTCCGCATGGTTGGTCGTTGGAATTTTCCCAATATAACGTTCATATTTCTCTCCACTTAAGCGCAAAGGCTCTTCCGTTAAGTAGAGCATTTCAACAATCTCCTTCATCACTGGAACAAATAATCCAAGCACCGATAACCCGGTTCTGCCAAGCGGAATAACAGACTTCTTCGTTCCGCTTGCTTCTTGGGCAACTCGCACAATCTCATGTCCGGAAATCATATCCGAGCCGGGAATATTCCAGTTCTGCCCGTATGCCTGATCATGTCCCGCAAGCTCTACAACCATAATGGCTGCATCCGGCAAATATACGTATTCACGGGGAACCTTCATGTTACCGATGAAAAAGGCCATTTTACCCGCAGCGATGGCTTCAAGTGTACCGCCAAGATAAGACGCCTGATTCGCGGTTGGTCCGTAATAATCGGGCAAACGAACAATCATCGCACGCACGTTGTTCCAACGGCTGCTGAAGATCATCTGCTCGAAAGCAAGGCGGGTTTTGCCTTTCTTAGTGTGCGGCTGCTTGGGATGATCCTCGGTTACTTTGTTCATTTGCCTTCTTCCGTAAGGATAAATGCCGTCGATGGCGACCACCTTTAAGCTCAGCCGGTTGGCGGCCTCCATGATGGATTCACCCAGCGGAATCAGCTTGCTTGTCATCTCATGATAAGGAACGTTTGCACAATGAAATAACACATCGGTTTCTTTGGCCGCTGCTGCAACGTCATCCGGCCGAAACGCATCACCGATAGCGAGCGACAGGTGTGCAGGATGTCCGAGCTGACTAGCGAGCTCCTCCAGCTTTTGACGAGAACGGCCAAAGGCGATTACAGGCACTCCCCCTTTGACCAGCTCTGCCGTAACTACGGCTCCCGTTCCGCCTGTGGCACCTACTACTATCGCTTTTTTCATCATTCATCAACCTCTCTTTTTGATTTGTGATTAATCAATCACTAACTTGGATTCATCATACAGTATCAGATAGTGATCAGTCAATAACTAAATTAAGTTTTCCCTCTATTAGAACTTTCTCTTGATGAATTCAGGCAAATCCTAATGGCAGCCTGCACAACTCAAAAAGGGACGCCTCCAGCCAGCGGCTACAAGAGACATCCCCTTTTTTAAGCTTAATGATATCCTACGGCCTGGGCCACGACGACAAACACCGCACCCAATACAAACCAGATAGCCAGCAACGGCCAGAAGAAACGAACCCACTTTTGATAAGGAATTCCAGATACGGCCAGACTGCCCATCAACGCCGAGGAGGTCGGTAGAATCATGTTGGAGAAGCCGTCTCCAAGCTGGAAGGCAAGCACCGTTGTCTGACGCGTAATCCCAAGCAGGTCGGACAGCGGCACCATGATCGGCATCGTTGTCGCGGCCATTCCCGAGCCCGAGGTGATAAAGACGTTCATAATGTTCTGGAATGCATACATCCCCAGTACCTGAACGGAAGCCGGGAGCTCCCCGACCAGCATGGAAAGGCCATATACGATCGAGTCAATAACGTTGCCATGATCCAGTACAACGACGATAGAACGGGCAAGCCCGATAATCAGCGCACCATAGGTAATTGCACTTGCGCCTTTGACAAATTCGGAGGCGATGCGGCTGGGACCGTAACCCGCGCAGCAGCCGACCACCACGCCCATAGACAGAAACAGCGCTGCCAGTTCCTCCATCCACCAGTCCTGTGTCGATACACCCCAAATCAGCAGTGCAAAGCCGGTAGCAATCGTCAGCAAGGTCAAATAATGCTTCAGCCGCATCGGAGGCAGGTCGGAGAAATCAAGCTCTTTTTCTTCGGCCCCCTTCTCCAGCTCATAGACCAGGCTTTGTTCCGGGTTTTTCTTGACTTTCGCTGCATATCTCATTAAATACAGACTGGTGACCAGGATCAGGACGACGAGAATGATCGCACGCAGCCATAAGCCGGAGAACACCGGGATTTGCGCAATCGCCTGCGCCAGCCCAACATTAAACGGATTCAGCAACCCCGCCGTGAAACCGCAGGAGGCCCCGAGCGATATCATCGCCGTTCCGGTCAAAGCATCGAACCTTAACGCCCTGGCGATGGCGATACCGATCGGCACGAATACCATGACCTCTGTAGACATGCCCATCGTAAAACCACCCACAGAAAAAAGCGTGATAAACACCGGGATGACCCACAGTCCTTTATCCGCAAAAGCCCGCGCCACTCTGCCGGTAATCGCTTCAATGGTGCCCGTAGAAGTGATAATATGGAAGGCTCCGCCGATAATCAGGATAAAAAAGACGATATCCGCCGAATCCACCAGCCCGCCGACAATGGATTTCGGAATATCCCATAAGGTGACCGGATTGGATTCCACAGCACCGTAAGAACCGGGCACGAGCAGCGTACGCCCGCTCGCCTCGTCCTCCACCCGCTCAAACTCTCCAGCAGGCACAACATAGGTCAGAATGCCTGCGATTAAAGTAAGAATGATAAGAATGACAAACGTATGCGGCATTTTCAACCATTTCTTTTTTTCGTTCTGTGCTGCCGTACTATCCATGCTGTGCTCCCTCGTCTCTCTGCTTTTTCCATTGTCCAAACTCAGCCCGCACGGCCTGCAAAGCCTCCGGATTCGTATACAAGTCATAGGCTGTTAGAGCGAGTGCTTTGGCAGCGGCGTTCATCTCGACCATGCCTTCCTCTCCACCGGCAAGCTCGGCAAATTCCGGTGTATGCGTCGAAGCGTCACCGAGCCGAATATAGGGATGAATGGCAGCCGTGACCTGGCTGACATTTCCGATATCCGAGGAACCGATGCCGCCCTGTGCAGGGGGCTCACTTACCTCCAAGCCCATGTCCTCCAAATTCCGCTGGAACAACTCGGCCAACTGGCGGTTCGTATTCCGTTCCGCGTAGACCAGTCCTTCCTTGATCTCAACGGTTGCGCCGAGCCCTTCTGCGGCAGCCCGGACCGCCCGATAGACCTTCTTCTGCACAGCCGCCAGACCGACCACCGTGTCTGCCCGCAAAATAAATACCGCCTCACACAGCTCAGGCACTACATTAGGAGCGTCGCCTCCCTTGGTGATAATGCCGTGAATCCGCACGTCACTCGTGACGAATTGGCGCACTGAATTAATGGCGACAAAAGCGTTGATCATGGCATCCAGGGCGCTGATCCCCTTCTCGGGTGCTGAAGAAGCATGAGCCTGTCTTCCGTGAAAGGTAAAGGTAACATCCAGGCAGGCCAGCCCACCGCGCAGCACCATCGTCTTATTCTGCGGATGCACCATCATCACCGCGTCAATCTCATCAAATACACCGTGCTCGCACATGATAATTTTGCCGCCGCCTTCTTCCTCGGCCGGTGTGCCAAGGACAACGAGTCGGCCAGGCAGGTCAGGCATTGTATCCTTCAGGGCCAAGGCCGCGCCTACGGCCGCCGTACAGATCAGATTATGACCGCAGGCATGGCCGATCGCCGGCAGAGCATCATATTCGGCAAGCAGCGCCACGGTTGGCCCTTCTCCTCCGCCTTCCCATACAGCTCGAAAGGACGTTTCGAGTCCGGCAATTCCTTTTTCCACTGTAAATCCTCCGGCAGCAAGCCGCTCGGTCAGCCACTGCTGCGCTTTGTACTCATGGAAGCTAAGCTCGGGATGACTATGGATTTGTTTCGCCAGGCTGCGCAAATCAGGATCATGCTTGTCCACTGCCTGAATAAGGATTTTCTTTCCGGGATTCTCACCACTATAATTCAGAGTTGTAATATTGCACAAAGCCGTTTCCACCTTTCTGGATTTAACAAAAACGCATGTCCTAGACATGACGCACATGTGTAAGTTAATTCGTTTATTTGAATAAATATTCGATAAAATCATTCTAAAGAGAATGCTGAAATAAGTAAATTTAATGTTTTTTATTGATTTGTATAAATTTTATTTAAGAGAAGACAACAAAAACACGATAGCAAAAAAATAAGACGGCTTTCCCCACTCAAAATCGGGAGAAACCGCCCTTCACACAGCTTTTGTTAAATTCTGCTCTAACGCGCCATCTCCTGTTTCATCCATTCCACAAAACGGCTGACCACAGCAAGTTGTATCGCCTTATTTTTATACAGCATCCAGGTCGTCCGCAGAATCGGCTCTCCATTATCCAGCACCAGATCGAGCGTATACAACTGATCTGAAGGAGCAACAAAGATGCGCGGCACAATCGAATACCCCAGCCCATGCTTGACCATTTCCTTGCAGGTCTCATAGCTGTCTACTTCCATCGAGATGAGGGGCGGCTTGTCCTGCTTCTCTTTCCACCAGGCTTGCACAGCCTCGCTGAATGAAGAAGGGGGCAGCCCCCCTGCCGTTTTGGGCGCCTTATAGCGGATCAAAGGAAGAGACGGCAGCTTGTGCAGCTCAATCGGTTCGGTGGAGATTACACAAATACTTTCCTGCTGCAGCATATCCTTGCCTTCAGACCAGGGGTGCTCATTACGGATCACACCCACATGAATCTCATCATTTTGCAGCATGGCGTAAATTTCTGAGCTTAAGGCGCAGGTAACGGAAAATTGCACATCAGGATAGCTGTCCTTAAATGTCTTCAAGATCGGTGGCAGCTTGTATAAGCCGAAATAGCTGGATATTCCCAGCCGCAGTGTACCTCTGACTTCATTACGCAGATGAAGCACAGCATCCCTTAGCTCTGCCAAACCGGCAAGATGACGCCTCGCATATTCCACCAGACGCTCTCCCTCAGGTGTCAGCCGTCCGCCTTTAGCCCCCCGGATGATCACGGGGATACCGAACGACTTTTCAAGCTGGTTAAGACGGTAAGTAAGTGCCGGCTGTGTAATATAAAGCCGGTCTGCCGCACGTACCAGACTGCGTTCTTCCTCAATATAAATTAACATCAGACAGTCTTTTTCATCCATTACAGCCGCTCCTACAAATGGTTTGAGTCCTATCATAACACGGGGAGCGGCCTCCTCCCAATAAAAAGCCGCAAAACACAAACAGGGCATTCTTAGCCTGACGGCTTCGAATTGCCCTGTTCACTCCTTATCTAAACATACCCCACAGCTTAATTAAGTGAAGCGTGTTTTTCGGATCAATCCGCTGACCGATAACGAACGTCACCAGTTGCTGCTCCTGCGCAGGCGACAGCTTTTCCTGGAGAATGACTGCCGATGATTTCACCAGCCGTTGAACGACTGCCTTGTTTTGCAGGTCCGCCTTCGTAACCCCCTCCATCAGCTTCTTGATCCGGTCCTTAACGGCAGGATTCTTCATCTTCAGTTTCACCCGCTCTACCAGTTGCGGATGGATTCCGTACTGTTGATAACCCACTTGTACCAGCCTCCTGTCAAAATCATCCGTCTATAATATATGACGGAAGCCGGTCCAATGTGCCTAGTCGATCAAATCTCCCTGAAAAATCTGCTCCTGCTGCAGGTATTCACGCAGCCCCTCATACGCCTGAGAAGTCCAAAATGCTGCATCCTGGAGCAGGCTGACGGCATCCTCGCGTGCCTGCTCCAGCACCTCGAAATCCGCAACCATGTCGGCCAGGCGGAATTCTGGTAGGCCGCTCTGTTTCGTTCCGAAGAAGTCACCGGGACCACGTAAATCCAAATCCCGACGCGCGACCTCAAATCCGTCATCCGTTTCAGTCATAACCTTCATCCGTTCCTGACCGATCTCCGATTTCGGATCCGCGATCAGTACACAATAGGAAGCATACGCGCCTCGTCCGACACGTCCGCGCAATTGATGCAGTTGGGACAGGCCGAACCGGTCAGCGTCCATAATGACCATCAGCGTTGCATTGGGTACATCAACACCCACTTCAACGACCGTTGTAGATACGAGCAACTGTATCTCATTGGCATAGAACGAGCGCATAACCTCTTCCTTCTCCCCGGCCGTCATACGTCCGTGCAGCAATCCTACCTTGAATCCGGGAAAAGCCTGCTGCATTTGGATATGAAGATCAATAGCATTCTGAACGTCAAGCTTATCCGATTCCTCAATCAGTGGACAGATCAAATAGGCTTGTCTTCCTTGGCTCACCTCGCGCGAAATAAATCCAAGCACCCGGTCCATCATGTCATGCTTCACCCAGTAGGTCGAAATAGGTATCCGCCCTTTGGGACGTTCTGAAATCGTCGACACATCCATATCCCCAAAAGCGGTAATGGCCAACGTTCGCGGGATAGGGGTCGCCGTCATAGTCAGTACGTCCGGATTATATCCTTTACGGCGCAGCACACTGCGCTGGTTAACTCCGAAGCGATGCTGCTCGTCCGTTACGACCAAACCAAGCTGACGGAAAAAGACGTCTTCCTGAATGAGGGCATGCGTACCGACGACGATATCGATAAGTCCCATTTGTAATGAAGCCAACAGATCCTTCCGTTTGCGTCCGGTCACGCTGCCTGTCAGCAGACCGACACTAATCCCGAACGGCTCAAACAGCTTCTGCAGGGATCTGGTATGCTGCTCGGCCAAAATTTCCGTGGGTACCATAAGCGCCCCTTGAAACCCGGACCGGACGGTAGCGAAGAGCGCAATGGCGGCAATGACGGTTTTACCTGATCCGACATCTCCCTGCAGAAGCCGGTTCATACTATAGGGAGAGCGCATATCTTGGAGAATCTCAAGTTCCACCTTCTTCTGCGCGTCAGTCAGCTCAAACGGCAGACTACGCACAAACTCCCTGATGGTAGCGTTATCCGTCGTATGCACGACCCCATTCATTCTGCCACGGTTGAGCGCTCGAAACGCCTGCATCTTCAGTTGAAACAGGAACAGCTCCTCAAACACCATCCTGCGTCGCGCTTCCTGTCCTTCCTGATTATCCTGCGGCCGGTGGATAGCGGCAACAGCCTGTTTACGGGGAATCAAATGATATTTGCGAATCAACTGCTGTGGAAGCAGCTCGGGGATCATTTCACCGAACTGCTGCAGTGCCTGGTTGATCGTTTTGCGCATCCAGCTCTGTGTAATCTTGCCCCCCACGGAATACACGGGCTGCAACGTGCCCGAGCGTGTCGTTCCTTTATCCGGAAACTCGGCATCGGAGGCCGTCAACTGCATCCGCTTGCCATCCCATTTGCCGGAAACGATGATTTCTCTGCCGGCAGTAAGCTGATCCTTCAGAAAATGTCGATTAAACCAGGTGGCCGTGAACATCCAGTCCTCCGCTATAAGCTTGCAGGTCAGGCGTGACTTTTTGCCGTAACGCTGCAGTACGGGAATGCCTATAATTTTTGCCTGAACGGTAATCTTGTCCCCATCCTTAACTTCGGTTAAGGATCGGAGCCTGTAATCCTCATAGCGGAACGGGTAATATTCCAGCAGTTCTCTGACATTAGAGATGCCAAAGGCGTGAAGCTCTCCTTCCTTGAGAGCACTCACGCCGTTGATTTGTTTTAATACGATATGATCAAGCTTCTGCATTATGATCCCTCATCCCCGACAGACCACACAAAGACAGCAATCGTACCGGGGCCTACATGGGTGCCGATGACGGCCCCAATTTCCGTGTACAGCACATCGGCGACATTGAAACGGCTGCGCAGCATGTCCGTCAGTCCCTCAACTGTAGAAGGGTCGGCTGTATGGCCCAGCACTACATTGACTTTTTGACCTTTGATCGCCTGCTCCAGCATGTCTATGATACGGTTCATCGCTTTTTTGTGGCCTCTGGCCTTTTCCACAGGATAGATCACCCCATCCTGATCTATGGACAGTATCGGCTTAATATTCAGTAGCGTTCCGATGGTCGCCGCAGCTTTACCGATTCGCCCACCCTTTTGCAAGTATTCCAGCGTATCAACGAGAAAATATAGTTGGCGGCGTTGGCCCAACTCGTCCAGTGAGCGGATAATATCTGCCGTCTCCCGCCCTGCCGCCGCCATCCGGGCAGCATGCACCACCAGATAGCCATATCCATAAGAAGCAGATTTCGAATCATACACCGTAACTGGCTGCTCGTCATCCAGCATTGAGCGGCCGATGACGGCCGATTGGTACGTCCCACTTAAGCCTGAAGACAGATGTATAGATATAATCTGAGCATCTGGATGCGCCGCCAGAATGCTCTCATAAGTACGGGTGAACTCAGCAGGGGAAGGCTGCGACGTGGTCGGCAGCTCCTTCGACTTGACCAGCTCCGGGTAGAAGCGCTCTGGGGTCATCTCAATCCCATCGAGAAAAGCCTCTTCGCCGAACATCACCGTCAGCGGCACGATCCGAATGTGAAGCTCATTGACAAGTTCTTTCGGTATATCGGCCGTGCTGTCCGTCACTATGAATGTCCTGCTCATCTTTCACTCTCCTCTCCCGCTCCGCGTGATCTATCATCCTTAAATCTCAACGGAGAAGAGGTACGCATAAATTGGCTGTCCGCCTTCATGTACTTCCACTTCCGTGTCCGGATATTCCTGCTCCAGCCAAGAGACAAGCGCCTCCGTCTCGGCATCCTTACTGTCAGCACCTGTCAGAATCATCACGACTTCATCGCCGCTGACAATCATTTGAGAGAGCAATTCGCGGCAGGTTGGAAGTAACTCCTCTTCGGACGTCACAATCTTCGAATTGTGAATACCGATATAATGACCTTCTTTAATCTCGATATCATCAATAACCGTATCCCGTACGGCAGTCGTAACCTGCCCTGATTTAACGCGGCTAACAGCATCCAGCATATTCTCAAGGTTAACCTCGGCTGTCTCTTCTTCTTGGAAGGCAATAGCCGCAGCAATTCCCTGAGGAATCGTTTTACTCGGAATTACGCTGACCAGCCGCTCTCCCATCAACAGCTCGCGGGCCTGCTCTGCAGCCAGGACAATGTTTGAGTTATTCGGGAGGATAAAAATATGCTGGGCAGCAATCCTCTGTGCGGCATTAACAAAGTCCTCCGTACTCGGATTCATCGTCTGTCCCCCGGACAGTACAACATCGACGCCAAGACTTGAGAAGATATCCGTAATGCCCTGCCCTGACGATACCGCGATAAAACCGTAAGGCGCGAGCTCGTGCGCCGGAGGTTCGGACGGCTCCTCTGCCCGCGTCGGCTCAGCCGGGATATCGGCAAACCATTCCGGCTCAGGTGCGACGTCCCTTCCGGCAGACAGCAGATCACGGTGCTGCTCACGCATGTTCAAAATGCGAATCTGTGTAATCTCACCGTGCTGCAGGGCCAAGTTCAACACCTCGCCAGGTGCCTTGGAATGCACGTGCACTTTGATGATATCGTCATCCGCAATTACAATAATCGAATCCCCGTTGACTGACAACGCTTTCTGGAATTCTCCCTCACTGAAGACGGGCTGACTGACTTCACTTAATTGGCGATTGATAAAAAATTCCATATCGTATAAAAATTCAATATTTTCGGTTTCCAGCTTCGCCTGTGCCGACATCGGGGCGTCCGGCGCAACCGTTACACTCGCGTGAACCGCTGCCCCACGCGGTGTAACTGTCTTATGATTTGACGGTTTTTCCGACGCCGGGGCATAGGATACCCCGCTGCGGAGATATTGCGCAAAACCTTCATAGATATAGACAAGCCCCTGACCACCGGAATCGACAACCCCAACCTGCTTTAATACAGGCAGGATCTCCTGAGTCATGGCAAGTGATTGCTTCGCTTTGCCCAGCACTTCTTCCATAAGTTCTGTGACGTCATTAGCACGACGGGCATAATAAACGGCGTGTTTGGCCGCTTCCTTGGCCACCGTCAGAATCGTGCCCTCGACCGGCTTCATAACCGCTTTATATGCAGCATCCACACCGCTCTGCAGCGCCGATGCAAACTGAAGGGTATTTAATTCCTCGTATGGGGCAGCGTAACGGCTGAAGCCGCGGAACAACTGTGATAGGATCACCCCGGAATTGCCTCGGGCTCCCATTAGCAATCCTTTGGAAAGAATGCCGGACATCACGCCAATCGACGCAGAGTCTCCCCTCTTGATCTCGGCTACGCCCGCACTCATCGTCAAATTCATATTTGTCCCCGTATCGCCGTCCGGCACCGGGAATACATTCAGGGAATTGACGTGTTCCGCATGCTGCTGCAATTGTTCCGCTCCGGCCAACACCATTGCGGCAAAATCTGTTCCATTCAAAGAACGCTTACTCAATGAGAATTCCCCTTCCTCGCTTTATGCGCATGTCCATAAGCCGCAGTATTCTTAAACTCCGCAAAAGACGGCGTAAGATGATTTAAAGTCAGCAATGAGAGCCCGAGTCATGCCTGTCCCAGGTCGGTTATACTCAATTTTACATATCGTAAAGCGCAACCTGCTGCTTCTGAATAATACGCATGCTTATTCATTAATGTTCCATTGATTGATAAATTCTATAATCATAAAACCGCATACTGAACTAATCTACATTGTACTATAATGAACAATAGAAATAAATAAAGTTTTTGGATCAGTTGACGCCGCTTTTTGGGCTGTGATATTATATATAAGTATTGTTTTGTTCAGATCTGTATATGAACAAGGCCTGATCCGAGGCATTCATGCCGCGTTTATGCGGCCCTAATGATGATGATTGTTTCAACCATTAGCCTGTTGGTAAAGGTGATTTCCAGAATAGGAGGTGGAATCTATGTCTCGCAAATGCTATGTGACAGGTAAAGCGCCTAGCAGCGGTAACCATGTGTCTCACGCAAACAACCGTAACCGCCGTTCCTGGGGTGTCAATGTACAAAAAGTTCGCATCCTCGTTAACGGTAAACCAAAACGCGTTTATGTAAGCACTCGTGCCCTGAAATCCGGCAAAGTGACTCGCGTTTAATCGTACAATACAAAAGGCACCTCGTTGATCAACGGGTGCTTTTTTTGTTGAGTTTTTCCTGCCCTTCAACTGACTGGATATTCTTTAGCTTTTCTGAAATGTATTCAAAATCGCTTTGACGAAGCCTCCCAGAAATTTCGGCAGTTTGATTGTGTAAAACTTCATGCTTCACCCTCCCCATAATCCTCATGCGTCCGTCTTCTATAGACTATGCACTTGTTTCACCGTTGTGCCCGACAAAAAAAAGGCTACATGAGAATACTGCTCATGTAACCATGTTTATGCATAGTGTGCCGTGCCTATTCCAGCAGATCGGAGGCTGTATGAAACGGTTTAGAGAGTTGGGTTCTGCGACAACAGGGTATTTAATGGCATTCTGACAACAGAGAACAGGCTTAGAATCAAGCCTGTCCCCATGCTCGCAAGCGCCATCCACAGCGACTCTTTCAGTTTCATACGTTCTGTTCAGCGCTCTTGCGAATCGCGGCAATCGCGGCCGCACGGTCAGGGCGGCTGTATACAGCACTACCGGCAACAAGAACGTCCGCACCGGCTCCCACAACAGCAGCCGCTGTCTCTTCGGCAATGCCTCCATCTACTTCAATATGTACGTCCGGGCGGCCTATTTCATTCAACCAGGATCGGACTTGTCTGATTTTGGACAGCGTGCCCGGTATGAAGGATTGCCCCCCAAAGCCGGGATTAACCGTCATAATCAGGACCATATCAATGTCGGATAATACTTCTTTGACCGCATAGGCAGGCGTCCCGGGATTCAAAGCAACACCGGCCAATGCGCCCTGCTCTTTAATCATATGAACGACACGATGCAGGTGCACACACGCTTCAGCGTGGACGGTAATCACATTCGCTCCCGCTTTAGCAAAATCCGCTATATAACGTTCAGGCTGTTCAATCATCAGATGCACATCCAGCGGAAGCTTGGTATGCGGACGAATTGCAGAGACAATGGGCGGACCCAAGGTAATGTTCGGGACGAAATGACCGTCCATCACATCTACATGAATCCAATCTCCACCGCCGGCTTCCGCCTCGGCTACTTCGCTGCCCAGCTTGGAAAAATCGGCGGATAAAATGGATGGCGCAATTTTGATCATATTTAGTACCTCCGCTTCTTTTCTTTCATTTCTTCAAAAAATTGTACATAGTTCTCATATCTACTGCGGGCGATTTCGCCCGCTTCCACAGCTTCTGTAACTTTACAGCCAGGCTCGTGGGTATGTGTGCACCCGCGGAATTTGCATTCAGCCGCATAAGAGGCAAATTCCCGGAAGCAGGAAGACAGCTCTTCCACACCCAACTCCAAAAAATCAAGCTGGCTGAAGCCCGGCGTATCCGCAACCAGGCCGCCGTTATCCAGCGGGATCAGCTCGACATGCCTCGTTGTATGACGGCCCCGTCCCAGCTTGGAGCTGATGGCGCTAGTCTCCAGCGTAAGACCAGGCTTCAGAGCATTCAGCATCGAAGACTTGCCGACCCCTGACTGTCCGGAGAACACGCTGATACGGCCGGCCAACAGCTCCTTTACCCGTTCTGTGCCCAAGCCCGTTTTGGAGCTGGTGATTAGAACTTCGTAGCCCGCTTGCGCATAAAGGTGACGAACTTGCTCAAGGGAATCGTCCGGCTCTTCATTCGCCAGCAAATCGCGTTTGGTCAAGCAAATGACCGCATCCAGCCCGGCATGTTCAATGTGAACCAGAAATTTATCCATCAGGGTGAGATTCAGATCCGGCTCTTTGACCGAAAACAGCAAAACAGCCAGTGAAACGTTCACTACCGGCGGACGTATAAGCTCGGAATCCCTTTTCCTGATTTCATCCACAGTTCCCTCACCGTTCTCGGTGAGGGAGAACCTTACACGGTCGCCTACGAGAGGCGATTCCCCTCTTTTCTTGAAAATGCCGCGTGCCCTGCACTGCACAGTCTGCTCGCCGGAAACGGGTTTGCCCTCTTCATCCAGCCGAGCTACGTAATAGTAGCCGCTGAGCGCCTTGACAATCAGTCCTTCGGGCATAAATAAGCTGTCCTCCTTCATGATTTAGGGAATCAATTGTTATTATTGTTCTGTCCCTCTTCGCCTGATTGATTCTGTTCTTCAGTAGTCTGATCGGTACTGTCCTGCTGTTCCGCCGCCGGATCAGCCTCTCCACTACTTCCTTCCCCTTCCGAAGTACTGCCGTCCGATTCATCGCCCGCAGGCGGATCGGGTTCACTAGAAGCTGGTGGCGTAACCTGAGGCTGCTGGACGGTTCCGTTTTTGGCATCAATGTAAGGAATCACATACGTATCAAAAAATTGTCCGTCCCTGTACACCGAAACTACGCCGTCCTTATTCGGGGCAAGCAGCAGGTCGATGGTCAGCATCTGGGTTGTATTGATCGTCCGCTTTCCCCATTCCTTATCGCTGACACGTGCGTCGGTATAGGTAACACGAATATCGCTGTTTTTGCCTTCCTCCGCCGGTGCGACCGGCAACTCATACGAGTACGTGATCGCTTCCGGAGGCAAACCCGTACTTACCGTGAGGGTCACTTTAGAGCCAGGATCAACATCTTCTCCGGCTGCAGCAGGCCATTGCTTTATGACCTTGCCTTGCTCGGCAGTGAAGCTGCTTTCCTCACTTACGGCCTCCAGCTTGAGTCCGGCGTCGGAGATCATTTTTTCCGCCTCAGCCTGTGTCTTATTGATCAGATCAGGCATCTTAATCGTGTCCGGCCCCTTGCTCACGATTAGTGTAACCTGGACCTCGTCCGGATTGTAGTCCGTATTTGCCGCCGGTGTCTGCTCTATAATGGTACCAGCCTGCTTGTCGCTGAACTGATCATCAGCACGGGTAATCCGTTCCTCGGGAATTCCCACTGCAACCAGTTTAGCCACAGCATCCTCGTAAGTGGTCTGCTTAGAGAGGAGATCCGGCATTTTCTGCAATGGCTTCTCCGCTCCGATCGTAAGCTCTATCAGTGCTCCCTTTTTCAGCACCGTGCCTTCCGGCTGATCCTGTATGAACACAACTCCGGGATCTATTCCCTCTTTGTACTGTTCCAGCACCGGCTCTTTCACCGTCAGCCCGGCTTTGACCAGCTCCGCTCTCGCCTGTTCCTCCGTCATATTGACCACATTCGGTACCTTAACCTCAGGCACTTCCATAAGATTGGTCACGTACATCACCAGCAACGCCATGGCAACCAACAATGCGACTACCGATCCCGCCCAGATGTACACCTTTTTATTGCTTTTCCTCACAGGACGCTGCGGAACTTCCTCCGTCATCTCCGGAGCAGACTGCCAGTCCGCAGATGCCTTGGATATGCCGCTGCTGGGCAAAGGCTTGATCGCAGGAATAATCCGCGTCTGTGCTTCGTCCTCTTCATCATCGAAGAGAATTTTGTGCTCATTCCGGCGTTCAGGCAGCAAGCAGGTTTCTAGATCCTGCATCATTTCCTCCGCCGACTGGTAGCGTTCCTGCGGATTTTTGCGCATGGATTTCAGAATAATGTTCTCCACACTTTGCGGAATCAGAGGATTCACTTTGCGCGGCTCTTCAAATTCCTCCTGCAAATGCTTCAAGGCGACGCTGATCGGGCTTTCTCCCAGGAAAGGAAGCTGGGCCGTCAGCATTTGGTACAGCACGATGCCTAATGAGTATAAATCCGATTTCTCTCCTGTCGTAACACCTTTTGCATGCTCCGGCGAGAAATAATGAACCGATCCCACCACCGAGCCTGTTTGGGTAATCGTCGTGGAAGTAACCGCCCGTGCAATCCCGAAATCTGTTACTTTGACCCGGCCATTACGACCGATCAATATATTGTGAGGCTTGATATCCCTGTGGATAATCTGGTTGTGATGGGCGTGCTCAAGCGCATCGCAGATTTGGGAGGCAATGCGTACCGCCTCTTCCACCTGCAAGGGGGCCCGTTCTTTAATAATTTCATTTAAATTTTTGCCTTCAACGCATTCCATGACGATATAGTGGATATCCTCTTCTTGTCCCACATCATAAATGCTGACCACATTCTGATGGGATAACGAAGCTGCCGATTGCGCCTCCCGCCGGAAACGGCGGATAAACTCCTCATCATGGACAAACTGCTGACGAAGCACCTTGACAGCGACATTGCGGTTCAGCAAAATATCCTGCGCCCTGTAGACGAGAGCCATGCCGCCTCCACCTATGCGCTCGATAATGTCATACCTTCCGCCCAACAGATGTCCTATCATGCTTCATACCCCTTTTCCTCCGCAGAAGCTTCCTGCGGTAACTCAAACAGGGCGACGGTAATGTTGTCATCCCCTCCTGCCAGCAGCGCGAGGTGGAGCAGCCTGTCCGCGCGTTCCTCAAGTGGTATATCGGATGCACCCACAACCTTATTGATCTGCTCCTCGCTCACCAGATTGCTGAGTCCGTCGCTGCAGAGCAGCAGAACATCGCCTTTCTTCAGCTCAATGGCATCCAAATCCACAGCTACTTCCATATCAGTGCCAAGCGCGCGAGTCAGCACATTTCTGCGCGGATGCGTCCCAACTTCCTCTCTGCTGATCTGGCCGTTCTTGTACAGCTCGTTTACCAGCGTATGATCCTCCGTAATTTGCGTTGTGGTGCCCCCTGATATGACATATGCCCGGCTGTCGCCAATATGACCGATTACACCCTTTGTATCATTCAGCAGTACGGCCACGACCGTCGTGCCCATATTGTGATATTGGACGTTGCGGTCTGCTGTTTGATAGATCACTTCATTGGCATGTAAAATAGCGTCGCTGAGCGCCGCAGACAAAGAATGCACCGACAATCCGGTTTCCAAAGTGGCCAAATCGGCGGCAAGGGTCTCCACTGCCAGGCGGCTTGCCGTATCTCCCGCCAGATGACCGCCCATTCCATCAGCAACAATTCCCAGAATATATCCCTGCTCCAAATGACGAATCCAGGCTGAATCTTCATTGACCGAACGCACGCGTCCGACATGGCTGACATGAACTGTTTTAATCAAATGATTTCACCTCAACTCCATATGCTTTGCACGCAACTGTCCACAGGCAGCAGCGATGTCGTGGCCCTGCTCGCGGCGAATCGTCACGTTAATCCCCTTCTCAGCCAGCTTACGCTGAAATTTGAAGATGTCATTCCGGGAAGTACGGATATATTTGCGTTCAGGCACATGATTGACCGGAATAAGGTTGACGTGACACAGCATATCCTTCAGAACCTCCCCAAGCTCCTCCGCATGCTCTTCCTGATCATTAACCCCACCGATCAGCGCATATTCAAACGTAATACGGCGGCCGGTTTTGGCCAGATAATAGCGGAGCGACTCCATGACATCCTGAAACGGATACCGGCGGTTAACAGGCATCAGCTTGGACCGGAGCGCATCATTCGGCGCATGGATGGAAATCGCCAGGTTGATCTGCGTATCCTCATCGGCAAATTTATAAATATTCGGCACGATGCCGCTCGTGGAAACAGTAATATGACGCTGCCCGATATTCAAGCCCTTCTCATGGATCATAATGCGCAGAAACTTCATCGTTTCCTCGTAATTCTCGAACGGCTCGCCGGAGCCCATAATCACGATACTGCTGACCCGCTCACCCTTTTTGTCAAGAATTTTCTGAGCCTGTACGACCTGCGCAACAATCTCGCCCGAAGTAAGATTCCGCTTGAGTCCTCCCAGTGTAGAGGCGCAGAACGTGCAGCCAATGCGACAGCCGACCTGCGTAGTCACACAGATGCTGTTGCCGTAATTATGCTTCATGATGACCGTCTCAATCGCATGGTCATCGTGCAAACCGAAGAGAAACTTGACGGTTCCGTCTTTGGATTCGAGCTTGGTGATCTCCTGGAGCGTGACGAAGCTGAATTGGTCGGTAAGCTTCTCGCGCAAAGACTTGGACAAATTGGTCATTCCACTGAAATCGTCTACCCGCTTCACATAGAGCCAGTCAAAAATTTGGCCGCCGCGAAAAGCAGGCTCCCCGTTCTCAATGGCCCAGGCCTGTAGCTCCTCCAGCGTATAATCGTATATAAAAGGTTTCATGTTAATATAGCACCTGTACTTTCTGAATAGTTATGTTGTTCGTATTAAGGGTATTGTTTCTCATTCTTCCTATTTTAGCACAAATGAAAGAAGCGGTAAAAAATTTTCATCAACGCCCAAGTTTGACAGCCACAAAAATAGAAAACCGCCGGGCTGCAGCCCGGCGGCAAGTATGCTTGGTAGGTCATTGCAATCAAGGATCGCCGTTAGTTGTTGCAGCGCTGCAGCCTTGCAATATAAAAACCGTCACTGTGAAAATGCTGGGGTAAAATCTGCAGGACACCGTGCTCATTGAGCCCCTCTGCCACACCGGACCACACAGTGCCTTGTTCCTCCACACGCTTGAAGTCCGGATGATCCTTCAGAAATCGCTCAATCTGCCCCTCGTTCTCGGTAGGCTCAATCGTACAGGTACTGTAGACAAGCAAGCCGCCGGGCTTCAGCAGCCCGGACACACGATCAAGCAGCTTAGACTGCAGATCGGCTATCGCTTCAATATCCTCCAACGACTTGCTCCAGCGTAAATCTGGCTTGCGACGGATGACCCCGAGTCCTGAGCAGGGGGCATCCAGCAAGATACGGTCAAACGATGCCGCCGGATAGCGATCCGGCAACTCGGCGGCATCACCGATTACCGTTTCGATACATTCCAGACCGAGCCTGCCTGCCTGCTCCTGGATCAGATTCTTCTTGTGGGGATGAAGATCGTTGGCGATAATACGGCCCCTGTCTTTCATGATCTCCCCCATATGCGCCGTCTTGCCGCCGGGAGCCGCGCAACAGTCCAGCACAAGCATGCCCGGTGTCGGAGCAACAGCCTCGGCCACCAGCATGGAGCTTTCGTCCTGAACGGAGAGCAGGCCGTCTCTGTACCAGGAGGTTAGGGCCAAGTTGCCACCACTGCGCACAATAATTCCGTACATGCTAACATCCGAAGGAATCGCGTCCATTCCCTCGGCCTTCATCTCCTCCAGCAGTCGTTCACGGCTGGTCATCGTGGTATTCACCCGTACACTGACCGCAGGCGGTTCATTGTTCGCCCGGCAGATTGCTTCCGCCGTTTCCTCGCCGTACTGCGCAATCCAGCGCTTGACGAGCCACTCCGGATGGGAGTGCTCCAACGCAATCCTCTCCACGGCAGACAGGTTGTCCGGAAGGAGCAGCTTCTCCGGTTCACGCAGCATACTGCGCAGCACACCGTTGACCATCCCCGAGATCCCCTGATGTCCCCGACGCTTGGCCAAATTCACCGCCTCGCTGACGACGGCATGATCCGGGATCCGGTCGAGGTACACAATCTGATACGCGCTCATACGCAGCAGGCTGCGAACCCACGGCTGCAGCTTGGCAGCTCCTTTCTGGACGAAACGGTTCAGGAAATAGTCCAGCGTATTACGACGAGCGGTTGTACCGTATACCAGCTCGGTAACGAGCCCCGCATCCGCCGATGACAGGCGGGCCTGCTGCAGACTTTTGTTAAGCTCAAGATTGCTGTAGGCCCCCTCTTGCTCAATCCCAGCTAGGATATTCAGCGCTACTTCACGGGCTGACATTTGGCGCGGGCCGCCTGTTTTCGCTCCGTTCTTCATGCAAGCACCGTTCCGGGCTTCATTTGTCCCCCGCGCGCAAACTGTCCGGCCGCCATCGCCTTCTTGCCTGCCGGCTGAATCTCGCTCAGCCAAATGGAGCCATCGCCGGTACGCACTTCAATACCCTCATCCGTCAGCTTCAGCACGGTTCCCGGTGTCTCGCTGCCTACAGAGCTTTGCCCTGCGTTCGGAACTTTGGCGCCCCAGATTTTAAATACATTTCCTTCCCACAGCGTAAAGGCTCCGGAAAAAGGAACAAGCCCGCGGATCCGGTTGTAAATCGCCTGTGAGGAATGCTGCCAGTCAATCTTCTCGTCCTCGCGCGTTAGGTTGGGCGCATATGTAGCCTCGTCTTCCTTCTGCGGTGTTCTTTCAGCCTCGCCTGCCAGCAATAACGGAAGCTGTTCGCGCAATAGCTGCGCTCCGGCTGAGCTAAGCTTAGCAAATACAGTACCGGACGTATCTTCAGGCTCGATAGGGACCTCCACCTTAGCAATCATGTCCCCTGTATCAAGGCCTTCCGCCATGTACATCAGCGTCACACCGGTCATCGCCTCACCGTTGATGATCGCACGCTGAATAGGCGCCCCGCCCCGGTAGCGCGGGAGCAAAGAGCCGTGTACATTCAGACAACCGAATTGAGGCATGTCCAATACAGCTTTGGGCAGAATCTGCCCGTAAGCCGCCGTCACAATAACATCAGGCTCCCATAACGCAAGCTCAGCTACCGCCTCCGGCAGGCGCAGCCGCTGGGGCTGCATCACCGGAAGACCATGCTTAAGAGCCGCTTCCTTGACGGGCGGCGGAGTCATTATTTTTTTACGTCCCTGAGGTTTATCCGGCTGGGTCACCACACCCACGACATGATAACCGTCCTCCAGCAGCGCCTCAAGGGTAGGCACAGCAAAGTCTGGTGTGCCCATAAAGACGATTCGAATTTCATCCTTCATTCGTGCTCACTCCCTTTACTTGCTGTCAGCTCCTGGCTCATCCGCCGCAGCATCGTAAACCTTTTCCGCAATGTCTGTAAACAAGACGCCGTTCAGGTGGTCAATCTCATGCTGAAAAGCGCGGGACAACAGGCCAGTAGCCGTGACGGTCAGCGGCTTCCCTTCGCGGTCGAGCCCTCTGACTTTCACCTTCTCGGCACGGCGTACATCCCCGTTTAAACCCGGAATACTCAGGCAGCCTTCCGGCCCGAATTGCTCGCCTTCCTTTGCCACAATTTCCGGATTAATCATTTTGATCAGCCCATGCTCGTCGCCGGCATCCACCACGATCAGCCGTTTCAGAATACCAACCTGGGGAGCGGCCAGACCAACACCCTCCGCGTCATACATCGTATCCGCCATATCGTCCAGCAGCTTCTGCACATTTGGCGTAACTTTGGTAACTTCCTTGGCTACTTTATGAAGTACCTCATCAGGTTCTTTAACGATAAAACGAATTGCCATTCTTAACCCACTCCTACCTTAGGAAGCTGAAACTATCCTAATATGATTATGAAAAACGCCATCCCTCGGATTATATGCGGCTCCGCCCGTCTACATTAACATTTGCGGATCAACATCGAGGCTGATTTGCAGATGCTGGCGCTGAACGGCATCCGCCATCTCATCCACCACATTCCTGACCAGTCCGACAGCGTCGATTTGTCCACGCCATTTTATCATACATTGAAATCTGTATCTATTTTTGATTCTCGGCACCGGTGAAGCCACTGGCCCCAGTATATCCAATACATCGGGTGTAAAACGGTCCATAGCTCCGAACCAGCCCAGCTTTCTGGCTTTTCCTTCTAGCGAAGCCTTGAAATTCTCCGCCAGCCGGACAAGAACAGGAAGCTGCTCATGTGAAAAGGTCACCATAATCAGGCGGCAGTACGGCGGATAATGCAGACTGCGGCGGTGATTCAGCTCGTCCCTTATAAAAGAAGCGTAATCATGCCTGCTCGCATGGATGATGGAATAATGGTCCGGGGTATAGGATTGAATAAAAACCTCACCGGGAAGCTGGTGCCTGCCGGCCCTGCCCGCCACCTGAGTAAGTAATTGGAACGTTTTCTCCGCCGCCCGGAAATCGGGCAGGTTGAGCGAGGAATCGGCGGTGATGACACCGACCAATGTCACATCCGGAAAATCGAGCCCTTTGGCAACCATCTGCGTGCCAAGCAGCACATCGGCTTTTTTCTCCCGGAAACGAGTCAGCAGCTTTTCATGTGAGCCTTTTTCGGTTGTTGTGTCCACATCCATACGGATGACGCGTATGCCCGGAAACAGCTTGGCCAGTTCTTCCTCCACTCGCTGCGTACCGGTTCCGAAATAGCGAATGTGCTCGCTCCCGCAGTCCGGGCACACTTCCGGCGCAGGCGCCGCATAGCCACAGTAGTGACAGCGCAGGTTATTGGACCGCTGATGATAGGTAAGCGAAATGTCACACTCCGGACACCCGGCCACATAACCGCAACTGCGGCACATGACGAAGGTGGAGTAGCCCCTTCTGTTCAAGAGCAGCACCGTCTGTTCACCACGCTCCAGCCTGCCTGCGATGCCATCATGCAGCGCCCGGCTGAACATGGAACGGTTGCCCTCCCGCAGTTCGTCCCGCATATCTACGATCCGTACCTCCGGCAGCGTGTTGCCGAGGGCGCGGGTATGCATTTCCAGTAGTAGCGGGGCAAACTCATCATTGCTTTGCGATCGGGCTGCATGATAGCTTTCCAGCGCTGGCGTCGCCGAACCGAGAATCACGACAGCTCCATGCTGGTGTGAGCGCCGTATCGCAACATCCCGGGCATGGTACTTCGGTGTTTCCTCCTGCTTATAAGACGATTCATGCTCCTCGTCCATGATAATCAGACCAAGCTTGGCGAACGGAGCAAATACAGCAGAACGGGCTCCAATGGCGACCTTAACGCGACCTTCACGTATTTTACGCCATTCATCATACCGCTCTCCGCCCGACAGACGGCTGTGCATAACTGCCACCTGATCACCAAACCGCCCTTTGAACCGTTCCACCATTTGCGGTGTCAAAGAAATTTCGGGAACAAGCACGATCGCCTGCCTTCCCTGTTCAATACAGTGGCTGATGGTTTGCAGATAGATTTCGGTTTTGCCGCTGCCGGTAACGCCATGAAGCAGGAAAGCCCCCTGCTCACGCGTTTCCAGCTGCCGGATCACCCGTTCAAATACATACTGCTGTTCACCAGTTAGCTTGAGCGGCTGTGTCGGTTTGAAGTATCTACCGCGATACGGATCGCGGAACACCTCCACATCCTCAATCCGCAGATGCCCCTTGTTTTCGAGCGCTTTTACAGCCGCCGCCGACACATGCAGGGAAGCGAGCACCTCCTTCAACGGAAGAGGCAGGAATTCCTTGCGCTCCAGCAAGAAGGCGAGTACTTCCTTCTGGCGCTGCGCTTTTTTTGGAAAGTCGTCAAGCGCGGCTTCAGCCTCCTCGACCGGAACAGCCAAATTAACGGCCTTCAACATCTTCTTCTGCAGCTTGTCCCTGATGGTCTGGCTTTCCTGCAGCACACCACGTCTCAGCAGAGCCTTGATAACCGCTGCCTCTTGCGGGAATTGCCGGCTTAACGCCTGCAGCGCTACCTGCTGCTTGCTGCGAATATAGGTCACGATCCCCCGCTCCACCGGGTCGCTCATGCCGTCATCCTCCAAAAGCGCACCGGCGTCAGCCGGAGCTTCGTCAGCCACTGGCCGGTCAGCCAGGGAAATATAACGCTCCGCCTTGCCTTTAAGCGCTGTCGGAATCATGGCCTGCAGTGCCAAAATCCGGCTGCACGCATACCGCTCGCTCATCCACTCGCCCAGCTCTACTAAATCGGGAGACAGCGGTGGAACCAGGTCCAGCAGCTCCTGCAGCGGCCGGAGCTTAAAGCGGGATGGCTCCGCCTCCGGCTGCATCGAGGTTACAAATCCTTGTACCGTGCGTTTACCGAAGGGAACGGCAACCCGGCTTCCCGGCTCAATCCAGGTACGCATTGAATCGGGAATCAAATAATCAAAGGTCCGGTCCGTATCCTTGGCGGGCACGTCCACAATCACTTTGGCAATGTCCATACCGTCCGCACCCCCCATCACCTTACGCCCTATCCATTCGGACAGCGGCCGCAGTCAGCAGGCGGTAAGCCACCTCATACTTGGACATGACAGGAAGCTGCTCCACCAAGCCATTGCGGTCGTAAATGTGAACCGCATTGGTGTCCGTACCGAAGCCGGCACCTGCGACGGTCACATCATTGGCTACCAACAGGTCACAGTTTTTACGTTCAAGTTTCTCACGGGCGTAACGGTCAAGCTGCTCCGTCTCCGCTGCGAACCCGATGAGAAACTGCTTCGTTTTGCGCTGCCCAAGCGATTCAAGAATATCCACCGTTTTGACAAGCTCCAGTTGCAGCGTATCGCCCTGCTTCTTAAGCTTGGATGGAGCCTCCTCCTTCGGCCGGTAATCCGCCACAGCCGCCGCCATGACCAGCATGCTGCAATCCTCCCAATGTCTCATGACCGCCTCATACATATCCTGCGCAGAACCTACCCGCTCTACAGCAATGCCTTCCGGGGGTGCAGCGCTCGTATTTCCCGCAATAATGCGGACATCGGCTCCCATTTGCTTGGCGGCCTTGGCGATGGCAAAGCCCATTTTGCCCGAGGAGTCATTCGTAATATAGCGGACCGGATCAAGACGTTCTACCGTCCCGCCCGCCGTTACAATCACCTTGCTCCCCTGCAGCATTTGAGGCAATGGCGGCTTGTCCATCTCCGCGAAGTAACGTTCAACGATCTCAACGATCGTCTCCGGCTCTTCCAGCCGTCCTTTGCCAACATATCCACAAGCAAGCTGCCCCTGGCCGGGTTCAATCATCATGACGCCGCGGGACACCAGCGTCTGCATGTTGTCGATCACTGCGGGATGATCATACATATGCACATTCATTGCGGGAGCCACCATAATGGGAGCCGTTGTGGCCAACAAAGTGGTAGACAGCATATCGTCCGCCAGCCCGTGCGCCATTTTGGCGATCATATTCGCTGTAGCTGGTGCAATAAGAACAAGATCCGCAGAATCGGCCAAATGGATATGGGATACCACCTCAGGCTGCCTCTCATCAAAGGTGTCCGTATAAACAGGATTGCGGGACAGCGTCTGCAGCGTGAGATCAGTAATAAACTTTTGGGCGGAGTTGGTCATGATGACATGTACGTCCGCTCCCTTTTGGGTCAGTTTACTAGTCAGCGCGGCTGCTTTATAAGCGGCAATCCCGCCCGTAACCCCCAGCAAGATTCTTTTTCCTTTCAACATGATCCACTCCCCTTGCAGAAAAAAATAACAACCTTGCGGTTGTCAAAAAAAGAACGGCTGAAACGCCTATTTTTTTAGATTATAAAACTTATCATTTTCAGCGAAGCTGAACAATTCCATAATCGCAACTGTCGCCAAGTCAGAAATCACTCTTCCGAACGCTCGACCTTCAATAAATTATTGTAGATTTCCTCCAGGGCTACACCAACCTGCTTATGCGATTTCGGCTGTTTTAATTCAGTCTTCTCGCCTTCACGCAGCAGTCTGGCACGGCGTGAGGCCGCAACTACGAGCGAATATTTACTGTCAACTTTATTCATCATTTCATCAATGGAAGGATACAGCATGAACAGAACACCTCTTTACAATTTATTGGGATATCCCTAGAATCAGCGAACTTTACAATGTTCGGCAATGATGATCGATTCTATTCTTTTGCAGGCCAAATCAATCTCGTCATTCACAACAGCGTAATCATAATGCTGAAGCAAATTCATCTCATCGACTGCAACAGACATCCGGTGATCAATGGTCGCTTGAGTCTCCGTCCCGCGTCCGCGGATCCGATCCTTCAGCTCATCCAGCGAAGGAGGCAGCAGGAAGATAAAAATTCCTTCAGGGAATTTCTCCTTTACCTTAAGTGCTCCCTGAACTTCAATCTCCAGGAAAATGTCATTCCCCTGCTCGATCGTCTGCTCGACAAAATCCCGCGGAGTCCCGTAATAATTGCCTACGTATTCCGCATACTCGAGCAGTTCATCCTTCTCTATCATATCGAGAAATTGCTCTTTTGTCTTGAAAAAATAATTCACCCCGTTTTCCTCACCCTGCCGGGGCTGGCGGGTCGTTGCCGAAACGGAGTAAGTCAGTTCCGGCAGACGCTTGCGGAGTGCGCTGCCTACTGTTCCTTTGCCGACACCCGAAGGTCCGGATAAAACGATTAATAATCCCTTAGCCATATTACACTCCATTTTATTCGTCATGATCATCATCTTTGGTGGATAGGCGGTGTGCCACTGTTTCCGGCTGCACCGCTGACAGGATCACATGATCGCTGTCCGTTATAATGACCGCCCGGGTACGGCGGCCATAAGTTGCATCAATCAGCATATGCCGGTCACGAGCTTCCTGAATGATCCGTTTGATCGGAGCGGATTCCGGACTGACGATGGAGATAATTCTATTGGCCGACACAATATTGCCGAAGCCGATGTTAATCAGTTTGATTGCCATATTCAGGTACTTCCTCCTATACAAATGACTGTTGCCGCCAAGCCAGCGGGAAGCTATTCCATATTCGCAGCTTGTTCGCGAATTTTCTCCAGTTCCGCTTTCATTTCAACCACGCGGTTCACCAACTCAAGATGATTGGCTTTGGAGCCGATCGTATTCACTTCCCTATTCAGTTCTTGGATCAAAAAATCAAGTTTACGGCCGGCGGGCTCGTCCGACAGCAGGAGATTCCTGCATTGGCCTAAATGACTACGCAGCCGGATCAGTTCTTCATCGATATTGGACCGATCTGCGAACAGCGCTATCTCCATCCCCAGTCTATGCTCATCCGGCAATATAGCGCCGCCCTGCAGCTCCGCAAGCCTTTGCTTCAAGCGGTTCCTGTAATCGTCGACAACCGTGGGAGCCAGTGCCGCAAGCTCGCTGTGCAGCATTTCCAGCCGCTCAATCCGGCTATTGAGGTCAGCCGCCAGCACCTGGCCTTCCCGGCTTCTCATATCAAGCATCCCGGCGACGGCCTCTCCCAGACCGCGCAGAAGAAGCTGCTCCCATTCCGCGTCTTCGACTTCGACAGTACCGTCCCGGTCGACCCACACATTCGGAAGAGCGAGCAGCTCGCTGATTCCAATCTTCCCATCAAGGCCATATTTGGAAGCGAGCTGCTCGGCGGTCTCCAGGTAGGTCTGCACTACCGATTCGTTTAATTGTACGTATGAGTCCTGTTCCTCATCCCGTTCTCTTTGTATGAAGACATCCACGCGGCCTCTCTTCACCCGCCGCTGTACCTCTCTTCTCAAACCGTCTTCAAAACGGGTCCATTCACGCGGAATCCGCATCATCACCTCGCAATACCGGTGATTTACGGATTTCACCTCAAAGCGCACTTTATAGCCCCCGTGATGGAGGACGGCTTGACCGTATCCGGTCATACTTAATGACATCGGCATCACATCCATTACACTATTTTAATGGATTATTGTGACCGAAACAAGGGGGACGGACGCTGTCCCGATTTTTGCCAAACATAGGAAGTCAGCTCGACGCTCATTTCGTAGAGCATA
Source organism: Paenibacillus zeirhizosphaerae (assembly GCF_030705605.1). Taxonomy (GTDB): domain Bacteria; phylum Bacillota; class Bacilli; order Paenibacillales; family Paenibacillaceae; genus Paenibacillus; species Paenibacillus zeirhizosphaerae. The sequence continues at coordinate 310,923 of NZ_JAPCKK010000014.1, forward strand.
AACGGCGTCATCAAATAAATTCCGTTAAAATGCTCCATCGCCGCATCCACCAGCTCCTTGGCGATCGTGACGCCCATCGCCCGTCCTTCCGGTCCCTGAAGTCCCGCCATTCGCGCACGTACCGCATCGGAAAGCTGAATTCCAGGCACCTCGTTATGAAGATATTCCGCATTACGACCGCTTGCCAGCGGCATGATACCAATAAAGATCGGCACCTCCAGATGGGCGGTCTGCCGTTTGATCTCTGCAATCAGTTCAGGGTCGTAAACCGGCTGAGTCATAATGTAGTCGGCACCTGATGCAATTTTTTTCTCTAGCCTCTCCACGGCCTTATTTAAATGCTTGACGTTCGGGTTAAAGGCTGCGCCTACTATAAATTTTGCCTTTTGCTTCAGCGGCTTGCCCGAGAAGGCAATCCCGTCGTTCAGTTGCTTGATCATACGGATGATTTCAAATGAAGTCATATCATATACTGAACTGGAACCTGGCAGGTCCCCGAACCGGGCCGGGTCTCCCGTTACCGCAAGCACATGATCGATGCCCAGGGCATCAAAACCCATCAAATGCGACTGGGTTCCGATGGAGTTCCTGTCACGGCAAGCAATATGGATGAGCGGGCGCATTCCCACTTCACTACGGACCAGATAACCCAGGGCCATGTTGCTCATGCGTGTCACAGCCAGCGAGTTATCAGCCAGTGTCAAGGCGTCTGCCCCCGCCGCCTTCAGGGCGCGCGAGCCCTCTATAAATTTCGTAATGTCAAGATCACGCGGCGGATCAAGCTCCACGATGACCGTGTGCCGCTGCTTCACGAGATCAACAAGCGTCGGTTCCTGCGGGGAACCGCCCCCCACGATGTCTTGCTGCTCATGATCGTTCACCAGTACTGTTGGTCGGACCCTGCCGACCTCGGGCGCTTCAGGCAACGCAGCCGGAGCATATCCCTGTAGTGCAGTCGCAATAGCAGCAATATGTCCAGGGGTGGTGCCACAGCATCCCCCGATCAGGCGCGCTCCCCGGTCCGCAAAGGCAATCGCACACTCCGCCATATACTCCGGACCCGCTCCGTACACATACCGGCCGTCCACGTAATCCGCCAAACCGGCGTTAGGAAATATGGACAGGGGAACATCCAGGGGCCTGTTCAGTGTTTCCACTACGCTCATGATGCCCTGCGGTCCGGAATGGCAGTTGAAGCCGAGCACATCAGCGCCCTCCCCGCGCAGAACGGCAAAGGCCTCATTGATACTGAAGCCGTCACGCGTCATACCAACTTGATCCACAGCGAACTGGCAGATGACCGGCAGGTCGCTGTACGTCCGAATACACTGCAGAGCGGTGCGGATCTCCTCCAGTTCATAGAACGTCTCCAGCAGCATTCCGTCCACGCCCTCAGCCAGCAAGGCGGTAATCTGCTGATCAAAGTTCCGTTTGAGCTCCTGATCTGTAATATTAATGCGCTTGGCTCCGTAAATAGAGCCCATCGCGCCTACAACATAGTTATCGGGACCTGCCGCCTGGCGCGCGATTCGGACGCCCTCGCGGTTGATTTCATCCACTTTTGATTCGAGGCCAAATTTACCGAGCTTATAGGCATTGGCCGAGTACGTATTGGTCTCCAGCACGCGGGCTCCGGCCTGCAAATAACGGCGGTGAACATCCCCGATCACTTCCGGGGCGGTCAGATTCAACTCCTCGTACGAAATCCCGACCGGAAACCCCAACTGATATAGAAATGTTCCCATAGCGCCGTCCCCGACCAGTACTTCCTTTTTCCATGCCGTGCGCAAATCCGGTTTCATCCGCTTTCTTCACCCCGTCATTTTTGTTTCATACTAATGTAACATAATCCTCACTGGAACATAAGACAAAAGATTAAGAAACATCCGTCCATCCCCACAAAGCGAAGGCAGCCTGCCGTCCCGGAATATAATGATACCTCTATTATTGCAGCTTTCCGTTAGACGGGACGAGGCTCAGCTCATAAAAGACACCTTTTTTGTTGATTTTCCCAGCGAGTGTCGCCTGCCCCTCTCTGGTGAAGGTATAGGTGTTCTTCTGAATCTTTACGCTGTAACCGGAAAGACTCATATTGAACAGCCGTTTCGCCTTAACTGCGGCGGCAACCTTGGCTTGTGTCTGTGTGTATTTCGGCATGGCAAATGCAGCGGCAAAATCCCGGTCACTCTTCCAGTCCGTTTGCGGGGTGGATACCTCAAGCACTCTGCCTGTCACAGCCCCGATTTTGACGCTGTTGGATTCGTTCGCATCCTCAAATATCCAGTAGAAGCTGCCGTTTTTGTCGTCTTTATGCCGGGAAGCATGCGCGACATCAACATTTATGCCCCCGGTGTTGCGCATGGCATTCTCCGCCCGCCTCACCAGCTTGGGATTCACATCCCCCACCGGATATTCGGCATTGATTGAAATGCTGTTTTCGTCCGCTATATCTACATACAGCGATGAAGAGCTGTCCCCCGCTCCCCAGAATACCCAGTAATCCTTCGGCTCATTAGTCTGATAAGGTGAATGCACACGCCAGAACGCTTCAAACTGCAGCTTTTTACCGTTGTCGAAGGATTCTACAGCTTTTAACACTTTATTCTTAAGTCCATCAGGAAGCACTTTGTCCATACTGCCTATTTTGTATTTTAATGTGGTGGATTCCACTCTGCTGTTGACTTTATTATATTCGGTCTGAAATACGGCCGCCCCGTCATTTAGCTGGCCTTCAACAATCCATGTTTTGCCCATATCCATGACCGTGTCAAAAGTGAAGGCTTCATTCCCGGCCAGCTTTCGCACAGCTTCCTCCAGACGGCTGGTTACCGTCGGCGTCAGAGATGAAACCGTTGTGACCGTCGTTTCTCCGGTCGAAGGAACAGATGCCGCTTGGGCAGAATGCGCGGCCGTAAACATCATTACCGCCGTCGCTAAAAACAACCATCCTTTTTTTCGCATTCGTCTTACCGCCTCCTTCTCTCTCATTACTTATGATTATAACGTTTTTTTGCATGCAAAACAGACAAGTCTTTCTGTAAAACGACAAAGTTCCTGTCTAATCCCCTGGATTGCTGCACAGCTCATCCATGACAAATAAAGGAAGAGCGAGTATTTGTGGACATTCTGACCACCAATACTCGCTCTTTTTAATCGAGACTGTTTGTTAACTTTTAAAAATCACTTATGGGGCGGCATCAGCCTTTATCCTTATCCCTGCAGCAGCTTGTTACACTTGAATACTTCCGGTAAATACCGTTTCCGCCGGGCCTGTCATGTAGACACGGTTGTCCCTTTCGTCCCACTCGATCCACAAATCTCCGCCCTTCAGGCTGACCACCGCTTCCCGGCCTGTATACCCGTTCAACACGGAGGAGACCAGTGTAGCACAGGCTCCGGTGCCGCAGGCAAGCGTGGGACCCGCTCCTCTTTCCCATACCCGCATCTCAATACGGCTGCGGTCCAGCACGGTTGCAAACTCGACATTCGTCTTGTTCGGAAACAGAGGATGCACCTCCAGAATCGGCCCCCACGTATCCAGATCAAAGTCCGCAGCATTGTCCACGTAAATCACGCAGTGCGGATTTCCCATCGATACCGCCGTAAAACGGAACGCAGCCCCGCCTGCCTCCATCAATTGATTCTGTACCGGCTTCTCATCCAACACCGTCGGAATCAGCAAACCATCCAGCACCGGTTCCCCCATATCAACACGCACCTGGCTCACCAGACCGTTCTCCACCGTCAGCACCACCTGCTGAACCCCGGTGCTCACCGTTTCAATCGTCAGTGTTTCCCGGTCCGCATAACCATGATCATAGACATATTTGGCGACACAACGAATCGCGTTGCCGCACTGCTCGGCCTCTGAGCCATCCGAATTGATAATCCGCATTTTGAAATCAGCCTGCTCCGAAGGGAGGATGAACACCAGCCCGTCCGCACCTATGCCAAAAAAGCGGCTGCACCATTTCACAGCCCATTCGGACGCTTGCAGGGGCAGCTCCTGTTCTCCGTATACCACGATAAAATCATTTCCCAATCCGTGCATTTTCGTAAATTGCAAGTTTTCCCCACTCCTTGGCAGCTGCATCTAATTCGGTCCACGGCTGCTGACATATACCACACTAACCACCGTACCGATCGTATGATCATGATAGCATACCGCCAAGTCGAGGTAAAAGAACTTTGCGCAATGGCCCTGCTTGACCTCAGTTTATGCGGACAAATTCGGCTTGCTCTGCAGGAAACGGCCGGGGCCGCCGCGGCGGCGGTGACGTCGCCCTCCCCACACGCTGCCCGCTCCCATCAGAAATGTCGGAATGCCTGCGAATACGATGGCGAGCGCCCATTCACGCATGCCAAGCGGCACTGTTTTGAAGATAGACTGCAGCGGCTCCACATACATGACGACCAGCATCAGGACGATGGAGGACAGTACAGCGAGCACGAGATAGCCGTTCTGAAGCGGGTTGCGGTGAAAAATGGATCTGGAGCTGCGGCAGTCAAATACATGAATGAGCTGCGCCAGCACCAAGGTCGCAAAGGCAACCGACTGTGCTTTGGCTAACTGTGCCGCGCTGTCGGGAGCGACCCGGAGCGTCAGCCAGAAGGCGGCAAGGGTGCAAAAGCCGATCAGCAGACCACGGCTAATAATTTTCCAGCCGAGCCGACGGGCAAAAATATTTTCCTTGGCTCCGCGTGGACGCTGCTCCATCAGGTCCTTCTCAGGCTGGTCAACCCCGAGCGCCATGGCCGGCAGCCCGTCGGTAACCAGGTTGACCCACAAAATTTGAATCGGCAGCAGCGGCAGCGGCAATCCCGCCATCATCGCGAAAAACATGGTCAAAATCTCTCCCACATTGGAGGCGAGCAAGTAGCGGATAAATTTGCGGATATTCTCGTAGATACTTCGTCCTTCCTCAATCGCCGCCACAATCGTCGAGAAATTGTCATCATTCAGCACCAGGGAAGCAGCTTCCTTCGTAACATCCGTCCCGGTAATGCCCATCGCTATACCGATATCCGCCGCTTTGATGGCAGGGGCGTCATTAACGCCGTCACCAGTCATCGCCACCACATGCCCCCTGCGCTGCAACGATTTAACAATCCGCAATTTATGCTCCGGCGATACCCGTGCATAGACGGATGTGCTGTCCACTGCTTTGTCCAGTGCTTCTTCATCCATATTGCTCAGTTGCTGCCCCGTAAGGACCTGCGACCCGCGCTGCAAAATACCGAGCTGTTGGGCGATCGCTTCCGCGGTTGTGCCGTGATCTCCTGTAATCATGACAGTGCGTATGCCTGCCCGACGGCATTTCAGTATTGCCTCCCTGGCCTCGCGGCGTGGAGGGTCGATCATGCCGGTCAGACCGATGAACACAAGCTGGGATTCCGCTTCGGATTCGCTGCCGACATTCTCTTGCGGGCGCAGTTCACGATAAGCGATCCCGAGCACACGCAGCGCGCCGGAGGCCAGGCCTTCATTCGCTGCCATCACCTTCTGGCGCAGCGTGCCGGTCAGCGGAATTTCATTTCCCTCCCACAGAATGCGGGTGCACTGCTCCAAAAGCATGTCCGGGGCACCTTTACAGAAAATAGTACGTTTGCCGCTTCGATCACCGATTAGCACAGACATCCGCTTCCGTTCCGAATCGAACGGAAACTCCTTCTCCCGTGTATAACTCTCTCCCAGTTCCTGCTGTGTTACCCCACCTTTAGCTGCAAGCGTAACAAGGGCGCCTTCCGTAGGATCTCCCTTGAGCTCCCACGTGATCTCCTCTTGTACACTAACCTTCTTTTTCCCCCGGCTCCAATCGGTTTCCGCTTGCGCGATCTCCGCATTGTTGCACAGTGCCGCGCCCTGAAGCAGCCTGCGCAGCGCCGAATCATTCTTCAGATCCGCCGGGCGGCCGCCCGTGAGAATGCTGCCGGACGGTTCGTATCCTTCACCGTTAACCTGCAGCTCACGTCCGCCAATCCATAGACGGGTGACCGTCATTTTGTTCTGTGTCAGCGTGCCCGTTTTATCGGAGCAAATGACCGATGCGCAGCCCAGCGTTTCCACGGAAGGCAGCTTGCGCACGATAGCCTTGCGTTTGATCATGCGCTGAACACCAAGTGCAAGAGCAATCGTAACGATCGCAGGCAACCCTTCCGGAATTGCCGCCACGGCCAGACTGACCCCTGCAAGAAACATAGCAACTGCCGGCTGACCATGCAGAATTCCTGCAGCTACAACTAGCACGGTTAACGCCAGCGCTACGATGATTAAAATTTTGCCGAGCTGCTCCAACCTGTGCTGAAGAGGCGTTTCCTGTGCTTCGGTGTTTTGGATCAAATCCGCGATTTTGCCCATTTCTGTGTTCATTCCTGTACGGACAACGACTCCTTTCGCTGTTCCGCGTGTAACCATCGTACCCATGAAGCCCATATTCTTCATGTCGCCGAGGGGAACTTCCGCGGTTGGAATCGGACGGCTGTGCTTGCTTACCGGTACCGATTCACCGGTCAGAGCCGATTCTTCAACATCACAGCTACTGGTATGCAGCAGCCTAAGGTCCGCAGGTATGCGGTCCCCGCTCTCCAACTGTACGATATCTCCCGGAACAAGCTCCTTGGCGGGAATCAACAAGCTCTTCCCATCCCGGACCACTTTCGCGGACGGGGCGGACAATTGCTTGAGTGCCCGCAGCGAGCGCTCTGCCCGAAATTCCTGGACAAATCCGAGCAAACCGTTCAGCAGTATGATGGCAATGATGGTAATGGCGTCAAGATACTCTCCCAGCAGCCCCGACACAAGCGTCGCTCCCATGAGGACAAGCACCATGAAATCTTTAAATTGATTCAGCAGCAGCGTGATAGGTGAAATGCGCTTACCCTCGGAAAGTTCGTTCCAGCCCGCCTCTTTGCGGCGGAGCGTTGCCTCATCCCCTGTCAGACCGCGCTTCGGATCCACGTTCAAGTCCGACTGCAACTGTTCTGCGCCTAATTGGTGCCAATGCCTTTGTTCCATTCTTCCGTTTCCCCTCCCGGTCTCTCATAATCCGTTCGTCGGCTGATGCAGTTCCGTCCAGCACACTGAGGTAAAGAAAATAAGCGGCCGGACAGCCTCTACTTCAATCTATTCGGACAGGTTCACAATTATCACACGGGCTGGTCTTATGTTTTGGGGCAAACTTATGTATCATAAAGGAATAGGTCATTCATATATCCGGAAATGATCGCTATCTATCATTCATGACAGGAGAACTGCAATTATGGCATTAGACGGAATCGTTACGCGCGCCATTGTCCAAGAGCTGCAAAGCTGCCGCGGCGCACGCATTAATAAAATTCACCAGCCCAATGAAAGAGATATTGTATTTAATCTGCGGGTTCAGGGCGGGAGCGGAAAATTGCTGCTGTCGGCAAACCCTACTTATCCACGTGTTCACTTTACGGCCCAGACCTTCATCAATCCCGCCGAGGCCCCCATGTTCTGCATGTTGCTGCGCAAGCATTGCGAAGGCGGCATCATCGAAGACATCAGACAGGTCGGCATGGAGCGTATCATTCATATAGATATAAGACAGCGGGACGAGCTGGGTGACCTGTCACAGAAACGCATCATTATTGAGCTAATGGGGCGGCACAGTAACATCATCCTGCTGGACCCGGCGACAGGCACCATCCTGGACGGCATTCATCATGTGACCCCGGCAATCAGCAGCTATCGTGTGGTCATGCCTGGCTTCTCGTACACGGAACCGCCGCAGCAGCATAAGCTTGACCCGCTTGAGACGGATACAGCCGCTTTTCAGGCTGCACTCGATACGGAGCAAGCGGATATATCACAGTGGATCGTGAATACATTTACCGGCATCAGTCCTTTAATTGCTGAAGAGATTATGCTGAGGTCAGCCGACGCCGCAGGTCTGCATCCAGGGGAACAGAGCGGAGATGCGGAACGTTTGTGGAAGGGCTTTTCAGAGGTAATGGCCGACGTCAGAGAGCATCGCTACCAGCCTGTATCCGGACAGAACACGAAGGGGAAGGACGTTTTCTCCGCCATCCCCCTGAGACAGATTAAAGGGGCAGCCAAGGAATATGACTCCATCAGTCAATGCCTGGAGGATTTTTACGGCGATAAAGCCGAACGCGACAGTGTTAAGCAGAAGGTAAGCGACCTGCTGCGCTTCCTGCAAAATGAACGCAGTAAAAATGTGAAAAAGCTGGACAATCTGCAGCGGGATTTGATGGATGCGGAGGATGCGGACCAGTACCGTATTTACGGGGAGCTGCTGTTCGCCTCTCTGCATGAGGTGACCAAAGGGGATAAGGAAGCGGTGCTTGTCAACTTTTACGATGAGCAGCAAAAGCCGGTGGCCATTCCGCTCGATCCGCTGCTCAACCCCTCTGACAACGCCCAACGCTATTTTAAAAAATATAACAAATACAAAAACAGCCTGGCCGTCATCGAGGAGCAAAAGCTCAAAACCCATGAGGAAATCACCTATATTGAAAATCTGCTCCAGCAGCTCTCGCATGCATCCATGAGCGATATTGAAGAAATCCGGGATGAACTGGTGCAGCAAGGATATCTCCGTGACCGGGCCAAGAAAGCCAAAAAGAAAAAAAAGAATGACCGCCCGTCACTGCATCAGTATATTTCTTCGGAAGGCATCGAGATTTATGTGGGCAAAAACAACCTGCAGAATGAGTATCTTACCAATCGACTGGCCGGACCCAATGATACATGGCTCCACACTAAGGATATCCCCGGCTCTCATGTGGTGATTCGCTCGGACAGCTATGGTGATACAACCTTGGAGGAAGCAGCGCAGTTGGCAGCCTATTTCAGCCAGGCCAAGCAATCGAGCAGCGTTCCTGTCGACTGTACCCTGATCCGCCATGTCCGCAAGCCGAGCGGGTCCAAACCGGGCTTTGTCATCTACGACCATCAGCGGACGCTGTATATTACGCCGGATGAGGAGCTGATCAAGCGGCTCCCCAGCAAGCTGAAAAGCAGTTGAGACCCTGCTACTGCAGCTTTCCCTGCAAGTCCATATTGAAAGAAAAAAGGATGAGGCCTGTGCAAAACACGCACGGCTTCATCCTTTATTATTGTTCCTGCTCCAAGGCTTGGTCCGTCAGGCTCCCTGCACGGCGGCTTGCAGTCGCTCAAGCGTCTTGATATCGGCTGTGCGCCCGCCCAATTCTCCATGAAACACGACTCCCTGCCGCATTCCGTGAAAATCAGAGCCCCCCGTAGGAATAAGCCCATAGCTCTCAGCCATGTCCCGGTACTTCGCCTCCGCGGCAGCATCATGATCCGAGTGGCTCACTTCCAGTCCGTCAGGCTTCTCCTGCTCGAGAATAGAACGAACGAGTTCGTCGTCTCCATATAAGCCGGGATGGGCCAGCACCGGCACACCTCCTGCTTCCCGAATCCAGCGGCAGCCTTCGCCAGGCGAAAGACGGGGGACAGAGATGTACGCAGCGGCCCCCTCAGCCAGATATTTGTCAAAGGCATCCCTGAGATCAGCCGCATAGCCCTTTGCTACCAGCACATCAGCGATATGAGGTCGCCCCAGGGTCTCGTCCGGCTCCAGCGGCCTGCCCAGCCGGTTCTTGATCTCTTCCATGGTGATTGGAATGCCAAGATCATTAAGCTTGGCAATAATAAGTCCGTTGCGTTCATCACGGGTTCGCCGCAGTCCTTCCAGACGCTCCAGAAACACAGGGTCCCGGTAATCGACATAATACCCGAGCACATGAATGTCCTTTTCCTTCATGCGGGTACTGATTTCAATGCCGGGAACAACTATTATCCCGTATTGCCGCCCGGCCTCAAGTGCTTCCGGTACTCCGGCTACCGTATCATGGTCGGTGATCGCCACGGCAGCCAGTCCTTTTTGCCTGGCAAGCCTGACGTTATCAGCCGGAGATTGCATGCCGTCCGATGCTGTTGTGTGCGTATGTAAATCACATAAACCTTGCATTTCCATCTTCTACACCCCCTCTTTCTGTGGCTGGCCTTTGTCCTGTGCCTCGGTCATCTGCTCTGGCTGGTGACGGCGTAAATAAGTCAGGAAGGTGACCGCCGGGATTGGGAGCAGAGAGGATTTTAAATGTATCGCGTAAAACTGCCGTTTAAAGGATACATCTTCAATATCCACAACCTTGAGCAAACCAAGGGCCACTTCGTGCTTGACTGAGGAAGGTGACAGCATAGTAAGGCCCAGCCCCTCCTCAACCGCCGATTTCACCGCTCCTGTACTGCCGAGCTCCATCACAGCATCCAGCCTGGAAAGATCGAAGCTTTTGCGGATTAGCTCCTCTTCCATCACCTGACGCGTGCCTGAGCCCTGCTCCCGCAGGACGAAGGGATAAGCGAGAACATCCTTCATTTGCACACTTTGCTGCTCCGCCAGCGGATGGCCAGCGGGAACGATGAGTTTCAGCTCATCCTGCATGACAGGCTCCACTGCAATATCGGCATGCTGAATGGGCCCTTCGATCAATCCGAAGCTGAGCTGGTTCTTCAGAATCTCATCCATGATCTGGGCTGTGTTCATGACCTTCATCATCACTCTGATATGAGGAAACTCCCGTCCGAACGGGCCCAGCAGCCGCGGCAGCACGTATTCTCCGATCGTAAGGCTTGCCCCGAGATGAAGCCTGCCTTCCAGCATGTGCGTGAAGGAGGACATGGACTGATCCGCTTCGCGGAAAAGCTCTATACTTCTTTTGGCGTACGGAAGCAGTGTTTTCCCCGCCTCGGACAGCTCAATCTTCTTGGTGGAACGCTTTAGCAGCTTAGCGCCGAAATAATCCTCCAAGGACTGAATTTGCATCGTTACGGCCGGCTGAGTCATATGAAGCGCTTGAGCGGCAGATGAGAAGCTCCCTCTTTCTGCTACGGTATAAAAAATATGAAGCTGATGAAAGTTCAAGCGATTCCGCTCCTTTCCTATTCCTTCATTGTAACCTATCAATTCACTGCATGCTCACAAAAAAGAGCGTGCAGTCGTCTGCATGCTCTGACAGCGCAAGACTGAGGCGGGCTCATCTCCGCTTGCGGCTATTCTTGATAAGGGTCATGCGCCGCGAATGGCGCAACCATGAATAATAGGATTTCAAATCCCTGAGCTCAATCGTTTCAGACATGCGCCCAAGAAAAGTAACAATGATCATTTTATGCAGCGGATTGCCTGCGATATCCATTTCACCGGAAAGCTGGCCGAACTCCGCCACGACGACGATATCTTTATCGATAAGATATACATCCTGTTCATTGCGGTAATAAGATGTCACTCTGTTCTGCTTGAGGCATTCCCATAACCAGGAAGCAATCTGATCTGTACCGGTCTCCTTGTTCTCCACGCGATCGCTATAACGCATTTTGGCATGGTTCGTTATGACGATGTCGGCTACTCTCTTATCGCCCAAAGCTACAAAGAAAGGCTCATAGGTACTCCAACGCTGCATTGCTTTATCTCGCATGGGATATCACTCTCCGGTAGATAGGTCTTACTATCTAAATATATCCAATATGTTACTTTAATAGTCCCACGGCTACAAACTATTCATGTAGACTAAGTGTGTGCCTATAGACAAGTATACCTTGCTTTCTTCCTCGGAGCAAAACTGACACATGACAGCAATTGCTCAAGATGCCAAAAAAAACAGCCTCAGGGCTGCTTTTTTTGAATTTGCTGCTTTATTGCGTTTTAAGAAGCGACTAACGGTAGCCTACATCCCGTAAAAATTCGTTTTATCCTGAGCTTTAGTGTACTCCGTCTTGATTTCGTTCCTGAAAGAACGCTCAATTTTACGCACATATGAAAGCCTACGGATATTTTTAACCGTATCCTCCGCACGTTCCGCATCCATATACATGACGACATATTGAAGACGCTTGGAAATATAATGAACGCTCCCGTATTTCTCCAGGTTGCGCGCGGCTTTCACATCGGATACCCAAATGATATAACCTGTCCGTTCGGCAAACATGCCTTCTCCCCCTTTTCCTTCAAGCAGCAGGTCCGGCTGGTTAGCCGCAGGAGCATTTGCCGCCGCTTCCACATCCGCCTTTTGGTAGCGGATCATTGCCCGGTACTTTAATGCTATCGGAAACAGAGTAAGCAATCGTTTCCGACATTTCATGCAGCAGGTCATCCAACGCTTTCTCGGCCTTCTTGAAACGGCGCACCTCTTCAAACTGCTCCATCTGGACCTCTACAGCCTCGACTTCTTCCTTGGCCACATGATAATTCGGATGAAAATGTCCGAAACGCTGTGTTTCCTCGAACAGCTCTTTCTTGGCTTCCAGCTTGCGGACCCACTCCGCAATTTCAGGATTTTCAGCCACACGCTGCTTCCAATATAGATAGTCCGACACTTCGGCGGACTCATTGATCATGTCGCCTAATTCATAGGCGTATATCAGCACTTCGGCCATATTTACCGTGTTCAACTCGGCTACGTCCATGAATATTCAACTCGCTTCTTTATAAAATTTTACGCAAGGTAGACTATTTCATCATATCATAACATGCCCAGGGAAAGAAGCGATTTTGGCAAAAGCAGTATCCGGTTTATGACAGCGGAATGGGCAACAGCAGCCGCATTTCCTTCCAGTCGCAAGGCTTGAGGACGGTTATGCTCTGCGGATCTGTCCCCTCCGGGCTGCGGAACCGGCCTGTTACCTGCCAGTCGGCTCCCCCGCTGACCGCTTCAGGCAGCCACACTGTATCCTCATCACCGCTGCGCAGCATGACCGCTGTCTGCCACTCCACAGCCTGCTCCATAATCTGCCTGGCCGTGGACGGATGATAGGGGCGAAGCTGGGAAAACCAAGAAGAAGGCACGGAGGAACGGCCTGGAAAAAAGGATTCTGGCGATGGAACCTCCGCGTCCTTGTCATAAAAGTGCAGTGTTCTTCCTGTGTATACAAGTCCGGGCCGCCCTTCCGCATAAAAAGCGGCATCCTCCAATACGAAAGGAAGTCCGAGAGCCTCCAATGGAGGCAGAGGAAATGAAGGTACAGTGCTGCCGCTTCCCTCCATTCCTTTGCGCGGGGTAAGGCCGAGGGAAGCCAGCTCCTTACGGACCTCCTCCTCCTCGCCCGGAGGAACAATAAAATCAAGCTCGCCCAGCCGTTCCAGAACGCCTCCGAGCCGGGGATGCATCGCAGCAGCATCCGCATCCTCCCTGCTGCGGCAGCGCAGCAGCGTAACGGCCGCAAATGCTGTGCGGGCGGTCCCACCGGCCCACTGGCGGACGGCATGCACAACGTTATCCGGCACTCCGGTGAAGGAGTGTCCTGCCAAAAACGCCTCCAGATCCTGAAGCTCCATTCCCGATTCCACCGCCCCGGTGATGCTCTCCCGGCTGAGCCGGTACAGAGACATCCGGCCCGCACTGATCTGTTCGGCACAGCATTCCAGCAGCCAGCGGTCCTCAAAACCGCACTCCGGCGGAACAATGATTTCGAAATCAGGCTGTATATAAAAGCCGCTCCGCTCTGGAAAAACGCCCTGCTCCTGTTCAGCAAGCGAGAAATCAGGCTGCATCATCTCCGAGACGGGAACCCTCCACCGGATACACAGCGACCCGGCTTCCGTCACCCCTTTATCCGCCAGGCCGAATTCCGCCAGCACAGTCAGCCACTGGTCCGCCTCCTCCCGCAGATCCAGGTTGTCGGCAGCCCCCACCTGCTCCAGCCATTTCAGGAGCGAATCAACTGCCATCCACTCCCCCGTTCGGGGAGCCGTCATACAAAGAAGCCCTCGCAAATGCTGTGCAGCAGGCTGCGTCCGTCCATAACGCTCCATGACCGTAAGCAGTATCCAGCGACTCATTTGCGCCTGCGGCAGCTTGATCCAAGAGAAGAGAGCCGGTGTATGAACGGTATAAGCGGATGTTTCCTTCACCAACAGTCCGAGACTTAGAAGCAAATCAAGCAGAACCGCAGATGACAAGGGATAGACCTCACTGTGGGCATACTGCAGCCCCAGTCCCTGCAGGGCGCTGTCCTTGAAGAGTGACAGCTCGTTCAATTTGACTAAAGCCCTTTTGTGAATTGTGCCTTTGGAAGTAAGCGGCAGACCGTATCTGGCAATCCAGGCCAACACATGCAGCAGGCGCGCTTCCGTGCCTTCTCCGGCCTCAAGCAGCATTTCAGGCCGCCTGCTCTCAGCAGGCACCTTCTGTTGCTCCCCAAGCAGCAGCTTGTACAGCTCCGGCAGCCGTTTCCCAGGTATGAACAACAGCCGCTCCCCCCAGGACTTAACGACAGCTTCCAGCCACCCCTTCTGCCTTAGCCCCAGCACTGCGATTCTGCATTCGGCCCCGCTCAGCCTACCTTCAAGCAGGCGTACAGGCGCTTCCTCCTCCATCGGTTGTCCGGCATAACGAATGAAGCACCGTTTCAGCAGCAGCTTCTCCTCGGGCGTCAGTCCGTGCAGCACGCCTTCCAGTTCCTTTGGCATCATTTCCGCCATCACGCCTCCCTCTTCACAGGTTTTTCCGTTTCCGCGAGCTCCAGCATCCGCTCCGGCTCAATCAGGCGGTATTCATAACCCTGTTCAATCAAGAACATTTGCCGTTTGGCGGCAAATTCCGTTTCCTTGCTGTTCTCCGTCACAAGCGTATAGAAAAAGGCTCTATTCTCTCCCTGCTTAGGCCGCAGAATCCGGCCGAGACGTTGGGCTTCCTCCTGCCTGGAACCGAAGCTGCCCGATATTTCAACCGCCACGGCTGCATCCGGCAGATCCACCGCAAAATTGGCTACCTTGGATACGATAATCGTACTGATTTCTCCCCGGCGGAAGGCTTCGAACAAGCGGACCCTGTCGCTTTGCGGCATGCTGCCCGTAATCAGCGGCGCATTCAGCTCCCGTGCCACATGGCGAAGCTGATCCAGATACTGCCCGATGACCAGCGCTGGCTTGCCCTCATGCCGGCCCAGCAGGCTGCGAACAGCCTCCAGCTTGGCAGGGTTCTCCGCAGCCAGCCTATAGCGCTGCTTCCCTTCAGCCAGGTTGTATTTTTCCTTAAGCGGACCTGCCATAGGAATTCGCATTTCCACGCACTCCACCTTGGCGATCCATCCTTGCTGCTCTAATACCTTCCAGGGCATTTCATAACGTTTGGGACCAATCAGGGAAAACACATCCTGCTCGGCTCCGTCCTCTCTAACCAATGTGGCTGTCAGCCCGAGGCGCCGGGTAGCCTGGATATCAGCGGTTGCTCTGAACACGGGGGCAGGAAGCAGGTGTACTTCGTCATAGACAATCAGTCCCCAATTACGTTCACTGAGCAGCTTCATATGCTCGAACTCCCCTTCTTTGGAACGCCGGTGGGTCAGAATCTGGTAAGTGGCAGCGGTGACGGGACGGACCTGTTTTTTCTGGCCGGAATATTCACCGATACAGCTCTCCGGGATATCGGTCTTATTCTTCAGCTCCTCGATCCACTGCCGCACGGACGTCGTATTGGAGGTCAAAATAAGCACCTCACACTGCAGGCGCTCCATAACCGCCATACCGATCACCGTCTTCCCCGCACCGCAGGGAAGCACCAGCACACCGCTGCCGCCCATGCCATCGTTTCCTTCAAAGACCTTTACCGCATCGGCCTGATAATCCCGGAGCTGCAGCGGCCCCTTACAGCCCGTCAGCGTGAACGACAGTCCGCTCCCTTGATGAAACCCGGCCGAGTCAATGATCGGATATCCAAGCCGGGTAAGCTCCTGCTTCAGCAGTCCTCGCCCAATGGCTGGAACATACACAGAATGCTTATTGATCGCTTTCAGCCCGTACTTCCCTATTCCCTCCAGGCTCAGCAACTCTCTGAGCAGCTCTTCGTCGTCCGACACCAGCTTTAGTCCTTCTCCCGCATTTTGCTCCAGCCGCAGCTTTCCGTACCGGGACGTCAGCCTGCGAATATCGTTGGCGACGGCTGCCGGAATGTCCCATTTGGAAAAACGCTGGAGCGCTTCAATGATACGTTCCGGAGTCCAGCCCAGCGAGGCGGCATGCCAGAGAGAAAGAGGAGTGATCCGGTATGTATGAAAGGCGGTCGGACTTTTGATGAGCTCCGCGAAGTGCTGCAGCTCGGACCGGGCTTGCTCCGCTTCAGCGGAGCCGGTTGCCAGAAGCACGGAACCGTCACGCTGTACCATACAAGGCTTGTCGTCTTTCATATATGTCTCCTTTCCGGCGAACTTTACCTGCTTGTTATGTATCACTCACTCAAACATATCCTCTGTAAGACAAGAAGCCCAATCCCGCGGGATTGAACTCCATGTCGGTATTTCCTAGGTTAAACGAGCTAGCTAGTTAATGAACATGCTCCGAGATGCGGCTTAACGCATCTCCCGCATTATCGGCGAATATGTCGCGGACGGCAAGATCCCCGATCGACACCACCCCGACCAGACTGCCATTCTCGACGACAGGGAGGCGGCGGATCAGCTCATCAGCCATAAGATGGGCAGCTTCATCCACACTTTGGCCCGGTGAAATGGTGCGAATATCCTTACTCATCACCTGGTCCACCGATGCAGAGCCGGGATGGTTGTTGGCATAGCCACGCACGGTCAAATCCCGGTCGGTCAACACCCCCACCAGCCTGCGAGAGCCCTCCTCAATAACAGGGATAAACCCGGTATCATTCTGTCTCATTTTCATGGCAGCCTCATGGATGGGGTCCTGAGGTGTCACCGTTACACAATCCTTAGTCATAACATCCTGAATGGTTCTCATTTGGGAACATCCTCCTTTCGATCAGTAGGGTGCCCAAATTTTCAGGACGCATTCACGGAAAACAGTAAGCTCAAACACACCGCCTACTATGCGCATTAGGCCTTGCGGGCAGCGTGCTCCTCAGCATATGACTCACTCATTCGGATGAACAGCTTCACGCCGTCCAGCATGACATCTTCGTCAAAATCAAACTTAGGATGATGGTGCGGATAGATGGCACCCTTCTCCGGGTTGCCTGCTCCGACAAACATGAAGCAGCCGGGAACCTGCTGCAGGTAGTAAGCAAAATCTTCGGCAGGCATCAGCTTGGGGGACTCCTGTACACCGGAAGCACCGAACACAGAAGCCGCTTCCCTGAAGAAACGCCCTGCTTCGGCCGCATCATTCACAACCGGCGGATAACCCATAATATATTGGACCGAAGCGATCGTTCCATAGGCTGCCCCTGTCTGCTCCGTAATGGTATGAAGCCTTTCCTTCATGACAGAGCGACTGTGCTCGTCAAATGTGCGTACCGTTCCGCTGAGCTTGCAGGTTTCGGCAATGACGTTTTGCGCAGAGCCGCCATGAATCGTACCCACGGTCAGCACCGCCGGCTGCAGCGGATCAACGGAGCGGCTTACTATACTCTGCAGTTGCATGACCAGGGCGGATCCGGCAACCACGCTGTCAATCGTCGCCTGAGGCATGCCTCCATGGCCGCCTTTTCCCGTCAGCTCGATATAAAAGTCATCGGCAGCGGCCATCATAGGCCCTCCACAACTGGCCGCTGTTCCGGAGGACAGCGGCGTCCACAGATGGATGCCATAGATCACATCGACACCTTCAAGCCCGCCTTCACGGATCACATTGACCGCTCCACCAGGAAGCAGCTCCTCCGCCGGCTGGAACAGAAAGCGCATTTCCCCTTTGATGCTGTCCCGGTGACGGCTGAAATACGCGGCAGTACCAAGCAGCATGGAGGTATGTCCATCATGTCCGCAGGCATGCATCGCCCCTTTCACGGTAGAACGGTAGTCGCATTGCTTCTCGTCTTCAATCGGCAGGGCATCCATATCCGCACGCAGCATGACTACCGGTCCCGGCTGACTGCCGCGAAGCGTTCCTATGACCCCGTGCCCCCCGACATTTTCCAAGACTTCAATGTTCCATTCCTTTAACTTATCAGCGACAAACGCCGCCGTGCGGCTTTCCTGAAAAGAAATTTCCGGGTTTCTGTGAAGGTGGCGCCGCCACTGCACCATCTGTTCCTGCAGTTCCTTCATCCATAATTCTTCTGTCATCCGTATTTCCCCTTCCAACCATTGATGCAAATCAACAAGCCCGGGTCAGGTGCATTTCTGCAAATTCAACTCTATCTTTTCATTGTAGCAGATCAGGTTGTTTTACGGTATATAGCGGTTTTCTTTGGCTTGCAGAAGGCAGGCAAACATACTATGATGGAAATTATCAGACAATACCAAATGAACGCCAATAGGCCTGTAGCGGGTTAGGCGGGATCAAGGGGAAACGGGATTATGAAAGAAATGAAACCGGAGCGTCGGAGAGGCACACCGGATTTCCAACTGCTCATTCTGACTCTGCTGTTAGTCGGATTCGGTGTGGTTATGGTATACAGCTCAAGCTACAGCGTCGCACTTATGAATGACAACATGGACAATGACCCGTTTTATTTGACCAAACGGCAGGCCGCTTTTGCGGTGCTTGGCACCTTAGTGATGGTCGTTGCGATGAACATCCGCATGGAGAAGTATAAGAAGCTGTTTAAACCGATGTTCATCTTTACGGTCATCTTGCTCGTCCTGGTTTTGTTTGCGGGCAGACTGAACGGTGCGAGAAGCTGGTTTAACATTGCGGGCATGTTCGGGATTCAGCCGACAGAGCTCGCCAAAATTACAATTATTCTATATCTTTCCGCACTGATCGCCAAGAAGGGCGAGAAATTCCGGGATCTGAAGACCGGCTTTCTGCCTGTGACCGTTATCGTCGGCTTCCTGGCAGGACTGATCATGCTTCAGCCTGACCTTGGGTCCTGCGTCATCCTGGTAGCCACGAGCGGGCTGATCATTTATGCCGGCGGTGCTAGCATGAAACATATTGCCGGCTCACTCCTGTTGCTGGTGATGGCCGCATCCATCGTTTTTGGCATCGGCTCGCTGCTGGATAACATATCTGCTGATTCCACCGCGGAGACGGGCAAGAAGGATTACCGGATGGGACGGATTGAGGCGTTTCTGGATCCCTCCAAGGACGTACAGGGTTCCGGCTATAACCTGACACAATCCCTGCGCGCCATCGGTGACGGCGGGATCACTGGTGCAGGTTTTGGACAAGGAATCATGAAGTTGCATTATTTACCGAACGCCTTTAACGATTTCATCTTTTCGGTCATCGGCGAGGAGCTGGGTTTTATAGGTACAGCGATCTTTCTCATGCTCTATCTATATTTCATCTGGAGAGGAATGATGATTGCCTTAAGATGCCAGGACCCGTTCGGAACGCTGGTCGGAACCGGGATTATGGGGCTGATCGCCATCCAGGCATTTATTAATATCGGGGGGGTTACTCAGACCATCCCAATCACCGGGGTAACCTTACCGTTTATCAGCTACGGCGGCTCCTCCCTGCTCGTTATGATGCTGTCTATGGGCGTCATGCTGAGTATTTCACGCGAAAATTCCAAGCAGACGATTCAGGAGCGCACCAAGGAGGTTGCTATCCGGACTGCCCCTACCCGATTCGAGAACCGGAGAATGAATCGTTTCAGACAAAACTAATTATTCAATGCGAAAAAAGACTGTCGGAGCATAAGTTCCGCCAGTCTTTTTTTACATATTAAAAGCTTTACATTTCGTCGTCCTTGAAGGCAACGCCTTCAACCTTAACGTTAACCTCCACAACGCGCAGACCCGTCATGCTTTCGACGGCTTCCCTTACGTTCTGCTGAAGCATACGGGACACCTCTTGTATGGGTGTTTCATACAATACGATAATGCGCAGGTCAATAGCGGCTTCCAACTGTCCAACTTCCACCGTCACGCCCTTTTGCACGTTTTTCCCGCTAAGTCTTTTGGACCAGCCTTCGGACAATCCTCCGGACATTGCTGCAATTCCGGGCGTTTCCAATGCCGCCAAACCGGCAATCTTCGCTACGACATCATTGGATATTCTAATGCTGCCCTTTTCCAATTCAAGCTGCTCTGCCATATCCATATCCCCCTTTTGCTTCCTTTACCGTATTGTAAATCCTTCGCCCCCAGAAATGCAAACCTACCTTAGAGGATTGACACGAAAAAATGAAATCCGTTTACAAAGTATGTCATTCTGGGTATATTCATAAAGCATGGACGTATTCGTCAGACCTGATTCAACAAATACATACATTTCACGAGGTGGGCTATTTCAAATGAAAAAGTGGTTATCTCCAGCACTGCTGATCATCACCTTTCTGTTGGCCGGAATCGCGCATTATGCGCACTTGAATCCGATTGTCCAGTTTGTCATTGCATCCATATCCGTCATTTTTGTGGCCGGTTTTCTCGGACGTGCCACTGAAAGTGTGGCTCATTATGCCGGACAGCGGCTGGGCGGATTTCTGAATGCGACATTCGGTAACGCGGCTGAGCTGATTATCGCGATTTTCCTGATCCGGGAAGGTCTGTACGACATGGTTAAGGCCAGCTTGACAGGCTCGATTATCGGCAATTTGCTGCTCGTATTGGGCGCCAGCCTCTTCGCAGGCGGCCTGAAGTTTAAAGTGCAGAACTATAATGTCTCCCTTGCCGGACTGAGCGGATCATTAATGATTGTGGCAGTCATCTCCCTGTTTGTGCCTGCCGTGTTTTTGAACACTCACTCGATTACAGCGACGGAAACCGACACGCTAAGTCTGATTGTGGCGGGTATTCTAATCCTTTCTTACTTGGCATGGCTGCTGTTCTCCATGGTCACCCATAAGGATTATCTTGCTGATGTGACAGACGATAGGGAACAGGAACTGCCCCATGAGCATGAACCGGCCTGGTCCAAAGGCAGATCCATTCTTTATCTGGTATTGGCTACCGTTATGGTCGCGCTGGTCAGCGAATGGCTAGTTGGCACGTTGGAGACCTTCACAACCCAGTTCGGTCTCAGCGAGCTGTTTGTGGGTGCATTCCTGGTTGCTATTATCGGTAACGCAGCCGAGCACAGTGCTGCCATCCTGCTGGCTATGAAGAACAAAATTGGCGCTTCCGTCGAAATTGCGGTTGGCAGCAGTCTTCAGATCGCCCTCTTCGTAGCACCCGTGCTGATTTTTGTCAGCTACTTTACAGGGGATACCATGGATATCGTGTTCTCTACCATCGAGCTCGTGGCCATAGCCGTCTCGGTGTTCATTGCCAAATCGATTACCCAGGACGGTTCAACCAACTGGTATGAGGGCTTAATGCTGCTTGTTGTGTACATTATGCTTGGCGTATCTTTCTTCCTAGTGTAAAATAACTGTTTGTTACAGATCGGTAGAAACGAAAAGAGCAGCATCCGCGCCGGGTGCTGCTCTCTTTAATCTCGATATGTAATGGGCCTTGGTAAATCTATCTCAAAAAAGCATGCAGCCGTACGACCGCATGCCCCTTCTATGATTGCTCGCGCCGGAGTTTATTCCTTATTATTCATAGCCTCGTACAGCATCGCGAGATTCCGTTCCAGCTTGCTCACCAACTGTTTGCCTACCATTTCAGGGAGAAGTCCGGCACGGACGGCAAAATCGACTTCTTTGGAAAAGCCGTACATTTGAGTGTCCAGCACTTCCTCGTAGAGAGGACAGTAACGGGTAGCCAGATTTTCCATCTGCACTTCAATGAGCTTGTGTATTTTATCCGCATCTTCTTGAAGCAGAGTAATTGCTTTCAAATTGAGCTGTTCCTGTATATCAGATGAAGTCACTTTTTTCCCCCCTCTGTCTCAATATCACATAAGCGTCCTACATTTTATATTAGACGAATTTGCTGGCTAATACAAGAACCTGCAAAAAAAAGCATCCCCGCCTAATCCGGCAGGGATGCTTCTTTCATCGTCTATACTAGTCTTCTGCGATCGTAATCTGTAAACCATGTTTGGCGAACACTTCCGCCATCGCAGTTTTGGCTTCTTCAGCATCCGGTCCGTGAACATGAAGCTCGTAACTATGGGTGTCCACCAACGTAGTGAACAAACCCAGGATACTTTTGACGTCAATGTACTTGTTTTCGGAATGAAGCACGATGGATGAAGTGAATTTACCTGCTGTTTGAGCAATTTCAACAACAGCCGCATTGTTACTGGACATAAGGAATCCCTCCGCTTTTCAACTAAGTGATCATGCAGTTTCATTTATTCATATATATAGTAATTACACCTACATGATACATTGAAATCGCTTTCCCAGCAACAATATTATGCTTTTACTTCAGTTGCTCCGGATTTAAGGCTTCCAGCTCAGGCAGAATAAAAATTCCATCCTTGCGGATCAGCACATCGTCAAAATAAATCTCACCGCCGCCGTAATCCGGACGCTGAATCAGCACCAGGTCCCAGTGAATGGAGGAACGATTCCCGTTATCCGCTGTTTCATAGGCTTGCCCTGGAGTAAAGTGCAGACTGCCTGCAATCTTCTCGTCAAACAGAATATCCTTCATCGGATGCAGAATATAGGGATTAAAGCCAATGGCAAATTCACCGATATAGCGTGCTCCCTCGTCCGAATTCAGAATTTCATTGATGCGCTCCGTATTGTTGCTGGTCGCTTCAACGATTTTGCCGTTCTCGAAGCGGAATTTCACATTTTCAAATGTAATGCCGTTGTACAATGTGGCCGTGTTATAGCTGATCGTTCCGTTTACGGAATCACGCACTGGCGCAGTGTACACCTCACCGTCAGGAATATTACATTGCCCCGAGCATTTGACGGAGCCAATTCCTCCAATGGAGAATGTAAGATCCGTTCCCGGCCCTGTGATGCGAACCTTGTCGGTCCGGTTCATCAGCTCAGCCAGCGCATCCTGTGCCCGGTCCATTTTCGCATAATCCAGATTGCAGACGTTGAAATAAAAATCCTCAAACGCTTCTGTGCTTGTATTGGCCAACTGAGCCATACTTGCATTCGGATAACGCAGCACCACCCACTTCGTGTGCTTCACCCGCTGCTCACTATGTACCGGATGGGAATAAACGGAGTTGTACAGCTTCATGTTCTCCTCTGGCACATCGGACAGATCATTCACATTCTCTCCTGCCCGAATACCGATATAACAATCCATCTGCTTCATACGGTTCAGGTCGATATCCGCCCAGATCTCCATTTGCTTGCGCGTAGCATTCATAAGCATGGCACGTTGTACCGTGCGGTCTGTCAACTGCACGAACACGTTGCCGCCCTTCCGTCCTACTTCCTCAATGATGGCGTTAAGCAGGTCTCTTTCCGAACCGATCATTTCCACCAGCACGTTCTCGCCGGGCTGGACGTCCACGGAATAGCCGACTAGGTTTTGCGCCAGTTTCACAATTCTTGGGTCTTTCATCTGCAGGTCTCTCCTCTTGTCGTATTTATTTTAACACTGGTAAATTCAACTACTATATTCTAGCACGACCCGGCTTCTACTTATAGTCCCGAAAAAATGTATCCGAAACCAAAGACTCTTCCTGCACTCCACCGGCCTGATTCTTGTACACGATTTGCGTCTCAGAAGACAAGCGTTGCGGCAACAAAGTTCTGCGTTCTACTGTCAAATGATATACCGTGCGCACCTGGGCAGTGTCCATTCTTCGGCCAAGCTCATCATTCATTTTTTTCCATGCTGCATCCAGCTCTGCGTTCAGCTTGCTGCGTTCCGAGGCGGGCCGTTTGTCCGCAAGCCGGCGGAATCTCCTGTCTACGTCGACCATCTCTTTTTTCAGGTCAGCGGCGAACCACCTTTTCGCATCCTCCTGGGATACCTCGATCCTGAACATACGCGTACCGCGTGGGGCCGCCTTTTCCAGAGTGATTTCTGTATCCAGCTTGCCGAGCTCCTCCAGCCGGTTGACCGGGTTCAACCTGCCTTGCCTTCCCGCCAGGGCATCCGTCCCTCCCTGCCATGCGCCGCCAATCCTGATAAAATTTTCAGTCAAACCCGGCTTATCAGCATTGAGGGCTTTCGTTCCCCCCGCGGCGGGGGATACAGTTCTGACTGTAAGCTGGTCATGGCCGCGCAGTTTGCCCTCAAAATGTACCTGCTGCTGAAATTCACCGCTCTCGCCCAGCCTCAGCGCAGACATGCCCTGAAAATGAAATTCTTCCTTGCCTGCAAGACCTGACATCGCCAGGCTGTAATATTCTTCAGGAGAACGGACGTTGTCCGAGGATGTGCAGCCCGTCAGAAGCAAGGCAGTTAAGCAGATCAGAATAGCGGCCGATCCGTACACTGCTTTGAACATATATGATGCTCCTTCCGTTATCTTTTCCGTCAGCGTAGTATCTTGTCAGCGCGCGTGAAAATATGCATCCAGACAATGAAAAAGATGGCGCTGGAGCAGCGTCATCTTTTTATGTCACGTTATCATATTAGCATCACCAAGATTATGTGTTTTCCGTCACCACCTGGTTACGTCCCCTTGTTTTAGCACGGTAAAGGGCCATATCCGCTGTATAAAACAGGTTTTCAATACTGACCTCTTCATCCAGATAGCACCACTCCGCAATGCCACACGATACCGTCACGGCAGGTTCTATTTCTCGGGCAACCCTTGTCCTAATCCGTTCCGCATACTGAACCGCCTCCTGAATCCCAGCCTGCGGCATATAGATGGCTAGCTCTTCCCCTCCCCAACGTGCACATATGTCTCCTTCGCGCACCGAGGCACGGATCACACGGCTTATATGCTCTAAAACAGAGTCTCCCTTCAGATGTCCGTATGTATCGTTAACTTTTTTGAAATGATCGATATCCAGCAGAATCAGGGAGCCGCAGTAGTTCTTCTCCTGGTCCCCCTCGATCTTCTTATTCAGATAGTGGCGGTTATAAAGCCCGGTCACAATGTCCGTATTGGCCAACCGCTCGACCTGCGCATGCAGTGAAGCATTCATAATAGCAATTCCGATATGGGGCGCGAACATCTGAAGAAGCTTATAATTGTCATAGGAAAAATAATGAGGATCACGGTGAGAAATTAAAATTGCCCCTTTTACTTTGCCGTTGATCGTCAGCGGAACTCCCATAAGAGAGCGGGAGCGCGTATCATCCATAAAAACCGAAACCGTAGGAGATAGTTCCATGTAATCCGATAAAATAATCGGTTCCCCGGTCGTATATAAAATGCTTGAGAACCCGTAATTGATAGGGAACAAGCGTCCCTTCTCATGCTCATGATCGCAGCCCATCACTTCAAAACATTTTTTTTCTTCATTCAGTTGAACAATACTGCAATGGTCGGCACTGAATATGTTCATCAGCTCCTGCACCGCGAAGCTAAAAATATCGCTCAGCCGCAAGCTTCGATTCAGCCGCTGTGCCAGCACATTGATCAGCCTCAATTCATGGTTGAGCATGTTGGACTGTTCCAGCAATTTGGCATTCTCGAATGCCGTGCCGGCAGTGTCCGCCAGCATGGTGATCAGGTCCAGCTCCTCCTGCTCCGGATATTTATGGTTTGCCGGAAGTTCCATAAGAAAAACACCGTAGATTCCTTGTTTCCCCCGTAACGGTATCCCAAACTCAAATGCTGCCTTATCCATTCCCTGACCGCTTTGATCGTCCAGATTCCAACTGGCAACAAGCGTGCCCTTCATGAAGGCCCGCAGACATATATTATCCTCTCTCTGATGGAGCTGAAGCTGCTGTACCCGCGGGTTGCTGCTGCGCCGGTCATGAGACAGAAACAAAGTAAGCCTGACATTCGGAAATAAATTTTCAATGCTGCTGAAAACTTCATCCAGCACAGCATCCACATCAATTTTATCATGCATGTTTCTTGCAATCTGAAACATAGTGGAGCGCAGCTTCGCTTCACTTTCCGATTGATCATTTTTTTTCAACAAGGTCGGCAAAAGCTGGTATTCGAACTGCTGGTAAAAGCATGTCCGAAAGTGTAGGGCTGTTGTTTGGAGCAATTCAGGCTCCGGCAGTGTTCCGTCGGCAGGAGCTTCAAAGACAAGCACCGCAAATACTTCCTCATGATCTCTGCTAAATACCGGAAGGGCGGCAGCACGTCGCTTAAAGTCCGGTCCGGAGAATTGCAGTTGTCCCGACTCCAGTACGTACTTGACCAGAAGCTTCGATTCCTCGTCTGCCGTTCTTGGTCCAAGCCTTTCTCCTTCGGAAGTGAATACCGCCGTCTCCAGTGTACTCAACCAGTTCAGGCTGGCGCATTGCTCAAGCCATCTGACATGCGCATATGACAAAAGCTCACCAAGGTAGGGAAAATCAAAGGAAGTTATGTCCATGTTATTCAGATATGGCATAATTACCGGATACTCTGCCAACAACGTATTTGATCGGCTGACGTTTTCATAATCTCTGATGTTATGACCCATCATCCGGAATTCTGACATGGAGTTCACCGCCCTTTGCATCACTGATCTGTCTTTATGAACAAATACATTTTTCGAATCACACAATGTATAGTGGTGGTATTGTTTTGGATAGAAATAAAAGTAACTTCTACTATATTACTCTGTCGATTATGACTTTGCACCTACTTTTTATAGTCAAAAAGGCCTATCGACAAAAAACGACTTATCCTTTTTATGTGTACTATTGACTTTCATCATCTAGTTCATATAATATAAATTGTTGATGAGGACTGTATCTGCCTAAGGGCAGCAGTCTTAAATTTTGGGCGTAACAGTTGTGTCACCCTCATCTTTTTTGTTGCTGATAGGACAGCGGCTGAACTTTCCTGTCGGTTAGCGCGCACGGAATCCGGCGCCAAACAAAATGGAGCGCAAAGAGAGCCCCACTCAAAATTTAATTATGAAGGAGTTAACTCTATAATGGCACGTTACACTGGTCCTAAATTTAAATTGAGCCGTCGTCTGGGTATTTCCCTGAGCGGTACCGGCAAAGAATTGAAACGCCCTTTCCCTCCAGGACAACATGGTCCTAACCAACGCAGAAAAGTAAGCAACTACGGCATGCAGCTGGCTGAGAAGCAAAAACTGCGTCACATGTACGGTTTGGGAGAGAAGCAATTCCGCACACTCTTCAATAAAGCACAGCATATGCAAGGTATTGCCGGTGAGAACTTCATGTTCCTGCTGGAAAGCCGTCTTGACAACCTGGTGTACCGTCTGGGCTTTGCTAATTCCCGTGCGGGCGCACGTCAGTTGGTATCCCACGGTCACGTTACTGTAAACGGTAAAAAAGTCGACATCGCTTCCTATCAAGTAAGTCTGGGTGACGTAATTGGTCTGCGTGAAAGAAGCCACTCTTTGTCTTCTATCAAAGAAGCTCTGGGAAACCGCAACCATCTGGTTGCTTACCTAGAGTACAACGATGCCGCAATGGAAGGCAAGTACATCCGTCTGCCTGAGCGCGCTGAACTGTCCCAAGACATCGATGAGAAACAAATCGTCGAATTCTACAACCGTTAATTCAGAAGAACCGCCAAGTACCCGGAAGCTATTCCGGGTGCTTTTCTTTTTTGCATAAAAAATGGACCAGTCAGCTCATGCTGGCTAGTCCATTTATATGAAGATATCGTTCTTTTTTACTCAAGACAGATTCAGATCAGTTTGAGCTTGGCGAACTTGCGCTTGCCGACCTGAATAATATCTCCGTCCTGCGGCACATAATCCGCATTGGGATCCGCCCATTTTTCTTCGTTGATTTTAACGGCTCCCTGCTGAATGCTCCGTCTCGCCTCGCCATTGGACGCGGCAAAGCCCAGCAGCGTCAGCAGCTTGATGACGCGGATGCTTCCGTTCTCAAGCTCGCCGGCTTCCAGACCGAACTCCTCAATATCCTCCGGAAGCGCACGTTGCTGAAACACGGTGACAAAATGCTCCTGAGCTGCTTTGGCCGCCTCCTCCCCGTGGTACATACGGACAAGGGTACGGGCCAGCAGCATTTTGGCATCACGTGGATGCATACCACCGTCCTTCAGTGCCGCCTCCATTTGCTTGAGCTCTTCATTGGAAACATCGCTGGCCAGCTCAAAGTATTTAAGCATCAGCTCATCCGGCACAGACATGGCCTTCCCGTAAATCTCATTCGGTTCCTCATCAATTCCGATGTAGTTACCAAGACTTTTGCTCATCTTCTGTACGCCGTCCAGACCCTCCAGCAGCGGCAGCATCATGGCGGCCTGTGTTTCCACGCCGTATTCCTTCTGCAGCGTGCGTCCCATTAGCAGGTTGAACTTCTGATCCGTTCCCCCCAGCTCCACATCACTCTTCAGCGCGACGGAATCCATCCCCTGCATCAACGGGTAGAAAAACTCGTGAATGCTGATTGGCAGTCCACCCTGGAAGCGTTTCGTGAAATCATCTCTTTCCATCATACGGGCTACCGTTACTTTGGCAGATAGGTTCACCACATCGGCAAAGGACATCGGTCCAAGCCATTCGGAATTGTAGTACACATTTGTTTTCTCAGGGTCGAGAATTTTGAAAATTTGCTGCTTGTAGGTCTCCGCGTTGCGCTGCACATCTTCCTCGGAGAGCTGCTTGCGTGTCTCTGATTTACCCGTAGGATCGCCGATCCGGCCTGTGAAATCCCCGATAATCAGTTGCACCTGATGTCCAAGCTCCTGAAACTGCCGCAGCTTGAGCATCACAACCGTGTGCCCGATATGAATATCCGGGGCCGATGGGTCAAGCCCAAGCTTGACCTTCAATGGCTCGCCGCTGACGACCGACTTCATAATTTTTTGTTTAAACTCATCCTCAGGAACAATTTCCACCACACCACGCGTCAGAACCGCGAGCTGGCGTTCTGTTTCCGCTTGCTGCGCAGATGTAAGCTCTTCCCATTTCATATTCACTATACCTCCCGTATATTATAAAAAATGCACAAAAAGACTCCTTCTCATCCCAAGGGACGAGAAGGAGTCTGCCCGCGTTACCACCCTAATTAAAGCGCATACCCGCAGGAGCGGAGCGCCTTCACTTCATTCAAATAACGGGCCTCTTGCCCGGTACCAGACTACTGCAGGAGCGCTTGGACGCACCTGTTCATCCGGACAGCTCCAGACGGTAATTCAAAGGGGGACGTCTACGGTTCACACCAGCCACCGTCTCTCTGCGCACGTCTTGCCGCCTTCTACTTCAGTCTTTCTCAGCCTTTTTCCATATGTACTTTAAACTACTTTGAACTATTTATAACATAATTTTTTTGCACAAGTCAACGTTCTGAAAGTCGGACGTTCAGCTTATGGGTTGAAATTCCGTTTTTATGCTATAATAGTGCCTGTTAAAAGGAGGAAAGCTGGATGGTTGATGAGAAAAAAATCCCCCCTGATCGACAGGGTTCCCGAGCAAGAACCATTTTTCGCAGAACCGGAATTACCCTGAAATGGCTGCTTGTCCTGGGCTGCATGGGTATATTGTTCGCTGGCGGAGCCGTGTCGGGGTATGTGGCCTCCATCGTCAAGGATGAGCCCGTACGCTCCAGGGAGACGATCGAGCAAAAAGTCGGCGAAAACGCTATTACCGGATTCGCTTACTTTGAAGATGGCGCACCGATCGGACAGCTCCGTACCGAAGAGGACAGGCGGCCTGTCACCTATGAGCAAATCCCGCAAATCGTCATTGATGCGGTTGTCGCCATTGAGGACAATCGTTTTTACGAGCATCAAGGCGTGGATTTTTCAGGTACCATGCGTGCAGTTAAACAAAAAGTGCTGAACGAATCCGTCCAAACCGGCGGAAGCACGCTGACACAACAGTTGGCCCGTCGTGTATTCCTGAATCTTGACCGTACCGAAGACCGCAAGGTCAAGGAAATTCTGTTGGCGATGCGGCTGGAACGGTTTATGACGAAGGAACAGATCATGACTGCTTATCTCAACAAGGTTCCATTCGGCAACGGCTCCAACGGATACAATGTGTTCGGTATCAAGGCTGCTGCCAAAGGTATTTTTAACATCACCGATCTGAACAAGCTGAACATTGCCCAGGCTGCTTATCTGGCCGGACTTCCACAGCTCCCAAGTACTTACTCCGCCTTTAACGGCAAAGGAGAATTTAATGAATCAGCCTTTAACAAAGCCTTAAACCGGCAGAAGCTGGTGCTTTCCCGCATGCTGGAAGAAGGCAAAATCAACTCATCGCAATATGATGAAGCTCTGGCATTCGATATCAAGAAATCGCTGGCAAAAAGAACCGTTAAAGCCTACAACACTTATCCATATCTTATGATGGAAACCGAGCGCCAGGCTTCCCAAATCCTCATGTCTCTTCAACAGGGCACGGATCTGCAGGCCGGGCAGGAAACGGGAGAAGCCGCAGGCACCAATCAGCTCGATCAAGAAGAAGCGCTGCAGCAGCTACGCACCGGCGGGTACAGAATTTACACGACCATTGATAAGACCGTATACAAAACGATGCGCGATATCGCCGAAAATGCCAACAATTTCTCTCCTACCAGCCAGACCAAGGGGATGGAACAGACGGCCGCCATGCTGATCAATCATAAAACAGGCGCCATCCTCGGCATGATTGAAGGCCGTGATTTTAATGAAGAGCAGATGAACTATGCTACCCAGATGGTGCGTCAGCCGGGTTCGGCTATGAAGCCGCTCGCCGCCTATCTGCCTGCGCTGGAGGCCGGGCTCGTTCAACCGGGGAGCGTACTGGACGATGCGCCTATTATTCTTAAAGACGGCGTAAATGGATTCCATATTCCAAAAAACTCTAACAACCGTTATGAAGGACTTGTAACCGCACGTCATGCGCTCAATAAATCGATTAACACTGTTGCGCTTAAGCTTTTCAACGAAAAGGTAGGCATTGATAAAGCCTGGGCGTTCGTCAAAAAGCTCGGCATTACAACCATTGAAGATAGTGATTACCAAGCCAGTACCGGGGTGCTCGGGGGGCTGAAGTATGGGGTTACTGTGGAGGAATTAACGAATGCCTACGGTGCGATCGCCAATGGCGGTGAATTCAACGATGCTTATATGATCAGTAAAATTGTTGATTCCAAAGGCAACATTGTCTATAAGCACGAAGCGCGGCCCGTAAAAGCTTTCTCTCCACAAACGGCCTATCTGATGACGGATATGCTGAGCACTGTCGTCAAGGATGGAACAGGGACGTTGGTTAACCGCAATTTCAAGCATAATGATATTCCAATCGTGGGTAAAACCGGAACGACCCAGTCGTACACTGACGTATGGTTCGAAGGCTTTACTCCGGATGTCACACTCGGCGTCTGGGTCGGATATAAGCAGCAGATCCATAAGCTCGAAACGAGTGAGCAGAAAGAGCGGGCACGACGGCTGTGGGCAACCATTATGAATGAGGTGGTCGATTCGGACCCTCAGCTTTTCAAAGACCATGAATTCGAAAAGCCGGACGGCATCGTTTCCCGTACCGTGTCGGCCTACAGCGGCAAGCTACCGACTTCGTTGACCAACAGGTTTGTGACAGACATATTCAATACCAAGTATGTTCCAACCGAAAGTGATGATGGAGTTGCAAGAGCGAAGTACATTACGTACAACGGGGTCAATTATATCCCACGTGACGGCACACCTGCTGAATTCTTGGGCGAGCAGACCGTCATTAAACGTGAAAAACCGATTTCCGAGCTGATCAAGGAGCTGCAGAATGCATTTTCCAAGATGAAGGAGCACAATTCCCTTTCCTACTATCTGCCGGCTGACGCGGACAATGAGCTGCCTACACGTGTCGATCCGAGAAAGGATAACGGAAGAGATCCTGAACCTCCTTCCAATGTGCAGGCAAGTCTGGACTATGGCAATGCAGTGATATCCTTTGCTGCGAGCGGAGATGACGATGTGGTCGGCTACCGGCTGTACCGCTCCTCCGGCGATGGCAACTTCAGCAGCACGGGGAAAATCGTTAGGGCCGGCAACTCCAGAGTGTTTACCGACTCACCAGGAGAGTTCTATGTGACCGCAGTCGATGTAGCAGGACGCGAATCCGCCCCTAGCTCCAGCGTTAGCGCCACAGAGGCTCCTGATCCGACCCTGGAGACGCCTGAAGGAGCTGCGGGAGCTCTTCCTTCCGCTCCGGGACAACCGGCGGCTGAAGCGACAGCAGACGGGACCAGGCTCCAGTGGGGCGGCAATGCACCTGAACAGAATGTAATCGGGTATAACGTATATTATAGTGGCAACGGGCAGGAGCCTTTCAACCTTATCGGCTCCTCCCGGTCCACCCAATATGATTCAAAAGTGAAGGGATGGTTTCGCATTACCGCCGTTAATGTGGCAGGAGAGTCCCCTCCTTCCTCCCCGGTTCAGAAAAATTAATTATCGTTAAACCTATTAAAAGGGCGGGCCAGAACATTCTGGCCCGCCCTTGCTGTTTGATTTAATCTTCAATGGTTGAAAGATCTCCGGTAGGAAGCTGAAGCTCCCAAGCCTTCAGAACACGGCGCATAATTTTGCCGGAGCGTGTCTTCGGCAGCCGGTCCTTGAATTCAATCTCACGCGGAGCCGCATGAGCCGAGAGCCCTTCCCTGACAAAACCGTAGATTTCCTCTTTCAGCTCGTCGGAAGGCTGATATCCCTCACGCAAAGAGATGAAGGCTTTGATAATTTCGCCGCGCAGCGGATCAGGCTTGCCAATAACGCCCGCTTCTGCCACCGCAGGATGCTCAACCAGCTTGCTCTCCACCTCGAAGGGGCCGATTCTTTCGCCGGATGAATTAATGACATCATCAATCCGTCCCTGAAACCAGAAATAACCTTCCTCATCCATATAAGCGGAATCCCCGGATACATACCACCCGTTAAACCGGAAGTATTCATCATACTTCACTGGGTTATTCCAGATCTTTCGCATCATGGACGGCCAGCCCGTACGGATCGCCAGATGCCCCATCCGGTTAGGCGGCAGCTCGCGGCCTTCGTCGTCAAGGATAGCGGCCTCGATGCCAGGCAGCGGCTTGCCCATAGAGCCGGGTTTAATGGCCATCTGAGGATAGTTACAGATCAACTGCCCCCCGGTCTCCGTCATCCACCATGTATCATGAATGCGCTGTCCATAAGCCTTCCATCCCCAGCGCACGACTTCGGGATTGAGAGGCTCACCAACTGAGAGCACATGCCGCAGGCTGCTTAAATCGTACTTGTCTAGTATTTCCTCGTTCGCTCCCATCAGCATGCGAAATGCGGTAGGAGCGCTGTACCAGATGTTTACTTGATAACGCTCAATCGTCCGATACCAATTTTCCGGACTGAACCGCCCGCCCCGGATGACGTTAGTGACCCCGTTAAGCCAAGGGGCAAAGATACCGTAGGAGGTCCCGGTTACCCACCCCGGGTCCGCCGTGCACCAATAGACGTCATCCTCTTGCAGATCAAGCACGACCTTGCCTGTATAGTAATGCTGAATCATGGCGTTCTGTACATGATAGACCCCTTTAGGCTTCCCTGTTGAACCCGATGTATAATGAATGATCAGCCCGTCCTCACGATCCAGCCACTCAGGCTCAAATTCGTAGGAAGCCTGATTGACCTCGGCTTTGAAATCAATGAGGCTCCCGTCGTCCAATGATGAACAATCACCTACTACAAAAATATGCTTGAGTTCAGGCAGTTCATCCCTCCGAATCCTGCCAAGCAGCTCCGGAGTAGTCACAATAGCGACGGCGCCGCTATCCTCAAGCCGATCTTTGACAGCGGTTTCCATAAACGCTTCAAAAAGCGGCCCTGCAACAGCACCAACCTTCAAAATGCCCAGGAGGGCAATAATCAGCTCAGGAGAGCGCGGCATAAATATAAACACCCGGTCTCCTTTGGCAACATTGTACTTGCGCAGCACGTTGCCGAATCTGTTGGATTCCATGCAAAGCTGCATAAACGTATAGGCTTCCTCCCGCTGTCCATCACAGTAGAGCAGCGCCGTTTTATGACCCCGGCCTTCATAGACGTGCCGATCTATTGCTTCGTGGGCCATGTTCACCTTCCCGGTTCGGGACCATGTAAAATGACTCTCAACATCCTTCCATTGAAAACGCTTGCAGGCTTGTTCATATGAACCCATGTTTGATGCGTACACGACACTTTCCAGTTGCTCGCCATTCATGACCTTCAGCCTCCTCTGGGTACAAATGTGAGTATAAATTATGCCAGAAATATGAATTTTTTTTGTCATCGACAGTATATCACAGGCAGACTGTGCCGGTCATCCTTTCCAAGCCATTGTTTTTTTGTTATAAGTAGGTTGATACAGGGGAGCGCCAGAAAGAATGGTTGTGAAAGGAGCCTGCTATGGAGCATACGAAACAGTACAGGATTCATAACCTGGCTGCCCATCCTGCCAACTGCCTTATGGTGAGAATCGGGAGCCGAGTGCCGCTCAGCTCAATGGAGCAATTCGATCGGGTCCGGTTTCGCAATCGTTTTATGTATTGAGTAATGATGTTCACAGCAGAAAAAAAGCGGGGCTCCCCAGATTCGGGAAAGCGCCGCTTTATGTTCTGGGTGAAGCCCGAGCTTAATGAAGATGCTGAAGCATATATTCCACAATTTGATGGGAACGATGCGAAGCTTCCACCGTAAATTCACCAAAATTCACATGCGCGGAACCGTCCGCTTTATCGGACATGGAGCGGAGAATAACAAACGGTACTCCATTCATGTGGCAGGCTTGCGCCACCGCTGCCCCTTCCATCTCCGTGCAGGCCCCATCCATTTCCGTGTACAAGGCGGAGACCCTCTCCCTGCTAGCAACGAACTGATCGCCGGACAGCACCTTGCCTGTCAGATAATGATCGCCTCTTGCTTTGCAGGCCTGCTCTGCTAATTGAATCAACCGGCTGTCTGCAGCAAATTCGGACGTATCCTGGTAAGGAATGATCCCGCGTGCAAAACCGAGCGGCGTCACGTCCATATCATGCTGCATACACGTTGAAGAGATCACAATATCGCCAATGTTCAATTCAGGGTTCACCGCACCGGCTACACCGGTAAAAATAACGCTGGTTACCCCGAACCCGTCAATCAAGATTTGTGTCGTTACTGCGGCATTCACTTTACCTACCCCTGATTTGCATACCACGACAGAGTAACCGTGAAGCGTGCCCTCCGTATATGTAATCCCTGCCTTGACCGTTTTGCGTGTTGTCTGCATGCTTGACAATAGCAGCTCTATTTCCTCATCCATTGCACCAATAAGACCGATTACTTGACTCATGCGCTCATCCCTTCTTGATTGAAAAAAAAGCCCCTTACGGGGCTTTTCCAAAGTTGTTTACCCTGTTTAGTCCAAATGACTGACGGACAGTCGCAGAATCGTTTCATGCGGCAGAATGACGCGCGGATTCTCGACATTCTCCTTCTTCATCAACTTGGTCAACAGACGCATCGCGACAGCTCCCAGATCATACATCGGTTGGGCTACCGTCGTCAATTGCGGACGAACCATGGACGCCATGCGGATATTGTCCACACTGATGATGGAGAAATCATCCGGCACCTTAAGCCCCTCATCCTGAATACTGTGAATCGCACCAATGGCCATTTCATCCGTTGCAGCGAAGATCGCGGTCGGTTTTTTCTTAAGACCGAGAAAGTATTTCATGGCCTCTACCCCAGACTCATAGCGGTAGTTGCCGATGCGGACAAGGTCTTCCTGATATTCAATCCCCGCCGCTTCAAGAGCCCTCTTATACCCTTGGAAGCGGGCATAACCGTTAGCCGGATCCTGTAGCGTGCCACTGATCATAGCAATCTGACGGTGTCCGTGACGGACCAGGGTGCTGACAGCATCATAAGCCGCGCTCTCATGATCAATGTCGACCGACGGATACATCCCTTTTTCATCGCTCGTCGCACACAATACGATAGGCACTGCCGCCGTTTGGAAAGCCTGAATATGCTCATCCGTTACAGTACCACCCATGAAGAGAAGTCCGTCTACCTGCTTCTCAAGCAGCGTGTTAATGACACGGATCTCCTTCTCCTTGCGTTTGTCAGCGTTGCATAAAATAATATTGTAGTGATACATATTCGCGATATCTTCAATCCCGCGCGCAATTTCAGCAAATATTGAATTGGATATATCGGGGATCACGACGCCCACCGTCGTGGTTTTCTTGCTTGCAAGTCCACGTGCAACCGCATTCGGCCGATATCCCAGCCGCTCGATGGCCTCGTATACCTTCTTACGTGTTTGCGGTTTTACGTTCGGGTTATTGTTGACTACACGGGATACCGTCGCCATTGAGACGCCGGCTTCGCGAGCCACATCATAGATGGTTACCGTCACATTCCTTCTCTCCATTGCCGATAAATTTTCATTACATGACCCAACTGCCAATTAAAAACATGATACGACAAAAAAACACTTGATGCAATTACGGTTGGGTCATATCCCGCTTAGCGCCTGCAGCAAGTTGCCGCTGGTGATACTGAGATGCGAGGTATTCCATACGGCTCTTCCAGCCTTGACCAGAATAACCTGCGGTGATTCATGCTTAACGTTCAGCTTGCTTGCAACCTCATTCGAGACAGGACGGTCCTCCACTACAAAAATGATACCGTATTCAACATTAGACACAGGTGTCCCTTGTAGATAAGCTTCCATCTCCTGGTGTGCTCGTGCGCTAATTGGACAGCGCGTGCTATGCTTAAACAGCAACAGCGGCTTTACCGCTGAGGCTGTCAACGCGCTGTCCAACTGTTCAATCGTGCTTACCTTTTTCATGGTTGCCATTGGACATACATCCTTCCTCATCAAAGAGTCTTAAGTCTATGGTAACAAAAAGCTTATGTAAAATCCAATGATGTCCATGAAAATTTTCATTTTTTTTAAAATTATAGAATTCATAAAAATTTCAGCATTACTGAAACTAAGCTCGGTCTGTCTTCTTTGAAATACACCGATGGGCTTTTCTCTTATCGTTTTATGTCCGATAACAGCAAGTCGGGCGCTGCCATAGACAGTTGTTTCAGCCTGCTTTCCACATCATTCATCCACCGGCTATCCCCCGAATCACTGGCAAAGCGGTATAAATCAAGCAGCATATTAATGCGCTCCTGCCTTGCCTCCTCCAACGGTTGATCCCAATTCTCAAGCTCTCGCTTTTCCGAATTCTTAAGAACATGATGGATCACGTCTGCCCATTCATGGATATCTGTAAATGAAACTTTCCTTAATCCAGGCGCCTCGTTGAATTGTTTTATGAGCTTCTTAATATCATCTGCAACCTGCAGCGGAACCTCGCTCACAGCACAGGAAAAGCAGGTCAGTACAGGCACATGCCTGATTTCCATTTTGCGTTCATAGACCAAATTTCGCAGCTCCAGGTTCATGCTCTCACCGCATTCACAAAGCTTGCGCATCCTATAACACCCCATTAACATCATTTTCATGACATACATATCTGTATCTCTTCCCTATCTCAAATTCGACCTTTCTAACCGCAATTCCTTCTCTCGACAAAGAATTGAACAAATTACCAAAAAAGAACAAAAAACACATTTCACTCTACTAAACCGCCTTATTCAGATTTCTGACAGTTCTGTACATGGACTTGAACTGCATTTACAATGAAGTGGATCGGCATTTCAGAAATAAACTTCGAGAGGGAGTGTGTTGGAATGAGGCTTGCTGGTAAGAAAGTCATTGCTTTAGTTGATGAAGAATTCGAGGATCTCGAGCTATGGTACCCTGTGCATCGTGTCCGTGAAGAAGGAGCGGTAGTTCACCTCGCAGGTGCAGAAAAAGGCAAAAGCTATACGGGCAAGTACGGGGTTCCCGCGAAGGCGGATTATGGCTTTGACGAGTTGGATAGCGAAGACTACGACGGCATTCTCGTGCCCGGAGGATGGGCGCCAGACAAGCTGCGCAGGTATCCCAAGGTGATACAGCTCATACAGGAAATGCACAGGGACCGGAAAGCAATCGGCCAAATTTGTCACGCGGGCTGGGTGCTTGTTTCCGCCAAAATACTTGCCGGGGTTACTGTGACTTCCACTCCCGGCATCCGGGATGACATGGAAAATGCAGGCGCGATATGGAAAGATGAAGCGGTAGTCCGGGACGGACACATTGTGTCCGCCCGGCGTCCGCCGGATCTCCCACCGTACGGCCGCGCTTTCTGCGACCTGTTGGCAGGCGAGTGACCCAACATTAGCAAAGGATAATAGAAACTTGTAAGTCAGCTAGAGCAACATATCCCGGTGAATCACACCTTTGAAAGTAATCCTTGGACCCTCCGGGTCTAAGGATTCAGAGGCATGCCGCCCGCTGCTGCGGCAAGCTTCTGCTCGATCAGTGCAGCATTGGACAGCTTCATGCATTCCCGGGCCGTGCGTCTCGCATCCGCGGCTGTCGTATTCAACAGCCTATGCTTGACACGGAGCAAAGACTGAGGAGACATGCTTAGCTGCCGGATGCCCAGCTCCAGCCAGAGCGGAATAGAACGCTCGTCTCCTGCCATTTCCCCGCATACGCTGACACTGATGCCGGCCGCTTTGGCAGCCTCGGCTGTCAGACGCAGCATACGGAGCACCGCCGGATGATAAGGGTTGTACATATGAGCAATCTGTTCATTCATGCGGTCTACTGCCAGCACGTACTGCACCAGATCATTCGTGCCAATGCTGAAGAAATCCACCTCACGCGCCAGCTCTTCCGCAATCAGCGCCGCAGCGGGAATTTCGATCATAATGCCTTTTTCGGTATTTTTATTGTAGGCTATGCCACGTGTATCCAGATCCCTCATCGCCTCCGTCAGCACAGCCTTAGCCTGCAGCAGCTCCTCAACGGAAGAAATCATCGGAAACAGAATTTTGACCGGCCCGAAGGCACTTGCCCGCAGAATGGCTGTAAGCTGGATTTTGAACAGATCCTTGCGATCCAGACTAATGCGGATGCCGCGGTAGCCAAGGAAAGGGTTCTCCTCTTCCTGCAGTGGCAGATAATCCAATTGTTTATCGGCTCCGACATCAAGCGTACGAATCACAACCGGGTGCCCTCCAGCCTTCTCAGTGACAAGCCGATATACAGTAAACTGCTCCTCTTCGCTCGGGAAAGCAGGCCGGTCCATATACAGGAACTCAGTCCGGAACAACCCGACGCCTTGAGCGCCGGTTTTGATGGCTCCTTCCATATCCTTAACCGAGCTAATATTGGCAGACAGCCTGATCGTCTCACCATCCTTCGTAATGGCCTCTACGGAAGCCAACAACTGCAACTGCTCCTTTTTACGCAATTGTTCATCCCGCAGTAAGGTGTACCGGTCCAGAACAGAATGTTCCGGATTGACGAACACTCGCCCGTTGTCTCCGTCGACAATCATCATATCTCCAGTCTGAACAGGCAGGTTACTATTGCTTTCAAGACCGGACACAAGCGGAATGCCCAGCGCTCTGGCCATGATGGCCGAATGTGAGGTTTTCCCTCCGCTCAATGTTACAATGCCAAGGACATTGCCGGGATTCAGATGCGCGAGCTGGGAAGGTGACAGTTCTTTGGCGACCAGGATGTACGGCTGCGTATCCTTCGGAAGAGTGACCTCAGGCGCACCGAGCAGATGCTTCAACAGACGGTTGCCCACATCCTTGATATCCATAGCACGTTCCTTCATATATTCATCGTCCAGCAGATCGAACATGGCCACAAAATGATCAATAGCTTCCTTCACTGCCACCTCAGCCGCTTTATACTGCCGTTCAATAATGCCGTGAACTTCATTCATGAACGCCGGATCGTCCAGGATGGCCAAATGCGCGTCAAAAATACTGGATTCCTCCGGCCCGACCATTTCACGAAATTCATTTTTTATCGACTTGATTTCATCCTTGGACGTACGAATGCCTTCATACAAGCGTTCAAATTCCTTGGCCAAATCCACCGGGTCCATGTTTTGCTCGGTCAAGTCCCATTCCCAGCTTGGCAGGACGAAAGCCTTGCCGATCGCAACGCCCGCGGCGGCGCCAATGCCGTCTATCATGATTCTACCCCTCCAACGTTCCTATCGTACAGTACAACGGACATAACCGATGCCTGACCCTTTTTTACATGTTTAAATGGCGCATAACTCCAGGATTTCACACGGTCCGGGTTCGTAATCACCATCGGTGTTACGAGTGAAGCAGCCTGCTCACGGAGCGCCTGCAGATCAAATTTAATCAGCAGCTGCCCCGGCTCCACCGTATCGCCTGCTTCCACCAAGGCAGTAAAGTACCCCTTGAGCTGGGACGTATCAATCCCGATGTGCAGCAGCACCTCAATTCCCTCTGGTGTTGAGATCCCGATTGCATGCATGGTCGGATAAATATGCATGACTGTACCGTGGACGGGCGACACCAGCTCTCCCCTTTCGGGAATAAAAGCAACCCCATCCCCGACCAGCTTGGCGGCGAAAATCTGATCCGGCACCTCCAGAATCGGCAGCATTTTGCCCTGCACAGGAGCATTGAACATCACCTGGGTGAGATCCCGTTCCATCAGCTTAGCTATTTCCTCACGGATCAGCTCCGAATAGGTGCCGAATACGACCTGAACATTGCCGCCGCCCAGCTTGATCAATCCTGCGGAGCCGAGTGCCTTCATCGCCCCCGTATCGATCAAGCGGTCATTATGAACCGTAAGTCGAAGCCGAGTAATGCAGGATTGAAGCTGGACGATATTCTCTTTACCGCCAAGAGCCTCCAGAATCAACGGGGCTCTGTAAGGGATGCCTCCGGCCCAATCCTCCAGCACGGAGCCTTCCTCCCTACCGGGTGTCGGAATCCGGAATGTCCGGATCGCCCAGCGGAATAGAATATAATAAATGAGCCCATAGGCCACTCCTACGGGAATCAGCAGCCATGCATGATGGGACAGATGAAAGTTAAGCACATAATCGATAAAGCCAGCCGAATAGGAGAAGCCGTGCCTGATGTCCAGCGCATAGGTGATCCACATCGCAATGCCGGACAATACAGCATGAAGCAGGAACAGGTACGGAGCCGCAAACAGGAACGCAAACTCAATCTGCTCCGATACACCTGTCAAAAAGCAGACAAACGCCGCGGTAAGAAACGTTTTTCTGATTTTCGGCTTCAAATCCTCCCTCGCCTCATGAATGATGGCCAGCGCAATCGCCGGCAATGCAAACATCATGATCGGAAACAAACCGGACATGAAATACCCCGCGGTCGGATCTCCGGCAAAGAAGCGGGGCAGGTCTCCCTGCACCAGGTTCCCGTCAGCAGTCTGGTATGTACCAAGCTGAAACCAGAATATATTGTTAAGTAGATGGTGAAGTCCGAAAGCAACCAGAATCCTATACAAGACACCATACAAAAACAAGCCATAGCCGCCCATCATGCCTTCCATGGAAGCAAGCCGTTCCAGTGCCCCCTGCAGCACAGGAGCGATGCCCAGCATCAGAAATGCGAATACGGCTGAAAAGAGGCCGATGAACAGCAGTACAAACCGCGAGCCGCCAAAAAATTGCAGTACCTCCGGCAGCTTGATGCTCTTAAACCGGTTATGTGTGAACCCGGATATAACGCCTAAAATAATACCGATGAGTGTAGCCGGATGCACGGTCCCGCTTCCGAAATGTCTCGTTACCTGATCATATATCGCCATTCCGGCCAATGCGGCCAGTCCGGCCTGACCCGCCTGATTGGACATGCCCAAAGCGACGCCGACCGCAAAGATGTAAGGCAAAAAATAAAAAATGCCGTGACCGGCAGCTTCAGCTACTTCACCGACGGCTGGCAGCCCCCAGCCTGCCCAGGGAAGGCTCGCCAAACTCAGGAGAATAGCCGCGGCGGGCAATACCATCGTCGGGAGCATAACGGCACGCCCCAACTGCTGAAGCGATCCGAGCCAGTTCATGGCGATCCTCTCCTTTCTACCACTGATGGTAAAGTGTAGGGAAGTTTTTGTCAAAGCAAGAATGAATCGTCCCCGGCTTTATTGAAAAAGAAACAAAGGGAGCCCGCCGGCTCCCTTGCCTCTACTCTATTCCCGGTCCTGGACCCGCTCCTATCTTCTACGCCTGATGATCATTAGACCGGACTGGTCGGGTTGCGGCCTCCTCCACCTTAATGCAACGATCCATAATGACCGTCATCCCGTGTTCACGGGCGATTTCGGCAGCCTCCTCGCTTACGATGCCCAGTTGCAGCCATAATGTCCGGGCATTCACCGCAACCGCATCCCTGGCTACATCCGCACAATATTCGCTGCGCCGGAACACGTTTACTAAGTCGATCGGTTCGGGCACATCCTGGAGCGAGGCATAACAGGTTTCACCCAGGATCTCCTGTCCCGCAACCGTCGGATTGATCGGAATGATCCGGTAGCCTTTACTCTGTATAGCTCTTGCGACCATATAGGAGGTCCGGTCCGTTTTATCCGACAGTCCCACCACCGCTATATTGCCCACCTGCTCCAGAATTCGCTTAATTTCGTCTCTTGACGGATTTTCAAAAGCCATTGAAAAATCCCTCCTCATCTCGCATACTACAATATTATTTTACCCATTCCACATTAGCGCCAAGCGCAGACAAATGTTCGAAATATTGCGGATACGACTTCGCTACGTGGTGCGCGTCACGGATGACAAGCGGCTGCTGCGCCCGCAGGCCAACCACCGTCAAAGCCATGATAACACGGTGGTCAAAGTGCGCGTTAATCTCTACTCCGCCTTCCACACCCTCCGGTCGGCCATGGACGATAATCTCCGCTTGCCTTTCTTCTACCCTCGCCCCTGCTTTCGCCAGTTCAGCCAAATAATCCGTGATGCGATCACATTCCTTGTAACGCAGGTTTTCCACGTTGTAAAAGCGGGAGGTTCCCTCAGCAAAGACCGCAGCAGCCACCATAGCCAGCACAGCATCCGTTGCCGCATCCCCGTCAAACTCGACCGCCTTGAGCTTGCCGTTCCCTTGCACGTGCACAGTATCCTGCTCATGCGTCAAGGGTACGCCCATCATTTGCAGAACATCCACAATCGCGCGTTCCCCTTGCTTGCTGTTCACCATCAGTCGTTCAACCGTCACATCTGACTGTGTCACCGCCGCCGCCGCCAAAATCGCAGCGCTTCCCGGATAATCGCCTTG
Organism: Paenibacillus zeirhizosphaerae; assembly: GCF_030705605.1. Taxonomy (GTDB): domain Bacteria; phylum Bacillota; class Bacilli; order Paenibacillales; family Paenibacillaceae; genus Paenibacillus; species Paenibacillus zeirhizosphaerae. The sequence goes on from NZ_JAPCKK010000014.1 coordinate 353,876, forward strand.
AACCGTATAATTCCGCGCCTGGTAAGCCTGACGGCCCGGCACCTTGAACGACATGTAATCGTCGCTCGCGTGGATCGTAATTCCAGCCTGCTCCAAGACTTCCAGCGTCTGACCGATGACCACTTTGGATTTCAGGTCATGCAGTACTTCGATCTCGCTATCCTCCTCCAGAAGAGGTGTCAGGAACAACAGAGCACTCAAATATTGCGAGCTGACCGAGCCGGACACCTTGATTTTCCCGCCTCTTGGCTGTCCGCCTCTAATCCGGATCGGAAGCCGCCCCTGCCGATGCTCCACTTCCACACCCAACTGTCCCAGCGCATCAATCAGATCGTCATGCGGCCGTTTCCCAAGCGACTCAGGATACGTATTAACAAAGGTTACGTCCGGGAGGAAGGCCGCGATACCCATCAGAAAACGCAGCACGGCTCCCGCATTGCCTACATTCAGCTCAGATGCTTGGCGCGGATGACGTCCAAAACCTGTAATGACGATTTTCTCATCATCCTCCTCCAGCACGGCTCCTAAATCCTTGATACAACGACGCATCGCATCACTGTCTTCACTATGGGCAGGATAATAAATCGTGCTTGTGCCTTCAGCCAACGCGGCAGCAAGTAGATAGCGGGTCGTGTAATTTTTGGAGGATAAGGCTCCGAATTGTCCCTTCAGGGAAGGTGTAGGTTTAACGATAACATCCATGTAAATAGGCTCCTTCGGTCTGATTTGGCGGAAGGCCGCAGTCGTGTCCGTTGACAGCACGGCTTCCGCTTGTCTACACTATATAGTGCGCTTATGATTACGCTATTGCACATCCATTTACGATAAAACCAAGGAAAAGAGGTCCCACGTTATGAATCCAATTCCTCAAATTGAGCCCACCGAACTCCGGCAACGCCTGCAGGCGGGGGAGCAGTTGCATCTGATTGACGTCCGGGAGGATGAAGAAGTAGCTGCCGGTATGATCCCGGGCGCCAAGCACATCCCGATGGGACAGATTCCAGCAAGGCTTGAAGAGATTAACCCGGATGAGAAAGTCATCTTCATCTGCCGCAGCGGCTATCGCAGTGAACGGGTCTGTGAATACCTGCAGCAGCACGGTTATGATAACTGTGTGAATATGACCGGTGGCATGCTGCAATGGTATGAAGAAGAATAACCAGATGCTTCACGCAGACGGCAAGGGACAGGCGCAGGCCTGTCCTTTTCGGGTTTCCTTCTAAGATAGCCTCACTTTTAAAAGCTTAGACGCGGTAATGCGTTAAAATCAATTCCGCCACTTCGCCCGCTCCCACGCCTGTCGTATCAATGGTGACGTGGGCAAAAGCGTAGGCATCCTTGCGTTCCTCTAATATCTTCAGTACCCGGCCTTCCACATCGCCTGCCAGCAGGGGTCTGTCCGCCGACGATCTGACCCGCTCCATAATGCTTTCCGCCTGGGCCGTCAAAGCCACAACATACCCGTTACCCAGCATCGCCCGGCAATTTCCCTCTCGCAGCACAGCACCACCACCAGTTGCAATCACCTGGCCGCTATCTTCCAGCACTTTGTGCAGTACGGCAGTCTCCGCGTCCCTGAAGTAAGCTTCGCCTTCATTCGCGAAGATATCGGGAATGGCTCGTCCCTCCTGACGCTCCAGTTCCGCGTCCAGATCTACCATGTGATATCCCAGCTTGTCCGCAAGAAGGGCCCCAACGGTAGACTTGCCCGTGCCCATCATGCCGATCAGGATGAGGTTCCGGTTCTGAACCGCATTTTCCACGTATGACACCCCTCTGATCTATCTGCAAATAACTTTCACATATCATAACACAGGGCCGAAACTTTAGACAATCCAGGTATACGAGCAAAATAAATACCCGCTGCAGCCTCTGCCTGTCAGGCTGCAGCGGGTATTGATCAGAACATGGAGCTTAGAACGATCAAGCTTAGAACCACTGATGGTGGAAGACGCCTTCCTTATCCACACGCTGAAACGTATGGGCACCGAAGTAGTCACGCTGCGCCTGCAGCAGGTTTGCCGGGAGACGCTCCGTCCGGTAGCTGTCATAATAAGCAAGCGCACTGGAGAAGCCTGGCACCGGAATACCTTGGGCGACAGCGGCGGAAATCACTTTGCGCCATGCATCCTGATACGTTTCCACAATATTTTTGAAGTATGGATCAAGCAGCAGGTTTTTCAGCCCCGCTTCACGGTCATACGCATCCTTGATGTTTTGCAGGAACTGGGAGCGGATAATGCAGCCGCCGCGGAAAATCATAGCGATATTTCCGTATTTCAAATCCCAGCCGTATTCATCGGAAGCCGCACGCATTTGGGCAAAGCCTTGCGCATAGGATACGATCTTGCTGGCGAACAGCGCTTTGCGCACGTTCTCGATAAATTCTTTTTTATCGCCATCGAAAGCCATTTCCTGAGGACCGGTGAGCACCTTGCTAGCAGCCACACGCTCTTCCTTCATGGCAGACAGGAAGCGGGAGAATACGGATTCCGTAATCATGGACAGCGGCACGCCCAAATCCAGCGCGCTTTGGCTTGTCCATTTGCCTGTTCCCTTTTGTCCGGCGGAATCCAAGATGACATCGACCATTGGCTTACCGGTTTCTTCATCATATTTCGAGAAGATGTCGGCCGTAATTTCGATCAGGTAGCTGTCAAGCTCGCCTTTATTCCATTCCGTGAAAATTTCGTGAAGCTCCTCAGCACTCACATTCAGCACGGATTCCAGCAGATGGTACGCCTCGCAGATCAACTGCATGTCACCATACTCAATGCCATTGTGGACCATTTTCACGTAATGTCCTGCACCGTCAGGACCGATATATGTACAGCATGGGTCCCCGTTTACTTTTGCCGAGATGGCCGTCAAAATCGGTTTTACCAGCTCATAAGCGCTTTCTTGTCCGCCTGGCATAATCGAAGGGCCGTTCAGGGCTCCTTCTTCTCCGCCGGATACACCCGTGCCGATGAAACGAAAGCCTTTCTCCTCCAGCATTTTGCTGCGGCGCTGTGTATCAGGGAAATACGCGTTGCCTCCGTCGATGATAATATCGCCTTCGTCCAGATGAGGAATAAGCTGATCAATGGTTGCATCCGTAGCTTTGCCAGCCTGAACCATGATCAGAATTTTGCGGGGCGATTCCAGGGAAGCGACGAATTCTTCAATAGAAAAGGTGCCTGTCAGGTTTTTTCCTTCCGCCTCTTTTAACAGATCCTGCGTTTTCTCGGGGGAGCGGTTATATACCGAGACACTGAAACCTTTGCTCTCAATGTTAAGGGCCAGGTTTTTGCCCATTACGGCCAGACCAATAACACCAATTTGCTGTTTTGCCATCTGGTTCCTCATCCTTTGCAACATATTTTTTGTGAAATCACGTACAAGTGTATTTTAACGTTTTTACGCAGAGAAGTGAACCCCGCTCCTGAGCAGAGCAAAACACCCCATTTGCATGAGGTGTACTAAGCCGCTCTTTATCCCTCCAGCATCAGCAGTTGTCTGGACAATTCCTTCAGCCTTTTACGGCAGATATTAGCCTTTTCCGTATTCCCGGCCTTCATCGCTGACCAAAGCCGTTCCAACTCGTCATCCATCTCCATTCTAACAAGTTGAAGCCGCATTTCTCCCTCTGTGGACGCAAGCATCTCCTCCAGCTTCTCGCCTGATAATTGCATCCCTTTCTGGAACAACACGCGCTGTCTGAACCCATCCACTTCCACAAGCCGGATGACCTCACCGAATAAAATATTTTTCACCAGAATGTGCTGATCCTTAATTCGCTTGACGACAGCATGACCGCGGGTTACCCCAATCAGATTCTCCAGCCATTCCGCCAGCCTCGCATCCTTGATCAAATAATCCCCTACAAGTTTATAGTGCCCGGTGCGCAACAACTGAAAACGCAGCTTTACCAGCTTACGTCCCGTACGAACCGATAGGATAAGACAATCCTCATCCTCACTCCAATATAAGGAGTAGCCTTCCTGGATGAGGTCTTTAATCAGATTGTGGATATGCCGGCGGCTAAACCGGAGCTCCAGATTGCAGTATTCCACTTCGCAGCTCTTATTCACGGCATTCCCTCCTTTGTGAGATCCGGATCAAGCCTGCGCGGCAGGAAACGGCTGCGCCGTATGATCTTTTGCTTACTCTTATTTTATACTTCATATTATGTAAGGGTACTTGGTTATTTGACTAAATTTAGCTTTCACCAGCCCGTTCATTTAAGGATACGGCCAAGCCCCGAACTGTATGCTATAATCAGGAGAACTCCGGTTGAAATAATCGGGGCTATGTAAGACAGGAGGAAAAGGAATGACATTCACTGGTTTCTGCGAACAAGATTTCGATGTATTTGAAGTGCCCGGCCTGGAAGCAAGAATGGAAGTGCTGATCCGCAACGTGCGGCCGAAGCTGGAAGCGATCGGGGAGCAATTAACCCCCTTTATGACAGAACTGTGCGGCGAAGAAATGTTTCCTCATATCGCCAAGCATGCACGCAGGACGGTTAATCCGCCAAAAGACACATGGGTCGCCTGGGCACCGAGCAAGCGGGGCTATAAAGCTTATCCGCATTTTGAGGTAGGCATGTTCTCGTCCCACCTATTCATTGTGTTCGCTATTATATATGAAAGTCCGAACAAGACGGTGTTCGCCCAACAATTGGACAAGCAGTTGCAGGAAATCCGCAGCCACCTGCCTGGCAGCTATTACTGGTCCACGGATCATATGGCGCCGCAAGGCATTTCCCATGCCGAAATGCAGGATGAACAGTTCCAGACCCTGATCCATAAGCTCGCCAATGTCAAAAAATCCGAGGTCGTATGCGGGCTGCGGCTGGAACGGAATGACCCGCGGCTAGGGGACGAAAAACAGTTGCTTGAGCTGGTCCAGTCCACTTTCAAGCAGTTGCTGCCCCTGTACAAAATGGCCAATCAGCCGGAATAATACGGGATCCGATTACATACCGAGCCAAACCATAACACAAACAAAGCATTCATCCCGGTTAGGGAGAATGCTTTTTCGCTTTGTCTTTAAGCAGTACTCTTGCTGCGATACGGACGGCGCTCAAGCAGCATATGACAGACGAACAGCAGCAGCATCACTACACCGCTCGTAACAAAAGGTGCCGTATGCCCGATGTGGTCCCACAACATGCCCGAGAGAATCGGTCCGACGACCAGCCCCGAGCCTTGCAGTGTGAGGAAAAATCCCCATACCGTGCCGCGTTCTCCCTCCGGAATCAAGCCTGCAAGAAAGGTATTCCACGCCGGAAGGATCAGCGCATAGCTAAGACCTACCACACCTACGGCCAGAAATATCATTGGAATCGTTGTAATCGCCGCAAAGGTAACCAGGGTAAGACCGGCCAGGGCAAAACCGACATGCAGAAAGTACCGGGGCCCAAATCGGTCCACCAGCTTGCCGAGCGGGATCAGAGCGAGTACAGTCACACCGCCCCCTGCAATCAACAGCACACTATACAGATTGGGCGAGATTCCCAAATCCGATCTGGCATAAAGGGTGAGCACTGGGCTCAGCAGCCCCAGGACAAAGGACTGCAGAAACAGCGCCGGATAAATAAGCGGGTTAACTCTTAGATTGGTTTTGATAAAATGCAGTGAACTCTTCATGTTACTCGTAATTTGCTGCATTCTGTCAGTAAACGTTAAAGAAGCACGCTTCCTTTCCGCCGCTTTCCCTTGTATGGTTGTTGCTTCCTTCACCAGTTTGCGGCCAGGCAGCAGCAGTGCCACCAGCAGCGTCAGAATAGCACAGCTGGTCAGGACCATAAACACGACCCCGTACTGATGCCCTGTGCTGGCTGTGACGAAATTCATGACGACCGGCCCAAGCCCCGTTCCTCCCAGCACAGCGATTTCAAGCGTACCCATCGCTGTTCCGTTGCTGTTGCTGGGCCCCGAGTTCTCGGTTATCCCTGTCATCGCGCACGGCCATAGCGGAGAAGTGCCGATTCCCAGCAGCAGACAGGCCAGCACAAGCCAGAAAGAGCTTGAAAAAAAGCTCATCATAAGCACGGCTGCAATGGTCACAACGAGAGCCGCCGCCATCGTCCCCCTGTAGCCCAGCCTCTCGGCCAGCCATCCCGCTGGCACGCGGAACAGGTTATCTCCCAGATATTGCAGCGAGAAGGCCAGGCCAATCACCCCTGCCGAAAGACCCAAGGTATCCCCCATATATACAGGCAGTATAGAAACAAGCAGTGAGCCCTTTAAAAATTCAACTAAAAAAACGAGCACCCATAGTGCTATAAAAAGAGGCGACAGCAGCCGCTCCGCTGCGCGTTTTCTGTTTTCCTCCATCTTCTTCACATCCTGATTCATTTGTTAAGAAAAACGTCTATCGAAAAATCCGCTTCAAGCATTAGCTTGCATTCCCGCTTCATTTTGCTATACTCAATTTTGTTTATAAACAGCGCTTCGCTCCAATTACGGTACAATGATAATAACAAGATGACGCGCCGCAAGCAGCAATCAGGTACGCGTTCATTAAGAAAGGTTGTGACAAATCTGATGGATCACCACCAGACACCGCTGTTTACCGCCTTGAAAAAGCACGCAGACAGCAATCCTGTTCAATTTCACATCCCCGGTCATAAAAAAGGAATGGGAACCGACCGGGAATTCCGCGATTTTATCGGGGATAACGCCCTTTCCATAGATTTGATCAATATCGCTCCGCTGGATGATCTGCATCAGCCTACCGGTGTCATTGAACAATCACAAATCTTGGCTGCCGATGCGTTCGGAGCCGATTACACGTATTTCAGCGTGCAAGGCACCAGCGGTGCGATCATGACCATGATCCTGTCCATCTGCTCACCGGGCGATAAAATTATTGTTCCGCGTAATGTTCATAAATCGGTTATGTCCGCTATTATTTTTTCGGGCGCAAAGCCTGTATTCGTCTCTCCTGCCCGGGATGAAAATCTCGGCATTGATCACGGCATCACAACCAGCTCGGTCCGCCGCGCGTTGGAGCGCCACCCGGATGCGAAAGGCGTACTGGTCATTAACCCGACTTATTTCGGTGTGTGCGCCAACTTGAAGGAAATTGTGGATCTTGCGCACAGCTTCGATGTACCGGTGCTGGTGGATGAGGCCCATGGCGTGCTGATTCATTTTCATCCCGATCTGCCGATGTCCGCCATGCAGGCCGGAGCCGATATGGCAGCGACAAGCGTGCATAAGCTGGGCGGCTCCATGACGCAGAGCTCCGTGCTGAATCTGAATACGAAAAACGGTTACGTCAATCCGCAGCGTGTGCAGACCATCATCAGTATGCTGACTACAACTTCTACATCTTACATTTTACTTGCCTCACTCGATACGTCCCGGCGCAACCTGGCCCTGAACGGACGTGAAATGGCGCAGCATGCCATCGATCTGGCACAGTTTGCACGCACCGAAATCAATAAAATTCCGGGCTTGTACTCCTTCGGCGACGATATCCTTGGCGGAGAAGCCACCTTTGATTATGATCCGACCAAGGTGTCCATCCACGTCCGTCATCTCGGAATCACCGGATACGAGACGGAAAACTGGCTACGGGAGCATTACAATATCGAAGTCGAGCTAAGCGATATGTATAACATTCTCTGCCTGATTACTTCAGGTGATACGCAGGAATCCGTGCAAACGCTGCTGGAAGCGCTCCAAGAGCTGTCATCCCAATATTACAAGGATGGACAAGCCCACGAGCTGCTAGTGAAAATACCGGAAATTCCACAGTTGTCCCTGATTCCACGCGATGCATTTTACGCAGATACCGAGGTCATTCCTTTTAAAGAGTCGGCAGGTCGCATTATTGCCGAATTTATTTATGTGTATCCGCCAGGCATTCCCATCCTGCTGCCGGGGGAGGTCATTTCACAGGAAAATATCGACTATATTGTCGAGCACGTCGATGTTGGCCTTCCCGTCAAAGGTCCGGAAGACCGCTACATTAATCGGGTGAAAGTAATTGTCGAAGCCGATCCGATCTTTTGAGCTTATACCTGTAAAGAGCCAAGCCTGCAGGCTTGGCTCTTTGTCATACCCTACTATGGTGCCACGGAATGGCGGTTTATGAAAAGAGGCCCCTTCACGGGGCCTCTGCAGCCTGTACGGCTGGTGCTGAATTAGTTGTCATACTCCTGAACAAGCTCATTAAACACTTCTTCAACACGTTTCCATTCTTCTTCGTCTTCAATATTATAAAACACCATCTCTTCGTTCTCTTCCTCCACACGAAGAATGATGCCATCTGCTTCAGGGTTACCGCGTTCAAGCAAGAGGGCGTACAGCTGGTCGTCGACGTCAAACGTCTCTACCAGTACAACCTCTACATCGTTACCGTTCTCATCCGTAACGGTAAGAATCAATTCTTCATGCTCATGGTCATGATCATGGTCGTGATGATGGCCATCATGCTCATGCTTGTGATCAGTCATTCATATACCTACCTTCAATTGGTTTGTTCTTCCTTCGTATCGTAACATGATCTAGTAGGAAGGTCAATTTCACCACTTCCCCCAGAAGCTGCTTAAGAATCCAGTGCCGTAATGACTTTTTCGGAAATCAGCATAAAGCCGCTGTCCGAAGTCTCTTTAATGTAAAAACCGACTCTGTACTTGCCTGCCGTCTTGAAATCATACGTAAAATCATGGGTGCGGAACCAGAAGTTATCCTTCTGCTTGCCTATAATCTCCTGTGTCTGAATATCCTTCACGTTACCAGCCGGATCCGTAATCGCAATCTTAACAGCAGCAATATCGGTTGTCAGACTGTCAATCTGGGAGAATACATTAAACTTCAGTTTTCCCTTATTCACATTCCCAAATACAGTATCTCCCTTGAACAGGAAAATATGAACGTTCGGCTGCTCAAATTGAACTTTGCCTGTGGATGAATCGTAGGTTACGAGGCCGTTAAAATCCCGAATCGGCACATAAGTCGTGCCATCGATCACGTATCCACCCTCTTTGACTTCCTGTCCGTTTATAATTAATTTGACTTCCTGACTACTAGCTTCGGCGGACAATACAGATCCTCCCATTGTAGAAAGAGCCAACACCAAGACCATCACTTTTGTCCATTTCATTGCTAAAATGTCCCCCCATCCATCTTCTGTTGTAAATTTATACTTTTCAAAACTCTACAAGTTGCGCTGCTCCACTCACAAAATTGCCACTTTTGTCATGGAGTATTTTGCCTGTTACTGTAACCATGTTAATATGGATGTAGTTCCCAATACCCGGCTAACCGAAAAATCAGTAAACAGACAGCCAAGGAGGTTCAACGGATGACATTGAAACTGCAGATGCTTGGTACAGGCAGCGCCTTTGCCAAGACACACTATAATAACAATGCACTGCTGGATAGCGGAGAAGCCAAGCTATTCATCGACTTCGGAACGACCGCCCCGCTCGCGCTCCATCACATGGGACTGCCGATTACGGATTTGGATGCCATTATTATCACTCATATTCACGCCGATCATGTGGGCGGGCTGGAGGAGCTAGGCTTCCGCATGAGCCTCATCCACGGGCGCAAGCCTGTCTTGTATGTTGCAGAAGCGCTCGTAGAACCGCTGTGGGAGCAAACGCTAAAGGGCGGAATGTATCAGAAAGGCATGATTGAGCGGATGGGGGATATTTTCGAAGTGAGGCCGCTCGTTCCGGATCAGGCTACCGACCTCGTTCCGGGAATCCGGGTTGAGTTGATCCCTACCAAGCATATTCCAGGCAAGGACAGCTACTCTCTGTTCATTAATGAGCGGTTGTTTTACAGTGCGGATATGACCTTTAATCCGGAACTTCTGACCAAGCTGGTACAGGAACGTGGCTGCAGAGCGATTTTGCATGAGGTGCAGTTGCTCGGCGAAGGGGCTGTGCACACCACCCTGGACGAGCTGCTCAGCCTGCCGCCGGAGCTGCAGCAGATGATTCATCTTATGCATTACGGCGATGAAATAGAGTCTTTCCGGGGATGCACAGGCGAGATGAGAATTTTGGAGCAGCAGCGTATTTATGATGTGGAGCAAGAACTGGAAGCATAGATCGGAGCATTGACGGAAAAGCCGCAGAAATCGTTGGTGATCCGCGGCTTTTTTGTGATTTTTGCGATGAAAAGATAGGTTACAGCTTTTTACGCATCCGCACATGCGGGATGCCTGCTTCATCAAAGGGCTCGTCGGAGATGGTTTCATAGCCAAGCTTCTTGTAGAATACCTCCGCCTGGCACTGTGAGTCTAGCAGTGAATAACGCAGCCCCAGCTCTCTTGCTCTCTCCTCCATAGCGAGCAGCAGAACACGTCCGTAGCCTTTGGAGCGGTAGTTTTGCAGAACCGCAATCCGCTGCATTTTGGCCGTTTCGTCGTCATAATAAGTCACTCTCCCGGTTGCGACCATCTCTCCCCCGTCCTGAATCAGGAAATGATGAGCCGTCTCGATGAGACGGTCATGCTGATCAGCTTCCTCTTCCGCCGGCACATTCTGCTCCTCAACGAACACCTTGATGCGAATGGCCAGCGCCTGCTGGAGCTGTTCCTCCGTCGTTACACTTACAATTTCAGCCGCCATGATTTCCCCCTATTGTTCTATAATGTATAGCGCGCATAACCATGTAAGCTGAATTATAATACAAAACCAACTTGGAAGGTAATTGGTTCGTCTTCATAGAAAGATGCGGCTCGGAATAGTGAAAAATATTTTACATTTATTAATCTGCTTGGGAAAATGAAATTTATTCAGATAAACCGTTGACATATAGGGACATTTCGGATAATATAAATTTCACCGCGATAAATAACTTGATCTGTTAGCTCAGCTGGGAGAGCACCATCTTGACAGGGTGGGGGTCAGTGGTTCGAGCCCACTACAGATCATAGCCGGGAACCCTTACTACGTAAGGGTTTTTTCTTTTTCACTTAGACTTCAGATACCTACAATGATTGCCTCTGGGGACAAATTGGGGACAAAACTTCAAATTAAGCATAGCAAACAGACTAAAATGGACTTAATTTCCCTTCATATCAATACAAAAATAAAAGCCCCGCAGACATTTAAGGTCAGCGGGGCTTTTACCGATGCTTTCGGATTTTGAATCAATCCTATCTCTTCTGGTCTATTTTGTAAATAACACTAGAAAAATATTCCTAGGTCTGATAGACTATCCTCATAAAATTCAAAGGGGCTTAATAAGGTATGTATAATAGGTATGTGCTGATACTCCTCGCTTTTCTCCTGCCACCTCTCGCTGTCCTACTTGTCAGAAAGCAACCCATGCATGCTATTAGTTGCACGGTACCTATGTTCTTCTTTGGTTGGTTTTTTGGAATACCATATGCACTTATAGAAGTCTTTTATTATGAATATAAAAAAAAGAATGGAAAAGTTAATTCGAGCCCTGCCAATAGAAAACACTAAGAGGTTCTGTTACCATTATAAATCTGCGGGGCTTTTTAAGTCTGTTCTAAATTCAATCTGAAGCACAAAAAAAACTCTGCTAACCTCTACGGTCGGCAGAGCTTTTTGTAAACATAAAATCCCAAGCGCTTGGTAATTACTCCGCTTTATCCGTTGATGAGGATCCTGCCGCCTTACCGTCTACATACGCCTCAGCCAAGATGTACACTGCGATTAAGGCAAATGCACCGATCACCGCCGCCGTCTGAGCGATGGTATTTTCAGATGCACCGGCAGCAGTCATTACTGCAGTCACCAGACCGGCCAGGAGCGCCCAAAACTTCCGGCTAGACAACTTAGCTTTCCAATCGATCTTATTCATGACTCAATATCCCCCCCTTATTCTTCCGGCATCCCTGCAGCACGCCGCAGGTAATTTGCCAGATTGTTATAATGCTTCATGCCCGCTTGATCTCCGCCGCGCTGCGCTTTGTACCAAGCAGGAGAGAGCCAGCGGAATATGATCTCCTGGGCGTTGGATTTCGGTAGCTTCTCTGGCAAAGGCATTCCGTCTACAGTAATGTCGGCAGCGACAGCACCCCGTAAGTTGTTCGCCAAGTTGTGGAAATGGGTCTTACCCACTTCGTCCCCCTCTTTCTGCTCAGCAAACCAAGCAGGCGACACGTAATTCTCAATCAGCGTAGTTGCGATGTATTCCGGCAGCGGTTCAAAATATGGTGCGGTCGGCACAATTGTTTCACCCTTCAACTCGGCAGCCACATCATAGATCAGATCCTTTAGGGTCTTGCCGATGGTCTTCAGCGCTTGGTCACAGTCACTCTTCCGGGAAGGGTCAAGCTGCTTGTGGCTCGGGATCTGCGTCAGGGGATTCTTGTTCCACTTGTTACAGCAGTAGGCCAGATACCAGACAAACCGTTTGTATGCCTCCAGCGTGTCGATCTTACCGCCGTAACACAGTTCGATGCCCAGGGCGATGTCGTTCGCATCATCACCATACCGGTCATTGTCGGTCATAACATTGTATCGGACATGCCAGGCCTTCTCTGCTCGATCCGCGCCAGTGCCGGTCGGGATGATCTCCAGTATCTGCTTATCATCCACAAACACCTGTGCCGACGCGTCCCGGTCTGTCATCGTATTGAAATAGTTGTCCGCCGTGGCTCCCGGATTGCCGGTATCGTGGGCAACAAAAAAGCCCGGAGTACCCGACACAAGCCGGGTTCCAGGCCTTACATTTGGACGCTTATCAATGTAGCGCCGCTCGATCTGATATTTATTTGGATTGAAGCTCATGGTTCTCCTCCTTCTTCTGTTCCCCGGATTTTGATTCAAAAATTTTCACCGCATTGCTCAGTACCGCTGGCATCGGTACCCCCATCCTGCCGACATTCTCAATGACGGATAGCAGCTCATTCGCCAAGTAAAAGAAAATAACAGCATCCCGGAAATAGTGAGAGCCGCCGAGAATCTGATCAATCATGTGGGCCATGCCGACCATTAAGAATATGGCCACCTTCCTGGCGATGCCATAATAACCAACCCGGCTTTTCAGATCTCCATTGATCCAGGCTGCCGCCCAGCCGGTGAAAAAATCAATGATGACCATCCACCACAGCAATGCCAGCATGGTTGTCCAACCGCCGAAGAAGTACCCGATCATGGCACCCCCGGCCAATCCCTTAATAATCTGATCTATCTTTTCATTCATACCTTTTCCCCCTATCATAATTAGAGCCCCCAGATCGGGTCCGAGGGCATGAAAATAAAAACGCCTATGAGCCTACTAAGAATGCAAGCTCAGGAAACATTCCACCGGACGTCATTATAGAGTTGGACTCAAATTGCGGGAATGCCATAAAATTACATGGAATAGACGCCCTACAACCAAAGAAAGAAAGGCGCTCATCCATGAAAAAGGATCCTAAACAACTGAATGATACAAGGCCTGTAGACGCTTTGCAAAAAGAGGTAGAACGTTTGCGCATGGAGAACGCTTATCTAAAAAAGTTGAATGCCTTAGTTCAAAACAAGGGAAAATCACCAAACAAGACAAAGCGCAAGTAGTCTATGAACTAAGGAACGAATTTTCGGTGAAAGCACTCCTACAGCTCGCAGATATCCCACGTAGCACGTACTACTACTGGGTGAATACATTAAATATGCCGGACAAAGACTCTGAGTTAAAAGACATGATTCAAGCGATTTACGAGGAGCATCAGGGGCGTTACGGCTATCGCCGTATTCAAGATGAGTTAGTGAATCGCGGTCATCGTGTTAATCATAAGAAGGTGCAACGTTTGATGAAGGTATTAGGCTTAAAAAGCCTGGTACGCATGAAGAAGTATCGTTCATATAAAGGCTCGATTGGCAAGGTTGCACCAAACATTTTAGAACGTAACTTCCACGCTGAAAAGCCAAATGAAAAGTGGGTTACCGATATAACTGAATTTAAATTATTTGGAGAAAAACTATATTTATCTCCTATGTTAGATCTGTATAATGGGGAAATCATTACGTATACGATCGGCTCAAGACCAGTCTATTCCCTTGTTTCAACGATGTTAGATCAATCATTCCATCGACTAAAGGATGAAGATACGCCCCTGATTCATTCCGATCAAGGCTGGCATTATCAGATGAAACCGTATCGCCATACCCTCAAAGAACGGGGTCTCAAGCAAAGTATGTCCCGTAAAGGTAACTGCTACGACAATGCCGTCATCGAGAATTTTTTCGGCATCATGAAATCTGAATTTCTGTATTTAATGGAATTCGAAAGTATCGCACATTTTAAACAAGAGTTATCAACATACATCGATTATTACAATAACAAGCGAATTAAGGCAAAACTAAAAGGCATGAGTCCGGTACAGTACCGAACTCATGCCCAACAAGTTGCCTAATGATATAACCTGTCTAACTTTATGGGGTCACTTCATTGAGGTCCGAGACCTCATATCCGTCCAAGGCATACCAAATAGCCGAAAAGATATGAGGGTCAATGCTGAACTGGTCCTCTATAATCTCACCGGCTTTGTCTACTGCATATGTCAGCTCCTTCAGCTCATCCACCGTATTCGGGCAATTGCTGGAGCATATGATCTTCTTGAACCTCTTCACTTTCTTGGTGTACTGGAGCCTGCTGCCTGCAAACTTCTTAGCTGCGCGCATATTGAACCCCATTTGCCTGAAGAACTGAATGGTCTTTGGTTCCGCGCTGTCAGCTCGGATCAGCTCACCAGTCCCCCTGAATTCGGCAATATCCTCGGCCGTCCGGTCATCCGTCATCTGATTTCGGTAATATTCCCAATGGATATACAGGATCTTTGACGTATGATCCACCGTAACCCTGAGCAGTGCGTTGTATGACTCCTCGAATCCAAAGTCCATACCTGCCCGGTCTATCGGATTCCGGATACGCTGTACCGCTTCCATGACAGCCTCATGCGGCCACTCCTCAAACTGCGGCAGGACTAGCTTGCCGTTAATGCCAAAACGCCCCTTGCGGGCCACGCGGTACAGATCTGGGTCATGCTGCTTCAGGTCCTCTAACTGCTCGATGTAGGATGACGGCAGGAACAGGTTATCATCGGCAACAGAATGGTGATAGTACGTGTCATTGACCACCTTAATACGATCCTGATACAGTTCCTTATCATCCAGCACATGAACTTTTGCCTTGGTGTCTTTGAAAAAGTACTTATAGCACCAGTCGGCTGTACTGACCGGATTGGTGGACAAGATCATATGCAGTTTGAGTGTCGGATGCCGAAGACGGCCTATCAACTCCTTGAATCCCTCATACTTTACCTCAGAACACTCTTCTAGCCAGATGATAGACACATTGTGAATTGACTTAAGCTTCGCTGGCTTATCCATCCCTTTGAAGATAATCTTCGAACCGTTTGGAAAACGAATCTGCAGCGGGGATATGCCCGTTTTGACCTTCCCCTCCAGGCCAAGATCGACAATGATCTCGGACAAGAGTGAATATATCGAATCCCGGTGAGTATCGTACACTTCCCGAACGACAAGCGCCGTCCGCTTCTCAGCCAACAGCTTCATGATGAGCTTCAGGGCAACGTGATAACTTTTACTGCTTCCATAGCCGCCGACCAGGAAATAAAATTTATGATTCCAGTCAAATAAAAAATCCTCGAAATGAGGATTCACTTCCTTCACCGTCATGGCCGCTCACCCTTCCGAGTGATGACGATCTCAATCGGCTTATCGTCGTCTTTGGCAACCTTTTGATCAAGCAGGGCAACCTCGCCTTTCAGCTTCTGGATCCGCAGCTGCTGCTCATTATCAGCAAGGCCCTGGCGGCACATTTCCTCATACCGCTTGATCAGGCTCTGCAGCGTCGCCATGGCCCGGCTCTGCGCTTGTAAAAAGGCTGCGTGCTTGTCCCAAGCCTGCTGCACTTCCCATGCTTGGGAATAAGATGAGTCGCCGTTCTTCTCCTCGATCAGCGTTGTGGTTGTGTCCTGCTGATCCCGAACATACATGAGCTGCTGCGCCCGGATAATGGCTGCGTGCTGAATAACGATGCTGTCCCAAAGCATATCCAAGGGTGAACGGGTCTCAAGCTGCTGCAGTATCTCCCGGGTTTCATCCGGCAGGTACTTGGCAAACAGGCCATGTGTCACAGCGTTTGAGTTGCCCTTAGGAGCCGACCCGCCGCGATTCCCCTTGGCGTTTTGATTGCCTGGGGGTGCACCTGGTCGTTTGGTATGCATACCTTTGGAAGAGGGTGCGCCCCTATCTCTATTCCAGCCGTGCCGCTGCTTCCAGCTCTTAACGGTGTTCAGGGAAACCTCATACTTCTCCGCGATCTCTTTATATTTAAGCCCGGCCTGATAATCCTGTTCGGCCAAAATGTGCTTGTCGGCCATTTACATCACCACCACCTCCGCCGATTGTGTTTGTTTTGTATGTAAAATCTGTAAATTAAAAAAAGCCACTCGTTTGAGTGACTCCTAAAAAAACTTAAGAATTATTCTTCTTCAGCAATCATCTATCCGGATCATAAGTAACATACAGAAAAAGTGTTTTTAAATTTCGAATCGAAATAAGAATTGAATGCGCTGTAATAGACAGCCACACTACGGCGCAAATCCACCCCCAGATAGGAACCGCCATCTTTAGATCTGTAGGTATAAAAGAGCCAGCATAATACAGTGAAATACTTAACAGAACCACAATTAACTGTATGCTAACTGCCCAGGTGAAAAAGGTAACTAGAACATCATAAACAGGTTTTCCATTTGAATCCAGATGACTCCTTAATTTTTTTACGTTATCACCAATTGCAGAAATTACAGTGATACTTGTGAGATTGAAGCCAGCAAGGATTGAAATAGCTGCAATAACTTGACCACTCAGATCTCTAAACTTCGAAATGAGGTCTTTAAAATCAGAAATATAAAATGATGTCCACCAAATCAGGAGTGATGATATTAAGAAAGGCAGGAAAACATCAGTAATAAGCTCAGATCGGGAAGAATTTTTCCAGTAATTCTTAAAAGTCACCCATGGAAAATTATTTGCCTTTAAGAACTTTTTGATACTTCCTGCCATTTAATATCACTCCCTTAATTTCCTCCGTTGATTTGCCACTTCTTTCAGAACATTTTCAACGGATGTAAGCATCGGTTGATTATTTGTATCTACTTCAACTCTTCGTCTGTATTGCTCTTGTGAATCATCAAGTTTTATTACCTTTTCAGCACCAGCTAATTTGCCTCGGACTACGATCTTAGTTACACCTTGCTGGTCTTTGTACTTTTTAACCAGAGGTAGAACTCCCTTTAATCCCGATCTCTGATATTTAGCTTCAAATTCAAGCTTAACATCTGTTGCAGAAATCTCTTCGACATCATTTTGAAGGGCCCTGACCGCTTCATTTTCATCTGCCGCTATTTCAGTCTTCGATACTTCAATTTCAATTTTGTGAACAGTATTAAGCTGTCGAATACTTTCAAAGAAGTTATTTTCGAGAAGTGTACAAATCTGAATAAAAGTCAGATTTCTTCGCCGAATCACTTCAGCTCCAAGTGTTTCAATGTATTCCTCAAATCTTGGTCTGTTTAATCTTATGTTGCTTTGAAGAAGCAACAAGCCATCTACTTTTTTGATTAAAAAGTATGTAGCCTCTGTCTCCCCTTCCCGGACTAATTTAGGATTAGGTCGCAGAGTCAATTGATCAGCATGAAGCAATTCTCCAGTTGTACCATATTCGGCCGATAAGAAACGTCCAAAAATGTAGTGCTCATCTTCTTCAAAGTAATCTAAATACATTAACCATGAATCGTTATATCGACGTGTCCGCTGTTCAACTGCTAAAGTGAAAATTTCAGCCCATAATTCACTCACAATTGCTGCGTCCCACATGATAGCGTCAGTTTGATTCCGAGTTGAAGTATCAAGGTAATGCAGGTCAATTTGGTAGGCGTTAAATCGTTTTGGCTTTTGTGGCAAATTTATCCCTCCTAATACCGGATAATTTCTACACCTTTCGCCAAAACCCTTCTTTAGTCTCGCTTTATTACCCAAAAATAAATATTACACTTCTTTTGACCCATGACTTTAGTTCGCATTTCATTTAAAAAAGAGCCCCCGGTTATGGAGGGCTCGTTAATAGACAGACTTATGGTGGGTATGCTGTATGACACGTTGTACGACAGTACGTACGACAAGATCACAAAAATTCTTTTTAAATCTTATCCTTAGCCCGTGTAATATAAACCTGCACAGACCGTCTTGACAGCACCAGCTTACTCGATATCTCCTGCATTGTCAAGCCCTGCGCCATATGCAGCAGGAAGCATGTCCGCTCTCTATCACTCAACGCATGGCCCATCGCCTTTGACAGGGTGGGGGTCAGTGGTTCGAGCCCACTACAGATCATAGCCGAAATCCCTTGAAGCGTAAGGCTTCAGGGGATTTTTGTTTTTTCGAAAAATTTGTATTGCTATTGGGTTGGGGTCCATTTAGGGTCCGCTTGAAATATGCATATAAAAAAGAACCCAAGTAGGGTTCTTCAGGTTGTTGACAAAGCCCTGTTTTTTGGGGGCTCGTTTGGATAATTAAATGAATTCCTGAAGTATTGAGCATTATGAAAACAAAAAGATCGCCCTATCCGACCAGCTTGGCCAGGTGGTTGACGATCTTCTTGACGTTTTGGCAGATGGCAGTCATGAGCGCTTGCTCCAAGACTTTTTTATGTTCTGCGGCAAGCGAAATTTTGGTGTTTAGGCTGCTTTCTATAAAAAAGAGGCTTGACTTTGGAATGAGATTAGACAGGTACTTGACACCTGTGTGCTATATTTAATAGGTAATAAGCAACAATTTTCCAGGGAGGCACTAATGTTTCAGCATATCAATCAAAACTATACAGAAGTAGACTTCAGCATACAGGATTTAAGATACGGTGAACTCATAAACTGTATTTTTAACCGCTGCTCGTTTGCTAACGGGTCACTGGAGGAGATTACATCCAGTAACTGCCGCTTCATGGAGTGTGATTTCCGTGGGACCTTATTGAATGGCTCAATTCATAAAGAAAGCGCGTTTGAGAATTGTAACTTTAGTAGTGCCAATTTCTTTGTTTCCAAATTTGAGGATTGCAAAATGATGGGCTCTGAATTTCCTAACTCAAATCTGGACGGGATCTCCATTATTCAAGGCGACTGGTCATATACCAACTTGAGACATGCCCGGTTAGCCAGGCAGGATTTACGTGGTGTTAAATTTTTTGAGGCTGACTTATCAGGAGCTAATTTAGAAAAATCCGATTTAAGGAATAGCGATCTGACCATGGCGATACTGGCAAAAGCGAGTTTGCAGGGGGCTGATGTAAGGGGATCTATTATGGAAGGAGTAGATTTCAAGACATTTAACTTGACTGGTATGAGAATGGATAAGGAGCAGTGTGTATTGGTTGCTCTTTCTCATGGTGCTAAAGTAGTTTAGTTATTAATCAAGCTTATAATAACACTTTTATAGCGCTTGACGAGCAAAACTGACTAAGTAATTATGTATGGTGTACAAGCTTGCCCCTATAAATAACGAGTCGCCGAAAATAAATCGACGACTCGTTATTGTAATTTCGTTCAAAAATGTCTGTCACTAACATTTGCTGCGGAGCTTCCTCGTTAGGACATCACTCCGTTTTATCCACTTTAGTCTCAGAATTAGATCGTGCGGCCTGACCATCCACATACGCCTCGGACAACATATATATGGCAGTAGAGCCGAATGCGCCGATCAGTCCAACTATTTTAACCGTAACATCCGAATCGCTTGAATAGCCGAAAAGCGCAAGGCCCGCAGTTACCAGGCCAGCTAGAAGGGCCCAAAATTTCCGACTCGCCAGCTTTCTTTTCCAATCCATAAATCGAAAACCTCCCTTTTAAGCTTGTCTTTCTTGTCCTCCTTTTGTCCACCAGCCAACTTGCTTAAGCTTGGCTGACGTACCCTTCATTGTATTCTTTTCACCCCTCGCCCGACACGGTTACAGTGTCGCGAATAAGAAAAACCACGAGCCTTAAAAGCCCGTGGTTCAGTAATTAGTTTCGTTCCCCATCATGCAATACTGCAGCTCCAATGAACGCTGCTCACTAAAGCTGCTTTTACAGATCGTCCATCAAGTCCAAGATATGCTGCGGGATCTGGCGGCCGTTCTTCTCTCTACCGTCAGAGTAGACAATCAGTGGTTCACCGTCCACAAGCGGGTAACCTCCGCCGTATTCAAAGTCCACCTCGGCTACTCTGCCACGGCCGTACTTTTTTGCCGTTGCCTCCTCGCTCACCACATGAAGCACGGATTTCATATCAATATAAGCGTATCCTGTTGCCATTGCTGATCACTCCTTTTCTATGTCATTATACGACAGCAGCACCCTTTCCGTCTGCTGCCATCTTCGGTAACATCCAGCCCTACTCGGTTCAGATTCAGTTCATGGAAGGCATAACAGCGATTTTAGCGAATAGCAAACCGCCACTGCTTCGATTCCGAAACAGCGGCGGTTAGTGAGTGTGCCTATGAAATGCTCTGCTCCCACAGAACAATATTAGTTCGTAAACGTATGTCTGCCCAGTGTCAGTACAGCAGGACGAGCCATACTCCACTTGGAAGTAGCGATTGCCGGATTGTAATAATATAATGAGCCGTTGGTCGGATCCACCCCGTTCAATGCCTGACGGGCTGCTGCATAGGCCGTTTTATTCGGAGTCAGATAGTACTGCCCGTCCTGCACGGCTGTGAACTGTCCCGGCTGCATAATAATTTTAGAGATGGAGTCCGGGAATTCATCCGACTGGACACGGTTCAGAACTACAGCACCGACGGCCACCTGGCCTTTAAAAGACTCCCCACGCGCTTCTGCATATATAATACGTGCAAGCTGCTCCAGCGTCGTCTGACGCGCAGGAGACAACGCGTTCAGCTTGGCCTTCGTAGCCTGGCCCACCATCCCATCCGCGGTCAGACCATAGTCGCGTTGGAAACGTTTTACAGCCGAGTCGGTGATAGAACCAAAATAACCTGTGAAGCCGGCTTTGAAATAACCAAGCACTGCAAGCTGCTCCTGCAACTGCAGCACATGCTCGCTTTGCATTCCTTTCGAAAGAGATTGCGCGCTTGCCGTAGCAGGTGAGAAGGCCAATCCCAAAGCACAGGCGCAAGTAAAAATAAGAGCGGATAATTTCTTCATTGGTCGAGACAACCCCCACATTCATTTTCTGACCGGTCCAAGACCCGGCTTGTCCAACTTATGGCGTTTATCCGATAGTGAAGCTGCCATACACGCTCGCAATGGCGAAACAACTCGAACTGAAGATAAGGACATCGGACAAAGCTGATTTCCGTAGAAGTGTACCATATTTGAATAAACTGGATAACCCGACTCTAGTCCTATCATAAAAAAACCTATCACAGCAGCGTTTTTTGCATTTTTCTACTCGCAGGACATATAATCTAGGGCTTTGGTTACATTCCTGTAACCAGCCGCTTGCTGTACATTCTCCAGGCCAAAAGAATCATTTAATATGCGCATTCCACTCCACTTTGGCTCCATAAGAACGCAAAATGACCACCCTTTACGGGTGGCCGTCTGTCGGCAATGAAGGGAAGCTCGAAGGTTCGAACCTAGAGTGAATCAGTTTGTGACTGTTTTTTATTCGCAGGCGCAAACCAGCCGAGAAGGGCTATCGCAATCAAGACACCATAGAAGATAAGGGTCCAGACTGTGCTATGCGGGAAATCATGATCTAATACACCAATATCTTCATGGGCCAAGGTAATCACAGCGAGCTTGACGCCGACCCATGCCACGATAGCATAAGCCGTGGTCTCCAGTGCTGGCCGTTGAGCAAGCAGCTTGACAAACCATGTGGCCGCAAATTTGATCAGGATGAGCCCGGCGATTCCGCCAAGCACAACAACCATGAATTTCCCTCCGTCCATACCGCCGAAATCCCCAAGTGGTGAATCCGGGAGGCCAAGTGCCAGAGCCACTGCAGCAAGAATGGAATCAATCGCAAAGGCGAGATCTGCAATAGCAATTTTTCCTACGGTTGGCCAAAAGCCTTTTCCGGCAGCATCTTTCTTCACGTCCTCGCGAATGTTCTTGTTCTCCCTGCCGAAACGCGCTTTGATGATATGCTTTAACCCGAGGTACAGAAGATAAGCAGCCCCGATCGCCTGTATTTGCCAGACATTCGCAATAAACGATATCGCAAACAGAGCGGCAAAGCGAAAAACAAAAGCCATAATGATCCCATAATTGATAGCTTTCTTCTTCTGGTTCTCCGGTAAGTGCTTCGCGATAACCGCCAGAACAAGGGCATTATCGGCCGATAGTAAACCCTCCAATGCAATAAGAATCAGTAATGCCCATGCATACTCCAACCAAATTGATTCCAACAGTACTTCTCCTCTCTTATGTTAAAATGTTCGTGACAAACTTCTCGCTTTAAACGCAAATTTCAGTTAAAGCAGAGGAATTTCTTCAGACTTGATTGTCCCGTCACTCCCTTCGTTATATACGCTGTCAAATTATGTATCGTTTCATTCATAAACGTATAAAATTTAACATTAACACGGCAAGAATCTCTGATCAAAGCAATAAATAGCTAGAGCTCTAAATTCCCAACGAGCAACAAGCCCACCTGGAAGCGGCGAGCTTGTGTTGTTTGTATTATGTTACGGTCATTGAAAACGCTCGAAGCGGTAGGGCAGCAGATTGGCCGGCAGCTCCAACAGCTTATCCTGATCTCTCGAAGCTATCGCCCATTCCAGCAATTCGTCATAAAGACTCTCCTCTTTAATGCCCCCGAACCACGCAGGACCGTCCGGCGTCTGGATCGATACGACATTGGCGATATCACAAGGACCGAGACAGCCTGTGACCGTCAGTTGGATCGACTTCAGCAGCTTCTCTTCCTTCCATCGGCTCTTCAATCTGTCGAGCGGTATTCCCGGCCTCCCCTTCTCTGTCCGTCCACAACAGCAGCCGTTGCAGATCATAATCTGGCCAAGCACTCTTCGTTTCGTTACTACTTGTTCCATCAATAGTATCCTCTCCCATGCACTGGTGATCTCGCATAAGCCTCCTCGCCTGGCTTCATGTTGAGCAAAAAACCCTCAAGCCGCAAGGGCTGAGGGCGAGAGTACATAAGAGAACAGACCGCAGACCACTTATCGATCCCGATCTCCATATTATGTACACCGTTCCTTATCCGCGAAGGGCTGATGCGAACCTAACAGGCAGGTCTTCTGGCTCCCGGATCGGCACCTGTCTTCCGTCTTCCCCAGTTTGCTGAGTGACATGTATAGAAGAAGGCTCCCCGGTTACAGCGGCGCGACCGCTAGGGATTTTCACCCTATTCCCTTTTAACCCCGGCCATGGCCAGGGCACCTGCAGGATTGACCCCATTATAACGGATCGGAGGCCGGATGACGAGTTTTTAAAAGGTTTTGCGTATTCAGAGTTCCTTGATCACGAGCCCCCGATCATCAAAGCATAAACGACACCTGGTCCATGGACGCCTATGGTCAAATCGTTCTCGATATCCGATGACCGACTCGGACCCGAAATGAAGTGAATGCCTGCCGGTAGTGGCTCACGCCCAGCCTGGTCGAATTCCGAGAGAATTTCTCCCAGCCGGGTCTTCAGCCGTTCCACCGGAATGAGAATGAAGAGTACGGTGGGCAGAAGACTTACCGAGCGCCCTTTATGCGCTGACGAAAGCACTGTCACCGAACCGGTATAGGCAGCCGCATAATCGGCCATCACAATACCAAAATCCGCCTCGGCTGCTTTGGCCTTCCACGATTCCGCAGGGTTCGAGTTCCAGACAGCAATGTCCACGCCCGGAATAGCGGATTCCAGATCAAGCGCCGCCAACTCCGGCTGATCCTGCCGAAGCATGGATCTGGCCCCCATCTCCGCTGCCTTATCGGCGATGAAGGCGGATGCCTCCTTCATCGTAGCCAACCTGTTTACATGCCCGCCCACGCTGCTGAAATTGGCGGCAAAGCGATCGATCCGCTCCTGCTCACTCCACTCAAAT
This sequence comes from Paenibacillus zeirhizosphaerae, assembly GCF_030705605.1. GTDB lineage: Bacteria > Bacillota > Bacilli > Paenibacillales > Paenibacillaceae > Paenibacillus > Paenibacillus zeirhizosphaerae. Next base: position 377,880 of record NZ_JAPCKK010000014.1, read on the forward strand.
GCCTGCCAGAACTCTGGCGCGCCCCGCAGCGGATGCAGCGGTGGCTCCATTACCCGTGGACGCTTCAGTCTGGAGGCAATACCACCCATAAACCGTTCCTGCTTGGCGCGTGACTCGGCTTCCAGCCGGTCCAGCCACGCCTGATGCCCGCTATTCATGCCGCTCCCCCTTTCCCCGCTGCTGTAAAATAGCCTGCATCCGGCTTTGCAGCGCCGGGTCTGGCTGCGGCAGCGAGCTTCTGACCTCGCGGTCCAGCTCCTCCCATCCCTGGCGGAAGCTCTTCTTCGCCAGGGATGGAGCTAACCGGTAGCTGTTCCAGCCCTTCAAAGGCCCGAGCTTCATGGAAATCGCTCCGTCTCTGACGAAGGGCTTTTGACCCAACTGGCCTAACCGTACAGCCGCAGTGAACCGCTTCGAGTTGGCTGCCACGACCGCAAAGCCCTTCATGCCGATTGCCTCCAGCCTGTTGCCATGTCCGCTTTCCACCTTGCGCCGCCGCAGATAGACGAGCATGTCATGCAAGGGGATTTTCACTGGGCAGGCTTCATAGCAGGCACCGCACAAGCTGGATGCGCTGGCGATGTCGTTCCATTCCTTCGTATTGCCGTTCAGCGCCGGGGTCAGAACAGCACCGATCGGCCCGCTGTAGGTTCCCCCGTAAGCGTGGCCGCCGATGTGCCGGTATACCGGGCACGCATTGAGGCAGGCGCCACAGCGGATACAGTTCAATAGCTCCTGGAATTCCGGATCGCCAAGCTGATTCGAGCGGCCGTTGTCGACAATGATGATATGCATTTCCTCAGGACCGTCGGCATCTTCAGCACGGCGTGGACCAGTAATGCCGGACATGTACATCGTCAGCTTCTGTCCCGTGGCCGAGCGCGGCAGCAGCGTAGCCATCACCTCCAGATCCGCCCAGGAAGGGACAATGCGCTCCATACCCATGAGGGTGATTTGTACTCGCGGCACCGTGGACACCATACGCGCATTGCCTTCATTCTCAAACAGCACCATCGATCCGGTCTCCGCGATCGCAAAATTACAGCCCGTCATGCCGATATCTGCCGCAAGAAATTTCTCCCGCAGCTTTTTGCGGACAAATCCCGCTAGCACGGTCGTGTCCGCCGCCAACTGCTCGCCCGCTTCCTTCGACAGCAGCTCGGCGATCTGATACCTGTTCTTATGAATAGCCGGAATAACGATATGGGAGGGTGCCTCACCCGCAAGCTGAATAATATATTCCCCCAAATCGGTCTCGATCGTTTCGATGCCCGCCTGTTCAAAGGCTTGGTTCAGATGCAGCTCCTCCGATACCATCGATTTGGATTTCACCACACTGCAGGCTTGATTATGCGCGGCTATATCCAGGGAAATCCGCACCGCATCAGCCGCCGTATCGGCAAAATGAATGTGCACCCCGTTCGTGCGGGCATTTTCAACGAATAGGTTTAGGTAATAATCAAGATGGGCAATCGTATGCAACCGGATTTGACGCCCCCGTTCCCGCCATTCCTCCCAGTTGCCGTGCTCCTCCGAGGCCATTTTTTTGCCGTTGCGCAGCCGTTCGGTCGTGAACTTCACCGCCTTTCGGAGAAATTCATCCTTCAGCGCTTGATCGGCTCTGTCCTTAACGTCAACAGCCATTGAATTACCTGTGCTCATGCTGTCCCACTCCTTCGTACAGCAGCTCGGCCAGATGCATGACCCGGACGGGCTCGTTCCGGTAACGCAGATGACCGGCAATGTTCATCAGACAGGCCATATCCAGCCCGACAAGCACGGATGCCTCCGTCTCCAGGATGTGATCCGCTTTCTCCGTCACCATCGCGCCCGATATATCAGGCATTTTTACAGCGAACGTCCCGCCGAAGCCACAGCAGTCCTCCGCGAATGGAAGCGGTACCACTTCAAGGCCTTGCACGCAACCCAGCAGCTCCATCGGTTCGTCCCTGACACCGAGCAAGCGGCTGCCGTGACAGGATGGATGGTAGGTGACCTTATGCGGGAAAACTGCCCCTACATCCGTCACACCCAGGACGCGCACCAGAAACTGTGTAAACTCATACGTCTTTTCTTCCAAACGCTGCGCCTTCTCCAGCCAACGGGGATCATCCTTGAACAGCTCTGGATAGTGATGAATCATATAAGTGCATGACCCTGAAGGAGAGATGACAAAATCGCTGTCATCAAAAGCCTCCAGCAGCGTTTTGGCAGCGGTTCGCGTCTCCTCCCAGTATCCACTGTTGTACGAGGGCTGTCCGCAGCAGGTCTGCACCCTTGGAAACTCCAGCCGAATCCCGTATCTGGCCAGCAGCCGCACCATCGCTTCCCCGACCTGCGGGTATATGGCATCACTCAAACAAGTGATAAATAACGAAACCTTCATGTTCTCACACCTCTTTTATAGATACGTCCCGAAACGGAGAAAAAGCCAAACCCGAATCGTTCCGGGCTTGACTTAAACGGTATGGCTATACTGTCGTCACGGGAATGGAAAGCTCGGCCAGCCCGGCCAGCGCCTTGTCCTCGATTCCCCGGTCCGTAATCATTCTGCCGACCTGCTTGAGGTCCATGACATGGGTGAAGGCCTGCTGCCCGAATTTACTAGCATCAGCCAGCAAAACCACCTGATCCGCAATATCCACCATTTTCTGCTTCACTCTGGCCTGAAGCTCATTGGATTCACTCACACCGCGGCTGAAATGCACGCCTTTGCAGGAAAGAAACAATTTATCTACGTAATAAGCTTCCAGGGAACGCTCAGCCAGGGGACCGACATAAGAAAGGGAACGCTTGGCCAGCAAGCCGCCTGTGGAGATGACATCAATCTTCTCCTTGCCGCTCAGCTCCGTCGCCACCCGAATCGAATTTGTCAGCACGGTTAGCGGAACATCAGGCAGTCGCGCCGCCATATACCACGCCGTAGAGCTCGCATCCAGCAGGATGCGGTCATTCGGCTGGATCAGCTTCACCGCTTCCTCCGCGATACGGCGCTTCTCCTCCGCATGCATAATCTCGCGTTCCGAAAAAGGAAGCTCAGGCTGCTCATCCTTCACACTAACCGCGCCGCCATGCGAACGGCGCAATCTGCCCGCCTCCTCCAGCCGGTCGAGATCCCTGCGGATCGTCTCCTCTGTCACCTCGCAAAGTGCGCTCAACTCAGATACCCGGATACTCCCTCTCTCATTGACCAACTGTACTATTTTCTCATATCGTTCTGCGACCAGCATGCTACTCTTCACTCCAAACCGTTAATCTGCAAGCCCTGCGATCTGCCGGAACCGGCCGTATGCATCTTCCCACGCTTCCCTGTCGGAGGGCTCATAGGTCGTCATCGGGAAAGAACTGCGGATCACCTGCCGCGCCTCCCATATGTCAGAGAAAACACCCTGAGCGATCCATTGCACTGCCAAATTGCCGATGGCGCTTCCTTCCGCCGGACCGGCCCACACCGGCTTGCCAACAGAATCGGCCGTCCATTGGCAGAGCAGTGCATTATTGATGCCCCCGCCCACCATATGCAGGCCGTTAAAACGCTGGTTAGACAGCTTCTCCGTTAGCTCCAATATATATCGATATTTCAAAGCCAGGCTTTCAAATATGCAACGAGCTAATTCGCCTGGTCCGTCCGGAAGCTGCTGCTCTGTTTTCCGGCAGTACTGCCGGATGCGTGACCTCATATCTCCCGCGTGCAAAAACAATTCATCATCAGGATCAATAAAGGCGGCGAAAGCAGGAGCCTCTTCTGCTAAACGGACTATTTCGGTAAAGGAGTATTCAACTCCTGCACGCTCCCATTCTCTTTTCAATTCCTGAACGATCCAGAGTCCCATAATGTTCTTCAGCAAACGGAAGCTGCGTCCTATGCCGCCTTCATTGGTAAAGTTAAAGCGCAGCGTCTCTTCGTTGATTACGGGACGTTCCACCTCCGTCCCCATCAGGGACCAGGTGCCACAGCTTAGATAAGCAAATGAGCGATCAAGTGCAGGAACGGCGGCCACAGCGGAGGCTGTATCATGCTCGGCAACGGCAAGCACAGGAATGGAAGGGACGCCGAGATCTGTCATGACAGAGGATCGTATTCTTCCGGCTTCCGTTCCGGGGTCCGCCACTCTGTCAAACCAGGAGTCTGATACTCCGACACGTTGGATCAGCTCCCTATCCCAGTCACCCGTAACCGGGTTATACAGTTGGGTGCTGGTGGCATTCGTAAACTCATTCAGCATCTCGCCGGTCAGGAAATAGCGGAGCAAATCCGGAATCATCAGAAACCGGGACGCTTCCTTCAACAGAGGAGAATCTGCCTGCTTCATCGCCGCCAACTGATAAATCGTATTAAAGGGAAGAAACTGAATGCCTGTTCTTTGGAAGATATACTCCTTGGGAATCGATTGGAACATGCTCTCCATAACCCCATGGGTGTGCCGGTCACGGTAATGATATGGATTGCCCAGCAGCTCCCCGTTTTGGCCGATCAGCCCAAAGTCTACAGCCCAGGAGTCGATGGCAAGGCTTTGCAGCTCCGCTCTCAGATGCTTCGTCTTCAGCAGCCCCTGCTTGATTTCATGATAAAGCCGCAAAATGTCCCACTGCAGCCGCTCTCCGACTTTTACAGGCTCATTGGAGAAGCGGTGAACCTCCTCCACCTCGATCTTCGAATGGGTCAGGCGGCCAAGTAGCGCTCTGCCGCTGCTCGCCCCCAGGTCGTAGGCCAGCACGTTCACCAGCTTGCGCCTCCTTTGCCTCTAGCCAGAATATCCTGCGCATAGCTCCCTGCGAGATAGGCCTTCATCGGATCAGTCGGCAGTCCCTGCTCTTCGCGCACCGCCTGCAGCAGCGGGGTTACGTCAAATTCGAAGGCTCTGCGCACCGCGTCCTCCGCGCCCAATACGTCGCCCCGTCCTGCCGCCTCTGCCACCTCGTCATGATGGATCAGCAACGCCTTGGCATATTGAGTCTGCACATTCAGCACAGAGCGGATCATCGCCGGAATTTTTTGTTCAATATTATGTGATTGGTCGATCATGTACGCGATGCTGTCCACCGTGCTCTGTATTGCCGCATTCTCATCATTGGCCGCGTTCAGGATCTGATAGAAGATCAGAAACAGCTCATAAGGATTCACCGAACCCACGATCAAGTCGTCGTCCGCATACTTATAGCTGTTGAAATGGAAGCCGCCGAGCCTCTGCTCATCAATCAGGTAAGCGACGATATGCTCGATGTTCGCGCCTGGCAGATGATGCCCGGTGTCCACCAGCACCGCCGCCTGCGGTCCTAGCTTGACGGCATAATTATAAGCCATGCCCCAATCAGCGATGTCCGTATGATAAAACGCCGGTTCAAACGCTTTGTATTCAATCAGCATTCGCATATCGGGTGTAAGCGCTTTATACATTTCGCTCAGTGCGTCCAGCATCCAGCGCTTGCGGCGCCGGATATCTCCCTGCCCCGGATAGTTCGTGCCGTCCGCAAACCACAGGCTTAAATCCCGCGAGCCCGTCTCCTTGGCGATATCCACACACTCCAGCAGATGACCAATCGCTTTGCGGCGAATCGCCTCGTCGGTATGGGTCACGCTGCCCAGCATATAATCATCGTCCTGGAACAGATTCGGGTTTACCGCCCCGATGCGCAGCCCCAGACTTTCCGCATGGCTGCGCAGCTTGCCGTAGTCCTCCACCTTATCCCACGGAATATGGATCGCTACCGACGGGCACAGGCCGGTAACCTTATGCACCTGCGCGGCATCCTCCAGCTTCTCGAACGGATTTCTCGGCACTCCTGTTTTTTGAAAAACCTTAAAACGTGTGCCGGAATCCCCATATCCCCAGGAAGGGGTTTCAATTTTGAGCTCTTTTAACCGGTTTTTTACTTCATCAAGACGGATGCCTCGTGCCTGCTGCTGCTGCTCAAACAAGGCGTAAGCTTTGTCACTCATACAGAATCCCCCTGAATCTTAGAAATAGTAAAGCCAAATTTAGGCGGCTTCAACACTGTCATTTTCTGAAGCCGCTGTACAAGATACGCACCGCTCGACTGTGAACTTGTTCCCGCTCAGCGGGTAAACGCCGCTGGCACGCCGCCATCAATGGTCAGCATACAGCCGGTGGTCTTCTCCGCTTTGGAGGAGGCAAAGAAGGCAATGCCCTCCGCAATATCCCGCGGATAAATATTGACCAGCAGTGTCGTCCGCTTCCGGTAATGCTCTTCAAGCTGATCGGGCTCGATCCCATAAGCCGCGGCCCGCTCATTACGCCAATTGGAATTCCAGATGGCGGAACCCTGCAGGATAGCATCAGGCAAAATCGTATTCACCCGGATGCCATATTCGCCCCCCTCCGCGGCAATACAGCGGGCCAGATGCGCCTCCAGCGCTTTGACAGAGCTGTATGCAGTCACATTTTTACCTGCGTATACGGAGTTTTTGGAGCCTACGAACACCATGCTACCGCCCAACGTCTGCTCCTTCATCAGCTTGAACGCCTCGCGCGCCACCAGAAAATATCCGGTGCCCAGCACATTGATATTCAGGCTCCATTCCTTCAGAGACGTTTCATCAAACGGGCTAGAGGTGGCCAGCCCCGCATTATTGACGATAATATCCACACCGCCGTAATTCAACGAGGCCTCTGCATAAGCAGCCTTCACCTGTTCCTCATCCGTAACGTCCATTTTAACGGCAAGCGCTCTCATTTCACCGTGTCTAGCGTTTATTTCGGCCGCCACCTGCTCGGCTCCCTCCAGATTGAGGTCGGCCAGCACAACATGCGCCCCTTCCTCGACAAACCGGCGTCCGGTTTCACTGCCAATGCCCCCGGCTCCCCCCGTGATAAAAGCAACCTTGCGGGAAAACTCCGCCTCAGCCGGTGCCAACGACAGCTTATACAGCTCCAGTGGCCAATATTCCACATTGTACGATTCATTTTCGCTTAAGGAAACGAACCTGCCAAGCGCTGTTGCACCGCGCATAACCGCGATGGCCCGATGATACAAGGCGCCGCTGACTTTGGAGTTGACCCAGCTTTTGCCTGTGTTGATCATACCCAGACCTGGTATGAGGATGACACGCGGAGCGGCCTCGAACATGACGTCTCCTTCATTTTTGTTACGCTCAAAGTAGGCTTCATACTGCTCTTTATACGCCGCAATGCCTTCGGCCAGTAATGTTTTTAATCCTTCGGCATCTCCCGCGTCAGGGCTCCAGTTGATAAATAGAGGCACAACCTTGGTGTGCACAAGATGATCCGGACAGGCAGCTCCGACCTGCGAGAGCTCAGCCGCGTCCCGGCTGCACACGAACTGCAGCACATCCTCTTCATCGTCAAAGGTCAGGATCATTTTCTTCTCATCACTGACCGCTCCGCGAACGGACGGCATAATCTGTCCGGCGATACGCTTGCGGTCCTCAGTTGACAATACTGTATGCTTCCTGCCGCCAAATAGCTGCTGCTCGTTAATACGCGCTTCGATATAGCTTTCGGCTTCGTTGATGATCTGGATCGTTTTTACATAACATGCTTCGGAGGTATCTCCCCAGGTGACAAGCCCGTGTTTCTCCATCAATACCAGCTCGGCCTGTGGGTTATCCAGCACCCCTTGAGCAATCATTTTGGACAGTGTAAAACCGGGCCTTACATACGGAACCCATACGAACCGGTCACCGAAAATTTCCTGGGCAATCTCCCGTCCGTTGTCCGCGCAGCAGATGCTGATAATTGCGTCCGGATGTGTATGATCCACATGCTTAAATGGAAGAAAGGCGTGTAAAAGCGTCTCAATCGATGCCCGCGGATGCTTGGCATCCACCATGCAGTTAGCCAGGTAAGCAACCATCTCCTCATCGGACATTTCATCCCGCTCGAACAAAGGACGGATATCCTCCATACGCAGACCTGTAAAATTGCCGGCCTTCATGGTCGCCAAATCGGAGCCGCTTCCCTTGACATACATCACTTCCACTTCCCGGCCGCGAAAATCGCGAATGACCGTTTTGCTCGACGTGTTGCCGCCCCCCCAATTGCATACCTGGCGGTCGGATCCGATCAGATTGGAACGGTAAACCAACTGCTCCAGTCCCTCCGGAATTTCGGATGCTTTAGATGCTTCCCATAAGCTCTGTACCATAACTATACCTCCGAATATGTAATTTGTAATCGGTATCATTTCTTGTTATGACTATATCATCTTTGTTTTTGTTTGAAAATAGATAATAACAAAATAATTCAAAGAAATAACAAAATAATTAAACAAAAAAGCAAAGCTGCAGGATGCCGTAACCGGCAAAAGCAGCTTTGCTTTCAGAGTATAGCTCTGTTTTATTTTGTAAACAGCTTTTCAGCATCATCCAACGCCATGCGATGGCCGAGCGAGGAATAATCGAGCCATTTTTGCCCGTCCAGAATGTAGACATGCTTATTCTTGACAGCCTTGAGTGTGCCCCACACCGGGTTTTTCTCAAGCTCCTCGAATTTGCTCTTCGCTTCTTCACCCTTGCTGATGATGACAAAAATGGCGTCCGCATCATAATCCGGCAGCACTTCCTGGGAAATAACCTGGTAAGGCTCGTCCGTGATTTGTTTTACCCCTTCAGGAGGCGTTAATTTGAGATCCTCATACAGGATAGGTCCGAGCGGGCGCTTCATGCCCATGACGCGCAGCTCCTTCGCCGTCATCCGGATTGCCATCACTTTAGCGTCTTCCCCAAGCTCACTGCGGATCATCTGGCCTACCTCGTTCGCCTTTTTGTCATATTCCTCGATAAAAGTCTTCGCTTCCGCTTCCTTCCCTACAATCTGCGCAATACGGTTCAGATGGTCGCGCCACGTGCCTGAGTCCATGTCAATGCTGATGGTAGGCGCAATTTTTTCATAGCTGGCCAGATCCTTGCCCCCGAATTCTTGATCCACGTAAATGACGTCAGGCTTCAGCGCAAGCACAGATTCCATATCAGGATCAGCAGCTACTCCCAGCTTGGCAGTTCCATTCAGCCTATCAGCCACATGCGGCAGGAAGTCCTTCACATCCCCACCAACAACAGATCCTGCCGGTTGAATGCCCAGCGCCAGCAAATTGTTTGTAATATGGATCGAAAGGGATGCAATAACAGCGTCTGCAGCATGGGTTTCTGTCTCCGTTTCAGCAGCGGCACTCGAGTCGGCAGCGTTACCGTTGCTGGTGTTCTGGGACTGCGCTGGCTGGCCACAAGCGGCAAGCATAAGGATTAAAGTTAGACCCAACAGGGTCAGTAGCATTTTTTTCATGATGATTTATTTCCTCCGGTAATTAAGATTTTGTCTTAAGCAGTAAGTATAAAAAATAGGGTCCCCCGATGGCGGCAACGACGACCCCGGCAGGGACAGCATTCGGCATGAATATGGAACGTCCTACCGTATCGGCGGTGACTAGAATCACCAGACCGGTAAGGGCGGATGCCGGCAGGAAGTGGGCATGCCGCGGTCCGGCAAGCCGTCTCGCAATATGGGGTGCAATCAGGCCGATGAAGCCTATGCTTCCCGTCATAGCCACACTGGCGCAGGAAACGGCTACGGCCAGCATCAGCAGCACGATGCGGCTGCGGTTTACGAGACTGCCTACTCCTGAAGCCATTTCATCGCCCAGTGTGAAAAGGTCAAGCGTACGCGAACGGGCGTAGCACAGCGGAACCAGAATTACGATCCAGGGCAGCAGAGCCCATACATGAATCCAGTCCCTCCCCCATACACTGCCTGCCAGCCAGCGTGCGGTGAAGGAATAGGTATCCTCATCCAGCCTTAAAGACAAGAATAGTGTGACGGCGCTGATTCCCGCCTCGATGGCTATCCCTACAAGCAGCAGACGTATCGGGACAAGGCCTTTGAACCTGTCGTAAGCCAGCAGCACAATAACTACGGCGGTCAGCACGCCGGCGGCAAAGGTAAACAGCGGAATTAGCAGCGCTGCCGGGCCTTCCATCGTCCTGAAGAAGGAGACAAACACAATGAGGCCGAAAGCAGCCCCTGCGTTAAGACCCAGAATGCCCGGGTCCGCCAGCGAGTTGCGCGATATCCCCTGCAGTACGGCCCCAGCCGTACCGAGTCCAATCCCGGCCAGCATCGTAACCAGGATGCGCGGCAGCCTGTACTCGAACAGCACCAACTGCTCCGTCTCTGTTCCTCCACCGAACAGAACGTGAAACACTTCCAACGGAGAGATACGGATCGTACCCGTATTCAAGCTGATCATGATAACGATCAATGAGGTTAACAGCAGGAGCAGGCACACCGCCACCGCTTTGAAGGTCCTCCGCTTTTCCACATGCCTCATCTACAGCTCCCTCCTTTCCTGCCGGGCCAGGTACAGGAAAAAAGGAACGCCAACGATAGCCACCATGGCTCCAATAGCGAACTCTCTCGGCGGATTGACCATGCGGGACGCAAAATCGGCCCACATGAGCAGAATCGCTCCCCATAGGCCTGATAAGGGTACCAGGACCCGATAATCTACGCCGACGAATCGGCGAACCAAATGAGGCACGACAAGCCCGACGAAGCTGATGGAGCCTACGACAGATACAGAAGCTCCAGCCAGGACAACCACCGCCGCCAGAGCCAGGACTCTCACCCTGCCGGTATGTACGCCCAAATTGGCGGCCGTCTCTTCGCCCAAGCTCAAAAAATTGATCGGCCTGCTAATCGCAAATGCAAACAACAGAGTAACCAGGATGAGTGGGACAAGTATGCGAAGATGCTCCCATCTCACCCCAGCGGCTCCCCCAGCGTACCAAAAGGCTAAATCTTGACTAAGATCATAATAGATCGCAATGCCGGTACTCAGGGAATGCAGCATCGCGGCGACCACAGAGCCGGCAATCGTCAGCTTTAGAGACGTTAGTCCCCCCTTCGTTGATAAACCGAGCATTACAATAAAGAGTGTACTAAGAGCAGCACCCGCAAAAGATATGATCATCAGCAGTGAGTATGAGATACTCGGAGCTATCGCAAAGCTGATTGCCACGGCGCAGGCGGCGCCCGCATTTATGCCCAGTACCCCGGTGTCCGCCAGCGGATTGCGTGTGACCCCCTGCATCAGAGCACCGGCTGTAGCAAAGGCCGCGCCTGTAATCGCAGCACCCAACACGCGCGGCAGCCTCAGGTCATGAATAACGGTATGAAGCGTTATCGACGGATCATAAAAAAACACAGCCGACCACACCGCAGCCAGACTCGCTTCCTTGGCTCCGAACGATACGGCTGCTAGCGTGGTTATAACCAGTACTGCACAGGAGAATAAAAACCATAAGAGGGTTATGTATAATTTGCTCCGGATCATTGTGTGTGTTGGCCAGCCCTCCTACGTTAATATTGATAATCATTATCATTTAACGTTTATAAATATTACACTATCTTTTTAAACTCCACAATCATTTTTTTGCAAATGAAAGCAAACGATGCCACAAACAATTCAACCAGATAGATACTTACTGTGAATACTCCCATCGCCTGAAGAGGCGGGGGCTTCTTGTTTCGACGATCGCTGCCTTTCTGTAGGAAAGGTCTGACTGGATCTCCACAAGCGTTCGATGCGGCACACGCATCCCGTTCGGGGCAAACCCTCCCTACGGTATTCAGTCCATCACGCTACGATGCTCAAAGCCCGCTGCAAAATGACCTGGGCCGAAACGATGTCTCTGTCCTGCACCAGTCCGCATTCTTTGCATTCATGAAGCCGGATCGCCAACGTTTTTGGAACATCTGCACCGCAGATGCAGGTTTGCGATGTGCCGTGGGCGGGCACTTGTACGAGTCGCTTCCCCTGTCTTGCGGCTTTATACGACAGATACGTGATGAACCTTCGCCATCCGGCATCCGAGATGCTTTTGGACAGCCGGCGGTTACGGATCATGTTCTTCACTTTCAGCTGCTCTACCGCAATCAGGTCATGTCCCTGAACGATGCGGTGCGATTGCTTGTGCAAGAAATCTTTGCGCTGCCGCGCCACTTTCTGGTGGATGTTCGCGACCTTCTGTTTGGCTTTCTGCCGATTGCGGGAACCGCGCGCTTTCCGGGACAACCGCTGCTGGGCGCGTCTGAGCCGCTTCTCTGCTCTTCGCAGATGCCGTGGGTTGTCCACCTTCGTCTCATCGGACAGCGCCGCAAACGTGCGCAGCCCAACGTCGATGCCCACGGCTGTTTTCGCCGTCTGGTCGGCTTCCGCTGCCTCTATGTTCACGCCGATCCCCGCCATCCACCCGTCTGCATGCCGTTTCACGTTGATTTGAGTCACATTTGCCTGGTCGAACGAACGATGTGTACGCATGCGGACAAAGCCGATTTTGGACAGATAGACGTATCTATCCCGAGCGAAGGTCTTGCTTACCGCACCAGGCTGAGGGTATGTAAAGGAAAGATATCGGTCGGCTGACTTATAATGGGGAAAACCCGCCTCGCCGCGAAAGAATCGCTGATAGGCATCATCCAAACGCCGCAGGCAATCTTGTAACACTTGGGAATGAACTTCTTTATATTCGGGAAATTCCTTCTTGAAGACGGGCAATTCATTTTGCTGCATGGCATAGGTGACGGTTCTGCCCTCTTGGTTGTAGACGGTATCCCGTTGCTCCTTCGCCCGATTGTACAGCTTCCGGCACATGATCAACGTTCGAATCATGAGTTCTTCCTGTTTGGGGGTCGGGTAGAGGCGAAATTGATACGTGATTTGCACGAAGGGTCACCGCCTTAATAGGAACATATATTCCCATTATATCACACAAACATTCGACTAGGAAAGTGCCCGCCTTATACAATAGGCCAGTGCATTTAGGCTTCGCCTAACCGAGATTCATCCCCTACCTAAAAGTTTTGTGAGCGTTGCTTCCTGAATAAGCTTCGAACAAAACTCGCTTCGAAAGCATTGGCTCAGAGGAAGGGGACTTCTCCCGGAAGGATGTTAAATTTAATATTTTTACGCATATTCCTATAAACTATTAGGAGATATCCGACGAAAAATAGAGTATAAGAAGGTTATAACTTTTATGAATGAAGAATTGAAAAAAGCGTTGGAGCAATCACAAGCTGTTATCGTAAAGCTGTTCGACGGAAACATCCTGCTGGGGTGGCCCATGCTTCTCCCGGACGCCTCCGCATTCAAACTGTACGATGACAAGAATGTGCATACCGTTGCAGTAACGGATGTCGAGAAAGTCACGAGATTAATTGTCTAGAGGAGTTCAGGGAGCAAGCAGTTAATGCTGAAGCCACCGGATCAGCCCGAAAAGGGCACACCAAAGGACCAGGCTGATGCATATCCCCCAGAACACACCTTTAAACAGCTTCATGTCACCAAGCAACCTTTCCTAAGCTTTCCGTTATTATAACATGCATCCTTCCTAAGGAACACGGAGCGGGCGGTATCAGGTTTCTCTTTCTCTATCCTCTACAATGACCATAATACCGCCCCTACTTACACCCTTCCCCTTTCCGTTCAGCAGAACACTCTCAGGCTTGATACATCGTCACTAGTAAGCGATATCCAGGCTCCGCATGCTGGTATAACTGTCGACTGATATGAAAAAATTCACTAAATCAAATTATTTAATGAAAATTTTCCGAAAAAGATGTATAATTATTGACATAATAATTCAGCCGAAAGGATGAACAAAGATGACAACCACAACAAGAGTGCAGGAATTAAAATCATTACTTCCGCGTGAACATCAAGGCATTTCCCATTTCGTCGAACACGCACTGGAATCCATTGATCAATTTGTAGAACAGCATCGTCAGTTTGTAGCCGCACAGGCGCTGTACGGAGAAAGAATCAATGGTAAAGAAGAGGTCTTGTTCCGCGAAACGATCAGTGATATAAAAAAACAGCTTGTTGTAACACTTGAAAAAACAGTCGAGGATTTTGTGCACAAGGGCGACAAGCATTGGAGCAACCATTTTAAGGACGGCGTGGAATAAAATACAAAGTAAAAGCCCTGGCTCGCAGAGACCAGGGCTTTTACTTTTACCGTAAGCTTCAACATACCTTATAACCGTTAATTAGCCGCTTACTTTCACAGCAGCGGTCACATATTTCCCGCCGTAGGAAACCTTGATCGTAGTGCTTCCCTTGGCAACCGCTTGAACAGTACCGCCGCTGACCGTTGCAACGCCCGCTTTGGTAGATACCCATATGGCCTCAGCGGCTACATTTTTGCTTCCACCATTGTCATACTGCGCCGTTACCGTTAAAACCTGGCTCGCCCCCGGGGCAAGCTTAACATTTTTACTGCTGATGACAAGCTTCTTCAGCTTAGGGGATACCGTAACCTGAATCTGAACGCTCTTATCCTGGTAAGTACCTGTCAAAGTAGTGGTCCCGATGCCAACAGCCTTGATCGTAGAACCTTTCATGGTCGCTACCGCTGCATTGGATGTCGTCCATTTCATGCTTTGGGTCAGATTGGTTGATGTACCGTCTGTATAAACACCGGTTATCTTGATTCCCTTGCTGGTTTTCAGGTTCATCCCCACATTTGCCGCACTGGAGGAAAGACTCTGGAGAACCGGCTCCACTTTTACAGAAGCTTTCACGTATTTCCCCATATACATTGCCTTGACCGTTGCAGTCCCTTTGCTGACCGCTTTGATCTTGCCATTCTGAAGGGTAACCCGTGCGTTGGAAGCGACCCATGACACTTCTTCACTAATATCCATGGATGCCCCGTTGGAAAGCTGGGCTTTAACGGTCGGCAGGGATGCCTCCTGGCCTGCTGTCAACGTATATTTGGCTTGAGAAACTGTAAGCTTAACCACTTTATACTGTACCGTCACGGGGATTTGCAGCTGCTTCCCGCCGACAGAAGCGGTCAGATTCGTTTTGCCCGGAGCGGAGGCGACAAGTTTGCTTCCTTCCAGCTTGACCACAGATGTATTGCCGACTGACCAGGTCACATCAGAAGTCACATTCCGTCTGGACTCGTCCGCCATATAAGCAGAAATGCTTGGAAGGGATGCTTTGCTTCCTACGGTGACTGATACACTCGCTTTGTTGGCTACGAGACGATCGATCGTCGGAAGCACCGTCACCTTGACACTTTTGCTGTTTCCGTTATAAACCACCTTCACCGTCGACTTGCCGGCTGCCTTCGGCGTGAGAACTCCCTCACTTACGGACAGTACAAGCGGGGCAGAGCTACTCCATTCCGCTCTGTCCGATACATCCGTTTTCGCCCCACTGACCGATACATCCGTTGCTTTCAATTTTTGTGACGGCCCTGCCAAGAACATGGACAGACTTCCGGTTTCACTTAGTAAAAGTGCTTGTGAAGAAGATCTTACGTACACAGTAATCTGGGTGCTAAGTCCTTCTGAACGGGCTGCTATGTATGCAATACCTTTGGCTACAGGTGTAACCAGACCATTCTCCACCGTCGCGACCGATGTGTTGGACGAACTCCAGCTAACTCCCGAGACAGCCTCCGTCTTGCCGGAGGAGAGCGTTCCTGTTACCCCTAGCTGCTTCGCCTGTTCGCCAGTCAGTAGTTCAAGTTTCCCGGACGGCTCCAATGTCAGCTTTGTATAACGGGCTTTGACGGTTATGTTCCGCGACAGGGTCTTCCCATTCCATTGAGCGGTAATTCTCGCTGTTCCTTTGGAGAGAGGCGTAACCAGACCATTCTCCACCTTGGCGACACCCGTATTGTTTGACGTCCATTTCGCATCAGCGGTCACATCCGTCTTGTTGGACGCACTATCGACAGCCACTACCTTGAATTGGACTGCATCTCCCCCTGTAATCCATTCGTCCGGTACCTGGCCGCTCCATTCCAATGCCGCTGAATCCGTTCCCGCCGCACGAACCACATCCGCCGGAAAAACGGTCAGAAACAACAGTAATACAGCGAGTAAATAGACACATCGCCTGCTTGCAATTACCATGTACTTCTCCCCTTTTCATCTTTCTCTTAATTAGGATAAGAAAAACATCTATCGACTTACTTTCAAAGAAGATAGACCGCATGTAGCGGAAGTTTTTCTTGCGATTATAGAATTATTTAGCCCTGCTGAAACTTGAAATTCTATAATCTAAAAAGTCCCAATCTATATTATCGGAGAGTAGCATGTTATTTTAAAGATTTTTATGAAAATTAGGTTTATATTACCATATCTTTTTGCACAAATGAGCACACATTCATCATCCACGTAAAGAGCGCACAACAAATGTACAGGTGTCCTTGCTCAGTTTGCGGCCGTCTGCCATGACTGCAAAATTCCGGTCATGACTCCGGATTCTCAAATTATAGGCAACAAGCTGTTCTCCCTGCCATACGGTGACAGCAGATTGGAAATACACGGCATTATCAAACTGCAGCATATCCGACATCACATAGCCTACGGAATTCAGCCTTCTGCGTGAACGGCCTTTGTGATCCGCGTTCAAAGGCTCAATAACGCTAATCTGCTCGAAAGGGATCGACTGCATTTTGGGACCAAGTATCAGGCATTTGTCCGCGTAATTCATTCGTTCCACGGTTCCCCGTATCTGTATCATTCCATCCTCTTCATAGTGCACAATGACCTGACGCCCAATCCATTGTCGCATGCCGCCACCTCCAGTTGTCAGCGATTCAGTATGGCCCAGTCAATCGGCTGCATACCGTGTTCAGTCAAAAACACATTCGTACGTGAAAAAGGCCTGCTTCCAAAAAAGCCCCGGTGTGCGGCAAATGGGCTAGGATGGCTGGATTCGATCACTAAGTGCTTTTTCTTATCTATAAATGCACCTTTCTTCTGCGCATGGCTTCCCCATAAAATAAATACGGCCGGCTGACTGCGGCGGTTAAGCGTCTCAATCACCGCATCCGTAAACATCTCCCACCCGATCCCTTGATGAGACTGGGGCTGGCCACGCCGAACGGTCAGCACGTTGTTCAGCATGAGCACTCCTTCCTCTGCCCAATGCACCAAATAACCATGGTTAGGAATAGGTACTCCAAGATCACTATGCAGCTCTTTATAGATATTTTGCAAAGATGGCGGCACTCTTACACCCGGTTTGACAGAAAAACTCAAACCGTGAGCCTGTCCTGGTCCGTGGTACGGATCCTGCCCCAATATAACGGCTTTGGTTCCGCTGAACGAAGTCAGCTTAAGCGCGGAGAACAGATCCTCCTTGGCCGGGTATACCTCATACTCTTTATATTCCCTTGCAAGTCGGTACCTTAATTCATTAAAATAAGACTTCTCTCGCTCCTCCTGAAGCACTTCATCCCAGTCATTGCCAAACATGCGCTTCCCCTCCCTGATGAAAACAAATCTCCAGATATGAAAATAGGCCGACTCCTAAGATCCGGAGCCAGCCTATTACTGCATATTACTGTTAATGCCGAGGACCGGGATCGAACCGGTACGGTAGTCACCTACCGCAGGATTTTAAGTCCTGTGCGTCTGCCAATTCCGCCACCCCGGCTTATAAATCCTTGACACATAAGGCTTTTCGACAACTGCCACCGTTGAGCTAATCGCACAGTATCATTAAATGCTGCAGGAAATGTATCCTGCTTAATCAATACCAACCCTGTGCGGTGAAGCAATCTGAAATATACCACGATTGTATAACTAATGCAACCCCTGATATTCACTTCATTGTATAAGCATACGCCGCATAAACTGTTCAACGTAAAGAATTATTTCAACCGTGCCATAGACTTCAAGAACGATAGGAAATGGAGGTAATGGTATGCAAATCCATGTGGTTCAGCCCGGCCAATCACTGTACAGCATTGCTCAAGCCTATTCCGTCACTATAGAAAATATCACACAGGCGAATCGAATTTCGACGACCGAGCCTCTTGTTGTCGGTCAAACTCTGGTCATCCCAATCAGAGGCTCCTATTATTGGATAAGTGCAGGAGACAGTTTTTACACGATTGGGCAAAGGTTAGGGATTCCTCCCAGTGTCCTTGCGCAGGTAAACCGGATGTCTCTGAATCAAACGCTCCCCGTCGGTTTACGGTTGTACATCCCGCCGCTCCCCAAAAGCAGAGCAGAGATTAACGCCTATGTGGAACCCAGAGGAACACAGGTTAGTGAAGGATTAAAGGCTGCCGTAAGGGAGGCAGCACCAGATTTGACGTACCTGGCCCCCTTCAGCTTCCGGATTCAGCGGGACGGAACGTTGGCTCCGCCGCTGCTGGACGATTTTCCTGCCATAGCAAACGCGAACGGTATCACGATGATGATGGTGGTTACGAATCTGGAAGAAGACCAGTTCAGTGCGGAACTGGGTCAATTGATCCTAAACAATCGGGAGCTTCAGAACAGCCTGCTGGAAAATATCATTCAAACCGCAAAACAGTTAGGCTTTCGGGACATTCATTTTGACCTCGAGTTTCTGCGTCCTGCGGACAGGGAAGCGTACAATGCATTTCTGCGCCGTGCGGCAGACCGGATTCACCAGGAAGGCTTCCTGATTTCGACGGCTCTCGCACCCAAGACCAGCGCTTCCCAAATGGGCGAGTGGTATACTGCACATGATTACAGAACCCACGGGCAAATCGTCGATTTCGTCGTGATTATGACCTATGAATGGGGGTACAGCGGGGGGCCGCCTATGCCGGTCTCGCCGATCAGGCCCGTGCGCCAGGTGCTGGAGTATGCTCTGACGGAAATGCCTGCCAACAAAATCATGATGGGTCAAAATATGTACGGCTATGATTGGACGCTTCCCTATGTGCAAGGCGGAAAATATGCGGAGGCGCTCAGCCCTCAGGAGGCGATTGCCCGGGCGCGCAGACGGAATGCGGCAATCCAATACAATTATGAGGATCAAGCACCGTTCTTTCGGTACTGGGATGATGAGGGAAAAGAACATATCGTATGGTTCGAGGACGCCAGATCCATTCAAGCAAAAATTAACCTTGTGCAGGAACTCGGATTGCGGGGAATCAGCTATTGGAAGCTAGGTCTGCCGTTCCCGCAGAACTGGCTGCTTATTGAGGATCGCTTTCAAGTGGTTAAGAGATAAAGTAGCACAAGCAAACTAATACTCTGCCTGACACTATATTTGGTTCGATGAGCAGGTCATCAAATAGCACCGTATTTGAACAGAGAATGTATAATCATTGAGCCTGCTCACCCCCCTTAAGCTACATGAGCCTGCGCCTCTCTTTGCCTTCCTCCACGATAGGTTTCACATTGAATCCTGTAAGAATGAAAAAAAGTCCTAATGTGATAAATTACCACACAGGACTCCTTATGTATTAAATGCTGAAAAGTGCTAGTGCCGAGGACCGGGATCGAACCGGTACGGTAGTCACCTACCGCAGGATTTTAAGTCCTGTGCGTCTGCCAATTCCGCCACCCCGGCTTAATGTCACATTTCTTAGCGTTGTACTGTTCGCAATGACATGCATCACGAACGAATAAAACCTGTATAATAGGGGTACCTATATATATTACGCTTTTTTTCGTTATTTGTAAAGATTAATTTATAAAAAAATTAAACCCAAGCATAACGTAGGGCCAGCCCCCCGTTCAACATATTATTTCACAAAAACCATAATCCAGCCGATGATAGAAATCCAAAGTACGACGCTGATGAGTGTCCCCCAAAGCATGCCTGTCGCAAATCTGCCCTCTCCATGAGGGCGCGCCTCCTTAACCTTTGCCAACAGCTTCAATTCATTCCGATCCATTAGAACCCCTCCCTAAGATCTATTTCGACATTTAAGGGGGATTTATGTAGACCAAAGTCAATATATTTTTAAAATTATGTCCTTGGCAAAAGCATCACAGCGACTCCCGCAACGCATAGAACGGCACCCCAAATATCGTAGGCATCAGGGAGCTTTTTATCAACCAACCACGCCCAACCTATGGACAGCACGATGAATACTCCGCCATATGCCGCATATACTCTTCCAAAAGAAGAAAATACCTGAAATGTGGCAATGATGCCATAGAGAGCAAGAATGATCCCCCCGGCGAGCCCCAGATACCAGGTGCGACCTTCGCGAAGCCACTGCCAGATCAGGTATCCTCCGCCAATCTCTGCGAGCCCGGCAAGTAGGAATACCAACACGGCTTTTAGCATCATAATCCCTCCTTTGCAGACAAGTGTACCGCAAAAGAAGGAGCCACGCACACCATTCAAAAACCAGTAAAAAACACTTGACGAAATAATGGGCAATGTTGTATATTAATCAATGTCGCTGTTTATTTACAACATATTTGATAAGTACTATTTAGGGCCCTTAGCTCAGTTGGTTAGAGCGGTCGGCTCATAACCGATTGGTCGGGGGTTCGAGTCCCTCAGGGCCCATAAATATAAGAACCTCTGCATATGCAGAGGTTCTTATATTTTTTTGGTACCGGCTATTAATTTTAAAATTGAACAGAATGAATCCGCTCACAAGTTGAACCTGTACAAAAAAGACGGGGCAATGGGTTGTGCACCGTCAAGTAGACCATCAATCACGGAATAAACTTTACACCATAACGCCCTTTTTTCGACTGATACACCTCCACAGCCCTTGGATCATGATAACCGTAAATCCAGCCGTCTTCCTCAAGCCGCTTAGCTAAACAGCCCGCCTGAAACTTGGTTGTGTACAGCTTGCCGAAATACACCCACCTCATGGCTCTACCTCTCTTCAGCTCGTTTTTCCTGGTTTAGTGTTCCCCTTTCTTGCGCAATTAGTACAAGGTTATCCGCAGACAGCATAAACAGCCCGGCAAAGCCGGGCTAAAATGATGACCATAGCGAATATTTCTTATTGGCCGAAGGAAGCAGGGTCCTGTCTCCAGGAACGAAGCTGCCCAAGCTCGCTTTCCTGGATTGCTCCCTCGCGAAGTGCAACGTCCATAAGAGACGAATAGTTGGAGAGGGCTTCCAGCTTGATACCAGCCTCGGCAAAGGCTTGGGACGCCTGATCCAACTGGTAGCTAAAAATGGCCAGCACAGCCAGCGGAGTCGCTCCTGCCTGCTCAATCGCTTGCGCCGCTTTGATCGAGCTGCCACCTGTCGATATTAGATCCTCAATCACGATGACCCTCTGCCCTTCGCGGATCAGACCTTCAATCTGGTTCTCTTTGCCGTGTCCCTTCGCTTTATCGCGCACATAGGCCATCGGCAGATTCAGCTTCTGGGCCACCCAGGCGGCATGCGGAATACCTGCGGTAGCCGTCCCTGCAATAACCTCCGCCTCGGGATAACGTTCACGGATAATAGCGGCGAACGAATCCGCAATGAGCTCACGTACCTCCGGATAGCTCATGGTCAGCCGGTTGTCGCAGTAAATCGGTGACTTAATGCCCGAAGTCCAGGTGAATGGCTGCTGTGGCCGCAAGGCCACAGCCTTAATGCGCAGCAAATGTCCTGCGATCTGTTCAGGGATTTGTTCCAGTGAAATCATCATGCGTTCATCATCTCCTCAATAATGTGCTGGGCGGCCTCTCTTGGGTCCGCTGCCCCCGTAATCGGACGGCCTACCACAATGTAGCTGCTGCCACCGGCAATAGCTTGTCCCGGTGTCAAAATACGCGCCTGATCCAAGGCGGAGCTGCCAGCCGGGCGGATGCCCGGCGTGACCGTCCGAAAATCCGGTCCGCAGGCCTCGCGAATCGCCTGCACCTCAAGCGGAGAAGCGACTACACCGTGTAATCCGGCTTCCTCCGCAAGCCGGGCATATCTTACAACCGCCGCCTCTACAGAACCCTGAATTCCGATTTCCTCATTCATCGTACGCTGATCCGTGCTAGTCAATTGAGTCACTGCGATGATCAGCGGCAGCGACAAGGAAGAATTCTCTTCCACGGCCTCCTGCGCACCTTCTCTGGCCGCCCGCATCATAGCAGTGCCACCGGCCGCATGAACATTGAACATGTCCACCCCCAACCGTGTGATGCTGTCGGCTCCGCCGCGAACGGTATTCGGAATATCATGCATTTTCAAATCAAGGAAAACGGAATATCCCTTATCCTTCAGCTCGCGGACAAAATCAGGACCTGCCGCATAAAAAAGCTGCATACCCACCTTCATATAACAGGGAATTCCCTGCAGGCTTGCAACCAAGCTGCGCGCCTTCTCCGCATTCGGAAAATCCAGCGCGACCATCAGACGCTCAGCCATGTTCTGCGATAACGTTGTCACTACCTCACATCTCCCATCCGTGATAAAGGACATCCTTCAGCCCTTGACTGTCGGATGTCCTTTCAGGTTTTGATTATGCTGTCAGGCTTAACGGCTCAGTGCCGGCATGGCTTCTGAAGAGAAGTTCAGTGTCTCCAGCATGCCCAGCAGAGCGCGAACCGTATCCAGAGACGTCATGCACACGACTCCGTTCTCTACCGCTTCTCGGCGGATGCGGAATCCGTCCCGTTCAGGAGTTTTGCCTTTGGTCAGCGTATTGAACACAAAGTTCGCTTCGCCTGTGCGGATCAGATCAAGAATGTTCGGCGTACCCTCGCTCAGTTTGTTCACAATCGTTACAGGAATTCCAGCCTGCTCCAGCGCGGCTGCCGTGCCACCTGTAGCAATGATTTTGTAGCCAAGCTTGTAAAATCCGCGCAGTAACTCTACCGCTTCCGCTTTATCCTTATCAGATACCGTAGCGATAATGGCTCCTGTAGACGGAATTTTCATGCCGGCTCCGACCAGCCCTTTATAGAGCGCCTTGGCATACTTCACGTCACGGCCCATCACTTCACCGGTAGATTTCATTTCCGGTCCAAGAGTAGGTTCAACACGACGCAGCTTCGCAAAGGAGAATACCGGTACTTTTACCGAAACGTGATCACTTTCCGGCCAGAGGCCGTCTTCATAACCAAGGTCTTTCAACCTAGTGCCTAGGATGGCCTGGGTTGCAATATTCGCCATCGGAATGTTGGTCACCTTGCTCAGGAACGGCACCGTCCGGGAAGAACGCGGATTCACCTCGATCACGTACACTTCATCGTTATGGATAACAAACTGGATGTTAACCAATCCGACCGTTTTCAGCTCTTTAGCAATGCTGATCGTAATTTCCACGATTTTCCGCTTCAGGCTGTCTTCCAGATGCTGCGGAGGATACACCGCGATCGAGTCGCCGGAGTGAACGCCTGCACGTTCAACATGCTCCATAATGCCAGGGACAAGCACCGTCTCCCCGTCGCAAATGGCATCAACCTCCACCTCTTTGCCGAGCATGTAACGGTCGATCAGAACCGGATGCTCCGGATTGATTTTAACCGCTTCTTTCATATAGCTGAGCAGTTCAGTGTCCGAGTATACAATTTCCATCGCACGTCCGCCGAGTACATAGGAAGGGCGAACCAGCACTGGATAGCCCAGTCCCTGTGCGGTTCCTACCGCTTCATCGACTGAAATGACCGTATTGCCCTGCGGCTGTGCAATGCGGAGACGGGACAGCAGCGCTTCAAACTTTTTGCGGTCTTCCGCTTCATCAATGCTGGCCAGATCGGTACCCAGAATTTTAACTCCTGCAGCGCTCAGCGGCGCAGCCAGGTTGATGGCCGTTTGGCCACCGAACTGGACGATCACGCCAATCGGTTTTTCCTGCTCGATGACGTTCATAACATCCTCGAAGAAGAGGGGTTCGAAGTACAGACGGTCGGATGTATTGAAGTCTGTGGATACCGTCTCAGGGTTGTTGTTAATAATAACCGCTTCATACCCTGCTTTTTGAATCGCCCATACCGCGTGCACCGTTGAGTAGTCAAACTCGATGCCCTGACCGATACGGATCGGCCCGGAGCCGAGAACGACCACTTTCTCTTTCGAGGTCCCGGTTACCTCATTCTCAGTTTCATATGTCGAGTAATAATAAGGGGTAGTCGCCTCAAACTCTGCTGCACAGGTATCAACCATTTTATAGACAGGACGCAGATTATGACTCAGACGGAACTCACGCACGTCCGCTTCCTTGGTGCAGTTTCCGCCTAATTGGCCGTATGCGCGCACCTCTGCAATCGAACGGTCCGTAAAACCGAGACGCTTGGCCTGATACAAAGTCTCATAAGTCAATTCCGGCTCTTCTGCCATGCGGCCTTCGAAAGCGATGATGCCTTCAATCTTATCCAGGAACCACCAGTCTACCTTCGTTAAATCCTGAATCTCCTGCTGGCTGTAGCCGCGGCGGAATGCTTCGGCAATCAGGAACATGCGCTCATCATCCGCTTTAACGAGACGGCTCTTCAGCACTTCATCGGACAGCTCTTCCGCTCCTTTCAAATGGAGGCGGTGTACGCCGATTTCAAGCGATCTGACCGCCTTATGAATCGATTCCTCAAATGTCCGCCCGATCGCCATCACTTCACCGGTTGCTTTCATTTGCGTGCCAAGCTTACGGTTTGCTGACGTAAATTTGTCGAACGGCCAGCGCGGAATTTTGCTTACGATGTAGTCCAGCGTTGGCTCAAAGCAGGCATACGTTTGTCCCGTAACCGGGTTAACGATCTCGTCGAGTGTATAGCCCATGGCGATTTTGGCAGCCATCTTGGCAATCGGATAGCCGGTTGCCTTGGAAGCCAGCGCGGACGAGCGGCTTACACGCGGATTCACTTCGATAACATAGTATTGATAGCTGTAAGGGTCCAGCGCAAATTGCACGTTACAGCCGCCCTCAATGTTGAGCGCACGGATGATTTTCAAGGACGCAGAGCGCAGCATCTGGTATTCCCGATCAGATAGCGTCTGGCTTGGTGCTACGACGATACTGTCTCCTGTATGGACACCCACCGGATCGAAATTCTCCATGTTGCACACAACGATGCAATTGTCGTTGCTGTCACGCATAACCTCGTATTCAACTTCCTTCATACCGGCAATGCTCTTCTCGATCAGACACTGTCCAATCGGACTGTAACGGAGACCGGAAGCTACTGTCTCACGCAGTTCTTCCTCCGTAGCGCAGATACCGCCGCCTGTACCTCCAAGCGTGTAGGCCGGGCGGACAATAAGCGGGTAGCCGATCTCTCCAGCAAAATCCAGCGCCTCCTGCATTGTGGTTACGATCACGCTTTCAGGCACAGGCTGATCCAACTCACGCATGAGATCACGGAACAGATCGCGGTCCTCCGCTTTTTCGATTGAGCTTAGCTGGGTTCCCAGCAACTTCACGTTCTCGCTTTCCAGTACGCCTGCTCGTGCCAGCTCTACCGCCATGTTCAGACCAGTCTGGCCTCCCAGGGTAGGGAGAAGACCGTCCGGACGCTCCTGACGGATAATTTGCGTAACGAATTCCAGCGTAATCGGCTCAATGTATACTTTATCAGCCATATTGGTGTCGGTCATGATGGTTGCCGGGTTGCTGTTAATGAGGACAACTTCTACGCCCTCTTCCTTGAGCGCTTGGCATGCCTGAGTTCCGGCATAATCAAATTCAGCCGCCTGGCCGATAACGATCGGCCCAGAACCGATTACCAGTATTTTCTTGAGATCATTATGCTTCGGCATATTAGCGGACTCCTTTCCCGGCAGCCGCAATAACGACTTGGCGCGGCTGCTCCGGATGGTTTTGTTTATGCTCCCGGATCATTTCGAGGAAGCGGTCGAATAGGTAGCTGTTATCATACGGGCCCGGTGCCGCTTCAGGATGGTACTGCACCGAGAAAACAGGATATTTCCTATGCTTAAGACCTTCGACGGTCTTATCGTTATTGTTGATATGGGTAACTTCCAGATCCGTGCCACGGATGGATTCCTCATTAACCGTGTAGCCATGATTTTGTGAGGTGATAAAGCAGCGCCCGCTTTCCAGCTCCTTCACCGGATGGTTACCCCCACGGTGGCCGAACTTCAGTTTTTCGGTATCTGCTCCGGCTGCCAGTGCGAACAACTGATGCCCCAGACAGATGCCGAACATCGGATATTCGCCAAGCAGCTCGGCAATGGTGTTCACCGCATGAGGAACGTCTTTCGGGTCCCCGGGACCGTTGGAAAGCTGGATGCCATCCGGATTCAGCCTGCGGATTTCGTCTGCCGTAATATCATGCGGCACAATCACCACGTCGCAATCCCGTTTGTTCAGTTCACGCAGAATGCCGCTCTTGGCACCGTAGTCGATCAGCACGATCCGCTCTTTATTGCCCGGGCTGCTGTATACATGACGTGTAGACGTCATTGGCACCTGGTTGCGCAGCTCGGCAATTGTCGTATCGTTCATCATTTCCATCAATTCTTCAACCTGCTTGGAGGAAGTTGTCAAAATGCCTTTCATCGTACCATGATGGCGGATAATCCGGGTGAGCATGCGAGTATCGATATCGCTGATGCCGACAATACCGTATTCCTTCAACAGATCATCTACGCTGTACTGCGCACGCCAATTGCTTGGAACAGGCTCGTAGCGTCGCACCGCAAAACCATGCACGTAAGGACGCACGGATTCAAAGTCGTCACGCGTAATTCCATAGTTACCAATCAGCGGGTACGTCATCGTGACAATCTGACCGCAGTACGATGGATCTGTCAGCACCTCTTGGTAGCCTGTAATCCCTGTATTAAATACGACTTCTCCTGTCTTCTCACCTTCAGCGCCGAACGCCGTGCCGGTGAACAGCGTACCGTCTTGAAGCAATAATCTTGCCTGCATCCCGTTCTCACTCCTCAAAATTATGTCTTTATATAGTCGTTTTAATATAGTCGTTTTATTGTACGTTAGCGGTCCATACTAACCGGCCGTCCACCCAGGTCTTTACGGGCCAGCCTTTCAGCTTCCAGCCTGTGAAAGGAGTGTTGCGGCCTTTGGAAGCAAAGGTTTGCGGATCAACCGCCTGCTCGCTTTCCAGATCGATCATCGTCAGATCGGCAGGCGCCCCTTCTTCCAGACGCCCGGTATTCAGACGAAATACTTTGGCAGGGTCTGCGGTCATGCGCTTCACCAGAAAATCCAACGTCCATACTCCAGTTGCCACGAACCGGGTATACAGCAGCGGAAAAGCCGTTTCAAAGCCGACAATGCCGAACGGCGCCAACTGCATGCCTTTCGCCTTTTCTTCCTCGCTGTGTGGAGCATGGTCCGTAACAATGATGTCAATCGTTCCGTCCTGCAGTGCCTCAATGCAAGCCTGCACATCTCGGGGCGAACGCAGGGGAGGATTCATTTTCCAGTTGGCGTCCAGCCCCGGAATATCTTCCTCGGACAGCAGAAGATGATGAGGGCATACCTCCGCGGTTACATTGATTCCGATCTCTTTCGCCTGACGGATCAGTCGAATCGATTGTTCCGTGCTGACGTGGCATACATGGTAATGCACGCCTGTCGCTTCGGCCAGCAGGATGTCCCTGCCGACATGAATCGCTTCCGATTCGTTCGGAATGCCCTTCAAGCCGTGGCGTCTGGCAAATTCCCCTTCCGCCACCGGAGCTCCTTCCACCAAGGTGTTATCCTCACAGTGTGCAATCACCGGCATATCAAGCGCCGCCGCCTTGTACATGGCATCCTTCATCATCTGCGCACTCTGCACGCCAACACCGTCGTCTGTGAACCCGATGGCTCCTGCCTCTTTTAGCGCTTCAAAGTCCGTCAATTCCCGTCCCAGCTCGCCTTTGGTAATGGCAGCATACGGAAGCACCTTGGCCAGTCCCGCCTCCGCAGCTTTATTCAGCACCAGCTTTACGGTTTCCGGATTGTCCGTAACCGGACGTGTATTCGGCATGCAGGCAATCGTAGTGAATCCGCCTTTGACAGCCGATCTACTGCCGGTTTCAATCGTTTCTTTGTATTCAAAGCCCGGCTCCCTAAGGTGAACGTGCATGTCGATCAACCCGGGAATCACCAGCTTGCCTTGAGCGTCAACCTTTTCAATACGTTGTTCTTCAACCGGTGTACTGGAATCGAACAAAAGACTCACTCCAGCGTTTGCATCCACGATTTTTTCGATTTTACCATCTATGATCAGAATGGATTTACTCTCCAGCTTCCCCTGTTCATTTAATACACTTGCATTTGTAATCAACTGGCCCATATCTCTTATCTCCTCCGCTTCAGGTTGTATGCTTCCTCATCCGGCCATCCTGCTTACAGCTTCATCGCCCGTTCCATAACCGCCATGCGGATGGGAACACCATTAGCCATCTGCGGGAAGATACGTGACTGCTCACTCTCCACAACCGCATCGTCGATCTCTACATTCCGGTTCACCGGCGCCGGGTGCATGATGATCGTGCCTGGAGAAAGTCTATCCGCTCTCTCCTCCGTAAGCCCGTATTGCTCCCGGTAATACTCGGCTGATTTCAGCATTCCTTCCGCGTGCCGCTCAAGCTGTACCCGCAGCATCATTACGACGTCCGCCTTCAGAGCTTCTTCCATCGTTACATAAGGAGCATGCTCTGCCAGCTCAGGAGCCTGCATATTTGAGGGTGCACAGAAGCTCACCTGCGCTCCGAACTTTTGTAGGGCCCACAGGTTGGAACGCGCCACCCGGCTGTGAAGCACATCACCGATGATGGAAACGCGCAGCCCTTTCAGCTCTCCGAACGTTTTGCGCATGGTGAACAAATCCAGCAGGGCCTGGGTCGGATGCTCATTGTTGCCGTCACCCGCATTCACCAAAGGCACGTTCACTTTTTCCGCAAGCTGCTCCAGCACCCCTGACGGCTTAAGCCGGATGACCCCGGCATCAATGCCCATCGATTCAAGCGTCCTTACTGTGTCATAGATGGACTCTCCTTTTTCTACGCTGGATGCCGCTGCGGCGAAGTTAAGCACCTGCGCTCCCAGACGCTTCTGCGCCATTTCGAAGGAGAAGCGTGTGCGTGTGCTGTTCTCGAAAAACATGTTGGCTGCGAAACGGGACTGCAGGACAGGTACGAGCTTTTGCGGCTCAGACTCCCAGTAAGCTGCACGATCAAGGATCGATTCGATTTCATTGCGGCTCAAGTCTTTCAGGCCGAGCAGACTGCGGTCCTTTAATTTGCTGGCTATTGCTGTCGTCATACCTGATCCCCCCGGTTCTGAATGATCTTCACTTCATCCTTGCCGTCTGTTTCTTTCAACGCGACAACGATTTCTTCCGATTTCGAAGTGGGGATATTTTTACCTATATAGTCAGGGCGGATCGGCAGCTCCCGGTGTCCACGGTCAGCCAGGACCGCAAGCTGGATCATCTGCGGCCGACCGCAATCCATCAATGCGTCCATAGCCGCACGGATCGTCCGTCCTGTATAAAGAACATCATCGAACAAAATGACCTTTCTGTCATGCACCGATACACCCTGGTTATTCATGATAAGCTGCTTGCTGCAGTCCGTCTCGACGAAGCCGCTCCGGTCATCACGGTACGGGGTTACATCCAGCTCGCCCCAAGGAATTGGAGCTCCTTCGATCTCTTCAATTTTGGCCGCCAGTCGCTTGGCAAGAAACACGCCGCGTGTGCGGATACCTACCAGTACACAGCCCTGGATGCCTTTGTTCTTCTCCAAAATCTCATGTGCAATCCGGGTCAAAGCACGGCGGATTGCCGGCTCATCCATCAATACATTGCTGTTCATGCTTCCAGCCTCCTCGGGTAATGGTCCCTCCAGATCTGGTCCCGTGACGGATACAAAAAAGACTCCTCACCTGAGTCGGCAAGGAGTCCTGATCGACAGCCTTCTGCTGTCGTCCTGATCTCATTCGAACACACTGAGGGCATACCGCCGCAGCGGAAGCACTTCAGTGATCCATTCACGTTACCTTGCCAGCCTCACGGGACTGATTTAAAGGTGCTATTCAGATTTCCTTTATCACAATTTCGTATGATAAATTTCATCGTATCTACACGAATTATGACAGAAAGAAATTTCACTGTCAACACCTTTGCCTACCGGGGACCGGAAGCTTTTAAATAATTATACGATATATCTGTATATTTATCCATATTTATTTTTATTAGATATTGAGAAACGCAAAAAAACCGCCTTTCCAGGCGGTCTGATTCATTTCTTACATCAAAATAACATAAATATAGACTGCATATTACCGGCTGCGTAGTGAAGCCAGCACATCCTCCATATCCTGCGGAAGCGGCGCGTTAAATTCCAGATCATCACCTGTTACTGGATGAAC
Source organism: Paenibacillus zeirhizosphaerae (assembly GCF_030705605.1). GTDB lineage: Bacteria > Bacillota > Bacilli > Paenibacillales > Paenibacillaceae > Paenibacillus > Paenibacillus zeirhizosphaerae. The sequence goes on from NZ_JAPCKK010000014.1 coordinate 407,899, forward strand.
AAAGCCCAAAACTGCAGCATGAAGCGCCTGGCCGTCCATGCGTATACCTTTGCTGCGGCCATACAGCGGATCGCCAACCAGCGGATGTCCGATAAATTTCATGTGGACCCGAATCTGGTGCGTTCGTCCGGTTTCCAGCTTCAGCTCAAGCAACGTATAGTCCCCGAATCGCTCCAGCACAAGAAAATGGGTAACAGCATGCTTGCTGTTCCGGTCGGTGACCGTAAACATTTTACGGTCACCGGCGTCACGACCGATCGGCGCATCCACCGTACCCTGGTCATGGCTCAAATTACCGTGCACAAGCGCAACATATCGGCGGTTAACGCTATGCTCCTTCAACTGTGCAGCCAGCGAAGCGTGAGATTTGTCATTTTTCGCGGCCATCAACAGCCCCGACGTGTCTTTATCAATGCGGTGCACAATTCCCGGACGAAGCTCTCCGTTGATGCCTGACAGGTCGCGGCAGTGATACATCAGCGCATTCACCAGTGTACCGGAAGCATGTCCGGGAGCAGGATGTACGACAAGACCACGCGGTTTATTGACCACGATGACGTCCGAATCCTCATAAACGACATCCAGTGGTATATTTTCAGGGGCAATATCTACGCTCTCCGGCTCTGGCACGCTTAACTCAATACGGTCGTTTTCCAGCACCTTGTAATTGGCCTTCACCGCTGCTCCATTCACCAGCACGCGCCCGTCTCCGATCCATAGCTGAATCTGGGATCTGGATACATCGGTCATTCTGTCCGCTATGTACTTGTCAATACGGTTCTTGGCCGCAGCGGGGTCCACTGTCCATTCCAGCAGTTCCCCACCTTCCTGCTCTTCCGTATCCTCGGAAATGTTACTTTTGTACTCTTCACTCATGCGTGTCCGTTCCTTCCATGCTGCCGTTACGCTTTTGTCGTCTTGTATCCAGCAGAGTATCTAATATGATGATTGCCACCCCGACCACGATTGCAGAGTCAGCTATGTTAAAAATCGGGAAGGTGTAGCTTCCAAAGTTGAAGCGCGCAAAATCAACGACCTCCCCGGCAATAGCCCGATCCAGGAAATTGCCGATAGCTCCGCCCAGCACCAGACTTAAACCAAAAGGAAGCAGCTTCTGCCCGTTGCGGATCGTTTTTCTCAAATACCAGATGATAGCGATCACTACAACCACTGTAATGACAATAAAAAGCTCGCGCTGCCCCTGCAAAATGCCAAATGCGGCGCCCCGGTTTCTGTGCGAAGTAATCTGAAAGAAGCTGCCGATAACCGGAATCGTCTCACCCAACTCCAGCCTTGTTGCAATCAGATACTTGGTCCCCTGATCCAGCAAAAATACAATAAATGCCACTACATAGTAAACCACCATTGTCACTCCGATCCCATGATTCCGTTACTGAACTTCATTTAGACCCATTTATTGTAGCATACGGGCCAGAACATCGTCCACGAGAGGCATTCCGCACCAGCCCTGATATAAATTCCCTCCGCTAAAAAGGAAGCCCGCAGCATACCCTATGAACAGCCGCCACCCATGGTCCAAATTCTGAAAGGAGATACCCCCATGTCCCCACTTACCGAGCAGCAGTTGAATACGCTGCGCAGCGAGCTGTTAAAGCGCAAGCAGGATATTGAACACCGTCTGCATGAAGGCGACGGACATCGTGGCCTGGCAGACAGTCAGCGTGCACAGACTGGTGAGTTGTCACCGATCGACAATCATCCGGGAGATCTCGGCACAGAGACCTTCGAACGTGCCAAGGATTTGGCGCTTGTCGAGCATGATGAATTTATGCTTGAACGCATAGATTCAGCTCTGAAAGCCATGGAAGACGGCACCTATGGCATCTGTGCCGCCAGCGGAAAGCCGATCCCTTATGAACGTCTTCTGGCTGTTCCTTATACTAAATATCTCGCCGAGTACAACCCGGAGCAGCAGGTGAGCAATAATCGACCTGTGGAGGAGGAGTTCCTTCATCCCCCGTTCGGCCGCTCCAGTCTGGATGAGGACGAATACAACGGTTTTGACGGAGAGGATGCATGGCAGATCGTTTCAAGCTGGGGCAATTCCAATACGCCCGCCCTATCTGAAAACCGTGAAGTTCATAATTATAATGAAATGGAAATTGAAGACGGCGACGATAACCAGGGTTTTGTAGAATCCTACGAAAGCTTCATCGCAACAGATATTCATGGTGAGCATGTCACTGTCGTGCGCGGACCGATGTACCGTAAATATATAAGCCAGGGTGAGGGTGAAGCACTGCTAGAGCCGGATGATACCACCGAAAAGTAACTTATCCCGCTAATACGTCGTCAGCTCAAGCTGGCGCTGTACAATCCGCACAATATCGGCAATGTAATCCCCGATAATGGGAAGATTTAATTTGCCAAGTATTTGCAGTACGTAAATAATAGTGGCCGCAAAAAAAGTGAAGCCGATCGCGATTCCAACCCCTCTGGACGTTCCTGCCAGCAAATTAAGCCAAATCAGCCGCCAGGGCCTGTTCAGCAGCATGGCATATTCGGCAACCCGGGACAGCTCCATCTTGTCGGCGAGCCAATGTGGGCTTCCGAAGCGTCTTCCCGCATGCTCCCGCATGAAGGCCGTTCCGGGCCTGCCCTTACCACGGATATGATGTGGCTCTCCTGCACGACTCCTTCCACTGACTCGCCCGCGTTGACGTCTCCCCTCAGCCATCTCCAACACACACCTTCCTAATTTAAAGTAACTGCCGGGAACGCATAAACGAGCCGTGCGGAGAGCGAATATCGTATTCGTCCTCCGAGCACAGGCTCGTTTTGCCAAAGTTCATTCTATTCTATTATGCGCCGCAAGCTGCAGCCTTATTCCGCGATATAGACTCCAATTGTTTTACCGCCAGCTTCAACCCGCTCCATAGATTCGATGCTGCCAAAGGCAAGCTCTGTCACGAGCACGTTGTCACGGAGCACATTCTCAAACCGTTCGATAGCCGCTTTAAGCTCCGAATCTACGTCCAGTGTAAGAGCAACCCGTTTCTCAATGGGGAGATCCAGCTTCTTACGGTAATCCTGAACGACACGCACCACTTCCCGTACCCAGCCTTCCTGCTCCAACTCGGGTGTCACATCAGTGTTGAGGGCAACCGTCAGACCGTATCCGGATGCGGAAGCAAAACCTTCCTTCGCCTTTTTCTCCACCAGCAGCTCTTCAGCTGTCACCTGCAGCTCCTCTCCTTCCGGAGAAACAACGCCGAACACGCCTTTTTCCACCACGGTGCGCGTTTCGTCCGCAGACATGCTTTTGAACAGGTTTTGCAGGAAGCCGACATTTTTACCGTATTTTTTACCTGCTACCTTTAAATTCAGCTTCAACGAGAAGTCTACAAAGCCGCTGTCATCGGTCTCTGTATGAATATGCTTGACATTGATCTCGTCTTTGATAATTTCCTCATAGTCCGACAAATCAAAATCACGGTCCATGGAAACAATCAATTCCGAAAGCGGCTGTCTCGTCTTAATGGCGGTTTCGTTGCGCACGTTACGCGCAAGCTCCACCACCCGGCGTGCAGTTTCCATGTCCTGTTCCAGCTTGGCATCAATCAAGGACTCGTCGGCAACCGGGTAGTCATCGAGATGTACGCTTTCGCCGCCACTCAGATTCAGGTAGATATCCTCAGCCACCATAGGTGTGAACGGAGCCAGCAGCTTGGAGGTGGTCAGCAGAACATGGGTCAGCGTCCGGTATGCGTCCAGCTTGTCTTCAGTCAGCCCGCTGCCCCAGAAACGGTCACGTGAGCGGCGGATATACCAGTTGCTCAGTTCATCCACGAAGGCTTCAATCGCCTTGGACGCGTTCAGGAAGTCGTTCACAGCCAAGCCTTTATCGACAACCTTGATCAGGCTGTTCAGGCGGGACAGAATCCAGCGATCCAGCTTGTGGCTTGAAGGCTTGAAAGAATGCTCCGCCGGATCAAAACCGTCAATCGTCGCATATAGCGTCAGGAACGCATGGGTATTGACCAGAGTGTCCACCAGTTTGGACTTCGCCTCCCCGACAATCCCCTTCGAAAAGCGTTTACTGTTCCACGGTGCACTGTCCGACAACAGCGCCCAACGGAAGGCGTCCGTGCCATATTCGTCAATAACCTCCCATGGGTCGATCACATTGCCCTTGGATTTGGACATTTTCTGCCCCTGCTCATCCAGCACATGGCCTGTGGCCATAACCGCCTTGTATGGCGCATTGCCGGTCAGCAGCGTCGACACGGCGAGCAAACTGTAGAACCAGCCTCGTGTCTGGTCGATACCTTCACAGATCATATCAGCCGGGAACTGCTGGGCAAATGTGTCCTGATTTTCAAACGGGTAATGATACTGCGCAAACGGCATCGATCCGCTGTCAAACCAAACATCGATCACTTCCGGGGTACGGGTCATTTCATACTTGCCACAGGAGCTGCGGACCTTAATTTGATCCACATACGGTTTATGCAGCTCAATGTCTTCAGGAACTTCGCCGATAGCGCGTTCACGAAGCTCTGCGATGCTATGCGGGGCAAATTGTTCTCCGGTTTCAGCACATGTCCAGATGTTCAGCGGTGTGCCCCAATAGCGGTCACGGCTGATGTTCCAATCGACTAGATCCTCCAGGAACTTGCCGAAGCGGCCCTCACGTACATGCCCCGGATACCAGTTCACTTCGTTATTGTTGGCAATCAACTGGTCCTTGATCGCTGTCGTTTTGATAAACCAACTGTCCATTGCATAATAGAGCAGAGGTGTATCACAGCGCCAGCAGAACGGATAGCTATGCTCGTATTTTTCTTTGCTGTAGAGCAAGCCTTTGTCAGACAACAATTTCACAATATCTACGTCGCATTCTTTCACAAAGCGGCCTGCCAAATCCTCGACCTGATCCGTGTAACGCCCCTGCAGATTCACTACATTGATAAAACCGACGCCGTTCTCACGGCACACTCTATAGTCGTCCTCACCATGGGCAGGCGCCATATGCACAATGCCTGTACCGCTGGTATCCGTTACAAAACCCGCACCGAGAATCGTATTGCCTTTCTCAACCTGAACATAGTTAAACGGTGGTGCATAGGTTTTGCCGACCAGCTCCGAACCGAGAAGCGTGCCGATGATTTCGTAATCCCCGTTCATTACTTTCTCCACGAGGTTCTTGGCGACGATATATACTCCGTCCTCCTGCTTGACTCTCGCATACTCCATGTCCGGATTAACCGCCAGCGACGTATGTCCTGGCAGCGTCCATGGTGTGGTGGTCCATGCCAGTACAAAGTCGCCGCTGTCATGCAGCTTGAATTTGGCAGTGGCGCTCAGATCCTTGACGTCCTTATACCCCTGAGCTACCTCATGGGAGCTAAGAGTCGTCTGACAGCTAGGACAGTAAGGACTCACACGGTGGCCACGGTAGAGCAGGCCCTTGTCATGAACCGTCGCAAGAATGTTCCATACGCTCTCGATATAGCTGTTCTCCAGGGTGACGTATGGATGATCAAGATCGGTCCAATAACCGATCGCCTCGGTCAAATCCCTCCACTGCTGCTCATATTCGAATACGCTCGCTTTGCACTTCTTGATAAACTCTTCAACGCCGTACTCTTCGATTTCGTGTTTGTGCGAAATGCCGAGCTGCTTCTGCACACCAAGCTCAACCGGCAGGCCATGCGTATCCCATCCGGCTTTACGGATGACACGGTAGCCCTTCATCGTCTGGTAACGGCCGACGAAATCCTTGATGACACGGCCAAGCACGTGACCAATATGCGGTTTGCCATTTGCTGTAGGAGGTCCCTCGTAAAAAACGTAATTCGGTCTGTCCTCGCGATTCGTCATCGATTTGCGGAACGTGTCATTTTCCTTCCACTTATCCAGGATCCGCAGCTCGCGGGCCCGCGCCTTTTCTTTAACATCCACTCTTTGCATGTAAAATCATCCTTTCGTCTCTATGATCACTTTGTGCTGAAGACCGACAAAAAAAGCCCCGTCCCTGTAGAAGGGACGAGGCTCTGCTCGCGTTACCACCCTGATTCCGTCTCCTGTGAATCCCTTCGCGGGAGCACACAAGGCTAACGGCGCTCATATCCCCGCCCGAATGCTGCGGGGAGCCGATATAACGTTCGGCATACGGTGATCGCTTACGCACGCCGGGGCGCTTCAGCTCACTTCTCCGGGAAGATATTCAGTCATGTTCTGCACATTGGCTTGCACCTGAATGCCAACTCTCTGGGGAACAAATTCATGACTTACTGGGTCCCATCACGGAATTTTTCATGTAAACGTGACAATACGTCCTGCTATAGTGAAAAAATATAGCTTACTTATTGTCAAAAGTCAATGGCCGCAAGACGATACCATCAGTAAATTTCTTTCATTTCCCGCTCACGTTCCAAAACCTCACGTTCACGGTTCTCCAGCGCTTCCCATCCGTCCTGGCTAAGGAGATCCAACTGAGCTTCAACCAGCGTGCGGAAACGGGCACGGTAGATGGAGGCCTGCTTCTTAAGCTCTTCCACTTCCAACGCAATCTTGCGGGATTTCGACAGAGCCTCGTTCACGATGCGGTCAGCGTTCTTCTCCGCTTCCTTCACGATTAGCTGCGCCTCTTTCTTGGCGTTATTCTTCACCTCATCAGCAGCTTCCTGGGCTACAATGATGGTTTTGCTCAGCGTCTCTTCAATGTTGGAGAAGTGATCAAGCTTCTCCTGAATCGTCATCAGCTCGTTGCCGAGCTCCTTGTTCTCGCGGATTACAGCCTCATAATCCTTGATCACCTGGTCTAGGAATTCGTTCACCTGGTCTTCGTCATAACCGCGAAGCCGGCGTGCAAACTCCTTATTATGTATATCCAATGGGGATAATGGCATGATGTGCACCTCCTAAAAGATTGGTCTTCTCCGCAGTTCTTCATATTCTGTCATCGGCCAAAAAACGAGGGGTTGTTGTTAGCATAACCAATTCGACAAAAAGAAATAGATTCCTGCCTTATCTTTATACAAATTTGCCGATCATTACACGTTGTCTTCCTTTTTTCGTCAAACCACCGGTTTCCAATATCTTAAATCGCCCAAAACCCTGAAAAGAAATAACGTCCCCTTCTTGAAGAGAAGTCGCAGGGTTTTCTTCCGCCTTCCAGTTCACACGACAGCGGCCCGCCCTGATCGGAGCAAGCACCTTGCTGCGGCTGAGCCTGTACACGTCACTGACGATCGCATCCAGCCGGAGGGACGCTACTGTGAATTCCATTGTTTCCAACGATCCCGCTTTCGCCTGTAGCTGATCCGGCGGCAGCAGGTCACTGTGCACATGCACCCGATGGACCTGCTGAAGATGCATCGTTAAAAAAGGACCGATATCCGCTGCCGTAACGATATGGCATCCATCATCAAGGACATGAATATCTCCTATTTTGCCCCGTTTGATCCCAAGAGCCAGAACTGCTCCCATATAATCGCCGTGCTCCAGCTCCCCAATTTTCTTGTCATCAGAGGATATGGCCAATACCTGCATGTCCATCTCCTCATCCTCCAGGTAACTGTAATCCGGCGCCACAAGGGCACGCTTGCGTTCCGCCGCTTCATATCCGCCGTCGAAGCGAATCTGTACGTCATTGCGGCGGGCAGCCAGCGTGCCCAATATGTAAGCCTGACGAGGGTCCAGAAAATCGGTCAGCTTATGTTCGTGAAATTGCCCCGCTCGCTCTACCCACTCCCAAGCCCGGTCGACAAATTCCTTCTCGTCCGGGTGGAAATGGGCATAAATTTCGGTTCGCATGTAAACCTCCTAGACGATATAGCCGATCAGCGATACCAGACCATAAGAAGCCATATTCAATACAATCAAGGCTACGATCGGCGAGATGTCGATCATCCCGAAGATTGGCGGTATAAACCGGCGAAACGGCGCCAAATAGGGTTCCACCAGCTTGCCCAGTATTTCCCCTATAAAGCTTTCCCGCGCGTTGGGAAGCCAGGAGAGAAGGACGTACACGATAATCATGTACTGATAAATTCGCGCCAGTAAGTATATAATTTGCTCAACAGGCAAAATAGGTTCACCTCATTCTATCAAGTTCTGTTTCTGTCTCAGCCAATATTTCCGTTATGGAACCCTGAATCTCCACCGTATCCGGTGTGCAGAGAAAAATATTATGGCCGACTTTTGAAATGCCCCCATTTACGGCATACACCGTACCACTCAGAAAATCAATAATGCGGAGAGCCTGATCCTTGCGAATACGCTGCAGGTTCACAACAACCGAACGATGGGAACGGACATGGTCGGCAATCTCCTGTGCCTCGTCGTATGAGCGAGGTTCATACAGGACGACCTTCACATTTTTCTGGGAATGGATGCTGACCACATTGTTAACCACATTGCTGCCCCTAGGGTTTTTACGTTTGTCAAAGCTGGGGGTTTCAATTTCTTCATCCTCTTCGGGCAATCTTTCCCGCTCTACGACTTCTTCCTCCTCCTGCAGACCGAGGAAGTTCATAAATTTATTCATTACGCCCATACTTCATCCTCCTCTTTTCCCACCAGAATGGAACCGAGCCGCAACCAGGTTGCGCCTTCCTCCACAGCCACTTCAAAATCATTAGACATGCCCATGGACAATTCCTTAAGCGGTTCTGGAGTAAGGGCTTGTCCGTTCAGCTCATCCCGCAGCTCACGCAGACCCCTAAATACCGGGCGCGTCAGCTCAGGATCGTCAACATGGGGAGCCATCGTCATCAGTCCGACCACCTGCACATGCTTCAGACCGGATATGTCCTTCAAAAATGCCGCGGCTTGGCCTGGCTGCAGGCCGTGCTTACTCTCTTCCCCCGAAATGTTGATCTGCAGAAAGGTCTTAACCGTCAAATTCATATCTGCCGCCTTCTTCTCCAGTTCCTTGGCAAGAGAGAGGCGGTCAAGCGAATGTATATATTGAAATTTGCCGATAATGTCCTTGACTTTATTCGTCTGCAGGTTTCCGATGAAGTGCCATATTCCACGGTCTCCAAGCTGCTTCCACTTCTCTTCAGCCTGCTGCCAGCGATTCTCCCCGACATGCAGGAGGCCGCTGTCCAACACAGAAGACATCGCTCTCCCGGATACATATTTGGTAACAGCGATTATATTTACTTCTTTACGAGCCCTTCCACTGCGCAGACAGGCAGCTTCCACACGCTCATTCACCTTCTGAATCCGATCTCCCAGCGACACGGGAAGATTCACCTCTTTTCCAGTCCGATCCAACTTGCCATTCTTCCCGTCAAGCCCTTTTCCTTACGGTGCGAAAAAAACAAATCGTTATTGCAGCTTGTGCATAACGTTGTACATTCGATATGGGTCGGCAATATTCCTGCTTTCATCATAATCTGTCGGTTGCATTGTTTCAAGTCAAGCATCCATTTTCCCTCGCCAAGCTCGGTATATACATTACCTTCCCACACTTCATTACCCGGAATATCAGCCTCCAAAGCCATGATTCTGTCCATCACGACTTCATCTACCTCGTAGCAACAGAGCCCGATTGAAGGGCCGATAGCTGCCCGTAAATCCTCTCTCTTTGAGCCGTATTCTTCCACCATCGTCTCCACCATATGCACAGCTATTTCCGAGACTGTCCCCTTCCAGCCCGCGTGAGCGAGTCCAACCACACGCCGGACCGGATCGATGAAAAAAAGAGGGACACAATCCGCATAAAAGGAGGTCAGCAGGATTCCCGGTACGTCCGTCACCAACCCATCTGCATCCTGAAAGGCCGATTCCCGGTTCAGAAACCCTCTGCCGCGGTCTTCTTCCTTCACGGCAACGACCCTGTTGCCATGCACCTGTTCTCCGCATGTCCATGCTTCCGGTTCGAAGCCCAGCCTCCTTGCAATCAGCTCACGGTTGGTGATTACCGTATCCGGATGTTCCCCCACATGCAAAGCGCAGTTCAGACTGCTGTAGGGCTCCTTGCCAACGCCGCCGCGACGGCTCGTAAAACCGGCCGTCAATCCCAGAAATTGCTCCCGCCATACATCTATAAACAGCAGCTCAGGCACGTACCCTTCTCCGCCTTGCGGACCCCCCGCAGCCATCGCTTCCAAGACAAATGGTTCTATCATGTTCTCACCTCTACAAGCCAGTGTACCAAAATCAGCGCACCGTGTCTCTATCTGCCCAGATTCCCCTGACTCCCCCGCCTGTTTTGTACACATGCTCCTCCACCTGCCATTCTTCTATGTACTCATGCCTTACCAAAATGACATCCGGCCCGATCTTGACGATATTATGCCAGGGGATGACCAGTTCTTTTCGCGCCCGGAACAATCCAAAGAATCCGCCTGGAACGGGCATGACAATCGCTTCTATTCGGCCTAGTCTTGGATCAATCTCCAAATCGCAGATCTGTCCCAACCTGCGACCATCCATAATATTAATGACATCCTTGCTTTGGAAATCCGATATTTTTATGCTGTACAGCCCCTCATCCGGCACATTCATATGATCACATCCTTTACTTACAGCATATGATTCATAAAGCCGAACTTTCCCCCTACGCCTCGTGCAGTACAAAATAAAAACGACCCTGAGCGGGTCGTTATACAAAGGGATCAGTCCTGCGCCTGCGGTGCTAAGACTTTACATGCTTCTGCATTTGCTGAATAGCCGATTTTTCCAGCCTGGACACTTGTGCCTGTGAAATACCAATTTCATCGGCGACTTCCATCTGGGTTTTTCCTTCGAAAAACCGCATGGACAAAATCATTTTCTCACGTTGCCCAAGCCGCTGCATCGCTTCACGCAATGCAATTTCCTCGATCCAGGATACGTCCTTGTTTTTGTCATCACTGATCTGGTCCATGACGTAGATCGGGTCACCGCCGTCATGATAAATGGGTTCAAAGAGAGAGACCGGATCCTGAATGGCGTCAAGCGCAAATACCACATCCTCTTTGGGTACATTGAGCGCTTCGGAAATTTCAAAAATCGTAGGCTCCCGCGAATTGACGGTGGTCAGATTATCTCTGACCTGAAGGGCCTTATACGCGATATCCCGCAAGGAGCGCGACACCCGTATCGGATTGTTATCCCGCAAATACCTGCGGATTTCACCGATGATCATCGGAACCGCATAAGTGGAAAATTTAACATTTTGGGACAAGTCGAAATTGTCTATGGCTTTCATCAATCCGATGCAGCCGACTTGAAACAGATCGTCAACATATTCCCCCCGATTATTGAAACGTTGGATCACGCTCAGTACCAGCCGCAGGTTGCCGTTCACCAGTTTTTCTCTGGCTGAACGTTCATTGTTTTGCTGCAGAGATGTGAATAATTCACGCATCTCCACGTTGGTCAAAACCGGCAGTTTGGCGGTATCCACACCGCAAATTTCGACTTTGTTACGGGTCATCGTGTCATAACCTCCCAAGGAGCAACATTAATGTTCATTATCTCCTGGGCCGGACATTTTATTCCTTTTCCCGATCCTCAAAGGCAGAAGTAAATCCGGCTGTCAGACCATCTTATTGAATTCCTTCCGCAGACGTTTAATAATTCTTTTTTCAAGACGTGATATGTAGGATTGGGAGATTCCAAGCAGATCAGCCACATCTTTCTGCGTTTTTTCCTCACCATCCTGCAGCCCGAAGCGCAGCTCCATAATAAGGCGTTCGCGGTCCGTCAGTTTATCCAGAGCCTTGTGAAGCAGCTTACGGTCCACCTGCTCTTCTATATTGCGGTAGATCGTATCGTTCTCTGTTCCAAGCACATCAGAAAGCAGCAGTTCATTCCCGTCCCAATCGATGTTTAGTGGTTCATCGAAGGATACCTCTGTTCTTGTTTTGTTATTACGCCGCAAATACATGAGAATTTCATTTTCGATACAGCGGGACGCATACGTAGCCAGCTTGATTTTTTTCTCGGGATCGAAGGTATTTACCGCTTTGATCAGACCAATCGCTCCAATGGAGACCAAATCTTCGATGTTGATGCCGGTATTCTCGAACTTTCTGGCGATGTAAACAACCAGCCGCAGGTTGCGTTCGATCAACATAGCCCGGATAGCGGCATCTCCGGAAGACAGCTTCTGCAGCAGATATTCCTCTTCTTCCCTTGTCAGAGGGGGCGGCAGGGCTTCACTACCTCCTATATAATAAATTTCTTCAGCTTTAAGGCCCAGCAAAAAAAGAAGTCGGTAATACTGTAGCTGCAAAGCAAATTTCCATTTTATGCGCATGGTAGTCCTCCTATAAAATATCGTTGTCAGGCAGTCTCGTCAGGCCGACACGTCGGTCGTCTCTGATGCCGTCAGCTCTGGATGAATTACGGCCTGATAACGCCCTTCAGAGGATAATTTTCCTCCGTCCAGGCCGATCAGCACACGATGGTGCGTGAACGTCTGATCCTTCATCGTAACCTTGACCTCATCCGGCTTGACCGCCAGCATAAAGGCCATGCTCCTGTTGATCCCCCTGTAAGGAACCAGACGTAAACGATCCCGCCATACGTACGTTTCTTCTAGATTCATGACCAGGTTGTCTGCTTCGCCGTTCGTCAAAAATCTGGACCAGTCCTGGGGTAAGTAGTCACTCCACAGAGAAGCCTCCATCACCATGACAGGCAAACGTGTCATCGGGTCATTTAACTGATTGCCCGTATCCAGCAGGCCTGTACACTTAACGCACACCCCATCAATACAGACCTCAACTTCACCTATAAAAGTTGAAATTTGTTCAGTCCGCCGCCTGGTTGCCTGCACGGAATAAAAAATAAGCATCACAACGCCAAATACACAGAAGATGAACCAAAAGGCCATTCTCGTTTCAAATGACATCACGCCTGTAGCCGTAAACCATATGCCATTGAATAGCTCCCCCCGGCTTTGCAGCAGGTAGTGAACTCCTAATATACCGCCAGCCGCTACAAAATTGACCACATAAAAGGCACCGGTCGTGCGCAGAAAGTTCTGCAAGCCGCCAAATCCGAAGGCGGTCAGCAGCATACATACGGACAATCCGAATTTGATCAAAAAAGTAAACATAAAGGACAGCTGCGGTATGAACATCATGACAACGTACATTGCGCCAAGGGCCGCGGACAGCAGCAATTTCCACCATGCAGGGCGCAGTTTCCTCATCCAGGCTGTAACGAGCAGCAGTACCGCATCAATAAGCAGGTTCGTCAGGAAAATCAAATCGATATAGACAACCATCTCTCTTCACCCCGCCTAAGCTCCTGGAGGATATGACCAGTATAAAAGCGGAATGGAACAAAGTCTGTCTAACGCTGGAAGGCGCAGCCGGACTTTTTTTGTCGATTACTTGTGGAAGAATGGCTTATGCTCTGTAATGAATAACAAAAAAACCGTATTCTCCATCATGGAAAATACGGTTTATCGTGTAGAAGACAATTAATCGTTATTATTGCGGGAACGATTGCGTAAAAATGTCGGGATATCGAGCTGGTCACCGCTTGTCTGATTACTGAAAGGGCGCAGGTTCGGTGAACGATTATCAGAAGGTTCCGAATTGTTGACAACCGGTTTGCGGACCGGTGCAGGCGCTGCCGCTTTGCCTTCAAAGCCGGTGGCAATAACGGTTACTTTGATCTCTTCCTTCATCTCCTCATCGATAATGGCACCAAAAATCATGTTGACTTCCGGATCAGAGGCTGAGGTTACGATTTCGGCCGCTTCGTTGACTTCATAGAGGGAAAGATTCGAACCGCCGGTAATGTTCATAATTACACCGCGGGCTCCTTCGATGGATGTCTCAAGCAGCGGGCTCATAATAGCCTTGCGTGCCGCTTCTGCCGCACGATTCTCACCTGTTGCGTAACCAATACCCATCAGGGCAGAGCCGCGTTCGGTCATGATCGTCTTCACATCCGCAAAGTCAAGGTTAATCAACCCTGGTACGGCGATCAAGTCGGAAATACCCTGGACGGCCTGACGCAGAACGTTGTCTGCTTCACGGAACGCCTCAAGCATCGGTGTTTTCTTATCCACGATTTCAAGCAGGCGGTCGTTCGGGATGACGATAAGCGTGTCCACTTTCTCTTTCAGTCCCTCAATCCCCTGCTCCGCGTGGCTCGAGCGCTTACGCCCTTCGAATGTAAATGGACGCGTAACCACACCTACTGTGAGGGCACCGCATTCCTTGGCAATTTCGGCGATTACGGGAGCGGCCCCTGTACCTGTACCCCCACCCATGCCGGCGGTTACAAACACCATGTCCGCCCCTTTAAGGGTGTTCATAATCAAATCACGAGATTCCTCGGCAGCTTTCTTCCCCACGTCAGGGTTTGCGCCCGCGCCAAGGCCCCTTGTCAATTTGTCGCCAATTTGGAGCTTATGCTCCGATTTGGCAAGATGCAGAGCTTGGGCGTCCGTGTTCACCGTAATAAATTCGACACCTTGAACGCCATTTTCAATCATTCGGTTAACAGCGTTGCTTCCGCCTCCACCTACTCCAATTACTTTTATTTGAGCCAAGCTCTCCATTTCAAAATCAAATTCCAACATACTATTCCAACTCCCCCTCAATGTGCATGGATGGCCCGTCCATGATAGGCATTAATTAGCTTTCAACCGTTATATAAACTCGCTGAACATGTTTTTCAAGCGTTCGATCAATCCCGGTTTCTGCTCACTTTCCGGAGCGGGGCTGCTGCTTTTTGCGCGATTGGCAGGCTTTTTAACATTACTGCTGCTTCCGCCGGCGGTACGTAACCGATAATTACGGATCGCGTTATGCAAAATGCCAACACCGCTGGTATAGCCTGGATCCCTTACGCCAATAAAATCCGGCACGGCAATCCGGACCGATGCAGCAAGCTCGTGCTGAGCCACCTCAAGAACTCCAGGCATTGCCACGGTACCTCCGGTAAGTATATAACCCCCGGGTAGACCTGTGTAACCAAGACGCTTAACCTCAGCCTGAACGAGTTGGAAAATTTCCTGCACTCTCGGCTCGATAATGGCAGCCAAATCCTGCTGGTTAAATTCCTTGTCCACATTGCTGCCGATGCGGGTTACCTTAAACACAACATCAGGTGCCGCATCATTATACCATGCGCATCCATATTTAAGCTTGACTTTTTCCGCTTGATCTGTCAACGTTCTCAAGCCGTAAGCAATGTCGTTGGTTACATATTCTCCACCGATTGGCAGTGTCGAAGTAGCGGCAATGCTGCCTTCCTCAAAGACCGCTATCGTCGTTGAACCCGCACCGATATCCACAAGCACCGAGCCCATCGTTTTCTCATCCTTGGATAAAGAAAGCTGTCCGGCACCGAGGGGAAGAAGCACCAGGTCCTTAATCCGCAGACCGCTTTTTTCTACACACCGGAGCAGGTTATGTATTGGCGTTTTGGCTCCGGTAATAATGGTTGCTTCCACCTCAAGCCGGACTCCGATCATTCCGCGCGGATCCTGAATTCCTTCCAATCCATCGACCACATATTGCTTGGCCACCACATCAATAATTTCCCTTTCAGGAGGTACAGCGATGACCTCGGCTGCCTTCAGCACCCGTTCGATATCCTCCTCACCAATCTCACGATCCTCATTCGATACGGCCACAACCCCATGGCTCGTCTGCAGGCCGATATGATTACCGGCAATCCCAACGTATACTTCGGATATTTGAATACCAACCATACGCTCAGCATGATCCACGGCGTTCCGGATCGATTGGACGGTCTGATCGATATCGACAATTGCACCTTTTCGAATTCCCTCCGAGTCGGCAGTTCCAACTCCAATAATATTAAAGGTTCCATTGTTCATTTCCCCAATAATGGCACGAACTTTGGACGTACCGATGTCCAAACTAACTATGATGTCATTGCCGCTCAATTCTGTGGCACCTCCTAACTTCATCATAATTTCTTCGTTCATAGACACGCACTTCCTAACTTAATTCAACATATTAACGTTTATCCCTCTTTTTTCTACAAATTTTTTAAGTTCCAACTTCTGGATAACCAATAAAAATTTGAAGAAAAAAGAAGGAGCAAGCTGCAGAGTACATAAAATTTATTCTAGCATTTTTCATGATCACTGAGTAGTGTCATTTTCCACTGCTCCGCCCTCTTCTTCCGGTTGGAAAGGAACATAGGTGTCCGCTTCAAACATACTGACCAGGCCTGGCTCCTCTGTCTCCAGCACCTGATTCAGGTAGCTGATTTTTTCCGCCAGCAGCGAGACCGAAGTGAGCACTTCGAATTGAGATCGAGTGTACATCTTGATCCGGTCCGGGAAGGAAGGAGATGGATCAGGAATGATCTCGGAAATGTCGGCTGTCCACTCACCCGGGATATCCGACAAAATCTTACAAAGTTCCGCTTTGTATGGATCATCTGCCTTCCAGCTTGTTAATACAGGCTTCTCTACGGCAATTCCGCTATTGGAAACGCCCACGCTTGTCCCATTGGACAAAATGGCAAGAAGGCTGCCATCTGTACCCACTTCGTAGGCAACTGTATCATATTCTTTAATATTAATGCTAATAATACCTGGAAACTGCTTGTCCACATGAACTGATTGAATTGTCTTGATTTCCTTTAACCGCTCCTCCACTTCTCCTGTGCTGGTTCCGAAAAATTGCCCTCCAACGTGAAGAGCGCTTTGCTTCAGAAGCTCCGCCTCCGAAGTAAACAGGCTCCCCTTGAAGTCGATTTCCGTGATCCTGCTTAGGGAAGAACGGAAAAATAATACGGCAAACAACACAATGAACAAGAGGATCAAAATCAATACGATTTTACGGCTGGTCTTCATTTTGGGTTTATGCTCACGCAGAACAGGAATTTTGGCTTGTGGCATCATTTCTCTCCATAAATGCCCTCTGTCCCCTCGAATCAGGAGGGGACGCTGCAGGCGTTTAATTTGCAAAATCAAGCTGCTCCGCTACCGGGGACTGCCGATGCATTCGTGCGCCGAGATGCTGAAAAAGGGATTCGATCCGGTCGTAGCCTCTATCGATATGATGGACCTGCTCGACCGTGGTCCGTCCTTTGGCTGCCAGTCCGGCTATCACCAGCGCAGCACCCGCCCGCAGATCTGTAGCTTCAACCGTTGCTCCGTATAGTCGGGGAACACCTCGGATAAACGCCGCATTCATGTCTACGGAAATATCGGCCCCCATGACGTTTAGCTCATCAACATGCTTGAACCTGCTTTCAAAAACGGTTTCTTTCATGACGCTGAACCCATCCGCCAACGACAGCAGCACCATAACCTGGGACTGCAAATCCGTTGGAAAGAACGGATATGGCGATGTAACAATCCTATCCACCGCCTTGGGGCGAACCATACAACTCACGTTCATTATATCATTGGAAACGCTAATTTGAACACCGGCACGGCGGAGCACATGAATTAGCGACGATAAATGGGACGGACAGCAGCGGGAAAGTGTGACGCTGCCACGTGTAGCAGCGGCGGCAATCATAATGGTGCCGGCAACGATCCGGTCAGGGATAATTTCATAGCTGCAAGGATACAGACGGTCCACTCCGGTGATGGTAATGGTGTCCGTGCCCGCTCCTATAATAGAAGCCCCCATGGCATTGAGAAAGTTCTGCAAATCTTGAATTTCCGGCTCGCGGGCGGCGTTGATGATTGTTGTTCTGCCTTCAGCCAGCACCGCGGCCATCATAATGTTTTCGGTGGCCCCCACGCTCGGAAAATCCAGATGGATATCCGTTCCGATCAGCTTGCGGGCCTGGCACGTCATTTTCTCATAGCTCTCCTCGATATCAGCCCCTAGCGCTTTCAAGCCCTCCAGATGGAGATCGAACTTCCGTTCTCCGATCGCACAACCTCCCGGCTGATAGAACGATACTTCTCCGCAGCGTACGAGGAGCGGTCCCATCAGAAAAATAGATGACCGCATCTGTTTCATCAGATCTTCCGGAATATCTGTTGATAGCAAATTAGACGAATCGACAAACACGGTATCCTGCTCATGACATGTACTACAGCCCAGCCTCTCCAGAATCCCGAGCATCACCTTAATGTCAAGCAGGTGAGGCACGTTGTGAATCTGAACTTCCCCATTCGCGAGCAGGCTTGCCGCCAGTATAGGCAAAGCTGCGTTTTTCGCTCCATGGATCGGTATGGTGCCAGACAGGGGATTCCCGCCTTCTATCACCAATTTGTCCAATGTATCACCTCCGAGTTTACCGCTCACCCACCACGAAAACCTCCGGCACGAGCTGAACACCGGATTGAGATGATATGGTGCTCTGAATATGCTGCATCAGGGTAAGCACGTCCTCTGCTGTTGCCTGCCCAGTATTGACAATGAAATTGGCATGCTGCGTCGATACTTCGGCTCCGCCTGTTTTCATCCCTTTCAGCCCGGCGGACTCTATGAGACGCGCCGCGTAATCGCCGGGAGGATTGCGAAACACGCTGCCTGCACAAGCCATCTGCAAAGGCTGGGTGCGCCTGCGGCGGTCCTTGTATGCGGATAAAACCTCGGCAATTTCCTTGCGATCGCCGTGCTTCAGCCCGAATTTCGCCTCCAGCACAATTCCTCTGCGCTCATGCAGTACAGAATGACGGTAGCCGAATTGCATACCTTCGGCGTCATAAGTCACCAATTCACCTGTCTCCAGTACAACCTCAGCAGACTGGAAAATTTCCGACACATCAGACCCGTGTGCACCGGCGTTCATGTAGACGGCCCCACCCACCGTCCCTGGAATGCCGCCCGCGAATTCCAGACCGGACAGACTCTGCTTGCCCGCCAGAACACTTAGTTTGACAAAGGATAACCCGGCTCCCCCGATCACAGTTTCGTCCTCAAACCGGACATAGTCAAACCCTTCGCCCAGCTTCACAACGATTCCGCGGATACCCTTGTCTGAAACCAACATATTGGATCCTCTGCCAAGCTGCATCCAAGGCACTCCATGCTCACGGACAAAGCTCATCAGCCGCATCAATTGTTCTTTGGTTTCCGGAATGACCAGCGCGTCAGCCGGCCCACCGATCTTCCAGGTTGTATATTTCGACAGCGGCTCATGCTCCAGCACCATACCGACGTCTAGAGCGGCCAATAACTGCATCCACTGCTGCATTGTAATGTTCCTCCTTTGCTTGCAATCCGCCATGCGGATAACGAAAAACATCGGATTTCTCCGATACGCGGTTGTTATTGTCGAACAACCGGCTCCCGGGTGATGGTCTAAAGATAAGGTATCTTATGTCAAGATGACCCGGAAGGTGACAATCGCCTATAGACTGCCTTTTTATCTGCTGCCGGCCAATCTCCTGATTTCCTGAAGAAATGCCTCTGCCGAATCAGGCTTACCGAGCCCCGTAGAAGCAGCCGACATGTTTTCCCTTACTCCGATATCGTTCATGATATGCGCAATTGACCCAAAGAGGTTCTGTCCGCTCAGGTTCTTCTCCAGAATCATGACAGCCGCCCCCGCCTGCTCCAGCGTTCTGGCATTGGCCTCCTGATGATTGTTCGTCACATTCGGAGAAGGGATCAATATGGAAGGAATGCCAAGAGAAGTGATCTCCGCCAGAAAGGAGGCCCCTGCCCTGTTCACAATCAAGGAAGTGCAGGCAAGCACTTCAGGCATATTGTGCACGTAAGGAAGCACATGGAGCCGGTCCGGCAGCGGACCGACCCTTGACCGTATCTCATCGACAGTACTATCGAAGTAGCTCTCCCCGGTAACATATACAAAATGGACGCCCGGCAGGGATGAAAGTTGCGGTGCCATTTCAATCATCGCCTGATTAATTGCTTTGGCCCCCCTACTCCCCCCTACCACCAGGACAATCGAACTATCCTCCGGAAGTCCTAGGCTTGCAAACCCGCGGCTGCGGTCAGCCCTTCGTACCGTGGTCGCCCGCGGATTGCCTGTATACACAACATTGCGCGCCTTAGGGAAAGCGGACTCCGATCCCTCAAAGCTAACGGCAACCGTATCCGCATACCGACTCAAAAAGGAATTGGTCAATCCTGGAATGGCATTTTGCTCATGAATAATGGTCGGGATTCCGAGTCTGGAAGCGGCATATACCACAGGACCGCACACATATCCGCCTGTTCCGACCACTACATCGGGTTTGAACTTTTTCAGCAGCGCTTTGGAGGTACGTACTCCCTGCAGAAAACGCATTATTGTCTTTACATTTTCAAAAGAGAGGCTCCGCCGAAAGCCGGTAATGTCAATCGATTCGAAGGGAAGCTTCTCCTGCGGGACCAGCTTGCTTTCAAGTCCCCTCTTACCTCCGATATATAAAAATGCAGCGTCTGGGTCTTCCGACTCACACTGCCGAGCGACGGCAACAGCCGGATAAATGTGTCCACCTGTTCCGCCCCCGCTTAATACGACGCGCATAGGGTTCACCTCGCAAAACGTGATATATTCAATAAAATACCGAGAGCTGTCAGCATCAGGGTGAGTGAAGAACCCCCGTAGCTGATCAAAGGCAGCGTGATACCCGTTACAGGCATAAGACCAATCACTACACCGATATTAATGACAACCTGAACAGCTACCATGCCTACAATCCCGACGGCAAGCAGACTGCCAAAGGTGTCAGGAATGGTCAGAGCCGTTCGCATGCCACGCCAGACGAGAATGAAAAACAGCAGGATCACGGTAAGACCGCCAATAAAACCAAGTTCCTCAGCCAAGATCGAAAAGATAAAATCGGTTTGCGGCTCAGGCACATAGCTGTATTTCTGACGGCTCATACCGAGCCCAAGGCCGGCCAGGCCACCGGGACCGATGGCATATAAAGACTGAATAATCTGATAGCCCGCTCCAAGCGGATCAGACCAAGGATCCAGGAAAGCAGTGATGCGCTTCAGCCGGTAAGGAGCCGCCACCACCAGCGCTGCAAAGCCTGCGGCTCCGCATAGGCCCAAAAGTCCTAGATGTTTCATGCTGGCACCAGCAGTAAAAATAATAATCATGGAGGCGCCCATCATCACGGTGCCTGTCCCCAGATCCGGCTGCATCATTATGATGCCGAAGGCCAGTCCGGCCAGCCCTAGCGGGGGCAGCAGCCCGTGCAGAAACGATTTAATCGGATACCCCGGACGACTAAGCCAACTGGCAAGAAACAGGATTATACCAAGCTTCATAAACTCCGAGGGCTGTATGCCGAACGAGCCGATGCCTAGCCAGCTCCGGGCACCACCGCGGACAACCCCAATGCCGGGAATCAGCACTGCGACCAGCAGTACAAAACAGATCAGCAGCAGAGGCTTGGCGTATTTCCGCCACACGCGGTAGTCCGTCGAAGCTGTGAACCACATGGCCGCAAGGCCGAGACCTGCGAACAGCAATTGTCTTTTCACGAAATAATAAGAATCCCCGTATTCACGGAAAGCGAGCACAGCCCCAGCGCTGTATACCATTACGATGCCGATGGCCAGCAAGCCTATAATACAGGCAAAAAGCCACAAATCCGGAGACGGAGGACGGGACTGTTTCATGGAGGAGGCCACCCCTTGCAGCGAAGTAGGGGCTTATCCACCCCCCTACTTCAATTTATGCACCGCCTCTTTAAAAATGCGTCCACGCTCTTCATAGGATTTGAACATATCCCAGCTCGCACAGGCCGGAGACAGAAGCACGATATCTCCCGGCCCGGCAAGGCTAGCGGACTTGTTCACAGCCTCGATTAGCGCGGTGGCGGCATCCTCACCATTATCGACGAGCTCGATATGTTCTATGCCTGCTTTCTTGGAAGCCTCTGCCAACTTTTCCTTGGTTTGTCCAAGCAGAACAACAGCTTTTACACGGCCCTGCAGCACTGGGACAAGCTCAAGATAGTCCGCCCCTCTATCAAGCCCACCGGCGATCAGCACGATAGGCTGCTTAAAGGAGGACAAGGACATCTGGGTTGCCTTGGCATTGGTTGCTTTTGAATTGTTATAATAGGATACTCCATCATGCTTGGCCACAAATTCCAGCCGGTGCTCTACCCCTCTAAAATGAGAGAGTGGCTCGCCCAGCGCGGAAAGCGGAGCCCCAGCCGCAAGCGCAATGGCGCAAGCGGCGAGCGCATTGTCCACATTAAACCGCCCCGGGATTCCGAGTTCCGCAACAGACAGAATCGGGTGGATTACCCCGCTGCCATCCCGATACACGATATCACGCCTGATGTCATCCTCCACGTCGGGCACATAAGAGGGATCGGCGTACACACCCTCCTGCAGATGCTCGGTCAAGGAAAAAGGCAGCACTTTGCCCTTCATATAAGGAACCAGTCCGCGGCATACCGGATCGTCCCAATTCAGCACCGCAATATCCTCCGGACCCTGATTCTCGAACAGCTTTGCCTTGGAAGCTATGTAGTCATCCATGCCGCCATGGTAATCCAGATGGGTCTCTGCGATATTCAGCAGACAGGCCACTGTCGGACGGAAATCCTGTGTACCTTTCAATTGAAAGCTGCTCAGCTCTACGACCATCCAGTTACCCTTCTCCGCATCTGCGGCGGCCTCACTGAGCGGTGTGCCGATATTCCCGGCCACAATCGGCTTCAGGCCTGCAGCGTCCAGCAGCTTACCAACCCATGTGGTGGTGGTGGTTTTTCCATTTGAACCGGTAATGCCAATGATAGGTGCTTCACAGATGTGATAGGCAACCTCAACCTCTGTCACAACACGAATACCCAGCTCCAGCGCTTTTTGCACCGGCGGAACCGTATACGGAATGCCCGGATTTTTGACCAGCAGCTTCACACCAGGGTGAATCAGATCGTCCGGATGCCCTCCGTATAAAACGGAAATTCCCAAAGCCTCCAATTCGGAAGCTTCGGGACACTGTTCCCTTTCCTTTTGATCATTTGCCGTAACGACAGCGCCCAATCTGTGCAGCACCTTCGCCACCTGGACTCCGCTTTTCGCCAGCCCCAGAACGACAACTTCGAGGCCTTTATAAGTATCTGGATGCTTCATTTTCTACAACCCCTTGCTCAGATAAAGTCCAAGTCCTGCCAGCAGTAGCCCTACCGTCCAAAATGTAATGACTACCCGCCATTCAGACCATCCCGACAGCTCAAAATGATGATGAATCGGACTCATTTTGAACACACGCTTGCCGCGTGTCTTGAAGGAAACAACCTGAATGACGACCGAAAGCATCTCAATTACAAAAACGCCGCCGATAATGAGGAACAAGAGCTCACTCTTCGTAACGATGGCGATTGCTCCAATGGCCCCGCCGATGCCGAGCGAACCTGTATCGCCCATAAACACTTTGGCGGGATGTGCGTTATACACGAGAAAGCCAAGCACTGCACCGATCATGGCAGCGGCGCAGACCGCCGCCGGCAGTGAGGCTTGGATGGCAATAATGGCATAGGCACCGAAAGCAATTGCACTTGTACCTGACAGCAGCCCGTCCAGTCCATCCGTGAAGTTCACCGCATTGCTTATGGCCAGCATCATGATAACGATAAAAGGATAATAAAACCAGCCGGTCCAATCGAAGGACCAGGATGTTCCCGGAATGCCGATGACTGTACTGTGATCATTCTGTATGAGCAGCCAGCACATCAAGCCCGCAAAGAAAAGCTGGCCAAACAGCTTTTGGCGCGGCGTAAGCCCAAGCGATCGCTTGAACACAATTTTAATGTAGTCGTCCAGGAACCCGATCAGACCAAAACCAAGCGTAGCCACCAGCAATACATAAAAGTCTGTGTTTTTGATGGCTGAAAACTTTAAATACGTCAGCGTAAACGCCAGCAGGATGACGACCCCGCCCATTGTAGGCGTACCCGTCTTCTTCAGATGGCTCTGGGGTCCGTCGTCTCTGACCTGCTGGCCGAATTTCATCCGGCGCAGCAGCGGAATCAGCAGGGGAGCAGCGATCACCGCCAGTATGAATGATACCCCGATCGTTAGCAGCAGCAGTTGAATATCCATGGTAATCCCCCTTTCCTCCTTATCCGTTCTGCAGCGGATTAGCTTCTTTTAACGCATCCACAACAGTTTCCAGTTTCATGCCCCTTGAAGCTTTGAGAAGCACAACATCTCCTGAACAAAGCTCTTCACGCAGCGCCGTCACAAGCTCGTCTTTGTCGGAAAAAGCGTGCACACTGCCCTGCGCCATCTGCTCCCGCGCTCCCTCCGCAATGTGGGAACCAAGCGGTCCGTAGGTGAATAGCAGGTCCACTCCGGCAGCGGCGGCGTACCTGCCGATCTCCCGGTGATATTGCTCCTCTCCCGCTCCCAGCTCCAGCATGTCTCCAAGCACGGCAATTTTACGATTTTTAGGGCTATAACCGCCAAGCGTATCAATTGCAGCCTTCATTGAAAGCGGACTAGCATTATAAGTATCGTTAAGCAGCGTAAGCCCGTTGTCGCAGAGGATCATCTCAATACGCATGCCTGTGAGCTTCAGTCCAGCCAGCCCCTGGCGCATCTGTTCCATGCCAACTCCGAGCTGCCGCGCCACCGCCATGGCTGCGAGGCAGTTCACCACGTTGTGGCGGCCGAGCAACGGCAGATCAAATGCTTCCGCCCCGCTCTTTTTCGTGGTAAAAATGATGCCCTTGTCGTGCGTCGTCATCTCTGTCGGGTAATCATCATTATCCTGCAGCAGCCCAAAGGTAAATATCTTCATCTCCTCCGGCCGCTCCGTCTCAGGCTCCGCCAGCACGGAAGGCAGCAACGGTTCATCCCCATTGCAGATGAGCAGCCCGCCCGGTTTGAGTCCGCTGATAATCTCGAGCTTCGCACGAGCGATCTCCTCTCTGGAGCCCAGTTGCAGCAGATGGGCCTCGCCAATGTTGGTGATCACAGCGACGTCCGGCTGTGCAATCCGGGACAGGAGGCGAATTTCCTCTCTTCCGCTCATGCCCATTTCCAGAATGGCAATCTGCGTCTCTTCCGGCATGGACAGAACCGTCAATGGCAGCCCGATATGATTATTATAATTGCCCTGCGTTTTGTGCACTCTGAAGGTCGTGGACAAGAGCGCAGCCACGATATCCTTTGTAGTGGTTTTCCCATTACTACCCGTGATTCCGACAACATAAGCCCGGGTTTCTTTCAAATAAGCTGCGGCTAACTGCTGCAGCGCTTTAAGGGTATCCCTCACCAAAATGGCAGGCCCCGCAGGAGGTGCTCCATGATCCTCCTGCCAGAAAAATGCGCCTGCCCCCTCAGCTATACAGTTGTCCGCAAAAGCATGGCCGTCAAAACGCTCTCCGGCGATGGGAACGAACAGCCCGCCCTTCAAAGGGTTCCTGGAATCCGTATAGATCCCGGTTATTTTGGTATCGGCCCCGTCAGATTCGGCAAGCGTTCCGCCGCTCATCGAGGCTATTTGCGCCAACGTTCTATTAATCACTTGTATATGCCCCTTATCGCTTCTTTGGCAACGATGCGGTCATCAAATTCAAGCACCGTTTTTCCGATCAATTGGTAGGTCTCATGACCTTTGCCCGCAATCAATACTACATCGTCCGGGCTTGCCATTTCAATAGCTTTGCCGATCGCGGCGCGCCGATCTGTGATCAGCTCATATTTCTCATGTCCCACCGCATCCTCAATCAGCCCTTTTTCGATATCGCGCAGGATCTGTTCAGGATCCTCTGTGCGGGGATTGTCTGAAGTTACCAGAATCCGGTCACTGTACTTGGCGGCGATTTTGCCCATCAGCGGGCGTTTGGTTTTATCCCTGTCCCCTCCGCAGCCGAATACGCAAATTACTCTGCCTGCCGCAAACTCTTTCACGGTGCGAAGCACGTTCTCCAGCCCGTCAGGTGTATGCGCATAATCCACAATGACCGCAAAAGGCTGTCCGGCATCTACAGGCTCAACTCGCCCGTCCACTCCTGTCACGGATTCAAGGCAACGCTTGACCTCTTCCAGCGGCAGACCCTCCAGCAATGTGGCCGTAATCGCCGCCAGGGCATTGTAAACGTTAAATTTCCCTACCATGCGCAGCCTGATGTCCGCCGATCCCCGGAATGTATCCACATGGAAGGAGGTCCCCCCCGCGCTTATGGAAATTTCCGTTGCGCGCACATCCGCATCTTCTCCTAGGCCGTATGTAACCACTTCCGCCGCGGTCAATGCTTTAAAATAGTCGGATGCCGGATCGTCCGCATTCAAAACCGCATACTTATGATCTTCTCCGCCTGCCCCGAAGCTATTGCCCAGCCGGGAAAAAAGCAAGCCCTTGGCCGCCCGGTATTCTTCCATCGTATCATGATAATCAAGATGATCTTGTGTCAGGTTGGTGAACACAGCGGTACGAAAATCAGTTCCCTTCACTCTGCCCTGCTGTAAGGCATGTGACGAAACCTCCATCACGCAGCATAACACGCCGCGTCCGGTCATATCGCCGAGAGCTCTTTGCAGCTCAACCGCTTCCGGAGTCGTGCCGGATGTCGGAAAGGTTGTTCCGTCATAGCGCATCTGAATGGTTCCGATCAGTCCTGTTTTGGTTCCTGACTCATTCAGTATATGCTCGATCAGATGAGTGGTCGTCGTCTTTCCGTTCGTGCCCGTTACACCTATCATATGAAGCTGACGGCTGGGTGTTCCAAAAAAAGCATCTGACAGCACCGCCATCGCAAAACGGGCATCCTTGACAATAAGCTGTGGAACCGGCAAATCCAGCTCCCTTTCCACAACAAGCGCCGAAGCACCCGCGGCAACTGCCCGCTCCGCATAATCATGTCCGTCTACAGTAAAACCGGGCAGGCACAGAAACAAATCTCCGGCCTGCACCTTCCGGGAATCGGCCTGAATGCCCCCGCATTCGACCCCGCCATCCCCGATTATTCGTGAAGTAGTAAGCAGTGCTGCAAGTTGTTGAAGCTGCATAAAAAAATCTCCTTTTCAAACATGTCTGCTGTTAACATTATGAACCTTCAGCCCGGTTCCGAAACCGTATTCAGGAGCCCGATTCCGGTGCTTCTTCCTTGGGAACATTACCCATATAGATTCTGATGGCCGACCCGCGTTCCAGCCGTGCTCCAGGTTTGGGGGCCTGACTGATCACAGTGCTGCCCGAGCCCGATTTGATCAGCGTGAAATTCATATTCAACTCTTCATATAAATCCTGCACGGAAGCGCCGACCAAATTGGGGACGGTCTCTATCGGCGTTTCTCCGTATTTGTATTCCTTCGGCACCTGATTCTCGCGTGGCGGCACCTTCATGGCGATCAGGGCATCCCGCAAAATATTCTGCACTATAGGCGCGGCTACCACGCCGCCGAATTGGATGCCCTTCGGATTGTCGACAGCCGTATAGACGACGATCTGCGGATCATCTGCAGGCGCGAACCCTATAAATGAAACAATGTGCTCCGTTGAAGAATAACGGCCGTTGACGACCTTTTGCGCCGTTCCTGTCTTGCCCCCGACACGGTACCCTTCAATAAAAGCGGGACGCCCAGTTCCTTTGGCAACGACGCTTTCCAACGCCTCGCGGACCTGCCGTGACGTTTCGTCCGAAATGACCCTGCGCACAAGCTGCGGCTCTTCCGTCTCGAGCACCTTCCCCGTTTCCGGCTGAACCCAGGCCTTGGCCACATAAGGCTTGTATAAATATCCACCATTGATCGCCGCGGAGACCGCCGCAACCTGCTGAATGGGAGTCACGGATACCCCTTGCCCGAAGGCGGTGGTCGCCAACTCGACCGGACCTACCTGAGAGGGCTTGAAGAGAATGCCGTTTTCCTCTCCGCTTAAATCAATTCCCGTCTTGCTTCCGAATCCGAAATTGCGGATATAATCAAACAGCTTTTCTTTGCCAAGGCGCTGACCAAGCGCCACGAATCCGGGGTTGCAGGAGTTTTCCACGACTTCAAGGAATGTCTGGCTTCCGTGCCCGCCTTTCTTCCAGCAGCGCAGCCTCGCTCCTCCCACCTCAACATGTCCGGGATCGAAAAAGCGCTCGTTCTTCAGATCCACCTTCTTTTCTTCCAGAGCGGCCGCCAGTGTAATGATTTTAAACGTGGAGCCCGGCTCATAGGTCATCCAGATTGGCAGATTGCGGTTATATATTTCGGACGCATACTGCTGATACAACGCCGGTTCGTAGGCAGGCCTGCTCGCCATAGCCAGAATTTCGCCGGTTTTTGGGTTCATGGCAATAGCGAGGGCAGAATGGGCCTGAAATTTTGCCATCGCCTGATCCAGCTCCCTCTCCATGATGGATTGCACCGATTTATCGATGGTTAGCTGCAGATTGAGCCCGTCCTTCGGCTGAATGTACTTCTCTGCTGATCCTGGCATCAGCCTTCCTCCGGCATCCGACAAGTAAGCGATGCTGCCGTTCATCCCTCTTAATCGATCGTTATGTCTCTGTTCTACACCTGTCAGCCCCTGATTGTCTATCCCTGTAAAGCCCAGAATATGGGCGGCCAGGTCGCCGAAGGGATAATAGCGGCGGTTATCTTCAGTAACAACGATACCCGGAAGCTCCAAATCACGAATTTGCTGCGCTTTCTCCATCGTAATTTTTCGGCCGCCGGGCTTGATTATTTGACTTGATGTTCTTTTGGTGATCAGCTTATAGATGCTCTCTTCGCTCATTCCCAATACGGAGGCCAGCTTTTGCGCCGTTTTCTCAGGATCTTTAATCTGGACAGGGATTGCCAGTACGGTCGGTGTCGTCACATTGTAGGTCAGAGCGACTCCCTGCCTGTCAAGAATTTCACCTCTTTTGGCAGCAAACGTAATGTTACGCCGCCAGGATTCCTCCGCCTTGGCGGAAAGCTCCGCTCCTAGTCCAAGCTGCACATAAGCCAGCCTGACCATAAGTGCGGCGAAAAGCACGAACAGCCCGGCAATGGTCCACAGCAGTCTTTTGCGAAGCGTTACGTTGGTAAGCTTCAACTTGCTCCCTCCCTGCGTATCCGATGTAAGTCATGCATGTCTTTCATTCATGACTATTCAGATATGCCAGAGGTTAGAACAAGCTGTCAGTTGGTCGGAGCTTCTTCGGGAGGGGCCGGTTCCCTGACCTTTTCCCCGTTCTGGGACGATCCTTCCTCCGTTGTTTCCTCCTGCTCCGAGCCGCCTTTCTGATCACCTGATGAGGCAGCATCTTCTGCAGCCTCATCATCGGACTCAGGGACAACGCCCGTAACCGTCTCTTTCGCAGGCTGGAGCTGCAGATACGCGACGCGTTTGTCACCCTGCTTCTGTATCTTCTGACTGTAGACGTATCCTTCGCCTTCGATCTGTATGCCAACCTTCAGCAGGGTAAGCAGTTCCATACTGTCACGCAGCGACAACCCTCTTAAGTCCGGGATGTTCATCGTCGCGGAGTCCTCAGTGATCAGGTACATGCGCTGACCAGACATCATGGGTGAATTAGCCGCTGGATACGTGCTCACAATCTTGGAGCCTTTTCCAAGGGTAACATAAGCTGTTCCGCGTTCAAGCAGTGCATTTTGCGCATCCTTCTTGCTTTTGCCGATTAAATTCGGGGCGGTGGTCATTTTGGACGCAAAGGCGTTTTTTTTGCTGTTGTCCGCCGCATCTCCCGACTTGGGCACTCCCATGTACCGCAGAGATTGAGAAACGATGTCCTTGAACACGGGTCCCGCTACAGAACCACCGCCGGCATTAGCTACTCTCGGTTCATCAATAACAACCAGCAAGGCAATTTTCGGGTCATTAACCGGAGCATAACCGATAAAGGATACGATGTCTTTGTCATTCGCATATTCTCCGTTGATAACCTTTCTAGCAGTACCTGTCTTCCCCGCTACCCGGTAACCATCGATGTATGCATAACGTCCTGTTCCGATTTCCTGGTCAGCAACAACCTGCTCCAAGTAACCTCCAACCTCCTGGGCGGATTTGGCGGAAATCACCTGGCGGACTTCTTTAGGACTGATGACCTGTGTTTCCCCTGTATCCGTATCGATGATTTCTTTTACCAAATGAGGCTCCATTAGCTTGCCTCCGTTGGCTATTGCAGATATGGCGGCAATCTGCTGAATGGGTGTAACCTGAACCAGACCATGACCGTAGGCGGCTGTAGCAATTTCCGAAGCGTATGTCAGCTCTCTGATCGGCGAAGGGACCTCTGCCGGCAGATCGATCCCTGTCTTAGTCCCGAACCCGAACTTATCGATATAATAGCGAAGCTTCTCGCCGCCAAGCATACGATAGCCCAGGTTGACAAAGGCTATGTTACTCGACCGCTTCACACCTTCCAGATATGAAATCGTACCATAGGCATGTCCGTTGTCCTTGATCGTAAATCCGCCGATACGTACAGGCTCTGAGTCAAATTCTGCGTTTGGATTAAAAAGCCCCTCTTCAACGGCACCCGCCAACGTTACGATCTTGAACGTAGAACCGGGTTCATAAATCGATTGGATGGCATTGTTGATAAAGCTTTTTTTATCGGTTTCTTCATTGTACGTATTCGGGTTAAAATTCGGCATGCTTGCCATGCCGAGGATGTCCATCGTCTTCGGGTCGGCGGCAATAACGGTCATACTGACCGGGTTATACTGCAGGTAAGCCTTTTTCATAGCCTCTTCGATATAATACTGGATGGTATCATCAATCGTCAGCTTGATATTTTTACCATTTTTAGCAGGCTTATAACTTTGCTCGCCGTTCGGCAGGCTCACACCCTTACGGTCCCGTTGATACAACAACTGCCCGTCCTCACCCTTCAGTTGGCTGTCGTAATAAGCTTCAAGCCCCTGCACGGCTTTCCCTTCCTTGCTCACATAACCAAGCACATGGGCTGCCATTGTGTTCTCCGGGTAAAAACGTTTGGTTTCCTTAATCGTAAATACGGCGTCGGTCACCTGGTATTTTTCCTTCAGCTCTTCGTCAAAGGCCTCGATTTTATCAGCAAGCTCAGGCTCAATCTTCCAGCCTTCGGGACGAATCTCACGGTATGCCCGATATTTCCCAGCGTTTTCTCCCGAATCCTGTTTGCTTTGCGTATCTAGCCGCAGATCCGCCTCTGATTTGCCAAGCAGCTCATGGAGACGGCTTACAACCACATCCTCCAGCTTGTACTCCTGGATAATCTTGGGGTTCACAACAACTGTATAAGCCGGGGCATCTTCGGCAAGCACGTTGCCATTTCGGTCCAATATGGTCCCCCGCGCGGCAGGAAGCACCTGACTCTTCTGTATTAAACCGGTGACTTGTTCTTGCAATTCGGCACCTCTTACAACCTGAATCCAGAAAACCTTGAACAGCAAAATAAGAAAAAAGAGGGTTATACATCCCCCTATGAGCAGAGTGCGCAATTTAATTTTTTTGACCATAGTTCAAACCTCTCCCAACCACAAGGCTCGGTATTACATATTACGGCGATCAGTTTCCTGTTCCGTCAGCAGCCGTTCCGGTAAAGATACGAATCGGTTCCTTGGTTGGTTCTATGTAGCCCTGTTCTTTGGCTGTAGATACAATCTGATTTTCCAACCGTTCCTTCTGCACCTTCAGTTCCCCGATGGATGTCTTCAGTTCGGAAATCGCAATTTCCTTATTGTGAATGGAGGCATTTAGCTGATAAATCTGGGCATAACGGCCAGCGAGCAACACCATAACTGCAATAACGCCAATAACCGTCATCAAATAGAGGAGCTTTTCCCGGATAGGGAGCTCTTTACGGCGTGTTACAACCTTGGTGGTTTCACGATAGCGCCTCTGCGGGGATCTCTGCTGGGCCTTTTCCTGTACTGCCAGATTACCGCGTGTATAAGCCATATCATCTCTCCTTCTCAATTCAAGTTTTATAATTTCTCTGCAGCACGCAGCTTGGCTGAACGAGAGCGCGGATTAAGAGCCAGTTCCTCTTCCCCTGCTGTTACCGGCTTGCGGTTTACCAGTTTAAGCACGCCCTTCCCTCCGCACACACACATCGGAAAATCCGGCGGACATGTGCATTTCTCCAGATAGGACGCAAAAATTTGCTTACAGATCCGGTCCTCCAGCGAATGAAAGGTAATCACCGATACCCGGCCACCTGGTGCGAGACAACGTACTGCTTGATGCAATGCGCTTTCCAGTGCCTTAAGCTCGTCGTTGACCGCGATGCGCAGGGCTTGGAAGCTTCGTTTGGCGGGATGACCGCCTGTTCTGCGAGCTGCTGCCGGGATACCCTCCTTGATGATTTCAACCAGCTCGCCCGTCGTTTGAATGGGTTTAACCTTCCGGCGTTCTATCATGGTTCTGGCTATCCTGCGGGAAAACTTCTCCTCGCCGTATTGATACAGGATGCGCGCAATCTCCTCTT
Organism: Paenibacillus zeirhizosphaerae; assembly: GCF_030705605.1. Taxonomy (GTDB): domain Bacteria; phylum Bacillota; class Bacilli; order Paenibacillales; family Paenibacillaceae; genus Paenibacillus; species Paenibacillus zeirhizosphaerae. The sequence continues at coordinate 440,114 of NZ_JAPCKK010000014.1, forward strand.
CGGGCCATTCATTAACAATATCTTTGGCCGTCAAAGGACCTTCCTGGTCCATACGCATATCGAGCGGGGCATCGTGGTTATAGCTGAACCCCCTTTCCCCTTCATCGAATTGGGGAGAAGATACGCCGAGGTCAAACAAGATGCCGTCAACCTGCGGCACACCATTGTTCATGGGTATGTCCAGTTCTGACAGCCTTGCCTCCAGGTTGCGGAAGTTGGATCTCACCAATGTAACTTTGCCGCCATGTTCAGACAGCTTGTCCTTCGCGTTATTCAGCGCCCAATCGTCCTGATCAAAGGCGATAAGCCTTCCCTTCGATCCCAGCCGCGATGCGATGACAGAGCTGTGACCAGCGCCGCCAAGCGTGCAGTCCACATACACCCCGTCCTGCCTGATGTTAAGTGCGTCTGTAGCTTCTTCTTTGAGTACGGTGATATGGTGAAACAAGCTCAGCCCTCCAGACCTTACAAATCAAAATTAAAATCAACCAGTTTTTCGGCAATGTCATTAAATGCTTCTTCGGATTGGTTAAAGTATTGTTCCCAAGTGTCCTTGCACCAAATCTCCACTCTGCTGGAGACTCCAAGCACCACGCAGTCTTTATCCAACTTGGCGTAATCACGCAGATTAGCCGGCAAATTTACCCTGCCCTGTTTATCCAATTCGCATTCGGTCGCCCCCGAGAAAAAAAACCGGGAAAAGGCACGGGCGTCCGCTTTCATCATGGGCAATGCCTTCAGCTTCTGCTCCATCAAGGCCCACTCTTCCATCGGATAAACAAAGAGACACTGGTCGAGTCCGCGGGTAACAACGAATGAGGCACCCAGAGATTCGCGGAATTTGGAAGGGATCGTAAGCCTTCCTTTATCGTCCATGCTATGCTGAAACTCACCCATGAACATGTTCCGCCCTCAACTCCTTGCCCCAATCTCCCACTTTGACCCACTTTCCACCACCTAAGCATAATAGATTCGCCTAAAAAAATCAAAGCCCTCTTTTTGAATGCGTTTCAATAATTAAAATTTTAGATATACACAACAAAAAGGCCCCCAAAGCCATTTGGCCGGGGACCTCCGCTTGACTGACCGTTATATTAAGCCGTCAGAATTATTCATTCCAGCTGTCCAAATACTTAGCTTGCTCTTCAGTCAAAGCATCGATTGTAATGCCCAAGCTTTCCAGCTTGAAGCGAGCTACCTGCTCGTCGATTTCATACGGAACATTCACCACAGATTTAGCAAGCTCATTATAACGTTCGTTCACATACCGCAATCCCATCGCCTGCAATGCAAAAGTCATATCCATAATTTCAGCAGGATGTCCGTCGGCGGCAGCAAGATTCACCAGACGGCCTTCAGCGAGCAGGTATATTTTGCGACCGTCCTTGAAGCGGTATTCCTCGATATTGCGGCGGACCGTCCGAACCGAATCGGAACGTTCTGCCAGCGCCGGTTTGCTGATCTCCACTTCGAAGTGCCCCGCATTGCAGACCACGGCTCCGTCCTTCATGACATCGAAGTGCTCTCCGTTGATAACTTCTTTGTTGCCTGTAACAGTAACGAAGAAGTCACCCAGTTTCGCCGCTTCAACCATCGACATAACGTGGAATCCGTCCATATGAGCCTCCACCGCTTTGATGGCGTCCACCTCGGTGACGACCACATTGGCGCCAAGTCCTTTGGCTCGCATCGCTACCCCTTTGCCACACCAGCCGTATCCCACGACAACAACCGTCTTGCCGGCAATGACAAGATTCGTTGTACGAAGAATACCGTCGAAAACCGATTGACCCGTGCCATAACGATTGTCGAACAAGTATTTGCAGTAGGCATCGTTCACTGCAACCATCGGAAATTTCAGCTTTCCTTCTTTTTCAAGCGCCTTAAGCCGGATAATGCCTGTTGTCGTCTCTTCCGCGCCACCGCGGACCGAAGTACCCAGATCCGGACGCTCCGAGTGCAGCAGAGTAATCAAATCGCCACCGTCATCGATAATCAGATCCGGCTTCGCTTCAAGTGACTTGATTTGCATCGCCTTGAATTCTTCCGCATCAGGATTATATCTGGCAAACACGGTTATTCCGTCTTCAACAAGAGCCGCACAGACATCATCCTGTGTTGACAACGGGTTGCTGCCAGCAATCGTTACCTCCGCGCCCCCTGCCTGCACAACTTTGGCCAGATAAGCCGTTTTCGCTTCCAGATGCAGACAGATAGTTACTTTAAGTCCAGCAAATGGGCGTTCTTCTTCAAATTGTGCACGAATCCGGTTCAACACCGGCATATGTGCTTCAACCCAATCGATTTTCAAGTGGCCTTCCTTAGCAAGACTAATATCCTTGATTATACTTCTTTGCAACACTTCAGAGTTCATCCTTGTATCCTCCCATTCTTCGTATCCCTGCTCTTCATTATATTATTGGCTTACCACTTATGCCAATGTTCCTGGCTTACAGATTTCCAGATTCCGCTTTATAGGTATATAGTCCGATGTATATGTTCCCAATCCAACGAAAGATTCATAATTCCATGCACAAGTCCTTCTCCATAACGGGATGTGTATTGATAAATGCTGTACACTCTTTCCTGCGGACGTCCTAAAGGAAGCAAAGAAATACCCATCAGATCCCACTGGCGCAGTGCGGTTTCATGTTTGCGTACCAACGCAGCACGAACTCTTGCCTCCATGAAATCAAGCTGCTCTGCAATCTTGTCGCGGTTCTTTTCCCCAAGCGGGATCAGCCCTTTTTCAATCCGACCGGCACGCTCAATTACAGGTTCATACAGTTGGAAAAGCTCTTGCCTCAGTGCGGCAAATTCCTCTTCCATATGGAGTGAATCCTGTGCGCTCAACCATTTGTCTTTTAGCGGCTCCAGTCCATCCAGTATATGCTGAAAGGTGAGGCCGTAACCCTCCATATGCTTATGCACATTCGGCTCTATCAGCGTAAATGACATTCTCGGCTGAAGAATAGGCATCTCAAGTCCCAAAACTTCAAAAGCCTTGCGGGTAATGGCCCAATATGAGATTTCACCATGCCCTAATACGGTGGCCAATACGGGCAGCAAGGAATCCTGCATCAGCGGACGGGTGAGGACGTTGTTGCTGAACCGCTCAGGATGCCGCTCCAGCTCCTCCAGCAGTTCTTCCTTGGTAAAGCGGACTTGCCCCCGGCGATCCCCGTATACTCCGTTCTGTTTAAAGAGTAGCAGACGCTCGCCTTTGTTTATGTAGAAAAGATTAGCGCCCCCTTCAGCCACCTCGGCTTGAATCCCATATCCCGCGTCCTCAATTTGCCGCGCCGCCATCTGATAGGCGGCTTCAAGCTCATCATTACTCTCAATCATCCGGCGGAATACAGGCAATTCCAGCTTACGCAGCTCCGGATCTGCAGAGTCCAGCAAGACGAGGCCGTATCTGCCGAAAAACTGGCCGAGCATTTTGGCAAACGCATCACTTAAATACTGTGAATCCATAAATGCCGTTCGTACCTGCTGCAAAACGTCAGCTTTATATTCTGCATCAGGCAGAAGCCGTTCAAGCTCCAGCAGAGCCTCTTCTTTATGAGCAGGGCTCAAGGGTATATAGCTGACAGAATTACGGCGCTCAGGCTGAACCCGGAGTTTGATCTTCACAGCTTCCGGTTCACCATTCATGATATAGGTATGATTCACCTCATCCCAGTCATGATCCTCGCCTGCAACCCAAAATACCGGCACAACCGGCCGTCCCAGTCGCTGTTCCGCTTCATGCGCGGCCTTGATGATGGTTGCCGCTTTATAGATAACAAGCAACTGACCGGTAAACAACCCGCTCTGCTGCCCACCTACGATAACCAGCGCATCCGACCGGGACAGACGGTCAAGAGATTCCATCACCTCCGCATGCCCGTTATGCTGTTGATTGTATATACGAAGACAGTGAACGACCGCCTGGCGGTCAATCCGCTGTGCCTCCATTTCATCAAGACGCTCCACACGGGTTTTATAATCTTCGGTTTGCCGGAAATGGTATCCATACAGTTCAAGCACCCTGTCGGTACCCTGTACATAATCTTCCGCCAAAGCCGACCCGGCGCGAAGGGTCTCAGGAATAATATTCATGAGCAAGCCTCCTATCTGTGCTTAAAACCTTCTATGATTGTACCCAATCCGCCCTCACTTCGTCAAAGAAATCAGTGCAAAACACCCTAAAAACGAAAAAGATACCGTCGAACCTATCCGACGGTATCATAGCTGCTCATTATTTTGCTTTAAGCATAAGGCATCGCGACAAAATGGCCTTTGGAAACCTCAACCAGCTCTGCGTTTTCCAAATTAAAGGCGCTCTTCTTATTGCCATCTCCGTTATTGGATTGAATCGGTCCTGCCTGTTCATTCGGCATAATGATCCGTTTCTTGTTCGCCTCAATTTCCGGGTCAGGAATTGGAATAGCGGACAACAGCATTTGTGTATAAGGGTGGATCGGATTAGCGTAGAGCTCCTCACTCTCTGCCAGTTCAACCATTCTCCCCATGTACATTACCGCTACGCGATCACTGATATGCTTAACCATGGAGAGGTCATGCGCGATGAACAAGTATGTCAGCCCGAGACGCTCCTGCAACTCTTTCAGGAGGTTAACCACCTGGGCTTGGATGGATACGTCAAGTGCTGAAATCGGCTCATCACAGATGATGAATTTAGGATTCACAGCCAGAGCACGTGCGATTCCGATCCGCTGGCGCTGTCCTCCGGAAAATTCATGCGGATAACGTGTTGCATGGTCCGGATTCAAGCCTACCAGATCCAGCAGCTCTTCAATCCGCTTTTTGCGTTCGGCACGACTGCCGGCCATTCCATGGATATCCAGCGCTTCGCCAATGATGTCCGAGACCGTAAAGCGCGGGTTCAGAGATGCATAAGGATCCTGGAAAATCATCTGCATATCACGCCGCATCGCTTTCATCTTGCCGGGAGACAGCTTGTAAATATCCGTTCCGTTAAATTTCACGCTGCCGGCTGTAGGTTCGTAAAGACGCAAAATAGTACGGCCAGCTGTAGATTTACCACATCCGGATTCACCTACCATGCCGAGTGTCTCGCCTTCACGAATGCTAAAGTTCAGGTTATCCACCGCTTTGAGAACACGGTTATTGCCTACATTAAAATATTTTTTTAGTCCTTCTACTTCTATTAAGTTGCTCACGATGAAATCACCTCCTATTTCTTCAGCTTCGGATCAAGCGCATCACGCAGACCGTCGCCAAACAGGTTGAACGCTAGCATGATCAGAGCAATCAGGCCTGCCGGGAACAGCATGCGCCAAGGATACAGGTTCCAACCAGTCAGAGCGGATTCAATCATGGAACCCAAGGATGCCTGCGGAGCCTGCACTCCAAGACCGAGGAAGCTCAGAAACGCCTCGGCAAAGATGGCATTCGGCACAGAGAGCGTCAGAGTAACGATAATAGGGCCGACCGCATTTGGCAGCAGGTGGCGGAAAATCAAACGTCCTGAGCTTGCACCCATGGAACGGGAAGCAAGCACGAATTCACGATTCTTCAACTGCATCATTTCCCCACGCACAATCCATGCCATGTTAATCCAGCCAGTCACACAGAGCGCAACTATAATGGTAACGATGCTTGGTTCCATGACAACGAGCAACAGAATAGTAACCAACAGATAAGGAATGGAATACAGTATTTCGGAGAACTTATTCATAACCTCATCAACACGGCCGCCGAAATACCCCATAATTCCGCCATAAATCATACCGATCAGAAGGTCGATCAACGCCGCAGCAAGACCGATAGTGAGGGAAATACGCGCCCCCATCCAGGTACGTACCCATACATCACGACCAAGATCATCCGTACCAAACCAATGTTCTGCTGAAGGCGGCTTATTCGTGTTCAACAGGTTATTGGTATAGTAATCGTACGGCAGCAAATGAGGGCCGATGATGGAAGTAAGAACGATCAGAATCAGTATGAACAGGCTTGTCATAGCCAGCTTGTTCTGACGAAGCCGCTCCCAGGAATCACGCCAGGCTGATAAACTTTCACGCTGAATAGTCTCGGATTGTTTCTGGTCCAAACCAACTTTCCGGAAATCTTCAGGCTTAAGCTGAAGATTCAGTTCGCTTTCTTTTACTGACAACGATTAGCCCTCCTTTCTGCCGGTCAGTTTAATACGGGGATCGATAAATACGTAAGCGACATCCGTAATAAAACGAGCCAACATCAGTAATATGCCATAAAAAATAGTAACACCCATAATCATCGTGTAGTCACGCGTAGTGATGCTTTCAACCAGTACTTTACCGATACCCCCGATACCAAAAATACGTTCGATTACGATAGAGCCTGTAACGATGTTCGCTGTCATAGGCCCAACATAAGTAACGACAGGAAGAATTGCATTGCGGATAACGTGTCTGAACATGATGGCAAAAGAGTTAAGGCCTTTGGCCTTCGCTGTTTTGATATAGTCAGCATGGAGCACTTCAAGCATGCTTGAGCGTGTCAGTCTGGCGATAAAAGCAATCGGTTGAGCTGAAAGCGCCGCAACAGGCAGAACATAATCCATCGGCCCGTTAAAGCCCATAACGTTAAACCAACCCAGCTTCAGTCCGAAGAAATACTGGATCAGCGAGGCTAGCACAAAGCTCGGCACGGCTATACCCAGGACGGCAAGGATCATTGCTACATTGTCGATCATCTTCCTATGGTAAACCGCCGCGATCATCCCCAGCAAAATTCCCACAATAATCGACACAACAATGGCTACAAGCCCAAGCTTCAAAGACACCATAAACGTTTGACCGATAATATCGCTAACGCTTTGGTTCAGCTTTTTCATGGAGATACCCAAATCACCTGTCACAACATCTCCCAGATAAATGGTGTACTGTGTAAAAAGAGGTTTATCCAATCCATACTGTGCCATCAAACGGGCTTGAATCTCTGGCGATGTCGCTTTTTCACTCAGGAAGGGGTTACCAGGAATTGCTTTCATGAGGAAAAAGGTCGCAGAGATCAAAATGAATAATGAAATAAGCATAAATACAAACTTATTGATCAAATAACGCGCCATTACCCGTCTACACCCCCCATAATTTTTTCGACATATACTTACATTTTATCGGAATTAGAATCGGCTTGTCCATTCCAGTTATTTTCATAGTCAGAAGAAACTGTAACCATCCGAAGCACACAAAAAAATCGGGATATATATGGAATGTCCACATATATATCCCGAGGCAACTATAAAACTTCGGTACAAAAACTGTGATTATTCGGTCTTGTACGCTCTTGTAAAGTCAATCGCACCACTGAAATCAAGTGCAATGCCTTTTACGTTTTGTTTCGTCAAGGAAACGTTCGAGTAGTAGTAGATTGGTGCGATTACCATATCATCCTGAACGAGAAGTTTCTCCGCTTTAGCAAATGCTTCATTGCGCACTTTAGGATCGGCAGATGTTCTCGCCTGTTTGATCAGAGCATCGTATTCAGGGTTAGCATAACCGGCATCGTTATTGCCATTGCCTGTTGTCCACATATCCATAAATGTCATTGGATCATTGTAGTCGGCAGACCAGCCAGCACGAGCCACTTGGTAGTTCAACTGATTACGGTTTTCAAGGAATACGCCCCACTCCTGGCTTTGCGTTTGCACGTCAACACCAAGATTTTGTTTCCACATATCCGCTACAGCAAGAGCGATCTTCTGATGCGCTTCACTGGAGTTGTACAGCAATGTGATTGGCGGAAGTGTGGTATATCCTTCTTCAGCCATACCTTCTTGAAGCAGCTTCTTAGCTTCGGTCAAATCTTCTGTAAAGAATTTATCTTCATGTTCGTTACGGAACTCTTCATTTTCACCTTTGATGCCTGGCGGTACGAATCCAAAAGCAGGAAGCTGTCCGCCAAGTGTTACGTTGTCAACAATCAACTGACGGTTGATCGCCATTGCAAACGCCTTACGAATCTTGACGTTGTCGAACGGTTTCTCCGTTACGTTGAACATGTAGTAATACGTGCTTGCGATACCTTTAACCTTAAATTCATCTGGCAGTTGTTGTTTTACAGCCGGGATTTGGTCTGTTGGGATCTCGCCGTTTGGCAGACCTGCATAATCCAACTGTCCGCTTTGGTAAGAAGCAAGCTCAGTTGCGCCGCTGTTCACGAGCGACATATGGATTTTGCTCAGCTTGATGTTGTCTTTATCCCAGTAATTTTCGTTTTTGCTTACTTCAATCTGTTGTCCTTTGGTCCAGTCCGTCAAAGTGTACGGTCCATTTACGATCATAGAATCTTTGTTAACAGCCCACTTATCGTTGCCTTTAACAGAGCTGTGAACAGGGTAATATGTGTAGAACGAAGTCAGACCCAGGAAGTAAGGAGTTGCATTTTCAAGCGTCACTTCCAGTGTGTGGTCATCAACCGCTTTAACGCCTACATCTGCAAAATCAGTAACTTTAGCACCTTTGTAGCCTTCAGTACCAGTCAGGTTGTAAGCTTCGGCATTCTTAATGTAGTACAATTGGTAAGCATATGGAGGAGCAGGTGCTGTGGAAGGGTCAAGCACGCGCTGCCATGCAAACACAAAGTCATTTGCAGTTACAGGGTCGCCATTGCTCCATTTCGCTGTATCGCGAAGGTGGAATGTATACGTTTTTCCATCTTCACTAACATCCCATGATTCTGCTACGCCTGGCTGTTCTTTGCCATCTTCGCCCATTCTTACGAGACCTTCATACAAAGTCTTCAGCACAGTGTTAGTCTGGCTGTCTTGCGCTTGCGCCGGATCAAATGTCGGTGGCTCTGCAGCCAAGTTGATGTTCAACACCTGATCTACGGCTGCAGCCGGTTCATTCGTAGTAGTTCCTCCTGGGCTCTGTGCATTGTTGTTATTCGAGCAGGCTGCGAGCAGCGAGCCGAGCGCCAGCACAAGAGTCAAAAGGATCAAGGAGCTCTTCCTTTTCATCTAGTCTTTCCCCCTAAATTTGATGTGGTATATATGTTTATAGATTATACAACCAGCGGTCAAAAAAATCTACATAACATTCTTTTAATTCGAGCATTTTTTTAAAAAAAATCATCGTTTTCATGCTTTTTTCATGTTTTTGTGTTAGTTTTCATGACATGTAATTGATTATGTAACCAAAAATACCTATAAAAGTAAACAATAAATAAGCGAATCCGGTTCCAATAAATGTAATTCTCCACACAGCCCGGATCAATCTTCTCCAGTTAACTCCGCCTTTCAGCCTATTCTGTGCTCCGCCAATCAACCCCAATGTAATCAGTAGCAGCAAAGAAATAAGATAAATACCAAATTGGGTGCCAAAAACAATATTAAATAGCGCCGCCACCGCAACAATAAGAAAGAGGGTCGTAACATCAATGGCTGCCAGCAGCGATCTTTTTTTGTTCTTGGTAATCCATAAGCCCACTCCATAGACAATCAGGAATGGGAAAAAAGGCAGTACGCTTAAAAAAACAAGAGTATTATGAACCGCGCTCATCCGTTTCCCCCCTGTATTATTGCATTCCGGTGATGATGTTTCGAATCATCCTGTGAAGCGGTGCCTCCATTCCTGCTCCCTCAGCAAGCCTGATGAACTGTCCGTTAATAGCTTCGATCTCGGTCCTTCTTCCCGCGAGCACATCAGCAAGCATAGAAGAACGGTTGGCCGCCGTACTCCTGCATATCTGCAATAGCTCTTCCCACCATTCAGCTTCCCAGGCTATGCCACAGGCATCAAAGATCCGGATGCTTTCATCATACACCTGTCTCAGCATATCCATACGCTCCCGGCTGGAGAGAAGCTCTCCGTTCGGAATACGCCATATCGCGGTCAGCGGATTGATGACGGCATTAACCAAGAGCTTGCGGTAGATGCTTCTGTCGATATCTCTGGAGATCCGGGTCTCCAGTCCGGCCTCTGTCAGCTTGTCCGCAAGCCGCTTCTCCCTGCCGTCCGGCGCAAATGGTTGTGCCGAGCCATAGTGGTATGCACTTCCCAGCTCGGTAACTCCCTTTCCCGCATGCATGACAACCGACTCGCCGCTTTGACGCCTGGCCCCTTCAGTGGTTACGGCAGGATAAACCCAGGCATCGGGGAGAAGCTGGCCGACAGCTTCGATGTGTCCAATCCCATTCTGCATGCACACAATATGTAAGTTTTTCACCAATCCTTTTGCCATGCATTCCGCCGCTTCTCGGATTCCGTCCTGTTTGGTCATCAGAAGTACCCAGTCACCCGTCTCCCCGGGCAAGGCTAGCGGCCAGCTCTCCATCAGATGAACTTCAAAATCCGGATATTTAATATTCAGGATTTCACCGCCCTGCTCTGCTACAGCAATGCCCTCCCGCCTGAGCATGTCCGCAGTCTCGGGCTTTCGTACCCACATACGGATTTCCGCACCCGCGGCAGCCAGTTTACCGGCATAGAGCAGTCCGAGCGCACCCGCCCCGATGATATCAATCCGCATGGATATCCCCCATTATCTTTTCCACTACTATATAACATATTCAAAAGACCAAAAACCGTCAATCTGCTGCAGCAGCAGTCTGACGGCTTTTTGAAAAAAAAGCTCTCGTGTCTACTTGCTCCATAGGTGTTTATTCAATGCGTTCCAGATTTCCGTTGGCGTCCATTTTAAATCTGGATTTCAGTTCTTCGTCCTCTTCATTCAAGAAAGCCAAGCGTCGTGCCCGATCCATAATCTGAATCAGCGCCTTGTAATCATCGTTGACGACCCGGTAATCTGTCTGCACTTCATTCACTTGCTTAGACAACCGCTCATTTTCAATCCGGAGTTCATTCAGCTCTTCTTCTTTCTCACGCAGCTCTTTTTCGAGCATTTTCATCTGACGGCGTGTCTCCTGCATCGTGCCTTTCCACTGGCGCAGAAAACGTATCACCGCATCGATGGATAAGGAGTCTTCGCTCACCGAATCTTCCTGATACACGCTTTCCTCTTCATCAATTCCCGCAAATGCCGTAATCTGCGACATGCTTGCAGGATTTTGCTTTCGGATATAACTCCGTTTTTGCCGTTGGGCTTTTGCGATACTAATCGCTTCTTCATATCTTTTACGGACACAGCTATTCCACCGGAAACCGCATGCCGCAGCGGTCCTTGAAATTTTTTGTCCTACTTCTTCAAAAGCTGCAAGCTGTGTCCCCCCTTCACGGATGTGGCGGAGCGTGACTTCCGCCAAGATGAGGTCATCCTCCGCGCTCCATGCATCCTGTCTTACTGCTGTCATGCCAAAGCCCTCCTAACAACATCCTGAATTACCGTCTTCATGAACCGGAAAGCCGGTAGTGAATAAGGTATAAAAGCTGCTCATTTCATTCCTATGCCTCTCGTAGAGTTCATAGAATCTATTGATACTAAAATGTATTCCCTAAATTCCGGGGGCTCATACCTCATTTCCAGAGTTTTAAGTTTTAAGTCTTCCGCTCCTGTTTTACAATGGAGGAAGGCTAGAAACATAGACGGTCGCATATACATAATCAACGCGCAGTTCAGCTTGTACAGGGAATAACGAAGATGCAAAAGGAGTTTTTCATATTGAGAAGACAGCATATAAGCATACAATTGGCCGTGACCCTGCTGTGCCTTTTCTCATGGATCAGCCTTCCTGCAAAAGCAGCAACCATCGATGAACAAACTAGGAGAATACTGGAGGACAGTCTTTCTATCGTTGAAATTGACCAGGAGATTGAACGGATTGGCTTGCAGCAGGAAGAGGCACAGCATAAGCAACAGGAGCTGCGTAAACAGCTCAGCATGCAGCAGGAGCAAATTCATTTGCACCAGGAGCGGGCGGGAGCCATCGTGCGTTCTTATTACATGGGCGAAAGAGACCAACTGCTCAGCCTATTGCTGGGAGCTAGGAACCTCAGGCAAGCCCTAAGTCTTATGGATTATTATCAGATCATTATAAGTAGAGACAAGGAAGTTTTAAGCGCTTATCAGGAACGGTACGCCTCCATACAAAAACTTGAACTGAAGACCGCTGCGACAGCCCTGGAGCTGCAGGATACGAAAAACAGACTGCTCGCTCAGCGATCGCGCGTTACGGCGCTTCAAGAACAGGTGGACAAGCAGGTCAACGGAAGCAGCGATCCCGAGGCGATCAAACGGCTGATTGAGGAAATGACATCGTATTGGGAAAATATCGGCTTGTACGAGGTCAAACGTCACTTCAAAGCACTTGCCAGAGCTATGGAAGGACTGCCTCAATTCATTCAAGGACAGCAAGGAGCTATTATCACCAATGGAAAAACGTATACCGTTACGATTCAAGAAGAGGAATTTAACCGTTTCCTGCAATCCAGAGATGAGTTGTTCGAGCAGTTCGGATTCACCTTTGGGCAGGGCGGCATTACCGTGCAGGGGAAAAGCGGAACGATGGATTTATTGATTAAGGGGCATTATACATTGGAGAATCATCCTAAAAATGCAATTATTTTTCACGTGGACAGGCTTGTATTTAATGGGCTGGAGCTGCCCGATACGACCCGTAGAAATCTGGAGGAACAGTTTGATCTTGGTTTTTACCCGCAAATGCTGCTGCCGTACGTGAAGGCTACATCCGTTGAAACACTGCCGCAGCAGCTCAAAGTGGAGCTGGAACTGAACCTGTAGCCCTCATTATACCGAGAAAAAGGGAATTCCATTAGGTCTATTGACCTGGAATTCCCCTTTTTTATCCGGGACATTTTCCCCTTTCCCTATCATTTCTCGGGAAATGATACATAATGTATCTGGTTGTGCTATAGTAAATCCGCCGCTTGCTGTGCCAGCATCGAACGCTCTCCTTTTTCGAGTGTGATATGGCCGCTGATGCCCTCCTGCTTGAACCTCTCAACCACATAACTTAGCCCGTTGCTTGCAGCGTCCAGATATGGATGATCGATCTGCTCCGGATCGCCCATCAATATAATTTTGCTGCCTTCTCCCACCCGTGAGACGATGGTCTTCACTTCATGGCGGGACAGGTTTTGCGCCTCATCGATAATGATAAACTGGCCGGGAATAGACCGTCCGCGGATGTAAGTCAGCGCCTCAACCTGTATGCTTCCGAGCCCCATTAAAATCTTCTCAATATCTCCGGCTTTTTTCACATCGAATAGATACTCAAGGTTGTCGTAAATCGGCTGCATCCACGGCCGCAGCTTCTCTTCCTTCTCACCTGGAAGATAGCCGATATCCTTGCCCATGGGCACCACGGGCCGCGCAATCAGCAGTTTTTTGTATTTCCGTTCATCTTCAACCTTCATTAATCCTGCAGCCAGCGCCAAAAGGGTTTTCCCCGTCCCGGCTTTGCCGGTAATCGTTACGAGTGGTATATCATCATTCAGCAGCAGTTCAAGCGCCATTCTTTGCTGGGCGTTGCGTGCACTAATCCCCCATACAGCATCGTTGCTCATATAGAGCGGCTCCATTCTGCTGCCTTCTTTATTTACCTTCAGAAGTGCTGATTTGCCGGTCCCCATCTCATCCTTCAGGATTACAAACTCGTTCGGGTACAGCTCGTAGGGTAGATGAAGAGGCTTCACAGCTAAATAGCGGAAGGAATAAAACTCATCGATCACAGACGGATGCACCTTCACCGTGGAACAGCCATGATACAATTCATCCGGCTCCGCCGTACGATCAGATAAGAAATCCTCTGTCAGCAGGCCAAGGACATCCGCCTTGACCCGTACAAGGACATCCTTGCTGACCAGGACGACAGCCGCCGGATGCTCTTTTTCCTGTTCTTCCAAATGATAATTTAATGCCACCGCCAAAATCCGGTTATCGTTCGTGATCTCCCCGAACATCTCCTGCAGCTTGAGAAAACTCCGATGGTTCAGCTCAACTTTAAGCCTCCCCCCTTGAGGAAGGGGAACACCGCTGTGCAAATGTCCGTATTCACGCAGACCGTCCAGCAAGCGCGACACATTGCGGGCATTGCGGCCAATCTCGTCTGCATTTCTTTTTTTCGAATCGATTTCTTCCAACACTACGGCCGGGATTACGACCTCATGCTCCTGGAAGGCAAATATCGATTTCGGATCATGCAGCAGCACATTGGTATCCAGAACAAATATCTTTTTCATTCCAATCCCCTCCAAAACGGCGTCATCGATCTGCGATCTCTCTTCGTCTCCGTGGCCAGAAACGGGAAGCGGTCTTTACTTCGTTTTGCTGGATTTCTTTAAATCCCCACATAATACAAACTATGCAGGACACAATAAAGTTAAGGCACCTGCAAAGGTTTTTTTGCAATATTTACGCAGGCATACTCTCCAGAAAGGATGATTCAGATGAACAAATGGATTGCTGTAACAGCCATTGCCATGCTCCTGCTCACAGGATGCGGTGTATCCGGTGACCGTAACGGAAGGAACACTACAACCGGCCAACCAACCGCACAGCAGACCGCTGATAAAACCGTCCGGAAGCTGAGCGGAGAGCAAAAAGCGGCTGCTCCGCAGACCAATGCGGTTGTACAGGCGGATCATCTGGCTAACTTGGCCCAACGCGTACAGGGCGTCAAGAACGCCAATTGTGTCGTTCTCGGAAACACAGCGATCGTTGGCATCAACGTCGACGGAAAGCTGGACCGATCGCGAGTCGGCACCATTAAATATTCAGTAGCTGAAGCTTTGGATAAAGATCCCCATGGCCTGAAGACCTTCGTAACAGCCGATGCTGATATTAACAATCGGCTTGCTGAGATGACTCACGATATCCGTAACGGACATCCCGTTCAAGGATTCGGCAATGAGTTAGCAGACATCATGGGCCGCATTATTCCGCAAATGTCAACAGGTAAACAAGCTCCCCAGGCACCAGCTCCCTCCCGACACAATCACAACCAAAATGGAGAAACAAAACAAAAAGCCCAGTGATTATTCACTAGGCTTTTTTCATGGCAGCAAAAATTCGGCTGTCCAGTTGCTCTACAGCACACTGATCCAATATTCCAGCGCTTTGCGGAATGGAAACCAACCCCATTCGTGAGAACTGATACGACAGCGACTCGATTACATGTCTGACGGATTGGGACATACATCTGCCTCCTTGAACACCCTAGAGTCTTGATTAGTCTACTGAATTATATCATATGCAGACAGTACCTACCAAGATTACGGATTTTCGTCCAACTCCGCTGATGCCGTACCGGAAGGAGTCGAGGTTCCTGCCTCCTCATCCTTAAGGGCTTGTCTAGCCTCCTCCAGCTCGTCTTCATTAATATAGACATAAGGGCTCTGCCAGGTTCCTCCTACCGGACGATATTTCACGTTATCCTTCGAGATGTTCCAGTAAGTGGTCAGCATATTTTTCATTTGCTGAGATTCAATGTCTGTTGTCAAATTGTTATCCACCGCTTTGATTACATTACCAAGCTTGGCGATGCCGCCAAACGATTGCATTTGGTCAATCAAAGCGTGCAGCACCTGATTTTGTCTTTTGTTGCGGTCAAAATCATCGGATGCCGCTGTTTTGGGACTGCAGTTGGATTTGCGGTAGCGCACAAAATCCAGTGCCTCATCCCCGTTCAGATGCTTATCACCTGCTGTCAGGTTAATATCGGTACCGTCCGCGCTATCCCTGTAGCACATATTTTTATCGACGGTAACGTTCACCCCTCCCAGCTCGTCCACAATATCGCGGAATCCCTGGAAGTTAATTGCCGAAACATAATCGATATTTATATTCATATATTTACTGATCATCGTCTTCATCTCAGCCTCAGCCGAAATGCCGCTTGTTTTCTCTTTGGATTTGAAAATCGGATAGTACTCGTTCAGCTTGCGGGAACGGTAGCCATCCAGCTCAACCTTCGTATCCCTCGGTAAAGAAACCATCGTAGCCGATTTGGTATTCGGATTCAATGTAACGACCATTACAACGTCCGATAAATAGGTCTGGTGCTCTGGACGATAATCTGTCCCCAGCAGCAGCATAGTTAACGGCTTAGCTTCGGCAAGCTCCGTTTTCGGAACTTCCTTGTCAATCCCTGTATCGAGTACAGCTTCAACCTGGTTGCTGATGTAATAAGCGTATAATCCTCCGGCAACGGCACCGACAATCAACAAAAACAATATAAACATCATGAACGATTTCAAGAAGCTTTTTTTCTTTTTCGGTTTTTGCGTTTTAGCGGCCTTCTTCCCGGAAGATTTCCGCGGAGGCAAGCCGTTTTCGGGATTGCTCATTGTTCCACACCTTTTTCGCTTGATATTTAATTGACGTTCTGGATGTCATGAGACGCGGCGGGTCAACAACAAATCAGTACAAGCCTTGCATTCTCCGTCACAAAAATCAGCAGGGCGGCGCAGCCCCCGGAAGGACCCGCCGCCCTAAACTTCAGGCCATTAAGATAACCGTTAACTGCCAGATGGTCTGGCGTTCGACGATTACGAGTTAGCCTGAGCCATTTTGCGCTGCTTCTCCGCACGTTCACGTTCGCTCTTGTTCAAAATTTTCTTGCGCAGGCGAATCGATTTCGGCGTAATTTCACAGTATTCATCATCATTCAAATATTCCAGTGCCTGTTCCAGTGAGAAGATAACAGGTGTCTTCAGCTTAACCGTATCGTCCTTTGTAGCGGAGCGAACGTTGGTCAACTGCTTTTCTTTACAAATATTAACAACAATATCGTTGTCACGGGTATGTTCCCCAACGATCATGCCTTCATAGATTTCAGTTCCCGGCTCAAGGAACAGGGTACCGCGGTCTTCCACACCCAGCATGCCGTAGAAGGTGGAGCTTCCGGTTTCGGTGGATACCAAGACGCCCTGATGGCGACCGCCAACCTGACCGCCAACCACAGGTCCGTAGCTGTCAAATGCGTGGTTCATCACCCCGTAGCCGCGTGTCAAGGTCAGGAAGTTCGTGCTGTAGCCGATCAAGCCGCGCGCAGGAATCAGGAACTCCAGGCGGACCTGGCCTGTTCCGTTATTGATCATGTTGACCATTTCCGCTTTACGGCTGCCCAGGCTTTCCATGACAGATCCCATGCTCTCTTCAGGAACGTCTATCAGCAGGCGTTCGATCGGTTCCATGCGCTGACCGTCAATTTCCTTCACGATAACCTCAGGCTTGGAAACTTGAAGCTCATACCCTTCACGGCGCATGTTTTCGATGAGAATTCCGAGATGGAGCTCCCCACGTCCCGACACGATAAAGGCATCAGGGCTGTCCGTATCCTCCACTCGAAGGCTGACATCCGTTTCGAGCTCTTTAAGCAGACGTTCACGCAGCTTGCGGGAAGTTACCCACTTGCCTTCACGTCCGGCAAACGGACTGTTGTTTACCAGGAATGTCATTTGCAGCGTAGGCTCATCAATTTTGAGAACCGGCAAAGCTTCCGGCTGATTCGGGTCAGCAATCGTTTCGCCGATGTTGATATCTTTAATACCAGCAATCGCAACAATGTCGCCTGCGCCAGCTTCCTCCGTCTCAATCCGCTTCAATCCCTGAAAACCGAAGAGCTTCTCAATGCGAGCAGCTTTAGTTCCGCCGTCACGTGTCATGACCGTGACCGACTGACCTTGACGGATAATTCCACGGTTTACACGTCCTACCGCAATTCTGCCCAAATATTCGTTATAATCCATCAGAGTCACCAAGAACTGCAGTGGCTTACTGACATCCTCGGTTGGGGCAGGAATATGCTCAACAATCGTATTGTACAATGCTTCCATGTTGCTGTCCTGCTGAGTAGGGTCCATGCTGGATGTACCGTTCAGAGCGGAGGCATAAACAACCGGGAATTCCAGTTGGTCGTCATTCGCGCCGAGCTCGATGAACAGATCCAGCACTTCATCAATAACCTCAGCCGGGCGGGCCGCAGGACGATCAATTTTGTTGACCACAACGATTGGAGTGAGATTCTGTTCCAAGGCTTTGCGCAGCACGAATTTGGTCTGCGGCATACAGCCTTCATATGCGTCAACGACGAGCAGCACCCCGTCAACCATTTTCATAATCCGTTCCACTTCACCGCCGAAATCGGCGTGGCCCGGTGTGTCCACAATATTAATCAGAAAATCCTTGTACGTAATGGCCGTATTTTTGGCCAAAATGGTAATTCCGCGCTCGCGTTCCAGATCATTGGAATCCATCGCGCGCTCTTGGACTGCTTCATTCTCGCGGAATGTGCCGGATTGCTGAAGCAGTTTGTCAACCAAAGTCGTTTTGCCGTGGTCAACGTGGGCAATAATCGCAATATTGCGAATGTTTTCTCTTGCATGCATGGTTTGCTCTTATCCTTTCCGTATGTCAAATAGTGTTCTCTCTAGTCTGCCCGCATTCCGCAATGATCTGCACCAGCTAAGGAATCATATCATATGCACAAAATGCCGTTTTTCCCAAACAAGTGTCATAAAATAAGCGCCGGGAAACACTCCGACGCTGTACCATATCCCTTATATTATAGTTCATATATCGTATAAATCAAGAGTGTAGATGTTAAATATATGTTCACCACTCCCGTCCTGAACGAAGGCGGCTCATATGCCACACACCTGCGGTTATTACCCCTCCACACAGAGCAACAGGCAGCAGCGGGTGTGTTTTGTAGGAAAAGCCCCCAAGAATCGCCTGCAGAAGCGGGTCGTTCATCATCATCTCACCTGCCGTAAAAGCCAGTATGGCGGAGCCAGCCACCACAAGAACGGGAAAACGCTGCAGCAGATCAGAGATCAACGTGCTGCCCCACACGACGATGGGGATGCTGATTGCGATGCCGATCACGATGATGGCCAGGTCTCCATCCGCCAGGGCAGCTATGGCCAACACATTATCAAGGCTCATGATTAAGTCTGCAGTAAGTATAATTTGTACCGCCTTGCCTACCGTAGCTGCTTCCTTGACACCGCCCTCCCCTCCGTTATCAAAGAGCAGCTTAAAGGCGATCCATAGCAGCAGCAGCCCTCCGGCC
Source organism: Paenibacillus zeirhizosphaerae (assembly GCF_030705605.1). Lineage (GTDB taxonomy): Bacteria > Bacillota > Bacilli > Paenibacillales > Paenibacillaceae > Paenibacillus > Paenibacillus zeirhizosphaerae. The sequence goes on from NZ_JAPCKK010000014.1 coordinate 459,063, forward strand.
CCTTGTATAAAAGGGACTCCCAGGAGCAGCACAGCGCCAAACGTTAACACACAGCGCAGCAGGACGGCCCCGAATGCCCCCCACCATATGGCCTGACGCCGCTGCTGCAAGGGCAGATTTTTGCTGGCCAGGGCTATTACGACCGCATTATCTCCGCTCAGTACGAGATTGACCATCAGAATTTGCATCAACAGCCAAATATGCTCCATGTGTACAAACACCTCCATCCTACCTGTATGCTTGAACAAGACTGGCTATGCTTGACTGTCCGATTTCTGGGCACTATAATGAACTGATTTGTTCCTATGTCTTGGTTTACAGTAAAAGGAGTGACAAACATCGTGGATTATTTAAGTCTTGAGTTCTTGCTGCTGTTGCTGAACGTTATATTTATTGACCTGATGCTGGCGGGAGATAACGCTATTGTCATCGGATTGGCCGCACGGAGACTGCCTCCGCAAACGCAAAAGAAAGCCATACTGTACGGGACTGCAGGGGCCGTGTTGATCCGGATTGTGGCGACCATTATTGTGCTGTGGCTGCTGCAAATTCCTTGGCTGATGCTGGCGGGCGGACTGATGCTGATCTGGATCGCCTACAAGTTGCTGGTTGATCAAGAGGAGGAGCATACAGAGGTCTCTGCTGGTGCCACGCTCGGACAGGCTGTGCGGACGATTGTCATTGCCGATGCCGCAATGGGACTGGATAATGTCATTGCCGTGGCAGGCGCTGCCCAGCAGCACTTTGTTCTCGTAGTCATCGGACTGCTAATTAGCGTGCCGATCGTGGTGTGGGGAAGCACTATTTTTATCAAGCTGATCAACCGCTTCCCGTGGATCGTGTATGTCGGGTCCGCTGTTCTGGGATACACCGCCTCCCATATGATTACGGAGGAAGCCCGGATCGAGCCTTATTTTACAGCACATCCTGCGCTGCGAATCCTGTTTATCGTGGCGGTTATCGTCGGGATTCTGATCGCCGGTTATCTGGCCAACCGCAGAGCCGCGCAAAAAAAAGGCAGTCAGAAACGCTCTTATTCTTAAGATGCCATGCACGTACAGAGCAAAAAGAACAAAAAGAGCAAAAAAAAGCTTTCGGTCATATACGCCGAAAGCTTTTTTTGAATATGACTTTATACTGTTCCAAATGGCGCAGGACATCCGTTAGCGTGTTTCAATGGATAAATGACAATGACACGGGTTTCTTTTTTTGCATGTTAGTGTACGCACACAGCAGCGGAGAGAACGAAGCAATTCCGGAAAAGCGCAGCGTTCGCCTTTGGCCCGAAGGGTCAACAGCGATTGCAGGAATGCTTCGTTCTCGGAGCGTCTCACAACAAACAAAAAAGAGGCGTCCGGTTCATTAAAAATATTCCTCACGCACAACGGAATCTTCCCGGCGACGTCCCCATACCTTACCGTTAGCCTCCAAAACAAGCGTTTCCGTCGCCTCAACCGCTTGATCAATCATGGCCGGCAGCTCGCGCAGAGAAGCCTCTATCCTCTCCACAACCAACAAATTCGGATTGGTGCTTGGTGATTTGGGAACAAACAGAGTACAGCAGTCCTCATAAGGCAAGATGGACAGCTCGTAGGTCCCGATTTTTTGAGCAATATCAATAATATCGTTCTTATCCATCATAACCAGCGGTCGCAGCATCGGCAGCTCCGTTGCGCGCCCGATCACATTCATGCTCGACAGGGTCTGGCTTGCCACCTGGCCAAGGCTGTCCCCGGTAACCAGCGCAAGCGCTCCTTCACGCTCAGCGAGCTTCGTCGCGATTCTCAGCATGGACCTCCGCATGAGCGTGATGATCAGATTATCCTGGCCTGTCCGGGTGAACGAGGTCTGAATATCCGTAAACGGCACCAGATGCAGCTTAATCCGCCCTGCATACCCGGCAAGTACTTTAGCCAAATCAATGACCTTTTCCTTAGCCAGCTCGCTGGTATAGGGGTAGCTATAGAAATGGACACATTCCACCTCAAGGCCTCTGCGCATGGAGGACCATGCCGCAACCGGGCTGTCGATGCCTCCCGATAGCAGCAGCATTGCTTTGCCATTCGTACCGAGCGGAAATCCGCCGGTTGCCGGAATCACTTCACTGAACACATACGCCCCCTGCTGACGCACCTCCACCCGCAGCTCCAACTGTGGATGCCTCACGTCAACCTTGAGGGCCGGAAAAGCGCGCAGCACTGGTGAACCGATCAAATGGTTCATTTCCTGAGAGGAATGAGGAAACTCCTTCCACACACGGCGCGCATGCACTTTGAAGGTTGTACCTGCAGCCGGTGCAATCTCTCCGATTAGAGCGGTCGCCGTCGCCGCAATCTCATCGATATCGAGGGGTGCCACCTTTACCGGGCTGATGGAGGCGATGCCAAACACCTTCTGTAGTGTGTCAATCATCTGTTCATACGGCTCCCCGTTTAATACAACGTATAATCGCCCAAACTCATGGTTCAGCTTTGCTTGCGGATAGTCCCGGAGCAGCTCCTTAACACGAGAAAGTGCAGCCCTCTCAAACCGTCCGCGGTTTCTCCCTTTAAGGGTAAACTCTCCGAAGCGTACCAGCAGCATATCATAATTCAATTTACCGTCCCCACCTTTCAACGCTTTTCAGCCGTTTCATCATTTCCTGTATAGCCAGTGCCAATTGCTTCACTTCTTCCGCGCTGTGACTATCTCCGAAGCTGATCCGGATTCCGCCCGATGCGGCACTCCCGCTTCTGCCCATGGCGATCAGCACCCGGCTCGGCTCCGCGAGTCTGGAGGAGCAGGCCGATTTCGTGGATACGGCTGCGCCCAGTTGCTCCAGCGTATGAAGCATAACCTCTGCCTTCATTCCCGGGTGGGAGAAATTCACGATATGCGGAGCTTCAGCCCCGCTGTTCAGCACAAGCGAAGGAATCTGACGCACTTCCTCCAAAATCATATCCCGCCATTCGGCCGTGCTGGCAGCAAACTGCTTGTGCCCTTCCTCAGCCATCCGTACTGCCTTGGCCAAACCTACGATCAGAGGTACGTTCTCCGTGCCGGCCCGCAGGTCAAATTCCTGTCCTCCCCCGGTCAACAGTGGTAAGAGCTTTATTCCTTCCCTAACATATAGAAGACCTGTACCCTTCGGTCCCCGTATTTTATGACCAGACAGACTGAACAAATCAATGCCCCAATCCTTGAGCTTAACCGGGAGCTTACCGAAGCTCTGCACGCCGTCTACATGAAACAGAACCTTCGGGTATTCAGCCTTCAGCCGTGGCCCAATTTCGTGAATCGGCTGCATACGTCCGGTTTCATTGTTCACATGCATAATGCTGACCAGCACCGTGTCTTTACGAATGGCCCCAGCAACCTGATCAGCGCTGACATGTCCCTGTTCGTCCACAGGCAACACGGTCAACTCATAGCCCATTTGCTCAAGCTGCCGGCAGCTCTCAAATACCGAAGGGTGCTCAGTTGCCGCCGTAACCAGGTGCCGACCTCTGGATGCATACTGAAGGACTGCGCCTTTTACAGCCAAATTATTGCTTTCTGTAGCCCCTGAGGTAAATATAATTTCCCCGGGCTTAGCATCCAAGGCGGCCGCGCACACTTCACGTGCCCGTTTTAGCAGCTTCCCGGCCTCTTCCCCGTATTTATGCAAGGATGACGGATTCCCGTAATGCCTTCTCATCAGCTCGGCAACCGTCTCAACAACCTCTTCATAAGGAGGAGTCGTTGCCGCATGATCAAAGTATAACAACTCTATGCCCCCTTTTCTTTCACCCAACACAAAAAGACCAACAGGAGGAGCGCTCGTCCAAGCCGGCTTCCCCGTATTGATCCTTTGGCGGACCCTCATCCGGTTGAGGAATATTCATTCACAGTCCATGCTTTAACCAGAAAATTTTGCGCGGGCGATTTGAATTTTAGCTACATAATTTTGCGTCTCGACCGGCAATTGATCCAGAACGGACATCAGCTCAGCATCACTGGATATTCCAAGTCGCTCCACCCTGGATGGACCAGCATTATAAGCCGCAAGCGCCATATTCTCCTGTCCGCCAAAACGCTTCAGTTGATAGGACAGGTAGCGGACACCTGCGTCAATGTTCTCCGCCGGATCAAACGGATCGTTGACACCCAGCCCCTGGGCAGTCGCATCCATCAACTGCATCAGCCCCTTGGCTCCTGCGGAGGAAACGGCATTCGGGTTAAAGGAGGACTCCGTATCGATGACTGCCTTGATCAAGGATTCGGAGACTCCGTATTTTCTGCTGGCCCCAGAAATCAGCGCATCGAAGGTTGAAGGAAGGCTGAATTCTTCTGCTGGTTGCACAGCACTATTCAACTGAACCGGGTAGGAGGATGCGCCTCTAGCCGAGCCAAGTTGCAGCCACAGCAGACCGTTCTCTTGCGTCATTGCACCTTGAACTGCAGGCTCTGCCTGTTGTTGTGCAACCTGCGTGATCAAACCGGCAAAATCGGAACCGCTGACCTGAGCATCACTTGTATTTGTGTTATTTACCAACTGCATATCGACGGCTTGCTTTGATACGCGCTGATCTATTTGCATGTATATTTCCCAACTTTCTTTTACATATAGTGTAAGCTGCTGGTCTGAAGCTGTATGCTGCCATATACGGCATTATTGCCTATGATACAACTTTTTGTTAGGGTCTGCCAGAGGTTTTGTCGAAAAAAAGCAGCCCCTTCCCGTTTGGGAAGGGGCTGCTCCGGCCAATTCTCTGAATTGTAGCTTATCGAACGAACGGAATAAATGCGAAGTAGCTGACCGTCGCCAGCACTCCCAAGCCGATAGCCCAACCGCCCAAGGTTTTTTTACCGTTCATGAAGGCATAGATACCAAGAACGGCTGCGATTGGACCAAGCACAATAGACCATATGAACATGGCCAGAATTCCCAGGACTATCCCTGTATAACCTGCGGTTTTACCTTTTTTACCGCTTTCCGTTACTTCTGCTCTGCCTTCTACTGGTCGGCCTGGGGCCACTTCAGCCGCATACTCCTCTCGGTGTTCCTTGCGCGGATAATCCACACGGTCACGCACAATAGGAGTTCTGGAGGACCGGAAATCCGCTGTCTTCTTGTCCTGAAACCGGTTGTTGTCTTCCATTAGGACTGCTGCACCTCCGCATGTTGTGTTAGGGCTACAAATCGGTCTGGATTACTTTGTTTTTTTCGGTGTAAAGGTGTGACAGCAGGTAGCAGCAGAAGTTTCCGCATAGTCACGTTCGCTGGTGCTAAACGTCTCTCCAGCGTATTCCTCATGCAGCTCCCTGCCTGCATGGCGGTCGATATCAATCATAATAACGTCCGCCTTACAAATGTTGTTTTGGTCCCAATAATGACAATTCGAAACACTGCACCGGACTGCCGGCTTGGACTGTTGACTCATATTTATCACCTCAGGCTCATTATGTCCCCTCCTGCCCGCCCATATGCCATAAGTGGCATGGGAGTTGATAACATAAGGAAAACGTCTATTGACGTACTTAAAAAAAGCCGCCGATGGCCCACCAAGTTCAGCTTGGTGTAAGCCATCGACGGCTTCTGAGTTTTATTCTAAGCGTGACTGCGCTGGTTCTGCATGCGGCGTTGGGTCAAATAGTCGCTCTCATAATAGGTGAGATCGTCGCGCAGCTCCTCGTAGCTTCTGGTAATATCCATAACAACCGCACGTACTTCAGGAAGAATAGCTCTGCGGAAGCGAATGGCATCCTGTCCTGTATAAGCATAACGACCGTCTTCCACATAGGATTCGTTCTTGGGATAGAAAAAGCTGTTCACACAGTCATGGTACACATTATACAGAGCCCTTTCGGCAAAATCGACATCAAAATTGGCGCGACGCAAAGCTACGCCCAGCTTTTCGTAAGAAACCTCCGAGAAAACAAGCAGGTGGCGGAGATCCGAAAGAAATCCCCTGTAATACTGCACGGTCTCTTCATCCTGCTCCCCGGACAGTTGTGGCAAGGCATGCTCATTTAAAAACAATTCCATACGCCCGATGGCGAATTTTAACTTCTCCCGAGTGGACTCACATAATTTTTGTACATTGACTGCTGACATAGGTGCAGCTCTCCCCCTCTAATCAATTCCTTCATTATCGGTGTACCCGATATAACTCCATTTAAACATCAACCCTTAATTTCAGTAATTATCCTACCACAAATGGCGGACAAACGGTATAAAAAACTGCGGAGTTTCTCACGCTAAAGCATACCCAAATTCGATTACAGGAGGACGACCTGACATGTCCCGTCACAGTTGGATCAAGGCAGCCTTAGGTGTCGCCGCCACATTGCTGATCGTTAGTGTGCTTCTGCCCTGGAACGATGGAAAGCAGAAGCAGCCGCAGTCTCCCCAAACCCTTTCCGACCGCCCGACGGACAGGCAAGGAACAGAGATGGAAATGAAACAGACGCTGCTATCGGAGGATATTAACGCTACAAAGAAACTGCTCAGACAGGATGCACAAGGCCATCTTCATGCGATGGTCGCTGCTTTAAGCAGCAGCAATGACGGCGGCATTACCGCATACGGGGAGCAAATGAAAAAAAGCCATGGCCAGCTCCATGCGCTGATTTGGGTAGATAGGCACAACGGGCGGTCCCGGCAGATCGCTGGAAGCGCTCTTGATCGTGATGCGGCAGGCAAGGCTCAATCAGTCCGCTTAGGCATCCAGGCTGCCAAAGAAGCGGTCAAGCACGGACGTTCCTATGAGTCCCCGTCGCTTCAGGCAGGAAAGGACCGCTATTTCATCCTGGCTGAGCCATCTGCAGACGGCAAGCATGCTGTCATCGGCCTCTTTAACGAGCATATTCTTCGTGCTGTCGAGGAGCATCAGCGACGCAATCTCCGTATGATCCCTTATCCCCGTGAAGGACGTTTTCGGGTTGAGTCCGTATACCCGAATACGATGCGGGACATCACCGTCAAAACCGGGCATGACAACGAGAATGCCAGCCATTTTTACGAAAATGAAATCGTCGTGCGTTTCCGAAATAAACCTGAAAAGGAACAGTTGCTTCAAATCCGCCGTGACCTGGGCAGCAAAGAGGAAGGACGAATGCTTGGGGATACCTATATTTTTCATTCCGAAAGTATGAGCTTCCGAGAGCTGAAGCAGTATTTTGTGAAAAGGTGGAATCCGCTCTATACCGAGCCGCATTACATGTATATGACCAATGACAATACGGCAAAGGATACCAAAGACGTATCCATGCCCAACGACATTCTCTTTTCCCAGTACCAATGGAATCTGCCGGCCGTTGAAGTCAATCGGGGCTGGAATTTGTCGAGAGGAAACAAGAACGTCACGGTAGCCGTTATAGATACAGGCGCGGACTTAGAGCATCCGGATCTGAAGGGACAGTTCGTTAAGGGCTACAACCTCATTGATCCCGCCAAAGCCCCCTACGATGATGTCGGACACGGCACGCATGTCGCGGGCATCATATCCGCACTGGTCAACAACAATGAAGGCGTGGCAGGCATGACCTGGTACAATAAAGTCATGCCTGTGAAGGTTCTGGACCAATCGGGTTCAGGCACAACTTATTCCGTCGCACAGGGCATCATTTGGGCCGCTGATCATGGAGCCAAGGTCATTAACTTGAGCCTTGGCAACTATGTGGACTCGCAATTCCTGCATGAAGCGATCAAATACGCTTATAACAAAGATGTAGTGCTCATATCGGCAGCCGGCAATGATAATACGGAACGACCGGGCTATCCGGCGGCGTACCCCGAGGTATTGGCCGTGGCCGCTACGGATTCGTCGATGAAGCGGGCCACTTATTCCAACTACGGGGATTACGTGGATGTATCCGCTCCCGGCACCAACATTGCCAGTACTTATCCTGGCAGCCAATACGCCGCCCTGTCTGGCACGTCCATGGCCAGCCCTCACGTATCTGCTGTAGCTGCATTGATACGCTCGCAGAATCCCGAGCTGCAGAATACGGAGGTCATGGATATTTTACGCAATAATGTTGTTGATCTGGGTGAAGCGGGACATGACAAGTATTTTGGATACGGGCAAATCGACGCATACAAGGCGCTTAGCGCAGCGCAAGGTGAAGGTGCTCCACTTCAGCTTTGGCCCCAGCATCTGCGCAGCAGGTTCGAATCGATCTTGCACAGATTCAATCCATAACGGTTAATCCGCGAAAAGGCAGATCCGAAGCAAGCACCTGGGTCTGCCTTTTCCATTTTCTTTCTTAAAGACTCCAAGCTGTTATACTGGCACTTTACTGTTATGCATTAAACCATGTATACTACTAAAAATTTTATTGTTAAGATTAGAAACGAAGGGCTATGGCTGCTGATGTCTGTTATCTACTATTTAATAGTTAACGGATTAATAGTTAACGGAATTTCAGTACAGTACATAACACCTGTTTCGTAACCCCTTTCAGGAGATGATCATATTGACCCACCATTTTTCAACCATGACCCAGCACTTGGGTTCGTCCGCAGTAAGAGACATTCTGAAATTAACTCAAGGAAAAGACATCCTGTCTTTGGCTGGCGGACTCCCCGCAGATGCCTTTTTCCCCGTTGATGCCGTACGAGAGGCATACGAGCGGGCATTGCAAGGTGGTGGTACCGCACTGCAATACGGATTGACCGAGGGCTTTCTCCCGCTGCGCGAGCGTATCTCCGAACAAATGGCCGCAGATGTCTGCCGGGTACATCCGGATGAAATACTCATGACGACTGGCTCCCAGCAATCGATTGATTTGATTTCACGTATTTTTCTTGACCCTGAAGATGTGATTCTGGTCGAGGCACCGACTTACCTGGCCGCACTTCAGGTATTCCAGTCGTACCGGGCCATCCCCATAAGTGTGGAGACCGATGAACACGGCATGCTGCCGGACGATCTGGAAGCGAAGCTGATTCGTCACCGCCCGAAATTCATCTATGTCATTCCGACCTTCTCCAACCCAGGAGGCAATGTGTGGAGTCTGGAACGCCGCGAGGCTGTTGTAGAGCTGTGCCGCAAGCACGGAGTGCTCATTTTTGAAGATGATCCATACGGGAAGCTGAAGTTTAATGCTGATCTTAATTTTCCATCCCTGTACTCCATGGATCAACAGTATGGAGAAGGTGGTAATGTCATCTATACCAGCACATTTTCCAAAACCGTGGCTCCAGGCGTTCGGACCGGTTGGGTTATGGCAGAGGCGTCTATCATACGTACTGCCGCCAAAGCCAAGCAGGCTGCTGATCTTCACTCCAGTATTATTGATCAGCGGGCACTGCATGAGCTACTCGGTTTCTTCGATCTGCAAGACCACATTCGGACGGTTTCCACAGAGTACCATACCCGCATGGTGAAAATGACCTCTTTAATCAAAGCTCGCCAATGGGAAGGCGTCTCGTGGATCGAGCCGCAAGGGGGAATGTTCCTGTGGGTACAATTACCTAAGCATGTAAAAGCCGACCTTCTCCTGCAGCATGCTGTCCGTGAAGGGGTCGCATTTGTCCCAGGCCAGGTGTTCTATACCGATGGTTCCGGCTTCAATCGGATGCGGTTGAACTTCACTCACACAGACCCGCATCTGCTTCCCGAGGCTATCGAACGTATGGAACGTGCTTTCAGCAGCTATGCGGCTGAAGTCGTCTCGATCTAAACCAGCTGCCAAAAAAACAAGGCCGTGCCAACCGGATTTCCGGAGGCACGGCCTTGTTTCATATAGGCTGTTCATCGTTAAAAAGAAATAAAAATGTTGCAGTTTGGAAAGCTTTCCGTAAGCCGGGTTCTGTACTCTTCGTGGTCCAAACGGGAACTACCCTCCCACCACAAGCGACAATCATCTATCTAGGCCGTACATTACTGCACAGCTCCAGCGACCAACCCGGACACGCCTCGGGCTAAGGCTGCTTCTCGAAGAAGCTGTGTCCCATTAGGTCTTGCTCCAGATGGGGTTTACCAGGAACGAAGTCACCAGCGTTCCTCGGGGTCTCTTACACCTCGGTTCCATCCTTGCCTGTGCCGCCACGTAAGCGGCCATCGGCGGTCCATTTCTGTGGCACTATCCTTCAACTCGCGCTGACTGGACGTTATCCAGCATCCTGCCCTACGGAGCCCGGACTTTCCTCTCGCGGCTTGCGCCACCAGCGATTGTCTGTCAAACTTTCCGCACAACATTGTATAGTATACAGGGTTTGGGCAAGCGGCACAAGACTATATTATCTGGAAGTCCGTCCTCTGCCTGCCACTGACTGCTACATAAACCGGAATGGCTCCGTATCGACGGCCGATGCCTGCACCTTCGTAGCGCAGCGGCTTTCCTCCAACTTGACACGAAGCCAGTTCGCGGTTTGCTCCTTCATCATTTTCTCTGCATTGTGCCCGGGGTCAACAATCGCAATTCCGGCCATAAGCGCGTCATGCGCAGTATGATAGTCAATGTCACCGGTTACGATCACATCGGCTCCTTTATACAGCGCTTTGTTCACGTAACGGCTCCCTGATCCGCCCAAAACAGCCGCCTTTTTCACGTCCCGGTCAAGATCCCCAACAACGCGGACATGAGGCACCTTCAGCCCTTTTTTTACAACGTCCACAAATTCACGAAGCGTACAGGGCTGCTTCAATTTGCCGACACGGCCTAGTCCGAAGGTACGTCCTTTCAGATCCATGGGGTACAGATCATAAGCCACTTCTTCATACGGGTGCGCTTTAAGCATCGCCTGGATGACCTTGCCACGTATTCCTGCCGGAACCATGGTCTCCACCCGCACCTCTTCCACCTGTTCCAGCTTACCCTGCTGGCCCAGATACGGATGGGCACCCTCCTGCGGTACAAAGGTGCCGATGCCCTCTATATTAAAGCTGCAGTGGCTGTAATTTCCGATATGGCCTGCTCCTGCCCGAAGCACAGCGTCCTGTACCTGCTGATGATGCGTTTTCGGCACAAATACGACCAGCTTGAACAATTGATCCGTGTGCACATCCTCCAGCGTACCTGAGCTTTCAATTCCCAGAGCATCAGCCATCCAGTCGTTCATGCCACCCTCGGCGGTATCCAGATTGGTATGGCTGATATAAACCGCGATATCGTTTTTAATTAGCTTCTCATACAGCTTTCCTACCGGCTGGTCGGTGTTTAAAGTTTTCAGTGGCCGGAAAATAATGGCATGATGCGCGATGATGAGATCCGCCCCAAGACCGATAGCCTCTTCTACCACTTCATCGGTCACATCAAGGGCAACCAGCACCTGCTTGATCTCCTTCTGCAGGCTGCCGAGTTGAAGTCCGATCCTGTCGTCCGGAACAGCCAGATGCTTCGGAGCTAGTTGCTCCATCAATTGAATCACAGTCTGTCCTTTTGCATACATGCAAGCACCTCCTCCAATTGTTCAATTTGCCTCCGTAGCTCTTCCTTTTTCTCGCGCGCGGATTCCAGCTCTGATCGTTCCACCTGCTTTAGCACAGACTGGAGCTTGGCAATTTCCCCCCGCCATTTTTTGAAAAAAACTTCGTTCGGCGTTTTGACGAGATGGGGACCCATACGAATGAGCAGGTCGGAGGCAAGGGCTAAACCGCCTTCAAGCTGAACAGGTGCATAGAGCTCCTCCTGGGACAGAGAGCTCTCCGCTTCCGGAAGAGCAGTCAGAACTTCGTATATTTTTCCGTCTTCCTCCAGAATATGTTCTCCGGTGATCACCCATCCGGAATGGAGCAGCCACCTCCGCAGCATATCTTCACCTACATTCGGCTGCAGCACAAGCTGACGGACACCGGACAGTTTGTCCTGTCCTTCATCCAGTATGGTCGCTATGAGCGCCCCTCCCATGCCCGCAATCGTAATTACATCCGCCTCACCTGCATTCAATACCTGCAGACCGTTGCCATGCCTTACATCGATCTTGCCGGAAAGGCCCGCATCTGCCACCTGTTTCCTTGCCGCCCGCAGCGGACCTGCATTGACCTCGCCCGCGATCCCCTTGATTACCCTCCCGCTTTGCACGGCCGCAACTGGCAGCAGAGCATGATCCGAGCCGATATCGGCCAGCACGGAGTCGGGCGGGATTTGTTCTAATATATACTGCAAACGTTGTGATAATTTCATGAAGCCACCCACGCAATCCATTTTTTTCTAGTTAAACATGATTTGCATTAGCGCTGGAAAAGAGCTAAAATAAAACCCAATAAAACAAATCAAGGAAATTATGACAAAAGAAGACATTCTAAGCAGAGAGTAAGCAATGAAAAAAGACCCTCTGCACTCAAGACGCAGAAGGTCCGCTTATTACCTATTCGAGAAAATCCTTGAGACGTTTGCTCCGACTCGGATGGCGAAGCTTGCGGAGAGCTTTGGCTTCAATCTGCCGAATCCGCTCGCGCGTGACGCCAAAGACCTTGCCGACTTCCTCCAATGTTCTGGTGCGGCCGTCATCAAGACCGAAACGAAGGCGCAATACGTTCTCTTCCCGTTCAGTTAGCGTATCCAGCACATCTTCAAGCTGCTCCTTGAGCAACTCATAGGCGGCAGCATCCGCAGGCGCCAGCGCCTCCTGATCCTCAATGAAGTCTCCAAGATGAGAGTCATCCTCTTCCCCAATCGGTGTTTCAAGCGAAACGGGCTCCTGAGCGATCTTCATGATTTCCCGCACTTTTTCCACACTTAGCTCCATTTCAGCCGCCACTTCCTCAGGTGAAGGCTCCCGTCCGAGCTCTTGCAGAAGCTGACGCGATACACGAATCAGCTTGTTGATCGTCTCAACCATATGAACCGGTATCCGGATCGTTCTGGCCTGGTCAGCAATTGCGCGTGTAATGGCCTGGCGAATCCACCAGGTTGCATAAGTACTGAATTTATAACCTTTGCTGTGGTCGAACTTCTCGACGGCTTTGATCAAGCCCATGTTGCCTTCCTGGATCAAATCCAGAAACAGCATGCCTCTGCCTACATAACGCTTAGCGATACTTACAACGAGACGCAGGTTAGCTTCAGCAAGCCGGCGCTTCGCTTCCTCGTCGCCTTTCTCAATACGTTTGGCCAGTTCTACTTCATCATCCGCAGACAGGAGCGGAACCCGGCCGATCTCTTTCAGATACATCCGGACAGGATCATTAATTTTGATGCCAGGCGGCAAGCTCAGGTCATCGTCAAAATTAAAATCGTCGCTGTCATTATTTCTATCTGGATCATCGCTTTGGCGCATCGTTGCAAGGTCCTCGTCGCTGTCATTGACAACCTCAATTCCCATGTCACCAAGCTGCTCGTAAAACTCATCCATTTGTTCGGGATCCTGGTCAAATGGCGACAGTTTTTCCATGATGTCTTTGTAATTCAGAGTAGATCTCTTTTTACCCGCTTCAATTAACTGATCCTTCACCTGATCCAGCGTCAATTCCGTTTCTAGTTCAGTATGCTGATCATTCGCCATAATTCGACTCCCTCCTCCCTAGAAACATCCGACCTACCTTTTATTGTCTCTCTAGGGCTATAATCTCACTTGCAATTTGGGCTGCCTCCAGAAAATCACCGGAACGTTCGGCCGCAATCATTTCTTCCCTCTTCCGATCCAGCATCTGCTGCAGCGGGTATTTCTTCACTTCCCGAATACAGTCATCCAAAATTTCCGACGACCACATTCCCGGTGTATCCATCATGACGATGGAACTGACCGCTTTTTCAAGACGGTCATCATGGAGGGAAGCGATAAACCGGCTGGAGTCCGGTGGCTTACCTTGTGCATAGTATGCATATAGATATGCTGCAATTGCCGCATAATCCTCAATGTTAAAGGCATCCCCCAGGTGATCCTCAACGTACCGGGCGGCCTCGGCATCCTGAAGCATCCAAGACAGCAGCCTTCGTTCAGCCGCATGGTAGGCAGGAAGCAAATTCGGTGTCGGTATGTGGCCTTTTTTATGCCTACCATTATTCCACCTTTTCTCGTTATTATCCCCTGCCTGTTGTTTTTTTTGCAGCGACTGCCTGAGCAGATTGCATTCCTGCTTCAGCGTTTCATAATCCACCTTGACCTCCGAGGATACCTCGCGGAGGTAAACCTCACGCTCTGTTGGAGAAGATAAGGGCGCGATCACCTTCAAAGCTTCGCGGGAATATGCAATCCTTCCTTCTTCTTCTAGCAGTATATGGTTTTTCCTCAGATATATAAGCTTAAATTTAACCGTTGAAACGGCACCGTCAATGATTTGCCTTTTGAAGCGTTCGCTCCCGTGCTGGCGAATGAAATCGTCCGGATCCATACCCTCATTTAACAGTCCGACTTTGACGTGCAGTCCGGCAGCCTCGAGTATAGGAAAATTTTTTAGCGCGGCGGCTTGTCCAGCAGAATCCCCATCGTAACAGATGATGACCTCGTCGCACAGACCTTTCAGCATCATGGCCTGATGCTCGGTTAGTGCAGTACCCATTCCCGCCGTCGCATGCTGAACCCCGGCTTCCCAGGCGGCAATCACATCCCCATACCCTTCAAAAAGAACCGCCTGCCTCAGCTTGCGAATCGCCGGCTTGGCCTGATGAAGGTTGTACAGCGTACGGCTCTTATTAAACAAACGTGTCTCCGGTGAATTGAGATATTTAGGCTGTCCTTCCCCGATAATCCGGCCCGCGAAGGCAATAACCTTACCGTTCCGGTTCCAGATAGGGAATATGACACGATCACGAAAGCGGTCAACATAACCGTCCTGTTCATGACGGGCCGACAGCAGGCCGCCCTTCTCCATTTCCGCAGGATCATAGGAGCGTTTCTCCAAAAATTGAACGAGTGTATCCCAGCGGTTGGGAGCATAACCGATCTGAAATTGGTCAATCACCTTATCGGTAAATCCTCTTGACCGAAGGTATTCCATTGCGGCTTTTCCATACTCCGTATTTTTAAGCAGAAAATGATACAGCTTTGCAGTTACCTCGTATGCCTGCAGCAACCGCTCCATTTCAGGATTCTGGTGAGCCGATTCACGGCCCTGCCAATCCCCCAGCGGTATGTGACTCTCTTCTGCCATCGATCTGACGGCCTCGGGAAAGGTTAATCCTTCGATTTCCATCGTAAATTTGATGGCATTTCCTCCCTTGCCGCAGCCGTAGCAGTAAAAGATCTGGCGCTCGGGCGTCACCGTGAAAGAAGGGGTTTTCTCCGAATGAAAAGGGCAGAGGCCTTTCATATATTTCCCCTGCTTGGTCAAATGCACGTACTTGCTTACCGTATCTACGATATCATGCTGCTGCAGCACCGATTCAATGATATGCTCCGGTATGTTCCCATGTCCGGCACTCATTCAAACCACCTTCATCTCTTTAGCACGTAAATATATTCGCTATTTCAACGCATTCTCCTGCAAGTCTGTTAAAAGTTTTGTCAATTTATGTTGAAATGTTATACGATCCTCTTCCGTAAGAGCTTTAGGACCCTTGCCATATCGCCCGCGCCGCCTCTCTTTGGCGGACACATGACGCCGGTCAAGCATAAAGTCAATCGAATCATCACTGTACAGCGCTCCACGGAAAGAAATAACGCTGCAGCCTTTGGCCAGCGCCAGCGCGGCTAGTCCGTAATCATTCGTTGCCACAACATCCCCCCGGCGGATATGATTTGCAATGTAGAGATCCGCACTCTGACTGCTGCGATCGACGGTAACGACCGTTATGCCGGAGCCGCCGTTTAACCTATGATCATAAGAAGATACCAATACAACCTGCATATGAAATTCGGATGCGGCTGCCGCTATTTCAGCTTTGACCGGGCAGGCATCCCCATCCACAACAATACGCCGGTCACTTAGATCCAAAGCCCTCACCGCCGCCCTCTATATAAAGCGTAAAATACGGAACGATGCTTAAAAAGCATCGTTCCGTACCTTATTTATACCCTTATCTTCCACTACGGTATACATTTAGGCAGCAATAGCCCTATCTCTACCAGACCAGCTTTGAGAAATCGGCGAATTGTTTCAGATCCCCATGGATGACAGCCAGCAGCGCCAACCGATTATTGCGGACTCCTTCATCTTCGGCCATAACCATAACGGAATCAAAGAATGAAGTTACGGCCCCTGTCAACTGACCGGCAAGGGTGAGAGCTTCCACGGCCTTGCGTCGGCCGAGCGCATCGAGATAAGGCTGGTGCACGTCCTGCCAGGCGGAGTACAACTCCCTCTCTCCCGCATCCGCAAACACATCAGGATTCACTGATGCATGTACGGCTTTACCAGCCAGGTTGCCCACCCGATTAAAGGATTCAACCGTATTCTTGAAAGCTTCCCCGGTCTGCACCGCATCCATTAACGCCGTACCGCGCGCCACGGCGGAAGCAACATCGTCATACCCGGCGCTGAGCACTGCGTCCACCACATCATAGCGCAGCGTTTCGGACAACAATTTTTTAACTCTGAGACCGAAGAACTCATGCAAATCCTTGCGAACTTCCTCAGCGGAGCGCTTCATACTGCCGTAGTTCTGATGAATGTCCAGCGCGATGCCGAACAGCGCCGACAATCCGATGGAAAGCTCTCTGTCTAGGACAATCTGCACAATCCCGGCAGCTTGACGGCGCAAAGCATACGGATCCTGGGAGCCTGTTGGAATAATGCCGATGGAGAAGCACCCGGTAATCGTATCCAGTTTATCGGCAATACTGACAATAGCTCCCGCCAGCGTCGACGGAACCTCATCGCCTGAAAACCGCGGCTGGTAATGCTCAAACACCGCTTTGGCCACTTCTTCTTTTTCACCAGCCTTACGGGCATAATCCTCTCCCATCAAGCCTTGCAGCTCAGGGAATTCGTAGACCATCTGTGTTACGAGGTCAAATTTGCAAATATCAGCGGCTCGGCTGACGGATTCTACCGTATCCGCCGGAGCACTCAGCTTCTGCGCGAGCGTATCCGCAAGGCGGCGCACCCGCCGCACCTTATCGCCAACTGTTCCAAGCTCCTCATGGAATACAATGGTCTCCAGCTTGGATACCGCCTCTTTAATTTCCAGCTTCTGATCTTCCTCATAGAAGAACTTCGCGTCCGACAGCCGTGCACGTAGCACCTTCTCGTTCCCTTTGGCAATCACGTCCAGCGAATCCTTGCCGCCATTGCGGACGGTTACGAAATAAGGAAGCAGTTCACCTTTCTCATCCAGAACCGGGAAGTAACGCTGATGCTCGCGCATAGACGTAATCAGCACCTCCTGCGGAATGTTCAGAAAAGAAGGATCAAATGTTCCGAACAGCACCGTCGGGGTTTCAACGAGGAAAAGCACTTCCTCCAGCAGATCATCCTTAACGGCGATTCTCCATTGCTTTTCCGCTGCCAGGGCATCAATCTGCTCCAGAATCATGCGCTGGCGCTCTTCGATATCGGCGATGACATGCTGCCCGCACAGTGTTTCCACATAAGCCGCAGGCTCGACAATTTCGGCAGCCTGCCCGAGGAAACGATGTCCGCGCGTCATATTGCCTGCCTTGACGTCGGTGATTTCCATCTCAATCACATCGGTTCCGTACATCGCAACAAGCCAACGGATCGGTCTTACAAATTTAAAATCATAGGCAGCCCAACGCATAAACTTCGGGAATGTCATGGCATGCAGAATACCCGTAAGTCCTTCTGCAAGCACCTCTGACGTCGGCACGCCAATGCTGCTCTTGGTTGCATAAATGTATTCTACCCCGCCCAACTCTTTGAAGGTAAACTGTTCAGGGTTTACTCCTTGACTACGGGCAAAGCCAAGCGCAGCCTTGCTCCAGTTCCCTTGCTCATCCTGCGCGATTTTGCGTGAAGGCCCTTTGACTTCCTCCTGCACATCCTCCTGCTTCTCCGCCACCTCACGAACGAGGACGGCCAGTCTGCGCGGTGTCGCATAACCTTCTACTGCGCCGTGAGCTATCCGTGAGCCGTCCAGCCATTGAGTCATTCTTTCCTTCAACTGGGCAATGGCTGCAGGAATAAAGCGGGCCGGTACTTCTTCAAGACCAATTTCAAACAGCAAATCCTTAGACATGCTCCGCACCTCTCTTCTTCATCAGCGGGAAGCCGAGCTTCTCGCGCTCCTCCAGATACGTTGCCGCCACCTGGCGGGCCAGATTGCGCACGCGCATAATATAACCGGTACGCTCGGTAACGCTGATCGCTCCGCGCGCATCAAGAAGGTTGAATGTGTGGGAGCATTTCAAGACATAATCATATGCAGGAAATACCAAGTGCTGCGCCATCGCCTTGTTCGCTTCTTCCTCATACATATTGAAGAGCGTAAACAGCATCTTCACATCCGATACCTCGAAGGTATACTTGGAATGCTCATATTCAGGCTGCTGGAATACATCTCCGTAGGTTACCCCGTCAACCCATTCCAGATCGAATACGTTCTCTTTATCCTGAATATAGGACGCAAGACGTTCCATTCCGTAAGTGATCTCCACCGCTACCGGGCTGGCGTCAATACCTCCAACCTGCTGAAAGTACGTAAACTGGGTGATTTCCATGCCGTCAAGCCATACTTCCCAGCCAAGTCCCCATGCACCAAGTGTCGGCGCTTCCCAGTTGTCTTCCACGAAACGGATGTCATGCTCAAGCGGGTTGATGCCAAGACGCTGCAGACTTTCCAGGTATAACTCTTGAATGTTGTCCGGTGAAGGCTTCAGAATAACCTGAAACTGATGGTGCTGATACAGCCTGTTCGGATTCTCGCCATAACGTCCGTCCGCCGGACGGCGTGAGGGCTCCACGTAAGCGACATTCCACGGCTCGGGCCCGATGGAACGAAGATAGGTCATCGGATTCATTGTACCGGCGCCTTTTTCCGTGTCATAAGGCTGCACGATGATGCAGTTTTGTTCAGCCCAGAACTGCTGAAGCGTCAGAATCATCTGCTGAAAATTCATGAATACATGCCTCATTTCCAATAAAATAGTTTCATAGCATGTACAGGGAGGCACAACACGGGCAGACACATGAAAAAGCCCCCGTCCCTCTACGCCTGTACAGACGTAGGGACGAGAGCTTGCTCCCGCGGTTCCACCCTACTTGACCACAGCACCCTTAATCTCTTAAGGATGACGCAATCCGCTTTTCCGTGTCTTCCATGCTCCCGGGCGCCGTTCACTGATGGTTCCCGCCAGGCTTCCACCGTCCCCGACTCGCTTGAAGAAAGGAATTGATCACCAGTTACTTTCCCGATCTTTGCATGTCTCAATTACGAGATAATTAACGATATATTACACGATAATAACACATTAGTCAAACAAAAATCGTTATTGAAATTCATACTTGTCCAGTTGATCAAGAAAATTACGGGACTTGAGCTGCATGCCAAGCTGCGCATCCATAAAGCGGCGCATGACACCTTTAATCTCATCCCGCGTCGATTCACTGACATCCACATTGCCCAGCCGGGTCAAATCCAGGCGGGCGAATAACCGCAGCAGCTTCATCGTACGGGGCGTTACACTGGCGGCAGCGGGGTCGAAATGCTTGCAAGCTCTGCACAGTACGCCCCCCAGAGCCGTGCTGATCCATTCCTGTGGCTCGTCCTGTGCACATGGTCTTCCACATGAAATACATTCTTCCAATTGGGGAGCATATCCCGCAGCCTGAAGAACTTTGAGCTCATAGATATTGACAATGACCTGAGGATCCTTTCCACTTTCCAGCGCTTCCAGACAAGCCTTGAGCTGCCTGAACCAAAAAGCCCCGGTATCTTCATCCTGCAGCACCCGGTCGAGCAGCTCGCAGGCATAGGAAGCATAGGCCGCCTTGAAGATGTCTTCCCTGAGTCCGTGATGGGATTCGATTAGCTCTCCAGCGTTCAGCGTGCCCAGCCCTGTGTTGCGAAAAAATACATACTGTCCATATGTAAAAGGCTGGGCAAGCGCGCCGTGGCGGCTTTTTGGTTTCTTGGCGCCACGTACGAGTATCCCGACCTTACCACCATGCTCCGTGCACAACGTAATGATTTTATTCCCCTCGCCGTAGTCCATGCTGCGGATGACGATGCCTTCCAATTTATAAAGCATTTCCCCGTCCCCCATATACCGGAAAAGCCTATTCTAAGGCTTCCTCCTGCTCGTCCGGCTCTATTTCGAATGCCGCCTGCTCTCCCAGTGCAGCAGCTTCTTTGTATAACAGATACGCATCGACATCTCCAGTCATCATAAAATACTTCCACGAAAAATCTCGCATTCGTATTCATCCTTTCTTCGGAAATGACGTCCGCATTTACGAGATAGGATGCTCGATGATCCAGGAACTATGCCAAGCAATAAATGGCTGCTGATCAGGCGTCCCGATGAAATCCAAGGTCGCGCAGCACGCGTTCCTGGTTGCGCCAGTCCTTCTTCACCTTGACCCATAACTCCAGGAAAATCTTGGACCCCAGCAGCTTCTGAATATCCTGCCGCGCCTGCTTGCCGACTTCTTTAAGCAGGGCTCCCTGCTTGCCGATAATAATCCCTTTCTGCGAGTCCCGTTCCACATAAATTACAGCCGAGATGTGGACAACACCGTTGCTCTCCACTCGCATGTCTTCAATCATGACAGCTATGGAATGGGGAACCTCCTCACGGGTCATGTGCAAAATTTTCTCCCGCACCAGCTCGGCAATGACAAACTGCTCGGGATGATCCGTCACCTGATCTTCGGGATAATATTGCGGGCCTGCGGGCAAATATTTCTCGATCTGCTCAAGCAGACGGTTCACATTATTACCCATTTTGGCCGAGATCGGCACAATTTCCGCAAAATCATACAGCTTACGGTATTCTTCAATTAGCGGAAGCAGTGCTTCCGGCTCGATTTTGTCTATTTTGTTCAGCACGAGAATGACGGGGGTAGATACCTTCTTCATCTGTTCGGCGATAAATCGGTCACCGCCTCCCATGCCCTCCGACGCATCCACAAGAAACAGCACAGCTTCCACTTCGCCGAGGGTGTTGAAGGCTGTCTGATTCATATAATCGCCCAGCTTAGATTGCCTTTTATGAATGCCTGGCGTATCCAGAAACACGATCTGCGTGTCCGAAGTCGTGTACACTCCGTGTATTTTGTTGCGGGTAGTTTGCGGTTTATCCGACATGATCGCAATTTTCTGGCCGATCACGTGATTCATTAATGTGGATTTTCCGACATTCGGTCTGCCGACAATCGCGACAAAACCTGATCTAAATTTAGCTTTACTCATATTCGTTCCTCCGACGCTCAGCGTCCTGTGTTCTTTTTATCCTTGGCAGTGCCCGGGTATTATGATCGCCCTTTGTCCAGATCAGATGGCCCAAACGCTCCCGGCAGCAGCTCGGACAGGGTGGTTTCCTTCATATCCCCCTTTAAATTGCCCAAATAAACCGGCATATCCGGCGGACACAGTTCTACCATAACCTGCCTGCACACACCGCATGGGGCAATCGGCTGTTCCGTATCCCCTACAACCGCCAGCGCTTTGAAGCTGCCCGGCTTCTGTCCTTGGGCTATCGCGCTAAAAAGGGCCGTGCGTTCGGCACAGTTACTCGGCCCATACGCGGCATTTTCAATATTACATCCGTGATGGATCTTCCCCTCGGCATCCAGCAACGCAGCACCAACACTGAAATGGGAATAAGGCACATATGCCTTATTCCGCGCTTTGACCGCTTCCTGCATTAACAACATTGGATCCATTTCAACCGACTCCCCACCAATTTAGATTGTATATAACCAATGCCGCAGCAAGGCCAACAAAGGTTGATAAAAAACGATTAGTCCTATAATGACAGCAAAAACCGCAGCCAGCAGCACAGCTCCGGCGGCGGTGTCTTTAGCTGCCTTGGCAAGCGGATGCGCATCAGGACTGACAAGGTCCACAACCGCCTCAACGGCGGTGTTGAGCAGCTCCGCCATCATGACCAAAGCGCAGGCTGTTATGATAAACAACCATTCCATTCGGGAGATATGGAACACTATACCCGCCGCAATAACACACAAGGATATGGCAGCATGCATCCTCATATTGATCTGCGTGCGAAGGGTGTACCTTATCCCTTCCAAGGCATAACGAAACGTAGATCTCCATGAATGGGGTGGCCTCATCAGCGTGTTAACCCCACTTCCGTGAGAACAGCCTCCTGCTTGCCCATCATTTCGGCTTCGCTGGCTTCATCCTGATGATCATATCCCAAGAGATGCAGGAAACCATGCACAAACAGAAATCCGATCTCCCTTTCCAGAGAATGGCCGTACTCCTCGCTTTGTGCCTTCGCCGTCTCTACTGAAATGATAATATCGCCAAGCACCTCAGGAAGGTCCGGTCCAGCCTCCTCTTCCCCGAGCTCATATACGATTTCCATTTCATCCTCCAGCCCTTCATTCATGGCAAAAGACAGCACATCCGTCGGGCGGTCGATACCGCGGTACTGCTTGTTCAGCTCGTGAATCTGCTTGTCCGTAACAAAGGTAAGCGCCACCTCGCCATCCTCCACTCCTTCGACTTCCCCCGCTTTGCGGAGAAGCACCTCCAGGGTGGTAATGAGCGATTCACTAATATTCATTATTTCCTGTTCATTATTCCATGCCAATTGCAGGCTCATGCTTTACGCTCCTTTTGTTACGATCTTTCCTTGTGTTAGTGCAGCTTTTCGTTCGCTGCCTTCGGTTTTTCTTCCGGATATTCGATCCGTGAATGGAATATGCCCATGACGGTTTCTTTCAGCGTTTGCGAGATGATTTCCAGCTCGCGCATGGTTAGATCGCAATCGTTGAACTGGTGATCGTCCAGCCGGCTTTTAATAATCTTCTCGATCATCGTCTCGATCTGCTCAACCGTCGGCTTGCGCAGCGACCGTACCGCGGCTTCCACACTGTCAGCAATGCCCACAACAGCCGATTCCTTAGATTGAGCTTTCGGACCCGGATAACGGAAATCATCCTCCGTAAAATCAGGCTCTATTCCCCGCTCTTCCGCCAGCCGCAAAGCTTTATGATAGAAGTAATGGAGGAACGTGGTCCCATGGTGCTGTTCAGCGATATCCCTGATCGGTTTCGGAAGCTTGTAATCCTTCTGCATTTCAACGCCGTCCCTGGCATGGGCAATGATGATGGACTTGCTGAGCTTGGGGTCCATATTGTCATGCGGATTGTCCATCCCGTTCTGATTTTCGATAAAATACGAAGGACGTTTGGTTTTGCCTACATCATGATAGTATGAACCGACACGGCATAATAATCCGTTGGCTCCGATCGCTTCCGCGGCTGCCTCGGACAGGTTGCCGACCATGACGCTGTGATGATAAGTGCCGGGTGTCTCGGTCAATAGCTTCCGCAGCAAAGGATGATTCGGGTTGGACAGCTCTACCAGCTTGAGGGCCGATAAAATACCAAACGTAGACTCGAAAAAAGGCATCAACCCAATGACCAATATGGCAGTAAGCACCCCTCCGACAATAGCTCCTACGACCGAGTAAAGCGTCGTCATCTGCGTCCAATTCCCCTGATCGATCAACGCTAGGGATAACACAGACAGCGCACCGAAAATGCATACCATAATCGATCCTTTAAACAGTGTGGAGCGCTGGCTGGCCCGATGAATTGTGAAGATGGCGGTAAGGGACACCACTACCGTAAACAAGCCATAATTAAAATCGAAAATTTGTCCCTGCCGTGCATTCAGGATGATGCTTGACAGAATGCTGATGATGACCGTACATATAAAAGCCAGCGACCTGTCCAGCAGCAGCGTAACCAGCATCGATCCAATCGCTACCGGGGCAAAATACCCGATATACGGCCGTTCACTCGTCTTCAGCACATTCGCAAGGAGCAGCACAACGATGGTGATGATGAAAATGAGTACAAGCATCAGAAGCTGCGCATTATTAAATTTGAACTGACGGGAATCCGCTTGACGGATGTACATAAGGAGTCCGAGAGCCAGCAGACAGGAAAGCATGAGCAGTCCGAACTGCGGCCAATAGTTAATCTCGTCCTTGAGCAAATTGTTCTCATCGAGCAAAGTGTATATATCCTGGGTAATGATCTCACCCTTGTGGACTAGGATCTCCCCTTGATCGATATATACAGTGGGTGTATTCTCACGCGCCTCGACCTTGGCAGTCTTGGTCGCTTCATCATCGTAAAATTTATTAGCCGTGATAACAAGCCTTGCCAGCTCCTGCACAACCTCACGGGAGGTGCGGTCACTCAGCGAACTGGTGCTGACCATTTCAGCCACCTTGGCTCTCGCTGTAGTAGCATCCGAAATCTGGTCATTCATCAGCCTAGTAACGATCTGGCGGGCAACCGGCTTCATTTCCGTAATGTTGTCCGAAGACAGACGCGGGATTTTGATGAAGGTTTCCTCAGGAATTTTGTAGGTTTGCTCGCTCGTCTTTTTAAGCACCTCATCCAGAAGCGTGTCCGGGTAAGCATCCGCATTTTTGCTGTTGTTGACAAAGTTCTTCACAGATTCAATTGCGCGCTGCGGAATTTCCTCTTTATAAATGGCCACCTTGTCTGCAGCTGAGATCTGATCATCCTGATTCAGCCGGTCGATGCGGTCCAAGATCGAAATCACCAGATTGTCGTTACGCATCGGCACAATCGTATAAATATCCTGCACTTTTTCCGCCGCCTGCTCCTGCGCCTGCAGCGTAGCCTTATTGTTGGGCAACTGCATCGGGGCGACGATTTCTTTCTCGCTTGACGTATTCACACGTATATCGTAACGCTCGGGAAGTAGCCCCGGAGCCAGGCTGACATAGAAAAGAATCACCAAAAACAAAAACAGAAGATAGCGTGTAACCACGCTATACTTCCATCCGTTCATTCTATACTGGGTCATCTTGCTGGTGCCTTTCGACAGCTCTTTCGGAGTCATAGAGACAATCCCTCTCTATACTTGATTTTCGGCAGCATGGTCATAGGCTATAATGATTTTTTGAACCAGGGAATGACGCACGACATCTTCTTCCGCAAACTGTACGAACCCGATCTCCTCAATGGAATTCAATATGGTCTTCGCTTCAATCAAACCCGATTTCTTGCCACGAGGCAGGTCAATCTGGGTAACATCGCCCGTGATCACCATTTTAGAACCAAAGCCGAGGCGCGTCAGAAACATCTTCATTTGCTCAGGCGTCGTATTCTGTGCTTCGTCGAGAATGATAAACGCATCATCCAGCGTGCGGCCCCTCATGTAGGCAAGAGGAGCAATCTCAATCAGGCCTCGTTCCAGCGCCTTGGCCGTCTGATCCGGTCCCATGACATCATACAAGGCGTCATAGAGCGGCCGTAAATAGGGATCTACCTTCTCCTGCAGATCGCCTGGCAAAAAGCCCAGATTCTCTCCCGCTTCCACAGCAGGACGGGTAAGTATAATCCGCTTGACAGAGCCTTCCTTGAGGGCGGCAACGGCCAGTACAACGGCCAGATACGTCTTGCCGGTCCCTGCCGGTCCGATGCCGAATACGACATCCCTTTTTTTGATCGTTGTAACATAGTGCTTCTGGCCAATCGTTTTCACCCGGATCGGCTTGCCGCGGAATGTCGTCGTA
Organism: Paenibacillus zeirhizosphaerae; assembly: GCF_030705605.1. Classification (GTDB taxonomy): domain Bacteria; phylum Bacillota; class Bacilli; order Paenibacillales; family Paenibacillaceae; genus Paenibacillus; species Paenibacillus zeirhizosphaerae. The sequence goes on from NZ_JAPCKK010000014.1 coordinate 484,564, forward strand.
ATCTCGCCTTTGAACAAGTCCAGCAACTGATCTGCTCTCAGATCCTTCGCAAGCTCTATAGCATAATGTATGTCCCGCTCACTCAGAACAAATCCATTGCGGATCAACTGCAGCAGCACGTCAAACAGTTGTTCCAGGATCTCGACCTCCTGCGGGCCGCCGTAGATGGCGATTTCCTCTGCCCGGGAATCGATCTTAGCCGGGATTTCCGTTTCGATTAATTTTAAGAAAGAATCCTGCGGGCCGAAAAGAGCCTGTCCCTCCCCCGCATTGTGCAAAGCAATTCGTATGCTGCGTTGTTGTTCAGCCAAATAGCCTCAATCTCCTCGGTTATAAACTAACGGAAGCTCTTCCGCGATCTCTTGCTCTACCTCGAACAGCACTTTCATATAAACTTTACCATTCTCTTTCTTCTCATGCAAAATTTTTTGTCCTAAAATTTTCGTTCCCTTCCCGTATTTCGCCAAAATATGGGTCCTCGCTCTTGTCAATCCCAGCTCTTTGGCGGCCTGCTCAGATACCGCATGCTGCTGTTCTTGGGTCTCCATGACTCTTTCAGTCATCCAGCCGAACGGAAGCTTTACGGAACGCCAGGTCAGCGGGTCGTATTCTGTTACTGTATCCGCTGCAGCATAGGGGTCTTTACCGTACCCCCAGAACTGAACCGCCCGATTGCCCAGCACCAGATACAGCCGTTCCCTGCTCTCGCCGGTATAGGTCTTACTGCGCTGGACCAGAGGCGTTGAAATCTCGTATTCATGCCAGACTAGTCCCCGTACCTGCCCCTTGGCCACAACCTGCTCCTGGTTCTCCTCATCCCCGAGCGTACCAGATATGAGGATGTCGCCTCTCTTTACTCTTGTATTTTTTTGCACGACAGGTCTTCCCTGCTCGGCATAAATTTCGGTAATGACCGCGTCCGCCTTGCTAATCAGATGACGGGGATCAAGCAGCGGTTTGGGTGCCGCCCTTGAAGCTTCTACGACCTGAATCGTAATGACGGTGCCCTGCTTTTCCACTCCGATCCACGAAGCATCCGGCAACTTGCGCATAAGATCTTTGGACAGCTTGTCCTGTCCTGCCAGCCGAAAGCTCCATTGCAAAGGATAAATCCCTTCCTCGCGGGCTGCCCGCAGCACTTCTTCCGTCGTCAGACTCTCATTGCCCTTAACCTCTACCGTCCATATCAGTGAAGACATCATGTAGATGGCAACAAAAAATAGTAAGAGGCCGGCGGCAAAAAACTTCCGCCGTCCGAGGCGCGCGGCTATAAAGGGAAATCCCGTTCTCCGGGTTACATGCATCCGGCAGCCTGTCCGCCGCAGCAGCGGACGCAGGGAGAATACATCCGGAAGCAGGAGCTTCATTTCCGCACGGTTGCCGTTCAGCGGCCTGACATCCCAAACCGGGATTTGCCGCTTTGACAGCAGATTCACAAAGCTCTCCACCTGACCGCCAGTCACTTCTATAACGACCATACCGCGCAGGCGGGTTAAAGCCGGTTGTCTCACAGGTCCTCCCCCGTTCTTTCAATGTGGATGTCCGTAATCTCGCCTTCCACGCTGATTTCTTCAGGCAATATACTCCGAATCACAAGGTCGCTACCCCCTATCCGGAGTCTCCCGCGAGAGAGGGCAAGCAACAGCTCTTCCGGAGTAAAGCTCAGGACACCCCGATGGTTTTCGATATATAACTGTTTGCTGCCAATCAAAGTCAAGCGCGGCATATCCAAAAGAATATCCTGCGGCAGGTCCAGCGCTTCACTCGTCCATTTGCGCAGCTTACGGCTGATCCGGGTCATTCGGGTGAGTCCCCCTTCCTGTACTAAACAACGTATGCGCGGTCCGCAGTAAATATGTAGCCATACCCTGCATCTTCTGAGACGCTCCGAGAACGAAGCATTCCTGCAATCGCTATTGACCCTTCGCGCCAAAGGCGAACGCTCCGCTTTTCCGGAATTGCTTCGTTCTCTCCGCTGCTGCGTGCATACACCTACATGCAAAAATAGGCCAACCAGAAGTTCTGGCTGACCTATGAATACAAAAATGATTCTTTTGTAATTTGCTACACGCCTTTTCGGCGGCGTTTCGCTTTGGGCGGTGACAAAATTTCCGACCAGATGATCCCGCTGCGGATTTCAGCCGTCCGAAAACGGGAAGCAGTCTCCAGTCTCTGTCCCTCTTCACCGTATACACTCAGTTCTCCACCTGTAATACGATCTAGCCTTTGCAGTACCCGCTGCCGTTCCTCTTCCATGGCACGGATTCGGCCCTCAAGCGTCGAATTTGCGTCCACATATTCGAGAGACTGCCCCTCGTCTAGGTCATCGGCAGCGGCGTTTCTGGTCGTATACTCGGCTGCTGTATTTTCATAAGGCTTCTTTTCGCGGAGGTCCCTGTCCACGAACACATATTCCGGCTCATCCTTGTCATCCTGCTTCGTTGTTCCGGGTGATGGGCGATCGACCGGTCCTCCGAATGACGGCATGTGACCGCCGCGTCTTTTGTGCTTTCCGCCAGAATTTGTCTTGCCCAGAAACGAGAGTAGGGCAAACACAATGACGGCTACGAGATATAAGTGTTGCACAATCCATTCAATCATTCTGCATCACCGCTTTCCTACGGACTCTGCTTTTTAGCTGCGTTCATTCGGCTGGTTTGGTCCAGAGTTGTCATTCGGCTTGCCAAGCGACTCTCTCATCTGTGTATCGGCTTCGATATTCTGCATGTTAATATAATCCATGACACCCAGATTACCATTGCGCAGCGCTTCCGCCATGGCAAGCGGCACCTGGGATTCAGATTCCACCACGCGCGCGCGCATTTCAACAACGCGCGCTTTCATTTCCTGCTCCTGCGCGACGGCCATGGCGCGTCGCTCCTCAGCCTTCGCCTGTGCAATCCGTTTATCCGCTTCAGCCTGCTCGGTCTGCAGGAACGCGCCGATATTTTTGCCTACATCCACATCAGCGATATCAATCGATAAAATTTCAAACGCCGTACCGGCATCCAGCCCTTTGGACAGCACCGTCCGAGAGATCGAATCCGGATTTTCCAACACATCCTTATGCGTGCCACTGGAGCCAACCGTGGTTACGATGCCTTCGCCTACACGGGCAATAATCGTCTCTTCACCGGCGCCACCAACCAATCGGTCGATGTTCGCGCGTACGGTAACACGTGCTTTAACCTTGACCTCAATACCGTCCTTGGCCACCGCGGCAACGATTGGAGTCTCAATCACACGCGGATTAACACTCATTTGCACCGCCTGCAGAACATCGCGTCCCGCCAGATCGATGGCAGCTGCCCGTTCAAATTCCAGCGGAATATCGGCACGCTGGGCGGCAATCAGGGCATTTACAACACGATCTACATTACCACCCGCTAGAAAGTGACTCTCCAACTGATTGATCGTCAGGCCAAGCCCTGCCTTGGTCGCTTTAATAAGTGGGTTAACGATTCTGCTTGGCGTTACCCGGCGCAAGCGCATCGCAACAAGTGTAATAATTCCGACCCGTACCCCTGAGGCCAGCGCGGAAATCCACAGCATGACCGGAAAAAAGCTGAAAAATACGCTAATCACGATAATCGCTACGACAGCAATCAGCAAAACACTAATCAAACCCGAATCCATCAAAGTTCATCATCCTCCAATTTGTTAGCCTTCTATCTCTATAAAAGCTCTTTAACTACAATACGGCCGCCTTCCACCTTAATTACACTAACTGGCTTGTTGCTCTCTATAAATCCGCCTTCTGTTACTACATCAATCCGTTCACCTTCGATCAGTACCGTCCCCGCCGGTCGAAGCGGCGTAAGACTGGTTCCTTGCATCCCCAGCAGCCGATCCTTGCTCATTACCGAAGAATAGCCCTGATCTGTCGTCAAGCTCTCCTTCAAAATAAACTTATTCCAAATTCCGCGATCCTTGAACGCAACCGCCACAATGGTGACCACGATGGCAGCAGCAGCAAAAGCAATGCCGAGCGCAAACAGCGCATCCGCCGTGTCATAAGCAGCCCGAACCACACCGGCCACAAGACTTACCGAGCCGAGCAAGCCAAGGATACCAAAGCTCGGTACAAACAGCTCAAGCGCAAGCAGGACCAACCCGATGATGAACAGCACCCATGTCTCATAACCAGCGAAACCTGCAACATAATTTCCGAAGAAATACAGACCGAAGGACAATATACCCAGGATGCCCGGCACACCGAACCCGGGCACGATCAGTTCAGTGACAATACCTGCAATACCGATAAACAGCAGCAGCACCTGCACCCAAGGGTGAGTTAAAAATTCAGCAAACCGTTCGGCCGGCGACTGGTCGATTTGAAAAAGATCCTGATTGGCAAACCCCATCCAACTAGCGACCTCCTCCGTAGAAGAGACAATACGGTCAGCATACCCCGTCCGGAGCGCCTCCTCACTGGTGAGCGAAATAATTTGCCCTTTGGCCTTGACCTTCCCGATTTCTGACATGCTTACTTCCAGGTTCACATCTACCATACCTTCGGCAATAGATGCATTTCTTCCGCCCGCCTGCGCTGCTGAAGCCATCATGCTTTTCCACGCCGCAATGGTCTTCGGATCATCCACTGGCGTGCCGAACTGAGTCACGAGCGCGGCTGCTCCGATCATACTCCCTGGTGACATGGCGATTTGGTCGGCATTCAGCGCAATATACGCCCCTGCGGACGCAGCATTTCCGTTTATGTAAGCTACTGTAGGAATATTGCTGCTTTTGATCAGCTCTCCGATTCTTTCAGCCGTATCCACCCGTCCCCCTGGCGTGTTGATTTCCAAAATAATCAGACCCGCCTTCGACTGTTCCGCTTCCCTGAAGCCACGTTCCATAATATTCTCCAGCCCGCGCTCAATCTCCTGATTGACTGGTATGACAAATACCGGACCTATCCCTTCAGCCGAGGCTGCTGCCATCGGTCTAATTCCGCCCAAAGGCAGCAATAGCAGAGCCAACAGCAGGAAAGCAAGCAACGCCTTGAAGTACAGTACGGATTTTCTTGCGTACATCCATCTCCCCCCTTCCGGCTATTATATACATCTTACCAGAATTCAACTTGTATGCTGGCCATTTCCCGAAAAATCAGCAAGTCAGCATTAACTTACATACGCCGTGAACCTTACATTGGTTTCAAGCTTAGCAATGGGCAGGAAGTTAGTTGATGAAGGCCTTAAAAAAAGAAAAAACACTCCCTGTTAGACAGAGAGTGCCTGCTCTTTTTGATTATTGCAGAAATTGCTGAACCGCTTGGTTCACGAGTTTTCCGTCCGCGCGACCCTTCACCTTAGGCATCAAGGCCGCCATCACTTTCCCCATATCGGCTTTCGAAGAAGCACCGGTTTCCTGGATGGTCTGCTGTACAATAACTTTAATTTCTTCTTCGGTAAGCTGCGCGGGAAGGTACTGACTGAGAATCTCGATTTCCGCTTTGTTGCTTTCCGCAAGCTCGTCGCGGCCTGCTTTTTCAAATTCTTGGAGGGCATCCTTGCGTTGTTTGATCTCACGACTCAGAATATCAAGCAATTCGTTGTCATCCAAATCCCGTTTCAATTCTATTTCAAGATTTTTTATCGTAGAACGAACCATTCGAATGGTAGAGAGTTTGAACTTGTCCTTACTCTTCATCGCCTGCTTCATATCTTCGTTCAATCGTTCGCTCAAATTCATGATGGCTTAGATCCTCCTAGAACTTTCTCTTACGAGCAGCCTCGGACTTTTTCTTGCGCTTTACGCTTGGCTTTTCATAATGCTTGCGTTTCTTCACCTCAGCCAATACGCCATCCTTAGCGATGGAACGCTTAAAGCGACGAAGTGCAGCATCAATTGTCTCGTTTTTGCGAACTTTAGTTTCAGACACCAGTTTTCCCTCCCTCCGACCAGACCGTCCAAGAGCAATAACACGGTTCATCAACTTTCATTATAGGTCAAAGCTAAAGCAGGTGTCAACCTATCGAAAAAAAAGGTGCTCAGCCTGCCGCGTGAGAGTCAGAAATCCCCGTCAGAGCACCCAGCTTGGCGCCGCCGAGCAGATGATAATGCAGGTGATGAACCGCCTGACCGCTGTCCGGCCCGCAGTTATTGATGAGACGGTAACCCGATTCGGACACGCCGAGCTGCTGGGCCACCTTTTGCGCAACACGATGGATTTCAGCGATCAGCGCCAAATCTTCCTCCACCACATCGTTCATAGAAACGATATGCTTCTTCGGAATGATCAGAACATGCACGGGCGCCGCAGGCTGAATATCATGAAATACGAGCATATCCTCCGTCTCCAGCACCTTCTTGGACGGTATGGAGCCTTCTGCAATTTTGCAAAACAGACAGTCCATATGTAATACTCCTCCTTCTTATATAGGCCATTATGTAATTATCATACCGGAAAAGAAGGGCGGACGTCCAATGAAGATGAAAAGAGAGCAGGACCCGGTCCCCTGTGGGATGGGCCCTGCTACGACACTTGCTGAACTGTCAATAATAAGGAAGAAGACCAATCGCCGTCAGCGCGGCAAGCGGCAGGATCAGCCGGTTAAACCGACGTCTTCCATAATAAGGATAGGATGGATAGCTATATCCGTAGCCGTTTCCATATCCCGGACCATAACCGTAACCCGGACCGTATCCGGGGAAAGGAGCAGGGTAACCAAAGGCGCGTGTCTGCATTCCTCCGCAACCACAGTCATTGTATGGCTTATTAGCCTCAGGCTGAACATTCTCAGGGTACGGCATATAGGCAGAAGGCTGAATATTTGCAGGGTTCTCCATATTGGCTGTATACGGCATATTGCCTGTGTATGGCATGCTTCCTGTGTACGGCATGTTGCCCATGTATGGCATGTTCCCTGTATTCGGCATGTTGCCCATGTATGGCATGTTGCCTGTATTCGGCATGTTGCCTGTATTGGGTATATTTGCGTTCTCTCCCCCGATCGGAACGGCCATATAGATGTTATCGTCATCCACCTGCTCCACAATTCCGTCATGTACCGATCCGTCCTTCATCCATACACACACATAACGGTGCATATGCTTCATACAGATTCCCTTTGTATCATTCTGTTCGTTCTTGATGTCATTGTTCTGTTCATTCACAGCAACATTTTCCATCTTCCGCACCTCCTTAGCGCTTGCAGGAAAGTTCACATCCCACTTTGCAATATCCTATTCAGATCTGGGCGTTTTGCCACTATCCATTTCAGGTTCAGGAGATAAAAAAAGCCACCCCTGGAAGCTCTGTTCGAGCTCCATGCGTGGCAGCGATTCCGAGAGCGGTGTCCCAGAATCACTGCCACAGCAGGGATGACTGTCAACAATATGTCGGCTTAGCTGTATTATAACAGCGCAATTAAACTGTATCTGTGATGTAGATCACCCGCTGCCTTTCCTCCAACGCTCTGGTCACAGCGTTTCGAGCACTACCCTCGAACCGCCTCCCGATTGTTCTGCCGGCAACACAACAAGCTTGCGCGGCAATCTTGCCCGCAGCTCCGGCACGTGGCTGATAACGCCGACCGACAGTTGATCATGGTGAAGCTTCTCCAAGGAAGTAATCACGGTATCAAGCAGCTCAGGGTCCAGCGTTCCGAAGCCTTCATCCAGAAAAAAGAACTGGAGCGGAAATTGGCCGCGCAGCTGAATTTGTGCGGACAGGGCCAGGGCCAATGAGAGCGAGGTAAGGAAGGTTTCGCCGCCAGACAAGGTGGATACCGGACGTTTGATGCCTCCGTTGGCATCGTCGCTGATAATAAAGCCACCGCCGGAGTCCACTTCGAGGGCATAACGCTGCTTCGTCAGGAAGCGGAGCCGCCTGGAAGCCGCCTGGCTGACCTGCATAAGCTGCTCCTCCGCGACATACTCGACAAAGGCATTGCCCCGCAGGCAGGACTGCAGCTTGGCCAATTTCTCCGCTTCACGCTGCAGATGCCCGCGTCTGCTCTCCAGCTCCATCCAGCGGACGTGACGCTGCTGCAGATCCTCCATGTCACGCTCCGCCTTGGCCTTGTCTCTAAGCGCCTCTTCATCCTGTTCACGGCATTCCCGCAGCCGAACGATACAAGCATTCCACTCCTCAGCAGACCAGCTTGTTCCCGCGAGTCTCTCCTCCAGATGGCGCAAATGGGCCGCCACCTCCTTCTCCCGCTCGCGGTGGCCGTTCACCTGCGCTTCCAGTCTGGCTGCATGCTCCGGCTCGATGCTGCTCTCCAGCACCTCTTCTTCACTGGCAAACGGGGAGGCCTCAAGCTGGGAACACCAGCGTGTTTCAGCGGCTTGCCTGCGCTCCGCAGCGGAATCAGCGGCCTGGCGGGCCATAACCGAGGCTTTGGCGGTTTCATGCTTGCGCTCATCAGCTTCCTTGCGCATCCGGTTGCAGGCATCCGCCTGCAACTTCAAATGCGACAGCCTGCTGCTTGCATCGGCCAGCAGCTGCTGCGCGCTGCCTCCGCCAATCCAGGCCTGCAGGCGCCCCATCTTCTCGCGCAGCAGCGCGTCTTTGCCCTGCAGCTCAGCCTGGCGGGCGATGATCAGCTTGTCCGCCGCGACGACCGTCTGCTCGATGAGCTGCACACTGCGTGACTTTTCCTCCAGGAAGGTCACGCTGGTCTCCAGGCGCGCCCGGATCTCGTCGGCGCGCATATCGCGCTCCTGCATGGCGCGATACTGCTGCTCCGCGCTGTCCGGCTCCACACCGGGCAGCGCGCCTTCCCAGCCGCTGCGCAGCTCCTGGCTGCGCGCAGCGGCATTCTCGCGCTTGCGCTGCGCCTGCGCAAGCGCCCCGGCGGCGGCCTCGTGCTCCGCCGCCGCACGGATGCGCCGCTGCTGCAGTCCGGCCTCCGCCTCCCGCAGGGCGGAGGCCTGCTCGCGCAGCGGTCCTGCGGCCGCGGCCAGCTCTGCCGCAGCGTGCTCCAGCGCGCCGCAGCGGGCCTGCCAGGCCGCGAGGTCGTGCGACGGCGCGTGCGGGCCGGTGCCGGCGGCCGGAGGCTCCTGCACGGCCGCCTCCGCGCCTGCGGCGCTCTCGGCCTGCGGCGCGTCAGCTTCGCCGCCAGCAGGCTGGAGCTGCGCCACCAGGCTGCGCCGCTCATGCAGCTGCTGGCGCAGCTCCAGCCGCAGTTCCTGCAGGCCGGCGCGCAACCGCTGCAGGCCATCGGCGGCGGCATGGTCTGCACCGCCGCGGGGCGCTTCCGCCGGCGCAGGGTGATGCAGCGAGCCGCAGACCGGGCAGGGCTCGCCGTCCTGCAGCTGCGCAGCCAGATCCTGCGCCAGCCTGCGCAGCTCACCGGCCCGGAGCTCGCTGCGCAGCGCTTCTTCCGCCGCGGCAAGCTCCTTTAGCTGGCGGACGCACTCCGTCTCCAGGCGGAGCAGCCTGCCGACCTGCTCCATGGCTGTCTGGTACACACTCGTGCGGGTCGCTTCTGTCCGCAGGACCTCCACTTCCGCCCGTGACAGTTCCTCCACCGCGCCGCGCAAGCGCTGCTCTTCAGCGATAGCCTCCTGTTCGGCTTCCCGCAGCTGCTCTGCTGCCGACTTCAGCTGCTGCAAGCGCTGCATCGCCTCCTGCAGCAGACGCCGCTCCTCGGCCTTCACCTCGCATGGCTTAAGCTGCTCCTGCAGCTCCTTCTGCCGGACCAGCCCACGGCTGTGAAGCTCCCGCTCCTTCTGCAGCTCTTGCTCATGATGCTTGCGGTCCGTCTCGGCTTCAGCAAGCAAGGCGGCGAGCTGATCGCGTCCGGTCCGCAGCGCATCCGTCTCCTTTTGCAGCTCCATAGCCTGCTCCAGCTGATCGATTCGCAGCAGCAGGCGCGGTTCCTCAGCAGCCAGCTCCTGACTGGCTCTCTCATCTGCCTGTACCGCCTGCTCCGCCTTCTCTTCCGCCTCACTGGCCAGCGCAGCCGCGGCGGCTGCAGCGGCTTCGCGTGCTGCCGCTGCAGTTGCGGACTGCTTCCAATCCTCCAAAGCCGGTTGCAAAGCCCAGGCCGCGGCTGACTGTTTCAGCTTCTTTTCAAGCACAGCCATTTCACGCTCCCGGACAGCCAGCTCCTGCAGCTCCTCCGTTCTGCGCTGCCTTTCTATTTCGAGGTCACGGATTTTCGACATCGCTTCAGCTTCACGTGATGCCACTTCAAGCTGGGCGCGTGAGGACAACGCGTGCTCCACTGCCAACCGCAAACGAAGCTCAGCCTCCTTCAAGACGTCTGCACTGGCATTGCCCAGGCCCTGCTGCTCCGCTGCCAGCGACTTCAGTGCCGAATCCGTGTCCTTGACTCTGCGGCTCAGCTTCTGTGCCAGCTGATCGCCATACTTCTCCAGATGGAACAGCCGCTGCAGCATCTGTCGCCGTTCGCTGCCCTTCAGGGAGAGGAATTCGGCGAATTTCCCCTGCGGCAGCACCACCGCCCTGGTGAAATCATCCATTTTCAAACCGATGATATCTTCCACACAACGCGTGACATCCGCCAGCTTGTCAGCCATCACCTGCTCGCCTTCATCCGTAATCTCCACGAACCGGCTCAGCGAGTTGCTGACCGACACACCCGCGGCCCGCTTGAACCTGCGCTCTACCCGGTATCTTTTGGGACCCTGCGCCGACATCAGCTCAAACGTGAAAGCGACGGACAACGTATCCTCCGCATGATTCATAATGCCCTGCGTGCCGTTGACAGCACGCTCCACCTTGCCGTACATAGCAAGTGTAATGGCATCCAGCAGCGTCGACTTGCCGCTTCCGGTCGGCCCGAAAATCCCGAACAGCCCCGTTTCCGTCAGCTCTTCGAAACGGATTTCCTGCTGCTCCCTGTAGCTTTGAAGCCCCGCTACCCTCAGCAATATCGGTCTCATGACACATGCCCCTCCGTTCCGTCATTCTCTCCATCTTCCTCCACAAGCTCCAGGAACAGCTGTACAAGCCCTTCATCCGGCTCTGCTCCTCCCGTCTGGCGCTGGTAAAAGGAGCGGAACAGCTCATGCAGCGGAATCCCGGAACGCTGCTGCTCCAGCTCGGCGGCGACCATTTCCGGGTAAACGGGCCTGATATGTACAATCCCGTCACGGCTCTTGCGCAGCCGTTGGATATCCCCGATCGACATAGCCTCGGTCAGTGAAATTTCCAGATCAATGAACGCATCCGCGTCCAGCCCGTCGTCCAGCCAGCGGTAAACTTCCTCCAGGCCTCCCCTGGCCCGCCAGCGCACCAGCGGGCGGCCGCTGCTGATATACAGCTCCTCGATGCGGACAGGCTGTCCGGGAGCCGCTTCAACAAGCGTGACAGACTTAGCCTGCCCTGCCTCGGAGAAGCTGTAAGCCAGCGGCGAACCGCTGTAGCGCAGAATTCCTTCTCCTTTCACATACTGGGGCCGGTGCAGATGCCCCAAGGCGGTATACTGCGCCCCTACAACAAGCGCCGACGGATCAACCGTATACGCACCACCCACCTGAATCGGCCGTTCGGAATCGGTCTCCAGGCCACCGAGCACATAGATGTGGCTCATCGCCAGATTGACTGTATCCGGGCGGAAAGAAGCGGCCAGCTGTGTCATCAGCCTGCTTACACGCCTGCTGTATGCCTCGCGCAGTACGCTTTCTTCCCCATCCTCGCTGAGAAGCTCGTTAAGGCGAGCCTCCGAAGGATAAGGCAACGCGGCGATGACCGCCGTCTCTCCTGTTCTTGGCGCAGTTACACGCACCGCCTCCGGGCTGGGCAAACCCAATAGCCTGATGCCCTGCTGACGGATGAGAGGGGTGACGGACGACACCCGTTCCGGCTGGTCATGATTGCCCGCAATCGCAACGAACTGCCTTCCTCCTTCGGCCAGCCGCGCAGCAGCCTCATAAAACAACTGCTCTGCCACTGCAGGCGGATTCACCGTATCATAGACATCTCCCGCCATCAGGATCAGATCCGCCTGCTGGTCCTCCGCCATGCGCACAAGCTCCTCAAGAAAGGCCTCCTGTTCCTTCAGCCTACTGCGACCTTCAAGCGTCCTGCCCAAATGCCAGTCGCCCGTATGCAGTATCCTCATTTCTCTTTCCTCCTTCTTTTCTACACCTGAACGCTTTCTCCCGCATCGAAGAAATAAAGCCATCTTTCCGCAATCTTCCGTCCAAGGATATCCTCCATGACCCGGGAGTACAGTTCAAGCTGAAAGCGGTACATGCCGGTCAAAACCTCCAGATTCCTGAACTCAGAGATCTGGTCTGTCTTATAATCCAGCAGGACGAGACCCTTCTCGTCCTCAAAGAGACAATCGACGATCCCTTTGACCAGCACTGTATCTCCTTCCAGTTCGGCCGCCACGCCTGTGTGCGTAGTGCCCCCTGGCTGCCGGATGTCCAGCGCCTGCCGGTTGGCCAACTGCGAAGCAGGCAGACCATAACTGAAAGGCAGCTCCCGCTGTACGGAAGAGGCGTGAAGCAGCCTCTGACCAAGCTCAGTCGCAAAAAAGCGTGTAATCTCTCCGGCATCAATCATGTCTGCATGCTGGCGGGACATGATTTCGGACTGCACCAGACGCTCCTTCGTTTCCTCAATAACAGGGGCAACAATGCTGCCCTGAAGAGGAAGATGAAACATCAGCGTATGGTACACCGTTCCCCGCTCACTAGGACTTAGCCCCTTCTGCTCCATGAATTTGGGACGGCGCAACTGCAGTCTTTCAAAGGTTGGCTGCTGCACGGACGTTTCCCCGCTTACGGCGCTCAGGACGTTCGTCCAATCCGCAGAAGGCGGCTCCTCACCAGTGACAGTCCGCTTTAACTCTGTTGCCGACGTACTCGCTGCGGTCCTGCCAGCAAGCGCATGCGGGTAGGTCCAGGACAGCGCATTCGCCAACTGTCCGGCCTGATTCACGGCGGCGCTATGCACTGGCTGCACTTGTCTGAGCGCCTCCACACGACTGCTTCTGTCCGGCAAAAGCTCCGTTTCCGGTCCAGCGTCAGCCGCCGCAATGGAAGCCGCCGCTTCCGCAGAATACAGGGATACAAGCCAACCGCCTTCATTGCCCTCCAAAGGGCGGTACGCCTCCGGCTGTAAACCCGCCGCCTCGCGCAAAACGGAAGCCGACGGATGACGAAGCAACGCCGGGCCAATCCAGTCGAGATAGCTCCTGCCCGCAGCCAGTAGATAATCAGGCAGCACCTCTTCCCGCTCGTCCTTGATGGCTGCCCAGGAAGCTGCCTGTGCAGCCGCATTTCTAACGGTGGCCGTGATGATCATTTTTTCGCGCGGACGGGTGAGCGCAACGTATAGTACCCGCATTTCCTCCGCCAGCAGCTCCAGTTGCGAACGTCTGCGGATCGCCAGATTGGGCAGGGTCGGATAGCTGACCCTATTGCCGTTGTCCACGAACTTGGGACCAAAACCAAGCCCTTTATGCATAAGAAAAGGCATGTTCAGGTCTTGTGTGTTGAACATTTTGGCCGCCCCCGCAATGAAGACGACCGGGAACTCCAGCCCCTTGCTTTTATGGATGGTCATGATGCGTACGGCTTGGTCTGGCTCTGTGGAGACACCTGAAGGTCCCAAGTCTCTGCCGTTTTCGCGCAACCTCGAGATGAACGTCAGGAAACGGAACAATCCGCGATTGGATGTCGTCTGCTCATATTGAAGCGCACGGTCATATAGTGTCTTCAGATTGTTCTGGCGCTGGACGCCTCCGGGCAGCCCGCCATTCCAGTCCATATAACCAGTCTCTTCATAAATTCGCCAGATCAGACTGCTGAGGCTGCCCTGAACCGCCTCCTGTCTCCATGCTTCAAGCTTATCCAGAAAACGCTGCAAATCCGCCGTGACCTTCGTTTCCGATGGGGCAAAGCCCTGCTCCAGCGCCGTTTCCGTCATGGCCTCAGCCGCCTCGGCTCGTCCTGCCTCGTCTTCACCGCCTGCGCTGCTTACGGCCGCTTCCACTGTAGCCGTCATAATCGCTTTGGCATTCCGGCCGGCGGCCGCCATGACCGCATCATAGAACGAACCGTTGGAGCGCTTCAGCCTGATCCGGGCCAGTTCATCCTCCGTCAAGCCAACCATCGGCGAACGAAGCACGGACGCAAGCGGGATATCCTGCCGCGGGTTATCGATAATGTGCAGCAGGGACAGCATGACTTCGATCTCAGTCGCCTTGAAGAAACCCTTCGTCTGCTCCCCTGCCGCCGGAATGCCGGCCTGCCGCAGCTCCTCCACTATCAGCGGAGCCCATACCGCCGCCGAACGCAGCAAAATGACGATATCGCCATAGACGGCAGGGCGCATCGTTTTGAGTCCCTTGTCGTAAACCTGCAGCGCTGGTCCGGTATCACCGACAATCTGCCTGATGCGTCCCGCAATCAAGCGTGCTTCCAGCTGCGCCGTCTCCAGCTCGGCCAGCTCTTCCTCCGGGGCAGTTGTCCCTTCCTCTGCTGCATCCGCCGGAATGGAAGAACCGGAGGCTCCTTTATCAATCAGAATCAGCTCCGGTTGATACGGGGTGCCGCTCTGTTCAGCAGCCTCCGGAAAATCCGCCCCGTGAACCAACCGAGCCCGCTCATCGTAATCAATTTCCGCCACATCGACACTCATCATCTGGCGGAACAGCAGATTAACCGCATCCACCACCTCACGGCGGCTACGGAAATTGCGCGCCAGGTCAATCAGCAGCCCGGGTTCATCCTTCTCGCCGAAACGGCGGTATTTATCAAGAAACAAACCCGGCTCGGCCAGTCTGAAACGGTATATACTTTGCTTGACGTCGCCAACCATGAAACGGTTCCCTGGCTGTGACCGGGCAAGCAGCCGCACAATGTCCTCCTGCACCGTATTCGTATCCTGATATTCGTCCAGCAGCACCTCGTCAAACTGGGCCTGATACTCCAGCGCCGCGTCCGAAGGAAGTAGCTGTGCCGGCGTCGAATCAGGGTGCCGCAATATTTGCAGACAGTAATGCTCCAGATCTGCGAAGTCCACAAGACCTTTTTCCTGCTTCTCCCGGCGGAACCTCTCTCCGAACTGAATGACGGTTTCCGCAAGCTCCTCCATCAGCGGGGCGGCCTGGCGCAGCTCGGCCAGAAATTGCTCCGGTGACCGTCCGAAGAGGGTGGCCTTCAAATCCGTCAGCGCCTTTTTGGCTCTTTCTCTTAATGACTTTACACGCTCCTGCAGCTCCGGATCGGTTTGATCCTTTTTGACAGCCTTCAGCTTGCCGAAGGACACCGTCTGAAACCTGTCATACAGCCGCTCCCAAGGCTCTTGTTCAAGCGCAAGCTGTAGGGTCCTGACCATTTCGGTTTCATCCGCAAGCGTCTGCGCATAAGGCGCAGGTCCTCCCGGCTCCATGGCCAGTCCGTGCGCCTGCTCCAGCAGACTGCAGACACCGCGCAGCTCCAGCCGCGCATCGGACATTAGACTGGCGACCCAGGAAGTGGCCCCCAGTTCGCTAAGACTGCCTATACGGAAAGCGCCAACCGTCTCCCGCAGCCAATGCCCCGGCCAGGGATGACTTTGCGAGAAATCGTACAGCCGCTGAACCAGCCCGTACACCGCGTCATCGGTCCGCTCCCCGCTGAACCAGTCCACCATCATCCGGAACACGCTGCCTTCCGGCTGTTCGCCGTACTTCTCCTCGAACAGCTCTTCCAGCAGTTCTTGCCTCATCAGCTCCGTTTCATGCTCGTTCATGATCCGAAAGCCGGGATCAAGCGGAATCGACTGATAATGGCGCCGGATCACCTCCATGCAAAACGAGTGCAGCGTCGTGATCGACGCCCTTCCGAGCAGGGACAGCTGACGCTGCAGATGCTCACTGCCGGGATTGTCCTCCAGCGCCCGTTCCAGCGCTTCACGGATTCTGTGGCGCATTTCTGCAGCCGCAGCCTTCGTAAAGGTCGCCACCAGCAGCCGGTCTACGCTGAATCCAAGCGTTGGATCGGCGATTTTACGAATAATACGTTCAACAAGCACCGCTGTTTTACCTGAGCCTGCTGCTGCAGCCACCAGCATATCGTCTCCGGATTGCACGATGGCCTGCCACTGCTCATCGCTCCAGAAGCTGCCTTCCGGCTTCGGTATAAACATCACTCCGTCCCCCCTCCTTCATGGTTGTCCAGCATATTCCACAGCTGTTCCTTCCCCGGCTTCGACAAATGCTTGAACTTGCTTCCGTCCAGACTGTCGTCAAACTGACACACAGATCTGTAGGAACAAAAATCGCAGGCGGTCTCCTGCTGGATGCGGTAAGGAACGATGTCGACCTCACCTTCCGTCATCCGTGTTCCGATGGTTCGGATATTGCTGCGCACGGCAGACAGCAGCGATTGCCACTGCTGCGGACTCGCTACCGCCGCGCTGCTGTAAAAACCGCCATCGGCCTTGACCGCCACAGGCAGGATGGCTGAATGGCCTTTGTCCAGCTCCACATCCATTTTGGTTATGACGTCCCGGTCGGCTAGCAGCAGGCCCTTCATCTTGAACTTTTTCAGCAGCTCCTGCTGCGCCTGCTCAGGGCTCATACCGTTAGCGGACTGCAGCAGCGGATTATGCACATGAAAATACAGCGTGCCTGCCGGATAGGCCGGCTCACCCAGCCACTCCTCTGCACTTGTCAGCAGCACATCCAGGTAGGTCAGCATCTGCAGGGCAAGACCGTAATAAACCTCGTGCAGCTTCAAATCCTTATGGCTTGATTTATAGTCAATAACCCGCAGCAGCAGGCCCTCTTCGCCTTCCGCCACATCGACCCGGTCAATCCGGCCGATCACTTCCATCACAACACCGTTCTCCAATTCAAACGTCAGCGGAGGAATCTCCTTGCCTGGTCCGAAATCCAGCTCAAGGCCGAGCGGTTCAAAGCTTCCCCTGCGGGCATGCTCGCCCAGAATCAGGGAGGCGCGGCTGACAATATCCTTCAGTTTGCGGAAAATGTAGCCGTAACGCTTCGAGCTCAGCAAAATTTCACCCTGCAGCCGCGGCGCCAGCCGGTCAACGGTCGCCTCGGCCTCCTGCCGGCATTGCTCCGGACTAAGGCTGCCCCAACTGCGGTTGCTTTCCTTCAGATGCAGCGCCATACTGCCCAGGGCCGCGTGAAACAACTGCCCGATGTCCGGCGCCTTCAGCTTATAGGTCTGACGCTCCTTCAGCTTGAGCCCATGGGACGCAAAATGTGAAAACGGGCAAGCCACAAAACGCTCCATTCGCGATACACTTGTCCGCAGCCGCGTGCCGTACAAGCTGCGGCTTGTCTCGCGCTGCAAGGGCTCGGCCCTGTTCTCGTAGAACAGAGAGGTCAGCAGCCTTTTCAGCTTCACGTATTCCCCTCCGCTGCTGCCCGCATACCAGTTGTAGACCTCCCACCACGGCTCGGCGATATCCGCACCACGCAGCCACTGCCGCAGCTGGACAACAAGCTGGGACAGCGCTGTAGGCGCATGCAGCGCATACTCCGACTGGGCCGTCCAATCCGCCCCTGGCAGCGGCTGGCTCGTCAGCGGCTTTTCTTTCAGTCCCTTGAACATCAGGCGCAGATGCCTGATGTATTCCGAGGGCAGCAGCGGCTTGCCCTCTTCATCGGCAACCGGGTAGCTAACCCACAGCTTGCGTCCCGCCGAGGTCATGGCCGTATAGGCGAGAAAGCGCTCATCCAGCAGTCTGCGCGTCACATCCGGGGCAAGAGCAATTCCCTGCTCGGCCAGCCTGCTTCGTTCCTGCTCGCTGAGCACGCCTTCCTCCTGCGGAACAGCGGGCATCACACCTTCGTTCACACCCAGCAAAAAGGCGTACTGAATCCCGCTGACTCTGGTGCGGTCCACGCTTCCGACCAGCACCTGATCCAGCGCGGGCGGGATCAGGGCAAGACGATATTCCGCCAGTCCCGTTTCCAGCATGCCTGCGAACAGCTCCACCGGCAGCTTCTCTTCGCCTACCATCTCGTTCATCTGATCAAGCAGCTCCAGCACAGCATCCCAGATCTGGCTGTGCTCCCTGGCACGCTCCGGCTCTCCATGCTTTTCCGAATGCAGTATCATCCGGTCCAGCTTGCGCCCGATATCCGCATCCTCCAACAAGCGATACACCGCTTCACATTGCTCCCTGGCGGTTTTCGCCTTGGATAGCCTTTTCGCGAAAGCATACAACGGT
Organism: Paenibacillus zeirhizosphaerae; assembly: GCF_030705605.1. Taxonomy (GTDB): domain Bacteria; phylum Bacillota; class Bacilli; order Paenibacillales; family Paenibacillaceae; genus Paenibacillus; species Paenibacillus zeirhizosphaerae. The sequence continues at coordinate 502,685 of NZ_JAPCKK010000014.1, forward strand.
GCAACCACAACGGCCCGGCACCGCTCCATCCGCTCCAGTGTCTCGTCACGGGCTTTTACCCGCTCGGTTTCATTCATTTCCAGCGACAGGTTCGGCACGGCCCGCCAAGGCCTGCCGTCCGTCCAGCGGCTGCCCTGAATGCCGCAGGCCAGCGCATAATTCTCCAGCTCATCCATGCAGTCACGGGTCACATGCCCGTCTGACGGAAGCAGCAGGTCGGTCTTCACCGCTCTGAACACATCTTCATACCGCCAGTGCCGCCGCACAATATCCAATGCGGCTCGTACAAATTCAACGAGGGGATGGTGCAGAATATCCCGCTTCTGGTCGATAAACAATGGGACCTCGTACTTTGTAAACAAAGGCTCCAGCAGATGCTCATAGTCTGCCGGATTGCGGACGAACACGGCCATGTCGCGGTAACGTACCCCTTCCTCACGTGCCAGCCGCCTCATTTCACGGATTGCACCTTCGACCTCGGCCCGGCGGTCGGCTGCGGCATGCAGCTCGATACCCGCCGGGGGCTCAAGTGATGCCCACACCCTGCGCTGCCCAAATCCGGCCTCCAGATGGGCAAGCTCCGGGCTGGAGGCAAAGCGCGGCAAAATCTCAGGCTGCAGCACGTCAGTGCGAACATCAACCCCCAGCTCGCGCGCGATACCCTTCAGCTTCACATAGACGGAGGCTGTCGGATGAAATAGATCCAGCTCATGGGGAAGCTGTTCCGCCTCATACTCCCGATTCAGCGTCAGCGATACCGTCAGGGAAGAAGAGGACAACAGCAGTTGTTCGATCACTTTATATTCCTGCGGTGTAAAACCGCGGTACCCGTCCAGCCAGACATCGGCCCCATCCAGCCAGGAGGAATGCGGAAGCTGAGAGGCCAGACGCATCATCGTATCTTCTCCATCCAGATACAACGGGGCCAGCTCCTGCTCGAAATCCCGATACAGAGTCAGAATATCCTGAATTTTGCTGTTCAAGATCGGCGATCCTTGCTCGGCCTGTATGCGCTCCAGCTGCTCCGGCAGGGAAGCCGGATTCTCACCATATCTTTTAAATTCGGTGAACAAGGCGTTCAGACGGTCGACGAATCCGAGCTGATCACCCGAATCGCGAAATACCTGCAGTTCCTCCCGTCTACGCCGTACGATTTTGTAAAGCAGCATTTTCTTGCCTTCTTCCGTCACAGGGGTCAACGCCGTTCCACCTGTCTCCTGCATAATCCTGTAAGCAAGACGGCGGAAGCCCAACACCTGGGCCCGCACAGTCCCCTTGATTTCAGCTGATGACAGAAGAGCATGTTCTGTGTGGAAGGTAGCCTGTTCCGGGACAAGCAGAATAAGCGGCCTGCCCTGCGGCTGTTCTTTCAATTTTCCGATAATTTCCTGATGAATACGTGTCGTTTTGCCGCTGCCCGAGCGGCCGATCAAAAAACGGAGTGACACTAGCAGATCCCTCCAACTCTATTTCAGCATACTGCCTGCAATTCAACACTTGGCACACAGCATGCGACTGTTCATTTTCCTATCAGTATATCATATCGATCCAGCCAAAGAACGTATGTTTGGATGAAAAACACGGCAAACACCCCTTGCACAAGCAGGCTAAGCCTGCCCTTCAAGAGGTGAGCGTGATTTTTATCCACCTATTAACAAATCACATCCGGGAACGGCTCCGGACTTCAAAGATGGCGAATTTCAGGTAGTGACCCTCATCGACCCCCAAAATTTGGGGATGGTCTTTGCCGGCAGCACGCCATTCCACAAGACGCAAAATTTTCCCGGAATCCGCTGCCGCTTCCTGGATCGTATCCAGAAAAAGCTCAGGACGCATGTGGTAGGAACAGCTTGCCGTAACCAGATATCCACCCTCATTCACCAGCTTCATGCCGTGCAGGTTGATGTCCTTGTAGCCTCTGCACGCTCCCTTGACAGCACTCCTCGTCTTGGCGAACGCTGGCGGATCGAGGATCACAACGTCAAAGGTTCGGCCTGCACCCGCAAGCGGTTTGGAGGTATCAACCTTTTTCTGGCCCGCCTCTGCACGTAATGTACGCTCCTCGCTCCCTTTCACCTGCTCCCGCAGATATTTGAACGCGTCCTCAACCACAAATTCCACACGATCCTCAAAGCCGTTCAGGCGGACGTTTTCGCGCGCGCTCTCGATCGCATGCTCCGAAATATCAAGGCAGGTGACCTTTTTGGCTCCGAATTTGCAGGCATTCAGTGTGAAGCTGCCCGTATGGGAGAAGCATTCCAGCACCGTCGCTCCATCCCAATACGGAAATTCGACGATTTTTCCGCTTTTGTTGACTGGTCTTTGCAACTGCTGTCCATCAACCTCGACCGTCTGCAGCGTAATGCCGCTTCTGGCTCCCCAGCCCTTCATAAGCGGAGCGATGGCGGCCCTGTTCTCACGCTGATCGAAGAAATAGCCTGTCTTCTGGCCTTCTACGATATCCACCTTGATACTCAGTCCATTCTCCGTCACCGTGACATGACGCGGGCATTCACCATAAAGTGTCCCCTTCTGCTGTTCCAGCCCTTCCAGCTCCCGCACGGACACGTCACTTCGTTCATAAATCCCGGCAGGGCCGAACACCTCAACCAGCGCCTCCGTGATCTCCTCCCGGCGACGGTCCATGCCAAGCGTAAGCAGCTGCACCACCAGCACATCCTTAAAACGGTCCACGACCAGGCCTGGCAGAAAGTCAGCCTCCCCGTACACCAGCCTGTAAGCATCCCCTTCGGCAATAAAGCGATGGCGGTGCTGCAGGCAGTCACGGAAACGGGCTGCGAAAAACTCCTTATCCATCCGTTCCAGAGGCTGATAGGACACCACCCTTACGGTAATCTGGGAAGCGGGATTATAATAACCTGACGCCAGAAATCGCCCCTGGTGATTCACAATCGCAACCACTTCCCCGGCTGCCGGATCACCTTCTACGGACGTTATTTCATTTTTGAAAACCCAAGGATGCCCCTGCTCCAGCCTCTTCTTGCGGCCACGCTCCAATATAACTGATGCCACTGCATTACACTCCTCTATTTCCGTGAAGCGGCATCGGTGCCGCTTCCGGTCGTTCACTCATTTAAGCCTGTCATGGTTGTCCGCTCTCCTGCATATACGTGGTATAACCGGATTTTTTGAATCAGAACCGCGAACTGCATCAGAAAGGAGACTCCTCCGTGTTCTTTCATGTCATACTGCCCCTGTCAGGGGGGTTGTTCATTTTCTTGGGGGGGATGAAGCTGATGGAAGCCGCACTTAGGCAGTTGGGCGGTCCGCTGTTGTCCAAATGGCTGAACCGCGCCACCGCTTCTCCCTGGAAAGGACTACTCTTCAGCTCAGGCCTCACCGCTCTGCTGCAAAGCAGCACAGCCGTTACCGTGCTGACCATCGGGCTCGTCAACGCCGGGCTGCTCACTTATGGGCGAACACTCGGTATTATCCTGGGCACGAATGTCGGAACCGTCGTCACGACCGAGCTGCTCGGCCTGCAGCTTGGACGATGGGCGATGCCCTTGCTCGGTGTATCTCTGTTGTCTTGGGCAGTGTCCGTCATGCTCGTGGAGCGCGGAGCCCCTTTCCGTGCCAGTCCGCCGCGCAGGCTGCTTGCCTTCCAGTATGCCTGCCTTGCCTGCTCCGGCTTCGCCCTGCTGCTCGGCGGCATCCAGCTTATGCAGACGACCGGCCCCTGGGTCCGGGATGCCGGCGTGTTCCGCTGGTTTCTGGAGCATTCGGAGGACAGCATGTGGTGGGCATTCGCAGCCGGAGCCTGCCTGACGGCCATCATACACAGCAGCGCCGCCGTTATCGGCACAGCGATCAGCCTAGCGGCCGCCGGTGCTCTCCCCGTGGATGTCGGCATTGGGATCGTGATCGGCTCCAATGTGGGGACCTGTGTGACCGCGCTGATCGCCGCACTTGGCGGCAGCCGCGCAGGGCACTTTGTCGCTTGGTCACACACCGGTCTCAACATCGCCGGCGCGCTCCTGTTCATGCCCTTCATCAACGGACTGGAACAGGCTGCGGCCTGGATGTCCTCCGGTCCGGGAACCCAGATTGCACATGCTCAAACCTTGTTCAACCTCATCTGCTCCCTTGCCGTTCTGCCCATATGTTATTTGCCTGTCTGGGAACGAATGGGTTCCTCTCCGCCAGCGCAGCCTACTGTACGCTGATGTTCAGCAGGGCAAGCCCTTTGCGCACAATGGCGTCATTGTTATCGTAGCCATCTTCTCTCTGTCTGCGCCAGGCTGCCTGTGGCTCATACCACTCGACACCCTTGATTTCTTCCGCCTGTGCCTTCAGCGTGCCGTCTACGGCCTCAACCAGGTAATAATGGACCTCTTTGTCAACCTCGCCGTATTCCGCATGCTGGTAAGTATAAGCTATAATATCGACTTTATCCGTGATGCGGCCCGTAATCCCGGTTTCCTCCAAAATTTCGCGCAATGCGGTTTGTTCAACCGTTTCACCGGGCTCCATCTTGCCTTTGGCCAGCGATATTTTACCGTATCGGTCTGTGATCAGCTGGATTTCAAGCGCTCCGTCCTCACTACGGCGATACACGACGCCTCCCGCAGATATCTCTTTTTTGGCGGTCATCTCTAGTTCCCCTTTCTTTGTACAACAAAGGATTTCATCCCCCGGAAGCCGGAAAGACGAAATCCTTGTAGTCCCTTTCTAGCACTTGCAAAGCCGGGTGGTCAGTTAGAGCGCAGTCTGCAAACCTGTCTCCATAACGCGGACAAGCTGACCTCTGCTTTCGTTTACACTTGCTTCGGTCACTTTGACCCGGACAACTTTGCCGATCATATCCTTGGAGCCTTCGAACACCATCTGGATATAATTGTCGCTGTAGCCCTGAAGCAGCCCTGTTCCTTCGGAGCCCTTATGCTCTCCTTCCGGAATCACATCAAGCACCTGGCCTACGAATTTCTGCGCATAGGCAAGCTGCATTTGCTCGGAAAGATCGATCAATTCGTGCACGCGTGTGTTCTTCACTTCCTCATCGACCTGATCCTCCATCCGTGCCGCCGGCGTACCGCTGCGTTTGGAATAGGGGAAGACGTGCATTTCCGAGAAGCCGATTTTCTTCATCAACTCATAGCCGTTGCGGAACATCTCGTCCGTTTCACCCGGGAAACCAACGATGACGTCTGTCGTAATAGCCACATCAGGCATCGCTTTGCGGATCATCAGCATTTTGTTATAGAACTCTTCGGTTGTATATTTGCGGCGCATCCGTTTCAGCACGGTATCGTCACCGGCCTGCAGCGGGATATGGAAATGGCGCACAAGCTTGCTGGAGCGGTTCAGTACATCCAGCATTTTCTCGTCAATCTGGCTTGCTTCAATAGAGCTGATGCGAATACGCTCCAGCCCGTCCACTTTTTCAAGATCCCACAGCAGATCGGACAGATCATAATTCTCCATGTCATCGCCGTATCCGCCCGTATGAATGCCTGTCAGCACGATTTCCTTATAACCGGCCTGCACGAGCTGCCGCGCCTGCTTGATAATGCTCTGCGAATCACGGCTGCGGGACAGTCCACGCGACCACGGAATAATGCAGAACGTGCAGAAATTGTTGCATCCGTCCTGGATTTTCAGGAACGCACGGGTGCGGTCCTGAAAATCGGGAACATCCATCTCTTCAAATACACGGTTTTTCATAATATTGCGCACCGCGTTGATCGGCTGGCGGGATTCCTGAATTTGTTGTACATAAGGCAAAATTTTATCACGGTCCTGCGTCCCGACGACCAAATCCACACCAGGGATGTCCAAAATCTCCGCAGGGGAGGTCTGGGCGTAACAGCCGGTTACGGCTACGACTGCGTCCGGGTTGCGGCGGATCGCACGCCGGATGATTTGGCGGCTTTTCTTGTCTCCCGTATTCGTAACGGTACATGTATTAATTAAATAAACATCGGCTGTCTGCTCTTCGAAGTCGACCTGCTCGTAGCCTTCTTTTTTAAAAAGCTGCCAGATCGCTTCTGTATCATAAAAGTTGACTTTGCAGCCAAGCGTATAAAATGCCACGGACGGCATGTCAAATCCCTCCCATTTCTCCTGACTCATAAAGTATACATGCTAACGCGGTCATACCCGCGGTCTCGGCGCGTAAAATCCGGCGTCCCAGACCCGTGGAACGGGCACCTGCACTTTCGGCGGCCAGGCTCTCCTCTTCGGTGAAGCCTCCCTCCGGTCCAACGACAAGCAGAATACGGGGCTGCTCCCCTTGCTGCCTGCTCTGTTCCATAAAAGGAGCGATCACGTCGCGCAATTGGCGCCCATGCTCTTTTTCATAACAATAACATACCAAATCATACCCCGCAAAAGACGCCAGCAGCTCTTTCCAGGAAAGAGGCGAAGCGATGCCGGGTATGCGGTTGCGGTGGCTTTGCTCGGCTGCTTCCTTGGCGATTTTGCGCCAACGCTCAAGCCGTTTGCCTTCCTTTTTGGCGTCATACTGCACGACCGTGCGTGTGGACAGAAAAGGAACGAAGGCATAAGCGCCGATCTCCGTACATTTCTGGATCACCGTCTCCATTTTGTCGCCTTTGGGCAGGCTCTGGGCAATGGTTATCTTAACCTGCGGCTCCGAGGTCATTTCCAGCCCTTCGATAATTGCCGCGGTGACGCGGTCCTGCTCTATGTGTTCAAGCTCCGCGAGCGCTTCGCGAGTTAGCCCGTCACTGACGATGATCTTGTCGCCGGGACGTCCACGCATCACTTTGCCGATATGACGGGCGTCTTCACCTGTAATGGTGACGCTCTGCTCCTGAAACTGCTCAGGCGGAATAAAATAGCGCTGCATCGTGAGTTCCTCCCTGAATTGCCTGCATCCTTGTACCACGTATCCAAAATATCATCATACAACTTTTAAGGGTGAAAAACCATACCTTATCATGCCGTTCTAGCCGAGCAGAATAATCCCCATAAGCCCATGGAGCTGCTGTTTGAAGCAAGGTGACGCCCATACAAGCGTACCGAAAAAAGAAGAAGCCCTGCAGCGCAGGACTCCTCGTATATGATCAATCATTATGAATAAATCAGGATAAGTGCTCCATCCTTTATGCTTGTAACCCCTGATTTCGGCCTATTACTTCACGCTGTTCTTCACCAGTTCAGCAAAAGCCTCTGACCCTGCCTGGGTCAAATGCACACCGTCCCTTTCAAAATATTCATCATGCCCCTTGCTAGTGCTGTACCAGTCAATCAGAGATACGTTCGCATAACGTCCCGCGACGTCATTCAATACTTTGTTTACTGTCCGTTCCCAAGGACGCGGAACCCTCACGGTCACCAGATACACCTGTTTTTTATTTTTCAGGAGTTTAAGCACGGCATCCAGATTTTTAGAGTTGAAAGAACCGTTTGTCCCAAGCTCCAGTACCACGCTGCTGCCAAGTTGACCGCTATTCTCCAACTGCTGCAATACAGCCGTAGCTTCCCACATCTGGCGGCCAATCTTACCATCCACATGGATTCCAGCAATGGACTTCTCCAAATACGGCTTGGCATCCAGAATCACGGAGTCCCCGACAACGCTATAACTCACCTGACCTGAGAATGTGCCCTCGCCACCGTTCGGACCTGTGGTTTTGCCATCTTTATCCGTTTCGGTTTTCGAGGTATCCGTGCCGGTCGGTTTCTCTCCCTGGTTACTTGTCTCTTTCACATGCTGCTCTTCATTGCCTGTGGATTGCTGAGATGGCTTATTTCCGGCACCGGATGTCTGGGAGGAAGCAGCCAGGTCCTTAACCTGTCCCGGATCGGGCGGAGTTTTCCCGCTCAGCCTCACCAACATTGATTCCGAGTAGGAGGCCGAGCTTGCAGGCAAAGTCTTCATCATATGCGAAATGGTGAACGTCAGCAAAACAACGCTCAGCATCACACTCCCCCGTCTCCACAGCGTACGGCGGGTGAAAACCCAACCAAGCTCCCTTCCCCATACCCGTGACCAGGTATGCCTGAATCCGTTGCATCTGATCGGATTCTCGACATATTTGAACGACAACGAAGCCAGTATAACGGTGGCAAGCACCTGGAGCGCCATACGCAACGGATTTGCTCCATCCGTATCTACCGTTGGTGTAGTCAGGACAATGACCGGGTAATGCCACAGATACAAACCATAGGAGCGTTCGCCGATCCAGCGCAGCGGCGCGGACCCGATTATACGGGCCAGCTGTGACAAAGGATGAGCAAGCACAGCCACAAGCACAGTGGTTGCAAGAGCCTGAACAAGCATTCCTCCTTGATACAGCCATGAATCATACTCGTTGGTGCTCAGCATCATGTAGACCAGCAGCACCAGCGCGGCCAGACCGGATAGATCCAGAGACAGCTGCTGCTTGCCGGCCAATGCATGGGACAGCCTCCGGCTTGGCCACACCACGGCCAGCGCGGCTCCCGCGAGCAAGGCGAAAGCTCGTGTGTCCGTTCCGTAATATACACGGCTCGGGTCCAGATCCGGATTGTACATCATCGCCATCGCTCCAGCCGACAGTCCGGCCAGCACTACAATGGAGACGACCAGCCATCCCTTTTTCCTGAACGACACAATCATAACAAGCAGCAGCAGAGGCCACACAATATAGAACTGTTCTTCAACGGACAATGACCAGAAATGCCCAAATGGCGAAGGAGGACCAAAGCTCTCAAAATAGGACACATGATGAAAAATGTACCACCAGTTGCTTATGTATAACACCCCTGACACAATATCCCCGCGCAACGAGACAAGCCGGGCAGGATCGGTCATGAGCAGCCAGATCATCACAACAGCGGTCATGGTGAGCATGCCCGGAAGCAGTCTTCTGGCCCGCTTGATCCAAAAATCCCCCAACGTAATCCGACCCTGATCCTGCCACTGCATGACAAGAATGTCGGTAATGAGATAACCCGAAAGAACAAAAAATAGGCCCACCCCGAGCAAACCCCCGGGAATAAAATCAAGCTTCAAGTGATAAGCAATAACTCCTAATACAGCAATGGCGCGCAGTCCATCCAATCCATGCATGCGCCGTCCACTCTTCAATGGTTGTGACAAACCTGCCCCTCCTTCATGCTGTGAATCCGCAGCATCGCGGTCGGGAGAGGTTGGCTACGAAATGTTGCTCTGGTTGTTGTTAACATCACGTAAAGCACCTTTCATATTCAATTCCTCATCTTTATGTAAGAAAACATTTTATCGCCTGATGAACATTATACGACGAAGTTCGAGTTAAAAATTAACAATAACAGTTACAATTCAGTAAAGTAATTTTAAGCTTTTCCGTATCCGGCCAGCCTAAATTAAAGAAGGAGCCTGCCGGCTCCCTATTATTGAAAAATGAGCATTGCGAAGCTGGCAAACCCGTGTGCAATGGTATTCACCAGCTCATACAGCGGCGTGATCGTCACTGCCCGCAGCGGCGGCAGCACAAGAATCAGCAGAAAAATAAAGATAGACCATTGCTCAAACTGCTGCAGCTTCCGACGCAATGGAGTGGGAGCTATATCCTCCAAAATTCTGTACCCGTCCAGCGGTGGAAGCGGAATAAGATTGAACAAAAACAAAAGCACGTTGAGCGTAATCATATAATTGAAAAAGATGCGGACCGCTTCAAACACCCGCGGGTTGGAGTCCAAACCGGGCATACCCAAATGCACAATCGCAAAATAGATCAGGGTCGATAAAAAGGCAAGCAGCAGATTACTTAGCGGACCTGCGGCGGATACGATAATGCCCATCAGACGCGGGCGGCTGAAATTGTCGCGGTTGACCGGAACGGGCTTCGCCCATCCGAAGCCTGCAATTAGAATCAGCAGCGTTCCAAGTACATCCAGATGCACCGCCGGATTCAGCGTAACCCGTCCCAGCAGCTTGGCTGTAGGGTCGCCGAACTTGTTGGCAAAGTAGGCATGCGCAAATTCGTGCACAGTGAATGCGATGATCAGCGTCAGCAGAACAAACGGCAGCTCATCAAGGTTGAATTGGAAGAAGCTATTCAGAAAGTCCATCGTCAGCCCTTCCTCGCCACAAAGGCGATCCAGTCTTCATCACGGTGCTTATCCTGAATGGTGAAACCTGCGGCCGTCAGCGCTTCTTCTACGACCTGCTCTTTGTTCTTCCAGATGCCTGAAGCGATATAAATACCACCTGGCTCTAGTGCTTTATACACGTCCTCAACGAACAGCACAATGATCTCGGCCAGAATATTGGCCACTACAATTTTAACCGGCAACTGTACGCCCAATGAAGGATCATTGCCATCCAGCACGGATAGCAGATCACTTTCTTTGACCGTAATTTGCTGCTCCAGCTTGTTCAGGCTCGTATTGTCCAGCGCGCTGGACACCGCCACCGGGTCCAGGTCCAGCGCAAGCACATGCTTCGCACCAAGCTTCACCGCTCCGATTGCCAAAATGCCCGAACCCGTGCCGACGTCAATAATCTCCTCGCCGCCTTCAATGACAGATTCAAGCGTACGCAGACACAAGGAAGTCGTCGGATGTGTTCCTGTCCCGAAAGCCATGCCCGGGTCGAGCTCGATAATCTGCTCCGCTTCGCTCGCTGGCTCGTAATCCTCCCAAGTTGGCTTGATCGTCAGACGCTCCGATACGCGCTGCGGCTTGAAATACTGCTTCCAGGCGTCAGCCCAATCATCCTCGTTGACCGTCCGCTGCTCAAAGCTGTAATCCCCTGGATCAATGTCGAACGTTCTCAATTGCTCGATTCGCGGCTGAAGCCCGCTCTGAATTTCATTTAAGTCCGTTTCCTCGGAGAAGTACCCCTTGATGACCGCCTGGCCCTCGGGGATGTCGTTCAGGGGCCGTTCATACCATTGGCCGTAGGATGTATCCCGCTCCTTGTTCAAGGTTCCGGACTCTTCGATGGATACACCACCCGCCCCAGCTTCGTGCAGGAAGTTGGAAATCATCTCCACCGCTTCCTCTGTAGTATGAATTGTAAGCTCATGCCATAACATCTATCTATTTTCCTCCTCGTCTGCATGTATAACATTTATTGTACTATACATGCGCGTGCGAGTTCAAAAAGAGAGGATCGCATAGGTTTCATTGACCTAGGGTGCTGCTTTTTCCGTGGTGGGAGGCGCTCCGAGAACGAAGCATTCCTGCAATCACTGTTGGCCCTCCGGGCCAAAGGTGAACGCTCCGCTTTTCCGGAATTGCTTCGTTCTCTCCGCTGCTGCGTGCTTTCCCCCACTTCAAGACTAAAAAGACTCTTCGCGGGTCAAAAGGAACTTTTGCGATTCCTGGACAGGCAAAAAAGGTCGAGAGCATCTGCAGCTTCGCTGCTCTCGACCTTTGTAAACAATAAAAGAAATGCGCGGACGACCAGACCAGATCAAACGGAGAAGCCATCCCTCGTAGAGGGATTTACTTTAGAAATCCCATGGCTGCAGGCATGGGATGAATCGGCTCAGTCACAAGCTTTCTGTTGACAGAAGCGGGAGTGTCAAAGCTTGGTCTCTTTGTTCTTGGCCGGATCTGTCAAAATGCGCTCCTGGCGGTGGTTAGCCGCCTCGCTGCGGCGCAAGGCCTCCACATCCTCCTTATCTGCCAATTCGGCCGAAAATTCCACGTCCTCATTTTTGGCGGAGCTCATAATCTTCATTTTCTCCGTTTTCGTAAACGATTTATCATACCGCTTGTTTGCGGACATAACAACAGCTCCCTTCTCTTCTATACTTTTGTTGCTCGAATGGTGTGTTACAACATGCCGCCGGTCTGTTCCACAATAGAGAGCGCCTGATGGTGGACTGATTCATCCACCACAGCCGTCAGGAGGATATTTCTGCCTGTTGGCCCCCCTTGTCCACCATCGCTCATGCCGCTGGCCGAAGGATCGGCCGCTGCCAGAATACCGGAGGTACTATTCGTGAAATCTCCGCCGTGCACAAGCGAGGACAGACTGCCGAATTGTCCGGCCAGGGTCGGCATACCGCCCACAGGCCCGGTTCCCGAATATCTGCTGAAACGGTCGATGGACATATCTACCACCCTCAGCGCCTCCAGCTTTTTGGCCGCGGCCTGTGCCTCCTCCGGACTTTTGAAATAGGCTAAAATGTTCTTCTCACCCACACAACATCCCTCATTCCTCAGTTTTGGAGGTGCCGTCAAAAAATCCGCGCCCGCCAATGGGTAGCATATGCAGAAAATTAGAATTTATTTGGTTGACGTGATGCAACGCCGCTCACCATATCCAGGACTTCTTGTTTCATGTTGCTTCAAAAAATGTTTGACCCTCACACTGATGTTAGGGTTTATGATGGGGATATAACAGCACTCCAGGGAGGTGACGCCTGTGCAAATAGGGGAGCTGTCCAAAGCGACGGGAGCAAGTATTCGTTCCCTTCGTTATTACGAGAAAATGGGGCTGCTGACGGCCTCACGGCTGGAGAACGGATACAGGGAATACAATCCGCTGGCCGTGGAGCAGGTTCGCACGATCCGGCTCTATTTATCGCTGGGTTTGAGTACAGAGCAGATCGCGGGTTTTCTCCATTGCGTCATGAAGAGTAAGGAGGCGTTCTGCGAGGAGGTGCTGCCCATGTTCGAGAAGAAGCTGTCGGAGATCGACGGCCAGATTCTCTTGTTGTCGCAGATCCGGTCAAATCTGATCGACCGGATTGCATCCATTCGTGAGGAGAAAAAGGAGGAGAGCGCGCATGAGCATGCAAACGATCGATGAAAGCCAGTATTTGGAGTGGGTAGGAGGAGCGGATGCCGCCGTCCTGGAGTTCGGGGCAGGTTGGTGCCCTCCATGCAAAGTTTTGATGCCGATACTGCATGGTTTAGCAGATGAATACGGGGCCGCAGTCAAGTTCGCGACAGTGGATGCCGACGAGTCGCCAGAGCTGGCGTCGCAATTCGGCGTCATGAGTCTGCCGACGGTCATCTTTTTCAAGGATGGGCAACCTGTCGACAAGCTCGTCGGCTTGCGGCCGGCGGATGTGTACCGCAACGTGATCAACCGGCAGCTCGCACCATCAAGAGCCGAGCTATAATCCCAAATGACTAATGCTAGGCGTACGCAAAAAAGCGCCTCCCTGCACGGTGACTGCAGAGAGGCGCTTGATAAATAATTATATGATCCGTGCTTATTCAGCCGCGGAAAAAGTCATCGAATCCACGTTACCGACATACATCAGGCTGGATGTGGTGGAACCCTTGAATACGACGCAAATCGTTTGCACACCGTTGAGCGGCTGATCCAGCTTAGCGCTGGCGGTCTTGTACGTTCCCCAACCGCTTCCGGTATTCGGCAGCGCCACCGTACCAACAAGCTGGCCATCCTTATCGTTCAGCCTAATTTCCGCAGTAACACCCGCAGGGGCTTTTTGAGAAGGCGAATCATACACGATCTCGATATGATTTTTGTCCGCCGTACCGAAATCAACCTCGTTAAAGGTCAGCCATGCGCCGTCAAACGTGTTGCCCACAACCGTCCCGCCATTGCTGCTTTCCGTTTTCAACGGCTTGTTATTAAACGTATTGACCTCCGAAGACCAGGTGCTGCGATTCTCAAACTGCACAGTCACATCTGGCTGCGGTTGTTCAGGTTCTTCAGGCATTTCGTCTAAAAAGAAGCTCGCATTGTCAAAATTGCCGATATATTTGTACGTTGAATCGGTTGTTCCTTTGAATACGAGATAGACATCCTGCATACCGGTAATCGTCTGTGTAAGGCTGCCTTTCACCGTGGCATACGTGCCCCAGCCGCTTGCGGTTGGAGGCGTGGCAACGGTACCGACCAAGGTGCCGTTTATGCCGCCAAGGCGGATCTCAACAACCGCATCGGCGGCTGTGTTTCCGGTGTTGCCCACGTACTCAATGGAAAACTGGTTCGCTCCCGTTGTGCCAAAGTCCATATTGAGATAGGCCAGCCATGCGCCATTAAATGTATTTGCAACCTGCTGTCCGCTCTTTCCGGACTCTGTTTTCAACGGGCCGTTGTTTGCCGGATTCGCATCCGTGGACCACTGATCATAGGCTTCCAGCTCAAGCCGGGCATAATCGTTTCTGATCTTGAGATAATCCAGTGTGAAGCGGTCGAAATTACCCATGTAAAGACGGCTGCTGTCCGTGCTGCCCTTCATGACAAGATATAAATCCTGTGTCCCGGTTATCGTTTTGTCCAGGTTCGCTACCGCCTTACTGTATGTTCCCCAGCCGCTGCCTGTATTCGGCAGCTTGACCGTGCCTACAAGCTCGCCGTTAACCCCGCCCAATCGCAATTCAAGAATGCTGTCTGCCGGTGTTCTCGACGTTGGAGCATCATACTCAACCGTAACACGGTTCACTCCTCCCGCTCCGAAATCGACATCCTCATAGCTGAGCCATGCGCCGGTAAAGGTGTTAGCCACTACCGTTCCGCCATTGGCGGATTCCGTTTTCAGCGGATTGTTGTTAAATGTGTTGACCTCTGTGGACCATGCGCTGCGGTCTTCGAACTCAAACACACCGCCCGTGCCAGATTGCTCTCCGTCCTCCGGTATTTCAATGATTGGAGGCGTTTCCTCCTTCACTGGAAGCGGCAGGGGTTCAATTTCCGGCTCTTCCCCTGGTGTCCCCGGATTCGGATTCGGTTCCGGTTCAGGCGATGGAGCCGGCACCGGTTCGGCCTGGGATACGATTGGCTCAGCCAGCCACAGCGAATCGTACACATTGCCGTTGTAATCATCCACTAGGTAGATATTCAACTGATAATTGCCTGCATTGACGTTAAAGGTCTGCGAAAGATCGAAGCTTCCCGTCTCAACAGGCACGGCGTTGGACACCCAGGCTTGTTCACTGCCGTTCATCAGTTGGAACACAGCTACCGCCGAATCGACATATTGGCCTTTTAAAGTTCCGCTGATATCCACGACCATATTGCCCTTCCGGTTTACATCTGCTTGCAGATCAAAAACATCCCACAGAATGTCCGACGTATAAGCCTTATCCGACTTCAGCACCTCGCCGGTCGCCCGGCCCTGGCTTTCATCCTTCTTGACTCTGACCTGAATCTCTCCTGCCTCATATTCCGCCGGACCAACGATTTGCGGATTGGAGGTGGCAGTCTGCCAATGTGCACCGTTATCTGTACTGAATTCATAATCTGTCGGCTGTTCAAAACCGGGAACATTCGTCCAGCCGAACGTATTGGCAGCATCGTCCACGAGCGGCAGAGTCGGAGCAGCAGGTGTCGCCATCTCCTTGACGGCCGCCAGGCTGAATTCGAAGGCGATATCCGAGCTCGTGCCATTGGACTGATGAACCTCCGCAGTCAGCACGTTAGTGCCTTCAACCAGATAAGACGGATCAATCACATAACTGTTCACATTGCGCTCGTCACCGACCGTCGCATTCGCATAGGCGCCGTAGTCCACCTTTCCTTGCGCCATATTGGTGCGGATGATTTCACGGCCGTTCAGGTACACGACCGCTCCGTCATCCCGGATCAGGCCGGCTTCCAATTTCGTGATATCCTCAAGACCGGTCACCTCAAACGTTTTGCGGAAATAAGTGGTCGGATACTTGTTGTTTCCATCCGGGCCATAGCTGACCACTGTATTTGCAAAACCTTTGCTGTCGTAGCCGAGCGCTGCTTGTCCTATCGCCCAGGAGCTGTCGTCAAAATCGAGGGTTGTCCAGCCTTCGCCTGCATATTTGCCCTTGTCCAAATACTTCCATTCCGACTTCTCTGCAATCATATCCTGACGGATCAGATTGTTATCGATCTCTGTCGAGTAATCCGTTGCTGGCGGCATCGCGGCCTTGGAAGCGCCCCAGGACGTATTCGGCACAGAGCCCATCGAAAATTCCAGGGTACCGCCCTGCATAATATCCTCATAACGAATCCAGGCTTGATCAAAATTCGTGCCATTCAGCTCGGCGCTCTGAATAAAACGGTTGTCGCTGGAAACGTTGTTGGCCTTGATCGTAAAGGTCTTACCGTTATCCAGATGCAGTTTCACTTCCGAGAAAATCGGCGAGCCGATCAGGAACATCGCTTCACCCGGATTTCCCGGGTAAATGCCCATGGCGCTGTATACATACCAGGAGGACATCGCACCAGCGTCATCGTCCATCGACGGCAGATAACCTTCCGGATCAGCACGATAAACCCGCGACTTGATCGGATACGCATAACGGCCATGGTTATGGTAATTTTGCGTAACAACCTCTGTCGTATATTCCCTTGCATAATATTGCGTCAAATAAGGCATGCGCAAATAGTTAAACAGGTAAGGAGCATCGAGGTCAGTTTCATTAACCGCCATATATTCGTTGATTTCAAAGAAATGCAGCAGCTCGCCCGCCATGTCACGCATGCCGCCCATCAGGTCGGCCAATCCGGCAATATCCTGCATCACGAACCAGCGGTACTGCCACAGGTTGCCTTGATAAGCATATTTATCGACCTGCGTCACTTCCGAGGCTGACACATTGCGGGCATTTGGCGTGAAGAAACCGCGTTTTTCGCCCTTCTCATCCACTTGCTCCGGATTCCACAGTTTTTTATAAGACAAGGCAATGTCTCTGTACTTCGCATACGTATCCTTGTCGCCCAGCATTTCGGCGAGCTTCATCGGAAAATACGCGCTATAGGCTCTTTCCAGCTTGCCGGAAACATCATTGTCACTGTACACATAATGGTCGGTGTCAACAGCCATGCCTTCCAGCGCCGTATATGCATCAAAATCTGTAAAGCCTTTGGAGTAAGCATCCAGAATGACAGCACCGTTAAACTCATTTCGTACCGTCGGGCTTGGCCAATAACCATCGCCATATTGAGTATAAGAGCCTCTTGTTTTATAAAGATCAACGAGCGATTTTACCATGTTTTCGTATTTCTTCGGTTCTAAGACGGAGTACAGCGGGTACTTCCGAAAATCATCCCAGGTTGACCAGCCGCTGTAGTATTCAAAATCGTCGCCAAGCTCCGAGGTATTACGAATCGTATTTTCATCCCTGCCCGCCCGGAATTCGCCCGTCGAGCTGGTTACGTTTTTCGGATGCAGGAACATATGATACAGATGTGTATAAAAGATGGTTTTCTCTTCTTCATTGTCATCCGTAATTTCAACCTTGCCCAGCACTTCGCTCCACATGCTGCGCGCTTTCTGGTGCTGTGCGTCAAAATCCCAACCCGCAATGTCGTTGTCACGTTCGGATTTGGCCTGCTCCACACTGATTGGAGAGATTCCGACCTTGGCCTGAATCACTTTATTGTTCTGTGTGTTGAAATCCAGCCACACCCCGGTGTTAGAACCGGTGCGCTGAGGCACAGCTCCTGTATCGCTGCCTTTCCAGGAGGTGTATGAAGCAAAATCATGGTCAAACTGAATCGAATAATACAGCTTGTAATAGCCATAGCCGCACACGTTTTTGGACTGAATCATGCCCGAAATTTCGTTGTTGTTCTCCACGTTCAGGCTGGCGTCCAGCATGCCAGCGTAGGAGTTGGACAGATCGACGAGCACGGAGCCGTCCGCCTCATTGGCTGGGAACGTGTACTTGTGAAATCCGACGTTATCCGAGGTCGTCAGCTCGACGTTGATGCCGGAAGCCAGATCTACGCCATAATAACCAGGCGAAGCCTGCTCGCTGCTTTTATCATATTTCTGCTTGTATTCGCTGCTGTTATTCGTGAAGGTACGGGTTTCCGGCATCATCAGCATATTGCCGCCCGCACCGCTGCAGCCGACACCGCTGAAGCGCAGATGCGAGAAGCCTTTCAAATTTTTATCCTGATAATAATAACCGCTAAACGCTCCGCCATCCCCATCAGGACCCAGCGAAACGAGGCCAAACGGTGTGGAAGGTCCCGGATTTGTCTGCCCGTTGTCACCGAGTGTGTTGATGAACGGGTCTACATAATCCACCGGC
This sequence comes from Paenibacillus zeirhizosphaerae, assembly GCF_030705605.1. Classification (GTDB taxonomy): domain Bacteria; phylum Bacillota; class Bacilli; order Paenibacillales; family Paenibacillaceae; genus Paenibacillus; species Paenibacillus zeirhizosphaerae. The sequence goes on from NZ_JAPCKK010000014.1 coordinate 520,586, forward strand.
AGCTTGTTGGTCGCAGGATAATCAGGCTCTTGCCCTTCGTCCACGCCGTACAATTCGAGCTCGTACAGCCGTACCGTGTTATTGTCATTCGCCCCGCGCTCCACATAAAATCTGACATACCGGCTGGAAAAGGCCGGAACATAGCGGTCAACAACCGTTTGCACATTATTTCTCACGGCATCGACGGTTTCCCACTTTTTGCCGTCCACACTTTTTTGCAGGCGGAAATCCTTCGTGTTCCAGAACGGAACGTTACCGGATTCGCTGAAGGCTGCATTGTACACAACCCACTCATTCAGCGTGTACACCTTGCCCAGGTCCAGTTCCAGCCATTTGCCTGCGCCGCTGGAATTGTCGCACCATTTCGTGGTGGCGTCGCCATCAACAGCATTTTGCGGGCCCTCGTTGCTATTGCATTGTCCCGAAGCTGTTACCTTTGCGTTCAAGGCAACGTTGCGGGTGTTCTTTCCCTCCGCAGAGGGGGCGGCAGATGCCGCCCAAATCAAATTTACCGTTACGGATTCCAGCATCATCAATATGCATAATGCGGCTATTATCCTTACTACCAACCTTTTCACCATGGCGTGCCGGTCCTCCCGCTTCCCTTTTATCAAGATTATAGAATTCATAAGTTTTCAGCGGAGCTGAACAATTCTATGATCGCAAGAAAAACTTCCGCTAAATGCGGTCTGTCTTCTGTGAATGTACGTCGATAGACGTTTTTCTTATAAGCTGTCTCCCAGCAAGCGCTGGATCATCACGGCGACTTCAGCCCGCGTTACCGGGTTTTGCGGCTTAAAGGCTTTGCCGTCTCCCTCGATCAACCCTGCTGACCAGGCTTCCTTCACAGCCGCAGCCGCCCAGGAAGAAATCTTGCCTGCATCGGCAAAGGATGCTTCACCCTGCTGCTTTCCGGAAAGGCTGAAATATTTCGCCGCCCGTACCAGCGATACTACCGCTTCTTCACGCGTAATCCGGTCTGCCGGACGGAATTTCCCGTCATAACCGGTTACGATGCCAAGCTCTGCCGCAGCCGCGATCGTCCCGGTATAATACTGCCCTGCAGCCACATCCGTGAACGGATTTTTGTCGGTATTGCCGGATGCACTGCCTGTCAACTCAATCGACCGCATGATCAAGGTAACGAATTCGGCTCTTGTAATGGCACGGTTTGGTTCATAGTGCCGCTCGTCCACACCATTGACGATCTGCTTGGCCGCAAGCTGCATCACCGCCTGCTCCGCCCAGTGTCCGGCCAAATCAACAAAGGTTTTGCTGTACTCAAGCACCGCATAATACGAGAAATGCTTGGCCGTAAAGGTGAGCACATCTCCGTTAAGCTTGCCGCCGATATGCTGCAACTGCTTGCCATCCACATAATACACATCCGCCAGAGACGCGCGCAGCTTGGCTGCCTGCTCTGCCGTCAACCGGATGGACACCGAGGCAGGCTTGTCCAGCTCGTGAATCTCCACAACTTGACCGTCTGTTATGAGCTGTATAACTACGGAAAGCACGACCCCAGTCGCTGCGTAATCCGCATTCGTTTGCAGCGCCTCTTCAATCACTTTGCCAGCTTCCTCTGTCATGACCGTATTCAGCACAAAACGCAGAATGCTTTGCTCCTTGGTCGAGGACACGCCGATAGAGCCAGCCGGGAAACGGACCGTATGGTTTCCCGATGTAATGATCAAATCGAGCCGCTTGCTCTGAAGATCCTTTAACGCGCCTGCAGGGAATTCCAGTGGCGCACCAGATTCACCGGCTGTTGCAGGAAGCTGGATGGTTACGGCATCCTTCGCCTGACCCGCAGCCTCCGCCATCGTTCCGGCTCCTACAATGTAGCTGCCGTTCTGCCCCTGCTCCGGTTGAATAACCGCAGCGGCTGCTTGACCGGCACCAGACGAAATGCCCGTTTGTTTTGGAGGGGTCACAACCGTGCCGCCACCACCGCCGCTGGAGCCGGACCCGCCACCTGAGCCGCCGCCGTTGCCGGGATTACCCCCGCCGTTGTCCGGATCATTACCGCCGTTGCCAGGGTTGCCTCCGCCGTTATCCGGGTCGTTACCGCCATTGCCAGGATTATTTCCATCCCCGGCAACCGCAAATGTTTTGCTTGCCTGAACGCCGCCGCTTCCAGCAACCACCGTATAGGTCCCCAAGGGAGCCAGTTCCTCACTCGTCGGAATCGCCACGTTCACACTATAGCTGCCTTCGGCGGCAGTGATGACATCAACATAAAATACCGTCTGATTGGGACTTACGATTTTTAGCACAACATCCTGCATCCCTGCCGGAGCCGTTCCGGAGATTGCAATTCCACCGCCGCGCCGCACCTCAGTCGCGCTCAGCTCCAGCGTAAAAGCAGCCGCTGTATTGTCCGCAGCACCGGCGCTCTCTGTCAGGGCCGTGCTACCGGCCGCGGCCGCATAAACCGAAGCCGGTGAAAGCAGACATGACATAACCAGACCAACCGTTACAAATTTCTTCACCGTATGTTGTCCCCTCTTTCTCTCATCCATTACCGGAACTCCACCGGTTCTGCCAGGTGTGCTGGGATGTCAAGGTCGCTATTGAATTCATCGAATACGAATACCTTCACCCTGTAATTCGCTCCGCTTACATTAAAATATTGCGCGACCGGCAGTTTGCTTTGCTTGACAGGAATCGCGTTGATGAGCAGAGGTGTATCCCCGTTCAGCAATTCAAAGACGACGTAGGCTTCCCCGCTGTACTCTGCCAATTGTTCTACCTCAACCTCGACCTTCAGCCCTTTTTCCCGTGTCAATGTGCCAGTTAAGGAATACGTATGATGAACACTGTTGGCCGTGAACGGCTTGTCTGAAGCAAGCGGCAATCCTGCTGCGGTTCCCGCAGCCTCATTCGCTTTGACACGCACCATGACCGTTCCGGCAGCATAATCGGCATCCCCGACAGGCTGAGGATTCGCTGTAACATCCTTCCACGTCGAACCGCCATCCACACTGTATTCGTAATCAGCAGGCTCGGCATATCCTGGCACATTCGTCCAGCCAAACGTATTGTATCCGTCGTTCACGACAGGCAGAGTTGGGGCTGCTGGCACGTTACCGTCTGTGCTGATCGTGCTGGCAGGCGAGTTATCGCGTTTATCCACTGCCGTAACCGCAAACACATAATCCTGGCCTGATTTCGTGCCTTCTACCGTGTATTGATAGCTGGTCAGCCCCTCAACCGCAGGCACATATACGCTCCAGTTGCGTCCCATTTTGCCATTGGCCTCATAAATTCTAAAACCTCTCACCACATCTTCCGCGCTGCCATTCTCCGGCTTCTGCCACGCAAGCACCGTTTTGCCGTCACCCGTTTCGCTTGCCGTCAAGCCTTGAACAGACGCAGGCTTGCTGTCATTTCTTACAATCGTGTAGGCGTCAAACGGTACCTCTTCGCCGGAGCGGTAGGATTCAAGCGTGAAGCTGTCCTCCGTCATCTTGATGCCCGTATACACCGGCTTGCGCGGTTGCTCGAATGCGGCCGCATAGTACTTGTTCAAGCCTTCATTGACGTCGTAGTACTTCGTGCCGGCAGAGTTATTGACGATGTACATCGTCCCGTCCGGGTTCACCGGATTGCCACCTTCGTCCTTCTCGATATCCGTAACTGCCTTGTCCCCGTACATTTGATGGGATCTCATATAGGTATGGTCATGTCCCTGCAAAACAACATCAATGCCAAGCTCATCAAAGACCGGAACCAGCATATCCCTTAATTCATAAATTTCAGCTTCGTCCGAATGGCCGCCGACCGAATAAATCGCTTTATGGAAAGCAACCACCTTCCATTTTTTATCCGTTTGAGCCACCTCGCGCTTCAGCCATTCAATTTGCTGTTTGAAAGATTCACGCTGCCGGTTATCCCAGCCCATGTCCATCGTATTGATGACCATGAAATGGGCGTCGCCGTAATCATAGGAATACACGCTTCCCGGCGGCAAAGGATCATCGATCGAATCGTTAGGGTAATAGAAATGATAATAATAGTTATCGTTATAAGGTCCTTCATGATTGCCTACTGCTGTCATCAGAGGCAAATTGAGCAGCTTGTCCTGCGGCTTTTCAAAATAATCGAGCCACTGATACTCCAGCGCGCCCGCATCGACCATATCTCCGGTCATCACCAGAAATTTGGAATCTGGGAACTTGTTCAGACCTTGTCCCAGCGTATCTGCCCACACTTCATAGTCATGTGTATTGGCTCCTTGTGAATCCGTCATATATAAAAATTCATAATCTTGCTCATCTTCAGCTTCCGTCGTAAAACTCCCTACATCGCTCCAGTTGTCATCGCTGCCCACCCGGTACTTATACGCAGTCCCAGGGGTCAGGCCAGTGACAAGCACCTTATGGCTGATAAAGGAGCCTCTCGTCGAATTGGTAATTTTAAGATCCAACACTTTGGTATCTTCCGGTTCTCCCGCAAACCGCATGACGTCCGATGTGTCAAAGTCCCCGCCGGCCGGTATAACCTCCACGATGCTGTCTTTAGCGTTTTTAGGCGCGTTCTCGGGTTTATCATACTTGGTATACCAGGCAAATGAACGGTTCGTTTTCGGACTCCCGTAGAACGACATCGCTATCGAAATCGGTGAGTAATCCAGAGATACGGATTGGTTCAGCGGGCTGAAAGCAAATGTCCCGATGGTGCCCTGTCCGTCCGCCGCCAATCCGCCGCTGCCATCATATTGAACATTCACAAGCTGGGTGGTCAGGATCGGCGCTTTAAGCTCCAGCTGCAGGACGGAAGCGTTCTCTGCGGAAAGCTCGGCTGTAGTCACCGTTCTTGTCCCTTCGCCAACGGTCACGCTTACATGCTCTGCAAGGGTGTCCGGCACTGCCGACAGCTCGTTCAGGAACGTCAATTCAACATGCTTGCCGTCCGCAGCAATCGTACCGGATATCGGTCCGTCATAGTCTGCAGGCAGATAAAACGCTTCGGCAGGCACGATCTCCTTGGCTACACTCGGGCTTTCCCAGTGCAAATACAGATTGGAGCCGCCGTAGTCCTCAAAATATTCAATTTTAATTTCATATTTCCGGCCAGCCTCAAGCGTAATAGGGTCACTCGAGTACTCGACATCCCAATCGTTGTCCCAGTGATCAATGACTGTCTTCCCGTCGATGGACAAACGGAAACCATTGTCTCCAATCATGGAGAAGGTATAAGGCTCGGAAAACTCTGGGACAATCTGGCCCGTCCAGCGGATGTTGGCATTGTCATTTTGTCCGGTCCAGGTGCTCAAAGCCCCTTCAAGGTCTTTAAAGTTGATTTGCGGATCGATGCGGGTCGCTTTATAAGCGCCAAAGGCAAAATCGCCCCCGCTGTTGGTATAATATTCAGCCAGCAATCCCTGATCATTGGCTGGTTGCACCACTTCTTCATCCGATGCGCTCAGCTCCAGCGCAAAGAAGGTGTCTGAGCTGCTGCCCGCATTTTGATGCACCTCCGCTGTAATCACATTCTTACCGTCCACAAGCAGAGCAGGATCAATCGCAAAAGAATTCTCATCCCGTTCGTCACCAACCGCGCTTGCTGCAAGGATGGTGTATGTAATCGCCCCGTCAGGCATATTGGTTCTGTACACTTCCTGGCCGTTCAAATAGATGACTGCCCCGTCATCACGGATAAGCGTACCCAGGAGCTGTTTAATGGCCGCCGCATCTGTTACCTGAAACTCTTTGCGGTAATATGTCGTTATATGTTTGTTTTTGGAATCCCCGTATTGGATCTTAGTCTTTAAATTCTGATCTTTGCCAGTGCTCGCATATCCGAGCGGAGCCGCGCCTTTTGCCCAGGCACTGTCATTAAAATCAACTGCACGCCACGTTGTGCCCTGATCGGAGCCGTCGTCCAGATAGGACCATTGGCTGTCGCTCGCAATGGGATTCGAATCTGTCAGAGTCGGAATGGCGACAGGCTCTTCCATGTAACCATAAGCCTGGAACTCATAAATATTTGCCGCATAGCTGTCATCCGAAGAGTTAGCGGGATCGGTGATGTTCAGCTTGAAGTACCTAGCCGACACCGGCTCAGATAAAGGATGCACGGTCTCATCGTACACATTGCCTGTTACCGTAACGACCGGCTCCCAATTCACATCATCGTCGCTGACTTCAATCGTATAATCGCTGGTGTTGGATTCTTGCTGCTCACCACCTGCACCAGCATGCTTTATTTCAAACCGGCTGATTGTCGCTGTGGCACCAGCATCAAGCTTCAGCCAGTAAGGGTTATCTGCAGATGGAGGAGTTGCCCCCGTTTCATATGACCATTTACTGCTGCCATCGCCATCAATTGCCTCACTGGGCGGTTCGGCTGCAGCATACCCGCTGGCCGTTGCCTCAACGCTCGGAAGTAGGAATATATTGGATTCCTCTGCCGCCTCCACATACGGAATGATCTGCATCAGGTTGGTGGAAGCCACCATCATCAAGCAGATCATGGACACAAGTACACGCCTTGCCATCATCTTCATTCTTTTTAGCCCCATTCCTTTTTCTTCCTCCTCCGTGCTTATGATCCCTATTCTCCTGCTGTCTTTTGTATAGGCCTAAGGATAGATATTAAATAGGTTTAATGAAATGACTTCATTAGAATTGTTTTCCTGTTGTAAACTTTCTTCGAGCAACCATTTATTTCTTTAACAAACAGGCAATATTCGACATTAGATGGAAGTCATTGAGATAGGACACAGATTACGTATGTTAAAGGAGGAAGAATAGAGAGGAAGGTTAAATACAAAAAAACAGCAGGCTAGGAATATTCTCCTGCCTGCTGTTACAAATTTCATATGTTAGTCTCCACGAAACGCACGTTTCATGCGGTCAAAAAATGATTGCTCGTTCTCATGGTTCTGCTCACCGCTCAAGGACGCAAATTCACGCAACAGATTTTTCTGCTCCTCGCTCAGCTTGCTCGGTGTCACAATGACCACCTTAATATGCTGGTCACCCTGCCCGATACCGCGCAGGCGAGGCACACCTTTGCCTTTGAGGCGGAAGTAAGTACCTGTCTGGGTGCCGGCCGGAATCTTCAGCTTCACCTTTTCGGTCAGCGTCGGAATTTCGATCTCATCCCCGAGCGCCGCCTGTGCAAATGTCAGCGGCACTTCACAGTAGATATCGTCTCCTTCGCGCTCGAAGAAGTCATGCGACTTCACGCGAATGACAATGTACAGATCGCCGGCTGGTCCTCCGCGCATGCCCCCCTCGCCTTCACCGTTCATACGCAATTGCGCGCCGTCATCCACACCGGCAGGAATCCGCACATGAATCGTGCGCTGCTTGCGAACTTTGCCTGTTCCGCTGCACGTCGAACATTTATCTTTGACGATTTTACCCGCACCGCCGCAGTTGGAGCAAGCACGACGGTTGACCATACGTCCGAAAGGCGTATTTTGTACGACTTCCTCCTGCCCAGTGCCCCGGCAGACCGAACATGTTTCTGGATGTGTCCCCGGCTTCGCGCCTGATCCGTGACAGGTATCACAGCTTTCCGTCCGTGGAATCGTAATATCCGTCTCTTTACCGAATACCGCTTCCTTGAACTCAACCGTCATGTTGTATTGCAGATCATTCCCGCGCTGCGGAGCATTCGGATCACGCCGACCGCCTCCGCCGCCAAAGAACATATCAAATATATCCCCGAAGCCACCGCTGAAATCGCCGGAAAAGCCGCCGCCCATACCCTGATTGGGGTCGATATGCCCATATTGGTCATATCGTGCACGTGCTTGCGAGTCACTCAGAACATCGTAGGCCTCTTTCACTTCCTTGAATTTGGCCTCGGCATCAGCAGCCTTGTTGACGTCAGGGTGATACTGACGGGCTAGCTTGCGGTATGCTTTCTTGATTTCATCCTCGCCGGCGCCTTTGGAGACACCAAGCACCTCATAATAATCACGCTTATCAGCCAATGTTCCACCCCCATGCCTTCAACGAAGTCATCATCTCAAAACAAGGAAAGCCAAAGCACGGGACGCCCCGGCTTTGACCTTCCCTACAAACGTGGATGTACAACCCGTTATATGCGTATTTCTGTACAGTATATCATACAACGGCGTATTTTACCGGAAGTGACCCAATTACGGCTCGGCCATCCGGCTCATGCCCCGTTATTAGTCTTGCTTCTTGTCTTCGTTCACCACTTCGTATTCTGCATCCACTACGTTGTCGCGTCCGCCTTCCTTAGCCTGCTCTCCTTGAGCCTGCTGAGCTTGCGCAGCCTGCTCGTACAGCTTAACGGACAGCTGCTGAACAATTTCGGTCAACTCTTCCGTAGCCGCTTTGATTTCGTCCAGGTTGTCGGATTCCAGCGTTTTTTGCAGCTTCTCTTTCGCAGCGTTTGCTTTCTCCACCTCGGAAGCGTCGGCTTTGTCGCCAAGGTCCTTGATGGTTTTGTCTACCGAATAGATGAGCTGGTCAGCACTGTTTTTCGCTTCAACAAGCTCTTTGCGCTTCTTGTCTTCTTCCGCATGCAGCTCGGCATCCTTCATCATGCGTTCCACTTCCTCGTCGCTCAAACCGCTGGAAGAAGTGATCGTGATTTTCTGGCTTTTGCCTGTGCCTTTGTCGGTTGCCGATACGTTAACGATACCGTTCGCATCGATGTCAAAGGTAACCTCGATTTGCGGCACGCCGCGTGGTGCAGGCGGGATATCGCCCAATTGGAAGCGGCCGAGCGTTTTGTTGCCGGATGCCATTTCACGTTCGCCTTGCAGAACATGAATTTCAACGCTTGGCTGGTTGTCCGCATACGTCGAGAACACCTGCGATTTGCTGGTTGGAATCGTCGTATTGCGGTCGATCATTTTCGTGAATACGCCGCCTGCAGTTTCGATACCGAGGGATAGAGGTGTTACGTCCAGCAGAACTACGTCTTTAACGTCGCCTGTCAATACACCAGCCTGCACCGCAGCACCAAGTGCTACGACCTCATCCGGGTTAACGCCTTTATGCGGGTCTTTGCCTGTCAGTTTTTTGATCGCTTCCTGAACGGCAGGAATACGAGTAGAACCACCGACCAGCACGATTTTGTCGATATCGCTGGCGCTCATTCCAGCGTCGCTCATCGCCTGACGTGTAGGCCCCAGGGTGCGTTCAACCAGATTAGCGGACAGCTCTTCGAATTTGGCACGAGTAAGGTTCACTTCCAAGTGCTGAGGCACACCGTCCACAACCGTGATGAACGGAAGAGAAATCGTAGTCGTCAATACACCGGACAACTCTTTTTTCGCCTTTTCCGCAGCATCCTTCAGACGCTGTACGGCAGCTTTATCCTTGCTCAGATCGATACCCTGATCCTTTTTAAACTCACTTACAAGATAATCGATGATCACTTGGTCGAAGTCATCGCCGCCGAGACGGTTGTCACCGCTGGTGGCTTTAACTTCGAAGAATCCGTCGCCCAGCTCAAGGATCGATACGTCGAACGTACCGCCGCCGAGGTCATATACAAGAATCGTTTGATCTTCAGACTTCTCAAGTCCGTATGCCAAAGCAGCCGCAGTGGGCTCATTGACGATACGCAGCACTTCAAGGCCTGCAATTTTACCCGCATCCTTAGTAGCTTGACGCTGGCTGTCATTGAAGTAAGCCGGAACGGTGATAACCGCCTGGGTTACCGACTGGCCAAGGTATGCTTCCGCGTCGGATTTCAGCTTTTGCAGGATCATCGCCGAAATTTCTTGCGGGGAATAATCTTTAGCATCAATCGATTCTTTGTGATTTGTACCCATATGGCGTTTGATGGAAATGATTGTACGGTCCGGATTGGTGATCGCCTGGCGTTTAGCCGTTTCACCCACAATACGTTCTCCGTCCTTCTTGAAGCCTACAACGGAAGGGGTTGTGCGTGCGCCTTCCGGATTAGGGATAACGACCGCTTCTCCGCCCTCCATGACGGCTACGCAGGAGTTGGTTGTACCCAAGTCAATACCAATTACTTTACTCATACGCGTTATGTTCCTCCTTCGGATTGTACCACGGGCATGATACCCGTTGCGGTATATGTGTAAGTATCTTGTCGCAAATTCCGGGGTATAGCAGCGTCTATGCTTACATGCTTACTTTAACCATTGCTGGCCGCAGCACTTTATCTTTCAGCATATAACCTTTCTGAACTTCCTCAACAACGATACCCTCTTCATATTCATCGCTTTCCACCTGCATAATCGCCTGGTGAAACTCCGGATTGAATGGCTTGCCAATCGTTTCCATCGCAGTGACGCCTTCAGCCGTAAGAACGCCCTCCAGTTGACGGAAGATCATGCCTACGCCCTTGGTAAAAGAATCGCCATCTGTACCCTGTGGAGCCGTGGCCAGCGCGCGTTCGAAGTTATCCACGACCGGCACTAGCTCAGTAACCAGCTTCATGGACGCATACTTGGCAAGTTCCTCTTTCTCCTTCTGTGTCCGGCGGCGAAAATTATCATAATCAGCCTGTACACGCAGAAGACGCTGTTGCTGCTCCTCAAGCTCGGCACGAAGACGGGCCACTTCACCGTTCTCCTCCTCGGCTTCAATGGAAGCAGCTTCATTCATCGGCTCTGTGGCTGTGTCCTGAGCAGTCCCGTTGACTTCGGGCGTCTCCTCCGTATTCAATTGCTGTTCTTCTCCCTGAATCGTTTGTTCATCTTTCAAGATGTTCACCTCCTTAAGGTAGTACGACGGGTAGTCTGAGACTACGCAGGAATCCCCTATTTCTGTAAGTAGCGGGAATGTCAATTGAAGCGTTCTGTCAGCATATTCGTTAAATCCTTAGAAAGAATACCCAAAATACCAATCACCCTCGCATACTCCATACGGGTAGGACCTAAAATGCCTATCGTACCAAGCGCTTCCCCATCAATCGCATAGGTGGCGGTAATCAGGCTGCAGTTGGCAAATGCTTCGTGATCGTTCTCTGTGCCGATGCGGACCTGTATTTCAGGCGCTCCTTGCACAGGTGCCATCATTTTCAGAATGGTAGGGGTCTCTGACAGCAGATCAAGTATATTTTTGACCTTATCCACATCTTTGAATTCAGGCTGAGTCAGCATATTCGTGGCCCCACTCAAATACAGACGCTGGTCTGATCCACTTTCGAACGCCATATCCAGCACCTTGATAACATCCTCAAACTGCGCGATATGACGCTGCATTTCCTGCCCGAGAGCGGTGTGCATACGCGTCTTCAACTGATAAATCGGCGAGCCCACCAGCTTGCTGTTCAACATACTAATGATATTCTCCATATCGGACACCGATATGCCCGGCGGAATCTCAACCGTCTTATTCTCCACATGCCCTGTATTCGTGACGATAATGGCTACAGCAGTGTTTTCATTCAGCGGGAGTAATTGAAAATGACGCAAAGAAGTATGAAAAACTTCCGGTCCCAGCAGGATGGAAGTGTAACTCGTCATATGGGACAGAATGCCAGATGCATGCTGAATCACTTGTTCCATTGCGTTTAGCTTTTCAGCATAAAAGGTTTTCAACTCACGCATTTCCTGCGGTCCCAGCTTGTTTAGTGGCACCAGATGGTCGACATAATAACGATAACCTTTATGTGACGGAATCCGTCCTGCGGATGTGTGCGGCTGTTCCAAATATCCCTGCTCCTCCAGGTCCGCCATTTCATTGCGGATCGTTGCCGGACTAAAGCCGACATCCGTTCTCTTGGATATGCTACGGGATCCCACAGGCTCAGCCGAACGGATGTAATCGTCAATTATGGCATTCAGAATAAGCCTCTGACGTTCGGTTAACATGCGAGTTCCTCCCTTGCTGTCCAAACTGGATTATAGTATTTCAAGAAATCATTAGCACTCACAATTGACGAGTGCTAACCGTTAATACAAAAATACCAAACCGACCCGAGTATTGTCAAGTCAGTTCAGCATCTTAGCTGCGCCTATCCCATCGCAGGTAAGCATGGGGTTCATTTGATAAAATCCTGGAGACGAACATTGTTCGTGATCAAGAAACCGATGCCGACAATTTTACTATTGCAATAACAAACACCTGTCAAACCAGAAATAAAATTCTGAATTGACAGGCGTTTGTCTAACTAAGCCGAAGCGAGTTTACCAAGCTAGCTCAGCACTTTCAGTACAGCAATTTCATCACAAGCATGCTGCTTGCTGCAGTGTATGCAGTCGGTCCAAACCTTCTCCGGGAAGATTTCTTTATTTACAACCTCAAAACCATTTTTAATGAAAAAAGATACTTCATATGTTAACGCCATAATCTTCGGAATGTGCTGGCGCTTCGCTTCTTCAATCAATCCGTCCACCAGCTTCGAGCCGATCCCCATGCCTTTATGGCCTTCGGAGATCCCGAGTGAGCGCACTTCCACAAGGTCCGCACCAAGCTTGCAAAGTGATCCGCAGCCGACAACCTCGCCGTCAACTTCAGCTACGATGAATGTATCAAGCTGGCGCATCAGTACCTCACGGGAACGCGGAAGCATAATGCCCCGCTCGGCATAGCCGCTGATCATTTGATATAAAGGCTCCACATCTTCAGGAACCGCATTTCTGCATAAAACCTCTTTGCAAACCGAAGCCATCCCGCTCTCCTCCTGCGCCATGCTCTGAAAGATATGAATAAATATACAACATGGCGTATTAGATTGCAAGCTAGGAATTTACCGCCACCGACCCGATAAATTCGCCGAACACATCATTGCCGAACAGAATTCCCCGCTCGCTCAGCCGGTAGCCGCCAGACGTCTTCTCAAGCAGGCCAGCATTCAGCATTTTGGCAAGCGGCCGGTCAAATATCTGCTCCAAGGACTGGCCGAATTGACGGTTGAAGCGCTCGGAGGACACCCCTTCCGCCATCCGCAGACCAACCATCATAAAGTCCTCCATTGCTTCCGCTGCCGGAACGGAGAAGCTTTCGAGGCGCGGAAGTCCCTTGCCTGCGGCTTCGTTATAAGGATTGACCCCCTTAATATTCATATGGCGCTGTCCTGCCACATACCCGTGAGCGCCTGCGCCAAGACCGTAATAGTCTTCATTCCGCCAGTAAGTCATGTTATGGCGGCTTTCGTATCCCGGCTTGGCAAAATTGCTGATTTCATATTGCATGTATCCCGCCTGCTTCATCCGGCTCATCAGGAGCAGGTACATTTGTAGCTCGTCGTCTTCATGCGGGAGCGGGAGTTGATTTTTATGGTACATCGTATGGAACAGTGTGTTTTCTTCGACCTTCAGACTGTAAATCGAATAGTGGGGCAGCCCCAGCTCCAGCGCTCTGCTAATGCTTTCATCCAGCATGTCAACCGTCTGGTTCGGAAGGCCGAACATGAGATCAATGGACAGATTGGTCAGGCCAGCAGCTCGGGCATTTTCCAGGCTGCGGTACACATCATCCGTATTATGGATTCTGCCGATGCCGCTCAACAGCGAATTCTGAAAAGCCTGAACGCCAAAGCTAACGCGGTTGACTCCGCCTTCCTTCATAACGGACAGCTTCTCCAGATCCGTCGTGCCCGGATTGGCTTCCATGGAGAATTCAATATCGTCCGACCAGTTGGGGAAATAGGTACGCACCGACTTGAGGAAATATTCCATCTCCTTGGGAGTCAACACCGTGGGCGTTCCTCCACCGACAAAAATCGTCTTGATTTCACCTGGGGGATTCAGCCGGACCGAATGCTCCATTTCACGCTCCAGGGCCTGCAAGTAATCCATAACGGGCTGATCTTTCAATACGTAGGAATTAAAATCACAATAGAAGCATTTGTTCGTACAGAAAGGTATATGAAGATAAACCGCTTTGGGTGCGGAAGAACCTTGTGCGCGTCCAGCGGATATGGTCATGTTAAAATCGCTCCTTGCTTCAGCGGGCATCCCGGCCTTTGAAAGCGGCCCAGGAAACAACCCTTATATTTTGAAAAGGGAAAGCCGATCAGGCTTTCCCTTGATTAGGTTGCATATCATATGTCGTTATACCGAACAGACCTACTCATCAATCTTCAATACAGCCATGAAGGCTTCCTGAGGAACCTCTACGTTACCTACTTGCTTCATACGTTTTTTGCCCTCTTTTTGCTTCTCCAGGAGCTTACGCTTCCGAGAAATGTCGCCGCCGTAACATTTGGCAAGCACGTTCTTACGCATGGCTTTAACCGTTTCACGTGCCACAACCTTCGTTCCGACAGAAGCCTGAATCGGTACCTCGAACATCTGACGCGGAATCAGCTCCCGCAGCTTCTCGCAAATAATGCGGCCGCGATGATAGGCTCGCTCGCGGTGAACGATGAACGAAAGGGCGTCCACCTGCTCTCCGTTCAGCAGAATGTCCATTTTCACCAGATTGGACTGCCGGTAGCCGGACAGCTCATAATCAAATGAAGCGTAACCCTTGGTGCTGGACTTTAACTGGTCAAAGAAATCGTATACGATTTCGGACAGCGGAATTTCATAAGTGATCGTCACCCGCGTCGTATCCAGATACTCCATATTGACATACTCGCCGCGTTTGGTCTGGCACAGCTCCATTACCGTTCCCACATAATCGTTAGGCACGATAATACCAGCCTTCACATAGGGCTCTTCGACATAATCGATACGTCCGATTTCCGGATAGTTGGACGGGTTGTCAATTTGGATCGACGAGCCGTCGGTCAGCTTAATGCGGTAAATAACGCTCGGCGCTGTCGTAATCAGCGGAATGTTGAACTCCCGTTCGATACGCTCCTGAATCACGTCCATATGCAGCAGACCGAGGAAGCCGCAGCGGAAGCCAAAGCCGAGGGCGCTGGACGTTTCCGGCTCAAAGCTGAGAGACGCGTCATTCAACTGCAGCTTCTCCAGAGCCTCGCGGAGATCATTATAGTCGGAGGTATCGATCGGATACAGACCGCAGTATACCATTGGGTTGATCTTACGGTAGCCCGGCAGCGGCTCCAGTGTAGGATTTTTAGCATCCGTTACTGTGTCACCGACACGCGTATCGCCAACATGCTTGATACCTGCGACGATAAAGCCTACATCCCCGATGTTCAGTTCATCTACGATCGTCATCCGCGGCATAAAGGCACCTACCTCGATCACCTCGAACGTCTTATCGGTGGCCATCATTTTGATTTTGGAGCCAGCCTTGATTTTGCCGTCAACAACGCGTACATATACGATAACCCCTTTATAAGGATCGTAGTGCGAATCGAAGATCAGCGCTTTCAAAGGATTGTCCGGGTTGCCTTGCGGTGCCGGCACTGCTTTGACGACCTGCTCAAGGATCTCCTTGATTCCAATACCCGCTTTGGCGGAAGCCAGTACCGCTCCACTTGTATCCAGACCAATTACATCTTCAATCTCCTGCTTCACCCGCTCAGGATCAGCACTTGGAAGATCGATCTTATTGATGACCGGCAAAATCTCAAGGTCATTATCAAGTGCCAGGTATACGTTGGCCAGCGTTTGCGCTTCAATCCCCTGAGCGGCATCCACAACAAGCAGCGCCCCTTCGCAGGCGGCAAGGCTCCGGGATACCTCATACGTAAAGTCCACGTGCCCCGGGGTGTCGATCAGGTTTAGGATGTACTCCTCACCGTTGTCGGCCTTATAGGTCAGCCTGACAGCCTGCAGCTTGATGGTGATGCCCCGTTCACGTTCCAGCTCCATCTGGTCAAGCACTTGCTCCTGCATTTCACGGGATGTGAGAGCGCCCGTATACTCAAGAATCCGGTCCGCCAGCGTCGATTTACCGTGGTCTATATGTGCAATGATGCTGAAGTTACGAATTTTACTCTGTCTAGCTAAAATGTCCGTCATGCCTTACCCCCACACAAGCCTAGTGTCAATCGCTTCATTATACCAGTTGCGCAGGGCCGCATCAATGTTCCTGCGATAAAAGTTGACCGCTGGCCGCCGCCTTACAGCAATTCACGTCTGCACCGGCTGCCTCTGCCATTAATTCGTCAGGCCATCAAAGACAGACACAACCCACTCGATCCCCTTCTTCGACGCCTGCTGGAGAAGACCTGCTGTTTTGTCGGCCATCACATCCACGGAAGCCTCATCCGTCCGCGGCACTTGCTGCAAGGGGCTTTGAGCCTGTCCGATCTCACCTGCAGTTTGCCCTTCCACCTCGGCCACGGTCATCGATGGAGCTGGCGGAAGCGGGACTGCCGGAGTATCCTCCACTACCGTTTGTGTGAAATCTCCTGCATCCACCTCCGTCGGCTTCGTTTGATCCCAGGAAGGTCCATATACGGACCGCATCCCTGAGCTTGCAAGCTGCATACCGAGCACCAGCCCCAATCCAACCAGACAGGCGAACAGAAAAGCGCTTCTTCCGAAACGGGACATGTGCGCGCCTCCTCTCTCTTCAGGTTCAAAATTTCCTGCCGCTTCAATCTACTTAGCGTTGCCCGCCGCTTCTGCGCTTTTTCCCGTATTGCCTGCAGTTTTGGAAGCTGCTTTCCCATTAGAGCTATCGGCCTTCATGACCTTCTGATCTTCCCAATACACCTCTCCCAGCATGTCCGCCAGTGCCTCGGACGTTCGCTTCAGCTCATCCTCGGTATTATCAATGCCTCCGATTTCTATCAATATGCTGTTTGGGGAGAGGGACTGGTTATATTCGCCGTTATTGCCTCCGCCTCCATCCTTACCCCAGACACCGCGCGAAACTCCTGGATACGCCTTCTCCAGCTTCTCGTGAATTCTGGCGGCGAAGGCTTCATTCTCACGCCATTTTTTATTGTCATGACCGATAATAAAATAAATCTTGGCATACTTAACTCCGTTAACGACAGCGGTCGTTTTATCATGGCGCTGCGAATCGCGGTGTATATCAATAAGATAGGTAAGCTCGTCATTCTCCGCGAGCGCTTCCTTCACGGTTTGCCGTGAATATTTGTAAGAATAATTCCAGTTATAGTCCTTCACCGCCGTTACATAATCCTTATTGACATGCAGGGTGCCTATGCCCTGCTGCTTAAGCCGATCCGCCACAAAACTCCCTGCTACAGACACATTGGCTGATGCCGAGGATGAGTTGGGATTACTGCTGCTTTTGCTTAGCAGCGAGTTGTAGGCCTCACGCGGATGGGAATGGTAGATTAATATGCGGTTCCCATCCGTTTTGGCGCTGCCCTTCACAGGTGGATCGACTTCTTGTCCTGTGTCTTCAGAGGCTGACGGTTCTTCGTCTGCCTCCTTGCCCGGGGGCGCGGGCGGAATTTCGCCGGAGCCCGTAATCCCGGGGTCTGGCTGGTAATCCTCCGGCGCCTCGACGAGCCGGTTGCCCGACCCTGTCCGCAGCAGAACCGGATTGCCGGCAGCCATTCCCGGTATTTCCCGGGCCACCAGACTTTTCGGATCCTGCGGATTCACCCCGGTCAGCAGTTGGAACGCAAAGGTGGTCATCTGTTCAGCCGAGAAGGCGGAGACTCGCTTATCCGCATCAAGATGCGGAATTTCCATACCGAGCATGTCCGCGAAAAAGCTGCTTGATACCGCTGCGGCAAATCCCTTCATGGAGGATACGGGAGAGGATTGCAGCCGGTTCTCCACGATGCCTCCCAGCCCTAACGCCACAAAAAATAAAGCTGTCCCGATAACGAGCACGACAAGCGTATGGCCCATAGCCATCACGCGGATCATTCCCCTTTGCCACTTTCCTATGTTCCAGATTTGAAATTTGCCCATTCCAGAGCAGTCCTCCTTCGCTTTCGCTGAAGCCCATCCTTTCAAGTACGCAGGAGCTTCCGTAGTCGGATAATCTCTTATACTTCAACTCTATGAGCGAAGAGGAATTACTAGAACGGACAAACAGAAAAACCCCGCCGGTACCGGCGGGGGAAAAGGGTGTGCGCTCAGGTAGGGTCTAATGCGTGTAAGCGGCAACGTTGTCCGGATTTACAGCCTCGTGCAGCGCCGCGTTCAATCCGGTAGCGATAATGTTCGCGATATCTTCAATAAACTTATCTACTTCCTTAGGAGTGACAATTAAGTCATGGCCGAGCGGCTGCAGTACTTCCTTGACCAATTGCAGTCTCTCCTGCTCGGAAATGGAATTCAGCATGCCCATGATCGCCTGTCTCTGGGTGTCCTCCTTCCCGAGGTGGGATCTCATCATTTCCAAGGAGTCGTTCACAATCGTCGACGCATAACACACCGTCGGCACACCGATCGCAATACAGGGGATACCCATAATCTCTTTGGTTATGCCACGGCGTTTATTACCAATGCCTGACCCGGGATGAATGCCGATATCCGCCACCTGGATCGTCGTGTTGATGCGTTCGAGCGATCTGGAGGCTAACGCATCGATGGCAATAATTAGATCAGGCTGTGTTTTTTCGGCAATGCTCTGCACAATTTCGCTGGATTCGATCCCCGTAATCCCGAGCACGCCGGGGGCTACCCCACTGACCTCCCGATAACCCGGGCTTACCTGGTCCGGCATCAGTTCAAAATACTGGCGAGTAATCATCAAGTTCTCCACCACCAATGGTCCAAGCGAATCGGGTGTGACGTTCCAGTTTCCGAGACCAACAACCATCACCTTGGCCATAGGAGAAATGCCGATTTTGCGCATGAAGTCTTCCATCTCCTTGGCAAAAGCAAATGACACACGGTCCTGCAGACCCGAGTCCCCTTCCCTCAGCTTAGGAATTTCCAGCGTAACATAATGACCCTGCACCCGACCGATCCGATTGGCTCCCGTTTCATCCAGCACATCCAGCCTTGTAATTTTGATATCCTCCAAATCCTCCACATCTTCATGTACTCCGGGAATGGGCTGCGGCTGTCCCTGTCCTGCCAATTCTCTGGATTCAATCGCCAAATCCGTTCTTACCGCATACTTCTGCAAATCCAGCTCCATCATCGCGCCTCCTTGAAGATTCTCTTTTTGCTATAGTGTGCGGGATGTGTTGCCGTAATATGCATAGATGCCCTGTTCTTCTGTACCGGACAGGGCATTCTTAATGTTTTTCATATTGCTTTTTCACATACGCCGTGCTAAAATATTTTAAGTTGTGAAACGTTTGTGTTCATAAGGAATGCCTTTACAGGAGGTGAATGGAATGCCGAACATTAAATCCGCTGTTAAACGCGTTAAAACGAGCGAAAAACGCCGTGCGTTGAACGCTTCCCAAAAATCCGCGCTGCGTACTGCAGTTAAAGCTGCTGATACTGCGCTGGCTAATAACGAAGCTGAAACTGCAGCAGCAGCTTTCAAAGCCGCTTCCACTAAGCTGGACAAGGCTGTAACTAAAGGTCTGATCCACAAAAATGCTGCAGCCCGCAAAAAGTCCCGCTTGGCGAAAAAACTGAACGCTCTGAATGCCCAGGCATAATTAGCGCTTCTAATAAGACTATGAAGAAAAATCCTGAACGGTGTATTACCGATCAGGATTTTTTGGCTTTTACGGATTCCTTTTACACTGTCTGTGCTCCAAGCTTAAGGAAAAACAGCTCCATACCGAGCACTTTATCCACGGCACCGGTTTTCATGCGGTAATCCAGCTCCGCCAGCTCATTTAAAATCCAGCGCAGCCGCTCCGGTCGGAAGCGACGCGCCTGCTCGCCCGCAATTTTAACAGCGTATGGGTGAAGCCCAAGCTGCCCGGCCATCTGCTGCTGGGAATAGCTCTGCTGTGCCAGCTCCTTCACCTGCAGAATGATACGAAACTGGCGTGTGATCAGCGCAGCGATTTTGATCGGCTCTTCGCGCTGCTTCAACAGCTCATAGAAGATCGATAGCGCATTCTCCATCCGTAGGTTGGCCAGCTCTTCCACCATGACAAAGACGTTCTGCTCCGTGCTGCGCGCGACAAGCGAATCGATTTCCTTCACACCCACTGTACCGCCCTCACCCGCGAAGAGGCATAGCTTGTCTATTTCGGCTGCCAGCGCCTGCAGCCCCGTTCCGGCATTACGAACCAGCGCCGTCGCTGCTCCCTCCTCAAGGGTCACGCGCCGTTCCGCCATACGCTTCTCCACCCAGGATAACAGCTCTTCACTGCTTAACGGGCTAAAAGCAAGAACTACGGCTGCGCTTTTGATCTGCTTGACGATTTTTTTACGTTCATCGAGCTTGTCCGCATGCACCATAAATACAATCACGCTATAGTCTGCGGGATTCTCTATGTAAGCGGCAAGTACATCCAGACGGTGCTCTATTTTCCCGCTGTCCTTGCCAGCCGTAAATACTCCCGCGTCCCTGACCAGCACAAGTTTTTTCGGCACCAGGAAAGGAACGGTTTCCGCTTCCTCCACTACAGCATCAAGCGGGGTATCCGATAAATCATAAGGAATGACAGCGAACTCACGATGCTCCTCCTCAATAACATTCTCCTGCAGCATGTCCGCGAACTGCTTCATCTGGTATTTCTCTGTGCCATATAACAGATACACCGGAGCGATATCGCCTTTTCGGATCGCTTTTACTGCGGCTTTCAAATCCATCACGGCTCACCTCCACCGATTTATCCTAACAGAAATTTAGTGCCGCGAAAAGACTCGGGCAACACAAGTACCCCCGCCTGAGGCGGGGGTACTTGCTGCCGCAAGCGCGGCAGAGGGTTCATTACTCCGAAGCTTGGGGAACCGTATAGACATAATTGCTTACTGTGCCGTCCTGCTCCGTTGAATAAGTAAACGTCCTGCTATCTTCCGACCAACTGCCGCCTACCCAGGTTCCATTCAGTGTTCGAACCTCTATGGCAATTTTCTCGGTATCATCCTCCGACTGTCGATACACGGTCAGTTTCTTGCCTTCCACTGCAACAATATATTGGCCATCCGGCGACTCATTCGCAGACCGCTCGAAGGTTTTCGTGCTGGATGTATCGTTAGGCCCAGGCTGTGCCGTCATCCCCATACTCGAAGCATCTTCTGCATTATCACTCTGAAGCTGATTAGCCCGCAGCTCATCACTGTCGACAGAAGGCTGCTTCTGTCCTGATGCGGTGCTGTCTGCTCCAGTGCCGTTCGTTGTGTCTGAAGCTGTTGCATCAAGCGACTCATCGCCTGGGAATGAGCTGTTGTCCTCAACAGGAGCGATAAACGTTTCAAGCTCAGGGTCCTGCTCCGTCCGGCTGTCGGCTGTGCTCGGCTCCTGCTCCGCCGCAGGTGCCTCCTCAACTGCTGGTGCTTTCTCTGATTTAGGTTGGGAAGAGGCGCCTTCAGAGTCATCACTATCGCTTGTCGCCGGCTGCTTCGGTGGCTCGGTCTTACTTTCTTTGGAGCTGTCGG
The DNA here is from genome assembly GCF_030705605.1 of Paenibacillus zeirhizosphaerae. Classification (GTDB taxonomy): domain Bacteria; phylum Bacillota; class Bacilli; order Paenibacillales; family Paenibacillaceae; genus Paenibacillus; species Paenibacillus zeirhizosphaerae. The sequence continues at coordinate 541,824 of NZ_JAPCKK010000014.1, forward strand.
CTGGCGTCGACTGCTCCTCTTCCTGAGAAGTGGATGGAACCGTCTCGTCCTGCTCCGGCTGAACATTCTCCATGCCCGTTTTTTTGTCTTCGGTCACCGGAATGTCGGAAGATGTAGCCGACTCTTCTAGCGAATGCGCCGTATTACTGCTGTCCGCTGAAGAATCCGCCTGACCTTGCTCGGTCGTTTTTTCACTTCCCCCACCGGCATTATGCGTATTCGCCTCCAGCCCGGAGCTTTCCTGCATCAACGATATCTCAGCATTTTGCACAGTCTTAGGCTCGTAGGTTATGGCAACGACACCCAGCACTGTGGCTGCTGCCGCCACACCGAGCGCCGCACGGCCGGCAACCTTGTTCCACCATGGGATCGGCTTGCTTTGCTGTCTTGGGCCGGATATGCTCTGCAGGGGAACAGGCTTCATCTCCTGAAGCGCGCTGCCCTGTTCTCTGCGCGCCTCATCAATAGCATCGAGCTGTGGCAGAATGGCATCAACCAGGCTGTACTTCGGAGTGACGGCCGGCAGGTCTTCAAGTTCCCGTGACAGTGCCTGTAAAATATGGAACTTCTCAGCACAGGCCGGACACTCCGCAATATGGTCCATCATTTCGAGCGTTTCCAACTCGTCCAGATCGTGGTCCACATAGCGCTGCATTAGGTCCATCACCTCTTCACACTTCATCCTGATACACCACCTTTCTGATATTCCTGTAACAGCCCTTGTAACTGCTGCCTTGCTCTATACAAGTACGATTTGACCGTATTGAGAGGCAAGTCGAGAGAGTCGGCAATCTCGTTATAGGAGAAATCTTGAAGGTATCGTAATACGATAACCGTCCGATGATGCTCCGGCAACTGATTAATTGCCTCACGAACATCCTTTGCCATATAGGAAGACAGGACTTCGCCTTCTACATCCTGCGAATCACTGAACACCATTTCATGCTCCTCGATCGATACAGAAGGCTTGTTCCTTCTGAACTTATCTATGCAGATGTTGGTAACAATGCGCTGCACCCAGGTTTTAAACTGAGCCTTTTCCTCATAGGAATTAATTTTGGAGTAGATCCGAATGAGTGCTTCCTGTGCGGCATCCATGGCATCTTGTTCGTTGTTTAGAATGTAGTATGCTGTTCGGTATACATGCTGTTCTATTTCTCTTAAAAGGGTTATTAGAGCGTCGCGATCGCCTGATTGAGCGGCCCTGATGAGCTCCTGCTCTACCACAAAGGATCCCCCTCTCCTTGCAATATTACAGACGCAGCCGCCTTGAAAATTGTTGCAGCGGAATCGTCTGTTTTTGTTGGATTTATTAATTTTTTTCAGGGAACAAAGCCCCAGTACTTTTTCCGAAGTCACGTCTCCCCCTAAAACGGGAATGGCCAGCGGCTGACTCGGAAGAGATGGGTTAAATTTAAATATCTCCCTTTAGAATAACAGAAAAAGGGAGGTTAGTCACTCGATTTACAGCTTCTCCGGTGCATCCAGCTTATGCCTTATTTCAAATCGCCCGCGGCTCACCCTCATTTGAATTTCCCCCTGGGTGTCTGTCCGGTAAATAGCAGAGCCCGAACGGTCCAGACGTTCCAGCACACCTTCGTTCGGATGCCCGTATGTATTGTTCACCCCCGCGGAAATGACAGAGACGGCAGGCTTCCAATAGGACAGCCACTCCTCCGAAGTAGACGTTTTGCTGCCGTGATGGGCGACCTTCAGAACATCGATCCCCCCACGTTCAGCCGTTTCCGCTCCGTCCTGCTGAATCCATGATCGCTCCACCGCCGCATCCATATCGCCGGTAAACAAAAAGGAACCCCCCGCCATGTCCAGCCTGAACACCACGGATTCCTCATTTTGCTCTTCAACCACCGGCAACTGGCTCTTCTTGTTCTCCGGATGCATGAACTGCAGCCTGGTCTGCTCGTCCGGCTGAAGTTCCAAGCCGCGGCTTGCGCCGTAAAACGGGATGTCCTGCTCAAGACAGATTTGCAGCAGCCGGTCTATCGAGTCCTTGCCCGTTAAAGTTCCATTGAAAATAAAAGATTTCACCGGAATTTCCTTCAGCACCGCCTGCATCCCGCCTGCGTGGTCCTGATCCCCGTGTGTCACAATCAACGCGTCCAGTTGATGCACGCCTCTTTGCTTAAGAAGGGGGACAATCGTCTTGGCGCCTACCTCATAGGGATCTTTCCTGCGCTTCCAGGCATTCTTGCCTGTGTTAAAATCCATGGTTCCCCCTGCATCGACCAGAAGATGTCTGCCTTCCGGGGTTGTGATCAGAATGCTGTCCCCTTGTCCTACATCGATGAACTGGACTAATCCTGCACCGCCGTTGCCGGGCGTCCGGTAGCCTGCATAGAGCAGCAGTAAGAAGCATAGACACAAGCCCGCCAAAGCTGCATAGATTCTTCCTGTCATGCGGACCCCCGCATATCCCGCGGCTCCCGCGGCATACCATGACACCGACCATTCCGGCACGGCGGACAAACCGAAGGGGTCAGGTCGCATCTTATGACGTTCATCTGCACGGTCCGTCTGTCCTCTATGATTCAGGTTTTCCGACAGCGGCTGTGTAGCGTACTCTTCCGTAACGGATGAGGCCCGTGAATCGCACCATCTTTTTACGATACGCAGAAGTCCGTAAAGCACCACATAATAGGCCAGCACCCACCACAAAGGAGCAGAAGGCCAAATTGTAACGTATTCGTCAAAACCGTTCAGCCACCTCACCAGCATAAATGTGAGCTCGTTCAGCCGTTCAGCCGGCCAGGCCGCCAATTGGGCTCCTGTTAACCAGCAGATCGAAAGCAGCAGCGATACGGTACCTAACGGCAGCACAATGAAGGTAATGACAGGAACAAGGACGAAGTTTGCGGCGGTGGATAATAAAGAGAACTGATTGAAATAAAAAATAGTCAGCGGAAAAGAAACCAGTTGCGCGGTGATTGTAATGGAGGCCGATCCGCCAAGAGCAGACGGCCATGCCGCAAACACAGGTCTGAGCAGTGGTCCGAATATCATAAGCCCCGCCGTCACCAGAAAAGATAGCTGGAAGCTTACATTAACGAGCAGGTAGGGATTCCAGAGCAGCATTAGCCATGCCGCCGCACATAACGTATTCAGCCCGTCCTTAAGAAGTCCCTGTCTCGCCGCATACAGACCGAACATTGCCATGATCCCGGCCCTTACCACAGAAGGGGAGCCGCCGGATAAAAGGACGTACGCTGGTACCAGGACCAGCACGATCCATAAAGCCGTCTCCCGTGTGAACCGCAGCAGTCTGAGCATATAAAGCAGCGATGCGGTATATACCGCGACATGCATGCCGGAAATGGCCAGGATATGAGTCAGTCCGAGCCTGGTAAATTCATCATACAGTTCTGGGTCGATATCTTCCGTGATACCCAGTACAAGGCCTTTCATATAACCAGAGTGAGGCTGCTGCGCAAAAGCCGCATCCATCCGTTCTCCAAGCAGCATTCGGGCGTGATCGCTCCAGCGCAGCAAATAATAACGGTTCCACGAGCCCGTCTCCAGGATATCCAAGGATTCAGCTCCTTTGCCCTGCAGCAGCCAGTGGATTTGCCGGGTGTACAGATACTTTCGATAATCAAAACCGCCGAAATTTCTTGCTCCTTCCGGGACCGCTAGCGTACCCTTCAACATGATCCGATCTCCCCGGCGCCAGCTTCTGGCGGTGTTCTGCTCTTCTTCCGCGGCAAGCCTGATCTGCACAAGCACCTTTTCCGATATCTCTTGGGCCTGTACGGCCTGTGTGCTCCCCGCTGCATCGCTGAGAGTCGTAAGTTCCAGCTCAAACTCCGCCTTATTTCCGTCCACCTCCACAGGGGACGCAATCCATCCCTCCGCCTGCACCGTTCTATCATCGATCTCCGCAGTTTCTGCATGCAGTGCTTGCGGAACACGGCTCGCCTGAAGCTGATCATATATTTCCCAATATAGCCCGCCTGCCGTCAGAATGAACAAGAGCAGGAGAGCCTGTCGCCAGGAGACTCTGCACAGCCAGACGACCAGCGGCATCATCAATACAATGCCAGCCCATATGCCTAGCAGCACTGCGCCGGAATAAAGATAAGCGGCCCCTAAGCCGACAATCCAGCATACCGTTGCGGCAAGCAGCGGTCTTTTGTTCATAATGCTCCTCCTTTTCCAATCTTAATATGCAAAAAAAAGAACCTCTGCCCGCGCTGTTCGCGGCAGAGGTTCCTCCCCTTAAAATCATTAATTTGATACTTTCATCCGTGTCTGGTGCGGCGGCTCATAGTTGTCCATCTGCCGGAACACAATACCTTTCTGCTCCATCAGCTTCTTCACCTTGCCCTCGTCCTTCGGATAAGAGCGATGATAGATTACTTCCACAATGCCGCTGTTCGCCAGCATATTGGAACAGGTCCAGCACGGCTCATCCGTGACATACACGGTTGAACCTTCCCGGTCAATCCGGTCTGTAAAGAGCAAAAGATTCTGTTCCGCATGGATGGTGCGGATGCAGCGCTGTTTTTTGACCATTTCCTCTCTGCCATCCGTTACTACAAGCTCGACCTCTTCGGAAATCATGCAGCCTGCTTCAGAACAGTCGGGAACTCCCGAAGGAGCACCGTTGTATGCCGTCCCGAGCAGCTTCTTCCCCTGCACAAGCACGGCCCCAACATGGCGGCGCGGACAGCGTGAACGGGTTGAAACCATGTAGGCGATATCCATAAAATACGTATCCCAGTCTTTGCGTTCCTCGGCGCTCATTCGTTACCTCCAGCACACAAGTTGTGATTGGCCCCCCACTTCAATTGGGTTGCAGCACCCTACAATTTGATATATGGCTTCATCTTAAGCAGCATTTTGGGCCCAATGCCTTTCACCTGCTCCAGATCCTCCGGTTGCTTGAAGGGTCCATGCGCATTGCGGTATTCCACGATGGCCTGCGCCTTCTTCTCTCCGATGCCCGGCAGCTCCATCAGCTCCGCAGCAGAGGCTGAGTTGATGTTGACCATTTGCCCCTCAGCAGAGGGGGGGACGGAAACCTCCGCTCCCGCCGGAGCCTCGACCGTCTGTGTCTGTGCAACCTTGGTCACTGGTTGTTCGGCAGCAGTGCTGGTCCCTTCAGCGGTTGATTCTTTAGCCGTTGATCCGACGGGTGCTTCGTCCGTCTTCGCAGGCGCGGACGTCTCTTTAGAGGTGTCTGTTACTGGCTTGCTTTCTTCAGCGACCCGCTTCTCAAGCACCGGATTTAACGGGGTCCAACCCGCCTCCGGCTCCGGCGCGCGATTGCCGGAAAATAAGATTAACCCGCTGCCAGCGACGGCCAGTGCCACAGCAACGGCATGCATAACACGCTTCAATCCAATCGTCCTCTCTCGATAGCGATCAAGCGATCCTGACTCAGAATCGCCCGTACTGCAAAGCTGCGTTCCCAAGCGGAGGATGACATCCTGCCCAAAAAGTCGTCATGATGCCCAAGGCCGGATGCATACACTATGAAGAATAACTACGGCTTATTCAGTTGAAAGGAGGACGTTGACCATGAAGGTAGGATTTATCGGGACCGGCAGCATGGGCAGTCTGTTAATAGACGCTTTCATTCATGCCGGAGTCCTGACCCCTCCGCAAATTACGGCAAGCAGCCGTACATTTGCCAAAGTACAAAAGCTGGCCCACCGTCATGCCGGACTGAATCTTTCCTTGCGGAACAGTGACACGGCGGCGGACAGCGATATTGTATTTATTTGCGTGAAGCCCCTGGAATTCAAGTGTGTTATCGACGAAATCCGCGATGTGGTTACACCTGATCAGATTGTCGTGTCCATCACAAGCCCCCTGCTTCTCCACCGCCTGGAGAGCGAGCTCCCCTGTAAGGTGTCTAAAATTATTCCCAGCATCACGAATTTGGTCGGCAGCGGAGCCTCGTTATGCATACACGGCAGTCGTATAAACGAAGAAGACCGGTATATGCTGGAAAACCTGATGTCAGCGATCAGCAAGCCGATCCGGGTGCCGGAGTCGCACACCCGAGTTGCCTCCGACTTTGCCAGCTGCGGCCCTGCTTTTCTCGCTTTCTTCCTGGAGCAGTGGATTCAAGCTGGCTCTGAACTGACCGGCATGGACTCCCGGCAGCTCAATGATCTCGCTGGCGAGATGCTGCTCGGCACAGGAAAGCTCCTGACCGAAGGCGGGCTGACACCTGCCGAGCTTCAATCCAGGGTAGCGGTTCCCGGCGGGATTACGGCCGAGGCGCTTATGTTACTGGAAGCCAGCCTCCACGATGTATTCCATAAGCTGGTAAGAACTACACATCACAAGTATGAGGAAGACGTCCGCAAAGCAGACGCCTTATTCAACTCGGAACAATTTAACCAGCAACAATATTAACCAGCTTGCCAGGAACGGCGATAACCTTGCGCACTGTCTTACCGGCCAGCGCCTGCTGCACGTTATCCAGTGACATAGCTTGCTCTTCAAGCGTCTTGGCATCCAAATCCTTGGATACCGTCGCTCTTTGCACAATTTTGCCGTTAATTTGCACGACAATTTCTACTTCGGCATCCACTGTCCAAGCCTCATCGTATTCAGGCCATGGAACATACGAAATGGTGCCGCTGTACCCCAGGCGTTCCCACAGCTCTTCGGCAAGGTGCGGTGCCAGCGGGGACAGGAGCTGCACAAAATGCTCCATGCCTTGACGCGGCAAGCTTTCTGCTTTGTAGGCTTCATTGATGAAAATCATCAACTGGCTGATCGCGGTATTGAAACGCAGGTTCTCCAGGTCTTCGGTTACCTTCTTCACCGTCTTATGCCAAGTGCGCTTGAATTCATCTGTTCCGCCGTCCAGAGTAATTTTACTGTTCAGGCTTCCGTCTTCCGATATGAAAAGTCTCCACACACGGGACAAGAAGCGATGGGTGCCCTCTACACCATTCTCGTTCCATGGCTTGGTGGCTTCGAGCGGCCCCATAAACATCTCGTATACACGAAGCGTATCTGCGCCATAAGCCTGCACAATATCGTCAGGATTAATAACATTGCCGCGTGATTTACTCATTTTTTCATTGTTGTTGCCAAGAATCATGCCCTGGTTCACCAGTTTGTAGAACGGCTCCTTCGTCTCCACTACACCCAGATCATACAGTACTTTATGCCAAAAGCGGGAATACAGCAGGTGAAGCACCGCATGCTCGGCGCCGCCGATATACAAGTCGACAGGCAGCCACTCGCGCTGCTTGTCTTTGGACACCAGCTCCTTGTCGTTGTGCGGGTCAATGTAGCGCAGGTAATACCAGCAGCTTCCTGCCCATTGCGGCATCGTGTTCGTTTCACGGCGGGCCTTCATGCCGGTCTCCGGATCAATCGTTTCCACCCATTCCGTCACGTTAGCCAGCGGGGATTCTCCTGTACCCGACGGCTTGATATGATCGACATCTGGCAGGACAAGCGGAAGCTGATCCTCTGGAACAGTCTTCATCGTACCGTCCTCCAGATGCAGGATCGGAATAGGCTCGCCCCAATAACGTTGACGGCTGAACAGCCAATCCCGCAAACGGTAAGTCACCTTACCTTCGCCTTTTCCCTGCTCCTCCAGCCAAACAATCATTTTGGCAATCGCCTCTTCAATGTGCAGCCCATCAAGAAAATCGGAATTCACATGCGGCCCATCCTCGGTATAGGCCTCTTTCGTCACATCTCCGCCTGCTACCACTTCAATAATATTCAGGCCGAACTGCTTGGCGAATTCCCAGTCACGGGTATCATGTCCAGGTACGGCCATAATAGCCCCCGTGCCATAACCCGCCAGCACGTAATCAGCAATCCAGATCGGAAGCTTAGCGCCATTCACCGGATTGATAGCATAAGCGCCGGTAAATACGCCTGTCTTGTCCTTCGCCAGATCTGTACGTTCAAGCTCGCTCTTGCGCGCTGCCTGCTCCTGATACTGCTTCACCGCTTCCTTCTGCTCGGCTGTCGTAATGACATCCACCAGTTCCTGCTCTGGAGCCAGCACACAGTAGCTTGCGCCAAACAGCGTATCCGGACGTGTCGTAAACACCGTCAGACGATGGTCATGACCGTCAATTGCAAAATGCACTTCAGCACCCTTGGACTTTCCGATCCAGTTGCGCTGCATATCCTTGATACTCTCGGACCAGTCCAGCTCCTCCAGATCCTCGAGCAATCGCTCGGCATACTCCGTAATTTTCAGCATCCATTGGCGCATTGGCTTGCGGATGACCGGATGGCCTCCCCGCTCACTCTTGCCGTCAATGACCTCTTCGTTCGCCAGCACAGTGCCCAGCGCGGGACACCAGTTCACCGGAACCTCGGCTACATAAGCAAGGCCGCGCTTATAGAGCTGGATGAAGATCCACTGTGTCCATTTGTAATAATCCGGATCGGTCGTGCTGAATTCGCGGTCCCAGTCATACGAGAAGCCAAGTGATTTGATCTGGCGGCGGAAGTTGTCGATATTCTTGAAAGTAATGTCGCGCGGATGCTCGCCTGTATCGAGCGCGTGCTGCTCGGCCGGCAGACCGAAGGCATCCCAGCCCATCGGATGCAGCACATTATAACCCCTCATCCTTTTATAGCGGGACACGATGTCCGTAGCTGTGTAACCCTCCGGATGACCAACATGCAGTCCTGCTCCGGACGGATAAGGGAACATATCCATTGCAAAATATTTCGGTTTGCCCGGTTCCTCTCCGGTACGGAACGTTTTATTCTCTTCCCAATGCTTCTGCCATTTCGGCTCAATGCTTTGCGGCTGGTAGCCGTGCTTCGGCTGTGTCGTTTCACTCATGCTAATTTCCTCCTCCTGCGATATGCAACAAAAAAACCTCCGCATCCCGTAGCGTGTCTGCGCTAGGGACGAGAGGTTGTTTCCCGTGGTACCACCCTAGTTAGTATCCGGTGTTCTTCACCGGTACTCCCTTAAGCACCCGATAACGGGGGTGATCCGATGCGGCTTACTGACCTGTTCAGACAGACTATGTAACCTTCCTGTCTCGCGTTGACCGCATATCTCCGAGGCGAGTTCATTTCCTTTGATCAACCGGCTTGCACCAACCGCCGACTCTCTGTATGATCAAGCTAAAAATTACTATTCCTCATCAGTGATTTTTCAACGTGAATATCGGCACTATTATATGAGAAACGGTTCAAAATGTCAATGCTGCATCCGCCCAAACGGGACCCATCATCGAAAACACCCCTAAGACCAGCATCGTTATACTAATCATCCAGGTGTCGATCTGAATCGCCTTCTGCAGCAGCAGAGTCAAGAATGTATAGACGGTTTGAGAATTCCGGCGGAACCAGTTTGGAAACGGCCCCCATGGCAACGACTACAAATACGCCTCCACTTATAATCCATTATTGCACTCTCTTTCGACAGACAGAGACTATCGGCATGGGAACAGGGGTTTATTTTTGCTGAATATGCATTTTTATGTTGAAACCGTTTCCATTTTTTGAAATAATCATGCTACAACAGTGAATTGACGAACATAAATTTGTTAAAAAAATGTAGAAGCAACCGGTACAGACTCAAGCTTTGAAAATCAAAGAATGAGGAGGATTGGCCCATGCGTACATTATGGAGCTGCATCGCTTTAACCGCTGTCATGCTGTTGCTCAGTTTTGTCTCTTATTCAGCCGGTGATCGTGCCTATGCCGCTGATTATTCCCAGGGTGTATCTGCTTCGGGAACAACGGCGACCATCTGGTTCGATTCCAATGTAAACACCACCTGGGTGGATGTCCATTTCAAAGTCAATTCGGGTGGGCAGCAAAATATCAGAATGAGCTATGACAGCACCACCACAAGATATGTCCACCAGATTAACAATGTGGCCGCAGGCAGTGTAATCACTTATTTTTTCACCTATAACAACGGCACTCCGGCATACGATACCTCATCCTTCACCTATACGGTGCCCACTGGCGGAACGACCGAACCGGAGAACCCCTCCGGCGGCTCATCCATTTATGACATTGCCGCATCATCCATCCCTGCTCCGACCGGCAATGGCGCGCTAACCTTCCGTTTGTTAAATGGAACCCATGGAACCTACAGCAATCAGCAAATTTATTGGGGCGTGCTTGGCATCAACCCGGAAAATAAAAGATGGAGCTATCTGGACGCTTCAGGCCAGCTTCAGCCGATCTCTGCAGCATTAAATGATGCCCCTGGCCATCTGACCAAAAACGGAGTCAATTACGCCAATATTTATAATACGATCTCCAGCTCGTATATCAATATGCCAAAAATCACGTCAGGCCGCATGTTTCTCTGCGTCGGCTCCCCTTGTTACATTAAAACCTATGACACCGGCTTCGCAGGCCCGAATATCAATAACCCGACCGATCCCAACCGGGACATCTATTTTGATTTCATCGAGTTCACGGTAGATGATGCAGGCTATCATGGCAACACGACACGTGTGGACGGCTTCGGGTTCCCGATTCAGCACAGGCTGGTCAACCGCTCGGGTACTTATGACCGGACCGTCGGCGAGCTGGAGTCCGAAACAAGAGCAGGGCTATTCCAGAAATACCGCAATGAAGTGCCTGGACCCTTTAAAGCCCTTGCAGACGTGCAGGCACCCTACCGCATCGTAGCGCCAATCCATGGCTCATTTGCTGCAGGTGGTGCCAACGCCAACTATTTTGCCGGCTATTCCAGCTACAGCACCCAGGAAATCCTGCTCTGCAACGGGGCGCTACAGGAGGAACCTGACGTATGCTCTGCCGTTAACCGTCATGTCTATGAAAATCCGGCCAATTGGAACAATGTCTCGGCTTATTACCAGGCGGCTCCAGCCAACTTTTACGCCAAATTCTGGCATGATCACAGCATAGACCGGTTGGCCTACGGCTTTGCCTATGATGACTACAACGGACAAGCCTCCTATCTTGAGGTCGGTGATCCGAAAGGATTGCTGATCCGGGTAGGCTGGTAAGAACTGTGTAAGTAAAGACGCCGTCTCAGCACTTGAGCGGCGTCTTTTACATATCTACTCCCTCTACGAGGGATGCGCCCTCTTTTCTTTTTACGGCGCAAAAGTTAACAAAGGGGAACCTAGCTTGCCCTTGTTCCTGTTATTGCTCTTTACTGTAGGCGGGGATACGCACGCAGCAGCGGAGAGAACGAAGCAATTCCAGAAAAGCGAAGCGTTCGCCTTTGGCGCGTGCCCAGCTAAGCACGCATTTTCTAACCGGTGAGAGTCCGGTCACGGGAGGGGCCAAGCCCCCGTGTAGCTAGGATGCCTGCGCTCGGAGAAATCTGCACGCAGAAGCGCATCGAC
>NZ_JAPCKK010000013.1 GCF_030705605.1 Paenibacillus zeirhizosphaerae
CCTTTGGCGCGTGCCCAGCTAAGCACGCATTTTCTAACCGGTGAGAGTCCGGTCACGGGAGGGGCCAAGCCCCCGTGTAGCTAGGATGCCTGCGCTCGGAGAAATCTGCACGCAGAAGCGCATCGACGAAAGTACCTGTCGGGGACAGGGCGAGCAACATACCAGACCGTAACATCAAGTGAATCCTGCCGCGTCGTCACGAACGCCTCGCAAGAGGGAACAGAGGAAGCCGAGTCCCGGCCAAATGGACGAAGGCCATGGAAGCTGCTTAGAGCTTGGAGCGGCAGCGAAGAATCCTACGGCGTAGAGGGAGCGGTATGGTATGAAAGAGAATGCAGTGAACTGGGGAGACCCTCCCCTGCACGAGAAAAAAAAAATGAGCTCGTAAAGAGACGCTCTATAAGCCCAAAAGGTGAAGTGAGACGTCTGCAGGAAGGGAGTCCGAGGGGCTCATACTACCGAGGAACGCAGGACAACACAACCTGCGGGAGGGAAGGAGCCCTGCTTTGTTCATGTTTCTTAAGGAGGTACGAGTCAGTGAATGCCAATCGGCTAACAACACCAAAGGAAAACGTTCAACAACTCCAAGAGAAACTAGGTCATGCGGCCAAGGAAAACAAAAAGCGTAGATTCCATGCACTGTATGACAAGGTATATCGAATGGACATCTTGCGGGAAGCATGGCGGAGGGTTAGAGCCAACAAGGGTTCGGCGGGGATCGATGGCGAAACATGGTCGGACATCGAAGAACAAGGGGAAGATCACTTCCTGTACGAATGCCACCGAATGCTTCAGGAAGGCAACTACCATCCGCAGCCGGTTCGGCGGCATTACATCCCGAAGAAAGATGGGAAACCAAGGCCACTTGGGATTCCCACCGTTCGAGACCGCGTTATACAGATGGCGACAAAACTGGTCATAGAGCCGATTTTTGAAGCGGATTTTCAAGAATCCTCGTTCGGATTCCGACCGAAGCGAAGCGCGAAACAAGCACTGACCCGAATCCGGGATGCATGCAATCGAAAAGGCAATTGGGTAGTCGACGTAGACATCCAAGGCTACTTCGATAACATCAATCAAGAGAAGCTCATGAAACTGGTGGAGATGCGAATTAGTGACAGACGCATCCTGAAACTGGTACGGAAGTGGTTAAAAGCGGGGGTCATGGAGGAAGGAAAGGTAAGGCGGTCAGACCTGGGAACACCTCAGGGTGGGGTAATTTCACCGCTCTTAGCGAACATCTACCTCAATTACTTTGACATCCTATGGGAAAGACACGGCAGTGGGCTCGGGGAACTGACGCGATACGCGGATGACTTCGTGGTCGTGTGCAGGACGAAGAAAGACGCAGACCGGGCGTATAGACTCATTCGTACGATCATGGAGCGTCTCGAGCTTACCCTACACCCAACGAAAACGCGCATCGTCGGACTATGGACAGGAGAAGAAGGATTCGACTTTCTCGGCATGCATCATCGCAAGACGAAAGCTGAAAACTCGAAAAGACAGGTGTACTACACGACCCAACAATGGCTTAGCAAGAAAGCAGAAGAACGAATCCGGGGAGTCGTAAAGGAACGCCTGGCCCCGCCGAATATGAGGCACAAGCCATTACAAGAACACGTGGAATGGCTGAATCCCAAAATTCAGGGGTGGAGGAATTACTACTATACAGTCCACAGCCGTCGGAAGATGGCAAAGTTAGATCGATATATTGAGCAGCGACTTGCGAGATGGTATGCGAAGAAACGGCAACGCACGCGATGGATAACCTCCATACGGGAGGTCACGCGCATGGCCAAACAACATGGACTTAGAACGCTTTTGTAATCTGCATGCCCATGAATGACGAGCATCGGAAAGCCGTATGAGGGAAAACCTCACGTACGGTTTGATGAGGAGGGGCAGGAATCCCTGCCCTTTACTCTAGCCG
>NZ_JAPCKK010000009.1 GCF_030705605.1 Paenibacillus zeirhizosphaerae
TACAGAGATGTATCTTTCCTTCGGGACAGAGGAGACAGGTGGTGCATGGTTGTCGTCAGCTCGTGTCGTGAGATGTTGGGTTAAGTCCCGCAACGAGCGCAACCCTTGATCTTAGTTGCCAGCAGGTGAAGCTGGGCACTCTAAGGTGACTGCCGGTGACAAACCGGAGGAAGGTGGGGATGACGTCAAATCATCATGCCCCTTATGACCTGGGCTACACACGTACTACAATGGCCGGTACAACGGGAAGCGAAGTCGCGAGATGGAGCGAATCCTCAAAAGCCGGTCTCAGTTCGGATTGCAGGCTGCAACTCGCCTGCATGAAGTCGGAATTGCTAGTAATCGCGGATCAGCATGCCGCGGTGAATACGTTCCCGGGTCTTGTACACACCGCCCGTCACACCACGAGAGTTTACAACACCCGAAGTCGGTGGGGTAACCCGCAAGGGAGCCAGCCGCCGAAGGTGGGGTAGATGATTGGGGTGAAGTCGTAACAAGGTAGCCGTATCGGAAGGTGCGGCTGGATCACCTCCTTTCTATGGAGAATCGCTTCCTGCAATGGAAGCATTCAAATACGGCAGATGGAACATCTGCCACTGAAGATGATTTGGGTACGACACAGCTGTGTGTACGAAATCATCTTCGCAACTCACTCGTTGTTTGGTTTTGAGAGCTCAAACGCTCTCATTCGTTTGGTGGCGATAGCGGAGGGGTTCCACACGTACCCATCCCGAACACGACCGTTAAGTCCTCCAGCGCCGATGGTACTTGGACCGAAGGGTCCTGGGAGAGTAGGACGCTGCCAAGCGCAATCCCGAAAGGGTACAATCTTTCGGGATTTGTTATGGGCCCTTAGCTCAGCTGGTTAGAGCGCACCCCTGATAAGGGTGAGGTCGGTGGTTCGAGTCCACTAGGGCCCACCATTTAACTTTATACATTCTCTGTATGGGGCTATAGCTCAGCTGGGAGAGCGCCTGCCTTGCACGCAGGAGGTCAGGGGTTCGATCCCCCTTGGCTCCACCATACACTGTTCTCAGGAACAGATTTGCACCTTGAAAACTGGATACCGAAACGAAACATTGCGTTTTAGAACATCTTTTAGCTGAGCTTGTGTCGAAAGACCAAGATCAATAAAAGTAGCCAATAAAGAAAGATATTTTGCCTCTGGTAAAAATCACTTCTTTATTGAACATTGCGTTTACAAGTAAACGCTAGGTTAAGCTACAAAGAGCACACGGAGGATGCCTAGGCGCCAGAAGCCGACGAAGGACGTGGCGAACGACGAAATGCCTCGGGGAGCTGTAAGCAAGCTTTGATCCGGGGATGTCCGAATGGGGAAACCCGGCTGTCTTCATCGACAGTCACTATTCACTGAATACATAGGTGGATGAGAGGCATACCAGGGGAACTGAAACATCTAAGTACCCTGAGGAAGAGAAAACAATAGTGATTCCGTCAGTAGCGGCGAGCGAACGCGGAGTAGCCCAAACCAGGAAGCTTGCTTCCTGGGGTTGTGGGACGTCTCACATGGAGTTACAAAGGTGTATCGTAGATGAAGAGGTCTGGAAAGGCCCGCGATAGAGGTAACAGCCCTGTAGTTGAAAGGGTATACCCTCCGAGACGGATCCCGAGTAGTGCGGGGCACGTGAAACCCCGTATGAATCCGGCAGGACCATCTGCCAAGGCTAAATACTCTCTGGCGACCGATAGTGAAGCAGTACCGTGAGGGAAAGGTGAAAA
>NZ_JAPCKK010000003.1 GCF_030705605.1 Paenibacillus zeirhizosphaerae
CAACAGTTATTATGAACGAGACAGACTCCCACGTACTTGCAATATCTTAGGTTACTTTGGCAATACAGGTAGTATAAGGGCCTGCGATCCAAAGCAGAGCTAAATTGCAAAGGAGAGTCTGTCTATGAAAAATTCTACCACAAAGTATGTAGGTTTAGACGTGTCTAAAGAAAAAATTGCTGTGGCTATTGCCGATGAAGGCCGAGAACCCGCAAGGTACTGGGGAATGATTCCCCATGAGGATCAGGCGATCCTCAATCTTCTTCAAAAATGTGGACGTCCCGAAGAGCTGCTTCTTTGTTATGAGGCCGGCCCAACGGGATACCCCCTGGTTCGTTTTCTCATGGCGCATGGATATACGTGCGTAGTAATCGCTCCTTCCCTGACTCCGAACCGCCCGGGAGACCGGGTGAAAACCGACCGACGGGATGCCTTGAGGCTGGCACAACTGCTGCGGGCCGGAGAACTGAGCAGCGTCCATGTACCGACACCCGAGGAGGAAGCGCTGCGGGACTTGGTCCGAATGCGCGAAGATATCAAGGAAGAGCGGACGCGCATCCGGCAGCGGATCGGAAAGATGCTGCTACGGCATCAGGTGGCTCCGAAGGAAAAGCTTCGGAGATGGACTCAAGCCTATCGCCAGTGGTTGGGGAGAGTGAAATGGACACCGTCGTCTCAAACCTTCGTATGGAGTGAGTTGTTGTATCAACTGGATCAAAATGAAGCACAGCTCAAACGGATGGAGGCGGAAATTCACCGTGAAGCCCAATGTGGGAGCCAGGCGCCTCTGATTCAGGCGCTTCAGACGCTGCGAGGCATTGCGGAAACGACGGCAACCGGGATCGTGGCGGAAGTGTGCAGCTTTGAGCGTTTTGTCAGTGCAAAGGTGTTTATGGGATATACCGGGTTGGTGCCCCGGGAATATTCAAGTGGCTCCAGCCGGCATCAGGGCGGTATTACGAAAACGGGGAATACGAATCTTCGCAAATATCTGGTGGAAGCGGCGTGGAGTTACCGGTATGTACCGGCCGTACAAGGCAGCTTGAAGAAGCGTCAGGAAGGTCAGAATGAAGGCTTGTGCAGGATCTCGTGGAAAGCGCAGCAGCGATTGAATGGGAAATACACACGGATGTGTGGGCAAGGAAAAGCAAAGGGCAAGGCCGTGGTGGCCGTCGCACGTGAGCTGGCAGGATTTATCTGGGCACTGGCGAAAGAAGCCGAAACGTTGAAGACCACGGTCTAAAGTTGAAGGGCAGCATCTAAAGCTGTAGGCATACGAAAGAAACCCCTCTTCACCAGGAGAGAGGGGTGGTTTGAGTCAGGAAGCAAAGGAAAACCGCAAGAGAGAATCCACGGAATCCCTATGTGCCGCAAGGGAACGCCCAAGTGACGCACGCCAACAGTTCGTGGTGCCCCTCTCTGCAGACGGAGAGATAACCTGCGGTACCCAACCCGCGTATATCAGACTGCCTCAACGTCGAGAACTTTTGCTTCCTTACTCAGACTGTCCCCCTCCGGGTTGAAAGGGAAAGGGGTAAAAAACGTGGGAGTCAAAGAGACGCTTTTGACAGTCTCGTTCATATCAG
>NZ_JAPCKK010000025.1 GCF_030705605.1 Paenibacillus zeirhizosphaerae
CAGGTTGTTGACAAAGCCCTGTTTTTTGGGGCTCGTTTGGATAATGAAATGAATTCCTGAAGTATTGAGCATTATGAAAACAAGAAGATCGCCCTATCCGGCCAGCTTGGCCAGGTGGTTGGCGATCTTCTTGACGTTTTGGCAGATGGCAGTCATGAGCGCTTGCTCCAAGACTTTTTTCTGTCCGCGAAACCGGCAATAGCGAAGTCCATGGAGCTCTTTGGCATCCGCGAAACTTCGCTCAATCGTTTGGTATCGGAGACGGTACAGATATTTGCCCGAGTGCGAGCGCCCGTTTTGCTTCACCCACTCTTTGCTGTCCTGCCAGACATGTCGGGTCAAGACTCTTTGCTTGTTCTTTGAACGCGTACACTCCTCAAGCAACGGGCAGTCTTTGCAGATCTTGGGGTCCGATTTGTATTGACGGTAACCCTCCCGGTCCGTTGTGGCATAGGTTAACTCCTGTTTTTGTGGACAGATATACAAGTCGCGTTCGGGATCATACTTAAATCGCCACTTGGCGATCAAGCCCTTTACTGGGGTGTAGCTTCTACCGCCAATGACGGCATAAATCTTCTTGGTATGCAGTTTCTTGCAGATGTCGGCGGTGTAATAGCCGGCGTCCAGGGCAACAGCCTCCAGTGTCTTGTTAAATCCGAACTTCTTCGTTTGCAGTTCAAGGCGTTCAAGATAAGGAGTCGAGTCATGAACATTTCCAGGTGTAATATGTACATCCGTGATGATGTTGTATTTATGGTCAACCGTCCGGTGATCCAAATAAAAGAAGCCTTCCGGCTTGCCGTCACGCACCATATACCCGCTCTCGGGGTCCGTTGTACTCACTTTTGTCTCCTTGGTCTGGGTCACCTCCTTCCGGGGTTTTAGGGCTTTTTTCCATGAGCAGCTCGATCCGCCTGAACGGCCTCGTCCAAGTCATCCAGGTAGGTTTTAACACTCTTTGCGACTTCTTGTTTGACGTGCTTGCGTTTGTTGGCATTGGCCTTGAGGTGGGTTGAATCCGTAATCAATACACGGCCTGCGACCATCCGAAGCTCAATGGCCTTAAATACAATATGGTCGAAGATTTCTTGGATCACATCACTATCCTGAAGTCGTTTGCGATTTAAGCTCAAGGTGCTGTGGTCCGGAACGCGATCCGTCAAACCTAAACCGACAAACCAGCGATAGGCCACGTTGAGTTGAACCTCCTGCTCAAGCTGGCGTTCAGAACGAATACCATACAGATAACCAATGAACATCATTTTGAAGAGCATGATGGGATCGACCGAAGGACGTCCGTTATCTTCGCAATAATAGGGCCGTACTTTTTCAAGAATGAAGGAAAAATCGATGTGTTTATGGATCTTACGAAGCAAATGATTTTGGGGGACGAGTTCTTCTAAACAAACGAATTCGTAGCTATTTTGCACATTCGAATTGGAGCGAAGCATGCAACCACCGCCTTGTTAGGATACTATATTATA
>NZ_JAPCKK010000002.1 GCF_030705605.1 Paenibacillus zeirhizosphaerae
GTCCGCGTCACTACCCTGCTGCGTCACCCCATTGCTCATAACGGTTTACGGTGGTACAGGAATTTCCACCTGTTGTCCTTCGACTACGCCTATCGGCCTCGCCTTAGGTCCCGACTTACCCTGAGCGGACGAACCTTCCTCAGGAACCCTTAGGCTTTCGGCGGATCTGATTCTCACAGATCTTTTCGTTACTCATACCGGCATTCTCACTTGTATGCTCTCCAGCGCTCCTTACGGTACACCTTCAACGTACATACAACGCTCCCCTACCCCTGATGCAAGCATCAAGCCATAGCTTCGGTGGTGTGTTTAGCCCCGTTACATTTTCGGCGCAGAGTCACTCGACCAGTGAGCTATTACGCACTCTTTCAATGGTGGCTGCTTCTAAGCCAACATCCTGGTTGTCTGTGCAACTCCACATCCTTTCCCACTTAACACACACTTGGGGACCTTAGCTGATGGTCTGGGCTGTTTCCCTTTTGACAATGGATCTTAGCACTCACTGTCTGACTCCCGGACGTAAGTCGATGGCATTCGGAGTTTGACTGAGCTTGGTAACCCTTGCGGGCCCCGCACCCAATCAGTGCTCTACCTCCATGACTCTTCATTCCGAGGCTAGCCCTAAAGCTATTTCGGGGAGAACCAGCTATCTCCGAGTTCGATTGGAATTTCTCCGCTACCCCCACCTCATCCCCGCACTTTTCAACGTGCGTGGGTTCGGGCCTCCAGTGCGTGTTACCGCACCTTCACCCTGGACAGGGGTAGATCACCCGGTTTCGGGTCTACGCCCACGTACTCAAATCGCCCTATTCAGACTCGCTTTCGCTGCGGCTTCGGCTTCTCACCTTAACCTTGCACGGGAGCGTAACTCGCCGGTTCATTCTACAAAAGGCACGCCATCACCCATAAAAAGGGCTCTGACTTCTTGTAAGCACACGGTTTCAGGTTCTATTTCACTCCCCTTCCGGGGTGCTTTTCACCTTTCCCTCACGGTACTGCTTCACTATCGGTCGCCAGAGAGTATTTAGCCTTGGCAGATGGTCCTGCCGGATTCATACGGGGTTTCACGTGCCCCGCACTACTCGGGATCCGTCTCGGAG
>NZ_JAPCKK010000011.1 GCF_030705605.1 Paenibacillus zeirhizosphaerae
ATTCGAATTGGAGCGAAGCATGCAACCACCGCCTTGTTAGGATACTATATTATACCATATTAACGCGGTGAATAGATGAATAATGAAAACAAAAAATAGCCTGTTGAGGGTTTCTCAACAGGCTGACGACTGAACCCTTCAGTCGTCTTTGTTTATTTTTATGATGTGCAAAAAAATATTACAGTCCGGCTTGTTCCTTAAGGATGTCAGCCTTATCCACGCGTTCCCACGGAACATCCAGGTCTGTGCGTCCAAAGTGGCCGTATGCAGCCGTTTGCTTGTAAATCGGGCGACGCAGATCCAGCATGCGAATAATACCTGCAGGACGAAGGTCAAAGTTGTTGTGTATAAGCTCAACTAGCTTTTCGTCGCTAATTTGGCCTGTACCGTAAGTATCAACATGAATAGAAACCGGTGTAGCCACGCCAATCGCATAAGCGAGCTGAATTTCTACTTTATCAGCCAAGCCTGCCGCAACCAGATTTTTGGCAACATAACGAGCTGCATAAGCAGCGGAACGGTCTACTTTAGTCGGATCTTTACCAGAGAATGCTCCACCGCCATGACGTGCGTAACCACCGTAGGTGTCTACGATAATTTTACGTCCTGTAAGCCCTGCATCCCCTTGTGGTCCGCCAATAACGAAACGGCCCGTCGGATTGATGTAATATTTCGTTTGATCATCAAGCAGCTCGGCAGGTACTACCGGCAAGATAACCTGCTCCTGGATGTCCTTCTGGATTTGTTCCAGAGTAGCTTCTTCAGCATGCTGTGTGGATACTACGATAGTGTCGATACGAACAGGCTTACCGTCCTCATATTCCACAGTCACTTGTGTTTTACCGTCTGGACGCAGATAGCCCAGGGTACCGTTCTTACGTACTTCGGACAGACGGCGCGCGATACGATGAGACATAGCAATCGGCAGCGGCATCAATTCAGGCGTCTCGTTTGTTGCAAAACCGAACATCAGGCCTTGGTCGCCTGCACCAATGTTATCTGTTTCCTTATCCATCTCTGCAGGATCGCGGCTTTCCAGAGCTGCGTTTACACCCTGAGCAATGTCAGGAGATTGTTCGTTCAAAGAAGTAAGTACTGCGCATGTGCTATAGTCAAAGCCAAATTTGGCCCGGGTATAACCAATTTCTTTAATTGTGTTGCGCACAATGGATGGAATATCAACATATTCCGACTTGGTGCTGATCTCACCAATGACAAGAACCAACCCTGTAGCTACAGATACCTCACATGCTACACGTGCGTTAGGGTCATTAGCCAAAAATGCGTCCAAAACGGCATCGGAAATCTGGTCACAGATTTTATCCGGATGACCTTCCGTAACGGATTCGGACGTAAAAAGATGACGACCTTTTACAGACATAAATGTTAACCTCCCGCTAGAGAAATAATGAGTTATGGCAAAATACTTCCGTATTCAAAAAATGAACCTTTTCCAAGTGGAAAAGGTTTCACAAGCCTCAAGTGCCATATTAGCGTATTTGATTTGTGGTGTCAATTGAAAACAAGCCTAGAAATGGGTATAAGGGCTTAGCCGGAAATCATAAGCTTTAGCGTTCTTACATTAAACCAAACTTTGATAGCTCACTTTCCGCACTGCGGATCAAGCGTTGGGTTATCGCTCCGCCGACGGCTCCATTTTGACGAGAGGTCAGATGGCGCCATTCAACAGTACCGGCCCCTGTCTCACCTACCGAGCCTAATTCTCCGGCAAACTCACTATCGGCTGCAAGGCCGTTTACTGAACCCGTGTAATACGGATTGTGTACAGGCAAACCCAGCTCAGCAGCAATTTCATATTTCATCTCCTGCAGCATACTCCGGCTTGCAGGTACAATTTGATTACGACGTTTTCCCGGCATTCATGCCACCTCCATACTGTGTAGTACGGTTATTTTGCCGAGAGCGAGCCGTATTCAGCCAAGCACATATTGTTAAATAAGGTAAATGGATTACATACGAGAGAAGAAGTCCTTTTTATTGGACCGTATATCCTCCACGGACCATTACCGTTAGCTTGTAGGTCTGCCCTTCTTGTACTTGAATACCTCTGCCGTCACGAGGAAAAGATAACAAATGGTTATTTTGAACCGTTTGGTTATGGAATATTTCCTTTCCCTCTGTAATGTCAATGGCACCACTTGCATCCATACTGTAAACCGATGCATAACCGTTGCGGACGATGAATTCTGCCCCCGCTTTTGCAATAAGCTTCTTACCTGGTGTTAATTCGACAATTTTAACCTCGTTATTCGCTGCAGATGAAGTGTTGTCAGTTGGTGCATTTGCGACAGGCGCAGTACCCGCGGGTTCTTCTTTGGGACCAGACTGCGGATCACTTGTGTTAGAAGGAACTGCTCCTCCAAGCGCTTTAGCAATCTGCTCATCCACATAGCTTTTGGTTACGACCGGATCATCGGCTGTTCCCGGCTGCCCTCCGGAAGCACCGTTAACCGTATTATTCATCACCGTTCCTGCAAGAATGCCCCCACCGACCAGAAAGGCCGCTAAGACTGCTTTATAACTGGATTTCATGTATTTCCTCCCACGTCATTATAAAAAATGAAATATATCATTCTTAAATGTATTTTAATAGAAGATAAATCTATCATACTGGCTTTGTAAAAAGAGAACAAGAAAAAATCCCCTCAAGGGGGATTTTAAGTTTTCCGTCTATTCAATTATCCCTGCTGGCCTGCAACAAGCCATGGCTTCTCATAAGCTGTTTTAGCGTTATCCAGGTTCGTAACAATCGTAGTCATTTGTTGTTTAAGAGATTCGAGCTGAAGCTCTGCTTGGAACACTTCATATTCTGTGGACATACCAAGTTCAAACCGCTTTTTCGTCATGTCAAGAGCACTTTGTGCGCTTGTCATGGAAGCTTGCAGTTGTGTATATTGCGTCTCAAGCTCTTTAATTTGGTTATAGGTTTGACGAACTGCATCTTCCAATTGTTTTTTTGCATCAGCGGAGCTGATTTTTTTCAGATCTACGTTTATTTCTTTGTTTTCATAGGCGTTATCGGTACTTCCAACAAAGTTAAAATAATTAATATCCAGTTCAGCTTGCTCGATCCCCCGCTCAGCCATCCATACGGTAGGGCTGTCTGCCTGAACACGCCCAACGTGTGCTTCTACGTCATCCTTAAACACTTCAAATTTAGGGATGTCCAGCACCTCATACTTTTGATCAGCTTTATAACCGATTATTGCATTTAAGGATCGGTAAGCATCATCCAGAGCTTTAGCTGCGACCTCTTGTGCAGCCTTTTGTTGTGCCAGTGTATTTTGAGCCTGAGTTACATCATAGTCACTGGCCATTTGATTGTCGCGCTTGGTCTGTGCAATACGCAGCTTCCACTCCGCATCAGCTACATTCAGATCGGCAATGCGTTTTTTCTCAATAGCATCAATAATCGCATTATATTTATTTTTGACCTGAAGACCCGCGCCATCTTTCTCAGTCTCCAATTTCTTTTGAGATATAGAATAGTTAATTTGCTGTTGGCTATAATTATTGAAGGCCGAATTAGCCGCATCATTGGTTCCGTTGCGTGGAGGGATAAAGTCGATATCATCTGCAGCATCCTCCAAGCTGTTGTTTTGTGCCTTTAGGGTCGCTTCCTGTGACTTGATAGAATTGCTGTTACTTACGGCAAGCGCTACTGCATCCTTGTAAGCAAGCGGCTCTGTATTCGTTTCATAAGTTGCATAGGTGCTTGTAACGGCGGTTTCCAAAGGATTCAGGCTGCCTTGTCCAGCAGATGCAGTCTGCGTTGTTTGCTCTGTTTCAATCTTTACCGTCGAAGCAGCTCCATCCCAATTTACTTTGGCGCCTAACGATTCGCCGACAAAACGCAGAGGAACATAGGTTGAACCATTGATCGTTTTAGCGGGTATAGACAACGCAATGGATTGCCCATTTTTATAAGCAGTGGTGCTGTTCATTTGAAACTCAAGTGTGTCTGGACCTTTGGTCGCTGTAATTTTGTGGTTCGCTTCGTCGTAGCTTACTTGAGCTCCAAGAGATTCAAAAATGGCCCGAAATGGAACCAATGTTGCATTATGATTTAATACAGGCTGCTGAGTATAGGATTGGGTCACTCCATTAATAACCACCTTAATGTTATCAGCTGCTGCAGCAGAACCTGCACCCGCTACCACTGAAGATAGCAGTACCGTGGATAATAAAGCCGAGCCTAGTCGTTTCATATCGAGATATACCTCCAAATCTAAAAAGAATAAAGAATGTATAAAGATTCTTAAAATTGTTCATATTATTGAAAAAAGGGTTCCATAAGGAACCCCTTTCTCATTATTCATGATGGCTAGGAACTAATTACTTCTGGGAAACTGTAACTGTTTTAGCAGTTGCGTCGTAGTTAACAGTTGCTCCCAGAGCTTGTGCTACAAAGCTCATAGGCAGCATTGTGCGGTTGTTCTTAGTTACTGCTTTAACGTCCATAGTGATTACAGTACCGTTAATAGTCAGTTTGTTAGTGTTCAGTTTGATTTGTGCTACACGGTCACCCTTGATCAGAGTTACTGTGGAAGTAGCTTTGTCAAACAGAATGTCTTTAGGACCTACACCCAGAGCGTCAGCAACGTAACGAACTGGCAGGTAAGTACGAGAGTTCTCGATGTAAGGAGCAACGTCAGCAGTTCTTGTTTCACCGTTAACGGAGTAAGAAGTACTGTTGACTGTGAATACAGTTTTCAAGTTTTGATCGTCTGGAGCTGGAGTCGAAACAGCTGCGATTGCTACTTTAGCAGCCGCATCGTTGTCAGCCCATTTCGTGTAAGCTTCAGTTTCAGAAACTGCGCTACCACGAACGTCCAGAGTGATATCACCTTCTGGAACAGTACGATCCAGATCAATAGCTACGCCAGATACAGTGATTGTGCTAGCAGCAGTACTGTCAGAATCAATTGTGAACAATACTCTGTTGTCGTCAGAAGCTCTTCTTACGTTGGAAACTTTCGCATCGCCGGAAGTTACTTCAACTTTTGGAGTAGAAGTGAAGTATACACCGTTTGGCAGATCCAGAATTACAGTGCCGTCATCTTCCAGTGCCTCAGCTTGGCCTTCAGTCAGCGTGAAGCTGGAAGCTGTTTGGTTAGTAGCACCAATGATTACGTTAGGTTTGTTGGATGCTGCTGCAGTGATAGGAGCTACTGCTTTAGCAACAACAACTTCACCTTCAACACCAGCGTTACCGCCAACAGTAACCTTCACATCACCTGTGAAGTTGCTAGCCAGTGCCAGTTCCACATCTTCAAATTCCAGAGTTGCTTCGTCAGTGTCGCTGCTGCTTCTTGTAACTGTATACTTCGCTGTACGACGATCTGTACCAGTGTAACCAGCAAATTTCAGTGTAACACCTTCGTCTTTAATTTGATCTTTTCCACCAGGAGCTGCAAGGTCACGGTAATCCGGAGCAGCTGCATCTTCATAAACCGCCTTATAAACAGGCTGCCAAGCAGCACCTTCTGGCAGTGTCAGTTCAAGTGTACGGCCGTTAACCAAGCTCTCGCCAATAGTTTCGGTCAACTTAATATCTGCTACTTCTTGCTCATCTTTACCTGCAGTGATTGTTGGAGCATCAGTTGCAGAAAGTGTGCTGCCGTAGTCGCCGTAAGTACCGATTTTAGCGCTAGTTACGTTAGTGCTTGTTTTACCGGAGATACTAGCTGTAATATCGCCAGTCTTCACTGAACTGGAGTCATCAACCTCGAAATCAAAAGGAATTTCAAATTTGGTTGCTTTTTTAGATGGAACATCGCTAGTATACGTAATTACCAACTCACGGCCGTTATCACCTTTAGTATCAAATTTCAGAGCTTTAGGATCAGCGTCACCGTAAATGGCCTCAACGTTAGCGCGAAGAGACGTCCAAGAATATCCGCTAGGAAGCTTGACTTTCACTTCTGTCGCAGTTGAGAATGCACCAGCTTTTGGCTCTTCCAGAACGATTTTTGGTGTAAATCTGTTGTTGGAAGTATCCAGGCTTGAGAATGCCAGGTTCAGATCATCAGAGTCGGTGATTTTAGCAACCGTTGCTTTACCAGCTGGGAATACGCTGGAAGACGAAGCTTCAAATGAAACTTCAGCATCATCGTTTTCACCCTCATCAACCCAGATAGAACCCAGACGCAATGTGAATTTAGCTGGATCACCAGTTACTTCTTTGGTTGTACCATTGTAAGTTACAACGATACGGTCCGAAGCAGCTACTCTAGCTGAAAAATCACCTTCAGCAAGTTTCGCTTTGTCAGTCGTGGAAACAGCACCGTTAGCAGTCAAGGAAACACCGTTGCCAGCCCCTGTAATTGGGAAAGCCGAGAAGTCATAAACTGTAGTACCAAGAGTGTTGTAAGTGCTCGCAGCTACACTGGATTTGGCTTGATCTTTAGTCGCAAGATCATAATCCAATTTAATGACTACTTCGTCGCCATTATTGAGTGTAGTTCCTTCAGGAACTGTAAATGTTACGGAACCCATTGAGACAACTCCACCGTCACTAACAGTTGGAGTGTTAGTAGCTTTGATTTCTCCGCCGCCAGCAGCGTGGATTGCAGTTGGAGCAGTAAGTGCTGCTACAGGTGCTGCTACACCAGCAACCAGAGTTGCAGTGGCAAGCACGTTGATCATTTTCTTGTTAAACTTTGTCATAACCTTTTTTTCTCCTCCTTGAATATCATGCGATACAATATTCTTTTCTTTGTGTCGGATCTTGTCACTCATCAGTCGTTACACCTCCTTTCCGAGCTCTCATAACCCATATAAAATGATATCTGTGACAATATCACAGAAGCTTGTAATCAAAATAATTTTAAGAAAGCGTACATCACACAACTTACTCCAGTATTATACAATGTCATTACAATGTCGTAAAGATTTTTTTTATCATATTTTGTCTTTCCGAGATTGTAACCCGCTGTATCTTACTCACACAATTAGACGTGGGGAGTTTCGAAAAAGTTGCGTCCTTTTAAAAAAAGTTTTTTTCTTTTTTTAAAAATATGTATTCGCCTTCTCACAGTCATAATTATACTCCTAAACCTTATCCAACGTCATCCGACAATTATTCCCTTCCCCTCCTAATATCTACAAAAAAAAGATACATAGAATGATGCGTCTCCGGGGTTCAGAAATCGCATCATTCCACTGAGGAAAGGAAAACGTGCAACGTATTTTAAATAATCATACCGTGAATTCCGCTAAAACAGATGCCTCATATCAAGATATGCCAAGCAGGCTGCTATTATTCTACTGTTTTACCACAGTTACCTGCGCGCCGTCAGTAAGCATGCTTGCGCCTTTCACAACAATTTGCTGCCCTTCTGAGAGACCTTCAGTTACTTCCACCTGCTCGGCGCTCTCTTCCCCAGTCTGAATCTTCACTTGTTTGGCTGTAGTTCCTTCTATTATATAGACGTATTTTACGCCCGCCTTTTCGGAAACAGATGCCTGCGGAATGAGCAAACCTTCCGCTGCTCCGGATTGGATATACACATTAGCAACCATACCCGACTTAAGTGTATTGGAAGGATTGGCTATGGATATCTCAACAGGATAAGCCTTCAGCTCTTGATCCATAACTGAGTTGATCGCCGTGACCTTGGCGTTAATTCTCTTGTCCAGGGAATCAATTCCAACCGTAACGGAGGAACCAACTTTGACGTTCATCACCTCAGACTCGGACAAATTCACCTTTACAAGGATCGGATTAGTATTCGCAATCGTCACAACAGCCGACTGAGAGCTAACAATCTGTCCAACTGTTCCGTTGACAACTGAAATGATCCCAGACATCGGAGCCTTAACCGTAGCGTCTGTCAACTGGCTGCGGGCTGTCTCCAGGGAAGATCGTGCCTGCTCGACACTGGCTCGAGCCACATCAATACCCGCGCCTTTCCGAGCAAGTTCAAGTGATTTCAAGGAATTTTGGTATGTCGTTTGCGCACTTTCCAAGGAGGATTGAGCATTGTTCAGTGTCAGCCTTGCATTATCCAACGCGCTTTGCGCCTGCCTTGCTGTCGTCTCTGCCTGCTCCAGCTCAGTCTGAGACGCGACCCCTGCCGCAAACAATTGCTGCGTACGGTTTAGTGTGTTCTGCGCATCCCGCAAAGAGCTTTCAGCATCGGCAATCGAGTTTTGCGCCTGATCTATAGAGCTTTGCTGCTGAACAAGAGCTGCTTTAGCCTGGTCAACGCCGGATTCCGCTTGCTGAATCGATTGTTCGGTGCTGCTCTGTGCCTGCTTCAAATTGGCCAGCGCAACGTTGTAGGATTCCTGAGACTGTTTGATGCTGTCGCGGATATCCTTTTGATCCAGCGTGAACAAAACTTGTCCCTTACTAACGGTCTGACCGATTTTCAAGTTGATATTTTCAATCGTGCCGTTGATTTTGGGAGATACCTGGACCGTTTTGTAAGGAGCCAGAGTACCGACAACACCCGCTTCGGCTTCAATACTGCCTTTGGTTACCTT
The DNA here is from genome assembly GCF_030705605.1 of Paenibacillus zeirhizosphaerae. GTDB lineage: Bacteria > Bacillota > Bacilli > Paenibacillales > Paenibacillaceae > Paenibacillus > Paenibacillus zeirhizosphaerae. The sequence goes on from NZ_JAPCKK010000011.1 coordinate 8,512, forward strand.
GCCAACTTCGACTGACATGGCCGTTTTCTCCGTAGGTGCGGCTGCCGGGGGCTCTCCCCCTGAGCAGCCGGCCAGGGCCACGGATAGGGCCAAGACCGATAGCATGGTTATACTTTTTTTATTCATGGTTTTCCCACCTCACTATGTCCTGCTTATTCTATTAAATCTGCATGCCGTTTTGTTGAAGTTTCGCCTGCTTTTTAGCTTCTCTTTTCTGCTGCCGTTTTAATTTGCGATTATTTCGTCTAACCGTAACGTTATCAAACAAAATATAAACAACCGGGATCAGAACCAACGTAATTACTGACGCAAAAGCAAGACCAAATACTACGACGACTGCCATAGGTGCCATAGACTCGTTTGCCGGATCGTTGGAAAGCACCATCGGCAGCATGGCAAGAACCGTCGCCAGTGTAGTCATCAGGATTGGCCGTAGCCGTTCAGAAGCCGCGTGCAGTATCGCCTTGTCCCTTTCCATGCCTTCTTTACGAAGCTGAATAACAAAGTCAATCAATACAATCGCATTGTTAACCACAAGTCCGGCGAGCATGATATATCCGACAAAGGCCATGACGCTCAAGGCAGTATCTGTCAAAATCAACCCCAGCACAACACCTATAAAAGTTGGCGGGATCGAGAACATAATGATAAACGGCGTAAACATGGATTCAAACTGCCCGGCCATAACCATGTAAATCAGAAGCACGGACAATAAAAGCGCGACAGCGAGACTTATAAACGACTCCATCATCTGTTCTGCTTCTCCGCCGCCTGTATCCGCTGAATAACCATCAGGCATCGACAGATTGCTCAACAGGCTGGTTACCTCCTGGTTGACAGCGACCGTATCCGTACCCTCAATGTCAGCCGTAACCTCTACTTGCCGGGTCTGATTTTCACGGGTGATTGTAACAGGGACTTCGATCCGCTTCAAGCTCGCAACGGAAGACAATGGCACATCAAAGCCCTGTGCTGTCGTAATCCGTAAGGTTTCAAGATATGTGAAATCTTCTCTGAACTGCTCCGGCATTGAGATCTCCACATCAATCTGATCGTCTCCAGTACTATAGGTCGTAGCAACCGAACCATTAAATGTGGTTCGCAGTGCCGACAATATCTGTGATGTAGACAGTCCATACTGTGCCGCCAGCTGACGGTCAACAGTTACCTGATACTCTTCACGGGCTTCATCCAGTGTACTCGCAACATTGACCGTTCCTTTAATATTACTCACTGCTGCGACGACCTGATCCGAGAGCTCCCGCAGCACTTCCATATCGTCGCCTTTGAGATTGATTTGAACGGCTGAACCGGCTGAAAATCCTTCAGTAGCATTAAGAGTTATTTTCGCATCTGGAATACTGCTGACTTTATCCCGAAGTTCCGATATGACTTGGTCCGTTGAACGAGAACGTTCATCAACAAGCGTCACATTCAACGTAGCTGCATTGGTCGGGTTGCTAAAGCTAAATCCTCCCGCCGAGCCGACAGTTGCCGTCAGCTTCTCCAATTCAGGAATGCTCATAATTTCTTTTTCAATTTGCTGAACGGCGTTGTTGGTTTCCTCCAGCTTGGCTCCATCCGGCAGTTCCACCGATATGCTGAATTCTCCCAGATCTTGAGAGGGGATAAACTCAGACTTAATCATTGGGGTCAAGGCACCTGCTCCTACAAACATAAGAAGCGTGATTGCGAGAATGCTTTTTCTGTGATGGATACTCCAATCCAACATCTTGGTGTAACCATTTTTGAACTTTTCGAACCCGATATTAAACCATACGATTGGATTAATGCCCTTGTAGGTACCAGATGTATAAACCGACTCGTCCGGAAGCTTAGGCAGCCAACGCGAACTCAACATTGGAACAATCAACAAGGAAACAAGCAATGCTGCAATGTGAGAAAAAATAACCGTTAAGGCGAGTGGCTTGAAAAGCTCCCCTGCAATTCCTTCTACGAAAACAATCGGCAGAAAGACAACAATCTGTGCAAGCGCCGATGCCATAACGGCATTACCTACCTGCTTGGAACCTTCAATGGCACCCTGCAGCATGCTTTTCCCCTCATGCCGCCGCCTGAAAATATTCTCAATAATAACGACCGCAAAGTCTACAAAGGAACCAAGTCCCAGCAACAAACCGCTAAGCGAGATAACGTTGATGGTCTGGTCGGTGAAATACATCATTAAGAATGTAGCCACAAATGAAATCGGAATAACAACAGCGGCAATGATCGTGGAGCGAACGCTGTTAAGGAACAGCAAAAGAATGAGGGATGCGATCACAAGACCAAGCACAGCATGTTCCACCAACAAGTGGACTGAGTCGCTGACCGGCTCGGAGGCATCAGTAACAAGCTCAAGCTTGGTTCCTTCCGGCAGATCCTCCCGGATCGAATCCAGACGTTCCTTTACAGCATCCGCAATCTGCAGAGTGTTACCACCGGAAGCTTTAGTGACCCCAATGTTGATACTCGGTTGCCCATTGTATGTAGAAATGGAAGTTACATCGGAGAAAGAATCCTCTACTGTAGCTATATCTTTCAGCTTAACAGTTCCCGAACCCGCTGAAATCGGAATTTCTCTCATTTCCGAAACAGCTTGATATTTTCCATCTACACGTATTTGGATTTCTGCATCACCTTTGGCCACAGCGCCAGCAGAACCTGATTGGTTATTAACCGCTAACGCCTGGCTTACCTGATCCAGGGTGATCCCATAGCTTTCCAGTTTAGCAGGATCCAACTGAATGCGTACCAATCTGTCTTGTCCACCTGTCACGCTTACAGATGCCACACCCGCTATTCTTTCAAGCTGGGGCTGAATCACATCTTCCGCGATCGGTCTTAGGGAATTGACATCCTGATTCCCTGTGAATGAAAGATTGATAATAGGAGTCGCATTTAAATCAAGCTTCAGTATCCTGGGAGAATTAGCGGCATCAGGTAAAGCATCCCTGACTCCGTCCAAGCTGTCCCGAATATCCAGTGTCGCCTGATCCAGATCCACCCCCCAGTTGAACTGGATCATAACCATTGATGAGCCTTCCTGCGATTGAGAACTGATCGTATCTACGTTCTCTACGGATGCAAGATTGCTTTCCAGCGGCTTAGTCACCAACTCTTCGACCTCAGATGGCGTTGCCCCTGTCATGCTTGTAACAACAGCCACAACAGGAAACTCAAGCTCTGGCATCTGTTCAACAGGTAACTTTAACGCAAAAATGCCGCCCCCGATAAGCAAAGCTACAACCAGCATAAAGACGGTTACTGGACGGCGTATTGAAAACTGTGACATCTCCTCACTCCCCATATGATCTCTATATAAGTATAGACTGCCATACCTTCGATACTACGTTCTTGCAAGCAAGGAAGTTTCAATTGGGCAGGCAAAATTTATATATTTTTTTAGAATAATCGCAATTTGAAATATTTGCACGCAATTAGTCCCTCTTCAGTTATTATGGCATAGTTCCCTCAGCCTAGTCAATTCCTTCAATAAACAAACGCACCCCTGTCATGCCGCATAAATATAGAAGCATTTATGCGGCATGTGGAGTGCGGTTTCAAGTCTGAATTATGGGATACATCACTGTAAAACTGGTAGTTTCTTCGTAGATGCCATGACCTTCGCTACAATGATGGCAGCATCACCGCGGAGCGTGAAGGAAGTCGGATTGAAATTATAACCTTTGCTTGTATCCTTAGCATCAATCGGAGAACCTTTAATAAAGCCTTTTTGGGCAATCGCCAAGACAGATGCGGCAGCATAATAGTCGATTTCCGCATAATCCTTGAAGTACTTGGCCAATCCCTTTTCAACCTTCGCACGGTCGGTCAACAGCTTAAGGTTGAGCGCCTTCGCGATAATAACAGCCGCATCCTGACGCGTGATGTTGCTTTCAGGATTGAACACTCCCGGCTGAATGCCTTTTACAATCCCTGCTCTCGCCGCCGTTTCTATATAACGGAAATCCCACAGATTGTTAGTGTAGCTTCTGGAAACATCGTTGAAGGACAAGTCCCCCTGATAGTTGAACGGAAGCTGCTGTGCCTTAACAATCATTTCCGTAAACTCAGCACGTGTAATGTTGATATCCGGCTTGAAGCCAACAGAAGGATCCTCTGCATTCATAATGCCTTTCGCAAACGTCGCTTCGATATAATTCCGTGCATACGGATGGCTGATAATATCGGTGTAGGTTTCGCCCAATTTAGCCACAACGTAGTAGCCGAATCTGTCAAAAGGAACGACTATTGTGTTTTTCTTGTTATTGACGACCCCACCGATATTTTCCCACTGCTCAGTTTCAGGGTTAAAATAAAGCACCGTAATCAGCTTGCCAGCATCCGCCGCCACACTCTTACTATAAGTAAGTGTCAGCTGTCCACGCTTGGAAGGAACGAGTTCATCTTCCGTATCCCGGGCATAGAAGTTTTTAACTGGAGAAGTAGGCGATAACTGATACGGGTCCAAACCATACGTTACTGGATCATACGCATCTGTCTGCAGGTCATCAGCCACCCCGGCATCAATCCAGAACACTGGGCTGGACTTCTCGAACTTGTCAGGGAACTGGCCAATGAAGTATTGTGCGCCTGCATCGAACGCTTTGTCAATCTGGTCCAACTGGACCTCATCAAGACTACCAAGGTTATTATATCGATCCACAACACCATCTTCACTGTTGGCAATGGCAAACAACAAATCATGGTTGGAGAAGACCTGGTTTTTATAACGTACAGGTACATAAGAGTCATTACGAATAAGGCTTGTACTCGAAGGGAAGGTCAATTGAAGAGCTCCCTCGAAAGCTTTATGAGACTTTTTCATGGTATCCAATTGCTGAGCGCCAGGGATATTGGCAGGTACGTATTTAACGATTACTTCATCCTTGAGCACCTGATTCCCAACAGTGACTTCAATCGGGATTTTGGTTTCTTTATTTGCTTTCAGACCTTTTACAACGTATCTGTACGCTGACGGATATTCTATTGTCCCATCATAGTTTGTATCAAAATCAACCTTTTGTGCAGGCTCCTTGTCGATCTCGACACCGGTAGCATTAGGAGCACTGACAACCACCTCTACAAAATTCTGATTGATTAGATTGCGATCCGGCAATGGACGAATAATTTTGTAGGAGGAAGTAGCAAAGTTAATCTCCAAACGGTAAGTGGCTGACGGACCGCCATCTCCCGCATTAAACAGCTTAAAGTTATACACGAGTGGAGATCCGTCCTGCGGAATTTCCTGATCAAACAGGACAAAGCTGAAATTTTCTTCTTTTGGATGGTAATACACTACCAAGTTATCAACTTGTCTACCCGAGTAATTCTTTTGCGGAGAACCATCAGAATGGAAGCTATTTTCCAATGTCCATTTCAGTGGAGCTCCGTTATTTAGTTGCTTACTCGAAGATTCAATTTGCAAAATATAATTCCCTTTATCGGTAACGTCTTTCAGTTTAAGATCAACATTCTCCTCATTATCACCCAGATCAATAAAATCAAACGTACCGAAAATGTTCATCTTCGAAACGGTTGTGGTGTAATCCCCCTCACTTCCCGTGAAGTTGGGGTCTGACTTCGTAGGTGCGATATCCTTGTACAGCGGAGTCCCTCCATCCCCTTTCTTGTAGGTGAATGGAATGATTCCTAGCGCGCCTACAGGGACCAAAGGTACATTGGTTGTCGTAATATTAATCTTCATCGTTTTCTCATACTCATCCGAATTGGATTTAAATACAAAACGGATAGTGTTGGAGCCTATCACCATAGCATCGGCTGCTGCAGCCGTATCACTGGCTACGAATTTAGCTTGGCTGCCATCTGCTTTGAGCGCTATCTTAGTATTATTCACATATAAGAATACTGTTTGGCCAGCCCCATCATATTTGATGTTACTTTCAGAAGCCACATTGAACAGTTGTCCACTGAAATTATTTACGGCACTGAGTTTAAGTTTAGTCGCTTGATCGGGGCTGTTGGTATCAATCTTAATCTGTTGGCCGTCATACACGCTGTCGAATTGCACGTAAGGGCCGTACAGCATATTGATTTTAAGCGTTTTGGTCTCAAGCTCCTCGTTACCATTCTTCAATTTCAGGCTAATTTCTTTAACCGTGCTTGGCAAAGAACTTACCTTGACAATGAAACGCTTGACATTGGTTGATACACCGTTGATGGTACGGTTTACATTTTCGGAGGCTACGTCACTCAGTACCACCACACTCGGATCGCCCGAGACGACAGTAGTATCAGCCTGTGCGTTGATAACCTGAACCTCAATCCCTGCCGGTACCGCATTAATGTTGGTAGTCGCATCAAGCATGGAGCTTCCGGTGAGCTTCAATGCATCCGCTTCTTTGGTGTTGCTGTTGTATCCTTGCAGATAATTCACACCGTAAATAAACGGTTTTGCACTGTTACGAAGCGTGAAATACAGATCGCTGTCACCAGCCAATCCAGTAATGCCAAGGTTCGCTCTGACCTTGGAATCAAAAACTGTACTATTCGGGATAGGAATCTCAAACGGCACCATGACATGGGTAGCCGCTGTTTGAGAATACTTCGCTTGGTTCACCGTCACAGTGCCGGTGCCCGTCGCTCCTCCCGAGAGCTTGTAATTAATATCTACACTAGCAGGTGCAGTCCCTGTAAAGGGAACTACCGCAGTACCATGCATTACGATATTGTTTGCATTATCAACACTAAAATCCGGCGTTGTCGACAAATCTGCCGAAGTGAGTGTACCTTGCTTTAAATAGGTATTGTAGAAGGTTGTATCGCCATTAAAAAATGTAATCTCACGGGTCGTTGTAACGGACTGATCATTGTTGGAGGCTGTAATGGTCAGCGTGTTGTTCCCTTTATTAACAACTACTGTACCAGCCGTAAACTTGTAGTTACTCGAGCTCGAAACATTATAAGTCCACGATTTTCCGTTTGCTGAAATGGTTACTTTTGATGCATTGACCGCATAGCCAGAAACTACGATCTGTGCGGAAGAATCGCCTTTATTCGTGTTGTTTGCCATGAGAACTGCCGGTGGCGGATCTTCAGGTAGTGCTACTGTTGTCCCGTTAAGGGTCGCGTTAAGATCCGATAACGTCGGACCATTGCGGTATTCGATGTAAATGGTGTCGGATACGTTGGACGATCCTTTTTTACCGCTGATCACAATTTTGTTGAGGCCAGAGAACAGCTTCACATTCAAAATCCGCAGCTCCGTACCATCCGGATAGATACTCCCGGTCTGCCCTACATTTGAACTGACTTCCTTGTAATCGGAGCCGTTTTTCGACAGTTGATACACACTGTATGAAATCGTATCTTCATCAACATTGTTGAAGGAACCTTCGAGATCTACGCGTTCAGTGGTAACCACACGCGCATCTCCGACACTGTATTTTTCTGACGGAAAAATAAAGTAAGTTCCCGAGGCGGCTTCCGCCTTGCCCATCCAAGCCGTCGGCACCATGGTTACCAATAAGGCGACCGTCAGCAACATGGAAAGTAATTTTCTCAACTTGATTGTCCTCCTTTGATTCTGCCGTACCTTTTGGCACGTAATGAGTGCATAATTAGTTTATCGGCCGGAGGAATCCAATTTTTTAGCCTTTCCCTAAAAAAGGTAAAATCCCTTGCTGCAACGCGGGCTTGTTGAACTTCTTTAACAAAGAAAACAACAAAAAGCCCTTAAACTCCATTGCTGCGGAGCTTAAGGGCTTTCGCAAGAAAAACATCCGCTAAATGCGGGCTGTCTTCTTGGCAAGTACTTCGATAAACTTTTTCTTATAATTTCGAACGTGATTGGTCCGGCTTCACCCGAAGACGGAGCAGTGTATTGATAATCGGTCTTTTCGTCTTGCTGACAAGCCCGATCACTTCTGCACCGATCTGCAGGAAAAACATCATGATACAGATAACCACAAAGGTTACCCAGTTGGCTTCATTCATGGCTGCTGATGTCTGGATGACGGCCAGTACACCGAAGAAAGCTGCGATACTATAAATAATCAGAACCGTCTGCCTATGGCTGAAGCCCAGCTCACGCAGACAATGATGAAGATGTCCTTTGTCAGGAGAAAAAATCGGCTTCTTCTGCAGCTTACGACGTACGATGGCGAAGAAGGTATCCGACAACGGAACCCCGATAATGATCAACGGTGTAATAAAAGAAACAACTGCGATTTGCTTATATCCCAAGAGTGACAGCATCGCTAGGCAGAAGCCCAGGAACAGCGACCCGGTATCACCCATAAAAATTTTAGCCGGATGGAAATTAAAGAACAAAAATCCGATAATGCTGCCCAGCAGCACCAGACACAACAAGGCAACGGGTACATTACCCATGAGCATGGACATGACGAAGATGGTACCGATTGCGATGCCGGACACACCAGCCGCAAGCCCGTCCAGTCCGTCAATCAGGTTAATCGCGTTCGTCACACCAACAATCCAGAAAATGGTCAACGGAATCGAAATCCAGCTCTCGAGTGAGGAGTAGGCATTCTGAAACGGAATATCTACAAAATCAACACGAATATCGAATCCGAAAACAACCATACTGGCGATACCAATTTGAACCAAAAATTTGAGCTTGGCATTCAGATCGAAGCGGTCATCCAAAGCACCGATAACAACAATCAAGGTTCCACCGATCAAAAAGGCGGAAATGAAGTTAATATCCCGCGATGTCAATACGCCTTCCGGTACGAACGGCAACAGCACCAGCGTCGTTAAAATAAATGCCAGAAATATTCCTAGCCCGCCCAGGCGCGGCATAATTCTGGTATGCACTTTACGGGCATTCGGCACATCAACGGCTCCAACCCTGACCGCGAATTTTTTTACGAGTGGCGTCAGGGCTAATGCCAGTGCCAATGCTGCGACAAAACCAATGATATAGATCGGTAACATTTGATCATTCGACCCCCATTTTTAACGTGAATCTTTTCGCCGTCCTCTTTACCATGTGAAGATTTGGTGAAAATGATCCAACCGCATTGAATTATACTCCGATCAAAAATAAATACCAACCTTTATTTTATGGCAATTTAGGTTGTTTACAGGTCAAATTCCCGCTTATCAGCCCATTTTTGTCACATTTTCTCTTGCACGCAGTACTTTCACTGCGAATTTCGGCAGCGCAAGCATTCTTTTATACCGACTCGGCTCCTTTAGCAGGCGATAAAACCATTCAAGACGCAGCTTTTGAAAGACGACCGGTGCACGCTTGCTCTTGCCTGAAATGACGTCAAAGCTTCCGCCTACACCCATCATTACGGGAACATTTAACCGTTCCTTATGTCTGGCGATCCATGGCTCCTGCGTATCTGCTCCGCGGGCTACGAACAGCAGATCGGGCTCAACCTCGCGAATAGCCCTGATCACCTCGTCATCCTGATCAGGACCAAAAAATCCATCCCTTATTCCGCATATCACAACTCCAGGATAAAGCTCCTTCAGCCTGGCTGCTGTCGCCTGAATCACTTCTGCAGTTGATCCAAGCAGATACACCTTCCATCCACGAGTCTCGCCCACTTTGAACAATTCGTGCATCAAATCAAATCCGGCCACACGTTCGGCTACGGGCATGCCCGCCACTTCTGCCGCCCAGACAACACCTGTGCCGTCCGGCACCAGCAGCTCAGCGCTCCTCATCACGTTCATGTAGTCCGCATTTTCCAGCGCTGTCATGACCATAATCGGATTGGCCGTAATGATTTGATGGGGCCTTCTGGAGCTAACAGCCGCTGTTAACCAAGCTACTGTCTGCTGCATATCGAGCCTTGATACCAGGAGTCCAAAGATCGGAACCGTCGGAACTGTTTGCTGCTGCATCACTTTCAATCATCCTTTACGACTCAAATATTCGATAATTTGCCGTGCGGGCAGACGAGCTTCCTGCCGCAGAGCCTGAATCGCAGCAGCCCGACTGCTGCGCCATGCTTCGCGGTTGTCGAGCAGTGTGGCTGCCTCCGTTGCAAGCTTGTCCCCGCTAAGTGTATCCGATGAACCAACCGGCGTACTGCCGATCCGGCTCAGAAAATGATTGATCTTCGGATCATAAGATATGCCGATCAGCGGAACCTCTCTGGAAGCGGCATAGATGAGACTGTGAAGCCGCATTCCGATCATAAGATCACACCTGCTGACTTCCAGCAGCATCTGCTGGGGGTCCGTGATCTCCTGCGCCATGCTGATACGGCTGCTTCCACTCGTGCTCAGATCGCCCAATTGCTCCAGAACATATCTGGAGGCCTCCACATCATCCGGCAGGTGAAAAGGCAGAAACCGCAGATGAACGGTGCGCTCGGCGCTAAGCTTGCGCAATCCGTCAGCAATGGCGCCCAGCTCTCTTTTTTCCTTATCCCAATAACGTACCGAGATGCCGACCACCGGCGGCTTTGCAGATGGCATATCTGCAGCCCCTGACTCTGCATGCGGTGGCAGCGGGAGTCCCATCACAGGATCCGGAACAACCTGAACGGAGGAACGATGTACGCCCATGGTTGCCAACAAATCTGCCGACTGCTCATCCCGGACCGATATATATGCGCAGCGGTTGAACACTGACTTAATCAGCGGGTAAAACCATCTGCGCTGCACCGGACCAATTCCCTGCGCATAGACAAATGTCGGCTTTCCTGCCCATTGCGCCAGCTTTAGTATAGCCAGGTAATACGGGATGGATTTAGGACTGGTAGCATCCTGCAGGAGACTTCCGCCGCCGCTGATGACACCCGTGCTTTCCCTGATCGCCGCTCTGACTTCCTTCAATCTCATCCGGTTCACGGCCCGCACACCATACATATTCATGGTCCATGCGGGATCAGAAGAGAGGACGATGGGCTCGACGGTTATTCCAGCTTGCTTACCGGCTTCATCCAAAGCCGTTAGAATGGATTTCAACACAGCCTCATCCCCGCTGTTGCGGAAGCCGTAATAGCCGGAAATTACAATTTTCGGAGCCGGGGAGACCATTTATTCCAACATCCTTCCAACAGTTGCCATACGGCAACCGCAATAATTCCAATCAGAAGCCCCATACCCAGACCGAGCAGTCCGCGAATCAGCGAGATCACAATCGGAGAATGGATATGAGCAAACGTATCAACCATCGACAGTTGGCCGATTACGGCGATAATCAGCACATAAATCGCTTTACGGTGCTTCAGCGCCGCGAATATCCCTACGATAAATAATGGATGTGCCATTAAAAATTCCTTGTTGCGCGGTCTGACGCCAAATGTATTTTCCAGGAACGTGCGGAACGCCATTTCATACGAAGATACAGATCCGGCATTGCCCGTGCGAGAGAGGTAATAATAGCCCGCTCCCGCCAGAATAACCGCCGCCCCCACCATCAATACCGTAACTGGCATCCGCAGCAGCTTAGGAATTTCTGTTTTAAGCGATATCCCTCTATAGAAGAACAGATACACCGCTACCAGGAAAATCGGAGCAAAATGCAGCAAGCTTACGCCCCTGAACTGATTGAGCACCAGACTGTAGCTGATGTTATTCAATAGAGCGATGACAAAAGGTACCGCTGCCAGCGACAAGATCGAGGTCTGCACAAACAGAAGCACAGATTTAGCCAGCCTGCTTCCTGCGGAAAGTCCCGGATTCTGCTCATGGAGCGCCGATACTTTCCGTATGGCCAGCACCGTGGCCACAGTGGGCGCACTAATCGCAGCAGCCAGCGCAAGCGCCTGTTCCATCAGACTGGCGTTTAGCACATACAGCCCCGCACATCCGATAATGCCAAGGCCAAAAGCAGCCAACGTCAAGGCTGGAATGAAATAGGAAATCATAATGGCGATCAGAGCAACAGCACCTGCGACAGCCACCATTTTAAAATAACGCTGCATTGAAGAATCACTTACCTGGAACGGCTCGGCTTGTCCTATAGTAAAACCGTTACTCTCTATGCGTTGAACGGCATTCCCCGGTGCAGCCAGCGCTTGTATGAGGTTATCGACGGAATCTTTAACCTTTGCTTCCACAACACTCCGGGTAGGGATCGTATTTAGATACAAAATCCGTATATTCCGGTCTTTGGTTGCCAGGACAAACCGGTCAGAAATCGTCTGAATATCGAGCGTCGAGTCACCTTCACTCAACGAATGCAGCCGGACCACATTATAATCAATCAAATAAGCGAGCCGGTTAAAGCCAAGCTGCGGAGCTTTCAGGCCTTCTATAGCCGCCACGCCGATACCATGCTTGTTCAGCAGCTCTGCAAAGGCAGTAACGCTGTTCATCTCGGCATCATCATGGAAGCCCTTCACAGACTCGCCTTCGAACAGAATACGCTTTACCCCATTTTGCTCAAAAGTGGAAAGCGTACTCTCCACCAAATGCTGGTTGTACGGCAGGCTGTCCGTCATCCGCGGCATAATATTAAAGCCCTTGGAGCGCAGCATCGCCATAGCAATCGGGTCAGGCTGCATCGGCTTCAGGGAAGCATCCTCCGGCGAGGTTTCAATCACGAGCCCGCTTTGGCCCTCATAGCTCCACGGGTTTACCGCAATCCCCAGACTTGCGAAGGTCTCTTTGATCATGGGTGCGAACGCATCCGCACTTTCCTTGTTCGAGAACTGTACGTAAGTAAAATTTTGATTTCCCGGTACAGGCTGTCCTGTCAGGCGGGAGACGTCTTTTTCATTATAAGTCACGATACGGCGAGCCTTCTCCAGTTCACCCAAGGTGCTCTCAAACAACGCCATGGAAGTGACGCCCGCTTCCTTCAATCTGTCTAACTGTTCGTTCAGATAATCCTGGGGATGTGCTTGGTAAGATGCGGCATCCGTCAAATCACGGTAATCAAATACAATTTCTACTGTTCTGGATGTTGCCTCCGTTTGCAGACGATCGCTAATCACCGGTATGGCTGCAACCAGACCGATGACGACGACTACCCATAACCATTTCCGCGCGCGGGTATTCCAATACTGCCATTTTTGATGCACCAAAGTACCTCCTCATCATTCAACACGCTGTGCAGATCTGTCCTAATCCAACAGAATGTGCAGCATGCCGTAAAACGAACTTCCCGTCAGGCCAAGCCACGACCGCGAATCCACCATGAAATTCCAGTTCAAAAGCAGGTGACCTCTCCCGGCTTGCTGCCCATTGCCGTGAGAGGTCACCGTTGCGTTCCTGCTTTAAGTTCTTAAGCGTCTACACGGGACATTACATCGTCCACCAGACGCGCAATTTTATCCTCCGCATCCGGAGTGGAAGAGCCGCGTACCGCAAAATACACCTTAATCTTCGGCTCTGTGCCGGAAGGACGCAGGCAGAACCATGAGCCATCCTCCAGCATAAACTTGAGCACGTTTTCTTGAGGAAGCCCATCCAGCCCTTTGGAGTAATCCAGCACTTCCTTAACCTTGACTCCTGCGATTTCATCGGCCGGGTTGTTGCGCCACTGGGTCATCAGGGATTGGATTTTCTCAAGCCCGTCTTTCCCCTTCAATGTGCGCGATTCAAGTCTTTCCTGGAAGTATCCGAACTGTTCATACAGCTCCTCCAGCACATCGTACAACGTTTTTCCTTGTGTGCTGTAATAAGCGGCGGCTTCAGCAATCAGCATTGCAGCCAGAACGGCATCTTTGTCACGAGCATAATTGCCGGCCAGATATCCGTAGCTCTCCTCATAGCCAAACAAATAGGTATGACTTCCAGTTTGGTCGAACTTATTCATCAGCTCGCCGATATATTTAAAACCAGTGAGCGTGTTAAACACGGTAGCACCAAAATGCTCGGCAATGACCGCACCCATCTCGCTTGTGACAATCGTTTTAACCACAGCCCCATTGTCTGGCAGTCTACCTGCTTCTTTAAGCTGGTTCAGCAAATAGTATACCATAATGGCACCGGACTGGTTGCCGGAGAGCACAACATATTCGCCATTCTTGTTTTTAACAACCGCACCCATACGGTCGGCATCCGGGTCTGTTCCGAGCAGAAGATCCGCTCCGATTTTACCGCCAAGCTCGATGGCCAGCTTAAAGGCATCGCGCTCCTCGGGATTGGGTGATTTCACCGTGGAAAACTCGGCATCCGGTTGTTCTTGCTCAGGCACAATATGAACCTGCTGGAATCCGAGCTTCTCCAGAACCCGGCGTACAGGCTGGTTGCCTGTGCCATGGAGCGGAGTATAGACCAGCTTGAAGTCCTTGCCCGGTCCATTGGCAATTAGCTCACGGTTGACGCTGACCCCGGAAACCACATTAATGAAGGCTTCGTCCTCTTCCTCGTCAAGCCATACGAGCAGCTCCTGCGCCTCTGCCTCTTCACGTGAAATGCGATGCACATCAGAGAAGGAGGGCACCTCCCGGATATAACCGATCACCTTCTCGGCCTCATCCGGCACAAGCTGTCCGCCCTGTTGGTTATACACTTTATATCCGTTATATTCAGGCGGGTTGTGGCTGGCTGTAACGACGATTCCACCGGTTGCTTTCAAATGGCGGACACTGAAGGAAAGCTGTGGTGTAGGGCGCAACGACGGAAACAGCTTCGCGACGATCCCGTTACCGGCAAGAACTAATGCAGCTTCCAGCGCAAACTCCGGAGAAAAGTGGCGGGAATCATGTGCAATCACGACAGAAGGCTTGCCCTCCCGATCCCCGTGTTCCTCCAAAATGAACCGTGCGAGCCCCTGGGTAGCACGGCCAACTACATAACGGTTCATCCGGTTGCTACCCGCGCCAATGACACCACGCAGCCCGCCTGTGCCAAACTCCAGTTCTTTATAAAAACGGTCTTCGAGCTCCTTATCATTGTCTTCCAGAGCCCGCAACTCCTGTTTTGTCTCCTCATCAATGACAGGATCTTGAAGCCAGCGTTCAATGCTCTCCAGAGCTTGTGTGCTTAATTGTGACATATAGTTGTTTCCCCTTCCTACTATTATTATTAGAATTGGGATTGCCTATGTAAGCTGAAGCAAAATCAAGACAGGGCGAACATGATTTCGCCCTCGGCGACGATTTTATCGCCTACGCTGGCGGTTGCTTTTCCCTTCCCGATCGAACCCTTCAGACGTATAATTTCAACCTCAAGCTTTAATGTATCTCCCGGGACAACCTGTCCTCTAAAACGAAAGCCATCCAGTCCGGCCAAAAAGCCGATCTTGCCGCGGTTCGCTTCAACCTTGAGGATTGCCACCGCACCAACCTGCGCAAGCGCCTCCGTAATCAACACGCCCGGCATGACCGGGTAACCCGGAAAATGTCCTGTAAAGAACGGTTCATTCATGGTGACATTTTTGATGCCTACCGCTCTCTTGCCTTCTTCCAGTTCAATAATGCGGTCTACCAGCAGAAACGGCGGACGATGCGGAATAACTTCCTGAATCTGATTGATATCCAACTGCACCTTTTCCATAGCGATCATCTCCATATCCTTTGCATAAAAACAGTTCAAACCGGTAATAACTATAGTTATCCTTACACTTTCTGCAGAAGTGTAGGTTGAGATAAGGGGCTTTTTCCGCCGATGCTAAAAACAAGGCGTGAAAAGGCCCTTTTGAACGAATATGCACTAAACTCCCCCATCATTATACATTTTCCGAGGCTAAAAAGAAAATTCCGCCCAAGTACCATTTTGGGGTACACCTGTAGCTCTATTACCATACTGATCAGCAGGCAAAAAACCGCACGTCTTCCGTCGTACGGTTAGGATTAAAATATATAAGGAAGCTATGGAGCGAATACCAAATCAAACACATGCCGCCATGTACCGATATTGAACACTTCTTCGAGGCCATGTTTACCTACAACGACATAACCGGCAATTAGCCCCCCAAACAGGGAAAGCACAAGAAGCAGCGGGATCACAAAATGACGGACGATTCGCCATACGGATTTTTTTGGAGCTGCTGTTTCCTTCTGTTCTGTCATCACTTTACCGCCTATGCCCGCAGAGTGTTAGCCAGACCCATTAACGTGTCACTGGAAGTGAGCGCCCGTGAAGCCATCTGGAACATCCGCTGAATTTGCATCATTTCCGTCATCTCATCCGTCAGATCCACATTGGACTGTTCCAGGTAGCCTTGACGAATCGTCGAAGACACCGGAGCCGTTGCGGCTCCTGCCCCGAACACATCAGCCTCGGTAGCGCCACTAGCTAATACAAACGTATTATCAGGTCCCTGCACAAAACCTTCGGGACGCTGCGGCTCCACAATTTGGAGCTGATGCGCCACGTAAGGAACGCCATTGCCTTGATCCCGAACCAGCAGATTGCCTTGCTTGTCAATTGCCACCTTCGAGCCTAAGGGTGCTGTCACCGGAATATCGTTACGATCGAGCACCGGATGGCCCTCGGATGTGGTCAGCAGCAGGCCCGTTCCTAGCGGATCGGGAGTAAAACCGAAGCTGCCATTCCGTGTCCATGCCTTCTGGCCATTGACCTCAATGGCGAACAGCCCACTGCCTTCAATCGCCAAATCCGTGGGATTGCCAGTCTCCTTCAGCGAACCCTGCTTCATATCTGTGCTCATAGCTGCTGCCCTGACCCCGAAACCCAGATTAAAGCCAAGCGGCATCGCCCGCCCGGTCTGGCGAAAGGCTTCAGGCTGCTGCTGAACCCGTGACAGCACATCCTCGAAGGAAGTATCCTTGTTTTTATAACCTACTGTATTCACATTTGCTACATTATCGGCAATCATGTCCAGCCGCTTCTGTACGCCGGACATCGTAACCATAGCGCCGATCATGGAGTTATTCATGGCTCTATTCCCCCTATACCCGTCCTACCTGGTTCACTGCCTTGTCCAGACTTGCATCATAGAATTGAATGACACGTTGATTGGATTCATAGGCGCGTTGCGCCGCCATCAGATCGACCATGGACTGGGTGGCGTCAACATTGGAGCCTTCCAGGTAGCCTTGCTTGATTTCCACAACGTCATCTTCCTGCAGCAATCTTGCAGTCGCACCGCTTTGCGTGTCCAGTCTGAAGCTGCCGTTACCTTCACGAATTAACTGGTAAGGCTGATCGATAATGCTGATGCCGAGCGTGATTTCTGTCTGCTGATCTCCTTCACGAAACTGCCCTTGGATCTGCCCCCGTCCGTTTACTTTAAGATCTTTCACCGATCCGGTCAAGGTGATGGGATCCCCATTTTCATCCAATACCTCAGCTCCTGAGGATGTGCGAAGGGTTCCTAGCTCGTCCAGCCGGAAGTGCCCGTCTCGTGTATAACGTACATTGCCTTCCTCATCCCGCACCATGAAGAACGCCTCCGGTCTGTATGTGACTTGTCCGTTCTCATCCACATATTTCCCCGAGGAGTCAAAGTTCATTGGCTGTCCTGTTGCCGGGTCATTCACGATAATGTTGGACTCCACAGCAAAGTCAGTTGTTTCTCCGCTTGGCGTAACAAGTCCCCGAACGTATGGAGAGAGGCTCTCCTCTGCAAAAACGCCCATATTCAGACGTCCTACCGTGCGATTGGGGTTGTCTGAATAACCACCTGTCATGGCAAGAAGCACTTCCGGGAACGCACGCTGCACGGCTGTCTCCTGCTTGTATCCCGGGGTGTTGATATTTGCAATATTTTGTGTAACCGTATCATGACGGCGCTGCTGGGTAATCAGGCCTGCGGCGGCGGTATAAAGTCCTCTCAGCATAACTGATTGTTCAGCTCCTCGCTGTTCATCTATTTCAAAAATGCAGCACACCGTGCTGCATCCTTTAATGCATTGAACATATCTACCACACTATATCGGCAGATCAGAACCGTTTCTTAACCACCTGATCCAAATTATTCAGCATAACTCCCGTTCCCTTAACCACGCAGTGCATAGGGTCTTCGGCCACCAGCACAGGCACGCGCAATTGCTGTGCGAGCAGCTCGTCCAATCCGCTGAGCAGCGCTCCGCCTCCGGTTAAAATAACGCCGCGATCGATGATATCCGCTGACAGCTCCGGCGGTGTCCGTTCAAGCACCGACTTTGCCGCGGCTACAATGTTGGATACCGGGTCTTCCAGCGCCCCCTGCACTTCCCGGGCAGAAATGGAGATCGTCTTCGGCAGGCCTGATACCATATCCCGTCCGCGAATGTCCATCTCAGCCTGACGTCCGTCAGGGTGTACGGTTCCAATCGCAATCTTGATATCCTCTGCAGTGCGTTCCCCGATCAAGAGCTTGTACTTCCCTTTAACAAACTTCAAAATGGCCTCATCGAACTTGTCCCCCGCCATTTTAATGGATGAAGCCGTCACAATATCCCCCATCGACAGCACGGCAACATCCGTAGTTCCGCCTCCGATGTCTACAACCATGTTTCCGCTCGGTTCAAAAATATCCATACCCGCACCGATCGCAGCCGCTTTGGGCTCCTCCTCCAGGAATACCTCCCTGGCTCCGCTTCGTTCGGCCGCTTCGCGAATCGCTTTTTGCTCAACCGACGTAATGTTCGTCGGCGCACAAATCAATATCCGGGGACGGCTGTACCAGCTTTTGCCTCCAACCCGGCTGATAAAATATTTTAACATGGACTCCGTAATTTCAAAGTCGGCGATGACTCCGTCACGCAGCGGGCGGATTGCCGTAATGTTGCCAGGTGTCCGTCCGACCATGCGGCGTGCCTCTTCCCCGACAGCAAGGACTCTCTTCGTATCCCCTTCTATGGCCACGACAGAAGGTTCGTCTAATACGACCCCCCTCCCTTTTACGTGTATCAGCACGTTCGCCGTGCCTAGATCGATTCCGATATCCTTGCTAATCATATAAAAGAGCCCCCAAAGTCATATTTTAAAAAGTGACAAGAACCGGCAAATGCATGTGTGGATTGTAGTGTTTCGTGACACAGTTCGCTCTTGTACCATCTTTTAACATATCATACTTTAGGGGAAGGATTCAATGGATAAGTGCGTATAATCTACAAAAATTCAGGACTTGCCGGAAACCAAAACATCCTGGGTGCTATCGCTTGTTTTTTTGTATTTAATCTTGGTTGCTTCCCCTCCCCGTAGATGGCGGATGGATTTATGGTATTCCAAAATATGCTTCACCTGATCCGCTAGGTCCGGATTGATTTCAGGCAGCCGTTCGGTCAAATCCTTATGCACCGTGCTCTTGGATACACCAAATTCTTTGGCGATCGTACGGACCGTATGTCTGGTTTCCACGATGCAGCGACCGATTTTGATGGTCCGTTCCTTGATGTAATCGTGCACGCTCCCGCCTCCCTACTGTGGATAGTTTGGTACATTATATGAGTGGCGGGCTTAGATATGCTCGCTTTGGCGGTATGACATGCTTCTAAAGCCCTAATTATTTCCTTTCAGGATGTGGACAAAGACGGAGAAAGACATACAAAAAAGGCAGGGGGATGATTCCCTCTGCCCTTTGGATAAGCATGATTATTTTTGTGGAAGCAAAGCTGTCGGATTTACCGGCTTGCCTTCCTGAATGACTTCGAAATGCAGATGGTTGTTCAGATCCTTCTCCATTTCGCTGCGGCCTGCCGTAGCAATAACCTGCTCCTGCTTCACATCATCGCCTTCTTTAACCTTTACTTGATCAAGGCTTTGATATACAGTTTTAAGGTTATTGTCATGTGTAATTTCAACGATGCTGCCCATCAGGGGATGCTGTTCAACACGTGTTACCTTGCCGCTCAGCGCAGCCGTTACATCAAATCCTGCTGCATCGGAACGAGCGAGGTCAATGCCTGTATTGGCGGTAAAGGTTTGATCATATTCCACCATGGCTGCCGCTTGCTCGTCTTCTGATGCAGTTTCATCAAAAAACGGCTTAACAATGCTTACCTCATCAGCGTTCGCTACTGGCCAAACCATGTTTTCCGACTGGGCGACCACTTCTACACTATCCTGCTCCTGTCCGGTAGAACCCACAGCACTCGTCACACTGCTTTGAGCCGTCTCTTGGGTGGCAGGATTCTGCTCCAGGGGGTTGGTGCTAGTATCCTGATAGACCCACACAAGAGTTAGTATGATGGCTGCTGCGGCAATGTAGGCTGCAGGATAGACCCACCTTTTGGACAACAGCGTTTTCCATGAAGACGGCCGCGAAGCTCTCTCTCCCATTACGTTTTTGGAAGATTCTTCATGATTTTGGTTTTTGTTTTGTTCATTCATGGTTTCATCACCTCAGTAACCAGTGTTACCGGGCGCTATTCTTTTATACTCGTATTCTCAGAAAATTTGAAAATTTTATATTTTATCCGGTGCTAGCAGTTTTGAAGCCTTCGAAAAAGAGATGCCTGTGTAATAGTGTTTGAGGATTTGGGTTGCAGTGTACCCTTCCTTAGCCATCCCGTTTGCACCCCACTGGCTCATACCGACACCGTGACCATAACCGTAAGTTGTAATGACCATTCGATCCCCTTGGATCCTCCAACTGAACTCGCTGGACCGGAGTCCGAGCCGCTGGCGCAATTCCGTTCCTTCAAACACGGCATCTCCAACTCGAATGCTCTTAATCCGATGGCCTTCGGTAGTAGAAAGGATTTTCATTTCCGGGAAAGCCCCCGTCCCTGAAGCAGCCTGTACAGCCTCTTGCTTCAGTCCGAGTTTGTCCAAAACCTCTGCGGTTTTCATCGTTACACTTTCCTGGTAGCCGGGGGCGATCCGCTGATCCCACGGACTCGGGACGCTGCGCAGATAAGGGACGGATGCCATCCAGACGTCCTCGGAATTTTCCGTATACCCATTGCTTGTTGAGAAAAAAGAAGCAGTGATCGGCTTGCCTTTATACGTCATTATAGTATCTTCCGTTTCTTTGACAGCCTTCCGGATGGAAGACAGCTCTGCGGCCCGTTTGGAGTCTTTCTCCTGCTGCCGGATAGCCGACAGCGGCAGATAGACCTGATGCTCGACGGTGTCGTTGACATCGGCCCCAGCAGGGGCACCGCTTGTATCTTCAGCCAACAGCCGGCGGGCGATGAAGGTCCTGGCGGCGATCGCCTGCGCTTTTAAAGCCTCATGCTCAAATTCTGGCGGCATTTCGGCAGCGACTACGCCTGTAATATAGTCTTCAAGCGGAAGAGTCTCTGTAGTGCCTGTTGAACTTACAAAGACGCTGACCTTAATGACCTTGGGCTGAACAGCGCTTTTCTTCGGGCTGGGTGGTGCAGTGGACTGCGGCAATGCTGCTGTATCGGGCTGGACCTTCCCGGAAGGCACAGGCTGCGGGTGCTGCCCCCGAGGCCATACCAGGACGGCTGGCAGGAGAAGCGCCATCACGAGCAGTCCGGTTATTGCAGCGATCGGGCCCGGCGAAAGCCGCTTCCCCCACAAACGGGAGTTCTTGGGACGGATGGGTCTAGTATCTTGCTGTTGTGCGGAGAGAGGCTCGTCGGGTTCGCCGTTGCGGCCTGCCGGTTCGTCCTCTGGCGGAAGAAGTGGAATGCGGATCCTGGCACGAGAATCTTTCATTTTGGGAGTAACCTCCGTTCTATGAAGTGAGACCGGGGTGCTTGACCGGACCGGATAATCAATCATATGAGATCTTCACGCTTGATAGAACCGGGTTTGAGAGAAAGCATGCAATCGCAGCCGCTTATTCTCACAGACAAAAATAGAGCTGTCCTGCCTTGCGGGTTCAAGCCCGAAGGAGAACAGCTCTTATGTGTAGATCTCATAGAATAATCCGTTATGCCAGAGTCGGTTGTATTTTAAATGCGCCTTTCACTTCTTCCTTGACAGCTCTCTCGGCAGGAGCCGCTTCCGGCTTGCTCTCTTCTACCGAAACCCGGTAGATATCGGCACCAAGGGTAGTGAGCTTCTCGGCCAGGTGCACATATCCGCGGTCTATATGATGCACACCGCTGACTTCCGTAGTGCCCTCAGCAACGAGACCCGTCAAAATCAGAGCAGCACCTGCCCGTAAATCCGTCGCGCACACTTTAGCACCTGTCAGATTGGCATTGCCAGTGACGATCGCTGAACGACCCTCCACCTTGATCTCCGCGTTCATCAGTTGGAATTCATCCACATGCATGAAGCGGTTTTCGAACACGGTCTCGGTAATCACACTGGTTCCTTCCGCAACCAGTTGCAGCGCCATCATCTGAGACTGCATATCTGTCGGAAACCCGGGATAAGGTAAGGTTTTGACATCCACCGCTTTAAGCGGCTTGCTGGCAATGACACGAATACCGTTCTCGTCAGGCTGGACCGTAACACCCATTTCTTCCATCTTCGCAATCACAGGTCCCAGATGGTCAGAAATAGCACCTTCTACATAGACGTCTCCGCCTGTGATAGCGGCAGCTACCATGTATGTGCCGGCCTCGATACGATCAGGAATGACCGCATGCCGGACACCGTGCAGCTTCTCAACACCCTCGATACGGATCACGCCGGTACCTGCACCGCGCACCTTGGCCCCCATCCCGTTCAGGTAGTTGGCCAGGTCTACGATTTCAGGCTCTCTCGCCGCGTTATCAATAATGGTGATACCCTCGGCAAGCGAAGCCGCCATCATAATATTTTCGGTTGCGCCCACGCTCGCAACGTCCAAATAAATCTTGGCGCCGCGCAGACGTCCGTGGCTTCTAGCCTCCACATAGCCTTGACCCAGGCTGATTTCAGCCCCAAGCGCCTCGAAACCTTTCAGATGCTGATCGATCGGACGTGTCCCGATTGCACAGCCTCCCGGAAGGGAGATTCTTGTATATCCCATGCGTGCCAGCAATGGCCCCATGACCAGAAAAGAAGCGCGCATTTTCCGTACCCATTCGTACGGCGCTTCGCAAGATGTGATCGCCCGTGCGTCAACACGAATAACTTCGTCTCGATATGTAACGCTTGCTCCCAGCGATTCCAATACTTTATTAATCGTCATAACATCGTCTAGAGGAGGAGCGTCTACAATGACGCTTTCTCCTTCTTCCCCTAAAAGAGAGGCAGCGATAATCGGAAGAACGGAGTTTTTGGCTCCGCTCACTTTAACGCTTCCGACCAGTCTATTGCCACCGCGGACGATAAATTTGCTCATCATGCTTCCCTCCGCGCGTCACTTCCCTTTTCCGGTGTGGAAAAAAAGAACGGTATCCGCTATTTTCGTGCCTCGTAACCCGGTAGCTTAAAGATCAGCCACATGGGAAACAAGTTTCATTTTTTTGTAAAGGTAGTGTAAAAAAAATGCTTAAAATTCGAAATAAACCACATGGTTGGTAACTCACTAAATTCCATCATATCATTGTTTAAGGCACGTATACAAGCATTTTTTCATTACTCATGTCTGCACACCCATGAACGGTGCCTGTCGTCCGTAAACTAAATCCATGTAAACACATTGTTAACCATTGATGTCGATACTATTCGACACTTCATGCTCCTGAGGCCTTACAGAGAGATATTACCTAACGTCTCAACTTCAGAACATATACCTCAGCATCTGGCTCCAGGAAATGTAATCCAGCAAAAAAACAGCCACAAACCGTCCAAGTACGACAGCCAAAAACAGATGCAGCAGCCTTCCTTGCGGTCCTTTGGGGTTTCTAATCCACAAGTCGAACTTAACGCTCTGCAGAGCCCACCACGCCAAGCCTATGCATACAAGGGATACCATCATGGATACCATGCCATTCATGCCTGTTGTTTGGCTAATCTGCCGTGTCAATTCATCTGTCACGATTTAACACCTCCGCAGCGTAGTCCTTTGACAGCCGCCAGACTATTTGTTTTCGTACACAGCCTATTATGCATCATATGCGTCAGCGGCAAAAATGCAAACATCGAGAACCGGATTCTTTCACGCCTGCTTGCCAGCTTGGACTATTCTATAATACTTGCCATAGGCGCAACAATCCAGTCCCATTTACGTCATTTTCAATTGTTTTCGACATTTTTCAAAATTAGTTATCTTATTTTGCTTGAAATAGCGCATAAAATTCACATAACTCCAACTTTTTCATACCATTTATATCCGTTTATATCCGTCCCACTCGACGCAAAAAAGCCCGAGCGGTTTAAGATCCCGGGCTTTTTGACCTATATTTAATACTTTTGTACTAAAAAACGAATTTTATTTCCCCGCCACATTCAAGCGGTTTATGGCTTTCTGCAGCGCCATTTCCGCTCTACGGTGGTCAAAGTCATCCTGCTTGCTTTGCAAACGGACTTCAGCCCGCTCCCGAGCCGCCTTGGCGCGTTCCACATCAATTTCAGTCGGCCGTTCCGCACTTTCAGCGAGGATGACAACTTTATCTTTACGGATCTCGACGAAGCCGCCGTTTACCGCAAGGATATCCGTCTTGCCGCCCCTTTTAATACTAAGCGGAGCAATTTGCAAAGGAGTGACCATCGGAATGTGCCCGGCCAAAATGCCGAGTTCCCCTTCCACGCCCCGAACGTTCAGACTCTCCACTTGCTCCGAGTAAACCTGGCGCTCAGGGGTCACGATTTCCAATAAAAAGGTGCTCACTTCCATCCCTCCTGACAGGCTGTCCATCGACAGCCTACTTCGTAAGGCTTACCTTCTGTTATACACGATTACAGATTTTTGGCCTTTTCAACCGCTTCTTCAATGGTGCCTACAAACAGGAAGGCCGCCTCCGGAAGATGATCATACTTGCCTTCCAGAATTTCTTTAAAGCTACGCACCGTTTCTTTAACCGGAACATATTTGCCCGGGAAGCCGTTAAATGCTTCGGCCACATGGAACGGCTGGGACAGGAAACGCTGGATTTTGCGCGCACGCGCAACCAGCATTTTGTCTTCTTCGCTAAGCTCATCCATACCCAGAATCGCAATAATGTCCTGAAGCTCATTGTAGCGGGCTAGGATACGCTTAACACCTTGAGCAACCTGGTAGTGCTCTTCACCTACGACCTCTGGGGAAAGAATACGAGAGCTGGATGCCAATGGGTCTACCGCCGGATAGATACCCATCTCGGAAATTTTACGTTCCAGATTCGTCGTAGCGTCCAAGTGAGCAAACGTCGTGGCCGGAGCCGGGTCCGTATAGTCGTCAGCAGGCACATAGATGGCCTGGATCGAGGTAACCGAACCTTTTTTCGTGGACGTAATACGCTCCTGCAACTGACCCATCTCTGTTGCCAGTGTCGGCTGATAACCTACCGCAGACGGCATGCGTCCCAGCAAGGCCGATACCTCGGAGCCCGCCTGGGTAAAGCGGAAGATGTTATCAACGAACAGCAGCACATCACGGCCTTCTTGATCACGGAAATACTCCGCCATCGTCAGACCCGTCAATGCCACACGCAGACGGGCACCCGGCGGCTCGTTCATTTGTCCGAACACCATCGCTGTTTTATTGATTACACCAGAATCTCTCATCTCATGGTAAAGGTCATTACCTTCACGTGTACGTTCACCTACACCCGCAAATACGGAAATACCGCCATGCTCCTGAGCGATATTATTGATCAGCTCCTGAATCGTTACCGTTTTGCCGACACCCGCGCCGCCGAACAATCCAACCTTGCCGCCCTTAGCGTAAGGAGCCAGCAGGTCAATAACCTTGATGCCTGTCTCCAGCATCTCAGCTTGCGTTGTCAGTTCGTCAAACGATGGCGCTTGGCGGTGAATCGGGTTTTTCACAGCACTGTCCACAGCGCCTGCATCATCAATCGGCTGCCCCAGCACGTTGAATACACGGCCGAGCGTAACCTCACCTACAGGTACCGAGATCGGCGCCCCCATGTCCACTGCTTCCATACCGCGTACAAGACCGTCTGTAGAAGACATTGCGATACAGCGTACACGGTTGTCTCCCAGATGCTTGGATGTTTCCAGCGTCAGGTCGATTCTTTTACCGCCTTCCAATTCGCCTTGGATAGTGATGGCATTAAGAAGCTCCGGAAGTTGACCACGTTCGAATTCAACGTCGACAACCGGACCCATAATGCTCACAACGCGTCCTTTGTTCATTTTCTTCTTTCCCTCCTACAAGCTTTGCACAGCAAATTCCGATACCTTGCTTATTGCTTTGCGAGCTAAGCTCTGATATTTATGAAACTCCGATCACACTTGTGCATTTGCTCCCGCTACAATCTCCGTGATTTCCTGGGTGATTGCCGCTTGGCGGGCGCGGTTATAAGTAAGCGTCAGCTCATTAATCATTTTCGATGCGTTCTTGGTCGCCGAGCCCATCGCCGTCATCTTCGCGCCCAGCTCACTGGCTTTACCATCAAGCAAAGCTCCGTAAATAAGCGTCTCCGCATAACGGGGAAGCAGCACTTCGAGAACACCCTCGGCTGAAGGCTCATATTCGTAGCTGGCAGTCAGAGACGCTTCAGTGGCTGTCGGTGCGGCCATCGGCAGCAGACGATCCACCGTAGGAATCTGGGTTAACGCATTCACGAACCGGTTGTAACATATATACAGCTCATCAAAATCGCTCTGCTCAAATCCCCGGACCGCATTGTAGGCGATGGATTTGATATCCGCAAATGCAGGTGAATCGGACAGGTCCGTTACTGTATCTGCCAGAGCATAACCGCGGCGTGTGAAGTAGTCGCGTCCCTTGCGCCCGATGACGAACAGTACAAACTCATCCTGTGAGCTGTGGCGTTCAGCCAGCGTTGCGGTGACAGCACGCAAAACGTTCGAGTTGTATCCGCCGGCTAAGCCACGATCTGAAGTGATGATCAGATAAGCTGTTTTCTTGACTGGGCGGGTTTCGAGCATAGGGTGCTTAATCCCTTTGGTTCCGGTGGCGATGCTGGCAACCACTTCCTTAAGCTTCTCCGCATAAGGACGAGCGGCGTCAGCCTTCTCCTGCGCTTTTCTCAGCTTGGAGGCCGCCACCATTTCCATCGCCTTGGTGATCTGCTTCGTGTTCTGCACACTTTTGATTTGGCGTTTAATCTCGCGCATGCCTTTTGCCATGATTTCACCACCTCAAATCTTTGACGTAGTCAAAGATATCTTCGTAAGCACTCGCTTAAAGCTTTGACGAAGTCAAAGCTATCTTCGTAAGCAAAGCAACACAATATCCTATTTATGAGCCAAGTCCGGCAAAGGAGAGCGGACTTGGCTGGAAATTACTCATTTTTAAGGTACAGCTTAAGCCGAGGCAGCAAAAGTTTTCTTGAACTGCTCGATCGCAGCTTTCAGCGCTGTTTCATTATCTGCAACAAGATCCTTCGTATCGCGGATCGATTGCAGAACATTGTCATGATTGGACTGCATGTACATGAGGAATTCCTTCTCGAAACGACGAACGTCTCCTACCGGAATATCGTCAAGGTAACCTCTAACCGCCGTATACAAGCTTACAACCTGCAGCTCAACAGCGAGCGGCTGATTCACGTCCTGCTTGAGAATTTCCATCATACGCGCACCGCGGTCAAGACGGGCTTTTGTCGATTTATCCAGATCGGAGCCGAACTGTGCGAAAGCCTGCAACTCCCGATATTGAGCCAGATCCAGACGCAGGGAGCCTGCAACCTTCTTCATGGCTTTGATTTGCGCGGAACCGCCGACACGGGATACGGAGATACCTACGTTGATCGCCGGACGCTGACCTGCATAGAACAAGTCTGCCTCTAGGAAGATTTGTCCGTCCGTAATCGAGATTACGTTCGTAGGAATATAAGCCGAAACGTCGGAAGCCTGGGTTTCGATGAACGGCAGCGCCGTCATGGAACCGCCTCCCAGCTCGTCGTTCAGTTTGGCTGCACGCTCCAGCAAGCGGGAGTGCAGGTAGAATACGTCACCCGGATACGCTTCCCGGCCCGGAGGACGGCGGAGCAACAGGGACAATTCGCGATATGCTGCAGCCTGTTTGGACAGGTCATCGTATACGATCAGGACATGCTCGCCTTTAAACATGAAGTACTCGCCCATTGCAGCACCTGCATACGGTGCTATGTACAGCAGTGGTGAAGGCTCGGAAGCCGATGCCGTAACAACGATGGTGTATTCCAATGCTCCGTTACGACGCAGCGTTTCAACTACTTGAGCGACGGTTGATTGCTTCTGGCCAATAGCAACATAGATACACTTCATGCCGCTGCCTTTTTGGTTCAGAATGGCGTCGATGGCAACCGAGGTTTTACCCGTCTGACGGTCACCGATGATCAATTCCCGCTGGCCGCGACCGATTGGAACCATCGCGTCAATCGCCTTGATGCCGGTTTGCATTGGCTCATGAACAGATTTACGGGCCATAACGCCAGGGGCCTGATACTCCACCGGACGGAACTCTTGTGTGTCGAGCGGACCTTTACCGTCTACCGGAATACCCAGCGGATTCACTACGCGGCCGATCAATGCTTCGCCTACAGGCACCTGCATGATTTGTCCTGTACGTTTTACCTGTCCGCCTTCACGGATGTCGGAGTATTCACCCAGAATAACGACACCGACATTGCTTTCTTCCACGTTGAGTGCCAAGCCCAAAACGCCGCTCTCGAATTCAACCAGCTCGCCTGACATAACTTTCTCGAGACCGTAGACACGGGCGATACCATCACCGACTTCTACAACGGTGCCGACCTCAACAACCTCAATGTCCGTTTTATACTGCTCTATTTGACTTTTAATCAATGTGCTGATTTCTTCAGGTCTGATACTCAAGTGTGTTCACCCCTATCTTCTATACTCGTCTATTGAAAGACTTCTCCAGCCGCTCCAGCTTGCCGGCCACACTGCCGTCGAACATCGTGTCACCGATGACCACTTTCAATCCGCCGAGCAGTTCCGGGTCCACGATATTTTCCACCCGGATCGTTTTATTTACACGCGCACCGAATTGTTCGGCTACCGTCGCTTTTTCCTCGTTGCTAAGCGCATATACTGAGAACACTTTGGCATCAGCCACACCAAGCTTATCCTCCTGAATCGCCAGATAGCCATCCAGTAATGCGCTGAACAGATCGGCTCTGCCCCGCTGAATCATCAGCTTGATCGTACTGAGGACCGGAGCGGACAGCTTGTTCTCAAAGCTTCCTGCCAGCACCTGCAGCTTAACCGACTCCGTAACATTCGGGGAATGAATGAAATCCCGGATTTCCGCATCTCCTGAAACAGCCTCCACGAAGGCTCTGAGCTCCTGCTCTGTCTCCGTCACCTTCTGCTGCTGCTCGGCCACTTCAAAGAGCGCCTTTGCATACCGTTTGGCAACTACAGTGTCCTGGCTCATGCTCTGCCCCCTACCTCTTTCAGGTACTGGTCAACGAGCTCTTCCTGGACTTGATCTTCCTTGATTTCTTTCTGAATCAGCTTGGAAGCAATCTGCACAGATGCTTTGCCCACTTCGCTGCGCAGAGCGGCGATCGCTTTATTGCGCTCGCTTTCGATCTCGCGCACGGCTTCACCCTTGAGACGGTCGGCTTCGCTGCGCGCCTCGCCAATAATTTGCTCA
This sequence comes from Paenibacillus zeirhizosphaerae, assembly GCF_030705605.1. Lineage (GTDB taxonomy): Bacteria > Bacillota > Bacilli > Paenibacillales > Paenibacillaceae > Paenibacillus > Paenibacillus zeirhizosphaerae. The sequence continues at coordinate 37,841 of NZ_JAPCKK010000011.1, forward strand.
GCCTGTTTGCTGCCGGTTTGCTTCGATTGCTCAATGATATCATAGGCTTCCTTGCGCGCCTGCTGCAGAGCCTGCTTCTGCTCCTCAACATAGGCAGCCGCCTGTTCGCGGGTTTGTTTCGCTTCGTTCATTTGCTGAGTGACAAGCTCACGCCGCTTCTCCATGACGGAAAAGAGGGGACCGAAAGCGTAACGGGTCAACAGCCAATACAGAATCAAAAACGCAATTAACGTAAGAACGATGGATGTCCATTCTAAATGCAATTGAAGTCACTCCTTTCCGGTAAACGTCAGTTCCATTGACCTGATCATATTAGACTCAACAAAGAAGGCGCGGATGGCTGTGCCTTCCCCGCCAAACCTTGTTCCATTCAATTAAGCTGCAGCGTAGAAAATGAACGCCAGTACGACACCGATGATTGGCAGGGCTTCTACCAGACCTACACCGATAAACATTACCGTTTGCAGTGAGGATTTCGCCTCAGGCTGACGAGCGATCCCTTCAACTGTTTTACTTACGATCAGACCGTTACCGATACCTGCGCCAAGCGCACCCAAACCTACAGCGATAGCTGCTGCTACAAATGCCCAAACTCCCATTGTTAATAATCCTCCTTAGAGATGTGTAGTTGTGTTAAATAGATGTATTTGTAGTTAAGCGCGAAGCGAACTCCTGAACTTAACCTTGAAACCTAGTGTTCATCATGCGTTTCTATTGCCTGAGAGATATAAACGAACGTCAGGATGGTAAAGACGAACGCCTGGATCGCTCCGACAAATATACTGAAGCCTTGCCAAACAACCAATCCGAGTACGGAAGCAATCGAACCCGCCACACCCAGAGCCCCCAGCTTGAGCAGCACGGAAATCAGAACCTCGCCTGCGAAAATGTTACCGAACAAACGCATTCCGTGTGTCAGCAGCTTGGAAAACTGCTCGATCAGGTTGATAGGCAGGAAGAAAGGGAACGGCTGCACATAATGCTTAAAGTAAGCCTTGGTGTTCCGGAACATGCCCAGAATATGTACCAGCAAGAAGATCAAGCCGGCCAGCGCCATAGCCACTCCTGCATCCGCCGTAGGTGATTTCCACCACTGCACGGCTGCGTGAGGATGTTCCTCAGCATTCGCTGTGTGCGCCTCTGCAAACAGCTCTTGAACCGTAACCAGCGGTTTACCGAAGAAGGTTGCCTTAGCGGGATCTTCATAGTTCGTTACGATACCAAATGGCAGCCCCAGCATGTTGCTCACAAAAATGAACATGAGCAGCGTCATGCCAAGAGCCAGGAAAGGCTTGCCTTTCTTCAAATCCATCGTGCTGGAGATCATGTTCTGAATAAACTCTACGACCCATTCCATGAAATTTTGTAATTTCCCCGGATTTTCTACTGATAAATTGCTAGTAGCCAACCTGGCAAGAACAAACACAATGGTGCAGGTTACAAGCAGCATCAGTATGATGGACAGGTCAAAACGTAATCCGCCCAGTTCGATAATCGGTGATAAATGCATTTTTTTCTCACCCCTTTCTCAGCCTCGCTGTTTATCCTCCTGAAGTGCCAATATGATACCTATAACTAGAAGAAGGAGTTGTCCGAAGACAAGACTTGCAGCGACCGCGATTTCATGAAAATAAGACGGGAACTCCAATGCGAGCACCATGGCGAGAATAGAGGTTGCAACCCTCACGCCAAAGCCGAGTCCCATGATCCTCTTGCCACCTTCGCCTGCGGCTGCAGACGCCACCTTCCGGACTTTGTAGGACATATAAAGCACATTTAGACAGCTTACTACGGTTCCAAGAACCAAACCGTGACCTACATCACGGTGATGCGGCATCAACGCCGCCAGCAAGAAACAAAGAGCCATAAAAAAAAACGCGACAATCCACAATACTCTTTGAAATCTGGCCATTTCACTCATTGCTGTTCCTCAATACCTTTCTGATGACCATGGCAACGCTGACTCCACCGGCAGCCAACCCCACGAGAACGCTTACGGCAATCCATATACCTGTCCCTCCCAGCTTCTCATCCAGCCAGTTGCCTGCATAAAATCCAGCAAATGCGCACACAGCCAAATCAATGCCGAGAGCGCTGACAAGGCCAACTGCCTTCCAGGGATTCCCCCCGTTATTCCGGTTGTTATCCGGCTTCTCCGGTCTGGCCATTTCCACGTCACCCCTGCAATTCCAGTCCATTTTACTGAATGAGCAGACTTTTTGTCAATGAACAGATTTTAGCGCCCTAAAGCGAAAAAACCGGCCCAAAGCAAGGCATTAAAGCAGTGTAACCCTTATAAACCGTACAGTTGAACTGTATGTTCAACTGCAGGTTTATAAGAACTTTATCCAAACTTATTTTGTGAACATTCTGTGAAATTGTTCGGGGCGTTCCTCCCGGATACCGAAATGGTGAAGAATGGCATTGACAATTCTTACCGAAGCCTGCCCATCGCCGTATGGATTAGCCGCCTTGCTCATCGCTTCATACGTTGCCGAATCCGTCAGCAGCGCCTTCGTGCGCTCATATACCTTTTCCTCATCCGTACCGACCAACTCCAGCGTACCGGCTTCGATGCCCTCAGGGCGTTCCGTGGTATCTCTCAACACCAGGACAGGCACACCAAAGGACGGCGCTTCTTCCTGCATCCCACCCGAATCGGTCAGAATCAGGTGCGTATGAGCGTAGAAGTTGTGGAAATCCACCACATCCAGTGGATCAATCAGCCGGATGCGCGGATGATCGCCCAAAATTTCAAAGGCTGGCTCTTTCACCGCAGGGCTCGGATGTACCGGATATACGATAGCCACATCCTCGAATTCATCCGCAATGCGCTTGACCGCGCGGAAAATGTTGCGGTGCGGCTCCCCCTGCGATTCACGGCGGTGTGCGGTCATCAGGATCAGGCGCTTGCCTTCCGCCCACTTCAGGACCGGATGCTCATAATCCTTGCGCACCGTATATTGGAAGACATCAGTCACGGTATTACCCGTAACGTAGATGCGGTCTTCCGCCTTGTTCTCCCGACGCAAATTGCTCGCAGACCAATCCGTCGGCGAGAAATGAAGATCGGACAGTACGCCTGTCAGCTGCCGGTTCATCTCCTCAGGGTAAGGGGACAGCTTGTTCCACGTCCGCAGCCCCGCTTCCACATGTCCAACCTGAATTTGCTGCATGAAGGCCGCGTAGCTGGCCAGGAAAGTGGTAAGCGTATCTCCATGCACCAGTACAATATCCGGCTTCGCTTCGCGGAGGACAGGCTCCAGGCCCGCCAGGACCCGCATCGTAATTTCGTTCAGCGTCTGCCGGTCCTTCATGACGTCCAGATCATAATCAGGGACGATCTGGAACACCTCCAGCACCTGATCCAGCATCTGCCGATGCTGTGCCGTTACACACACGATCGATTCAATATGCTCAGGGTGACGCTGAAGCTCCAGAATAAGCGGTGCCATTTTGATCGCTTCAGGGCGCACACCAAAAATTGTCATAACTTTTATTTTAGACATGTCGGACTCCTTTTAACGGTTTCACTCACTTGGTTCCGTACAGCCGGTCACCAGCATCGCCAAGTCCCGGTACGATATAGCCATGATCGTCAAGACGCTCGTCCAACGCAGCTACATAAATATCAACGTCCGGATGCGCATCCTGTACCGCTTTGACTCCCTCCGGAGCCGCAATCAGGTTCATCATTTTGATCTGCGAGCAGCCGCGCTTTTTAAGCACATCAATAGCCGCTATCGCCGAACCGCCGGTCGCAAGCATCGGATCGATCACAATCAGCTCGCGCTCCGTTACATCCGTAGGAAGCTTCGTGTAATATTCTACAGGCTGCAGCGTCTCTGGGTCGCGAAACAATCCGACATGCCCTACCTTCGCTGCAGGAATCAGCTTAACCACGCCATCCAGCATACCCAGCCCGGCCCGCAAAATCGGAACGAGCCCCAGCATACGGCCGGAGATGACCTTACCTTCCGTCTCCGCCACCGGGGTTTGTACCCGGATGCCTTCAAGCGGTATGTCACGCGTAATTTCATAAGCCATCAACGTGGCCACTTCATCCACCAATTCACGAAAATCCTTGGTATTGGTGCGAACATCGCGAATAAATGTTAGTTTGTGTTGAATCAAAGGGTGATCGCATATCACCAATTTACCCATAAAATGTCCCTCCGGTGTTCACTCGATAAAATGCCTGTACATACATACTGCCACAAATCCTGTTTATTATATCATTCCCCGCCATGATTTAACACCTACAGCGAGCCGAGTTTTCCGAGTATTCACCTGAACTTCAAATTATTCCAGCTTTCCTGAAATTCCTGCAGCATTTCCTTCCTCGTAATGACACCAGCGATATAAGCCTGCATGCTGCTGCTGTTATCATGATTGTATCCCTTTGGAAATCCCGGAAAATTCCAGGTCCAGATTTCACCTGACTTTGCATGCTCAGCCACGACCATGCCAAGATCGCCGGTAACTCCCTCATTAGCTTCCATCGTCTTGAAGGCAGGCACAAACTGAAATTTCTCCGTAATGAATTTCTTCCCTGTTTCTGAAGTGACCAGCCAATTTAGGAATTCCTTCGCCTCCTCCTTTACCGGCGAATTCTTGTTCACCACCCAGTTCGCAGCTACCCCAACAGCCAGCTTGTCCCCCTGGGCGGAGTCATTATTGATCGGCGCAGGCAGCATGCCCAGATTGAGATCCGGGTTAATGCCGTCGATCTGCGGCTGCGTCCAGTTCCCCTGATGCATCATAGCCGCCTGCCCGCTCGCAAACATCGTGACCTGCGCGTTGTAATCCGTCGTCAGCGGATAAGGATTCCCGTATTTCACCATCAAATCAAGCAGGTCGACCCACTGCTCAAATACAGGGTTGCCGGGGATTTGCCCGCTCCCATCGTTAAGCCCTGCGATAAAGCCCGCCGGATCCTCCTGCTGGGCGAAAGGGATATTGCCCAAATGATTTCCAAGAATCCAATACTCTGCAAAGCCGTTGGCAAAAGGCGTAATCCCGGATTCCTTGAGGCGTTGGGCCGTCTCCTCCAGCTCATTCAGCGTCCGCGGCAGCCCCGTAATCCCCGCTTTCTTGAAGAGATCCTTATTGTAAATAATACCGAAGCCCTCCAGATTCATGGGCTGGCCATAGATTTTCCCGTCCACGGTCATCGGTTCGCGGGCGAAATCGTCCAGGTCCTTCACCCACGGCTGATCAGACAAATCCTCCATGTATTCAAACCACGTTTCCCGGTCCTCATATCCCTCGTTCGTAAAAATATCAGGCTCGTCGCCAGACGCAAACCTGGCCTTTAGAGCAGATGCATAGTCGGAACCCCCGCCCACGGACTGAATGTCCAGCCTGATGCCCGGATGCGTCCTTTCATACTCCGCCTTCAGCTCCTTCAGCGGCTCCAGCAGCTCGACTTTAAACTGAAAAATATGAATCGTTTTCACATCTTCATTTCCCCGCACAGCGTTTCCGCAGCCGGACAGGGTCCCCGTCATGGCAGTAACGAGCGCAAGGACAAGCATGATTGATCTCCTCATCGTTTCATCCCCCTGTTCATCCCTTTACCGCACCGGCCGCGATTCCCGACACGATGTATTTTTGCAGCGCCAGAAAAAAGATCACAATCGGCAGAATGCCGAGCACCAGTGCAGGCAGCGCCAAATCCCACTGCTTGGTGTACTGGCCGAACAGCGTGTAGGTCGCAATCGGAATCGTGCGCTTGTCCGGATATGTCAAGATCAGCGACGGCAGCAGATAATCGTTCCATATCCAAAGTGTATTCAGAATGAGCACCGTAATCATCATTGGCTGCAGCAAAGGCAGCACCACACGGAAAAAGACGCCGTATCGGTTCGAGCCATCCACACGTGCCGCCTGTTCAATCTCAAGCGGAACTGTTTTGATAAAACCGTGAAACAGAAAGACGGACAACGGAGCGCCGAAGCCCAAATAACACAGGATCAGTCCAGCAATGCTGTTGTTCAGGCTGAGCATGTTCGAAATCTCCATCAGCGGCAGCATAATGGATTGGAACGGAATGACCATTGCCGAGACGATCAGGCCGAACAAAATGCGGTTAAACAGCGTGTTATTCCGCACCATTTGGTAAGCTGCCATGGAGCTGATCAGCAGCAGCAGGACGTTGCTGACGAGCGTGACAAGCAGCGAATTGCCGAAGGCCGAAGGGAAATCGATGGATTCCCAGGCTGCTGCGTAGTTGGAAAAGTGAAAAGCTGTGGGCCAAGCCGCCGCATGGGTCAAAATTTCGCCAAAGGTCTTTACCGAATTGACCAGCAGAAAATAGAACGGGACCAGAAAAAGAAGTCCCGCCAGAATGAGCAGTACCTCAACGAGAAAAGCGGCTATTCTGTAGCTGAATGCTCTTTGCATTACATTTCAACCTCCCTCTTCTTCGTCAGGCGGACCTGGATGCTAGTAATGATGGCTACGATCACAAAGAAAATTATCGCCTTCGCCGTGCCCAGGCCCAACCGGTTGTTCGTGAAGGCTTCGTTATAGATGTCCAGCGCAACCGATTCCGTGGATTTGAACGGCCCCCCTTGAGTTAGGGCCAGGTTCAACTCAAACACCTTAAAGGACCACGAAATCGCCAGAAACAGGCATACGGTTACCGCAGGCATAATCAGCGGAATGACGATCTCACGTAAAATCCGCCACCGGTCAGCACCGTCAATTTGCGCCGATTCCAGCAGGGATTTGGGAACATTGCTAAGAGAAGATATGTAGATCACCATCAGGTACCCGGCATACTGCCAGACAAATACAATCACCGTGCCCCAGAAGGCAGTCGGCCCGTCTCCCAGCCACGGCATCGTAAAGAAAGAGAGCCCTGTAGCTTCCCCAACTGCCGAGAAACCCCTTACAAAAATAAACTGCCAAATAAAGCCGAGCAGCAGGCCGCCAATCATATTGGGCATGAAAAACACCGTCCGCAGAACATTCCTCGTCCGCAACGGCTTGGTCAGAAAATAAGCAAGCCCAAAGCCCAGCAGGTTCGTGAACAGAACACCACAGACTGTAAACTTGACCGTAAACCAGAAAGCCCCGCGAAAATCAGGATCCTTCAGGAAGATATGCACATAATTGTCCAAACCGATCCAGGTCACGTGCTCGGTTACCCCGTCCCAGTTCGTCATCGAATAATACAGTCCCAGGAAAAATGGAACGATCATAATCAGAATAAAAAACAGAGTCATCGGCCCGACGAATATAAACTGCTGCATCAGCCGTGCGGGTTTGCTTGAATTCATAAGTATCGCTCCTTTACTGTGATCTGAATTTCACTTTTCGCTACGGGGCTATATGGCTATTACCCGAAAATGGACCCAGCAAAGCAAAGAAACCGCCCGCATCCCTTATAGGATACAGGCGGTTTCTTGCATCAGCGCTATCGTTCAGACAGAGCCTTAGTATTGAATTTCCGGGTAAATCGGGAATTGATCGGTCAATTTGGTTACACGGCTGCGCAGCTCCGACAGCACAGTTTCATCCTGCGCATTTTTCAGCGTTTTGGCAATAATTTGGCCGATTTCAACCATGGCGTTCTCATCCATGCCACGGGAAGTCGCCGCAGGTGTACCGATACGGATGCCGCTTGTGACAAACGGGCTTGTCGGATCAAACGGGATCGCGTTTTTGTTAACCGTAATGCCGATCGAGTCCAGCACGTGCTCTGCGTCTTTGCCGGTAATGTTCAGACTGCGTGTATCAATCAGCATAAGATGGTTGTCCGTACCTCCGGAGACGATATTGACACCTTCGTTAATCAGCGTTTCGGCCAGTACTTGAGCGTTGCGCACCACTTGCTTCGCATACTCGGTGAAGGACGGCTGAAGCGCCTCTCCCAGCGCCACGGCTTTGGACGCGATCACATGCATGAGCGGCCCGCCCTGCGTGCCCGGGAATACAGCTTTATCGATAGCCTGCGCCCAGGCTTTGCGTGTCAGAATCATGCCGCCGCGCGGTCCACGCAGCGTTTTGTGTGTCGTAGTCGTTACAAAATGGGCATGCGGCACCGGATTCGGATGAATGCCCGCAGCTACCAGACCTGCGATATGAGCCATATCCACCATGAATAATGCGCCCACATCGTTTGCAATCGAAGCAAAGGCTTCGAAATCAATCGTGCGGGGGTATGCGCTGGCACCGGCTACAATGAGACGCGGACGGTGCTTGAAGGCTGCCTTGCGCACTTCATCATAATCGATCAGGAAATTGTCCTCACGCACGCCGTAAGCCACGAAATTGTACAGCAGGCCGGATGCGTTCACCGGGCTGCCATGTGTCAGGTGGCCACCGTGCGCCAGATTCATGCCAAGCACCGTGTCGCCGGTATTCAGTGCCGTCAGGTATACGGCGAGATTCGCCTGTGCTCCGGAATGGGGCTGTACGTTGGCATGCTCCGCACCAAACAGCTCCTTCGCACGGTCACGTGCGATATTTTCCACAATATCGACATGCTCGCAGCCGCCGTAGTAACGCTTGCCCGGATATCCTTCGGCATATTTGTTCGTCAGAACAGAGCCCATCGCCTCGATTACGGCTTCGCTGACAATATTCTCAGACGCGATCAGCTCAATATTATTCCGCTGGCGCTTGAGCTCAAGCCCCATCGCCTCCAGCACAGCCGGATCATTCTTGCGCAAATTTTCCATCATGATAAAGTTCCTCCCCGCGATAATGATGTTTATTTCTATTCTTGATGCTTACTGTTGCCAAGGCGGTGCAGCGTATGGACGGTTTAATCGCAGCCTGCACCCTCGTTTTCCTGCTCCATTCGGTATACTGCCCGTTCCCCGCCGATCAGAGGAGGACGGGTAACGGCCGCATTGACACGCGCTTCCCCAATATAACGGAGGCTAGGACGAAAAGGTACAGCCACCCTGCGCAGATGCATGCCGATGAGCGTTTCGCCGATATCCAGACCAGCATGCGCCTCAATCGTCTCAGCCAGGCACGGCTCCTTCATCGACTTGAACGCCGCGGCTGCCATCGAACCACCTGCTTTCGGCACCGGCACGGCTGCCACTTCCCTTAGGCCGAGCCGTTCCATGACGGCCCTTTCCAGCACAAGGGACCTGTTGAGATGCTCGCAGCATTGGAACGCGGTATCGAAGCCGTATTCCTGCTGCACCTCTCTGACACCTTCCAGCAGCCGCTCAGCTACTTCGAGCGCGCCGGATGTGCCAATTCGCCGCCCCGACACCTCGCTGGTGCTTACACCGATAACCAGCAGCTTGCCCGGCTTCAAATCCGCGGCTTCAGCCAGCTCTCTTAATACCGTCGCGATATTCCCGCGCAGGCCGGCTGCCGTCTCCAACTGCTCCATCTCAGGCCCTCCTATCCTGCGTCCGGCATAGTTTCAGCTTTTATTATAGCTGATTATGCCGGCTTTTGTTTCGACAAAAACGGCCGGCTGCCGCACTGCAGCAAGGAAGCCTGTCACAACGAAAAAAGAGCAGTCCGCGAATGCTCGCGTAATTGCTCTTTTGCCCAGGCGACCGGCCGTATATCCGATGCTCCACCGTGGTTTAGCCCACTCTCGTCGCCAGTCACACCGGATTCTCGTTCATGTACCCTTATCTTAATTTATCAAAGCGGGGAAATCAACAGCAATCTGAACAAAAGGGCTATTGCCCACTGTAAATTAACTCCGATTTTTCCCCTGTTCCAGTTTGTCCGTGAGACGGTGCAGCGCCGTGCGGATTTCAGCGGCCGCAATGTCATAGTCCTCTCTCGATCCGCCGAAGGGATCAGAGATATCAAAGCTCGGAATCCGCTGGCGGATTTCAATCATACGCTCCCTTTCACCCACGGAAAGCTCTTTTCCGAGGGAGGCCATCATTTCTTGGGAGGCGTACAGACTGTCCAGCTCTTTCAGATCATTCAGCACCGCCGGATCATCCTCAACATACTCCTTCAACGTATACGTCTTCCCCGCTGCCGCAGGATGGCGCTGGATCACATGCCTCTTATGGCTTTGCGTAAGGGTCAGGATCAAGTCGGCCCATTCCACCAATCCCCGATGCAGAGACGTGGAGCGGAAGGTCTCCTCAATTCCGTGATCCCGCAGGACCGCCTCGGTATGGCGGGAAAGGGTTGCGCCGTCCATTGCAGCCACTCCCGCCGAACGCACCTCCAGACCAAGCTGGCGTTCTCCCGCCAGCTTGCGCAGCATTGCTTCCGCCATCGGGCTCCGGCATGTGTTGCCTGTACACACAAACAAAATATTTTTCAAGATTTCCCACCTCCTGCTCTCCATGCGCTTTAATTTATTAAAAAATAAACATAATTCCAAAAGCAAACAAAACAGCTCCGCCGATAGCCTCCCCATAGTCGCCAAGATTGCGGCTGACGCGACCTCCAAGCAGCAGCCCCAGCACCGACATCAGACCACCAGCCGCTCCAAAGACGGCGATCGTCAGCAGCAAATCACTCCGGAACATGCCGAGGGTCACACCAACCGAAAAGGAGTCCATACTCACGCCAAGCGAATACAGGATCACTCCGGCCGTGGAACGATAATCGAGTATCTGAACACCGTTCCCGTATATAGAATTATAAATCATGTGACAGCCAAGTAAAATGAGCAAAACCCCAGCCGCATATGATGCGGCATGACCAAGCATTTCGCCCATGAAATGTCCTGTGAACATGCCCAGCAGCGGCATCACCATATGAAACAAGGCAACGACCGTACTGATGCGCAGGACTTCATTCAGCCTGACACCCTTCATCCCTACAGCGACTCCGAGCGAAAAAGCATCCATCCCGAGTGCAAGGGCTAGGATCAGCACAGTGAGAAGTTGTCCCAAATGGGAAGTGGCTTCAAGCATGTTCATTCCTCCATGTACAGTTTCAATCTGTACACGATATGCGGACAAGGAGGGAACTAGTACATGCCGTATCCACGCCAGCAGCTCAGAGACCCATTAGCCATACGGCATTCAGCGGGTGTTCTGGACAAGAAGAAAAACTATTCGTTTGCTGCGTCCGCGCGGAGCACCCGGTGTCCGGCCGCCTTCAGCAGCCGGTTCATAATGGCTTCACCCAGCCCGCGCGGAGGACAGGCTTCGGCGAGGATGAAGGTAATGCCATCCTCGTCACAGCGGCGCAGCAGCCCGTACAGGCGCTGCCCCGCCTCCTGCAGCGTGTCGAGACTGCCAAGCGAGTATACACGCTGCCCGATATAATCGGCCGCATGCTCGTCAAAAGCGAGCACGGCCGTGCGCTCTCCGCTGGCCTCCGCAGCGGCCAGCTCACGCCGGATCAGGCCCGTCACCATTGCCGGCGACGGGCCTTCCACCACGCTTAAGCGCCCGAGGGGCGCATAATGCGTGTACTTCATGCCCGGCGAGCGCGGAGCCGGGGTGCCGGGACCGGCTTCGCCGTCCAGGCCCGGGTCGGTCGTGACAGCCGCGCAGACGGCGGCAAGCTGTTCGGCGGTAATACCGCCCGGGCGCAGAATCGTCACCGTCCCGTCGTCACCGGCCTGCACCACGGTCGACTCCAGGCCGACGCCGGTCGGGCCGCCGTTGACGATACCGCCGATCCGGCCCTGCAGGTCCTCGCGCACATGCTCGGCGAGCGTGGGGCTCGGGCGGCCGGAGCGATTCGCACTCGGCGCCGCCACCGGGCAGCCTGCTTCGGCAATCAGGCGCAACGCCACCGGGTGATCCGGCATCCGGACGGCAACTGTGTCGAGCCCTCCCGTTACACGGGGGGACAGCACACCCGGCCTGACCGGAAGCACCAGCGTGAGCGGCCCTGGCCAGAACGCCTGGATCAGCGCCTCAGCCGTGCCGTTCACTTGCTGCACAAGCTCATCCAATTGACTCCTCCGGGCAATGTGTACAATAAGCGGATTGTCCGCAGGTCTGCCTTTGGCGGCAAAAACCGCCTCCACGGCTGCGGTATTGCGGGCATCGGCACCCAGACCGTATACGGTTTCCGTCGGGAAAGCGACCGTATCCCCCGAACGCAGCAGCGCAGCAGCTTCCTGCAGCGCCATCGCCGCAAATTGAGAGGGATGCCTCGTATAAGAGCCCCCTTCCGCTTCCATACCGTCCTTTACCCTTTCCTCAAGCTTCTTCACGTCCCACCAGAATGTCAGGCGCTGCCCGGCTTGCGGCCACGCGGACTGTGAGTGCGCACCAGAGGCTTCAGGCTGTAATTTTTGATCATCATTCATAGCTGTTCATCCTCAGACTCTTACTTTTCGTTCCCCCATTATAACATAAGTAAGGAAGACGTTTATCGATGTACTTTGTGATATCCTCAAACGAACAGTCCGCTAACCCAATCCCATACATCAACAGCTTTATCCACCAAATAGAAGCGCGCCTCCACCTGTTCCCCGTTATTCCCGCCTTGTGCAGTCTTTTCACTGCCTGCAGACGTTTTTTCAGCTTCCTGCGGGCTATTCGCCCCCACAAAGCATAGAGGAGGAAACAGCACACACCACCAATTCTTTCCTGCGCCCTCTCCAAGCGTAATCCGTACAGCCTCGTATTGTCCGGCAGGGTATACCCTGCTACCGTAAATTTTAGTCGGAAACGGGACTTGTCCCAACTCAACCTTATACGTATAAGTCATTCCACGGCGGGCAAGCTCCTTACCCACCGCTTCGCTGATTTCAGGAAGCCGTGCCTGCACCATACTCCGGGCCTCCTCCAAACTTTGCGGCTGTTCCATTTCATCGATCCAGGTATTCATCTCAGCTACGACCGCATCGCGGACTTCCAGTTTAATGAGCTGATCTTCTGGCAGATCCGAATTGGCAAGAATGCGCAGCCGGATCGATTCATGCGGGATTCTAGCGGACTGCTGTACCCAGCCGGGTACGGCTGCGTCTACTTTCTGTCCCTCCCAGGACATCACTAATATAAATAAACAGATAACAATGATTATAGTTTGTCTGAATAATGCCGACATGATCGTTTCCCCCCGGACTCTTTATGTCTATCAGTATGTCCGCCTGCCGGAGGGATAAACCTATCAATCTACTAAAAAAACAAGACAAAAAAACGGAGGCCCTTTCCTTACGGAAAGAACCCCCGTGAACCTTTGAACTGCTCCGTTCAAGCCTGTTTAGCTGGGCGGGCCCGCGCCGGATCAGGCAAATCATCGTCCACTTCCTGCCCATGAACACGGATGCTCATAATCAGGCCCATGCTTGCCATGTTAATTAGAAGCGACGTGCCGCCAAAGCTGATAAACGGCAGCGTGATGCCGGTCAGCGGCATAATGCCGATAAAAGCGCCGATATTCTCAAATATCTGATACAGCAGCATGGACACAATGCCGACCACAATATACGGACCCGTCCTGTCTCTGCATTCCAGAGCGATTAAAATCATGCGGTGAATCATAATAAAATAGAGCAGCAGCAGCGCCGAGGAGCCTACAAATCCGAATTCCTCCGCGACGACCACAAATATGGAGTCCGAGTACGTGTACGGAACACGGCCGGACTGCACCGAAGAGCCCTGCAAAAAGCCCTCCCCGGTCATACCGCCGGACGCAATCGCCAGTTTAGCGTTCTCCGTATGCCACTTGGCTGCCGCCGTGGCCTCCTCCGGCATAAGCCAAGGGTCCAAACGCTCTGTCCAGTGCTCCCGGCCAATACTTTCCATGAAGGTATTGATCTGTTCGTGAAAGGTAATATATGCCTTGATTCCGCCACCTACCGCTACCGCAAATATAACAAGACCAATCAGTGCATGAGAAGCCTTCACATTGCCGATCCACAGCATGCCTATAAGAATGACAATATAAGAGAGCGCGTTCCCCAAATCGTTTTGCGCCATGACGATGGCAAAAGGAACAAACGTGACCAATCCAATCGGGAGCACGTCCCGGACAAAACGGAGCTCGCTTTGCCTCCTAAGCATAAGCATGTAGGCCAAACTGATAATGAGAACAAGCTTGAAAAGCTCGGCAGGCTGAATACTGAGACCGCCGATGTTCAGCCATCCTTGTGCATTGTTGAGGGTGCTGCCAAAAAAGAATACAAGTACCAGCACCAGCAGACCGCCGAGATAGATATATCTTGCATATTTGGTGAATATACGGAAATCAAGCAGAGTAACACCGGCCAACGCTACAAAGCCAATCGCGAAGTTGGTAATGATTTTGAGATAATCGTTCTGATGACCAGTCCAATAGCGGCCGGCACTATATACGGCAACAATACTGATCCCCATCAATAACAGCAAAATGGTAATGATGGGGCCGTCGATTCTTTTTAATTTCTGAAGCATAGTTTCCCCCTGAAGCGAATTCTGAACTTTGATCCAACAACTTCAACCATTCAGCTTCCTTCATTGTAAAGGATCGGCCGCCAAAAATAAAATACGGCTCAGTCCGCTATCCCCAGTACATGCCGTTCAATGCCTGCCAAGTCGGGCACGATGACAATACGGCTCCAATGGCCTGCCTCCTCGAGGAGACGGGCTATGTCACGCGCTTGTCCCATACCCAGCTCAAAGCCGATCAGACGCGGCGGTGCAGCCAGCAGCGGTAGCTGGCTCATCATCGCCCGGTACGGGCCCAGGCCGTCCGGGCCGCCGTCCAGCGCCGTGCGCGGCTCATGATCTCGTACCTCCGGCTGTAATTCGGCAATGTCCGCAGCCGGAATATAAGGCGGGTTAGACACCAGAATGTCCACCGCCTCCCTTGCGAACGGTCGCAGCAGGTCGCCGTCGCGCAGCTCCACGGAGACACCATTCGCCTCCGCGTTCCGGGCCGCTACTTCAAGCGCAGCCGTCGAAATATCTCCAGCCATGACCCGCCAGCGCGGCCTCTCGGCGGCCAGTGTCACGGATATCGCGCCGCTGCCGGCACCAATATCCAGGGCACGAGGAGCGCCTCCCGGCCACAGCAGGTCGCCGTGCTGCAGGATCGCCTCGACGAGCAATTCCGTCTCCGGGCGGGGAATCAGCACGGACGGATTGACGCTGAAGGGGCGCCCGTAAAACTCCTGCGAGCCGATAATGTACTGCGCTGGCTCACCTGCCGCCTTGCGGTTCACGACCAGCGCCCACTCCGCTGCGCGGTCCGCCGGGAAAGGCTGACCCAGCTCAGCGTAGAACGCCGTCCCTTCCAGACCGAGCACATACTCCAGCAAGAGCCGCGCGTTATGCTGCGGCTCCATCACCCCGACAGTCCCCAAAAAAGAAGAAGCCTCTGCTAAGGCTTCTCTGATGCTTCGGCCCGACGCCATCTGATAAGTCGCGCGCCCCAAAGCTTTATACCTCTTGTGCCATCAAATCAGCCTGCTCCGCAATGGTCAGCGCCGATACGATGTCTTCAATTTCCCCATTCATGACCTGATCCAGCTTATGCAGCGTCAAACCAATCCGGTGGTCGGTTACACGGCTTTGCGGGAAGTTGTACGTGCGAATCCGCTCACTGCGGTCGCCTGTACCCACTTTACTTTTGCGTTCACCAGCATACTTGGCTTCTTCTTCCTGACGCATCATGTCATAGATCCGAGCGCGCAGCACCTGCAGCGCCTTCTCTTTGTTGGAGTTCTGTGATTTTCCGTCCTGGCACGTAGCCACAATGCCGGTAGGAACATGGGTTACGCGCACCGCCGATTTGGTTGTGTTAACCGATTGTCCGCCTGCACCACTGGAGCAGAATGTGTCGACGCGGATATCCTTGTCATGAATCTCAATATCGACTTCCTCCGCCTCTGGCATCACCGCTACTGTAGACGTCGAGGTGTGAATACGGCCGCCTGATTCCGTCGTCGGAATCCGCTGCACCCGGTGTGCACCACTTTCAAATTTAAGCTTGCTGTAGGCCCCACGGCCGTTGACCATAAACGTAACCTCTTTAAAGCCCCCGAGATCGTTCATGTTCGCATCCATCAATTCCACGCGCCAGCCCTGAGTATCTGCATAACGGGTATACATACGGTACAGATCGGCCGCAAAGAGAGCCGCTTCATCTCCACCAGCCGCGCCGCGAATTTCCACGATCACGTTTTTGTCATCATTCGGATCTTTAGGAAGCATGAGGATACGGATTTTCTCATCCAGCTCTTGCTTGCGGGCGGAAAGCTCCTCAATTTCCATTTTGACCATATCGCGCATTTCATCATCAAGCTTTTCACCCAGCATTGCTTTGGCGGCGTCCAGCTCTTCCGTAACACTTTTATATTCTGTATAAGCCTCGTAAGCGGGCTGCAGATCAGATTGTTCTTTGGAATAATCCCTCAGCTTCTTGCTGTCATTAGCCACATCTGGATCACAAAGCAGCTCGCTCAGCTTGTCATAGCGGTCCGCTAAAGATTGCAGTCGATCCAACAAGAGAATCCACCTCTTTCCCACAAATTATATAAATTAAATTCAATGTTTTTTCATTGTTTTAGTACATGGATATACAACACTTTATTATAGCATGCTTGGCTTTATTTGAACAGGGAGTGTGCTTAGGTTGAGCACTTTATTTGGCAGCAATAGACACTCACAATGTGAATTACTCGTTTTTCGAAGATCGAGCCTTTGATATCTACCGAATTTCCCATCCCAATTCACAACACGAAAGGACCTCAAATTCCACTGTATAGTGGAGACTGAGGTCCTTTTTTTGTGGAAAATAGGATCATTTCCTGTTCGTGTCTTTCAAGGCAAAAATCTGATCGTTAGTGTCGGATTTATCGCTAGGGCATTTGACATCAGACTTTGGACAGAAGGGGAAGCAAGTAGTCCAAGAGCGATTCGGTATCCTCAATCGAAGCACGCATCGCTACGTATCCGTCCGGACGAATTAATATAAGCTCGTTGTTTTCCGCAGCGTAGGCTCGGTACGCGTTCCCTTCGCAGTCTACGATGGCGTCCGCATCCTGTGGTTGCGTTCGTACGATTCGGTGTACGTGCAGTTGATCGTTGCCGATATCCGGCAGCGACGTGCTGCCATCGACAAAGGCCAGAAGCGTCCAGTGCGGCCCACGCAGCAAATCAAAGACGCTTCCTTCAAAGGTCCCTTCTAGAAGGCCCGTGGCCTCGGGCGCCCGATCTCCGGGCTGGGGACCGCTCTCGCTTGAGCGGGCTGAAGCCCGCGTGAGAACACTAAAGCGGTAGGAGACGAGAAGTCCGCTTGTCAAATCATCGGAAATGGTGCTCAGCGATTTCGACAGCGCCCCCCTGTCGGTATCGGTCTCCATGACTGCGTCCATCTTCTTCGTGCTGTCCTTCAGCACGGTGCGGGCAACTGGGCGGCGCTCCTCGTCGTACGTATCGAGCAAGGCAGCATCCGAGCCGTGAAGCACGGCTGCCAGTTTCCACCCAAGGTTGTACGCGTCCTGTATCCCTGTATTCATGCCTTGACCGCCTGCCGGTGAATGCACATGGGCCGCATCGCCGGCAAGGAAGACCCGTCCGTTGCGGTAATGTTCGACCATGCGGACGTTGACCCGGTAGATGGACAACCAAGAGGCATCAGTGACTCGGACTTTTCCTGCTCCGGCCCGGCGGTCGAGCATAGCTTGATAAAGCGCAAGCGATGGCTGCTCTGGATCTTCGATCTCTTCCTGAATCGTGGCCTGTAACTGAAAGAGCTCGGAATTCGGTAAGGGGGTCAGCCCGAACATCCCTTCCTTTGAAACCCAGACGTGAATGCGGTCTCGTTCCAGGCCTTCCAGGCGGATGTCGCCCAAATACCAGCGCTGCTGTTCGAAGGTTTCCCCGACGAGGGACAGGTTCATGAGCTTGCGAATGGTGCTTTTCCCGCCGTCGGCGCCGACCACGTAGCGGGTCCGGATTTGCTGGGCTCCTTCTGGCGTTTCTGCGGTAACTGTTACGCCTTCCTCATCTTGGATCAGGTCAACGACCGTCAAGCCAAGCTCCACTTGACCACCGAATTGGGCATACCGTTCGCGCAATGCTCCTTCCACATCGAATTGGGCAATCCAGATCGGATTCGGGTACGGCGTCGCGAGACCGGCACTTGCGGCGACGGTAATGCTCGGCTTGTCTACAAACGTGCCATCCTCGCTGTAGTACCGGACAGGAAGGTCGACGATCCCTTTCCGGACTACGCTGTCCACGGCCCCCAGATCGTCCAAGACTTCGAGGGAGCGGGGTTGGATGCCTTTTGCCTTGGAGGCTGTATTAAAGGCGTTGGAACGCTCGATGATGCGATGAGAGATGCCTCGGCGGGCCAGATCGCAGGCCAGTGTAAGGCCCGTAGGTCCGGCTCCGACAATTAGAACATCAATGGTTGGCAAAGTGAAATGCATGGTGTATTCCTCCTACAAAATGAGTTTGGTCAATTATTATACTACACCGTATAGTGTAGAAAGTAAAGTGAGAAATATTCCATTGCTGCTTTCCTCCATTACGGAGTTGATATGAAACGAAATACATTTTATACTTTACCGTATAGTGTAGTAAATTTCTTTATATAGCCGAGATCTTTTGGAAACTACAGTCCGGGGGTAAAGGTCATGACAGCCAATTTGACGAACAAGCCACGGCGCGAAAGCGCCATCCGAAAGCGCGCCGACATTCTCGCGGCAGCGCGTCATTTGTTCCTGATGGAAGGATTCAACCAATCAAGCGTGGACGCAGTGGCAGCACAGGCGAACGTGTCCAAGCGGACGGTCTATGATTATTTCGGCGATAAACGGGCCTTGCTGCTCGCCGTCGTTGAGGAGACAGGGCAAGCGATTATGACCTCGATCGAACAGGCCGTCGAAGACAAGCTTCAGGAAGTCTCCGATCTTGAACAAGCGCTTATCGCGTTCTGCGAGCAAATTATGACGTCAACCATCGGATCGGCCGATTATGCTGCGCTTCTACGGCTCGTGACGATGGAAGCAGAGCACTTGCCGGATTCGACGTATGACCAAATGGACCGGATGCCGGAGGAAGCGCTCGCCAAGCGCTTGGCCGAATTCGGGAAGCGCGGATGGTTGACGGTGCCGGATGCCCAGCTTGCCGCGAAACATTTCGCTGCTTTGACATTTTTGTTGGTTTTGAGTTATCCGGGACAGGAACGCCAAGAGGAAGATGCCCGGAACCAGCGCCTCATTGTCGAAGGAGTTCGTGCCTTTCTTCGCGCCTATGCGCCGGAGCATCGGGAATGAACCTGCAAGAGGCTGCCCCAAAAGCGTTCGCATGACATGGGAACATCAGAAAAAAAGAGCGGGCTATCTTTTCGATAACCTGCTCTTTTTCTTGATTTTTGGCCCTGCACCTTAACTTAATGACATTGGGCTGATTCACAGCTCCCTCTCAGGGTTTAAAAAGCTATATTAAACATTAAAGCGGAAATGCATAATATCGCCGTCCTGCACGACATAATCCTTGCCTTCCAGACGAAGCTGGCCGCGTTCCTTCGCTCCGTTCATGGAACCTGCCGCCACCAGATCATCATAGGATACCACTTCCGCCCGGATAAAGCCGCGCTCAAAATCGCTGTGAATCACGCCTGCTGCGCCCGGAGCCTTCGTGCCTTTATGAATCGTCCATGCCCGAACCTCCTGCACCCCAGCCGTGAAGTAGGTGTACAGTCCGAGCAAGCGGTATGCCGCCTTGATCAGACGGTTGAGTCCCGATTCCTCCAGTCCAAGCTCCTCCAGGAACATAGCTTTGTCCTCACCCTCAAGCTCGGCGATCTCGGCTTCCACCTTGGCGCTGATCGGAACCACCTCGGCATTCTCACCTGCCGCGAAATCGCGAACCTGCTGGACATAAGGATTGTTCTCCGCATCGGTCACACCGTCTTCGCTGACATTCGCCGCATACAACACCGGCTTCATGGTAAGCAGGTGCAGATCGCGGACGAGCAGCTTCTCGTCATCGGTCAGCTCCAGACTGCGCGCCGGCTTGTCATTGTACAACGTTTCCTTAAGACGCTCCAGCACTTCCACTTCCTGCGCACCTGTCTTGTTACCGCCCTTCATGTTCTTACGGGCACGGTCAATTCGTTTGTCCACGCTCTCCAAGTCAGCCAAAATCAGCTCCAGATTAATGGTCTGGATATCGCTTACCGGGTCTACCTTGCCATCGACGTGCGTGATATTCTCATCCTCGAAGCAGCGAACGACGTGCACGATCGCATCCACCTCGCGGATATGAGCCAGAAACTTGTTGCCCAAGCCTTCGCCTTTGCTGGCACCACGCACAAGACCGGCAATATCTACGAATTCGAAGGCGGTTGGCACGGTTTTGTTCGGCACAACCATCTCCGTTAATTTATCCAGACGCTCATCCGGCACCTCAACCACGCCGACATTCGGATCTATCGTGCAGAAAGGATAGTTGGCGGATTCAGCGCCAGCCTGCGTAATCGCGTTGAACAACGTCGATTTGCCGACGTTCGGCAGCCCGACAATACCTGCTTTTAAAGCCATAGTAAGAACAACTCCCATTTATATGAAATAAAATAATGTAAACACTGCCCTTGATACACCATCCCACATTATATATGACAACCATCGCAGGGGGCAACCGGAGAAGCGGGCTCGTGCAAGCGTCAGAGCTCTTTCCTCATTTGTATATCCGTGATGGTGTACCCCATAGCCTTGTACAAATGCAGCGCCCTGTCATTGTGTCCGAACACATGCAGGCCGATTCGGGAGACGCCAACCCGGCGTGCTTCTTCATCCAGCGCAGCCATCGTTTGCCTGCCATAGCCCTTCCCCCGGTGCTCCTCAAAGATGACAATTTCCAGCAGAAAGGCTTCTGTTCCCCAGGTGTGCCTTGTGATATTAAACCAGATGTTCCCAATCTGCAGCTCTGTCCCGTCTTCATTGAGGACGATGGCGTACAAATAAGCATCCTTCGTTTCCAGGCCCGCAGGCAGATGTTGACGTATGCTTTCTTGGGAGCGCTGCAGCGCTTCCTCCGCCGTCCAGGCTCCTGCTTTTATTTTATCCTCGGCATAATCCTTGATCAGCCATTGTTCAAAGCTTACGTACTGCACAGCATTCATCGGTTTGAGTGAAATCATTTTACTGCTCCTTCCATGATTGAATTGCGGGAGGCCGCAACCGCGGAGTGTCCCGCAGCGCCTCCACAGTGGCGGCGCCGATCCCGAACATCACGGTCCGCAGCTCCAGCTCTACCTGTGCCAGCCTGTCGTGAAGCGCCTGCTCCGACGCAACGGCAGGGCCGAGCAAAGAACGGCCGAAACCGGCCAAATCCGCGCCAAGCGCAATCGCTTTGGCAGCATCCACACCGCTGTTAAGTCCGCCGCTGCCGATAATAGCGCCCTTGCTTGCAAGCGCACGCACCTCCACAATGCATTCTGCCGTCGGGTTGCCCCAATCCGCGAACGCCTCGGCTGCGGCTCGTTTCACCGGGTCCGGGTTCCGGTATTTCTCCACCTGGCTCCAGCTTGTACCGCCTGAGCCGGCCACGTCGATGAACGCCGCTCCGACCGCGAACAGCCTGGAAGCCGCTTCACCGTCAATGCCCCAACCCACCTCCTTGATGCCTACTGGAACCTCTAGCACACGGCACACCCGCTCAATCTGCTTCAGCAGCCCGGCAAAATTGGTATCCCCCTCAGGCTGGAATACCTCCTGGATTCCGTTCAGATGGAGAACCAGCATATCCGCTCCCGCAATGTCTACGGCACGGCGGCATAGCTCCTCATTGAATCCGTAATTAAGCTGAACCGCGCCAAGATTGGCAATCACCGTTATATTAGGGGCATGGCGCCTTACATTAAAGGTGGTGGCCAGCTCCTCTTTCTCCACGGCCGCCCGCACGGATCCGACACCGAGCGTCCAGCCCCTGGCTTCCGCCGTCGCAGCCAGCCGTTCGTTGATTTTTCCCGTTTCCACGCTGCCTCCGGTCATCGAGCTGATCAGCAACGGTGTCCGCACAGCCTTGCCAAGGAAGGTGCTGTCCAGGCGAATGGACGCGAAATCAAGCTCAGGCAGCGGATTATGCCTGAATGCGTAACGCTCCAGCCCGCTTGTGATGCCCCGCCCCGCCACGTCTTCTTCCAGGCATAAACGGACATGCTCAATCTTGCGTTCCCCGGTCCGTCCTGCGGGCAGCAGCGATTCATCTCCCTTTATTTCTTGCCGGTTTTCATTGGTTTGATCACTCATGTAAAGCTCCCTTGTCTGATTTATCGATACCATCATTATTTAGCTTATAGGCCTGTATCCATAGTATAACATCGTACCCGCTCTACAAATCAAAACTTGCACCCAACGGCTTTCACGAGGAACCCGGGTTCCTTAGGTCTTGACCGACGCAGCCGTGTTTTGACATATCACATGAAATGTGAGAATATTAACTAACGACCGTTAGGATGGTGAATGAATATTGTGCGTTTGGAACATATAAAGAACGTTGCTCTGTCCCATTTTGCCAAGCATGGTTATGAAGGAGCCTCGCTCAGCAGCATCGCCGGGGAGGTAGGCATCAGGAAACCTTCGCTGTATGCGCATTTCAAGAGCAAGGAGGATCTGTTTCTGCAGGTGGTAGCCCATGCCTTCCGCCTGGAGTCACGCAGAATCTTTGCTTACTTTGCCGCTCGCCGGGACACAGACATCGAGGCGCTGTTACGAGATTTTTTTGTATGGCTCGAACAAGAGTACGAGAGCAGCAGCACGGCGAAGCTGGTGCTGCGGATGTGTTTTTTTCCGCCGGCGGTGCTGTGCGATGAGGTGATGGATATCGTATATCCGTTTCTGGAGCGCATGGAGCGCATGCTGACACGATTGCTTCTGCGCCGTGCGGCATCCTGGGACAGGCCTGGCGGTGTAGAAGTGAAAAGCGCTGCACTGGCTTACATTACGCTCGTTGACGGCACGGCCGTGGAGCTGCTGTTCGTAGGACCGGACAAATACCGCAGGCGCGTCCAAGCCGCTTGGCCGATATTCTGGCGTGGTATGAATACTTAACGAAGAAGGAGATTAGATGAATCGCAGCTGGTTGTACGTTATTTTGGGAGGTATCATAGAAGTCATATGGGTGTCCGGTCTGAAGCATGCCGCCACACCATGGGAATGGATTGTCACACTGCTGGCCATCGGGGTCAGCTTTTATCTGATTATTCAGGCGGCAAACCGCCTACCGGTAGGCACGGTATATGCCGTCTTTACAGGGCTCGGCACAGCCGGAACCGTTGCGGCCGAAATGCTGCTGTTCGGCGAGCCTTTTAACTGGGCGAAGGTGCTGCTGACCGCGCTGCTGCTTGCCGGGGTAATCGGTCTGAAACTCGTGACCGATTCCGCAGCGCGTGAAAGGGGGAACGCCTGATGGCCTGGCTCGCATTGATTCTTGCCGGCAGCTCCGAGGTGCTCGGCGTCATTGGTATGAAGGGCATTACGATGAGGAAGGGATGGCGGTCTTACGCTCTGATGGGCGTCTCTTTTCTGCTCAGCTTTTCGCTGCTCAGCTATTCGATGCAGTACCTTCCCATGGGCACGGCTTATGCCGTATGGACCGGAATCGGGACCGTCGGCAGCACCGTGGCTGGCATGCTGCTGTTCGGTGAGGACAAGGATTGGAAAAGAATGCTGTTTATCGCGATGATTTTGGCGGCCGCCGCCGGCCTCAAGCTGATATCCTAGCATACAGCGTCCATAAGGAACAGGGGGGAAGAACGATGATCACAACCGTTACACTAAATGCCGCCGTCGATAAAATCTACAACATACCCGGCTTCCAGCCGGATCGGGTGCACCGGATAACAGAAAACGTGACCGTACCCGGAGGCAAAGGAGTTAATGCCGCCCGGGTCATCCATACGCTGGGCGTGCCTGTTCGGGCTACCGGCTTTGCGGCAGGGCATACTGGCCACATGCTCTTGGAGAGCCTGCAGCAAGAAGGGATAACGGCCGATTTCGTGACCGCCGCCCGTGGCGAAACCCGACTGGCCATCACAGTGCTGGACCCGGCAGCCGGCACGCAGACCGAGCTCATTGAGGGCGGCCCCTCTGTTGGGCCGGGCGAGCTGGCCGCGCTCCGGGACAAGCTCCGGCTCCTGGCGGCAGATTCCGCCTGGGTCTTGCTGTCCGGCAGCCTGCCTGCCGGCTGCCCGCAAGGGCTGTACGCCGAGCTCTGCGAGCTGGCGAAGGCGCAGGGTGCCCGGGTGGCACTCGACGCAAGCGGCGAGGCGCTCCGGGAAGGGCTGCGCGGGCGGCCCGACCTGGTGAAGCCGAACGAGGAGGAAGCCGCCCGCTTCGCCGGCATCGCGCCCGGTGGCGGACTGGCCGCGATGCGCGAGGCTGCCGCCAAGCTTGTGCAGGCCGGGGCTGGCTTGGCCGTCGTCTCGCTTGGCGCAGACGGCGTGCTGGCGGCCACCGCCGCCGCCAGCTACCGCGTGACGCTGCCCCACGCTGACATCGTCAGCCCGCTCGGCAGCGGAGACGCCATGGTCGCCGGGCTGGTCACAGGCGACCTGGCTGGCCTTGGCCTCCCCGCCATGCTGCGGCGCGGAGCGGCCTGCGGCACGGCAGCCGCGCTGCATGCGATGGCTGGCCGTATCACTCCTGCGGATGTCCTGCGCCTGGAGAAGGACATCCGAGTGGAGCGGCTGTAGCCTGCTTTACGGGTTCACAGCTCATGACAGCAAAAGCCGCCCCCCATATGTATAACGGAGGACGGCTTCTTTTTTACCTAAGCAAAGTGACTGCCATGTATATGGCCAATCCGAAAATCACAAGCGCTGACACCCTGTTCAGGTTCCTGCTGATTCCGCCTGCCGGATCAATTCGCCCCACTCCCCTGCCAGCCGCGGCCAGCCCTGCAAACCAGCACCAGGACACCAGAGCTGCGGTCAGCGTGAATACCCACCTGTCCCCTCCTTCATACTGCAGGGAGCTGGTTCCGATGACGCCAACCGTATCCAGAATGGCATGCGGGTTCAACAGCGACACCGAGGCCGCGAAAGCAACCTGGCGCGAAGCCCGAAGGGGGGAAGGCGCCCCCGCCTGAGACTGACCCGAACGCCAGATGCTCCAGGCCATATACAACAGGAACAGGCAGCCGGCCCCGTACAAAATATCCGTCAGCCAGCTCCATCGCAGCATGAGCAGTGACACGCCCCCTACAGCGAGGAAAATGAGCAGCGTATCACAAACGCCAGCCGTGATTACAGCAGGGAGCGCCTTCCTCAGACTAGGCTGGCTGGCCCCCTGATTGAATATGAATACGTTCTGTACGCCCAAGGGTAAAATGAGCCCCAGCGCGAGCAAGAACGCATGTACAGCAGCTTCCATCATCCGGGTACAAATCCTCTCTTCTGTCAGCTTGATTCATGTAAATCACTCTAATGCGTTGACAGAGACTTGTCGCCAGCCAAATTCTCATGATCCCACCAGCCAAATAATTCGGCAGACATAGTTCCTGTTTTCCGATGTTTCGGCGTATCTATGCGGGCTTGTCGGTTTGAAAAATGGAAAAGCAGTTTATGAAATCTCTTCCGCAAGTTTCTTCAATTCATTGGCCCGATCTATAATAAATCTCTGCATATATTTTTCAAGGAACAATCGATCAACTACTTTTCCAATAACTCCAAAAGGCGATCTATATTCAAATGTATCCTTCATAATAGTTCCTTGGCCATGCTCCAGAAATGCATGTGTGTGAGTGAAGGAACGAAAGGCTCCCTTGACCATCACATCCGTAAGCTTGTGGGGGATTTCCATTTCTACTACCTTAGCCGTTAACCTTTGTTTAATCCCAAAATGAATGGCTTCCCAGGTAACGGTGTCCCCTTCTTTGAGCAACCCCTTTGTCACCCCGCCAACTGCCTTTTCTTTCGTTTTTGACGTTGTTTTTGTGTGTATTTCTACATCTCTTACAAGGTCAAAACAGACATTTATCGGAGCTTCTATATAAGTATCATGTCTGATTAGTGGCACCATGCTCACACCCTCTCCTAAAAAGCATAAACTGGCTGTTAGGATACATTATTTTCTGTTCTGGATAATATGAAAAGGCTCCATTCGCATTCTTGCTCAGGAGGGAGTAATATTGAATCTGGTCAACCGTTATGACTAACTGGTCAGAATGCTCTCGGTGAAAGGAAGTCTCGTCATGCTGATTCCCGACTGGAGGCCAGATACCTCTTCCCCGCTTCCGGTATACAAACAGATCGAACACTATATTCGCTTGAAAATCCTTCATGGCGAATGGCCGTCCGGCACCCGTCTTCCTTCCCAGCGGACCTTGTCCACACTGTTCGGGGTCAACCGCAGCACAGTAACAACTGCTCTCGGCCTGTTGTCCGCATCCGGGCTGCTGGAAGGCAACCGCGGCGGCGGAACCGTGGTACGCTCAGGGCCTCAAGAGCCGTTCAATACCACAGCGGAGCCCATCTGGGTGGATGCGGCTGATGAAGGCATTCATTACCCCAACCTGCCTGTCATCCAAACGATTAACCGTATGGAAGCTGCATCCGGCATCATCCGGCTGGGAACCGGGGAACTGTCCTCCGAGCTGCTGCCTCACGATAGCTACAATCGGCTGCTGGCCGAGCTGTCACAGCACAGCCGAAGGCTGAGTTATCCGGAGCCGCAGGGCTGCCCCGAGCTGCGCGAGGCAATTGCCAACCAGGCCGCCGGATCGGGAATCCTGGCCAGCGCGGCTTCCGTACTGATTGTGTCCGGTTCGCTGCAGGCCCTTCATCTGATTTCCGTGGGGCTGCTTCCCAAGGGAACGGCCATCCTGACCGAAAAGCCGTCCTATCTATACTCCATTCATGCCTTCCAGTCGGCCGGTATGAAGCTCATCGGACTGCCGATGGACACGGAGGGACTGCAGACAGAGAAGCTTTCGGATACAGCAGCGGCTTATTCCGCAAGCCTTCTCTATACCAATCCTACCTTTCACAATCCAACAGGCCGAACCATGAGCCTGGAGAGAAGGGCAGAGCTGTTGGACCAGGCACGCTCCTGCGGATTGTCCATCATTGAGGACGGAGCGTACAGTGAGCTATGGATTGACCAAGAGCCCCCGCCCGCCCTGAAGTCCCTCGATACGGAAGGACGGGTTCTGTATACAGGCACGCTGTCCAAATCCTTTAGTCCGGGGCTGCGGATCGGCTGGGTTATCGGGCCTGAGCCGGTGATTGGACGGCTGGCGGACATTAAAATGCAGATGGATTACGGCTCCAGCGTGCTTGCCCAGGAAGCCGCCGCCTTATGGCTTTCCTCCGGACGCCATGAGGCGCATCTGCAGCATGTCCGTTCTCGGCTGCGCGAGCGGCGCGATCATCTGCTGGACCTGCTGCACCTTTTCTTCCGGGACCTCGCAGCATGGGACAAGCCGAGCGGCGGCTTTTACGTATGGCTCAAGCTAACCGTAACCGTGCCGCTGCGGACATTGTTTGAATCTGCTCTTGCCAGCGGCATTTTGCTGAATCCCGGGGATATCTATGACCGCCAGGACCGGCTTCATCTGCGGTTATCCTACGCTTACGCTTCTACGGCCGAGATGAACAACGCGGTTCCGGCCCTCGCCGGGATCGTACGCAAGCTGGCGGTTGGGCATCAGCAGTCATGATTCTTGAGGCTGGCTTCTTCCCGAAGCCAGCCGGTTACGCGACGGTAATCCTCCGGTTCGTTCATATTGAAGAATACCTTGTCCGCCGCCCTTGACCCGGAAGCGGCTAATTGTTCCCCGTCCACATATACTGCGCTGATCGTATCCAGCCAATCCTGCATCCGCAAACGACCGGCTTGCAGCCTTTCCTCCAAGCCTGGCAGTACCCGATGATGATAGGCAGCCAACAGCGGTTGTTTTCTGCCGCCAATGACCGGAATTACCGCATTCCATGGCTCATCCGCCAACGTGAGCAGAGCAAGCATCGTCTCCGCGTTCACCAGCGGCATATCGCAGGCGCATAGGATACTCCACTCCGTTCGTGTCTCCTTAAGCCCTGCATGCAGGCCCGCAAGAGGCCCTTGTCCGGGATACTGATCGGGCACCGCCTCCAGGCCGAACGGCAGGCTTCCCCCCTTGCTGCCCGTGACAATCACTCGATTTGCCGCCTTACGTACCTCACCCGCGATTCTTTCGAGGACAGTCATTCCATCCAGCCTTAGCTGTGATTTGTCCGTCCCCATGCGTGACGATGCTCCTCCCGCGAGTACAATGCCTGTTACCTTCAATCGCTGCGCCTCCCTCCGATGTTCCATGTCATAAGTTTGCCGCTTGGAATTGTTAACCTTTTGAAACAATGATACATTGTTGTTACTATCGGTCCAAGAAAGGAATGTATGCGTTGAGGAAGAGCAACCATTCACTCTATTCCCTGAAGCTGTACAATTTTTTCATCTACGGGGCTATCGCCATTTTCTCAAGCTTCTTCCCGCTGTATCTGCAGGAAATCGGGATGGACAAAATCGAAATCGGCAGCCTGATGGCCGTCGGCCCTTTTGTATCTGTATTTGCCAACCCCTTCTGGGGATATATGAGCGACCGGACACAGAACGTACGGCGTACGCTGTTTATTATGATGACAGGAACGCTGCTGCTGTTACAAGCTGTATTTCTTGTGAATACATATTCCTTAATTTATTCGACCATGATTTTGTTTTTCTTTTTCCAGAGTCCGCTCTTTGCTCAGACCAACAGCATGATTCTCAGTTACATCGAAGGCACTGGCCGGAAATTCGGGTCGTACCGGCTGTGGGGCTCTCTCGGTTGGGCTGTAATTGCGGCCGCTTCCGGTTCGATTATCGATTATTTTGGCATAAGCAGCATCGCGGCCGTTTTCAGTATCCTGCTGCTGGTTGCAGCGACAGCGGCCGCAACCCTTCCACCGCTCCACAGGGCACCAGACACCCCGTCAATCAGCCTGCGCGGCTTTGGAAGGGTTATTAATAACGGATATTTTATGAGCTTTATCCTTCTCGGCGTTCTGGTGTCAATTCCTAACGCCATGAACAGCGCCTTTGTCTCTCTATATATCACGGAGCTTGGCGGTACAAAAAGCATGGTTGGCCTGTCTGTATTTATGTCTTCCATATTTGAGGTGATCGTCTTCCTGCTGTTCGACCGCTGGCTCAAACGAAAAATGACGGTCCTAACCGCCTGTCTCGCCCTCGTCAGCCTGCTGTTCGCCCTGCGCTGGCAGCTTATGGCTGTCGCCTCGAACCCGCTGGATATCGTGCTCGTACAAGCGCTGCACTGCATCACCTTCGGCGGTTATTTCTACGTCGGCACACAACTGACCATGCTGTTCATTCCTGTGGAATATCGTTCTTCCGGCCAGTCGCTGTACACGCTCACGTGGAGCGGCATTTCCGGTATAGCGGCCGGCTTTGCAGGAGGCTGGCTCTTTCAAAGCTTCGGCGGCGAGATGATGTATAAAGTCGGAGTTATGCTTGCGCTGCTGGGAGCGGTAGGATTCGGCGTCATGTGGTATATGCTGTACAGCTACGGTTATCGTCCGCCACAGGCTGAGAAACAGCAGGCACCGCAGAACGGAATTTAATCCGAAAAGTCAAAACACCGGAGATCCCGAGGGGGACTTCCGGTGCCGTTTTCAGCTCTGGATTTGCGCTACCAGAGCCGCAATCGCCGCCTTATCCGGTGCTTGCTCAAGCGCGAGGCGGAATTCATCATCGACCAGCTTGCGCGATAGATTTTGCAGTATCTTCAAATGCTCGCTGCCGCCGTCTTCAGGGACCGCCAACATGAAGAACAATGTGGCATCCTCCGTGTCAATGCTGTCCCAGTCTATCCCGGGCAATTTACGGCCAAAGGCTACCGCAGGGCTAGCTACAGAATGGGTCTTCCCGTGGGGAATGGCGATGCCGAAGCCGATGCCAGTCGAGCTTTCTTGTTCACGCGCCATCACCGCCTCCCGATAGCTGGCTGCGTCCTTTAACGCCCCGCTCCGCTCCAGCAGAGCGATCAGCTCATCTATAATTTCTTCCTTGGTCGTGCCCTCCAGCTCAAGCCTCATCCGGTTCTCTGATAACAGCTCGGTTATATTCATACAGACCATTCTCCCTTCAAAGCTAGAGCGCCGCAGACGAAGCTTGCTTCTCCCTCGCCTGCTTCGCGGAGCGGCGCGCCTTCAGCAGATTAACCATCAGCGCGGTGATTCCGGTGCCCACGATAATGGCCAGAGCGAACATGCCGATGTTATCAATCGCTCCAACAACAGCGACAATGGGCCCGCCGTGCGGAACACTGTCGCCTACGCCGCCCATCATCGCCAGAGCAGAGGCGACCATGGCGCCTACAATCAGGCTGGGGATGACACGCAGCGGATCGCTGGCGGCAAACGGAATAGCTCCCTCCGTAATACCGAACAGGCCCATGGCCAGGGCCGCCTTGCCGGCTTCCTGCTCTTCCTTGCTGTACAGCTTCTTGGCCACCAGGGAAGCAATGCCCATGCCTAGCGGAGGTGTACAAATCGCAGCCGCAATCGCACCCATGATCGCTGTATTGCCTTCGCCAATCAGTGATGCCCCGAACAGGAACGCCACCTTGTTGAACGGGCCACCCATATCAAAAGCAATCATGGCTCCCAAAATCAAGGCAAGCAGAATCGCGCTGCCTCCCTGCATGCCATTCAGCATATCTGTAAG
This sequence comes from Paenibacillus zeirhizosphaerae, assembly GCF_030705605.1. Taxonomy (GTDB): domain Bacteria; phylum Bacillota; class Bacilli; order Paenibacillales; family Paenibacillaceae; genus Paenibacillus; species Paenibacillus zeirhizosphaerae. The sequence goes on from NZ_JAPCKK010000011.1 coordinate 68,403, forward strand.
CCCGCCCATCATCGCGGCAATCGGTCGGCCCAGCAGCCAGATGAACGCGCTGGCCGTAACGAGCGAAGCGATAATCGGAATGACCAGAATCGGCATAATCGGTTGAATCATACGTGGAACCTTCCATTTTTTGACCCATAAAGCCACATAACCAGCCAGGAAACCGGCAACTATACCACCAATAAAGCCTGCGCCCGCTTCACTGTTGTAAAAGCTTCCGTTGGCCGCGATATAACCGGCAATCATACCTGGCGCAATCCCCGGACGGTCAGCGATGCTGTAAGCAATGTAAGCCGCCAAAATCGGCACCATGAACATAAAGCCGGTCGCACCGATATCTTGGATCTTCTGCCAGAAGGAGCCTTCGGGAATTGCCATGCCGGATGGCGTAGGCTCACCGCCAATCGCCAGCGCAATAGCAATCATCAGGCCACCGATGACCACAAAGGGAATCATGAACGACACGCCGCTCATGAGATGCCGGTAGATGGGATTCTGTCTGGATCTCTGCTCGCTCTTGGCTTCTTCAATCGTCTTCAGCCCGCCGGCAGATGCCACCTTTCCGTCCTGAAACAAGCGGATAATCGCGACCGGGTCCTTGATCGCCTCCCTCGTTCCGCATTCATACACCGGTTTTCCGGCAAAACGGGACTTATCCACCCCTTTGTCAGCGGCAATAATGACCCCGTCCGCCTCCATAATCTCCTGCGCTGTCAGCTCGTTTTCCGTGCCTGCGGAGCCCTGGGTCTCCACCTTGACCTCTACCCCCGTATCCAGGCCCGCTTTTGTCAGCTTCTCCGCTGCAATATACGTGTGGGCAATTCCGGTCGGACATGATGTAACCGCAACCAATTTCATTCATATATCCTCCCCTGTCAGATATCGCAAAATTGGATTCATCCTGCTTATCTGTATCTTACGGCCTGCCGCAGCTTCTAAATGCACAAAAAGTTCCGGAATATCCGGAACTTTTGACCGCGAACAGGCTCTCGAACAGGCTATAGAGGAGAAATGCGCATCGACATGTGCTACAGAAGATAACGCACGTAGATATAGATGGTGGATATCACGATGGTCAGCAGCATAAGCGGCAGGCCATATTTCAAATATTTCAGGAACGTAATCGGGTGACCCTCTTTAGCGGCAAGACCCGCCACGATCAGATTGGCGCTCGCGCCGATCAGGGTTCCGTTACCGCCCAGACAGGCTCCCAGGGACAGACTCCACCACAACGGCTCAAGGTTGGTCATTCCCATCGTCCCCATGCCTTGAATCAGCGGAATCATGGTTGCCACGAACGGAATATTATCCAGAAAAGCAGAAGCAATCGCGCTCATCCACAGGATCAGCATGGATGCCGCCGTCAGATTTCCACCTGTAAGCTCAACCGCCTTGGACGCCAGGGCTGCAATCACTCCGGTTTCCACCAGCCCGGATACCAGTACGAAGAGCCCGATGAAAAAAAAGAGGGTTGTCCATTCCACGCGTGTAAAGGCCTGCTCCATCATGGACTCACCGGTCAACAGCAGCAGAACGAACGCTCCGGCAAGCGCGACGGTCGCCGTCTCCAGATGGAGCAGCTGATGAAGAAAGAAGCCTGCAACCGTCAGCAGCAGCATGCTTGTGCTTTTCACCAGCATCTTGCGGTCACCCAGCATGTCTTCTTCGTTCATCTCCATGATGCCCCGCTTCAGCTCTTCCGTTGTACGGAGCTGCTTGCGGAAGATGAGCATGAACAACGGAATCAGCACCGCCATAATGATCACCACGGCAGGTGCCAGATTCTCAATAAAGGCCATGAAGGTCAGCTCCTTAACCGCACTGCCGATCATGATGTTCGGCGGGTCGCCGATCAGCGTTGCCGTGCCCCCGATGTTAGAGGCGAATATTTGTGTAAGCAGATACGGCATGGGATTCACCCGGAGCTGCCTTGTTATGCTGAATGTAACCGGTACGGTCAGCAGCACCGTTGTGACATTATCTAGAAAAGCCGAGCCGAAAGCCGTAATGACCGCCAGCACGGCCATAATGCGCAAAGGCTCGCCTTTGGCCCATTTGGCCGCTTTAATGGCCAAGTAATTAAACAGCCCCGTCTCCGCCGTCACACTGACGATAATCATCATGCCGACGAGCAGCCCCAAGGTGTTGAAATCAATGTGCTCAAGCGCTCTTTCCTGGTCTGTGATCCCTACGGCAATTAACAGAACCGCACCAAGCATCGCGAGAACCGTACGATGAATTTTTTCCGAAATAATTAATGCATACACGGCCAGAAAAATAACGATGGCCCATACCGCTTGCTGATCCATAATGCCTCCTTCGAACAAGCTTATTCTTGCTCCCGTATTCCAATTTGTGCTGCGATCTGTGCCCGGGTCGCTCCTTCCAACTGCTTCAGCAGCCGGTCATTTTCCGACAGGCGCACAATTTCCTCAATCAACTGCTGATGCTCCTTCACGCCCTCTTTGCCATGGTGAGCAAGCAGCAGGACCCAGCGGATCAGGCTGCCTCCCCAGGAGACGGGACGCTGCAATCTGGCGAGCGCCAGAGCGTTCTTGTACACAAGAGCCGGCTCACCGTGCGGAAGCATCATGCCGCCTCCAATGACTGTCGGAGAGCGGGTCTCCCGCTGGATAACGGTATCCGCATACTCCGGCGATATGCACTGCTGCTTTTCAAGCAAAGCGCACAAAGCCCTGATCGCTTCGAACGGATCGTCTGTATCCAGGTCCGCCACGATCCGTCCGCCTGTAAGCCGCTCACCCAGCAGGCTGAAGCGACCGTCCTCCTGCATCTTGGAAATGACCCGCCGGACCTGCCTTTCATCATCTCCGGTAAAAAGCGGATTTACCCGCACAACAGGCACAGGGACCTTGGAAATGTGAAGGTCCCTGACCATAAGAACAAAATCTATACCGGTAAAATCCTCCGGCTTGGCACACCTCAGCCACCGCTCGCTGCGGACGCCTGCAATTTCCAACAAATCAAACTTGCGGTCAAGCTTCGTCTTCAGGAGCATGCTAATGCCCACCCCCATGGAACAGACGATCATAGCCCGTGCATGCCGACCGTTATATTTATTCATCTTTTCGTAGGCTGCCTGAAAATGAAGAACAATGTAGCCCGCCTCATGCTCATCGAAATCGTATGCCGCGAAGCTTTCATCCTCCTGCAGAATGCCAACAATCATATCGAACAGATAGTAATATTGCCGCTTGATTTCATCAAGCAGCGGATTCCCCGCACTGATAGCCCCTTTCAGACGCGGCATCGACGTATACAAATGCAGGGACAAGCCCCTCAGCAGCTCCTGGTCGTTTTGAAAGGTGAGACCCGATTGGGTAGCCACCTTATCGATCATGTGCACCGTAAGCTCATAGACGTCATCCTTCTCTGACAGAGGAACCCCCTCCATCTGGCCGTTATCCAAATGCTTGCCCGCGCCGGCCAGCAATCTTCCAATATACACCACTTCCGTTTCGGGAATGGCTGCGGCAAAATATTTTTCCAGCCCATGTGCCAGTTCAGCGGCGGCACTCCGATAGGTGGCTCCTGCACCGGATGCCTGCTCTCCCATCATGTGCCCCAGCTTAATCCTGGCCAGCATGGTAAGGAGCGCGAGCACAAGATAATGAAAGGCGTGGGGGGTAAACATCACGGACAACCGTTCCTCCGCACCATGTACGAGATGCTTCATCTGTCTGGTCTCAGATATCCCGAATACCCCGGCTTCTTCCGGTTCGGGAAGCTGCCCGGATGTAAAGTCAGCCAGCGCAGACAGCAAAAACGCCCGGATCTGCTCTTCCATACCGTCTACCTCTATGCCCTGTCGTCCCGACACGAGCCGGAGCCGGAAAGGCTGCATTAGCTCTCCTAGCCTGCCCAAATCCTCGGTAATGACATTCCTGCTCACATAGAGCTTTTTTTTCAACTGATCGATGGTAGGCCTCGCAGATTGCAACAGCAGCAGCCGGAGCAGCTCCAGCCGTCTTCTGTCCCGTTCGCCAAGCCCACCTTCATATCGAAGAAGCTGCGCTTCAATCCTGTTCTTCTGTTCCTCGTCCAGTCGGATGATGATGCCCCGATTCGGCCTGCGTATGATCTCGCCTGTCTGCTGTTCAGCCAGCCAGCCGTCAATGATTTTGAAGTCCTTCCGGATGGTTTTCTCCGAGCAGCCCAGTCTTGCCGCAATCTGTTCCATGGAAAGCGGCGCTCCTTCATGCCGCAGACAGAGCTGCAGAATCTCCCGCTGCCTCTCATTCATTCAGAGCATCATCTCCAGTGCAATCATATACGATACAAAGAACAGACGCTTTCAGCCGGTATCGCAACTGTATTCCGATCCCGGCTGAAGCGCCTGATTTCTATGATGCTATGATGTCAGCCGCCTGTTTATCCCTTTTTCGGCAGCTGGAACGAGCTTTTGAGGGATACAACCCTATTAAACACCGGCCGCCCTGGCTCCGAAAACTTCGGGTCCACATTAAAATATCCATGTCGGAAAAATTGGAACTTGTCCTGCGGCTTCGCTTCTTTCATTTCCGGCTCCACAAAGCCTTCAGCAATCACAAGCGAGTTCGGATTCAGTTGATCCAGGAAGGTCTTCTCTTCCCCGTCCTCCTCATCTTCCAGCACCTTCTCTACGCTAATAAGGGGTTCGTAGAGACGGAATTCAGCAGGTACCGCTTGATTGGCCTCGACCCAGTGGATCGTTCCCTTCACCTTGCGGCCTGTAAACCCGGTTCCACTCTTGGTTTCCGGATCATAGGTGCAGTGAATCTCGACCACATTTCCTTCCGCGTCTTTAATGACCTCGTTGCATTTAATAAAATACGCATGCTTCAAGCGGACCTCATTGCCGGGGAACAGACGGAAATACTTGCTCGGCGGGTCCTCCATGAAGTCATCGCGCTCAATATAGATCTCCCGGGAAAACGGAATCTGCCGTGAGCCCATGTCCGGATTCTCGCTGTTATTCTCGGCTTCCAGCATTTCCACCTGGCCTTCCGGATAATTCGTGATGACCACCTTCAGCGGATCAATGACCGCCATCGTGCGCGGGGCCTTCAGCTTGAGATCCTCACGCACGAAGTGCTCCAGCACCGGCAGATCGATCTCTCCATACGCTTTGGAAATCCCGGTCTCATATACGAAATTGCGGATCGCTTCGGGTGTGAACCCACGGCGACGCATCCCCGAGATGGTAGGCATGCGCGGATCGTCCCAGCCATCGACATGCCGCTCATCAACGAGCAGCTTCAGCTTGCGCTTGCTGGTGACCGTCTGCGCCAGATTCAGGCGGCCAAATTCATATTGATGCGGCGTATGCTCCATTTCGCATTCAGCGACTACCCAGTCATACAATGGGCGCTGATCCTCAAACTCCAGTGAGCAAAGAGAGTGCGTCACACCTTCGATGGCATCCTCCAGCGGATGCGCATAGGCATACATCGGATAGATGCACCACGTGTCTCCCGTGTTGTGGTGGTGCGTATGCGAGATACGGTAGAGCACCGGGTCACGCAGGTTGATATTAGGGGAGGCCATGTCAATTTTGGCACGAAGCACCTTTTCCCCGTTTTGATATTTGCCTGCGCGCATGTCTTCAAACAGCTTCAGGTTCTCCTCCACACTGCGGTCGCGGTACGGGCTGTTGGTGCCAGGCTCTGTCAGGGTGCCACGGGTTTCGCGGATCTGCTCGGCGCTTTGATCATCCACATAAGCCTTGCCTTTCTTGATCAAAAGCACGGCCCTCTTGTACATCTCTTCAAAATAATCGGAGGCAAAACGAAGCTCCTCCCACTCGTAGCCCAGCCATTTAACATCTTCCTTAATAGAGTTGACGTATTCCGTCTCCTCCTTCGCAGGGTTCGTGTCGTCAAAACGCAAATTCGTCCGTCCGTGAAACTCGTCAGCCAGAGTAAAGTCAATCCAGATGGCTTTGGCATGACCGATATGCAAATAACCGTTCGGCTCCGGCGGGAAGCGGGTCACGACTTCCTTCACCTTGCCGCTACGGAGATCTTCTTCAATAATGTTCTTGATAAAATTCGGGGGAGTGCTTGGCTTCTCCACGCATATCAACCTTTCTTTGCGCATAATCGCTTGTCTCGAGTATTAACAGAAAACGCCTGTGTAAACATGTTTCACTTAAATATACCCCTTCGGCTCGAATTGTTCAATAAATTGACCCTGCGAATAACTCTTAAAAATAGGTAACGATTTCTATTGCGATTTACTCTATACTGGAGATAGTTGTATTTTTATGCGGCCAAATTCACTGTCCGTAAACCGGACCTACTATATAGAGCAAATACGTTCACCAGATGCACTCTTATTTTAAGAAAGGAGCCATTGTCATGCTGAGGCTGCTTGCCGCTCTCCTCCTGTCCGCCATACTGACGTCCTCCAGCCCGCTGCCCGCCGCCCCCGCCCTCGCACCGGAGCCCGATCAGCGAATTGCGACGGCTCCCGAGGACGCCTCTGTTCAGTTATACAGCGGTCCCCTAGAAGGCGGCCGCTTCCAGAAAGCCATTTTGCAGGTAGCCGGACGGTTTCAGGCTTACGATTGGACAGGCTCCGCAGCGGATGCTTCTCCTCCTCAACTGTACGTCCAGGACGTGAATCAGGATGGTGTCCATGAAGCCGTCGTTATTTTGACCGCAATGTCAGGTACGGGCACAGAGATTCAGAACATTCATGTGGTCAACCTGGAGTCGCTTGAAGAGTATTCGGTGGAGGATGCGGGAGCGTTCGTACAGAAACAGGTATCCTCAAAGGTGAGTGCCGAGGACGGACAGCATCCCGTCGAGATCGAAGTCACCTTCCGCGGGCAACGCAAGCTGCTCGAAATGAGCCCGGCAGATTTCTACGATAATCCGTCCAATTTTAATGCAGCGCTTGATTTCACTTCCTACATTGTTTATGACACCAGCCTTAATGAGCTGCGCGCCATTGTTTCCGGCAGTGTTTCGCCCTCTGAATTTGTAGGTGACCTTGAGCTGACCTACAAATTTGAAGATGGAAGGTTTCTGATTGATCAGGTGACCTTCGTCCCGTATGAGTAAAACGCATCTTTTGCCCTTTTGACGACTCTTGCGGAATCATGTAGCATGGAATATCATGGCCTCATATTACGGCTGTCAGCATTTACGAGAGGAAGAGGGGATCGCTTTTGTTTACATATGAACTGGATGAACGCACGGTTCTCAAGCCTATCGCGAGGGAACATGCACAGGCTTTATACGAGCTGACCGAGATGTCGCGCGACCGTCTACGAGAGTGGCTGCCCTGGGTCGATTCGGCAACCGACATCAGCCATACCGAGCAATTTGTAGAGAATGCACTTAAGCAGGCTGCTGAGAACGGAGCTTTTACGGCAGGTATTTGGATGGATAAAGAGCTTGCGGGGATCATCAGCTTCCTTCCCATCAACTGGAGCAGCCGCTCTGTGAGCATCGGCTACTGGCTCGGCCGGGGTTATGAGGGACAAGGCATCATGACAAGTGCCTGCCGCGCTTTTGTAGAGTATGCCTTGATTGACCTCGATCTGCACCGGGTTGAAATCCGCTGCGCTACAGGCAACCGCCGCAGTCGCGGCATTCCCGAGCGCTTGGGATTCGTGCTCGAAGGTATTATCCGTGAAGCGGAGAAGCTGCCCGCCGGGTATGTCAATCATGCCGTGTACGGCATGCTGCAAAAGGAATGGAAGCAGCTTAGATAGCCTTCGTCTACAGATGTGCTGTCAAAGAAAATAGACGCGCCCAACGAAAAGAACCTCCGGTCACGAATTCGTGAAACCGGAGGTTCTTTATCTTTGCTGAGATTACTTCACTATGGATTTCAATACATCATCAACCATGGCCTCGTTGGCAATCTTCCCGCTATACAGCCAACTGCCTTTGCTATCCATCGAGAAGACATGTCCATTTTGCACGGCAGGAAGAGACTTCCAGATTGGCCGCTCCAGCGTTTCCGAGCTCGCTCCCTGGTTGCTGTTGATGAGGAAGATATAATCCGCATCCAGTTCAGGCAGCTTCTCAAGCGAGATCGCGGTCCAGGATGCATCCGAATCGGCCTCTTGCGTTAGTGCAGGGGCCTTCAAGCCAAGATCGCCATATAATACGGCACCGCTCGATTTCTCAGGATCGACGACATAGAAATTTTTCTGGGTAAGCCACAATACGGCCGCAGATTGATCGCCTGCCACCCCTTGCAGTTCTTCCTTGGCAGCCGCTACTTTGGCATCGTAATCCGATGCAGCCTTCTCGGCCTCCGCTTGCTTGTTCAGCAGCTCGCCGATTTTCAGCAGCGATTGTCTCCAGTCGGAGGCGATTTCATCGCCCAGCACATAGGTAGGGGCAATGGCGGAATATTGTTCATACAGCCCTTTTTGCACCATGGATTCTGAGTTGATGATGATCAGATCAGGCTGGACTTCCAGGACTTGCTCAGGAGGCATATCGTACGGCATTAATGGCACGTCCTTCAGATATTGCTCCAGATAGTCCTGCTTCTTGCCGTTTTGGACCGACCACTGTGCAACCGGAGTCACACCCAGAGTCACCAGAGGGTCCTCCAGGTAAGGGGCCAGCACCCGCTGGGGATTCGCCGGAATCGTAACCTTATGTCCCATAGCATCTGTAACCGTACGGTCTGCCGCCGCCGGATTCGCTTCTGAGCCTTCCGGCTGGGCCGAGGGCTGTGCTTGTCCGCATGCGGACAAGGTCAATGCAAGCAAGATGATCCCCGCGAGGATGCTCATCGTTCTTTTACGTGAAAATATGATTTGTCTCAACACCAATTCCTCATTTCTGCATTCGATTCTGTTCTAATGATAATGATTATCAATTGTCGAGTCAAATGTATTTTTCCACCATCAGCTCTATGGTCGGTCATTCTTCAAGTGATGGGCCATTATAATATCGTCGATGAAGGTGCCGGAAATACAATATTCGGCCGCCAGCCGCCCCTCCTTCACAAATCCGTTCTTCCGGTAAAAGGCAATAGCTCCTGTATTGCAGGAGAGCACCCGCAGACTGAGCTTGCGAACGCCCCGGGAAGCCGCCAACTCCTTCATCGCATGCATGAGAAGGCTACCGACCCCCTCCCTCTGACAGGAAGGATGGACAGCAATATGAATGGACAGCACATGGCTGTTACTGACGAGAGAGGTAGGAGGTTGAAAGCCGATATATCCCCGTAGGATATTTTTTTGAACAGCAACCAGTTGCGAGCCTGGAGGCGCATGACGAAGAAACTCTCCTCTCGAACCCCAGCTTAGCGGTGCCGGTGCTGTCCGCTCGTTCCACACAAGCTCATCCAGCATCATGATTTCAGATGCATCCTTAAGCTCTGAAAGACGTACAGTCCACGCTTGACTTCCACTCATGTTGTTCAATCCTTCCATTCTTCGAGCGTTTAGATGATACCTATTGTAGCACAACGGGATACCAAAGAACCGCGCCCCCTTCACACTGCATAGCATGCAGAGCGAAAGAGACGCGGCCCTTGAATACGTAGCTTGACCGGTGGGGCCGTGCTGTTAGTAACCGCCGCGCACCGTCTCCAGCTCCTTCTGCACCCGACTGCGGTTCAACCCACTATGCAGCATGTAGAACAGAATGCAGAATACGGCTGTAACCGCCGCAAGCCAGACCGCCGGAGCCAAGCCTGCTTGATCATACAGCACACCCATCGCATAAGGCCCGAACACCCGCCCGGCTGCGCCGATCCCACCGACCAGCCCAATGTAAAATGGCGCGCCTTTGCCGCCGTGCTCCGATAGAAACGCCGGAATGGCAGGGGACATCAGCATTTCCCCGATGGTTGCCAGCACCATGGCCAGTACCATTCCCGGATAATTCGGGACCAGCACCATCAGGATATAGGCGGCCAAATAGAAGATGCCGCTGGCAATCAGTTGGGACGAGGTCGTGGCCGTCCAGCTCCGCCGAATCCAGGAGACCAAGGGCTGTGCGACAAAGATCAGAATGCCGTTCAAGGTCCAAAGCAAGCCGTACATGCTTTTGGGCATCCCCTCTTCAATAATGAACGGCGATACGCCCGTATTCCAGATCGAGTTGCCGAACCACAGAAACATCGTGCCCAGGCCGATATACAGGTAGATGCGCGTATCACGCAGCAGCACAGGCAGCGGAAGCTCCCCGGATGCGCTGCTGCGCTTGCTCAAGTGCACCTTTCCCTCCTCCATGTCGACCCGGGTCAGATAGACAAAGAAAAATAATGCGAACACGGCTGATGTCAAGCCGTTCAGGACGAAGCTCAAGTGATAGGACAAATCAGCCAGAACACCGCTCAAAGCCGTCCCCAGCGCAACACCGATATTGTTGGCTACGTAGATCACATTGAACAGTTCCCCGCGCCGGTCGGCAAACCGGAACCCGATAAAGGCCTGAATTGCCGGCATGGACATGGCATTACAAAATCCGATGAACCCCATCATGATGACGAATACAGGCCAGTAATTACTGGTGAAGGGCAGCGCACATAGTCCAAGCGCATTCAGGGCCAGAGAGCCTACGATAAGGTTCTTCACACCGACCCGGTGGTAGAGGGCTCCTCCGAGCAATTGTCCGAATATGCTGCCGAGCGACTGGATCAGAATCACAAAGCCGGCGTCACTCATGCTGTGGCCGAGCTCGTCGAAGACATACATCGTCACCAAGGGCCACATCAGCGAGCCGCCAGCCGAATTCACCAGACTTGCGATCAAAAATATTTTGACTTCTTTAGGGTAGGATTGCAGAAATCTCATGAATATACTCCTTCATCGCACATAAGCAAGACACATCCACCAGTATCGCTTACATACGCTTCATCCGGCAAGCACATTCATTGACGCTTTACATTAACAGCAGTTGAAAAGAACACCGCGCCTTTCCCCATGTCCGCCAGCCTATCCGGTGTCAGCGCATTGGCACGCTGCCGCTGCCCTTCCTTCTCCCACCAGAGGCCCTGACTGATGACGGTTCCCGGCAGCATCCTGTCAGCGACCTGCGCCCGTAGCTTGTAAACGCCACGCTCATTCCATACCGTGACTTGATCCCCATCGGAGATTCCCCGCGCCACCGCATCCTCGGGATGGATCTGGAGCAGAGGTTCTTTTTCCAGCTGCTGATGCTTGCCTACGTTCGCAAAGGTTGAATTTAGAAAATTATGGTTTGGCGACGAAATGAACATTAGCGGATACAAATCATCCTTAGCCGGTCTGCGCTCGCCATCATATCCTTCCTGCAATGGCATATAAGAAGGCAGTCCAGGCAGTCCCGCACGCTCCAGCGCTTCGGAATACAGCTCGATTTTACCGGAAGGGGTCGGCAGCTTCTCCAGGAGCCGCGCCTGCGGACTCATATCCAGCTTTACGTGCCGGTGCTCCTGCAGCGCCTCCAGCGTAACCCCGTTCAAATAAGGGTTGGAGGAAAGGTTCAGCGCTCCACGGATCATGCTCTCCTCACTCTCGGCAAATGCCTCGTCATCCAACCCCATCATTTGCCCCAGCAAAGAGAACAGCTCATAATTGCTCTTGCTCTCCCCAACCCGTTCAATCACCGGCTCCTGAAGCTGGATGTAATGATGCCAGTAAGAAGTGAACAGATCCGTGCTTTCGAAGGAAGAAGCAGCCGGAAGCACGATATCCGCATATTTTGCCGTATCCGTCAGAAATAAATCATGGACGACGGTGAACAGGTCCTCCCGCTCGAAGCCGCGTGTGACCCGCTCCGTGTCCGGGGCCACAACCAGCGGATTTGAGCAGTACACGAACAGTCCCTTCACAGGATGTTCCTGATCCAGCAGGGCCTCGCCAATCCGGTTCATATTGATATGGCGCGCCTGCGGATTTGCCCGCAGGTCCGGCCGCTCCAGGGCAGCGCTGTTCAGCTTCGCATAACCACTGTTCGATTTCGTCGCCCCTCCGCCGCGCCGCTGCCAGTGTCCCGTAACCGCCGGCAGGCAGGTTATAGCTCTTACATTCATGCCCCCATTGTCGTGGTGCTGCAGTCCGTTGCCGACATGGATATAGGCTGCCTGCGCGCGTCCGTACATTTCGGCCAAGCGGACAATATCTTCAGCAGGCACACCCGTTATGCGGGCCACCCGTTCGGGAGTGAAGTCTCGAACATGCTCTTCCAGAAGCTCATGCCCTACTGTATAGCGCTCCATAAAGGGCTTGTCGGTCAGACCCTGCGCGAACAGCACATTCATCATCCCGAGGGCAAGCGCCGTGTCTGTTCCCGGATATAATGGGATGAACCAGTCCGCCCATTGGGCAGTCCGGTTGCGGTGAACGTCGATCACGACCACCTTCGCCCCTTTCTTCCGCGCTTTCTCTGCCATCACGACCTGATGCATGTTGGTGCTGACAAGATTGCCTCCCCACACTATAATCAAATCTGCATGCTCGGTATCCTCCGGGCTTACTCCCCCGTAAAATCCCATGGTATACATCCATCCGACGCTGCCTGCCGAATTGCAGATGGTCTGCTCCAGCTTGCTGGCACCCAAAGCGTTAAAGAAACGGCGGTCCATTCCATCCACACTCAGCACACCCATATTGCCATAAAAGCTGTAAGGAAGAATCGACTCCGAGCCATAACGTGTAATAAGCTCCCGGAAGCGTTCCGTAATTTCAGCGAGAGCCTCCTCCCACGTGATCCGTTCAAACTGCCCCGCGCCCTTGGGTCCTACTCGTTTTAGCGGATGCAGCAGCCGCTCGGGGTGGTATATTCTCTCCGTCATATTACGGACCTTGTTGCAGATAGCGCCTTTCGTGACCGGATGATTCGGATCACCTGTGACTTTCACGATTCTGCCATTTTCCTTATGGAGCAGCAGCCCGCACGTATCTGGACAATCCAGCGGACACACGCCGGGGAACACACCATCAGCCGCATCCGTCATTCTTGGCCTGCCATTCCCGTCTTCTTCTCTCTTTATGCTGTAATCTTGAATCACGTCTGGCCCTCCCTTATCCGGCACTTCATTTGCCTGTAACATTTTCTCTATCATACTACATTTTTTTGATGAGTAAGCTGTTTCAGAGCTCTGCCTACAGGGTAAGAAATGATTAAGGCAAGGATGGAAGAGAACAGACTCTTCCTCATGCCGTATCATGGACCACTCCCAAAAAAATTCGCCATGACAGGTTACGTTCCCCCGAACCTGTCATGGCGAATTTACTTTTATTACATTGTAACAAAGCGTTCTGCGGATTATACAACACGTTCAGACGCTGCCTGCGGACGAACAGCCTCCTTCTCCCCTATGGCATGAGCGTGTGTCTTCGGGGTCGTCTGCTCCTTCTTCAAATAAGCTATCCAGTAGGCCCCCGCCACAAACACGGCTCCCCCTGTTAAATTCCCCAACCATACCGGCACAAAGTTACGTATATAATCGAGCCATGTAAAGTGGCCCTCGAAGATCGCCGCCGGGATCAAGAACATGTTAGCCACAACGTGCTGGAACCCAATGGCTACGAACGCCATGGTCGGAAACCAGATGCCCAAAATTTTCCCGCTCATGGAATCGCTGCCGTAGGATAGCCAAACCGCCAACGCGACAAGCCAGTTGCAGCCAATGCCGGACAGATAGGACTGCCAGAAGGAAGCCTGGATTTTATGGCCCGCCATCTCCACTACCTTCTCAAGATAAGGATCGCTGGCCGTCAATCCCACCACATGACCGAAAAAATAAGCGACAAACAGCGCTCCTGCAAAATTGCTCAGGGTGATCAGCACAAGGTTTCTTACAGCCTCGCCTGTCGTGATGCGTCCGGCTATGCGGGCCAAGGGAACCGCCATCATATTTCCGGTCAGCAGCTCGCCGCCGCCCAGCAATACGAGCACCAGCCCCACAGGGAACACAGCCGCGCCGATAAAGGTGGCAATGCTCCCCCATTCTTCAGGAGCGCTCGCAATCACCCGGATATCCAATAAAAAACCAAGAGCAATGAAAGCTCCCGCCAGAAAACCAAGGATCACCGCCGTTTGCCACGGATTATGGGCTTTATGGACTCCGGTTTCAACCGTCAGTTCCGCAATTTGCTTCGGTTTATAAGTTGCCATTCTCTTCTCTCCTTTCATTCGCTGCTTCTTCTGTCTCTTCCAGTTTAGAAGGTTACGAAGGCTATAGTAGTGAAATTAATCACATTAAAGTTGGAAAAATCGGGATCTGTCCATGCAAAAAAGCAGCCCTCCCAAGGAGAAGCTGCTTATATCACATGACACTTATTAGTTATATTCTTCTTTCTCGAGCTGTTTCATAAACCAGGCGATTGCCGCAAAACCGATTGCTCCGAGAACAATCATAAACGTAATCCAAAACAAGACGGTTCCTCCCCCTTTATCCATAACTCATCGTCTGAGTACTTGATTGTCCTTATTGTACAATACTCAGGGAGCAGGGAGAGACGAATTTCATGGCAAACCCGTGAACAAAATCACAGATTTTTGGGGTACATGGGTTACAGAACCACCGCTTCTTGGCGTTTCACTGCTGGAAGAGCCTGCAGTCCTGCCGTATTCAAGAAGTTCCAAGGCTTGTTGTAATGCGGCTGGAAGAAGAAGTCAACAAAGGCAAGCTGATCGACAGTCATCCGATTCTGAATGCAGACCGAGAGCGTGTTCATCGACTGTGTAAGATCAACTTTGGACATCAACTGCGCACCGACGATCCGGCGGGACTCACGTTCATACACAACCTTCAGCAGCACCTTTTCGGCTGTAGGCATAAACTCCGGACGATAGCTGTCCTCGATCGTAACCGCCTCGACCGCCATTCCTTCATCCTTAGCCGCTGTCTCTGTCAAACCTGTGCCTGCAATGTTTTGCTCATATATTTTGATACCCGATGTCCCCTGCGTTCCCATATAAGGGATGGTCGGCTCCATGATATTGCGTGCAATCAGGGTCCCCATTCGAACCGCATTCGTCGCCAGCGGGATGTATGCATGTTTGCCTGTAGGATTATAATGAATCGCACAGCTGTCACCGGCGGCATAAATATCAGGCTGGCTGGTCTGCATATAATCGTTGACGATAATCGCCCCGTTCGGCAGCATATCCACCTGCCCCTTCAGAAGCTCGGTATTCGGGCGGAAGCCGATGCAGAGAATGACCAGATCAGTCTCATACTCCCCATTGGAGGTGATGATCTTGGCAACTTTGCCGTCCTGACCTTCAAAACGGTTGACCGTTTGCCCCAAGGCAAGCTTAATACCGCGCTGCTGCAGGGAATCCTCAATTCTGTCTGTGAACTGCTCATCCAAATATTTATTCAAAATACGGTCCATACTGTCGATCAACGTAACTTCCTTGCCGCTCATTTGGAAGGCTTCTACCAGCTCAATGCCGATGTAACCGGCACCGACAACGGTAATCCGTTTAGCGCTTTTGGCCTTTTCAATAATGGTATTGGAATGATTATAGTTCTTCGAGAGCAAAATATTGTCAAGCTCAATGCCTTCCAGCTTCGGAATAATCGGCCATGAGCCTGTCGTCATAATCAGCTTGTCATACGTATCCGTGAATTCTTCCTTGGTTTCAAGATTGCGCACATGCAGCGTCTTGGTTTGGGTATCCACCGAGGTTACCTCGTGAAGCATTTTAGTGGTTACGCCCAAATCCGCAAGCTGCTGTGGAGACGAATAGAACAAGCCTTCGGGGTCCTTCACCACGCCGCCGACATACAGTGCAATCCCGCAGGAAAGAAATGAAATATTATCATTGCGCTCATATACGGTAATTTGTGCTTCAGGATATAATTTGGCGGTATTGACGATGGCGGCTGTCCCAGCGTGTGTGCATCCAATCACTGCGATTTTCATAGGTGTTGCCTCCTCGGGTTTATATTGTGAATAATTTCACTTTTCAACGACTGTTTATGTGATTCATTTCACTTTATGTCCTTAGTATAATGTGATCCATTTCACAATGCAACATCTTTTAGCCTTATTCATACATTGTTCACATTTCTTCCGATACAGAGATCTCCCTGCTGTTCATTAGCTTTCCCATGAGTCTTATGATTATGCCTGCTGTTTCGTGCAAGCTAACCGACAACCGAGCGATTTTACAACTGGGAATAACTTGAGCTGATCATAGGCACGCAAAAAATCTCCCGGCGTACTCATCCGGGAGATTTCGTCGTATTACCTCATGTTCTACCTGTTCGACGTTAGAGAAGCTGCTCAATAGCGGATTTCATCGTTTCTGGAGACTCCTTCGGCTCAAAACGGGCTACGGGTACTCCCTCACGATTGACAAGGAATTTGTTGAAATTCCAAGAAATATCGCCGCTCTCCTGTTCCCCAGGCAGTTTGTCCTTCAAGTATTGAAACAGCGGATGTGTGTCAGGACCATTGACTTCAATTTTGGAAAAAACGGGGAAGTTCACGCCGTAGTTGATCTTACAGAACTCCTCCGCCTCTTCACTGGTGCCCGGCTCCTGCTCGCCGAACTGGTTGCACGGGAAGGCCAGCACGACCAGTCCACGGTCTTTGTATTCATCATAGAGCTTTTGCAACTCCCCGTATTGGGGGGTCAAACCACACTTGCTCGCTGTGTTCGCAATCACAATCACCTTACCTGCATAGGTTTCCATGGAAAATACCTGATTCGCGGGCGTTATGGCTTGGAATGAATAAATGGACATGGGGCTTATCCTCCTCTAAAAAAACTGCGTTATTCTAATACAAGTTAGATGGAAACATCTGCTTCTATCATAACCAAACGAGAAGAAAAATCCAAATCCCGTATCGATACCGTAAAAAGCCGGCGTTTTCCGCCAGCTTGAGTGTAGAAAGGCTTGATGCACCATGGAGCTATCGGACAACAGCACCCACGAGCTTCTCTTTTCTTTCAGGGATGATCACAGCTTCTGTACCAGGGCCTGCCATAACGTTGGGCAGAGTAGGGTGTCCCGCCAGCGCGTAAGGCAGGCAGAGCGGAACTCCCGTACGTGGATCGGTCACAATATCCGCCTCGATTCCGAATACATCGCGCAGCACTTCAGGCTGCATCACCTCAACCGGAGAACCGACAGCTTGCGCCTTTCCCTTCTTAATAGCGATCATATGATTGGCGTAACGGGCCGCATGATTGAGATCATGCACAACCATCACAATCGTGCGGCCGGCTGTGGCGTTCAAATGCTCAAGGAGCTGCAGAACTTCGAGCTGATGGGCCATGTCAAGGAACGTAGTCGGTTCGTCAAGGAACAGAATATCCGTATCCTGTGCTAACGCCATAGCAATCCATGCACGCTGGCGCTGCCCACCCGAAAGCTGATCAATTGGACGATCATGGAAATCCTGCATTCCAGTCACGCCGATTGCCCACTCCACCATTTTCCGGTCCTCCGCCTTGAGCGAGCCAAAGCCCTTCTGGTAGGGAAAACGTCCGTAGGATACAAGTTCCGTCACAGTCAAGCCTTCCGGAGCAGTTGGATTCTGCGGCAGAATCGCAAGCTGCTTCGCCACATCACGCGTGGATTGCTTATGAATGGATTTGCCGTCCAGCAGCACGGTTCCACCCTTAGGCTGCATGATGCGGGCCATCGTTTTCAATATTGTCGATTTGCCGGAGCCGTTCGCTCCAACAAGTGCCGTAATTTGACCTTGCGGAATCTCTATGTTCAAATCCTCGACAATCAAACGATCCTCATAGGCAATATTCAGACCGACTGTATTTAAACGAAACATGTGATCATCCCTTTCATTAATCTAAAGACGGTTTGTTTGCGACGATATCAGCCCCTTGATCTGGAGAGCAGATATAAAAAATACGGAGCGCCGATCACGGCCACGACAATACCGGTCGGAATGCCGGAAGGCTGAATAATCGTGCGAGCGATGCTGTCTCCGGCCAGCATAATCAATGCGCCGACCAGTGCCGATACCGGCACGAAATGCTTGTGCCGCGGCCCAACTAAACTGCGGGCTAGATGGGGGCCAATCAGCCCCAGGAAGCTTATGCCTCCACTGACGGAGACACAGGCACCGCTGAGGGCTACCGCTGCTGCTACGAGCAGCAAGCGCTCCCGGTTCAGCACGCTTCCGAGACCCGCCGCGGTTTGATCTCCCAGCATCAGCACATCCATCTGCCGGGATTTAGAGATCACAAACGGAATCAAAATAACAATCCAAGGCAGCAGCGCCAGTACGAAATCCCAGTTCGTTCCCCAGATACTGCCTGCCAGCCAATTGGCCACAAAATTATAGTTCCGCTCGTCCAGCCGGATGACCAGCACCAGCATCAGAGACTGAATCCCGGCCGCCATCGCAATACCTGCGAGCAGCAAACGTGCAGTCGACAAGCCCTTATGCCTGCGGTAGGCCAGCCAATAGATCGCCGCCGCAGCACCAAACGAACCGAGTATGGCCAGAACGGGTAAAGTAAACGGCGAAGCATCGGTTCGCAGCGGATTCAGCGATACATACAGGATGACCGCCAGACCCGCTCCTGAGTTGATCCCGAGAATGCCCGGGTCGGCCAACGGATTGCGGGACACCCCTTGCAGCACCGCCCCTGCCACAGCAAGCCCCGCTCCCACGAGCAGGGAAATAACGATACGGGGCAGACGAAATTCGAATAATATGAGCGATTCCGTTCTGCTTCCCATCCCCATAAAGGTTCTCAGCACCTGCATCGGACTAAGGGAAGTATGCCCTGAGTTAACGCTGATAACCAGCACAATAACGATAAGTGCAATCAACACCGCCGACACGGTAAAGGTTCTAGCCCCTCTTTGCGAATACCAGATTCCCTGAGGCTTCATCAGTCCCTCACCTCTTTCCGGATAAGGTAGAGGAAGTAAGGGACCCCGATCAGGGCAATCATGGCCGCAGCTGGCGTCTCCTGTGGAGGATTCACCAGTCTTGCCGCAATGTCAGCACCCACCACCAAGAGCGAGCCGATCACGGCCGAGGTGGGAATGATCCAGCGATAATCCTTGCCTACCAGGAAACGGGCGACATGCGGTACCACCAATCCTATAAAACCGATGGTCCCTACCATAGCGACCGACGCTCCCGCCAGGATCATAACCACTACCGAAGCAGCGAGTTTGATGAGTCCCGTCTGTAGCCCAAGGCCAAGCGCCACATCTTCACCGAGGCTGAGAATCGAGATATACCGCGAAAGCAGGAGCGAAACAATGAGTCCGCCACCGATCCATGGAGCCGTCAGTGCGAGCTGGTCCCATTGAGTGCCGGCGACACCGCCTGCAATCCAAAAATCCATATCCTGTGCAACATCGTTCACCAGAGCAATGCCCTGACTGAGACTGGAGAGCAGAATGGAAACAGCGGAGCCTGCGAGCGCCAGCCGAACAGGTGTGAGCCCGCCCCTGGAAAATCGGCCAAGGCCGAATACCAGGATAACGCCGAGTCCAGCCCCGACAAACGATACAAGTATCATGCTATTAAAAGAAAGGTGCGGTAGATATGCGAAACAAATCGCCAACGCAAAGGCGGCTCCCGCGTTAATGCCCAGCAGGCCGGGATCTGCCAGCGGATTGCGCGTCATTCCCTGCATAATCGAGCCGGACGCGGCGAATGCCGCTCCGACCAGCGCTCCCGCAATCACACGCGGAAACCGCAAATCCCAAATGATCTGATGATTCGTATTATCTGGATGAAATGAGAAGAGCGCTTCGTACACAGTCCGCAGCGGAATCCTCACCGCCCCTACAGCAATCCCGAGAGCCATGATGAACAGGAGAGCGGCCAGCCCGATCACGATAATGCCCATTGCCGCTCCTGGACGCGCCCAGAGCTGTTCCCGCAACTGTTCTTCCTTCCCGTTTGTAGAGCTATCCATGCTGCAAAGCCTCTTTCTCGACAAAATTCATATAATCTTCATTTAATCCTCTCTTATAAAGATACTGATAATCATTATCAATTGTCAATAGCCTCCGCCCAACTTATTTCGGAATGTGACAAAAAAAATGGATCCTTTCGGATCCATGACGGCATCAGGACTGCTGCTGTTCCGGCTCGTACATCCGGGAACGATATTTGAACCACCGGAATATATGCGTCACAATAACTTTCAGCACAGCATAACCGGGAACCGCCAGCACGATACCTACCACGCCGAACATTTTACCTGCCGTTAGAATAACAAAAATAATCGTGACCGGATGTATTTTCAGCGTCTTGCCCATAATTTGCGGCGAGATAAGCTTGCCTTCGACCAGTTGCACGACGGTCCACACGACAATCATTTTGACCAGCATCACCGGAGAGGTAACGAGGGCGACAATGAGCGCCGGTGTAATGGCGATCGCCGGCCCCAGGTACGGCACCACGCTGGTGAATGAAGCAATGACCGCGAGTGTCAGCGAATAATCGAGACCTATAATCAGGTACCCGATATACAACAGTGCGCCGATACAGAAGCTGACGATAATCTGGCCGCGGATATAGGAGCTGACCTGATGGTTTATCTCGCTCATGATCCGGTGAGTCTGCGGCCGCAGACCCGTCGGAAGCAGCCCCAGAATGAATTTCGGCAGCTTGCCTTTGTCCTTCAGCAAATAAAACAGGATGAACGGAACAGTGATGATGGCAACAACCGTTTCGGTCACCGCCCCCACAATGGAGCCGATGCTATTCCATGCGTTGTTCAACACGGATGTGCTCCATTCTGAGACTTTGTTCGCCAACTCCGCCGGATTATAGTTAATGGTGTCACGGAATTGATTCACGAAATCGCTGCCGATCAGCTTCTCGAATTGGGCCTGCGCCTGAGCGCTGTATACGGGAGCATTGGTGATGAGCCTGGACACCTGATCGCGGATGACCGGAACGACAGAGGTAATAATGATGGTCATAACGCCAATCACCAACAGGTATAACACAACAATGGAGTATACACGTTTTACCTTTTTACGCTCCAAATAATCGACAATCGGATTTAGCAAATAAAATGCGATGCCTGTTAAAATCAGCGGTAAAACGACGGTTTTAACGAGCACCGCAAGTGGCTGAAATATATAGGATATTCGGGTGAACACCATGATATTCAGGCCAATCAGCAGCGCAATCAGCAGGAATAACACAAATCTGTTGTTCAAGAAAAAGATTTTGAAGCGTTCTTTCCAGTCATTCCTCGGTTCCATGGCAGTTCCTCTCGGCAGAATGAATTCTCTAACGGTCTTGCTAAGCTATTACAAAATTATACACGGACCGTACTTGGAAAACAAAATCACGGACCAGCTTCTGTCCGCGATACAAACAGCCCCCGGGAGCTTGGCCCGGGGGCTGTACTGGTTAGCGGCCGCGGCCTCGTCGGCCGCCCTGAGAGCCGCCGCTGCGGCTAGAGCGTGCGTCGCGGCGCTCGCCGCCCGCGCCTGGGCGTCCCTGGCGCGGCTTGTCCCGGCCCGAACCGCGGCGTCCACCGCCGGAGCCTTCCGTGCGGCCGCGGGAAGGGCCCCCGGCCGTGCGAGCAGGCCGGGTTCTTTCGTCGCGCTCCGCAGACGGTGCGGCGGATGAGCCCTGCTGGCCCGACCACTCGGCACGGGCCATCTTCAGACCTGCGGATTTCTGAATCCGCCGCAGGTCCTCCACATCCTTGGGCGCGGCGAACGTAATCGCCACGCCCTTGCCGCCGGCCCGGCCCGTACGGCCGATGCGGTGGATGTAGCTTTCGGCGTCATGCGGCATATCGTAGTTGAATACGTGCGTGACGCCTTCCACATCCAGACCGCGGGCCGCCACATCGGTGGCCACCAGCAGTTGCAGCCTCGCGTCGCGGAACGCCTTCATTACCTGCTCCCGCTTGTTCTGGGACAGGTCCCCGTGCAGCTCGCCGCTCTTGTAGCCAAGCGTCTGCAGCTCCTCATTCAGCTTCGCAGCGCGAAGCTTCGTTCTGCAGAAGATCACTGCGAGATACGGGCGGTGCGTGTCGATCATTTCAATCAAAGCCTTCTGCCTCGTCCGGTCGGTACACTCGACGACAAGCTGGCGGATCTGATCCACCGGCACCGGTGAAGCGGACTGCACTTTCACGTCTGTCGGGGAGTGCATGTAAGCCCGGGCCAGCTTACGTACGGCCGCCGGCATCGTTGCCGAGAAGAGCATCGTCTGCCGCCGGTACGGAACAGCCTTAATGATGGTTTCCACCTCGTTCAGGAAACCCATATGCAGCATCTGGTCGGCTTCATCCAGCACAAGCATGCTCACCCCGCCAAGCTGCAGTGTCTCCCTGCGCATATGGTCCAGCAGCCGCCCAGGCGTGCCGATAATCAACTGCGCTCCACCCTTCAGCTTGCGCAGCTGTCGTTCCACGTCCTGCCCTCCATACACGGCCAGCAGCGAGATGCCTTCAGTCGTGGCCGCTAGCCGCGCGGCTTCCTCAGTGATCTGCAAGGCCAGCTCTCTCGTAGGCGCAATGACGAGCGCCTGGGGATATTTTTTGCTTCTATTGATTTTGTGCAGAATCGGCAGCAGAAAGGCTAGGGTTTTCCCCGTTCCGGTATGCGCCTCGGCAATCACGTCCTGGCCGTTCATCAGCAGCGGTACAGCTTCATGCTGAACCGGCGTCGGTACAGCAATGCCCTGTGTCTTTAATGCTTCCACCCAATGGGGCTCTATTCCGAGTGATGCAAAATTTTTCAATGGATTGTCACTTCCCTGTTCTTGTAATGGTTCATATTTCATATCGTTCCCCAACAATTGATCTTCCCAGTATACGCGAAGTCCCCCTTGTCCGCCAGCAACTCCCCATGTTCACACCAAAAAGCGCAAATCACAGCGATGCCGCACTGTGATTTGCGCGCCCACACTTTAATGTCCGGAAACAGAGGACAGGCCAATTTTCTCCACAATCAGTCGGCTTTCCTCATTCAGTCCCTTCAGCCTTACTTCTTTGCCGGCCTTCTTGTACTTCTCCGTCACCTTGGCGATGGCGGTTACAGCCGACTGATCCCAAATATGCGAGTCGGAGAAATCTATGCTGATTTGATCCGGGTCCTGCGCCGGGTGGAATTGGTCTACAAAATGCGCGGTAGAAGCAAAAAACATCGGACCGGATATACGGTATAGCTTTTCCCCGTTCTGCTCGGCAGTATGAATTTGGATCTTCGCCATTTTCCAGCCGAAATGCAGAGCACTCAAGAGCACACCCACCAGAACACCCTTCGACAGATCATCGGTGGCCACCACAATTACCACGGTGATGACCATGATGAACGCCTCGGCACGCGGCACCTTGGGTAGATGTACAAGCGATTTCCAATCAAAAGTACCAATCGACACCATGAACATGACACCGACCAGAGCTCCCATCGGCACCTGCTTGACGATATTGCCCAGCACCAGCAGCAGGAAAGCAAGGAACGCCCCCGCCGTAAGCGTGGACAGACGACCTCGTCCGCCGGATTTCACATTAATGACAGACTGTCCGATCATCGCACAGCCGGCCATGCCGCCGAAAAAGCCGTTGATAAAATTCGCAATGCCCTGACCACGTACCTCGCGGTTCTTATTGCTCTTTGTTTCGGTCATTTCATCGACGATTGTAGCGGTCAACAGGGACTCCAGCAAACCTACCAGGGCCAGGGTAAACGAATAAGGGAAAATGATCTGCAGCGTTTGCAGCGACCATTCAATCTCAGGCAGATGGAATATCGGCAGCGTATTGGACAGTTCCCCCATATCGCCCACCGTCTTCACGTCCAGCCCAAAAGCCACGGTAATGATCGTCATGAAAATAATCGCAGCTAACGGTGCGGGAATGACCTTCACAAACCTCGGCAAAATGTAGATCATAGCAAGCGTTCCGGCCACCATCGCATACATGATCCAGTTAGCGCCTTGGAAGTGGACAAGCTGCGCCATAAAGATCAGGATCGCCAGCGCGTTTACAAACCCGGTAATGACCGGCTGCGGCACAAACGTAATGAAACGTCCTATCTTAAAGATCCCGAGCACAAACTGAATGATACCTGTCAAGATGGTCGCGGCAAACAAATACTCGATGCCATGGTCCTTTACCAGCCCGACCATCAGCACCGCCATGGCACCAGTGGCCGCCGAAATCATGGCCGGACGCCCGCCTGCAATAGAAATAACGATCGCAATGGTGATAGAGGCGTACAAGCCCACCATCGGATCCACTCCCGCGATAATCGAAAAGGCGATCGCTTCCGGAATCAGCGCCAGTGCCACGGTGATGCCAGCCAATACATCAGCCCGGACATTGCCAAACCATTGTTGTCTAACATTCATTTGAACCTTGATTCCCCCTCATGACCGGAGCCGATCCGACCCGCACCCTTGCATCAGGGCTTCCGTTCCGCGGCCGACAGGCTGTATCCGGTAAAAAAAATCGGCTTGTCTCTCTCAGACTCACCCTCCCGTTCTGCTCAGTCCATCATTATAACGCAGCAGACAGCACAAAGTAAAAGCCCCAACCCCTATGTAAACGCCATCATTATTATAATTCTTTTAATTTTAACCTTTTGCTCACCAATGCTGATTATTATGCTATACAGCCAAAATGGGCTGTAGCCGGACCTCGTTTAGCAGTAGTTTCTCTTGCGATTCCATGAAGGTTATACCACGAAGCGTATGCCTTCTAAAATCCAAAAAAAGGTCGAGAACAGAGGCACATCGCCTGCTCCCGACCCTTTACCTAACCAGAAATCACAGACGTGGCGATTTCTTCGCTTGGTTTAAGTCGAAGGATGCCACGTTGCAGCGGAGAGAACGAAGCAATTCCGGAAAAGCGGAGCGTTCGCCTTTGGCCCGGAGGGTCAACAGCGATTGCAGGAATGCTTCGTTCTCGGAGCGCCTTTACAGCTCAGCTCAGACCAGACCATCTAGAACCGCCCTGACTTGAAAATGGAGTACAGCAGAAACGCCACCATCAGCAACGCGACCACAAAGCCGATTTCAACGGCCGGCACATTCCACAGCAAAGTCGCCCTGTTCGTCAGTGACGAGCCAATAATCAGGCCTACCATGATGATACAAAAAGCCAGCAGCACGATGCTGAAGGACAGCCGATTGCTGATTTGATCCAGCCTGCGCAGCAGCATTTCCAGCTCCGGCACAGTGACCTCCAGCTTGAGCTTGCCTTTGCTAATCACGGAGGCGAGCTGACGGGCTTGTCCTGGCAGCTCAACCAGCGCTTCCGCCAGCTCGGCCGCTCCCCCAAGCAGCTTGCCGCGGATGCGGCGTGTGCTGAACCTTTCCTTGAGCAGCCTCCGTCCAAAAGGCTCGGCCATTTTAATTATGCTGAGCTCCGGATCGAGGTTCTCAATCACCCCTTCCATCGTCAGCAGGGCTTTGCCAAGCATGACAATGTCGGACGGAATACTTACCTGGTGCTTTTGCGCCACTCCGAACAGGTCGTTCAAGGCCTGCCCCAGACTGATTTGTGAAAAGGGAACATTCACGTACTCCTCACGCAGACGATTAAGGTCGTTGCGCAGTCCTCGCACGTCCATATCCGGATCGATCAGCCCCAGACGATGAATGGCACGCATCATGCCATCTGTATTTTGCCGCATTAAAGCAATGATCAATGAGGCAAGCGGTGTTTTCATTCCTTCCTCCAGATGTCCCACCATGCCAAAATCCAGAAAAACAAGCCGACCATTCTTCATCATAAGCAGATTGCCGGGATGAGGATCCGCATGAAAAAATCCATCCATAAATATTTGCTGAAGCATCGCATTCACGAGCTTCTGGGAAATTTCCTTCAGATCAAAGCCTTTCTGTATCAGCTCTTCACGGCGGCTCAGGGTAATTCCCTCCACAAACTCCATCGTCAACACCCGCGCGGCTGTATGCTCCCAATAAATTTTAGGAATATAGATATCCCGGCTATCTGCAAACTGCAGCGCAATCCGCTCGTTGTTCCTCGCCTCATGCGTATAATCCAGCTCACGGATCAGCGATTTGCCCAGCTCGTCCACCATTTGCGGAAGCTGATAACGTTCGGCCCATTCCCAGCGTTTGGCCGCCAATACTGTCAGATCCCGCAGAATTTCCAGATCACGCCGGATGATGCGATCCACGCCAGGGCGCTGAATTTTGATCGCGACATCCTCCCCGGTGTGCAGCCTGCCCAGATGGACCTGGCCGATAGACGCGGCGGCCAACGGGGTATCCTCGAACCGGGATAAGATACTGTGCAGCGGCATATCCAGTTCCTGTTCCAAAATTCCACGGGCAGTCTCCGCCGAGAAGGGCGGCACCTGGTCCTGCAGCTTGACCAGCTCGCGGATAATCGAGTCCGGAAGCAGGTCCGCCCGCGTGCTGGCCATTTGTCCCAGCTTGATGAAGGCCGGCCCCAGCTCCTCCAGCACCAGCCGAATCCGCTCTGCGGTCGTCCTGGTCCCGTGCGCCTCGCGTGAAAGCCATCTCTGCGGCATGGACAAACCGATTTCTTCCACTATGTAACCAAAGCCATGACGTGCGAACGCCATGGCGATTTCCCTGTAACGGCCGGCATGCCTCATATGAACAGCCATTTATCCTGGAAGGTTCCCTTCATCGGATGAAGGCTGCACGGAGGCTGCCGCCTTTTCTTTTTCCAATTCCGCGACCTGCTTCTCAAGCAACGCAATCCGCTGCTCAAGGGCCGCCATATCATTTTCATTCGGTACATCGAGCTCTTTCAGCATCTTGGCTACCTGCTCGCGAATCATCGTCTTGAACTGGGCCTGCTCTTCCTCCCCGCGTCCAATCAGCCGGTCAACCAGCGCCTTGGACTCTGTAGGTGCCAGTTCGCCCCTCTTTACCAAATCATCCACGGCTCGCTCCACTTTTTCCTTACTGACAACGGTGAGGCCCCAACCTAATGAGATTGCTTTTTTGAACAAATCGCTCACGATCATTCCTCCCCTTGCTGTTAGACCGGAATTCGTGTCCGGATACTCTTAGTATAACGACGAATTTCGATTAAATCCAAGATGAGGGGGATCTCTTGAGCACTCTGCCGATTACCCGGGCAGACGCGCCGCCCACTTGGCCGCCTGCACAATAAGACGCTGGAAGCTCACATTCTGGAAGGTAGGCTGATGATGCCCTGGCATAAGATAGACGACTCGCCCAAGACCATAGGAATGCGCCCAGGCAGCCGGGTAGACCTCTCCGTCCAGCTCATACTCCAGCAGCACTGTCTTTGGGGTAAACGGATCGAACTCAAAACGATAGGGCTCCTCCTCCATTGCGAATGAGACAATGCCCTCCATGACCGGGTGGTCCGGGGCAGCCGATTTGAACTGCAGTGGGGCATAGGCCGGATGCCTGGTAAACTTGGCTCCAATGAGCTGGGCAATCTCATAGTTGTTATGCATCGATATGCCATTATGCAGCACGAGCAGCCCTCCTCCTCCACTGACATAGGCAAGCAGGCCTGCGGTTTGCTGCGGAGACATGAGCTCCTTCCAATTATCCCCATAGGAGATGCACAGATCGAAGCTGCTGATGTTCTCTTTTAACAGCAGCTTGCGGTTCTCGCTGCACTGCACCGTCATCCAATCGTGTAGGATGTGCGTCACTTCCTTGTCGATCTCCTGCAGCGGGTGAAACTCAGGGTATGTATAATCACCAAGCAAAAGCGCTTTTCGTTTTTCCATCGTAAAGTCCTCCTACCTATATACTTTGTCCAACGTTTCTACGGTAACGACGGACAGGCCTTGTCCTTAGACTGTGCCTCCTATTCCATTCCACATTTTTACGCCAATTCCTTTTCCATTTGTGGATTTCATATACATCAAATTACATTATGTTACATAAATATATAGCTTTTAATTCTCTTGAAATATAAAGTAACATAAAACATTATACTGCAGCTTGGATTTTTGCCTATTTTATATATATTTTTCTTTCCTTGATGGTGTAAAATTAGAATTAGTTAAAGCGGTTTAATATGGTATACTCGAAAAAAAAATAAGTTGAATGAGGAGGTTGAATGGATTGAAAAGGACGGGTATGACCAGGCCTTTGGACAGCTTGGGACGGATTGTCCTCCCTAAAGAGATGCGTATGACTATGGAAATTGAAATTGGTGATCCGCTGGAATTTTTTATTGAAGACAAGACACTGATGCTCCGCAAATACAAGTCCACCAACTGCACGTTCTGTGGCTCGCTTGACACCAACACCTATTATAAAGATCAGTTTATTTGTAATGACTGCGCGGGTGAACTCAAGACAGCAGAACCTCAGCCTGTACCGATCCCGGGACCTGTCGCAGTACCATCACCTCAAAATGTTCCGCCTAAAAAATCCTATCGCCGGACAGATGACATTCTGGCCAAGATGAGGGAACTTATGCAGGAGCATCCTCAATCTTCACAAAAACAACTGGCCTCCATGCTTGGCATCAGCCAAGGCAGGGTATCTCAATTAAAGAAGTTAATGTAACACCGTAGTTTAGAAATCCGCTTTGAGAAATCTTTAAGAAAAATCATTACGTTAATTATTCTATGAAGGTCAGGCGAATTAAGTCCTACTTAAATAACTTTAAATCCTAAAAAAAGTAAAAGAACCGGTATCCGCCAGTTCTTTTGCTTTTTTTATTAATTCATCGCGTCTGCGCTGCGTTGTACTGGGCACAAGCCCTTACCCAACGTTCCGCCGCTTTGGGCTGTGAAGCCAAATGAACGTGGGTGTATCCCGCCAGCACACTGCCGCGTGTATATCCTTCTGCTGTTACACCCCGCATCCCCTTGGTCTCATATGCATAAGGGATAGGGACACCCTCATCGAAGGACATCACAGAGTAATGGAACTCATGCCCCCGAATCGTCTCGCCCTGCTCAAGCAGCAGGCAATCACAGGTTGCTGTGGCCTCCCTGTATCCAAGCGCAGCCCGTTTCTCCTGCATCCGGACATGGGCCGGAATGATGCCAGCCATGGTGTGAACCTCTCCCGCACGATCAGTCAACGTTCGCGCCAGCACCATGTAACCGCCGCACTCAGCAAAGAGCGGCATATCACTGGCCGCTGCTTGTCTGATTCCGTTAAGGAATGACTCATTCCGGGCGATTGTAGCCGCAAATTCCTCGGGGAATCCCCCTCCCAGGTAGAGGCCCGATGCTCCCTCCGGAATGCCTTCGCCTGCGAGCGGACTGAAGAACACAAGCGCTGCGCCCGCCTGGCGCAGCAGCTCCATATTATCCTCATAGTAAAAATTAAAGGCCGCATCCTTGGCCACGGCGATTACAGGTCTGTCACGGACAGGGAGGGAAGGAAGCTTCATTTCTGACCTCTGAGACGCTGCGGGTGAAGAAGCTAAATGTTCAGCGGGAGCGGAATTCGGCAGTACCATGGAACCCGCGAGCTCCCACAGGCCGTCCAGATCCGTGCCCTCACGAATCCGCTGCGCCGCACGAATGAATAAGGGCTCCAGCTCGCCACGCTCGATGGCAGGCACCAGACCGAGGTGGCGCTCCGGAATATCGAGCTCTTCGTCCCGGGGCAGCCAGCCGAAGACGGGAATGCCGCACTCCTGTTCAATGGCCGCTTTGACGATTTCATAGTGCCCCCGGCTCCCGCAGCGGTTCACGATAACTCCGATGATGCGAAGCGCCGGCTCAAGCCGCTGATAACCGAGCACGATAGCCGCCGCGCTGCGCGCCATGCTGCGGACATCCACGACAAGGACCACGGGGCTCCCGGTAATCATGGCGATTTCAGCCGTGGACCCGATATTGCTGCGCGGGTCCTTACCGTCGTATAAGCCCATAACCCCTTCAATGATGGAAATATCCGCATCGGCCGAGGCATGGCTGAACATCTTCAGGACATAGTCCCCGGAGGTCATCCAGGAATCCAGATTGTGGGAAGGAACGCCCGTTACGGCCGTATGGTAGGTCGGATCAATATAGTCCGGTCCGCACTTGAAGCCCTGTACCTTCAATCCCTTCTCTGCAAAGATCTTCATCAGCCCGAGCGTAATCGTCGTTTTGCCTGCCCCGCTGCCTGTGCCAGCAATAACCAGCCTGCGGCGGAGCTGATTCTCCACGCCTGAAGCTCTTATCGTTTCATTGTGCATTAGCCGTCTCCTTTACCGGCAACTGCGGGAACGCCACCCGCGCCACCGAAAGTGTCAGGTTACCTGTTTTTTTCTTCTCCAGCAGCCAATCCTCCGCTCCTGCGGACAGCAGCGCCGCGGGTTCGCATACGCCGTAGGCACCAGTGTATTTAAATACGGTTGCCGACGGATTCGGCAGCCGCACCGTGTTCAGTTGCTCAGGTGTGTAGGTGACCAGCTCCCAGCCATACTTGCCGCATAGCGCAAGCAATCCTTCCTCATCCTTTTTCAGGTCAATCGTCGCTACATTCCGGACGCTTTTCACGGACAGCCGAAGCTCCTCCAGCGTATCAAGCACCGCCGTTTCAAGCTCCTCCAGTCCGGTACCACGGTTACAGCCGATGCCCAGCACCAGGCTTTTCGGACGGTACAGCACTCCGTTGCCCAGCAGGTTCTCCTTCTCCCCGTCACTCAGCAGGCGGTCGCTGATCACGAGGGCAGCATTAAAGGGCTCCTGCAGCGCCGCTACCGAGTCCGGGTATACCCGAATGTGTCCCGGCAGCGGTTTATCATATTTCCACCAGCTCTGTTCACCCGTCTCCTGAATGATCGCTACCGGCTCCTCATTCACGACGGCCGCGCTCACGGGTGTGGCTTTATCGAAGCTGTCCACGATCCAGCCAAATTCCCGCCCGAACAAATCAACAGGAATCGTACCCTGCACATCGGAGGCCGTCGTGATGATGGCTCTGGCCCCTAGCACTGCAGCTACCTGTCGCGTCAGTTCGTTCGCCCCGCCGAGATGGCCGGACAGCACACTGATGACATGCTCGCCCCGGTCGTCGATGACCAGCACGGCAGGGTCGATTTTTTTGTCAACAAGCAGCGGTGCAATCATGCGCACAACCGCGCCGAGGGAAATAATCAGAATGATGCCGTTATACCGCTGGAACAGGTCGGGCAGAATCAGCTTGACCGATCCGTCGAACAAATGGATATCCTGGGTGCCTTCATCGCCGCGCGCAAATTTGGACATATAATAAATATCCGTACCCTGGAAGCGCCCGCCCAGATCGCGCGCCATCTCAACCCCATGCTTCGTAATGGCGACGACCGCGTACGGATTACTCACTGGCCTTCACTCCTTTCCGGTACCCGTGGGTGAAGGTTTTATCATACAGCTTGGAACGGTGGGCATCCTTGTTCACCAGCTCCGGGTCCAGTGCCCAGCCGGCCAGGATCATGGCATGCATCGTAATCCCGGCAGCGCGCAGGTCGGCAGGCAAGTTGTCCAGCGTTGTGCGCACTACTTTCTGATCAGGCCAGGTTGCGCGCTGAACGACAGCCACCGGCGTATCTCCGCTCCACCCTGCCGCCATAAATTCGGCCACCACCTTCTTAGCCAGCGTCGCGCTCAGAAAGAGGGCGACCGTGCAGTGGTGGGATGCCAAATCACGCAGCTTCTCACGTTCAGGTACCAGTGTTCTGCCTTCCGCCCGGGTCAGAATGACGGTCTGGGTGAGGTCCGGCACGGTAAGCTCTGCCCCGAGCACCGCAGCGGAAGCAAACACCGAGCTGACACCCGGTATAATTTCATAGGCGACGCCGCGCTGCTTAAGCAGCACCATCTGCTCCAGAATCGCGCCATACATAGCAGGATCGCCTGTATGAACCCTGGCCACGCTCCGTCCCTCTTCCACCGCCGTAGCCATAATCTCCACCTGCTGATCCAGATCCATGCCGGAGCTTTGCAGCACCTGGGCTGACGGCTTGGCCGTAGCGATCAGTTCATCATTAACCAGTGAATCGGTATACAGCACCAGGTCGGCGCTGCGCAAAATGTTGGAGCCCTTCACCGTAATTAGCTCCGGGTCGCCCGGGCCAGCACCGACAATATAGACTTTGGGCTCCAAACCTGACTGCTGCTTTAGCTCGAAATGTCCGCTCATTTGCTCACCACCATCAGACTCAGATATTCCAATTCCTGCCCGCGCAGAGTGCGGGCATCCTGCCACACCATTTCATAAGGGGATGTCACTTTAGTAATGACGGAAGCCCTGCCGCCCAGCTCCATCTCATCCAGCACATCCAGAATGAGGTCAAGCACCTTTGCCACTTTAATGAACACAATCGTGTCGTGGTTCTCAATCGCGCGTCGCATGGCTTCCCGGTCGTCTGTCGCCGGGATAATACCGACCTGCTGATCCCCATCCGCCAGCGGCAGCTCCAGCGCCGCCGCCGCGCCGAGCACGGAGGAAATGCCAGGCACCGATACGATCGGCACCTCAGGGTGAAGCTCCCTCATTAACCGGGCCAGATGAATAAAGGTGCTGTACAGGTTCGGATCACCTTCCGTAACAAAGGCGACATCCTTGCCCTGGCTTAGCGCCTCCCAGCAGGCCGCCACCGTTTTATTCCATTCGCGTTCCAGCACGGCCGGGTCCTTGGTCATCGGAAATACCAGGCCCAGCATTTCCTTTTCAGCCGGATCGATATACAGCTCTACGATTTCGTGGGCATACGATTTGCCCCCCATCCGCTTCTTGGGATAAGCGACGACCGCACATTCCCGGATCAAGCGATAGGCTTTGACCGTAATCAATTCAGGATCCCCCGGACCTATCCCAACACCATAAAGCGTTCCTGCTGTACTCATGAGCTCTCACCTTCCCTCAGATCAGGCTTTTCTGCCAGTGCTACCGGCCGACCTGTAATGACATAGACGGGATTCA
Source organism: Paenibacillus zeirhizosphaerae (assembly GCF_030705605.1). Classification (GTDB taxonomy): domain Bacteria; phylum Bacillota; class Bacilli; order Paenibacillales; family Paenibacillaceae; genus Paenibacillus; species Paenibacillus zeirhizosphaerae. The sequence goes on from NZ_JAPCKK010000011.1 coordinate 101,149, forward strand.
GCCCGTCAAAGCGCGTCATTCCCAGAATCGGTTTGCTGCGCGCTGTCTGCAGCAGTGTTACCGACGCTTCCAGTCCGGCCTCCTTCAGCGCGCCCAGGGCATCATGCAGCGTCTCAATGGTGGCTGCATTGACAACGATCCGGCCCCCTGCACGAAGGCGTGATGCACACAGCGCGATCAACCCTGGCAGTTCTCCGCCGCTGCCGCCGATGAACACGGCATCCGGATCAGGCAGATCCTCCAGACCGGCCGGTGCCTTCGCGTGAATAACGGGAAAGTCTGTGCGGAATTTGATTTTGTTCGCTTCAATATTCGCCAGATCGCCCTCGTTCTTCTCTATGGCAAACACCTTGCCGTACCTGGCCAGCCGCGCGCATTCCACCGCTACCGAACCGGAACCGGCGCCAATGTCCCACACGGTGCTCCGCTCAGACAAGCACAGCTCAGACAGGCTGAAGACCCGCACCTCGCGCTTGGTAATCAACCCTTTCTCCGGCTTGCGCTGATGGAATTCCTCATCGGCAAAGCCGAAGCCATGACGCGGCTCAGGAGCATCTGCTTGCCGCAGCAATAGGACCACATTCAGCGGCGAGCATTCAATCCCGGCCATCTCTTCAAGGCTACAGCGTTGGTATCTCTCTTCAGGTCCGCCCAGGTTCTCACCAATAAATGCATTGTACTCTGTCATGCCAAAGCGCAGCAGGTAGGCTGCCACGGCAGCGGGAGTGTTCACCTCATCCGTCAGCAGCGCCACCTTGCGGTGTCCGTCAATTCGTTGGATCAGGCCCGTAATGGGACGTCCGTGAACGCTGTCCACAACTGCATCCTGCCAGCCGACTCCAAGCTTGGCAAAGGCAAGCTGTACAGAGCTGAGATGAGGGATAATCTCCAGGCTGCCCGGCTCGAGCTTACCCGCGAGGTAACCCGCAATTCCGAAGAACAGGGGATCACCGGAGGCGATGACGACAATTTTCTCCTGCGCTCGCCGCTCGTCCAGCTCTGTGGCTAGTCCTGCTAAACCGTTCTTGAGGACCCGCTTCTCCCCTTTGAAATCCTGGAAAAACGCAAGCTGGCGCTCTCCGCCAACCAGCAGGCCAGCATTATGTATGTGCCGGAGGGACTCTGCCGTCAGACCGTCCGCTCCATCTTCTCCTATGCCGATGATATAAATTTTATTATCCACTGATGACCGCCTTTCCGAGTACTTGCCCTTTCATCGTCACAAGCACCATCTCCACCGTAATACCGCCTTCCGCATATTCCAGGCAATGGCGGCATGCATAACCGCACAAAAGCTCAAAAAACTTCAGGCACTGTGCTTCTGTCATCATATCCGCCACCTGTGAGGCCGTATTCGCCCCGGTCACAGCCTCTACCAGCTCGGGATCGGCCTCCGCCTCCCGTGCAATTCCGGCCAAAAAGCCAAAGTCCACCGGGGCGCTCTTGGAATGCACCATCATAACCCCCTGCGCAACCTTGGACAGCTTGCCCGGCATGCCGACCAGTATGATCTTCTTCATGTTCAGCCTCTTGCCATGCTTGACGGCAAAACCGACAAAATCCCCCATCTGGATAAATGCCTCCTCAGGGAGATGACCGTACATCTGCATGGCGTATTTCTCACTGCTGCCGCCGGTCGTCAGCACGATCTCCTCACAGCCGGTAGCGCTCGCCACTGAGATCGCCTGCACAACACTCGCCCTGTACGCTGATGTGGAGAACGGCACGACCACACCGCGTGTTCCCAGGATAGATATGCCGCCCATGATGCCAAGCCGTGAGTTTAATGTTTTCTTGGCAATTTCCTCACCATCAGGCACGCTGATGACAACCCGCACGCCGCGTGCCGCTCCATGCTCTTCCAGCACCTGGGAGACGGCCTCCGTAATCATGCGGCGCGGCACGGGATTGATCGCCGCTTCGCCGACAGGAACAGGCAGGCCCGGCTTGGTGACACGGCCGACCCCAATCCCGCCGTCAAGCTCAATGCCTGCTTCTTCCCGCCAACTTGCTGTGGCCACAATCTTGGCCTGATGCGTCGCGTCAGGATCATCTCCGCCGTCCTTGATGGTGGCGCAGGAGGCGGTATCCGCTTCCTGACGCTGCTCAATCAGCTCGAACGCATGATCAAATCCGGCGGGCAGTGAAATGACCGCCTGCTGCGGAGCAATTCCGGTCAGCAGCAGTTGGACCGCTCCCTTGGCCGTTGCGGCGGCACACGCGCCGGTCGTAAAGCCCGACCGCATCAGCTTGTCGGACGCAGGCGCCTCGCTGCTCTTCATGCGACGGGGCTGCCCCGCGCCTGCCGCTTCCTTCTCCATCCGTCATCCTCCTTCGGCTGTAGTTCACGCCTGGCTGCGCCCCGGCTACTCTTCGCGCACCGCCATCAGCGACAGCGCATTGATCGCCGCCACGACGATAGTGCTGCCGCCCTTGCGTCCGATATTCGTGATGAACGGAATATCCAGCTTGCGCAGCTCGTCCTTCGATTCGGCAGCCGACACGAAGCCGACAGGCATGCCGATAATCAGCCCCGGCTTAGCCTCACCGTTCTTCACGAGCCGGATCAGCTCCAGCAATGCGGTCGGGGCGTTCCCGATGGCGTAAATGCCGCCATCCGTCTGCTGGATCGCCTTGCGCATGGAGATGATGGCGCGTGTCGTATTTAACCGCTTCGCTTCCTCCATGACGTCAGGATCGGATATATATACGTTCACATCCATACCGAACCGCTTCAGCCGATCCTTGCTGACGCCCGCCTGAATCATTTGCACGTCGGCCACAAGTGGCTGTCCTGCCCGAATGGCCTTTATTCCAGCCTCGATGGCCTGTGGGTGAAACACCATGCTGCGGCCAAGCTCGAAATCGGCGGATGCGTGAATGACCCGCTGCACGACAGGATACTCTTTATCCGAGAAGGGATGCTCTCCCAGCTCCTCCGTAATCATCTCAAAGCTTTTGCCCTCAATTTCCTGGGGCTGCACTGTGAGCGGTTTAAAATCGGTTTTAAAATCCATAACCCATCCACTCCCTTATTATCAGTCTAATTCCATCCACCGTGCGGCTCCTGACGCTGCAGGCTCAAAACACGCCCAAGCTCCTCCAATATGCCGTCAAAATGGTCATACACCGTACCGAAGTTCACCTCAGGCCGGGAAATCAGCACGACACGGATACCCGCGTCCAGAGCGGCCTGCACCTTTTCGTCAACCGCGCCAATACGCCCGCTTTCTTTAGTCACCATGACGGTAGTGCCGAAATGCTGGTATAACGCCTCGTTGAGCTCTCGTGAGAAAGGACCCTGCATGGCGATAATGTTCTTCTGTTCCATGCCAAGCCGGCTGCACTTCTCCATATTGTCCAGACGCGGAAGCATGCGCGCCACCAGCCGGATATCCGGCTCGCCAAGCAGCCGTTCGGTGAAAATCTCCAGCGTCTTGCTGCCCGTCGTCAGCATAATGGACCCTTTCAGAGAGCGGGCAGTGTCAGCCGCCTCCTCATAGGAAGAAACGACATGCAGCAGCGGATGATCATCATAAGCCAGTCCCGCCCGTTCAAAACGGATATAGGGAAGGCCGCATTCCTTGGCGGCCTCCATGGCGTTCGCATGCGCCTCCTCGGCAAACGGATGGCTGGCGTCCACAATTACCCGGACAGCCTTCTCCGCCATTTGTGCCTTCATATCTGCCGCGGTCAAACGTCCGGTTCTGGCCTCCAGTCCGGCAGCGCGCAGGCTGGCTGCCGCGCTGTCCGTCACGACGGAGGTGAGCACACGGTAGCCGCCGCTCTGAATTCGCAGCGCCAGCTCTCTGGCATCACTTGTTCCGCACAACATGAAGATCATAGGCCGTTCACCTTTTTCGCAGCCTGGTCTGCGGTGTTATGCGTATGCTCATGATCATGGTGGTGATCATGGTGGTGATCATGGTGATGGTCATGATGGTGATCGTGATCATGGTCGTGATGGTGATCATGTCCATGGTCGTGATCATGATGGTGATGATGATGCTCCTGGGCCACCAGACGGTACTGGCAGTTGTCGCAGTTGGCAAATACCCGTCCGTGCAGTCCCTCGTGAACACGCTCCAGCACCAGCTCCACCAGACGCGGATGGAACCCGAAGTAGCCGCCGATTTCCACCTGCACCTCCGGATGCGCCTCCGCAAATTCCAGAGTCATATCGTTGATTTTTTTGATTAGGACGCCTGTAAAAAGAAAATAAGGAAGGACGATAATTTTTTTGGCGCCAAGCCGCAGACAGCGTTCCAGTCCCTCCGGATAGGAAGGCCGGGTTACACCGATAAAGCAGCTCTCCGCCCAAGCATACGGCAGCTTTTCCCACAGCATTCGTGTCATTTTGAAGAAATCGCTGTTGGCATCCGGATCGCTGCTGCCCCGGCCCAGAACCAGCACCGCTGTATCCTGATCCGACACCTCGGCTTCAGACACCGCCCCTCGGCCCGCTCCCGCCACTGCTGCCACGGGCTGCGCTTCAGCAAGCCTGCTCTGCAGAATTTCTATAATTTTCTCGTGCACCCCAATGGGACGCCCGTATACAAACTCGATTTCCGGGTACTTGGCCTTGGCACGGTCAATAGCCATCGGGATGTCGATCTTGGCATGCCCTGCCGCAAATAAAATAATCGGAACAAGCACGATACGGCTCGCCCCCCGGGCCGCACAGGCTGCGATACCCTCGGAAATCGTCGGGCCCGTCAGTTCCAGAAAACAAGTCTCCACCAGCGTATCCGGTGACTTGGCCGCCACGCTCCGTGCGAATTCCAGTAGCTCCTGGTTCCCCTCTGGGTCCCGGCTTCCATGTCCGATCAGCAAGATTGCATTCATTATTACACTTCTCTCCCTTCAATCTGTATATCAATTATCCTGTATATCAATCACCGCATACCGGATTAACCTCGACGGTAACGGGAGCATCCTCATGACGGAACCCGCCTACAACACCCACCCGCTTGAAAAATTTGTGGAAGCGCTCGTTCGGATGTCCCTTTTCTTTGAACTCCGCCACGATGCCTTCCACGATGTCCGCAATTTGATCTACGGGAATCCCTTCCGCGACAGGCTGTGCCGGATGGGCGTTCCTGCCGAATTTTTTGCCTCCCAGGAACAGGTCGTATCCACCTTTGCGGTACACGATGCCGATGTCCTCCAGCACTGCGCCGTAACAGGCCATAGCGCAGCCGTTCAGCGCAATACTCGTTTCCTTCGGGGCAGACAGGCCGCCGAGAGCAACCTGCAGCCGCTCAGCCACCGGCACAGCGTCGTCCTTCTCCAGGTTGCAGAAATCACACGCCTTCACCTTGATGACATCGCCTACCGGCATAATGATCAGCTTCGCCTCCTGCAGGCGTGCGACCAGCGCATCCGGGTCGGCACACGGCACGCGCAGGATAATCTGGTGATCTGTCGTATACTCCAGTTCACCTTCCTCGCCTGCGGCGTCCGCGAGCAGCGCCATCTGACGGGCGCTGAATTTCTTGTTGCCCACGCCTGGGGCAACGCCGATCTCGAACAGCGCCGGCTTGCCGTGGCTAGGCGCTGTCCCTGACGCCGCCGCAGATACCGGCGGCGCCTGGCCGCTCCAGCGGACGGCTGCGTCCTCCGGCAGCCGCCCGCCGGCGGCCAGACGGCCGAGCGCCTCTGCGGCCAGCTCGGCCGGGCCGGGTGCAGCCGCAGGTGCAAGCGGCTGCTCCGGCCGTTCCAGCACGGCTGTGCTCTGCGCCTGCCGTGCTGCCGCCGGTGCGGCGGCTGCCTCGCCAGCTCCGCCCGCGCTCAGCGACCACGGCTCCGCTTCCGGCCGCAGCCGCTCGTGCGGCTTGAGCGGCTGCTCCGCCGAGCCCAGCGTATACTTGCGCTGGTAGCCGCGCGGCGTGACGATCAATCCGTCATACACCATAGTTGACGAATTACCGATAATGACGGTTGTCAACATACCGATATCATGATTGAGCATGTCTTCCAGCGTAGTGACGATAACCTGCTGGCGATCCCGATAGGCGCTTTTTACCAGTCCGACCGGTGTCTTGGGGTCACGGTACCGGAGGAGAACCGCCTGGGTCTCCACGATCTGCCGAGTACGCCGGCCGCTACGCGGATTGTACAAAGCGATGACGAAATCCGCAGACGCCGCCGCCTCCACACGTCGGATAATGGTCTCCCATGGTGTAAGATGATCGCTGAGACTGATCGTGCACGCATCATGCATGACAGGCGCTCCCAGCAGCGATGCGCAGGATTGAATGGCGGAGATACCCGGAACGACCTCAACCTCAACCCCGTCACTCCGCCGCCAGCCTTTTTCCATTAGCACTTCATAGATCAAGCCTGCCATGCCGTAGACGCCCGCATCTCCGCTGGAGATAACGGCCACCTTCCGTCCGGCCTCCGCCTGCCGTACAGCTTCCTGGGCGCGGCTTACTTCTTCTGTCATGCCTGTACGGACGATCTCCTGTCCGTTCAGTAGCGGACGGATCAAATCAACGTAGGTGTTATAACCGATAATGACTTCGCTCTCGGCGAGCGCATCCAGCGCGCGCTTCGTAATATGCTCCATATCTCCCGGTCCGAAACCGATCACCAGTAGCTTGCCAAGCTTATTCATATGACTCCTCCTCCATCACACAAGATCGTTGGCCAGATAGGCCTTGAATTGCTCCGTATTGCGCGGAACGGGACGTCCTTCCCGCAGACCAACAGGCAGACTGTCCCACAAATCCGCAAGCAGGGGCATTTCCAGCCCAAGCTCTTCTATAAGCTCCTTGTGCGCAAATATCGTATCTGGCGGGCCTTGCATCCGGCAGGCTCCCCGGTCGAGAACGACAATCCAATCCGCCCAGCTATATGCCGTATCCATATCATGGGTAGCCATGACGACCGTCACCCCGGCACGGTGGATCTCACCAATGCTCTGCAGCAGGAGCCTCTCGGAGACCGGGTCCAGATAAGAAGCTGGTTCATCCAACAAAATCACCTCAGGCTCCATCGCGAACACGCCCGCAAGCGCCGTTCTCTTCTTCTGCCCCAGACTCAGGTGGTGGATGGGCCTGTCGGCCAGCTCCAGCAAGCCGAGCCGCGCAAGTGCCGATTCCGTGCGATGCCGGATGGTCCCTTCATCCATGCCGGCGTTGCGGAGACCGAAGGCCACGTCCTCACGGGGCGTATTCAGAATCAACTGCTGCTCCGGGTCCTGCAGCACCAGTCCGACGGCCCGGCGCAGCTCCTGAAGCCCCTTGCGCCCATAATCCAAAGCTTTTCCACCGCAGAATACCCTGCCGCCCTGCGGCTTCAGGATGCCGACCGCATGCAAAAACAGCGTCGATTTCCCCGATCCGTTATGTCCGAGCACCGCTGTCTTCATCCCCTTCGGAATGCGCAGCGACATGCCGGCCAGCGCGGCCGCTTTAGCATCCGGGTAGGTGTAGCTTACGTCCTGCCATTCCAATACCAGCTCCACCGCGTTCACCTTCCTGTATTTCAATTCAGTTCCACACGCGGAAAAGAAGCTCGGCACCCGCCAACAGCGCTGTACCGATCCAACCTTCCGCTCTGTAACGCGTCGGCATCGGCGTCGAAGCATCCGGCCCCATACGGATCGTACCTTCATACCCCCGCACGGCGAATCCGATAGCGGCCCCGCGGTACCTCTCCATCGTTTTTGCAAATAATCTGCCCGCAAGAGCGGCGGTATCCGCAACAGCAGCCCGGAAGCCTCTGCTTCCGCCACGGACACTGCGGGCCAGCATCATGCCTGAGGCCGTATCCCCCAGCAGAAACAGAAATCTGTACATAATCAGCGTCAATTCAATCACCACAGCCGGCAGCCGCAGCTTTTCCATCACCTTCAGCAGACCTGCAAAGGGCGTCGTGAGGATCAGGAAGAGAAAACAGGATAGGCAGGCTCCTACCCGCAGCAGCAAGTGTTCCGCCCGCACAACCGCTTCAGGAGTAACCAGCAGCACCTGCTCTCCCCAGCCCAGCAGCACCATCCCCTGTGCGGAGCTCGGCGCAGCCTCAATCAGCAGCGCCGGCAGACTCAGCATGTAGAAGAGCAGTGAGGCGGCCGTCAGGGAAGCATAAGGCTTCCATGGAATCCCGCCATACCTTATCGTCCATAGTGCAAGCCACATCCATACGGCCACCTGCACAAGAGGATGGCCGATATAGGCCGTCACAAACATGACTGCAGCAAAGCCGCTTTTCCAGAACGGTGAGCGTCCGCTGAACGTTCCGCGGTAAGATAGTGAATCAATCCTTCTGAGCATCCGTCCGGCGGGTATCCTTTCTACCCTTGAACAGCCCGATGACATAACCGATCATTCCCGCGCCGAGTGCGGCCTGCAGGGCAAACAGCATACTTTCCGTTTCCGGCGGCGGCTCCAGCAGCGGCTGGAACCACGGGATGTATTGGGGATTGATCTGTGTGATCGCCTCTTCGGCAGCGCCGTCCGCGCCCCCGAAGTCGCCATTAACCAGCAGCAGCGGCAGAGCTGCCAGCAGGATGACGGCCAGCAGCGCAAAGCCTGTGATCATTCGTGTCTTCATGACGGTTCAGCCTCCTTCATACCGCGCCGAAGCACGGATAGTTCATTCGGACTGTGTGCTTTAAGCCATTTCCACAGCAAAACCGTCAGCAGACCCTCACTAACCGCAAGCGGAAGCTGCGTAACGGCGAATATGCCGCCGAACTTCAGGAACGACGCCCAGATTCCACCGTGTACGGAAGGAAAAGCAACGGAAAGCTGCACGGAAGTAACCAGATAAGTCGTCATATCGGCAATAGCAGCAGCGGCAAAGACGGCGAGCCACTCTTTGCGCGCTGTTTTCATCAGCAATCTGTAAGCCGCATAACCCGCAAACGGGCCAGCCACCGCCATGGAGAACGCATTCGCTCCCAGGGTCGTAATCCCTCCGTGCGCCAGCAGAACCGCTTGAAACATCAGCACGATGGAGCCGATTACACTCATCGGCAAGGGACCGAGCATAACAGCGCCCAGGCCTGTGCCTGTCGGATGAGAGCTGCTTCCCGTTACAGACGGCAGCTTCAGCGCGGACAATACGAACGTAAATGCCCCCGCCAATCCAAGCATCAGCTTCAGCTCAGGAGCCTCCCTGGTCAGCCGGGTCACGCTGCGAACCCCAAAAGCAAAAAACGGGATAAATACAGCCCACCAGAACAACGCCCAACCGATAGGCAAAAACCCCTCCATGATATGCATGGCATAAACCTGCTGCGGGCTCGCTGCCAGAAAATAAAGCGTGAACACTGCAGTCAGCAGCGCAAGCCCGAGGCCTTTTCTTCGTTTAAGCAACAGAACCCCTCCATTCTCAAAATTCGTTTTATTCAAGGCCAGCCAAAAAAGCCCCATCCTGTCCGGATGGGGCTGTATGTACGCAATTCAGTTTCAGGTCGCCCGGGTAGCCTTAAATAAGGCTCCTTACGCATAGCTTGCCCGTAACCCGGCAGGAAGGAGATAAAAATCATATTCTTCCTCATCACCCGCAGGGTAAAATATTCATAGAACATCGGGAGCTTGCGCTGGCTCGTCTAACTGATCCGTACACCACTCCTTTCCGCGAAGGATTACGGTGCATACAGGCAAGGTAGGTCTCCTGGCTTCGGTTCATCGGCTTTCTTCGTCTTCCCCGGGTGTCGTTCGAGTGACATGTTGAAGAAATACCTCCCCATTACAGTGGCGGGACCGCTCGGGACTTGCACCCGATTCCCTGTTACCCTTTGCTCCTCAGCAAAGGCACCCTGCCTGGTCGCTTTTCTATTGTGAGTCCATCATAACCCTGCCTTTGCGGAAAGCGCAAGCATGAAAACAGTGCTTTCCTTGATCCATTTCACATCCGTCAGACGTTTTCCGCATCACCGGTCCGCTGGAGAGACAGGGCGTCATGCGAGCTCATTTTCTTGACCAGCTCTTCGGCATCTTCCTCAAGCATGATCAGATTCAGATGCGTCCGGCCCGCAAACCCTTCCTGCACGCTATGGCGAATGAGCTCCATCAACGGGTTATAGTAGCCGTTTACATTTAAAAGTCCGACAGGCTTGCTGTGCAGACCGATCTGCGCCCAGCACAGCACCTCGAACAATTCTTCAAAGGTGCCAATCCCTCCCGGAAGCGCTATAAAACCGTCGGCCATCCGATGCATCGTCGCCTTGCGTTCATGCATGTCCTTGACCCCGATAAACTCCGTCAGCCCCTCGTGCACGATCTCCCGCCGAAACAATGCTGTAGGCATGATGCCCGTCACCTCTCCGCCGCTTGCCAGCGCGGCATTGGCTGCCGTGCCCATAAGCCCGAAGCTGGAGCCTCCGTATATAAGGCGCAGCCCGCGGCGCGCGATGTGCTCCCCGAGCCTGGCAGCCTGCTCCCTGTACTCCGGGGCTACCCCGTCGTTGGAGCCTGCAAACACACAAATCGACTTCATGATTCAGCACCTCTCTATATATATTCAGCAGCAGCATCCATTAGTCATCTAATTTCAGCTTTCTCGTTGTATCATATCATAATTCAAAAGGGGTGCCGCAGATCAACAGACCTTCTGGCACCCCTTTTTTTGGAAAGTATAGAATTATTCATTTCCCAACCCATATCCGTTGGCAATACCGGACTCGAAGTATCTTCCCAGCTCGACCATCATGCTGCCCATACGCTCTTCGGCAGGCACGACAATACGATCAATTCCTTCCTCCAGCATCGCCTGTGCCGTAACTTTCCCGACCGAGACTGCGACAATATCGTCGCGGAAGGCGGTCAATACCTCGTCCATGACGCCGCGGCTGTGCGCATATTCGGCCAGAAAACGGATTTGCGGGCCACTGGTAAACGCAACAGCATCCACCTGCCGCTGCAGAATATCCTGGACAAGGTCTTCCAAATCCTTCGTTTCCGGCGGAATATGCTTGTAAGGAAGCACCTGGCGGACATGGGCTCCCTGCTCCTGCAGCCATTCGACCAGACGCGGGGCGGGGTCCCCATGCAGCTGTAGGATCACTTGCTTATCCTTCAGATTATAGGGGGCAAAAGCACGGATCAGCCCGGTTGTGCTTCCGTCATCGTCTCGTACCACCGGAATCAATCCGCGTTTTTTTAATGCGTTCACCGTTTTATAGCCGCGCGCCGCAAGCTGCGATGCTGCCAGCAGCTCCTGCAGCCGTTCGGTAGCTCCCATTTCATCAGCCATATTATAGAGAGCGTCCAGACCCATGCCTGTCGTCAGCAGAGTCCAATCCGGCGGAGAGGCCAGCCACGATTCAATGCCAGCGCGGAGCTCGGCATCATCCAGGAACACGGTCCCCTGCGCCGGACGCAGCAGCGCCGTTCCCCCCATTTTCTCCACCAACAACTTCATTTCCTCCGATTTACGCGGTCCTGCCAAGGCTACGGTCTTGCCTGCCATACGCAATGCCATAAAGCTCCTCCTTGCTGCTCGTACGTTTGGGTACAAGTATACAGTTCGGCGCAAAAAAGGCAACAGCAAATTGCTCACACTTTCTTCGGATGCAGTATAACGAGGAACACAACGGGCAGCACCACATAGAAGATCAGGACGTATACTGTCCATTCCCTGCTGAAAGCAAAAACCTGCGGCAGATTTTCGAAAAACCAAAAGGTGCACACAAATCCCAGGATTCCTATCGGTAGAACCGTAAGCTCACCCTTGACAGCAGGCAGCAGCCGCCTTGAAGCACTGCACAGCACATACAGGTCAAAACCCACTTTGATGATGACCGTTGGCAGTGTCGCTGCTGCAATCAGCAGATCGAACCTATCCAGAAAATCCGTAACTTGCAGTTGCCGGGCAATTTCGTAGGACGGGAAGGTCAGGCGAGCCGTAATCAGCGGGCCGAGCACGGTCTGCTGCAGTATCAGCAGAATCATGAGCAGCAGCGTGCCGCCCAGGACCCCGCCAAGCCCGCTGCGGAGCCGGTAATTTTTCCCGGACAGTACATAGGGAAGCACTGCCAGATCAGCCATGTAAGCCAGCATGTGCCAGCTTCCACGGACAAAGCCTTCGGGATTGAAATCAAACATAGGCCGCAGAAGCGACAGATCCATCGCTTTTCCCAAAGCAATCGGCAGAACCAGCGCCGTAGCTATAAGGAAAGGAATAAACATTTCCGCCATGCCAACCAACGTGCCGATCCCCCCCCGAACCATAAAGATGATCGTAATCAGCAGAAAAAAAGCGGTCGCAATAATTGGTGTCAAAGGCAGCAGCGTAATCGTTACATGATCCGTCAACATTCTCAAGTCTCTTGCCATTACAACCAGGTTGAATACGAAGTACAAAAGCACCAGCAGCCGTCCAAAGGCGGGAAACCGGGAAATCAGGGCCGCAAACAAATCCTGATCAGAAAACCGTCTCTGCACCCTGCGCAATACCCAAACAGAAAACGCCAGCACCAGAGCGGCGGGCAGAGGGGTTAGGAACATGTGCTGCTCAGCCTCAGCCGCCTGTGCCGGCGCATGAAACGACGTGACCGTTATACTCATCAGAATGCCAAGAAAAACAATCTGTCTTGTTGTGAAATGCTTCGTCATCTTCATTCCTCCTTCCCGGCCGAAAATCTTTCCAGAAGCTCTCCCTTAGGGCAGAGGAACCAGCGCATCAATCACATGGGCTAGCAGCACCGAAGGGTGAAGCAGGGACGATGAGTTACTTGTTTCACAAAGCCAGATGACAAAGCTGACCGCATAGATACTATAAGCAAACCAGCAATTTGCTGGGGATGAATTTTTCAGCTTTTTCCGGTCCATCACATACATGAGCACAATAATCAACAGCATCGGAATGACAAGCTTGTCAATCATGAGTTTGATCCTCCATTAACCCAAAGGGCTTCGTAATTGCGCCTATGTTCTCAATATGCACATTCGTCCGGACCTCAACTTCAACGTCCGGATACAGCGTAGACCAGCGTTCCCTTACTCGATCCCAAACTTTCGGAAGATTCGTTTTAAGTACCCTGCCAAAGCCCAAAGCATCAGATTGGTAATCCCGTTGTACAACCCGGATGCTTTCCTCGACATTTTGGCGGATCAGATCCTCCGCTTCGTGCTCAAGCCATTTGATGCTCCGGGGCAGTTCCATATTGTAAGTGGACTCATTCTCGCTCAGCTCCCCCTTGACGCGCAGGTTAAGGATCATCTTGATCTCATCACCTTGTACAGAAGGCTTGATCTTAACGTCGGTTTCGTTTAACAGCAGCGTGAGCTCACCTTCTCCCTCAGGCGGCTCTATGATGAATTCCGTCGAATTGGTCTGATCCATAGCAAGCAGCAGCCCCCTCGCCAGTCCATGGCTTACCGTACCGGTCATCCTGTCTCCCTGGAACACGGCCAGGCCTTTGATTTTGATATTTTTTTTATTATCCTTCCAGCCTTTCGGCAAACTATCTACAAGCCCGACAACAGGCACTACAGGATCGACACCCTCGCTCAGCATGGTGTGCATTAGAAGCTTCAGGTTGCGCGGTTCCTTCATATAAGTATAGGCCAGCTCACGTACCATCTCTGCAGGATACTGCTCAATCGGCGCCTGAGCCCTAAAAATATCGGATCCGCGTCCCTCGGCAACTACGATAAGGGCAGAAAGCCTGTTCTCCGGGCTACGGGCCAGTACATCGGTCAGGCGGGCAATTCCCTCCCTGGCCATATCCGCTCCTATAATGAGCGTCCGTCGGTGTGAATAGTTAAGCTCCCTTGACACATTCTCCTGTTCCTTGTCATGCACCTCCCGCATCGTCTTTCCCGTCTTCGATTCCAGGTAATAGGATTTATCCCCGCTCGTGCCTCCCCCTCCTCCCGAAGTGCCTGCAGTGCTGAGCTGGCTGGGCAAGGCAATTTGCAGTGTAGCCCTATATTCCTCTCCTTCTTTATCCACAGCGGTTCCCAGGACAAATGCGACATCATTGATCTCCTTGCGGTCCCAACAGCCCCCTAGCAGGCATGAACATATCAGCAGAAGCAGTACTTTTCCCGCCCACATGGATTACCACTCCTTATCCTTGGGTTGTTCCCCGTTCATGCCCCTTTTTTGCCGTTGCTGATTGTTCGGCACAAGCCAGGCAGGGCGGCTGATCATGTTCCACCATGGTGTCCGGACCAGAATGTCCTTCTGATCGGAGTGACTGTAAGGGCTGAATCCAGCCAGATAAGGCATCCCGAAGGAGGTTAATTTGGTCAAATGGACGGTGATCAGAACCGTGCCGATGATGATCCCGAACAGCCCGAAGGCCCCAGCCAGAATCATGAGCGGAAAACGCAGCATCCGAACCGTAATGGCAAAGTTAAAGCGTGGAATCGTAAAAGATGCGATCCCGGTCAGCGAGACGATGATCACAACAGGCGCCGAAACAATGCCTGCCTGCACCGCCGCCTGCCCGATTACGAGTGCCCCGAGAATGCTCACCGCCTGTCCCACGGTCTTCGGCAGCCGAATCCCGGCCTCCCGCAGCGCTTCAAAGGATACTTCCATCATCATCGCCTCGACAATCGCCGGAAAAGGAATGGATTCACGGGCTGCGGCTATGCTCAGAATCAGGGTTGTAGGAAGCATATCCTGGTGGAAGGTCGTCACCGCAATGTACAGGGCAGGCAGGAAGAGAGCAATGGTCAGAAAAAAAAATCGAATCCAGCGCACCATATTGCTGATAAAAAAACGTTCGTAATAGTCCTCGCTGGCCTGCATCATTTGCCACATCGTTACCGGTCCGATCAATGCAAACGGGGTACCGTCAACGAGTATGGCGAACCGTCCTTCCATAAGCTGGGCGACCACCGTGTCCGGCCGTTCCGTATACTGCATTTGCGGAAAAGGCGAGTGAGGGTGGTCTTCAATCAGTTCTTCAATATAACCGGTTTCCAGTACGGCATCGATCTTGATTTGATGCAGTCTTTGTTTCACATCCTCAATCAGTTTTTCACTGGCCATCCCCTCCATGTAGGCAAGCGCAACGCTGGTCTTGGTCTGTTCTCCGAGAGTAAGAGCGTATAGCTTGAACATGGGATTCTTCAGCTTGAAACGCAGCAGGGCCGTATTCACCCGCAGGGTCTCGGTGAAGCCCTCACGCGGCCCGCGGATGACTGCTTCAGTCTCAGGCTCCTGCACACCGCGCCGTGCGCCGCCTTTCACACTGAACAGATAGGCTGTCGCCGAACCCGCCAAAAACAATACGGCGTTGGCATCTAGTACAGCCTCCGTGACCTGCTGGAATTGATCCGTTGACTTGACCTGGGAGAGTGAGACCCGCATCTCGTCCACCGGCTCCAGATGCACCTTTGTCCCTTCGTTTGTCTCGATCAGCGCTTGGATGACAGGCTGCAGGATATGCATCTGCAAATCCTCAGTTTTGACCGTCCCCTCCAGAAAAACCAACAACCCCCTGCGGCCCGGTGCCACCGTAAGCTTCCGGAAAATGATATCCGAGCAATCACGCAAAATATCCTTCATCGCCTTCTCATTTTCTTCAAGGCTGCTGCTCAACGGTCGTTCAAGCCACTTCATTTCCGGCAGCTTTGGGGCAGGTTGCTTGCTCCGATTTACTGCAGGCTGCTTTCTTCCCTTCCAGGGAAATCTGATCTTCTTCATCCGCCCTCCTCCTTCACTGCTCCTTACTTGGCCAAATGTGGTTCCACAGGTTAGGATGTGTCTTGCCAGGTAAATTTATGTACATAAGACGCTCCGAGAACAAAGCATCCTTAGCGGCTCTTCTGTATCAAAGTTCTTAGGTGAAAAACACTATTCAAACGACTAAATATCGTTTACTATAAGTAAAGAAACAAAGAAGTAAAGAAAGGGTATATTATGACAATAACGAATGAGGCGGTGGAACATGTGGAATGGAAACGTGCACGAGTCTCCCAAAAACGCCAAGTCACAATACCTCAAAAACTTTTTGAACAAGCAGGCATCAAAGACGAAGTAGAATTTGGCATTAAGGGCCGAAACATAATTATGCGCCCGGTACGTGAGAATATAGGAAATGATTATTTTGGGGATTTGATTTTAGCTGATCTCATTCAAGAAGGATATAAGGAACAGGAATTGCTGACTAAGTTCCGTGAAAGACAGGCCGAATTGCACGGAGCTGTAAAAACACTAATTGCCGAATCCGTACAGACTGCTCGTGACTACAATGGCACCGATGATGAAACGGATGAATTGTTTGGCGACGTTATGGGGGATTAAATGTTACCCGTCACATATCTCGCTCCAGCGAAAAAATATTTCAAAAAGCTAGTTGAAAAACCACTTAAAAAACGCTATTTAGATGCAATTGATGCAATAAGAATGGATCCTTATATAGGAGAGCAAAAAACAGGCGACTTAACAGGTGTGTATGGTTACGACGTATCGTATCAAGGCACTAATTATGAGATTGCTTATCGAGTTGAAGAAAATGATGACGGGGAACTTGTCGTCGTTATTTTGGCGGGTTCCAGGGAGAATTTCTATGAAGAATTGAAACGTTATACAAAATAAAAAAGACCGAACCGGTGTGATCATTTGCCCGGTTCGGTCCTTCTTTTGTGTCTAAGAAGCTATCCTAATTAAACGGTTTGGGTGTTGCTGACTCCGGATCTTTTGCGGGCAATGACCGCATCCACCGAATACGCTCCTGCGCCGGTAAGTAGCTGCTGCAACGAGCCGAACAGAACGATCAGATCAAATTCAATCGCCATAAACCCTTGGCCAAACTTGGCGGTCAGCAGCACGCCAATCATAACCGCCGTCAGCGCGGCACCGGCAAAACGCGTGCCCAAGCCCAAAACGAGCAGAATACCGCCAACAAGCTCGATCGCGGCTACGGTCGGAGCGAGAAAGCCTGGAAGTCCGAGGCTCTGGAAGAACCCTGTCGTCCCGCCAAGTCCCTGGAATTTCTGTGCACCGTGAACGATAAAAATGATGCCCGTCATCCATCTAACCAGCAGTAATCCTAAGCTTGTCATGGTTTGATTCATCATCAATACTCCTCCTTTTTAATCACTACTTGGTGTAGTGTAATAATCAAAAAAAATGAACTTCTCTTTGTATACATCTTCTATTCGCGCGCACACCTAGATTAGCGCAAGCGCGAATAGAATGGACAGCAGAGACAATACATACAATGATATCATGACAGGCCTCCGAGGCAGCTTGGGCACCAGCGCCTGGTGCGGGTCCAGAATCCGCGAGATCCGGTAATTAATCGAAGTCTCCGCGAATGAAGAGCACACGGCTGTCATCAGCGGATTGGGGGCACCACGTGAAGGATTGCGCAGCAGCTTCAGCAGAGCGCTGCCGATCCCGGCCGGCGTTCCAGTACGGTTAATGGCTTCATTATCCGCCAGAATTTCACGGGCTGTCTTATAATGCTCCAGAATATGCCGAAGGACGGGAACATAGAACAACAGGGACGAACACATCTGCAGCAGCCAGGTTTTCAATGGATCGTAATGGAGCATGTGGTAGGCTTCATGGTAGACAACCGCCGCTTCTTCTTCCCGATCCAGCATGGACAACAGTCTGGAGGACAGTACAATCTTCGGCGAAAGCAAACCCATCGTGAAGGCTGCGGGCTTATCGTAATCAATAACCCAAATCCTGCTTCCCAGCTTCTCATACCTTGCGCCTAATTGCTCTGTCATCTGCTGATTGCGCATGCTGTCCAGCCGCAGAAATGCTTTCCTTGTTGCGATGCATTGACGTACGGCAAGCCATCCGGCCACTGCAAAGGTTAGTGCGACCAGCCATGTCAGACCATCGACTAGGTAATCGATGCCGAAGGCATGCAGCAACTGCCTGCAAATTTGAAAAACATTAAAGTTCAAATCCCAGCCGAACGCGATATGTCCGCCGTACATCCCCATTTGCAGCAGGATGACGCCCGACAAGCCTATCCCGGCTGTAAATAGCAGTTTGGATCGCGTTTTCCACATGGCTCACGATTCCTTTTTCCATTGTTTGATTTTTTGTTCAAGCCGTTCAATCAGGGCCGGATCGGCTTCTTCCAAGGCATCAATCATATGGTTGACCGCAAGCGGCCCGAACTGCTCAATCAGCTCATGGCTGAGCTCCTTCGACTGCTCGTCCATAAATGTCTCCCGGCTTTGCACCGGACGGTACAGCGAGGTGCGTCCGCGAAGCTGCTTGCTGAGCACGCCTTTGTCCACCAAACGGTTCATCACGGTCATCACGGTATTGAAGCTAATGTCCTTGTCATGCTCCAGCAGCGTCTGCACCTCCTTGATGCTCCGGTCAGGCGCATCCCATAAAATATCCATAATGCGGGATTCCAGCGGTCCGAAAAAATGATTCAGCCCGCTCTCTCCAGTCTTAAAGTTCAGTCTTCTCATCCTGCACACCTCTCACACTACCCATTGTAGTGATGAGCGATATGGAAGTCAACTGCCAAAACATAGCGGATTATAAAAAAAGCGGGGCTCTTCACGAGACCCCGCTTCCATTCTGTTAATCGGCCAATCTGTAGCCTACGCCTCTTACCGTGGTAATATAATGAGGTGCCGCCGCATTGTCACCCAGCTTCTTTCTGAGACTCTTGACATGCACGTCCACCACATTGCTGCCGCCGATAAAGTCCGTATCCCAAATATCATGCATCATCTGTTCGCGGGAAATGACACGGCCCTGAGCTTCAATCAGCTTGAGCAGCAGATCATATTCCGTCTTGGTCAGGCCAATCAGCCGCTCTCCCTGATACACTGTCATTTTACCGCGATCAATCCATATATCCTTGAACACGATGCGCGATCCGGAGACAGCCTGTTCCTTCTGTCCCAGCCGCCCGCTCAGTATACGTTCAATCCGCTGCACCGGTCGGGTGGAAGCCGCCGGCCAGCTCACAAGCTCTTCATGAGGCAGTTGCTGCTGGGCAGCCTCCATCAGAGCATCATTCACAAGGTATATGCGTGGTCTTGCCCCCTCCTCCAGGGATTCATGCCACAGCTTCAACTCGAACGCATCTTCAAAGACGGTTGCGTCAAAAAGAATCAGATCTGGAGACAATTGCGCCTGCAGCTCAGGACTCCAGCGGTGAAACGCCATCACATCATAACAAGCATCCGTCAGCATCCGAACCCATACCTGCACAACACCCGGAACAGCGCTGATCAGCGCGATCCGCCGTGTAGTTGTACATTGTAAAGGCTGATTAGCCGGCGCGGGTGCTGTCGGGGCAAAGCGCGCCCGCACAGTCCCTGGCAGCCGAACTCTTGTCACCGCTTGGTTTACCTGATTCGTTTGCTTTGGCATTCCGGACACACCCCTCCGAATACGACATGAGCATGAGCAATATCATACCCCGTTTCAGCAGAAACTTCCTTCACCCACTCCGACGGAACCACGCTCATCACTTCATCCACCCGTCCGCACACCTGACAGATGACATGCTGATGATCATCCATACGCCCGTCATAACGGCTGGCCGCTTCACCGAGCTTCAGCTCACGAATCAGCTCTTTATCCGTCAGATACCGCAACGAGTTATATACCGTGCCATAGGCCAAATTACAGCCCCGCTCCATCAGCCGGTTCATGACATCCGCTGCTGTCGGATGGTCATGAGATTCACGTACAACATCATACACAGCCTGCCGCTGTGAGGTTAAATTCAGAGATCTCATCCCGTGCATCTCCCTTTTATATCATAAAGTTATTTGATTAAAATCGATAACAGATTAGAATGATTATCGTTTATTGTTAGATCTAGTATAAATCTTATTTTATAGCTCGTCAATCCGTGGATAAACATCCTAATTCTTCATCAAACTATAGTCAATTATGCTTTATGGCGGCCGCGATCGTGCTGCTTCCTCCCGTACTGCCCCGGCCGCGGCATACAAGAAAAAAGCCGTGACCCCTGCAGAGCAGCAGATCACGGCTTTAACGTTCCTCTATATTGAATGGTTCATAGAGCTCAATCTTCAACCGGCACCCAGCCGGGGGCGTTCGTAACCATATTCCACAGAGGGGCAGGCATGACCAATGTCTCGCGTCCTGCCTGCCTGGATATTGCCTGCCGGATCTCCCCTTCGCGGCCGCCTTGGACTTTCTCCACCCAATGCGGCTCGACTAGGAGCTGACGGCCGAGTGCAATCAGCGGAACTCCGGTGTCAAGTGCTCTTGCTGCTTCCTCCGGCGTATGAATAGAGCCTACCCCGATCACAGCCACCCGGTCCCCTACCTTCTCATGAACCCGGACAGTCGGGAGACGGGTGTCATTCTGATCCCGAATCGAGCCCTCGAAGAAATTCATCGTGGACAGATGAATATAATCAATGGACTCATCCGCAATGCGGTCGACCAGATACAGCGAGTCTTCGATTGTAATCCCTGGCTCGTAATGCTCTTCAGGCGAAATACGATAACCGATGATGAAGGGGCGCTGCGCATGCTCTTTCACCGCTCTTTTCACCTCGGCCACTACAGCCAGCGGAAATGCGATTCGCTTTTCCAGACTGCCGCCCCATTGATCCTCACGCCGATTCGTATACGGAGAGAAGAACTGCTGAATGAGATAACGGTTGGCTCCGTGGATCTCTATACCATCGAAGCCCGCCTTGATGGCACGTCTCGTAGCCTCTCCGAAAGCCTGAATGACACGCTGGATATCCTCTGTTGTCATCTCGCGGGGAACAGGCAGGTCCTTGCCTTCCATATCCGTGTGTGCGATGGCGCTGGCACTGATTGGAGAGCCGCCTTTCAGCAGATGAAGAGGTGCAAGCCGTCCGGCATGGAACACCTGCAGAATCGCCTTGGCTCCTTCCGCGTGAATCGTATCGGCAAGCCGCGTCAAGCCTTCGATATGACGATCATCGTAGACGCCTACCTCGCCGTCGAACCCGATGCCGTCCTCGGTTACATTGGCTACGGCTGTAATGACCGCACCGACTCCCCCAGAGCGCTCGCGATAGTAAGCCAGTTCATCGTCGCTCACGTCTCCGTTCTCATGGGAAGCGCTGTTCGTCATGGGAGCCATAACGACCCGGTTTTTCAACTGAATGCCCGAAGCAGGCAGGGTAAAGGACTGGAATAACGAATCATGCTTCATTGTTTAAACTCCTCCTATACTTACCTATGTAATAAACGCCAAAAAAATATACTGTGGTTATAACAACCATAGTATATTAGATCATTATAATTATGTCCAATTAAATGTGCTGTGATTCGCTCTCACAACGCCGGACGAGGGAAGCCAGCGTGTAGGAATCCCATAACTCCAGCATCTTTTTTTCAGTCGCCTCGATAATTTCCGAGACAGCATCTGTTACATCCGTGCAAAATTCATTGTCCTCTGGTCTATGCAGAATGCCTGGACAGATGGGATCGCAAATCTCCACCGCCCGGTAAATATCCGCTAGTGTAATTTCATCGGCGGATCTGGCAAGCATATACCCGCCATCTCTTCCTTCTCTGGCCGTAACCATCTCCGCCTGCACAAGCCGGGTCAGAACACGTCTTACAAGCGTTACTTCGCTTCCGATCGCCCCTGCGATTTCCCCGCTTGAACACAACTCTCCGTCGTCTCTATTCAAATACACGAGCGCCTGAACGGCTACGCCAAGCCACTTGGGCGTCGCCGTCCGTGCTTTTTTTTCCATAGTCACAATAATGACACCCCTAATAATGTAAAAATCCGTTGTACTGCATTGTACGTGAAGAGAGCGTCAAGTTCAAGGCGGTCCCTTGCGCGGTGTGACCAACATCACATAACCCAATACAATATCTAGCTAAAATAAAGGGACTGTGTTCTACATATTGTGAAATCCGGAGGAACCTACATGAATATGCTGTCAGAACAAAATGTCCATGCCATTGGTGAACGGGTGATCGGAGCACGTGACCCCGACATCCTGCGTGAGAATGCCAATCTGAACGGGGAATCGTTCAGCGGCAAAATGAGCCGGCTGGGATCGGAATACGCCAAGTGGTATGCCCGGGAACACATTCTCCCGCGGGAGCTCCAACAAGCGATAGATCAGGGATATGTCTATGTCCATGATCTGGACCAGTATGCGCTTGGCACAACCAACTGTATCTTTATTCCTTTTGACAGACTGCTGGCACGAGGCTTCAATACCGGCAACGGCTCGGTGCGAACGCCACAGACCATCATGTCGGCTATGGCGCTGGTGGCCATTATTTTTCAGGCGCAGCAGAACAGCCAATTCGGCGGTGTATCCGCCAACAAGATCGACTGGGATCTTGCGCCTTATGTAGCCCGCTCTTTCCGACGGCATTTCAGCAAGGGGCAGCGGCTTTTTGATGAGGCGTTCTCCCTTGCGGACGAACAAATACATATAGAAAGTGGACATGCCCGGTTAGCCTGCCCCCGCTCCTATGCGTTCGCCATGGAAGAGACATGCACGGAAACGCGCCAGGCGGCGGAGTCCCTTATCCATAACCTGAATACGATGAGCAGCCGGGCTGGAGGACAGATCCCTTTTACCTCGCTGAATTACGGCATGTGTACTTCCCCGGAAGGAAGGCTTGTATCACACGCGCTGCTGGAAGCGACCATCAGCGGGCTTGGCGCCGGAGAGACGCCGGTGTTTCCACAGCATATTTTCCAGTGTAAGCAGGGGATCAATCAGGCTCCCGCCGATCCTAACTATGACCTGTTCCTGCTGGCCATCGAATGCTCCAGCAAACGGCTTTACCCGAACTTCGTCAACGTGGATGCTTCTTTTAATCTGCCGTATTACCGGGAAAATGACCCCGACACGATTATAGCGACCATGGGCTGTCGCACCCGTACCATCGGCGACCGGTTCGGCCGAAACCGCCAGAGCGGGAAAGGCAATCTTTCCTTTAATACAATCAATCTCCCGCGTATCGGCATAGAGCACGGCATATGCAGAGGAAACCGCAGCCATCCGGATATCAAGGGATTCTACGTCAAGCTGGAGCAAAGCATGAGCATTGCCGTGGAGGGGCTGATTCATCGGTACCGCATTCAGGCCAAGCAGCCTGCGAAGGCCTCCGATTTCATGATGAGGGAGGATGTATGGGAAGGTGGCGGACAGTTGTCTCCCGAGGAAGAGGTCGGCAGCCTGCTGAAGCATGGTACACTGGCCATCGGATTTATTGGGCTGGCCGAATGTATGAAGGCCATGTATGGCATGCACCATGGAGAGAACGATACAGTGCATAGGGAGGCGCAACGTGTCATTGCCGCGATACGGAGCTTCTGTGACCGGATGAGCGAAGCGTATGACCTGAATATTACCCTGTTTGCGACGCCCGCCGAAGGGCTTGCCGGCAAATTCACGAAAATGGATGTAGCGGATTTTGGCAGGATTGCAGAGGTTACGGACCGGGAGTACTATACCAACTCCTTTCATATTCCTGTTTATTACAAGCTGACAGCGGCCCGCAAAATTGATCTTGAAGCCCCATTCCATACTTACTGCAATGCTGGCGCCATCTCCTATGTTGAGCTGGACGGCAATGCCCGCAGCAACCCGGAAGCATTCCGCTCCATCGTGCAATATGCTCTCTCCCAGAATATCGGCTACTTCTCCATCAATCATCCGATTGACCGCTGCCCGGATTGCGGCTACGAAGGCATCATTGGCAGTGAATGCCCGCAATGCGGCGCGGAGGAGGGAATCACCCACTTTCAGCGGCTACGGCGCGTAACCGGATATCTGACCGGAGATTATACCGTCCGCTTTAACGTTGCCAAGCAGGCAGAGGTTCGAGACCGGGTGAAGCACCGATGAATTGGTGCGGCTATATTCCCGAATCGCTGAATGAAGGAAGCGGCCTGCGTTCAGTCGTATTCATCAGCGGCTGCCGTCACGCCTGTCCCGGCTGCTTTAACCCTGCCTCATGGAGCTTTCGTGCAGGGGAACCCTTTACCCGGGAGCTGCAGCAGTCCGTCATCCGGGAAGCGGCTGCCAACCCATTGCTGGACGGGCTTACGCTGTGCGGTGGCGACCCCTTTTTCTCGGCGGCGGACTGCATCCCGTTCGTGCGTGATTACAGAGCTACCTGCCCAGGCCACACGATCTGGGCATATACGGGCTTTACATTTGAGGTGCTGATCCAGGAGCCGAGCATGCTTGAGCTTGCCAGACTATGCGAGGTCATCGTGGACGGACCTTTTATTGAAGAAGAAAAGGATGTCTCCCTCCCCTTCCGGGGAAGCCGCAATCAGCGGTGTGTGGATGTTCACAGCAGCCTGGCGGCCGACCGGGTAATCGATTGGCAGCCTGTACCTCTATAATATAGCGCCGCACACCGTCTTCTTCAGCCTGGTAAATACAAATATTAGGCATAAAGCCCATGAACTTGTACATACCATGGTAGCAAAAGGAGGATGGTGTATGCCGGTTGAATTCAGTGTTTTCCTGATCGCCGTTGCTTTTGTCGGGCTGGTCATCAGCATCATCATGCTGCTGCGCAAAATGATGGTCTCCCTGGACGAAGCGAACAAAACGCTGGCCGAGGCACGAGCCACCCTCCGGGAGTTGAGCAGCGAGGCGGGCGACGTGCTCCAGCATGCCAACGAAATAGCCCTTGAGGTCAAGGACAAAATGCGGGCTATGGATTCCATCGTGAACTCCGCACATGATGTAGGCCAAATTCTGCACACCGTTACGGACACAGCCAGAAAAGCAGTGTCCGTGCTGAACCACGGCAGCCAGGCCGCATCGCCGGAATATGTGCCTACGAACAAAATTACAATTAAAAAGTCCCGCGACCGTTGAAGGTTTGTGGAGTCTGACCCTCCCCTAGCCGATAATGGCCCTGAACGCCGTTTCCGGCTTAAAGGGCTTTTTTCGCGTTTTCATACCCTCTCTTGTTTTTTACAAAACAGTACCTTGCATTATTCAATAGCTAATGATAAATTATACACAGCTACTATTATTCATTAATCAGTACTGAGTATTGGCCAATATAGACGTCAATTTAATTTACCCAATGAAGGAGTACGGCCTGTGAGTGTAAATATCCAGTTTAAAAAAGGAGTGCTGGAGCTATGTGTTCTTGTTTTGATCGGCCGCAGGGACCGCTACGGATATGAGCTTGTGCAGGCAGTCTCCCGGCATGTCGAGGTTGCGGAAGGTGCGCTGTATCCCCTTCTCCGGCGGCTCGTCAGCGAGGGCTTCTGCACCACCTATCTGCAGGAATCGACGGAAGGTCCTCCACGCAAGTATTATCGCCTGACCGATACAGGGCGGAAATACATGCACGAGCTGAAGCAGGATTGGAACGACTTTGTGCGCAATGTCGGAAATTTACTGGAGGAAAGGGATTTTGATGAATAGACAACAATTTTTGAATGAGCTTGAACAGCGCCTGGCACCTCTTCCTGCGGAAGCGAAGCATGAGCTCCTGGAGGATATGAACCAGCACTATGAGTTTGGCCTGCAGCAAGGCAAAAGCGAGGAGGAAATTTCGCGCGCCCTGGGACGCCCGGAGGATATCGCCAAGGAAGCTCTCGGTTATGCCGGTGCTCAGCCAGAAGCCTTCCGGCAGGCTAGACCTGCAGGGGATCGGGTGCGGACTTTTTTTACGGCCTGCGGTCTGATTTTCCTGAATCTGATTCTGGGATTGCCTTTGTTTGCGGTGTGCTGGACGTTGTGGGTTGCTCTTGGCGCAGTCATGACCGCTTTTACTCTGGCCCCTGCCGCAGTCGCCGCAGAAGTGATCGTATACCGCACCTTCAATATTTCCGAGTTTTTCCTCTCTCTGATCTTGACTGGCATCGGTATGCTCTTGTTCATCGCCGTCCGGTACTTGTTGAAGCATATGTTGAGAGCAACAGTTGCCTACTGGCATTGGAATATCAATACGATAAAGGGGAAGTAACCATGAACAAGAAAATTTCATTACTTGGTGCGGCTTGTATCATCATTGGTATAGCAGGACTGACGCTCTGGGGTTGGGGCTGGAATTCCTCTATATCCGGTCTTATCCCATCCTTAAAGCTTGGGGACCGGGATTTAATTGAACACGAACAGCGGTGGACTTTCTCCGACGGGGAACTGCAGGAACTGAAGCTGGCTTTCCCTCATGACGCCAACATCCAATTTACGGAGAGTGGCAGCGATGAGGGCTATGTAGCCTTGGAAGGAAGGCTTGAGGAAAATATCATTCAGCGGCTGCAGCAGACCCGGCTTGAAGGTGCAAAGCTGGGGCTTGATATGGAGCCAGAGCGGCAGCCGATTGAACTCTTCGCGTTCGGCCCGGGCTCCAGAAGCCAAATTACCGTTGCGGTGCCTCGTGGAACCGAACTCAGCCGATTAGATATTAAGGACACCTCGGGCAGTATTGAAGTGACGAATGCCAGAGTACAAGAGACCCACATAGAGCTTACTTCCGGTGACCTCAACATCCGTGATTTTAGAGGAGGGCAATTGGCCGTCAACATGACATCCGGTGACGTGTCCATTCAAGATGCGAAAGCGGCTGTCAATCTTGAGTTAACTTCCGGTGACATTGAATTGAAGGGACTCAGCGGTGATGGGGCTATCCGGTCGACTTCAGGAAGTGTTAGTGTCGAACAGCGGGAAGCAGGTAATCTGGACATTGAACTCAAGTCCGGAGATGTCGATATCCGCACCGCTCCCGCTTTCAAGGCGATTTATGATGTCCGTGCCAGCTCCGGTGAAGTTGAAGCCCCTGTTTCTTCTCCAGGCGCCACCAACGTCATTAAAGTGAATACAACATCGGGAGATATCAGAATCAGCGAGTAGGCTCTTCCCTCCTCCTGCCTCCGTTTGTTTTCCCCAGGAAGAAATCGGTATAATAAACTTGTCATGTGCATTACCGCTCCAAGCGGATCTTAATCGGGAGGAGAATAACCATGTTCGTTGTTACCAATACGATCAAAGTCAAGGAAGGGGCCGGTCAAGAGCTGGCCGAACGTTTTGCCGAGGGGCAGGGCGTACAGGAAATGCCTGGTTTTGTGCGTCTCGAAGTATGGCACGGTGTAAACAAGGAGCAGGAAGAACTGAAGGTCTGCACGATGTGGGACGATGAGCAGTCCTTCCGCAATTGGACGTCAAGCGACGCATTCCGGGCGGCTCATCACGGGCGGGGCAAAAACGAAGCCATTCTTGGCGCTTCCCTCGACACCTACGAATTAATGGTGCAGGTATCCGCAGAGGACTAAACTTTTTATTATACAACCCCTTGTAATCAGGAGGCTCATTCTTATGGAACTGAAAAATAAAACTGCCATCATCACCGGTGCGGGTAAAGGCATTGGCAAAGCCATCGCAGAAATTCTGGCCAAAGAAGGCGTCAGCCTCGGACTCATCGCCCGGACAGCCGCCGATCTGGAGCAGCTCCAGGCTGCGCTGGGAAGCACATACGATGTAAAAGTAGCCAGCGCGGTGGCGGACGTGTCCGACCGCACACAGGCTGAAGCGGCTGTAGCATCGCTCGAAACGGAGCTTGGCGCGATTGACATTCTGATCAATAACGCGGGAACCGCCACCTTCGGTACCGTCCTGGATATGGACCCGGAAGAGTGGGAACGCATTATACGCGTCAACCTGATGGGCACCTACTATGTCACCCGTGCCGCCCTGCCGAGCATGATGGCGCAAAGCAGTGGAACCATTATCAACATTTCCTCGTCAGCCGGCGAACGCGGCTTCGCGACCGGTTCAGCCTATAATGCTTCCAAATTCGCGGTAATGGGCTTTACCGAAGCGCTGATGCAGGAGGTCCGCAAATCCAACATCCGGGTTACGGCTTTGACACCTAGCACGGTGAACACAGAGCTTTCCTCCAATGCCGGTCTGAAGATCGGTGAGGAGGACCGCATGATGCAGCCGGAAGACGTGGCCGAGCTGGTATTGGCGACCCTGAAGCTGCCAGCACGCGTGTTCATCAAAACCGCAGGGATCTGGACAACCAATCCGCAATAATCAGTTTTTTTGCAAACCAAAAGGGAGCGATCTCCGGCCAAATGGACGGGGAACGCTCCTTTTTTTAGTTTCAAGCATGTATAAGCTTTCAGCAGAGCTGAAGCATTCTTTAATCGCCAGTTAAATTTCCGCTAAACGCGGTCTGTCTTCTGCGAAAATACGTCGATGTACACTTATGCTGTAACCGTCCGGTCCTGCACCTTCTCGCGGTAGGCCAGCAGCGACTCGTCAATGATGATGGATATAAACTTGGATTCTGCCTCAGGCA
Organism: Paenibacillus zeirhizosphaerae; assembly: GCF_030705605.1. Classification (GTDB taxonomy): domain Bacteria; phylum Bacillota; class Bacilli; order Paenibacillales; family Paenibacillaceae; genus Paenibacillus; species Paenibacillus zeirhizosphaerae. Next base: position 129,334 of record NZ_JAPCKK010000011.1, read on the forward strand.
GCAGGTTCAATGTATAGTTCCACGCATTTTCTTCAATCCGCAGCGCGGTCAGCCGCCTCAAATACGGATCATCTGCCTCGTCCATGACCTCCGACAACACCCGCAACTCCGGATCAGCCGCATGGCCGATTTCATGAGCGAGCACGACAGCAAAATAATCTTCAGCCCGCTCCAGGCTTCCAAACATTTGCTGGCACTGTGCCTGAATAACATCAGTATACATGGTGATGGTGTGGGTATTCATATTGTATTTGCCCCCTACCATACGCCCGCCGGGAAATTTCTTTTCCAACCGGACGCTCACGCCGATATCCGCCCGCAGCAGCAGCTCTTCAATGCATTGCTCCAATTGCTTTGTCTTCAATTCTGCTTGTGCCCCCATAAATCAATCTACATCATCTGTTCTATTCATATGAGATCATAACCTAATGGAACGGACAACCGCCAGTGCCCCGAAGGGGCTCGTACTTCTTCTCCTGGGCAAAAAAGTTAGGCTTCAGCACTCTGTTTTCATAAGAGCTATGGAAAATATGGGTGGCGGCAGGTGAAAGGGGCGGAATCAGCCAGGTCCAATCCCCTGTCAGCTCCCGGCCAGCTTTCCGTTCCCGTTCCTCGAACAGCTTGAATTGAGCAGCCGCCGTATGATGATCGACGATACTCACCCCGTCTCGCCGGAACGAATGCAGCACAGCCGCATTCAGCTCAATCAGCGCACGATCTTTCCAGAGCGTCGTTTCGCTTGAACGGTCAAGCCCCATCAACTCTGCTACTGCAGGCAGCTTGTTATAGCGGAACGTATCCGCAAAATTGCGCGCGCCAATCTCGGTTCCCATATACCAGCCGTTGAACGGTGCGGCCGTATAACAGATGCCGCCGATGCTCAGCATCATGTCAGCAATAATGGGCACCGCGTACCAGCGCAGGCCCAGCGCAGCGAATCCCTCGATGTCCGGGTGATCGATGTTGATCTGCTTCACCATTTGCTCCGGAATCGGAAATAGGGCAGGCGCCTGCCCGTCCGCCTCAATAAGCAGCGGGAGAACATCAAAATCGGTACCCGGGGACTGCCAACCCAGACGCTGGCACAGCTTTGTGAGCTGAAGAGAGCCCGGATCACCAACAATACCATGCTCCGTCTCATACCCGGCATAACGGATCAACTGATGGTTCCAGATTCGGATGTCTGGTTGGTCCGGCTGTGAGGGCCTGTACACCGTCAAGGTAGGAATGATCTTCCCGCCGTTCGTGGCCGTCTCAACATGACGGAATAATGATTCCGCAATATGGGCAGCTCCGGTGACGTGACGCTCATCCCTGATGCGCAGCTTATCCCAGAACAGCCGCCCGATACAGCGGTTGCTGTTCCGCCAGGCCATGCGGGCTCCGTGCTCTAGCTCGGCAAAGGTATGCTCGTAGGTTCCTGTGAGTTCAATTTCCCTTTTTACCTCAAGAAACCGGGCCCCCGCTTCCTCGCGGCTCAGACCCAGCTCCTGATAACATTTATATATAAAATGCTCCGCTTCCTGCAGAAGCACTGTACTTTCCGTTTGCAATATGCTGCTCCCCCTGTTCCGTGCCCGCGGGGCCGTCCGGCCCCTCCTGCTTAGTATCCTCCATTATACGCCCCGGAACAGGGAGAACCAATGGAATGAGGCTTTTGTTCACGTGATCTACACATCCGTGACAATGCCTTCCATCCCTGTTAGACACCGTAGCTTTATTTGCCCAAAAAAGCGTTCAGCATCCAGATGTGCTTGTCCACCGATTCCCGCATGCCGTTCAGTATATCAGCAGTTGAAGGGTCTCCTGCCGATTCCGCCGATTCCATACCTGTGGCCAGATCCGAAGCTACCAGCTTCAGGTCGCTGACTACCGTCGCAACCATCTCCTCGGCACTTGGCTGTCCTTCCGCCTCACGCACAATGGACAGCTGCAGATACTCCGCCATCGTTGCTGCCGGACGGCCGCCGATCGCAAGCAGGCGCTCCGCTATCGTATCCAGATGCCCGGCCGCTTCATCATATAGCTCTTCAAACTTTGCATGCAATCTAAAGAAATGAGGCCCTTTTACATACCAGTGAAAATGGTGCAGCTTCGTATAAAGAACGGACCATGTAGCCACCTGGCGGTTTAACGCCTCATACAGATGGACTGCAGCCTCTTCGACTGAGTTCGTGTTGGTGTTTTTCAATGTGGACATATTCGTTTACCCCTTCCCGGATCTAAAATAGTTGTGTGTCCGATTATGTTCTTAAGTTTGCTTGAATCTTATGCTGTATTTATACAAATTCAGCATATTAGAATTTAGACTTAATCTAAATCTTGTTTTGATTATAGCATGCTGGCTTTCAATTGAACAGGCATGATGGGGAAGCTTTGCATGAAGATTGAATGAATACTCCTTCACTTTTACTATTCCTTCCGGAATTAAAATAGCTGACGCCGAGTGAATTTCGGCGCCAGCTTGTAGGTATCTTTTCTCTTACAGGGTGTTCTCTAACTTAATGGAGGTTAAGCCCTCGTTCCCATTCCAGCCTTAAATCATTACCAAATTGTCTTATATTATCATAATTTGCATTAATCAAAAAATTTTGCTGGGAACCGAAAAACCTCAATTGATAAGCGTTTTTAATCCCTAGCTCTTTCCATTCCAACCCATACAGGTGATTTTCAAATGAGGTATATAGTTGGTTTAATTGTATACCATTTTGTATCTCAAGAGGAAAAACAGAAGTTAGTTCAATGTAATTTTTTATTGTTATATTTGTCCATCCAAAATCCAAGTCATAAATTATTTTATTTGCTTTATGATACTGGAAATTAAGCCGGCATCCCTCATATTCACCAGGAATACATCTTAAAAAGGTAAATTTTACAAAGGTCCCTTTATTATCTTTATCATGTAGTATAGCCATACTAAATTGCTGCTCCTTTAGCACCTTCAAGATATTTAATTAGAGAACTATTAATTAATTCACTTAAAGCTCCAAACAGATTTCCACCAACGCTTCTCGATATTAACACGATAATCTATAGAGCAAAGCTGCTATGTTTTTGAATTGTTTTGTCATTATCTAACACCTCACATGGTATATTATGCAAGTCGGCCGACCAACATATTTTATAATACTGATATTTAAAAAATAGAAATTAAGTATTTTTTTACATAATAGCTGTTACATAATATTCGTGAATGATTAAAAATATCCTCTTAAAAGATTCCAATTGAGAATTTGTCAACCTTATCTATGAAACCCTACAGGAAATGTCATACCTTTAGAGGAACTCATCGTTCCCATTGACCTCTCGCTGCCAAGAGGAATATGGATCCACCTTGCTCTTGGCTAACAGTAGGCGCTCGCCAGCCCCCGTTCGGGACTTTCACCCTAGAGATGACGCACTTGCTGGGCGAACTAAAAAAAGCGGACACCATGTGAGTGTCCGCCAGAAGAGCAGTTGTTTAAAACGATATGTCCGTCAGACCCTTACTTGGACTCGATGCGGCCCAGCGGGTTGGCGCTCTCTTCCAGAGCCGTGCGAACTGCCGCCCAACTCGAATCATCAAGTCCAAGCGCGTTGCGAAGATAAGCCCACGTGACACGCTGGATCAGGGCCACTCGTTCGGGGCTCTCGTCCGTCGTTTCCTTGACATCATAGCCGGAGATTCCACCAAGGATGTGCTCGGCCCCGAACAAAGTAAGCAGGTCCGTGCTGCCTGGGCTCAGGAAGTACGGGTCGGTGAACCAGTCCGGCCCCCGCGTGGACAGGTGGGACTGGTCATGGTCCCCCGCGACCACAAGGGTCGGCGTAGTCAGCTCCGCGAAGCTCGGATTCATAAACGGGAAGTGCTCGGCCGCGAACGGGGTCAGGTCATCCCCGCCCTTGCCAGTCGTGGCAAGCAGCACGCCCGCCTTGATCCGCGAGTCGGACAGGTCCTCTCCTGGTTTGCCGTGGGCATCGAGAACCCGCGCTCCCAGCAGCATACCCACCGTCTGGCCCCCGAAGGAGTGTCCGACTGCGGCAATGCGGCTGCGATCAAGGCGTCCGCTGAGGCCAGGAACAGAAGCCTCAATCAGATCGAGCTGATCAAGAATGTGCTTCATGTCCTCGACCCGAAAACGCCAGATCAATGGTGTACGCGGATCTTCCGGAGCAAGGCCCAGTCTTCTTGAGTCGAGATGGGTGGATTGAATGACCACGAAGCCGTGGGCAGCCCAGAAATCGACCAACGGGGCGTAGCCATCCAGCGACGAGCCAAAGCCGTGTGAGAAAACGATTATAGGCAATTCATTCCCAGTCACGGGCGCAGATACTCGTACTTGCAAATCTTCACCACGGCCCGGGGCGGGCAGCATGATCGGCTTCACTGAGATGACTTGAGCAGGTGCATTAACTTTGATTTCCATTATATATCTTTCCTTTCCATAGAAACATAATTTTTATATAGAAACATATTTTTTAGAGAGATTGGCCCAACCGTTTCTGTGAAGAAGCGGTCAAGCAAGCTTCTAAGATCATCCGGCAAACACTTGCACTTCATTTCCTATCCTACGATTCCTTCGGATCATGCGCGAGAGCCTGTATCACCATGGAATTGGGCCGTTCTCACCCGAGAACGTGCCTGTCGGTCCGTCCGGGCCGAGGAGCGCGAGGCGCACGGGCTCGCGTGCAGCCTGTTGAACGGTGAGCGTGCCCGCGAAATTGTTGAGAGCCGTCGCAGCGAAGCCCGGGCTTACAGCGTTCACCTTGATGCCCGTCGACTCCAGTTCGATCGCCATGGCAAGTGTCATGGCGTTGAGCGCCGTTTTGGACGCAGGGTAGACGGGGCCGTAGATTGAGCGCCAAGGGAAGTCCGGGGCCGCGTTCATCGTCAGCGAGCCAGCGCCGCTCGACACGTTGACGATGCGGGCTGCCGGGGCCTCACGCAGAAGCGGAAGCATCGCCTGGGTAACGGCAACGACGCCGAACACGTTGGTCTCGAACACCGCACGCAATTCATCGAGGGACACGTTGCTCGGCAGGGTCGACTTAGCATACTCCTCGACGGACATGCCCGGCGGCCGCCGCGTATGCGAGATGGCTGCGTTGTTGACGAGCACATCAAGACGTCCAAACTCACTGCGGATACGCTCTGCGGCAGCGGCGATGGAGGCCTGATCCGTGACGTCGAGCTGGAGGGCGCGAGCATCCGCTCCGACGCTCTGCGCGGCCGTCTCTCCAAGCTCCAGGTTGCGCGACCCGACGAGCACGGTGAAGCCGTGCGCCGCAAGATCCTTCGCGATTTGAAGACCGATTCCTTTGTTGGCCCCGGTGACCAGGGCGACGGGTTTATCCTGAGAAGCCATAGTCTGTCTCCTTTTTGTATCGATTATGTGGCCGAATACGGCCTGCATTTAGTTGATGTATCAACCTGTATTCAGTGTAACATATTGAAGTTGATGTGTCAACCGTGTTATGATGTTGCTATGGATAACAACGAATTGAATGCAGAAGAAATGCGAATATGGTATATGTGGAAAAGCTCCTTTAAGAACATCTTTGGCCGTGTCGTAAAAGACATATTTGAGCACACAGGACTATCAGAGGGGGATTTCGGAGTATTAGACAGGTTAGTCCTTTTAGGAAATGGCAGCCTTCGCCAACAGGAATTGGCCGATTCGATGGATTGGGATAAGAGCCGATTATCACATCACCTCACACGGATGGAGAAACGCGGACTAGTGACGAGGAAACCGCTGGACACAGACCGCGGTGTTCAAGTCATCATCACTTCCGCCGGACAATCAGCACGGGATGATGCACGTCCCGTAATGTCCAAGTCCATACGCAAACATTTTCTTGATCATCTTACCGATGAAGACATTGAGTTGATTATTAAACTGAGGGAAAGAACCAAATCTTGACCGCCTAAACGCGGTCTGGCTTCTGTGAATGTACGTCGGTACGTAAAAGAACAAAAGCAGCTTTATCCTCGGATGAGGATAAAGCTGCTTTTCCTGTTTTATCGTATCCATTTCTCTGGTCCCATGTTATTTTTCCACCAGCAGGGGCACAATCCGGCCCCCATTCACATCAATCAAGCCGTGATCCGTAATCTTGAGAGCCGGGCTGACGGGCAGGGAATGTGTGCTTATCGACATAATAGGGTTGTAATGTCGATAACCTAACGAAAGCATCGCCGAGCGCAGCTCCTTGACCTGTACGGCAACCATATCCAGTGGCTCCTCCGTGAGGATGCCGCCGACAGGCAGGGCCAGGTGGGCCAGGACCTTGCCATCGAGAACAACGCAGAAGCCGCCTTGTCCTGCAATCACGGTGTTGGCAGCCAGCACCATGTCCTGCGGATTATGCCCTACAACGAGCAGATTATGATTATCGTGCGAATACGTTGTGGCGACCGCACCGCGCTTGATCGTATCTCCGCCGATTAAGCCGTAAGCGCGATTTCCGTTTTTGCCATACCGTTCAAAGGTAGCAATCAGACCATATTCCCCTTCTTCCCACTGCACCAAGCCGTCGCTCACCATCGCAGGCACGATCAGCTCCTCCGTAAAAGTGGAACCGTCCTTAACCATCATCACACGGCAGTCATGCATTCCCTCTTCCGCATTCGTATGAATTTGAAAGTCGGATTCCTCCAGCAGCGAGAGCTGCACACTGTGATAAAAATACTCTGGAAAGTTGCCTGATATCAGCTTGCTCTGGTGTGCTTCATACCGGTCAAACACCTTAATGCCGTTCTTGTACACCTGATCCGGTTCAAAGGTTTCCAAATCGGACAGCAGCACAAAGTCGGCAATTTTGCCGGGAGAGATGGTTCCCCGATCATGCATACGCATCCGGGCAGCGGGTGTAAAGGTCGCCGCATAGATCGCATTTTCAGGCTTCATGCCCATCTCTACCGCCTTGCGCACAATATGATTGAGATGCCCGCGCTCTACAAAAGAATCGGGCATCACATCATCCGTCACAAAGCAGAAATGCTGGGCCACGTCTTCACGGATCAGATAATCCATGACCTCCGGGGTCATCGATTTTTCCTGAATTTCAATGAACATGCCTGCGGCTATGCGAGCCGTCATTCCTTCAATGCTCTGATGGGTATGATCGGACCCGATCCCGGCATAAATCAAACGATGCAAATCCAAATCGAGCAGCCTTGGGGTATGCCCTTCAATGATCAGGTCCGGGTAATGCTCGCGGACATGGCTCAGAATCCGGTTGGTCTTGCTGTCCGGATCACGGATTACGTCCACATAGTTCATAATTTCACCAAGGCAGATCATCTCTCCGGTCTGAAGAAGCGCATCAATTTCCGGAATATCGATTTCACCGCCGGACGTCTCCATCGGGGTTGCCGGCACAGAGCTTGGAATGGCATAGAACATATCCGCTGTACATTCCTTGCTTGCATCCATCATCCGTTGAATCCCTTCAATGCCGAACACATTGGCGATTTCATGGGGCTCCGGTACAATGGTTGTCACACCATTGCGGATCAGCCCATGCGAGAAGGCCGCCGGAGTAACCATCGAGCTCTCAATATGAAGATGAATATCAATCAGACCGGGAATCATGTATCTGCCGCCGCCCTCGACAATCTCATCGGCATGGAACGTATCCAGCCCGCGGCTGCCGATGTACATGAATTGGCCGTTAAGCAGTGCTACATTTCCTAATTCAAACCGCTTGTAAAAGCTATTGTATACTTGCACTTGTAAAATCAGCTTATCTGCACGCATAAGGTTTCTCCTTCTCAGTTCGCTGTTCTTGCTGCTGCGTACCTTCGGCTGAAACCGGAGGCGCATACGCCGGACCGCTGTGATAGCTCATGACTGAACAAGCACCATTTTGTCTTTGGGAAAATGCAGAACGACCCGCTGACCACTCCGGTAAGGCACATCCGTTTCCTGATTAGCGGTGAAGAGACCATACTCCGTCTCCACAACATATTGGTAGCTTCTCCCAAGATAGGTACTCACCTTAATGATGCCTGCAATGTCATTGGCTCCGCTCTCTCCTGTGCTCTCCCGGATGATGATATCATCGGGACGAATTGCGCCTGTCCGTGCGCCTTGCTGTGCCGTGCCGGGGTTGCGAGACAACAGGAAAGGCCTGCCCCCGGAAGTAAGCGAAAGTTGTCCGTCGTTCTCCACTGCGCTCTCATCGAAAGACAGGAAGTTATTGAAGCCGATAAACCGGGCTACATATTCCGTTGACGGATATTTGAAGATTGCAGACGGAGCATCAAGCTGTTCAATGTTCCCCTTGTTCATAATGGCCACCTGGTCAGAAATCGAAAAGCACTCCTCCTGATCATGGGACACATAGACCGTAGTAATCCCCAGCTCCTGCTGAATACGGCGAATCTCAACACGCATGTTCACCCGCAGATTGGCGTCCAGGTTGCTGAGCGGTTCATCAAACAGCAGCAGATCCGGCTCAATGACGAGCGCTCGCGCAATCGCAACCCGCTGCCGCTGGCCACCGGACAGTTCTCCGGGGAAACGCTTCTCGAAGTCGCCAAGGCTGACGATATCCAGCATGTTCATGACACGCCGCTTGACTTCATCTTCCTTCACCTTGCGCAGCCGCAGTCCGAACGCCACATTGTCATACACGGACAAATGCGGAAACAGTGCATAGCTTTGAAACACAAAGCCAAAGTTGCGTTTGTTCACCGGAACACGGGTGTAGTCCTTTCCACCGAACAGGAACTTGCCTTCCTTGGCTTCGAGAAAGCCGGCGATCAGGCGCAATGTTGTTGTTTTGCCGCAACCGCTTGGGCCGAGCAGAGACAGCAGTTGTCCCTTTTCGAGCTGCAGATCAAAATCCTTTAAAATATACGTATTATTGTAGGCCACGGATACGCGGTCTAATGTCAGAAGTGCCATAACCTGAAGCCCCCATTACCTTTTAGTGAAATAAGACAAGCCCATGAGCCGCTCCAGCAAGAACATCAGCACCCCGGTCAAAATCATCAGCAGTACCGAGATAGCGGCGATCGTCGGATCAAAATAGTTCTCCACATACGTCAGCATCTGGATCGGAAGCGTACTGAAACCCGGACCGGTCATGAATACCGAGATGTCTACATTATTGAAAGACTCCAGAAAAGCAATCAGTACCGCCGCGATAATGCCTGAACGGATATTCGGCAGCACCACCTGGAAGAAGGTTTGCAGCCGGCCTGCCCCCAGACTCATCGCCGCTTCTTCAACAGCAAAATCGAAATTCGATAAACTCGATGCGATAACACGGATTACAAACGGCAGCATAATCACCGTGTGTCCGATCAGAAGCCCTGCCATAACAGGAAGATGATAAACGACAATCAGATACCTCAGCAGCGTAAAACCGAGCACAATGCCGGGAATCAGCACCGGAGACAGAAATAGCGCATTCAGCAACCCTTTGCCCCGGAATGAAAAGCGGCTCAGCGCATAAGCGGCCGGCACGCCCAGCAGCAAAGCCAGAATGTTGCCTGCCAGAGATACGATCATGGAAGTCCAGAAGGAGGACATGAACATATCTACCTCAAAAATATTCCGGTACCAGCGCAGCGAAAGACTCTCCGGCGGAAATTTCAGCACGGTTCCAGGTTCAAATGAAGTGGCGGAAATGATCAGAAGCGGGCCCAGCAAAAAGATGAAGACCAGCAGACTGAACAAGCCCAGCCCGAAATGTTTCTCCCGCATATCCACCTACCCCTTCGGATTGAGTTTGACCGCCGTTTTGTTCAACAGACCAACCACAATAAATGTAATGACAATCATAATTGTTGCGATAACCGATGCAAGGAACCAGTCGTTCAGCGTCACCGCATTCTGGTACAGGAAGGTCGCAATGACCCGCTGCTTGCCTCCAAGCAGCGCGGGAGTCGTATATGCCGTCAGACTTCCCACGAACACCAGCACACAGCCGATAATCAGACCCGGCACCGCAAGCGGAAATACAATCCTGCGGAAAGCGCCAAAACGTGATGCGCCCAGGCTCTGTGCGGCCTTTACAAGATCATTGTCAATATTCTCAAGCACCCCAACCAGCGATATGATCATCAGCGGCAGAAACAGATGAACGAGGCCGATAATCATGGCGACAGGCGTATACAGAATTTCAAGCGGCTTATCCACGAGGCCGAGTCCTGTAAGTGTCTCATTCACCAAACCCTTACGTCCAAGAATGACCATCCAGCTAAAGGAACGCACCACAGGGCTGGTCAGCAGCGGGAAGATGGCCAGGGCCAGCAGAATACCTTTGCTGCGCGGCGCTTTTTGCGAAATATAATAAGCGGTCGGAAAGCCGAGCAGCACACTCAGCAGCGTAGTCACAACGCTAACTTGCAGTGTGGTTAACAGTATTTTCAAGAAATAAGGGTCTTTAAAAAAGTACAGATAGCCTTCCAGAGTGAAGGAGCCCTCCTGAACAAAGGTCGATCCAATCGTCAGCACGATGGGAATGATCATAAATACCGTCAGGAAGAGCAGACCAGGCAGCAGCAGCCAGTACAGGTATGTTCTCTTCATGTGCAACTCCTTGCGGCGGGTCAATTCTCTTAACCCAAAAATGGTTTATGCTTCCCCTGACCGGCAGGGGACAGCGTCGTTTTGCCGACCTCCCTGACGAACAGATCCAGAAATGCTCTGCTATTCACCGCTTCGCACACCGCCATGTTCGACGGGTGGCCCAGTCTGTTCTGGACATCGCCGACCGTCTGTCCGTCACATAGACGGCTCGAGGTCTCTATGTCCACATACAGAGAGGAAGTCTGCACAAGGCTAGGCTCTATAGCAACACCCACGGCGAGCGGGTCATGCAGCGCGCATGCCCGCACGCCGTAGCGCGCTTCATACCTTCTCGTATAATCAGCGGTGCTCTCCTGAACAAAAGCACGTAACTGAGGGTCAGCCATCTGCGCCACGTCTTCGGCCGTAAGAAGAGCCTTGCGCGTAACATCCAGCCCAACCTGGGTCAATCTGCCAAACCCGGCATGAAACACAATGCGGGCGGCTTCAGGATCAGCATACATATTGTACTCGGCTACAGGCGTCACATTCCCAGGGCCGTGAATCACCCCACCCATAAAAATAACTTCTTTGACATAGCGGGGAAGCTCAGGACACTTCAATAAAGCGTGTGCCAGATTGGTCAACGGACCGGTACAGATCAGTGTAAGCTCGCCCGGATGCTGTTTCGCAAGGTTAATCATGATGTCAGGTGCAAATCCGGCGGAAGGTGCGGTACGCGCCTCTGCATTTTTCAATGCTCCTCCCATACCATCCTCACCATGAATCCGTTTTTCGTCATAATGCTTCCGGACCAAGGGCGCGTCTGCGCCCTTGTACACTCGAATATCCGGATACTCCAAAAGATCCATGATTTTGCATGTATTCAAGGTTGCTTGCTCCAGCGATACGTTGCCGCATACCGTTGTAATAGCCTGAATATTCAGACGCCCGCTCTTCACAGCGAGCACTATGCCTAATGCATCATCAATACCCGTGTCTACATCCAGGATCACTTTTTTCATTATTGTGCAACTTCCCTATTCCAGCGGTCTGTCCATGTTTTGATATGTTCATTGACAAAGGACATGTCCAGCTTAACAAGCTTCTCCACAACGTCAGCACCGTAAGTAATGCCTTCTGCATCAGCACCGCTCAGTACAACCTCCGTATTCACCGGAGAATCCACTTTCGCCTTGGCGGATGCTTCTTGTACTTCCTTGCTGAGAATCCAGTTTACGAATTCTTCAGACAGCTCCTTCTGATCGCTTCCTTTAACGATGTTCACCGTATTCATAACCGCATAAGCTCCTTCGGAAGGGGCCACAAACTTCGCATCCGGGATGGCTTCCTTGAGGTCTTTAAAGTACATTTCCATAATAGGTCCGCCGGCAATTTCCTCTTGGCTGAACATATTGACGAACTCGGAGGTCTGGCCGTAGAATTTGACGATATTCGGGCTCAGCTCCGCAAGCTTGGTGAACGCAGCATCCTCATTAAATTCCGTACTGCCGCCTACTTTGGAGGCAATGTCCACAGCCATCGGACCTGCGGTGGATGTAATATTAGGCAGGGTCAGGTTGCTTGCAAATTTAGAACTCCACAGATCCGCCCAGGATGTTACTTCTCCGGATACCATGCCTGGATTGTAGGCAATTCCAAGGCGTCCGATCGTGTAGGCAGGACCGTATTCCTCGCCAAGCGGCACTTTTGCAATGTCATAGATTTTATCAACATTCGGGATTTTCGAACGGTCAATCGTGTCAAACAGCTCCTCCTGTATCCCCTGCTGTGCATAATAGTCTGAGAGGAATACCACATCGACATCGGAGCTGCCTTGACGGATTTTATTCAAACGCTCTGCATTATTGCCGGTATCCACCACAATCTCCACATTATGCTCCTTCTCAAACGGGGCATATACGTTAGCTTTGAAGAAGTCCTCGGAAAAACCCCAGGTAGATACAACGAGCTTTTGCTTCTCTCCTTGCGCGGAGCTGCCGCCTTCGGCATTTTCGTTAGTGCTTGCGCTGCTTCCGCAGCCTGCCAGCAATGCAGATGCGAGTGTAACTGTAATCAGACCGCCAAACCATTTTTTCATTCTTTTTTCCCCCCACAATGTAATAGCTACCTTATTTTAAATAGAAAAAAAGAAAAGTATTCTTGAATAATCAAGAACACTTTTCTTCGTAAACAAAGATAAGCGCTGCCTTCTAATAGTAAAAACAGGTTCTCCCCTCAGATAGATCCGAGGCGAAAAGCCGAAATATGCACTTGTATCAGGATGGCTTGAGCATGATATTGGTAACAGCCCACTGGGTCCCGGTGTCATAATCACGGAGAAGGACCTCAATATCAAGCCCCATTTCTTGTTCCAGCTTCTCGCGCAGTCTCTTCTTATACAACAAGGACATACGGAAATCCACTTCCAGCTTCAAGCCGGGGGCTTCCCCTTCCAAGGCGACTGAACGCGGAGAACGCCGATGCTTCGCAACGAGGGTGATTAGATTGTCGTCAACGGTAGCTCGCAAAAGCGTGGTACCGAATCCAAACAAATCCTTCGAAATATCATTATAAATCCGGTATAAACGTTTCTTACTCTCATTACTGTCCAGCAGCTTCATGAACCCACCCTCATCAAGGACTACCGTACATTAAACGCGCCAACTCCTTGAATTATACATAAACTTTCGTGAAATGGCAACCCACAGCACTATATATGTAATTTTTGTGCATGAAAGGCGAACAATATGTCGAAAGTTGGTGAAATAAGTCCTATTTTTGACCTTTAAGAAGGGTCAAAAGAAATAAGGACAGGCTTAATACCGCTGCGGAGCAGCTTTTTTCGCCAAATCTGTCATGTAGTCAAAAAAGCTCTCCGGCTCGGTATCGTAAACCAACTGGACCGGACGACCGTCCGATACAGCGACCGTTCTGCCCTGGCTTGGCCCAGCGGAGATCACCGTGCAGTTGACCGTTTTCTTTCTCACCAGGTCCGGGCGGCCGACGGAAGCCGTTGTCAGCACATCCCACAGATAGTAAGTGGAATTGTTCTCGCTATAGACGAGCGGTGGACAGCCTGCGTAGCAGTTGCCAAGGAAATCAACGCCTTCGTAACGGCGTTCCGATGCCCAGCGTCTGCGCACGGCCGGAGTCAGCGGCACTTTGTTCGTGCTCTCCAGCGCAACCAGATCGATTTCGATCCCGCTCTGCCATACGCGCAGCGCAGCTTCCGGGTCCCAATACACATTCCATTCTGCTGTCCCGTCATGCTCCGGTTCTTCCACGTTGCCCTTCTCGAAGGTTCCTCCCATCCAGACAAGCTTCTCGATTTTATCCTCGATATCAGGCGCCTCATCCAATGCGCGTGCCAGGTCGGTCAACGGCCCGGTAAAGAGCAGCAGCGTTTTCCCTTCCGCCTCACGAACCTTCTCAATCAGATGACGATGCGCAGGAAGCTCGGACAACGGGGCCTCCATACGGCCCGACTCATTCAGGATCGGCAGGGCGTCTACATAGAACGAATGGATGCGCCAGGCTGCGGGGAACGGATTTTTACCACGTGAGTTGGATTTGGCCACCTCGATGGTTCCGTCCCCGAAGCGGTCGATAATTTTACGGCTGGCGTCTGTAGCCGGCTCCAGATAACCGTCCGCAGGAATGACAGATACCCCAGTCAGGCGCACATCCTCCATTTGCAGCAACATGAACAGCGAGACCAGATCGTCTACGCCTCCGTCATGGTTGAAATATACGTTTTTAAGTGTCATATGTGAATTCTCTTCCTTTCTTCGCGCATATATACGAATCTGCAATTATTATGAAGCATCTGTCGTGTCCCGTAAACTCGAACCTGTTCCGCATTTTTTCGATACATACGTTCATCTTCTTGTAAATATCTATAGTTATACGGTAAATGTCGCTTCGAATTCTGTGGTATTGGTTTATGAACATTATATGTAATATAAAATCGGTCCGCAGGGCCATGAAAGGAGAATGACAATGATACCACATACAATAGAAGAGCTGGACCACATACGGCGGGAATGCAGATCCATGGTAACCAAACGAGCCATCGCTTCGGGAGGAACAACTCTGATTCCGCTTCCCGGCGCGGATATATTCGCAGATGTAGGCATTCTGATGCAGCTACTGCCTGACATTAACGCCAAATTCGGCCTATCCGAAAGGGAGCTATCCGGTATGGATACGGAAACGAAGTCCATGGTGTACGGATTGATCACGTCGGTGGGAAGCAAGCTAATCGGGCGTGTCATTACACGGGAGATCATCCTGCACCTGCTGCAGAAGATAGGCCTGCGCATCGCCACCAAACAGGCGGCCAGGTTGGTTCCGCTGCTGGGCCAGGGACTGGCTGCCGCGCTCGGCTTCACCGCCATGCGCATGATCGGCAACCGGCACATTGATGAGTGTTATGAGGTTGCCAGGCGCCTCATGGAGCAGCGCTCCGCAGCGGATAACGCAGCCGAATGGACCGTTTCGCAAACACTGCCCGAGCCGCTTCCGGCAGGCCGTGTAATCCCTCTTCTTCCTGTAGGGGCGGAAAGACGGACAAAGTTGACTCCTGGGCAGGAGGGCCCTATATCATCAGCCGCTCCACGGACAATTTGATAGTCCTTTGTGAAATAAGGGCCTAAAATGGCTTAGGACAGCCCGTTTCAATTATGTTAAACCAAAAGAGGGTTGGCGATGCACAAAAGCAGCGGAGAGAACGAAGCAATTCCGGAAAAGCGAAGCGTTCGCCTTCGGCCCAGAGGGTCGACAGCGATTGTAGGAATGCTTCGTTCTCGGAGCGTCTCACAAACACACGAAAGAGTGCCCCCGGTCAATGGACCTTCTGGGACACCCCTTCATTCTAATGAAAGACTGAAAGCCAGCAGATTTTAATCCTCCGGCTTCTCTTCTTTGGCCAGCCCTCTGCATTCTGGAGTCTGCCATAGCTGGTCGAAGCCAATTTTCATCTTGAAGAGGAGCCGCCGCATCATCTCATGATCCTCCTCCGTGAAATCGGACAGGAGCTTTTCAATCAGGTTCGTGTAGTACGGAATAATATCATCGAGAAAAGCCTGTCCGTGCTCCTTCAGCCGCACCGTCACCATTCTCCGGTCCCCTTTATGCGCCACCCGTTCAATCAGCCCGTCACGCTCAAGACCGTCGATTAAGCCCGTCATCGTTCCTCGCGTCACATCGGCCAACTGCGCCAGCTCCGAAGGTGTCATGTCATGTGGGGCATTACGGGATAGGAGGCTCAATACGATCACCCGGCCCTGAGAGGCGCCCTGCTTGGCCAGGTCGCTGTTCATTTCGCGAAAAATACCGTTCGCCAGTTTGGCAAAAGCCAGAAAAGTCTCAATATCGGAAATATCCGTTTTGGCCTGTCCCAGGTTGCGGAGAATCCCGCGAATAGAATCGTTATGGAAATTAAAATTCATTCTGTACCCTTCCTGTTCCCTTGCCTAATATTCGAAAATGTCTCCATTCCTCCGGTAGAAGCGATACGTACGGCTCCTGAACAAAACGGTCATCCACCAGCACGAGCACCCCTTCGTCCGCTTCCGTCCGGATCAGGCGGCCTCCTGCTTGCAGCACTTTATTCATGCCGGGATATACATAGGCGTAATTGAAGCCGTTCTTGCCCTCACGTTCGAAATAATCACGGAGAATATCCCGCTCCGCGCCGATCTGCGGCAGGCCCACCCCAACGACCACAACACCATTCAGCCGGTCTCCAGGCAGGTCAACACCCTCACCAAATACTCCTCCGAGCACCGCAAAGCCCATCCGAGTCCTCTCCGGGTCGGGCTGGAACGCCGCCAGAAAAGCATCCCGCTCTTCTTCACGCATCCCTGGGCTCTGCACCAGAATCTCTGTATCCGCATCCCGGCTCATGAACTCTTCGGCCACTTCCCTTAAATAAGGATAGGACGGAAAGAAAATCAGCAGATTGCCCCTCTTCTCAGCCGCGAGCGTCTCCAGCATGTCAGCGATCGGTCTTCGCGAACGCTCGCGGTCGCGATAGCGTATCGACAGCGGGAGGAGACGGACATCCCATTGCTCCGGTTGAAAAGGAGACGGGATATGCAGTGTATAATCGTCTTCTCCCGCTCCCAACATGTCCCGGTAGTAAGAGAGCGGAGTTAACGTGGCCGAGAAGTAGATGGCAGACCTGTACCCTTTAACGGCGGAAGCGATCAGAGTGGACGGGTCGAGACAGAACAGCCGTGTAGTCAGGTCCTCGCGTGTATGGACTGAATAGGTCACATACCGTTCATCATACAGCCCTGAAACCCTGACCATGTTTTGCGCAGCAAAATAGGTATCCAGCAGCAGCACATGCACCTCGGCATCCCCTCCAGCGGAAGCAAGCAGCTCCCGCTCGGCTGCACCCGCAAAGGAAGCAAGCAGCTCGACAAGCTCATGAGGCTGCTCTTCGGAGACCTCATAGCCGGATTCCGTCAACGCTTTGCGCAGATTAATGAAATAAGTGTTCACTGCGCCCGCCGCAACGGCAACCTCCGGGTTCAGCGTCTTGAAGGCTCTCTTCAGCTCCAGGAATGCGTATTTGCTGATTTCAGCCGAGAACATCTCGCGACCGCGCTCGACCAAATTATGTGCTTCATCCACCAGCAGGGCGCTCTTCCGCTTATGCTCCTCCATCTGCCGCTTCAATGAGATGCGCGGGTCGAATACATAATTATAATCACAAATCACAGCGTCCGAAGCATACGCAACGTCCAGGGAGAACTCGAACGGACATACGCTGTGCTTCCGGGCATACGCCTCCACGACTGTACGGGTCATGATCGTTTCATTCTCTAGAATGTCAATTACCGCTCCGTTAATCCGGTCGTAATATCCATCACACATGCCGCATTCCCCGGCATCACATGCATGCTCATCCTTGAAGCAAATCTTGTCCTTGGCAGTCAGGGTGATCACATGCAATCGCAGGCCGCGACGCTGCATCAGGGCAAAGGCATCCTCTGCCGCAGCACGGGTTGTAGTCCGGGCAGTCAGGTAAAATATACGCTGAATACCTTCTCCCGTCACCGCCTTCACCGCCGGGTACAGCGTGGAGATGGTCTTGCCGATGCCGGTCGGCGCCTTTGCCAACAGATTCACGCCTTCGGCGATTGTTTTATAGACGGCACCCGCCAGCTTGCGTTGTCCGGCTCTGTACTGCGCAAAGGGAAATTCAAGCGTCCGAATGCTATCATCCCGGCGCTCCTTGTGTTCAGCCAGCAGATGTGCATAGGGTGCGTATGCCTCCAGCAGATGGCGGACGAATTCCTCCAGCTCAGAATGCGAAAGCTGCCGCCGGAAGCGTCTTGTCACCCCGCTCTCCTGCTGGACGTAGGTCAGTTGAACCTGCATGGAAGGAAGCCCCTCTTCCTTCGCAATCATATAGGCGTACAGCATGGCCTGCGCCCAGTGCACAGGCAGTCCGTCTCCTTCCGGTTCTCCGGCGGCACCCGCGAAAGATTTGATCTCATCAACGGTCAAGACGCCATCCAGCTCAATCAGGCCGTCGCAGCGACCTTCCACTACGAAGAGAAGATTCTCATGAACAAGCTCCGCCTTCAGGAGCACTTCCTTCCTGTCTGTCTCTTTATACTGCGCCTGAACGCTTTGATGTACCCTTGTCCCTTCCTGCATGCTGCCTGCAGAACGGAACCCGGGTATGAGGCTGCCGCTGCGGTACACATACTCGACCAGCGGCCTTACTGAAATATGAACCGTTATCCTTGGCTTCATGGGATCACCCGTTCCGGTCTTTATCCTTTCACTTTACCATGCCTTTACCTGAAATGTAAGTGATCTGGAATCCTCAGAACAGCTTAACATGGCAAAAGATGATATATAGACCTCGGTTGGACCAGATAGCGTTGACCGCCATGAGCGCCCATCGAGAGCGTCTCTATTAAAAAGAAATAGAAATAAATGATATATGTTATGGTAAAATATTATAAATTGATGATAAAATGTCGATAAGAATAGAAATCAAAATTTTTACTTCTCTGGGAGTGCATAAGAAGGTCATCTTATGAGGGGGTGCCTTGTGAACCTCAAAGAATTGGAAAAGTTATTGGAGAAAGAACGTCAGGAATTGAACCAGATGGCGAATCAGCATGGCCTCAGAGACAATCGTGTGTTGGACAAGTCGCTTAAGCTGGACAGGATTTTGGATGTATACAACCGGGCTAAGCTAGGGATATTCCGCCCGCCCTTGAATTAACACGGGAAAGCCGTTGTCTTCGTGACAGCGGCTTTTTTTGACTCTCTCCCCGCTCTCCGCTAATCCCTGCTCTCCCGGCTGCTCTTGTGCAGCATGGATTGGGTGAAAAAAATCCACTCACGACACCGGCACCTCGAAAGCATTCGAGCTGAGTCTGCTGACCAGAACGATTTCCAGCATCCCCCTGGTGCTTGCCGAGGTGTTCACACTGGCAAGTGCACCGTTCCTGGTGGAACTGCTGCTCCACTAGGTTGGCCTCATTGATTTCTTCTCATTTCCCTCAGTGAGCTTGACTGAAAATCCGTCTATTAATACACTCAATCCAAAATAAAATTCATTCTCCCAATTGGTTTTAGTGGTATAGGAAGCCAAGCGAATCATATTCGGAAATCGTTCTTCAGGTAATTGGCGATAAAATTGATCATACTGATTGCCCATTTCGTCATATGAGGAATAATGGTTCTTTGCAATGGCCTGTAGTTGGTCCTCTTCAGCGACGAAGCCCAACACATAATTTTTCAGCATAGAGGCGATCCACGGAACGTGGGAATCTGAGAAGCCCGCCGAAACAAGCAGTTGAAACAGCTTTTCGATTTGGGTTAGCCGCTCGTAACCCATTGCAATCGTTTGGCGGAACAACTCAACCGTATCTCGATGAGAGAGAAGGACCCTTCTGAACTGCCCCGCCCATTGATAAATTTGCTCCTGCCAAGACAGAGATATTTCCGGCCAAACCATTTCTCCGCTTATCCGATCCGAAAGCATCTGCATCAATTCTTCTTTATCTTTGACATGGTAATATAAGGATGCTGTTTTCACTCCTAATTTATCCGCTATTTTCCTCATGCTTAATTCTTTCAAGCCAATCTCGTCCAATAACCACAGGGCGGTTTCCAGGATTCGAACCCGGTCAAGAGGAATATGACCTGTGCCTTCCTCGTTTACCGAGTTCGGCAGCCAGGTGATTCGTCGTCTCGCCAATGCGTTCACCTCTTTCACTTGACAAGTATACCACAGCCCTTTATTCTAACATCATTAGATTATTCTAACACCATTAGAAAATGGGGTTGAGCATCCCGCGAGAGATCCTCTCAGAAAAGGAGATCATCAAATGAAACTTAGCCATTTGAACTTATGTGTTTATGATGTGTCAGAAGCAGTCGTATTTTTTCAAAATATTTTCGATTTTCAACTCTTAGATCAAAAAGGGGATTTCATTGCCGGGATGACTGACGGTCATGGGTTCAATTTAGTTCTTAGCAAACTACGGTCCGACCATAACGAAGCTCTTTACCCTAAGGACTTCCATCTGGGATTTTATGTAGAAACGATGACCGAAGTAGATCATTTCTATGAGAAACTGGTGGCAGCCGGCATTGCGTCCGAACATGAGCCTAGAATGATCAGAGGTGGTTACACTCTGTATTTCACAGCTCTTGATGGGATTCTTTTCGAAGTGACCTGCTATAATTGTTAAGAATTGGGCGTTGCTTCAACAATTCTGCCTAAACGTATAACGAGGCTGCCAGGCGGCAGCCTCGTTATCATTTAACCAACCGTCACTACGCTCTTCTCGTCTTCAGGCACCACGGCATAATGCAGCTCCGTATCCAGCTCCTCCGTATACTGTCTATGCTGCTCCGCACTCCAGCCGCCGCGTTCGGCCATGAGCGCAATCACCTGTGTCTTCCACCGCATCACCCAGGCAATGTTGAAGAAAAGCGCACCGGTACGGCGGATGAAGAAATCAGCCGGAGTGACCGCCATCTCCTCTTCCATGGCATACAGCAGCGGTACTCTCACCTCATCGGGAAGCTGCTCCTCGGCCCGGGTCTGCTTCGCCCGGGCTGCAATAGCGAACACCCGCTCGATGTTAGAGCCGTACCGCTTGGCCCAAGCCTCCGCGAGCGCACGCGGCACACCATAAGAAGCGCCCTTGTCGGCAGTCGAGCGCACGAAGCTCTCAAATCCCTTCGAGCCGCCTACGTCACCGCCGGAAATGGGCAGATCTTTCGTAATCGCCCCGCCATAGGAGACTCCCGTCCGTTCCTTCAGCAGCTCCACCGCTCGGTCCACGACCATTTCAGCCATTTTACGATAGCCTGTCAGCTTGCCCCCTGCAATAGTGACCAGTCCGGATGCCGACTCCCAGATTTCATCCTTGCGGGAAATTTCCGACGGGTCCTTGCCCTCTTCATAAATAAGCGGACGCACGCCTGCCCAGCTTGATTCCACATCAGCTTCAGTAATCTTCACATCCGGGAACATATAATTGATCGCATTGATAATATAAGTGCGGTCTGCCGTAGTCATTCGTGGATGGGCCGCATCCGCCTTATATACCGTGTCCGTCGTGCCCACATAGGTTTTACCTTCACGCGGAATCGCGAATACCATCCGGCCGTCCGGTGTGTCGAAATAGATGGCCTGTCGGAGCGGAAAACGTTGCTGGTCAAAGACCAGATGCACACCCTTGGTCAACTGCAGCGTCTTGCCTTTCTTGGACCCGTCCATTTCACGCAGCGAGTCTACCCATGGCCCTGCCGCATTAATGACCAGCGTTGCCCGCACATCGTAGCCTTCGCCGGTTACGCGGTCTGTCACATGGGCCCCGATCACACGGCCGTTCTCATAGAGCAGCTTGGAGACCTTGGCATAGTTGACCGACAACGCGCCGCTGGAGATCGCCTTCTTCATGACTTCAATCGTCATCCGGGCATCATCCGTCCGGTATTCCACGTAGGTGCCGCCGCCCTTCAAGCCTTCACGCTTCAGCAGCGGCTCCTTGGCGAGCGTCTCCTGCGCATCGTGCATCCGCCGCCGCTCACTGTGCTTGACACCTGCCAGCCGGTCGTATACCTGCAGCCCGATGGAGGTTGTGAACTTGCCGAACGTTCCCCCTTTATGCATCGGCAGCAGCATACGTTCCGGCGTCGTAACATGCGGTCCGTTCTCATAGACGATGGCGCGCTCCTTGCCGACCTCAGCCACCATCCCAACTTCAAATTGCTTCAAATAACGCAGCCCCCCGTGAACGAGCTTCGTGGAACGGCTGGAGGTCCCTGCCGCAAAGTCCTGCATTTCCGCCAGCGCCACCTTCATGCCGCGCGTAGCCGCATCAAGCGCGATGCCCGCTCCTGTGATCCCGCCGCCGATGACCAGCACGTCGAAATGCTCTCCGGCCATCCGCCGCAGCAGCTTGGTCCGTTCGTTTCCCGCAAATTGAACTGTAGTCATATCATTTCCCCCCGGTTCTTAGTTTAAATACACCCAGCTAAGCTTGTTTTAGCGCGAAAATAAAAAGAGACCACGAAATGCACCGCAGCGGTTGGCCGGGTGTATCGTGGTCTCTCCGAATCTCCTGACAAGGATATTAACTTGTATCCATCGTAACATACTGCCGTTGAAAAATAAACGTCAAATCCGCAGCATTATGTTTTATTATTTAAACGCCATGGCGGCATGAACCGCCTTCTGCCAGCCTGCATACAGACGCTCACGTGTACCCTCATCCATGGCCGGCTCAAAGGACCGATCCACCTTCATATGCGTGCGCAGCTCATCAAGATCCTTCCAGAAGCCAACAGCCAGACCGGCCAGGGAAGCCGCTCCCAGCGCCGTCGTTTCGTGAACCGCCGGACGCTCTACAGTGGAGCCGAGAATATCGCTCTGGAACTGCATCAGGAAGTTGTTCAGTACCGCGCCGCCATCGACCTTCAACGCTGTCATCTTGATGCCCGAATCGCTCTCCATCGCCGTCAGCACATCCCGGGTCTGGTAGGCCAAGGCCTCCAGCGTAGCCCGTATGAAATGCTCCTTGGTCGTGCCGCGCGTCAATCCGAACATAGCCCCCCGGACATCACTATCCCAATACGGGCTGCCCAGCCCTACGAAGGCAGGAACCATATACACCCCATCGGTGGACTCTACACGCGATGCATAAGCCTCGCTTTCCTTCGCATCCTTGAACATACGCAGTCCGTCGCGCAGCCATTGGATGGCCGAGCCAGCCACAAAAATACTGCCTTCCAGCGCATACTGCACCTTGCCCTCTTCCAATCCCCAAGCGATGGTCGTAATCAGCCCGTGCTCGGATTCAACCGGCTGATCACCTGTATTCATCAGCATGAAGCATCCCGTGCCATACGTGTTCTTGGTCATGCCTTTATCATAACAAGCCTGCCCGAACAGGGCCGCCTGCTGGTCGCCAGCCGCTCCCGCGATCGGCACATTCTCGCCGAAGAAATGATAATCAACCGTATGGGCATACACCTCGGAAGAAGGACGCACCTGCGGAAGCATGCTTTGCGGCACACCCAGAATGTCCAGCAGCTCTTCATCCCACTTCAATTCATGGATGTTGTACATCAGCGTTCTGGCAGCATTGGAATAATCCGTTACGTGCGCCTTGCCGCCGGAGAGCTTCCAGATCAGCCAGGTATCAATCGTGCCGAACAACAGCTCGCCGCGTTCTGCCTTCTCACGCGCACCTTCCACATGATCCAGAATCCACT
The DNA here is from genome assembly GCF_030705605.1 of Paenibacillus zeirhizosphaerae. Taxonomy (GTDB): domain Bacteria; phylum Bacillota; class Bacilli; order Paenibacillales; family Paenibacillaceae; genus Paenibacillus; species Paenibacillus zeirhizosphaerae. The sequence continues at coordinate 152,610 of NZ_JAPCKK010000011.1, forward strand.
TCACCTTCGTACCGGAAAAGTAAGCGTCGATCAGCAGCCCGGTTTTGCGGCGGAATACATCGTTCAGCCCCTGCGCCTTCAGCCCTTCACAGATTTCGGCGGTCTGACGCGACTGCCATACAATGACGTTATATACCGGAAGACCGGTTTCTTTATCCCACACTACGACCGTTTCACGCTGGTTAGTGATACCAATGCCAGCGATTTGAGCGGCTTTGATGCCCGATTCGGACAGACAAGAAGCGATTACGGCGAGAATGGAGCTCCAAATTTCATTAGCGTTCTGCTCCACCCAGCCCGGCTGAGGGAAATATTGCGGAAATTCCTGCTGCGCCGTATAGACAATTTCTCCCTCACGATTGAATAAAATAGCCCGTGAGCTGGTCGTTCCCTGATCCAGCGACATAATATATTTTTCCATAAATATCATCCCCCTATATGGTCAATGGTCATTGAATAAATCACGCTACCAGTTTGTTTGCGGTTTTGGCATCCCGCTTGCGCCCAGCCTGCAAAGCGATGCCGAGGACAATCACGATGAGAATGAGCACCGCCCAGAACGCCGGGTACAGAACTCCTTTAAATACAGCACTGTAAAAAAGTCCTCCGAACGAGCCGCCGAGCAGCGGACCCACAACCGGAATCCACGAATATCTCCAATTGGAGCTGCCTTTGCCCGCGATGGGCAGCAGGAAGTGCGCGAGACGCGGCCCCAAATCCCGGGCAGGATTAATGGCATAACCCGTTGTTCCGCCCAGGGACAACCCGATGCTGACAACCAGGAAGCCGACGAGCAGCGGATTAAGTCCTTCTGTAAATGCATTGGCCCCCAGGGCCTGAAGAGCAAGCACGAAAATAAACGTCCCGATCATCTCGCTGAGCACATTCGAAAACGGATGATCAATCGCCGGTCCGGTGGCAAATACGCCAAGCTTCGCGCCCGGATCATCGGTTGCCTTCCAATGCGGCAGGTAATGCAGATAGACAATTGCTGCACCGGCCATCGCGCCAATCATTTGAGCGATAATGTAACCGGGTACGTCTGCCCAAGGAAATGCTCCCTGGAATGCCAGCGCCAGCGTCACCGCCGGATTCAGATGCGCTCCGCTGATGCCGCCAACCGCATAAACCGCAAACGCCACCGCCAATCCCCAGCCCATACCGATGACAATCCAGCCGGAGCTCTGCGCGAACGATTTGTTCAATGCAACCCCGGCACAGACCCCCGCACCGAGTGTAATTAGAATCATGGTCCCCACCAATTCCGCTAAAAATGGCGTCATACTCGTATACCCCCTTAGTTTCCTAATGTTCTTAATTTCCCTCATTTAACATGCGTGCAAACCCTTACAACCGCACAAAAAAAGAAGAGCACACATAACGCCCCCCATGCTGCAGCATGGGATGTCTGTGTGGCTCTCCTCGTCTCCGTCACGGTGTATTAACTTGAATTGATCATATCGTAACATGTAAGCGGTGTCAATATGATTTTTTTCATAGCGCGTAATGGTCAAACAAATTCTTGTTCGAGGTGGTTACCGCTGTAGCCCCGGCCGCGAGCGCCATTTCCACATCCTTAACACTGCGAATCAGGCCGCCGGCAAGAATGGGGATGCCTGTCCGCTCATTGACCTCCGCGATCATGTGCGGCATAACACCAGGCAGCACCTCTATAAAGTCAGGCTGTGTTTTCTCGACCAGCGCATAGCTTTTCTCCAGAGCGATCGTGTCCAGCAAAAACAGACGCTGAATGGCCAGAATCCCCTTCTTCTTGGCGGTTGTAATCACCCCGGCACGAGTGGAAATGATGCCAAACGGCTTAATCTCCTGGCACAAATACTGTGCCGCATATTCGTCATTCTTCAAGCCCTGCACCAGATCGGCATGCAGCAGCATGTTCTTCTCCCTGCCACGGGCCATCTGATACAGGCTGCGAAGCTGCGCCACATGTGTATCCAGAAATACACCGTATTGGTAATTGCTCTCCAAGATCGACTCAAACTGCTTCATATGCTTAGCAGCCGGTATAATCTGCTGTCCGTAAAATGCCATATTTCGCCTCCCGTAAATGTACCTTTTCACTATGAGTATAGCCTATATTAACAACGAACGGGCAGATGACAAAATTACTGTTGACGGTGTCAGATTAGCTTCTATATTATGTAGGAAAGAAGGCTTAGGTAATTTCATACACATTGGCGTGTTACCACCCCAGAGGGCATGAGCCAAGAAGCGAACATGAGACCGTACTCGCTCGCTTCTTGGCTCTTTTTGCTGTTCCTATAAGCACAGAGGCATTTATTTTAGAAGCGAGGAGGCGGTGAACCGTGAGTAAAGGAATGATGCTGCAGGTGGAGCGGGTTGTCGGCAGCAATATAGTTCTGGCCCGGTCGCACCAGAACACCAAGGAGTACGTGCTGATCGGCAAAGGACTGGGATTTGCATTCAAAGGGGAAAGCACCGTTCAGGCCGATGATCCGCGGATTGAGAAAAGGTTCCGGCTGGAGGACCGGGAGGAGTGGGGCCAGGCGCAGGAGCTGATGAAAGACTTGGACCCCAAGGTCATCGACATCTCTGACCGGATCATCCGTCTCATCGCCGACCAATTTCCCGGCAAGCTGAATGACAAGGTCTACCTTGCTCTTCCGAGTCATATCCAGTTCACCTTATACAGGCTCCGCAACGAGATGGAGATTCTGAATCCTTTCCTTATGGAGACCAAGCTCAGCTTTCCGAAGGAATTCGAGATCGCCTCGGAAGCGGCAGCCATGATCGGAGAAGCCTTTGGCGTAGAGGTCCCGGAGGATGAAGCCGGATTCCTGACGTACCATGTGTATTCCTCCGTTAATCACGTCCCTGTCGGACAACTGGTCAAGGTATCGAATGTGATCAGCAAGCTGCAGTCCATCATTGAAGAGGAGGGCGGCATCCGCTTCGAGCAGGGCAGCCTTAGCCAGGCGAGGCTCATGATACATCTGCGTTTTTCCATGGAACGCCTATATCAGCAGCCGATGACGGCCCCCACCTTCGCACAATATGTGCAAAACGAGTACCCGTCCGAACACAGGCTGGCCAGAAAGCTGAGCGCCGTGATGGCCGAGGATCTGGGCACAGAGGTTCCCGAGGAAGAAACTGCTTTTCTCGCCATGCATTTATACCGTCTCTTTCAGACACATGCCAAAATCCACAACAGGAAGGACAACACGAAATGATCTGGAAATGGAAAAAAAACAAGCCAACTGAAGAAGCTGAGGTTATATCCATCGCCTCCCCGCTCACCGGAGCCTGTGTCAGTCTGGAGGAAGTGCCTGACGAGGCTTTCGCACAAGGAGCTATGGGGCCAGGTGCCGCAATGATTCCCCAGGAGGGCAGACTTGTTGCTCCCATCGACGGGAAAGTGGTGCATCTGATCAAATCGCATCATGCCGTGATGCTTGAGCATGCTTCCGGGCTGCAATTGCTGCTGCATATCGGCATCAATACCGTCAGCCTGAAGGGACAGGGCTTTACGCCTCAGGTCCAGACGGGGGATCAGGTCACGGTCGGGCAGACCCTGATCGAATTTGATCTGAGTGCCATAACATCCGCTGGTTATCCTGTCATCACCCCTGTCATCATTGCGAATACCGCAGAACAGCAGTGGCAGGCGCATCCGAACTACGGCAACGCAGAAGCAGGCTTGGGAACCATCATGAAAGTCAGCTTGCCCAAATAAGATAGATTAAAAAACAGAGAGGAAGAACAATATGCTAAAAGCACTGCAAAAACTGGGAAGATCCTTGATGCTGCCTGTGGCAACACTACCTGCGGCAGGAATACTTCAAGGCTTCGGCTTGCTGAACTATGAAAAGGATATTCCGCTCGGACCTGTGGTAGGGGGATTTCTCAACCAATATGTAGCTCCGTTTCTGAACCAAGGCGCTGGGGCGATCTTCGGCAACCTTGCGCTCATCTTCGCCATCGGAGTGGCGATCGGGTTGGCGGGGGATGCGGTCGCCGCGCTTTCCGCCCTGATTGCTTATATGGTGCTCACGCGGATTCTGGGCGCGGTTCCGGGCGTATTCGGCTACATTCCGGACGATGTCAAGCTGGATATGGGCGTACTGGGCGGTATATTTGCCGGGTTACTGGCAGCCTACATGTATAAAAGGTATCACGGCATCAAGCTGCCCGACTGGCTCGGCTTCTTCTCTGGCAAGCGCTTTGTGCCGATGGCCACGGCTGGATCTATGCTCGTGCTGGCCATCCTGATCGGTATGATCTGGAGCCCGATTCAAGACGCGATTGGCGTGTTCGGCGCCTGGATTGTCGGCTTCGGCGGTGTTGGCTCCATGGTCTTCATGATCGCCAACCGTTTGCTGATCCCACTTGGTCTGCACCATGTCCTCAATTCTATCGCCTGGTTCCAGATCGGAGATTATACGAATGCAGCCGGGGAAGTTGTGCACGGCGACCTGACTCGTTTCTTTGCCGGAGACCCTACGGCAGGCATGTTCATGTCCGGCTTCTTCCCGATTATGATGTTCGCTCTTCCAGCCGCGGCTCTTGCCTTGATTCATACAGCCCGGCCTGAAAAGCGTAAAATGGTCGCATCGATCTTTATCGGAGCCGCCCTGGCCTCTTTCCTGACAGGGATCACCGAACCGCTTGAATTCTCGTTCATGTTCGCGGCACCTCTGCTGTATGTGGTGCACGCCGTCCTGACCGGGGTGGCGGGACTGGTTATGTACCTGCTGAATGTGAAGCTGGGCTTCGCCTTCTCGGCAGGCCTGATCGACTACCTGGTGAACATGAAGCTGTCGACCAATCCGCTGCTCATGATCCCGGTCGGACTCGCGTTTGCAGTCGTCTATTACTTCCTGTTCCGGTTCATGATCGTCAAGTTCAACCTGAAAACACCGGGCCGTGAGGATGAAGTCTACGATGCCGATGCCCGCAGTGATGCTTCTACTGTTGCGGCAGCATCTGCTGACTCCAAGGCGGGCAAGGTGCTCGCCGAGATCGGGGGAACGGATAATATCGAGAGCATCGACGCCTGCATCACCCGCCTCCGTCTTGTCGTCAAGGACGACAAAGCCGTGAACGACCAGGCGCTCAAGCAGCTCGGCGCTTCCGGAGTCATGAGACTCGGTGGCGGAGCCGTGCAGGTCATCTTCGGCACCCAATCCGAAATCCTGAAGGACGAAATTAAGAAGCTGATGTAACGCTCCTTCTCTTTTGAGCTAAAAGGTCGAGAACCAGGGGAAATATACCTTGGTTCTCGACCTTTTTTTGTGTTAACCAAGAAGCGCAGGGGATTCTTCCGATTGGCGATATTTTCTTTTGGCTTGTGAGGTAGGGGTGAGCACGGAGCAGCGGAGAGGACGAAGCAATTCCGGAAAAGCATCAGCGTTCGCCTTTGCCCCAAAATTTCTTCCGCTAAAACATAAATTTGAAATTTGGGGGCAACTGCGATTGAAGGAATGGTTCGTTCTTGGAGCGTCTCCCCTTGCTTACAAAGCACCTTCTTCCGAATATGCCGGTCCATATTTGAATTTTATCGCACAATTAACGCACATCATCCGATCCCAAGCTCATACAATAACAGACATAAGCAGCATACATCGCATTCACTGCCTCGCCCTGGTATAAACACACCGGAAACATGGTCATATTCAGACTTCAAGGGGGTATGTTGTATGAAATTAATCTTAATCTTATGTCTTATTCTGTTGTTCCTCATTCTCTGCGTGCTCAGCGCATGCAGTCCATCTTACTCACCGGGCGCTTCTTCATCAAACGAAAAAAAGATAACGCTTACATTATGGTATTGGAACCGCTCTATCGACGATAACCTGATTGCCAAGGCGGAAAAACAGTTTCCCAACATCCAAATCAATGCACAGAAGATCGGCGGTGACTTCAAAGCCAAACTGAAGACCACGCTGGCCGCCCGGACAGGCGAGCCGGATATCGTGGCCTTGAACGATTGGATGCCGGAGCTGTTTACGAGCGCGGACCGCTTTTATGATCTGTATGAGCTGGGTGCTGCCGACCTGCAGGATCAATATTTGGAATGGAAATGGCAGCAGGGCGTAACGCCTGAAGGTAAAATGATCGCTTTTCCCATGGATACAGGTCCGACCGCACTATTTTACCGCAGTGACCTGTTTGAGCAGGCCGGCCTGCCCGGTGACCCAGAGGAGGTCAGCACCTCCATCCGCACCTGGGGGGATTACATGGCTGCGGGTGAGCAGTTGCAGCAGAAGCTGGGAAGCGGCGTATTTTTAACCGATAATATTGGCAACGTTTACAACCAGGTGCTGGCGCAAAGCTCCGCACTGTACTTCAAGCCTGACGGCTCTTTTATCGGTGACCAGTCAGAGGCCGTCCGGCACGGTTGGCAGACTGCGGTCAACTTTCATCAGAAACAACTGCTTGCCAACGCCGACGGCTGGACGCCAGAATGGAACGCCGCCGTGAATAATGGAAAAGTCGCCTCCTTCGTCGGAGCCGTCTGGATGAAGCAGGTGCTCATGGAAGCCGCCCCGGACACGGCCGGAAAATGGCGGGTAGCGCGCGCTCCTGAAGCGGACGGCAATCAAGGCGGCTCCTTTCTCTCGATTCTTAAATCCAGCAAGCATCCCAAAGAAGCCTTCCAGGTGCTGAACTGGCTGCAAAACCCGGAAAACCAGCTTCGCGCCTATGAAAGCATTGCTCTCTTCCCTTCCACACCGAGCGTGTTCGACGATCCGGCGATGAAGAAGCCTGAGCCCTTCTTCGGGAACCAGGCTACCGGCCTCGTGTTCGCCGAATCGGCACGCAACGTCAAAACCGTCTTCTTCGGCGAGCGCCATCCCGTCATCCACGGCATCATGACCCGCCGCCTGGCCAACATCGCCAAACAAAATGACAATCCGCAGACGGTCTGGGCCGAGACACTGCACCGCATTGAGCGGGAGCTGCAGCGCTAGGGGAGCGAGATCTTGTGAAAAGGAGGAGCAACATGCTGAGAGAACTATGGAAGCACCGTGCCTTGTACACCGCGATTTCACCTTTTTATATTCTGTTTGCGGTATTCGGCCTCTTCCCGGTCGGCTTCTCTCTCTATCTGGCGTTCCATAAATGGGATGGCATCGGGGAAATGACCTACAACGGCTGGGGCAATTTTCGTTATATGGTGACGGACAATGAATTCTGGCAGGCTGTTGGCAATACGCTGCTGATCTGGGTGTACTCGACGATTCCCATGCTCTTTTTCGCCCTGATCATTGCGTTCCTGCTGCATGCCCCATTTGTCAAAATGCGCACCTTGTGGCGTGTCGGCTTCTTTCTGCCCAATGTGACCTCCATTGTTGCCGTAGCGATCATTTTCGGAGCCCTGTTCGCCAACAACTTCGGCTTCCTCAACTTTATCCTGCAGACGCTGGGGCTGCCGATGGTGCAATGGCTGAATGTCCCGTGGGGCATCCAGATTGCGATTTCCTCCATGGTCGTCTGGAGATGGACCGGCTATAACGCGATCATTTACCTGGCGGGCTTACAGAGCATTCCGCATGTGCTGTATGAAGCTGCCAAAATCGACGGGGCCACCGGCATGCAGGCCTTCTTCCGGGTGACCATCCCGATGCTGCGTCCCGTCATTTTATTCACGGTCATTACATCCACCATCGGCGGCATGCAGCTCTTTACCGAGCCGCAGGTGCTGGTGGGCAATGACGGCGGGGCGGGTGCCAGCGGCATGACGATCGTGCTGTATTTATACAGAGAATCGTTCGTCAACAACTATTTCGGTTATGGAGCGGCTGTCGGCTGGGGGATGTTCCTGATCATCGCGCTGTTCTCCATGCTGAATTGGAAGCTTGTACAGGGCAAAAAATGACGCGAAAAGGAGGTCCTGCGGCATGATGCAGGCAAAGACAAGGACCGCTCTGTTATACGCCGGACTGCTGGCTGGGATGATCATCTCCATGTTCCCTTTTTACTGGCTTATGGTCATGTCTACACGAACCACTTCGGATATTTACCGTTTCCCTCCACAGCTCTGGTTCGGAAGCCAGTTCTGGGATAACATCTCCCGGGTGATGCAGCAGATTGACTTTGCGGGGGCTTTTTTCAATACATTGTTTGTTGCCGGATCGGTGACCTTGCTCGTTCTGTTCTTCGATTCCCTGGCCGGCTTCGCCTTCGCCAAATTCGATTTTCCCGGTAAAAAAGCTTTATTCATCATCCTGCTGGCGACCATGATGGTGCCTTCCCAGCTATCGCTTGTCCCTTCCTTTGTCATGATGGCTGCCTTCGGCTGGGTGGGTACGTTCAAGGCTCTGATTATACCCGGTATGGTCAATGCATTCGGCATCTTCTGGATTCGCCAATACGCAGAGGAGTCGATCCCTAGCGAGCTGCTGGACGCCGGACGCATGGACGGGTGCGGCTTCTTTCGCCTCTACTGGAATGTCGCCCTCCCCATTCTGCGTCCGGCGTTCGCCTTCCTCGGTGCCTTCACATTCATCGGAGCATGGAATGATTATTTATGGCCGTTGATCGTGCTGACAGACGAACACAAGTTCACGCTGCAAATCGCCCTTTCCCAACTGAACGGAATTTACAATACAGATTATGCCATGGTCATTTCCGGGACGCTGCTGGCGGTGCTGCCCCTGATTATCCTGTTTCTGTTCATTAGCCGCCAGTTCATCTCCGACATCGCTGCCGGGGCCGTCAAGGATTAGGAGGTCTGAATTACAGCTCAGGAGTTCAGCAGCGGTCTGGCACAGATCGGGATTTCGGCGGATTACGCAGAATTCCTTGCCAGCCTCGAAGAAGGAATCCGCAGAGGCGGTGTGGAAGATCAAGTCACAGATACCGTGGAACGGGTTACGGGAAGACGGCCCAAATCACTGGCTGAATTTGCGGCCGAGCATGTTGGCGTATGGACGACGGACAATACGAATCCGGCTCCTTCAATGTAAACCGGCAATAAACTGCATTAAGGGATTGCCCCCACCACATACATGGGAGGGCAATCCCTTACTTATGCCTTACATGTTGATCGCAGTGGTTACCGTCCAATTCAGGAAGTCATAGGTCCTGGTCTCCAGGCCATGCTTCAGTACCAGCTTAGAACTGTTATAATCCTGATGCATCCACGGGTTATCCAGCAGGGGCCAGTTGGTGTAGCTGACGGCTTTACCGTTAATTTTGCGGGATGTGCCGTACACAATTTCCATTTCCGCTCCCGTCAGGCTTTTATAATAAATGCGCGGATTGGCTCCATCAATTCCGCTGAAATCCACGACAGTGTTCGACAGAACCGCCTCAATAAAACGCTCCAGCTCGCTAAGGGCGGTGCCGCCCGCATAACCTGCCACAGGTGCCGTTTCTACAATGACCCCATTCTTGGCTCCGTCACTGCGCAGCGCCCTTTCAAGCCCGCCATATCTCCAGGATTCGGTACCGCATGTCCAGTTATAGGGTTTGGCTGTCCGGACTGCGAGCATAACCTTGCCAGCATGGAAGAAAATCCATCCGTTCCGCTCCACCGCATTCTGTTCGATGGTTGCCTTAATTCCGTTATAGGAGACCGGACCGTCAATCCAGGTGTTCGAGCCGATCATATTGTATACCGCCAGCATCGTCCCGTCGTTCTGCAGCACTTCTTCCATATTCGTACCGCCGATCCAGTATTCACTTGCAGACGGATCCAGATTAATTGTTTCCGAGTAATGCTGCTTCATAAAGAAGGTGTTCGGCTCATCATCATACGAATCACCGACCCATTTGAGCCCCCAACGGTGTAGTTGGTTCTGGGCTTGCCGATTATCCTTTTGGCCAAAGACGGCATAATCCGGCGTAATATAGCAGGTTTTGTAAGGGTTGTTGCTGTTTCTCGCCATTCGTTCCTTGTGAGTATACGTTGTACTGCGGTCTGTGGCGATGCGGGTAAAAATGGACGGAAGCTCATATTCCGACAATGCAAACGGAATGCTGGTGAATTTCAGATTCGTTTCATTGCCGAGGTACATCGGCTTGCGGCTGTCCCCGAACAGCATCCATAGCTGTACTGCGCTCTCATCCAGTGTAATGGCCGGCTCCTGCTGCGCGTTGTATGTCCGTCCTTGGCTTGTGACCCAGTATCCGTGCAGCCATTCTCCGACAATGCTCGCAAAATACCATTCCAGCGTCAGCCTGACCATCTCGCGCAGCGTCGTGTCCGTGCAATATTCGGTCACTAACAACAGCGGCCCGGTATGGTGAACAAAATAAGTGGGAGAATCATACTCCCAATATCCCTGCGTCACAATCTTCGGCAGCTCGGACAGCAGATAGCTTCTGGCAATCGCTGCGTAATTAGCCGGATAATCGCTCCATTCCTGTGCGCCGATCACCCCTATGGCGGCATACATCAGCCGGTGGTTTTCCGTCGTGCCAAGCAGCCCCGTCCCATCCGCGTTCAGTATATTGAAACTCAGCATCTTACTCTTTACCTTGGCCTGCATTTCAGTGGTGTAGTACTGCTTGTATTTCATATACGCTTCCATCACATTCATGCCCCAGAACATATCCTGATTCCGGTTCAAATGAATGTTCACGTATTCCTGCCCTGTGTTAATGTTACCTAGGGCAAACTGGGCCATAGCCGCATAGCCGCCCACCTTCCGGCCCTGATCATACTCCGTATAGGGATAACCCAATGCCGCCACATCATCAATAATGATCTGTTTGCGTTCTTGCAGTGTTTCCAGCAATACAACCTCTGCGTTAGCCATAATTTTCAACCACTCTCCCATGATATTTTAAGTTTAAGGAGTAAGTAGTTCATGATGCAGATCGGATAGCAATAAGTGCACAATTATGTTATGAAATGAATTGTTGGACTCAGAGGTGAAAGAATTATCGTAATCATATTCGATCTTTTTTTTCTTTTCAATCCATTTTTCTTTAACATTAAAATAATATATTTTATGATAAAATTTGAGGATTTTCCACAAACAAAAAGCGCGATATTTCACGCTCACACAGCACGCTTCGTCAAAGTGCCCCCCTCTTTTCTGTGAGCTCTCCCTTGTCCATTCTCCCCCACATACGGAACCTGAGCAGAACACCGCCGAAGCCCATGCAGGCAACCGATAAGCCTATCCAGAAAAAAGCCGCACTGACTCCCGCCTCCTGTATCCACACACCTCCGAGAAGGGGGGCCGTGATCATAATCATTCCCATGAGCGTGCTCTGGATGCCGAACACCCGGCCTACCATCGCTGCGGGTGTACCTGTCTGCAGAATATACGTCTGCGTGATCATGCTGACTCCATTCCCGATGCCTATCATCATCCCGACAACCAATATCACAGGCAGTCCTACTCCAGGCCTCATCAATCCCAACGCCGCGATTCCGCACCCGATCAGCAACGCTCCTCCGCCCAGACCCCAGCCGGGAGACACATGCCGGAAACGCCTCATAATCAGCATACTGCCCACACCTCCGAAGCCAAGCGCAGAAATCAGCCAGCCCATCAGCGATTCATTCCCCGGCGCGAGATAGCGTAGCAGTACGGCAAATTGGTAATCGATCATAAGAATAGCCGTCATACCCATGAAAATGAACAGCAATGTGCTGAGCAGAAGCCGATTGCCCAGCAGGAGCGTCCATCCTGCCCGCCATTCGGCCAGAAAATGCTCTTTCACAGGCTCCTGTCCGCCATCACCCGCGTCTGCAGCTCCACCGATCCGGCGTAAAGGCCAGAGCAGCGCACAGGAGGACAGCCGCATAAGCGCATTCAGCATAATGCTGGCCTGCGGGGATAAAAGCGCGAGCGTCACCGCACCAAGCAGCGGACCCGCAACCTTCGCGCTCTGGTTCGCGAGGCCGTTCCATGACGAAGCCTGCAAAAGTTCGCCATCTGCCACCACCCTGCGCGTCAGCCCCTGCTGGGCAGGTAACTGAAAGACACCAGCAGTGGCCCGTGTGGCCAGCAGCGGCAGCAGCCAAGCGATATCTGGCGCGAATAAAATCAATACAGTCAGCAGTGCGGCGATCAAGTCACAGGCCATCATCAGGCGCGCCTGATGAATACGGTCGGCAAGCGCCCCAGCGAAGGACCCGAGCACAAGTCCCGGCAGCGCGATCACTATGGGGATCAAGGCAATAATCATCGGGTCCACTCCCCATCTGTAAGCTATCAGCACTTGAATCGCAATGGCGTCAAACCAATCGCCAAGCGAAGCCATCGCGTGCGCGGCAAACATAAGGCGGAAGGGGCGGCTTCTCCAGCCCCCCGCTTTCCGGGCACCCAGCTTCTCCTCTGCATACACTTCCGTTTTCATACCAGCGATCATCTCCTGTACTTTCTGAATAGGGATGATCATAACGGAAGTTTGTCAGAAGAATATCAGACAGTAGCCAAGGTATGTTCAAGCCAGGACGCAAGCTGCGGGCGCAGGATGGAAAGCTTGTTGTCCCGATCCAGCCCCCCATAGACACGTTTGTATTTATTTTCTAATCGTTCGTGCGGACAATGCAGCTCCAAATACCGGACAATCTGGCATACGGCCTTGATTTTCATTAGCTCCTGTCCCGCCGCATCCAGAATCCTGATCCCCTCATCCACCAGCTTCTCCGCCTCTACGGCATGACCTTCACGAAGATGCCATAATCCTTTGAAAATAGTGTAGCGCCCCCGCTCCCGCAGGTAGGGCATCTCCTCCAGCATAGCTTCAATACGGCCCAATTGTTCATGGACTTTCACAAGCTGTCCGGCGGACAGATGCAAGTATACCTCCGTGATCGCAACAGGAAGTATAAACCCGTCCAATCGATCTCTCTTTACAATTTCGTGCGTGCGAGGCAGCAGCCTGGCAGCCCGTCCCGGCTCGTCGTTCTCGATATAAGCCTCCAGTATATTCAAATGACGCAGCTCCCTTGCATGCGACGAGGGAAGAACGCCGGTGGCGAGCGCCCGCTCACACTGCTGCACCGTATAAGGCGTAACCGGGCCCGTGGCCCAATACAAGATCAGGCACCAATACAGGAGAACCCCAGCGGGGAGCTCCTTTTCCTCCAAAAACCAGCCGATATCCGCTTTAACAAAATGGGCGTACATCCGGTACAGAGGAGTTAGCTCAAATCCGAGCTGCTCCTCCTGCGCGGCCAGCGTCTGGAGAGAAGTCCCCTGCCCAAGCAGGTGATATCTCTGCAGCAGTATGTGCACAGCCTCCTGCATTCGAGAGTCGTTCAAGGAAGGCAGCAACCTCTCCCCTACAGGTACCCGAATCAGCTTGTAGCCCAGACCTCTGACCGTATGAATGGAGAGCCCGCTCCAGCGGCGCAGCTTTTTGCGCAGTCTGTACACATGATCGTCCACCGTTCGCTCCACCGGATATTCCATGGGCCATACATGATCCAGAAGCTGCTCCCTGGTGAATATCTGATTGCAGTGATCGTACAAAAAACGCAACAGCGCAAATTCCTTGGCCAGCAGCGTTACACTCTCTGTGCCATAGGTGACTTTGCAGCCATCCGTCTCAAACTTCAATTCATTCATTTCGGTCCCTCCGCTCTAACTCGCATTTAGCAGAGCATAGCATATTCGTCTCCTCGCGGTCATGCCGCTTGCAGGAAAAAAGCAGGGCATACAACTTCTCCTGTATGCCCTGCTCTTAGCCATTAGCGCGACTGCTGTTTGGAAATTATACACAAAAAACAATAATATAAGTATTTAAAATTCGTTGTTATCTGACGAGCCAGCCACCGTCAACGACCAGCACATGACCATTCATGTAGTCGGAAGCACGGCTGCACAGGAATACCATAACTCCCATCAGGTCGAACGGCTTCGCCCAGCGCCCTGCAGGTATACGGGAGAGAATCTCCTGGTTGCGGGCTTCGTCGGCGCGTATCGGCGCAGTGTTAGCTGTCTCGATATAACCAGGTGCGATAGCGTTGATTTGCACATTATGGATGGCTAACTCATTGGCAAATGCTTTCGTAATTCCGGCTACGGCATGCTTGCTTGCCGTGTATGGAGGCACGAACTTGCCGCCTTGGAAGGCGAGCATGGAGGCAACGTTAACGATTTTGCCGCTCTTCTGCTCTACCATGATTTTGGCAACTTCCTGGCTGAGGAAGTATACGGAATTCAGGTTGATTTCCATGACCGCGTTCCAGTCTTCCTCTCTATATTCAAGCAGCGGCGCTCTGCGGATCGTACCCGCATTGTTGACCAAAATATCGATTTTACCGTACGCATCCACACATGCTTTGACTACACCTGTACGCGCTTCCTTATCGGTCAGATCAGCCTGGTGGAATACCACCTCGGAGCCTTCCTTTTCAATCAGACCGCGGGTTTCCTCCCAATCCTGATCATACGTCACAATGAACAGGTCAGCGCCTGCCTTGGCGAGCGCCACCGCATAACCTTGTCCGAGCCCGGTGTTGCCCCCGGTGACGATTGCCGTTTTACCTTTCAGGCTGAAAAAATCCATCGAAAATGCATCCAATTCCATTATTAACCCTCCAATTTATCTTAAAATTAAAACAATTGACAGTCTGCCTGCAGCCGCTCAAAACTGATGCCGGTGCAGGCAAACTATTGAATCCGTTTCTAGGTTACTTCTGTGCTCCGATCGCTTGTGCCGCTTTGGCTACATACTGGGCAGCGGTTTCGGTGATCAGATCATAACGGTTGTCGCGTGCAGGCGCGGTCAGATTACCACCGATGCCGACCGCAATACAGCCGTTGCGCAGCCATTGCTCAATGTTGTCCAAATCCACGCCGCCGGTCGGCATGATCTGCACATGCGGGAGCGGGCCTCTCACAGCTTTGACAAAATCAGGACCGAGCGCGCTGCCTGGGAACAGCTTCAGCACATCCACGCCGAGCTTCAACGCCTCTTTCATTTCCGTGATCGTCATGCAGCCGGGCATGTAGGGAATGCTGTACAAATTGCACATTTTGGCCGTTTCTTCATCAAATGCGGGACTCACCACAAATTCGGCTCCAGCCATAATAGATATGCGCGCGGTCAGCGGGTCGAGCACAGTACCGGCACCGATCACTGCTTGGTCTGAAAACGCAGCCTTCAGCTTCTTGATGACCTGATCCGCATCAGGCGTCGTGAAGGTAAGCTCAATATTCGTGAGGCCACCTTCGATACAAGCCTCCGACATTTTGTAGGCTGATTCAGGATCGTCTGCACGGATGACCGCGACTACGCCCAGTGACTTGATGTTTTGCAGCACCTTCATTTTGATCATACTAATTCTCCTTTCAGGTGGTTAACGCAGCTCATCCATAGCTACCGCGTCCATATCCTTGTAAGTGTAGTTCTCACCGGCCATAGCCCAGATGAACGTGTAGTTGCTTGTGGCCGCTCCGCAGTGGATGGACCAAGGCGGGGAAATGACCGCCTCTTCGTTCTTCATCACAATATGGCGGGTCTCTGTTGGCTCACCCATCATATGGAACATTCTAGCATTCTCATCCAACTCAAAGTAGAAATACACTTCCATCCGGCGGTCATGCGTATGTGTAGGCATCGAGTTCCACACACTGCCTGCATTCAAGGCAGTCATTCCCATGACTAGCTGGCAGCTTTGAATGCCGTCCTCGTGAATGTATCTGCGCAGCACTCGGCTGTTGGCTGTTTCCGGGGAACCAAGCTCCTCGGCAGGAACGGTCTTGAATTCCTGCTTTTGCGTAGGATAGGTTTTGTGGGCAGGGGCAGAGGCAATATAAAATTTGGCGGGCTGCTCGCTTGCATCACTTTCAAAAATAAGCTCCCTGCTACCCAGTCCGACATACAGACAGTCCTTCGGGTTCAGCGCGTAGACTTCTCCATCCACTCGGACCGAGCCGCTGCCGCCCACGTTGAAGATGCCGATTTCACGGCGCTGCAGGAAATAGTCAGCCTTGATTTCATTGTAGCCTTTCAATTCAACGGGCTCATTAACCGGATAAATCCCCCCGATAACGACACGGTCCTCCAGGGTGTAACACAGCTTCACTTCATTAGGAACGAACAGATCCTGCACCAGAAACTGGCCGCGCAACTGTTCTGTAGTAAATGTCTTAGCATGCTCCGGATGGATGGCATAACGCTTATCCATAAAACCAAACCTCCATTTAGATAAAATTTTATTTTATGTTTACTAATCAATACCCTTACACCGCAAAATACTAAATAGTATTATAGGTTATGTCAATGCAATAACGCATGTTTTAGTGTGAAAATTATTTTATAAAGCGGTTTCGTGACAAATATAAGAACAAAAAAGACGAATTTCATGATTTATCGAAAGAAGTCTTTTTATTATTGTTAAAAACCGGTTTATGTGATACCTTCAATTTGATCAGCACGCGTGTGCGTTTTCATCACTATAGATATGGAATGAGGAGGATTTTAGACATGACTAACAAGCTGGATGTCGTAACCTTCGGCGAGCCGATGGCCATGTTTTATGCGAATGAAACCGGACCTTTGCACGAGGTGACTTCGTTCTCGAAGGCGCTCGCAGGCGCCGAAACCAACGTAGCCACTGGCTTGTCCCGCCTGGGGTTGAGCGCCGGTCTTGTAACCCAGCTCGGACAGGATACGTTCGGCAGGTTTATCGCACAGGCTTTACAACAAGAGAAGATTGATACCGAATCGGTTTATTTTACAAATGAAGCCCCTACTGGAATGCTGCTTAAATCCAAGGTAGAGGAAGGGGACCCGGAGGTCGAGTATTTCCGCAAAAACTCCGCCGCCTCCAAGCTCAGCCTGGAGCATTTTGACGAAGACTACTTCTCTTCCGCGCGGCATCTGCATGTAACCGGCATCTCCCCCGCACTGTCCGAATCATGCCACAGCTTTGCGCTGCATGCGATGAAGTTCATGAGAGACAAGGGGCGCACGATCTCCTTCGATCCGAATCTCCGGCCCAAGCTATGGCCTGATACACCAACAATGGCCCATGCAATCAACGATCTGTCCGCTTACTGCGACTGGTTCCTGCCAGGAATTGGGGAAGGCAAAATATTGACCGGATATACTGAACCCCATGATATCGCCGCTTTCTATATGGAGCGGGGCGTCAAGGTTGTCGTGATCAAAATGGGGGCGGAAGGCGCGTATTATAAAACAGCCGGTGAAGAGGGAATGGTGAAGGGCTTTAAGGTGGAGCAGGTGGTGGATACCGTCGGAGCCGGTGACGGGTTTGCCGTTGGGGTCATCAGCGGGCTGCTCGACGGACTCTCCCTGACAGAGGCTGTGCAGCGCGGGAATGCGGTCGGGGCCTTGGCCGTCATGTCGCCAGGCGATTCGGACGGATTGCCGTCACGCGAACAGCTTAAGGCTTTTATGCAGGAACACAAATAAGATGGGTTCGAGGGGGATTCTAGTCTAACCCCCCTTCCTGCCAGAGCCCTTCCAGCTCCCTACCGATTGCCCGCGCACCAGTGTCGGTACGAAACGGTAGATGATCGGAACGGCGCTGTCCCTGTCCTCAATAGAGCTCATAAGCGTCCTCGCTGCCTGTCTCCCGATATCCGCCGTAGGCTGGCGGATCGTTGTAATCGCTGGATTATAGATATGCGCGAATTGGGCATCATCGATGCCCACGATGGACACATCCTCCGGTATTCTCATGCCTCTTGCGTTCACGAACTGGAGCATCTCGGCAAGGACGATGTCATTGCCGGCCAGCAACGCGGTCGGCGGCTCCTCCAGCGCGAACAGCCGGTCAAGCGTGGCAAAGATCTCATCCCTCGGCACGCTGTGCATATACTCCTGCCGGAGGGGAAGCTCCTGCTCCTCCATCCCTTTTTTGTAACCGCTCACCCGCTCAACTCTTGGCGTGATCCTGTGCTCTCCGATAGGCAGCGTCACAAGAGCGATTCGGGTATGACCATGCTCTGTCAGCTCCTGTATCCCGATTTTGACAGCCATCTCATTATCGAGAAGCAAGCTCGGGGTATTGACTCCCTCCACCAGCCTGTCGAGAAAAACAAGCGGAAACTTCTCTTCCACCAGCCGGTTGTAGGCTCCCGCATTTTGTCCTGTCGGAAAAATGATCAGCCCGTCCACCTTACGGGCCATCAGCATGTCAATGTGCCGGTTTTCCTTGTCAGGATTCTCATCCGCGTTGCAGATAATGACTTGGATGCCTGACTGCTGCAGCTCACTTTCAATCGCCCGGATGCTCTGGATCGACAGCGTATACTCCAGATTGCCGACGATGACGCCTGCCATGTAGGTGCGATTATGCTTCAGCCCTCTTGCCAGCCCGTTAGGCTGATAATTTAATTCCTTGATGACCTGTTCGATTCGATCCTTGGTCGCGTCGCTCATATATTTATATCGTTTATTCAAGTACTGGGAAACCGTGCTTTTGGACACTCCCGCTTCCTTGGCTACATCCGCTATGGTCAATTTCTTCATTACCCAATCTCCTCTTATCGCCTCTTCGTAAACATGATCGTAAATGAGTATACGTTTTTTTTAGTAAATTTACTACATAGAACTTAACCTTGATCCCTCCGCCGTAGCTATTCTCACGTTTCGCTGGAGTTAAATATTTCGGCAAAATAGTTGTTTCTCTAACCGCTGTGATGGAGCAAATGGATTTCGAATAGGGACTGAAAATAAAAAATCCTCCTGCGGAAGTAGGAGGAGAAAAGTTAAACTTTAGACTAAGAAATACTCTTAGGAGTGCATTTCCCGGATTCTAATGATCTCTTGGTTCACAAATTCGTACAAGAGTTTCGCTCGTCTACTCTTCAATTTACAATGCCCCCCTCGATACAGGTGAACAACTCGCATCGTAACAGTTAGCACTAGTTCCAGGAAAAGCATTTATGAATCTAGTCATCATATCAATATCATTTTTAAATACAGTCATCCAAATTGAGAAAAATCCTGTTGATGTTGCCGTTTCCACAATTTGCTCCCTCATCTCTATTGTATTACAGGTTGAGAGTCTTACCTTTGAATGTTCTGCTTTATCGTATGCCGTTCTACGTTCTCTCCAGCGACGGTCTTTAGCTTCTGGGTTAATTAACGGGTCAGAACTTGGAATGCGATCAAGGCCCGTTAATTTGATAGTATTTTCAGCCATTTGTTTTTGTTTCGGGCTAAGCACTGGAGATGGTGATATAACTGCCCCCGTTGAGTATTCGAAAGCCAATGCTGTATTATCTTTATCAGGCCAGAAAAAATCACTCAAAACAATAGGTTTATCACTTTTTACTGAATTACAGTTCCCGCAGGCTAGCAAAAAATTACTCCAGTCTTCCCTTAAACTTTGAACTATTGACTTGGGGTGAACATGCTCAACCGCTATATTTCCTCCAAGGGCTCGTTCACAATAAGAGCAATATGCTCCTAATCTTTCAATGAGGTGACTTCTTGCTTCTTGATACTTAGTAAACTGAATAGAAAACCATTGACATCAATAGGCGGCAATCCTTTTTCTATAGGTCTCATCCATTATTTCTCCCTAAATCAGCAGCCTTTCTTTCCATTTCCAAAAAGGCATAATATGCTACATCTGAACTGTATAACGACTCAATATCATCTAATTTTTGCTTTAGTTCTTCAAGTTCCTCACTTGAGGTGTTCTTGGCTTGTTGAAGCAAAGCATAATATTCTTTTGCCGCTCTATACATTTCGTTCAGTTTCTCGCTACGCTGCACCCCCTCTATCCCCATAGCGATCTCCGAAATATCTTCAATGCTTCTGTTAACAAATTCATCACTCATAACTTCTTCATCGTCATCTATCTCTTGAAGACGACGTAATTCACCTTCGTCAAGAGATTGGATAATAAAGGGGGAATGAGATGTAACAATAAACTGTATTTTCGGAAAAGTGCGTTTTAAGTCATTCACAATAGAACGTTGCCATTTCGGATGAAGATGAAGATCTAACTCATCGATCAGCACTACTCCTGGAGTCTCTTTAACTACACTGGCTTCCAACGCGGGATTTAACTGTGCCATCCTGTGTGCAATATCTGCAATCATTCCAATCATATTACGAACACCATCGCTTAAAAGGCGAAAAGGTAAGATTGTACCATCTTCCTTTACAGCTCGAAGTTCTTCAGAATCCACATCAAACTCAATTGTTCTCCATGTTTTCATACATACACTCACTGCTTTACGAACCGCATCCAAGACTTCCGGTGCCTGTTTCCGTTGTAATTCTATATACGTCATCTTTTCCATCCAACGAGTAAAGTGCTTCTCACTAGATGCAGGATCCAGACAGAATGAATACCCTCCTAAACGGTCATTTCGGATTTTGTATTCGTTTCGTTCACTCCTTTGAACCCACAGCCTGCCCGTTCCATAATAAGAGACCAAGGGTAGAATGACAGGCCTGCCTGCACTTACATTTCCCTGCAATTCACTCGCATACTCCATGATTGCTTTTGCTTCTTTGCTCGTCGTTGACCCCTGCTTCCCTCTTAATGATCTAGACCATTCTAGTTTTTGATCACCAATAGTGCCTTTGCAGGTAATTTTAACAGGAAATTGTAATTGAATATCTGCTAGTCCACCTTGGATAAAGGTTTTTCTGTGAACCTCATCTCTTCTAATATGCCTGGATTGCACTCCATTAAGCCCGCTGAGAAAGGAGCCTAGAGCAATTGCTAATCCATCAAGTATAGCCGTTTTTCCAGTACCGTTATCTCCAATAAGCACAGTAAATTGTTCCGAAAAGGTGATTTCCCTTTTCTCGAAACCATGAAAATTTTCCAATATCAACTCGTTAATAATCAAAAGCAAATCACCTCCCCATTGAAAATTTACCTTTAATCATTCTCTCCTTTTCTCTATCGTTACATCCCTTTGCTAACTTAAGGCTCATTTAGGAAAATTCCTGGAGCAGTTCAAGGTTCCACTCCCCATACCAAAGTTCCGTTTTTGTAGGCGGTAACCCGGTTCCAATCCTTGAAGCTTGTTGCAGTCCCGGCATAAGAGTAGTCATTGGTCTCATCATAGTTGCTCCAATCCGCCGGATGAATACGAAGCTGGATATCCCCGCTCTCTCCGCCTGCCGGAATGGAGCCAGCTCCCTTCCCGAATGACAGCTCCACATAACGGTCTGCACGGGCAGACGGAGTGGTCATCGTGGTGAATGCTCCGCGTATGCTGGAACCCCCGATCTTGGCCCAATCCACAAAAAACTGCGGCTTCTGCTTGCTCTCATCCGTGAAATAATAGCGGATCTTCAGATCACTTAATGATACAGCTTTCTGCCCGGTATTCACGATATTAAGCACTGGCTTTAGTGCATTATCCGACGGGTTACCGTCACCGTTGCGGTACTGCAGGACGATTCCTGCGGTATCTTTTTTACCGTTGCCAGTATCGTTCCCTTTATCTTTACCTGGTTGACTGGGTTGACTAGGTTTGCTCGGTTGCTTGGGTTTGCCACTGCCCGCATTCCCCACCGGCGACTTGTCCAGCAGCTCTTGCTTCACGAACCGGCCGGATGGCGACAACTGACTGTCCGGCCAGTTGCCTGTCTTGCTCGCTCCCGGCAGAAGCGCAGCAGATGTTTCTACCTTATCCGACAAGGACCAGTTCACCCAACTGATCTTGCGGCTGTCCAGGAAATCGATCCACACCTTGGCCTCGTTCAGGAACGGGCCTCCACTGCCTTGAGCATCGCTCGTTCCCCACTCGGACACGAAGATGGGGGCCTTCTTACGGAGCGCATAATCGATCCGGTCCCGCAAAGCCTTCCCATGTGTTCCTGCATAGAAGTGCAGAGCGTACATGGTATTGGCATCTGCAACCGGATTATCCGCTGCAGCATGAATATCCTGACTCCATGTACCTGTACCCGCAATAATAATATTATCCGGGTCCTTGGCCCTGATTACGGCGCTTACTTCCTCAATATAGGGCTTGATTTGTCCATTCCAGGTTACGCCGCCGTTAGGCTCGTTCGCCAGCTCATAGATGACATTAGGGGTCTTGCCATACAGACCAGCCATTTCACCGAAAAATGCCTTAGCCTTAGCCTTGTGCTTGTTAGGGTCATAATCCGATAAAATATGCCAGTCGATGATCACATACACGCCCAGCTTGCGGGCTGCTTCTACCGCTTCCTTCACCTTTTTCTTCAGTCCAGGATTGGAAATATATCCACCGCTTTCCGTATACATCGCTACCCGAAACACGGAGATTCCCCAGTCGTCGCGCAAAGATTGCATCGCCTTCTCATTGACGAAATCTCCATACCACTGGATGCCGTGGGAGCTCATTCCCTTGAGTTGAACCGGCTTCCCGGCCTTGTCGACCAACTGCCCGTTCTTCACCGATAATTGACCATACTTCTCCACCGGTGTCCGGGCTACAGTGGCGGCCGACGAAACTTCTCCGAACAAACCTGCATCCAGGCTGCTAAGCAGCATGAATACCGTTATGATCATTAAAGAGATTTTGTACATGTTTATGTTCTCTCCTTGATTCCTGTACAGGCCAATCATCCTGTCTGCTACCTGCCATGATGACGGGTTTTATTATAGGACAGCGCATTCCATTTTTCTACATTTAATTGAGTAAAACAAAAAAACCTCGCCCGCCAGGAGAGAATCCCCCTGACAGACGAAGGCCAATTACAGTATAGTAGCGTCACATCGCGGGAGCAGGAGCCGCCGGCTTGTCGGTAGATTCTTGCCCAACAAGCCCATGCTTCTCCCACACCCGGCTCTTCCAGCGGAAGTACATGATCACGGCACGTGTCCATTCATCTGCGGCAATGGCCAGCCATACACCCGCCAGTCCCATGTTCAGCTTGAACACCAACAGGTAGCCGAGCGGAAGACTCATACACACCATGGAGAGCAGGCCTATGAACACCGGGAATTTCGCATCCCCGGAAGCACGCAGGGAGCTGATGATGACAATGTTTGTGGTGCGGCCGCTTTCCAGCACCAAGCTGAGCAGGAGCACCTGAGCGCCAAGCCGGATAATATCAGGATTATCCGTGAAGATGCCCATGAGTGGTACCCGGAAGACAATGACGATCAGATCGATGGAAACCGTAACCAGAAGCGCCCATTTGGCGCTTTTCAACACACGCGCGAACGCGGCATCCTTCTCCCGGGCTCCGACCAGGCGTCCTACGATAATCGCCGTCCCCATGCCTACCGCCATGCTGAACAGATAAATGTAGCTGGAAATATTTAAAGCATACTGCCGTGTCGCCATCGCTTCAGCCCCCAGATAGGTTACATAGAGAGTGAATACGAGCTGGCAGATCTGATACGTGATGGATTCCAACGCGGACGGAATGCCGATGCGCAGTATTTTGACAATATATTCTCTGGACAATCTGACATAATACATAAATTCCACGCGAACTTCCGTCACTCTGTACATCAGCCAGAAGAAGATCAGAAGACAGATTAGACGGCTGCCGACGGTGGAGATCGCCGCACCTTCCACACCCAGAGCGGGAGCGCCGAAGTTGCCGAAGATCAGCATATAGTTGCCGACCACGTGGATCACATTCATCAGCACCGAAATATACATCGTTTCCTTGGTAAAGCCATGCGTGCGGATCGTTGCTGCCAGCGCGTTAATCAGCGCCTGCAGGAAGATGGCGCCACCAACAATGCTCATATAGGACTGTGCATAAGTCAGGATTTCACCCTGTACATTCAACCATTGCAGCATGTGTGTACCGAGCAGCAGGAAGGATGCGCTCAGCAGCAGACCCACGATCAGGTTTAACGTAATCGCCGTTCCCGTGACGCGGGCGGCCTCAAGCAGCTTCTTCGAACCAATATATTGTGCGACAACGATGGCAGCACCATTGCCGATCACTTCAAGGACAAGAATCGCGATGGAAATGATCTGATTCGCCGCGCCAACTCCCGATACCGCATTATCGGATACGGAGCTGAGCATGAAGGTATCCATGCTTCCCATCAGCATGAACAGGAACAATTCCAGGAAAATAGGCCAGGTTAAATGGAAGATACTCAACGAATTCCCCGACGGCAGCGATCTATTTTTTAGTGCTTTCGCAGTCAATGATGTCACCTTTCTTCATTTGGCTTTTAATAGGTCAAGGGGTATGTTAGCATACCCAAAATGAAAAAGCAGCAGTTTTTTGAAAATACATGTAAACCAGTTGTAAAATATGATTAACTCTATTCAATAATATGAAAGGAGGTTGTTTCATGTCCCTGACATTTCGAGCACTTGTCATCGATCTCACGGATACATTTACCATGAACATCTCCCCACTCACCCTCAAGGATCTCCCTGCAGGGGAGGTCCTGATCAGGACGGCCTATTCCAGCGTCAATTTCAAGGATGGGCTCGCCGGTACGCCGGATGGAAAAATCGTCACCTCTTATCCTTTCGTACCCGGCATTGACTGCTCGGGCACAGTAGTAGCCTCTACGAATGACAGCTATCGGGAAGGTCAAGTGGTGCTCGTTACCGGCTACGGGCTCGGCGTCACTCATTTCGGCGGCTTCAGCGAATATGTGCGCGTGCCGGCCGAATGGGTCGTGCCGCTGCCGGATGGCTTATCGTTGCGGGAGGCGATGATCTTCGGCACAGCCGGATTTACCGCCGCTCTCTCCATTGACCGGCTGGAACAGAACGGCATGGCACCCGGCAAGGGAAAGGTGCTCGTCACCGGCGCCACTGGCGGCGTAGGCGGGGCTGCGGTTGCCATGCTGTCACAAGCAGGATATGAGGTTACCGCCAGTACAGGCAAGGCCGATACCCATGACTATTTGCGTTCCCTCGGCGCAAGTGAAATTCTGTCCCGTGACGAGGTCTATGACGGCGGCCGAATCAAGGCGCTCGACAAGCAGCTCTGGCAGGCCGCTGTCGATCCGGTCGGCGGGGCGGCGCTCGCTGCCATCCTGAGCCATATCGCTCATGGCGGCTCCGTCGCTGTCAGCGGCCTTACGGGCGGAAGCGCTGTACCAACCACCGTGCATCCGTTCATTCTGCGCGGTATCAATCTGCTCGGCATCGACTCGGTCTTCTGCCCATACGATACCCGGCTGCGGGTATGGGAACGCTTGGCAAATGATCTAAAGCCGCAGCGGCCTGAGCTGCTTGTGGAGAAGGAAGTGACCCTGAACGAGCTGCCTGACACACTCACCGATATTTTACAGGGGCAGTCGCGGGGAAGAACGATCGTGCATTTCTCTTAAATCCTATTTGGGACATGCGGGTGAAGGATGTTTTAGTAGAACTGGTCAGTTAAACGTATTAGGTTTACGTAAACGTTTCAGTGGAAGCTAAAAAGGAGTATGGCGGGGTATCAAGCCATATAATAAAAAAACTGCTGTAGGCAGCCTTCACGAATAATATTCAATGGTATAGCGGAAGGGATAGGTTTGGCGTTCCTGGCTCCTGGTGGATTGTTTCCGAATCCCTTCCGGCATGACTCGCTCATAGTGGATTTGTTTTACAAACTGCTTCAAGGTCTCGTTCTGCTCCTCGACCGTCAGGGATTGGAATTCCTCAAGCAGTCTGATCATGCGTATCGTAAGATCCACAAGAGGTACAGCCTCTATGTTCCGGATCTGCTGCACGATCTTCTCCTTCGTTTCCTGCAGCATGTGACCTTGTTCCAGCAAGGTTTGCTTCTTCGCCTTGAGTTCTTCGTGCGACAGGACGTCTTCCAGCGCCAGTTCGATCAAGTTCCCTTGTAGCCGCTTGTTCTCCAGTAGCCGTGTTTCAATCATAGCCAGACGTTCCTGAAGATCCATAAGGTTGACATCCCCCTCTTGCTGCTGCAGGAGGTGAGCTGCCAGACGTTGCTTGTGGCTCTGGATCTGCAACACCACTTCTTCTTCCAGGAACTGCAGCTTCATACCCTGGTTGTTACATTTCATACGACTGTCAGGCAGCACATTTCTGCAAGCCCTGATGAAGAGAACCCCGTGTCTCTTCTTTTGAATCTCAAGTTTGTTTCCGCAAACACCGCAGAACAGAAGGTCTTTGAGCATGGTGGCTCCCGTTTGGCCGGCCAGCTTCTCGCGGGTCAACGGGGTCTGTCCCTTGCCTTCCATACGTTTCCGATTGGCTTGCTCCCAATCGTCCGGCGAAATGATCGCAGGGTGGGCGTGATCCGTAATGATCGTCTCCAACACCTTGTAGCTGTGCACCTGGCCCTTCTTGATCCGCTTTCGGTTCTGAAACACCAGGGTTCCCTTATACACGGGATTCCGCAGGATCAGCAGAATGTTGATGGGCAGGAAGTCATTCAACTGTTGTGTTGTGAAGCCCTCACGGTTCAATAGATTGGCAATCTTGCGGCAACTGAAACCTTCGATGTATAGCTTGAAAATGTATCGAACCACCCCGGCCTCGGGCTCGTAAATTTCTAGCTGCTTGGTATCAGGATTGCGTCGATAGCCATAAGCAGCCTTCCCGCTGACATGCTCTCCCCGTCTGGCCCGCTGTATTTTATTGGCTTTGGCTCTGCGTCCGATCATCTCATATTCCAACGTAGCGAACAAAGAGCTTACATCATACAATAGACGATCCTCCTGTGAGCCTGACAGGTTAAACGTTTGGGCAGGCGTCATGATTTTAACATCATGATCGATACAAAGCTGCTTAATCTGCTGCGATACGAGCCCATTCCGTGAAAGACGGTCCAGGGATACCGCAAAAATAATTTTATATCGTTCGATGTTATCCAGTAGTCTCTGCAATTGGGGGCGTGCATCCAGATTATACTTTCCCCCGCTCACAATTTCTTCGTACACCTCAAAGGTATAACCGTGCTCACGGCAAAATTCCTCCATCAGCTCACGATGATTCTGAAGCGTATCTTCATTTTCTCCCTTGTCCCGTGAAATTCGCAGGTAGAGTGCTCCCGATATCCCGGTGTTGCCATTCATGGTGCTCATCCTCCATCTATAGAGCCTGATTTCCTTACGTGTGAGAATATCTCATGGGAAACCTCAGATAACTCCGGATTGTTCGAAATCGTCCCGCATTTTGAACCCTTTGCTCTACTTGACAGCTATTCTGTCTATTCATATGAAACAAGCTGTGACTTATTACTTGGAAAAAATAGTTAATCGGGGCGAACCTAGTGAGACACAACAATCCATGGCATGGAAAAGGGTGTACGCCGGTGCGAATTACCAGAGAAGAGCGTAGTTGAAAGAGGGGCAAGCTAGGAGAGAGTCAGCGTGTTCCGGTGCTTGTGACGGATTTGTTTGTGAAAATTACAGGTAGATCATCAGGCGCAACGGGGGCCACGGGCACTCTTTTCGTGCGTGTTTCATGCGTGGGTGAGACGCTCCGAGAACGAAGCATTCCTCCAATCACTGTTGACCCTTCGGGCCAAAGGTGAACGCTCCGCTTTTCCGGAATTGCTTCGTCCTCTCCGCTGCTTTTGTGCATCCCCCAACTTAACAAGAACAACCGGAAATCGCAATCTTCTGGTTTAACAAAATTGAAAAAGGGGCTGCCCTAAGCCATTTTCATGACTTTTTGGACAGCTCCATCTGCTCTTTTCTTATAGGATAACCCGCGAAGTCTACTGAATCGCTCCAAGCACTTCATACAACATCGCGGTAAATGCTTCCCGGCTCACTTCCTCGCACACTCTTACATTGCGCGGACGCTCCAGCCGGTTGTTGATATCCACAAGACTGTAACCGCGTGTCAGCTCGCCCGCCGTCTCCACATCCACATGATACATGCCCGAACGAGTCATAATCGATTCATCGGCCGCTACAGCCATCAGCAGCGTATCCGGGTGTGTGGTGCCCGGCAGCCGGTGCACCTCTTTATTGAACTGCTTGACGACTTTATTAATATCGATAAAGAACTGCGCCCCCGCTGTCCCTATCCGCTCAATCTCCTCATGGTTCGTATCCTCCATCACCGAATAACGGGTACACATATCCCAGCCGACCATCGTGATCGGCACGCCGGAATGCAGTACGATTCTGGCGGCTTCCGGGTCAACCCAGAAATTGTATTCGGCCGATGGCGTAATATTGCCCAAGGAATTATTCGTGCCGCCCATGATGTACAGGTGAGGAATCTTCGGAATGATTGTCGGGTCCTTCTGAAGGGCCATGGCTATGTTAGTCAGCGGCGCAATCGCCAGCAGATGAATTTCACCAGGATTCGCGTGAATTTTCTCAATCAGAAAGTCAACCGCATGCCCCTGCTCCGGTCGCTGAACTGCCAGCGGGAAATTCGCTCCGCCCATGCCGTCAGAGCCGTGCACATCCTCCACCGTCCGATGCTGGCGCTCCCCGAGCGCCAGCATCGGCTTCTCGTGCCCCTTGTAGACCGGGATGCTTCCGCCTTTGCCTGCAACTTGAATGGTGTAGAGCGCATTTTCCACCTGCTGGTCAAACTGCACATTGCCGCCGGTAATCATCACACCTTCGACCTGGAAATAGTGCATCGCCGTCAGAAGGGCAATCGTGTCGTCCCCTGCTGTATCCGTATCGATGATGACTTTTTTTCTGTCCGTCATTTGCCTTGCGTCCCCCTTCAGCTTATCCGAACCTTCCGGTTCACTGTCTCTATTCATTGAAGCACTCCGGGGCCGCCAGTGCAACTATTCCAATGCAATCCACTCAGCCAGCAGCGCGTCCAGCCGCTCACGCTGCTCTTCCCGAGCATTCCATAGCTCCTCCAGCCTTACCGGATCATCTGTGGCCTGCTCCAGCTCGGCTTCAAGCGCTGTGAGCGCCGCTTCCTGGGCAGTGATGCGCCGCTCCAGCTTCTCCATGGCAGCCAAGGCTTGATTCGAGTTCTCCGCCTTGCTTCCGGCAGTTCCTTTCCCTTTGTCCACAACCACTTCTTCCCGTTTCTCCGGGACCTTGCAGATGTCTTCAAGCTGCCGCTTCTTCTCCCGGTAATCGTCGAACCCTCCCAGATAAGAGGTCAAGCGCCCGTTCTCCAGCTCCCATACCCGCCGCGCGAGCTTGTTGACAAAGTATCTGTCGTGGGAGATGACCATCACCGTGCCGGGGAAAGCCTCGAGCGCTTCCTCCAGCGCCTCCCGCGAATCGATGTCCAGGTGATTGGTCGGTTCATCCAGCAGCAGCAGGTTCGGCTTTTTCATGACCAGCAGCGCAAGCCGCAGTCTGGACCATTCTCCGCCGGACAACATGCGCACAGGCTTAAAGACATCAGCACCGTAGAACAGATACCTTGCCAGAATACCGCGGGCCTCCCCCTCTTCCACAGCAGCTTCCTTCCGGAAAAAGGTGAGCACCGTATCCGAGAGCTCCTCCCGTTCCTCCTGCTGCGCCAAATAACCGTACTCCACACGCGAGCCCCATTCCACATGGCCGACATCGGGCTGCTCATTGCCAAGCAGCAGACGCAGCAGGGTGGATTTACCTGCCCCGTTATCCCCCAGTAGCGCTACCTTCTCGCCGAACTCCAGGCTGCCTTCGGCACCGGCCAGGATCGGCCGCCCTGCGTATGCTTTATGAAGATTTTCGAAACGTACCACCTTCCTGCCCGAGCGGTCCTGCGGATTCAGGTCGAAATCCGCACTCTGCCGCTCCAGTACAGGACGTTTGATCAGCTCCATCCGTTCCAGCGCCTTGCGGATGGATGCGGCTTTTTTGAAAAACTTCTCATTGTCGCCGATCCGGCCCCATTCCTCAAACCGCCGGATGGCCTCTTTCATTTTCTTGATCCGCTTCTGTTGCTCCTGGTAGTCCGCGAACTGAATCAGGAGGCGTTCCTCCTTTTCTTTCAGATAACCGCTGTAATGAGTGAGGTACGTATGCGCCTCGCCATCTTCAATCTCAATCACTTTGCCGATGACGGCATCCAGGAAGTAGCGGTCATGGGACACGATGACGCAGGCCCCTGCATAACTGCGGAGAAACTGCTCCAGCCATTCCAGCCCCTTCAGATCCAAATGGTTCGTCGGTTCATCCAGCAACAGCAGATCAGGCTTCCCGATCAACTGGGACGCGAGCGCGATCCTGGTCTTCTCTCCCCCCGATAAGGAACCGAAGATGCGCTTATAAGCAGACTCGGGAATATGCAGTCCGTTCGCCACCTGATTGATATTCGCCTCCATTTCGTAGCCGCCTGCCTGTTCAAAACGCTCCTGGAGCGCAGCATACGACTTCAGAAGCTTCTCCATTCGCTCGGTAGCCGCCGCGTCCGGATCGGACATCTCCTGCTCCAGCCAGCTCATCTGGCGATGGCATTCCTGCAGCTCACGGTAACCATAAGCGAGCACCTCATGGACAGTCATCGCTTCGAACTCCTCTGGAATTTGCGGCAGGTACCCGATGCGGATATCCTTCTTATGCGTCAGCAGGCCTTCGTCCGGTGTGTTCTGCCGCGCAATCAGCTTAAGCAGCGTTGTTTTCCCACTGCCGTTGCGTCCGATCAGTCCAGCCTTCTCGCCTTCATGTATTTCAAAATCCACCCCATCCAGAATGAGGTTCGCTCCGTGATAAGCTCTCAATTGTTGCCCGTTTACGATATACATAGTAGGTCCTCCTCAGGTGATGAAGACCCTGACCCGCACAGCACAAAAAGGGCTGCAGGAATATGCCCGCAGCCCTTTCGGATAAAGCAATCCGTTCGGTTAAGGTAGGCGTCTTCTCGCGATAGTTATTTCCGTATTGTTAAAAATGGACAGACTTCTCCCGTTGACGGAATCAGCATGAACGATGCCAGCCATAGCAATGGGAAGCTGGCTAATACGGTTGTTCACCATCTCGAAATTCATCTACCTTCACCTCCTTCACATAATTACTTTTAATGTAGCATAAATTCGTTTGCACGCACAAGTGGCCAATGAGCCAGCATCCTTAGCTCCCGCTGAAATTCCATGCCGGGCCGCATCAGGAACGAGCGCCGGAAAAGGAACCGCCAGCGAGATTCAGAATCGGCAGCATTCTGACCTCCTGATTCATGGACGAATCGCATAAAGGGCAGCTTGGCTCCCCGTTGAACGTAAAATCCCTACGCATCCACCCGTTGCAATCATTGTTGGTGCAGGACCATACCTCTGTATTCTCCTCCGGGACAGGCTCAGGAACATGGCGTTTATACATGGTAATCCCCCTTTGACGTAATCAGACTATAATAATATGCTCACGATTTCCAAATTCATGCATGTCATGAAAGAAAATCAAAGCATGTCTTGTGCCCGGCGATGAAAATTTCTTGCCAAATAAAAAAATAAATTTAAGTCTTAACAGCAACCTATTACCTTTTTGGCGCGTCTAACATACAGAAGAAGGAGCTTGGTAACAAGTTACATTACTGATGTTGTTTTCTTTCTTCTAATAATGTTACTCTAGTAGTAAGCTTCCGTACCCATCATTTGCTAGATTGGGGATCGGGCCTTCCGCACCGTTAGCGGACATCAATTTTTAAGAAAAAGGAGCAGACAAGCGCATGAAATTCAAGAAACCCGTCATTATTACTGCGGTGTCGGCCTTGGCCGTTTCCGCCGCACTTTTAACTCAGCCTACATATGCCGCCCAAGCTACCAAAACGATTAAAGCGGTGTACAACAACATTGCCATTGTCTACAACGGCAACACCGTGCCGTCAGACGCATCCACAGAGCCATTCATGATCAACGGAACGACTTACCTGCCGCTTCGTATGGTCGGTACAGCCCTGGATAAGAAAGTAACCTGGGACGGTTCCAATAAACGTGTTGTGATCGAAGACAATGCAGCACCGGTTGATAACAGCACAGTGACAGCACTGAACAATCAAATCAACACCTTGAACCAGCAGCTCACTGCAGCGAAATCCGAAGCCGCGACCAAGGATGCTACCATTGCACAGCTTCAGAAAGACAAGGCAGCCCTGCAGGCGCAAATTGACAGTAACAAAAATAACAATAACAACAACAACAGCAGCTCCAACATTAGCGACCTGGAAGATGACCTGAATGATGATTTCGGCAATTATGAAGATACCGATTCCGAGATCGTATTGAGCGGTAACAAGGATAAAGTTACCCTTCGTGTAAATGTCGACAAGAAGGGTTGGGATAAGCTGTCCAGCAGCAAGAAGACCAACCTGATCCAGGACATCGTTGACGACATCCGCGACACTTACAAAGATGCGACGATTTCCGGTACGGTGCGTGATGACAGCAGTTCTGATACGCTGTCTACCATCTCCGTAAGAAGCTCGGGAGTTGCATCGGTGACCGAAGAGTCCTCTGGTTTGGAGGTTTCTGAGCTTGAAGATGAAATCCAGGATGATTTCAGCACCTACAAAAACGTTAAATTCGACATCAGACTGTCCGGTGATGAAGATAAGGTGACAGTAAGAGTCTATGTTAAGAAGGATGACTGGAACGGCCTGAGCGTTGCCCAACGGAGCGACTTCAAAGACGACATCGTGGAAGCTATTGAGAATGAGTACGAGGATGCAGATATTGCGGGAACCATTTTTGACAGCAGCGACAATTCCAGGCTCGATACTTTCGATAACTAATTAGTTCAGATAAGGTAAGGGCCGAAGCGAGAATCTCGCTTCGGCCCTTTTTTCATGTCCTTTTATAAATCCCACATGCTCAAGGTCAGCGGGATCTGTCCCCGGTCTACTCGCCCTCTTTTACTCCATGAACGAGCGTTCATTCGAGGCGTCGTATTTTAGAACGTCGATTTTGATCCTGTTTCCCCACTTCTCAAAAAACGCCGCCGCCTTTTGTCCTTCAAGATGGGCCGTCAGCGATTCTTGATCTTGCCACCGTTCGACGATCAGCATGCGTCCGGCGCGCGCATCTTCCAAAGTAACGGCATAAAAGAGGCACCCCTTTTCAGTTCTCATACTGGAAACGATGTCCGGAATGTCTGCAGTGAACTCATCCACATCAGAAGGATTCAGGTGAAGATAGCCTATGAGTACAATCATTTTTGTTCATCCTTTTTTGCTTAATGAAATTGGCAAGCTGCATTAAAAACCATTGGCGATCCTCACTCGTCGGCTCGTGGAACGTCGTAAAACCTTGCGACGTTCCACGAGCCGTGCGAGTCATTCGAGCTGTCGTCTTCACACGACCGTGAGCACGATCTTGCCCTGGATGTGCCCACGGGCGGCTCGTTCGTGCGCCTTGCGAGCATCGGCAAGTGGAAACGTGCTGTCGATGGCGACGCGAACCGTCCCATCATCAAGCAAACGCCCGAATTCTGCAAGCTGCGGGCCGTTCGAGCGCACTTGGGTCATCGAGACCGTGACGCCCAGCTTCGCGGCTTGCTCGGCATCGGAGAAGCCTAAGAACACCGGGAACAAAGCGCCGCCCCGCTTGAGCGTACGCAAGAAACGACCGGTGGTGGGACCGCCGAGGGTATCGAGAACGAGATCAACGTCATGCGCGACGTCCTCAGGAGAGCTCTTGGTGTAGTCGATGAATTCGTCGGCACCGAGCTCGCGCAGGAACGGCTCATGCTTGCCCGATGCCACCGCGATGACGTGCGCACCCTTCCATTTAGCCAACTGCACCGCTAAGTGCCCCACGCCGCCCGCGGCACCATTGACGAGTACCGTCTTGCCGCCCAGCGGCACCGGGCGATGCGACTCCGGTTGAAACGGATTCGCTTCATTGTGCCCCAGTTCAATCAGGTACTGCCAGCCGGTGAGACCTGCCATCGGCGCCCCTGCGGCTTGTACGTGATCGATGCCAGCCGGTTTGAGTGCAAGGTCCGACGCTGGCGCGGCGACGTACTCGGCATAAGCGGCGCTCTCCCCCATGCTAGGAAAGCGAACCATGCCGAACACTTCATCGCCGATGGAGAAGCCCTGCACATCCGTGGCTACCGCCTCGACGACGCCCGACACGTCTGACCCCAGAATGAAGGGAAAGGACACCGCCGGCTGCCACTCAGGAGGAAGATCCTTATACCCGGCGCGCAGGTACCAGTCAGGGGGATTGATGCCAACCGCGTGCACGCGGACAAGCACCTCACCCGGTTTCAGTTCGGGAAGCGGGGCCTCCTCGTAACGCAGTACCTCAGGGCCGCCAAATTCGTGCTGCCGAATCGCCTTCATTGTGTTTGTAGACATATATTGTTTTCTCCTTTCACGCAGATGTGTTATTATTACTAGAGCAGTGCTCCACTTAAACGGATCACTGTTCCGATTACAACTATACGGAGCTACGATCCGTTTGTCAAGGAGGAAACACATGCGAGCTGATGCGAAGAAAAACTATGAGCACATCCTCGCAGTCGCGAGCGTCGTTGTAACCGAGCACGGTGCCGATGCATCGCTGCGCGACATCGCTCGCAGAGCTGGCGTCGGGCTCGGCACACTGTATCGTCATTTCCCGACGAGAGAGGCGCTGCTCGAAGCTTTGCTCCGCGCGAACTTCGACGAGTTTACGGCAAAGGCACGTGAGCTCGAAACTGCGAATTCACCCGCTGATGCACTCGTATCATGGCTACGCGACGTCGTTGCATTCACGGGCAACTATCAAGGTGTTGTGGACATGATGATGGCAGCCAAAGAGGACCCGGAGTCCGCACTCCACGCTTCATGCATCACGATGCGCACGGCAGGCACGCGGCTTCTCGCTCGCGCTCAGGCCGAGGGTCTGGCGCGTACCGACATGGATGGTGATGACCTGTTCTCGCTAGCTGCTGCGCTTGCGTGGCTCAGCAATCAGCCCTCGTCCGCACCACGATCTGAGCATCTCTTCAGTATTATCGCGAGCGCGATCTTGACGAATCGAGCGAACAGCGATTTCAGGGCGCAGCCGTCACTCTAGAACAGGTCGCACGCGAAACAGAATTCATAGAAGTATCCCTCAAATCCGCTCCCGCCGCTAGGTGGGGGCTATTTGACGCTCACTTTTCACCAAATAGCCCATAACAAAGAACCCCGCATCTGTTGAGGATACGGGGTTTCGTATATAGACCAAATAATATTAGTAGGCCAATGCAAATAAGCCTTTGATGTGAGACAGGTAGCGAATGTTGCTGCCTTCCTTCATCATAGTGGCTACTGCGCCTTTCAGTTGGGTCTGGTTTGCACCCACGGTACCGATAGCGTCCGTTCTGCCCAAGCTTCCCAGTGTCCCGGAGAATACAGGCGAGAAGCTCTCCATTGGATGCCCGTTGAAGTATGCAAAGAGGTTGTAACCAACCGTCTCGCCCATCTGCCAAGCAAGCTGTGCCGTTGGAGGGTATGGGCGCTGTCCTTCACCAGGGAACACAACCGCGCTGTCGCCAGCCAGGAAGATATTCTCATGGGAAGTGGACTGCATCGTAGCAGTAACCGTAGCGCGTCCGCGATCCACAGCAATGCCGGATGCTCCCACAAGCACGTTGCCTTGTACGCCACCGGTCCAGATCAGGGTGTTCGTCTTGATGGAACGTCCGTCCTTCAGCAGCACTTCGTCAGCCTTCATTTCCGTGATTGGCACACCGGTAATGAACTGAACGCCGCGTTTCTCCAGACTGGTTACTGCACGGTCAACCAGTGGCTGGGCAAACCCTGCCAGAATGGAAGGACCTGCTTCAACACAATACAATTGAATATCGTTGTAATTAATGCCTTTGGCACGGCATACTTCAGGCAGCTTATCCGCATATTCGCCGACCAGCTCTACGCCTGTCAGACCGCCGCCGCCGATTACGATGGTAGCATCCGCCGGATTGCCGGATTTCTTGTAGGCATCCAAACGCGCCTCTACATGCGCACGAATCTTGTTTGCCTCATCCACGGATTTCAGCGTCAGGCTGTATTGCTCCAGTCCAGGAATTCCGAAATAAGCCGTTTGACTTCCCAGAGCGATAACGAGCGCGTCATAGCTGAGCGTAGTACCGCTCGCTAGAGTTACATGCTGCTCTGCAGGCTTGATTTCTGTTACCGTATCCACCTTCAGGTTGATATCCTTGTTACGCAGCAGCTTCTCCAGCGGCAGCGCCACGGCCTTCTCGCCGATGGTGCCTGCAGCCAGCCGGTGCAGCTCTGTAATAATCTGGTGTGTCGCATAGCGGTTAACAACGGTAATCGACGCTTCCCGCAGGCTCATATGTTCACGAGCCGTCAAAGCGGCCAGCAATCCGCCGTATCCGCCGCCAAGAATCAATATTTGCTTC
The DNA here is from genome assembly GCF_030705605.1 of Paenibacillus zeirhizosphaerae. Lineage (GTDB taxonomy): Bacteria > Bacillota > Bacilli > Paenibacillales > Paenibacillaceae > Paenibacillus > Paenibacillus zeirhizosphaerae. The sequence goes on from NZ_JAPCKK010000011.1 coordinate 188,653, forward strand.
GACATTTCCATCCTCCGTTCTTGATTAGTCAGCAGTTATTTGTTTTGTGTCTGGCGCTCGTTCAAAACGTCAAAGAAAGCCTGAGCGAAGCGCAAGCCCTTCTGCACATTCGGATCTTTGAGCATTTTAAGCATAGCAAACAGCCCAACCGTCCCCGCCTCGGTTTGTACACGGTCACCAGCTTCAATAGCAGCAGAAGCAATACCTTTGGCCGATTCTGTTACTGGCTTCACAAACTCTCCCATGGAGCTTTTCATATCCCCGATAAATACCGGGTCTGTCGCCAGACTGCGCGCTACATCATAGGCGTTAGTCATAACTGTAACCATCTCGGTCAACTTTGGCAGATTTTCAACCAGAACGGTCAACGATTGTTGAACCTCCGGCTTCATCAATTGGTCCAGCACATCGCGGGACTCCATGGTAGCTTCCTGTGTAGCTGCCACCTCTTGTTGATTTTCTGACATGACGTGAACGTCCTCCTTTACTCTAAAAATAGAAGTCCATTCCTTTCTCGTTACCTGCTTTGCATAAACGGCTCGCGAATCCCGGACAAATAAATCCATGACACATTGAAAAAGCCTTTTTGCTGCTGCAATGACCACGCACTTCATCTTCGTGAATCAAACAGGCCGAAACGGAATCCTATAACTCTATATTACACCTTTCACAAGCCTAACGTCGAAAAAAATTTTAGTTTTACATAAAATTTTTATAATATATACCGTAATTTTCATGAAAGCACCGGTTACATCTGAATATTTTCCATTTTTTAATGCAAAAAGGTTATTTCTTTGACGAAGCTGGTGATCATTGGATATCATTAGAGAGTATAAAATCTATGGAATGGAGGCTACAACTATGGCGTTAACATTTATGGACATGCTCAAGCAAGCACAGGCAAACGTGACAGGAGTAAGCTCACAGGAAGCTAAGAAAATGATTGAAGAGAACCCGGATACCTTCGTCATCGATGTTCAGGATGCCACGGATGCGGGAGCCTGCGGCCTGATCCAGGGAAGTGCGAACATTTCGCTCGGTATGCTTCCGATCCGTGCTGATCTGGAACTGCCGCAAGAGCTGCGCGACGAGCGCCTGGCAGACCGCAACCGTCCCGTTCTGACTACCTGCGGCGCAGGAGGCCAGGCTGCTCTGGCAGCTTATCTGCTGAAGCAAATGGGCTTTACCAATGTCGCCTACATCGAAGGCGGCACCGCAGCCTGGAAGGAATCGGGCTACGAGGTTAAAATGTACTGATTTTTAGCGAATTATGAGTAAAAGGGGCTGTCCCAAAGCTTGGGGCATCCCCCTTTTCAATTTTGTTAAGCCAAAAGATTGCGATTTCCGGTTGTTCTTGTTAAGTTGGGGGATGCACAAAAGCAGCGGAGAGGACGAAGCAATTCCGGAAAAGCGGAGCGGTCCCCTTTGGCCCGAAGGGTCAACAGGGATTGGAGGAATGCTTCGTTCTCGGAGCGTCTCACCCACGCGCGAAACACACACGAAAAGAGTCCCCCGGTCAAGAGCCTTTGGGGACACCCTCTTTTTTCTTCGTATTATTTAGGTCAGCCGCACACTCTCCCGTATGAACTCGTCAACATCCCGGTCCGCCTTGGACTGGTTACACTCATTACACGCACAGACACAGTTCACCGGCGTTGTATGTCCGCCTTTGGCACGGGGAAGAAGATGGTCGAGAGTGTCGCCGTAATTACCGCAGAAATAACAGGTGTATTTATCCCTCATCATGATATAACGGCGGAATTCACGATTCGTATATAAACGCCGGATGGTCGAGCGGTTGACAACCACCGCCATATGCTCCTTCACGAGGGTCACCGCCAGCTCAGGGTCGATCTCCTGGTTCCAGCGCCGGCCCTTGTCCGTTTTACCGCGCAGGCGGATCATTCCGTTCCTGTTCGGACGCAGCGCAGCCGCATCGTCGGGATTCAACTGGGCTCGTCCACCCTTGGTTGTGAGCTGCCGCCTCTCCATAGAAACGGGAAGCGCACGGGGAGCCGTCTTCTCCGCTTGCGGTCTGTCTGGCGCAGATTTGTCAGCAGCAGCCTGATTCTTGTGGTGCCGGCAATCCCGGCATGCGCCCCGCCGCGAAAGCGGCCCCGATTTCCGACCTGTTCTTCGCTGGAAACCGGCCAGAGGCTTGTATTCTTTACAGTAATTACAGTACTTCAGCATCGTCTGTTCGGCTGCATCCATCATATCCGGGCAGAATGAACTGCCGTCAGGTCACCTCCTTGCGCTTGTCCGATATCTATATTTGTCCAATCCGTTAAACACTAAACCCTACCCTAGACTAGCCCTAACCAAAATTACAGCCTGCTGCTTGTATTGTACCATAATCCAGTTAAAATAAAGGCATAAGCCAACCCGTCTAACCCATTCATCCGCTTGTATGGGTACGTTCTTCGGCAGCAGAAGTTTAGCATACCTTGCCTAATGGGTAACTTGTTATATATGCAAAGGGAGGGACGTGCATGAAAAGAAATCATACGATGATGCAGTTTTTTGAATGGCACGTAAAGGCTGACGGGAAACACTGGCAGCGGCTGATGGAGCGGGTGCCTGAACTGAAGCGAAAAGGGATCGACGCGTTATGGATTCCACCTGTGACCAAAGGACAATCCCCCGATGATACGGGGTATGGAGTATATGATTTATATGACCTGGGGGAATTTAACCAGAAGGGAGCCGTCAGGACCAAATATGGCACTAAGGACGAGCTGCTGGGAGCCATGGCCGCCTGTGTGAAGCACGGTCTGGCTGTCTATGTTGATCTGGTTATGAACCATAAAGCGGGGGCGGATGAAACCGAGCTGTTCAAGGTGGTTGAGGTGAATCCGGCCAACCGCAACGAGGTGATTTCCAAGCCTTTTGATATCGAGGGCTGGACGAAGTTTACCTTCAATGGACGCGGGAACCAATATTCAACGTTCAAATGGAATTTCGAGCATTTCAACGGAACCGACTATGATGAGAAACGGGACAAGACCGGCATCTACCGCATCCTGGGCAAGAACAAGCAGTGGAACGAAAATGTGGACGATGAGTTTGGCAACTACGATTATTTGATGTTCGCCAATATTGATTATAACAACCCGGTTGTACGGGAAGAGATGATCCGATGGGGCAAATGGCTTGTGGATACGCTGCAATGCAACGGATTCCGGCTGGATGCCATTAAGCATATTAACCACGAGTTTATCCGCGAGTTCGCAACAGAGATGCTCAAGAAACGCGGACAGGATTTCTATATCGTGGGCGAATTTTGGAAGTCCGATCTCAAATCCTGCCAAAAATTTCTGAATACCGTTGACTATAAAATAGATTTGTTTGACGTGGCCCTTCATTACAAGCTACATAACGCTTCGCTGGCCGGCAGCAACTATGATCTGTCTACCATTTTCAAAGATACGCTGGTCAATACACATCCGCTCAATTCCGTCACCTTCGTAGATAATCACGACTCTCAGCCGAATGGGGCGCTGGAATCCTGGGTAGAAGACGGGTTCAAGCAGATGGCTTACGCTCTCGTACTGCTGCGGAGAGACGGCTATCCTTGTGTGTTCTATGGGGATTATTACGGGATCGAGGGGGACGAGTCTGTTGAAGGCAAGCAGGCACAGATCGATCCGCTGCTCTATGCCCGTTATGAGAAAGCCTACGGTGACCAGCAGGATTACTTCAACCACCCGAATACCATCGGTTGGGTAAGATTGGGCACGCCTGAACTCAAGGCTTCCGGCTGCGCTGTCGTGATTTCCAACGGTAAAGACGGGAATAAGCGAATGCGTGTCGGCCAGCATAGAGCCGGTGAATTATGGACCGATCTGACCGGCAACCGGCATGACCAGGTCCAGATTGATCCGAACGGATGGGCCGAGTTTCCGGTCAACGGACGCAGTGTATCCGTATGGGCGCTGGCTAAATGATGGCCTACCCGCATTCAGCAATCATTTGTCCATTGTCGGGATGACCAACTCAAATTCAGCCGAAGCTTGCTTCACACCGTTCACGATCATATCCAGCCCGTGCGTACCGGGATAATGCTTCCTTGTCGTGATGGGCCGGATCGCATGGCGTCTCGTAACCAGGCTGATCCCCGGAGGGTATGCCTTCTCGGACAGCTTGAAACGCTTAGGTGCGGGAATACCGTTCGCTTTCATATATAGGATGTCATATTCAATCCGCAGCAGCAGCGGCTCCCCGGCAGGGTTGAACACGGTAAATGAAAACTCCAGCTCCTCCCCTTCTGTAATCGATGGCCGGGCTAGATGCAGATCACGGATTTCCACCCCTTCCGCGCTTTGCAGCCCGAACAGCTTCAGCACCTGCGGATCACCTTTCTTGAGCAGAGTCCTGCAGCCATGCCGGACAATCCAGTTCGTGTGAGGGTTCTCCCCTTTCCACGCACGGGCGATATCCGCCACCAGATCCGGGTGATCCTTGGCAATATCGTTCAGGTTATTGGCTACACTCTTGCGCACATACAAAGAAGGATCGCTCTTCAGCAGCTCCAGCAGCTCAATGACCGGGGCCGGGTCGGCGATAAATTCCTTCAACTGCCCTCCCCATGGCAGACGAGGCCTGCAGCCTTCACTTGCAAGCCGCCGCACATGCTCGCAGCTATCCGTCGCCCATACCCGCATCCGGCTCATGACACCCTTCGGATTCCGACGGATCAAGGCGCGAATCGCAAATTCGGAGGTGGAATACCGGGTAAGCTGCTTGAGCGCCTCCAGGGAGAGCTCCTCATACTCAAGCCCATTCAGCTCAACAAAGTCCGGAAAGAAAATATATTCTACTCCTCTACAGTCAGGAGCCGCCGCACATAATATATCCAGCGCTTCCGGGTAGGATGGCGGCAGCACCTCCGTCAGGGCACGGGCAATATGGCGGATGCGCTGCTTGAACTCCTCCTGCTCCCATTCCCCATCCTGGACACGCTCCACAAAACGGGCACCGTCAAAATCCGGGTAGACCTTACGGAACACGGCTGCCGTATCCTCCAGAAATTCGGGGCTAAATAATTCCTTGAATGTTGACATCTCTTCCCTCCGGGTCGTTTTCCATATCATGTGATCTAGGGCTCAGTTCTAAAGATGTTTTATTATAGCACATACGTTCCCCATGAAGCATCAGAAATAACCCTCAGGAAAAACCGCGTGCATCATGGTAAACTAGGAGCAATAACTACAACCTTCGGAGAGGAGTATGAATCCGTGAAACAAGACTTGATTCAACGTTTGAGCACCTACGCCCAGGTCGATACCCAATCCAATGAGGAGAATGAGACCTGCCCCTCGACACCTGGGCAAATAACCCTTGCACACATGCTCGTGGAAGAGCTGAACGCCATAGGCATGCAGGAGGTAACCATGGACGAGAACGGCTATGTGATGGCAACCCTGCCCTCCAATACGGATAAGTCCGTGCCAGTCATCGGCTTCCTGGCCCATCTGGACACAGCGACAGAGGTTACCGGCGCGGGTGTCCGCCCGCAGGTCGTTGAGAACTACGACGGACAGGACATTGTGCTGAATGAGCAGGAACGGGTCATCTTGTCTCCTCGTGATTTCCCCAGCCTGTCCCGTTATCAAGGGCATACACTGGTCACAACAGACGGCACCACTCTGTTGGGCGCGGATAACAAGGCCGGTATAGCCGAGATCATGACAGCTATGGACTACCTGATCCATCATCCGGAAATCAAGCACGGCAAAATTCGCGTTGCTTTTACACCCGATGAGGAAATCGGCAGAGGGCCGCAGCGGTTTGACGTCGCCGCCTTTGGCGCGAAATATGCGTATACGATGGATGGAGGCCCGCTCGGTGAGTTGGAATATGAGAGCTTTAACGCCGCAGCCGCCAAGGTCACCTGCCTCGGTGTTAATATCCATCCCGGCACGGCCAAGAACAAGATGGTGAATGCCGCCAAAATAGCGATGTTTATTCATACCAAGCTCCCTCCGCAGGAAGCTCCTGAGTTTACGGAAGGATACGAGGGCTTCTATCACCTGATGTCGATCCAGGGAGATATCGAACGAACCAGAATGCACTACCTCATCCGGGACTTTGACCGGCAGCAATTTGAAAGCCGCAAAGCCCGGCTGACCCAAATTGTGGAGGAAGCCCGCGCCATTTACGGAGAAGAACGCGTGCTTCTGGAGATCAAGGATCAATATTATAATATGCGGGAAAAGATTGAGCCTGTGAAACATATTGTGGACATCGCCCAGCAGGCTATGCAAAATTTGAACATCGAGCCCGAAATCAAGCCCATCCGCGGCGGCACGGACGGTTCGCAGCTCTCCTATATGGGACTGCCCACACCGAATATTTTCACTGGCGGCGAAAACTATCACGGCAAATTTGAATTCATCTCCGCCGATGTCATGGTACAAGCCACCGAGGTTATGCTGGAAATCATCCGGTTATATGAAGAGCGTGGTAACAGCTAAGGGAACCGCGTCCTCCTGCAGCACTTTATTTTATAGAAGCCGTATTCATTTTCAAGGCCTTCCATCCGAAATATAGGGTATTATGTATGACCCATATTAATTTCATCCTTGAAAGGTTGGTTGACTTGAACATATTAGAAGCTCTGATTACCGCTTTGCCTTATCTGGAAAAAGTAATGAGGGAGAAGCTGAACCTTGCGCTGTTCGATAGAACTCAGGTTGTAGCGTATCGAGGAACCTCCGATTTTGATATGGGTTTCAAGCCAGGATATGTGCTGGTTGACGGGTTCAAGGACTTTGCCATGCTGAAGAACGGGAATGAAGCGACTATGATCACGGTCCCGAAGGAAACCTTCGGTGTTGAACTGCACATGGTATGTGCTCCTGTACACGATGAGAATGGTGATATTGTCGCTGTGTTCGCTGCTATCTATAACCAGAGTAACCAATCCCAACTGGATCAGATGGTCGAGGAAAGCCGTGCGATTTCAGACCAACTGGTAGAAATGGTCCAGCACGTTGCCGCGCATTCCCAAGAGCTTCAGGCTACCAGTGAACAGATTTTGCAGAACTCGAAGCAAGCGGTTGAAAATTCGTCCAAGATCAACCAGGTTGCGACCTTCATCAAAGAGATTTCAGACCAGACCAACCTGCTGGGCCTGAATGCCGCCATTGAAGCAGCCCGTGTCGGAGAAGCGGGAGCAGGCTTCGGCGTTGTGGCTCAAGAGGTGCGTAAGCTGTCCGTTGAATCTAAGCAGGCAACGACAGATATTGAAGCGGCTTTGAAGGATGTGCAAAATTCCATGCGTCAAATGGAGCATGAAATCGCCCAAATCGCTGCATCCTCTCAAGAGCAGGCATCCCTGGTTGGCCAATTTACGGAAGTGATTGAACGCATGCAAAAGGCGAGCGACACGATGAAGGAGCTGGCCGGCAACCTGACCGTCTATAACGTTTAATATTTAGAAGGATAACGTCCTCACACATATAAGCAAAAGCGGCCCCCGGTATCCATCATCGGTTCAGGGGACCGCTTTTTCGCTGTTTTAGGCACAATGGATTTTTGCAACAGGCTCATATACAATATAATGATCAGCTTTTCGAAGGAGTCGGAGCAATATGGGAAACCAACAGTTCAAAACGGCGGTAGAGCTCACACTTAAAGTCATCGGGGGCAAGTGGAAGCCGGTGATTCTATGCCATCTGACCGACGGCGCCAAAAGATTCGGTGAACTCAGACGAGATATGCCGGGCATCACGCAGAAAATGCTGACTCAGCAACTGCGTGAGCTTGAGGATGACGGCATTATTCATCGGGAAGTGTATTCACAGGTGCCTCCTAAGGTCGAATATTCTTTTACCCCATATGGCCTGACTGTCAGGCAGCTACTGGATGAAATGGCGGACTGGGGGACACAGCACCAGCAGCATCTGGGAGAAGGCAATTCCATCGAATCATAGTTCCCTTCTGGTAACCACCTTACTTCGAGGATACTACGTTCCGAAATAGTGCGTACTTACATTATGAAAGAACAAAAAGTACAATGGACTCGACAGTAAAACATTAAAGGGGCGAACAGAACAATGGAACTGCAATTAGCACTGGATTTGGTAGACATTCCGCAAGGGATCGCATTAGTAAAAGAGGTTGAAGCTCATATCGATGTGGTGGAAATCGGCACGCCGATCATCATCAACGAAGGCCTGCATGCGGTAAAGGCGATGAAAGAAGCTTTCCCTAACCTGAAAGTATTAGCCGACCTCAAGGTGATGGATGCAGGCGGTTATGAGGTTATGAAGGCTTCCGAAGCAGGCGCGGACATCGTTACGATTCTGGCCGTGGCCGAGGATGCAACCATCCGCGGCGCTGTTGAAGAAGCCAGAAAACAAGGCGGGAAAAAGATTCTCGTGGACATGATCGGTGTCAAAAATCTGGAGCAGCGGGCTAAAGAGGTGGATGCGCTGGGTGTCGACTACATCTGTGTGCATACAGGCTATGATTTGCAGGCTGAAGGCGAAAGTCCTTTTGAAGGCCTTAAAGCGGTCAAGAGCGTCGTCAAGCATGCCAAAACGGCGGTAGCCGGCGGCATCAAGCTGAGCACCCTGCCTGAGGTGATTGCTGCCCAACCGGACCTCGTCATTGTGGGCGGCGGCATTACAGGAGAAGGCGACAAGCAAGCCATAGCGGCTCAAATGCAGCAATTGGTTAAGCAAGGCGCCTAATCGTCATGCAGACAGTCCAATATTTGACGGAAATCCTCAAGGAGCTGGAAAGAGCACCGGAGGTGGTCTCCAGTGAAGAGGCCGAGCGCTTGGCTTCGGCTATCATGGAGGCTGGGCAGATTTTCGTTGCCGGAGCAGGCCGTTCCGGCTTCGTCGTCAAATCCATCGCCATGCGGCTTATGCATATCGGTCTGAACAGTCATGTGATCGGTGAGACGGTTACGCCTGGGATCGGCCATGGAGACCTGCTGCTTATCGGTTCCGGCTCCGGTGAGACGAAGAGTCTTGCCGCCATGGCCGATAAAGCCAAATCGCTGGGTGCTTCCGTCGCCCTCCTCACGACCGCACCCCAGTCATATATCGGCTCCAGCGCGGATATTGTGGTCAAGCTCCCCGGCTCACAGAAAGACCCGGCGAGCGCGCATTACGAGACCATCCAGCCGATGGGCTCTCTCTTTGAACAGAGCATGCTCCTGTTCGGTGATGCCATTGTATTGAGGATTATGGAGCAGACGAAGCAAACGACGGAAAGTATGTACGGCAAGCATGCCAATCTTGAATAGACAGTTGTCCCATTGCCTTGGCAGCTAGCGTAATGATAGGAAGCCGCGATGATGTAGCATTCATCGCGGCTTTGTTATGTCTTCACAGCACAACAGCTTGTGAAGTTCACTTGACAGAAAACTCAAATGTAACTATATTAGTTACATTACGATCTATTTAGTTTAGCTGCTTTATAATTTTCTGTTCAGGAGGAGATTTCATATGAAAATATTAGTGACCGGCGCTACCGGACAATTGGGTTCAATGGTGGTCGAGACACTGCTCACCAAGGTTGCAGCCGACAGTCTTGCAGTAAGCGTGCGTGATCCCCACAAAGCAGACGATCTGGCTGCTCGTGGCGTTGAGGTAAGGCAAGGCGATTTTGACGATCCCGCTTCGCTCGATACGGCTTTCGCAGGTATTGACCGCCTGCTGCTCATTTCTGCTACAGATGACAACGATACGCGGATTCGTCAGCACAAGAACGCCGTTTCTGCGGCACAACGCGCAGGAGTAGGCTTTATCGCTTACACCAGTGCGACCAACGCTGCTGAAAGTCCTCTGTTCCTCGCGGAAGTTCATCGCACTACGGAGCAAGCCATCCGGGAGACAGGCATTCCTTACTCCTTCCTGAGAAACAACTGGTACCTGGAGAACGAAATGGGTGTGATCCAAGCAGCGTTGGCAGGCGCTCCTGTAACCGTGTCAGCCGGAAGCGGCAAAGTCGGCTGGGCGCTACGTGAGGATTATGCCGCTGCTGCCGCCGCTGTTTTGGTAGGCAACGGCCATGAGAATACGGTCTATGAGCTGTCTGGAACGCTTGCAACCTATGACGATCTCGCTGCTGTCCTGTCCAAAGCACTTGGCCGTGAGGTCCCCGTGCAGCATGTGGATGATGAGGCTTATGGCCGTATCATGGCCGAAGTCGGCGTGCCTCAGGAAGCGCTGCCGATCGTGATCGGCATCCAGTCCGGCATACGGGCAGGAGCGCTTGAAGTCAGCTCGAACGACTTGGAGACTCTGCTCGGCCGTCCTGCCGTATCGCTGGACGAAGCTGTGTCCCGGCTTGTAAATCAGCTTAAATAAGCAGACGATCATATCGACTTGAAAGAGCCGCGATTGCTCCAAATCGCGGTTCTTTGACGTGTTTTTATCAAAAAAAGGAATGATGACTACCATACTTGTATGGTAGTATGGTGATTAAGGAGGTGAATATATGGATGAAACCATGTACCGGCACAGCGGATCGGCTGGAAATTCCGTGTATGCCCGGCTGAAGCAGCAGATCATGAACCTGGAGCTTCCGCCCGGGACCGCGCTGTCCGAGAAGGAAACCTCCATTCTCTTTCAGGTCAGCCGTACTCCGGTGCGTGAAAGCTTCGTCAGGCTCGCCCAGGAGGGACTGGTGCTGGTGCTGCCGCAGCGTGGTACAAAGGTATCCTTGATCGATACGGGGCTTGTGGAGGAAGCGCGCTTCATGCGCGAGCAGCTCGAATCCGCCGTGGTACGTCTGGCCTGCTCCAACTTCCCTGCCGAACGACTTACGGAATTGGAGGCCAACCTGGCACAGCAGCGGGAAAGTATTGAAAAGCATGACGGGCGGCGGTTGTTCGAGCTGGATGAGGAGTTTCATCGCATCCTGTTTGAAGGCTGCGGCAAGCTTGCAACCTGGAGCGTGATGCAGCAGATGAACATCCATTTTAACCGGGTGCGCATGCTGCGGCTCGATACGAATCCGCATTGGGAGCATTTATATGATCAGCACAGCCGGATGGTGGAGGCGGTGGGCAGGAAGTCCCCGGACACGGCTGCACGGATTATGCATGAGCATCTGAATCTCGGCGTGGCCGATTTGAGTGTCCTGAGGAAACAGTATCCCGAATATTTTAAGTAAGCTCTGGCTTCAAGGTTCAGGCGCAAGCGCCTGTTCCACGGGAGCGGCGTAGTTTTGTAAGCGTTATCCTATCAAAAGAAAGGCGGTGTTGGAATGCGAATGACATTCCGCTGGTTCGGTGAAGGAAATGATACGGTCTCTTTGCAACAGATCAAGCAAATTCCAGGGGTGGAAGGCATTGTATGGGCGCTGCACGATGTGCCCGCTGGAGAGGAATGGCCTCTGGAGCGGATGATGGCAATTCGGGAACAAGCGGACCGGGCCGGGCTGCATCTGGATGTGGTGGAAAGCGTCAATGTGCATGAGGATATCAAGCTGGGGCGGCCGACACGCGATCTATATATCGGGAACTACATAAGAACGATTGAAAAGCTCGCTCAGGTCGGCGTTAAGGTCATCTGCTACAACTTTATGCCGGTGTTCGATTGGGTGCGGACCGATTTGCACAAGGCGACGGAAGACGGAGCGACCGCCCTCTTTTTTGAAAAATCCAAAATCCACGGTATTGATCCGTTAGAGCTGGTGCGCCAGATTAACGAGAACAGCGCCTTGACGATGCCGGGATGGGAGCCGGAGCGGCTGGAGCATTTGACGTCACTGTTCGAAGCCTACCAAGGGGTGACCGAAGAGGACCTGTGGAAGAACCTGCAGTATTTCCTCGATGCCATCATCCCTGTGGCGGAGCGCAACGGCATAAGGATGGCCATCCATCCCGACGATCCGCCATGGCCTATCTTCGGGCTGCCCCGCATCATTACGAGTCAGGACAATCTGCGTAAGTTTCTGGCACTGCATGACAGCCCGTCCAACGGCATCACCTTATGCAGCGGTTCACTCGGCGCCAACCCGGATAATGACATCATTGCGATGATTCATGAATTTGCCGACCGTATTCCGTTCGCCCATATCCGCAATGTGCGGGTGTTCGAGAATGGGGACTTCATTGAGACCTCGCACCGGACACAGGACGGGACCGTCGATATTTCCGGTATTGTCCAGGCATACCACGACGTCGGCTTTACCGGGTACGCCAGACCGGATCATGGTCGTCACATCTGGGATGAACAATGCAGACCGGGATATGGACTATATGACCGGGCGCTCGGCATCATGTACTTATGGGGCCTGTGGGATGCCTATCAGCGTGGCGTGGATGTGCCTGTCGCTGAAAAGGAGGCCGTACAATGACCGCTCTCCCCCTCCACCCGGCCTTGTCCGGAAAAGTAGCCGTCGTAACCGGCGGCTCCGGTGTACTGTGCAGCGCCATGGCCAAAGAGCTTGCCCGCCAGGGCGTCCGAGTCGCCATTCTGAACCGTACTGCCGAAAAAGGCGAGTGGACAGCACGGGACATTCGCGAGCATGGCGGAGAAGCTGTTGCCGTTGCCTGCGACGTGACGGATACAGAAAGCGTCAAGCAGGCCGAGGAAACCGTCCGCCGCCTGCTTGGCCCTTGTGACATTCTCATTAACGGAGCGGGTGGAAACCATGCCAGCGCCAACACAAGCCGGGAGACGTTCCAGCCTGATGACCTGAATCAGCCGCAGGTGACAACGTTCTTTGACCTGAGCGTGCCCGGCTTCCGTCAGGTGCTTGATTTGAACTTTGTCGGGACTTTAATCCCAACACAGGTATTCGCCAAAGGAATGATCGGTCGGCCAGGTGCTGTCGTGCTCAACATTTCCTCTATGAGCGCCCCCAGCCCGATGACCAAGGTTCCCGCCTACAGCGCCGCCAAGGCGGCGATCAACAACTTTACGCAGTGGCTGGCGGTGCATCTAGCCGAGTCCGGCATACGGGTGAATGCGATCGCGCCGGGATTTTTCCTGACCGAGCAGAACCGCCAGTTGCTTACGAACGAGGACGGCTCGCTCACCGAGCGCTCGGCCAAAATCATGGCCCATACTCCGCTGCGGCGCTTCGGGGTGCCTGAAGATCTGCTCGGCACACTGCTCTGGCTCGCCGACGACACTGCCTCCGGCTTCGTAACCGGCACGGTCATTCCGGTGGACGGCGGCTTCATGGCGTATTCGGGAGTCTGAACTTTCCCGGCGACAGCATCCCGCATCTGATTCGGAAGAGGCTTCCAGCATTACTGGAAGCCCCTCATTTTCGGGTACGAACAATCAATTTGTAATCTGCTTCCAATCTGCGGCACCGCCTCCGGTGCCTACCGCTTTGTAGGCCGTTCGAGTGACGGTATCGATATACTCTTCTCCAATATAATTCGCATTCATCGTTGGAGCGACCGTGCCGGTACGGACAACCGGAAACGATGAATAGGTCAGTCCATGATCGAAGGAGATTTGCGGAGTCGCCGCGTCAATTTTTCTGAAGCGCATTCGTCCTGCCCCGATGTAAGGGTATCTGCCGGTACGCCCGGCCACCAGACCATAATCCAGCTTCGATTGCGAGGATAAGGATTCACCGATGCCCACCTGCACTCCGTTGGCGTAGGCACGGTATCCGAATCCCGGGATAACATCGTACAGCGACATGTGCGAGCCCTGTCCCGAGAATTGTGCCAACTGAGTCTGGGAGAACTGACCGTCAATATTGTAGGATTCAAATCCCCATTGACCGTTCTCCGCCGGAGAAACCTTAATAATCCCCATGGCCATATGAGTTGCCGAGGTACCCAGGAAGCTGCAGTTCGATGATTTGAAGATTGCTCTTCCGTATCCACGGATGCCCCATCCGTGATGGTAGCCTTCAAAATCTATGCCGATGACGTCAATATTGCCCACAACTCCGATTTTTGAATTGTCAAAATAGTCCATTCCTATCACCATACAGCCCCAGGCGTCGTTGTCTGCTATCAGATTATAGCCCATGCCAAGCTGCCCGCCGTAGAAATGGTATCCTCCTCCATCCCGGTGAATCCAGACGCCAGCCCGTTCCCCATACAACCAGCAGTTAATGAATACCAGATCGCTCCCGCTCCCCCACAGCCCTGCGTCCTGTCCGCGCAGCAGCAGCCCAACCTGCGTGGAGCCAAACTCTGTCTGAACCTTATGGAAGGTCGTGCGGAAGCAGTTGTTCTGCAGATCGAAGCCAAAGGTAAAATTGGTCGATTTCACGTTGTGGATATCCAGTCCCCGGACTCCGTTAAGCACGAGCCCCGCTGAATTGGTTGTTGGTCTGGCTGAGGGCCCCTGAATGGACAAATTGCTGATATAGCCTGCAGGGTCCAGCAGCGGAGTACCTACCAATCCCGGTCCCAGCCGCAAGGCGGTCACCGCAGGATCGGTCGTTCTGATCACCGTGGCCCCTCTTCCACGAATGAAAAAATTAGTGCGCGTGCTGACAATCCCCTGCGAGATGTTAAGGATACCGTTAGGCAAAACCAGCTCAGCCCCCAAATCGGCACAGGTATCAATCGCATTTTGCAGCGCGGTGTAATTATCGATGCCCGGCATCACACCAAAGTCTTCAGCGGCAATTGAAGTTTGTGGCATGCGTATTCCCCCTTGATAGTTCTGATCACAATGCAATGATGACCTTTTTCAGACTATATGTGAAAGAATTCATCTATAATACTTCTTTCAACACTGCCTCATGATACAAAGTGCTTCTTTTTACAATATTTCAAAAATGTGTTGATATGATATCAAACCATTTCGATTGTTGTTGAAAAAGAGCGGAATGATCTGACCCAGCGTGCGTGGGAATCCTGTTATAATGGAACGGTAAAGCTCCAGACACTACGCGATAGAAGGAGGATGAAGGATGAAACAACAGCTGGTGGATATCAGTAAAAATGTATTGCAAAGCTGTCTCGGCCTGAAGGCGGAAGAAACCTTTCTGGTCGTGGCGGATGATGTGAAAAAGGAACTGGCCGAAGCTCTGTATGAGGCCGGCAAGCAGCTCGGGGCTGAGGCGATGCTCGTGGTCATGAAGGAGCGGATGAAATCCGGCGAAGAGCCGCCGCTGGCCATTGCCACCGCCATGGCGCAATCGAACGTGGTCGTCTGTGTGACCCAGCATTCGTTGACCCATACGCTGGCACGCAAGCAGGCCGCCGCTTCGGGAGCCCGCCTTGCCACAATGCCGGGTATTACAGAGGATATGTTCCTTGAGGGCGCCATCTCGGCCGATTACCATCAGGTCAAAGCGTTGACCGAGCAGGTAACCGCCATGCTGACGCCAGCCGAATCGGTACGTATTGAAAAAGACGGCTATACACTTACTTTCTCTATCGCAGGCCGCGAAGGCGCACCCAGCACCGGCATGTACCTGAATCCGGGTGAGTCTGGCAATCTGCCGTCCGGGGAAGCCTACATAGCGCCGCTGGAAGGCACAGCGGAAGGCCAAATTCTGATCGACGGCTCCATGGCCGGCATCGGCAAGCTGAGCTCCCCGCTGCTGCTCACGATTGAGCAAGGGCGGATCGTGAAAACAGAAGGGCCTGACGGTCCAAAGCTGCTGGAGATTCTCGGCGATGGAGACGGCCGAATGCTGGCCGAATTCGGCATCGGCACGAATGACAAAGCGAGAATCACGGGCGTCGTGCTGGAGGATGAGAAGGTCTACGGCACCATCCATGTCGCTTTTGGCAGCAACAATACGTTCGGCGGAACGATCTCGGCCGGTGTGCATCTGGACGGCGTGGTCGGACAGCCGGATGTGTATCTGGATGAGAATCTGATTATGAAAAGCGGGAAGCTTGTTTGAAAGAAATTGCATAATGTATTGGAATATGAATAGATTCGGAAAAGTGAACTGCACCTCCAATGTTAGATGGTGTCTAACAATTGGGGTGCAGTTCAATCCCCGGTGGTTTTCTTGTCTCGCACGATTTTCCAGGCGCCCCACAAGGTCAAAAATCACCAATAATCAAACACTAGCAATTGATTCATATTTTCATAAGTTACATTTTGGGTACAATTTCTCTAGCTTCTGAAGCAATTGCTAGCTATACTATTTAATGAAAGTAGGTCAATTTAAATGAAGCAGCGGTATCACCCATTGAGGCTCGTCATTTTTACCGCAATGGTGATGACATTGGTTTTAGCCCAAAATTCTTTAATTCTGGCTTCAAACCGGCCTGAAGGATTTGACAATGTAACTGACAACATGGGGCAATCTACAGATTCTACTGGAGATACAGACGTTACCAAGCTGGATTTGTCAGGCGATACGCCCCAATCTGATGATGCTGGCAGCACCATGGAGCGTAACATCCAACTGATATATGATGGTGCGGAAGTCCATTTTCCGGATGCGAAGCCGTTTATAGACGAAAATAGCAGAGTACAGGTACCTGTCAGATTCATGGCGGAGACCTTGAATTTTGATGTGAAATGGGGAGCAAGCAGCGGCCAAAAAAGTATTATTCTGACAAAAGACAATGTGAATGTAGATTTGAAGATCGACGACAAAGTGGCTGTTGTCAACGGAACGCAAATAGATATGGATACTAGCGCCATGATACTTCACGAAAGAACTTATGTCCCGTTAAGGTTTCTGAGTGAACTTGCCGGGATGGACATTATGTGGGGCTCCGCTGGCGATACCATTACACTGTCTCACAAGGAAACACAAGACAACAACTCCGATGAGCAGACTCAGACTCAACCGGCTCAACCTAGCGATACATACATAATGTCTGCCCCAAGAGCTACTGTTCAGCAGGCAAAGGAATGGGCAAGGGCCAAGAGCGCAACGGATGTGTTCATAGATCTGGCGGATATCGTCTGGGATGAGGCGCCAAAAGCGGGGGTCGATCCGGTTGTGGTGTACTGCCAGTTTGCAAAGGAGACCGGCTTTGGAAAATTTGGAGGCATATTAGATGAAACGTTTATGAATCCGGCCGGCTTAAAAACGCCAATCGGAGGCTCCGACACAGATCATGTGGCACATCAACGCTTTTCGAGCTGGCAGGAAGGGGTTCAGGCGCAGATTGACCATTTGGCGCTGTACGCAGGCGCTCCGGATTACCCTAAAGCCTACACATCTGATCCAAGGCACTTTCCCGGTTTGATGGGGCAGGCCGTTACGGTGGAGGCATTAGGCGGGACATGGGCGATCAACCCTACCTATGGCGTCGAAATTGTTAAGATGATGATGGAATTGGAAGCGATAAGCAGTTAGGCAGCATCACCTGACAGTGAACAAGCTCTTGAAATGGTCCATGTGACCATTCAGGAGCTTGTTCAGTTTTGGATATTCTATTTCCCAGGGAGCTTCGTGTATCTTTATTGGATCATGAGACTGGGGCACTTAAGGCAGCATCCTCATTAACCCCTTCTCCTGCATGTCATACAGCGCCAATTTGTAATTAATCTGCTCCAAGTATTTATAGGTCTGTCTAAGGTCCTCTTCCACCTTCGCCTTATGATCAAGCATCATTTTTTTGCGGATGGCCAGGGTGTTTTCCCCATCCCGATACAAATCGACATATTGCTTGATTTCAGACAACGGCATGCCCGTCGAGCGCAGCGCCAAAATAAAATTCAGCCACTCCATGCTTTCTTCATCGTAAAAACGGTTGCCGCTTGTATCCCGTTTGACGAAAGGCAGTATTCCCTCCCGCTCATAATAACGCAGCGTATATGCCGTGATGCCTGTTTCCTCCGATACCTCTTTAATTGTGGACATTCTTTTTCCTCCTCATATTAGAGTTAACTATAATTCAATTCCGCTAATTTTAAAGCCATTTTACCAAATATCTGCCCTAAACAACAACATAATCCCTATAAATAAAGGGATTTTTTCATGTTTTATTTTTTATAATTTCACGCTTGACTTAGAGTTTACTGTATTAGCTAAGATGAACTCAAGCCAGTTCGGCTGGTCATAAAATTCCAAAACAAGGAGAGATTCGACATGAACCAAAAAGTGGCCATTATTACAGGTGCAAGCAGTGGAATGGGAGCTGCCACCGCAAAACTCCTCGCTCAACATGACATTAAAGTCATGCTGTCCGCACGCAGAGAAGACCGCCTGCAGCAGTTGCAGGCGGAAATTCGCAAGGCCGGAGGCGAAGCCAGCTATAAGGTTACGGACGTAACGTCACGCAGCGATATGGAAGCCTTGGCTGAAGTTACGATTCAAAAATACGGACAAATTGACATCATGATTAACAACGCTGGAATCATGCCGCTTTCCTTCTTCCGCCATTTAAAAGTAGATGAATGGGAGCGCATGATTGACGTTAACATCAAGGGTGTAATCTACGGCATGGCAGCCGTTTACAAGCATATGGAGGAACGCAATGAAGGTCATATCATCAATTTCTCGTCTATTGCGGGACATCTCACCTTCCCTTCCAGCTCCGTGTACAGTGCAACCAAGCATGCTGTACGTGTGCTGACAGAAGGTATGCGGACAGAACTGGACGCAAAGCAAAACATTCGCACAACCCTCATCTCCCCCGGCGCGGTTGAAACGGAGCTGTACGGCACCATTACAGACGATTCGATCTATCCCGCGCTGGAGAAGCTGGGCAGCAAGGATTGGCAGCAGCTTCATCCAAACGATATCGCCAACACCGTTCTGTTTGCTATCCAGCAGCCCGCAAATGTGACAATCAATGAACTGATCGTCAGACCTACGTCGCAAAGCCTGTAAGCTGATAAAACATTCTTTCATTTTCTATTTGAAGGAAAAGTCATTGTAGATACTTTGGTCAATGCAGCCGGAATGAGGAAAATAAACCGCATAATATAAAAGGACGACGCCTGTCGTAAACGGGCTCGTCCTTTTTACCTTTTTAAATATCTCCTTGCCGAACAGCCTCAATCCGCCGGAATTCGCTGGGCGACATCCCCGACCACCGCTTGAACTGTCTGCTGAAATGGGCGATATCCCTGTAGCCGAGCATGGCGGCAATCTGCTGTACAGGCATGCCGGGATCCGCCAGCAGCAGCTTGGCTTCATGCAGGACAAGCCCGGAAAGATACGTCCGTGGCGACTCTCCGAACACCTGTCTGAACACCCGGCTGCAGTGGGAGACGCTGATGCCAAACTCGGCCGCAATATCGTCGATTCCGTAGTGGCTTACCTCTTCCGCCCCCTGCCTGAACGTCTGATTGGCAATGCCCTGCAGACGGCTGGCGATCTGGTATGCCAGCTCGGTCCGGTCATAGGCACCAGCCGAGAGTGCTGCCGCCTCGCTGGATACCGCCTCCCACAGCACGGCAAACAGCTCGAACACAGCGGACTGAATTCGCATGCGCTGAGCGACTGTACTGCCGCCGCCGGGCTCCAACAGATCAAGCAGCTTGGCCAGCGCTGGTCTGATCTGCCCCGCCACCGATCCGTCCGCCGGGAAGAGCTCCTGCTTCAGACGGGCGAGCAGGGACAGAAACAGCTTGTCATCGATATCGAAATGCATACAAAAATAGGTAAAGGGCGCTCCGCCGCTCGTGCTGGAATGAACAATGCCCGGGCGAAGCAGCATCAGATCCCCGGCCCGCTGCACATAGTGCCTGCCTTCCACGTTCATATGCTGCTCTCCGTCCAACACCACATTAATCTCGTATTGCGGATGCTCATGCGCGGGATAATCCCAACCGCTTCCCACCCGGCGCGTATGGATGGCGAACAGATTGACCGTCGTCCGCACATCGGGAAAGAAAGCCTCCTCCATGCTACTGCCCGGCTTGGGCGGTACAAAGCTTGCTGCCATAGCTCGCTCCCCCTGCTCCGTAAGTCGTCATACCAACAGTATATACCGGGATCGGCCCGATTTGGGTAAATGTTGGCGCGATTTGACAATGGCCCTTGCCGCACGCTCCGTGATAGGCTGTAGCTGAACAAGTTAGCGGAGCACATTTCGACTCTAATTGAAAGGGGTTTCAGTCATGACGTCAAATCTATTCTTTAATGCGCAGCACTCCCCGATCGGGGCATTTGCAAGCTTTACACTTGGTTTTCGCGGTGCCAAAGGTGGTCTTGGCCTTGAGCTGGGCAAGCCAGCCGACGAGAACGTGTATATCGGTCTGCAGTCACGGGACGGTGAGGTGTACGAAGCGCTGCCGTTCTTCACAGCCGTTCAGGATGAAAGCGTCAGATATGATGTGGAGAAAAAGGATAAAGAAACGGATGAAATTTCCCACTCCAACCCGAACGGAAACCATCTGCAAATTTCGAGCGGCTGGTATCGCCCCTCTGAGACGAAGCTGCTGCCGTTCGACGAAGCTGCCATCTCGCGCGAGTACAAGGCAGGCACCGATACATGGCGTGCGGGCGATCTGACGTTCCGGATCTACTCTCCTGTCCGGTCCGTACCTGAGCCGGGCAAAAGCGGCGAAGAAGAGCTGAAGGCCGCCCTTGTTCCTGCCGTATTCGTTGAACTGACCGTGGACAATACACAGGGTCAATTTGCAAGAAGAGCGTTCTTCGGTTACGAGGGAAGCGATCCGTATAGCGCCATGCGTGTCATCGACCACGTCTCTGCTGGCGGTAAAGGCATCGGCCAAGGCCGCAGCACGGCGATTGTATCCGACAACAACAGCATCGTTCCTGCGCTCGGCTTTACTATTGAAAAGATTCTGGAAGAAGCGCTTCCCGAGAACCTGACCTTCGGCCTGGGCGGCACCGGGGCGCTGCTCATGGAGGTGCCTGCAGGAGAACAACGGACATATCGCTTCGCCGTCTGCTTTTACCGCGCTGGCCTGGTGACGACCGGCATTGATGCATCGTATTATTACACCCGACTGTTCTCCAAAATTGAGGAGGTCTCCGGCTACGCCCTGGGTCGCTTCAAGGAACTCACCGCCTCCTGTACTGTGGCGGATAGCTGGATCGATGCGGCGGCTCTGTCCGCCGACCAGTCCTTTATGCTGGCACATGCCATTCACAGCTACTATGGCAGCACACAACTGCTGGATGCCGACGGCGAGCCGCTCTGGATCGTCAATGAAGGCGAATACCGGATGATGAACACCCTGGATCTAACGGCCGACCAGCTTTATTTCGAGCTGGCGATGAACCCGTGGACCGTCCGCAACGAGCTGGAGCTGTTCGTGAACCGCTACAGCTATCATGACGAGGTGTTCTTCCCGGGCCAAGACCGCAAATATCCGGGAGGCATCGCCTTCACCCATGACGTCGGTGTTGCCAACGTGTTTTCCCGTCCAGGATATTCCGCCTACGAGGTAGCCGGTATTGATGATTGCTTCTCCTATATGAGTCATGAGGAGCTGGTCAACTGGCTGTGCTGTGCGCTAGTATATGTGGAACAGACCGGAGACCGGGATTTCACGGAGCGCATGCTTCCAGTTATCCAGGAATGCTTCCAGAGCATGCTGAACCGCGACCATCCCGAGGCTGAAGAGCGCAACGGTCTGATGGGCCTGGACAGCTCGCGCACGCTCGGCGGAGCGGAGATCACAACGTATGATAGCCTGGACGTCTCTCTGGGCCAGTCGCGGAACAACATTTATTTGGCAGGCAAATGCTGGGCCGCATATGTTGCGCTTGAGAAGCTTTTTGCCGCGGAAGGGCTGGCAGAGCTTTCCCGTGAAGCAGGGCTGCAGGCGGACAGATGCGCCGCCACGATCACCGAACAGATGACGGAGCAAGGCTACATTCCGGCCGTCATCGCAGAGGGTAATGATTCCAAAATTATTCCTGCCATCGAGGGCCTGATCTTCCCTTACTTCACAGGCTGCGAAGACGCCCTCAAGCCGGATGGCCGCTTTGGCCCCTATCTGCAGGCGCTCACGCAGCATCTGGAGACCGTACTTGTGCCGGGAATCTGCCTGTTCGAGGACGGAGGCTGGAAGCTTTCCTCGACGAGCAACAATTCCTGGCTCAGCAAAATCTACCTATCCCAGTTCATCGCCCGCGAAATCCTCGGGCTGGCCTGGGAGCAGGAGGGCCATGCCGCCCATACAGCTTGGCTCACTCATCCGGAGCATTCTTACTGGGCCTGGAGCGACCAGATTCTGGCCGGCAACATCATTGGCAGCAGATATTATCCGCGAGGTGTGACAGCCATTCTGTGGTTATTTGAAGGAAAAGGCACCCGACTGACGGCCGGGCTGCAGGAACAATCCGAGCAATTTGCACGCACCATCTATTAATGGCATATTAATACTTTATGTCCCCCACTTCTCAGCAGCGGCGATGAGCAGCATCGCGGCTGCTTTTTTGCTGCACTGCCGCGTGGGCTCCAATGCAAACATCCGACAACGGAGAATATGCATCTTGAGACGTTTACTTGCTAAAAATACCTTAAGGAGTTTTTTTATGAAAAGTACCACCAGAAGGAAATACATTATTTTAGTTATTGGAATAGCTGTTTTAGTTGCTGTATATTTCATCACAAGGCCGAATACCACGTCTTTTAAGGAACTTGTATTAGATCATGTGAATGTGGCTGACATTACTTCAATTGAAATTGTGAAGACCCAGCGTTCCTCACAAGAGGAAGAAATTGTAGTGACAGATCGTAATAAAATCGAGAACATCATAAATGGTTTTGCTAGGGCTGAGTTGAGACAATCAGATTCGGGTGGCGAATTTAGCGAAGCTTATTGGATTTCGATACAAGAAAATGATAAATTAAGGTTCGGTTTACGTCTGGATGACCAAAACTATATTTCTATCAGTGATCTTCAGCGAAACGATAAATATGGAAGTGGTCATTATCAAATCACGAACGATTTCAACTCTGAATTTATTAGAAATTTATTCAATTAAGTCTAATTAAAGTGGAATAAACTCGATAAATGCGAAATTGACTAATATAAAAATGGGATTGTCAACAGTAAATCAGACAGCTTTTTTAAGGGCCTTTTGGCGGTACTGAACAGGTGTCATGTATCCCAGTGTTCATCCATAAGTAACGGCAAGATTTTATCGTGAACCGCATGAAAGTCGTTGGTATAATGATTCTATCTCGAACATAGAAGGAGGATCGGGCGGGATGAAAATAAGCGAACTGTCGCAATTGACCCGCGTAAGCGTACGGTCGATCCGGCATTATGATAACAAAGGCCTTCTGAATGCCGTTAGAATGGAGAACGAGTATAGGGATTTCGACGAATCGGCCGTACACAAAGTCAAGGCGATTCAATTATACTTGAAGCTCGGATTAACGACTGATGAGATCGGAACTTTGTTCAAAGGCGAAACGGCGGATCCTGACGAATATGAATTTTGCGAGGAAATGCTGGCGACATATCAACAGAAGCTCAGCAATGTGAATCATCAAATTGAAGCGCTTCATGAATTGAGAAGTGTATTGGAGAGACAAATCGATATAACGAAGAGCAAAAAAATCACCGTCTGAATTAGACGCAGCCCGGGGCATGATGAAATGCTCCAGGGCCGTTTGTATTCGTGTTGACTTTGACACTAGTGTAATCCTTTATGATGTGCTTGACTTCATCATGAAAGGAGTTTTTACATTGAACAGCAATGCGCATGCAGCCGGGAATAGCAAATCGGTGACTGTCATCGGTCTGGGTCCGATGGGCCAAGCGATGGCGGACGTTTACCTGAAACGCGGTTATAAGGTGACCGTGTGGAACCGGACCTCCAGCAAAGCAGACGAGCTTGCAGCGAGGGGAGCCGTCAAAGCATCCTCAATCAACGAAGCGCTAGCCGCTAACGAACTGACGGTCATCAGCCTTACGGATTACGATGTAATGTACCCGATCCTCAATCCGGCTTCGGAACATTTGTCCGGCAAGGTTCTCGTCAACCTAAGTTCGGATACCCCGGAAAAAGTCCGTAAGGCGGCGAAATGGTTATCCGACCGTGGGGCCAGCCTGATCACCGGTGGAGTGCAGGTTCCGCCTTCTGGAATCGGCAAGCCAGACTCTTTCACGTACTATAGCGGTCCAAAAGAGGTTTTTGAGGCTCACATGAAGGATCTGGAAGTCCTTACCGGCACTGACTACCGAGGTGAGGATCCCGGACTGGCCATGTTGTATTATCAGATCCAGATGGATATA
Source organism: Paenibacillus zeirhizosphaerae (assembly GCF_030705605.1). GTDB lineage: Bacteria > Bacillota > Bacilli > Paenibacillales > Paenibacillaceae > Paenibacillus > Paenibacillus zeirhizosphaerae. The sequence continues at coordinate 212,697 of NZ_JAPCKK010000011.1, forward strand.
TTCTGGACGTCCATGCTGAGCTACCTGCACGCGCTTGCTGTGGCGGGCGCGAACGGCATTTCGGCGGAGCAGTTCTTGCCCTATGCTTCAGCAACGCTATCATCGTTGTCAACATTTGTCGAGTTCTACACGCCGCGACTCGACGCTGGTAAGCATCCCGGCGATGTGGACAGACTGGCCATGGGGTTCGCGAGCATTGAGCACGTCGTTCATACGGCCGAGGATGTCGGCATCGATATTGCTTTGCCATCTGCAGTTCTGGATATTTTCAAACGAGGTATGGAGAATGGTCACTCCGGCGATAGCTTTACCAGCCTCATTGAAATCTTCAAGAAATCGTCCGCTGCCCGTCCATAAACATGAGGGGCTGTCCCATAAGTAACTTTTTTGTGAATAAGGACGGTCAGTGGAATCGAAAATCAAAAAAACGGACCGGGCAGAGTACTCATCCTTGCCCGGTCCGTTTACTTTTTCATCCATTTCTACTTCTTCACTGGATATCTTTCAGTAAAAATTAATTTACCCGTTGTTCGCCTGGGATCTCCAGAATCACATTATTAGACCCAGATGCAGCAGTTTCTCCAATTTGAGTTTTCGTTCCGTTTTCTTCAATCGTTCCATACCAAATTTGCTCTATCATCCACAAATCAACGAAGTAACTCAACTTGCCGGTAATGTTCGGTCGATCTCCCCGCTCTTTGCTGACCGCATTAACAATATTGGGAATAATATCAGCTTTATTAGTGGCAGACGAGCTCTCAACACCTTCCCATCTAACCCAAGCTGCATTATCTTGGATCTCTAAATATTGAATTACTCCTTTGTTGATTATGAAAAACCTGTTAACCTCGCCATATGGAAAATAATACGTGGTTGAGTGTGATTCATCTGAAGTGGTGAATTTCTCGTGAAATGATATTCTAGGCAACTTGAGAGCCGCGGTTCTCGCTGTTTTTAAGTCTTCGCTTTTCAAATCTGCGATGACAGAAGGACCGGTGTTGTAGATGGCCACGGATTTCGAGGCATTATCCCACTTTACTGTAGCTCCAAATGCCTCGCCTATAAAACGAAAAGGCACGTAGGTAACTCCATCGATCATGCGAACCGGCGAACTTAAGCTAATCTTATCCTTTCCTTTTGAAGCGATTTTGTTCCCTACAATCAGATTCACTTTTTCCTGTGTCTTAGAGTTTGTAACTGTGACCGTTTTTGTCTTGTTGTTCCAAGCAACTTGTAGATCAGGGAGTAAGGCAACAGTACGTATAGGAACAAAAGTAGTCTGATTAATCACTTTAGGTTCTTCGTCACTCACTAAAACCCCGTTAATATTCATTCCCACAGCCGCATTGGCTGAAACATAAGATGTGTCGCTCAAAATCAGTGGTACAACTAGGGAAACCGCCGCAAATGCGCAAACTAACTTCCTGAACATTTTACACCATCCTAATTTTAGGATTTGTTAAGTTACATTGTATTAGAAGCATGAAAATGGAAAAAAAGTTGTTTTTGATAACAGGCCTGTTGATTAACCACTAAATTTATCAACAATTGGAGCAATTTTGTCAGTTTCTTCCTAACCAACCATTTCTCTATAGTCCTGGTCCAGTATATATTCCATTTCTGGAAGCAGAATTTCTTCTCTGAAGCCGAGTCTTTATGAAAAATCGATTTGAACGAACTCTTAATCACTCTAAATCAGGTCAAAAATAAAGCTGCAACAGCATGCCCACAGGCAACTTGTTACAGCTGTGATTCCAGAATAAATTAAAAATCGGAGCCCGTAAACCCGCGCGGCTCCGCTATTATCGTTCCATGATTTACTAACTATCCTCGAATCCCCCAGCGTAAGAAGTTTTCCGCACCGCTTTGATATCTTGCAGAGGAGGCAGACCAAAAAACCTCCGGTATTCCCGATTGAATTGCGACGGACTTTCATAGCCTACTTTCAGAGCCGCCGTCGTTGCCCCCACGGGACCGCTCAACATGAGGCGCCTTGCTTCAAGAAGGCGGAGCTGCTTCTGATACTGCAAGGGCCCCATTGTCGTTACCGCTTTGAATTTATGATGCAGTCCGGAGGTACTCATGTTGCAGGATTTTGCAAGTTCCTGGGCGGTAAAAGAGCTTGCGTAATTTTCTTTGATCCAATGGAGCGCCTTTCCGATTCCGTCTGTTATTTGATCAAAGAACACCTTTTGGAAAAATAAGTGCCCATAATCTCCTGACAGTAAGTTGAAAATCATTTCCCGTTTGATCAGTTCGGACAGAAATCGAACTTCTTTAGGCTTATCGATTAACTTCAGTAACCGCAAAAATATGTCCAGCAGCTCGGCATCCGATTTTCCGATGAAGGCTCCGGCACGCAGATCTTTCCCTTTGGGTTCCATGACGATTTCCGCCTCCATGACCACAGAAGCGATTTCTTGCGTCGTAAAATCGATACGCAAACTGATATAAGGCGATTGTTCCGTAGCGCCGATGATTTGGGAGGAAGCCGGCATATCGATCAGCGACGCCAAATAATCACCCGCTGAGTAATGCAAAATATCTTGACCAAGGTAGATCTTCTTAGTCCCTTGAAGGATCAGACAAAAAGAAGGCGTCAAAACACCTGGACTTCGCAGCGTCTCGCGACTGCTTCTAACAATGGAAAGAAACGGAACGATGGTTGGCGTCCGTCCATCCGCAAGGGTAATCCGATCCGTCATGGCAATGAGCTGATCCAACGCTTTCTTATGAATAGAAATGCTCTTTCCATTGATAGTTCGGCTATCCAGACCTTGTTCCCACATGTATTCCACCCCCCCCATCCTTATCTAAATTATACCGCCACTAAAAAAGATTGCAATGCAATTGAACTATGTAAAAAAAAGCAACTTGCAGCTTTAGGCAAATTTTAAGCAGAAACGGTCTACTTCCTTCCGCTCATTCCAACCATAATATTCATCAGAACAGTATCTTCTAAAAGGAAAGGAACATGTTTATGCAACAGTCGAAATGGATTATTTTAATAATTGTCATCGCATGTCAACTTCTCGTTGTGCTTGACTCCTCCATTATGGTTACGGCAATACCTCAAATCGGTCGGTCGCTGCATATGACGGCAACCAGCTTGACTTGGGTCCAAAATGCCTACATTTTGCCGTTCGGCGGTTTCTTGTTGCTCGGTGCCCGGGCAGGGGATATTATGGGGCGCAGAAGAATGCTTAGTGTAGGCATTGGATTATTTTCGCTTGCTTCTATGCTGGCTGGATTGGCGCCGACAGCTGAATTTTTGCTTGTCTCCCGTGCATTCCAAGGCTTTGCGGCGGCTTTGGCAACACCTGCTGCACTAGCATTGCTGTCAGCGAGTTTTGTAGAGGCGAAGGAACGTGCTAGGGCGATTGCGATGTACAGCGCGGTTGCGGGCGGAGGCGGCAGTGTCGGTCTCCTTCTTGGCGGATTTTTCACTGATTTTATTTCCTGGCGCGTTGGGATGTTTATCAATGTACCCATTGGAATTGCATTGCTGTATTTGATACAGAGGTTTATTCAGCAAACAGGTACGAGGACCGGACGTTTTGATCTTTGGGGTGCAATTGTCTCCGTAATCGGCATGACTGCGTTGGTATACGGTTTTGTTCAAGCTGCCGATCGCGGTTGGGGGGAACCCGAAACATGGATTTCACTTGCAGCCGGGATTGTTTTGTTAGTTGCGTTCGTTTTTATTGAATCTCGAGCGGCTGAGCCGATCATCCCTCTCCGATTGTTTGCGAACCGCCAGCGGTCCGGGGCTTATCTTGGAAGGTTCCTATTATTATGCGGGACTTTTTCACTCTTTTTCTTTATCCCTCAATATTTGCAAAACGTCCTTGGTTTCAGCTCGCTTGAAGCGGGATTAGCCTTCCTGCCGTTTACAGTCGCCCAATTCGGGATGATGTATCTAATACCTGGGTTGGTGCAACGTTATGGAAATAGGAAAGTCCTGATAGCCGGTTTGCTGCTCGGCATCATGGGTATACTCTGGATGAGCCGAAGCGTCTCCGTGCAAGCTCAATTCTTTCCGCAAATGTTCATCCTCTTGGCCATCATCGGCATTGGCGTCGGAATGGCCATCCAACCGCTTACCGTTCTGGGTCTCTCAGATGTGGATCCTCAAGATAACGGTGCAGCTTCGGGTCTGATTAATGTCGCGCATCACAGCGGTTCCTCGTTAGGTTTGGCTGTACTCATAACCGTATTTGAAGCAGCTATCGGTTCGGGATCTTCAAAGATGCAATTCGCACATGCTATATCGGACTCCCTATTGGGGTCTGTCGTATTTGCTACATTAGCTCTTGTTGCGGTGTGGTTCTGCTTTGTTCCATCGCGCCAACCTGCTCGAAAATAAACATTAATAGATTCTTGATAAAGGGTCGTTGTAACACCCACATCCAAAATGCAAAGAGCCAGGTAACTTTACTGTATGCCTGACTCTTTGATTATTCTACTGAAGCTGATATTATTCGCTGCCGTGATTGCTTTTGTTCTTCTCCAATGGTTGCATAGCAGTATCAAGTCATCCATCATCAAGTGCAAATCGCTCGCGATTGTTTCTTTCGTCCGCTTGTTCCTTCTCGATCAGCTTTCTCTCGAATGGAGGGTCGCCATTTCCTTACTGTTGGATTGATGCAAGAATAATAATGCCCTAATAATTGGTTAATCAACACGCCTGTTTTGATAACATGAAAAGCGACTACTTTCCGGTTTTGGAAGGTAGTCGCTTGTGTATGTCACAGAATCAAACCGTGAATTGTCTTATTTACATATGAAAACAAAGGAGAGATACACGTTGGAAAAATTACTCGTTATTAATGCGCACCCAAAAGTGGAGGCCGATTCATCCGTAAGCTTGATCGTGCTTCGTCATTTTCTGGAAACCTATAAAAAATATAATCCGGAAGGCCCTGTTGAACAAATTGATTTATATCAGGACTACATTCCTTGCATTGATCGCATCTTCCTCAGTACGCAGGAAAAAATGAAGAGAAACGAGCGGTTGACTGAAGAAGAACAGTTGCTCGCTTCCCGTATGTCAGAAATTATGCGGCAGTTCAAAAGTGCCAAAAAATACGTCATAGCCATGCCGTTGCATAACTTTAATGTCCCCTCGAAGCTAAAAGACTACATGGATAACATTCTGATCGCCAAAGAAACTTTCGCCTATACAGATAAAGGATCGGTTGGTCTGCTAAACGACGGCAGGAACGTGCTCGTCATTCAGGCGAGCGACGGAATCTATACGAACCAGGACTGGTACGCCGAAGTCGAGTATTCCCATAAATTTTTGAAATCGATGTTTACCTTTATGGGGGTTGATTATCAAATCATCCGTGCCCAGGGGAATTACTTCTTCAAGAGAGATGAGCTTCTGGCCAAGGCATTCCAAGAGGCCGAGGCTGCGGCTGCCTCCTTTGCACAATCGAGTAATCTGAAAGGGACGAAATAAGCTTCTGGTATCTTCAAAAAGAGGAAGAGATGTTCGATCAACATCTCTTCCTCTTTTCCCCTTAACCGCATCATATGGGTGATCGCACGCATCAGCGGAGAGAACGAAGCAATTCCGGAAAAGCGCAGCGTTCGCCTTTGGCCCGAAGGGTCAACAGCGATTGCAGGAATGCTTCGTTCTCGGAGCGGCTCCCATCACCCTACGACGCATTCTCGAACTGGCTGTTATACAGATCGGCGTAGAAGCCGCCTTTGGCCAACAATTCTTCATGGTTCCCTATTTCTATAATATCGCCGTCTTTCATGACCAGAATCAGGTCGGCATTCTTGATCGTCGAGAGACGGTGGGCAATCACAAAGGAGGTTTTACCGACGGTCAGACGATCCATCGCTTGCTGAATCAGCAATTCCGTACGTGTATCCACGGAGCTTGTGGCCTCATCCAGAATAAGCATGGGCGCATTTTCAATCATCGCTCTTGCGATGGTGATCAATTGCTTCTGGCCTGCGGAGAGGTTGGCTTTGTCATCCAGCACTGTATCATAGCCCTGCGGCAGGGTTTTAATAAAGCTATGCAGCCCCACCGCTTGACATGCGGCTTCCACCTCTTCATCGGTTATATGCGTTTTGGAAAATACGATATTGTCACGAATGGTTCCTTCAAACAGCCAGGTATCCTGCAGCACCATACAGAATAAATCATGAACATTCTCACGGGTTAATTGGCTGATGGGAGTTCCATCGATATAAATTTCTCCACTGTTCAGCTCATAAAATCGCATGAGCAAATTCACCAATGTGGTTTTGCCTGCACCTGTCGGACCGACAATGGCAATTTTCTGTCCGGCTTTGGCTGTCATGGAGAAGTCTTTGATAATCATACGGTCTTCGTTATAGCCGAAACGGACATTTTTAAACTCAACATCCCCTTTGGCATCTTCCAATTTCGTTGTCTTCTTGCTTTCGTCTGCCAATTCTTCTTCATCCAGAAATTCAAATACCCGTTCACTGGCGGCAGCCGCAGATTGCAGATTGGTTGCAGCCTGTGCCAATTGGGACAGCGGTTGTGTAAACAGGCGAATATATACCATAAAGGCCACAATCGTACCTATCGTTATGGCATGATTGGATACCAGCACAGCGCCAACGACGCAAACCGCGACATAACCGAGATTCCCGATAAACATCATGACCGGCATCATCAGGCCTGACATGAACTGGGCTTTCCATGCATTGGTATATAAACGGCCGTTAATCTTATGGAATACCTCTTTGGCTTCCTTTTCCCCGTTATATACCTTGACTACGTTATGACCCGCATAAGCTTCCTCGATATGACCGTTGATTTGGCCAAGCTCTGCCTGCTGTGAAATAAAATATTTCTGCGAATGCTTCATGATCACGGTCATCAATGAAAAACCGATCAACGTAGCGGCAATTCCGGTGATAGCCATAATCCAGTTGGTATAAAACATCATGATCAGGGCACCAATGAAGGTGGCAAGCGCGCCAACCAGCGTCCCCAGACTGTTGTTCAACGTTTGACCGATGGTATCCACATCGTTGGTCACACGGCTCAGAACATTACCGTAGCTCGTAGAATCAAAGTATTTCAAAGGCATATGATTGATTTTCCGGGACAGCTCGGTCCGCATCTTTTTCGTAATGCGCTGGGTTACCGTGGTCATGATAAAACCTTGAAAATAGTTAAAAACAAGACCCAGTCCGTAAAGGATAACCAGTATAAGAGCAATTTTCTGCACGGCATCCAGGTCGATGTCTGTCATGATTCCTTGCTGGATCAGATTCGTAATATCACTGAGCTTATCAGGACCTATCACGTTGAAGGCAGAGCCGAGCAAACTGAGCAGCAAAGCCAGTATAATCATCGGTACATAAGCTTTGCTGTAGGACAATAGCTGGCTGATGGTTTTGCCGAAATTTATCTTTTTATCCATGTACGAGTTCCTCCTTCGACAGCTGCGAATAAGCGATTTCCTGATAAGTGCTGCAGCTGTCCATCAGCTCTTCATGCGTGCCATTTCCTACAATTTCTCCATTCTCCAATACAATAATCCGGTCGGCATCCTTAATAGTGCCTATGCGCTGCGCAACAATGAGCGTCGTGGCCTGGTCGGTTTCCTTTTTGAGAGCAGAGCGCAGGATGCGGTCTGTCTTGTAGTCAAGCGCTGAAAAGGAATCATCAAAGATATAAATCTCCGGTCGGCGGTAGATGGCACGGGCAATCGATAGACGCTGCTTTTGTCCGCCGGACACGTTCGCTCCTCCTTGTGAAATCAGTCCCTCATACTGACCGTCCATTTTCTCCACGAACTCTGATCCTTGCGCAATGCCGACGGCTGTTTCGACAAGCTCCTCCGAAGCTCCGGCACTTCCGTTATCACCATACGATACGTTGGAGGCCACCGTGCCGCTAAACAGTACAGCTCGCTGCGGAACATAACCGATTTTGTTATGAAGCGCTGCTTGTGTATAGCTTTTGACGTTGACACCATCGACGAGCACCTCTCCCTCGGTCGTATCATAGAACCGGGGAATCAGGTTGATGATGCTTGTTTTGCCGCTGCCTGTAGCGCCGATAAAAGCCACCGTTTCACCTTTTCTGGCAGTAAAGCTAATATTGCGCAGCACAGGCTCCTCCGCGTCCGGGTATTTGAAGCTGACATTGCGGAATTCCACCTGGCCAACAACGCCGCTTTCCCCAGCCGTTTGATGACCGTCCACAATTTGGGATTGGGTATTTAAGACCTCCATAATCCGTTTGGCGGAAATAGAAGCGCGAGGCATCATAATGAAGATCATGCTTACCATCATAAAGGCCATGACCACCTGCATGGCGTAAGAGGAGAATACGACCATATTCGAGAACAGGGTGATGCGGTCCGGCACGGCAGCCGCGTTAATCAGGTAAGCGCCGATCCAATAGATAGCAACACTCAAGCCAGACATAATAAAGGTCATGCCCGGGCCAATCATCGCCATTAACCGGTTGGCAAACAGATTGGTTTTCGTTAATTCCGTGTTCGCCTGCTCGAACTTGGCTTCTTGATACGGCGCTGCATTATAAGCGCGAACTACCCGCAGTCCGGTCAGATTTTCACGGGTGACAAGGTTCAGATTGTCCGTCAGACGTTGAATCCGTTGAAACTTCGGCAAAGCGAAAATAATGATCACACTCAGCATCACGATCAGGGCAGCTACGGCTCCCCCCGTGGAGGCGGTCCACTGCCAGTTTTGATCCGCAATTTTCACAATAGCCCAAACGGCCAGGATCGGTGCCTTGATGATTACTTGTAGCCCCATGGCAACCACGGTTTGAATTTGGGTAACATCGTTCGTGGAGCGGGTGATCAGACTTGCGGTCGAAAAGCCGTTAATCTCCTCCATGGAGAACGATAAGGTTTTATCGAAGACCATGGCGCGCAGACGTTTGGCTAATCCTGCCGCCACCTTGGCAGCGAAATAACCGACAATGATTGAGGCGATCATACTGCCTACAGCACACAGCAGCATATAACCGCCGGGAATCAGCAATTCCGATAAACTTGACCCTTCCATTTGCAGCTTGGTCGTAATTTCCGCCATATAATCCGGCAGCCTCAGATCAAGCCATACCTGTGCAACGATGAAAACCAGGCTAAAAAATACGAGCAGCCATTCATTCTTTGTGAGATACTTGAAAATCTTCACCATCTATTTGTTCTCCTTTTATCTTATAGTGTAAGATATTTGGCAAAAATATGATGCAGCCCAGGAGTGAACTGCATTTGAATTCAGCATTTAGAGACGATGATTTTTACCAGACGGACAAATTCCTTAGCCTCCTCCTCACTTAGCTTACGAAGAGTTCTCTCTGTCCACGCAATGCCCTCGTTATGCCTGTCGATCAGAAATTGTTTGCCGGAATCGGTAATAAATACGATCACTTTGCGTTTGTCAGTTATATCAGTCCGGCGCACAACAAGCCCCTTCTTTTCCAAGCTCTTCAGCGCTGTCGCTATCCGTCCCGTACTGACTGACAAGTATTCACTCAATTCCCCGGAGGTGACCCCGGTTTTATTAAAATTCAAGCAAATGAGAATTCCCATCTCCCCACGCGAGAAATGCTGTCCCCGCTCATCAAATGGCGGTTTACGCGCTTGGGTAACATAATCGAAGAGTTCTGTCGCTAATGCCTTATAATCCAATGGAATACACCTTCTATAATTTATCTTACACTATAAGATAATAATGAATGTTAGATGCTTTGTCAAACAGATACTTCCAACTCCCTTTCTTTTCCACCAGCTCGGTGTCCCCGTTCCCGATGACTGAATGCGGAACAGCATTTTTTTACTGTGAGAAACTGCAAAAAACGGCGTTTCCGCCGGGAATGAAGATGATTTCCCGGAAGAAACGCCGTCTGCAATTTTTAATGCAGCTGTTCTTTCCAATGCTGAAGCAATTCCTGAATCGTTTCCGACAGGGAATGCCTGGGCTGCCAGCCGGTGTCTCGCCTGAGCTTTGAGCTATCCCCCGCTCGAACGGCAATATCGTGCATTCTTACTTTTTGCGGATCCTGGACGATTTCATAGTCGGCAATTCCTGCGTGATTAAACAATAAACCGATGATTTCACGTATCGATACGGCATAACCGGAGCTGATATTGTAAATCTCTCCGCTGCGGCCATCCGTCAATAGTCTGCAATAGGCCTCCGCCACATCCCTTACGTCCAGGAAATCCCGTCTAACATCTATGTTTCCGGTGTAGAGCTTTTTCTCACTATATTCAGTCAAACCGGCAATTTGGGCGGCAAAATCCGAGCACACAAAATCCTTCGACTGGCCCGGACCGGTATGATTGAACGGCCGGGCCATCACTGCATCAAGCCCATATGAATGGAAGTATTGCTGGCACATAAGTTCAGCGCATGCCTTAGCCGAAGAATACGGATTTATTGGCTTGCACGGGTCTTCTTCCGTTAAAGTCGCTTTTCGGGAATCACCGTACACATCGGCCGAGCTCACATAAAGAATTTTGCTATCCAACCCCAATTTCCGCACACATTCCAGCAGGTTCAATGTACCCTGAAACATGATTTCATAAGTTGGTTTGGGCGCTTTTAAAGAAGCGGGGATAAAGGCGGGAGCTGCGAGATGAATGACATAGTCGGGGCGATAAGATCGCAGGATAGCTTCAAGACGCCCGGCATCCAGCACATCACAACGCCATTCTGCACTTTCCTGTCCGTTCACAAAGCCCTTTGACCTGGCTATCCCCACAACATCCAAGCCTTTGCTCAATAATGATTCGGTCAAGAAACTACCGACAAATCCGCTGGCCCCGGTTATGAACGCTTTCATTCCAATCACACCAACACTTTGATTTTTTGCAGATCGCTCTCGACCATCATTGTCACTAGCTCTTCAAAGCCGACCTCCAGCTTCCAGCCCAATTTCTGCTGAGCCTTGGAGCTATCCCCCAGCAATAAGTCCACTTCTGCCGGGCGAACAAAGCGGGGATCAATGACAACATGATCTTCCCAGTTCAGCCCCGCATGTCGAAAAGCAATTTCAACAAGCTCCTGAACGGTATGAGTTTCGCCGGTCGAAATGACATAATCTTCGGGTTGATCCTGCTGCAGCATCAGCCACATCGCTTTAACATAATCTCCCGCAAATCCCCAATCGCGTTTGGCATCCAGGTTACCCATACGTAGTTCGCGTTGCACGCCCATCTTGATTTTGGCTACTGCATCCGTTACCTTGCGCGTAACGAATTCAATTCCGCGGCGCGGCGATTCGTGATTGAACAAGATTCCCGAACAAGCATACATGTCAAAGCTTTCCCGATAATTCACCGTAATCCAGTGCCCGTAAACCTTAGCGACCCCATACGGGCTTCGCGGATAGAAGGGGGTTGATTCCCTCTGCGGCGTTTCGACGACCTTGCCGAACATTTCACTGCTGGAAGCTTGATAAAAGCGGGCCTCCGGTTTAGCTGCGCGCAGAGCCTCCAGCACGTTCGTTACGCCGATGGCCGTCGCTTGCCCCGTCAAAACCGGCTGCTCCCATGAAGTTGCCACAAAGGATTGCGCGGCGAGATTGTACACTTCGTCCGGATTGGATTTTTTAATGGCCTGAATGAGCGAGCCCTGATCCTGTAAGTCCCCTTCAATAAACTCAATCTCATGTTTAATATGCTCAATATTCCCCATCATGGGGGTGCTTGTTCTGCGCCGCAGGCCGAATACTTTGTATCCTTTTTCAAGCAAAAGCTCAGCCAGGTACGATCCGTCTTGACCCGTAATCCCTGTAATCAGGGCAACTTTAGCCATGCTCCTCATCTCTCCAATCTTGATTTTGATCTGATATCGTATGCAGAAGCGGAGAAAATGGAGAGCGAACGGGCAGTATCCATAAACCAGGCAGGGACCCTTCCTTCCGGACATGATAAAAAAGCCCTTCAGCGTGCTGAAGAGCTTTGGATTGAATCGATTGATTTATAGTTTAATCTTCATAGCCCGCATAGCCCCGGTCCATGAAAAAGTCCATTTCCGTATCTAGAATCGTCTCCACCGTGAGTTCATCCAAATCCACATCCGGTCTGCTCAAGACATATTCCACCAGTTCATCTCCGTCCACGTCAACGTCACCGTTGACATCCGCCTGGGCATAATTGATAAAATCCTGCTCATGCTTTAATACAAGCCTAATGCTCTTGGAATCGATGTTGGTCTGTTCCGCTATGAACTGGACGAGATCCAGTTCATTCACTTTCTCACTCATTACATTTCAACTCCTCATTATGACTTGTTTGGCATACTTTTTGTATATGGACGACGGCGCTCACCTAATATATCCCGTCCTTCATGGCACAGGCTGAAACTAACATAACATATTACAGGGCCATGCGCCAGCCTCCGGCCCAACACGGGCAGCCTGGAATCCAGTGCAAGCTTAGGATGGGATAAATAAAGGATAATTATTCCTTAGTCAGCTTGTAAGCTTGTATTCATCTCATCATCTTCAGATTTTGAATTGACCCATGGACTCTTGCAGCTCAGTGGCAATCACGGACAAGGCTTCCGAGGAGGAGGTAACCTGCTTAATGGATTGCTGCTGCCCTTCCGCTGAAGCCGCAACCTGGCGGGAGTTATGACTCGCCACCTTCGCAATCTGTGCAATCTCGTTAAACGAAGCGGCCACCTGCTGCACTCCTGCAGACATTTGCTCGGTCGTTGCCGCCATCTCCTCAATCTGGCCAGCGATATGGCCGTTCATCTCTACAATATGCCTAAAATTCTGCTCTGTCTCATGAGTCAGCCGCAATCCGTCCTGAACCTCAAGCATCACCCATGACATCGCCTCCATGGATTGCCGCATTTCCACTTCCATAGCATGCACCAGCTCTCCAATACGTTCCGAAGACCGAGCCGACTCCTCCGCCAGCTTGCGTACCTCAGTGGATACAACGGTGAAGCCGCGTCCATGCTCTCCCGCCCTCGCCGCTTCAATAGAAGCGTTCAACGCCAGCAGGTTAGTCTGCTTCGAAATATTTTGAATGACGGCCACCATTTCACCGATCCCCTGCGATTTCATTTCCAATGACTTGATCGCTGCATCCGTAGAGCGTACGGAATCATGAATGCTCGACATCTGCTCCACTGTCCGATGGGCGGACCGTCCGCCTGTCTCGGCCTGTTCCTTGGAGGAGACAGCCGCTTCGGCCACCTCTGTCGATTTTTCAGCAATACGCTGAATGCCGATTGCGAATTCTTCTACCGCCGCCAGATTTTCCTGTGTACTGTGGGTCTGGCTCTCCGCTCCTGTGGCCACCTGGGCGATGGAGGCAGCGATCTGTTCGGATTCCTGGGCCGTTTGCTCCGCGATGCGCAGCAGGAAACGCGTGGATTCTCCAACCTGCTCCGAGGCGAGCATGCCATTGCTTATAATTTTCTGCAAATTGGTTTTCATTTCATTATATCCGCCAGCCAGTTGGCCGATCTCGTCCTGCACCGTGTCTGTAACCGTATGTGTGAAATCACCGGTTCCGGCCTGCCGGATGGCTTCGGATACCCGACCGATCCGGCGTGTGAATTTACGAATATACCACAGAATCACGGCTATCGCGATGCCCATGGCAATCAAAAAAACAATGAAAAATCTCGTCAGAAAAGAGGATACGATCACATCGATTAAAGACTGCTCCGCACCCACATATAAAATGCCGATGACTTCTCCACCCGTATTTTTGATTGGCTGATAGGCCGCCTGATAGGTTTTTCCGACGACAACCGCCTCGCCGTAATATTGCTCTCCGTTGTGCAGAACCAAGTCCGCCACTGTATCAGACACCTTCGTGCCTACAGCTCTTTCCCCATCGATCATGACGTTCGTGGCAACCCGCTCGTCCGCCTGGAAAATGGTGACTGTATCGCCCGATGCTTCTCCGATTTCATCCACCAGCTCAAAATTTCCGTTCATTACGGTATCACCTTTATACAACTGCCCGTCCCGGATCTGCCAATCCCCCGGGTGCTTGTAGCCGATCAGTTTATCAGTCATCTGCAGGTCCCGCTTTGCCTTCTCTGTTGCGAAGGTTTTAATGCCCTTCTCCATTTCTCCGATCACGTCAAAGGCAATCATCATAGAAAAAACAAGAAACATGCCGATTACGATCAGACTGATCTTGGTGCCAATACGAATGGTGCGCATAGTGAAGCTCCTTCTCATCATAAATGTTTCTCCACTTTCAGGAGATGCCGCTCCCCTGACAAGGAATACATGCTTTATTATCGGCACGTTACATCTGTTTTCGAAGGAAATGCAGTGGTGTTTGTCACTTTTTTTCAAAAAAAGACGCAAATAAGGGGAGGTCCCGTAAGATCTATTGACCCTGGGACTCCCCTTTTCGTGTTCTGAGACGCTTCGAGAACGATGTTTCTTAGACTTCAAGCGAACCGGATTTGTTATTGGCTTCCAGCAGCTTGGTGCCGCGCAAATAGGCATAAGACGAGATAATGGACAGCAAAGCCATGACCACCAGCCCCCAGAAAATGTTGGAATACGCGGTCGAGAGCGAAAGCCCTTTTTGCCATTCCATAGCGCTCGATGCCAGAGCTACGCTGAATGCACCGCTAAAAAATTGCAGTAGCTGAAAGAGACCCATGCCAGAGCCAACCTGCGATTTGGGCAGAATCCGGGAAATTTCGTTGGACACGCTGCTTGACAGCATAGAGAAGCTCAAGCTGTTCAGCAAATAGATAAATAAGATGGAAATCCATGAATTTCCGGCAAGCAAAGCGAACAGAATCGTTGCGAGCAGCACCATTGGCGGCGCGTAGCGCAGAATCGCCAAATTGCCATGCCGGTCAATGATGGAACCGACCTTGCGGGAAGCAACTATGGCCAACAAGGAGCCGGGGAAGATGATAAAACCGGCTTGGCTTGCGCTAAACGCAAACTGATGCACTAGAATTTGCGGAATCAGAAATAAGGTAGCAAAGCTGCACAAATACGAAAGAATGCCTACCAGCGATAAAGCCGTATAAGAAGCATTAGCGAACAGGGACGGCTGGACAAACGGATCTGAAGCAAAGCGGATGCGCAGGACAAATAGAGCCATGCCCAGAACTCCCACCGCAAGCGCGATCCATGAATGGTTCGTCAGGAACAGAAGCACACCGGTCGTGCCGGCAGCAATAAAGATGGCTCCTGGCGTATCAAAAACACCCCGCGTCGGTGCTTCCCGAGGGATAAAAAGGTAGAAAAGCGGGACAAGCACCAGACTGATTGCGGTGATCACAAACAGATAACGCCAGCCGAAGAAATCAACAATGGCACCGCCAGCAACCGGCCCGAGACCAAGGCCCAGGGAAACAGCCGACATAATGAAGGCCATGGCTTTGCCGCGCCGTTCAATAGGAATATAGCGGGTGAACAGCACCATGGAGAGTGACACCACCGCTCCGGCTCCGGCCGCTTGAAGTACACGCATGGTCAGCAGCAGCCAGAAGCTTGTGCTGAATAGTCCGCCCAAAGCGGCAAGCCCCAAGATAAGCAATCCGATCACGAGCAAACGCCGGAGCGGCACAAAATCCGAAAGCCGGCTGTATGTGATGGAAGAAATGGCAAACATAATGGAATAACTTGTTACGGCTAGGGAAGCAACCGCATCCGGGAGTCCGAATGCATCAGCTATGTCTGGCAGAGCCAAATTAAACATGGACGTATTCATGATGACCAGAACAACGGCAAGCCCGAGCAGCAGCGTCAGCACACCTTCTTTTTTCAAATCGCCCTCTGCAGGAATGGAAGAGGTAACATCAGTTGATGCTGCCTTCATTTAATTTCACCCACTCTTTAATTTTATAGTTCGAATGTAATCGAACATTTGAAATATAGCATGGCATCATTTAAAATGCAATTAGAGATTATGTATTAAATTTCTTCTCAAAGGGGATTGTCAGATGAAAGTGCTGCATCATCCGAACCGGGAGGATATTAAGCTTTCTTCCGTGTTATACGCTCTGAGTGATCCAATCCGGTTATATATTGTCTCTCAAATTAGCCGTAACGGCGAAAATCCGTGCAACTACTTCGATGTGCCGATCGCCAAATCCACCTTATCCCATCACGTCAGAACGCTGCGTGAGGCAGGGGTGACATTTACGCGTATCCAAGGGACGCAACACTTGATTTCGGTGCGGAGAGAAGATTTGGATTACCGTTTTCCGGGATTGCTTGATTCCATACTGAAAGCATACGAGTCTTCAGGTCAAACCCTGCAGCCAGATGAGAAAGAATAATACATGATGCTCACCGGTGTTCACTCTAAAATACTTTTTGCACCCGCAGCCGTGAGAAGTTATGATTAAGAAAAAAGCCCTAAAGGAGCTTGCCATATGGGAATGACTTCCGCTATAACCGAAGGAGTACTACGCACAAGAGCAAAGCTGCGCAAGGAATTGCTGCATTCTGTTTTTCATGAATTTGACGGCTCTCTTATGAATCTGGAAGAGCCTAAGCGAATCGAGAAATATCGCAAAATGTCGCAGAGCGCCTTTTCCTTCTATAGGGGAAGCGCCTATCTCTTCTATTTCGACGCCACCCGCCACTATTTCCCATACCATACCTCCGCTGAACGTCCTACCTGGATTCAAGGGGATCTCCATTTCGAGAACTTCGGGGCATTTCGGAACGAGTCGGGACAGATCGTCTATGATGTCAACGATTTTGATGAAGGCTATGTCGGCTCCTACTTGTATGATCTGCTGCGGATGTCCGTAAGCATAGCCTTAGTCGGAAGACAGCTCGGATACAGCAGAGAAGAACAATTGCTGAGCGTGTCAGAGTATGTGCGTGCTTACTACAAGCAAATGCATCGTTTCTCCGCTCACAAGGACGATCCGGCAGCATTTATCGTAGATCAGCAATCGGCCAAGGGCCCGGTAAAAAAGCTGCTCCGCAAGCTTGAGAAGCGCAAACAGCAGCATTTCCTGGAAAAAGTAACAGCCTTTATGCAGACTGAACGCGTATTTCTCGAAACAAGCGAGCTGGTTGCACCAACAGAAGAGGAACAGACCGGACTGGAGCAGGTCTGGGCCTTCTATCAGGACACTCTCCGGGGCAAAAAGCACAGCGAGGAACATTACGGGATTAAAGATATTGCCGTGAAGCACGGCTCAGGAACCGCCTCCATCGGTCTTGACCGCTATTATGTGCTTATTGAAGGCGGCATGGAGAAAGAAGGCACGGATGATACGGTGCTCGAGGTTAAAGAGGTGCGTATTCCCGTACCCGCTTATTTCATGCCGTATTCGGAGTCCTTCTGGCAGTCCTTCGGTCATCAGGGCAAGCGGGTCACCGCTACACAGCAGGCAATGCATCATGAAGCGGACGAGTACCTTGGCTTTCTTACTATTGAAGACCGTCATTTCTACGTTCGAGAAAGATCTCCTTATAAAAAAAGATTGAAGCTTGAGAATATACAAAGCATGGACGATATGAAGCAAATTGTCGCTTTGATGGGCCGACTTACTGCCAAAATGCACGCCCGGGCGGATGCGGACGTTGACGCCGGCATTTTGACCTATCATAGTGAGCACGAAATTGTCAAAGCCATGGGTCCCGACAGAGATACCTTCTGCCGCCATATTTCCCAATGGTCAGCCGCTTATGCGGACCAGGTTGAGACGGATTATGCCCTCTTCCTGGAATGGGTCGGACAGTATGCTGCAGAACAGGCAAAGCCTGAAGAAGAGCAGCTCGTACAAATATAAGAAAACAGAGCTGTGGCAAACAAAATGTCTGCTGCTTGCCCAAAAAAAGGTCCTGCTTTCGAGAAAATAACCGGACCGGGTAAGGATGAGCCCTTTACCCGGTCCGGTTTTCGATTTTTCATTTAGGAGACGTCAATGGAATCAACGATCATCACCGCGCGATTCGCCGCCTTTACGGCCGATCTCTTGGTAAAACTCTTTACCATGTGATTTGGCCGTAGCCTCGCCTCCCTTTTCACCAATTTCCTGATAAAATTCTTTGTCATGGGAATCAGCGGTAGCTTCCCCGCCCTTGCGGCCGATTTCCTGATAAAATTCTTTGTCGTGATTTCGAGCAGTGGCTTCCCCGCCCATTCGGCCTGCTTCTTCTCGACTCATTCTGCCATTTTGGTTATGCGCCATGTTCTATCACTCCTCTGAATTTGTAGTGTGGTTAGCGCCACGTTCATTTATTACCCGCCCTCTGGAGAACGAAACACAGCAGAGTTTTATCCCGGAGCCGAGGGCCATGCTGTTCATCTAAGAGAGCATAGTTTTCACGTCTGTTGATGAACTGGGTTAAGAAGGCTCAACAAATAAACGTGCTTTACCGGCACTTTAGTCATGGCAATGACCCATTCGACTTGCAAATGATTATGCCGTATTTGTTCCGTGAAACGGATGAACGGCATGGTCTTGCAAGGAATAATAAACGATTTTGAATGGTCATACAGCCATTTTAGGATCACGTAAGTTATTCAAGCGGCAAAAGCTGGTTGAATACGGCATTCTGCGTTGTGCCAAACAAAGCAGGCACATTGAGGTTTTGCTTGATCCATGCCCTCACCTCTCAACAAGTATATAGTCTCCAGTATACGTGAAAGCCAAGTTTTTTCTGTAATCGATGCCATCTACCAAAAACCGATCTTTACCGTCCATACCATTACATCTGCAGCCGAGGTATCAGAGGCTACTACTATATCCTTGATAAGTTACACTAATGATCGGCATATCCACACAGAAAAAAGCAACCTGTCACGGTCACTTTTTTCCGATGCTATTGGCGGTGGGCCTGGATCTCGTCTTCATCTTATCGATATTGCCACGTTCAAACCGACCGCATCTAAAATGTCCTGATGCCTCATTTCTGGAAAATGGTCATACAGTATCAAATTTGCCACTTCCTGTATTAGTTCCGGACGCTCATCCAGCAAACGAAGTACATCCGGGGTAAATCCGCCGCTGATACCTTCAGACATTAACAATCTGTCTGAAATTCCGCTTTTATCCACCGATTTGTTCAACTCCCATAGGCCATCTGTCGATAACCGTACAAAAGGTTCTTCAGGGTGGTAGTATTTTCGTCGCGGACCGAATTCTATCAGTAGATTTTTCAGTTTGCTGCGCGTTCCTTCATAAGTCAAACATTTCTCGCCATGCTGGAGCTTAGAGAGAGCGAGCAGCAGCAATAATGGTTTATGCGGAGCTGTCTGCCCCCTCCTCTTCCATACGTTCAAGTTTGCAATTCGCTCTTTCAATTCTTTTTCGGTTAAATGCACGGTCATCACCCAGACCGAATATATCAAACCCATCCAGTAGAAAACATGCACAAAAAAATAACTTGAACCTATAGGTTCAAGTTACATACGCTCAGTACCGCTAACGATTAGCGCGCCAATAATAGACTTTCCCACCCTCACATACGGCGATATCGGCATAGTTTAGCGGCTCGGCCGTTTCCCGATCCACGAAGCCCGTAACCTGGTAAGGATTATAGTACGCCTCACGCAATTGCAATTGCGATAGACTATCTATGTCTTGCTCGTATTTCCCTTTCACAAAAGCGTGCACGTTCTTCTTCCGCTCGCGCAGTACGCGCATTCTTCCGGAAGAAGAAACAGGGAACCGCACATCGCGAACAATGATCCGGTCCGTGTAGCCTGCCACTTTACGAGTTGTGGCAAGCCGCACCGAGAAACATCGCTTGTGCAAATGGAACGCAATCAATACTAACTGACCATCCTCTACAACAAATCGTTCCGCCGCTCTCCGCATAAGCTTCATCCTAACTAGTAGTTTTACTATATTAGTATGCGGAGAGTTTGCGATTTTATAACCAAGCTAACCAAATATTAATAACTTTATATCGCGCAGACGCAAGGCACCGTATCATCCGCTTGCCTCAAATAATGCTCAATGCCTTCTCTCTCCAAAGTTTCGCGGTATTCCCTCAATGTATAAGGGCCTCCGTTACGCTTCAGAATCGTGACATCCTTATCAAAATGACGCCTGAACTCTTCTTCCATCTCTTCCTGTTCCCTGTAAACATCCGGCCAAGTGCGGTACAAGTGGGCGTAATGCTGGAATCCGCCTCTGACACATCTGCCCCCGCAATTGGCATGCGAGAAACCTAACTCATACATGATAGGCAACCGAATGCCCCATTGTTCCTCTATAATTCGTTTGGCATCCATTTCCTCCCGGAACGTCGAAATGAGCGGAAATCTCGTTTCGACCGGTTCAAGCGGAACATGGGCGTAGAACTCTTTCAGATTGACCGCGCGATGCTGCTCGTGCCGACCAATGCCAAAATACAAGATAGGCTCGAGTCCGTGTTCACTTCTCAGTTCTTCTAGGAAGATAACGGTGTGCCTGACTTTCAGTTCCTCGGAACACTTGGCCAGCCGCGAATTCCCCATGAATCTATAATCGTAGAAGACTTGCTCCGGTGTTCTGCCGTCGGTGCGGTAAGTAATGTCCATACCCAAGTAATCGGCGACTTCATGCATGAATCGATAATTGTCTTCATGCTCCCATAACGTGTTCGTAAAGAACAAGATGCTGTTTTCTCTTCCATATGTCTGCACCATATGATGGGCGACGTAAGCGGAAGAAGCACCTCCGCTGTACATAGCGACATGAACCGGTTTGCGCGTCGTCATCGTATAGCTCCTCTCCTCTATCTCATTAAATCTGTTACAATTCGTAGATCAGTTTGGCCAGCAGCTGTTTGATTTCTTGCGTTGAAACGTCTCTCCCGGCGTATTTCAACATATTTTTTACGTTGATATAGAGCGTTTGCGTTTTTTTCGATAAGGGTTGGTTCACATCGACGGTCATATCAACGACAGCGGCCACCTCACTGCCCGCCCTGAACAGCTCCCACTCATATTTGACTTGGCTCAGGAAAAGCTCTTGTGTCGAATCCGACCAGTCCGCTCGCGCGACCCCTACGAGATGCTCCGCCATTCGATCGATGATCCCCGTCAGATCCTCCGTTACCGGCAGCGTCATCAGCTTGCTATTCTTCTCGATTGCTTCTTCGCGGCTCTGATTGAAGATTTCGAAGAAGCGTACGAAAGAGTGCTGTCCTGTTAAGGCCAATATGCGCTGCGCCAGCTCCCGTTCGTTATGCTGCATGAAATGTTCCATTTCTTCCTTGGCTTCCGCCAGCGAATCCAGATCTATGACAAGCTCCTTCATGTAGGTATAAGGGTCCACCTCTGTTGACCTGATCCGATCGCGAATTCGAAGCGTCTCAGGTGAAAGCTGCTGCGAAATTTGTGCAAACTTCGGCAACTGCCGGAGCCATTGCAACAGCGATTCGGACGCTTGAATGAAGCTGTTGCATGCTTCGTCAGGAAGCTCCAATCGCCTGCCCGCTTCCAGCAACTGATTGCGTTCTTCAACAGACCAGTCGTAATACCGATATTCGAACGAATCGGCCAGCTCGACCATTTCCAGAATAGAGACACCGCTCAAATGCGAGATCATCATATCATGCGAATAGAACAGCAGTTGCTCCCACCGATCTCTGAGTAAGGCAACGAACAGAAGCGGTACGACCGATGACCGGATGCCGTAAGGCGCCTCTCGCATCATCCCGATAAGCTCGGACAACTTCCCGATCGGCTTCCGATACAATTGCTGCATCAACCCTTGCCGGATGGCTTCAAGCGTTCCGTTGCAATTCACGACTCCGTCCCTATCGATGTGGTAGTCGTTATTTTTCAAAGTCGTCGCGTAGATCAAATAGTTCGGGCCGTGGCCGTCAATGCCAAGTGCAGGCTCCGACGGATCCTGGATCAGGCGATCAATAACATCTGTGACCGCCCGTCGCTGGATCGCAGAAATCCGGTTCCGGTTGAACGCTTCATTGCGAATAACCGGAGTATGAGGATATTTATGCAGCAGCCGATCACTGAGTCTTCGCTCCAGAACGTGCAAGTCTCTCACCATCACCCGTTCCGTCCCCGAGCGCCATTCCAGCTTGGCAAACTCAAAATATCGGTCGACAAAAGCCTGAATCATCAGGCTTGTTTCTTCCTGTATGAACAGAAGCTCGTTCTTCAACCGGGAATCTAACGCCAACAGCACCGTATCATTCAGCAAGTGTTCCGTTATTTTAAATTTCAGCACATAGGGAAGCACTGTTTCCATTGAAAAGGAGGGAAATGCAACCAAGAAGGATCGGCCCAACTCTTGCATAACAGCATCCGGATCGTCTTTCCGATCCTGATCTTCATAGGCCACGAACCAGATTCGATCATCGCCCGGCCATTCTTTTTCTTGGGAAGCTTTCATCTCCGCAATATCTGCAAATCGGATATCCGCGTAACGAAGCATATCCATTTCGTCGTTGTAATCATAAGGAAGAATAAACGATAACGGCAGATGGCGCTCCAGAATATCCATCCCCTCGCGGGTTGTGAGTGAGGATGAAGTCAGCTTCTCTGCAATCAGATCCTCTATATTGATCGAGCTTCCGTTAAATAGCTCCCATTGCCCTCTCACGCTGTTGTATCGAACGATCTTAGCCTCGACCAACCGGTTCAGTTCGTTCTCGACTGCAACGTCTTCGATGCCAAGCGCAAATGCGAGGAATGGAATCGTAACGGGTTGTTTCTGAGTCAGCCTGGTTTCGGCCCACATGGTCAGCAGTTCCACAATACGCTTCTGCATCAGGCTTTCGCCATCTATGTAAGGTATTACGGCATGATAAAGCTCCAAAGCCGATTGTTCCTTAATGTCTGCCGTGTCCAATCGAAAAAAACGAAACAGTCGATCAGCATAGTAATAACCGTCATGCTGCTGTATATGCTCGCGTAGGCTGTCGCGCTCGTGATCGGACAGAAACGAGTACAACGTACGCTCGTTTTGCCCATAAATATTGGAAAGCTGCGGCAGTAACATGACCGCAACCGGATGAACCGGATACAGTGTTGTGAGCAACCCTTGCTCCAACTGATAGGAAGTAAAATCGCCAAACAAAGGGAAGCCTCTTAACGAATCCGCTGTCTCAAAATCGGCTGTCCCCCCCAAGTTGGCCCCATTAATGTCGCGCAGCGCTTCTTGCGCCAGATGCAAGTAGGTCCCGGCATCGTTCTCTAGCGTATAATGGCGGAAGCGTCCCTCGATCTTTTCAAATTCCAATCTTATGGATTCCCGGCTATTGGTGGCGTATTGCCGAATATGCTTATGACTGACTAATAGCAGATGTACATTATTCGCCCGATCGGCAAACTCGGCGAGCGCTTGCAGATCCCGCATATTAGGGGTTGAATTCACGTCATCAAGCGTCTGCAGGAACCAGCCGAACTCATCATAAACAATGAACAGCCCCAGCTGCCTCGCTTCCAGTTCCTTGGACACCGACTCAAGCTCTTCAATGAAGGAAGCCTCATGATTATATGACCATGACGTACCGGCCGTCACGCTTGGATAGAAATTGATAAATTGCTGTGTCAGTTCCTCATGGCATGCTTCGATCTGCTTGCGCCATTCCGCTTCTTCAATCGGTCTCTCCTGCAAAAAATGCAAAAATGCGTTGTACGCTTCCGAGTATGACTGCTTCCAACGATCCACTGTACTGAGTATCGCTAACGCTTCATTCGGCGTGACGATGTGAAGACCCGCTTGATGCAGAGCGCGATGGATAGCTTGATTGATGATCTTGGATATATTTCCGGTCTTCCCGCTAATTAATACCGGTATATAGGTGACTGGACTCCCATTCATGCGGCGAAGCATGTGCGCCAACTGTGTGTCAATTCGCTCCGCTTGACCTTGCAGATTCATGCTCCACTCATGCGAGAATTGACGCGACAATAACTGGCAGATGATTGTGGATACGAGAGATTTGCCTGTCCCGTAAGGTCCGATCAATAAGTGTGAATGCTTGTCTCCTTGCCCGGACACTCCCTCCAGAACTCCGTTTAACACTTTGCTATGGGATAGCGTCAGCACATACCGATCCAGCAAGTGCGGGTCGGGCAAGTCGAATTGCATATGGATGCTGGAACGATATTTTTTCATCAATAGCCCGCCTTCCGCTCATAGGCCTTCTCCAAGAATGCGTATGGATCTTCTGTTTCTATGTTCAAGACGTTGAGTTGATTCGTACGGACGAGATTCACAGGATAATCGGAATTTGCCTGGAGCATCTCCATCGCTTCCAGAATGTGATGAGTCGACAAATGAAACAGCTTTCCCCACAGTAGTGGTTTGACCAGAATCTCCTCCAGCGTCACACTGTCCACCTGATTAAGCTCACAGTAGCGGAGCAACGCGAAGTACAGCGCATCAAGCTCCAACTGCAGTCTCTCCGGGGTACGCTTGATGAACTGCTCCTTGGATTCAAGAAGCAAATCCAGCCCCGTTAACGGACTGGTTACAATATCTTCAGGATCGTCATTGTTGCGGGCCCGCGCAGTGTACATTAGCTTAAGGCAGTCCAGATCCCTCTTCAGCGTATGAATGGACACGGGCCGGCTATGATGAAGCGAAGCCCAATTAGCTAATGCGGCCAGCATTCCCTCATTGGAAGCGGCTCGCTGATTGAACTCGTTGAAATACCAGTACCAGGCCGGCGCACTTACTTTGTTGGAGGCCAGTACGGTATGCAGCGCGGCAGCCGTCAGTGGAAGTCGGGCAAAACGGTCGTGGCGCGATAACAGCTGGCCGAATGGCGTCAATCGATGAATCGATTGACGCTGTTCGTTTTTGCCTTCTTCCATAACGGTTGTAGCCACGACCCAATATCGCAGCGACTTAACCATGTTTTTGCCCAGTCCGACTCTCTCGAACGCGAATTCCTCAAAGAAAAATCTTGGATCTTCCTGCGTCATTTTTATCGCTTTGGACAGCCAATTCACCCGCAAATAAAAACTTTGATGATGTCCGAATTTCATGATGCGAGTTCATCCTTTCAACCACTTTGCAGCTATTCCTGCTTCGTAAAATACTGTATGAGTGCGCGTTTGACGCGAGGTATCAGAAACGGACTCTTCGCTCGCACGGTTTCCGGCAGATCCAGCTTGATCAGAAAATCCCCCTTGCCGCCAAGCGTCTCGGCGCCTTCCTCATTGATGATAATTTTGGAGGCATGGTGGTCCGCCGCCTTCAAAGCCAACCGGGCCGGCAGATTATTGCGAATATTCGTCGGCACAATATCTGCCTTCGGATTTTGCGTACAGATAAGTAAATGAATACCAGCCGCCCGCGCTTTTGCTCCAAGACGCAATATAGAGCTTTCCACCCTGTCGCTCAAGCTCTTCTCCCGCTCCATGAAATCTGCGAATTCGTCGAAGACGACAACAAGACGCGGAAGCGGCGAACCGGTTGCCTCTACAAACTCGTCGATGCTCATTACGCCTTCGCGTGCAAACAACGAATATCGCTGCTCCATTTCCTCTACCAATTGCTCGAGTACGATGATCGCTTCCTCAATCTCGGTTATAACCTGCTTCGTATGGGTGCGGTTTTCATAAATCATAAACTCGACCTTCTTCGGATCAATGAACAGAAATTGCACCTCGGACGGCTCGTATAGGCACATCATAGCCAATATAATCGAGTTGATCGTGACGCTTTTGCCACTCCCCGTCGTTCCGCCTACCAAGAGATGCGGCGTGTTGGAGCTGGAGAAGTCTAGCACGATGAGTTCACGCACCTGCCCGACGCCTATCGGCGCAATCAGCTTGCCCTTCAGCTTCTCCAGCGGGTACTGCGCCCGTGTTATCTCCATGAAATCTTCGAAGTAAACCGTTTCCGGCTCCTCTCGATTAATGTCGATATTGATTCTGCCTTTGCGAAGCGCGATAAACGGCACGGAAGGCAGCTGCAGCCACAGGCAAATATCCTTGGCTTTGTTTTCGATGCTGCTATATGACTTATCCACCGGAATTTCGACGACAAGACGAATGACGCTGACGCCGATGAACGCGTCTACGACCTTAATCGGTATTCCGATTTGACTGAAATTAAACCGCAGCTTCTTCTGATAGCTCTCTACCAGTGGCAGCATGTCCTCAGTGCTATTCGATTGTTCCCTCGCTTCGTCGGCAAGAGCTATCTGCTCGGGATAAGCCTTATCCACGTTACCATAAGCTGCAGTTGTGCCCGCAACTTGAGCCAACGTCTCCTCAATTTCACGATGCGCCGCTGCCGCTTCCGAATGATCCGGCACCGGAGTTTCCACTTCTACCCTCGCATCATTTCTGGAAATGACGGCAACATTCATCTCCTCCATCACGTTCTCCAGCGCAGCATCTTCGAATTCCAGCTTGCTCGTAACGAATACCGGAAGCTCCTCCAATGCCTCGTAGGAAGGTGTAACATCTTCCTGGGACGCGCCTAGCGCTCTCAAGATATAAGAACGATTATAAATATGGTTCGTATATTCGTTATGAAGCCGTTCCATCTGATAGCCGTTCACATGTCCTTCCATAACACTGAGCTCCAGCATATTGGACGTATAAACGAATGTGTCGATTGAGCCGGACAGCTCCACGTCGATGCAGTCAGTTGGAATCGACTGCAATTCCTTCAGCAGCAATGCGTCCTCCACTGAATATGTGCCATACTCCAGCAAATAATAAATCAATTCTTGGCGCCACAACGACGCGCTGGCCGGATGCTCGTTGAATACAAATCGGTTCTGGTACACTTCAAGCCCGGCTTTCACTTGCTTGATGGCATCATACCTTTCCGGCTCAAAGATGGTATGTGAAATAAACTTCAGCTCAATGATTTCAAAATGGATATGAATCCGTTCCCCGGTACGCCTTAACGCCATGCGCACGAGGTCAGGTCTCCGTGAATTGCCTTGAAACCACGGCAGTTCGTCGCAAACAGACCAGACAGTGAGTTCCCCGTCTTGCGCCGCTCTGACCTGTGTTGCCAGGTAGATCGCCATCATCTCATGAGCAAACTTGCCGGGACCAATTGCGCGCAGTACGACGCCGCCTGAAATATCCTTCACCCGCTCAGTCGCCTGCACAATGATTTGCGGGTCGATATGGTCGTTCTTGAGCATCAGCGTGTACTTCTGATGCAACCGGTCGTAGTATTCATGATCGGCAAG
Source organism: Paenibacillus zeirhizosphaerae (assembly GCF_030705605.1). GTDB lineage: Bacteria > Bacillota > Bacilli > Paenibacillales > Paenibacillaceae > Paenibacillus > Paenibacillus zeirhizosphaerae. Next base: position 239,788 of record NZ_JAPCKK010000011.1, read on the forward strand.
CTCATTCGCCAGCTTCCGAATGTATTTCGAAGAAGACAGTATCGTCCGAAAATCCTTGTCATTGCCTGCCTTCGATTTATACTTGATAATCTGGGCTTTGGAGGAAACCTGCCGCAACAAGGACTTATCCAGATGCCGGTCGATAAAGAGTGACCAATTAAACTGATCGTGCATATAGTTGATCAATTCAGTATCCGACAGCTTCGTAATAGAGATTACGTTGCGCAGCAAATAATGCTCATCGGGCCGAACCGTCTCATTGTTATGCACGATAAACTGCATCTGATAGAAATACTGCATGACCTTGGGCAAGCTCTCGCTGATGAAGCTGACCCGTTTCACCGCATCATCCCTCTTGAGCGGCTCCTTATATATGGTGCCGAACCAATTGTCCGAATCCTTGACGCTCACCTTCTCAAGTCTGTACTGAATATGAGACGTTTGGCCGAAATAATTAATCAGCACCCCAATGTCCGCATCGAGCAAATACTGGGATACGCTCTGCATCATAGCATTAATGGAATGCTCGGCGATGACCTGAATTTCTACCCTTGGGAAGCTGTTGTAGCGTTCAGAATGCTGCTCCTCCTGATTCATCCAGCCGTTCAAATGTTCATGTACAGCAGCACCGTTCGTCTCGCAATGCACGATTGCCTTGACTTTACGCACATCGGTATATCTGAATATCCGGTCTACGGCGCTCGTCACATACTCCGCATGGGGGCAATACAAGAACACGATGTCCAAGCAATCGCTAGCGTATGGATACACGTCCAGATACGTCTTGACCGTGGTCAGAAATTCCTCGCTGAATGTATCGACAAGCTGCTCCTCGCCGCTGTTCTTGCCGTTCAGCGCAAATATCCCTTCGCCCATCCGTTCCTGCTGTTCGATCAGGAATTGATCCTCAATGACAAAATAACGTGGCGAAAGATGCGCTGTTTCTTCCTGCTTCTGCTGCAGATAAGCTTTCATCTCGTCAATAGTTGATGACGTTATTCGCTGTTGTTCTACCCAACTGTCCAACTCCCCGCGAATGCGTGAGAGACGCTTAGCATAACTGAGCAGCCGCAGTGGATTAAGAAGTGTCAGTACGCGCGTCTGCGCATGACCGACCGAATCGCTGATCTTGCAATCGTAACGGTCGATGGCTCCCAGATGGCCGATATATTGAAATACATGCTTCGAAAGGAGTGCCGATTGATGGATTTGGCTTAGCAGGAGTTCCAGCTTCGCTTCCAGCTCAGCGAAGTCTATGCTGCTCAGTCCTGAATTCAATCCACCCTTAAGTTCACGGGTGTACCAAGCGATAAACGCATAGATTTGTACAGCTGCATCTTCAACATGGGAATAGCCCGTCGCCACGTAGCCGCTGACGCGTTCCTTCACTTCCTGCACCACATCCGTCAGCTTTATTTCGGATCCATAATATTCGCGCACGTAAGGAATATGCCCCGTATCCTGCATATGCTCAATCATACTCGGGAGAGCACCCGTGAACGCCTTGACCAACTTGAACTGGCTTTCCAGAACGGCCTTGTTGTGTATAAGCAATTGCAGCTTAAAAGAAAGATCGCCGTCTTTCTCTTGCGCGTCGGAATCCTTGAGCGAGGATTCGTCGAATTTGATATACCCCGTTAATTGCTCCAGTTGAAGGAGATGGAAGGATAGCGCCGTTCGCGCGGATTCTTGCACGGGCGAATTCAAATAGAGCACGAATGCCGCTTCGTTCAAGCCATACTCCTCCTGTTCGGAAGAATATTCTTCTAGCAACTGAATCGACTCTTGCAGCAGAGCATCGCTAAGCTCCGTGTATTCGGCCAGTTGCCGTTGACGAGAGAGGATGCGCTCCAGATCCTTCTTCAGCTTCGGGTACTCTTGAAGCTCGTCTGTGAACTCATTGATAAATTCCTGAATTTTGTCAGGCTCGCGGCCATCGTCAATAGCTTCCAGTGCTTCCGTTACGATCTGATCCTTTTCCGGCTTCCAATCATCCTGCCCTTCGAGCACCATCCTGAAATCATTAATCTTCTCGTTAATCTTCTGCGCCTTTAGCTTGAAGAACAGCGCCGTGGATATAACATCGAAATCATATTGAAGCAACTCACTCGATTGATTATGAATAAATGCCAGCGCCTGCTGGCGAAAAACATCCGGGTGAACCTTATCCCACAGCTCATGCTCGTCCTGCGGAGCAGTCGATTTCTCGATGAATGAATACAAATTGTCGATCAGATCATCTTTCTTGACGGTCTTCCCTTCCCGCTCTAGTCTGGATAGCTGGTAGTTCCGTTTCAGTCGCGCATATCCATCGGCCCCGCGGAAAGACAGCTTGCTGTCACGGAACAGTAGTAGCTGATCCATGTTCTGCTGTATCCTGTCGATCATAGACAGCTGCGGGTCCTGAACGACGGCAGCCAAGAAGGCGAGCACAGTGCGCAGTTGTGCATCCGCGATCCTGCCGTACATACTTAGAAATTGCTTTAGCGCCTCCAGCTCGTCTCCATAGCACTTATGTATATCCGCGAAAAGCTGGTACAACACTTCCAACCCTTGCGGGCTTAATAGACGGGCCTCATCAATGGTAAATATGTTTTCCAAGCTTTGCGCTTCTGGAGACACATCGTTCATAAAGATAAGAAGCGCGCTGCCCGCTGCCGTATTATTGCGAAGCCAAGTGCTGGTTTCATGCTGCTGACACTGATAGGACTCGAAACCGTTCACCTTGTTCAAAGTACGAATAACAGGTTTGTAGTACGCCAACAACCGATCTTCCGCGTCCCGAAACGACTGCAGCACATCGCCCCATGCCGCATCGTCAATACCTGTGATTTTGGTAAACAGCTTGTCCCCATTGGCCCTCTGCTGATCCTGGAAATAGCGGATGACAAGCTCGACCATCCACTGGCCCAACAATTTTCGTGCGGAGCTATACATAGCTTACCTCCATCATGCTAGGCGCGTACGGATTCTGAACCATAGCCGTAGCGTCCGAAAATTCGATAAGCAGCCCGTTATGACGTAGTTTGTCGCGCAGTGCCTTCTCATTATCGTTAAAGTAGCGAATATTCAGCCTTGATTGCTCATACAAACCCGATTGTCTGGCCTGGCTTTCCCCAATAACAATTCCGTAGTCCCGGTAAAGCGTCTCAAGAAACTCATAATACTCCATCTTCTCCTTCGGCTTCACTTTCGTGAACACGATCATCTGCAAGAAGGGGTCCGAAATCGAGTAGCGATAATTGGAAGCCGAACCGCGGCGGTAAGTCGCAAAACCGCCATCTCGAGAGATGACCCGAGTAATGTTCAATTGATGCTTCTTCAATTGATCGGAGATCGCTTCGCGAATCAGTGCCTGCAACCGTCCCGTTACGTCGGCAACACTGTTGCACCGTAAGAGTGTGTTTTCAATAGTCCTCTTCCGGCTGCGCATCAGGTTTAATCCCAGTATGTCAATGAATTGCTCCGGTTCCGCCTTCCATTGCGGTAACTGCTGCTCGATCTCTTCTTCGTTGCCGAATGTCTGTTGCATTCTCAATTCAAGCTCATGCTCGAACCTAGCTTTGATCAAGTTCTCATGTTGCTCGAAGCTAAGAGACGACAGCCGGGAGATCGGCTTATTAGTGCCGTCCAGACAATCAATGAAATAATAATGACGGCCAGGAGTAGTATACGACCTTTCATGCATGTAACGCGCCAATTGGAAGCATACCAGCGCAGTCAGAAGATGAAACATCTCATAGATATCGAGATCAATGGAGAGAAGACGCTCCAATTCTTCCGCAAAACTTTCAAACAAACGTTCATTTTCCTGCGGGGCGGACGGCGGCAATACAGGCACATTCTTCTCGCTACTCGAAGCGGACCGCAGTCTGGCTTGATCCGACGAAGCTTCATCCTCATCAAAGGCCGACGCAATTTTGTCCACGACCTTCTCAATAATCTTGTTCTTCTTCAACAATTGCTTGAAGCGTGTCTCAATAAACTGACGACGTTCTGTATGCTTGTCGGTACCATATGCTAGCATGAGAAAATACAATTCACCGCCGCGGGCATAGAAATTTCGTTCAAAGGACAAGTCCTTCCCCTTCTTACGCAATTCCACATACAGCAACGATTCATGCAGAGGATACAAGGATCGGGCAAACCAGGAACGATCCGCCTCTTTTCCCGTCGTGTTATACAATGTAACTTCCAAATTTCGAAGGAATTGCTTAAGCACATGGATATTGTCCTCTTGGATAGCGCCAAGAAGCTTTGTTTTTTCCTCTTCCTCCAGCACCAAGATACCACTCGAGCCTGAACCTTCCTTCACGCCCTCAAAAATAAACTTGCGAAGACCCACCGACTTCTTGCGCCGATAGTAGTCATCACTGAAGCTGTAATTCGCGCCGAACAACACATTAAGAAATTCCAGCACGTACTCCGGCCCCCGCTGGCCATCCTTAAATCGGTGTCCCCATATATCGGCAGATAGTTGTGACGTAAATTTCGCATTACTTTCCTCTGATGTCTTCTCCATTTGGCGGTACCTCCGCATTAAATATCGATTTCATATGGCGTGTACACGCCTTTGTTCGGATCGATTGCGAATACTTGCAAGCTGAACTCATTCAGTTCGCTGCGACTTATCAAATCGTTCTTGAAGGTGCCTAACAAGATGTCAACCTCTTGTCTGAGCGCTATGAACAATCCGCCCCCTGCTAAGCGGAGCAAATATTCAAATACCGGCAGTTTAACCTCCAGCTTCGTTTCCTGGTTGACGGTTATGTACAATTTGGACGGCAAATAATCGATATCCGAGCGATCTTCGTCTATCGAAAGCTTCACTTGACTTGCAGAGAAGCTTTCGTGAATAAGAAGATTTTCGTTCACTACAAACAAGTTAGTTTCGCTCCGGCCAATCAGTTTTTTGGAGAAATTATGGTTGAGCCCTTGGATCAGTTCTTTGCGCACAGAAGCAAGCACCTGCCGATCCTTCAAGCTGTCGAGAAAACGATAGAAATGTAAATAAGGGATCAGCTTCTCGCGCATACTGCCATCCTGTTCGTCTGTCTCGAAGAAATACTTCCTTCTGAACCTGGACATTTGAACGAAAATCTCCATTGATTCCTTGCTCCGATCCTGGATACGATGCACCTCGATCATCTTGCGATAATAACCGAACAGCAAGTCGATTTCGTCATCGAATAGCCGTTGATGCTTCTGTATAACCTGGACATCGCCACTAATATCCCCGTTCAACAAATAATCGTCGATAGCTGAAATAGACAGCTTGCCGGGATCAAGATGCTTGAAGTAGCGGATCGCACCTTGCTCTCCCGCGCCGCTCTGGGGCAAATGCACGCCATAAAAATTGTCGTAGTAGGCACGATTAGCATGCTCTTCGATATCTTGATATCCAGCGCTCATCACTTGCTCGCAGGTGAGCCCGCCGGTCAACACATAGCTGATATGTATAAGTATTTCGCGCATGGTAACATGGACGCCCAAGCAATCGAGAAGGCGATACTGCTCAACAAGCCGATTCCGGACCAAGGACTGAGACATTCGCCGATGGTTCAACTGAATCACACAGTTTTTGTTTCGACTACATCTCTCGCAAGCGGTCCAATTGTCTTCACGGTTCCATTCTTCCATGATGCGAGACGCGTATATAGATGAAGTGACATCCTGCAAATTGACCAAATGGAGCTGTCTATCATTAGACCTATGATTGAGAAATCTATCATTAACGGCCTGGGACAATGGGTAAAGAGCAGGATGTTGAGAGAGGAACTTGGACAGCTTGCCTTCATTGGCGGCGATCAGATAATAATGACGACTCACGTGTCCCTTCTCCATCACCTCTTGCAAGCGCTTAAGCTCTTCCAGGATTACTGCATCGGTAAGTTCTGACAAATCCTTCACAATCCGAAGCGTGCCCCCGCTGAACGGTACGTCCACAATTCCGCTAATCGGCCATTTCTGCAGTGGCTTCCCCGTTATCTGTTCATATACAGTTCGACATAGGCGTGTCTTGCCATCGCCGGCATTGCCCGTCATGATCACGCTGCGGGGCGCTTCCTTAAATAAGGACAACAAAAATCGCTCAATGTTGGTATCGATTGCAAACCGATATTGATCCGTACTTTGGATATACTCGTCGTATATTTTCGCATGGCTTGGAGAAAGGACGTTAAATTGATCGAGGTATTGAATGAAGGAATTCATGTCGCCCTCCTAACGAAGCTAATAGTTCCATAGTAATGAATGTATGTGATTAATTTCCTACAACATAGCATACCACTTTTAACCAATAGGTTCAATTGAACTATACGTTTTATGCTGTATTTTGTAGAATCATGCTTTTTTGAATAACAATTTCACCCAATTTAACTAATAGGTTCAGTTTGATCTTGCATTCATGTTATCTCTGAATTGCGGTTGCTATATTTTTAATTGGGTGATGATCTTGAGCTTTGACTATGGAATTATTGGGAATCGTATCAAAAAATCGCGAGAGAAAAAGGGGTTAACTCAAGAAATGTTGGCCGAGGAATTGGATGTGTCCAATGCTTATATCAGCAAAATCGAAAGAGGAAAAACGCAAATCAGCCTGGATCGCTTATCCGAGCTGTGTTACGTTCTTGAGGAATCGACAGAATATATATTGAACGGTTCGGACAGCACATCGGATGACTATCTCCGGAATGAAATTATGGTCATGCTGGAGGGTTGCTCTGCGGAGAAAGTGAAACTCATTTCGCAGGTGATTAAACCTATTGTCGAGTATCGGGAGAAGTAGCATAATTGTAGAACTACGCCAATGCTGATGGGCTTTGGCGTAGTTTCGTGTGCTTAAATGGTTCTTTTCTCTTCGACCAGATTGGGCATGCCCATTCGACAGCCCATCGTCAGCATGCGAAATCCTTTAAAATAAGCGCCTGTGGCATGATCTCTAAATCGGGCGAGCAATTCCACCGCTTTACTGCGGTTGCGTTGAACATGGAGTCATCAATGATGAAGACCGAAATCCGATCCCCTAGACGTAAGCAAACGGACCTTAGTACCGTAGCGACACTAAGCAGAGTCAGGAATCTGAGCCTACGTCATTAATTCTACTTTTTCGAATTAAAATACTCTTTATCAACTCTCAACTGCTGTTTTAAAATCCGATTAAACAGGCCTTTACCGATTTCTCCCGTTCCCTTTGATACCGCTGTTCTTAAAATCTCTCCGTTTGGCAGAGTTTTTTCATATATCTTATCCCTGCCATTCTGTCTTACCAAAACCCAGTCATCGCGTCTTAAAAAGCTTTCCAAATCACCCCAACTAGGCATGGAATATTCGTGCTACTGACTCAATATCATCTTCCAATAGTACACGTAGAATGTACGGGGCATGTTTATGTCGATTGGGGGTATTGTAGTAACGCGAGTAATTGGCCTCATAATCTATCGCATATTCAACCAAGTTCCTGGACAATTCATATTTGAGTTCTTCTAGTGTCTCGGCGTCTGCTACAATATCATCGATTTGCTCTATTGAGCCGGCATATCGACCATCCTCATCTTGTTCATATTCAAAGGTCAACTCATACACGGACAGCAATTCCTTCATTTGCTGTTTCGAGAATGCCATTATGACATCTCTGTTTCGCTTGATCGCTTGAGGCTTATCTCTGACAATGGTATCAATAAAACCACCGAAATTTGCTCTTACTTCTGTAGCGTTAAGAACAGTTTGCATAATCATCCCTCCCTCGCCTCCATTGTACAGAAATATGTACACATTGTACACTGTGTAGTATATTCATCTGTGTTCCCAATCATACCTGCAACGCAAAAAGAGCACCTAATACGTTCCTAATACGGTGCTCTTTCTCATGGTTTGGTGGAGGCGGAGGGCGCGGAGGGGCAAACCCACAGTTCACCACCGCGTGATATAGATATAAATTTCCCAAAACGATAAATTATCCCCGCAGCAAGCTGCGGGGAATTAGCCCTAGAAATTAAAACTTGATGAAACCCGCGGAATACAACAGTACAAGCAGCATCAGTACAGGCGCTACATAACGCAGCATGAAGAGCCATACACGGAACCACGCTGCAGTCAGACCCGCCGCATCCGCAGCCTTCTTCCAGAAGTATCCTGCGAAGAGTGTGGTAAGCAGCCCACCCAGCGGAAGCAGAATATTGGAGGCAATAAAGTCCATCCAGTCAAAGAATGCCTTGCCGCCGAACGTCAGGGCAGGTACCATTCCGAGCGACAGCGCGGAAGGAATACCCAGAATGAAACAGAGCAGCGCCATCGTCCACACAGAGCGGGAACGGCTCCAATTCCAGCGTTCTTTGGCATAAGCTACAGGAACCTCCAGAATCGATACTGCAGAGGTCAGCGCGGCAATCGCCAGCAGAATGAAGAACAAACCGCCGAACAGCCCGCCGAGCGGCATCGCGGAGAAAGCTGCAGGCAGGGCGATAAATACGAGCGAAGGTCCTTGTGCGGGATCAATGCCAAAAGAGAATGTTGTCGGGAAAATAATCAGGCCGGCAATCAGCGCATAAATCAGGTCGCCTGCGCCAATGGCCAGTGTAGCCGTTCCCAGCGACTGGCGTTTATCCACGTAAGACCCATACGTAATCAAAATCCCCATACCCAGGGAAAGCGAGAAAAAGGCATGTCCCAAAGCCACCAGCGCAGATTCCGTGGTCAGCTTCGAAAAGTCGGGATTCAGAAAGAAGGAAACCCCTGCACCGGCACCCGGAAGAGTTACAGCGCGAACCATCAGCACAATCAACAGTACAACCAGGCCGGGAATGAGCACCTTGTTAAACTTCTCGATGCCTCCGGAAATACCGCGGATAACAACCCAAACCGTAATGAGCATGGCAACCGCCTGCCATACAATCACCATAGGCCCGGACACTAAGGAGCCAAACTGCCCGGCAAAATCCTCATTCACAAACAGTCTGCCGCTGAACGCAAGAATAGCATAATGAAGCGTCCAGCCTGCTACAATTACATAAAAGGACAGAATCATGGAGGGCGCGATGATCTGAATCAGTCCGAGACGTTCCCAGATCTTGCCCCCTCCGGCTTTGACGAAGGATGAAGCAGCGCTACCCCGCCCGCTGCGTCCGATGGCCAGCTCGGCCAGAAGAACCGGCAGACCCACCGCTATCAAACATACGATAAAGATCAGGAAGAAGGCCGCTCCTCCGTATTGTCCCGTAATATAAGGGAACTTCCACATATTCCCTAGTCCTACCGAACTGCCTATTGCCGCCAAGATGAACCCGGAGGAGGAGAAGCGTTCTCCTTTCACAGACAGCTTTTGTTCTTGCAAACTCATTTAAATCCTCCTAATCAAAACCCAAATTTAGTTCATTATATACTAGCTTACACAGTAGGTCAGCAACAAAGTTTGAAAATTCGCGAGGCAAATACAAATCGTTAATCTGTCCACCCCCGGAATAATATCTATTTTCAGAAAGGTGCTTGAATTGATTCTCCTGATCTGTGTATAATATCCAAAAACATACTCGATCATGCCCGTGAAGAGCATCCAACTCGGAGGTGTTTTCGTCAAGGAGCTCGCTGCAGTGAGCAGCATCTCCCTAAGTTAACCGGCCCCGCCCGTTACAGCGGACTAAAGTGGATTGGACAGCATGCTGTCCGGTCAATTTGGGTGGCACCGCGAGATCAGAGCGCTCCTCGTCCCATGTGGATGAGGGCGCTTTTTTGCATTTCAGATGGATCTCAACCTATTCGATGGAAGAAGGAGTGCGGTGACATGTTGTTGGATATCAAATGGATCAGACAGCATCAGGAGGAAGTACAATCGGCGGCAAATCAGAAAAAAATCAAGGTTTCAGTAACGGAATTGCTGGAATGGGACGACCGGAGACGGCAATTGCTGCAGGAGATGGAGACGCTTCGCCAGCAGCGCAACCGACTGAGCCGGGAGATTGCAGCCCTGGTCCAGCAGAAAAACAGCACGATGACAGACTTGACCAGACAACAGGCCAAGGAAGTTCATGCGGCGTTGGATAAGCTGCAGGAAGCCTATCAGGAAGCGGAAAGGCAGTGCCAGGAGCGCATGCTGCTCATTCCTAATATCGTTTCGCCAGATACACCCGTCGGCAGCTCGGATAAAGATAATGTGATGCTGAAACGCGTGGGCGAGTCGCCTTGCTTCGACTTTGAGTTTAAAGATCATATTGCCCTCGGCCAACTGCATCAGATGATTGACATTACCCGTGGTGTCAAAACAGCCGGAACACGAAGCTATTATCTTACCGGCAGCGGTGCCCTGCTGCACCGGGCCGTTCAGCAGCTTGCGGTTGATCTTCTGTTAACCCAAGGCTTCCGGCTCCTTGAGGTTCCGCTCATGGTACGAACATCGGCCATGATGAATACCGGCTTTTTCCCGCTCGGAGAAGAACAAACCTACCGGATCGAAGGGGAGCATCAATGGCTAGTTGGAACCTCGGAGGTTCCCCTGGTATCTTACTTCAGCAACGAGATCATTGATGCTGCCGAGCCGATCCGGCTAGCGGCTGTCTCGGTCTGCTTCCGCAACGAAGTAGGCTCGGCAGGCAAGGATGTACACGGACTGTACCGTGTTCATCAATTTGCCAAGGTGGAGCAGGTGATTCTGTGTGAAGCCAACCTGGAGACGTCGGAGAAGATGTTCGGGGAAATTACAGGGCATGCGGAAAAGCTGCTGCAGCTGTTAGAGCTGCCCTATCAGGTTATGGCCGTCTGTGCCGGGGACATGTCGCAGAAAACCTACAAGCAGCTGGATATCGAAACTTGGATGCCGAGTCGCGGCGCATACGGAGAAACGCACTCGTCTTCGCAGCTATTGGATTTTCAGGCCCGCCGCTCTAACATCCGGTACCGGGATGCGGAGGGCAAGCTCGTGTACTGCTATACGCTCAATAACACGGCCGTCGCCTCCCCACGTATCCTGATTCCGCTGCTGGAAAACCATCAGCAGGAGGACGGATCGATCCGCATTCCGCAAGCGCTGCGGCCGTATATGAACGGTCAGGAGATTCTCCGGCCTCCGGTCGAGTAACCAGTCGGGAGCTAATTTACCGGCCGTCAAAATAGTCCTCAAGAGCCTGCTGCGCGCGGTACTCCGCCAGATTAAAGGACTGCCACGGCTCTTTAACACTCTTCATCTCGGTAATTCGCTCCCGCAGGTAAGGATTCAACTCCGGATACGTATCCTGCGCAAATTCGATCAGACGCGGAACGGCATCGGCGGACAGCCCCTGCAGATAATATATATCCATATTTCCGCTCACATGGTAGCGTTCGATGTTCCGGTCCGCGATGATCGTATCCATTCCAATATAATTAATCAGCACATATGCGCACAGGCCAAGCACGATATAACATCTGGCCAGCGGAATCCGGGTCATATGAATACGGAGCGCTGCAATCAACAGCAGCAAGCCCAGGAAGATCATAAACGCATGAACAAGAAACCGGGTATACGTATAACCATAGGTTTCTTCGTACATGACAAGCCGAATATAAGCGGAATACAGCATGACACCCGAGCAGGCAACCAAGATATACAGCATCCCTTGATTCCACCGGTGCAGCTTGCCGGGTGTCTGTTCTCCCAGCAGCAGCACGACCAGCATGAGGGTGAAATTAATGCCTGTCACCAGCACCAGTTGAACAAATCCGCTCCTCGCGTACTCCGCATAGGATAGTCCTTCCGGCAATATTCCTTCCCCTGCCCCGAACAGATAAGCAAACTGGGTATAGACAAACAGCAGATATACCGCATTCATCGTGACAAGCACCGTGGCTGTAATGACCGGAGCCAATTTAACGCTCACCGCCTCATCTGCCCACTCGCCCAGTCTCTGCTCAAGTCTGTCATCCGCAGTCTCCCCTTTCCCGAGCTCTGCGGCATACGGCTTAAAGCCCACGAAGCCCCAGAGATATCCGAAGAACATCAGACCGAGCACTGCAATCCAGAGCAAACGCGTACTGCCCTCCCCAAAACTCAAATGACGGTCCAGCCAGGAGGGAACACTGGCAAGCATATGATCGAAGATGCCGTCAGCCGAAGACAGCAGTGACATTACGACCGCTACCAACGGCAGTGCGACGAGCAAGCCGGTCAGAACCTGAACCAGCACCCTCTTCTGTCCCTCTCCCATGTGGCGGATCATGCTGTCCTTCAGCATACGGAACACCCCAAAGGCATGCCGCAGGCTGCGGGGAACCAGATGATCCAGTGCATCCCACAGCAGGCGTTTATCCCCCCAACCCAGCCTTCTTGCACTGAACTTGTAAGCCATATGTAAGGAAATGAGGCAAGGAATGACGAGCAAATTTAATGCATAGAAGAGCGGATTATAAAACAGCACATAAGTCAGGGACAGAAGGATAACCGCTGTGAACATCAGCCAGCCAAACCAGGTAAATTCGCGCATCCGGTCCTTTGCGAACACAAACATAAACACATATAAGAAAATTGTAAACAACGGGTACGCCAGCCCCGGAAGATGCCCGTAAAACAGATACTGATGAATCACCGCTAATAGAAACGCACCCGCAAGCGCATAAAGCGGCCGTTTGGGGCTCTGCAACAGTTTGTCAGCCATAACTCATAACCTCCAGTATTTTCTTCACCCTATTTTAGGTGATAAAATAAGAAGATAAAGAGAAGAAAAAAGATGACAAATTTCCTATTTTAGGAGCCGATCAAACGATGAAGCTGCACAACCAATTTCTGCGTCTGCGCGCCCATTACGGGGAAAGCGATGAAATTTCTGTAACGATGGACGAGCTTGCTGTAACCTTTGATTGTACGCACCGTAATGCGCTTAGCATTATCAATAAGATGGAGAATCATGGCTGGATTCGCTGGACGCCGCGCCGGGGCCGGGGAAACCGGTCAAGACTGGAGTTTCTGGTGAGGCCGGAGGAAATCGCGGTAAAATCCATGATGCAGGCCATTAATCGGCGGGACATCCGACGAGCGATGGACCAAATTCATGCTTATGCACCTTCCGCGAGCCTTCAGGATCGTCTTCAGGGATGGATTATGTCCTACTTCGGTGGCCACTCGGAAATTCGCCGCAACCGACAGATCGATACACTGCGCCTCCCGGTAAGGCAGAAGCTTCACACCGTAGACCCGTTATACATGAATCTGCTGGCAGAATCCTTCGTAGCGAGCCATATCTTTGACGGACTGGTCAGGAGGGACGGTCAAACCCAGCAGGTTGTACCGGGTCTGGCACACGCCTGGGAGGTGAACGCCGACCGTACAATATGGACCTTTTATCTGCACAAAGAAGTGCTGTTTCATAACGGTAAAATGCTTACTGCCGAGGATGTCGTCTATACCTTTGAAAGATGGATGCAGACCTCGCAAAGAACGCTGTACAGCTTCATATTTCGGCAAATCCGGGCGGTCAGGGCCATGAATCCGATCACGGTTGTATTAGAGCTCAAGGAGCCGAACGAGCTGTTCCTGCCCTTCCTCTGCACCAGCCGGGCCGCCATCGTCCCGAAGGACCTGGATCAACTGGGCGAGCCGCAGTTCGGTCTGAAGCCCGTCGGAACAGGCCCCTTCAAACTGGTGGAAATGAGCGAGAGCATTAGTTGCCTGGAGGTGTTCCCCCATTATTTCCGGGGACGGCCCCACCTGGACCGTGTCGAAATGATCCACGTTCCCTGGGAGCCGACTGATCATTCGGAGGACGCTTCGTCCCCCTTTCACGTGATCCATAATCCTGATTCTGCGGAGATGGGAGCCTGGAGCCAGATTCACTCGGATGTGACTGTGCGCAAGTTCGTCACCTGCAACACTAAAAAAGCCGGCCCACTCCGCAGCCCGGAGGTGCGGGCCCGAATCCTATCCTGTCTGCAAGGGAACCGTAATCCCTCTACCCCCGGGGCGGCCGGACAAACGGATAGCGGAGCGCCGATTTCGCTGCAAATTGCTACGATTCCGCAGTACAGACAGGATGCGGACCTGATCGTGGAGCGGCTGAAGCATGCGGGCTACACGTGCAGCGTGGCTTCAGTACCTGTCGAGGATTTCAAAGGGGATGTCCGGCTGCAATCGGACCTGATTCTGTTCTCGCTGATCCGTGACCGGGATGAGCAGCTCCGCCTCTTCGATCTGTACCTGACAGCGGCGGAGCATGTCGACGCGCACACGCGTGTTGATATAGAAAAGCTGCTGCGGAGCATAGGGAATGAACCGAACGAACAAATTCGAGAGGAGAAGCTGGCGAAACTGGAGTCACTGCTGATTCGCGAAAATCACCTGCACATTCTGTATGAACGGCCAGTGCAAACCGCCTACCTGCCTTCCGTGCGGGGCGTAACCTTCAACAGCCAGGGGTGGGTCGATCTCAGACATGTGTGGTTTCCGCCGGAATCGTAACCTCATTCACATAATTGGTGCCCATGATCCGTGCCGCTTCGGCCGGATCGGCCGCCTGCCCCAAGGCCCACATCATCTTGGTCACCAGCGCTTCCGTCGTCATATCATAGCCGGGGATAACCCCCTTCTCCAGTACCTTCTGCCCCACTTCATAAATGGTCAAATCCCCGCCCTCATAAGGGCACTGTGTTGTCACCGCGATCGTGGTGCCGTCCTTCATCAATTGCTCGATTTTATCAATTAGACTTCTTTCCTTGAACGGTACTCCGCCGAGTCCGAAGCCTTCAATGACAATTCCCTTGTAGCCCAAGGACTGAATCGCATCAAAAATGCCTGGATTGGTGCCTGGAATCAGCCTGAGCAGGAACACTTCGGCACAGTAGCTGTCGTTATACGGATGGTTGACCTGCCCTGAAGGCAGAAGCCCTTCCGTATAGTTCACCTTCCCATTCTCGACCAGTCCAATATATGGATAGTTGATGCTTTCAAAAGCGTTATAGCTGCGCGTTCTGATCTTGGACGAGCGGCTGCCGTTAATAATTTTGCCGTTAAATACGACGAATACCCCGGTGACCTCTCCGCAGGCTGTCAGGAAAGAATCGATTACATTTTTCTTGGAGTCGCTGTTTTCAGCCAAAATAGACACCTGCGAGCCTGTAAGCACAATCGGCTTGTGCACCGTTCCCAGCATAAAACTCAGTGCCGAAGCCGTGTATGCCATCGTATCCGTCCCGTGTGCGATCACAATCCCGTCATAATCATCCAGGGACTTGTGCACCATCCGGGCTATCGTGGCCCAGTCCTCCGGCTGTGTGTTGGTGCTGTCAATGCTCATCAGATTATAGGCATCAATGTGACAAAGCTCCCGCAATTCCGGAATCTCGGCCAGGATGCTTTCGGCCGACTGCGTCGGCGTAAGGCCATGCTCCTGATAGGATGAGGAAATCGTTCCTCCTGTATTGATAAACAGTATGTTTTTCATATGGATCAGTTCCTTCCGCTAGCTCCTCTGTAAAACCCCAACTTTTAGAGTATACCATCCGCAGAGGAAAATATCAGGAGGCTCCGTTCTTCCTTGCTATTCACTATATACCTCGATCGCTATAAGCGACCGGGCGTTTCTCGAAATCAAATGGGTAAGGCTCCATTGGATATCCCCATTCATCCGTCGTAAGCCGCTTTTGTACAAGTTTTTTCCGGTCAAGCAGCGGGTAGTCGTACAACGGTCCTTCGTAGACGAGCTCGAATGCGGGATGAAGTAAAAAATCATATGGCGTAACCAATCCTGAGGGACGCTCCCACAGAGGCAAGCCGCTCTGCCTAAAAATATCCGCAACAAATTGGGAGCAAAAGTATGCGTTTTCAGGCTCAATGCTCTTTTGCAGTACCACGCCCAGCAGTCCCATGAGATTATATCTGTATCTGTGCTGATGCAGGCTGAAGTATTCGATTCTCTCCGCTACCTTCTCCACTACATCCCTCGCCACCCGGATCCGGAGCAGCATACATTCTGTGTCCGGATACCGGCAGTAGGTTCCCTCATATATATCCTCCTGTACAAAACCAGCCACCCACGGACAAGCCGCCTGCTTGCGCCCAAAGCTGAACACCTCATTCAACCCCGCGTCCAACGCCAAGGAAGCATGATTATACGGAGCTGAAGTAAACTGCCGGATCAGATTCGTAAAATGCGTTCCAGTATGCGTCAACAGAACATACAGGCTGTGATCCTCATGATCGTTCTTTTGATAAAAGTACATTTTATTTACCACCCCAACTCATCGTTGAGGTCATTATATGTTCTCTTCCCGTTCTGGCAAACGGACCAGCGGCCGGATTGCAAGCTAGACTTTAGGCCAGCGTGGAACAGGACCCGGTGGATACCTACCAAGGAAAAGAACGCAAAAAGGCGCCAGATCAACAACAATGTTGACTGAGCGCCTTGCCGCCCCTGGACGATTGCAGACAAATTACTGCTGCTGCCCAGGAAATTATGTGTGATCTCGGTTTTCATCGTTGGCACCTGGTAAATTCCCTGTTCATTCAGGAGCAGGAATACTTCTCTGCCCTTACACCGGAAGATCTGATCCCGGCTGCTTGGAAATGCCGCTGCGTGCCGAGAAGATCAGATTCAGGATGACCGCCGTCAGCGAGCCAGTTACGATGCCGCTCTGCAGTAGCATTTTGCTCCACTCCGGCAGCATATCGAACATCTGCGGCACAGCAGCCGATCCCAGACCAACTGCAATGCTGCAGGCCACAATCAGGAGATTGCCTTCCTTGCGCAGATCAACTTCGGAGAGAATGGAAACACCTGATGCGGCAACCGAGCCGAACATCACGATCATGGCCCCGCCGAGCACCGCATTCGGGATGACGGTGGTGAGTGCCGCCAGCTTCGGCAGCAGGCCAAGCACTACCATAATGGCTCCCGCCGCAAAGATCACATTCCGCGTTTTCACGCGAGTCAGCGTAATAAGCCCCACATTTTGCGAAAACGCCGTATAAGGAAATGCATTAAAAATGCCGCCGAGCACGATAGCCGCACCCTCGGAGCGAAGCCCATTCACAATCTGTTGCTGCTCCACCTTCTGGTCCGTCGCTCTGCCGACCGCCAGGTACACGCCTGTGGATTCGACCATGCTGACGATATTGACGATAATCATGGTGAGCACCGCGATAATGCTGAACTCCGGCATACCAAAGTAAAACGGCTGCGCGATACTGAACAGAGAGGCCGCGCCTACACCTGCAAAATCAACGATCCCCATCATATAACCTGCAGCCGTGCCTACCGCCAATCCGACAAGCACGGAGACAATACGCCAAAAGCCTTTGCCCCAACGGTTGAACAGCAGGATGACAATCAGTGTAATCAAGGCCAGCAGCAGGTTGCGTGGTGCTCCGAAATCCGCACTGCCCTGACCTCCCGCGGCATTGTTCATGGCGACCGGAATGAGGGTAAGGCCAATGATAGTCACAACCGTCCCCGTCACAACCGTCGGAAAGAACCGAAGCAGCTTGCCGTAAAGCGGCGCAAACAGCACCACAAACAAACCGGACAATATAATCGCGCCATACGCTGTAGCCAGATTCGAGGTCGAAGCGATGGCGATGATCGGCCCCACTGCGGTAAACGTACAGCCCAGCACGACCGGCAGCCCGCTGCCGAAATATTTGATGCGCAAAATTTGCAGCAAAGTTGCGAGACCACAGGTAAACAAATCGGCCGCAATGAGATAAGCGATTTGTGTTTCCGTAAGGCCCAGGGCTCCGCCGACAATGAACGGCACGGCAATCGCACCGGCGTACATGGCCATAACGTGCTGAAAGCCCAGGGCAAGAATTTTCGGTTTGCTTAACATATAACCTCCTCCTCGGATGGATTAGTGGACTAAAGATTCTTCGTCGACAAACTGTACATGTCCCGGCGACATGGCTGCGATCCGCGCAAGGGACTGCACACGGATTCCTCGTTCCTCCAGCAGACCTCTCCCTTCCTGGAAGCTTTTTTCAATCACACAGCCGACCCCGGCCAGCTTCGCACCGGACTCTGCCACAATATCCGTCAGCCCGATCAGCGCCGCGCCTGTAGCCAGAAAATCATCCACAATAAGCACACGGTCACCTGGACCGAGATAATTTCGGGAGATGCTGACCTGGTAGGTCTCACGTTTCGTAAACGAATATACTTCAGCCGAATACACCTCTTCCCCTTGGGTCACGGCTTTCTTCTTTTTGGCATATACAAACGGCACACCCAACGCAATGCCCGCAGCCATCGCAAACTGAATGCCGCTCGCTTCTATAGTAAGCACCTTGGTAATCCGTTCATCGGCAAAGATCCGTCCGAACTCCCTGCCAATCTCCAGCGCAAGCCCCGTGTCCACCTGATGATTCAAAAAAGAATCCACCTTCAATACCGTATCGGATAAAATTTGCCCATCCCGCCGGATGCGTTCTTCAAGCTGTTTCATGTCCTCAGCCACTCCCTTTTCTTTATCTCTTTTTAAAAAAACAAAAAAGGACAGGTCCTTGAGTTGTTTCTCTCAAGTGAAACCTGTCCTTCCGGGTTCTGGATCATAGTCCGATCCGGTACCCAAAAAAGCTTCCGCTGCAGATTCGATCCGAAGCCGAGCGGTATGCAAGTTCACTCATAGTCAGACAATTACAGTGGTCGTCCGGTAGAAACTTTTGGGCCCTATTCCCAAGATTATATGAGTTCATATGAAATTGAATGAAATATTTCGTAAAATACTCTATGTATAGTACATGCTGTGTCATATGTTTTCAAGCAGAATTTTTTAGGCAACCTATCCTATCTGAGGAGCGATTTCCTTATGCAGCAAATCATGATCGTGGAAGACGATCCGAAGCTCGCGGAGCTTCTGGAATCTTATATCGTCAAATACGGCTACGACGTCCATCTGGTGCGAGATTTCAACCGGGTCATAGAGGAGTTCCATCAGATTAAGCCGGATCTCGTCCTGCTGGACATCAACTTACCCAGCTACGACGGATACTACTGGTGCCGCCAAATCCGCCTCATCTCCACCTGTCCGGTGCTGTTCATATCGGCGCGCGCCGGCGAGATGGACCAGATTATGGCCTTGGAAAACGGCGGCGACGATTATATTACCAAGCCTTTTAACTATGGAGTAGTCATGGCCAAAATCCGCAGCCAGCTCCGCCGTGCCTATGGTGAGTACGCCCCTGGGCATCAGGAGAGAGTCCTACAGGTGCAGGGGCTGGTGCTCCTCCCGGAAAGACTGGAGCTCAAGCTGGGAACGGAGCGGGTCACGCTCACCCGCAAAGAAACGGATATTATGGAGAGCTTGATGGAGCGGTATCCACGGGTATCCAGCCGGGACGCGCTGCTGGAGAAGCTGTGGGACGACCAGTCCTATGTGGACGAAAATACGCTGAATGTCAACATTACACGGGTGCGCAAGAAGCTGCAGGAGCTGGGCGTTGAAGAAGCGATTGAGACCGTCAGAGGCACAGGCTACAAGCTGAACGTCACCTGGAACGGGGAGGCGAACGTGTGAAGCTGTTCTTTCGTGAGCATGCGCTGCTGATTGTCGTACAGATTCTGCAGTTCGCCATCATGCTCTCCATCTATTGGCTGGACGGCTATCGCCAATTGAAGCCTGCGTTATATTCGTCTTTTCTCGGCTTCTTTCTGCTTGGCTGTTATCTGGTCTACCACTATATCAGCCGACGCCGTTATTTTCAGCGCTTGAACGCTCCCCTCGAATCCCTGGATGCTTCTTTCGAGAAAATGGAAACGGCCCCCGTAGCCGAGGCGCTGCAGGAGCTGCTGCGGGCGCAGTACCGTCATTATCAGGAGCAGCTGACCCAAGCCAAACGAGAGCAGAAACAACATCTGACCTTTATGGACCAGTGGGTGCATCAGATGAAAACACCCCTTTCGGTCATAGAGCTGACCGTGCAGAATGTGGATGAGCCGGAGTTTGCCAGCATCCGCGAGGAGCTTGAGCAGCTGCGCGGCGGCCTCAATACCGTACTGTACATGGCGCGGCTGCGCACCTTCGAGCAGGATTTCCACGTCAAAGCAGTCCATCTCTCCAAAATCATCAGCGAGGTGCTGAATGATAACAAGCGACTGTTCATCCGTAATCAGGTGTACCCGGAAGTGATCACCGGCGAGCCGGACATTATGGCCGAGTCCGATGAGAAATGGTTGTTCTTCATGATTTCCCAAGTCGTCATCAATGCCGTGAAATATTCCGCAGGCTCCGGGGAAAAGGTCACGATCTCCTCTTATCTGCGCGGAACGGAAGCCGTCATTGAAATCAGTGATCGAGGTGTCGGCATTCCCGCTTCCGATATCAGGCGGGTGTTCGATCCATTTTTTACAGGGGATAACGGCCGAGGCTTCCGGGAATCGACAGGAATGGGGCTCTATCTTGTCCAAGAAGCCGCCAACCACCTCGGTCACCGGATTGAGCTCGAATCGCAGGTTGGCTCAGGCACGACGGTGCGGATTGTTTTTACCTCCTATCAGCTTCGTCCGGACGTGAACCTTACATCCATGTAAGCCAAGTGAAAGGGAAATCGATAGCTGCCGTTTGACCGGCACTCTATACTGGTCACAGATGAGGAAAGCATTCTGAAGGGAGCTCTGCACATGCTGAATGTGAACCAGGTATCGAAAATTTATGAAGGCAAAGTAGCCTATCGTGCTCTGACCGATATCAGCTTTACCATCGAGGACGGAGAGTTTGTCGGCATTATGGGCCCGTCGGGCAGCGGCAAAACGACCCTGCTCAATTTGATTGCCACCATTGACGACCCAACCACCGGCGAGATTCTGATTGACGGGCGCAATATCACCAGGCTTTCCAAACATGAGCTGGCTCAATTTCGCCGCCGCGAGCTGGGCTTCGTTTTTCAGGACTTCAATCTCCTGCATACCTTGACGGTTGAGGAGAATATCGTCCTGCCCTTGACCCTGGACGGCAAAGGAGTGAAGGAAATGAAGGTCCGGGCGCAGACAATCGCCGAGAAGCTGGGCATTACAGCCATTATGAACAAACGCACCTACGAAATATCCGGCGGACAGGCGCAGCGGGCCGCGATTGCCAGGGCCATGGTTCATGCCCCCAAGCTTGTGCTGGCAGACGAA
Organism: Paenibacillus zeirhizosphaerae; assembly: GCF_030705605.1. GTDB lineage: Bacteria > Bacillota > Bacilli > Paenibacillales > Paenibacillaceae > Paenibacillus > Paenibacillus zeirhizosphaerae. The sequence continues at coordinate 260,853 of NZ_JAPCKK010000011.1, forward strand.
CCGACCGGCAATCTGGACTCCAAGTCCGCCAAGGACGTGATGCAGATGCTGGAGAAAATCAACGTTGAGCAGCGGGCCACCATGATGCTGGTGACGCATGACGCCGTAGCCGCCAGCTATTGTCACCGGGTTATTTTCATCCGAGATGGCAAGCTGTACACTGAAATTAACCGCGGGGACAACCGCCAAACCTTTTTCCAGAAAATCATCGACACCTTGTCACTGTTAGGGGGGCACGGCAATGACGTTCCGCCAGTTCGCGTTTAACAACGTCTCCCGCAACAAAAGGCTTTATGCCGCTTATTTTCTGAGCAGCCTGTTCACGGTGATGGTGTTTTTCACCTTTTCCATCTTTGCCTATCACCCAATGCTCGGACCCGGCCATGTACACAGTAATGCGGCTACGGCACTTGCTGTATCCAAATGGATCATCTTTGTGTTTTCGTTCTTCTTTGTGCTCTACTCCATGAGCGCCTTTCTGCAGTCACGCAAACGGGAATTCGGGCTGTTAATGCTTCAGGGCATGTCTATCGGCCAGCTGCGTCGAATGGTTTTTCTTGAAAACATGCTGATCGGCTCAGCAGCCACCGTGGGCGGGATCGGACTGGGCCTTGTATTCGCCAAAGCCGTGCTGCTTCTGGGCGAAAACGTTCTGTACATCGAGGACCGGCTCGCTTTTTATTTTCCGCTTAAAGCTATTGGGATGACGATGGCTTCGTTTTTGGTTCTATTCATTTTAATCTCATTCTTTATCTCGGCCGTACTGCGGAGCGGAAAGCTGGTCACGCTGATCAAAGGCAGTAAAATATCCAAAGGAGAACCGAAAGCATCTGTCGTGCTCTCGCTGATCGTCGTGCTGCTCATCATAATCAGCTATACCCTCTCACTGCTGGCTAAAGGCATGATGGTCGTCATGCTGCTGCTTCCCGTAGTGATTATGGTGTGCATTGCCACCTATCTGCTGTTTACCCAGCTCAGCGTTTATGTAATTCGGCTGCTGAAGGGACGGGAAAGCATCTTCTGGCGAAAAACCAATATGCTGCTGTTGTCCGATCTCGCTTACCGGATGAAGGACAACGCCCGTACCTTTTTCCTCGTCTCCATTATTTCGACGGTCGCCTTCTGCTCCATCGGTGCCCTGTACGGATTCAGAACCGTTCTGCTTGAACCGCTGATGGACAGCAACCCTTATCTGGTCAGTCTGAATTCTACAGCAGATAATCCGGAAGAAGACCGGCAGGTGCAAAGGATCGATGAAGAGCTGTCCAAGGCCCATATTCAAGCCGTTCCCATAGAAACAACCTTAACCTATTATCAGGTTGAAGGGGATAAAAGACCCGTGCTGATCATCGGCCAATCCGAATACAACCGGCTGGCGAACCATCTGCAGGCAGAACAAATTCAATTGCAGGATGGAGAAGTCGCGGCAGTAGGATACTGGATGTCCGGCGGAATCATGTCGAAGCCACAGGCGAATTCAGAGTATCGGCTGGCATCAGGTGTCACGATTCAAGCAGACCAGCAGGTTCTATCGACCGTCCTGCCTGAGAACAAGGCTTCTCTTGTGTTGACGGACCAGGCTTATGCCCAGCTCGGTCAGCCTGATGAAGCGCGTCAATTGCGTGTCTGGATCGGAGCCGAGGGGCAGCCGGGAGCGGTTGAGGCAGGTGAGAAACTGGCGGATCAGTTTCCTTATTCTGATGATTACCGGTTCATCGCCAAGGATTATCAAATGATGGCCGTAATCAAAGGCTATGCTCCGATGCTGTTTATCGGTTTGTTTGTCGGCATTGTCTTTTTTGTCTCTGCAGGCAGCTTTCTTTACTTCCGCTTGTACAGTGATCTGGACGACGACAAAGAGAAGTTCCGTTCCATTTCCAAGCTGGGCCTGAGCGAAAGAGAGCTGACCAAGGTGCTCACCCGGCAGATTTCGCTGCTCTTCTTTGCGCCGATTGTGGTTGCATTGATTCATGGGGCCGTGGCGCTCACGGCCTTATCAAATATGTTTGCATATTCATTATTCCGCGAGTCGGCCGTCGTATTGGGCGTGTTCTTCATCATTCAGGTTGTTTATTTTATCATTGTGCGGTTCTTTTATATCAAGCAGGTGAAGGCAGCGCTCTGATATTGTTTTTTGTCTGAAATGCAAACAGAGCATTCCGTCGCGTCCTGTCCTTATTTCGGCGGGTGAATTAAATAAAAGCTCATCGTTTCCTCTAAGGAACGCGATGAGCCTTTGATTTTAGAGCAGGAAAAGTAGTTGAACCGAATAGTTACCCTCTTGATCCAACATAAAAAATGTACAACAGTGGTCATTAAAACTATCTTCCAAAACTCAAAATTTCATTCCCGGAATCAGTCATTATTATAAATCTTTGATCTGTTTTGTTTTTGTATTTATGTGCAGGGACCGAGCCAGAGCTCACAGTTTTTGTATATTTTGAAGGATTGTTTATAACGTCATCTCTGCAAGTGCCAGCAGCTAATAAATAGTTATATAGATTTGTTACACTTACTTCGGATTTATGTTTTCTGAAGTGATATTCGAGAGACGCTCCACGAGTGCTAAACGTACCTTTATGCCAACCAAGCGTAGCCAGTTGAGCCTCAGAATATTCCAATCTGGCATTTCCAGTCAAGTTTCTTGTACCGCTACCATCAACAACTCTTATATTAACATTATATACCATTTGAGTTCGAGTCATCGGTACATTCCATACAAATGTTTTTCCAACCGCTGGTGGAACACTTCCTGATTTCGCCGCTAAAGTACCATAGTCAGTTGCAGTCCCGCTCACTGTTACATTATCCAGAGGGTCTACACCAATATTCCCAACCCAAACAGCCAAGTTGGTGTAAGAAGGAGATACTGTAATAGGTATTCCATTCGGAGCCTGTTGTATGCTGTTTTGGTTTTGGTCAAATGTAACCGTTGGTGCGTAGGGATCGGTAGTATTAGGAGTATGATCCTCTGCAAATACAGTTGCGCTGATGGAAAATAGCATTATAAGTGTTAAAAGAGAACTAAGAATTTTTTTGTTCATTATGGAACGCTCCCTAATTTTAGATTAAATTCCGCAAATCGTGAAAAAAGAGTGATTTTTGAAACAGTCATTTGCCCATTCATCAATCTCTATCAATAGTTGTCTTGTTGTCGCGGATTTGGATGAGAGTACAATTTGTTTAATACTCTCCCATTCAACTCTTTTTACTTCTGTAGGACCATAGTAGTTAAAATTCACAAGAGAGTTAGCTAATACTTCTCCTAACTCTGTCTCAGCCAGTACTTCTTCTGTTACATAAATTGAACTATCTAACCAATGAGAACCATTAAGTTGTCCTTGCATAAATTCGAACACATCATGCCCGTTCAACTCATGTTTCTTTAAAGTCAACAATTAGTTTCCTCCATACTAAATATTTTCTTTTTTTGATATTAAAGAATTATACATAAAGAAAAAGAATACAGAAAAAACGCTATTTCTCTAAGTAAGTCACCCTCCCTTTGTTAATTATTCGAGCATGGGAATAATAACCACAGCTTTCGTTCATTTTATACAATAATAACCATTTTGTATACCTTTTTTTAATATAATAGTTTTATTATGGGGAAAAATGTATTATATTACCTTAAAGTAGCGAAGCACCCAAAGTCCGAAGCGACAACCTGCAACTCTTAACTGCCCGTCGCAGTCACTGAGGCATTGAAAACAAGCTCCGTTGAGTGTAGATACGGTCATGCAGGAAGATAAAAGTCGTGCTCGCAACCAGGCATAGGACAGAAAACCTCAATAGAATAGCCGCGATGGTGGTACTGACGATGGTGGTTTTTCTCGTCACGCCGTCGTTTCCAGATTTCCCGCAAAGTACTTTCAATACGACCTCCTAAACTTTATCAAAACCATCCGCATAGATCGCCATCGCATCCCGCATGAACACAGCCAAGCCTTCGCCAAAGCGGTCAATATTCTCCTGGAATCGGTTATCTTCAACATACATCTGCCCCAGCCCTTTAAATGCTTCCGGCGTGTAATTGCCAAACCGGGTGATAAAACGGTACCAATCCCCGATGATCCTCTGCACCTCGGCAGAATCAGGAGAGCCTTCTTTAAGCTCCGCAAGTTTACGGTAGATGACGTTCATCTCCTCGGCTGCGGCGCTCTGTTCCTCCCTGTCCATCCCTGCAACAGTCTCATTTGCTTTATTCACCGTTTCATCTCCCCAGCGTTCGCGCGCTTCCTGTTCATACGGATTGCTGCTAAAATCAAATCCCTCAAATTTCTCTTGATTCGTCATTTCAATCTCCCCTTTTGCATGCTGTATGGTCTTGTCGATCATGGCGATCATTTTATCGAGGCGGTCGCGCTTCTCCGACAGCATCCTGCGCTGCAGCTCCAACGCCTCTTCCCGGCTAAAATCGGGGCTGTCCAGAATCTGCTTGATCCGGTCCAGCGAAAACCCTAGCTCTTTAAAAAACAGAATTTGCTGCAGCCGCTCCAGATTAGCATCCGAAGGGGTCAAGTTGAAAGAATACTGGCCGGAATGCAGCCCAGGCAATGGGATTAATGGTTAACGACTGGTACAATAGAGTCAACAACCAACCCAGGAAAGGTTCGTGACCCTTTATGCTCCGGTTAAATATGATTAGAACAGGGTTTCTGCTCGGCATTTCTCTTATTCTGGCTGCTATCATCTATTTCTTTGCCGCCAACTGGGGCGGCCTGGACAGAATCACTAAAATTCTGCTTTCCGCCGGGCTCCTTGTGCTCTTTTATGGCTTGTCCGCTGCCTTGTCTCGTGTCCGCTCGCCGTTTGTACAGCATGCTTTTCTCTCCAATATGCTGTTGGTGGCAGGCTGTATCTGCTTCGGCGCTGCTGTTGCACTGCTCGGCCAGTTATATAACTGGCATGCTGACAGCTATTGGTTATACCTGATCTGGTCGGTACCTGCTGTATTATTCGCCTGGATTACACGGTACAGCCCGTTCTATGTCATCGCCTATACCCTGCTGCATCTGGCTTTATGGTTTTATTTCTTTCCGGCGGCCTCGTCCTTCGCTTACAGCGATCGGGCTATGATGTATATTGGGCTGCTGTTTGCAGCCATAAATCTGGCGGTGCTGCTGCTGACCTTTACCGAACGCCTGGTATCCGCTCCACTAAGATACATCAGCTTGATCGTATTTCATGCTTCACTACTGCTGCTGACCAGCGTCTTGGGATACGGGATGGAGGACACCTTGGTGAACCTCATCTGGGCGGCCGCGATTATAGCCGGGTTCTACATATTTATTCGGGTCAGATTAAATAAAACCTTGCTGACGCTCAATGCGCTCGCAGCTTCCGCTTTCGCTGTAGCCAAGTTTTTCGAGCTTGCTTTCAGCTACGCCTCGATTCTCTTTTATGTATGGGGGCTCGTCTTCGTAGCGCTGCTGTTGACCGCCAATGTCCTGTTCTTTCGTTATCTGAAACAGCTCGGAACTCAATCGGCCAACACGCTTGGGGAGAGCAGTGAGCAATCTGATGTAGCAGAGAAGGCCGAGCATGGCAGTGAAATGGTCAGCAAGGCCGTGAACCGATTGATCCAGATCACAGGTGTCCTGATTGGCAGCATTTCGTTGATCGGACTTGTGTTTCTCGCGTCGGACGGGCTCGATCCGGAGCTTACACTGTACGGCTTGTCATTGCTGTTCACCCTCCCGATGATTGCGGTCTCCCGGATTCATCCGGTCATTCGTTATACGCTCCTGTCTATTGGTTATGTGGCAGGACTTGTTGCTAGCGTGTTGATGAACCAGTGGGGGTGGACGGCTCTGTTCTGTCTGGTGATTGCCGCAGGCTGGCTGCGGACGGCAGGACGCATTCAGCTATTCTGGACTCATGCCCTGTTGAACCTGGGGCTTGGTCTTCTGCTGACGCGGAGCCTGAACCTTCCTGGACAGCAGTTATGGATTACCCTGCTGATTCTCGCTGTGCTGAACGGACTTCTGTACGCAGCAGCTCCACGAATCCGGCAGGACTTCCGGTGGATCAGAGAATGTACGCTCTTTCACACCTTGCTTTTCCTGCTGTGGATGACGTTTTTCGAGTATATGTCCGTGTATGTACACGCTCTGGTCAGTGGCCTGTATTTCATCGGGGTCACCCTGTGTGTCTTTCATTTCATACGCAAGCAACGGACGCAGAAGGCTGTCATTAGCCTCGTATACTGGTGTGCCTTCGTTGCCTTTCAATATTACGATCTGCTGTGGACCCTGCTTCATAAGTCGGTGACCCTCGCGCTGATCGGGCTTGTGATTCTGGTGATCACATTCTTCGCAGCAAGCCGCCAGCGGCTGCAGGAGTCCGGAACAAGTCCCGGCATCATCAAATCCGCTCCTTTGCTGACGGTCCTGGTCATTGTACTGCAGTTCGGCTTCATCGGCCTGCAGACCGCAGGAAGCGAAGCACTGCTGCGGAACGGCTCCTCCGTCAAACTGGAGCTTGCGCCGGTCGATCCCCGCTCTCTGCTGCAGGGGGACTACGTCGTGCTGAATTACGCGATTTCTACCCCTCCGCAATCAGCAGGACCGCAGGATAATCCCGGCAGCCGCAGTAAAGTCAAAGTGGTGCTCACCCCTGACGGTAATGGCCTGCACAGGTTGGCACGCTTCTATACCGAGGGCGAACCGTTAGCCGATGGCGAGACGGTGATCAACGGACAACTGAACGGCCATGGCTCGATCTACTACGGGATTGAAAGTTATTTTGTACCCGAAGGCACCGGGCTTGAGGTAGAGCGGAGCGCCCGTTATGCGTATGTGCGTATAAGCCGCCAAGGCGATGCTCTGCTGGAGCGGCTGGCCAACGAATAGAACAATTAGGGGGTGCCCAGGCCAATAGACCTGTTGGGACACCCCCTTGCTCCGCGTTACCGCCTATTTATGAATGGAGCAGCCCCTGCCGCAGAATTCCGATGATGGAGCAAGCCTTGTCCAGGTTGTCATCTGAGTTGCGTATGATAAGGTCACATTGGGACAGCTCCTTCATCTCCCGCTCGAAGTCCGCCATGCGCCGCTCAATCTCTTCCGCTGCTGCTCCCCTCTCCTGCAGGCGGCGTCTGCATTGCTCCTTCTCGACGGACACCCCCACCAGCAGCGTTTGTGCGGGGAACATAGTTTTGATCGCTGCGGCTCCCTTAGCTTCCATGACCGTCGACGTCGGTGTTCCTCCTTCGATAATGTCCCGGATGGACTGCACGGAGGTGCCGTAAGCATTGCCCTTATATTCATTCATTTCGATCATCAGTCCGCTGTGGAACATCTCCCCAAGCTGCGCTCTCGTCGTAAAATGATAGTCACGCCCGTTCACCTCACCCGGCCGGGGTGCTCTGGATGTCCAGGTCACGACCTTGGGCAGCCCGAGCAAGGACTGGAGCGTGCTTTTGCCGGAAGCGCTCGGGCCTTGAAAAACAATAAGCGAAAAAGACATAGGTTCCTCCAATAGATCTGTTGAATTCATGCAGAATCGTCGGGTTGATACAACCAAAATTCTCTTTATTATAACGCCAACAACTCCGCAGGGGAATTCACAGCTTCCTCCTCAGGCCTCGCTCACGTTTTTCTTGTATAGACTCTTTCCGGTCTTCCGACCGTACCGTAGGAGATATCTGAGGTCATTTCACCTTTGGCCACAAAATACTCCAAATACCGGCGGGCCGTCGTGCGGCTAAAGCCTGCTCTTCTGCCCAGCTCCTCGGCAGTGATCACCTCCGGGCATTCCTGGATAAACGCCCCGATCTTCTCACGTGTCAGCTTATCGATGCCTTTAGGAAAGTAAGACTGCTTCTCCTTGCCCCTATCCTCTGTGCCCCACAGCAGCCGGTCAATTTCCTCCTGGTCAATTACCTGATCCGGTCCGCCCATGGCCTGCAGCTGCCGGTGATAGGCTTCATAAGACCTCAGCTTCTCCTGAAACCGCGCAAAGACAACAGGTTTAATCATAAAATCATATACTCCGCGCCGGATGGCTTCCCTGACCGTATCAAAATCCCGGGTCGCCGTAATAATGATAACATCGGTCAAAGGATAGTGTGTTTGAATATACCGGAACAGGTCAAGGCCGTCCGTGCGTGGAAAATGCAAATCAAGCAGAACAAGATCAGGCTCCAGGATTTCCAGATGCTCGTAAGCCTGCTGCTCATCCGTTGCAATGCCGACCACCTCAAATCCTCCGGTCTTCTCGACAAAGCGGCGGTTAATCTCGGCGATCCGCGGATCATCCTCAATGATTAATACCCGAATCATGGACCTCCCTCCTTTCGCTCGGACAGCGGAATGTTCACTTGAAATACAGTTCCCCGCCCGGGAGCCGATTGAAAACCGATGCTTCCCCCCAGTTCTTCTACGGCCTGCTTGACAATCGCCAGCCCGAAACCTCTTCCCTGCGCAGCTTTGGTGGAAAAGCCTGTCTTGAATACATGCTGCGCAGCATCCTCCGGCACGCCTGTTCCACGGTCCGCAATCTCGATGAACAGGCTCCCGTTCCGGTCGGACAGCAGAACGTCGACCTGCCTGCGGCCCTCTTCCGCAGCCATAACTGCCTCAAGCGCATTGTCAATCAGGTTGCCGATAATCGTCACCAGGTGGCTCCGGTTCCCCCCTTCAGGGATGCGGCGAAAAGAGCTGCGTTCATTCACAGTCAACCCGACCTTCAATTCATTGGCACGGTTAAACTTGCCGATCAGAATGCCGCCGATCATCGGATCGGGGATCTCCCGCAGGAGAAAATGGATCAGGCTTTGATGCATGTCGGTCTCATAGGTGATCAAATCCATGGCCTCCTGATAGGACTCCAACTGAATCAGCCCGTAAATGGTATACAGCTTATTGGAGTATTCATGGGTTTGTGTGCGCAGCGCCTCAGCATAGCGCTTCACCTGGGTAAGCTCCTCCGTGACACGCAGCAGCTCCGATTTGTTACGGAAGCTGGAGACGGCGCCGATCACCTGCTGCTTATGATCATGTATCGGAAGGCGGTTCACGACAACCGTGCTGCCGTTCATCAGCATCTCCTGATCAAATTCCGCCCTCCCCGTCCGAATCACCTCCAGCAGGCGGGATTCCGGCAGCACCTCCAGAAGGGGCCTTCCGATAACCCCTGCCTCGTCTTGCCTGTTCAGCAGCTTCATCGCCGTCTGGTTGACCAGCGTCACACCGCCTTCAGCATTCACGGCAATAATCCCTTCGTGCACGGTTTCCAAAATGGCTTTCTTTTCCTGATACAGCATACCGATTTCGCGGGGCTCAAGCCCGAAGATGGACCGCTTGACCCGCCGGGCAATCCATATCGCGCCTGCACAGCCGGACAGCAGGGTGAACACGGCCGCGAGCAGAATGCTGGCCCGATAACCTGCGGTTTCCTGCTGCAGCTTTTCGATGAGAAAACCGACAGACACGACGCCGATCACCCGACCGTCCCGGTCAAAGACAGGCGCCTTGCCCCGTACCGAAGACCCCATTGAACCAAGCGCCTCCGAAATAATCGCTTTTCCCTGAAGCACCGGACCATTATCGCCTCCGACCATCTTCATGCCGATCCGGTCCGCTATGGGATGCGAATAACGGGTTCCCTCCCGGTTGCCCACCACAATGAATTCGGCGCCGGTTTCTTCCCTGATCCGCTCCGCCACCGGCTGAATGACAGAGGAGGGATTTTCAGCATCAAAGCCGCTGCGGATCACATCCAGGGACGCTACCGTCTTGGCTATTTTCAGTGCGGCCGATCCGGTATTCTGCTGCTGTGTCGTAACTAACATCCGTTCAAAGCTCAGGGTGAGCACAATAATGGTTGCCAGCAGGAGCGTACCGATCAGAAGAATAAGTCTTGTCTGCAATCTCATGACGGATTCCCTCCTCCCCAAAGAAGCTCTTGGTGTTGTGAACTTTATGAACAAAATGATCAATATGCCCTTTTTTCAACTTATGTTCATATGCTGTGCAGCGGAAATGAGGCATGGTAGTATAAACACACAATAAAGTAAGCGTTTACAAAAAAACTTAAATACTACCCATTTATTTATCAAGGAGGAATCGCATCATGAGACAAAACCGGAAATTGTGGGCAGTCATTCTGCTAACGGCTGTTACGGCAATCAGCATGACGGCATGCGGCGGGTCCGCAGCACCGGGAGCCGGAAAGCAGTCTGCCTCCGGATATCCCGAAAAACCGTTGATTATAACCGCTCCTTCCGGTGCGGGCGGCGGATGGGATAAAACCGCGAGATCGCTGACCAAGGTGCTGGCGGAAGCCAAGCTCGTCGAGCAAACGATGACGGTCGAAAATAAGCCTGGTGGTGGCGGCACGGTTTTCCTGGCTGAATATGTGACCAAGGATAAAAATGATCCTTATAAACTGTTCGTCAGCTCTCCACCACTGCTCATCAACAAGCTGAAAAAGGAGGGCAACAGCCCTTACGGCTACCAGGATGTCACCCCGCTGGGCCAATTGACGAAGGACTACGGTGCCATTGCCGTGGCGGCGGATTCCAAGTACAACGATCTCCAGAGCCTAATCGCGGACATCAAGGCCAATCCTGCGCAGGTGACGCTCGCGGGCGGCTCTGCACCGGGCTCCATGGATCATTTAATCAGCATTTTACCAGCATTCAAATCGGGTGTCGACCCGAAAACCATTAAATATCTATCCTACGACGGAGGCGGGGAAGCTATCGCCGCCCTGCTCGGGAATCATGCTGACGCGATTGGAACCGACGTCTCCTCGCTCGGCAGCTATCTGAAATCCGGCAAAATCAAGATCCTCGCCGTGACCTCCGCAGAGCGGCTTGACGGCGATTTCAAAGATATTCCGACCCTGAAGGAATTGGGCATCGATTCGGAATTCACGATCTGGCGGGGAGCATTCGGGCCGAAGGAGATGACGGAAGAGCAGGTCGCTTACTGGGATACAACACTGAAGGCCCTCTCCGAGCATGAGACCTGGAAGCAGGAACTGCAGGCGAATGACTGGCAGAGTGAGTATAGAAACTCCTCCGACTTCACTGCATTCCTGGCAGAGCAGGACAAAGTCGTGCTTGAACTGCTGACAGCGCTCGGCATGCAAAAATAACATCCAGTGAGGGGAGGATCAGCCCCCCTCGCTGCAAGCATCAGGAGGTGCATTTCCTTGAACAGAACCTTTGACCGTTATGCCAGTATTGTGTTCCTGCTGCTTGGCATCGGGTTCATGTGGCAGAGCACCCGGATCAGTGCTGCGGCCTACGGCAGTACAGTTGGTCCGAATATTTTTCCTTTCTGCCTGGGCGGGCTGCTGATTCTGCTCAGCATCCGTCTTTTTTACGAAGTATTGATCTCCAAGGCGGAACAGCACAAGGAAGCAAAGCTGGATTACAAGCGTTTCCTGCTCATTTTCGGGGCCTCTGTGCTCTATGCTCTCTTATTTGAAACGCTCGGATACATCCTCGCCACCTTCCTGTTTCTGCTGTTCTGCTTTCAGGTGCTGGAGCGGGGCAAATGGCTAAAATCAGCCCTTATTGCCGTACTTTTTGCCGTCAGCGTATATGTTATTTTCGTAGTCGTTCTGGAAGGCTCCATGCCCGGCTTCCCGGTATGGTTCTCCTAAGCGGCTCAAGGAGGGACATTCATGGGTACACTGCAGTATCTTGCTGAAGGATTCGCCACCGCTCTGCAGTGGCATAATCTGCTGTTCGCTTTTATCGGTGTGCTGATCGGCACAGCCGTCGGCGTGCTCCCTGGCATCGGGCCGATGAGCGGAGTCGCCCTGCTGATTCCGGTTACAGCCTCAATGACCAGCGGCCTGGGGCCGGAAGAGGCGGCCACGAGCTCCATCATTCTGCTTGCAGGTGTATACTACGGAGCGATGTATGGCGGCTCAACCACCTCCATCCTGCTGAATACGCCCGGGGAATCCTCCTCGGTCGTCACAACGCTGGACGGTTATCAGATGGCCCGGCAAGGCCGGGCCGGAGCGGCGCTCTCGATTGCAGCGATCGGTTCCTTTGCCGCTGGCCTGGTGGCGCTGCTCGCGCTCATACTGCTCGCAGACCCACTCTCCAACGTGGCCATCAAGTTTGGACCAGCCGACTATTTCTCCCTGATGCTGCTCGGGCTCTGCGCAGTCAGCGGCCTGGCCGGCAAATCGGTCACCAAAGCGCTCATCATGACGATCTGCGGGCTGCTGCTCGCCACCATTGGCATGGATACCGTTTCCGGTGTGGCAAGGTTCACCTTCGATATCCCCATTCTCTATTCCGGGCTTGAATTTTTGACGGTGGCGGTCGGATTGTTCGCACTCGGTGAAGTATTCAAGACCATTCTGGAAAAAGATGCTTCGGCAGGCAGCACGGCCAAAATCGGCCGCATCCTGCCCACACGCCAGGATCTGAAGGACAGCACCGGACCGATTGCGCGCGGCTCGCTGCTCGGATTTTTCATTGGCATCCTGCCCGGCGCAGGTGCCACCCTCGCTTCCTTCTTCAGCTATATTATGGAGAAAAAGCTGAGCAAGCAGCCGGAGACGTTTGGCAAGGGCAACATCGCAGGCGTAGCAGCCCCCGAATCGGCCAATAACGCAGCCTCCGGCGGGGCCATGATTCCACTGCTCACCTTGGGCATACCCGGGTCAGGCACGACAGCCATTCTGATGGGCGCCTTGATCATGTATAACATTCAACCAGGCCCTCTGCTCTTTGACGAACATCCCCAGGTGGCTTGGGGGCTCATCGCCAGCATGCTGATCGGCAACTTGATGCTGCTGGTGCTCAATATGCCCTTGGTCAAGGTTTTTGCCAAAATCATTCAAACACCGCCGAAATACTTGCTGCCCATTATCATCGCCATCTCGGTATTCGGTGTATACGCTGTGCAGGTACAGCTATTTGATCTCCTGCTGCTGCTCGGTTGCGGTGTCATCGGCTTCCTGCTGGCCCGCAACGACTACCCGCTGGCTCCGCTCGTGCTCGGGCTGGTTCTGGGACCGATGATTGAAAATAACATGCGCCGCGCACTGACCACCTCCAACGGTGACTTTATGATTTTCCTGCAGAAGCCGCTGTCCGCCATCTTTCTTCTCATCGCCGTACTCTGGCTGCTTGTACCTATTCTGATGAAGAAGAGAGGGAAAAAGGTGGTTGTTAACGAAGAAGGTTAGAGGGAACATGCAATTTGAATGCAAATCACATGAACCGGAGGGGATTGCCATGGGAAATACCAGACTCGGCGGAAAAAGCATCATTCTTCGACTTGAGATTCAGACGGACATGATTAATTTCGGACAGGTTGCATCGGTCATCTTTGCCGCTGGCGGAGACATTGTGGCGATCGACGTGATCCAGACGAGCCGGAATATGACCGTTCGTGACCTCACCATTACCGTCACAGACAGCGTGGATATCGGCATCATTACGGAAGCGGTTAAAAATATGGAGGGCGTACGGCTGATCAATATTTCAGATCGCACGTTCCTGCTGCACCTCGGCGGCAAAATCGAAACCCAGCCCAAAACCCCGATCCAGAACAGGGACGATCTGTCGCGGGTATACACGCCAGACGTGGCACGCGTCTGCATGGCGATCCACGAGGAACCAGACAAAGCCTATTCCTTGACTGTAAAAAGAAATACAGTCGCTGTTGTATCCGACGGAAGCGCCGTGCTCGGGCTTGGCAATATCGGTCCTTACGCCGCCATGCCTGTCATGGAGGGCAAATCCATGCTATTCAAGCAGTTTGGCGGCGTCGATTCCTTTCCTATCTGCCTGAATACACAGGATACCGAGGAGATTATTGCTGCCGTTAAAGCGATCGCTCCCGCCTTCGGAGGCATCAATCTGGAGGACATTTCTTCTCCGCGCTGCTTTGAGATTGAGGAGCGGCTGCGCAAGGAACTCGATATTCCCGTCTTCCACGATGATCAGCACGGCACCGCTGTCGTTCTCTATGCCGCCCTGATCAACGCTCTGAAGCTCGTCGGTAAATCCATCGGCAGCATTAAAGTGGTGGTATGCGGCATTGGTGCCGCCGGTATCGCGTGCAGCAAAATTCTGCTGTCGGCAGGTGTCAAAAATATCATCGGCGTTGACAAGATGGGAGCCATCGCTGCGGGCAACCAGTATGAGAACCGTATGCTGCAGTGGTATGCGGAGCATACCAATCCGGAACGTGTGCAGGGCACGCTGCGGGAGGTCATCCATGGAGCCGATGTATTCATAGGGGTATCGGCGGGTGGCATTCTCAGCCGTGAAGATGTCGGGCATATGGCCGACCAGCCGATCGTATTCGCCATGGCCAACCCAGTGCCGGAAATCCGGCCGGAGGAAATCGAGGATATCGCCGCCGTCATCGCCACCGGGCGCTCCGATTATCCGAACCAAATCAATAATGTGCTGTGCTTTCCGGGGATCTTCCGAGGGGCACTGGACTGCAGGGCCTCGGAAATCAACGAAGAGATGAAGCTCGCGGCAGCAGAGGCCATCGCTTCCGCCATTTCAGAGGAGGAGCTTAACCCGCTGTATATTATTCCGAGCGTTTTCAATCAACAGGTGGTCAAAGCGATCCGCGACAAGGTTGTGCAGGCTGCCATCCGCAGCGGGGTGGCTCGCAGAATTCCGCGTGAATACAGGTAGTCTGCAGATCTGCAACCATTTCGTTCCTTATTTGAAAAGTAAAACAAAAGCTCATCGCCTCCTCTAATGAAGCGATGAGTTTTTGTTTTTAGTCAACTGTTCATCAGCCTTCCAGTCCCAAAGCATCTATCAAGGAGGGCACAAGTGGCTTCAGCGGATTGCCAATTTCAACACGGTATTCCCGCTCAACCGCCTCGGCAGCTTCCGTCATGGACAGCTGGGCTGTATGGATCATGCGCTGCTCCCCGGATTGAATCAGATCCTGAATATAACCGGACACCCGCTTCAGATATGCTTCCTTCTTCCCCGCCATAATGAGCTCGAAGCTTCCTTCAATCACCTGCACCTCTATATCGGGTGCTTTGCCCACTGTCTCTGCAAAAGCATACAGTCTTTTCATCGTACCTTCTACCGTGTCCGGGTTCGTAAACAGTACAATTTGCGGCTGTTCCCAGCGGCACAGGACATGGAAAAAGGCCTCGTCAATCGTGATAACCGGAACAGGCCACTGCGGCTTGCTCTCCTCCAGCAACGCCGCGTACTGTGTACACGTAACCAGCACGACATCCGCACCGCAGTCCATCATCCATTCCAACTGCCTCATCACCTGCTCCGAAGCCTGGGCCCGGCTGAAACGTTGATCCGACGCCATACGGCGGATGAGTCCTGGGTCTGTGTAATGCGTCAACTCTAGTCCGAAGGGAGCAAAAGCCCGTTCTATGTAATCCACATTCGAATAATGAGCGTGCAGACAAGCCAATCTTTTCACAGGAGGCACCCGCTTTCTTCATACTCTTTCAAATATTATCAGCACAACAGCAGGCAATGAAGCAAGCCCACAACCAAAAAATAAAAAGGCAGCAGCGCCATCCCGGGCAGACACAGAAAAAGCCTGCCCTTGAGCGGGACAGGCTTAGCTTTGGATCGAAAATCCTGCTGGACCTGGCTGACCGGCTTAATACTCCGTATTCCCGGACGCGCTTGTTTTGCCGGAGGCAAAGCCTTTGAACAGCGTGGGTACATTCGAGTATCTCGTGTTAGTGATTTTCGCCGCGCTTTTACTGCTGTCTGTTCTGAAGATGGAGTCCTTCACATTGGAGATGTCAGAGCTGTCCAGCGTGAAGTTCACTGCGTAGGAGGTGCCGCCGTTCTGGCGAGCCAGCTTGCCGATGTCATTGGCCTTGAAGTTCTTGATATTGATCGTTCCTTCCGCATTCGCCTGGAACACCTTGTCATAGGCTTTATAAGCACCTCCTCCTGTAATGTTAACCGTTCCTTTGGCTTTAAGCGTTAACGCATCTTCCCCTACATCCTGCCACGTTACGTTGCTAATGGTTGCATTCCCGTAGCAGTGCACACCGTCGGCTCCCGGAGCACCGATCGTGACGTTCTTAAGGATGGCCCCGTTCTCAAGACGGAAAATAGGCTTCTGACCTTCACCCTGACCTCCGTCCCCAAGTGTATCGGGATTAGCCACGTAGGTCTGTCCCTTTCCATCAAATGTTTCTCCTGCCTTGACGATAATTGTTTCCGAAACCACCTGAGACGCGGCTTGTACCTTGCTGTTTACGGCACCGAATGAAGTGATCAACAATGCGGATAACAAAAGAGCTGCCATACCTTTTTTCACAGTCACTACATCCTTTCTATACCTTGAGATTTATGATAAGGCCTGTACCATTTTTTCATGCTGTCGTCATAAAAGAGATGTGCACCTCTCTTTTTGTATACGCTTTCAAAACGCGAGTGGAAAATGGAATTCAGCTTATCATATTGGTATATTTTTCAATTATATTCCTTTCTGCGGATCTTTCAATCATACCTTTAGACCACAAATTAAAGAGTTCGTTCAGCCCATAGCTCCCCAAAACCATAGTTCGATAATACCAATTATTCCCATATTCAATTACCCAGCCATCTTTCCATTACCTCAACGGACACCTCGTTGCCGGTCATATCGAGCCCTAACAGACTTATTCCTCTTCAACGTGGGTAATATATTCATGATGTCATGAAAAGGAGGTTTTCGTGTGGCGGATTCTACAAAAGATAAGGTGTCGGCCAGCGTGCCGCAAAAGGGCTTTTTCGGCCACCCCAGGGGATTGTTCACTCTTTTCTTTACAGAGTTCTGGGAGCGGTTTTCTTATTACGGCATGAGGGCCATTCTGGTCTACTACATCTACTACGAAGTCACCCGGGGAGGCCTGGGGCTGCCTGAGCCGACTGCCCTCGCCATCATGTCCATTTACGGATCGCTGGTATATATGTCAGGCATTATCGGGGGCTGGCTGGCAGACCGGATGCTCGGCACTTCAAGAGCGGTATTCTACGGCGGCATTCTGATTATGCTGGGCCACATTGCACTAGCGGTTCCCGGCACCATCTCTATGTTCTTCATCTCTATGGTGCTTATCGTGCTGGGTACAGGGCTGTTAAAGCCGAATGTATCCAGCATGGTCGGCGAGCTGTACAGCGAACAGGATGAGCGCCGGGATGCGGGCTTCAGCATTTTTTACATGGGCATCAATCTGGGCGGCTTCCTGGCGCCTTTAATCGTAGGCACCGTAGGCATGGATTACAGCTTCCACCTCGGCTTTGCCCTGGCGGCGGCAGGCATGTTCCTCGGACTTGTTCTGTTCGTCTTGACACGCAAGAAGAATCTGGGGCTGGCCGGCACCATCGTGCCCAATCCGCTGGCCCCACAGGAAAAAAAGAAGGTGTTCAGCATCCTGGGCGTATGTGCGGTCGTCGTCGCCCTGTTGATTGCGGTAGCGATCCCCAAGCGGGCTTCTGACCTTTGACAGCTTTATCACGCTGGTGGGCATCCTCGGCATTCTAATCCCAATCGCTTACTTCGTGGTCATGTACAACAGCCCGAAGACCACCCCTGTGGAACGGTCCAGGGTTATTGCTTATATTCCCCTGTTCATCGCCTCTGTCATGTTCTGGGCGATCCAGGAGCAGGGCTCCACGATTCTTGCCAACTATGCGGATCAACGAACCCAATTGAATTGGGCGGGCATTCGGTTGTCCCCGGCATGGTTCCAGTCGCTGAACCCGCTGTTTATCATTATCCTCGCGCCGGTATTCGCCTGGCTGTGGGTCAAGCTCGGACAAAGGCAACCCACCGTTCCGCGTAAATTCTCATTCGGTCTGCTATTTGCCGGGCTGTCCTTTCTGGTCATTCTGCTGCCTGCGTATTGGGGTGGCCCGGATTCGCTTGTGAATCCGCTATGGCTTGTGCTCAGCTATTTTCTCGTTGTGCTTGGCGAGCTGTGCCTGTCACCAGTCGGGCTGTCGGCTACAACCAAGCTAGCACCTGCCGCCTTCTCCGCACAGACAATGAGTCTCTGGTTTCTGTCCAACGCGGCGGCCCAAGCGATCAATGCGCAAGTCGTTCAGCTCTACAACGCCGAGAATGAGATAACCTACTTCGGCATCATCGGCGCAATATCCATTGTGCTTGGTCTTCTACTCTTTATGGTGTCACCGAAAATTCAGAGCTTTATGAAGGGCGTGCGTTAGTCCCCGGATACGGAGCCATAGAAAAGAGCCATAAGGGCGGTTAAAGCCGCTTCCTTATGGCTCTTACTGGATTAGGCTGTGCTTTTACGGATTTGCTTGCTGCGCAGTTGACCACACGCCGCATCAATGTCTGTTCCATGTTCCATACGGACAGTGCAGTTGATGCCCTGCTTCTTCAGCGTATCATAGAAGCCGAGAATCGACTCCTGCTCACTGCGCTGATACTGGCTATGCTCATCCACCGGATTATAAGGAATCAGGTTTACACTGGCGAACTGCTTCTTATCCTGGAGCAGCTCCGCAAGCTCCAGCGCATGCTGCTTCTGATCGTTGACATCCCGCAGCAGAATATATTCGAACATAATTCTCCGCTTCGTCTTCTCCAGATAGTATTCGACCGCCTCCATCAGTTGCTCAATCGGAAACGCGCGGTTGATCTTCATAATCCGAGTACGCAGGTCATTGTTCGCTGCGTGCAGCGAAATCGCCAGATTCACGGGCAAGCCGCTGTCGGCAAACTCCTTGATTTTGTCCGGCAGACCGCTCGTTGATACTGTAATACGGCGCACACCGATGGCAAGACCCTTGTGATCCTTGATAATATTCAGGAAATCGAGCAGATGGTCATAGTTGTCAAACGGCTCACCGATGCCCATCACCACAACATGGGTTACCTTCTCTCCTTGCTGCTTTCCGTCCAGGTGCAGCTGAACCTTCATAATTTGTTCGACGATCTCGCCGCTTGTCAGATCCCGGCTCTTCTTGATCAAGCCGCTCGCGCAGAAGCTGCAGCCGATATTGCAACCCACTTGGGTCGTTACACAGACCGACAGGCCGTATTTCTGGCGCATCAGCACCGTTTCAATGAGGTTCCCGTCCTCCAGCCGCAACAGGAACTTGATGGTTCCGTCTGTCGCTTCCTGTCTGACATGCTCTTCAAGCGTACGGATAACAAAATGCTCTTCAAGCAGTTGAACACAGGATGGATGAAGCTCCGTCATCTCGGCAAATGCCGCAACCCGCTTGCGGTACAAGTATTCCCACACCTGGGAAGCGCGGTACTTCTTGTGCCCTCTTTCCCCGAGCCATGCTGTCAATTGTTCTATCGTCAATCCATAAATGGATGGTTTATTCATTCTTTACCCTCTCTTCGATCTATATCGTGAAAAATGTTTCCACGTGAAACATTTTGTCAGATTGTGCTGACCTGTAAATTCAAGCCTTCATCTTATTGTCCCAAAATTTCAGAAGTTAAACAAGAGGAACAGACAGGGATTTTTGCAGCAGCACGTTTCTATGCGAAAAGTAAAAAGCCACATCACGGCAGCTATATCCCATGATGTGGCTTTATCGTTTAAGCTATTCAAGCTTAATTAATTTAATGCTGCCTTTTCTTCGTCCAGGCCCTTCAAAAAGCTTTGATCCATACGGCTCTGATATATCAGTACCTGTCCTGACTCCTCATCAAATACTACATAATCTTCTCTGCCATTCCCCAACTCAAGCACGGCCTGCATATTATCATACATTCTAAAATCATACACCTCTGTATGCTTAATTGCCTTTCCTTTATTCAGATCATGACTTTCGATAAATTGTACGGCTCTTTGCTCCAGATCCGCTGCTGAAGTCAGACGGTTAGACGGGCCTGCATCAGGCAGATCACGGCTTATTCTTAAAACATCGCCATTCTCCGCGTCTATCGTTACAGAATATACCTGACCCTGTTTCTTCACGAACGTCCCGTCCACTTCGATGACCTGGCCAGCCACTTGCTGATGCTCGGCGGAAATGAAGTTAATGTTCCAGAATGGACGATCCAACTGCTTCTCCCATGCCATATAGTTACTTGTATCCAGGTCCGGCAAGCCTTTGGTATAAGCTGTTTTCTCGTCTTCCACACGTTTTTGATCATAATACTCGGTGTGTGCGGCATATGTTGCATCCATATCTGCGCCAAAAATCTCTTTGATACGGTTCTTGGCAATTTCAAGGGCTTGTGCATCCTTCACCGGACCTGAAACCACACCTTCAGCGGTAACTGTTGGCTTGATCCCTCCCGAAATCACCTTGCTATTCGCATTCGTTTCCTGTGCCGTCATCAAAGTATCCTTTTGAGGCGTATCCAGGCCTGTCGCTGCATAAGCTGCTGTCCCCAAACTGCCGACCATAATCGCTGCGGCAATCGCCACACCTGCCGTTTTTTTGCCTTTAACCAGAAATTTACCATTCATATTCATATACCCCCACGTTATAGTAGTTGATTTTGGAATTGCGCAATTCCGTTCTACATCTACCACTTTATATCAGCGATGTTGTATAAGAATCGACAAGTTGTAAATTAGTTGTATTCTTTAGTGAAGGTCATTTTGACTCTGGTTCCTTGATTCACCACGCTGAAGATTTCGATCTGCGCTTTGTGCAGCTTTATGATCTCGGCACAGATGGCCAGCCCCAGACCTGCCCCGTGACGGGAACGGGTTTCTGCTTGATCCACCATGTAAAAAGGTTCAAACACCTTGGATATGTCCCCTTCAGGGATACCGATCCCTTCATCCTCAATCTCCAATACGTAGGTATGATCTGCCTGGACCGCCTGACCCCTCAAATAAATCCGGCTGTCTGCGGGAGAGGCTTTGATGGCATTATCCAGTAAATTGATACACAGCACCTTAAACAAATCCTTGTCCATGAGCACCGTATCAGCTTCCACCTGCAGGACCAATTCCATGCTACAATCGTTCAGCCTGGGCTTTAACGATTCTGCAATCTCACCGCATACCGCCTGTATATCTTCGTTTCTTCCTTTCAGCTCGTTCTTACTCAAGAGAATCATATCCATCAGCTTGAAGGACAGGCTTTCCAGCCTTTTGCCTTCAACATAAATAAAGTGTAAGCCATTGAAAAAAACCTCTTCATCGTAACGGGTGGAACGAAGAAAATCAGCATAACCTATGATGGAGGTCAGCGGTGTTTTTAATTCATGGGTCAGCGCTTCAATAAAACGCTGCTTATGCTCTGCGGCCGTTTTCAGCTCCTCTACATTCTCCTCCACGGCAGCCGCCATTTGGTTAAAACTGCGGGCCAGGGAACCGACTTCATCCTTGGATGCCACCTCAATTCGCTGAGTATAATCCCCTCGGGCAATCGTCTGTACCGAATTGGACAAGCCACGTATGGAACGTGTCAAATACCAGAGCAGCAAATATAGAGCCGCGGCCAAGCTGACCGTAGTTATGATATTCAATTTAATGAACAAACTGTATTGCTCCGCCTTGTTCGTGTAGACATCCGAAATATCCCGAATATAAACAAGCTTAAACGTGTCGTCTTCCAGCTCCAGCCTGCTGATGACAAACAAATAGCTCTTGCTGCCAATATCTCTTATGATGTAGTGCCTTTGCCCGGAAAGTGGAGTCTGCAGTTCCTTTCTTGCTCCCTCAAGCTCTTCTTTAAAGCTGCTGTACACGATCCCGTTATGTTCATCAAGGATTTCAATGAATACGCCTTTTGAGCCGAAATTTTGGGTATACTCAGCAAAAGCGACTCTTAAAAAATCCCTGAGCACGCTTTGCGGAAAACCTAGCTTCTGGTTTAGATAGGCTCCATTGGTTTGAAGTCCAGATTGCACAATCAGCTGCTCGGTCAGACCACTTTCGATTTCCTTTTTTAAATTTTGACTGAAATGATGTTCGATTAAATACAAGGACGCGGCGTTAAATACACAGGCGAATAATACCAAGGTGCACAAAAATATTTTCTGCCACAGCTTCATAAGGTATTTTCCAGCCTGTAGCCAAACTTGAATATCGTTTTGATGCGCTCTTCAAAGCCGAGCTTCTTCCGCAGCTTCTGGATATGAATATCCACGGTACGGGTTTCGCCCGTGTAGTCGTAGCCCCATACCAGTTCCAGGATCTTTTCCCTGGACAACGCTTTGTTGCGGTTACGTATGAGAAGCAGCAGCAGCTCATACTCTTTTAGCGTCAGATCAATGATCTCATCCGCTTTTTTTACGGTGCGCTCCTCCAGCTCTATCGTCAGATCCTCGTAGGTAATGAGACTGCTTTGATGTGTAAAACGGCGAAGCACCACTTCAATGCGGGCTAGAAGCTCTACCGCTTCAAAAGGTTTTACAATGTAGTCATCCGCGCCCATTTTTAAACCTTTTACCCTGTCGGCAAGCTCTTTTTTCGCCGTAAGGAAAATCACTGGAATCCCGCTGGGCCGTATTTTTTCCAGAATGGCAAAGCCGTCCTGATCAGGCAGCATTACATCCAGCAGGATCAAGGCCGGCGTATATTCCTGAAGTATGGCGAGTGCTTCCTCCCCGCTGAAGGCTTGTCTGCTTCCATAACCGGCCACATTCAGATTTAGACGAATTAATTCCGAGATAGCCCGTTCATCTTCTATAATCAATATTTTTTGCATGATGCTCCCCCATGATCTTGAGTATCCCGCGCTTTTGAAATACATTGATTATAGCTTGAAAAAGGCTAATTCTCGTATTCTAGTTGTAAATTAGTTGTAAACAAAAAATGGAAAGGTGCGATCGGCGGTTAAAATCTGTCCAATGACAGCACGTTAAAACAGGTACGCTCCGGTGCCCCGGTGGTATGATCATAGCAAGGAAGGTGAAGCTGTTGGATTGGTTAACGCGGATGAAGGATGCTCTGGATTATATCGAAGACCATATGGAGGAACCCGTGTCGATCAGCGACATTGCCAAGACCGCCTGCTCCTCTACATTTCATTTTCAGCGGATGTTCCATATGCTTACCGGGATGACGGTGGCGGAATATATCCGTAAGCGCAGGCTGACACTGGCTGCACAGGAGCTGGCGGTCTCCTCTACGAAGGTGCTGGATACGGCGCTCAAATACGGCTATGATTCACCCGAGTCCTTCGCCAAAGCATTCCGGAAAATTCATGGGATTGCACCTTCACAGGCGCGTGATCCCGGCGTGAAGCTAGAGGCCTTTCCACGCATTTCCTTCCATTTATCCTTGAAGGGAGATCAAGACATGGATTACCGTATTGTGGAGAAAGACGGCTTTACCGTTGTGGGCAAGTCGATTCAAGTATCACTGAAGGATGGGGACAACTTCAAGCAAATTCCTGCCTTCTGGGCAGAGAGCGATACAGATGGAACCTCGGAGGCATTGCTGGAGCTGGGATCGGGCGGTGAAATGCTGGGGATTTGCACGGAGATGCAGCAGGGTCAGGAACAATTCACTTATATTATTGCCGTGGAAAGCAACCAGGAAGCCCCTGCGTCCAGCGGCTTCATTACGTATGAGGTGCCTGCCGCCACCTGGGCTGTATTCCCTGTGACCGGTGCTATGCCCGATGCTATGCAAGACATATGGAAAAGGATCTTCCAGGAATGGTTCCCTGCTACAGGTTATGAGCATGCCGACGCACCGGAGTTTGAGCTGTACTCGCCCGGGGACCCGGCAGCGGCGGATTATCGTTCGGAAGTATGGATTCCTGTCTTGAAAAAATAAAACGTCTATCGATGTGTCTAAGGTTCAACACCGAAATTGGAGCTTGATTGGACCAGTTTTCAGATGGAGCCCTATAAAAACAACAAAAATCCGGCGAGGGAGCACCTCTTACCGGATTTTGTTGTACAGTCATTCAGCTTAGAAAACAAAAAATGAATTTAATTCATAATATAATATTTTTGTAAACATTTCCCTAATAAAGGATTGTTAATTTTGAAAAACTTTGTTACAAACTTAGTTTTCACGTTTTTTACCGCACTCTTTGCTACTTATTTGTTTTCTGGAAGAGTAGGTATAGATGGGGTTATCGTTGGATTAATTAGCACAGGAATAGTAGCACTCGGTTATCTGTTTGTGTACTTCAGAAAGAAAATCCGTAAATGAAACCGCATTTTTAACACTAGCTCGATCTTTATGGTAGTCACAGCTCAGCTAGAAAAGCTCCCTGATTGAGCTACGAACGGTTTACTTGTATTTTTACACGTTTTTGGATACGCTCATGGTAAGGTTACCGCTTGAAGGAGCCGCCACAAATATGATTTATGGAATGGATGGTGTGTCATGCCTGATCGGGGACTTGAACCAGGGCAAAAATCAGCCATAACCGATTATTTGAGTGAGCGTTTCAATGCTCATACTGTGATTTTATTCGGATCGGCTGCCAGGGAAGAAATGCGCCAAGACAGCGATGTGGATATTGCTTTTCTATCCGACATCCCTGCCCCTTCCGCTTATGAATTATTTATGGCTTCATCAGAATTGGCCGATCTGGTCAAACGTGACGTAGACCTGATTTTTTTCCTCAAGCCACCCCTGTTTTCCAGGCTCAGATCATTGGAACAGGCGAGGTACTGCATGATTTGCAGCCTTATGCACGTCAGATGGCATTTATGCGGGCTTTGAAGGAATATGCCCTGCTTAACGAGCGAAAAGAAATCATCGAGAGCTACTGGAGAGGTGAAAAATGATCCAGGATATACCGGGCTAACGCAATCCTAACTCACCTAATTCCGGAAGCGAGTTGATCTTATGAGCCAAAAAGTAGTTCTTGCTTGGCGGTACGGGCTTCATCGGACGTTATCTGGAGGAACAATTTACACAGCTCGGCTACTCTGTCGAGATCATTTCCAGACAGCCCGGGCATATTCCGTGGACAGATCGGGCCCGCATCCTTTCAACCCTGGAAGATGCCGAGCTGCTGATCAATCTGGCGGGCAAGTCTGTGAACTGCCGCTATAACAACGCCAATAAGACAGAGATTCTGCGCTCCTCACTTCGGGCGGCTTGACAACACACTTCAAGATATCCTGACCTGAACGCCAAAAGGCCATCTACCTGTTCCCGCTAAGGTAGATGGCCCTCTCCAGCCGTTACGCTAATCCGCTATGCTAATCTGTTACGCTAAATTTTAATTTCCAGCAGCTCATACTTCAAAATACCGACCGGATTCACTTGAATATTCCCGGGGCACCAACCCGGTATATCCCATAAACACCTTTGCACTGACAAACCGCTCACTTTGCAATTTAGCTCTGCTTTAGATCGCAGGCCCTTATACTACCTGTATTGAGCTTAGCTTTAGTGTGCTTGCGAATTTCTTTCGCGAATGGCTTCTTCAGTTCGCGGGATAAGAAACTCCACGCCAAATTTTGCCGCGTTCGCTTGCACTTCCTCGATGAAAGGACGAAAACTCTTATTGTATTCTTGGAACGCAAGTTCAAAATTGCCATGGGATTTTTGGAAAGCATCAGCCAAGGCAGCCGCCCCATCTATGGCCAGTGATCCACCCATGCCAGCAGCCGGAGAGGCGCAGTATCCAGCATCACCGACTAGCGCTACCCTGCCTTTTGTCCACGACGGCATTTTCATTTGGCACAGCTTGTCAAAGTAAAAAGTTTTCGAGTTTCTTACTTCTTCCAACAATTCCGGCGTTCGCCAGCCTACTCCAGCAAACTGATTCAAAATTATATTCCGCTGCTGTTCTTCATTTCGGTAGTCGTAGGGGAGTTCCTTCTCCGAAAAAAAGCCGAGGAGGATATCGGTTTTATTGTTGTAGGCGTTCAGCATGACCGTCTTGCCTGGCTCATTGTACATCTGTGTCGTATTCTCCCGGATCAACAGCTTATCCACGATCGTGATAGAGAAATAAGCATTAAGGAAATGCGAAAACTCCGCCTCCTCGCCAAAGCAATATTTTCTGACGGCCGAATGAATACCATCGCAGCCAAATACCAGGTCAAACGAGCGCTTTTGGCCCCCTTTGAAAGCTACGTTGACGCCGTTACCTTCTTCCTTTAACGACACTATGCTATCGCTGAAAATAAACTCGACATCATCTTTAACAGCTTCGAACATGATGTTCAGCAATACATTTCGCTCGATTTCGTATTCATCTTCCGCGAGCTGCTCACTGTCTTTTTGAATGAAGTGCGATTTTTCAGTGACATCATCGGAATTTTTGAATTCCACCACTTCCATGGTTATTCTATTCGACAGGATTTGGTCCAACAGCCCCATACGTTTCACGATATCGATGGTATTTCCGCGGATATTTACAGGCGTCCCGCCTTTTTTGAGACCTTCGGTAATTTCAACAACAGTCACGTTGTAGCCCAACTTCTTCATCCAATAGGCTGTTGAGAGACCTGCGAAACTCGCCCCGCTAATTAGGATATTTTTTTTCATTTTCGATTCTCCCGTGATGATTTTATATTGGACAACTCTGATTCTGATTCCACAGCGTCCGATCAATATCTGTATAATACAGAGCCATTATGAACTGAATATGAACTTCGACTGGCTTGTTCTATTGAAACTCATCCTTTAGTATGGAGTACATTTTTAAATCCTGATGTCTCCCTTTTATGAAGAGCCCCTTTCTAATAATTCCTTCAAATGACATTTCCGCCTTTTCCATAACTCGTGCTGAACCGATATTTTCCAAATAGCATTTTGCTTGAATACGAACCAAGTCCATATTGGTAAAACCGAATTTAATAACTTTTTTTGCGGCTTCCGTTGCGATACCCTTTCCCCAATAATCCGGTGATAAAGCATATCCCATTTCGGCAATTTTATGCTGTCTATCCCATGTGGCGAACTCTATTGTACCAATCAACTTACTATTTTCTTTATATTCAATACCCCAATGAACCAAGCTCTTATTATTCCACTGGATAAGTACTCGCTCAATCGCTTCTTTTGTTTCTGTGATTGTTTTGTGAGGATTCCAAGAAGCGTACTTTGGTACTTCCTCATTAGAACAGTAATAGTACATATCCTCTGCATCTTCTAATG
This sequence comes from Paenibacillus zeirhizosphaerae, assembly GCF_030705605.1. Classification (GTDB taxonomy): domain Bacteria; phylum Bacillota; class Bacilli; order Paenibacillales; family Paenibacillaceae; genus Paenibacillus; species Paenibacillus zeirhizosphaerae. The sequence continues at coordinate 287,820 of NZ_JAPCKK010000011.1, forward strand.
TTATCTTTCTTAGTTTCAGTCGATTGGTCTCTAAGACTGGCAGCGCATTGAACACATCTTCCATATGAACACCCACCTAGTTTGGTATACATTGATTATAAGGGGATAGGCCTAGTCCTCCTAAGATAATATTTAAAAAAACACCAAAAAGCCATCTACCCGCTTTTCATAAGGTAGATGGCCTTTTTGACCGTTAAGTTAAATTTTAATTTCCAGCAGCTCATACTTCAAAATGCCGACCGGAGCGTCCACATGGACGATATCGCCGACCTTTTTCCCCATCAGCTCCTTGCCAAGCGGGCTTTCATAAGAGATCGAGTTCTCCTCCACATTAGCCTCTGCCGGTCCCACGACCCGGTACTCAATCTTCTCATTGAATTCAATGTCGTTCAGCACCACTACGGAGCCAAGACTGACAGTTCCCAGATCTATTTCTCCCTCTTCTACAACGCGGGCTGTTTTCAGCGTGCGTTCCAGTTGCAGAATCCGTGTCTCCATAAAAGCCTGGTCTTCCTTGGCGGAATGATATTCACTGTTCTCCTTCAGATCTCCGTAGCTGATCGCAACCTTCAATCGTTCAGCAAGCTCCCTGCGTTTGGTGCCTTTGAGTTCACGAAGCTCCTCTTCCAGCTTCGCCAGACCTTCCTTCGTTAAAAGCGTTTCCTCATTGCTCATTTGTTACACCCCCCTGCGCTCTTACTCTCTATTTTACCCAATTCTCATTCTTCTTGCTATTCGGTATATCGACTCATTTTGTTCGAAAATATGCTCATCGGCATGCTCGCCATTGCCTCCGGGATTCAAGCAATTGCTGTTGTTGAAAATGTTTCTGCTCATCAGTACGAAAGTGATTGATACGGATGAGCTTCCGTTCTATCGGCCAGGACAAGCGATACTGCTTACAGCCGGACCAAGAAGGAGCCCAAACCACCCTATGGATGGCTCTCAAGTCTGACCTCATGAATAGGAGCCCCAGAAGGTCCATGGACCTGGGGCTCCCCTTTCTTATGTTCGAGACGCTCCGAGAACGAACCGTTTCTCCAATCGCTCCTAATAGATCAGGGTCCCGCCCAAGACCCCGGCAATAACGATCACCCAGGGAGGCAGCTTCCAGAAGACCAGCATGATAAAGAGAATGGCCGCCACCGCAAAATCCAGTACTCCCCGGACTGCGCTCGTCCATATGGGGTCGTAGAGCGCCGCGAGCAAAATTCCGACTACAGCGGCGTTTACACCTGCCAGCGCACCCTGAGCCCTGGGCATACTCCGGATGAGCGCCCAGAAGGGCAGCGCGCCTGCGACCAGCAGAAATGCGGGCAAAAAGATGGCCAAGGTAGCGATCAAAGCCCCCTGCCACCCTCCTGCAACGGCCCCGATATACGCGGCAAAGGTAAACAGCGGGCCGGGAACGGCCTGGGCAGCTCCATAACCGGCCAGAAACTGCTCTCCACTGAGCCAGCCTGACGGCACAGCTTCCCTCTCCAGCAACGGCAGCACGACATGCCCGCCTCCAAATACCAGCGCCCCCGCCCTGTAAAAGCTATCGAATAAAGCAATGCCAAAGGAGGGGAATATCCCTCTCAGCAGCGGAAGCAGGAGCAATAAACCCGCAAATAGAAGGAGACAGGCAGCGCCAGCCTTCCGGCTGACAGACGTCTGCATATTTGCAACGGCGGGAGCAGTCGTATTGCGGTACAGAAATAAACCCGCAGCCGCGGCGGCAAGCACGACAACCAATTGACTTACAGCCGTCGGCCACAGCAGAACTATTACAGCGGCCAGAATGGCTACGGTCGCCCTGCTACGGTCAGGCGCCAGCTTCTGCCCCATGCCCCATACAGCCTGGGCGACAATAGCTACCGCCACCAGCTTCAATCCGTGGACCCAGCCGGCGTTCAGCATGTCCGTTCCCTGCAGCAAATAAGCGAACAGCACCATCGCCAAAACCGAGGGCAGTGTAAATCCGATCCAGGCAGCAAGCGCCCCGATCCAGCCGCCCCGGAGCAGCCCTATTCCTATGCCAACCTGACTGCTTGCAGGCCCGGGCAAAAACTGGCACAGTGCCACCAGATCGGCGTAGCTTTGTTCATCCAGCCATTTTCTGCGCCGGACATACTCATTATGAAAATAACCCAAATGGGCAATGGGACCTCCAAAAGAGGTGAGACCCAGCTTGGTGGATATGCCTAAAATCTCTAGCCATGCTTTCATGTTATTCATTTTAACCCCGCCGCTCCTAATTCAAAATTCGTAACCTGCCCGCTTAACTGTCCCGTTTTATTATCTCTGCGATTTGTTTTTGATGTTGCCGCTTTTCGTCATCCCAACATCAACTATGGCTGAGACTTACAGAACGGCGAAAGGCCACCCGTAAGGCGGCCTCCAATGTTACTTCTTCTTAATCCCGGCTGCGCAGCTTGGCCAGCAAACGGATGATCTCCACATACAACCATACGAGCGTGACCAGCAGGCCGAAGGCTCCGTACCACTCCATGTATTTCGGCGCGCCCTGCTGCGCCCCACTCTCAATAAAATCAAAGTCAAGCACAAAGTTCAAGGCCGCGACAATCACGATCACAACAGAAATCCCGATGCCGATCAGGCTGTTGTCATGCAGATAAGGAACCGTGATCCCGAACAAACCCAGGACAAAGCTCAGCAAATAAACGATAGCGATCCCTGCCGTAGCAGCGAATACACCCAGCTTGAAGTTCTCCGTTGCCCGGATCAAACGCGTTTTGTAAGCAATCAGCAGGCCAATAAATACGCCCATAGTAATCAGGGCCGCCTGCATGGTAATTCCATAATACAGCGTTTCATAGGTTGCCGAGAGCGCCCCCAGAAAGGTGCCTTCAGCCACCGCATAGAACGGGACAAGGAACGGTGCGGCCGACGGCTTAAAGCTGATGACCAGCGCCAGAATGAAGCCAACCACGGCACCGCCGATGGCCAGGCCTCCCACATTGTATCCGCTGAAATACATCGTCCAGGATATGATGGCTGCCGCCACAAGCAGGGCCAGGGTCATAAATGCCTTGTTTACCGTACCGCCAATCGTCATTGGATCATGTGCAGAGTACTGGCGGTCAAAAGTTTCATCATTCAAAGTTGGATTGCCACTGCGTCCTACCAAGATAATCCCCCTAAAAGTCATTTTTTTTCAACTTTATCATAGACTAAAGCATCGCCATAGTAAAAAGATGGGAATCACCTGCTTGTACATTCTTCTCTAAATATATATATGGAGGAGTGGATATATGACTTAAGTAGCTATTTCAATCCGCTAGTTTGCTTGAACATGTAATCTTGTCTCCAAATTTGAGCCGCTGGGATTATTTAAACCTGAATGTTATTTTACGATAATGTATAAATATGTGGATGTCATTAATACTCATTCCATAATACATAATAAAATCCAATATTAGGAGGGAAATCATGAATTGGTATGTTTCCGTTTTGAAAAATTATGTTGGCTTCCAGGGAAGAGCGAGAAGAGAAGAGTACTGGATGTTCGTGCTTGTCAACTTTGGAGTTACCGTCGTACTCTCCCTACTGCAAGCCCTGTTCGGTATTGATCAGGTCTTGACCAGTATATATGGCCTGGCCGTTTTCTTGCCTACTCTGGCCGTGGGAGCTCGCAGATTGCATGACACCGGAAGGAGCGGGTGGTGGCTCCTGCTCAATCTGATTCCTTTGGTCGGAACCATTATTCTGATCGTGTTTTTGGTGCAGGACAGCCAATTTGGCAACAACCGCTACGGAGCTAATCCCAAAGAGAAGTTCTAAAAGAGACGGCGGTTATGACGAACGTAAATTAAGAAAACAGCCCTGGATGCCTTGCTGGTATCAGGGCTGTTTTTGTATAATTGCCAGATCAAAAGGAGGCATCCCCCTATGCCACCAAAGGAGACGAGCGTATGTTTTTTAGCGAACAGGAAAAAGAAGCGCTGTACAAGGTCATTTACAACCGCAGAGATATACGAACATTTTTGGCGGATCCCATCCCGGCGGACGTCATCCTCAAAATACTGCATGCCGCCCACCACGGTCCGTCCGTCGGCTTTATGCAGCCGTGGAATTTTATTCTGGTGACCGGGGAAGCGACCAAAGCCCGCCTGGCTTGGGCAGCCGATAAGGAAAGAAGGGCGCTGGCCATTCATTATGAAGACCAAAGGAAGGAGCAATTTCTCAGTCTGAAGGTGGAGGGAATCCAGCAGGCACCGCTTACGATCTGCGTGACGTCCGATCCCACACGTGGCGGTTCTCATGTGCTCGGCCGGAATTCCATACCCGAAACGGACCTGCTGTCTACGGCATGCGCTATCCAGAACATGTGGCTGGCCGCTTGTGTGGAAGGCTTGGCGCTCGGCTGGGTCAGCTTTTACAAGAAGAATGATGTGCGGGACATATTAGACATTCCGCCTCACATTGATCCTGTCGCCCTGCTCTCTGTCGGGTATACCGACAAATATCCGTCGAAACCGCTACTGGAGACCGCCAATTGGGAAAAAAGAAGAGAATTGCAGGAACTGATCTACCACGAGCACTGGGGAAGTGAAAATTAATTCATATACTCACACGCCATTTTACGATAAACTAATTCGGTAGAATTCTGGTTCGGCAGAAGGATATGTAATTTAAACAGGATGTATCCTGTATGTAGTGGAGGCTTAAAATTTCTAACATGCACAAAGAATCTCAATCCAGCATCAAAATTGTAACAGCCGATCCAAGCGCCATCGGTCTGTTCGGACTGGCTATCGTTACGCTCGTCGCTTCCTCCCAGAAGCTCGGCTTAACGGAGGGGCTGAGTCTCGTCATTCCCTGGGCGCTCTTTCTGGGCGCCTTTGCGCAGCTCTTCGCCTGTATCCATGACGCAAAGCATAATAACACCTTTGGAATGACCGCCTTCGGCGCATACGCATTCTTCTGGTTTGCTACCGCAGGAAGCTGGTTGATCAAGCTGGGGGCATTCGGGCCAGAGCTTGCATCCAGCGCGGATGGCAAGCAGCTCGGATTTGCTTTTGCGGGTTATCTTGTCTTCACCTTGTTTATGACCATCGGAGCGATGGAGACGCACAAGGTATTATTCTTTATTTTCGTATTGATCGACCTGCTGTTCCTGGGCCTTACCCTGGATGCCTTCGGGGTCGTTCCTGAGGTATTCCACACGCTGGCAGCCTATTCCGAATTAGGCATTGCTCTTCTTTCACTCTATGGAGCGGGCGCAGCCGTGCTGAACACGCATTTTGGCCGGGTGTTTCTGCCGGTCGGCCGCCCATTCGGCATCTTTAAGCCACGTTTATAACGGGAATATTTCATCAAATGTTCAATTGCGCCGATCCGCGATTGAACGTCGCAACCATGATTGAAAGCGATTGCAAACCTTCCGGGCACAACAACCTACACCGATGCGTATGCATGGGTGTGGTTTTTGGGGGCGTATACAGCTGAATAGAAACGCAGCCTGAGGCTGTACTGTATCGTAGCCTCAGGCTGCTCTAGTGTGTATCGAGAGGGACCCTCGGCTATATATTCATCTTAACGATTGAATTTCTTGCCGCGGCCGACTTCCCATTGCGCTATTTCTTCCCGTACCTGCGGGGCAACCTCGGTTCCCAGCAGCTCGATTGCATGCATTACGTCCTCATGAGGCATGGTACCGACTGGGACATGCAGCATAAAGCGGGTGATGCCTACGTTCTTGCGCAGATCAATAATCTTGCGGGCAACTGTGTCCGGATCTCCTACATATAGCGCGCCCTCGGGGCTGCGAGCAGCATCAAAGGTAGAACGATCATACGGGCCCCAGCCTCGTTCCTTCCCAAGCTTATTCATTGCGGCCTGGGTGGAGGGGAAAAATTTCTCCGCAGCCGTCTCGCGATCTTCCGCGATGAAGCCGTGTGAATGGGATGCCACCGGCAGCCGTGATGCGTCATGTCCCGCATGGGCAGCCGCTTGTTTATACAGCTCCACAAGCGGCGCAAACTGAACGGGACTGCCACCGATAATCGCCAGCACCAGCGGCAGGCCGAGCAGGCCCGCGCGGATGACGGATTCCGTATTCCCCCCACTGCCAATCCACACGGGCAAAGGATTTTGTACTGGCCGCGGATATACGCCCAAATTGTTAATCGCCGGGCGGTGTCCGCCATTCCAGGTCACTTTCTCAGATTCCCGCAATTTCAGCAGCAGCCCCAGCTTCTCGTCGAACAGCTCATCGTAATCTTCCAGGTCATAGCCGAACAGCGGGAACGATTCGATAAAGGAGCCGCGGCCTGCCATAATCTCTGCGCGCCCATTGGAAATACCGTCCAGCGTAGCGAAATCCTGAAATACGCGTACCGGATCGGCAGAAGACAGCACCGTAACCGCACTGGTAAGCCGAATCTGCGTCGTCTGTGACGCGGCTGCAGCCAGCAGCACAGCAGGAGAGGATGCCGCATAGTCCTCGCGGTGATGCTCCCCCACCCCAAAGACATCCAGCCCCACTTTATCGGCGAGGACAATTTCCTCCACCACTTCACGGATACGCTGTGCATGACTTATAACCTCACCGGTCACCACATCTGGCGTTGTTTCTACGAATGTACTGATCCCTATTTCCACTGAACTGTCCCTCCTGGTTCGTATTCCGTTTTTGCAGAAGCTTTCCGGATGATAGCATCTTCCACATGACCATCGCGGAAACTAATTTTCATATAACAATGATTTGTTCACACCAAAGACAAATTGGCATAAATATTTTGGAATCAACAATTATCCACTCCCCCTTTTTCCCATTCTCATATGATACACCGTAATGCCATCATACTACACAAGGAGTGAGCAATTTGGGTTTAAATTTCCGTAATAGCACGAACTCACCTGTCTATGTAGCCTATGCATACCCCAATCTCGGCTGCAGGCCGGTTACCTTTAGAAAGGTTGGATGGTACCGCATTGAGCCCGGACAGACAAGACAAGTATGGATCGGTTATGCTGGTGGGAATACGTTCTACTATTATGCGGAGAATGATTCAGGGCAAGAATGGTCAGGCTCCTTCCCCACCGAGGTCCCTCTGCAGGCCTTTTCATGGTGCTGGAACACGGGCTGTACGACCTGCAGAAATGTCGGCTTTCGTGAACTCTATGTTAGTCTGCTCAACGCAAACTATACCATCAACCTGATTTCAAGCAGCAGCCAGAGAACTCCCAACGCACGGAATATCCGCTCAACCCTGCCTACCGGCTCTAGAACAGGCAGAAAAATCGTACGTAAAATCCCTCGTCCATTAACCGGGAATGTAAAAGAGGGCACACCAAGATTACTTAACCGCACAGCATTCCCCGCAAGAACGGCTAGAAAAAGATAAGTGATATGACCACACTCATTCCGCCAGACCACCGGCGCGATGTATCATCTAATGAATAAAGAGTGCCTCGTTGGCACTCTTTATTTTCATTCAATGATGAAGTTATTCACGAAGGGTCGCCAATGCATGCCCCATTGCGGAGATGACCTGATCACACCATCGGTCGAACTCAGGATCTTCCCTTTGGTATTCGGGGTGGGTTAGAATATACCGGATCGTCTGTTTGATTCCCTGATCAAGCCGGGTCGTTGCCGCGAACCCCGGCACAAGCCTCTTCAGCTTCGAGTTATCAAAGACGACGGAATGCGCTTTGTCTCCCAGCAAGGAGCCTCTGAGATCAAGCTTGCTGCATGCGGCCAGAAATACGGACGGAACATGCACCGCATTGAGCTTGACACCCAACGCATCGGCAACGATTTCGTAGATTTGATTCCAGGTCACCGTCTCATCAGAAGTAATATGAACGGCTTCCCCGATGGCGTGAATGTTGCCCATCAATCCGATAAAACCCTTGGCAAAATCACCGTTATGCGTCATCGTCCACATTGAGGTTCCGTCCCCGTGGATAATGACGGGCTTATTCTGCAGCATTCGCTTGGCTACCTGCCAGGACCCCTGGCTTCCATGGACCCCGAGCGGGATCGAACGTTCATCATAGGTATGGCTCGGTCTTACAATCGTTACCGGAAAGCCTTGATCGCAGTATTGCTTCATCAAATATTCTTCGCAGGCAATCTTGTTTCTGGCATACTGCCAGTACGGATTGGACAAGGGCGTCCCTTCCGTGATTCTGTAGTCGGACAAAGGAGTCTGATAAACCGATGCCGAGCTGATGAATATGAACTGCTTTGTTTTCCACCGAAACAGGCGGTAATCCCGCTCCACGTGAGCGGGCTCAAAGGCAACAAAGTCAGCCACTACGTCAAAATTCAGATCTTTAATCAGCAGGGCTACATATCCTTCGTCGTTGATATCAGTCTGAAGGAATTTCACCCCATTCGGGATGGCATCAACCCGGTTGCCCCTGTTCAGCAAATAAAGCTCGCAGCCCCGCTCCAGTAGTTGCCTGGTGATTGCGGAGCTGATCGTCCCCGTCCCTCCGATAAATAGTGCTCTCATCACTGCACCTCCATAATCGTATGAAATGAGTCAAATGAAAACTTATTGCGTAGCAGCGGCTCTACCTTATTTTACGATGCTATGTGTGTCGGCAATCACCATTTCTCCAGTCTTCGAGCGAAAATAATCAGCAAAAAGACGGCTCCCCCCTCTCGGGACAAGCCGCCTGTCTGCCTCCTTATGGTGTCCACTGGTCATGGACAATTCCTACAAGCGCATGATCCTGTCCGATCTTCTCGAAAACAAGACGAAGACTGCGCCAATCCCGCCCGTCTGCTCCAGGGTCGCTTCCCTCGATATGATAATCCACAAAGTCATATTGATCGGCAGGGTATACCTCGTTCAAATTGATGATCGATGTCTCCTCCCCAAGCACCTTGTCTACCGCAATCTCGGCATTTTCGATAAAGTCTGCATCATAAACAAACTGTTTGTGGTACTCCGCATACGGCAGCTTGATCACCTCTCCAGAGCCTGGAAACGTGCGCCATACATGCTCCGTAGGATCATTCATCAAACCTTCAAGCTCATTCTGTGTAAAAACAAGATCGGCATTCGTATCCACATAAGCGTAAGGCGAAAAACGGACCCCTTTCTCCGCATGTGCCCATGCGGCGACCTGGCTCATATCGCCTTTTTTCAGCGCTGTCATGACGGTTGATGCCGCTTCCAGCGCCGTTGGAGGCTGCCCTTCCATGTCATCCGTCTCCTGATTTTCCGATGGCTCCTGTGCCTGCTCCTGGGTTTGTTCCTGAGTTTGTTCCTGAGTTTGTTCCTGAGTTTGCTCCTGCTGCTCCGTAGCGGCTTCGGGTGATCCGCTGCAGGCGGCAAGCAGAAGGACTGCGGTTAGAATCGTCATCCAGCCCATACTTTTCATAATCATCAAATTTCCCCTTTGTGATGGATTTCATTTAACAAACGAATTTTACCACAAAAAGGTTCCACACCCACAATTGAGCCTACCTTATTCAGAAGCCGTTCTTCATAAATAAACGAGAAGTCAACAAGCTCGTTTATTTGCCGCAGCATGTTGTCTCTCGGAACGATCAGGTTGTAGAGCTCTATGTATGGACTTTTGACCAGTGTCTGTTGTTGTTGTTGAATCATTCGGCTCACCCGCCCCATTAGATGCTTTAATTATACAAGAAAAAAGGTACAGCCTCCTCAATTATCTTGAGAAACTGTACCTTTCGCATTAAGAGACTTTTTCAGTGGCCTCCTTCTGGCCGGAATGGACTTTCTCGTATTCAAGCCAATGGATCATACTCGCTTAGCTTTCCCTCGTAGACCAGCCGCAGCCGGTCGCTTTGCCGGAAATCGTCCGGCGTAATCAGCGCGGGCAGCTTATTCCAGATCTTGATGCCGGATCGCTGCAAAATTTCCGCGACAAATTGTGAGCAAAAATAAGAGTTGCTGAATTCGACCGGCTCCTTCAAGGCAACACCGATTACCCCCAGCAGGTTATACATGTACCTTTGGCGGCTGCGGATAAAGATTCGCAGCACCCGCTTCATCTTCTCAACCTCGCGTTCGGTGACCCGCAGCTCGTAAATAACACAGGTGGTGTTCGGATACTTGCTGAACGTGCCTGTCTTGATATCTTCCTTCACAAATCCGCCGTCCAGGGGATTGTTGGGATGCTTTCTGCCGAAGCTGTACAGCTCCGAAAGCTCGCGGTCGAAGGAAATCGAAGCATGATTATAAGGCGCCTTCGTATAAGTTTGAATTACCCTCGTAAACAGGGTTCCGGTATTCGTAAGCAATATAAAAACCGATCTCTCCACTGCCATCTGCAAAATTACCCCTTACCAAGTTAGAAGTATTCCTTCATAATAACATAGGACCCTTGTTAATATATCTCATATTGTTACAAAGTTGGTGATTGGCAGTGGACGGTTCGTACTATACATTGGCCCTTATTTTCGCAGCCCTATTGGCTATCCAGTTGATCTATTATATCGTGAGCAAGCTACAGCCTGACAAGGACTACACCACCATTGGGTACCGGATCAAGACCTGGTGGGGCATGTTCTTCATCTTCTGCCTGGCCACCCTGTTCAATGCAGTGGTTTCGCTGCTCTCTCTCATGGTGCTCACCTTCTTCGCGCTGAAGGAGTATTTCTCCATGATCAAGACAAGAAAAGCCGACCGCCGCCTATTTCTGTGGGCATACCTTTCCATCCCTGTACAGTTTTACTGGATTTATATCGGGTGGTATGGCATGTTTATCGTCTTTATTCCGATATACGTGTTCCTGTTCCTGCCGCTGCCCAGGCTAATCAATAAAGGCACTGTCGGATTTCTGCGCAGCGTCAGCTCGACCCAGTGGGGGCTCATGCTGATGGTGTTCGGGCTCAGCCATCTAGCCTATTTCCAGTTTGCCACACCGCAGTATGGGGCAGGGCTTGTCCTGTTTCTGGTTGTGCTGACACAGCTTAACGATGTTATACACGAAGTGGCGTCAATCTACTTCGGCAAGCGGAAGATCGTGCCGACAGCGAACCCGCATGTAACGTGGGAGGGCTTCGCCAGCGCATTTGTCGTTACGACCGTCGGTTCGTATTTCATCTATCCATATCTGACACCGTTTGATCCGGCCTTCGGACTGATCTTCGGCATGCTGATCAGCTTGAGCGGCTTCTTCGGCAGCCTGACCGTTTCCGTACTGAAGCGGGACCTGCTGATCGCCGATGACGATAAGTTCGACGCCTTGAAGCAGAGCTACTTGAGCCGGGTAGACAGCCTGACCTATACCTCACCGGTCTTCTTTCATGCGATCCGTTATTTTTTCGATTTCATGTAGCTCGCTTTATCCACTGCAAAAAAGAGCCTGCATCGGTGTGCAGGCTCTTCATATTCGGGAATAGGATGCAGCCTCAAAATGTCTGTAGAATGATGACCAGTAGAATGTAAAGCACCAGAATTGCAGTAGTAGATGTATAGCCCCCAGCTATGGGTGCAGCTCCTACATAACCGCTCATGGCTTTCCCCCCTCCGGTATAATCACCTTTCCCTGTCAGTATATGCTTTGTCCTGTCGCTTGTATGGACTTGAACCTAAGCTTTGTTTACCCCTCGTCCGGTATTTTGACCAGCACCTGATATTCGGTATCCGGTTGCAGATCCTTAAGAATGCCATCCGCAACGGGAACTCCGTCCGCATATACCTCTAGCGCTTGCAGTCCTGCTTCCCTTTGCATCACGATATGAAGCTTGGCACCCCTGAACTCCCGTTTGACCGTGACCTCTTTCCACTCGGCAGGAAGCTGCGGGGTGATCTTCAATCCTTCCGCACAGCCCTGGAGCCCGAATAGACCGTCGATTAGACAGCGATATACCCACGGAACGGTACCCGTATTGAACAAATGGCTGGAGCGCCCGGCTGTACGCGGGAACTGCCGGTAGGCTCCGCGATAATAGTTCGGTATAAATACCGGAAGCTGGCCCCGCTGTACAATATCCTCCAAATCGGGCCCGGGGAGCATTTTTCTCAGCAAACGATACGCGTTCTCCTGCTCCCCAACGGCATACAGCGCGTAAATATAAAATGCCGCAGCATGGTTATAGACCGCGCCATTCTCGGCGGAGCCTGGGTGTTTCTGCGTAACCCTGCCTACATCCTCCCGCATCGAGGTGAAGGAAGGGGCCAGTTTTTCCACACCATATGGCGTTTCCAGTTGCTCTGTGACAGCCCGCATCAGCTTGCTCTGCTTCTCTGAATCGGCAGCGCCGCTCAGCAGCGACCAGCCCTGTGGATTGATGAAAATCCGGCCCTCCCGGTCTGTACTGATCCCGAACTTGACGTTGTCATCCGTTATGCCGCGCGCATACCATTCGCCATCCCACAGATATTGGTTGACAACCTCATTGGTCGTATGCGCGTTCGCCCGAAATTCTTGAGCAAGGTCCGGGTGGCCGCTGTTCTCGCAAATCCCGGCCCATACGTTAAAGGCATAAGCCGTCGCAATGGTCAGCCAGCCGGAAACACCCTTGCCTTTGTAACCCACCATATTCATCGGGTCGCACCAATCGCCCTGATTAATATAGTTCAAGCCCCGCTCATCCCGGTCGTTCATCAGCCAGTACATCGCCTTGTTGATATGCTCGATTACGGTGTCTGTCTCCTCGCTGTCGGCATAAGGAACCTTTTCATCCAGAATGGAGTAATCGTTCGTCTCATCCAGATAAGTGCTTAAGCAGATAGGCAGCCAGACACAATGGTCCGTGTGCGGAACCTGGTTAATGTATTTCAGCTCCGCATCCTTGTGCAGAATGATACCATCTGGCATGGCACCGCTTGCATTTTGCTGCCCTAACGCGATTAGGAAGGCCTCCCTGGCTGTTCCCGGTTTGATATAACTCATTCCCATATGATCCTGCAGAAAATTCCGCGTCTGAGGATCGGTTGTAAGGCGGTTCGTCTGTCCATGATAATACATCTGGCGCGGTAGCCAGTGATTGACGAAGTTATCCAGATCCGAATCCGGAGTTGCAATCTCGATGCAGCCTCTGCCTTCGCGTATGTATTGATCATATTCCCGTTCAGCCACCGTGAATCCGTCTTCGCCGTCCGCATTTGTATTCAGCAGGTAGCTGCTGCGGATTTGGGCAATCTGTTCCTCATCCTTAGCCGGACCGAAGATAAATCGGTAAGCTTCCTCTTCATCCGCACCCAGCTCTATTCGATATTGCAGGGCAGCCACGGGCGTTTCGTACCTGGCATCGCCTTTGGACAGAAGCTCCTGCTCCCTAATCCCCGTCGGCATCGTGATGCCGCCCTCTCCCTCGAAGACCTCCTGGTTCACTTCCCAGGCAGCAGGCTTCCGCTCCGCGATCAGAAAGGTTTTATCGCTGAAATCTTTAATTTTGTAATAATCCTGATATTTCTGATACGGTGTAATCGATGTGCATACAATGGCTTGTAAATCCTCGTGATATTCGCCGGACTGATTCATCCATGACATATAACCCACGGTGAAGTAAGGGTAAATGCTTAATTTTCTTGGGCTTCCCGACAGGTTCTTCACCTTCACGCGCCAAAGCTCCATGGCGTCTTCCTTTGGCAGGCTCAAGCTCATCTCGATATGAATCCCCTTACATTCTACCTTCCACACGATTCTGCTTTTCCCTATAGCAAAAGTATACTGATCCGCCGGTACGCGCACAGGCTCATACGGGGCGGAGAAAATTTCACCGCTCTCTTCATCCTTCACGTACAGAAAACGGCCGGGATGATGCGCATAATACGGCTGCTCCGGCTGCATGAACGTCTTCGCCTCCAGGTTGGGGGCATGGGAGTACTTGGCAGGCTCCGGCTGCATGAACTGGGCTACGGTATATCCGCGGCAGTTCACATGGATCATCATTTTCTCATTCCAGAGGAACCCCGAGGCCTTGGGAAGGGCGGTTGGGCTCGACAGTTCATAATACTCTTGATCTTCCGATGCTCTTATCATTGTTCATCCCTCTTTTTCCATAGGTTTCATAACGATTCAGCAGATTGGAAGCCTGATATGCCGGTTAATGTCCTATCAATCTACCGTGGATTTCCTGTTTATTATATCACCTTGAAGGATCACGCTGCAGCTTCCGAATAAACACGATTTGCCCAATATGATAGGCATTGTGGATGGCCGCATTGCTGATCACTTCCCACCAGACTACAGACACGGGAAATCCAATCGCCGGCGCTTCTAATCTTTCAATACTAAGCAGGTCTTGCCACTGCAGAAGCACGTCGAGCAGCCCCTCTCTTAAATCAGAAAAGGAGACATTCTCTGCTATAACAAAACTATGGTTGTTGTCCCCCACCGCTACCGCTGCATCCATTCGCCCCTCCTTGAAGCGAGTCAGCCATATCTCATTCCAATACAGCAAATGCTGTGTAATCGCAGCGATGCTGTGACTACCCGGAGCAGGCTTCCAATAGGCCTCTTCCTCCGTAACTCCTTCAACAGCCTGTAAAAAAGGCAAATGCCAGCTCGGATCATTCGCATTCGCCAGGAGCTGATTCGCCAAGACTTCCTTCGCATGTACCACTTTATTTCCCCCTCTTATTCGTTACTCCTTCAATCATAACGCATACGAAATAAAATAGATGCCTGATTTTCGGCGATACTAATTGATGTAGACCTATATAATAAAATCAATAATGACAAGGTTAGGAAGTGCGCTCATGATCCGTACTGAACGTCAAAAAGAATATTATAACGCGCTGCTTGATAAAAATTCAGAGTATGAAGGTGTGTTCTATGTCGGAGTCCGGACGACAGGGGTATTCTGCCGCCCCACCTGTCCGGCTAGGAAGCCCAAATTCGAGAATTGCGAGTTCTTCGAGTCTGCGCAGCAGGCACTGCTCGCCTCCTTTCGCCCGTGCCAGCGCTGTCGTCCGTTATCTCATCCGAATCATGTGCCGGAGATTGTCCGTGTACTGGTCGAAGCGGTTGAGAATAACCCGGAGAAACGCTGGAACACGCAGGATTTCAAAGACCTCTCAGTGGATGAATCCACAGCGCGCCGCCAGTTTAAAAAGCGGTTTGGCATGACCTTTGTGGAGTATGCACGCGCACGCCGGATGGGCCTTGCTTTGAAAAATATCAGGTCGGGGCAATCCGTCATTGACAGCCAACTGTCCACAGGCTACGAATCCAGCAGCGGCTTCCGGGACGCCTTCTCGCGCATCATGGGAGCTGCACCCACCCGCTTGGATCACATGAACATTTTGCGTGCTGCCTGGCTGGACACGCGCCTTGGCCCTATGATGGCTGTTGCAGACGATGAAGCTCTGCACCTGCTCGAATTCATCGATCGTCGGGGGCTGGAGCGCGAGGTGGAACGTCTGCGGCAACGGACCAAGTCGGCGATTATTCCCGGAGTGACCGACCCGATCCGCTCAATCGAGCAGGAGCTGGCCGCATATTTCGAGGGCAAGCTGACCTCCTTCCAGACGCCGCTCGAGTTACACGGATCACCTTTCCAGAAAAGCGTGTGGGAGCAGCTTGTGAACATTCCATCCGGGGAGACGCGCTCCTATCGGGACATTGCCGTTTCACTGGGGAGGCCCACCGCGTTTCGCGCTGTGGCCCAAGCCAACGGGGCGAACCAGCTTGCCATCGTGATCCCCTGTCACCGGGTCATCAACACTAATGGGGAGTTGGGCGGTTATGGCGGCGGACTGGCACGTAAGAATTGGTTGTTAGATCATGAAAAACAAGGAAGATACACATGACACAGTCTCAATTATCGAACAAGATTCATTTGAATCTCCAACTGTTCATGTACTATGATAGCTTTATCATTGTTTGGGGAGGTTTCATTAACGTGGCAGTATTCATCAACGAGCAAATCAGGGCTTCCGAGGTGGTGCTCACCGGACTCCGTGGCGAGCATCTCGGTGTCGTATCCAGAGAAGAGGCGCTCGCCATGGCCCGGTCACAAGGGCTGGATCTGGTCTGCACCTCGCTCATGAGCAGCCCGCCGCCTTGTAGCCTGGTTGCCAAAGGCAAGGGGAAGGCGCTCGCTCAGAAGAAATCGGTAGCTGGGAAACCGGAGAGCGGCCGTTCCGCAGGGAAGAACCCCAAGGAGAAGGTCAAGGAGCTTCGCTTCACCGCTCATATCGAAGAGCATGACTATGACACCAAGCTGCGCCAGGCGGACAAGCATCTGCGCTCCGGCAAGCCGGTGCAACTGGTCGTCAGAGCGACCGGTGCCAAAGAAGCCTCTGCCGCCAAGGCAGTACTGGAACGGCTGCTCACCGACCTGAAGAGTATCGGTGTGAAGGAAACGGGAATTCAGACGAGCGGCAAGGGCTCACAGGTAAGAGTGAATCCGAAATGATCGAAGGGGATTTTGAGCTGAGGGACACAAGCGTGACACGACCGTCCTTGGCCGAGGATAAGCTGTTTCCAACCACATAAATACAGCATATTTGCGTGCTTCTGGTAACTCCGCTCAGAAGCTCCTCCGCAGGACAATTGGCTGCTTCCGGTTTTCACTGCTTGCTTTTAATTACACGCTTCTGCTGGTATCCTGTTTGTATAGCTTGTCTGTTCAAACCGGATAATAATATATCGAGGTGAATCTTATTATATGAGCAGTATTGGAAGAAATGAGCCTTGTCCTTGTGGAAGCGGGAAAAAATACAAAAAATGCTGCCTTGAGCAGGACCGTGCTTTGGAGCAAATGAGTCCGGACGGCTCTGCCGTCAGCCTGGAGGATGCGAAAATGCTTGCTTTTTGGGCCTCCTCCCCCTCCAAGCTGCGTGATTTCGTAGATATGCTGGATTGGCCGAATCCGTTACAGCAGAAGCTGGCGGAAGTACTGGCCCTGGAGCTGTATGAAGGATATAAACCCAGTTCTGCAGAAATGCGCGAAGCCCTCGCCGGAACGATTGTACTTTGGAACAGCTTTTGCGTGGATATGAATCCAACTTTCCGCAAAGCGGGCGGTTATAAAGCTGCTTTGGAGTTCTTTTTTCTGATGGAGACGAGTGGTGTGCCGAACCAAAGCGAGCTCGCCGCCAAGCATGGCGTTTCCGCCTCCACGCTGGCCAACTGCCTGAACAAGCTGGAGGATTTTATTGAGGAACAAGGGGAGCTGGTATTGGACGAGCAAGAGAATGCCGGAGCCCCGCAAATCCACCCTTTATCAAAACTGGAGCATGAAGCGAATATAACCGATATAACCCGTCTGCTGGAAGCTCAAAATTTCACCAACCTGGAAGATGTTCAAGCATTTTTATCTGCTCAATTAGATAAGCCCAACGCTCGGAAGGCCTCATCGCCTGCAGCAGGCGGGAATCAGGTCAGGGAGATATTGATTGCCGCAGATCATGCAACGTCATCCGCAAAACGCAAAAAGCTGCTGGAGCAAGCCTATACATTGGACCCTGAATACCCCGATACACTGCTCATGTTATCTGAAGATACAGCAACCATCGTAGAGTCTATGCAGCTGGCTAAAACCGCTATGGAGTTAGCAGCCAAAAAGCTGGGGAAGACTTTCTTTGAAGAGAATCGCGGATATTTTTGGGGACTCGTCGAAACCCGGCCGTTCATGCGTGCCAAAGCTGCTTATGCCCATTTATTGTCTCTATCCGGTAGACTTAACGCGGCTTGTGAGCACTACGAACAACTCCTTGAACTGAATCCGAATGATAATCAAGGGATCCGTTACGACCTGCTTATGCTTTATTTGCAAATGGAGCGTTTGGAGGAAGCTGATCAGGCACTCAAGTCTTACGAAGAGGATGCCTCCTGTTTTATACTGTATGACAAGCTGGTTCTGGAATACTTGAAAAATGGTGTTACTGAACATCTTGCTTTCTTATATAAGTTGGCACGGAAAGAAAACAAGCACGTTCCCGCCTACCTTCTCGAGCAAAAAAGACTTCCCGCTACCATGCCGCCTTCTTATACTCTGAGCAGCGTGGAGGAAGCGATCACTTACGCCTTCACCCACATCCAACTGTGGGATCGGCTAGTAGGTCTGAAAGAGTGGATGTCTAAAGCAAGATAAGACGACTCGTAAACTATCAGGTCTCTGTGGAGTAATGGCTTCAACAAAGGAACCATTACTCCACGAGTTGGATAGGACTAAGCTTCAAAATACTGTTGTTTAACATAGTAATACGCCGGCTTTTCACCTTTTTGCTCAATGTTACTGCCAGACGGATGAGGGATGAAGGCGCTTAATGTCCTCTATTAGCATGTCAACATGCTCTTGCTTCGTGGCCCAACTGGTGCAGAACCGTACCGCACTATGTAGTTCATCGGTCTTTTCCCAGAAAGAAAAAGAATAGGTATCCTTTAACGCTTCAAGCAACCGATCCGATAAAATCGGGAACTGCTGATTGGTTGTGGAATGATAATGGAAGGAAACCCCCAGCTCAGCCAAGGCATTGCGCAACAGCTTGGCCATATCTACGGCATGCTTGGAAATTTCGAGATATAAGCCGTCTTCAAACAAGGTTTCAAACTGAATGCCGAGCATTCTCCCTTTGGCCAGCAGCCCGCCCTTTTGCTTGATGTGGTAGCGGAAATCCTTTTTCAGCGCGTCGTTCATAATGACTACAGCCTCACCCATCATCGCGCCAATCTTAGTCCCGCCAATATAAAACACATCACACAGCTTGGCGATATCCGCCAAGGACACATCATTGTCCTCCGCAGCCAATGCATATCCCAACCGCGCGCCGTCTATGAACAATGGCAATCCGGTTTCCCGGCAAACCCGATTCAGTGCTACCAGCTCGGCTTTGCTGTAGATCGTTCCATTTTCGGTGGGCTGAGAAATATACACCATGCCCGGCTGTACCATATGCTCATGAGTGACGTCGTTCCAATGCGCATCGTAACAATCTTTGACCTGATCTGCCCGAATTTTGCCATCGTCACTTGGCAGGATCAGCACTTTATGTCCGGTGGCTTCAATCGCTCCGGTTTCATGTACCGCGATATGCCCCGAAGTGGCCGCAATGACGCCTTGATGCGGTCGCAAAATGGAAGCAATAACGGTCATATTCGTCTGTGTGCCCCCCACCAGAAAGTGAACGTCCGCATTTTCCGCATCACATGCCTGTTTAATATAGGCTTTAGCTTGTTCAGTATGCGGGTCCGTACCGTATCCGCTGGTTTGCTCGTCATTGGTTTCCACCAGCCGCTTCAAGATGCGCTCATGAGCACCCTCGGTATAATCGCATTCAAATCTTATCATCCGGTTGTCTCCGTTCTCTCCAATTTATCCAGCTTCTTCTGTATGGACATGATCGAAGCGTGGAATTCCTTCATCTCTTTATCTGGTAATCCAGCAAATAATCTTATAATCTGTTCGTCAGACCTTTCGTTCAACTGATTGTAAAATTCCATGCCCGCAGTTGTTAAACGAAGCAGACTGGATCGTTGATCCGAGCTGGAGCTTTCCTTGACGAGCAGGCCGTCCTTGCAAAGCTTATTCACGATTCTGCTCATATAGCTGCGGTCGATATTAAGCAAGTCCACCAGCGTATTCGCAATACAGGGCCCCATCAACCCGATCTCGATCATCACACGCGCTTCTGTAAAAGAATAGCCCGTATCCAGCACATATCTGTTCAATACGCCAAGGATATTCGTATATCGCCGATTAAACCGCCGAATATCCGCGATAACGTCAGCATCTATATGGATTGAAAACCCTCCTTTTTTGTGGACTTTGTCCACAATTATCATATCGAATTTTAGTGGACTATGTCAACTATTCAAGTGGAATCCCAGCGTTCAATCACTTCACGGTATATTTTCAAGTATTGCTTCGTCATTCTCGCGTTCGTAAATCGGCTATCTACATACTTCCGAAGGGCCGAAGGTGCCGGATACGCCGGCCGTTTAACCTTTCGGATCATCTCGTCCACTGAACTACATATCATATGAGGAAAATCCGACAACACTTCAGGCACCGATCCATTATTCAATGCCAGTACGGGTGTACCGCAAGCCATGGCCTCGATCATGACAAATCCGAACGGTTCTTCCCATAACGTCGGAAATAGCAGACACTGGGCATGCTTCAACAGGTCCTGTTTCTTCTTCCCGCCTACAGCTCCGACGTAGCTTATATTTGGGTTTTTCGATATACGGGGTTTAACCTCTTTTTGAAAAAATAAGGGGTTTTTGACCGGGCCCGCAATCACTAAAGATTTTCCCGTCTTTTCAGCGATATCAATAGCCTCAAGTATGCCCTTCTGACGGATAATGCGCCCTAAAAACAGAAGATAATCGTGTTTTTGTGTGCTATATTCGTATTCATCCAGATTAATACCGTTATAAACGTAATACCCACGGTTTTTACCCATAATCTTCCTTGCTCTCCTGCTCACATAGACAGGGTATCTAACCTGTTGCTTCACGGGGAGGTGGATCGTACATACGGTAGGTATACTCAGGTTTTTCAATCCCAACACTGAGCGAAAGCTATGGTCATGAATAATATCAACATTCTCGGGAAGACGCCGCTGAACGAAGTTCGCAAGCCCCCGACGCGTTAATATGCCGGTACCGGTATAGGTGATGAGCTTGGCACTGCTCTTGCTGCCAGCCGGAGCAAACAGCGTCACATCATGTCCACGCCTCACCAGCTCCTCTGTCAGCTCATACACGGCTTTCTCCGTGCCTCCTTTGTTGGAGGGTAAAGGCTGCGCACTCGGAGATATGACCTGGACGATTTTTAAGCGTGTTTTTGTATGCTGTTTAGACTTCACTCGTTTCATTGTGACTGCCCCTTCCGCGAAAAGATTCATAGATGTTTTTGAATACTGCGGGCATGCCTTCCAATCCTTAGATATTAATCTATTCATGAACTGAAATTTGGCTACTACAAAACATTCGCTAACCCTCTTCATCCCAGTCCATGAACAGGAAATGGAAATGGATAACTGGTGTTGGGCTGCAACGGCAAATTGTTAAGTATGTCAAAGGTGCTGTTGTTGATGAACCAGGCACTAATAACGAAACGATCGAGGCTTTAAACTATGGCGGAGTTGAAGGCACACATAAAAATAATATATTGGCTTTTGACACTGTCGTAGCTCAAATCAATAAGAATCAACCAGTGTTAGCAGCTATTAATTGGAACAATTCAACAGATGGTGTGGGTCATATGTATGTTATTCATAGTAGATAATAGAAGATTTTATTGGGACAGAACGGTCTATCGGATCTATGTGAATTAATACTCTGAAAGGGGAATTGAAATGCTTAAAAAATTTATTTTCTTTGGAGTGTCTTGTCTACTCTCTTTATCACTCAGCCTGCCAGTTTTTGCTCAAAGTGTTTCCGAAGACATTGAAAGTGCCATTACACAAGACCTCAAGAAAAGCGAAAAACAGATCAGTAAAATCCAGTCTAACAGCATGAATCCCTCAATAGAAGGCAGTTATCCGGTCTATTTCTTATCCGTAAACTCTGATACATACACACCTGACTTGGATAATTATCTTAATTTTGATGGCTACCTATTTGAAGTTGCTGATGATGGCGGGAGTAATTTAGGCCTTGCTTTTACTGATGAATCCGTGAATTACTCCGAGATCGTTCAGATGTCTACTGACACCAACTTTTCAAGTCAAATGGCTAAAGCTAAAACGTTAGTTGAATATTCAGAGAACAGTAAATTAATCTATGACATGGCTTATCGGGTGGTTGCTTTGGTTACCCCTGAAGAAGATTCTGTTAAAGTCGTAATGCTTAGAGACAGCGCTCTCAACTCCTTGAATCAATATGAAGTATATGATTTCGAAGATTTTATTAACAAAATCAAGACTGCCCAAGAAAAAAGAATACAGGAAGCTTCTCAACTTGATACGAATGAACCCACGTCAGGAGGGGGAGCTGGAATAACTTCAGACGACCCTTCTTCGGGCAATACTTTGATTTTTCTCATAAGTACTTTCGCTGTCATTGTGGCAGGCACGGTGAGCTTTATTTTTATCAGAACCAGGAAAAAAACATTCTTAGTCGACTAAGAAGCCTAATGTGAAAAAAGGAGCAGTTGCCATAGAGCAAACTGTTCCTTTTTTATTGCCGCTTGTCTGTAACGGATCTGGGTAAAGATGGAGATTTGTGACCTAACCCGCTTCCGCTTACCGGTTATCAAACAGGATATCCGCGGTGAGCTGAATGTGCGCTCTGAAGATCTCGACAGCACGCTCGCTGTCGCGGTTAAGAACAGCATCTGTTAATGCCTTATGTTCGGCGCGGCCATCACGTGTTGGCTGCTGCTGGGTAGACCAATGCCGATAAAATTCGCTCAAATCCCAAAGGCGTCTGCAAATATCCAGGAGAACCGGATTGGGACATGCGGCGATCAATTCGTAATGAAATTGACGGTGGATGTCGGACCACTCTTCGCGAACGGCAAGCTTTTGATCCGCTTCCTCGTACTCGGCCGTTTGCGATAACTTGTGGTGAACGGCGATGACGTTGGACTCCCATGTGAGATCGCCATGGGTGATGGACAGGCGTAATGCTGCGGATTCATTGATCAGCCGCGCCTCTATGATATTACTCAGTTCTTCTTCCGACGCCGTCTTCACTGAAAATCCGTGATTCGGAGTTTGCAAGGCAAGGCCTTGGGTCGCCAACCGGGTCAGTGCTTCCCGAACGACGGCAACGGAGACATCAAAACCTTTTGCTAATTCCGATACGATTAATGGAGTGCCTGGTTCATATTGCCCGGCCAGAATATCGGACTGCAGTTTCTTCCTGACATTTTCGCTTAAAGTGGACGAACCGTTTCTTTTGGCCACGGAGCCGACACCATCCTTCATACACATCAAGATTATACATGTCTAAATAGTTTACGCCTGAATCTATAAAAAAACAATGGATGAATTCGACAATACATAATATAAACGATTTATATTTACAAAATCGATTATCAAATATATAATCGAGTCATATTCATCACAAGGAGGTTATTTACAGTGCACAACAACCCATTTGCCAAGTTACCGGAAGTCGAAGTCTTTCAAGTGACCAGTAACGACATTACGGAGGGCCTTCCTCTGCCGCCTCAGCAATACTCGGGGATGTCAGGTGTGGAGAGTGCCCAAGATCTTTCGCCCCATTTGAAATGGTCAGGTGCGCCCGAAGGAACGAAGAGTTTCGCTATCACCGCGTATGACCCAGATGCCCCGACCGGATCGGGTCTCTGGCACTGGGCTGTCATCAACATCCCTGCCAGCGTCACCGAACTGCCGACCGGCGCAGGCGACGAGCAAGGCAGCGGCTTGCCACAAGGCACCCTGCAGCTGCCAAACGATTTGCGGCTCAAACAATTTATCGGTGCGGCACCTCCAGCGGGACACGGTCCGCATCGGTATTATTTTGTCATTCATGCGCTGGATGTCGAGCAGATCAGTGTTGACCCCAACGCCACGCCAGCTCTCTTAGGATTTACCATGCTTAGCCATACGCTGGGGAGAGCCGTTCTCATGGCAACAGGGGAAACCAAGTAACCCAAGCCGTTTGGGGGGATGGGAGCCAGCCGGGGGCAGGAATGTCAATGCTCCAAGCAAAGCAGCACCAGGTACGGAGGAAGATATGAAATTAAACGATCCATTTCAACAAATCGTATGCCCCATATGCCAGCAGCCCATTAAAATTTTGAAGCATACGGTCATTTGCGGCTGTGGGAGCAAGATGAAAAACAAAGTCAAAATCAAATAACTCGAAAACAAGCTACTCCCTTGTACGGCAAGGGGGGGTGAAAAAAAGGTACCCATACACTAAACATTTTTTGAAGTGTCCAGTGTATGGGTACCGTTTATAAGCCCTCTTCTT
The DNA here is from genome assembly GCF_030705605.1 of Paenibacillus zeirhizosphaerae. Lineage (GTDB taxonomy): Bacteria > Bacillota > Bacilli > Paenibacillales > Paenibacillaceae > Paenibacillus > Paenibacillus zeirhizosphaerae. Next base: position 311,610 of record NZ_JAPCKK010000011.1, read on the forward strand.
TGTCGTAAGTGTGCTCACTTCAATACGAATTCTCTCCGCTTGTACATCAGTTTCTGCATTTTCTCGGCTGTGCCATCCGGGAGCGGGACGTGGACGGATATTTCAAGCTCAGGGGATTCCAGAGGCTGCAGCGTAAGATGGTCAAATTTCAATATGCCCGCTTCTGGATGATACATGATTTTATACGCATCGGAAGCATCCAATACGTCATAGCTCTGCCAATACTCTTTGAATTCGGAACTTGCCTCACTCAACAATTGAACTTGTTCAGCCCACCAAGGATCATCCACATATTTGGCATACTCCGCTCTGAATCTGGCAATGGTGCGCCTGGCGTGAGCCTGCCACTGATCCCCTTTTAAAACGCGAAAATAGTCCGATGTGAATGTGACCCAAAGAAAGTTCCGCTCTCTTTCCGACTGGCCTGACAGGTTCGCAAAATCGCCCTGAAGCACAATGAATGCCTCATTCCAGGCGAGTATGTTCATTCTGACATCCATAACTGCGGCGGGAGATGTCCCTAGACTGTCAAGATGCCGCTGAATCACCGCGCTGACCTGTCCATCCAAAGAGCGGGGACGCTCAGGAGGAAGCTGACGGTGTGCCAGCAGAAACATATGTCTGCGTTCCGTCTCATCCAACTGCAACACTCTCGCCAAGCTTTCAAGAACTTCGATGGATACATGGATTTCCCGTCCTTGCTCCAGGTAGGTATACCATTCAAGACTGATGCCTGCCAGCGTCGCTACCTCAGACCGCCGAAGACCTGGGGTACGCCGTCGTCCTTCAGGCAGACCGAGCTGCTGGGGAGATATGCGTGCCCTGCGATTGCGCAAAAATTGGGCCAATTCACTGTAACGATTCGGTTGTAATTCCGACAAATCCATTCCCCTCCATATGTTCACCCAAAGTAACTTGGTAGTGGCAGTACTAGAATAAACGCACCTCTGAATATCCAATTAACTTGATTATACAATGGGTTTCGTACAGAAACAGCACAAGACAAAAAAGGAGCGATACGCAATGAACATACAAAATAACACAATCCTGATCACAGGTGGAGCTACGGGGATCGGGCTGGCGCTTGCTTCCAGATTCCTGAAAAACGGTAACAAAGTGATCATCACCGGCAGAAGAGCGGATAAGCTGCAGGAGGCAAAAGATATTTATCCAGAGTTGGTTACTTATGTTAGCGATGTATCCAAAGAGGAGGATCGTGTTGCGTTATTTGAAAAAGTAACCCATGATTTCCCCGATTTGAACGTCTTATTTAACAATGCCGGAATCATGCACTACCTGAATTACGATGGTACGGAACCATGGACACATATTGAGCTGGAAATAAAAACAAATTTATCGGCACCCATTCATTTAACCCGGTTATTCGCACCCCATCTTCTGAAGCAAAAAGAAGCCGCGATTCTAAATGTAACATCCGGGCTGGCACATGTACCTCTGGCCGCCACCCCTGTATATTCTTCCACAAAGGCAGCCCTGCATTCCTACACGCAATCGATGCGGCATCAGTTCCATGGTCAAATCCGAGTCATCGAGGTGTCCCCGCCCCTTACAAACACCGATTTAGGTATTCCAGGTGCAAACACAGCAGGTATCCCCGTGGACCTTTTTGCGGATGAAGTCATGGCTGGATTAGAGCGCGGTGAGGATGAAGTCACTTACGGCTTTTCCAAGCTCACGGCTAACGCTTCCCGCACAGAGCGGAACGAGCTTTTCAATCAACTGAATGCCCATAACCACGCTTAAGGTGAGTACTGAGCTGCCTCGCCCACTCTAAGTGGACGGGGCAATTCCTCTTTCAAATATTTATAGAGCTTCTGGCCCGCCAATTGGAACGGATATGCTGATTCCTTACACAACATCCCGAAGGTCATGTGGATGAGATTTCCGCTGACCATCCTGACCGTTACTCCCTTCGTTTCTTGCACCATAATTTTAGGCACAAGGGCGACTCCAAGCTCGTTCTCGACATAAAATTTCAACGCCGTCATGCTCCCGATCTCCATCGTATCGAGCAGTACATTTCCCTTTTCCTGTAGCACCACCTCCAGCTTTCTCCGATATGGACAAGTTGCAGATGTGATGAGCAGCCGATATCCCTGAAAATCTTCCGGCATGATCACCTCTTTCTGCGCTAACGGATGATTCTCTGGCATCAGTGCCACGAACTCTTCCTGAAATACTGGCTCATAAAATAATCCCGATTCCAGCTCAGGTGCCGTACAGAGCGCAAAATCGATTTCTCCTTTAAGAATCCGTTCACTAAGAGCCGGAGTGTTCGAAATGTCTACAGAAATCCGGATATTCGGATATATGGACATAAACTTCCCCAGGATCGCAGGCAGACGGTAGCTGGCCGTTGGCTCTGTCACGCCTAGCCGGATATGACCCGATTCCCCTGATTTCAAATCCGACAGACGGGTCTGAAGGTGCTCCATATTTTTGATGATCTGCAAGCTTTGGTCGTAAAATAGCCTGCCGGCTTCCGTCAGGCCGATTTCTTTGCCGCGTTCGATGAGCTGAACCCCCAGCTCTGCTTCGAGCTTTTGCATTTGCATGGTGACTGTGGATTGAGCGTAGTTCATTTCCTGTGCGGCGCGTACAAAGCTGCCCTGTTGAACGATCATTTGAAATGTTTTCAATGCTTTGAGGTCCATGCTCCGTATCTCCCATGTTAATTCAATATTATTGAATCAATTATTCAGATAGTTCAATTATACAAATTACAGTATGCAAATTACAATAAAGTTATCCTAATACAACCGAGGAGTGAGGTCATATGGAACTCAAAAACAAGGTGGCTCTAGTTACCGGTGGCGGTACGGGTATCGGCAGGGCAACCAGCCTTGAGCTGGCTAAACGGGGTGCAGTAGTGATCGTTAACTACTCACGCTCCCAATCCGATGCGGATGAAACGGTGCAATGCATCAACAATGATGGCGGACGGGCTATAGCCATACAAGCGGATGTGTCAAGGGACGAAGAAGTACGAGCTATGGTCCAGGATGCCGTCAAGCATTTCGGCACGATCGATCTGCTCGTGAATAACGCCAGCATTACCATGCATATTCCGCTGGATGATCTGGAGTCGGCAGCGGAGGAAGTGTGGGACGAGCTGTTCGCTGTAAATGTCAAGGGCATGTTCTACTCCGCGCGGGCTGTTGCCCCTTTTATGAAAAAGAAGCAAAAAGGCGCCATCGTCAATCTTGGCAGCATCGCCGGGCAAACCGGACTGGGCTCCTCGCTTCCCTACGCCGTATCCAAAGCGGCCGTTCACGGCCTTACCAAATCACTGGCACGGGCCCTTGCCCCCGACATAAGAGTGAACTGCATCGTACCTGGTGCCGTAGCGACAAGATGGTGGGAAGGCCGGGAAGCGCAGATGAGCAGCCTCGCCCCCCATCTTCCTTTGCAGCGCATCTCGACACCCGAAGACATTGCCGCCATGATCTGCGCCGCCCTGGAGCAGGAGGCTATGACCGGGCAAATCATCACCGTCGATAGCGGCCAAACCTTGTAATGCCAATTATGCAATTCCTGAGCAAATCGATAGCGAGCGATGAGGTTTTAACATTTGACAAATACCCAAGCATTTCATATACTTGACCTATCAAAGATTGATATATCAAACAAATTAATGTTAGGATGAAGACTAATGACCTCTGCAGAGGAGAATTGTATTATTGATAGCCTTCAGAACCTATATTTCCTGATTAATTCCAAATTCGGGAGCTGTGCAGGCGTAAGCCCTTCAAGATTAAGACTGCTGCAGCAACTGTATAGTGCGGATGAAATCAGCCAAACAGCCCTGCAAAAGGAACTGCAAATCGATAGTGCCGCGATTACCAGGCATTTGAAACAACTTGAAGCGGACGGTGTTGTCACTCGGCGTATGAATCCAGATGACAACCGTGTCACTTTGGTCCAGCTTACCGACCATGGCCGTCAGCAAATCGTCACTTACCAGGAAGAAAAAATCCGTTTCACCGCTCACATGCTCCAAGGCTTCAGCGAAGAGAAACAACAGCAGTTATCCAGCATGATTCATCGCTTGCAGACCAATATCCAAGACTACGAAGGAGTGAATGACAAATGAGTACTAAGCAAAAAAATAACGATTTTCAAGATATCTTCACAGGACGCCGTTCCATCAAAGTATACGATCCAACCGTTAAAATCAGCCAGGAGGAAATGACGGAAATGCTCAAGGAAGCCACGCTGGCTCCATCTTCCAGCAATATGCAGCCTTGGCGTTTCCTCGTGATCGATAGCCCTGAAGGCAAAGCGAAACTTACACCGCTGGCCCGCTTCAATTCAAGACAGGTGGAGACCTCTGCTGCGGTCGTTGCGGTTTTTGGGGATATCAACAGTGCTGAGAATCTCGAAGAGATTTACAGTAAAGCCGTAGAGCTTGGATATATGCCATTGGAAGTCAAAGAACAGCTAGTGCCCTTTATATCTGGATACTATGCCGACATAACGCCGGAAGTAAAGCGGGACACTGTGCTTATTGATGGCGGATTGGTAGCCATGCAGCTCATGCTGGTTGCCCGTGCCCACGGATATGACACGAATCCAATCGGCGGTTATGAAAAAGACGAGATTGCAGAAGCCTTCGGTCTGGATGCGGAACGTTATGTTCCAGTGATGCTGATCTCCATCGGTAAAGCAGCAGACAGCGGTTACCCATCCTACCGCCTGCCTGTTGATAAAATTGCTTTCTGGAAATAATATACACGAGCATTCACCACAACCTTAAGGGAGATGACTGAACATGATCATTATTCATGCCACTTTCCACGTAAACCCAGCCAAGAACGAGGATTTTATGCGGGAGATTCAAACCTTAATTAGCGCCTCCAGAGAAGAAGACGGCAATATCTCGTACAGTCTGTATAAGGATACCGAAAAGGAATCCTCCTACACGATGGTTGAGATTTGGAAAGACCCTAATGCCGTTGGTTTCCACAATCAGAGCGCTCATTTCCAGGCTTTTGTGGCCAAAGCCCCAGAGTATTTGAGCGCTCCAGCGGAGATCAAGGCTTATACGGGAGAACCGATGGAGATTCCGGCCGACTAAAGAAGACCCGGTGATCTAAACAGGTACCCATAGACTGGACACTTTAAAAAAAGGTGTTTGGGCTGTGGGTACCTTTTTGTATAGCATCGGCTGCCTCATCCACTTCACGTTGGGAGGCAAAGTTGCTGTGGTAGGCGGCGAGCGCCGCGTCCACCTCTTTACCACTCGCATCGGTCGCTTCAGCGTCATCGATCAGCGCTTTGAGCCGGTCCTTTACAGCCATACCCGGAGCAATGCGGACTTGTGCAGCCTGCTCGAGAGCATACCCCATCCCGATCAGATCGGCCTCGGTAAAGGCATCCCCCGTAATCTGCAGATGAATCGGGAGTCCATTACTGCCCTCCGCTGTATGGTACCCAACGGGAACCGTAATGCTGGGATAACCCGCCATAGCAGCAATCATCGTTGTTACCTCTTTGAATCCAATCAGCGCGTCCAGGCTGTACTTGGTCAACAGATAATTAATGCCGTTCTTCCTCGAAAACCGGATATCCGCCGCTCTATGCTCCTGCGCGGTCAGAGTATCCTTCGAGCCTGGTGTCATGTCGTAGCCTGCACACTCCTGGAGAATCGTTTGACCATATTTCAGTACATCGAGATGCCTGGCGTTATAATCAATGACGTCCTGCAGGCTCTTGATCACCGTCTGATGGTCGCTCGCCAGGATGGGCTTTGTTTGGGAATGGATATATTTTTCAATATCCTGCTTGAAGTCGTAAAACAGCACCTTTGTATCCGGGGCAGCAGGCAGCTCATCCTCCATATCGCCTCCATCCGCCGCATAGACAATGTTAGCCCCTTGCTCTTCAAGAACACGAAGCACTTTTTGGAAGGCGGCATAAAGATCAGGGGCGTTCTCTTTATCCGGGGACTTGTAAACGCCAAGAGCTTTACCTTTAAGACCATCCTTGCTCAGATATGCTGTATAGTCCTTCATATGCTCTTTCAAATAAGCCTCATCCACCACAATCTCATTGTCCACACCCATGTTGACATACTGGTCGCCCGGGTCATATCCCTGCATCACGGTTAGCAGCACGGCCACATCGAATACGTTCCGCCCCATGGGTCCGGCCGTATCCTGGCTGTGTGCCAGCGGGATGATCCCGTTGCGGCTGATGAGTCCGACCGTCGGCTTCAAGCCGACCAGAGAGTTTTTGGTTGCAGGCGACAGAATGGAGCCGGAGGTTTCCGTGCCCACCGTAATCGCGGCCAAGGCGGCAGCCCCTGCTGCGCCGGAACCGGAGGACGACCCTCCAACGTTCAGTACACCAGGCAAATAAGGGTTCAGTACCTGACCTTTCAGGGTAGAATAGCCGTTCCACATGCCATACGTAATGAAATTGGCAAACTCGGAAAGATTCGTTTTGCCTAGAATGATGGCGCCGGCTTTCCTAAGCTGAGTAACAACAAATGCATCCCGTTCAGGATAATGGTTCGCGAGCGCAATAGAGCCTGCCGTCGTGGGCATACCATCTGCCGCTGCCGTACCAATGTTATCCTTGATCAGCACAGGGATGCCGAACATTCCCTCAGCTTGGGAGGCATCCGCTCTCACTGCCGCATCACAATGTCTGGCTGACGCAATAGCATGTGGATTGATGACAGACACAGCGTTCAGCTTGACGGTATGCTTGTCATACAAATCAATTCTAGCCAAATACATATGGACCAATTTCTCATAGGTAAGCTTCCCGGCCTTCACCATCGTCTGCAGGTCTGCGATCGTGGCTTGATCCAGGTCCACGGTCATAGCATCAAGCGCAACGCGCAGGGCAAGCCTGGCTTCATTGATCTTTTCAACCGTGCTATGCGGTGTAATATGCTTCACCTTGCCCAAGGCGTGCTTCACGTTATCCGAATACGGTGCCGGAACGTCGTCCAGGTTCACGTTTTTTGCTTCTTCAACAACAGCTTTCAGGTCATGCAGGGCGGCTGTTGTTGTAAGAGCACTCGTCATCCAACCGCTCTCCGTTCCCCCTCGTCCCATCCGAACCCATCCTCTACATAAATTTTTAATACTCTCAGCGTATTCCTTATACCACCTTTCCCATTCCGGTTTTCGCGGGGCGATCACTCCTCCTCCACGGAGATCAGCGACTGCTAGCTCGGAGAACCACTTCAGGTGAAAAAAAGAAACCAAATCGCTTGCGTTTTATATAGCGACTTGATTTCTTCTGAATTAACTTGGGATTTTCTGGTATAGATTAATACTGTTGAACCTCTCCTTGGGTGGAGCTGCCGGTTCCCTGGACGTTTCTTCCGTACAATTCCGGTCTGGCTGTAAGTCTTCCTCCAGCTTGGCATCGATATAATCGAGCACCGTTTGGAGGTCCTGCATCTGTTTTTGCACCCGTTCCCGATGGCTCTTCATCATATCATACAGCTCCGGAAGCTCCTCCTTTGTGGCGTTCCGGGGCATATCCAAATACGGCTTCATTTCCTCCAATGGCATGCCTGTTTTCTTCAGGCAGTTGATGAGCTGCAGCTTGTACAAATCCTCCTGACTGTATGTCCGGCGTCCGTTGTCCATTCGCTGCACGCGCGGCAGCAGGCCGATCTTTTCGTAGTATCGAAGGGTATCCTCTGACAATCCGGTCAACTGTGAAGCCTTTTTGATGGTAACCATATCAAGCCCCTCCTATCTGCTTATATATGTATTATAAAACCTGGAGTCAACTCCAGGTCAATAGAAAATAAAGGGTAAAATAGTTTGACTCAAACTGCTTGACTTGGAGTCGACTCCAATAGATATACTAACCCCATCAACCAGTTTTTACACTGTTTCATAATGGGAGGAATTCATAATGAGTGAACATAAATCAACCAAAGTTGCACTGATTACAGGAGCAGGGGCCGGAATCGGCCTGCAGCTAACACGCCGCCTGCTGGGTGAGGGCTGGGAGGTTGCAGCTCTCATCCGGTCCGTATTTTCCGAAGAAGACAGCATGATCCGCGAAGCCATCAGTAAAGGCCAGCTGCGGGTATATAAAGCAGAACTTACAGATTTCAGCCAGCTGCGGCGGGTGCTTAACGAGGTCAATGGCAAAGAAGATCATATCGACGTTCTCTTTAACAATGCCGGGGGAAGCCTGCCCGAGCTGCGCTTCTCTCCACAAGGACGGGAGATGCATTATGAGCTGCAAACGGTCGTGCCGTATATCGTATTCATGGAGCTGAAAGACCTGCTGCAAAAAGGGGCCTTAAAGACGGTGGTGAACACCTCCTCTGCAGCTCTCCGTCACGTCAAACGCTTCAATCCGGATGAATTGCCGCGCCCGGCAGGATTTAAAAAGCTGACCGGTCCCTATGCCACTACCAAGCTGGCTCTGTCACTTTGGACCCGGGAGCTCGCCGCGCCGATGGCGGCAGAAGGGTTTCGTCTGATCAGTGCAGACCCTGGCTCCAATAACACATTGAGACCGACGAAGAAATCCGGCCTTCCGCCGGCTGTGAAGCTGTTGATGCGGTTATTCTTCTCCCATCCGAGCCAGGGGGCCAACCTGTTGTGGGATGCGGCGTTCAAGAGAACCGGCTACCCGTCGGGCTCGTTTGTGTTGAAAGGACGGGCGGCGGATCTGCCATACGCAGAGACCGGCTCCAAAATTCTGAGCATGATGCAAAGGATTTATGAGCAGGAATTTAATGCTGGCTGGTATTGAGGAGCACCGGTTGGCCGGCCTGTTGAAAATCAAATGCCCGGTTAGCGCTAATAACAGACTAACCGGGCATTTAATTTAATTATTGTTGAACTGGAGCCATCTCAGCAGCATCGTAACCGCTTCGGCCCTGGTTGCCGTGAACCTTGGCTCGAACCGGTTGCCGCTGCGCCCGTTAACAATCCCGATGTTACTTAATTTATATACCGCAGCCTTCGCCCAGGAAGGGATTTGGCTGTCATCTGCAAATGGGGCTTCTCCTGTCAACGGTGAATCCATACCAGCCGCTCTGGCAACCATAACAGCCAGCTCCGCACGGGTGATCAGCGCTCCTGGACGGAAGCTCCCGTCTTCGTAACCGGACACAAGCCTCAGCGCTACAGACTGCTTCACCGCATCGTATGCCCAATCACCAATTTGGTCTTGGTCGCTAAAGGTGAGTGCTGCACCTTCGACCTCAGGCTTCAAAGCATTGATCAGCATCCGTGCAAATTCGGCCCGCGTAATGGTAGCGTCAGGCTCGAAGGTGCCGTCCGGGTATCCATTCACAATACCAAGCTGCACGGCCTTTATAATGTTCGTTTCCGCCCAGTGTCCGGTAACATCGGAGAAGCTCGCACCTTCAGTGCCGCTCTCTGCGGTACTGCCGCTTTCGTTGGCCCCGTTATCGGGGGTGCTGCCCGTTCCGGTGCTCCCACCATCACTGCTGCTGCCTCCGGTGCTTCCACCACTACTGCCGCCGCCGATACCGCCACTGCTTCCATGGTCTTCGTCATCATCATCGTCGCCGTCTCGGCTGCTGCCGCCTCCACCTGACGAAGGTGCTGCCGGCGTCACTGCGTTCGAAGCCGCTGACGGAGTGCTCCAGCCCGCGCTGTTCTCCGCCTGTACCGTGAACGTATAGCTCGTGCCGTTCGTCAGACCTTTCACCGTGATCGGGCTATCCTCCCCGCTCGCCTCGATTCCGCCCGGTGACGATACCACCTTATACCCGGTGACCGCACTGCCTCCATCGCTCGCTGGAGCCGTGAACCTGATCACCGCCTCACCGTTGCCCGCTGCAGCCGAGACGTTCATCGGCGCGGACGGAACCGCAACGGTGCTGTCCATCACCTCAACCTCAAGGCTTTGCGGCGCTCCCGCGCTGAACGTAAAGGTAAACGCAGCGCTCCCCGTATCCAGCGCCGCCAAATACGCCTTGGCAATCGTCACCATATTCCCGTCAACGGTGTAATCCGTTCCCTCATTGAGCGGAGTTCCGCCATGCTGAATACCTGCGAACGTATTTCCGTTCAAGGTCAGCGTAACGTGGATATCGGCCTGTTTGGATTCATTTTTATCAAACACCGCGCTGTCCGGGCTAATCGAGCTATCCAAAACAGGCTTTGGTGCAATATACACCAATGAATGATAAGCTCCTGCAGCAATCATTTGCACATCATGATCATCCATAGCTGCAATCTTCGTTGGGACGCTTCGATTGACGGTATCCCCATGCCCCAAATGGCCAAACTGATTACTGCCGAAGGAGTACACGTCCCCTTCCCTGGTTAAGAGCAGCGAGAAACCCCCGCCGGCCGCAATGGCCTTAACATCGGAAATCCCTTCGATCCTCTCCGGAAGGCTGCGGAGCACCGTATCTCCAAGACCTAGCTGGCCGGAATCGTTATAGCCAAACGAGTATACGTCTCCGGTTACGGTTAACAGGAGGGAATGGTCCGCTCCGCCCGCAATGGACTGAACATCCGTGATCCCTTCAAGCTTCGTTGGATTGCTGCGATTTTCCCTGTCTCCAAGCCCTAATTGACCGAAATCATTATTTCCGAACGAGTACACATCTCCGGTTACAGTTAATAAAAGAGAATGATTCCCGCCACCCGCAGCTGCTGTGATCTCGTTCAGTTCTTCAATCTTCTCCGGAGTCTTTCGTGCAGCTGTATCCTAGAGGATTTTGGCATAAGGTAGGCACAGAATCAACCAAAAAATGCCTGCCTTCATAAATAAAAGGCAGGCATTACAATAGGCTGTATTAGTTGGCTGGCTCGGCTGGCTGTATCGGCGCTGTTGGCGCTACTGTATCCGATGACGCTGTTGAATTTTTTTCAAGGGAAACGACTTCGCCAGTTTTGGAATTTACAAATGCAATGTAGATATCCGGGTTATCGTCCTCACCTGCAATAGAGAGTTGCACGGTCTCACTGGCCTTACTAGTCTCACTGGGGCCGGTTTCTCCATTTTTAGCCGCTACAGCCGGCTGAGTATCTACAACCTGGACATCCGCGAACGATACAAAATAAAACGTTCCTTCCATATCCTCTCTCGTGCAGAAGACCGGGAAAGCCTTCATGCCATCCAGGGATACATCAAATTTCTCCTCAAGCGCTTCCTGGGCAATATCCACTGCTTTGTCTTCGCTCATATCCTCGCTTGTTTTCTCGGGAGTGGCCGAGAAGCCTGGTGATAACGCGAAGTAACTGACAGACCCTTCCTTGCCGCTTGTTTTCTCGGAAGTGGCAGGGACCGCAGCACGGAGTTCGCCCTCAAACTCTGTTTGCTGATGCTGACCGGTCACCTTTACACTGGGAGCCGTATCATTGGCAAACGCATAGGTTGACAATGCACCGTTCCCTGCGATTAAAGTCACTGCTGCTCCGACCGTAAGTGCTGTGGCGTAAAGCTTCTTTTTCATTTTCTTACCTCCGTCATATGATTTATTGGGATTTCGTAACTACAAGCTCATTATGAGGGGGGCGTATTATGGACTAGTGTTCGAGTTGTAACGAAGCTGTAAAAAGAACGGACACCTTCGTATATTCATGTTCCTTGGATTCAATGTGAATTGGCGCATGGTGGAGCCGGGCGATTTGACTGCAGATGGACAAACCCAGGCCGATGCCTCCCAGCTCCTTGGAACGGGATTTGTCTACAACGTAGAAGGCTTCGGTAATTTTTTCGATATCCTTGTCCGGGATGCCCTTTCCGTAATCGGTCACCTCAATGACAACGTGCGGGTCTCGAAAGCTGCTTTTCAGATGAATGGTGCTCCCGTCAGGAGAGGCCTTGATGCTGTTTTCCACCAGGTTCATGAACAACGTCTGCAGCAGTACGGGATCTCCATATATCCGCTCTGCCTGGCACTCTTTGACCAACTTGATCTGCTTTGCTTGCAAAGCATGCTGCTCCATTTGTTCCACATAAGCAAATAAGGCTTCAACCTCCACGGACTGCAAGGTAATCTCCTCGTTCTTCAAATACAGCAGCTCCATCAATTTTCCCGACAGCAAATCCAGCCGGGCTACATGCTCATGAATGTAATCAACCGCCATTCTGCGGTCTTCTTCAGTGCTATTCGCATAATTTAAAAACTGGCTGTACCCTTTTATCGCCGTAATCGGCGTCTTCAGCTCATGGGTCAGGCTATTAATGAAGGTTTCCTTGTCTTCGTTCGCTTTTTGCATCGTTTCAATATTCGTGGACACTGCATCCACCATTTTGTTGAAATCCCGGGCCAATTCGGCGATTTCGTCGCTTCCGCTAACCTTAACCCTTTGGTGGTAAGCTCCCGCAGCAATGTCCCTGACCCCTTTGTTCAGGTTTCGGATTGGAGCGGTCAACCGGAACAGCAGCAGAATGAGCACGGAGGATAAAACGACGGAAATGACCACACTCAAGGTAATAAAATAACTGATCAGGTTGTCATAATAATCTTGCAGATAAGCGGAGCTCCTGGATATGACCAGCTTGAGCCCATTAAACTCCATGCTGCCGCCCACAAAAATCCACAGCTTCCCATCAAGCTTCCGGTATACCGTTTCACGCTGCTCTCCCTGCAATTCCTCTCGTGTGCCCTCAAACTGGTAGGCATTGGAGAAGACCAGCCGCTCCCCTTCATATACCTCCATCAGGATACCCTCTGCAAAGTAATTGTCGGCAAAACCGGAAATTACAGCACCATAGGCCGTGCTGCCGGTGCTGCTGGAAAAAACCTGCAGGATATAACTTAGCGAGTTATCGATGCTCTCATATTCGCTTACACCTCTGGACATATCCATCTGCTCGTTTAATTGGTAGCTTTTTTGCAGCAAGGCATAGGCTCCGATATCAAAAGCGATCAAGAAAACCATCAGCACACACAAATACGTTTTCTGCCAAAATTTCACCTTCACACCTCTAACCTGTAGCCGTATTTGTACACCGTCTTGATATGGTGCTCCCAGTTCAGCTTTTTTCGCAGCCGCTGAATATGCACGTCCACGGTTCGCGTTTCTCCATAAAAATCAAAACCCCAGGTCTGCTCGATGATCTTTTCACGGGAAAGCGCGATATTTTTGTTTTGAATGAGGAATTCGAGCAGTTGAAATTCTTTATTGGTCATTTCCACGACTTGTCCGTTCACCGTGACGATATGCTTGTCCAGATCCACCGTCGTCCCGCCCAGGCTGAATTCACTTGTGTTCTTCTGATTTCGGCGCAGTACCACATGGATCCGGGCGATCAGCTCCACCGCCTCAAACGGTTTGACGATATAGTCCTCCGCCCCAATCTCCAAGCCATGCACTTTATCTGAAACGGCATTTCGCGCTGTCAGGAAAATCACCGGAATGCCTCGTTTCACAAAACTCCCCACGAGATCAAATCCGTCTCTGCCCGGCAGCATCACGTCCAGAATGACCAGATCAATCCGCATCTCGTTCAACAGCTCCGGGATTTGCTCGCCGCTGTACAATTGAACATACTCATGCCCTACCATTTTCAGATTCACAGCAATCAGGTCGTTGATTGCCTTCTCATCATCGACGATCAAAATTTTGGCCATCATATCACACTCCACCGCCATGATATCAAATCTCCGCTTGAAAGTTATTATAGAGTTGTAAAAAAAAGAGCCTGAACGAATCAGGCTCTTAAATATATTGATTATTCTTTCACCAGCCCGCGAATGAAGGCCTCAAAGCTGGGCGCAAGCCGTGTAATTTGGTAATTATTCTCCTTATCCACATGCACAACCTCAGGTTCGCCGTCATTTCCGAATTCCCGGTAATCCAGCATAACCACTTCGGAATCCGATGGGCAGTCACAGATGACCACGCCAATTTCAGGATAACCTCCGCTCTCAATCCTGAATCGGCTGCCCGCTTCTCCGCACAGCGAACGCCTCTTGTCGCGTCCAATGCCCAGAATGCCGGAAATGATGATCTGCTCCTTGGAGCCCGAGTCCGGTTCTAATATAGGGAAGCTATTGCTGCGGGGAATCCCCCCGTTGTGCGCCTTCATCATTTGAATATAGAAGGCCGGCAGCCTGAAGACCAATTCCTCTTCTACAGAGTCAATCAGCTCATCTGTGGGCGGTACCATCACATATTGCTCGATCGCAAGATCGCTGTCCTCCCAAAAATCCGGGAAATCGATCATTGACTCCGACTCAGCCCCCGCCACGGATTGGGTCGCTTCTTCCACCGATTGCTCAGAGAGCTTGCTTCGGCTCAATTCCAGAAACTCCTGGATTTCCTCGTCGCCGGGCTCTAACTGATCTGCTGTTTCGAAGGCGCGCAGAGCCTCCTCATATTGATCGAGATGGTAATAAGCAAAGCCTACACGGTAATGCCACAGCGGGTCCTCTTGTCCCTCCTCCGCAACGGACAGAAAATGCTCCACCGCCTCTTCGTAACGCTCAAGATTATTCAGCGCTCTACCCAAATGGCTGGTGAGCTCATAGTCCCTGTCCTCCGCAGGAATCTCCATAATGGCATCCACAATTTCCTCGAACTCATCTTCCTCATGCCACGCCTCCAGCTCTGGCAGCAGCTCGTCCCGCATCGACTCAGCCTCCTGGTTTTCGTCCTTTTTATAATTTTAACATTTCCGATGACGCATTCTCCAGCTTGCAGAGCCTATAATACTAAAAACCCGGGAAATATCTGGTTAAATAAGGATAGGCGATAAAAATATCTTCCACGCTTTGTTTTATAACTGAGACGTTCATTGGATAACCGCTCCGAATTTGAGCAGCGCTCCATGAACGTCTTTCCTTGTTGATTGCAACGCAGATGTGGAAGTCTATAGGTTACAAAGATTACAATGTTCTTATGGGAACTTGGACAAGCGAGGAGAGTGATATATATGAAAACACGTCGTTCTTCAACACCGTTGGGTGAATTCATCAAATCACGCAGGGAGCGGCTGCAGCCTGCAGAGGCTGGAATTGATCCGCTGCCGGGACGGCGGCGTACCCCGGGGCTGCGGAGGGAAGAAGTAGCCTATCTCGCCAATATGAGTGTGACTTACTATACGTGGCTGGAGCAGGGAAGAGAGGTAAATCCTTCACCTGAAATATTATTGAATATCAGCCAGGCGCTGCTGTTAAACGAGGATGAACAGAAGCATCTATTTGATCTGGCCAATATAGGCCCTGGAAGCACTGGTACAGTACTGAGCAGCAGGCCAGATACCGTTTTTTTGCAAAATATTGTGGATCAATTACATTATCCTTCCTTCGTCACAGACGAAGGCACGGATGTGATCGCCTGGAATCGGGCAGCGGAACTGATTATCACAGATTTCGGCAGTCTGCCGGAGAATGAGCGGTATATGATGAACGTTATATTTCTGGATCCGGATTATCGCAAAAAACTGGAGAATTGGGAGGATTTTGCGCGTTACAGCGCAGCAATCCTGCGGGCGAACTTCGACATCTATAAGAATAACCCCTTATATATGGAACGGTTCGAGCGTTTGAGACGGGAAAGTGAGGAATTTGTGCACTTGTGGGAGCTCTACGAAATCAAGCAAAAACGTGTAGCAACAGCTCAATTTCTTCTTCCTGACAGACAAAAGATGGAGTTCATGATCCATTACGCTAGTGCCATTGATAACGACCCTGGCTTGCACTGGTGCTTCTTTGTCCCGATGCCGGGTTCAGGCACGGAGGAAAAATTATTGCATCTGCTGGAGCAGGACACACTGCTTCAATAGAGCGATCAGTTATGTACGAGAAAGAGCCTCGTCCTTGAGACTGTCCAAGGATGAGGCTTGATTGCCAAGCGGACCACCGTTATCGCTTCATCTGCTGCTGCCTTCGTGGTCATCCCTTTAGGCTATGCATCGTCAATTCAGCAATCCGCCGAAGTTTTTCTTTGGTGACCGAAGTCCGAGCCATGACTCTCAATCCCGCTAAGGCATTATGAAGATATTCGGCCATTTCCGTCGCTTCGTATTGCTTTGTAAATTCGCCGTTTTGCTGCCCCCATAATACGATTTCTGCAAGCATCTGCTCCACCCTTGCAAAAGCTTCCACGGCTTTCGCATCAACGTCCGCATCCCGAATCGCCAATTCGACGGCCGAGTTTACAAACATGCAGCCGGGCGGTGTGTCCTCTTCCCCATTGATGATGAAGTCGAAAACGAATTGGATCGCTTGCGCAGCCGTCTCGGATTGCTTGAGCCCCGCCGCTAATCTCGCGTTGGTCCAGTCTCCGAATCGATCTATCGCTTTGAGAAACAAAGTGTGTTTGTCGGTAAAGGTATCATAGAGACTTCTTCGATGAATCCCCATATGCTCAACAAGGTCGTTCATCGAGGTCTTCTCGTATCCTTGCTCCCAGAAGAGCTTCATAGCCTTCTCCAAAACGACGCTTTCTTCAAATTCTTTGCTTCTAGCCATTTCTTTTCCCTCCTGAACCTATACTATCGCATTGGGAACGATCAGTAAATAAGTGTTTTTACCAAGCGTTCCCACATTATGGGTGAACGTAACCGGAGCCGCGCTTCAAGCCAATACGGACGCCCGCATCAAACCGAAAAGAACGGGACTGCGTTGGGATATTGCGTCGCCCAAATTCTCGGTGGCACCTCAATGAAATAACCACTAAAATAATATTGACAGGTTACTTTTTGTGAATATATGATAGAGCTCAAGGGATCGATCGTCCCTGCTGGAGTCAGACAGTCCATCGATAAAAAATGTCACGGAGGAGATGAAGTGAACGAAATCCGATCATTGCCACGGGTCATGCTGGGAACTTGGCCAACTCCCTTGCAGCCCGCAGAACAGCTATCCTTGCAATTAGGGTGTCCTCTGTATATTAAAAGAGAGGATATGACCGGCCTTGGCGGCGGCGGCAATAAGGCTAGAAAGCTTGAATTCCAGCTTGGCAAGGCCAAAGCGGACGGCGCAACCCATGTCATCACAACCGGTGCCGTACAATCCAATCATACCCATCTCACAGCTGCCGCTGCCCGCAAGCTTGGATTAAAGCCTCATCTGGTGTTGAGTGGTGTTCCGGGTAAGGAAAAGCATGGCAATCTATATTTGGATCATTTGATGGAATCCGAGCTTACCTTTGTTACTCCTCCGGCCGATCGGCCGCCGCTGGAAGTGGTCAATGAGGTCATGGATGAAGTGGCTAGCAAAATTGCGAACGAAGGCGGCAGGCCCTGCATTATTCCCGAAGGCGGCACGGACGCTCTGGGCACGGTGGGTTATATTCTTGCCGTGGAGGAACTGGTTCAGCAGCTTGATTCGTTCGGGCTGAATCAGCAGCGGATCCTTATCGTCGTCGCCACAGGTACATGCGGCACACATGCCGGGTTAGTGGCAGGAGCCCACGTTGTACCCAATTCGTTTGATATTTTAGGCGTTAGCGTAAGCGGCACAACACATATCAAAATCGGGAAGACAGCGCGTGTTGCTACCCAAGCATTGCATCTTGCCGGGTATGAGCATGTTGTGCAGCCTGAAGATATCCGGATAGACGACCGTTTTATGGGGGCCGGGTACGGAGAAGTTACGGAGCAAGGCTGTCAGGCCATTTATACCGCCGCGAAAACAGAAGGACTTTTCCTCGATCCTGTATATACCGGAAAAGCGATGGCGGCACTGCTGCAAATGGGACATTCGGGGCAATTGGACAAGTACGCTGCGGTTGTTTTCGTACATACCGGGGGTTTGCCGCTGCTGTTTCATTACGATTCAGCCATTACTTCTTTTAATAACGTGAAGGTGAGATGAAATCATATGTCAACTAACCAACATCGACCGACGATCGCCGCTGAGATAGGCAAAGATTTAAAGATGATTATGGAAGGCTTGCTGGAGGATGTATTCAAAATCATTCGAAATCTGCCCCCCGAAGCATTGAATTGGAGGCCGGAGCAAATGAACAACAGCCCTTATGTCCTTGCCTATCATTTGCTCGGCTCTGCAGGTTATTGGATTGGGGATGTCGTGGGCGGCATTCCGACAGATCGTATCCGAGCCAATGAATTCGGCGTATCCGGGGATCACGAACAACTGGAAAAGCTGCTGGCTGATACCAAAGAAAGGCTGGTCAAAACGTTCGATAATTTGCAGGATAGCCAATTGCAGCCTGCCCCCATCGATTTAAGCCGCGGTGTTTTATGCTGGGGAGAGGTTCCGCCCGAAGGACGTACAGCGATGTGGGTACTTGTCCACGATCTGTGCCATATCGCCTTCACACTAGGGCAATTAGACCGAATCCATCGCCTTTGGGAAATTCAAAGCAAATCGTAATGTTCATGGATTGGCGGACTCCTCGGGCTGTCCTTCATATTTCAACTTAAATCTCGACGCTTTCATTCGGTTTCCGCACAGCTTCATCGAGCACCATTTCCGCTTGCCGGTAAAATCCAAGTAAAACCAAATGCATTTTGGATTTTCACAGCGGTGCAGCCCTTGCAGCTTGTCCTTCGTGCATATATCCAAGGCGTCTAAAGCGATAAGGGAGAGCAGCGACGACGGAAAGGAGCCTATCGGAACGGGAATTAGACGGTCTTCCTTATATGTATAGGACAATGGTGCATTCTCGATTATTTTCTCCAATGGCTCGATCAAATTGACAGGCGGAGATCCGCTGGCTGCAGTTTTTTCAAACAGCTCACGCAGAGTGGCTCTGAATTGCTTCAGCACGGGGAGCACGCTCTCATCCGGCTGCTCGCCAAGGTCGCCGAACTGCTCCGGTGAGAAGGCCCCTATAGATACCAGCGTTTGAAACCAGTGAACGAGGTCCTCTTGGCTGGAGAGCGAATCGATTCGTTTGCCTCTTCTCATTTCTTCCGTATTAATCAAGTCCAGAGATGGATTACCGGAAAAAAAATTGAATTTAGCCGTCATAAATATCTCCTTAAGCAAATTAATCGTTGCTATCCATTGTAGCACACATGGAAACCTTAACAAAGGATATTAACCTGTTAGACCGACCAATACAGGTTAATATCCTTGAGGGTTCTCATAATCAGAAAGCCCGAAGGGTCGAGACTTGTCCGGAATTTCAAACGACATGGTTGTTCCTTTCCCGTAATGACTCGCGATAGACAACCCCTGCCCGTATAACTGCTTTAATCTCCGATTCGTATTGGCGATGCCAATTCCGTTTTTTTCATTAACCCTGGCGTTTAGCAGCCTTTCCACCTGCTCCTGATCCATCCCTTTTCCGTCATCGCTTACTTCAATAAGGGCATAATCGTTCTGACGCGTAATGGAAATACGAACGGTCCCGCCTTCGGGCTGGCTCAATAGGCCATGATTCACGGCGTTCTCCACCAGCGGCTGAATGGAGAGCGGAGGGAGCTGCAAGTGCATGTCCGGCTCCACCTCCCACTCAATCGACAGCCGATCACCAAACCGCACTTTTTCGATATACAGATAGGACTTGACTAACTCCAGTTCATGAGACAGCTCAACCAGCCTGCCCGTGTTGAGATAATTGAAGCTAATCCGCAAATAGGAAGCAAAGGCATCGCCCAGTTTGAGCATGCTGTCCGTATCCATCTCACTTAAAGCCAGCAGCGAATTTAGAGTGTTAAACAGAAAATGAGGCTGAATTTGCGCCTGCAAATAAGCGGCCTCCATACGCAATCGCTCATTCACGGATTGCCTCAGTGTGACCAAGGCTCTAATCCGGTATTTCAGCTCCAGCGCATCTACGGGCTTGGTGACATAATCGCTCGCTCCCGCCGAGAAACCTGTGTAAATGTCCGCTGGCTGGCTGCGGGCAGTAAGCAGCAAGACGGGAAGCTCCGACATGGGGAACTGCTCTCTTACGATCCGGGTCAATTCATATCCGGACATGTTCGGCATCATCACATCGGCGATGAGCAAATCCCACTGCTGCGTGTCCAGCAATTCCAACGCTTCCCGGCCCGATTGAGCCGTCACGATGACATAGGGCTCCGTCGATAGAATGCTAGCCAGCACCTTCAGGTTGATCGGATCATCGTCTACAGCCAGAATGCGGGCTCTGCTCTCTTCCAAAAGCGGCGGAGACATCGTTGCGGAGACTTCCCTTTCCCCAACCGTCAAATCCCGGAGCAAAAACCCTGCAGACGGCTCATCTATTCCTGCCAGATCCTGTCCTGCAAAAGAGGACGTCTGCTGCATCGAGAGATTGGACTCATCCGCCACAGGCAGATCAAAGCTGAAGACCGACCCTTGGCCGGGCTCGGAGTGAACTGTCAATGTGCCGCCATGCTGCTCAATGAGCTGCTTGCTGATGCTTAGCCCAAGTCCGATCCCCTGTCCGTCGTTGACGTCAAAAGCACCACGCTCATAAGGAAGAAAGACTCGTGCACGGGTGGCTTCATCCATACCGATCCCGGTATCGGCGATATGAATGAGCACACGCCCTTCCTTTATTTCGGCGGATACGGAGACCGCGCCCTCTTCCGTATATTTCAGGGCGTTGTGCAGCAGGTTATAGAACACCTGCACCAGCCTCTTTTCATCAGCCAGAACGGAAGGCATAGCTTCCGGCAGATCCATGTGCAGGGCGACCGGCTTGGCTTCTGCCATATACTGCAGCATGGAGATGATGCCTGGTACGATGGACTGAACCTGTAGGGGCTCCTTCCGCAGCACAAGACGATGCTCCTTAAGGCGGACCACATCCAGAAGATCGCCAAGCAGATGGGACATGCGCCTGCTGATCGTAATAAGCAATTGCATATCGTCAAGACTGGACTTCTCTAGCCTGTCTTTTTCTTTGGCGACCACATGATGGGCGATATTCAAAATGCCGTGCAGCGGTGTCCGCAGCTCGTGCGAGGTATTGGCCAAAAATTGATCCTTGATCTGGTCAGCCTCCCTCAGCTTCGCGTTCAGTTCAATATTCTCCCTGGATTGGCGGAAGTATTGCTTGAACCAATATGAGGAAAATCCGATAATCGCGATGACCAGGTCGATCGGATAATAGACGGCGGTGACGTCGCTGACAGCCTCAGCCGTGCTCCAGATAAAATTAGAGATAATGCCTGCCGAGCTTAGCAGCAGGAAGATCATGTCGCGGTCCGTCTGCCGCTTGAAGATCGACATCCCGATGATATAGAGAAACCAAGCAAATGACATGAAATAGAGAACGTAAAACAAGCTGGAAAGAACGATGCCATCCACGTAAGCGGCCGGTATGATCAACAGCAGCACCGTAAACCCGATGTTTGCCGCGAAAAATACGCGCAGCCATCCTTTATGGAACAAGGTCGGCATGAATCTTCTGAACAGCAGCAGCATTAATGGAACTTGCCACAGCATGCTGATGCATTTGATCTTGATCGCCCATGTATAATGGATCATCGGAAACCAATTCAACAGTATGGTATCGTAGTTACTTAGAACCACAATGCTGACGACCAGCAACAGCAGCCCTGTAATCAGCAACGTTTTCTCTTTGGGATTGAACGCATAAATAATGAAAGCATACACTTCATGAAGCAGCAGCACCAAAAAGATGAATATCTGCAACCCGATGGAATACCAGCGTGCAAAGTCAATGGACGCCTGGGAGCCGAAACGCACCGGGTTCACGAATCCGCCCTTGTTCGGGTTGTCGAAGTTGGCTACACGGACCAATATATCAATTTCGGTAGTTCCTTTTATATCATAGGAGGCGGTAAAGGAGACGCTTTTCGGAGCATACTCCTGTTTAGATGTAGCCACCTTGCCGATGCTTCCCGCCATTTCTCCGTTGATCTCAATTTCAGATGCAGTCGTAACCCCTCTGAACCAGAAAGCTATGGGCTCCTCCAGAGGATCGATCAAAATACGCAGCCGATACGTTCCGTATCCGATTGAGTTCCCGGTGTCCGGGTGGAGCGCACTTCCCCAGTCTGCCGGAACCGGGATGTTCATAACATCCGGTCCTTTCTCAAGCAATTCTTTTCCAGTGGTAAGTGATTCGGGGTAGAATTTCCACTCCCCATTCAAATAAAAGGGAGGCGACTTCTCCAAATCCGTCCCGCGGAGATCAATTACACCGTCAATGGCACGAGGGTGATCCTTTACAGTGAACATGTCGGACCACATCCATCTCATTCCGGTTAAAGCGCTAAATATCAGGAGCAGTAACACTATATATTTGTATCGGGTCTGTTTTTCTGTTCGCATATAAAAAATTTCGACATGAATGAGGGGATTCCTTTATTCGTCAAATTCACATCTTGTTTTCTGCTTCTTGCCCGGGTACGTCCGTCTCTGTCCGCAAATATGCTCCATGCTCCTGAGTCCAAGTCCACATGGCGGCAAAAATCGGCTGCAGACCCTGCCCGGCCTCGGTCAGCTCGTATTCGACATGCAGCGGCACACCTGGGTAAAGCGTGCGTGTGACAATCCCCTTCTCCTCTAACAACCGCAATCGGTCTGTCAGCGTTTTCGGACTAATAGGTTGCAGCTTACGGCGTAATTCCCCAAAACGTCTCGTCCCGTTAAACAGTTCAAACAAGAGAAGAAGCATCCATTTACTATCCAAAATCTCCAGGATCGGTTCAACAGTGCCAGGGCAGGAACGGTCCATCATCGGCTTTCTCTCCTTAGTTCATTTTATGAAACTATTGCACTTAAATGTAACTACTTTTCAAATGTACCATAGATCGATTACGATGTGAATCAAGAGGAGGAATATAACTTATGAAAACCATTTTATGGGCAACTTTAACCGCTAACGGCAATTATGCGCAATCCAGTCCGGAGAATCCACCCAAAAAAGAAGCGCTGGACGACTTCGCGACACACGCCAAAGCTGCAGGAAATTTCATTGTCGGTCGCAGAACGTTTGAGGCAATGCAAGACCCGAGCAGAGTCTCTCAAGAGGAACAGGTGAGCGCGGATGGCCCTTTCGCTGGGATGGACATCGTTGTTGTGTCCAACAGTATTCAGACTATCCCCGGCGTAACCGTTGTAAGCACGCCTCAAGAAGCCTTAAACTACTTACAACAAAAAGGCCACCAAACCGCGCTTATTAGCGGCGGTGCGGATATCCATAATTCATTTCTAAGTCAAGAGCTTGTAGACGAAGTTATTTTCAATGTTGCGCCTGTGCTGGAAGGAAAAGGGCTGCACCTTGTCATCGACAAAGACAACTACCAATACAAGCATGTGCAACTGCTGGATTGCAAGGCCCTCGGCAGTGGCGTCATCCAATTACACTATGCGATTGACCGCTAAATAAGAGTCCATTCCTAAATATTATCCCAGCATAAAGCCCCCTCTCGTCGAGGGGGCTTTCATTTTTATTTCTGTTATAGCTCCAAAAAATTAACTAAAGACCGTTTTTTTCTCGCTCAGACCAAGCGCCTGCGATGTTGCTTCGTGAGTTCTCTGGAAAAGCTCGGGGTTTTCTGTTAATGCCACACCATAAGAAGGAATCATTTCTTTGATTTTCGATTCCCACGCCTTCATTTGCTGCGGGAAGCATCTTCCCAGCACCTCAAGCATAACGTTCACAGCCGTAGAAGCCCCTGGAGAAGCGCCGAGCAGTGCGGCTACTGAGCCATCCGCAGCGGTAACCACTTCCGTACCAAATTGCAGTGTGCCTCTGCCGATGGCCGTATCTTTGATCACCTGCACACGCTGGCCCGCCACCACGATGTCCCAATCCTCGCTTTTGGCGTTCGGAATGAACTCTCGCAATTCTTCCATCCGCTGCTCATTGGATAACATCACCTGCTGGATCAGGTATTTGGTCAGTGCCATCTCTTTTACCCCCGCCGCCAGCATGGTCAGGATATTATCCGGTTTTACGGAGAGGATCAAATCCAGATTTGAACCTGTTTTTAAAAACTTGGGTGAGAAGCCGGCAAACGGCCCGAACAGCAATGCCTTTTTGTTGTTGATATATCGGGTATCCAGATGCGGAACGGACATGGGCGGAGCCCCGATTTTGGCCCTGCCGTATACCTTGGCATGGTGCCGTGCCACCACGTCCGGATTGTTACAGGCCATGAACAGCCCGCTTACCGGGAAACCCCCGATATGCTTGGACTCGGGAATGCCGGTTTTCTGCAGTAAAGGCAGACTTCCACCGCCGCCGCCGATAAAGACAAATTTTGCCGTATGATATTCCGTTGTACCGCTCTCGATATCCTGCACCTTCACGTTCCACAAACCGTCGCTCGTTCGTTTAATATCCTTGACACTATGCTTGTAGTGAATCTCGACATTCTTGCTCTTTAAGTGCTCAAATAATAAACGTGTTAAAGCGCCAAAATTAACATCTGTACCGGATTCAATTTTGGTGGCTGCTATCGGTTCGTTCGATGTACGCCCTTCCATAATTAGTGGAACCCATTGCTTCAACTGTTCCGGATCGTCTGAAAATTCCATTCCCTGAAACAAAGGATTTTCTGAAAGCGCTTTAAATCTTCTTTTCAAAAAGGTCGCATTTTCATCACCTTGTACCAAACTCATGTGAGGTAAAGGCATAATAAAATCCTGCGGATTGCGAATCACATTGCTGTTTACAAGATAAGCCCAAAACTGTCTTGAAAGCTGAAACTGTTCATTAATACTTATGGCTTTGCCAATATCTATAGATCCGTCAGATTTTACGGAAGTATAGTTAAGCTCACACAGAGCGGCATGGCCTGTACCCGCATTATTCCATTCGTTGGAGCTTTCTTCCCCCGCGCTTGCGAGTTTCTCAAATACTTTGATTTCCCATTCCGGTGCCAGTTCTTTCAGTAATGCTCCCAAAGTTGCGCTCATGACTCCTGCACCAATTAAGATAACGTCCGTTTTTATCTGTATGCTGCTCATTACAACCCTTCCTTATACCAATATTTGCAAAAAAGGGTAGACGCTCCGGCTTAGGTACCACAAAGCAAGGCGCCACCTAGGAACTCAACATTCTTCTCAATTATAAACTATTTAAATCTGGTTAAAAAGTGACAATTCCGATTTCATAGCTCGGAGCATAAAAAAACCAGTATAAAATGTAAAAGGGCCTTAGCCCGGCACATCCGGACTAGACCCAACAAACTCTCTAAAAAATGATCTATCTTAATGGCCTCGCAAGGCATGCTCGATTCGTTTATCCGGCACACACCAAATAACGGCGACAAGTATAAAAAAGAAGCCGGATATCCAAGGGCTCACATAAGCAGTCACAGCCGCGATCAAGTAGAGCAATGGAGATACTCTCCCCTTCCAGTCTTTGCCCATCGCCGCGGCGAAGGAGGAATCACTGGCATGCTGTTTAATAATCGCACGCTGAAGCAGCCAGTACGAGAACGCCGCTAATAGTAGAATAATGCCGTACAGCGCTGTTGGAGTAGCTGCAAAATGGCTTTCCCCCATCCAGGCTGTCGTGAACGGAATAAGGGATAGCCAGAAGAGAAGCAGCAAGTTGAGCCACATTAATCCCCCGTTCATCGTTCGAACCATGTGCAGCAGATGATGATGATTGTTCCAGTAGATACCAACATATACAAAACTGAAGATGTAGCTTAGGATTTTCGGACCAAGTTCGATTAACGCATGCCAATCATGACCTTCCGGGACCTTGAATTCCAGCACCATGATCGTAATGATAATGGCCAGCACGCCGTCACTGAACGCTTCCATCCGATTCGCTTTCATCGTGTTTCACCTTTTCCCGCTTCGCGCGCTCTTTTCGCTAATTCAACACCAGTAACTTTGCATAATCCCCTTGATATTGTCAAGCAAAATTCCCACACTATTTCATTCGAAAATATAACTCAATCATCCCGTATCCGGCATGATTCAGAGTTTTTTGGCATATATCCTACTTTATGTTCAGTTTTTTTTTAATTTATCTCGTTTATAATAAGATTGATATATATTCATTAGGAGGTAGGTTATGAACGCTTCATTCAAAAAATATGCTGCCGAGTTCATTGGAACATTTGTACTTGTTCTGTTCGGCTGCGGCAGTGCCGCCACGGCGGGAGGAGAGCTCGGGTATTTGGGAATCGCATTGGCATTCGGGCTGTCTATTGTCGCAATGGCCTATGTCATCGGCCCGATTTCGGGGTGTCATATCAATCCGGCGGTTTCACTCGCCATGCTCATGAGCCGTAAGCTAACGGGTGCCGACTTCGTCGGATACGTTATTGCGCAAATTGCCGGAGCGATTGCGGGCTCCGCTATTCTGTATGCGATCATCGTCTCCGCAGGCATGCCCACAACGGGACTCGGCCAGAACGGTTTCGGCCCTGGTTATGGGATCGGTATTTCAGCGCTGATGGCAGTCATTGTCGAAATCATTTTAACCTTCGTATTTATTTATACGATCCTGGGTGTAACCTCCAGTGAGAGCAATGGAAACGTAACCGGCCTGGTCATCGGGCTGACGCTTGCCTTTGTACATATTTTGGGTATTGCCTTAACAGGTACATCTGTCAATCCTGCAAGAAGCCTTGGACCGGCACTTCTGCTTGGCGGGCAAGCATTATCCCAATTGTGGGTGTTTCTGATCGCCCCGCTTGTCGGCTCGGCGCTGGCGGTTGTTGTCTACCAGTGGCTAAACAACAGTCACACAGACAAGATTGTTAACAAGAAGGGATCCGTCTCAAAAGTGTCTGTATAAAAACAAGACATCCCAAAAACCCAGTGAAAGGACCTCATTCTCCACTTGATTGTGGAGGACGAGGTCCTTTCTATGGATCAATATAAATTTTGCATTTCATCACAAGCTGTCTGAACCTACTGGTCCAGTGCTTCCAGTACGGACTCGATGCCATAGGTGTTGGCAAGCGGTCCATAGCCCATTGCGAGAGCACCGTTGACAGCATACGTCTGGCCGCTCTTAACTGCTTTCAGACTTTTCCAAACGTTGGTCTTCTCCCACTCGTCTGTCAAGGAGGCTGCCGACGGGTTATCATAGTTGAAATAGCCAAGAATCAAATGGTCCGGGTTCAGCGCACTTAGTCCTTCTAAAGACAGCTCGGCACCTTCCGTCATAGCCGAACTGTCCGGTGCCTTCAATCCGAGCCCCTTGTCGTAATATGGGACTAAGTAATTGGTTCCACCCAGCCATACGGCGTTGTTCCGCACCTGAAGGAATGCGACGGTTCCCTTAACATCGGCCAGCTTCTCCTTGGCATTCTGCAGCTTGGCTTGATAGTCGGCGATGAACTGTTCCGCAACATTCTCCTGACCCAATATTTCTCCGAACTTGGTGACCACCGCCGGCCAATTGCTCCATACGTCGGTGTCAGCTTCATCGATAACGACGGTTGTCGCAATTTTCTCCAGTTGGTCCTTCACCTTGGCATTGACAACATTGCCTGCAATGATGACGTCTGGCTGATACTCCAGCAGAGCCTCCATATTGACGGTCGTGTTCTCACCAACGATTGCGAGCTCCTCGACTTTGTCGACATAGGGCTTATACGTGTCAGTGCCCAGTGAGGAATCGTCCTTCGTGAACGGTAATGCGAGACCGACCGATTGCAAATCGAATAAGAGGATAGAATCGACGTATCCCCAGTGAACAACAGCGACGCGCTCCGGCTTCTCCTTAATGACGATACTGCCGTTGTCCGCTTCGATCGTTCGCGGAAATGCGGCGGGAGCCATTTCTTCCTGCCCCGTCGCGTTTGGCGACGGGCTGGCCGTTGGTCCACTAACAGACCCCGTATTGCTTGAACAGGAGCTCAGAAGCAGCAGTAAACTGATCATACCTGTAAAAAAAACAGACCACGATGTGGCTTGACGAACTTTCATATATGGTGTGTCCTCTCTCCATTTTTGTAAATGATGATCATTCTCAATTACATTTATAATAGTATCATCATACTAGCCCGATGGGAATGAAGAGATTCCCGTTCCAATGATGGACTATTTCACATGATCAAGCCTCCGTGCTGTCGAAATCCACCTGGCTGGGCGAAATCCCTTTATACTTTTTGAACAGTCTGCTGAAATAGTACGGGTCTGAATACCCGATGCCTTTGGCCACGGCGGATACGGAAAATTGCTTTGTTAATAACCACTCGTGTGCCTTATTCATCCGGTAATGGATCAGATAATCGATAGGTCCTGTCCCGGTATATTTAGTGAACAGATGCGAGAAATATTTGGGCTTCAATTGGTAACGGTCGGCCAGCTTGGCCAATGTCAGCGACTCGGTGAAATGCGACTGAATATACTGAATTGCGTCCTCAATAACAAGATAGCTGTCCTTGTTCTGATGATAACGCTCCGATTGCAGCACTTTGGTGATGAACTGGTAAAATAGCGAGCGTTGATTCAGCTTGTCCATCACATCAGGAGCGGAAGCAGCGTTCAGCAACTGCTCCACCAGCTTCAGCAGCTCTGGATTTAGCGTAACCTCTATACAGAAGATGTCTTCTGGCCTCCGCTGTCCCTTTTCTTCACCTATACCGCTCGGTAGGTAATGAGCTAGACAATATTGGAAGCCATCCGCGCCAGAAATCACTTCCAGCCGTCTGCCTGCCCCTCCGATCAAGATGTGACCAGGCTTCATCATGTAGCGCTCCACTTCGTCGAAGACGAATGTGGCTTCCCCCTCGAGTGCGATGATGACACCGCATTTGGCGGTAGGCTTGTGGACATGTCCACTATAAGTACGGTTACCTTCCAGCGATGTGCGGTATACACCAAACAGGTGAATGGGTGTCGTTGCAAAATATTGTGCAAGCTCTTCATAGGTCCGCGACATCCGGGGGTCCTCCTAATCCATCGTTTTGACAGCGAGCCGCAAGCTCTCCCTATATAAATGAGATTGATATCAATCATACAAGTTACGAAGCCATTATAGGAAAAATATTTCCCTATTGCAAACGTTAGAGCCCACGATTATAACGTGCTTCTTCCGACACTTCTTTGAAACCAACGGTAGTATTTTACCACTTGTACTGGCCATCGGCGAAAAATAAAAGGCACCCGCTTTGGGGTACCTTTAGCTTGCCAAGTAAGTCAACTAGCGCATTCAGTATCTTAAGCTTTTTTTACAAACTCGGACTTCAGCTTCATTGCTCCGAATCCATCGATTTTGCAATCAATGTCGTGATCCCCATCAATCAGACGAATGTTTTTGACCTTGGTGCCGATCTTGACGACTAATGATGTTCCTTTTACTTTCAGGTCCTTGATGACAGTAACCGCGTCTCCGTCCCGCAGGACATTGCCGTTGGCATCTTTTACGATTTTTTCGTCTTCATCCGCTTCGAGACTGGATTCCAGGCCCCACTCATGAGCACATTCCGGGCACACCAGCAAGCTTCCATCCTCATACGTATATTCGGAATTGCATTTCGGACAATTAGGCAAGTTAGACATCAGTTTTGGGATTCTCCATTCATTATATTGATCTAATCTCTAACATACTGTCACAGGTTGCAACAGATCGTCAAGAACTAGCAGCTATGCCGCAGACTGTAACAAAAATATAATCTCTCCACCCTGGACATCAATATGTTGTTTGCACGCGCGTACCAAGATTCAAATAATTTATTTCTCTATGGACCAAACGATAAATGATGAACACGAGGTACCTTGTCAAGTAAAATCACCGTTAATAAATCCAACTCTGTATGATTGATTAACAATAGATAGATCATAATCTGGTAAAGGAAAATATCGTTTCTTCTGTGTGAAGAACATTCGCTTAATTCCCGATCCAATAGTATCGATTGACCATTGCTTCAGCTAATGGCTTAGGGCAGCCTCTTTTTCAATTTTGTTAAACCAGAAGATTGCGATTTTCGGTTGTTCTTGTTAAGTTGGTGGATGCACAAAAGCAGCGGAGAGAACGAAGCAATTCCGGAAAAGCGGAGCGGTCCCCTTTGGCCCGAAGGGTCAACAGGGATTGGAGGAATGCTTCGTTCTCGGAGCGTCTCACCCACGCACGAAAAGAGTGCCCAATCAATCTGATTTTGCAAGATAATACCGTCTGAAATAACAAACCAAATTCGCTATATTTACGATTGATAATACAACAAGCCATATAATCAGGGATGACATGGTGGTCCATAGTCCATACCAAGGCAAAACCCGCCCGGCACCTATAAATGTAACTAATGGGGACAGAAACAAGAGAATCAAGATAGGCAGCATTCTTACGGCCGATGAAAAAATCAATTTTCCGGTCGTGATGCCTTTTGTGCTCCTATGGATACGAAGGTGTGTATATACTCCCCAGAAGATTGTTGCAATCACCAGCAGAATCATAACCATCTCTATGTTCCTGCTGTTAAAGATAGAAGTTTCGGGCCTTTCGCCATGAATAATCCTTGCGATCCCATCAATAAAAGCTGAATAATCGACAAACATGTTTAAACCAGAGTCAAACATCATTGTGATGCCCAACTGTTGATCCAAATATATCATCTCTTCCGCCTTATATGTCCAGAAAATCCCGCTATGAGAAATCATCCGGCCTCCTTGTTCATCCTCTTCTGCAAGCCACCCCATTCCATATGGTCCGCTCTGTCCGGCTGTATGATATTGCTCCATCAGTTCCGGAGCAAGCAGACGACCGTTAGATTGGGCAAGCATCCATTTGGCCATGTCTTCTGCAGTCGAAATTATACCAGCGGGGCCGTCAACAAACCAGAAGGGTTCAGTATGACTTACAGGATGGCCAAGCAATAGATAATATCCCCGTGGAATAGCAGAATTTTCACTGATTTGCTGTGTGGTGCTGACATTGAAGGTATGGCTCATCCCCAGAGGTTCAAATATATTATTTTTCAAGTAAACAGAGAAGCTCTGACCGCTCATTTTCTCCACAAGAAGCGCCAAATATTGATAATTAGGATTGTGATAGCTATAGGCTGTTCCAGGATCATTAGCAAGCTGAACCGTATTCAACGATGGCTTAATCTCTTGTAGTGATTGATATTGAGGGGATTTTGTCATATCAGGATTCACTTTGTCATTAAGACCGCTTGTCTGGTTGAGCAAATTCCGGACCGTAATATGACGAACACGTTCGTCTACAGGTGAGAGGTCGGGAAAGTAGGATGTGTATGGTGCGTCAAGGTCGATCAGTCCTTTGTCCACCAACTGCAGGACAGCCAGTGCCGTAAAAGATTTGCTTAACGAAGCAATAGGAAAAGGGGTGCTGCCGTTAATATCACGACCATTTGAAAATGCACCGTAACCTTGTGCATAGAAAACCTCTTCATTGTTGGTTATGGCAAGAGCCGCACCCTGAATATGATTGGCTTTCATGTTCTTTTTGACATAGTTATCAATTTCTTGTTGTATCTCAGCGTTGCTTCGGACTTCAAGGGCGGACACAGGGGCAGCCAAGATGGCCATGATCAGCAGTAAAGCACCCAAGCATAACCTCATTTTCTTTTGCACGATTCTCATACCAGCACTCCTCAATCATAGGATAAGGAAATGCTAATGGATCATTTTCAACTATTTATCAACTCCGTTCAAAAAACTTGCTGTCACGCTCCCACCGCCATCAGAGCCGTTGTCTATCTGCAGACTACCCTCGTGCTTTTCGCACAGTACTTTGCAAATATAAAGTCCCAGTCCATGATGCTCATTCGCATCCCATACCTCTCCACGATAAAAAGGAAGCATAGCCTTTTGCAGCGCTGTGTCAGAAAAACCGACGCCGTCATCCGTAACCGTTATGGAAAAAAAGCTCTTGCTGACGCTATAGTGAATACTCACATGACTGGAAGCATAACGCGCTGCATTAGCCAGCAAATTCTCAAAAACCTGCAGCACCACATGTGTATCGACCGCTATTTTTTTCGAATCCGCAGCCATGGACGAGCCAAAAGCCTTACCGCGTTGTTTGGTTATTTGCCGCGCACTGTCATTCAGCAAGGAGATGAGCTGATCCACTTCAAACGCATGGCTGCGTACCGGCATCTCCTCCAGCTTCTGAATGGAATTCATCGCCTCCGTGTAGCTTTCAAGACGCACAATATGTACTTTCATGGTTTGAATCGTGTCCAGAAGTTTTTCCTCGGATATCTTATTTTGGGGCAGATAGGTAGTCAGAAACTCAACATATCCTTTCAGCACAGATAGAGGCGTCCTCAGGTCATGGGCAAAAATAGCATTCAGTTGTTTGCGTTCCTCAACCGACCGCCAAAGCGTTTTATGATTCTTCTCCAACTGACCGCGCATGTTCTCAAATACACGACATAACTCGCCCATCTCATCCTGACTATCATAAGAAATATGAAACCCCAAATCGTTCGCCGAAATGTTCTCCGATGCCTTCATCAGCATTTCAAGCGGCCTTTTCAGTTTCCATCGATAAAAGAGGCTGGCCATCAGGACGATACCGACGGCAACAGTTAACAGCACCACCGCAACGAGGGAAGGCAACACCCAATCATTTACGGAAGAACGGTCTGTTAGCCGCAGCCGTATGCTTTCCGCCCATCCAAACTCCAGTGTGATAACGGCCAGAACAATGATGAGCATAAGACAGCATAAAAAGATAAACGATTGCAGCAAGGTCATATGCTTCAGGCGCAGCCGATTTATGATTTTCGCCATTTGTAACCCACTCCCCAGACGGTTTCGATCCTGTTTTCACAGCCATGCTCTTTCAATTTGAAGCGAATTCGCCTGATATGTTCAGCTATCACAGTGCTGTCGCCCTTATCGTTGAACCCCCATACTTTTTCAAAAATACGTTCTTTGTCAAACACCATTCCAGGATATGTGGACAACAGCTCTATGATATCGAACTCTTTTTTTGCCAAGGGAATTTGTACATCATGGATGTAGAGTACACGAGCCGAATAATCAATGGTCAAATCCTCACTAAACTTTATCGACATTTTATTTTGACTTCGCACCTCCCTGCGTAGATGCGCCTCTACCCTTGCGCCCAGTTCATGAATACTGAACGGTTTTGAAATATAATCATCCCCACCAGCCTGAAATCCTGATATTTTATCCGTATCCTCAACACGGGCTGTTAGAAATAAAATAGGGCAGGATACAAACTGCCGGATTTTCCTGCATAATTCAAGACCATCCAGTTCAGGCATATTGATATCCAGCAACACCAGGTCCGGTTGATCTTCAATTTGCCGCAAGGCCTCATTACCATTCTTCGCCGTCATCACGAAATATCCGTTCATTTCAAAGTAATCCGTCAGCAGCTTTCGAAGATCGGCTTCATCATCTATGATCAGTATCTTTTTCATATATCTGCCCCGCTTCCCTATCTTGAATTATTTCCTCCATCTCTCGAACATGGAAAACGGCTCCTCTGCCCTGCTTACAGGACAAGAGGAGCCGAAGCACCAACGCATTATTGTTTCATTGTGTTCCGTTTGCGGCCTAACCATACACCGAGAGCGATCAGTCCGAGACCCGCCAAATAGAACGGATAACGGCTTGCTTCACCGGTTTGTGGAAGCATCGATACCTGAGTCTCCGATGTTGGAGTCTGTGGTTTCGGTTTCTGCGTTTCCGGTTTCTGTTCGCCTTCACCGCGCGGAGTATCCTCCTCATCGATATCCACGGTAGGGATTTCCGGCTCGCCCGTCGAAGGCGTTTGAGGAGTTGTCGGTTCGCCTCTCGGGGTGTCTTCATCCGGCACTTCTACTTCGCCGGGCGGAGTCCCTGGGTTAGACGGAGTTCCCGGATCGGATGGTGTTCCTGGATTGGATGGGGTGCTCGGAGGCAACCCTGGATCGTTATCGTCATCATCGTCATCCTTTGAACCACCCGGCGTTCCCGGATTCGATGGATTGCTCGGATTTCCAGGACTTCCTGGATTGGACGGACCGCCCGGGTCGGTCGGATTGCCAGGATTCCCTGGATCGGTCGGATTACCGGGATTTCCTGGTTCTGTTGGATCCGTCGGATCGGTTGGATTGGAAGGCTCGCCAGGTTCAACGGGTTCTTCCTTGTGGTTCGTTACAGTCATTTTCTTAACATTGCCTTGGCTTTGGATACTGGAGTCGATCTTTACGCTCCATGTCGCCTGCTCGACCGTATATCCTTCCGGAGCAGCCAGCTCCTCCAAAATATAGTCGCCATACAGCAATTTCGCAAACAGGATCTTGCCGTCCGCATCCGTCGTTTTTACGATTGGCGTCCCTTTGCCCGCTTTATCGTACAGCGCGAACTTCGCTCCCGCCAGGGTTTTAGCCGCATCATCTTCATCAACCTTGGTCACCTGCAGGCTGCCTGTTACGCCGCCTCCCGAACCCGAACCGGAGGAAGTACGGACAATAACTTCTTCCGTCGTTTCACGGATCTCCGTCTTCAGTTGATCTCCTTCGAGTGCCACTTTATTTTGTACAGCTTCTTTATCTCCAGCGGTAATGAACGACTGATATTCCAAAATATAAGCCGTGGAGATGGCGTTGGTGAACTTTAATTCGAATGTTTCTTGATCTCCTTCATCCCTTGTGATGGTTAATGTGTAGTCCTTCCCTTTGGTCAGCTCTTCGGCTTTCACCGCTTCACCGTTTGCACTGACCTTGGTTGCGTACAGGTGGAAGGAATCCTCGATCAAGATTTGGTTCGGACTCGGATAATCGATCACCTTGGCGTTGGAAATATGCGATTGGCCTTCATTAATTCGAATTGACCAATCGATTTTGTTTCCATTTTGGGCACCGCTTTTCTCCACGTATTCGCCGCCGTGTGGAACCGTCACGCTGCCGTTCCATGTGGCCTCTTTATCGCTGCCATTCCACAGCTCAGCGGTATTATCAATATTTTTGAGGATCAATTCACCTTGCAGCGACGTCTTGAACTCAATCCAGTATGCGGATTTGACCGGGCTGGTAAAATGAATGGACAATTGGTTGCCGTTCGCTGCGGACGGTTCCGTCAGCTCATATTGAGACGCTGGAACCGGAGCGCCCTTCGCAACCCCATTCCATCCTCCCGTCAGCTTCATCTCATATACTTTAACCGAGTTGGGCACAAGCTTCTGCCCATGCTTCAGAACGTCCTTCACGATCGCATCGTCAAGTGAATCGAGATTGTAGTTCATCTTGATGTTCCACGTAATCTCTTTGCTGACAGGATTGTAGCTGCCGTCTTTACCACCGTTATTTTTCGTGTAATTGTCGGAGGCGAAGCTTGCATCCCGTTCAATCGTCCGTGTTGTCCCGTCGCTCTCGCTCCACGTCATGGAAGCTCTGTTCATATAATCTAAATTTCTTTTTTCCAGCCAATCGATGTTAAACTTCGTTTGATACTCGATTGTGTACGTAGTATCAATAGTCTTGGAGAACTTGATAACAAAACCGCCACGCAGATTATTTTGATCATATTCTACCTTATAATCACTCGCAGGAACGATTTTGCCGTCCGCTTTTACGATCACGGAACCTGGAACAAATTCGAGGCCGCCTTGCGGGAACGTATCCTTGATGACTACATTCTCCATGCTGTACTTGCTGCCGTCCGGCTTTTTATCACCGTTAACCGTAATGCCCCATGTTGCCGTTTTGTTGGCGAAATCGACTTTCCAGGTCCCCTTCTCCAACGCGCGGATACCTTGGGCCGGAGCTGTTGCCCCTGTGGTTGTTCCACCTGATCTAACTTCGTTCTTTACCTCTTTCCCATCGGCGCTCGTCCGGTCCACCGGTTTTGTTTGGTAAACGATGGTATAAGGGGAGTCGATATCCTTCTCGAATTGAAGTGTAAATCCGTTTGTACCTACTGGTGTAACGGTGTATTCATTCGTTGAAAGCACATCCTTGGCATCCGTCGAATTTCCATTGTACACCTTCAGCGAATCAGTAACCAATGTATGAATTGCACTAAATTCATCCGTGATCACCGCTTGGTCTCTCGGAATCTTCTTCTCGTTGAAGTTGTATTTCACAGTCCATGTGATGATTCCAGTGTCTTTATCCTGGCGATACGATTTATCCAAGAATTGACCACGATTCACGGTTACCGTAGCAGTCGATTTGGAATCTTCCATCCCGTCGCCAGACAGCACAGCAGTGTTCTCGAAGCGCGACTGCTCGCCGGTAAGCTTCGTCGAAAAGCGAATCTCGTAGGCTTTGCTGATCGTCTCGTCCTGGAACGCAAGCTCCAGTTTAGCACCGCCATTCGTTTCGACCGTATACTGTCCGGCCTCTACCTTATCGCCAAGGACCGTCGATCCGTCGCCGTTGACCTGTAAGCGGTAAACCTCGACAGAGTCGGCGATGAGCTCAGAGCCTTCAGGCATCGCATCCGTGATGACCGCATGCTTGATTTTATCCAGCGATTTGTTCACCTGGACTGCCCAATCGATCCGGTCTTTGCCAACCGCTTTCCCCTGCTTATCGATCAGCTTTCCACCTTGCGGCTTCAGATTCACGATCACGGTCTGCACTCCACTTTTTACCGGAAAGGCAATAATGACTTCCGTGCTTCCCTTAATGGTTTCTTTCGTAAATTCCGTGCGAATTTCCAGCTTGCCGCTTACATTGGAGTGACTCTCCACATAATCGTTGAAGGTCATGACAACCTTCCCGTCCCGATCGACCGTAAATCTGCCAACTTCACCTTGATCGGTCACGAGCGGTGCGTCAATGTCCGTAAAAATTTCAAACTGTGACGGCAGATCGAAGCTAAATGTATCCCCGTTCTTGTAGCCGTGTCCGTTCGGAAGCTCCCACTCGTAGCTGAGATTGACAGCCTCACCGATGTCCAGGGTGCTGTCCGGATTATATACCGCATCAATCACGGTACCGTTCATGTCAGTTAACACGACTTTTGTTAAAATACTATCCGTGTTGGTGACTGGCGCTGACGGGGCATAGACATCATCCGTCACTCCATATACTGCTTCCTGCACGCTTGCTGATGCATTGGCATTGGCCGTCAGGGCGGATACGCCAAACAGCGATTGAATGAAAAGCAGCAGCGCCACAACGATTCCACTTAACTTTTTCTTCATCATCTTCTCCCTCAGTCTCTCCATCACCCTCATAGTATTCGGTTCCGATCCTGTTGCCGTGCGCAAACCGGGCTATATATTCCATCGAATTTGTATGCCGACAAGGGACTTTCCAGTCCATCACCTCCACTTGTTCCTAATTGGCGCACGATTCGTTATGCTAGTTTTTTCCTTCAGAACCAAACTGGGCTCCTTGCATTATAACTATCGGATCTCTACAATTTCTCTACAAACTCGAATAAGCTTTGGACAAGGGTCCAAAGCTTAAGATTAAAATGTATTATTTAGTAATATTTGGTTGCTGAGTAACGGGAGGCGTCTTTGATCATTTTGGACTCGGCCCCTCCGACTTTCCAGCCTGCATCAACGGTTGTATCCACGATTACCCAGCGTCCGTTCAAATACACTTCATTCCAGGCGTGGTAAACATCAACGTATTCCGAGGTTCCCATCACAAGCTTGGTGGGAATGTCGATGCTGCGCAGCATCGAAGCGAATAGGGAGGCGTAATCATAACACATCCCTTTCTGCCCTGCCAGCGTGCGGTTGATATCGGGAAGATAGTCCGTCAGATCGCCGGATGCAAGAGCTTTGTCATACCGGATTGTGCTTACAATATATTCATGAACAGCCTGTACTTTCTCTTCATCAGACTGAGCGGACCGTGTCAGCTTCTTCGCAAGCTGAGCAGCCTTGTCCTTATCGCTCCAATTGATATTCTGTACAGAGTTCAAAAACACTTTACTGTTGCTCGTCAACTGAAGCGTGACTGCCGCTTCCTGAACGACCTGATATTTGGTACCGCTGACTTGTTCCAGCACAGTGACCTTATAATCACCGTTGCCCATCTGCAGCGGAAATGCTTCCTGCCGCTTGTCCGGCGAAAGCTTGTATGTATATTTGTCCTGCCCCTTCGTGATCATGAGCTTTGTCTTAATGCCAGCTTTCACGTCATATCGAATGACGATCACACCACGATCCAGTTGCTCTAGGTCCAACCAATCTGCAGACGGTGCAGCTTGTGCAAAAGGAGTCCATAAAAATAGAGTCAAAAGTCCTATGAGCGCGAATATTGTATTGCGCATGCTGTAAACTCCTTTCGGCGGCCAGGCTACCATTGACATTTCGTCAAGAAGGCCCTGTAGCTTTGCGTCCCAGTCTTTCGACAAGTTTGCCATTAACGTACTAGAGTTTCCAGTTTTTGATATATATTAATCGAATTAAGGAACAAAAAAAGCCGATTCGTTCGGTAGCTGGCTGCCATTGACACATCAATCAGAAGGCCCTGTAGCTTTGCGTCCTTGCCTTTCGACAAGTTTGCCGTTATCGTGAGTAGCTTTATGTAGGTCTATCATATCAAATGTCTCTATTTCTATCAAGAAAAAAATTCGAAAATTGTCGAGCGTCACACTACAAGATTCTCCTGAATCAGACCGATATCGTTTTCCGTTAATTTATTTAGCGCATCTCTTCTGTAGGACCGGGAACTTCCGTTCCC
This sequence comes from Paenibacillus zeirhizosphaerae, assembly GCF_030705605.1. Taxonomy (GTDB): domain Bacteria; phylum Bacillota; class Bacilli; order Paenibacillales; family Paenibacillaceae; genus Paenibacillus; species Paenibacillus zeirhizosphaerae. Next base: position 349,986 of record NZ_JAPCKK010000011.1, read on the forward strand.
GGATGTTGCTATTTCTTAGTGGCCGTAAACTTCCAATGGAGCAATTCTTCATCTGTATGATCCAACTCGAATCCTAGCTTCACTAGCAAATTTTTGGAGCCAGTGTTATCAGGTTCGCATCTGGCCGTTATGATTCGCACCTCTTCGTGATTTAAGGCCCATTCGATCAATTTTTGGGCAGCTTCAAAACAATAACCTTGGCGGCGGTGGCTTTCATTCGTGGCAAAACCGATTTCAATCCTGCCGTCTTGATCAGGGTCACCCAAAAATCCAATCCCTCCAACAATCTCCTTGCTATCTTTGGCCGCGATGATCCATGAGTCAAACCCTCTGGTACCATTGTTTTGGATCAACAGCTCTCGAAAGTAAGGTAATGCTTCAAAAAAGTCAGGCCCCGGCCATTCGCCGTTAGTTTTATAACCAAGGGCTTCAATAGCGCCTACATCACGTTGAGCCGCTGCCTCAATTAAAGGAAGATCAAGTGTTTTTAAAATGAGCCGATTCGTTTGCAGTTCCATGTATTGTCCGCCCTTCTGTCCACAGGAAATTTTCATTCAAGAATTCTGACGCGCTCACTTGCTTACAAGATAAACAATCCCATCTCATCCCCCTCCACAGAAAAAAGACAGGAATGAACATACGTCATCCCTGCCCTTATATTACCTGTTATTGTTGTATGGGCCACAAAGGGGTACCATTCGGTACCCCTATAAGGGTTCAAACGAAGCTTTTTATTCGGAAAGCAGCGCATTCAGCTTGAAAGACCTGTTTCCGCGAAAATTCAAACTCCCTCGAGGATATGATTTCATTCTCACCTGCAATGGCTTCCATGGTAATCCCCTTCCCGTTAGAGCGTCTTGCCCAAAGCATCGAGCATTTCGTTCGTGCCATGCTCGCGGATCTCCGGTGTATCGTGCCCGTCCAAAAACGCGCCCTGTTCCGTGAAAACCAGCTTGGTTCCGCCCTCGACCGGGATGAATTCGACCGTTGTCAGCGAAGCAGAGATGCGCGTGTCATCTGCATCCAGTGTGTAGGTGTAGACGATGCGCTGCTCCGAAACGATCTCTTGGTAACAAGCATCAAAGGTAAAAACCGGTCCCCCCGGCGGACCTCCTTTGCTGTATTCACGTCCTCCAACATGGAATTCGAAAATATCGGGTTTTGAAAACCATTTTGATTTGGCAGTTTGGTCAGACCAGGCGCTGTAGACCTTCCCAGGCGATGCGGCATAGGTTCGTTCAACAACGAACGTCGCATGATTGACGAATCTTTCAGTCACGATTTATCCCCCTCTGATTGTGTCCCTTCATGTTCCTTAACAATAAAATTCCCCAGTGCATCCAGACGATGCTCCCAGCTCGTCCGACGCTCGATGATAAGCTTGTCATGACTCTTTTTCATGGCTTGCAAGAGCCCTGTGAAGTCTTCAACAGTTAATGGAGCCTTTACCTGAATCGACTTGGATACGTGCTGGAGCTGCTCCAGCAGCTGCTGCTGCTGCTTTATTTGCTCTTTGATCCGGGCCATCTGCAGGTTCACGATCTCAAGTGCGCTGATCTGCCCACCATCCAGAAGGGACTTCACTTCGTCAAGAGACAAACCTAGCTCCTTAAGGGATAAAATCTGCTGCAGACGGGACAGATCGGATTCGTTGTATAACCTGTGACCGGAATCCGTCTGATCGGACGGCGAAAACAAGCCGATTTGATCGTAAAATCGCAGGGTACGCACGGTGAGCCCCGTTAATTTGGCAAGGTCACCTACCTTCCAATGCTGTCCCATAGACACTCCTTCGTTAGCGCTAACTGTTTACCGGTACTTTGATTATAAAAGATGACGTAACGTAAGGTGCAACAAAATTATTTGGGATTAACAATAGCGCATGTCCTTCCTGGCACATTCCATAATCTTCATTGACTCGAATAATTTTCGATTTTTTCGTAATTTATAGGCGTTTAAAAGTCTAAATAACATTAAAACATGTTATAATTGAGATAATACCGAAATTAAAATGTGAGGATGATCTCCATGCTTGTCATGTTTAGGTTTAAAAATTTTTCATCCTTTCGGGATGAAGTCATTCTTGACCTTCGTGCTTCATCACATACACAGCATCCATCCCATGTTATAAAAGATACACCGTTTAAGTTGCTGAAAACACTGGCCATCTACGGCCCGAATGCCAGTGGCAAGTCAAACTTAATAAGTGCGATGCATTGGTTCGAACAGATCATATTCAGCCACTTGTTTCAGGACAGTCCAGAAGACGAGAAGAGTGAAGGGATTGAAGCATTGAGAAAGCTTCCACCCATTCGCCCCTTTTTATTATCCGAGCAGATGGATCCTTCGATTGAATTTGAAATGATTTTTGTGCATCAAGAGCAATTGTTCCAGTATGGATTCACATTACAGGAAAACATTGTTATATCGGAATGGCTTAATGTTAATAATCATTCGGTGTTTGAACGTGATCCATCCGTTGGCATCACGTTCGGCAATAAATTTAAAGCGCAGTTGCGTTCTTTCACCAAGTATCGTGAAGATCGCTTATACCTTTCCGTTCTTGATTATTTTGCAACAGATGATGTAAAAAAACTCGTGGATTGCTTTAAAGACTTCTTTCGCAACCGATTCAATGTTCATTTTGAGCTGATTTTTGAGTCAAGTATTAAAGGCACAGTAAGTTCTATTCCCAACTCTCCCCGACTCGTAAAGGACGATGTATTCCGTGCTAGAGTTGCTGAATACATTCGCTTTATAGATGTGGGAATTGAGGATATTGTGATCGAAAAAGAAGAGATGTTCGATGACAAACAGGGAAAAAAAGTGCAGCGACCACTCATTAAAACGATCCACCCCGTTTTTAACTCAAATGGAGATCAAGTAGACACCAAATCATTCGACCTAGCTCAGGAATCTTCCGGAACGCTTCGGTTTCTTTCTTTTATACAGGAAGTTCTGATCTTGCTGGAGCGTGGGGGCGTTTTTGTTATTGATGAGCTTTCTGCAAGATTACATCCTCTGTTAACCAAATTCATCGTGGATCTCTTCCAATCGGATAGAAATACGAATCATGCACAACTGATCTTCACAACACACGATACATCCATTTTGAATAAGGAGCAATTTCGCCGTGACGAGATTGTATTTGTTGACAAAAATGAGCTTGGAGTCTCTTCCTTATACTCATTAGCAGATTTGAAAATGGTCCGGCAGGATGCCACTTACTATAAAGATTATTTTAGTGGAAAGTATGGCGCAATCCCGATTTTTCAGACTTCGTTTCCAGAGAATCGGGGGTGATGAACATCGCGCGCTTGAATCCATTTCTACCCAGACAAGTTGAGACACGACCAAGTAATTTGGGGAAAGTATTACTCTTTTGTGAGGGGCCGACTGAGGTCTATTATTTTGAGTACTTTGCTGAAATTATTCGAAAAAGCCGCAACAAGTACTCTCATTTAGATATTGAATCGATTCCGGCAAACGGAAATGCACAACGAGTATTAAATTTCGCCGAGGACTTTCTGAAGGATGAAACCAACGTGCAAAAGTATCTACTGTACGAGAAACACCTGGTGTTCGACTGCGATGCACCAAGCGAGATCGAAAAAGTCATTCGTGACATGCTTGCATCAACCAATGGTTTTGCGCTATCTCTAACAAACTTAATGTTCGAAACTTGGCTGTTAATGCATTTCGAGCAGGTAGAACCTGCGTACTCACATTCGAAAAAAATCATTGGCGAAAGATTGTCTCATGTATTAGGAAGAGAATATGCTAAAGCTGATCCTGGACTCATTCGTCAAATTATCGGGAATGGCGATACCTTGAGGAATGCAATTAACCATGCGCATAAACTTGAAGAGCGATATACCGAACAGGAACTGGCATATGATAAAGACATTCACCAAATGAATCCTTACACAACTGTTCATTTGTTAATGGAGCGTATACTATTAGAGATGAGTAGTGTTGAAGAAAAATTCACTTGATTTTCTGTATAGGCATCCCTGAAACACAAGGGATGCCTATACATTTGTTTTATGAAAATACAGCTTCTATTCTTTCATCCGCCGTTCCATCAAATAAAACAAATAATCGGTCGGGACCCCAGCATGGCCTTGCTGCCTTAACATCGCGGTTATATTGCCCCGGTGATACGTCCCATGGTTGACCACATGCTGCAGGATGTCGGAGAAATGTGTATCGAGACTGCCAAATTGCGGATGCCCGATCGTCATCGCCTTGTCCGGGTCGGGCGTACGCCGCAGCAAATTACGGAACTGTTCGGCGACACCGGCGAACAACTGCCGCATCTCGTCCACAGTTTTGCCCCGTGCTTCCTCCGTCCAGCCCGGGATCTTTGGAAAAATGTCCTCATTCGGAATTTCCGCAAGCACGAGCCTATAAAGCTGTTCGAACAAGTACATATGCCCGAGAGTTTGTGACACAGATGGGAATATGCTCGTCACTTCTGCATGAAAGACATCCTTCGGAAGCTGCTCCAGGTGGGCGAACAACCGGTCATTCGCCCACACATGATATTCATACAATTGATGAGAGTGTTGAAACATGGATGAATCCACCTTTCCTTTATTCGTCGTTTGGCTGCCTTAGCCTTGCCTCTATCGTATACCGGGTTCGCTGACAACCGTTGTCAGCGAAGCTCAATCGGGATCGTCTTTGTAATGTTTTGCGATTCCGTATGCTATTTCCTGGATTTGACGTTTCAGCTCCAGTGGCTCCCGTATGCGAATGGCTGTGCCAAACGTCATCAGATACATCGGAAGGTACTTGTCCATCGTCGGGACGTCGAGCATAAACCGCGCCTCCTGATCGGTCCGTTCCGTCAAATAATGGCGCAGATGCCAATGACCGCACACCTCGTTCAGCGTGTCGGGCTCTCCCTCAATGCGGATAACCACCAGCGGCCCTTCCGCCTCCCGTCCCCGCTCGGACTGGTCGCGGAAATAGGCCGACGCGGAGAAATACTCCGGCTTTGCGAACCACACTTCGGTCGGCTCCATTCGCGCGATGCGGTCCACGCGGAACGTCCGCACAGCCTGCGACCGATGGCAGAACGCGACAACGTACCATTCGTTTCGGTCGTAGGCCAACCCGTATGGATCAACTTCACGTTCGCCGGCCTGCTCCGCATTCGCTTTGCGATAGGTGATGCGCACCGTTTGCCCGTCCTTCGCCGCCTGCTCCAGGTCCCGCAACAGCGGGACGACGGAGGGCGGACGCACCGGAGAAATCACATCCAGGCCGCTCGTCTGACGGGACAGATCGTCGCGCTGCTCTTCGTGCAGCCCGTTCTCCACCTTTTTTAACGCGCTTTCCAGTTCTTCCGTATACGGGTAGCCCGCACCTTGCGCAAATTTAAACGCATCCACGAGCGCCCTCAGCTCCACGGAATTGAAAAACAACGGCGTCTCCTTGAAGCTTTCCAGAATGCGAATGCCGCCGTCATGGCCCGACTCCGCGACGACCGGCACACCGCTGGCACCTAATGCGTCGATATAGCGGTACACGGTACGGACGCTGATCTCCAAGTTATCCGCAATCTGCGCGGCGGTGAGCTTCCTTCCGGATCGCAGCATCCAAAGCATGGACAGCATGTTATCCCATTTCGCCATCGAGAGCACTCCTTTTCCTCGCGAAAATAGCCTTTGCTGCAACGGCTCCTTTCAATAACATGATCATAATCCATGCCGCTGCTCTCCCAATCAAATTTTTCACCGTATCACTGAAAATTCCTTTCCAAAGAGAGCAGACTTCCTCTCTAAACTAGCTGTCAACGCCCCTCTGAGATTGGTTAGCCAATCCGGCTCGTTTTCCCATTGGTCTGCGGTCGACCTCAAAATTCGAGCATAACCATATAAATTCGCAAATCGCCGGCATGCCGGTAAGATGCTCTCATACTCCGTTGATACCTCATGTTCCGTGAGATATCCGTCCAGGAAGCATTTTTTCCTAAGCTCAAAAATTTCTGTCGGAATACAATCCTCCAAGCTATCAAGCGCTTGCTCGATGTCCATGGCATACCAGTGATACATGGCATCATCAAAATCAATCACATTACATGAGCCCGATTGATCATCATAGAATACATTGTCGTATTCGAAATCATAATGAATCAGCCCATAATTCATGGGTGACCTCGGGAGGGATGCAAAATAATCTTGAAGCAGTTCCGTTTCCATCCATGCTGCTGACTCGTTTGGAAACGTCTTTAATACTTCCTGAATCCAATCTAAAACATCGCTGTATGACCATCTTCTAAATTGACCAGGTGTGTATTGGCTGGATAAATGATGGAGCCTCCCCAAAGCTTTTCCATAAATGAAGATAACGCTTTCACTACAATCCGTATGTTGGAGCTGTACGCCGGAAACACGTTTAAATACCGACGCAAAATATTCGCCCCAAGGTGTCCGTACCTCCACAAGCTCCTCACCATTACTTGAAGCAACGGCTTCTAAAACTCCATAACGATGATCACGCAAGTAAGAGATAAAGTCCAACTCCGCCAAGCTGTTCGATTTCACTTTCTCGGTCGTTGGGGCAAACCGTAACAGATGTGTCTTGCCTTCACATTGAAAGGGATAAATGGCATTCGATGAAATTCGATAGTGTTTAAACATCTCTATCGATTCTCTATCATATTTCCAATTTTTCAAGATCATTTCCGCCAAGTCCACATTGTTAAAAAGGTATTTCAACTTTAACATGAGACATCCAGCTCCTATCCAATGGATATGTAAGACCGTCCATTAATTTTAATGCGTTTGCCCTAGAATTGTGGGGAAGAGTATTCATAGCACATCTTATTGAATAACTGCTCGAAATGCTCCAGCTATTGGATATTGTGAATTGGACCGCACCATATTCTCTAAATAACCCAAAAAATAGTTGTAGCCTTCCATTAAAATTTTCCCCTCAATGAAAAATACGAACAGTGACAACCGTAACCGAACACGGTTCCAAGGCCCGGCCTCAATATACTCGTAAATACTGTTGTTTTGAAAATGTTGCAATGTCTGTCTCTCGGCTAGTTCAACTATCTCTTGCATGGATTGCATCTTTGATAATTTTATCAAAATGGGATTAAATTGATCTCCTTCTGCAGGATACATAGAATACTGACCTTGAAGGAAGTCATGCAATTGTTCCAATACGATGGACTCTCTTAGCGTAAATCGGACTGTCTCTTCAGCTTCATGGCATGTAAACAAAGCCATATCCATTTTTTCGCCAAGCTTCATAGCCACGTCACTTTCTGCTAAACCGTGCTGCTTTAATTGTTCCTTATCCACGGTTACACTATGACAAATGCCCAATTGGAGATACTGTCCCATATATGTATGCCCCCTTCATCTATTTAGTCCTTCCAAAACATAGGCTCTTCCTTCATGCCAAGATAGCGGTCAAGCTGTTGTTCCTCAAGGACAGCTATCATATCTGCAAATGGACTCAAATCCTGATTCACTGCATAAGCTTCCAGAGCATTGAAATAGCTAAGCCGTTCCTCCTTCGCAATAGAAATGGGGAGAAAACCATGCGCCATCAGTTGATAGTTCATGATTAACCTTGATGTTCTGCCATTTCCATCTGTAAAAGGGTGAATTCTTACAAACTCAGCATGGGTCCATGCTGCAAGCTCTATCACATTGGAGATGCTCTTTTCCGATAAATCTACATAAAAATCTTTCACCTGACGGTACATTTCATTCGGTGACGGCGGCGTATGGGCTGCTCCGGAAATATAAACATCCACATTACGATAGATACCGCCCACCATAATGTTTTCCATGAGCATGGCGTGAATATCCTTGATTCTGTTTTCATCGAGGGGTAAGCCTTGTACAATACAATTTTTGATATACTGGTACGCCTTGTTATGATTGACAACCTCGTAGATCTCCCGAAGTTTTTTGCCGCCTACCGACAGACCCTCTTCCAGCAGTACTTTCGTTTCTAACAGTGAAAGGGTGTTTCCTTCAATTGCTGTGGAATGATGTGTATATTCCAGTTCAAATGCCTGTACATAACTTTTAACAGTAGCTTCCGGGAGTGTGTCTTTTCTCTGATCGTACAGAGCTTTTTTCTGCAGTAGTATCTGATAATCCACTCTGCTCACCCCTTTTTATATTATTTTATTCAAAATTTATGTAGCTCGCTGAATTCATTATGTTCTATTCTGAATTCATTATATTCTATTTCGGAAGTGAAACCTATTCAAAAAAATCGCGTCCTCCGAGGGAGAACGCGATATAAAGCAGCTTAAATCCGTATTTTAGCATCGTCATTTACGCTTTCGGGCGACCACCGCTAAGCGGCCGTTTTCGGTCGAGTACTCACATGTAGACAGTACAATAAGCTTGTCGCCATACCGGGCTGTCACACCCGTGTCGTAAAGAGCGCGTTTTTTGATATTCTGTACATACGAATCGAACTCGGCGGGCGTATTTACTTTTTCAATCTGGTAGTACTTAAACACGTCGTCCGATTTGCGATAAACTTGTGACAGAATAACGGCAACAATCTCATACTCTTCCTTCTCGTAAAGCGTACTGAACCGGAACGTAGCATGCTCTTTATAAAAGCTTTCTTTCTTATATTTCATTAAATCTTTAAACATCCAGCCGCTTTTCATGTGATGTCCATGAATCAGCAAAATGTCCGAACCGTTGACCCGGCTGTGCGCATCCAAAAAGGGAAGGCCGCCTTTGTTTTCGTTTTTATCAAAATCATGATCGAGATAATACGCTACATCCTGTGGATTCTGCATGATCGGGTACTCGATTCGGGTGCCGTCAATCTTCAGCCAACCGACAATATCCGGGTTTCTCTCGTAAAGTTTGCGAAGCTCGGGAAGCATGACGGGCTCATATGCCTTCGTAATCAAAGGGGAAGGGGGGGTCTCCCCTCCGCCTTTGTCCGACTCTTGCTCCCAAACTTTGGTCAGCTCTTCGATTTTCTGTTGCTCAGCATAGTCCCGCAGGAAAGTTCTCGTAATTTCGAAGAGAGAAAATATCAACAGAAGGAAGGAAACGGCGATAAGAATTTTTTTGATTTTACTCATTCTCTTACCGCCTTCCTGTTACTGGATGTTCTTTTTCTTCTTGCTAGTGAGCAGACAGAACCCGATCGTGATCAAGGACATCAGCGCCAAAATCATATAAAAGATTGGCGATGGGCTGCGATCCCCTGTTTCCGGAACATCGTCCAGCTCGTTGTTGCTGCCATTGGTTATATTGTTGATGTTACCGACTCCGTTGTTGCCGTTGTTGGCTTCGTTATCGACGTTGCCGACTTCATTGTCACCGTCACTGGTTCCATTGTCGACGTTGCCGGCTTCATTGTTGACGTCGCCGGTTTCAATGTCGATATTGTCAACTCCGTTATTGACATCGCCGGGTTCGTTGTCGATGTCGTCAGATCCGTTGTCAACGTTGCCTGGCCCGTTATCGACGTTGTCAGTTCCACTGTTGACGTCGACAGGTCCGGCGTTATGGTTGTCAGCCTCGTTATTGCTAGAATCGTCTCTGTCGTCGTCCTTGTCAGACGAGTCATCGTCGTTGTCAGTTCCGCCTCCACCGCCGGACCCAGGATTATCAGGTTGGGTTGGCCCTGGGTTCACAGGGGCAGGACCGGGGTTGCCAGGTTCAGGTTGACTGGGTTCGGGTTGACCAGGTTCAGGCTCGGGAGTTCCGGGCTCAGGCTCGGGTTCGGGAACAGTTCCGCCTCCGCCGCCATCAGAACTGATCGGTTTCATCGGTACGTCGTATTTTACAATGTCAAAATCGACAGAGATCGTATCGCTCCTGTGCGTCTCGTATCCGTCCTTCGTTACGATCAGATAGTAATCCGCTTCAGGAAACACCATGTACGCATAGAAGCCATTTGCGTCGCTATCCTGCTCCGGGCTCTCGTTGTCGTGCGGCGGAAAATTCGGAACCTTAGGAAGCGTTACTTTCGTACCCGGAATGCGCCCGTTATCTATATTCCGTTGCGTATTCGCATAATACAGCGTAACTTTGGCTCCATCAATTTTTTTACCGGTGCTGGCATCTCCTGTCGTCTCATCATAAACCGTACCGTAAGGATCGACCAATTCATCAGAAATATTCAACTCTCCGTTAGCTTTCACGTCCAGTTGGCTCACTTTGAAGAGCAGTTCCTCACCGGTCTCAGCTTTATAGCGAACTTCCATGGTGTACTTCTGCTCGCTCAGCCCTTCCACGGAGAAGGTGCCGTTCGCAGCCATCGGAAACGCCTTAGGCTTGCCGTTCTCTTCAATATACTTGTTGTTCTTGTCCTTCAAATAGATATGCATATTGCTGGTAAATGACTCGTTGAATAACTCTTCTGTTCCATCCAGTTGCTTGAAACGAACGATCCCTACTGCCGTAATGTCCGCAGGAACGGTCTCGTCCTTCACGCTGCTGTCTACATTTGCTTTTTGCGTGAACTTGACTGGAACATCCTTCCCGCCTGCCTGATACATCTTCGTATACGTGATCGTATAGTCGGTATCCGCCTCGGCAGGAATTGAATATTCACCTTTCTCATCCGTTCGGATCTTCTGCGTTTCGTTGGTTTTCTTGTTAGTCAAGATGATTTCCGCATTCGGAATGACTTCTCCTGTGTTGTTGTCACGCAGCACGCCTTCCAGGTACGGGCGGGTATTGACAAAGTGTGCCTCTGCCGCTATTTTCTCCGGAATGGCACCTGTGCGAACGAGACTTTCAGGGTCCGTTACATAGCCGTCTTGCTTATAATCATCCTGGGTCACTGTATACTGGAGATACGTCGGAAGCCCTTGTACAATAAACGTCTGGCCGTCTGTAAGCTCGAAGGTCTCTCCGCTCTTGATCATGCCCGTGGTGCCGTCCGACTTCTTATAGACGTAGGATTTGTCCGCTCCCTCGCCGGTAAAGGTGATCGTGTACTTGAACAGCTTCTTCTTGTCGTCGTCCTTGCCTTTAACCGTGTTGCTGATTAGCAGGCCGCCCTTCAAGACTCGCACATTCGTGAACGGGGCAACTTTATCATTGCCTTCCATAACTCCGGTATAGTACCGCTCCTGAGGAGTAGTCACGTATTCATCGGTTGTGTAGTCTGTCTGAGTAACTGTGTATTTCAGATTCTTAGGCAGATCCAAAATATCCAGTGTCTCTCCATCCTTGAGGCGGAAGGTACCACCTGACTTGATCGTACCCTTGCTACCGTCCGACTTCTCGTAAGAGTAGCTTCCATCCTTGCCTGCATCCTCAAAGCTGACGGTGTACTCGAACTCCTTCGTCTTGTCGGCGCCGTTGCCCATCACCGTGTTGCTGATGGTCAGCTTACTGACGACCCGCTCATTGATGAAGTCCGCCTTGTGATCGCCTTTAAACACAATTGTGCCGGACAGTTCTCTCGTCTCCGGTTTAGTCGTGTAACCGTCAACGGTCGTATAATCGCCCTCGGTTACGGTGTAGACCAGATTTGCAGGCAATATCGGCAGTGTCACCGTTTGCCCGTGCTTGAGGGTAATTTTGTCACCGCTCTTGATCTTGCCATACGTATTATCTGGCTTCTTATAGGTGTACTCTCCATCCTTGCCCTCGCCACTGAAGGTCACAGTGTACTCAAACTCTTTGTCCGGGTCACTGCCGTTGCCCTCCACCTTATTGGTGATGGTCAGCTTGCCTTGAGCCGGTGTAGGCACGATCAGCGGATTGTTCGCTTCCACCTTCTGTCCGTTAACAAGGACAGGCTTGCCCGGCGCATCAATGATACGTACCCGGTATTCCGTAGTCGTAGGCAAGTAAGTGAGGAGATCAATATACGTTTGCTTGAGCAAATAATCCCCCGGCACCTGAATAATGAAATCCGTCTTGCCGTCCGTGCCCGTCGTTTTTTCCGGCATTACATTGCCTTCTTTATCCTTGGCCGGTGTACCGTCAGGATTGAACAACTGGAACTTTACGCCCTTCAGCGGTGTTGTGCCGTCGGGACCCACCTTCTTGAGGAAGAGCAGGCCGTTTTCATTTGCACTTCCCGCCACATCGTTCGCATCCAGCGTAATACTGCTCTGCGCTCCGATTGGCGGAAGGGCATCGTCGCCCATCAGCTTGATGGAGTTCCCGGCCGCTCCCGGCTGCATGCCCTGGGATTCGGTCTGGTAAACGATCTGATAGAGCTTGTTCGGGTCGGCAAAATCAAACCTGAGCGTCGATCCCCCAGTTGCCGAATCTATGCCTGCGGTCACCTTCACTTCGGAGTTCGGATCCGCAAGATTCAGCGGCCCTCCGGCACGCTCCAAAGTGCCATCCGGCTTCATCTTGCCAGGATAAACAGCGATGTCGGAAGGTGCCAGAGATAGACCGCCCTCTGCATTTTGGCGCAGCTTCAGTCCCTTGGCAAGGGTATCCAGCAAATAGACACCTTGCTTCATCTCGAACGGAGGCGTGTAATTTACCGTCCATTCCTGTACACCGGAAACCGGCTTTTTCACCGTCTTGCTCAAAGACTTCACAGGCACAATAATTCTGTGCTTTTCGGTGGCGCTATAAGGCTTGTCTCCCCATTTCATGGAGAAATCAGCCTGATTCTCTCCGGCATTATTGTTGCCTAGCTGGTAGGTCGCCAGCTTGGCATTGGTCGGACGCGCCTTCACCAAAATGACGTAAGGGCTCTCCAGCTTGGAGAAGGTGAAGGTGCCTACATTGCCGTTCTTGGTGAAGCTTACCACATGCTTGGGATCGTTTGGCTGAATGGGCAGGCCAGATGCTTGTGCGTATTGGCCATAACCGCCTCCACTTGCTCCTCCCAATCCAGAATTTACATTATAGCCCGTAACCCCTATATAAAGTCGATAGGCTTCGCCCGGAGCGTAATCTACAAATTCCCAGCCCTCGGGCAGCGTATCCACCAGCTTGATGTCACTGGCTACACGGTTGCCGCCATCCTTGGCCATCTCCTCCGTCTTGAAGCCCGGCATGTTCACCGCCAGCCGGAAAGTGACCGTTCGATCTTTTCGGTCATAGCCTGCCAGAATGTAATTGTCACCACGGGTGTTGTCCATATACAAGTTCGGATCATTGACGACAATGGGCCGCGTCCATATGCTGGCGCTCCAATTTCCGTAATTTCGGTTCCAATCGGCGGCTATGTTTCCTAGCGCGTTGCCGTTCTCATCGAATGAACTCGCATACAGCATCTCCTTGTTCAGCATCCGTACCCTATTCTTGACGGTGGCATCATAGCTCGCCTGATAGCTGTCACCATCGAAGAGCAAACCGCGATTGCTCCAATCGCCTTTATTATCCTGGCGGAACAGGTTGTCCGGGTTGGTCGTGACGGTTTCGAATGAAACATCCCCCTTCACATTTCCTTTAAACCCGGTCACCTTGATAAGATCCGCCACCGGCTCACCGTTTACCGTCAAAGGAATCACTTCACCGGTCAGCCCATTACTCAAGGTCAGCGTATTCTCGCGGTATTTTTGCCAGAGCTGCTTGGTGTCGATACTGCTCTTGAGTGCATTCAAGGTTTCCAATGATACCTTGGGATTGGCGTCCAGATTATCCAGCACAGCAAGCGAATCACCGTGAACCAGCAAATCATAGACGATTGGAGCATCCAGATCGTACTGCAACGTCAGGCTAATCTTCCACTTTGCGCCGGCGACGTTGTACAGCGCATACGCAGGGGTTGTATGTGTTTCGGCTGCTTTTGTGAAGGCATGTGCGCCGATTATAACCCTTGCGGTGTCCACAACGGCAGTAGGAGCGGTCCAGCCGGTCGCATCGTTGTTCTGGATGGCACTTTCTCCAGCCATAACATCCAATTCCCAGTTTGCCCGCGCTTTGTAATCGAAGGTTGACTTGCTGCTGTCTGTCACCTTTGTCACAATCGTCATGTAGAGGGGGCCGCTCAGATTTCCGCCAATGGCGGTTCCGATCTCGTACTCTCCTGAAGCGTTACGGGTAATTGGAGTATCCGTACCGCCATCCCCATTCTTATAGGTTGCGGACACAAACTCCGTCCCGGGGGGCAGAATGTCTGTAATCTTAACGTTCTGCAAGTCGGTTTTGGAGATCACCCTGCCATTGCTAATCGCCTTGTTGACCTCAACAGTCCAGGTAATGAGGGTATCGTTTCCGCTCTTGCCAGGCTTGCCGCCCACCACGATCCAGTTGGGGCGCATGGCAACCTGATGCGTATTTGATGAGGCCTTCACATCGGCAGCAGGGTCACCCAATAGCTGTGCGGTGTTTGCAACGCGGGTCCAGCCATACTGATTCCAAGCGCCGTTCTTCTCATAATAATACTTATCCTTAGGAATCCATGTTTTGAAAGTGATGGTCGCCGTGTTTTTGACCTTTTCTGCAGTGGACTCATTTGGGAATTTATAAGAGATTTTTCCATCAGCATAATCAGGCTCTACCGCCTTTCCATCCACAGTAAAGGTCCCAGGCACATATACGCCGACGTCGGTAAGTTCATCAGAGAAGGTCAACCCGTCCAGCGGCATGGGGATGGTCTTATCATCCCTGTCCGTGGCCGTCACAACCGCTCGCCATGTAATCGTGCCTTCTTGAAAATGGGCGATGTTGATTTCGCTGTCATCGTTGCCGTTGCTGGCTGATTTGACGTCAATACTGTACTCCGGCACCAAATCAGAGTTTTTAAACTTATAGCCATCTCCGAAAATGGCCGTGTTCCTGCCGCCGCCAGGGGTCTGATCTGCCGCCTTGGCAGTAGCGGAAAAGCCGACTTTGACGTCGCGTCTGCTGCCGTCATATACCCCTGCACCATCAAATGTAATTTTGATAGAATCGGCAAAAAACTGAACAGTAGCAATTTTCAGGTTGCCCTGATTGATGTTTGTAGGGCCTGCAGGCGTCAAATTCACATCAGGGAAGTAGGTCGCCTTATCCAGGACGGCATAATCTCCCTGCTGAATCACGCTTTCGGGCGGAGCAGTGATATCGTCGCCCTTGGTTGGCACGGCGATATCCTCTAGTGCAAGGGTAAAATCCCCCCGGCCGTTAATTTCCCCGCCTTCTGGGATTACAACCGGATCAGGGCTACCTTGCTTCACCGTAAGCTTGAACGTCGGATTGGCATTTGTCAGCACCGCCGTTTTGTCCCGCGGGTCTACAGCGATCACTGCCAAATTCAATGGCGGAGCGTATACCACCCCAGGCACCGACGGTGGTTCGTCCGCTGACGGCGGTTCATCCGGCTCAGTGTACACCGCCTCAGATACCGACGCCGTCCCGAAACCGTCTGACGCGATCTCCGCATTTGCAGTAACAGAGAACATCACCGTCTGCAAGAAAAGCAAAATTGCCAGGCAGAGAGATAGCACAGTTTTGCCCGTACTACGTTTTCGTTTCAAACAAATTTCCCCTCCATACCCGAATTTTTTGGCGACATCGAGCCCATCTGCCCGATATAACCCGCTCAAGCAAATAGATATATGCTATTCTATTGGCTTGATCCCAGTGGCCCTTTACACCATTGAAATCTTGCGGAGTCTCAGATGAACGGGTAGGTGCCGTGGGTATACAGGTCGTTGTTATACTTAGTACTTTTCTCCCCCTCTCCTTCTCTTATCTTCGCCATTCACATATCGAAAATGACATAATACGCCAATTTCCAATAGCATATTTCACCATTATACTACCATCGACCTATACAAAATCTAGACAAAGGTAGGAAATTCAATCCAGATGGACTGAGCTTCAAGCGAAGAATTCCCAGCTCATTGAAGAGGAGGATACATTCGGAGTTAGGGTACGAGGAACAAGATTTGTTACACAAGGATCCTATGCCCGATTTTATGATCTCGTACGAAGCAGTGAGCCGTAAACCGACAACGGGCTTAAGCCGTCCCCGTCATAAGATATATATCTATCCCTCTTATAACAAGCCTACTTCTCTTGTTTACTCATAAAATCTTTGTAAGCGGAAATTTTATGTTCAAGCATCTCATCTGCAGCTTGCAAAGTTTTGATTTGCTCTTTAATAGAATGTTTATGGTCTTCTAATAAGTGTAATCGCTCCTGAGCGGTGTGTTCCCCTTCTTCAACCAATGAAGCATACTGTTTAATTCTCGCAATCGGCATTTGTGTTTCTTTTAATTTGATCACAAATTGCAGCCATTTAAGATGTGAGTCATCATATCGTCTGTCTCCGCTGGTATCCCGAATGGGAGTAATAATTTTTTCCTTTTCGTAATACCGCAATGTATGAGTGCTTATTCCTAAATTTTCGGCCACTTCCCCAATGGTAAGCATAAAAAAACCTCCACACTGAATTTTTCTTGACTTAGAGTTTACTCTAATCAGTATAATCAGCTCCATGTTCATTCACAATCAACGAAATCAGTAAATTCAGGAGGAATTTATATGAAATATACGGTTATTACAGGAGCAAGCTCGGGAATTGGGTATGAAACGGCTCTTGCTTTTGCGTCTCGCGGAAAAAATTTAATCATAGCAGCCCGCAGAACGGAAGAATTGGAAACGTTAAAATCAAAAATAGTAGAAATGAACTCCGACCTGGATGTCATCATTCGAACCGTTGATTTATCTGTCACAGCGAGTGTGCATGAATTTTACGAAAGTCTGCGGAATTATCAGATCGAGACGTGGATTAACAATGCTGGTTTTGGGAACTTTGCTTCTGTGGGGGAACAAAATTTAAACAAAATTGAGACGATGCTTCAGTTGAATATACAGGCTTTAACCGTGCTGTCCTCTCTGTATGTACGAGATTATGCAGAGGTTGAAGGAACGCAAATCATCAATGTGTCATCAGGAGGCGGGTACGTCATCGTTGCCGATGCTGTGACTTATTGTGCAACAAAGTTCTATGTAAGTGCCTTTACAGAGGGCCTAGCGCAAGAGTTGAAAGGAAAAGAGGCAGCCATGCGGGCGAAAGTTTTAGCTCCTGCTGCAACTGAAACAGAATTTGCGAAACGTTCTCTGGATGCAGATGAATTCCAATATGAAGGCTCGATTCCCAAGTTTCATACTGCGAAAGAAATGGCTGGATTTCTGTTAGACCTTTATGATAGTCAAAATGTTGTGGGCATTGTAAATGGTGAAACGTATGAGTTCCAATTAAGAGATCCGATTTATCCATACGTGACGAGAACAAGGAATTAATTTTGTGTACTTTCATCGAGCCATCCATATAATGTTTGTCTGCGTTGGCCGGGTTAAGGATCATAAAGTCGATTGTCGCTTCCGCTAACCCGCTCATAAGGGCAAGGCGGAACTCTAGCGGTGCTTCACACATTGGCCCATTTTCACTGATCCGTTTCAAAGGCTCTCTGATGCCGGTCATGGCCTGACTCGCGATCTGGCGGCTCTCCGAAGTGATATCGTCTGATACGCTCAAAAGTGCGAGTGTCCGACGCTTTTCCGGGCAGGACGTTGCCCAGTGCAGCCAATAGGACCACATATAGAGAGCCTGATTCACACCTATAGCCTCCGCGGCAAGCTGTCTTAGATAAAACTGCGGAGTATAGTGTCGCCTCTTGACTATGTAACCATCCTCTCTATAAGAGTTTGCCCTGCTTATGATACGGTTCACTTTACCCTCTCTGCTTCTTGATCACTCTCGATCGTCTTGTTCCGCAGATGTGCGCCATGCTCCTGAGTCCACGTCCACATCGCTTCAAAAATCGGTTGCAGCGCCTTCCCGCTCTCGGTAAGGTCATATTCGACATGCAGCGGTACGCCTGGGTAAATAGTACGTGTGACGATTCCTTTTTCCTCTAACAGTCGCAAGCGATCGGTCAAAGTTTTCGGACTAATCGGTTGCAGTTTACGACGTAACTCACCAAAACGCCGATTCCCGTTGAACAGTTCGAATAGGAGAAGAAGCATCCATTTACCGTCCAAGATTTCCAGGATAGGTTCAACAGTACCAGGGCAGGATCGATCCATCATTTTGATCACTCCATAGTTCATTTTTTGAAACTATTGCACTTTAATGTAACTACTTTTCAAATGTATCATAGATCGATTAAGATGTGAAGCAAGGGCAGGAAACATGTTGAGCATTCCGTTAGAAGGAGAGATCATCCTGAATAGACCGTTTGAATTAGACCCTGCGGAGTACCCGTTCACCGACCGCTGGTTGCCTTACCGCGACGGGTACATCCATTACGTCGATGAAGGGCAAGGGCCGGTGGTTCTTCTGCTGCACGGCAATCCTACGTGGTCTTATCTTTATCGAAACGTAATCAAGGAGCTTCGTACAGAATTCCGTCTTATCGCTCCGGACTACCCCGGATTCGGGATGTCACAAGCACCTGACGGCTACCGGTTTACGCCACAAGAGCAATCGAAAGCCGTTTATGATCTCATTCAACATTTGAATCTAAAGGAATTTATTCTAGTCGTTCAGGATTGGGGAGGTCCGATCGGTCTGAACTACGCGGTACGGCATCGAGATAACTTGCGCGGCATCGTTGTGATGAACACTTGGGCATGGCCTGCGGAAATATGGCCGATGAAATTGTTCTCGCTCGCCATGGGGGGCTGGCCTGTCGGGTACTGGCTTCAGACACAGTATAATTTTTTTGCCAAAGTCATTGTACCTCACGGGATACATCATGCCGAGAACGTCACGGATCGTTTGCGAAAAGCTTATACCGATCCGTTCCCGACTCCGAAGTCCAGGATACCGACATGGGTATTTCCAAGGTATATCCGTAAAGCACGAAAGTGGCTCGCCGACATTGAATCGAAGATGTCCAATTTGTCCGATTTGCCCGCACAGATTTTGTGGGGAACGAAAGATAGCGCCGGCTTCCCGCTCGAACAGATGGCAAAATGGCAAAAATATTTGCCCATGAACGAAACCGAGATTCTGGAAGATGCTTCACACTATGTTCAAGAAGATCGTCCGGAACGGGTGGCAGCAGCTATCCGAACATTATCGAACCGAATATGAGGAGGAGTAAGATTATGAAAAACATTCTATGGGCAACCTTAACCGCCAACGGCAATTATGCACAATCCGGCCCCGAAAATCCGCCGAAAAAAGAAACGTTGGACGACTTTTTTACACACGCCAAAGCTGCAGGGAATTTCATTGTCGGGCGTCGGACCTTCGAAGGAATGCGTGGCAACGGTGGACCAGGGCCCTTTGCTGATATCGATATCGTTGTCGTTTCTCAGAGCGCCACGGAAATCCCAGGAGTAAAGGTTGTAAGATTACCAGAGGAAGCCTTGGATTACCTGAAAGAGAATGGCCATCAGACCGCTCTTATTAGCGGCGGCGCGGATATCCACAATTCATTCCTGGGTCAAGGACTTGTAGACGAGGTGATTTTCAATGTGGCACCTGTATTAGAAGGTAGAGGGTTGAATCTCTTAATCGACAAAGATAACTATTGTTTTAAACATGTGCAACTGCTGGACTGCAAGCCTCTTGGCAGCGGTGTCGTCCAACTGCGCTATGCGATTGATCGAACTGTTTCTTAGAAGTTTTACCGACTAAGTCAAAACTCATTCGTATATAGGCAGGGAGAATTCTGGCATAGATAAACGTTAAGCCTTATGAAACCTGCTCAGCCGACAACCGGATGAGCAGGTTTTACATTCTACTTCTCCTGTTCCTGGATCACCTGCTCAATCCCCAATAGAATCAGCTTCAAGCCGAACTCAAACGCCCTGTCGGTTCCCATCAGCTCGAACAGCCCGCTCTTGAACATTCTCCGAAACAGCCCCGCATCCGTCTCGCTCATGGAGTCCATAAGGCCAATCAACTCCTCGCCCGGAAGTGCCCCCGATCCCTGGTCCTTAAGGATAGCGGAGATACTGCGCTCATGCTGATAATGGTCCAGAACGAAGTAGAAGACATAGTTCACAAGCGTAGTAACCACTTGCATTTTCTGCTCTTGCTCAAGCGGCGTCGATTCCACACAGAGCAGCATACGGTTGGTGTACCGGATGATATCCGGTTCGTGGGGCAGCGTCATCATCATGAGCTGCGTAGAGCAGGGATACCGGCTGAGCACACTCCGTATCGTTACCGCAAGCCCCGTCAGTTGCTCCTTCCAATCTCCCTCGGAGTGGAACTCTTCAAGAATTATTTTTGAAATCTGATTAGCCAGACGCTGGTAGAGGTTCTGCTTGC
Organism: Paenibacillus zeirhizosphaerae; assembly: GCF_030705605.1. Classification (GTDB taxonomy): domain Bacteria; phylum Bacillota; class Bacilli; order Paenibacillales; family Paenibacillaceae; genus Paenibacillus; species Paenibacillus zeirhizosphaerae. Next base: position 370,149 of record NZ_JAPCKK010000011.1, read on the forward strand.
TCTTGAAGTGCCAGTACAGAGAAGGAGCCTGAATCCCCAGCCGGTCGGCCAGTCGTCTCATGCTGAACTTCTCGATCCCTCCCTCTCCCAGGAGCTGCCAAGAAGCTTCCAAAATCTTATCCTCCGAAATTTGAGGCTGCTGTTTTTTCATCGTATCCGTCCCTCTATCTAACAGTGTAAGTTTATACTTTACAGCTATCTAAGTTCATGATAACATCTAACACTGTAAGGTTCAAACTAACACTGTAAGGCTAAGCCTGGCACGGTTAGACTGAGGGCCAAATAATGAAGAAAGCAGTGATCCACATGGAAACAGAAAACCTCTATTACTTTGAAAAAGCGCCTGTCGCCAAGGCTGTTGCTCATTTCGCTGTACCAATGATGTTAGGCTCGTCAATGAATGTCATCTATTCTATTTTGAATGCCTATTTCCTTGGTACGCTCCACAATACCGCCATGTTAACCGCACTCACACTAACCCTGCCTTTATTCGCGGCCATTATGGCGCTGGGCAGCTTGATTGGCATGGGCAGCGGTACATTCATCTCCCGTTTGCTGGGAGAGAACAAATATGATGATGTAAAGCATGTATCTTCATTCGCCTTTTACAGCAGTTTAGTTCTTGGTCTTATCTTGGTAGCCGTCGGTCTGCCGTTGATCGATCCCATTGTTCATGGCCTGGGGGCAACACCTGATTCTTACGGTTTCACGAAGGATTATGTCACGATTATGCTTATCGGCTCACCAATCGTCATCTTATTTTTCACGCTGGAGAATATCGTGCGCTCGGAGGGTGCAGCTATGACGTCGATGATCGGTATGATTCTCAGTGTTGTCGTGAATATTATTCTCGATGTGCTGGTCATTTTCGTCTTGCATGGGGATGTCATTGGTGTTGCATCTGCTACAGTCATTTCTAACTTGGTGGCGAGTGCATTCTACGCCTTCCATATGGGGTATAAGAGCCCATTCTTAACCGTCTCCGTAAAATGGTTCAAGGCGACCAAAGATATTCTGAGCAATGTATTCAAAATCGGGGTTCCTGTCTTTATTATGAGTATCTTCTTGGGCGCAATGTCACTTATCTTGAACCATTTCCTTGTTGAATATGGGGAGCAGGCCACAGCAGCTTACGGAATTTCATCCCGTTTATTGCAGTTTCCTGAATTTGTTCTGATGGGCTTATGCGAGGGAGTCGTGCCGTTGATTGCCTTCACTTTTACAGCGAATAAATTAAGAATGAAACAAACTATTGGGTTCACGATCAAAACGATTGTGGCGTTAGCTGTCGTGTTTGGTATCATCGTCTATCTGATTTCCGACCACTTAATCGGTTTATTTACGAATGACCCGCAACTAATTGAAATGGGCAGCTATATTCTGCATGTGACGTTTTTATCCCTGTTCATTTCAGGAACGACCGCGTTGTTTACGGGGATCTTCCAGGCGACAGCGCAAGGAAGCGCCGCTTTTATCATGTCCATTATTCAAGGAATTACGCTGATTCCTGTGTTATTTATCGCCGATCGAACGAGCGGCTTCCACGGAGTGGTCTGGTCACTTGTCATTGCGGATGCGGTCGCGTTCCTTGTCGGGGCCATCATGCTGTATGTTCTGCGGAACAAATTGCAGCCGGAATTGGATAGTTTAGTACAGTAGAAAAAACGTATAACACGCAAAAAGGCAGGATAAGGGTACTCCCCAATCCTACCTTTTTTAGCGATATCCTTCATATACATCGTCTTGCTGTTCTGCTGGACTTTTCCAATGCTTTGATGTCTTTAGACACCTCTTACGCAATTGATCCAGACGTGGCTGAAGAATTGTGGGAATTGTCAATGGAATTGATTAATAGCTAATGAGGCACGGCCCTGACTTCAGCCAAGCCAGGACCGATGGCTATCATATATTCTCTTGTTTCAATGTATCAATAATATTTCCCTTTTTTACTTTCGCGCCAGAATAAACCATCGCGGAACTGACAATGACAAATACGGCGACAATGACAGACAGAATGCTTATCCAAGGCAGGGTGAACCCGTAGCTAAATTTGTTCGCAAATGCTCTATAGATCAGAACCATCACGACGAAACTAACGGGAAGCCCGAAGAGCAGCGACTTGACCCCATAAAAAATACTTTCATAGTTCATCATTTTCGCAAATCCTTTTGGTGTCATGCCTACGGATTTCAGCATCGCAAATTCTCGTTTGCGAAGAGCCAACCCCGTCGAGATCGTATTAAAAATGTTCGCAATGGAAATTGCAGAGATTAATACGATAAAACCGTAAGAAAATACGGACATCAATAGAATCTGCTGTTCTTCGCTTTTTCTGGATTGATATACATTGTAGACATTCAGATTGGTCTCATGCATCTCTTCAATTTCCTGCTGCGTTGTCATAGGTTCCGTGCTTTTCAAATGGAGGTAAGTCGAAGCGTTAGCTAGGTCTTCGTCGTCTTCGTGAATCACGTTGTATTCCGTGACGCCATCCAGGGATACGATTGATTGCATCAACCGGTTATCTATTCTTTTCCCATTGCTGTACGATACTTCAATATCGTAATTAACGCCTTCCCGCGACAGTTCCAGGGATTGTGTCATGCCAGCCGTAAAAAACGATACTGTCAAAAACAAAACGATGCTGATGACAAGCGAGAATACAATGGCATGATATCTCCGTTTGTTCCTTTTCAAGTTTTTCAGCCCGATTTCCGCTTCAATCCCGAAGAACTTACGAATGATCTTCGACGTCTTCACAGCTTTGGCCGTAAGCTTTACATCGGTAGTTTGGCGAATCGCATCCATAGCAGATACCTTGGATGCTTTGATCGCCGGAAGATACGCCGAAACGAAAATCGTCAGCATCGAAACAAGACAAGCAAGCAAGAGCGATAACGGCGTGACGATGAGCCTCAGCTTTTCGCTGGTCCATAATGCCTCTTCAATCATCACGTTCATGAACCAAAAGGTGATCCCGATCCCGGCAAGACCGCATAGAATGCCAATGGGAATGCTGATCAAGCCAATGACGAACCCTTCAAAAAGCACTGAATTTCGCTTCTGCCTTGTCGTAGCCCCTACGCTCGCGAGCATCCCTAAATGGCGGGAACGTTCCGAGACGGATATCGCAAAAGCGTTATAAATGAGCGAAACCGCGCCAATCATAATAACCGCCATAAGGATCGCCGATAATGAGAACATCATGCTGTACGAGGCTTCGCTTTTGGACAAGCCATAATAATGAAGCAAATCGTTATTATATTGGACTGTTTCAATTTGGTTGTTCTTAGCCAAATCCTCCGCATGCGCGAACAGGAACGGGTTGACACGCTGCAAGACTACCGATGCATCGACATGATCGTTGTCCGCGATGATATGATCGTCGACATAGCTAATGATCGTATAACCCGGGGCCTGAGCCGTTTCCCATACGGGACGTTTGATGAAGCCCACCACCGTATAATCCCTGATCTGGATATGCTGCAACGTTTCGTTCAATGTGCCGTCTTCCCTGCGCAGCGGTTCGGTCTGAACCAGAGGATGATCGCCCCCTTGTTCGAATCGTTCGCCGACGCGAAGGGTTAGACGATCGCCGATGTCGTACTTCACTTTGGCGTTCGTTGCAACAGGCTCGGAGATCACGACTTCCTTGTCCGTATGCGGAAGGCGACCCTGGCTTAGTTCAATCTGAAATTGTGCGAAGCCCCGCGCATCATATTCCTTGATGAACAAGTACGGCTTATTGGGATTTTGTCCCCCTTCTAATAGGGCATAGCCCAGGTCCCGTGTGATCGCAACGGTTTGGGTTGCGTCATCACCCTGTATCGCCGCAAGCTGTGCTTTGGTTACATCTTGATATTGGACATGCCACTCCCCTGTATCCGCGATGGTTTGTCTGATCATTAAATCCGAAAAGGAAAAAACAAGCGTAGCGACAGCGGTCACCATGGCAACCGAAATGATGACGCCGATGATGGTTACAAGCGTTCGTCTCTTGTTCTGCTTCAGATGCCGGATGGTTAATGTATTGACAATATTCATCGCCTTATCACCTCGTCCTTGGCAATCCTCCCGTCTTCAATCGAAATGATCCTGTCGGCTTGCAAGGCGATTCGTTCGTCGTGCGTGATCACGATCAGTGTCTGATGATAGGTCTTATTCAGCATTTTTAATAAGTCGATGATCTCGCTGCTATTCTTGCTGTCCAGATTTCCGGTCGGTTCGTCGGCCAGCATAATCGCAGGATTGCCGATGAGCGCTCGGCCGATCGAGACCCGTTGCTGCTGTCCGCCAGATAGCTGATTCGGCAGGTGATTTAATCGATGCTGCAAATTCAACGTATTCACAAGGCTATCCAACTGCTTTGGATCTATCTTTTGGCGATCCAGCAAGAGCGGCAGCGTAATATTCTCTTCCACCGTCAGGACGGGAATCAGATTGAAAAACTGGTAGATCAGGCCGATTTGCCTGCGCCTGAAGATGGCCAGCTGCGTTTCATTCAAGGCATACATGTCCGTATCCTGAACATAAACCTTCCCGCCAGTCGGCCGATCCACACCGCCCAGCAGATGAAGGAGCGTCGATTTCCCCGATCCGGACGGGCCGATAATCGCGACGAATTCGCCTTTTTGGACCGAAAAGGAAACATCATCAAGCGCCTTCACTACCGATTCGCCTGTGCCGTATATTTTAGACAGATGCTCAATTCGCAAAATTTCCATGGCTATATCTCCTAAAAGTTTTGTGAGCGTAACTTCTTGAATCGACTTCGTACAAAACTCACTTCGGAAGCATGGGCTCTCCTAAATGCTCAATTCCAGAAATATACCATCTCTCTAAATCCAACATCCCATAGGGTTTCATTCCCCTCAATGGTTATCGTAAGCTCATCTGCCTGTGGGAGGAAAATTTCGTTCACAGCTGGCTCATGGCCTTGATCTTCTGCAGATACGGACAGGAACTCATGTCCGTCGATGGTAAGCTTGATGCTGCCCTGGAAATCTTTTTGATCGGGAATTCCATAATTAAAGAAAAGATACAGCTCCCCCTTATTGCCCAACGTATACGTGTACGTTTCCTTCTTTTTACCTTCGATGTTATACACATTATATTGGGGTTCCACGTCTTGACCACCTATCTTAAGACTAGACGGTTTGCTCCCCGTTAATGTCTTCCCAGTACTATCCTTCAAATCATTTATCGCCACAAAGGGACCCATTTCTTTGGTGAACACTTGGTCAAGCATCCCGAAGACCCCACACACTCCGAGCATCAAGACAACACTAGAAATACCCGTAGCCGCAATATTTCTCCAGTTGTTTTTTGTACGAAAGCCAAGTTTGTACGCCCCGAACCCGATGGCTGCACCCAATGAGTTCTGTATGACGTCGTTCATGTCAAAGCTGCCGAGGAAGGTTAGTGCCTGAATCGTCTCCAACACGAGAATGGACAGGATGAACGAGATCATAAAGCGAACAAAGCTGGTTCGATATAATAACGGAATCAATATGCCAAAAGGGATGAAGGCTGCGATGTTCCCAAAACCCACAAAATCCATCAGCGTAGGATGTAGAAGATCGGATAGGCCTGGCAGTCTAAAAAAACTGTCCGGTAAAAAAATAAAGGTGTACTCGGTGATTTGATCTACCTTGCCTGCTCTGCCGAAAGCGAAAAACAAAAAATAAAGAATAAACAGGGTGTAGAAAATCGTGATAGCAAAAATAATCTTGCGTTGTTGCTTCAAATGCATGGTCTTACCTCCATCGTTCACCTGATGAATATCATTTTAACTGTCTAAAATGACTTTCCAGTGACGATGGAGGTGACAATTCAGTCACTTACGGCGTGCCGTTAAATCACGTGCTTATAAAATTTAATCCGAAACTGCGTACCCTTCTCGCCGTCGCTCGTCACATCGATCACGCCGTTCTGGCTGGCAATGATGCTGTGAGCCATCGCAAGTCCTATACCGATGCTCCCTTCGCTGGCGTTCTTTCCTTTGTAAAAACGTTTGAAAATATAAGGCAAATCTTCTTTCGGAATGCCTTTTCCGTTGTCAGCAATGACAATTTCCGTAAATAGTGCGTTTTCGGAAAATGTGATGAGGATCACTCCGCCTTCAGGCGTATGCTCCACGCCATTTTTCAAAATATTGATGACCGCTTCAGCAGTCCAATTGAAATCTCCGACAAAAGAGACATGGTCATCGCCCGCGATGGAAATCGTCTGTCCCTTAATATCCATCGGAATCATAACCGGCTCTAATGCCTTTTGGATAAGGTTTTTCATGGCTATGCGATCTTTTTTGAATTGGATGGTCTTCGCATCCATTTTCGATAGCCTTAGTAAGGAAGAAACAAGCCAATCGATACGTTCAAGCTGGATGCGAATATGATGGGTGAACTCCGTTCTTTTGGCCGGAGGCAGGTCAGGGGCGCTTAACAAGTCAGCCATCACCGTCATGGAGGTGAGTGGCGTTTTGAGCTGATGTGAGATATCGGATATGGCATCCGTCAGTTGAATTTTGTCCCGCTGCAATAGCGACCGGTGCTCCGATAGCATGAGCGTTACTTTGTAAATATCATTCTTTAAAATGCTTAGCTCGCCTTCTTGGTTATCGCGAACGTCAAGGGAATCATTGCCGTTGCTTATTTCCCGCAAATAGACGGAGAGCTTCGCTAATTCGCGGTACCTCCATCTCGTGAATAACAAACTCGTGCCAATAAGCAGCATGGATACAATAAAAGCGAATGCCGCGGCGACGGACGAAATGAAAGCAGCGACGATGATCGCCGTTAAGCTGATCGAGCCCATGACGAGTAATAACATTTGAATTTCCCTATTGCGCAGCATCTAATCACCGACCTTATAGCCTAAACCGCGTATCGTTTTGATCAAAGTCGGCTGCTCTGGATCATCCTCCAGCTTTTCCCTCAGCCTTTTGATATAGACCGTTAACGTATTGTCATTCACGAAGTCGCCCGCCACGTCCCAGATTTGCTCTAAAAGCTGATTCCTTGTGAGGACCTGTCCAACGTGGTTGCCGAAGATCAGCAATAAGCGATATTCCAAAGCAGTTAGCTGAATTTCGGCACCGTTTTTATACACTTTGCCTTCCAGCGTATGGATTCGAATATTGTCGATGTCGATGATCGCTCCGGCGTGGGACGGCTTCTGGTATCTCCGCAAGACGGACTTGATCCGGGAGAGAAGCTCACGTACTCGAAAAGGTTTGGTAATGTAATCATCGGCTCCCATGTCGAGTCCCATCACGACATTGACCTCATCGTCGATCACCGTTAAGAAGATGACCGGCATGTCTCGTCGCTCCTTCACCATCTTGCACAATTCATAGCCGTTTCCGTCCGGAAGCTGTAAATCGAACAAGCATAAAGTGAACTGATCAATGTCTTCGGCGAGCACCTTTTTGGCTGAAGCGACATCATGGCAGAGAACAGTTGGATAACCATCTTGCTGCAGCGAATATTCCAGTCCCGACGCGATCGTCTTATCATCTTCGACTAATAAAATTTTCATATGCAAATCATCCTTACGTTAGAGTAAATTCACTCCTCATCTTAGTTTCGATATTATAACAGATTTTAATCAACAGGTTTCACAGTTACTGATGGTAGGGTTCGACTGAAGCGAAAAGCAAAGGCGCCCCATTGGACGCCCTCCTGTCTAACATCATTATTGAAGTTTGCCTTCGCGCAGCAATTCGACGGACTTCTCAATACGCCGCTGCCTGGTTTCAGCACTCTTCGCACCCTCGATATTCAATACAAACCGGCGCTTGTTGCTGTAAGACAAGCCTTCAAAAAACTGCTGGGCCTCCCCATGACGATGAAGCGCCTCCGTAAAATCATCCGGCACGATTAACTCACGCGGCGCGGTGTCCAGTTCAAGCTCGACCTCGATTTCATCCCCGGCCTGAATGCCTGCCCCTTCGCGATTCTCCTTGCTGACAGGAAGCATGAATTTACCGCCCATCGACGCAATCGTGCTGCGATAGGTATAAGAGCCGATCGTTACTTTAACAGGCGGCTTCTTGCCTCCTCCGAGTCCCTCCACGATTTCGTCCGGGACTTCAATGCCGGTCGCTGTTTTCTTGCTGAGTTGAAGCGTCGATTTAAATTTCATGAAATTTCCCTCCTTTTTCTCATAGAGACTGCCTTGTTAATCATTTTTCATCTCATCCTTCAATTTTATTCGAGTCCATTTTGCTGATTTTTTTCATAATGGGAATAGAGTTGCGGACCGTGCTTTTTAGCTCTGACAATTTCTTGGGATGTATTTCTTAGGCATTCTCCGCCGTAACGGGGTTAACTGCAAAGAGGGAATGAATGCTGCCTTCTGGATCTGCAAAGAAGCCCGTGGTGTGCCCCCAGGACGTCACCTTCGGCGCTGTTATCCCTGTAGCCCCTTTTGAAACAAACTCATCATACATAACGTAGACATCCTCAGGAGAAGCACATTCGAAGTTAAGCTCAAAAGCCTTGCCCCTTACGCTCTTCTACAAAAGAATGGTGACCGTTTGTGTTATCTGCCATTAATGGTGCCGCGAAAATGGCTAGACGAACGCCATCATTCTCAAATTCAGTGTAATGTTCTTCTATGCAGTAGAAAAAAACATATAACACGCACAAAAGCTGTCACATTCAACCCACTCACACTGTCCCTCCATGGGGACATCATCACCGGGCTGTCTATGTGGCAGCTTTTTTCTATTCCAACCAGGGAATTCATCTAATTTTTCATTTATGTTGACGGCAACATAAATAAGTGATATCCTAGGTTCAGTCACATATGTTGACGACCACGTAAATGAAAGGAAGGCTAGCTGTATTGAAGAAAAACAATAATAACGAAGCCATGGATAATGAAATCAGTGCGGTAACACAATTTCCTGTAAGCTTCTCTATATTCAGCATGGCTCGTTCACATCATAAGATTGCAGGACAGCTGCTTCGAGAAGCGGGCCTATACCCAGGGCAGGAGCTCGTACTGATGCAGCTGTGGCACCAAGACAGCCAATCACAGAATAGTCTTTCACGGTCACTGCGCCTTGATCATTCGACAATTGCCAAATCCGTTCGCCGTTTGGAAGAGGCAGGGCTGGTCACCTGCAGCCGCTCTCAGGAAGATAAACGCGTAACCATCGTATCGCTCACCCAGGCAGGTCGTGAATTTGAACCCAAGGTGATTGAGGCTTGGAGTAAGCTGGAAGAGATTACAACGCAAGTTCTCAATGATGAAGAAAAAATGCAGTTTGTTGCCCTGGCACAAAAAATTGCCGCTTCATTAGAAGCTTAACTGTAAATCAAAAAAATGATGAGTGACAAAGGAGAGATAAGCATGTCTAACAAGTCAATGCAAGCCATTCTGGTCAATGAATATGGCGATCCAAATGTTTTGAAGGTAGAACAGGTTGAACGCCCTCAGCCGCAAACGGATGAAGTGCTCGTTCGCATTGTGTATACTACGGTTATTCCGCTTGACTTTAAAATTCGTAACGGCTGGCTTCAAGAGGTTTTCCCTGTAACATTCCCCTACATCCCTGGATTTTACGCTTCCGGAGTTGTTGAAGAGGTGGGGCAAGGTGTAACGGAGTTCAAACCGGGGGATCGTGTTTTTGGCAGTATCAGAGGAGCCTATGCTGAATATGGCATTGCGCAAGCCCAGGAATTAGTTAAAATGCCCGATCATCTCACCTTTGAAGATGCGGCAACGATTAAGGCAGGAGCCGAAGCAGCCTGGAAAGCGTTGTTCACCGAAGGCGAGCTGCAGCCTGGCCAAACCGTTCTTATTCATGCGGCAGCAGGCGGTGTTGGACAATTTGCCGTTCAGCTGGCCAAGTGGAAAGGAGCAACCGTGATCGCAACAGCATCAGCCTCTAACCTGGACTTCGTCAAGTCTTTGGGAGCAGACCAGGTCATCGATTATACCACGACGGCTTTCGAGGACGTCGTCAAAGAAGCGGATCTCGTCGTTGATTCCGTTGGAGGCGATACCGAGAATCGATCCTGGGCCGTTCTGAAGAAGGGCGGAATTCTCGTTTCTTTGACTCAGGACCCATCCCAGGAGAACGCTCAAAAACACGGCGTTACCGCTAAATTCAACACCAAGTTCCCAACATACGAGAACCTGCAGACCATAACAGAATTAATGGCCGAGGGTACGATTAAAGCAGAGATCGATTCTACTTTCCCGCTAAGCGAAGCCGACAAAGCACTGGAGAAAAGCGAAGCAAGACATGGACGCGGCAGAATTTTGCTGCACGCAAACTCAATCTGACAACATCATATATGAAATAGAAGTTTGGATATGAAAACACGGAAAACAACACGAGTGTATACCACACTACGTGTTGTTTTCTTCGTTCACATGAGCACGTTTAAGCTCTTTGCAACAAACCAAGACCCTTCTGCATCGATCGCAAAAGGGTCAGCGGTGAATCCCGTGAAGCAAAGCCCCACACTATGACTACTCGGTCTCTATGATGTTACAATCCTTCAATGATCTCTTTGATCGTACTATCGCTCTCCAAAGCGCGAACGATTAGCGTCACTGCCTGGGCACGAGTGGTTTTACGGTTTGGCGCAAATGAAGTAGCGGGTACCCCTTGCACCAATCCGGCCGCCGAATTCGAGTTGCCTGAGTCTGAACCGCCCGAATTCGAATCGTCATTACTCGACTTACGGGAAATGTACAACACGATCCGATCATCCTGATAAATAACATTGGCTCTATACTTGCCCGGAAATCCATCGATCTCAACATTGGCGAATTCTCCGCTCCGCTGTTTAGCCCCATGGGTTATAAGAGTGATGTTGCCAGTGCCAGGCACATAATTATCCGTAAATTTTACGCGCAGCTTCCCGTCCGCTTGAACCGCACCTTTGATTTCGAGCACGTCACCCGCGCCGGTAAGATTAAGCTCAAGGGTACCGTTCGCAGATTGCGTAAAGCTTCCGTTAATGGTCATTTTGCCATATACGCTCTCCACAACAGAGCCGCCGCCTTGCAGCCAGAAATGAAAGAAGCTCTGCAACATCTTCGCAAATGGTATCAGGATGGCATCATCGACCCGGAGTTTGTTACCGGGGAGAACAAGGGAGGCTACAAGCACCTCTCCCATGCTTTTATTAATGAAAGAATCGGCATGACCTCGATGGGCAACTACTATCACTGGATTCAAGACGGCGATTATTTGACGTGGACTTATGATGGCCATTCGGGCGGCAAACGGGGCTCCAAAGCCTATGATATGCTGATGAGCTTCACCGCGATCGGCGCGCGGACGCCGCCAAAGAGCCGGGTAAGCTGGAAACGATCCTGCAGATCCTGGACTATGTCAGCGCCAATCCCGACCTAGAAGAGGATACTTCGATGACATACGGGATGAAGGGAAAGCATTGGACATGGGCAGGGAACTAACAGAAATCATTTGACAAAAAACTTTAAGCGTCGTCATAATGAAAAAAGAACCGCTTTATAACGGGGTTGCTCATGATTTAAGTATATTTTACTGCATTTTCATGGAGCGAAGGGGGATGGGGATTGCTTTGACGGAAGTATCCTTGATCTCGGATTCTAAAGAGAGATGTGAAAAGCTAGGGATTGATCCACGAGGGGTTCCCTCCTTTTCTACCTTTTTATCAGAAGATGATTTGAATCTAAAACGGGCCGAATACGAAGAAATATTGTCCGTTATTAATTTTTTTGTTCATAAAATGTTGGAGCTCATGAAAGGGATTCCATTGCTGATTCTGATTTCCGATGAGAATGGCTGTATTCTGGAAATGGCTGGGGATGAAGCGATCAAGAGTGTGGTTCAGCAATCGGGCATTAAGGTTGGCCTCGTGTTCAACGAGCAAGAAGCGGGAACCAACAGCATTAATTTGGTTTTGGATCATCGTCAGCCTATCCAACTTGTCGGGGACGAGCATTATTATGATTTTTTGTGGTCCACCGCCTGTTATTCCGTGCCCTTCCAATATACGGATATCGCCAATTTGCTTGGAACCATTACGATCATGACGGCGATCGATCAGCATAATCCGTTTTTACTGGCGATGCTATGCACGGTCGTAGATTCGATCGAAAGAGAACTCCTGCTGAAAAAGCAAAATAGACGATTGCACATATTGAATCAGGTGGTCATCGAAACAACAAGAAACGGCATTATTATTACTGACCGGGACGGGAGCATTACCGAGTTTAACAAGTTTGCTGAAATTTTAACTGGTGCAAAAAAGCAGGATGTCATGAATAAACCTATTCCGGATGCCCAAACAAATGACTTCATTAAAGAGGTCCTTCAAACGGGAAAAAATTACGAGGATATGGAATTCATGCTGCAGCCTCAGACGGGACAAAACGAGCTGGTCTGCCTGTTCGACGCCTTCCCTATTCGTGATGAGAATATGCAGGTTATGGGCGCCTTTGCACAGTTTCGGGATATCACAGAGCGTTATCATACGCAAAAGCAAATCAATTATTTAGCCTATCATGACGATTTAACCGGTTTGCCGAATCGAAGATTTTTCACCAGGCATATTGATGAATTGTTGGAACATGGGTTGGAAGAGAACAGTATCTTTGCTGTCATGTTTCTCGATCTGGACAGCTTCAAGAAGATTAATGACACGCTGGGTCATAACAACGGTGACGTGCTGTTGAAGCTGGTTGCCGAGCGTCTGAAAGCTTGCTGCCATGCTCCGAATCAACTGGTTTCCAGAATGGGTGGGGACGAATTCACGATCCTCTTGCAAGAGATTACAGATCATACGGAAGCCATTCAGGTTGCGGAAGAGATTATTAAAGCATTTGAGAAACCATTTGCGGTGGACGGCTATGAGTTCTATATAACAGCCAGTATCGGTATTGTCTTCTATCCGCAAGATGGCACGAATGTCGAGATGCTGATGAAGAACGCCGACATTGCTCTTTACCGGATGAAAGACGACGGAAAGAACAATTATAACATTTTCAAGCCTATCCCGAACAGCAGCGGTATCGAACGGCTTACATTGGAGCATTCGATCCGTAAAGCGTTGCAACTGGATGAATTCGTGTTATACTACCAGCCCCAAATCGATATTCAGACAGGGGACATCATCGGTACCGAGGCGCTCGTTCGCTGGAATCACCCGACTCTCGGCTTGATCCCTCCAGCTAAGTTCATCCCGATTGCCGAAGAAACAGGACTCATTGTCCCCCTTGGGGAATGGGTGTTGAAAAGCGCCTGCATCCAAAATCAAATATGGAAAGAAAAGGGGTTTCCTCCTATGGGCATATCGGTCAATCTCTCTTCTCGCCAATTTTCAAAATATGATTTGGTAGAGACCATCAAAGAGATTTTACTCGAAACCCACATAGATCCCCAATACCTGGAACTCGAAATTACAGAGTCGATGACGATGAATGTTGATGTTGCGATCGAGGTACTCGGAAAACTTAAGGAACTAGGTATGCAAATTTGCATTGACGACTTTGGAACAGGCTATAGCAATCTTTACTACTTAAAATTGTTTTCGATTGACCGGCTGAAGATTGATCAATCCTTTGTCAGGAATATTATGACAGATTCGCATGACGCGGACATTGTAGCTACGATCATAGCAATGGCCCATAAGCTTGGAATCGATGTTATCGCAGAAGGTGTAGAAACCAAGGATCAATTGGATTTCCTGCGTAGCCAGAACTGTCATAAAGTACAAGGTTTTTATTATCACCCACCTTTACCTGCGGAACACATCGAGCAGTTGTTGATGAAAACAGTAGCAACGAAAATCAATTCGCAAAGGTGATACGATGAAAAAGAAAGTGTATACCCTACTAGTCGAACATTTTAAAAATTGGGGGATTTCTCATGTATTCGGCATCCCCGGAAAGTCCATTTCTCCGCTGATGCTTGAACTTGAAAACTATGACATTCAATATGTGCTGGGGCGTCACGAAGCTGGCAGCGGGTTTGAAGCGTCAGGTTATGCACTGGCGAAAAAAACGATAGGGATCGCGATGGGTACTTCCGGACCGGGAGGAACGAATCTGATTACAGCCGCGGGGCAGGCCAAAGAGTTCCAGCTACCTGTGTTGTTCATCACCGGACAGCCATCGATGCAAGAGACGGGGCGCGCTTTAAGTCAAGATTCAAGTCAGTTTGGGGCAGATTTGGTTAAGATGTTCGAACCCGTAACCTTGTTCAGTGCTCGCATCGAGCGGGGGGATCTTCTTTACTTATACCTTAAACATGCCCTGGAAAAAGCCTACACGGGTGAAAAGGGGCCTGTTCATCTTTGTATCCCGTTTGATGTGCTGATGGAGGAAGTGGAGACCTTCTACCTGCCTTTGCCGGACCACATTTCACCTGTTGTATCCCCCGATATTGATAAGGCGATATCGTTGCTGGGCGAGGCTAAGAAACCTGTTCTCTTCCTGGGCAAAGGTGCCGTCATGTCGGATGCATATGACCCATTGCGGATCATTGCCGAACATTGGGGGATTCCTGTAGTGACCACACCTGGTGGAAAAGGGGCATTTCCCACCAGTCATCCCTTATACTTGGGCGGATTTGGCCTCGGCGGTTCCAAGTATGCAACAGATTATATGAGATCCGGCATTGACCTGATGATCGTCGTTGGCAGCAAATTGTGCGACATGTCTTTGTCCGGATTTACAGCCGATATGGAGCCGGAAAAGGTTTTGCAATTTGAATATGACCTTAAGTTCGCAGGTAAAACCATTCAGGCACCGACGCAATGTATCCTTGGTGATATTCACTACAACCTGACTCAACTCATTGTGCAAAGCGGGGCATCCACCAAAGAGCACGAAGTGCCAGCAACCCGGGCACAAGCGGCGGCGGCAGCGACCTCCCAAATGGAGTCCGTGCTGTCAGCGGGAACGGCGTTCAGGAGCCTGCGGGCCGTGCTTCCCCAAGAGGCGGTTCTCTTCGGGGATGCAGGAAGTCACTCCTTTCATGCCGTCCAAAATTTCGAAATCATCGAGCCCGGGACATTCTTTTTCGATGAAGTGTTCATAGCCATGGGAGCAGCGATCGGCTATTCGATTGGAGCGAAAATAGCTATGCCCGATCGCCCTGTCGTCTGTGTGACCGGCGACGGCTGCATGATGATGCACGGCACCGAGATATCGACAGCAGTTAACCATGGGATTCCGGTTATTTTCTTTGTGCTGAATAACGGTCGTTTAGATATGGTAGAAAAGGGAATGTCCTATAACACAGGACGCTCCGTTGGCGCTGTCTATGAGCGACCGCTGGATGTCAGCTTATTTGCCCAATCCATGGGCGCAATGGCATTTCGCTGTGAAAATGAAATAGACATCAAGACCGCGGTTCAGTCAGCATTGCAGTCCAGCACGGCTACGGTCATCGAGGTAATGGTGGATCCGCAAGAAATTCCACCAATTCTCACTAGGTTGCTTAGTTTAGATTAAAACCCACGGAGGACGTATATGGAAACGAATCGCTATGAGAAAGGAATCGAAGTTTTACAACAGATGGTAAGCGAAGAAACACTGAACGCAACGGTTAAACAAATGGAAAAATTCTGTCCTGATATGGCCAAGCTGATTGTCGAGTTCCCTTATGGCTCGCTGTATTCCCGTCCAGGTCTGGATTTAAAGCAAAGGAGCCTGCTTACCATGGCGGCTATGATTGCCTCAGGAGCAGCAGCTCAACTCGATTTCCATATTGAAGCAGCCTTGAATGCCGGACTTACACCCAATGAGATTGTGGAAGCCGTCATGCACTGTGTATCTTATGCGGGCTTTCCCAAAACGCTGGATGCCATGTTTGTGGTCATGAAAGTGTTTAAAGAACGGGAATTTAATTACGAAGAAGCATGACACCCAGCATCTGTCATAGTTTATGTCTGCGCACTCGATCGAACGAGAAAAGTGCGAGAAGTATTAGAAATGAAAGAGGGGCTGGCACAACCAGCCCTGCCTTCAACCTAACCAGGGCCGATGGAGAGGCCGTTTGGTTCTTGAATTAAAGCAAAAGATGTAGGTGGTGACGCACTCCAAACAAGAGGAACTACGATTTCCTCGAATAAGCCTCCTCCATTCAGCGTACCAAACAGCAGGACGGTAATAAACAATGTCAAAAATGCCAAATTATTTTTCTTAGCGCAGCCTTTTCACCTCCAATCGACTTTATAATCGACACGCTGGACGTAGCTCTCCTGAGATGCCTCCGCATGGTAAGGCTCCCGCGCTGCGTTTCGACGGAGTTCCCGGCTAATGGTGGCGTGAGTCTGCCCCATTCCTTGACAATGGATCTGGCACTTTTTTCTCTATTGGTGGAGGATTTCTAGCTTGTGTCGCTCGATTATGCTAAGATGTGTGTGGCTCATGGCGGATTCTCCTTGTGTAACTGTGGGTGTAGGAATTTTCATTCTACACGAATCCGGCCATGGGCCCTTTGTTTGTTTATTTCCAGTAGGTGTCGCACTTCATATTACAGTCTGTCAAATTTTAAAATCCTCTGCTGCGTTTTCTTATTCATAGTAAGCCCCCAATTTCGGTTTTAGGATGAAACGCAGAATACCCTATTCCTAACTCGGAATAAGGGTCTTGCAGTATTGCTTACTTCAGTTCTTTAGATTATTGGAGAATACTTGAGCAGATTGAATTCACGAATTTTTCTCCTTTAATCCTCGTGTTATATAGAGTATTTAAGTTTATATTCCTTTATAAGTTCGATATTCAATACACTAGCATTTCGACTGTTAATAAAGTAGCTATAGCCGCCGCCACCCTGCCAACTTATTTCTTTCGAAATGCCTCCATCTTCTCCCTCAATGACATTCCTCAGTCTCGGAACAACTAGTTCTTGAATATGTTTACCGACTTCTATTCCAATATATTTTCTCTTCATTTTATGTGCTACTGTGGCTGTAGTTCCTGATCCCAAATACGCATCTAGCACTAAATCATTCTCGTTAGTAGCAATTTCGAGGATCCTTCTTATCAAACTCTCTGGTTTAGGTGTATCAAACACAGGACATCCAGGGAATAGACGTAATAGATGTTTTTTGGCCATTTCATTCGTCCCAACCTCACTACCCAACCACAATGTTTCGGGGGTTATCCCAATGCTACTTGATAAAAATTTTTTGATTCTTGGGACGCCATTTCCATCTTTCCCAAACCAAATATTATTAGACAATATTTCTTGCTCCATTCGTTCTTTGTTGTATACCCAACATCTTCCATTTGGTGGTGAATGTTTTTTTCCGTTTGGTGCAACTATTTCATAAAATTGACTCTTAACAGCATGTCCTGCTTGTACATGAGCAGATACTGATTGCCATGATCCTCTTGGATCATTATCTTGATTTTTGTATCTCGATAACATCTCCAAATTTGGAGGGAGTAAATTCCTTGAATGTTTAAATTTGATAGGATTCTTGGCGTAAACCAGAATATACTCATGATTGTTTGAAAATACTTTGCGATTTTCCCTAGTAATTCGTTGTTGCCATATAATGGTTGTAATAAAATTTTTTCTTCCGAACACTTTATCGGCAGCCACTTTTAAATAGTGCACTTCACTATCATCAATAGATATCCATATGCTACCTTCGTCAGAAAGGAAACTCTTTAACTTTTCAAGTGTCTTAGTAATCTCTTCAAGCCACGTTTCATGTTTCATATCATCATTATAATGAGTGTACTTCTCACCGTTATTATACGGCGGATCAATATATATACACTTCACTTGATTGCTAAATCGGTCTTTAATAATATCAAGGACACTACAATTGTCGCCTTCAATAATCATATTACCCGTTTCTTCTTCGCCGTGGGACTTTTCTTTTATATATTCTAATTGACTATAATCATGTATTTTAATCATCTACTTTCTATTATGAATGATATTTATAATTGACAGATTATTAATAATTCTGCTTCGTAGGAAATATCAAAATTGTTGTTAGAGTTGTTTAACTTACTATGCGAAAATTGACCCGCGGAGATTGTTTCAACCCTTGAAAAATACCTCCTGGCCATATCTTCAAGCCCATTTATTGTATGCACCCTAGGGGTAGACTTCTTTGTTTCATCATATGGAGAATAAGATAGAACAAGCGGAACATCTAACTCACGTACTTTCCTAAACAAATTTTCAAAAGCTGTTGTTGCCTGGGATTTTATTGAAAATGGCGACTGGTGCCTATCCTCTCTGTACATCCCCCTACTTAAGTTTGTTCCTCCATTTAGGTTTGTTCTCGAAATCTTAGGATTATCTCGAAGGCAAATTGTTTCAAGGACGTGGTAATACCTACTATAATGATATCTAGTATAAGGAGGATCAGCATAGACAACTTTTACGTTATGAGCGTTTCTATTAGAAAGAATATCTAATGCATCCGAGTAATCCATCTTATATATATAATGGTCAAACACTGACTTTTCTTGAGCTAAATAAAGCTCTACCCATTCTTTATATATATGAAATACATTTTTTTCCCTATCCTTTTGAACTCTGCTACCTATATTTTTCTTCGGAGTACCATCAGCACTTCTCGGTTTGATTGGTTGAGCAAATTGCTTTCCTACAGTATTGACAATATCACTTGCTGTACTTAAAACTGATGCGAGGAATATATCCCGCGCCTCTTCCGGTAATTCTTGAACCCCTTCTAGGATGGAGTCTATTTGTACGGATTGAAGATAGGAGAAATAGACCCCTCCGAAATAACGGACAACTAATGCCTCTGCTCCCGCAGTAAACATTGAAGCCTCTAGGCGAGAAACCGTACACTTCAACGCATGAATTAGTTTAGAAGAACAATCGAGATTTATGCCCTGCTCATAGGATAAAATAGATCCCTTTTCTAAAAGTTCACATAGAGGATTCGGGTCTCCATGTAAAGCTTGGTCAATACAACATGCCTCGTATTCAATCATCGGTTCAATACATGAATATAACTTAGCATAATGTGATGATCTTTGACATCCTTCCAAAAACTCATTTACATTAAAGTCCCCACTTATAGGCTTCAGTAAAGCTGAACAAATAACCCTAGAATACTCTTGTATGTCCACTGATGTTACTGGTCTAAACTTAGACAAGTGCCTTGAGACAGTCCCCGACCCGGCAAATAAATCACAGACTCCACCACCTGATGGCTCTACTTGGTCAATTGTACTTTGAATAAAATCTAGAATTCTTAACTTACTACCCAGATAATGAATAGGTCTAAATTGAGACACTTGAGTTGCTGCTGATATTTCTGGAAACATGCTTAATTGGCCATATTTAAAACTATCATTTTGAACCACTTTAATGTCTGAGGCATATTCAAGCTGTCTATTTTTCATTAAATCACACCCAACTTATACTGTTATATTCCAAATTGGTAAATGAGGGCATCTTATTCTGATCTCATCTACTGATGTAATATGTCTCTTCATTTGGTTATTAGTAGTTGCAGGAATCTCCAAATCTAGATATTGTCTAACTTCGTTATAGAAAGGGTCGGTAGGCATTGCGAGCACGTAAAGAAAATCTCGAGTTGACACACGTACAAATACCCCAATAGGTCGATTAAGAGTTGGGTATGCTAAACCTGCTGCAGCACCAAGCTCTATTCGCCAATTATGACTGGCCACTGAAACACTATTTCTTATCTCAGTTTCACCAAGGGTTCCCGTTGCAGAAACATTCCTGAGTAGCATACGATAATATCCATTAACACCTGCAGGAGCACCAAAAAAGTTCTCAAAAGCGTACTTACTAAAGTTGGCCTGTTTCCACCTAACGTTATTATTTGGTATCTCTGCAACCAATGCAGGATCGCTTTCATCGAAAATCCACGCTCCTAAATCTTCCTCTTCAATAAATTCAGAAATCAAAGGAGCATGTTCTTCTTGAAATTCACCCTCTTGTTCAACTTCAAAACTTGGATCAGCAATTGATTCGTCATGTTCGTCTAAAACAGCTCTATTTTTTAATCTCGAGAAGACTTTTGCGTTCTCCTTGGCCTTTTTAATAACTTCCTCATCATCTATCTGCTTCAAGAATCGTGTGTTTAGATCTAACCAACTATTCCAGTACTCTTCGATTTCTTGAATTTTTGTACTGTCAACTTCAACTATACTAAAAGCTTCTCTATTTCGTCTTAATCCTTTTTCTGTTAAATTACCAGACCCTAAGACTAAGACACCGCCAGTATTATTTTTAAACCAACTGAATTTTGGATGAAACAGTGATCCTTTTGTATCATGATGGAATGCGGAAGCTTCCAGTCCACTGAATTTGTTTCTCAACTCGTTTATTTTTTCAAGTGCTTTTTCACTGGTTATTTCGTCAATCCCTACTATTAGTCTGAAGTTTCCGTTAATTATCATTTTAGTAAAAGAATCATCCTCGAAAAGTAACTTTGCACCGCCTGCAGTAACGAAAGCATATGCCCCTCCACCTTGAGTAGCGCCCTCAGATGCCTTAAGTAATGCTTCATGTAGGGAATATCCATCCTCAAACATTGGGTCCTGTATATAAAAGTCCATTCCTATTACTCCTAACAGTAAGATATTTGTTTTTATTATATCTTATTTTTTTATAATAGAGGAAAGAACCTTCATATACATTTGATTAATCTTCCAATAAAATTAAGCAACTGAAGTAACATTTATATTATACCAAACATTTGTTCTCATTTATAGTTTTTTAAATTTTCTACTCTCGTTCCCGCACGAAAAATTTCGCCGTCACTTATGATACGGTTCCCCCCGATTGATCTTCACCGCCCTATAAATCTGCTCCACCAATACTAGCCGCATCAGTTGATGCGGCAGTGTCATGCGCCCGAAGCTCAGCCTCTGCTGAGCGCGGCGCAGAACGGCGTCCGAGAGGCCGTTGCTGCCGCCGATCACGAACACGACGTGGCTTGTGCCATAGGTGGCGAGCTTGTCCAGCTCGGCGGCCAGCTCCTCTGAGCTCCACAGCTTGCCGTCGATGGCGAGCGCGATGACGTGCGCTTCGTTCTTGATCAGCGCGAGCAGTCGCTCGCCCTCGCGCTCCTTCACCTGCCGGACCTCCGCCTCGCTCATGTTCTCCGGCGCTTTCTCGTCCGGCACCTCAAGCGTTTCGAATTTCACATAAGGGCCTAACCGCTTAGCATACTCCGCAATACCCTGTACCAGATATTTTTCCTTCAACTTGCCGACTCCGATAATTTGTATGAACACGGCTGCTGCCCCCTTCGTTTCTTATCTCAGACTAGCCTCCACAGGTGATTCTGCCAATCACCCTGGATGCCAAAAAGAGCGTGCCCGATCCACTCCCGCCGGTCACGCTCTCCTTCTCGTTTCATTTCAATGGTTCCATTTGCTCAATCGTGTCCGGTTATACAATCAGAAACTCGGCATGCTGGTCACACTGCGAGCACTTGACCGGCGGGTCCCAATCGGAGAATTCCGTCTCCTTCAGGTCCACCACATCCGGCGCATCCTCAAATTCATCGACAAACAGGTCGATCGCCAGTTCCACATGTTCTTTACATACAACGTACATTCAAATAGCATCCCTTTCCGTTATACCTCTGAAGCGAGCGGCTTGGTGTGTAGAGCTCTTGCCTTGGTATCTATCATTCTAGCCACTTCTCTGTTCTACCACACCTTACACGGAAAGAAAAGGCCCTTTGCCCTTTTATACACCAAAAACATCTTCTCCAAGCTCTGCAGGAGCGATTCTCTATACTGGTCTATGTATTGGTCCTTAACAGAGGAAAAGGGAGATGGCCCTCCTATGAAGAGATACAGCCAGAAGATATGTGCCGACTCTTGCCGAGCGTAGCTTTTTTTACACAACACCTTCCCGGGAGGCCAAAATACGTTCCCCGTCAAAATTCATACCCTCTTCTTCTAATTCGGACTGTATAATGCATGCCAGCAGGCTGTGATATTCCTTAACCTGATCAGGCAAAGCGTAGCTGCGGAACATCTCGAACATTGCTACACACCGTTTAAAGCCGTTCATATCGTTCAAATGGATATACCTGTTCAATGCATGGAGCGTATCGGCCAAGCCCCGCCTATAATCTTTATTTCTGAAGCGATAAATCATGAGAAGGTACCTTACTCTTGTATAACGGGTGAAAATGAGAGGGTCTGTTTCTGTGGTGTCGGGATTAAAATTTTCGATCAATGTGTTGATTTCATCATTCAGATCAAAATTATGAAGAATCGCCGCCTCCAAAATATTGACCAGTCCGGCTGCGATTTCCTGAGGATTGTCTTTAAGGAATTGAACATAATCGGGGAGCACCTTCAACTGGCCTTCCAGCAAATCAAGACCGAAAGCGTTAGCCCTGGCGAGAAAATTCAGACGGCGGACCTCTTCCATGCCAGCCTCATCCAGATCCTTAAACCATCCGAGGTCGGCATATTGACGGATACAGTGTCGTTCTTCCGCATATTTTTTTAGCTTTCTGAGCGCAATTCCTTTAATGAGCAAGCTAAAACCATAGTAATACACCAACGGTCGTTCCGTATGTATGGACCAAATGGCCTGTCCTTCCTGTTTAAAACAATGCTGATTATAAATAGAAAGAACCGTCACATACAGATGATCTGCAATATCGATCATCTCACGCCAGTTACCCAGTGAATAGGCCATTCGCAACAGCTTGACGAGCCCGTCCAGATCGCGATAGTTTCTTAAATCAATTTCCGTCATTTTGGCAATCCCCTCCTTCGCTATTTTTCCACCCCATCCAAAGGTATACTAGTTCTCATTTACACGTCAATAGCCGCATTTTATCGAAATTCCCCATAATTTAGGTTGAATTGGAAAAGGGCAGTCCATTTTTTTATTTCCTGATACACCTGGACATTAGCCTGCATATACTACACAAAACAAAAAAACATTGAGCCTTTCAGAAGGCAGGGTATTCACAATTACAGATTGCTTCATACATTTGGGAGATCACAAGAAATGAGAGGGAAGACCATGACAGATGAGGAAACTAACTTTTGCTTTGTAACCTGCGTGAATGATGAACATATGTACAAATTATGCCTGGAGCACATTCAAAGCCTGTTTCTGCCGCCGGGAGTTCAGCTCGAAGTCGTCGCCATCAGAGGAGCGACTAGCATCACATCCGGTTATAATCAAGCCGCTCGCAATTCTAAAGCGAAATACAAGGTGTATTTGCATCAGGATACGTATATCATGAATCGCAACTTCCTCTATGAACTGTTAAGAGTGTTTCAAAACCATCCCCAGCTCGGGCTGGTCGGGCTCATCGGGTCAGGAACCATTCCGGCTAATGGCGTGTGGTGGGAGTCAGGCGAACTGTTCGGCAAAGTACTAGAGTATCGCAGCACGTACAATTACTTGAAATTCGCCGAGGCTGAGGGCCCCTTTAAAAATGCTGCCGCCATTGACGGCTTACTGATGGCGACTCAATACGATATCCCGTGGCGGGATGACATCTTTGACGGTTGGCATTTCTATGATATATCCCAAAGCTGCGAATTCAAGAGGAAAGGGTATTCAGTGGGCATTCTGCCCCAGGCCGAGCCTTGGGCTCTTCATGCCTGCGGAGTTATGTATCCAGATGATATCTATTACCGGTATCGTGACAAGTTCCTTCAAGAATATAGCTCAGATGCAACAACATTTGGACCAAATAAGCCATTCTGAAAAAATACGGGAAGCAAAGAAGATCTTGTCTAGTCTTCTTTGCTTCCCGTATATTGTTTTCCCTTTACTCGTCCGGCTTATCCATCAACTTCACCGTCACCTTCTCCACCTTGCCCTCACGGTAGTAGGTGACTTCCATCTTATCGCCGATCTTCTTGTCGTTATACAGATACCGCCGCAGCTCTAGTGTGGAATGAATCAGCCTTCCGTCCAGCGCCGTAATGACATCGTTCAGCTTCAGTCCGCCTTCCTTCGCAGGCCCATGCGATTCCAGCACGATTACACCTGCTTTGACCTCGTCCGGAAGCTTCAATTCCTTACGCTGCTCGTCGTCAATCGGGGCGTACTGATTTTCCAGATCTATCGTGTAGACACCCAGGTACGGGCGCTCAATTTCCCCATCGTCTATGAGGTCGTTGACCGTGGTCATGACCTCATTGGCCGGGATGGCAAAACCCAATCCTTCCACGCCGGTATCTGCAATTTTCATGGTATTGATGCCAATCACGCGACCGTTCAGATCAACCAGAGCACCTCCGCTGTTGCCTTCGTTAATCGCGGCATCGGTCTGGATCACGCTTTGCTCCCAGTCGTATACACCATCCTGGTTAATGGACACCGGGATAATCCGGTTCGTATAACTGACAATCCCGGAGGTAAGTGTATCGCCCAGCCCGAGCGGGTTACCGATGGCGATCACCGTTTCTCCCAGACGCAGGCGGCTGGAGTCGCCGATCTCGGCAACCGTATCGATATTTTTATCATCAACAGCCAGAACCGCAATATCCGTTATACGGTCTCTGCCGATTAATTCCGCTTTCTTGCTCTCCCCTTCGACCGTCACCACTTCAAGGTCCTCGGAGCCTTCCACAACATGATTATTCGTCATAATGTATGCCTTGCCTCCGGCAATGCGGAAGATCACCCCTGAGCCGAGCGCTGAATCGGCTAAGGCCGCTTCTTGCCCGTCCCGGTAATTTACAATGCTTACGACCGCAGGGCGAACCTTGGCAGCCGCCTGAATTAGACGCTCATAAGGATCCGAGGAAGACAATGTCGTATAACCGTTGGCACCGGTCAATGCCGTTGTGTTCGGCAGACCTGTGATGAAGCTGAACAGAAGCACGGCCACAATGGCACTGATCACACCGCTGACAACCGCGGTCTGCAGCATCGACGGCCGTCTCAGGCGTCTTCTTCTCCCTGACCATCGGGCCTTGCTGTGGTGGGAACCGGGGGCGGGAGTCTTCAAGCTGCGTCCCGACACTTTAGCCGAGTAAAAATCGTCATCAAACAAGCCCATGCTGATCCTCTCCCCTTCTTGACACGCACCGGTTTACTTATTGATCACCACAAATTGATCGCCACAAAACTCCCTTATCTAGCCGCAAAATAAAAATTGCAACATTTCCAGCATACACGCTGGCGGACGAACCGGATAGAGGCAAAAAGAGGAATGATTTTCACCCAAGCTGACTACAATGGTAAAGAGTCTATTAGACATGCATTGCCGCTTATCCTAGCATTCATCAAGCTGTATATGCACCTTCCAAATCTTTGTATTTGGTAATTGTATTGTATCATAAGCCACTTTAAAAAACAGAGCCGTTTTGTGCGGACAAGTTCATTTTTTATTGAAATCAAAGGAGGAAAACGCATGGAACGACATCGTACAAGCATGGAGGAAGTGGGGATGGTTGCCAAGCTGGCAGACTTAAAGGAAGATCATTACCGCAACACCCTTGCGCTCAGCACACTAATTGAATTACTCGTGGATAAAGGGGTTCTTACCCGTGAGGAAGTGGAGCAGAAAGCCGCCGAACTGGACAGCTTTATGGCTCACTTACCTTATCCCATGGCGTAGGCCTGTCGTAATACGTTTCACACAGTCTGAATTCATTATCCTTGTAAAAACAGCCGCGGTCTTCCATCGCTCCCCGCACTGTCATCTTGGCAAGCTCCATCATATTATGATCCCGGCTTAAATGAGCAAGGTACGTCCGCTTCGTATACCCGTTGAGCAGCTCACTTAAGATCGCACCCGCCATTTCATTGGATAAATGGCCGATGTCGCTCAGAATTCTGCGTTTAATATTCCATGGATAACGGCCCATGCGCAGCAATTCAACGTCATGGTTCGCCTCCAGAATCAGCACATCCGATTTGGAAATCGCCTGCTTCACCTTGTCGCTGACATAACCGAGATCGGTCGCGACGCTCAGCTTCTCCTGCTCGTCATAAAAGTTATACCCCACCGGCTCGGCCGCATCATGCGAAATGCCGAACGATTCCACCCGCAGCGAACCGAGCTCCAGGTTGGCCCCGGTCTCCATTATTTTTCGATTCTCATCTTCAATAGTCCCGATGGACTTGGCCATAGCAGCCCAAGTCTTCTCGTTGGCATAGACCGGGAGATTGTATTTGCGCGCGACGGCCCCCAGCCCTTTGATATGGTCGGAATGCTCGTGGGTAACGAGTATTCCATCCAGGTCCCTCCCGCTCAGATCACGCTCCTGCAGCAGCTCTTCAATGCGCTTCGCACTGAGTCCTGCGTCGATCATCAGAGTGGTGTCCTCATTGCGGACCACCGTTGCATTCCCTGTCGAACCGCTCGACAGGACGGTAAATGATATGCCCATGATTATGATTCCTCCGTTTGTTCTGTCTTCGGGCTGATGACATCACCGTTCATCTGTACGTAATACTCCTGCCCATCCTCCAGAATGAACCGCCATACCGCGACGGCCACCTGGTTGTCCGAATTAAAATCACGGCCGTAATAACCGAGCCGGATATCCTTCACTACCGCTTCCATCGGCAAATAATTATCCACCAGCCGTCCCAGCGCCTTCGACGCCGGCAGTGCCTTTTCCTTTTCCTCCGTTGTTGTCAGCCCAACCGGAATTTTACGGTATTCCGTGATCTTCTGATTGCTGTAATAGAGCTCCAGATTCACCTTGAAAAGGGGCCATCTTCCATCTACCAGCGGGTGCAGTACAAAAGCGCCGAAGGCATCGTCCGAATCGTACTCCGCCAAGGGATCGTAATCATAGTCAGCAATATCGGGAATCTCAGAACGCAGCGCCTCCGTCAGCTCTGGAAGGCTGAAGATCAGTCTGCTATCCACCGGCTTGGCCAGCTTCACCCGCTTCCCTTTCTCGCCCGCCACATACGTATAGGACAGCTTCGGCAGCTCCGGTGTTCCGCCGGGAATTGGAGCCAGCACCTGGATGCCCTTCTCTTCCATGATCCGCTGCGTATCCGCATCCAGGGAGGTGAAATCGAGCGACGGTCCGGCCGACTCACGCATATCGCTCCACAACTGGAATCCCAGCACCAGATTCAGCAGCAAAAAGGCAAATATCAGCACATTTTTGGCGCGGCTCCAATCCATTCCCGTACCCCCTTCATTCCTTCAATAACAGCGCTTCTATCCTGCACAAACGTCAGCCGCCGTTGCTTGGAGGGGCAGAAGATGCCCCCACCGTAAACTCGCCGCCGCTCTCCAGCTTAACCCGCCATACCGGCACAAGTTCAATACCCTGGTCTTTCAGCTTCGGCAAATACGCCGGACTAATGTCCGTAATCGCTCTGCCTTCCGTCTGCTTAGCAAGCTGCTGCTTAAGTTTTTCCCCTCCAGGCAGCATCACTTTGGTGGAGGAATGCTCCCCGCCCTTCAAATACAGCAGCGAACGCTCATAGACAGATGCCGTTTCCTGCTGCATTTCCAACTGAATCGTCCCGAAGCGGAAAGAAGGCTTGTCCATCACCGGGTAGGACTTGTAATACTGCTGAAATAACACCTGGGTCCCATAATCCAGACTGCTCTGCATAGCCAGCCGATAGCTGCCGTCCCAGCCTCCATGCTGGTTGACGAACTCCACGCCTGCCAGCAAATCGCGGACGGCATCGCTTTCCTCCGAGGAAGGGGCCGCCGGGTCCGTATAGCTCATCCAGCGCTGCTCCTGCCTGACCTGCAGACTACGTTTGCTGTCCGTATAGATTTCCGATCCATCCTTCTCCTGAATATTGCGTGTAATGCCCGGATCAAAGAAGAGATTGCGCTGCATTTGCTCAGTCGTAAATAGTCCGGACAGAATGACAGGCTGCTCGGCCTCCACACCCTCATAAGGGATATAATAAGCGCCGTCTGTCAATTCATAGGGCGTCGTACTGGTGCCAAAGGCTACATGCTGCTCCACGTCCTCAATCGTCAAATCCGCCTGGGTCGCTTCATAAACGACATCCCCACGGGTACTGAAGAACAGTGCATGGGCCTGTGATGCCTGCTTATCCACGTAGATCCAGATCCGGTTGATCGTTTCCGCGCGGAAGACAGGGTCCGGCGTAATGCGCATCAGCCTCTCCAGCAGCGTGACCGGCACACCACCACTAAATGAGAGCTCAATTCCCTTGTTCTCTTTACGAATGGCGTTCCAGTCGGACGACTGGATGCTGCGTCTTTGATAGCTTTCAAAGGTCCGCCCTTCCAGACGCGAAAGAATTAGATCATAAAAGGTGGTTCCCGGATAAAACACCGTATGCTTGTCTTCCCCCATATGAATGATCATCCGGTCGGGGAAAATAAGATCCTCGATGCTCTCCTCCTGGCCCATATTGTCAGTCTGTACATAGCTCGTCTCCGATGAGAGAATCGTACCGCTTCCGGGCAGACGGTAGATCAGAAAATAGCTCTGTACCAGACTGCCCAGCACCAGAACAGAGAGCGCCATTGACTTAACCCGTTCCTTCAACGCATTCCCCTCCCTTCACCCGGCATCGGCAGTGTAAACGTCGCACGTGTACCTTTGCCCAGCTCGGATTCCAGGGTAATTATGCCGCCGTGCGCTTTGACAATTTCCCGGGCAATCGACAAACCAAGCCCTGTTCCTCCCATGTTTCGCGAGCGCGCCTTGTCGACACGGTAAAAACGTTCGAAAATCCTGTCGAGATCCTTCTTCGGAATACCGATCCCGGTGTCCTGCACGGATATCGCGAGCCATTCACCGCGGCGGCGGGCTTCAATCACAATGCTTCCGCCTTCCGGCGTATATTTGAGCGCATTTGAAACCAGATTATCAAGCACTTGATCCACCTGATCCCGATCCACCATAACGGAGCCGATACCCTGTTCAATTACAACCCGGTCCTGAATCAGCTTCTCCTGTATTTGAAACGAAAAGCGGTCCGCCACATCCTCCAACAGCTCCTCAACATCCACAGGCTGAATACGAAGCGGGGCCTCATTGGAATCCAGCCTGGACAGGTGCAGCAGATCCGTAACGAGCCGGATCATACGCTCGGTCTCGTTCCGGATGACACCAACAAAGCGCTCTCCGAGCTGCGGCTCCTGCATAGCGCCTTCATCCAGCGCTTCGGCGTAGCTTCGGATCGTCGTCAGCGGCGTCCGTAGCTCGTGCGACACGTTCGCTACAAACTCGCGCCGCGTATGCTCCATCTCCTCCTGCTCGGTCACATCCTGCAGCACGGCTATGGTTCCTGTAATGCCAATCTCGCGACGGTGAATCGGTGTGAACGTCACCCGAATAACGACCGGGTCGGATTGATCCAGCGGCTCGAGCTGCAGCAGTGTAGATGCAGGCACGCCCGTGATCAGCGCATCCGCTTCCTCCGGGTCCAGCCCGAGCAGCAGCGCAATATGCCTGCCGGCAATCTCGTTGTTGTTCACCCCGAGCATGGAGCTGGCCCGCAGGTTAACGAGGATAACCCGCCCGTTCTCGTCCGTTGCGATAACGCCGTCGCTCATGTTCGACAGAATGGAGGACAGCTTCTCCTTCTCCTCTTCATTCTGGGAGAGCGCTTCACGCAGCCTGCTGGTCATATAGTTAAAGGCGCTGCTCAGTTGACCGATCTCGTCGCTGCCGAATACAGGCATCTTCTGGTCAAAGTTGCCCTCTGCCACGGCCGTTGCATGCTTCGTCATCACCTTGATCGGATGTGTGATCGTATGCGAGAGCACGACGCCCAGCACAGCGGTCAGCCCGAGTGCAATCAGCATTCCCGAGAGGAACACATTATTGATCCGCTGCATCGTGTCGTACAGCTCAGCCATGGAGGCGGCAATATAGACGGCGCCGACAATTTTGCCGTCGCTGATGACCGGTTTGGCCACCACCTTTTTACGCACATTATCCTCGTCGATCATGTACTCTTCGTTATCGCGAATGCCCTGCAGCGCACGGCTGACCACGGTTTGCGTATTTTTCCGCCCGATGTAGTCAGCATGGGAGCTCTGGGAGGTAATCAGCACCTTGCCGCTTGCGTCGAGCACCTGAATTTCGGCCCCGCTGAAATCAAACAAATTGTTCACGCGCACGCGCAGACTCTCGACGCTGTCTTCCGCACTCTTGCCGTCAGTTCCGCCCAGGTCCTGCTCTGCAAGCACCGACAGCATTTCAGCCCGGGCCTGCAAATCCTGCGTGAAATTACTCGTCAGCGAATTCTTCATCGAACTGACGAAATACACGCCGATCAACTGCATGGCCACCAGAATAAGCAGCACATATATAATGATCAGCTTCGCCTGGATCGTACGGAAGAACCTCATCCATTTCATCCGAAGCTGCCGCCTTTGCCGTTATGGATCAAATATCCAAGTCCACGCCGGGTCATGATCGTCTCCGGCTTGCTCGGATTCTCCTCAATTTTCTCACGCAGCCGCCGAATAGTGACATCGACCGTCCGCACGTCTCCGTAATACTCAAAGCCCCATACCGCCTGCAGCAAATGCTCGCGTGTCATCACCTTGCCTGCATTCTTCGCCATGTAGTACAGCAGCTCGTATTCGCGGTGTGTCAGATCCAGCGGAGCCCCATGTTTATAAGCTGTGTACATATCCGTATCAAAATAAAGGTCCCCCACACGCAACCCCTGCGGCTTCTCCTCCGCCGGTTTAAGCTCGGCTGCGGCGGCACCACGCTGACGGCGCATCTGAGCCTTCACCCGTGCCAGCAGCTCGCGCGTGCTGAATGGCTTAGTCACATAATCGTCAGCCCCGAGCTCCAGACCGAGCACCTTATCGATCTCCCCATCCTTGGCGGTAAGCATGATGATAGGGGTCTGCAAATGATGGCCCCGCACCTCGCGGCAGACATCCATACCGTCCATGCCCGGCAGCATCAAGTCCAGCAAAATCAGATCCGGCTGCTGCTTGACTGCGATATCGACCGCACTGATTCCGTCAAAGGCACAAATGACCTGGTAGCCCTCTTTTTCCAAATTAAATTTCAAAATATCGGCGATAGGCTGTTCGTCATCCACCACCAGAATCGTTCCCTGCATGCCGTATCTCACCCCGATCGCATCTATGATATGAAGCTTATAGAGCCATTTCTGCGTTTTGCGTTTATTGCAAATATTTATTTTATATCTAACCTTCATTTTAGCATAGCAGACATGCCGTTACATCCTTCCCAGCCATGTTGTCTGCCAAAAAAGTACCCTTGCCACGCAGGAATAGCAAAAAGCATGCCCGGCAATTGCCGTACATGCTCTATTTTAAAAAATAAATATATATAATAATCAGTTCATTACATTGCGACTCCCAAGTACTTGCACTGCGGGTATGACACTCGCTTTACCTCAAATACGTCAGCGGATTTTGCGCGGAATTGTTTTTACGGATTTCAAAATGCAGATGCGTTCCAGTTGAGCGGCCGGTGCTGCCCATCACGCCGATGGACTGTCCCTTGCTTACCGTCTGACCAACGGAGACGCCGATGCTGCTCAGATGACCGTATACCGTCTGGTAACTGTTGCCATGGTCGATGACAATCACATTGCCGTAGCCATTTTGTGTACCCGCAAATGAAACTTTGCCTTCATCCGAGGCCTGCACATCACGGCTGCCAACCATATCAACGCCTTCATGCATTCTGCCCCAGCGCGAGCCATAGCTGCTTGTCAGGGAAGCCCCTGATACCGGCCATGCGAAATCGCCTGTTCCCTGGCCGATCACCTTGGTCCCCCGCAATACAACTTCCGGTACGGAAGCCTTCAGAACCTCCTGGCCAAGCCATTCTTCCTTCACAACTTCCCCGTTCTCTTTGGTAATCTGATAATCCATCCGCTTCAATCCGGCCTGTCCGGGGCGGACTACCTTGGTGGTTCCGGCTTTCAGCTCATCGCTTTCACGAATGATTTTTTCCGGCTCAATGTTGATCTGCTCTACAACCTTCTCTACTGTCTTGACCGTCACTGGAGGCTTAGGCGCAGTAATTTTAAGCTCATCACCGATTTGGAGATATTTTTCCTTGGTTCCGGAATTATTTTGCTTGATCTCCCAGGCTGTCATTTCAAACTTGCCGGCAATGGTGGAGAGTGTATCCCCTTCCCTTACCACATACGTCACCGGCTCTTCCCGTTCTTTCATCAGCGTCTGGACCGCCTCATCCTCTGTCAGTACCTTATTCGGGTCCGCCTCGACAGGCTCAAGGTCGATGTCTTCGTTGATGCCAACGGAAGTCAACCAAGTCTTAGGCGTTGCCGCAGACGCCCCAGTCGATGTTTTCTTGGCGCTGGACTGAATTCCCGTCGTTCCTTCGCTGTCCGGCATATATTGCTTCTGAACCTGCTTCAATACAGCCTGGGCTGTTTCCGTATCCTTAACAATACCGATGACTTCTCCGTCAACAACGACTTCCACTCCTTTGGCGTGTGCCGTCAACATGCTGTCAAGCTTGCTCAGTGTCGCATTGCTGTCAATATCGGCCTTGTAGGCTTTCTCAACCTTAGTTGATATGCCTTCCGTATTCAGCGCCATTTCTACATCCGGATATTTCTCCGCATACTCTTGTGCTTTCGTTTTATACAGCTTCTGTAATTGGTCTTCGCTCTGGAGAGCTCCTACTTCGGTGCCTTTGACGTACACCTTGTAGTAAGGGACTGTGTTGGCGGCAACGTATTGATTACCTGCAAAAATGATTCCACCCACGACAATGATGCTTCCGGCTACTGCCACGGCCCATTTGCGTGGGCTGTTTAAGCCATTCCGCCACTGCCTGACATCAAAAGTGAACCTCTTCCTGCCTTCCCTTTCTTCATGACCGATGGTTTGTTCGCCGGATGCGCCGCCTCCGGACTCCCCACCGTTCAGAGGTGTTCCCTTGAAACCCTTCATGTTACTCTCCCTTTCAGATCTTTCTCTCGCTGACAATTAAAAACTGCTGGTTCAATCAAGCTTCGGCACCTGGATTCATTCGGATACGATCTGTATAATATCTATTCCATTCATTCGTAGTTCGTAAGGTTGTTAAAATTGCATGCATACGAAAAAGGTTTCAAAATTTTAACCTTTTATTAACACCTGTTTACTTTAACATAGCTTTTACAGGGATTTCAACTGTACCAAACAACACAAAAAACCGCGCTCAGCGCGGCTTAAATGTAGTGATTTCCAAAAATATACTTTTGTTGTTTGGGTCTGCTGATTACCTATCCATGAACGGGCCTGTCTTAAGGCCTATAAGCCTTATTCCTTAAGCAATTCCATCAGCTTGGTGTATTCTTCCGTCGTCATCCGTTTGGCAATCACCTGTTCGATCTCCTGCAGTTCGGTTTCGGTCAAGCCGTCTTCCATCGCGACGGAGATCTGCTGCATATCCTCAGCCGGCAGCTTGTTCATCAGCATGTTAAAGATTTGCTGCTTCTCTTCTTCCGGCAGTTTGTCTTTCTTCTCCGTAATTTCACCGGGGGTCATGACCAACTCTTCGCCACCGGTTGCCGTAGTATCGGTACCGCCAACGCCAGCTTCTTCCTGTGATGTTGTCTCATCCTCGCCACTTCCCATGACAGGCAGGGCATCGTCCGGCACCTCTTCAGAGCTCGGTTCTGCCGGCGGCTTCTGCCCGGCCGGTTCACTTCCCGTCTCTCCTGAACCGCCGGTGACGGCAGATTCCGATGTGCTGTTATCCGGCTGCTGATTCCCGAACAAGCCTCCACCGAATACATTCAGCCCAATAGCCGGCTCATTCTCCAGTTGTATATTAAAAGAATCCAGCAGCGATTTTAGATAAGCATTCACGACCATACCCGTGGTCAGCACCGTCAGCCCGCTGATTAAAACGACCGTTAATCCTGTCTTGACCAGCCATCCGACCCATCTCATTTTGATCTCCTCCTCTTGGCACTACACAGCAGTACGAATACCTTTCCGCAATATAGAATTTATTACCAGTATGGACGAGAAAGGGTAACCTTAACCCTGGATGGGTGCCGAAGAAACGCCGGAATCGGTCTATATGCGATGATCACATAAGTAATCTAAAAAAAGCGTGCCAACCACATATTGTTGAATACGCGGTTAGCACGCTGATATTTCTCTCTATTATACGTAAATTGGAAGCACCTGGTTCGTCTGCTCGCGGTTACGGCCGACGGAGAAGATGGCAATGGGGATGCTTGTGAGCTCGGAAACACGTTTCACATAGTTACGTGTATTCTCTGGCAGCTCCTCAAGCGTCTTCACGCCGCTGATATCCTCGCTCCAGCCCGGCAGCTCTTCATACACCGCCTCACACTCCGCCAGCATTTTCAGGCTGGCAGGATAGTGTGAAATGATCTGTCCGCGATACTTGTAGCCTGTGCAGATTTTAACCGTCTCCAGGCCAGTCAACACGTCCAGCGAGTTCAGAGAAAGCCCCGTAATCCCGCTCACCCGACGGGCATGGCGGACCACTACGCTGTCGAACCAGCCGACACGGCGGGGACGCCCGGTTACGGTGCCGTACTCATGACCTTTTTCACGGATAAAATCACCGATCTCATTATTCAGCTCTGTAGGAAACG
The DNA here is from genome assembly GCF_030705605.1 of Paenibacillus zeirhizosphaerae. Taxonomy (GTDB): domain Bacteria; phylum Bacillota; class Bacilli; order Paenibacillales; family Paenibacillaceae; genus Paenibacillus; species Paenibacillus zeirhizosphaerae. The sequence continues at coordinate 404,644 of NZ_JAPCKK010000011.1, forward strand.
GTCCGTCGCCTACACGGGTCGTGTATGATTTCGCAACACCAATGACTTGTTTGATTTTGGACGGACCCACGCCCGAACCGATGCATACCCCGCCTGCCGACGGATTCGAGGATGTAACGAACGGATAAGTTCCCTGGTCGATATCCAGCATGACCCCTTGCGCGCCCTCGAACAGCACCTTCTGGTCCGCATCAATCGCGTCATTCAACACCACCGAGGTATCTGTAACGTAAGGACGAATGATTTCCGCATATTCTAAATATTGCTTCAGGATTTCTTCTACATCAAGAGGCTCTGAGCCGTATACCTGAGTAATGACCTGATTCTTTTCTTTCATCAGATGACGCAGCTTCTGCTCGAATTCTTCCGCATCCAGCAAATCAGAAATCCGGATGCCGTTGCGCGCTGCCTTATCCATATATGCCGGGCCAATGCCCTTGCGGGTTGTTCCGATCTTATTCGGCCCTTTACGGTCTTCTTCCAGCGCATCCAGTGTCATATGATAAGGCATGATCACATGAGCACGGTCGCTGATAACCAGATTTTTAGTGGAAAATCCATTATCGTGAATGTAGTTGATCTCTTCAATTAAAGCTGCAGGATTAATGACCATGCCGTTGCCAATAACACAAGTTTTATCTGCATAAAATACACCGGATGGGATTAGGCTGAGCTTATACTTCTTACCTTCGATCAGAATGGTATGTCCGGCATTGTTGCCCCCTTGGTACCGAGCGACTACATCAGCGCTTTCTGCCAGAAAGTCCGTGATTTTGCCCTTTCCTTCGTCTCCCCATTGTGTTCCCACAACGACTACAGTTGACATAGTTTCATTCCTCCGTGGAGTGCCCCAGACACTCTGATTTTGGACTGCTTCCCCACCCGGGCAGCACCTTGCTCCGGTGCAACGAACAGGATTTGGACAACAGGAAAAACGTCCGGCAACTGTTCCTGGATTGCGGAACATCCCGGGCGTGCATTCATCCTGCCGCTTTGAGCAGCACTATAAGTGTAACAGCCTCCATTTTCAAAGTCAAATAAAAAACGAACAATATATAACATGAAAAATATATTGTTCGTAAATCAGCCTTTTTTCACCAAAAAACCGCCCTCCGAAATGATCTTAAGCATCTTTCAAAATACAAAAAGGGCATCCTGCGGCCATGTTTCATGGCTTTAGGACGCCCTCCTGGATATATTCTGGCACATACGCATACGACTCGACAGACCACTTAGCCTGCAAACGCATCGGCATGCGCACGTTCATAGTTAGCGAATTTATTGTAATTTTTGAGAAATACAAGCTCCACCGTACCTACCGGACCATTACGCTGTTTGGCAATAATGATTTCGATAATATTCTTCTTCTCAGTCTCCTGATTGTAATAATCATCCCGGTACAGGAAAGCCACGATATCGGCATCCTGCTCGATCGAACCCGATTCCCGCAAGTCACTCATCATCGGGCGCTTGTCCTGCCGTTGCTCCACGCCCCGGCTGAGCTGGGACAGGGCGATAACCGGCACTTCCAGCTCACGCGCAATCTGCTTTAGTGTACGGGAAATTTCCGACACCTCCTGCTGGCGGTTCTCGCCGGCTTTGCCGCGCCCATGAATGAGCTGCAGGTAGTCGATCACAATCATGCCCAGACCCTTTTCCGTTTTCAAGCGACGGCATTTAGCCCGGATATCCGCCACCGTAATCCCCGGCGTATCATCAATGTAGATCTCCGCTTCTGACAAAGCTGCGATGCCCATCGTCAGCTTGGCCCAATCTTCGTCCCCTTTGAACTCCCCCGTCCGCATGACGTTCGCGTCCAAATTCGCTTCCGCACAAATCATACGCTGCACCAGTTGAGCCGCCGACATCTCCAGACTGAAGATCGCTACGGTCTCCTTGGCGCGTACAGCGACGTTCTGCGCGATATTCAAGGCGAAGGCGGTCTTGCCGACAGAAGGACGTGCGGCTACGATAATCAGATCATTGCGCTGAAACCCTGCAGTCATTTTATCAAGATCCACAAAGCCGGATGGGATGCCGGTCGTATTGCCTCTGTTCTGATGCAGCAGCTCCACACGATCGAACACTTCCATCACGACATCACGTATGGATATAAAACCGCTGCCCGAACGGCTGTTGGAGATTTCCAAAATGCGCCGCTCCGCATCACTGAGCATGCCCGGCACGTCTTCTCCGCCAGCGTAGCCTTCACTGACAATTTGCGTGGCTGCCCGAATCAGACGACGCAGCATCGCCTTCTCCTCGATGATCTGGGCGTAATAATCCACATTGGCGGCTGTCGGCACGCCGTGAGCTAGCCTGGACAGATAGCTTACGCCCCCGATATCCTCAAGCTGGCCCTTATCCTGCAGCTTAGATGTCAGCGTGACAAGGTCAATCGGTTGGCCCGCTTCACCCAGCTCAATCATCGCTTCAAAAATCAACTGATGGGATTTATCGTAAAAGTCATCGGTCTGAACCCGCTCCATCGCTGTAATCAGCGCTTCGGCCTGCAGCAGGATCGAACCGATTACCGCCTGCTCCGCTTCCAGATTCTGCGGAGGAATACGATCATAAAATTCGCCGCCCATATTACTCTTCAGTCACCTGAACCTTAAGGGTAGCCTTCACTTCAGGATGAAGCTTGACTGCCATTTGGGTCACGCCGAGCGTCCGGATTGGCTCATCCAGCTCAATTTTGCGTTTATCCAGCTTCACACCGCTGGACGCCAGAGCTTCCGCAATCTGCTTGGATGTAATGGCCCCGAACAAGCGACCGCCTTCGCCGGCTTTGGCTTTGAGCTGAACGGTCATGGCCTCCAGCTTCGTGGCCAACGCCTGAGCTTCCTCCTTCTCCTCCTGCTTGCGTCTTTCCTCTGCCGCGCTTTGGTTCTCCAGCACCTTCACATTTCCTTCGGTGGCCGGACGTACCAGATTGCGTGGCAGCAAGAAATTCGCGGCATAACCATCGGATACTTCCTTAATCTGTCCTTTTTTGCCTTGACCCTTTACATCTTTCAGAAAAATAACCTTCATTCGAACAACCCCTCTTCCCCTTCTATTTCAGCCAGAACTTCGATCAGCCTGCGTTCCGCTTCCTCCAGCGCACAATCCAACTGGACTGCCGCGTTCGTCAGGTGACCTCCGCCTCCCAGCCTTTCCATGACTACCTGTACATTCATGCGCCCGAGCGAACGGGCACTGATTCCTATCAAACCGTCAGGACGTTCACTGACGACAAAGGACGCCAGCACATCCGTCATATTCAGCAGCGTGTCCGCCACCTGGGCAATAAGCAACTGCGGGATTTTTCGGCCGGGCTCGGTGACCGCCAGCGCAATATGCCCATACAACATTTTAGCATGCTTAATGATTTCTGCCTTAGCAATATATTCATCCAGATCTTCTTTGAGCAACCGCTGGATCATCACCGTATCTGCACCGCTTCTGCGAAGAAAACCCGCCGCCTCGAAGGTACGCGATCCGGTATGCAGGGAAAAATGCTTGGTATCCACGGTAATGCCGGCCAGCAGCGCCGTTGCTTCCAGCGGTGTAAACTGCACCTTGTCGTGAATATACTGCAGCAGCTCCGTAACCAGCTCACATGCAGAAGATGCGTAAGGCTCCAGATAGATTAACACCGCGTCATTAATGAATTCTTCACCGCGACGGTGATGATCGACTACGACGACACGGCTCGCCTGCTGGACAAGCCTTGGCTCCATGGTCATCGAAGCCTTATGCGTATCCACCACGACCAGCAAACTGTGCTCGGTCATCAACTGCATCGCCTCTTCAGGCGGGATAAATGCAGCAGACAGCACCTCTTCCTTATTCACCTGCTCTATCAGGCGTGTGATCGACGGATTAGGCTTATCCAACACAATGTGAGTCTCCACATTGTAGAGCGAAGCCGCCTTCCACACTCCGATGGCCGCACCAATGGCGTCCATGTCGGGATTTTTGTGCCCCAGAATAAAGACTCGGTCGCTCTCCTGCATCAGATCGCGTAGAGCATGGGCGATTACCCGGGCTCTTACTCTCGTCCGCTTCTCAACGGCGTTGGATTTGCCTCCATAGAAGGACAGGCGTTGGCCCGCCTTCACGGCCGCCTGATCACCGCCGCGTCCCAGCGCCATATCCAGACTGGATTGAGCCAGCTCACCCAGCTCGCTGATGGTATCCGCCCCGAAGGCAAGGCCAATGCTCAGCGTCATCGGCACCTTAAGATCTGCCGTCATCTCGCGCACGGCGTCCAAAATAACGAAACGGCTCTGCTCCAGCTCGGCAAGTGATTTGTAGCTGAGCATCATGAGATAACGCTCCGAGGAGAGCCGGCGCAGATAGACACCGTACTGCTTCGCCCAAGACGTAATCTCGCTGGATACCTTCGCGATCAGCGCCGTCCGCTGCTGGTCATCCATACTTTGGGAAGCCTCATCCAGATTATCTAGGAGTACGATGCCTATAGCGAGGCGTTCGTTCTCGTATTTGTCCCTCAGCACAGCAAGCTCCGTGATTTCGTAGAGGTAGATCAGCCTTTCGTCCGGTATGATGATGATACGATAAAATCTGCTGTCATGCTGCAGTTCAACCTGATGTTCCTTCACGGCCTCCTTGCTGTCCTTCTTGGCCTGCAGGATTCCGGCAAGCTGCGGAAAAATCTCCTGCAGCGGTTCCCCGATCAGCGTCTGATCCACAAACATGTCTGCGACAAACCGATTGCTCCACTCCACGGTACGGTCCTCACTGTAGAGAATGATCCCGAATGGCAGCGTGCTGACCACTTCTCCCTCGACCCTTTTTACGCGGAAAGAAAGACCGGTAATATACTCCGACAGGTCGTTTCTGGACCGAATCTCAGCCTGCAGCAGCACGCCTCCCATGACAAAAGACAGAAGCAGACCGACCACGCCAAGCTCCCAGTTGTACCACGTCAGTGCGATAACCAACAACAGCAGCAGCAGAAACACCCAGACGGTATGATAGCCGTGCCAGCGCTTCTGAAGAAATTTAGGCATGACTCATCACCCTACCTCTTCGATCTTGTAATAGCTTCACGCAGTGGAAAGGCTAAGTCGATAATGCCGATGATGCGCAACGGATGAATAAGCAGCACGATCCCGGCGAACACGAAAGAAAGCACCGGACTCCATTTGCGGGCATGCACCAGAAAAAAGAAGAATCCGATCGTCTGAATCACGAAGCAGATATTGATCAATGGAATTAGGTTGGCGGCGATCGTGGTCGCCCAGCCTCCGCCCGAACCGTTGGCAATCCATTCTATGATGATCGCCAGCAGATAATACCATATTAGCGCGCGGGGCAATCTCCACTCGCGGGCAGGCTTCATTTTGGGCACAGCCATCCCCATGGAGCTCAGGATCGGCCTCACCAATGCATGCGTGATGACAGCCATCGTGAACGAGGTGACAATCAGAGCATACGGAATCATCAGAACTGTCACATCGGCTATATTCTGTGTCGCTGAATCATCCCACGGCACTTGGGTGAGCGGGTTGTTATTGGCCATATCCTGCAATGGCGCAACCATTTCCGTTACGATTTGCCGAATATAATGTGACAGATCGAAATGGAAGAACGTCGTTGCCAGCAGCAGCAGCAGCAAAAATTCAGCGATAATGACACCAGTGCCGATCATGAGGGTATGAAAAGCGGGTACACTTTTTTTATACGCCCTGCCCATAATCAATGCCGGTATCAAAAAGTATGCCATAGGAAGCAGAAACAGCGGGTTGACTATAGCAAGAATCAGCGCCACCGGTATAATACACATAGCGAATGTTCTGAACGGTTGGGATGCGAATAATACGGCACCGGGCACGATCAGGAAAAATGGAGTAAGGACTCTCAACGGAGTGAGTAATGATAATAGCAGCAGCAGATAGATCATGCTCCATACCACTGCAGCCACGCTTGATTTCAAATGTGTTCACCTCTTACGCATATGTTCTTCGAGTGCGGAAATATCCTGGTACCAGTCTTCAAGCTGGTGGCCTTCCTGTCTGTGCTTTCTTAATTTGTTGAGCAACTGCTGATCCAGATCTGTGTATGAAATACCCAGCCGCCTGCCCAGAATGTAACTGCTCATGATCAGACTTGCCAGACTGTCCCCAATGCGGGAGGTGCTCCCTTCCCACATCGCCTTGAACAAACGTGACACCTGATCGAGTACTTCCGTCTTCAGCCATTCTATAACCTTTGCACGTTTGGCTACATCCAGTTCTTTAGACATATAGTGAAAAGCCACATCCTTCTGAAAGAGCTTTATTCTCCATTATAGCATAACCCAAGTTCATTACGAAGGCACACCCCGCACGTAGAAGAAAAGCCCACTTTAACCACCGATCTTAGGCCCAGCAGACTTTCCTCCAACGATATTCAGTTATCCGCCCGAATTCATGGATTCCCTTGACACAAATTTTTCACAATACTCAATGATTTGGCTACGTCTTACAATGCCTATAAAACGGTCCATGTCATCCACGACGGGAACAAAGTTTTGCACCTTGGCAAGATTGATCAGATCCTCCATGTTCGCTTCAATCGAAACAGGCTTGATATTTACACGCAACGGCACGTCCTTAAGAAAAAACTTTGAAGCATTCTCAAAGGTGATCAGCCCTTTTGAATTTTTCATATGCCAGAGCAGGTCACCTTCCGTCACCGTTCCGAAGTACTTGCCGTCTTTATCCAGAATCGGGACAGCCGTAAAGCGATGATACTCCATGCGCTCCAGCGTTTGCCGCAGCGTAGAATCGGATGTAACGTATGCTACCTCCTGTTTGGGCAGCAGAAAAAATGCAATATTCATAAGTGCTCATTATCCTCCTTCGGATTCCCCAGACCCTAATCCACTGTTCCACGAGGAACAAAATCAGCAGTCGGCGAACCGGCTGCTGATGGATTGATTCCTATGACGCTTTTTCGGACTTATTCAATTTCCTGACGGTCCGGCAGCATTAACGTCGCAGACGTTGTATTAGGGTCCATCCAGTTTTCAATGAGCGATTGGGCGTATTCCAGATCTTCCTCATCTGCCTGGTCATAATAAGTGCCGTTTATCTTTAACCCTTCTCCCATAATGGTGAAACTGGAAATTTGCGGTTTAGACTGAGTCAGAACCTGCTTGCCCAAATCCACGATAAAACTTGGCTGCATGTCCGTCTGGAAATTCTGTCCCATAATGTCGAGCAGTTCCGGTATTTGGGTAATCCCATTAATGGTCAATACTTTGTCGGCCAGCGCATTCAGGAAAATTTGCTGGCGCTTCGTGCGGTTAAAATCGCTGTCTTCCCGGTAACGGACATAATACATCGCTTCTTCCCCGTTATACACCGGCTTGCCGCCTTCAATTTTAAATTTCACATGCGCCGGATTCTTGTTCTCCATATCCTCTACAATAGGGAGTGACACACCACCTACGGCATTCACGACATCCTGTATGGCTTGGAAATTGATTGTCGCATAATAATCGATATCATGGTCAAGGAAGTTTTCCACCGTATTGATGGACATCTCCTCGCCGCCATACGCGAAAGCATGAGTCAGCTTGTCGTAATCATCCGCACCGTCATGGTCTGCATCCCTGCCGATGACCTGCACATACGTGTCACGGGGGACAGAAATAAGCAGCACCCGTGATTCCTTCGGTCTGACCGCAGCAAACATAATCGTATCTGAACGCCCTCGGGTTTTCTCATACGGTCGCTTGTCAGAACCTAGCAGTAGCACGGAAAATGGCTTATCCTGATACACAACCGGTTCCGGAGCTGGCATATTCCCGCCCTCCCGCGGCTGATAAGATTGCTGAAGCTTGCTTTCCAGCGTCGGGGAAATGAACCAGTCAAAGGCAAGCGCCGTCAGCGGTTTGCGCAGTAAATAAGCGCCCCCGGCCAGCAGGATCAGAATCAGGAGACCAATCCACCAACCATTTCTCTTCTTCTTCTTCCTTTTTCTTCTCTTATCCGCAGATCTTCTCTCCATAGTATGATTCCTTCTTCACATATAAATTAGAACTGCTTGAATGATCCACCCTATTAACAGCAAGCTTAGTATCCCATACCGCTTGCTTCTCTACTTAAAGTTAAATGCAACTGATGAACAAATGAAGCTCAGAGCTCCTTTCACCAGCATAAGTTTTTATGCAGCCTGTTGTCAAAATCATAGGCCTTTTGACGGAACAAGCCCTCCCTATTGTAATCTCGTTTACGGGAAAAGGGAATGCCCTTTTCTTTGATATATTCCAAGTATATGCCCAATATCGCCAGGTTAGCGTTGCATCATACAAAAAAAGGTTTTGCCCCGAGGCAAAACCTGATTCATTTTGTCAAACTACTCACAATGCGGATAATCCGGGAGCTAAATAAGTCCAGCTTAGCAGACGGTCCTTAAGAGACGGTTCGAAGTCAAATCCGTAATCAAACAGCTTACGAGTCTCTTTAAAGCGCTCCTCCCGGCTTGACGCACCCATGACGACCGCGATCAACCGTGTTCCATTCTTCTCTGCGGTGCCGGTAAAGCAGTATCCAGCCTCCGCGGTATAACCGGTTTTTAAGCCGTCTGCTCCCGAATAGGAGTAAGGCCCGTCCAATGAAGAAAGCATCCAGTTCGTATTGCTTAGATACAGTCCCTTGCCCTTTAACTCCATCTGGGTGAGACTTGAAGTGCTCAGTATTTCAGGGTGGGTAGAGATCAGATAGGAAGCCAGCTTAGCCGTGTCTCCGGCTGTCATCCGCGTATCTCCATGAATATTCGCGGGATGATTCAAGCCCAGCTCCTGCTCCCCTGCTCCGGATGCGTTGGCGAAATGTGTAGCGCTGGAGAGCCCGATCTTCGCTGCCTTCTCATTCATCCGTTGCACAAAGACAGCTTCCGAACCCGATAAATGCTCAGCGAGCGCCACGGCCGCGTCATTAGCAGAGTAAATCACCATGCTCTGGAATAGCTCACTGACGGTCATCAATTCCCCATGACGCAGGGACAGATTCACACCGCCTACCGTGCTCGCATAACGGCTGATGGTGACCTCGTCGCTCCAATTCAACTTACCCGAGGCGACATCCTCCAGCACCAGCAGCTCTGTCATGAGCTTGGCCATACTTGCGGACGGAAGGGCTTCGTTACCGTTCACGTCCATCAGCAATTTACCGGTTCTCAGGTCCATGAGAACTGCTGCTTCTGCACGCACGTCAGGCTTACCGATCAGCGTGATCGGCTCAGCCGCCAGATATATAATTGCAATTAACGCTGGTATAAGCACCCAGCGGAGCCACCGCTTTTTCATCCTTGTCCAACCCCCATATATATATTAGACGATGGAAAAGGGTGTTTTGTCTGCAATTTCCGCAAAAAAATCCTAAATTTTTTTTATTTCGTCTCAGCGGCGATTCCTAGCGGAAAATGACAAGCGACCTGACGGCCCGGCAGCACTTCTGTCAGCTTCGGCTCCTGCTTACGGCATGTATCCTGCACCAGTGGACAGCGAGTATGAAAACGGCAGCCTGACGGAGGGTTGGCAGGAGATGGAACGTCACCCGTCAGCATGATACGGTCCCGCTTTACCTTCGGATCCGGCCGCGGGATGGACGACATCAAAGCCGCCGTATAAGGATGAAGCGGCTGTGCGAACAGCTCTTCCGTGAGAGATACCTCTACCAGCTTGCCCAGATACATCACGCCTACACGGTCTGAAATATGACGCACAACATTAAGTCCGTGGGCAATGAACAGGAAGGTCAGGCCCAGCTCCCGCTGCAGCTTCATCATCAGGTTAAGCACCTGGGATTGTACGGACACATCCAGCGCAGATACCGATTCGTCCGCAACGATAAATTTCGGGTTCAGGGCAATTGCACGGGCGATACCGACCCGCTGCCGCTGGCCGCCGGAAAATTCATGCGGGTAACGGCTGCGTCGGGAAGCGTCCAGGCCAACCAGCTCCATGAGTTCAACGACCCGTTCATCGATCTCTTTGGCCGACATGCGGCGATGAACCAGCAACGGCTCTCCGATAATCTCTCTTACAGTAAAGCGGGGGTTCAGGGATGCAAAAGGGTCCTGGAACACAATTTGCATTTCTTCCCTAAGTTCTCGGAGCTTGTTCTCCGGCAGCTTATGAATATCCGTCCCTTGGAAACGCACTTCCCCCTCCGTAGCTTCCAGCAAACGAAGGATAACACGGCCCAGGGTAGATTTGCCGCAGCCCGATTCTCCAACCAGACCAAAGGTTTCTCCCTTGCGAATCGAGAGAGATACACCATCGACCGCCTTTACATGACCAGTCACACGGTTGAATAGTCCACTTTGAATCGGGAAATATTTTTTCAAATGATCCACTTCAATTAAAAATTCGGTACTCATACACGTTCACTCCGTTTCTCCAGTTCGCTGCCCTGCTTCTGGTCGTCAAACAACCAGCATAAAGCCCTCTGATCCTTTCCAATCTGGAAGGACGGAGGCTCCTTCTCCCTGCAAATGTCCATAGCATGCGGACAACGGGGATGGAACCGGCAGCCGGAAGGAAGCTGTCCAAGCGAAGGGATGCTTCCCTGGATGGTGTACAGTTCATTTCCGCGTTCCCCTTCCAGGCCTGGAATAGACTTCAGCAGCCCAAGTGTGTACGGGTGACCGGGATTTTCAAATATTTCCTCAACCGAGCCCTCTTCCACGATTACTCCGGCATACATAACGGCAATCCGGTCGGCCATTTCCGCTGCCACACCCATGTCATGCGTAATCAGCAAAATGGACATCCCGATTTCCTTCTGCAGCTTGCGGAGCAGGTCCAAAATTTGGGCTTGTACCGTTACATCCAGCGCGGTTGTCGGCTCATCGGCAATCAGCAGCTCGGGACGGCAGGCCAGCGCGATCGCGATGACGACCCGCTGACACATACCGCCGGACATCTCATGAGGATATTGCTTAGCGCGGACTTCAGGCGCAGGAATGCCGACCATGCGCAGCAGATCAACAGCTTCCTTCCAAGCCTGCTTCTCGCTCTTCTTCTGATGCAGTCTGAGGCTTTCGGCGATTTGCTCCCCTACGGTAAATACCGGATTCAGCGAAGACATCGGATCCTGAAAAATCATCGCGATCCGGTTGCCGCGAATATGTCTCATCTCTTCCTGGCTTTTTTCAGCCAGATTTTCACCGTGAAACAGAATGCTCCCTTCCAGCAAAGTTCCGCCTGCATAATCAATCAGCCGCATAATGGAATGGGAGGTTACACTCTTCCCACTGCCGGATTCTCCGACAAGACAAACGGTCTTCCCCTTCTCCAGCGAGAGGGTGACTTTGTCCGTGGCTCTGATCCATCCTTTTTCCGCTTTAAAGCCAGTTGTTAGTTGGTTGATTTCAAGTATTTTCTCTGTCACCTTGCGATGATCCCCCTTTGATGAACTTTCCGTTAAATTGCGTTATACGAAATGACATGCTACAAAATGCTCTCCTCCCACATCTCTGTAGGCCGGCACCTCCTGTCTGCATGGATCAGCCGCGAGCGGGCAACGGGTATGAAACTTGCAGCCTGCAGGCGGATTAGCCGGGCTAGGGATGTCCCCTCGCAGCACAATCCGCTGTCTACGCACTGTAGGGTCCGGGATAGGCACTGCTGATAGCAGGGCCTTGGTGTACGGATGAAGCGGGTTGTTGAAAAGCTCTTCCTTGCCGGCCATTTCCACCATCGAACCGAGATACATGACTCCTATGCGTGTGCAAAGATGCTCCACCACACTAAGATCATGGGAAATGAACAAATACGTCAACTGCCGGTCCTGCTGCAGGTCACTAAGCAAGTTTATGATCTGCGCCTGGATGGACACATCCAGCGCCGACACCGGCTCATCCGCCACAATGAAGTCCGGATTCATGATCAGGGCGCGGGCGATACCAATCCGCTGCCGCTGGCCGCCCGAGAATTCGTGCGGAAACCGATCATAATGGTAAATTGACAGCCCACAGATCCGCAGTGTCTCATGCACCCGCTCCCGCAGCTCGCTGCGTTCGATCAGCCCGTGATCCAGCAGCGCTTCTCCAATCGCCTCGCCAACCTTGATCCGCGGATTCAGCGAGCTGAAGGGGTCCTGGAACACGATTTGCATTTTCGGACGCAGTTGGCGGATTTTCTCTTTGGACAATGCATAGATGTCTTCACCTTTATAGCGGACTTCGCCGTCAGTTTTATCCGTCAGTCTTAAGATGGTCCTCCCAATGGTGCTCTTACCGCAGCCCGATTCGCCGACCAGGCCGAAAGATTCTCCTGTATAAATACGGAAGGATACATCGTCCACCGCTTTGACATCCCCTACCTTGCGCTGCAGGATGCCCCCAGTGATCGGATAATACTTCTTGAGACGGTTTACTTCAATCAGCGCTTCGCTCATGACGGCTGTCCCCCTTCGTCCTCGTACAACCAGCAAGCCACCTTGTGGCCCTCCTCGTCAGCGCGGAGCGGTGGGACCTTCTCCCTGCATATTTGCATGCAAAATTCACAGCGTTCGTGAAAATGGCAGTTGTTCTCCAGCTCAATCGGGTTCGGCACCTGGCCCGGTATCGAATACAGCCTTTGCTGTCTTTGGTTGATGACCGGCTTGGCTTTCAGAAGTCCCTGTGTATACGGGTGCTTCGGCCGCTTGAACAGATCGAATACCGAAGCTTCCTCAATGACATTTCCTGCATACATCACCACCACGTAATCGGCCATTTCAGCTACCACACCCAGATCATGTGTGATCAGCATAATGGAGGTCTTCATTTTGGCTTTCAGATCACGCATCAAATCGAGAATCTGCGCTTGAATGGTCACATCCAACGCTGTGGTCGGTTCATCCGCGATCAGCAGCTTGGGATTGCAGCTCAGGGCAATCGCAATCATGATGCGCTGGCGCATGCCGCCACTCAATTCATGCGGATAGGATTTGAAAATAATTTCCGGGCGGGAAATCCCCACCAGCCGGATCAGCTCAATCGCATGTTCCTTCGCTTCCCTATTGCTCATCAACGTATGCATCAGCAGCGGCTCCATAATCTGTTCGCCGATCGTTAACACAGGATTCAATGAAGACATCGGCTCCTGAAAAATAATAGAGATCTCATTGCCGCGGATTCTCTGCATCTGCTTCGTGTTCAGCGACAGCAGGTTCTGGCCCTCGAACCAGATCTCTCCCTCAGAGCTATGCGGTGAATCGATCAGACGCATCATGGTCATAGCGGTGACGCTCTTACCGCAGCCCGATTCACCTACGACACACAGCGTCTCCCCTTCCCTGATTTTAAAGCTGACATTATTGACGGCTTTGACGGTTCCGTTCGAGGTATGAAAATGGGTTTTTAAATGACGAAATTCAACCAATGCATTCTCCATAAGCGTCGTCTCCTTCTTAGGAATAACCGCAGCCTACCTTTTCGTTTTGGGATCCAGCGCGTCACGCAGCCCGTCCCCGATCAAGTTGATCGCTACGACGGTCAGCAGAATACACATGCCAGGCGGAACCCAGAGCCATGGACGTTTGCGGAAATCAATCAGGTTGTTGGCTGCCGAAATCATATTGCCCCATGAAGGCGTAGGCGGAACGACACCGATCCCAAGAAAGCTCAGCGCTGATTCGGTAATAATCGCACCTGCGACGCCCAGTGTAGCCGTAACGATAATCGTCGGGATCGTATTGGGCAGAAGATGACGGAAAATTTTGCGGCGGTCACGCAGACCAAGCGCTTCCGTAGCCTGCATGAATTCCTGTTCACGAAGCGTCAAAATCTGGCCTCTGACGAGCCGTGACAGCGTGGTCCAGCTCAATCCTCCGATAATCAGCATCAAAAAATAAATCCGATGTTTCGGGTCAACCTTCAGATCGGACAATACCGCCCCCAGAATAATAAGCAGCGGCAGTTGCGGAAGGGACATGAAAATATCGGCTATACGCATGATCAATGCATCCACACTTCTCCGGTAGAAGCCAGCCAATGCCCCCAGCGTCGCCCCAATGGCCACGGAAATCGCTGTTGCCACCAACCCCACGGTCAACGAAATCTGGCCTGCCAGCATGGTTCGCAGCAGAATATCCCTGCCCAGCTTATCCGTACCAAGCCAATGCGCGGCGCTTGGCGCCTCGTTCTTGCTGTTCAGGCTGTAATCATTGACGTTGTAAGGCGACAGCCAGGGGCCGATAAAGCTGATCAGCACCATGATGACCAGGATTACTAGTCCCGAAAGAGCCAGTCGATTACGCCCAAAGCGCCGCATCGCCACTCTCCACGGAGACGATTCACGACGCGCAGGAGCCTTCTGATTCACTTCCACTGATACCGTTTCAACGGACAACCCAATCCCCTCCTATCATCAAAGATATGAGCTTGAAGCCATGTTCTCCACTCAAATCGTTACTTTAAGCGGATACGAGGATCGGCCACACCATACAGAACGTCAGACAACAGGTTGCCCAGCAGCGTCAGAATGGCCAAAAAAATGGTGAAACCCAGCATAAACGGATAATCCCGCATTGTGATCGATTCCAGGTAGACTTGACCGACGCCAGGCCAGACGAATACCTTCTCCAATATAATGGCTCCTCCGAACAGCGCCGGCAGCTCGAAGCCCAACAGCGTAATCGCCGGGATCAGCGCGTTGCGAAGCGCATGCTTGAAAATAACGGTTCGCTCCTTCAGGCCTTTGGCTCGGGCGGTGCGGATATAATCCTGACGGATCACCTCAAGCATGCTGGTGCGGAAATAACGAGTCAGACTGCCCGTGCTAAGCATCGTTAGGACGAGAACCGGCAAAAACATATGCTCAGCCACATCCAGCACATATGCCCAACTGCCTGCGTGGCTTTGCCCCGCCGTGGTCATGCCTCCAACCGGGAACCAGCCCAGATCGAGCGCAAAAATTTTGATCAGCAACAGACCTATAAAAAAGGAGGGCAAGGACATGCATAAGAAAATAAAAAGTGTCACAAGCTTATCAAACAGTGAATATTGAAACTTGGCGGAAAATACACCTGCAAACACGGCAATGATCCAACTGAATATCAGACTGAAAAAGGCAATGATCACGGAGTTCCATACATAATTGCTAATCACCTGGGTGACCGGCTGCTTATGCTGCAGCGATTCTCCCATATTGCCCTGCAGCATATTGCCCATCCATATGAAATACCGCTTATATTCCGGCTGATCCAGGCCGTAAATATGCCGGAGCTGGGCTTCCTTCTCGGCTGTCATGTTCGGGTTGCCTGTGCCTGTAATATAATCTCCCGGCACCATAGCGGAAATCGCGAACACGATAATGGATATGCCGATCAAGGTAGGGATCATCTGCAGCAGCCTCCGTACGATATACTGCTTCATGGTAAGATTCCTCCCGGCTGATAAGTGATATGCCCAGCTCAATACGAGCTGAGCATATATGGGACTTCCGGCTATTGGGCAATTTCCACATTGTACAAGCTATATTCAAATTCTTTAAAAGGAGAAATATCAAACCCGCTCAGCCTACCGTTGATTGGCCACATATCCCGTCGCTGGTACAGGAAAATAACTGGCAAATCTTTGTTCAGCTCCTGATATAGCTGTTTATATAGATCTTTTCGCTTTTCCTGATCCAGCTCTTTCTTGGCTGCCAAGGTCAGCTCATCCACCTTAGGATTGGAATATCCGAGATCATTCTGCGCTCCGTCCGTAATATACGTCGTTGTATCTGGATCGGGTTCCAGACTCCATGCCGCAAAGAACATATCGAAGTTGCCTGTATCCTTTTTATCCATGATGGCGTTAAAGTCCAGCGTTTCGGAAGTCAGGTCGATTCCCAGCTCCTTGTAATTGTTCGTCATGATGGGCAGCAGTGCATCGATTACAGGATTGTCAGCGGTAGCGGAGAAGTTAATCGTAAATTTCTCACCGTCTTTTTCCCGTATTCCATCGGCTCCAGCCTTCCATCCGGCCTCATCCAGCATCTGCTTCGCTTTCTCCATTTCAAAGGAGTAGGACTCGATGCCCTCGTCCGTGTATGCCCAAGACTCCGTAGACTGCGGAATGTTCAGCACGTTGGCGTATGGACCATAGACACCCTGCACTATTTCCTCCCGGTTAAGCCCAATCGTCAGCGCCTGACGGACCAGCGGATCCTGAAATTTCTTTTCATTATGGTTAAAAGCAATATATCCATAGCCGTTTGTCGGCATAATATGCACGTTCAAAAATCCAAGAGAAGTCAGCTCTTCAACATTGTCTTCGGTAACGGTAATGTTATCCATATCCGTTTCACCCGTTTGCAGCATGGAGAGGCTGGTGCCTTCCGTAGTGGTCTTGAAGATGACCGTCTTCACTTTTGGAGCACCTTTAAAGTAGTTTGGATTTGCCTCCAGCACAACTTCCTGGCCGGGTGAAAAACTTTTCAGCACATATTGCCCGGAACCGATAGGTTTGTCATGCAAAGCCTTGATTCCGTCCATATTCCCCTTCGTATAATTCGCTCCGTAATAGCTTTCTGGCATGAACGGCAGGTCCCCGAGGAAATCCTTCGTATATGCCGTTGCTTCAGTGACTGTAATCTCTATGGTGTTGTCATCAATGACTTTAACACCCGATATATCCTTGGCATCTCCTTCAAAATAGTCCCGACCGCCTGCGATGTTAAAGGACAGCGCATCAATCTCTCCATCGTACGCCGGATCATGCAGCACCTTCAGCATAAAAGCGTAGTCTTTAACTGTCACAGGTGTACCGTCACTGTAGGTTATCCCCGGCTTGAGATGGAATGTATATTTAAGTCCGTCATCAGAAACATCTATGCTGTCCGCTAGACTCTCTGTATATGTACCGTCTTTCTCGACCTGCACGAATGAATCAAATATAGATCTTGCAACATAATCGTCATAGACCGTCTGGCGGAATAAACGGTTAAATACTCCTTTAGGAGCGGACATGCCTACAACCACTGTATCCGTACGCTGCTTCGCCAAATCCGGATTCAGCGACATATCAGATGCTTCAAATAATCCTTCACTTGCAGGCTCTGCCGTTTCTGTTGTTTCTGTTGCTGCGGCTGGCGGTTCAGCAGTCTGAGCCTCACCTCCGCCTCCCAATGCGCAGGCTGTCAGCATCGAACCAATCACAGCAATCATCAAGACCATATAAAACCATTTTCTCATATTTAGCATGCGGTAATTTTCCCCCTCCAGTAAGCATGGACAACTTACATTATAATTTGGGCCTGTAATTCACAGGCAAAGAAGGCAAAGCACTAGCTTTGAACTTGACCACAAAAGATGAAAAAAAATCGCTAATCTCATATGAATTCTTGGTGATCGTTGCAGGAGAAACCTGGAATCTGTGGCAGTGCACCCCCTCTACATTTCTTATAGGAAAAATGCTGACCTATAAACCGTTGGTCAATTACAACGAGCAGTTAACTTTCCCCATTAATTATGATTCATCTTACAGTGTCAATTTACTTTACGTCAATATATTTTTCGCAAGATAAAGTTATCTTTTATTGAAGAAAAAATGGAATGTTCAGGTTCAATGTAGTTAAATAGAAGTATTAAATTAACATACATATTACATTAAAGGTCAAAAAAACAGAGGATCAACAATCATGCTGAGGTTGAAATCATTCCGAACTGTTGGAGTATATTAAGTTGGAAATAACTAGAGGAGAATCTATTGTGGAGCCACTTTTGGGGTTTGGATAAGAATGGATTAGTAATAACTTACAATGTCATGTTACTTCTGTCAAGCATAGGAGTGGAGTCCCTTGGGAAATTCTTGCACTTCTGTACAACAAAAAAGCGCCCTCTGGAGAGGACGCCTTCATGCTTGTCAAAATGCTATTACTCCGTAGTGTACGGAAGCAGAGCGATTTGACGGGAACGTTTGACAGCGATTGTCAACATACGTTGGTATTTCGCGCTTGTTCCAGTCACACGGCGAGGCAAAATTTTACCACGCTCGCTGATGAATTTTTTCAGCAAATCTGTATCTTTATAGTCAATGTGAGTAATTTTGTTCACAGTGAAGAAGCATACTTTACGACGCTTGTTGCGACCGCGACGAGCCGGTCTTTTGTTGTCGTCTCCGCCTTCTCTTTGTCTGAAGCCCATTCTGTGTCAGTCCTTTCGTTTTAAAATGGCAAATCATCGTCCGAAATATCAATCGGCTTACCGTCATCGGAAAAAGGATCCTGATTGTTACGCGTGGAATTCCCACGCCCGCTGCCGCCTCCGTAAGAAGGCTCCTCACGCATACTTCCGCCGCCGCCGTTGCTATTACCGCCTTCACGGTTCGATTCAAGGAATCGGACATTATCAGCGACCACTTCGGTAACGTATACCCGTTTACCTTCGTTGTTCTCATAATTCCTTACCTGAATGCGTCCCTCAACAGCCGTCAAACGGCCTTTACGAAGATAGTTGGCGCAGGTTTCCGCAAGCTGCCGCCAGGTAACCACAGGAATAAAATCCGCTTCCCGCTCCCCGCCTTGGCTTGAAAACGGACGATCCACAGCCAGAGTAAACTGGGTTACTGCCACACCAGACGGTGTATAGCGAAGTTCCGGATCTCTGGTTAACCGACCGATCAGAATGACACGGTTTAACAATCTAATCCCCTCCTTTGAGCGTTGTGCAACTACATCACCAAACGTTTATTAAGCAACGTCGTTCGTAATGAGATAACGAATGACTTCGTCAGAAATTTTCATTTGACGCTCAAGCTCGGTAACTACAGCAGGCTCTGCTGTAAAGTTAACCAGAACGAAAGAACCGTCACGAAACTTCTGGATCTCATACGCAAGACGGCGTTTAGTTACGTCGTGTTTAGTAATTTCACCACCGCCGTTGGAGATGATGCCTTGGAACTTTTCGACTGCAGCCTGAACGGCTTCCTGATCAATGTCAGGGCGAATAATGTACATCACTTCGTATTTGCGCATTTCATACACCTCCTCGTGGACATAAGGCCCTCAATCTCGGTTGAGAGCAAGGAACGAGCCTAAACTCGCACCAAAAAAGTATACCAGATGGACAGCCTCATTGCAACATCAAAACACATGTTATCATCCGGTACGGGCACAATACATGTGGAGCTATCTGCATCCAAATTTGATAAGACTAAAGGAGGACTGTCACATGGGTGAAAAAACCGAGTTTGAGCCGGGCGATAAAGCTCCAAACAATGGAGTGTATATGGAGGTCGGGGAAGCCAGCTTTCATACAGAAATCACAGATCCGCAGCAGGTAAAGCTCCATAAAGGAGAATCATTTCCGGAAACAACAAATAAGGACCGAAAATGGAAAAAGAAAACGAAAGCGCGCGTGCACTAATTCATGATGTATAACGAGCCGCCCTTCTGCTCATAATATCTTCAGGCGGTGCAGCAGAGAGGTGTGGTTCCGTTGGATGACGTAGCCGGACATGAGACTGTTGGAAGATCGACTCCAGGCATTAGAAGCAGCAGAAAGTGCTTTTAAGCACCAGTATTGCCAGGCAATACACTGAGTTTCAGGATGTTGAGGAAAGATCATAATCCATTATGCACCGCCGGACAGAAGGAGGGCCCTCAAAGGTCCTCCTTCTTGATGTCCATAGTCTTATATGGTAGAATTTAGGGTGACTTCACATGGTTCGGATAGACTAAATCCAATGAACTATACTTCTTGACACGGGGGTTTTTAGATGAGTATTTCCCGTATTCTGAAATGGATTTCCGGCATTTTGGAGCTTGGTTTGGCCATACCGATCATCGGTGGCTCCATCATTATTTTCTCAGGCTACAGCGCACTTGGCTTTATGTTTGTGCTCCATGCCATTACCGTTATTTTATCCGTCCGCAACCAGGAGCCTGCTTACGGATCGTTATTCGGCATTCTTACTTCCCTTCTCGCCTGGATCCCAGTCGTTGGTTGGCTGATGCATCTCATTGCAGGTATTCTATGTATCATGACAGGAATCAAGAATTCTCCCCGGTACAATTATCCGCCTAATCCGTTCTGAGAACGAAAATTTTATACCACTTATTCCTGCTAAGCTCTGAACCCTCTCGGTTTCGGGGCTTTTATATATCCTTCCTTATCATTTGCTGAAGATACAAAAAAACCTCCCGTACCTGAACGGAAGGTTTATGATTCATATTGTAGTTATGGCGGAAAGAGTGGGATTCGAACCCACGCACGCCTTGCGACGCCTAGCTGATTTCGAGTCAGCCCCCTTGGGCCTCTTGGGTACCTTTCCGCAGCAATATAAATTTTACCACAATATAAGCAGCATTGCAACTCAAAGACCAAATTACAGGGCTGACAAACTTCACATAGATTCGGAGGATTCGGATTCTTCCATTGTAGAGCGCAACACTTTTTTCATATTTTTTTCGAACTTGGCCCGCGGGATTAACACACTATGCTTACATCCCACACACTTGATACGAATGTCCATGCCCATCCGTATAATCTCCATCTCATTGCTGCCGCAAGGATGCGGCTTCTTCATCTGGACAATATCCCCTAGCTGGAATACTTTACGCTCCATCCTTCCGCTCCTCCTCTGCCTCTACCGTGGCAGCCATTTCCTGAATGGCCAGATACACTCCATCTTCCTCTTCGAAAGCTTTTCTGACCTCTGTCTGAATTTCTCTTTGCACAATGGCATTTGTATTCGGACGGCATTCCGCAACCACCCTAATGACATATTCAGAAATTGTCATGGATTGAACACCCAGCACGTCGGGCGGAGCTGTCACTTTATAATTCCGCTCTTGGATGCCCTCCACAGCTTTTTTCACTAATTGTATTGCCTCTTTAAGACTTTTTTCGGTCTTAATTGGAATATCCACCACAGCCAATGCATTTGTCATGGAGAAGTTGGTTACGGTAGTGATCAACCCATTAGGGATAATATACACCTCTCCCTGCCAGCTTACCAGCCTTGTAGTCCTCAGGCCGATGACCTCCACCGTTCCTTTAAAAGTACCCGTTTGAATCACATCGCCTACTCCAAACTGATCCTCAAATATAATGAAGAAACCCGTTATCACGTCTTTGACCAAGCTTTGGGCGCCAAAACCAACAGCCAGCCCAATGACACCGGCACCCGCAATTAAAGGAGCCAGCTCAATGCCCATTTGTGATAAAACGAGCAAAATAAAAATAAAGTTGAATGTAACAGATATTACATTTTTTAATAATTCTCCGATCGTGGTCATTCGCCGGGTATTCAAACGGATTCTCGTCCCCTCACGCCGTTCCATCATCTTATCGATTAATTTATAGATAATGCGAATTCCAATCCGTGCAACGAGAAAAATGATGGCTATTTTCAAACAAACATACAACAGGTTCGTCCACATACCGACATCTGTCAACCATGCCCACATTTCATCTCTCCATTGAACAGCCTGCTCTACTGCTTCATCTGCTGTATTTATGCCATTGTTGTTAAGTACTTGCTGCAGCATACTGTTCTTCATCCTTCCTTATTAGTTTAGTGTTATTTAATTATCCAGACCTGCATGCTTTATATTTTCTCACAGCCTAACTCTCTCACCGTGCCAAGTATAAAAACATAAAGCATTCCATATACTAGTTACTACTATAATCGATGCAGGAAAGGAAGATATCATGAATCCTTCGTCCAGTTCTGTTTCCAAACCGGAGCCGTCCAGTCTTAAAATACCATACACCGATTCCGGAATCCAATCTGCCATTATCCACCGTCTGTTATTTTATCTTCATCAGGCTCACAGTTTGCAGAACCTGGTTATTGTATGTGTCGGGACAGATCGTTCTACCGGAGACGCCTTGGGACCGCTTGTCGGGACAAGTCTTGCCAAATGGAAAAGTCCGCTCTTTCATTTGTATGGTACACTGGACGAACCGGTGCATGCCGTGAACTTGCAGGATACCTTAGATCGAATTCATCGTCTTCATAAAAATCCGTTTATCATTGGCATTGATGCCTGCTTGGGTCAAAGCTCCAGCGTCGGCTGTATTCAGGTAGCCGAAGGACCTCTCCGTCCCGGTGCCGGCGTAAACAAAGAATTGCCGCCTGTCGGAAATATCCATTTGACTGGTATTGTAAACGTAGGCGGCTTTATGGAGTATTTTGTTCTTCAAAACACCAGACTTAGCTTAGTAATGAAACTTTCGGATATTATTTCCAAAAGCTTGTATTTAGCCATTAAAGAGTGGAACTACCATTCTGTGCCTCTTGCTGCGCAAGAGTAATGGCTTCCTTCTCTTCATCAGATAGCATATAGGAGGATGTCCCCTTTGCCACTGGCTTAGCATACACATAAGAACCGTCCCTGTTGTAGATGCCTGTCAGCACCATTCCGTTGCTCTCTTGATCCAGTAATGCCAGTGAGAAACTCAGCTCTCCTCCCCGTTCACCGAAAGCGTTGTAGCGGCTCATCCCGATATTCGCTTTCATTCCGTTCATTCTGTTTCGTATGGCATCCATCATAGACCGGTTTTTCTGTTGTTCGTCCTCGATGGAATCCATTTGCACCTTCAAATCAATCAACAAGGTCTCCAAATCATCTACACCGCTGCCAGACATCATAACTTCATATTTACGGTGTATTTTTCTCAGCTTTGCCCCTTGCACCATAACTATTATCAGCAGCATTAATATAATGAATGTGATACCCGCGATGAACAAAGATATTTGTTCCATAATTAGACCGTTCAATTCAGCCATTGACTTGCTTCTACTCCTCTGCCTTGTATAATTGTCGTGCTTGCGCATGTGGCTTTTTCATATGTCTCATTGAAAATTCTGGATGCATCTTATTCAGACATAAGAATGACATATCCCTCCCCTGCTTACAATGGAGGTTGATATGTCATTTTTGCTTCATTTTGCAGCCTGTAATTTACTTACCGCAAAAATCACTGTAGAAGCTCCAGCAATCGCTCAAGGTCCTGTTGACTGTAATAATTTAGTTCAATTTTCCCTTTATCTTTATTGTGCTTAATCCTTACGGTCGTTTTGAATCGTTCACGCAAGCTCTCTTCCACATTTTCAATATACGGATCTTTCTTTTTCTTCTTGAGCTTGCTTTGATCGTCTTCCTTCTGGCGATCCAGGTTTTGGACAGCCTCCTCCAGCTCACGAACACTCCAATGTTGTTCGATGCACTGATTGGCTAACTGTTTGAGAACCTGTTCATCCTTCACTCCTACAATAGCCCTGGCATGTCCCATTGATAATGTTCCACGTGAAACATAGTCCTTAACCTCATCCGGTAAGGAAAGCAATCTGAGGAAATTAGCAATATGAGAGCGTGATTTTCCGACCTTCATGGATAATTCTTCCTGAGTGAGCGAAAACTGCTCCATCAACCCTTGGTAAGCAACCGCCACTTCCATGGCATTCAGGTTTTCCCTCTGAAGGTTTTCTATAAGCGCAATTTCCATAACCTGCTGGTCAGTAAAATTACGGACTACTGCCGGGACGGTTGTATTGCCGCAATATTGTGAAGCCCTGAACCGGCGTTCGCCTGCAATGATTTCGTATCCTTTCAAGACGCTTCTCACTATAATCGGCTGAATTACTCCATGCTGGCGAATCGACTCAGCCAGTTCCTTAATCGCTTCCTCTTCAAACACTTTTCGTGGCTGATAAGGGTTAGCGCGCAACTGACCCAGTGGGATATCCACTACTTTATCGTCATCATTGACGGAAAGGGATGGAATCAGTGCATCGAGACCTTTTCCAAGTCTTTTACTCATAAGAAACCACTTCCTTTGCCAATTCAATATATACTTCCGCTCCACGTGAACGGGGATCATAAGTGATGATGGATTGGCCGTGTGATGGCGCCTCACTTAAACGGACATTACGGGGAATAATCGTTTGGTAGACCTTATTTTGAAAGTACTTTTTGACTTCTTCAATGACTTGGATGCCAAGATTCGTACGTGCGTCGAACATGGTCAGAAGCACACCCTCGATCTGCAGCGAAGTATTCAAGTGCTTCTGTACCAGTCTTACCGTATTCAAAAGTTGACTCAAACCTTCCAAAGCATAATATTCACACTGGATTGGAATGATTACCGAGTCAGACGCCGTCAGCGAATTAAGCGTCAGGATGCCCAGGGATGGCGGGCAATCGATCAAGATATAATCGTATCTATCCTTAACGAGTTGAAGCGACTTTTTCAGTCGAAGCTCCCGGGAAATCGTAGGCACCAGTTCAATCTCTGCACCAGCCAATTGAATAGTGGCCGGGATGATATGCAGGCCTTCCACTTGAGTAGGCATTATTGCTTCGTTGGGATCAACCTCATTAATAAGCACATCATAAATGCAGTTAGGCACATCTGCTTTGTTGATGCCTACACCGCTTGTTGTATTACCCTGAGGGTCAATATCCACGAGCAATACCCGTTTGCCGAGGGAAGCAAGACCGGCGCCCAAATTAACGGAAGTGGTCGTCTTTCCTACTCCGCCCTTTTGATTCGCTACGGCTATAATTTTGGACAATTCGTTCACCTCATAATTTATTAGGGGGTCTCTTGTAGTAGTAAGAAAAACGTCTATCGACGTACTTTCTAAGAAGCCAGGCCGCTTTAGCGGAGGCTTTTCTTGCGACTATAGAATTGTCCAGCTTCGCTGAAAATTTATAATTCTATAATCTTAAAAAGCGGCAATCGCTGCCGCTTTTTACGGTTCAATTACTCACTTGCGTTTTGGTATATGGATAACGATTTCATAATGGTCTTCATTATCGGTTTCTTTTGTTTTAATGTCTAAGCCTGAACCGGATACCATATCAATAGACTGCCTAATCGTATTTAATGCCAGACGGACATCCTTTGTAAACGAGATACGTTTGGATTTTTTGATTTTGGACGATTCCTTATAAAAAGCAACCCTCGCCTCCGTCTGTTTCACGTTCAGTTCTTTAGCTATGATTTCGGAGAGTACCTTCTGCTGCAATTCCTCACTATCTAATGAAAGCAAGGCGCGGGCATGTCTTTCGGAAATGCTGCGCTCCATGAGCGCTGTCTTGGCGACTTCCGGCAGGTTCAACAAACGAATTTTGTTAGCAATGGTGGATTGGCTTTTACCAAGGCGCTGTGCAAGACTCTCTTGAGTCAACTGATGCAGATCAATCAATTTCTGATACGCTACAGCTTCTTCAATTGCAGTCAGCCCTTCACGCTGCAAATTTTCAATTAACGCAATGGAAGCAGCTTGCGAATCATTAAATTCCCGGACGATTGCCGGAATGCTATCCATGCCAAGCTTGGTTACCGCACGCCAGCGCCGCTCACCCGCAATAATCTCATAGCGGCCGTCACGGACTCGGACTACAATCGGCTGAATTACGCCATGTGTTTTGATCGTCTGGCACAACTCATCGATTTTGTCGTCATCAAAGATCGTCCTGGGCTGGTATGGGCTGCTTACAATCTCATGGATCGGGATATGTTTGACCTCGTCCCCACTTGTGCGCTCAGTAAAACCAAACAGCCTTGAAAATTGTTCTTTCATTCCGTATAATACCACCTAATTTCAAAATGGACATATCTGTGCCAGCCGATTTGTTGGCTAGTGAATGCAAAAACGGTCACTTCTATTCTATCACTTTTTCATCTATAATCCTATCTGTTCCAGCCCGTGCTTTCTCTTTTGAAACTATTATCCTATATGGAAGATAAGTGTCCCGAAAAAATTGAACTATAACAAACTTTTTGCATGTTGTGAGGCGCTCCAAGAACGAAGTATTCCTCCAATCGCTGTCGTGTGCATCCCTATCTAAAAAAACAAGCAAGACGGCTTTTCCCTAATTTTAATCTTTTGTATGGTCTAGACAACCAGTAGAAACCAAAAAGAGGGAATGTTTCACGTGAAACACTCCCTCTTGGTTCTAATTTTTAATTAACGGCATTTTCAAAGGTGTCCCCGGTTTTCTTGGGTATTTACGAGGAGTATCACCTGTTTTATTAATCAGAATCATATGTCTGGCTGATTCCTCTACTGGAAGCTGAAAAGCCTGAACCTCCCTAACCTTACCACTAAGCTCCTTCAGACTGAAAGCCGCCTCTTGCAGCTCCTCCGCCGGATCGCTTCCTTTCATGGCTGCAAACACCCCACCTTTACGTACAAAAGGAAGGCAAAACTCATTCAAAACAGCAAGCTTGGCTACAGCTCTGGCGGTAACCAAATCATAGCTGTCCCGATAACCCAGCTTACGTCCCAGCTCCTCCGCCCTTCCATGAATCAGCTCAACTCCACTAAGTCCTGCCAATTCACAAATATGGTTCAAAAACGAAATTCGCTTTTGCAGAGAATCAATAATGGTTAATTGAAGATGCGGAAAACAAATTTTGAGCGGGATTCCCGGAAAACCAGCCCCTGATCCGATATCAGCCAGTCTGGACACTTGCTTCATATCCGTATAGAAAGCCAGCGAGATCGAGTCATAAAAATGCTTGGTATATACGGCTTCCCGTTCCGTAATTCCGGTCAAATTCATCTTCTCGTTCCAATCCACCAGTTCACGAAAGTATATCTCAAACTGTTCGAGCTGCCGGTCATTAAGCAGAATACCGTGATCCGCCAGTCTATCCTTGAATTGCTGTTGAATTACATCCGTCATTATGCTCTTGCCGCCTTCACCCGATTATAATGCTCCAAATATACAAGCAGAATAGAAATATCCGCAGGCGTTACTCCCGAAATTCGAGAAGCTTGCCCTATCGAAACCGGCCGAATAGTATTCAATTTCTGTTTGGCTTCCATAGCAAGACCTTGGACTTCATTGTAGTCAATATCCTCAGGCAGCTTCTTCTTCTCCATCTTTTGCAGACGTTCTACATGCTGAAGCTGTTTTTCGATATAACCGGCATACTTGATTTGGATTTCTACCTGTTCTTTCATTTCGTCATCCAGCTCTACTGGTGAAGGAGAAACTTGCTCAATTTGGGTGTAGCTGATTTCCGGACGGCGCAGCATGTTCAGCAAATTGCTTCCATCCTGAATCGGTGCCGATCCGGCTGCTTCCAGCATCGCATTAACTTCCACCGGACGGACTTTTACAGCAGCGAGACGTTCAATCTCCTGCTCGACTTTGCTTTTTTTACCCAGAAAACGTTGATAACGCTCCTCGGTAATCAATCCAATTTCGTAGCCAATTGTTGTTAAGCGCAAATCCGCATTGTCATGACGAAGCAGCAAGCGGTACTCTGCACGGGAGGTCAACAAGCGATAAGGCTCATTGGTGCCTTTGGTTACCAAATCGTCAATCAATACGCCAATGTAGCCTTGGGAACGATCCAGAATAACCGGTTCTTCCCCTTGAACTTTACGAGCTGCATTAATGCCGGCCATAATCCCCTGCCCTGCCGCTTCTTCATAGCCGGAAGTGCCGTTAATTTGGCCGGCTGTAAATAGCCCCGGAAGACGCTTGGTTTCAAGCGAAGGATACAGTTGTGTAGGCACCATAGCATCATACTCAATAGCATAACCATTACGCATCATTTCCACCTTTTCCATCCCTGGAATGGAACGAAGTACAGCCAATTGCACATCCTCCGGCAAACTCGTCGAAAGTCCTTGTACATAATACTCCGAAGTGTTCTTACCTTCAGGCTCAAGGAAAATTTGATGCTTCGACTTATCCGCGAAACGAACAACTTTATCCTCAATAGAAGGACAATAACGCGGACCTGTGCCTTCAATAACCCCAGAGAACATCGGCGCACGATGCAGGTTGTCATTGATGATTTGATGTGTTACCTCCGACGTATAAGTGAGCCAACAAGGGAGCTGCTCATTGTCGGAAGATTTTGTTTCATAGGAGAAAAACTTAGGTTGATCATCCCCGGGCTGGATCTCTGTTTTGCTAAAATCAATGCTGTCTTTATGCACACGTGGCGGTGTGCCTGTTTTAAAACGAACCAATTCAAAGCCGAGCTCACGCAGATTCTCCGCCAGACGGACGGACGGCTGCTGATTGTTTGGGCCGCTTTCATACATCAACTCACCCATAATAATTTTACCGCGCAGGTAGGTACCCGTTGTCAATACTACCGCTTTAGCCCGGTATTCCGTACCTGTTTTGGTGATAATACCGACGCACTGCCCTTCTTCAACGATCAGCTCTTCTACCATGCCTTGACGCATCGTCAGATTGGGCTCCAGCTCCATCGTTTCCTTCATCGTATGCTGATAAGAAAACTTATCGGCTTGCGCACGTAGCGCGTGTACCGCCGGGCCTTTACCTGTATTAAGCATCCTCATTTGAATAAAGGTTTTATCGATATTACGTCCCATTTCTCCACCAAGCGCATCGATTTCACGTACGACATGGCCTTTGGCCGGTCCCCCGATCGACGGGTTGCATGGCATGAACGCCACCATGTCCAGGTTAATTGTAATCATAAGTGTCTTCACGCCCATTCGGGCCGCCGCAAGTGCCGCTTCTACTCCAGCGTGACCGGCACCTACGACAATCACATCATAGCTGCCGCCATGGTATCCCATTTCTCTCTTCCTCCTTTGATGCCGGAAATATCCGGTACGTATATTATTAAAATATATTAACAGGCCGACAGGCCTTTTCGTTCCAATGATCCTTACTTGCCCAAGCAGAACTGGGAGAAAATTTGATCAATGAGCGCATCATGAGCTGTATCACCCACGATTTCACCTAATTGTTCCCAGGCTAAACGCACGTCAATCTGAATCATGTCAATCGGCACAAATTGATCCGCCGCCTCATAGGCATCCTTCAGCGACTGCTTCGCTTTTTTGAGCAAAGCAATGTGCCTAACATTGCTTACATAAGTCATATCGGCAGCTTCCA
Organism: Paenibacillus zeirhizosphaerae; assembly: GCF_030705605.1. GTDB lineage: Bacteria > Bacillota > Bacilli > Paenibacillales > Paenibacillaceae > Paenibacillus > Paenibacillus zeirhizosphaerae. Next base: position 433,472 of record NZ_JAPCKK010000011.1, read on the forward strand.
GCTTGCCGCTGAAGAACAGCTTGGATATACCTTCCTCCAGTAGCTCCAGCCCCCGTTCCTCTTTCACCGACATTGGGATGATAAGCTCCGCCGGGAAATAACGAAGCAAAATATCACGGTCCACCTGAGAAGGTAAGTCCATTTTATTCATAATGACAATCGCTTGTCTACCGCGGATTTGTTCCATTAATTCCAGCTCATCCTGATGAAGCGGCTCACTGGCATTGATCACCATCAAAATCAGATCTGCCTCGCTTACCGCGTTCTTGGAACGCTCCACTCCGATCTGTTCGACCACATCCATCGTTTCCCGGATTCCGGCAGTATCCAGCAACCTCAGCGGTATATTGCGGATCGTTATATACTCCTCAATCACATCACGCGTTGTCCCCGGGATATCTGTTACGATTGCTTTCTCTCCCTGTGCCAACGTATTCAGCAGCGAAGACTTGCCTACATTTGGCCGTCCGATAATAGCTGTCGTAATGCCTTCGCGCAAGATTTTCCCCTGCTCCGCCGTCTGCAGAAGCCGATCGATTTCAGCCATCACCTCACTGCTTTTATCCTTGATGAACTGGGAGGTTAACGATTCCACATCATGCTCCGGGTAATCAATATTTACCTCAATATGCGCCAGCGTCTCTACCAACGTATGACGGAGCCTGCGAATTTTAGAAGACAGCATGCCATCCACCTGCTTCAACGCAATCGAGAAAGCCTTGTCGGATTTGGAGCGAATCAGATCAATAACCCCCTCAGCCTGACTGAGGTCAATCCGTCCGTTCAGGAAAGCACGCTTAGTGAATTCACCGGGCTCGGCAAGCCGGATGTTCTGCTGCAGCAGTAGATCCATCACCCTTTTGACCGCCACAATTCCACCGTGGGAGCTGATCTCCACCACATTCTCCATCGTAAAGGAGCGTGGCGCAAGCATGACCGTCACCAGAACCTCTTCTATTTTATCTCCGTTATCCGGATTTAGGATATGGCCATAATGCACAGTGTGCGACGAAGCTTGCGTCAACGGAATTTTGCTTTTGAAAATACGTTCCACTTCCCCTACCGCGTCCGGACCGCTTACACGAATAACGGCAATACCGCTTTCTCCTACCGCAGTCGAAATGGCCGCAATTGTATCACTAAGCATATTGCTTCACCTCTTTCTTTGAAAACATATATGAACATCACAAGAACGTGTATCTCGAAAAAAAGCAATGGCCTCTGCGTGCTGCAGAAAGCCATTGCATTCCTTTACTTCTTAGTAATAATGACGCGCCGATTGGGCTCGTCTCCCTTACTGAAGGTTCTAATTTCGGGGTGACGCTGCAGTGCCGCATGAATGATCTTGCGTTCATTGGGAGGCATGGGCTCAAGCATGACTTCTTTACCACTCCTAGCCACCTGAGCAGCCAGCCGTTCCGCCAAATTCTCCAGCGTCTTCTGACGACGCAGCCTGAAATTTTCCGCATCCAGAACGATTTTAACGAACCCGTCTGCATGACGGTTCGCTACAATATTCGTTAAATACTGAAGTGCATCCAGCGTTTGTCCACGTCGTCCAATGAGCACACCGAGATCAGATCCCGAAATATCCATCACACTCTCATCCTTGCCGTGGCGCAGCTCTACCTCTACATCAAGCCCCATTCCCGCAGCCGTCTCACTCACAAACCGCACTGCTTCTTCATAAGGGTCTATTTTGTCTACAGCTTCGGCTACCGGCAGAGCGGAGGGCTTTTCCATAGGGAAATCTTCCGGTGTGAGTTGTACTGGGGAAGCCTGCAAACGTGATGACTCTGCCGCTTTAGCCTCATCTACAGCCGGTTCGGGAAGAATCGTCAATTCAACCTTCGCTTTCCTGGCCCCAATGAAGCCCAGGAATCCTTTTGACGGCTGTTCCAACACGGTAACGTTAACGCGTTCCCGGCTTGTCCCCAACTGGGACAGCCCTTGTTCTACAGCATCTTCAATGGTTTTTCCTGTTGCTACGACCTTCGTCATCTCGATTTTCTGGCTCCCTTCTTCCCGCTTTTTTTATTGCCCTTGGCGCTTGGTTTCGCAGCTTCGACAGCCTTCACATTAGCCACCGCCGCTGTCTTGCCACTGTTGCGGTACAAGAAGTAGTTCTGAACAATCGTATAAATATTACTATAAAACCAGTACAGCGGCAGAGCCGATGGGAACTGGTAGGACATGATAAAGATCAGAACCGGATAGACCCACATGAGGAACTGCATCGGCCCCTGCTGTGGCGTCGGATTCATTTTCATCATCATCCATGTCTGAACAAACGTCGTAATCGCCGCTAGTATCGGAAGGATCCAGAAACGGTCGGGTTCACCCAACTGCAGCCACAGGAATGTGTGGTCACGCAGCTCAGAGTTATAATAAATAGCATTATAAAGCGCGATAAAGATAGGCATCTGTACCAGCAGTGGAAGACATCCGGCCATCGGATTGACCCTGTTCTCCTGGAACAGCTTCATAGTCTCCTGCTGAACCTTTTCTGGCGTATCTTTGTACTTCTTCTGTATTTCCTGAATTTGAGGCTGTATGGCCTGCATCGCCTTCGAGCTCTTCACCTGCTTGAGGGTCAAAGGCAAAATGATTGTACGAACGATAATCACGAGTACGAGAACAGCCAGTCCGTATTCACCATTGAACCATTGGGCGAACGTGTCCAGCGCATAGGAAAACCAATAAACCACATTCCGCTGCCAGAATGAGTTACTGTTGGCCAAATCGGCCGTGGTGTACGAATTATTAGCCGCACCACATCCGGCTAGCACAGATACTAGTCCGATTACTGCAATCAGGAGAAACCATCTTCCCTGCTTTGTCTTCAATCGCGACACTTCATAACCCCTCTCTTAACCATTACATTCCAACGTAAATGATATCATATCCGCCCATACAAAGAAACTTATTATCTGCGTCCAGGCTTTAACAGCGAAGCTTTGCGCATCACATGCAGGACGCTTTTCTCTAAATCCTTGTAAGACATGGTTACTGCGCCTTTACGAACAATAAATATAAGGTCAACGTGCTCCATAATTTCATGTTCATGATGCCTGATGATTTCCTTGAGCAATCTGCGCATTCGGTTGCGCACAACAGCGTTGCCGATCTTCTTGCTTACAGATATACCTACGCGGAACTGATTCACTTCTTTTCTTCGGGACCAATACACCACAAGCTGATGATTGGCGAAAGACTTCCCGTGGCGGTATACGCGCGAAAAGTCAGCCCGGTTTCGAAGACGCAATTTTCTCTGCACAGTGCTTCTCCTTGCTCCTCACTTTTTCGGCCTTTTCGGCCGCCAAACCTCTACTTTTCAGTATATCCCTGAATGCAGGAAATAACCTTTTGAAAAAAAGCTTCATATATATAGTAATTTTTTCGCACACCTGCAAACTTCTCAATTTAAATAGAAAGCAACGAGCACATGTATGAAAAAAAGACCACCGCAGTGGTCTCCATGCACCGATATTATGCACTCAATACTTTTCTGCCTTTTTGACGGCGGGCTGCCAGCACTTTACGTCCGTTCTTCGTGCTCATTCTTTTACGGAATCCGTGGACTTTTTTACGTTTGCTGACGTTCGGTTTGAAAGTCGGTCTCAATGTATTGCACCTCCTTACAAAGAATACGTTTTATATGGAATTACACCATAGCGATCTCCACAAAAAACACCTTTGTACATTTAACCACGTACAGTATGGAATGTCAACCTTCTTTCTAGCTGCCCTTTCTCCTCTTTCAATTACCGATTTAAATTTTTATTAATTATCGACCTTATTTGATATTTTTTCGACGAATGAATTTGATCCAGTCGCAAAAAAGTTTTCCACAGCTCCAACAGACATCCACAGTTATACACAGATGTTTATAAACAATTTAAATGTGATTTACTTCGTCATAACCTGTGTATAAACATTTAATCGAAAACGGAGTAAATGTCGAAAACTAAACAAATTATAAACAATATCTTGTGTTGTGAATAAAAATTATACACAACAGCTTGAATTTGTGGATAAAATCGACGGATACATTGAAATAGCGGGTTTCTTTTGCTATGATTATATTACTTTTGATTGTGAATATGTGTTTTACCCCTCTATATTATCAACAGCCTGTGGATAAAGTTGTGAACAATTCAGAACTATCCATAATTTTTGATTGTGTGAATTTTGGATTATGGGGATATATTCTACAAATTTCATTTCATTTCGACATCTATAAATTTCCTTCTCCGGTCTACAAGGTGAAGAGAAACGGAACGGACCGCTCAATGACCTCCCGAACACAAAGCTCGACAAGCCTGAATAGGCAATACTTCCGACTTGTGCTTTATTCGGGATGATTTGTGCTGCGTTTCCCCTCATTTTGTGCCGTTATCGTCAGCGGAGCGGATGGGCTTTTTTTATGATTATGGCTTAAGCCACATTTGGAGGATTTAAAAGGAGTGACAGTCTGTGGAGAGCCATACTTCTGAATTATGGCAGGAAATTTTATCAATAATACAAACCAAGCTGAGCAAACCAAGCTTTGATACCTGGTTTAAGGCAACCAAGGCAACCAAGCTGAATGATCACTCCATTGTGATTTCCGCCCCGACAACTTTTGCTGTTGAATGGCTAGAGAGCCGTTATACAAAGCTGGTTGCCTCTACCGTGTACGAGCTACTCGGGCAGCAGGTTGAAGTAAAGTTTGTTATTGAAGAAAGCAAACCCGCCGATCCCGATCCGCAGCATCTTCCGCAACAGCAGCCTGTGGTAAAGGAGGAAGCTGTGTCTCATATGCTGAATCCGAAATATACGTTCGATACATTCGTCATCGGGTCCGGCAACCGTTTCGCCCATGCGGCCTCCCTGGCCGTCGCTGAAGCGCCGGCCAAAGCATATAATCCGCTTTTTCTGTACGGCGGTGTTGGTTTGGGCAAAACGCATCTGATGCATGCGATCGGCCATTATATTCTGGAGCACAATCCGAGCAGTAAGGTCGTGTATTTGTCCTCCGAGAAATTTACAAATGAATTCATCAATGCCATCCGGGACAACCGCGGCGAGAGCTTCCGCAACAAATACCGCAATATTGATATTTTGCTCATTGACGATATTCAGTTCCTGGCAGGCAAGGAATCGACGCAGGAAGAATTTTTCCATACTTTCAATGCGCTGCATGAAGAACGCAAACAAATCATCATCTCAAGCGACCGACCGCCCAAGGAAATCCCTACACTGGAGGAGCGCCTGCGTTCCCGCTTTGAGTGGGGATTGATCACAGACATTCAGCCGCCGGATCTGGAGACACGTATTGCTATTTTGCGCAAAAAGGCAAAAGCAGAGAATCTGGACATCCCGAATGAAGCGATGATGTACATTGCGAACCAGATTGACACGAATATCCGCGAGCTGGAAGGGGCGCTTATTCGTGTTGTAGCCTACTCTTCCCTTACGAATCAGGATGTTACGACTCATCTGGCGGCAGAAGCGCTCAAGGACATTATTCCTTCAAGCCGTCCGAAAATGATCACGATCCAGGATATTCAGCAGCATGTTGGAGAGTACTATAATTTGCGGCTTGAAGATTTCAAGGCGCGCAAGCGTACGAAAGCGGTGGCTTTCCCGAGGCAAATCGCCATGTACCTATCTCGTGAGCTGACGGACTACTCCCTGCCCAAAATCGGAGAGGCGTTCGGCGGACGTGACCATACGACCGTGATCCATGCGCATGAGAAAATCTCCAAGTCGATTCAGATGGATCAGGATCTGTTCAAAGTTATCAACAATATTACAGAGAAAATCAAAAATCCATCGTGAACAAGTTCAAAGCCTATGCACAATCTATACACATGTGGATAGGCTTGATTTATTAGCATTTGACTCACTTATCCACATATTCAGGCCGCCTATTACTATTACTACTATTTTTTATATAAATAAATACATCATACAGAAGCGGCTTCGCCGAGAAAGAGAACAACTATAGAAACGCTGCAGGCAGCCTTTTTTTCTCAATTCCCTAGTAGGAGGAACTTATGAAAATCAGCATTTTGAAGCAATTTTTGAACGAAGCCATCCAACACGTATCCAAAGCAATCTCCAGCCGGACAACAATTCCGATCCTGAGCGGCATCAAACTTGATGTAAACTACCAGGGGCTGACACTGACCGCCAGCGATACCGACATATCGATTCAATCCTTTATCCCGATCGAAGATGGGGAGCGAACAATTGTTCAAGTGGATCAACCGGGGAGTGTTGTGCTTCCTGCTAAGTTTTTTGTGGAAATTATCAAAAAGCTCCCTTCACAAGAAGTACAGATGGAGGTCCGAGACCAATTCCAGACGTTCATTTCCTCCGGAGCTACTGAAATTCAGATGGTTGGGCTTGATCCGGAAGAATTCCCGGTCCTGCCGAGCATTGAAGAGAACCAGGTACTGTCTATCCCGGGCGATCTGCTCAAAAATATGATCAAGCAGACGGTATTCTCAATTTCCACCCATGAGACGACTCCGATTCTTACAGGTGTGCTATGGAATCTCGCTGATAATGAACTAAAGTTTGTTGCTACTGACCGCCACCGGCTGGCTACACGCAGCGCCAATCTGGATACGGCCCAAGGGCTCCGCTTCAGCAACGTCGTTATTGCAGGCAAAACGCTGAATGAATTAAGCAAAATCATACCGGACCAGAATACGCTGGTAGATATCGTGGTTGCCGATAACCAGGTATTGTTCAAAATCGACCGCGTCCTGTTCTACTCTCGCATTTTGGACGGGACTTATCCTGATACTTCTAGAATTATTCCGACTACCTACAAAACAGAACTGATCGTGGACACAAAAAGTTTGAGCGAATCCATTGACCGGGCCTATTTGCTCTCCCGTGAGGAGAAAACAAATATCGTCAAAATGCAATCCATGGAAAACGGAGGGCTCGAAATTTCATCCAGCTCATCAGAGCTTGGTAAGGTGCGTGAGGAACTGAATGTATCGAAATTTGAAGGTGAACCGCTCAAAATCTCCTTCAACTCCAAATATATGCTGGATGTGCTCAAAGTCGTAGACAGCGAGCAGCTTATGATCGCTTTTACCGGCATTATGAGTCCGATTATTTTGAAGCCCCTGGACGACAGCAAGGCGTTGTATGTTATCCTGCCTTACCGTACCACCAACTAAAATGATCAACAGAGCAGCATAAGCTGACTTCGCGGGAGATTATTCACATGTGGATAACCTCCCCGCCAAGAAGAAAGGAACGATACGCCGTGAAACGGATATCCATCCAAAGTGAATTTATTAAACTTGATCAATTTCTCAAATTGGCCGATTGTGTACCGACAGGCGGCATGGCCAAAGCCCTGCTGCAGGAAGGGGCCGTCCGCGTCAACGGTGAACAGGAAGAACGCCGCGGTCGCAAGTTGTATCCGGGAGATACCGTCGAGGTGGCCGGGGAAGGCAGTTTTGAAGTGACCGCCCGCTCCTGATGGCCTACAGAGGCTGTAAAATCCTCCACCAGGTCATAGTAACGAGGGGGACCAAGCGTGTTTGTTAACAACATCCACTTGCAGCATTACCGTAATTACTCACAGCTTGAACTGAATTCTTTCGGACCGGTGAATCTGCTGATTGGACAGAACGCGCAGGGCAAGACCAATCTGGTCGAAGCGATCTACGTACTGGCGCTCACCAAAAGTCATCGTACGGCCAAGGACAAGGAGCTGATCTCTTTTGACGGCTCCTCTACCTATTTGTCGTCGTCTGTCAGCAAGAAATACGGGGATGTCAGGCTTGAACTGGCCATCTCGCCACAAGGCAAAAAAGCAAAAATAAACGGTCTGGAGCAGCGGAAGCTCAGTAATTTCATAGGTTCGCTGAATGTCGTTATGTTTGCACCGGAGGATCTCGAAATCGTAAAAGGAACACCGGGGGTCCGCCGCCGGTTTCTTGACATGGAAATCGGTCAGGTGGCGCCAGGTTATCTATACCACCTACAGCAGTATCAAAAGGTGCTGATTCAGCGCAACAACCTGCTTAAGCAGGCTTGGGGCAAAGACCTGGCCTCCATTCAGATCATGCTGGAGATCTGGAATGAGCAGCTCGTTGAGCACGGTGTTAAAATTGTGAGAAAAAGGAAACAATTTATAAAGAAATTACAAAGATGGGCTGAAGAGATTCATCATGGCATTACCGGGGGCGGTGAAGAGCTCAAATTAAGCTATGTTCCTTCGTTCGGGGAACCGGGTGAGGAAGATGAAGCTGTCCTATTAGAACGATTTATGTTAAAGTTATCACAAATGAGAGATCAGGAAATTAGGCGCGGCATGACGCTTGCTGGGCCTCACCGTGATGATTTGGCATTTGCTATTAACGGTAAAGAAGTTCATACTTACGGTTCACAGGGTCAGCAGCGAACGACAGCTCTGTCTCTGAAGCTGGCCGAAATCGAATTGATTCACGAGGAAATTGGCGAATATCCTGTTTTACTGTTGGATGACGTCCTTTCCGAGCTGGACCCGTACCGTCAAACTCAGCTCATTGAGACCTTCCAGAGCAAGGTCCAGACTTTTATAACCGCAACCGGTATCGAAAGCTTGAATGCCGGACGGCTGAAAGAAGCCAGCATCTATCATGTTCGTGCCGGACATGTGGAATTTTAAGGAGTGAACAACGGTTATGTATATTCATCTTGGCGGAGATAAAATCATAAGATCCTCTGAGCTTGTAGCCATTTTTGACATTTCCATTGAGAAATCCTCCAAAATCTCCAAACAATACGTTAATCATGCCCAGAAGCAGAAGCATATTGAAATGATCGGCGAAGAAGAAGCCAAGTCCATTGTCGTTACCAAGAGTACGGTCTATTATTCCCCTATTTCATCCAACACGCTGAAAAAAAGGGCTAATGTGTTTATTGATCTTGCTTGAGCATATATATACGTAACATGCATTTAACGCAATTGATGACTATTGAATCTATAGAAGTAGGTGAAAGGCATGTCTATGAATCAACCAACTTATGATGCGGGCGAGATTCAGGTCCTTGAAGGTCTGGAAGCTGTTCGCAAACGGCCTGGCATGTATATCGGCTCAACCAGCGTTAAAGGGCTCCATCATCTAGTATGGGAAGTAGTGGACAACAGTATCGATGAAGCTTTGGCCGGATATTGCGATACCATTCAGGTTATCGTTCATGAGGATAATAGCATCACCGTCATCGATAACGGGCGTGGGATCCCAGTTAGCGAACATGCCAAAATGAAAAAATCCGCCCTTGAGGTCGTTATGACTGTCCTGCATGCTGGAGGTAAATTTGGAGGCGGGGGATATAAAGTATCCGGCGGTCTGCACGGGGTGGGCGTATCTGTCGTGAATGCCCTTTCCAGCAAAGTGCTTGTTACGGTTAAACGGGACGGACATGTGTATCAGCAGGAATACCACCGGGGCGTGCCTCAGTATGATGTGAAAGTGATCGGCGACACGGAGGAAACTGGAACCCAAACTCGTTTTTTCCCAGACCATGAAATTTTCACAGAGACCACCGTGTATGATTACGATACGCTGCTTACCCGGATTCGTGAGCTGGCTTTTCTGAATAAGGGGATTTCCATCAGCCTGAAGGATGAGCGAAGCGGAGACAGCGCTTCGTTCCATTACGAGGGCGGAATCGGCGAGTACGTACAGTTCCTTAACCAGAAGAGAGAAGTACTGCACGAGAATCCGATCTATGTAGAAGGTTCAAGGGATACCATTCATGTGGAAGTAGCGCTGCAGTACAATGACAGCTACACAGAAAATATTTACTCATTCGCCAACAACATCAATACACATGAGGGCGGAACCCATGAGTCGGGTTTCAAGAGCGCTTTGACCCGAATTATTAACGACTATGCGCGCAAGACGGGCATGATTAAAGACAATAATGCGAATTTGACCGGTGATGATGTACGTGAAGGCCTGACGGCTATCATTTCTGTCAAAATTCCCGAGCCGCAATTCGAAGGGCAGACGAAAACCAAGCTCGGTAACAGCGAGGTACGCGGGATTGTGGAATCCCTGTTCGCAGAGAAGCTGCAGGAGTTCCTGGATGAAAATCCTTCCGTTTCCCGCCGTGTTGTGGAGAAAGCGCTGCAAGCCGCGCGTGCACGGGAGGCAGCACGTAAGGCCCGAGAATTGACCCGCCGTAAGAGCGCACTGGAGATCAGCTCCCTGCCCGGTAAATTGGCAGATTGCTCCTCCAAGGATGCTTCCATCAGCGAATTGTATATCGTTGAAGGCGATTCTGCCGGCGGATCGGCCAAACAGGGGCGTGACCGGCATTTCCAGGCCATTTTGCCGATTCGTGGTAAAATCCTGAACGTGGAGAAGGCGCGCCTTGATCGGATTTTGTCCAGTGAAGAAATTCGTGCCATGGTAACTGCCATGGGAACGGGAATCGGAGAAGACTTCGATATTTCCAAAGCACGTTATCACAAGGTCATTATTATGACGGATGCAGATGTCGACGGAGCCCATATTCGTACGCTGCTGCTGACATTCTTTTACCGGTATATGCGTCAGATTATCGACGCAGGTTATGTGTATATCGCTCAGCCACCGCTGTTTAAGATTGAACGGAATAAAGTGGTGCGTTACGCTAATTCCGAGGCTGAACGTGATGAAATTATTCGTGAATTCGGCGAGAATGCTAAGATTAGCTTGCAGCGGTATAAAGGTCTCGGTGAGATGAACGCGACTCAGCTTTGGGAGACCACGATGGATCCAGAGAGCCGGACGATGCTTCAGGTGACCATTGGGGATGCCATGCTGGCCGATTCGCTGTTCGATACACTGATGGGCGACAATGTCGAACCTCGCCGAAACTTTATTCAAGAGCATGCCAGATACGTTAAAAATTTGGATATTTAATTTAAAAGGCGCCCGCGGGCGCCTTTTTTTTAAAGTACATTAGCTTCCTGATACCGCAGAAAAATGAGCTTAGGAGGAGGCTTTCTTCTTCCATACTGTTGAAGGCCTGCTCTTGGTGCGGGGGGCCGATTTTTTAACCGGGGCAGAGGTGCTTTTGGCAGGGATACGGCCATAGGCAACGGCATATTTCCGGATCCGCTTATAAATGTTTTTGTCGGAAAGCTTGCCAAAAACGTAAAGGGAAGGAAGCGTATTTACTTCAAGGATCCAGGGATGCAGCCGTTCGTCCACAGCAATATCAAGGCCGATTTCTTTTAAGCGCGGGTAGTTTTTTTCAAGCTGTCGCCCTGTCCTTTCTCCCAGAAGTGCAAGTCTTCGTTCCAATTGAGCAGCTTCTTGACGGCCAGAGTGGCCAGAGAGCAGCGCTTGAAACTCGGCTATTGTTCCGCCGCTGTGATAGTTTGTAATGACTTTTCCTGCGGCCGCTACACGCCCTATGAAACCGGTAGTTTCCCATTGACCCTGCAGATTTTTCTGGGTTAGGACGCGAAGATCAAACGGTCTGCCTTGATAATTTAGCAATTGGATTCCACGCTGGACGATAAACGTGCGGCGAGCAATATGTGACATGATGGCTTCATGGAGCTCATCCAGCGATTCGTAAATGCTGCGGCTTGTGCCAAAGCGAAGGCAGTAAGGGCTATCAGGAATGGAAGCGTTATTTCCCAGAGTTAGGGGGGATTCGTAGGGAGTTTCCGCCCTCATGACACCCCGTCCGTAGGTACCCGAGTCAGGTTTTACATAAACAATCTTGTAAGCTTCCAGCATTTCCTTCAGATTCTCACGACTGTATAATCTGGTGTCCGGAATATAAGGGATCAGTTTGGGATTAGGCACCATGGCTATTGTTTTTGCCCATTTACTGGAGACCCGTTGGATGGACAAGAATCATCATCCTTTCATGAAAATTACAGAAAAACAGAGACAAACACCAAAGATCTATTTTCCAAAAACAGGTAAACAATAGGACAAGCGCGTAAAACAGTGGTATAATAAAGAAATACGGCGTTTTTTTGCATTTACTGCCGGATAAAAACGACTTCTGCCCTTTTTCGTGGATTATACCGGCCATTATTATTGATATCGCCGTGACTACTGCAGAGATTGGCGGGCGAAAGAGCCGTATACGTTAATTGTATGTCGAGAAGGGTGAAAAGGCAGGGCTAATCCCTAGCCGCTTCTTATTTCCTTTTAAGGTCGCATTTTAACGTACGTTTAATTGTGATCTGATTGTGAAAATATTATAATTATAAGGATGTAGTATAGCGTGTGGGACGGCGTTCTAAGCCTTGTCGGCTTATCACAATAGAGTAGTGCAGAGTGGTTAAGAAAGAGGAGGTCCAGCATGGCGGAAAAAAATAACCCGCAGATCGTGAATCGGGACATCGGCATTGAAATGCGTGAATCGTTTATGGACTACGCGATGAGTATTATTGTCAGCCGTGCCTTGCCGGATGTGCGGGATGGATTAAAGCCGGTTCATCGTCGTATTTTGTTTGCGATGTCCGAACTAGGTATGGCTCCGGATAAACCTTATAAAAAGTCGGCGAGAATTGTAGGGGAAGTTATCGGTAAGTATCACCCCCATGGTGATTCGGCTGTTTATGAGACCATGGTACGTATGGCGCAGGACTTCTCCCTTCGTTATATGCTGGTTGACGGACATGGCAATTTTGGTTCCATTGACGGCGATATGGCGGCAGCGATGCGTTATACAGAAGCCCGGCTATCCAAAATCGCTATGGAGATGCTGCGGGATCTGAATAAGGAAACGATCGATTTCATGCCGAATTATGACGGCGAGGAGAAGGAGCCGGTCGTACTGCCTGCAAGATATCCAAACTTGCTTGTGAACGGAGTCGGCGGAATTGCGGTCGGTATGGCAACAAACATCCCTCCGCATAATTTAGGGGAAGTCATTGAAGGTGTTCAGGCTATGATTAAGAACCCTGATATTACTTCCATGGAATTGATGGATTATATACAAGGACCGGATTTCCCGACGGCAGGCTACATCTTGGGCCGTTCGGGGATACGTCAAGCTTATCAAACAGGCAGAGGCTCTGTTACCATGCGTGCAAAGACTACCATTGAGGAAATCGGTAACAAGGCGCGAATTATTGTGAACGAACTGCCTTACCAGGTGAACAAGGCACGTCTGGTAGAGAAGATTGCCGAGCTTGTCCGTGATAAACGGATTGAAGGAATTACAGATCTTCGTGACGAATCCGACCGTAACGGTATGCGAATCGTCATTGAGTTGCGCCGGGATGTCAATCCTAATGTGGTGTTAAATAACCTGTTCAAGCATACCGCAATGCAGTCGACGTTCGGAATCAATATGTTGGCCATTGTCAACAATGAGCCGAAGATTCTGACCCTGCGGGATGTCCTTTATCATTATTTGCAGCATCAGATCGAAGTTATTCGTCGACGGACGGAATTTGATCTGAAAAAAGCCGAAGCCAGAGCTCATATCCTGGAGGGCTTGCGTATTGCCCTCGATAATCTGGATGAAGTTATTGCCCTGATTCGTTCTTCAGCGACAACTGAAGCGGCGCGTGATGGCCTGATTGAGCGGTTTTCGTTCAGCTACGAGCAAGCGCAGGCGATTCTGGATATGCGTTTGCAACGTCTTACAGGCTTGGAACGCGAGAAGATCGAGAATGAGTATAACGAGCTCCAACAAAAAATCCTGGAATACCGCGAGATTCTGGCTAATGAGCACCTGATCCTGAACATTATCAGTGAAGAGCTGAATGAGCTGAGAGGGCGCTTCGCGGATGAACGCCGCACCGAGATTACGATCGGAGAAGAGAGCATTCTCGATGAAGATCTGATTCCGCGTGAAGATGTGATCATCACGATTACTCACACTGGTTATATTAAGCGTTTGCCAGTTACAACCTATCGGAATCAGAAACGGGGCGGACGGGGCGTCGTCGGGATGGATACCAAAACTGAGGATTTCGTAGAGCATTTGTTTGTAACGAACTCCCACCATCATTTGCTGTTCTTTACCGACAAAGGGAAGGTCTATCGAATTAAGGCTTACGAGATCCCTGATCTGAGCCGGACGGCACGAGGGACTCCGGTTATCAATCTGATTCAGATTGAACAGGGAGAGTCCGTCAATGCCGTCATTCCGGTAGAGGAGTTTGAGGATGGCAAATATCTCTTCTTCGCAACACGCCAGGGGATCGTAAAGAAGACGCCGCTTGATGATTATGTTAATATTCGCAAAGGCGGGCTTATTGCGATTAACCTTCGTGAAGATGATTCGCTGATTGAAGTCAAATTGACCGATGGAGAGCAGGAAATGATCATCGGTACTGCTAACGGCATGTCCATCCGTTTCCCGGAAAGCGATGTTCGTTCCATGGGACGAAGTGCAACCGGCGTCAAAGGTATCACTTTGGATGAAGATGATGATGTGATCGGTATGGATATCGTGGATCAGGAGCTGGATATTCTGATTGTAACGACGAAGGGTTACGGTAAGCGGACACCTGTTTCGGAATATCGTGTCCAGAGCCGTGGCGGTAAAGGGATAAAAACCATTAACATCACAGATAAGAATGGCCCGGTTGTAGGTCTCAAAGTTGTTAAAACTGAAGAGGATCTTATGATCATAACGGCCAGCGGTACACTGATCCGTACCAGCATGGAGGGAATCTCCACCATGGGACGGAATACACAGGGTGTTAGGCTCATCAATATCCGTGAAGAAGATGCCGTTGCAACGGTATGTCGCGCTAACAAGAACGAAGAATCGGAAGAGCTTATGGATAAACTATTGGAGAATGACGCAGATGCGCCAAGCGATGAGACGTTTGGGGACGAGCAGGAGAATCCAGCGGGAGACCAAGGTGGAGATTCTTCAGTCGAGTAGCATCAGTACTGAATGGAGAAGGGATTCTGAACGGGAATCCCTTCTTTTTTTGCATATATAGATTGAAATTGCTAAAAAAATGCTGCTCTTCAGCATCATGAAAAAGTAGATGGACACGGATGTCCGATGAAAATCAACAATATAGGGATCGGAACAAAACCTGGTTTGAAAAATTATTATTTAAATGTTGCATTCATTTCATAAAGTGTGGTATATTATTTCTTGTCGCTAAAAGCACTAGCAGCTTGATATACACAGATGACTCAGTAGAGTCGAAAAAAAGTGTTGCAATCGGCATTTGAATGTGATATATTATAAGAGTTGCTGGAGAACAAAAGGCAGCGATGAAATAAGAAGTTTGATCTTTGAAAACTGAACAACGAGTGAGTAGATTTCACGAAGTGAAATCGCCCCGTGAAGGTTTTTGGTACATGTCTATGACAGTATAAAAACCGGAACGGATCATTGAGATATTTTATCTCGTCAGATTCAAAATGAGCTTATCGCTCTTACAATCGATCATCTTCGGATGATCTTTCATGGAGAGTTTGATCCTGGCTCAGGACGAACGCTGGCGGCGTGCCTAATACATGCAAGTCGAGCGGACGGATGAAGAAGCTTGCTTCTTCAGAAGTTAGCGGCGGACGGGTGAGTAACACGTAGGCAACCTGCCCTCAAGACTGGGATAACTACCGGAAACGGTAGCTAATACCGGATCATTCGTTTTCCCGCATGGGAGAGCGATCAAAGATGGAGCAATCTGTTGCTTGAGGATGGGCCTGCGGCGCATTAGCTGGTTGGTGGGGTAATGGCCTACCAAGGCGACGATGCGTAGCCGACCTGAGAGGGTGATCGGCCACACTGGGACTGAGACACGGCCCAGACTCCTACGGGAGGCAGCAGTAGGGAATCTTCCGCAATGGGCGAAAGCCTGACGGAGCAACGCCGCGTGAGTGATGAAGGTTTTCGGATCGTAAAGCTCTGTTGCCAGGGAAGAACGTCCTTAAGAGTAACTGCTTAAGGAGTGACGGTACCTGAGAAGAAAGCCCCGGCTAACTACGTGCCAGCAGCCGCGGTAATACGTAGGGGGCAAGCGTTGTCCGGAATTATTGGGCGTAAAGCGCGC
>NZ_JAPCKK010000001.1 GCF_030705605.1 Paenibacillus zeirhizosphaerae
TTTCCCAGTATGTAAGACCCCTTGAAGACGACGAGGTAGATAGGCTGGGGGTGGAAGTGCAGCAATGCATGGAGCTGACCAGTACTAATCGGTCGAGGGCTTATCCTAAAGGTTCTAAAAGGCAATGGACGTTTCGGATCCAGTTTTCAGGGCGTAATAGCCTTGAGCGCTATGAAATTCATACACACTGTACGTGATGTACCGAATTTCTCGCGGCAACATGAAGCTGCATGTCTTTTCTGTAGTTGGTTATTTTCCTGAAGTGATTCGGGGAGTAATTCGACCGGAAAAAACCTGTCTGGTGGCGATAGCGGAGGGGTTCCACACGTACCCATCCCGAACACGACCGTTAAGCCCTCCAGCGCCGATGGTACTTGGACCGAAGGGTCCTGGGAGAGTAGGACGTTGCCAGGCAAAGCCCTTATGCTTGTTCAACAAGCGTAGTATTCCCTGATAGCTCAGTTGGTAGAGCACTCGACTGTTAATCGAGTTGTCACAGGTTCGAGTCCTGTTCGGGGAGCCATTGGAGAGGTGTCCGAGTTGGCCGAAGGAGCACGATTGGAAATCGTGTAGGCGCCAAAAGCGTCTCGAGGGTTCGAATCCCTCTCTCTCCGTTCTGATTCATTTCTTTGTAGATGTGTGGCCCGTTGGTCAAGGGGTTAAGACACCTCCCTTTCACGGAGGTAACAGGGGTTCGAATCCCCTACGGGTCATATGGAGGCTTAGCTCAGCTGGGAGAGCATCTGCCTTACAAGCAGAGGGTCGGGGGTTCGATCCCCTCAGCCTCCACCATAACTTAATATCGCGGGGTGGAGCAGTTCGGTAGCTCGTCGGGCTCATAACCCGAAGGTCGCAGGTTCAAATCCTGCCCCCGCAATTGTTTTTAATTTAAGAAAACACCTTTGGAACCGTGGTGTAGAGGCCTAACATGCCTGCCTGTCACGCAGGAGATCGCGGGTTCGAATCCCGTCGGTTCCGCCATAATAACATGCTTCAGAAATGAGAATCCAAGTATTGCGAGCCATTAGCTCAGTCGGTAGAGCACCTGACTTTTAATCAGGGTGTCGAAGGTTCGAGTCCTTCATGGCTCACCAGTTTAAATTTTCATAATGAATTGCGGACGTGGCTCAGCGGTAGAGCATCGCCTTGCCAAGGCGAGGGTCGCGGGTTCGATTCCCGTCGTCCGCTCCATTAGTTTGTCCCCTTAGCTCAGCTGGATAGAGCGTTTGACTACGAATCAAAAGGTCGGGAGTTCGAATCTCTCAGGGGACGCCATTCTTACTTCAATGAAATTATAATTTAAATAAGCCGGTATGGCGGAATTGGCAGACGCGCGCGACTCAAAATCGTGAGGGAAACCGTGGAGGTTCGAGTCCTCTTACCGGCATTATAACGGGACGTAGCTCAGCTTGGTAGAGCACCTGGTTTGGGACCAGGGGGTCGCATGTTCAAATCGTGTCGTCCCGATTCATAAACAAAAAGAAGTCCGCTAAACATCTTAGCGGACTTCTTTTTGTTGCACACTCAGCATGAGCGTCATTTAGCTGGTGAACGCCACCATTTGTAATGAAGGAGTTAGCCGCGTTGTAAACGTATAAATTCATGTTCCCTCGGTCACACTAACACAAAAAGTGGGATAGAAGGGATTCATATGAATCGATTCAAACTGAAAAAACAGTTCAGACGCCGATGGAGACAATGGAGAAAGGCACTTTGGACCTTCTTTATGGCGGGCGCTGCAGCTTTTGCTTTTTATACGGTGATACTGTCGGATAATCTTGAGGACCTTCTGACAGATGAGGGACCCGCGGCGATGGAGGCTATGGTGCAAGTCACAGAGGGTGATTCGAAGGATGAACTCTCCCAGCAGCAGAAGAAGTTTATCGGAACGGTACGGAGTACCGGTTTAAACAGAGAAGTTCATTTGCTTACAAACTATGTCTGCGGGGTTGAAACTGCGTTGCTCGGGAATTACCGGGCTGAGGATCTGGCTTCATTGCTGGAGCAGCATCCGGATTGGAGCGGACGTTTGAACGCCAAGGGCGAAGTGTGGCTTGAACGGGAGGTTGCAGATCTTTCGCCGATGTGCAAGAAAAACTCGTATATGGGCATCGGCTCCGGGAAGCAGTTAACTCTGTTTGAGGGACCACCGCAAAAGGAAAAGGTGATCCGTACTTTTTTTCAGCTTGATATCGGGAGCATGGAAACGTCCCTGCCTGAAGGTGTTTTTCAACAACTGCGAGAGGGGATCCGAATACAGGATATAGAGGAATATAACAGTGTGATCTCGACCTTTAGCGATTATGCGGTGGAACAGACGCGTAAAGTAATGGGACAGGAATATTAATAATTGTTCACACTTCGGAGAGGCGCAGAACGCGTCTCTTTTTGTTGTGCATAGAAAAAGAAACTTTTTCGACCGTGGACCCTAACATTTGTTATAATGAAATGAACAATACATATGTTCGCTTTTGTACGTAGAGGAGAGATGGTTTTGCGCATTTTGGGGATAGATCCGGGCATCGCTATTGTGGGCTTCGGATTTGTGGATAAGCAGGGCAGTAAAGTGGTTCCGGTTCAATACGGATGTATCCAGACGGAAGCACATACACCTGAAGAGGAACGTCTGCTGCATGTCTATGAAGGAATGAAGCAGCTCATTGATAAATATAAACCCGATGCTGTCGCATTGGAAAAGCTTTTTTTTAACCGGAATGTCACGACCGCGATGGCGGTCAGCCAGGCTCGGGGAGTGCTTGTGCTTGCTGCCGTCCAGAGTGGCCTGCCGGTTGCTGAATACACGCCAATGCAGGTCAAGCAGGCCATTGTAGGTTATGGCAAAGCAGAGAAGAAGCAAGTGCAGGAGATGGTCCGGATGTTTCTGAAACTGCAGGTCGTGCCCAAGCCGGATGATGTAGCCGACGCATTGGCTGTTGCCATATGTCACGCGCATTCCTATACTTTAAATTCCAAACTGAATGAGGTATTGAGAAGATGATCGATTTTTTACGGGGGCATGTCGCCCATTTGGAGAATGAATATATTGTAGTGGACGTTCAGGGGGTTGGATACCGCGTATTTTGCCCCAATCCTTATGCCTTTGCCAAGACTGAGGGAGGAGTAACGGTGTATATCCACCATCATGTGCGTGAGGACGCCATCCTGCTGTTTGGCTTTCCTACCCGTGAGGAGCAGCAACTGTTCCGGAAGCTGATTGAAGTATCCGGAATCGGACCGAAGGTTGCTTTGGGTATTTTGGGGGGCGGAACGCCTGCACATGTTGTGTCCGCTATTTACCAGGAGAATATAACTTTCCTGACGAAACTGCCGGGCATCGGCAAGAAGACGGCGCAGCGTATGATTCTGGATCTGAAGGACAAGCTGGATGGAATCGGTTCGGCTTCTATGGCTACCGGATTGTTTGCGCCTCCGGTCGTGGAGGAAGGGGATGGCTCGTACTGGAGTGAGGCCCGCGAAGCCTTGAAAGCTCTAGGCTATACGGACACGGAATTGGATAAAGCATGGGCCAAGATGAAGAAAGATACTTCGCCGGACGACTCTGTAGATATCCTGATGAAACGGGCGCTGCAGATGCTGTTCGCAGGTTAGTCGGAAAGACTGACAGCAGAATAGGAGCGATGCCATATGGAAGACCGGATTATTTCGGCGAATTTAATGATGGAAGACCAGGCGGTGGAGCTGAGTTTGCGTCCCCGCTTTTTGAATGAATATATCGGACAGAATCAGATCAAGGAAAATCTTAAAATCTATATAGAAGCCGCAAAAATGCGGAGTGAGGCGCTGGATCATGTGCTTTTGTATGGCCCTCCCGGGCTAGGGAAAACAACGCTGGCTAACATTATCGCCAATGAATTGGGCGTGAATTTAAGAACGACATCAGGACCTGCCATTGAGCGTCCGGGTGATCTGGCTGCTCTGCTCACCAATCTTCAGGAAGGCGATGTTCTGTTTATCGATGAGATTCACCGGCTGCATAGAACCGTTGAAGAGGTGATGTACCCGGCAATGGAGGATTTTGCCCTGGATATCATGATCGGCAAAGGCCCTAGCGCACGCTCGGTGAGATTGGATCTGCCCCCCTTCACTCTAATAGGAGCAACAACCAGGGCAGGCCTTCTATCGGCCCCGCTTCGCGACCGTTTCGGTGTGATCAGCCGTCTGGAATTCTATACAACGGACGAGCTTGCTTATATTGTGTCGCGTGGGGCTGATATTTTGGGGATCGGCATTGTTGGAAATGCAGCCGAAGAAATTGCGCTGCGTTCACGCGGGACACCACGGATCGCCAATAGGCTGCTCAAGAGAGTCAGAGATTTTGCACAGGTCCAAGGGGACGGAATGATTACTCAGACTGTTGCTGAAGAGGCCCTCAAGCGCCTGCAGATCGATCCGCGCGGTATGGATGAAATTGACCATAAAATGTTGAAAGCGATGATTCTGAATTTCCGTGGAGGACCTGTCGGGCTGGATACCATTGCGGCGACGATCGGAGAAGAAAGTCAGACGATCGAGGATGTATATGAGCCGTATTTGCTGCAGATCGGCATGCTGCAAAGGACACCACGTGGAAGAATCGCTACACCGGCGGCCTACGCTCATTTGGGACTGCCTATACCGGAGGGGAACTGAACAGCTATAAAAAGCGGTATGCAACTTTGGGGAGGAATACGGCGGAAATGAAAAAAGGTTACAAATGGATGCGTTATATCGTGCTGGGAGCGACCGTATTGATGTCTACTGGCAGCATGTACAATCCGGCGTATGGTGACGATACACCGGACACAATACGGGTAGCCATGTTCGCTGATCTTGGAAGCACGTATAAATCAACTACTCCTGCGGTTACTTTGAAATCGAATGGCGACTGGAGTATAGGAGAAGGAATCGGCGACGAGCACCGGGCGTGGCTTCAGCTCTCGTCCGGGCAAGCCGTTCGTTTCAGTGTTGACGGCTTTCGGGTAAAGGTCATGGAGACTTGGGATTACCAAGCAGCGGCCGCCGCCGCAAAGGTACTGCAGGGTACGAGTGATAAACCGATGATATTTACGGATTCGAAGAACGGAGGAACGGTGTATCAGTTGTACACCGGCATGTATGCTAGCGCAGCGGCGGCGCAGACGGCTGCAGCCAGGATTGCTGTGTCTGCGGCTGCTCAGTTGAACGGACAGATGCCAGTGGCAACAGGCAATTATCATTTGTCTGCGGGAACGTTTGCAGATGAGCAAGAAGCAAACAGGGTGAGGAACGATATCCAGTCAGTCGGATTTGACGCATATACGGTTCTGATGTCCAGCGGCGATTATGCGGTATGGGTCGGCGAAGCGGCATCAAGCGGCCAGTTGTCCAGTATCCGTGAAGCATTAGCCGGAGCTTTGCCGGAAATTATTTTTATGGACGCCGACTTGTCCGGGACCGCCCTTATTATCAGACAGGATGCAGGTACGGTGGGTGGCAGTGCACAGAACCTGAGGCATTACATGTTGAGCGGTTCGGATAACGGAAAAGTCACGGTCCACGGTGATGGAAAGGGTATTCAGGTCATTGAGAGATCCGAACGTACATACCGTGGCGATTTTGAAATCAGCAAAGTGTCCGGGCAAGTAGCCTTAGTTAATGAACTGCCTGTGGATCAATACCTGTATTCCGTAGTAGGAGCAGAGGTTTATGCATCCTGGCCGGATGAAGCATTGAAGGCTCAAGCGGTAGCTGCCCGCAGTTATGCGCTGTATAAAAGCAATAAGTTTAACATTGCGGATGTGGTGGATACAACGCTCAGTCAGGCCTATAACGGGCTGGGCAGCGAGAATGAAGATGTAAGTGATGCTGTGGATGCCACCTCAGGTGAAGTATTGATGAGCGGGGGCGAAGTGATTGAAGCCGTTTTTTCCGCCAACGCCGGTGGTGCTACCGCTGATCCTTCTGAAGTATGGAATGGGGGAGGCACAGTGTTTGCAAGCGTGGACAGCCTGGGGGATGCGAGTGCGCAGGAAGGTACCAAGATGTGGTATCACGTTCTGCTGGACAATGGCAAAACCGGTTACGTCCGGGAAGACAACGTAAGCGAGATTGAGGGTGTAACCGGAGCGGGGCTGGCACAAATGACCGTTACAGCGGACAGCACGAATGTGCGGCCGATCCCACAAATCCAGTCGGCTGTGGCGGCTGTGGCACAGATGAATCCCGGGGATGAGGCCGTGGTGCTTGGCAAGGTGCCTGAGTCTGGAAGCTACGCCTGGGTAAGAGGACCGTTTACATCAGACCAGCTTCTGAAATCCATGCAGGGAAAAATCACCAGCACGCTTCCTGCAGAGATTCAGCATTTGGATGTCACGGAGCGGGGGCCTTCCGGCAGAGTCATGGAAGTGGAAGCCAACGGACAGCCGCTGACTGTAAAATATCCGGATATGTACCGTTCGGCAATGGGCAGTCTGCCAAGCACGAAGTTTGATATTAGCGGAACGGGCAGTTATACTGTATTAGGCGCTGATGGACAAACCAGCCATATCAGCGGTGCTGCGGGGGCTGACCTGATTTTCGGCAGCGGAAAGAGCACATGGTCCGGGAGTGGAATGGTTGTCATGAACGGGTCTCATGAAGCTCGTGTAATTGATAAGGAGCAGCGCTTCATTATTACCGGTCAGGGTAATGGTCACGGCCTTGGATTATCCCAATGGGGGGCCAAAGGCATGGCGGATGAAGGGTATGATTATAAGCAAATTTTGCAACACTATTACCAAAATGTTTCTATAGTTAAGGAATGAAGATATAGATGGACGTAAACTTATATGATTTTCATCTTCCAGAAGAACTGATTGCGCAGACACCGCTGAAGGAGCGAAGCTCTTCCAGACTGCTGACTTTAAACAAGCAAAACGGTGAACTCGGGCATCATACGTTTAAGGATATAGTGAATTTTCTGAATCCGGGAGATACCTTGGTGTTGAATGATACCAGGGTAATACCGGCCCGCCTATTCGGCGTCAAGGAGGATACGGGAGCCAAGGCCGAAGTGCTGCTGCTCAAGAATCTGGAGGGTGACCGATGGGAAGCGCTCGTGAAACCGGGCAAAAAACTAAAAAAGGGTACCGTGATCCTTTTTGGTGAAGAATTAAAGGCACAAATCGAAGAAGAAGGCGACATGGGTGCCAGAACCATTACCTTTTCATATCAGGGAGTGTTCCAGGAGATTTTAGACCGGCTGGGGCAAATGCCGCTGCCTCCGTACATCCGTGAGAAGCTGGATGACAAGGAACGCTATCAGACTGTGTATGCGAAGCACGAAGGGTCTGCCGCCGCTCCGACGGCCGGATTACATTTTACCGAAGAGCTATTGGATAAGATCCGCAGTCGTGGGGTATCCATTGCATTTGTTACGCTTCATGTCGGATTGGGCACATTCCGGCCCGTGTCGGCTGAAGTGGTCGAAGAGCATGAAATGCATGAGGAATATTACTCTTTGTCCAAGGAAACGGCTGAGCTGTTGAATGCTACGAAGGCACGGGGCGGTCGTATTATAGCTATCGGAACGACAAGCTGCAGAACGCTTGAGACGGTGGGCGGCGTGTGCGAGGGTGGTCCGCTTAAGGAAATGAGTGGTTGGACCAAGATTTTTATGTATCCGGGTTATGAGTTTAAAGTGGTTGATGCGCTGATCACCAACTTTCATCTGCCCAAGTCTACACTCGTCATGCTGGTCAGCGCTCTTGCCGGCCGCGAGCATATCATGACAGCCTATGAAGAAGCGATTGACCGTAAATACCGGTTTTTCAGCTTCGGAGATGCCATGTTTATTTATTAATTTAAGCCTAGAGGAGTATATATAATGGCACCAGCAATTACGTATGAGCATATCAAAACCTGCAAGCAATCCGGAGCACGGCTCGGAAGAGTGCATACGCCGCACGGCGTAATTGAAACCCCGACGTTCATGCCGGTAGGGACCCAAGCAACGGTCAAGACGATGAGTCCCGAAGAGCTGAAAGAGATGGATGCCCAGATTATCCTGAGCAATA
Organism: Paenibacillus zeirhizosphaerae; assembly: GCF_030705605.1. Lineage (GTDB taxonomy): Bacteria > Bacillota > Bacilli > Paenibacillales > Paenibacillaceae > Paenibacillus > Paenibacillus zeirhizosphaerae. The sequence goes on from NZ_JAPCKK010000001.1 coordinate 8,034, forward strand.
CTTATCATTTGTTTCTTCGTCCCGGTCACGATATCGTAAAGGAAGCTGGCGGACTGCATAAATTCATGAACTGGGACCGGCCAATCCTGACGGACAGCGGCGGCTTCCAGGTCTTTTCATTGAGCGAAATGCGCAAAATCACTGAGGAAGGGGTTCAATTCCGCTCCCATCTAAACGGGGATAAAAAATTCCTCTCACCGGAAGTCGCTATGGAAATTCAGAATGCGCTCGGCTCAGATATTATGATGGCATTTGATGAATGTCCTCCATATCCGGCGGATTACGAATATGTCAAAAAGTCTCTGGAACGCACGAGCCGTTGGGCGGAACGTTGCCTTACAAGTCATGCTCGTCCGCATGATCAAGGTTTGTTCGCGATTGTACAGGGCGGCATGCATGCAGACCTCAGAAAGCAAAGTGCGGCTGATTTGACTTCCATGGATTTCCCGGGGTATGCTATTGGTGGACTGAGCGTAGGCGAGCCGAAGCATATGATGTATGAGGTGCTGGAGTCTACTGTGCCGCTGCTTCCTTCAGGGAAGCCCCGCTATTTGATGGGCGTAGGATCGCCTGACGCGCTGATTGAAGGCGCTATCCGCGGTATCGATATGTTTGACTGTGTGCTTCCTACTCGCATTGCCCGTAATGGCACCACGATGACAAGCCAGGGACGCCTGGTAGTTCGCAATGCCCAATATATGCGTGATTTCGGTCCTCTGGACCCCGCCTGCGACTGCTATACATGCAGAAATTATTCACGCGCTTATTTGCGTCATTTGATCAAAGCTGACGAAACATTTGGCCTCCGGCTGACAACATATCATAATCTGCATTTTCTGCTTAACCTGATGCGCAATGTGAGACAGGCCATCATGGATGACAGATTGCTGGACTTCAGGGACGAATTTTTCGAGCAGTATGGTCTTCATGATAATGATAAAGGATTCTGAAAGATAAGAATGTATAAGTCTTGAAAGGGGGGAAACTATAATATGTTGAATTTTACAGCAGCGGCTGCTGGTGGGACTAACAGCATCTGGGGAATGGTACTGCCGTTCGTTTTGATGTTTGCTATCTTTTACTTCCTGCTCATCCGTCCACAGCAAAAGAAACAGAAACAGCGTAACTCCATGCTGAATGCTTTGAAAAAAGGGGATAAGGTCGTTACCATCGGTGGACTTCATGGTACAATCGCAGAGATCACAGATGATATCGTGGTTCTGCGTGTAAACGACGTTACCAAGCTGACATTCGACCGCAGCGCGATTAGCACGGCGACCGTCGTGAATGATGCAACGGGCGGAGCGAGCAAATAATCTACTTTCTAAAAAAACCGAGCTCTTCTTGGGGAGAGTCCGGTTTTTTGCATTTTATATAACTTATCACAGCTTTAGGCTGTTTTACTTAAGTTGATCCCCAGCATTCCTCCAAAGGCACCTAGGATAAAGGCTGCGGATAGATGCAACAGATCCTGTACGTTCATACGTGAATCCAAGGCCAAAAAGCCGATGACCAGGACGGCTACCCCGTAAACCAAGCCCGTCACTCCCCCCCGGTACCAGCCTTTTTTCCCCGATCTCTTGCCTGATACAAAACCGCCCGCCAGCATGGAGATGCCATGAATAATGTAGGTGAAAAGGGATAAATCCTGCTCCTGCATGCCGGTGAGCCAAAGGAGCAGAGATAACACAAGCGCCCCGGCCATCATCCATATAAAAGCATAGAACAGACCGGATAAAAGGGGGCTCGACACTCGATAGGACCAGCGGCGGATCATATCCATTTTACAGACCTCCTCCGAAAAAAATGATATATCCCATTCTATGGCCGGACCGCAGCGGATAGTACAAGCTTAAGCTCCTTTATCAATTCTTTTTCCATTAATTTAAAAGCTATTTTTTTGTATGCTGCATCAAGTTGAGGGTGAGAATACCAAATACGCATTCTGATCTCCCAAGCCGGGAACACAGGAGGATGAGATTTGCTATGCTGAACCATGTAGGAATGCATATCTTTCGGACGGTGCTGATGTACGCAGTGCTGGTTGTAATTATGCGGATTATGGGTAAACGGGAAATCGGCAAGCTGTCCCTGTTTGATTTGATTATTTCAATCATGATGGCGGAGATCGCCGTCTTTGCGCTGGAGGATATTAAACGCCCCCTTTACGATGCGTTCATACCTCTAGCAACGCTGGTGATCCTTCAGATCAGCATAGCTTATATAAGTCTCAAAAACCGCAGCATACGGCTGCTGTTCGACGGAAAACCTGCCGTTCTTATTTCTGGAGGGAAGCTGAACCGCGGCATGATGGCAAAGCAGCGATACAATCTGGACGATTTGATGCTGCAGCTCAGGGAGCAAAATATAGCCAGCATATCGGAGGTTGATTATGCGGTTCTGGAGACAAGCGGTAAGCTTACAGTTATTCCGAAAATGGACAAGGCTCAGGAAACGGGTAACCCACAGGGTAGCCGACAGGCAGCCGATGAGACGAATGTCCCCCCCATCGGCAGGAAAGAATTGCAGAAATTCAAGTACGAAGGACTGCCGATTCCGTTGATCATGGATGGAAAAGTGCAGGATGCGAATCTCGAAAAAATCGACAAAACCAGGTTCTGGCTGAAAAATCAAATTCAGCTTCAGGGGCATAACGATTTCAAGGATATTTTTCTTTGCTCCGTGGACCATAATGGTAAGCTTTATGTCAGTAGTATGGGGGACAAGAAGGAATAGGCGGCCTTAAAGGTATCCCCTTCAGGTTCTAAACCACCTCCGCACAATTGGAATGCGGTGTAACTGATCCCAGAGGATCATGCCTGTACAACTCATAAACACCAAATACAGGGCTATTCCGATCAGAGACGAACAGATAAACTGCAGCCAAAGCGTACCACCGAAAGGCAGATGGAGATAAGCATATAACACGGCTCCGCCCATCAAAAGCATCCCTGCGGCTGTTTTGAACCAGTCCCCTGCCTTCATTTGATAGCCTAGCAGTCTGCTTACGCTGTATCCATGGAGTAGGGTTACTGCCGTGCTGTTCACACAAATGGCGGCTACGCCGCCGTAAATGCCGTATTCGGGCCGGGAAGCGAGGGCAATGATCAGGGCGATTTTGATAATAGCGCCGACAGCGGTATTTATGAGCGCCTGGCCGGGACGGTTCAGAGCCTGCAAGGCAGCTTGCAGCGGGGCCTGAATATAGATGAAGAGCGCAAATGGTGCCATAAGTTTTAGCATTCCTGCGGCCTCCGTGCTGTTGTACAGCAGCATGCATACTGGATCAGCAAGCACGTACATCAGTACGGCGAACGGAGCGCCGGCTACAAGAGATAGGCGGAGGGACTGGTTCAGCCTGCTGTGAACAACCGCCCAACTTCCGCCTGCTGAAGCCTCCGATAGAGAAGGAACGAGCGAGATAGCAAGTGAAGTGGTCAAGGCGCCGGGAAGGAGCAGCAAAGGAATGATCATGCCCTGTAGTGCTCCGTACTGGGCGGTTGCAACCGCGGTTGCAATTCCAGCCGCCGCAAGGCTGCGCATGAGCACGATAGATTCAAGCAGATAAGAAAATGAACCGACCAGCCTGCTGGCGGTAACTGGTATGGATAAAGAGAGCATGGGTTTAAGTATTTTACCTTTCGCGGAATTGTTCTCTTCCTTCTGTGGAACACTCCCTATTTCTTTAGGGGGATCATTATGGTGTCTGGCATACTGCCACAGCAGCACGAACATGCCAATCAATTCGCCAACCATAGCTCCGAGCATGGCGCCGGCCGCAGCGAAAGCAATTCCCTTGGGCAAAAGAAGATAGGAAAACCAGATGACACAAATGATGCGGATCACGGTTTCGGCTATAGAAGAGGCAGCGGACGGAATCATGTTTTGTTTTCCTTGAAAATAACCGCGGTATACGGATGATACCGCCACAATGATGATCATAGGCGTCATGCTGACAAAAGTATGATATACACGGTTATCCGTAAGAATATGGTTCGTAATCCAAGGGGCGAAGACAAGACAGAGAATCAGAAATATTGTGCCTAGGGTTACCGTAAACTGGAGAGCCGTGTGAAGGATTTGTCTGGATCGTTCCGGACGACCCTCCGTCTCGGCTTCAGCGACCAGCTTGGCCACAGCTAAAGGAATTCCACCTGTTATCAGTGTTATAATGACGATGAAAAACGGATATCCTTGCTGGTACAATCCGACACCTTCAGGCCCGATAATTCGGGGAAGCACAATGCGCGGAACGAAGCCAAGCAGCCGGTTGATGATGCCTGCGGCAAGCAGTATAATGGCTCCTTGAATAAAGGTTTGTTTTCTCAACCGCAACTCCCTCTTCCGTCAGATTTGGGCTGGACCCGCTTACAGCATGTAGTAAATGGATATGCCCAACCTGTCCCCTTTCATGACAAGCCTCTAAATATCCTGATGGTAAATTAAGAAAGGCAGGCTCGCAGTATTGACGGGATAGCGGATTACATATATTGTTTGCATGTACGGTTTATATAGCACGGTTCAGGAGGTTGAAGTTATGGGTATGGAAGAACTGGATGAGAACTATCTGGAAGAAGCCGTCGAGATGCTTTGCCGCAGCAAAGCCGAGGAGCTCAGGATGGTAGGTTATGAGCATGTGACCAGTAAGGATGTCTGGGACTGTGTTAGCGAAAAGTACGAGAAAGAAGGAATACCCCCGCTGCATAAGCTTGTAAACGACATTCTTTCTCTCAAAGCGACCAATTTCATGAACTATTTAACGATGTCCGCACTCCGGGGATCCACTTTCGAATAGAAAGAGGATCTTTTTTTGCCAAATTGACTGCATTTGCTGAGGTGCTATAATAGGAATATTGAGAATTGAAAGGGGATCATGGGACGGCATGAAGAGAGTGGTAAGTTTCATCCTGGTCGTGCTCGTAACCGCTGGGGTTATGATCGGGACAAGCCCGGGCTTATTGAACAGTTTAAAATTAGGCCTCGACTTAAAGGGAGGCTTTGAAGTTCTATATGAAGCTCAGCCCATGCAGGCAGGACAAGCAGTAACCGGCGAGTCGCTTTTGCAAACTGCACAAAGTCTTGAGGCGCGAATCAATGCGATGGGGACGAGCGAGCCTGAAGTGACCACAGAGGGCACTAATCGTATCCGTGTACGGATCGCTGGTGTCACGAATGAAGCGGAAATGCGCGCAATGCTGAAGAAGCCGGCTGAATTGACTTTCCGCAGTGCGGCTGAAGGCGATCCTGCAGGGATCTACAGCAAAGTTGAATTGCGTGGCGAGGATTTTGTAGAAAATGGCGCAACGGTTGTTTCAAATCAGCTAAATCAGCCTGAAATCAGCATCAAAGTGAAGGATAGCGCAAAATTTGCCGAAATTACTAAGCGGTTGATCGGTAAAGAACTTGCGATTTTTCTGGATGAGGTACCACTTTCGGCTCCGACCGTTCAACAGCAACTGACAGACGGCACTGCGTCAATCACCGGGAGTTATACCCGTGAAGAAGCGAACAAGATCGCTGATACGATCAACCTGGGTGCTCTGCCGCTCAGCCTTACAGAAAAATATTCGCAGAGTGTGGGCGCGACATTGGGCCAACTGTCTTTGCAGCAGACCGTACGTGCGGGTCTGATCGCATCTGTCATTATTTTGCTGTTTATGATTGCGATGTACCGTGTACCGGGTCTGATTGCCAGCTTCTGTCTGATCCTGCACACCTGGTTGGTGCTTGCCATCTTCTATCTGGGGGATTTTGTGCTGACATTGCCGGGCATTGCGGCCTTTGTGCTCGGGATTGGTATGGCGGTAGATGCGAACATCATAACTTATGAACGGATCAAAGAGGAAATTTTGAGCGGCAAGTCCATCCGTTCTTCCATGAAAGCAGGGGGCAAGAACTCCTTCCGTACTGTTATGGATGCAAATATTACAACGATCATCGCGGGTCTCGTCATGTTTGCGCTCGGTACAGGCTCAGTCAGAGGTTTCGCGCTGGTACTGATTGTGGACATTGTCGTAAGTATTCTCACCAATGTGTTCTTCTCACGCTTCCTGCTTAATCTCCTGATAAAGGCGGATGTGATTAAGAAGCCGAAGTATTTCGGTGTAAAGGAGAGTGAGATTCGTGCGCTTTAATTGGAATTGGGATTACATGAAAGCCAGCAAGTATTTTTACGGATTCTCGATTGCGCTGGCTATCGTTGGTATGATATGCGTGTCCATCTTCGGCCTTAACTACGGCGTTGATTTCCGTTCCGGATCGAATGTGGACGTAAATCTGACCAAGCAGGTAAGTCAGGCTCAGATTCAATCCTTGCTGGATTCACAAGGAATTGGTGAAGATGTCGATTACACCCCGGGGAATGAACGCTTCGGGATCCGTTTCTCCGAGGTGCTTACCGATCAACAGGTGAATCAGTTAAAGACTGCCTTTAACTCGAAGCTGGATCAAGGCGCTTCCTTTGAGGTCAATACCGTAGATACGGAAATGGCCAAGGAATTGGAGCGCAACGCTATATACGCGGTGCTTATTGCCTGTGTGGCGATCGCGATCTTCGTATCTATCCGTTTCGAATGGCGCTTTGCTATTGCGGCGATTGTATCACTGCTGCATGACGCGATTCTGGTCATCGCCATCTTTGCCATTTTCCGGCTGGAGATTGACCTGACCTTTATTACCGCGATCTTGACCATCGTTGGTTTCTCTATTAACGATACGATTGTTATTTTTGACCGTATCCGTGAAAATCTGCGCTTTGCCAAGAAAAAATCCAAGGCAGACCTGGCGGCTATTGTCAACCAAAGTATCGCCCAAACGATGACACGGTCACTGGCCACCGTCTTTACTGTTTTTATTGCATCGGTGTGTCTGCTGATTTTCGGCGGTGCTTCCATCCGGATGTTCTCGCTTTCTATGGTTATTGGTTTGCTGTTCGGGGCCTACTCCTCCATCTTTATCGCTGCACCGTTGTGGCTTGGCTTGAAATCCAAGCAGAAGCCGCCTGCGGCAAAAGCAGCAAAGCCAGTCAATCCATAAATGTAACTGAGCATAGGAAGCCGCGTCTGACAGGGCGCGGTTTTCTAGTTAATATCCGTCCATTTGTCTAAGGTAGAGCACAGGAATGAGGGGGAGCTGTTGTGAAAAGCGAACGTAGCCGGTCATCGGAGACGGCGGCGTGGACAGGGATCGCCGGTGACCTGATATTAGCCCTGTTAAAAGGCTCCGCAGGATACATTTTCAACAGTAAGGCTTTGATGGGGGATGGGCTGTATGCGGCTTCGGATGCCGCCACAAGTCTGGCTCGAGTCCTAACTACCGGCAAACTTAAAGAGCGCGGACAAGACCGTCTCCATTACGGTAATCCAAAGGTGCGGCAAGCTGTTCCTATATTGTTTTCCGTCCTGTTATTGATGACGGGTCTGGAGCTGGCAAGCGCGGCTATCCGGTCTCTGGGTGCGGATGAGCCTTCTGTGCCGGGGATGTATGCGCTGGTTACCGCATTTGCCGGTTTGGCATTGAAGGAAGCCTTTTTTCAGTTTCAATATCGGTTCGCCAAAAAAAAAGGTGAAGCGGAAATCAATGCACACATTAATGGACATCGTTTCTCTTTATATTCTTCTTTAGCCGCACTTCTTGGGATGATCGGAGCCATGGCTGGTCAGGCTTTCGGTGTGGAGTTTTTGCTCTATCTGGATCCAGTTGCAAGCCTGCTGATTGCCTGTCTGGTGTTACGCAAGGGTTATGTGTTGATTGTTCAACCCGTTTACGGTTCCCTTGGCGAGGAACTCCGGGAAGAGGATGTCCGCCAATATAAGGAGACGATCCAGAGAGTACGTGGTATTGTTACCATTGAAAGCCTGAAGGCATTGGAGCTTGGCGATACGGTAGCCATTGATGCTGTGATTAGCGTAAGTCCGCGCATCACAGTGCAGGAGGCACAGGAGATTGCGGACCGTGCCAAGACGCTGCTGATGACCCGTTTCGCCAGGGTAACGGATGTTAAAATACAGTTTAGCCCATATCAGTCGGTCTATCCGTACAAGACGAATCATGAACTGCCGGAGAATGATGTTTCACCACTGATCCAGTGAGTGAGAAGGCCGGCACGGAAAGTAAGGTGAAATCCATTGCTTCAATCGCAGTACCGCTGGAGAATCGCGGAGCCTGATCGTTATGTAAGTGATGAACTGGCCCGTGAGCTGCAAGTTTCTCCTCTGCTGGCTTCACTGCTGGCCAATCGGGGAGTAGACACGCCTGAATTAGCAAGAAGCTTTTTACACGGCCGTGATGAATCGCTGCATGACCCGTTTTTGCTGTTGGGTATGGAGAAGGCGATCCCACGTATACGGGAGGCTCTTGAGCGTAAAGAGCATATACTGATCTACGGGGATTATGATGCGGACGGGGTGTCTAGTACAGCGCTTATGATTCATTTAATGAAACGTTTAGGAGCTTCATATGACATTTATATCCCTCATCGATCCAATGAAGGGTACGGTCTCCATAATCATGCTCTGGATTGGGCTCATCAGCAGGGAGTAAGTCTTGCCATTACGGTGGATACCGGAATCAGCGCGGTGGAGCAAATTGCATATGCCTCGGCACTCGGTATGGATGTGATTGTGACCGACCACCATGAGCCGCCGGCCGTGCTGCCGGAGGCTTATGCATTGATCAATCCGAAGCTTCCCGGATGTCCGTATCCGTTTAAAGGACTTGCCGGGGTTGGCGTAGCGCTGAAGCTGGCCCAAGCAATACTGGGAGAGGTTCCAGCAGAATGGTTCGAGATCGCGGCGATTGGAACGGTTGCTGATCTCATGCCGTTGCATGATGAAAACCGAACCATTGTCCGGCGCGGCATCGAGTCGATGAGAGCTTCTGCTTTTCCAGGGATCGAATCGCTGCTGCAAATAAGCGGGGTCGATATGGCCGCAGTCAGCTCCGTTAATATAGCGTTTGCGCTTGCCCCGCGCATTAATGCGAGCGGACGCCTGGATCATGCTGGACGGGCAGTGGCGCTTCTGACGACCGAAGATGCCGAGGAAGCGGACAAGCTTGCCCATGAGCTTGATCTACTGAATAAGGAACGCCAGCAGGTGGTCAACGATATCGTGCATCAGGCTGTTGATATGCTGGAAGCCAAAATGAACGGCTCCGGGCTGCCACCAGTGATTGTGCTGGCGGGGGAAGGATGGAACGTGGGTGTTGTCGGTATTGTGGCATCCAAGCTGCTCGAACGTTACTACCGGCCAACGATTATTTTAGATATGGACCCGGAGACCGGGAACTGTAAAGGCTCCGCCCGCTCGATTCCCGGCCTTGATATTTATGAGGCCCTGACCGATTGCAAAGAGCTGATGCACCACTTCGGCGGTCATCCTTCAGCCGCAGGAATGAGTCTTCATCGTGATGAGCTGGAGCTGTTTGAGCAGAGCCTCCATCGCTTCGCGACTGCTCGTTTGTTGCCTGAGCATTTCGTTCCGGTTGCCGAGGCGGATGCGGAGTGCAGATTAGGCGAGCTTAACGTAAGCGTGGCAGAGCAGCTTGAGCTGATGCAGCCGTTTGGTATGGCCAATCCGTCCCCACGCTTGGTGCTGCGTAAATTGCAGCTTCGTGAGGCCAGGAAAATGGGCAAGGAGAAAAATCACTTGAAGCTTGTTCTGGAGCAGGATGGCTCTACGCTGGATGTGGTCGCCTTCGGGCGCGGTGAGCTTGCTGATTTTCTGCAGCCTGGTTCCCTTGTGGATGTGCTTGGAGAGTTGTCCATCAACGAGTGGAACGGCAAGCGTTCACTGCAGCTCATGCTGCAGGATATCCAGATCACGGCTTCACAGGTATTTGATTTCCGTGGAGAAGCGAACCCGGTCGCCCTAATTGAACGTTATATACGCATCTTCCATCAGGCTAGTGCTGATCAGGCACCTGTGGCTGCGCTTGTTCATTCCACTTCGCCTTTTCGGAAGGCAGGTTCATTGAATGATGGCCGGATTTGGGTATATGATAAGACTGGCGGCATTTTACCGGAGAACGACTCAGCGGGTCTGATGCTTAAAGACACCGTACGCACTGTATTTCTGCTTGACCCTCCGGAGACTAAGGAACAATTCAATGCTCTGTGGATGACATTTCGCAGGGTGGAGAATATTGTTGTCATGCATTCGATAAATGGCTATCAGGGCCGTCTGGAAGCCCCGGACCGAGAGCAGTTTAAGCGCATTTATGTGCTGCTGAAGAAGATGGGACCAGGCCCGCTTGATGAAAAAACGATGCTTCCGGCATTAAGCCGGCAATGCTCGATTTCCATGAGAATGATGTCCAAAGTGCTGGAAGTGTTCGAAGAGCTCGGTTTTGTACATAGAGCGGGTGGGGAATTAAGCTTTGTCCCCAATCCGCCTAAAAAAGAGCTGACCGCTTCCCATCGATTTCATGAGCTAAACGAAACCGCCGAAATGGAGCGTTATCTGCTGGATGCAGAAACGTCCCAACTGGCCAGTTGGATGATGTCCAGGCTGAAAGGGGCTTCCTGAGCAGAACCGATTCAGTTCATTTCATAAAGATTTTTATTTCAGGTAGGAGGATTTATTTTGGACTACAAACAGTATATTCGTGTTATTCCTGATTTTCCGCAGCCGGGCATCAGCTTTAAGGACATTACTACGTTGATGAATCAGGGAGAGATTTACCGCAAAGCGATTGACGAGCTGAGAGCTATGGTATCGGATTTGAAAATCGATCTGATTGCCGGACCTGAAGCTAGAGGTTTTGTGATAGGCGCTCCTTTGGCTTATGCCTTGGGCGTGGGATTCGTTCCGATTCGCAAAAGCGGCAAGCTGCCGGGCGAAACGATTGAAACCGGTTATGACCTGGAGTACGGAGCAGATAAACTGGCCATGCATAAGGATGCCATTAAACCTGGACAAAATGTGCTGATCGCGGATGATCTGCTGGCAACCGGCGGTACAATCGCTACTTCTGTCAGCCTGGTTCGTCAGCTGGGTGGTAATGTGGCAGGGGCAGCCTTTTTGATCGAGCTTGCTGAGCTGAACGGTCGGGCCAAGCTGCCTGATGTGAACGTGTCTTCGTTGATTACGTATTAAAATAGAGTAGCTTTCATGCTGAGGGCCACTGTACATTCCCCGCTTTTCCCGGGAAATACTGTGCTTTGGCGGATAGAAAAAAAGCCATCGTTTTCCACAGCGGAAAACGATGGCTTTTTTCGTGTAGGATCAATCCGTTGCTTTTTCGTCAAGGGGCTTATCGCTTCTGTCATTGGATAAGCCAGTCACTTCAAACAGCTTGAACAGCAGGCTAAGCAGCATGCCCACAACAGTGGCCAAAGCCATTCCTTTCAATTCAACGCTTCCCAATGTCAGCTTGACACCGCTGATGCCTATAACCAGAACGAGCGTGGTTAACAGCATATTGGTCGCTTTGGAGAAATCAACTCTCTGTTCTACGAAGATACGCAATCCGGATGCGGCGATGACACCAAACAGCAGTAAGGATACGCCGCCCATGACCGGAGTCGGAATGTTGGCGATGATCGCTGAGAACGTGCCGGAAAAGGAGAGCAATATCGCAATAATGGCTGCACCCCCGATCACCCATACGGAATATACTTTGGTAAGAGCCATCACACCGATATTTTCCCCGTAGGTTGTATTTGGTGTTGAGCCTACAAAGCCGGACAGAATGGTTGATATTCCGTTGCCGAGCAGGGAGCGATGAAGCCCGGGGTCTTTGGACAAATCCTTGCCGACAATATTTCCGGTTACCAGCAGATGGCCGATATGCTCTACGATGACAACAAGAGCTACTGGCAGAATCGTCAAAATGGCTGTGAGATCCCAGGTAGGTGTTGTAACAGTCGGGAAATCAAGGAATTTTGCTGATGCAATATTTTCCGTATTCACCATCCCCATGGCGTAAGCGAGCAAATAACCGACAATAATGCCAAGCAGGATATGAATGATTTTGGCAAAGCCGCGGAACAGGACAGCTCCCAGCACGGTCACGGCCATCGTAACCACTGCAAGTGTTATACTCTTTGGATCGGGAGTCCAGGGTTGCGTTGGATTGGTGCTGATAAAACCGGCCATACCGGCCGCCGTTGGAACGAGCTCAAGGCCGATCAAGGCCACGATTGCACCCATGACAGCCGGAGGGAATACCACATCCAGCCATGCGGAGCCCGCAAATTTTACAATGAGAGCCACGATGCAAAAAACAACGCCAGTGACAATAAATGCGCTGAGCGCCATCGAATAACCCGATTCCGGGTTGGCGGCCAGCACCAAACCCACTGGAGCGAGGAAGGCAAAGCTGGAGCCGAGATAAGCAGGGATTTTACCGCGGCAGAGGAAAATATAAAGCAGGGTACCGATGCCGTTCATGAGCAGAATCATGCCTGGATCGACACCGAATATGTTCGGCACGAGCACAGTGCTACCGAACATCGCAAACAGGTGCTGAAGGCTGAGTAGGAACCCAGGGCCCAGCGAAAGCTTTTCTTGTACTTGAATTTCGCGCTGCAAAGCCATTTCACTCCTTAAGTGATACATAGTTGGCGGGAAAAAATCATAGCTTTAATCCTGCCTCTGGTCATTCTTATTTACATTAAAGACTTTCAACTTTTTTTTCAATATCAAATGATCCATTCATTCACTGATTTTCGTCATATATCCCCTTAATTAATCTTCATGCTCCGACAGTTGACGTTCCGGGCTGCAACCGTCATAATTATAGGAAATCACTTTTGGGGGAACCTGCACGAGCTATGTAAACCGTCGGGTTCCATTTTGTATAGAAAGGACACGGATAAGAGCAGAATGGGCATAGAGCAATTACTTGAAAGGGCTGGAGCCTATATCCGGGAACCCGATCTTCTCCGCATCCGGGAAGCATATGACTTCGCAGATCAGGCTCACCATGGCCAGACTCGTAAATCGGGTGAACCCTATATTCTTCACCCGCTGGCTGTAGCTGATATTGTCGTAAACATGCAGATGGATACAATTTCCATCATCGCGGCTCTTTTGCATGATGTGGTGGAGGATACGACGGTAGCGCTGGATGAGATCCGTGAACATTTTGGCGATACCTGCGCGATGCTGGTGGACGGACTCACGAAGCTCGAACGCATCCAGTTCCGCTCCAAGGAAGAGCAGCAGAATGAAAACTACCGCAAAATGTTCATTGCAATGGCCCAGGATATCAGGGTTATTGTCATTAAGCTTGCGGATCGTCTGCACAATATGCGAACGCTGAAATATCAGTCAGAGGAGAGCCAGCGCCGGATTTCTTATGAGACGTTGGAGATCTTCTGTCCTGTGGCGAACCGTCTCGGTATATCGGCCATCAAATGGGAGATGGAAGACATCGCTCTCCGTTATTTGAACCCGCAGCAGTATTACCGTATTGCTAATCTGATGCACAAAAAGCGGGCGGAACGGGAGCAATTTATAGAAAATGTTATCGCTAGGATTCGGGAAAAATTGGACGAAATGAGCATTCATGCCGATTTATCCGGACGTCCCAAGCACATATACAGCGTCTTTAAGAAAATGACGACCAAGAACAAGCAGTTTAACGAAATTTACGATCTGCTTGCTATTCGTATTATTGTCGACAACATCAAGGACTGCTATGCGACATTGGGTATTATCCACACGCTTTGGAAACCGATGCCTGGGCGTTTCAAGGATTACATTGCCATGCCTAAGGCCAATATGTACCAATCTCTGCATACGACTGTCGTGGGACCAAACGGTGAGCCTACCGAGGTGCAGATTCGTACCACGGAGATGCACCGGACGGCCGAATACGGTATTGCAGCCCACTGGGCATATAAAGAAGGCAGCAGCAACGGAAATGTGAATCCTGAAGATACCATCACTTTTTTTCGCGAAATTCTGGAGCTTCAGAACGAAACACAGGATGCTTCAGAATTCGTGGAATCGCTCAAAATGGACTTTTTCTCAGATCTGGTGTTTGTTTTTACACCCAAAGGAGAAGTTATCGAGCTGCCTGCCGGTTCGGTTCCGCTTGATTTTGCCTATCGGATTCATACAGAGGTCGGCAACCGGACGATTGGTTCAAAGGTTAACGGCCGCATCGTTCCGCTCGATTACCGTCTCAAAACCGGAGATATTGTCGAAATTATGACTTCCAAGCATTCGTATGGCCCGAGTCAGGACTGGTTGAAAATCGTACAGTCTTCTCATGCCCGCAGCAAAATCAAGCAATGGTTCAAGAAGGAAAAACGGGAAGAGAACGTGGAAAAAGGCCGGGAGAATCTGGAACGCGAGTTGAAGCGCCTTGGAATCGATCCTTCTGCCTGGATGACCGATGACAAGCTGCAGGAAGTAGCTCAGAAATTCGCTTTCAACGACACGGAGGACATGCTTTCGGCGATCGGCTTTGGCGGAATTACCGCTGCGCAGGTGTGCACACGCTTGACGGAGAAGCTGCGCAGAGAGAGAGAGCTGGAGGAAGCGAAGCAGCTTGAGCTGTCATCTGAGCTGAAAGAAATCAAACCGAACACTGAACGAAAAGGACGCCCGACCAATGGTGTCCGTGTTGAAGGAATCGACAATTTGCTGGTCCGTTTTGCACGCTGTTGTAATCCTGTGCCTGGGGACGATATCATCGGATACATCACAAGAGGACGTGGCGTTTCCGTACATCGCAGTGATTGTCCTAACATTCCGAGCAGCGGCGATGGGGAAGAACAGGCAAGGGTTATCGATGTTGAATGGGAAGAAGCGGTTGAAGCTAACTACAGTGTGGATATCGAAATTACGGGCCATGACCGCAATGGGTTGATGAATGAGGTGCTGCAGGCGATATCGGAGAGCAAGACCAATCTTGCAGCGATCACAGGCCGCTCCGACAAGAACAAGATGGCTATGATGCATCTGACTATTCTGATCCGCAACACGGAGCATCTGCATTCTGTCGTGGAACGGATCAAACGGGTGAAAGATGTGTATACCGTTCATCGGATTATGCAGTAACAGATTATTGGGCAAGAAACGGAGATTGTGACATGAGAATCGTCATTCAACGTTGCAAAAAAGCGGAGGTTGCCGTTGAGGGTACGGTTGTAGGACAGATCGCCGAAGGTCTTATGATTCTCGTTGGTGTCACACACGAGGATACGGAGAAGGATGCCCTGTACCTGGCCGACAAAGCAGCCGACCTTCGCATTTTTGAGGATGAAGCGGGGAAAATGAATTACAGTGTGCTGGAGGCCGGAGGTGCTGTGCTTTCCGTGTCCCAATTCACGCTTTACGGAGATTGCCGTAAAGGGAGAAGACCTAACTTTATGGCAGCCGCTAAACCGGAGATCGCTGAAGGCCTCTATGAAGTATTTAACCGCCGTCTGCGCGAGCGGGGCTTGACCGTGGACACGGGCAGGTTCGGAGCGATGATGGATGTGTCCCTGACGAATTGGGGGCCTGTAACGATGATCTTGGACAGCCGCAGTGAATGAAAGAAATTCAAATTCACAATAGGTTAACGGCAATTACGTCCGTAGACCTGATCCTATTGGATCGGGTCTACGGACGTTTTGTGCTTAATAAGCTGCTTTTGTTGGGGACAAGCTAATAGCTGCATCTAAATCGAGGGCAGGAGAGTGAACATCCATGCGGCAAGCTCCGAAGGAAGCGGGTACTAGAAGTGTCGCGATCCTTTTTCCGGGAACCAGGAATGAGGCGGTCAGCATCATGAAGGCGGAGGAGAAGTCGTCAGAATTCTGCGTATTCGGCATGGGGCGTGAAACGGGTGGAAACCTTCCCAGAAGACGGCGAGCACAACTGTATTAAATATGGGCAGCAAGTAGGAGCTATCGAAAGATCCGTGAGCATCCATGTTAGACATGACGAAATTTCGGGTAATAACGCACATGAATATTTTACTGGAAAGGAGTTTTGCATACATTTGCATACATGAGTAAAGTAGCTTTTCTATGAGGAGGGTTTGACATGCCAAAACAAATTCAAGCCTATTTTAAGACCGAGGATGAGGCGGAAGGAGCTAGAACCTCTCTGCAAGCGTATCGTACAGAGCATTTGGAGGTAGGACAGCTGGAAGGCACGCTTGGACGAGACAGACGCTTGTTGATTCCCTTCGTAACGTACAACACAGGCGGTTCCATCAACACGGGAGGTGCTACAGGCGCTGTCGCAACCGGTACGGGCTATGGCAACCATATCGCACCGGTTGTATCGGACAGGGAGGATGAAGGAGTACGAAAGAGTGATTCAGCTAATACACCAGGTATGCTGGATGCAGCGGACGTGTTCTCTTCAGAGGATAATGCCAACCTGCAGTACGTGCTGTCAGCGAAGGTGGAGGATGCCGATGTTGAGGAAATTGTCCATAAGCTGCGTGCCAACCATGCCTATGTGGAACGATTCGACGATTAAAGCAAGCCACAGCCCAACAAATATCGTCAAAATAACCGCTGTAATACAATTGTAACATTAGAAACATAATCCCTTAATATTGCGTGTATATAATAAGACCATGACCCCCTTTAATATATCCTTTATGGACCTGCGGACCGTTTCCGCAGGTTTTTTTTGTCCAGAATACCCAATTTTCTTATGATTAGTGAAAGTACGTCGATAGATGTTTTTCTTACATAGAATGATACACCATCTTGACTTTAACACGCCGGTTCATTAAAATCAGGAAATAATAATCTGCATAATGATTTGATGACGGGACCAAGTAATCCGAACCCACAAGCGCAGAGAGGAGCTTCCAGGCTGTAAGAGCTCCCTTGATGAGCGGACGAATGACTTCCCTGAGAACAGACGGCGAACATCCGTGTCACTTGCTATGGTGGCGGAGGTTAGTAGCCGTGCTGCGCGGCACGGGCGTTATACGTTGAGCGGATATGGGCTTATTTTTTTCAGCCAAGCGGCATATTCCGGAATGTGGGTGGTACCACGGGTGATGTTATTAAATGCAATCTCTCGTCCCTGTTATTGAACAGGGAGGGAGATTTTTTGTTTACTCACTGATGAAAAAATGGAGGAATGATGGCATGGCTTTTCAAAAACCGACGGGTACGCAGGACCTGATTCCTGGTATTGTGGAAAAGTGGCAGTTTGTCGAAGACAAAGCGCGGGATATATGTCGCCGTTTTAACTACCGGGAAATCCGTACTCCGATGTTCGAACAGACGGAGCTGTTCATCCGCGGTGTAGGCGAGACGACGGATGTTGTAGAGAAAGAAATGTACACGTTTAAGGATAAGGGTGATCGCAGCTTGACGCTTCGTCCGGAAGGTACGGCCGGTGTGGTGCGCTCTTACGTGGAGAACAAGCTGTATGGTGAGCCGGATGTAACCAAGCTGTATTATATCGGTCCGATGTTCCGCTACGAGCGGCCTCAAGCCGGACGCCAGCGGCAGTTCCATCAATTCGGCGTGGAGGCATTCGGAGCCATTGACCCGGCGATTGATGCGGAAGCCATTGCCCTGAGTTATCAATTTTGCCTGGACCTAGGATTGAAGGGCGTGCAAGTAGAGTTGAATTCCGTCGGCAACCCGGCCAGTCGGGCCGCATACCGTCAGAAGCTGCTGGATTTCCTGAATCCGCTGCGCGATACGCTGTGTAAGGACTGCCAAGCCCGGATGGACCGTAACCCGCTGCGTGTGCTGGATTGTAAGGTGGATCAGGACAAGTTTACAGATGCGCCGTCTATTCTCGACAGTCTGGATGAGGAATGCACCGTGCATTTTCAAAAGCTACAGCAGTATCTGACAGATATGGGAGTTGAATATAAGCTGAATTCTCGGCTCGTGCGTGGTCTTGATTACTATACGATGACTGCCTTCGAGCTCAAAGCCGAAGGCATAGGCGCGATTGATACGATTGGCGGCGGTGGCAGATATAACGGCCTTGTCAGCGAGCTTGGAGGACCGGATCAGCCGGGAATCGGCTTCGGCATCGGGTTGGAGCGCATTCAGCTCATTCTGGAGCACCAGTCTGTCGGACTTGAGGCGGTTAAACCGCTGGATGTATATCTGGTGGCTCTCGGGGAGGCCGCTGACCGTGAAGTAACAAAGCAGCTCTTTAAGTTGCGCCAAGCAGGCTTTTCTGCAGAACGGGATTACCTGGGGCGCAAGATGAAGGCGCAGATGAAATCGGCCGACCGCTTCCGTGTCCGTTATACCGCAATTCTCGGGGATGATGAGTTGGAACGCGGGGAGATTGCTTTAAAGGCAATGGACAGCGGTGAGCAGCGTACGGTCCGTCTCGATAATCTAGTCAACGAATTGGAACCACAATCGTAACACAGCAGTTGAAATCAAAATGGAAAAGGGGATATGAGCATGAAAAGGACTCATCATTGTGGAGAGCTGACCACAGCCAACATCGGAGAAACCGTCGTCCTGAACGGATGGGTGCAGACGCGCCGTGACCTGGGAGGCGTACTGTTTATCGATTTTCGTGACCGCAGTGGAATCGTGCAAATCGTGTTTAACCCTGCTTATTCGGGAGAGGCGCTGAAGGTGGCGGACCGTGTCCGCAGTGAATATGTGCTTGAGGTCAAAGGTGAAGTTGTACAGCGTGACCCTGAAACGGTGAATCCGAATCTGCCTACAGGGCAGATCGAGGTCCGCATTACCGAGATTGAGGTGCTGAACGCAGCCAAAACTCCTCCGTTCTTCATTGAGGACGGAGTGGAAGTAGACGAATCGCTCCGCCTGAAATATCGCTATCTGGACCTGCGCCGTCCCGAAATGCACCAGACACTGAAGCTGCGTTCCAAAGCAGCCAAGATATTCCGTGACTTCCTGGATGGAGAGGACTTTATCGAGGTAGAGACACCAATATTGACGAAGAGCAGCCCGGAAGGGGCGCGGGATTATCTGCTGCCGAGTCGTGTGCATGAGGGCGAATTTTTCGCGCTGCCGCAATCGCCGCAAATTTACAAGCAGCTCCTGATGGTGGGCGGTCTTGAGCGCTACTATCAAATTGCTCGCTGCTTCCGTGATGAGGACTTGCGCGCAGACCGTCAACCGGAATTCACACAGGTCGACATCGAAACCTCCTTCATGCAGCAGGATGATCTGCTGGGCATGATGGAGCAGTTGATGGTGAAGCTGTTCCGTGAGACGATTGGCGTGGAGCTCGAGACGCCGTTCCAGCGTATCACCCATGCGGAAGCAATGGGCAAATACGGCTCCGATAAGCCGGATCTTCGCTTCGGCCTGGAACTCGTGGAGATGAACGATTTGCTGGCGAACAGTGGTGTCAAGGTATTTTCCTCCATTATTGAGAAAGGCGGAGAAGTGAAGGTACTGAACGCCAAGGGCTGCGGAACCTGGACGCGCAAGGAGATTGATGATCTCGGACCTTATGCCGCGCGTTACGGCGCAAAGGGACTGGCCTGGATTCAGGTGAAAGACGGCGAGTTCAAAGGGCCAATCGTGAAGTTCTTTACGCCGGAGGAGATTGAAGCGGTAAGAGAACGCACCGGTGCTGAAGAGGGCGACCTGCTGCTCTTCTCGGCAGACAGCAAAAAAGTGGTCGCAGACGTCCTTGGCGCGCTTCGTCTTAAAATCGGCCGTCAGCTTGGTCTGATCGATGACAGCAAATTCAAGTTTGTATGGGTGGTGGACTTCCCGCTGCTTGGATACGACGAAGAGCAAAAACGTTATGTAGCGGAGCATCATCCGTTCACACGTCCGAAGCAAGAGGACATGGAATTCTTCGACACAGATCCGGGCAAAATCCGCGCGATGGCTTATGACATTGTCCTGAACGGGTACGAGGTGGGCGGCGGCTCCATGCGGATCTATAAGCGGGATGTGCAGGAGAAAATGTTCAAGGCGATCGGCTTGTCCCCTGAAGAAGCCAACGAGAAATTTGGCTACCTGCTGGATGCCTTTGAATATGGCACACCGCCGCATGGCGGCATTGCGTTTGGCTTCGACCGTCTGGTCATGCTGCTGGCGGGACGCACGAATCTGCGTGAAACGATCGCGTTCCCGAAAACGGCAAGCGCAACCGACCTGCTGATGAACGCGCCGTCCGAGGTGGATTCCAGCCAGTTGGAGCAACTGCATATTCGTCTGGCGCCGAAGCCTGCAAGCACGAAAGCATAAAACCGTGAACCCGTTATCCCTGAGATAATGGGTTCATGCCTTGTTCGGCTTTCGGTTTTTTCCGCATCTATACACAACATGTTATAAGGAGGTACTGGGTATGCTGCATCAATTTTCCCGCACGGAATTGGCTATCGGCCCTGAGGGCCTGGAAAAGATGAAGAATAGCACGGTGGCCGTGCTCGGCATCGGCGGTGTCGGCTCCATAGCCGTTGAAGCATTGGCGCGTACGGGCATCGGGCGCATCATCCTGATTGATAAGGATGTTGTGGATATTACGAACATTAACCGGCAGATCCATGCCCTGACGACAACCGTCGGTCAAAAGAAAGCGGATTTGATGGTTGAACGTGTGAAGCTGATCAACCCGGAGTGCGAAGCGATCGCACTAAATATGTTTTACACAGAAGAGACATATGAGGAGTTGTTCAAATACAAACTTGATTATGTGGTCGATGCTTCTGATACAATCATTTACAAAATCCATCTGATAAAGGAATGTCTTAAACGGAACATTCCGATCATTTCCAGCATGGGAGCAGCCAATAAAATGGACCCGACCAAGTTCCAGGTTGCGGACATTTCCAAAACGTCCATGGACCCGATCGCACGGGTGATTCGCACCAAGCTGCGCAAAGATGGGATCAAAAAGGGTGTTAAAGTCGTGTTCTCTACAGAAGAGCCGATGAAGCCCCGTCAGGATGTGACACAGCGGATTGTGCCCGAGAACGCGCCTGAGATTCGCAAAGCCAAGCAGCCGCCTGCCAGCAATGCCTTTGTTCCTCCGGTAGCAGGGCTGATTATGGTGAGCGTTGTGGTTAAAGAACTGCTTGCTGTGGGAAAATAGAAGTACAAGTAGCAACGCGAGCGCAAGCTCAAGAGAAAATGACGAAAGGCCTGCGAAGCCTCCGAATAGGCTCGCAGGCCTTTTACCCTTAGACTACTCAACAGATGTGGAGGCAATACGTTTATGAATAAGGGATTCTTATCCCGCAGCCTAGGGCTGAAGCCCGGGGATCTATGGAAAAAGGAAGTCGCGGCAGGACTGATTTCATATTTCTCGGTCGTATATATTGTGCTGGTGAATGCAACCATTCTCTCGGACGCGGGGATGCCGCTGCAGGGAGCCATGCTGGCTACGCTGCTTACTTCCGCTGCAGGCTGCCTGCTGATGGCGTTTGGCGGCAAGTCGCCGATTGTGGTCGTGCCTGGGATGGGCATCAACGCTTTTTTCACCTATACACTGGTGCATTCGATGAAGCTGAGCTGGCAGGAAGCCTTGACCGTTGTTTCGATTACCGGCATCCTGTTTGCCATAGTGGCGTTTACATCCTTGTACCGGACCATTAGCGAGGCTATTCCGCACAACCTGCAGCATGGCATTACCGTAGGGATCGGGCTGTTCCTGACCTTTATCGGGCTGCAAAAGAGCGGAATCGTCATCGCCCACCAAACAACGTTTGTCGCAATCGGGCATTTCAGCGATCCAGGGGTAATCACGG
Organism: Paenibacillus zeirhizosphaerae; assembly: GCF_030705605.1. Taxonomy (GTDB): domain Bacteria; phylum Bacillota; class Bacilli; order Paenibacillales; family Paenibacillaceae; genus Paenibacillus; species Paenibacillus zeirhizosphaerae. The sequence goes on from NZ_JAPCKK010000001.1 coordinate 29,664, forward strand.
CCTGTATGACGCTGATGCTGGCGCTGGTTCTTTTTATCCGCAGAGTACAAGGTGGACTGCTGATCAGCATGCTGGCAGGAACCGCCCTGGCTTACGTGCTGGGAGCCGTGCATCCGCAAGGCATGGCGAAGAGCGAAAATACGGTTCAGCAGTTCGGAGAGCTTTTTGCGCATCTTACGTTGTCCGGCTTCGTATCTCTCGCTTTCTGGATTGCTGTGTTTCTGCTGCTGCTGATCGTCGTTTTTGAAAATATCGGTCTCATCGCAGGTCAGACGGGAATGATTGGCAGACCGGAGACCTTTAAGGGCAGCTTGAGGGCTCTGGCAGTCAGCAACATCCTGGCCGGGGTGTTCGGGAGCAGTCCAACAGTTGCCGCAGCGGAGTCTACGGCGGGGATCGCCGCTGGCGGAAGGACAGGCATGACCCCGCTGGTCACCGCGCTGATGTTCGGGCTGACCTTCTTCTTCATCCCTATGCTGACATATATCCCTGACAGCGCGATTGCACCCGTGCTGATTATCATCGGAGGGCTCATGGTACAGAATGTGCGCGAAATGGATTTTTCCAGCTTCACCGACGCATTTCCTGCATTTTTGATTATGGTGATGATTCCTTTCACCTACAGCATCGTGGATGGAATGGCCTTTGGCTTCATTGCATACCCGCTCGCCAAGCTGGCTGCAGGTAAGGGCAGGGACGTTCCGCGTGTATTGTACGTCATTTCCCTGCTGTTTATTGCCAATTTTGTGCTGCATGCCAATCTGTGAGCGGGTGTGTAGATCCGGTATGATGTAAGTATGGGCTGTTCAATAGATGATGTGGATATGGAGGGAGTCGTTATGGAAACCAACATGCCAGCAACTGCAAGACCGGATGCAGCCGGCCTGCGCCGGTTTGCCCGGCTCATCAGCGACGCCAACCCGCCACGTGTTGTGCTCACTGTGGCCTTGCTGCTGACACTTATTCAGACCGCAGCCGGTCTGATCGTACCCTTAATGACCAAGGGCCTGATTGACGGACTTACGGCCGATTCCCTGAACAGGCAGGTGCTGATCGGGCTTGCCGCCGCATTTATACTCCAGGCTGCCGCTTCCGCCGTATCTATCTATATGCTGAATTACGCAGGACAGCGGATCGTGGCCAATCTGCGCACCCGGCTTTGGGAAAAGGTGCTGGCGCTGCCGATTCCTTTTTTCGACCGCAACCGTACCGGGGACACGATGAGCAGGGTGACCAACGATACCAGCCTGATCATGAATCTGATCACCGAATATCTGGTCAGCTTCGTATCCAATATTATCGCCATTGTCGGCGGCATTGCGCTGCTGTTCTATCTGGACTGGGTGATGACGCTGATCATCCTCGCCGTGGTACCGGTAACTGCGCTGATTTTGATGCCGGTAGGCCGGAAAATGTATCGCATTTCAAAAAAACAGCAGGATGAGATGGCTGATCTGACATCTATACTGGGGCAGGTCATCGGGGAGATCCGTCTTGTTAAAGCTTACGGTACGGAGAACAGGGAAGCACGCTCTGGCGAGGACCGAATCCGCCGTATGTTCGCTTTCGGCCTGCAGGAGGCGAGAATACTTGCGCTGATCGGACCGCTCTCCACCTTTGTGATGACGGCTGTGCTCGTCCTTATTCTTGGGGTCGGCGGAATCCGGGTGGCCTCGGGCCTGCTGACGGCGGGAGATCTGGTCGCGTTTATTCTGCTGCTCTTCCAAGTCATTACGCCCATGGCGCAGTTCACGACACTGTATTCAAGAGTGCAGAAGGTGCTGGGCGCAACGGAGCGAATCCAAGCCATTCTGGCGCATGAAGAGGAGCCGCAGGATAGCCGGAAAATGGCGGCTCCCGAGGGAGAAGCTATTGAGCTCAGGAATGTCAGCTTTGCTTATAACCCGGGGGAAGAGGTACTGCGCAATGTTAATCTGGTGATTCCCGCACGCCAGACGACCGCCATCGTTGGGCCGAGCGGGAGCGGCAAGTCGACCCTGTTCGCTCTGCTGGAAAGATTTTATGTTCCCGTGGAAGGAGAAATCAGATACGGCCAGGACCGGATCGATGAATATACGCTGGCAAGCTGGCGGGCGAAGATCGGTTATGTGTCCCAGGAAAGTCCCATGATGGCCGGAACAATTCTTGAAAATATTACGTATGGCATTTCCCGTGAGGTGACCCTGGAGGAAGTGCGGCAGGCAGCAGAGCTGGCGTATGCGGCTCCCTTCATTGACAAGCTGCCGCAGCAGTACCAAACCGAGGTGGGTGAACGGGGCATCAAGCTTTCGGGCGGACAAAGACAGCGCATCGCGATAGCCCGCGCCTTTCTGCGCAGCCCGGATATTCTGATGCTGGACGAGGCGACCTCGGCGCTGGACAGCTCGTCCGAGCATGAGGTGCAGAAGGCGCTCGCCAATTTGATGAAAGGCCGCACAACCATCGTCATTGCCCATAGGCTATCGACGGTTGTCCACTCAGACAAGATTGTTGTGCTTGAGAACGGCCGCATCACCGGTGAGGGGACTCATCAGGAGCTGCTGCAATCCCACGAGGTGTATCGTGAGCTGGCGCAAAAACAGTTCGTAGAAGCAGGACAGTCCGGAGAAACGTCCGAGCTTATTTGAGCAGACGTTCCATCCGTTTAGGTATTATCGCTGCTTTCGGAAGAGACTCTTATGATGAGGGTCTCTTTTCATTTAGGAGTATTTTCTTTACCTTGAGCTAGCAGGCTAACCGCCTTGGCGATGGCTTCCCTTGTCTCATTTGGTTTATTCAAGGCATCCGGGGCATACGATGGACCATAAGGACTTGAAGCTGTCCATGCGGTGGCTAAGGCCATGATCGCGGTCAAAAGAAAACCGGGAGTGAACGTCGTTCCTATCAGCCCCTCGTTTTGCGCATTCGTGACTTCTTTTATTTTCTTCTGCTGGACGGAGGCACGCTCGGTTAAATGAATGTTCTTTTGTTCCAGGCCGTACCAGGCCAATAGTCTGTACAGATCGGGATTGGCGATGGCAAAATCGAACACCTTTGCCGCATAACCGGGAAGGTCCTCAGGAGTAAAGGTGACTTCTTCATAGACGCGAGTAAGGTGCTTTTGTAGAACTGTTATAAAAAGCGTCTCCTTATTCTCAAAGTAAATGTAGATCATATTTTTGTTGCATCCGGCATTTTTGGCAATGCGGTCAACCCGTGCACCCGCGATGCCGTAGGATGAGAACTCCGCCATAGCTGCCTCTAAAATCCGTTCTTTTGTTGCTTCAGCATTTCTCAAAGAATACTCCCCTTATACATGAATTTTTCATCAAACAATTTATCATTTAATTAATTGTTTGACAAACCGGTTAGTTCATTATATATTATAACCAACCAGTTAGTTAATTAATGAGGCTGGTATTTCTAATGAAAGAAGGAATCGTTTTTGAAACTGTCGGGAAACACGATCCTTATTACAGGCGGAAGTGCCGGAATCGGTCTGGCTTTTGCGGAACGTTTCATCAAAGCCGGAAACCAAGTGATTGTTTGCGGACGACGCGAAAGCGCGCTGCAGCAAGCGAAAGAAAAATACCCCAGCCTCATCACACGTGTCGGCGATTTGACGCTCGAATCCGACCGGGTAGCATTGTTCAATTGGGTAACGACAAACTACCCGGAGGTAAATGTGTTAGTTAACAATGCCGGAATTCAGCAGCGTTTCCATGTGTTGAAAGCAAATGCGAAGGATGATTGGAGTTATTTCGGCCAAGAGCTTGCCGCCAATGCCGAAGCGCCGTTCCATCTTTCTATGCTGTTCGCTCCATTTTTTGCGGCAAAGGAAGAAGCGGCCATCCTTAATGTGACGTCCGGACTCGCGTTTACGCCGCTCGCGATCGCCCCGATCTACTCGGCTACCAAGGCGGCGCTTCATTCCTTTACGATAAGTCTGAGACATCAGCTTGCCGGGACATCCGTCGAAGTAATTGAAGTCGCTCCGCCAGCTGTGAATACAGATTTGGGCGGAGATGGCCTGCACGTGCACGGAGAACCGCTGGACGCCTTCGCGGACGGGATTTTCAAAGGATTGGAGGAAGGAAAACAAGAAATCGGATACGGTTCTTCGATAGACCGCTTGCGCATGTCGCGGGATGAAATCGATGAATACACGGATAAGATGTACAAGGCGCTGAAAAGCACAATTGAATAACCGCAAGTGCGCAGAGGGTTCAGCCATAAGTTGTATGCAGGTCCGCAGACCAGCAATAACTTATGGCTTTTTCTGATTCGATATGGTATGATTTAGCTTCCTTTTTTTTGAAAAGTGTATAAGGCTCACAATAATCTCTCTTAGGAGGTAACTGAAAGTGGTCAATGATTTTCAAAGTGCCTATCAAGAAGAAAAGCAGCGATTGACGCAGGTGATGGAGGAGATCGACCGGAGATTGCAGAAGCTGCGCTCGGTTCCGGTCTACACTGGCCACGACTTCACGGAGCAGGCGCTGGAAGCGGGACGTGAAGAACGGAGGCAGGCTTTGTCCAAAAGTGTGCATGAGCCGTATTTCGGAAGGCTGGATTTTGAGGAGAAGGGCAAGGGGGAACGAAAGCCCCTTTATATTGGAAAAATAGGGGTAGACCGTGAAGAGGTGGGGGAGTATCCGCTCGTGATCGATTGGCGCGCCCCTGTGGCCAGCCTATTTTATTCCTTCACCGGCGGGCAGGACCTTGCCTCTTATGAAGCGCCCGAAGGCCTGATTGAGGGGCTGGTCTATCTGAAGCGAAATGTCGTCATCCGGCAGCAGATTCTGGAAAGAGTTGCCGATACCTATAAGCGGGAAAGCGATGAGCCGGCTGTGTCGGATGAATTCCTCGTCTATCGGCTTGGAGAGAATAAGGATAACCGCCTGCGCGATATCGTTTCCACCATTCAGGCGGAGCAGGATCAGATTATCCGCGCAGAGCGCAGCAAGGCGCTCGTGATTCAGGGCGTGGCGGGCAGCGGGAAAACTACCGTGGCGCTGCATCGGCTTGCATTCCTGCTGTACCAGTATAAAGAGCAGGTATCGGCTGAAAAAATGATCATTTTTGCGCCTAACCATATGTTTCTCGATTATATATCCGACGTACTGCCCGAATTGGGCGTCGGCAGCATTCAGCAGCGTACTTTCAATGATTGGGCGCTCGGGATTCTGGATACGGAGTTTCAGACAGCTCCTGCCGAGGAGGCGCTCCAAACCTGGTTCGAAGCAGGCACGAACCGGCCGGCGGTGGATGAGACAACACCGGGCCGATTTAAGGGGGCGCTAGTTTTCATGCGTCTTCTGGAAGGATATGTGCAGCAGCTTGAGCCGTTGTCAGTGCCAGAGGGCGATTTTAGTCCGTGGGACGGGGCCGTGCTTGCGAGGAAAGAAATCCTGCATTGGTTCAACGAAGAGTATAAACCCTACCCGCTTGCCAAGCGCACAGAGCGTGTGCTGGCCAGAATCCATCGCTGGATTGAAATGGAACTGAAAAAGCCGGTATCCGCCGTGGTGCTCAAGGAAAGGAAGAAGAAAGCAGCACAGCGGGAAAAGGCATACGCTAAGAAATGGCCCCGGTTTGAAGCGGTGACCATGTACAAGCAGCTTTTTCAGGCGGTTAAGGGCCAGCCGGTCCCTTCATCGATTATGGATGAAATTCCGGTCAACGTACTGAAGCAGACGGCCGCGGATTTGAAAAAGAATGTACTGCGCGAAGAGGATCTTCCGGCGCTTGTCTATCTTCATGTTCTGACGCATGACATCGATTCGGGCAGTCGGTTCGATCATGTGGTAATCGATGAAGCCCAGGATTTCTCGCCGTTTCACACCGCGCTGCTGGATTTGTTCGTGAAAGGTCACTCGTTTACGATCCTCGGTGATTTGTCTCAGGGTATTCACGAATACAAAGGCGTTCACAGCTGGGATGAGGTCGGCTCCCTGTTCAACAGCGGGGATACGGGTTATTTTGCGCTGACAAGGAGCTACCGGTCGACGCTGGAAATTATTGAGTTCGCGAATGTCATCCTGGAACGGGGCGTGCGCAGCGGCATTACAGCCGTGCCTGTCTTTCGCAGCGGCGATCCTGTCCGTGTGCTTCCTTACGGCCCGCAGGGGCGGAGGGAGCACTTGTTGTCCGCGCTGCGGGAGCTGGCTGGCAAAGAATATCGGACCGTGTCTGTTCTTACCCGTACGCTGCGGGAGGCTGAGGAGCTTCACGCTTATTTCTTGGAGCAGGGGATGGATATTCATCTGATTGACGGCTCTATGAAGCAGTATGAGGGCGGCCTGTCGGTGCTGCCTGTATATCTGTCCAAAGGGCTGGAGTTTGACGCAGTCATCGTGGCTGATGCCGATGAGCAGCATTATGCCCCTGATGCTATGGATGCGAAGCTGCTGTATGTCGGTTGCACGCGCGCACTGCATGAACTGTGGCTGCTGTACTCGGAGCGTTTGCCGGCGTATGTCGAAGCATAGATGAAGGGGGCTGGGATGCTCTGAGGCGCTCCAAGAACGAAGCATTCCTGCAATCGCTGTTGACCCTTCGGGCCAAAGGCGAACGCTGCGCTTTTCCGGAATTGCTTCGTTCTTTCCGCTGCTGCGTGCATCCTTCTACTTAATAAATGCCAGACATAAATCGTCAATCGCCTGCGATTTTTGGGTGGTAAATAAAGTCGAGAACTTCACCCTGTTCTCGACTTTTTGTGCATCATTCTACGAAAGCGTGTCCGGCGGTATGTTAAAATAGAAGACGGTGTTAAGGACGGTTACGCAAACTTTCAAGGATGTGAACGTATGGATTTATTTTCTTATTCCCAGGAATCGACCCCCGGTGGCCGTCTGCTTGCGGACCGGATGAGGCCGGTAAGTCTGGATGAATATGTTGGACAAGAGCATATCATAGGCCCGGGCAAGCTGCTGCGAAGAGCGATTGAAGCCGACCAGGTGTCATCTATCCTGCTGTATGGGCCACCCGGCTGTGGCAAGACGACGCTGGCACATATCATATCGAATCATACGCAAGGGAACTTTGTACGTCTGAACGCGGTCGACGCCTCGGTGAAGGATGTCCGTGAGATAATTGAGCAGGCTCAGAATAATAAAGCGATGTACGGTACGAAAACGATCCTGTTCCTGGATGAGGTGCACCGGTTCAATAGCTCCAGGCAGGATGCCTTGCTGCCTGCAGTGGAGAAGGGAACAATCATCTTTATCGGAGCGACAACTGAAAATCCGTTCCACTATGTTAATGGGGCCTTGCTGAGCCGGTCCACCTTGTTTCAACTGGAAGCCCTCACTAAGGAGCATTCGCTGGCCGCCATGCGCCGCGCCCTCGATGATGCGGAAAAAGGGCTCGGCTTTATGGAACTGAGGGTGGATGAGGAGGCGCTCGATCATATCGCTTCCATGGCCAATGGGGACATTCGCCGCGCATTGAACGCCTTTGAGCTGGCTGCGATGACAACCTCTCCTCTAGCGGATGGCACAGTGCATATCACGCTTGATGTTGCGGAGGAGTCGATCCGGCGACCGATCGTCAAGGCGGATGAATCCACACAGTATGATGTGCTGTCCGCCTTCCACAAGAGTATACGCGGCTCCAGCGATGCGGCACTGTTCTGGTTTCTGTATGCGGTGGAAAAGCTGGGCATGGACCCAATGACGTTCCTACGGCGGCTGATTGCAGCCAGCAGTGAGGATATCGGGCTGGCGAATCCGCAGGCGATGGTACAAGCCGTCAGCGCTCTGGAGGCGTACCGCAATAACGGCTGGCCGGAAGCGAAGCTGAATATTGCCCAAGCGATTCTGTTCGCGGTGGAGAGCCCAAAATCCAATGCTGTGGTGATGGCCATTTCATCTGCAATGTCTGCTATGGACGAGATCAAGTCGGCCGAGGTTCCCCTGCACTTGCGGGACGCCCACTATAAAGGAGCGGAGAAGCTGGGGCATGTAGGCTACAAATATCCGCATAATTTTCCTAATCATTTTGTTAAACAGCAATATTTGCCGGATGAGATTGCAGACCGGACCTTCTACAAGGCGACGGAGCAGGGGAACGAGAACAAAATCCGGCAAAATCAGCAGTGGCGGGAATCACAGAAATAAAGAGAACAAATACGTTGCTGGATAGTGAAAAGGGAGTTGTACGAATGATTAAAGATTTAATCTTTGTAGGCGCCGGCGGGCTGATTGGAACACTTTGCAGGTATGCTGTACAGCAGTGGTTTCCTGTGGGAGCCGGCGGGTTCCCGCTGCCTGTTCTGCTCGTTAACCTGTCAGGCTGCTTGTTCCTGGGATGGTTCTTCACCGTCACTCCAGGAATATGGCGAATCCCGCCACGGCTGCGTCTTGCGCTCGGCACGGGCTTTACCGGTGCTTTTACTACATTCTCGACCTTCACTGTAGATGCGCTGCGGTTATGGGGCGAAGGTGAAGCAGCCACCTCGTTGCTGTATATCCTGTTGAGCTTGCTCGGCGGACTTCTGATGTCCTTGGCCGGAATACGGCTGGGGCAAAACATGGCTACGCGCTCTGGAGGGGGAACAGCCGTATGATCTGGTGGACGGGAATGGGCGGCATCGCCGGAGCTGTGCTGCGTTTCGGATTGGGAAAGGCGGTATCCGCCCGCTGGGGTGCTGCTTTTCCATGGGGCACGTGGGTTATTAACATTTCGGGCTCGCTGCTGCTCGGTGCGCTGTATTATTTGTATTCGCAAGGGAGCTTGTCTCCTGCGCTGTGGGGGATGCTGGGCGTCGGCTTTTGTGGTGCTTATACGACCTTTTCGACCTTTGGCTACGAGACGATTCAACTGATCGATAGCGGCCGCAACGGCCGGGCGGCACTGTATGTACTATCTTCGGTGGTTCTCGGGATAGCGGGAGCAGCGCTCGGGATGGAGCTTTCATCCTGGCTCATAAATTAATTACGGAGCAACGAAAAAGCCACCCTCCCGAAGGAAAGGTGGCTATTAGCTTGCCCAAATGATCCCGGCTTTGACGCGTCGATCAGGCTTGAAGCTGCGGCTGCAGCTTCTCGATCTTGTCGATGGTGCCGCCGCCAAGACAAACATCACCGTCATAGAACACGACCGCCTGACCCGGTGTGACCGCCTTTTGATGCTGATCAAAGTCAACGTGCACCGAACCGTCTTCGCGCCAGGTCAGCGTAACCCCTTGATCCGGCTGGCGGTAACGGAATTTCGCTGTGCAGTGCAGTGGCGCGGACGGAATGGCGTCCGTGCCAGCGATCCAGTTCACACTCTCGGCAATCAGTCCTGTCGAGTACAGGCTCGGATGCTTGTCCCCCTGAACAACGTACAAAATGTTACGTTCCAGATCTTTATCGGCTACAAACCACGGCTCACCTGTGCCTGATCCGCCGATACCCAGCCCTTGGCGCTGCCCGAGTGTATAATACATCAGGCCGTCATGGCGGCCTTTGACCTCACCGCTTACGATATCGACCATGTCACCGCCTTTGGCAGGCAGATAATTGCTCAGGAACTCCTTGAAGTTGCGCTCGCCGATGAAGCATACGCCAGTGCTGTCTTTTTTCTTGGCTGTGTACAGACCGGCTTCTTCAGCGATCCGCCGCACTTCCGGTTTGGGGATATGACCTATGGGAAACATCGCTCTGGACAACTGCTTCTGGTTGAGCGCGTTCAGAAAATAGGTTTGATCCTTGTTATTATCCACACCACGCAAAAGAGAAAAGACTCCGTTATTCTCCACTACTCTTGCGTAATGGCCTGTTGCCACGTAGTCAGCCCCCAAGTCGAGCGCTTTATTCAGAAACTCGCCGAATTTGATCTCGCGGTTGCACAGGACGTCCGGATTTGGAGTGCGTCCGGACTTATATTCATCAAGAAAATAGGAGAATACTTTATCATAGTATTCTTTTTCAAAATTGACGGTATAGTAGGGGATATCTATTTGCTCGCAGACACGGCGTACATCTTCCGCATCTTCTTCGGCCGTACAGTGACCGAACTCATCCGTGTCATCCCAGTTTTTCATGAAGATGCCGATTACGTCATAACCCTGCTGCTTCAACAGAAGGGCCGTTACGGAGGAGTCGACGCCTCCCGACATACCGACGACGACACGGGTATCTTGATTGGCTTTTACCATCGTCATCACCGTTTCTTTCGTTGGATTGGTTAAGGGAATGAATCCTTAACCCTCATATTGTAACACAATTTGTTGCAAGTTCAAAAAACAAATTGACAATCAGTCAAGGAATGGTTACCATAAACGATCTGGATATGATACCATAAGAGGTATGATCGGAATAGAATGATTTTTTATTGCATTATGCAGCAATTTATTAATGAAGAGGTGGCACCTTTGAAGATATCGACTAAAGGACGTTACGGATTGACGATCATGATGGAGCTTGCCGCGAAATACGGAGAAGGGCCGACTTCTTTAAAAAGTATTGCCGAGAGAAATCAACTCTCCGAGCACTATCTGGAGCAGTTGATCGCTCCGCTCCGCAATGCCGGTCTAGTTAAGAGCATCCGAGGGGCATATGGTGGATATATTCTGTCTGGCGATCCGGCGGAAGTAACCGCAGGGGATATCATCCGCGTGCTTGAAGGGCCGATTTCACCTGTTGATTTTACGGAAGAGGACGATCCGGCGAAACGGAATTTGTGGCTTCGTATCCGGGACAGCATTGCTGAAGTACTGGATTCGACAACCCTGAAAGACTTGATAACGTATCAGGAAAAAGATCAAAATGACAATTACATGTTCTATATCTGACGAGGTGGCTTGCCATGAAACGGATTTATGTAGACCATGCCGCATCGACTCCCGTACATCCTGAGGTTGCGCAGGTCATGATGGACATCATGACCGGTCAATTTGGCAACGCTTCAAGCGTGCACGCTTTCGGTCGTGCCGCCAAGCGCACCGTCAGTGAAGCACGCGACGTCGTTGCGGCTTCTTTAGGCTGTCTGCCGGAAGAATTGATTTTTACGTCCGGGGGCACGGAAAGCGACAATCTGGCCCTCTTCGGAGCGGCTTTCGCCAAAGGGCGCAAGAACGGGCATATCATAACAACAGCGATAGAACATCATGCGGTGCTCCATAGCTGTTCCGAGCTCGAGCATCTGGGCTATGAAGTTACATATGTGCCTGTGGATCACACTGGGCGTGTGCTTCCGGAAGAGATCGAGGCTGCCATCCGGCCGGATACGTTCCTGATCAGCATGATGTATGCCAATAATGAAGTAGGAACGGTTCAGCCAGTCGCCCAGATCGGAGAGCTGGCGCAAAGCAGGGGCATCCTGTTTCACGTCGATGCTGTACAAGCCTTAGGAGCGTTGCCGATTTCATGCCGTGATTTGCCGGTGGACCTGCTGAGCGTGTCCGCGCATAAAATCAACGGCCCACAGGGGGTTGGAGCTCTGTATATCCGCCGCGGCACAGCCATTCAACCTCGGCTTTACGGAGGATTGCAAGAGAAGCAGCGGCGGGCGGGCACTGAAAATATGGCGGGCATCGCTGGTTTTGCAAAGGCTGCCACGATTGCAACGGCCTCGGTGCATGGGCGGAGAGCGCATGATCTGTCTCTCCGCAGCACGCTGCTGAACGGTCTGGAGGAGAGACTCGGCAGCGACGGATTTACGTTGAACGGCAGCAGTGAGCATTTCCTGCCGCACATCGTGAATCTCAGCTTTCCTGGCTGTGGCACGGAGACGATGCTAATGAATCTGGATATGGAAGGAATCGCGGCGGCAAGCGGTTCAGCTTGCACGTCCGGCTCGATTGAGCTGTCTCATGTCCTGGAGGCCATGAATCTTCCCGAAGATGTTTTGCGTTCTGCGATTCGTTTTAGCTTCGGTTTGGGTAATACTACGAAAGAAATGGAATACGTGGCTGAAAAAATTGCAACCATAGCGAAAAGATTGCGTAATAGACACTAGGGGAAACTCTGCATATGGATAAGGAGGGTAGCGCTAATTTCCATTTCATCAGCCGAACGGCAAAGGTACTGGCATTCAAGAGCAAGACTTCACCGCATGTTCGGAATATACATGATGAGGAGGCACCCGGCATGAAGCTTCAGGATATGATCGGTCTTGCTGTTTTCGATGTGGAGGACGGCAAGCAGATTGGTAAAATACATGATTTTATACTTACGGCGGACTGGACCATTCAAGGGATTGAATTGGAGGGCAAGGGTCTCTTTTCCTCTCACGTCAAGACCGTTGATTGGGAAGATATCGTAGCTTATGGAGAAGACGCCGTTATGATTCGCAATCAGCAGGCTGTCCGCAATACGGAGGCCGACGACATACATTATACTTACCTTCTTGGCGGCAGCAAGCTTAAGGATCTGTCCGTTCTGACGGAGGAGGGACTTATGCTTGGACATGTCACCGATGTTTATTTTGACCAGGAATTGGGAAACAAAGTAAAGGGGTTGGAAATAAGCGACGGCTTCGTTTCGGACTTGATCGAAGGGCGGAAATGGTTGCCCTGCACTGACGACATGTCCATCGGGGAGAATGCCATTATGGTTCCCCCGCTGAGCGAGCAGCGATTGGAGAAAGTTATACATTCTGTTAACGGATAGGGTGAAATTATGAAATGTCCAAATTGTAATTCCAAAGATATAGGCAAAATCGGCTCTCACCAGTTTTACTGCTGGGGCTGCTACATTGAACTGCAGGTAAATGGCGACAAAATGTCCGTCTACCAAGTTGAAGAAGATGGAACGCTCAGCTCGCTGGACGATCTGTTCTTTGGCGAGGAATACACCCAGGAATTCCCGCAGGCACAGGCATCCTCTTGAGTGATGGCGGCTTGCGGGCTTCGTATGGTGTGGTTTAATACGCGCTTGTTCTTTCGGATACCGGAGGATCAGGCGCGTTTTTTGTACGGCGGGAATGTGGGGGGTTAATCCGGTCTGCTTCGGCATATACTGAATCGGAAAGCCAGTCCCAAAAAGAAGGTGAAGCAGAATATGGAGCATTTAGCCAAAAACAGATATTTTCGTTACGGTGTGCTGCTGCTGCTGGGTTTGATGATTTTATACTTCCTGTGGCTCCTGCGTCCGCTGTTCTTCACTACATACCGTTTTATTAAAACGATTATTGCGCCCTTCGCGGTGGCTATGATCATTTCCTATGTCCTTAACCCTGTTGTGAATATGCTCAGCAGCAGAAAGGTTCCGAGGGGAGTAGCGGTTCTACTCATCTATGCTTTTTTCCTGACCAGCCTTGGCGTTGTGCTGATGAACATTATCCCTATGCTGATTGAGCAGCTCGAAGAATTAAATGAGCATTTGCCCGAAATAACAATGCATGCGCAAGGATTGCTGACCGATCTGGACAATCAAATGATGCCTGGCGGCGTTCGCAGCGGAATGAATCAATGGTTTTTCCAACTGGAGAACCGGATTTCCTCAGTCATTTCGGGGATTATGGATAATATCGGCGGCATGATCAATACGCTGCTTAATATTTTCATCGTGCCGTTCTTGATTTTCTATATTCTCAAGGATTTTGATGTGTTCGAACGGGCCGTGGTGTCGATTCTTCCTGGCGCCCATCGCAAGGGAATCGTGGTCATGCTGAAGGAAATCGATACGGCGCTAGGCCATTATATTCGGGGCCAATTTCTGGTATGCGTCATTATGGGTGCGCTGGCTTATGCGGGGTACATGATTGCCGGAATGCCCTATGCTCTGCTCCTTGCCAGCATTGTGGCGCTCTTTAATATCATTCCGTATCTGGGACCTTTCCTAGGAGCTGCACCGGCGGTTATTATGGCTTCAACGATATCGATGAAAATGGTGATAGTGGTCATAATCGTGAATATCGTGTGCCAAATTCTGGAGAGTAATGTGGTGTCGCCGCAGGTGGTAGGCAGGACGCTGCATTTGCATCCCTTGGCGATCATTTTTGCCCTTCTGGTAGGTGGAGAGGTGGCAGGCATTCCGGGGCTTATTTTGGCCGTGCCGGTGATGGCTGTACTGAAAGTAGTAATACAGAGGCTTTTCGCCTATTATCTGAAACGAAAACCAGTTTAGACTTTATTGACAGGGGTTATGCTCGTAAGTATAATCAAATATGTATGTTTACAGGATAAAACGTTGATGAAATTAAGTACGCCGGGTTCCTTTCCCAGAGAGCGGGCTTCTTCACAGGTTCTTCCGTGAAGGCTGAAAGAGCCTGTGTCAGATAACGGCGGAAAGCTCATTTCGGAGTGCGGCTCATCCCCGCCGGCAGGAACCCCGTTACGGGTCCGTACAAGGCGATCGCTCGTGCCTGCTCAGGCAGAGACAGCGATAACCAGGGTGGTACCGCGATACATTCGTCCCTGATTTTTCAGGGGCTTTTTTCTGTTTTCACCTACTTTTGAACCGATGGAGGCATGTGTTATGAAAGCCAGTGAAATTCGCTCCAAATGGCTGGAGTTTTTTGAGGAAAAAGGGCATACGATTGAACCGAGCGCTTCGCTTGTTCCGCACAATGACCCAACGCTGCTGTGGATCAATGCGGGAATGGCGCCTTTAAAGCCTTATTTCGATGGAAGGGTAAAGCCTGAAAATCCGCGCATTGCGAATTCGCAGAAATGTATCCGCACCAATGACATTGAGAATGTCGGCAAAACGCGCAGACACCATACTTTTTTCGAGATGCTGGGCAACTTCTCCATCGGAGACTATTTTAAAGAAGAAATCATTACCTGGGCATGGGAATTCCTTACCAGTCCGAAGTGGATCGGCTTTGATCCTGAACGGCTGTCTGTCACGGTGTATCCGGAGGATGAAGAGGCCTACAGATACTGGAATGAGAAAATCGGCCTTCCGGCGGAGCGCATCATTAAGCTGGAGGATAACTTCTGGGATATCGGCGAGGGTCCATGCGGTCCGTGTACGGAAATTTTCTATGACCGCGGCGAGGCTTACGGCAACGATATGTCCGATCCGGAAATGTATCCGGGCGGCGAGAATGAACGCTATCTGGAAGTGTGGAACCTCGTGTTCTCTCAGTTCAACCACAACAAGGACGGCAGCTATACGCCGCTCCCGAACAAAAATATCGATACAGGCGCAGGCCTGGAGCGTTTCGCTTCCATCCTGCAGGATGTGAACTCCAACTTTGATACGGATCTGTTCCAGCCGATGATTCAGAAGACGGCTGCCATGGCTGGTGTAAAATACAACGAAGATCTGGAGAAGGATATCGCCCTTAAGGTAATCGCGGATCATATTCGTACAGTGACCTTCGCGGTTGGGGACGGGGTGCTGCCTTCCAATGAAGGACGCGGCTATGTCATCCGCCGTCTGCTGCGCCGTGCGGTCCGTTACGGCAAAATGCTGGGGCTGGATCGGCCGTTTATGTACGATCTGGTGGAGACCGTCGGCGACGTGATGGGGGGCTACTATCCAGAGGTTGTAGACAAGCGGGACTTCATTGTGAAGGTTATCAAAACGGAAGAAGAGCGTTTCCATGAGACGCTGAGCGACGGCCTTGCCATTCTGGCCGAGATCAGCGAGCGCGCCCAAGCGGCCGGGCAAACGGTCATCAGCGGCGCGGACGCTTTCAAGCTTTACGATACGTATGGATTTCCTTTTGACCTTACGGAGGATTATGCAAGCGAGCATGGCTTGACTGTTGACCGTGAAGGCTTCGACCAGGCGATGCAGGAGCAGCGGGACCGCGCCCGCGCCGCACGCCAGGACAACGGCAGCATGAAGATACAGGGCGGAGCGCTCTCCGAACTGACGGTTAAAAGCGAATTTGTTGGATATAATGACCTCGTAACTGAGTCCAAGGTGCTGGCTATAATTTATGAGGAAGCGCTTGTCGATACTATAGGTGAAGGACAGACGGCTCAGATTGTGCTGGATGTTACCCCATTTTATGCGGAAAGTGGCGGACAGGTCAGCGACCACGGGATGCTGCATGGAGGAACGGTAACTGCCAAGGTTGAGGGAATGAGCAAAGCGCCGCAAGGCCAGCATGTCCATCAGATTCTGGTGGAAGCAGGCGAACTGCGCGTAGGCGATACCGTGCGTGCTGAAGTGAACGCGGAGGCCCGTCAGGATATCGAGAAAAACCATACCGCCACACATCTCCTTCATAAAGCGCTGAAAGAGGTGTTAGGCGAGCATGTTAATCAGGCGGGTTCCCTGGTGGAAGCTTCACGCCTGCGTTTTGACTTCTCGCACTTTGGCAGCATTTCCGCCGAAGAGCTGGCGGATATCGAACGCAGAGTCAACTCCCATATCTGGAGCCAGGATAAAGTCGTCATTGATCTAATGCCGATCGATGAAGCCAAGGCGCGGGGAGCGATGGCTCTCTTCGGTGAGAAGTACGGGGACATTGTACGGGTCGTCCAAGCGGGAGATTACAGTATTGAGCTTTGCGGTGGCTGTCATGTGGGTAATACCTCCCAAATCGGGTTGTTCAAGCTGATGAGTGAGAGCGGCATCGGCTCCGGCGTGCGCAGAATTGAAGCAGTAACTGGACGTTATGCCTACGAATATTCGGAAGGCCAGCTTGAGCTGCTGAAGACCGCGTCCGCACTTCTGAAATCGAATGTCAATGAAGTGCCAAAACGGATTGAGGGACTGCACCAGCAGATCAAAGAGCTCAGCCGCGAGAACGAGTCGCTGCAGGGCAAGCTGAGCGCCATTGAGGCCGGTCAGTTAACCGACAAGGTTGTACAGGCCGGAGGCACGCAGTTGCTGGCAGTTCGGGTACAGGCATCCACAATGGACAGCCTACGTGCGATTGCCGACGAGCTCAAGGTCACGCTGCCGTCCACGGTGCTTGTGCTTGGAGCTGCAATGGAGGACAAAGTGAACTTCGTCGTAGCCGTGCCTGTCGAACAGGTTAAGGCGGGTCTTCATGCCGGTAAGCTGGTGAAAGAAATTGCCGCCGTCACCGGTGGTGGCGGGGGAGGACGCCCGGATATGGCCCAGGCCGGAGGCCGGGATGCTTCCAAGCTGGACGAAGCGCTTGCCCTTGCTGTAAAACTGGTGACCCAAGCTTCCAGCAACTGAATAAACAAGCCATAAGGTAAAAAAATATACAGAAATCTGGGAAATCCGGGTCGTTTGTTTCCTTGCGGGTACCAGGTTATGATATGATATAGAAGAAAAGCTGGCATAAACATGTGTATGTGTTTTTGTGGAAGCGAGGTGTCTACATGGATTCCATGGATAAGACGGTCAAGTTTAACGTCAAGGCCGACGAGAAAGAAGCTTCATCGCAAGAAATATTGCTGACGGTATACGATGCTTTGGTCGAGAAGGAATATAATCCGATCAATCAAATCGTCGGCTATCTGCTGTCAGGGGATCCAGCTTATATCCCTCGGCACAACAACGCCAGAAGTCTGGTTCGCAAGAAAGAACGTGATGAACTGATTGAAGAACTAGTCCGTTCCTATTTAGCCAACCATCGTTAGGGGAAGACTGAATGAGAGTCATGGGACTGGATTATGGGGACCGCAGAATCGGCGTCGCAATAAGCGATGCCTTCGGCTGGACCGCTCAAGGATTGGAAGTTGTTGAACGGCGTAAGGACGAAAGCGAGTATGGCAAAATTGCCGAGCTGGTGCGGGGCAATGAGGTGTCCGAGATTGTTGTTGGGCTTCCCAAGAATATGAACGGAACCATTGGTCCGCGTGGTGAGATTGCGATGGCTTTTGCCGAAAAATTACGCGAGTTATTGAACATCCCCGTTCACCTTTGGGATGAGCGGCTTACAACCGTCGCGGCTGAACGGACGCTATTGGAAGCGGACGTCAGCCGGAAGAAGCGCAAGCAGGTTGTAGACAAAATGGCCGCAGGCTTGATTTTGCAAAATTATTTGGATGCTAACATTAGAAGGTGAGGGGGATTTCGCAATGGCGGATAATCGAGTGGACTTGGAAGAAGAGCAACCGGAAATTATTTATATCGACGACGAAGAAGGCAACGAAGAAGAATTCGAGGTCATTATGAAATTCGAAGTGGATGGCTCTGATGCCAAATATATGATGGTTGCACCGGTCGAACCTGAAGAGAATGAAACGGATGTTTACGCCTTCCGGTATGAGGAAGACGGTGATGATATTAAATTGTTTCCGATTACGGATGATGCTGAATGGGAAATTGTCGAAGAAACATTTAATACTTTTGTAGAAGCAGACGATGAGGATTTTGAGAAATGACGATGTATTCCCGTAATGATCTAACCTGGACGACCGGCTTGAAGGAGGCCTTTGGTTCCGAAGTGGAGCTTGAAGATGAGGAAGGACATTCTGTTCCTTACTCGTTAGAGGCTGAGTTTGAGGTCGGGGGACAGGCATATGCGGTTCTGCGTGGGCAGATCGCAGCTTCGAGAGAGTATGAGCTTTTCAGGGTGATATGGCAAGACGGCAAGCCCGAGCTGACGGTCATCGAAGATGATGACGAGTGGGAGGATATTGCGGAGTTGTACGACGAATGTACCTTCCCGGAATAACCCGAGGTTATAAAATGACTTTTAGCCTGAATGTATTCCCGGAAAGGGCGGACTTGTCCGCTCTTTTTGGTTGTGAAGGGGTTGGATGTTTTGAAGCGCAAAGCTAGGACTGGAGTGCTGCTCCTGCTCATTTTATTACTGCTCGTGGCAGGGGCGGTATTCTATTTTCGGCAAATGATGCAGCCTGTCCAATCGCAAGCGGAAACGGTTGCGTTTACCGTAGAACAAGGAATGGGATCATCGCAAATTGCAGATTTGCTTGAAAAAAAAGGGCTTATTCGGAATTCTACCGTTTTTAAAGCTTACCTGAAGTTTACGGAGCAGGGCAGAGGTTTTCAGGCCGGTAATTATGAGGCACAGCCTGGGGCCACGTTTAAGGAGCTGATCGCTAAGTTGTCCAGTGGAGATGTTGTGCCGGAGGAAATGATCCGGTTTACAGTTCCTGAAGGGTACACCGTGCTGCAAATCGCTGATCGATTGCAGCAGGAAGGCATTGTGGATAAGGATGAGTTTCTGAAGCTCGCGAACGATCCGGTACAATTTAACATGCCACTGCTGGAGTATACCCCGGAGGACAAGTCATTACGTTACAAGCTGGAAGGTTATCTGTTTCCGGAAACCTATGAGCTGCCTAAGGACAGCACGGTGAAAGACATTATGACGGCTATGCTGGAGCAGACACAGAAAGAGCTGGACAGCATTCCAGACCTGCAGCAGAAGCTTGAGGAACGCCAAGAGACAGTTCACGAGCTGCTAACCGTGGCTTCACTAGTGGAGCGAGAGGTGGTTGTGGATCAAGAACGACCTATTGTAGCCGGAATCATCTATAACAGGCTGGAGAAGGGGCAAAAGCTCGAAATCGATGCAACCGTTCAATATATGCTGGATAAGCAGAAGGAACGGCTGTTATTCAAGGATCTGAGAGTGGACTCACCCTATAATACGTATACGAATGAGGGGCTCCCTGCAGGTCCGATTGCCAGTCCGAGCCTGGGTTCCATCCAGGCGGTGCTGGAACCTGCCGAGACGGATTATTTCTTCTATGTGACGAAGAAGGATGGCTCCCGTGAGCATTTATTCGCCAAGACCTATCAGGAACATTTAAACAATATCGAAAAAAGTCAAAGTGTGACACAATAGGAGGTAAGTCCAGTGGCTGATAAACCCGAGCTGCTCGTTACGGCAGCTTCGCCGGGAGAAGCTGTGCAGATGCTGGATGCGGGCGCGGATGCGCTGCTGATCGGAGAAGACCGATTCGGAATGCGTCTGGCAGGCAGCTTTACACTCGACGAAATCAAAAATACGGTGGAGGCTGCGCATGCACGCGGCGCCAAAGTATATGTTTCCATGAATAATCTGATGACCAACGAGCTGCTCCCTGAAATTCCGGGTTATGTACAGATGCTCGGTTCCATTGGAGTGGATGCGATAGAGTTCAATGATCCGTCCGTGCTTGCTGCGGTGAAGGAGCATGCCCCGCACATATCGCTGTTCTGGAATGCGGAGATGACCTCGACCAACTATTCAACCGCGAATTACTGGGGAGAAAAGGGCGCCTCCCGCGTTGTGCTTGCAAGAGAGCTCAGCATGGATGAGATCACCGAAATGATCCCGAGTCTGAAGGTAGAAGCCCAGATTCAAGTGCACGGATTGACTAATATTTACCATTCAAAGCGCAGACTAGTGGCCAGCTACATGCAGCATCAGGGCAGGCCGGTGGAAGGGAATCTCGGGAAGGACCGCCACTTGTTCCTGATCGAGGCAGAACGCAGAGAAGAGAAATTTCCGATCTATGAGGATATTAACGGAACTCATATTATGAGTTCTGATGATATATGCATTATCGAGGACCTTCATCTGCTCATGGCAGCAGAGGTTCACAGTTTCAAAATTGAGGGCCTTCTGAAGCCGACAGCCTACAATGAGGCAGTGGTCAGGGCTTACCGCACAGCCATCGACAGCTATTTCAGCAACCCGGAAGCCTACGCATTTGACGAAGCCTGGCTGGATGAAGTCCGCAAACTACAGGACCCGGAAAGGGAACTTTCTTTCGGGTTTTTCTATAAAGAACAGGTCTATTAAAGATTAAAGAACAAAGGGGTGAACGAAACGATGGGGACCTTAACCAAGCGTAAATATACAGGCAAGCGTTATCGTCTGGATAAGCCGGAACTGCTCGCTCCCGCAGGAAATCTGGAAAAGCTGAAATTTGCAATTCATTATGGTGCTGATGCTGTTTACATTGGCGGTCAGCACTACGGCCTTCGCTCCAACGCCGACAACTTCAGTTTCGAAGAAATGAAGGAGGGCGTTGAGTTTGCCAAAAAGTATGGTGCTAAAGTATTTGTAGCTACGAATATTTATGCCCACAATGAAGATATTGAGGGAATTGAAGCGTATTTGCGCAAGCTGTATGAGGCTGGAATATCCGCCATCATTGCGGCAGACCCGGCGATTATCCAGGTGGCACGTAAAGCCGTGCCGGAGCTGGAGGTGCACTTGAGCACACAGCAGTCCACACTGAATTGGCAGGCCGTGAAGTTTTGGAAAGAAGAAGGCTTGCCGCGTGTCGTATTGGGTCGCGAGACGAGCTTGGAAGAGATTGCGGAAATCAAGGATCATGTGGATATCGAAATTGAAGCATTCATCCATGGTGCGATGTGCTCTTCTTTCTCGGGACGTTGTGTGCTGTCCAATCACTTTACGGACAGGGACTCCAACCGGGGCGGCTGCTGTCAGTCCTGCCGCTGGAAGTATGATCTGTTTGAAGACGCTCGCTCCGCCGAAATATGGGTATCGGAGGAAGAAGCTAGAGATAACAGAGTTCTGGAGCAGTTCCGTCTTGGGGTGAACCAACTGCCGCTTTATGATGAGAAAGACAATCCTTTCAGCATGGGCTCCAAGGATTTGTGTATGATTGAGCATATACCGGATCTGATTGATGCGGGTGTGGACAGCTTTAAAGTAGAAGGACGCATGAAATCCATCCATTACGTGGCAACAGTGATCAATGTATACCGCCAGGCTATTGATTCTTACATGGCTGATCCTGATAACTATGTGCTGAAGCCAGAGTGGGTTGAAGAAATGAACAAGGCGGCCAACCGTC
Organism: Paenibacillus zeirhizosphaerae; assembly: GCF_030705605.1. Lineage (GTDB taxonomy): Bacteria > Bacillota > Bacilli > Paenibacillales > Paenibacillaceae > Paenibacillus > Paenibacillus zeirhizosphaerae. Next base: position 51,241 of record NZ_JAPCKK010000001.1, read on the forward strand.
CGTTGAACACAGGCTTCTTCTATGATACGCCAGACCATGAAGATCATATTTATGAGCCGGAAGAGAAGGCTGTACCTTATGACTTCGCTGGATTGGTGCTGGATTACGATCCAGAGACGCGTAGGGCGACGATTCAGCAGCGCAACCATTTCAAGCCAGGCCAGCAGATTGAATTTTTTGGGCCTAACGGGACGTTCTTCAAGCAAACGGTCGGTACGCTCTGGGACGAAGAAGGCAACGAGCTGGACGCTGCACGTCATCCACTGCAGCCGGTGAAGATGGTCGTAGAACAGCCGGTTTCTTATTTTGATATGATGCGTAAGAAAAAATAAAGTACATCAAAACGAAGTTTGTGAAGAGGTCCTCCTATATCGGTCGGGAGGCCTCTTTTTTTTATAGTTTTATAGGAAAAAAGTTTCAGTTTATTTTGGGGATTACGGCTGACAAGCCTGACTTTTGTCGTATAATATCGTTACATACATAGATAGCATCTCAGGGATAATGTGGGGAAGAATAACATCCGGCAGGTGAGAGAGATGGGCTTAACGCCAAAAAGAGAGAATAAAAGTAGAGAAGCACGAAGCAACGAAAAGAAGGAAGTTATTCCAAACCTGAAGAGCAAGCTGAAATTGCCTGCATTGAAGGTAAAGTGGAAGCTGCCCGAGCGTGGTAAGAGAAACGGACCAGGCTGGAATTTCAAAAAATCGCCAAAGGAATATATCTCTTTGATCAAACAAGCGAATCCTGTAAAATCTGTCGGGATGAAGCTGTTTTTGATTTTCTTTGTAACGATAATGATCGCAGTGGTCAGCTTGGGGGTTATTTCTTATGTAACCGCTCGCAACACGATTGAGCAAAATGCCGCGTTGGCTTATCAGCAGACGGTAAATCAGACGGCCGAAAAGCTGGACATTATTTTGGAGCGTTTTTTGGATACCTCAACCCAAATCTTCTTTGATAACGAGATTGGAGAACTGCTGCGGACGATGAGTAATTCGGACGTTTCCTCTTATGACGCGTTTCTTGCGACAGACTCGGTAACGAAGAAGTTGACTAACTTAGCATTTAACAATAAGGCGATCGAATCCATTTATTTGTATCCCGAAGACCCGGATGGAGTGATCATGGGAACCGGCAATAAAAGAGATGTGCGATCGGAGCCTTGGTTCAATGAAATGCTTCAAACTACAGGGGTGCGGTGGTTGCCAACAGAAGTCAGCAGCTCCGGGATCAAGACTTACCGGCTGGTGCGTTCGATGAACGACCTTTCCGTGTTAGGCGCCAAGTATATACTTGTGATGGATCTCAAGTTGAGCTCTCTTGAAGAGCAATTGCAAGGATTGGACCTGGGAGAAGGCGGAGCGATCCATCTCGTGACTAGCGAGGGTATACCGACTGCATCTAATCAGGCGGATCTAATCGGCAGCGGGCAGACGCTGGATTATGTGAAAGAAATAAAAACGCCTCAGGGCAGCAATATGGTAAGTGTAGATTTCAATGGTAAAAACCAGAAAGTGATGTCTGTTCATACTACACTTGGCACATCCCAATGGATCTTGAACGGAATTGTACCTGTTTCCACGTTGCTGCAAAGCACCAAAGGCATTCTGATTCTTACCTGGGTGTTTATGATTGCGGCTGCGGTGGTCGCCGTACTTCTGGGGTTGTGGATGGTGCGCATGATCGGCCGTCCGTTGAAGCACATGAAGGATCTGATGAACGAAGGTGCCAAAGGCAACCTTGGTGTCCGCACCGATTACCGCTCCCAAGATGAGATTGGCCAGCTCTCTGTCAGCTTTAATGCGATGATGGAGCAGATTACCGAGCTGGTAGAACAGACGAATTCAACAGCCCAGGATGTTCTGGTGACAGCCTCCGAGTTGAGCGATGCTTCCAGAAAGACGGCCATTTCGGCCAGAGAAATTGCCGTTGCGACCGAAGAAATCGCCAATGGCGCCTCCAGCCTTGCTACGGAAGCGGAGCGCGGCAATACGCTGACCGAAAATATTACACGCCAGATGGAGAACGTTATTACCCACAATTCGGAAATGGGAGAAGCTGCGCGGGATGTGGGGCGCTCCAGTGAAACAGGCAGTGAACAACTGAAGCAACTGATGGGCAAAACCAAGGCAACGGAAGAAACGACACGTGCGCTCGTCACGAAAGTGGACAAGCTGAAAGACACCACTTCCACCGTATTTCAGGTGCTGGATGCGCTGCAGAACATCACAAAGCAGACGAATATCCTGTCCCTGAATGCGACCATTGAAGCAGCACGGGCAGGCGCAGCCGGACGCGGGTTCATGGTGGTGGCGGATGAAATCCGACAGCTGGCTGACCAATCGCGACAGGCCATTATTATGGCTGGCGGCATCGTTAATAACATCGTTACCGAAATGAATGAAACGGTCGAGGCGTTGACGGAGGCATATCCTTTGTTCAGACAGCAAATTGAGGCTGTTGAAGAGACTTCAGAAATTTTCCAATCGGTACAGCAGCAGATGCAAGATTTCATCAGCAGCTTGACTGCGGTGACCAGCTCGATTGAAGAGCTTAACCAATCGCAGGAGGTATTGTCCGATGCCATGGGTAATGTCAGCGCTGTAGCAGAGCAATCCTCCGCAACCTCGGAGGAGGTTGCCTCGCTGAGCAGCGAGCAGGAAAATGTCGCCAGTCAGCTTGTACAGCTTTCAGAAAAGCTTGAAAACGTATCAGGCAGTCTGAAGCAGACGTTATCCAATTTCAGAGTTTAAGGTAACTGTTATGATAAATGAGGGGAGCATCCCGAAAGTAGATTTTTCTACCGGGAATGCTCCTCTTTCTGTTTTTAAGCAATGATTTGCACTTCAGAGAACGCGGGTGTTTGCCGTCAACTTTGCGAGGACATACTATTGCCAAGATCAGCTCAGAGGAGGCAGACCGAGGTTGCATCATCAATCAAACCGAATCGAACGGCACCAGCGTATCCAATTGATAACGACCGTGATTTCTTTCCTGATCGCTGTCCTTATTATCCGTTTAGGATGGCTTCAGATCGCCGCCGGGAGAAGCATTGTGCCTAACGGGAGCCGAACCGTTAGAGAGCAATCCGTTGTCCAGCGGCAGGAGGGGGTTGTGGTCGATACAGGCAGGGGACATTTTACGGACAGAAGCGGGCACAGCATCACAGGTGCCTGGGTGCAGGTTCCTGTACTGTTTCCTGGTGGGCCTGCGAAGCAGGATGACAGGGTAGGACGGCTGGCCAGGGTCCTTCACACCGATGCTTCTGAACTGCTCCGCCGCTGGAAAAGTCTCGGTTCACCTGTAGTCTGGAAAGACAGCCACGGCACGCCTGTTGAATTGACCGATCAGGAAGCTGCTCATATTTCCCGGCTTGCTCCCGGGGCCGCAGAGGTAGTGCCATACAGAAGAAGATATGACAAATCGGTAAACGGCATGCAGTGGCTTGGATTTCTTTACGAACGTCCCGGGAATTCACTCAGTGGAGCTGCCGGTCTGGAGAAAACTCTTGAGCCGTTGCTTAAGGGGGAAGGGGCGACGTTTATATCCCATTTGGTGGATGCAGAGCGTCATACGCTTCCTGACACGGGACTGCGCATTAGCACACCCTCCAACCACCATTATCCGCTGCAGGTACAGACGACCATCGACCTTGCCCTGCAGCGCAAAATTGAGAATTTGACTGCACACAGCCCGATGAAGGAAGGCGCTGTGGTTGTGCTGGATGCTGGCAATGCGGATGTGCTCGCCATGATATCACGCCCTTTTTATGATCCCTACCATGTCAATCCGGAAGGCTCTGATTGGTCCAACCGTGCTGTAAAGGCAGCCGTGCCCGGCTCCATTTTCAAAATTGTCACGGCCGCGGCCGCATTGGAGACAGGGGCGGCGAGAAAAGGGGAAACCTTTCATTGTCGTGGTGAGTATGGCGCCTATGGCCTTGCTTGCTGGAAAGAAGAAGGTCACGGCAGACTGAACCTAGAGCAAGGCTTTGCAGAATCCTGCAACACCGTATTTGCCAAGCTGGCTGAGCGATTAACTTCCAGTCAGCTTGCTCAAATGGCGGAGGCTCTTGGTTTGGGACGGGAGGTTGGCTGGGCAGGGAAGGATCTGGCTGGGATGAAGCAGCTTCGCTTGTTTGATGGCGAAGAGGCTGGCCGTATATTCGATAGCCGCACCAAGGCGGAGGATACTGGAGCACGTGTACAGACAGCCATCGGGCAGAGGGATGTGAAAGTAACGCCTCTACAGGCGGCAAACTTGATTGTCTCTCTGCTCCATAACGGCGAAGTACGCTCGCCGCGGCTGGTACGCCGCATCCAGTATGCGGACGGAGGCACCCTGCTTGAGCTACCTGCTCATGCCTTGCCTGCTTCCAAGGGGAGAATAAGCCCCCATACTGCCCGCACCATTTTGTACTGGATGGAGAAGGTCGTGCAGGAGGGAACCGGCAAAGGACTGGCCTCCGCCAAGTGGAAGCTTGCTGGGAAATCAGGAACCGCCCAGACCGGACAGGCCGGCAGGGCGGTTAATAATCAGTGGTTTATTGGGTATGGTCCGGTGGAGCAGCCGCGATATGCGGTGGCTGTCCTTGTGCAGAATGTTCCGGCAAATTCGTCGAATCAGGCGACGGCGTTATTTGGTCAAGTCATGGATTTGCTGGCTTCTTCCGAAGGTGGAGCATCTCCCTCCTGAAGCTTGGCCAGAAACGGAGGCTCATCAAACTCTTCTTTCGGAAAACGAATCCATTGCTGCAGATAACCTTGCTGCCACAGCTCCTTGATCAATATGAGCAGGATCGGGGAGAGAATCAGACCGGCTACCCCGAAGATCGAAAGGGAGATGATCATAAACGACAGCATCAGAAAGGCCGAGCTGACGCCAATAGAATTACCCGAAATTTTCGGCTCGGCCAGTTGTCGAACGAGCATCGCAACAGCCAGCAGTATCAGCAGCCCGATCGCTAGGCTGGTATTGCCAACGATGAACAGATAAACGGCCCACGGGATGAAGATGACAGGCACCCCGAGCAGCGGTAAAATATCAAACACAGCCGCGACAAGCGCGATTGTAAAGGCATTGCCGGCACCCAGAATCAGAAGACCCACAAAAACAATGACAAACGTGATGGACACGAGTATAGCCTGAGCTTTGATATACGACCCGATCGCTTTTAAAACATGGTTTCTGAAAAAGCTAACAGCGGTTTTAAGCGTATGTGGTGTCTTCTTGCGCGCGATGACCTTCCACAGGTCAATCTCCATGCTGAGAAAGAAAGCCAAGATAATGGCAATTCCAAAATTGGCCATGAACGTAGAGAATGAGCCGAGAAATGCAATGATCCGCTGCAGCGCATTGGTTCCCCAGGTGGAGAGCAGCTTTGTGACAGTTTCAAAATACTCGTTCATACGATCCGTAATCGTCGGCGGCAAGCTGGCGATCTTCCCCTGTAAAAAAGCAGTCAGTTCCTTAAATGCCTGCTGCGTAATAGACATGTAATTGGGCAGATCGTCAGCGAGCCGTGCAAACTGTGTAACGATGATGAGCCCCAGCCCAAAAAATAATGCGAGCAGGATGACGAGAAACAGCAGTACAGAGATAGCGGAAGCAAAAGGCTTGCGCATTCCTTTTTTGTGAAGATAGCGGGCCATCGGTTCAATACACAGGAATACCACGAAAGACAGAAAAACCGGCGCTGCGATGTGGTATAACTGGCTGGATATGAACAAAATCAGATAGACGGTCAGCGCAATCAATGCAATATCGAAGGCTGTGCGCCAATACTTTTTATACAAAGGCAGCATAGAATACAACGACTCCTTTTTTGGCTGAATCATTTTTGTATATTGTACACCATTTAAAGAAAGTCAGCCTAATTTCCTGACCTTTTATGTTAAAATAAAGTTAGTGAGTTTTCTTCAGGCTAACGGCACGCTATGTCAAAATAGAGAAGTGGGGAATACAACGTGCTGCAGAATGTACTGCTATGGCTTTTTTACATCACATCATTTTATGCTTTTATACCTGGACTCATCAGCCGCCTGTTCGGCTTCCGGGTATTCCGTCGGGGAAAGAAAGAAGAGCAAGCCTTCGCTCTAACCTTTGACGACGGGCCCGATCCCGTGTATACCCCTCAATTACTGGATTTGCTGCAGCGTTTCGACGCCAAAGCGACTTTTTTTGTCGTGGGTGTGAACGCCGAGAAGCACCCGGCTATTTTGCGGAGAATCCATGACGAAGGGCATTTGATCGGTATTCATAATTATGTGCATAAATCTAACTGGTTCATGCGTCCGGCGACCGTTCGCAAGCAGATTTTATGCACGGAGCAAATCATCCGTGAAGTCACCGGTGACCGCGCGGCCTATTATCGCCCGCCTTGGGGAATTGTGAATCTGTTTGATTTCGCCAAATCGAACGGACGCCGTATCGTGCTGTGGTCTTCCATGTTCGGGGATTGGCGTGTCAGAACGGGGGTAGATCGGTTGACCCGAAGAATGCTGCAAAAGCTGCGTGGAGGAGAAATCATGCTGCTTCATGACTGCGGTAGGACGCTCGGCGCCAATGCGGATGCTCCCCAAAATATGCTGGTTGCGCTGGAGCGTGTGTTGATCGAGGCGGGGCGCAGAGGTCTGCGCAGTGTAAGGATAGACGAGTTGGCAGGAGGTGCAGTGGAAATGAATGCGACTCATTCGGAAGGCTGGTTCAAAAAAGTCATTGTTCGCAGTTGGCTGCTGTACGAACGCGCATTTCATACGCTGTTTCGACTGGAGCCGGCCAACCCTCAGGAGCCTATGCTGCATTTCAGACGGCGCAAATATAAGGGCCAGCCTGTAGATTTTGCGGATGGGGTCTCACTTGTTAAGGGGGATGACGTGCTTGAGCTGCATTTCGACAATGAAAGGCTGTACCAGATTGGCTCTACAGCCAAGACGCCGATGCATGTAGCAATACAAATGATCCGTTCTGTAGAGAAGCAACTCCCGGATCTGGCGGCCAGATTGGCTGCTGATTCGCAGCTTGAAAAGGTTAAAGCCGTTTACGGAGTTAGCATGATCAACCGCGGCGCGGAGAAGCTCGGTTTTATGGTCCGTGATCTTCCAAGCGGCCTTTTTGCCTCATCTTCTAAGCTGTATCTGCGGCTGCTGCTGAGTGTTATCCATCCGTCTGGGCAAGAACGACTGAAGCGTCGTTCTGATGTTCTCGTACCAAAGCTTATTGTCATGCCGGTATCTGTATTAACAGGCCGTTTCCTGAAGAATGATTCTGTAGGGTCTGGTATGACTTTGAACGATCATCCGCTCCCAGAGCATCCGGAAGAGATGGGGATGGGGACCGCTTCAGCGCAGACTGTGAACAGCTCTACGAGCACAATTGCGTAAGATTAGATGTATGAACCAAAACAGCCCTGCTTCCGTGAAAAGGAGCAGGGCTGTTGCTGGTGTATGCCAGCTTACTCTTGTTTAGGATTCAAAGCTTCGGCAAGAGCGTTGATGTATCCGTTTCTGGCACGCTCACTCACTTCAGCAGTAGGAACCATGACATCAAAACCGTGGAAACATCCAGGATACAAATGAAATTCCACATTTACTCCAGCTTGTGCCAGTCTCGTTACATATTCGATGGTTTCATCACGAAACGGGTCCAATTGACCTACACAAGTATAGGTGGGCGGCAGGCCAGCCAGATTCTGCGCCCGGGCAGGGGCGGCATACGGTGAAATATCTCCTGTTGCATGCTCTCCTAAATACAAATTCCAAGCGGCCAAACTATGCGAGCGATTCCACACTGGTACTTCATCCGCAATTTCGTAGCTTGATGGGGTCGTATGCCGATCATCAATCATGGGATAGAGGGGCATTTGAAAAGCGATCGCAGGTCCGCCTTTATCACGAGCCATCAAAGATAAGGCGGCCGTCAATCCACCACCCGCACTTTGGCCAGCTATAGCTAAGCGGGACAAATCAATGTTCAGTTCTTCGGAGGCCTCTGACATCCATAGTAAAGCCTCGTAGCAGTCTTCAATTGCCGCCGGATACGGATGTTCCGGTGCCAGACGATAATCCACGGAAACGACAACACAATCTGCTGTTTTGACGAGGGTTTCGCATAAACCATCATCCACGGGAGAAAGACCAAAAACGAACCCTCCGCCATGCATCCAAAGCACGGCCGGCAGTTGATCTTGGTTTTTTTTGGTCGGTTCATAAATATTTACTGGGATTTCCCTTCCATCTGCCCCGGAAATAAGACGAGAAGTGGTGAGAACGTCGTCAGATTTTTGAGAAGGAGATTTTGAGCGAGATTGTCTTAATCTGGCCAAGTCATCAGGCAACTTCATTGGCGGAATCATCGATAAGATCGGTCTTAATTCTGGTGCTACTTTGTTGTCAAAATTCATCCAACTGCCTCCTCAAATCATGCCTCTACACTTTGATAGTGGCTAGGTATCACAGTTAAACTATCATCGTCTATGATGGATGTCAATTCTGAGAAAATGAATACGATGGTTCAATATAAGAAACACAAAAAATCAGCCAGTCCAACGACAGGCTGATTTTTTGTGTTTCTCTGTGAAATCTAGACCAAGAATCCCTCAGTTTCTTAAAAAACTGAGTAGGACTTCTGCGGTTAAGCATGATTAGATTTTCATGATACCGCCGTTGCTTGCATTCGTGACAAGCTTGGAGTATCTGGCCAGGTAACCTGTTTTTACCTTCGGCTCGAAGCCCTTCCAGTTGGCGCGACGGCTGGCAAATTCCTCTTCGCTGATTTCCAGTTGAATGGTGCGGTTGTTGAGGTCCAATTCAATGAAATCACCGTCTTCAACAAAAGCGATCGGTCCGCCTTCAGCCGCCTCTGGAGAAATATGGCCAATGGAGATACCTCGGGAAGCGCCGGAGAAGCGTCCGTCCGTAATCAGGCCGACCTTGGCGCCAAGACCCATGCCAACAATTTGGGAAGTTGGAGCGAGCATTTCCGGCATACCCGGTCCCCCCTTGGGTCCTTCATAACGGATAACGACGACATGTCCTTCCTTGACTTTACCGTTGGCGATGCCAGCTAGCGCATCTTCCTGAGAATCAAAGCAGATGGCAGGGCCTCTGTGGTAGCCGCCGACGGACGCATCCACGGCACCAACCTTGATAATGGAGCCTTCCGGAGCAAGATTGCCGAATAGAACGGCAAGCCCGCCGCGCTCGGAATAAGGGTTATCAAGACGATGGATAACATTCTCGTCCAGAATCGGCTGATCCTGCACATTCTCGCGCAGTGTTTTGCCGGTAACAGTAATGCAATCCGCATGAAGGGCACCCGGCTTTTTCAACAACTCGTTCAGCACAGCGCTCACGCCACCGGCATTATGAACATCCTCGATATGATAATCGGAAGCGGGAGCCAACTTGGAAAGATGTGGTACACGGTTGGCTACCTCATTGATGCGTTCGATCGGATAGTCAACCTCGGCTTCATTGGCCAGTGCAAGGGTATGCAGTACCGTATTTGTGGAGCCGCCCATGGCCATATCAAGCGCGAAGGCGTTGTCGATCGCTTCTTTGGTCACGATGTCACGCGGCTTCAGGTCCATTTTGATCAGTTCCATCAATTGTTTTGCAGACTGCTTGACAAATTCTCTGCGTTCCGGAGCCACGGCCAGGATCGTTCCGTTGCCTGGAAGCGCCAGACCTAACGCTTCAGCGAGACAGTTCATGGAGTTAGCCGTGAACATGCCTGAGCAGGAGCCACAGGTTGGACATCCGTACTGTTCAAGCTCCAACAGGCTTTGATCATCAATCTTGCCGGCCTGATAAGCTCCTACGCCTTCAAACACGGAAGTCAGGGAGATGGAACGGCCGTTCTTGTCTTTACCGGCTTGCATCGGACCGCCGCTGACGAAGATCGTTGGAATGTTCACGCGCAGCGCACCCATCATCATGCCGGGCGTGATTTTGTCACAGTTGGGAATGCAGACCATGCCATCGAACCAGTGTGCAGATACAACAGTTTCGAGAGAGTCAGCGATAATTTCACGGCTTGGCAGGGAATACCGCATACCGATATGTCCCATCGCAATTCCGTCGTCCACACCGATGGTATTGAATTCGAAAGGTACACCGCCTGCTTCACGAATCGCCTCTTTAACAATTTTGCCAAATTCCTGCAAGTGCACATGCCCGGGAACAATATCAATGTAGGAGTTGCACACGGCAATGAACGGTTTGTCAAAATCCTCTTCCTTTACGCCTGCTGCTCGCAGAAGGCTGCGGTGTGGCGCACGGTCAAAGCCTTTTTTGATCATATCTGATCGCATCTTCTTCTTGTTAGCTGTCATGAAGTCTGTCCTCCCAAAATCCTATATTGGTTTAGCGCTGCAAAGCAACGCTTGAAAGCGGTGAATGGTTTCTAGAAAGTCTATCATAACTGTGGCTTTTTTTCTATATATATTACAGAAGGTGAGAGGCCTTTCCGAAAAAAAGAAGCCCGCCGCCGCTGCTGCGGGACAGGCTCTCTAGGTATATTTTTGTTGCGCGCATCCTTTCAGGACTTCGTTTCGATGCGGCTTGCCGTGCGCCAGCTTTTGGGACAAAATTCGGCAAGTCTGTTGAACAGCATGAGGAGCCAATCCACATTGGGTTCTATAAACAGATGTGCTGCTCGTTTGATCCCGGGCAGTGAAAGTAGAACAGTCAGCAGGCAGGCGGTGATCATAATGAACGCGATGCCATAGGTTGTATGAACATAGGTGTATATTCCCGATGCGGCAGCCCCACGAATGATGAATCCGTGCAGCAGAAAAACATACAGCGTCCGGCTTCCCATCCGGGACAGCCACCCTGACGTCAAGGGGACGAGGCCGAGAAAGGCGGCCGAGGCCGTAAGCTGCAGCATATAGATGCCGATCCGGTAGAAGCCCGCATACCATTCCCCATGTCCCAGCTCGGTATAGGTCATGCTTCCGTACAACCAGCCTGTCTGCAGATGTGCCGATACCCAGACTGCTCCTGCAAACAGCAGCAGGGACATCGCGATGGCTGCGGATCTGATGCGGGGGGTTAGGAGCAAGGATATTTTTTCATAGGTCATATGATAACCAAGTATAAAAAAAGGAAGAAATATAAAAGTTCTGGATATGCTCAACCACGTCCCCTCAAAAGGGAGGTATCCGGCAAGTCCCCCCAGCGTAATAGAGGCAGTCAACTGTACAGCTGGTGGCAGCCGCCGCATGGCCAGCAGGAGCAGCCTCCAGCAGAAATGACTGGCAAGGAACCACAACAGCAGATAGGGAGCAAAAAAGGAATGATGAAGACCCTGCACATGGAAGAAAGCTTTATCCAGCAGGGAGTAGAGACTCTGAAAAATAATGTATTGTGCCATGATCTGCAGCAGCACTCTCCCGCCAGCTTCCCCTTTCAGGCTCAGACGTGCGAAATAACCGGTGACCCACACGAATAGAGGCATATGAAACATAAAGATCCAGGTGTACCATCGATCAGCCCAAGTGTTGATCCCTATAAGAGGCTCAAGCGCGTTAGCGATAAACACACATACGATCAGTAAAAACCTTAAATTTAGAAAAAATGAATCCTTGCTCTGCGCCGACACTCCGCTCATATTCTATCCCTCCATACGGACGGTACCTCTGCCGTATTTTCTAAAAATCTTATATTTAAAACATACGCTATTCCGGCGATATGAATTGTGATCAAATTCACAATAGTAAACGCTCACATTCCCCTGATTTGTGTCGTTTGTTTGAATTTGACCGGCTTCTTGCCAGGGTGATACCCTTAATTATAGGAATACCGAAAAGGAGGAAGAGCATGCCTGAATTGCAGATTGGGACACGTGCGGAGCCATGTGGAGCCATCTTGTTTGATAAAGACGGAACTCTGCTCCATTTCCTGCAGATGTGGGGAGGCTGGTCAAGTTCCGTTCTGAGTATGCTGGAGCAGCATTTGACTGTGATGGGTGCCGAATTCATCGGTGGCAAGGAACGTGTCCTGGGCACCACGCTTGACCGGGAAGGGCATGTTATCGGCTATGATGTGCGCGGACCGCTGGCGATGGGCACGATTGATGAAACGATCGGCCTGCTGGCCTGGCAGCTCTACGCCGCAGGAGTGCCCTGGGATGAGGCGGTGATGCAGGTCAGGCATTTCAGCCAAACGGCTATGGCCGATCTTCGAAGTAGCCGCCCCGCTCAGGCTTTTCCGGGCCTGTCTGTATTTCTTGAACAATGCCGGGCCGCAGGACTGAAGCTCGGGGTCGTGACTTCGGACTCCAGGAGGGAAGCGGAGGAGCATTTGCGCTGGCTCGGATTCCGTCACTATTTTGACTCGGTTATCGGTTATGATGACGTCAGAGAAGGGAAGCCTTCACCGGAAATGGTAATGAAAGCCTGTGCGGAAATGGGCGTAGCCCCTGCCGAAACGGTGGTCATTGGGGACAGCAGTGGGGATATGCTGATGGGAAAGCAGGCGGGTGTGAGGCTGAAGCTCGGCTTTGCTCCCGACTCGAAGCTGACGGAGCATCTGGCAGATGCGGATCTTATTTTCCACAGCTATGAGCATCTAAAGGTAAGAGACCTTAACGAGTTCAACGTGATGGAGGCGGATAAACGATGAAGCCGGAAGAAAGGCTGGCAGAATGGATCGGCGAAAGCCGCAATATTGTATTTTTCGGAGGGGCGGGAACGTCGACGGAAAGTGGCATCCCTGATTTCAGGTCTGCGGCGGGTCTGTACCGGCAGGAGGAAGAGCTGCCTTACCCACCGGAAGTGATGCTGAGCAGAACGTTCTTTATGGAGCATGCAGACGTTTTTTTCGATTTTTACCGCAGCAAAATGCTGCATCCTGCCGCTGAACCGAATGGCTGTCATAGGCTGCTGGCCGAACTTGAAACGAGTGGCAGACTGAAGGCGGTCGTTACGCAGAACATTGACGGCCTTCATCAGAAAGCAGGCAGCAGCCGGGTGCTGGAGCTTCACGGTTCGGTGCACCGGAATTACTGTATGAAATGCTCGCGCTTTTATAGTCTGGAACAAATGATGGCGGCGGAGGACACGGTTCCGCGCTGTAAGGATGATGACGGCATCATCAAGCCGGATGTGGTTTTGTACGAGGAGTCGCTGAATCAGGAAACGCTTTATCGTTCCATTGAAGCGATCTCGCAGGCGGACCTGTTGATGATCGGAGGAACCTCTCTAACCGTTCATCCGGCGGCGTCACTGATCACGTATTTTCAGGGAGCGAGGACCGTGCTTCTGAATGCGGATCCAACCCCTTATGATTCAAGGGCGAATCTGCTGATCACCGAGCCAATTGGAGAGGTGATGGAGCGGGTTGGGATGATGTTGTCCCTAGGCTGATTTTGGGCTGGATAGTGGCTGTAATCGGTTTCTTGTCAAAGGCAGGCTAAAAGAGCTATGATGATCCTTAGAAGCATTTATCAGTTACCAATTTCGGTCAGAGAGGCAGGGGATGGGTATGGTTTACTTGGCTAGCGATGAACGCTATGAAGGCATGAAATACAACCGTACCGGAAAATCCGGGCTGAAGCTGCCGGCCATTTCGCTGGGATTATGGCATAACTTCGGCGGGATCAATAGCGCTGAGAACGGCCGCAGCATGATTACCCGGGCGTTTGACTTGGGCATTACCCACTTTGATCTGGCGAATAACTACGGGCCTCCGGCTGGGTCTGCGGAGCAATTCTTCGGCCAGGTACTCTCCAGCGATTTGAAGCCTTACCGTGATGAGCTCGTCATCTCCACGAAGGCTGGTTATTATATGTGGCCTGGTCCTTACGGCGAGTGGGGCTCGCGCAAATATTTGATCTCCAGCCTGGATCAGAGCCTGAAGAGGATGGGGCTGGAGTACGTGGATATTTTCTATTCCCACCGTTTCGATCCAGAGACCCCGCTGGAGGAGACGATGATGGCGCTCGACCAGATCGTTCGGTCAGGCAAGGCGCTGTATGTAGGCGTGTCGAATTACAATGCCGAACAGACCGCCGAAGCGGCCCGTATTCTGAAGGACTTGGGCACGCCCTTGCTGATCCATCAGCCGAAGTATTCGCTGCTGGACCGCTGGATTGAACCTGGGCTGCAGGATGTGTTGGATGAGAACGGAATGGGAAGCATCGCCTTTTGCCCGCTTGCGCAGGGCATGCTGACGAACAAATACTTGAACGGAGTGCCGGAGGATTCCCGCGCGGCTGGCACATCGGTATTTTTAAATGAAGAACATATTACGCCGGAAGCGATCCGGAAGGTGCGCGCCTTGAATCAGATGGCGGCTGCACGCGGACAGAGCCTGGCCCAGTTCGCGCTGGCCTGGGTGCTGCGGGGCGGACGCGTCACCTCGGCCCTGATCGGCGCAAGCCGGGTATCGCAGATTGAAGAGAATGTTGCGACTCTTTCGAACCTGGAATTCTCCCGTGACGAATTGGAGAGAATTGATTCCATCCTCCAGCCCGCAGGGGGGCAGGAAGGCAGTAAATAAACTGTATAACAAGGACGGTACCGGAAGCCGTTCGAAAAGCAGCCCGCTTATGAGAGCGGGCTGCTGCCATATTCGCCCTTCACTTACCGACCGTTATCCGGTACTCCCTAGGGGATTGCCCGTAGAAGCGGCGGAACTGGCGGGAGAAATAAAGGGCGTCCGGCAGACCCACGGAGGCGGCAACCTGCTCGATGGACAGCTCCGGTCGTTCACGCAAAAGCTGCCGCGACTTATCGATTCGCAGCTTAAGCAGATAGGTCACCGGCGACAGGCCGGTTTCCTTCTTGAAAATGCGGGACAAGTAGGCCCGGTTATAGCCGAGGCCGACGGCCATCTGTTCGATGGAAACCGGGTGGGCATACTGTGTGGACATATACTGGATCATCTGTTTGACCGTGATCCTGACTTGCGAGTCTGGCCCGGGCAGCTTGGCCGCTTCCGTCAGGTGCTCTCCCGCCTCGGCGAGGATCAGGTATAGATAGCCGATGGAGGCTGGATGGGAGCTCGTTTTCCTGCTGTAAAAAGCCTGTTGCATGGCATGGATCCAATGCGCTATCCGGCTGTTCCCGAAAGCCTTGAATATCGGTACATCCGTTACAAATCCGGCTTCGTCAACAAGATTCTCTGCCTCGCTGCCAGTGAAGGCAGACCATCTGTACCGCCATGGATCATTCGTGTCAGATACATAGCTGACCAATTGGCCTGGGTGGATCAGAAAGCAGTCTCCTGTGCTTAAATGATATGTCCGCTGCTCGGTCCGGAACTGTCCGTAACCGGATTCCACGTAATGGAGCAGATAATAATCATACAGCTTGGGGCCAAGCGCATGACCCGGCTTTGTTTGGCTCTCTCCGGCGAACAGCACATGAAGTGAACTGTTCTCGTAATAGACCGGATTAGAGGCTACGGAATAAGTATGGGCCGGTTGATCCATAACGTCTTCTCCTTTCCAAGGACAGGTGTGGGACTTAGGTTGCGTTCATCTCCATTGTACCGTCCAAGGTCACATTTATCCATATGAATAACACATGACTGCATTACATCGGAAACGTTTTTCATTTATACTGGCTACATAAAGCAGAATCATCAAATGCTAATGTACCACGGGCGGTATCCGGGTTATGCCGAAGCCGCGCATGATGCACGATCTGACTATTGCAGTGGGGTGGATAATACGTGAACACACATGAGCTGACGGAACAATTTAAACAAAAATACGGGGACGGGTCCCATCCCGTGCGCCTGTTTCAGGCACCGGGAAGGGTTAACCTGATTGGAGAGCATATCGACTATAATGGTGGATATGTGCTGCCTGCCGCGCTGGAATTCGGAACGACGCTGGTGATTCGGGCAAGAGAGGATGACGAGCTTCATTTTGCCTCCACCAATTTTGAATATGAGTCGGTGATATCCGTCAAGGATGCTGGCAAACAGAAAACGGGCGAATGGGTTGACTACCCAGTCGGGGTAATCGTTGAACTGATAGAAAAGGGCATTGAGCTGTCCAACGGGTATGACATGCTGTTCCACGGGGAGATCCCGAACGGTGCGGGACTGTCTTCTTCAGCCTCGATTGAAGTGGTTACGGCTTATACGCTGCTTTCCCTGGAGGGACAGGCAACGGACACGGTTGAGATTGCTCTGCTCTCGCAGCGGGCCGAGAACCGTTATGTCGGTGTGAATTGCGGCATCATGGACCAGTTTGCCGTGGCCAATGGCGCGAAGGATCATGCGATCCTGTTGATGTGCGACACACTGGAATATAAGAGAGTACCGTTTAAGACAGGCAGTTATAAATTGATTATTGGCAATACGAACAAACGGCGCGGTCTGGTGGATTCCGCTTATAACGAACGCCGGACTCAATGTGTGGAGGCGCTGGATATTTTGCGCAAAGAACATCCGTCGCTGAATTATCTGGCACAGCTTAGTGTGGAACAGTTCCAGACGCTGGAGGATCTGATCGGGGACGAAACGGTCAGAAGACGGGCTCGGCATGTCGTTGAAGAAAATGCCCGTGTGCTTGCCTCGGTTGAAGCGTTGGCCGACAACGATCTGGTCACATTCGGACAGTTGATGAACGCGTCCCATGATTCTTTGCGGGACCTCTATGAGGTGAGCTGCAAGGAACTGGATGTGATGGTTGAAGAAGCGCGGCGCATTCCTGGAACGCTCGGTTCACGTATGACGGGCGCGGGTTTTGGCGGCTGTACGGTCTCCCTGGTGCATGAAGGAGATGTGGAAGAGTTCGTGAAGCGGGTCGGCGAGGCCTACCGGACACGTACTGAACTTGAAGCCAGCTTTTACGTTTGTGGAGTAGGCGACGGAGTTAAAGAACGGAAAGGGGACATGTAACAATGGCGATTTTGGTAACGGGAGGAGCCGGCTATATCGGTTCCCACACAGTAGCGGCTTTGCTGGACAGAGGCGAAGATGTTGTAGTTGTAGACAACCTGCAGACAGGCCATCGTGGTGCGCTGCTGGGCGGTAAGCTGTATGAAGGCGACCTGCGTGACAAGGAGCTGCTTGCCAAAGTATTCCGCGAAAATGAGATCGATGCAGTCATTCACTTTGCTGCAAATTCACTCGTCGGAGAAAGCATGCAGAACCCTGGCAAGTATTACGACAACAATGTATTCGGCACGCTGTGCCTGCTTGAGGCGATGAAAGAGGCGAATGTTTCCAAAATCGTATTCTCTTCCACAGCGGCGACCTATGGCGAGCCAGAGAAGGTGCCAATCGAAGAAGGAGACCGTACGGAGCCTACCAATGTATATGGTGAAACCAAGCTGATGATGGAGCGCATGATGGCCTGGTTTGATAAAGTGCTGGGCATCAGGTACGTATCCCTTCGTTACTTCAATGCAGCCGGAGCGCATGAGAGCGGCAAAATCGGCGAGGATCACCGCCCGGAGAGTCACTTGATTCCGCTTGTGCTCCAGGCAGCCCTGAAGCAGCGTGCTCATATCTCGGTGTTCGGAGAAGACTATGACACTCCTGATGGTACCTGCATACGCGACTATATTCATGTCAGCGACCTGGCAGACGCCCATTTGCTTGCGGTAGATTACCTGCGTAAGGGTAATAATAGTGATGTTTTCAACCTCGGAATCGGCCAGGGCTTCTCGGTCAAGCAGGTTATTGATACGGCCAAGCAAGTAACAGGGCTGGATATACCGGTCGTTATGGAAGCACGGCGTGCCGGTGACCCGGCGGTGCTGGTGGCTTCCTCGGACAAAGCCCGCAGCGTGCTGGGCTGGACTCCAAACCGCACGAAGCTTGAGGACATTATCCGTGGCGCCTGGAACTGGCATCAGTCCCGTCCCAACGGATATGGTGACAACTAGGGAGGATCTATATCATGACTGACGGATTGAAGAATTCCGTATCTGAAGAGCAATCCAACTTGCGTGAAGCGGCCCTTCAGGCCATTGAGCGTTTGACCGTCTTTGCGGCAGCCCACAGGTTAATTGAGGAGGCTGATATCGATTACGGTCGTAACCTGCTGCTTGAGCGTTTCGGCTTTGACGAGCCCTATGCCATGGAGACGGACAATGCGGTGCTGGACAGTCCGCAGCCGGCGCTGGATGTGTTGATTGATTACGGCTATGAGATCGGACTGATTCCTGAGAACACAGATACGTATCGGGATTTGCTGGATGCCAAAATTATGGGCTTGCTGATGGCCAGACCGTCAGAAGTGGTGCGGACATTCCGGGAAAAGGCGGCAGAAGAGGGGATTGAAGCGGCGACGGACTGGTTCTACCGCCTGTCGATTGACTCCAACTACATTCGGATGGATCGTGTGAACAAAAATGTATACTGGAAGCAGTCTACTCCTTATGGGGACATGGAAATTACGATTAATCTGTCCAAGCCGGAGAAGAGTCCTGAGGAAATCGCTATGGCGAAGCTGCTGCCGCCTCCTGTGTATCCTAAGTGCCAATTGTGCAGGGAGAATGTCGGTTATGCGGGTCGCCTGAACCATCCGGCGCGGCAAAACCTGCGTACTATTCCGCTGGAAATGAACGGAGAGCCTTGGTTTTTCCAATACTCGCCGTATGTGTACTATAACGAGCACTGCATCATATTCCATCATGATCATGTGCCTATGAAATTAACGCGTGAGACGCTCCGGCGACTGTTGTCGTTCACCGATTCCTATCCGCATTATTTTATCGGCTCGAATGCGGATCTGCCGATTGTGGGAGGGTCGATACTTACCCATGACCATTTTCAGGGCGGACGGCACACGTTTGCGATTCAAAGAGCGGACAAAGAGCAGGTGTTCACACATCCTTCCTACCCAACTGTGCAGGCGGCTGTCGTGAAGTGGCCAATGTCGGTAGTGCGCTTCACCTCTGCTGATGCGGAGCAATTACTGGAAGCTGGGGATGCTTTGTATGAAGCCTGGAAGCAGTACAGCGATCCGTCTGTAGGCGTGCTGTCCTTCACCGAAGCGGATGGGGAAAAGGTGCGGCATAATACGGTGACCCCGATTGTACGCCGGGGGGTGGACGGACGTTATGAAATGGATCTGGTGCTGCGCAATAATCGTACCGATGAGCAGCATCCGGAAGGGATTTTTCACCCACATCGGGAGATGCATCATCTGAAGAAAGAAAATATCGGTCTGATCGAGGTTATGGGCCTTGCGATTCTTCCAGGACGCCTGAAGGAAGAATTGGACGCAATCGCGGATATCCTGTCTGGAGATGCGGCCCTTGCGGATGCAGCGGCACAGGTTGAACATTCTCTGCACAAGCATGCCGGCTGGATCGATGAACTAGTCGGGAAATATGGGGCTGGTATGGACAAGGAAGCTGCTGTGAGCTTGCTGCAGAACGAGGTCGGACAGAAATTCAGCACAATTCTGGAGCACGCCGGTGTATTCAAAAGAGACGACGAAGGGCAGCAGGCGTTTCACCGTTTCCTCTCCAGCCTCGGTTATCTTCCGGTCTGACATTAAAAAGCATAGTAACCAGAAAAGCCGCATTTGGTATGGAGCTGTTCCCATGCCCAATGCGGCCTTCTTTTGCTGATACCTTTAACTTTTGCGCTCTTAAATTGACAGCAATCTAAGAGCGTAATTTGTTTATCCTTTCCGATCGGAATATAATATTAGAGTACGGATAAAAAAACTAATCTAAACATTGGAGGCGAACGTTTACGATGAAAGCATTTGAATTTCGTAATCCGACCCGCTTAATTTTTGGCAAGGGTCAGCTTGAACTGCTCAAACGCGAGGTTCCGAAATACGGTAAACGTATCCTTCTTGTATATGGCGGCGGCAGCATTAAGCGTAGCGGCCTGTATGATCAGGTGATTGGACTGCTGCGCGAAAGTGATGCGGAAGTTACTGAACTGGCAGGCGTTGAACCGAATCCGCGCCTCTCCACAGTACATAAAGGCGTAGAAATGTGTAAGGATAACCATATTGACCTGATTTTGGCGGTGGGCGGCGGCAGCGTGCTTGATTGTGTCAAGGCGATTGCTGTGGGTGCCAAATATGACGGGGACATGTGGGATTTTGTTGAACGCAAAGCCGTTCCTCAGGATGCGCTGCCGTTTGGTACCGTGCTGACGATGGCGGCGACCGGGTCCGAAATGAACAGCGGATCGGTCATTACGAATGAAGCTACCCAGGAGAAAATGGGCTGGAGCAGTCCGCTTACATTTCCGGCGTTTTCCATTCTCGATCCTACGTTTACCTTCACGTTGCCTAAAGATCAGACGGTATACGGCATGGTTGATATGATGACCCATGTTCTGGAGCATTATTTCCATCTGGATACGAATACCCATGTGCAGCTGGGCTGGTGTGAAGCCGTTCTGCGTACCGTTATTGAAACGGCTCCGCAGCTTGTGGAGGATCTTGAAAACTACGAGCTGCGTGAGGCGATTATGTACTGCGGCACGATGGCGCTGAACGGATTCCTGAGCATGGGACTCACGGGCGATTGGGCAACGCATAACATTGAACATGCGGTGTCGGCTGTATACGATATTCCGCATGGCGGAGGCCTTGCGATTATCTTCCCGAACTGGATGAAATATAACCTGCATGTGAAGCCGGAACGCTTCAAGCGGCTTGCGGTTAATGTGTTCAATGTAAATCCGACAGGTAAGTCTGATGAGCAGGTGGCTGAAGAAGGCATTCAGGCACTGCGTGACTTCTGGAGCTCCATTGGTGCCCCAAGCCGTCTGGCTGATTATGATATCGGGGATAAGGACATTGAGCTGATGGCGGATAAAGCCATGCGCTTCGGGCCTTTCGGCGGCTTCAACAAGCTGCAGCGCGAGGATGTTGTAGCTATCTATAAAGCTTCCTTGTAGGTGTCCATACTATTTCGACTATCCAGGCTGCTTTCAGTCATTTATTGACTGAGGGCAGCTTTTTTGTGTTCATTGGACATTTCCAAAGCAAATGGATACCCTTGTTACAACTTCTGCAGGGCGGTAAGCACTTCTATTTGACCTGTAGCGCAATATTTGTTACTTTTAGCTGATAGAAGTGGGTTTGAAAAATGAGGTGCGAATGTGAGCAGCCTACAAGTGTCCAAGGTACTCAATAATAACGTTATTATAGGCATTCATCCGGAGTATCAGGAAGTTGTCGTCATCGGAAAAGGAATCGGTTTCAATCGTAAATCCAGAGATCAGATTTCATTGGCTGCAGTGGAGAAAATGTTCATCCTGACGAATCAGGAAGAGCAGGAGCAGTACAAACAGCTCATTCCCCAGGTCGATGAGAAGCTGATTGAAATTATCGGCGAAGTGATACATGATATTGAAAATCAGGTTAACGCTGCCCTGAACCAGCATATCCATATTGCTTTAACCGACCATATTGCCTTCGCTATGAAGCGTAAGGAGCAGGGAATTACGATTCATAATCCATTTTTATACGAGACGAAGGAGATCTACCCGGAAGAATATAAATTGGCTGAATCCGCGGTTATGAAGATCCGCAATAAGCTGAACATTGATTTGGGCAATGACGAAATCGGTTTTATCGCCCTCCATATTTACAGCGCCATGACCAATCAGCATATCTCACAGGTCAAAGAGCACTCCCAGCTCATTTCGGATATGGTGCAGGTGGTTGAAACGACACTTGATTATAAAATCCCTATGGATTCGCTGGATTATTCCAGGCTGCTGACCCATTTGAGATTTACGCTGGAGAGAATCCGGCGCGGTGAGAAGGTAGAGGAAATGCATAAGCTCGATAAGCTTCTGCATGCGGAATATCCGGAAATGTACATGCTTGCGTGGCAGTTGACCAAAATTATGGAAAATCGATTGCATCAGCCCGTTTATCCGGCGGAAGTCAGCTATCTGACGATGCACCTTCAGCGGCTGCAGCAACGGAAGGAAGAAATCTGAAATCTTTTGTAATGAAAAGGATTGCATTTTTTGTCGAACGTGTGCTACAATGACTCTCGTCAATTAGCAAAACAACAATTGAAGATGAAAACGTGTTACTGATTCGATCAGGCATGAGTTGATTAAAGTATGATTGGAGACAGCCTACAAGGGGAAAGCTACATCCCAAGGTTGCCAATAACGTGCTTTATTTCGCTCATGCCTTTTTCTGTTGTTGTTTTGAAATGAATATTTTAAAGAAGGATGTGGGCTCCATGTTCAAAAAGCTTTTCGGCGTTTTACAGCGTGTCGGTAAAGCTTTGATGCTTCCCGTAGCCATTCTCCCTGCAGCCGGTTTGCTGCTGGGGATTGGTAACGCCCTGATTAACCCGGATTTGATTCAGTATATGCCTTTCCTGGGCGCGGGCTGGGTAGAATCCATTGCTACCATCATGATGAATGCCGGTCAAATTGTTTTTGACAATCTGGCGCTGTTGTTCGCGGTGGGTGTTGCCGTCGGTTTGGCCAACGGTGAAGGTGTCGCGGGTCTGGCCGCCATCATCGGCTATCTGATCATGAACGTAACGCTGGGGACTGCGGTTGGCGTAACTCCTCAGCTCGCTTCATCGGTAACAGGATACGCAACCGTGCTGGGGATTCCGACGCTTTCAACAGGCGTCTTCGGCGGTATCATTATCGGTATCCTGGCCGCAGCCATGTATAACCGTTTTTTCAAAATCGAACTGCCGTCCTATCTCGGCTTTTTTGCCGGCAAACGGTTTGTCCCGATTGTAACCTCGCTAGGCGCACTGATCATCGGCCTGCTGCTGGTTGTCATCTGGCCGCCGATTCAAGGGTTCCTGAATGCTGTATCCCACTTTATGGTGGATTCGAATCCTGTATTGGCAACGTTTATCTTCGGTGTGATCGAACGAGCGCTTATTCCTTTCGGCTTGCACCATATTTTCTACTCGCCGTTCTGGTACGAGTTTGGCGAATATGTCAACAATGCAGGTCAGGTTATCCGCGGGGATCAGCGGATTTTCATGGCTCAGCTAAGAGATGGTGTAGACTTCACGGCAGGCGCATTCCAGGTTGGTAAGTTCCCGTTCATGATGTTCGGACTTCCTGCAGCAGCTTTGGCCATGTATCACGAAGCAAGACCGGAGCACAAGAAATATGTGGCAGGTATCATGGGTTCCGCCGCATTGACTTCGTTCCTGACAGGTATTACGGAGCCGCTGGAATTCTCCTTCCTGTTCGTGGCTCCGCTGCTGTTCGCAGTGCATACGATCTTTGCGGGTTTGTCCTTCATGACGATGTATCTGCTGAATGTAAAAATTGGTATGACGTTCTCCGGCGGTTTTATCGATTTCCTGATCTTCGGTATTCTGCCTAATCGGACCCCTTGGTGGTATGTGATTATCGTTGGTCTTGTGCTGGCAGTGATCTACTACTTTGGCTTCCGCTTTATCATCCGCAAGTTCAATCTCAAGACACCGGGACGCGAAGAGCAAACGGATGAGGCTGAAGGCGGGACTGGCGGAGGAAGCACCGATGATCTTCCACATAATATTTTGGCGGCATTCGGCGGTGCGTCCAACATCAAGCATCTGGATGCTTGTATCACGCGTCTGCGTATCGAAGTCAATGAAAAAGCCAATGTCGACAAAAACCGTCTGAAGCAGCTCGGCGCATCCGGTGTGCTGGAAGTCGGCAATAACGTGCAGGCTATTTTCGGTACACGTTCTGATACGATTAAATCGCAAATGCAGGATATTATGGCAGGTCGTACACCGGCTCCAACTCCAGCTAATCCTTCTCCTGAGGAAGAAAGAGCAGCAGGCGAGTCGGGACAAGCGATTATCGCCGAAGATATTGTAATGCCGGTGAACGGCGAACTGCTGTCCATCACGGAAGTACCGGATCCGGTATTCTCCGAGCGTATGACCGGTGATGGTTTTGCGGTGCTGCCACATGACGGCAGCATTGTTTCTCCGGTATATGGTAAAGTGTTTAACGTATTCCCGAGCAAGCACGCCATAGGCATTATGTCTGACGGAGGCAAGGAAGTTCTGGTTCATATCGGCGTTAACACAGTGAAGCTGAAAGGGCAGGGCTTTGAGGTTTTGGTGAACGAGGGAGATCTTGTATCTGCTGGTCAGCCCATCATGAAAGTCGATCTGGAGTACGTGGAGGCCAATGCCAAATCGATCATCTCTTCGATCATCTTCTCCAACCTGCCACAGGGCGCTGGAGTCACGCTGGACAAGAGCGGAACACTCAAAGCTGGCGAAGATAAAATTATTACGATAAAATAATAACGATCTGCTTCCGATAGGAACGTTCCTGTACGGTTCGGGAACCGCTGGAGCGTTCTATGGGAAGAAGCGGTTGATGCCATATCAGCAAGCGGCAGATTTACAAATAATATATTTCAGAAAGTGGGAGAATCATCATGCAAAGAACATTTACAATCACTGACGAAGACGGTATCCATGCTCGTCCGGCAACTGCCTTGGTTAACACTGCGACAAAATTCAGCGGTGTAGAATCCTTTGCTGAAGCTAACGGCAAAAAAGTAACTTTGAAATCCATCCTGGGCGTACTGTCCCTGGGCCTGGAAAAAGGCGATACGATCACCATCATCTGCGAAGGCGGAGACGAGGCAGAAGCCCTGCAAGCGCTGGAAGATGTTATGGTTAAAGAAGGGCTGGGCGAAGTAAATGCTTAAAATCTCCGGGATCGCTGCCTCGGCAGGCATCGCTATTGCCAAGGCGTTTATCTTGGAGCACCCTAATTACTCTGTAGAAAAACGCACGGTAACGGATGTCGAAGCGGAAATCGCGAAGCTGGACGCCGCATTGGCCCAGTCGCAATCCGAGCTGGAGAAAATCAAGGAACGGACCCTTCAGGAAATGGGGGAGAAGAAGGCTGAAATTTTCGCTTCCCACCTCCTGATCCTGAACGATCCTGAGCTGATTGATCCGGTTAAGGCTAAAATTAAAGACGAACAAGTGAATGCAGAATTTGCGCTGGATGAAACAGCGTCGCAATTCATTGTCATGTTTGAAAATATGAAGAGTGAATATCTGCAGGAGCGGGCGGCTGATATGCGCGACGTTACCAAACGTGTGCTGAATCACCTGCTCGGACTGAAGTTTATGAGCCCTGCTGAAATCAGCGAAGAAACAATTGTGCTTGCAGAAGATTTGACACCTTCCGACACAGCGCAATTGAACCGTAAATATGTCAAAGGTTTTGCGACAAATATTGGAGGTCGTACATCACACTCCGCTATTATGGCACGTTCGCTCGAAATCCCGGCTGTAGTCGGTACAAAAAACGTTCTTTCCCAAGCAAAAAGCGGTGATTTGATCATCGTTGACGGTTTGGATGGAGACGTATTTGTGAATCCGAGCGAAGAGCTGGTTGCCGAATATCGTCAAAAACAGCAGGCTTATGACAAGCAGCGCGAAGAATGGCGAAAATTGCGCGATGAAGCGACCGTATCGACAGACGGCGTTCACGTCGAGCTGGCCGCCAACATCGGAACACCGAACGACGTTACAGGTGTGCTTGAGAATGGTGGAGAAGGTGTAGGCCTGTATCGTACGGAATTCCTGTACATGGGACGCGATAAGCTTCCTTCAGAAGACGTACAGTACAATGCCTACAAAACCGTTCTGGAGAAAATGGAAGGCAAGCCAGTCGTTGTCCGTACACTCGATATCGGCGGCGACAAGGAGCTTCCTTACCTGGACCTGCCGAAAGAAATGAACCCGTTCCTGGGCTTCCGGGCGATTCGTCTTTGCCTGGACCGCCAGGATATTTTCCGGACACAGCTGCGTGCTCTGCTGAGAGCAAGCGTACACGGCAACCTGCGTATCATGTTTCCTATGATTGCTACATTGGGTGAATTCCGTGAAGCTAAGGCAGTTCTGCTGGAGGAGAAAGCGAAGCTGGCTTCCGAAGGTGTTGCGGTGTCCGAGGAAATTCAGCTGGGCATCATGGTGGAAATTCCATCAACGGCCGTTCTGGCCGACCAGTTCGCGAAGGAAGTCGATTTCTTCAGTATTGGTACCAATGACCTGATTCAATATACGATGGCGGCAGACCGTATGAACGAGCGGGTATCTTACTTGTATCAGCCATACAACCCTGCGATCCTGCGTCTGGTTAAAATGGTTATTGATGCAGCTCATGCAAATGGCCGTTGGGCTGGCATGTGTGGTGAGATGGCAGGGGATGCTACAGCGATTCCATTGCTGCTCGGTCTTGGACTTGACGAGTTCAGCATGAGCGCAACATCCATCCTGCCTGCCCGCAGCCAGATTTCCAAGCTGTCCCGCGCGGACATGGAGAAGCTGGCCGCTCAAGCATTGGACATGCAGACAGCCGAAGAGGTTGTGGCATTGGTTCAAAGCATTGAAGGTTAAAATCTTATCCGTTTTTCACAAGGTGTTATCTTTTTCCAAAACATACTCATGCTGAGTCCTTCAGCAACCGGTATTCCTAAGGGGATACCGGTTTTTTTATGTGGGGCGTACCCGGATTCTTCTTCCGATCGCTGTTGTCCCCGGATTTCCTGAATTGTATTAGATAAGGGTAGAAATCCGGGGACAAAGGCGAACGCTTCGCTTCTTCAGAAGAATTCCGGGCACTTGGCAGGGGAGTATCTTCCTTGAACGCTTCGCTTGTTTAAAGGATGCTTTGAGGTTTGGGCTGGGTTCGAGGAGAATCAACACAATGTTGGATATCTGGGTAAGTAAGAAACGATTAAACGAACATAAGAAATGGAGGGGTGGACTCCCCTCCATAGTATTCGGCAACTGGCTGGTATCCTGGCATTAATTTAACTAGCGCAGTCTCTGTGGTTTTGCGCACCTAGCGGCTTGTTGTATTACCGGATTAAACATTATCCGTTTTCAGCGATATTGAGCAGATCTGCGGCAACTTCTTTTTGGCTCTCTGGAATGGTATTCACCCATTCGCGGAGAGCCGATTTCATGCTGCTCTCCGTTAGCTTCTTCGTTTCCATTATCACCTTGAGCTGTGGCGACAGATCCAGACCTTCCTGTTCACTGATATCAGCCGCCATGCCGACAACAGTGGAAAACTGGCACTGGCGATGGTCTTCGAGGCTGCATGCCGTGCTCAAGTCATACACTTTCTCATTGTCTGGTTGACTCATACGATTGGCCTCCCCAGGCTTTCAGTACATCCATGCGAAACCTTGAGTTCAGTTCCGTCGCTTCCTTCCGGGCAAGTTCTAATGTCTCCGGATCCGGTTCTTCGTTGACTTTACGCGAGATTTGAGCATAACGGGCTGCCACCCATTCAAGGTCATCCGGTGTGACAATGCCATTCAAAAGTTTATGGCGCGCTTCACGGATTTCAGGCAGCACCTGTTTAATTTCTTCGCGCATCTTCGCGTCCAGCAGCTGCAGATTCTCAGGCGCGAAACGAATCCTTTCCAAGCCATTCGCATGTTCTTCTGATCGTTCAAGCCGTATTTGAACTTCGGGATGCTCTAAACCGTCTGCTCTGGCGAAGCGGAGCGCTTCTTTGAGTGATGCAGCGATCGCAGTCAACTCCGGTACAGGTTCGGCTAACTTTTTCTGAATAGAGGAAATACTTGCCGCATATTTGGCTAAAACCTCACGGTCTTTCTCCGGTGTGGCGGCCAGCTTCTCCGGTGTTAAATCGTACTCCAACAAAGCAGCGATCTCTTCACGGGCAGTCTCTGCATCCCCGGCTTTGAGCGCAGCGGAAACCGCCGACAAGTGGGCTCTGGTACACGGGATACAGCCGACCGAAACATGCATGTCCGGCGCATATTGGCTGTACGGCCTCGCTGGTTCAGACAGGCTTACCGTTTCCGTTAAGTCGATGTAATTTCCTCTTTGATTACTCATAGTTAGCCTCCTTCATAGTTGTCGGTCTCATAATAAAAGTTTTTGTAAGGCTGTCTGCTCAACATTCACCACTAGTAATCAATCAAGTGCCGCCTTTATTTGCACGCAACCCCCCCTAATCTTTCGTGGAATAATATGAATAAGACGGAGGTTTCCGTCGAATTCCGAAACTAGGCGGCTTACTGGCGTAACAATGGCCAACATAGCTCTTGCAGATTTTCGTCCGCACTGTTTAATGAGTTTACTATTGTCGTAAGATGTCAAAATTTTAATTAATTTTTCATATGAGAACAATTTAACAGGATTTTTTTACCTCGTGAATAGGGAAAAAGAACCATTTTAGGAATAATTGTATATTCGTAACATACAATGTTACTTAATGAGATCTTGTCGATGTTAATGAGATTTACGGCGAAAACGAGGAAATACACATCATTTATCAGAAATTGGGAGGTAGTAGCGATTGGAGGAATGCTTCGTTATCGGAGCGTCTCAAACGTTCAAAAGGGTGTCCCAAAAGGTCCATGGACCTTCTGGGACACCCAGAAATGGGGAATGGATTAACTGCAGGCGCAGTTCAAAACCGGCTTGCGTGCGGCGGTGGTTTCATCCAGGCGTGTGACCACTGTAGTATAAGGAGCATTGATCACCAGCTCCGGATTCTCCTCCGCTTCCTTGGCAATGCGAATCATCGTATCTATAAAGCCGTCGAGTGTTTCCTTGCTCTCTGTTTCGGTTGGCTCGATCATGATGCATTCCTCCACATTGAGCGGGAAGTATACGGTCGGCGGGTGGTAGCCGAAATCGAGCAGTCTTTTGGCGACATCAAGAGTGCGAACGCCGTATTGTTTCAAGCCCCGGCCTGACATTACGAATTCATGCTTGCAGACACCCGGATAAGGGATCTCATAGTAGGGTGCCAGGCGGTGCATCATGTAGTTGGCATTCAGCACGGCATTTTCCGATACGGCACGTAAGCCGTCTGGTCCGTAAGTGCGGATATATGCATAAGCACGGACGAGAATGCCGAAATTGCCGTAGTACGCTTTTACTCGGCCGATAGAATTGGCCTGCTCCGTATCCCAACTGTACGTGTCATCCTCGTTTTTAACGACCATCGGCTTAGGCAGAAAAGGAACAAGTAGCTGCTTGACGCCGACTGGGCCTGCTCCGGGGCCGCCTCCGCCGTGTGGGGTACTCATCGTCTTGTGCAGATTCAAATGCACAACGTCAAATCCCATGTCGCCCGGGCGGGTGATGCCCATAATGGCGTTGGAGTTAGCTCCGTCATAATAAAGCAGTCCTCCCGCTTCATGCACGATTTCCGCAATTTCTGTGATCTGTTCTTCGAACAGTCCCAACGTATTCGGATTTGTCAGCATGAGCGCGGCGGTGTCGCTGCCAACGGCGGCGCGCAGGGCGTCCAGGTCGACAAGTCCCTTAGCGGTCGACGGAATCGTGACCGTCTCAAAGCCCGCAACCGTCGCGCTCGCCGGATTGGTTCCGTGCGAGGAATCGGGCACAATGACTTTGGTGCGGTGCTCGCCGCGGCTTTCGTGATAAGCGCGGATCATCATCAGGCCGGTCCATTCGCCATGGGCTCCGGCAGCAGGCTGCAGTGTTACGGCATCCATGCCTGTGAGTCCCGCCAGATCGTTTTGCAGCGTATACAGCAGCTCAAGCGCGCCCTGAATGCTTTCTTCCGGCTGATAAGGATGGATTTTCGCTAATCCGGCATAACGAGCAACGTCTTCATTTACTTTCGGATTGTATTTCATCGTACAGGAGCCCAGTGGATAAAAGCCGTTATCTACGCCGAAGTTGCGGCGGGACAGCTCGGTGTAATGACGGATTACGTCCACCTCATAGACTTCCGGCAGCGCGGCAGGCTCACTGCGTAGCAGCTCGGACGGAATGAGCTCCTCCGCCGGACGGCGCGGAACGTCGCATTCAGGCAGCGAAAAGGCAACGCGTCCCGGACTGCTCAGTTCAAAAATCAGCGGCATATCGTGTTCGGATTGAGTCATAGCAATTCCTCCAGCACAGATGCGAATTGGTCAATCTCTTCTTTGCTTCTTTGCTCTGTTACGGCAATCAGCATGTGATTTTTATACTCCTCGTAGTCTCTGCCCAGATCATAACCTCCGATGAAACCGGCATCCAGAAGACGCGATTGCAGGTCCGACAAATCTGTGTCCTGCGGCAGAACGAGCACGAACTCGTTAAAGGTCGGGGACGTGAACGGTGTCGTAACCCCAGGCAGGGAGGTGAGGCGTTCAAAGGCATACCGGCTTTTGTGGAGGTTTAGCTCAGCGACCTCAATCATGCCATTTCTCCCCATAACGGACATGTAGACAGATGCAGAGAGCGCCAACAGCGCTTGGTTAGAGCAAATATTGGACGTCGCCTTTTCCCGGCGGATATGCTGTTCGCGTGCTTGAAGGGTCAGGACAAAGCCACGCTTGCCGTTGCGGTCCTTCGTTTGGCCGACGATTCTTCCCGGAATGCGGCGCATATGCTCCTGCGACACGGCAAAGTAACCGCAGGTCGGACCGCCGAGCGAAGAGGAGATGCCAAGCGGTTGTGCGTCACCGACTACGATGTCAGCGCCCAGTTTGCCCGGTGCTTCAAGCAGACCGAGTGAGAGCGGATTGGAACTGACCACGAGCAGGCCTTTCTGCGCATGAATCAGTTCGGCCATCGGGCGAAGATTTTCAATAGAACCGAAGAAGTTAGGATTCTGAACCAGCACGGCGGCGGTATCTTCGGTTACCGCTGCAGCGAGCGCTTCAAAATCCGTTACACCGTTTTTGCAGCCTACTTCAACGATGTCCAGGTTAAGGCCGTGCGCATAAGTGCTCAGCACCTGACGGGCCTCGGGATGAACCGCACGGGATACGACGAGCCGTTTGCGGCGTGTGGCGGCTGCTGCAAGATTGCCAGCTTCGGCCAGCGCGGTTGCTCCGTCATACATACTGGCATTGGCTACGGCCATGCCGGTCAGCTCGCATATATAGGATTGGAATTCAAAAATGGCCTGCAGTTCACCTTGGCTTACCTCCGGCTGATACGGGGTGTAGGCGGTGTAAAATTCCGAGCGGGAGATGACATGATTGATGACAGAAGGAACATGGTGATCGTAGATGCCGGCTCCCAGAAAGCTGGCATGGGTTTCGCTGCTGGCATTTTTGCCAGCCAGCGCGGACATATGACGGGTCAGGGCCCGTTCATTCAATCTGGAAGAAACGGGAAGATCTCCCCGGAAACGAATCTTTTCAGGAATATCCTTGAACAGGTCCTCAATGCTGTCAGCGCCAACAGTACGAAGCATTTCGGCGCGATCCTGTTCGGTCATCGGTAGGTATCTGTGCTGATTCATTGACTGCGCTCCTTTCAAAATCCGGTTGAACCGGCCATCTCTATTTCGTGCGTTTATAAAACGGTGCCTTGATAATTTCAGCCTGCAGGCGTTTGCCTCTAATTTCCACTTCAACCTGCGTGCCCAGCTCTGCAAAGCGGCTATCGATTAACGCAAGTCCCAAATTCCGTTTAAGCGTAGGGGATTGTGTACCTGTCGTCACTTCGCCAATCTGAGCGTCCCCGGCGAAGACGGGGTAATGGGAACGCGGAATGCCGCGGTCCAGCATTTCCAGGCCGACCAGCTTGCGTGGTGTTCCCTGTTCTTTCTGGGCCAGCAGTGCTTCCTGTCCGATAAACGGACTTTTATTCAGCTTGACGAAGAAACCGAGTCCCGCTTCCAGGGGGGAAATCGTGGAGGACAGTTCCTGGCCGTACAGCGGGAGCTTCGCTTCAAAGCGCAGCGTATCCCGGGCACCAAGACCAGTCGGCACGAGACCATGCGCTTCACCTGCTCTCATCAGTCCCTGCCAGATCTGTGGGGCATCCTCGGCGCGGCAGTAGATCTCGAAGCCGTCTTCTCCGGTATATCCTGTGCGGGATACGAGCGCGGAAGCGCCGAATAAGCCAACATGTTCATGAAAACGGAAGGAGCTGAGTGAGGCCACGTCGCGATCCGCAGCACCGGATATAATTTCGGCTGCTACTGGCCCCTGCAGGGCCAGCAGCGCGGTCTGATCCGATACATTTTCCATATGCAAATCCGCTGGCTTATGCTGCAGCAGCCATTCCCAGTCCTTCTCGATGTTGGAGGCATTCACAACGAGCATGTAGGAATCGCTGCTCCGCTTGTAGACAAGCAGATCGTCAACGACTCCCCCGTCGGGATAACACATCAGTGTATACTGGGCCTGGCCGTCTTCAAGCTGGGATACGTCGTTGGTGGTTACATGCTGCAGAAAGCTTTCCGCACCAGCGCCTGTAACGTTGAACTCTCCCATATGGGAGACATCGAACAGTCCGGCACGTTCCCGTACAGCCTCGTGTTCCTTTTGAATCCCGCTGAACTGGACAGGCAGATCCCATCCGCCAAAGTCAATGCAGCGCGCGCCGGGGTAATCGGCATAAAGCGGGTACAGCGGTGTTCTTTTCAATGCGGTCAAGTTCATTCACCTCACAAAAGTGTTGGCAATGCTGTGGAAACCAAAAAAGGACAGGCCAAAGAACGGTAAATAGCTTCCCAGCTATTCCATTCTTCAGCTCTGTCCTTGATACCTGAGAGTTACCCTGTATGATGACAGGTTTCCCCTTGGGTGACCCGCTGCCGCGGATTCTCTCCAGAGTCGCGTCCGGTAAAGGTCCTTTTGCCTGAGAGATTCACCGTTCGTCGGCTTACTCCTTCGGCGTTACCTGCTGATCCCGCGGATATCCTTCCCGGAATGTCGGTAATCTCTCCCTATACGTTCATCCGCAATAGAATCTATAAACATTAATACGCGATCACCGAGGATATGTCAATAAATTTGTCATATTTTTAGTTTAATCCCTAAATGTAAGCCATTACCCTTCCTACAGTGCTTCTATCCGGAAAAAAAGACGTGATTTTCTGTAAGCTATATTGACATTTAAATCTTGCTTAGCTTAATCTTACGTTGAAAACGAGAAGGCGCAAAGAGCAGGTTAAGCAACGATCAAGTCTTTTCATGGTGAGAAATTCCAGTGGAAATGGAGCGGTATACATGAGCGAAGTTAAGGAAAATTATTTGTACAGTGAAGAGCATGAATGGGTAAAAATTACGGAAGAAGGTACCTTGCTGGTCGGCATTTCCGATTTTGCCCAGCATCAGCTTGGCGACATTGTATTTGTCGAACTGCCTGAACAGGGGGCCGCGCTGGAACTCGGTGCAAGCGTTGGTACGATCGAATCGGTAAAAACGGTATCTGATCTGTATGCGCCGGTGAGCGGCACGGTGATTAAAGTGAACGAGTCGCTGCAGGACTCGCCCGAGCTGGTTAACAGCTCACCGTATGAGGAAGGCTGGATGTTTGAGATTCAGATTGATGGAGACGTGAATGATGCAGTGAGCAAGCTGCTGAGTGCGGAAGCATACAGCCGCCTCGTAGAAGAGGCTTAATAGGATATTTGTCCTATATTACAGCTCGTCCTTCAAAAAACGACATGAAGCTGGTTTTGTTTTCTCAGGAATGTTAAGAAGCATGGATGCTGTTATGCCTCATTATAGGAGATACAGCAGCCATGCTTTTTGCTGTTTTGGCCGTCAAATTGCAATAATGAAATGTTGTGTGGGAAATTGCGGTTAATAACGTGGATGTCCGTTTATATTAAAGATAGGCTTTCGTTAATCACCTGGCCGGAGGCATTAAAATGAAGTATAAAATCTTAAATTTAAATTTTGTCATCAAGGTTCATGACGAAATTGCATTTTCATTTTATTGATGGAGATACCGTTTTCAATTAGGATGAAATAAGCAAAAGGATATGAGGCCTTTTACCTAAGGGTTTGACAAAATCACAAAAAGCGACAAATAACTTCGTTTTAGTATCGAATTTTGACGAATCCTTGCTTAAAGGTTTCAATACATTGAGGAGGTTTTTAGAATGAGTTCAGTGGACGCTAAGTCCGGAAACGGCGGAGGCCTGCGGGTCGGCGTGCAAAAATTCGGACGCTTTCTGAGCGGTATGGTTATGCCGAACATGGGCGCCTTTATCGCCTGGGGGTTAATCACGGCCCTCTTTATTCCAACAGGCTGGTTCCCGAATGAAACATTTGGAGCGTTGGTCGGTCCAATGATTACGTACCTGCTGCCGCTGCTTATTGGTTACACGGGTGGTACCATGGTACATGGTCAGCGTGGTGGCGTGGTCGGCGCGATCATGACCATCGGTGTCATTGTCGGCGCAGACATTCCGATGTTCCTCGGCGCAATGGCTGCAGGCCCCTTTGGTGCCTGGGTAATCAAACAGTTTGACAAAGCGGTTGAAGGTAAAATAAAGTCCGGTTTTGAGATGCTGGTCAACAACTTCTCCGCTGGTATTATCGGTGGGGCGCTTGCACTGCTTGCGCATACAATTATAGGTCCAGTTATTCAAGCGATCAGCAGTGTGTTATCTGCTGGTGTACAGTTTTTGATGGATGCAGGACTTCTGCCGCTCGTTAACCTGCTCATTGAGCCGGGTAAAGTATTGTTCCTGAACAATGCTATTAATCACGGCATTTTGACACCACTTGCAACCGAGCAGGCCTCACAGATGGGCAAATCGATTTTGTTCATGCTGGAGTCCAATCCTGGTCCAGGTCTTGGTATTCTGCTTGCTTATTGCTTCCTGGGTCGCGGAACGGCTAAAGCTTCCGCTCCAGGTGCAGCGATCATCCACTTCTTTGGTGGTATTCATGAGATCTACTTCCCGTACATTCTGATGAGACCGATTTTGATCCTGGCCGCAATGGCAGGCGGTGTTGCAGGTACGTTTACATTTATGATTACAGGCGCCGGTCTGGTAGCAGCTCCTTCGCCAGGAAGTATTTTCGCTTACTTCCTTATGACACCAAAAGGCGGTTATCTGCCGATGCTGGCGGGTGTCGTTGTAGCAGCGGTTGTATCTTTCGTTATTGCAGCTATCCTGCTCAAAACCGGTAAGCAAACAGAAGAGAGTCTGGAAGATGCCGCAGATCGTATGAAAGATATGAAAAATCAAGGCAAAACAGGTAATGCAGCCGTGGCAGCCGATAACCGTGAAGCGGATCGTGCCGCAGCAGTAGCTTCCAGCAATGTGAAAACAAATGTCAACAAAATCGTATTCTCCTGTGATGCGGGTATGGGATCAAGCGCAATGGGCGCATCCATCCTCCGCAAGAAAATGAAGGAGGCCGGCGTGGATGTGGTCGTAACGAACACGGCAATCAGCGAAATTCCGCAAGACGCCGACATCGTTATTACACAGAAAACGCTGACTGACCGTGCCAAAACGGTTGCGCCGAAGGCGGAGCATATTTCCATCGACAACTTCCTGAAGAGCCCTGAATATGAGGAACTCGTGGAACGTCTGAAAAAATAACTCGTAATACGCCTATCGGCAGAGCTTTCCAGGTCAATCGCACAGGCAGTTCAAGAGCGAAATCGGGAGGAGCAGTATCATGAACATTACCAAACGACAAAGCGAAATCCTTGAATTCCTGCTGCAGCAGACCAGAGAGGTGACGGCGGGCGACATTGCCGCCCGCATTAATGTCAGTACGAGAACCATTCTCCGCGAGCTAAGTGCGGTGGAGAAATGGCTGGAGCCCCATGGGGTAAGGCTGGAGAAAAAATCCGGGATCGGAATCCATTTGGATGCCGATCCCTCTCGGCTTTTCCAGCTTCGCCAGCAACTGTTCCGTTCGGAATCGGTGGAGTATTCGGCGGAAGAACGAAAAATTTACAGCTTGTGCATGCTGCTGGATGACAGCGAGCCGATCAAGCTGTTGTCGCTGGCGGCAGATTTAAAGGTGACGGTGGCTACCGTCAGCCATGATCTTGACGAGCTGCAATCCTGGATCGGCAAGCGTGGGCTTACCCTGGTGCGCAAGCGTGGATACGGTGTACAAATTACAGGCAGAGAATCGGACATCAGACGCGCCATTTCCGAGCTTGGGCTAGAGCATTTGGATGAATCCGACTTGTTTGGAAGGGACACGGTCAGACATTCATCTCATGCTATGGATAAGCTAATGGAATTGATTGGAAGAGATGTGATGCTGACGGTGGAAAACGCTCTGTGGCAGCCTAATGAAAAATGGCTCGAGAACATGGTGGAGAGCAAGTATATGGAACTGCTGATCCAGCTCTCGGTGGCCGTTGCCCGAATCCGTCGAAGCTACGGGGCAGAGCGGCTGGAATCGGAAATGCTCCTGGGCACAGGCACTAATGAAGAAGAGGAGAAGATTCGTGCGGCGATGGTTGAGCGCATATGCGATGAATTGTCGGTTGCGCTGTCTCTTCAGTTTTCGGAACAGGAGAAACGGTATTTTAGAAATTTGTTCCGTTCCGCCGAGGATCGCTCGACAAGGCTGCTGCCGCTGGATGACCTCGTGCTGCTGGAAATTGTGAATGAGCTAATCCGTCGGGTGGAGGAACGCGCAGGTGTGCATTTTGGAGAGGATCGCCTCCTGCGTGAAGGGCTGATTGCCCATGTTGAGCCGGTATTGCAAAGGCTGAAGGATGGAAGCTCCATCCGCAATCCGCTTTTACAGCAGATCCGCAAGGATTACACCGATCTCTTTGAAGCAGTCAAGGGGGCGGTGGCGGGCATAACCGAGCTGGATGTGCCTGATGAAGAAGTGGGATTTCTGGTCATGCACTTTGGCGCTTCCATTGAACGTTTCCGCCAGTTGCAGCGAGAGGTGCGCGCCATTGTGGTATGTACCAGCGGAATCGGCTCTTCCAGGCTGCTGGCGACACGGCTGGCAAAGGAGCTCCCGCAAATCAAGATCGTGGACCGCGCTTCATGGTTCGAGGCGGCTCGAATCCCTAAGAAGGATTATGATCTGGTCATTTCTACCGTCGATCTGCCGCTGGAGAAGGACCGGTATCTGAAGATCAGTCCACTGCTGACGCAGGAGGAGAGTGACCGCCTGCGTCATTTTATCCAGAACATAACACTCAAGAAGGTTAGCGGTAGGCAAGGGCAGGTTGTAGAACCGAACCAGGGATTGGGGTGGCTGGTCGGGTTGAAGGACAGTCTGCAAGAGATTGTGCGGATCGTGCAGAATTTTCATATTTATCCGCTGGATAACCGGGAAATGGATATGAATGAGGTTTTGTACGCCATGTGTATTTCCGAGGTCGGACGGGGAACCGTCCATGATCCGGAAGCCGTGGCTGAACTTCTGGCCGGAAGAGAGCAGCAGGGCAGCCAGGTGATTCCAGATACACCGCTTGCCTTGTTTCATACACGCAGCCGACACATCCGCACGCCTTCGCTTTCGCTGTACAGGCTGAGCGAGCCGCTGGAGTTGGAAGGAGCACAAGAAGCGGTAAAACAAGTGCTGTTAATGCTGGGCCCGCGTGAGCTGTCCAAGGAAAGCCTGGAGGTGCTCAGCGAGATCAGCGCATTGCTGCTTCAAGGAGAAATGATCACGCTGCTGGAATACGGAAGCCGGGATGAGATCACCAGTTATATGGCAGATCAGTTGGCTGATTTTTTTCGCAGCAAATTAGAGACAGGGAGGACCATACAATGAGCATTATGTCCACAGACAAAGTAAAAATGAACGCAACAGCGAGTGACAAATACGAGGCTATCCGCATGGCAGGCCAGATCCTGCTGGATGCAGGCCATATTACGGAAGCATACATCGACAAGATGGTTGAGCGTGAGGAAATCGTGTCCACTTATGTAGGCAACGGACTGGCGATTCCGCATGGAACGAAAGAATCCAAGGAATTTATCAATTCTACTGGCATCTCCATTATCCAGTACCCGCAGGGTGTGGATTTCAACGGGGAGAAAGCATATATGGTGATCGGCATCGCGGCACAGGGAGGAGAACACATGGAGATTCTGACCGGAATCGCTGTGGTATGCTCCGAAGAAGAGAATATGGATAAGCTGCGTAATGCGACTTCTGCACAGGAAATTATCGACTTGTTTGAAAGCGAGATGGAACTATGAGAGCGGTCCACTTCGGAGCAGGGAACATCGGACGTGGATTTATCGGATTGCTGCTGTCGCGCGCCGGATATGAAGTGATTTTCTCTGATGTTAACGATACACTTGTGTCCGAGCTGCGCAGCCGCAAGCAGTACACTGTGGAATTGGCCAATGATGCCAAGGATACCGAAATCGTAACCAATGTAACCGCCATTGACGGAAAAAATGTGGATGAGGTGGCCAGTGCGGTAGCGACTGCGGATTTGGTGACCACTGCGGTTGGTGTCAATATTCTCAAGCATATCGCACCGGGAATTGCCAAAGGCATTACGCAGCGCATTGCCGATGGAGCGTCCCCGCTTCATGTGATCGCCTGCGAAAATGCAATCGGCGGCAGCGCACAACTGAAGGAGCATGTGTTTGCGCTGCTGGAAGAAGATGTCCGTGCAAAAGCGGAGACTTCCATCTACTTCCCGAACGCGGCTGTAGACCGGATTGTTCCGATACAGCACCATGAAGATCCGCTGCATGTGCAGGTGGAACCATTCTATGAGTGGGTGGTTGACCGTTCTCAAATGGCTCCGGATCATGCGGAAATCGAAGGTGTGCTGTACGTCGACAACTTGGAGCCATATATTGAGCGAAAGCTGTTCACTGTGAACACAGGACACTGTGTTGCAGCTTACCTTGGTTATGTGGCAGGCTTCGAAACGATACAGAGTGCCATTGCCGACGAGAAGGTAGTTGCATCTGTGCGTGGAGCGCTGGAAGAAACAGGCGCTGTCCTCGTTAAACGCTTCGGTTTTGATCAGGCGGAGCATGATAAATATATTAACAAAATTTTGGGCCGGTTCATCAACCCGAACCTGACCGATGAAGTGAGCCGTGTGGGCCGCTCGCCGCTGCGGAAGCTGTCCCCGAATGACCGTCTCGTTCGGCCAGCTCTGCAGGCTTATGAATATGGCATTAATCCGGATCATTTGGCTCTCGGCATGGCGGCTGCCTGCAAGTTCAATGTGACTGAAGATCCAGAAGTTGTGGAATTGCAGGAAGCCATCCACAACGAGGGCTTAGCAGCTGCAATTACACGTTATACTTCAATCCCGCAGGATCATCCTGTGCATCGTCAAATTTTGGAGCAATACGAGACATTAAACGCATAATATGACTTACTGAACAAAAAGCATTTGGGCCCCTCATGTGGGGGCCTGAATGCTTTTTTATTACATATAAGCCTGATAAGCCTGAAAATCGGTATTCTAAGCCCATTTATGTCGAGCAACCCGCAATATGACATAGGATAGAGGAGAACATCATCCACAAGCTGGAATCAGGCAAGCTAGTATAGCAGGAAAGAAGTCCGATAGATAAGCTGCCGGAGTGAAGGTATACGAAAGAAGCTCATGAAGCATAAATGGTAGTATGGTCCATGGACAGAAGCGGCTTATCAGGTTATTATGTGATTTTTAAAGCGGCTTTTACCCTTATGCTTTAGATTGAAAATATGGTGGTGATGCAAATGAGAAACGAAGCATCTCTGATTCCGGTATACAGCGGCCGGGATCTTGGTTTGACTTATACGAAGGATGATTGTCTTTTTAACATATGGGCTCCCACAGCGGAGCGTGTCGTTCTTGCTTTATACGAAGATGCAGGTCAATATAATGAACACGGAAATGTGACAGATCATGGCGGAGGCCGCGAATTTCCAATGACCCGGAATGAATATGGTGTATGGTCGGTGCGGCTGCAAGGGGATTGGAAAGGCTATTTTTATATGTATCAGGTTACTGTGGCGGACAGAGAGCCGCATTATGTCGCAGATCCGTACAGCATTGCTGTTTCGGCGAATGGACAGCGTTCCGCCATTGTCGATTTGGATGATACGAACCCCAGCGGTTGGGAAAATGACGTCCGCCCACGGCATGGCGATCCGGTGGACGCCGTCATTTATGAGCTGCATGTGCGGGATTTTTCGTCCGATCCGGCTGCTCCTTTTGCATACGGGCGCGGAGGCTTTCGGGCCTTCCTGCAAAGTGGACTGAAGGATGCGCAGGGCAACAGCATCGGTATCGATCATCTGCAGGAGCTGGGTATTACACATGTGCATTTACTGCCTGTCTCGGATTACAAGACGGTGAATGAGCTGGCGGTGGCCACCGGGGATCGTTCAGGCTATAACTGGGGCTATGATCCCCAGCATTACAATGTGCCTGAAGGCTCCTATGCCAGCGACCTTGCCGATCCGGCTGTGCGAATCCGCGAGTTCAAGCAGGTTGTGCAGACATTTCATGCCGCAGGCATCGGTGTCATTATGGATGTGGTGTACAATCATACCTTTACTGTGGATGACGGGCCGTTTGAGCCGATTGTTCCCGGCTATTTTTACCGTACCGATGAGCATGGAAGACTTTCCAACGGTTCGGGAGTAGGTAATGAGCTTGCGACAGAGCGGCCGATGGTCCGCAAGTATATCAAAGATTCGCTGCGATTCTGGGCCAAGGAGTATCATGTGGACGGCTTCCGTTTTGATCTGCTTGGCCTGATCGATACACCTACGGTGGAAGAACTTACGAAAGAGCTGCGCAGTGAAGTGTACCCCGGCATGATGATTTATGGGGAACCGTGGACTGGCGGAGATTCACCGCTTCAGCACAAAACGCTTAAAGGATCGCAGCGTGGCAAAGGATTTGCCGTATTCAACGACAATTATCGCACGGCGATCAAAGGGGACAGCGACGGCTACGGTACAGGATTTTCCAGCGGTGCCTGGGGCAAGGAAGATGATGTGGTGCAGGGAATCCGTGGGGCGATATATGATTTTACTGAAATTCCTTCGGAAACGATCAACTATGTTACTGCTCATGATAATTTGAATTTATGGGATAAAATGATTACGATCCGCCATCTGCGTCATGCCTGCTCTTTCCCGGATTGGAATCAGGGGGTGCCCGTGGACGGGCGGAGTGCCGCGGAAGCGGTTAAAGCCGCAGATCCTTACCATGGAATTTCTGAAGAGCATCTGCTGAAAGAAGAGTCGGTGCGCCGCTCGCTGCTTGCCAACGGTATGGTTCTGACCTCACAGGGCGTTCCGTTTATCCATGCCGGCGAAGAAATGCTTCGTTCCAAGTACGGGGATCATAACAGCTACCGCAGCGGCGACGAGGTCAATGCCATTCGTTGGGCGAATAAAGCCCGTTTTCTGCCTGTTTTCAAATACTATCAGGGATTGATTGCGTTGCGGCGAAGTCACCCGGCTTTTCGCATGACGACCCGGGGGCAGATCGAACGGCATCTGGAAGTATTGCGTGCCTCCGATCATGTGGTCGCTTTTCGGCTGCACGGGCATGCCAATGGGGATAGCTGGAGAAATATTGTGGTCATTTATAACGGCTCTGAGCGGGAAGAAACTATGTTTCTGCCTGCCGATTCAGAGCGGTGGCATATTGTTGTTAATGATTGCCTGGCAGGTACGGAGACACTCTCGATTGCAGAAGGGGACAGGGTGACGATCCCGCGCTGGTCGATGATGGTGCTGCATGATGATCCACTATCAGACCAGGATGGGGCTACAGACAGTGAAATGCTCAGAGAGGAAGAGCAGACTGAATATTTCCGTATGGTCGAGATGTGCTACGAGCGTCCAGACAGACGATATGAGGGGTGGAACGTCTGGGTATGGGGGACTGGTATGCAGGATGGACATGTTCCGCTTATTTTGACCGACGACGGACGGGCCATAGCCCGTATTCAAGTAGCGCCTCGTGTGCGGAAGATTGGCTATATTTTCAGGCTGAACCAATGGGAGGACAAGGATATCGATCTGGACCGCTACCTGGAGCTTGGTGACGGGAACGAGACTGTCCGGGTTATCATTCGCAGCGGGACGGTGGCGATACAAGCGGTATAAAGTGAACTTCGAGATAGTTTCTTTGTTTTTATCTGGTATAGGTGTCAATGCCCTGTAAAATGGTTAAGGTATATTTATGGGCTCGTTATGCTTGCAGGCTTGCTGCTTCAGACAGTCCTATTGTAAGGCATTGCTGCTTGTGAAGAGAACCAGAAGGAGGTTATATACTATGGCTAGCGGTAACAAAGGCAATCAACTGACAGCAGAGCCGAGAACAGAGACGAAAGGCTCGGCGCTGCGCAAGCTGAGATTGAATGGCCGTATTCCAGCGGTCGTGTATGGCTCCGATATGGAGGGGACTCCGGTAAGTGTGGATGCCAAGGAATTTAAGAAATTGATCCGGACAGGACGTTCGGAGATGTTTGATCTTGTCTTGGAAGGCGGCCGCAAGGTGCCGGTGCTGATTAAAGATTATCAGGAGCGTGACGGCAAAGGGCTGCATGCTGATTTTTTGAAAATTTCCAAAAACAAGCCGATCCGTGTCCGCATAGCCATCGACTACCAAGGTACTGCGGAAGGCACCAAAACAGGCGGCATCCTGCAGGTGCAGGAAACAGAGCTTGAGGTCGAGGCGCTGCCGGATAATCTGCCATCCGTGATTGAGGCGGACATCTCAGCTATGGCAGTTGGTGACAAATTGACAGCGGGAGATATCAAGCTGCCTGACAAAGTACATCTGATCTCCCCCGCAGAAGAGCTGCTCGCTTCCATCGTCATTCCACGTGCGGTTGAAGCGGAGAATGAAGCGGCTGAGAATACGGCAGAGGAAGAAAGGGCGACAGAAGAGGGTTCGTAATATAGACTGATATCCCCAGGTATCTCCGAAGGTTGAATGCTCAGTGAGTGGGGGAGAAAAACAGTTAGAAGTATTCCCGAGCAAGGGAATACTTCTTTTTTGTATCTTGTGAACGCAAAAACGACACTGAAGGAGAAATGGACTTATGACACACAACGCGACCTTTGCCGGCGGATGCTTCTGGTGTATGATGTGTTATGTTTCATTACGCTGATTTACACTATAAGACAAAAATTAAGTTCATTATCAAAATGTTATTGACAATATACAGAATAAAAATTAACATCGTCAATAAGAAAGCCATTATCATCTTAGTGAAATGCCAACAATCTGACATGCACAGGAATGGCTGAGGCTCCATTATCGTAAGACAACATGAAAAGGCTGCTGAAAAAGAGGGGTTTGACTATGATTCAGTCGTTCGACCGGGCGATGCAGGTCATCCAACTGCTGACCTCTGATTCCAAAAGAAGCTACTGGCCGATTTCGGATATTTCCGACCGACTTGGCCTGCCGCTTAGCACTACCCATCGCTTGATCGCTACATTGATGAAGCATGAGTTGGTCAGCCAGGCTGCCGAAACGAAGCACTACACCATTGGCCCCCGTTGGATGGAAATCGGCCTGCGCCAGTTGGAGCAAATGGATTTGCGCTCCGCTGCACGGCCTGTGATGGAGAGGCTTGCGGAGGAAGTCAAGGAAAGCATCTATTTAAGCATTCCAAGCGGTCTGTATGCAATTCTGATTGAGCGCATCGATAGCCCCTCAAGCTTAAAAGTCATTGATACGCTGGGGCAACGCATAGATATGCATATTGGAGCGCCGAACAAAACGATGCTTGCTTCCATGCCGTCTGCTGAGGCGGAGGAAATTCTGGCTGTTCTTATTTCCGATCCGGCTGAGCGCGGTAAATTGTTAAACAGGCTCCCTGAGATCAGGGAAGCTGGCTTCTGTGTCAGCTACAGTGAACGAACCGAAGGAACAGCCTCTGTCGCTGCTTCAATCATCGGTTTCGGACAGAAGGTGGTCGGTTCACTTAGCATCGGGGTCCCCAAAGGAGAAATACCCGAGGCCAGACTGGATTATCTCAGTAAAATGGTGATCAATTCGGCCAAGGAAATCTCGGCCAAGATGGGCGGTTTGAAGACCGCCATTTATTGATTCTTGTTTTTGGAAAGTGTTTCCGCATTGCGGAAAAATGCTGGATCACTTTCCGATTGTACTGCTCTAACTGCAGCATCTCTTCTTATCCTCTAAGCATGATCACACTACAGTAGTAATCCTTACTACCAGACACTTATATCACTTATATCAACCCACCATAGAATGACTTATCCCACACCATGAGCATACGGAGAGTAATTAAATGCATTTTAGCAGGAACCGCTGTACCGGCTCCTTCAAGTGATCGGTATGTGGCGGTTAGCCGCAAGGAGTGGAGAAGATGAAAAAATGGTCAACACCGGACCAACTCACCCGGCTGCTCGCTGACCTTATCCGTATTCCCAGCATTACCGGCAGCCCGTCCGAGAAAGAGTTTCCTCTTCTGCTTGCGCAGCGGATCAGAGAGCTTGATTATTTTCAGGCAAGCCCTGATTTGGTGCAAACCCATCACCTGGATGACGGGAATAGCGTATTGACCGCATTGGTCCGTTCGTCAAAGGCTACCGAGAGTACGGTTGTGCTGCTTAGCCATTTTGACGTGGTGGACGTGGAGGACTACGGTGAGCTCGACGGGCAGGCTTTTGAAATGACAGCGCTGACGGAGCATTTTCGGGCCAATCCCGGGCTGCTTCCCGAGGATGCCAGGGAAGATTTGGTCAAGGGTGACTGGGTGTTTGGCCGGGGCGTCATGGATATGAAATGCGGGCTCGTCCTGCATTTGTCGCTACTGGAAAGGGCGTCTCTTGATGAGTTTGAAGGTAACATCCTCCTGCTGGCCGTTC
The DNA here is from genome assembly GCF_030705605.1 of Paenibacillus zeirhizosphaerae. Lineage (GTDB taxonomy): Bacteria > Bacillota > Bacilli > Paenibacillales > Paenibacillaceae > Paenibacillus > Paenibacillus zeirhizosphaerae. The sequence continues at coordinate 95,692 of NZ_JAPCKK010000001.1, forward strand.
CCGATGAAGAGGTTAATTCGAGCGGCATGAGGGCGGCGGTAAGCATACTGGCACACCTTGCGCAGTTGTATGGCTTGAACTATAAGCTGTTTTTGAATTCGGAACCGATGCTTTTTCAGAATGCGCAAGATCCAAACCGGTATATATACACGGGGACGATCGGCAAGGTGCTCCCCGGTTTTCTGTGCTTTGGCAAGGAGACGCATGTCGGCGAGTCGATGGCAGGACTGAACGCTAATTACATGGCATCCCAAATTACTTGTGAAATTGAGCTGAATACCACTTTTTGCGAAAAGGTGGACAGTGAGGCGACATCACCGCCGACGAATTTGATTCAACGCGGACTGAAAAAGGAATATTCGGTTCAGACTCCGTTTCGTGCGGTGACGCTTTTTAACCTGCTTACGATGAACAAGACCGCCGATGAAGTGAAGGAACCGCTGCTGACGGCTGCCAGACAGGCGGCCCGGCGAATGGAGGAAGCCTATGCGCAAAAGGCGGAGTACGCCTTGTCCCATGGCGGTATGGCCATGAAGGACTTGAAGATCCGAACACTGACGTATGATGAGCTGTATGATTATGCTTGCCGTACGAAAGGAACAGAACGGGTAGAGCAGCTTATGGATCGCCTCGTAGCTGACAGAGGAACGGCAGACGACCGCGATGTGGCAATCATGCTCACGGATGAGCTGGCGCTGTTGTGCAAAGAGCTGACGCCGATGATTGTTCTGTTCTTCGCCCCGCCTTATTACCCCGCCGTGTGCTCCAGCGGCAATCCGTTCGTCGAGAAGGTGGTTGAAGACTTACAGGCCTTCGCGGGTGCGGAATGTGATGTGGAACTGACAACAAGGCATTATATGCCGGGAATTACTGATCTGAGCTACACCAGCGCCGCGGATGTGGCATCCCTGCAATCCCTGGCCAGCAATATGCCGAATTGGGGGCGTGGCTACAGCATCCCAATTGAGGATTTAAAGCGTATCTCTGCGCCTGTGTTAAATGTGGGACCGGTTGGAAAAGACGCGCATAAATGGACTGAGCGTCTGGACCGCGCCTACGCCTTTGATAAGCTTGCGTTGATGCTTCCGGAAGCCGTTCATGCCGCATTCCGCAGATCCTTTGAGGCTGCTGGTGGGGCTTCGGCCTCGGCTATTTGAGATCCAAATGCCTACGGTATTATTTGTGCTGAAATCGATGTTTAAACGGTAAGACCAATAACTGAACGCTGCTAACACGGCTTTAGGAATGGGGTGCATGATGTCTACAATGGAATCCATCATGGAGCAGACGGAGCGCCTGGGGGCGCATAATTATCATCCGCTGCCAATCGTCATTGCCCAGGCGGAAGGGGTGTGGGTAACCGATCCGGCCGGGAAGCGGTACATGGATATGCTAAGCGGCTACTCTGCCCTGAACCAAGGGCATCGCCACCCGCGGATTATAGAAGCGCTGAAGAGGCAGGCGGACCGGGTTACGCTGACTTCGCGGGCCTTCTACAACGAACCGCTGGCGGAGCTGCTGGAGCTGCTGACCGGTCTGACCGGCAAGGAGATGATCCTGCCGATGAACACGGGGGCGGAAGCGGTCGAGACTGCCCTCAAAGCAGCCCGTCGCTGGGGATACCGGGTGAAGGGAATTCCCGACAATCAGGCGGAGATCATAGTGTGTCAAGGTAATTTCCACGGCAGGACGCTGACCGTTACCTCGTTCTCCTCGGAGTCTGCGTACCGCACGGAGTTCGGTCCGTTTACACCGGGCTTCCGCATCATTCCGTACGGTGATATCGATGCGTTGAAGCAAGCGATCAGCCCCAGCACGGCAGCCTTCCTGCTGGAACCGATCCAGGGGGAAGCGGGGATTGTGATTCCGCCGGAAGGTTATTTGCAGCAGGTTCGCAGTCTGTGCTCGGAGCACAATGTGCTGCTGATGGCGGATGAAATCCAGACAGGGTTCGGCCGGACAGGTCGGCGGTTTGCCTGTGACTGGGAGCAGGTTGTGCCCGACGTGTACATTATGGGCAAGGCGTTGGGTGGCGGTGTGCTGCCGGTATCTGCGGTTGCCGCAGACCGCAGTATTCTTGGCCTGTTTGAGCCCGGCTCTCACGGCTCGACCTTCGGCGGCAACCCGTTGGCAAGCGCGGTCGCCGTGGCTGCCCTCAAGGTGATTGAGGAAGAAGGGCTGGCAGAACGTTCGCTGCGTCTGGGAGCACGACTGCTTGAACGATTACAGAGATTGGATCATCCCGACATTGTGCAGGTACGCGGTCGCGGGCTATTTATCGCTATCGAGGTGGGTGGTCTGGCGCGTCCATACTGCGAACGACTGCAGCAAGAAGGGCTGCTCTGCAAAGAGACCCATGATCATGTGATCCGATTGGCCCCGCCGTTGACGATTTCCGAACTGGAGCTGGATTGGGCCATCGAGAGAATAGAGCGCGTGTGTCAAAATTAAAAAAACCTCGTTTCCATCAATCCTTCCCGTAAAACTGAAGTCATCGGGCGTGTATCCAAGGCCATTGATTTCATGGATTAATTGCTGTAGTTTACGCAGCTCAAGTTGATTTTCGAGAAATGGTAATTGTGCGGACGTGCAAGCGCCAAAGTATTTGACTGTGGAGGTGACGCGAGTGACCAGATACATCGCCAGAAGAGCACTTACCGGCACCCTGATCGTGCTCGTATCCATTTTTCTCAACTTCATGCTGATTCATTTGGCTCCCGGTGATCCTGTCAGCATCTTATCCGGGAAGGACAGCCCTTCCCCTGAAATGGAGGCGGCGCTGCGCGCCAAATACGGCCTGGATCAGCCTGTGCTGGTGCAGTTTGGCGCTTATATCCGGACGCTGCTTCAGGGCGATTTGGGAGAATCCATTCTCAGTGGCCGTCCTGTAGCGGAAATGATAGGGGAGCGCATCGGACCCACGCTGCTCCTCGCGCTGACAACGGCGATTTTGTCGGTCATCATCGGCACGGCGCTAGGCATTCACTGCGCAAGACGGCAGGGCTCGAAGCTCGATACAACGCTGAGCGGCGTATCCTATCTATTCGACGCGATGCCGCCGTTCTGGCTCGGCATGATGTTCATTCTTGTATTTGCGTCCACACTCAAGCTGTTCCCGACAGCGGGCATGGTGGACATGCGGGCTGATTATGAAGGAATACAGTATGTTGCGGACGTGCTTAGGCATCTGTTTCTCCCCGCTCTGACGCTCACGCTGCTGAATATCCCTTATTTTTTCCGGATTGCGCGCGCTTCGGTCATTCAGGTCATGTCCGAGGATTTCGTCACGACCTTTCGTGCAGCAGGCATGAAGGAAAGCCGGATTTTCAGCAAATATATCTTCAAAAATTCAATTCTTCCGACGGTGACGGTATTCGGCATTATGCTTGCTTATATCATTACCGGTGTAGCCATTATTGAAATTGTGTTCTCCTGGCCAGGTATGGGCAATTTCATGATGAATGCCATCTCCCGCCGCGACTATCCGCTGTTGATGGGACTCTATCTGATTTTATCCGTATCGGTGGCCGTCAATATGATTCTTACGGATATCGTTTATGCATGGATCGATCCCCGGATCCGCTATAACTGAGTCCGTGAATGGGGGAAGTCACTTTGTGCCGCAGTCTGTGCACGCCGCTGAAGAAGGAGGATGAACAACGATGGAAATCACACGCAGGCCGCATACGCTGCAGCGCGTCTTGCAACATATCAACTCTGTAACACAGCTAAAGGCAGGGCTAGTCATCCTCTGTCTGCTGCTGGTGATGGCGGTATTTGCCCCGCTGATTGCGACCCATGGACCGCAGGAGCTGACGGATGACCTGACCGTACCGCCTGGCAGCGGGCATTGGCTTGGAACGGATGGGCTCGGGCGGGACGTGTTCAGTATGATTGTGTATGGAGCCCGTACCTCGCTTGTCATCGGCGTGACCGCTGCGCTCATATCCGGCGTGATCGGCACGGTGCTGGGCGGAATTGCGGGATTTTACCGCGGCAGGACCGACACGTTATTGACCGAGCTGAACAACGTCTTTCTCATGATGCCGACTTTTTTTCTCATTCTGATCGTCATCGCTTTTTTCGGCAGCAGCATGCTGAACGTCATGATTGTCATCGGGCTTACCAGTTGGGTGGGCAACGCCCGTCTGATGCGGGCCCAGGCGATGTCCCTGCGGGAACGGACCTTTGTGCTCAGCTCGTTTGCTGTAGGTGAGAGCCGGACAAGAATATTGTTCAGACACATCATGCCTAATGGAATCTTCCCGATTATTGCCAATACGACGATGAATATTTCGGCTGCCATTCTGACAGAGTCCAGTTTGAGCTTTCTCGGCCTGGGAGACCCGAATATCGTAAGCTGGGGGCAAATTGTATACAATGGCCGATCCTATTTGACGAACGGCTGGTGGATCTCAACGTTCTCTGGCCTGATGATCGTAATTACGGTGCTAGCCTTTTATCTGCTCGGCGATGGACTTAACAAGGTGCTCAGCCCGAAGCTACGCGACCATAATTGATCAACTTAGGGAGGTGCACGATATGACACTTTTGCAAATCCGCAATTTATCGGTTGTCTATCATAATGGAAGCAGGACGGTCACGGCTGTAAACGGAGTAACGCTGGACGTCGAGGAGCAGGATTCTGTAGGCATCGTAGGGGAATCAGGCTCTGGAAAATCTACGCTGGCCATGGCACTGCTGCGTCTCCTGCCCGGCCGGACGGCAAAGGTGGAGGGAGAAGTTCTGTTCGGCGGCCAACCGCTGCTGGAACTGGGAGAGCGGGAGTTGTCCTGTTTGCGATGGAAGGAACTGGCAGTCGTGTTCCAGAAATCGATGAACTCTCTCAGCCCGGTTCACCGCATCGGGACGCAAATGGCGGATGTCTACCGACTGCATGAGCATGAGACGAGACTGAGTAAAAAGCAGGTTCGTGAACGGATCATTAAATTGCTGGAATCCGTAAGGCTCCCGGCCAGGGTGTACGACCTGTACCCGCATGAGCTGTCAGGCGGTATGATGCAGCGGGTGTCCATAGCCCTCGGTCTCATGCACCGGCCCAGATTGCTTATTCTGGATGAAGCGACAACAGCGCTGGACGTGGTTACCCAGGGGCAGATCCTTAGAGAGATGATGGAGCTGGAACAGGAGCTCCGTCTCGCCCGCATAATGATCACCCACGATATGTCCGTGGTAGCGGCGGCCTGTAAGAAGGTTGCGGTCATGTATGCCGGCCATCTCGTCGAATTCGGGCCGGTTCAGGATGTCCTGCGACATCCGCTTCATCCTTATACGCAAGGGCTGCTGCGGTCACTGCCTTCTTTCAAGGGTGCTAAGGACCATATCCGCGGTATTCCCGGATCGCTGCCGGACCTTAGCTCTCCGCTGCAGGGCTGCGTGTTTGCTGACCGGTGCGAGCATGCCATGCCGATCTGCCGACAAGCGCAGCCTGTGGACACCGCTTATTCCGGGTCAAGGCGCGTTGCCTGCCACTTAATAGGAGGTGAGGCGCATGCCGCACAATAACGAGTCCATCGTTGTAGTAACAGATGTCAAAAAGCACTTCAAGCAACGCGGACATTCCTTATCTCTGTTCGGAAGAGGAAAAAAAACGGGCACCATCAAGTCGGTTGACGGGGTCAGCTTTGCGCTTGGCAAGGGTGAGGTACTCGGGGTCATCGGGGAGAGCGGCTGCGGCAAATCTACGCTCGGCAAGCTGCTGGTGCACCTGGAAAGCCCGACGAGCGGAGAAATCGGCATTCTGGGTGAACCCTCCGGGGATATGCTGAAGCGCAGCCCACTGGCATTCCGTCGTAAGGCGCAGATCATTTTTCAGAATCCGTTCGATACCTTTGATCCGCGCCATACGATCGCCCGTATATTGACAGACACGCTGCGGCTTCACGGTGTGGGACGAAGTCATGAAGAACGGCTGGTTTTGTGCGAGCAGCGGATGGAGCAGGCCGGGCTGTTCCCGGCCAGAGACTATCTGCACCGGTTTCCCCATGAGTTATCCGGGGGGCAACTGCAGCGTATTTCGATTTTGCGTTCGATGCTGCTGGACCCGTTGTTTCTAGTGGCGGATGAGCCGATCTCTATGCTGGACGTGTCCATCCGCGCCGACATCATCAATATGCTGTCGGATATGTGCAGGAGTCAGAACACCTCTATGGTGTTCATCAGCCACGATATTACAACGACAAGGTATATATCGGACAGGATAGCGGTTATGTATTTGGGACGGTTTGTGGAGATCGGCCCGACCGACGAGGTGCTTCATCGTCCGCAGCATCCGTACACTAAAGCGCTAATCTCCAATTCGGCACCATTGGATGCTACGGGCGAACAGGAGATTATCCGCATTGACGGTGAGCCACCCACTCCGGTGGACACGGGGCCAGGCTGTTACTTTTACGACCGCTGCTATCAGCGGCGGGAGGAGTGCAGGCTGCATTATCCCACCTATCGGACGGTGTCGCCAGAGCATCAGGTAGCATGTCCTTATTCTTCCGCTGATGTAAGTTCATAAGCGGCGACCCGTAGAGCGGCATAACAGACCACCAACTTTGACTGTGAGGGAGTGGATCGATGATGAAGAAAGTGACTATGGTTTGGCTGGCGATGCTGCTGCTGGTTTCCCTGCTCGCAGGCTGCGCTGGATCAGGGAACAACGGCGAGAAAGCAGAGGGCAGCGATGATGGCTCCGGCGGAGGCGGTACACTTGTGGTTGGAGCAAGCGGCGATCCGCAGACCTTTAACCCGAGCGCCAGAGCGGACGACAACTTTTACGCCGCCGCGCAAAATATTTTCAGCAGGCTGATCAAGATTAACAACAACCAGGAGATCGTTCCGGATCTGGCCAAGGAATGGACGGTATCCGAGGACGGTACTGAAATCACGTTTAAGCTGCATGGAGATGTGAAATGGCATGACGGCGAGCCGTTCACCTCGGCGGACGTCAAATTCACATTGGATTCCATCCGCGAGAAGGCGGGTTTTGCCGTCAGCAACCTGAGCAGCATGGAGGAAGTAACCACGCCTGACGATAGTACGGTGGTCATCAAGCTGTCCAAGCCTGATGCGACCTTCATCGGGTATCTGGCCTGGTATGCGACATTTATCGTTCCTGAGCACATTTATGGCGGAGACAACTGGGATGCGGGAACGTCGGTTGAGCCTGTCGGCACCGGTCCATTCAAATTTGCGGAGTATCAAACAGGCGTGAGCCTGACTCTGGAGCGCAATGACGACTATTTCGGCCAGGTTCCGAGTGTCGACCGACTTGTATTCTCCATCATGACTGACCCGAATACGATGGTGCAGGCTTTTTACAACGGTGAGCTGGATATCCTGGGTACCGACCCGCCAAGCTCCGAGGTGCAGAGCATGATGGATAACCCGGACGTCACTGTGAATCCCAGGGTGTTTCCTTCACGTTATTATCTGACCTTCAATATGGAGAAAGCGCCGTTTGATAAGCCTCAGGTTCGGCAGGCGATTGCTTATGCGTTGAACAATGAGGAGATGGTTACGCGGGCCATGAAGGGCCAAGGGCAGGCGTCAACAACGTTTATTTCTCCAGTGTATGAGTGGGCACTCAGCGATGAATACAAGGTGCCGGGATACGATCCCGAGCGTGCCAAGCAGTTGCTGGAAGAAGCCGGGCTCACACCTGACGGCAGTGGCAATTATTTGTCCGTCACCTTCAAGATGTTTGAGGGAGGAGCCTTTTCAGATATCGCAACCGTCGTTAAAGACCAGTTAAGCCAGGTCGGGATCGATGTCAAGCTGAATGTGATGGATTACGCCACCTGGGAGGAAGAGGTCGTGAACAGCCGCGATTTTGAATTAACGATGATGGGCGGTTATCAGGGACCGGATGTCGGGGCCGTCGGATCGCGGGTCGGCAGTAAAGGGGCAAGCAACTTTATGGGCTACAGCAACCCTGATCTCGATAAAGCGCTGGCAGAAGGCGTCACGAGAACGACAGAAGAAGAACGTAAGCCGTATTATGAAGAGGTTCAGCGCATTATGTCCGAGGACATGCCGATTTATCCAATATCCGAGTGGGTAAGCAACATCCCCGTTCATTCCTATATTAAAGGTGACCCTACTTCCGACGAGGCCATCGGTCACACCGGTTTTAGCGAGTACAATTATGTGCGCATTGAGAAATAAAACGGAAGGGGAGAAAGAAACATGGATTTTCATCGTATTATTGACAGCGTTCCCGATTACGGGACTTTTATGACGGTGGACGAGATGGATGCAAGCACCCGCCGGCTGGCGGAGGAGTATCCTGATATCGTGACGGTTTTTGAAGCGGGCGTATCCCGGCAGGGGCATCCCCTGCTTTGCATCCAAATCGGGGACGGTCCGCTGAACGCCCTCTGCTTCGCCTGTCCGCATCCGAACGAGCCGATCGGCGCAATGACGATGGAATATTTCTCAAGGGCGCTTGCCGAAGACAAGGAGCTCCGGGAGGAACTGGGATATACCTGGTATATTATCAAATGTATTGATCCGGACGGCACAAGATTGAATGAAAACTGGTTCAAGGGGCCTTTTAATTTATATCATTATATGCGGAACTATTTCCGTCCGGTGGGGAAAGAGCAGGTCGAATGGACCTTTCCGGTCGATCACAAATCGTTGCATTTCAACAGTCCGCTGCCCGAGACGGAAGCCCTGATGAAGCTGATTAAGGACAAAAAGCCGAAATTCATGTATTCCCTGCACAATGCGGGGTTCGGCGGCGCGTATTGGTATATCTCCGAAGACATGCCGGAGCTGTACGAGAACTTGTACGAATCGGCGCGCAGGCAAGAGGTCTCGATCAGCCTCGGGGAGCCTGAGGTGCCATCGGTTACCGAATTTGCGCCAGCCATTTACGGCTGCATCAGCGCGGGTCAAGAGTACGACTATCTGGAGCAGTATGGTGGAGATCCATCCGTGTATGACTGTGGCACCAGTAGCGCGGATTATGCATTGACCGAGACGGGGGAGTGCGTCACCTTTCTTACGGAGCTTCCGTATTTCTTTGATCCGAGAATTGAGGATTTAAGCGACAGCGGGATGACGAGACTGGAAGCTGTGCAGAAAAATGTCGAGCAGAGCCGGAAACAGCACGCCGACCTGGAAAGTATTCTTGTAGGCATCCGGTCCTGCATTCACCCGGACAACCCGTTTGTCAAGCTGGTGGACCAGATACTCCGCTACGGCGAATCCGGCGGGGCTGCCAAACTGAAGTGGGCGGAAAGCGACCCGTCTTTCAAGCACCCGGCGAAGGTATCGCATGTGTTCGACAACCTGCAGATCGCTTCTTTTTACCACGGGCTGTCGCTGGGACTGAGTATCCGCACCTGTGAATATGAGCTGGACCGTCTTTCTGTTAGCGCAACAGAGAGTGCAGCCGTGCAGCGTCTGGAAGCGGCCAGAGACCATGGCTTGGAGTTATTGAAGCGTTTATGTGATAGACTGGAGCTGGAAATGAATTATTCGGTCATTCCTATTCAAAAGCTGGTGCGCATTCAGGTTGAAGGAGGATTAATTGTGTCAAGCCGTATCGCGGAAAAGCATAAGGATGCGGAAATTAGCCTCTGACCTGAAGACGGGAGGATGAAATATGAATTCACCATCATGGATGCAGCAGGCCATCACATCCCCAGATGAGCTCAGGGGGCTTGTCGGGACTCCGAGTGATCTCGTGCAGCATAAGGTTGTATCTGTCATAGAGGAGCATATCCGGGGATATCTGCAGCAGTCGCCGCTCTTTTTCCTCGCAACGAGCGACGCCGAAGGACGGTGTGATGCGTCCCCGCGCGGCGATACGCCGGGCTTCGTCAAGGTGCTGGATGAGCGCAGGCTGGTGTTCCCCGAACGTCCGGGGAACAAGCGGATAGACTCGCTGCTGAATATTATTGCCAATCCGCAGGTCGGCTTGATTTTTCTCATCCCTGGTCTGGATGAAGTGCTTCGCATCAATGGAAAAGCCTGGGTTACTCGCAGTCCGGAGCTGCTGGAGCAGATGCAGTGGGATGGCAAAACGATGGACATGTGCGTAGTGGTTGAGGTGGAGGAATGCTTCATACATTGTCCGCGCGCGTTCAAGCAGTCGAAGCTGTGGAATCCGGACGCTTGGCCTGAAAAGGAGCATCTGCCGTCTATAATGGAAATGTTTCGCGCTCACGTGCAGTTGAACAAAAGTGGGCAAATAGGGGATTGAGAATGTAACAAAAGGTCGAGAACAGGGGTTCACTTTTTCCTGTGCTCGACTTTTTTTAAACCAGAGGACGGGGTGGTCTCTCCTTATGAGAAGCCTCTTTTTTTTGCTTGAACACAAGCATAAGAATACTGTCGAAACTAAATCATTGACTTGAGGCGGGATGATCCAGCATAATCATGCCAGGAAATGTATGTAAACATTTACAAAAAGGAGATGGAAAAGCGATGTTGTTGGGCGGATGGATGAGGTATCTGTTCAAAGCTTTCATATTTGCGGTGTTTCTCTTTTTTGGTGTACTCCAGCATGAGGCGCAGGCCCAAGCCACTGCGGATCACCGGTGGGCTCCAACGGCGGATACGCTGAAGCACTATGAATCCACCGTATTCAATGGTCAGCAGGCATATGGACTGAAGACAAGTGACGGCGGACAATTGTTTCTGCAGAATGTAGGTAGATCAGAGGATACAGACGAGGTGTTCTGGAAGGTTACTAAGCAAAATGCGGATGGGCAGACAGAATGGTTTACTCCGCTCAATTCCTACTTTGGTCCATACTCCGCTGCTCTATATGAGAACAACGATGGTACATATACAGTGGCAATTAGGGACTTTCATATTCCGAGCGATCGGATGGCTTACGTGTTCTATAAACTGGACGGTGAAGGAAATGTGTTATGGAGCGCCCCTGTAGGCTGGTACAGCGTTCATGGGATTGTGCAGTTGCAATCCGGCGGCTTTGCTCTCTACGGCAGTGATGGCACGAACAGATCGTCTGTGGAAGTCACCCTTCTCGGTAGTGATGGCTCCTATCGTGATACTTCTCTTGGTTTAGGCGTGGTGAGTAACATTTCGGAAACGCCAGACAGGGGGCTCGTCGTGACGGTTCAGGATCCATGGTATACCTCCTATACAGTTGCGAGGATTGGTTCTTGTGGTAAAAAATGGAGTGTCGATTATCCGGGAACGGAAGAGCATGGTTATTCGAGAATTGTGGATGCGGCAGCCGGGCTGGCCGATGGAGGAGCTTATATTTTCGCGGAAGGCAAAATATTTACTGTGAACGCCAGCGGCACGGAGGTCGCAAGCCGCGATTTTCCGTATCAGGTGAGCCGTGCCCGGCTGCTGGAGGACGGAGATGTGCTGATCCTCGGAAGAAACGGCCAACAGAATTTGATGAAGCTGAATCCACAGACCGGAGAACCGATCTGGAGCTACACCGTCCCCGATCAGATTGTGGATGCGGCCCCTGCGCCGGGGCCCGGAAGCTACTGGTTGTACACTAGCGGTGAACCGACCATCCGTTATGAGCTGCAGCAGGGATTGAAGCTGAGTTCGGTGACAGATGCGGTATACGCAGGGGAAACGCTGCAAATTGAGGCGTCTGTCATCTTGGAAGGCGGAGAGGAACGGGCACTGGATTTGACGGATGGAGATGTGGAATTTACAAGCTCTAACCCGAATACCGCGGTGATCAGTGGTGAGGGTGTGCTTACGGTCTTACTTGGTGCGCCTGCGGGAACCATTCACATTACCGGCGATTTCTATGGGTTGAGGGATACGATCGGGATTAAGATTAGACGAGAAGAGTGATAGGGAGAAGAAGATAACCTGTTAAAAAACAAAGGCAACCAAGCGGAGTTGGGACATTCCGACTGGCTGCCTTTTGTTCCATAATCGCGGTCTGTTAAGATTAGCGCTTGTAGAAGCTGATTGTGCCTGTACCTTCATCGGCACTGATGAACATATCTCTTGTGCTCACGTGGTGAATCCCCTCTGGTGATTCACCGGCCGTTGGGATCAGTCCAAGCAGGGCCGGGGATTTGGGATCAGACAGATCGAAGAACAGAATAGCATCTGCACGTTCGGAGGCAACGGCCGCAATATCACGTCCATTGACCTGGGCGATGGTCAGGTTTTCCACCTCGCTGCCCTTCTTCTCGCTTCGTCCATCCGGATACAATCCAACCTGGGCCGCAGCTTTATCAATCAAATCGGCGCTATCGTAAATTTTCTCTCCCTCAAGGCTCCACACGGCGATGTTGCGTCCGCCAGCCTTTACGCCGTCTGTAAATTCATCCTCGCTAAGGTCGCCCTCATTGGCTGTCAGCAAATATTGGCCATCGGAGGTGAAGGCGATGCCGTCCGGCTCATAGCGGGCTGTAATTTCGTCCGTCAACGATACCCGGTCGTCATCCTTCGCATCTGCAGCATGAGTGGTCGTGCCGAGGGCGAACACACGCACAAGCTTTTGCGTCGGCAGATCAACAATCGCAATGGTATTATTCTCCTGCATCGTTACTGCGGCAGTCGTGCTATCCGGGCTGATGGAGACATATTCCGGCTGTGGCTCATGCGGATACACAGCGCCTTTAATACCGCTCAAATCGACAGGCACCTGGACCAGCTCACCCGCGAGTACGTCGCCCCCCTGGAAATGAAGCACAGCGATGCTGCCCGGACGTGTATTGGCCGCATAATCAAATTCCTCTGTCTCCGGGTCCAGCTCTTCATCCTCAATAGCGATCACGGCATAGCTGCCGTCACGGGAGATGGCGATGGAGTCCGGGCCGATACCGATCTCGTATACCTTGACGATCTCGTAGGTACTCAAATCGATGACGGCAGCCATGCCAGGATTCGGATCATTGAAGTTGTCGCCAGCGCGGATGACGGCAATAGCATGCTTGCCATCAGGCATAACTGCAACGCTAGTAACCTCCGCCTTGTCGGAGAGGCTGTGGAAGCTGATCTTCTTTAGCTCACTTACCCGGTCCGTGTAGGTGATATCCAACACGCTGACACTGCCCTCGTCCGCCTCGGTTACGAGTAGGCGGCTGCCGTCCGGAGTAGAAGCTGCGATCTCCGCTTTGCCGCTCGGCATTTGGAACGAGCCGGCGAGCTCGTAGCCAGTCCGGTTTTGGGCGGCGATCACGCCGCTGCGCAACTGCTTGGCAGCAGCGGCGGATATGTATAATTTTCCTTCTTTAATATAGGGTGCCTGATCCAGCGTAACCTTTGCGCCCTGCAGAACAGCCTTCGCAGACCCTGCCTGCAAAACAGCGGTTGTATTGCCGAGGCTGACATTCGCGCTTTTATCCTCTGTATTCCACTTCAAGGTTCCCTGCATGTCAGTGACCATCGCACGGACGGCTGTTCCCTCGGACTTCTGTTCGGCGGCATGTGCGGCAGGTACGGCGGAAGCGGCACTTACAGTGATGGAGGCTGCTGCCATGGCATACAGCAATTTTTTCGTTTTCAAGCGAATCTTCTCCTTTAAACAAATAATGATGAGTCCGGGGGCTTAACACACCACCAACGGCTCTCCGATTGTAAAAATTATATTTCCTTAATGTTAAAGGAGAAGGGGGTGTGCGTAAAATTTGTCGGATGAATGTAAAATGCAGGTGTTAAAACCTGCTTTCCTCTTCAGGTAATGATAGAAGCAAAGATGTAAACTGGACTCGGCAGCCTGCTCCCATCGGTGATTGTGCCACTATTCCCGCTTTAAACCGGGCCGAGGATTCCATTCCAAAATAGCGGATCAACTTCCAGGCCTCACCATCGGGAGAGTAGTGAAAAGAAACAATTTTCTCAGTCTTCGTCATTCTTAAATAAGGGTGATCCACCAGGACGCGCTCCGAATTGCAATCATCCGAGGAGCCATTCTGAGTGACAACAGATACGATCGTAGCAAACTCGCCATTGAATTCAAAGCATAGTTTAGCCCAATTGTTTTCATCCGCCATCATCATTAAGCAGCCGGAATCATACAAATGACGCATGTCTACCTGAAGCTGCGTTGTAAGCTGGAATGTCGAAGCCACATCCGTGTGAAGAAAGGGGGCGGAATGGGCCACGTGTGTGCCCCCAGGATCCTTGAAAAAATCAGCCTTGGGAGGGGCGTCGATGATTAGCTCGTCTTCTGCGGTAAACGTCCAGTACTGAGGCTCATTTAACCACTTTAATTGTTCTCTTGCTCCCGGTTGAAATAAATTATGACTCATAGATCGCATTCCTCCATTTGTTGAGAAACTGTCTTGATATAAATATAATGTCATTCTAAATTTATTGATTTCGTTTATAAATATAATATTCAGGTAGTTGTATATAATTATAAGGAAGTGAAAGAGTGCTGCCAATTTCTTAGGATTGAAGAACCATAGCAGGAATGCAACGTCATCGAGATTAATGCGAAAATAAACATGCGCACTTGCGAAATATGCGAACAGGTACGAAAGCGGGTTGAACCTGTCCGTACTTTCGTTGACAATAGGGGTGACTGCAGGTTATGTTGAATAACTGCGATCATCCCTATTTTTTTGTGTTGTAAATTCTATGTAATTGTAGAAAAATGTCATATAACAAAAAAATAACAATTTTCATAAACGGGAAAAATACAGGCAGGAGGGAGCATAATGAGCAGCATAGCCAGCGGGGAACAGCTTGCCCGCAATACAAAGCTTCGGAACACTTATCAGGTGCGGTCCGTGTTATCCTGCAGCGATACAGCGATCGTTTATGGGGCCAGACTGCTGGAGACCGGGGAGAAAGTGGTCGTGAAGGAGTTTTTTCCGGCGGCGCTTGTCCGCAGGTGGCAGGACAAAAAGACAGTGATCTGCCAGGACGATGCCTTGAAATCGAAATATGTTGAACTGATGCATCAATTTTTACGCGAAGCACAGTTGATCAAGGAACTGAAGCATTCCGGAGTTGTGCAGTATATTGATCATTTTGAAGAAAACGGCACCTGCTATTTTGTCATGGAATACTGTGCGGGCAGCTCGCTTGACGAGGTGGTCAGACAGCAGGGGCAGGGGGCGGATACAGCCTTCCTGCTCCGAACGCTTGAGCCGCTGATTGAAACACTTGAGTATATCCATCGGCAGGGCATTATTCACCGCGATATCAAACCAGCCCACATTTTGATTCATGACAGCGGCAGCGTCAAGCTGATCGGTTTCGGCTCGGCCATTCATTATAAAGGCAGGGAGAACCAGATTGCGGTCTCGGCAGGATATTCGCCGCCGGAGTTTTACGCCAACCGTTCCAGGCAGGGACCTGCATCCGATATTTACAGTCTTGCCGCAACCTTGTACTACTGCTGCAAAGGGACTCCGCCTCCTGAAGTGCCCGTGCGCTTGTTTTCGGATGAAATGGAGCCAGTCAAAAGAGGCATTTCACCACTGCCTTATGTGATCAAGCGTGGGCTCGCCGTACAATCGACGAAAAGAATCCGCTCGCTGAAATGGTTCAAAGCCGCCCTTAAAGCAGAATACGTCATTCATTTGGGAAAGTCCCGTTAGTCAATGGACCGATGATCACCTCAAGCGGGCTGGTTTGGGGGGTTGACGGCATGAGCGTTTATTTTTATAATGGAAATAATTTGAATAGCGGAACCTATCGGAAGCACCGATCATCTCCTTGGGAGAATGGTCGGTGTTTTTTTGTTTCCGTTCCGGCAAAGGAGAGAAGATATGTCCAGATTACGTGTGCGGCACAGGCAATTGATTTTGGCTTGTGCAGTGGGTGCCGTTGTCATGCTGATCATATGCCTGACCATCGGAGTGCTTCTGTTTAGAAATTTTGAGACGGATTATTCGCAGGAAACAGCGGAGCTGGAGCAGGAGCTTGCGGATACGAAGAAGGTTTTACAGCAGGAAATGAGGCAGATTCCTGTCGTTATTAATGATCACAAGGCCGGGGACGCCTTGGCGGAAACAGATATCGCGCTTGTAAATATCCCTGCCGCATCTGTGCCTGAAAATATTTTGAATAAGGAGGACGTTGTCGGCAAATACACCAAGATTGCTCTTCCCAAAAACACTGCAATTACAAAATCTATGCTGTTTGAGAATGGTGTCACCCCGGATGATTTGAGAAATCAGGAGTTCAAGCTCATCCAATTGCCTGCCACTCTGGGCCCTGATCAATTTGTCGATGTCCGGATCAAATTCCCGACCGGTGAAGACTATATCGTGCTGTCCAAGAAGAAGGTAAAGGATCTGTCCAATAATCTGATCTCCTATGAGATGGATGAGCAGGAGATCCTGATGATGTCCAGTGCTGTAGTGGATGCCTATATCAACGAGGCAACGATATATGCGCTGAGTTATGTCGATCCCTATATGCAGGATAAGGCTATCGTAACCTACCCTCCTAAGGATGAGGTGAAGAAGCTGATTCAGTCCGACCCGAACATTGTGAAAGTAGCGACAGAGCAGCTCGAATCGAGAAAAAGATCCGTTCTTGAAATGAACCTGGCGGCTATGTCCGAGGAAGATCGAAGCTCGGGTACAGGGAGCTCCAGCGAGGGCCCTCCGGTCTCAAGTAGAGCAGCAGAGAGTGACGGCACAGGGTACTCCTCACAGTTGCCTCCTGTCAAAGATGCGCTGGCAACAGATCCGAACGCTTATGAAGAAGGTCAACAATCATCCAGTCCCACCGTCGGCCTGTCAGCAAATGGGGAAGCTGAAAGTCCGAAGCCTGTAGAGGAAGCCGAGGAAGCAGCCGCAGCGGGTGATGAAGTCATTTATGGCCAGACGCCCAAGAGCAGTGTTCAACCGTGAGGAGGTGCAGGTGTGCAAAACATTATGTTTATAGGTGCTTGTGATAAGGGTGGGTTGCTTCTCTGGCTCGGCAAGGTGCTGGCTTCGGCTGGAGAAAAGGTGCTGGTTATCGATGCCACGGTGCTGCAAAAATATCAGTTCGCGATCCCAGAAATATCTGCAGGAGAGGTGCAAAGCAACAAAGTCATAGAGTTTGATGGTTTTGATGTAGCGACAGGCTTTGAACACAGCTTCAAAGAAGGGATTTCAATTCATGAGTCGCTGGAAAGCTATTTCCACAGAAACAACGAGCATTACACAAGCTATGATTATGTGTTCATTGATGTGGATCATACGGAGGCACTAGAAGCTTCACTTCTAGCTTCGTGGGGAAGCATTAGCCGGTATGCGCTTGTCACCAACGGCGAACGGTACACGATCCAGCGTAATGCAGAGCTACTGCAAAAACTGCTTCAGGACCAACAGAAGGACGGCTTGCAAATGGTCCGTATTCGCTATCCTGCTGCAGATCCTCCGGTTAGCGAGGCTTTTATGGAAGCCTCCATGGAGCAACTGAACGTAGTATTTCCTGACGAGCAGGATTTGGAATTGTACTACGATGAGATGGATTACATAGCGTGGGTGCGTATGCAGTATGAGAGCAGATTGAAGCTAAGAGGGTTATCGAGAAGCACGAAAAAGATACTGCTCAGCGTACTCGCGGCTATAACCGATCTGGAAAGAAGTTCGTTGAGACTAGCTTTAAAAGCGGCAGAAAGGGGCAGGTAAACATGTCGATTATTTCATTCTGGAGTCCGGAGCATGGGCGGGGAAACACTTCGAACAGCGCCGCGGTAGGAGCTATGATAGGGCTGGATTATGATATCCGGACGCTGATCGCACGGACTCAATTCGGGGATTCGAGTCTGGAGGGCGCTTTTCTTAAATCCAAAGAGCTGCAGTTGAGAAATTTCGCTGCCTCAACCGCATCCGGTATGGACGCACTGGAGCGGCTGTTTAAAACGAAACGGCTGGAAGCGGCGAGTATCAGCAATCATACCTTGTCGCTTGAGCCAGGTCGGCTGGATCTTTTGACCGGAACAAGCAAGTCTTATGAATCTGCCTATGAAGGTATTGAGCATGTTATTGCAGCCATATTTGAAGAAGCTAAACGGTATTATCAAGCCATTATTTTGGATATTGAAGGCGGCAGCACCAACGCTGTGTCGAATCAGCTTTTAAAAAGCTCGGACCTGGTCGTAGTAAATCTCAGCCAGGATATCATGTCACTGGAACGCTACATCAGTAAAGAGCAGTGGCCATCCGGATTGCAGGAAACAAACAGAATGATTTTACTTGGACAATATGATCCCCACTCCAAGTACAACATGACGAATATTAGGCGGAAATTTGGAATCAAGGACCCGGTCTTTGCTCTTCCATACTGCTCCGAGTACCGGGATGCATTCAATGATAGGGATGTGCTTGGGTGGTTCCGGCGCTCCCGCAATGCCGGCCGACGCCATGGGAGTTACCCTTTCTTTCAGGAGGTCAGGAAGACTGCCAAGGAGATCCTGGCACAAATTGGGGTTAACACAGAGATCAAGCATATTGAGAGGGGAGTATCCTGATGCTTGTAGTGTGGAATGGCATCGGCATAGGAATTCTTTTGATCGTTCTTCTGTCTTACCTGATTTATAAGCTAAGGAATCCTCTCTCTGTATCGCGAGAAAAGAAAAATGTGGAGGATCTGGAGCGGTATAGCATGAAGCAGATTAGCCGGTACATTAAAGACAAATTCAATGAAATGACAGGCGCGAATCTGTACGATCTCGCCCTGGATCTTGAGGATTTCAACCGCCAGAAGCACATGCGCACCGAGCTTAAAGCCGCGCTGAAGGGCTGCAACAGCGGTGATTTGTACGACAAAATGTACGTCAAGGATTTGATTTATGATTTGCTGCTTCGGGATTACGGTCTGGATGAGCGAAATATAAACTATGTTCTTCCCTTTGAGGAAGCGGACAAGCTCACAGCCCGGGATAAATTCGATATTTTAATGCAATTGTATAAGAAAAAGCACAACTATAAGGCGCTGCCAAGGATGATCGAGGAGTATCGTATGGATGAACTCAAAGCCGTCATCGAGGGCGGGCAGACGGAATCCTACATCATCACGGAGGATGAGATTAACAAGATTTACAGGGAGAAAGCCAGGGGTCCAGTGTCCTTTGAGGATAAGATGCAAGTCATCGTGCAGCGGATTTACCAGGGATTTAAAGGGTTTGGGGTCATAGATGAAATCCGATACATGGAAATTGACGGTGTGTCCGGCGGTGTATCCGGTATTCCTGCCGCCATGCGGGACATTGAGGATGAAGAACAGATGCTGCAGGCCATGAGAACCCATTCCAAGCAGGATAATACCCATTCAGTATGGATTATGTATCGAGGTAAAACCATACATTTGTCCTTCTTGTCCTTTGGCAGCGAGCTGGAGCTGAAGCGAATCTGTCAATCTATCTACAAATGGAACAATCCGGGCCAGCTAACTGAGCAGAATGGTTTTATCGTCAACGATATGAAGGATCATTCACGGATTGTTGTCATGCGTCCCCCATTTGCGGAATCATGGGTGTTTTTCAACCGGAAGTTCAACCTCACGTACACGGATCTGGAAAACTTCCTGAATCCGAAGGATCGGGGATATGCGTTTGATAATACCGAATTGCCCATTCGGTTGATTCCCTTTCTTATGAAGGGGGCAAGAGTAACTACCGTGACAGGGGACCAGGGAACCGGTAAATCAACCTTAATGATGGCTATGGCACGTTATATCGCCGGTTACTTGACGATTCGGGTGCAGGAAATGGCCTTTGAGCTGCATTTGCGGAATCTGTTTCCGCAGCGGAACATTGTGTCTATCCGGGAAACCGCGGATATCACAGGCCAAAAAGGGATGGATATTCAAAAAAAGACGGATGGAGCGGTCAACATTATCGGCGAGGCCGCGACAGCAGAACAGGTGGCCTGGTTTTTGCAGGCGGGTACAGTTGCCAGCTTATTCACTATTTTGTCGCACCATGCGAAGACGTTCCGGGATCTCGTATTTTCTCTGCGTAATTCCACACTGCAGACGGGACTTTTCCGTAACGAATCCATTGCCGAACAGCAGGTTGTCAGTGTATTGGATTTTGATATCCATTTGTTCAAGGATGCGGAAGGACGTAGGTACATTGAACGGATAACGGAATGTGTACCCATGATGGAGCAGGATACATATCCGCAAGAACCAGAGCAGGCAGCCATTGAGTTTTACAGGCGCATGACGGATCGTAAAACCTTTGAGGGCAGGGATATTGTGGTCTTCCAGGACGGGGGGTATATCGCCAAGCATCCGATATCCGAGCGCCAGCAGACGGAAATGATGCGCCATATGAATGCTAAGGACCGGACGGAGTTTGAGGAGTTGCTTGCAGTCTATTGGAAGGTGCCAGCATGAACAGTTGGCTGATCACAGGTTTCTCCTTCGGAATGTTCATTCTGTTTATTATCGCTTTTGTTTTCATTGCCTTCGTGAGAAACGCGGAAGGCAGAAAGAAAAGCGATGTTTTTGAAAAGCTATTTGGGAAGAGGGCCAATCGTCATCGCCTGAACCTGCTTTATCAGAGGTCATACGTTCAGTTTCAGCGACTTCCCTTGCTGCGGAAGTACATCTGGAAAATCCGCAAGCGGCTGGAGGTTCTGGATTCCTTCGACGAGTATGCGATACGCCGGCAGACCATGAACATTGCTTTTATTTCATTAAGCTCGACAACCATTCTGGTTCTGCTGTTCTGCCTGATTAGCCGGGACTTGCTCACGGTCTTTTTCATTCTCTTCGGTGCTGTGGTCTTGAACGGGGTGATGATCACCACCTTTGTGAACCGTGTCGAGGATCGGCTGTTGAAGCGGTCTATCACACTGTACGAGGATACAAGACATCAATTTCAGCGTACCAAGAATGTGGAGGAGGCTATTTATGAAGCCAGCCTTACTGCGCCTCATGAAGCCGCGCGGCATGGCGAGCGAATCTATGAAATCTTGACCGCCGATGATCAGCATAAGGCGTTGGACACTTATTATGAAGTGGCACCGAACAAGTATTATAAGATGTTCACCGGATTTTCCTTTCTCGTATCTGAATTCGGGGATCGGATTGTCAGAAATTCATCTATGTATCTCAGTGCGATTACCAAGCTGATCCAGGACGTCAATTACGAAATTTTGCGAAGAGAGCGCCTGAACTATTTACTCAAGGGCTTATCGACGATTGTCGTACTTTCCGTGGTGTTTATAAAACCGATAGAGCTATGGGCGAAAACCTATTTTCCCGTTATGAGCGATTTTTATTCGAGTAAGCTCGGTTTTTTCGTCAAAGTCTTCTTCTTTCTCGTCGTACTGCTGTGTTATGCGTTGATCAAAAAGCTGCTGGCGAATGACGAGGCCAGGTATGTGGCGAAGACGGAGCGCGTTTTGTGGGAGAAGCTGCTGTATACCAAAATCACTCTGCTGCGCTGGGTGGTGGACCGCTTTGTACCCGCACCGCATAGAAAAGCCCACTTTCAGCTAACGGTACTCATCAAGGAAGCCAACTCCTATCTCACGGTAGAGTGGCTGTATGTGCAGCGACTGCTTCTAAGCGGAATCATTTTGATAGGAACGGTCTCGATGTTTTTCTATATGCATTCTCTGTCCATCCATCATGTGCTCCATGATCCTTTACGGGGTACGGGAATATTCGGGAAGCTTGGCCCTGATGAGTTGGCGGCAGCGCAAAAGAATACCGATTTTGACCGCTCCGTTCTCGCAGCCATGGAAGATGCGGCAGAGGTCACCCCTTCCTCGCTGATTACGTTGGTAAGCACGTTAACACAGACCAGCAGCAATGATTCAACAACCATTTATACGGCAAACCGAATCTATCAAAAATACGTGGAGATTCAGAATGAGTACTTCAAGTGGTGGGAGCTGCTGCTGTGTATGCTGCTGACCTGTGTAGCTTATTTTACACCTCTCTGGCTGCTGTATTTCCAGAAAAAGATCCGGTATATGGAGATGCAGGACGAGGTGGATCAGTTCCATACGATGATTTCCATCCTGGCTCAGTTTGAAAGAATGGATGTGGAAACGGTGCTTGAGTGGATGGAGAGATACAGCGTTATTTTCAAAGACCCGATAAAAAACTGTCTGAATAACTTCAGCAGCGGTCAGGAAGAAGCTCTTGAAATACTGGGTGAAGATGTGGCCTTTGAACCATTTGTCAGGATTGTTGAGAAGCTGAGGTTAGCGGTTGAGAAAATCCCGCTGCTTCAGGCCTTTGATGATTTGGAGCTGACGAAGGAGTATTACGCCGAAAAACGCAAAGAGCACTTCAATCGGCTGATTGAGCGGAAGGCATTCTGGGGCAGAATCTTCGGATTGGCACCATCCATGTACTTAATCTTTCTTTATCTGGTACTCCCAATGCTCTATCTCAGTATGACACAAGCTGGGGCATCGTTTGAGCAAATACAGAATGTGCAGTGATTCGATTTTTTTAAATTCTATAGTTACCAAAGGAGAGTATGAAATATGGGCACAGCAGCAAAAGCATTAGTCGGAGCGGCAGGTCTCTTTCTGGCCATCGCCCTCATCACGTTGAGTGTAACTCTGTTCGGCACGGCCCAGGAGGGAGCCAAACAAGCGCAGACTGAATTTTCCGGTATTCAGACCGAGCTGTCGGGGCAGGCGTATGCGGGTTATGACAATACCATTTTGACCGGCAGCCAGGTGGTCAACACTATTCGTAAATTCGGCAATAAAGAAAATTTTACGATCAAGGTGTCGACGAACAAGAACAGGAGCGGAACCACCTACACCAAAGGCAGCATTGGGGGGACTACGGATGTAACATCCAATGAGTACGTCAACCCGTCAGGTCAATTTAAAGGCTTAGTCATGCGTGACGAGAACAATGTGGTGACAGGTATTGAGTTTACGCAAAGCTAATGGGTGAATAAACAGATATGAATATTACAGCTAAAATGCTGTTCACTGCGGCCGGCTTCCTGCTCTTCATCAGTGCGGCCGTTTCCGGGATCGGATTGTTTCGCGAAAATCATCAGGCCCTTGGCGAGGTAAATGCTGTAATGGATAGTCGTGACCGAAATTTGGTCGTAATGCCTGTGATTGAAGAGGAAGAAAGGATCAGCGGCTCGGCTGTTATGCAGTCCATATTCCAAATCGCGGAGCTTGGGGCGGATATCCAGGTGGATGGCTATCTTTTTTCCAAAGACGTCATTATAGAAGAGACAGACGTTTCCATGATTGCTCCTCAGGCTGTATACAGCACAGCGTATCAAAGGAATGGTGATGGCGTACTGCAACGAGTGATATTTAGAAAACAATGAGGGACGGAGATTGGAAATGGCCAGGTACGTGCTTTATCCATTTGCCATTATACTTGCTTGTCTGCTGCTCTATTTCTATCCTATGCAAGCGGCGTATCAGCAGCAAGATCAAATCGCGTACAACCTTGCTTACCAAGCAACTTCCAATTTTGTGGATTCTGTCCGCAACAAAGGGTACATTACACCGGCAATGTATAACGATTTTACGAGGGAGCTTGGTACCTCTAATCTATATGATATTCAGATGGAGCATAGGGCAAAGCAGTACAATCCGGTCTATTTGGACCCGCTGGACGCCACTACCTTTACCGGAAAAACAGATGTTTATTATGATGCCCGGTACACGAAAAGTATTTTGGCATCTCTATTCCCAGGGGGGAGCAGCTCTGATTTAGCGGAAAGTCGGCGGTATTACATGCGGGAGGGGGATTTTTTCTCTGTAACGGTGAGAAATACGAATACTACAAAGGCTTCCCTGCTGCATAACTTCCTGACCAATGATCAAACTGGAGACTCAACGCGGGTCTATATCCCTTACGGAGGGATGATACTGAATGAAGATTATTAGCTGGTCTCTTGTGTTTGTGATGATTGTATTTCCGCTTTTCTTTGAAAATAATCTGCGGGTGCTGGAACAGGAAAGAACGCTGGAAAAAATGGTTCTGTATGACGGGGCTGTGCGGACGGCTGTACAGGATGCTGCTTTTGCGCTTCAGTTGAACGAGAGTCAGGATATGGAGAGCAGTTATGATTTTGTGAAAAGGATACGTGCCAATAAAGAGCTGGCCGTTGAGGCTTTTTACGAGACGCTGTTTAACAATGTTGGAATCCGCGACGATGAAACCGCTCAGGGGATGCTCAAAACGTACATTCCCCTGATTGCGGTGGTTGATTACGACGGTCTTTGGGTGTACACCAACGAAACTTTCAGGAATGAAAGAGGAGAAAACGTCAATAAGCAAGTATGGAAAGCCCGAAAGCCGTTTGCTTATGTGGATGATCAGGGGAACAGCCTCTCTTTTACGCTGGATGACTATGTGTATGTCTATGACGCAGCAGCCCAAATATGGTTTGAGGGCACAAGAGCGGACGTCTCGCTTCTTACCAGCCATCGAATAGCTTTGCTTGAAGATCAGGAGCTTTTTGAACAGGTTCGCAGAACTACGATTATATCAGTTTTGCAGGATAATCTGGCATATTATACAAATTCCTACAATGAGTATGTACGTAATCTAGGCATTACCTATACGTTTACGCTTCCGCACGTGGATCAGGAAGAATGGAATAACACCATTAACGATGTTGGGGTAATTTCCTTTATTCAAGGTGTGCCGGTTGGACTGAATCGTTATAACAGCTACGCGCTCGGCGGCAGCAGGCTGATTAAAAGTACGGAGATATTCGGTTATTTGGAAAATGGCATCAAAGTCTATTACCGTGCCTCTGACAACTATCAAGGAGAAATCGTAGAAAAGTTCACAAGCGAGAAAGAGGCGGCTTTGGCCGGTTACTTTCCGGGCAGCGCAATAAAATAATTTGACAGATTAGATTTCGAGAGACTTGCATTTATAAAGAGGGGGGAAGAGGATTGTTTGGGCTACAGAGAGATTTTGCGCTGAACGGCGGTACATTTATGATTGTCAAACAGGAGCCTGACTTTAGGGTGACCGATCTCAATCCGGTCCAGAGCGGTATGGTTACGTCAAACCGGATTCAGGGATTGTTAGGCGTTATGGTTAAAGAAGTGGATTTCCGGATCGAATTGCAGTATGACATTACCGGACAACGGATGCTGTCTCATTTATGGAAGAACGGCAATATTTCAATGAGTTTGTTTTACGAAGTAATCTACCGAATTGCAGATACACTGCATAATTGCGGACAATATATGCTCGATATAAATCGTTTCATTTTGCATGAAGAGTATATGTTTATTTCGGAAAGCGAACGATCCCGCAGTGTCAGCCTGACATATGTGCCAGTGCGGAGAAACTTGTATGAAGGTACTGCAGGTGCACAATTGAAGCAGCTTATCATTCGAATGATAAGCTGCGTCTCTGAATTGGAAGGTGATGGTGTACAGCGGATACTCCAAGTCTGCGATGGGGAACTGTTTAATCCCGGCAAGCTGAAAGAGGTGCTGCTTCAATATATCCATCCCGAAACCGGTACCAGGACAAAAGGGAACGTGCACAGCCATGGTGCAACGGAATCCGGCGAGGATGTAAATGCCGACCGGAAGCCGCAGGTATTGAGAGCGAGGCAGGACAACAGCTCCATTCAGGAAAAGGACTTGGATAAGCCTTCTTCCGCAGCCAATATTTTGCCAATCCGGGAGCCAGGCTCATATACGGCATTCACAACTGCCAACAAACGAGAGGAGCCTGACGACGTTAGCGAGGATGAAGAAGAAGATGGCTATGAGCCAGAAACAGCACTTTACAAATACCGTTTGTACATAGCTTTGGGTTGTTTATTGGGTGCTGCGGTAATCTGGAAATACGTGTACCTTGAAGCTCCGAGCACCATCCGACTGTTGATCTGTGCCTTGATAACGGCAGGCATGGCCGCCCTTGCATTAATTGCGTGGCAGGGATGGAGCCTGACGGGATGGTTCAGAAGAGGACAAGACCTGGATCCGGAGGATATCCCAGATGAAGAAGCTTCGGAGCCGGCCGGTCCTCTGCGCAGGAGGTTTCGTTTTTCGTCAGAGCGGGAGGATGAGGGCCAAGAGCCATGGAGATGGTCGGTACAGGAAAAAGCACCTCAGCCTGAATATCGGCGGCTCGACGTCGAGGAGGCGAACAGGTATAACACGTTCGAGGAGGTTCATGATGTGCCCGATTCTCCACTAAGTCCGGCAACCACACTGCTTCAGGATAAACGCGTCGATATTCCGTCTTCGGTACGCCCGGGTGCCTACTTGAGAAGGGTGGCGGGCAAGTCAGACCCGGCAGAGAATATCCCGGTCAGTTCAGGCAGCTTTATTATCGGCCGCTCTCAGGAAATAGCCCAGTATGTAGAGGATACGGAGGGGGTATCCAGGTCACACGTCGAACTGAGCCTAAATGGAAGCGGACATAAGCATGTTTTGAAGGACTTAGCTTCTACGAACGGTACCCGGTTAAACGGCGACCCGATGGTCCCGTATAAGGAGTATCCGCTCGATGACGGAGACACCTTTGAACTTGCTGGCGTGGCTTATACTTATTACGCAGCCTGATAAGACTTCCTGCGGTATTCTCCTATTCGCGAAGGGTTAGTCCGACTGTTCCTTGGCATACAGGTCCTCAAGAGCTTGCTTCAAATCTGGAAATAGGAATGTGAAGCCGTGATCCAGCAGCTTTTTGGGGACCACCCTTTGGCCTTGCAGCACGATGATACTCATTTCACCGAGCGCCGCTCTAATCAGAAGGGAAGGTACAGAAAACCAATGGGGGCGACGATACACGGAGGCAATCGTTCTGCCAAATTCGTCATTGGTTACGGGAGTTGGGGCAGATGAATTCACTGCACCGGATATGGATTTGTCGTGGAGACAATGATCCACAATCCTGACCATATCGGCTATATGAATCCAGGTGGTCCACTGCCGTCCGCTGCCGATCCGGCCCCCGAATCCCAGGCGATAAGGCAGCTTTAATAGAGGAAGTGCCCCTTTTTCATGTCCAAGCACCATGCTGATCCGCAGCTTTACAAGTCTGACTCCTATTCCTTGGAAGGCTTCCGCTGCGGCTTCCCACTGTTCAGTAACCCTTGACGGAAAGTCTGTGGGCCTGTTCGGGCTGGATTCATCAAATTCCTCCGTTTCGGATGTTCCGTAAATCGACATGGCTGAAGCCTGAATAATGACCTCGGGCTTCTTGTCGAGCTGCTCGATAGCCTTGGCCAATGCCGCGATGCTGCCGACTCTCGACTGAATAATCCGGTGTTTGGCGCTTTTCGTCCAGAGCTGGTTCAGACTCTCTCCGGACAGGTTGACGATCGCATTCACTCCTCCAATCCGTTGCGGATTAAGCTCTAGCTCATCCCAGCTTATGTACTGAAGCTGATGTCCTAAGGTGCGCTCCGGTCGCCGCCGTGTCACAATTATAATTTCATGACCCGCCTCCAACCAGTGCTCGATCAGCGCACTTCCAATAAATCCGGTACCTCCGCAGACAGCAATTTTTATGGTGATGATCTCCCTTCAGACCAGCCTCCGATATCGACGTATCGGTCAGGTTATATTTTCCAATTTATTTCTCCTACTATGTAAGAATATAACTTGTTTTTAGCGCCCGGACAAATCTTACTGGAGTGCTCTTCCTGGTTCTGTTTTCCAAAAACGGTTGGCCGTCATGTTCATCGTTGTTAGATTTTCATAATCACGTTAAAATAAGGAGATATTCGAAGGTAAGGGGGGAAGAAAGATGCTGAAGATTGGTTCTCACGTATCTTTTTCTGACAAGGGATTGTTAAGCGCGACCAAAGAGGCATCACTCTACGGTTCCAGTTCGTTCATGATATATACAGGTGCACCGCAGAATACGCGCCGCAAGCCGATGGAATCCATGTATCTGGATGAAGGGAAGCAGTTGATGAAAGAGCTGGGCATGGAAGAGATTGTTGTTCACGCCCCATATATTATCAATCTGGGTTCTTACAAAGAAAATACGTACGAGCTTGCTGTGAGCTTTTTGCAGGAAGAAATCCGTAGAACCCATGCAATCGGAGTCCGGAATATTGTACTTCACCCGGGGGCCTACACGGATAAAGATCCGGAATACGGCATCAACCGGATTGCGGAAGGTCTAAATGAAGTTCTGAACGGAGTCAAAGAGACCGACGTCAACATTGCACTTGAAACGATGGCCGGTAAAGGTACGGAAATAGGCCGCAGCTTCGAAGAGCTCGCCGCCATTATGGACAAGGTGGAGTATAATGAACGCCTGACCGTATGCATGGACACCTGTCATATTCATGATGCGGGTTATGACATCGTTAACAATCTGGATGGTGTCCTTGAAGAGTTTGATAGAATTGTCGGTCTGGATCGCATCGCGGTGGTTCACCTGAACGACAGTAAAAATCCCGCAGCAGCCGGAAAGGACCGCCATGCCCCGATCGGATCGGGATGGATCGGCTTTGAGACTATCCGCAATGTGGTTCATCATGATGCGCTCAAAGGCCGCCCTTTTATTCTTGAGACACCTTGGATTGGTAAAGACGCCAAAACGCAGCGCCCGATGTATGAGGCCGAAATAGCGCTTCTGCGCGGAGATGTTGCAGAGCGCTTTGGTCAGGATTTTATGAACCAGATTGAAGATCTGCATTCTTTTTTTAGCAAGCAGGACGTGGACTCGCGTCAGTTTGTGCTTGATACCTGGACTCTGCTAAAGAACGATGCGAAAGCCAAAAAAGCAGACCCTCGTGAACCGCTCGAGCGTTTGTATGATCAAGTTGCTGAAGCTGGTCTCTTTACCGAGTTGACAGAAGAGCAGATTAATCATCGACTGATTGCCTGGTTAGCCGGCAAACAGTTGCTGGTGAATGCATAAGAAGTTTAGGAGGGTCTACAGAAAGATGGAAGTCCACGTAAATCAACATCGAGTCAATGCACACACTGTGCATGCGGACCGCGCACGTATGCTGATATCCTGTCCGGATGGTCCGGGGATCGTGGCGGCCGTTTCCCGTTTCCTTCATGAACATGGGGCTAATATCGTGCAATCGGATCAATACACTATGGACCCGGAAG
This sequence comes from Paenibacillus zeirhizosphaerae, assembly GCF_030705605.1. Classification (GTDB taxonomy): domain Bacteria; phylum Bacillota; class Bacilli; order Paenibacillales; family Paenibacillaceae; genus Paenibacillus; species Paenibacillus zeirhizosphaerae. The sequence goes on from NZ_JAPCKK010000001.1 coordinate 124,632, forward strand.
GCGGCATGTTCTTCATGCGTGTTGAATTCGACCTGCCGCAGTTGGAAGCATCCCTGCCCAAGCTGGAGCAGGATTTCAGCACGGTCGCGGAGCAGTTCCGTATGGAGTGGCGCATCTCCAGTGTCAGCCGGAAAAAGAAGCTTGCGATCTTTGTATCCAAGGAAGATCATTGTCTGGTTGAACTGATTTGGCAATGGCAAGCGGGAGATCTGGATGCCGACATCGCCATGATAGTAAGCAATCACCCGGATATGAAGGAGTATGTGGAGTCTTTCGGTATCCCTTACCATCATATTCCTGTTACTCAGGATATGAAGCCTGAAGCCGAGCGCCGCCAGCTTGAAGTGATTGGCAGCGATATTGACGTCATTATCCTTGCACGGTATATGCAGATTATTTCACCGAAGTTTATCGAGCATTACAGGAACCGGATCATTAACATCCACCATTCCTTCCTTCCTGCATTTGTAGGGGGCAAGCCTTACGCTCAGGCATATAACCGCGGGGTGAAAATTATTGGGGCCACCGCGCATTATGTAACTGAGGAGCTTGACGGGGGACCTATTATCGAGCAAGACGTTCAGCGTGTCAGCCATCGGGACGATGTCACTGAATTGAAGCGCATAGGCCGCACGATTGAGCGTGTTGTTTTGGCCCGTGCGGTGAAATGGCACGTCGAAGACCGGATTTTGGTACACGAAAATAAAACCGTAGTATTTTAGTTATACAGGGGAGCAGTTCTATGGTGTTTGAATACCAGAGCGGCTCCCTTGCTGTTTTTGAGGGTTCAACAGAGCTCCCTAAATACAAATTCCGGCAATATCATACATGGAATTTACGGTTCGGGTTAATGACGATGATCTATAACGGGTATATTGAGTATATATACCCCTGAGTATGGTAAACCTCGGCGGCAAGTGGTACAATACAGGAGTAATGAATAAGTCAAAATGAAAGATTCAAGCGGATTAAATCGCATTGAGAGACTGGTGTAATAAAATTGCTGCCGGGTTCTGTTTGCGAAATCCAGAAACCATCTGGCATAGTTCAACAATTACGAGGAGGATAATCATGACTGACCAGAATCAAGAAATGATTCATAAGGACGAGAACTCTACTATTGACAATCTGTCGATCACTACCATCCGTACGCTGGCTATTGACGCCATCGAGAAAGCGAAATCCGGTCATCCAGGCATGCCGATGGGCTCCGCTCCGATGGGCTATCAATTGTTCGCGAAGACAATGAAGCATAATCCGGATCAGCCGACATGGATTAACCGCGACCGTTTTGTTTTGTCCGCTGGACACGGTTCCATGCTGCTGTACAGCCTGCTGCACCTGAGTGGCTACGATCTTCCAATGGAGGAAATCAAGCAGTTCCGTCAATGGGGAAGCAAAACTCCGGGCCATCCGGAATATGGTCATACTGCAGGTGTTGACGCTACTACTGGCCCGCTCGGCCAAGGGATCGCGATGGCGGTCGGTATGGCAATGGCTGAAGCGCAAATGGCCGCTACTTACAATAAAGATAAATTTAAAGTTGTGGATCACTTTACATATGCGATCTGCGGCGACGGCGATCTGATGGAAGGTGTATCGCACGAAGCGGCATCCCTGGCTGCTCGCTTGCACCTGGGCAAGCTTATCGTGCTGTTCGATTCAAACGATATTACACTAGACGGAGAACTGAATCTGTCTTCTTCCGAGAGTGTAGCGAAGCGTTTCGAAGCTTATGGTTGGCAGGTGCTTCGCGTAGAAGACGGTAACGATCTGCCTGCTATTGAAAAAGCGATTGCTGAGGGTCAGGCTGAAGCGCTCCGTCCTACACTGATCGAAGTCAAAACGATCATCGGTTACGGAAGCCCGAACAAGCAAGGCAAGGGCGGTCATGGTGGTACACACGGTTCCCCGCTGGGTGCCGATGAAGCCAAGCTGACGAAGGAATTTTACAAATGGGTTTACGAGGAAGACTTCTTTGTGCCTGACGAAGTACGCGCACATTTTGCCCAAGTGAAGGAGCAAGGTATTGCTTCTAATAAAGAGTGGGATGAGCTGTTTGCGAAGTATAAAGAAGCACACCCTGAGCTGGCGGCTCAATTCGAGACTGCTGTCAGCGGCAAGCTGCCAGAGGGATGGGATCGAGATCTGCCGAAATACGCCTCAGAAGATAAAGCTGTATCGACACGTGTCGCTTCTGGTAATGCGCTGAATGGACTCGCCCCGAACGTTCCGTTCTTGACAGGCGGTTCCGCTGATTTGGAGAGCTCGACCATGACTCATCTGAACAACATCTCCAACTTTACTCCTGAAGACTATGCCGGTCGCAATATTTACTTTGGTATCCGCGAGTTCGGTATGGCTGCTGCTATGAACGGTATGGCACTGCATAAAGGCGTAAAAGTGTTCGGTGGTACGTTCTTTGTATTTACAGATTATCTGCGTCCGGCTGTTCGTCTGGCTGCATTGATGGGTCTTCCTGTCACTTACGTGCTGACACACGACAGTATCGCTGTTGGTGAGGATGGTCCTACACATGAACCTATTGAGCAATTGGCTTCCCTGCGTATCATTCCGAACCTGACGGTGATCCGTCCTGCGGACGGTAACGAAACTTCGGCTGCCTGGGCATATGCTCTGGAAAATCAGGCGAATCCGGTTGCCCTCGTTCTGACTCGTCAAAATCTGCCGATTCTGCCAGGTACGGTTGACGGTGCACGCGAAGGTATCAAACACGGCGCTTATGTCGTATCTGATGCGAAGGACGGCAAGCCTGTTGCCCAAATCATTGCCACCGGCTCAGAAGTTCAACTGGCTGTCAAAGCACAGGAGGCGCTTGCTGAAGAAGGTATCCAGGTGCGTGTTATCAGCATGCCAAGCTGGGATCTGTTTGAGAAACAGGACAAGGCATACAAGGATTCCGTCCTGCTGCCTGACGTCAAAGCCCGTCTTGCTGTGGAAATGGCTTATCCGATGGGTTGGGATAAATATGTCGGCGAGCAAGGAGATATTATCGGTATCTCTACGTTCGGTGCATCTGCTCCTGGCGACCGCGTCATCAAGGAATATGGCTTTACGGTTGAGAACGTTGTGAGCAAAGTTAAAAACCTGCTTAAATAAGTAGTTGCCACACAACTTATATCGTTCGAACTTGTTTTAATCAAAAAGTTAGGAATCGGAACCGCCGGAAAGGCGATTCCGGTTTCGAATCATTCATCAGTTCTGTCCTGATGAATGATTCGAAACGAAACGAGGAGACGTGGCGCATGGAACAGTTCAACGGAGTCAGCGTAGTCAAGAAAGCGAATGTATATTATGAAGGGAAGGTAACCAGTCGTACGGTCCTTCTGGCTGACGGTTCGAAAGTGACCCTAGGAATCATGCTGCCTGGAACGTATGAATTCGGTACGGATTCCCGTGAGATCATGGAAATTTTGTCCGGAGATTTAAGTGTACTACTGCCAGGGGAGGAAACCTGGGTGGATATCAAGGGAGAGGGGACATTCCATGTGCCTGCTGAGTCCAAGTTCAGGCTGGAAGTACGGAGTGTAACGGACTACTGCTGTTCATATCCGGCGTAACCCGATGATATCTCATCCATAGGCGTAGGGCCTCTCAAGGAACCGGACAATAATCTGATTTGTCATGCTTGTCAGGCCCTAAAATATAAAGTATCCTATTGCTAAGCCGCTTTATGGGCAGTATATTGAAGCGCCTTGGTTAATAGCAAAACAGGAGGTTCAATCATGTCCAAGAAGGTTTCTTTCGACTACAGTAAAGCGCTCACTTTTGTGGGACAACACGAAATCGACTATTTTGCAGAACCGATCAAATTGGCCCATGAGCAATTGCACAATAAAACAGGTGTGGGCTCTGATTACCTTGGCTGGATCGATCTGCCTACTGATTATGATAAAGAAGAATTTTCGCGTATCCAAAAGGCCGCGGCCAAAATTCAAAGTGACTCCGACGTGCTGATTGTGATCGGCATCGGCGGTTCTTATTTGGGAGCGCGTGCGGCGATTGAAATGCTATCGCATTCCTTCTACAATATTCTGCCGAAGGACAAGCGTAAAACACCTGAAATCTACTTTGCGGGCAACAATATCAGCTCTACATATGTGAATCATCTGCTAGAGTTGATTGAGGGTAAGGATTTCTCCGTCAATGTGATTTCCAAATCCGGTACTACAACGGAGCCGGCGATTGCTTTCCGTATCTTCCGCGCCGCTTTGGAGAAAAAGTACGGCAGAGAAGAAGCGCGTAAACGTATTTATGCCACTACGGATAAAGCGCGCGGTGCGCTCAAAAGCCTGGCAAATGAAGAAGGCTACGAGTCCTTCGTCATCCCGGATGATGTGGGCGGACGTTATTCCGTGCTGACTGCGGTAGGTCTCCTGCCAATCGCAACAGCCGGTATTAATATTGAGGAAATGATGCAGGGTGCTGCAGAAGCAGCCCAAAATTACAGCAATCCTAATGTAGCTGAGAACGAGGCTTACCAGTATGCTGCTGTCCGTAATGCGCTGTACCGGAAGGGCAAAGCAACGGAAATTCTCGTGAACTATGAGCCTTCTCTGCACTTTGTGTCCGAGTGGTGGAAACAGCTCTTCGGCGAGAGTGAAGGCAAGGATTATAAAGGAATTTACCCGGCATCGGTAGATTTCTCGACAGATCTTCATTCCATGGGACAATTTATCCAGGAAGGAAGCCGTAATATTTTTGAAACGGTAATTCAGGTCGAGAACGTGCCTAGCCATATTACGATTGAAGAGGATACAGACGATCTTGACGGCCTCAATTTCCTGGCAGGCAAGACAATGGATTTTGTGAACAAAAAAGCGTTTCAGGGCACAATGCTGGCACATACGGACGGTCAGGTACCTAACCTCATCGTGAACATACCGGATCTCACGCCATACACATTTGGGTATCTGGTATATTTCTTCGAAAAGGCCTGTGGCATCAGCGGTTACCTGCTGGGTGTCAATCCGTTTGATCAGCCGGGTGTTGAAGCTTACAAGAAGAATATGTTTGCACTGCTGGGCAAACCAGGCTTTGAGGAAGAGAAAGCGAAGCTGGAAGCCAGATTGTCCGAGTAATTTGCGAGCAGTTTTAAAGATTTTGCACGATTTACAAGAAAGCAGTTCACCAGTTGTATGCTGATGGGCTGCTTTCTTTCAAAATGAAGTGGGGAATGATCGGCCATGCTGGAACGATACCGAACTGTACGTAATGCCGGCCAGAAAGAGATCGTGATTAAAAAGTCACGCTTCATCGGCCATGTACGGCCAGTTGAACACGAAGAGGAAGCGGTTGCTTTTATAGAAGAAATCAAAAAACTTCACTGGAATGCCACCCATAACTGCTCAGCTTACATGATCGGTGAGCGTGATGAAATCCAGAAGCAATCGGATGATGGGGAGCCGAGCGGTACAGCCGGCAAACCGATACTTGAAGTGATCCGCAACCAGGGCTTGAAAAATGTGGTGATTGTTGTCACCCGTTATTTCGGCGGTATCATGCTGGGAGCAGGCGGCCTGATTAGAGCATATACGGACGGCGCCGTAGCGGCTATCGAAGCCGGAGAAGCCATCACGCGTGTTCTGCATAGGGAAGTGTTTGTGGAGCTCGATTATACCTGGCTGGGTAAGGTGGAAAATGAATTGCGAAACCGCGGAATTCGGATGGGGGATACCGATTTTACAGATAAAGTGAAGTTGACCTGTCTGCCCGTGGATGGGGAGTCGGAAGACTTTAAGCTCTGGATGACAGATATAACACAGGGACAATCGCTCATAACGGAGGGAAATCAGCTTTACTTCATTGAAGGGGAATAAAAACATATGGCTAGAAGAGCAGTAGAACAGGAGTTGTCACGGGAACGGATACTGGAAGCGGCGAGGCATCTTTTCATTACGAAAGGCTACCGGGCCATTTCAATGCGCAGCATTGGACAGCATCTGGGATATAGTCATGGATCCTTATACTATCATTTCAAAGAAAAAGCAGAGCTTTTCTACGCCATTGTCATGGAGGATTTCAGAGCGCTTGCTGAAATTTTGATGCAGGCGGTCAACAAAACACCTCCTGAAGGTCTGAGCAAACCGGAACAGCTGATGCTGGAGTTCATCCGGTTCGGGTTAGAAAACCCGTACCAGTACGAGATTATGTTCATGATCCGGGATGAAGAACTGCTTACCTACTGCCGTTCTGAGCAAAGCCGATGTCTGGAGTTATTCGCATCCATGATCCGCCAGCACTTGGGGCAGGGAGATCATTCGGAGACAGACCGGCAGCGTATTCCACACAGCCTCTTTCTATCCCTGCACGGTTTTGTTTCCTATTACATTCAGGACAGACTAACATTTGAGGAAATTCGGCCGGCTGCGCTTGCTCACGTTAAACTGATGTGCAGAAATATATGAAAAAAGCGGGTGCCGTTACGAACGGCATTTTTTAAAACTTTTATGCTTCAGGACGTTGCAATAGCATAACTGTACATGGAGAAAGATAAAGGATTAGAGAGACGATGGAGCTTGTCTGGCGCACACATCGTCTTTTTTTGAAGATTTAATAGATCCCTTGCCAACGCCCCAGCAGCAATCGCCCGTCGTGAATAACCAGTGTCTGAGAAGGGCCCGCGGTAATGGCTTTCAAATGAGATGCGGTATTTCCTTCGGTATGGTGCCGCTGCCCACCCCGCTTTTTTTCACGTATAAAGCGACCTCCCGTGTAATATCGCGAATTTCATCCCGTTTGGTTGTCGTCAATTCAAAGGTATGCAGCATAATGTAATCTCCCTTCAGAATATAATCATTTCGAATATATTGTATAAGAAAACATTAAAAAGGCATTGACGGTCTACGAAAGAATTTGGTAAAGTATCACATAAGTAAAACCAAGTATACTAATTGGATTAATCCATTAATTGATTATTCCTCAATGTAAAACATAGAAAAATTATGACCGGACTTTTGTTGGGGAAGGAAGGCAGGAAACACAGAATGAATACAGTTTTCCGTTACAAGGGATGGACGTGGGGGTTCCGCTCAACCGTTTTATTGTATTTTATCGTTTTGGTCATTCTGCCTATTACGGGAGTGTACTATAACTCCGTTACGCTCGGATGGACTGTATTTATGGAAAGCATCAGGGACCCCATCGCTTGGAAAGCGGTGCTGCTGACCTTGAGAATGGCGGCGATGGCTACTGTGATCAATATCATCATCGGCACAATGATCGCCTGGGTGCTGGGGAGGTACAGATTTCGAGGGCGTTCTCTTCTGAATAGTCTGGTGGATCTGCCGTTTGCACTACCTACGGCCGTCGGAGGACTGATGATTCTGCTGCTGCTGGGACCGGGTAGTCTGGTTGGACGGTTGGCTGAAAGTCTTGGCTTTGAAATCGTATTTCATCAGCCGGCCATCGTGATTGCCATGGTGTTTGTGACGTTTCCATTTGTAATCCGGGCGGTTCAGCCTTTGCTGGAGGAAATTGATCCGTCCGAGGAGGAAGCTTCTTACACGCTTGGTGCATCCAGGAGCCGGACGTTCTGGAGGGTGATTCTCCCGTCCATGCTGCCAGGCATGGTGAGCGGTGGCATGCTGGCCTTTTCAAGGGCATTGGCGGAATTTGGTGCGGTCGTGCTGGTAGCGGGCAATATTCCGGGAAGAACGCTGGTCGCGTCGGTGTTCATCTACGGGGAGGTCGAAAGCGACAATCCGGTGGGTGCGGCCGCAGTATCCGTTATTTTGTTGACCTTATCCTTTCTCATTCTGTGGGGCATCAACATCGTTCAGACAAGAGGGAGAAGACGATGAAAAAATTGTGGATCAGTCTTACTTATCTTGTATTTATCCTGCTGATCATCATTCCGTTGATCCGGATAGTAACAGGGGCCTTCGCTCAGGGAATCTCAGGCTTTACCGCCGCTTTACTGCGGCCCGAGGCGCTGCACGCCCTGATGATGACCGGAGCCGTTGTTGTTGTCGTCACCTTGTTGAATACGCTGTTCGGCGTTATGATGGCCATTTACTTGGTTCGAGCGAACTGGCTGAGTGACCGGGTGAAAAACGTATTGAACAGCATTGTGGATCTGCCTTATGCGGTCTCGCCGGTCATTGGAGGGCTCATGATCGTGCTGCTGCTTGGTCCGGACAGTATTATGGGCACATTCTTTGAGAGAAGCGGGTTTCAGGTGGTATACGCCTTCCCTGGTATGGTGATCGCCACTCTGTTTGTAACGTTTCCGCTGATGGTGCGGGAGATTATGCCTGTTTTGCAGGAAATCGGGGCTCAGCAGGAGGAAGCTGCTTCTACACTGGGGGCTTATGGATGGAGAACCTTTTGGTACGTTACCTGGCCTTCCATTCGCTGGGCTGTCATTTACGGTGTTGTGCTTACGGTGGCCCGTTCACTGGGCGAATTCGGCGCCGTGCTGGTCGTATCGGGCAATATCATGAACAAGACACAAACGGCCACGACACTCGTGTATCAGGATGTGGAGAACTTCAATGTTACTGCAGCGAACGGATTGGCGCTTGTATTGGCTGCCTTTTCCGCGGCGCTGCTGCTCATCATGGAATGGTCCAAAAAAAGAAAGGAAGTGCACTGATATGCAGCACGTGGAGGTTCGCAATCTGAACAAGCATTTTGGCAGCTTTCATGCGGTTAAGGACGTGTCTTTCGAAATTGCCAAAGGCCATCTGATCGGTCTGCTCGGTCCGAGTGGAGGGGGCAAAACGTCGATTCTGAGAATGCTGTCTGGTCTGGAAAGCCCGGACGGCGGGGATATCCTTTTCCATGGGCAGCGTGTCAATGATCTTCCTCCGCAGGAACGCGGAATTGGATTTGTTTTTCAAAATTATGCGTTATTTAAGCATATGACCGTGTTTGAAAACATCGCCTTTGGCTTGAAGATCAAAAAAACGCCGAAGGCGCAAATTAGGGAACGAGTCATGGAGCTAGTGGAGCTGACTGGCCTCAAAGGCTTCGAAAAACGCTACCCTCATCAGCTCTCGGGAGGCCAGCGCCAACGGGTGGCCTTTGCACGTGCGCTTGCTCCCGAGCCGCAACTGCTGCTGCTCGACGAGCCCTTCGCCGCCATTGATGCCAAAATACGCCAGGAGCTGCGTACCTGGCTGCGTGACTTGATCGAGCGAGTGGGCATTACGTCTATCTTCGTTACACATGACCAGGACGAAGCGATAGAGGTAGCCGACGAGATTATGGTCATCAATCAGGGGCGCCTAGAGCAGAAGGGCACGCCTTGGGATATTTATAAAAGCCCGGGCACACCGTTTGTCGCCTCCTTTATCGGTGAATCCACGATCGTGGAGGATGCTTCAACCTTGAAGGGCTTCGATACAACCGCAGGACCCGGGGTCCGGGCATTGATTCGTCCGGAATATATTGAAATGGGATATGATCATGAATTTACACTCCGTTCCGCAACGGAAACAGGCACAGTCCGGCATTTGCATTTTCGTGGCAGCGAATGGATGGTAGAGGTTGAGGTGGGCAGCAATCGTCTCATTACCTACAGGTCGCTGGAGAAGCCAACGCTTCATCCTGGCGAGGAAGTGCGGGTGCTTATTCACCGGGCCTATCTCTTCAACGATGAGTCAAGCTGGATGGTGGAGAACAGGCTGAAGGAAGACCCGATGCCGGTCATGATCTGATGAAGAAGAGGACAGCGAGGAGCATGTGATATGCGGAGCAGGTTGAGCAAAACAAAGCATCGTATGTTGTCGGCACTGCTTTTGCTGTCGATTGTAGCGGCAGTGGCGGCTGGGTGCGGTGGAACGGATCAGGCGCAGGAAGCCGCGGCCAGTGGCCGGCCGGCGGATGCGACGCTTGTCATCGGAGCTTACAGCGTGGTCAAGGATGCGATGGCTGAGATCATTCCCCGTTTTCAGGAAAAGTGGGAGGCCGGGACTGGTCAGAAGGTCGAATTCCAGGAATCATATGAAGCTTCCGGGACTCAGGCGCGGGCTATTGCCGGTGGCTTTGAGGCGGATGTCACCATGCTGGCTATGGAAGGTGATGTGCAGAAGCTCGTCAGCGCCGGTCTGGTCAGTCCGAGATGGAAGGAAGCGCAGCATGAGGGCATGATTACGCGTTCTATTGTTGTGCTGGGTACAAGGGAAGGGAATCCGCTTGGCATTACGGATTTTGCGGATTTAACCAAGCCTGGGGTCAAAGTGCTGTATCCGAATCCGAAGACCTCTGGAGGTGCCCAGTGGGACATTAATGCGATCTATGGTGCGGGCTTGAAGATATCGGAGGAAAAAGGCAAAAAGGACCCGGCAGCAGCGAAGCAGTTTCTGGCGGATGTTCACCAGAATGTCGAGTCGCTGGATAAAAGCGGCCGGGCGTCGATGGCTGCCTTTGAATACGGAGTGGGCGATGTCATTGTCACCTATGAAAACGAACTGCTGGCTCGAATCGCCAAGGGGGTCAAGTACGAGATCGTCATTCCCAAGCATACGATTCTGATCGAAAATCCGGCCGCAGTAGTCGATAAAAATGTGGATAAGCACGGCAATCGTGAGTTGGCTGAAGCGTTTGTAGACTATCTGCAGTCGGAAGAAGCACAGCGGATTTTTGCCGAAAACGGGTTTCGCCCTGTGGATGAAAAAGTCTATAATGAAATGGAAAGCAGCTTTCCCCAGCCGTCCGGTTTGTTTGATATCGAGTATCTGGGTGGATGGGACAAGGTGAGGGACGAACTGTATTCCAAGCGGGGAATCTGGTATCAGGTATTGGCCGGCTTATAAAAAGCTTGAAGAATCAAATATTGGTTTCCGAAGAACACTGCCGATTCGCCCTATACGGGTGGGCAGTGTTTCTTTCTATAACAGGGTGCAGGTATAATGGAGAAAAGAGGTTAGAAAGAGGTTAGTATGAACCAACTTACTTTTCTGGGAACAGGGGATGCCATGGGAGTTCCCCGTGTTTACTGCAACTGCAGTGTATGTGAGGAAGCACGTCTGACAGGAGCTAACCGGAGGCTGAGGTCATCAGTGCTGGTAGAAGGAGATGATGAATCGTTCCTCATCGATTGTGGCCCGGACTGGCGTACACAGATGGAAAATATGGGCATACGCCATACAGATACAATTTTGGTTACTCATGCCCACTTTGATCACATTGCTGGACTGCCGGAGTGGGCGGATGCCTGCCGCTGGCTGGGCAAGCGGGGACGGCTGTATGCTCCGCAGGAAGTCATTGACGTCATCCTGCGTCAGTTTCCATGGCTGCAAGGGAATTTGGACCTGCTGCCTGCGGACGGCGGCATCCGGCTGGGTGGCTGGGACATCCAGGGCTGGCGTGTCAATCATGGCAAGAACGGCTACTCTTACGCATACCGGCTGACAAAAAGCGGCTTCACATGGGCCTACTGCTCGGACGCTATTGGCCTGAATGAAGCCGAGAAGAAGCCTTTGAACGGGCTGGATCTGCTAGTGCTTGGAACCAGCTTCTACCATGAAGAAGCAGAGTACTCCACCCGTTCGGTGTATGACATGCTGGAGGCTCAGGAGCTGTTGGTCGAGCTCAAGCCCAAACGGACACTATTTACTCATATGTCTCATGATGTGGACGTGAATCAGGCCTATTCACTGGCGGACGGAATTGCTTTGGCCCGGACGGGAACTCAGGTTAGGCTTGCGTACAAGGACAACTAGCCTTCCTTCGAAGTTTAGGAGCTCATTCTCTTATTTAAGAGATTCATAGACAGAAAGCAGCCTCCGCATCCCTTCACGGATCTGCGCTTCGTTGGCAAAAGGATAGGATAGCCTGATATACGGATTTTCCATGGAGGCCAACGGATCAAACACATGTCCCGGTATAAAGGATACGGATTGTGTCAGCGCGGCCTGCAGGAATGAGCGCATGTCTACTTGGCGCGGAAGCCGGACCCACAGGTTAAGCCCGCCGACAGGACTGTTCCATGCCCACCCGGAGTCCGACAGGCAACGCTCCATCGTCTCCTTGCGAAGCTGCAGCGCCGTGCACAGCTTCTCCAGATGCTGCTGCATGCGTGGAGAACGGAAATAGTGCAGGAACAGCTTCTGGTTCAGCAGCGGGGAGCCGTTATCGGCCAACGATTTGGCTGCCAGCAGACCCGGCATATGCTCTGCACGGCAGGCCAGCGCAGCAATCCGCAATCCAGGTGCAACATACTTGCTGTAGCTGCGGATATAAATGACATGCCCGGTTGTGGCGTAGGTGAATACCGGTGGCGGAGTCTTAAGGCCGAAGTGAATGTCATAAGTGCTGTCGTCCTCAAGGATGACGCACCCGTACCGTTCGGCTAGCTCAGGCAGCAGCTTGCGCTGTGCGGCAGGTATGGTGAAGCCTGTTGGATTGTGAAAGGTCGGATTGATATAAAAAAGCCGTGGTTTCTCGGTGCGCATGCATTGTTCAATCCGTTCCAGATCATACCCATCCGGCCGGATATCTACCGTCAGCAGACGCGCTCCCTGCCTGCGGAAGATTTCCATAGCCGGTCCGTATGCGGGACGCTCCACCAGCACGCGGTCTCCGGGACGAATCAGAGTCCTTGCCGTCAGATCGATGGCCTGTTGTCCGCCGGAAGTAATGAGCAGTTCGTCAGCGGATAAGTCAAACCCTGTATTGGAAAAGTGATCCGCCAGCGCTCCACGCAGTTCTGCATCTCCCTGAACAGTCGAGTAGGTGCCAGGCAGCTTAGGATACTCGCGGAACACATTTGTCATTAGCTCCGACCAGAATCGGTTCGGCAGCAGGGCGGGGTCAATCAATGCTTTGGAGAACTGATAGTCCACTTGAATGGAGTGAATGCGTGAAAGCTCATCCGCACGCGCCCAGCTTCCGTACACGGGGTCTTCTGCCGGTTCCCGATCTACCCGCCCGTTTGGTGGCTGTACATAATAACCTGATTTATCCTTGACGTAGATTCTGCCTTTAGTTTTCAGCTCCTGATAAGCACGGAATACGGTCAGCCTGTGTACGCCCAGATCATCCGAGAGCCTGCGTACAGAGGGAAGCCTTTCGTGTTCCTTCCATTCCCCGCGTTCTATGCGCACTTCTATATAATTCATTACCTGTTCATACAGCTTGAAGGCGGCATCAGCCGAAAAAGCTGCCTTAACCGTCATCTTCCTCACGCTCCTTTTCTTCATTGTACCTTATATGCTTCCAATCTGTTCTATCTAATTTCGACTGTTCTGCCCCTGCTGCTTTATCATGAAGCACAACAAGGGGGGAACAAGATGATAGGTGTTGCTTTTGTCGTCATGTGTCTGATTTTTGGGACGACTTTTTTGGCCATTAAAGTGGGAATTGATGCGGGACTTCCCCCGTTTCTGTCGGGTGGGGTCCGTTTTACTACTGCGGGTGTAATTGTTCTGCTTCTGCTGCGGATGACGGGGAAGGTGAAGATATCGCTTCTGCTGCGCAAAGAGACGATGATCAGCGGTGCGGGATTAACGTTTGGCACGTTTGCCGCCCTGTATTGGGCAGAACAGCATGTCAGCTCAGGAATCGGTGCCGTGTTGTCTGCAACCGGCCCGCTGATGATCGTTCTAATCCAGTCCCTGCTGCTGCGGCAAAAGGTGTCACGCCGCTCCATTATCGGCTGTCTGGCAGGGTTTACAGGTGTAGTGTTGGTTATGATTCCGGGCATTGTTGTGGATGTAAGCGGGTTGTGGGTGCTGGGATGTGTGCTGGTTCTGGCAGGAGAGGTTTGCTACACGGGAGGCGCGCTGTATTCAAAACATGTTATCACAAAGCTGGCGGGTACAAATCCGATTGCCCTGAATGCCGCACAGATGCTGCACGGTGGTCTTCTACTGCTTGTCTTATCGTTGTTCACCGAGAGCTGGCAAATCAGCAATTGGAGCCCTATTCCAGCTGCCGCTTCGCTGCTGTATCTGACCGTAATTGGCTCCATGGCGGGCCACAGCCTGTTTTACTGGATTATGGCGCGGACGAATCCGTTGTTTCCTTCGACATGGCTCTATATATCTCCGCCGATTGCCGTAGGTCTAGGCGTGCTTCTGTACGGGGAAGAGGTCAGTCTGATCAGTCTCGCGGGTGTTGTCCTGATTCTGGGGGGAATGATTTTTATGAACCAATCGGCCTGGGATTGGCTCCGGCGTAAAGGAAAACTATTTTCAGGAAATAAAATATTGGGCCAGAAAAATAAAGTTATAGACTGACAAGCATGATAAGCGCCTTCACTGTAGTACTGAGATAGCACCATCAAGGGGAGGAAACAACATGACTGAAACCGTGCTCGTGATCACTTCGATGCAGACGCCTGAAGAAGCCAGTGCCTTTAAAACCCTTAACGAGGAATGGATTGCCCGCATCTTCACCATCGAAGAGGCCGATCGCTTCATCCTCGATAACCCGGTAAGAAACATCGTGGATAGAGGAGGGGACGTACTGATCGCCCGCGCAGGCGATTCCATCGTAGGCTGCGCTGCACTCGTGCCGACCGGAGCTGGCGTGTTCGAACTTTCGAAGATGAGCGTTGAACCCGAGTGCCGGGGGCGTGGATACGGGCGGAGAATCATTCTTGCCGCTATTCACCGCGCACGCGAGCTTGGGGCAGCTTCTCTCTTTTTAGGGAGCAGCACCAAGCTGCCGAATGCCGTTCATCTTTACGAATCCGTTGGCTTCAAACACGTTTCGGTTGAGCAAATCGGGCCCATGCCTTATGCAAGAGCGAATGTATTTATGGAGCTGGAACTGGAATGAATACGACGGACAGAGGGCCGGAGATGACGTTAATATGAAAAAGAAGCCTCTTCCATCTAAAAGGGAAAGAGGCTTCTTTGCAGTGAATACGTTGTAAACCCGTGCCTGTGGCTTAGACCGCGTTCAGCACAAATTTATCGATCACATGTTTGACGCCGTCTTCGTTATTGGAGAGTGTAACGTAGTCGGCAAGCTCTTTAAGCGCGTCAATGGCATTGCCCATGGCCACGCCAAGCCCGGCGCATTCCAGCATTTCATGGTCATTCCAGGAATCGCCGATGGCGATCGTTTCGGACAGGTCACAACCGAAATGCTGCGCCAGGAACGTCAGGGCATGACCTTTGGTGCCTTCTTTATGCATGATTTCGAGGAAGTAAGGCTTGGATTTCGTAATGTGCACCTCGTCTCCCAGCAGCTCACGCAACTGCGGCGCAATCTCATCCAGATAGTCCGGCTCATCGATAATCAGCATTTTATGGGTAGGCTGTTCGATCATTTTGCTGAAAACCGGCTCGATGTAGTAAGGTGTCTTGTTCAACGCACAGTAGTCGAGCAGCTTCTGGTTTTCCTCACGCGCATACAGCTTGTCATTCACATATGTCTGAAGATGGAGGTTGCGTTCCAGGCAGAATTCAAACAGACGCCGGGCAGCGACGATTGGAACGTAGCGCTCATACAATACCTTCTCATCCAGCAGGTTTTTAACCAGCGCCCCCTGATAGGTGATGATTGGCACATTCAAACCGGTCTGGCGTGCGATGGCCTGCGCTGAAGCATAGGCGCGCCCGGTAGCCAGCGTTACCACAACACCCTTGGCAACAGCCGCTTCCAGCGCCTTCTGCGTTCCAGGAGTAACTTCTTTCTCATCATTGATTAGCGTATCGTCGATATCGATGGCGATCAGTTTATACATAATGGTTCTCTCTCCTTTTATATCTATAAGTACGGTTTGGTATTGCGGATTGGAACTTGCTGCTTAGTCTTCAAGCAATACAAGTCCGATGAAATCATCCAGCTCCAGATTGCCGAAATAGTGCTTGATGTCCAGAGAAGACAGCGCCTCACGAACCTCTGCTTCTTCGTAGCGCTGGCCGCGCAGCGCATCTTCAATATCCGCTACATCGCCGACGCCGAAGAAATCGCCGTAGATCTTGATTTCCCGGATCCGTCCATCCTTCAGATCCATCCGGATATCGATCAGGCCGACCGGGAATTTCTTCACATGCTTGATATTGCTCTCAGGTGATTGACCATAATTCCAGTCCCAGGATTGATAACGCTCGGCGGAAATTTCATGAATTTTGGTCCAATCGGCTTCTGTCAGTTCGTATTGCGGCACCTGATCATGCTCCAGGCCGAAAATATGGCGAAGCAGCTCGGCGCGGAACTCTTCAATCGTCATCGGGTGATCCATCAGGTCGGCAATGTTAGCGACCCTGCTGCGCACGGATTTGGTGCTCTTGGATTTGAATTTCTCCGGGTTGGCATTCAGGGATGCTTGCACATGGTCCAAATTAAGGTTAAACATGAGCGTACCGTGGCTAAACATGCGTCCCCGTGTCGCAAACTGGGCGTTGCCCGAAATTTTCTTCTCACCGACCTGCAAATCGTTGCGACCGGTCATTTCCGCATTGACGCCCATATCGTGCAGGGCATCGATCACCGGTTGGGTGAATTTGAGGAAATTGTGAAAGGATTGGCCGTCATCCTTGGTGATGAAGCTGAAATTTAGATTTCCAAGGTCGTGATACACGGCCCCTCCGCCCGACAAACGGCGTACGACCTGTACATTGTTTTCCCTCACGTACTCGTTGTTGATTTCCTCCACCGTATTTTGATGCTTACCTATAATAACGGACGGTCTGTTGATATAGAACAGCAGGTAGCTGTCGTCCAGTGGGAGGTGCTTCAGGGCATATTCCTCAATCGCCAGGTTGACGGCGGGATCTGTGATTCCTTTATTATCGATAAAGAGCATGTTCTTTCCTCCGTTTATGACAAGATTCGTCTTTTCATTGTAACTGATTTAGCGACATGACACAAAAGACTTGTACCGATTGACGGAACGGGAAATGCAGCGTCATAATGGGAACCAGCAACTGGATTCGTCCAGAAAGGTTGATGGACATGATTGAAGTATTTGGCCATGGCGGCGATATGGAGACGGCTGCTGCCGTGTTTGGCAGGCGGGCGACTGATTTTATCGATTTCAGCGCCAATATTAATCCGCTGGGTCCGCCTCCTGAAGTGAGGGAGGCGCTTCGCAACGGTCTACGCGCGGTCATCCGGTATCCGGATCCTGGTCACCGGACGTTGAAGAGCCTGCTGTCCCGTCGTTTGAAGTTGGCACCTGAATGGATTGGCATCGGCAACGGGGCGGCGGAATGCATGGCCCTTGTGCTGCTGGCTCTCGCACCGGCGCGAGTAGGCATCGTGGAGCCGTGCTTTTCGGAGTATGGGGAGCTTGCGGCCAAATTCGGGGCAGAGGTAAGCAGGGTGTACGGCAGAGCATCGCAGCAGTGGAGGGCGGAGACAGCGGAGATGATCGGTCTGATGGAAGAGGTAGACCTGCTCTTCCTCGGACAGCCGAATAATCCTAATGGCGTACAATATAATCAGGAAGAGCTTGCTTCCTTGGCTGCCGCATCTGCAAGGACAGGGACTGTGCTTGTGGTGGATGAGGCATTTACGGACTTTATCCCTCTGGAACAGAGGGTATCCTTGCTGCAAAGCCTGGAACGGTATCCGAACGTGATTCTTATCCGATCCATGACGAAGTTTTACGCGATTCCAGGACTTCGGCTCGGCTATGCTGTGGCCCATCCGGGTATGATCCGCCGCATGACCTCCAAGCAGGTGACCTGGAGCGTCAATGGGCTGGCGCTGCTGGCAGGGGAAGCCTGTCTGCAAACCGGCAGCGATTATGAAGAGCGAACTTTGGAGCTTGTCCAGACTGAACGGGAACGACTGCTGACAGGGCTGGCGGAGCTGGGATATGCGGCGATTCCGGGCGAGGCTAATTATTTGCTCGTCCGTGCGCCGGGAATGTGGCGGGCGTCCGAGCTTCAGGAGGTGCTGGGACGGCGCGGCATGCTGATTCGAAGCTGTGCAATGTATCCGGGTCTGACAGAAAACCATTTCCGAATTGCAGTTAAAGACCGGAAGGATAACCTGCTGCTGCTGGAAACGATGGGGCGTGTGTTGGAGGAGGAACGGCGTGACAGGTAGCCTCATTATTCTGGCTGCTTACATCCTGGACCGGATCATTGGGGATCCGCGCTGGATTCCTCATCCCGTTATCGGCATGGGCAAGCTGATCTCCCTTGTGGAAAGCGGCATACGCCGATATGCCCGCAGCGCGGTGGTTTTGCGGTGGGCAGGGCTGCTGCTTCCCCTGATCGTTGTGGGGGCTGCGTATCTGCTGACCTGGTTAACTGTAATTTTGCTTGGGAAAATCCATCCCTGGCTGGCTATCGGTGCGGAGGTGCTGCTGATTGCTACGACCATTGCCACCAAAGGGTTGAAGGATGCTGGCATAGCGGTATACAAAGAACTGCGTTCCGGTGATCTGCCCGCTGCCCGCGCAGCGCTTGGCATGATTGTGGGGCGGGATACCAAGGAACTGGATGAGCCCGAAATTGTGCGTGGAACGGTCGAAACGATAGCGGAAAATATCGTTGACGCGATCATTTCGCCTTTGTTCTATGCGCTGATCGGTGGCGCGCCGCTGGCCATGGCCTACCGTGCGGTCAATACGCTGGATTCGATGGTCGGTTATAAAAACGAGAAATACATCCATTTGGGTTGGGCATCCGCTCGGCTTGACGACGCGGCCAATTTTATTCCTGCACGGTTGACTGCGATTCTACTGGTAGCCGCAGCATGGTTAAAAAGGCTGGAACCGCTTCGCAGTTGGCTGACGGTATGGCGTGACGCACGCCTGCATCCGAGCCCGAACAGCGGGTTCCCGGAATCGGCGGTGGCGGGAGCGCTCGGTGTCAGACTTGGGGGCTACAATGTGTACCATGGGGTGCGCTCCTTCAGGGCTTATATGGGAGACCCGACCCGTCAGTTCGAAGAGGAGGATATCAGGCGGACGGTCGCGCTGATGTTTCTTTCTTCCTGGTTATTCGTCCTGCTGTGTCTCGCGGCAGAGGGTATTGTACGGATGGTAATGTTGCTGTAAACGTATAACGTTTGGAATCCCGGGAGGGAGGAATGGGGTATGAGCAGTACATCTCATGAGCTGGATTTGATTCTGGTCCGACATGGGACAACTTCATGGAACCGCGATAAGCGTTATGTGGGACACGCTAATCCGGGGTTGCTGCCCGGTGCGGAGGATGAATTGCGTCCACTCTCGCATGGTCTGCGCAAGAGGCGCTTTGCCAGAGTGTACAGCAGCGACCTCCGCCGCTGTACAGAGACGTTGAGACTGGCCGCTCCTGAGCTGGCAGCTGCAGCCGTTATGGATGCACGCTTGCGTGAACTTGATTTTGGAGCTTGGGACGGTGAAACCTACGAATCGCTTAAGCATTTGCAAATGTACAGGTCTTGGATCGATGATCCGCGTTGTGTTACACCGCCCGGCGGCGAGAGGCTGGAGCATTTTGAAGGCAGGTTGGTCGGTTTTTTGAATTCCCTGCAAGAGGGAGGACTGGCGCAGGAAGGAAGCGGTGTGGAGGACATTCCTGCGGTGCTGGCTGTCACGCATGGAGGTGTGATTCGCCAACTGGCCGTGCTCACTGTGCCCGGTGTTGGCTTCTGGTCCATTCACGTACCGCCGGCTGGCGTGGCGGGGCTGCGACTTTGTTATCAGGAGGGGCGGATTACGGGAAGCTGGCTGGGAGACGTATGATTGTTCACAAATTTGTAATCCCGGCCCAGGCGGGCTTTCCTTGAATTGCCGCTATGGCTACCATCCGGGCGGGTTGTACAGCCGTCTTTTTTCACCTATAATCACTTTGAAAAGTACGGCTTTGATTGAATTTGAAAGCAGATCAGGTCAGAGCGTCGCAGGGGTGTTCGAATCCCGCCGTTCTGTTAAAAGGGAAGCCGGTGTGATTCCGGCACGGTCCCGCCACTGTGAAA
Source organism: Paenibacillus zeirhizosphaerae (assembly GCF_030705605.1). Lineage (GTDB taxonomy): Bacteria > Bacillota > Bacilli > Paenibacillales > Paenibacillaceae > Paenibacillus > Paenibacillus zeirhizosphaerae. The sequence continues at coordinate 144,474 of NZ_JAPCKK010000001.1, forward strand.
CGGGTTGGACGGTGAAATGCCACTGCCGAGGCGGGCAGGCACCGTCTGCGCACTTCCCGTAAGTCAGGAGACCTGCCTGATCTGCTTATACCGTCGCTCCTTCGCGGAAAGGATGGCGGGTTCGCGGCGATGAATCCGCGCGGTATAAGCCTGCCGCGGATATCGGCTGACGCAGAGCCCGGTCCTCTCATGAGGGCCGGGTTCTCTTGTATAAAGCCAGAATCTACAGAAGAAAAGGGGAGTACACCTGTGACCAGAATGTTAAAGACTTGGATGACCGTGCTGCTCGCACTGATACTGACTGCAGCGCTGGCTGCATGCGGCAATACCGGAGGAAGCAATGAGGACGCAGGCAGCAGCACCTCTCCTCAGCAGACAGCCCCGGCGGCAGAGCCAGGTGCTACGGTTTATCCGCTGACTGTTAAGGATGCGACCGGACAGGAGTTTACTTTTGAAAAGGCTCCGGAGAAGGTGATATCCGTATCTCCTGCCGAGACGGAGGCGCTGTTCGCCATTGGTTTGGACACGGAAATCGTTGGAGTGTCCGATTATGACGATTATCCCGAAGTGGCTAAATCCAAGCCGAAGATGGGTGGAATTACAAAGCCGAATGAAGAGGCCATTATCGCGGCCCAGCCGGACGTTGTCTTTACGGGCATATCGATGGACGAGGAAGCTGTCAATAAGCTGCGCGAGCTAGGCATTACCATCTTCAAGACAGATCCGAAATCGGTTGAGGATGTCATGAATAACATTACCCTTTATGGAACAATTATGGACCGTCAGCAGGAAGCTAAGGCTATAACCGATAAAATGAAGGCAGATGTTGCAGAGGTACAAGAGGGCGTTAAAAATATCGGCGACTCCCAGAGATTGCGGGTATACGTTGAATTTTCGCCCGGTTGGACGGTTGGCAAGGGCGAGTTCATGGACGAGATGATCACATTGGCAGGCGGGGAAAACATCGCCTCCGATACGAAGGGCTGGAATCAGATCAGCGAAGAGAAGGTCATCGCGGCCAATCCGGATGTCATTCTGTACAGCAAAAGCGTGGTGGATGAGAATGGACAGACCCTGGAGCAGATGATCAAAGGACGCGACGGCTGGAATCATATCAATGCGATCCGTAACAACCGTATTTTCGGGCTGGACGATAATCTGATCAGCCGCCCGGGACCACGTGTGACGGAAGGGCTGAAGGAAGTCGCCAAGGGTATCTATCCGGAAGTTTTTAAATGAAGCGCAAGCTTATCGTTTACGGACTGGCCGGATTGATCCTGCTGATCCTGACCGTTCTGATCTGTCTGGGCATCGGCTCGGTGCGCCTGCCTGTTCAGCATATTGCGGGAATTTTGATTCATCATCTGCCTTGGATAGGGTCCTACATTACGCCGTTCTGGGAGGGGCCCACCGAGCAGATTATTGTCAATGTGCGGCTGCCACGTGTTCTGCTCGGTATGCTGACAGGGGCTGCGCTTGCACTTGCAGGTGCGGCTTTCCAGGGCGTGCTGCGCAATCCGCTGGCCGATCCTTTTACACTGGGGGTATCGTCGGGGGCTTCGGTCGGAGCGGCATTTTTGATTTACTGGGGACTTCAGTACTCGTTTTTCGGACTTTGGACGCTGCCGCTGGTAGCATTTACGACCGGAATTCTTACTTTATATTTGGTGATTCTGCTGGCAAGAGAGAATGGGAAAATCCCCACCCAAAGCCTGATTCTTTCCGGTGTCGTTATGCAGTCCTTTCTGGGGGCAGTAGTCTCTTTTCTCACCGCCATGTCTAAGGAGACTGTTAATGAAATCTTATACTGGACGATGGGTAGCCTCGGCTTGAAGGGCTGGGCCTATCCTGGTATTATTCTTCCTTATGTCATTCTCGGACTGATCCTCCTGTGCAGCAAAGCTCGTGTGCTGAACATGCTGGCATTAGGTGAAGGACAGGCCGCTTATATGGGCGTGAATGTGGATAGAACCAAGCTCTGGGTGCTGATTACAGCGACCTTTCTGACAGCGGCGTCGGTGTCTGTCTGCGGGGTGATCGGGTTCGTGGGACTGGTTGTCCCCCATATGATCCGCTTGCTGACCGGACCCGATTACCGGCTGATCATACCGCTGTCCGCGCTGGGAGGAGCCATATTCATAGTGTGGGCGGATACGGCGGCACGCACGCTGCTGGCACCGACGGAGATTCCGCTGGGTGTAGTTACTGCCTTTGTGGGCGCTCCGTTCTTCGCATACTTGCTGCAGCGGAACAAGAAGCGGCGGGGAGGAGAACTGTCGTGATGAACATGAGTACAAGGGCAGTGGATATATCGGGCGTACACAAAGTCTTTGGCCGGGTACAGGCGCTGGCTGATGTAAGCTGGGGTGCCGCCTCTGGCGAATGGTGGGGAGTCGTCGGCCCGAACGGGAGCGGCAAATCTACGCTGCTCCGGCTGCTGTCAGGGGTGGATGGGCCGGATGATGGAAGCGTTCGTATTCTTGGCCAGGAAGCGGCAGCTTACAAACGTAAGGAGCTGTCACGCATCGTAGCTGTGCTGCAGCAGGATGGGGTGCCACCGGTCGGATATACGGTCAGAGATGTAGTGGAAATGGGTAGATACCCCCATCTGGATTGGGCGGGCAGGGATACGGCTGAGGATATCGTTGATCGTGTGCTGGACCAACTGGGGCTTGCCTTGCTTGCCGAGCGGAGGCTGGATCAGCTCAGCGGGGGCCAGCGGCAGCGGGTAGCGCTCGCCAAGGTGATGGCTCAGAACCCGCAGATTCTGCTGCTGGATGAGCCGACAACATACCTGGATCTTCATTATCAGCTCCAGTTCATGGAGCTGCTGGCCGAGTGGCGGCGGAAGGCAGGCATCACCATTATTGCCGTGCTGCACGATCTGAATCTGGCGGCGCAATTCTGCGATCGTCTTCTCGTACTGAAGGAAGGTCGTATCGAAGGGGCCGGAACACCTGGGGATTTGCTTACGGAAAATAACATCCACCGCTGGTTCGGAGTGGATAGTCACGTCATGCCCCATCCCGACAGCGCGGTTCCGCAGCTTATGCTGAAACGAAGGGAATAGAGTCAGCTCTGTTCTCTAATAAAACCTTAAGGTTAGGAAGTGGAAGGATGAATGAAGCTCTGGAACGGCTTGTCCATAGTATAGCATTGCCTGATGAAGAAGCCATGCGGCTGGCTGCGGCTCACCTGGACCAATTGACGAAACCGCCGGGCAGCCTTGGCAAGCTGGAAAGCCTGACCATTCGGGCAGCGGGCATAACCGGCCAGCCGAAGCCTGAACTGTCCCGGAAAGCCGTGGTGGTCATGGCTGCGGATCATGGGGTGTGTGAGGAAGGCGTCAGCGCCTATCCTGCCGAGGTAACTCCCCAGATGCTGCTTAACATGCTGGCTGGAGGTGCGGCCGTTAATGTATTTGCCCGTCAGGCGGGTGCGGACGTGATCTGTGTTGATATGGGCGTAAACGCGGATGTCAGCCATCCCTCGTTATTGAGCCGGAAGATAAGAAAAGGCACCGCCAATATGGCCAAGGGCCCGGCTATGACGCGTGAGGAAGCGGAGAAGGCGATTCTTCTCGGTGCGGCTATCGCTGACGAGGCTTGTGATCAGGGGATACAGCTTTTTGTAACCGGTGAGCTGGGCATTGGGAATACGACAGCGAGCGCGGCGGTTGCCTGCGCGTTAACCGGGCTGGAGCCTTCTCTGCTCGTCGGACGCGGTACGGGGGTGGACAACGAGGGGCTGAATCGCAAAACGGCTGCGGTCCAGCAGGCGCTGTCCGTCAATCAGCCGAACAGGGAAGACGCTATTGACGTGCTGATGAAGGTGGGCGGATTGGAGATCGCCGGCATGGCGGGTCTCATTCTTGGAGCTGCAGCCCGGCGCTGTCCCGTCGTCCTTGACGGGTTCATCTCCGGTGCGGCGGCGCTGGCAGCCAGCCGACTGTGCCCGGCAAGCCTTGATTATATGCTGGCTTCGCATGTCTCTGGCGAGAAAGGGCATGTCGTGCTGCTAGAGATTCTCGGCCTGGAGCCGATGCTTCAACTGGACATGCGGCTCGGAGAAGGCACGGGTGGTGTCTTGAGCCTGCATTTGCTGGATTCGGCCTGTGCGGTCATGCATGAGATGGCGACGTTTGCCAGTGCTGGCGTTTCCGACGGAACAGGAGTGCCGGAAGTATGAAGTCGCTGATTACAGGCGGGGCGCGCAGCGGCAAAAGCAGCTTCGCCGAGAGGCTCTGTATGTCCCGAGCAGGCGAGGCAGTGTACGTGGCAACGGCGCAGGCCTTCGACGACGAGATGAAGGAACGGATCGCTCTTCACCGCAGCCAACGTTCCGTTGTTACTTATCCTTGGCGGACATTGGAGGAGCCGCTCGACCTTCCTGACCTGCTAAATCGGCTTGCCAGCAACGGGGAACCGCCTGCCGTGCTTGTTGATTGTCTTACATTATGGCTGTCCAATGTCCTGCTCGCAGCCGGGAACGATGGCGAAGCAGCGGCCCGCGAGGCGATTGAACGCCTGGTGGAAGCATCGTCATCGTATCCAGGGGAGCTTATGCTCGTGACGAATGAGGTTGGCAGCGGCATCGTTCCCGAGTATCCGTTGGGACGGCTGTACCGCGATTTGAGCGGGATGATGAATCAGCGGGTTGCGGGCATCTGCGAAGAAGTATTTCTCGTCACCGCGGGTGTCGCCGTTGAATTAAAACGTCTGGAGTACCGGCTGTGAAGCGGTGGCTTGAGTCGGCGGCAACGGCGTTCCAGTTCCTGTCGCGGTTTCCGGTCAAGTCCGGAGGCGATTTCTCGCCTGAACTGCTGCAAAGAAGCACCGTTTATTATCCGCTTGTCGGCCTCGCTATTGCCGCTGTTGTCTGGGCTGCGGCGTATCTGTCCGCTTTTCTTCTGCCGCCCTTCCCGGCAGCCGTTCTAATCCTGATGCTGTGGGTATGGCTCACCGGAGGGCTGCATCTTGACGGATGGATGGACTCGGCGGATGCTCTCCTGAGCTACCGTTCACGGGAACGTATGCTGGAGATTATGAAGGACAGCAGGGTAGGAGCGATGGGTGTAATCGCCTGTGTCCTGCTTCTGCTGTTGAAGCTTTCTCTCATCTACACAGTCATGGATGAAGGGCTTTGGTCCACTGTGCTGCTGCTGCCCCTAATTTGGAGTCGCTGGTTCATGGTGGCTGCTCTGGGCGGCTGGCCCAAGGCGCGTCAGGGTGAAGGGCTGGCAGGACATTTCGAAACGCTCAGAGGGCGTGAGGTCCGCCTTGCGGCACTGCTTGCCACCGGAATGACTGTGCTGCTTGCGCTTCTGAACTGGACTGGTCTATGGCATCCGTTCATGGCTGCATTTCCGACGCTCCCGGTTCTGGCATGGCTTGCCGGCAAATGGACAGCGGAACGGATCAGTCGGCGACTTGGCGGACTGACCGGTGACGTGTACGGCGCACTAAATGAGCTGCTGGAGGCACTGCTGCTGCTTGCGGCTGTGCTGCTGCACAGACTGCTGTTGTAAAGGCAGACTGCGGCCTAAATACCAAATCGATTCAATATAGAGGGGGACCCTGAAATGGCCGAAAAGAAAACAGCAGGGCAGCCAACTGCCGCTGTCCTGATGCTTCAGGGCACAGCTTCGGATGTCGGCAAGAGTGTCGTTACTGCGGCCCTATGCCGGATTTTCAAGCAGGATGGATATCGGCCTGCCCCGTTTAAATCACAAAATATGGCGCTGAACTCGTACGTCACGGCGGACGGCAAGGAGATCGGACGAGCGCAGGGAGTTCAGGCGGAAGCCAGCGGAATTGAAGCAACAACTGACATGAATCCGATCCTGATCAAGCCGGTCAGGGATATGCATTCGCAAATTGTGGTACATGGAGTGCCTTATGCCCATATGAGCGCATCCGATTACCGGAACCACTTTCTGCCGCAGGCCAAACAGACCGTTATGGATGCGCTTGACCGGCTGCGCAGCAAGTACGATATCGTATTGATGGAAGGCGCGGGCAGTCCGGCAGAGATCAATCTGAAGCAGCGGGATATTGTGAACATGAATCTGGCCGGCTGGGCGGACGCTCCTGTGCTGCTGGTGTCCGATATCGACCGTGGAGGGGTATTTGCCTCTCTTGTGGGAACCATTGAATTGCTGGAGCCACATGAAGTCAAGCGGATCAAAGGTTTTATCATCAACAAGTTCAGAGGTGATTTGTCGCTGCTGCAGCCTGGGCTGGATTGGCTGGAAGAGCGGACAGGGATTCCGGTCCTCGGTGTTTTGCCGTATATCCCGGACATCAAGATTGAGGCGGAGGATTCGGTTGTGCTGGATAAGCTGCCCAAGTCACGGGCGCAGGGAAAGGAACTGGATATTGCGGTGATCCGGTATCCGCGGATTTCGAACTTTACAGATGTAGACGCGTTGGCGGGCGAGCCGGATGTAAGTATACGGTTTGTTACGGAGCTGGGGCAGCTTGGCGTACCGGATGCCATCATTCTACCAGGAACCAAAGATACGATCGGCGATCTAGAAGTCCTGAGGGAGCAGGGAATTCACGAGGATATCCGCTTGGCTATGCAAAAGGGCTGCGGACAGCTTGTCGGTATTTGCGGCGGTTACCAGATGCTTGGCCGGCGGCTGCTGGACCCGGAAGCGGTTGAAGCAGGACAGCCGCAGGAAGCGGAAGGGCTCGGCTGGCTGCCGCTCATTACGACATTCCTTAAAGAAAAGCAGACGGTTCGAGTCAGCGGCACCCTAGCGACGACCCATCCTCTGTCGTTGGCGAACCAGACAGCAGAGTCTTTCCCCATCACAGGTTATGAGATACATATGGGAGTTACTGAACGGATGGATGGGGACCCGGAAAGCCTGCGGCCCTTGTTCAGGGTAAGCAGAAGGGAGGAGTCCCCTTTCGATGAGGGGAGTGCCACAACTGACGGAAGGGTGTGGGGGACGTATCTCCATGGCGTGTTTGATAATGACAGGCTGCGCCGTTCCTGGTTGGACGGTATCCGGCTGAACAAAGGACTATCTCCGCTGGGGCAAACCTTTGACGCACGGGAAGCCAAAGAGCGTGAGTTCGACCGGGTTGCCGACCTCGTCCGTGCCCATTTGGATATGAAAAGGGTATACAGCATCATGGGGTTAAACTAAGAAAAGGGCTGCCCGTTAAAGAGAATAAACAACAGTAGGCAAGCAGCTTTAAATTACGAAAAGATTTAAAAAAAGAGCGAGTATCCGTGGTCAGAGCCCCACAATACTCGCTCTTTCTCATATACCAGCATCACACATGAAGAGTATAAGCTAGAGAACAGGGAGAGCTTGCCCCTGTTCTCGACTTTACTCCCCCGCGGAAATTGCAGGACATTGGCGATTTCTGCAGGGCATCTTGAAGTAGGGTGATGCACGGAGCAGCGGAGAGGACGAAGCAATTCCGGAAAAGCAGAGCGTTCGTCTTTGGCGCGAAGAGTCAACAGCGATTGCAGGAATGCTTCGTTCTCGGAGCGTCTCCCAACCTGCGAAAGAAGCACCTCAGACCACCCAATGCTGCAAAAGCTACAATTTGAATTTGAGCACAGCCTGCTGCAGAGCCGACGCTTCCTTATTCAGCTTCCGTACGGTACGGGCGTGATCATCCATTTCGGCAAGCTGTTGTTCCGCGCTGTGTCCAATTTCTTGAACCATCTCCTGCGCTCTGGCAGTAATGTTAGCTGTTTCCTCGACAGATGCGCTAACTTCTTCGGAGCCTGCGGACACCTCTTCGGTCGCTGCGGAGACGGCCTGAATGGTCATATTGACATTCTGGATCACATCCATGAGCTCGTTAAAGGCCGCCCCGGCACGTTGTACCAATTCGGACCCGGCTACAATTTCAGTGTTCACCCGGCTCATGGAATTGACGGACATATGGGAATCTTCTTTAAGTGTGAGCAAGTAGTCGGAAATTTGCTGTGTGGCTGTTTTCGACTGTTCGGCCAGCTTGCGTACCTCTCCGGCCACCACGGCGAAGCCACGTCCATGTTCTCCGGCCCGTGCAGCTTCAATGGAAGCGTTCAGCGACAGCATTTGGATCTGCTTCGTGATCTCAAAAATGGAGGATACGACCTCGCCGATTGCTTCAGAGCGTTTATTCATCGTTTTTACATACTTCAAGGACTCTTCAGCGGCTTCTCCGACAAGATTCATCTGAGAAACAGCGTTCTGGGCCAGTGTGTTGCCATTAACCGCCTCATCGGCTGCTTTGCTGATCTGCTCTGACACCTCGCCTGACGATGCAGCGATATGCTGAATTCCCTGTGTAATCTCTTCCATCGCACGCGCGTTCTCGGAGGCCGCAGTAGCAATGGTCATGCTGCCTTTCGCTACCTCCTCGGCGGAATGGGCCGTTTGCCGGGCTGTCCCGCTAACCGCATCCACCCGGCGCAGCAGATCGTCCGATCCCTCAACAACGGCGTTCGAGGTGATGGATACTTGTCCGATCATTTCCTTCAAATTCCCGGTCATCTTCTGGAAGCTTCCGGCCAACTGTGCGATTTCGTCTTTCCCTCGGATATGCAGCTCACGGGATAGATCGCCTGCAGCGATTTGCTCGCTATGCTTCACAAGTTCGGCAATCGGTCGGGTAATTTTGCGAAGGGTCAGTGTGGATACAAACCAGCCTGCTGCGATGACCGCTACGGTAATCACGAGGCAAATCCAGAAGATTTGCGAGGTTTTCTGTTCGATAAAACCTACATCCGTGTTCACGGCCACAATCAAATTGCTTCCCGGAATCGAGTAAAAAGCCGTCTTATGTACTCCATACTGATCCTTGTATACGCCGGTTGTTTGTCTTTCATGGCTGTCTATTGCCTGCTGCATTTCTTTCATGAAGGGCAGCTTGTCCCCGATCTGATAGGCTGATGCAGTGCTGCGGGCGACAATGGCTACCTCCTGATCTGTAACGGTCGCAAGGTAGGCGGATTCCAGCTTCAGACCGCTTACCTTTTCCTGAAGATAGGATTCCACGGTCATGACCGCTCCGGCTCCGCTCTGGCGGGTTTGGAGAGCCTGGGTGGCATTCAATTTGCTGTACAACTCCTGGGCACCGGTTTCAAGGGATTGAACGGACAGTGGGACAACATAGCTGTTGATGATACTCATGGATACGGCATAAAAGCTGATGCTGAAAAGCAGCGAAGCGGCCAGCAGGATCGCTATATTCAATAGCTTCAGCTTGGCTGCGATAGAGCGATTAAAGCGCAACATAAGTGATCTCCTTTCGTATTTCTCTTGGGCTGACTTGCCCTGTCTAATCCCGTTATCATCATGATTGCGGACGGATGCACGCTAACCGGTATGTAAAGCGGCGGGTATCCGTAACACTTTAGAACTAGGATAGTCCTATTTTACAAAATCGACCGCAGGTTGAATAGTAAATTTTAACTACAATCAAAAATAAAATATGAATCAAAAGTATTGCGTGACATATATATTACATTAAATTAAATAAATCACACCTATTTAGTCGGGAATTGTGGTATAGTATTCAGTGCGGACTAATGTCCAGAAAAAGGAAGGTTCGGAAACGTTGATTTATGAAATGATTCCGGGTAATGCAAAGAGAGAGGGGAAACTTTTGTGGATACATTTCTGGTTGTTTTAAACGTGATTTTTATGCTGGTGTTGCTGGGGATTTTGTACTGGATGCAGAAAAAGCACATTTCCTTTACGAAAAGGGTGTTCACAGGCCTGGGCCTGGGAATTGTATATGGCGTTATTTTGCAGCTTGTATACGGGGCAGGCTCGGATACCATCGCTAAATCGGTAGATTGGTTCAATCTGGTGGGCAACGGATACGTTAAGCTGCTGCAAATGATCGTTATTCCACTGATCATGGTGTCCATCATCTCGGCTATCATGAATCTGAAGGGCAGACAGAATCTGGGGAAAATGAGCTTCTCTATTATTGCGGTGCTGCTGATCACTACGGCCATTGCCGCATCCGTCAGTATCGTGACAAGCTTAACCTTTGATCTGAAGGCCATTGAAATTACAGCCGGTGATGCTGAACAGGAACGCGGGGCCGCTCTGGAGGAGCGTGTGGGAGAGGTGGAGGATTTGACCATTCCACAGCAGGTGCTGTCATTTATCCCTTCCAATCCATTCGAAGATATGACAGGCGCCCGCAGCACATCTACATTGGCAGTTGTTATTTTCTCCGCTTTTGTAGGTGTGGCCGTATTGGGGCTGGACCGGAAGAAGCCGGAGCAGGCTCGGACCTTCCGCAACATGATTGAGGCGGTCTATGGAGTGGTTATGCGTATTGTCACGATCGTGCTCCGGTTAACGCCATACGGAATTCTTGCGCTCATTACAAAAGTGGTATCAACCACGAATCCGGATGAAATTCTAAAGCTGCTCAAATTTGTGCTTGCTTCCTATGTGGCTTTGCTGGTCATGTTCGTCATTCACCTTGTGCTGATATCACTGTTCGGATATAATCCGGTAACCTATGTACGCAAAGTTTTGCCTACCCTGGTGTTTGCGTTCACTTCTCGTTCCAGTGCGGCTACGATTCCGCTGAATATAGAGACACAGACCCGCAAGCTCGGCGTATCCGAGGGCATTGCCAACCTGTCGGCGAGCTTTGGGGCTACCATCGGACAGAACGGCTGTGCAGGCATTTATCCGGCCATGCTGGCTGTGATGATTGCGCCGACTGTCGGAATTGACCCGACAAGCTGGGATTTTATTCTCACCTTGATCGCCGTCGTAGTCATCAGCTCGTTTGGTGTTGCCGGTGTTGGCGGCGGAGCCACCTTTGCTTCTCTGATCGTGCTGTCCACACTGAACTTGCCTGTTGCGCTGGCTGGCCTGCTGATTTCGGTTGAGCCGCTCATCGACATGGGCCGTACTGCGCTGAACGTTAATGATTCGATTACGTCTGGCTTGATTTCCGGCAAGATTCTAAAAGAGAACAATCAGGATGTATACAACGACCGTGGGCCGGATCTGGATGCGACGGCAGCCTTATAAGCCTGCATAAACCGCTGCGATGGTATAGAAAAGGGGACTGTTCCACCGTCATCATGGATGACTTTTGGATACAGTCCCTTTTTTGGATTTCATCTGTCAGCACATTATGCCAGAATCGTAAGCTCCTTCGGGAACGAGGTCAGCACTTCGACGCCGTCTGCGGTAACCAGCACGTCATCCTCAATGCGGACACCGCCTTGGCCTGCAATATATATGCCCGGCTCAACCGTGAAGACCAGACCCTCCACGAGCGGATCTTCATTAGCACCGTGCAGGGAAGGATACTCGTGAATGCCCAAGCCGAGGCCGTGCCCCACGCGATGATTGAATGCCGCGCCGTATCCGGCCGCCTCAACGACAGCGCGTGCCGCCTGGTCCACAGATGCGCAGGTGACTCCCGGACGAGCGGCCGCGATTCCCGCCAGATTCGCCTGAAGTACAGTATTATAAATATGCTCAAGCTCGGAGGTCAGGCTGCCGAACGCAAATGTTCGGGTGATGTCCGATGCGTAACCGTTGGCGTACACGCCCATGTCGATCATGAGCAGATCCCCCGGCGCCAGCTTCTTGGTTCCGGGTTCTCCATGAGGCATGGCTGTTTTGGTGCCGAACAGCACCGTCGTATCAAAAGAGGGGCCGTCTGCGCCCAACTTCTTCATCCGGTATTCCAGCTCCGCGACAAGTTCCACCTCGGTCATGCCCTCGCGGACATGTGTCAATCCGTCACGCAGCACATCCTCGACCAGTCTGACGGCATGCTTCAGACGCTGCACCTCATCCGCCGATTTTCTCACCCGCATATCCCGCAGCACGGGGCCGAGGTCTACATATCGGCGTGCTCCCACGGTTGTGGAAAGGATTTCGTAACGCGCGACGGATACATGCTCCTTCTCGATGGCGAACGAATCAATACCACTGCCTATAAATCTGCTGAGAAGCTCATACGGATTATCTGTGTCGGTGTGGGTGATAATGCGGCTGACGGAGGAACTCTCACGGGCTTTTTCTTCATCCAGGGCGGGGACGATGAGCATAGGCTCCTCTCCGTCCACGAGCAGGAGTCCGAGAAATCTTTCGTGTGGCTCACTTGCAAAGCCGGTCAAATAATAGATATGCATGGGGTCGGTGACCAGCGCACCCTTCCACCCGCCGTTTATCATCGCGTTATACAGAACGTTTATTTTGTCAGCCATATCAATTCTCCCTCTCAAATGTATTCTCTATGTACGTCTGTTCAACCACAGCCTGTTTCTTGAAATCTGCGAGCATTGGCATTAGTCCTGTTTATTATAAATCTGTCCGGGAGCGTTATGCAAAACAGATGACGATCCTGCGGATTCTCTTGTAGAATAAGGTTTACATGCCGGATTGTATTATCCCGGGTTATACATGTAATTGGAGGGTTCTGACATGGAACAGCAGTATATCATTGATCTTGCCCGATTGGAGGATTTGCCCGCAATCGTGGATATCTACAACTCTACCATTCCCGGCAGAATGGTGACGGCGGATTTGGAGCCGGTAACCATAGACAGCCGTTTGAGCTGGTTTGAGGAGCATGATCCCGAGCGGCGGCCGCTATGGGTGATACGCGGTGTGAACGGGATTGCCGGATGGGCAAGCCTGCAATCTTTTTATGGAAGACCGGCCTATAACGGTACGGTGGAAATCAGCATCTATGTCAGCGAAGCCATCCGGGGAGCGGGCATCGGCAGCAGGTTGATTCAGCATGCGTTGCAGGAATGTCCAAGGCTGGGGGTACAGACGGTGCTGGGATTTGTTTTCGGTCACAATGAGCCAAGCCTCGGGCTGCTGCGCAAATTCGGTTTTGAACAATGGGGACTGTACCCGCGTGTTGCTGTGCTGGACGGAATCGAACGTGATCTGGTCATCCTGGGCAAGCGTGTAGAAGGGTGAATGTAACCCACCTATAAGTCCAATAGTCTGCATACATCCTCCTGTTAGACATTATTGATTAGCATACAGGGTTCACAGGATGGCGGCTTCTTGTTGTTGACTGGTACCCAATTTCCACATCATATTCTCTTTACCCGCTGCAGCATCTGGTTAAATACTTCGGAAGCAACAAGACCGACGGCAATGGAGCCGGAGATCATGAGCGCCTGTGCGGCAAGCTCGATGGCTCCGGCATAATGATGTTCCACAAAGCTGCGCATCGCGTCATAGGCGATGCCGCCGGGCACCAGCGGAATCATGCCTGCCACACTGAAGATGATGACGGGCATCTTATACAATCTTGCAAATGCCTGACTGAAAACCCCGATCATAAAAGTGGCGGCAAACGTCGCGAGCAGGGTATCCCAGCGATCCACGGTGCAGAAGTAGACCGACCACCCCAGCATACCGACAAAACCGCAAAGCGCCAGCGACCTGCGGGGCGCATGGAACAGAATGCCGAATGCGGCAGAAGCAATGAAGCTCGTAACAAGCTGTTCCAGAATCAAAGCATACCTCCGCTCCACCAGATGGAAAAGATGACGGCGACGCCGGCTCCAATGGCAAAAGAAGTTAGAAAAGCATCCGCCCCTTTGGACAGCCCGGAGACGAGGTGGCCTGCCATCAAGTCCCTTATGGCGTTTGTGATCAGCAGACCGGGCACCAGCGGCATCACAGAGCCGATCACAATGGTGTCCAATTGGTGCCCGAAGCCGATGGTAACAAACAGCGAGGCGGCTAGGCCCACCAGAAAAGCGGCAGAAAATTCGGCGAAAAATCTCACCTGAACGAGCCGGTGAAAATACTGTACCGCTGCAAAACCGATAGCTCCGCAGATAAAGGCGGCCGGGAAGTCAGGCCATATCCCTTGGAACATGATCATGAAACAGCCGCTGGCTGCCGCGGCGGAGAAAAGCTGCACCCAGCGGGAATAAGCCGGCGGACCGTTCTCTACTTGTCGAAGCTGCTCGGTCGCCTGCCTTGGGGACAGTTCGCCCGCGCTGATCCGGCGTGATATATTGTTAACCTCAACCACCTTGTGAAGATCGGTCGTCCGCTCTACGATACGGATCAGCTTGGCCGGTTCCGTACCGTCCATGGAAAATATGATGCCGGTTGGAGTAACATAGCTGTGCGAATGAAGAATGCCGTAAGCAGCGGCGATGCGCGACATCGTATCTTCCACTCTGTAGGTTTCCGCCCCGCTTTGCAGCATTACTTTTCCGGCCAACAGACACACTTCTATGATGTCATAGCTGGAATATTGTAAGGTGTTGTTCATGGTGATCTCACTTTCACGGTATCCGGCTTGCAGCCGACTTTATGTTCCTTCTCTGGCTCTATTGTAGCATGAACCGCATATACTAAACAGTTTTGCACAAAACAGAAAAAAACCGCCCACAGGTGGGCGGCAGAGTACAGAAATTATACTGATACTTTGGCTAGGATTCCATGACCACGGTATAATAGGATTCATCAAGATGGTCGGCCGCATCAGGCATTCCCATCGTTCTAAGCTGAGCTGTGACGAACGTCCGCAGGCTGCAATCTGTAAACAGGTGCTTCGTCTGGGCGTCCCGTATAAAGGCAAGCCTGGATTCGACCGAGGCCTTCAGGAAGAATTGCCGTATTCTTTTGCCATCCCGTTCCCAGAGCAGCGTATCCGGCAGGCTGAACGGGGTGTGAACATGCTGCTCTGAAGAGAGCGGCACAACGCCGAGCCCGTTCAAGGTCTGTACGGCTATACTTCTGCGGCGGGTAATGCGCAACTCCTTGATATAGCGGACCATGTCTTCAATCGGCTGAATGCCGAAGCGGGTCCGGAACAGCTCCCGCACCATCTGCCTCCGCTCATCGTAAACAGGGGCTTGACGCCGTGCAAGATCGTGCAGATAGGCGTCAGTATGTTCATAGTAATGGATAAGCGGGCTGTTATCCGTATAGACAATGCTTAGGAATTCCTGAAGATTGCGGGCAACCAGCCATACACCGTTCCAGTGCATGGGGGATACGCAGACTACCGGAGCTTGCGCAGGATCGGCAATAATTCCGAAATCGGTCAAAAAACCGTATTGGAGCCCGTCCACCCCTGCTCGTGCGAATGGGATGACATCCGGCGGGGTGGACATGTAGCGTATACCCCGGCCGCGTTCCATAATCAATCCCAGATCGAAATCGAGGGAGTGCCTGTTCTCTTCTAGCTCCTGTTCAAAGTCGATAAGTTCCTGGATCAGCGTCGACAAGGAGCCGTAGTTAATGTTAGAACCGGGCTTCATTCAAGCTTCCTCCCTTACTGATGACATGCGTTTTATGTTCGTTGGATTGCCCAGAGGGCGGGACCAACGGATCTGATAGCGGGACCGTAACTTAAAAATTACGTGATATTATACGAATTGTAAACCAAATTTATAAAAACTGCAGAAAAATGGTAGATAAGTATCATGAAGTGCTTTTGTCAAATGAATGTAAAAAACACCGGTGATTCTCGGGAGCTAATCTAAATTATGTGAGCCAGGGGGCACAGGTGCAAAAAAGAGACTTATGCAGGGGGACGAATAATCCATGACATTGCAAAAATGGCACCAGGCGGTATTCTTTGACGTAGATGATACCATGTACGATCATTTAGAGCCTACCCGCGGCGCGCTTCAGCATATACTAGGGCTGGACGATTCCTTTCCGTACGAGTCAGCATATCATCGCATCCGATATTATAGCGATAAGCTTTCGGCGGAGGGGGGACTGCTGCACAGGGCTCCGGGTACGGCGGAGCTGGAGGACATGCGTATTCGCCGTTTTGTGCTCGCCATGCAGGAATTCGGCAGCGAGCTGACCTGGGAACAGGCGACTCGACTGCAGGCTGAATACTTGGACCGCCAGTATAAGATCACGCCTTTCGCAGGGGCTAAAGAACTAATGAAAGATTTGGCGAATGCGGGCTATCTGGTCGGGCTGATTACCAACGGTCCTGAAGAACACCAGCTTCACAAAATCCGCGCCTTAGCGCTGGAGACCCACGTGGCACCTGAGCATATGTTTATCTCGGGCGCTGTAGGTTATGCGAAGCCTGATCCGCGTATATTCGCTGCCGTGAACGACCGGACGGGAACGAATGCTGACGTGTGCTGGTATGTGGGGGATTCCTGGCGAAACGATGTCGTGGGCGCATCATCGGCAGGCTGGAAGGTGCTATGGTATAACCATCGTCAGGCGGCTCCAGAGACGACGGAGCATTCCCCGTATGGAACGGCTGCCAGCTATGAAGAGCTAAGGAGCTTTCTGTTGTCAGTCTCACAATAATAGGGCGTAAACCGGGAAAGAGGAGATGGACATGAGTGAGGAATGGAGAAAGGCAGAAAGCGTATTAGAGCGGATTGAAGTCGTCGGTACTCTGGACAATGCGCCTGTTACCATTAACGGTTATGCAGAAGGTGTACACTGTATCGGCATCGGCACAGATGCTGCCGTATTCACGCTGGATTCCATGCCGGAATATGCATTCAAGATCTATTCGGAACTGGCCGCGGAGAAGAAGAACGCCGAGGCTTCTGTGTATGAGAAGCTGCGAGGATGCCCTTTCTTTCCCGTTTTTTATGGAGAAGGGGAGAGGTATATTGTAATCAGCTATGAGCAAGGGGTCACCCTGATGGATTGCTTGCTTCAGGGAACTCCCGTGCCCGAGCAGGTCATTCAGGATGTAGAAGAAGCCCGGGAATTTGTGAGGTCCAAGGGGCTTAACCCCAGGGATATTCATCTTAAAAATGTCCTGCTGCAGAATGGACGCGGCAAGGTGCTGGATGTGTCCGAGTACATTAAAGAAGGCGACGACAAACGCTGGGAACACCTCGTATGGGCCTATTACTCATTCTATTCGGGATTTTCGGAGGCAAGAATTCCGTCCTGGGTTCTGGATACGATCAAAAATTGGTACTACAGGCTTGATAAAGCCAACTTGAATCTCGAGGATTTTGCCGAGCGGGTTAATCAGCTTTTTTCCCGCTGGAATAAATAAAGATTGTATCTGGCTAATGGAACAGGCTTTCCGCGCGTGCTGAATGCGGTGCTGCAGAAGGTCTTCTCGCCTTACTGGGCAGAAGACCTTCTATCAGCTCATATTTTTTCCATAGGTCAAACTGTCTCAGCTTGAAGAAAACTGTCAAGGAAACAGGGGATGAACATTGCATGAAGTTCGATTAACAACATATATATCATATTATATTCAAATCATATTTTTGTATTTTATCTTATTTTAGAATTATTATAAAAAAAGATTGATTTTTATCTGGGCAGTAATTATAGTGGGAACATATCAAGCATACGAGGTGATTCCGTTAATGAGCAATCATAACCATTTGACTACAAGCTGGGGAGCTCCAGTTGGGGATAATCAGAATTCTATAACGGCAGGCCACCGCGGGCCCGTACTGATTCAGGATGTACACCTTTTGGAAAAGCTGGCCCACTTTAATCGTGAACGTGTGCCTGAGCGTGTCGTGCATGCCAAAGGTGCAGGAGCACATGGATACTTTGAAGCAACCCATGATTTGTCCCAATACACTAAAGCTGCTTTCTTGTCCGAAGTTGGCAAGCGCACGCCGCTGTTTATTCGTTTCTCTACCGTCGCGGGTGAGCTCGGTTCTGCCGATACAGTTCGCGATCCGCGCGGTTTTGCCGTTAAATTTTATACAGAAGAAGGAAATTATGATCTGGTAGGCAATAACACGCCGGTGTTTTTCATCCGTGATGCGATTAAATTTCCGGACTTCATTCATACACAAAAGCGTCATCCGCAGACCCATCTGAAAAATCCGAATGCGGTGTGGGATTTCTGGTCTCTGTCCCCTGAATCCCTGCATCAGGTAACGATCCTGTTCTCGGATCGTGGTATTCCCGCAACCTATCGGCATATGCACGGGTTCGGCAGCCATACCTTCAAATGGGTTAACGCTGCAGGAGAAGGCGTATGGGTTAAATACCATTTCAAAACAGAGCAGGGAATCAAAAATCTGGATGTGGAGCTAGCCGCGAAGATGGCTGGTGACAACCCGGATTATCATACAGAAGACCTGTTTAATGCCATTGAAAAGGGAGATTTCCCTGCATGGAAGCTGTATGTGCAAATTATGCCGCTGGAGGATGCGCACACCTACCGTTTCGACCCGTTCGATGTCACCAAAGTGTGGTCACAGAAAGACTATCCGCTGATTGAAGTGGGTCGCATGGTGCTGGACAGAAATCCTGAGAATTATTTTGCCGAAGTGGAGCAGGCTACGTTCTCTCCCGGCAATTTCGTGCCCGGCATTGAGGCTTCTCCGGATAAAATGCTGCAGGGCCGCTTGTTCGCATACTCCGATGCACACCGCTACCGCGTAGGCGCCAACCACAACACACTGCCGATTAACCGTCCGGTTGCGGACGTGAAGAACAACCAGCGTGACGGCTTCATGAGAGCCGACGGCAATGGTGGAGCTGGCATGTACTACGAGCCAAACAGTTACGGTGGACCGAAGGAAGCGCCTGAGCATAAGACAACACCATTTGCTGTGTCCGGTCTGGCTGAAAGCACAGGTTATGACCATGACGATCATTACACCCAGGCCGGTGACCTGTACCGCCTGATGAGTGAGGACGAGCGTACCCGTCTGATCGCCAATATTGCCGGTGCAATGAAGCCTGTGGAGAAGGATGAAATTAAAATCCGTCAGATCGGCCATTGGTACAAGGCAGAGCCGGAATTCGGCACCCGGCTGGCGCAGGCCCTTGGTCTGCCTGTTCCGCAAGGCGTTTGATATATACTTGTTCCCGTTCTTCTGAAAGAGGAGAGGATTGTTCACTTTGGCTGCTGCTTTCGCAGGTTGGGAGGGCTCCGAGAACGAAGCATTCCTACAATCGCTGTTGACCCTCCGGGCCAAAGGCGAACGCTTCGCTTTTCCGGAATCGCTTCGTTCTCTCCGCTGCAGTGTGCTTGGATCTACTTAAAAATAACGAGAAAACATCGCAATCCTCTGCGGTGGATAACGTGGCAAAAAGGCCGAGAACAGAGAGTACTTGTTCTCGGCCTTTTGTCCTTCATGCCAGCGCATGTGATGCATGGCTTGTAAATGGCGGAGAAGGTAAAGCTGGATATATCCCTAAAGAGTAATGAAGGGAAAAGAGCGAGTACTGGGCGGAAATCCGAGCAGGTACTCGCTCTTTCACGTTTACAATGGTGCCGAATCAGGATGGGGCTGTACTGCTGTTAGCCGCTAATTTACGCTGTTTTCCGTTGACGAGCAGGATGCTCAGTACAATCAGAACGAGCCCGACGGCAAGGTTCAGGGTTACGTGCTCACCCAGGAACAGAACGCTGCAGGTGATCGCGATCAGCGGGATCAGGAAGGTGAACGAGCCCACCTTGCTGGCCTCACCCGAGCCGATCAGCCTGAAGAAGGTGAGCCAGCCGAGGGCGATGACGAACACGGAGATAAACAGCATATCATAGACAAATATCGGCTCCCATCGGATATCGGACCAGTTCTCCACAGCGGCACCCGCAGCCAGCAGCACAATGCCGCCAATTGTAATCTGGATCGCGGTCATCCAGAGCATATCCACCCGACTGGAGGTTTTCTTCATATACACGGTTCCAAAGGTCCAGGTCACGGCGCTGCCGATGGCGAGTAAAATTCCCGTCGGAGCGATATGACCCGCCAAACCGCCGATACTGATAGCTGTTACACCAAGGAACCCAAGCAGCAGTCCGAGCAGCTTCTTCCCGGACATTTCTTCACCAAGCCATAGCCAGGCTGCGATGCCGAGCAGTACAGGCTGCAGGAACACGATGGCGGAGAACAGACCAGCGGGGACATAGCCAAGTCCGATCGTCTGAAAACCGTAAAACAGGACAATATTCAGCAGCGAGGAAGTCAGATAGACAGGCCAATTCTGTCTGAAACGCAGCTCCCGGAAGCGCGGCAGTGCGATCAAAATCAATAAGAGACCGGCAATGCAGGTTCGTAGTCCGGCAAACAATAGAGGAGGAGTAAATTCCAGTGCAAATTTGGACAAGGGCCAGTTGACTCCCCACATGATGATTAGAAAAGCAAGATACACGGCAGTCCGTGATCGTGACAGCTTATACAAGACAGATCACTCCTTTCATACAATGCTTTACCATGATACAATGACTTTGATTATAAATAAAATGAATGTTTGTTATAAGGAGCATATCATTCACGTTATGACAAATACACAACTGCAGTTATTTGTGAAAATTGCCGAGACCGGAAGCTTCACCAAAGCGGGCCAGGCACTCAATATGACACAGCCGGCTGTCAGCAGGGCAGTATCCACGCTGGAGGATGAATTGGATGTGAAGCTGATTATACGTGACCGGCGGAACGGGATTGTCCTGACGGACGTGGGCAGCCGCATACTGGTTCTTTTTCGTGAAATTCTGAACGGCTTTGAGAAGGTGGAGCAGGAGATTGCCGCCGAGAAGGGTCTGGAGGTGGGTGTCATCCGGATTGGGACGTTTACGTCAGCCTCCGCGCATTTCCTGCCAAGGATCATTCGCACGATCGGAGAGAAGTACCCGAATTTGCAGTTTGATCTGCATGAGGGAACGATTGACGAGATCCATAGGTGGCTGGAATCCCGTCAGATCGATATCGGCTTTACGATTATGAAGGATCACCAATTTGAGAGGATCCCGCTGCTCCGAGAGGAGATGTTCGCGGTCATCCGAGATGATCATCCGCTGACCTCACGTTCTGCCATCCGGATTGAGGAGCTGGCTCAGGGGCCCATGATCATTTGCAAGGGCGGTTTTGAAACGCCCATATATGAGCTGTTCGCGCAGGCAGATACACCGCTTAAACCCAAATTTGTCGTATCCAGCCTTACAACCTTGCTGAACATGATTCAGGAGGGGCTAGGTTCGGCGATCATGTCCGGTATGATGCAGGCATATCAGCCGCCGAATGTGACCACCCGTAGGATTGAACCGAGAGCATACCGGGATATTCATATGGTGCTACCGTCTCTTCAGGAAGCGCCGCTGGCCGTAAAGCTGTTTATCCGGACGACGCTGGAGCTTTTCGGGCCTGAAGAGAGCCGTCTATAATCCTTGCGCCCTGGCCACCCGGAATCTGTCGTAAACGGTGGATACGATCAGCCCAGCCACTGCTCGAAAAAGCGTTGGTATCCTTCCTTCATCACCTTGCTGGAGAAGCGCTCCAGCGCATAGGCCTTGTTCTCCAGCGAGATGGTATGGGGTGAAGCTGCCGCCATATTGACGAGCTCGAACCAGTTCTGTTCATTGCCTGCGAAGGCATGACGCGAGCCGATATGGCCATAGCAGGCATGCTCCGGTTTGACGACAAGTTTGCCCATCGCCAAGGCTTCCGTCAGCGGCATCGCAAACGTATCGAATTTGGAGCAGCTCCAGTACACCTTCGCCGTATTCATGAGCGCAAATACATCATCCTGAGATAAGGCGAACTGAAGCTTCACGTTATGCGGAATGTTGTACTTTTTCATGCTTTCTTTATACCTTTCTCCCCCGAATACCATAAACACTTCCTTGTCCGGGTTGCAGCGCGCATATTCCAGCACCAGATCCGGGCGTCTATTCTCTTCATCTCTGCCGATCCACAGAATACGGTTTTGCACAACCCGAGAAGGATCAAAATGTTTGTCCACGAGCTGTTCATTAAATCCGATCGGAATGACCGTGACGTCATGGACCCCAAATTTGTCCGCCATCTCTCGTTTCAGGAAATCGGTCTGCACGATCGCCTTGTTCACAATTGAGTAGAACGGCTTCATCATCTCATAGCCGGTCAGCGCAGGATCGGGAAAGCTGTGAGGGAACAGCACGGTCTTCTTGAAGAACATGTTCAAAAAGGTGAATCCGGACACAGTATAGATTACATGCTCAATCTGCTGTGCGTGCAACTGGTCCAGCACAATGTCATAATTGACGAGATCACCCTTTTCATGTTCATAGCCAGGCAGCCAATCATGGCCGCTGACGTGTCGTTCCGGTGAAATGAAGATGATCTCTACTCCCAACTCGCTGCCGATTTGGCGGAGTCTTTCTGCAAAAATACGTGGGCCCTGAGCTTCCGTAAACTGAATTTTCCTCATCACTAATCCGACTTTGGTCATTTATTGCACCACCTTGCTTTCATTATTGTAGAACAGCTCTTCTGCACACTGCGTCAAACTGTCCAGCGTTTCGCGCAGCTGCGCAGCTAGTGCTTCCTGCGGCCAAACGCCCTCACCTCGCTCCAGATCCGAGCGGATCAGCAACAGCATCCAGATGGAGAAGACCGCCGCGAACAGATAATATTCCTGTTTGAAATCATACGGATGCAGTACAGTGCCAGTTTGCAGCGCTTGCCCGATATAGGCATCCAATAAGCGGTTACGACTTGAGGGCGTCATACGCTTCGGAAACAGCGGATGGGACATGTCGATCAGATGGTACAAGTCCCAAAGGCGGGAATTCAGGTGAACATGCTCCCAATCCAGCACGACTAACCGCTCCTTCGTCCTGGTGTAGTTGCCAAGGTGCAGATCTCCATGGCAGAGTACGGTCGCTTCCGTGAAGGGCTGTCGTTCCAATAGCTCGAAGAGTGAGCGAACGGTAAGCTCTGGAACACCCACGGATAACAAAGCAGTTTCCACTTCGGTCTGTTTTGCTGCAACGTCTGCCGTGATATCCCCAATGGGTGGCTTGGGTCCCTTCAAAGGAACCTGCTGCAGGGCTTCCGTTGGTTGTCCGTGCCACCAGACGATGTGAGGGATAACCTTTAAAGCCAGCTCCTCGTCATAGACATGATGAAGTATGCCAAGATCCTCGAAGATCATCCAGCTCGTGTCGGGAGCATCGGAGTCAGACTTGTCCAGCAGCTTGGGGTATATAGGCGGAAAGGAGGGGAGGAGGTGCTCGTATACCCAGCGTTCCTTGCCCTTCTGTCCGTCATTGGTTAAAGGCTTGAAAATATAGCTCTCTGCAGGCGACACGTAAAAACGCTCTACATGTCTGCCGTTCATGCCGGTATACAGGATTTCGCTTTTCCATATCCGCTGTGAGTCCAGTGTTCCGTCCGGCAGTATATAATGCTTCAGCATCTCCATGCCTCCTGACTTTGCAAATTTGAAAATAAAAGCTTCAATGAAATTTGTACACAAGGATATTGTACACAGGTCCGAACGAAAGTGGCAATGAACATCATCCCTAAGGCGCTCCTGCGATTTCTAAATTGAAGGAGAAAGAGCAGTGTTTCAATACATGTCATGTATTCTTACATGAAACAAATTTATTCCTTGACATTATGCATGTATGAGACTATATTTTTATCAAGTTGCAAGCAATGAAGAGGAAGAAATAGGAGAATAGACTTAGTTTCAACAGTGAATATCTGTAAAACGCGATTTTTTTTATTTAATTAGTTTCACCATGAAATTAATTAAAAGGAAGGGAAGATGCAAGTGCTTTTGGAAAAGCATGATCAGGAATTCATCCGCAAGAAGAACCGCATGCTCGCTTTTAACAGCATCCAGCATCATCATCCGATCTCACGCACGGACATTGCCAAGCTCTCGGGCATGAGCGCTGCCACGGTGGGCAGGGTGGTTGCCGACCTGATCGAGCTGGGTCTGGTGAAAGAAACGGATCAAATCTCTGGCGGTGTGGGCCGGAAGGCCACCATGCTTGATCTGGACCTGGAATCAATCATGACGGTTGGCATTGAAGTGGACCGGAATTTGACGAAGGCTGCCTTGGTTGATTTAAGCGGCCGCATCATTGCGGAGAAACAGCAGGTTGTTGATCAGAACGGGAAGCAATTGGACGTCTTGATTGATCTGATCGTTCATATGGTCACCGAAATGGCTGCAGAACAAGGCATTCCGCTTTCCAAATTCGTAGGTGCGGGTGTAGGACTGCCGGGTATCGTTGATCCGGATCAAGGTATGGTAGTGTTCTCCGCGCAGCTTGGCTGGAGGAATATCTCTTTCGTCAAGATGCTGGAAGCCAAGCTGAACATGCCGGTGGTGCTGGATAATGACCTGAAGGTCAAAGCCTTGGGAGAAAGCTCTTTTCACTCGTTGGATGGTATACCGGCTGAGAGTATAACCGCTCTGGTTAGTATCGGCAGCGGGCTAGGGACCGCCCTAATTATGGATCAGAAAATTTATCGCGGCTCCAGAAACATCGCCGGTGAGATCGGACACTCCATCATTGATCCGAACGGAAAGCTGTGTGAGTGCGGTAAAAGGGGCTGTCTGCAAACCTATATCACGGACCTGGCCCTGCTGCAGGAAGCGAACCAGATCAGGGAGGTGCGTAGCCTGCAGGAACTGTTCCAGTATATGGAGCAGGGAGAGCCGTGGGCGCGCAGCATCATTGACCGGGCCTGCTCCTATATTGCGATCACCATCAATAACGTGGTGTGCGCCTATAATCCCAACCACATTATTTTAACCGGCAAGTTCATCGAGGATCATCCGGAAATGTTTGAGGCTGTGAAGCTGAAGCTTCAGGAATTTGTAGGGGAGCACTTTAGTGGCTCGTTTGAAATGTTTCGTTCCAAGCTTGGCGAGAGGTCTGTAATGATTGGCGCTGCCAAACTCGTACTACAGCAGCAGATCGATTACGGGCTTGTCCATAAATAAGGGGGGCAAAAGGAGATGACTATGGAGGAAGTTTTGGTCAGGGAGTACCGTGCCGGTGTTGAAGAATGTGTACATACCGGACATATTTGCGGTGTTGACGAATCAGGCAGTGCGAAATATTCAGTCGGTGATACGGAAGCAGTGACCTTTCTGCGGTCTTCAGGAAAGCCGTTCCAAGCGATACCAGTCGTCAAACACGGAGCTGATGATACTTTTGGCTTTACAGAGGCCGAGGGTGCCATACTGATCGGCTCCCATCGTGCCGAGCCGTTTCATGTGGAGGCGTTGGAGTCCATCATGCGCAAAACAGATATTCAGGAAAATCTCCTGATTTGCCACCCGACATACCCGATAAGTGTGTATGCAACCGAGCAGTTGCAGCGTGACCATCAACCGAAGCGTCCAATCTATCATAATTGCTCGGGAAAGCATCTCGGCATTCTGGCATTGTGCAAAGCCACGGGTTATCCCCTGGAGGGCTACGGAAGCCCTGATCATCCTGCCCAGCAGGAAATTCTGGAGACACTTGCCTACCTTGCTGACCTGAAGAAGGAAGATATCGCTTTGGGAACAGACGGCTGCGGCTTCCCGGTATTTGCGATGCCTTTGCGTTCACTGGCTACAGCCTTCCTGAAGCTGGCTTGTCCGGATTTGATCGGAGACGCTGCGATTCGGCTGGCTGTCGAGAAAATCGTGCGCAGAATGAACGCGCATTATGAAATGGTAGCGGGGACAGACCGCATCTGCTCTAGCCTGCTGATGGATGACAATATTGTTGCCAAGGGAGGCGCAAAAGGGGTCTATTGTTTCGGATTGAAGAAGGAGCGGCTGGCTTTTGCCTTGAAGGTGCTGGACGGCTCGGAGGATGAATGGCCGATTATAGTAGCTTCCATTCTGGAGCAAATAGGCTATCCCAATCAGGACACGATTAACCGGATGTATGAGCTGGCTCCGCTTGACATTATGAATGATAACCGCCTGGTCGTTGGGCAAAACAAACCGGTATTCCATCTTAAAACAACCAATTAATGCTATCTAGGGGAGTGGCTGAATCATGAAAAAACAGGTATCCGCATTATTGGCAGGTGTTATTCTTCCTTTTTCCATTTTGGCTGGCTGTGGAGGGGGAAGCACAGAGGACACGGCAGCAGATGGGGACAGCGCGGAGAAGGTTGTCATTTCATATCTTGATCCTTTACCAAGTGAAGAACGCACAAGCTTCATGGAGGGCATGATTGAGAAGTTTGAAGCGGAAAATTCGAACATCGATGTGGAATACTCTTCAGTACCGTGGGAAGACGCGCATACCAAATGGATGATGATGGGGGCGTCCAAAACCCTCCCGGATGTCATCAGCGTGGATGACACTTCTCTCGCCGGACTGGCGGCCGCAGGATATATTGCCAATCTGCAGCCTTATTACGACGGTTGGGATCAGAAGGATAAAACGACGGAGGCTTTCAAGCAGGCACGAAACAAATATCAGGATCAGGTGTATGCGATTCCGGACGCTTTCCTGCTGCAGGGATTATTTGTCCGCAGCGATTGGTTCAAGGAAAAAGGCCTGCCTGAAACGATTGATACCTGGGATGACTATTTTAACCTGGCCAAGGAACTGACGGATGAATCGAAAGAACAGTATGGAGTCGCCTTCCGCGGTGGCGCTCACGGCATTATCCGGGCGATGGAATATGTGATGGCGGCTGTTCACACAGACAGTTGGTTTGATGAGGAAGGGAAATCCATTCTGTATCAACCGGAAGCCAAGGAAGCCTTCAAGAGATTTTATGATATTTACCTGAACGGGTACACGCCATCAGAGTCCGTCAATTGGGGCTTCAACGAGATGGTCCAGGGCTTCATGAACGGTCAGGCAGGCATTCTGAACCAGACGCCGGAGGTCATTGCAGTAGCAGAGAAAAATATGACGGAGGGCACCTGGAACGTGCTGCCAATGCCCAAATCGGATGACGGCAAACGTTATATCTACTGGGGCTACACCGCCGGATATTCCATCGCGGAAAATTCGGAGCATAAAGACGAGGCCTGGAAATTTATTGAGTTTTTAAGCAATCCCGAAAACAATCTGGAATACAGCAAAGCCAACACGAGCATCCCGATCTATCAGGATTCCCTGCAGGATTCGTTCTTCAGTTCAGGCCCGATTGCGGGTTATGCGGGTGCGATGGCGGATTCCAACATTGTTTTCGCGGGGCCGCCGAGCTACCTGCCTACACTTGGTGATTTTACAGGCACATTTGCGGTAACCGAGACACAAAAATATATCATGGGCGGCCAGTCGCTTGATGATACCGTAACCCGTTTGGCCGATTATTTAACCGAGGCGCAAAGCAAATACAAGCAGCAAAATCCTTAAGCATGATCTGAGGGAGAATGAAAACGCATAGCCAATTTTGCTTGGTTATGCGTTTTTCTGTAGGAAGGTGATGAGATGTTATCCAAAGGGAAGGCCCGGCGCTATCAGCCATATCTGCTGTTGCTGCCTGCCATCGTGGTTGTGCTTGCTTTTTTTGCTTATCCTGTTGCCAAAGCTTTTCAATTAGCCTTTATGCATTATGTTCTGTTTGAACCCAATAACATTGGTTACGCTGGTTTCGAAAATTTCAGGACATTGTTTGCCGATCCCAATATGCTGCGCATTCTGCTGAACTCTGTCATTTGGGTGATAGCTACGGTCGGATTGCAATTTATCCTCGGTTTTGGCTTGGCATTGGCCTTAAATACAAGGTTCAAAGGGAAAAATCTGTATCAGGCTGTTGTATTTCTGCCCTGGGCGGTTTCGGCTTTTTTGATCGGCATGATTTTCAAGTGGATGTTTAACGAGCGGGGAGGGCTTGTCAATTACCTTCTGCTGCAAACTGGCCTGATCGACAAGTCCATTCCTTTTCTGGCCATTCCGTACGCTTCTATTATTCCGGTCATCATCGCGATGATTTGGTATGGCGTGCCTTTCTTCGGCATCATGATCTTGGCCGCTCTGCAATCGGTTCCGGATGAAATTCTGGAAGCAGCGGATATTGACGGAGCAGGCAGAATGCGTAAGCTGTTTCAAATTATTATGCCTTATATTAAGCCCACACTGATCCTGACGCTGCTGCTGCGTGTGATCTGGGTCTTTAACTCTGCTGATCTGATCTATATCATGACCGACGGCGGACCGGCGAACAGCTCGCATAATTTGCCTTCCTATATCTTTAACAAGGTTGGTTATTCTGCTGATTTCGGTCAGGCCTCGGCGCTCGGCGTGCTGATGCTGATCGTATTGATGATGTATACGATTGTCTTTCTGCGCATAACGAGATATAAGGAAGCGGGTGATCTATAATGGCGGTATGGGTTCGTAAAAAAATGCCCGGGCTTATCCGGTTTTTCGCCCTTGCCCTGTTTCTGTTGGGAACGCTGGTGCCTTTCTACTGGATGTTCGTAACGTCTCTGAAGACAAGGCAGGAGATATATGGCTCCACATTGACGCTGTGGCCGCAAAAGCTAACCTGGGATAACTATGCAAAAACGTTTCAGGATTCGGATTTCCTGCAGTATTTTATGAATAGTGCGATGGTCAGTCTTGTCTCCGGCTTGCTGGTCGTGATCGTTTCCATTCTCGGGGGTTATGCGTTAGCAAGATATCAGTTTAGAGGAAAAGGGCTTTTCCTGCTCGTGTTCCTGGCCACACAGATGATTCCGATTATGGTGCTGCTTGTACCGCTTTATATTGTATTTGGGGAACTGAATTTGCTGGATAAGCTGGCCTCCCTGATTATTACGTATACGGCTATTAATATCCCTTTTTGTCTCATTACGATGTCCGGGTTTTTCCAGCGAATTCCGGTGGCTCTTGAAGAGGCTGCCATGGTGGACGGCTGCAGCCGTTTCCGCACTGTGGTCCAGATCATTTTGCCCATCATGCTGCCCGGTATTGTCGCCAGCTTTGTCTTTGCCTTTACAGCCGCATGGAATGATTTGTTCTTCGGGGTTATGTTCACGGTAAGCGAGGATATGAAGACGGTTCCGGTCGGCTTAAACGGATTTATTCAGAAATTTGATGTGAACTGGGGAGAGATGAGTGCCGCAGGCATGCTTTCACTGATCCCGGTTGCCATTCTGTTTGCATTTGTACAGCGTTACATTGTTTCAGGTCTTACACAAGGAGCGGTGAAAGGGTGAAGGTTTTGTCTGAAAAAAAACGGCTTGAGGTGATCGCAACCTCCATTGATGATATTCTGCAGCTTAACGACAGCGGTGCCGACCGCATTGAGCTGGTGAGCGCGCTTTCGGAAGGGGGGCTTACGCCCAGTATCGGCATGATCGAGAGGGCCGTCGAGGTATCGTCGCTGCCCATCCGTGTCATGATTCGGCCGCACAGCCGTTCTTTTCGGTACAGCAAGGAAGACCTGGAGGTCATGGCTCGTGACATTCGTGCCGCAGAGAAGCTGGGAGTGAGTGGTGTTGTCCTGGGCGTTTTAACAGAAGATCGACAGGTTGATACGGAAGCTCTTTCTCTTCTTCTCGGGGAGGTTAAGGACCTGTCCGTTACCTTTCATCGGGCGTTTGATGAGGCGCGTGACTTGGAGGAGGCCTTTAACACACTGTTGAATTTTCCGCAAATTGATCGCATCCTGACTTCGGGTGGGTGTTCCACCGCTGTAGAAGGGATGAGTATGCTTGCCCGCTTGCGTCAACGCTCAGAAGGCACCCGGATTCGTATTCTTGCAGGCAGCGGTTTGGATGAAGACAATATCTCGGATTTCCTGGCTGCTACCGGGGTGGAGGAAGTACATGTTGGACGCGCAGTACGGCTGGAACAGAGGCTGGATGGCCCGATCGTTTCAGAAGCGATTCGCCGGATCAAGCAGAGCTTGCAATAAATATAACGGAGGTTGGAGTCGGGAGAGAGGTTAATGCATGAATAATCTATATTTGGGAATTGATCTGGGCGGCACGAAAATGCTCGCTGCTTTGATCGACGAGCAGGGGCGGATTGTGGCTAAAATTCAGGAGCCCACGTTTGCTGACCGGGGAGCAGATGATGTGATTCGCCGTCTAATCGTCATAAGTGACGCATTAATAGCGGATGAGTCTGCACGGGCGGGAGCGGGTTCCATAACTATTCGTGGCATTGGGGTGGCTGTCGCCGGCGTATTGGAGCCGGACCAAGGCATCATTTCGCTGGCTACCAATTTAGGCTGGCATAATGTGCAGCTTGGCCCTATCCTGGAGAAATGGTTTCATTGTCCTGTCCATATCCTCAATGATGCCAATGCCGCCGCGTTTGGCGAGTGGATGGCGGGTGAAAAGGCGGGTATTCAGGACATGATTTATATTACTGTTTCAACGGGCATTGGTGCGGGGATTATCAGCGGCGGCCGGCTGATTCAGGGAACCACTCATAGTGCCGCCGAGTTTGGTCATATCACGATTGACCGCAGCGGACCCCTGTGCGCATGCGGCAATCGGGGCTGTGTGGAAATGTACACGGCCGGGCATTCCATTGCCCGCAGGGCGTGGGTAGCCATTCAGGCAGGCGAACCTGAAGCTGCGGCAATAGCTGCCCTGAACGGTGTTGAGCCGGAGCGGGTAACAGCAGAGCATGTAGCAGTGGCCGCGAAGGCAGGAAATGACTTTGCAATCAGGCTGCTAGCTGATGCAGGGGAGGCACTTGGCTGCGGGATCGTCACTTTTGCCCATTTGTTGAATCCCGCGCTTATCGTGATTGGCGGCAGTGTTTCGCAGAGCGGAGCGCTGCTCCTTGATCCGATGCTCGCGGCTATCCGGCGTTATGGAATCTCTAAGGTAGTAGGCTCGATTACATTTGCTTCTTCTGCACTGGGCGGAACGGCCGGTGTTATTGGTGCGGCCTTATGGGCGAGGGAGCATCTTGCCTTGAAGCAGACGTTATGAGGCGCTCCGAGAACGAAGCATTCCTACAATCGCTGTTGACCCTTCGGGCCAAAGGCGAACGCTCCGCTTTTCCGGAATTGCTTCGTTCTCTCCGCTGCTGCGTGCGTATGCCAACTTAAAAGAAGAAAATGCCAATTCCGAGAAATCTTCTTCGATTCCGGATTTGGTAAAAAAGGTCGAGAACAGGAGCGAGTTTCCCTGTTCTCGACCTTTTTATATAGGAGACGAATCTTTCTGTATTAGAACTAACTTTGGGATAGCTTGGCCCTCTTTTGGGTTAATGGGTTAGGATGTGCTGGTGCTCCAATGCGCGGGGCGGGTGAGCGATGTGGGCAGCTTGGTAGAGCTATCCCCGCTTGCGGCGTTGATTTGGAATTGGGTGAGAAAGAGGCTCTCACTGAGATTGGCCCCACGGAGGTCCGTGTCCCGGAAGTCTGCTCCGATCAGGTCGGCGCCTCTTAAATCCGCGTCTCTAAGATCGGCGGCAATCAAGTAGGCTCCCCGTAAATTTACGCCTCTCAGGTCAGCGCCTTTCAGCTTGGCTCCGATCAGATCTGCTCCACGTCCGTAGTTCTTGCGGCGGCGTGACGGTTTATACTGTCGCAGCGCCTCATCTCTTACGAGCTCACTGGTTTGCAGGAGCAGGGCATTGATCTCAGCACGATGGGTGGCTGTATTCAGCTCCAGCAAGGAATCGGGATCAAGCCGGGTGAAGGCTTCGGTCTTATCTCGCGCCGCGCGCAGCTTGTCATGAATTTGACGGGCTGCCTGCAGTGTCTGCGCTTCATTTAGGTACCAAAGCAATTCGTGGAGCTGCCGCATGACCAGAAATACGTCAAACATTTGCTTCGCGGCTTCGGGCTTTTTCCGCCAGTCTCTTCCTTTGTAGGTGAATTGGGATACCTTTTGGCCCGCTCCAAAGCAGTCAAATACGGTGCAGCCCTTGAAGCCCTGCGGTCTTAGGTGGTTATGAATGCCACACCGGAAATCGGATTGCAGGTTGGGGCAGGGCTGTCCGGCGTCTTTATCGGCCGCAAAGTCGGCCGAGGCCGCGAACGGAAGCGCGACACAGCATAAACCGAAGCAGCTTTCACAGTCGGCCTGCAGGGTGTGTGGGCTTATATCGTGGAAAACGTCCTTCATCTCTAATTCTCCTCGTCTCATACGTTCCAAAGTCAATCTAGTTGATTTTGGCCAATAAATCATCAAGTTTCATCAAGATGCTTGGCAGGCACCTTTCCAGGTCCTTTCTTACGTTGACTCTGTCCTATACTATCACAAAATAGATACATTGTTTATCGAGATGCCTATCCTCCATGAAAAAGAATCAGAGAGAAAAAAATTAATAACCTGTTGCAAATACATAGATGTCTATGTATAATACGGGTATGTTGAAATACAATGCTGCCGCAACCATTAGCAAGATCAGAGATGCTGTCAATAAAATGATTGTGTCTGAGCTTGAGCGTGTCGGGATCGAAGGCTTGGCTCCTTCCCACGGAGATATATTAGTGTTTCTGTATCAAAAAAACAGACTTTCCGTGAAGGAGCTAGCCGAAAGAATTCATCGAAAACAGCCGACGGTAACGGTTTTAGCGGATAAGTTGGTGAAATTGGGCTATGTTGAAAAGATAAAAAGCGAGGAGGACAGCCGAGTAACCTGGATCCAGCTTACCGAGAAGGGTAGGCGATTGGAACCCATATTTCATTCGATATCCAAAAAATTGAACGACGCCATTTACGGGAGTCTGGATGATTCTGAAAAAGAACAACTGGAATCTACCTTAGAAAACATGCTGCGTAGGTTATAATTTTTTTTGCTAGAATGTATAGATATCTATATAATTTCATATTTTAAATAAAAATGTAAACAAACGGAGGTAATCATCTATGAAGCATCTTGTTATCTATGCTCACCCCCATGCGGAGAGCTTAAACCACTCCATATTGGAAACCACAGTCCGTACATTGAAAAATAACGGTCACGAAGTGGTTGTCCGTGACTTGTATGCACTGGACTTTCAGCCCGTACTCAAACCCGAAGACACAGCTTCCATGAAGGCGGGACAAATTCCTCAGGATATTAAAACAGAACAGGATTACATCACGGAAGCCGATGTCATCACTTTGATTTATCCAATTTGGTGGACCGGATTGCCGGCAATTCTTAAAGGATATATTGACCGTGTATTCTCCTATGGGTTTGCTTATGCGTATGGCGAAGAGGGAGTCGTCAAGATGCTGACAGGAAAGAAAGGATTTATTATCAATACACAAGGTACTCCAAAGCCTTATTATGATGAGTCTGGTATGACAGAAGCGTTGAAAATGACTTCTGATATCGGTATCTTTGACTTCGTGGGCATTGAGTCCGTAGGGCATTTGCTCTTCGGAGGTATTGGGCATCTCGATGAAGAAGCTTACAAGCAAATGTTGCAGGACGTTGAGGACACCGTAGCTTCCCATTTCTCATAAAATAAAAAGACAGGGCGACTCAAATCAGCGAAAATGATTTTGAGTCGCCTTTTATGTATGAGTCACAAGTTTGGTTACAGCTTCTTACATAAATGCATTTAGGTTGATGCAGCTTAGGAAACGGATTGTTAGACAACAACAATTAAGGATTATCACCTAATCCGAGAACAGTAGCAAATATCCCCTCTGTCTGGTTAGACTTGATAATTGCAATGAATGTTCCAGGCTCAGCATCCCCAAACAACGATTGCTCGAAATTGTTTTTAAGTATCTCGCTTCGATAAACAATGATTGTTCTCAAATAATCAGTATCATCTTCCTTAAGTTCATATCTCTGAATTACTTTGGCATCGGTCGGACTCATTGTATTTATCTCTACTATAGCTTCATCAATGTTACTTGCCTCAGTGTTAATTGTGAGGTTAATGCACTTATTGTCAACAGCCATGCATGAATATTTATCATTGCTATAATTTGTGAAAAGATCATCAGAAGCATTACTTGGAGCCCCGAATTTTTCTTCAAATGCTGTTAGATCTGCACCTATACCCACCCAGTTTGATGCAGCTTCTGATTGGTTTGGAGATTCTACATTTTTTTCGGTTTTTTCCGTATTACCTGTGTCTTCAACTTGCGTTTGTTTTTCTGGCTCATTTGACACAGGGCTCGTTGAAACTGTTTCATTTGGTACTATTTCAGTTTCTTCAGTTTTTAAGTTTGCTATAGCTCCAACAAACAAAATGATTATTACCCAGAACCACCACTTCTTATAGATTGTTTTTTTCAATTTATTGCCCCCTTTAAAACTATTCGTTCCTTCTCCTATGATTATCGATTAGGAGAAGGAAAAACTAGATACAGAATAAATCTATATCCTGGCATAATCAATATCTGATTTATAATTTTTTGAAAATAAGGATCGAAATCCAAATTAGCGGTGCGGAACGAAGCTGTCTATTGCTTTTCGAATGTAGCTGGTTCAAGAAAAAGATTCATCAAAAGGATGTGGAACAATGATACAGGATTATATGAAGCACACCTGCCTGTGAAAAATTTGGAGGTTTCCATCACATTCTATCAAAAATGGGGCTTAAAGCTGGCATGGAGCGACAAAGGCAATGTAGTTCTCCGCAATTCCGTGTACCCAGTGCATGTTGCGAATTCGCATTTCCTCTTCGTATAGCTCGTTATAAGTCATGGAGTATAATAATTTAGTTGACACATCAACCTGAATGCGATATAGTAAACACGGGTTGATATATCAACCAAAAGGCATTGCAAAGACCGTACATCTCATTTCATTCAAAGAAAGGAAGATTTTAATATGGAAATTCGTGACAAGGTCGTTCTTATTACTGGAACATCCGCTGGTATCGGTTTGGCTACAGCACGCCGCTTTGCCGCCGCTGGTGCCAAACTAGCATTAGTCGCCCGATCTGCCGATGTACTTCATCAACTCGCCGAGGAATTGAAGAGCCAGGGAAGTGACGTTGTGGCTCTGCCTGCTGACGTGAGCGATCCGAAGCAGGTTCAACGAGTCATTGAGGAGACGGCGCGGCATTTTGGCCGTCTGGATGTGGTTATCAATAACGTAGGACAAGCCGTAGTTAGCTCGATCGCCGATGTCAATCCGGATGACTTCCGTAGAATCTTTGATCTTAATGTGATGGGACCATTAGCAGCTATGCAAGCTGTGATCCCTATCATGCGGGAGCAAGGAGGAGGGCTGATCATCAATATAAGTTCGGTGGTCTCCAAGATGAATATTCCTGGAATCGGAGCTTATGCGGCTACCAAATCCGCTTTGAACATGCTTTCCGATACAGCACGAGGTGAATTGGCTGCAGAGCATATCCGGGTGATTTCCGTCTACCCACGCGCAACCGCAACGGATTTTGGCAAAAACGCGCTGGGCGTTCAACCGCAGCATGCGCCAGGTTCTTCCCGTCCATCGGATACGCCTGAATTTGTTGCAGAGAAAATTCTGGCAGCCGCTTTAAATGAGCCAGATGAGCAATATATGGATAACTGATACTCGCGGGGTCAATGGCAATTCCAGCCTTCCGCCAAGGAACAGATAGAACAATAAAACCGTGCAAAGCTAGCTAAAGCAACTGCGGCTTGCACGGTTTTTTTCTATTTCAATTGACCAATCGACATGCTTAATTTGTAATTTCCATACTTCAGGAGATGATCCAGAAAATCATTCAGCTCCAGCGGCGATGCGACGCGCACCCGCAGCCAGTAACAGCCTTCGCCGCTTACACGATGCATTTCGGTCACCTGTTCGCTTTGTGCAGCGAATGCTTGAAACGAGGGATGGGCCGTATTGGAGCTTAGGAAAACGGTAACAAAGGCATGCACCGTCTGGCCGATTTTTTCCGGGTTCCAGCGCAGAGTCGTTCCTTCAATCACACCGAGATCCTGCATTTTTCGTACACGGGCGCCAACTGCCTGTCCGGTCAGGTGCACGAGCTGGCCGACGGTTTTGTAGGATTGGGAAGCGTCCTCCAGCAGGAGCTTCAGAATACGCAAATCAACTTCATCGATCGTTTGATGGCTTAACATCTTAATTTCCTTTCAGTGTGAAAGTGGAAAGCGGTTTTTCCATTCACCGGGATGATTACCTTATCGCTTGTTTTATATATAATTTTAGCAGATTCATGATTCGAAAGATAAGGGGTGCAAAATAATGAAGCTTCAATTAATACGCCATGCCACGCTGTGGCTGGAATATGGAGGAACACAGTTCCTGGTTGACCCGATGTTCAGTGACGCAGGAGCGAACCCACCGGTTATTAATACGCCGAACGACCGCCGTAACCCGCTCGTGCCGCTGCCTTTTGAAATGGAGGGACTGTTTAATCCGGACGCCGTGCTTGTCACGCATTTGCATCCAGATCACTGGGATGAAGCTGCGATTGTGGCGCTGTCAAAATCAACATCGGTAATCTGTCAGCCGGAGGATGAGTCAGCTATCATCTCTGCAGGTTTTGGCTCGGTAACTGCCGTAAATGAAAGCATTACCTTTAAAGGCGTGACGATCCATCGGACAAGCGGACAGCACGGCACAGGGGAGATCGGGAAGCAGATGGGGCCTGTATCCGGTTTTGTTTTCAAAGCGGAAGGTGAACCGACGTTGTATATCGCGGGGGACACGATCTGGTGTGACGATGTGCAGCAGGCATTGGACGCCCATCAGCCGGACATAACGGTGGTTAACGCCGGGGGAGCGCGGTTCAATGTGGGTGATCCGATCACGATGGATGAAGACGATGTGATCCGTGTATGCCAATATGCTCCGAAGACGAAGGTGGTGGCTGTGCATATGGACGCGATCAATCATTGTCTTGTCACAAGAGCGGATTTGCGCGGCCGGGTGGAGAAGGAAAGGCTGCTTGACCGGGTCGTGATTCCGAGTGATGGACAATGGATCTGATATAAAGCGGCTATGCTCGTACACTGGGTGGAGACTCCGATTAACCCCTGAGCCATGTGGCGCAGGGGTCTGTTTAATGCTTTTGCTTTTTGAAGGACAACTTATTTCCATAAACAAGCCACAACGCCAGGGATGAGATCAGCATTAAGATTACACTATTGGGAGGACTGTCGCCTTGCGCTTCGGTTTTTGAGAATGAGGAGATTTTGGAGCTGGGCATTATGTCGATCCCGGATGCGTTAAGTGCTGCGCAGCAGCATTATGAAAGGGAATTTTACCAGCTTCGGAGCGAAAAGCTTCAATAATAAACGCTATCGCCTTGGCCGCCGCGGGCGAACCTTTCTTGAAGGAAAGCGCGGCTAAGCCAATGGTTCTGTGAGCCTCCGGCGCAAGTGGGCAGACGTAAAGACCTGACGGACGGTCGGATAGGATCGTCTCAGGAAGAATGCTGATGCCCAGCCCGCTGCGCACCATGGCTATAATGGCATGGTCATCTTCCAGCTCGAATCGCACGCGGGGCGTACCACCCTGTTCCGAAAACCATTTACGTACATCCGTATCGCAGCCTTTGGCTGGCATAATAAATGGCTCTTCAGAAATATGATCCGTGGTTATGCATTCTTCTTCACTCAACCTATGGCCGGATGGTATGATGCACAGGAGTTTGTCCTGCTTCAATTCGATTTGCTCCAAGCCCTGAACCGTTGGTAAATTGACAAAGCCGAAATCCACGGTGCCCCTCGCGATCCAGCTTTCGATCTCCTGATAATCCCCGTCAAGCAGTTTGATATGAATGAGCGGGTACTGGTCCTGAAAATTTTTAATAATGTCAGGCAGCCAATGCATGGAGACACTCGTGAAAGTACCGATCGTAACCATACCGGTTTCCAGTCCTTTAATAAGATCGGCTTCCTGCTGCAGCCTGCCTTGCAGGTGTACCATTTCTTGCATGTATCCCCATAAACGCTCTCCCTCATGAGTTAACCGTACCCCTGAGCGGCCCCGATGAAGAAGCTGAAGCCCCAGTTCTCCTTCAAGGCTTGCCACGGCATGGCTAACCGCCGACTGGGTCAAGTTTAATTGTTCTGCTGCTTTAGTCAGACTCCCGGTCTCAATGACCTTGAGCAAAATCTCATACTTGAATAAGCTCATATTATCCCTCGCTTTTCACATGAAAAAGTTTCATATAAACCATTCTAAACATTCATTTTATTTATTAAAAGGGTGCTCTTATAATTCAAATAGAATGAACGACGAGGAGGCAGAGTCATGGATTCCATTGCAAAAACGCCGGAGCCGCCCTACTATGCGGTTATATTTACTTCACAGCTCTCTGACGGCGAGAACAAGGGATATGAAGCCATGGGGGATAAAATGGTGGAGCTTGCGGCACAGCAGAAAGGTTTTCTGGGCATAGAAAGCGTTCGATCTGCGGATGGGTTGGGGATTACCGTCTCCTATTGGGATTCGCTGGATAGCATTAAGGCGTGGAGGGAGCACAGTCTGCATAAAGTCGCGCAGGAAAAAGGAAAATCGCAATGGTACGAGCGTTACGGGCTGCGGGTAAGTAAGGTCGAAAGGGACAGCTTTATGAATTTGTAATGTCTGTGCTCAATTCCCTCATAACCCGTATAAACTCCTTTGCTGCAGGTGCAGTCTCGACTGGCAGCAAGGGAGTTACTGTAAAGAGGAAGGTGACAGATACTACCTTCCTCCGATCAGGGCAGCCGTTCAAATTTGTTTTCTTGGGCATCGATTAATGCCAGTTTGTAATTGAGCTTTTCCAGCGTTTTCATCAGCCGTACGATTTGTTCCTCCACTTTGCTTTTTTGGTTGGCCAGCATCGTTTTTCTTAGGGGCAGTGTCCGATCTCCGCTCTTGTATAGCTCAACATATTGTTTGATTTCGGCCAGGGGCAAACCTGTCGAACGAAGGGCTTGTACCATCTCAACGCAATCGACGTAATGGTCGCTGAATTTGCGTACCCCATTAACATCCCGGTCAACAGCCGGCAATACGCCTTCCTTCTCATAAAAACGCAAAGTATACGCGGTAATGCCCGTTTTATTCACAACTTCCTTCATCGTATAAGCCATAAGCATTTTCACCGCCTCTTACTTGTTAGAGTTACTTTCATCTATTTTACAATCCGAGCTTGCTTCCAGTCCATACATCCCTTGTCCATAAGGGATCATGTTTTGGATTTGACTTAGAGCGGCTTTAGCCTTGTAAGCTAAGGGAGAAATAACAAAAGGATGAAGAGGAGGGTCTTCAATGACCAAAACAGTGTTGATCACCGGGAGTTCGACCGGATTGGGAAATACAGCAGCGAAGAAGTTCGCTTATGAAGGATGGAACGTGGTTGCGACGATGCGCAAGCCGGACCAGCGCTTGGCAGAGGAAAATCCCGAACGGATTTTCGTAACCGCACTTGATGTTACTAAGCCCGCCACGATCGAGGCGGCGATTGCGGCAGGGGTTGATAGGTTCGGCCGGATCGACGCCGTCGTGAACAATGCCGGAGTCAGCATCCTCTCGATATTTGAAGCTACACCCATGAATGTGATCCGCGGAATTTTCGAGACTAATGTTTTCGGTGTCATGAACGTCATTCAGGCGATTGCCCCTTATTTTCGTGAGCAAGGAGGTGGAACCATCGTCAATATCACTTCGAACGTGGGTTTTGTATCCAACCCACTGCTGACGGTCTATGTCGCGACCAAGCATGCCATCGAGGGGCTATCGGAATCATTGTCGTACGAGCTGGAATCGCAAAATATCTCCGTCAAACTTGTGGAACCCGGAGCCATGCGAACCACGAATTTCACGTCGAACACCATGGCCGCCGCCCAAGCCGTATCCATTCCACAACCGTACAAGCCTTATTTTGATCATATGATGAACTCCATGATGAACTATCCGTTTGATAGTGCGGATGAGAACGAGGTTGCAGATCAGATATACACCGCTGCATGCGATCCGTCTGCCCGGCTGCGCTATCTCGCAGGTCCGGACGCAGAGGAAACGGCTAAACTGAGGTGGTCCCATTCGGAAGAAAAGTACATGGCGACCATGCGCGACTTGCTAGGGCAAACGGCGTGGCAAAATAGACAGGGTTGACATTCAATGACGATTTATGACTCTGCTTCACAAAGGATGGTTGGAGAATGGAAGAAAGATTACACCCGGAACTTAAAAATATGTTTTCCGTTTTACCGGAGGTTGTTTACACTCGAGAGAATTTAGCGGCCAAAAGGAAAGAGATGCAAGAGTTTGTTGCCGGTATGACAGCATCTCTGCCTGTTAATGATGCCGTTTTGACCTCAGAAAGATATATTCCGGGCGCAGCAGGGGATCCGGATGTTCGGATCAAGATGTACGAACCGCGAGTAAAGAATGGGCCACTACCGGGAGTTCTCTATATTCATGGTGGCGGTTATATTCTTGGTTCCGCGGATATGATGGATCCTGCCTTGCAGCAGATGGTATCGGAACTCGAATGCGTCATCGTTTCCGTGGATTATCGGCTGGCTCCAGAGCATCCTTTTCCGGCTCCGCTCGAGGACTGCTACGCTGCACTCCAGTGGTTCTCCGAAAACGCTGAAGAACTGGGGAGCGATTCATCCAGAATCGCAGTGGTTGGCCCCAGTGCCGGTGGTGGATTAACGGCTGCCGTCTCTCTTTTGGCAAGAGATCGAAATGGTCCTTCGATCCTGTTCCAAATGCCCCTCTATCCGATGCTTGATGATCGGCACATGACCAAGTCCAGCAATGAAATAACGGATGACAGAGTATGGAGCAGAGCAAAAAACCAATTGGGATGGGAAATGTATCTAGGGGATGAAGGTGAAGTATCTCAATATGCCGCTCCGGCACGTGCAACCGATTTGTCGGGGCTTCCACCCATGTACACCTGTGTCGGTGACCTGGATCCATTTCGCGATGAAACCATCGACTATGTTCTGAGGCTAACGCAGGCCGGTGTGCCAACAGAATTTCATTTATACCCTGGATGTTTTCATGGTTTCGAAGAATACTTTCCTTCTGCCGAGATCAGCCAGCGAGTGATAAAAGAATATCATGCGGCTTTAAAGCGTGCTCTATATAGGGCTTTATAAAACATCACAATTCAATTAGAAGCCGGTTGCCTGATTTTAAGCGCAACCGGCTTTGTGCGTTGTGGGCGGTACTCTGTCAACTGCTCAAGTGGATCAAGGCCAACAAATAAATGAGCTTGACGCTGGGAATAAATGCATGTTACTCTCTGCTTAAAGGTTTAACCTGTCATTATTCATAAAGATTAAACGTTTAATGAAGGAGGGCTAATGAAGCGTGATGTAAGCATAAGCCAAGTCGTCAGAGCTGCAAAAGCATCCATTGGGATATCCCTTGTGTGTTCATCGACAGTTATCTCAAGGATCCGCATTTATATCAGGTGTGTCTGGATGATCGTCTGGGGGGGATATTTGGCGACCAGGCACTTACTGGAGCTATGGCTGTGGAATGGCTGACTGGTACTAATAATGTAAGCGCTGTCTTTTCGTTGTCCGATATAGCGGCACTTGGTCTGATGAAGGGGCAGGCCGCAATGAAGCTGCTGATGGATCAAATCGGGAATGGGCCTTCATTCTCCTGAAAGGTGGTGTTGCACGTCGAACTCAAGGTTCGGGAAACGATAGCCAAAGCAGTGTTAACGTGAGAGTAAGATGAAAATGATCCGGGAGGAATCCAGAGTGTCGCACAAAAAGAGTATGGTTGTTGGGGTCTTTTTATTGGTTTTTATTCTCATGCTGGCAGCATGCGGGCCACAACGCAGCGTTGAAAGTGATGCAAGCCCGGGCCAACCCGGGACGAATGAAAACACGAAGCCCGCGCAGCTTACCATCTGGGCGGACGACAATGCCGAAAAACTGGCAGCTTTAAAAGCCATAACAGCGAAGTATACCGAACAAACCGGCATTCCGGTAAATATTACACCGATTGCCATGAACGATCAGCAGCAGGCGCTGTCGCTGGACGGACCTGCGGGCAAAGGACCGGATCTTTTCTATCAGCCGGGGATCGGCAGTCTTTCGGTGCAGGGACTTGTACAGCCGTTAACGGTGAGCGACGAAGATAAAGCTAATTTTACGAAAGAAACTTTGGAAGCGCTGAGCTATGACGGGAACCTGTATGGATTGCCGTTTGTGGTTGAGACGTATGCGCTGCTGTATAACAAAGAGCTTGTCCCTGAAGCGCCAAAGACGATTGCGGAGCTTGAACAGCTTGCTGGAAAAATGACAAATGCGGGCAACGATGAGTACGGTTTTCTGTATGATGCCACGAATTTCTATTATTCCTGGGCCTTTATGGGCGGAAGCGGCGGTTATATTTTTAAAGAAACGGATAACGGCTTTGACATTAACGAGATAGGGCTTAATCAGGCAGGGGCCGTTCAAGGCATGAGCCTTATCCAAAGCTGGTTCGAGAAGGGCTATTTGCCTAAAGGGGTAAACGGTGATATTGTCGGTGGCCTGTTCAATGAAGGCAAGGCTGCTGCGGTCATTAACGGGCCATGGGCCATTACTGACCATAAGGCACAGTTGGGGGACAATCTTGCCGTTGCGGCACTGCCGGTCATGGAAGACGGCACTCATCCGCAGTCATTCATCGGCGTAAAAGGGTGGATGCTCTCTGCTTATTCCAAAAATCCGGAGTGGGCAACCGACCTTGCTGTTTTTTTAACCAATGCGGAGTCGTCTATGGAATGGTTTAAAGCGACAGGTGAAATGCCGGCTCATCTTGACGTTCTGAATGATCCGCTGCTCGTCAATGATCCACTGGTTGCCGGTTTCTCGGAGCAAATTCAATACGGAAAACCGTTCCCGAATGTCGCAGAGCTGACGCATGTGTGGGATCCGCTGGCGAATGCGCTTAAATTTGTGTCAGAAGGGGAAGACGTGCAGGCGGTGCTTGACGAGGCTGTCGCCCAGATTCAAGACAAAATAAAAATGGCGGGCGCACAATAGGCATAGATCCGTGGGAATGCATAAGGCATGATATGAGATTCATGACGGTTGAAGAAGGTGAGGAGCTTGGCAGCAGGCCAATTTAAAAGGAAGTCTAATCATTATCCGGCTTTATCTGTAGCGCTTTCTGTATTACCGGGACTAGGGCAGCTTTATAACCGCAGGTATGTCAAGGGGGGGCTGTTCCTGCTCTTGTCGGCGGCAATTTTGTCAGGGCTGTACGACTTTTTGAACATTGGATTCTGGGGGATTTATACGCTGGGTACCATTCCGATGCTGGACGACTCCCGCACGCTACTTGTTCAGGGTTTGTTGTCCGTTATCCTGGTAGGGTTCATGCTCATTTTTTATGCTTACAATTTGATCGATGCTTATCGTGACGGTGGGCAACTGCAAAATGGTTTTACAATTCCCAGCCTGAAGGAAGGCTTTCACGCCGCATGGGACCGTGGTTTCCCTTATTACATGGTGCTACCGGGCTTCTTCATACTGGCTTTCGTGGTTGTATTTCCATTGTTGTTCATGATTTGCCTTGCTTTTACGGATTACAATTTATACAATTCTCCGCCCGCGAAGCTTCTGAATTGGGTGGGGATCGATAACTTTAAAATGTTGTTGACGGAAGAAATATGGCGTGCAAGCCTGCTGTCCGTTTTATCATGGACGGTGGTGTGGACGTTCGTCGCAACGACGCTGCAAATTGCGGTCGCCATGCTGTTGGCCGTCATGGTGAACGACGCCCGCGTCAAGTTCAAGAAGCTGATCCGTACTGTATTTATTCTCCCCTGGGCCGTGCCCTCCTTCGTGACCATTCTTATCTTTGCCGCGATGTTCAACGACGATTTTGGCGCAATCAACCGTGAGCTGCTGGCGCCGTTTGGGGTGCAGATTCCATGGATGTCCGATCCAGTGTGGGCAAAGATCACCATCATCATGATCCAGGTATGGTTGGGTTTTCCATTCGTCTTTGCGTTGTTTAGCGGCGTGCTGCAAAGCATTTCCCAAGACTGGTACGAAGCGGCCGATGTGGACGGCGGCAGCCGGTGGAACAAGTTCAGATATATTACTTTGCCGCATGTGCTGTATGCAACCGGGCCGCTGCTCATTATGCAGTATGCGGGCAATTTCAACAATTTCAACATCATCTATCTGTTCAATCAGGGCGGACCCCCGGTTCGAAACCAAACTGCCGGCGGAACGGATATCCTGATTTCATGGGTGTACAAGCTTACGTTCGAAAACAACAATTACAAAATGGCGGCGGTAATTTCGATTATTATGGGCCTCGTCGTCACCATCTTTGCATTTTTTCAATTCAGCCGCAGCCGCGCGTCCCGAGAGGAGAGGATGTTCTGATGAGCAGAAAGGCCAAAAACCGCCTGGAATTAACACTGATTTACAGCGTGGTGCTGTTCATGTTTATGGTCATTGCGTACCCTCTGCTGTGGACAACGAGCATCTCGCTGAATCCCGGAACCAGCTTGTTCAGCTCAAGTATTGTACCGGAGCGATGGTCGTTCACTCATTATGAGTGGCTTTTTGCGAATCCGCAGAGCGATTATCTGTTATGGTACAAAAATACGCTTTTTGTAGCAGCCGTCACGTCGGTTGTATCCGTGCTTGTTGTTTCTTTTGTGGCGTTTGCCTTTTCCCGGTATGACTTTGTAGGCCGAAAATACGGCATTTATTCCTTCCTGCTGCTGCAGATGTTTCCTGTGCTGATGGGCATGGTCGCTATTTATTTGCTGTTGAACGTGGTCGGTCTGTTGGATTCCTTGTGGGGTCTCGTGGTCATCTATATCGGCGGCGGGCTTCCGATGAATGCATTTTTGGTCAAAGGTTATCTGGATACGATTCCGCGGGATCTTGATGAATCCGCCAAAATGGACGGTGCCGGCCACTTCAGAATTTTCTTTCAAATTCTGCTACCGCTCACTAAACCGATCCTTGCGGTAGTCGCACTGTTTAATTTTATGGCGCCGTTTATGGACTTTCTGCTGCCACGCATCATTTTACGCAGCCCGGAGAAATTCACGCTGGCGCTCGGCTTGTTTAAT
Organism: Paenibacillus zeirhizosphaerae; assembly: GCF_030705605.1. Taxonomy (GTDB): domain Bacteria; phylum Bacillota; class Bacilli; order Paenibacillales; family Paenibacillaceae; genus Paenibacillus; species Paenibacillus zeirhizosphaerae. The sequence goes on from NZ_JAPCKK010000001.1 coordinate 189,015, forward strand.
TTTATCAACGACAAATTTGCCAACAACTTTACCCGTTTTGCGGCAGGCGCAATTTTAATTGCGGTACCGATCGCCATCGTCTTCCTGTTCCTGCAGCGCTATTTGATCACAGGTCTCGCGGATGGCGCGACGAAGGGGTAGTGTCAGGGACACCGGATTGGCTGCTTGAGTCTTGAGTCTATTTTTGGGGAGGCGACGAAATGAGAAGGTCTGGATTGAAACAAAAAGCATTGCTGCTGTTCCTGATGAGCTGCATGATTTTGGCGCTTGTGGCGCTGCCGCAGCCGATCTATGCCGCCACTGCCTATGAAGCCGAGGATGCCTCTTTGGCGGGTGGCGCGCTGGTGGAGTCCAATCATGCCGGGTATTCGGGCTCCGGCTTTATCGGCGGCTTCACCGACAGTAACAAGGGCTCTGCTTCCGTCAGCTTTGCGGTAGAATCGTCCGCTGCTGGTGACAGGGATATCACACTCCGTTATGCCAACGGAACAGGTGCGGCGATGACGCTCAGCCTTTACGTCAACGGTGCAAAGACGGGTCAATTGCTGCTGCCTGCGACCTCGGCCTGGGATGAATGGGGAACGAAGGCAGAGACGGTAACGCTTCATGAAGGCAGCAACACGGTTCAATATCGGTTTGATGCAACAGATTCGGGGAATGTGAATCTGGACCATATCGTTGTCGGGGAGCTGCTTCCCGAGCCGGAACCAGAACCCGAGCCGAATCCTGGTTCACCGGACGTGTATCAAGCAGAGGAGCAGTTTTTTTCCGGCGGAGTTGTCCGAACGGGAAATGTATTGCGTAATTTCGATTCTGCAGGCGCACGGGTCATTTTTACGGTCAATTCGGCATCCACGGGAAATAAAGATGTTACTTTGCGTTATGCCAAGAGTACTGGCGAATCAGGAGTGATGAACGTATATGTGAACGGGGTCTACACCACGACAACATCGCTTGCTTCCACTGGAGGAACGGATGCCTGGGCCAATCAAACGGAGACGCTTCCGCTGCGCAAAGGGTTAAACACCATCTGGTACGAGACAAGCGGCGGAGCGATGAGCGGCGTACAAATGGATTTGTTGTCTGTTGAGGATGGCATAACACTTGCAGATCGGGGAGCGACCGTGCCGTACCAGGAGCTGGAGGCGGAAAAAGGAACGACAAATGCAGAGGTACTGACACCGTCCCGTGAGTATCTGACCGTTGCAGCCGAATCCTCCGGGCGAAGCGCCGTGAAGCTATCGTCGACAGGCCGTTATGTGCAATGGACCGCACCCGCAGCAGCCAACTCGTTGATTGTCCGTTACAGCATGCCAGATGCTCCGGGCGGTGGAGGAACAGAGGCTACGCTCAGCTTGTATGTGAATGGGGTCAAACGGCAAGCGTTGAACCTGAGCTCCAAGTTCGCCTGGACGTATGGGAATTATCCTTATAATGATCATCCCGCCAATGGCGGGGCGCACCATTTTTATGATGAAAGCCGGTTTATAGTAGGGGATATTCCGGCCGGAGCAACAGTGAGGCTGCAAAAAGACCAAGGAGATACGGCCTCTTATTATACCCTTGACCTGGTTAATCTGGAGCAAGTGCAGCCTGCATACGCCATGCCGGCGGATTTTGTGAGCGTTACCGATTTCGGCGCGACTGCGAACGATTCTAACGACGATACGCAGGCTCTGCGCGAAGCGGTTCAATATGCGAAATCGATGAACAAGGCTGGTGTCTGGATTCCGGCGGGCATATTCCGCATGAATGACAGAGTGAACGTGGATCACGTGCATATTCGCGGAGCAGGCATGTGGCATACGACACTGCAGGGGACAAATGGAAAAGGGGGCTTCTACGGTACGGGCGGCAATGTGCGGATTGCCGATCTGTCCATTTTCGGCGATTCGTTTTACCGGAACGACGCTGCGGATCACGCCGGGATTGAGGGCAACTTCGGCACGGGTTCGCTTATTCAGAACGTCTGGATCGAGCATATGAAGGTTGGATTCTGGCTGCAGGCAGGCACCGACGGCTTGTATATTACAGGCGGCCGTGTGCGTAATACATGGGCAGACGGTGTCAATTTTCACGGCGGTGTGAAAAACACAATGATCAGCCACTTCAACGTGCGTAATACAGGGGATGACGCTTTCGCGATGTGGTCGGACAGTATGCCGAACGAGAACAACTTATTTCGGTATAATACGGCGCAAATTCCGGTCTTAGCCAACACGTTTGCTTTGTACGGCGGAAAAGCAAACAAAGTCTGGGATAACATTGGCGCGGATACCGTAACGGCATCGGCAGGCATTGCCGTGAGCACCCGTTTTAATGCCGTACCGTTCAGTGGAACGACGGAAATTAAACGCAATACCCTGCTGCGCACCGGCGGTTATGAGCCGAATTGGAACACCAGCTTTGGCGGATTATGGATTTATGCAGAAAATCAAAATATTACTTCACCTATTGTGATCGAGCAGGCAGATATTCTGGACAGTACCTATGAAGGCATCAAATTCAGCTACAATCAGCAAATCAGCGGCATTGTTTTGGATGGGGTAAACGTTGACGGAGCAGGAACATACGGTATTTATTTTGATGGGGTCACAGGTTCGGGATCGTTTTCAAACGTTGTAGTACAAGACGCTGCTTCAGGCGGTCTTCACAATCCTAATCATGCTTTTCAGATTGTTAAAGGCTCTGGGAACAGCGGCTGGTAAACTCATGGCCGATCCGCTTGCAGCGGGTTGGCCGTTATTCCGTTTGGTCAAGGCGGTCTGCAAAAGGAAGCTTGCGCGGCTGGCAGGACAGGCTGCCGTCCATGGTTTCCGTATCAGGATCGCTTGGGCTATAATGTGGTAAAATGTTTCAATTAAAGAGAGCGGTGTTCATATGAAGCAAGAAGTCAGCATTGTCGATGTGGCCAAAAAAGCAGGGGTCTCCATCGCCACCGTTTCCAACGTTGTGAATGGAAAAGGCCGCGCATCGGCCAGCACGATACAGAAGGTTCAAAGGGTGATCGAGGAGCTTGGTTATACACCCAATTTGCCTGCCCGGAATTTGAAGACACGGAGAACAGATTTGATCGGTCTGGTCGTGCCGACCATGGAGCCAGGGCGCCTGCAGGACAATCCCTTCTACTGGGATCTGCTCGCAGGTGTGGAGGAAGGGGCGCGGGACCGGAAATTTCATATTATATTGGCCGGCATTGACGAAAGCACGGAAACGTTCGCCTTCGCGAAGGAGCGAAGATTGGACGGCTTGATCATTGTGGGCATGAATGAGAGATCACAGGCGATTGGCCGGGCGATGGAGCTGGGTCTACCTGTTGTCTTTATTGACAGCTATCTGCAGGACAGCGAGTTGTATCAAGTTAATCTCGACGACCGCATGGGCAGCTATCGGGCGACGTCTTATCTGATCGCTCAAGGCCATCGGCGGATTGCATTATTGGTCGGTGACATTCCTGTGGATCGTATTTCCAGCTACGGCGTGCTGCATGAGCGTTGGCTTGGATATAAAGATGCATTGGAGGAAGCGGGCATTGCGTACGACCCCCAATTGATGATTAAGCTGCCGACGTCCCTGGAGGGAGGCTATCAAGCGTCGAACAGACTGGTGGAGCTACCGGACGTCACAGCGATTTTTTCTTTTTCCGACATCAGTGCAATGGGATTGCTTAAGGGATTGAGGGAAAAAGGAAAAAGTGTACCCGGCGAGTATTCTGTGATCGGTTTCGATAATTTGTTTATATCCGAATACACATCTCCATCGCTTACGACCGTTTCGCAGAACATATTGGAAAAAGGGCAGGCAGCGGTTCGCATGCTGCTTGATCAAATTGACGGGCAGCCGATTGAAGAGCGGCGCAAGATCTTGCCTGTTGATTTGATTGTGCGCGAGACCACCGGACGAGGGCCATTCTTGTAAAGGTGCAGCGGCCAGCTCGTATTACGAACAGCCATGGAAGGGTTAATGCTGATCATGGCTGTTTTTGCATTGGCTTATGTTCCCGAAAGCTAAGGTCTTCTTTCTAGGGCCAGCTTGGTTATTTTGCCGTAAAGCAATGCATCATAATAGTTGTCTTCTATAAAATAGTGATCTTTTAACCGCCCTTCTAATGCATACCCGCTCTTTTCAAGGATACGGGCGGAGCCGATATTCGCATCTACCACACTGGCATACAGTTTGTGGAGCTGAAGGGATTCAAATGCGAATTCACTCATTAAACCAACGGCTTCTGTGCCATAACCCTTGCCCCAATGCTCCTTATGCAGAACATAACCAATCTCGGCGTGATTGGCTTCTTTGTCAAAATTAAAAATCATAGCGGTCCCTATCACTGCCTGGAAGGTATTCATTAAATTCCAGCCGATAAAACGTGACACATCCTCATCTGAAGCATAGCTATGTATCTCTTTAACATTATTTGAGCTTAGTGATTTAAAGCAGATATACTCACCTTCCAATGAATGAAACGAACTTGTATTCATCTTGTTCTCCCTTCAATAATCAGACCCTTAGCGAGCCACGGAACCCCCTTGCACCATAGTAGGAGTCAGCCCCATTGTGGTACATAAAGACAGTGTCGTAGCGGCGATCACAAAAGATGGCCCCGCCGAGTTTTCTAATATTAGCAGGAGTGTTCACCCAACTCGATGTTTTCATATCGAAATTCCCAAGCTTCTGCAGCTCTCGGTATTGTTCTTCCATTAAAAGCTCAATGCCCATGGCAGCAGCCATATCCACAGCGGTATTTTCTGGTTTATGTGCTTTCCTTGATTCCAGCGCTTCACGATCGTAACAAACACTTCTACGGCCTTTAGGACTTTCTGCTGAACAGTCATAGAAAATGTATTCACCCGTCGTTTCATCATGACCAACAACATCCGGTTCACCGCCGGTTATTTCCATTTCATTGAGTGACCATAATTTTTCAGGGTTAGCTTCGAGCTTTGTTTGAACTTTAGTCCATTCTAATCCTTTATGGCGGTTCATGTTTTTCTCAAACCGGGCTTTTATTGTTTCGAGCAGTTCCTCACGTTGTTCGGGTGACAATTCCTTTATGCTGCTGGTTTCGTTATTCTTTGTCATGTTAGCTCTCCTCCTTATATTCGCGGATCCTATATCAAAAGAAGGCATAGAGGCCATCTTCAAAATACTCGTAATCTTCAGCAGTAATAATCTTGTCACCATAACCAGCGAAGAAGGCGCAATGGTCTTCAGTAGATTGAAAAATATTAGGTTTTGGTCTTATGCATTCATTCCACGTTTTACTTCTTCGATGACAGCTTTCACGCCCTCATGAATCTGCTCCGGACGGGCGCGCGAGATGCTGATGCGCAAAAACTTCTCCCGTTGCAGATAGGTTGACAGGTAGAACAGCTTCCCGCTGCCTACGAGCACGCCCCGTTTCTTGAGTTGATCCACTACCCGCTCAAGATTGACCGCCTGCGGTATTTTGAACTGCGTATAAATGCCTGAACGGACATCCGCCACTTCAAGCAGCCCTGCGTCGTTATACATCTTTACCGCGTCGTGCAAGGTCTCAACCCTTGCTTCATACTGCCGATAGATCTTTTCTCGGTGCCTTTCGTACATGCCGTTTTTAATGTAGATATCCAGCGCCGCCTGTGACAGCAGGGCAGCCCCGCCTTGCTGATTGTACGTATGGAACCTGTCTAAAAGCGGCTCAGGCAGCACCACGGCACCGATCCGCAGCCCGGGGAAGATGATTTTCGAGAAACTTTTCAAATACACTACATGCCTGCTCTGGTCATAAGCAAATATGGGCTCAAACCCGCGCCTGTCTCCGAGATCCCCCATATAGTCGTCTTCCAGCACATACACATCGTACTTGGCTGCCAGACGAGCGATCGTCTTTTTCTCCCGCACCCCATAGGATGTGCCGAGCGGATTATGATGTCTCGACATCGTATAAAAGCACTTGATATCCCCGTTGCGAAATAGTTCCTCCAACTGCTGCAAATCAATGCCTTCTGCGGTACGCGCAATGCTCTTCACGGGCAAATTCTCCGCCTCAAGGAACTTTAAATACAAAGTATAGCTCGGCTGTTCCACCAGGATCACCGACCTGCCGTTTGGGAACGGCATTTTCGCTAATGTATGAAGTGCTTGCTGGATGCCCGGTGTCACCGCGATCTGCTGGGCCTTGGCGAACACCTGATCATCGGCAAGATGCTTAACGAGCGTTTCGCGCAAAGCGCTCAGCCCTTGCGGGTCCCCGTAGGTGAACAAATGGTATTTGTATGTATCGATTGCCTTGTTCAAGCAATGCTGAAAATCCCGGTAAGGAAATACATTCAGATCGGGAGAGGAGGATGCAAAATCGATCACCCCATCATCCAACCCGGCCTCTTGCTCTTCGTCTTCCACGATATAATAACCGCTTTGTGGAATCGAATAGATTGCATGACGTTTCTCAAGCTCCGCATAAGCCCTTGTCACCGTGCTGATGCTGCAGCCGTACATGTCCGCCGCCTGACGAACGGATGGCAGTTTCTGTCCGGGGCGAAGCTCGCCTGCAGCCCGCTTTTGTTCAAAATCCGTCAGGATTGCTGAATATTTTTTCATGACATCCTTGCTCCCCATGCCTCCATATTTACCCGAAGTTCTTCTTGGACCCACTATACCGAAAAAAACGCCCAAGCACCATAACCGCTGCCCATAGCTGTATCGGTACAGTTTCGTTTTTTTCGCATTGTGGCATGAAAGGGGAAAGCTTACTATTCAATTACAGATTCGACGCCGCATTCGTCAAAAGGAGGAAACATCAATGCAATCTCAATCTCAACGTGGTCGCTTTTATGCATATTTGGCCGTTCTCGCCTATGCGTTCATTATTGGATTATCCTTTATGTTTACAAAAGTCGCTCTCATGTACGCCGATCCTATCGATACTTTGGCCTTGCGCTTTACTCTGTCATTCGCGGCGATTGTTGTGTTGGTGGCCACCGGTGTGTTTCGCATTTCGCTCAAGGGCAAGCCGTGGCTGAGACTGTTCCTGTTAGCCTTGATGTATCCGCTTGGTTTCTTTACCTTGCAGACATTTGGATTGCAGTATGCTTCATCTGCCGAAGGTGGCATCATTTTTGCGACGACACCAATCCTTACCGCCTTGCTGGCAGGAATCTTTCTGAAGGAAGCCACGACACTGCAGCAGAAGCTCTCGATCCTGTTATCCGTATTTGGCGTGGTATTGATCTTTGTTATGCAAGGTAACGGCATTGAGCTTGCGAATGCAGCGGGCATATTGCTGCTTATCCTGTCATGTCTCGCATCTGCGGGTTATGTCGTCCTTTCGCGTTTTCTGCTTCGCACGTTCACACCGACCGAGGTCACCAGCTCCATGATGGCGATCGGGTGTGTCACCTTTTGGGTCGTGTCGCTCGTTGGTCATGCGGCTGATGGGACGATGAAGCAAATCTTCGCACCGCTGGTGCATGCGGATTTTACCTGGTCCATCTTTTATCTCGGCATATTGGCATCACTGGTGACAGCCTTCTCGTCCAGCTATGCGCTGTCCAAGCTTGAGGCTTCCAAGATCAGCGTTTTTTCCAATCTGTCCACTGTCATCTCCATCGCAGCCGGAGCATTGATGCTCGGAGAGACCGTGACCGTCTACCATCTCATCGGTTCTGTACTCATTATCGCAGGAGTAATCGGCACAAATGTGAAGCAGAAGGCCAAGCAGGGCGGCAACGCTCCGGGTTACCGGACCAAACAAGCAGAGGGATAATACCTGTGACCGTGTACAATAAGGTTCGAATTCCAGGTGGAACGCTCGGCGGGTATAAAAAAACATGATATAGCTACGATAGCAGCTCGACCCCAAAAGAGGGAGGTTAGCTCCCCTTTTTTGCTATTACTGCTGCACAATCTGAATCAGGTTGCCGCATGTATCGTCGAAGACAGCCAGGGTGAGTTTGTCCATTTTTGTCGGCTCTGTAGTAAAATTCACGCCGTTTTCCAGCAAACGTTGGTACTCTTTATGAATATCTGCAACGCCAAACATGGTTGCCGGGTAACCGCCGTCAAATATCTTCTTTTGATACTCTTTGGCGGCAGGATGGTTATTTGGTTCGAGTAAAAGCTCGATACCTTCCGGCTCATTGGGGGAAACAAGCGTGATCCATCTAAATTCTCCGACGGGAACGTCATGCTTTTTCACAAAACCCAGCGTTTCTGTATAAAACTTCAATGCCTTATCTTGATCTTGAACGAATATGCTGGTAACAATGATTTTCATCATGTTGTGCCTCCTTGTGGTATGTGTGATATCGGCGCTTTGTTAACAATCTGGCTCCAATCAGAACAAAGCATACATTCTTGCAGCAAATCCTCTTCAGGTCTTTCATTTCCAGCCCGGTATGGTAAGTTATAGTTGTTATCCGTTTTATTTGAGCTGATTTTAAATGATGGGGGAGGGGCGGGATCATGGAGCTGTACATTTCAAACGAATTAAATCAGGCTGACAAACAAATTCAAAAGTAATCTCAAAACACTATGTTCCGCAGCAGAGAATGGAGATCGCCCGTTTTGTCAGCGAGGTATTGACCATTATGGCGGTGCAGAATGTGGGAACAACGCTTCCTGACTTGTTTGTCATTGGAGCGGTTATGCTGATGCTTACCTGCGGTTCGCTGATTGTAGCGCTGCTGTCCTATGCGAGAGAAGGGGAGGGAACAAACGGTTAACATTTTTCAACATCTTACATATTTGCGTTTGAAACCAAGCTGCCCTTTTTCTGCCGCCTTTTGAATACTTTCGGAAGCGAGCAAGATACTGCTTTTTTTATTGTCCCGTTTAACTTCTACTGGGCCTACGGCCTTTGCGGTCTCGACGGCCTTATCATGGAGCAGCAGATAGGATACCCCTACAGTGTACAAAAAATTATTCATCGAAGATTTCGCTCGTTCGGGAGAATCGTGTATCGTCTTTTCCACAATCTCCAACAAGTCAGCAATTTTGCTTTCGGCAAACTGGGCGTCCGGCCGACTGCCCAACAGCCAGCAGTAACAGCTCCATCCCGCTGACATTTTTAACTCTTCGCCGCTTGCGATCCATTTGTCGGCGATTTCTTGCGCAATATCGGTTTCCGCCAAGGTTACCGCAACGACGTAATCGGACAGCATGTAAAAATAAGCCCCGTCCATCCAGCGTTCAAAATCCGCCCCGGTCATCACTTTTGGATCTGCAATAATGCCAGCAAAGTACATGGCGTCGTAGTTTCCTGTGGCGTAAAGCTGATCGGCCAAAGGCTGATTGGTTTTGATTTTTTTGGCTAGGGGCTTCATAGCACCTGTCGCCACGCCAAAAAGTGGTTCATGCGCTCCATTGGACAAGTACATTTTTTTGAGCCGTTCCTTGCCGAGCGCTTCAAGCTCCTGCATGACCGTTTCTAAATTCATGGTTTTACACTTCCTCCCAATTTTAGTCGTACTTACTTACCTTTATATCATAGCTAAGCACAGCTATTTTTATCTAGGCAGAGAGTGGCAAGGCATCTTCACTTCCCGTTCCAAACTAACAATGAGCAGCACTCCATAAAGTTCTTCTTCGCCATGGTATAATTTAGGGAAATACTTTGGGAGGCGCTGTATGAGTTACTATGGTTCTAAATTTTACGATAACGATAGCAACTTTGAGAATTATATGGAGCGGCGGCAAGGGCAAGAGAACGCAAATGATACTTTGGAGAAGCCTGTCGTATGGGAACTTCTTGGTGATGTCTCAGGAATGAAAATCTTAGATTTAGGTTGTGGTGACGCTAGTTTCGGCATCGAACTATTCAATAAGGGCTGTACGGAGTATATTGGCATTGAAGGTTCTCACAATATGGTTCAAGTTGCCGCGAAGACTTTAGAAGGATACAACGGGATGGTTATTCAAACCATGATTGAAGATTGGGAGTACCCCCATGAATCCTTTCATCTTGTGCTCTCAAGGCTTGCTATTCACTACATACAAGATATTAGAAGTGTTTTCCGTAGAATCCATCAGACTCTGAAACCAAACGGGAAGTTTATATTTTCTGTCGAACATCCTATCATCACATCTACACTTCAACCATCTGGAACCAGAACAAATTGGATTGTAGACAATTATTTTGTAGATGGTTATCGAGAACAACAATGGCTAGGCGGTACAGTCCATAAGTATCATCGTACCATTGAAGATTATTTTATAGCCCTGCAAGAAGCAGGTTTTATCATAGAACAGCTAAGGGAATCCAGACCTATAAGAAAGAACTTCATAAGCGAAGAGACGTATGAACGCAGGCTGAGAATCCCGTTATTTTTATTTCTTTCGGGTACTAGGAAAAAATAGGGAATCCCATGGTAGGGGTGGAAAAGACTTAAACTTTGCAACGCATTTGCATTATCCAACTGCATATTACAGTTTATATCCGCTCGTAATTAATGTTATTTTATTGTACATATTCGAACAAAAATGAGGGGTTCGCCGCGGTTGGCCGCCCCTCTTTGCTTTTTTTTCGCCAATATATCTCCGATTTAATTGTCCTTCCTGACTAACAGTGAGCAACACTCCACATGTGACGAGTAGACAGTGACAATAAACATATATGTGTCCGCAGGATTGGTGTTTGCTCAATGTTAAACTGGTTCTATTGGGGGTTCGTTTATTTCCTTCTGCCGATATACAACAAATGAGACGATATTCCCAAGACGGAAGGGTCCTTAGCGAGTTCAATAAGTAAGTTCATCAGACTCTGCGACTCACCTTTTTCTTCCCAAGACTGCCTTTGTTCATTACTTATTATTCCACCAATACTAGAAGAACCAATCAAATCAACTGTTTCAAATCCTTGGCTTTCCATAAAGGGCTTAATATCATTGATGTTGAAGTAATATGCTCCTGTAAATCGTCCCTTATCTACGTGATTAAAAATCCCAGTATCGCGGAACTCTTTTATTGAATCCATAGTGTCATTGGGCTTCCAGTGCTGTGGATATTGCAAGGAAGTTATTGTCATTCTCATCTTACTTTGAAAAGCGACAAAAATGATACCTCCCTTTTTTGTAACGCGAAACAACTCTCTTACAGCATTTATCCGTTCTTCTTCCCTTTGTAAGTGGTAAAGAGGTCCTAACATCAAAGTAGCATCAAACATCTCATTGGGTAATCCGTCCAAGTTTATAGCATTTAACACATGAAAGCCGTTGAAGTGTTCCGTTAAGCCCAGTTCGCTTGCCTTCTTCTTAGCAATTTCAACTAGTCTAGGTGTTAAGTCAGAAAGAGTTACATTAAATCCTAGCTTCGCTAGCTCCATTGAATATTTCCCGGGTCCTGCCCCATTGTCAAATACATTACCATGGGGAGGTAGATATTTTTTAATGTAATGCCAGTTAATGATAAACTCTAGTGGTTCCCTATCCAACCTACCCCACTCGTCAAAATGGGAATAATAATCAATAACGTTTTCCATCTGATAACACCTGCCTTAAATACTTCATAACGTATTACGCCGTAATTCATAAAAATACTGCACGATTGGATGCTTTAACTTCATCTTCTCGGACATGTTTAAAATCCGCTTTTTTCCAATTCTTCGGTCCACCAATGCTAAAATATTCAACAAGATATCATTGCTCTCTATGCTCTCCTCTACAGAGGTAGATAAGAACTTATTAGCCACAACGGTAAAATTTGATTTACTTAATGAGGCCTGTGCTGACAAAAGCTCTTTTGCATATTCTGATGTTTTTCTGCTTCGAACAATTACTATTAGACGATCCTCCGGCACTGTCCCCTTGGTATCTTTTTTGACCGCTTCAATGTCGTCACTGGTGATAGGAATTTGGATAGCTGGGTCATTCTTAATTTCCTGCTCCGTTTGATACCATCTGATGAAGCTGGTTTTATCACTCATCCTGAGTATGTTCTTTTTATCTACCGAAATATAACAAATACCTGATTTATCAGGTAAATAACGGTACCCTGGTGCGCGGTATTCCACCCTTCCATTTAACGCAGGACTGAGAAAGCTCTCAAGTTGTTGCTTCAATTTGCTCCAGGACATATAACCCCCCTAAGTTCTATTAGAATCTGAATAAGGTTCCGAATTCCTCAGCCTAGTCATGTTCCTTGTTTCCAAATTCATCGAGCAGCGCACGTACTTCACTTGTAGACTTGGTGTTCATTAGGCTATTTCTTAATTCACTTGCCCCTCGAAATCCACGGACATATATTTTAAAGAAGCGGGGAAGAGGCCTGAACGAACGGGGTTCCAGTGCTGAATATTGATCATGGAGATCCAGATGCAGCCGCAGCAAATCAAGCAATTCCCTGCTACTGTGAACCTTCGGCTCCTTCTCAAAAGCAAATGGATTATGAAAAATACCACGCCCAATCATAATACCATCCACACCGTATTGCTCAGCGAGCTGCAAGCCGGTCTGACGGTCAGGGATATCCCCGTTAATGGTCAGAAGTGTACCTGGCGCCACCTCATCACGAAGCTTCTTAATTTCCGGAATCAGTTCCCAATGAGCATCTACTTTACTCATTTCCTCTCTTGTCCGCAGATGGATGGACAGATTAACAATGTCTTGTTTCAAAATATGGGTTAACCAGCCGCGCCATTCGTCTACGGCACTAAAACCGAGCCTTGTTTTTACGCTAACGGGCAGTCCCCCGGCTTTTGCGGCCTGGATGATATCCGCTGCAATTTCAGGACGGCAGATCAGACCGCTTCCCTTCCCATTTTCTGCTACATTCGCTACAGGACACCCCATATTAATATCGATGCCTTTAAACCCTTCTTTCGCCATACCGATGCTCATTTGACGAAAGTATTCCGGCTTATCTCCCCAGATATGAGCTACAATAGGCTGTTCATCCTCTGTAAAAGTCAAACGCCCGCGCACACTATGGTTCCCCTCCGGGTGACAATAACTTTCTGTATTCGCAAACTCCGTAAAAAACACATCCGGTCTGGCTGCTTCACTTACGACATGGCGAAAAACAACATCCGTCACATCTTCCATGGGCGCCAGTATAAAGAAAGGCCGTGGTAAATCAAGCCAAAAATGATCTGTCATGTCAAAAACCTCTCTATGAATATCTGTACAACTCTTTATCCCGAAACGGTAAACTAATCTGTTCATGCTCTTACTTCTTCTTCACTTACAGCATGTAAACAACGTATATCAAACGATAGATCTTCGTATTATTTGTCCTTTCGCACTAACAATGCCACTGACTCCACATGACTGGTCTGCGGGAACATGTCGACAGGCTGAACCCACTCGATCGAATACCCACCATCCAGCAGCACCTTGCAATCCTTGGCCAAAGTAGAAGGGTTGCAGGATACATAGACGAAGCGCTTCGGCTTCGTACGCAGGATCGTGTCCAGAAACTTGCGGTCCAGGCCGGTACGCGGCGGGTCGGCAACGATGACGTCAGGGGAGAAGCCTGATTTCACCCAGCGTGGCAGCAGTTCCTCCGCTTCTCCAACATAGAAGGAGGCGTTGGTCCGGTTGTTGCGCTCCGCATTACGTTTGGCGTCCTCGACGGCTTCCGGAATGACCTCGATGCCCCTGACTTCCTTGGCGTAAGGGGCCAGCCACAAACCGATGGTGCCTGTCCCACAATAAGCATCCACAACGGTTTCACGCCCGGTCAGGCCAGCCGCAACTTTGACGCTCTCATACAGCTTGACCGTCTGCTGCGGATTGAGCTGGAAGAATGCGCGTGGAGACAGGGCGAACTCCAGGTCGCCGAGTGATTCCTGCATGGCTCCCGCTCCCCAGAGCGTAGTCGTTTTATCGCCAAAAATGAGCGATGTGCGCTTTGGATTCACGTTCATGGAGATGCCTGTCACTTCCGGCAGCGTGAGGCGCAGCAGGCGGACAAGGTCATCCTTGCGCGGTAGCTGGTTGCTCGCAGTGATCAGTGTCACCTGCAGATGGCCGGATTGAAAGCCATGACGGATAACGATGGTGCGGACACCGTCGCGGGAGCCGTTGTCTTTGTATAGCGGAATCCGTAATTCTTCCAGCACGGATTTGACTTTTTCCACGGCTTCATTGACCTGCGGATGCTGGATCGGACAGCCGCTGATGTCCACGATATCATGGCTTTCCGCTTCATACAGCCCGGCAATGACCTCACCCTGGCGGCGGGTAAGCTGCAACTGTGCTTTGTTACGGTAATCCCACGGATGCTCCATACCCAGCACCGGCTTCATCCGTATATCCTCCAGCCCGGCATAACGCCTGAACGCTTCGCGTATGATATCCGCTTTAGCCTCCAACTGGCCTTCATAAGAAAGATGCTGGATCTGGCAGCCGCCACAGACGCCGAATACGGGGCAGGGGGGCTCAATGCGATGAGGGGACCTTTTCTCAATATCGGTCAATTCTGCTTTAATGAATTTAGGTTGAACATCAATCACTTTGGCTTTGACGACTTCCCCGCTAAGGGCCCCGTCAATAAAAACGGCCTTGCGGCGGTAATATCCGACACCTTCTCCGTTGATGCCGAGCCGTTTGATTGTGACGACGATACGGTCGTCCGAGCGCAGCTCCTCTGCATCAGCAGCACCTGCGGGTTTGCGGGAGAAGGGCTGTGTGTATGTCCCTTTTGGCTTGGGGCCGGAAGAGACCATCTTGGCACCCGTATTGGCATTGTTTTTGCCTGTATGTGTTTTTAGCTGAGATTGCTTTTTTGGTTGTGCATAGGTTTGGGCTCCCTTACGGGGGCGTTTTTGTTCACCCATAACGGTAATATCTCCATCCTTTGTAGTATCGCGTCCACTATACCATGCGAGCAGGCGGAATGCTATGTACGACATTTAACGGAAGCTTGCGTTAGCGGTTGATGATCTACGTATAAATAGAAAGTACCGGCTATCTTAACAAGATAACCGGTACTTTCTTACGCTAAACCTTAAGTGACGACAAATTCTACCAGCAGAGGTGTTGCTCCGTCAAGTGCATCACCGCCAGGTATAGTGATCGTTGTCGTCGAGATCGTTGAAGTGTCGGCTAATTGAATAACACCGTTGATATAGAGAACGTAGTAAGCAAAAGAGGCTGGAAAAGCTGTTGCTGCCGCTCCGGCATCATTTGTAAAGGTGGTTGCGGCAACGGCGAACGTCGGACCTGTTCCGGTTCCGGCTCCAATTGTAGAAGCGAACTTTCTGGAGGCCTGGAAGGGAGGAGTTATTGGCATTGTGACTCACCTCCTTTCTCTATACCAAGATATGTTTGGCAAAGAGAGAAAGAGACGGCAAAAGAACGAGGTTAAAAGTGTGTTTTTATAGATTGCTAGATAACCGGACTTGTTATGTGATAAGGGCAGTAAAGTTTACAATTACTAAAGTGATTGGAGTTCCGGCATAAAGGGTCCCTCCCCCGTTATTTAATGTTAATGCAGATGAAGTTACATTATAGAAGCTTCCCTCTTGCAAGATTCCGTTGATAAATAAGTTGTTGTAGCTGTTTGGTCCAAGTCCGCTGAATGTTGCGGCCAGGTTACCGGAATCATCAATGAACTGGGTTGCGGCGTACGTTACAGGAACAGATAAACTCGCATCACTTGGGGGAATAAGAGAATATCTGGTCGCTGTAGGAATGATACTAATGCTGGTTATGGAAGGTCCGGTTGGTCCTGTCGGTCCGATCGGTCCGATGTCGCCCGTGGGTCCGGTCGCGCCGATATCCCCTGTGGGTCCTGTAGCGCCGATGTCCCCTGTGGGTCCGGTCGCGCCGATGTCGCCCGTGGGTCCAGTAGCGCCCGCGTCCCCCGTGGGTCCGGTCGCGCCGATGTCCCCCGTGGGTCCGGTCGCGCCGATGTCACCCGAGGGTCCTGTAGCGCCCGCGTCCCCCGTGGGTCCTGTAGCGCCGATGTCGCCCGTGGGTCCAGTAGCGCCCGCGTCCCCCGTGGGTCCGGTCGCACCGATGTCCCCTGTGGGTCCAGTCGCGCCCGTGTCGCCCGAGGGTCCAGTAGCGCCCGCGTCCCCCGTGGGTCCGGTCGCGCCGATGTCCCCTGTAGGTCCAGTAGCGCCCGCGTCCCCCGTGGGTCCGGTCGCGCCGATGTTCCCTGTGGGTCCAGTAGCGCCCGCGTCCCCTGTGGGTCCGGTCGCACCGATGTCCCCTGTGGGTCCTGTAGCGCCCGTGTCGCCCGTGGGTCCAGTAGCGCCCGCGTCCCCCGTGGGTCCGGTCGCGCCGATGTTCCCTGTGGGTCCAGTAGCGCCCGCGTCCCCTGTGGGTCCGGTCGCACCGATGTCCCCTGTGGGTCCAGTAGCGCCCGCGTCCCCTGTGGGTCCGGTCGCACCGATGTCCCCTGTGGGTCCTGTAGCGCCCGTGTCGCCCGTGGGTCCAGTAGCGCCCGCGTCCCCCGTGGGTCCGGTCGCACCGATGTCCCCTGTGGGTCCTGTCGCGCCGATATCCCCTGTGGGTCCAGTAGCGCCGATGTCGCCCGAGGGTCCTGTAGCGCCCGCGTCCCCCGTCGGTCCCGTAGCGCCTGTTGGCCCGGGTGGTCCGCCAGATGGTCCTGTCGGTCCAATCGCGCCCGTCGGTCCCGTGGCTCCAGTGGCCCCAACATCGCCCGTGGGTCCGATGTCGCCGGTGGCTCCCGTCGGTCCTGTACCGCCTGTCGGTCCGGTTACTCCGGTGTCACCCGTAGCCCCGATCGCGCCTGTTGGTCCCGTGTCGCCCGAGGGTCCGGTCGCACCCATGTCGCCCGTAGCTCCGGTCGCGCCCATGTCGCCCGTGGCTCCAGTAGCGCCTATGCCGCCCGTGGCTCCAGTCGCACCCGCGTCTCCCGTGGGTCCGGTCGCACCCGCGTCTCCCGTGGGTCCGGTTGCGCCGATGTCTCCCGTAGCGCCTGTTGGCCCGGGTGGTCCGCCAGATGGTCCTGTCGGTCCAATTGCGCCCGTCGGTCCCGTGGCTCCAGTAACGCCTGTCGCGCCCGTGCCGCCCGAGGGTCCAGTCGCGCCTGTGCCGCCCGAGGGTCCGGTCGCACCCGTGTCTCCCGAGGGTCCAGTCGCACCCGCGTCTCCCGAGGGTCCGGTTGCGCCGATGTCTCCCGTAGCGCCTGTTGGCCCGGGTGGTCCGCCAGATGGTCCTGTCGGTCCAATTGCGCCCGTCGGTCCCGTGGCTCCAGTAACGCCTGTCGCGCCGATGTCGCCCGAGGGTCCCGTAGCGCCTGTGCCGCCCGAGGGTCCAGTCGCGCCCGTGTCTCCCGTTGGTCCGGTCGCGCCGATGTCGCCCGTTGGTCCGGTCGCGCCCGCGTCTCCTGTGGGTCCAGTAGCTCCCGCGTCCCCTGTGGGTCCGGTCGCGCCCGCGTCTCCTGTTGGTCCGGTCGCGCCCGCGTCTCCTGTGGGTCCGGTCGCGCCGATGTCTCCCGTAGCGCCGGTCGCGCCTGTGTTGCCCGTGGCTCCAGTCGCACCCATGTCGCCCGTTGGTCCGGTCGCGCCCGTGTCGCCCGTTGGTCCGGTCGCGCCTGTGCCGCCCGAGGGTCCAGTCGCGCCCGTGTCGCCCGTTGGTCCGGTCGCGCCTGTGCCGCCCGAGGGTCCAGTCGCGCCCGCGTCTCCTGTGGGTCCGGTCACGCCCGTGTCTCCTGTGGGTCCAGTCGCGCCCGCGTCTCCTGTGGGTCCAGTCGCGCCCGTGTCCCCTGTGGGTCCGGTCGCGCCCGTGTCGCCCGTTGGTCCGGTCGCCCCTGTGTCGCCCGTAGCTCCAGTAGCGCCGGTCGCGCCTGTGGCTCCGGTCGTCCCCGTAGCCCCAGTAGTGCCTGTGCCCCCTGTAGGTCCCGCCGGTCCTGTGTTACCCGTTGGTCCTGTTGCTGGAATCAGCGTTTCTATGCGCACATTTGCTGAACCTTGTGTGACTTCGATTGACAGCGTATCGGAAAAAAAGTTAACACTTTCTCCGACCCCCACCGTAGCGGAACCGGTTGTTCCATTAACATAAAACAGGAATGTTCCTGGAGCAGGTCCGCCCGTCGGACCTGTTGGACCTGTTGGACCAATTGAATTTGGTGCGGATAAAATACTATCCAGCTTGTTTTGCAATACCCATTCTTTTCTGGTTACATCCTTCAGCATATTTCTGACACTATCGTTGACGGCCAAAAGCTCGCTTACTGTAGGAGCCGACCCGGTAAAACCCGGTAGCGTCCCAAGCACATATTGTAGCTTTTCGCCTTCTGCATTAAGAATGTGGCTTAGGCTAAGCTCTTCAAGAGCTATAGAAGATATCAGCAAGTTGATAGCATCATCTCTGGTTAAGGATATATCAGGGGTTATGTTAGGCATATTGGATTGTGACACTTGATAGCCTCCTTTTCATCATTGTATTTTCCTTTTTCTTCGGTGCTTTTATGGTTTTTTCTTCATAAACGCTAACGCAATCTCCTTAGCAGTTAGCCGTTTAATTAAATAATGTATACTATGTCGTCTGAGCATCAGCGGCACCTAATAAGGGGTTGAAAAGAAACTCGTGTTTTGAAGAGACAGCGGTGCGGCATGGTTGCCCATTTTTTCGAAGCCCGCTAAACTAGAGATACATGCGGGCTGCGGCCGGTTGCCCAGTTCCGCTGCCTATTGAAATGATGTCGCATTGATGGGACAATAACTTGTACTGGCTGTTTAGGCTGCAAAAGCAGCTTAGCATGTGAACGAGAGGTTTATTGGCGTTATTCACGCTGGATTATAAGGGGTTATGAACTATGAACGTGCAAGCACCGGGTCTGGAACAGGCGCGCGAGCTTTTGATCAAGTTTTACGGATATCCCGATTTCCGGGAAGGACAGAAGAAAATTGTAGAGAGTTTGCTGCGGGGCAGCGATACGCTTGGGATCATGCCGACAGGTGGGGGGAAATCCATCTGCTACCAGATTCCGGCGCTGCTGCATGACGGACTCACGCTTGTTGTATCCCCGCTGATTTCGTTGATGAAGGACCAGGTGGATGCACTGACTGCCATGGGCATTCAGGCTGCTTTCATTAATAGTACCTTGAGCGGCCGGGAAGTGAATGACCGCATCCGGCGAGCGCAGCGCGGAGACCTGAAGCTGCTGTATGTGGCGCCGGAACGTCTGGAGCTGGACTGGTTCCGCGAGGAGATGTCCCAGTTACCGATCTCCTGCGTTGCTGTGGATGAAGCGCACTGTGTGTCGCAGTGGGGACATGATTTCCGGACAAGCTACCTGGCTGTGGCCCCGTTTGTGGACAGTCTGCCGCAGCGTCCGATCCTGGCTGCCTTCACGGCAACGGCGACACCGCAGGTTATGGATGATATTGTACGCTTGCTGCGGCTGCGTGAGCCCGGGACGTTTGTCACTGGTCTTGGTCGTGATAACCTGGCGTTTCATGTGCTCCGGGGTGAGGACAAGAAGGCTTATATCATGAACTATGTGCGTGAGCGTGCCGGAGAGGCCGGCATTATCTATGCGGCGACACGGAAAGATGTCGATGATTTGTACCAGCGCTTGCGTGATGCCGGTCTTGCGGCTGGGCGTTATCATGCCGGAATGAGCGATGATGAGCGCGCAGAAAGTCAGGAGGCTTTTCTGTATGACGATATTCAGGTCGTGGTAGCGACGAATGCCTTCGGTATGGGCATCGATAAATCGAACGTGCGGTATGTGCTGCATTATAATATGCCGAAAAACATGGAAGCCTACGTTCAGGAAGCCGGGCGGGCCGGACGTGACGGCGATCCGAGCCAGTGCATTCTGCTGTTCGGGCCGCAGGATATTGTGACTCAGAAATTCCTGATTGAGCAGAACCCGCAGGATGAGGAACGCAAGCGTAACGACTACCGGAAGCTGCAGCAGATGGTCGACTATTGTTATACGACCCGCTGTCTGCGCAGTGCGCAGTTGGATTATTTCGGCGAAGCGCATGATGACACGCCGTGCGGGAATTGCAGTTCCTGCACTGATGAGCGCGAGCTCGTGGACATGACGGTGGATGCGCAGAAAATCTTTTCCTGCATTCACCGCATGCGGGAACGGTTTGGTGCGACGATGGTTGCGGCTGTGCTGAAGGGCTCCCGTAACAAAAAGGTGCTGCAGTACGGCTTTGACAGCCTGCCGACCTACGGTGTTATGGGCAACCGCACCGAGAAGGAGATAGTAGAGATTATCAACGTGCTGATCTCGGAGGGATATCTGTCCCTCAGTGAAGGACAATATCCGGTTGTTCGGCTGCAGCAGCTTGCTGCGGAGGTGCTGAAGGGACAGCGGCAGGTCATGCAGCGTATCGTGCGGCATGCGACCGCCGTTTCTGGCGGTGCGGGCGGCCGGCGCAGCCGGGATGCTTATCCGTCGGCAGTCAATGAGACGGTATTTGAGCAGCTTCGTTTGATCCGCCGTGACTTGGCAGCGAAGGAGCATGTGCCTTCCTATATTATTTTCAACGATGCCACCCTGAGGGAAATGAGTGTGGCCAATCCGCAGAGCGAAGCGGATATGCTGCGTATCAAAGGGGTCGGCGAGGTGAAATTCCGGAAGTACGGGAAACCGTTCCTGGATTTCTTCCTGAACCAGACGGGCGATCCCGTGCCGGTATATGACGACGATTTTTAAACAATCCACGCAAAGGTCGTGACCCATGAAAGTCATTCTGTCTACTTTAAATGCGAAGTATATTCATACCTCGCTCGCCATCCGCTGTCTGAAGGCATATAGCGAACGTGATTTTGACATTGAGCTGGCGGAGTATACAATCAAGGACCCGGTGATGAACATCATCTCGGACCTGTACCGGCGCGGAGCGGACGTGATTGGCTTCTCCTGCTACATCTGGAACATCGAAGAGACGATCAAGGTCGTTGATATATTGAAAAAGGTCATGCCTGACGTGAAGATCGTGCTCGGAGGGCCGGAGGTCTCCTATGATACGGAATACTGGATGAATCGGCTGCAGAATGTTGACTTCATCGTCATGGGTGAAGGGGAGGAGTCGTTTCATCAGCTTCTGCAGGAGATTGAGGGGGCGGGCAAGTATCATTTTGTGTACGGCCTTGCTTACCGCAAGGGTGAAGAGGTCATCCTCATGCCGGGCCGGCCGAAGGCCAATCTAAACGAGCTGCCGAGTCCGCATCGGTTCCCGGAGGATATTCCGGAGCTGGGAAAAAGGGTTGTCTACTTCGAAACCAGCCGCGGCTGCCCGTTCAGTTGTCAGTTCTGCCTATCCAGTATTGAGGTCGGCGTGCGTTATTTTGATATCGAGCGGACCAAATCCGATCTGCTGTACCTGATCGATAACGGAGCCAAGCTGATTAAATTTGTCGACCGCACATTTAACATCAAACGGGATTACGCCCTTGAGATGTTCAAATTCCTGATCGAAAATCACCGCGGCTGCGTATTCCAGTTTGAGATTACGGCGGACATTATGCGGCCGGAGGTGCTGGATTATCTGGCAGAGCACGCGCCGCCGGACATCTTCCGGTTCGAGATTGGTGTGCAGTCAACCAATGACCCGACGAACGAGCTGGTGAAGCGGCGGCAGAACTTTGCCAAGCTGACCCGCACGGTCACGAAGGTCAAGGAGAGCGGCAAAATCGACCAGCATCTGGATCTGATCGCAGGTCTGCCGCTGGAGGATTATAATACGTTCCGTAAAACCTTTAACGATGTGTTCGCACTTGGTCCCGAGGAGCTGCAGCTCGGATTTCTCAAAATGCTGCGCGGCACCGGGCTGCGTCTGGACGCCGAGAAGTATAACTACACTTATATGGATGTCGCGCCGTATGAAATGCTGAGCAACGATGTGCTGTCTTTTGCCGATATTGTCCGCTTGAAACGCCTGGAGGATGTGCTGGAGAAATACTGGAACGCCCATCGGATGGATCATACGCTTCATTATCTGATCGAGCGGGAATTCGCTTCAGCGTTCGACTTCTTTCAGGAGTTCGGAGACTACTGGGAGGAGCGAGGCTGGCAGAAGATCGGGCATCAGCTTGAGGATCTGTTCACCCGGCTCTATGCATTTCTGGGGCAGCGTGAGACGAAAAGAATGGATGTTATTCTCGGCCTGATGAAGCTGGACTACTTCCTGAACCATAAATATAAGCCGCGTAAAATCTGGTGGGAAGCTTCGATCGATAAGGGTGACCGCAGCGAGTATGTTAAGCTGGCGGCGCAGCAGCCGGATGCGGTGCGGGCAGTCGAAGGAGAACGATTCGCACCCCCGGCATTTACCGAGCTGGGCATGGGGGAGAAGGAGCTGCAGAAATTCGCGGTGGTCGATATGCTGCCGTTCCGGCTTGAGCATGTTCTTGGTGGCGGCAGCGCTCTGACGGCCGAAGGGCGTACGCTCCTGATCGTGGTATACCAACAGAATGAAGACCAAAAGCCGTGGTATTACACGATGGCGCTAGGTAAAGAGGCTGCGGTCATCTGAATGTTATAGTGTTCGATGAATCATGATCCCTTCTGGTGGCTAACAGATAAGGTCATTTGACCCTATGATTGTTTGTTACAGCCGGAAGGGATTTTTTTGTTGACATTACTATATAAAAGTAATACTATTACTTCATGATAAATATTCTTTAATTTAAGATAAAAAACAGGCATCTAATCAAAATAACATGAAAGCTAACCGAGATGGAGGAGAAAGAAATGGCTGATTTTATACAAGTGGCGAAGGAAAGACGCTCTGCGAGCAATTTTCTGCCGGATCATCCGATCACGAAAGAAGAATTGAATGAGATTTTTGAGGTGGTGAAGCTGGGCCCATCGGCATTTAACCTGCAGCATACCCATTACATAACTATCACTGATCCTGCTTATAAGGAAAGACTTAAAAAAGCAGCATACGGCCAATATAAAGTGGAAAGCTCTTCTGCTGTTATTGTGGTCCTGGGTGATAAAAAGGCCTATCTGCAAGCATCTGAAATTTATGAAGGCCTTAAGCACCTAGGGGTGGTCAATAAGCAGGAGTACGATCAGATGGTCAACGACACCGTTTCGACCTATGAATCAAGAGGAGAAGAATTTCAAAGAGATGAGGCGATCCGAAATGCGTCGCTGTCAGCCATGCTGTTCATGATGGCGGCCAAGGATAAAGGCTGGGACACATGCCCAATGATCGGCTTCGATCCGAAAGCAGTCAAAGAAATTCTGAATATTGGCGACCAGCAGGAGATCGTATTGATGATTACCATCGGAAAAGAGAAAGTGGAGAGCCGCAGACCACGCGGATACCGGAAGCCGGTTAATGAATTTGTAACTCATATGTAATAGGGGTGAATGTGATGAGTAAAAAAACGATGGGTATCCATCATATTACTGCAATCGTCGGGCATCCGCAGGAGAATGTAGATTTTTATGCAGGAGTGCTGGGACTGCGGCTTGTAAAACAAACCGTTAACTTTGACGATCCGGGAACGTATCATCTTTATTTTGGCAATGAAGGCGGAAAACCTGGAACAATCATCACCTTTTTTCCGTGGCCTAATGCTCACCAAGGGACCATTGGTGATGGCCAGGTTGGGGTTACTTCTTATGCTGTGCCCGAAGGAGCCATGAGCTTTTGGGAACAACGGCTTGAACATTTCAAGGTTCCTTTTATCAAAATGGAACGCTTCGGAGAGCAGTACTTGGAGTTCGATGATCCGCATGGACTCCATCTGGAGATTGTTGAGCGGGAAGAAGGGGAGCCCAATTCGTGGGATTTTGGGGGCATTGACTCTAATGTAGCGATTAAAGGCTTTGGCGGAGCAACCCTGCTGTCGGCTCGTCCCGATCAAACGGCTGAACTATTAGAGAAGGTCATGGGGCTTGAATTTGTCGGCAAAGAAGGTGATATCGCTCGCTACCGTTCTGTGGGGGATCTCGGGAATTGGATTGATCTTAAGCTTACATCCACAGGACATGGACAGATGGGTGTCGGTACCGTTCACCACATTGCTTGGAGGGCGAAAGACGATCAGGATCAGCTAGACTGGAAGAAATACGTCGAGGACAATGGTTATAGAGTCACACCGGTGCAGGATCGAAATTATTTTAATGCGATCTATTTTAGAGAGCATGGAGAAATTTTGTTTGAAATCGCTACAGACCCTCCGGGCTTCGCTCATGACGAATCACAGGAAACGATGGGACAACACCTGATGCTCCCTTCACAATATGAACCTCATAGAAGCGAAATTGAGGAGGTTCTGCTTCCTTTTGAAGTAAGAGAGCTGGATCAATAAGGACATCTGATCATGAAGAGGACAAGCCCAAGAACCCTGCGCTTTGATCAGCGCCAGGGTTTTTGGGCTTGGGATTGACAATCCAAAGACATTAAGGCTGTTCGCCCTCTGTAAAGACGTGAAACGTTACCCCGAATTTGTCGGTTATCGTACCGTAAGCAGGGAGGTCAAAGGCTCGTCCCGGTGAGCAACTGAATAAGTGCTTTCAGCAGCTTGCCAGCATTGAACGCGGGACTGAAAAGGCGGATAATGGGTGGTGACATAAAAAATATACGCTTGATGACCACTTTCCAATGTGTATAGGAGGAGAAATTGAATGTCTGACATCTACGCTTTTCAGTTAATGGAACGTACCCGTTTGTAACATTTCCCTGTTCAAGGTGTTCTATGATACGGCTCAGAGGAGGATGTTTATCAATGAAAATACAGACAAAACAACTGGGTTCCCTGCTGCTGGCTGCTGCTATAGCCATCGGTGGTGTTACTGCGTCTTTTTCCGAGCTGCATGCAGCCAGCAGCAACTCTCAAACTGCTCAGCAAACGCAGGTAACTCTGAAATGGAACGGTAAGGCGTTGGAGACCAAGGGACTTTTGATCAAAGGGCAGACTCTGATTCCGATAGCAGCTCTAAGGGATGATTTGAAGCTGCCTGTGGCTTATAATGCGTCTGAGAAAGCTTATACGATCGGTGCCAATTATAATAAGCTCACGATTTCAACCGGGTACGACGAGCCTTACGTCGGAGTCAACGGAGTAAGTACGGACGATATGAAAGCACAGCTGATCAACGGCAAGCTTTATATTCCCATCGGCAACTTGAAGGTCTATCTGGGAATAGACGCCGCCTGGAATGCACCCGCAAAAACGGTAAGCATGACCAAAGGCCAACGAAATGAAATCTCCATCCGTACAGTAAATCTGTCTCAGGAAAAAATGGATACGGCGACCTATGATCTGAAATACCCGCAGTTCGCGGGCAGTCAGGCTGGTGTTGAGAAGATGAATGCCGTGCTGAAGCAGCATGCAGAGCAGGTATTGGCACAGGCGAAGCAGCAAATGCAAGAAATGGGCGGGTCTCCTGCTAACCAACCATCCAAGTTTGAAAGCACTTATGTCGTAACCTACAACCGTGGTGGTTATGTTAGCCTGATCATGCAGGACTACTCCTATCTTGGCAGCTTTGACGGCACCACATCCCGTACGGGGTATACGTTCTCCCTGGCAGATGGCGCACAATTGGAACTCGGTGATGTGTTAAAGGCGAACCCGGACTACAAGAAGGCAATGCTCAAAAAAGTGCAAGATAAAGACGGTTTTTTCCGCAGAGGTCTTTCCGATCATTCGGATTTCTATGTCACTGGAACAGGCGTCGCGATCTTTATACAAACGTATGAATTCATCTCAGATTATTACTTTGCTTTTACGGACCTGCTGCCCGCCGGAGCCAAACCGTTCAGTGGTTAAGGGCTAGAGAAACTTGGGCATCCAGTATTGCTGTCTGTAATTTTTCGGGGACATCCCGTATTTTTCTTTGAAGCATCTGGAGAAGTAGCTTGCTTGGGAGAACCCTGTTTCTTCTGTAATTTGCTGGACAGGCCAGTCGGTTTGCAGCAAAAGATTACGTCCCTGTTCGAGTCGATAATCCATTAAATATTCAAGCGGGGTGCATTGAAAGGTTGCTTTCATACATCGGGCCAGATAATTTTGATGCACGTGAAAATGGTCCTCCAAATCTTTATTGGTGATCGTATTTCGGTAGTTTTGTTTTAAATATATTTCAATCTGCTCTGCTAACTTGGCAGAGCTGTTTTTGTTGCTTTGGTCATACTCCAGGCTTCGGAAGACGTTTGCAAATGTTTGCTGAGCCTCCCACAGCGCCAGCTTTCTGGGCTTTAAAGTAGAGGATAATAAGTAGTCCAATTTAGAAAACAACTCCTGTGCATTGACCACTTTTTGAATTTTGGGCAGATGGATGGTCGTATGCTCTGAATGAAAATGCAGCTCCGGAATGGGCGCGCTGGGTGTAATAAGATTAGGTGAGGATTGTGCGCACCAGGTGCTGTTGGTTTGAAAGTGGAACCAGTAAAAGGAGGTTGGTTCTGTACAGGCCTCAATGGGGAAATGGTGTTTATCCGGTTCAAGAATTAAAGCAAAGTTTTCGGGGACCTGCCACGCTTGATTCTCTTCACCAATGTGCAGCAGTCCTTTTTTAATGATAATCACGTCGAAATAACCCAGATTATAACGGTTTGGGTGCCAATCTCCTTTCTGATAAGTCGTAAAATTGCCCTCAATGAAAAAAGGCAGTGGGGGAACAAGGAAGGATAAGAGGTCTGTTTTGATCATACAAGCCAGCTCCTTTTTGCGTGCGTCTTGCGAATGGAATCGAAAGCTGCAAACAAAGTCGATGTGTGAAATCGTATAAGTTTTAGTTAAAGATCGCGATTTTTTTTACGTATTCACGTTGCTAAAATAAGCATTGTGGCAAGGAGAGCTCAGATTGGCATGGTTGGTATGATCATACTTTATCTTTATTTTTCGAAAAATGAAAGCGTTCTATTATCAGGAAAGGAATGTTTATTTAATGAAAACGACAAACCCGGTTAAGCGTGTCCTTGTGAAGGATTTATTTTGGAAAAAGTACAAGCAAGTTGTAGCGGAGGAGGTCATTCCTTATCAGTGGAAAGCATTGAATGATGAATTGCCGGATACGGAGCCCAGCCATGCTATTGCAAATTTTAAAATTGCCGCCGGGGAATCGAGCGGAGAGTATTATGGCACCGTGTTCCAGGACAGTGATCTTGCGAAATGGCTGGAAACGGTTGCTTTTAGCCTGAGGGATCATCCGAATCCAACGCTCGAGGCCCAGGCGGATGAAGTGATTGAATTGCTGGGAAGAGCCCAGGCTGACGATGGATATCTGAATACGTACTACCTGTTGAAGGAGCCCGACAACCGCTGGACGAATTTAAGAGACAATCATGAGCTGTACTGTGCAGGACATTTTATAGAAGCAGCCGTTGCTTATTATGAAACGACAGGCAAGGACAGATTATTGCACATTATGGAAAAATACGTAGATCTGATTCAACAGACGTTTGGAACAGAAGATGGTAAATTAAAGGGTTACCCAGGGCATGAGGAAATTGAACTGGCCTTAATCAAATTATACGGTGTCACCGGAAAGGATCAATATCTGGATCTGGCACAATATTTTATTGATCAGCGCGGACAGCATCCTGTGTATTTTGTGGAGGAGCAGGAAAAGAGGAAGCATATTCACACTGCCCCTACCTGGAATGATGATCAACATATTAATTTTGGCCTGGGCTTCGAATACCAGCAGGCTCATCAGCCTGTTCGGGAGCAAACGGAGGCTATTGGTCATGCCGTCAGAGCGATGTATCTGTATATTGCACTGGCGGATCTGGCGGCGGTTACGGACGATGCTTCCCTGCTGCAGACCTGCGAAACTCTATGGAATGATGTGACGAATCACAAAATGTACATTACCGGCGGGATCGGCTCTGCAGTCAATGGAGAAGCCTTTACCTCCCGGTATGACCTGCCCAATGACAGCATGTATTGCGAGACCTGCGCCTCTGTAGGGCTGGTTTTCTGGGCGAATCGTATGCTGCGCTTGACGTCTGACCGGAAATATGCCGATGTCCTGGAGCGGGCGCTGTACAACGGAACGATCAGTGGAATGGACCTGGATGGCAAGCGGTTTTTTTACGTAAATCCGCTGGAGGTTAATCCTTTCCAAGCTTCCAGAACAGATCAGGAGCATGTCAAAACAGAACGGCAAAAATGGTTCTTCTGCGCCTGCTGCCCGCCCAATCTGGCACGAATGATCGCCTCGGTCGAAGATCATGTGTACACCCAGACTGCGGACACTCTGTACACCCACTTATATATTGCAGGCAAGGCCAGCCTGATGCTGTCCGGGCAACAGGTTGAAATCACACAAACCCATCATTATCCATGGGACGCAGATTTAAGCTTTTCTGTCCATACAGCAGAGCCCGTTTCTTTTCACTGGGCATTTCGAATTCCGGGCTGGTGCAAGCAGGCCGAAGTGAAGGTGAATGGGGAAGCCGTTTCATTAGATCATCTGGAAAAAGGTTATGCACGGATTCAGCGCACTTGGAAGGCAGGAGATATCGTAACGTTGCACCTGGCAATGCCTGTCGAACGAATGCGCAGCCATCCGCTTGTCTCCATGAATCAACAGCAGGTTGCCCTCCAGCGCGGGCCGGTTGTGTTCTGTCTGGAGGAAGTGGATAATGGGCCCAATTTGGCAGGGTTAAGATTGCCAAAGTGCAGTCTGATTACGGCAGAATACGACGAAAGTTTACTGGGTGGAATGGTTAAGCTGAGCGCAGGCGGTTATCGAGTAAAAAGCCCTGCCGCATTGTACAGCTCCGAGCCACCGGAATGGGTTCCCCAGACCATCACCGCTATCCCTTATTACGCATGGTGCAATCGGACTAAAGGGGAAATGCGTGTATGGGTTTATGAATCATGATTGATAGTGGTTGAAATTCTACATAAATCGGTTGAAACTGTTTATTCTCCCCATGGAACATGCTATGTACAATGATTATGAAGACGCTTACATTCCAAAAAAGGAGGTTTCGGCGACATGATGAGACTTCAGGTGACAGGTAAGCAATCCAGGGATTTCGGTTCCGGAAGGAGGCCATGCTTATGAAATTCAAGATGATTCTGACAGCCTTTTTAGCGTTAAGCGCTGCGTCCATGTGGTTGAAAACGCAAACGGCAGCGGCCTATGAACTGGCCAATGACAAGTTGACGATTCAGACCGGCCAGCATGGCGAAATTTCATCCATTCGTATCAAAGGAGATGCTTTTCCGACAGAATACGTGATGAACGCCACGGTATCCCCAGAGCAGAATACCGCAGATCATCAATGGCTGGGCGAGCTGATGTTCACGTACCGACTGGACGGAGGCACCTGGACCAAGGCATCGACGAACAAGTCGGCAGACGTGCGCAAAATCACGAACAGCGGCAACCTTGTCACTGTGACGTACGAGAATTCGAGCAATGCAGAAGGCATCCGTAATTTTAAAGTGATTGAAACGTATTCGGCGGAGCCGGACGGTTCGGTGCGGTGGAATATAGAGGTACAGAATACGAGTGGAAAAAAGTTGGAAATTGGCGATTTTGGTCTGCCGCTGCCCTTCAATGAGCAGTGGACCTACGGGGACGCGATTTACGAAACGAGAGTTGTGACCCATTCCTTTGTCGGTAATAACGGCTCCTACATTACAGCAGGACGTCCAAGCGGTATCGGTTCTTCACTGCTGCTAATCCCGGACGCCGCGACAGGTGCGGGCTTTGAGTACCAGGACCGCTGGCGGGATGAAGAGCATCCGGGCAGCAAGTGGGCCTGGAACCCGGCGAATGAAGGCAAATGGATCGAGGGGCTGAATGTTTTCTATATTCATTCCAATGTCATCAAGTCTACCAACCGTGGATATTTGCCCAACACCAGCCTGACCCTAAACCCCAGTGAACGCCGCAATTATGGCTTCAAGTTTCTGGCGGTGCAGAACGAGCAGGACATGAAAGATAAGCTGTATGAGGCGAATTTGGTGGATGTCACCGTTGTGCCGGGCATGATCGTGCCTACGAATCAGAAGGCTAAAGTGGACCTGCGCACCAAGCAGACCATCAACAAGGTGACTTATCCGGATGGAACCGTCATTCCGCTGAAGGAAAGCAAGGCGGGCGGACATCACATTTATGAGCTGCAGCTCACCAAGCTGGGACCGAACAATATTACAGTGGAATATGGAAACGGCCAAAAAACGGTACTGCAGTTTTATGCCATCGAGCCGGTTGATCAGGCGTTGCAGCGGCACGCTACCTTTATGGTCGAGAAGACCCAATGGAATGTGCCAGGCGATTTGCGCGATAAAGTGTTCGACGATTGGATGATGCATACCAAATCTAAGCGTAATATTTTCAATGGCTACTGGGGCTGGGGGGATGACTGGGGCCTGACTCACGGGCAGTTCCTGGCGGAGAAAAATGTACTGTCTCCGGTAGCCAGGGAAGTGCAGGCCGTGGACGATTATCTGGAGACGGCCATCTGGACGAATCTGATGAACGGACATCATGAGGACTATTTAATTCATGACTTCCTGATGCCGGAGCCGAACGATACACCAACCTACCGCGGATATGCGTATCCGCACGTATACAACACCTATTTCAGTATGTATAAGATCGCAAAGGAGTACCCGGAGCTTGTGACATACAAGCATCCTAAGGAAACGTATTTGCTGCGGGCCTACAACATCTTCAAAGCCTTGTACGAAGGGCCTGTCGCGTACAACTGGGAAACGGGTCTGATGGGTGAGCTGACCACACCGGATATCATTCAGGCGCTTGAAGAAGAGGGCTTTGTGGATGAGGCAAGTGATATCAAGGAAAAAATGGACCGCAAATTTAACAATTTCAAAAATACGAAATATCCTTACGGCTCCGAATACAGCTATGACAATACAGGTGAAGAGGCAGTGTATACGCTGGCTAAAATGAAAGCGGATGCTGGAGAAGAGGAAAGCAAATCCCTGGAAATGATGGGCAAGATCAATGCCAAAACCCGGGCAGCACGTGGTCATATGCCTGTATGGTACTATTATGCCGATCCTGTCACGATTACCGGGGAGAATTGGTTTAACTTCCAGTACACGACCTCACTTGCAGGCTATGCGATGGATGACTGGATCCGCTATCATGAGAGCAATCGCCGTGAGGAACAGCAGCGTTTGTCCTATGCGGCCAAGATCGCCAACGTCGGAGCGATCAACTCCGGGCAAATCAGCTCAGACCCGGCGAACGTCGGTGCGGTCGCCTGGACGTATCAAGCGGAAAAAGGCAATTTCGGAACAAACGGCACCGGTGGTGGTAGAAATGTTCCGCTCCTGAACGGCTGGCGCGGCATGAGCGGCGAGGCGGACCTCGGACTGTTCGGTGCGCTCCACACGTTAAGTGCCGATGTTGCTGTAGATCCGATTTTTGGATTGACAGGTTATGGTGCCGAGGTGAGCGAAAGCGGTGATATCTATACCATCAAGCCGCTGGACGGCCTGTTCAAGCGCATCAACCTGATTACAGAAAAGCTGTACATGGAGTTGAGCAAGGATCAATTTACCGAAGCTAAGCTGTCCACATCCAACGACTATGTATGGTTTCAATTGAAGAACCAAACGCCAGGTCAAACGCACACGACGTATGTTACCTTCGAGGGTTTGGCGGAAGGCACGTACCTGGTGAAGGTGAACGGTCAAGCGAAGGGGAAATTTAACGCATATGCGTCTGTCAACAAGCTTAAATTGGAGATTGGCACCGCAGCTTCCTACACGGTAGAGCTGACACCGACTACACCTGACCCGAACAAAGCTCCAGCCGTAGATGCCGGCCAGGATGCCAAAGTGAAGCTGCCCGATCCGATCGTTTTGAAAGGAACGGCTGAGGATGACGGGCTTCCGCAAGGAAAGGTGACCAGCGAATGGAGCCTTGTTGAAGGACCGCAAAACGCGCAGGTTACCTTCGCCAGCAAAACCTCGCTGCGCACGAGGGTGAACGTGTCCGCACCGGGAACGTATCGCTTCAAGCTGACTGCCAACGACTCGCTGTTGTCTGCCGAAGACATCGTCAGCGTGGTGGTGGAGCCGGCGGCACCGCTGCCAGAGCAGCTTGCGCTATACAAGCTTGATGAAACAAGCGGCACCGTCGCTGCGGATTCCTCGGGCAGCGGCAATAATGCTTCAGTGAAAGGAGCGGCCGCATGGGCTCAAGGAATTAAAGGCAATGCCGTCAGCCTGAACGGCAGTGACAGCTATGTACAGCTTCCGGCGGGCATCGTGAGCCGAGCGCAGCAATTGACCGTATCCGGCTGGGTCAAAGCAAATAGCCTCAGCGATTATGTGCGGATTTTTGACTTCGGCTCCGGGACGAATGAATATATGTTCTTGACCCCCAAAGCCGGGAACCGGATGCTGTTTGCCATTACGGTGAATGGCAACGGGGCAGGGCAGGAACAAACGATCACCGGCCCTGTGCTGCCGACAGGGGTATGGAAGCATGTCGCAGTCACGCTGAACGGATCCACAGGAATTTTGTACGTGGACGGTCGGGAAGTGGGACGTAATGCCAGCTTGACCTTGAACCCCACCAGTTTGGGTCAGACCAAGAACAACTATATCGGCAAATCTCAATACCCTGACCCGTATCTCAACGGTCTGGTAGATGATTTCCGCATCTACAGCCGTGCTTTGAGCGCAGCCGAGGTGCAGGGACTGGCCAGCACGACCGCACAGAGTCTGCTGCCAATGGGGGACATCACTGCTCTGAAGGAAGTAAGTGTAACGACCCAGGCAGGTATCAAGCCGGAGCTCCCTAGTGTGGTGGAGGCTACGTATGGAGAAGGAGAAGGCTCCACCAAATGGGTGGATGTGCAATGGGAGGATATCGATCCAGCACTCTATGCCGCTCCCGGATCATTTGAAGTGAAGGGCACGGTAGAGGGCACCCTGTTGCAGGCCATAGCGAGGGTAACTGTTATTGAAGCTGGGGCTGAGATTCAAGTGGAAAGTCCAGTTAACCCGCCGACTTTGGCAGCCCCGGTTTCCCCGGTGACACCTGATTTACCGGCTGCGCCAAATAGCTCCGGCAAGTCAGCAGGAAATCCCTGATAAGGAGAGGAAATATTAAATAGCTGCTGATCATTATGCCCGCCGTCGCTCTTCTCCCGCCAAGGAGAAGGTGGCGGCGGGTATCCTTGCATTTTAAGTACAGGCATGATTCCCAATCGGCAAAGGAAGCAACATGACTTCCACACTTATGTGTAAGGAGGAGGATGTATGGAGGGAAAGGGCGGTATCAGGTTCACCGGAGTTCCCACCATTCGTGGGAAGATCATTGTACTGACACTGGTGCTTACCGTCGTTCCAATGGCGGTGTTGACGTTTACCTTTGCCCGGATCGCGGCTCATTCCCTTGGCGAGAAGTCGGAAGCGCTGGCTACGCAATCCTGGAAAATGAGTGTGAATTATGTGAACTCGACCTTTTCCGATTTGAATGATTTAACCAACGCCATTCTCAGCAATCCTGATGTGCAGGCCACACTGGATAGCAAGCCGGAGGACGACTATGAATACTTGCGGAATGATGACACCCTTAGCATGGTTGCCCGGACACAGACCCAGACCAAGCCGTATATCATATCCTCGCTTATCTATGCCGCCAATGGCGGACCGAGGCATTTTCTCTACCAGGGGAATGTGTCGGTCCGTTTTGGCGGTATTCCTACATTAGAGGAAGCCCATGCATTGTATCGCCGCCTGCTCACGGAGAAACCTATGATATGGATGAACCACTCGCCGTTCGCATCAGGTCGCGGGCTGCCGGAGAATCGCATCTATGTCGGCAAGCTGCTGCGCAAAACGACCGGAGATTATGAACCGCTTGGATTTTTGTTGTTAGAAATGGATAAGGAGAGCTTGTTTCGTGGACTTTCTTTCCATGAAGCAGACGGCAATATCCAGATGTGGGTGCTGGATCAGAAGGGTGAAGCCGTATACGGATTGCCGGAGCAAGGAGCGGCGGACCGGCAGCTTCTGCGGCAGATTGCGGAATCCGCTGCAGACCGGCCAGAGCTGGCCAAGGACTGGAGAACATGGAACGGGCGGCAAACAATGATCTCCTATGGTCCATTAAATGAAGGGCAATGGACGCTGCTGCAAACCGTCGATCCCTCCGTGCTGCTTGAGGATGCGCGTAAGGTGGGCGTCTGGACCATCTGGACGTTCTGGATTGCGCTGGTACTGGGCTGGTTTCTCTCTTATCGCATGAGTGATACTATTTACCGTCCTTTGCTGCAGCTCAGGCGATTAATGGCGGCAGATGGGGGAATAAGCGCCATAGACCCCTCCGTCCCAAGGCCCCCCGCCTCCATGGTTTTTAATCCAAAGGATGAAGTGGGACAGATCGGGGAGCGTTATCTTCATATGCTGCAAAAAAATCATGAGCTGTACGGACAAATGTATGAAGCATTGCTGTCCCGCAAGCAGGCGGAGTTTCGTGCGCTGCAGGCACAGATTAATCCGCATTTTTTGTACAATACGCTGGAGTCGCTCAAGGGAATGGCTCTTGCGAAGGGAGAAGGGGACATGGCGGAGGTCATCGGGGCTTTTGGCAAATGCTTTCGCATCTCCTTAAGCTACGGGCGGGAGGAAATCAGCCTGGGCCAGGAAGTGGAGCATGTAAGCGCCTATGTGAAGGTACAGCAGTTCAGGTTTCACAATTCGTTTGAATGGATTTGCGAGGTGGAGGAAGAAATCTGCGGGTTTTACGTGCCCAAGCTCATTTTGCAGCCGCTTGTAGAAAATGCCATTTACCACGCATTCAAAGGCCGCACCGACCCCGGCTATATTATGTTATCTGGTATGAAGGAAGGTGATGCGCTACGATTAACGGTCAGCGATGATGGGCGCGGGATTGCCGCAGAACGCCTGGAGGCTATAAGCAAATCCCTTGAACCCGGGCGGGGCAGTGACCCGGGCTTTGGGCTGCGCAATGTGCATGAGCGTTTGCGGCATTACGGTCCGCAGTATGGACTGTCCGTCACGAGCGAGTTGGGACAGTATACCTCGGTGACTTTGCTCGCGCCGATTCGGGCTGAATAAAGAGAGGAGAGGATGACATGTACCGGCTGCTGATTGTAGACGACGAATATCACATTCGGGAAGGGCTCAAGCGGATGGTGGCGCAAAGCGGTCTGTCCGTAAAAGTTTGTGCCATGGCGGGTGATGGTGAGACCGCATTACGCTTGTATGCGGAGCGGCGACCGGACATGATTTTGCTGGATATTCATTTGCCGGATGCAAGCGGCCTGGAGGTAGCCCAAGCTATTCGGGAACAGGATAAACAGACGCCCTTGTTATTTCTGACAGGCTACGAATCCGTGCCCTATATTCGTCAGGCGCTGTCGCTGCAGGCGACCGACTATCTGCTCAAGCCCGTGGCGAGAGAGGAATTTGAAGCAGCCTTGAGAAGGGCCGGGGAACGGATTGCTGAATGGCGTATAACAGGGGAGGAGGCCGTTTACCGCCAGCGCTCATCCGAGCCATGGTACAGGGAGCATTTGCTGCTGGATTTGCTGCAGCAGCGGCGTCCCGCAGAAGAGGTTATTGGCGAGATGGAGAGGCAGGAGTTCTTCAGCGAAACAAGCAGGCCGCCTTATATCGTGCTGTGCTGCGAGCTGGAAGAACTGAGGCAGGAGGAAACGCTGTCCGCCAATGAACGGCGCGGCTGCCGGAATGACGGCAATCCTATTTTCCCCGGGCTGGCTTGGGACGTCCCCATAGCAGCAGCCGGAGAGAAGGTGTACGGGGCGGCAGTGTCCCGGGATCGGTGTGCGCTGCTGCTGTCAATCGCTTCCGACCGCGCGGCGGAGCGGACGGCACAGCACATCCGGCAGGACGTACAGGAGCGGCTGAACCGGGCCGTGTCTATCGGAATCAGCCGCCCTGTGCAGCGTCTGGAGCAGCTTCCGGAAGCGTACGAGGAGGCGGTATTGGCGGCAGAGCACCGGGCCTGGGTTGGCTATAACCAGATCATCCCCTTTGAAAGTATTCAGACCAATACATTGAACAGCAGCGGTTTGCTGGAGAAGGAACTGCTGATGATCACGGAGCTTCGGGCCGGTAATGATGCTGCTGTGCAGGCGATTTTGCAGGAATGGTCGATGCAATTGGCCGGTCTGCCTGTCAAACAGGTGAAGACGATCGTCACACAGCTTGTGCTGCTCGCCATGCGCATCATTCACAACGAAACATCCGTCCGTCAGGCGGCGCAGGGGCAGAACCCGCTGCTGGAGCTGTCGCGATTACGGCATGGACCCGAGATGATCGACTATGTGTTCCGTTATTTTATCCGGATGGCCCGCCATATCCGGGAAGCGCGCGAGCAGGGGATCCCACGCAAATTTCAGCAGGCCAGGCAATGGATCCGTGAGCATCTGCAGGAGGACGGAGGTCTGAACCGTCTGGCGGCTTATATGAATATGAGCCCCAAATATTTGAGCGTCCGCTTCAAGCAGGTTACGGGAGAAAGCTTTGCCGATTACCAGACCCGGGTGCGGTTTGAACGTGCCCGCGAGCTGCTGCTGGACCCGAAGCGCAAGGTGGCGGAGGTGGCGGAGATGGTGGGGTTCGCGGATACGAATTATTTTAGCATCGCCTTCAAGAAGCACACCGGACTGACTCCCACCGAGTTCCGTAAAACTTTTTTGTGAATTGTTAAATTTCTGTTAAAAAAATCATACCAAAACAAAGAACGTCTGGACTTGTCGCGTGGTCGGCACTGGGCTTTCCACGCATAATGGACTTATAAGTGAGAGTTCAAAAAGTCAGGTTTTCAGCACCGAGGCCTATGCTTCCGAAGTGCGTTTTTTCAAAACGCTGGAGTTGAATGAAGCTAGGGACTGAGGAGCGGAGCGTACTTTTGGGTACGTGAGCACCTGAAATGTTTCCGTAGGAAACATGCTTCGGAAGCATCCGCTTAGTCCCGGCTGAATTCAAGATTCGAGGTCGAGTCCACTTCCTGATTTACTTCGTGATCAAAAGCTGACTTTTTGAACAACCTCTTGTAAGGGAAATCCGATTCAGGAAGGGGCCGGTAGATGTGTGGAAACGACGGTTACGGACATGGATGACTCTCGTGATGGCCGTGGTGTTTATAGGGTTGGCGGCTTGCAGCGGCAATGCTGGCGAACCGGCCAATTCGGATGCGGTCGAGCTCAGGTTTATGTACTGGGGCAGCAATGACGAGAAGCAGGCGATGGAAAGCATGATCGAGAGCTTTAACACTTCCCACCCGAATATTCGGGTGAAGGGCGAACACGTCCCTGGGGATTACCCGACTAAAATCAACACCTTAATGGCCGCGAATCAACTGCCGGATATCGCCTATCTGGGCGATTCACTCACGATGAAGTGGGCAAGTGAAGGCAAACTCCTGGATTTATCCTCTTATTATGATGAATTTCCCGAATTAACCAACAAGCTAAAATCCTCTTATCTCTACAGCGAACCCGGCAAATCGATTGGCAATTTCACCGCACTGGAAATTATGCAGTTATTTTACAACAAAGATCTGTTTACGGAAGCAGGTGTTCCTTTCCCGCCGGCTGATCCCGAACAGGCATGGACTTGGGATGAATTTCTGGAGGTGGCCAGAAAGCTAACCAAGGATCAGAACGGCAAGCATCCGGGTGAAAGTGGATTTGATCCGGACAATATTGTGCAATACGGCTTTGCCTTCGGTAATGACCGCAGCTCCTGGGGCCCGCTCCTGGCGAGCAACGGCGGAGGTTTAACCGACAAGACAGGCACGAAGTATACCCTGAATAGTCCAGAGTCGGTGGAGGTATTCCAGAAGCTGCAGGACTTGGTGTTCAAAGAGCATGTATCTCCGGATTTGATTCAACAGCAGGATATGCCTTCCAATACAATCCGGCTGCAGACGAAAAAGGTTGCCATGGTGGTGGACGGGACATGGTCCCTGCTGGATTTCTCCAACAACAAGCAACTGCAGTGGAGCATCGGCGTTCTGCCGAAGCTGAAGGAACCCAAAACGATGATCGTTGCAGGAGCTACGGTTATTTTCCAGAGCACCAAGCACCCGAAGGAAGCGCTCGAATTTTATCTGTATCACAACAACCCCGAGAAGGTGGACCTGTTCAAGTCAGGTCTGTGGATGCCGATCGAGGAAAAATATTATACAGATGAGCAGGTTATTCAGTCATGGACAGATAACCCCGCCCATCCGCCGGAATTTCAGCAGGCAGGCATCAACTATGCCAAAGATTATGCGGTCAAGCCGTTAACCTCTACGCTCCGCAACTGGCCGGATATCGGTGCCAAGCTGACGCCGGGACTGGATATGATCTGGACGAACAAGAAGACAGCGCAGCAGGCGCTGGATGAGCTGGAGCCTGTCATTCAACCGCTGCTAAAGGGAGTATACCCGGATGAATAATCCGGCAGGAAAGCCGGGAAAGGAGAACTGCCCATGAAGCGACCCAAGTCAGGAATGCGGCGTATGGAGCGGAACTGGGGCATACTGCTTGCGCTTCCTGCCATGCTGGGGCT
Organism: Paenibacillus zeirhizosphaerae; assembly: GCF_030705605.1. Lineage (GTDB taxonomy): Bacteria > Bacillota > Bacilli > Paenibacillales > Paenibacillaceae > Paenibacillus > Paenibacillus zeirhizosphaerae. The sequence continues at coordinate 227,396 of NZ_JAPCKK010000001.1, forward strand.
CGTGATCTTTACGATTGGACCGATTGCGGCCTCGTTTGTCTTCAGTCTGACCGACTGGACCATTGGCGGACAGATGAGCTTTGTCGGGCTGGATAATTACCGGACCATTTTGACCGAGGATGATACCTTTTCCAAATCCATGTTTGTGACCACTTATTATGCGCTGGGCAGTGTCCCGCTTGGCCTGGCGGCGGCCTTTATCATTGCGCTGCTCTTAAATCAGAAGGTAAAGGGTTTGTCGGTGTTCCGTACCATCTTTTATTTGCCTACGATTGTGCCGAGCATTGCCAACACGATGCTGTGGTTATGGATGTTTAATCCCGATTTTGGCCTGCTGAATTCATTGCTGGAGCAAGTCGGCCTGCAGGGAAGCAAGTGGATTTACGATGAGAGGACAGCCATTCCCTCCTTGATTATGATGAGCACTTGGGGAATCGGGAACACGGTTATTATCTTTTTGGCCGGACTGCAGTCGGTGCCTGCCCATTTGTATGAAGCGGCTGAGGTGGATGGCGGTCATATGTGGCACAAATTTGTTCATATTACGATTCCTTCGATGACGCCGACCATTTTTTTTAATCTGGTGATGTCCTTGATCTCTACCTTCCAGGCCTTCAATCAGGCCTATGTCATGACCAACGGGGGACCCAACAATTCAACCCTGTTCTATGTATTCTACCTGTGGCGCACGGCCTTTACGGAAACGAAAATCGGTTATGCTTCGGCACTGGCCTGGATTTTGTTTTTCGTCATCATGGTGTTGACGGCGCTCATTTTCTCCACATCTAACAAGTGGGTTCATTATGAAGGGGGTGGGCGTCCATGAATCAGACTTCTTCTGCCCGTCCTCCGGGAGCGCCACAGCGTCCGATTCCGCAGCGGGAACGTTCCCGCAGTCCAACCACCGTCATGCGTGCAAAGCCCTTCACGGTTATCCGTCGTATCTTGCTGTATTTCATTTTAATCACAGGCAGTGTGTTCATGCTGCTGCCGTTTGTATGGCTTATTCGCAGCTCTCTGATGGGAACCTCGCAAATCTTCGTGTTCCCGCCGGAGTGGATACCTGCTCCTTTTCAATGGAGCAACTACCCTGAGGCGCTGACTTCGGTGCCGTTCGGCAGGTATTTTCTGAATACCTTCATCATTGAGGTGTGCGTGCTGGCGGGGGTGATGGTAACCTCCATCATCTCAGCGTTTACCTTTGCCCGTCTGCGCTGGCCGGGACGCCAGTTGATTTTTTCCCTGCTGATCGGGTCGATGATGCTGCCTTACGCGGTCACGCTGATTCCCACCTTTGTCATGTGGCGCGAGTTGGGAGGGCTGAATACGTTTCTGCCGCTGATTGTTCCCGCCTGGTTCGGCGGCGGAGCATTTAATATTTTCCTGATGCGCCAATTCATGCTGACAATTCCGCGTGATCTGGATGAAGCGGCTTATATGGATGGAGGCACACCTCTGACCGTGCTGTGGCGGGTCATCGTTCCGCTGTGCTCGCCAGCGTTGATCGTAATCGGCATTTTTACCTTTATTGACGTGTGGAATGATTTTCTGGGCCCGATTATTTATTTGAGTGATGAAAAGCATTTTACGCTGGCGCTGGGGTTGGCGACGTTTCGCGGCTTGAACAATACGAACTGGCCTTACCTGATGGCGGCTTCCAGCACGATTTTGGCTCCTGTCGTTCTGCTTTTCTTTATCGGGCAGCGATATTTTATTGAAGGCATTACCTTGACGGGCATCAAAGGCTGACAGAAAGCTGGAACGTATGATTTGGGATAAGGAGGCGAGAACGAGTGAAAGAGGAAGGTATGCAGCAAGCTTCGGGAAGCTGGATAGCGGCCAAGGAAGAGCGGAGGACTGCGACGGCCGGGGATCAGCCCCGCCGTGCGGCCACACCACTGCAGGGTGTCCCTGGCAGACTGGCGCGGTTGCGCGCGGAATTTCACGAGCTGGGTATAGACGCGATGCTGGTTACACAGGGTCCCAACCGCCGTTATATGACCGGGTTTACCGGCTCGGCGGGGATCGCGCTCATTACGGAGCAGGAAGCTTTCCTGGTTACGGATTTCCGCTATACGACTCAAGCAGCGGAGCAGGCGCCGGAATATTCCGTCCTGCGGCATGAGGGACCCATTCTCCACACCGTGGCTGATCTCGCAAGGAAATCAGGTATTCAGCGCTTGGGAGTAGAGAGCCGTCATGTTTCCCTTCAGCAGTCGGGTGAGCTTCAAACGGCGCTGGGGTCCCTGGAATGCGTATTGACCGAGGATGTAGTTGAACGGCTGCGCGATGTGAAGGACGAGGAGGAGATCCGCACTATCAGCGAAGCGGTACGTATCACGGACGCTGCCTTTACTGAAGTGCTGAACTCGATCAAACCCGGGGTAACCGAACGTCGAATTGCGGCGGAACTGGAGTACAGGCTGCGGCTGGCAGGCGCGGATTCGGGCGCTTATGCGTTCATTGTCGCGTCAGGTGAGCGTTCGGCGTTGCCGCACGGGCTCGCCAGTGACAAGGAAATTGGCCGGGATGAGTTTGTCACACTGGACTTTGGCGCCAATGTGCGCGGTTATTTGTCCGATCTCACACGTACGGTATTTGTAGGAAAACCGTCAGAGCGGCATGAGGAATTATATGCCATTGTTCTGGAGGCCAACCAGAAGACGATTGCGGGGCTCCGTCCGGGGTTAAGCGGTCGAGAGGGGGACAGCTTGGGGCGGGATGTGATTGCCTCATACGGTTATGGTGAGCATTTTGGTCACGGGCTGGGCCACGGCTTTGGTCTGGAAATTCATGAACAGGTGCGGCTGTCCCGTGAAAGCAAGTCGGTGCTGGTGCCGGGTCACGTGCTTACCGTGGAGCCGGGAATTTATATTCCGGGCTTCGGCGGGGTCCGCATTGAGGATGATGTGCTGATTACAGATGACGGAGTCAAGGTGCTGACCTCTTCGCCGAAGGAGCTGCTTGTGTTGTAAGAACGCTGTCATTCCGCAATTCATCCCCAAAAAAAGTGATGGAGGGATTAAATATGCACAAACGACGCACAAAAGCAGGTCTGACCACGCTTGCGGCTGCTCTGATCGTTGCTTTAACACCGGCTGTTCCGGGTGAAAAGGCTTTTGCCGAAGAGGAATTGCAAGCACAAGCGGAATTGCAAGCTCAAGCGCAAGTGGGTGCCCAGGTTATCGACATTTTTCAGCGGACAGTGAACGATTACGGCATCGAGCTGGTCGATTGGCAGGGCTATCTGGCAAATCCGTATGTGAAGTTAAAAGTAAAACCACCGGCGGACGCTTCTTTTCCAGTTACCGTAACGTTGAAAGCACAGGGCACATCCCGGCTGATGATGGATTTGCCAAGCACGTTGTCGGCGGACGGAGCCAGCAAAACCTTGACCTTCAACAGCGCGCAGGAGGAAAAGAGCTTCCTGCTGGCCATCCATCCCGACCGGCTCGGCGGGAACGGCGAAATTGAGAAGTATACGCTGTCCATGGTCGTAACGGGAAGGGATGGACGTACGACTAACCAGACCATTCCGATTCGGGTACTGGATCAGGATGATAATGCCGAGCCGTCAATCCCGATTGATTTTGACTACCGCTTCGATACGATCAAGCCTTATTTCAATGATGCTGCTACCAGAAAAGCTACAGAGCTGGCCATAAAGGACTGGTTTTATTTCTTCGATCTGAAGCCCTTCGACCAGGTTCCGACCGGAGCGGAGGTCAGCCATCTGCCCGGAGACGACTGGCAAAATCCGATACAGGTGTCAAATAACAAACCTTATAACGGCATGTGGGTGTTTCTGAGAGGACTGAACGGACCTTATTCCACGGGTTATCCGGCTGCGAATGGCAAATATCACACCAGGGACGGTGTAACCGTGCCGGGCAATTTGAACCGTTCTTACAGTCTAATTCTGGATTTCTATGATGATGCGGTTCCATTTACATCTGTGGATGACGAAGAATGGTATTTGACGGATCTGTCCAAGGTGACGGATGTGTATGGGCTGATGATGCATGAATTCGGCCATGCGGTCGTGTTCAGCGACACGTTCCCTGGCGTGAGAACGCTGAAGGAATCGGGGGGCAATGATCCGGACATTGTGGCTTATCAAAATAGACCGGCCCTGCTCGACAACAGCTACCATCTCTCCGGAGAGCTTGCCGAGGTGGACAGATTGAGCGGCCAAAATGGCGGCTGGCGGCATTTGTTCCCGACCCGGCGCTGGATGAACACGAAGCTGTCGCTGCTCGTAGCCGCAAAAGCAGGCTGGCCCCTGCGCAAGGAGCTGACTCCTTTCCTCGCGCCGGAGATTGTGACGAAGGAACTGCCTAAGCCTGTTCAAGGAAAAGCCTATTCAGCCAAGCTGGAAGCCAAGGGAGGCGTACCGTTTTATGATTGGACGATCACACAAGGTGAGCTGCCCGCAGGCTTGAAGCTGGACCGCTTCACAGGAACGGTTAGCGGAACGGCAGCCAGTGGAACAGGAAACAAAACGTATACGTTCACTGTACAACTGCGGGATTATGATGAGCTGAGCAAACCTGTGACCAAAACCTATACGCTTAAGTTGTAATCCCCATGGGAGCAGTTGAAGGGAGGGGTGCGAATGCAGCAGGATACGGCGGATTTGCTTATTGTAGGTGGTGGCATTATCGGTGCGGCCATCGCTTATTATGCGGCAAAATCCGGTATGCGGGTCGTGCTTGTTGAGCGGGGAGAAATAGCCGGCGGCACCTCGTCGCGTTGTGACGGAAATATATTGGCGATCGACAAGGAACCGGGACTGGACAGCCGGATGTCACTGTTGTCGCAAAAGCTGGTGGCGGAGCTGGTAGTGGAGCTGGAGGATGAGTTCGAGTACCGCGCCCCGGGCAGCATTCTGGTCTGTGAAAATGATCAGGAAATGCAGGCGGCGGAGCAGTGGGTAACCCGCCAGCAGCAAGAGGGGCTGCCGTTCCGCATGCTGGACCACCAGGATCTGCGGGAAGAATGGCCCTATCTGGCCAAAGATTTGCCGGGTGGACTGGAATGTGCGACAGATTCCACCGTCAATCCGGTGCTGATGACGTATGCGCTGGCTCAGGCTGCGCGCCGCATGGGTGCCAGATTCATGCCGCACACGCCGGTACAATCTGTTTTGAAGGATACAGGAGGCAATGCCTGCGGGGTGGAAACCCCCCTCGGTGTTATCCATGCGGGTGTGGTGGTATTGGCGGCTGGGGTATGGACACGCGCCATCGGTCAATTACTCGGCCTGGACCTTCCCATTATACCGCGTAAGGGACATATTCTGGTGTCTGCCCGCATGCCATCGATCGGGAAACGAAAGGTTATGGAATTCAGTTATTTGATGAGCAAGTTTGGCGGGCAGCGGAGTGTGGATGAAGAGGATGAAAAATATGGCATAGCGATGGTATTCGAGCCCACCGCATCGCAAAACATTCTGATCGGCAGCAGCCGCCAGTTTGTCGGCATGGATACAAGGGTGGATCAGCAGGTGATCCGCCGGATTGCCCGGCGGGCGATTCGCTTTTTCCCGGTGCTGGCCAACGTGCCGCTGATGAGGGCGTACACCGGCCTGCGTCCGTGGACACCGGATCACTTGCCGATTGTATCCGCAGTGGAGGAAGTGCCGGGGCTGTATATCGCATCCGGTCATGAAGGGGACGGGATTAGCCTGGCTGCGGTTACGGGAAAGCTGGTGACCGAAATGGTACGCGGCGAACCGACTAGCATTCCGCTGGAGCCGCTCCGGTATGACCGGTTTGAAAAGGATGATGCCAGTCATGGAATTCACGGGGAGGGAACCGGATGAGTGAGCTTGGCAAAATTACGACGATCGATACCCACACCGGAGGCAATCCGACACGAACGGTCATTCACGGGGCCCCCAAGCTGATCGGCCGTACAATGCTGGAGAAGATGACTTATATGGCGGAGCATCATGATGATTTCCGCCGCCTGCTCATGTTCGAGCCGCGTGGTCATGAGGTCATGTCAGGCTGTATTTTAACAGAGCCTTGTCATCCGGATGCCGATATCGGGGTGGTGTTTATGGAGACAGGCGGTTATCTGCCGATGTGCGGCCACGATACGATTGGAGTGTGCACAGCGCTGATGGCCGGAGGAATGATAACCCCGGACAAAAAATCTATTTTGCTGGATACTCCTGCAGGCCCGGTTCAAGTATGGCTGGAGGTCGCTGGAGGCAAGGTGAAACAGGTGACGTTCACGAATATTCCTTCCTTTGTGTACCGCCATGGGGTGCAGGTACAGGTCAAGGGCCTCGGCCAAGTCAGGCTGGATATTGCTTATGGCGGCAACTTTTACGGCATTATCGAGGCGGCTTCCATCGGGCTTGCGCTGGAGCAGCGCAATGGGGCGGAGATTGTGCGCACGGCGGTGCAGATTCGGGAGGCGGTGAATGCGGAGGTAGAGGTCGTGCATCCCGAAAATCCGGTGATTCGCGGAATGACGCATATTGAATTTTACGGAGAGCCGTTAGCTCTGGAGGCCGATTGCCGCAATGTCGTTGTCATCCCGCCGGGAGGCATCGACCGTTCGCCTTGCGGTACAGGAACCTCGGCCAAAGTGGCGGTGCTGCACGCCCAGGGCAAGCTGGGTTTGCATGAATCTTTTGTGCATGAAAGCATCACAGGCTCCATGTTCCGGGCCGAAATTGTGGGAGAGACGCAGGTAGGTCCCTATCCGGCGGTCATTCCGCAAATTACAGGCTCGGCCTGGGTAACAGGCCATCATCAATTTGTGCTGGACCCGGAGGACCCGCTTAAGGAAGGATTTCTGCTGATGTAGCTGTTTTAAAAAATTGGATTAGGAAAGGGTTGGTGAGCGTATGGCACGCTTTGAGGGAGTATATGTGGCTTTGGTTACGCCGTTTACGGAAGAACTGGAGGTCGACTATAAACGTCTGGCGGAGCTGTGTGAGCATCTGATTGCAAATGGCATTAGCGGGCTGGTCTCCACGGGATCCTTGGGCGAGTATGCGGCTTTATCCCCGGAGGAACGCTCGCAGGTTGTGCATACGGTCATTGACGCTGCGGCGGGCCGCGTTCCGGTCGTGGTCGGCTCGGCCGCTCCATCCACCAGGCAAGCGGTGCATTGGGTTCAGCATGCGAAGGATGCCGGAGCAGCGGGTGTCATGGCATTGCCGCCCATTAATTACAATCCGCTGCCCCTTGAAGTGACTGCCCATTATGAAGCGCTGGCGAAGGTAGGCTTGCCGATCATTGTGTATAACAATCCGCATGATTACAAGGTGGATTTGACCCCCGAGGTGCTTGCAGACTTGTCGAGATTGGAAAATATCGTAGCCGTCAAGGAGTTTTCCGGTGATGTAAGACGTGTTCACACTATTTTGGACCATACGGACCTGGAGGTCATGGTCGGGGTGGATAATCTGGCGATGGAGGGGGCGCTGCTCGGCGCGACCGGCTGGATTTCAGGCGTGCCCAACGCGCTGCCGAAGGAAGGGGTAGAGTTATTCCGGCTGGCGCGGGCCGGCAATATAGCGGAGGCTTCCGATCTGTATCGCAGACTGCTGCCGCTGTTCCATTATGATGCCAGTCCACAATTGGTGCAATCGATCAAATATATGATGGAGCTGGCCGGATTTCCGGTCGGTCCGACACGTCCGCCCAGACTGGCACTGCCGCAGGCGGAGTATGACCGTATTCGGGAAGCCTTCGGGGCGGCGGTTCGTCCGAGCGGGGTCTCATCCTGAATGGAGGTGAAGATGATGGAGAGCCGAAATTGGATCGGCGGTGAGTGGCTGTACCCTTCCGGCGAGGAGATGGTGGCGCACGACCCCTCGGCGTTGCAGGAGGAGGTGGGCGTTGTCCGCTTTTCCACAAAGGATGATGTCACTCAAGCCGGGGAAGCGGCACGGCTGGCCCAAAGGGGCTGGGGTGCGCTCACTCCTGCCGCCAGGGGAGACTGCCTGTTCCGGGCCGCCGGGCTGCTGGAGGCGAGTCTGGCCGAGGTGGCTGAGCTGGCCAGCCGTGAGATGGGCAAACCGATTACCGAGATGCGCGGCGAGGTGATGCGGGGGGTTCATCTGCTCCGTTATTATGCGGCAGAAGGCGTGCGTGCCATCGGCAATGTAATTCCTTCCAATGAATCTGGCGTGCTTCAATACACGAAGCGTGTTCCGCTCGGGGTGACGGCTGTTATTACGCCGTGGAATTTTCCTGTTGCCATCCCACTGTGGAAAATCGCACCTGCGCTCTTGTGCGGAAATACGGTCATCTGGAAGCCTGCCGAGCATGCTTCGCTCACGGCGGTTCGCATTGCTGAGCTGTTCGAATCGGCGCAGCTTCCGACTGGCGTGCTGAATCTCGTAATCGGTCAGGGTCACGTTATCGGCGATGCTTTGCTGGCGCATAAGGAATTGGATGCTGTCAGCTTTACAGGCTCAACTGCTACGGGTATGGGCATTGCGCAGCAATGTGCGCGGCGCAACCTCAAGTATCAGACCGAGATGGGCGGTAAAAATGCCGCCGTCGTGCTGAAGGATGCGGATGTGGCGCAGGCGGTGGCGATGATCGTCAGCGGCGCTTTCCGCTCAGCCGGACAAAAATGCACGGCCACCAGCCGCGTAATCGTAGAACGGTCGGTCTATGAAATGTTTACGGAGGCTTTGTGCCAGGCGGTGAACAACATCCAGGTTGCTCCGGCGCTTGATCCCGGCACGTATCTCGGACCGGTGGCATCCGCAGGCCAGTACGAGAAGGTGGCGTCCTATGTGGCGATGGCCCGCCGGGATGCCGATATCTTGGCTGAGGGCGGAGCCGCCCCTGGGACGGATCACGGGTATTACGTGCGCCCGCTGGTGGTTACCGGACTGGATTCGTCACATCCGCTGATTCGGGAGGAGATTTTTGGGCCTGTGATCGGCGTCCTGCCAGCGGATGATTTTGAGGATGCGATCCGGTTATGCAACGCGACTGTATATGGGTTAAGCGCCTCGTTGTTCACCCGCGATTTGCGGCTGGCCCACCGCTTTCTGGATGAAGCGGAGGCGGGTATGGTGCGTGTGAATCAGGAGACGGCTGGTGTCGAATATCAGGCTGCCTTCGGCGGTTTGAAGTGGTCCAGCTCGCACACCAGGGAACAGGGTCAGGCGGCGCTGGAGTTTTATTCAGCGCTTAAAACCTGTGCGATTCGTTATGATTAAGCGGGCAGCCGGGGGAAAGGGGGCGGTTGGAATGGTTGTCAGGACGTCTGACGGGTCAAAGCATTGGATTGTATGCCGCTGTGAGGAAGTGAGCCTGGCACAGCTTGAGGAGGCATGTCACGAGGGAATGGATACGGTGCGGCAGCTTAAAATGGCGACACGGGTGACGATGGGGGCATGTCAGGGCAGGGTATGCCGACAGGTGGTGGAGTCGTGGTTTTATAATCAGTATCCTGCTTCCCGCCGGGAGGCAGAGCTGTTATCCCAGAGGCCCCCGGTGCGTCCGGTCACGTTCGGCCAGTTGGCGGAAGGAGGTTCCCTATGAGGGGTATACGGATTGTAAATCACCCCATTTTGGGACCCCAGCCTGAGCGGTGTCAGGTGTCCTTCATGTTCGACGGGCGTCCCATGCAAGGTTTGGCCGGAGAACCGCTGGCGGCCGCGCTGCTGGCCAGTAGTGTCCGGTTGCTGAGAAAACATGAGGAATCCGGTACGCCCAGGGGAATGTATTGCGCCATCGGGCACTGCAATGAATGCCGTCTGACGGTTCATTCGCTTGGCACCGTGCGTTCCTGTCTGACGAGATTGGAGGAGGGCATGATCGTCGAAACAGGGCGGCAGCTTTCGAATGAGATCACGGGGAGAATGGTGACATGAGCAGCAGGGCGCGGCTCCTCGTCATTGGTGCGGGGCCTGCCGGACTGTCTGCGGCGGCTGCGGCAGCCGAACAGGGAATGCAAGTGACGGTACTGGATGAGTTCACCGAGCCAGGCGGGCGCATGCCCGGGCAATACCATGAGCAGGGCCGCAAAGGCTGGTGGGTCGGAAAGCACGTCGCGGATGAGCTGATTGCCCGCTGCAGGGAACTGGGGGTGGATATCCGCTGTGGTGTAGCTGTACATGGTATGGAATACACAACCACATGGGGGATTTTCACCTCCTGCGGATTATTCACCGCTGACTATGTGCTGCTGGCGACAGGGGCGGCTGAAATTCCCGTTCCGCTGGAAGGCTGGACGCTGCCTGGTGTCATGTCCATCGGAGCCGCGCAGGTGTTGACCAACGTTCATTATGTCAAGCCGGGGGAACGCGGCATTATTGTAGGCATGAACGTCTTATCGATGGCGATTGCCCGTGAGCTGTCCGTCGCCGGGGTCAAGATCGCCGCGATTACACTGCCGTGCACCAATCCCTTGGCAGGTGCGGCGGCCAGTCCGACCGCCTCTGCGAAGCTGCTGCTTCGGCTCGCGGGGCTGGCCCCTGCCGCCTGGATGCGCATAGGTGGCAGGCTGGCGGCGGCGCTGCGGATGGAGGGCCTCATCGCCCGTTGTTATCCCCACAATGGCTTCCGCCTGTGGGATATCCCCATCCGTCTGCGGACGGCGGTGCTGTCCGTGAACGGGAGCGACCGGGTCGAATCCGTGACCCTGGTCCGGGTGGCCCCGGACGGCTCGCCGATTCCCGGCAGCGAGCATGATGAGCCCGCCGACTTCGTAGCGCTGAGCGGCGGCTTGTATCCGCTCGCCGAGCTTGCGGCGGTGGCGGGCTGCAAGTTCGCCTACAGTCCTGAGCTTGGCGGGCATGTCCCGCTGCATAGCGAGCGAATGGAAACCCCGCTCCAAGGGCTGTACGTTGCCGGTAATATAACCGGCATCGAAAGCGGGCTTGTCGCCATGGCTCAGGGGCGTCTGGCTGCCGCCTCCATTACACATGCCGCCGGCCTTGCCGGAGCCGATGGGGAACGGCGGGTACAGGAGGCCATCCGTGAGGTCCATGCCGTAAGGGAAAATGCGCTGATTCAGTTTCATCCCGGCATTACCGGGGCGAGAGCACAGTTGTACCGGCAATGGGAGCAAACCTCCGGCCGCGCATATTAACGCTCGCGAAACTGAAGCAGATTCCTTTTGAACACGCACTTTAAAAAGAAACTCAATCAGAAATCGAGGCTTGACCCATGGGTTTACCTCGAATGAATGATTTATCCGGTGCATTTCTTTGCTAGCAGTTGTCATGAAAACGGGAAATATGCTCGTTGGCAACCGTTAGAGTTTTCGTGCTTTCACGCACTGGCACCTATGCCCTGGTCAAGCACCGATTTCGGTTTTGAGCCTAAGAAGGAGGAACAAACATGCGGTCATCTGAATTGCGGTCCCCGGATTGCAGTGACCTACTTCCCTCCACGTGATTTGTAATGTACCGGCATCCCTGCAGCTCAAGAATACAAAAAAATCGCCCAGGCAAACGGATTTCATTCCGTTTGTGCCTTGAGCGAAGCGAAAGGAATGGGTATAAACATGGCTGTACAAACAAAAGCCCACATAAAAGCAAGACCATTCGCGTTAAACGAGGTGATCCTGGGCGAAGGCCTCTTTAAAGAGGCAATGGAGCTGAACCGGTCCTATCTGCTGGAGCTTGTGCCTGACCGGCTGCTGGCGCGTTTCCGCGAATATGCCGGGCTTGCGCCCAAAGCGCCACAATATGAAGGCTGGGAGGCCATGACGATTTCTGGTCATTCTCTGGGGCACTATTTGTCTGCTTGCTCCATGATGTATGCTTCGACGGCAGATGAACGCTTTAAAGAAATCGCACATTATATTACGGAAGAACTGGAGCTTTGCCAAGAGGCCCATGGAGACGGATATGTATCCGGCATTCCGGGAGGAAGGGAGCTTTTTGCAGAGGTGTCTGCCGGAGATATCCGCTCCAAGGGTTTTGATCTGAACGGTGCGTGGGCTCCCCTCTATACGCTTCATAAGCTGTTCGCCGGTTTGCGTGATGCGTATCATCTGACAGGCTGTGAGAAGGCATTGGAGATCGAGCGCGGGTTGGCCGACTGGCTTGGCGGGATTTTGCAGCCCTTGAATGAAGAGCAGATGCAGCAAATGATGGTCTGCGAATATGGAGGCATGAACGAGGTATTGGCCGATTTGTATGCGGATACCGGAGAAGAGAGCTACCTGCGGCTTGCCGAAAAATTCTGGCACAGGCTGGTGCTCGACCCGCTCAGCTCGCAGGAAGACTGTCTGCAGGGTATACACGCCAATACACAAATTCCAAAGCTGATCGGGCTTGCCAAAGAATATGAGCTGACCAATGATCCGAAGCGGCGGGAAGCGGCGGAGTTTTTTTGGCAGCGGGTGGTGGAGCACCATTCGTATGTCATTGGCGGCAATAGCTTTGGCGAATATTTTGGAGCACCGGACGGTTTAAATGACCGCGTCGGACCGCATACAACGGAAACATGCAACACTTACAACATGCTTAAGCTGACCAATCATCTGTTTCAATGGAGTGGCTCCGCGAAGGAAGCGGATTTTTATGAACGGGCTTTGTTTAATCATATTTTGGCTTCACAGGACCCGGTTCACGGGGGTGTAACCTATTATCTGTCGCTGGCTATGGGCGGTCACAAGCATTTTGAAAGCAAATTCGATGGTTTTACATGCTGTGTCGGCACGGGTATGGAGAATCATGCAAGCTACGGCCGCGGCATTTATTTTCATGATCAGGATAAGCTGTATGTCAACCAATTTATCGCCTCTACCTTGGAATGGAAAGAAGCAGGCATCACGTTAAAGCAAAATACCTCTTATCCGGAAACGGATCATACCACGCTGGAACTTCAATGTGATCAGCCAGTGCCATTGACGCTGCTCATTCGTTATCCGTATTGGGCTGTTCAAGGCATAACCGTACGTGTAAACGGCAAAGAACAGGAGATCATGTCGGAGCCGGGCAGCTTCGTATCGATCACCAGAACCTGGATCGACGGTGATGTCGTAGAGATGACGCTGCCGATGTCGCTGAGGCTGGAGAGAATGCCGGATAACCCGGGCCGGGCGGCTGTCATGTATGGACCGCTCGTGCTGGCGGGTGACCTCGGGCCGATCGATGATCCCAAGGCCAAAGAGTTTCTCTACACCCCTGTATTCATTCCCAAAACTGAGGAACTTGAGGACTGGATCCAGCCGGTGCAGGGGAAAACGAATACGTTTCGCAGTGTGCAGGCCGGGCATCCGCGAGATGTGGAATTATCTCCTTTTTATAAAATGCATGACCGTACGTATAGCGTATATTGGGATATTTTCACGCAGGAAACATGGCAGGAGGCGGAAAAAGAATATACCGCCGCACGTGAAAGACTGGCCATTCTGGAGCAGTGCACCATCGATTTTGCCCAGCCTGGAGAAATGCAACCAGAGCGGGATCATAACTTCCAGGGGGATACTTCGACCCGTACCGGATATGTGAATAACCGGCCTTACCGAAATGCAGGCATTGACGGCTGGTTTTCCTTCGATTTGCAGACAGACCCGGCGCTTCCGATGCTGCTGGTGATGACCTACACGGCTGCGCTGGAAATGCCCAACTGCGGTTTTGATATTTTGGTGAACGGTCATCTGCTTGAGCAGTTTAGGGAGGGCTTTGATGAAGCTGACAAGTTTTACAATATCAACGCCGAAATTCCGGCTGCCTATCTGGAGGGCAAGGAGCAGGCAACCATAACCTTTAAGGCCAAGCCCGGACAGCGTATCCGCCGATTGTTTGGGCTGAGAATGGTCAATAAGGATGTGTATGAGCGACTCTATCAGGTGGAGAGTTAGGGATGGAACCCAAATGATCATGCTGCACCGATGGCGGGAGGCATGGTGATTAAATAAGCAGATTACAAAATAACCGGGAAGGAAGGGCAGATGCTCTTTCTCTCCCGGTTATTTCAGCTATTCAAGAGTCGATATCTTTAAACATTCAATGAATTTCTCGATCAGGGGCGTTTTTTCTAGTTTTGTTGACTTCGAAGGTATTCTTCGTATTCAACTGTGAATTCAAGGGCTTGCCCGAAGTCGGGAGACATAAGAGAAAGAGCTGCTACAACATCTTCTTTATTGGTTTCGTTTAAAGCTAGGATTCGAGGCTGGCGTGGAACGCGAAACTGTGTATGATCGTGAAATACGATGGTGACTATGGTGCCGAGCGGTCCGTCATGCGGCGAATGTATACTGCTCCACATCCAGCGCTGCTGGTCGGTTTGTTCTGTGTTTCCCCATTCCCGCGAGATATCGAAATCACCAGGCAGCTTGGGCTCGGGACGTATCCCCAGTTCCTTAAACTGTCGATGGATTGGCAAGAATAACAGGTTGAGAAACGTCCCATATGCCATATCCCCTGCTTCAATGTATGCCTTCTGCAGCTTATCCCGATTGGTGTGAAGTACGTTTTGCCAATTCTCATCGACATAATTGCTAATGTATCTCTCGATCACCTCAATGGGATTTTCAGGGTTTGATTCCATGAATTCTTTCAGCGGTGTTATTTGCGTCATGGTTAACTCCTTTCACCTTTGATTTTGTTTTACCCTTTTAGCTTACAACATTGCTGCAAATGATAACGTTCCCCGCATAAACTCCGATCTGACAGTTGAAAACCTTCTCAATATAGTTTAATGTTTGTTAATGCTCAAAAATCGGGAAGGTGTTAAAAGAAAGAGGGGGACCAGAGTGCGTTATTATAAGCCAATTGAAATCGCCAGAGAACTTGGTGTAAGTACAAGCGCCTTAAGGCATTATGAATCATGGGGAGTCATTCCAGCCCCTGAACGTGCGGCAAACGGTTACCGTCTCTACACCAGGGTGCACTTGGCTTATTTTCGTTGCCTGCGTGTTATGTTTGCCGGATTTGATGTTGCGGTTGCGTGTGATGTGCTTCGCCACATTCAAAAAGGGGATGTGGACGCTGCTTTTTGGCTGGTCACCAAAGAGCAAGCAAAATTGCAAAATGAAAAAGCCGTTGCCGACCGGACTCTTGCATTGCTGCAAAATTCGGAGCTTCCGCTTGTTATCGATAAAAAGATAAAAAATCATATGACGATTGGCGAGGCCGCCACTCTTACGGACGTGCCGGCCTCGGCCATTCGATATTGGGAAAAGGAAGGACTACTCTCGCCTGAGCGTAATCCTGAGAATGGTTACCGTATGTTCACCCCTCTACATATTAGGCAGATCCTGCTCATACATACACTGCGGAAGACGATTTACTTTCTGGAGAATATAAAGGATATTGTGCAGGCTATGGAATATCAGGATATGGATAGAGCCACAAGAGTGGTTGAAAACGCGCTGGAAATCATTCATGAACGAAATCGGCGGCAGTTATATGCGATTCATCAGTTAGTTGAACTTTGCAAGGAGGACGGGCTAATTCAGTGAGCAGCCAAGGCTCTTTTATTTCTGATTTGAGTACTACCGCTCCGCTTTTTTTATGCTGGATCAGCAATGGACTCAACAGATTTAATAGTGGGGCGTTGAAAAAGCCTATTTCCATACGAAAAAAAATACTCTTCTCCAACTTTTAGAGAAGGAAGTTCAGAACGCGAATTCATATAAATAGTCTTTCTTTCTCTCGTTGTGTTAACTCTTTCAATCACTAAGTGGTCGCTTTTGATATCAACTAACTTAGCACTTTCGTAAGTACTGGAACCGCTAAAATAATAAAGTGTTCCTAGAATTAGAAATACAATCACTGCTCTAATTATATTCCTTGATATAATTAGGTGTTTTTTACTGTTTTTCATAAAATACCTCCATACTCCAGGTCCTTTCGGTGTATCAATTGGAAATCTGAGCTTATCCAATCCCTCCTGTGGAATCCTAGATGGAAGCAGATCTGAACTATTGCTCTCTGGCTGCAGGAAGGAAAGCTTTGATTAAAGGGTGAGCGATATCCGCACTCCCTTCCTAATGGGTTATTATTCCATACTAATTTTTACAGCGGATTTTGCCAACGATTTTTTCAGCAAATCAACATATACATAAATCTCTTCCGGCAATATGACATCGTTTCTTTTCACAAATCCGATATGCATCAGACTGTGCCCTTCCAAAGGAATAGCAATAATATTCGGTTCCATGTACTGTTCCGTAATAAGGCCGGTTCCCACATTGTAGCTATCCGTATTGGACAGCAAACTGTTCATGGTGCCCCGATCCTTTACATAGACCAGTTTCGTAAGATTATCCACTTGAATGGCTTCTTCTGCAAAATGCAGAAGTACATCATCCTGCTGATATGTGAGACAAGGATAGTCTCTTAATTGATCCAGGGTAATGGAATTGAGGTGGGCGAGCGGGTGCTCTTTTCTAAGAAAAACGTGCTGCTTTACCGTAACCAAAGGAGTAAATACTAGTGAATTCGAAATAAAATAACGCTCGAAAAAAAGTTGGTTTACATTGGTGAAAGACAAAATGCCCAAGATGCTTCTGCTTGCGCACACATCGTCAATCACATCCGTTGCCTTACCTTCGCGAATCGTCAGCTCGAAATTACGTTGCGACAAGGTATCCATCAGCTTCGCAAAGGCTTCTATGGCAAAGCCATAATGCTGAGAGGAGATAGAGAGCTTGGTCAAGTTTTCCGCTTTTTGCTTGTTAAAATGATAGACGATGGATTCAGTTTGCTCTAGCACCATTTTAGCGTAGAACAATAGTTCATTGCCCTCTTTCGTAAAAACAACGCCTTTATTCGTCCGGTCCAAAATGGTAATCCCCAATTCATCCTCCAAGTCCCGCAGCGCTTTGCTGATACTCGGTTGTGTAACGAACAGAGCAGATGCTGCTTTGCTGATCGATTCATGCTTGGATACTTCTATTAAATATTTGAATTGGTGTAGCTTCATAATCCCGGCACCTTTCCATAAAACATGCTGTTCATTGACTTTGTTATAACCAAATTCTATAGCAAACGATTAATAAAGTCATTTATTCATTTTGAATGAAAAGTGCTAGTATATAAGGCAATAAACAACAGATTCAAGAGGAGAAGCAAAATGAACCTGGAGTTTTGATATAAAGATAAGTAATGACAATAGTTGAAATGGAACGGAGGAACAGCTTATGCTGCGAAAGGCCAAGGAATCGCATCTTCCTGAAATACTGGATATTTATAATGATGCCATTATGAATACAACCGCTGTGTATACCTACAAGCCACAAACATTGGAAAACCGAATGCGCTGGTTTCACGACAAACAGGAGAACGGATTCCCGGTCATTGTTTTAGAAGATGGGGGGCAGGCGATGGGATTTGCCACTTATGGGCCATTTCGTCCGTGGCCTGCCTATAAATATACTGCCGAACATTCCGTATATGTGCATAAGGATTATCGCAGGCGTGGAGCAGGAAAGCTGCTGATTCAAGAAATTATAAAGCTAGCTGAAGCTAACGGTTATGCCACCCTGATCGCAGGAGTTGACGCTGCTAACGAGGGAAGTATCGTTTTACACAAAAAACTGGGTTTCACTCACTCAGGCACGATACGAAAGGCCGGGTATAAATTCGGGAATTGGCTCGATTTGGCATTCTATCAGCTTGATTTGGACGGACCGCAGCAGCCGACGGAAGATTAAGCATAAGCAACCTTGGTTCAGTGTACCCGGACTAAGGTTGCTGCTTAGTTCCAGTCTTGCTTTAAGCACTAGAGAAGCGACTTAATGTCTGACTCCAGCTCAAATGGCTTGATTGTAGTCTCGTATCTGCCGAACACCTTGCCGTCACGACCGATCAAACACTTGGAGAAATTCCACTTGATCCCGTCACCGGCGTAGATATCAGGGTATTTTTTCTGCAAAAAATCTTTCATCCACTGTCCGTAAGACATTCTACGAAGCAGTGTCCCTTAGTTTACCGGGCCGCCAGTTAGCCAGAAATATGCCAACCAGGATTAAACCGCCGCCTCGGTATACATTTGTATAAACCACTTCGCCCAGCAGCAGCCATCCGGACAGCACGCCGAAAAAAGGCGCCAAAAACAGAAACGCGCTTGTTCTGCCCGGTTCCCCTTGCTGCAGCAGGTAATACCAGACCGCAAACTGAACGATGGAGCCCAGCACTGCCAAATACAAAATAATCCCGACGGATTGCATGTTGATTACCAAATGGGGAGCTTCTATAAACAATCCCAACACAACTAGTACGATTCCCCCACACAGCATTTGATAAGCTGTCAGCACCCATATATTCATTTCGCCGGCCCATTGTTTAACCAGAAGTGTTGCGATGGCCCAGCATACTGCTGATCCCAACCCCAGCCACGTTCCTGTCTGCAGTTGCATTTGGAACCCGAGTGTAACGGTCACACCGACAAATCCGATGACTACTCCTGCCCACTGGGATAAGCGATAACGGGTACGGAAAACGATCGTTCCGAAAATGATGACCAAGAGCGGATTAATGAAGGTGAGAATGGCCGACTCGCCTGCTGTGATTGTCCTGAGACTGAGGAAGATGCAGCCCATGACCAAAGCGGTTTGAAACAGCCCGATCGTTGCGACTTTAAGCCAAGCTATTGCTGAAGCGGGGTGTTTTTTATTTCGAACCCAGAAAGCCATCAGCAGCCCGGCAAGCGTAAAACGGATACCTGCCAGAAGCAGGGGTGAAGCGTAGTCCAGCCCCATTTTCCCAAATGTAAAAGAGCTCCCCATCAGAGAGGTGGCCAATAGGACAAGCAAAATAAAAATAATGGGTTTCATAATTACCTCCGGTGTATCTATTTTGGAATGATGCACCTATGGTAGCATGGATATAGTTCGGTTAGGCTCGAAGTATGGATGTATGGAATGGAGGATGTAAAAATGGATGTAACACCTAATACGATGAAGGTGGCTGCGCTGATCGGAGACCCTTCACGAATAACGATGCTTATTCGCCTCATTGGGGGGAAAGCCATTCCTGCTACGGAACTTGCCCATGCCGCAGGAATTTCGCCCCAGACGGCCAGTACCCATCTTGCCAAGCTGGTGGAGGGAGGGCTACTCACCTATGAAATGCATGGAAGGCATAAATATTTTCGGCTGGCGAACAGCGAGGTGGCGCTTGCTCTGGAAGCTCTGCAGGCCATCGCACCGCAAAAACCGGTTCGCTCACTAAGGGAATCCGATCAATTAAAGGCTCTTCACTACGCGCGAACCTGTTATGACCATCTTGCAGGCAGAATCGGCGTGGCTCTGAATGACAGGCTGCATGAGCTCAAATGGATCGAGGAAGCAGGGACGGAATATGAATTAACGGCGGAAGGACGGCTTTTTCTGCAGGATTTCGGTATTAATGTTGAGCTGTGCCGCGCAAAACGCCGCCGTTTTGCGCGGCCCTGTCTGGATTGGAGCGAGCGCCGCCATCATCTGGCCGGGAGCTTGGGTGCAGCCCTGACCGGCAGGTTTTTCGAGCTGGAATGGACCCGGCGACTGCCTGACGGGAGGGCTGTGTCGGTGACAGAGGCAGGAAAGAAGGGATTGGAAGCTGAGTTTGGCATCGTGATTGGTAGTTAATATTCGTTAACTCTGCACCCTTGGAGAGAAACGCCCAGCCACGTTTGTATTTGGCATCATCGGGTAACTATATGTAAGAGGCAGGGCCGAAGGAACACTTGAGGGCTTTTGCAGAAGCAGATTTCCACAGGAGCAACCGCTCCAATTTATTTGAAGGAGGCAATGACAATGGAATTTCAATCCGAAGATAAACTTCGCAACAAGCTGAATAAAGACGGAGATTCCCTGATGGAGCAAAAGAAAATGGAGAACGGTCAGGATATCGAGCCTGAGGCTGAAGAATGGGTTGCGAAAACGACACCGGGGATGGTCAAGGACGACAGAAACTCCTCCAAATAAGAGGAGAAGGGTCTTGGGCCTTTGATTTAAGACAGATTGTCCTTGCGGGCAATCTGTTTTTTTAGATTCCAGCAAGTATAAACTTCTCGGTATAATTTCTTGCAATCGCAAGTTTACTTCGTTCCAATTTCAATCCAAGATTCGCATTCAATCCAAGATTCGCACATCCCATTACGGATAAGCGAGCTTGTGCGAGCTATATCCACCTAAGCTTATATACCAACGTGTACGTAAGCGTCCATTCTCAGATCTCAGGCTATTGTACGAAATATCGTTCAAAATTGGTTTACGGGTTTGCATCCGGAATATGGGGTGAAAGACTGGCGAGGGCGGTCGTATTTCGTGGACTTCATTTGGATCGCGGGCGGGTTTTGTTTCGTATTTGATCGTATTTGAAATCATGGACTATGGTTCACATGGCACAGACCGTTCTCTGTGTTACCATAATAAGGAATGTCATGTGCGGTATTTAACAAAATTATATAGAAGAAAGGCGATACTTCCATGAAAAAACCGTCAGTACTGTGGATTGTCATTGGAGTAATTACTGTCTTAAATGTATTTTACTTTTTTATTACAGGCTCCCCATCTAAATAAGGATCTAAAAATCACACAAATCACACTATTTTCCTCAAACTTTGAAGTGATATTATTAACTCAACTTTCGCAGAACCCAATCCAACTCCACCTAATCATCCGTGCTTGACAGTCAAGCCGCCCGTCGATCGTGGCAAGGCATGTGAACTCGCTGTCCGGGAGCTTTGCACAATTATCCCGTTGGATCAGGTACAGAAAAACAGAAAACCGGGAACCGAAAATATACTCTAGGCACGTTAAAGAAAATAACGGATCAAATGAGGCACGAAAATGTCTGTGGTTACGCGATTCAGGGCCATTGAATGGGTCTATTATTTTTTGATGTGCCTTATGGGGAAGCAGATCAGTCGAGATCAGGAGACGATCTTAGGAGAAAGCAGCGCGTTTAGGTGCTGTGAAACCGACCGAGAGAGAACGAGGGAAGATGAGCAAGGCCCCGGAAACATAAAAGACCCTGGTCCTCGTTACCGCTTGAACCCGAAGGGTTTCCGATGTCCTTGTTCATGCTGACCCACACCGGTCAAGCCACGCACCTCATGCTCACCTCTCCTCGTTCAAGCACTGCGATCAGGACGCAGCCGCAAGAGGCTGCACCGGTTGGCGCGCGATCAGTCGGCGGTAAGGGATCGCCGGAATCGCCACGCTCATGTACAACAACTTCTGCCACATCGTTTCTTCCCCTTCGGTCAGGCGCAGTCGGCGGCGTCCGGTGTACTCGTTGAGGTACACCTGCAGGTGCTTGCTTCCCAAGGCTACATACGTACTCTTCAGCGATTTCCACGCCCCGCTCACTACTTTCCGCAAGGGCGTATACAGCCGATAGGCTTGAGGGAACGATTGTACCGCTGCTGCACGGATATCTATATGTTCGTTGATGAATGCAGCGAGTTCGTGACGATTTGCTCTTTGCCCATCTCCCTTCTTCTGCGGGACCAGGCGGATTTTGACCTGCTCCGGCTCGCCCGACTCCGTGACCGTGCACCCGGCTACGACCGCCGAAGCATGCGGATGAGGAAACTGAGGCCGGGACAGATTACGCCCATACAGGTCGCTGTTCACCTTCACGTCTCCGCAGAGCAGCTCCCGGGCATCGAACTCCCCGATGGCATGGCGTATTTTGTGCAGCATCAACCAGGCGGTCTTGTAGGTGACCTGGATCACCTGGCTCAGCCGCATCGCCGAGATGCCGTCGGGGAGCAGGAACAATTCCAGCGCCTGGAACCACTTGGTCAGGGGGAGATGGGTTCGTTCAAAAATCGTGCCGACCAAAGCGGACGTTTGATGCGCGCACTTTGCGCACTCGAACAAAGGGATGCGCCGGGAAGTCAGACGACTGCAGCGGGTATGGGCGCAACGCGGGCAGACGAAGCCATTCGGCCACTTCAGCACGATCAATGCCTCCATGCAGACCTGCTCGTTGTGATAACGACGGCTAAAGGGTTGAACTTCCGTTTCCGCTTGGACTTCCATGTCTGCTTTCCTCCGATCCATCATCCACGAACGTAAGTTCTTTTTCTCATTATACCAAACGCATGTTCCTATTTCAAGCCGAACTTCCCACTTGAGCCACCTTTTTTCGTATCTCGTTTCTCTTTCCTCTTTCCTTCCCCCAGGCCCCCTCAAGCCCCAACCCTCGACCCCCGCATTCTGAGCAAAAGGGATAATCATGCAAAGCTGTATGGGAAGGCAGCAAGCAACAGGCATTAGGCAACGGACACCACTCCCTATAGACACCTATCTCACTCTGGCTACTAGACTTTGAGGGGGGCGAATCCCCTTCTTGCAAGAAAGCTAGCAAAATGCTGTCTGCTTTGATTCAGCGTCAACCCAGCAGTAGATCTCCGTTTTACACCGTTATATCAGGGCCTGTTTGCCGATTGGGTGAAGTAAAGTAGCTTACATAGAAGTACACGTTCGAATCATCAGGGAGGTCAGAAAATGCATCTATTCGATCTTGCGCCACAACAAGGAATGACACCGGTCATTGGTATGCTGCATGCTGCTGTAGAGGATACCTACCATCGCCTGCAGGCGACGTGTGCCGGATTAAGTGAAGAGGAGCTGTATTATAAGGGGCCAAATGGGTCATTAAACAGCATTGCCCAACTGCTAAAGCATCTGGCTGTTGTTGATCTGCACTGGGTATACCGGCTCCGGGGAGAGTCGGTGCCCGACGAGCTCGTTCAGCAGTTTGGACCGATGGCCACTGAAGAAGGAAGACTCCCCGAGATAGAAGGAGTCCCATTGGAGGATTTATTTAGCCAATACGACAGAGTTCAGGACATGTTCAGACAAGCGTGCCTGATACTGACGGATGAAGATCTGGAAAGAAAAGTTCCTTATGAAAATGGAGCGGAGGCGACGGTCCGCTGGGGGATATGGCACATCGCCGACCATTCCAGATATCATCAGGCCCATATGGCCTGGCTTAAAAAAATGTGCCGCACGGGTCTATAGCCGATTACAGAAATCCGTGCTGCTTCGCATAATTGCCCCAATGCGGCTTTCTGCCGTCCACATCCACAAAGCCATATTCATCGGACAGCTCCCAGCTGGCGAGGGTTTTGCCGGATTTGCTCATAATTTCCGGGTCAGCCGCCAGCGCGGCCACTCCCTGTGCAAGCAAATAAGGAGTCTCGGACTGCCCGAAATGCTCTGCATCGGGTATCCCGCTATGCACCGCATCCTGCCAGTTCTGCTCGGTAACTCTGAAGTGATCCAGCATTTCTTCCGAGCGAAGGAAGCCTGGCGTTACAGATATAGCGGCTGTATTATACGAGCGCAGCTCTTCAGCCATGGCGGCTGCCAGATGGATGACCGATACCTTGGCCAGACTGTAGTACAGATTTCCACGGTATCTGTAGTCAATACCGTCCGTCACTTCGATGATGAGACCGCCGGGATTTTCGATGAGCAGTGGGGTGCCGTAATAGCTCGTGATCATATGAGATTTTACGGCCCGTTCCTGGATTAAGAGTCCGTTGGCGAGCGAATGCCGCCAGTAGGCTGCCTGAAAGTCAGTCAACTTGTCGCCGCCCCAAATATCGTTCACCAAAATATGAAGCCTGCCCTGCTGTTCCTGTTTGATCCGCTCGAACAGGGCTTTCACCTGCTCTTCCTTGGTGTGGTCGACCTGAACGGCAATCCCTGTCCCGCCGCGCTCGTTAATCATATCGGCGGTATCTTCAATCGTCTCGGGCCGGTTCAGATCGGAAGCCTGTCCCCGGATACTACGGCCGGTGCAGTACACCGTCGCTCCTGCCGTTCCCAGTGTGACGGCGATCGCTCTGCCCGCTCCGCGCGTTGCGCCTGCAACAACGGCTACTTTGCCCTGTAATGGTTTTGTCATTCCATTGTCCTCCTTGTTGGTTGTTCAATAAGTAAAAGACGATACAGGATCAGTCTATCCTTGAAATAAGACATCTACTGTCATGATTATTTGGTAAAATAAAAGCAACTAATAACAAAATGGAGGCGAAAGCGGATGAGAGCGGATCGTTTGCTGCATATCCTGCTGCTGCTGCAGAACCAGGGGAGACTGACCACCCGACAGATGGCCGGACAGCTTGAAGTATCGGAACGCACGATTGCAAGAGATATGGAAGCGCTCAGTATGGCGGGAATTCCCGTATATGCCGAAAGGGGAGCAAATGGGGGATGGCGCTTGTCCGAAGGATACCGAACCCGTCTCACAGGCATGAAGCCAGATGAGCTCGTCTCACTATTTATATCCGGTCAAGAAAAGGCGCTGGAGGATCTGGGGATTCGCAGACACTTCGATTCTGCCATCCAAAAGCTGTTATCCTCCGCTCCGGTCATGGTGCAGCGAAGTGCCGAAGACGTGCGAGCCAAGCTGCATATCGATGGAGCGGGCTGGCATCAGGCGGACGAACAGTGTCCGTGCCTGCCGGTGATTCAGGAAGCCGTATGGGGAGAACGGCTGCTGTCCATTACGTATATGCGGTCCGGAGAAGCCGAAGAGCGGACTGTATCTCCGCTTGGTCTCGTAGCCAAACGTGGCGTCTGGTACCTGGTGGCAGCAACGGATCATGGGATGCGAACGTTCCGCATCTCCCGTCTGCATGCGGCGGAGATGAAGGAGCAGACATTTGAGCGTCCGGCAGCGTTTCAGTTGGCACAGTATTGGGAGCAATCTATGTCGGAATTCAAAGCAACTCTGCCGCGTTATCCGGCGAAGCTGCGTTTTGACGAAGGGCTGCTGGATGCACTGTCCCGCACACGGTATGTAAAGCTGCTGCATATGGTGCACACAGGACAGGAAATCGAGGCAGAGGTTGAATTCAACACGCTGGAATCCGCCTGTGGGATTATTCTCGGGTTTGGTCCGGGGATGGAAGTGCTGGAGCCGCAGGAATTACGGAACCGGGTGTGTGAGCAGGCGGCGGCTATTGCCGCTTTATATCAACAAAAGCTGTCTACGGGAGGTTAAATGAAAGAAGCCAAGGTTGTTTTTAGAGTCAAGAGTCCTATTAATTTTAACGTTCTGATTGGTTTTTTTGTCCTAGGGGGAATTTTGTACGTTGGCTCTGAATCCGGGCGGCGATATAAAAATACTACTTCAGCGGGTTTGCCCTCACGGTGTCTTCCTTGGTAGAATTGCAGTGGGAAACATAAATCCGTGGCAGAGGGTGTATAATGGAAAACTGGATAACGTCATTTATGGAGCAGTACGGTTATTTTGGAATCTTTCTGATGATTGCCTTTGAAAATGTATTTCCGCCCATACCATCAGAGGTGATCCTCACTTTTGGCGGATTCATGACTACGAACTCGGATTTGACCGTGCCTGGGGTTATAATAGCTGCCACATTGGGTTCGGTTGTCGGTGCGATTATACTATACGGAATTGGCCGTATCCTAAGCGTTGAGAGAATGGAAGCCATCGTTGACAAGTGGGGGCATATTCTCCGTGTTAAAAAGCAGGACATACATAAGGCAGATGCCTGGTTTGACAAATATGGACCATGGACGGTATTGTTTTGCCGCATGGTTCCGCTGATCCGTAGTCTGATTTCCATTCCGGCAGGCATGTCGGGCATGAAGTTCTGGGTGTTCCTTGTGTTCACCACGATCGGTACGTTAATCTGGAATATTTTCCTGGTAAGCGTTGGCGCCGCATTGGGAGAGAACTGGGAGAACGTTTTGGCTTATATGGACGTATATTCGGAGATTACTTATGCAGTTATCGCTGTTGTTGTCATCATATTTGTTATTTACTGGATCCGCAAAAGCCGGAAGGCATCCTGATTGTACAGCATTGAAAGGAGAGGCTTAGCATCAATACATTTGAAGCTTCTGAGCTCATGAACCGGGCAGAGCAATTTGTAAAAGAACAGCTGCAGCATGACAGCAGCGGCCATGATTGGTGGCATGCGTACAGAGTCAAGCAGACCGCTGCCGCCATTGCGGAACGGGAAGGGGCTGATTCGCAGGTATGCATTCTGGCTGCATTGCTGCACGATGTGGCAGACCCGAAGCTGAACCCTTCCAAGGAAGAAGGGCTACGTAAGGTGGAGGGTTGGCTTCAAGCGGAGGCAGTGTCGGCTGAGGCGAGCGAGCATATTCTTGGCATTATATCCACGATGTCCTACAGCGGAGGAAACCGTCCGCCAATGCAAACGCTGGAAGGCCGGATTGTACAGGATGCTGATCGGCTGGATGCCATCGGAGCGATTGGAATCGGACGTGCCTTCGCCTACGGCGGGGCACGGGGACGCCTGATGTATGATCCCGGCGAGAGCGCCCGTGAATTTCAGTCCGAGGCAGAGTACAGAAACCATCGAGGCACAACGATCCATCATTTTGACGAAAAGCTGCTGAAGCTGAAGGAACTCATGAACACGGAAAGCGGGCGTGAACTGGCTGAGCAGCGCCATCAGTTCATGCTGGAATTCCTGGACCGTTTTCATAAGGAATGGGAAGGGAACTGACTCAGTAATCAAAATAGCGGCAGCCAATCCTGGACTGCCGCTGTCAGTTGCACTACATATAACCTTTATCTCCATATGGCTGAAGGCGGTCTAGCCACGCCTTTTCCAGCTTCTCCAGCGCATCCTTTGCATCAAAATAACCGGATTCCGGCTTTTGGAGCACCTCCAGCACTTCAATTTCGAAGGCATCTTCCCCGTCCCTCGACCAGTCAGCCTGCAGGGCGGTATTCCGGCTTGAGCCTATATTCAGCTCGAATCGTTTCCCGTTCAGTGATTTCAAGTTAGGGGTAGAGCCTACAAACAGCTTGCCGGTTTTCTTGTGGCGGATGCAATATACGCCTGCTTCAATCTTGACTTCTTTATATTGTTCCACGAGTTCCCGTCTCCGGTTCATTGTTCTCATTCCTTTCTTATTCGGTGACCCAGTATTGACTGCCGTCTTCTTTGCGATCCATCAAACCATACTCTATGAGATACCTGCGAAGGGTCACATAATCATCGTAAGCGAAGGAGAGCAGCTCATTGACTTCCTTTTCGGTGTACGTTCTGCCGGCTTCAAACCGCTTGACGAGGTGGCGCAGGACAATCAGCTTATGCTTTTGCTGCAGATCAAACGTCTTTAGACGCCCATCCGGTCCGTCCGGAAAATATTTGGCCAGCACCTTCTCATTTTCCTCAGTTGTAATGTTATACCGTTCATCGAGCATCGGAGCTTGTATCGGTACCTCGACGATGGCGGGAGCGTGGCGATCACGATCCTTCATCAGCTCCATCAGTGCCAGGAATACTTTGGCCTGCCGTTCTTTTTCCTTCAGAGCAAAGCGGTGATTCCGGATGGTGGATGCGCTGCCGGTGCTCGTTTCCTTCTGAATCTCGGTGTCGCTTTTTCCCTGGTAAAAAAGGCGCAGCAGTCTGTTCTGGTGCTCGGTCAGTCCGGTCAGCTTCTTATCGAGGCCGATGAGATAATCAAAGACGGAGCCGAACTTTTGCGCAATATGAAGCTTCATGTAGCGTTCAGCGCTGTAAAAGATACCATCCTCCTGATAAACAATGCCTTCTTCGAACTCTGTTCCGTCGAGCAGGCAGATATATTTATCGTCCTGCCGGATGTAGCCTTTTTTCAAATCATCTATATGAGCGCTCCAAAATAGCCCGGACAAGTCCACTTGATAAACACCTCGTTTAATTGTTTGTTTTATTATAGATAATATATAATTTTGTCTTTGTTTTTGTCAAATGGAAAGAATACCTGCCTGATTTTTATGGGTTTGCACCCTCGATCTGCTGTAAAATAAATCCGCAGGAGGCGAGAAGAAGTTAAAAAAAATACATTTACGAGCAATAAAAAAAGGCCGTCCGAAGACGGCCTTTCCACCCGTGGCGCTATTGAAACCTTGATCCGCATCCCGCGCCTCCGTACAGCTCTGTTGATTAGAGCGTAACGGATCGGGTAAGGGATACGTTCAACATGTGATTACTAATGTTGACGCACCTCCTTTCCTGATATCTACACTTTACCATATCAGGAGGACAATATCCAGTGTTTTGTTGAAATAAATATCCGAACCTGTAAAATGGAGAGTACATCAGGAGGATAGTGGGAGGGTCGGCAGATTCCGCTGCTCAAACAAAGTAAAGGGGAGACGAAAGATGAGTGGGACTTTTCAGATGCGCGATCATTTGCTGCAGGAGCTGGAGACGGGTGCAAGGACAGGAGCGGAGCTAATTCGCCGTATCCGTCCTGAGGAGTGGGCTTATAGGCCGCAAGATAATATGCGTTCCTTGCTGGAGCTGGTGCATCATTTCGTACAGATTACTGTCTCGGACCTCACAATAATGCAGGAAAAGGGAGAAGCGGAGGTAGCCGAGGTGGAGAACCGCCTGTCTGGGCTGGATGACCCTGAGTGCTTGGCGACAACTTTGTGGCGCAACTATGAGACGTATAAGAATTATATCGTGTCATTGAGCGAAGAAGAGCTGCTGAATCGCTCGACCAAGGCGTTCTATGCAGAGCAAGGGCACTTACAGGCCCAGTGGCAGATCGAGACGCTAACGCACGTTTTCCATCACCGCTCACAGTTGTATAACTATCTGAAGCAGTTGGGGCATGAGCTACATTTTACAATGCTGTATATGTAGTGAATTGCTTATGGATTCGCGAATCGAAGATATTTTATTTACAAAAAATATGTAATATTAATATGCGATCTGCTTGCGTTAATGTCGACGTAGGTGGGTCGCTTTTATCTTGCAGGGGTGCGCGTCTATCCGGTATAATATGGTACATACGATGATTGAACGTCGGGCGACCGCAGAGACAAACTGACGCGGTTTACCGCAAAATATTACCGGGGTATAGCGCAGTCTGGTAGCGCGCACCCTTGGGGTGGGTGAGGTCGTGGGTTCGAATCCCGCTACTCCGATATCTGTTTCTTGATTATGTCCTGCTGACGCTTTTACGGCGCGGCGGGACATTTTCATTGCAGTCCGTCTCCAAGAAATACATAGAGAAAAGAGGTATACGATGTTCCGCCGATTTTTCAGCTATTACCTGCCTTACCGGCCGCTCTTTATTCTGGATTTTTCCTGTGCGGTATTCGCTGCGCTGCTGGAGCTGGGCTTTCCGCTTGCGGTTAATTACGTGGTGGATGAGCTGCTGCCACTGGGAGAGTTGCGATCGATTCTGCTGGCCTGCCTGGGTCTCCTGGGCATTTATGCGTTAAACACGGTGATGCAGTACGTTGTGAACTACTGGGGGCATATGCTCGGTATCAATATAGAGACAGATATGCGCCGCAAGCTGTTCGAGCATATGCAGAGGTTGTCTTTCCGTTTCTTCGATAACAACAAGACAGGCTCACTGATGTCACGGATTACGAATGACCTGATGGAAATCGGCGAAATGGCTCACCATGGCCCCGAGGATTTGTTTATTGCGATTATGACGCTGCTTGGAGCCTTTACGTTGATGTCGTTCATTCACCTGGAGATGGCGCTCCTGATCTTTGCGGTGATTCCACTGCTAATCTGGCTGTCGATCTATTTCAATAAAAAAATGACACGGGCGTTTGACGACATGTACAGCAGCATGGGAGAGTTCAATTCCCGTGTTGAAAATACGATTGGCGGTATCCGTGTCGTTCAAGCTTTTTCCAATGAAGAATTTGAGAAGCAAAGATTCAGCCACGATAACGGCCGCTTCCGCACTGCGAAGCTACTGGCCTATAAAATTATGTCCAAGGGCTTATCCATGAGCTATATGCTGACCCGCTTTGTATCCCTCTTCGTGCTGATCAGCGGCGCTTATTATGTCATTCGCGGAGAGCTCACCTATGGCGAATTTGTCGGCTTTATCCTGCTGTCCAATGTATTCTTCCGGCCTATAGATAAAATCAACGCCATTATCGAGAGCTATCCGAAGGGCATTGCCGGTTTCAAGCGATACACGGAGCTGATGGACATGGAGCCGGAGGTGGCGGATTTACCGGGTGCCGTAGAGGTGGACAACCTGAAGGGGGATATCCGCTACCGTGGAGTGAGCTTCGGGTACGGGGATAAGGAAAAGGTGCTGCATGATATCCATCTCGATATCCGTGCCGGAGAGACGGTTGCTTTTGTAGGACCATCCGGTTCGGGAAAAACCACGATCTGCAGCCTGCTGCCCCGTTTTTATGACGCCGACGGCGGTTCCATTACCGTAGATGGGCTGGATATCCGGCAGATGACACTGTCCTCGCTTCGCCGCCAGATCGGCATTGTGCAGCAGGATGTGTTCCTGTTCTCCGGTACGATCCGCGAGAATATCGGCTACGGCAAGCTTGATGCCAATGATGAAGAGATTTGGGAAGCGGCGCGCCGGGCTCAGTTGCTGGACTTTATTCGCTCCCAGCCGGAAGGGATGGCTACGGTCATCGGCGAGCGGGGCGTGAAGCTATCGGGCGGGCAGAAGCAAAGACTGGCCATTGCGCGTATGTTTTTGAAAAATCCGCCGATTCTTATTCTGGATGAGGCTACCTCGGCGCTGGATACGGAGACGGAGGCAGCCATCCAGCAGTCCCTGGCGGAATTGTCCGCAGGCCGGACAACATTGGTTATTGCCCACCGGCTCGCGACCATTAAGAATGCGGACCGAATCATCGTGGTTACCGAGAAAGGGGTTACCGAGCAGGGCAGACATGATGAATTGATCGCATCCGGAGGTGTATACAGCCGCCTGCATGCCGCCCAATTCGGATCCTGAATAAATCCATTCCAGAAATTCACCTAATGATTATGAGGTCGATCCGGCTCAGAGCGCGGATTGGCCTTTTCACTTTGTGTTTATTATAATGAAGACAGCTTGATTCATATCAAATTTGCATTAATATGTTGAAAAATAGGAAATGTTATCGGAGTGCAAAATTTTATACAATGGAGGCTAGGAAGGAAAGCGCTTATCATATTGATAGGCAAGCATGTATTCCGTACCCGGAAATGCCGGAGACGAGGCATATTTCTTTCTACTTAAACTCAAGAATGAACTCTGTGAAATGGATGATGGATGGAGTTTTTAATAGGTTGGAAATGAGAAAGCAAATTTAAAGACCGATTCCGTCCAGCGATGAATCCCAAAACACAATGAAGGGAACGAGATGACGATGGCAGAAAGTGACAGACAAGTGCCATGGCAGACGTATTACGGACCGAACTTAGGGTATGTGCAGGAGCAGTATGAAAATTTCGTCAAGGATCCGGCCTCCGTTGATCCGACGTATCGTCAGCTTTTTGAACAGTGGGGGGAACCTCCTCAAGCGGAAGAGAACGGTGTGCCCGCATTTTTCGAAAAATATGGGGGGCCCATGGTTGTCCAGCCGGCAACCGACGCAGGTCTATTGAGGAAAGCGGTTACAGCGGGCAAGCTGGTCTCGAATATTCGTGCTTACGGACATCTCGCAGCCGACATTGATCCTTTGGGATTGAGTCCTAAGGCGGATACGGGCTTGCTTGAGCCGGCGTTTTACGGGCTGACAGAGCAGGATCTGAAGGCTTTTTCCGCTTCTTTAATCTGGGATTCCGCTCCTCAGGATGCGCTTAATGGATGGGATGCGATTCAGAAGCTACGTGAAGCTTATACCGGTCCGCTGGCGTTTGAATTCACGCATATCCACGATGAGAAGGAAAGAGGTTGGTTGAACCGTAAGGCGGAATCCGGCTGGAACGCCGATCCCCTCAACGTGGAGGAGCGGGAGGCTCTGCTTGGCAGACTGGTTGAGGTGGAGCAGTTTGAGGAGTTCTTGCACAAAACCTTCGTAGGGCAGAAGCGGTTCTCTATTGAAGGAAATGATGTGCTTGTGCCTCTGATTGATGAGGTAATTCACAGCGTAATTCAGGCAGGTGCAAATCATGTTCTAATGGGGATGGCTCACAGAGGAAGGCTGAATGTATTGGCTCACGTTCTGGGCAAGCCGTACAGCAAAGTGTTTGCCGAGTTCCATCATTCTCCGAATAAGGATATGATTCCGTCCGAGGGCTCAACCGGCATCAATTACGGCTGGACAGGGGATGTGAAATACCACCTGGGAGCTGACCGGTATGTGCAGGAAGGAGAAGCCGTCCGTGCGCGTCTGACCTTGGCGAATAACCCAAGTCACCTGGAATATGTCAACCCAGTTGTACAAGGCTTTGCGCGTGCAGCTCAGGAGGATCGCAGTACACCGGGATATCCGGTACAGGATGTTAACAAGGCTGCAACGATCCTTATGCATGGCGACGCGGCTTTTCCTGGGGAAGGAATTGTCGCGGAGACACTGAACTTTAAAGATTTACGGGGATTCAGCAACGGCGGAACCATTCATATCATTGTAAATAACAGGCTCGGCTTTACGACGGACAGCAGCGATTCCAGATCGACCCATTATGCAAGTGATCTGGCTAAGGGCTTCGAGATTCCAATCATTCATGTGAATGCGGATAATCCGGAGGCCTGCATCGCCGCGGCCCGTATTGCCGCTGAATACCGGAATAGATTCAAGAAGGATTTCCTGATTGATCTGATCGGATACCGCCGCTATGGCCACAACGAAACGGATGATCCAGAGACAACACAGCCGCTTGTTTACCGCAAGGTAAAGCAGCATCTGACCGTCAGTAACTTATATGGAAAATACTTGGCGGAGCAAGGTGTGGTGGAGGCATCGTTCCGCGACCGTCTGGTGGAAGAAGTGCAGACTCGGCTGAAGGCGGCTTATGAAGAAGCTAAGAATCATCCGAAGGAAGAGCCGGTTGAAGACAAGCGTCGCCCAGACAATGACAAGCTCAAGCTTCAGACGGGTGTTCCGGTGGCACGGCTGCAGGAACTGAACGAAGCCTTGCTGAAATGGCCTGCCAATTTCCGAGTCTATCCAAAGCTGTCCAAGATTCTGCAGCGTCGTAAAACCGCATTGAATGCAGGGGAGAAGATCGACTGGAGCCTTGCGGAGACACTGGCTTTCGCAAGCATTCTGGCAGACGGCAGACCGATCCGTATGTCAGGCCAGGACGCGGAAAGGGCTACTTTCGCTCACCGTAACCTTGTTCTGCATGATCCGGAAACAGGGGATGTGTACTGTCCGCTGCATGCTCTGCCGCAGGCCAAGGCTTCCTTCGCAATCTATAACAGTCCGCTGTCAGAAGCGGGTGTGCTCGGCTTTGAGTACGGCTATAACGTATATTCACCGGAGACGATGGTCATCTGGGAAGCTCAATTCGGGGATTTCGCCAACTGCGCCCAGGTCATCTTTGATCAGTTTATCTCCGCAGGTCAGGCAAAATGGAGACAAAAATCGAGTCTTGTTATGCTGCTTCCACATGCTGCGGAAGGGCAGGGGCCTGAGCATACGAGCGCCCGCCTGGAGCGTTTTCTTCAACTCGCTGCGGATGACAACTGGACCGTTGCCAATCTGTCCAGCGCAGCCCAATACTTCCATCTGCTGCGGAGCCAGGCGGCTCTCTGCGGCACAGACCAAGCGCGGCCGCTCGTTCTGATGTCGCCGAAAAGCCTGATCCGCAACAATCGGGTAGCTTCGTCGGCCGCCGAACTTAGTGATGGCTCGTTCCGACCGATTTTGGAGCAGACGGGACTGGGAGGACGCACCGATCGGGTAGAACGTATCGTTCTATGCAGCGGCAAAATGGCCATTGACCTCGAAGAGGCGCTGGAGAAGGAAGGCAGCGGTGAGCTTGACTGGCTTCATATCATCCGTGTGGAGCAGTTGTATCCTTTCCCTGAACAGGAAATCAAGGCTGTGCTGAAGCGTTTCAGCCATGTGAAGGAGCTGCTGTGGGTACAGGAGGAACCGAAAAACATGGGGGCATGGACTTACATGGAACCTCGTCTGCGGGCCGTTGCTCCTCAAGGGGCTGAGGTGAATTACCAGGGCAGACCGGAGCGTTCAAGCCCTGCGAGCGGTTATCAGCACGTTCATAGTGTGGAACAGCAAAATATAATTCAGTACGCGCTGAAGAAAATATCGAACAAAAACAACATTCCACTGGGGAGGTAGCGTCTGTGAGCGAGATTAAAGTACCCGCAATGGGGGAATCCATTACCGAAGGAACAATTTCCAGATGGCACGTCAAAGAGGGGGATGCAGTATCCCAGGGAGATGTTCTGCTGGAGCTGGAAACGGATAAAGTCAATCTGGAGATCAGCGCTGAAGAATCCGGCGTGCTTGAGAAAATTATCCGTCAGGAAGGCGAGACGGTAGAGATTGGAGAATCGGTCGGCCTGATCGGTGACGGAGCAGGCGTGAGCCCTGCTGCACCGTCCGCAAAAGCGGAGGTGGCTCCGGCTTTGGCAGACGCTGGTGCCCCTTCTGTTCCTTCTAAGGGTGATGACAAGCAGCTCACTGGCAGCGTCTCGGCAGCCGTGCCGCCGCCAAGCGAAAGCACGCAGAAAGCCTCCCCATCGGCCCGCAAGCTTGCGCGCGAGCGCGGCATTGATCTCGGTGAAGTTCAAGGAAGAGATCCAATGGGTCGCATTTACCAGGAGGATGTAAAAGCCTACGCTCCTGGAGCTGCTCCCGCTGCACAACCGCCTGCGCCAGCGGCTCCTGTGAAACCAGCCGCTGCTGCCCAGCCGGAAGGTGGGTATGGCAAGCCGGTTGAACGCCAGCGGATGAGCCGCCGCCGTGCCACCATTGCCAAGCGCCTCGTCGAGGCTCAGCATACAGCCGCTATGCTGACGACCTTTAATGAGGTCGATATGACGGCGATTTTGGAAGTGCGCAAGCGCAGAAAAGACAAATTCAAGGAAAAGCATGATATTGGCCTGGGCTTCATGTCCTTCTTCACGAAGGCGGTTGTCGGCGCGCTTAAGCAATTCCCGATGATTAATGCTGAAATTGATGGCGATGATATTGTTCTGAAGAAATATTATGATATCGGGATTGCTGTTTCCGCCAAGGAAGGATTGGTTGTTCCGGTCGTGCGGGATGCGGACAGACTCGGATTCGCGGAAATTGAGAAGAGCATCGCTGAGCTGGCGAGCAAGGCGCGTACTAACACGCTTGCCTTGTCTGATCTCCAAGGTGGAACGTTTACAATCACGAATGGCGGGGTATTCGGTTCCCTGCTCTCGACCCCAATTTTGAATACCCCTCAGGTGGGCATTCTGGGCATGCATAAGATTCAAATCCGCCCAGTAGCTATTGATGAGGTACGTATGGAGAATCGTCCTATGATGTATATTGCCCTGTCCTATGATCATCGGATTATTGACGGCAGCGAAGCCGTGCGCTTCCTGGTGACGATCAAGGAGCTGCTGGAGGATCCTGAGTCCCTTCTGCTTGAAGGATAACGGTTTTAATGTGTTGAATTATTTAAGGCAGACCGCGCTACCGCGGTTTGCCTTTTTGGGATGACTATACATGGAGAGGTCTGGTGATCGCATGAGTGTGGAATGGAGAGAAAGGTATCCGATCGGGGAATTTGAGGCTCCTGACCCAATTCCCGATGAAATGCTACAGGGCTGGATCAATGATATTGCCGAGCTGCCTGCCAAGCTGCGTGCGGCTGTCAAGGGATTGGATGACGAGCAGCTCGACACCCCCTATCGCGAAGGCGGCTGGACAGTGCGTCAGGTAGTTCATCATGTGGCGGACAGCCATATTAACAGCTACGTACGTTTTAAGCTGGCTCTGACGGAAGAGCTTCCTGCTATCAAGCCTTATGAAGAAGGCCGATGGGCGGAACTTCCCGATGCCAGGCTGTCCGTTGAGGTTTCTTTGAACCTGCTGGATTCGCTGCATGAACGATGGGTAACCTTGCTCCGTTCCTTTGAGCCTGAGCAGTTCAGCCGCTCATTTGTTCATCCGGAATCGGGTGTAATCAGTCTGAAGAACGCTACAGGCATGTATTCCTGGCATGGGATGCATCATACAGCGCATATCACGTCGTTGACGAAGCGAATGGGATGGTAAGGAATTAATCCATACAAAAGAGCATCCTCCGCCGTACAGGCTTAAAGGATGCTCTTTTCGTGTTTAACTAGAGGATACAAGGGAGAAATTGCGCTGCAGCCAGCCGATCAGGTCGGACATGACTTCCTCGCGATTG
The DNA here is from genome assembly GCF_030705605.1 of Paenibacillus zeirhizosphaerae. Taxonomy (GTDB): domain Bacteria; phylum Bacillota; class Bacilli; order Paenibacillales; family Paenibacillaceae; genus Paenibacillus; species Paenibacillus zeirhizosphaerae. The sequence continues at coordinate 263,377 of NZ_JAPCKK010000001.1, forward strand.
ATTTCATGCAGCATTTCATGCCTTCCATCAGGATACAGCTTATACTCCACCCGTTCCATTCCCAGCTCCTTATACATTTGTACAAGAGACAGGACGCCTTTGCCGAACATGCCAACAGGGTCCTTGTCGCCAGCAAAAATATATACTGGCTTTGCCTTATCAATTTTGCCAAGGGAATCAGGGAGGTGAATTTCCTGCAATAGCCTAAAGAAAGAACGGAAGAAATCGGTTGTGCAAATGGCTCCACATAAAGGATCCTGGATAAAGCGGTCGACTTCTTCTGGATCACGTGACAGCCAGTCAAAGCTGGTTCTGACCGGCTGGAAGGAGCGATTAAACCCGCCGAATACGATCGCGTTCAGCAGCCAGCTACGGTGTTCTGTCCCCTGCATCATGGCCTGCATCATGGCCATCCTTTCGCCGAAGCGAAGCAGCCTGCGGCGGCCGTTTGTGCCTGACAGTATAAAACCGTCATAGGACTGATCCGGAGCATACATCACCTTCTGGGTCAAAAATGAACCCATGCTATGTCCCATCAGAATGCGGGGGACTCCTGGAAATTCGGAGGATGCGATATCGCCTACTTCGATCATATTACGAGCCATCCGGTTAAAGGCGTCCGGGCCTGGATTGCCCAGACTGTTTGTAGCGGACGCTGTTTTACCGTGCCCAATATGATCATTGGCATAGACGGCATACCCGCTGGCCGTCAGACACTCGGCCAGTTCCAGGTAGCGGTGGGCCGTTTCACACATGCCGTGTGCAATTTGAACGATGCAGTGAACGGCGGTTTCGTCTTCAGGCAGCCAGCGATATACAAAGATATCATGACCACCGTGATCCCACATCGTAAACGTATGTTCCTTCATCTGTGACGTCACTTCCTTGAACTGAGCGGTCGTTCGTGCTGAACGGGCCTACGGAAGATAGGATCTCAGCACGGTGCTTTTTCCGGAGAGAGAGTATTCTCCAAGGTTGGCTGGCAGCAGGAAGCAGTCCCCCGCTTTATAGGCCAGAGAATCGCTGTCATTGTTCCATGCAAGGGAGCCGTTTCCTTCGCAGATAATCAGAATGGTGAAGCTGTCAGCGGTAGTGGACATATCCCATTTATCGCTTACGATTCCCTTTTCCACCGTAAAATAGTCACAGGTAGCCAACTGCAGCCATTCTCCTGCTTCGGCTCCTGAGGTTTTCATAGAGGTCGCTCCTGCGCCTTCGTAAGAGGTCACCTTCAAAGAGTCCTCAATATGCAGCTCGCGCGGCCTGCCGTCCAGTCCGGGACGATTGTAATCATAAAGCCGATATGTAGTATCGGAGTTTTGCTGGATTTCCGCCACGAGAACACCTGCGCATAATGCATGAACCGTTCCAGCAGGTATGAAGAAGGTGTCTCCTGCTTCTACCGGAACCTGATTTAGGAGATCCATAATGGTTCCATTTTCAAGCGCAGTGCGCATCGTTTCAGGGGTAACCCCTTCTTTAAGGCCATAAATGATTTTGGCGTCCGGCTTGGCATCCAGCACATACCACATCTCCGTTTTGCCCAGCTCGCCTGGAGGCAGACCTTCGTAGCTGTCTGTCGGATGGACCTGAACGGACAGATCGTCATTGCAATCCAGCAGCTTAATCAGAAGAGGGAAGCGGCCTCCCTTTTCGGAGACGCCTTTGCTGCCAAGCCATTCCGTCCCGAACTGCTCACGAAGCTCGTTCAGTCCTTTGCCGGCAAGAGGGCCGTTGACGACGGCTGTTGTGCCGTTGGCGTGGTCTGCGATCATCCAGCCCTCGCCAATCGGGCCTTCCGGGGGAGTCAGGCCGAATTTTTCCAGGGCTCTGCCGCCCCACACTCTTTCTTTAAATTCGGGTTGAAACTGTAGTGGATAAGGATTCAGCATGGTTTCTCTCTCCTCCAAATTAAAGTAATCGAATTATACGGAACGTGTGGACTGAAAAAACTCCAGCACCTCTCCGTCGGGGCCTCTGAAGAAGAAGTAACGGCTGCCGTTCGGAAGCGTTGTCAGTTCAGGGTCAAGCTGCTCCACATTCAGGCTTTGAATACGGCGGTATTCGCTCTCGATGTCGTCAACGCTGAAAGCGACGTGATGGACCTGGCCTTCGCTAGGCAGCTTGGCCGCATAGCCCTCAATAAGTTCAAGCTCAACGCTACGTTGGCCGGGGAAGGACAGGAAGGCGAGGCGGATACTATCACTGGTATGGCCAGCGGTTTCCAGATGAGTCAGGCCGACAACCTTTTCGTAAAACTCAATGGATTTTTCGATCGATGCTACCATGATGCCAACATGTTCTATTTTTGTTACTGCCATAATACGAACCGCCTTTCTCAAAGTAAGTTGTATGTAAGGCGATCAGGAGCGAGCCGTTTTCTGACCGCGCATAACCGTAAATAGTCACAGCTTATGAGCCTTCTTCTCAATCGCAACGACGTAAGGCGCCGAGGGGCGCTGCAGTTGCCGATAGATGATACTCTGGTATCGTTCCACAGGAAGTTCGGCAGCCCATTCGGTAACCGCTCGGGCTTCTTCTTCTCCGCCGGGATGGCCGGGGTAGAGAACAGCCGTCAGAATGCCGCGCGGACGCAGCACCGTGAGGGCAGCTTCCATGGCCGCAAGGGTGCTGTCCGTTCTGGTAATGACCCCGGGATCAGCTCCTTCCGCCGGCAGGTAGCCTAAATTGAACATAACAGCCGCTACAGACCCGCGAAGCTTCTCTGGAAGCTTGTCGTGGAGCAGGGAGTGGCTCTCATGCAGCAGTGTAACTTGTCCGAGGGGCGCAGTCTCCTTGACAAGACGCTCCTTCGTTAAGCGCAGCGCTTCCTCCTGGATATCGAAGCTGTATACACTGCCTCGTCTGCCGACCGTTTTGGCGAGGAAAAGAGTATCGGCCCCCGTACCGGCTGTTGCATCCACTGCTGTATCTCCCGGCTGTAGTCTTGCAGATATAAGCTGGTGAGCATAGCTTAAAACAGACAGAAAGCCCATCAGGCGTTCCTCCAGTATTTGCCCTGCCACGAATCGCGCGCGCTTAGCTCTTTATCTATCCCATTGAGAACTTCCCACTTGTTCAAGGACCACATAGGCCCGATCAGCAAATCTCTCGGAGCATCTCCGGTCAGCCGGTGCACAATCATTTCCGGTGGCAGGAACTCCAGCGTATCCACGATCAGCTTGATATACTCGTCCTTTTCCAGGAAGCGGAGCAGTCCAGCCTCATACTGCTTGACCATTGGCGTTTTGCGCATCAGGTGCAGCAGATGGATTTTGATTCCTTGCACATCCATCTGGGCAACGGCACGGCCGGTGTCGAGCATCATTTCATGTGTTTCCTGCGGCAGCCCGTAGATAATATGGGCACAGACGCGTATATTGCGTTTGCGCAGCTTCTCCACCGCATCCAGATAGCATTGGGTATCGTGGGCTCTGTTAATGAGCTGCGAGGTGGACTCGTGAATCGTTTGCAGCCCCATTTCAACCCAGAGATAAGTTCTTTTGTTCAACTCGGCCAGATAATCAACGACATCATCGGGAAGGCAGTCAGGGCGTGTGGCGATGGAGAGGCCGATCACTCCTGGCTGTTCGAGAATAACCTCGTAATATTCACGCAGTTCCTCTACAGGAGCATATGTGTTGGTGTAGGCTTGAAAATAACCGATATATTTGGCGTTCGGCCATTTCAGATGCTGTCTGTCGCGAATTGTATTGAATTGGGTGACCAGATCATCCCGCCGTCTTCCGGCAAAGTCGCCTGACCCGCGCGCGCTGCAGAAGGTGCAACCACCTTTGGCGATGGAACCGTCCCTATTGGGACAGGTAAAGCCGGCATCCAGCATGACTTTAAAGACCTTTTCCTGAAACTGCCCGCGCATTTCGTAATTCCATGTGTGGAACCTTTTATCTCCCCACAAGACGGGGGGCATAAGCAAGTTTGAATTCATAAGGTGCTCCTTGTACATATTTGAGAGCTGTACAGCCTTTCTCACCAGTCGTTCAGATCTTATCTATTGTACCAAAAAACCGCTTCACATGGGAATTAGACAAATGGAGTAAAAGGGGAAACAGAAGGAAAAAAGGGCTGCGGAACATTGTAATACTTTACATGATATGTTATATTGAAAGCGGAACCAGATATTTGATGCAAACGTCTTTGCTCCAATTCTATCCAGACATACTACAGGTCCGGTCCACCAAAATTAACCGTGAGGTGATCAGGATGAATACGCCCGGCCGCAAGCGCCCTGAGAAGATTTATGTTGAGTTGACGTTCGATGAGGCGCTCGCACTGACAGGGGTTCGTTATCCGGCAAATCAGCAAATCGGAACCAGTGCCAGACAAAAAATTCGCGCCGCATGTGAAAAGACATTTGATTTATCACCCGAGAATAAGGTAGACTATGAACTACTGACTTAGTTGGACCCCAATCCAAATATATCGAAAAGGGAATTTCTTGTCGTCGTTCATCACGAATGACACTGGAAATTCCTTTTTCATTTTCACGGCGCTGAATTTCCCGTTTACTTTTGCGGAGAAGTTCGGCACAATATTGCAGGGGGCATGAATACGATCATGCGGGTCCGACAAGATTATGAGGCATAATGGAGGAATAACATAATATGCGTTTACGCGGCAGAAAAGGAATTCGCGAAAGTTTGGAAGAGCAGCAGGATCTGGTTATTCTGCAGCCAGCACAATATAAAGGGCAATGGGCCCGCCTTTTTGGCAACGATCGCCCGATCCATGTTGAATTTGGCATGGGAAAGGGGCAGTTTATCAGCCAGATGAGCTTTCGTAACCCGGAAATGAATTATATCGGGTTTGATATGTACGACGAGCTTGTGCGCAGGGCAAGCGAGAAGGCACGTGCGGCCTGGAACGGTGCAGAGGTGGATTCGCCGCCTAACATCAAGCTTGCTTTGGCGAATATTGAACGCATTGAAGAAGTATTCGAGCCGGGTGAAATTGAGCGGATCTATTTGAATTTTTCAGATCCGTGGCCCAAGAAGAAGCATGCCCGCCGCCGTCTGACGCATCCGCGTTTTCTGCAGGTCTATTCCACGCTGCTGAACAGTCGGGGGGAGATCCATTTTAAGACGGATTCGGAGACGTTATTCGAGTTTTCGCTGAATGCGATCGCGGACAGTGGTATGCAGATGACGAACATCTCCTTGAATTTGCACCGGGATGGCATCAATGAAGAGCATGTCATGACAGAGTATGAGCAGAAATTTATGGGAAAAGGCATGAATATTCATCGTGTTGAGGTTCTGGTAGGGAAAGAAGCGCTCGAGGAATACAACAAGCACAGACTGGAAAAGTACGGCTCACGCAGCGACGAACTGCAATAATTTTTATAATCCCTGAATACAGGACAAGGTGCTCTCCTAGGAGAGCACCTTGTTGCGTTGTTCAAGCATTTCCAGAATGCTTTGAGCGCTTTGCATTGGATAATAGCGGGCAATGTTTTCTATATGCTTCTGGCGCTTGTGTACGATTTCGGGATAGTCATGAAGAAGCCGATTCATCCATTTGACAACCACGTCTGGGGTCGTAATCGTCTCCCCGTATCCCTGTGCGTTAAAGTATTGGCTATTCTCTTCTTCCTGTCCGGGCAGAGGATTGTGGAACAGCATCGGTATTCCCTTGGCCAGACCTTCGGAGCAGGTCATTCCGCCAGGCTTGGTGACAAGCAGGTCGGATACCTCCATCAGTTTATCGACTTCACGAGTAAAGCCGAGCACATGAATATGAGGATGGTCGAAACGGTCGTCCCGCAGCATCTTCTGCCTGATTTTTTCGTTATTGCCGAGGCAAAAAATAATTTGGACTTGCTCTTTCCAGCGAAGCAGAAAGTCATGAAGCATTTCGTCGTTCATTAACCCCCAGCCTCCGCCCATCACAAGTACGGTGGGCATATCCTTTAGTCCGAATTTGCCCCGGATTTCATCATGGCCGGGATGCTCCCAGAAATCAGGGTGTACAGGAATGCCGGTCACCTGAATTTTGGTGATGGGAACACCTCTTAAGCGAAGCTTCCGCTGAACCTCCTCAGTAGATACAAAATACCGGTCCACTTCCGGGCTGATCCACGTGCCGTGCGCGTCGTAGTCCGTAATGACGGTACATAACGGTACATGTGCGCCAAGACGCTTCAGCCGGGAAATGACAGCGCTGGGAATCGGATGCGTACACACGACCAGATCCGGACGCAATTGCCTCAGTATGCTGCGGGTCTGCGTATAGAACAGTCGGTGCAAGGCAAGGGTCGTCAGTCTGCTTAATGATTTTTTGTATTGATGACGGTAGACCATGCCGACAAGCCGCGGCTGTGAAGTGACGGTTTTTTTATAAGCAGTAATAATCAGCGGAGCCATACGCGGGTTCAAGAAGCTGCCAAGCTCAAGCACCCTTGTCTGCACATTCGGCGACAGCTTGCGCAGGCTGCTTGATAGCGCATAGGCAGCCTGCGTGTGACCCGCCCCGAAACCTTCCGATAATAATAATACGCGTTTTTTGGCCACTTTCGGTTCACCTGTCCCTGCTGATTTGTTCCTCGAATTTAAACTTATCGGCTTTAAGGCCATAATGCAACTGTTCCTGCCGCGGCAGCAGAGCCTACAAGAGCGCCCGCCAGCACGTCGGACGGATAGTGAAGCCCAAGATAGATGCGGGACGTTCCGACAATAAATGCGATCGGCAGCAGAATAACCGTCAAAATCGGCGCTTCGGCCATAAAAGGAACCGTCACCGAGAATATGGCGGTTGTATGCCCTGATGGAAACGAATGGTCCGTCAGCGGATTACGGAACGTATTTGTGTCGGGCAGCGTGATATAGGGTCTTACCCGCGGATACAGTTTTTTAGCTATGGCAACCGGAATATGGCTGACCGCCAAGGCAATTAAGGCTTTAGCCCCAGTTTCTGCCCAAGGCGATGGCGCAAGCAGCCAGATCAGGAGTGTAGCAGCGATGGTAATGGTAGCTCCACCGAGATGAGTCAGGTAGTAGAGCCAGAAATTAAAAAAGCGATTATGAAGGCGTCCATTGATCCATTTGAACAGCCGGTGCTCCAAAGTAAGTAGTTTGATGACTAGGCGATCCATATGACTCCTCCGGCGCCGCTATTTCAGCGGCATTTTATTTATGCATTTTATAATCTCAAGAAAAACTTCTGCTGAACGCAGCCTGTCTTCTTTGAACGTATGTCAACAGACGTTTTTCTTTATTATAGCGGATAATTTGTAGTTTTTCGTTAAAACCATCATATTTTTAAATGCATCACATTTCAAGAATCAGGGGAAACGCGACTTTTTGCTTTTTGACTTCTGGCCTTCTGATTGATTACAATAACCAGACTGGCGGGTTTTTGATTCAATCGGTAAGAAATAACTTATATACACATTAGGCTGAAGTGAAAACATTTCTTTCTCCATGTCCTTCATAAAGTAGGACAGATGAGCCTTTTCAGCAAAACAGGATGGGCTTAAGGGGGGGCGAAAGAAATAAAAAGCAAGCAAATGGATGAAAATAAGAACTAACCGCCATGAATGAAAGCTTGAAGTGCGGCAATCCTCATATTCGGGGATTCCGAGTGCTTTTTCTGGAGCATCCCGCATTTTTAAGCTTTTGACAAAAGAGTGAAAACCAAGGAAAATCGAACATGGCAATCTGATGGAAGGTCCAGCTTCACCCTGCATCGAAACCACCGGACAAAAAAGGGGTCTACAAAAAAAGGCAAGTAGCCGTTAGATGCTGCTGCCGGGTCAAGTTACAAACTAAAAAGAGACAGAATCGAAAAAGAAACAAGCTATCAAAGGGATATTATTAAGGGGGTAACAGAGACCATGCTGGACGCTATTTTTGTGACAGTGCAGGTCATACTTGCGCTGATTGCAGTCTACCAATTCGCATTCTCTTTGTTCGGTCTGTACCGCAGGAAGAAAAAAGAACAAGCTCTGCCTGTCAAATCGTTTGCTGTGCTTGTCGCGGCGCATAATGAAGAGCAGGTCGTCGGTGCGCTCATGGAAAATCTGAAGCATTTGAACTATCCGAAAGAACTGTACGACGTGTTTGTCATTTGTGATAACTGCACGGATAAAACGGCGGATATTGTACGCAGCCACGGGATGAACGCCTGTGTGCGGACCAATCCGAATCTGCGCGGCAAAGGTTATGCGATTGAGTGGATGCTGAAGGAACTCTGGAAAATGCCTCGCCAGTATGATGCAATTGTCATGTTTGACGCCGACAATCTGGCGCATCCTGACTTTCTGCAGGAAATGAACAATGATCTTTGCTCAGGTGCTCGTGTAATTCAGGGATATATAGACACCAAAAATCCTGAGGATTCATGGATTACTGCGGCATATGGCATTTCTTACTGGTACATTAACCGCTTGTGGCAGCTTTCACGCCACAATCTCAATATGGCAAACTTCCTTGGCGGAACAGGCATGTGTTTCGAAACGAATCTGCTCAAGGAAATGGGCTGGGGCGCTACGAGCCTGGTGGAAGATCTTGAATTCACCATGCGCTGCACGCAGCGTAATGTGTATCCAAAGTTCAATTACGATGCCAAAGTATATGACGAGAAGCCGCTCACGTTCGCTGCTTCCTCCAGACAGCGCCTGCGCTGGATGCAGGGGCACTTTACGGTGGCACGCCGTTATTTCTTCCCGCTCATCTGGCAGAGCATCAAGCAGGGGAGCCTGATTAAATTCGATATGGCTCTATATGCGATGAACGTGTACACTACATTGCTCACGTTTCTGATGACGGCTGCCATGTGGGTGGATACTGTAGTGTTCAACGGACCGAATATCACTAGCTTATACAATTATTTACCGCTGTGGATCGGTGTGGCCGCTATTGGTCTGAACATTGCCACATTCATGACGGCGATGGCTCTGGAAAAGGTGACCTACAAAAAAGTATATCTGTATTTGGTCCTTTTCCCGATCTATCTGATTTCATGGTTCCCGATTACGTTCTATGCGTTCTTCACACAGAATAACAAGCAATGGAGCCATACAGAGCATACGCGCGTGGTCCGCTTGGAAGAGGTTCAAAGCAAGCAGGGATAGCAATGGGGCGGTCTATGACCGCCTTGTTTAAAATTATTTAAGATTATAGTTGTTTAGGGTTGACTCGATTGTTCTCGATATGCTATGATATCTGAGTGTGCTAATTGAAAAATGTGGATTACAAGTAGAAGGTCCGACTTCTCACCTGTCCAGCGGCGGCTGGCTGGTCTCAATCCGATGATTTATGAATGAGTATTTTTCATGATGAATTGTGATTTAGACAGGGATGTCGGCTGATCAGCCAACATCCCTTTTTATTTTGTTTCAAACCAAGCTTAACCCAATAGGTCCTGGAGGTGGAGTGTTATTAGTAAGGAACATATGATCAATGATGAGATTCGAGTGCGCGAAGTTCGTCTGGTAGGACCTGAAGGGGAACAAATTGGCATCAAGCCGACCCGCGAGGCCTTGCAAATGGCGATAGACCTTAACTTAGATCTGGTGAATGTGGCTCCTCAGGCTAAACCGCCGGTATGCCGCATTATGGACTACGGAAAATTCCGTTACGAACAGCAGAAGAAAGAGAAGGAAGCCCGCAAAAATCAAAAAATCGTTGACGTTAAAGAAGTATGGTTCCGTTCCAACATTGAGGAGCATGATTATCAAACCAAGTTCCGCAATGTGGTGAAGTTCCTGAAGGAAGGGGACAAGGTGAAATGCTCTGTCCGTTTCCGCGGACGTGAGATCACCCATGCCAACGTGGGCCAGAAAATTCTGGAACGCGTGAAATTGGAAGTGGCCGACCTGTGTACCGTTGAGCGCCAGCCTAAGCTCGAAGGGCGCGCCATGATCATGATTTTGGCTCCAAAGCTTAAAGACAATTGAGGAGGAAGTAACAAATGCCTAAAATGAAAACTCACAGCAGCCTGAAAGGCCGCTTTAAAATTACTGGTACAGGCAAAGTAATGCGTTACAAAGCGTACAAAAATCACTTGCTGTCCCATAAATCCAAGCGTGCTAAACGTGTCCTTGGAACAAACCCTGAGATGGCTCCAGGGGATGTAAGACGTTTGAAACAGGGTTTGTCCAACCTGAAGTAATTATGAACATCATCATGCAATAAGCATAAACATTTTTTGGGAGGTCTTTTGATATGGCAAGAGTAAAGGGCGGATTTGTAGTTCGTCGTCGTCATAAAAAAGTATTGAAGCTTGCTAGAGGTTATTTCGGTTCCAAACACCGCATTTTTAAAACAGCTAAAGAACAAGTTATGAAATCGCTTGTGTACGCCTACCGTGACCGTCGTCAGACAAAACGTAACTTCCGCAGATTGTGGATCGTGCGTATCAATGCTGCAGCACGTCAAAATGGAATGTCCTACAGCAAAATGATGCACGGCCTGAAACTGGCTGGTGTTGACATGAACCGTAAAATGCTGGCTGATCTGGCTGTTAACGATATCACCGCATTTAATTCTCTGGCTTCCGTAGCCAAAGAGAAAATCAACGCTTAAGCAGCAGGAATTAACAAAATATAGACCGTCGAACTATCGGCGGTCTATTTTTATGGGAATCAGAAAGTATAAACTTCGAAGAACAGGCTTTTTGATTTCACAGGAAGAACTTTCGCTAAGCGCGGTCTGTCTTCTTTTTCTTATGTAGCAAGGTTACATAATTGAACTTCGCGTAAATTGTGTGAAAAATGGGCAGGCTATAATATATAGCGATGGCCCTCGCAAGCAGAGAAAAGACGAATGAATATAACATAAAGTGACACATCGTTTGGAATTTGAACAAAATGGAACGATTTCATTGAAATTTTGTAAAAAAAATTGACCAAAGGTTATCATATCGCTGGATTTTGGGCGGTCTTGATTGTATAATCTCTAAAGTAAGTGTCCTTATCCATGATTCTCGACAGTTGTAGATATAGTCTTCAGGATGCGGGAATAGGCCAAAGGAACCAACCATAAGGGGGAACAGATTTAGAATGAAGAAACTTTATAGCATGTCTTTGGTCTTGCTGCTGGCCATCTCGGTAATTTTGGCCGGATGTGGCAACAAAAATCAGAGCGCTAATACCGGAAGTGGCACTGAGAACGCCGGTAGTGGAGAAGCTGCCAAATCCGACGTTAAAATCGGTATGGTTACAGACGTTGGCGGTGTAAACGATAAATCCTTTAACCAATCCGCTTGGGAAGCGCTGGAAGCTATTCAAACGGAAACGGGAGCAGAAGTTAAATACTTACAGAGTAAATCCGACCAGGACTACGATCCGAACCTAAATCAGTTCATTAAAGGCGGCTACGACCTGACATGGGGCATCGGCTTCAATCTTGCGAATGCTATCACCAAGGCAGCTAAAGATAACCCGGACAGCAACCTGGCTATCATTGACAGTGTTGTAGATGCTCCAAACGTAAAATCCGTTACCTTTGCGGAAAATGAAGGCTCCTTCCTTGTAGGTGTCGTTGCAGGAAAAATGACGAAAACCAACAAAGTCGGTTTTGTAGGCGGACAAGACAGCCCGTTGATCAAACGTTTTGAAATTGGTTTTGCGGCGGGTGTTAAAGCGGTAAACCCTGATGCTCAAGTGGTTGTAAACTACACTGGTGCTTTCGATAAGCCTGACCTGGGTAAAGCGGCGGCTGCAACCATCTACAATGATGGCGCAGATATTATCTTCCACGCAGCAGGCGGCACCGGAACAGGTGTCTTCAATGAAGCCAAGTCCCGTGTGAAATCCGGACAGCAAGTATGGGTAATCGGTGTGGATAAAGATCAATCTCTTGAATTCGGCGATGATGTTACACTGACTTCTATGGTGAAACGTGTAGATGAAGCGGTTAAGAAAGTATCTCAGGAAGTTGTGGACGGTACATTCGCTCCAGGTACAGAAACGCTGAGCTTGAAGGATAACGGTGTAGGTCTGCCTGAAACGAACAAAAACGTTCCTCAAGACGTTCTGGACCAAGTCGAAGAGTATAAACAAAAAATCATCAGCGGCGAAGTTACGGTTCCTGCTGAGTAATCAAGTCTGCAACAATCCTATATTTAGATGACAAGGCTGGTTCAAAAGACCGGCCTTGTTCTTACGTTCGGAGCAATTGCTCCCTAATCATTACCAATAAACACATTAAGGGTGATCTCATGGATGCAGCGACTCCCATCGTTGAGTTAAAGCAAATCACGAAGCGCTTCCCCGGCATCGTCGCCAACGACTCCATCAGCTTGAAGCTGCACAAGGGAGAGATTCATGCTCTGCTTGGCGAAAACGGAGCGGGTAAATCAACACTTATGAATATCCTGTTTGGTCTATATCAGCCTGAAGAGGGAACGATTGAAGTAGACGGAAAGACGGTCGCGATCGATAGTCCCAATAAAGCCATTGAGCTGGGCATCGGCATGGTGCATCAGCATTTCAAACTTGTACAGCCTTTTACCGTAACCGAGAATATTGTACTTGGCTCTGAGCCGCGCAAAGGGGTCAAGCTTGATTATAAGACAGCTTCGGCTGAAGTTAAACGCCTGTCGGAACAATATGGTCTGCAGGTAAACCCGGATGCCAAAATACAAGACATCTCGGTGGGCATGCAGCAGCGGGTAGAAATTATTAAAACATTATACCGTGGTGCGGATATCCTCATTTTTGACGAACCGACGGCAGTTCTGACTCCCCAGGAAATCAACGAATTGATGGATATTATGAAAAGGCTCGTTGCCGAAGGCAAATCCATCATTCTGATCACACATAAGTTGAAAGAGATTATGCACATTTCGGATACGGTCACTATCATCCGCAGGGGCAAAGTGATAGACACCGTCAAGACATCGGAAACGACGCCAAGTGAGTTGGCGGAGAAGATGGTGGGCCGCAGTGTATCCTTTAAGGTGGACAAGGCTCCAGCACGGCCGGGAAAGGTTGTTCTGGATGTAAAAGATCTCACTTCCAAAAGCAAAGACGGAATTTCCGTACTGGATGGCCTGAGCCTGCAGGTTAAGGCTGGAGAAATTCTTGGCATCGCCGGAGTGGACGGGAATGGGCAGAGCGAGCTGATCGAAGCTCTGACCGGACTTAGAAAAGTAGATGGCGGTGCAGTGTCTTTGCTGGGGCAAAATATAACGAATCTGACTCCGCGAAAAATATCGGAGGCGGGGGTTTCCCATATTCCTGAGGACCGGCACAAGCATGGGCTTGTACTGGATTTTTCCATGAGTGAGAATATGGTTTTGGAAACCTATTATCAATCTCCATACAATAAAAACGGGTTTCTGAATTATGAGGCTATTCATGAGCAGGCTAAAAACCTCATCGAACGCTTCGATGTACGGACGCCAAGCATTCAAACGAAAGCCCGTTCTTTGTCGGGGGGGAACCAGCAGAAAGCGATCATTGCACGTGAGATTGATAAAAATCCGGATCTGCTGATTGCTGCGCAGCCGACTCGTGGTTTGGATGTCGGAGCGATTGAGTTTGTACAGCAGCAGTTGATTGCGCAGCGTGATCAGGGCAAAGCGGTACTTCTTATTTCGTTTGAGCTGGATGAAATTATGAACGTTTCAGACCGCATTGCCGTTATCTACGAAGGTCAGATTGTCGGCGAAGTACTGCCGGAACAGACAAATGATCAAGAATTGGGCTTGATGATGGCAGGCAGTACGGTGAAGAAAGGAGCACAGCATGGCTAATTTTCTGAAGTTGTTTACAAGAGACTCCTTCATTCTCGCTATTGTTGCTATTATTATAGGCCTCGTGCTGGGTGCGCTCGTGATGCTGATCGGAGGTTATGATCCGATTGCGGCATACGGAGCCTTGTTTGAGCGTGTTTACGGGGACGCATATAACTTTGGCGAAGCCATTCGGGAAATGACACCTTTGATTCTTACAGGTTTGGCCTTTGCCTTTGCTGCGAGAGCTGGCCTGTTCAACATCGGTGGTGAGGGGCAGTTTTTGATCGGGATGACGGCCGCCTCTGTGGTTGCTATACAGCTTAAAGGTCTGCCTGCGATTATTCATGCACCGCTGGCTGTCATTGCCGGAGCTTTGTTTGGCGGGCTGTGGGCTGCCTTAGCCGGCTACCTCAAGGCTAAGCGCGGAGTCAACGAAGTCATTACCTGTATCATGCTGAACTGGATCGGGTTGTACACTGCGAACCTGGTGATTAACCGGTTCATGCTTCTTGAGGGACAGAACCGTTCGGTTGATATTCAGCCTACAGCATCGGTTTCGATAGACTGGCTGTCCCAAATGATGGGCAACGCGCGTGTGCATTGGGGAACGCTGATTGCCTTGGCCGCAGCGGTATTTTTCTATATCTTCCTGTGGAAAACCAAGCAGGGTTATGAGCTGCGTTCGGTAGGCTTTAATCAGGATGCTTCAAGATACGCGGGTATGAATGTTGACCGGAATATTGTCAAAGCCATGTTTATCAGCGGAACGTTCGCCGGGTTGGCCGGCGCGTTCGAAGTGCTGGGTGTGTTCCATTATCAATCGGTGATGGCCAGTTCGCCAGGGACGGGCTTTGACGGAATAGCGGTGGCACTGATCGGCATGAATAACCCATTCGGAGTCTTGCTGGGTGCGATCCTGTTCGGAACGCTTACTTATGGTTCAGCAGGTATGAGCTTCGCAGCGGATGTGCCGCCTGAAATAACGCGTATTGTGATCGGGTCGATCATTTTCTTTATAGCGGCTCAGGGAATTGTGCGCTGGATATTGAAGCCGTTCTATTCCAAACGCAAGAAAGAGAAGGTGTTGTAAATGGACTTCATAACACTTGGCCAAATCATCAATACGACCCTCGTTTTTGCGACAGCACTTATTTTTGCATCGCTGGGCGGGATTTTTTCGGAGCGGTCTGGTGTCACGAATCTTGGGATTGAAGGTTTGATGATTTTTGGAGCCTTTGCCGCTGCGGTTGGCGGATTCTATGCTGAGAATGCCGGCATGGGAGCAACAGCCGCAGCATGGGTCGGCGTACTTAGTGCAATCGTGTTTGGTGTGATTGTCTCGCTGATCCATGCGGTTGCGTCCATCACCTTCAAGGCGGACCAGGTCATTAGCGGTATCGTCATTAACTTTTTGGCTGCAGGCAGCACGCTTTACCTGGTTAAGCTGCTTTTCGACGGCTCGGGTGAATCGGAGTTGATTCAGGGTTTTGCCAAGCTGAATATTCCAGGACTTACGGATATTCCGTTTATCGGCAACGTGCTTTTTAATGCATATCCAACAACCTATCTGGCCATTATCCTTGTCATTGTCGGGTGGTACACACTTTACAAGACACCGTTTGGTCTCCGGCTACGCGCGGTCGGCGAGCATCCAAGCGCAGCAGACACGGTTGGTGTCAAAGTTAATCGTTTGCGTTATATTGGTGTCATGATCAGCGGAGCTCTTGCTGGCCTTGGCGGTGCGACCATTACACTGACAACGACAGGTACTTTCTCGCATAATACGATTTCGGGTCAAGGATATATTGCGATCGCAGCCATGATTTTCGGGAAATGGAATCCGGTCGGTGCCTTTTGGGCGGCTATGTTTTTCGGATTTTCCCAAGCGATCCGCAACTATGTGCAGCTGTTTGCCTGGTCGCAAAGTATTCCCCAGGAAATTATTTTCATGCTGCCGTACCTACTTACCATCATCGTGCTCGTAGGTGCTGTGGGACGTTCGAGCGCTCCGGCTGCCTTAGGACAGCCGTATGATCCTGGCAAACGTTAACTTATGATGGATCATCCAGAAAAGGATTTTTTTGTATTATCAGGCCAACCAGAGATTTCTGGTTGGCCCATTTTATTTGTTGTCTGTGCTCCTTCTGCAGTCTGTGGTCCCTCTGCATCATAAGTGAAGCACAATGGGTTTAAGTATGGATATGCACGTAGCAGCGGAGAGGACGAAGCAATTCCGGAAAAGCGGCTGTGTTCTCCTTTTGCCCAGAGGGTCAACAAGATTAGAGGAATGATTCGTTCTCGGTGCGTCTCGCAACATACGCTGGAGCTTAATAGGGAGACAGCCTTTTACTCATTTCATAGCAGTGGTTCCGTGTGTCATGCCGTATGACGGAATAACCCTGCCTCTGGTAAAATTGTATTCCGCGCACATTTCCTTCATCTACCAACAGTCTGGAGGAAGTACATCTCTTACTGCTGCCTAAGTTTTCGGCATGGAGCAGGAGTGATTTTCCGACACCCTTGCCCTGAGCCTTTGAGGCGACAGCCAGCATGTCAATGATCAGTGTGTGGGGATACAGGAGCAGATGAATAAAACCGTTAAGCTTCGACGGATTCGTTTCATAAGAAATATAAGTCATTCCTTGGCTCAGGCGACGAGGAAGTTCTTTGCGGATTTTCTGTATAAGCGAGGGCGACATGTGAGATAATGGAACTAGCTCTTTATCGATTAACTGCCTGATCTGTTTATCGTCGACGTCCTTCATGCGGAGGCGGATCATTGAGCAATTCCTCCCAGATGGCGGCCGGAAAAACACCTGCCGAACCGGCTTTGCCTGTAAATAACGGCAGGTAAGAGTGCTTTTCCACAGCATATGCTCACATCCCGTTTTTACGTGATAGGCAGACATTGGACACAGGCCTAAATATGGAATAATTCACCCAAGAAAAATATAAAGAAAATTTTTTGTTGATGAAACTATTGACTATCCCCGTAAAGGGATCATATAATGTGTCTAAACATTTTAAGAATTGCATGATCATATCGGCGATGAAGAGGACGAAGTTATAAGGGCTCTGTTGTCCAGAGAGTGGAATATCAGCTGAAAATTCCACCAATACCCCTTACATACGAGCTCACCTCGGAGCCATTTCCCTGAAAGGCTGTATATCAGCAGTTTATTAGGGGAAATCGTACAGTCTACGTTACAGACGACAGTGTATAAAAATCGGCGCTTTACATCGATGATTTTTTATACCTGCCAAGGTTTGATACCGCGAGGTATCGGGCAAATTTGGGTGGTACCACGGAAGTTAACAACCTTTCGTCCCTCGACAGCAGTTTGATCTGCTGGGAGGGTCGAAAGGTTTTTTGTTTTTTTGTAAATGTAAGATTTATGTAATCTATAAGAAGGAGGATGACTCATGAGTGCTCAAATCCCTGAGGCAAGGTCAACCGATGAATTACGCGAAAAATGGATGAAGCCCGAAGTCATTTCGGGTTCGGATATTCTGCTGCGAAGCCTGCTGTTGGAAGGTGTGGAATGTGTATTCGGGTATCCCGGAGGTGCTGTACTCTATATCTATGACGCAATGTACGGTTTCGAGGATTTCAAGCATGTGTTGACCCGTCATGAACAGGGTGCCATCCATGCAGCCGACGGATATGCCCGTGCAAGCGGAAAGGTTGGTGTCTGTATTGCGACCTCCGGACCGGGTGCAACCAATCTGGTCACTGGAATTGCGACCGCATTTATGGATTCGGTGCCGCTGGTCGTCATCACCGGAAACGTAATCTCTTCCCTGATCGGTTCGGATGCTTTCCAGGAAGCAGACATTACGGGCATCACGATGCCGATTACCAAGCACAGCTATCTGGTACGTGATGTTGAGGAGCTGCCAAGAATCATTCATGAGGCATTTCATATTGCGAACACTGGCCGTAAAGGACCGGTTCTCATCGATATCCCGAAAGACATATCCGCAGCCAAAACGCTCTTCGTGCCACAAACCGGACCTGTTGCCATGCGCGGGTACAATCCCCGTGTTGTACCGAACAAGCTCCAGGTTGACAAGCTGATTCAGGCGATCAGCGAAGCCGAGCGTCCTATGATCCTGGCGGGCGGAGGCGTGGTGTACTCGGGAGCTCATGAAGCGCTTTATGAGTTCGTCACACGCTCCGAAATCCCGATCACGACTACACTGCTGGGGCTTGGAGGATTCCCGAGCGGTCATGAGCTGTGGACAGGAATGCCAGGCATGCATGGTACGTATACATCCAACCTTGCCATTCAAAATGCGGATCTTCTGATTAACATAGGGGCGCGTTTCGATGACCGCGTTACAGGCAAGCTGGACGAATTCGCACCGCTTGCCAAGATCGTTCATATCGATATTGATCCTGCGGAGATTGGTAAAAATGTACCGACCGATATCCCGATCGTTGGGGATGTGAAAACCGTGCTTGAAATGGTCAATCAGGATGTGAAGCGCGCAGATAAAGCGGATGTCTGGAGACAGCAAATTCAAACTTGGAAAGCGGATAAGCCGTACAGCTACCGCGATTCCGATGAAGTGCTGAAGCCGCAGTGGGTCATTGAAATGCTGGATGAAACGACCAAAGGCGGAGCCATCGTGACGACGGATGTCGGCCAGCATCAGATGTGGGCCGCCCAGTATTATAAATTTAATAAGCCGCGCTCCTGGGTAACCTCCGGCGGGCTTGGGACGATGGGCTTCGGGTTTCCTTCCGCTATTGGTGCGCAGATGGCCCATCCGGACAGACTGGTGATCTCGATCAACGGAGACGGCGGTATGCAGATGTGTTCACAGGAGCTGGCTATTTGTGCCATCAATAATATTCCTGTTAAAATCGTCGTGATCAACAACCAGGTGCTCGGCATGGTGCGGCAGTGGCAGGAGCTGATTTACGACAACCGTTTCAGCCATATTGACCTTGCCGGTAGCCCTGATTTTGTTAAATTGGCTGAAGCCTATGGAGTTAAAGGCCTACGGGCACGGAACAAAGAGGAAGCCCGCGAAGCATGGCAGGAAGCGATGAATACACTGGGACCCGTTCTCGTCGAATTTGTGGTCAGCAAGGATGAAAATGTATATCCGATGGTGACGCAGGGCTCGGCTATTGATCAAATGCTGATGGGGGACGAGTAACATGATGAAATATACGATTGCGGTACTGGTGAATGATCAGCCTGGTGTCCTGCAGCGGGTATCGGGTCTCTTCAGCCGGCGGGGGTTTAACATTGACAGCATCACCGTGGGTCCCTCTGAAGAGGCAGGGCTCTCTCGGATGGTCATCGTAACACCAGGGGATGAACATACGCTTGAACAGGTCGAGAAGCAGCTTTACAAGCTGATTGATGTCATCAAGGTTATCGATTTGAGCTCCAAACCGATGGTCGCACGGGAGCTCGCACTGATTAAAGTTAAGGCTGAGCCGCCGCAGAGACCTGAAATTATGGGGGTCGTGGACACGTTCCGCGCTTCTGTAGTGGATATTGGCACTTCCAGTCTCGTGGTTCAAGTTGTCGGGGACACCCCCAAAATTGATGCGATGATTGAATTGCTAAAGCCTTATGGAATCCGGGAGCTGTCCAGGACCGGTATAACCGCCTTGGTACGCGGAAACCTGTAAAAAGACATTTGCAAACTTTAGTGGTGTAACGCTTATTACGCATTAAAATATTAAAGTATACATGACCCTTAATGAGCGGGAGTTCCAGCAGATTCCGCCTGTGAGTCTTCTGGAACACCCGCTCATTATGAAGGGTTCCAATTTAAAGGAGGAATTTTTACCATGGCAGTGACAACGTATTATGAAAAAGATGCAGAACTTAGCGTTTTGAAAGGGAAAACAATTGCCGTTATCGGATACGGCAGCCAGGGTCATGCTCAAGCACAAAACCTGCGCGACAGCGGCCTGAACGTTGTCATCGGTCTGCGTGAAGGCAAGTCTTTCGAGACGGCGAAAAATGACGGTTTTGAAGTGCTGTCCGTAGCCGAAGCTGCAAGCCGCGCTGATGTTGTTCAAATTTTGATGCCTGATGAAACTCAAGCCTCCGTATACAAAAATGAAATTGAGCCTAACCTCAAAAAAGGCGCTGCGCTGATGTTCTCCCACGGCTTCAACGTGCATTTTGGCCAAATCGTGCCTCCTAAGGACAGCGATGTGCTGCTTGTTGCTCCGAAGTCTCCGGGCCACATGGTCCGCCGTACGTATGCTGAAGG
Organism: Paenibacillus zeirhizosphaerae; assembly: GCF_030705605.1. Lineage (GTDB taxonomy): Bacteria > Bacillota > Bacilli > Paenibacillales > Paenibacillaceae > Paenibacillus > Paenibacillus zeirhizosphaerae. Next base: position 283,324 of record NZ_JAPCKK010000001.1, read on the forward strand.
ATTTGGCGTACCGGGTCTGATTGCTATCGAACAGGATGCTACAGGTCAAGCTAAAGAAATCGGATTGGCTTATGCCAAAGGCATCGGCTGTACCCGCGCAGGTGTAATCGAAACCTCCTTCCGTGAAGAAACTGAAACGGATCTGTTCGGTGAGCAGGCTGTACTGTGCGGTGGTGTGAGCGCATTGGTTAAAGCCGGATTTGAAACTTTGACCGAAGCGGGATATGCGCCGGAAATGGCATACTTTGAGTGCCTGCATGAGTTGAAGCTGATCGTTGATCTCATGTATGAAGGTGGTCTTGCCACCATGCGCGATTCCATCAGCAATACGGCTGAATATGGTGACTATGTTACGGGTCCGCGCATCGTAACCGAAGAAACGAAAAAAGCGATGAAAGAGGTCCTGACTGATATTCAACAGGGTAAATTTGCGCGTGACTTCATTCTTGAAAATCAATCCGGCCGTGCTTTCCTGACAGCAACGCGCCGTAACGAAGCAAACCATCCGCTCGAAGTTGTGGGCGGTCAATTGCGTGAAATGATGCACTGGATCAAAAAATAAAACAGATTACAGTTATTGTCTAGCTACAATTATACCGATGTTCCCACAATGCGGCCGTGCTTATGCGTGAGCCGCATTGCGGTTTCAGGAGACAAATCCAGGGAGGTGCTTTACATTGCGAAAAATTTATATTTTTGATACAACCTTGCGGGATGGTGAGCAGTCACCTGGTGTCAATCTGAATACACGTGAAAAGGTTGAAATTGCCCATCAGTTGGAGAAGCTGGGAGTAGACCGGATGGAAGCAGGCTTCCCGGCAGCATCACCCGGGGATTTGGCGGCAGTCAACGCGGTCGCCAAGGCGATCAAGAACGCTACCGTCATCGGGCTTTCACGTTCCCGTGAGCAGGATATTGATGCGGTTCGCGAGGCGTTGATCGGCGCTCAGGACCCATGCATTCACGTGTTTTTGGCGACCTCTCCGATCCACCGCAAATATAAGCTGAAAATGGAAAAGTCGCAGGTGATGGACACAGCGCGCGCGGCGATTCAATACTCCCGCAAATATTTTTCCAAGGTTGAGTTCTCGCTGGAGGATGCGGGCCGTACAGAGCTTGACTTCATGGTCGAAGTCACTGCAATGGCTGTGAAGGAAGGCGCGACGGTTATCAATATTCCCGATACGGTCGGTTATCTGACCCCTTACGAGTACGGGAATATCTTCAAGCATTTGAAGGAAAACGTTCCAGGCATTGAAAAGGTACAGCTTAGTGCCCACTGCCACAACGATCTGGGCATGGCAACCGCCAACACGCTTGCCGCCATCCTGAACGGGGCGGACCAGATCGAGGGCACGATTAACGGCATCGGTGAACGGGCAGGCAATACCGCCATTGAAGAAATTGCCATGGCTCTCGAGACACGGCAGGAATTTTTTAACGCCAAGACGTCGCTGCAATTGTCAGAAATTGCGCGCACAAGCAGACTTGTCAGCCGTTTGACAGGTATGGTCGTGCCTGGTAACAAGGCGATCGTCGGAGCGAACGCCTTTGCACACGAATCGGGCATCCATCAGGACGGTATGCTGAAGGAAAAAACGACGTATGAGATCATGACACCGGAAACGATCGGTCTCAAGGAAAGCAAGCTGGTGCTTGGGAAGCATTCCGGCCGCCACGCATTCCGCGAGAAGCTGGTTGATCTTGGTTACGAGCTGTCCGAGGAAGAAGTGAACAAGGCGTTTGCTCAATTTAAGGACTTGGCGGACAAGAAGAAGGAAGTGTCGGACAACGATATCCTTGCGCTCCTGGAGGAGAAGCTGACAGATACACCAGAAATGTTCAAACTCGATACTCTTTATGTTGCCTACGGGAATCAGTTGGTCCCTTCCGCGAAGGTGCGCATCCTGACGCTTGACGACCGGGTGTTGGAAACCGAGGCTGCAGGCAACGGCTCGGTTGATGCAATCTATAATGCGATTGATCTGGCGAGCGGAGAGCAGGTAACTCTTTCGGATTATTTGATCAAGTCGGTTACGCAAGGTAAGGATGCGCTGGGCGAGGTGCATGTGGTCCTGACGCAAGGAGAACTGTCTGTCCAAGGCCACGGACTGAGCACGGACATTCTGGAAGCCAGCGCACGTGCGTATGTGGATGCCCTTAACGGATTGATCGAGAAGCGGAAGACATTTACGAAACGTGTCGATTATAAAGAATAATAGGCCGAATTGAGATCCCAAGACCTATCGGTTGCAGGGATCTCTTATTTGTATGAACAGAAAAGTTAAGTGCAACCGGGTTATAGGCATATCCTATTAAGTTGATAGATTGTATATCTTGGTCAAATCTATGTCAGATATGATAAAAAGGATAGTAGCAATGGGCTTGAACGGCTCAAGAATAAGAGGAGTGACGGAAAATGGCCGAAGTGAAAAAAATCGCGGTAATCGCCGGAGACGGAATTGGTCCGGAAGTAGTGGCGGAAGCTGAGAAAATTCTGAAACGGACGGAAGAGCTCTACGGTTATTCCTTTGAAACAGAGCACGTCCTGTTCGGAGGAATCGCAATTGATGAGAAAGGGACACCTCTTCCTGAGGATACCCTGAAAGTCTGTAAGTCGGCGGATGCCGTGCTGCTTGGAGCCGTAGGAGGTCCAAAATGGGATAGCAATCCGAAGGAGCTGCGTCCTGAAACAGGGCTGCTCGGCATCCGTAAGGAGCTGGGACTGTTCTCCAACCTGCGTCCGGCTGTCATCTTTGACTGTTTGAAGGATGCGTCAACCTTGAAGCCTGAGGTGCTTGAGGGAACCGATCTGATGGTAGTGCGCGAGCTGACGGGCGGTATTTATTTTGGCGAAAAATTCAGACGTGAAGGCGAAGGCGGGCAGGAAGCGGTTGATACCTGTGTGTATAATGTGCAGGAAGTGGAGCGCATTGTTCGTCAGGCATTTGAAATCGCACAGAAACGCCGTAAAAAGCTGGCTTCGGTGGACAAAGCCAACGTCCTTGAGACTTCCCGTCTGTGGCGTGAGGTCGTGAACCGGGTTGCGCCGGAATATCCAGATGTGGAACTGGAGCACGTGCTGGTGGATAACTGCGCCATGCAGTTGCTGCGCCGTCCTTCAAGCTTTGACGTAATAGTGACGGAAAATATGTTCGGCGATATTCTGAGTGATGAAGCGGCTATGCTTACCGGCTCTATCGGCATGCTGGCGTCAGCGTCTCTTGGAGAAGGAAGCTTCGGCTTATACGAGCCGGTTCACGGCTCGGCACCGGATATTGCAGGCCAAGGGCTGGCTAACCCAATTGCAACCATTTTGTCGGTAGCGTTAATGTTCCGCCTTACGTTCGGTTATGACAAAGCGGCGGATGCTATTGAAAAAGCCGTGGCAGAGGTGCTTGATGCGGGCCACCGTACAGCCGATATCGCAGTGGACAAAAGCCAAGCGTTGTCAACTTCGGAAATGGGCGATCTGATCGCAGCGGCAATGAAATAAGACAGACCTACACGGCCTGGAAAAAACTGCATCCCAGCAGAGAGAGCCAGGCTATGATGTGTCAGAAAGATGTCGATTTATCTCTTATTTATAGTTATTATAAAAAAATAATTCCTATAATATTGACTTTATTGAAGTCGGATGATAACATTTTCAATGAAAATAATGTTTTGCGAAATTATTCAGATGATCAAGAAAAACACTCATGTTTTTCTTACATAGCTCAAAGGAGGATTTACAGAAATGGCTGAAAGATTAGTTGGCAAACCGGCTCCAGATTTTACAATGGAAACTGTTACAGGTGATGGACAGGAATTTGGTCATATTAAATTGTCCGATTACCGTGGAAAATGGCTCGTATTTTTCTTCTATCCGCTTGATTTCACTTTCGTATGCCCTACTGAAATTACAGCATTGAGTGAAGCATTTGCCCAGTTCAAAGAACTGGACACGGAAATTCTGGGTGTAAGTGTTGACTCCGTACACAGCCACAAGGCTTGGATCAATACTCCGAAGGACAGCAACGGTCTGGGGCAACTGAACTTTCCGCTCGCTTCCGATATTACGAAACAAGTTGCGCGTGACTATGGCGTACTGATCGAAGAGGAAGGTGTTGCATTGCGTGGTCTGTTCATCATTGATCCAGAAGGTGAACTGAAATACCAGGTTGTTAACCACAACGATGTAGGCCGCAGCGTTGAAGAAACTCTGCGTGTGCTGCAAGCACTGCAATCCGGCGGTTTGTGTGCTATGAACTGGAAACCTGGCGATAATAATCTGTAATATGATTTGAATATTTTTCCAAAGCCCCCATCACCGGTGTAAATCGGCTGTTGGGGGCTTGCTTGCCTAATTGATGCAGTCCTGTCTAATCCTGTTTGAATTTGCGGCAAATCGTTGAAATAAGAATTATACGTTTTAAGAAGGCCGGAAGGAATTATGAGCATTTAGAGCGAATAGGGTAGTTAGAAAAAGCAAATACCGAAAGAGTGACAATGCCGCTTTTGCTGCACCGGATACATGTTTGGACGATCGAAGTAAATCAGGTTATGTTCAGAGGAGGGTGAGCGCCAGATGAGTTTTTGCTGCGGAGCAAGTATGGTGGGAACCAAGGGGACGCTGAAGCATTACCGTACGCAGGTCCATAACGTGCCCTTGCTGGTATGCCCGGTGTGCCAGCGTATTGAAGTTCATTACCGTGTGGAGAACGAGTACGAGATTCTTGCGGAGTATGCACATGGCGATGGTGCAACAGAAATTGATTTTCAGGATTACGTGATGGAAGACGAGGACACCATCTTTGAGAACTGTGTCAGCAGGGAAAGTGAGGACCCGCTTGAAACTGTAAAGCGGCAGATCGATATATCGCTGGATTTGCTTACCGTTGCCAAACAGATCGAAGATGAAAAGTGGCAAGGAGAGTTGAAAAGAAGATTGGCAGTAATGAGCCAACGACGTTCACGCCTTCAGCATAACAACAGCTAACTTATAGTTAGACCGTGATTTGTGCAAGAGGCAAAAGGATGAAGCTTTCGCTAAGCGAGAGCTTCATTTTTTCGTAATTGCGCAAAAAAATATCTCAAAAAAATTTATACATTCGACAGGATTTTCGATTGACTGAAAATAGGAATGTTGACTATCATAAAAAAAGAGGTAATTGGAAATAGGTGGTTGGTTCATTTATCTTTAGCATTGCACATGCCCGAAACGGCCAGTTTATCAACCGGTACAAGGGGGACCCCGGCATGATCAACGGATTTCATGAAACGATGGTTCATTCGATCGCAGCCTTTCAATCCACCCAATTAGTCAAAAACAAATATGAAAATGTTTTGGAGCATCTAGACAGCGGTATTATGCTTTTTGACCACGAAGGTGTGGTAACATTCGTTAACGTTCAGATGGCCAAGCTTCTTGAAGTCTCCAGAGCAGCGCTGACGGGGTGCAGCCTTGTTCAGATTTTAAAGCATCCTGAGTTGAACCGTTTCAGAAGAAAGAAGATACTCCGAATTTATCGCGAAACCATCTTCCACCGTAAGCGCTACCACGAGCTGATTGACGAATCCGGACGTCATTGGCTAATCACGGTAACCTACGGTGATCAACTGGATGGCGATATTTTGTTCAGTGTCAAGGATGTTACGGACTATAAGCATATTGAGCAGACGGCTTACCAGAATGACAAGCTGGCCATGCTCGGGAGGATATCCGCTTCCATTGCTCACGAGATCAGGAATCCCCTTACGGCTATCCGGGGCTTTATTCAACTGCTTAGGCCTCACCTTCTGCAGCTTGGCAAGGATGAATATGCCAAGATCATCCTCTCGGAAATTGACCGGGCGAATGATATTATTTATGAATTTCTGAATTCGTCCAAGCCTTCGGCGCCTCAGAAAACTGTACTTCCCGTTTCTAACTTGCTCAAGGAAGTGGCCCTGCTGACCGAGAGCGAAGCCTTGATGAAGGACTGCGAAATTATACTGGTGGATAACCCTGATCCCCTCCAGGTTTCCATTGATGTAAAACAAATCAAACAGGTCATTCTGAATATTATCAAAAATGCGATGGACGCCATTCAAAACGTCGAGGATGTGCGTCCGGGCACCATTCAGATCGCTGTGGCCAAAGAAGGACATTATGCGGGTATTTCGATCGCGGATAACGGGCAAGGGATGGATCGTCATACGCTATCCAGGTTGTTCGATCCGTTCTTTACGACCAAAGAGAGTGGGACAGGCTTGGGGTTATCTGTAAGCTACAGAATTATTAAAAATCACGGTGGATTTATCCATGTGAACAGCAATCAGGGAGAAGGAACCGAATTCCGGATATCTCTACCTTTGGTACAATAGCGTGGAAAGAAAGACAGGACCATTCCCAAAAAGCTACCAAGCTGAGGGAGGTCCTTTTTGATTTGACCTTTACTTTTGCGGACCCGTTCAAGTATGATGAGTGGAAATAGACTTGGTCTTGTGGAAGGAGAAGCAGACAGATGAAGACGAATCATAGTAAAATCGTGGATTGTACCATCCGTGACGGCGGCTTGGTTAACAACTGGGATTTCAGCGTGGAATTTGTTCAACAATTGTACGCCGGATTGAATGATGCCGGTGTTGATTATATGGAGATCGGATATAAAAATTCTCCGAAGCTGCTGAAAGGCGCGGACAAAGCGGGGCCTTGGCGCTTTTTGGATGATGAATTTCTGCGCAAGGTTATCCCTCAGAAGGGACATACCAAGCTGTCTGCCCTCGTGGATATCGGCCGTGTAGACGAGAATGACATTCTTCCCCGCAGTGAAAGCATGCTCGACCTGATTCGAGTTGCCTGCTACATCAAGGATGTAGATAAGGCGATTGAACTGGTTAATATCTTCCATGAGCGCGGATATGAAACCACCATCAATATTATGGCGTTGTCCAATGTGATGGAGCATGAACTGCTTGAAGCGTTCGAGCTCATGAAAGACAGTGTGGTGGATATTGTCTACATTGTGGATTCTTATGGAAGTCTGGACCATAAAGACATTTTGCATCTGACCGAGAAATTCAAAAAACATTTACCGAACAAGCGTCTTGGCATTCACGCGCACAACAATCTTCAACTGGCTTTCTCCAACACGCTGATCGCTTCCGAGCAGGGCGTAGAGCTGCTGGATGCATCCGTGTATGGAATGGGACGAGCAGCGGGTAACTGTCCAACAGAGCTTCTCGTGACCCATCTCAAGCATACGCAATATAAACTGCGTCCGGTGCTTGAGGTGCTTGAGAAGCTGATGATTCCTCTCCGTGAGAAGGAAGAATGGGGATACATCATCCCTTATATGATCACTGGTACTTTGGACGAGCATCCACGTTCGGCGATGGCTCTGCGTGCTACGGATGACAAAGATAATTCTGTTGATTTTTACGATAAGCTCACTACACCTGAAGTATCTTTTGAGAAAAAATAGTTCTGCCGGGCAGAAGAAGCACATGATCCGCGGATCATGTGCTTTTTTTATGGAGACTTAAGAACTAGATGCGGGTATTCAAAACATACAACACCGGACTAGGTATTTGACCTATTGCATTTCGTATGTGGTTCAGTTATACTGACTAAGCAACTTCAACAGTTTAAGTTCATTTTGCGGGTGTAGTTCAATGGTAGAACTCCAGCCTTCCAAGCTGGTAGCGTGGGTTCGATTCCCATCACCCGCTTTGCAATATGTTTTACCCAAAACCCTTGCGCCACAAGGGTTTTTCCTTTGCAAATTTTTCGACAAAGGGTTGTCTCCTTTTTGGTCATGGGGCAGTTCATGGGGCAAAATCTGAAGTTTTATCTTCAGCCCGAATTTGCTGAGGGTCTAACCGCTCCAATTGGTCAGCAGCAGCCCTACTGATTACATCACTCTTGTGAGTGTAGACATTTGCTGTAGTGTCGAGCTTGGTGTGTCTCAGACGTTCCTGGATCGTTTTGAGATCAGCTCCGCTCTCTCTCAAGAGCATTCCGGCAGTATGACGCAGTGCATGGAGTTTTATATGAGGTAGCCCTTGCTTGGCTAAGAACTTCCTCCATGTAACGGTCGGTGTGGTTGGATAGTACATAATGCCACGCCCGCCGTGGAATATATACTGCTTGTCGCCACCCAGCCACTTTTTGCAGCGCAATTTCTCCTTTTTCCAGATTCTCTCGTATTCCTTCAGTTGGTCCATATACCAGCGGGGCATCGGTATCCAGCCCTCAGATTCATCAGTTTTAACTTCCCCTTCAACTTTCTCCCCCGACTCTTTAAAGGTGATTTGTTTTTCAATCCAGATAGCCCCTTGCTCATAATCAATGTCTGTCCACTCTACGGCCAACAATTCGCCCCTTCTGAAGCCTCCAATCATGCAGCCGGTAAAATATATCCTCCAGCGCGTTGGAAGCGCTCTGAGGGCCTTTAGGAGCGTCTCAACCTCATTCCAATCATAAGCCTTCTTTCTGGAGCGAATGCTTTTCCTTTCTTTTTTTGATTGTGAGGGGCGTTTAACTCCCAAAATAGGGTTGTCTGCGATAACCCCCCAATCGTGTGCGGCATCGAAAACGGACTTCAAAGCTTTATAGATGTTCAGTTTCGTATTAGTAGCCAGCGGCGTACCATCTTTTTTAGTAAGCTCAGCAAAGTATGTGACAAGGTGAAGCGTTTGAATCTGATCCAGACGCATTGTACCAAATTCTTTGAGGAGCCGACTGTTAACGATTGACATTACATTTTTCCTTGTGTAATCCCCCATTTCTTCATTGGCATAACCCTTTTTCCACACTGGGATGAAGTCGGCAAAACTGATTTTCTCAGCCTTTTTTTTAATATGGCCTGACTCCACTTTTTCTTCCCATTTTGCAAGCTCTAGCGTAAGCCAGTTTTCCGTTTTCTTAACTGACTTAGCTATGTCCGCCGGCACCTCCACGACCGTGGATCGTTTCGGGCGGGAGGCCTTGGACGGATCGCGGGCGACTAGTTTATACTTATTGCCGCCCAGATGCTCTCTCCAAGCCATTTTTTTCATCACTCCAAACATATGTTCTGTTTTGTGGTATATGTAAACAGCCTTGCGACTGGAAAGCGCAAAGATTCAGTGAGTTGGAAAATATTCTATTACGCCAAGTGGATCAAAACGTATCGTGAATCGTTCATCTACTTTGAGAAAAATACCATATTTACTGGTGTATCGATCAATGGCCGCCTGGAGAAACTTTTCAGTTACACCAAGATATTCGGCTAAAGCATATCTCCCTGAAATGCGTGCCTTGTGGGCCTCTATGATCTGATCCATCGGGATCATACACTGATAGGCCCACTGCCTGGCACGTAGCTCTTGCTTGCGGTTGTTAATATTGGATTGATCAAGGATACTCCCGACACTTGTTAGGTAGTGAGCGACCTCTTCAGCCAAGGTACATCCTTTTTCGACTAAAGTCAGTTCTTTTCTAATTCCGATTTTATTGCCCTTAATCAATCCCTTGGCACCTGATCTAAAGTCTTTCTCAATGACGTTTAATCCGTAATTTGCTGCTTCGTCAAGTAGTAGTTCATATTTTTCCATTGCTCCATCCCCGTCATAGATCGTCCAGATCCTCTTGCATAAGTTTAATTTGTTCTTCAGAGTAGTCCTCGTTATGAGCTGCCACAACTTCTAAATATGGTTTCTGTATCCGGTTATACTCCATATCCAATACAGTATTGACTGTATGCTTTCCCTTTTCATCGAGAGAATTAAATTTCTTTAGTAACTGCATCTCTGAGGATGAGAGTGCCGATCGTTTTGAAGGCTCTGAAATTTCATCACTCCATCCCATAAGGTAAGCGGGTGTACACTTAAAGAGTTCAGCCAGACTAGCGACAATCTCGTGTTTGATATTTTTTATTTCTCCACTCTCATATCTTTGAGCAGTTGCTTCTTTCACACCTAAAAAATCAGCAACATCTTGCAAAGTAAGATTAAGGGCTATACGTCTGGCTTTTATTCGATCATTAAGAACGGGCATTAAAAATTCACCTTCCTTGATTGTATAATAACACCTACTTACGAGTTATGCAATAAAACTTGTGCATTTTGATAAAAAACTTACGCATTAAGTATTGACGGAGAGGCAGATAGGATGATACTATGGACTTACTTGAGGCGTAAGTTTTGGTGGAGGTGAGCAAATTGAAGGTTATCTATAGAACTGACACGGTAGCCTTAAGAAAAGCAATGATTGACAATGGCATTTCTACGATCATACAGTTGTCGAGCTCAACAGGCATAAGTAGGAATACCTTGTCTCAGGTCCTGAATGGCCAAATACAGCCATCAGCTTCCGTAATGCAAAAATTGGTGGAATCATTAAAGATACCACCAGAACGAGCTGGATTAATTTTTTTTAACCCTAACTTACGTATTGCGTAAGTTAGGGAGAAAGGAGGTTGTTAATGACTACTGCAGATCTTATTACATCGCTCAGGTCAGATATTAAAAATGAGCTGCTGCAAGAAATTTTATCGGAGCTTCAACCAGCAATACAACAGCAGTTATACGCTAATATTTTTGATTTTGCTGAAGCATGTAACTACCTCAAGGTGTCTCAGTCCACCTTGAGGCGGATGCTCCGGACAACGAACATACCGCATTACAAGCAGCGTGGAAAAATTTATTTTAGGCAAATTTCCTTAGACAAGTGGGCCCAGGAACAAGAAGTGATTACGAAAAACGAGAAAAGCTCATGAATCAATATGGCTAATGAACTATGTATTCGAACAAAGCAACAGTATACCCGAATGAGGCAACAACGTACTGGAATAATTTGTCGATAATCAATTCTGAGGAAGGGGAAAGGAACATGATACCACAACACTTATTGGCAGATCGTTACTGGCGGGGGGCGTTGTATATCTTCACTGAATGTGAAAAATTGCAGCGCTACGTTGGCACTTACATCGATTTTGAGGAGTACACGATTGATAGTGTAGGGCTTAAACGCATTTCTAAGCCTTGGTCAGAAAGCGAAAAATTCATGCTGAATCTTGCATTACACCTTTTCAACGAAAAGAACAACGTCAATTTGTCGGGCATGGATTATTTAGATAGCAACAATAAGGCAATCGCTCTGAAGGCAATTCAGTTGCGCTTTGCAGGGTAGGGCGCATGAAAAGCGATTTGCTGCAACTTTGGCGGGCCTGGAGACACCTGCAGGAGCTGATTCGTTTCCGGGCCAGCGGTCAGACGCATGACGCGGCCAATGATTGGCTTGACAAGGAAATCAGTGATTTACAAGTGGATATAAAAAAGCAATCCTCCGGGGTAGGAGCCGGAAGATTGCAGGCTTGAAAAAAATTATACGGCATTATTATAACACAATATTGACGCTCTGATAAGGGGATGCTCACATGATCGTGCTTAAAGGGGACATAGTGCGGACAAGCTCCGGGGTTACAGGAGAAGTCACGGACGTGTGGGGAGTTGCCCGGGCATGGCTGCGTATACAGTCGGGTGTCGGGATCCATTATGCCCTTGAAACGGATGTTGCCGAGATTGTTAAGCGTCCTAAACGGAAATCACCACGGGAGAGGAGGTGATATGCATGAATGTGGACATTAACAATCTGGCTGGGGGAGCTATGGCTGAGCGGATTAACCGGGAATTAAAGAAGGTTGCCGAGAATGTCATGGACCCTAATACCAAGGCCGATGCCGTTCGAACCGTGACCGTTCAAATCAAAATCAAACCGAACGACGCGCGCCAAATCGGGAACACAGAAATCGAAGTCAAGTCGTCGCTGGCTCCGGCCAAGGGCGTTCCGACGCAATTTGTCTTTGATTTCGACAAGGAAGGCAAAGCAGTCATGAAGGAACTGAATTTGAGCAACGACAGGAACCAAATGGCTATGAATGATGCCGGGGATGTTGTTGACGGCACAGGGACAAGCCCTAGTGCCAAGGTAGTTGGTTTGTATAAGTAATCGTCCTTTGAAAATCTAATAAACGGAGGAATTGAAATGATTAAAGAAGCAATCGAGAAAGTTCTGAGCCTGGCAGAAATTCGGACAACCCAAATCGGTGACCAGGTTTTCACCAGCTCAGATTTGAAGCGCGTAAGCGAAGCCATGACCGATACGATCCAGGTGCGGAACTTGACTGGAGTTGTTGACTATATCACCAGCAATTTTGACGACAAGTTTCCGGTCATCGTTCATATTCAATCACCAACTCAGGTGAGTGTAGTTACCGGGTTTAACCGTGATTTACGGCGTAATGCGCTGATCGAAGCAAACGCTCTGCTACCGGAGATTAGGTTTGGGTATTTTTACGACATCGAAAATTTCAATATCCTTCTTCAAAGCTGCTTTGTGCCGACAGATGTACGAGCCGCGCTGCTGTCCATTGTCGGCAATGTCAAGGACGAAAAGGTTGTCAATTTCGGTGATGATGGGACGAGCCAGCAGGTTACTGCGAAGGCTGGGGTTGCTACGGTGGAGCAAGTGAAGCTACCGAATCCGGTATTTCTCAAGCCGTTCCGGACATTTGTCGAGATCGAGCAACCGGAATCTGCGTTTGTGTTTCGAATGAAGGATGGACCTTCCGCTGCGCTTTTCGAAGCGGACGGCGGCGAGTGGAAGTTGCGTGCAATCGCTGGAATCAAGGTTTATTTGGACGAGCATCTTTCGGAATTGATTGAATCCGGCCAGGTGGTCATTATCGGTTAATCTATCCAGGACTACATACCGGGAGGGGAAACCTTCCCGGTAAATCATAGGAGGGACGGACATGTTACAGCAAGCGTTGCAAAAGCTACAGCAGGAGATAGGAAAGCACTCCAAGGATGCCTATGTTCAGCATGTAGGGGCATTTTTGATGGGATATGTACGGCAGCACCAGGAGCATGCTGCTTTCATTTTAACGGAGGGCAAAACGATCACTGGAAGCCTGGCTGCGATGAAGGAGGAAGCCCGGAAAAAACAGTCCAATCGTGTCGGGGTTCTTTCGGATCAAGAGGGCTTTGATATCGTTCTGAAATATTTCGGAGTGCCGATGCAACAGGATAAGGCTGCTGTTGCAGCTCCTGTGCTGAAGGCTTCATTAGATGATTTACTGTGAGGTGATCGAGCATGAGCCAAAAGGACAAGGCTTTTCACAGATTTTATAAGCATTTTCCGAAAGTAATCGGTAATAACATTCGTGATTATGTCACAAATCATGTTTTGAAGGGCAGTCGCTATATCTTTATCCGCCGTGTAAAAGGAATTCAGTTCGGATACTGTACGCATTGTAACGAGCGGTTCATGACTTCATCCCCTTTAAAACATAACGAAATGACTGATTGTCCAAAGTGTGGTTCTCGTTGCGAGGTCAAGAACCATGGGACGAGTCGCAAATATATGGTGGATAATGCTTTTGTCGTCTACTATGAAAAATCTCGGGTGAACCCTGATGCCATCATAGCACGTGCTTTCCGAGTATTTCGGGACTATAGAGGAGATTACACGAGGGTAGAGACTGAATATAACACTACAGCACTTTATCTATTTGAGCCTGGTAATGCGGAAATGTATGAGCACTATTGGTGGCACAAGGAAGACAGATATGTAAAATGCGCTTCAGTTCATTCTCTAGAGCTTAAATCGCAATATGCTAACAATCAGTGCTCTGAAGAAAGCATCAAAAAGGCCATTGAAGGTACGCCTTATCAATATAGCACTTGGGATCAGCATGACCAGCCTCAATGGGACTACGTAAAATTCTTTGCCTTATACAGCAAATATCCAACTGTGGAGTACCTAACAAAGCTTGGATTCAAGTATTTTGTTGGTGCAAAACTGTTCGACCATAAGACGTTCAACTGCATCAATTGGACCGGAAAGAACATTAACAGCATCCTGCGGCTGAATAAGTCGGAGATTAAAGAGGTTCTCCAATACGGCACTCAAGTCAATCCAATACAACTTAGGCTATACCAATTATCCCGTAAGGACAGCAACCGACCTTCGTTAGCTCAGATCATCGAAGCATTTAAGGGTACCGGTGATGTTATGAGCGAAATGAAATACATCATGAAATACACGAATGTCGGCAAGGTCATTAACTATATGAAAAAGCAGATTAATCGTCCAGAGAAACGAAAATACCGGACATACAAGGACATCTTGACGGCCTGGCGAGACTATCTGATTGAATGCAATACCTTAGAGTTTGATTTGTTCAATGAACGGATCATTTTCCCTTCAAATCTCTTCGCATCCCACCAGAAAACCATGAAAATGGTTACTCATAAGCAGAACGAAGAGACTGACCGGAAAATCAAGAACAGGCAAAAGCAACTCAGCAGATATGTATTTGAGGATGCTGACCTGATCATTAGGCCAGCTCGGTCAACATTTGAATTAATCAATGAAGGCAAGGAACTAAGCATTTGTGTTGGAACATATGCGGACAGATATGCCAAGGGGGACACTATTATTTTGCTTGTCCGCAAGAAGCAGGAACCTGACAAGCCGTTTTATACCATTGAAGTACGGAATGATGAAATAAGGCAAGTTCAAGGGTTGAAGCATTGTTCTCCTACTAGCGAAGTCAGAGAGTTCATAGAGAAATTCAAGAAAACTAAGCTTGCCAAATCTAATGAAAAGGTAGGTATTGCTGTATGACCACTCGCAAATCCACCAAAAAGGCAGAGCCACCCGTTACTGTAGTGCCAGCAACCGAAACAACTATTGCCAATCGGACTCCTGATGTTATTGCGGAGGAAATTCGAAGTATAGATCAGAAGCTCAAGGAGAACGTGATAGATATTGGAACCAAGCTAATCGAAGCTAAAGGACTGGTCAACCACGGAGAATGGGGAGATTGGTTGAAAAATAATGTGAATTATAGTCAATCCACTGCAAATAACTTCATGCGTATAGCTTCTGAATTCGCAAATTCTCAAACGCTTATGAATTTGTCATACTCTCAGGCTGTGGAAGTATTAGCTCTGCCAGAAGCTCAACGAGAATCGTTTGTTGAAGAAAATAATGCATCTGAAATGACGACGCGGGAGTTGAAGGCGGCAATTAAGGAACGGCAGGAGATTGAAAAGCAGCTTGCTGAGGAGCGGGAGCGTTTGAAAGCTGCTGAGTTGGCCCGCGAGGAAGAGCAGAAACAGCGCGAAGTGTTACGGAAACAATACCAGAACCTTTTAGAAGAAAGGCAGAAATTAGAGGCCGACTTGACCGCTGCACAGACTGCATCTGAGAAGGCTCCGGCCAAAACAGATGCTAAGACCAAGGCTGAACTGAGGAAGGCAGAAAAGGCTTTGTCCGAATCTCAACAGCGTCTGGTTTCTCTGGAAGAGGAGATGAAGGCGAAGGAAGCTGAGCTGAATGCCAAGGTAGATGCGGCCATCAAGGAACGAGAGAAGGAAATGGCTGAGCAGGCCCGGAAGCGTGAGGAGGAATCAGCCAGACAGGTGGCAGAGCTGCAGGAGCAGCTTCGGAAGAACAACAATACAGCGGCCATTAAGGTAAAGGTGAATTTTGAATCTCTGCTTAACAACTTCAACAATCTGATTGGATCAATCGCAGAATTGGAGAATGAAGAACAGAAAAAGGCCATTTCCGAACGTGTTGCGAAGGTCTGTGACGATATGAAGGCAAAGCTGTGATATGACATGTTCTTTTTCTTCTTCGAACAATTTGAGCCTGGTATGGTCTGTCGGGTGAAAGGCGGGAGTGATGAAGGGAGGCGGGTGGTTGTCCATCAGATTTTTGAAAACATGCTTTGGTGTTATGATAATCGGCCTGTGACGTATCGCGTAAATCGCAAGGGCCAGTATGTTATTGATTTTGACCCAGTGTGTGTGTTGACGCCTTATCCTCCCAATGCACTTGAAGCTACAAATGACATCCCCGAACAAAGGGATGGATGGGGCGAGAGATACTGGAGAGCAAGAATGTTTTAATTCAATGAAAGGAGGGGATTCGCATGTGGCAAATCAGACTATACGATCATAATCATTTTTGGAATGAAGAATATGACAAGATGCCTTTGGTCAAAGAGGTTGAATCGGAGCCGGACTACGAATCAATACTGCAAATTGGCGAAAAAACATATAAGTGGCGTGCTAAAAGCCCTGCTAATAAAGTGTTCTGCGTCATTGAAATTTCCATTAATCATGATCCGGAGGCAGAGGAGTTCGGTGACTTTAAATGTCCATATTGCTCTTCTGTGGATGAGGATGCCTGGGAGCGCAAAGATGACGACACTATTGAGTGCTCGGGTTGCGGCTCCGTGATTGAATTTGAACGACATATTGAAGTCAGCTATACCGTGTATCCAGTGAAGCTTGCTCCAATTGTAAATATTTGAACAGATTGTTTGGGAGGTAAAGCTAATGAGCCATATTTCCCGCAAGGCCCAGGAACTTGTTGAAGCAGCTCTTGGGCCTCTGATTAAATCAGGGGCACCAATTGAGCGGCTGGCGTTGATCGTTTCCAGGGAGTCAGAAATTGTTCAGTACCAAAGCATGAACACGCGATTCGGAACGCTTAGAATCGAACCAGGATTTAATGTACGTAAGGGATTGGCCTACATCATTGAAGATGATTGGCGAAACAAAAGGTGTTTTGCTTGGGTGTACGGATATAAGCAGCAAAGTAGGTGAACAGATGGAATACATCAAGGAAGTAAGCTCCTTTTATGATTGGCTCGAAACAAACACATTGACTGATTCCGCGATTGTACTTTGGCACGCTTTGATGCACACATGCAATCGGGCGGGATGGCCGGATGAGTTTGCAGTAGCTATATCGACCCTTTCGAACAAAACAGGGTTAAAAAAGGATGCGATTAACCGAGCAAGGAACCGGCTGCAACAAGTGGGGCGCATTGATTTTCAGAGCCGTTCTGGTCAGCAATCAGCAATCTATCGCATTATTCCATTTCAGGTTGCGGCTCAAAAAACGACACAAATTGATTCAAACAGAGATAGCGGCGTATTAAGCGCCACAAAGCGCGTCGCAATCCGAGCGCAAACCACATCACAACCTGCGCCACAAAGCGCGTCCATTATAAAAGATTTTAAATCTGCTTCTGCTTCTTCATCTGGCACGGGGGAGGTTGAAAAGGGATATGAGTCCTTTTATGCGGCACATAACCGAGTATTCGGATTTGACTGCAATCCATTCCAGAGTAGCCAATTGGCATCTTACATCGATCAAGACGGCATGTCAGAAGCCGTGGTTATACGAGCCATTGAACGTGCGGGAAACGCAGCAGCAGGCTACAACTTCAAGCTTATTACCAAGATTTTGGATGACTATTTTAAATCCGGGGTCCGCGAGCTGGAGCAGGCTGTTGCGATAGATCGGGAATTTGATAACCGACAGCAAAAGCCTATCCGCAAGCAGGTCGGGAAAGTCCGCAGTTTCGCGGAAATGGCAAGGGGGACTGAATCATGACTTTGGAAGAGGTAGGGGAGCTGTTTGACAAGATCATTGAGTTTTATCCGGCCTTTACCGGGGATATGTCCAAATTGCAGAGCTGGCATGAAGCCTTAAAACATATTTCGTTTTCCCTGGCTCATAGCAACCTGATCAAGTACGTTGCTGATCCAGATAACCGCTATGCTCCACATCCAGGGGCATTGGCTAAACGGCCAGTTGTGACAGAGAGTGAACGCTATCACGAAGGCATGAAAAAGGCTGGTGCCGTCATGTTGCAAACAAGTGAATCGCTGCGCGAAGATGCAGTTGGTCCTACGGAAGAACAGCGCAGAAAGGTGCGTGAGCTGCTTGAGCAACAACGTTGACCTGCCAAACAATTTGCAGGCTGAACAGGCTGTTATTGGTGCGATCTTGCTGGATGCTCAAGCTTATATGTATGCCGCTGATATTCTGTCGGCTGACCATTTTTACAGCATGCAACATGAACTAATCTATAGAGCCTTTACAGATCTGTCTGACGAAGGGAAGCCCATTGATTTAGTATCTGTTACCGCCAGGCTGCAAGAGAAAAAGCATATTGAACTTGCCGGAGGCGTTTCCTACTTAGGCAAGCTGGCAAAAAGCGTTCCTACTGCCGCGAATATTACCGACTATGCTGAAATCGTCAAGGATCGTTACTTGCATCGTGAAACAATCTTGTCGCTGGAAGCGCAGTTGCGAGACGCCTGGAAATCAGATACCGGCATGTTGGCGCTGGCCAGTGTGCAGACTGCTGCTACCAATTTATCAGACAAGGCAGTAAGAGGGAATGAATTCCGTCCTGTGAGAGAAGTAGCCATGGCAGCTTTCGATATCATGGAAAACCGCTACACATGTTCGGGGGATGAGGTAACTGGTATTCCTTCAGGATATGTTGATCTGGATAAGATGACGTCCGGTTTCCAGGAGGGTGATTTGATCATTGTAGCTGCAAGGCCCTCCGTCGGCAAAACGGCATTTGCTCTGAATATTGCACAGAATGCTTCCATTAGAGCAAGGAAAAGGGTAGCTCTGTTCAGTCTGGAGATGTCAGGAGAACAATTGACGCTACGAATGATCAGCGCCGAGCAGCATGTAGATGCGAACCGCATCCGTACCGGGTTCCTACGAGCGGAAGATTGGGACAAGGCAACTTTGGCTATCTCCAGCCTGTCTGAAGCGCAGCTTTATATAGATGATTCATCGGCGTTGACTGTTCAAGAAATCATGAATAAATGCAGGAGACTGAAACAGAAGTTCGGTCTTGATATGGTGGTCATTGATTACCTGCAGCTTATTTCTGGAGACCGACGCGAAAACCGGCAGCAAGAGGTATCCGATATATCCCGGAAGCTGAAGCAGCTTGCAAGGGAACTTCAAGTTCCGGTGATTGCTCTATCTCAGCTCAATCGATCAGTAGA
Organism: Paenibacillus zeirhizosphaerae; assembly: GCF_030705605.1. GTDB lineage: Bacteria > Bacillota > Bacilli > Paenibacillales > Paenibacillaceae > Paenibacillus > Paenibacillus zeirhizosphaerae. The sequence goes on from NZ_JAPCKK010000001.1 coordinate 302,176, forward strand.
ACAGCGCCAGGACAAGCGGCCTATGCTATCAGACTTGCGAGAATCCGGAGCCATTGAGCAGGATGCCGACATTGTAGCCTTCCTGCACCGGGATGATTATTACGATCAAGAGACTGAAAAGAAGAACATCATTGAAATCATTATCGCCAAACAGCGTAATGGCCCGGTCGGAACAGTGGAACTAGTATTTATGAAGAATTACAACAAATTTGCCAATTATGAACGTACTCACAACATGCCTCAGTCCGAGCAGATCCCCGATTCCGAATTACAGATGAACGGAGAGGGGAGAGAATATTATGAAACAAGATGAAGAAGATTTCAGCTTCCGGAAATTGAAGTTATCCTACCGGCGTACAGTCCGGGATCTTAAGCGAAAATTGAAGCAGTTGAAACCAGGGGACGGGGATATTGATATGATTGAGGAAATGATATCCGACTGTAATTATGTTATTGAATGGCTACATACAGGACGCAGGCCAGGGAATCGGAGGGGAATCGAGCGGCGGGCCGCATACCAGCGTGAAAAATTGATGGACCCGGTTCGAATGCAGGCATACGTTCAGCGGAGTACTGCCGGAAGTCCTTCCAATTTATCCGAATATCAACGGTATCAAATCAAAGATGCCCTATCAGTACTAAGCCCACGGGAAAGAGAGTGCTATGTCCTTGCACACGGTGAATGTTTCTCTCACAGTGCTATAGCTTCTATGCTAAATATCAGTAAGGATAGCGTAACGGAGTATATAAGCCGGGCACAGAAAAAAATATCTCATGAGCTTGAAAGCAGTCTTTTTTTGATACAGTGAACCCTTGTCGCTGAAAGCAGCTTTTTTGTCCCGCGAATGCCACCTATAGGTGAAAGCTATTATTTACAACTATTTAATAGCTAAATCAAATTGGAGGGATTCATATGAAAGGTTATGCGTATTTGGACAACACGAATTTGGAGGTGCTGCACGTCGTTGCTGACGAGGATACAGCACAGAGCTTTACTGGTTCTGACGGCAAATATGAGGAAGTAGATTTTATTTATGAGAACGGATATCCCGTAGTAGACGGAGATCAATTGGTTGTCTATGGCGATGGTACGGAAAAGGAGAAGCGTCCAGTACCGCAGTATCTGCTCGATTTGGTTAAACGACTTAAATAGCTGCTTTCCCCGGCAAGTCCGGGGTTTACGGCTGGCACAGGTGCTTCGTGCGGTTCAATTCCGCAGCCAGCCATACCCGAATATATGAAAGGAGAACACTATGGCATTAAAATCTGTCAAGCGTCCTCCGCCTGTACCGGCCAGCTCCAAGCTGCAGCCGGTTCTTTGTCGTGGATGCATCTGGGGGTCTTGGACGGGTGACAAGCAAATGTGTATGTTACCCAAATGCCAAAAGTAACTCCCGTTTCTAAGAGGTGGTGATATGAAGTACGTTCAGCCGATCCGTGATGATCGAATAGTTGAAGGAATGAAACACTACTTCCGTAATCGGAGCATGCGGAATTACTTGTTCTTTTGTCTTGGCATTTACAGCGGCCTGAGGGTATCCGATTTACTAACCATTATCGTCGGAGAGGTCAGAAGCAGCCACGTGAACAAGATGGAAAAAAAGAACAAGAACAACAAGAGATTTATCATTCATCCGAGCATTCGGGATGAACTGGATAGCTTTATCGAAGGTAAAAGCGATGATGAATATTTGTTCGCCAGTAGGCAAAGGAAGACCATTAGCCAGCTTAAAAACCAGCCAATAGACCGATCAACGGCCTATCGTTTTTTGACCGAAGCGGCAAGACAATTCGGACTGGAAGAGATCGGAAACCATACCCTTCGTAAAACGTGGGGGTACCGTCTATATCGCCAGGATGAGCGAAATCTAGCGTTACTAATGGATGCTTTCGGACACAGCGATATGCGGGTAACTTTACGGTATATTGGGCTCACACAGGACCTGTTAGACCGTGCAACCTTGCGGATGCATTGATTTCTACGCACCATAATTATCGTTTTGTTGCAGTCGCCTTTTCTTGCTGAGTGCTATATATGAAGAAACAGAAAAACAGAGAGGGTGAATGACTGCAACAGAATTCCGTTGTGGTGCACTCAAGAACCATTATTTAGCAGAAAACAGAGGATATTCTTTAGTGTGATAAAGTTACATTTGGTATTAACTGTTAAAAGTGTACTATGCAAACACGAATGCCGTTCGGAGGTGGTGATGATGAGGTGAGCAGGGGTAGAAGTGAAAACCGCGACAAGGCATTTAATTTGTGGGAAAAAAGCGGGAGAGTGATGCCGCTTGTTGATATTGCCAAGCGCTTGGGAGTTTCAGCTTCCTTAGTGCGCAAGTGGAAGCATGAGGACGCATGGGAGGCAAGACCACGCCGTAAGCGCGGTGGTCAACTGGGAAACCAGAATGCCGCTGGCAATAAAGGCGGTGGTGCTCCACCAGGGAACAAGAATGGCTGGAAGCATGGTATGTATGAATCCATGTGGATGAGCCAGATTGCTGCTGAACACAAGTTGAAGCTCATGCAGATGGAAACCGATCCGCGACAGATTCTCATTAATGAGATAGCGCTGCTGGAATATCGAGAGTTTATGTTGATGAAGAACATGAATGAGATTGAGGCGGGGCTTGATCGGATTAGTATTGAACGGAAGTACCAGTTCTTTGAAGAGGATGACGCGGATGCAGGCGGGGCAGAGACGCTTCGGTTTGTAGATGGTGTTCCACAGTTCAAACCTGTCAAGGTTGTGCAGAAGCAGATTGTTGAAGAGAAGACGAAAGAGCCGCAGAAGCTGGAGCGCATACTGCAAATACACAATGCGATCACGGCCGTACAGGGTCGGAAGATGCGCTGCGTGACAATGCTTGATCAGTTTGACCGTAATGAGCTGACAACCGGGGAACTGAAACTCAAGGTGGAGCGGATGCAGCTTGAAGTTAATAAGCTTAGATCGGAGGCGTGGTGATGGCAAGACATGCATTACTGCAGAATTTCTACACATCGGACAAGTGGCGTCGTTTCCGCCTGTCTCTGATTGCAGAGCGTGGCAACCGTTGCGCACACTGCGAGAACATCATAGCTAGGTCCATTGATATCATCGGGCACCACAAGGTGGAGCTGACGCCTGAACTGGTCAATGATCATAGCGTGAGTCTTAACCCTGAGCTGGTCGAACTGATTTGCTATGACTGCCACAACAAGGAGCATAAACGCTTTGGATACCAGCATACGAAGAGTGTGTACTTGGTATACGGTCCGCCGTTGGCTGGCAAGATGGAGCTTGTCCGGCAGCATATGCACCGTGGCGACTTGATTGTTAATATGGACGGCTTATATGTGGCATTGTCGGGGCTGCCTGAGTATGACAAGCCTAATGCTCTGTTCTCCAATGTGGCAGGGGTGCAGAACTTCCTGATAGATAATATCAAGACGAGGCTGGGCAAGTGGGGCAACGCGTGGATTGTCGGCGGCTATCCTGAGAAGTTTAAACGGGAACGGCTGGCAAAAGACACAGGAGCCGAGTTAATCTATTGTGCTGCTGCTTACGATCAATGCATTGCCAGGCTTCAGAGTGAAGAAGCGCTGCGACATAGGCAGGATGAGTGGCGTGCCTACATTGATAAATGGTTTGAACAATATCAGGAATAAAGGATAGCTATTTTAGTAGCCCCCCCGGTCAAATTTCTGGGAGGGGGCTAGGGTAACCGTAGAGGGGACCCGAATTTTGCACAAACCAAAAAAATTGAAATTCGGTGAGGTGATTAAAATTCCGGACAAAAATGACGTGCTCAATAAAGAACTGGCGAAACTTCGTGAGATATTTAAAAAAATAGACCCCGAAAAAGCAGATCTGGTTGATGGCTTGATTGAGGACGCCGCCTTCTTAAAAGCGGAGAATTTCGAGCTGCGCACACGCATGGCTATAACGGGAATGGTTGAATTTCATCCCTCCAATCCCAGGCTGCAGCGGACAGTAGAGGCGGCAAAACAGTATCTCAAGAATGTCAATTCTTATGCTGTAATTGTTAAAACACTGAACGGTGTGCTCATGAAGGACGTGATCGAAGATGAAGACGAATTCGACAAGTTCCTGCGTGAACGTCAGAACGAGTAATTACCTTCTTCAGTATAAAGCTGCAATAGACAGAGGCGAAATCATTGCAGGCCAAGAACTGAAGCAGCTACTGAACAACCTTGTTGATGACCTGGACAATCCGGCGTACATTTACGACACTTCTGATGCTGATTTCCGGATTTCGTTTATCGAAAACTTTTGCCGACATACGAAAAGCCCTTTTTACGGCCTGCCATTTCACCTTGAGCTTTGGGAGAAGGCTTTTATTGAGGTCTTTTATTCGTTCAAGTGGTCAGATGAGGGATACAGGGAGTATTACGAAGAGGAACCCCAGAAGCCGAAGCTTCGCCGCTTCAAAAAGGCGATCCTGCTCATAGCGCGGAAGAATGGGAAATCTACATTGTGCGCTGCTCTTTGCCTCACGGAGCTTATGGTGGGGACTGGAGGGAATGATATTGTCTGCTCCTCCAATGATGATAGCCAGGCCGATCTAATCTTTGGTGAGATCAATAACATGCGGGAGCAGTTCGATGCCAAAGGAAAACGAACCCACAAGAACCTAAGGGGAATTTTCAACCTGAAGAACAAGAGCAGGGTTTTCAAAATCTCGGACAAGACCCGGAACAAAGAAGGCCGGAACATTGACGGCGCGATTCTGGATGAATCACATGAGATGAAAACCAATGTCATCGCCAAATCGATTGATCAGTCTCAGTCCACAAAAGATGAGCCTTGGTTCATCAATATTACGACCGAGGGATTTGTGAATGACGGTTACTTGGATCAGGAGCTTAAATATGCCCGCCAGGTGCTGGCTAAAGAGATCGAGGATGCAACATTGTTACCCTGGTTTTACACCCAGGACAGTGAGCAGGAAATATGGCAGGACCCCGGGACATGGCAGAAATCCAATCCTAGTCTTGGGACCATTAAAAAGGTGAAATACATTAAAGATCAAATCCGTAAGGCCCAGCGTGACAAAGCCGAGCGGGTTTTTATGTTGTCTAAAGACTTCAATATAAAATCCAATAATGCTGCAGCATGGCTGCTTGCTGAGGAAATCGCAAACGCAAATGATCAGCCGTTTGATTTGGAGGAGATGCGCGGCCGTGTCGCCATTGGTGGTGTGGACTTATCCAAGTCCGGTGACCTCACTTGTGCGAGGGCACTGTTCCTGAAGGATGGCAAGAAATACACCGTTTCACAGTATTTCATTCCTGAATCAAAATTGACCCAGCTCCCCAAAGAGGATTTGGAGCGGTTTAAGGAATGGATTAAGGATGATCGAATTACCGTTTGCGATGGCAACGAAAATGATTTCCGCCTCGTGACGGCTTGGTTCATCAAACTGGTCAAGGAGTACGGCATTCGCTTCCTGAAGATCGGCTATGATAAATGGTCTGCCGTCTATTGGGTCAAGGAGATGGAGGAAGCGGGCTTTGATATGGTTCGTGTCGTGCAGGATTGGGCACCAATGTCGGAGCCGATGAAGCTCGTAGAAGCGGACTTGCGAAGCAACTTGATTTATTACAATAATGACAGCTTGGACAAGTGGTGCCTGGAGAACACATCCATCCAGGTAAACTCCAAGATGGAGCAAATGCCGGTTAAGATACAAGGCAAGGATGACAAGAAGATTGACGGCGCGGTGACGCTTATCATTTGCTATCGGGTGTACATCGATAACCGGAGCGATTTTGTCCGTCTGAGCGCTGCTTAGGAAAGGAGGGGTGATATGATCCTGATGGACGTGCTTCGCCGTTGGGCGGGAGGGCGACGGGAGGCCAAATGGTTTCAAATGATGAATGGCGGCTTGCCGATATTCAGCCAGTTTGGGACAAACATCTATGCGTCTGATATCGTGCAAAACTGCATCAATGTGATTGCAACGGAAATGAGCAAGCTTCAGCCGCGACACATAAGAACGCGGGAGAATGAGCAAGCCATTCCGAATGGGAACCTGAATCGTCTGCTGCGCTTTGGTCCGAATCCGCTTATGACGACAAGTGAATTTATCGAAAAAAAGCTGTGGCTGTTGATGATGAATTACAATGCTTTTGTTATTCCAATCTTCGATTCGGATTTTAGTTCTGGCGTTGAGCGGAGAACATACCGAGCGTTGTATCCGATCAATCCGTCGAGGGTTGATTTTCTTCAGGACCCGACCGGTGAGCTTATGATTCAATTCTATTTCCCGGCAGGCGTTAACTTCACATTCCGGTACGCCGACGTAATCCATTTGCGGAAAAAGTTTTCTGTGAATGAAATGATGGGCGGCGGTGAGGCTGGACAGCCGGATAATGCCGCGCTGCTGAAGGTGTTGCAAACGAATCATGCTCTTAGTCAAGGGCTAGAGCGGGCCGCGAAGATCAATGCGGCGATTCAAGGCATACTCAAAATTAACACCGTCATGGATGATGCGACGCAGCGTGCTGAGCGCGACCGTTTTACCAAACTTGTTGAATCTGGAGATAGTGGCATTTTGCCGATGGACCTTAAAGGGGAGTTTACACAGGTCAAAGGCGACGTGAAATTTATCGATAAGGATACGATGGCCTTCTTGCAGCAAAGCGTATTGAACTGGTTTGGGGTATCGCTTCCGATCCTGACCGGAGAATTTACTGACGAGCAGTACCAAGCGTTTTATGAAAAGACGCTGGAGCCGCTCGTCATTTATTTTGGCCAGAAATATTCTAAGGTGCTGTTCACCGAGCGAGAGCTGGATGTAGGGAACGAAATCGCCTGGTATCAGCGGGACATGAATTTCCTTTCGACGACATCCAAGCTGAACTTGATCAAGACGATGGGGGAACAGGGATTGTTAACGGACAATCAAAAGCTGGCGCTGTTAGGCTATCCGCCGATTCCGGGCGGTGACCGTATTACGCAATCGCTGAATTACATCGATGTGCGTCTGATCAATCAGTATCAAATGCAAAACAAAACGAAGGCGGTGAGTGAGGATGAGTAAGAAGCTGCCGGATGGAACTGAACGGGAACGTAGGTCATTTGCCGTTCCTGATCTTCGGGCAGATGGAGAAGACGGTATTATTCAGGGGCATGCTGCCGTGTTTGAGCAGGAGGCAAACATAGGTGGTTGGTTTATTGAAATCATCGAGCGCGGCGCATTTGATAAAACAGACTTCAGGGACGTGGTTTTCAGTTTAAACCATAACCTACAGCAAATCCCGCTTGCGCGAAGCCGGAATAACAATGCCAATTCAACATTGCAGCTAAGTATAGATGATGCTGGCTTGCTTACAAGAGCAAGTCTGGACACTGAAAACAATTCGGAGGCAAGGGCCTTGTATAGTGCGATTAACAGGGGCGATATTTCTGGAATGTCGTTTATATTTGCTGTCCGAGCTTCCGGCGTGTTCTGGGAAGGGCTTGATACAGAGCTTCCGATTAGGCGCATTAAGGATATTGCCCGTGTGTATGAAGTATCGGCGGTATCATTCCCCGCTTATGCAGGGACTGACATACAAGCAGCTCGTGATCTTCAAGCGCTGGAGAGCGCGAAAGCGACACTGGAGAGTGCGCGGTCTGGACTGGTGAGTCCTAAAAGCGAGCTGGAGTTGCTGAAAGCTAAATTAAAACTGAGGTAATTTAAGGGAGGATATTCATTATGAAAGAATGGCTGAAAAAACTGTTGAAGCAGAAAGAAGAAAAGCGTTCGACCCTGAAGCATCGGGGCGATAAGAGCGAAGACGTGCAAGAAGTCCGTTCGATCATCGGGGAAATTGAAGAAATCGATAAGGAAATTATGGAGCTTCGCCAGCAAATCGACACCCTTCCGGACGATCCGATTGCCGGAGGCGCGACACCGCCAGCAGAAGGGAGAAGCCAGCAAGTTCCAGGCGCACCTGTTGGAGCTTCTGGGCAATTGGCGCAAGTAATGTCGTCGTATGGAATGACGAACCCGGCAAATCAGCGATCTGATACGCCGACTGACCCGTATGGAAGCCTTGAATATCGGCAAGCGTTTATGGCGTTTGCCGTTCATGGCGAAATCAGGCCGGAACTTCGTGCGAATGCACAGACTACGACTGCGGATGTTTCAGCCGTTATTCCGACGACGATTCTGAATGAAATCATCCGGAAGCTGGAGGTTCGCGGACGGGTTTGGGGCCGGGTTCGCAAGCTGAACATTAAAGGAGGCGTGGATGTTCCAATCCTTTCGGTCAAGCCGGTTGCAACTTGGATCACGGAAACGACTCCTTCTGATCGCCAAAAGGTTCAGGCGAAAGAGAAAGTTTCGTTTTCTTATTACGGACTGGAATGCAAGGTTGCCGTTTCGCTTTTGGCAGACACGGTTACACTTGAAGGCTTTGAGACGCTTGTCATCGATTTAATCGTTGAGGCGATGATTAAATCACTTGAATCAGCCGTTGTCAGCGGCACCGGCTCAGGCCAACCGCTTGGGATTACGAAAGATACCCGTGTTCCTGCTGCTCAAATTGTTACGATGGATGAGACGGAGATCAGCGCATATCAACCATGGAAGAAGAAAGTATTTGCGAAAATGCCGCTTGCCTATAAGGCCGGAGCGGTCTTTTTTATGGCGTCTGGTACGTTCGAAACGTATATCGATGGTATGGTTGATGATGCTGGTCAACCGATTGGTCGCGTAAACTTCGGCATTACGAACGGTATCCAGGAGCGTTTTGCAGGCAAGGAAGTTATTCTTGTTGAGGATGACTTGATCCAGCCCTATGACACGGCGGCGTCGGATGATGTGATTGCTATTTTCTGTGATTTGTCGAACTATGCTGTGAACAGCAACATGCAGTTGACGATGTTCCGGTACCTGGATCATGACACGAACCAGTGGGTAGACAAAGCGATTTTGATTGCTGACGGGAAACTGCTCGACCCTAACGGTGTTGTAATCATCAAGAAGGCCGAGGCAGGCAGCACGACCTAATTTGATTTTATGAAGCGGGCGGGAAACCGCCCATAATCTCGAAAGGAGTGTTTTCAATGGCAAGAAAGAAAAGTGATGCTGAAAAACTCGTAACTGTACAAGCAACGGTTCCTGTGGTCATCTGGCGGGCAAACCGCCCATTGTCTGAGCAGCAGCATGAGGACCTTGCACGAAAGCTTCAGGCTGAGCAAGAGCGGACGGGGGTAAAGGTGATGCTGGCTCCTAATTCGGTCGATGTAGAAATCGGGACAGATACAGTGGAACAGCAGCAATCTGCCCAGTCGGAGGAAGAGCAGCAGACAGTTGAACCTAAAGATGACCAACCTACCGCCAGCGGTGTGGCAGATGCCTGAAGAAGACCTGCTGCGGGCTTGCCGGATTGGATTGGGTATGTCGCCGTCCACGACGGCTATGGATGGGGTCATTGAACAGAAGATGCTGGCGGTGAAATCCATAATGCGCGGAGCCGGAGTGTCTGAAAAGATGCTTGATGATCCGCTGGCCGTGGGTGCAATTGTGGTAGGGGTAACGGATATATGGAATTTAAGCGCAGGCGAAATCAAATTCTCGCCTGTTTTTTATACCATGATTACTCAATTAGCAGGTAGAAGTTTGGTAGGTGATAGCTGATGTGGCGTCCAGATATTCAGCAAATGAATACACAAGTCCGCATCCAAAAACGGATCGAGAAGACGGTTAACGGTGCTCCGGAAATTTCATACCAAGATATCGCCGCCGACCCGCTTGAATTTTGTAGCTGGAAGGGGAAGGGCGGGACAGAAAGCACGCAATCCGGGACGCTGGTTGTTGAAGATACGGCTGAAGTCGTGATGTGGTATAGGTCAGGCATAACGCAAAAGGATAGGCTACTACTGAATGACGATGTTAACCAACTTTACGAGATTGTCAGTGTTGAGGATGTTGAGCTGCGGCATATGTGGCTTCTTCTCAAGGTCAAACGGGCGGTGAATGCCTAATGGCAAGACGTCGTTATACCAATTCCCGTTTTATTACGCTGGATGTGTCAGGGTTTGAAGATTATCTGCAGAACATCGCTGCAGCAGGAAAAAATGTGGATGATGCGGTTAAAACGGCCTTGGTAGAGAGTGCGAAACCGATCCAGGAAGACATTAAAGCCTGGGCGGAAAAACATAAATTAACAGGGACTACATTGGCAGGCGTTGACCTTGCTGAACCGGTTCAAAACGGTAATGAGATTACTGTTGCTGTCGGGATCAATGATGAGAAATCACCTGGAGCCTGGCATGCGACCTTCGTTGAACACGGGACTCCCAATCAGCCCGCTGATCCTGGTATCCGGACCGCCTTTGAGCGGAATAAATCGAAGGTCAAGAAGATTCAGCGCGATGTTTTGAAGCGGGAGGGGATGCCGCTTGACTAATATGTACGCTTTGATCTATGACACGCTGCTGCAGCTTGGGTATCCCGTGAGAGAGCAGGGGACCTATGCTGAGGGAGAGGTGCTGCCTGAGACCTTTGTCACCTACCAAGTCATTGATACGCCTGATGTCAGTCACGCGGATAACCTGCCCACAGCTTGGACAGTCCGGATCCAGGTAGCGTTGTACAGTAAGAAACCAGCAATCAAGCAGGGAGCAGAGGCCGCGATCAGAGACGTTATGCTCCCTGCTGATTTTATGCGTATCGGTGGACGTGATCTGCCTTACTCACAGGCGACAGGTCATTATGCTTATACCTGCGATTATCGATATTATGATCAAGCATAATCCCAAGCGTTTGGGAATTTGAAGGAGGAATAACTATATGGATAGAAAATATGGGGAGTTTGTCGGCGTCGATAGTCTCTATTTCGCCAAAATAAAGGCCGATACCGAAGGAGAGTATACAGCAGAAACTCCTAAATATTTGGCACCTGCTGGTGAAATTTCTGCAGAGGCGGAAGTCAATAACACCCCGACCTATTATGATAACCAGCCTGGCAACAACTATGTAACGGAAGGTGTGACCACGCTGACCATTACTGTTTCCGGGGTGCCTGCAGCGTTGGCCGCTGAAATCCTTGGTAAGGATTATGACGAGGCGACGGGGACGGTCATTGATGATGGTATTCCGAACCCACCTGATTGTGCGCTCGGCTACCGGGCAGGCATTGGTAAATCAGACCATCGGTACACATGGTATTTCAAAGGGAATTTCTCTGGCGGTGCCGAAGAAGCGGCGACGAAATCGAATGATGTTGATATTCGTACCTACCAGCTTACTTACACTGGGGTTGCCACGACGAAGAAGTTCACAGTTAAAGGGAAATTGAAGGGGCTTAAACGGCGCTTTGGAGACACAACGGATGAAAAATTTGACCCGACGGGCTGGTTTGATAAAGTACAAACGCCGCCTGAGCCTGCCGGGCCAGTTACAACATAAAATCTGATTAACGGAGAAGACGGGGAAACCCGTCTTTCTTCGCATTTCAAGGAGGAGTTTCTATGAAACCGGTATTTATTAATTTTACAGATGCCAATGGAAAAAAGACGAAAACGTATACAACGTGTTCTTTGAAAACAGGCATGATGGATAACATTTTCGATATCGCTGAACGGGCTGAGAGTTTGCAGAAAGAAACTCCCAGCATAGCTGATGTGCGGGGGTTTTATAGGGATTTGAGGGCTATTATTGTCGCTGCTTTCGGGCGTCAATTTACCTATGACGAACTTAATGAAGGCGTTGAGAACGATGAACTGCTGAAGGTGTTCCAAAAGCTCTGTGAAAACGTGATGGGCGGCGTCAGAAAAAACTAAATCCGGGGGATCAACCTAAAGACGATTCCCCGGCAACCTATAGAAGCATCATTTTGAGCTTGAAAACGAGAGTAGTAAGAGAACTACGCTGGTCCCTGTACGACATCGACGAGACAGATATTAATAATTTAATGGCCTTTATTCACTTTAAGCCATCGGATGACCCGAACGTTCGGGTGATTAACGGAAAAACCTATCATCGAGCGACCAAGCCGCCAAGCTGGTTGTAAGGATGTGATAAATTGGCAAACGAAAATGATATTGGCGGGCGTGTCAGTCTCGATACGACAGAATTCAAGGCATCGATTGCTGCCCTGAACCGGCAAATTCAAGTCATAGACACTGGATTCCGGGCTGCTGCGGCCGGAATGGACGACTGGGGGAAGTCGGAAGAGGGTCTACAGCAGCGGATCAACGCCTTGAATCAAATTACGGATCTGCAACAGCAAAAAGTGGCCAACCTGACCGAGCAGTACCAGCGTATAGCAGCCGAACAAGGTGAAAACAGCAGGGCAGCACAGACTCTCCAGGTGCAAATCAACCGGGAGACCGAAGCACTTAACCGGAATTTGCGTGAGCTGAATAGTGTGACCGGCGCTCTTGATGACCTGCAAAATGCTTCGGATGATACAACCGACAGCACGGATGAACTGGCTGATTCGACCAATGAGGCTGCGGACCAACTGAAGGAAATGGGCGGCAATGTAGCGATGGCGGCAGCGGCAGGCATTGCGGCCATTGGTGCTGCGGCCTTGGCTGCTATAGCCAGTCTGGTGAAATTCGGGGACGAGTCGAACAAGGCCATGAACCATTTGCAGACGCAGACCGGCGCGACCGCCGAAGAAATGGAAGAGTTTCGGGACATAGCAGAGTCCATCTACGCTAACAATTTTGGAGATGGTGTAGACGACATTGCTAATTCGATGGCTGTGATTAACCAGGTCACGAAGTTAACGGGCGATGAGCTGAAGCGTACAACCGAGAACGCTTTACTCATGCGTGATGTCTTTGGCTTCGAGGTTGCTGACAGTATTAAAACTGTTAACAACTTGATGAACAATTTCGGGATTTCTGCTGATGAGGCGTATACCTTGATTGCCCAGGGTACACAGATGGGTGCTAACGCTAGCGGGGACTTGCTCGATGTTATGAATGAGTTCGCCCCACATTTCGCGCAGTTAGGCCTGGATGCGAACGAATTTACGGATACCCTGATCCAAGGAGCGTCATCCGGTGCGTTTGAAATGGCGACGGTTGGTGATGCTGTCAAAGAATTCGGTATCATCACCCGAGACGGTACAGACGAAGCTCGTGCCGCGTTGACATCTATGGGGCTGGATGCGTCCAAAGTCTTTGAGACGTTGGCGGCAGGTGGTCCAGGAGCTGCTGCTGCGTTTGACGACGTGGTTGAGCGGCTCGGAGCCATAGAAGACCCAATTGCCCGAAATACGGCGGGTGTTGCACTATTTGGTACGATGTGGGAGGACTTGGGGCCCGAGGCGATTAAAGCGCTCGGAGACATTGACGACAACGCTGATATGACCCGGGATACACTGCAGCAACTCAATAGTGTGCAGTATAACGATATCGGTTCGGCCCTAGAAGGATTAAAACGGCAAATTGTCTCCGGTCTGGCTGAGCCTGTGCAGACTACGATTATCCCGGCGATTACGAACTTGATCCAAACGGTACAGGGAATGGACTTTTCCCCGATCATTACCGGGCTTGGTTGGATTATTAACAATGCGGGCAGTATTGTAGCTGCTGCGGCTTCTATCACAGCGGGAATGCTTGCTTGGAATGTAGTTTCGATGGTTACCGGGCTGGTGAGTGCCTTTAAGCTCTGGCGTGAGGCTACGGTGGGCCTGTCCATTGCGCAGGCCGCACTGAACGTGGTCATGGCTGCGAATCCGATAGGTCTTGTGGTTACGGTAGTGGCTGCGCTGGTAGCCGGAATTATAACGCTTTGGAACACGAATGACGGATTCCGGAATGCTCTTATCAGCGCCTGGGAGGCTATCAAGAACGCATTTATTGCAGTATTTGACTGGGTAAAAAACAACTGGCAAGGGCTACTGTTGATGCTGACAAGCCCGGTTACCGGATCCTTAAAGCTACTGTACGACAACAACCCGAAGTTCAAAGAATGGGTTGACAAGCTTTGGAGTATCATTGTCGATACCCTGAAGAATCTGCCGGCCACGGTGGGCAAGTTCTTCACCGACCTGTTCGGCAATATGAAAAAATGGGGTACGGATTCAGTCTCCTGGGTAACGACCGAAGTCCCAAAGATCGTTACAGGTATCATTAATTTTTTTAACGAACTTCCAGGGAAATTAGGTTATGCCTTTGGACAAGCGCTCGGGACATTTGTCAAGTGGCATGTGGATGCGGCTAAGTGGATCATAACTGAAGTTCCTAAGCTTATCACTAGCATTGTGACGTTCTTCCAGGAGTTGCCCGGCAAGCTGAAAACGATTCTGACGACGGCCATCAACAACATTATTGCATGGGGGAGCAGCATTGCTTCCTGGATATCCAGCACCGTTCCGCAACTGATCAGCAATATCACTAATTTTTTCGCCCAACTGCCAGGGAAAATCGCCGCAGAGTTGTCTTCAGCTTTAGAAAAGGTTAAGGGATGGACATTCAACCTGCTCAGTACCGCAAAAACCGAGATTCCGAAGTTTATCACTTCAGTGATTGAGTTCTTCAAAGATTTGCCGAAGAAAATGCTGGAGATCGGGAAGGATATCGTTCGGGGCTTGTGGGATGGCATGAGCAACATGGCCGGGTGGTTGAAAAGTAAAGTCTCCGACTTCGCTACAGGCATTGTTGATGGGATGAAGGATGCACTGGACATTCATTCTCCTTCACGAGTCATGAGAGATGAGGTCGGCAAAATGATCGGTCTCGGCATGGCGGAGGGAATCACGGACAGTACCCGGCAGGTGAGCGCGGCCATGCAGCAAATCAACGGTGAAGTGACAGGTGGAACGTTGACCAGTGGCGACGGCCAGGCGGGCGGAGGTGCCAAAACGGAAAACACCTTTAGTTTTGAAGGTATGATGTCTGGAGCTACTTTTGTAGTACGCCAGGACGCCGATATTCAGGCCATTGTTAAAGAGGTTTCCAAGGCCATTAAAGTTAATGCGGATACTGCTGCCCGTGGTGTGGGAGCTGCGAGGGGGTATGTTTAATTGACGGTATATAAAATAGCAGGAATCCGGCCGATTTCCATTGGCCTATTAGTCATGCGCGGGACCGAGCGTCCGATCCTATCCGGAACGCGGGACAGGACTTTGACCATTCCCGGCCGGGTAGGCGCATGGGATTATGGTGCTGACTTGGATGTGAAGAACTTTTCTCTCAACTGTCGGTTCATAGCCAAGTCGCCTGCAGAACTACAGTACAGCGCGGAAACCCTGGCGCGGCTGCTGATTGATTCCTATGGGAAGCCCAGAACGTTTGATTTGTCCTTTGAAGACCATCCGGACCGGACATATAAGGTTCGATATTCCGGAAGTCTTTCGATTGAGCGACTGGTTGGGATGGGAGATTTCAGTCTGCCGCTGACAGCCTTTGATCCTTTCGCATATGGGCCGCAGAAGCTCCAGGAGCTTATTATTACGCAGTCACCTCAAGTCATTTCAGTGAGATCGGAAGGTGACATCCGAGCTGCGCCGGAGATTATTCTAACCAATACCGGTACAACGACGATCAGGCGGTTCCGGATAGCAAATGAGTACTTAGTAGAATAGGAGGTTTTATCTTTGGTGGATGTATTGTTGAGTAAGTCAAATTATTGGAAAACAGCCTGTATCAATGCGGCTCTGCGTGGTATCGCCTTTACGTCGCCGTCTCAGGTGTATATTGCTCTGTATACCAGCGATCCAACCGATGCAGACACGGGCCAGGAGGTAACCGGAGCAGGGTATGCACGCCGAGCTGTGACGTTTTCGGCTCCAATGCTTCAGGACCGCAGGGCGGCGGTATCCAGCACGGCAGATGTGTCTTTTCCGATTGCTGGTGCTGAGTGGGGGTTGATCACACACATCGGGATCCGTGACGCTGTTACAGGCGGCAACCTGATTTACCACGGAGCAGTGACGACACCACGCACAGTACAAACCAATGACACGCTTCGGTTTTTAGCCGGGCAAATCAAGATTGATGAGGGGTGATTGACTTGGAAAAAATGTATGCTGCGGTGGTCAACTCTCCTAAAACAGAGCTGACAGAGCTGATCACCGATACACAAACGGATATTGCGGTGACTGATGCCTCCGTGTTGCTACAGGGCGAGGGTATTGCGGTTATTGGCAACGGGGACGCTGCCGAGACCATAAACTATACGTCCATAGACAGCAATACGCTGAAGGGTTGTGTGCGTGGGTTTGAGGGGACTGCCCGCGCCTGGATCGCCGGGACCCGTGTAGCGCGTAATTTCACGGCTTACGACCACAATTCATTTAAGGCTAACATAGAGGAACTGGAGACGGAACTTGCAAATGCTGCTGCTGTGGCAGATGCGGCCATCCCATCTTCAGAAAAAGGAGCTGCCAACGGGGTGGCTACACTAGGCACGGACAAAAAGGTGCCTGCTGCTCAATTGCCTATCAGCACAGCGACAAACAATACAAGTACAACTCAGGTAGCCAGTGCATCAGCGGTAAAGGCTGCGAATGACTTGGCTGCTGCCGCATTTCCTAAAAAATATCAAGACCTCCCCCAGGACGTAGACATGAACAGCATGACAACGCCCGGGAACTATCAGGGCGTATGGCCATCACCTAGAATAAACGAGCCCTTTCAAAACACAGGGGCAAGACGGGTCGAATTAATTGTGTTTGGTGTTGGGTCACTTGCTTTTCAAAGACTCACTTACATTGACGGAGCCGGTACAGGTAAAAGCTTTTGGAGAGAAAACGGTAGTGGCTCATGGCGTGGGTGGAACGAGGTATTCACCACATCGGGCGGAACGATTAACGGCTCTTTCACAGTTAATAGTCCGATAACTCTACCGGGAGCAGCTAACTCTGCGCAAGATATAAGCGCATCGACAATCTATGTAGGTGGCGGGAACGTTGTCAAATTGATAACAAAAGCAGTGCGCACTGCTGTCGGCACTAATTGGGAATCTACTGCTATAGACTTACAACGTGTTACAGATTCCACCGATCAGGCCGTGCTAAGGTTTCAAGGGGATGACGTCCTATTCCGAAATGCCGATGGAACGTGGACATCTTTACGGAGCTTAAAGGCAAACAGCTTTTCGGGGAACGGTAGTCCAGAGGGTGCACTGCCCGCGCCGGTTGGTAGTTTGTATCGGAGATGGGACGGCGGCACTGGGTCAACGCTTTACGTGAAGGAATCCGGATCAGGCAACACAGGATGGAGGGCGATTTGATGATAAAGGATGTTGTGGCATTAGATGGACAGGTAATCAATATCGGTCCGTGGGATGAGCAAATACGACCCTTTTTGGTTTCACCTGAAGAGCGAGACGAAGAGGGCAATGTCACGAAAGAGGCTGTTTATGAGGACCGGGTAACCAACCCTATGCCTGAAGGTGCAGTTATCGAGCAGCGGGAGATTGAGACGGCCCCGGACGGCGGACTGATCGTAAAGGGATCGGCCAAGCCGTCAGAAACGGAATTGCTCGGGCGGCAGTTGGCTCAAATGAAGCTGCAGGGCATTCAGCAGCAGACAACCATTAGCGCACTTGGTCAGGAGCTGGCTGCGGCTAAACTGGAGATCATCAATATGAAAGGAGCTGGGCAGGCATGATGTTTTGGCAGATGGCTTTTGTATGGGGTTGGGTTGACGCAGATAGTCTGAAGGGGGCCGTTAAGACGGATGTTAACCCATACGGCGAGATTACACCTGATGAGTACAAAACCATTACAGGCGTAGACTTCGCGCAATAATCCCAAGCGCTTGGGAAAAGGAGGGCGCTATGTTTGGTGGAGGATACAGTAGCTTAGGATTTAACACCGGGGCCGAAGAGGGGAATGTTTTGGACTTCTCGGCCCATCTCTCCGGCTCGGGAACAGTTTACTCCCGAAAAGTACAAACCGATACGGACGACTATAATAATGCATTTAACCAAATGTCCTTTAATGTCATTGACGAAGGAACGTCGTTTGAATACTTTCTGGAATTTGCCTTGGATATGACCGCAGCAACCAGCCTCTCGGGTGAGGGAAGCATGCAGGCGGATTTCACTCGGGAATACACTCTTGAGGCAGATGGGATGTCCGGTGAGGCGAGAATGCAGGTGGATTTCATCCGGGATATTCTTACGGGGGCTAAAATGTCGGGGGAGGGCCGGGTTATCGCGGCAAATGCCAACCGATATCATACCGACTTTATAGAGTTTGTTGGCGGATTCGCGCCAGGCGACCGCATCATTATAGATTCCAACAAGCTGAAAATAACCAAAAACGGTCAGAATGTCCTGTATGAGATGCAGGGCAATTTTTTTGACCTGAATTTAGGCGATAACACACTAACCTGGACCGATTCAGAGACCGGCAGACAGGTGTTGTGCCGGATTACGTGGTCTGATCGTTTTGTATAAGGAGGAACCATGCCGAAGTCTTATGTAACCGTATATGACCTACAAATGCGCAAGGTGGCGCTGCTGGAAAATGCCTTTGACATAGGCTATTCACAGGAATATAACGCCTTGTGGACAGCGCAGTTCTCGCTTCCGGTCGACGATGAAAAGAACGCGGAATGCAAGCCGCTCTACTTTGTGGAGATCTTCGACGGGGGCGAACGCCTGGAGCTGTTCAGGATTTTACCGAATACCGCCCAGCGTGGGAGCGACGGGGAGACGGTCGCATATCAATGTGAGCATGTCCTGGCTACACTGCTTGATGATGTGTTGTTTCAATACCATACGATCGGCAATTTGGGCGTTCACACTCGGGATGTGCTGCAGTACATCCTTGACAGACAGACGGTTAAACGCTGGAAGCTGGGCACCGTCCAGTTTAGCCGCCAGTTCGAATATAACTGGGAAAACGTAAACCTGCTGGGAGCACTGTTTAGCGTCCCGCAGCCCTTTGTTGAGGAGTATCAGTGGACCTGGGACACGACGACGACGCCATGGACCCTTAATCTGGTGCAGCCCTCTACGCGGGAGCAGGCGTACATCCGCTATGGTGTCAATTTGCAGGGTATCAGCAAGGTATCTGACCCGTCAAACGTTGTCACGCGGTTGTACGGACTTGGGTACGGAGAGGGTGTCAATCAACTGACGTTTGCCGACATCAACGGTGGACAGCCATACATCGACGCTGAGCCGGAGTATATCGCCAAGTATGGCATAGTATCATCTATCTTTGTCGATCGGCGCTACGAGTATCCGGAAACACTGCTTGCGGTCTGCCAGGCCATGCTGCAGGAATCCAAAGTGCCTGCGGTGTCCTATTCTGTGGATGCCGCCGAAATCTACGCACTGACCAATGACCCTATTGACCGCTTTGCCTGTGGTGCAATGGTTCGGGTCATCGATCAGGAAATGGGCGTTGATATCGTTGCGCGGGTCATGAAGGTGAGCAAAGGGGATGTGTTGGGGCAGCCGGGTGCGGTGACGCTGGAGATTGCAAACAAGGTGCAAGACATTGCTGGTAGCATAGCAAACCTAAGGGACCGTATGTATATTAGTCAGGTTTCAGCTCAAGGCTCTACTAACCTGGATACACGGGATTTTGCAGACAACTGCGATCCACAGCATCCGGCAGTGCTTAAGTTTTACGTACCGGAGGAGACAGCTCGGATTAATAAGGTGATGTTGAATTTTCAGACAGAGCCATTCAGAGCTTATTCGAAGGCAATTGAGGGTGGCGGGGGTGTACAAACGACGTCCGGTCCAAGCAGCACCCAAACGACAGCGGCTGGCGGAGGGACGTCAACAACAACGTCTGATGGCGGTGCTTCTGTGCAAACCACTTCAACAACAGATACTCAGACGCCAACCACGTCGACGAAACAAGCTGTTATAGAATCATCGGCAACTTCTGATGATTGGGATCAGTATGTGCTCGATGTTCCAGAAGCTGTGAGTGTCGAGGGGAAGCATAATCATGGTATACCAGACGGGACTAATTTGGTGACTACCTCTGGCGAAACAGTTACTTTTTCTGAATCGGGAAATCATTCGCACGCTCTTACTTCCGACCATAGGCACAATGTTACAATTCCGGCGCATAATCACACCGTTACGATACCAGGCCATAACCATAAAGTTGATATACCGAAACACAAGCACGAGCTCACACTTCCAAACCATACACATGATATGGACCATACACACAGTATTACCATTCCGCCTCACACACATCAGATTGAATACGGTATTTACGAGGGGCCGAGCCCTACAGTGGTAACGATAACCGTTGATGGAAATCAGGTTCCTGTGAGTGGTACGAGTGGAAATGACATTAACATAATCCCGTATCTCGCAAAAGACGGAGAGGGGAAAATCACACGGGGAAACTGGCATGAAATAAAAATAGCCCCAAATAGTTTGGGGCGTATCGTGGCTAATGTCGTTACACAGCTTTTTGTCCAGTCGAGGGGTGGCGGTAATTATTAATTAGCTATTCCTAGAGCTTGCAGGGTATCACTTCCTAAATAGATGGCCCCGTCCTGTATTTTTAGGCTAGAGCTGTTGTCTGTGCTCTTGTATATCTTTCCTCCTTTATCGGAAGTATCGCGCATAGACAACGGGAAACTGATTTCTTTGCCGTCATGACTTACGGTTGTTGTATCACTCATAACAATAGAGATGTCATATTGCTTTTTTGCGTCCCTAGCGGTGATCCATGTCAATGAATCAGTTGATGCTGCAGGGCTTGTATTGTCGCTCACGGTCACGTCTCCTTCGGATTTGGATTCTAATTCAATGGATTTCGCTTTGGAATCAAACGTGAGGTCATAGCCGGTTATTTCAGCAACCTCACGGACAGGCAGGTATGTAGTGCCTTTGTACACCAAAGGGTCAGACTTAAGATTCTTCGACTCTCCATCAACACTAAAACTGAATTTGCTCAACGTTGCTTGTACTGTTGGTGTAGTAGCTGCGGCGGTAACAGTGGCCGATCCAATCAGCATACCAGTAACTAAACCAATAACCATCTTTTTCACAGGGAGTGCAGCTCCTTTTTATCATAGATTATACCATTATTACGGCATATTACGGCAAAAGTTTTATAGTCCGGTACGGAGGTGATTGCTTATGTAGTTGCTTAATTGAATTTAAATAGACTGTGCCTGCGGGATTCCCGGAGGCTTATTTGCTTTTTAAAAAAAGAATGGGGGAAATGGAATGGATAATTGGAGTTTAGTAGGTAAATGGATTATGGTTGCAGCAAGCGGGGTGGCGTCATACCTTTTCGGCGGGTGGTCTGGCATCCTTGGGACGTTGTTGTTTCTAGTCGCTATTGATTACCTAACCGGTATTTGGGCTGCTTTTATTTTAGGTCAGCTCAAAAGTAAAATTGGTCTGATCGGTATCGCTCGAAAAGTGTTTATCTTCGCTATGGTGGCCATCGGCCATTTGGTTGACGGTGTGCTCGGGGATTCTCATTTGTTCCGCGATACGATCGCGTTTTTTTATATCGCGAACGAGCTTCTGTCCATTGTTGAAAACGGCGGCAAGCTGGGGGCGCCAATCCCTCCGGTAATCCGCCAGGCGGTGGAAGTTCTCAAGGGCAAAGGCGGTGATGTAGAGAGAGGAGCTGATAAGCAATGACATTGACACTCGAATATGTAATGTCCAAGTCGGCAAAAAAGCTTGAGGGTTTGTTGCCTGTTGTCCGCACAGCCACAGAGCGGCTTATCCAGCGCTCTTTTGCTACCGGAATACCTATCGTCATCACGCAGGGCTTACGCACCGTAGCAGAGCAAAATGAGCTTTATGCTCAGGGTCGGAGCAAGCCGGGACAGGTTGTCACAAACGCTAGTGGAGGCTACTCATTTCACAATTTCGGCGTGGCCGTGGACTTTGCGTTGTTGCTGCCGGATGGTCGCTCGGTGAGTTGGGACACGTCGAGGGATGGGAATGCCGATCGTAAAGCGGACTGGATGCAGGTTGTCTCTATTGGTAAGGCCCTGGGTTTTGAGTGGGGAGGCGATTGGACAAGTTTTAGGGATCTACCACATTTCCAAATGACCTTTGGGCTGTCCACGGCCCAATACCGGGCTGGAAAACGACCAAGCCAGGCGCAGATTCGGACGGTTATGAAGCGGATAGGGGAAGGGGTTGAAGAAAGGATGGACAAAGCAGCAGTTACGGTAAATGGCAAGAAGATTGAGGACGGCGTGCTGATCGGCGGGACGGTATTTGTGCCGCTGCGGGCAGTCGGCGATGCTTTAGACCTGCAGGTTGGATGGGATAACCAGAACAAAACGGCCTCATTGACGGATAAATCAAAATAGAATATACTGAGGTCAAATCCGAAAGCATTGGTAAAAAGGGGCTCTACCGGCATATAGCTGGCAGAGCCCCTTTTTTGTAGTTATATTATTCCTTGCTGCTTAGTTCTTCCCGGAGCGCGCGTTGTAGGACCTGGGAAAAATTAAGCCCTGCATCTATTGCAGCTTCGTTTAGGTCTTCCGGAATCGTTAGATTTTTACTGACGTACCTGATCTTTTCATCCAGATTGACCGTGGCTACAATCGTGCGTTGTCCAGTAGTAAGCTCTAACTCATTCAAAGGTGTAGCTGGAGGGATTTCCTCTTTATCCTCTAATCGGCTTTCAATTGTGAGCTTCAACACTTCATTGGCCCGTCTGAGCGCTTCTTCAACGGTCTCGGCTTGCGACAGGGCTTCCTCCAGATCAGGAAATGAAATCTCGATATGTTCGCCTGAAAAGTTCAGTATTGCAGGGTAGGTGTAGCTTTTCTTCATCTTGATAACCATCCTTTCTTCAGTATCTAATTATCATTTATGTTCTAAGAAGGAGGGCTAGAATTTCAGCCCTGTCTTCTTTTCGATATCCTTCATGATGTGTATTGCTACATCCTTAACGGGGTGGGTTAATGTAACCTTCCCCTTAATCGTAGGGTGCTTAAATTGGAAGTGATCGCCAACGACATGTACCACGAACCATCCGTTAGCTTCCAGTATCCGTTTCACTTCACGCGAAGAGTAACCCTTCATTCCTATTCCTCACCTCCTGAATATATTATAACACGCATCAATGCGCATTGTAAAGTGATTGTTTCAAAATCCCAAGCGTTTGGGATTTTAAGTGGCGCATGGGGCAATTATGGGGCAAACATATTTCAAAAACATCATTTTGTTTGCATAACAATGACACATATATTATAGTAGAAACAGGTATTCACCAGTCAATTTGGCGGCGGTGACATGTCAGGAATAAGCCTCATATCAGCCTTCCAAGCTGGTAGCGTGGGTTCGATTCCCATCACCCGCTCCATCTAGACTTCGAGCGACCAGTCCTTGTGAATTCAGGGGCTTTTTCTATATCGCTCGGATATTATACTGAATGACGAAGCGTAAATTTGCCGAAAGGAAGGTAACCACACGTCCGATGAAGTAAGCACATCGATTTTCCAGTCCAACTGCATGTGATAGGCAGGCGGCCGCTGCGGCTGCAAAGGGACAGGTGTGCTGAAAATTGACTTGCGGATGAGATGGTTGCTTTACCATAGACGGAAATCCATATCTCATAAGGGATAGGATGGGCAGATTTAGGCTTTTTTGTGCTGCTCATTCTACAGGCAAGCCCTTGGCAGAACCTTTCTTTGTACGCAGTAAGCGCCGCAGTCCGTCTGCGGTTATTCGCCGTTCCTGTGATCGGAATCAGGGCGGCTGCTTAAGAGACAAGGGAGGATGATGCCTTAATGACAACTCTTTTGAGTGTAAAAAATATAAAGAAAGAATGGAACGGACAGCCGCTATTTGAAAATGTGACGTTTCACATCGTGAAAGGTGAGCGAATTGCGCTTCACGGAAGAAATGGATGTGGAAAGACTACACTGCTGCGCATGCTTCTTGGCGAAGAAGTCTGCACATCGGGCATGATTGAACGCTCGCTGCCTCTTGAAGAATGGGGGTGGATGAAGCAACACGACGTTTCAGCCGACGGCTTGACGGCTATCGAGGTGGCACAGAGGGAAAGCGGCCGGTGCTGGGAGCTGAAAATGGCGCTGCGTAAGCAAGAGCTAGTGCTGGAAGGTCTT
Organism: Paenibacillus zeirhizosphaerae; assembly: GCF_030705605.1. Taxonomy (GTDB): domain Bacteria; phylum Bacillota; class Bacilli; order Paenibacillales; family Paenibacillaceae; genus Paenibacillus; species Paenibacillus zeirhizosphaerae. Next base: position 326,180 of record NZ_JAPCKK010000001.1, read on the forward strand.
ACAGGAGCCGAAACGGAACGGGAGGCCGCCAGGTACGGCGAGCTTTTGGAAGAGTATGCCTCGCTTCAGGGCTACAACTGGGAGGCCGAAACGGAAGCGGTCCTGCAACGGGTGGGTATGCCTGCTGATACTTGGTCTGTGCCTTATAGCAAGCTGAGCGGTGGCCAGAAGACCCGGGTGCGCATTGCGTCGCTAATGCTTCGCAGACCGCAGGTACTCGTGCTCGATGAGCCGACCAATCATCTGGACAGTGCCGGTCTAGAATGGCTGGAGCAGTGGATCAGGGAATATCGGGGGACTCTGATTTTTGTGTCCCATGACAGAACCTTCCTGGATCGAATAGCAACCGGCATTTATGAGCTGTCGTCAGGCGGTATGAAGTGCTATAAGGGAAACTACAGTGATTATCGGCTGCAAAAGGAAAGAGAGATCAAGGAGCAGCAAACCGAATACCGCAAGCAGGAGCAGGCAAGGGCCGCTCTGGAAGCCTCCATAAGGAACTACAGGGAGTGGTTCCATCGTGCTCATCGTGCCGCCACCGATGTTGAGGTCAAGATTACGCAAAGTTATTACAAGGCGAAAGCCAACAAAAACATCTCCCGTTATCATGCGAAGCAAAAGGAGTTGGAGCGTCTGGAGCAGGACCGGGTTGAAAAACCGCGGGAAGAGCAGCGGCTGAAAATCAGGCTGGAAGATACCGGCTTTCAAGCTAGGACGCTGCTGCGGATGGAAAGGGTTCACTTCGGGTTCGGCGATACAGTTATTTTTCAGGACCTGACCATGAGTCTAGGCCGAGGTGACCGGCTCGCGGTACTGGGTCCTAACGGATCAGGCAAAACCACCCTCCTGCGGCTGCTGGTTGGTGAGATTGAGCCGATTGCGGGAGATGTGTTAAGACATCCGCAGTTGAAGATCGGGTACTTTTCACAGGAGCTTGAGGAGCTGCCCTATCATCAGACGCTGCTTGACAGTCTGCTTGAGCTGCCTTCCATGACCCAGACGGAAGCACGTACCCTTCTGGGCTGCTTTCTCTTCTCCAGGGAGTCTGTATATAAAAAGATTGGAGACCTAAGCATGGGTGAGCAGTGCAGAGCTGCCTTCCTGCGTCTTTATTTCAGCGGGGCAGACCTGCTCGTTCTGGATGAGCCCACCAACTATCTGGATATCAGCACGCGAGAGGTGCTTGAAGACGCGCTTTTGAAGTATGAAGGAGCGCTTGTCCTGGTCTCGCATGACCGGGAGCTGATTCGCAGAACCGCCAACCGTTTGCTGGAGCTCCAGCCTGGAGGGGGGCACGAATGGTATGAAGGTGGAATCAAGGAGCGGGAGGAATCGCGTGTTGCTGGTGTTGTGTCGGCAGGATCTGACGGCGAAGAGCGGATGAGGCTTGAATGGCGGCTTACTGAACTGTTGGGAACAACGGACAGTGAGGCTGTTGATCAGAAGTCTGTGTTGGCGGAAATTCGCAAGATCCGCAGCAGGCTGGATGAATTGAACCACAAGGGCTAATACAGGTTGCAAGCACAGTTAGTTTGACCTATAATGAATGGGTCACAGTTTTTTTGTAGCTCGTGAAAATGAAAATGCCTTGATGGAGAGAGTAGGCAGTGCCTGGTGCACAGGGAGGAAACGCCGTGGATTGAGAGCGTTTCTGCAGACACAGACCTGTTGAAGTTCACTCTGGAGCAGTCCCTTGAACCTTGACCGTATATACTGCGCGGCAGGACAGTAGGGGGTACCGGTTCACGACCGTTACAGCGTGTTGAGCGAGACGATTGATGAAATGCTGGAATTGGAATCCGTATTGGATTTCCCGATCGTCTAACAAGGGTGGTACCACGGTCTTTTCGTCCCTTACGGGAGAGAAGGCCTTTTTTTGTTGCGTACATACCGGAAGCTACCGGGTGATTACACAAAGGAGGCATCAGGAATGATGAAGGAAAAACTGGAAGCATTGAAGGTTGAGGCCCTGGCTCAGTTGGAGCAGGTATCCGATCCCCAGACATTGAACGACCTGCGTGTCAAGTACTTAGGCAAGAAGGGAGCGCTGACCGAAGTTTTGCGCGGCATGGGCGGGTTGAGTGCGGAAGAGCGTCCAATCATTGGCCAGGTGGCCAATGATGTGCGCGGCGCGATTGAAGAGATTATTGAATCCAAGCAGCAGGCTTTCCAGCGTGCCGAGACAGAGCAAAGACTGCGCGCGGAACGAGTGGATGTCACACTGCCGGGCCGTAACATGCCGCAGGGCGGCGTTCATCCATTGAACAAGGTGATCGCTGAAATTGAAGATATCTTTTTGGGCATGGGCTACCGTGTGGCGGAAGGACCGGAGGTTGAGACCGATTATTTTAACTTTGAAGCGCTGAATTTGCCGAAAAACCATCCGGCCCGCGATATGCAGGATTCCTTTTATATCACTGAGGAGCTGCTGATGCGTACGCATACTTCACCGGTGCAGGTGCGGACGATGCAGTCCATGCGCGGAGAAGCCCCGCTCAAGGTCATTTGCCCGGGCAAGGTGTACCGTCGTGATGATGATGATGCTACCCATTCCTTTCAGTTCCACCAGATTGAAGGTATCGTTATTGGCGAAAATATCCGTATGAGTGATCTTAAAGGGACGCTGCTTCAATTCTCCCGGGAGATGTTCGGCAGTCAGACACAGATTCGCCTGCGTCCGAGCTTCTTCCCGTTCACTGAGCCAAGCGCTGAAATGGATGTGACCTGTGTGCAGTGCGGCGGCAGCGGCTGCCGGATGTGCAAGCAGACAGGCTGGCTTGAAATTTTGGGCTGCGGTATGGTGCATCCGAAGGTTTTGGAAATGGGAGGATACGATCCGGAGAAATACAGCGGGTTTGCGTTTGGCATGGGCGTGGAGCGAATCGCGATTCTGAAATACGGCATTGACGATATCCGCCATTTCTATAATAGCGATATGGCGTTCCTGAAGCAGTTCGCACGGAATTAATACTCGGATAAAAGGAAGTGAGCGTAGATGAAAGTATCAACCGAATGGCTGTCTGACTATATATCGCTTGAGCAGGTGACTGCTGAGGAGCTGGCTGAGCGCATTACCCGGGCGGGTATTGAAATCGATGTGGTGGAGAACCGGAACAAGGGTGTCTCGGGAGTTGTTGTAGGTTACGTTAAAAGCAAGGAGAAGCACCCGGATGCGGATAAGCTGAACGTCTGTGTCGTCGATGTAGGGCAAGGCGAGGATTTGCAAATCGTATGTGGCGCTAAAAATGTGGATGTGGGCCAGAAGGTGCCGGTAGCGATGATTGGGGCCAAGCTGCCCGGCGATTTCCAAATTAAAAAAGCCAAGCTGCGCGGCGTCGAGTCCCAGGGCATGATCTGCTCCGCCAAGGAGCTGGGCATGAACGACAAGCTGCTGCCGAAAGAGCAGCAGGAAGGTATCCTTGTTCTTCCGGCAGACGCCGAGCTGGGCACTCCGATCGAAAAGCTGCTTGGCCTGGACGATAAGGTTCTGGAATTCGACTTGACTCCGAACCGCTCGGACTGCCTCAGTATGCTGGGAGCTGCTTATGAAGTGAGCGCGATTCTCGGAAGAGACATCAAGGTTCCCGATCCGGAGCAGGACCTGATTGAAACGGCTGAATCCGCAGCGGGACATCTTTCAGTATCCGTGGCGGCATCCGAGCTGTGCAGCCACTATGCGGCTCGCGTAATCACCGGAGTAACGATCGGAGCCTCCCCGTTGTGGATGCAAAACCGCTTGATGGCAGCCGGCATCCGCCCGATCAATAACATTGTCGACATCACCAACTACGTGATGCTGGAATACGGACAACCTTTGCATGCTTTTGATGCGGCCAAGCTGAGCGGACGGATTGACGTGCGTCTGGCGCGTGCAGGCGAAACGCTTGTAACGCTGGACGATCAGGAACGCAAGCTTGAGCCTCATATGCTGCTGATTACTGACGGAGAGAAACCGTTGGCCTTGGCGGGTGTCATGGGCGGAGCCAACTCGGAGGTTACTGCGGACACGGTCGATATTGTGCTGGAGTCGGCGAAATTTGACGGCGGAAGCGTGCGTAAGACATCCCGTCAACTAGGGCTGCGTTCCGAAGCAAGCCTCCGTTTTGAAAAAGAAGTTGATCCGGCTGCAGTCATCCCTGCGCTCAACCGTGCGGCAGCGCTGATCCAGCGCTACGCAGGCGGAGCGGTACAGCAGGGCATTGTCCAGTATAATGAAGCGAATATCGCTCCACGGATCATTACCTTGTCGCTGGAGAAGCTGAATCGTTACCTGGGGACTGACCTATCTATGCTGGAAGTGAAGACGATCTTCAGTCGGCTTCATTTTTCTTGCGGGGACCTTGAGCATGGCCAGCTGGAAGTGGAGGTTCCGACACGGCGCGGTGATATTACGCTGGATGTGGACTTGTTCGAAGAGGTTGCCCGCCTCTATGGGTACGATAATATTCCGACCACAGCTATCGAGGGCCCTACAACGCCTGGTGCGCTGACTCCTGCACAAGCTCTGCGCCGTTCTCTGCGCGGCCTGCTTGTTCATGGCGGATGGCAGGAGATCATCAGCTATTCCTTTATTCATCCGGATCGTACGGGACTGTATCCTGCTCTTACAGAAGGCAGTCACCCGGTAGCTTTGGCTATGCCAATGAGTGAAGATCGGAGCATGCTGCGTACCAGCATCATTCCCCAACTGCTGGATGCCGCCGTATACAACATGAACCGCAAGCAGGAAGATCTGGCCCTGTTTGAAATTGGCAGTGTGTTCTTCAGCGGTGAGAAGACGTTGACTAAGCAGCCGCAGGAGATTCTTGTGCTCAGTTTGCTTCTGACAGGCAAGCGCCGCAGCCAGCAATGGAACATTAAGGCGGAGGCTGTCGATTTCTTTGACATCAAGGGTGCTCTTGAAACGCTGTTGGACTATGTGGGTCTGGCAGGTAAGGTACGTTATACCGCTGATAGTCCGGCAGGATACCATCCGGGGCGTTCCGCTTCCGTATATCTGGAGATCGAAGGGCGAGCGGAACTGATCGGCACGGTGGGCCAGGTTCACCCTGAGCTGCAGCAGCAATACGACCTACAGGACACGTATGTAGCGGAAATTGCTCTAGAGCCGGTAATCCGTCACCAAAATGGCGCCATCCGTTATCAGGAGTTGACCCGCTTCCCTTCCGTCGAACGTGATATTGCGGTAGTTGTCAACGAAACGGTGGAAGCAGGCGAGCTGCTGCGTGTGATTCGCGAAAACGGCGGCGAGCTGCTGACTCAAGCTCGGGTGTTCGATGTCTTCACAGGCAGCAAGCTTGGAGAAGGCAAGAAAAGCATTGCCATTGCGCTGCTGTACCGTCACCGTGAACGTACATTGACCGATGAAGAAATTAACGGCACGCACAGCCGGATCGTTGAGGCACTGGAACAAACTTTTGGCGCTGAATTAAGAAAGTAGCAGGAGATAAGTCAAGCCACATCGAATCTAAGGTGAAGAGGTTCGGTGTGGCTTTTTTTCTCTTCGCTAGCGCCGTTCGCTCGCTTCACTTGATTGATGATGAAATAAGTTGCAAAATAGATAATGAACAGAATTCCCAGTCCGAACGGGAGTTGAAAACGAACAACAGACATCCCAGAATCAACACACAGAACTGGAGGAGGGCATAATTGTGACTACACCGGATCGCACACGCGTTACCGTTGAAATATACGGAAATTCCTATAAGCTTGTTGGAAGCAGTACAGAATATATGAAGCAGGTTGCAAGCTATGTAAATGATAGAATGCATACGATAGCGCAGGCTCACGCTCATCTGGATATTCCGCGCATTGCGGTACTCGCTGCAGTTCACATGGCGGAAGAAGCAGTTAAATCCCAGGAAATCGAGAGGAAAATGAACCGAATCGTCGAGGAACGTTCTGAATTGCGGGAAGACCTGGCAAAGCTGCAAACCCTCCTCGGGGAGCAGCAGCAGAAGAATGCCGTACTGCTGGAAGCAGGCGACCGTATCGTACAGGAGAAGGAACAGGCGTTGGCGAGGCTGGCGGAAGCCGAACAGAATGCGGCACGGGAAAAGGCTGAACTGAAGAGCAGGCTGGAGCAACAGATGAAGAAAGAGGCCGAGCTGCTTAAAGAGAAGGAGCGGACACAGACAGCCGCCAGACAGGTCGAGACCAAGCTGGCCGCTGCAGAGAAGGAATATAAATCAAGACTGCAATCGGAGAAGGAGCAGCTGCAATTCAGCCTGAACGAAGAACAGCAAAAGGCAAGAGCAGCCTGGCAATCCGAGCTGGCGGCCCTTCGCAAGCGCTTGGAGGATGAGAAAGGACAGATCCTCACTTCATTAAAAGAAGAACAGGCCTTGCGCCAACAGGCTGAGACCCTTCAAGAAGAGATTCGGCAAGAGTACGAGGAAGAGCTCAAGCAGTTCCGAAACCGTTTGGACGAGCTTGAGTTAAGTGAACAGCTACTCACCGAGGAACTGCAAGGTACCTCAGAACAGATGAAGCAAGCCGAAGCTGCCCGTCAGGAGCTTGAAGACCGCTTGAAGGAGGCAGCGGCCGCAGAGGAAAAGTCTGCTAGCAGACTCCAATCTCTTCAAGGTGAGATAAATGAGAAGAATACTGAGCTGAAACGGATGCAGCAGGCTTCCTCCAAAGCGGAGGAAGAGCAGAGAAGGATGCAGAAGCTGCTTGAACAGGCACATGTCTCGGTACGCAAACTGCAGGCTGAAATGGCTGATCTATCCAAGAAAGAGCAGACGGCTCGCGAGCTGGCCGGCAAGCATGTGGCAGAGCTTAAGCAGCGCCAGCAGGAGTTGATCGTGAAGACGGATCGGATCGGACAGCTTGAGCGGACCATCGAGCAGTTGGAGGAAGACATGGTCGCCGCGCTCAAGCAAGCGGAGGAATTGCAAGGCCGGAACAGCAGCCTGCAGCGCCAGCTTGCGGAGCAACAGACGGAGATGGACGAGCAGCGTAACGCCCTTGAGCTAGCGCGTGCTGAGGCGCAACAGGCTGCGGAGCTTGCCGCACAGAGTGATCATCGATACGAGCTTCTGCGCGAGGAGGCCGAAAATCTGCAACAGCAGTCGGAACAGCTTCAGGCTGAACTCGAACGGCTGAATAGACAGGCTGCAGAGCAGCGGACTGAGTTCGAACAGGCGGAGGAAGAAGCAATAGAGTGGCAGGTCAAGTACGAGGAGAAGCTCGCCGAACTGGAGCATATCGCTGCGGAGGAGGCACACCGTCAGGAAGAACTGGCGGCATGGGAGCAGCAGATTGCATCCGCATCCGAGGTCCGCGAGCGGCTCCAGCAGGAGGTCGCTGATGTGACCCGGGAGCAGCAGGATACATTGGCCGAACTGCAGACCGTGACGCAAGCCCGCGAGGAGTTACAGACTCAACTTACAGAAATTGGCGATCGTTATGAGTTGGCTGCTCATCAACTAAGATTGCTGCAGGTGGAACGCGATATGGAGCGTGAGAAAACGGAGAATCTGGCTGAGAAGCTTGAGCAGCTTCAGGATGAGTATTCAAAGCTTCAAACGGAGTATAACGAGTGGATCGAGCTCATTGAGCAGGACCAATAGCAATGAGCAAAAATAAGGCAAGCCGGCCCGGTTGCAGGTCAGGACGGCTTGTTTTGTCTATTCAACAATGAGTTTGGCGGTCATGGTGTGATGACCGGTGCCACAGAACACGGAACAGTCAATCGCGTATTCACCTTTTTGCTCGGGCGTGATTACCTGAGACGTATTTCTGCTATCCAGTCGAACGTTAAGATTCTGGATGATGACACCATGTGTGCCCTCTGTGTTCTCAAATGAGATTTTTACGGGGACGCCCTGTTTCACACGGTATTCCTGCTGGTCAAATGCAAAATTGCTGGCCTTGATCACGACTTCTTCACTGGCAGTGGCTGCTTCGTCTGTCGTTTGCTGTCCGGATGAAGCCGGAGAAGCCCCGCTTCCGCAGGCAGACAGGAACAGAAGCAGCAGGCCTGCTGCTACCAGTAAGGATGCATTCCTTTTAACGAGCTTGATTCCCACATGCTCTCCTCCAATTCGTTGGCTTATTCTATTTGCCATCATACCGCAAGTTGTCCTGGGAAGAGTGTGAAGAAATTTCGAAAAAGATATTCAAGCTGTAAAAAAAGAGGCGCTTCCCGGCGTTTGGGAAGGCCTCTTTTGCCTGCTGTAGTTTCTTCGATAAATCTAAGCACGGTCGTTGCTGCCCCGTCCGGCTTCAAAAGGCGTGGAAACCGGAATAAACAGGTCGATAAGTCCGATAACAAGTGCAGCAAGCAGAGCACCCAGCACAGAAACCTCCACACCGCCAACGATAAATTGTGCGATGTAGATGACTAGCGCGCTGACTAAAAAGCCTACTATGCCGCGCCCGAACGGATTGACTCTGCGGCCGAACATGGCTTCGATGATAAAGCCGATGACGGCAATCACGATGGCGAGAATCAGAGCGCTCCAAAAACCGCCCACGCTGAATCCAGGTACAATCCACCCGACAACGAGAATCACGAGTGCTGCAACTACAAAACGTACAATAGTGCCTAGAATTTTCATGATTTGCCTCCTGTTCTGCTCTCAACCTGCAAATCGAATGGCAGGCTGGAGATTGCCGCGGGTTTCTTTAAAAATCCGCGCATATGCAAGCATTAGTATGTTACGTGGACGTCCGTCTTATGTGTGATGCGTCTATAATGCATTCAGAGCAAAAACATGTTTGGATGCAAACGGCTGTAAATAGCGAAAGCTGCCAGCTTTCGTTATAATACAGATATAACTGAGAGGAGCTGTAACGTTGGACGCAAAAATTTTGCAAACACTGGAATATGGTAAAATCTTAAGCTCATTGTCTAATTACACGCAAACGCCGTTGGGTAAACATGCAGCCATGCAGCTTCGCCCCAGCTCGGATGCGGCTCATATACAAGCATTACTGAAAGGAACGGATGAGGCTTTCGCTGTAGATCGTCTGAAGGGAACTCCTTCGTTTACCGGAGTGGTTGACATATCGCCTGCCGTAAAGCGTGCGCGCATCGGCGGCACATTGAATCCGCATGAACTGCTCGGCATTCGGACAACGATTCAGGCAGGACGGCGTATCAAGGTGTACATCGAGGGCGTGCATGAGGAGCATACCATTGAATCCCTGCTGTTTATCAGTGAACAGCTTTCCGACCAGAAGCTGCTGGAAAATGCGATCAAGGCATGTATCGACGATAATGCCGAGGTGCTTGATACGGCAAGCTCGGAGCTGGCCCAAATACGCCGTGAGCTGCGTTCGGGTGAGGTAAGAATCCGTGAAAAGCTGGATTCCATGATCCGCTCCTCTACGGTATCCAAGATGCTGCAGGATCAGATCATTACGATTCGCGGTGACCGGTTTGTGATCCCTGTCAAAGCGGAATACCGTTCCTACTTCGGCGGCATTGTGCATGACCAGTCCGGCTCGGGCGCTACCCTGTTCATTGAGCCTGAATCGATCGTCACGATGAATAACAAGCTGCGTGAAACGAGATTGAAGGAAGAACGGGAGATTGAGGTCATTTTACAAAAGCTGACCGCACAGGTGGGAGAACAGGCCGAATTGCTGCTCTACGATCTCGATCTGCTCGGTAACCTTGACTTTATATTCGCGAAAGCGCGTCTGGCCCGGGAAATGAAGGCAACGCTTCCGATGATTAACGATCGTGGCTTTGTAAGGCTGAAGAAAGGTCGCCATCCTCTGATTCCATTGGATAAAGTAGTGCCGATCGATGTTGAGCTGGGCGGCAGCTATTCGTCTATCATCGTGACCGGCCCGAATACCGGGGGAAAGACGGTAACGCTCAAAACGATTGGTCTGCTCAGTCTGATGGCCATGTCGGGACTGTTTGTTCCTGCTGAGGATGAGAGTGAGCTGTCTGTGTTTGATGCCATCTATGCCGACATCGGCGATGAACAGAGCATCGAACAGAGCCTTAGTACATTCTCCAGCCATATGACGAATATTATCGGCATACTGCGGCAGATGACTCCGAGAAGCCTTGTGCTGTTGGATGAGGTGGGAGCGGGTACCGATCCTGCGGAGGGCTCGGCATTGGCGGTGGCTATATTGGAGCACATTCATGCCAGTGGCTGCCGCATGGTAGCGACAACGCATTATAGCGAGCTTAAGGCATATGCATATGAACGGGATGGCATTATTAATGCCAGTATGGAGTTTGATGTGGCTACGCTGAGTCCGACGTACCGCCTGCTCGTTGGTGTGCCTGGCCGAAGCAATGCTTTCGCGATTGCGGAACGGCTTGGTCTGTCCAAGCCAATTCTGGATTATGCCCGTGGTGAGGTAACAGAGGAGGATCAGCGTGTCGAGCATATGATTGCTTCTCTGGAGGAGAACCGGCTGACCGCTGAGCAGGAGCGCACTGCAGCCGAACGGGTGCGCAGGGAGAATGAGGAGCTTCGCAGCCGCTATCAGGAGGAGCTCGACAAGCTTGAAAGACAGCGTGAGCGCATGCTGGAAAAAGCGGAGGAAGAAGCACGCCAGGTCGTGGAGAAGGCCCGCAGCGAATCGGAACGTATTATTACCGATCTGCGTAAGCTTGCCCAAGAGGAAGGCGCCGCAGTGAAGGAACATCGTTTGATCGCGGCCCGCAAGGAGCTTGATAAGGCGGAGCCGAAGCAGCGCAAAAAATCGTCCGTTCCACGTCAGTCCTCCAGAGCAAGGGCGATTGAGCCGGGAGATGAGGTTCATGTGCACAGCCTGAGGCAGAAGGGGCATGTTGTGGAGCTGTCCGGCAGCAAGGAGGCCGTCGTGCAGATGGGCATTATGAAAATGAAGGTAAGCTTGGATGATCTTGAGCTGCTGGATGCGCCGAAGGCCGCTCAGCCGAAGCAACGCCCGGTTACCGGCGTGAACCGAACTCGCGACGACCGGGTGCGGAGCGAGCTGGATTTGAGGGGAGCCAATGTGGAGGAAGCGCTGATTGAAGTGGACCGATTCATGGACGAAGCCTTTATGGCTAATCTGGGCCAGGTCTACATTATTCATGGAAAAGGCACAGGTGTGCTTCGCTCCGGCATTCAGGACTATCTGCGCCGTCACAAGCATGTGAAAAGCTACAGGCTAGGCAATTATGGGGAAGGCGGGTCAGGTGTGACTGTCGCCGAGTTAAAATAATCGTCTTGGTATAAAAAGTGTTTGTTGTTGGACTGTAGCCGATTGGGAGGGAGAAAGTGAGAGAGATCGATCAACTGCTGACCTATCCGCTTGGCATGCTGCTGGGGTATTTTTCGGTTGCGGTGCTTCAGCTCATTGTATATTTGTATTGTTTTGAACTGGTGACCCGCTATAAGTGCTGGGATGAAATCCGCAAAGGTAATGTGGCAGTCGCCATGGCCACCGGCGGGAAAATATTCGGGATATGCAACATTATGCGCTTCAGCATCACCGGCAGCTCCTCAGTGTACGATACAATGATCTGGTCGTTTCTAGGGTTCCTGCTGCTGCTGGCCGCTTATTTCTTGTTTGAATTTTTAACACCCGTATTTTCGATTGATCAGGAGATCAAAGAAGACAACAGGGCTGTAGGTTTGTTTTCCATGATCATTTCCGTCTCGCTGTCATATGTCATCGGTGCCAGTGTCGGTTAATTTACAGTTTTAATTGCAATGAAATGGAGGATATGGATATGGAAAAAACCATTTGTCCTTGGTGCCAAACGGAAATCGTTTGGGATGAGGAGCTGGGCCCGGAAGAAGAGTGTCCCTACTGTCATAATGAGTTGAAGGGGTACCGGACGTTAACGGTCGATATTGGCGAAGATGAGGATGGAACTTCGCGTGACCGTCAACTGGATGATCAGGATGATACGGAAGTGCAGGATGAGGAGATATTTCCCTGGCAGGGGGAAGATCTTCACAAGCTTCCGGTCCTGCATACGTTGCAGAAATATGAAGAAGGCGGGGAAGACCTGCTTGCCTATGAAGAGGGTGTCGAAAAAGTGCTGGACAGCCAGGAAGAGGTGCCTGAGTGTCCGCATTGCCGCGAATACATGCTGTTGACCGGAACAAGAACCGTTACGGTAGATACATTTATACCTTCTGTACCGGCTGTGCTCGGAAAACCCGTCCTTGAAGCGCCCTTTACCTTGAACCTTTACGTATGCACCGGATGTTTTCAGGTACAACAAAGTCTAGCCGAGGATGACAGGCTCCGGCTGATGCATACGCTGGGTTCCGGTCGTAAATAAAAGACAGCAGCCCTCCTGACATGTTTTATGCATTTTGGGGCATGTTAACGGAAAGCCCGTAGGGCGGATTTCGGTTAGAGGGGGGACTCTGTTGAAATCGAGCTTGAATAAACAGTCCATTCTACTGCTTGGCATGAATGGGCTGTTTGTATTTGCAGGAGCGTTGTCAGGCACGTTTCTCAACGTATACCTGTGGAAAGCCAAACCGGATTATGCTATGATCGGCTGGTTTACCGTTAGCCAGCAGTTGGCGCTGGGGCTGACCTTCTGGATCGGGGGCAAATGGATAAAGGAGCATAATAAAATGAATGCGCTCCGCGTAGGTACCGCCCTGTCTGGGATCTTTTATCTGCTTGTGCTATGGTCCGGGCCCAGAGCTGTCCATTTTATTTGGCCGCTCGGCTTACTGTTGGGTATTGCGCTCGGTCTGTTCTGGCTTGCTTTTAACGTTGTATATTTTGAGGTGACGAACAGCGACAATAGGGATCGATTTAACGGCTGGGTGGGTTTGCTCGGATCTTTGACGGGTATCGTCGGTCCGTGGCTCTCGGCTTGGATTATAGCAAGCATGGAAAATGACACAGGTTACCGTATCATCTTCAGTATTTCACTTGCGGTGTATACCGTCGGGGTGATCCTCAGCTTCTTCCTCAAGAAACGTAAGGTTGAAGGGAAATACGATTGGGCAGAGCCGTGGAACAGGCTTAATGACAGGAAAAGCTCCTGGAGGCCACTCTCTTTGGCGCTTGCCGCCCAAGGAATCCGTGAAGGGGTATTCTCCTTTCTCATCATTCTGCTCGTCTTTGCGGCAACCAAGCAGGAGTGGAAGCTCGGGCAATTTTCGTTGATTACGTCTGCGGTATCGCTTGTCAGCTTCTGGGCGGCTGGCAGATGGCTGCGGCCGCGCTACCGTTCCGCAGGCATGCTGCTGGGCGCGCTGCTGCTGGTTATGGTCCTGTTCCCTTTGTTGTGGAAGGTCCAGTACGGTACGCTGCTGTTCATGGGCATCGGGACGTCCTTGTTTATCCCGTTATATATAATTCCCATCACCACACTTGGCTTTGATCTAATGGGGATGACGGATCATGACGTTGCGAAACGGGTCGAGCTTGTTGTATTGCGAGAGCTGTGTCTCATGTCAGGCCGGCTGCTGGGCACCTTTATTTTTATCGGTGTGCTTTCTGTCAGCCGCATGCCACACGTTATTACATGGCTGATGATCGGCCTGGGGACGGCCCCTGTAATCGGCTGGTTCTTCGTGCGGGGCATGATGAAATCGGCAGAGTGGAAGCCGGCATCGGAATAACTGTGGCGTTTTTCTTAAGATTAAAGAATATACAAATTTCCAGTGAAGCTGAAGTACTCTTTAATCGCGAGAAAAGCTTCCGTTAATCGTGGTCTATCTTCTTACTATGCACTTGTTATAAATTGATGTAATATAAGTATTATCTTTTCCGCAGACCTGACATGAATTCAGTCATCGTCCGCGAAAACACGCTGGAGGTCTTTGCATGACAGAGTTGAATGAGACAAAATTAAAAGTGCTGGAGCTTCTGAAAGAGGATGCCAGACGTACGCCCGCTCTGCTGGCGACCATGCTCGGCACTGCCGAGGAGGATGTCAAAGCGGCCATTCAAGAGCTGGAAGATAAGCATGTGATCGTGAAATATGCAGCGGTCGTCAATTGGGACAAGGTTGATGACGAGAAGGTCACCGCGTTGATCGAGGTTCAGATTACGCCGGAACGGGGCAGAGGCTTTGAAGGCATTGCGGAGCGTATTTATCTGTATCCACAGGTGAAATCGGTCTATTTGATGTCTGGAGCTTACGATCTGCTGGTCGAGGTAGAGGGCAGAAATCTGCGCGAAGTAGCCAATTTTGTATCGGAGAAGCTGTCCCCGATTGACTCCGTATTATCGACCAAAACGAACTTTACACTTAAAAAATACAAGCAAGACGGCATTATCTTTGAGGATAAGGAAGAAGATAACCGTCTTATGATTTCGCCGTAAAGGAAGCGACTCCCATGACACTTAACCAAGAACAAGCTCCGAATGCCGACACCAGATCCATGAGTTCTTATCTGGCACCCTTGGTCCGTGACATCCCGGCCTCAGGCATTCGGAAGTTTTTCGATCTCGTCGGAAGTAATAAAGATATTATTACATTGGGTGTGGGTGAGCCTGATTTTACAACACCTTGGCATATGCGTGAGGCCTGTGTGTATTCTCTGGAACGGGGATTTACAAGCTATACGTCCAACGCGGGCATGCCGGAGCTCCGCGAGGCGCTCAGCGGTTATTTGAGCGAACGGTTTTCCGTACATTATAATCCGCAGGATGAGATGATTGTAACGGTCGGTGGCAGTGAAGCCATTGATCTTGCTCTGCGGGCGCTCATTACACCCGGGGATGAAATTCTGATTCCGGAGCCTTGTTATATTTCCTACTCGCCGATTACGGCCATTGGTGGTGGTGTTGCGGTAGGTATTGAAACCTTCGCAGACAATGACTTCAAACTGACGGCGGAAGCGCTGGAGGCGAAAATAACGCCCCGCTCCAAGGTGCTGATTCTCTGCTATCCCAGCAATCCGACAGGTGCAACGATGACCTACGAGGATTGGCTTCCCATTGCGAAGGTGGTTGAAAAGCATGATCTGATCGTGATTTCAGACGAAATCTACGCTGAACTCACCTATAATCAGAATCATGTCAGCTTTGCGGCAATACCGGGAATGATGGATCGTACGATTCTCGTTAGCGGCTTCTCCAAAGCCTTTGCGATGACCGGCTGGAGAATCGGCTATACATGCGGGCATCGGGATATCATTTCCGCCATGCTTAAAATCCATCAATACACCGTCATGTGCGCACCTTCTATGGGGCAGGTGGCCGCATTGGAGGCGTTGCGGAACGGAATGGGCGAGAAGGACCGAATGGTCGATGCGTACAACCAGCGCCGCCGTCTGATGGTGCAGGGCTTCAGGGACATGGGACTGGATTGTCATGAACCGCAGGGGGCTTTTTATGTGTTTCCGAGTATTCAGTCCACTGGGTTAAGCTCGGATCAGTTTGCCGAAAGGCTGCTTTATGAGGCGAAAGTCGCCGCCGTGCCCGGAAATGTATTCGGTCTGGGTGGCGAAGGATATATGCGGTGCTCCTATGCAACATCGGTTGCTCAACTGACGGAGGCTTTGGAACGGATCGGGAATTTTGTGCACAAGCTGAGGGCCGAAGGTTAAGCTTTGATTTTTTTGAATAAAAAACCATTTAGTTCTTTTCTTTTTCCAATAATATGATATAATCCATTTTGGTATCGGGAGTAGATTTCTGGGAGGGGAAGTTCTTGTCTTGCACTGAGTATAGCCCGCTGATTCGGAATACAAGCAGTAACCCCCTGGAGGATGAAATCTGTTCCTTGCGGGATCAAATGGTGCGCATATTTGAGCAGGGGAATCCTTTTACTTCTAATCAGGTGATTGAAATTAGCTGTGAACTCGATCTTAAGATTAACGAATATATGAAATCTTGTTACGCTTATGTCGGCCACAGTCGGAGTACATAGCGACAAGTTATTACGAGGACCCTCCGGGGTCTTCTTTTTTTGCATTCACAACCTGTGCTATATTGGATGCATGGGAAAAGGGAGGTACATAGATGAAGAGGCTGTTCAAGCTGTTCGGTGTGTTGGCATTTTTACTCGTGGCGGCAGGCTGCGGACAGGATGAAAGCACGACATTTTCCATCTTTATTATTGATAATCAGGGGGACCCGACATCCGTTAGCCAAGAGCTTGAGCAAAAGCTGCAGCAGAAGCTGGGGGAAGGGGGAACGACCGTTGAGGTTGTGGCCAGCCCAATGTATGACCGTTCAAAGCTATTAGTGGAATACGTGGCTGGAGAGCATGATATCTTCATTTTGCCGGAAGAAGATATGAGAAATAACGGAAGCGAAGGTGGAAATTTGCCTTTGGATGAATACTTTGATAAGAAAGCCTACCCTAGGGGAGTTTTTGAAGGAGCTATATTTAAGCCGGTCAATAAAGAGGGGCAGGCGACAGAGGAGACGGTCACGGAAACTCATTTGTATGGCATTCCTGCCGATCAGATGGCTCTGTTTAAGGACGTCGGTTACGCTTCATCCAATCTGTTTGCAACAATTCCGCCAAGAACGGGCAATTTGGAAGAAGCGGTCAGTGTATTGCAGGCATTGGCTGAATAATATTATTATTTACCGCTGTTTCTGTACGCTGACTGGGAGGGAATTTGCATGCTAATCATGGTTACAGGGGGACTGGGAACAGGGAAGACGCGATTTGCTTTGTCGATGGCTGCACGTCTTGCCCGTGAAGGGATTTATATTTCGTCTCCCGGTCGTACTGCTGCTGTTGGGATACCGGCTGAAGGACTTGTACTGCCGTCGTCTTACCACAGAATCAGCACAGACCGTGAGATGCCGCTACCCAATGTGCTTGAGCATCTCAATATGGAGTCCAATATCTTCCGCGCTGACCGGAGAATGGTTATTGTTGACAGCGTTACAGGCTGGATTGGCAGTGAGTTCGGCACTGGACCGCTGGAACCAGCGGATAGAAGGCGTCTTGAAGTGAAGGCAGAGCGATTATCCGACAAGCTGCTGAGCTATCAGGGGATGCTGCTCGTGATTACGAACGAGCTGTCACCCATGCTGTATCCCAGCGAAGAAGAGGCGCTGTTCGCCAGGCTGGTCACCCGTTTGAATATGGAAATAGCGGAGCGTGCGGACAGAGTGTACCATCTTATATCAGGTTTACCAGTGGAATTGAAGGAACGCAGCTTTCGGTATTGAAAAGGAAGAGCGCTGTGATAGGCGCTTGATCGATAAAGGAGGAGTATGATGGGCGTATATACAAGAACCGGGGATGAAGGCGAAACCTCTGTCATTGGAGGAAGAGTCCGCAAGGATGATGACCGGGTTGAGGCTTACGGTACAATCGATGAATTAAACAGTTTTGTGGGGCAGGCGCTCAGTTTTGCGGAGGAAGAGGTGCTTGAGGATCTGCGGGAGCAGTTGGCCGAAATTCAGCAGGAGCTGTTCGACTGCGGTTCCGATCTGGCTTTTGTCAAGCTGAGTGATAAAAAATATAAGGTGAAGGAAGAAATGGTGCTGCGGCTGGAGCAGTGGATCGACCACTGTGAAGAGGAGAATCCGAAGGTGGAGCGGTTTATTATCCCAGGAGGAAGCCGTCTCTCTTCGGCCCTGCATGTATGTCGTACGGTCTGTCGCCGCGCCGAACGGCGGACGGTTACGCTTGGCTCCCATACAGAGATCAATCCTGCGGTCCGCAGATATTTGAACAGGCTGTCCGATTATTTCTTCGTGGCTGCACGTACGGCTAATGTAAGGCTAGGTGTGGCTGATGTGGAATACGTGCGTAGCAAAAAGGTGTTTGGTAGAAAAGAATGACCGCTTACTATGACCCAATCATTTACGATGTCCCCCCCGAAGATGAAGGCATTCTGCTGAAGACGGTTTTGAACAAAAGAATGGGGATTTCACGCAAGCTGCTTTCCCGTTTGAAGCTGACGGAGAAGGGGATTATGCTCAACGGAATCCGCGTGTATATTGACGTGAAGGTGCGAGCTGGTGACCGGGTGGAAATCCGTATGGAGCAGGAGATTTCGGAGGATATCCTGCCTGAGCCCCTTCCCTTTGACGTCCTGTACGAGGATGCGCACCTTCTGATTGTAAATAAAGTCGCAGGCATGATTGTGCACCCGACGCACGGTCACTACACTGGAACGCTTGCCAATGCGGTTGTCTATTACTGGCAGTCCAAGGGACAATCGTTCCGTTTTCGACCAGTGCACCGGCTGGATCAGGACACATCAGGTGTGCTGGCTATAGCCAAAAACCCATACGCCCACCAGCATATATCTGAGCAAATGATCGCAGGAACGGTGGATAAGCGGTATATTGCTTATGTGCACGGCAGCCCGGAGCCGCCTGTAGGAAGAGTAGATGGCCCGATCGACCGTGACCCGGCCAACCTGCATAAACGCATCGTCACCCCGGACGGGTATCCTGCCCTTACGCTATATACTCTGGAGGAGAGCTGGCCGGAAGGCAGCAGAATCTCCCTGAAGCTGGAAACGGGGCGTACTCATCAGATTCGTGTGCATATGACCCATATCGGCTGCCCGCTGATCGGAGACCCGATGTATTTCGCTGATTTGCCGGATGAGAAGGAGGGGACTGCTGAACGTTCGCGCAGAGAATTTCTCGATAGATTGATCTCCAGACAGGCTTTGCATGCCGCCGAGCTTTCCTTCGATCACCCGCTCAGCGGAGAACGCTGCACGTTCCGGGCCCCGTTGCCGCCGGATTTGCTTCGTTTGGAAGAGGCGTTACGTACTGTTACATGACACAACCACTAAGAAGAATATGGAATTTGCAAGGAATGACGGAGGACACCAAAGTATGAGTAAATTGACGGTTTATCAATATCCAAAATGCAGCACCTGCCGCAATGCGGTCAAATGGCTGCAAAACCAGGGGCATGAGCTTGAGCTTCACCACATTGTGGAGGAAACACCGACAGTCGGGCAGCTTGCGGAACTAGTGGACAAGAGTGGGCTTGATCTCAAAAAGTTCTTTAACACCAGCGGTGAGGTGTATAAAGAACTAAAGCTGAAGGACAAGCTGCCTGGCATGAGCAGGGAAGAGCAGCTTAATTTGCTGGCCTCAAACGGCATGTTGATTAAAAGGCCTGTCGTCACCGACGGGCAGCGGGTAACTATAGGATTCAAAGAGGAACAGTACGGAGAAGTATGGGGACAGGCGTGAGTGCCTGTCTTTTTGTAACTGGAGCGAAGATTTTTTATGGGAAGGGAATTTAGAGCTGTTTGTTATTTGCCAAGGTTGCGGAAGGATGGGATACGGTGATAGGAACGTTGATCGGCCAAGGCAATACGGCGGATATATTTGATGCAGGCAATAACAGAGTGGTTAAGCTGTTCAAGTATGGTTATCCATTGGATGATGTTCGGCTTGAAATTAATAATTCGAGGCTGTTGAACGGTTTGAACCTTCCAACAAGCAAAAGCTACGAATTAGTTACGCACGAAGGAAGACACGGCATCCTATACGATAAAATAGACGGGCAATCGCTGCTTGAGTTAGTTCTGCAGACGGGGGAAGTGGAGCGGTACGCGGTCGTTTTAGCACAGTTTCATAAACGAATCCTGGCCTGTAAATTGGAGGGTGCCGCAAGTTTGAAGTCCATTTTAAAAAGAAATATCGAACGCGCGAATGATTTAACGGGCTTATGCAAATCGCAATTGTATGCTGTCTTGGAAGCGTTGCCGGATGGTGGCCGGCTTTGTCATGGTGATTATCACTTTGACAATGTGCTTGTGAACGATGAGAAGAATTACATAATAGACTACATGAATGTATGCCGTGGACACGAATACGGAGACGTGGCCAGAACGGTGTATTTGATTGAAATGACCCCTGTGCCTTCCCAAATGAGCGATGTCGAACGAATTTTGTGGATGAAAAAAAGGGCAACTGACGTTTATTTGCAGGAAATGGGTGTTCCCCGGGAAGAGCTGTCCGAATGGTTACTGGTAACCGTCGCTGCCCGACTTTCGGAATTGAGTGGTGAGCAGCGAGATGAGAAAAACTCGGTCCTTAAGTTTTTGTCGATGTGGGGAGTGTATGAGTAAAGAGCAGAAAAGTTCGTGGGTAAGCCCCTGAATGGGATGCAATATGGTATACTCGTAAAAGGTTATTTTTATCGAAATGGAGAGAGACATTTAAGTGACACAAAATAACAAACAATCGGTTATGCTGGTAGACGGCATGGCGCTGCTCTTTCGCGCCTATTACGCCACAGCGGCTCATGGATATATACGTCGTACCAAAGAAGGAACTCCGACCAACGCCATCTACGGTTTTATCCGTTATTTCTGGGATGCGGTGCAGGCCTTTGGCCCGACACATGTCGTCTGCTGTTGGGATATGGGAGGCAAGACGTTCAGAGGGGATCACTTTGCGGCGTACAAAGGGAATCGCGCCGAAGCGCCGGACGATCTGATCCCCCAGTTTACACTAATCCGTGACGTGATGGACAGTCTGGGGGTTCCGAACATTGGGGCGGAAGGCTACGAAGCTGATGACTGCATCGGTACCCTAGCCTGCCATTATTCCCGAGACGAGAATATGAACGTGCTGGTTCTGTCAGGCGATCATGATTTGCTGCAACTGGTGGATGAGCGGATTAAAGTCATTATTATGAAAAAAGGCCAGGGCAACTATATGGTCTATACACCTGCAAGCCTGATGGAGGAGAAGGGACTGCAGCCGCGTCAAATCATAGATGTCAAGGGATTGATGGGAGACACAAGCGACAACTATCCCGGGGTGCGCGGCATTGGCGAGAAGACGGCACTGAAGCTGGTGCAGGAATACGGTTCCATCGAAGGCATACTGGAAAATCTGGAGCTTCTGAGCCCTTCGGTCAGAAAGAAAATCGAGAATGATCTGGACATGCTCCATTTGTCTCGTAGGCTTGCGGAAATCCATTGTGCGGTGCCGATTGTCTGTTCGCTGGAGAGCAGCCTGCTGCGGTTGGATCACGGACTGATCGTGGCTAAATTTGAACAGCTTGAAATGAAGAGCCTTTGTACCATGATGGGAGTGGCGGTTGGATCATGAGCAACGGGACGAGTAAGCAATGGAGAAAATGAACACCTGGATGCTGGCATTGACGATGTCAGTGTCCTTTTTGCTGTCCGGATATGCCATAACGCCTCATATTCGGAACAAATTTGCAAACGTTTTAGCTTTACGCAATTGACGGCTTCACCATTTAGGGAGAAGATAGGGTTAATATATATTTGCAGGGAGGCTCAGGGAATGAACATGAGCAATGCAGCTCCATTGGCCGTTTCAGTGAATATCGGATTGCCAGCCGTACTCACGCATGGTGAAAAAGAAGTGCTCAGCGGCATTAACAAGCTGCCTGCAGAGCGGCCGATTCTTCTCACTAGCAGTGGAATCCCCGGTGACGGACAGGCGGATCTTGTGCATCATGGAGGCCCGGACAAGGTGGTATGCGTGTATGATTACAGTCGCTATGCGCACTTTGAGCAGCTTATGGACCGTAAGCTTGCCTTCGGGGCTTTCGGGGAAAATGTGACGACAGCGGGGGCGTCGGAGGATAGGGTAAGTATTGGGGATCTATACCGCCTGGGCCGTGCGCTCGTGCAAGTCAGCCAGCCCCGTCAGCCCTGCTTCAAATTGGCGGCAAAATACGGGTGGAAGGAGCTTCCGCAACAATTTCAGCAGACGGGCTACACCGGCTACTATTTCAGGGTGCTTGAAGAAGGGGAGCTGGCTCCCGATGACTCGATGGAACTGGTGGAGAGGCAGCAGGACCACATCACCGTAATGGAGGCCAATCGGATTATGTACCAGCAGAAAGATCAGGCTGAACAGACATTGCGGTTGCTGAATGTGGAAGCGTTATCTGAGAGCTGGAAGTACTCGTTGCGTAAACGTTTGGGCTGAACCGGGATGTGATGACATAGCGAAGGGAGAGGTTAAAATGGCTGTATTGGGTGCTATTGAAGCAGGAGGAACTAAATTCGTTTGTGGTATAGGTAATGAACAAGGGGAAATTATGGACAGGGTCAGCTTCCCAACGGAAGCGCCCGAAATTACAATGGCCCGTGTCATTGAATATTTTGACGGAAAAAATGTTGAAGCTATCGGGGTAGGCTCCTTCGGTCCGATTGACCCGATTATCGGCAGCAGTACATACGGGTACATTACAACAACTCCCAAACCCCACTGGAGCAACTATAATCTTATCGGCAAGCTGAAGGCTCATTTTAACGTTCCGATGGGCTTTGATACGGATGTGAACGGAGCCGCATTAGGGGAATATACGTGGGGGGCAGCCAAGGGCCTGGACAATTGCATCTATATTACGGTTGGCACAGGCATCGGTGCAGGAGCCGTTGCCGGAGGGCAACTGCTTCACGGATTATCCCACCCGGAAATGGGGCATATTCTAACCCGCCGCCATCCAGAAGATTCTTATGAGGGCTTTTGCCCATATCATGGCGATTGTCTGGAAGGGCTGGCTGCGGGGCCCGCCATCAGCAGACGATGGGGAACACAGGGAGCTGAGCTGGCCTCGGATCATCCGGCATGGGAGCTGGAGGCATATTATCTCGCACAGGCTTTGATGAATTATATACTGATCCTTTCCCCGCAGAAAATCATTATGGGTGGGGGAGTTATGAAGCAGGAGCATCTCTTTCCGCTGGTCCGCCGCAAGCTGCAGGAGATACTCAAAGGATACATTCAGCATGCAAGTCTTGCGGCGGATATCGACAGCTATATCGTTCCGCCTGGGCTGGGCGACAATGCCGGCCTGTCCGGTGCGCTTGCATTGGCACGCCTTGGAGTATGACAATATTTCGCGGTGAAATGCTGAGTTTCTTGGCTGGACGTGAAAAAAGTTTTGACGGGGATGCTGCTTCCGTTATAAGATGGGCTTAACAGCATAGTACGATGATGAATAAGGAAGCACCTATTTTGCAAACACGCGAAATAGGTGCTTTTTTTTGTGCTGAATGCTGTATACATAGCGAGGAGGATTGGGGTATGGAGATTGTATTCTTGAATAAGCTTTCGAAGTCGGAGAAGTCGGATGAACTGGGATCTGCCCAGGTGTGGATTGGGGAAGAAGAGGGGATATGGTGCGTCGGCTGGCGGACCGCGGCAGTGGATAGCGTCTGGTATGAAGGCTGTTCATGGCAGGAGATGCTCTCCATTTACCGTTATCAGCTTGCTTTGAAGCTGGCTGAAGGATACCGTCCGCTTATCGAAGGGGTGTTCCATGAGCCTGTAGAGAGCGGAGGTCGCAGTTTGTTTGTACAAAAGTTATTCTGCTACAGTGACCTTCATCCCCGCGACAGTGTTTACAGCGAGCTTAGTGTCTGGCGTCGGCGCCAGGCGGCAGCCGAGAATAGGGCACCGTACATGATCGCGAGCAACCGTTTGCTGAAGCTAATCAGCGTCTTTCTTCCCCGGAACGAAGCGGATCTGCTTGAGCTGCCGGGCGTAGGGGAGACCAAGGTGCGAACCTATGGAGCGGACCTGCTGGCGATTACCTCCCAGGTAGAGCAATACCGTCCGTTTCCTTTGAGCTGGGTTGAGGAAGAACTTGATGCTCAGGATTTTATCAGTTGGAGCTATCGTCAGAAGGAACAGAAATACAAACTGGAGCTCGACAAATATCATCAGCGTCAGGCAGTTCTCCAGGGATCTGCGGAAGGGCTGGGATTAGAGGCCATCAGCCGGCAGTCTGGACTGCCGCGAAGAGAAGTTATTGAAATGCTGGAGGTACTTGTGAGTGAAGGGTACGATGTGGATAACGTCATACAGAGCGAGCTGTCGGGTGCTCCAGAGCAGGAGCAAACGGCGATCCGGGCTGCATATAGGGAGCTGGGGGATCGTTTTTTGAAGCCTGTCATGCAGCGGGTGTACGGCGACCAGAATAGCGAGACTTTGAAGCTGGATGAAATTTATGAGCGACTGCGGCTGGTGCGCATCTGTTATCGCCGTGATGAAGGAGACAAGCGAAGCGCCAGCTAAGCCCAACTGCATTTAGCAGCTAATACAAATAGACGGACCCTGTCCTGAAGGAAGGCTCCGTCTTTCATTTTTGTTTTGTACTATGAACCGTTCAGATCCAGTCTTTCTTGCGGAAAATCAAAAACATGCTACTGCCGAGCACGATCATGATACCAATCACGACAAAATATCCGTATTTTGTGTGTGTCTCAGGCATAAAATCAAAGTTCATTCCATAGATGCCCGTAATGACGGTTAGAGGCATAAATACAGTTGTAATGGCTGTAAAAACTCTCATGATTTCGTTGGCCCGGTTGGCGATGCTGGACTGATAGGCTTCACGAAGGTTGCCCATCAGATCGCGGTAGGTGTCGAAGGTTTCGGAAATTTTTACGGCATTTTCATAAATGTCGCTGAAATATTTCTGCAATTGGTCGTCAATCAGGCGCAGATCCCGTTTGTTTAACGTGTTAATGACTTCCTTTTGCGGGCCAAGCACTTTTTTTAGCCACAGAATTTCACTGCGCAGACCGATAATCTCATTCAGGTGGGATTTTTTGGTGTGCATCAGGATATCCTCTTCGAGCTTTTCGATCCGGACTTCGATCCGATCACCGACGAGAAAGTAATTGTCTACGATCAGGTCAATCAGGAGATACATAAAACGGTCGGGCGTGTGTACTTCCTGTTCCCAAAGCAGCGGCTTCAAGGAACGAAGCTCGTTAATTTTTTGCTTGGTAATCGTGATGATATAATGTCTGCCGAGAAAAATATTAAGGGAACGAAGGAATATTTCTTCGTCATCAAATCGTATGCTATTTACAACGATAAAGTAATGGTTATCATAGATTTCAATTTTAGGACGCTGATCTTCCTCGCTCAGGCAGTCCTCCACAGCCAGATCATGAATGGAAAAGAGCGGCTGCAGTACTGCGAGATCATCAACATCGGCATCGATCCAGTAGAAGCCGTCGGCCGGAGCCGTTAATGTTTTTTCGATGTCATCAATCAGGGTGAATACCCCGTTGTTCACTAACCGGATTTTCATCTTCCTCACTCCTTATGTTCCGCCTGAGGCGAATGGTGTTCACAAGGAATGTTTCAGACTAGCGGAGACCCTGGAAGTTGTACAGACATACAGAACGTGCGTCCCGTCTCCGGCAAGCTGAAGTCATTCCTATACTGTTGTCATGCTTCCGCCGCCTATTCGGACTCGGGTCGCCTTCCATGGTAGGTGTCACCTCTTATCGAATTATATTAGGATGAGCTGCTGCAGCCCTTGAAAAACTTTCGCTAAACGCGGTCCGGCTTCTTTGAAAGTATGTCGATAAACGTTTTTCTTATACGTAGAACTTTCACTACGCAAATGTTCAACCGCTTGCAGCACTTGTCTAGTATAACGCTCGGTATAGAGCCTTTCAAGGATAAAATTGGGACATTCGTAGCGCTGATTTCATCCTATGGGTGAACCCCGGTCTGGGTGTGCAAAGGTCGGATTTTTTTGAAAACTTGCTGCTTGACGAAAGAGGCGCTAATGCATTAAAGTTTGATACAGGATATTTGTATTAACTAAAAATGAAAATAGCGAAATCTTATCAAGAGCAGGTGGAGGGACTAGCCCGATGAAACCCGGCAACCGGCGATTACTCGCACGGTGCTAATTCTTGCAGATCACACATTCTTTAAGAATGGGGACCTGAGAGATGAGAGAGGCGCATATGAGTATGATATGACCTTTCTCGTATACCGAGAAGGGTCATTTTAATATGCCCGGCATCTCAGCAATGATTTTCGCCAACTTCACGAACAGGAGTGAGTTTTTATGCCAATTAAAATTCCAGACGCCCTGCCCGCGAAGGAAATTCTTGCGGGTGAGAACATTTTTGTAATGGACGAAAGCAAAGCCTATCACCAGGATATTCGTCCGCTCCGCATTGCAATTCTTAACCTGATGCCGACCAAAGAAACGACCGAAACTCAATTACTGCGGCTGATCGGTAATACACCGCTGCAGGTGGATGTTACGCTCGTGCATCCGCAGTCGCATGTATCCAAGAATACCTCGCAGGAATACTTGGATATGTTTTATAAGACGTTCGACGAGATCAGAAATACCCGCTTTGACGGCATGATTATTACGGGGGCGCCTGTGGAGCAACTGGAGTTTGAAGATGTGAGCTATTGGGAGGAGATTCGCGGCATCTTTGACTGGACCCGGACAAATGTAACCTCCACCATGCATATCTGTTGGGCTTCGCAGGCGGGCTTGTACCATCATTTCGGTGTTCCCAAATATGGACTGGACTCCAAATGCTTTGGGATCTTCCCGCATACGGTGAACAAGCCGCATGTGAAGCTGCTTCGCGGCTTTGACGAGGTCTTTTATGCGCCTCATTCCCGCCATACGGAAGTGCGGCGCGAAGATATCGAGCGTTTTCCCGAGCTGGAGCTGCTCTCGGAATCGGAAGAAGCCGGCGTATATATTGTGGCGACAACCGACGGCAAACAGATTTTTGTTACAGGCCATTCCGAATATGATCCGTTATCATTAAAATGGGAGTATGACCGGGATATGGCCAAGGGCATGGATAATGTTCCCTTGCCCAAAAACTATTTCCCGCAGGACGACCCGTCCCGCACCCCGCCGTCCACGTGGCGGGCGCATGCCAACTTATTTTTCTCGAACTGGTTGAACTACTATGTGTACCAGGAGACCCCTTATGACATCGGTGATATCGGGCCTCAAATTTAATATAAGGATAGAAACGGACAGGAGGATTCATATGGATAATCAAAAGTTGAAGATCGAAAGCAGACTTGCCCAAATCGGTTCCGTCAACGAGCCGGTCACCGGTGCGGTGAATTTTCCGATTTACCAATCGACAGCCTTCCGCCACCCGCGGCTCGGACAGAGCACAGGCTTCGATTATATCCGTACCACGAATCCCACCCGTAAGGTGCTCGAAGAAGCAGCGGCAGAGCTGGAATCCGGAGATGCCGGATTCGCCTGCTCCTCCGGCATGGCCGCCCTGCAGACGATCTTTACGCTGTTCGGTCAAGGGGATCATCTGATCGTCTCCCTGGACTTATATGGAGGAACTTACCGCCTGCTTGAACGCATTCTTTCCAAATATGGCGTAACTGCCTCTTATGTGGATACGAATGATCTTGATGCGCTGGAGTCGACACGCCGCCCGAATACCAAGGCCGTTTTTATCGAAACGCCGACGAATCCGCTCATGATGATTACCGATATTGCGGCAGTGGCCAACTGGGCCAAGCAGCATGGAATGCTCACCATTGTGGACAATACACTGCTTACGCCTTATTTCCAAAGACCCATTGAATTGGGGGCCGACATTGTAGTCCACAGCGCCACCAAATATTTGGGCGGTCATAATGACGTCCTGGCCGGACTGATCATCACCCAAGGACAAGAGTTGTCCGCAGAAATGGCGTTTCTCCATAACTCGATCGGAGCAGTACTGTCCCCCACCGACAGCTACCAGCTGATGAAAGGCATGAAGACCCTTGCCCTGCGTATGGACAGGCATGAGCAGAATGCAACCCGGATCGCACAGTATCTGCTGTCCCACCCGCTCGTGACGGACGTATACTATCCAGCGCTGGAAAGCCATCCGGGATATGAAATTCAAAGAAAGCAATCATCAGGCAATACGGGAATCTTCTCGTTCAAAGTCAAGGATGCCCGCTACGTAGAGCCTTTGCTGCGTCATATCAAGCTAATCGCTTTTGCCGAAAGCCTGGGCGGGGTTGAATCGCTGATGACCTATCCGGCTGTTCAGACTCATGCGGACATTCCTGCTGAAATCAGGGATGCGGTAGGTGTCGATGACAGGTTGCTTCGTTTCTCCGTCGGCATCGAGCATGCAGAGGATCTCATTCAGGATCTGGGCAATGCGCTTGAAGCTGCCCGCCGGGAGATTGAAGAGGGGGCATCGGCATGAGTGGTGGCGGACAGCGGAATAAAGCGGACAAAGAATTGAAATTCGGTACCCGTCTGCTGCACTTCGGCGCAGAAATTGACGGCCAGACAGGGGCGTCAAGCGTACCGATTTACCAGGCCTCCACCTTTCATCATCATGACATTTTTAATCCGCCGCAGCATGATTACAGCCGTTCTGGCAATCCGACGCGGCAGGCTTTGGAGGATTATATTGCGCTGCTGGAAGGCGGAGTGCGTGGGTTTGCTTACTCATCCGGAATGGCCGCGATTTCCAGCACTTTTATGATGCTGTCGGCTGGCGATCATATCATTGTAACCGAGGATGTGTATGGAGGGACTTACCGTCTGCTGACCGCGATACTGAGCCGGATGAATATCGAGTCCACCTTTGTGGATATGACGGATCTGGATGAGGTTAGACAAGCGCTGAAGCCTAACACCAAGGCGGTTTATATGGAGACGCCGTCTAATCCGACTTTGAAAATAACGGATATTGCTGCGGTAACGAGTTGGGCCCGCGAGCATGGGCTCATCACTATGCTGGACAATACTTTTATGACCCCCTACTATCAACGGCCGATCGAACAGGGAGTGGATATCGTTCTGCACAGCGCCACCAAGTTTCTCGGCGGCCACAGCGATGTCCTGGCAGGTCTGGCCGTTGCGCGCACGGAAGCGATAGCGGTGCAGTTGAAGCAGCTTCAGAATGGGTTAGGCACCGTATTAGGCGTCCAGGAATCCTGGCTGCTAATGCGGGGAATGAAGACGCTGGAAGCCCGCATGGCGCACAGTGAGAAAAGCGCACGCCGCCTGGCCGAATGGCTGTATGCTCGGGAGGATATCAAGGCAGTCTACTACCCCGGTCTTTCAGAGCATCCAGGGCGCGAAATTCACGAGAGACAATCCAGCGGATTCGGTGCCGTAGTCTCCTTTGACGTCGGCTCTGGCGAACGTGCCAAGACAGTATTGAGCCGCGTCGGTCTTCCGATCGTTGCCGTGAGCCTTGGCGCAGTCGAAAGCATTCTGTCCTACCCTGCCATGATGTCTCATGCGGCCATGCCGCACAGCGTCCGGCTTGAGCGTGGAATTACGGACGGATTATTGCGCTTCTCGGTAGGTTTGGAGAATATTGAAGACCTTATTTTCGATCTCGAACAGGCTCTGCTATTTGAATAAATGACCTTGCAAAAACAGTACCTTTGGAATAGGTGCTGTTTTTCACATTGCACCTGTGTTACGATGGTAATATAGTGATTTCATATATCTTAATTGTCATAATCGACTTTTTTAAGGATGAAGGATAGGAGGAAGCGTACGATGAGTGGAATAGATCGTATCTTAGATAAAGCGCTGCGCGGTGAACGAATGACCCTGGAGGATACTATAACGCTGTTTGAATCCAATGAGGTTGAGAAGATGGGGGATGCGGCGAATGTGATCATGAACCGGATGCACCCGGATCCGATCAAAACCTTCGTCATCGGACGAAACGTAAACTACACGAACGTATGTGATGTGTACTGCCGTTTTTGCGCATTTTACCGCAGACCTGGGTCAGAGGAGGGGTATGTCCTTCCCGATGAGGTCATTTTTCAGAAGATTAAGGAGACACAGGACGTTGGCGGCACGGAAATTCTGATGCAGGGCGGAACCAATCCGAACCTGCCCTTCAGCTATTATACAGATTTGTTAAGGGCCATTAAGGAGCGCTTCCCGGATATTACGATGCATTCCTTCTCACCGGCTGAAATCCAGAAGATGAAGGTCATTTCCGGGCTTTCTCTTGAAGAGGTGATTCGGCAGATTCATGAAGCAGGTCTGGACTCCCTGCCTGGCGGGGGTGCTGAAATTTTGGACGACCGTACTCGCCGCAAGATCAGCCGCCTGAAAGGCTCCTGGACGGATTGGATGGACGTCATGAAAACAGCCCACAAAATCGGCATGAATACGACAGCAACGATGGTCATCGGGTTGGGTGAGTCAATGGAGGAGCGCGCGCTGCATCTGATGCGTGTCCGTGACGCTCAGGATGAATGTATTGCCAACAAGTACGATTCGGAAGGCTTTCTTGCCTTCATTCCCTGGACGTTCCAGCCGGATAATACCAATCTGAAGCTGGAAAGACAAACACCAGAGGAGTACCTGAAGACCGTTGCGATCAGCCGGATCGTGCTGGATAATATCAAGCATATCCAGTCCTCGTGGGTAACGATGGGGCCAGAGATCGGCAAGAAGTCTCTGTACTACGGCTGCGATGATTTCGGCAGCACCATGATTGAAGAAAATGTGGTGTCGGCAGCAGGCGCTACTTATAAAGTCAATATTGAGTCGATTTTGCAGTTGATTCGCGAAACCGGGCATACGCCTGCCCAGCGCAACACCCGATATGACATTCTGCGTGTCTTTGACGAAGCCAGCAGTGTTGAGCGCGATTTTATTATGCAGAACTAACCTCTAATATAAAAAGGAGCTTGCCGCACAACTATCATGCGGCAAGCTTCTTTTTAATTTGAGGTGCTGTTTTCCTTCCTCAAGCGGTGGTCCTTAAACTTAAATACTTTATTCAATGCCATAAAAATGGGCTTCGACTGCTTGGTCAGTACAGGGCCAAGGATGGCAAGAATCAGGACATACATGGCGGCAAACGGCTGCAGAATATCCATCAGACCGCCTTCCCGTCCAAGATTCGCCATAATGATGGAAAATTCGCCTCTGGACACAATAGTCAGTCCGATATTGGCTGAAGCTTTAGGCGAAAGGGATGCCGTGCGCCCGGCAAGCATACCTGCCGTAAAGTTCCCGACCAGTGTGACAAGCACCGCCGCAAGGGCGATCCATACCGCGGTGCCGCCAAGGGACAACGGATCGATGGATAGTCCGAAGCTGAAGAAGAACATGGCTCCGAAAAAATCGCGGAAAGGCACAATCAGGTGCTCGATCCGCTTGGCATGGTCCGTTTCCGCCAGCACAAGTCCCACCAGAAGCGCTCCAATGGCTTCGGCCACATGAATCGTCTCTGAAAATCCAGCAACCAGGAAAAGTGTGCTAAATATCACAAGCAAAAACAGCTCATTAGACCGGATACGCAGTGCCTTGTTTAATAGAGGAACAGCTTTACGTCCGATAATGATGACTGAGAGCATAAAGCCCAGCGCGATCAAGGCGGACAGCACAACCCCTCCGACCGAGGACGAATCGCTTAGCACAAGTCCCGACAGGATGGAGATATATACGGCAAGAAACACATCTTCAAACATGATAATACCAAGAATCATTTCGGTTTCCGGGTTGGCAGTTCGTTTCAGATCCACCAATACCTTGGCGACGATGGCGCTGGAGGAAATGGTTGTAATACCGGCGACCACCAGGGTTTCAGCAATGGGGAAGCCCGAGAAGAATCCCAGGGCAAGCCCCAAAGTGAAATTGATCAGAATATAGATGGTTCCTCCGACTGCGATCGACCGCCCTGATTTGATTAGTCTGCCTACAGAGAACTCCAGACCCAGATAAAAGAGCAGGAACAATACGCCGATTCGGCCCATAAAATCGATAAAAGGCTCGCTTTCGATAAAACGGAAGTCAAAGTGCCATATTTCCATGGCATGGGGGCCTACGATCATGCCGACTAATATATAAAAAGGGATCACCGAAAAGCGCAGCTTGGCGGATATCAGACCTGATAAAGCGATGAGTGCGATGGCTAATCCAACTTCAAATACGAGATGGTCCATCCAATCACCCGCTTCCGTTCATCAGGATTTGTTTGAACCGTTTCTGCTGTTCACGTTCTCCGACGGCAAGCACAGTGGACTCCGCCCTCAGAACAACGTCAGGGCCCGGGTTGATATGCTTTGTTTTTTTATCCTCCATGACGACAATAATGGATACGCCTGAATTTTGGCGCACATCCAATTCACCGATCGTTTTGCCCACGCAGGCATACTGGGACTCGATTTTATACCATTCAATAATGAGGTCGTTGAACGCCATCTCTACACTTTCAAGGTTCTTTGGTCTGTAGGCCATGCCCCCGATAATGGATGCAATTTGTCTTGCCTCCTGATCTTCGAGTGTAATCATGGAGATGCTTTGTTCCAGGTCTTCGTAGTCAAAATGGTACAGCTCACGTCTGCCGTCATCGTGAATAATAACCACGAGCCGGTCTCCGCTTGCGGTATCCATCTGATATTTCATTCCAATTCCGGGCAATATTGATTCACGTATTTCCATGATTGTTAGCCTCCTGATTTCTAAATGTACAGCTCTAATCGATTTCTGAAGTGATTAGGCGTAGTACACTACAAATCTGGAGGTGAATTTAATCGGTTTCAGGTATAGGCGCTTGTAAATAATATAGATAATGGGTAGAAAGAGCAAAGAAGGACGAGGATAGGATGAAATAATCAAAACAGATGGCAAGGAGAATACAGGAATGGTATTGGATACAGCAACCATTTTGACTAATATAGGAAAGTGGGCCCGGATGGCGGGCTTCTGGTAGGTTTCTTTGGGATGGCTCAGGTTGAAAGCTTCCGCCAAGGAGTCAGCACCTGCGGCTGAACCGCGATCTTCGTCAACAAAAGGAGCAGGGAAGGAGAACAGCATAATGATGCTGAGCAGCATAACTGTCCATAGACGCGCAGTCGAAATGATTGGGTTCATATGGTTCTCCCTCCTTGTAAAAATGTTAGCATAAATAGCGTATCATATTTACTCTATCACACAATCTTGATCTCATTCAAATCCATCAGCAAAAAAACGCCTGTCAGGACCGGAAAGAAATTCACTTTCTGGCTGAAGGCGTTGTTTATTTTATAATAGTAAGCTAGGCTATTGTTCAGTTTGAAATACGGTTTTGTTTTTGCCGGTTCGTTTGGCTGTGTAAAGGGCTGTATCCGCCCCGTGAAAGAAATCTTCTTTTCCTTTGCTTTGCTGATACGCATTGATTCCCGTACTGATGGTTACAGCCGATTTATTCAACCGTTCAAAAGTATGAGCCGAAATTTCCCGGCGGATCGATTCAACTACCGCATATACTTCAGAGGTGCTTTTTTCCGTGAAAATCACAGTAAACTCTTCCCCGCCGTATCTGGCGGCAAAATCATTCGGACCCGCATGCTTTTGTATGATCAGAGATACGTTTTTCAGCACAAGATCTCCTGCGCGATGCCCGTAGGTGTCGTTGACGCATTTGAAATTATCCACATCAATCAGGGCTAGGTGAATTCGGAAGGGATTATGCTCACTGTGAGCGATGAGCTTGTCCAAATACTCCTGGAAGGTCATATGATTATAAAGGCCAGTTAGCGGGTCGGTTTTGTTCATATATTCCATCATGACGTTTTGAATCATCAGCTGTTCGTTATTCTTCAGCGACTTTTCGAGATGGTTCATCAAATCCCGACTATGCTGTACGATGCTGAACATCAAAGCCGTCAAAAAGAGCTGGTAAATGATCAGCAATAACAGGTCTTGAACATGCAGGCTGCGTATGCTGTCCACATAATAATAACAGACAACAAGGCTGATCAGGCTGCAGACCAGACCGAAAATGATTTTTTTGTACTCGAAGCTGAGGACGGAAAGCAGCAGGGGGAATAAAACAACCAGAACCATCGTGCTGCTCTCCGGATGGCTAAGCACTGGAATGATTGAGAAGGCGGCTGTTCCCGCAATCCCGGCGTAATGCTTCAGAGAAGGGCGAAGTCTGTCTGTAACCATTTTGGTAAAAAGCAGGACTAAAAGCTCAAGCCCTACCGGGACTATAGACAACAAATTTTCCGTAAGGGTGTAGTCTGCGTTCAAATCAAAAATGATGGTAAGAATCAAGCTGGTTACAATAAAGAACAACATGCATTCCAGCGTTCTGCTGGAAGGTTCTCTATGCCTTTTGACATATTGCCTGAACAAGTTGCGATCACTCTCCGTATCGTCATAGGCCTGTCGTCCGAACGAACAACAATCAAACTATAACACGTGAAACCGTACATTGAAATAGAGGAAGCGAAAAAATAAGCGGGCTGCGGGCTTCCAGTAGTCCACCTCGTATAACCCTGCACATGGTGCCATATACTTAGAGCAGTCAGTGAAAGGAGTGGGCAAATTGGAACTGTTCACGGTTTGGACTGAGACTAAAGATCCAATAGATGCAGACTGCTTTTACCAAGTCTTGAAAGGCAAAGGCAGGGGTTTACATATGTCACGTTACGGATTAAGCTTTTCCTTCAGCCAGTCCGGAAACAGGGTGGCCTGGACCTGTAAATATAAGGGCCGGGAAGAAGTGGATCAAGATCAGCTTGTCCGCGTCAAGAACTTCATGGCCGACGCCTTCGCGGGGTACATTCAACAGCAAAGGGAGCCGCTGTTGCTGCTGGAGGCTTTATCCGGGGAATGCAGGTATATGAGCGACGAAGAAACGCAAAGAATACGCGAAATCAGCATTGGATTGCTTAAGAAAGATCTGAATAACGGTCGCAAAAAGAGAAGGGGAATGATCGTATCACCACTGGTCCAAAGTTTTCAGGAAATGCAGTCTGTTAATCTGGAGGGATTGCTCCGGTTTCGCCTTCAGGCGTACAAGCAGGAGCTTGGGGAGCTTATCGAATACGCTTTGGACGAGTTTTGGGGAGAACGGCAATACGAGGAATTTGTTCAATTATTAAAGTACTTTGTTTTCTTTCAGGAGCACCACGTTCCACTTGTACATGTGATTCACAAGGGAGAGCATAACTTCACCATACTGGATACGGAAATGAAGCTTATTAGCCTCGGGCAGTCGGATCCCATCACGGTAGAACTTCCGGGTCTGGAAATAGGTATGCCAGCCGAAGACATGATTCTCAGCAATCTGATCTCTATTGCTCCGGCACGCATTATGCTGCATACACAGGAACCGAATGCCTTTGTGGTGCATACGTTGATCAATATATTTGAAAATAAGGTGGAGCTGTGCCGTTTTTGCCCTCATTGCGGGACTTGGCAGAGTGATTCCGATCACCTTGACGGAAAAGAAGCAGGGAATTATAATAACTGTGAATCAGGGGCACTGAAACAAGTGAACCCGTTTTTTTCAGAAAAAGCTGAGACAAAGACAAGAACCAAAGACAGGCCGTTCCAGAGATGAGGAAACTTAGTGCTGAAATTTCCTTACGATACCGGCTTTGGATTACCACTTTGTAGCTGCGCTTCCGAACCCCGTGTGGGCATTACGTGTGGGCATTAAGATGCGCCGGATCATTCCCGTTACAGAATGCCAATAAGGGCAGATCAGTTCATACCAAGGCTGATTCGCCGAAATAGGGTGGAACCACGAGTACATACACTCGTCCCTTTTACGGGACGGGTGTTTTTTGTGTTCACAAAAAGGAGGAAAAGGAAATGGCAGTCCATATTAAATTGCCCGATGGCTCAGTCCGTGAGTATGCAGAGGGCAGCAGTATCGATGATGTTGCCGCTTCGATCAGCAGCGGTTTGCGTAAAAATGCCGTGGCAGGTAAATTAAACGGGGTAGTGGTAGATTTGTCCACTCCATTGACTGAGGGAGCCCAGATTGAGATCGTAACCCAGGATACGCCCGAAGGTCTTGAGGTCATTCGCCACAGCACCGCGCATTTGCTTGCACAGGCCGTAAAAAGGTTGTTTGGCAGCAAGGAAGTACATCTGGGAGTAGGTCCTGTGATTGAGGATGGCTTCTATTATGATATGGATCTGGAGCATCCATTGAATCCTGAGGATTTGCTCAAGATTGAGAAGGAAATGGAGAGAATTGCTGGTGAAAATCTGCCAATTACCCGTAAAGAGGTAAGCCGTGAAGAAGCGCTGTCCATTTTCAATGAGGTAGGAGACCCTTATAAGCTGGAATTGATCCGTGACCTTCCTGAAGACAGTGTCATTTCCATATATGAGCAGGGAGAATTTTTTGACCTCTGCCGTGGACCGCACGTTCCTTCAACCGGCAAGCTTAAGGTGTTTAAACTCATGAATGTGGCTGGTGCTTACTGGCGCGGGGACAGCAAAAATAAAATGCTGCAGCGTGTATACGGCACTGCTTTTGTGAAAAAGGCTCAGCTCGATGAGCATCTGCATATGCTTGAAGAAGCGAAAAAGCGCGATCACCGCAAACTCGGCAAAGAGCTCGGCATGTTCACCTTCTCCTCACTGGTAGGGCAAGGTCTCCCAATCTGGTTGCCGAACGGGGCCAAGCTTCGTCGCACCTTGGAACGGTATATCGTGGACCTTGAGGAACAATTGGGCTACCAGCATGTATACACACCGGTTCTGGGAAATGTGGAGCTGTACAAGACATCAGGCCACTGGGAGCATTACCAGGAAGACATGTTTCCAAAAATGGAGATGGATAACGAGGAGCTGGTGCTCCGTCCGATGAACTGTCCGCATCATATGATGGTGTACAAGAGTGAAATGCGCAGCTACCGGGATCTTCCGATTCGTATTGCGGAGCTCGGCATGATGCATCGTTATGAGATGTCGGGTGCATTGACAGGACTTCATCGTGTACGCGCGATGACGCTTAATGATGCACATTTGTTTGTGCGTCTGGATCAGATCAAGGACGAGTTTAAACGGGTGATCGAGCTCATTATGATTGCTTACAAGGATTTCGGTATTCATGATTACCGTTTCCGTCTCTCCTATCGTGATCCACAGGATAATGAGAAATATTTTCAAAATGATGAGATGTGGGATACGGCGCAAAGTATGCTGCGTCAGGTCGTTGAGGAGACGGGGCTGCCATTTTACGAAGCGGAAGGAGAAGCGGCCTTCTACGGTCCTAAGCTGGATGTACAGGTGAAAACCGCTCTCGGCAAGGAAGAGACGCTGTCCACCGTGCAAATCGACTTTTTGCTGCCTGAACGCTTCGAGCTGGAATATGTGGGTGAAGACGGACAGAAGCACCGTCCGGTTGTTCTGCACAGAGGTATTTTAGGTACAATGGAGCGCTTTACAGCCTTCCTGCTGGAGAATTTCGCAGGCAACCTGCCGCTCTGGCTGTCGCCGGTTCAGGCTAAAGTCATTCCGGTTTCCGGCAACTATGATGATTATGCGCGTGAGGTTACGGATCAGCTTCGTCGTGCAGGGGTTTCGGTAGAAGCCGATCTGCGCAATGAGAAGCTGGGCTATAAGATCCGCGAGGCGCAGTTGGAAAAAACACCGTACATGCTTGTTGTTGGTGAGAATGAGAAAAATGAAGGTAGCGTCTCGGTGCGCAAACGCGGACAGGGAGACCTAGGCGCCAAGCCGCTGAATGAGGCAGTCGCCATGCTGAAGGAAGAAATTGCTACTCGGAGCATTTAATATTTTTAATCCTCTGCTGAATAGCGAAAAAGAACTCTGGAAAACCTTTCATTAGGGAGGTTTGTCGGATGAATTCAATTTCGTATAGGCGGAGGATTTTTTTATGGCTCATGATATGTGCCGTGCTTCTGCCTACCGGGCCAGACCTGGTATTCTCGGCGCTTACAGTACCCGACCCGTCCGGGAACAATGAATCTGTATCCGTTCTTGCGCCACGTGATGAACAAATTTTGACAACGATGACAGTCATGGCTACCGGATACACAGCAGGGTATGAATCTACAGGAAAAGGACCGAAGCACCCGCTCTACGGCATTACCTATTCGGGAGTAAAGGTCCAGCGGGATAAAAATTCACTTTCAACTATTGCCGCTGATCCCAAAATATTTCCCTTGGGCAGCATCCTGTATATTCCAGGCTACGGTTACGGTATTGTAGCGGATACTGGCTCGGCCATAAAAGGAAAGAAAATTGATCTGTATTTCTCCACCATCAAACAAGTGTATAACGAATGGGGCAAAAAGGAAGTTGATGTGCAGATCATCAAACTCGGTAACGGAAAATGTACCGAAGAAATGGTCGACCAATTCCAGAAAGCGATTCAAGTACACAAAACCATTCCATCCGAAATGCTGGATGAGCCGGTAAATATGTAGACTTTTCTTCAGGACGCGGATTGCATAATGTGCTTAGCATCTTCCCATACTACTTGAGGGATGAAACGTCCCACAATATAAGTCAGGGAGGAATTTTACTGTGAACAATTTTAAAAATTTTGGTAGTAAGCAGCCCGGTAACCGTCAAATGAGAAGCAAAATGCCTGTAGGCCAACAACAGCCGGGAGGACAATTCACAGCAGAATTTGCGCAGGAAAGTGACGTTGCTCAAGTAGCTAAACGGGCCAAGCAATCGGCGCAGAATAAAATTCAGGACAATTTTATGACTCCGAATGAGAAATTTAATTCCGAGTTTGCTTCCGAAACCCAAGGCACGCTTAGCCAAAAGGCGCAGCAATCCGTAAAAAGCAAAGTTCAGGATTTTGATTCCAAATAATCTGATTTGAGTGATTTAACAGCCCCCGGTGATCATCGGGGGCTTGCTATTTCCGCTGAAAGGCATACATAAATGATTCAACCGAATGCCCGTATCCCGTGTTGTACGAGGTTTTATCTGCTTTTATGTTGTTTTTAATGTGACATTAAGGTTTAAGGTACAAAATAAAGACAGTTGATAACGAATGATTTGCCAAGTGAAAGTTTAGGAGGAGATACATGATGGATGAGTTTAATAAAAACAATACCGGACGTCGTGAAGGGGATGAAGCCGAACGGAATACTGAGACTGCACGTCAGCCGGAAAGCAATGATTCTTCCTATTATTATTCCTACGGACCGTTTTCATCCATTAACGCCGAAGATAAGCGTGCGCAGAACGGCATGCATCATCGTACCGAGGTCGAGGTAACGGAGCCTGCTCCGGTTAAACCAGTGCCAACGTTGCACAGCAATGCTTCCCGTGATTATCAGAATAGTAACAGAAACCGTCAGGAAGGGAATTGGCAGTTCAAGCAGAAGAAGCCCAAATCCACTTTGAAAACAGCGTTTCTGTCATTTCTGGCAGGCATGCTGGTCATCACAGTGCTTATGTATACGGCTGACCGGATGAATTTATTTACCGGTAATGCGGCTGAATCCGCAACAGCGGCTGTACAAAACGATTCACCAAGTGCATCAAGCAGCAATAGCGGCTCTAACGCCATACCCGCAGTTATGCCTGCTGGTACGGCTGATGTCCAGTCCGTGGTGAAAACGGCAAGCCCGGCAGTCGTCAAAATCGAAACATTGGCTCGTCAAACGAGCGGCAGCCGCCGCAACAGCCAGTTCGATGATCCGCTGTATCAATACTTCTTCGGAGATTCCTTTGGAGGCAGCAGCCAGAACAATAGTGGCAGCCAGAGCGGACAACTACAACCTTTGGGCATTGGTTCAGGCTTCGTTTTTGATAAATCAGGCTACATTCTGACTAACAACCATGTCATTGAGGGTGCGGACGTCGTTCAGGTTACGGTTGAAGGCAACAACAAGCCTTATGAAGCCAAGGTGCTTGGCAAAAGCGCGGATCTTGACCTTGCTGTCCTCAAAATTGAGGGGGACAATAATTTTCCGACCGTTTCACTAGGGGATTCCGATCAGGCCCAGGTAGGTGAATGGATGGTCGCCATCGGCAACCCTGAAGGCTTTGAACACACGGTTACCGCCGGTGTACTGAGTGCGAAGGATCGCACGATTACCATTAATGACGAGAGTACAGGACAGCCTAGCGAGTATAAAAACCTGATTCAGACAGACGCCTCCATCAATCCCGGTAACTCCGGCGGCCCGCTGCTTAACCTCCAAGGACAGGTTATCGGCATGAATGTGGCGGTGAGCGCAGATGCTCAAGGGATCGGCTTTGCCATCCCGTCTAAGACGATCAAGGGTGTCTTGGAGCAACTGAAAAATAATCAGGAGATTCCACAAGAGCCTGTGCCGTTCATTGGTGCGAGTCTGATTGACCTGACATCGGAAGTGGCAAATCAGATGGGTACCTCGCTTGCGGAAGGTTCTGTAGTTGGCGAGATCGTGTATAAGTCCCCTGCATATGACGCAGATCTTCGCCCTTACGACATTATCATCGGTGCCAATGGTAAGAATTATGCGACAGCACAGGATTTGATCGAATTTATCCAGTCACAGAAGGTGGGCGACACCATCACCTTGAACATTGAGCGTAATGGACAAAAAATGGATCTAACTGTAAAAATAGGCAACAAAAACGATTTTACAACACAGACGGATCAAAATAGCAATCAATAATACGGAAACGGCGGAGCGGAAGGATATTCCTTTCGCTCCTTTTTTTCTTGCAGAGAGCTGTTGGATTTATACGAAATGCTCCTGTTACAATAAGGATGAATAGATGATAAAGGAGTTCGATCCGGCATGCGTTCCAAAGTACTCATTATTGATGATGATGAAAAAATTGTTTCTATGCTACGCAGAGGCCTTGCGTTTGAAGGATATGAAGTAACGACTGCCGCTAACGGTGCGGAAGGGCTGAATCAGATGCTGGCCGATGAGCCTGACCTCGTTGTGCTGGATGTCATGATGCCTCAGGTTGACGGGTTCGAGGTATGCCGCAGGTTAAGAGCTGCGGGCAGCACTGTACCTGTTCTGATGCTGACGGCCAAGGACGAAGTGGAGAATCGTGTCAAGGGTCTGGATACCGGGGCTGATGATTATCTGGTCAAGCCATTTGCGCTTGAAGAGCTGCTGGCCCGGGTACGAGCGTTATTGCGGCGGAAATCCGAACACCAGGAAGGCGGCGGACAGAAGCTGGTATTCGAGGATCTCAAGCTGGACAATGATTCGCGGGAGGTTGTCCGCGGCGGGCAGCGCCTGGAATTGACAGCCAAGGAATTTGAGCTTCTGAATCTGTTTATGCAAAACCCTAAAAGAGTGCTCTCTAGAGATCTC
Source organism: Paenibacillus zeirhizosphaerae (assembly GCF_030705605.1). Lineage (GTDB taxonomy): Bacteria > Bacillota > Bacilli > Paenibacillales > Paenibacillaceae > Paenibacillus > Paenibacillus zeirhizosphaerae. The sequence continues at coordinate 366,845 of NZ_JAPCKK010000001.1, forward strand.
ATTATGGATAAAATTTGGGGTTATGACTACAGTGGCGAATCCAATGTGCTGGAGGTTTACATTGCGATGCTGCGGCAGAAAACAGAGGAGCACGGGGGGAAACGCTTGATTCAGACCATCCGGGGGGCCGGTTACATCTTGAGAGGTGACTCATAGTATGTCCATACGCTGGCGGTTGACCGCCTGGTATTCAAGTATTTTGGCCATCGTGCTTGTTATATTCGGTGTTGCCATTTACGGGTTAGTTTATTATTCAACTTACAATGAGGTAAAAAACTCGGTGCAACAGGAAGCGCTGCGAATCAGGCAACAGCTGAAGGTTACGATTAACGGGGATTTTTTCGCAGGCACCGAGCCCAATCTGGACTTTAACCTGGGCAGAAAGCTGGACGATACACAGGTCTATGTTCAGATTTACAACTATACCTCGGGCGTGCTGAAGACGTCCGCCAATCTTCAAGGCGTTCAACTGCCTGTACCGTCTACGCGAGAAGGCGCGTATGCAAGCAAGGGGTTCAAAAAAGTAAGCGAAAGCGGAAATTCATTCCTGATCTTTCACCAGCCCTTGATCCTTGAGGATAACAATCAGGTGGTCGGGCTGCTGCAGGTTGCGCAATTGACCAATTCCCAGGATAAGTTGCTGCAAAGACTGCAGAATGTGCTCGTATACGGTTCACTGGTGGCTCTGATTGCGGCGGCGACTTCCGGTCTATTTCTGGCTCGTAAATCCATGAAACCACTGGTAAACGTCATTGAAGGCGCTAATCAGATTCAGTCCGGCGATGATTTAAGTGTAAGGATTGAATACGATGGTCCAGCTGACGAGATTGGGCAGTTGATCGCTACGGTGAACAAGATGCTTGGACGGACAGAGGTGTTCTACAAGGAGCTTGAGGATGCTTATGCCGCGCAGCGCCGCTTCGTGGCGGATGCGTCTCATGAGCTGCGCACACCGCTGACCACACTGCGTGGCAATGTGGACTTTCTGCACAAGCTGTGGACTGCACACCCGGCAGAACGGCCGGATATGGATGACAAGATGATTCGTAAGCTTTCTTTAGAGGCCATTGAGGATATGGCCGACGAAGGAAAGCGGATGAGCAGGCTGGTTGCGGACATGCTGTCCCTGGCCAGAGCGGATACGGGGCAGACCTTTGAAAAGGTATCCACCGCCCTGCAGCCGCTTGTCACGGAAGTAGCGCGGCGGGCGCAGTTTTTGGAGCGAAGCGCGGAATGGATCGTGGGGGATTTTTCATTCCTGAACGGAATTTACCTGGAGGGGAACAAGGATTATTTACAGCAGATGCTGTTTATTTTTATCGATAATGCCTTTAAATACACCCCGGAAGGCAGTGTACGCTTTGACGCGATTCTGTATCAGGGGCAGGTCGGGCTGCGGATCAGTGACACGGGCATTGGCATGGATAAAGATGAAGTGCCTCATATATTCGAACGCTTTTACCGGGCAGACGAGTCCCGCGGGGTGACGGAAGGCATTGGACTGGGGCTGTCTATCGCCAAATGGATCATTGATGAGCACCACGGCTCGGTCGAGGTTGTTACCCGTCGCGGTGAAGGAACCACCTTTTTAGTCTGGCTCCCGGTAAGCTTTTCCGCTCCGCTTGAATAAGGTATAATGAGCTTTGGCTATATTGAACAAATACTGCGAATAGCGCAGACATTCCGGCTTACAGAAAGCAGGTGCTATATGGAAGTATTGAAGATATCACCGCGCGGCTACTGTTATGGAGTAGTGGATGCTATGGTAATGGCCCGGCAGGCGGCCAAAAACCTGGATCTTCCGCGTCCTATTTATATACTGGGCATGATTGTGCATAACAGCCATGTCACCAACTCTTTTGAAGAGGAAGGCATTATTACACTGGACGGACCGAACCGGATGGAAATTTTGAAGAAGGTAGACCGTGGAACGGTTATTTTCACCGCGCATGGTGTCTCTCCCGAGGTCAGGAAGCTGGCAAGGGAGAAGGGGCTTACTATGGTGGATGCCACCTGTCCCGATGTGACGAAGACCCATGACCTGATCCGGGACAAGGTGGCCGAAGGCTACGAGATTATTTATATCGGCAAGAAAGGGCATCCCGAGCCCGAAGGCGCCATTGGCATTGCTCCCGAGCGTGTGCATTTAATTGAGCGTGAAGAGGAAATTGCCAGTCTGAAGGTGGAGTCCGGACGTATTATTATTACGAATCAGACGACCATGAGCCAATGGGATATCAAGCATATTATGAAAAAGCTGCTGGAGACATTTCCGGGTGCCGAGGTTCATAATGAAATTTGCCTCGCGACCCAGGTGCGCCAGGAGGCGGTTGCGGAGCAGGCAGGGCGGACGGATCTGGTTATTGTCGTTGGTGATCCGCGCAGCAACAACTCTAACCGGCTTGCGCAGGTGTCTGAGGAAATTGCCGGGGTGAAGGCCTACCGCATCGCGGACATAACGGAGCTTAAGCGTGAATGGCTGGAAGGGGTGGCCAAAGTTGGCGTTACATCGGGGGCCTCAACCCCTACCTTGATCACGAAGGAAGTCATTCAATATTTGGAACAGTATGATCCTGAAAATCCAGAGACGTGGGAAATCAAGCGCACGGTTAATATGCGCAAAATTTTACCGCCTGTAAGGGAGAAGAGCAAGAGCGCAACCTAACATAGCTGTGGTACAAGAAGCGGAGAGCAGTAGGAACTGTTACTCCGTTTTTTTATTGCAGGATTCAGAAAGAGATTGACGAGAGAGGCTTAATTTTATACAATTACTTTAATGAATAAAAGCTTAAAAGCGAACAAGCGTTTAAGTGTAAAAATATATAGATCAATCAGCATGGAAGGGACGGGATCATATGATCGTTATAGCAGGCAAGAATACACCTCAGGAGCAAATTCAGGATATCGTAGCAGTTATTGAAAAGGAAGGGCTGCAGGCTCATGTCTCCCATGGAGCAGACCGGACCGTAGTTGGCCTGATCGGCAGTGTGGCTCCGAAGCTGGCCGAGCATTTAAGACAGATGAAGGGAGTCGAAAATGTCGTTAAAATTTCGAAATCATACAAGCTTGCAAGCCGTGATTTTCACCCTGACAATACTGTAATTTCCATCAAAGGCGTTAATATCGGCGGTGGAGAGCTGGTGGTTATGGGGGGGCCGTGCGCTGTCGAATCTGCCGAGCAGATTGATGAGATTGCGGGACTCGTGAAGGCGGCAGGCGGGCAAGTGCTGCGCGGAGGCGCATTTAAGCCTCGTACAGGCCCATACAGCTTCCAGGGGACAGGAGTCGAAGGATTAATCATGATGGCTGAAGCCGGCCAAAAGCACGGCCTGCTGACCATAACGGAGGTTATGACGCCGGAATACGTGGATATCTGTGCGGAATATGCCGACATCCTGCAGGTTGGAACACGCAATATGCAGAATTTTGATTTGCTGCGCAAGCTGGGAACTTGCGGCAAGCCAGTGCTGCTGAAACGTGGATTTAGCGCCACCTACGATGAATTTCTGAATGCTGCGGAATATATCCTTGCCGGAGGCAATACGAATGTCATGCTGTGCGAACGAGGGATACGGACCTTTGAGACGTATACACGCAACACCCTCGATTTATCAGCGATTCCGGTATTGCAGCAACTCAGCCATCTGCCGGTTATTTCCGATCCGAGCCATGGAACAGGACGTAGAGAATTGGTGGAACCGATGACCAAGGCTTCTGTTGCGGCAGGGGCAGATGGTTTAATTATTGAAATGCATACCGATCCGGACAATTCCATGACAGGCGACGGGGTTCAATCTTTATTTCCGGACCAGTTTGCGGCTCTTCTCCAGGATTTGGAGAAGCTTGCGCCACTCGTGGGCAAATCGTTCACAACAGCCAAAAAGCCATTGCAACGGTTTCCTTCGAGCATTAATGCATAAAAGCAATACTGCTAGAAAGCGAAAAAAGGGGGAAAAGCCCGAATGCGCGCAGATACCGCGTGTTTTGGGCTTTTTCTACTTCTATAAACCGTGTCGAAAGCGTGAGCATAGCTGACATAAGCTTAAAAAATACCTGACATAGCACTTGACCCATGTCACATTTGGGCTTTATAATGACGACAGAAAATATAATTCGTTCATGAACATTGGTTGCGTAAAATCCGTTTAATGTTCGGGAAAATTGGGAGGAAGAAAACATGTCCGTTGAAAATGTTTTGAAAACGATCCAGGAAAACAATATTGAGTGGGTGGACTTCCGTTTTGTTGACCTCTCCGGTCGCGCACATCATATTTCGTTACCGGCTTCCGCAGTAGATGAAGAAACCTTTGTTAATGGTGTAGCTTTCGACGGATCTTCCATTCCCGGCTACCGCGGTATCGAAGAATCCGACATGGTTATGATGCCAGATCCGGAAGCTTGCTATGTAGATCCATTCACACAACACCCGACACTGAACGTTATGTGTAATATTGTAACGCCTGACGGCGAGAAATACGATCGTGACCCTCGCGGTATCGCGGTTAAAGCTGAAGAATATCTTCAGCAAAGCGGTGTAGGTACAGCTGCATTCTTCGCACCAGAATCCGAGTTCTTCGTTTTCGATGACGTACGTTATGAGAGTGGCATGAATACCTCTTCCTATGTTGTGGATTCCGAAGAAGCGGCATGGAACACCAACCGCAAGGAAGAAGGCGGAAACCTCGGCTTCAAGGTAGGCGTAAAAGGCGGTTATGTTCCGGTTGCACCGGTGGATACGCAGCAGGATATCCGCAGCGAAATGTGCCGTCTGCTCGAAGAAGCTGGTCTGAGCATTGAGCGTCATCACCATGAGGTGGCAACTGCAGGCCAAGCGGAGATCAACTTCCGTTTCGACACACTGAGAAAGACAGCGGACAACCTGCTGGTTTACAAATACATCGTTCACAACACGGCTCGTCAATACGGCAAAGTGGCGACATTTATGCCAAAACCATTGTTTGGAGATAACGGTAGTGGTATGCACGTTCACCAATCCATCTTCAACGGCGATACTCCTCTGTTCTATGAAAAAGGTGCATACGCTAACCTGAGTGAAATGGCATTGAACTATATCGGTGGTATCCTGTACCACGCTCCGGCGTTGATCGCTCTGACCAACCCAAGCACCAACTCTTTCAAACGCCTGGTGCCTGGTTATGAAGCACCGGTTAACCTTGTGTTCTCCAAAGGCAACCGTTCTGCTGCGGTACGTATTCCGGTTGCTGCAGTAACACCTAAAGGATGCCGTATCGAGTTCCGTACACCGGACTCCACAGCGAACCCTTATCTGGCCTTTGCTGCTATGCTGATGGCTGGTCTGGACGGAATCAAGCGCAAGTTGAACCCAATCGAGCTGGGCTATGGTCCTCTGGATACGAACATCTATGAGCTGTCCGATGCTGAGAAGGCTAAAATCCGCAGCGTTCCTGGAACACTAGACGAGGCTCTGGACGCTCTGGAGGCCGATTACGAGTTCCTTACAGAGGGCGGAGTCTTCACGAAAGACTTCATCGACAACTACATCCAATTCAAACGTAATGAAGCTAAAGATGTTGCGATTCGCGTTCATCCACACGAGTTCAGCCTTTACTTCGATTGCTAAAATTGTATTTATCCTTCGGTCCCCCGTTTATCCGGGGGGCCTTTTTAATTGAGGCGTCAAGGCCTCAAAATATAAAGTGAACAGTTTCACACAAAAGTGACTTCTTACTCTTGAACAGCCTATTGATTACTGCTATTATAAGCGGTAATATTTGTGCTACTTTACCGTATCAAACAGTTCCATAAATCAAAACTTCACAAGATATGTAATGGTTAATTGCCATTTGCAGACGAAAGGACGGGGAAAGTTTGAACAAGAGAGCCTATAATTTTAATGCAGGTCCTGCTGCGCTGCCCTTGAAGGTGCTGGAACGGGCTCAGGCCGAGTTTGTCGATTTTCGTGGAACTGGGATGTCCATTATGGAAATGTCGCACAGAGGGGCCGTGTATGAATCGGTACACAATGAAGCGCAAGAGCGTTTGCTTCGCCTGCTGGGCAATCCGAAAGGGTATAAGGTGCTTTTCCTGCAAGGGGGGGCCAGTACACAATTCGCTATGATTCCCATGAACTTTCTGAAACAGGGAACGGTGGGCAGTTATGTGATGACAGGAAGCTGGGCTGATAAAGCTTTAAAAGAAGCTAAACTGTTCGGTGAAACCAGTATCGCTGCCTCCTCCAAGGAAGATCAATACATGCGAATCCCTGATCTGGATCACCTTGAGCTGCCTGACCGTACAGCATACCTTCATATTACTTCAAACGAAACGATTGAGGGGGTACAATTTCAGAAATATCCGGAAACGGGACAGGTGCCGCTCATTGCCGATATGTCGAGTGATATTTTTTGTCGCGTAACAGATGTCAATAAGTTCGGTATGATATACGCCGGTGCTCAGAAGAATCTAGGGCCATCTGGCGTTACTGTAGTCATTGCCAAGGAAGATAAGCTCGCTGAGCAGGTGGAGAATATCCCCACCATGTTCCGTTACAGCACATTTTTAAAGAACAACTCTCTGTACAATACACCACCGTCCTTTTCTGTTTACATGGTAAATGAAGTGCTGCGCTGGATTGAAGAGGAAGGCGGATTAACCGCTATGGAGCAAATGAACCGTGAGAAGGCAGCGCTCCTGTATGATGGCATAGACCAAAGCGGCGGCTTCTACAGAGGCTGTGCCGAGCCTAGAGACCGTTCTTTGATGAACATCACCTTCAGACTGGCTTCTGAAGAGCTGGAGAAGCTATTCGTGAAGGAATCCGAGAAGGAAGGCTTTATTGGGCTGAAGGGACATCGCAGCGTGGGAGGGCTGAGAGCTTCCACCTATAATGCTGTTCCTTATGAGAGCTGTAAAGCGCTGGCTGATTTTATGGATGTATTCCAGAAACAGCATGGTTAATAAGCTTTCATTCTCATGATAAAGAAATATACTAGAAACCTTCCCTTCTTACTGGCAGGGAAGGTTTTTTGAAGAAATGGAAAGTGACAAGCACATGGGGGTCTAATTATGCCACTGCATATCGTACTGGTGGAGCCGGAGATTCCGGCTAATACAGGAAATATTGCGAGAACCTGTGCCGCAACCGGCACACATTTACACTTGGTCAGACCGCTGGGCTTCAGAACAGATGACGCAACCTTAAAGCGCGCTGGGCTGGATTACTGGCATGCGGTGAATATCCATTATCATGATTCATTTGCGGAAGTTCAGCAGAAGTATTCTGATAGCCGTTTCTTCTTTGCGACAACAAAAGCTGACAAAAAATATACGGAATTTTCTTTTCAAGAGCATGATTTTTTTGTATTTGGCAAAGAGACCAGAGGCCTACCTGAAGACCTGATCAATGCCAATAGAAGTACATGTATGCGTATGCCTATGACGGATGAAGTACGGTCTCTAAATCTGTCGAATTCGGCGGCCATCATCGTCTATGAAGCGTTGAGACAGTTGGATTTCCCAGGTTTGGAATAAGGGGAGGGATGCTCTAAAACTATAATTTTCGTTTAGGTCTAATGATACATGCGCTGTCGGACGATAACATAAGTATAGCGTAAAAATTCTTGCATATTGCAGCTTTAGCGACTTTATGAAAGAATATAACAAAATCTGCTATGTACAGCAGGATTCGACACAAAAATGGCGAATGTATCATATTGTGTAGAACCATATACATAGTTATATTTAGGACAGAGAGGTGTATGAAACATATGAAACCTGCTGGTGTTGTTCGGAAAGTGGATCAACTGGGCAGAATTGTTCTCCCCAAATCGTTGAGAAAGAGATATCAAATGAATGAAGGGGATCCTGTCGAAATTTTAGTGCAGGGCGACCATATCATTCTGGAACGTTACCGTCCGAAGTGCGTATTTTGCGGTTCCATGGAAGATGTGACCGAGTTTAAAGAACGTTATATCTGCGGTCAATGCATGTCTGAAATGACTCAACTGCCGGAGCACGGCTGACACCGTGACAAAGAGCATCACGATGTGGTTCATTCGTGATGCTCTTTGTATAAAATTCTTAAGACTTGAAATTGAAATACTCTAAAATAAACGGTTATTTATAAAACAAAAAATGGGTGGGGACAGGCCGAAGACTTCCGTCTGACGGTTTATTGACGACTCGGCTGTTGACGATGAGTGAAGAGGAGCCGCCGCCATCCAGATTGTAGGCATCCTGAATGCCTAGAGCATACATTTTATTTTGCAGTTCCTGCAGTGTGGCACCGGAGCTTCCGCTTTCGTTATAGCCGTCAACGACGATAACTAGCAACTGGTCGTCCTTGTAATTGCCGATGACAGTACGCGGTGCCCTTTTGGGGGAATCCCTCCATTTGCTCGGAATGGTAACCTTCTGTCCATTTTGGAGAAGAATGGGGACAAAGGTGGCCCCAAAGATAGGCTTGAGGTTGTCCAGCATGCTTTTGCTGAAAAATTTGCCGCCAATCAGCTTTCCATTCTCGTTCAAACCGACAAAGGTCAGATCCTTGTAGCTGGGTTGAAAGCCGTTTGTGTATTTACCGCCAAGAACGGTTGTGCTTAACGGATAACGCTTGCCCCCACTGTCGGCGAAACCGCCAGCATTGATGCCGGCTACGGCTCCAGTCCGCTGCACGGCCCGCAATGTCGTTTCCGAAGAACCGGGCTGTCCGCTGCCAAGAGACATTTGCATGGCTGAAGGATCTTTGAGCTTCACCTTCATGGCATACCCCCGGTATGCACCGGGGTTTACCTTATACAGCTCGATGGTGATCCTATCACTGTCAATCGTTTGGTATGGCGTTCCCAGTCTGACCGTGATCCGGTGATTATATAGGGTGCCGGGTCTAGCAGATTGAGCGGCAGCGGTCTTCACAATACCACTCATTACATGGGTTGTCTGTTTGTACAGCTCGGCAGTTTTATGGATCGTGGATAGGGTGCTTTCAGCTAACATCTCAGCTTCATTTAGCTTCTGCAGCACGGATTTGCTCTCGGCAGTCAAGCTGCCGTTCGATGCATAATCTGCAGCCGGAGAAGTAACGGGTACAGGACGGTTAAACAGCAGCAGACACAGCAGCAGCCCGATGAAGGGAGCGAGAGCCATCATGAAAAAACGGTTCATCTGTTTGACTTCAATAACTTTCATTTCAGTAGCTCTCATTTTAATAAGTCCATCTGCTTCTCCAGCTTATCGAGCTGTTCTTGGACCTCGCTGAGCTGGGTGTAGAGTTTGTTGCTGTTATCCGTTTTACTGCTGGCGTTATCCTTGGTGAAGGTAAGAAGCTCGTTAAATGAGTCCACCTTGCTTTGCAATTCGGCCATTTCTTTGGACATCCCGTCAAGCTTTTGTTCATAATCGTCCTTCAACGACGCCAATTGGCTGTCGGTATGGCTTTGAACCTGGAGTACCACTTGCTGCTTCAGATGGTTGCTATACAGGTAGGTTGCTGTAATGCCTAAGGCAATGAACAGTAACCAAAGTATGAGAAAAGCTTTGACGGAAGGACCCTTTGTCTGGGTGTCGCGCCGTTGAGACGGTTCGACAGCCTTTTCGGTGGTTGGTTGCAATTGAATCACTCCCGCAGTTTGTTCGTTTTTCCAAATTCATTCTACCATGGGCTCTATAATTTACGCAAAAGTGTAATAGTTTCCACTTTAAGATATGAAAAAATAATTGCAAGCGGGGGAAGTACTAGGATATTATTTCCTTGAAAAGGTTCTGGGACCGTAATAAATTACGCAAAAACTACTAGAATAGCCTGCATTGTGTGTTAAAAATGGTTTATTTATGAAAATTTAACAATTTTTATTTAAAACTTCACCTAAAAAAAGCTAGCGCACTGCAAAAGTTAGCGAACGCAATGCAGGCAGATTTACAGGGGAAGGATGTCGTTTTTTGTGAAAACATCGGGAGGTTCGGAAATGAAGAAGGTATGGCAGGTAGTGCTGGTTGATATTCATCCGACGAGTATGCTGGGGACCAAGCTGATTCTAGAGGATCAGCAGGACCTGCTCGTAAGAGGCATGTCCTCCACCGGAACAGAAGCGCTTGATCTGGTTCGCTCAATTCAGCCGGATCTGATATTGATTGATTATAAATTGCCGGAGGGCACGGTCGAACCATTCTTGACAGAAATGAAGAGCATTTCCTCGGACAGTCATATTGTAGTGATGACGGATGAAGACAGTGTAGCTCTGTTTCAGCAGGTTACTTTCTTGGGAGCCAGTGGAGTGTTGTCGAAACAAGCCTCAACGAATCAGTTGATCCATTTAATCAATGGCTTAAGAGAAGATGTTGTTTCCGTGCCACTCGAGTGGGTACGTAGCGGAAGCTGGCCTAATATGCCGCTGATGGCACATGAGCCCTTTGACGAGCTTACGGAGACCGAAATATTTATTATGGAGCGAATTGTTCAAGGCATTACATACGACAAAATCGCGCTTGAAATTGAAGTGAGCCGCCGTTCAATTGATAACTATCTGCGCAAAATTTACGCGAAGCTCGGTGTGTCCAGCCGCGCGCAGGCGATTGAGCACTATGCTTTATATGCACGACAGAGCAAGCAGATGTACGCTTAAGACCTGGGCATACTCGTGGAATGAACCGAATATGCTGTAGCAGTTCCTTCCGGCTTCGTTCGCGGACACGTGGTCCGGATGGAGGAAACGACGGATGAAGGCGAGGAGGCTCTGTATGCGTTATTCCTTTGCATCACGGACAGTATCACTTTTATCGTCTCCCCTGCGCCAGATCAGGGAGAATGCGCGATTGAACTCGTTCATCTCTCTTGCTGAAGAACTTCCTGCGCAGGAGCTATTTCCTGTCAAGCTGCTAGAGGAGGCCGCCCGGGACGTGCTGGCGTCGGGGCCTGACGTGCTCCAGTATGGTGAGCCTGAAGGCTTCAAGCCTTTGCGGGAATGGCTTACAGCCGAGTGGGGAGGCAGAAAGAACACACTTGTCGATCCTTCACAGGTGCTGCTGACTACCGGAACTCAGCAGGCTATCGATCTGGTAGTGCGCCTTATAGTGGATGTAGGGGATTCGGTGCTGGTACAAAATCCGACATCGCCCGGTTGCCTTCAGGTGTTGTCCATGCAGGGAGCCAAGGTCATTCCGGTTGTATCCGACGGAAACGGATTATTGGTTCATGAGCTTGAGCAGCAGATGAAGCTGCATTGTCCGAAGTTGCTGTTCGCAGCGCCCACATTCTCTAATCCTACGGGAGGCGTCTGGGATCTGGGCCGTCGGAAAGATGTGCTTGACCTGTGTAGACGTCATAACGTGCTGTTCGTCGAGGACGATTCCTACGGAGACTTGGACTTGAATCTTAAGAGAGGGGAAATGCACCCCTCTTTATTTGCGTTAGATGATGGGGGGCAGGGAGGGCAGGTGCTCTATATCGGCTCGTTCAGCAAAACGATAGCTCCGGCGCTGAGAACCGGCTGGGCGGCTGGAGCGATTCCTGTCATTGAGGGGATGACGGTGCTGAAGCAGCTTGCCGACATGCAGTCCAGCACGATGAATCAGAGGCTGCTGCACCGTCTGCTCACGGGTCCCCGCTTTAATTGGCATGATCACCTTGCCCAGTTGAACAAGGAGTACTCGACAAGGCTGAAGCTGATGCTGGAGCTGCTCAAGCGGCCGCTCTGGAAAGAGGTAACCTGGCGTGTGCCTGAGGGAGGTATGTATGTGTGGGTACGGCTTCCCGATGGGCTGGACAGTGCGATGCTGCTGAAAGCGGCACTCCCGAAAGGAGTGGCATTTATGCCGGGCGGGTTATGCACGGCAGGTAAAGAGGGGGCATCGCATATTCGCCTGAATTTCAGTCATCCAGGACGGGATGAGCTCCTCCTTGGCATGAATCTGATCGGGGAGACGATTGCAGAGTTTACTGCACGCAGGTAGCGGAATTACGCTATTTATTTCTCAGTGGGATCCGCAACTTCCCCGGATACCTCCGCAGCCAGTTCCGCGATCCGGTCGGCCGTCTGCCAGTCTGCGGCTGCCGCATGATCCTTGAGGACAGCAGCATATTGGGTAAGCGCTGCTTCCCCGTAAGGGGTCAATGCATATTTGCCCCGAACGATACGCCGGAACCAGCCGTAATGATTCTGCTGCAGTATCGACGCAGCGCTGCTCACGGCGGAAGCCCGGGCAAGCTGCATGGGGGATGCTTCACCCAGTGCAGCCAGCGAGGCGGCTACACGCAGCGCCTTTTCACGATAAGCCGTAACCAGCTTCTGCCGACTGCTTCCGCCCACATTGTAGTCTCCGCTGCGCGCGTTGAACTCCCGCAGTAACCTTTCCTGACGGGAGCCAATTCTGTGAGCTGGTCTTACAGCCGCTGCGACGGGGACACAAAGCACCTCTACTAACGGTGGTTTGGTTTTGTAGTGTGTCACCGTGATCAGGCCAATTCCGAGCCTGCGGCACAAATCGGTAAGCTCGTTCCAGCGCTGGTTCACGGCTCCCTTCTTGCTGCGGTTTCGTTCCACAGCCACATATACTTCGCTGCTCAGCTTCAATCGCTGAATCCCCTGCAGCAGCAGAGCCAGATTAAACGTTTTTTTCATCTCGACGATGAGCGGCTCCTTCTGCCCTTGCTTCACTCCTACCAGATCGCAGTTTCTGACCTCGCCCTTAATCTCGTATCCCCTGGCTTCGAAAAATGCCTTAACCGGTGCATACAATTCCGTTTCCTTTGTTACAGCCATGCCTCTGTCCGCTCCTTTGATACTGTCTACTGCTGGTTCATTATAGCATAAGGAGCCTGTGCTCCTCCTGACTCTGCCTGGCAACCGGACCATAAATCGAGTGTGTCGAAGCAAAAAAAAGGTCAACATTCCTGTCCGGGCGCATACGTATGTAATACACTTTTGCCTTATAAAGAGGTCGAACTTTTACAGTCCGGTGTCGGGAACATGATTAAGGAAGCCATGGGAGGTACGACATGAAGATTTTTGAGCGAGTTGCGCAATATCAGGCGGAGAGCGAACGGCTCGCCTGGACCGGTACTTTTCGAGATTATCTTGAAATTCTCAGCAAAGACCCCACCCCCGCAATGACCGCCCATGCCAGGGTATATGAAATGATAAAATCCTTCGGGGTGGACAATTCCGGACCTTACAAGCGATACAAGTTTTTTGAGCAGGAGCTCTTCGGTCTCGACAGAGCCGTTGAAAAGCTGGTGGAAGAATATTTTCATTCCGCGGCAAGACGGCTTGATGTCCGCAAGCGGATCCTGCTGCTCATGGGGCCGGTCAGCGGCGGCAAATCAACACTCGTTACGCTGCTGAAACGTGGGCTGGAGCAATTTTCCCGTACAGATAAAGGGGCTGTCTATGCCATAGATGGATGCCCTATGCATGAGGAGCCGCTGCATTTGATTCCTCATGAGCTGCGTCCGGAAGTGGAGGAAGAATTGGGAGTACGCATTGAGGGGAATTTATGCCCATCCTGTCAAATGAGGTTGCGCACCGAGTATGACGGTGATATCGAGCAGGTCAAGGTCAGAAGAGTACTCATTTCCGAGGATAATCGTGTCGGCATTGGCACGTTCAGCCCCTCGGATCCGAAATCCCAGGACATAGCGGACCTTACCGGCAGTATCGACTTTTCCACGATTACGGAATACGGCTCGGAATCCGATCCGCGTGCCTACCGTTTCGACGGAGAATTGAACAAGGCCAACCGTGGTCTGATGGAATTCCAGGAAATGCTTAAATGTGATGAGAAATTTCTGTGGAACCTGCTGTCCTTGACCCAGGAGGGCAATTTCAAGGCAGGACGGTTCGCGCTCATCAGCGCCGATGAGCTGATCATCGCCCATACCAATGAATCAGAGTACAAATCTTTCATCGCGAACAAAAAGAATGAAGCGCTGCAGTCCCGGATGATTGTTATGCCGGTTCCGTACAATCTGAAGGTCTCCGAGGAAGAGAAAATCTACCACAAACTGATCCAGCAAAGTGATATGAAGCATGTCCACATCGCACCGCATGCCCTCAGAGCAGCAGCTATCTTCTCTATATTGACACGTCTTAAGGAGAGCAAAAAGCAGGGCATGGATCTGGTCAAAAAAATGCGCATGTATGACGGCCAAGAGGTTGAGGGCTATAAGGACGCTGATCTGAAGGAAATGCAGAACGAATTTCTGGAGGAGGGCATGTCCGGTGTTGATCCGCGCTACGTCATCAACCGAATTTCCAGTGCCCTAATCAAGCAGGATCTGGAATGCCTCAATGCACTTGATATTTTGCGGGCCATCAAGGACGGTCTTGATCAGCATGCGTCTATTACGAAGGATGAGAGGGAGCGCTACCTCAATTTTATCGCGATCGCGCGCAAGGAATACGATGAATTGGCCAAGAAGGAAGTGCAGAAGGCATTCGTTTACTCCTTCGAAGAATCGGCCAGAACCTTATTTGAAAATTATCTGGACAATATTGAGGCCTTCTGCAATTGGACAAAAATCCGTGATCCGCTCACGGATGAGGAGATGGACCCGGACGAGCGTTTAATGCGTTCCATTGAGGAACAGATCGGTGTATCCGAAAACGCCAAAAAAGCGTTCCGTGAGGAAATTTTGATCCGGATCTCGGCCTATTCACGGAAGGATAAAAAATTCGAATACAATAATCACGACAGGCTGCGCGAGGCAATTGAGAAAAAGCTGTTCTCCGATCTGAAGGATATTGTGAAGATCACAACGTCGACCAAAACACCTGATGCAACCCAGTTAAAACGTATGAATGAAGTAATTAACAGACTTGTGGAAGAGCATGGTTATACGGCAGTCAGCGCCAATGATCTGCTGCGTTATGTGGGGAGTCTGCTTAACCGCTAAAATGAACGGGGGGTGGGGGGGAGACGCTCCGAGAACGAAGCATTCCTGCAATCGCTGTTGACCCTCCGGGCCAAAGGCGAACGCTGCGCTTTTCCGGAATTGCTTCGTTCTCTCCGCTGCTCCGTGCAACCCCCTACGGAAAACAACAAAAGGAAACCGCTAATCTTTTGCGATTTCTGCATAGGTAAAAAAGTCGAGAACGGTGTAAGCTTCCTCTTGTTCTCGGCCAATTGCTCTTAATGCCCTGATGCCATGCAGGGAAGAAAGAGCGAGGATTGGTGGGGAATTTAACCATCGATGCTCGCTTTTTTTAAGTTAAGCTCAACATGGTAGATACAGCATATCGGATGGGAGAACCCTTACTGAAGTCAGTTCAGGAACGGCCACGTAACCCGTCGCATACAACCGACAGGATGCGCTCCGATAATCCGGAATCATCATTGTATTCAAGAGTACGCATAACACCGAATAGAATAGCTGTTACATCGGTTACTTGAATGTCACTGCGAGCTGAACCCGCTTGCTGCGCGCAATTCAGTAGTTCCCCTAGTGCATTTTGAAAATCCAGGGAGATGCCAGAGAGCGGACGCTGAATGTCTGCACTAGAGCGGGCCAGAGCGGCGATAAGCGCTTTGTTTCCCGTACCCTCTCTGACAATTAGCGACAGAAAGTTAAAAAAAGCCTGACCGGGATCGTCTTGCTCGAGCATCTCCCTTGCTTTTTCAATGAGACGTTGCTTAAAACTGAACACCACAGCTTCAATTAACTCTTCTTTCGTCGGAAAGTGACGGTATACCGTTCCAATCCCCATCCCTGCACGATTGGCAATTTCATCTATTGGAATCTCCAATCCCTCAGTGGCGAAGACTTTTGTTGCAACGTCGAGTATACGCTCTCTGTTTCGTCTGGCGTCCGCTCGTAATGATTTTCCCGTTGTAACTGCACCGATTGGATTTGAACCCTTATCTTCTCGAGCTTGCGAAGGCTCTTTTTTTGGCATATGAATGACCTCCTCACAAACCCATTATACACTAAATTGACAAACGGAGTTTGTGTTCCGTATAATAAACGGAGTAAACGTTCCGTTTTATGAAAAAAATCACTCTATACTGGAGGTATGAACATGTCATTGCAAAATCATCGAGCCGTAATCGTAGGTGGTACTTCCGGCATTGGTTTGGCGACCGCTAAATTATTTCTTTCTCAAGGTACTCAGGTCATCGTTGCCAGTCGCTCACAAGAGAGAGTAGATGCGGCAGTGAAGGAGATCGGGACAGCACAAGGGTACGCCCTGGATTTCCAGAATGAAAGCCAGATGCAACAGTTCTTTGAAACGATTGGTGACTTCGATCACCTCGTCGTTACTGCTGCCGGTGACGCGACTTCCCATGGCCTTTTTGGTACTTTGGGAATCGATGTTGCGAGGGCTGAGTTTGACAGCAAGTTCTGGGGGCAATATGCAACAGTGAAGGCCGCCTTGCCTTTCATCAGGGAGTCCGGGTCGATCACGCTGACTTCCGGTGCTTTTGCCGCACGACCGGTAAAGGGCGCCTCGACGGTGGTTGCACTAAACTCAGCCCTTGAGGGCCTTGTCCGTGCTTTGGCGATGGATTTGGCGCCGATACGAGTCAACGCTGTGTCGCCAGGGGTGGTGGATACACCTGTTTTCAGTGGAATGGACGCCGAAAGTCGCGTAGTAATGTTCCAGAAAGCAGCCCAGACACTTTTACTACAGCATGTTGCCAAACCCGAAGAGATCGCCGAGGCGTACGTGTACTTGGCGAAAAACACATACACGACCGGATCCGTACTTCAAGTCGAAGGTGGTGCAATCCTGTCCGGTATCTAAAAAGGTGAATAATACAAAATAAACACCTAGTCCTAGCTAACCATATAGAGCACCATAAATACCGAAACGACTTCTTAGATTAAAGGAGCAGGTCGAGAACAACGGGAAGCTTGCCTTGTTCTCGACCTGTTTTGTTGCTTTCCGTAGGCGTACGCACGCAGCAGCGGAGAGAACGGAGCAATTCCGGAAAAGCGGAGCGTTCGCCTTTGGCGCGAAGGGTCAACAGCGATTGTAGGAATGCTTCGTTCTCGGAGCGCCTCAGAACATACAAAATGAGCGCCCAGGCTGCTACAAGAATTTCCGGTGATGCTTGTTGCCGTCATAAGAGAACATAGCTTTCTTGTCTTCAACAATGGTTTCCAGATGGACGGTTCTTCCCCATAAGAAATGGATATAAGGGAGGGTACGCTCCAAATATTTAAGGTCCAACTCGACGCCTTCGTAATGATGCTTCAAAACGAGCTCGCCGGTGCGATTATAATCGGCATCCTGCACGACCAGGTAAGGAGCTCCGCCGTTGATGCGGGAGAAAACGAGTTCATCACGGATATGCTCCCATGATTTATCGGTAATTTTCCAATCTGGTCCCCGTTTTTCAAATACATATAAATCGAGATCCTCCACGAGCTGTTTAGTCATGTAGTTGCGGATAAATGAGGTGTCGGAGTCAAACTCCCTTACTTCAAATATTTTGGCGCGTCCTTGATTGGGAATCCGGCCTCCGCGTTCTTGTTCTTCCTTCGTTGGATTATCCCAGCGGCGCTCAATGTCCTCAAATATTTTCAGCCCGAGATAATAGGGGTTGAGGCTTTGCCGGGAAGGCTGCACCACAGATGCATTCAGCATCGCAAACTCAATCGTTTCTTCGCTGGTAAGGTCCATTTCGCGGATAATGCGTTGATGCCAGTAGGATGCCCAGCCTTCATTCATAATTTTGGTTTCCATTTGCGGCCAGAAGTACAGCATTTCATCCCGCAGCATGGTCATGATATCCCGCTGCCAGTCCTCAAGCACCTCGGAGAATTCCTGAATGAACCAGACAATATCCTTCTCGGGCTCAGGCGGAAAAGGAAATGCTGTCCCCTCTTTGGGTTTGTTAAGGTCATCATTCAGGTCGTCCAAAGCCCAGAGATCATCATATTTACCAGGGAGGCGATGCACTTTGGGCGCTTGTTTTTGCTCCTGCATTTTAAGCTCAAGGTAGCGTTGCTTATCCAGTTGGCGCGGCTTGATCAGTTGGGGATCGACATGCTCCTGGATCGCCAGCACGGCATCGATAAACGTTTCCACAGCTTCGGTGCCATACTCAAGCTCATAGCTGCTGATCCGCTCGGCTGTGGCCGACATGCTTTCTACCATATTGCGGTTGGACGCCGAGAAGCGTGCGTTATTTTTGAAAAAATCGCAGTGAGCCAGCACGTGCGCCACAATCAGCTTATTTTGGACCAGGGAATTACCCTCCAGCAGAAAAGCGTAACAGGGGTTGGAATTGATCACAAGCTCGTATATTTTGCTCAATCCGAAGTCATACTGCATCTTCATTTTTTGAAAGTTTTTTCCGAAGCTCCAGTGGTGGAAACGGGTCGGCATTCCATAGGCCCCGAACGTATAAATGATGTCAGCCGGGCAAATTTCATAGCGCATTGGATAAAAATCAAGGCCGAAGCCTGTTGCAATTTCGGTGATTTCAGCAATGGACCGTTCCAGCAGTTCCATTTCATCATGGATCATAGCAATCCCTCCGCTTGTCGAAGTACGGTTCATCCCATTGTATGTGGGGACAACCGATTTATGAGGACGATGAACGTTTTCCATGAGCAGGTGAATCAAAGAGGCAGTTGCCAATGAGTGGGCAACTGCCTTCTCGCGTAAGGTTTTAGGCCGGATTGTCTTCCCTTTTTCGGAAAAAGGATTTAAGAGCCTGATACACCTCGCCCTTTTCCTTGATGACATAATACATAAACTGCTCTACTTTAATATTGCGGTAGGCGGACATCAAAGTGCTGCTGCGGTTATATTGATTGACCTCTCCGTATCCGAACAGATTGCTCCGCTTCATCAGCTCGCCGATAAGCTTGACGCAGCGCTCGTTATCCGAGGTTAGATTATCTCCGTCCGAGAAATGAAAAGGGTAGATGTTATAGCTTGCTGGTGGGTAGCGTTTATCGATGATTTCCAGCGCTTTTACATAGGCTGAGGAGCAGATCGTGCCGCCGCTTTCGCCGCGGGTGAAAAATTCTTCCTCGGTAACTTCTCTGGCCTCGGTATGATGGGCGAGGAATACAATCTCCACTTTTTCATATTGGCGTCGCAGAAACCGGGTCATCCAGAAAAAGAAGCTGCGCGCACAGTATTTCTCAAATGAACCCATGGACCCGGACGTATCCATCATGGCAATGATGACGGCGCTGGATTGGTGAACGACTTTATCCTCCCAGGTTTTGTAACGGAGGTCGTCAGGGCTGATATGATGGATACCTGGACTACCCTCTCGCGCATTACGCCGCAAATTTTCCAAAATGGTCCGCTTTTTGTCGATGTTGGACTGCATACCCTTCTTGCGGATGTCGTTGAACACGATGGATTTAACTTCGAACTCATCCTTATCCTTTTGCTTCAGATTCGGCAGTTCCATTTCTTGAAAGAGGATATCTTCAAGCTCCTCTAGGCTGACCTCGGCTTCCATAATATTATGACCCGGCTGATCGCCGGCTTGCTCTCCTTTGCCCGGCTGCCTTGCAGCAGGGTCACGTGCGATGACATCGCCGACCTGACTGTCTCCGTCTCCCTGTCCTACATGCTTCTGCTTTTGGAAGTTATAAATAATGCGGTATTCATCCAGACTTCGTATCGGCACCTTGATAATTTGCTTTCCGTCGGACATGATTATGTTTTCTTCCGTAATGAGATCGGGCAGGTTCTGTTTGATGACTTCCTTAACCTTCTGATGATGGCGCTGTTGATCCTGGTACCCTTTACGATGCAGCGACCAATCTTCGCGGGACACAACAAACAATGGCTGGCGCAATTCTGACACGTTAGGCACCCCCTTGTGGATTTCCCTGCATTCAATCAGATTCTTTGGTTATTAAGTATATTCAGGGAGCGGTCTGTTATGTGATAGGGTGAGATATAAATTAACGGTGGAACCTTAAAATTACATGAGAGCTTGCACTATTTCATACACACCTGACACAGGAATGTCATGCACATAGGCGTATGCCTCAGAGGATTTCGTACTTTAGGGGAGAAATGTTTGCTAAGATAGCGATGAATAGAATTCATTTTGGCACACAGGGATTGGAGGGTGAGACTTATGATGGAAGTCTTTGCAATGGATATATCCGATGAGATGATGTCTGCGCGTTTTGAGCGGATGCTGAGCTGGGTGTCTGCTGAGAAGAGAGATCGCATTCATAGGTTTCTCAGAAAAGAAGACGCCCTGCGGAGTCTCGGAGCAGAGGTGCTGACCCGCTGGCTGGCATGCAACAGGCTGGGTCTGCCGAATGAGGCGCTTCACTTTGAACAGTCGCCGAAGGGCAAGCCTTCTATTACAGGGCATTCCGGGCTGCAATTCAACATTTCCCACGCTGGTAAATGGGTTGTCTGTGCGCTTGACACCGTGCCTGTTGGCATTGATATTGAAGAAATAAGGCCCATTGATGTGGAAGTTGGCCGCCTGTGCTTTTCGGAGCAGGAGTTTGCCACGCTGATGCGGCAGCGATCGGAAACGGAGCGATTAAGCTATTTTTATGAGCTATGGACTTTAAAGGAGAGCTTCGCCAAGGCTGATGGCCGCGGAATTTCGCTTCCGCTGAAGGACGTCACGTTTTCTGAATATGTGGATTCAGGTATCATACATACTGCGGGCTGGTCTTCGCCGTTTCGTTACTTTAAAAAATATATGATTGATGAAGGCTACAAAGCGGCGGTGGCCGCTGCGCATAAGGAGTTTCCTGACACGGTTCGTTTTATTGCGTGTGGAAATATTGATTTGAGTTTGTATGGATCGGAGAGTGGACATGCATGAGTTTGACCTTATTTACAAATGGCAGGCTGGCACAGGGATCCTCGCTGACCAGCTTTAGCATAGATAACGACGCAGTCATCGCAGAGCATGGGAAAATCTTGGCTGTTGGCCAAACGGACGAACTGAAGCTGCAGCTTAGCGGTCGCAGATACCGTACTGTCGATTGGGAAGGTGCTTATGTGCTGCCGGGGCTGACAGATTCGCATATGCATCTTTCCATGCACGGCATGAAGCTGGGGATGCTGGATTTTACCAGGGCAACATCCAAGGCAGAGATGCTGGAAATGCTTCGTGAGCGGGCGCAGATAACGCCTCCGGGAGAATGGATTCTGGGATTAAATTGGAATGAAAATGCGTTCCAACCGGCTATTGCGCCTGACATTCATGAGCTGGATGCGGTCACTGACAGACATCCTGTTTTCTTGACAAGGACCTGCTTTCATGCTTTTTTAGGCAATTCTGAAGCGTTCCGGAGAGCCGGGATTGGTGAAAATACGACTGATCCAGTGTCCGGAGCCTATGGGCGGGATGAACACGGTAGGCTGAACGGCTGGGTTTATGAAGAAGCGTCCCTGCCATTTAACCAGGCTCAGCCTGAGCCTGAATATGCTGTCAAAAAGGCTTGTATTAAGCGGGCCTGCGAAGATGCGCTCCGGCTCGGCCTGACGGCGGCCCATACCGAGGATCTTCGCTTTCTGGGCAGTGTTGAGACGATGCTTCGTATTTACAAGGAACTGCGTGAGGAAGGACTAGCTTTCAGAACACACCAACTGATCTATTATCCCTTCCTTGAAGAGGCCCAAAAGATGGGGCTACGGGCCGGTTCCATTGATGAATGGCTGGCGATTGGAGCGGTGAAGCTGTTTGCTGATGGGGCAATTGGGGGAAGAACAGCCTTGCTTCGCAAGCCGTATCATGATGCTCCTGGAACGAAAGGCATGGCAATATTAAGTCAGGAGAAGCTTAATGATATCACACAAGGTGCGCGAAGAGCCGGCTTTCCGATAGCTGTGCACTCCATTGGAGATGGGGCTGCAGATATGGTTCTTACTTCTATGGAGACCAATAGGTTGGATTCACATGCTCGCTTGCCGGATCGTTTCATTCATGCACAGGTGCTGGATGAGGAGCTTGTTGCAAGGATGTCCCGGCTCAGAGTAGCTGCGGATATTCAGCCACGTTTCGTGGCGAGTGATTTTCCATGGGTGCTGGAAAGATTGGGCCCAGACCGGACCGATTACCTATATGCATGGAGGAAGCTTCTTGATGCAGGTATTGCCTGCGCAGGGGGAAGCGATGCTCCGATTGAGCCGCTTGATCCGTTCCTTGGTATACATGCGGCGGTGACCCGGCGTAAGCTCGAAGAAACTCATGACGGTTACCTGCCTGAAGAAAAGCTTGATATAAGGGAGGCACTGCGCCTCTTTACGAGCGGAAGTGCAGCCGCAGCGGGTGAAACGGATCAGCGTGGCCTAATATCGGAAGGTTATGCGGCTGATTTTACAGTTGTAGAGCAGAACATTTTTGAGGTGGCTCCGGATAGTCTGCCTAAGCAAAAAGTTTTGATGACAGTCGTAAACGGTAGGGTAGCGTATCAATAATAGTGCAGCGTATAAAGAGGAGTTTTCTTTGGGGGCTCCTCCGTTATTGTCGTAGATGAATTAGGTTGAGGAAAAAGACGGCAGCTTTTTTTGAAAAAAGGGTTGTTAATTTTCTAAGAGCGTGTTATGATATAAAAGTTGCTGATGCGAAGTGCTGAAGCGATGGAATAAAAGTTTGATCTTTGAAAACTGAACAACGAGTGAGTAGATTTCACGAAGTGAAATCGCCCCGTGAAGGTTTTGGGTACATGTCTATGACAGTATGGAAACCGGAACGGATCATTGAGATATTTTATCTCGTCAGATTCAAAATGAGCTTATCGCTCTTACAATCGATCATCCTCGGATGGTCTTTCATGGAGAGTTTGATCCTGGCTCAGGACGAACGCTGGCGGCGTGCCTAATACATGCAAGTCGAGCGGACGGATGAAGAAGCTTGCTTCTTCAGAAGTTAGCGGCGGACGGGTGAGTAACACG
>NZ_JAPCKK010000031.1:0-323225 GCF_030705605.1 Paenibacillus zeirhizosphaerae
CAACCTTCAATTCAGACAGGAACTTCCCCTGTCAACTTGGATGTAAAGTTAGACATCGATTGTACTGATGTCCTCCGGCTTTGTCAGACGTTACCGCCTGGGTTGAGCCGGAAACAAGTCACACTTCTCCATACCATTTTTGCATAGATGCCACTGCTCTGCCTGGATCTACAGATTTAGGGACATTGGCCGTAGGCCCAATCAAAGTCCGTACCCGCTGTGCTAGATCCAGCAAACCGTATGAGCCGATAGTATTCTTCTTTCCTGCTTGTTTCATGAAATCGGTAAAGCCATACGTCGCCACGTATTTCGCTGTATTAGTCAGCTCCGTTGAAGGGACGTTCCGCATCCGGCTATTCAGGACCATGCTGCGGGTCACCGTATCCTGACTCGAACCGATCTTCACGAACTTTTGCCCCGTGGTCTGATTGTGATAGTACAGATCGACCTTTTGCCGTTTGGCTCCGTCTTTACTCACGAAATAGAATGTCGGTACAACCTTCACATGGTCCTTAGGACCGAACATATTGCCCTTTGTCTTAAAGTCGAATTTGAAATGATAGCCGGTCTTAATAGCCACATTTTTATAGCCTTCATTCGGATGGCTGCCAGGCAGAATCGGAAGAATGAAGGGCGGTGTATTCCCGCGGGCTGTGCCGTCAAGGGAATGGGGTCCGACCCAATAGGCTGCGCCGGTTGGCTCCGAGCTGCCCTTTTTCGTCCGGAAAACAGTCTCCCAGTCGTAGTCCACAATGTCTGTCACTTTGAAGTCATACAGGCGCCCGATCACTTCCACAGGAATCGTATTCACCGCGACGTGATTGACTAAATTCAGGTTGGCCATGCTCTCCCACGTGAAGCTTTCCGGTGCATTCTCGGCGATGGAGCGGAAGTGTACGGTGTACTTTCCTTCATTCACCCACACCGGCATCCTGAAGGTCGTCTCCAACTGTGTGATTGGAATATCGATCCAGGTATTGGCCGGAATGTATTTGCCCATATCCTCGTTGTAGACATCGAACTCGAACAATACCTGCTTGTACGCGGTATACTTGGCATAATCTCGGTTGCCATACCCTTTAATGTCCCGATGCGGGCCACTGGTCGGGATGGTGACGGTGAATGGCCTGTCCAGTACCAAAGCAGCGGTGCCTGCGGTCGGGTATACCTTCTGGTTATGCTCCTTGTCATTCGTGACGCTTGGGTACATAACCACCGGCGTATGGACCGTCACATTATTCAAATCATCGATCGGCTGCCGCATCTTTTCTGGATTGCCCAAGCTGCCGTCTAACGGTGAATATTCAATGGTGCCAGTGCTTTCGTTATCTGCCTTGTTGGTCTTGCTGACCGGAATAACGTTCTCCGGACGGTACAGGGCGTTTTCGTCAATACTGAGCGGCGTTTTGATGGCTCCAGGATCCTTGGTCTTGGTTTTTACCATGGAACCGTCCATCACAGTCTCTCCGTTAAAAATGAGCTTGTCGTTTCGCACATCAAGCTCCGGCGTCTCTTCCTCCGCATAGCTTTCAAGATCCTCATCCGGAACATCCGGCTCGCTGCTGCCGCCATCAATCGTCTCGCTTGGAGCGGAAGCCGATACCGGTGACGGCTCCAACAGATTTACCACTTCCGTTTCCACATCCATCGTCGGCACGTTGTAGGAGCTGCCTGGCTCGATGACGATGCCGTTGCCCTGGAAGGCATAATTATAGAGCTTGGCATTGTCGATTTTAAACACCTGCAGGCCAGGAATCGTCCAATAGGAATAATGCCGTATAATGTCATAGGATGGGGTCACGGTAACGCTGCGTGACTTGTTAACATCACGCGACTTCGTTTCGCCCTTGCTGTTTTCATAATCTTCTTTTTCCGTCCATTTCAGTTTGTAAGTCTTGCTCACCGGAACCGTAAACGTACACGTGCCGGTGAACTTCTCGAATTTGTTGTTATACAGATATTCCTTCGCCAAGACGTTTCCGTATAAGCTTTCCGAAGTTGGGATGCCTTTGGACACTTCAAACTTTTCAGATCCCCGCGTGTCCGCCTTGATCTTTCCAACCGCACTGCTGTTCAACAGGCTGCCGGTCTTGACTCCTGCCGATTGTGGAGGGGTGCAAACCACGGCTGGTTCTTCTGGCTCCTCCGGAAGTGGGACGCCGCCTACTGCTACGGCAACGGTATCCGTAAGCCAATACGTTTCGTTTTTCCATTGCACGGTGATCTTGGCGATCCCAGGGTTTACCGCTTTGACAAGACCCGTCTCCGGATTTACGGATGCTACTCCATTGTTATCCGAAGACCATTCAGTTTGTCCTGGGCGTTGAGTAACGTCTACCAAGTCCCCATAAGCCGTCTCCCCCGGAGCTTGGGTAGCTACTTCTCCTTTGAATTGCGCTTCCTGTCCGACCTCCATTTGTTGCACGCCCGTTGCAAGTATTTTCTTTTTTTCAACAATCGTACCGCGCCATTCTAAATTTAATGGAGTAAGATACATCGCCGTCTTTTTGGGATATCCATTAGGGCGAGTAGATAACTTACCGTTAACTTCTTGCTGATCGTTATACTCTTCTCTATATAGTCCAGTGCCACTTTCTCCAGGGGTCACTTCACCTGTTTCTGAAGTAATGGAAATAAAATATAAATCCTTAACTTCAAGTTCAGTGATATCTGAATTTCTCCCTTGATAGGTAGGAATAGTCTCTGTTTTAGCAATATGGGCATTAGTCACAAGTTTCGAATGCCTCGTGTTATCACTGGCGTCTTTATATCCATCAGGTTTATAAGCATCCTTATTCATATCGATTTTGTCAGAAACTTCACCTACTCCTGGCCAAGGATGCTGATCAGACCCAACATTAGGTACTTCTTTTTTGCCATTGGGAGCTCGATAGGAAGTGGCCGTCCACTTCCCATCATCCCTTTGAACCCAGTAAACTCCAGGGTTTGCATCCTTGTATCCTCTCACAGGGATCACATACTTCTGCTCTTGTACAGGCCCTTCTGGTGTAACATATGGGGTCTTGAGTTCTAATTGATCCTCAATATTCCCACTCACTGCTGTTACCTGCCCAGCAGCCTTTACTTGCAGATTCCCATAAAAAAGGAAAGGGAGCAAACCGAGAAGAAGAAGGGATACCTTCATAATTTTTTCCAAGCATCATCCCATCCTCTCAGTGTTTGTTACTTCAATACTATAAGTGTAGATTTACCGTTTATTGTAATTTGTTCAGATGCTTTACCACTACTAGCAATTGATGTATACATCCAAAACTTTCTTTTTACGCCTTCCTTAAAAAATCCAGAGGAAAGATAATTGGCATGAGGTAAATTTGTAATTCCGTATGTTTTGACTGTACCCGTCTCAAAGTTTGAACCACTCAAAAAACGGTTCCCTGTTGCATTTGCAAAAGCAAGGTTCGACAGATTATCTCCATTAGGGATAAGTGTTGTTTCTGTAAACACATGGTAAGCGTCCCCATTAATCGGCCAATCAAAATCTTTATCTATAAACATTTTTCCGTAGAGATTTGTCGGCTTCTTATCACTTCCAGACTTGATCACAATTATGCGATGAATAGTCTGTGTCCCTAGATTATTACGAAGCTTGAATTCTCTATCTCTAATTTGGCTAAAGTCTGCCGGCTTTCCGGTAGCTCCATCGGTTCCAAACTTATACGGTGTCAGCGAGGTCATGTTTGTCCCAGTCAGCCCTACCTCTCTCATCTCATTCAAATCCCGAAAATCCGTAGCCTTTTTTTTCTGTACAGATTCATATCGACTCAAAATAGCAGCCACCTCAGCACGGGTTGTCGTCTTGGCCGGGCCGAACGCTCCATCCTCATAACCCGTCATCAATCCCGTTCCCAAAGCGACTGACACAAACGGATAATCCGCCTTGTTCAGCCCACCCTTGTAATACTCAGCGACGGGAACCAGTGTATCCCCCGTATCAGACAAAGCAGTCTGAAAATCCTCTTGTGCCGTAGCCAGACCGGACGCCATCCACTTTGCCATTTCGCGGCGGGTCAAAGATGTCGAAGCCTTAAATCCATTAGTATAGTCACTTGGAGCAATGAACCCCATCCCGATCGCTTTGGTGACTTCCTCCTCACTCCAGTTGCCTGTCAAATCTGCAAAATTTCCTTTACCTTCGACAACTTCATTGCTAGAAACGCGAGACAAAATGGCAGCAAATTCTGCTCGTGTGACCGGAGCACTAGGGCGGAACGTTCCATCTGCATACCCTTTCAAATATCCGTTGTTAACCGCATCATCAATGGAAGCCTTTGCCCAATGGCTTGCCGGTACATCCTTGAACGCCGCAGCAGCAGAAACTTCTGAGCCTCCTCCCGGACCCCAAACCGCAGCCACAGCGAGCATACCCGTAAACACCGAAACTATCACTTTTTTCATCACCATTTTTTAACCCCCCAAATATTCTCTCTTCTCCTTTAGTTTAACCTCACCTTCCCATTCCTCCAAAAAATTACACTATTATTTGTCAGATTATTTTGAGAATATAGAATTTATACATTTTCAGCGGAGTTGAACCATTCTATAATCCGGGAAATAACCGGAAAAAGCACCTTTTTCTCACTTATGGATTTTCCAATGATTTCACCTGGATAATTGTCAGTAGCGCGGTATCTCATGTATCCCCGTTCGGACTCAGAACACCGCCCTACTCCGATCCTCAATAAATGTTAAATGCTTAAGTAAACGTAAGCGCTGATCACTCCGGGAATAACCGCCACCATAAAAGGAAAGCGCATCTGCGATTCCCGGCCCGCCAGTAACGAACTCCCGCTACGAAATAAAAGAAATCCCCCAATGCTGAACAGCATCCTGCGCAAACGGAGAAGAGCTTCGCGCTTCCATAGCACGATCATGAGGCCGATCAAACCAGCGAACAAAACGGAATACACGGCGGACTGAAGTACAAAAACCGAGCCCAACCAGGCGCCAATTCCTGCAAACAGCTTCACATCGCCTGCACCTACCGCCCCCATCCAGTACATAACAAGCAGTAAACCAAATCCCGTTCCAAGGCCTGCGCAGGCAAATAGCAGTCCTTCCCAACCGCCGCTGACCCCATGAACCGCCAAGCCGCTAAGGACAGCCGGCAGAGTGAGTTTGTTTGGAATTTTCATAGACCGCAAATCTGTAACAAGCGCTGCCGCCAGAAATACGGCACAGCCGATATACATAATCCCCATCATACACCCTCCCTGGCCGTATTTTTTTCTACAACTTCGAACTGCACCTCAATGTGCTGTCCACTCTCTGTTTCAATGACAAACGTCCAAATACCCGGTGTTGTATTGGTACCCACAAACCAATTCCATTCAACCATTCCCTGGGCGTCGGCTTGTGTCCATCCGATATGCTTGGCTGTACTGGAGCCTGATTTGTAGATAATCGACAAATTTGCAGACTCACCCGGAGCAATCTGAGCCTTAATGGTGTTGTAAATCCCTTTGATCGCAGGCTCGGGCTTGGAAATAATCTGTATGCCGTCGCTCGCAGCCCCCGGATCCGTACTGCTTCCGTCACCAGCTCCCTCACCCGTATCCCCGATCCACAATCTTTCTTCTGCCGCTGCCTGCAATACCGTGTCCCTATAGATGAACGGAACCTTCATCGGCAGCACATAAGACAGCTCAATTTTGAAGTATGGGCCGCCACCGTCTTCAAAGCCAGGGACAACGACACCTGTAATATGTATCCGTTCATAGTCCAAAATAGTGTCTTCGATAAAAGGCTTCAGCAGAGGCTTCATAACCGGGTCCATAACTGCTTCGCTGACCTCACCCCGAAGCTGTTCCAAGGGTTTCTTCCCTGCGACAATGGCTTCCTCAACCCAGGTTGCCGCAGGCTCTGGCAGTGTACTGCCAAACTCTGCGGCAAGCTCCTCGATCGTCAGACTTGGCACGATCTCCACCTGACCGATCGTGCCCGCTGCACCTTCAGCAGCCCCAATCGCAAGTGATACCGGGTATATACTGGATGCCACCTGTTTGGCCATTTCAGAAGCCGCATTTTGCAGAGCTGTCGATATCAGCGTCATCTGTACCATGTAAATAAAAAATAGGATAAAGAACAAAAATACAGGCAGCACCAGTGACGCTTCCAGAACGATGCTCCCATGTTCCTGCCCTGCCCTGCAACCGCGCATCCTGCTTCTCAAACGTTATACCGCCCCCCCTCTCATGCCATTCGCAATGGTTTAATAAGAAAAGACCGCTTGTTTGGTAACATAAAAAACACCCTTCTCGATCTCTTCTCCCTTGCCAGAAGCCGTACCCAGCATTTTCATCACACCGGGTAAAAACCACAGACGTATGCCGCTGCGTACTTCTCCGGAAGCGTAAGTGTCCCTTTCCGCCGGATTAACTCCCGTGTTGAAGCGAATGAGCGCCAGCATGCGGGACATTTTACGTTCGTTATTGCTGTGCAGCATCAGGAACAGCCGCAAATGGTCCTTATAGGTCATGTTGAAATTTATGTACTCCGACAACGGTACAAATCCTTTCTGCGCAAGTGCAATCATATCCGCGATCGCTTTTTCCACACCGTATACTACAGCTGCCGCCAGCACCAGCAGCGGGTTTCCTTTGGAACTGTTTTTGACCAGCCCCTCCATCGTCCGGATGGCAAGCCTCATACTGAATATTTCCCCGTATGCCGCGGCAAGATTGCCTGCAGGATTATGAAAACCGTATAAAATGTACTCAACCTCCTGTCCATTCACCTGTAACTGATCCCCCAATACTTCAGCCGCGTTGCCCGCCGTTTTGTTGGGACCAATCAAGCTTCCGAAACGGCTGAAATCAACGTGCTCAAATCGGGAAAGCGCATATTCGTTTTGAAAAAATTCATCACCCAGCTTGCTCATCATACCCGCCGCCGAACCATACATTCCGTCCATTCCGTCCATGGCGCCGCCGACAGCATCGTAAGAATCGTAGGATATCCCCGGAGTTGTCCCCGTTTCGGCGGATGCTTCATTAAATTGTAGGTTTTCGAGATAATATTGTTCGAGTTCGTTAAATTCCTCGCTTCCCTGTGCCAGACTGGATAGCATGTCAACAATTTGGTAAGCCTCTTTCAGTTTGTCTTGCGACCGCTTCTCCAACGCCTTGCGTTCTGCATCGGACCCTCGCCTGCTCTGCAGCAGGTTTGCCGTCTGCGTTAGCTTGTTATTGTCCCCCTGGCGAACATATGCCTTCAAATAAACGTCCAGCGCATTCCGTGCGCGGATGACCTGATTCTTCAAGGTGTCCGACTCCGCTGTTCTGTCCGAAATACTTGACAACCCCGAAGTCAAAACCCTAACCTGGCTGTTCACCGCATGGATCGCCTGCTCCTGCCCTCGTATACCAGATCTCAACGCATTAAATACAGAATCAGGTGTAAGCAGATCCTCGGCCTGCTGTCTGGCACTTGCAATGGTACCGTCGGCAGACGCAGCGCTTCCGCCGGATGTCTGCGCGCGCGCCACCTCGTCATATGCGGCATTGGCGGCACGCTCTTTGTATTCAGCGATAACCTGTTTCATTTCAGCGTTGATCTTCTCCGCTTCATTCAGCATCGTTTCTGCCTCCTGCAGCAGACTGCTTTGCTTCTGTAAAATCTTGTCCATCTCTTTCGTAATGTTGGTTCTCAGCTTGCTGACCTTCGTGCGGTAAGCCTGCAGATCTCGCTCCTTTCTGGCGCTTGGGTTATCTTCATTCTCCTCATACAGTTCCAAATAAGGGTTGTATTGCGCAGCAGCTTCTTCGGCGGTTTCAGGCTTATCGACATACCGTGCATCGTCAATATCATTGTAGCCGTTATCCATAATCAGCTTGCGCAGATTACCTGCGCTTTCACCCGCTTCCTTCTGCTTCTGCAGCATACTGTCGAGCTTCGCTTCCCGCTTTTCATACAGCTTCTGCAGTCTCTTCAGCAGATCAACGGTATGGGCCGCCTCCTTCATGTTCTGAGAAATCGGCTTCAGCTTCTCCAGAATTTCAAAGGTAAAATCCACGGGCGCTTTATATTTCATTTCCTCGCGCACCTGATTATTAAAAATTTCATAGGTGCCCAGCTTGCGTTCCATACTGAGGGAACTGCTGTCCAAGCGACTGTACATTAAAGGAAGAGCCCCTTCCCGTGGGGTTCTTTTGGCGCTGTCGTTCAGCACCTTCGCCATGATCCGGTCACCCGTCCCCTCTCCATAAGCAAACAGGCCATATCTACGCTGAAGCGCCGGATCATAAGCAGACATCACCGATCTGAGCGCAGCGTGAACGACCTTCTCAGTCTGTACATGAAGCGCCGCAACGCGTGCATAATCAATGAAAATGGCGACAAATGCAAATATAAAGGCCAGAACCATGATCAAAAAGACGGTAACTGCTCCTTCTTCATCCTTTCCTTTACGAAACATGCCTCAGCTCCTTTCAGCAATACTGATCCATATAGAATAGAATACACAGGATGGTCTACATGCCTGATTGCCCATACTGCTGCAGGACGTTTCCGGCTGCTGCCGGCGTCACCCGTGCTCCCCCGCCTCTGCCCGAAAATTTCGCGCCATAATAACCCAGCAGATCGACTGTCCGGATAAACTCAACCGGATCGACAATGCTTGTCCAAATTGATGATTTCATTTCAGGCTTAGTCATTATTGAATTCAACAATGGAATTTTCGCCATATTCTCCAGCTCCGTCGTAATTGTACGTTTGATCAAGCTATTACGATAGCTCATCTCTCCATTAAGCTCTGACGGGAGGCCTTCAGCGGCCTGCTGCATTTTTTGCACCGTTAGCGGACCGTCCTCACCAGCAGCACCCGATATGGAAATCTTCACCTCATTTTCAGCGCCTGCCCAGCCAAACAGTGCCCCAAGAGCAGCATCGTCTTTCAACCTCCAATACAAGGAATCCCGCTCACCTTGTGCGAACGCGCCGTTTACCGGATGTTTGTGGCTGTTGTCCCAGTTGTATGCGGAACGTTCCGACGCAGTGGAGGCCAACTGGACAAGGATTGTTTTTTGGTACAGATAAATACAGAAAAAAAGAAGCACAAAGATAAGCAGCAAAATAACCGGCATGACCAGGGAAGCTTCAAGCGAGAAGCTTCCCTCCTCTTCTTTTTGCAGAGGCTCGATCATTAGGAATCCATAAAATCGTTACTTTTTTGATCCGCTTTGTCCAAGAGGCCAGAGATAATCTTTGTAATCTGCTCTCTGAAGATAATCGCCACTGCAATGAGAATGGCAATAATCAAAATCATCTCCAAGGTCCCCAAACCGTCTTCTTCTTCCCATAATTGCTTCAATCCGTGATTAACGTTCATTATCACCTTGTTTTCCCCCTCACATATTCATCATCATAAATGCTGGAGCACCAACCAGCACAATAACAGTCAGCAAAATAACCGCCATCGGAAAAACCAGCTTGGACGAGGCCTGCTCGCCAAGCGTCCGGCTAATTGCCGTCCTCTTGTTCCACAGTGATTGCGAAAGCTCGCCCAATGCCATTACAAAATCACTCCCGCCCCGCCGCATGTTGAGCAGTACGGCGGTTGTAAACACGCTCACTTCCTGAATCCCGCACCGGCGGCTCAACTGCTCAAAGGCTTGTTGGAAGGAATACCCGCTCTCCCATTCTGCAATCGTCTGCGTCAATTCTCGATACAACGGGTGTTCCAACTGATCCTTTTTCCGTTCCGTACAATGGATGATGGCCCGCTGTACCG
Source organism: Paenibacillus zeirhizosphaerae (assembly GCF_030705605.1). Lineage (GTDB taxonomy): Bacteria > Bacillota > Bacilli > Paenibacillales > Paenibacillaceae > Paenibacillus > Paenibacillus zeirhizosphaerae. The sequence goes on from NZ_JAPCKK010000031.1 coordinate 9,749, forward strand.
TCTCTCCGGCTCCCACAAGCAGCATAATTTTACCCAGCAGCTCGGGCAGCTCCATAATAATTTGCTGATCCCGCTTACTGACCTTCGCATGAAGGTCCTTGACCAGCGCGGCGGGTACGAGAATGCCAAGCCCCAATCCAAGCATCAGTCCCGACGCGTCTCCTCCCATGGCCAGCGTTAACAGACAGCCTCCCCCCAGCAGCAGAAAAAAGTACCCCGCCATTTCGGCGAGAAATAGCATTGTCTTCTCCTGGCTGCTGCGCATTCCGTACAGCTTTTGCACAGACCTCTGCAGCCTAAACATAAGCAAGGGGAACTTTTGAAAGATACGGAATTTATACAGAATATACAGAAAGGGAGCGGCCATTTTTTGCAAACGTAGTCCTTCAACCCGCACCGTTTTAAAATCTTCATACTGCTTGCCGTGCCGCCGGTACAAAAGCAGCCAGCCGCCGGTTTGCAAAGCCAGTATGAAACAACTGATAAGCAACACCATTGGCTCCCCCTACACGTTAATTTTCATGATTTTGTTGATCCATAAGAGACAGCAACCCAGCAGCAGCAGACACACTGTTGAAATCATTCTTCCGGTGCCAGTATAAAGCGGAGTCATATAATCCGCCGCCGAGATATTCATGAACAGCACGAATAAAAAGGGGGCAGCAAACATGACACGTGCCTCAAAACGCTTTTGCGCGATCATAACACTGATTTCCTGCTGGATATCCATTTTCTCACCGATTACGGCCGAGGATCTCCGCACCACTTCGATGAGGTCTCCTCCGGTACGCTTACAGGTTGCAAATACGTCGGAAAAATTAATAATATCCTCCATATCCGCACGCCGGGCAAAATCCTGCAGCGCCTCCTCTACCGGCTGGCCGTACTCCATCTTGGCACTGATCATACTGAACTCACGAATCAGATCATGATCTCCGTCAGGGCTAAGCAGCTTCATGTCCGCTACCGCTTCGCGAAACCCGTTCTCTACGGATTTCCCTGCAGCCAGAGACGAGGAAAGAGAATAAAGCGCCTGCTTAAACTGCATGCTTAGAGCAGCCCTCCGCCGCCTGAGCAGGAACCTGCTGTAATACCGGGGAACCAGCAATCCGGTAAGCGATACAAAGCTTGCAACGATCCAATGATGATAAAAAAGAAAGCCAACACTGTAAAAGACCAGCCCGCTAAGCACGATGCAGATTAGTTTTTGACCTGTCGGCAAGCGGTAAACGTTATAGCCCTGTACCTGTCCCCCGGTTGCCTTCTCCTGAGTAGGGGAATCTGCTGCCGATCCTCGTTTTGCCGGGCGAATGGATATTCGCTGCCGAGTACGAGAATGCGCACGCTTTTCACCCTTGTTATGAGCTGTTCTTCCTGGTGATCTTGACCTTATCTCTGTCCTCGAAACGATGTGCGGATGCTCTTCCGGACGAAATTCCATGTTATTCTTCTGGTCTCTGTTCATTGTTTTCACCTCCTTCACCCCACGTAAACAGTTCTTGCCGAATACCGGCCATCCGCAGTTTGTCCCTGTGATACAGACCTGATCCGGCCCGCTCCAGACTCCCCTCAATCCGGCCCTCCTTTTCGGCATATTCTTTAAATCGAAATAATGGATTAAGCACGACTTCTCCGTCCTGGTATCCGATAACCTCACTAATCTCTAGAACACGCCGTGATCGGTCACGCAGCCTGGACAAGTGGACAAAAATATCTATGGCCGAACTGATCTGCTGCCGCACAACACCCAGAGGAAGCTCCGCACCGCTGAGCACCATCGTTTCCAGCCTGCTAACCATGTCGGCAATGCTGTTAGCGTGCCCTGTTGATAACGAGCCCTCGTGTCCTGTATTCATAGCCTGCAGCATATCAAGGGCCTCGCTGCCCCTTACCTCGCCGACGATAATCCTGTTCGGTCTCATCCGCAGTGCGGACCGGATCAGATCACGTATCGATACTTCACCCTTTCCCTCTGTGTTCCGATTTCTCGTCTCCAGCGAAACCAGATTGGGAACGGTCGTAATTTGCAATTCTGCCGAATCCTCAATCGTGATCACACGCTCTGATGTCGGAATGAATTGGGAAAGAGCATTCAGGAAGGTCGTCTTGCCTGATCCTGTACCGCCGCTTATAAAAATGTTGTATTTGCTCCGCACAAGCTGCTGCAGCAGCTCGCCTGCCTCTGCACTCAAAGCATCCTTTCGAATCAGATCCTCCATCGCCATCGGTGCTGCCGGGAATTTTCGGATCGTCATGGTAGGACCTTTAAGCGCAATCGGCGGCAGTACAATGTTTACCCTGGAACCATCCTTCAAGCGTGCATCCACGATAGGGGAGGATTCGTTAACAATCCGGTTCACGCCAGCGACGATCATCTGGATAATATCCTCCAGCCGCTCACGGGACTCAAAGGCGGTCGGCAGGCGTACGACATCCCCCTCTCGTTCTACAAATAGTTCAGTGTGGCTGTTAATCATGATTTCACTAATGTCCGGGTCGTCCACAAGCGGCTGCAGAACATCCAGTCCCCGGAATGAGTCAAAGATGCGGCGGACAAGTGTATACCTTTCCCGCGAGGTCAATTCGTCAAGCCTTGCATCAAACAGCACCCTGTTCTCGATTTGCCGAATCAACTCCTCATCGGTAACAGATGAAGTAAGGTCCAATCCCGCTCGGATCTTCTGTCGCAGCTCCTGAAATAATCCGTTGTCCATTCAGTCCTCCTTATGCACGGACAGGTTCCTCCAATGCCACGGCATCTTCATTCAGAAGCATCCTGCATAGCTTGCGGATCTCCCGCTGATAAATGGGAGAGTTCAGCATCAGTTCTTCCCTGTCCATCTGTTTCCATGAAGGAATGTACGGCAATATACCGTGCAAAGTCATCCCCTCATATGGCAGATCATTCACCTGTTCACCGGCACATCTGTTCAACACAAACAGGGTTTTGTCCAGCAGCATGTCATAACCGTCTTTATTGGAAATCTGAAGTTGATTCAGCCGTAGCCTGCATTTATGCATGCTGATCAAATCGTCGGACAACAGCCAGATCAAACGGCTTCCGGTCTTCAGTACGGCCTCTGTCCGGGCGTTCAGCTCGGCGTCGGTATCCACGATAATCACGTCGTACTGACCGGTTCGGGCCAGCACATGGATCAACTCACAGGATTCCGTATAGCTCATCTCGGCAATTTCCTTACGGTTGGCCAGCGGCTGGAATATATCAGCTTTGAAATCGTGCTGCCGTATACTGTAAGCGGCGGCTGACCCAAGATCATAGGTCCCTTGAGTCTTCATGTCATAAAGAAGACGTGAAAGCCCCGTCATTCCTTCGACTGTTGGTGTGAACAGTGAACTCGAGTCTGCCGTTTCCATGTTCAAATAGAACACAGAGTAACCTGCGCCGCCGAGCTGCTTGGCCGCGTTAAGGGCTGCTGTAGTTTTGCCCGCGCCACCGGAAGCGGAGACAAAGCCCACTACCATCGTCTCCTCACGGCTGCTCATGCGTATATCTCCATCTAACCGGCGTCTGCACTCGTCCCATATGGTTTCCAGTAAATGGGAAACAGGCTGATATTTCCGCAAGGGCACCACTCCTGGCTCCGAACGCCCCTCTTCACTCAACAGGAAACAGCTTACGCGCGATTCCTCCCGCTGCCTCCAGCCTTCGAAGAACACCGCTTCGCCCACCACTGCATCCGGCATTTTGCCATCGATCGGTTCCCGCATATACTGGTAAAAAGCATCCGGCTGCGAAAAAGCCGTCACCCTGATCCGCTTGGCATATTCGCTCCCGTGCAAATAGTCTAGCAGCGGTTCAATATATTCCCTGCTTTGCACAGCCAAAACTACCCTCAACGCCTTCATGCCCTTCCCCTTCCTACCAGAAACGCAAAAAAAGCACCGTTCATCAGCCGCTGTCATGCGGCTGGTGAACGGTGCTTCCGTCACGTCCTATATTTTTACGGTTAGAATATCACAGTCCTGCAATCCAGGCAAGCTGTTTCTGTAAAAATCTTGCGGCTCCTAGTTTCAACAGGCTCGCGGTATTAGGGAACTTGTGCTCAAATTTCTACTTTCTGATATCATTAAGAATGGCCAGATTGGATCGGCAGCAGGAAAGGTGGGCTAGTATGAGCTTATATAAAAGCCGCTCTATTCGGTTCAGCATTGCAGCAGCATTGCTGCTGCTTCTCTGCTCCTGCGCCAGAGGGGATGCGCATGCGACCGTACATATAGACCGAAGCATCGATTTGGACGTTGAGGTCAGCGTAAACAAAAACGCATTAAATTCGCTGTATTTGCAGAAATCTTTAGAGGAATACGTACGCCCTCTTGAACAATACGGGATTCGGATTGAACCGCTTCAGGAAAGCGGCCGAGAAGGCTTCCGTTTTCACCATACCTTCACGGCTCCCAAGTCCAGCGGCAGTACAGGTGCCGCTGATGCGCTGGATAAACTGCCACAGCGGCTGCCCAAGGGCTTGACGTTATCCTCTATGGTTGAGAAGCATTTCTTCACCACGGAATATCAGTTGCAGTTGACTGCCGATTTTCTGCAAATGCTTCCGAACGGCGGTAGCACAGTGACGGATAAATTGGAGAATATGAATTTCATTTCCAAGAGGCTGCTGTCAGAGCAGTTGGATTTCAACTTCAGTCTGACGCTCCCTATCCGTCCGCAGGCCCATAATGCGGATCGGGTGTCGGATGACGGCAAAACCATGACCTGGAACATCTCCCCGCTGAACGAGAACCACCTTGAGTTTTCCGTCGGGGTGCCAAATATGGGACGTGTTGCCGCGGCTGTGGCTGCGGTACTGCTGATTGTAATGGCCTTTGTGCTGTTCTGGCTGCGGTGTAGGAGCAGACGCTCAAGCTCAAGCGATTAACCTGGCCCGGAACAGCCTGACACTTGCTGGTCCGATCTTAAATTCAACCATCAACAACATGCAGACAGGAGAACAAATGAACACAAAGAACACAATGCCAAGGCTGATTTCATCCATCATTGGACTGCTCGCGCTCTTGCTGATTGCAGGATGCGGCACCACTTCCCGGATCCAGGTAAACAGCACCACACCCGCTACTATTGAGGAAACCAGCCAAGCGGAGTATCCCCGGGTAAAGGTCAAACTGGACAAAGCCGTAGACGGCGATACGCTACGCGTGATTTATGACGGCAAACAGGAATCGGTTAGAATGCTGTTGATCGACACGCCTGAGACGTCGCATCCACGCCTGGGGGTGCAGCCTTTCGGCCCTGAAGCCAAAGCTTATACCAAGCAACTCCTCGAACAGGCACATTCAATTGAACTCGAATTTGATGTCGGACAGCAGCGGGACAAGTACGGACGCTTGCTTGCCTATGTATATGCGGACGATGTCATGGTGCAGGAAACTTTGCTTAAAGAAGGCTTAGCTCGTGTAGCCTATATCTATCCGCCGAATGTCCGTTATGTGGACCCATTTGAAGAATTGCAGAAAGCCAGCATGCAGAAGGGAATCGGGATCTGGAGTGTTGAGAATTACGCCCGGGAGGACGGTTTTCACCCTGCTACAGCCGAAAATAGTTCAGAAAGCTCTGCCGGAAACAAAACGTCCGCTGATACAGCAGCGAAGTCAGGGACAGAAGAGGCCCCTCCCTCTGCAGCTTGTGCTATCAAAGGAAATATCAGCTCCAAGGGGGATAAAATATACCACACCCCGGAATCGCCCTCTTATGAGCGCACTCAGCCGGAGCAGTGGTTCTGTACAGTTGCCGAAGCAGAAAAAGAAGGTTTCCGTGCTCCAAGGTAACTAGATAGTGCAGCGTAAGACAGGAAGCCCATTCCGAAATTGCAGATTGGGGTTATGTTACACTCCTGTTTGGGGTGTGCAATGACACACAGAAAAAAACGCCGAGGCGCAGGCGCAGCCTCTGGCGTTCTTTTGCTTCTTCCATCCTGATCTGCCGTTACAGAAACCTTTTCCTTACCTCGGGTGAAGGAATCCGGCATTGCACCCCGTCGCCGTCATCCTTTCCGAACCAGCGGTACCGGTTGCGGGCGATGTACCGATATAGAGCATCCCTTATTGGACGGGGAACCAGAATAAACATATAAGCAAGCGGGTACGGAAAACGCAGATGTCTGGCAATCCGCAGAACCGCTGTAGACATGGTGTAATATACGCCGTCTTCTACTAATACAAGCGTATCGAGTCGATCCATCGACATACGACCTGCCTTCAGCAGTCGCTTCCCCTCCTCGGATTGGAGGGAGCCGAAGTGGTGTCTACCTCCCGGGTCACGTTCAATGATGAATTTGGTGGCTCCCTGACAAAAGTGACACACACCGTCCACCAGGACAATGGGATGCCCCTCATGCTTCTTATCCAGACTTACGGTCGCCTCTCCTCCAGTCAATTGAACCACCTCCTTCTAAAGCCTATCATATACCTGTTCAAGCTCACCTGTCCCGTTGTATGCACAAAAAAAGCGCCGGAATTTTACAAATCCGCCGCTTATCCATGTCCCCCAAAAAAATCCTGCTTACTCGGCCGCTGCCTTCTCCAGCCAATTATTGTCATGCAACTGCTGCTCCAGATCACTTTTATACTGATCCATACACTTGCAGATGTAGTCCTTGCGACACACAGGGCAAGGCGTCTTTTGCAAACGGCTGATGTTCGTCATTGTCCATTCCGGATACCGTTGGTAGAATACGCGACACTCCGTGCCATCCGCCAAATGCATCGTAAATTCATAGAGTCCATCCTTTTCACTGCTACTGGCTTTTTTAAAGTTCACAATATTCGGTTTGTAAGAAGACATAACATCACCTGTATTTTCAAATTTGGTTCGTACCTTTGTCGAATCCAGCCGGAATTTCGATTCTGAATCACCTAAGTATATTAAAGAATTTTTACTTTCATGTCAAATGTACATTCATCCATGTGAAATGTACATTTGGAAGGAAGCTACTTTTCATGGATATGCAAACGGACATCACCGCGCCTGCCTTTTTCAGATATTGAACTGCTTCTGGCGCAGACTGTTCAATAGTATAAAACTCTTAACCAAAAAAGAGCCCTGTAACGTATACAGGACCCTTCTTCTTTGTTATGTATGCGGTCGAGAGGACTCGAACCTCCACGGGCGTACGCCCACTACCCCCTCAAGATAGCGTGTCTGCCATTCCACCACGACCGCTCATTCAGGCAACAGATTTATTATACTCTCTCCTGCCGCTTTTGTAAACATTAAATCAACAAAAAAATAAATAAGTACAAATGTAATAATATATAACATTAATAAATTTGATTTCATTAAAAATCGGCAAAACAATTGACAATACGCTTGTATAAATGTAAAAATAAATTACACAATCAACATGTTTAACAATTCCTGCAACACAAATAATGTTAACAAACATAACGCATATATTGCATTTTGTTTTAAGGAGGCGGACCATAATGAGCAAGAGCAGCCGATTGCTCCATTATGCGTATGTATTAGATCCCTGTTTGCCCGTCGGCAGCTTCCCTTTTGTTTCCGAATTGAAACAGCATATTGCTGAAGGAAGCATAAAGGCACTGGAAGATGTCGAAGCCTATATGAAGTGTCACATGCACTGCCATCTGGTCAGTACGGATGGAATGGCCATAAAGGGCATTTATGCCGCCTCCAAGCAATACGACGGGTGGCGGATCGCTCTGATCGATAAAATGCTGCATGCGCAGCGGACACCCCGTGATCAGTTGAGCAGCGCCCGCACGTCAGGCCAGCGGCTTCTCAAACTCGGCCAAGCCTTATACCCTTGGATCGACTTTAAGGAGTTAGAAAAAATACTGCAGCGCTACAAAGCAATTGGCTCGCTTCCCACAGTCCATGCCTGGATCAATTTTCAATTGGGTGTGGATATGGAACAGGCAGTCAGCGGTTATTTAAATACAGCCGTCAATGCCTGCGTTGAGGAAGCCGCCAAACAGCTAAACGAAACACAGCCTTCGAAAAAAGCAGTGCTCCAGAGAATACTAAAGGATATGGAGCAGGAATGGGGAAATTCCAAAGACGCGGAGCCCGTTCATTTCATCAAGCCTTTTCCTGCCTGGAATGTAAGAGAAGCCTATGTTATGAATCCATTACACCTTAACAAGCGTATGCTACCAATCCATCCGTGATCCCCAAATTTTATATATATTCCTCACATGAAAAAACACTTCAATCGCTGTTTCCCCCTGCGATCGAAGTGTTTTTTTCATTTTTTTAAATAAGATATCAGGATTCGGATTTGCCCTTATCATGCCGATATGACACAAATTCAATGTACTCCCTTATAAACCACTGCTCATCCTTCGACAACTCTCGTTTCTGACCATAAATGTTGGCCAGGAAGGATTCTGAGTGATTTTCCAACGTTCCTTTTCCTAAAACGAGCCAATCAAGGCTAACGTCAAAAAAAGCGGCAATTTCAATCAACTTGCTGGTGCCAGGTTTGGATTTCCCCCTTTTCCAATCTCCCAGATTTCCCGTACTGATAGAGAGCTGCTCGCAAAATGCCTTTTTCGTCATTCCTCTTCGATGAATCAGCGTCTCAATGCGCTCATAAATGGGCTGCATATACACCCGCCTTCCTAAAAAAATCCAAGCAAGACGACGCACGTAAGTAATTATCGATTGTAAAATGACGTAAATAAGTATATAATGAGCTTCAGATGGTTCATTATAGCATGTTTCAAGACGAATTACAGCACAGCTAGTATCGGAAAAGCGGTTAGGAGTGAAACTTCTTGAAGAATAAAAAGCCGATCACTCCATTCGGGTGGGCAATTAAACAGAGACTTACCGAGCTACAGATGGATCAGAAAAGCTTTTGCGAGTTGCACGGGATACCTCCATCCCGTCTCTCCAATCTGATTCACGGCACCCGGAAAGCCGCCCGCCACAGACATCTGGTTGCCAGACTTCTCGATATACACCCGAATGAAGTAAAATGACTTACCTCACCCGCCTCAAACTGCAGGAAACAAGGGTTACTCAAGCGTCGAATCAAAATCATTCACGGCATGCTGCCGCTCTATGCCGTATGCAAGGACGAGCGCAATTCATAAAGACTTGTCAGCGGCGATCCGTTGCAAGCCTTTATGAACCTTTAGTCTGTCTCCTCTTCCTTCATCATCTTTTTGCGGTAAGCAGTAAATTCAATATAGTCCCGTATAAATGCTTTTTCCTGCTGTGTAAGCTGATCAACTTGGCAATTCAATTGCCCTAAATCGTCAAAAAAATATGACTCCTTCTCCTCATTTACCATTTCACGCTGTGGATTTCTGCCCATCATTAGCCAGTCCAAGCTTGTATCAAAAAAAGTGGCAATCTCAATCAGCTTATTGGTGCCAGGGGTTGTTTTCCCTCTTTTCCAGTCGCCAAAATTCCCGGTACTAATCCCTAACTGTTGGCAAAAAGCTTTTTTCGTCATTCCCCTTTCAGCGATGAGCGCCTCAATCCGTTGATAAATCGATTCCATAGAATACCGCCTTTCATCTAAACTTTACATACATTTTTTCGAAATTCGGATATGTATACGCAAAACATTATAGCACACGATATGGCAAGACCGTTCATTTTCCATAATGAACGGTCTTTTTTCGCGGCATATTATTCAGCCGGATGATCCACCTTCAGCAAAATACACTTCAGCTCATCCAAACACTTATTCATTCTCATGAGATCTGCCTCAGATAAGTTTGACAGCTTCTCCTTAATTTGCAACGCCATCCTCTTACCTAGCTCCTGAACCAATTCATCACCCTGGGGAGTGATCTCGACCTCTACCACCCGCCGATCCGTCTCGCCTGTCTTCCGCGAAACTAGATCATATTTAACCAGCTTATCGAGCAACGGTGTCATATTGGGACGTGAAATATTTAACTGTCTGGAAAGCTCGGACACTGTCGAATGACGCATTTCGTGCAAAAGAAATAATGCATGATAATTACTATTTGATAACGGCAACGAAGAATCATTAATTGGGGATGGAGCTAATTTTTTTCTCACTAATGGAAAAAGTCCCAACAATCCCTGTGATATATTATTCAAAAGATGGGGCTTCATACACTTTCACCATCATTCCTTCATTATTTAGCCTTATTAGCAACCCGACGATTGTTCACTGTTTATTTATTTTATAGCATTTAATCGTATGATTATACTCCGTGATCTGTTTTTTTGTAAACATGCATGCCTTTCAAAGCCAGTTTTCAAGCACCTCTTAACTAGAAAGAGTCCGGCGCAATCGCAAGTGATTGTACCGGACTCTTTGTGCTGTTATGCGGTAGAGAGGACTCGAACCTCCACGAGCGTACGCCCACTACCCCCTCAAGATAGCGTGTCTGCCATTCCACCACTACCGCATATAAAATAAATTGTAAAAGCTATGACCCGTAGGGGATTCGAACCCCTGTTACCTCCGTGAAAGGGAGGTGTCTTAACCCCTTGACCAACGGGCCCTATCAGCATATCGTTCTCGTGACGACAAGATAGAGTATACCAAATAGAATTCCAAATGGCAACTATTATTTTTATTTTTTAGTTTATAGAAACAGAAAGTCAGAAAGTATTGCCTTTTCACTTATAATCACTTAAAATAAATCCATAATCACTTATTTAACTTAAGTATTTATCTGTCAGGAGGTCCTTAATGTATCAAGAAGAACGGATGCAGCTGATTTTGGATCATCTTCATAGCAAGAAGCGGATTTCCATCGAAGAGATTTGCTCCTTGTTCGACGTGTCCCGAGACACTGCACGCAGGGATCTTGTCAAACTGGACGAACAAGGGTCCATTATCCGCACCCGTGGCGGTGCTCTCCTGCCCAACCCTCTTCAGGATAAAATCGGAAACTACAATGAACGGCTTATGACCGTATCTGAAGAAAAGAAAGCTATCGGCCGGATGGCCGCGCATTTTATACGTAATGGAGAGCATGTCATTCTCGATTCCTCCACCACGGTTCAAGCATGCGCCGAATTCATCGAGCAGCAGAACTGCTTTATCATTACCAACTCGATTAACCAGGCAGACGTCTTATCGGACAAAAAAGGGGTATCTATTCACCTGCTCGGCGGTCAATTGGAGAAGGAACACAGATATGTGTACGGATCAGCGGTTATTTCCACCCTGTCCAACTATTTTGTTGATAAAGCATTTATTGGCGTCGGCGGCATATCCGCTAACGGCTTTACTTCCGTTCATGATGAGGAAGGCTTATTAAAGCATCAAATGATGAAACAGGCCCGCCAGGTATTTGTGTTGGCCGACCATTCCAAGTTCGACAAGGATTTCCCTTTCCGTTTTGCCGGGCTCTCCGAAGTCGATTTCATCGTAACCGACCGCCTGCCTGACCCCAACATGCTGGAAATGCTGCAGCGTCATGGAATCGAAGTGCTGATTCCCGATCTTAAAGATGAAGAGGAGTTGGAAGTATGAAATTAATTGCTGTGGATTTAGACGGAACTCTTTTGAACGCAGACAGCCGTATCAGCGCAGTGAATGCCGCGGCCGTACGAAAGGCACAGGAATGTGGAATTATCGTGGCTATAGCTACGGGGAGGGCGGTATATGACGTGCAGGAGAAGTTGAAGGAAGCAGGACTGACCATGCCTATCATCTCTGCGAACGGCGCAGCCGTGCATGATGAGCAGAACCGCCTGCTGGCATCCTATCCAATGGACCGCAGCCAGGGCTTCTCCGTCCTGGATTGGCTTGAGCAGAACGACTACTATTATGAGGTAATGACAGACCAGGCCATCTTTTCACCGCAGCAAGGGCATCAGATTTTAACGATCGAAATGGATCGTGTACTAAGCGCCAATCCTGAGATCACCTTGAAGGAGCTTATTTACGCTACTGAAAAACAATACTCGCAGGCCGGCATTGTACCGGTCGCTTCTTATCTGCACATTCCGAAGGAGGCTGAAATCTATAACATTCTCGCGTTCTCCTTTGAAGAGCATAAGCTTGAAAAAGGACGCAGCCGCTTCCGTCATGATTCCTCATTGACCATGGTGATATCCTCGGATCGTAACTTTGAGGTTGAGGATATCCGGGCATCCAAAGGCAACGCCCTCTCCTATCTAGCCAACCATCTGGGTGTCTCAATGGAGGAGACGGTCGCCATAGGAGACAGCTATAATGATATATCCATGCTGACCTCTGCAGGCAAAGGAATCGCCATGGGAAATGCGCACGATGAGATCAAGCTCCTCTGTGATGAGGTGACTTTAACCAATACAGAGAACGGGGTTGCCCATGCCATTGAGCACCTGCTGAAAGAGGCATGTCCATCTCCGTCGAACCTCTAAGCGGTGACAAAGTTGCAAATTAGGCCAGCCAGAAATTTCTCTGGCTGACCTTTTTGCAGGTGCCTCAAGATGGTACGTTACGATGGTACACTACCAAATACAAGGCTGCAGTACGAGCGAAGCTATGGGGTAAGTAGGGGCATGCACGGAGCAGCGGAGAGAACGAAGCAATTCCGGACAAGCGGCAGCGTTCGCCTTTGGCCCGGAGGGTCAACAGCGATGGGAGGAATGCTTCGTTCTCGGAGCGTCTCACAACAACAAAGCAGCGCCCAGATCAGCCTCCATCTCGAACCGGAATCCCGAAGTCAGGTGTTCCGTCCTCCTTCCAATGAAAAACCTGAGCACGAGTATGACGGTTCGGATCATACAGCGGATCCCCGGTAACTTCCTTATAGTTCCGCGCATGGTAAATGAGAACGTCCTCCCCGTCTTCATTCACGGTGAAGCTGTTATGGCCCGGCCCGTACTGCCCCGTCTCTTCGTTGGTTTGCAATACCGACTCAGGCTCCTTGATCCAGGAGGCGGCGTCCAACAAATCGGCGTTTTCATCCGCCCACAGCAATCCCATGCAGTAGTTAAAGTCAGTGGCACTGGCCGAATACGTAATGAATATCCGCCCGTTCCGCTTGAGAACTGCTGGTCCTTCGTTTACGCTGAATCCGATCACCTCCCAGTCATGCTCGGGCGTGGCAATCATCGTTTGCGGCCCGGTTAAAGTCCAGGCATTACTCATTTCCGATATGTAGAGATTCGAATTGCCCGGAATGTCCAGGTCTTTTTGCGCCCATACATAATACCGGATACCCCGATGCTCAAAGGAAGTGGCATCCAAAGCAAAGGATTCCCACGCTGTCTTAACCTGCCCCTTCTCGATCCACTCCCCTTCCAGCGGGTTTGCAGATTCATTTTCCAGCACATACATCCGGTGATCGAATAAACCCTCCTTCGTTTCCGTCGTGCGGGCAGCCGCGAAATAGATATACCACTTACCGTCGATAAAATGGATTTCCGGAGCCCAAATATTCGCGCTGAGCGGTCCTGTATCGTATTTACGCCAAACCACAACCGGTTCAGCCAGGGACAAGCCTTCAATTGTGGCTGCGCGGCGCACCTCAATCCTGTCGTATTCCGGCACGGAGGCCGTGAAATAGTAGTAGCCGTCCGTATGTTTGTACACCCACGGGTCCGCACGCTGTTCGATCAGCGGATTTTGATAACTTTTAACGGTTTGCATGTCCTATAACCCCTTTCCATTGCCAACATATAGATCCTAGATCCGGTCTAACCTTTGACAGCCCCAGCCGTCATCCCGTCAATAAAGTATTTCTGGAAGGCCACAAATAAAATGAAGATCGGCAAGATGGAGAAAAACGAGCCTACAATCAGTAAATCATAGTTATTTCCATACGGGGTGAGCAGCGTTTTCAAGCCGATGGGCAGCGTGTACTTGCTTTCATCACTCAGAACCATGAACGGCCACAGAAAGTTGTTCCAGCTATTCATCCCGTTCAGGATGGCCATCGCTGCAAATGACGGCTTCATGATCGGCAAAATAAGACGGAGGTAGATGCCGTACTCGCTAGCTCCATCAACCCGGCCTGCAGCGATAATCTCCTTGGGCACTCCGCTCAGGTACTGACGGAAGAAGAAAATGGTGGCCGCGCTCGCGATCCCCGGCAGAATAATGGCCGAATAGGTGTTCATCATGCCCAGATTGTTAATCAGCGTGTACAGCGGCAGCAGCAAAATTTCAAACGGCACCATCATAATCAGCAGCACGCATACAAAGAGAAAATTTTTACCTTTAAACTCATAAGCCGAGAAGCCATAAGCGACCGTTGCACTGACGAACAGGGTCAAGACGACCTGCACAATCGTAAGCAGCAGCGAATTAAAAAACCAGCCGAAATAAGCATGATTGCCAGTAAACAAATAGATGTAGTTGTCAAAGCTCATGACAGACAAATCAAATTTCAAATTCAATCCGTATCGGATCAACTCCTGCCCCGGCTTGAAGGAGGAAATGGCGATCGCATAAAACGGAAGCAAAATAAGGACACAGACGGCAATGAAAAATACAAGCAGAATGATTCTTGCAGCGAGTCCTTTCCCCACACGAGCCTCACTTTCGCGGACAGACGCATGTACACCTGTGGCAAGCTCCTTTTTCATTACCGGTCCTCCTTCTTAAACAGCCCGGAAAACGCCAGCTGCGTCAAGTTAATCAGCATCGTAATCGCCAGGAGCACAATGCCAACTGCCGCTGCGTAGCCAAGATTGTTCTTCTCAATGCCCTGGCGGTACAGATAACCGACGATGGTAAGACCGATATTTTTGGGTGAGTTGTTGCCGTTCCACAGCATCATGCTTTCAATAAACATGGCCAAACCGGCATATATACTGATCGTCACCACATAAATCGTCGTTGGCTTCAACAGCGGCATCGTAATCAATCTGAATTTTTGAAAAGCGGAAGCTCCGTCAATCGAAGCGGCTTCATAATAATCGTCAGGAATATTTTTGAGGCCTGACAGGAAATACAGCATGTTCACACCGGTCCATCTCCAGGCAGCAAGCGCCAGCAGAGCGATAAACCCGGTGACCTGGCCCTTCAAAAACTTGACAGGCTCTATGCCAAACCAGCCTAAAATGCTATTGATGAGCGAGCCATCCATTTCCCCGAACATGAGGCGGAAAATCGTGCCTGCCACCACGACCGAGGTGAGCGCCGGGAAGAAGAAGGAGGATTTGAAAAATTCTCTCCCCCACATGAATTTATTGTTAATCAGAACCGCAAACAGCATCGGGAAAGGAATCAGAATCACCAACGTGAGAACCATATAGATGGCGCTGTTCAGCACAGCCTTTAGAAAGATACCGTCCCCCATGAGCTTTGTATAATTATCAAACCCTACCCAGCTGGCTTCCTGTCCGAGCGAAATTTTCTGGAAGCTCATTTCGAAGGAGCTCAGCAGCGGATAAACCCAGAACACGGCGAAAATGATAACAAACGGCAGCACAAATACATAAGGAGCAACCTTTTGCGAGTACAGGAAATTTTTAATCATCTCTCTCACTCCTTTCTTCAAAACCGAGCTGCCCCTGTGCAGAGCAGCCCACTTTTCCATCCTTCCGGTTATTGCAGCTCTTGTTCGATTTGCGCCTGCGCGTCATTCAATGCTTCCGTAATATCCCTTCCGTCCTCGAAAATTTCGTTCAAGGTTACGGTAGTGAACACATTACTGATAGTAGGAGTAGCGGAGGTCGATTTGATCAACTGAATTTCATCCTTGATTTCATTCAAGACATCGAACGGATTGTTGACAAAATATTTCACAAACTGGTTATCAGGATTATGGGTAACATCCTTCATTTCCCAAATATCCATGTTAACCGGATCAAACCCAAGCGTATTCCAGATTTCGATATTGGCATCCTCCGACAATTTAGCGAAAGCAACGAATTCCTTGGCCAACTGTACATCCTTCGCTGTTTTAGTAACCACAGTTCCGGTTCCGCCGCCACCCAACGACCTCGGCATTCCCTCTTCCATGACCGGAAGGGGAGCCAAAGCAATTTTCCCTGCCAAATCCGGCATATAGTTCGTATAACGCGACATCATCCAAAGCGGCATAAAAGCGGTGGCATAATTTCCGGAGTTAAACTCCCCGTAAGCTTCCTCGGTATCCGGTTGTCCTCCGGCAACTGTTGCAATGACATTGTTATCCTGCAAATCCTTCAAAACGGTGAGTCCCTTGATCATTTCCGGAGAGTTCACCACAGGCTTGGCGCTGTCATCCGTAAAATCCGCTCCCTGCTGGGCAAGCATCATTCCCGCCTGCCAAGTCGCACTGGTGTCGGCTGTGGCCATATACTTGCCGGTCTTTTCATAAACCTGGATGCCGGCTTTCTTGAAATCGTCCCAGGTTTTGATGGTGGTATAATCCACACCGGCTTCCTTGAGGATTTCCGTGTTATAAAAAGCTACCGTTGCGCCTACATGAGTCGGAGCGCCGTAGTTCACACCGTCTTTGCTGTACAAATCGAGCCTTGACTTCACGATCGTATCCCGGTATGGATCCACGACATCGTTAAGCTGCTCCAGTTGGGGGGTTCCGGCCAGGAAGTCCGGAAACTTGCCAAGCTCAATATCCGAAATGTCCGGAGCGCCCGTCCCCGTCTGCAGGGCGATCGACAGCTTGTTGTGCATGTCATCATACGGCATGACATTAACATTCAGCTTGATCTGCCGATCCGGGTTGGCCTCGTTCCACTTGGTCAGCATTTTCTCAAAATGCTGACCATGCAGCTCAACAAAGGTCCAATAAGAAAGCTCCGTAGCATTTTCACCTGCACCGCCATCAAGAACTTTGGTTTCCCCTCCTGCACCCTTATTGCTGGAAGAGTTACCACAGCCCCAAAGGAAGAAAACCATCGACACCACCGTGAGTACAACAAACCATTTTTTCTTCATGCTTGACCCTCCCTATCTGTAATTAAAAAATTCAATTGATTGTATCCGCTTACAGGAATAAAATAGCATAGAAAAGAATCAGTTGTAAACATTAAAATATAAAATGATTTATAAAAACATAAAATTGTTATACTTTTTGTATTGTAAAGACAAAATTTCAGTAAAAAAAGCATAAAACACGGTATTATATTTTATGTTTTTTTAAATTAAATATTTATTACCGGCTTTAACACCCGATATTTTTATTGTTTTTCATAAAAACAGGTTTGTTTATTTCTTTTTTTATCGATTAAGTTTATACTTGTTTGAAATAAAAGAATTGTGGAAGAGGGTACTGTAAAATGATCTACATTAAGGATCTGATGAGCGGTATTGATATTTTCAAGGCGCTCAGCTCCGAAATTCGCATACAGATTCTGGAGTTGCTTGCCAGCAATCAAGAGCTGAATTTAAATGAAATTGCGCGGAGGCTGAACCTCAGCAACGGGGCCATCACCATGCATATCAAAAAATTGGAGGACAGCGGACTTATTGAAATTAACACCTCTGTCGGCAAGCACGGCATTCAAAAGGTCTGTTATTTAAACAAGGATAAGCTGATGGTCGATCTGCGCAGCAAGGACACGGACAATTTGTATGAGGTGGAAATTCAGGTAGGTCATTACAGCAACTATCAGGCCTTCCCGACTTGTGGTCTTGCGACCAAGGACAGCATTATTGGTGACTTTGATGACCCTCGTTATTTCGCCGATCCGCAGCGGATCGACTCAGGGGTTATTTGGATGAGTGAGGGTTTTCTGGAATACCGCATCCCCAATTACCTGAAGCCAAACCAGTCCTTCCGTGAAATCCAGTTTTCTCTGGAGCTGGGCAGCGAAGCACCCGGTTATGCCGATAATTATCCTTCCGACCTTTATTTTTACATAAATGGTACGGAAATCGGCTATTGGACCAGTCCCGGGGATTTCGGGGATATGCGCGGAACCTTCAATCCAGATTGGTGGCCACCCCACCTGAACCAATACGGGATGCTGAAGCTGATCCGCATCAACAAGGATGGCAGTTTCATTGATGGCTGCCGCATTTCAGATGTAACTTTGCAGGATATTGAGCTGAATTATAAAAGTGAGCTTACGTTCCGGATTGCCGTTACCGACAAATCGGTCAACAAGCGCGGAATGACGATTTACGGAAAGCATTTTGGCAACTATAATCAGGACTTGCTTGCCCGTGTGCTGTACGATGAGCATGAGGTTAAGGAGACACGGAACACTTCGTTGAGGGTGAATGCAGAATAAATAACAGAAAGACCGTTCATTGACTCTGGCCAACGAACGGTCTTTCTTATGCTCTGACGAACCCAGTGGGTTCAATCCCATGCAGGGATGTTATCCTAAACGGAGAGAGAGGGATTCGAACCCTCGCACCACTTACGCAGTCTAACCCCTTAGCAGAGGGTCCCCTTGAGCCACTTGGGTATCTCTCCATGCTGGCTCCCCGAACAGGACTCGAACCTGTGACAACTCGATTAACAGTCGAGTGCTCTACCGACTGAGCTATCAGGGAAAATTCATTTATTATATCGTTTAATTTATCATGATTGAGTTACAGCGTCAAGATGGAGGAGCTGCAGCTGACCGGAGCATTTGCCGCAGCGGTAGCGCGCCGGATCCATCTTCCGTTTGCGTAGATATTCCTGGCCGCAGGAGCGGCATAACAGCTTGTAGCGGAAAGGCAGCTTCCGCGCCTTCTCCCTCCCTGGCAGCGTACGGCAGTGTCTGCTCCCTCCTACCTGCGCAAGCAGCCGTTTGAAGTCCTCGTCCCGGTGCTTGTATCCTCTGCCGCTCAAATGAAGATGGTAATGGCACAGCTCATGCTTGATAATGCTCTCCACCTCGTCATGCCCGTAAGCGGTCAGCTGATGAGGGTTGATTTCGATGTCGTGGCTCTTCAGAAAATACCTGCCTCCCGTCGCTGTCAAACGGGCGTTAAATACGGCCCGATGACGGAAAGGAACGCCGAAATAATCAACGGATATACGCTCTACCCAGCTCTGAAGCTCTTCGTTGCTCATTGACTGCATGACTTCCGGCCCACTCCTTCCCATGTCATCCTGTTCTGTTGTATCACTACATTTGAATCATAACCTCCGCCCACACCGTTCTGTCAAGCACACCTTTCTGGAACACATCACGGTATTCGCCCATATGCTAACCATACATATGATCGAATGGGGAGGGGATTGCGTTGCCTCAATGGCTCAGGAAGCAGTTAATGCGCGCCTTCAACAAAAGAGACCGCAGTCAGGTTCGCTTGCTGAATGATTGCTGGTTTTTCTACCTCAAAAATCCCGGTAAACCACTGGATTCTCGGAACGACAAGTCACTCTGACTTACAAAGCAAAATAACCGGTGCCCCAAGCAGGAGCACCGGCAGTATATCATGATGAAATATTAGGCGTGTGCCTGCTCTTCAGACGGATCTTTCATGGTCAAACCGACTCTTCCCTTTTTCAAGTCCACATTCATCACCCAGACCGTTACGTTATCACCTACGGATACTACATCCATCGGATGTTTGACAAATCCGTTCTTGAGCTGTGAAATATGCACAAGGCCGTCACTTTTGATCCCGATATCGACGAATGCACCGAAGTCAATAACATTCCGTACCGTTCCCTGCAGCTTCATGCCTGGAGTCAGGTCTTCGATCTTTAATACATCCTTACGGAAAACAGGCAACGGCAGCTCATCTCGCGGATCTCTGCCAGGACGCTGTAAACTTTCCAAAATATCACGAAGCGTAGGAACACCTACACCCAGCCTCTCCGCCAGCTCGTTTGGATTCTGTGAAGTCAGTAGGTCTGCAACCTGTTTGGAACCAAGCTCCTGCTTGTCGATCTTCAGTTCCTTGAACAGGCGATCCACCACCTCGTAGGATTCCGGGTGAATCGGCGTTCGGTCAAGCGTGGTGTCTCCGCCCGTGATTCGCATGAAGCCGACGCATTGCTCATAGGTTTTGGCTCCGAGACGGGGCACCTTCTGCAATTGACGGCGGTTGACGAATTTCCCGTTCTCTTCACGGAATTTTACGATATTTTTGGCGATGGTCGCATTAATGCCCGCTACATAGGACAACAGCGAAGGCGAAGCTGTATTCACGTCAACGCCAACATGGTTCACGGCCGATTCGACCACGGCTTTGAGGCTTTCTTCCAAATGCTTTTGCGATACATCATGCTGATATTGTCCGACACCAATCGCTTTCGGATCGATTTTGACCAGCTCTGCCAACGGGTCCTGTACACGACGGGCAATGGAAGCCGCGCTCCGCTCCGCCACATCCAGATTCGGGAACTCCTCCTGGGCTAGCTTGGACGCCGAGTACACACTGGCACCCGCTTCATTTACGATCAGGTAAGACAGCTTGTCGTTGCTCAGCTCGGCGATCAGATCGGCAACGAATTGCTCCGTTTCCCGGGAAGCCGTGCCGTTGCCGATAACGATCAGTTCCAGATCGTATTTGGCGATCAGCTCCTTGAACTTCTCAGCGGCTTCTTTCTTCTTGTTATTGGGGGGAGTCGGGTAGGTAACCGCCACTTCAAGCAGCTTGCCGGTGTCGTCCACCGCGGCCAGCTTGCAGCCTGTACGGTATGCAGGATCCACCCCGAGAACGCGCTGCCCCTTAATCGGAGCCTGCAGCAGCAGGCTGCGCAGGTTGCCGGAGAAAATGGAGATCGCCTGGTTCTCCCCTTTTTCCGTCATTTCCGCTCTGACCTCACGCTCAATAGACGGGGCGATCAGCCTTTTATACGCATCTTCAATAACAGCAGTCATTAAATGGTCAACCACCGATGGACTTTTCTGAATTTGCCCTGCAATATAGCGGTGAACCGGCTCCGACGCTATATCAAGGCCAACCTTCAGCATGCCTTCACGTTCCCCGCGGTTAATCGCCAATATCCGGTGCGGCGGCATTTTCTTGGCCAGTTCACGGTAGCTGTAGTAATTTTCATAAACCGATTCCACTTCCGCGTCCTTCGCTTCGGAGGTCAGCATGCCGTGATCCAGCGTGTAACGGCGCACCCATTTGCGAATGGTCGCATCATCGGCAATATTCTCAGCCAAAATATCAAGCGCTCCCTGGACTGCTCCTGCAGCAGTATCCACACCCTTTTCCGCGTCGATATAACGCTCGGCCTCCTGGAGCACATCCCCTTGCTTAGGCTGATTCCAGATCCATACAGACAACGGCTCAAGCCCTTTTTCCTTGGCAACACTGGCCCGTGTTTTGCGCTTCTGGCGATAAGGGCGGTACAAGTCCTCTACTTCCTGCAGCTTAATCGCATTTTCGATAGATCTCTGGAGCTCCTCCGTCAGCTTGCCCTGCTCCTCAATAATCCGGATGACTTCCAGCTTACGGTCCTCCAGATTGCGCAGGTACTGCACCCGCTCTTCGATTTGACGCAACTGGTTCTCATCCAGCTCTCCCGTCATTTCTTTGCGGTAACGGGCAATAAAAGGGATCGTGTTTCCCTCATCCAGCAAACCGGTTGTTGTACGCACCTGCTTCAGGGACAGCGATAATTCCTCCGCCACCTGCTTAATAATGCGCTCCTGGCGCTTCTGTTGTACTTCGTCAACTACATTAGACATGTTACTAAAACTCCTTCCAGTCCCATAATGAAGCTTATTCTTCATGCAAAAGTCGTTTCTAATTCGTCAGTTCAGCTTCATTTTCCTGCCCTAAAAATCGTATGGATTCTATTATAAGAGAAACATCTATCGACGTACACCTCAAAGATGACAGACCGCACTTAGCGGAAGTTTCTCTTGCGATTATAGAATCGTTCAGCTCCGCTGAAAATTTATAAATTCTATAATCTTAAGAGAAACATCTATCGTCGTACACCTCAAAGATGCCAGATCGCACTTAGCAGAAGTTTCTCTTGCGAGGTAAGGAAGCTATTCCGCCTCAGTTATAAAGACGCAAAAAGAGCCGCACTTGTCAGTACGGCCTCTTGCCATTCTTCATCCGTTCGATGCTAAAAATCAATCAATCCAAGACTGATTTGAAGCGCATCGCTTACTTTGCGCATGGTTTCCTCATCCAGGTGGGTTATTTTGTCGGTGAGCCTTTGCTTGTCGATCGTCCGGATTTGCTCCAGCAGAACGACAGAGTCACGATCAAAGCCATGCGTCGCCGCATCAATTTCCACATGCGTCGGCAGTTTTGCTTTCTGGATTTGGGCAGTAATCGCCGCTACGATCACAGTAGGACTAAAGCGGTTGCCAATATCATTCTGGATGATCAGTACCGGCCTCACCCCTCCCTGCTCGGAACCGACAACGGGTGAAAGATCTGCAAAAAAAACGTCGCCGCGCTTAACGATCAATATTGATTACACCCCGCTAACTGTGCGGCCCAGAGTGCTGTCTGCATCTTCCTCCGCGTGAAAAGCCTCAGATGCCATGGTTAAATTAATCTTCGCCATTTCCATGTATCCCCGCTGCATCGCTTCACGAATATACCGTTTCTTCCGTTCGCTCAAATACAGCCTCATGGCTTGTCGTATAAATTCACTGCGGTTGGAATTTTCCATAGCTACGATCCCGTCCACTTCCTGAAGAAGATGATCAGGCAAACTGATCATAATCCTTTTGGTGTTCTGCAAATTAGCCAACTTCCCTTCCACCCCCAAAACCTTGTCGCCATTGTACCATTATAACGTTATTCCCGGTAATTTATACAAGAGATATATATGATGCGAGTATATCAACTATGCTGCATCTCATTATAAACTACCCAGGACGTTCGCGTACAGTGCGTAAGCTGCCAAAAACACCCCTCTGCCGCCCGTTCACTCCCAAATTATGCGCCAGAATCGTGTTCACTAGCTTTCAGATAACATAATTCGAGACACTCTGCGCAAACTCCTGCCTGTTTATATCGTTTCTCTTGTCATTTTCTCGTTTTTTGTTACAATAGCGGATTTATGCGGGTGACTAACTGGCCTCCGCGCATATAGACACGCGGGACCCTGTTGGCAATCATGCAAACCACCTCATAGTTGATGGTCCCTAACCAGGAAGCCAGTTCGTCCGCGGAAATACTGGCGCCGGACTGCTGGCCGATGAGAACAACCTCCTCGCCGGTGTAAATTTCTCCCGCCTCATCAGCGAAAGATTCCAGAGATATCATACACTGGTCCATGCAGATGGTGCCTAATACCGGAACACGTCGGCCGCGTATCAACACTTCCGCCTTACCACTCAACATCCGCGAATATCCGTCGGCATAACCGATCGGAAGCGTGCCGATGAGTTCCTGGGAAGTTGTTGTATATTTGGTCCCATAGCTAATACCCCATCCCGGAGGAAGGGTTTTGACATACGACAAATTAGTCTTCAGCGTCAAAACCGGGAACAATTCAACAGCCTGACGGTTCACCTCATAAGAGGGATATAAGCCGTACATGGCAATCCCGATCCGAATCATGTCAAACGACAGCCCTGGCATCTCCAAAGCCACTGCGCTGTTCCCCGTATGTATGATGGGAATGGAATAGCCTTTCCCCTTCAACGCTAACGCCACGACCTGAAATTTCCGGTATTGCTCCAGTGTATAGCTTTTATTTTCTTCATCCGCCCGGGCAAAATGAGTGTACATTCCTTCCAGCTCTGCCTCTTCAGTTTCCCAGACCTTCTCAACAAAGGAGAGGGCCTCCTTATCCGGCAGTAAGCCAAGACGCCCCATTCCACTGTCAATCTTGATATGAACCTTCAGCCTGCGCAGGCTTCCTTGACGGTCAAGCCCTCTAATAGCCTCCAGCACCTCTGTCGTGAACAGCGTCAAGGTGATCTCGTTCTCCCATGCCGTCTGCACGGCCTCCGGCGATGTATAGCCGAGAACCAGAATAGGCAGGGTAATCCCTGCCCTGCGCAGTTCAAGAGCTTCTTCCAAAAAAGCCACGCTGAGATAGTCTGCCCCAAGCTGCTCCAGCTCTCTCGATACTTCTACCGCTCCATGACCGTAAGCATTGGCCTTCACGCACACCAGCAGCTTCATGTCCTGCGGCAGGGCATGGCGAAAGCTCTCATAATTGGAGCGCAGATGATCAAGATTGATTTCAGCGCGGGTTGGTCTATGTTGTGCTTGCACTGTATGTCACCTTCTTCAAAGTCTTGAATCCAAGCCGAATCGCACCAGGCGATGTAAGCTGAATAGTTATCATGGTAATGTTCCGTGCGACGGCTGTCAATGAAGCAAGGTTAGGCAGATGCAAATACAGGAGAAAGGCGGATGAAAAAAAAGGCAGACAGTGCTGCCGCAGAGCGAATAAGCTCCACCAACCGTCACTATCCGCCTATACTGATTTATTTACCCGATTGATCCTGCATAGACGCGGCAATTTGAATCATTTCCTGAACAGGCAGGTCCGCGCTTGTAATTCTGAACTCTACACCGTCCATCATCCAGGTTAAGGTCTGCTGCTGATCCCCTGTCAATACACCTACCACTCCAAAGCCCATATCAATCGGATCGCCTGCGGCGAGGGACACAGCCCGGTCAAGTGGTCTGGTCTCTACTATCGTATAATTATATTGTCCAGAATAACGCATCATAACCGTATGGGTCTCGCTGTCCCCGACTTCAGGCATATCTCTCATCTGTACACCTGCAGGCATATAGGCTGGCTCAATAATTCCGAATTCACCCATGGCCGGGTCCTCGCTCGGCTGGTCAGCATGATCCTCCGAATTTGGCTCCGCAGCCTCAGTACCCAGCGCACCGACCTGGGTGCCACTTTCTGCCGTTTCTTCTTTCGCTCCACTCTCTTCACCCGTGGCTGTCCCGCTGGAATCCGTAGCTGTCTGATCTAGAGCCCCTGCTTGATCCAGGGTTCCCGTTTGGTCTGTTTCTCCTGTTTCTGCATCAGGCTGTGTGTCCTTCTCCGGCTGCTTGGCCGGATCCTCCGCATCCCCTGAATCCGCTGGGGGAACAGCCGTGCTGCCAGCGGACATGTTACGTTCCATATCAAAGACATCCTTGTCAAATTCGGTTCCGAATTTGAAATCGCTGAATTTTAGATCAACCACAACTTTGGCATTAGCGTCTGATACCTGCACCTGCTGCGGGGCATAATTATCTTTGTTCAGCCAAATTTTCTGGCGGACCAGCGCATGGCTGTTGTAATTGGCGGCGACATCGAAGACATAAGCATTTTCGTCGTCGGCCAACTGACGCGTTTCATCTCCGATTATACTGCGTGCCAATGTCTCATACAGATAGACCTGCCCCTGGTTATCCGGCCAATCGCTTTTGAAGCGGAAGCTTTTGTTCAGACTTGGTGTAAGAACGAACACCCCTTCATCATTCCGGAGCACAATCTGGGTAATATCCTTCTTCTCATTGGTCATAGCGATACGATAATAAGAAGGTTTACGGTAGGAAACATCGACGGTATATTCCTGGGGTGTCTGGCCGGTATGCAGAGTCATCTGCGCCGTACCATGATAGCTGTCCATCCCGCTTACCACATCACTCAAATCTTTAACCACATCGTCCGCACTTTTCTTGCCGCAGCCAGCCAGCAGCACGGTCACGCACATGATCATGGCAAGTATCCATGAACTCCGGCGCATGTCATCAACCCCTTCAGCATGTTTTAATTCGAATTAGTACATGTCTATGAGGGACTTGTTCGATTTATGCTGACAAGCCGGTTTTCAAAATATATAGCAAGAGCATTCTGTCCTGGGCACCATGAAAATTTGATAAAATTACATTTCGTTTATGTAATTTTCACTGGACGTGGCAAACAAGTAGCTGTAGAATATATATTATCTAAAAAAACGGAATAAGGATCTTCGGGGTAGGGTGAAATTCCCGACCGGCGGTATGGCTCCTGGAGCCGAGCCCGCGACTCTGCTGTCTTGAATCTAAGCAGCGGACTGATTTGGTGAGATGCCAAAGCCGACGGTACAGTCCGGATGGAAGAAGATCACATGATAAACCATGTTTAACGAGGTTGAAGGGACAGTCTGCGTCTTTTTTTGCGCAGCCATACCTTTGAATTTTCGTCACGCCCTGGTTTATTCGATCACCCCCGCCCCGTGTCTTCATACACGAACGGGGGCTTTTTGCCTCTACGGTCCTTTATCCACAAAGGAGCTAGCCATCATGAGTGATACTACTGTTCCATCCAGAGCTTTTTTGCGGGAGACACCTGTCAAAAGCGGCTTCTGGCTGGTCGTCATCGGTGCGGCTCTATGGGGCATTGACCCCCTGTTCCGCATCCTCCTGCTGGATGCTCTGACATCCACGCAGATCGTGCTGCTTGAGCACGTTATTCTGTTTATTTGCGCCGCACCGGTTCTATGGAAGCACCGCGAAGAGCTAAAACGAGTACGGCTGCGCCATGCCCTGGCTCTGCTGTTCATATCATGGGGCGGGTCCGCACTTGCCACAGTGCTGTTCACCATGGCCCTGTCCGACGGCAACCCGAATGCGGTACTCCTGCTGCAGAAGATGCAGCCGCTTTTTGCCATTATTATGGCCAGAATCATGCTGAAGGAGCTGCTTCCGCGTTACTTCGGCATTCTGCTGCTAGTCGCGCTGGTCGGCACGTATATGCTGACATTCGGCTGGTCGATGCCGTTCAGCCATGTCAACGAATTTATTCAAATTGGAAGTCTGCTCTCATTAGGTGCTGCCGCTTTATGGGGAGGTTCGACCGTGATGGGCAGATATTTGCTCGGCACGATGAAATATGAGACTGTAACCTCGCTGAGATTTATGCTGGCCCTGCCCTTGCTGCTGATTATGACTTCGATAGAGCATGCCCCCTGGCAGCTCCCGTCAAGTACATCGGCTGCAGGAGGCGTCATCCTGAATCTGGTGCTGCAGGCGCTGCTTCCCGGACTGCTCAGCATGGCGCTCTACTACAAGGGCCTAAGCTCAACTAAGGCCTCCTTTGCCACACTGGCCGAGCTCAGCTTCCCGATGATTGGCGTGTTGATTAACTGGGTTGCCTTTCGAGAATTAGTAACCCTTCCCCAACTCACCGGCTTTATATTGATTTGGGTTACGCTATTCCTCATTTCCAGACAGCCCAAAGATCTTTCCGCCTGATGGTTTGATCCATCTAAAGTATACAAAGCGACCGCATCCCGTCCTCGGGACACGGTCGTTATTTGTATTCACTATGGAAATTCGAATCGAAGTTCAATTCTTCACCGCAGTGATAAAGAGACGTCTTTTCTCCGCATCCGGATCCTGAACCACTGTGATCTCGCGGTCAAAAATGACAGTTGCCCGTTCCTTCGGTTCATATCCCGGCCACTGCAGCTCCGGAGTGGAGGGGTTCCCGCTGCGTGCAAAGGACACCCAGGCCTCCTGCATCATCCGGGCCAGACGCTCCATTTCCTCGGTTAGCTCGATATTCAAGTTCTCCATAAGCTGCAGATTGTGAAATACAAACGCAATTTCAGCGCCATGCACCGCCTGACCCAGGAACGGATGACCAGGCAGGCACCAGTCAAACCGGTACATCCAGACTGTCCCTTGACCGGCTTGGCCTGAAGCATATTGCACCGCCGAACGCCAGAAGTACAGGTCTGTCATTAACTGCGCCTGCCCTTCTATACTTACCGGGTATCGGCCGGAAAGCTCCGCCGCATTAGACAGCCCTGTCATCGCATGTATGGCTTGGGCAGCAGCCTCAGCACTGATCAAATGCTCAGGCCCTCTCACGAAATATGCGCCTTCGTCACGATTGGTACCGATCATCATAGCAACACCTTCAGCAGCCCCGTGTTCAATGGCTTTGAGCGGTTCCTCCGGAAGCCATTTGCCATCAACAACGGGTTGAAAGAGCATCGATACCCCGGCAGATCCGATTTTTTCATATAGTCTGTTCGCAGCCGCTGCAATATCCTCTGTTGAAAGTGTGAACAACCGGTCTCTGTCGGATGTATCAGCCCCAAGCTCATTCAGCAAAGCGGCCGCAATTCCTTCAGCGTGTGCCGGGCTAAGCGCCTGAGATGCCCCGCTCTGCAGCACGGCCTTGCGGAACAATCCCTTGGCAGCCGGCATAGCCAGCAACGCGGCAATACTCATGGCGCCCGCCGATTCACCAAATATCGTGACATTATCCGGATCGCCGCCGAATGCCCGAATATGATCCTGAACCCACCGCAGAGCCGCGATCTGATCCAGCAGCCCCGCATTGGAGGCCAGTTCTTCTCCAAAGGGCGAGAGATGCAGGAATCCGAATGGACCTAAACGATAGTTGATTGTGACGACCACCACACTGCCGTTTCTGGCAAGGGTCGCCCCATCATATAAGGACATGCTCCCAGAGCCTGTAACAAAGGCTCCACCATGGATCCATACCATTACGGGATACGAAGGAGCATCTGCGATCGGAGCCCATACGTTCAAATAAAGACAATCCTCCGATGGAGCAGGTTGTCCCGTACGCGATCCAAAGATGCCTTCGGCAGACCTCCCCGGTTGGGGACAGACGGGACCGAACTGCGAAGCATCCCTGATTCCTTCCCATGCTTGCGGGGGCTGGGGTGCACGGAAGCGGAGATTCCCTACCGGCGGCTGGGCATAAGGTATGCCTTTCCATGAAATCGTACCGTCCGCTGCTGTACCCTGAAGCTCACCGTTCTTCGTGCTGACCCGTATGCTCACCATCCGAATCTCCCCCTTGAAAATAAGCATGACGATGCTTCTTCCTTTTGCAGAAGATAGCCGCCATGCTTGATTTAGTTATTTGTATACTCTGCCTCTATTTTATGAGTACGGCACATATAACACAATCCTCCCGAGTTCATCAACGCAGAGGAGCATGCCAGATTATTCTTCTTCCTTCGGAACCAGCTCGTAAATCTTCTCATCCTCCATCGCATCAATGAGCCGGTCAAGCCATTTATAGTAGGATACAGCCTGCTTCATTTTGTCACGGTCACGTTGCAGTACCTCTGTCACAGCTTCACTGGCGACCTCATCCATCAGCAGCTTGTCTACTTCAGAGATTGCCTTCCGCAGCACCTGCAGGTTCGTTTCCACGGCTTTACGCCACTTGATGGCAAAGTAGTCGGTAAAGGTCTGATGCCAGTCAAATTCTACCTCATATAAGTCCTTGCGCGAGCCCTTGGTCCAAACCTTATTTACCATTTTCAAATCCAATAGCGTGCGCATACTCGTGCTCATGCTGGTCTTGCTCATTTCCATTTCCCGGCCCATATCATCCAGCGTCATCGGTTTATCGGCAAAAAAAAGCAGGCCGTACAAATGCCCCGTGGAAAGTGTTACTCCATATAAATCCATATTTTTACCGATCGCTTCTATTACTCTTTTTCTTATCTTTTGCAGGGATTCCTGCTGTTTTTCATCCAAATGGTCCAAGCTCATGCTTGCAACCTCCTGTTCATATGCTAGACGGGAGCCGCTTTTATTATGTGCAGTATCATCCGTTGTAAGTTTAAATCTTTGTCTATTTTAAAAAAACCTGAATCTGTTGTAAAGAAACGGGCTATGGAGCATCCTAAAGTATAATGGAGCAAAACACACCATTGGTTTGTACAGTTTTTTCTGTACGTTCATTATGAACAGAATTTTCATTTGATCGAACATCAAATGCTCTGTTACAATGGTTTACGTTGTCAGTCGGAGCCAGCCACTGACCGTGTACAATCCATTGACTTGAGTCAATCGCCATACAAGCACCGTGGGGTTAATGGAAAGCGAAAGATAGAGAAAGAGGTGGATTACATGACCATTTTGGAAGTAAAGAATGTGAGCAAGCTGTTTGGCCCCCGGGCAGAGCAGGGAGTCGCTCTCCTTGAGCAAGGCTGGACGAAGGAAAGACTTGCCAAGGAAAAACAAATTACTGTCGGTGTAAACCGTGCAAGCATGGAAATCCGGCAGGGAGAAATTTTTGTCATTATGGGCTTATCCGGCAGCGGTAAATCTACGCTGGTACGGATGCTGAACCGCCTGATCGAGCCGACCTCCGGGGAAATACTCGTTCATGGCAAGGATTTGCGCAAAATGAGCAAGGAACAGCTGCGCCAGGTACGCCGCAAAACCATCAGTATGGTTTTCCAAAAGTTCGCCTTGTTCCCGCACCGGACCGTGCTGGAGAACGTGGAATACGGGCTGGAAATTCAGAAGGTGGATAAGGAAGAACGTGAGGAGCAGGCCCGCCAAGCGCTGGAACTGGTCGGCTTGAAAACCTGGGCTGATAAAATGCCTGATGAGCTGAGCGGCGGCATGCAGCAGCGTGTCGGTCTGGCCCGGGCGCTTGCTAACGATCCTGAGGTACTGCTGATGGACGAAGCCTTCAGTGCGCTTGATCCCCTGATCCGCCGTGATATGCAGGATGAACTGTTGGAGCTGCAGGATAAGATGAAAAAGACGATTGTTTTTATAACCCATGATCTGGACGAAGCATTACGAATCGGCGACCGGATCGCGCTCATGAAGGACGGGGCCGTTGTACAGATCGGAACACCGGAAGAAATTATGATCCAGCCGGCCAACTCCTATGTGGAACGCTTCGTGGAGGATGTGGACCTGTCCAAGGTGCTGACAGCCGCCCATGTGATGCGCAGACCTGAAACGATCACCCTGGACCGTGGGCCGCGCGTTGCGCTGGAGCTCATGCGTGAACGTGGAATTTCAAATCTGTTCATTATAGACCGTTCCAAGAAGTTGCTGGGCGTTATTACGGCCGAGGACACATCGGCTGCCCTTAAAGATAACAAAAAGCTGGACGACATTTTGATTACGGATGGTCCGCAAGTGGCGCCCGAAACCGTCATGAATGATTTATTTGAAATTTCAAGCTCGGCCAAAGTGCCGCTGGCTGTTGTTGATAACAATGGCAGACTTCAAGGGGTTATCGTGCGTGGTGCAGTGCTTGGCGCACTTGCCGGAGAAGTATCCATCAGGGAGGTGAATGCCGATGCTGCCGAAAATACCACTCGCTGAATGGATTCAAGCTCTTGTCGATTGGATGAGTCTCCATCTTGGCGGATTGTTCAACATCATCTCAACCGTTATTCAAAGCGTGGTCGGGTTCTTTGCAGGCTTGTTCCTGATGCCCCATCCGCTGCTCTTTATCCTGATCATAGGAGTTATCGCCTATCTGATCGGAAGATTGCCGCTCACTCTGTTTACGGTAATCGGCTTTCTGCTGATCGATAACCTGGGCTACTGGACCCAGACGATGAACACACTGGGGCTTGTTATTACCTCCGCGTTAATTTCTATTTTACTGGGTGTGCCGCTCGGCATATGGTGTGCCTACAGCAGAACCGCTTCGCGCATCATCACCCCCCTGCTTGATTTCATGCAGACGATGCCTGCCTTTGTCTATTTGCTGCCGGCTGTAACCTTCTTCAGTCTGGGCGTAGTGCCTGGCGTTATCGCCTCAGTTATTTTCGCCATCCCACCTACGATCCGCATGACCAATCTGGGGATCCAGCAGGTATCCGGCGAGCTTGTCGAAGCGGCTGACGCGTTCGGCTCTACACCAAACCAGAAGCTGTTCAAGGTTCAGCTTCCGCTCGCTATGCCTACACTAATGGCCGGGATTAACCAGACGATCATGCTGTCCCTGTCCATGGTGGTCATCGCGTCCATGATTGGGGCACAAGGCATCGGTGCTGAAGTATACCGGGCTGTGACCCAATTGCAGATTGGTAAAGGCTTTGAAGCCGGTCTGGCTGTTGTGGTGCTGGCTATTGTGCTCGACCGTTTCACACAAAATCTGTTCAAGCCTGTAAGGCGTGCCAAGAGCCGGGTCAAAGGCAAGCAAAAGGCTTGGATTGCCGCTGCTGTCGCCGTGCTGATTCTTGCAGTCGGATTTACCCAATATATTGACTTGTCCAATTCCTCTGCTGACGACAGCAATACAGCCTCAGCCGTAGGCGAAGAGGTCGGTTATCAGATTATCGGAATTGATGCCGGTGCAGGTATTATGAAATCGACTGCTCAAGCGATCAAGGATTATGGCTTGACCGATTGGACACTTGTCGAAGGCTCAGGCGCCGCAATGACTGCTACTCTCGACAAAGCTGTCAAAAATCAGGAACCCATCATTATTACAGGCTGGACACCTCACTGGATGTTCAACAAATATGATCTCAAATATTTGGAGGATCCGCAGAAAACCTACGGCGAAGCCGAGGAGATTCACACCGTTGCCCGTAAGGGACTGCAGGCTGACCACCCAACCGCGTATGAATTCCTTGATCGGTTCAACTGGACCTCTGATGAAATGGGTGAAATGATGGTCGCCATTCAAAATGGCACAAGCCCCGAGCAAGCGGCTCAGGATTGGGCAGTCAAGCATACCGATAAGGTTGCCGAGTGGACGAAAGGTCTGCAGCCGGTGAACGGCGATACGCTCAAGCTGAGCTATGTTGCCTGGGACTCGGAGATTGCCAGCACGAACCTGCTCAAATATGTGCTTGAGCACGAATTGGGCTACAAGGTGGATGCGCTTCAGGTGGAAGCCGGACCGATGTGGACCGGCGTAGCAAGCGGTGATGTTGATGCTTCCCCTGCCGCCTGGCTGCCATTGACCCATGCGGATTACTGGGCCAAGTATAAGGATCAAATTGATGATCTGGGACCCAATATGACGGGGGTTAAAACCGGACTTGTGGTGCCTGCTTATATGAATATTAACTCCATTGAAGACCTGAAAGGCGCACAAGCTCAAGCTCCAGCGGCGAATGCCGTTGGTGACGAGGTGAACCATCAGATCATCGGCATTGATGCCGGTGCGGGCATTATGAAATCGACCGCGCAGGCGATCAAGGATTATGGGTTGGCCGACTGGACACTGGTTGAAGGCTCCGGGGCAGCGATGACCGCTACCCTCGACAAAGCTGTCAAAAACCAGCAGCCGGTTATCGTCACAGGCTGGACACCTCACTGGATGTTCAGTAAATACGATCTCAAATATTTGGAGGACCCAAAGAAAACCTACGGAGAAGCGGAAGAAATCCATACCATCGCCCGTAAAGGACTGCAAGCGGACCATCCAACCGCATATGAATTCCTCGACCGGTTCGCCTGGACCTCCGAGGACATGGGCGAAATGATGACAGCCATTCAAGAGGGCACAAGCCCTGAGCAGGCAGCGCAGGATTGGGCGGCCGACCATGCCGATAAGGTTCAGGAATGGACGAAGGATCTGCAGCCGGTGAACGGCGATACACTCAAACTGAGCTATGTTGCCTGGGATTCGGAGATCGCCAGCACGAACCTGCTCAAATATGTGCTTGAACACGAGCTGGGCTACAAAGCCGAAGCGCTCCAGGTGGAAGCCGGACCGATGTGGACCGGTGTGGCAAATGGTGATGTCGATGCTTCCCCTGCCGCCTGGCTGCCGTTGACTCATGCCGATTACTGGGCTGAGTATCAGGATCGAATTGATGATCTGGGACCCAATATGACGGGCGTGAAGACGGGGCTTGTAGTCCCTTCCTATATGAATATTAATTCAATTGAAGATTTGAAATAACTACATTTATGACCACAAGGAGCCAAAGAACAGAGCAAAACTCACCTCTGTTCTTTGGCTCCTTCATTTCAGTCCAATGACTTTGAGGCCAGCCATTGCATCAGCGTGATATTTTTTCCGTTGATTACCCTGGATACTTCGTTGTTATGCACATAAATCCAGGAGCTGTGGCCGGTGTATTCATACGGTGTTCCGTCACTTTTCTTATACAAGCCGGAAGTATCCGCTACCTTATCAAACAATGACAAATGAACATCCTGCGCTCCCGCATTCACTAAACGGTTGTATGTCGGAACCGTATGGTCATCGGGCGGGACCAAGGTATCGGTTTTCGCTGCAACAAACCAGATCGGCAGGTCCTTCATTCCGTTGATTTGCTCATCGGTAATGAGGCTGTCCTTCAAGGCTTCACATACAACCATGGCTGCGGCAAAATAGTCTTTATAGTCACGGATCATCAGCAAGGTCATATAACCGCCGTTGGAGTTACCACCAATGTAGATCCGATTCGTATCGATGTCTTTGTTTTGGGACACGTAATCCTTAATTAAGGACATCAGCGCTGTCTCATATTTCGAGGTTCCGTCTCCGAAGCCTGTAAAACCATCCATCCAAAAGGTCGGGGCCTGAGGTGCCAGCACATAGGCTCCGTCAAAATAGGATTGAATGTCCTCGGAGGCCAAATTAACTGCTTTATTGGCAGAGATCGGAATCGTAGGATCTGTACCTCCCTCCCCTCCGCCATGCAGCCAGATCACCAAAGGATTTTTCCCTTTGTCCTTGGCTGGCGTATAATCCGCGTAGGTAAAAGTAACCCCGTCATAAGAAGCTTTGCCGGTTGTAAATTCATCAACAAGCTCCCTTGCCTGCCCTGCGGAGGTGTCCACCTTCAAGCCGGAAATCGTACCCGAGTCTGTTGTAATATCTTTTTGTTGGGTGATCGTGTATTGGTTGTCATTCCATGCGTTAAATCCAGAGCCTTCATTATCATAATACATGGCCGAGCCCAGAGTTAAGTCAGGTCCTATCTCCATTTCCAGTACAACATATCTTCCAGTTTGTTTTACAGGCCTGCCGTTTTTGTCTGAAACATAGGCCTTGGTAACCTTACGCTCGCCTTCCTCAATAAATGTATTGGCGAGCCTATTATCACTTCTCTTCACATGCACCTTAAATGTATGCCGGGTTATCGCATCCTTGGGCACCGGTTTATCCAGATCGACAATCACTTTCGTAATGGTAGCCCCCCAATCCTCGACCTCCACCACCGTCCGGTATGAGGCATGACCTGTCTTGACCTCCTTAGCCCAAGCGCCTGAACTGAAAGCAAGGGTCATACCGACAGCAAGAGTACAAAGTAGAGTTGTTTTAGCAGTTTTTTTTAATCGTTTAAGCATGGTGTCTTACCTCCCTGGTTTCTTTTCGAAAGCGCTTATATTAATCTATACTGTTATGCCAACAGCCGGTTATGTATACCGATTCACTTGAGGGAGATACATACAAAAAAATGGCTTCAGCAGAATGCCGAAACCATTTCAACTTGCTAACTTGTTACCTGTTCACTACCCGTTCGATGTGGATCGTTAAGTAAAGCATCTCTTCATTCGTGAGCTCGTGCTCGTATTCCTTTTTGACGAATTTTTTGATTTTCTCCGTACAGCCCGCTGCCTCTATATGCTTCTCTTTAATCATCGTATATAAGGAATCATAGTTATTTTCATAATGGGTGCCTTTAAAGACACGCTGGGCAAAAAACTTCAAGTGTGTGATAAACCGGAAATAGCTTAAGGAATCCTCGTCAAATTCCGTTTTGAAATGATATTTCACAATCGTCATAATTTGCTGAATGAATTTGGTAATGTTCATGGTATTCACTACTTCTTCATTCATCTCGGCATTGATGATGTGAATCGCGATAAATCCAGCTTCGTCTTCGGGCAGCTCGATATTGAATTTCTGCTTTATTTGCTCCACTGCCTTCAGGCCAACCTGAAACTCCTCTTTATATAACTGCTTGATTTCCCACAGCAAAGCATTCTTGATTTCCAGGCCCTGCTGATGTCTTTCCATGGCAAAATTGATATGGTCGGTGAGAGAAACGTAAATATTTTCGTTCAGCTTTTTACCCAAAGTATTCTTGGTATAGTCTATAATTTCTTCAACAACGACGACCAGATCGATGGGAACCTCACGCAAAAGCATTTTGAAATTATCGGATGTCTGTTTGTTCTTCAAAGCAAAGACCTTTTCGATCTTGTCCTCCTCCACGTCATCCCCAGGCTTTTTCTTAAAGGCCAGTCCTCTTCCCATCACTACCAGCTCAGCGCCATCCGCCTGATTGACGCTTATCACATTGTTGTTAATGACCTTTGCTATCTTCACGATCTTTCGCCCCCGTCTTTATATCCCAGCATCGCTGATCCTAGGATCATACCCTGTTTTTTCTCTGTATAAGCATATAAAAAAAACCTAAGCAAAACAAAATCAATAAGACCCTTTGGATCTTAACATTTTGTAGCTTAGGTTTTGCCTGCACGAGCAGTAACAATCCTAATGCTATTCACTTAATTAAGTTAAGTATATAGCGGATTCAAGAGGCATGTCAACGCTTTCATTCAATACAAAATAAAAAAACAAAAACGAAAACCCTTATGCATTAAGGATCTTCGTTTTGAAACCATCTTAGTCGGCAGGCCTACTCATGGCCTAAATTTGCGCCGTTGGATTGAATCACATTTTTGTACCAATGAAAGCTCTTCTTCTTTCTTCTCTCCAGGCTTCCCTTGCCTTCGTTATCCCGGTCCACATAAATATAGCCGTAACGTTTCTTCATTTCCCCGGAAGAAGCGCTCACGATATCGATTGGCCCCCAGCTGGTATACCCGATAATCTCGACCCCATCCTTGATGGCTTCGCCCATTTCAGCAATATGCCGCTGGAGGTAATCTATTCTGTAATCATCGTTGATCTCCCCATCAGGTGAAACTTCATCCGAGGCTCCAAGCCCGTTCTCCACCACAAACAGCGGTTTCTGGTAGCGGTCGTGCAACTGGTTGGCTGTAATGCGGAAGCCTTTCGGATCGATCGTCCAGCCCCATTCGGACTTGGCCAGATAAGGATTAGCGACTGAACCGAAGACGTTGCCGCTGGTCATATTTTTGATGACTTCCGGATCGGTGCTCGTTGTCCGGCTGGAGTAGTAGCTGAATCCAATATAATCCACCGTATGATTTTTCAAAATGTCCGCATCTTCCGGCTCCATCACAATGTGCAGATTATGATCCTCGAAGAAACGTTTGGAATATCCTGGATATACTCCACGTGACTGAACGTCGATGAAGAAATAGGACTCACGATCCTTCTCCATTCCCTGGAAGACATCTTCCGGGTTGCAGGTATAAGGATAAAAGCTGCCCGCAGCGAGCATACAGCCGATCTTCCCGTCCGGAATGATCTCGTGGCATGCTTTCGTTGCCAGTGCGCTAGCAACCAACTGGTGGTGCGCTGCTTGGTACTGGATTTCCTTGATATTGTCCCCTTCCTTAAAGACGAGACCTGCACCCAGGAACGGAAGATGAAGCAGCATATTAATTTCATTAAAGGTCATCCAGTATTTCACTTTTTCTTTATAACGGTTAAACACAGTTTTGGCGTAGGTTTCAAACAGGTAGACAAGCTTGCGGTTTCTCCAGCTACCGTAGGTTTCGATCAAATGAACCGGCACATCAAAATGGGCCAGTGTCACAACTGGTTGAATGTTATGCTTGAGCATTTCATCAAACAGATCATCATAGAATTGCAAGCCAGCTTCA
This sequence comes from Paenibacillus zeirhizosphaerae, assembly GCF_030705605.1. GTDB lineage: Bacteria > Bacillota > Bacilli > Paenibacillales > Paenibacillaceae > Paenibacillus > Paenibacillus zeirhizosphaerae. The sequence goes on from NZ_JAPCKK010000031.1 coordinate 46,930, forward strand.
TTCGCAGTCTCATCTTCTCCGCTCGGGAAAATACGAGCCCAGGAGATCGAGACACGCAAGGCCTTAAATCCCATTTCGGCAAATAAGGCCATATCCTCTTTATAGCGGTGATAGAAGTCGATCGCTTCGTGGGAAGGATAGAATTCTCCTTCCAGAGGAGTGAAAGCTGGGACATTCCCCTTCATAATCGATCTTCTGTGTTCACCTGTAGGCAGTAAATCAACGATGGTTAAGCCTTTGCCGCCTGCAAGATAGGCTCCTTCCGCCTGATTGGCGGCAATGGCTCCGCCCCATAGAAAATCACTAGGAAAGACGTTATTAGACATAGTTAAATCCCCTTTGCTGAGTATTTGCTAAGCATGGAGGGCTGAATAAATTTCTCAAATCCAATAAAAAAACCTGAGCCGAAATTGAATACACGTGTTGTGTAATCAAGTCGATTCAGGTTATGCCCTCTCGGTAACATTCCATGAAACCTATTCACTTACGGTAACTCTAACAACTATTTTAGGCAAAGTCAATAAGGAAGCGGATACACTGCCAGGAGACCTTGGTTATGTTTCCTTCTTCCGCAGCCAGCGATCCAAGCCATATAAAGTGTATAATATAAGTTGTATCAGGTTTTTATTATCAATTTATCCAACTGATGGTCGATATTATAAGGAGGTATTATATTGAACGAAACGGATCGGTACCTTACGGATGAAAATCTAAGAGTTTTCACCATGAAAAATTATTTTGTAGATTCCAGACACAGAAACGCAAAAACCCATTGGAACTGGGCCGCATTTTTCCTGACCCCTTTTTGGCTGTTTTACAGAAAAATGTACCTGTTAGGCTTCGTCTATTTAATATTTACAATGCTGGTTCAGGAGCTTATACCATCCAGTCTGGCTGTTTTTATTATTAACTGGACGGTTTCCATTTTCATCGGGTTATTCGGTAATACCATCTACATCAAGCATGCGGAAAAAAAGATAACCCGCATCTGCGAAACTCATGACGATGATTTTGCGCGCATCCAGGAATTTTATGAACAAGGTGGTACGACCCTTAGAGCAAGCATCCTTATTCCACTGGGAGTCGGTATGATCCATGCAGTTGTTGTCTATAGTTTTCTTTAAGCCTCGGAAAAGGGCTTATTTCCTGACCCATGATATTTTGCTTCACACGAATCAATGGTTGGCTAACAAGTAGAGCATTGAGCCATCCCAATTAAAGGAGAGATGAGACAGTAAGCACATCCACCCTAAGTTTTCAGCAGAGCTGAACAATTCTATGATCGCAAGAGGAACTTCCGTTAAACGCGGTCTGGCTTCTGTGAATGTACGTCGATAGACGTTTTTCTTATGTTGATTCTTTTCGTGTTACGTGAAAACAATGCGTATTCTGTGCGCTACGACGGTATCTGCGAATTCGATTGTAGGATATAATATTGAAGAGAGCATTTCCATGTCATTTTCGATTCGTACTTAACGTGAAGGAAGGTGAACACCGTGAATTTTGTCAGAAAAATCACTCATAGCGACACACTCAAGCATATCGTCGATCTTCCAGAAGACATGCGCAATCAGGATGTGGAATTAATTATTTTGCCTCTTCAAACTCCGTTTTTAGATCAATCACAGCTTTCTTATATTAGCGGTTCTTCACTTAGAGGGGCAGCCAGAGGGGCATTGAAACAATTTGCCAATTCAGACCTGCAGCAACATGAGAAAAATGCCTGGATAAAAGGTGTGCAGGAAAAACATGAACATCGTTGATGCAAACCTTATTCTCCGGTATTTGCTTCAAGATGCTGTTCAGTTTATTGATCAGGCTAATGAGAAGATGGAACGTTACTCCATTTTTATTCCCAATGAAGTGATTGCCGAAGTCGTGTACGTACTTGAAAAAGTATACAAGGTGGATCGACCCCAGATTTATGATTCATTGCGGAATTTGCTGGGATACAGCAACATCACCACACATGATCATTCTGTTCTGATTGAAGCGCTAAAAGTCTACAGCGAAATCAAAATTGATTTTGTGGATTCCCTGCTGTTTGCTTATTCAAAGATCGCCGGGCACACTGTGTTTACTTTTGATAAGAAGCTTAATCGGATGCTTGAAGAGTTGCACAAGGCTTGATGAAAAAGGCTCCCTCTCGGGAGCCTTTCATTATGGGGTATTACAGGTTTTTTAGGCCTTTTGTTACATCATGCCGCCCATGAGACAAAAGCGTTTTTATGTGTTTTTCGAGTCTTTTTCTGGCGATTTTATCCGATATCCTTCAGAAATTAGTCCAATAAATACTTGTGAGTATGGTATGTGCGTAGAGTTCGTGGGCGAAATGTGGGCAAGTTGTGGGCACTAACATTAACCCCAATAGCGGGTCGGCACCCACTTACGCTAGCAAGACTCCCCTCGGGGGAACCATTTTAAATGAGTTTACACAAAAATATTGACAGACCCTAATCCAGCGAGCGAAACCTCTAATCGACGGGATAGAGGCCATAGAATTTAAGCCTCTGGGGGGACAGGGGCTCCCACCATTATAGCAATTTGTCTCCATGTTTACTGTGTAAAAAGATGCTAAATGCAAGCATCAAGGATAATGCTTCATACACTATCATAGCCGGAGGGTTCCCCGAGGCTTGGGAAAGATATATTATTCGAGTACAGGTCGCATAAAGCTTCTCTCATAACTCAAAATACATTTAGTATCCTCTGCAAATTTATATGCTTCTTGACATTCTGCATCTAAAAGCATTTTTCCTCGATACTCTTCATATGCTGCTAGACTTGGGAATGTGAATAATGCATAAGCGATATTATTAGCACCCTCATGTGGAAGAAAATAGCCATGATGTGTACCGCCCAATTTATTAACTAATCTAATCCATATTTTACCGTATTCCTCGAATTCATTTACTTTATAAGGATCAATAACATATTTCAGGTAACATGTAACCATTTAAAGTCCTCCTCAACATTTTTTAGCAGTTTGTATAACATTACAATATTAAGTTATGGCTCAACCTAAAAATTAGCGATAGATTTTTGACCCGAACGGCTTGGACATTTTCAATGACGTAGCCGTCCGGGAGAGCTTCCTGATGCATTCGCTGTACGGTGCTGGAAGGTGCTTCTTGCATTCTTGCGCTATGAGCCGTCGTTGAACCCAATGCCCGATCTACGGTCTACTGATGAAAAAGCCTGCTATATCGTCGTTGTTTGGGGCTAAATTCATAGCTCCAAACAACGACGATGCGGCAATGGGAGCAAGCCAGCCGAAGAGAAGGAACATGCAAGAAGCAGTTTCTGCCAAAGACGCTCAGGTGCCGAACTTTACGCGTGATGTTTCAACCGTCACGCTTCACATTTTGCTTAGAGTTACAAATCGGGCAAGGCTGTTTGTCTTCCACAGGTAATGCCTCCAGATGGACCTCATGAGAATCCATGGAGACGATTTTGTGAAGTTGTAGCTCGGGTAATTCGATCAATTCGTTGATATACTGGAATGGCATCTGTCATATCCTTTTGTTGTTTGGTAGGACTTACAACAATACAGGATTTACAGATGTTTTTACATTTTTTCCATCATTTTTACACGCAACTGAATTTCCCCACCGCTAATTTTGGTTTTGAGCCAAATAAAGGTGGCAAAATTTTAATTATCTATGCGTAAGATAACTTGCTATGCTAAGTGTGTGATAACAAGATGTGCTGAAACAGGTCTTGTTCCTCCAGCGAGAGGAGTAATAGTAAGTGCAGTGGAATTGCCAGCAGGATTTCGAACAGTCAGTATGGAGTTAATGACAGTCGTTTGCACTAAGGCCATTTCCACGATCTGTGATGTTCCTGTTGCACGTCCAACTACAGTATAGGCGAGATCCGCACCATTGAGTGTCAGGATTAGTTGTCCAGGTTCGGTTACGCTAACCTGAGAAAGCACCTGATAAGTCCCTATTGCCGCTAAATTAAAAGAGCTAGGACCGATTCGGGTAATAGTAGTTCCACTGGTAGGGCCATCTTGCGGAAAACTTACGTCTGTACCCGGAGCAACAGTAGCTGCATTATCAGGGGGCATCAGGGCGAAGAAATCAGCAAAGCCCAATACCGTTCCGGCATCACCCGTTGCTCCGGTTGCGCCAGTAGCTCCTATTGCTCCCGCCGCTCCTGTCGCTCCGGTAACTCCGGCATCACCCGTTGCTCCTGTCACTCCTGTTGCGCCGGTAGCTCCTACTGCTCCCGCTGCTCCTGTCGCTCCAGTAACCCCGGCATCACCCGTTGCCCCGGTTGCGCCGGTAGCTCCTACTGCTCCCGCCGCTCCCGCCGCTCCTGTCGCTCCGGTAACCCCGGCATCACCTGGTGCTCCGGTTGCCCCGGTAGCTCCTACTGCTCCCGCCGCTCCTGTCGCTCCGGTAACTCCAGCATCACCCGTTGCCCCGGTTGCGCCGGTAGCTCCTACTGCTCCTGTCGCTCCGGTAACCCCGGCATCACCTGGTGCCCCGGTTGCGCCGGTAGCTCCTACTGCTCCCGCCGCTCCTGTCGCTCCGGTAACTCCAGCATCACCTGGTGCTCCGGTTGCCCCGGTAGCTCCTACTGCTCCTGCCTCTCCTGTCGCTCCAGTAACCCCGGCATCACCTGGTGCCCCGGTTGCGCCGGTAGCTCCTACTGCTCCTGCCTCTCCTGCCTCTCCTGTCGCTCCGGTAACTCCAGCATCACCCGTTGCTCCGGTTGCGCCGGTAGCTCCTACTGCTCCCGCCGCTCCTGTCGCTCCGGTAACTCCAGCACCACCCGTTGCCCCTGTCACTCCTGTGGCGCCGGTAGCTCCTACTGCTCCCGCCGCTCCTGTCGCTCCGGTAACTCCAGCACCACCCGTTGCTCCTGTTGCCCCGGTTGCTCCTACTGCTCCCGCCGCTCCTGTCGCTCCGGTAACTCCAGCACCACCCGTTGCCCCTGTCACTCCGGTTGCCCCGGTAGCTCCTACTGCTCCTGCCTCTCCTGTCGCTCCGGCATCACCTGTCGCTCCGGCATCACCTGTTGCCCCGGTTGCGCCGGTAGCTCCTACTGCTCCTACTGCTCCTGTCGCTCCGGTAACCCCGGCATCACCCGTTGCTCCTGTCACTCCTGTGGCGCCGGTAGCTCCTACTGCTCCCGCCGCTCCTGTCGCTCCGGTAACTCCAGCACCACCCGTTGCCCCTGTCACTCCGGTTGCCCCGGTAGCTCCTACTGCTCCTGCCTCTCCTGTCGCTCCGGCATCACCTGTTGCCCCGGTTGCGCCGGTAGCTCCTACTGCTCCTACTGCTCCTGTCGCTCCGGTAACCCCGGCATCACCCGTTGCTCCTGTCACTCCTGTGGCGCCGGTTGCTCCTACTGCTCCCGCCGCTCCTGTCGCTCCGGTAACTCCAGCATCACCCGTTGCTCCTGTCACTCCTGTCGCTCCAGTAACCCCGGCATCACCTGGTGCCCCGGTTGCGCCGGTAGCTCCTACTGCTCCTGCCTCTCCTGTCGCTCCGGTAACTCCAGCACCACCCGTTGCTCCTGTTGCCCCGGTTGCTCCTACTGCTCCTGCCGCTCCTGTCGCTCCGGTAACCCCGGCATCACCCGTTGCACCTGTCACTCCTGTTGCGCCGGTAGCTCCTACTGCTCCCGCCGCTCCTGTCGCTCCGGTAACCCCGGCATCACCCGTTGCACCTGTCACTCCGGTTACCCCTGTCACTCCTGTTGCGCCGGTAGCTCCTACTGCTCCTGCCGCTCCGGTAGCTCCGGTAACACCGGTACCACCCGTTGGGCCTGTAGGACCGGTTGGGCCCGTGCCACCGGACGGATAACCCTCATAGTCGGTGGCACCAGTAGGCCCGGTCGGACCTTGTAATGTAGTCGCAGACAAAGCCATTTCCAATTTGTTGGTGAGCACCCACTCCTTCTTGACCGTTTCCCGGAGGGTCTTCCTCACACTTTCATTAATATTGAGCAGATCGCTAATGGTTGCATTCGGTGAAGTCACGCCTGGGAGAGTACCCAGTACGTATTGCAGCTTCTCCCCCTCTGCATTCAAAATATGACTCAGACCCAGTTCCTCCATCGCTATTGATGAGATGATTAACGATATCGCTTCTTCTCTCGTCAATGTGATCGTTGGCGTTATGTTGGGCAAATTCGATTGGGACATATTTAATCTCTCCTTTCATTTCATTGAGTCTGATTAATATATGTCGCCATGGTTTCAGGGGTATGAGTCATATACCTCAATTTTCCTACAGGTTGTCTATCAGTAAATAACACCTGCAGCAAATGGGGTTAAATGAGAGTGATCCGAACAAAATTATTAATGGAACATCTGCCCTAAACGCCGGTGACGTTTGAGATAAATGGAATTCTTAATACTTAATGATCAATCAAAAATAAAATGCGGCTAGTTCTTTACGCTGTCATTGAAAAAGGCTCCCAAAAGGGAGCCTTTTAAATAGCGGTATTACAGGGTTTTCAAACCCTTTATCACATCATGCCGCCCATTCCGCCCATGCCACCCATATCAGGCATAGCCGCTTTTTCCGGTTCTGGCTTGTCAGCGATAACCGCTTCAGTAGTCAGGAACATAGCCGCAACGGAAGCAGCGTTTTGCAGAGCGGAACGAGTAACCTTAGCAGGGTCAACGATACCTGCTTCAATCATGTTTACCCATTCGCCATTAGCTGCATTGTAACCTACGCCTACTTTTTCGCGTTTCAGACGCTCTACGATGACAGAGCCTTCTTCACCTGCATTTGCAGCGATGGTGCGGACTGGGGATTCCAGTGCACGCAGTACGATGTTCACGCCTGTTTGCTCGTCGCCTTGCAGTTGAACAGCGGCAACAGCGTTGTATACGTTCAGCAGTGCTACACCGCCACCGGATACGATGCCTTCCTCAACCGCAGCGCGGGTTGCGTTCAGGGCGTCTTCGATGCGCAGCTTGCGTTCTTTCAGTTCCGTTTCCGTAGCCGCACCGACTTTAATTACTGCTACGCCACCGGACAGTTTAGCCAGACGCTCTTGCAGCTTCTCTTTGTCGAATTCGGAAGTGGTTTCTTCCAGTTGTGTGCGGATTTGGCTTACACGTGCGTCGATGTCAGCTTTGTTGCCAGCGCCGTCAACCACGATGGTGTTTTCTTTCGTTACGCGCACTTGACGTGCAGTACCCAGCATGTCAACTGAAGCGGATTTCAGGTCCAGACCGAGCTCTTCTGTGATCACTTGACCGCCTGTCAGAGCAGCGATGTCCTGCAGCATAGCTTTGCGGCGGTCACCGAAGCCAGGAGCTTTAACAGCAACAGCGTTGAATGTACCACGCAGTTTGTTCACTACGAGCATAGCCAGCGCTTCGCCTTCGATATCTTCAGCGATCAGAACGAGCGGTTTACCTTGCTGTACGATTTTCTCAAGCAACGGCAGGATTTCCTGCGTGTTCGTGATCTTTTTGTCCGTAATCAGGATATACGGGTTATCCAGCACAGCTTCCATTTTGTCTGTGTCTGTGATCATGTAAGGGGAAATGTAGCCGCGGTCGAATTGCATACCTTCAACCACTTCCAGCTCTGTAGCGAATCCTTTGGATTCTTCTACAGTAATAACGCCGTCTTTGCCCACTTTTTCCATAGCTTCAGCGATCAGTTCGCCCACTTCTTCGTCAGCAGCGGAGATTGCGGCAACCTGAGCGATGGATTGTTTGCCTTCGATCGGTTTGGAAATAGACGCCAATTCAGCTACAGCCGCTTTAACCGCTTGGTCGATACCTTTGCGGATGCCGATTGGGCTTGCGCCTGCAGTTACGTTTTTCAAGCCTTCTGTGATCAAAGCCTGAGCCAGAACTGTAGCTGTAGTTGTTCCGTCACCAGCCACGTCGTTTGTCTTAGTAGCTACTTCTTTAACGAGCTGGGCACCCATGTTCTCGAAAGCATCTTCCAGTTCGATTTCCTTAGCGATGGTTACACCGTCATTTGTGATGAGCGGGCTTCCGAATTTTTTCTCAAGCACAACGTTACGACCTTTAGGTCCGAGTGTTACTTTAACAGCGTTAGCCAATGCATCTACACCGCGCAGCATCGAGCGACGAGCGTCTTCACTGAATTTAATGTCTTTAGCCATTATGGTAAAACCTCCCTGTGGATTATGGAATATTCAATGCGGGTTTCACAAAAATCCCGTTATGCTATAGTTCAGGTCTTACGGGACCAGTTCCCGATTAACCGATGATGGCGTGGATATCGCTTTCTTTCATAATCAAATACTCTTTACCTTCGTATTTGATTTCTGTTCCGGCGTATTTGGAGAAAATCACGCGGTCGCCTTCCTTCACTTCCAGAGGAATACGGGCACCGTCTTTCAATGCTCCTGCCCCAACCGCAATTACTTTGCCTTCTTGCGGCTTCTCTTTAGCGGAGTCCGGAAGAACGATACCGAAAGAGGTTGTTGTCTCCTGCTCGATCGCTTCCACCAATACGCGTTCACCCAAAGGTCTGATCATGAAAAATAGCCTCCTTATTCAAATGTGTATTCGGATATACGGTTGTTCTCATATGTATTAGCACTCAACTCACTGTAGTGCTAACAACCAACTTCATGATACTCAACTTGGCAATTAATTTCAAGTCCCCACGACAATTTTTTCTCGGTCCTCAACAAAAAAAGATGTCCCCGGCATGCCCGGAAAATCTGCCGATGGGACATCCCCCTTCCCATTGTATCCTGCTCCACCTCAAATATGCCAGTTTCATGCAGCGCAGCCCACCTGAAAGTTGTTCAGTCCTTACTTGGATCGCTGCGCTGAAGCTGTCTCCGGTACACAACAGCCGATATATATACACTGCACTCGTAAAGCAGCAGAAGAGGAATGGTGACGAGCAGGTCAGATATAAAATCCGGCGGTGTGATGACCACAGCTATAAATACAAGCAGGAAATAAGCAGGCTTTCGCCATTTGCGCATCCTCCCGGGAGTGAGCAAACCAACACGGGTAAGGAACATGACCATCACCGGCATTTCGAACAATGCCGATACCGGCAGCACGATGTTGAATACAAAGCTGAAGTACTGGGCAGCACCGTAGGTTTCAAGAAGACCCATGCTCCGGTTTACAGAGGCCGTAAAGTAAAGGGCCATCGGCACGACGACAAAATAAGCAAATACGACCCCAGCGACAAAAAGTAAAAACACGTAGGGTACACAACGCAGCGCGGCTGAACGCTCAATCGGCTTTAGGCCGGGACTGACGAACTTCCAGATTTGATACAGCATAAAAGGAAGGGAGGCGGCCAGCGCCAATATAAACGAAATTTTCATATAGATGCCAATGCCATCCCACAGTGAGAGCGCATGAAGCTCGATGCTGACTCTCCGCTGCCCCGTCGACAATATCCAGCGATAGACAGGCTCTGCCGCCGACAGACCCGCAATGAGCGCCAGAGCAAATACAAGCAGGACCCGAAGGAGGCGGCTTCGCAGCTCGTTCAGATGGCCTGCTATCGTCATTTCCTGTTCTTGCGGCTCCGGCATGCATCCCACCACCCCACTCGCGAATTAACAAGAAAAGCCCTTCCCGAAGAAAGGGCCATAAAGCCTATTATGGCTGATCCGTCGTCCGGCCTTCCCCGGTGCGGACGGCGCCGTTCGAGCTACGAACCGTGGAAGAAGGATTCCCGGCCGCAGATTCATCCTCGGACATCAAATCCCGCGCTCCGTTCTTGAATTCGCGAAACGTGCGTCCTACAGCCCGCCCCAGCTCAGGGAGCTTACTTGGGCCGAACAAAAGCAACGCCAGCACGGCAAGCAGAATCATTCCGGATGCCCCTATACCTCCGAACCCCATACGGCATTCCTCCCTAGTTGCTTGAATACAGCGGAATCCGACCAGACTTCATGCTGTTACTCTATCGGCCCTTTTCAGCTCCGCTGCTAAACTGTCCTGTGACCATGAGCAGGGCTTCCGGCAGTTGGTCCATGATGGCAGCCAGGTTCTCATGCACGCCCTTCGGTGTTCCCGGCAGGTTCACGATCAGCGTCCGTCCGCGAATGCCCACAGTGCCCCGAAACAGCATGGCAGCCCGGTTTTTCTGCATGACCGTCATCCGCATCGCTTCAGCCATGCCGGGCACTTCCCTTTCAATCACCCGGCGGGTCGCTTCCGGCGTAACATCCCTGATCGCAAGCTCCGTCCCGCCTGTCGTCAATACCAGATCCGCATGAAAATAGTCCGTCATTTCTATTAAAGCGGCAATGATTTCATCAGATTCATCGGGAACGATTCGGTATTCGATGATTTCGCCACCCAACTCTTCTTCCACCAGTTCCCGGATGACCTGTGCGCTCGTATCTTCACGTTCTCCGCGGGCCCCTTTATCGCTGGCCGTCAGAATCGCTGTTCTCCACACCATAAGATCACCCTTCTCTTATCTTCATCCTCTAAATTATGGCCAAGCCATAACCCAAGACCTGTTTAGATATCAAGCCTGCTAGTTGCTACCGGTTATATCGCGGTGCCGCCACGCCTGAAGTCGCCGTTCTTCCCACCGGTCTTGGACTTCAACAGGGTCGGTCCAATCACCATATCCTTCTGCAGCGCCTTGCACATATCGTAGATGGTCAATGCGGCTGCCGAAGCGGCGGTCAGCGCCTCCATTTCTACCCCTGTTTTCCCTTCAGTCTTTACCTCTGCTTCAATAAAAAGCTTATCATCCCCATTATCCGAAAATGTGATATTTACCCCGGTTAAAGCAAGCGGATGACACATCGGAATCCAATCGGATGTCCTCTTTGCCCCCTGGATTCCGGCTATCTGCGCGACTGCCAGCACATCGCCCTTGCCGACGGAGCCGCCCTTGATCGCCGCTAGCGTTGCCGGAGCCATAGTGACTTGTGAAACGGCGACAGCCGTGCGGACACTCGACGCCTTATCCGAAATGTCAACCATTCGGGCCCTGCCCTGCTCATTAAAATGTGTAAAAGCGTCCATACAGATAAACACCTACCCTTTTCCCGCGCTAATGGCGCCCTCTGCGGTGATCAGCCTGTCCACTCTTAAATCTCCGGGCTCCATCGGAATATGGCTTATAATCTGCCCCGGCAGTGCAAGCGAAACGAAAGATGGACCAGCCTCTCCCATCCGGGAGCATTCCTGGAGAAGTGTCCTGGTAAAACGATCGTAAAAACCGCCTCCATAACCGATACGCCCTCCCGCCAAATCAAAAGCAAGCCCGGGCACGACTACCCAGTCCAACTGCGACCACTGCCTGACAGGCCACAGCGGGCAAGCTTCGACAGGCTCAGGTATCCCCCAACTGCCGGAAGAAAGCTCATCCACACTCTTGATGCTCCGTAGCTCAAATGTGCGGGATACCTTGTCCACCTTTGGAGCAAGTACACGGTCTCCCCGCGACCAACAGTGCCTGACCAGCGGAGTGGTGTCCAGCTCGCTGCCGAAGGACAGGTAGGTAAACAACGTAAGCTGTTTCCACCCGCTGACCGCTCGCAACTCTTCCCACAGCTTAATGGCATGCCCGCACGCAGCCGCTGATGCCCGCAGCCGCTCAGCAGCACTCATTTCGTTCCGCAGACTCCGCATTTCAGCCCGCAGTCTTGCCTTGATCGTACGAACGTCCATTCTTCTCATCCTTTCGGACGAAACATTTCCAAATTGCGCACGGACCGATGCATTGCACGCATTCCGAATCAGCCGCGCTTTTTCAACATACTTGTTTTAGTTTATCATTGATTATGAAAAATGACCACAATCCCGGAGCCTCAAGCTTTAATCTGCTGTCCACGGACACGAATTTACGGTAAACTTAAGGGGGTCTGCCTGTTACCCTAGTTAGGGTGCAGGCCAAATCGTAATGGAGGATATAGGCTATGCTACTGCAAGTAACAGGAATTGTTAAAGCTTATGAGGTGGATCCCGTTCTCGACGGGGTGAACCTGCAGGTGCTGGAGCGTGAGCGAATCGGGCTCGTCGGAGTAAACGGCGCAGGCAAATCCACCTTGCTCAAGATTATCGCCGGAGAACTGTCCTACGACAGTGGGCAAATATATAAATCCAAAGAAACTACGCTAGGTTATCTGGCCCAAAACAGCGGCCTGAACTCGGAGCGTTCGATATGGGATGAAATGCTGCAGGTATTCCAGCCATTGCTGGAAACGGAAGCGGAGCTGCGGCGGATGGAGCAGCAAATCGCAGATCCGGCATCCATGACCAACGAAAAGGCTTATGATGACCTGCTTGAACGTTACGCCAGACGCTCAGACTGGTTCAAGGATCAAGGCGGATATGAAATGGAAACCCGCATCCGCAGCGTGCTGCACGGAATGGGCTTCAGCTCATTCGATCCACAAACCCCGGTATCCTCATTAAGCGGGGGGCAGAAAACGAGGCTGGCTCTGGCGCGCATTTTGCTGCTGGCCCCTGATCTGCTGATGCTGGACGAACCGACCAACTATCTGGACATCGAAACGCTGACCTGGCTCGAGGATTACCTGCGTGCTTATCCCGGCGCACTGCTCGTTGTATCCCATGACCGTTATTTTCTCGACAGGCTGGTGACCACCATTGTCGAAATCGAGCGCCACCGTTCGACAAAATATACAGGGAATTACTCCAGATACATTGAATTAAAAGCCGCTGAATACGAAGCACAGATGAAGCAGTATGAAAAGCAACAGGACGAGATTGCCCGCATGGAAGCATTCGTGCAACGCAACATCGTGCGTGCCTCAACAACCAAGCGTGCCCAAAGCCGCCGCAAAGCGCTTGATCGCATGGAGCGAATGGATAAACCGGTGGGAGAGCTGAAAAAAGCTCATTTTGCGTTTGAGCCTGCCTTTATGTCCGGCAAGGAAGTGCTGGATGTGGACAGCTTGTCCGTCACCTTTGATCCCGGTAAAACGCTGTTTCGGAATGTGACTTTCAGCTTGCGCCGCGGCGAAACAGCCGCGCTGATCGGGCCTAACGGAATCGGCAAATCCACGCTCTTGAAATGTCTCACCGGTTCGCTTCAGCCGTCTTTAGGCACGATCCGATGGGGGACCAAGGTGAAGATCGGATACTACGATCAGGAGCATACGAGCCTGAATCCTGCCAATACAGTGATGGAAGAGCTATGGAGCGAATATCCGCATTTGGAGGAGGTCCGCATCCGGACTGTACTCGGCAGCTTCTTGTTTAGCGGGGATGATGTGCTCAAAAAAATATCCGCTCTGAGCGGCGGGGAAAAGGCACGTGTATCTCTGGCTAAGCTTATGCTCCGTGAAGCAAATGTGCTGATTCTCGACGAACCGACCAACCATCTGGACCTGTTCAGCAGGGAAGTGCTGGAAGCCGCCTTAGTGGATTATGAAGGCACACTGCTCTTCATTTCGCATGACCGCTATTTTCTCAACAAGATGGCAGAACGCGTCATCGAGCTTCACTCTGAGGGTGCCGAGCATTTCCTAGGAAATTATGACGACTACATCGCTAAAAAGGACGAGCTCGCCGAAATCGCTCAGGAGCAGGCACAACAAGAAGGAACGCGGTCAGCAAGCTCCACTGAACGCATGGTCCAGCAGGAGTTGGAGAAGAGCGGCGCTGCCGCCTATGCCGCCGGTAAACAGGCTTCCCGCGAGGAACGCAGCCGTAAACGGAAGCTGGAGACACTTGAACAACGGATTACCGAATTAGAGGAGGCCATCGGCTCGCTGGAGGAACAAATGACCCTTCCGGAGGTTTACCAGGATTATACGGCTCTCCAGGAAATTCAGACTCAGCTTGATCAGCACAAACAAGAGCTTGCTGAGGTCTATGCCTCTTGGGAGGAACTCATGGAGGAGTAGAACCGTAAGTTCGACATTTTTTTAATTTCGTCGGTATTTGTTATCCACAAGATTATACACAGATTCCGAACATAATTAAGCATAAAAAAATGGCCCATGAGGCCGTTTTTTTATGCATATACCGCCTATTCCCTCCAAAAATCCATTATTATCCACCGAATTATCCACATTATCCACATTTTCTCCTTGATCATTTATTCACCGTTTTCACAATTACGCAGATCGACAAAATCCCTTATACCGTCTGCGTTCAGCAATTTTGTCCACAGAAAACTATGGATATGTGGATAACATTGTTAACAACTTGACAAAAGCTTAATAATCAATACAGCGAGCTTCCATTCAATAGAAGCTCGCTGTTTTGTAAAACCTATTTTATCTAAACGACCGCAATCTGAGCCGTATTCAGGCTGAAAGACAGGCGTTCCACCATACCGCAGCTCTCTTGATCCAGGATTCATCCCTACTGCTTCTGTTCATCGCGTTTGTTGTATAGCTTCAAACCGACCAATCCTCCAGGGACAGCCCAGGCTCCGCTTTCATATCCAGCGTCGTATATTGGCCTTGCTGCCATTTCAGATGAGCAGCCGCCCCGATCATGGCCGCATTATCGGTGCAGTACTTCAACGGCGGAATCAGCAGCCGCAGCCCTTCACGTTCGCAGCGCTCGCTCAGGGCTCTGCGCAGTCCCTGATTCGCGGCGACACCGCCGCATAACAGCAACTGCTGGCCGCCGAACTGCCGCATGGCACGGACGGCCTTCTCAACCAGCACCTCGACGACCGATTCCTGAAAGCCACGTGCCACAGCACCCGTATTCACCGCCTCGCCGCGCATTTTCATCTGGTTGACCGCATTCAATACGGCCGATTTCAGGCCGCTGAAGCTGAAATCATACGAATCCGGCTCAAGCCACACCCGCGGCAGCGAAATCGCTTCTTCCGATTCCAGCGCGGCTCGGTCCACGTGGGGACCTCCCGGATACGGATATCCGATGGCTCTAGCGACCTTGTCATAGGCCTCACCAACCGCATCATCCCTTGTTCGGCCGATCATCTGGAACCGCCCAGGTGATTCCAGCAGCACCAGCTCTGTATGACCTCCGGATACCACCAATGCGATACAAGGATAGATGATTTGATCCGTAAGATTGTTGGCATAAATGTGTCCAGCAATATGATGTGTACCAATCAGTGGCTTGCCGAAGGCCAGCGCAGCGCTCTTGGCTGCAACAATCCCTACAAGCAGGGCCCCGACTAGCCCCGGTCCCTGCGTTACAGCTACAGCGGACAGCCGATCAGGAGTAATTCCCGAAGCGTTCATGGCTTCTTCCAGCATGAATGTAATGCTCTCCACATGCTTGCGGGAAGCCACTTCAGGCACAACTCCTCCAAACTGCTGATGTGTGGCGATCTGGCTGGAGATAAGATTAGAGATCACCTCCTTGCCGTCCTTAACGACAGCTACCGCTGTTTCATCACAGCTTGTCTCGATCGCCAGTATATAACTGGTCCCAGCTGTTTCGTTCCCTTTGATGTCTTGTTCCTCCTGCATCCTCAATCCTCTTCCTCTCCGCCGGAGCTCTCAGCAGGAGGCAAATCCGCCCACATAATGAGAGCATCTTCATGGTTATCCGAGTAGTAGCCTTTACGGAGACCAGCCGCTTCAAATCCTTTTTTCTCATATAAATTACGGGCAACGCTGTTGGAAACTCTGACCTCCAGCGTCATCCGCTTCATCCCCACGTATGCAGCCGTTCGCATCAGCTCGTCCAGAAGACGCTCGCCAAGTCCGCAGCCCCTGTATGCTTCACGGATCGCGATATTCGTTACATGAGCCTCATCCATAATCGTCCACATCCCGGCATAGCCGATCGGCTCTCCGTCCAGCTCCATCATCATATATTTGGCAAAATGATTGTTGGCCAGCTCATTCCGGAACGCCTCCCGCGTCCACGGTAAGGTAAACGATTCATGCTCAATGACCATCACGTCCGGTAGATCATCCATCGTCATCAACCGGAAAGACAGCTCCCCGGCCAAGCGTTTTGACTCCTCCATTCTATTCAACCGGCTCCCTTCAACGCTGACGCAGCAGGTTTACTTCCGCCTCCGCCAACTGGGTATAATTCGGAACGAGCGTATGCAGCTCGTCCTGTTCTCCATTCAATAACCGTTCAGCACCCAGCCGGCCGATCCAGCGTCCTTCCAGCTCATAAGGCAGCGCCTGCACCGGTATCTCCAGATCAGCCGCAGCTTGTACATGCAGCGCGATTTCACCTACGAACCACAGGACTGCAGGACGGCTGCCCTCATCCGTATCGGATAAGCGCTGCTTCAGCTCCTCTACCCAGGAAGTCATCAAGCGGATGCCGTCCTGCTCCAACCGAATGGGAGCCCCCTCTCCGTCCGCCGCAAAAAGCCCGGTGTACACCTGGCCGCGCCGCGCGTCCAACAACGGGATGATCCAGTGAACCGCACTGTCCTGCAGCGGAGCATGCTTGTCCATCAGCCCATTCTGCCCTCGAACCCAACCGCCCCACGCCAGAGCGTGGAGCGTAGATACACCGGCTACCGGCACCTTCCATGCCCATGCCAGCGTCTTCGCCGCCGTCACCGCGATGCGGATTCCCGTGTATGAACCGGGCCCCACACCGACCGCCAAGCCTGCAATGTCTCTGCCCGTCATTCCGGCATCGGTCAGCAAGCGCTGCAGCTCGGTAATGATATGCACAGAATGATTGCGCTCCCCTTGAACATGGGCTTCCCCGATGACCTGCCGCCCATCCATTAACGATGCAGCCATAACGGTCGTCGCCGTATCTAACGCCAAAAACCGTTGTCTGGGCTGCTGCATTTCCTCTTCATTCATATACGTCATGCTCCATTCTCTCTCAAACTCCGGCACCATTCGGCGTACACTTGGCCACAGCCCGTCAGATGAAGCATCCGCTCATCCGCTGTAGCCGTTGTCTCCATAACGATGTGCAGCCGTTCTGCAGGCAGGAGAGAGGGGATCAGGCTTCCCCATTCCACAAGACAGACGCCGGTGCCGTAAAAATATTCATCCAGGCCAAGCTCCCCGGCTTCATGCTCATCGATCCGATATACATCCATATGGTATAAGGGCAATCGTCCTTCATACTCCTTGATCAGGGTAAAGGTTGGACTGTTTACGACTCCCTGAACTCCAAGATGCTTGGCGAACGCTTTGGAGAACGCGGTTTTGCCAGCTCCCAGATCGCCATCCAGCACAATAACGGTGCCTGCGAACGATCGCCCGGCAAGCGCTGCCGCCAGCCGCTCCGTGTCCTGCTCACTCTGCGCCAAATATGTGAAATGTTCCTCTATCATATCCAAATGCCCACCTCTCGGCGGCCCTCAGGCCTTGCAACTTGTTCTTTATTATATAGCTCTTTCACATTCTGCCGCAAGAAAAGGGCAGCAAGAAGCTGACACGACAAAAAGAACCGCATCTACCGGCAACGGCGAGCGGCTCTATCCTATTTGCATCATTTTTCCTCAAGTCGGTCGATTTTTACGGTTTGCGTGTCGAGCGGATCTGATCCCACCTGCACCGTCGCCATCCCGTTGTCCACATCCACATGCTCGATCCACACCGGTTTCCCCTCCAACTTGACCGCGATCATTTCCGGCGAATCAAAGATCGCTTTGGCACGCTGAGCATCCATAGCAGGGTCCTCCTTTTTCCTCTATTGTTCATCCTTGAGCATACAGTCGATATCCAGGCTCATGGAAGCCGTTAAATCTGCTTCCTTCTCGGCCATGGTCACCTGCTCCCAATTCACATGAGAGCCTGACACACCAGCTATAGGTTCCGCGTTATGGGTTAAGGCAAATTCGGGGGCAAGCGCCTCTTCCTCTCCTGCTGCCGGTGAACGGAACGGGATAGCTCTTTTGAAAGTATCTCTCCATCCCGGCTCAGGAAGCTTATCTGACATCGGTTCATCTTCCTCTCCATATGGATGTTCCCTGTTACTATGCGCCAAAACGAACCCCGGCATGCGCTACATACAATAAGACATGATACGCATACTACGTATGCACAGCATAAAACCGGCTAACAAGGAAGGTGACTATAACCATGCATACCGTCTGGAAAGGAGCCATCAGCTTTGGCCTTGTCCATGTCCCTGTCAAGATGTTTTCCGCCACGGAGGACAAGGATATTTCCATGCGTTACATTCACAAGGAATGCGGCAGCCCTCTGACCTATGTACGAAAATGCCCTGTATGCGATAAAGAAGTGGAATGGGAGGAAATCGGCAAAGGTTATGAATATGAGAAAGGCCGTTTCGTCATGTTCGAGAAGGAAGAGCTTGACCAGCTTACGGAACAGGGCAACAAAAATATTACGATTCTGGACTTTGTCAATTTGACCGATATTGATCCGATTTACTTTCAAAAAACCTACTACCTGTCCCCAGATCAGACCGGGGCCAACCCATACAGCCTGCTACTGAATGCGATGAAGGACACGGGCAAGATCGGCATCGCCCAAATCTCGATTCGCTCCAAAAGCAGTCTAGCCGCAATCCGTGTACTGGAAGGATGCCTTGCCATCGAGACCATTTTCTACCCGGATGAAATCAGGCCTGTCTCCCAAGTCCCCAATCTTCCGGGCACGACTGCCGTTAATGAAAAAGAGCTTTCCATGGCTAAAATGCTGATCGAGCAACTCTCCACCGAGTTTGATCCGGAAAAATACACGGACGAATACCGTGCGCGTCTTCTGGATCTTATCTCCCATAAGGTGGCTGGAGAAGAAGTGAAAATTGCACCCGCCAAGCCGCAGACCAATGTGGTGGATTTGATGGCCGCGCTGCAGGCCAGTATTGAGGCCGTCAAGCCTATTGTCACCGACCCGGGCCCCTCTCCAGGACGCAAGCGGGCTGCCAGGAAAACTGTCGCTCCAGCCAAAGCCGCTTCTGGAGAAGCCTCGCCGCCCCAGCCCAAACGAAAGCCGTCAGCCAGAAAAACCAGCAAGACCTAACCGCCCGATAAGGAGGCTCACGTATGGCCAAAACGGTGAAAGGCAGCATAAGGATTGAAGGGCGCGAAATCACGGTCACCAATCCGGACAAGCCTTTGTGGCCTGAAGCAGGGATTACGAAGGCGGTATATTTGACCAAGCTTGCCGTTCTAGCTCCTTATTTGCTCCCTTACTGTCGAGACCGCCTGTTAACCGTGATTCGTTGGCCGCACGGTATTCACGGCGAATTCTTTTACCAAAAAAACGCGCCTGATCCGAGACCCGACTTTGTCAATAGCTATGTTCATGAAGGGATCAATTATATGTTGCTCAATGACCTGCCACAACTGCTCTGGCTCGGCAATCAAGCCGCACTCGAGTTTCACCCTTCCCTGCATAAGGCAGGCAGTCCGCTCCCCTGTGAATGGATGATTGACCTGGACCCCTCGGTTGAAGAGGAGCCCCGTATTATGGAGGCGGCAAGCATCGTTGGAGATGTACTGGCTTCACTTGGTCTGCAATCCATCGCCAAAACCTCCGGGGCTACAGGCATTCAGGTTATTGTGCCCATACATGAAGGCATTACTTTTGACGAGCTGCGGACCGTGGGCCATTTTGTCGGAAAATACGTGACCGAGAAGCTTCCGTCCCTGTTTACGCTGGAAAGGCTGAAGAAAGACCGCGGCACCTGCATTTATTTTGATTATCTTCAGCATTACCACGGAAAAACGCTGGCCGCACCCTATACACCGCGCGCAAGAATAGGCGCTACGGTATCCACGCCCCTTACATGGGAGGAGGTTCGGCGGAATGTATCTCCCAAGGATTATCATCTGCTCAATATCGGAGAACGGCTGGAACGGATAGGGGACCTGATCAGCATGGTTCCTCCCCAGCCCATCCGCCCGTTATTGGACTATTTGAACGGCAAAAAACCTGTACAGATCCAGTGACCGTACAGGTTTTTAAAGTTTTAGGCCTCTGCTGCCTTCCTTTACTCATATCTCAAAGCATCGATCGGTTTGAGGCGCGAGGCTTTAAGGGCGGGAATAACTCCGAACAGGATGCCAACAACCATACAGCTCAGAAATGAATACAGCACCGGCTCAACCGTATATACGATCGGCATCTTTGCCATGCTGTTCAGCAGCCTGGCCGCCCCGATTCCGGCGAGCACGCCGAGGATGCCGCCAAGCAGACTGATGAATACCGCTTCCATCAGAAATTGCAGCATAATATCGCCGCGCTGGGCTCCGATGGCTTTGCGGATTCCGATTTCCCTGGTCCGTTCCGTAACGGCCATCAGCATCATATTCATGATACCCACCCCGCCTACGAGCAACGCAATCCCGGCCACTCCGAGTATCAGCAGATTCATAGTATCATTAACACCGGTAGTCATCTGCAGATAGTCTGTCTGGCTCATCAATTGAAAATCGTCCGGCTCCCCTTCCTTGATCATATGCCTGGTCCGCAGCTTCTGCGTAATTTCAGCACGTGCGCTGTCCATTAATTCGGGAGCCGCAGCGGAAATATTCAATTGCTGAATACTCATATGACTCATCCGGTCCATGCCGGTTGTGATTGGAATATAAAGCTGGTAGGCGCTGTTGTTCATCATGGAGTTTTTATTCGACAGCAAGCCTACAATTTTAAATGGCAGATTGTTAATCAATACCGTTTCACCAACCGCATTGGCACTATTATCCCCGAACAGGTCACTGGCAGCCTGCGACCCGATGATGGCCACGTTCATCCCTTTTTCCACCTCATAATTCGTGAAGGTTCTGCCATCAGTGAAGAAAAGCTTTTGCACGCTCGCAAATGAGGCCGAAGTACCTTCGATTTGAAGATTCACCTTTTGTCTGCCCCAGACAACATCAGAACTGCTCATCCCGCTCGGAGCCACATCGGCAACGGACCTGAGCTGCTCCAATGCGGCCACATCCTCCAGGGTGAATTCCGGCGGCTTTTCAAATAGGGTGCCATTGGTTCCGTCATATTGAGCAAAAGGATAGATCATGATTAAATTATTGCCCATATTATTAATCTGCGAGGTGATCTGGGCATTGGAGCCCTTGCCGATCGCCGCAATGGCAATGACTGCCGCAACCCCGATAATGATGCCGAGCATGGTCAGCAGCGAGCGCAGCTTATTGCTTTTCAGACTGGAAAAGGACATCTTCAGCGTTTCCAGCAGGTTCATGCGTTCACTTCCTCTGCCGTCATTCTTCGCGGAGTAATCCGTTCATCCTTCTCGATCCGTCCGTCCCGGAAATAGATCAGGCGCTTGGCACATGCTGCCACCTCCGCATCATGCGTCACGAGAACGATCGTGATCCCCTGATCATTCAATCGTTGAAAGATATCCATAATCTCCACGGTCGTGCGAGAATCCAGCGCGCCTGTCGGCTCGTCCGCCAGCAGAATGACCGGATCGTTCACAAGCGCGCGGGCGATGGATACACGCTGCTGCTGTCCACCGGACAGCTCGTTCGGCTTGTTCTTCAGCCTGTCCCCGAGCCCTACATGGGTAAGCGCCTCAGCCGCCCGCCGCTTCCGCTCCCTTGCAGGCATCCCGGCATAAATCATCGGCAGCTCGACATTGGCCAGCGAGGTGGAGCGGGACAGCAAATGAAATTTCTGAAATACGAAACCGATCTTGCGGTTCCGAATCAGGGCCAGCTCATAAGGCTTGGCTCCCAGCACCGGATATCCATCCAGATAAAACTCGCCGGAGTCCGGCAGATCAAGACAGCCGAGCACGTTCATGATCGTGGATTTCCCCGATCCCGATGGACCCATGATGGCGACAAATTCTCCCTGCTCAATGGAAAGGTTCACATCATTCAGGGCGTGAATTTCCTGGCCGCCTACCCTATAGGTTTTGCGAACATGCCGAATGTCAATGACGTGGCTCATCCCGCACCTCCCATCATGGGATCCACCGGCATCGCAACAGGCGCAGGGATCACCACCGTATCCCCTTCCTTCACACCGGACTTCAGTTCAACCCGGTCAGGAGTGTAAAAGCCTTGCTCAATCGGCACAAATTTATAAGCCTCTGGAGCTGCCGGATTGGACGCCACATATACGCCGTCCTGTCCTCCCTCGGAGCGGATCGCCATGGCCGGAACGAACAGCACATCTTTATGCGTACCCAGTAAGATGGATATTTCCATGACCATCCCGGTTTTCAGCTTGCCATCGGGGTTTTTGACAGACAGCTCAATCGGATAAGCGGTGCTCCCATCCTCGGTGGACGGTTCAGGCGACACAAACTTCACCTCTCCCTGAAACTCCTCACCAGGATAAGCGTTGGTACGAAATATAGCCTTCAAGCCTGTCTGCACCTTAACGATATCGCTTTGTCCAATTTTGGCTGCAATCATCAAATTGTTGGCGCTCGCGTTGTTCATCACAATGAAAGGAGCCGTCGGGCTTGTCCCCACATCGCCGTTTACTTTCAGAATTACACCGTCCCACGGTGCCTTGATTTCCAGCTTCGTCAGACTGTCCTGTTTTTGCTTCAGCACGGTTTCAGCCCGCCGCACATCAATCCGTGCCGCCTCAATCGCGGAGTCATCTGTGGGAGTCTGGACTTTTTTCAGCTCGGCCATCGCCTGCCGGTACGCTATTTCCGCATCCTCGATCGCTTGCTTCTGCTGATTTTCAATCTTGCGCATGTTCCTCTCTTGCGCTTTATAGTCCTGTTCAGCCTTTTCCAGTGTCTGCTCAGCCTGCTCCATTTCATTGGCGGGAACAGCCCCTTCTTCCAGCAGAAATTTCTGGTCATCATAAGCCTTACGAGCCTGTTCGAGCTGCTTGGAGGACTGCTCTTTCTGGCTCTGAGCCTCCTCAATATCAAAGTTCTGCTTGGCTCTTTCCAGCTCCGTCTTCGCACGCTGCACACTGACCTGCTGGATTTCCACTTCCTCCGGCTTCGGCCCTTTAAGAGCCTCCTCCAGTTTGTTTTCGGCCATAGCCAGGTCGTCCGCCGCGCTCTGTGCCTGATTGCGGGCCTCCGTATCATCAAGACGGGCCAGTACCTGTCCGGCCTTGACCCGGTCCCCCGGCGCGACATTGACCGCCGCCAGCTTATCGGTGCTTTCGCCTGTGAAGTTGAGGTTAAGCTCCTTCGACGCTTTGACCGTCCCCGTGGCGTCCAATGTCTCCGTGACATCCCCGCGCTCCACCTGCAGTGTCTCGTTCTGAGGCACGGCCGCTACTTCTTCTTCAGGCCACTGCCAATATACCACCGCTCCCGCTCCGCATAATGCAAGCACAATAACGGTCCGAATGATCCATTTCCTTCTTCGTTTCTTTTTCCATTCCACGATTGCATCGTTAGCAACGATTTCACTCACAGCCTGTCCCTCCTAGACACTCCACGGCTTATTCAGCGTATATTCCAGCTGGCTTATCTCGATCACCAATTCCTCAAGCTGACGGCGGAGCTGGTCGGCATTCAAGCGGCTCTCCACCAACTCGGACTGAATGATCATACCTCTGTCCAATTTCTTGCGGGACAGTTCCAGCGCTTTTTGGGCAATATCATAGTTTTCCTTCAGTCGTATGTATTCCTGGCCCTTATCCATCAGCGTACTGTAGACCGTCCTCAGCGATTCGGCAAAATCCTCCTTCCCTTTCGTCAGGCGCTCATTGGCATCTTCAAGATCCATACGCTTCAGCTTTTTATCAGCGTCACTGCCCTGGAAATTATCGTATCTGATATCCCATTCACTATTCTTGACCGCTTCCTTCAGGTCGATAATCTCCGGGGTACCTTCTACGAGCTTGCTGATGTGGGCCTCGATATCCAGTTTAACAGGCTCCCGATACTCTGGCGGGTTCTCCAAAGTATATGTTGTGCCCTTGGCTTTGCCTATCAGCGTATTTAACGCATCATATGACTTTTGCAGCTCCGAGCTGCGCTGCCTGACAGCTTCCTCCGCTTCCGTCCTGCTGTGCACGGCATCATCGTAATCTTTCTGTGCCACTAGACCGCGGGATGATTTGGCGGCGGCGATGCGTTCTTTTGCCCGTGCAAGCTCCAGCTGCTGTTGGGCGGTTTCAGCATTGTTTTCCGCAACATAAACGGCCTGGTAGCTCTTCATGACCGAGAAATAGACCTTATCCTTGGCAAACTTGGCATGCCTTGCAGCCGTAAGATAAGCCTCATTGGCTGAAGTATAACTCTTCCAGAGCGGATTGCTCTCCGAGGCATCAACGCTCCCATCGACATCATAAGGCGAGATATACCCCAGGTCTTCCGCTGCCTCCTGCAAAGAAATCCCCTTGCGCTCCAAATCTCGTGCCGAACTTCTCAACAGATCGTTGTTAGCCTCTGCCAGAGCTACGGCCTGCTCCAGGGTAAGCTGGACTTCCCCCTGTTTGGCAGGCGCATTTACTTCCGCATTCGATGGCTGCGGCTGCTGATTGCCCCCTGACGCTGCTTTTACTTCTCCGGCCAAAGCGGCGGATAAAGAAACAACAAGCAGCAAGGCAACCGTTTTCTCTTTCATCATGAAACCTCCCTTTGATCATGCTCTTATTCCCTCTCACACCTTCTCATGACGAGGGGATGGAAAAAATGAATTCCTTCTCCCTAGCTATTGTAAGTGAAGAGGTTATGGTAGATAAAGTTCTAATAAAACACATTTTTGTAACCTTAAACGACAAAAAAACACTTCTTCATCTTCCAGTCCTCCTGCCGTTCATATTCTAAGTTTAGGGCAGACTGTTAAAATAAGAAGTGCTGTAAATCTTAACTTTCTCTTAAAAGATCTGGCTCTTTCGTCGATGATGACAAATGCGGCAAACGCACCTCGAATTCGGTACGGATGAGATCGCTTTGCACCGATATGGTCCCTTCATGCTGCTCTACGATGTTCTTAGCGATAAACAGGCCAAGCCCGGTGCTCCCTTCCCGATGGGTTCGGGCACGATCCCCGGTAAAAAACATGTCGAACACATGAGGAAGCTCGTTCGGAGGGATGGAATCGCCGTAATTGATGACCTGAATGACGACTTGGCTCTCCTCCAGGTGGCCGCAAACATCGATGTATTCGCCGTCTTTGCCATAACGGGCGGCATTGGACAGCAGGTTCTCGAACACACGTGCGAGCAGGTCGCCGTCTCCGGAGGTCATCAACTGCGGCGCGACCTCTAGGCGTGCGGTCAGCTCGCTTTTTTCGAATACGGGATACATCTCTTCGGTTAATTGGGTCAGCAATTCGCCCAGGTCGAGCGGTTTGCGATTGATCCTCAGCTTGCCGTGATTCATCCGCGTAATTTCGAACAGTTCGTCGATCAGCTTCTCCAGCCGCTTCGATTTGGTATAGGCAATCATCATGTAATGCTTCATCTGCTCGGCGGTCAAATCTTTGCCTTGAAGGATGAAATCCAAATACCCGATGACGGAAGTCAGTGGGGTCCGCAAGTCATGGGCGAGGTTTAACACTAGCTGCTCCTTGCTGTTCTCGGCGAAATCACCCCGTTCCACCGCCTGCTGCAGCTTCTCGCTGGCCAGGTTGATGTCCCGGGCAATATCCCCGATTTCATCGTTGGATGGAATATTGACCCGGTGGGAGAAGTCGCCCCCGGCCAATTGGTTGATCCCCAGGGAAATCTCCCGGAAATAAGCAACGTATTGCCGGGTAAGCAGATAGAAGTAGACAAACGAAACCGGGAAAAAAAGGATCAGGAACACGTTAATATCGCCGATCTCTCTGATGGTTTCGCGGACCTCGTACATCGGGTCTTCGCGGTACAACGTATGGTAATACTGCTGAAGAGCCAAATAGATCAGAAAAGTAGTGCCGGCGGACAACAGCATGCTGAGCCCGAACAGCCGTATCATATGGAAGCGGAAACTGCGGAATTTGGGTTTAGCCATTGAACGTATAACCTACCCCCCAGACGGTTTTGATCAGCTTGCTCTTGTGCTGCTCCTCCCCCAGCTTCTTCCGCAGGGTACGAATATGCACCATCACAGTATTCCCGCCTTCATAATAAGCCTCGCCCCAAACTTGCTGAAAAATATGCTCCGAGCTGAATACCTTCCTCGGATTGCTGGCCAACAGCATCAAAATATCGAACTCCTTGGGCCTAAGCTCCACCGGTTTGCCGTACAGGAACACGGTCCGCTGCTCGGGATGGATCACGAGCCCCCCGGCTTCCAGCACGGACGCATCCGCCGGGGCCGCCATCGACGGGTTCAACTGAATGAAGCGTCGCAGTTGGGCGTTCACCCGGGCCACCAGCTCCATAGGGTTAAACGGTTTGGTCATATAATCGTCCGCACCGCGAACGAGACCGGTGATCTTATCCAGGTCAGTTGCCTTGGCGCTAAGAAAAATAATTGGCAGATGATGCTGCTCGCGGATTTGCCGGGTCACCTCGTACCCGTCGATCTTAGGCATCATGATATCCAAAATCGCCAAATCCACGGACTGCGTCCGGATCGTGTCGAGGGCCTCTTGTCCGTCAGCGGCTTTTAGGCAGCGATAGCCCTCTTTGATCAGATGCAGCTCGATCAGGTCGGCAATTTCCGCCTCGTCATCCGCAATCAGAATGGTGATCGGTTTCATGTCATTCTCTCCTTTTAAGGACAAGCATAACCGAGTCCGGCTTACGATTTCAAATGTTCGATATGTGCTGTAAAGTCTGTAACGCACATTGAAAACTGAATGTATTGGGCTAGTGCAGGGATTCCCCACCTCTCCAGATGATGAAAGTGTTCAATCGGTATATCACGAAGCCCAGAAATCCTCCCGCGGAATTCAGCAAAATGTCATCGACGTCAAATTGGCCAATCATGAACAGAAGCTGGGCGATTTCCAAACCTAGGCTTAGAAAAAACGCACAGATGAATATCCTCATCCCGGGCATCCCTTCTCTTTTGAACATAAGTCCCAGCAAAATGCCCAACGGCATAAAAATCGCCACATTTCCGAACAGATTAAATATATCGTGGCTGGTTAACGAATGCATCGATCTGGAGATTTCCTGAAAGGGAACCAAATTGCCTGTATGCAACCGCTGGGAGAACAAGCTGGGCTGCTGCAGGCCGGCCAGCAGCCGGGCCCAAAGAAAACCCAAGTCCAAGGAATTAAATTTCAATAAGATGATTTTGACCAACATATATACATAGATGACGAGCAGCGTTCCCACTTTCATATTGCTTATATTCACGCTCGTATTCGTTTTCATCCTGTCACCAACCATTTCTTCATGCTTAAGCTCCCCCTAATCCTTCATATGCTTGTAGCATAAAGAAAACTATTAAAGAGGAAATGAGGCTAAAAATAAAGTTTTTCTTAAATTGAAGGGCGAGCGGCTTCCTGAAGCATTACCGCTGGAACGCCAAACTGTTTCCGGCAAATAAAAAAGCCCCTGAAAATGGATCAGGGGACTGGTTTTGTCTTACGATTTTAGCCTAGCTAATGAATTCCTTTTTTCTTAAATCTTCCGCCCTTCACATCATGGATATTACCGATCGCAACAAAGGCTTGCGGGTCCCAATCCTCAACAATGGACTTCAGCTTCGCTTCCTCAAGCCGGGTAATCACGACGAAAATAACCTTTTTGCTATCCCCGGTAAAACCGCCTTCACCCTCCAGATAGGTAACACCGCGGCCCAGGCGGTCTGTCAGTGCATCTCCGATATCGCGGTATCTATCACTGATAATCCATACGGACTTGGACTGATCCAGACCTTCAATCGTAATATCGATCATTTTCATGGCAATATAATAAGCAATCATGGAATACAGCGCATTGGGCCATCCGAAGACGAAGCCGGCGCTGCCCAGAATAAACAGGTTCACAAACAGCACGATCTCTCCCACCGAGAACGGTGTTTTTTCACTGACGATAATCGCCACAATCTCCGTGCCATCGAGCGAACCGCCCGAACGAATGACGAGTCCTACGCCAATCCCGAGAATGACTCCCCCGAAGATGGCACCCAGCAGCGGTTCACCCGGCGTCAATGCCGGAACCGGATGCAGCAGCGTCGTGCCGATGGACATGAGAACTACGCCAAGCAGTGTAGAGAGTGCGAAGGTCTTGCCAATTTGTTTATAACCCAGGACAAGAAAAGGCAGATTTAGAAGAAATAGAAATATGCCGAGCGGCAGGTGAAATAATTCCGAGAACATAATGGATACGCCTGTGATGCCCCCGTCGATAACCCCGTTGGGAACAAGGAAGATTTCCAGCGCTACCGCCATCAGTGCAGCTCCCAGAGTAATAAAAGAAATCCGCTGCAGCAGTTTCTTTATCTTATTTTTCCGACTGATCGGAAGCTTTTTCTCCAATGCCGCGACTTGTTGTTTTTCGATGGTTTCCATCATCCTTCCCCCCTAAATATATATGAAATAGTCTACATATTAATAGATGAAAAAAGGGGGATTTATCAGCAAGCCCCTCCTTCGAAGTATCGTTAACTTATTTATAGTATATCACAAAATGGTCGATTTAGAGCAAAAAAGTAAGCAGGGAGCAGAAAAACAACAAAAGAATGCGCTTTCCCATCAAATTCAGGCTATTTTGGCCTTTAAAGAAGCGGAGAGAGCATGCGTGTCAATATTTCAGCTATCTTCTGGATTCTGGACCGGTTGGCAAACTCCTCGTGATCGATCGGTCTGGAATGCTGTAAATCCTCTTCAAAATCCCGCACCAGTCGGTCAATGGCCTCTTTGGAAAACAATACTGCGTTCAGTTCGAAATTATAAAAGAAACTGCGCATGTCCAAATTGGCTGTTCCTACGGAGGCCAGCAATTCATCCACAATCATCACTTTGGCATGGATAAAGCCCTTGTGATATTGATAAAATTTCACCCCGGCCTCAAGCAGCTCCTGAATATAGGATAAGGAAGCAAAATGGACCCATACGGAATCCGTTTTGAGCGGAATAATGATCCGCACATCCACACCGCTAACGGCAGCCGTCTTGAGCGCTTCATAAATGCCGGGATCCGGGATGAAATACGGAGTTGTCAGCCATATTCTATTCTGGGCAAGTGTCAGGGCTCCAAAGCACATTTCCTGAATCGCATCCCAATCCTGATCGGGACCGCTGGCCAGCACCTGTACCTGCTCATTCCCCTGGCATTGATGGGGAGGGAATAGATTTTCATCGTAAATCCTCTCCCCGGAAGCAAGCCTCCAGTCACCCAGAAACGTATTTTGCAAAAAATATACCGCATCCCCTTCAATCCTAATATGGGTGTCCCGCCAAAATCCCAGCTTCGGATACAGTCCCAAATAATCATTTCCAACATTGATGCCGCCGACAAAACCAACCGTGCCATCCACCACCAGAATTTTACGGTGATTCCGGTAATTCACCCGCCGATCCATGGTGGCTATAAGCGGAGGCAGAAAAAAATGAAATTCCACTCCTGCTTCCTGGCAATCACGGATGAAGGAACGCGGCAGATGGTAGCTGCCCAGTCCATCTACTACAAAGCGTACCCTAACCCCTTCCCTTGCCTTTTGCTTCAAGACCTGCTGAAAACGCATACCGATTTCATCATTACGGAATATGTAAAACTCGATATGAATGTGGTGCTTCGCGCGCTCCATCGCTAATAGCATGTCGGGGAAGGCCTCTTCTCCGTTCGTCAGCACACGCGTTATATTGCAGCCGGTGATGGGACTTTCCGACAAGCGGGACAGCAGATTAAACAACCGTTCTTGGGTGAAAAAACCTGGATTATTCATTTGCTCGATGCGTCCAATCACCTTGGTCTGCTGCCAGAGCCGGTCTTTCAATTCCTGAAAAAGGTAGCTGCCCCTGTGTCGCATGAACTTACGTTTTGTATAATCCTGGGCCATGAAATAATAGACAACAAAGCCGATCAGCGGAAAACAAAACAGGATAAAGAGCCAGGCTACAGTCTTGGCGGGATTACGGAATTCAAAAATCAGGATGGTTCCGACCTGAAAAATAAAAATAAGCAGGGCAATCACTAACCAAAGCATACAGAACCCCCTTTACAGAAATCCCCTTGATAGCCAGATACTCTTTACATCTTTGTCATATATGGAAAAATTCATGAATACATAGTAAGTAATCAGGCAATTTGGCCGGCGTTCCGGCTGTGCTGCCGCCGCCTGCTGTGTATCTGCCGGAAAGGAGCTGTTATGAAAAAAGGAGACATAAACCGACGTATGACCCTTCTTTTGCTGCGTGACGCACAGCGCCCTGCCCGCCAATTTCAACTTTCCAAACCTGTTATTATTCTAGTACCCGCTTTGGCTGTCCTGTCCATCTCCACCCTCGTTGTTTCCCTTCAGGTCCGTTCCTCCCAAATCATATCCAGACTGGAGACAAGCCTCGCCGCCCAAAACCTGCAATTGGAAATTACTGTATCCGACAAAGAAAAAGCCATTTCCCTGCTGCAAAATGAAGTCATGAAGCTCAACGATCAGGCCATCGACATGAGGGAACGCATACAGCGGGTTAACGAGCTTGAGCAGCAGCTTGAGGAGTTTATCCAGAAGTATGACCCCGATTCCTCCACCAAGGAAGGTGATAAGAACGAAAAGATCTCTTGGGACGGATCCGGCAGCAAAGGCGGCCAATGGATCGCAGTTCACAATCGGGAAATACTGACAGTTGGCCGGGAGCTGAAGGACGACTTTGAAGAGATCCAGGAGCTGCTGGACACCGTGGAGAAGAACGTGCCCAAGACGCTGGAACGCGCCGAGGGCGCACGTAAGATCTGGGAACAGCGCAAACAGGCCAGTCTGCTGCAGGCCAGAAGACTGGA
Organism: Paenibacillus zeirhizosphaerae; assembly: GCF_030705605.1. Lineage (GTDB taxonomy): Bacteria > Bacillota > Bacilli > Paenibacillales > Paenibacillaceae > Paenibacillus > Paenibacillus zeirhizosphaerae. Next base: position 77,536 of record NZ_JAPCKK010000031.1, read on the forward strand.
ACTGGCCCGTGAGGGCAAGCCTACGTTCTGGCCCACATCAGACCGCCGCCTCACCTCCAGCTTTGGTTATCGGCGTGACCCGCTTAACGGTCGCAGCGCTTATCATGCAGGTATTGATATTGCAGGCCGCATCGGCGATCCCGTCTACGCGGCAGGTGCGGGAGTTGTTATAGCCGCCGATCAGATGAGTGAACGCGGCAAGTATATTATCATAAAGCATCCGAACGGGCTGCAGAGCTGGTATATGCATCTCAACGGAATGAACGTATCGCAGGGTGATCAGGTGACCAAGGGCGACCTGATCGGACAGTTGGGCAACACCGGACGAAGCACCGGCCCGCATCTCCACTTCCAGGTCGTTAAACAAAATATTCCCGTTGATCCGCTACTCTATGTACAATGAGAAACCAAGACGGACCGGCCGTTCTTTGTTAAAAGAAGATCAGGGAGGTTATAACCATGTTTAAAGCGATTGCCAAACCTGTACACCCCATCTCTACGGATACACTGCTTTCCAGCGGTTCATCCTTTGAAGGAATGCTCCATAGTGAAGCTCCGCTGCGGATTGAAGGCAGGTATCAGGGTGAGATTAAAAGCACGAATGTCGTCGTCATCGGTGAATCAGCCGTGGTTCAAGCCGACATCAACGCCGCGGAGGTGGTTATTGCGGGGAAGGTTTTTGGCAATATTCGTGCAGACAAACGGGTTACCATCACTTCTACGGGAGAGCTGTATGGCAATTTAACCTCCAACACGCTTGTCATTATAGATGGTGGTATTATGAACGGTTTCAGTCAAATGACAGGTGCGGTGGCTGCCCAGACCGGAGAACTGCCTGACCCTCAGAACGGAACACTGTCTACCAGGCATGCCGCAGAGGCAGGTTGATTTTATTTAACACAGAGAAACCCCTGCTACCCGCCATGCCGGACGGATAACAGGGGTTTTGCCTGAACTCAGGCGGTGACATCCCTTTTGACAAAAACGATCCAACAGATGGCAATAAATAGGACATAATAAACGGCCAATACGGAAATGGAGAAACCGAGGGTCATGCCTCCGGGACCGATGGGGGAGAGCATATATTGGCTTAGCCCCATGTTATTAAATAATGCGTATTTCGCCCAGCCGTACCGTTCAGGAGTGAAAAACAACGACAAGGTATTCTGCATAAACAGAATGAACAGGGACAGGCCGATGGTCAGACCGCCGGAACGGAAGACGGCTGAAAGCATAAACGCAAAAGTACATATGATAAACAAGTCAGCATAACGGCTGAGCAAGTTGGCAGTCGTATATCCTTCAACGCTCCAGCCCGGCAGCATCTCTGTTATGCCTCCTGTTCCACGCAAGAACAGCAACGAAAAGATAGAACCCATCACGATTAACAGGACGGTGCCGACCAGGCTGAACAGCACGACGGACAGGTATTTTGAAATAAGCAGCTTGCTGCGGCTCCAGGGACGGATCAACAAAAGCTTGATCGTTCCCGCAGAAAATTCTCCCGCTATGGAATCAGCCGCCACCACCACGGTAAATATAATGTTGAGAAAAAATGACACAGAAGCCGATAACAGCATACCGTCCCAAGCACTGACTTCATCGGAAGCTAAATAAATAAGCACCGGGACAATCGCCGAAATGAATGCCAGAATCACGAGCATAACCCAAGTTCGGATGCGGATATAAATCTTCAAATTTTCGTTATGCACAAGCTTAAAAAAATCAGCCAATGGTACCGCCTCCTGTCATCTCCAGGAATTGATCCTCAAGCGTTCTTACAGACCTATGTATAGAATATACCTTGATCCCGGCCGCGGCCAGTCTGGCATTCAAATCCGCAGTGTCTTCCATGTTTAGCTCAAGAATGAGGCTCCCCTCCTCAATCAGGCCACCCCCGGCAATGCTCTGAGCCTGCTGCGGGTCGTTGACCTCGAAGGCTACACGGGACAACTCGGGTGCCCTGACCGTTGTATTAAGCTCCCTGACCCCCATCAGCCGCCCATTCTGGATAATGGCCACACTGTCACACATCAGCTCCATCTCAGACAGCAAATGGCTGGACACAAAAATCGTTGTGCCCTCGCTACGGCTTAAATGCCGCAAATAGTCACGCAGCTCGCGAATTCCCTGTGGATCGAGGCCATTCGTGGGCTCGTCCAGAATGAGAAGCTTGGGACGATGCAGAATTGCCTGGGCAACTCCGAGCCGCTGGCGCATGCCAAGCGAATAGGTCTTTACCTTATCCCGAATTCTGCCTTCCAGACCAACCAGCCTGACAGCCTCCTCTATGCGTTCACGGGTTACGCCCGGATTCATGCGGGCATAGTGAAGCAGATTCTGGTAGCCTGTCATAAACTTGTACATTTCAGGATTTTCCACGATTGCACCGACAGTGGCAATCGCACGCTCAAAGTCTCTTTTGATGCTGTGGCCGCATATATGTATATCCCCCTCGGTTAACGATATGAGGCCCACCATCATTCGAATGGTTGTCGTTTTTCCCGCTCCGTTTGGCCCAAGAAAGCCGAATACCTGCCCTGCAGGAATATCCAGTGTCAGGTTATCGACAAGTGTTCTGGAGGATTTAATCTTAGTGACCCCTTGCAGTCGTACAACGGGATCTATCTGCATGTTGTTAACTCCTTCCTTCCGGATATATGAAGATCCCTAAGGAAATAAATCCGGTTTTAAACTATTGTACCATATAATTATATGAATTCTCCCTTTTTCTTCCTAAAACCGGAAGTTTACATTAAATGATAGCTTCAATATCATCTTATTACTTTTATTCCCATTAAATAAGATTCTTTAGTCACATATTCTATAAATGAAGGCATGCTTTTTCTGCTACCATATAACTATATATACTCACAAAGCCCGTCCTACTGCGAAAAAACTGTTCATTCTCCATGTATTTATAGTAAAATGCATATATGCTAATACTTTAATCCAGTAAAGATACTATGCGTATCTTTATATTTTTTGCATGCGATACAAAATGTTTCATTTTATTCATAATACTCCTTACCCTCTCTAAACAACATGCAACCAGGAGGAGATTACGATGGATTATGGCACCCGCATTGCAGAACTACGGGAGAAAAGGGGTTGGAAGCAAGAAGAATTGGCTCAGATTCTTGGAATCACGCGAGCTGCTCTCTCTCATTATGAGAAAAACCGACGCAAACCTGATTTTGATACACTGACAATACTGGCAAATCTCTTTGGCGTATCGATCGATTACTTAATCGGCCGCATACCGCACACGCAAAATGACATGAACCCGGAAGTCAAACAATTTATTGATCATCTTGAGCTGTCTGACAAAGATATTTTGCGCCGCTTTAATCTAATGATTGACGGACGCAGCTTAAGCGAAGAGGAAGCCAAACGCTTCATCGCATTTATCCGTATGGAACGTATGATGGAGTAGTCTAGGGGGCTCCAACGCCATGTCAGGCTGTTGGATTCCCCTATTTCCGTTCCCCCCTTACTTTCTCTTATCTCTAATCGTCAGGATTCGCGGCGTGCGAGCCATTTTCACGGAGCCATTCCGGTTCGTCCAGACCACACTGCCTCAAAATATCCTGAACATCAAGTCTGACCATCCCTTCATTCCATTCCCATGCTTTCAGCCGTCGTGCCCCGTCTATTCGAATTTTCGCATGCTCGCTAGTCAATTGGAATCCCCCGCTTAAAATGAAATTTCCGGCTGTCTCCACCAGTTTCTATAAAACTTATATTTTTAATATTCATTATTATATAAAAAGAATACCGAAAATGTTGTCGTCTTTTGCGCACATTTGTAAAAAAACAAGCTTCCCTCCCTTTAATTTGGAGAGAAGCTTGTCGTTGGTTAAGATCATTCAGCATAAACCTGCAGTTCATGAATGGACCAGAACATGGACGCGTCTTTAGTCAACACAATTTTTACATACCTAGCCTCAACAGGGTTAAAGCGGATGTCCGTCCATTTCCCGCTGCCGCGCCCCGAGCTGACCTTGGTCCAGTCCATGCCGTTGACAGACACCAGCACGTTATATTCGCGCGGATAATCATTCTCGGACGTCGCTCCATCCAGCGTGATTTGTCCGATCCGGCTCAATTTCCCCAGGTCAACCTGAAAATAGGCTCCCGCACTCTGCCCGACATTCGTGTCCCAGCGTGTGCGCGTGCTTCCGTCAATGGCCAGTCTGGCATTCGCTTCATTAGGGTTGGCGCGTGCTTTCCAGGCTGTTCGGTCGAGTGCGGCAAGCCCTGTGTATTCGATCCCTGCTGCGGACGAAATTTTATCCGAGCCTGATGCACGTATTTTGTAAGTGTAAGAGGTGCCCGCTTTCACCGATATATCCGTATAGTGGGTCCCTCCCACTGCGGCAGCAATGACCTGATATGAACCTCCAGCGCTTTCCGCACGCAGAACATCATAGGTCTGGGCTCCCTCAGCTTCCGACCAATCCACTTCAATGGCCGCTTCCTGCGATACCACGGCTTTTACCCAATTAGGGGCGGGGATGGCATCGATTGTGCTGATGCCGTCCACCACCTTGGTCGGAACTAGAATGTACTGAACGGATTCACCGGGACCCAGGGTTTCTTCAAAGTCCAGCGTTGGGGAGGCCTGCAGTCCGGACAATGTGCTCTGTGCCTCGGAGTAGGTGGCTCCGGGTCCGATGCGCTCTCCCTGGTAGGTTCCCTGATTAGGCATCGTTACACGGACCTTTATGCGCTGGGTTGTGGATTCAAAGTTCACCAGATTGACCAGCAGCTTGTTGGATTTCGCCCCGCTCCCTGGCAACGGATCAAGCGTAGAGGTGTTCACCGCACGTACATAAACCATTTTATCAGCGGTTTCGTTCTTGTTCAGCACCTGGTAGGTCAATGGCGTGCCGTGTGTCGCATAAGCGAGGCTGAGACGCCTCATGATATCGACGCGTGAATCCAGACCGCCGGGAAATTCATGAATTTTCGTGTCCGCAGGGTTATGATCGTTCAGATCAAAGCCTGTTTCAAACAAAGAATAATCTTTATAGAACGCGGCATGCTGGATGAACATGTCAGAATAACCGATCTGTGACCGCATAATCCGGTCAAAAGCCGCGGCCTTCGGCTGGTTTGCTCCATAAATCGGATTATCCGTATGGGAGTCAGAGGTGCCAAACTCCGTGTTCAACATCTGCTTGCTGAGTCCATCCTTGGAGCCACCGAACGTCTGCAGATTTTCGACAAAGCTGCCGCCTCTTCCCTGCACATACGATTCGCCATAAGCGTGACCGTTGGTCAGGTCCGTAACCTTCTCCAGCTCAAGGCGCTGCTGAGGATCCCTTTCCCATCCGTCCGGATCGCCGCACTGATTCTTGCCCCCCGTCTGGTTCTTGCATGCTTTGACGGAATATTGCGGCCAATATGCCCATCCGGGAGCTACTGTTTGCAACTGAGGGGCGATTTTCTTCCCTTCATTGTTCAACCAGTCGGCTACCGCCAAATTGACCGCCTTGGAGCGGTTGAACAGCCCTGGTTCGTTGTCAACTTCAAAATACTGCACATACGGGCCGTAACTTTGCAGATAAGACGTTAGCTTTTGTTTGGCGGTATCCGGCAGCGTTCCGTCTGCCTTCAGCTTGATGTCACCGGTATACAGATACAGGGCAACAGCCTCCATATTGTATTGCTTGAGCGTCTTATAGTAGTCATCCATATCCGAGCATGCATTACCGACATTACTCGCACAGGTGACCCTCATAATATTGCCGCTATAGGCAAGCCCAAGCCATTTCAAAACGGCAGGAAGATGGCGGGTAGCTCCCTCATCATAATAAAACTCGTTATTGTTTACATTGGTTCCCGTACGGATATAACTGCCGTGAATCGGTTCAGTCACCGGGGAGGCAAGCTTCTCAAGGCTCAGGCTATCCCATTTCCACCAGAGATTCGTATCCTCCGCAGCCGAGCAGTACAAGCATCGTGCCGTCCGGATCTTGAGCTGATTTACTCCCGTTAGGAGCTGTTCTTTCGGAATATACAATTGATAATTGCTCTTAAAAGTGTACTGGCTTCCGGTTCCCGACACGCCCGCGATCTGGATGATGCCGGAAAGCTGATTGTTCGAGAAAACAGCCATCTGCGGTATAGCCTTGCTTGCATCCAGAATGCGGACATTAAATCTTACACCGTTAGCCGGAATGGTATCCAGCTCATACTCCAGCGCCAGCTCCGGATTGGTTGAAGCATTCAATCCTGAGGGGACCTCTCCGTTTAGCTGAATGACTGGGGAAGAGGTCTTGACTGCCTGCGCAGCGCCTCCCGCTGCCTTTAACGCCGTTCCATTCACCGGTTCAACGTCCACAGTAACAGATTCCCGATCTGTTGTTCCTCTGAATTCACTGGAAGAATCGTCTTTGACGCCCAGCATCCATAAAGTTGTAGCTGCAGTTTTGTCGTTTTCCTCATTGCTTTCGTTGGCACAACCTACAAGCGAAAACAAGATAGTTAAGCCAAGCAGGCTCAGAAGGAAATATGCATACTTGTTCGCCAACCAATTCTTCATTGTTCTTGTCCACACTTTCTGTACAGGATAATCGACGGAAAAAGAGATTTATTCCACGGAGTGGAACAATGCACTTGAGGGAATGATCGCTTTGGATACCTGCTGGCTCTCCCACATCAGGCGTGCCATAGCATCGCCTGTTCCGTCATAAAATTCCACTTTGATGTCGTAGAACTGGTCTGCCTCGAGACTGATGCTTCCTTTACGTTCCGTCCAGCTTTGCTTGATCCAACTGTCAATAATTAACTGCCCATTCACCCATACCCGAATTCCGTCATCGGAAATGGTCGTAAAGGTATAGGTCTCGCTGTACTTCGGTTTCACCTTGCCTGTCCAGCGTACTGAGAATTGATCAGTATGAACCGCTGGAGCCGGTGCGGCACCACGCCAGTTGAAATCCAGTTTGGCATCCGTGCGCGTAAGCACAGGAGTACCGCTCAGATTCGTATTGTTGAAGAACTCGACGTTCAGTCCTTCATCTACCGTGTCCGGATCCGATGGAGCCGGACCTGGTGGGTCCGGTTTTGGTGGGTCCGGTTTTGGCGGAACCGGCTTTGGTGGAGCCGGTTCTTCCTCGGCTGGCGGCGCCGCCGGAGGATTCGGCTCAGACGGCTGTACAGGAGGGGATTCGACCGGAGGGGCCATAGTGGCAATCAATTCATCCCGATTCAGTGTTCTGTCTTCATTCATGTATGCAACAATGTCATCGTTCGAATTGTTCTCTGTCAGCATCTTTCCCCAGGTCATGGAGTATACCCATCGCGGCTGGGCTAACAGCACATTTTCAGAAGGCATTTCTCCATGCTCACCGATGGCGATCGGTTTTCCCCCGGCCAAATTCAGCAGGCCATCATAGTAGCTCTGCCTAAAATCATTGTCATAAATGTCCGCAGCCAAAATATCCACCTTAGACAAACCAGGGAAGGTTTTACGATAAGGAGCGGACCAAGCATTCGGAGCGTTGGGGTTCCAGACCCACAGCAGATTGTTCAGTTGGTGGACATTCACAAATCTATCATACATGATATCCCATAATTTGACAAACCTCTTCTTTTTTCCCCACCAAAACCAATTCCCATTCATTTCGTGGTAAGGTCTCCACAGAACGGGCACACCCGCATCCCGCAGTTTGCCAAGGGATACCGCAACTTTATCCAGGTCGGCGATCAAACTTGCATATTCCGCAGTGCCTGGTGTTACATACCTGTTAAATTCCGCTTGGGTGAGCTTGATCTGTACATTGGGCCAGGTCAAGGGCTTGCCGGGAAGCGCCTGATGAAAAGTCATAGCGACGATGCCGCCCTCATTGTGCCAATTAATCGCACTATCCACAACATTGCTGCGCTGAGCCTCGGCCTTCTCAGCCGATTGGTTAGAAATGGCGCCCAGCTCGTAGCCGTGAAGGCCAGCATACTGGCCGCTGATTCTCTTCAGCTTTTTGTTCAACTCATCCGGGCTTTCCAGATAATCATGCTGACCGGTAATCATTCCCTCTCCGTCCAAATTAGACAAGTACGTATATAATTCACGCGCCTCGGCTGAAGCAGCCGGATTAATCGGTGCTTCAGCAGCCTGAACAGCAAAGTGCTCCGGAGACAGGCCTGATGGAAGCAGAGAACATAACAGCACGACAGGCAACAATTTTTGAATAAATCGATACATAGAATAAGTTTTCACCAATTCTCTCCCTCTCGGTAGCTAGGCTGCCATCCCACAACAAGGATAAAGGCCCTATAGCTTTGCGTTCACCTGCCTTTCGGCAGGGTTGCCATTTTTCTATGAAGGCTATAAAGCTTCCTCTTATCCTAGAGTATCGACTGCAATTTACCAAAAATTTATAAATAAAATTTATTAGAACCAATTTTTCGAGATTTTTTTACAAAAAAAACCTTAAAACCACATCATTTTTTTCAATTATATGCATAAAAACGCAGCATATGCGTTTTTCATGAAATGAATTGCTGCAGAGAAATGTCATTCCAGTCCATGCAAATGCGAACGATATCTTCCTCCACCAGCTCGGAACCTGTCTGCACCTCAATCAGCTCCACATCGGTTACGGCCAAAATGCTGTGCTTCGTCCCTTCCGGAATACGTACAACATCACCAGCTTTCACGCTGTGCAGCTTCTCGTTCAAAATTACGTCCGCTTCACCGCTGATGATCGTCCATATTTCACTACGTTTCAGATGAAGCTGATAGCTGATATTTTTGCCCTGCTCAATGCAAATCCGCTTGGTGAGAACTTCATTGCCCTTAGGGTATTTCACATAATCCACAACCCGGTAATGTCCCCAACGCCGCTCCTCGTACATCGGACGCTGATTGTGTGCCTTCAGCACTTCCTTGATACGCGGGCTCTCCGCTTTATTGGTTACAAGGATGCCATCCGGACTTGCAGCCACGATCAGATCACACGCCCCGATGACGGTGACCGGGATATCAAGCTCATTGATTAGGCTTGTATTGGTGCAATCCTCAGTCATGACTCCCTTGCCTACCTGGCGCTGTGACATTTCTTCCGTCAATGTGTTCCAGGTGCCGAGGTCCTTCCAGAAGCCGTCATACGGGAGAACCACAATGTTCTCTTCTTTCTCTACAACTTCATAATCAAAGCTTATTTTCGATAAAGCATGATACTGCTTCTGCAGTTCTTCATAATTCAGCGGAAGCCCCTTCTCCTCCAGGATATTCAGCAGGTATCCCAAACGGAAAGCAAAAACTCCGCAATTCCAGAGCGCACTCCGCTCAATCAGAAGCTCAGCCTGCTCCCGGTCCGGTTTTTCCTGGAAATGACTGACCTGCAAGCAGCCCGCAGGTCCTGCTGGCGAGCCTTCTTTAGGAATGATATAACCGTATTTTTCGGATGGATAGGATGGGACAACACCCATCAGAGCAAGATTGGCGCCCGTCTCCTGCAGCGTATATTCCATGCGTGCTACCGTATGGAAGAAGGCGTGCTCCACATACGGGTCTACCGGCAGAATCGCGATCACCGTATCTTGGGATACACCGGCGATGCTGTATAGGTAAGTGGCCGTAAGTGCGATAGCCGGGAAGGTATCCCTGCGCTCAGGCTCCACGATGATGCTGACTTCATTCCCAATTTGGCTCTGAATCATTTCAACCTGCGCCCTGCCTGTAGCGATATAAGAGGAGTCCGCCATACCGGAGTCCCCCAATTGTCTCCACACCCGCTGCACCATGGATTCAGGTTGTCCTTCAGGGCTTTCCAGCACCTTCAGGAACTGCTTGGAACGGGAATCGTTGGACAGAGGCCATAACCTTTTACCGGAACCGCCTGACAAAAGTACCAATTTCATTACTCAACTCTCCCTCCAGATTTAATTTTCCTAAAAAGGTCATATTTTCCTGACCACTAATATTATACTGCACCTGCTACACTTGACGAAAGGCCGTTCAGCCCACTCATACGCGGTCTGCCAACCGAATAATATTCTAATCCAGATTCGGCAATCTGCCGTTCCGTGAATACATTGCGTCCGTCAATGAGAATCGGCTTGCGCAGCACGGAGCCCAACATACGCAGGTCCACCTGCTTGTAGTGATCCCAGTCCGTCAGCAGGCAGACAGCATCGCAGCCAAGTGCCGCTTCCTCGGGTGTAGAGCACCACTGAATATGTTCGTGATTGAACTGCTCCCTGAATTTGTCCATCGCGATCGGGTCATGAACCTTGACGAACGCCCCTTCTTTGACCAAGGTTTCGACAATCTCAAGAGAAGGTGCCTCCCGGATATCATCCGTATTCGGTTTGAAGGACAAGCCCCACACACCTACGTGTATACCGTTTAACTGCCCGAGGGATTCGCGCAGTTTGGAAATCATCATATAACGCTGATCGGAGTTCACATCAACAACGGATTTAAGCAGCTTGAACTCGTAATCCACGTTGCCCGCGATTTGAATGAGCGCATTCGTATCCTTCGGAAAGCACGAACCGCCATATCCGATTCCCGCCTGCAGGAAGGAAGAGCCAATGCGTTTGTCCATGCCCATTCCTGCCGCTACATTCGTAACGTCCGCGCCTACCTTTTCGCAAATATTTGCGATCTCGTTAATAAAAGAAATTTTAGTAGCCAGAAATGCGTTGGAGGCATACTTGATCATCTCGGCGCTCCGGATATCCGTCACATAGATATTGTCCGTGAAATCCTGATGAAGCTCGACCATCGTCTCATGCAATGAAGGATTGTCAATGCCTATGATGATCCGGTCAGGGTGCAGCGTATCGCTGATCGCAGAGCCTTCACGCAGAAACTCGGGTGCAGATACGATATCAAATGACTGACGGGTATATCTTGCTACAACCTCACGGATTTTTTCGTTCGTTCCGACAGGCACGGTGCTCTTGGTCATAATGATCTTGTAGCCATTCATAGCCGCACCTACATCAGCCGCAGCCTGTTCAATATACTGCAGATTGGCTTCCCCGTTCGGCAGAGAAGGTGTCCCGACCGCCAGCAGAACAATGTCCGAGCGACGTACCGCATCACTCAGATCAGAAGTGAACTCAAGCCGCTCTTCCCGAAGATTCTGCTCAATCAGCTCCTCGATGCCGGGTTCGTAAATCGGTGATTCGGCCCGTTTCAGCTTTTCAATTTTGTCCTCAGCCAGATCGACACAAATGACCTTGTTGCCCTTCAAAGCAAAACATACTCCAGATACCAAACCTACATATCCCGTTCCGATCACAGCCAGCTTCATCATGGCTTCAGTCCCCCTTTAAGAAAGTTCACATAGGCTTGCTCCACATACTTTTTGAACTGCTCCTTGAACGTGTTTTCGTCAAATTTACGTGCATGCTGAGTGATATCGTCCACGTTCCATTGATGATTTTCCACTGCCTCCACCGCTGCCAGCACATCCTCCACTTCATGCCTGTGGAAGAAAACACCGTTCAGATAAGGCACGATCGTGTCGAGCGCCCCGCCTCCCTGAAAGGCAATGACCGGCCGACCGGCTGCGTTGGCCTCCAGCGGGGTGATGCCGAAGTCCTCTATTCCCGGGAATACAAGTGCCCGGCACTCGGCCATCAGCTTATTGACTTCGCCATCTTCCAGCCTGCCAAGAAATTGAACATTGGATTTGGCCATGCCTTCAAGCCTCTTCCGGTCAGGTCCTTCACCAACAATAAGCAGCTTCAAGCCATTCCGGTTGAAGGCCTCGATGGCCAGATCGATCCTTTTATATGAAATGAGACGGGATACGATCAGATAGTAATCTCCAATTTGGGTGGACCTCTCAAAGCGGGATGTATTAATCGGCGGGAAAATAACATCCGCATCCCGGTGATAGTACGACTGGATACGCCGCTTGACCACCGATGAGTTGGCAACGAACTGATTGACATTGCGGGACGTTTTCTGATCCCATGTTTTCAGGCGGTTCATATAAATTCTCAGCATGCTCTTGAACAGATTGGATCTGGACTGTCCAGCCATGTAAGTATCGTAATCCCATGCAAACCGCATCGGCGTATGACAGTAACAGATATGAAAAGTATGCTTGGGTACCTGTATGCTCTTCATAAAAGCGCTGCTTGAACTCAATACGATGTCAAATTCCCTGAAGTCAAAGTCACGGATGGCAATGGGATACAGCGGCAGCACGCCCTTGAAATTGGCCTTCACTCCCGGAATGTTCTGCAGCCAGGAGGCCCTTATATCCGCATCCTTCAAATTGTTTGATAAGCGGCTGTCACTGAACACCGTCGTGAAGATAGGAGCATCAGGGTACATGCTATGGAATACTTCGACTACTCTTTCGGCTCCGCCCATTTGGATCAAATAATCATGTGCTATCGCTATTTTCATCAGTACCATCCTTTTAAACGCAAGATCGTTTATACACCTGCCAGCAAACCTTTATAGTAACGAACGATATCCTTGACGGTATTCTCAATAACGAAATTTTCCTTCACCCGAATCATCCCTTTCTGTCCCATTAGCTTCCGCTCCTCGGGATGCTCCAGCATCCAACGGATGGATTCGGCCAGCTTGGCAGGGTCGCCCGGTTGAATCAGCAGCCCTGTCTCGCCATGCACCACCGTCTCTGTCGGTCCTCCCTCATTGGAGGCAATGACTGGCAGACCGGCGGCCATCCCTTCAACAATGACCTGACCGAACGGTTCCGGTGTGATGGAAGTGTGAATCAGCAGGTCACAGCGTCTCATCAGGCCTTGAATATCATCGACATGCCCAAGTAGATTGACGTTTTTCAGTCCGTAACGCGTTATGGTCTCTTCCAACTGCCGTTTATAATCCTGTTCACCGAACAGCGCATCCCCGGCAAGCCAGAACTTGACCCGAGCATCCTCCTTAAAGGAGCGCGCCGCCTCCAGCAAAATGTGCTGTCCTTTCCAATTGGCCAGCCGACCGACCAGGACCACATTGAATTCACTGGCGTCTTTGCCGGAGTCCGTTTCGCCTGCCGGACCTATCGTTTTGGCGAACGCCGAGTACACCACGAGCGTTTTTTTATTCGCAGGCAGTTCCAGTGCTCGGAGCGTGGACTTGGAGTTGGCAATCACGCCGTTTGGCAAAAAGCGTGACAGCAGGCGGATGCCCTTCGCCACAATCGGTTTGAGGTACGGTGGCCCGATATGATCCCGGATATGCCAGATAAGCGGGATTTTTGCCGATTTGGCGGCAACCGCCCCGTAGATGGCTGATTTTAGCGAATTCGTATGCACGCACTGCACATTTTCCTGTTTTAATAGCGGAGCCAGACTTTTGCCGTACGACAGCATCTTGAGCGCAGCCGCCGGCGCCCCAAAGTTCACGGCATTTCGGTTCCGGTTGCGAATTGCTTCATCCATCGGCAGGATCCGGACGTCAATGCCTTTTTGGCGCAGCCGGTCAGCAAGATCTCCTTCTTCCGCCAAAATGACCAGTGGCTCAATGTGCTCGCCGATATGGGTCAAGATGTTGTACAATGCTACCTCACCGCCGCTCCATCTGGCGGTATGATCGATATATGCTACCTTCAGCATCCTGCCGCCGCCTTTCTGTTCACAACTTGATCGAATACATTCTCTACTTGCTCGGATACCCGTTCCCACGTATAGTTGGCCAGCACATGCTCCCGGCATTCGACCTGCCCTGGCAATGAAGCCCTGTCGCTCAGAATCCGCAGCATCCCGTTCTTGATCGATTCACTGTCCGTGCCGCTGAACAGAAGCTCCGGCCGGAACTTGTTAAGTATCTCTTTACTGCCTCCGACCGGTGTCGCCATCACCGGCAAACCGGATGCCATGGCCTCGACCGTGATCAGTCCAAAGCCCTCCAATGCCTGTGTCGGCACGATGAACATATTCGAGGCCTGGTGGTACAATGGAAGCTCTTCATCGGAAACGTAGCCCAGCAGTTTTACCTGCCCTTCAAGCCCGTATTCCCTGATCTTCGCTTCCAGTTCGGAGCGGAGCGGACCCTTGCCTCCGATCAACAGGATATGATCCGGATGACGCTGGGCCACATGTCTCCAGGCTTCCAGCAGTTGAATCAAGCCCATCCGATTAACCAATCTGCGGACGGTCAGTATAATCGTAGCCTCCTGCGGCAGCTTCAGGCGCGTCCGCACCCGGCTGCGGTCTGTGGAAGGATGGAATCGCTCGACATCGGCCGCTCCTGGAATGATATGAATTTTCCTCATCGGAACTTTGTAATGCTCATGGAGAATGTCACGGAACGTCTCGCTGAGAACGATGAACTTGTCGGCCAGGCCGTAGGCTTTCATTTCAATGGATTTGGCCATTGTCGTTTTAAGCAGGTGCTTCAGCCCCTGACCTTCAATTTTCATTTCCTCCGTCCACGGACCATGGAAGGTCATGACGACCGGAATTCCGCGTTTTCTTGCTTCCAACGCCGGACCTACGCCGTAAGGGGCGAAGTGGGAATACAGCACATCCATCGGCTGATGGTTGAAGAAATCGGCCGCATACCGCTGCATCAGATCCCTGCGTTTCCATAGTGAAAGATCTTTGCTTCCGATATTGTGAATCTTCATTCGATCGGGTGCCTGTGGCTTTTCCGCGCTGCAGATCAGTGCTTCCAACTGATTTCGTTTGGATAATTCTTCACATATGGATTTGAAGTATGTGTTCAGACCTCCGGGTTGCAGTGACGGCCAGCTTAGACCCGTCGCTGCAATGCGGAATCCACCGTTACTGTACGACATAACTGGTTTCCCCCTTTTTCTCGGCAGGCCCCTCTTCTGTGATCGTTACCTGCTTCTGCCTCCGGGTCAGCTCATAATGCTTGAAGCAAATGAGAAATTCATACATCACCCAGAAAAAAGAGACGGCAAAACCGGCAAGTCCTTTGCGGTACAGACCATGCACGAAATATTTCTGTACAAAACGGGCAGGCGGTCTGAACAGCAGGTTCGTAATCCGAAATGGTTTGCCCTTGTTAAATGCGGTTTGGGCCTCCAGATCCGTGTACTTATTAAATCTCATCACATGATCGCTGATGCTGCGGAAGCCGTAATGCCACAGCACACCGTTCAGCTTGATCGTATGCTCTCCTGCTACATCAGGCATCTCGTGGACCAGACTGTTTGTAATTCCGTAAATCTGGCGGTTATACAAACGAACCAGAAATTCACCCCTATTCATCCATTTGCCGAGGAAGTCGCCAATCCGGAACACAGAATAAGCCTTGGCCGGATCATGCAGTGTCTCCTTGTGCTTAAGAATGTCAGCCGCCATGTCTTCACTGACAACCTCATCCGTATCAATCAGAAAAATCCAATCATAGTTTGCGCGCTCTACGCCGAACGTCCGCTGTTTGGCATAACCCGGCCAAGGATTCGTAAACACCTTGCAGCCCAAGGATTCGGATACCTCGACTGTATTATCCTTGCTGCCGCCGTCAATGACGACAATTTCATCCGCAAAGACTTTACAGGATTGTATGGCATTCGCAATTCTGACTGCGTCATCCTGAGCAATGATAACAACCGATATTCTGTTATCCGCCGGAACGCTCGACATATGGTTCATTAGGGGGTGCCTCCTTTTTTCTTAACCGTTCGCTGGGTTTCTCCGAATGTAGTTTGACATTGTTTTCCGGAGCCATTGAATGTCCTGCCTGGAGATAATCAATCTCGGTATTTTGGTTTTAAGTACAAATTTGACGTTGAACAGAATGCAGATGAATCTGAGAATTACCGATGACAGCATGGCTATGCCAGCCCCCGTGAGACCATATGCGGGTACAAGTATAATCAATAGCGGAACAACCAGAGCCAAGCCGAGTCCTTGAAGTATGGTAACAAGCTTAGGCTTGCCGAGCGCCATGAATGTCTGTGCGAGCACCATGGTCCCCCCTCCGATGGAAACCTCAAGTACCAGTAATCTAAAGACGGTAAGCGCCTCTTTAAATTCCGGTCCATACAGCAGAGTGAATACAAAGGGAGCAATCAGCATAAGTACGATCGCCGTCAGAATTGCCGCGGTCGAAGTAATGCGAAAGGCTCTGAACGTGATGGCGATCGCGTCCTCTCTCTCCAGGCTTGATGCTTTCGGAAAAAGAACCACGATGATGGAATTTGCGAACACGCTGACCATCCGTGCTAGGCTGACCGCCACCGCATACAAACCAAGTTCGGCGGGTGCCAACAGCGCGGCAATCAGAATCTGGTCGATATAGATGGAGACCTGCCCCATCAGATCATTGCCATAAGAGCCCATTCCATAGGAGAACAGGCGCTTGAAATGTAGCCAGCCGTTTTTAATTTTCGGACGATATTCACGAATAAGCCGCACGGTAACGACCACGTACACCGGCACCGACGGAAGCAAATAAGCCAGTGCAGAGGTATAGGGACTTATGTAGCCGGTTATAATGAGCAGTCCCAATAGAGCAAGCGTGCTCAGCGGAACAATATAACGAAAAATATTGTATTGCCTATACTCGCCGCGCACCTGCATCATGGCGTTGTTAATTTGCGAGATGGCAATCACTGGGCACATCACCATGGATAGTTGCGCGAACAAGACCACACTCGGACTGAAGGCATCCAGCCATAACGGAATGAGAAAAACCCCGACGGTTGACGCCAAGCCCCCGAATATAATGGCTAGCAGCAAAGCGATGCCATACAGGTTACCCGCGTCCTTTGGATTTTTCTTGGCGTTATAGATCAATGCCGAAGGAACCCCAAAGGTCATGCAGAAGGCAAGAAACTGCGACCAATTGGTCATGGCTGCCTGTTCGCCGCGCCCAGTGGGTCCCAGGTAACGTGCTGTCAGGATACCTGTCAGCATATTCACAAGAAGGATTAGTATGCTGAAGAACATGGTTTTGACGGCGGCCGAGCTGTTGTCTTTGCTTCTGGCGAAACGCATAATTGTTCCGATAACTGTCCGAATTGGGTTGGACAGCGCTTGTAAATACTGCATCCGAGAGTCACCTTCTTTCCGCCATAGCATCTTTGGCCCACAATCCAATCCCAATCAGCGTCCAGACCACATAACCTCTTAATCCGGGAAAGCCGTTATCAGAGATCAGATTGGCACACGCTCCCATCCATGCCGCAAAGCCCAGCCGTGCATAGGGTTGAAACGAATTTCGGGCGGTGATCCGTGAAATCAGCTTCTTCGCGAGCAAGAACAAACCTGCAAAGAAGAATATGGCACCCGGAACACCAAAGGTTAGGAAGACCGCGATAAATCCGTTGTCCATAATGCCCATCTCACCGAGATCTCCACCATTATCCAGCTTCGTTCCTGTTCCCACACTGCCCAGTCCCTGACCGACCGGGTTGCCTATGACGGTCGGCAGCATCGTGTTCAGCAAATCCAGCCGATCATTGTACGACCGATCCTCCTCAATGGACGTCAGCGTTTCCATCCGTGCGACCAATCCTTCGGCGCCCGGGAGCTTGGGTACAATGTATACAAGCAGCGCTCCCAGGATGACAAGCTGAAGGATCGTTTTCCATTTCCCTTTGGAGGAGGAAGTCAGAATATAAGCAAGCAGCATAACAAATACCAGCAGCCATGCAGAACGCACAAGGGTGGTCATGAGGCAGACCAGCGTCAGCAGCACGCCGAACCAGCCCAAGGAACCACGCCAGCGCTTCTCCATCAGCATCGGCATCAGCGCCCCTGCCAAAAAAAAGGCGCAAGGCCCCGGAGAGTTCAAGGTAGAGAATACCCGGATCTCAAGCGGATAGGGCAGACCGATCGAATTCATCTCCACATGATTCATCCAGAAGGCATCCCATGGCGGTACAGTCAGATACTGAATAATTCCATATAAGGATACTGCAACCGCAATATTGGCGTATGTGGTTAGAAGGCGGTCAATGTCTCTCACATCAAATGGCCGTACTGCGAAATAGGGCAGTATCATAAGCGGAATGATATAGTTTGCAAGATCGTAAGCAAAGCCCATTCCGTTCTTGGCGACACCGATCAGACTGCCATATCCCAGTGCCACTGCGAAATAAAGCGCTATTCTGGCCAGCGGTTGTTCCGCTTGATGGATACCGCGCAGCACCGGAATCAAGATCATGGTGCTCGCCAGCAACGGCGCAATACTAAGCAGCGACACCGACTGGTATGTTCCTTCCATCCAGTCGGAGATCCGCCGAATTTCCGGGCCGATCGCCCACACCACAAGGGTGTAGGGAATCAAAGCCTTGGACTGGATGACTGCAAATATGAATGCCGGAAAAACCAAAGCGAGCACGATTGCACCCTGCTGGCTCATGGTCGGACTCATTTTAGCGCTGATAAAACCGATGATAAGCGGAAGTATGCAGGCTGCAGCTCCCATCACCAACAGCGAGAGGCTGCGTCTATTCCACATGACGAGATGTTGTAAACGTCCATCATTTCTCATTGGAGGCCTCCCTTTCGGCTTCAGGCCCCTGCTTGCCGCCATCGATGGTCAGCATGCCATATGGAATGGTTACTTCGGATAAATGATAGGTCAGCGGAATCTGATCCACCCGCTGGGACAGCGGCTGTTCGATGGACTGCTCATCACGGGCGGAACAAGTCATTCCGCATTCCCCCCCTTCAACCGGTTGCGTTTGAGCATTTCCTTGGCCAACAGAATCAAAAACTGCGAATCTTCGATCAGGTATCTTTTCCATAGACGCCGCGGCTCCTGCGACAGTCTCCAAAACCATTCAAATCCCGTTTTTTGCATAAAATCCGGAGCCCGCTTCACGGAGCCTGACAGGAAATCGAAGGTAGCCCCTACCCCGATGGATACCGGCGCGCGATAGGTTCCGTAATGCTGATAAATCCACTTTTCCTGCTTCGGTGCTCCGACACCGACAAATACAATATCCGGGCGGGATTCAATGAGCATCTCCACAATCCGTTTGTTTTCCTCTTCGTTTTTCTCAAAACCGTAGGATGGGGAATAACAGCCGACAATGTTCATTTTCGGGAAGGATTCCTGAAGATTGTGCATCGCCTTCTCAGGCACCCCTCGTGCGGAGCCGAGAAAAAAAAGTCTGTAATTCCTTTCCTCAAATGCCTCACCGAGCTTATGAAACAGGTCCGAGCCGGATACTTTCTCCTTTAACGGTTTTCGCAGAAGCTTCGATGCCCATATAATCGGCATCCCGTCGGCGACGACTGCCCCAGCACCCGAGTAGACCCGCCGGAATTCATCATCCTTGCGGAGCTTAATCACATGATCCACGTTGCAGGTGAGAATGTAGGAATGATGCTGTGTCTGGATGGCTCTATCAATAAACTCAAGTAGATCATTAAAATCATAATTATCAAAATTGACATCAAACATGTTCACTCTGCTCATCGTATCACTTCTCTTTTGCGGAAATCGTTTTGATTGGCTGTCTGGTACAGACAGTTCAGATACCAGCAGAAAGGAATAATCATTTGAACTGTCGACAAGGTGTTATCGGAAAAAGAATACATCAGAAATCCAACAATTAAGCCTGCATAGTACGGCTTGATCGGCTTGGGAAGAGAGCGGTAAATAAGAACGAACACGATCAGCAGGGAGAGCATCAGCAGCCCGCAGCCTATATATCCTGTATCAAAATAAAAGCGGATGTATTCGTTATGCGGAACGACAAAGCCTCTGAACAGTGTTCCATCGTTCGCCACAGTCACGGCACCTAGTCCTCTCCCCGACCACGGATAATCATGCACCTTGCTTAAGAAAAATTCCCACGCCTCCGTCCTCCCCGACAGATCGATACCTTCATCTGTCTGTCGTTCGAAGGAACGCTTTTCCAAGTTATCCCACTGCATAGCCAAAGCGCCGAGGACAAGTATGAACGAACCCGCCAGAGGAAGAAGATAGTTGATTTTCCCTCTGAGATACTGCCGTGAAATGTCATACAGATATACAAGTAACATCAAAACCAGTGCCAGAATCGGACCTCTGGTGCCGGTGGAAATCAAAATCAGAAAATTGAGCGCCAGTACCGCATAAAAAAGCACCGTCTGCTGTGATCTGCGCTTGAGTTCAATCAGCGAAACCGCGATACCAAGAAAAGCAAGCATCGCCAGATGTGGCGGAATGTTCGCTCCCTGCAACCTTACAGCTCCGGTAAATTCGACTGCCGCTAACGAATGCAGACCCGCTGCTGACAAGAGAACACCTACACTCACGCTGATGATCGGCAGCAGACTGATCATGGTGATATGCTTCTGCGCCACTTCCTTCTTCCACTTAATCAGCAGGAAGACAAAAGGAAGTGACAGCCCGATAAACGCCTTAAGCGCAATGGAGGCCGTCAATGTCGGCAGCCATACTGAAAAGGTGAAGGTGATCCCTAGCATGGCGATGAGTGCAAGTATCGGATAGCTGAATTTCAAACGAATGCCATACACCAGCATACACGGGACGAGCAGTGCTAGAATTCCAAGCTTGTAAAGAGATAGAATCTCTATTCCGAAGACGCTGCCCGAATACAAGGAGTCTACAGAAACCGCCGTGCTAACCAGCACCACATAACTGATCCGCTCCGGATGCCGGATGGAGACAACCAGCAGCAGCAGCAGACATACTGCAGCAAGACTGATTATCGGCTGGTATGTAGCCGCGATTCCTACAAACAGTGCGGCTGCAAGGAAGATAAATCCGTACTGCAGGGTGTTTATTCTTGCAAGCCATGGATAATTACTCATCTTTCAACACCTCTCACCCTGCAGCAGATTCACTTTTACGGTTACGGACCGTATCCATGGTCCCGCGGATGCTTTCCAGTCTGCAGCGGTTCAGCAACTTGCTGCCTTCAGAGCGTGCATTCAGGGAACGGAACACAATATACAACAGCTTCGCCGCCGTTTTCCCTATCAACATCACCCTTTCTTTCAGGCTGGTGCATTGGACCGCGTTGGACATCCCCTGGCAGTAATAACGATTCATAATCCATTCCTTGGTCAAGCGGGCAGCGGGGACGAAATGATCGACCGCCATGTCTGGATGGTATTTGACTAAACCGCCTTTTCTGCGGATTTGTTCGAATACCCAGGACTCTTCGCCAGACAGAAGAAGATTCCCCTTTCTGCCCAGATGAAGCGGGAAGAGGTTATCCTGCAAAGCCTCACTGCGCATGGCCATGTTGGCGCCGAACGGATTCAGACTGCGCGGGTACTCCTTTTCTTCCTGGCCGAGATTCACGATCGTATAAGGAAGCTCAAGCGGACCCGTAAGCCATGCGGGACGATCGGATTCAAATATAGGTGCAATAGGGCCGCCCATAGCACTCATGTCCGAGTTCCGTTCAAAAGCGGAAATAATCGTGCGAATCCATGCAGTTGCCGGAATCGCATCATCATCCAGAAAGGCAATAATCTCGGCTGCCGCCAGCCGGATGCCCGCATTGCGTGCCGCAGAAAGGCCCTGTTCGGCTTCAAAATGATATGTCACATTAACGAATTCCTTGTGTGCAGCGATAAAGCGACGCACAACCTCTGCCGTATGATCGGAGGAGCGGTTATCCACCACGATGATTTCAGCCCGATCCAGTTCATGCAGGCTCAGTAGAGAAACAAGCGTTTTGTCCAACAGGTCAGCGCGGTTATAGGTGCAAATAATGACCGATAGATCAGGCCGGGAAAAGTTGGGCTTTTCCATCAGTATGCATCCCTAGAGAAAATCATCATAAATGCCGTTTTCACGATGATTTTAAGATCAAGCCAGGTGCTGCGGACATGGATGTATTTCAAATCCATCTGCACCATTTCCTCAAAGCCGACGCTGTTGCGGGCAGTTACCTGCCAGTAACCTGTACAGCCGGGTGTTACCAGCAACCTCTGTTTATCGTAATCCGAATACTGCTCCACTTCGCTTGGCAACGGTGGACGTGGACCAACCAGACTCATATCGCCAATCAGCACGTTCCAAAGCTGGGGAATTTCATCGATGCTGGTTTTGCGCAGAAATCTGCCCATCTTGGTTATGCGTGGATCGTTCTTAATCTTGAACATCGCTCCGCTGACCTCATTCAGTGCCATTAAATCCTTCTTCAGTTCCTCCGCATTGGACACCATAGAGCGAAATTTGTACATGTTGAACAGCTTTTCATTTTTTCCAACCCTCGTTTGTTTGAAGAAAACTGTACCTTTGGGATCCTCCAGCTTGATCAAAATCGCTATGACCACGAACAGCGGCAGCAATACGATCAACCCGACCGCACTCAGAATCATATCCAGCAAACGCTTCGTAACCAGATAGGATGTCTTGTCCTGCATTTGTTTCGTTCCATATGGCATGTAAAACGTCGTACCCGGCATGACAGCCTCATAGTCGTCCGGCAGATTTTCCATGCTCATGCTTTAAAGCCCTCCTCTCAACCGACAGTTGTTGGGTGTTCAGCTTTAGCCAGCCAATCCGTCATAGCTTCCAGCACCGACTCGCGCAGGTCGCCATTTTTCAGTGCAAATTCAAGTGTTGTCAGAACAAAGCCCAGACGTTCGCCCACATCATAACGGACACCTTCGAAGTCATAAGCGTACACGCGCTCGCTTTGATTCAGCTTTTGGATGGCATCGGTCAATTGAATTTCACCGCCTGCCCCTTTTTCCTGCAGATCCAGATATTTAAAGATTTTCGGTGAAAACACATAACGTCCCATAATCGCCAAGTTCGACGGTGCCGTTCCTTTGGACGGCTTCTCCACAAAGTTGTTGACCCGGTACAGTCGGCCATCCTGAAGATCCGGTTCGATGATACCGTAACGATGTGTTACTTCGTCCGGTACGCTTTGCACGCCTATCACCGAATTTTGCGTGTCTTCATATTGTTCAATCAACTGCCGGAGGCACGGTGTTTGTCCGGTGACAATGTCATCTCCCAGCAGTACGCCAAATGGCTCATCCCCGATAAAACGTCTTGCGCACCAAACGGCATGCCCCAGACCTTTCGGCTCTTTCTGCCGGATGTAGTGAATATCCACTTTGGAAGAACGCTGTACTTCCTGTAAAATTTCAAGCTTGCCGTCCTCCAGCAGTCTGGATTCCAGCTCAAATGCGTTGTCGAAGTGATCCTCAATGGCGCGTTTGCCCTTTCCTGTCACGATGATGATATCCTCAATACCGGATTCAATCGCTTCTTCCACAATGTATTGAATGGTCGGCTTGTTGATAATCGGCAGCATCTCTTTCGGCATGGCCTTGGTCGCAGGCAGAAAGCGCGTTCCGAGACCCGCTGCTGGTATGATCGCTTTTTTCACTTTTTTCATCGCACTCGTCCTCCTAGCGTTTTATATGACTACATTTTCACCTGATTCATCACGATGCCCAGCAACGTTGCTCCAGCCTGATCCATTAGCTGCTTCGTCTTGCGCAAGCTTTCTCTTTTAGTACTGGCATGCTTCGCCACCAAGATGACACCGTCCGTAAGAGAGGCCAGCAGACGGGCATCCGTATAATCCAAAGCCGAAGGACTGTCAAGCAGGATAAGATCGTATTCGTTCTTCAACTCATCCAGCAGTGCCGTCATCCGCTCCCCGCCAAACAAATCGGGCGCATTGTACAAATTCTCCCCACCCGGTACAACATACAGCTCCTGTCCGCCTTTGCGCAGGATTTCTTTGGAGGAGGCACCTCCGCGCAAGTATGCCGACAAACCATTTGTATTCTCCATGCCAAATGCTTCATGAAGGGAGGACTGGCGCAGATCACAATCGATAAGAACCACCTTACGCCCCTCCTGAGCAAAGGAAACGCCTAAATTGGCCAACAAGGTTGTTTTTCCTTCCCCTTTATCCGGCGAAGCAAACATCAGGACGGTCCCCCGGTCTGTATGGCGCAAAACCTGCTGATGGATATAGGTACGCAGGGAACGGAAGGACTCCGATATGTAGGACGCCGGATTACTTTCGGCAATCAACGTGTCATTCAATCGCAGCATAAGTTCGCTCCCCCACTCGTTCTTTTGAATTTCCTACAGTTCCGCTCAGGTCTTTCTTCCTCATGAGCGGAATGCTTCCGATGACCGGAAGGCCCAGATCCGCCTCGGCTTCCTTCTCATTGCGCAGCGTGGCGTTAATGCTCTCCAGGAAAACAATCGTTCCCAAAGCGATCATCAAGGACACCAAGAAGCTGATTGCAATATTCATGACCGGACTACCGTTGATCGGCTCCGGCTGATTTACGATATCGGCCAGGTTCAAAATTTTCACATTATTCATATTCATCAATTCAGGAACGGAGCGTGTGAACGTCTGAGTTATGGAGTTTACCATAGCAGCGGCCGTCTGGTAGTCCTCCCCTTCGATGGTCAGCCCGATCACCTGACTTTTGTCCGAGGACTGAATCTTCAGCTTTTCAGATAGCTCTGATGGGTTCACCCCGAATTCCGGATGCTCGGCAACGACTTTGCCCATAATGGCAGGAGATGTGAGAATTTGTCTGTAGCTCTCCACCAGATTAAGGCTTGTGCTTACCTGGTTCAGTTCATTGCTGCCTTCTGCTCCGGTAATGTTATTAATAAGCAATTGACTGGAAGCAGAGTACACCGGTTTCACAAAATTTTCACTGACATAAAACGTCGTGATGCATGAAATCAATACGAATGCCGCAATCAGCCACAGCCTTTTCCTTATTAACACTAGATAGTCCAATATCGTCTTCTCCACAGATATCCTCCCTTCCGCCTTTTTTTTCTTCTTATAAGAAATATATTTTCATTTTATCAATGGCATCTATAACGCACATGGACCCTATCGGCACTTTGATCGGAACTAAGGTGGTGATTTATCTACCACTTCCGTTCATTTTTTGGTATACTTTTGGACCATCTTTTTATGGAAAATAAAAAAACACGGAACAGCTTCCGTGTTTTTACTTTCATTTAAAATTTTAGTTAATTTTTAATAATAGTATACAATTCAGAGCATCAGACGGTGGTGGTCGGTTCATATTTCGCAAGGCCAATGGCATTGGCATAAAGAGCAGCCTGTGTCCGGTCCGTCAAACGAAGTTTGGCCAGGATTTGGCTAACATGCTTTTTCACCGTAAATTCGCTGATAAATAGCTTAGCAGCAATCTCACGGTTACATGCTCCCTGCCCCAATTCAATGAGAACTTCCCTTTCCTTCGGTGTCAATTCATCGGTCAATGATCCGGCATCCTCGCGCAGCTTATTTTCCAAAATGGTCGGATCGTAATACTTGCGTCCCTTGCTCACAAGCTGAATGGCATACAGCAATTCCTCCGGTAGCGCTTCTTTCAGCACATACCCATCCACGCCTGCTTCCTCCGCTTTCAGAAAATCTTCACGACTTGCAGAGGAGGTCAGCAAAATAAACTTGCCGCTAAAGCCCTTTCGGCGTGATGCCTTGATGATATCCAGACCGGATTCATCTCCCAGCTTCAGATCCAACAGGACCAAGTCCGGTTGTGTTTCTTCGAGGACCATCAGAGCTTCCCGTTGATTTTTGGCCTCTCCTGCAAATTGTACATTCGGCTGCATAGATATTACCGCAGCGAGTCCTCTCCTTACTAAAGGATGATCATCTACAATGACAATTTTCATCACACGACCTCCTGTTCCTAGTGGAATGATTCAGTTCACTGAATTCGTTCGGCTGCCTGGACGGGAATCGCGATTACAATCTCGGTTCCTTTCCCGACTGCGCTGGAGACACTAAATTCACCTCCCATAGAACGTGCAAGGTATTCCATATTCCTCATACCAAGTCCACCCTCCGATCCAATCTCCTCCCCTCCAGCCGCAAGCTTCTCGGTCCTGAACCCGATCCCGTCATCCAAAATGGCCAGTTCAACCTGCTGCGGTGTCAGCGTAAGCTTCACCTGAATCTGCTTGGCATGACCGTGGCGAATGGCATTGCCGGCCGACTCCGATATGATGCGAAATAATGCTTTCTGGTATGGGTAAGGGAGCGTATACTGATCTCCCGTGTTGTGCAGCTCGATCTGTACGTTGTTTAGCCGAGACAGCATATGCAAATGACTCTTTACCGTTGCCATCCAGGTCGGTCCGCCGCTCTTCTTGGAGCTTAGACTATGAATGGCAAGCTTTAATTCGCGCACCGCCTGATTCGCAGATTCCTGAATCAATTCAATCTGCTCATCCACCTGGGCCCTGCCAAGCTGATGCCACGTTTGCCGCAGCGAATGGGCTGCATAGACAATCCCGAACAAACTCTGCGATACATTGTCATGCATTTCATTGGCGATCCGGTTCTGCTCATTCGTCACCAGCAACTGGCTTTCGACCCGTTCCAACTCATAACGTTCGAGGAAAATCGCACTTAGCTCCGCAAGAAATATGAGCTGCTGTACAAGCCAGCGCCTTCTTCCCATTCCTTGCTCCGGGTCAAGCTTTACACCGATCGCTGCCACAAACCGCGTGGTCATAGGCACCGTAATCATCAAAAAATCTCCCCATTCCGGGAAGTTCTTGAAGAATGGCTCCTGCTCCAAGCGGAATTGCTCACGATAGGCAGCCAGCTCCTGAAATAGTTTCAGCTCTTCATCCGCTGCCCAGCCCGTCTGGCTGCTCGCCGGCGCGTCCTCGACTTCCCTATTATCCAGCCAGAAGAACGCTTTGCTCTGCTTGGTAAGCTTCACTGCATAATCCGAGATGACCTGCCCCATATTCATTGCTTTGTTGTGACTTGCCGTCTCCATGATGTGATACAGCGATTTGATATGATCCATCGTTTCATTGGTTCGCTCATTCGCCTTCACAAGCTCCCTCTTCATAGTGCCGATCACCTGCATCGCCATCGTTGTCAAGGCCAATACCAGAATCATATTCATATTTTGGAGCAGCACATCCAGGAGACTGATCCGATTCACATTGAAGAAGACATAACAAATCGTGAGCTGGATGCCGATATAAGAAATAAGCAGTGTCCAGCTATACAGAGCGCTTAAATATACCCCTGCGGCGAGAATCGGATTCATGACATACCATTTGTACGGGCTATCCATCCCGCCGGTTAAAAACTGTAAAACTATAATTCCTAAGGCTTCCACGGCGATACATATTTTCAGTACCGGCCCTTGATTGCGATATCTACGATAAATGTACGTAAACATCGTCACAAAAAAGAACAATAAAAAAATTAAAACCAGCTTGTGACTTAAAGTGCCTGAGTCATTTAATGCATAGGCAAGCGATGTAAAGGCCCAGGATGCATACCTGTATACAAAGATCATCCTGCCTTCTGCTGTGGTCCTCGCTTTCATCCTTTCACCCTATTCTTTGATTAGTAGGGAAGATGAAACATCCGATGTGTTACAAAAATGATAACGAATAAAAAAAGAAATAACAAGTCGTATTGATTCTAGTAAACGTTTACATCGAAAATATTTTGGTATTTTTTATGTCAAATTTCATGTTTCAGTAAACTTCTAACGGGGTAATGTCGCAATTTGTTGCATTTGTCAACAAGAGAATTATTTATTTTTCAAAAAAAATGACTTACTGCCAGGAAAACTCAAAATCATCCTGTAGTAAGTCATCTTTTTGTCATTATATCGAATCAGTTGGTGCCTGTGCGGGCAAGTTCACGCATGTTGGCTTCAAATGCAGCCAGCAGAGCTTCATCACCAGTCAAGCCGGTTGCCTCCACCTTCTCGATCTGCTCCATCATCCGTTTATAATCTTTAGGGATGATACGGACAAATTGCTGGAGTGATGTCTGCCAATCATGCAGAATACGCTGTCCCGCCTCACTATCCGTATAGGCAACATGACGCTCGATCATCCCGTGTAGGTCCGCAGCCTCAGCAGCCTCCTCCACACGCTCCAGCAGCACCATTTCCAAATTACAACGAGTAAGGAATGTGCCTTCAGGATCATACACATAGGCTATACCGCCAGACATACCCGCCGCGAAGTTGCGCCCTGTGTTCCCAAGCACAACAACCCTGCCGCCAGTCATATATTCGCAGCCATGATCTCCCACACCTTCAACCACAACCCTGGCCCCGGAATTCCTTACGGCGAAGCGCTCACCGGCTATGCCGCTGATATAAGCCTCCCCGCTGGTCGCTCCGTAGAAAGCGGTATTGCCGATAATGATGTTTTCCTCCGCTTTAAAGGTGGCCTTAGACGATTTCTTGACGATAATTTTACCGCCGGACAAACCTTTGCCCACATAGTCGTTCGAATCCCCCTCTACCGTGAGGGTCATGCCTTTCGGTATGAAGGCTCCAAGGCTTTGTCCCGCCGAACCGACAAAATGGAAGCGAATCGTGTCGTCTGGCAGGCCGACTGCCCCATATTTACGTGTCACCTCGCTGCCGAGTATGGTTCCTGCGGCACGGTTGACATTGGTAATCTTAAGTGTTGCTGCCACCGGTGTCTTGCTCTCCAAAGCCGGAGCAGCAAGAGGGAGCAGTTGCTGGACATCCAGCGTTTCTTCCAGACCATGATTCTGACGCTGTGTGCGGTACGGTTCTTTTCCTTCCGGAAGCTCAGACGCGTGCAGCAGCAGACTCAGGTTCACACCACTCTTCTTCCAATGCTCATTGGCATCGGCTGCATCGAGGCAGTCTGTACGTCCGACCATTTCCTGAATGGTACGGAAGCCGAGCTCAGCCATAATTTCGCGCACATCTTCCGCCACGAATCGCATAAAGTTAACGACATGCGCCGGATCTCCCATGTAATTCTTACGCAGCTGCGGATTCTGGGTAGCCACGCCTACAGGACATGTATCCATTTGACACACACGCATCATGATGCAACCTAATGCAACCAGCGGCGCAGTAGAGAAACCATATTCTTCCGCCCCAAGCAGGGCAGCTACCGCGAGATCTCGTCCTGAAAGCATTTTACCGTCCGTTTCAAGAACGACACGATCTCTCAAATTGTTCAGGATCAGCGTCTGGTGCGCCTCGGCAAGCCCAAGCTCCCACGGCATTCCTGCGTGGCGGATGGAGCCTTGCGGGGATGCGCCGGTACCTCCGTCATATCCGCTGATCAGAATGATATCCGCGCGGCCTTTGGCTACGCCGGCGGCGATCGTACCTACACCTACTTCCGAAACGAGCTTCACGTTGATGTCAGCACGAGGATTCGCGTTTTTCAAATCATAGATGAGCTCGGCCAGATCCTCAATAGAATAGATATCATGATGCGGCGGGGGTGAAATTAGACCTACACCCGGTGTTGATCCGCGCACTTCCGCTACCCATGGATACACTTTACGTCCTGGGAGCTGCCCGCCTTCACCCGGCTTAGCCCCCTGCGCCATCTTGATCTGAATTTCGTCAGCATTCACCAAATAATTCGAGGTTACTCCAAAACGGCCGGACGCTACCTGCTTGATGGAGCTGCGCCGAGAGTCACCGTTCTCATCCGGAACAAAGCGTGCCGGATCTTCTCCACCTTCACCTGTATTGCTCTTACCGCCGATACGGTTCATGGCGATCGCCAGATCTTCGTGGGCCTCCTTGCTAATCGAACCGAATGACATGGCACCTGTCTTGAAGCGGCGCATAATCGATTCTGCAGACTCAACTTCCTCAAGCGGAACCGGTTGGCCATTAGGCTTCAGCTTCAGCAAAGAACGAAGCGTCAGCTTCTTCTCGTTTTCACCCTGAACGAGCACTGCATATTTCTTATACAGCTCATAATCACCTGTCCGTACCGCCTGCTGCAGCAAATGGATTGTCTGGGGATTGAACAGATGCTCCTCCCCATCATTCCGCCACTGGTACTCTCCGCCGGAGTCCAATACTTTATCGCTGCCGTCCTTGTCGGTAAAGGCACGGTTATGATGGGCCAACGCTTCCGCCGTAACCTCTTCAAGTCCAATGCCGCCAATACGGGACGGTGTCCATGTGAAGTATTTATCCACAAACTCCTGCTTCAGGCCAACGGCCTCAAAAATTTGTGCGCCCCGATAGGACTGAATCGTAGAAATTCCCATTTTGGACAGGATTTTGACGACACCCTTCGTGGCGGCTTTAATATAGTTCTTTACGGCCTTCTCGTGTGATACGCCGCGCAGCATTCCCTGCTGAATCATGTCATCCAGCGTCTCGAACGCCAAATACGGATTGACGGCGCTCACGCCGTATCCAAGCAGCAACGCATAATGATGGATATCACGCGGTTCACCGGATTCAAGCAGAATGCTGACTTTCGTGCGCGTTCCGTTCTTGATCAGATGGTGATGCAGGCTGGATACAGCCAGCAGTGCCGGAATGGCCGCATTCTCCGCATCCACGCCGCGATCAGACAGAATCAGGATGTTATGACCTTTGGCAATAACGCGGTCAGCCGACTCGAACAGCCCTTCCAGCGCATTGCGCAGCCCTTCCGCTCCTTCCTTGGCAGGGAAAAAGATCGGGATGGTCATTGATTTAAAACCCGGACGGTGAACATGTCGGATTTTAGCGAAATCCTCATTAGAAAGCACTGGAGTCTCCAGACGGATCTGGCGGCAGCTCTCAGGCTCCGGATGCAGCAGATTCCGTTCCGGTCCGATGGTTGTGCCCGTAGAAGTCACGATCTCCTCACGGATGGCATCAATCGGCGGATTGGTTACCTGAGCGAACATCTGCTTAAAATAGTTATAAAGACGCTGCGGCTTATCGGACAGCACGGCCAGCGGAGCGTCATAACCCATCGAGCCGATCGGCTCCGCTCCCGTAGCGGCCATGGGCTCCAGCAGCTTGCGCAGTTCTTCGAACGTATAGCCAAACGAAAGCTGTAGCTGGTTCACATTATCATGCTTGGGCTCCGGCAGCTCCGGCGCATCAGGCAGTTCGTTCAGATCCATGAGATGCTCGTTAAGCCACTCCTGATAAGGCTGCTCCGAAGCAATCTGCGCCTTGACTTCCTCATCAGAAACGATCCGGCCTTCCTTCGTATCGACCAGCAGCATGCGGCCAGGACGAAGACGGTCCTTGTACAGCACATTCTCCGGCGGAATGTCGAGCACACCCGCTTCTGAGGAGAGTGCGATCAGGTCGTCTTTCGTGACATAATAACGCGCTGGACGAAGTCCATTGCGATCCAGGATGGCGCCGATCTGAACGCCGTCCGTAAACGCCATCGCAGCCGGTCCGTCCCAAGGCTCCATTAATGTGCTGTGATATTCATAAAATGCTTTCTTTGCTGGGTCCATGTTCTCATGGTTATTCCAGGGCTCAGGAACCATCATCATGGCCACATGAGGCAAGGAACGCCCGCTCAAATATAAAAATTCCAGCGTGTTGTCGAACATTGCCGTATCCGAACCATCCGGGTTGATGACCGGCTTGACCTTATTCATATCTTCCCCGAACAGCTCGCTCCGGAACTGCGCCTGACGCGCATGCATCCAGTTCACGTTGCCACGCATGGTGTTGATCTCGCCGTTGTGGATCATGAAACGATACGGATGCGCGCGTTCCCAGCTCGGAAACGTGTTTGTGCTGAAACGGGAGTGGATCAGAGCCATGGCCGAGGACACCCGGCTATCCCGTAAATCCAGATAAAACTGGCCAACCTGAGCCGTCGTCAGCATCCCTTTGTATACTACTTTCCGACAGGAGAGACTTGGAATATAAAACGTTTCCCCATTCTCTTCATTCTCGCTGTAACGAATCGCAAGCTCTGCCCGCTTGCGGATGACGTACAGCTTCCGCTCGAAGGCGAGCTCATCCTCGAAATCCACACTACTGCCGATAAATACCTGGCGCACACACGGCTTGGCAGCTTTGGCTGATTTGCCCAGCATGCTGTCATCCGTCGGAACATCACGGAAGCCCAGAAGCTGCTGGCCTTCCTCAGCGATAATGTTCTTCAGCGCTTCTTCATGAGCCGCACGTACGGAGACATCTGTAGACATGAACAGCATGCCGACGCCATAACGTCCAGGGGATGGAAGCGTGAAGCCAAGTTTCTCCGCTTCTTCCGCAAGGAAAGCATGCGGAATCTGCAGCATAATTCCGGCTCCGTCGCCGGAATTCGGCTCGCTCCCCTGACCGCCGCGGTGCTCCATATTCTCAAGCATGGTAAGCGCCTGACTTACAATGTCGTGAGAAGCCTTGCCCTTGATATGCGCGACAAAGCCCATCCCGCAGGCATCTTTTTCAAATTGGGGATCATAAAGCCCTTGTTTTGGAGGTAGTCCTGTCTGTCTCATGGAACGCAACCTTTCTGTATTGAACTCATAAAGCCGGGACCTGCCCGGTATGGGGCCTGAAGACAGTGGCGACAAACAAACAATTCAGCAGGAGCTGGAAATGGGGGTACGACGAAACGCCGCCACTTGGACACCAAGGGCGCAGCGCCTGACAGATTGAATACGGATTAAAGCGGCAGTACCGCTTCAGTAGATTGCAAATTCAATAAATATGCACTTCTCACTTTTGAATAAGATTAGTTCTATCATTTTAACACTGACCTAGCGCGTTAGCAATTCAAAGTTTTTATGATAGTGATAATATTTTTTTGGATGCGCAGCTTCACCGCAATAGTGCGATAAATAGCGAAGG
Source organism: Paenibacillus zeirhizosphaerae (assembly GCF_030705605.1). Classification (GTDB taxonomy): domain Bacteria; phylum Bacillota; class Bacilli; order Paenibacillales; family Paenibacillaceae; genus Paenibacillus; species Paenibacillus zeirhizosphaerae. The sequence continues at coordinate 110,020 of NZ_JAPCKK010000031.1, forward strand.
ATATGTATAAATATACGATAAAATGATGTTTTTATTATTTGATCGGCACTTTAAGCGCCTGAAGCCTTTTTTTTGACTCATGAATGCAAAATGAATTTCATATTTTACAAATAGAGATTAAAACGAAAACGTTGCGTCTATAAAATTTTGGCAAGCAGCATCACGGCAGACGGCAGGACAACCTTCAACAGTATGCCCGCATTTCCAACGATCCGAATAAAGTAGGTGCATTGATGTCATCCAAAAAATTCCTGATTTTGTCCGAAGGCTTCGGCACGGGGCACACCCGCGCAGCGGCCGCTCTTGCCGATGGTCTGCACAGATTGTATCCCGGTGTTGGCACACAGGTCATGGAGCTCGGTAGGATGCTGAATCCTAAAATAGCCCCGGTCATCTTCTCCGCTTACCGCAAAACTGTGTATAAGCAGCCCAAAATGATCGGCAGGCTGTACCGCAGACAGTATCACAAGCGGCTAAACGGGCTGACCCGCATGGCTTTACATAAACTTTTTTACACCAGGGCCTTGAGGGTAATTGGAGGCTGGGAGCCGGATGCGATTATTTGCACCCATCCGTTCCCTAGCGCAGTCGTCGCCAGGCTGAAAAGACTTGGTCTCAATATCCCACTCTATACTCTGATTACAGACTATGATGTGCATGGAGCCTGGATCAGCCAAGAGGTAAATCAATATCTGGTCTCCTCACCACAAGCTGAAGAAATGCTCAGAGCCCATGGCGTAGAAAAGTACCGGATATCGGTCACAGGCATCCCCGTTCACCCCGATTTCTGGAACTGTGGTGACAAGCCTACGGCCCGTGCACGCTTTGGATTTCATGATATGCCGACAGTTCTTGTCATGGGCGGTGGCTGGGGCATTCCGCTCGAAGAGAGCATGATGAACGTACTAATCCGTATGGCCGATCAGATTCAGGTGATTCTGTGCACAGGCAACAATGACAAGCTGTTCGACAAGCTTACAGAAAGCCCTAAATTTCGACATCCCCATCTTCACGTGCTTGGCTTCACCCGCGCAATCAGCACACTGATGGATGCAGCCGACCTGCTCATTACAAAGCCGGGTGGGATGACCTGCACAGAAGCGATGGCCAAAGACCTCTCCATGCTGTTCGTGTCCTATCTTCCAGGTCAGGAAGAAGAAAATTGCGATTTTTTTGTAAAAAATGGTTGCGCCAAAGCAGTGACCCATCCCGTCCAACTGGAGCAAAGCCTGCGTAATGAACTACTTAATATTCAGGATAAAAAAGGTAGTGCACGCCCCACGAGAACATCAGCTACGTCGGACTTCAGATACGATCCGTTATGCTGTCCGGCAACTGTATTTCGTTTGACTATCGCAGCCTCCGTTCGTGATCGGCCTGAGCTTGTATCACCCGGTGCAGCGGAACTGTCTGCTCATTTATAAAACGTATGATTGCCTATCGTTTTGACTTTGGCACGTGAGTGATGGACTGTCAGATCATCAGCTAAAGTTAGAGACAGAAAATAATAAGTATCATCCGGAACGGCTTTGTGACCACTCAGCGCGTCATTGACTGCTTTCACTGTTTCTTCATTCGGACGAACACGGTTAAGACGACCGTTTGCCACCGGACTGAATTGAGCTTTCTGATAAATTACTTTTTGTATGGTATCAGGGAAATTGGCTGACCGCAGCCGGTTCAAGACAACATTGGCGACTGCCACTTTGCCTTTGTACGATTCGCCTTCTGCTTCCGCCATGACGATTTTTTGCAGCAGAAGCACTTCTTGCGCGGTGATACTGTAGCTCCAAGTTGCTTTGGCCTGATCTGCCTGGGTCAACGTTGCAGTTCGCGTAAAGAAGAGTTTTTTAGGAGGGGTTTGGGATTGGATTTTAATTTTGCCGATGGCTGGAGCCGCCTGTTTCGAGGCAGACCTGTCATTCTTCGCAGTTTGGGCCGCCTTTTCCACCTGTGCGATCAGCAGAGGTGCAATGAGGCTTTTCCAACTATGCAGTTCATCCATGGACGAGCTCGTTTTATCCATAATATGCATAGACTGAGACCTATCCTGCCCCTTCTCGTCATTCGTAGCAGCCGGCCATTGCAGCGCGTTGGCTGTATGTGCCGCTGTTGTTGTCTGTGCATTCTGACTTTCCACTACCAAACTGATCCCCAATATACTTACTATAAGCACACTCAGCAGAGGTGCGATCCAACGATGTTGTTTAATGATTTCCATATTGATCCTCCCGTTATTTAGGCACATTTTTCAGTTATGTAACCTAAAATCCACCTTTTTGAATAACGCTGCACAATAGTATCACTAAGTTGACAGCAATTTCAAGGCCAAGAAGTTGGAAGCGGGAATGTTTGCAGAACTTTGTACATCGGATGATGTCCGAGCCTGGTCGCAAAAAGCACAAAATCCGTGACCTTCCAGACGGCCTGATTACCAGCATCTTCCCCCTCTGTTAGAGGCTGCGCAGGCTCAGCTCCGGTGTACGACCTCGCAACTGTAATGTGGGGACTGTATGGCCTCTCCTCCGGGCTGAAACCGAGCGGTATCATATGCTCTACAACGGTTTTTTGCAGCCTATGAAGCCTCCCCATCTCCCCTTCCACACCCCGCCACAGCACCCTCGGAGAAGACGGTTTCCCGAAGGCTCCTGGCGCACCCAAATAAAGCTCAAAGGCTCCACATTTTACCGCAGCTTCCTTCAGCGCTTCAGTCACAAGAGGGATGGTGTTCATATCCACATCACCCATAAATTGAAGGGTAATATGATAGTCCCGCGGATCGGTCCATTTACGAAATGACAGACGCCTTTTTATATCGTTCCGCCAAACATACACCTGTTCCTGGAGATGACCGGGCAGCCGAATAGCTGTAAACAAACGCTCCGTTTCCGTGTTGTCTTTTCCGTGTTTTGTCATGTACAAAGGTCCATTTCTCACATCTGTGTTTTATTTATTGGGCCACATCCGGGCTATATCTGTTATCCTAATTATAGATGAATCCATCAAATTCGGGAGGTAATGATCAGATGGGAAAGATCGTTTGTCTGCAGGCACTATCGCCTGAACAGGAGTCCCTTATTCAGAAAACGGCTCCAGGCTATGAGATTATCCAAGGAAAAGCTAAGGAAATCGATCCGGCAATCGTCCGGCAGGCTGAAATTCTACTGGGCTGGTCCAAGCTGCTTGAAGAACCCGCACTTCATGCGGAGAGCCCACTGCGCTGGGTTCAGGTCCGATCCGCAGGAATAGACATGCTGCCGCTGGAGCGGCTGGAGCAGAAAAGTGTTTTGCTGACAAATGCCAGCGGCGTGCATGCCATTCCGATCACGGAAATGATCTTCGGGTTCCTGCTGTCCCACACCCGCTATTTGCATACAGCCGGCAAACAGCAGCTTCAGCAGATCTGGAAAAAACCCGCCAACAATACGCTTGGGGAACTGCATGGACAGACGATGCTGATTGTCGGTGTTGGAGAAATCGGTTCCGAAACCGCACGCATCGCAAAAGCATTTGGCATGCGAGTTACCGGAATCCGCCGCTCCGGCAGGAACCTTCCCTATGTGGATCACATGTATACGATGGACGGATTACAGCAAGCCGTCGCGGATGCGGACATTGTCGTGAACATTCTGCCGGCGACGGATGAGACGCTGCATATTTTTGACGAAAAGCTATTCGCCGCCTTCAAGCCGGGCATGTTCTTTGTCAACGTCGGACGAGGTCAGACTGTCAATACCGATGCACTGGTACAATCCCTGGAGAACGGGCAGGTTGCCTTCGCCGGATTGGACGTCTTTGAAGAAGAGCCTCTTCCTGCTGGCCATCCGCTGTGGGCGATGGAGAATGTGCTGATTACACCACATATTGCGGGAGATACCGAACGTTATGATGGACGAGTCTTTGATATTTTTCTGGAAAATCTAAAGGCTTATGCAGCCGGACACGAGCTTCCACGCAATAGGGTGGATTATAAGATAAAATATTGAAGAAAGGGGTAGCTACCTCTACCTCAACAACAAACCTTTTATGCTCGTCAATAGGGGGCGCCCACTCATAGATTCAATCTAGCTTTAGGGCAGCCCTCTCCTTTTCATGAACTTATCTATTCTATTTACAAAAATAGATGTCCCTTATCATGCCACCGCGTTCCCCTTTATATAATCTGCATTCTCCCTCAATCTTCCAGCCCGCGGCCAGCAGCTCCGCACGGATCGGTTCAATGCTGACGACGACAGCCTCAACGGCGAGCCTTCTAAGACTGTTCAGCATTCGTGCTCTTTCCGGCTGGGTCAGTACTGAGCAAAGATTATACGGCATATCCAGGATAGCCGTATCATAACGACCTTCCAGCAAATTCATATCTCCAAGCGTTACCAGATCTTCCCGAAAGCCATAGTGACGCAGATTCACCCGTGCTCCTTGAACTGCCCGTGGATTCATGTCGTTCCCACGGATGTCAATGCCGTTCATTAGCGCTTCAATGACGACATTGCCCATACCGCAGCAGGGATCAAGCAGCCTCACAGCCTCGGGATAAGGTGCCGCCAGATTGACCAGCGCTTTGGCCGCCAGCACAGGCAGACCTGTGGAATAATTTTGCGGCTTATGCCGACGCTCCAGCCAGGAACGATCGCTGTACACGCATCTGCCCAGCAGCCATTGCCCTTTGAAACGGATTACACCGAAAACAACAGCGGGCTCCTTCATTTTTGCTTTTCCCCGGATGCGCAGACCGATTTCCCGCTCGATCTCCCTCTGTCTTGTATATTCCTCTGTGCCGTCCCCTTCTTTGATAAAAGTTACTTTAAAGGTTGTTCCTTCCTCCAGAACCAGCTCAGAAGCGGATACCGCCAGTTCATCCAGATCCGACACCGCTGTAAGCACGTCCAGCCTGAGCCGAATAAACGGACTTACATCCGGGGCTATCAGACGATTCGCTGCAAGCAGCGAGGAGGTATGCGGCCTGGTATCGAACAATCGCAGCATTTCCAGCTCACACAGCTCTCTTTCGGTATCATGGCATGCATACACATACATATGACGGAACTCTCCGGACATCCTGCTGCTCATGATGTTTTCCGCACCTCGAATTGGGAGACGGATTCAAGCAGAATATCAGACAGCTCCTTCAGTGTATGAATGCTTTCCGTAACCATTTCAATGTTGGACACCTGCTGCTGCACTGATGCTGACGTCTGCTCAGCCCCGGCAGCAGCCTGCTGGGAAATGGCGGAAATATTCTGACTCTGCTCGCTCATCTGCTCACTGGCCTCCTGCATGCTCATCAGATTGGAAGAGACCTCCGAAATGACCTGCACCATAGAAGCAACCGATTGATTAATATCTGAAAAAGCTTCACCAGTGACATTCATCTGCTTGTTCCCCTCCTCTGTCTGCAGCACTCCATCCTGCAGCAAATTTACGATTGCCCGTGAATCATTCTGAATATCTGCGGTAATGCCCGTGATTTGCGATACAGCCAGCCGCACCGCCTCAGACAAGCTGCTTACCTCCTTGGCCACTACAGCAAAGCCCCGCCCGCTCTCTCCAACCCGTGCCGCTTCTATTGCAGCATTGAGTGACAGCAAATGGGTCTGCTGAGCAATCTCACGGATGGTCTGAACCAAACGGTCGATGTTCTGGTTTTTGCGGTCAAGCTCCATAACCTTTGTCATGGAATCGGCTACCAAACGGGAGATAACCGTCATCTGATTGATGGATTGGTCCATTGTGCTTTTGCCAATACCGCCTTTATAAAGCACAAGCTCGGAATTGCGCTGCAACTCCTCTCCATGCCGCGCATGCTGCGCAATTCGTTCATTCAATTGCTCTACAGTGGCAGCCGAGTCAGCCGCCGTCTGCGCCTGATCCTCCGCTCCCTTCGCCAGCTCTGCCGCCGTGATGGCAATTTGCCCGCTTCCTGCCTTCACTTCCGCTGCTGAAGCCGCCAGTTCAGTGGTGCGCTGATTCATAACCGTGGAAATATCATGAATACTTTGAACCATGGCTGTAAAGTTACGCTTCATCAGATTCACTGAATCGGCCAGCTCTCCGATTTCGTCCTGATAAGAGACCGTTATATTTTCGCCAGTCAAATCCCCTTTGGCAATAATTTCAACATTAGAAGTAAACTCCCGCAGCGGGACAACCACACGTCTCAATATTTGCCGGTTAGCAACATAAACCAAAGCAATAGCCAACAGAAGACAAATGCCTGTAATCATCTGCGCCCAGACAAAGCTGCCGGCTGTCTCACTCCCTGCTACCGCAGCCTTCTCCTGATGAAAGGAAACGAGATAATCCAGATCCCCCTCCATAGCGGCAAAAGCATTCGTTCCTTTGGAGGCAACTTCCGCCGCCAGCTCGCTCTGATCATTATTACTGAGGTTGATCGCCTGCATGTTCAGCTTTAAGTAATTATCCCATTTCTCATGAAGCGCCTGCAAATGCTCGGTCTCTCCGGATGTCAGCGGACGCGCTTCCAGCCTCTTGAAGCTCTGTGCCGCCGTCCGCACCATTTCATTGCGCTCTTCCTCAAGCAAACCCTTTTCACCGGGGTCCCCTGTTGAGAAATGGCGGAAGCTTAATGTTAATACGTGCTCGGTTGCATATCGTATGCTGTTGATATCCTCCAAAACGGGCATTACACTGTTCACAATATTAGACGAATTTTGCTGCATTTTATTCATTTGCACCAATGAAACGACCCCAAAGATCAACAAGTAGACGATTAGACCGGCAAAAATAAGAGCCACAAATTTTCCAACACTTTGGTTTATGCCAACTAGCTGCAGCCATTTCCCCGGATGGCTTCTCACTTTCTGCCGCTGTTTGCGCTCTCCACGCTTGTCCAAAAATTTACGATTGTTCATCTTTTCAGACACCCTCCTTCATCCTACTCCTCTTCTCTGTATACGGCCCTTTAAGAAATCCTACCGTGGAACGCTGCCGGAATAGATATACCTGCAAATTGTATAGGTTATCCATCCAATGGACCTCTAAGCAATTAACACGTATATCTATTTTTCGGTAGGTAGGGAGTTAGATTTAAGGTCATTAGTCATGAAAATGATGTATTTTCGATAATTTTCATGTTTTGCTCAGCTTTCCACAAGAAAAAAGCAGCCCTCTTAGGACTGCTCCATTCTCTTCAATATAATACATTCAGATAACCCGCTTCAATCCGGCTAATCCAGATCATAAATGGATCCGACCTTCAATCCATACAGTTCATTGTAGATTTTCTCAGCGAACGCATCCGTCATGCCGGCAATATAATCAATGACCATATGCTCCCAGGTCCAGATCGGCTTCGGTTTGGCCTGGTCACGTTCAAAACGGAGCAACCAGTCACTGGGGATGATCGCTTTGGAGGTCTCGGGATCAAGAAAAGCCTGCCATAACCGCTTCAGCATCCATTCACTGCGCTTCTGCAACCGCTGTACTCTGAGATCACGGATCATCGTAACCCAAGCAAAGCTCTTGAGCACACTTACGATTCTCAGCATATCTTCATCCTCAGCGCCTTCGTTAACAAAGGTAACCTTCTTCCAGTTTCCGTCATCAATGATGCCAAGGCTGTTCACAAAGAGGCTGACCCAGTATGCTTTGACCTCACGCCGGGTGCGGGAATAGTCGTTTTCGCAAAATGGCATTTTGGCATTCCATACCTTGAGGAATTCCTTGAGCACCGCTTCCACCTTGCGCTCGATTTGTTCAGAAGCCCAGCCTTTCCAGAACGGGTCCTCCAATGTAGTGATTTTCTCCGTTATGAGCCGGTTCAATAATGGGTCGTACAGAAAATGCTCGTGTACCTCAATCTTGCCTGCTTTAATACCATCCTCCAGATCATGCGCGGAATATGCAATGTCGTCACATAAATCCATGAGCTGGGCCTCCAGCGTTTTCTTGCCGTCAGGAATGCCCCAATCTCTGCGGATGGCCTCTAAATACTGCCATTCATGGAGATACATGCCCTTCTTGTTCACCGTTCCCGGATACGGATATTTGTTAATGCCCAGCAGCACCGCATCAGAAAGGTTCAGGCCGTCGATATCCTCCCGCTTCTCAAGGAACATGATCAGGCGGAAATTATGTGCGTTGCCCTCAAAATGCTCATATTTGAGGCGCGCATCCGCTCGCAGCTTCAGAGCTGGTTCCGATCGTGGAGGCAGCCCCAGAGCGTCGGCGGCTTCCCAGGCTCTTTGCTTCACCAATTGGTCCAGAATACCGTCCAGCACTTCCTCGCCTTTATGACCGAAAGGAGGATGCCCGAAATCATGAGCGATAGCTGCACATTCCACAACCTCGGAATCCATGACCAGACCGGGATTATCCGCCCGTTCGAAGGTGGCGTCCGGGTAAGCCCGGATCAGGCTGCGCGCCGCTTCACGGGCAATCTGCGCAACCTCCAGTGAATGGGTGAGCCGGGTCCGGTAGTAATCGCCTGTGCCTGCACCGAATACCTGGGATTTCCCTTGCAGTCTGCGGAAGGTCGGTGAATGGATCAAACGTGAATAATCTCTTTCGTAAGCCGCCCGAGAAGCATCGGAACGAATTTGCTCCGGATGCTGGCGGTGTTCTCTTTTAGCGTTCCATGTCATGCAACTTCACTCCCTACATCGTTGGAGTGATTATACACATTTTTGATCCAGTGGAAAAGCCAGACCCTCAGCTAGGTCTATAAGCGGATTACCGGATCATCTCGGTTTCATACGCGGATCCAACACATCTCGTAATCCGTCCCCAAGCAGGTTAAAGCCCAATACTGTCAGCATGATCGACAACCCCGGAAAAACCACCGTCCACGGTGCCGTCTGAATAAATTGTCTGGAATCGGACAGCATCTTGCCCCATTCCGGCTCCGGCGGCTGTGCCCCCATGCCCAGAAAGCCCAGCGCGGCCGCTTCAATAATCGCCGTACCAATCCCGAGTGTTCCCTGCACGATGATGGGTGTCAAGCTATTGGGAAGAATATGCTTAAGCAGAATCCTGGAGTTTTTAACCCCGATCGCCCGCGCCGCCGTGATATACTCCTCTGTCTTCAGACTGAGCACCTTGGAGCGCACGATACGTCCATAAGTCGGCACATTAACGATCGCAATCGCATATAGAGCATTCTCAAGCGAAGGACCCAGAATGGCGACGATCGCAATCGCCAGCAGAATGCTGGGGAAAGCAAGCAGAATATCGAATAAACGGGAAATGAGCATATCCCACCATTTTCCGTAAAACCCGGCCAGAATGCCAAGCGCCGTCCCCAGAATAATTGAGCCTACAACAGATAAAAAGCCGACCCAGAGTGAAATACGCGCTCCATATAAAGTCCTTGTAAGAATATCCCGTCCCAGATCGTCTGTGCCAAACCAGTGCTCGGCAGACGGAGCCTGCAGGCGATCCGTCAGCACCTGCTCCTTATAATCATAAGTGGACAGCAAAGGTGCAAAGATCGCAATCAAAATGAAGATAATAATAATAGACAGACCAACCACGGCGGTCTTGTTGCGCCGGAAGGCCTTCCAGGCGTCCCGCCACGGCCCTGATGCCCGTTCTGCGGCCGGAACGCTGGCCTTATGTGTATTCATTGAAATTTGACTCATAATTTCCTCCTGCCTGTCATTGCCTCACCAGAATGGCGGCCATTTTCAGAGTGAGTTAGTGCCGAATGGACTAGTAACGTATACGGCGGTCGATCACGGCATACAGCAGGTCGACAATAAGGTTGATGACGACGAACAAGAATGCAATGACCAGAATACCGCTCTGAATGACAGGATAGTCCCGGGAACTGATCGCATCATAAATATAACGGCCTACACCCGGCCATGCGAAGATCGTCTCTGTCAGCACCGCCCCGCCGAGCAAAGAACCTGTCTGCAGGCCGATGACGGTCAACACCGGAATGGCAGCATTTTTGAGCGCATGCTTGTAGACCACCCGAAATGGAGCAAGCCCTTTGGCACGGGCCGTCCGGATATACTCGGAATTCATCACTTCAAGCATACTGGAGCGTGTCATTCTTGCAATGACAGCCATCGGAATTGTTCCCAGAGCGATGCTCGGCAAAATCAAATGCTTGACGACTGTCCAGATCTGATCCCACCGTCCGGCAATGATGGCATCTACCACAGCCAAATGCGTAACTGCTTCGACAGGATCACGCGGATTCATACGTCCAATCGAAGGAAGCCAATGCAGCTTGTTCGCAAAAATCCACTGTTCCATAAGACCGAGCCAGAAAATCGGCATTGAGACACCGACCAGCGCGACCACCATACTGGCATAATCAAACCAGGAATTTTGCTTCCATGCGCTGATAATACCGGCATTAACACCAACGATCAACGCAAACAACATACTAGCTACCGTCAATTCAAGAGTAGCCGCCAGATAAGGCAGCATTTCCCGGGCAATTGGCTCGCGGGTCCGAATGGAATCTCCCAAATCTCCGCTTAACAGCTCCCCTAAATACGATCCATACTGCTGAAACCACGGCTTGTCCAGCCCGAGCTGCTCCCGCAGCGCCTGTTTGGACTCCTCTGTAGCTTTATCTCCCAAAATGGTATCCGCAGGATCACCAGGAATCGCATGAATAATGGAAAATACGATTAATGTCATGCCTAGCAGTACCGGAATAAGTACAGCTATTCTTTTAATAATATAAGCGCTCAAATCGATTCACCGCCCGCTTGCTGTGGGTATGAACATGGCGGCGGCTGCCCCATGCGGCCAACTTTCGACCGCGGAGCAGACCGCCGGATGTTCATTCATATTTTATTCAAAATAAATGCCGGAGTAAGGCTCCGTGCCTGTTGGGGAAGGTGTGTAACCCTTCAGGTCCGATCTTGCAGCCATCAGTGGCGTAGTATGCACCAGCGGAATCCAAGGAGCATCCTTCTTGATGATTTCCTGCGCCTTTTCATAGAGTGCAGTACGTTTAGCCTGATCTGTCTCCTGCTGTGCCTCAACAAGAACCTTGTGCAGTTCTTCATTTACATAAAAGCTGCGGTTGTTGCCTGGAATGGTATCCTTGTCGAGAAGCGTATAAATGAAGTTGTCAGGATCTCCGTTATCGCCGGTCCAGCCAAGCATATACATATCGTCTTTCTCGCCTGCCTTAAGGTCATCAAGGTAGGTCGCCCACTCAGGAGACTGGATGTTGACCTTAACACCGATTTTGGCAAAATCAGCCTGGATCGCCTCAGCCACCTTCTTGCCGTCAGGCATATAAGGACGTGAGACTGGCATTGCATAAAATGTCACTTCTTCAGGCAGGCCGTTCGCATATCCGGCTTCAGCCAGCAGAGCTTTCGCTTTCTCTAAGTCGTACTCATAATCCTGGATGCTGTCATTGTATCCCCATAGCGTTGGTGGCATCGGGTTTTTCGCCGGAATTGCGCTGCCTCCGAAGAAAGCATCTACGAGTGCTTGTTTATTCACCGCATGATTCAGCGCTTGTCTTACGAGCGGGTTATCAAACGGCTTTTTCTTAACATTGAAGCCGATGTATGCGACGTTGAAGGAAGGACGCTCGATCTTCTGCAGCTCCGGATTGCTTTCCAGCACTGTCAAATCATCTGCGTTCAGGTCTTCCATAATATCGATTTCCTTGTTCTGCAGTGCGTTAAAACGGGCTGTATTATCAGGGATAGAGCGAATGATAACTTTATCCAACTTAGGCAACCCCTCTTGCCAGTAATCCGGATTCTTCTCCAGCGTGATGGAGTCATTGCGCTTCCATTCCACAAACTTGAACGGTCCTGTACCTACCGGCTCGCTCTTGAAGTTCTCTTTCTTCTCTTCGATGGCCTTAGGGCTGGCAATACTAAAGGAAGTCATCGCGATATTTTGCAGGAACGGCGCCTGTGGAGCGTTCAGCGTAAACTGAACCGTCAGGTCGTCAACTGCCTTAACTTCTTTAATCACCCTGCTGTCAGGGGATCCAAACATGGAATCGTAGTAGTCAAAGGAATCTCCTTCAAACTTGTATGGGCTGTTCGGATCGGACCAACGGTTAAAGTTGAATACAACCGCATCGGCATTGAAGTCCGTGCCGTCATGGAATTTTACGCCAGCTCTCAATTTGAAAGTGTAGACGAGGCCATCCGCAGAAACTTCATAACTTTCAGCCAGTGAAGGCTTGACCGTTGTTGAACCTTCTTCATACTCAAGCAGCCTGTCGAATACCTGCTGAGCAACTTTCGAAGATTCGCCATCTGTCGTGATCGATGGGTCCAATGCCACCGAGTCACCGCCACGGCCGAAAATCAGCGTATTATTTTGTGACGCATCCCCTTGATCCGAGGACGGGTCGGCAGCCGGATCAGCACCTTCACCCGATCCCCCTCCGCAACCGGCTAAAACAATCACTGCCGCCAGCATCATAACAAACATACTGTACCATCTTTTCTTTCTCATTCTGAAACCCCTCTCGATTTGTATGTTTATGTTATAAATGTGTTGTTACCCAATTGAAATTGCTGACCACATCCAGACACAAAAATAAGGACCAAAAAAATCCAAATAAAAAACAAAATTCGACAATGTTAGAAAAAACAAAACTAGGAAACATGAAAATTGTCAAATGTCATGATTAATAACATTAATTCATCATCTTCTATGTACCTCAGAGGTTATTTATGGATACTTTACAACAGGAAGACGTTTTTAACAAGCATTTTTTAGAAGATTACGACAATTCAATTTTCATTATGTAAAGTATTATCACAAGTAAAATAATGGATTGTAGACTTTCACTATCAATCTAGTAATTAAATAATGGTCAATAAAACGCCATAAATTCGCTATAAAATAAAAAAGAGTGGGTGTCCCCAAAGGCTCTTGACCGGTGCACTCTTTTCGTGCGTGTTTCGTGCGTGGGTGGGACGCTCCGAGAACGAAGCATTCCTCCATCACTGTTGACCCTCCGGGCCAAAGGTGACCGCTCCGCTTTTCCGGAATTGCTTCGTTCTCTCCGCTGCTTTTGTGCATCCCCCAACTTAAAAAGAACAACCGGAAATCGCAATCTTCTGGCTTAACAAAATTGAAAAGGGGGCTGCCCTAAGCCATTTTCATGACTTTTTATACGAAAATATAAGCTCCCAAAAAGCACAAAAAGGCCTCCTCTACAATGTTTGTTTAATTACATAAAATGGATATTATTTAAGAGACCTCCGTGGATATTACGTTCACCTTAAATCCCTGAGCCTCGATTTTTTTAATCCAATAATCTACGGGCGATTGCGAAGAAGTTAGATAATCCCAACCTACTTCACAGTAGGGTACTCTATCTTTTAGCATTTGATAGATGATTCTAAGTAACAGATGAGCTGTCGCTATAGTTGCCTTTTTCTGCCCTCGTCGTTTTTGTATTCGATAAAAGAAAGAGGCGACTCGCGTACCTTTGGTTTTACTTGCTGCCCAAGCAGCTTGGCAAAGTACCGCCTTCAGGCTTTTATTTCCCTTTGCTATTTTCGAGCTTTTCTTCTTCCCTGCACTTTCATTATTCCCCGGGCTTAATCCTGCCCAAGCTGCAATTTGCGAATCGCCTCCAAAACAAGACATATCATTCCCGATCTCTGCTAAGATGACCGCCACCGCATCTTTCTGGATTCCAGGGATGGTGACCAACAGCTCAATGGATGCCGAATAAGGCTCCAGCAATCGATCAATTTCCAGTTCTACTTTCTTCAATTGCTTTTCAACGAATGATAAGTGCTCCATATGCAGCCCCAACATCATCCGATGATGTTTCTTCAAACGTCCATCTAAAGCCTCCAAAAGTTCAGGAACTTTGCGCTTTAGTGAAGTTTTTACTTTTTCCTTGATCTCATCCGCCTCTAAAACCTCACCATTAATGACGCATTCCAATAAAGCACGGCCCGATACGCCAAAAATATCGCTAATGTAAGTGGTAAGCTTCAAATTAGCATCTTGTAATATCTTGTGAATCCTATTCTTCTCAGAAGTCGCATCCCGAAGCAGCTTTCGACGGTAACGCGTCAAATCCCGCATATTTCGAATGTCCGCTGGAGGTACAAAACTAGGAGTAATGAGCCCCGAGCGAAGCAATTGGGCAATCCATGCTGCGTCCGATACATCCGTTTTCCGACCGGGTACGTTTTTGATCCGTCTCGCGTTAGCCAGGATTAAAGTAAATTGTTCCTCTAATATGTTCCAAACCGGTTTCCAATACACACCTGTACTTTCCATGGCAACATGCGTGCATTCCCAATCGTTTAACCCATCATGGAGTGCGAGTAATCCCTTTGTTGTTGTAGAGAAAGTACGAATTTCCTGCTTAGGTTTATGATCCAAATCACCATATAGAACACAAGCAACCACGGTCTCTTGATGTACATCAAGTCCAGCACACCTTTCCAAAATCGCTTCCATCCCACAGATCACTCCCGTAATTGTTAAGTTGCAGGTCACGTACCCTCAGAGAAAAGAATTTTTATACACGTGCTCGTGGCAACAATTGGCGGTACTCGTGGGATACGGTCGGCCAGTTTGGGACTCAGAGTGTTATCCTACCAAAAAAGTCTCGGCCTGTGCCCTGCAGTTCCATTATGGAACATACAGATTAGCAGGCCAAGACATTTTCATTCATCGTGGTGGCCGTCAGGCCATGTTAGTTTGGGACAGCCCCTTCTCGTGCTCGGTCTACGCTTAATCAGCGTACTCTAGCGTACTCTATTGCAAGTTTACTTACCATTTTTATTAAAAAGACCCATACGGTGCATGATTACGATCAAGCGGTACATATCATAGCTCGTGGCACTCTTTACATCTAGTAGAGGCTCTCCCGGATTATAAGCTCCCGCTGCTGCTACGGCTTCCTTTGCCCATTCAGGAACCGGCATATTGTGCAATGCCTGCAGTTCGGTTATCTGCTGCTGGAGCGCCTGAAGTGCTGCTTTCTCCCCATTCGTCATCGCTTCATCTCCTCCGCTTTTTGCAAATTCTTCACGCAGCTCTGCTTCCGTGCCACTGTACACATTTAAGTCCACAGGGCCTGAAATCCCGTCCACACGTCCACTATCCGTGTACTGCCAGAAATCCCACTGCTTCCAGGCAGGAGAATCATAAGGTGTACTGGTACTATATCGGGCAACCCACAGCTTGTACGATCCGAGTGAAGTGTCGAAGTTGGAGGAAAATGAATTCCCCGAATAAATGATCGGCCGGTTTCCTGTTAAATCTTCAAGATCTGTCAGAAAAGCCTTGGCTACACTGCTGATTGCCGATTTGCTGAGTCCAGCCGGATTCGTTTCATAATCCAGAACCGGCGGAAGATCCAGTACAGCCGCACCCCCAACCCGCTCGAGCACCTCCGCAAAGTGGCGGGCTTCCAGCCTGGCCGCACTTACGCTCGTCGCATCCAGAAAATGATACGCGCCGATCAGCACCCCAGCCTCCTTCGCACCCTTCACATTGGTTTCGAACGTAGGATCCACGTAACTTTGTCCCTGGCTCGCCTTGACGAAGGCAAAAGACTTGCCATCTGCACGGACCTTTCGCCAGTTAATGC
Organism: Paenibacillus zeirhizosphaerae; assembly: GCF_030705605.1. GTDB lineage: Bacteria > Bacillota > Bacilli > Paenibacillales > Paenibacillaceae > Paenibacillus > Paenibacillus zeirhizosphaerae. Next base: position 125,552 of record NZ_JAPCKK010000031.1, read on the forward strand.
TTCCCTGGTATCTTGAAGCGTCAATGCCCTCGGCATCTGTAGGGCGGCGATTCTGCATGTTGCCCTCCCCCTTTGTCTATCCGGATAATCCGGATTTTTTGAGTAAATAAAAGCTCTTAGGTGATTATCTTGTCTTACCCTATATTGTATGCCTGTCTTCCATTCTTGTACGGGCCGTTATCTTTGCAACCACACAACAATTTATAAAAATGTATCATTTAGGGTTTTATGGTAGTTTTGTCACTTTAGAATGAGCTTGCTTCTCTTGCATATCAACAGCCACTGATGCAGTCATATGGTCCTTGGGTTCCAGCACTGTCTCGGGATCTATAGCCAGCGTATGCAGCAGCCCAGCCGCCCCTTCCCGATTAACCACAGCAGGCTCCTGCGGGTTGATTTTTGAAGATTTTTCTGATTGGCCAGAAGCCTGCAGTCGCGTATCTTCCTTTTCCGTTCTGTGTCCGACCTCATTCTGCTCTATATTATCCTGTTCACCTGTGTTCGTCGCTGATCGGGACTGGAATATGGCAACCGCATTGCGTAAAATATCCGGCATCGGAACGCCCATTCTACCCACATTTTCAATAATGGACAGCAGCTCGTTCGCCAGATAAAAGAAAACAACGGCATCTCGGAAATAGTGCTCGTCTCCAAGGATACCGTCGATTAAATGTGCAATGGTGATCAGCAAAAACACAGTGACCTTCCTAAAAACGCCGTAATATCCTGATCGGCTCTTGAGTTCGCCATTGATCCAGGCCGCCGCCCAGCCGGTGAAAAAGTCGATAACCACCATCCACCACAGCAATGTCAGCATCGTCGTCCAGCCGCCGAAAAGATATTCAACCACCCCTCCGGTGGACTGAGCCACGGGCATAAAGGCTGTATATTCACTCATAGCTTCTCCCTCCTTCCTACTGCCGGTTTGTTGCGCATAGGGTTACACCGACCTTTTGCGAAATATAGCATGATACCATTTCCCCTTGATGGCTATGGAAAGATCCCCTTCGGACTGCAGCTGAGCAATCTCCTCGGGAGTTAGTCCCTCGATCCATAGCTTCGGCTGCTCCGGCGACACATACATAGAAGCCTCACCGCGCTCTTCTTCAGGAATAGCAGACCATTTGGCACATGCTGCCTGGTATTCGCTGACGGCTTCCTGATATGTTGCCCAGGCTACCAGGTCAAAGCGCGGCTTGTACAATCCGGAAGGGACGACGTAACCAATAACATAGCCTGCGATTTCCGGCTCTTTGTATTCGCCGCCACCGTCCGTTTCTCCCCACTGAGAATAAAAAGGGACGACCCCGAAAAAGGAATCGTCCATGATTTCGTCCTCAATAAAGGAACCGTTTATATCGACTTTCGGTACTAGTTTCATCCTCTACGGCCTCCTTTCAATTGTGTGCATAAAACTTTATAGCATCTAATCTGACCCAAATCATTGCCTCGGGAGGAACAAAGGATACGTTTCCATCAGAGCCGACAATGCTTCTGACAAGTAGATCCCCCTTAGTGGAGCCATATCCGGAACATAAAACCACACACGTCTGTTTAGGTCTGTATCCTACAGGTAATGTAAAAGCTGTGATTGATGAAGAAGATCCAGAGAATTTCAAAGACCCTTGCAGTAAAACAAGACCGTCTGACATTTTTCGGATTTCTACAGGTGTAGTGCTTAATTCCAACGTTACGCCGTTTATCAAAGTTGGAGTCAGTATAGGAGAAGCCGTATCCTTTTCCAACTTTTTATTTTCAACGGTAGACAAGCGAACTTCCTGCTGCGTGACACTATCTACCAAATCCTCCAACAACGATTTTTCATTTGCAGCATATGTTCCGATCATTGACTGAATTGGGGCTGTTGTCAGCATCAAGTACGAAGCACTATATGTTACGTTAGGATCAAAGTGTAATCTTGATAGTTGACCATAGGCGTAAAACTCGTTGTTATAAACAGACGTTCCCTTATACCATGAAAAATCATTAATGTCGTTTTTGTATACAGCAAGTATTTTTCCCGAACGATACTTCAACCTCGTACCAGAATTTATAGAGTTTATATACACGTTTAGTGGGTCCCTATCGTCCAGCTTAACAGTTTCCCTTAACACGATTCCCGTACCCACCTCCACCTGATTACTACCCTCGTTAAACGTAAGCTGACCCTCGGAAACAATCGGCTCGACGGTCGGTATTGCTAGTTGATAAACAAGTTCATAAGGCGTAATATCGCGGGCTTTTGTATAGTTATCACTATTAAACGTGCTGGGCGTTGCCGTAGGTACCCCTGGCCCTGACCACCACCCATAGTAACGCACACCGTTGTATGAATCCAAAGGAGTCCAAAGCTTATTAGTCTCCTCTGATCCATTATACGGCGAATTACCATCACCTGCAGTTAGAGATTTGTCAAACATCTTCCAACCCAGGAAATATGCCTTAATCTCAGCGGTTGTCGGTGCGTAGTTATCGCCCCATCCACTATCCTCATTGGATATAGATATATGCAAAATTGTACGGTCCCCATAGTCAATACCTGATCTATCAGGTCCCGCCATATTTTGATCCGTCTGTAGAATGGAGCCCGTGAACTTAGTTACAAGCTCAGAATTTATTTCACCCGCTGCTGGCAACCTGATAGCTATTTGCTTCCTTCCCGTTGTGGAAAACGCATTTACAAACGTAATATTGCTGTCAATTTTGAATTGGTGCCATTTCTTTACCTTATAATACTGCCCATTCTGCTCAAATACGGAATCGGCACTTGTTCCGGTCAATGGATCGGCATATAAATCTGTTTGCAGTGCTAACATAGCATCCTCACGGGGTACGAATGGCAGAGCTTTGTCGCCGATATTAAGCATAGGATTGGAAAACGTAAAATCACCAATTTGTGGTGTGCTACTACCAGTGGTGTAATTTGTCACATAAACTCTTATCCATTTGTGCACTCCTGTATTAAAAGTGACACTCGTGGCATTCGTATTACTAACAATGATGCTGGATATACCGTCGGTTACAGAAATCGTCGATCCGTTTGATCCGACACTAAATGTATAGTCTGTGTTGGGTAATACAGCGAGTTCGTACCAACATGCTGTTTCTACTGTTTTTGTTGAGTTAAGGGTAGCTGTGTAAGGAGATGCTACATTAATCACCCCCTTGCTCATCCATTTATAAAACGGCGGCAGCAAATTAGCCCCGTACCGGATCACATATGGATTACGGACAGGCATAACGCTGTCTACGTAGGGATATTTCGCGGCTACCTGTTCGGAAGTCATACTTGCAATTGCGGTCGCTTCCTCTGCTGTAATCTCGTAAACTGCTATCTCGTCGAAGTATGCTGATTGTCCAGCACCTCCCCTTGCCACGCAATAAACCGCCGGAGTAGCTGTTGCTTTACTAGCATCATAAACAGCATAGCAAAAATTAAATTTAGTTGTATCGGTTGTACTCATTTCGCTAGCATAAACTTTTTCGTCTGTAAGTTGAATATAAGCTCTGGCACCTGTCCCTACCAGATTTCCGTTTTTGACGTAGGCTCGCACAAGATAAAAAGGCGCTCCACTCCCATATTTCAGAGGGGTATTATACTTACTAATTACTGCTGGGCTACTAACAACAGTCACCTTCAACCCATTTGAGCCAGAAACTTTGTTATTTGCATCAAGCGCTAGCGTTGCGGATGAGTTATTAGAAGTCCATCCTGCAAGACTCTCCATCGATCCAGCTCGACCCAACAGGTTAACCAGCGTCCGGCCTTCCAATCCTTTCAAAGAGAACGGTGCAGCCTTCACGGCATCAACGATCTGCACTCCTCCTGTGAGGACAACTTCTTCTTCAACATTTGTATTCAATCGATCTTCGAGTTCTTCAATACTAGACTTCGCTTCGCCAGCAAACTGATCAATCTTCTGCCAGTTGTCGTTCATCATCGTTTTCACATTAAAATATTCATGACCATCTAATGTCGGGTCTTTCATTAACAAATCCAACTGTGGCGTATTCTCGCTCAAAATTCTCACCTCTCTACTCGTTAATAGCTATTAAATACATCTACATCGCTTCTCAAGAGACTAAATATCTTTATACAGACACCTCGTTTGCTTTCAATGGGCCATACTGAGCGATCAAATTTAAATAGCCAGTTAAAGTCTAAGTAAAGTTGCCTCCAACTGTTTACTGTATTCCAATTATCCAATCCACTTCCCCTGTCATAACAAAAGCCCGCGGTCGGCTCAGAAGGAATAAAAATAGCGCCTCTCGGCGCACAAACTATTCGACCAAGTATTCAAGTCCGCTGTCAACCAAAATCCCCTTCACTCCAGCCTGCAGTGTTGCAGGCACATCTGCATACTTTGTCTTACCCAAGATAACACGTTGAGCAAAAAACATCGCCATCATAGTCTCACCTCCCCTACCACGGAATAAAAGCCACAAGAGCAGCCGGGTAATCACTGATACACCTGCAGAGCCATTTCAGCAACGACGTCCTCAATAAAATCGGCTCTCTCGGACAGGGCGGCATTCTGCGCTTTGAGCAAAGCGTTCTCCTGTTCAAGCCGGGCCATCTTTTCTTCTGGTGTTTCCGTCGCCGGCGGCTTGGTCAACTCGTCGATTTCTTCCTGTGTCAACCCCTCAACCCAAAGGATCGGTTGCTCTGGCGAAACATATATGGGAGCCTCGCCGCGCTCTTCCTCGGGCAGTGCGGTCCACTCGTCATATGTGCCCTGATATTCGTCCAGGGCGGCGCTGACAACCTTCTGATACGCTTCCCATGCCATGAGGTCAAACCGGGGCTTGAACAGTCCGACTAGGACCGGAACGCCGATGATGTACCCCGCAGGCTGCGGCTCCCCTTCCGGCTGCTCGTCTGCCGTCACGGGTTGATCGGCATAAAAAGGGACGACTCCAGTAAAGGAATCGTCCGTGATTACGTCCTCAATAAAGAGGCCGTCAGTATCAACTTTCGGGACTGCTTTCATGATTTATGAGTCCTCCTTTTATTGTTCTGCCACAAAGGAAATCCCGTCCAACCACAAAGTTGAATATACCACATTCTGTATAATTACTTTGCCGTCCGGATTTATGATTATTGTTGAGTTGCTTGAATCTCCGCTCCCATTATATGATCTAGCCCTAATTTCCATGGATTGAGATGGCCGGAAACCTGCTGGCAATTGGAATATCAGTGTTCCCGCATTTGTAGTACCGTTTTGTATAACACCCCTTAAAACTACTAGCCCGTTTTCTAACTTTGTGAACATCGCAGTTCCGCCAATCCAACCATAAAGCAGTGTAGGTCTAATCCATACTACAGGGCTATCCTTTTCAGCCTTCTTATTCTCGACGGCCGCAAGTCGTATCTCCTGGTGCGTGACGCTATCCACCAAGTCCTCCAGCAATGACTTTTCATTTCCGGCATAGGTTCCGGTGATGGTCTGTACCGGTGACGTTGCAAGCATTAAATACGTGGCGCTGTAAGCTGCGGATGGGTCGTATTGATAAGCTGGTTTTGCTGCCTGTGAAAGTCCATATGATGTCTGATCCCCTGTTGAATGACCTATAACAGACCACAAATCTTTCTTTCCGTTTTTGTATACTTGCAAAATTTTCAGAGGTTTATTGTTTAATCTAGACGATGCACCTGTAGCTCCATTTATCCAGTATTGTCCTCCGCTCCACTGCGGCTTCGCAGCTTCTCGCAAGACAATCCCCGTGCCCACTTCCACCTGATTACTGCCCTCGTTGAACGTGAGCTGACCCTCAGAAACAATTGGCTCAACGGTAGGCGTTGCGAGTTGGTATACAAGTTCATAATAATCAATTTCAAAATTGTCCAATTTTCTGGCGGCTGGAGTCGTAGGTAAAGTTGAAACAGCATTTGTTGAAGTGGGTTGATTTTTTACTATAACAATATCTGACCAACCTTTTGTGCCTGTACCATTATAGACGCTGTTTCCGATTTGTTCACCTAAAACGACCATCTTCCATCCCAAGAAATACGCCTTGATCTCGTCGGGTGTCGGTGTGTAGTTGTCTCCCCATCCGCTGTCAGCATTGGATATAGTTAAGTTGAAAGCGTTATAAGTGCCCCCGTTGTAAGTCCCGGTAACAGTCTGCTGATCCCCCGATGATGGTAACACTCCAGAAGAAATTCTGCTTAATAATTTCCCATCATATTTAACGAGCCATCCAGAATCATTAACGGGGTTGTTTAATACTTCATAATTACCGTTTGAACTTGGTTGTACTAACTTATAACCCGTATACGATGACACTGACCATATCCAATTTTGGGACCCGTCTAACACAAGCCGCTGCCACTTCTTAGCCTTGAAATACTGCCCGCTCTGTTCAAATACCGAATCAGCATTCGCTCCTGTCACCGGATCGGCGTACAGATCCGTTTGCAGCGCAAGTAAAGCGTCCTCACGCGGTACGAACGGTAGGGCTTCGCTGCCAATGTTTAGCATTGGATCAGTTACGCTAATAAACCCGACACTCTCACCATTACCGAAAAAAACACCTAAAGACACGGTATTCTCATTTAATGTAATGATTGCGGGCAGCGTCTTTAATACGTTCTGTTTAAGCATTGTATTTTCGCGGTCGTACTCGTTAATATACCCCCACGTCAACGAACTTTTATCCCCGACGCTTAACGTAATGGTACAGCCCGGCTTTATATTTATTCCGTCAGCCCCTACATATTGATTGGTCGCTGTTGTCGTCATCTGTGCATTATAAGGGCTGTTCACGGTTAATGATGCCCCGTTTAAGGGTGCATCTCTTCGCTCATAAAACGTCGGAAAAAGGTTCTCCCCGTACCGGATCGCATACGGATTACGGACAGGTGTCACACTATCTACATAAGGATACTTTGCGGCTACTTGGTCGGAAGTCATGCTGTCCAGTGCTGCGTATTCGGCAGAACTGATTTCGTAGACGCGAACAGCATCAAAGTAACCGTACTGACCAACAGCCCCGTTTACTGCCAGGTCTATATTCCCTGCACTCACGTTTGGTTGAATCTTTTTCCAAACAGTTGTAAATTTATCGGTTGCAGTTATTACGTCGGTATAACCCGGATTAAAACCACCACCCCACCCAACATAAAGCCCTGTAGATGCGTTCCCGTTCTTTCCATCAGCGATAAGCACGTAATACCCGCCCACTTTCAGGCCAGACATGGGTATGTACGCTATACCCGAATCGCTCGCGGGCGAAATGGACGTTGTTACCTTCAAGCTATAGGACCCAATTGTTTTGTTGGACGCATCAAGCGCTGTGGTTGCGTTGCTGCGTCCGATGCCTGTTAATGACTCCATCCCGCCCAATCGTCCCAAAAGGTTAACTAGCGTTCGGCCTTTAAGGCCGGTCAAGTTGAACGGAGCCGCCTTGACGGCATCAACAATCTGAACTCCCCCATTGAGGACAACTTCTTCCTCAGCCTTTGTGTTCAAACGATCTTCGAGACTTTCAATGCTCGCCTTAGCGTCGCCAGCAAACTGATCAATCTTCTCCCAGTTGTCGTTCATCATCGTTTTCACATTAAAATATTCGTGGCCATCCAAGGTCGGGTCTTTCATTAACAAATCCAACTTCGGCGTATTCTCGCTCAAAATTCTCACCTCTTCATTCATTTCAGGCTATCAAGACTTCAAAACAAACAGTCGTTGTCCAATCAATATGTCCGCGACTGCACATGTCTCCATATTAAGCACGCTGCCCGTCCAGACGGACACCTCCCGCAAATTTTTGTAATAAGGTCTGCTCCATCTCGGCCAGGGTCATCACTTCATGAATATCGCGGATCAGCAGGTAGCTGAATTCGTATTCAACCGCCAAGTGGGCAGGCTTGATCTCTTCAATAACGGCCTTCAGATCCTCAAGATTCGGCGGAATGCCAATCGTATCGACAAACTTGACCGTAAAACTCCACTCCTGCGGTTGAAAAGTAACATCCACCGTTCCGCCGTCATACGCCTCAGCCACATTTTTCACAAGACGGCCGGTAAAAGAACCGGCCCCCCGCAGCTTCGACTCCACTACAGCACGGCGCTGCTCTATCGGCTTGGTCAAATCCGTTACAATCCCCAGTTCACGTTCCCAGCGCTTCAAGCCCCAGGTCGCCGTGCTGACAAAAAACTGATCCACCGTTTCGTTCAGCGCCGCATACAGCAGTTCCATTTCCCCACCCTGGGTATCCATCATCGAACCCATAATTCTTGAGGTGTTATAATACGACGGCAAATAGGAAAAAAGCTCGCTTCCCCTGCTGCTCATCTCCAAATTACTCACTGACGCTCACCGTCCCCAGTACCGCTACCTGGCCGGTCTTAATCTCAATATTTTGATTACTCATCCCGTTAACGAGCAGATCCGAGTAATCAATAATGATTGGAATATCCAGCAAAATGGAAGCTATGCGCGTATAACGCACCAGCGGGTCGTCTGCATTAAAAGCCAACGTTTTTAGATACTCCCTCACGCCGTCTTCAATCTTCCTCTGCACCTCAGGCAGTGTGGATGGCTGCTCTGCGGTCCGCTGAACCTTAACCGATACGTTAATCGGGATCTCGGTCGCTGCCATCACCGTGACGATCGGCCCGGCAGGGGCCTTGCCCTCCCCTTGACCATCCTGAGTGGGATCAATGCTTTGCTGCACCGCCTTAACGATATCTTCACTTGCGGCCTGCTTATCGGTATCCAATAAATAAACAGCCACCGTTCCAGGTCCCTGCCATAGAGGCTGGACTTTAACACCGCCAACGCCGGCAATTTCGTTTGCCCATTCAATATAATGAGCCTTATTGCCACTCGTTCCCTGGTTGCGTACTTTGGCATAGAACCGCTCCAGCAGCAACTGATCGCTCTCCACGTCGGTACCGCTTCTGGTCGCCAAAGGATTGGTAACCGAGATGACACCACGGACTCCTGACGAAACAATCTGGATCACATGTGGAGGGACATTGCCACTGCTGCCCGGGTTTACCGCCCGGATAGCCGCTTCCCCAACCCCCTGCTCATCCAAAGTGACGGCCGTCGTTGTCAAAAACTCGATGGATTGCTCGCCGGACACATCATCCGCCGGGGTGGCTACAACCGTTCCGGCGGGCACAACCGTGCCAGGGGTTCCTTTAAAAAGAACACTCCCGGACGCCGCCACCGCTTCACGCCGGGTAATGCCGTGCTCGGCTGCACGCAAATCCAGCTCAGGTGAACGATAATCCTCTGTTTCGCTGGCAGCCGTGCTGGCAAATCCGCGGCGCAGCAGCTCCTGCGCCCAGATTGCTGCCTCGGACAGCATAAAAGCAACCGGAGCCTGCGCGTCCCAAATAAAAGAGCCTTCAGAGGCATCAATATCCGAAGGCACCTTGTCCAGCATACGCTGCATAATTCCATCTTCCGTCTGTTCCTGCAAATATTCCGGCAGTTCCGGTAAATCCGCCATTAGATCACCACGCTTTCTATTATCTCGGTTTCATCTCTTACGTTACGAATACGGCAGGTAAAGGTGCATGCCTCACCCTCCCAGGAAAAAGTGAACTGGTCTACAGCCTCTGTGCGGGCATCTGCCAGCAGCGTTTCGGTCACGATCCGCTGGATTTCGCTTTCCTGCACCGCATGCCCAAAGCTGCTGCCGATTAACTCCTCAAGCTCGCTGCCATAGTCGCGTGAGTAGATCACATGCCGGTATCTGGGAGTACGGATCGCTTTCTCGCACCACTGTACCCAGGCTTCTTTTTCATCCGCCACCGCGATTTTGCGAGTAGGGGTCGTAATAAATTCACCGGCATCAAAATCAAAACGCCAGCTCCTGCCGAATACCGGCGTTACTCCCTCCAGCAGCTCGGTTTCGGTCACATCGGTCCAGGTCATTTCGCCCGTTTCCGGAAATAAACTAGGCACCTGCGCTCACCACCCTGCATACGACGACAACATCGTTGCCGCCGTTCACTCTTACCGCCAGAACGCGGTCTCCAGGCTTTAACCCCTGATTCAGCTCAAGCCGCACATCCTCGATGTCCGTCTTTTCCATATAAAAGGATGTGTTGATCTGCTTGTCATCCCAATAAGGCTCTTCCAGCTTGGCCGTCGTGCCGGTTCCCATGTAGCGCGGCAGAGCCAGCATGCCCGGCAGCTCGGCAATCATGTAGTCCTGCAGCTCATGCTTGAAGTCATCCAGCTTCAATCCGGTCGCCGTAATGGTGCCCAGCACGGCGCCAACGCCGCTGACTGCCTGTTTCGTTTGCTTCGAGAATGTGGAATGGAGCGCGGAGGCGAGATTCGTATACGGATCTTTATTCAAGGTAAAACCTCCTTTTCACATCGTCATAGGTGCCAAGCTCAAGCGACATGCTGCCCGGATTGCCCAGTTCCCTGCTGACGGAGATGACGATCAGCTTCATTGAGCCGAACATCACCGCATCTCCCGCCCGGATTGTGTTAATATCCGGAGCGGTAACGGAAATGGTCTGCCGGATGCCGGACAGCCTGCTCTTCGCCAGCTTCTGTGCGGCAGCACCGGGCTTGACCTCATCATCCTGGATAATGGCCTGCAGCGTACCGTACAGTTCCGTATCCTTTTCGGCAACGGCAAGGATCTTGGAAGGCACTTCCTTACCTGTTTCACTGGCGGTCGTTGCCAGCACCTTCACCTTGGTCGCTGCGCCTTCCAACGTTCTAGACTGCGTTGTCTCCATGATCCTTTCAAGAATGTAAACATCTGCGTTTGATCCAACCTCATAAAGCTCCAGTCCTGTTGGAATCATGCGCGGATGATACAGCTTTCCTCCCATTTTCGCGGTTTCCCGCAAATCGGCAAACATCATGGAATACAGCGACTGCGTGCGGTACACCGCCCTGCCAAGCTTCTCCACCGTATCCGGAAGGGCTGTGATTTTCAATTCCCAGTCCGCAGCATATTTTTTGAAACGCTGTGTCGCTGTCTGCTTGGCCGGAAAAATGTATTCGTCCTCTGATTTATCCAGATAAACGGTGCGGTCATACAGCGTTAAAGTAATTCTTTTATTTCCGCTATTGGAGCTTTCCACTTCCCAGATGACCGCCGGATGAAGCAGTGGAACATAACTCTGCTTGCCGTAAGGAATGCCGCTGACACGGATGGACATCCCCGGATTTAATGCAGGCATGTCTGGCACAGCCGTCAGGTTGACCGTTCCCTGATAGGCAATCTGTTCCAGAGAATCCCGCAAATTAATAGACTCCACCAGAGGAGACAAATCATATTTATCCTGCAAAATCACTTTATAGCTCATGGCAGCACCAGCTTCTGTCCCGGCTTGATCGCATTCGGGTTGGTGCCGATTATTTTTTTGTTTAATGTGTAGATGCTCTGCCATTTGGAGCTGTCTCCCAGCTCCAGCTTGGCGATCTTGGAAAGAGAATCTCCAGATTTCACCGTGTAGGATTTCTTCTGCTCTTTCAGGTCGGAACGCTGCTTCTTGTTGACAGCAGTCTGTTTTCCGCTGACACCCGCCTTTTGCGCAATCTTCATATCACGCCAGGTTCGCAGCGAAATATCGAACGAGACATCCCCCTGTTCATTGCCACGAAAAGTTGAATTATGCGACGCCACGAACACCGGCACATTAATTGCCGTCTCTGTCATGATGAAGCGCAGCGGCTTCTGTGACATCAGAAAAGCGTTCAAGGTATTCATGGCCGCCATCGGATCGGGTAGCTCATTCTCTTCACAATTGCAATAGGACGGGTCGTACTCTTGTGGAAAAAAAGAAGAGAAGGTGATCTCCTTCACCTTCTCCCCCTGTGGAAAATCAAATTCGCCATAATTCAAAATATTCACCGTATCATATCCCTTTTGCCGTGAAATGCTCACTTCCTCGGGATTTACGGGAAACTTGAACGAGACTCCCTGTCCATCCTTTAAAATAAAATCCATCGCCTGCCTCCTTTCCCCTTCTGTCAGGCCGCCTTATTTTTAGACCACTGCAGGTTTTCTGTTCTGACCGGCTTTCCGCAGCTCCGCATCCAGTCTTGCGGCAACCTGGGCTACAATGGCACCAATGTCCAGCGTGTTCTCATGAACCGTCATCTGCACGGCTCCCACCGGGAAGTTCACGCTAATCTGATTGGTTGTCTCAGTTTTGAAGTCTTTCAGATACGTTCCCAAGGTCGTCATTTGCTCAGGGCTGATCTGAACGACCTGAGGTGCTTGGGCACCTTTGCCTTTAACAGCCGGATTTACCCCCGCACCCGCTAAGTTCGCTCCTGCGGCGGCTGAAAGCATTGGATTAACACCCGCTGCAGGATTCAACAGATTAGGCGGCCAGGCATAAGGCGATACAGGCATAGCGGCTCTATTCATTGGAGGAACAGCAGGATACACTGCTGGGGCGACCGCCGGAGCTACAGCCGGTTTTGGAGGCACTGCTGGCTGTGCCGGTGTTTCTTTCTTGGCCGGTTCATCTTTTTTACCCCATGAAAAGAATTTGGAGACTCCTTTACCGATGTCGGAGGTTTTATCTGAAAGCCAGCCGGTGATCTCGGACACCTTTTCCTTGATTACAGGGCCGTAGTTAGATACTAAACCTTCCACTTTCTCACCGATAAAATTCTTGACTGCACCTCCAGCTTTCCCTATTCCTTGACCTATATTAGATGCCTTTTCGGAAACCCAACCAGCCGCAGTGGATACCTTTTCCTTAATCGCAGGGCTATAGTCAGTTATTAAACCACCAACTTTCCCCCCAACAAAATCCTTGACTGCACTTCCTGCTTTCCAAATTCCTTGACCTATATTGGACGCCTTTTCCTTAACCGCAGGGCCATAGTCAGTTATTAAACCTCTCACTTTCCCTCCAACAAAATCCTTGACTGCACTTCCAGCGTTCCATATTCCTTGACCAATATTAGATGCCTTTTCGGAAATCCAGCCAGCCGCGCTGGACACCTTTTCCTTGATCACAGGGCCATAGTCAGCTATTAGGCCTCCTGCTTTGCCTCCTATAAAATCACCGACCATGCTACCTACAAAACCTCCAACAGCTGTCCCAACCCCTGGCAAAATTATCGTCCCGATGGCGCCTCCAATAGCACCTCCTGCTACTCCACCTGCCGTAGAGCCAATAGCTTGTGTCCTTTCTTTTCCTGATTCAGCCGTTACGATACTAGCGGCGTCGAGTATTGTTCCGGCAGGGCCACCAATTAGCTTTTCGCTGTTACCCAATAGACCCTTAAATAGACCGGAAGCCGCATCTCCCCATTTTCCAAGTGTACCCACAATATTAGCACCGGCATCACCGATATTTGATGCAATTGTTCCTACACCAGTAACTCCGCCTACTATTTTTTGAAATTTAGTGCGTGGTGGTCCACCAGCAGGACCATCCACAAACTTTTCTCTGAAATTTTTAATGTTATCTGCTGCTGAGGCACCACTTTGTAGGCCTGTCCCCAAGTTCTTCACATCAGTAAACAATGAAGTTGCTTTCTCATACCATTTTTTGGGATTACTGGCTGTGCTTCCTGGGCTGGCTGTACTTCCTGTACTTCCTGTGCTTGCTGTGCCGGAAGGTGGCTGTTTCATTACTTCCGTTAGAGCGGTAAGTGCGGTAGTGTTTGCATCCAATTCTAAGGCCAGTAGCCCCAATCCTTTTACAGACATCTCCCCGCTTTGCGTAACCTTCATACTAAAGGTTCCCGATGCATTGAGAATCTGCGAGCGAACCCGATTCAGCTTATTCAAAAGCTGGTCCAGCCCTTTTGAGGCATTATCCTTCAGCACCACTTCAGGCATCATACGGGTTCTACCGATTTTCAGCACACGGCCCTGAATGCGCTCAAAATACCGCTCCATCGCCCTCAGCTCACGATTGGCCCTGATCACGTTTTTCGGTTCAATGACCAGATTGATGCGGTAATTTAAATTTTTTGCCATCTATTTCTTTCACCTCCTCACAAAATGCTACACCTGGCCTGCCAGACGGCTCATTTCCTCTTCCGCAAAAGCCTGCAGCAACAGCCGCTCGCCGCGCGGAAGCCTCCAAAACTCTCCGGGACGGAGGTGATGCCGTACCCACAAGTGATACAGCATCGTCGTTATTCCCCCGGAGCCGATCAGTTTTTTAGGTCACTGATCTCAACGCCAAAGCCGGACAGCTCCAGCACCTTATCCCCTACGGCATCCAGCTCTCCCGCCAGCAACATACGGCGTACCGCCTGCTCACCACCAGACAGCTTCAATCGGCTTGTGATGCGCGGATCGCCCCAGCCGTTCAGCGTCAATCCCTTCACTTCCAACGAAGCGGTTGCCTCGGAAATCAGCAGGGCGTTGAACGTTTCGGTGTCCACCTTTTCGTCCACTTGCCCCTTCACGGTGCGGCGGATCGTGCAGCGCTCACGGATGCTGTCCACCTTGCTGGAGGTCAGGCCGCGCAGCACCATCTGCATATCCAGACGGCGAATTTGCACTGTCTCTTCCGGCAGCTTCTCCGCCGCTTCAAACAGGCTGTCCAAAATTTGTTCTTCCGTCATATGTTCATTCAAGCTCATATTCAGTCTCCTTTTAATGAAGAATTAAGTAGCGCAATTTCCAAAAAATCTGTTCTATTAGTCCGCAACAATCGGATCCAGCAGCTCATAACCCTCGAACGTAAACGTGGTTTCCTCTTGCACTTCCTCGCCAGCCGTCCAGTTCGCCAATTGAATCTTATCTGGCATGCAGCGGATCAAACGAACACGTTCATGTCCGAAAGATTCGGGATCGTCCAGCTTGGAGATAATGTCGAATTTGGAGAAGCCGCGCTGAATCATGTCCGAAGTAACCTTGTAACCACTCATGGTGCCAGTGCCTTTTTTAATGCCGTTTTTATGCACCTTCCAGTCGTTGCCCACCAGGTTCAGCTCACGTTTTTCCATCTCCACACTGGCTTCCAGCTTGTTGATATGGGTCTGCCATACCCCGTCAATATACGCCTGACCATACGTTCCCAAAATAACTCTTGAAGCATCCAACATATTGTTTCCTCCTCGAAATAATCAAAATTTAGGTTTGAATGAGGGAGCCTTCCAGCTCCCCTGGATTTAATTACTGAACATAAAATGTGCCAAAGAGCTGTTCCATCACGTCGGTCAGCTTCACATTCCACTGCAGGAACACCTGATCCGGCTCCGGTGTAACGACCGGGGAATCTCCATAATAAGCAGGGTCCAGGATGACATCGTAGCCGGAAGGCTCGATAACATTGCTCAGCGATAGCTGGGCCAGATATTCCTTGATCGCGCCGATCAGGGCAAGTCGGCCTTCCTCTGTGTTGTTCACTTTGCCGATATAAGTTTCTTCAGCCGCACGCTGCAGATCCGCATTGATGGCATCCATGACACGGATGGAGCGGATTTTCTTCCAGGCGTTGTTTTGACCTGCAGCCGGAACGACAAGGCTGTTGATGCCACGCAGCGCCTTCACCTGGCGTCCGTCATGGAAAAGAATGAACACACCGTTTTTAATGGCACTTTCCTGCTCCGGACGGGTCCAGCGGCGGGTCACATCCTCGAACGGAGTCACCGCATAGGTTGTCGATTGATTCAACCGTTGCCCGGCGATCAGCCCGGCCACATACGCAGCAGTCTGGGCGGAGCTGTAATCCGTGCCAGACAGGCGCACACCAGTGCCGACGTTAATGATGCCTTCATGATTCAGAGCAAGGGATCTTGCCGCAGCCAGCTCAGCCGCATTCGGTGCCGTATCGTCCGTCTGCGAACCGCCAAAGACAGCCACCACTCCTTTGCCTTGGTCACGAATGCGTTTGATCCAGGCGGCAAAGCTTTGCAGTAGAGCCATATCCGCCGCATAATCCAGCGCCAGTACATTGAAGTCCTGGCCTTCCAGCGCTTCCTGCATGGCAATATAATCAGCATTGGTCAGCTTGCTGCTGCCGCTGATACCACCTGCAAGCAGCACACTTGTCACATCAGCCGGAACGGCTGCCTCATCCATAGCCTTCGCCGTCACCCATACATTTTCGCCGTCTTCGTTGACTGCCGCCGCTACAGCAGCAGCCGTATGATCCGCGGCCGTAAAGGTTTTCAGCAGCTTGGTTCCCTCATAAAGACGGATTTCCTTCGCCGCGCTATTTTCGAGGGATGGCTGCACGGTTACGGCAAACTTATTACCGCGAGAGCCCGGATATTTGGCCGTCAGCTTTAATACTTCGGCATCCTCCGCATTTTTCAGGCTTACCGACGCCGCAGCAGCCGTATCATCCGCCAAACGGTAGGCCAGCAGCTTCTTCGGTCCGCCGAGCAGCGCCAAATACAGGATCGGATAAGCGGTTGCCCCGTCCTCCGTGCCGTTAGAGAATACCTGGCCGATAGCCGTCTCACTGCCAATTTCCACAAATTCGCGCACAGGTCCCCAATTTGCCTTGACGGGAACGACCACCGTACCACGCGAGCCGCCCTGAATCGCCGATGCGGCCGCCGCCTGAAAATTCATATACAAACCCGGTAATACCGGTTTATTCGTGTTTTCCCATGTTCCGCCTGCCATATTACTCCACCTTCGCTTTCATGAATTCATTAATTTTTGCTTTCGCTTCTTCCACCGAGCAGACCGTTTGTCCGCTTCCGTAGAACGCGCCTGCCAATACTTCTTCCTTTACAGAGAACAGTTGCTCTGCTTTCGCCTTCAGCTCATCCAGTGTGTAACGCGGAGCGTTGTCTTCACGGACGGCTTTTGCCGTAGTTTCTTTTGCTGCCATATGGATACCTCATTTCAAAATAGGTTGCATCTCCACTCTGCGGATCAGTGCAGCCTCCTGGACTGGCCTGATCTGCCGCTGCGCCAGCGTAAGACGAAGCTGCCCTTCAAGGATCGCATCCGCCTCCAAATCAGCCCTGATCTCTACGGCCGACAGATAACGCTTGTGCGCGGCATTCAGCGGAATCTGAATTTGTGCGCTGAGCCGTTCGGCCAACAGGATGGCGCTGCCTTGCTCGCTTGCCGGATCAGGTGCGATGACGTGGCCTGAAAAGCTTTTCCTCACTTCATACATGGAAGCTCCGGGCAGCCGAGTTTCATAACCAGTCATTCTCCACAGTATCGAATAACTGCCAAGATCTGCCGGCCATTGGTTACGGTAGACCATCCAGTTTTCATTCAACTGATTCTTCGTCCAGTTGGCGAGTGACCCGAGCCATTCATCCTCTGCTTCCTGCAGTGCGTCGTCTTGAGATTCAGGTACATACACACCGAATCGGAGCGCCCGCACAGTTGTGCCTGAGTTACTGTCCGCGCTCTCTGCTTCACGGCTGCCCAAATAGTGGAACATTACCGTGGAGGCTCCGTCAGCCGTGCTTACCGGAACCGGGATGCGGTGCAACCCGTCAATCAGTCTGCGTGCCTGCTCGTCCCGCAAAGGGGCATCGTCCGCGCTGCCATGTAATCGGACCCGAACAACCTGTCTGTATCCGGCCCAGCCTGATTTCCAAATTTCTTCGCCCAGTACAAGCACAACAAACGGGGCCTGCTGTCCTTCCGGCGGCTGAATATTGAATATCCTGCCCTGCAGCTCTGGAACAAGCTCTGCAATTTTCTGCTTCATCGCTTCTCTCATCCGTTATGTCCGCTATGCAGCATGTCAGCCTTGGACCGATTCATTACACAGCCCTCCTTTCTTTTATATTGCAATCTCAATCCCGGCTAAGACCGGGTACGGAAATGAAGCAAGCAGAGCGAACCGCAGTTGAAAAAATGGCTCATGGGCCGGATCACGATAACCGTGTGGGTGTTCGGTTGTTGTCCCTTGCCTTCATTCCCGATGTTATAATCTTACACCACCAGAACGTATGTGCTGATGCTTAAAAGCACGAATACCGACCGAAATAACGATAGAAATTGACGGAAAAAAGTAGAACATATATTCTTGTTTTCGGAAATCAAAAAAAGCCGACCTCTGCATGGAATGCCCCTGCGGAAATCGGCTTTTAATTCACACTACCAAGTTTCAACAATTAAGAACCTTCTATTGTATAATTAAAGGCTCACTCTTCATTAAATCCAATTTGTGATTATTAATCAAAATGGTGTGGCTATTCTCCCATTCAAAATCAACTTGATCCACCCTTTGCTCAAAATAAATTTTCTTCTTGAACCAGAGCGAACCCTCTAATTCACCTGAAATACCGAAGGTTCCCATAGCCCCTGCATCAGTTCTATAGAAATTTATTGTATACTTTTCATCTGGCGAGTGTGCTGTTGTCAGCAATTCTTTTGCTCCAGAAAACATAGCTGTAAATGACATCACAATGATTAAACTGAGGATCAATATTGAAGAAAGTATGGTTGATAACCAGCTCCTTAGCTTCGCAAACCAGCTTGACTTATCTTGAAAACCAAGTATAGCCAAAATCAAGACTATAAATGAAAAAATAAGAATTATGTAGTTCGGCGGAATGATTAACCATTGGTTATACGCATTTGAATATAACGAGTAAAGCAGCATTATATACAACAATAAGACTAAAAAAAATGCAAACCAGTTACATTTTCTCATGAATAAATCACCCTTTCTCATATGCTTATTATCATCATATGACAGTATAGACTCATATCTTTCAAACTACGACTGTACAGAAGAAAGGAGCGGCGCAACTACTGGTATCAGGAACTGTGTTTCCGTATGGTAATTCGTGACACGTCGTGTCCCCTAACAATCGACCAATAAATAAGAACACGTGTTCTGTATTTTGTGATATAATAATACCACCCGGATTCAGACGTGAAAAAACCGGACAAGCCTGTAGAGCAACCCGGTTTTGTCTTCTTTCTACTTATTGTTTTACTGCTGCCTTCTTGCCTAAACTGTCGAGCTGCAGCCACCCTAGGTCGGCCAGAGTCAGCGCCATTTTATAAAAGGCCCGGGAGCGGATTTTCATATAGGTATCCTTGCTGACCGGCGGATCAAATACATGATTGTAAATTTTATAGTCGAACACATCGTCCTGCTTCAGGTAACGTTCCTTGATCAGCAGTTGTTCACGTTCATTCAGGCGGCTCACGATCGTATCCACCATATCACAATAAGCGGCTCTTGCCGCAGGCGCATCCACATTATACACGGCTGTGCGCGCAGTCGGATCGGAGGTCAGATTCGTCGGACCGTGGGGCCTGTCTGTATAGGATGCCGTAACGGACACTTCACGGTCCATGAACGTGATCGTTTTGTAGATGCGGTATTTTTCAAACACTGCCTCCATGGCAGCTTGTGTTTTGCGGCGGTCCAATTCAGGCAAATAGGTATTCATCAGCCAGTCTCCTTTGTTATGCCTTTTGGCAATGATTTAAGTGCAGTGAAGGATCTCTGCTGTTTTTTCATATAAGCGATTCTTCATGCGTTGCATACAATTTTCATATTTTGTTCGTGTTTTTGTTCGTATATTAACCACAATATACCACTTCCTGGTGGATGAACCAAATCGCATATTAGCCCGTTTTGCCCAGAAAAAAACGTCCGAGCTTTCATTTTCTATACCTTTTGGCATGATTATGACCATTTTTCTTTACCTTTTGGCATCACGGATTTATAGTATTACATGGGCTGGTTAGCTTGTAAGCTCGCCAGCGCTGTGCTTTGGATCCTGTTTAAAGGAGTGTCCGTCATCGTGCAAAACCCTTCATTCGGTAAGTACCTGAAACAATTGAGAGAACAAAGAAAGGTAAGCATTAATCAACTGGCTGAAGCAGCAGGCATTAGCAATTCACAAATATCACGCATTGAGAACGGCTTGCGGGGCATTCCGAAGCCCGCTACGATCCGTAAGATTGCCGATTCGCTATCGGTGCCTTACGCCGAGATCATGAAGCAGGCGGGGTATCTGGAAAATGACGCAAGCGAGGAGGCAACAGCCGCTTCCCCTTCCTGGGCCACCTCCAGAGACCGCCGCGACTTCAAGAAAATGCTTGAAGAAGATGGGGAGCTGATGTTCGACGGCATACCACTTGATGAGGAAGACAAGAGGCGGATTAAGGATGTGCTCACAGGACTGTTCTGGGAAGCCAAGCAAATGAACAAACGCAAGCCCCCTGCCTCCAAGAAGAAATGAGGCCGAATGTCCATTTATCAACCGATAGCAGGTGAAGACAATGCATGAGATGATACAGAAGCTGGTTAAAAAATACCGAACCAACTGTCCATTTGATATCGCCCGCTCACTCGGCATACATATCCGCTACACAGATTTGGGTAAGACCACGAAGGGGCTTTACTTCCGTAAGCTCCGGCGTCGCTTTATTGTGCTTCATAATGGCCTTACACCCGAGTGGGAGCGTTATGTATGCGCCCATGAGCTTGGGCATGACCGGCTTCATAAAGGGATCAGCCGGTTTTTTCTGGAGGAGCACTCCTATTTTCAACCCGGAAAATGGGAACGGCAGGCCAACCAGTTTGCAGTGCTGCTGCTGAGTGAAGGCCAGCCTCTGCTCCCCGGAGAGCCGCTGGACGTCTATCTCCCGCGCATCGGCCTGCCCAGGGAAGCATCGAAGTTCTGGATATCACCTACGGAGCAGAAATTCGGCTATGCCGGGTTTACGGATATAGATTGAAGAAAGCCGGTTACGCCAAACTCTTTCAATAATTCCTAAGAGCAATTTGGTACTTTGTCAGTTCCATGGCATCTATTTTTACGCAAAACACAGGATTTCTTTACAATTCTCTGATAAAATAACAGCTATGATAGATTTGCATTTATATGTTGTAGGAGGATGATGAATTCAATGAATCAATGGAAAAAGCTTTCTTCCGCCGTGCTGAGCGCCAGCGTATTGTTCGGCAGCTTCGGGGCCGCTGTCTCCGCAGCTCCGGTGACCACTAGTGGGGCCGCTGCTCCTGAAGGCAGCAAGCACATTACTCTTTTACATACCAATGACGTGCATTCCCATGCCGTCGAGAACAAGGAAGAAATGGGTTACGCCAAGCTGGCCGGTATCATTGACAAGTATCGCGGGGAGAATCCGGATACGCTCCTTCTCGATGCTGGTGACTCCGTTCATGGCACTACCTTCGCTACACTTGTCAACGGTGAAAGTGTTGTGAAAGTCATGAACGAGATGGGCTACGACGCCATGGCACCAGGCAACCATGAATTTAACTACGGCTGGCAACAGCTCGTCAAGCTGTCCGGTGAAATGAAATTTCCGCTGATTAGCGCCAATGTGAAGCAAGCGGATGGCAACAGCTTGTTCAAACCTTATGTCATTAAAGAAGTAGACGGTGTAAAAATCGGCATCATTGGCCTTACAACACCGGAAACAGCATACAAAACCAACCCTAAAAATGTGGAAGGTATCGATTTTGCCAACCCTGCAGAAGAAACACAGGCGATTGTGAACGAGATCAAGGATCAGGTTGACGTAGTTGTTGCCGTGGGTCATGTTGGGCAGGATAAGTCCAGTGTGGATACCAGCCTGAAAGTTGCCCAGGAAGTGCCGGGCATCGACGTCTTCATCGACGGTCACAGCCATACTGTACTGCAGGATGGACTGGTTGGCGGCAACGGTACACTGATTGCAAGCACTGGAGAATATTCCAAGTTCCTCGGCGTGGTTGACCTCTATCTTGATGAAAATAACGACGTGGTCAGCAAAAAAGCAACGCTGGTGGACGCCAAGGAAGCCGCAGATATCCAGCCTGATGCTGAAGTAGACGCTCTGGTGAAGTCCATCCAGGCTGAACAAAAGCCGATTCTGGAGGAGAAGGTCGCCAACAGTGCGGTTAACCTGAACGGGGAACGTGAAAACGTGCGTGCTGGTGAGACCAACCTGGGTGATCTGGTTGCCGATGCAATCCGGGATGTGAGCGGTGCCGATGTGGCTTTGACGAATGGCGGCGGCATCCGTACCTCCATTCCTGCCGGTGACGTTACCAAAGGCCAGGTCATTTCCGTGCTTCCTTTTGGCAACCAAGTAGTCACCCTCGAAGTAACCGGTGCGGATATCAAAGCTGCGCTTGAGAACGGTGTAGCTGCCTACCCGGAACCAAGCGGCGGATTTCCGCAGGTGTCCGGCATGACGTTCCAGATTGATACGTCTGCGGCTGCAGGCAGCCGTGTCACTTCGTTGATGATCGGCGGCAAAGCATACGATCCGGCGGCAACCTATACACTGGCCACCAATGACTTTACAGCCGTAGGCGGCGACCAATACACCGTGTTTACAAAATACCCGCAAGCAGGCATGTTCGGTTCGCTGGATGAGGCGCTGATCAGCTATATGCAGGAGCTTGGCGCTGTCAATGTACAGACAGACGGACGCATCACTGAAGCTGCCGGAGGCAGCAATACGGGCGCTGAGCCTGTACCTGCTCCTGTTGAACCAACCCCTGTTCCGGAACCAGCACCTGCACCAGAACCAACTCCTGTACCCGAGGTACAAGAGCCTGCACCAGTGCCTGCGCCTAAGCCAAGCACACCACAAGCTCCAGAGGCAGCAGCCGGCAAAGTATATGTAATAAAAGCCGGTGATACGCTGTATTCTATCTCCAAGAAACACGGAACAACCTGGCAGGAGCTGCAAAAGCTGAATAAAATTAAAAACGCGCACTGGATTTATCCAGGTCAAAAAATTAAACTCCCTGCCTAATCTCGCTTTTTAGAGCACTAAAAACATAAGAGAGTGGAGCACGCTTGACTGCATGCGCTCCACTCTCTTTTTTAAGATTATCGAATGAATCAGTTTTCAACGTCGATAAAACATTTTTCTTACGGTTAACTCTGTCCGCTTAGGCTGACATATGGTTCATTTACAGGTAAGATATAAAGAATACATGCAAAAGGAGTAATTTAAATGGTCTACATTATATACGACCTGGAGTTTACAGTCAGCCGTGACACCCGTTACTCATCTGAGATCATAGATATAGGCGCAGTTAAAATAGAAAAGCGAGGGGCAGGACTGGAGATTACAGATACCTTCCATACTTACGTCCGCCCCTCCAATAGACCCGTGCTTACCGCAGAAACCGTGCGTTTTACCGGTATTACACAGAAAGATATCGATGCCGCTCCCCTTTTTCCTGCAGCAATAAAGAAGTTTAGCGAATGGCTGGGTACCGATCCTGCCTACAGCTTATGCGCCTGGGGACCGGATGACCGAATGAAGCTGGTTTCACACTGCCGCACACATCATGTTGATCTGTCCTGGATCGTGAATACAAATGATATCCAGAAGCAGATTTCCCGGCTTTTAAGCGAGCAGGGAAAATACCGTCAGCTCAGTCTTGCCCAGGTGCTGGAATTGTGTCAGATTGAATTTGATGGCCGCCAGCATAGCGCTCTGGATGACGCGTTAAACACCGCGCAGGTATTTATGCGCTATTTTGACAGACTTGTGATGGAGACGAACAGCGCCACCGAAGATGAAGGCTCAGGATCCAAGCTGGTGTACTCCAGTAACGATGAGGACGATAGCGAGCCCTATAATCCATTCGGCAATCTGGCTGATTTGTTCAAAAAATAAACCATGCGCTCACCCTTCGGCTTTCATCACCGGAGTTTTGCTTTGTGCTGTCTATGTTCCGTGTTCCGGTTGAAGATACATTCGGCTCCAGTCAGCCAGCATATCGGCAAATTGCTTGCGTTGAGCCGTGGGGTGAAGAATTTCAGCGCCAGGTCCAAACTTTTTCAGCCAGGTTAAAAATTCGTTTTCATTATTAACTACGACTTCGAAAAGCAGGCTTCCGTCCGACATTTGCTGAATTTCCGGTTTTACGAACAATTCTTCAGCCCGAACGATATCTGCCCATTCAGATGAGAAACGGACCACAAAGCGTGTTGTGTTATCCCCCCCCTTCATCCCCCACGTATGTCTGAAAAAGGCCTCTATTTCCATTTTATCTTTAGAGAAGGTACGGGGAAGGACTCGGACATTACGGAAGCGGCTGATGCGGAACGTTCGGACGGCTGATCGATAATGGCAGTAACCAAGCATATAAAAACGCCGTTCCTGTGGAATAAGGCAGTATGGATCAATTCGCAGCACAGTGACCTCTTCCTCGTGAGAAACGGGATGATACTCTGCTTCTATCGTGTGCTGCGAAAGGCTTGCCAATATAATCGGCATTAAATAATATGGCTGTTCTTCCCAGTCCGTCCGTCTCCCCAGATGGATGATGTTCGATACCTGCTGGGCAATATTGGCCTGTTCGATCTTTTTCTTCTGAGTAGAAGCCATAACTTTCTCATAAGCCCGTTCAAAGGCCGAAGGAAGCAACGGTTTAACCTTGTCCATCACGACAGACAGCATCGAGAAGGCAGCCGCCTCTTCTTCCGTCCAATTCAGGGGATACAAGGCAAAATTGCTGATAAAGGCGTAGCCCTTGCCATGTCCTAGATTCGTAATCGGAATATGCATCGCGCTCAGTGCCTCCATATCCCGATATATGGTACGTTCGGATGTCTCACATCGTTCGGCAAGTTCTCTTGCGAGTATACCCGGATTAGCCTGTACAATCGTGATAATCCGCATTAGTCGAATGAGTCGGTCGGTCAATAGAGCCCCTCCTTTCAAACAATCATTATGTAGTTTTTCTACAACTGTAGCGGCATTTCTATTGCCTTTTTCGACCAAAATTTTACACCAAAACAATGACTCAAGAACTATAGCAAAATTCCGTTCTGTAGGTTTTATCCCATTGCTGCTGTAACCCTAAGAACATTTCGGCTTCCTGCAGATACTCCAAATCATCCGTTCTGGCGGCCATCAAAAGAAGCTCATCGGCATGTCTGCGCAGCTTCCAGCTCCCTTCATCACGTTTACCTTTTTCGTAAGCGCGCAGAGCTTTCTTTAATATAAATGACGACTCGTCTAATTTCACAAATTTCTCCACTCTCGGATCTGCGGGAAGCTGAAGAAGGCCCAGATGATAGGTAAACTGGATATAGATGCGTTCTGAACGGATCACCGTACGCTTCTCCGCCAAGGGTTTATGCCAACTCCATTCCATGGTCGCGACGGGCTGTTTTCCGCTTACATGCTTGTCAAAGGAAAACATAAAAATGGCGTGCTTCTGCTGGCCGTTAAACATGTGACCACAATAGAGCACGGTTTCTTGCTCATAATCAGTCTTTCTCGTATTGATTCTGGGGCCGTTTTTATGTATCACCTTTACTCCACTCTCCGGTATAATACGCAACTGCAGATCAAACCCGATCAGCTTGGGCTTAACAGCCACTTTTCTTCTGGAAATCGTTCCGCAACTCCATTCTACAAGCAAGTGTCCTTGATCAGCACCGTTCGCCAAAACGGCCTCTTTTTCCCATGTGTAATTCACGTTGATAGTAGAATTCATTTCCATTGTCCCCCCAATCTGTAAATCATCTCTTACGTTATCAGGGGACCTCGACATTATATTGTCAGGGAACATATGTTTCATGAAAAAAACACCAGTTTTTTAATCGAAAAGTAGACAATTATGTAAAAACATCTAAGGATTTACGAAAAAAAGTGCATAATAACGAAAAAAAGCAGCCCGCATACGCGGACTGCTTTTTTATAAGGAAAACGCCTATCGTCATAACATTCAGAGAGGATAGACCGCTTCTGCGGTAGTTTTCCTTGCGATTATAGAATTATTCAGCCTCGCTGAAAAATTATACATTCTATAATCGCAAAAAAAGGGGCCGTATTGAGGAGGACGAACAACTCAATTGTCCCTTGTTACTGCTTTCTTCTGAATCGGTGCGTACGTCACGCTGTCGATAACAAGCTCTTTATTTATCGGTTTTCCATTCACTGTAATCATAATCGTTTTGAATCCTTTCTCTGTATCATTCATTGTCTTTTCTCCTTATGCTTCAATGTGTAATCGAGACCCTCGGGATGAGAAGGCTCACCAAAACAGATGACATGTAACGCCACTTTCTTCATATACCCAGTTTAAGGTACACTTAAACCGTTACGAGATCATTTTTTGAAGTTAACTCATGATTCAACAAACGTATACAGGGGGGATCTGGATGAAAATCTCCGTCAAGTGCAGGCTTGCGCCATTCGTCCTTGCAGCGGCTCTGTTGGCTAGTGTCCAGCTCTCCTTTCCGGACAGTGTGCAGGCTACGAATTGGAACGATATTCTAGAAGGATGGGAACGCTATTCGAATCTGCCTGAAGAAGTAAATCAACTACATGAAAGCTACCAGCAGACCCAGGAACAGTTACAGCAGGCCCAGGAAAATCTAAAGTCTTATCAGGAGCAGAACGCCCAACTCCTGGAGCAAAACCGCAAGCTGACTGAAACGGTAACTGAATTAACGAGGCAGCAGCAGCGGCGGGCGGCGGCTCTGCACCGGAATAAAATCATATTCTGGACTTCACTTGGACTGCTGATCGGCTATTTTGTGTTGATCAGGCTGATGCGATATTTAATGAAGCGGAGGTCTGATCGACTATAACAGCACGGAAGGATGTGCAGATCATGAAATTTACGGATGGTGAGCACCAGCACGGCGGCTCCTCAGGCAATGCAGTGACCTTTACACTGGAGGAACAGGAGGTCGTTCATGTCCTGCATCCACAGCAGATTATTGCTTATCGCGGCCCAAGCAGCGGCCGTTCCGACAAACTGATGAATATCAAGGGAATTTATCGCAAGCGCAAGCTGATACAAGGCGACTTCGCGGGACCATGCCGTTTCACTGCAGCACTCCCTCCCGGCTTCAGCCTTAAAATGGTCACTCTGGCAGACGGAAGCGACCTGCTGTATGATTTCAAGCATCTCTTTTGTTATACCAGCGGGATTCGCATGCGGGCAAAGGTACTAAGCATGAAAAACATGTTATTCACCCGCGATGCCGTAAAAATCAAATTCGAAGGAAGCGGGCAAATCGGTTTATTGACACAGGGCGTGGTCTGCCAGGAGGCTCTGCACCCTACCGAGCCGATTTATATCGATGCGCGCAGCGTAATCGCTTATCCCGAGAGTGCATCTCTGGAGCTGACCGTCTACGGCAACAATCTGGCCAGCCAGCATATGAACTATCATTTTAAAATGACCGGTCGTGGCACCGTGCTGTTTCAGGCAGGTGAATACAACCGGCGGTTGGCGCAGGACCTGGACGACGAGAGTGTGATCAAACGTTTTCTGCGGGAGGCGCTTCCGTTCGGCGGAGTTTTCATCAAATAGGACTGCATCTTTTACAAAAGCGTTTGTTCAACAAATAGTGCGTTCATGATATAATAGCCCCTGTGCCCTTTAGAACCAGAATTGAAGAGAATCCATGCTGCTGCATGGGAGAGGTTCGCGAACTCCCTCTATAAAAAACTAAGATTGCTTTGTCCCGGATGATGCGTCATGCCGGCAAGGCCTGTTTTTTGTTGGTGTTAGTTCAAGAACTCTCTTTCTTCCCGAGGCGGAGCCGGCGGCTCTGCACAAATTCAAGAAGATGGAGAGGTTTTTATATGCTTAAAAATGAAAAAGCTGTTGTTGTTTTCAGCGGTGGTCAGGACAGCACGACTTGTCTGTTTTGGGCAAAAGAGCAATTTGCCGAAGTGGAAACCGTTACGTTTGACTACGGCCAGCGCCACAAGCTGGAAATTGAGGTAGCGGCCGGTATAGCCCGCGATTTGAATGTTCCTCAGACCGTACTGGATATGAGCCTGCTGAACCAGCTTGCTCCGAATGCGCTGACGCGGACCGATATCGGGATTACTCAGGAAGATGGAGCGCTGCCAAGTACATTTGTGGATGGACGCAATCTGTTATTCCTCAGCTTCGCCGCCATCCTGGCCAAGCAGAAGGGCGCTCGTCATTTGATTACGGGTGTCTGCGAGACCGATTTCAGCGGTTATCCCGATTGTCGGGACATTTTCATCAAATCGCTGAATGTGACGCTGAATTTATCGATGGACTACCAGTTTGTCCTTCATACCCCGCTAATGTGGCTGAACAAGGCCGAAACGTGGCGCATGGCTGATGAACTGGGGGCCTTTGATTTTGTCCGGTCCCGCACGCTCACCTGTTATAACGGAATTCAAGGGGATGGCTGCGGAGAATGTCCTGCATGCAAGCTGCGCAGAGCCGGTCTGGAGCAGTATCTGAACGAACGGGCAGCTTACGGCGAGGGAGACCATACTCATGCATGAGCCCGGCACCTTCCGCATTGTCGACAAGCTGCAAAAGATAGGTGAGGACATCCAGCAAGAACAGCTCCGTTATCACCATAAACGCGTCATGGTCAGCAAAGAATTCACTTTTGATGCGGCCCACCACCTGCACTGTTATGAAGGAAAATGCAAAAACCTGCATGGTCATACCTACAAGGTTGTGTTCGGAGTAAGCGGGTATACGGGCGACACGGGATTGACGATGGACTTCGCAGACCTTAAAAGCATCTGGAAGGAACGGATCGAAATTTATCTTGACCACCAATATTTAAACGAAGCGCTGCCTCCGATGAACACAACGGCGGAAAATATGGTTGTATGGCTGTTCGAGCGGATGGATACCGCCCTGTCTTCTCCCGAATACAGCGAGCGCATACGAGGTGGGCGTACCGAATTCGTCCGGCTGTATGAGACGCCGACCAGCTACGCGGAAGCCAGACGGGAGTGGATGCTGGATGAGTAGCCTTGCACCCCAAACCGCTGCGGCCATCCCCGTTCTGGAAATTTTCGGTCCCACCGTGCAGGGCGAAGGTATGGTGATCGGACGTAAAACGATGTTCGTCCGCACCGCGGGCTGCGATTATCGGTGTTCCTGGTGCGACTCCGCCTTCACCTGGGATGGCAGCGCGAAAGACCAGATTCGCCGCCTGAGCGCGGAAGAGATCTGGCAGGAGCTGTACAGTCTTGGCGGCGAGCGCTTCTCACATGTTACCCTTTCCGGCGGCAATCCGGCGCTTCTGCCCCAGCTTGCCTCGCTGATAGAGCTGCTGCGCGGCAAAGGAGTAACGACCGCCGTAGAGACGCAAGGTTCACGTTGGCAGAATTGGCTACTGGACATCGATGAAGTCACGATTTCCCCAAAGCCGCCAAGCTCAGGCATGAGCACTGATTGGGATGCGCTGGATGATATGATTCGCCGTCTCTCCGGTCGCTCGCAGGCCTATGCCGTCAGCCTGAAGGTCGTTATTTTCGACGAAGCCGATCTGGATTATGCCCGCTCGCTTCATCAGCGTTATCCTGATCAGGAATTTTATCTGCAAACGGGCAATCCTGATGTACATTCACTCGATACGGCAGGCCAGGCAGCCTCACTGCTGGCCCGTTATGAATGGCTGATTAACCTTGTCATGGAAGACCACCGACTGAATGACGTTCGTGTGCTTCCGCAGCTTCACACCTTGGTCTGGGGCAATAAAAGAGGAGTTTAGCGTCAATATATATCATTTTGTTATTAAAGGAGATTTAATATGGCAGGCAGAGAACGAGAGGAAATGCAGGACATTACGCTCCTGGGCAATCAGGGGACCACATACAAGTTCGAATACGATCCTGACATCCTGGAAAGCTTCGACAACAAGCATCCTTACCGCGATTATTTTGTGAAATTTAACTGTCCCGAATTTACAAGTCTGTGCCCGATTACCGGCCAGCCGGATTTTGCGACCATCTATATTAGCTATATTCCGGATATTAAGATGGTGGAAAGCAAATCTCTGAAGCTGTACCTGTTCAGCTTCCGCAACCACGGAGACTTTCACGAGGACTGCGTTAATATTATGATGAACGACCTGATTAAGCTGATGGACCCCCGCTATATTGAGGTATGGGGAAAATTCACGCCGCGTGGCGGCATTTCCATCGATCCGTACTGCAACTACGGGCGTCCCGGTACCAAGTACGAGGAAATGGCGCAGCAACGGCTGTTCAACCACGATCTGTATCCGGAAAAAGTGGACAACCGCTAATCAGCAGGGGAGATTCCAAAGGTTCTTTGACCTGGAGCTCCCCTTTTCCTGTTCCGAGACGCTCCGTGCCTGTTTCTCCCCTCAAACAACCAACAGAACTTCTAGTCCAAAGGAGCTTCCTGCGATTCCTCACTTTATAAGGGTTGCCGGGATGACATGACTGCGTTATATTTTAAAAAATACATATCAGCACTACTCTTGCTGCTGTTACAAACGGAGGTAATCATGTCCATAAAAAACGCTGCGAAAAGCGCCTCTGGCCGTCCGCTGCCCATTCCCGGCCAGGAGCCGAAGGCGACGGTATTCGCTGTTCTGCTTGCCATTAGCCTTGTGCACCTGTTCAACGATACCATTCAGTCGGTCATCCCGGCGATCTTTCCGATCCTGATGGATTCGATGCAGCTCACCTACACCCAGCTCGGGTGGATTTCCTTCGCCATTAACTTTACGGCATCCATCATGCAACCCGTTGTCGGCATGTTCTCAGACAGAAGGCCCACTCCTTCCCTGCTGCCTATTGGCATGGGCTTTACCCTCACGGGAATGCTGCTTCTCGCCTTGGCGCAGGATTATGCAGCAGTTCTGCTCGCAGTCGTCTTCGTTGGACTAGGCTCCGCCGCATTTCACCCGGAAGGCTCGCGTGTCTCCCATATGGCTGCCGGCTCCCGGCGGGGACTCGCTCAGTCCATCTTTCAGGTAGGCGGCAATGCCGGCCAGTCGCTGGCCCCGCTGCTGACGAGCCTTGTGTTCGTCCCCTTGGGCCAATTCGGAGCCATCTGGTTCACAGTGGTCGCAGGCGCTGGCATCCTGGTACAGGTCTTCATCGCCCGCTGGTACGGACAGATGCTGCGAACGGAGCTGTACCAACGCAAGACAACGAAGGCACGCCGACTCAAACCGGACGTCAAGAACCGTATTATATTCGCCCTCGTGGTGCTCATTGTTCTTGTGTTTGTCCGCTCATGGTATAATGCTTCGATCGGAAGCTACTATTCCTTTTATTTGATTCAGGTGTTCAATTTACCACTGGAGACGGCCATGGTCTACATCTTCCTATTTCTCGGCGCAGGTGCGCTGGGTACTTTCTTCGGAGGTCCCCTGGCAGACCGCTTCGGCAAACGGAACATGATTTTTCTGTCGATGGCGCTCTCCGCTCCACTGGCGCTGCTGCTGCCGTATGCCAATCTGTTCTGGACCGGCGTACTGCTGGCGCTGATCGGCTTCATCATGCTGTCAAGCTTCTCCGTGACGGTGGTATATGCCCAAATGCTGATTCCGGGCAGAATCGGCACCATTTCCGGCCTGATTACGGGTCTCGCCTTCGGCCTTGGAGGTGTCGGCGCACTCGTGCTCGGAAACTGGATCGACAAGGTGGGGATTGAAAAAGTGATGGTGCTGTGCGGATTCCTGCCGCTGCTCGGTGTGTTAAGCTTCCTGCTGCCTTCTGACAAGCAATTGAACCGCTGGGCCGAAGAAAACGGAGCGGAAGTATAAGCACACACCGTTTCCTGGAGCGTTCCTCTACGTGTTTCAGAGTCCGCTCCGGGAACGAAGCATTCCTACAATCGCTGTTGACCCTTCGTGTCAAAGGCGAACGCTTCGCTTTTCCGGAATTGCTTCGTCCCCTCCGCTGCTGCGTGCATACTCCTCGTAAGAAAAGCATAAGAAATCGCAGGGGCCTTACGCGTTCCTGCTTGTACAAAAAAGGCAAAGGACAGGGTGATTTTTCCGCTGTTCTTTGCCTTTGTGCTAATTTGAGTCAGCGGCTGCGCCCTCCTCCTCAGCAAGCCTCTGCAGAATGCGCCGCTTTTTATACAACATCTTGCCTGCCTCCGCCACATCACCGATAGCGCTGCGGTTAATCAGCGAACCGAACAGCATTCCGGCCACAGGCACGAGCTGAAATAGCTTTTTCCAACCGAAATTATCCCTGTAGGTGTTCAGGACCTCGCGCCAGCCCTGAATTTGCGCAGCCACCTGATCCTCGCCATCCCGTGGCGCGTCATATCTGGCCAGTTCCTCCAGCACTGCCTTCTTGCCGACAATGTCGGAAGAAGCAAACTGAAGACATTTAATAATAAACACACGCTCGCGTTTGTCTTTCGGATCAAAGCCGTAACATATGGCCATCTCCTGCAGCACCTTAAGCGACAATCCGAGCACAAGCGGAATATCCGCTGCCAGTGTAAAAAAGCCTCCAAACCCCGTTGTTGCTCCCTGGGCTGTAGCCAAGGTGATCCGCCCGGCAGCCAGATCATCCGCAGTCTGGTCCATGACAGCTACCGGAAGCGTAGAGACCTGCGCCAGCGTCAGTGATTCTTCCTCCCCGGCTGCCTTCTGCAGCCGTTTAAGAACCGTGCTCTCCTTCACAAGATACTGGCCGCCACTCTGCACGAAGCCGCCGAGCTCGTTCAAGGCTGTGCCAATTTTGTCCTTGATCACCTTGGGTGTAATTTTATCCAGCAGCATGAAGGGAATACGGCCGATTTTTTCCCAAAAGAATACATCCTTCTGCTCCTTCTCCCACTGCTCGATCTTCCTGATTTCATCCCGCAGATATTCCCTGCTCTCCGGCACACCGCTCTGCTGTCCCATATGTTCAATCCCTCTTTCGGAGTAAATAATCTATTCTAGTCTATACGTTCATAACATGGTAAAGGATACACGCAAGCGTTGACAAGTTCGGTCTTTTTCGCAAGAATATGTAATGGTATACAGAACGAAAAATCATCGCTTGAAAGGGCACGGCGCGTCAGAAGGAGCGCCTGCCCTTTTCTTGCCTGACGGTTCACCCGTCCGAAAGGAGCGATCCCATTGAATGATAAGGAACTTCTCAAGGATTATGTCAAAAAGCATTGGGCAGCATACACGATCGCCGTTCTGCTCATCATCGCCTCCAATATCGACCAGGCGCTGCTTCCGCTGCTGCTTGGACACTTTACCGATCGTCTCCAGCAGGGGCTGCTGACGATGCAGGATGTGATCCGCTACAGTCTGCTTGTGCTGGCTGTAGCCGTAACCTACAATGCTTTGTTCGCGCTTGGACAGTATACCGTTATGAAGCTGGGCAGACGTTTTGAGTTTTTCACTCGTGACAAATTATTCGGCAAATTTTCCGAGCTTGGGGTACAGTATTATGCCAAGCAAGGGAACGGCAAGCTGCTCAGCTATGTCCTGAATGACGTGACCTATGTTCGGGAAGCCATTTCTAACGGGATTACCCAAACGACGAATGCCGTTTTTCTGCTGCTCTCCTGTATCGTTATGATGCTGATTAGCGGTATTCCCCCTCTGCTGATCTGTGTCAGCGCAGGACCGCTGCTGCTGATCCCTTTTCTCGTCGTTTATTTCGGCCCGCGCATTCGTGAACGCTCCAGACGTGTGCAGGAGTCCATTGCGGCCATGACCGAAGCGGCCGAGGAACAGCTTAACGGAATCCGAATCTCCAAAACGTTCGCCGTCGAAGAAATTGCGCGCGCACGATACGGGGCCACGGTTGACGGCATTACAGAGAAACAGTTGAAGCTTGTCCGTTTGTCCTCTCTGTTTCAATCATTATTGCCTTTTCTGGGCTCCATCTCGCTCGTCATTTCACTTCTTAGCGGCGGTTTCATGGTCATGAACGGCAGCCTTACGCTCGGCAGCTTCGTGGCCCTCACCCTCTATTTGCGCATTATAGGAGGGCCGCTTCAGCAGATCGGCAACGTCATTAACATGATGCAGCGCTCGGGAGCCTCTCTGGAAAGAGTAAATAGGCTGATGGCGGAGGTTCCCGACGTCCGCGACAGTGAAAAGCCTGCCAGGCTCGAAGCCGTTCACGATATCATGTTAAGCGGTCTGACCTTCACCTATCCCGGAAGCAGCCTGCCTGCCTTGAAGAACCTGAACCTGTCCATCCGGGAAGGGCAGACGCTGGGCATTGTCGGCAAGACCGGCAGCGGCAAGAGCACGCTGATACATCTGCTGCTCCGTATATATGACCCTCCTGAAGGAAGCATGTGCATCAATGGCAGGGACATCCATACGTACTCGCTGGACAGCCTGCGCTCCACCATTGCCTACGTGCCTCAGGACGGCTTTCTGTTCAGCACGACCATCCGCGATAACATTGCGTTTAGCGACCGTGCAGCACCGATGCTCCTCATCGAGGACGGGGCCAGACAGGCGATGATTTATGACAACATCATCCGCTTCCCCGACCGATTCGATACCCGGCTCGGCGAACGTGGCGTCACGCTGTCCGGTGGGCAGAGACAACGCACCAGCCTCGCACGCGGGCTGATCAAGAACTCATCGCTGCTCATTCTCGATGACAGCATGAGCGCCGTGGACGCCGTAACCGAGAAGGGTATTCTCGCCAGTCTGCGCAGCATGCGCAAAGGAAAAACAACGCTGATCGTCTCGCACCGCATTAGTGCAGTCATGCATGCGGACCAGATTATCGTGCTTGAGGAAGGCCAATTGGCGGAATCGGGAACACACCCCGAGCTGCTTGCGCGGCAAGGCATTTACGCAGCCATGCACAAACTGCAGGAGGAGGGATTACAGGATGCCGCAGACCAGTAACGTATCCACAGAACATGAACCCGGCAAACCAATAGCCAGACGTGCCAGTGCATTCCGCGCCATTTTAAGATACGCCCGCCCGCATGCCTGGACCTTCGCAGCCATTACATTATGCTCGCTGTTGGGTATTTCCGCCGACCTGCTGCAGCCGTATCTCGTAAAAATCGCCATTGATGATCATCTGGCGGCTGGACGAAGCGATGCTGGCTTTCTTATCGGCATTAGTCTTGTTTATTTCGCACTGGCAGTCGTTAGCCTTGCGTTCACTTATATACAGAACAACCTGCTGCAATATGCGGGGCAAAGTGTGGTTGCCCGTATCCGCAAGGATCTCTTTAATCATATTTCCCGCTTATCCATGTCCTTCTTCGACCGCTTTCACATCGGCAGTCTGGTCACTAATGTCTCCAGCGACACCGAAACCATCAGCCAGTTCTTCACCCAGGTGCTGCTAAGCATTATTCGTGACGGTATGATGCTGGTGCTCATTATCTATTTCATGTTCAAGCTGGACCCCATGCTTGCCTGGTGCGCAGTGCTGATTCTGCCCGTTGTCGGCGTGATCGCCATTTCGTTCCGCTCCTATCTGCGCAGAACCTATCAGCAGGCCCGCAGCAGACTGTCCCGCCTGATCGCCTTCACCGCCGAAAATCTGGCCGGCATGTTCCTGATTCAGGCCTTCCGCCAGGAGAAGGAGCAAATCCGGCGTTTTGATGAACAGAACCGGGATTATCTGGCCGCCAACATCCGGCAGGTCCGCTCTAACGTACTATTTAACAGAACATTTGATATCCTCGGCAATACTGCATTGGCGCTTATCGTCTGGCTCGGCGGCAAAGCTGTGCTGGATGACACCATCCAGTTCGGCGTACTGTATGCATTCATCAGCTACATCCGTCAGTTCTTCCAGCCGATTAACCAGATTACCTCCCAGTGGAACACGCTTCAATCCACAACAGTTTCCATGGAACGAATCTGGCGCATCTTATCGACAGAGCCGGATGTCCGCGACCCCCGGCCGGAGAACACCGCCGCTCTGCAGCCAGAGGATGTGAAGGGACAAATCGATTTTGAACATGTCAGCTTCGGCTATATTCCGAATGTGCCGGTGATCACCCATCTGAATCTCCATATCGCCCCTGGCCAAATGCTCGGTGTCGTCGGCACAACAGGGGCCGGTAAAAGCACCCTGATCAGCCTGCTCAACCGATTTTATGATGTGACTGAGGGTTGCATTCGGGTTGACGACCGCGATATCCGCAGCATTCCGCAGGAGATTCTGCACCGCATTGTCGGCTTAATCCAGCAAGAGCCATTCCTGTTCTCCGGCTCCATCATCGACAATGTGAGGCTGTTCCGGCAGGATATTTCCCGCGAACGGGTCATCGAGGCCTGCCGCTTCGTCGGCGCCCATACGATGATCGAGCGTCTCTCGGCAGGTTATGATACCCTGCTGTCCGAACGCGGGAGCGGGCTATCCGCCGGGGAAAGGCAGCTTATATCTTTTGCCCGGATCGTCGTATTTGCACCCAAAATTCTCATTCTGGACGAGGCAACAGCTAATCTGGATTCGCACACCGAGCAACTGGTACAGCAGGCTCTGCAATCCGTCTCCGCCGGACGCACCACCATCGTAATCGCCCACCGCCTGTCTACGGTGATGCATGCCGACCGCATTATCGCCATGAAGGACGGACAGATTGTTGAGCAGGGCACGCATGAGACTTTGATGGCCCTGAACGGGTACTATGCAGACTTATACCGGCATGCGAAGGAAGCAAGCAGCACGGGTTAACCGAATTTTTTCGTCAATAAGCCTGAACAAGATGTGAAAACAGCTCTCTATTGTGTACAATCTATCTATATACATCAGTATACAGTTAAAGGAGTTTTGCATGAATCATACTTTATCCGTTTTTTCTTTGGAAGAGCTTGCCTTGGCCTTTTCACTGCTTGATGCAGATGAGCAAACGGAGCATCTGCTGCAGTCTTTCTACGGTAATATGTCCGGGGGCCAGAAAAGACTGCTGTTTGTGGCTGCCAGACACAGTCTGATATCGAAGGGCTTTATTCTTCCTGTAAATGATCCTGCGGACAAGGATGTACTAATGCCAGACATCGAGCAAATGCTTCGCCATCTGATTCAAAGCAAGCATAAATTGCTGGGGATTATGGAAAATGAGGACGAGGAGACCCTGATGGTTCACGTATCACAGGGAAAGCACATATATCACTTGTCCAAAAAAAATGCGGTTCATTTCCTCGGCTGGACGTCCCCTGTGGACTGGATCGATCGGTTTACAGCCTTTTTCCGGCTAAGCAGCGCCGGGTCTGAAATTCTCGTCCGGCATGATCGTTCGACACTGTTATCTCCCGTACTGTGGAATAAATTGACGGATGAGGATTGGGACCAGTCCACCGATATCCTGACCTGGGATATCCCCTCCTCCCAGAAGGATCTGCTCATACACTGGTACCGCGATTACTTGGCTAACGACCGGCTGCTGCATCGGATCAGCTATATCGTGCAGGACAACAGCGGACCTCCTCAAGCAGCCGACGTCCTGTACATTTTGCCAGATCAAGCGGGAGTATGGACTGTACACCAGCAGCCCCACGAGTCGAATACGGAACAGCGCATTTCCATCGCTCTGCTGACGCTGGAGGAATGGAAGCAGCAGCTCGTCCGCTTCACGGCCCAGCTCACGGAATCCAATCCGAGCTGATGCTGCGGAAACGGATGGATAAACAACAAACGGCAAGACCGTTCCCCTCAAGGGTGCAGGCTTGCCGTTTTGTTGTTGCCATGTGTTGTCATTACGCAAGCAAGCTGCTGTCAATCTTCACAACAGCCTTGCGCTCGGTATTGCTTCACAGACGCTCCTGAAGCTGCGCTAACAGAGCTTGTGCTGTGGAAGCAAGCGGGAAGATTATACAGCCCTTTTATTCTTGTTGTATATATCAAATGCCACAGCCAGCAGCAGCACAAGTCCTTTAATGCCTTGCTGCCAGTCGATGCCAAGACCGATCAGGGACATGCCGTTGTTGAGCACACCCATAACCAAGCCGCCGATGATGGCTCCGAACACGGTACCGATGCCGCCCGCGGCGGATGCGCCGCCGATGAAGCAGGCCGCAATCGCGTCAAGCTCGAAGTTGGTGCCTGCTCGCGGTGTTGCCGCATTCAGACGGGCAGCGAAGATCAGACCGGAGACAGCGGATAGCACACCCATGTTCACAAACACCCAGAAGGTGACCTTTTTCGTTTTGACACCGGATAATCCTGCCGCTTTCTCATTGCCGCCCAGCGCATAAATGTGGCGTCCCATAATCGTCCGGTTCATGACAAAGGAGTACACCACAATCAGAATAAAGAGCAGCACCAAGATGTTAGGAATACCGGAATAGCTGGCGAGTACAATCGTAAAGGCGTTGATAATAGCTGCAACAACCACCAGCTTCAGAATGAACAGTCCTTGCGGGGAGAGCTCGAATCCGTACTTGCTCTGTGCCCTGCGGTCGCGCAGCTCGTTGATGATGTACCAAATGGTCAGCACAATCCCGGCCAGAATCGCCACGATATTCATGCCTGAACCGCCGAAGCCCGGAATAAAGCCTGAGCTGATTTTCTGGAATCCGCCCGGGAATGGGGAGATGGACTGCCCCTCCAGCACGATCATCGTCAAACCGCGGAACAGCAGCATGCCGGCCAGCGTAACGATAAAGGCGGGAATCCGCACATACGCGATCCAGAAGCCCTGCCATGCGCCAATCAGTCCCCCAAGGATCAGCGAGGCGATAACAGCCAGCCATGCCGGAAGCTGCATATCCACCATCATGATGGCAGATATTGCGCCTACAAAGGCGGCGATGGAGCCAACCGACAGGTCGATGTGCCCTGTGATGATGACAAGCACCATGCCGATCGCGAGCACGAGAATATAGCTGTTTTGCAAAATAAGATTCGTAATATTGATCGGCTGCAGCAGCAAGCCGCCCGTCAGGATTTCAAACAGGATCATAATGACGACAAGCGCGATAATCATGCCGTACTGACGGATATTGCCTTTGAACATTCTCGATATGGTTTCCATGCTTATACCCCTCCCGACTTGGTCATATATCTCATCAATACTTCCTGCGACGCCTCTTCCCGGCTGACCTCACCGGTAATTCGCCCGGCGTTCATGACATAAATCCGGTCAGACAAACCTAGCACCTCAGGAAGCTCGGAGGAGATAACCAGTACCCCTTTACCCTCAGCGGCCAGCCTGTGGATAATCGTATAAATCTCGAATTTGGCCCCAACGTCAATGCCCCGTGTCGGTTCATCCAGAATCAGAATATCCGGGTCCGAATAAATCCATTTGCCCAGCACGACCTTCTGCTGATTGCCGCCGCTAAGATTGCCCGTTTTCTGCAAAATGCTCGGCGCTTTGATGTTCATTCTTGTGCGCATATCCTCCGCCACCAGCACCTCTTCACGCTCGTTGACCACCATGCCGCTCGTGAGCTTGGCAAGGCCAGTTAGAGAAATATTACGCTTGATGTCATCCATTAGAATCAGTCCGTACTCTTTCCGGTCCTCGGTCACGTAGGCAAAGCCGTTATCGATGGCCTCGGTAATCGTATGATTACGAATCTCCTTGCCTTCCTTAAGCAGCTTGCCGCTGATGTTCCTGCCGTAGGCTTTGCCGAAAATACTCATGGCCAACTCTGTCCGCCCGGCCCCCATCAGCCCGGCAATTCCGACGATTTCCCCCTTACGGATGGTCATGTTCACCCGGTCCAGCACCTTGCGGTCCGCATGATGCTCGTGATACACCGTCCAGTCCTTGATCTCCAAAATGACATCCCCGATCTTCGGATCGCGCTCAGGATAACGATGCGTCAGATCCCGGCCCACCATGCCGCTGATGATGCGGTCTTCGGTCACCTCATCCTGCTTCATATCCAGCGTCTCAATCGTTTGGCCGTCACGCAGAATGGTGATGGAATCAGACACCTTCGCCACTTCGTTCAGCTTGTGCGAGATCAGGATGCAGGAGATGCCCTGCTTCTTGAATTCGAGCATCAGATTCAGCAGATTTTCACTGTCATCCTCATTTAGCGCGGCGGTCGGTTCATCCAGGATGAGCAGCTTGACTTTTTTGGACAGCGCTTTCGCAATTTCCACCAACTGCTGTTTGCCGACACCGATATTGGCTACCAACGTATTCGGATTCTCATTCAGGCCGACCTTGGCTAGCAACTCTTGGGTCCTTACTTGCGTTTCATGCCAATTGATAATGCCGCTGCTGGCGCGCTCGTTGCCGAGAAAAATATTCTCCGCAATCGACAGATAAGGGATCAGCGCAAGTTCCTGGTGGATAATGACGATGCCAAGCTCTTCACTTTCCTTGATATTTTTGAATTCGCATACCTTGCCTTCGAACAAAATGTCGCCCTCATACGTTCCATGGGGATACACACCGCTCAGCACCTTCATTAGCGTCGATTTCCCCGCCCCGTTCTCTCCGCAGAGGGAGTGAATTTCCCCCGCTTTAATCTTCAGGTGTACATGTTCCAGCGCCTTTACGCCGGGAAAGGTCTTCGTAATGTTTCTCATTTCCAGAATCGTTCCGGACATCCGTCTTCGCTCCCTTCATGAACCGATTTGTGATGCGCCGTTCCCCGGCCGCTACAGCCCAATTTCCTCTGCTGTGTAGTAACCGGTCCCGACAATATCCTCTTCCACGTTCGTCATGTCGACTGAGACCGGATCAAGCAGGTAGGCAGGTACGACCATTAATCCGTTGTCATAGGATGTTGTATCGTTAACCTCCGCTTTTTCACCCTGCAGAATGCTGTTGGCCATTTTCACCGTTTGCGCAGCCAGCTCCCGCGTATCCTTAAACACCGTCATCGTTTGCTCGCCAGCCACAATCGACTTGATCGACGCCAGCTCCGCATCCTGCCCGGTGATAACCGGCAGCGGCTTGCTTTCCGTGCCATAGCCGATGCCCTTCAAGGATGAAATGATCCCGATGCTGATGCCGTCATAGGGAGACAATACCGCGTCCAGATGCTCTGACGAGTAGTATGCACTGAGCAAATTATCCATCCGGGACTGAGCCAGCGCACCGTCCCAGCGAAGCGTCGCGATCTGTGCCATCGTCGTCTGCTTGCTTCTCACAACCAGCTTGCCTGAATCGATGTAGGGCTGTAGCACAGACATGGCACCGTCAAAGAAGAAGTAGGCATTATTGTCATCCGGCGAACCGCCGAACAATTCAATGTTGAAGGGGCCCTTGCCTTCCTTCAGCCCGAGCTTCTCCTCGATATAGGAGCCCTGGAGCTGCCCTACCTTAAAATTGTCGAATGTCGCATAGTAGGTCAAATATTCGGTATTGCGGATGAGCCGGTCATAGGAAATGACCGAGATTCCCTGATCATGCGCCTTCTTGATCACATCTGTCAGCGTATTGCCGTCAATAGAGGCAATCACAATGACATCTACACCCTTGGTGATCATATTCTCGATCTGGGCGATTTGGTTCTCGACGACGTCCTCGGCATATTGCAGATCGGTTTTGTACCCCTGCTCCTGGAACAGGCGCACCATGTTTTCACCGTCCCCTACCCAGCGTTCCGAGGATTTGGTCGGCATCGCGATGCCGATGTAGCCTTTTTCTTTATCCCCCGCACTGCTTTCCGCCAGATTGCAGGCAGAGCATACCACAGCAAGCAGGAGCACGAGCAGCGCAACAGCTCCTTTTTTCATGAGGAACTCCCCTTTCTCGATAATGGACCTGAATAGCAAAGTGTAGCTCATTCGGAAAAGATAACGCTTACATATTTCTTTTATATCTTAGCACCGGCCTGGTGCACGGTCTTTACAGCTATACAACCTTTTTTATAAATTTTTAACTTTTCTTGTGCCTCAAAAGGTTAACAGGTTCATTTCGAGCATAATAAAGTAGGGAAACCACTCTCATGGCTTCCCCCTTATCGAGCCGATCCACGTGCCCTACGCCTTAGATTAGGCTTCTCAAGTCGCACCAGAGCGCTTGAGGAGAAACTTTCACCCTCCGGAAAAACATCTTTCCAAGCTCTCGGCTCGTTTTTACCTGCAGTAACGTGGCAGCCGCTATCAACGGATTGTTTATAACGATTAATTTCGCTAAAGTTACGACTGCTCGTCGCACGCAAAAGAGCCGCCTTATTAGACGACTCTAAGCCTTTATTTCACTAATTCAATTGCCCTTACATGCTGGGTGTTTATGTTTACAGTTAAAATAATACCAGTGGAAAAATTCGAAAAATAATTTAATACCGGAGATTCAAGAAGTTCATCGCTAAACAGCCAGTTATAAGGGAAAATGATGATTGATTGGTCATTATTACTTGAATTTTTAACAAGAAAATCCCATAACGACCCGTCAATCTCACTATCTTTTTCGGTGTTCATTTCACGAAATGCTGGCATGATAATCTCATAATCCTTTACGTTTAAAGCTCCTCGTGAAAGAGATATTTCATCTCGCATATAAATATCTTTAACCACTGGATTAAAGTCTGATGCCTTATTTTGAAGTATAGTAAAGATATCATTCTTCAGGTCGGAAACCCTAATTTCGATAAGTTCACCATTTATGTACACACCTTTAGCTGTTTCAAAAAAAGAGGCTACGTTACCGATAGCGTAATCCTTTGTTTCACCTATGAAATGATACTGAACATCTTCTTTAATGAGAAAAGGAGTTAAAATCCACTGTAAAACTAAGTCCTTTTCAAGTTTAGTTATATCTGGCTGACTGTCAGTAGATAATGTTCTTATTGAAAAATCACCGCTATCATTCTGAATAACCCCATCATATTCTAACGGTGTCTTTTTCTCTTTGTACCATTTCATAGTATCCTCCCTTAAACTGAGTCTTTCAGGGTTGATCAATAAACATTAACCCAGTCCCCGGTAACAGCTACAACTTCGTACACTGCTGTGCGGCCCTCTACGGCTCCGTATTTCTCTACATTAAACATACCTTTTCCCGGGTTGAAATCAATTTGATCTTTATATGTTGCTTTGTTGCCACCCAAAGGCGTTTTATATACCTCTTTTGTTCCAACAATATTCCCAGATGAATTTGATACCTCAAAAATAAGATACATACTTTGGATTGCTTCACCTTTTTTTGTTAAAGTGATGCTCCAATCACAACTCATTTTCCCGCCACCAATGGCTTTGCAAAAAATATCACCCATTCCACCAACCGGTGGAGCGGCTTGTGCTTGAATGCCATTTTCCGCAGTTTTTTCTGAGTTGAAGAGAGCTTTCAAACTTTCTTTGTCATTAAAATCAATGTCTGCATCCTTTTCAACCAGTAAAAATTCCGAGTGAAGTTCTGTCGGAACGTTCTCACCTTCACCTTCTGAAGCAAATGCAGAGAGAGGTACCGTCAAACATAATACCATAATCATGACCAAACTTAACACCTTTTTCATTTTTATTCCCACTTTCTGTATAATTTTTAAGAACAATCCTATGGTAACATGTACCAAATTATCAAAAAAAGAAACTTATGTATCAAATTTAATAAACTAAATTCAGGATGTTTTTCCTATGCTACTTTCATCTTTCAGCAAATTTTAATCGAACGTTGTCGATAAGAATTTGCTTAGTGTAGCAATGGAAGAAAGATGTGAATGAAGTTACGCATAAAATAATAAAAGGACGACTGCTACGTCGCCCCTGTTTCACGGTTATTTTGCCGCCGAACCTTTGCGGTACTGATTTGGCGATACGCCCATTCTTTTTTTGAACGCTGTGCTGAAGTAATGCTGGCTCTCATAGCCCGATAGTAGGGCGATTTCATGCATCGGCAGACTGGTCGAATCCAGCAGCCGAACCGCCTTGGCAATCCGGGCACTGCTGACCAGGCTTACAAAAGAAGTATGCAGCTCCTTTTTAAGCACCCTGCTTAAGTATACCGGCGACACCTGCAGCCTGGAGGCTGCAGCTTCCAGCGTCCATTCGGGATCAGCATAACGTTCCCCGATAAGTTGTCGTGCGCGCCGCACTAGCGGGGACAGCCGCGATTCCCGGTATACCTGCTCCCGACAGCTTCTATATACTTCGGGCACGGTGGACATTCCGTCGGTTACCGCTCCAAAATAGGCCTGCACGGCAATATTCAGGTACCTGCCAACCTCTCTTTCAATCACCGCTCCAACGCCTTCCGGCGCTTCCTCCCAGAGACAAATACCGATCAGACCATTCTGATCATGAAAAATAACGTGCCGCAACGGAGCAAGCAGTTCTGAGGAAATATTTTCGGCGGCAAAGAGAAAGAGCTGCCTGTCGTTTTCCTTCATAAGTGATTCACGCGCCGCAACGGCCGGCCAACGAATCACACCAATCTGTGCAGGGACCGTATTGGGCAGCCGCAGGAAGTCAAGTTTTTCCACAATGTCCTCCCCGGCCATCAAGCCTTCCATCCACTCCTGGCAGAAACGCTGCCGCAGCAGCGGGATGTTGCGGTCGATCTGCTCGGAAGCCAGCTTGATATAATGATCATGCCGCCGCTCTTCAT
Source organism: Paenibacillus zeirhizosphaerae (assembly GCF_030705605.1). Taxonomy (GTDB): domain Bacteria; phylum Bacillota; class Bacilli; order Paenibacillales; family Paenibacillaceae; genus Paenibacillus; species Paenibacillus zeirhizosphaerae. The sequence continues at coordinate 169,582 of NZ_JAPCKK010000031.1, forward strand.
CCAGTTCATGGCCGACACGGGACAGGACGCTGTGCAACTGCTTCGGGTCCATCGGCTTTAGCAGGTAGTCCTCCACACCGAGCCGCAGCGCCTCCTGGGCAAAGGCGAATTCATCATGGCCTGAAATGACCACAAAACGGCAGCCGGGCCGTTCCGAACGCAGTCGTCTGATCAATTCAATGCCGTCCATGAAGGGCATATTCATATCCACCAGCATGATATCAACAGCCTTATCCAGGGCCAGCTCAAGCGCTTCCTCCCCGTCCTCCACCTCGCCCAGCACGCTCATTCCGAGCTCCTCCCAGTTGACGGCATCACGTATTCCTTCACGGATAATAGGTTCATCATCAGCAATCACAACCTGATACCTTGCTTTCACTCTGATTCCTCCCTGCCCCATTTTTGGACATTCTCATGCAAAAGGGGATGCACGATCGTTACCCTGGTTCCCTGACTTGGTTCACTCTCCAGCCGGATACCGTACTCGTCCCCGAAGGCCAGGCGGATGCGGGCCTGTACATTCAGCATGCCATAGCTCCTCCCCGCACGTCCCTCCTCCTGCTCTTCAATTGCCTGCAGCGGATGCTCCAGCAATCCTTTGAGCTCTCTCAGCCGGTCCTCTGCCATACCTGCTCCATTGTCGGTGACGACAAGCAGCAGCCTGTCATCCACGGTTTTGGCTTCAATGCGGATTTTACCCGGGCCACGCCGCGCTTTAATTCCGTGATAGATCGCATTCTCCACGATAGGCTGCAGCAGCAGCTTCAATACGTACAGATGGCCGATCTCGTCGGGAACGTTCATTTCACAGGTGAGACGGTCCCGGTATCTTGTTTTTTGGATTCGCAGATAGCTCTCGATATGTGTCATTTCTTCCTGAACCCGGATCATATCCTCGCCTTTGCTCAGTCCGATACGGAACAGTCTGGACAAGGCTTCCACCATTTCCGCGACATCCTCCGCCCCTTTTTTCCTTGCCATCCAATGGATCGTATCCAAAGTATTGTACAGAAAATGCGGCTTAATATGCGCCTGCAGGCTTCTGAGCTCCGCTTCCCGCTTCTGGCGCTCCTTCAACTCATTCAAGGACATTAACCTGCGGATTTGCGTCAGCATGCGGTTAAAGCTCCTTTCCAGCATACCGATTTCGTCTCCCCGCTCGCTATGATTGCGAATGGTCAGATCCCCCGTTTCCGCGTGTCTCATGCTGGCCATTAACTGCCGGATGGGATCAGCGATCGAACGGGACAGCGTCAAGGAAGCGCCGATGCCGATCAGGCAGGCCACGAACAGGAAGCAGAAGACATAGAATTGAATTTGCCGGACCTCCATCGCGGCTTCATGGGCCGGGAACACACCGATCGTCCGCCAGCCCGTGAATGACGAGGAGCGGTACATCAACAGCAACTTTTCTCCGCCAACCGACCTTGTCAAAGAGCCGCTTTCCCCCACGTTGAAAACTTCAGAGGGAACCTGCTCAATCAAGGGACGCTCAGGTATGTATATACTGCTGCCATCCTCATCGGCCACCATCAGATAACCTGTCTTGCCAAGCGTTACGTCACGGGCCGCGTGTGATATGGCGCGCAGCTTCAGATCGATCAGGACGACGCCAAGCGCCTTGCCTGTCTGCGGATCCGTATACGAACGGGCGACCGATATAATCTCGTTATCCCTGTAGCTAACATGAGAAATAACGCCCCGGTCGGCAGGATGACCGATGATCGTAAAAATCCCCTCAGCACGCTCTGCCTGCCTGTACCAGCTCTCCGCCGTCAGGTTGCGCTGGTCTCTGGCATACATTTCGTTGCTAATATAGTCCCCGTGTTCGTTCACGAGCATGATACCCGCGATTTCAGGATACAAAGTCGTGAAGCCCTGCAAATACTGCTTGATTTCATATAGATCATTCCTGCTTCCCGCTGCGGAAATCATTCGCTCAGCCTGCTGTTTTCGAGCCTCGGCTGCCTCACCCGTATACCCGTCCGCGACTGTTCCGCCCTCCATGAAACCGGCCACCTGCGGCTGAAAACCGATCAGATACGTCATATTTTGCAAATTTTCCATACGGCTGTCCAGCGTTTCGTTCACCTTACCGATGAGCTGCATCGTATTCTCCTCGATCTGGCGCTCGACAATCCTCTCCACAGTCCAGTTCACCAGCAGCCCCAGACCAAGTGACGGGACAATGCCGATTAGCAGGAACAGCACAATCAGCTTGTAGCGGAGCGGCAAATCCCTCAGACTGCGCCGACCGGCCCTTCTCATCCCCTTCAGTTGGCCTATCCACTTGTTATTTGGCATAATAATCAGCCACATTCGCTTTGGTGATTACGGAAATGCCCGTGTCTACCCTAACCGGAAGCGGTGTATTTTGCCCTGAAGGAGAAGGACCCGGAACGGTCAGTCCATGATGCAGATGGAACAGGTATTGCAGCGACCAGTAGCCCATATTCCAGGTGCCCTGTGCGATACTGGCCGAGAGGGTGCCGTCCCGGATCATATCCAGCGTCGCTTTATTGGCGTCAAAGCTGACGATCTTGACCGAGCCTGCACGCTGCGCGCTGATAACCGCTTCCCCCGCACCTGCTCCGCCCGCCGCGTCCGTAACAAAGATGCCCGCCAGATCAGGATAATCCCGGAGCATTCGTAAAGCCGCTTCACGTACAGCCACCGGATCGCCCCGTCCGTCCATAGTGGAAATAACCTTCATGCCCGGATAACGGTCCATGATGATGTCCTTGAAGCCTTGTGTCCGCTCCTCATGATTCTGCTGGCCGTTAAGCGTGATAATGCCAACGCTTCCTTCCCTGCCCAGAAGCTGTGCCATTTTGTCAGCGGCGGTAACGCCCGCGTTATAGTTGTCTGTACCGAGGAAGGAATAAGCCTTGCTCCCCGGTGAATCCGAATCGAACAGCACGACAGGAATTCCCGCCTCAACCGCCTTGTTGATGGTAGGCAGGAGCGAATACGGATCGATTGCAGAGATGGCAATGCCAGCCGGCTTCTTGGCGATCGCCTGCTCCAGCACAAGTCGCTGTTCCTGGGCGTCATAACGTGTCGCCCCGCGATATTCGATGGACACACCAAGCGCATCCGCTGCGTCCTCGTAGCCCTTAAGAATGCTCTTCCAATATTCCATGCCCGACTGAAAAGTAATCATGACATAAGTCTCGCCGATCTCTCCATGCAGCCCCTGATCTTCCCAGACGCCTCTCTCTTTGCCTTCGGCATCGTAACGGAACAGATACAGCACAAATGCCGCAATGATCAGCACATAAACCAGCAGAGTCCTTTTCATGAGATGATCCAGCCTCCTCTCTCAGCCGGTTGCAAAGTGTTCTAAATCCATATGATGTTTCAAGTTAAATTGTAAACGGATTCACATCAAATGTGAACCTGTCCGTTTAACATGACCGTCATCCGGTGAAAAATAATTAATCAAGCCTTAATCTTCGGGGGATACAATAGACAGGTAGATCATACGAGTGGGCTACAAGAATGAAATAAAGGAGCAACGAAATTGGAAAAAACGTTCAGAAGGCCACGCATTGATGAATGGACAGAACTGCGTGGATTGGCGTTTCTGGCTATCGTCCTTCAACACTCGATCGGTGAATACATTTACAGACCGGATATCCAGAGCCCGGACTCTGTCATGCTGGGCATCATTTATCATTTGACCCGTTTTGGGACGCCGACCTTCGTGTTTCTATCGGCCGCTCTTTTATTTTATAACTATAAATACCGCCGGGCTGCAGCAAATGCACACTGGCTCGGCAAGAGATTCGGAGATATCTATATTCCCTTTATATTTTGGGCGGTGGTCTACTGGATCGTCGCCCGCAGTTGGTCGAAAATACCGCTGACCGGTCCCGGCTGGTGGCAGAGCCTGTTGCGTGAAATGATCATTCCCCTCAGCGGCTACCACCTCTGGTTTGTCGTGATGATTTTTCAGTTCTATGTGCTGTTTCCTTTGTTCGGACCGGCATGGAACGCGATCAAGCCTTTCTTCCTGAAGGACAACGGTACGGGGAACGGTGTACGAACTGCAATCATGCTGAGTGTGCTCGGAGTCCTTTATACTGTACTCATGCATTGGTCGTATTATGACATGTCCGGCTGGCTGCAAGGACTGCCTCGTCCACTGCAATTTTTGGTTGAACACCGGACTTATATTTTTGTCATGTATTTCTTTTACTTCGTTCTGGGCGCGGTGTGTGCAAGCATGGTCGGATCATGGCGGTTATTCGTACAACGATCGCTGCCCTGGAACGCCATTATCTTTCTGTTTCTCTTTACGATGATGGGCTATACGCTGCTTCGGCAATCGGGAGAGACCATCAATCTGAACATATCCACCTATCTCAAACCGAGCACCTTTCTGTTGATTGTTTCGCAGATGCTGCTGCTGTACGGACTACTGCTTCGCCCGCATGCTAATGCTGCCCCCGGAAGATTCCGCAGGATGCTGGCCTGGATGGGAAAATATTCATTCGGCGCTTATCTGTGCCATGCGTTGCTCTTGTATGGGGTTGCTTACTTTACCCGCAGCCTTCCTCTCCAGAACCTGCATCTCGCTGTGGCCGTAGGCAGCTTTGTCATCGTAGCCTGCACCGCTCTCGGGGTTAGCAGACTGCTGTCCGCACTGCCTGGCGGGCACTGGATTATCGGCGCCAGCGGACGCCGCAGCCGGCACAAGGGTCCAGCCGACCGGCAAGAATTCCAAATCTTTGCCGGAAAGAACCGCCCCTGACCCAATGAAACAGGCAGCCTTGGGGGTTGAAGCACAAAAAAGGTCGAGAACAGAAGAAACTTGCTGCTGTTCTCGACCTTTTTCGCTCGATGAATTACTCCCCGGCCGTCGCTCGTGCATTGGACGGTGTGCGTTCGAAGCTGATCGGCGCTTTCCGGTTGATCATCTGCTTGAGGTCCCCCGTCATTTCGTCCTTCAGCTTGCGAATCAGCTCATCCTCCCCCATACCCCGCTTTTGCGCAATTTCGGCAACGGACTTTCCTTTGCGGAGCTCTGTTTCCAGTTGGGTCGGTGTCAGGCCCAGGATGCGGGCAACCGCTGCACGGTCAATTCCCACTCCCCAGCCTCTTGGCCGTGATCTGTGAAAACCGTGCAATTCCCGTAACGGCTTGTTCACCATCTGCTTCACCCACGCCGCTCCAAGGGCCTTGCGAGCCTTGGCTTCTTCGGCCGTGAGGTGTCCCTGCTTGACAAGCTCGTCCACACGAGCGTTGAGCATGGGTACCAGCTTGGCAGTAAGCTGCTCCTCCGACCAGCCCGAACGCTTCTTCGCAATTTCCGCCAGCGTGCTTCCCTTATCGATCTCAGTGGATAGCTCCTGAGAGGTCATCCCCAGCACTTTGGCAACCTCGTTCAGAAAAGACCAACGGGGACCCGTGTGTCCCTGGTCAATCCTTTGCTCTGGGGCGGATTTCTCCTTACGGGCCTCGTGAGGCGGATGTACCTCAGACGCCTGAGCCGCAGTCAACGGACCCGAGCTCATTAAGAGGGCCGCCATACTGGCCGTTCCGCATATGTACATGAATTTGTTCATTCTATCTCGCATCCTTCCATTATTCTCGCCGCAATTATCGGCAATTTCTACAACACTTTGCCATGAATCGAGCCATTTCTCCCTTTCATTTGTATTATTATGGGGGTCAACCATGAATAATATGCGTTTATGACGAAAACAAGCTCTTGCAGGAATAGCGGACAAGCATTAAGATGCTTATAACAACTAGATTACATGCTTAAAATTGAAGCTATTCGGATGGTGGGGAAATGGAATGGTACACGAGGTACAGGCATGAGCTTGAGCTGGTTTTTGCTGAAGCGGAGAAACGGATTTCCTCTTTTCCCGCTCCCCTGAACACCATGGGGCAGGAGTACGCCGCGCAATTCAACCCTCTGCTGGAGGACAGCACACGCAATTATATTTGCTATCTGCTCCCGTTCTGGGTAAACGAAATTGCCGACCTGCAGCCTGATATGATCCGCCGTTTGTCTTTGGGCAATGTATATATCATGCTGTCCTTTCTCCTTCAGGATGATGTGATGGATACAGGCCCGGACGATTGGAGAAGCCGTCTCGCTCTTGCCCAGTTGTTTCTGACTGAAAGCATGGATGTATACCGCGCACTATTTCCACCCGACTCCCCCATTTGGGATTATTACAGGCTTTATGTGAACGAATGGGCGGCAAGCGTGGCTAAAGAGGGGCGAAGTGACGATTTTCAGGAGAACCCATCCGGAATCTCCGGCAAGGCAAGTCCGCTGAAACTGGCGGGTACCGGAGTGCTGCTGCTTTCCCAGCAGGAGCATCTCCTCCCGGCAGTCACCGATATGACGGATCAGGCGCTGCTGATATTGCAAATGGCCGACGACTGGGCGGACTGGAGAGAGGATTTGAACGAAGGCAGCTACAACTGCCTCTTGTCCTTCATCGGTGCCGAACATGGGGTCGGGTATAGGCAAGGAGTCTATGCAGAGGAGATGATTGAAGAGGCTGTATATTCCCGCAACGTATTGAACCGTTACGCCGCTTCAGCGGCCGAGCTGGCTTACACCCTTTCAGAGCGTAGGCCGATTATCCACGGTCTGGCTAGTTTTGCCGCCAGTGTGGCCGATGAACTGGCCGAGGCGGCGGCTTATATTGCCCGGGAAAGGCAGCTTCTGCTTAGCGGAGGGTTGCAGTACTTGTTAGACCATGGAGGAGGTCCCTCCTCGTCTTAAACTGTTTCGCCAAAACGTACCTTGGAGAAAGGATGATAAGAATGTCTGTAGAACTTACCGCACAAAACCAGCTCATTCAAAAAGCATGGGAGGATCAGGCTTTCCGCGAAAAGCTGATGCAGGACCCTAAAGCAGCAATCCGCGAGCTGCTTGGAGTCGTCATACCAGATCATATCCAGCTTAAAACTGTACAGGAGACGCCTGATCAGTTGTATTTGGTCATCCCGCCTGATCCTGCCCGGATGATTCCGGCCGCATCCAAACCGGAAGCAATGTGGTAAAAAATTCCCGTTAATTCCCCCCTTAAACAGGGTACTCCCTGGCCTAGTAGGCCAGGGAGTACCCTGTTGTTCATCGGTTATAGGGAAGTCCCCGCTCATGAATGCGGAACAGGGCTCGTCCCCGCAGCAGGAAAACGGATCGTTGACTCCGTTCCTACTCCTTTAGCACTTGTAAAAGTTATCCGTCCATCCATAGCCTCAATGATCCGAAAGGTGACCATCATCCCCAGGCCCGTACCCTTCGTTTTATTCGAGAAATACGGCTCTCCGAGCCTTGTCAGCGTCTGTGCATCCATTCCTTCTCCATTATCACGGATATGTATGAACACCTCATTGCCCGTCCTGTAAGCACGGATATGAATCTGTCCTTCGTCCCCCAACGCCTCAATACTGTTCTTGATAATATTGATAAACGCCTGCTTGAACTTGGAGGAGTTGCCTTTAACGGCAAGGTCAGTCGGGATATCAAGATAAATCTTACCGCCCTGCAAGTTCGCCATCGGACTGATAATGCCTTCGATATGCCTGAATTCATCATCAATATGCAGAATCTTGATATGCTCAAACTCCGGCTTGGCAAAGGTAAGAAAATCGGTAATGATATTGGACGCACGGTCCAGCTCTTCAAGCGCAATTTGCAGATAATCCCTGTTCTTTCCTTCCTCTTTACCGCTCATTAGCTGCAGAAATCCTCTAGTAACCTGAAGCGGATTGCGCACCTCATGGGCGACCGAGGCGGCAAGGTCGCTGATAATCTCCATCTTCTCCGACCGCTGCAGCTCGTTATTGAACATTTCCAGCTCCTGCGAATACTGCACAACCTGCCTATGCTTTTCTGCGAGCCGTCTGCCGAGAATCGTAATGAGCGAGATGACAAATCCAACGACTCCCCATTTCCATAGAAACAGGTTGTAATGCCCTTGCCGGATATAAAACCATAACAGCTCACTTATGGAAGCCGCCGCAAAACAGGCGAAGCCCACAGATAGAATGACCGCTTCACGGTCTCCCTTCCAGGCCCTCTTCAAGCTGGCCACCATCAGGAAAATCAGCAGCGCCATAAGCTGCAGTCCCAGCATCGTAACACTTGCTCCGTAATATAGCCTGTAGTAACGCTCCAGCGTCAGCAAATTTACAGTCATCAATAGGAGACAGACAACGGAATAGAACGTAAGCCATTTGCGAAAACGTCGGATATAGGCGATATCTCCAAGCATTTGCTCAAAAAATAGAGCTAGGGAAGGCGGCAGTAAAAATAAGGCGATGTCGAAAAGCGCTAAATATAATTCCCCGTATTCTCTGTAAAATGTAAACAAGAAAGGGGAATACGTGAGAATCAGCAATCCTATTGCCAAAATAACGGCGCACAGGGACAGCCAGACAGAGAGGTTCGGCTTGAATAAGAATGTGGAGCACATCGCGAGTGTCAGCGCTACTAAAATAAATGCACTTCCCAGAATGACATCAAATAAATCCTTCTGAATCATGATGTTCATCAATTCCCGTTGATCTCCGGCAAGGACCTCGCCGCTGATTCCAATCCGTTCCATTCTGCTGTCAGTCCAAATGTACAGCTTTTTGCTGCTGTCTTCACGGTCCAGCGGCAGCAGTATTTTATTCTGCTCGTAGTTATAGGAACGGAAGGATTCATACACAATAATTCCGTCCTTATACAGGATGACATGCCTGCCATAGACGTTTTCCAGCAGTATTGCCGGCGTCTCGGAGCCTAGCTCTGGAAGAGTCATGCGAATCCAAGCAGAAGTAGAACTCGTCGGCCGGTTGTTCGGTACTTCATCAGATCCTACCTGCTTCCAGTCCTCGGAATCCGCAGGCGGCTTAGGAAGACTGCCTTCCTGGGGAGTGCTGTTCCATAACATGTCCCATTGTGTGATGGGCTGAACGTTGGACACCATTCCGGCGGCGGAGACAGAAGAGCCCGTTGCGGCTGCCAGCAGGAGCAGAAACCAAAAGGCTACCGCAATTTTAGGGATGTATTTCATTTGTAAAGCACCTCAAGCATAATATTGGGTTGCCAGCTTTGATTCTATTTGCTCATTTTTAACTAATTCTATGTACAGGGGCCTCACACCTTCTTGCAGCCTAACCTTTCTACCAGCCGAATAGAGTACGGCAAAGCGCCGGAATACGAGGTCAACAGACTCATCGTTCCGGCGCTTTGCTGTCATCGGCTTCAGATCGGGAGCAATGCAACCGTATCCTTGGCTTCCAGTTCGGCTACCATACGATTCCAAGTCTCCGGCTTGTTCAGCAACACTGTGTAATATCGACGCAGGAACGAAGTCACCAGCTTGGTGTCCAGTTCGGTGATCTGGTCATCCTCAGGCATGAAGCCAAGGTTAAGGCCTTCCACCGCTTCCCCGTCATTGTTCCAGGATGGATGGACATACTCCAGATCCAGAGCCTTATAGCCCAAATGCGAGAGCACCTCACGCCGCACATACGGATCCATCGGCTTCACACCGCCGAATTCGTGGTCATTGCCGCGGTACGGGTCGTAAATTTCGGCGAACATGCCGAACAGCTTTTGGCCGCTCTCTGCCGCAAGCTTATGTAGGTCCGCCTGGCGGTTCTTCCAGAGGTAACGCCCGATGCCGAGGCCCGGGCTGCCGATAATCGTGAAGTCGGTCATGGCCACATTAAAATCCGGGTAATAGCGGTATTCCGTAGCGCCTACAACCTCTTTCTCATGCACAGCGACAAAGACACGGATGCCCGGGTCTTCCAACGGTTCTTTCCACAGACTGTATTCCAGCACTTCTTCGGGCGGAAACACCTCCTTCATCAAACGGTGCATTTTGGCGAACAGAGGGTCTTCAATACTTGTAATGCGATGATATTCCATGAGCTCACACTCCTCGTTTCGATTCAATTAAGGGATCTGCCGACTGCGAAAAGGGTTTCTCCATTCCATCAGCAGAGCATAATCACAGGACTGTTCGTCCTCCAGGTAATTTGTCAGCACGCGCACCGGCATACGCCCACAGCGAAGCAGGAAGGTCAGCACAGAGTCCTTCAATTCCCCGGCCATTACGGCATCAACATACTGTTCAGCGGTTAACCGGCCGGCATACTCATGATAACCAGGCATTCGTCCGGCTCCCAGCAGCCGTTCAAGCTTCAACTGGACAACGACATCATAAAGTGAGAAAAGCAGCCATTTGCCCAGACCCAGCTTGCGGAAAGCCGGGCGGACGGCAATGTCGATCACATACAGCGCGTTGCCGTCAGGCCGATGGGTGCGGATGTAGCCCTGATCCGCCACCTCTTCCCATGTATGCTCGGCATGCTCTGAATCATAATCCACGATCAGGCTTGTAACTGAGCCCGCAAGCTGCCCGCCGATTTCCACACAGAGCGCCCCCTGCTGGAACCTCTCCACGTGGGAGGTCAACTGCTCCCTGTTCCACCACAGCTCCGCTGGATACGGCGGCGGGAAGCATTCCTGCTGGATGCGGATCATACCGTCAAAGTCCTCCGGCCCGTAATTGCGGATCACAGCCTTGACGGGACGATTTCCGTCGAATACGTATATTTCCTTATAATACACCCGCTCAGCTCCAATCCGTGTAAAGATCGGTGCGCCGGTCCCTCCACGTTGTAACCGAACCACGCTCCCGCACCTGATACAGCAGCTCCAGATCCAGATCCGCCGTCACGATCATATCATCGTTCAGCTCGCCTTCCACCATAATGCCACGCGGCGGGAACGGGATATCGTTCGGCGTAATGACTGCGGCCTGTCCATAGTTGGCTCTCATGAAGTCCACCGTCGGCAGTGCGCCAACCGTTCCGGTAAGGACCACATAAACCTGATTTTCCACCGCACGGGCATGACTCGTATAACGTACCCGGTAGAAGCCGTGGCGGTCATCTGTACAGGACGGACAGAAAATGATATCCGCTCCTTTGGCCTTCGCCATTCGCACGATTTCGGGAAATTCGATATCATAACAGGTTAGCATAGCAATCTTTCCCTTGGAGGTCTCGAAGATCTGAAGCCCGTCACCGGGAGCCATATTCCATTCATGAACCTCCGTCGGCGTAATGTGCAGCTTCGCCTGTTCCGCAATGCGGCCGTCAGGATAGAACAAATGCGCTGTATTATATAAACGGTCACCCCTGCGCACAACGTGAGTGCCTCCGATAATATGCATATTCGTACGCTTGGCAAAGGAAGAAAACAACGCACGGTAACGATCCGTAAAATCAGGCAAATCATTAATGGTCAACACATTGCCGTTGCCATCCCCGATGGACATTAGCTGTGTCGTGAAAAACTCGGGAAACAGCACAAATTCCGCACCGAATTCCTGAGCTGTCTTTATGTAATGCTCCGATTGAAGCGCAAACTGCTCAAACGAATCAATCGTGTGCAGATGGTACTGCACGGCCGAGACTCTTATTTTGCTCATAGGTCCTCCTTATCCAAACCGGTGTATATTCCTGCACCACATTATAACTTGAACGTTTTTTTTAATCCACAACTCAGTTGCGGTCCATAGGCCTGATCCGTCCTGCCGAGGAAGCGGCCGTCCGGGGGCCGGACGCCTTGCTCACTAGAGCCAGAATGCCCTTTCCCCTGAACCATAGCAGCAGTGCGGCTGCCAGCAGGGCAGCTCCGTTGATGACGAACACCCACTGAATATCCAGCAGATAGCCGAGCAAACCGCCAATGATCGGGCCCGCCATCATAGCGAGTTGTGATGAGGACTGGTTCAGGCTGAAGGCGCGGCCACGGAAATCCGGCTCCGTCACCTGCACGATCAACGCGTTAATTGCCGGGAGTACGGCGGCATAAAAGAGCCCGTAACCGAACCGGAGCATCCCGAAGCCGATAAAATCCGTTACAAAAAATTGCAGGATATTGCCGAGGCCCGAACCTACAAGTCCGATCAGGAGCACTTTGCCATAACCGATGCGGCCGCCGATTTTCCCCCAGCGTGGAGCCATCAGCACCGTGGCAATGCCAACCGCAGAGAAGACGATTCCCGAGGTCAGCGAGGCGCTGCTCCGGTCAACTCCCATCTCAAGCATATATACCGTAATGAGCGGCTCCAGGATCATCACCGAGAACGTGCTCAAAGCCACCAGGCCCAGCAGAATGACAAACGTCCGATTGGCGAAGGCCTGTCTCATATCATCCCTGACATGCGATCTGGCCGCCGAACGGTTGAAGTTCTGCTCCTTGGCTCCGAACGTCCCGATCAGGGCCGCAATCAGCACCACCGCCGCCGAGAAAAGAAAAGCATTCCGGTTACCATAATAATGGCTCACCACCCCGCCGATGAGTGGGCCTATAATACTGCCCGTTGCGCCGGATGTCGCCATAACGCTCAAGGCATAACCTGTTTTCTCCTCAGGCGTATTCGTGGCAATAAGCGCGATCGACGCCGGAACAAACCCGGCCAGCAGCCCCTGCAGCACCCGTACAACCAGGAAGGTGTAAGGATCAACCACGAAATAGCTCAACAAATAAAGCGCCGCCAAGCTGAAACCCGAGCGGATCAGCATCGGCTTGCGCCCGTATTTGTCAGACAAAGATCCCCAATAAGGAGCTATAAGAGCACTTGCCAGAAATGTAATGCCAAAGGCAATGCCTGACCAGATCTCCAGACGGTCCGTCACACCCAAATCTGCACTCATGAAAATCGGCAGGAACGGGATCGAGATAGAGTAGGCGGTGCTGCAGAAAAACACCCCCGTCCACAATACCGCAAGATTGCGCTTCCAAGAATATGCCATGTTCACACGTCCTTTCCGTTGCCTTCCATTCTACGCCTGTTTCCGGAATTGTCCAACGTCTGACACCTCTTCCAGACTTGGAACGGCAGCCGGCAAGCTGTTATAATCAGGGAGAATGGAGATGAGATAAATGGCTAAGAAAAGAAAATCAGCGGCTCCCGCTCCAGCCGCACAAGACAAACCCGCTACTCTGAAGGACCTGCTCAGCAGCGATGTGCTCGAGAAATTGAAAGCCCAAGCGAATGAAGCCCAAGCGGAGCAGGAGAGGCGCCAGGAAGAAGAACGGGCAAAGGCGATTGCGGCACGCAAAGCCGAACAGAAGCGGCTAGACAATGATTTCGAGTATCTGCTGAACAACAGCAGCATGGACTGGAAAAAACACAAGAAATAATCCTATCGATGTAAAATTGGGAATTTGGGGACAACAGCAATGGAGGAATGGTTCGTTCTCATCTATGATGCGCTTACATAATAAGCTGCAGCCATTCCTTCACGTGCTTGAACCAATACAGAACCACAATCCAGCCCGGCAGACTGAACAGGATTCCCCATATCAGACCTTTAATCAGCTTTGTATTGATGTCCATCATTCACTGCCCCTTTTCTTTGGGAATAGCAGCAGTATGGTCAAGAGACGGGATTTTCAACCCGGATTTTCTCGCTCCTACACTTTAGGGTATGATAGAAAATGAAAAAGTTATCTGCCAACTCAGATGAAATCGAACCGGAGGTCATAGTTATGATGAAAAAAATAATGCAGCGTCCGCTGCTGCTGAGCTTGTTCGCCCTACTGCTGATCGTGGTGGCCGGATGCGGCACGAAGCCAGCAGGCAGTGCCCAGACAGATCAAGCGCAAACCCAGAGCGGAAGCGGCCAAACCGCCGCCGGTGCTGAGCAGGATTCTTCCGCACCATCCGGCACCGGCGACGTGGATACGAGCGGAACCACTTCCCACCCTATAGTGACGATCGAAATGGACAGCGGCAAGACGATTAAGCTTGAGCTGTACCCGGAGGTGGCCCCGAATACGGTGAACAACTTCATTTCGCTTGTGAAAAACGGATTTTATGACGGCACCACCTTTCACCGTGTCATTCCAGGCTTCATGATTCAGGGCGGCGACCCTGACGGGAACGGCACCGGAGGTCCGGGCTATGGTATTAAGGGCGAGTTTAAAACCAACGGCGTTAAAAATAATTTGCTGCATACGACCGGCGTGCTGTCTATGGCCCGTGCGGCCGATCTCGATTCGGCGGGCTCCCAATTCTTCATCATGGTTGCGGATGCGCCAAGCCTTGACGGCCAATACGCCGCCTTCGGCAAAGTCATCGAAGGAATGGACGTTGTGAATGAAATCGTGAACCTGCCGCGTGACGCAAACGACAAGCCGGAAAATCCGCCGGTGATGAAGAAGGTTACTGTGGATACACTAGGCAAAGAATATCCAGAGCCTGAAAAAGTTCAATAAAATCCGAACAACAAATAAACAAGCCTTGGTCCGGTTGAATACCACCGAATCAAGGCTTGTTTGTGCGTTCATTACCAATAAAGATTAATACTTCGTGATCAGCCAATTGGGTTTAGCCCAGCTTAATTTACCGGCTCCGGCTCCATCCGAAGCGGTCAGGCGGCTGCTTAACGTTGCCGGATCATCCGCTGCATAGCTGTACGGCAGCGAGCTAAACCCGTTCCAGGAGAAATCCAAGGCTGCCGCCGGGTAAGGTGCCAATGGGCTGCCCTGCGTATCGCTGTCCCCCCGGAAGGTCGTGCCGTTAGCTGTATAGATCGTGTCTACAGCTTTGATTTTGCCTGTATATTTTGCATTATTCGCATCTTTCTGATTGTTGCGTATTGGGGAAGCAACGTCGATAATTTCCGATTTTTCAACCAGCACAGCTCCGTTTTCCGTAGAAATCGCGCCGTTGCTGATCACATCAAAATGATAGCCTTTAGATGAAATCGCCGTTTGCATAGCAGGCGTAATTTTGTTCTTTGCTGCAGCAAGCTGTGTATTGTCCATGACAATATTGTAAGCATGCACATTGCCACCGCGCAGTCGGGGCATACGGTCCATGATGTTGAGATAGTAGTTGTGATGCAGGGTTACTTCAAGATCGGCATTATCTGCGGCAAACTCGGTTGCGCCGACCAGATGCATTTTTTTCTGGCCCGCTATGATGGCGATAATATCCTCCTTGCTCAGTCCGACCGCACTGCTTCTAAGGTAGGCGTACATCGGGTAGGCAGATTTATTCGCTTCCATGACATTCATCTGCTGTGTCACCCAACTGTTTGCGCTTTGATCGTCCCCTCGGAAATAAGACCAGGAAATGGTTACCCCATTGCTTCCCTTCTTCACGTCAATGACACCGTCGTAAGCTTGATTGAAGGTGCAATGATCAATCCAGACTTTGGAGCTTGCGCCTTCAACGGTGATATAATCCCAGTCATTCTTATCATAATCGCCCTTGGTCGCTTCATCCCATTCCCAAAGCTCGTCAAATTCGAGATTACGGATGACCAGATTGGAGCTTCTTTTAATCGTAATCCCCGCATGCTTGATTTTGGCACCATTTGCCGAGAAGATAGTCAGCCCGTCGAAGCCGTCGATGGTGATCTTACTGACACCCGTCTCTTTAAGTACCGGATGAGTGAGTGGCGGGTTATGCTTAGCAAAGGGCGAGGTTTGGGCCGCTGCTGGAATCTCGTTCCAGCCCAGATCAAGATCGTTCATAATTTCAATAACTTTCACTGTTGAACCCTTTTTCAACGCTTGCGCCAAATCCGTAGCTGAATAGACTTTTGCGTAACGTGAATCGGATTCGGCAATATTTCCGCTCCCTGTATTACCGTAAGCAAAACCCGTCAGATCATACTGGCTGTTGATGCTCGCTGCTGCCTCCAGCTCGCTTCCATTCTCAACATTGCCACTGAACGACGCGATGCCTTCGGCATGAGCTTGCCCTCTTAACGACGGAGACAAAGCCAGAACCAGCACACCACAAAGCAATGTAGAACCGATCTTCCTCCTCCATATTTGCCGCTTCACTTTACGATCTCCTCCTCCACAAAATTTTGGGATTTGATTAAACCGGCAATATGGTTTCTGATAATCTCCACATTTAGTATGTTATATCTCTCAAAATATCACAGGATAAAAGAAGTATGAATGGGTAATTTTTCCTGGTTCTGAGATTGTTTTTGCTCATATATCAATTTTTAGACAAAAATTCCCTCCGGCTTCAATGCCCGAGTTCATTTTCATGATCTCAGCTCGCTATCCGCCGTGAGGGGATTCCCATTCATGCCGGGAAACCGGCTATTCGTGATTCGGCTAACTTAATTCTGATTCGGATCCTCTCCGTGCACCCGCCGGGCAAAGTCTACAAACTGGAATTTGTCGAGACGGTGCCGGGATTCGGTATATTGGAACTGGGTCGTGTCTTCAAGATAGACATAATTGCGAACGACGACGATATGCCGGTAGTCATGTAGATCCAGCAGACGGCGGTCCTCTTCGGTCACTTCCTCGACGGAAATTTCCTTCTTGGCATAGCTGATCTTCAACTGCAGATCCCGCTCCAGATATTCATAGATGGAATGGCTGGCAATTTCCTTGTCCAGCGACTCAACAACCGAAGACAGGAAAAAATCCTTGTCCAGAATGATCCGTTCCCCTTTAATCTCTCTCGACCTTACCACCTTCCAAACGGGCTCACCTGCAGCAATCTGCAACTGTCTCGCCAATTCCGAAGATGCGGGTATAAGCTTGACCTCATACACATGCGTCTTTGTGCTTGAGCCGATTATTTCCGACATTTCCTTGAAAGATATAAGTCCTGTAACGGAAAATTTCATCCGTCCTATATCCAGTACAAAAGAGCCTTTACCCTTGACCTTGTGAATATATCCGTTCTGGGCCAACAGATTCAGGGCTTTGCGCACAGTTTCCCGCGAAGTGTCGTACTCAGCGGTGATATCATGCTCCGAGGGCAGCTTCGTACCGGGCGCCAGCCGCCCGGCCTGGATCTGCTCCGAATAATCATTAAAAATTTGCAAGTAGATGTTCCTATTCAATGTCATCACCGCATTCATTTTAACATGAGCATTTTGCACAATCCAGCTTCCGGCTCATTCCCTTGGACTGCCCTCTACAAGGCTTCTACCCTTTCAGATGAACTTTAAGCACGATATCCTGACCGCTTCGAACCTCACCCTGTGCGATTTGCTCCACCCGTTCAATCCGTTCCTGGCCGCCAGCCAGAATAATCGGCGTAATCAACGGATGTCCGGCTGCGCGAATCCGTTCGCGGTCAAACTCCAGCAGCAGTTGGCCGGCTTTTACCACATCGCCCTCCTGAACGTGGACGGTATAACCGCTGCCTTTTAAAGACACCGTATTGATTCCGACATGAATAAGAATCTGAACTCCAGAGACATGCTCCAGCATCACGGCATGTTTGCTCTTGATCACATGGGCCACCACACCGTCGAACGGAGCCGTGATTTTGCCCTCGGCCGGTTCCACGGCAATTCCCTGACCCATGGCACCGCTTGAAAAAGCGGGGTCAGGCACTTCCGACAGCTCCACCGTTTTGCCCGTTAACGGAGACTTGATTTCCAGAAAGAGCTCCTTGTTGTCTGCGCTTTCAGAAACCGCCGGGTACTCTTGTTCAACAATCGTTTCAGAACGTTCGGCAGCTTCCGGTTCGGTATTGAAGCTATTATCCACATTGCCGATTGTCTTGCGGTTCGTCCACTTGCCATAAAGCAATGTCGCTGTGAACGGAATGATCAATACAATGGCCATGCCCAGGAAGAATACACCCCACTGGTTAGGATAGATGGACAGAAAGCCGGGAATACCGCCAACGCCAACGGAGGACGCAAGCACGCCATTCACCGTCAGTAAAACGCCAGCTATAGCGGAGCCGATCATACCAAAGACGAACGGAAATTTGTATCGTACATTGACACCAAAGATAGCAGGCTCCGTAACGCCCAGAAAAGCAGAGACCGAAGACGTTACTGCAAGACCTTTGCTTTTCTTTTGCTTAAATACGAGCAGCATGCCCAGTGCGGCTGCACCCTGTGCGATATTGGATAGCGCCAGCATCGGCCATAGGAAGGTGCCGCCCTGGGAAGCGATCAGTTGTACATCCACCGCCAGAAAGGTATGATGCATGCCGGTAATAACAAGCAGCGCATACAGCCCGCCATAGATCAGCCCGCCAAGCGCAGGAGCCAGTCCGAAAATATAAACCAGCCCGGACGTAATCGCGTTGCCGATGGCAAACGTAACCGGTCCGATTACGGTAAAAGCCAGAAAGCCTGTAATTAAAAGCGTTATGGGAGCAACGATCAGCAGCTTGAACGCGTCAGCCACCCTTTTATTCATGAATGCTTCAATCTTGGCCAGGATATAAGCCGAAACCAGCACAGGCAGCACCTGGCCCTGGTAACCGATCTTCTCCACCTCCCAGCCGAACAGGTTCCATACAGGAACGGTTCCGTTCGTCTTCGCTTCAGCATAACCGTAGCCGCTTAACAGGTCGGGGTGGACGAGAATCAGCCCAAGCACGATGCCAAGCAGCGGGCTGCCGCCAAAACGGGTCACGGCAGACCAGCCTATTAAGGCCGGCAGGAAGGTAAACGCCGTGCTTGCAATCGTATTAATGATGGAGGCGAAATCCTTCCATTGCGGATAGACCTGCACCAGCGATTGCCCGTCGAAGAAAATGCCCGGCCCAGTCAAAATATTGTTAATCCCGAGCAGCAGACCGGCGGTCACGATCGCTGGCAGAATAGGAATAAAAATATCTGCCAGCGCTTTGATCGCCCGCTGAATCGGATTTTGCTTTTTGCTTGCAATCTCCTTCAGCTCATCCTTGGTGACCCGCTGCCCACCGGTGATCTTCATCATCTCGTCATACACTTTATCGACAAGACCAGGCCCAATAATCACCTGGAATTGCCCCTGGGTAGAGAAATGCCCTTTGACCAGCTCATTGCTTTCAAGCGCGGCTTCATCCACCTTGCTTTCATCCTGCAGCGAAAATCTGAGCCGGGTAACACAATGCGTGGCTGCTTCGATGTTTTCTTTGCCACCGACAGCCTGAATGATCAGCTCTACATCCTTCTTGTTCATCGCCATGTTACTCTCTCCTCTGAATTAACATCAATGCTTAACGGATAATCCACATAAAAGAAGCGTACGGGCTCAGCTCCAACTGCTGCTGCAGTTCAGGCTCAGCGTCTGTGTTGCCAAGCAATAGTTTAGCAGGTGTGTCTTTGATCATAGTCCAAAAATGATCCGGGAGCCTAAATGCAGCCTCGTCCGCACTGAAATTGGAAATGACAAACAGCATTTCGCTGGCATTCCTGCGGCTGTAAGCAAAAATTTGGGGATGTTCTTCGTCAAGCCGCTCAAAACTCCCATCCGTAAACACCTGAATCTGCTTGCGCAGCGCTATCAATTTACGATAATGCTGGTACACCGATTTCGGATCCGATAATTGCTGCTTCACATGGAGGGAACGGTACCGCTCATCCACCTTGATCCAGGGAGTTCCACTCGTGAAGCCGGCCTGCGGGCTGTCGTCCCACAGCATCGGAGTTCTGGAATTGTCTCTTGAGCGCTCCTTGATGATAGCAAAGGCTTCCTCGGCTGCTTTGCCCCGTTCCTGTAAAATCCGGTACATATTTTGGGATTCGATGTCCCTGATTTCATCGATGCTGTGCCACTGCGGATTCGGCATGCCGATTTCTTCCCCCTGATAAACGTAAGGAGTACCTTGCAAACCATGAAGGGTCGTTGCCAGCAGCTTGGCGCTTTCAGCCAGATAAGGACCATCATTGAGGAAGCGGGATACGGCGCGTGGCTGGTCGTGATTGTTGAAGAATAAGGCATTCCAGCCGCCGCCCTCCTGCATGCCCAGCTGCCACTGGGACAGCAGCTTTTTCAACTGCTCAAAATCATAAGGCATAAGCTCCCATTTATTATTATTCGGATAATCCACCTTCAGATGATGAAAGTTAAAGGTCATGGAAAACTCCTTTTCATCCGGGTTGGAATACCGTATGCAGTTCTCCAGCGTTGTAGAAGACATCTCTCCGACCGTCACCATATGATGTGGAGCGAATATCTTCTCGTGAAGCTCCTTCACAAACTCGTGAACACGCGGCCCGTCCGTATAATAGACACGCCCGTCTGCTGGCTGGCTCGCACCTTCATCATTAGGAAACTGCTGATTTTTGGAGATCAGGTTGATGACATCCAATCTGAAACCGCTAACACCTTTCTCCGCCCAAAAGGTCATCATCTTGATAACATCTTCCCTAACCTTGTCATTCTCCCAGTTCAGGTCAGCCTGGGTCTTGTCAAACAGCGTGAGAAAATATTGCCCCGTGGTCTCGTCATACTGCCAGGCCGGTCCGCCAAATTTGGACTGCCAGTTATTCGGAGGTCCGCCATCAGGCGCCGGATCCCGCCAAATATAATAGTCTCTGTACGGGTTATCCCTCGATTGTCTGGCTTTCTTGAACCATTCATGCTCCGTCGAGGAGTGATTGACCACAATATCAATCATGAGATGCATCCCGCGCCTCCTAATCTCACGAACCAATTCGTCAAAGTCCTCCATCGTACCAAAATCGGGGTTGATGCTGTAATAATCCGCCACGTCGTAACCGTTATCATTTTGCGGGCTGACATAAACCGGCTGCAGCCAGACGATATCGATCCCGAGATCCTTTAAATAATCCAGCTTGCTGGTCAGGCCCTTGATATCCCCTGAGCCCGAACCGGTCGTATCCTTGAAGCTCTTCGGATATACCTGATACACCGTAAGCTTTCTCCACCAGTCCTGTTCCTTCATCCTGCTCATATGAAATGCCTCCAAAATTCAGTAATAAAAAATGAAATCCAGCCAAATAACCTGTATATACAAGCAAGTTGATTCTATACCTGTATATACAAGTTGTCAATCTTTTTTCTTCCCCTTTTCAGGAAACAAATGGATACAAAAGAGCCGCTCCACAGCGGCTCCCTTCTCCCCAAATGTATAAATTCCTGTTTAACCCGCTTGCTTCTGTTTTCCTGATTTCAATGATTGCATGATGATAAATAACAGCACGGATACAGCCACGGATGCTGCACAAACTGCGAACAGTACAGAATAGCCCATAAGCTGGGACACCCATCCGAGAATAATAGCTCCCAGCCCAATGCCAAGATCGAACGCTGTCATAAACGAGGCGTTAGCCACTCCCTTTTTGTGCGGAGGAACAAGCCGCAAATTCAACACCTGCAGCGCCGGCTGTGCAGCACCGAAGCCGATCCCGTAAAGAACAGCAGCAATCATCACAGACAATAAGCCACCCGCGAAGCTTAGGATCACCAGCGACAATATCGTCACAATCAGCGCCGGCACGATCACGTACCTCTCGCCGATCCGGTCGGACAGCTTCCCTGCTATCGGCCTTACTAACGTTAATGAAATAGCATAAACCAGAAAGAATGTACCCGGGTTGACCTGGATCGATTCCGAGAAGAGAGGTAAAAAGGTGGTGATTCCCCCATAAGCCACAGCCAGAAAGAAAAGGCAGACCGTCACAGGCAAAACCGATTTATCGAACATTTCTATTTTCCCGCCTGCTTTTTTGGGCTGGAACGGGATCCGGACAGGAGCAACCAGCAAGAACGCCACGACGGACAGTCCTGTTGCAGCCAAAAAAAGCGCGTGAAACGATCCGTTGTCCAACATCCACACACCCAGCATAGGTCCTGTGGCCATAGCCAAGGTCATCGCCATCCCGAACCATCCCATGCCTTCTCCCCTGCGTGATTCCGGAATCACGTCCGTAACGGAAGTGCTGACAGCCGTTGTTGTGAACGCCCAGCTCGCACCATGCAGTACCCGAAGCGCAAACAGGCTCAGCAGGCCGCCCACCCAATCGTAAAGATACATAGACAGGATGAATACCAGAAATCCGCCGAGCATAAACGGCCTTCTGCCGTAGCGGTCAAGCAATCCGCCCACAAGCGGGCGAAACAATACCGCAGTTATCGTAAAAGCGCCGGCAGCAGCACCAATCTGCGCTTCGTTTCCCCCGATTTCTTTAATGAAAAGCGGCAGCGTAGGCAGCAGCAAATAAAACCCCATAAACAGCATTAACATAGATAATGTCATTTGGATAAAGGACTTCGTCCATATGCGCTCCATTGTATCCTCCTTGCGGGCACCATTCAGCAGGCCGTTAGTCTTCCTGCGCCTGGACCCGTTCTATTTCTTCCTTAACCCACTGCATTTCCGTCTCCGCCAGCCGTTTGCGATGGTCGAACACCCTTAATAGCTGAACACGCTGCTTCTCCGGCTCCGGCTTGTTCGTCTGCAGGTAAAACTCGAAGTCTGATACCGTTTTAAGGCTCTTCACCAGAAGCTGCAAATATTGATTCAGACATTCTATGCGAAGCTCTTGGGTTACATACTGAAAATAGACCATTTTGAAACGGAAGGTGTACTGTGTCTCGATATCCCAATTGGAATCGAACGGTGACGCCATAAGCTCCACGAAACGTTCAGCTCCCGCGTTTGTAATCTCGTATATTTTTCTTGTCCGTCCCCCTTTCGTTTCCTCCTCCACACGCAGATGGATCCAGCCGGCATCCGTCATACGGGACAGGAGAGGATAGAGCGTTCCCGAGCTGATCTTCCGTCCAAGCCCGACGGAGTTCTTTAGAACGTCCTGCAGCATGTAGCCGTGCTTCTCGCCAGTCATCAACTCTCCCAGGATAAACAATTCGTACAATGCATTCACAACCATTCTATATATGTCTTTTCGATATATATTATATGTCGATTCGATATATGTGTCTATATCTTTATTATGATTCGGCCAAAAAAATACCGCAGTCCACAACGCCGAAATTCAACGCTAGACTGCGGTATTGGCTCACTTCCATCTCTACGGCTAACACCTGAGCTCATTTTCTTAAAAAATCCCTTTATCCTTTAATATAGCCAGGCTAATCTCTGCTGCCCTGCTTCCACTGGCCTGTTTTTCATTTTGCATATTCGCCGCAAAAATATACGTTCTGCCTCCGTTTTCCACATAACCTATGAACCAGCCATTGATATCTTGGTGGCTCACCGTACCTGTGCCTGTTTTCCCGGATAAAACGGCTCCATCTTTTTGCTTTAAGCGGATGGCGGCTTTGACTGCACTAACATGACGCTCATCAAATCCAAATTCATTGTTGTATAAAGCCGTTAACAGCTGAACCTGCTCTACAGGAGAGATTTTCAACGAGGATTCCAGCCAAAACTCCCCCATTCCTCCAGACAGATTCAGATTGCCGTAACCGATCTGCTGCAAATACATCTGCAGGCGCTCCTGCCCCACCTTCCTATCGATTTCCTGGAAATACCAGTTCACCGAGCTTTTCAGCGCTGAATTTAAATCCTGGTCCCTGTTCCAGGAACTAAAAGGATAGGACTTCCCGTCCCAAGGCAGGGTGGATTTTTCAGTCGTGATCACATTCATCTCCAGTCCAAACAGCGAGCTGTAAATTTTATAAGTGGAGTCCGGGGAAACTCTGGTTTCACTCTTGTCTTTATTGTAGATTTCATAGCTATCGGCCCGCATATCATACAACACAAAGCTGCCGTCAGTATCACCAAAATACCGCCCAAGATCCTCATACACCACACGCTCGCTGTTCCATTCATAACGGTCATCATCCTGCGCCATGACGGATACGAATGGAAACTGGGCCATGATCACAAGCCCCACCATCACAAAGATTGCGAAGCCCTTCAGCTTCTGCAGCCTGGTTTCCGTTTTGAAAGCGGCGATTCTTATAATACGTTCTTTGATCTGCTCCTTCGGGCCTGCCAGGGAGCTGGCCAGCACAGCATTTCCAGAGGCTGCTGAAGTCTTCAGAAAATGAATAATGGTATTGCCATACTCGCCGTAGCATTCAGGATCAAGTGACTGCAAAACAGCGGTATCACAGGCGATCTCCCGGTCCAGCCTCATCTCGCGGAAAGCGATCCAGACCAGCGGATTAAACCAATAAACCACTTGAAAAATCAATGTGAAATAGTTCATCACCATATCTTTGTTTTTATAATGATGCAGTTCATGCAGGATAATATATTTCATATCTTTTGCGGATAACCAGGTATCCGAGGATTCAGGGAAAACGACATAGGTGCGCAATAAGCCAAACGTCATTGGAGATGAGACAAGTGGAGACTCACCCAAAATAATGTTGCCAGAGATTTTTAACTCCCGCTTGCACTGCTCGAACAAATTTATAATTTCCGAATTCTCCATGGCGGACGTTGTATTTTGAATCAACCACAGCTTGCGCCAGCCGTGTAGGGCCACACCGGTCAAAACCAGCACTCCCACCGCCCATATCACGGCAATCACATGGTTCAGAAAAGCCGGCGAGGTGCGCTGAACAGACAGTGAAATGTCCTGCAGCCAGTTTACGCTGTCCGCAGTTCGGTCTGGAGCTTCACCGCCGGTGGCACTATGCACCAGGCTTGCCGGGTCGGTCGTAAATAAAGCCGTAACATGATCGCCAAAGCCAAAGAGATGCTGAGGAATGAACGGCAGCGTCAATGCAATGAACAGCAAAGACCACAGATTGTACCGCCACCTGGCTGACAACTGCTTTTTGAAAACGTTCCTTATGGCAAGCACAAGCCCGACGGACAGGGAGGATACGGCGAACATGATCAACAAATAGGAAAGGCTCATGACCCGTCTCCTTTTTTAAATCGATCATCCAAAATCTTGCGCAGCTCATCGATATCCTCTTTGGACATTTGATCATGCTCCAGAAAATTCAGCACCATGGAATTCAAGGTTCCATTGTAAAAACGGTTAAGAAAGCTTTTGCTCTCGTGCTCGATATATTCGTCTTCCTGAATCAAGGGCGTATATACAAAAACACGGCTTTCTTTTTTATAGGTCAGCGCCTTTTTCTTAACCAGCCGGAGCAGCAGGGTTTGAATCGTCTTCGGACTCCATGTGCTCGTCTTGACAAGCTTTTCAATCACTTCATTCGTGCTGATCGGCGCATGATTCCAAATCACTTTCATGACTTCGAACTCGGCTTCCGAGATTTGCGGCAATTCTTTCATTACAGGAACCTCCATCGAAAAGTTTAAGCTTGATCTATTATATAACGCCTTCCTCTTCATTTCACTTAAGGCTTGATTTGTGGCGATATCTTAGTACAATGGTTTTATGACTACTCAAAAAATAATAAATGACGAGCTCCGAGTCAAAATATTTAAGGCATTAGCGGATGAAACAAGATTGGACATCATACGGGCTCTGTACACCAGCAGAAAGGAGATGAATTGTGGAGAAGTAGGAGACATTCGCGATACTACGAAATCGAATACTTCGTATCACTTGCGTGCTTTAAAGGAGGCGAAATTGATCAAGGTACGAAAAGAAGCTCAAGCGAAGTATATGAGTATCGATTTAGAGACGTTTCAAACTTACTTACCTGGATTTCTGGATACGTTGTAGACGGAAATTTTTTTCTTCATTAGTTCAATAGTTTTTGAACTTTATAACTATTAAAAAGGGTGAATAACATGTTTAGATTAACGACCTTGTTCTTCCTAGTCATGTTTGTGATCGGCACGGATACTTTTTTGATTTCTCCGCTCATCCCCACGCTTCAAAATATGTTTCATATTCCGACCGAATATGCGGGTTGGATGGTAGGAGCCTATGCTTTAGGTTATGCCCTATTTGCACTGATTGCCGGACCTCTTTCCGATGGTTGGGACCGCAAAAAGGTCATGCTCTCCGGCATGGTCTGTTTCGCGGTTTCGACCATGTTATGCGGCTTTGCCACAGGGTTTGGGTCGATGTTCTTATTCCGGTTCTTGGCCGGAGTCAGCGCTGCATTTACGGCGCCTCAAGTCTGGGCCTCGATCCCTGCCCTGTTCCCGCCATCCAAAATCGCCAAAGTATCAGGAATCGTCATGGCAGGCTTGGCTGCATCCCAAGCGTTCGGCATCCCTATTGGAAGCCTGCTTGCCTCCACCCATTGGTCTTATCCCTTTTTCACCATCGGAGCATGTGCATTATTGGTCGCGGTATTTATCTTCTATGCTTTACCCGCAATGAAACCGAATCAAGACCCACAAACCAAGAATCCGATTTTCAGCAGATACCTCCCTCTATTGAACAGCCCATTGGCGAGAAGGGCCTTCCTCGCTCATTTCTTATTTCAAGGCGGATTCTTTGCTGCCTTTTCTTTCATTGGAAAATGGGTGACAGACCGCTTTCACCTTTCAATTGATCAAGCAGGGTATGTCATGTTTTTTCTTGGTCTCGGGAATATAGTCGGGAGCTTCGGCGGTGCCTATGTGATCCAAAAATTAAACCGTTTCAATACGCTGGTTGCGGGTTTTCTTGTCTCTATCGCATGTTTCATTGTTTTGCCTCACTTGCCATCGGTTGCGGCCTTCGAAGGTGTTTACTTTTTCATATTCGTTAACATGGGAATCGCTTTTCCACTCATATTGGGAATGTTGAATTCATTAAATCCGACCATCCGCGGCACGATCTCCAGCTTGGCCAACTCGATCATGTACGCTGCGACAACGCTCGGTTCTTGGATCGCTGGTCTGCTTTACGCGACTTTTAACGGTTTTTCCAGCGTGGGTTTGTTTGCGGCTGCTTGCTTTGCCGGTTCGTTATTATGTTTTATATTCAGCGGTATTGTGAACAATCAAGCCCAAGCCAAGAAGGAGCTTGCATCATAAAGGCCTTCCCACTGTCCAAAATATCACCTTGTGAAAAGGGAGGAGGGCGTTTCACAGCCCTTCTCCACCATTTCGGGGGTTTCGCCACAATTACTCCAGGGCTTGCAATGCTGTCTTGGCTGCCTGGGCGATTAAAGCATTGTCATACTCGGCATCCTCGGTATCACGGCTGGACATTACAGCGATGATGACAGGTTCCCGGTCTGGCGGCCATACGATGGCAACATCGTTGCGGGTGCCATAACCTCCTGCGCCCGTCTTGTCACCAACTACCCAATCCTCTGGCACACCTGCCCGAATCAGTTCGTCACCGGTAGTATTTTCCTTTAACCAGCCGATAAGCAGTTCTTGTTTGTCATCAGGCATGGAGTCGTCAACCGCCAGCACTTTGAGGCTGTTGGCAAGGGCCTTGGGCGTACTCGTATCACGCGGGTCCCCGGGAATAGCTTCATTCAATTCTGTCTCATAGCGGTCGGCCATAATTACCGTGTCACCGTTGGCTCTCATCGCTTTTTCGAAGCCTTCAGGCCCACCGAGCGCTTTCAACAGCAGATTTCCTGCCGTATTATCGCTATAACGGATGGCCGCATCGCTGATTTCCTTGAGATCCATTCCAGTATCCACATGCTGTTCCGTAATCGGTGAATACGTGACCAGATCATCCTTGGTAAACTTAATGACTTCATCCAGTTCATCGTTTGATTTCTGCTGCAGAACCGCGCCTGCTGCCAGGGCCTTGAAGGTGGACGTATAGGCAAAGCGCTCATCGGCCCGATAGGCAACCTCTTTGCCTGTGCCTGTATCCAGAACAAACACGCCCAGCCGGGCGTCATACTTGCTCTCAAGCTGTTCGAAAGCTGCATTCGATTCGTTGGATGTTTCCTTCTCAACCGGCGGATTTGAAGCACTGACGGGCGGGCTCGAAGCACCCGTTTTTGTGCAGCCAACCAGTACAATTAGACAAAACACCGACACCAATAGAGCCATTTTATTTATAACAAATAAGTATTTTTTCAAGATGTAACCCTCTTTTCGTTATACTATTGTTCGGAATCCTTCTTTCTTATTTTTCGATGCATTGGACTGGCATCCCCCCCTTGTCTTTTATATATTACAACTGTAATACTTAAATTATTACATGTGTAAGTTTTATAGTCAAGCTCACGCCTTTAGCACATACAAAAAACGAAGTCCATCAGCCGTAAGCTCTGGTTTAAAGAAAAAGGACCCTCGCATGAGAGCCCGGTATAATGGTATAATTTAGCTTGTACAACACACCTTGAGTGGGTCGGTTCCCTCCAGAAGGGAGGTGAACCGTATGAACTTCTCTTTCTCAGATGTTATCATGTTTGCAACTTTTCTTATTGCACTCCTGACATATCTGGATAAAAAGAAGAAGTGACCCGCTCATAGGTCGCCACCTGTGAGGTCACTTCTTCCCGCTTAAATATTCTGCTAGAGGGGTGAACCCGCTCAAAGTTGTTGCGCTGGGGACGGTTGGTGGAACCGTCCTTATTTCTATTCTTACTTTAACATACCCTTTTTTATACCTCAAGATAATAGTGTGAGCACTTAATTGTAGTGGCCTTACTCTTTCTTAACTCCCCGGACACCGGCATAGACGGCTTCGCACAGCTCCGTTGTATACCTGCCTGACATTCCCTCGAGCGCCGTATTTGTGAATGCAACAACACTGAGCTCTTCTATCGGGTCAACAAACCAGGAATGACCGTAGGTCCCTCCCATCCGCCATGTTCCCAGCGATTCCGGTGTATCGGCAGCAGCAGGATCCTTGAGCAGTGTAAAACCGAGGCCAAAACCTCTTCCTGGCCAATACGGCATCTCGAGATCTCCAATTTGATTGGTCGTCATTTCCGTGACAAGCTCTTTCGGCAGAATCGGAGCTCCACCTTGCCGCAGCGCCTCCAGCAGCTTAAGAAAGTCCTCGGCACTGCCAACCATACCGGCTCCCCCGGAAGGATAGGCAGTCTTATCGTTAGCGCGAACAGGTGCAAGGCGAAAACCCGCCGTTCCCTCTACAAATGGTATGGTATCAAACTCTAGCAGACGGCGGGGCTCCCCGGAACTGTCAGCATAAGCAGCAGTCAGCCTCTCATTGTCCACGGCAGCAAAATCCGTGTCATTCATGGCAAGCGGCTGGGTAACAAGCAGCTTCACAGCTTCACTTAACGGCAGACCCGTGACCTTTTCAATAACCGCTCCAAGCACATCCGTTGCAATCGAATATCTCCACATTGTTCCCGGTTCATAAAGAAGCGGAACGGAAGCAAGTCTTTGTAGGTTCTCTTCAAGAGTTATCCCGGCCAGCTCCATGCCATCCGATACTCCAGCAAGCTCATATGCCCCCTGATCTTCCTGAAAGAAGCGGTATGTTAAGCCCGCGGTGTGCGTAATCAAATGATGAACGGTTATAGAGACATCTTGCCCATGGGGCAGCTTGGGGCGAAAATTAGGCAGCCACCTTTCCACTAAATCGTTCAACTGCAATCTCCCTTGGGAAATTAATACTAAAGCTGCAGTTGATACAATGGGCTTGGTTACCGAAGCGTAACGGAATAAAGCATTTTCCTTCATTGGCCGTTGCTGCTCCCGATCAGCCATACCCGCGGCCCTGCTGTATACGAGGTTTCCGCCTAATGCGATTTGTACAACGGTACCCACGACTCTTTTTTCTTCCAGTGTACGGTTGATCACTTCATTGACCTTGGTTTGCAGGAACTCCAGGTCTATACTTCTCATGGGTATCATCCTCTCTCAATAAGCTATTTACTTGATTCTTTAAAGCAGTGTGTTTATTATATAAATGATTTCGCCAGTTTTACATAAGGTGATAAAGCCCTAAACGGACAATTGCGATGAATATAAAGGTATTTGAAAAGAATATCTTATAACTTAAAAGGAGGGGATTTCATGGATGAAATTGATAAAAGTATTCTGTTCCATTTACAAAGCCAGGCGAGATTATCAATGACCGACCTGGGAAAGCTGGTAGGGCTGTCTCAGCCTGCCGTAACGGAACGAGTGAAAAGGATGGAGGAAAAAGAAGTTATTGAGGAATATCGCGCCGTGATTTCACCACAAAAAGTAGGAAGGCAGAGCACGGCCTATATGCTTGTTCGCACACGGGATTGCTACGCCTTCATTGATTTTTGCCGTTCATCACCGGAGGTGGCGGAATGTTATCGAATAAGCGGAGAACACAACTACTTATTGAAGGTTCTGACGGATTCAACCCAAGGACTGGAGGAATTTGAAAACCGATGCGATCAATACGGAACCTATACAACGCTAATCGTGATGTCCTCACCAATCGCATATAAAAATCTCATTGAAGAAACAAATCTGCTTGCATAAAGCAGTGAATACACCCTTAACCGGAAGGAAACCCATGCTTTCTAGCCAGCCAAGTGATAAGCAAGGCGGGGAGCAGCAGTATGAATAAGGAGCCTGGGAGGGATCCCGCCCCGAACCACTCGAGAAGGAACCCGCCGATGATGCCTCCCCCGCCGATTGCCAGGTTCCATGCTGTAACCAGCATGGATTGGGCTATATCCGCGCTTTGGCCTCCGGCTTGAGCGATTGCAGTTTGCAGCAATGTGGCCGCTCCCCCAAACGTAAGTCCCCATGCGGTAACACCAAGAATAATAACCGCCGGTTGGTCAGTACCGCTCCCCAAGGCGGCTGATACCAGCGCAAATCCCCCAATGCTGATTAGAACCAGAGATCTCAAGAAACGGTCAATCAGCATGCCGGTAATCCAAATACCGGCGACAGAGGTTATACCGAAAATAAGCAACACCAGATCAACCCGTTGGGCAAGGGAAGTTCCCGCAAGGTAAGATGCAATATAAGTGTAGAGGATATTATGAGCCAGTACCCAAGCCACAACGACGAACAAAATCGGGCGCACCCCGGGGATCAGAAAAACCTTGTGAAGCGGGAGCTGCCCACCTGCAGGCTCTCCGGCATAATCCGGCAACTTCCAAAGCACCCATAATATGAGGGCTGCTGTCAGCACAGATACGGCTGCAAAGATGAAACGCCACCCCATATATGAACCGAAAAAGGTACCGACCGGAACACCTAACGCCAAGGCCAAGGGCGTCCCGGCCATAGCCACCGCCATTGCTCTACCTTTCAGTACATCAGGCACCATTCGGCGAGCATAACCGGCAGTCATGCCCCAGAGAACACCAGCAGAGACCCCGGCAAAAAAACGTGCAGCAAGCGTCAGCATATATACAGAAGACAATGCCGTAACGGTGTTAAAAACCAGAAAGCCGAGGATACACATCAATAAAAGAGGGCGGCGTCTCCAGCCACGCGTAGCCGCTGTCAAAGGGATAGCCGCCACAAGAGATCCAACCGCATACAGCGTGACCCATTGTCCGGCAAGAGCCTCCGTGATCCCGAGGTCTAGCGCGATTTGAGGCAGCAAGCCCGCGGGCAGGCTTTCCGTTAGAATACAGATAAATACGGCCATGGAGAGCGCGAGCAGTCCAGCCCAGGGCAGACGTTTGGAAGACGACACGTTGGTGTCTCCTGCGGATAAAAAAGTAGGATTTGAACTCACAAAAAGATGTCCCCTTTGCTCCAAATTTTAACATCCATGCAAAAGCTATTTGCTTTGCGTATAAGCTTACATAAATAAACAGCAATTTTGCATAGATAATTAAAGGTAAATTGGGACTTATATGATGAGAATCCTTTTATTTATTGAGATTTACTTTTAATTTTAATTCGAACGCTAGAAAGAGGGTGTCCCCAAAGGCTCTTGACCGGGGTACTCTTTTCGTGTGTGTTTCGTGCGTGGGTGAGACGCTCCGAGAACGAAGCATTCCTACAATCACTGTTGACCCTTCGGGTCAAAGGTGAACGCTGCCGCTTTTCCGGAATTGCTTCGTCCTCTCCGCTGCTTTTGTGCATCCCCCAACTTAACAAGAACAACCGGAAAGCGCAATCTTCTGGCTTAACAAAATTGAAAAGGGGGATGCCCCAAGCCATTTTCATGACTTTTGGAACAGCCCCTATCTATGCACTATATTCGTAGCCATTTGCTCAAGCTGGTGATACCGAAGTGTGATTTACAATTGCATCAATAATAGTATCCCAGTCGTTATGATGAAGTTCGTGCCCTATGCCTTGCAGCATCAACAAGCTGGCCCCCGGGATGACTCCGGCAAGAGCTTTGCCATGTTCAAGCGGAATAACCGGATCCTCCGAGCCATGGATCACAAGCACGGGAACAGAAATCTCTGCTGTCCTTGTCAGATAGGATTCCCCACCTGTTACCATACCGTGATTATTCATGCTCTCCGGGTTGCTGCTTCTTTGCACTTCTTCTGCAGCCAAACGACGAACCCTGTCTTCGTCATAGGAATACTTGGTTCCCGCACAAATCCTTCCTCTGGCAACGATAAAATCAATCACCTCATGTTCATTCGCCCAGTTTAATGTCCCAAGATTAGAGAAAAAGCTCATCACCTTCTCTTCCATCGGCGGAAGCCCAGGGGCGAAATTCGAGGTAGCCAGCAGTGTGACCGTCAGAACTCGGTCAGGATGCCGCAAAGCCAGCATCTGAGTTAACATTCCGCCCATGGACATACCTGCAATATGGGCTTTTTCAATTCCGTACGCATCCAGGATACCAACAGCATCGTCGACCATGTCCTCAAACGTATACTCAGGATGGCCAAGCTTGTAGGTGACGGAGCGACCGACATCACGGTTGTCATAACGAATGACAAAACGTCCCGCATCGGCTATACGCTGACAAAACTCCTCCTCCCACCACACCATGGAGGACTGGGCTCCCATGATTAATAAAACCGCCGGGTCCCCTGGATTCCCAAAGCTTTGGCAGCAAATATCAACACCATTAACTTTTATAAGCTGTTCGTTCATCGTTACAACATCTCCTTCGCTTATATACATATTCGAGACACAAAAAAACACAGACATCCTGATGTCTGTGCAACCGTAATCGAATATATGACATGCCCAAATATACGCAAGGAGATACCCGCAGTACATGTGAAAAGAACCACCCTACAAAAAGAAGAGTGACCTGATACAAATAGCGGACTCACGTGAAAAAGGCAAACCTATCCCGATTACTCTGCACAAGACAGAGGAAAAGCAGCAAATTCACTTATTTGCAATGCTTGCTCAATCGAGAAAAATTTACCACACGTAACCCTCCATTCGTTAAACTAACATCAGGTTACCATAGATCATTCATACTGTCTACGTTGTTATTGGAGGTCCACAATTCTCGGCAAGGCCCCATCAAAGCGGCTCCTCCCGTTTATCCCTATTAATTCAGGTTCAACGTGCTTTTACTCTGACAGTACAGCCTGCAGGCGTCAATTGCCCAATCCGATCCTTGAACAGCCATAGCTCCGGCGTATCCCGGATTCCCTGTACCTGCAGCTCAAACGCCTCCAGTGGAAGACTTTCCACCTGCAGAAACAGACGGTTCCCATCCGTTTCGGCTGTTTTCAGCCTTATAGCTTTCCGGGCTCCGTCAGCCTTGATCATGTACACTTCTATCGACTCAGGGCCTGTGGGAGCGATGCGCTTACTGAAGGTTATGACTAGCTCGTCTTCACCTGATCGGTCGCTCTTTACGGGAACAGGAGGCTCATCATACATATAGCCACCCAGATGGTACTCGTAGGCGGTCCAGGCATCGTAGCCGTGCTTGTGTACGGATGAGCTGAACGCTGTCAGCCAATCCCTGCCTTTAACCATCCGCTCCAGTGAGCCGATGTCTGCCTGCACGCCGAGCGGCAACCCCGGAAAAGCAGCGCGAATCGGATCGGCAAAGCGCCAGTACTCCGCAATATAGTCCGGCGGAAGCTTCGGCCGCATCCAGTCCGGCCAGTGCGTCTGCAGGATATGCATATCCGGGCGTACCTTGCGGATCATTTCTACAGCATCGATACCCTGCCACTCGCGGAGCTTGGCTGGCGCTAATCCCCTTCTGTCCCTTACTGCCAGCGACCAGGTTGCAATCCGTATATCCGGTCTGGCCTCTCGGACTCCTCCAGGGCCGTTCACCAGCTCGTCAATTAGCCCGTTCACCGCATCAACCCTGAACTCGATCCAGCACCGATAGAGCTGCGGTACCCTGCGGTAATAATTTGCAGCCCATCGGTTGCGGAACTCGGGCATTTCCGTTCCATACCTTTCCTTGAATGCACGCTGTGCATGCAGCCCGACATCCCCGTAGATTCCGCTGTACAGGCCGTTCCACTCCGGAAAATACGGCTCAGCCACTTCGAAGCCATCGAAGGCAATTTCCGTGACCAGACGTGTGGCGGCCGCTTTTTTCCACTCTACATATTCCTTCGCAAAATGAGATAACCGCTGGAAGCCATCCTTTGGCTCCCGCAGCAGTTCCATTCTCCAATTGCTCCACTGCGGAGGCAGATGGGACACGCCAAAGGCTCCATTGCCAAGCACCATTGCCCACACCGCGATGTCCCTCCGCTGCAGGGCGTCAATAATTCGGGTATGTATTTTATTTTCCTGCACGACAAAATAATGAACAGTACGGTAGCCCGCCCTCTCTATCTCTTCCGCCACACTCTCCGCAGACCTGTCCGCATAATAAGGAAACAGCGGATCCATCTGAATACTCGGGCCCTGCATCGTCCACGGCCTGATTGTATGATCTGTTCCATTGACGTTATGTGACATTGGAGCCTCCTAATGGAATAGGTTGATCCCTAATTGGGTTCTATGATTCATTCGCTTGCAGTTGAGGGTATGTAATAACAAGACTAAGGAGCACAGTTCGGAACAGGAGGAGCAAATCTATGGCGGAGCAGCGACTGCAAGGTAAAATAGCAATAGTGAGCGGCGGCGGCTCAGGGATTGGCAAAGCTACCGCTATCCTTTTTGCCAGACATGGCGCCAAAGTAGCGATGCTTGACCGCACGCCGGACAAAGCGGAGCAAACAAAGGCCGAGATTGAACAGACCGGCGGCGAAGCCCTGGTTGTGGAATGTGATATTTCCAAAACAGACACGGTTGAAGCTGGCATGCGCAAGGTGGCTGACACCTTCGGAAGGATCGACATCGTGTTCGCCAATGCGGGCATCAACGGCGCTATGGCCCCGATCGAAACGATGGAAATCGCCGATTGGGATACGACGATGAACATCAACCTGCGCGGCACGTTTGCCACGGTGAAATATGCAATTCCTTTTCTGAAAAAGAACGGCGGCAGCATCATTATCAATAGCTCGGTCAACGGCAACCGGATCTTTTCCAATATCGGATTTTCAGCCTATGCCTCCACCAAGGCGGCACAGGTTACCTTCATGAAGATGGCGGCCCTGGAGCTGGCTCGTTATAAAATCCGCGTCAATGCAGTGTGTCCGGGAGCCATTGAAACACAGATTGGCGACAATACCTACCCTTCCGACGATCTCAAGGAAGTGCAGATTCCCGTGGAATTCCCGGAAGGCGATCAGCCGCTGCGGCATGCGCCGGGCGAGCCGGAGCAAGTGGCTAATCTGGTGCTGTTCCTCGCCTCCGACGAAGCCTCACATGTAACGGGGACCGCTATTTATGTCGACGGGGCTGAGTCGCTGCTGCGCGGATAACCCTTGTGAAAGCCCGGACCCTTGCTTACAGCAAGCTGTCCGGGCTTCAAGCCGTTATTTCCTCCGATGCGCTTTCCCTTTTACCCGATAACAGCTTGAACAGCAGCAGCATGCACGAAAAGAACATGAACGCCACGGCCTCCTCGGCTAGTATGTAATATGGATAAGGTCCCAACAAATCCAGCAGTGATGGCGTATCCGGCTTACCCCGGAGAAACATATAATTGGCATCCAGCAGCAGGTCGGCAATCCATACGATCAACGCGCAGCCGTTCAGGAACAGCATGGCCAGTCCGATAGACTTCCATGTAGGTCTGCAACCCTCAACCCAGGTCATATACAGACTCGCGAGGATAATCGCCGCATGGGCAACAAAAAACTGTATAAATCTGAAATGCGGAAAATCATATGCCAGATTGGGGGTTACCACAGCCTGGAGTGCACCGGCGATTCCGGCAAAGAACAGGAACTGGTACAGCAGTCGACTGCGCGTCATCAGCATCACACTGGAAAGCAGAAGAGTAATACTACACAGCTCCAGCGGCAGCGTCCGGCTGGCATCCCATACCTGCTGCTGAATATACCAGCACTGCAGGCACACCTCTGAGGCTAACAGTATTGCAGCAAGCAGCCAGCGCAGCCAAGCACGCAGTTTGTCACGGCTGCGGATCTGATGCCGTAGGACAAAGAGCAGCCATACTACTGCCGCAATGATCCCGATCCAGACCAGATGCGGCGATGAGAAGGCCTGAAACACGTCACTGGAATAAGCATCAAGCCACATAAACTGTTCACTCAACCGGATTTCCCCCTAATAAATCCTGGACGTCTCCTCTGCGCCTTCATCCCCGACTTTCGTTTATGCAGCAACTGCCCAATAGCCGCCCTGGCACAAAATAGTGAAAACACCAGAAACAAAATAGACCATAGCCATGCAGGCACATGTGTCCAGGAGGCCAAATTCGCCGCATCCCCTGCTTGTGACGGACTAACTAGCGAGGCCGTGAGGATAATGATCGTGCCCGCTACCGATTCTTCAAGCGTGATGAAGGCCAGCAGCAGATAATACAGCTTACCGAGGGTTCGTCCCCCCAGCAGCATTACGATGACATTCAGCACAATAAAACCGGCAAGCCACAGCAATCCGTAGCCTTCATGTACATACAGAATGATCATGACAGCAGCAACCAGTGTCATTACTCCCAATCCCCACTGGTGCCGCTGTCTCGCATGCAGGTAAAACAGCAACACGGCAAACAAGGATGCTCCTGTATATCCAGCCAGTGAGGTCAGGATGGCGCTCGCCTGCGAGGTGATAATGGAATAGGTAACTCCGCTGTGATCCGCATTGAGGTCGATCCGCTGCACTTGACCGGACATCACCAGCGTGACCACCGCATGGGCGAATTCATGGATCATCGTGTTCAGCGTTCTGAAGATATGAGAGAACGGAATAAACCGGGTGAGCAGCGCGGCTCCGGCGAGTAGCAATAACGTTCTGAGCCATTTTATCAAGCGGAATCGGCAACCTTTCCCGGTTCATGTTGGACAGGCAGAAGGGTAATATCAGACAGGGCTTGCCCGAACCGTTACATTCATCTTATGATAAGAGAAAGCCTACAGCAACCCGGGCCTTATTCATCCGCAAAGGAGACCTTATTTATGCCTACTAACCGCAAGCTGTGGACGGACGGAGACTTCCAGGAAGCCATCGACCGACACCTTCCGGTCCGCATTTTTGAGGATGACCAGCTCGTTGGCTCCGGAGGCCATGTCATCCGCTTCGACGACACGACCGTTGTCATCCAGACATCCGTAAGCGACCTTGCTTATCACGACCGCAGCCGCTGCGAATTTTTTGAGTTGAGAAGATAAATCGCATTATTGGGATTTTTCACTTCGAACCTGAGCTGCCTGTGTCTTCAGCATAAGCTTGCCCGTAAGCATCCTTAAGTCATCCGAGGCAGATGATAGTTCCTGCATAATTGCCGTTTCCTCATGCGCCGCACGATAGATTTGCTGCGCTCCCTCCGCAAACGAGACCGACATCTCTTGAATACGGTTCATATAATCATATGTCTGCTCTACCCGCCCAGTCTGTTCGGAGACGGAGTTTTCCAGCATACGCACTCCATCCACGAACTCGTCAATGATTCGGTGAAGGTCATTTAACGTGGTTTCCACCGAACGGGTACGGTTCGCTTCTTCCCGAACAAGCCCATTTTGCTGCTGCATGAGGGATACCGCTTCCGTGACCTGCTCCTGAATATGGCTAATCATCTGGTTAATCTCCTCGACAGAGGAAGAGCTTTGAGACGCCAACGTGCGGATATGCTGGGCCACTACGGCGAAGCCGTTGCCCTCTTCCCCTGCTCTTGCAGCTTCTATGGAAGCGTTCAAGGCGAGCAAATGGGTCTGCTCCGCAATTTCCTTCACTGTACCTGTAATCGTTTCGATCCGGTCCGCTTCCCGTTCTAGCTTCGCGATGACCTCATGGGAACGCTGATGGGATTCCGACAGAGTGTCCATACCGTCCATCAGCGAGGAAAACAGTGATTGGGTCGAATGAACGGAGCCCTCCATCTTGCCTGAAAGCTCCATCATCTGATTGGATTTCGAATGCATCAGCCGGAAGTCTACAAGCATCTGATCTGCCGTCTGCAGGGACAGCTCGGAAGCCTTCTTTTGCTCCTCCACCCCAGAGACAATATCATCGACTGCATTGGACATGGCCTCAATTTGTGCAGTAGCATGGGCAATCGCGGTGCTCAAGGTTTCGGCATTATGCGAGGTTGTCCTAGTGCTGTAAGAGATTTCGTCCAGCATTCCGCCGATATGGGTCAGCATGTTGCGAAACGCATCGTACAGCACTTTAATTTCATCTCCGGACCGCCGCTCGGGAATGACCACATTCCAGTTGCCGTCTGTCGCTTCCTCCGCAGCCTTGGCCAGGTGAACAATCGGACGGGTCAGCCACTTGGAGGTCAGCCAGCCGAGAATTCCTGTCCACAGCACGCCCAACAGCAAAATGATCGATACGTAGAGCCAATCCGCCATGCCGGGGGCAATCCATTCCTTCAGCACAAAGATGAAAAACGAGCTTGTCCCGTATGTGATGGCGGATATGGCTATAAATCCTGCAACTATTTTCGTTCCCAAGGATAATTTCATCGTTTACACCTCTGACATCGCTTTTAGAGACTAATTTACCAGTAAATCCTAGCGATAAATGTGATATATGTCATTGATATATCTAAATTTAGCAACAAAGTCGCTATTCTTTAGGCTTTTCTCCCTATACATATCTAAATTCGCAAACTTCCCTGAAATTGCAGCTTCCGCAAGTACGCCGGGACGGCATCGGGGTAAAAAAGGACATCGGTTTGGGCCGGTTATAATACTCATCATCCAGGCAGGATTTCATCTCTTCAATATATCGGCCCACATTTTCTTCAACTTTAGCAATATCTTCCTGAACGGGCTTGTAGGTTTCACATTCTCCAGTGACCAGATATTCTACCCGTAGCTCAAGCTGCTCCAGCGGAATGTTGTATTTCTCCCGCACATAAGAGGCATATAAATACAACTGATCCGAGAAATCCCCTTCCTTGCCCGTCTTCCAGTCCACAATAACCATCTCGCCATTTTGCCGCCTGTACAGCAAATCCATTTTGACATACACCTTCGTATCATGGAGTAGCATCGTATCCCATTTTTCCGCTTCAACGACGCGGGCGCCCCCGGCGCTCAGCTCCTTCCATGCTGCAGATGTATACAGGTTGCGGACAATCGCGCGGCGACGGTCATTAATAATGGAAATCCGGTCACGGAGCGCTTCCTCCCCGTAATAGATTTCAGACAGCATCAGCCGCTGCTTGGGCTGTCTGATCCAGGCCTCACGGTCTTGGGATTCCTTATAGCCTTGGTTCAGCATTTCCCTTATGACTTTATCCAAAAATCCCTGTCTCGGCGGCTCTCGACGTTCATCCACCGTACGAACGGCCGATTCACACATGCGGTGGGCCAAATCGCCGAACAGCAAATATAAATTGCTCAATTGCTTCAGCCGGTATAAGGTGGCCTGCTCCTCTGAAGCCAGCTCCCGGTTCCAGCCGTTGTGGGAACCGTAATAGTGAAAATAATATTTACGCAAGCATTCATCAAACGTATTGGCCCTCGACTGAGAGTAGGACCAGGGCGGATACATAACCAACTTGGCCACTCCCTTTCTTGATTGAAATGGTCTACCGATGATTATACCTCAATCCGACCGGAAATGGGGAATAGAAGAGAACAAATGTTCTTTTTTTAAGCAAAAAGATAGCAGACCTGCCGCAGCAATGGCCTGCTATCTTTTGTTCTAAAGAGATTTAGTCGCGCTCAATCACCAGTAGCCCGTCATCGGACGAAACATCCGCTCCAAGAGCTGCTGCGGCCTGACGAAGCGGAACATACATCGTACCGTACTCATCAGTAAATACCGCCTGCGGCAAGGCAATCGTTCGTTCGCCCACCACAATCCGCTTCATACCGTTTTTGACCACGAACGTTTCTTCCGTAATATCATCGGTCACCGTGATTTGCTTCGCAGCCGCATCCCACTTCAGATCTGCATCCAGCTCATTGGCGAGATCACGCAGCGGGATCATGGTCGTGCCTTTTTTACTCACCAGCGCATAGTAGCCGTCATCCGGATCAATGACAATCTCCTTATGCGTCAGCAGCAAATCATTCTGCAAGATGTCATAAACCTTCGAGCCACTATCAAAGTTGCGCAGGGTTTCTCCCGGGGTCATGTCTTCACCGTCCACATGGATAACACCGTCAGAGATGTCCACCTTATCGGCTGTTACCGCACCATTCACATTCCACGTCTCGCTTTCGGAAAGGAATGTAAAGGATGTGATTGGCAAATCTTCCGTTTCAGGAAGGGCAACCGTCAG
Source organism: Paenibacillus zeirhizosphaerae (assembly GCF_030705605.1). Lineage (GTDB taxonomy): Bacteria > Bacillota > Bacilli > Paenibacillales > Paenibacillaceae > Paenibacillus > Paenibacillus zeirhizosphaerae. The sequence goes on from NZ_JAPCKK010000031.1 coordinate 209,764, forward strand.
CTCAGTACGCTCTTGGCGCAGATCGTTATTCTCATCAAAGTACAGGTCGGTTTTCAACACCGTATTCGGTCCGAGCACAGTCTTGAGTTCCGGCACCTGTGTATACATCAGGCTTACGCCAGCATCATATTGGCTTACGGCCTGGTCCAGCGCATCCTTGGTTTTCGTGAACAACGTATTCACAATTTCTTCACGGTTAGCGCCAAACTCGGACAGGCCTTCTTTTACAGTTTCTTCTTCACCAACAGCGGCAGCGATCTCGGCTGCCAAATCCAGTCCCTGACTGATCAGCTTCTTCAGCCCTTCCTCGTCCTGGGACAGGCTCTGAAGCAGCGGTTTAACCAGTTGAACCAGTTCTTCTCCTGTCAGTTGAGCAGACAGCTTGGTCAGTTTAACCTGTTCTCCGTTTACTTCCTCGGTTACAGAATCAACGGAGATGTCAGCCGGATTCGGCGAATGCTCGATGAACAGCCCGGCAGCTTCCAGCACCAGATCATTGATCTTGTCCTTGTAAGCATACGGATCGAATCCCTCAGGCAGACCTGCGAGCGCTTCATCCTGCTTCAATCCTATGTAGTAAGGCTTTTTGGAGCCTTCCAGCTCAAATGCCAGCCCCGCCTCATCCATGGACATGGCGAACGGCAAGCTTACATCTTTGTACTGGAAAACACCTTTGGCGGATACAACATCTTCTGATTGAATTTTGGCTTCGTATACGGATATGGACACAGAGTTAATAAAATCAATGATTTCCCTGTCTTCTGCTGACGCACTGCCAGCCGGCTCAACATGAAAAGATAAGCTGGAGCTGGACTCCTGCGGTTTGACTTTAAGAGTGCCCAGCAAGCCTTGATTAACATCGAACCCTCCCACCGCCTGACAACCCGTTAAGACAACGAGCAGCAGAATAAGCGGAGCTGCAAGCCATTTTTTCAGCTTCATGTAAATCCCCTTTCCCAAACTTTTTTTAAAAAACTATACAGTCACATAAAAGTTGGTTGCTATTTTCCATTATCGCAATCTTGCCTTGATTTGTAAATGATCGATATACAAGTCTCAGCTTCCTTCCGACTGCAGCATGCGATGGGCCAGCAAAGCCATTTCCAGGCAGCGTCTCTTGTCGGGTGACAGCAAATCCGCACCGACAATTTCAGTGATTTTCGTAAGTCGGTTGTACAACGTTTGCCGATGGATGTAGAGTCTGTCGGCTGTATCCTTTTTAGAGCCGCGGCATTGAAAATACATATCCAGCGTGTCCAGTAGCTGCATTTGATGCTCCTGATCGTATGTTATGAGAGCACCTAGGTGGTCTTCGACAAAGGTGACAAGAAAAGGAGCTCTAGGCACAGCCTTTAGCATCTGATAGATTCCGAGATCGTCATAAAACAGGATATCCTTCATACGTGCCACACCTCGCGCGGTTTCTATAACCTGATACGCCTCGTGAAAGCTCTGGTCTGACTCCAGCACCCGGCTCCTGCTCTTCCCGAAGCCTGCATGAATGCGCACTCCATGCAGTTCTTCTTCCGTATACCGGATCAGATGCTGAACAATATCCGACAAGGTGGCCCGCAGGTTGGACAAGGAGCGTACCGTTATCGATTCCTTGGCACATAACAGATAACACTGGTTACCCTTCATCATCAGCAGGCTGTGCAAATTATTTTTCTTGAGCAGGGAGCGCAGCAGGACAAGGATATCCTGGTGAATCGCTTCGCGGCGCACCTGGACTGCTTCCTTGTCAATTGACTCCACCTCAATCATCCCTGCCATGAACAGATATTCACCCTTGGCAAGCAGACGGAGCCCCATCCGGGTCTGGGCCTGCTCCTCACTTCTGATTTGTCTATTAATTAACTCCTGGATCAGTTCATTTTGATTCCGTAACAGCCGTTCCTCCAGAAACTGAGTGCGCAGGACAAGTGTCGCAGCCGCTTTGGCTGTATAGTCGAGTAACAGCGATACGGCTTCTCCCGGCTTCTCACCCTGCAGCACAATACCGACGGCGGAAAACACCTGCCCAAAGCAAACGACCGGCTGAAATAAAACCGAGGTATGGCTGGTCAATGGAAAAAGAAGATGAACATCCTGGTCCGCATGAATCCGCCCCTCCACTTCACGTCCGTATAGATCCTCCAGCTCCTCGGCGAGCCCCGCATCGATGGAAGGCATGAACCGGTTAGCGTCAATCGAGGATATATAAACCACCGGTCTGGATACATAATCATACAGCAGTCGCAATATGGCGGTCATATCCGAGCTGCGCAGTGTCTCCTGCTGGAGCTTACGCGAGAAGCTTTCCAGATTTTTCAACAGCAGATGATGACGGTTAATGAGCAAAGAGTGAATGTCCTGTGTAATTTCGACAAAACGGACCGGCTGTTCAAATACGATGACTGGAAAATCATGCTCCTCGGCCCATTGCAAAATTTCGTCGGGAACCGCATCAATCGTAGTGCCGAATTCCACGCATAAACCGGCCGCTCCCTGGCTGAACAACTGCTTCATATATTCAATTCGTTCTTCCTCGTAACGCTTCAGCCACAACCCTGTCGTCAAAATAAGATCATTTCTGCTCACAAAGGGGGAGATATGCGTAATTTCCAGCACATGCACCCAGCCGACCAGACGGTGACCCCCCCGTTCTCCCGCAGCAAGCTTAGCCCGATGGAATACTGGACGCTTTAACATTTCAGCAATAGTAAGCTGCTCTTCACCGTTCATTCGCTCACCTCTTATGTCATAATAAATAACATGAATATTCGATTTTCTACCAAATCGCGCCAGACATATCATCATAATGTCTATCTAAATCTCAGAAATCATCGACACTATGTATGATGCCATTCCTTAGCACCCCTTGTAAACTGGTATTAAATCTAACATACGAGGTGCATGACGATGATCATCGGAGTTCCCAAAGAAATCAAGAATAATGAAAACCGGGTGGCCCTGACCCCTGCAGGAGCCTCCGAACTGGTTCGCCGGGGTCACACCGTACTGATCGAACAGCATGCCGGTACGGAAAGCGGATTTCAGGATGAGGAATATGTGGAGGCGGGTGCTTCCCTGCTCGGAGCGGCGGCCGAGGTTTGGTCCCGGTCCGAAATGATTATGAAGGTAAAAGAACCACTGGAAAGTGAATACGGCTACTTCCGTCCCGGCCTCATCCTGTTCACTTACCTCCATCTTGCAGCCGAGCCGTCCCTGGCCAAAGCTCTGACCGAAAGTGGTGTTACGGCCATCGCTTATGAAACGATCACCGTCGGCGGAACGCTCCCACTGCTGACTCCGATGAGTGAGGTAGCCGGACGCATGTCGGTGCAGATCGGGGCCCAGCTTCTCGAAAGGCCTAAAGGAGGCAAAGGCATCCTGCTATCCGGAGTACCCGGCGTCAAGCGCGGCAAAGTCGTCATCATCGGCGGTGGTGTCGTTGGAACCAACGCAGCCAAGCTCGCTGTCGGACTTGGGGCTGATGTGACCGTCATCGACCTGAGCCTCCATAGACTGCGGCAGATGGATGATATTTTCGGCAACCAAATCAACACACTGGTATCCACCCCTGCCAACATCGCCCAAGCCGCCGCAGAGGCCGACCTGCTGATTGGAGCTGTCCTGATCCCCGGTGCCAAAGCTCCGAAGCTTGTTACGGAGGACATGGTCAAATCGATGCAGCCGGGGTCCGTTATTGTGGATGTTGCTATTGACCAGGGAGGCATCGTCGAGACAATCGACCGGATTACAACGCATGATCAGCCTACTTATGTAAAGCACGGGGTTGTGCACTATGCGGTAGCCAACATGCCGGGAGCCGTTCCACAGACCTCCACCATCGCGTTAACGAACGCTACCATGCCTTTTGCCGTGCAAATTGCAGACCAAGGGGCTCAGGAAGCCATTCGCAGCAGCGAGGCCATACGAAACGGTACCAATGCCATGAACGGAAAAATTACGTACGAAGCGGTCGCGCATGATTTGGGTTATGACTATGTGCCCGTCCTTCAGGCTATGCAGGAAGCGGCACTCCACTGAGACGCTCCGAAAACGAAGCATTCCTCCAATCCCTAAAAGGGAACCCGCGTTTGGTAAAAAGAAAAGGGGCTGTCTCTCAGTAAAAGGAATTTACTAAGAGACAACCCTTTTCATGCTAGCAGAAATCTAACGAATAAGAGAAAGGTTTCTTCGAACAGCTTCACCCGTTCTGCAGGACCGGAAGCGCCCCGTCGCTCCCGTCGCTGTATACATTCTCCGCTTCCCTTCTGAACGAAGCATATGTATTTTTAAACCGATTCTGCATTGATCCTGCCTTGTCACGATGCTCTTCATAGAGAAACATACACTGCAGCAGGATATCCTTCATGCCGCTTTCGCGGGCGAAGCGGACGCTGTGCAGAAGAGCTTCGAACCCTTCCTTAAATCGATCCCCTGCGATCAGGTAAGAGGCATAATAATAGTATAGCCGAGCACGACTGCTCTTCTCCGGAAAAGGTCCTCTGTGGATGACCATCCATTCACCATGAATCTTCTGCGCGAATAAGGAAAGCTCTTCATCTATATTGTAATGATACTCTACTGCTGCCCTTAACATATTCGCAACTCCTTCTTCCGCTTCCCGAGGGTGACGCTGCAGGAATTGAACATAGGAAGGAAGAACGTCACTGCAGCCCGCCAGCAGGTCAAGCTCCAAGAGCTTCCCTTCGGCGATTACCTCGAGCATGCGCACGGCCGACGCAGCCCTGTCCTCGAAACCCGCTATCCTGCTCATATCTTTGCAGACAGCTACACATTCGCGTGCTCCCATAAGATCCCCCAGTTCGACCAGGGCAGACGCTTTAAGAAGCTGGCTCCGTGCGTAATAGACTGCTGGTATCCGCACATTCTCGTCTGTTTGGGCGATCATTTCCCTTTCCTTGCTGCCTTTACCGGTACGGGACAAGGCCAAAGCCAGCTCGCCCAACTCAACCGCATACCGGTAAGCATCTTCCCATCTGCCTGCCACCGCAAATTGCTCAGCCAGATTCCATAATCCATCCATCGTGCAGTCATCGGGAAGACGGAAGCGGTAAGGGATGAAGCGGATCGCTGCGTCCGTCGGTCTGTCCTGAAACCTGCGGGCAATCAGAAACATCCGATACTGGCTCATGGCCAGCCTCTCCGAATGACTGTATTTCTCACTCTCCGTGACACATTCGTACAGAATGGACGCCTCTGCAAAGTACCCTTCCTCATACATCAAGCCTGCAGTCTCATAAATCCCGGTGATATGGGCAAGATCATCCAGCAGTTGCCCAAGCACCTTCCTGATACATTCTTTCTTTCCTAAGGAAGCGCAACGCATCAGGAAGGGGCGAAGCCGGCGCCAATGTGGAGCGGCCTGGTTGAAACACTCGTCAATAAACATCTCATACAAAGCTCCTTCCTCATAACCCATGCCTCCCGTAATCCGGTCCAACTGGCCCACAGATAACGGTTTGGGACAATGAGTATTCAGAATGGAGCTTAGCGTGCCCCGATTGATCCCTGTAATCCGCGAGAACCCCTCCAAGGTAAGATGATTGTGTTCCAAATGCTCTCTTAACAAGTCGCGTATCGTAGTTGTGTGTTTCACATTATCCACCCCCAGCTACGAAAATGATCATCCATGAACGAAACACCATAATTTGGAATAAGTTAATTATATTTTCAATCTACTCGTTCAGTCAATTCCATTTTTCCAAAAGAAAAAAACATCTATCGACGTATTTCCCAACAACTCAGCCAAAAAACCCCTTATCCGACAAAATGCCGTTAAGGGGTGGGAGTCGAATTCAGTTTTGCAGATTAAAATCAAGTGTTTACCATTGCTGTCGTTTTCGGGAAATAACCCACTTTGATGGCATGGTTTATCATGTTCTCCATGAAGCGGCTGTTGGGAGGAGCGCACGTAATGCCGATCCCATACAGAGCCTCAGAGGTCAACGCACATCCGTAACGGTAACGGGAATCCTTCGCGCCGTCTCCTTCAAGCTGGGCCATCGCTAACTTAACGCCTTCCGTATTTTTCGGAGCAGCGGGATCAAATAGCCATGCCCTGTACGCATCCTGCTCCATCCATTCAATTTCATATCCATATTCACGGATGAGATTGACCCACGAGGTATACGAAATCGTCTGCGGATTGCAAATATGGAACACCCTCCCCAAAGAATGGGGTTGCAGCGCGAGGGCAACGATCGATTTCCCTGCGTAATCGATCGGCGTGAAGTCGACCTCCCATTGTACCTTTGGAGCTTTGCCGAGCAGCAGCATTGCCTTTAACATGCGATAGAATGAATTGCTGTCGATATTTTTCTGGAAAAGCCCGCTTTCCGAATGACAGGACAAATTGCCTGCCCGGTAAATGCTGACATGCAGCCCCTGCTGTGCCGCAACCCTAAGCGCCTTCTCCGCTTCCAGCTTGCTGTTCGTGTACAGGTTCTCCACCTTAAGACTCGGACGCAACGTCTGTTCGCTTACGACCTCCTCCCACTGCCCGCTTAATGCCAGGTCTTCCGGTATGCCCATCGTCGAAATATGATGGAACCGGACAGGGTTTACACATCCACGCGCAAGCTCGATTAAGGAAAGCGTACCGGCTATGTTCGTTTTCGCGAATTGCTCTTCGTCTCCGAAATGCCTCACGTCAGCGGCGCTATGAACAATCATGTCCAGTACGCCTGTCAGCTCATGTATCACTTTAGGCGAGATACCAAGGTGCTCGCGTTCCAAATCTCCTTCCACTACAATAACGCGGTCCTTCATGAGCTCATGAACGGACGGGCCAAAGAAATAGTCCATATGGCTCTGAATCCGTATCATACCCGGAATAATTCCCGGGCGGACCAGGCAATACACAGTGGCTTTGCTTTGGACAAGCAGCTCATGCAGCAAATAAGCGCCGAGATATCCAGTAGCTCCCGTTAATAACACGGCTTTAGGCTCCTGAAAGCTGATTTCAGCATTTCCGCTTCGCTGCGGGATAGGCGGATGCTCTTCTAACGAAATAGCAGGTCCGGCCAACAGGGCAGAACGCTCCTCCGTTCGCGGCTTGTCCACCGTCAGTTGCCCGATGTGTGCGGATAGCGCTTCGATCGTCCGGTGCTGGAAGAAATCGTTGATTTTCAAATCCGGGTAATGCGGCTTTAACAGGACCAGGACGTGGATGATCGCCAAAGAGTCGCCGCCAATCGAGAAAAAGTCGTCGTACCGGCCCACCTGCTCCAGCTTCAGCACTTCCTGCCACGACTCCGCAATACGCCGCTCGATAGCCGTAGCCGGCGCTTCGAATTCGGCTTCCGACACGGCCAGCACCCGATGATCATAGTTGCTCAGACTTTTCCGGTCGATTTTCCCTGTTGGAGAGGTCGGCATGGCGTCAAGCTGGACAATCCATTTCGGAACGAAATAGGAAGGCAGCTTCGTTCCCAGCAAACGCTTAATGGCAGAGGATGGCAATAAGCTGCCGTCTTTCGTCGTAAAGTAGCCGACCAGCATATTTTGTCCGTCCGCATCTTTCTTGGCAATGACGGCCACGTTTTGTACGTTAGGGATTTTGGCGAAGCTGTCCTCGATTTCCCCGATTTCAATGCGATGACCCCGAATTTTAAGCTGGGAATCACGGCGGCCGACGTATTCGATCGTTCCGTCCGGGAGCAGCTTCGCAATATCGCCGGATTTATAGATTTGTCCTTCGCCAAACGGATTAGCGATAAAGGCTTCCGCCGTTTTTTCCGGCTGGTTCAGGTAGCCTTTGGCCAGGCCAACTGTAGAGATATATACTTCACCATGCACGTTAACCGGACACAGTTGATCTTCTTCATTAACGATATAGACCTTGTAATTATGTATCGGTCTACCGATTGGAACATTCGTCAAGTCGTCCGGAATGAAACCACGAATCGTGTGTGTTGTCGTGCATACGGTGCATTCTGTTGGCCCATAGACGTTGACAATGTCGATCGCATCCTTGAATTTACGCTGGAATGCGCGAATCTGCTCGCCGTAAAGCGCTTCGCCCGCTACCGTAATCAGCTTTACACCGGATAGCTTGCGGTAGCCTTCGTCTGATAAATACGCGGACAGTTGGTTGAAAAATACGGTCGGAAGAATCGTAATGATGGTTGTTCCCGTTCTTTCGATGGCTCCAGCAAACTCCTCGACCGATACCCGTTCCTCATGCGACAGCAAATACAGATGCGCACCGTAAAATAACGCTCCGATCGTATCCCACACCGAGGCGTCAAAGCTATAGGTGGCGAACTGCGTAAGCACATCTTCGGGTCCAATCCGGCAATCCGTGCGGACCGTTTCGCCTAAGTTAACTACGCCTTCATGCGCGATCAGCGCTCCCTTAGGCCTTCCCGTTGAGCCAGACGTGTAAATGATATAAGCGAGATCATCGGGTCTCACCCCGTTATCGACATTCCCGGTGTCTTCATAAGCATCCGTTATGCCGGAATCCATTGGAATAGTCTCCTTAACCGTCTTCACTTCCGCACACAGCAGCGTTACCTGCTCTGTATATTCGGTTTTGGTCAGGATGAAGGAAGAACCCGTATCCGCCAAAATGTAGCGATTGCGATCTTCAGGATGCTCAGGGTCAACCGGGACGTATATACCTCCCGCCTTGAGGATGCCAAGCAGACTAACGATAAGCTCAAGACTCCGCTCCATAAAGATCGTGACGAATTCACCCTTACGCAATCCCCGGTCCAGAAGCATCCGGGCGGTACGATTCGCTTTTTCGTTTAATTGCTGGTACGTAAGCTGCCCATGGATCGACGACACCGCTATCCGTTCCGGATATAAAGCAGCCGCCTGCTCGAACATGCCATGGACGGTCATCGATTTGTCGTAAGGCCATGCCGTATCGTTCATTTGCTCATAGACAGCTTTATCCTGCTCCGTCAAAATATCGATGGCGGCGGTCAGGCGGTCTGCATCCGTAAGCGCCGCATGGAGCAACGTATGGAAATATTGAACGTACCTGCGAACCGTGCCTCCCAAGAGGACGGAGCTGTCGTAAGTCACGCGTATGGTCCAACGACCGCCGCTATCAAGCAGTTGCCAGTTCAGCAGCTCCTGTTCCGTCCCAATCGGCTGTCCAACCGAGAACCGGGTGTCAAACTGAAGCTCCGGGGCAGCGGCCGCGCCTGCAGCCATTTGAGCGGTTATGCTGCTTTTTAGACTGGTGAAGGTTTGTTTCTGTTCGAAGCTCATCAGCAGCGGAACGGCTTTTCCTTCGTTCGAGATCCATTCCGCTATAATGTCGGTTTCGCCCGATAAACGGTACAGCAGCGCAAAATAAGCGGCTGCCACAACCTCAACTTGCTCTCTGCCGTCCGCCAATTGCCCGAGCTTGACGCTCAGGCCTTCCTCCATGAGAACATCTACTGTTAAATAGGAATACGTGCGGCTGTGACGTGACGAATCGAGCGGGATGAATAGCAGTGGACTTTCAGTTACCAAAGCAGTTGTATGATGATTAATCTCCGTCATTTTGTTCATTCCTCCTGAGCAGTAAAATGTCTCCACATCAGCCTCGATGTTAGGACAAAAGATGGTTTGCCTTAACTGCGTACTTGAAATTGGTTAAGAAGCGTCTGAAGTTTTTCCGATAGATCCGTAAGTTCTGTAGAGGATTGGACGATAACCTCCATATTCTCCTTTTGCTCTTTGACAGAATCGGAGATTTTGGAGCTGTTTACAGCCGTTACGCCCACTGAAGCCGACAAGCTTTCGGACGTTGCCGTAAGCTCCTGCGTTCCTGCCGCCAGCTCTTCCGTCGAACTGGACACCTCCTGGATTTGCATCGTTACGTTTTGCGTAGCCTGCAGAATTTCACTTAAGATCTGGCCCGTCGTATCGGTAATCTGCAGACCGCCGCTGACTTCACGGGTACCTTGCTCCAGCGCCTGAACGGCTATCCGGATCAACCCTTGAATTTCTTTGATAAGCTCCGAAATTTGGTTCGCAGATTGATCCGACTGCTCGGCCAGCTTCCTTACCTCACCAGCGACAACGGCAAAACCTTTGCCATGCTCGCCTACCCTTGCGGCTTCGATGGCCGCGTTTAACGCCAGCAGATTGGTTTGGCTGGAAATGTTCATGATAATCGATACGATGTCCCCGATCTCCTGGGAACGGCTGTCCAGCGACTTAATGGCATTCGTCGACTTTCCAACGAACGTTTGGATTTGCTCCATTTGTGTCATCACCTGTTTAACGACCGTATTGCCTTCCGTCGATTTCATTTCCATGTCGTACGCTTCTTGCGCAACCTTCGAAGAATTTTCAGCGATGTTCTGGATGACAGTTGCAATTTCAGACATGGCTCTCGCCGTACTGACGGAAGCTTGTTCCTGATCCACGATCCCTTGCGAGATTTCCTGAACACTTGCCGTAATCAGGTTCGAATTTGTGCTGTTCAGCTCCGAAATTTCACGAAGGCTCTTGGCGGAATTTGTGACCGCATGCGAGGTATGCTGAACCTGAAGCATCATATCGTTCATTTGGTTCACCATGCTGTTAAACTTGCTGTTGACGATCCCTAGATCATCCAGGCCGGTCTTCAGCTCGACATTCAAATTGCCGCTGCTAACCGCTTCAATACCGCGCACTAATTCTTTAATAGGTCTCAAAGTCAAACGCGACACATAGAACTGAATCAGGAAGATGAGCAGCATGAAAATAACCATGATGGTTATGCCGTTCACAAGCAGCTTATGAAGTCCTTCGGGAACGGCGCTGGCATCCGCGTCGGCACCGAAGAAGGCAATAATTTCTCCCTTCTCGTTCTTCACCGGATAAACGATCGTCGCCCAGATGCCGAAGTCGTCGGAATAAAGACTCGTAAAGGTCGGTTTGCCGACTTCAAGCATCCCGGTAATCGCAACAGCCATCGCTTCCGGCTGATCGTACATATCGCCGATGTTAACGTTATCCGCCGAGAATGCTTCAACAAGATTGGTAGGCATAGCAATAAGCGAAGTTTTGTTACCTTCCACCAGCTCCGTGCCGAACAGATATGCTTGCGCGATATTCGGGTTGTATTTATGGATATCATCCAATTTCACTTGAAGTTCAGCTTGTGCCGCTCCTTTGTAGCTCTTCTGGGCGATCGCTTGGGATACGAGAGCCGGATCGATTTCTTCGGCCCATTTCTGGGTAATCGCCGTAATTTGTCCCTGCAGTTGCTCAGTCAAGATGGATTTTTGTGTTATGTAACAGGATGTAATCAAAATCGTACCAATTAAAATAATGTTAATAAAGGCCAGCAACAAATTTTTTGTGAAGAAGGACATACGTCTTATCAACAACATCTGTTTTAACGCTCCTATTATAATTTTATTGTCGTAGGTTTGGCTGCATTTTTAAATTACGGCTTAATATCCTCCCTTTCCTATATTGAGAACCCCATATGATCTGACTTGAGTTATTGAATAATCAATATGCCGCCAAATTTCTACATAGACTATTCTATTAGTATCGTACTTTTTGACTAAAAAATTAATAGATTATTGTAAAAATTTCGTTAAACTATTGAAATGATAGTTCTAAAGAACTATACAAAAAAAGCTCTGGCCCAACAACACAAACAGACACAGATTTAGGCCTGTTTGTGTTGCTGTTCAGAGCTTTCTTTCAGGTCCTCACTCTAAAAACAAAATTATGCAAGATAGGCTTCCTTCACCTGATTGTTGGACAACAGCTTGGCCGCGTCGTCCTGCAGTATGATTTCGCCAGTCTGAATGACATAACCCCGATGGGCGATTTGCAGCGCATGGTACGCATTTTGCTCCACCAGCAAAATGGTCATACCCGCTTCATTCAACTCCTGTATAATTTCAAAAATTTGATCCACCAGCACCGGCGCGAGCCCCATGGAGGGCTCATCCAGCAGCAGTATTTTCGGATTCATCATCAGACCTCTGGCAATGGCAAGCATCTGCTGCTCCCCGCCGCTCATCGTGCCTCCTGCCTGATGGTAACGCTCCTTCAGACGCGGAAAATAGATGAAGGCCTGTTCAATCCGCTGTTTGATCAGCCTTTTGTCTTTGACAGAGAAGGCCCCCATCTCCAGATTTTCCTTGACTGTCAGCTTGGGAAATATGCGCCGTCCTTCGGGAACATGCGCTATTCCTCCCAAAGCGATCATATGCGGCTGCTCGGAGGTAATGTCCTTTCCATTGAATTCTATTCTGCCCTTAGTCTTAACCTGACCGCAGATCGATTTCAGTGTTGTGGATTTCCCCGCACCGTTCGATCCGATGAGCGTTACAATTTCCCCTTCATTCACATGGAGGGAAATGCCCTTTAACGCCTGTATTCCGCCATAATAGGCTTCTATGCCTTCCATAGTCAGCAAGCTCATATTGTCACCTCTTCTTCCACTGCGCTCTTTCCGAGATAAGCCTCAATAACCTTCGGATTCGAGCGGATATCCCCAGGGCCGCCTTCCGCAATCTTCTCCCCATGGTCGAGTACAAGAATATGATCGGACAATTCCATCACCAGCTTCATATCATGCTCGATCAAGATAATGGAGATGCCAAGCTCCTGCTGAATACGGCGGATTAGAGTCGTCAGTTCCACGGTCTCGCGCGGGTTCATGCCGGCGGCCGGCTCATCCAGCAGCAGCACCGAAGGTTTGGCCGCCAGCGCACGTGCAATCTCCAGCCGCCGCTGCGCCCCGTAGGACAAACTAGCCGCTTCTTCGTTATACCATTGCTCTAGGCCAACATATTCCAGCAGCCTGTAAGCCTCCATTTTAGCCCGCTGCTCCTCACGCCGCACCCGCGGCAGATTCAGCAGTGTACCCACCACACCAGACCGCAGATGAATGTGCATGCCAACCATGACATTCTCCAGCACGGTCATGCTGCCGAAGAGGCGGATATTCTGAAAGGTCCGCGCAATGCCCTGGCTGGTAATGCGGTCAGGCTTCACGTTCACGATGGATTTGCCCTTCAGTTCAATTTGTCCTTCATCCGGAACATAGATGCCGGTGATCATATTAAAAAATGTTGTTTTCCCCGCACCGTTCGGTCCGATGACCGCCGATATTTTCCCTTCCGGAAATTCAAAATTCACACCGTTCACGGCTGTAAGACCGCCAAAGCGCTTGACCAGATTCGTGATTTTCAATACTGCCATATGGGTTTCCTCCTTCCGTGTGTGCTTATCATTTGGACAGTGCCTTGGTATTGACAGCAGCAGGCTGTTCCTTCACCTGCTCTAGCTTCACCGGACGATTCTTCGCCGCAATCAGCCCATTCGGCCTAAAAATGGCAACAAGGATCAGAATAGCACCGAAAATAAACCGCTGCATCTTCGAAGGAGACAGTGCATTCGGAACCTGCACAATACCCTGCATGGACAATTGGTTCAACCAATTTGTAAATTCGGTCAGCACTTGCAGGTTCAGGATCGTTACAAGACTAGCACCCAAAATGACACCAGGAACACTTCCCATCCCTCCCAGCACAACCATAACCAAAATCGTTGTCGACTCGATCAAGGTAAAGCTTGTCGGATCAATAAATGTTTGCTTGGCGGCGAATACAACCCCCATCATCCCCGAGAAGGATGCGCCGATCGCAAAAGCCGTCAGCTTCGTCCGGATCAGCGGGATGCCCATGGATTGGGCAGCGATCTCATTCTCGCGCACCGCCTTCCAGGAACGGCCAAGTCTTGAATGCTCGAATCTGCGGACTGCAAAAATGACAACGCCCAGAATGACCAATACTATGAAGTAAAATTGATGCGGAAACGTAAATTGAAAGCCGAACAGATTGGGCGGCTGAATCGAGGACAGGCCGAGCGCTCCGTTCGTGATGTTCACTGGCTTCTCCAGGTTGTTGAAAATAATCCGGATGATTTCACCAAAGCCAAGGGTTACGATCGCCAAATAGTCGCCTTTCACCCTCAGCACTGGCAGTCCCAGCAAAATACCGAATATGCCTGCCATAAATCCACCGAGCAGAATGAAGACCCAAAATGACGCTCCCGAGAGCGGGAACAGATCACCTGAAATGAAATTATTCGCCTGATCGGTAGCAAAAATGCCGTACGTATATGCGCCCACCGCAAAAAAAGCGACAAACCCCATATCCAGCAGTCCGGCAAAGCCGACCACAATATTCAATCCTAGAGCCATTGCAATATAGATGCCGCACTGTGTCGCAACCTCCATGTAAGACTCATACGCAGGACCGCCAGAGCTTGCGAACGGAATGATCAGCACGAGCAGCACACCGGCAATGGCCCACTTCATGCCGTTGCTGAAGGTTGTGTAATACAGAAGCAGCAGCGACCCGAGCATAAGTAGAAAGGAAATGACCGATTTATCCATAAAATAGACACCGGAGGCGGCCACAGCTACAAACAACAGCAGCAGCGCAGCCTGCGCTGGCTTATTCGTAATCAACGTCTTCTTAATGAGTTCCACCGGATTCACCTACACTTTCTCTTTGATGGCTTTGCCGAACAAGCCCTCAGGTTTGAAGATCAGAACAACAATCAGAATCGCGAATGCAAATACATCCTTATACTCGGCACCAAAGTTGCCGTTCGTAAGCAGACCCAGGTTAGCCGACGCGAACATTTCCAGCACGCCGATCACCAGCCCGCCAAACATAGCCCCACGGATATTGCCGATTCCGCCAAGCACCGCCGCTGTGAATGCCTTCATGCCCAGAATAAAACCGATATAAGGATCGATGGTTCCATACTGCTGAGCGAATAATACCCCTGTAGATCCCCCAAGAGCCGACCCGATGAAAAATGTGAGTATAATGACTTTATTTACGTTGATGGACATCAGGGAAGCTGTCTCCCGGTCCTGGGCCACAGCACGCATAGCCACTCCCCATTTCGTCCGGTTAACGAACATATCAAGCCCGACCATCAGCAGGATTGCAACAATCAGAATAAAAATAGTGTTCGTTTTGATGGAAGCGTTCGTAAAAGCTCCAGATATGGAGGAAAGAGGCAGGTCAATCCTTCCCTCAAACAGTGAGGGTGTGCTTACAATGTAGTTGCCGGTTTTCAATTCGGCGATAAAACGGATCAAATCCTGCAGTACAAAGGAAACGCCGAATGCGGAAATCAGAGATATCAGCTTGGGCGCCTTGCGCAAGGGCCTGTATGCGACCCGTTCGATTCCGACCCCCAGCGCTCCTGTCACCATCATAGCTACAAAGATAATGAGCACATAGGACAGCCATGCCGGCAAACCGCCCAGCACACCAAAGCTTTGAAACAGGAACAGTACAGCAGTTCCCACAAAAGCGCCGGTCATAAAGATTTCCCCGTGCGCAAAGTTAATCAGCTCCAAAATTCCGTAAACCATAGTATAGCCCAGCGCAACGACGGCATAAATGGCGCCTAACGCCAGTCCGTCAATCAACACCTGCGGCAGACTTTGCAGCATCGTCGAGAACATATTGGTTACCCCTCTCCATTTGATACGAAAAACGTCACCCAAAACAACAGCCAGGCTGTATGTCCGATCCGGAACATACCTCCTGGCTGCGTGGATCCCAGATTACTTATTTTCGATTTCCGAGACCATAGCTCCCGGGTAGGTCGCTCCAGCAAACTCATAAATGAATACTTTGGCATACGAGTTATCACCGATCTCGTCAAAAGAAACCTTGGTGGCAACACCTTGGAAATCCTTTGTAGCCCTGACCGCGTCTCGCACCTTCTCACGGGCCGGCAGCTCGCCGCCGTTCTCTTCGATAGCTTTCTTGATCGCTTCCAGCATGACGGTCATGGAATCATAGGCGTAAACCGAGTAGCCTTCAGGCTTCTTGCTGAATTTCTGCTCATACTTCTCAGCCCACTCCTTGCCTGCTTCCATCTTCGAAATATCACCAGCAACAGAGCTATACAGCGAGCCAGTAACATCTTCCCCGGCAATATCCACCAGGCCTGAAGAGTCCAAGGCATCTCCGCCCATAACCGGTGCCGTAATGCCTTTATCACGGGCCTGCTTGATCAGCAGTCCACCTTCAGCGTATAAACCGCCAAAGAAGATAAAGTCCGGATTTTTGCTGGCAACGATGTTGAGTACTCCGTTAAAATCCTTCTCACCCACCGTTATGCCTTCGTAACCCGAAATGGTAGCTCCGAGCCCCTCTGCAGCATCACGGAACGCTTCGGCAAGTCCCTGCCCGTATGCTGTTTTGTCTTGAATGATGAAAATATTTTTCGCTTTGACGGTATTAACCGCATATTCCGCAGCCGCCGGCCCTTGGAAATCATCGCGGGCAACGACACGATTCGCCACTTTCAGTTTTCGGTCTGTGAAGTCTGTAGCTGTACTTGCAGGAGAGATCATAGGAATGTTGTATTTCTCATAAACCACCGAAGACGGGATGGAAACACCTGAATTCAGATGTCCGATCACACCCAGCACCGCTTGGTCAGCACCGATGAGCTCGGAGTTGGCCACACCCTTCTTGGGGTCACTCTGATCGTCATAAGGAACCAATTCCAGGTCATATCCAAGAGCTTTAAACTCTTCCGCATGATCTTCCAGCGACATTTGTGCACCAAGCTTGATCGATTCGCCTTGAATGGAGCTTCCTCCAGATAATGGAGACTGGGTTGCGATTTTAATAACTTTGCCGCCTCCGCCCGCAGCCGGGGTACCCGAGCCTTCCGGTGTGGTGGATGCAGCGCCTCCTCCGCCTCCGCAACCAGCCAACAATCCGGCTATGAGTGTTAATGCCAACCATCCTTGTCCCTTCATCTTCACAAACATTCCCCCATTTTCTTTTTTGTGTCACTTTATTTAACATCAAGTGATATGAATAATATAATTAGTATACACAGAAACATATAATTGGGCAATTCCTTTTTTCGGATTTTAGCTTCATAAATATCAGTGAAAATTGAATTTATGTTTCATTTTTAATGTTTATATTATTTTTAATTACATTTTTTTATTTTGAAACAAACAATTCAAGCACTATTTCATCAAAACATGAAGGGTGCAAGGAGGGGGTACAAATTTCCCATCAGAATATAGGTCATATAAACTAACACAGAAAAACACATTCTCGGATATTCCCGAAAATGTGTTTTTAACTTAATCACTAATAATTCTGTTAGTCTGAATCTCTTAAGTACTCATTCAACTGTCGATAGATGCCCACAATTTCTTCCATTGGCATGCGGACAAGCCCGCTGGAGGAAGGCGCCACAAATTCATGCGTGAACGGAAGAAGCGGGTCCGGCTGAAATCCCCAGTCCGCCTGCCTTCTGCGGCTGTACTCCGTATACACACCTTTGCCTACAAAACATGCGATCCGGGGACGGTAAATGACCAGCTTCTCCCGCAACATGCGCCTGCCCTCCGCATATTCGTCGCGCGTAATATCCTCAATACCCTTCGTCGGCCTGGCCACGATATTGGTGAACCCATAACCCAATTGCAGTAAATCCCCATCTTCAGCAGCCTGATACAATCTCGGTGTCAGGCCCGACTGATGCAAAATACGCCAGAAGTTGTTGCGCGGGTTGGCATAATGATGTCCCGTCTCTCCCGAACGCAGACTCGGGTTAAAACCGATAAAAACGACGGACAGACCACGCTCAAGATGATCGGGAATTCCGTTCATACGATGTCGAGCGGCATTTTGCGCTTCGGCGCAGAAAACACATCGTCGATCTGCAGCAATTCCTCCTCGGTCAGTACAATACGGGCCGCTTCGGCGTTTTCCCGGACATGCGCTTCCTGGACAGCCTTAGGGATGGCAATCACATCTCCGCTGCGGATCACCCAGGCCAGAGCAATTTGCGCAGGACTCGCACCATGATTTTCGGCAAGCCGCCGGATGAGCGGGTGCTGCAGCAGTTCCTTGCGCAGCCTTCCGCCTTGGGCAATGGGACAGTACGCCATAACCGGAACACGATGCTCCCTGCACCAGGGCAGCAGATCATGCTCGATGCCACGGGATGCCGCATGGTATAGCACCTGATTGACAGCGCATTTCGTTCCGTCTGGAAGCCGCCACAGTTCCTCTATGTCGGATGTATCCAAATTGGAAACGCCCCAGCGTCTGATTTTCCCTTCCCTGCACAGCTTCTCCATCCCCTGAACAGTTTCTTCAAGCGGGATGCTGCCGCGCCAGTGCAGCAGATACAGATCGGCATAGTCCGTGCCAAGGCGCTTCAGACTGGCCTCGCAGGCAGCCGCCAGCCCCTTGCTGTCCGCATGGTGCGGATAAGCCTTGGTCACGATAAATACGCTGTCCCTCTTTCCTTTTATCGCTTCCCCGACGATTTTCTCAGCCTCTCCATCCGCGTACATTTCAGCCGTATCAATTAAGGTCATGCCCAGATCAATCCCCATCTGCAGCGCCTTGATCTCTTCCCCCCGTGCCGAAGCATTCTCTCCCATGTTCCAGGTCCCCTGGCCGATCACCGCCACATCCGTGCCATCAGGTAGCATCACTCTTTGAGAATGTTGTCCGCTCATCGTAATCCCTCCTTGGTTAGTTCCTTCTTCATACTTATACATGTATTATGGCAGAAAAAAGGATCCGGAGCATGTCCGGACCCTTGACTGCAGCACCTACTCTGGTGCCGCTACAATCAGCAAGCGCCAACCCATAATATAAAGTAAACGCCCTGGAAATAAGGCGTTTGCTTTATATTATTGTTGGAATTTTATAGTCATCAACTCGTTATCATGTCTGTTAATGATTCTTTTGATTTCTGGCATTTCAGCTTTAATAATCGTAACATCCTTTTTCACATCTTCGATGTCACTCTTGACACTTGCAACCTTGCCGATTAATTGCGTAGCCATTTCATTATTTTGTTTGGTTAAGCCTTCCAAATCGTCAAATCTATTATTCAATTGTTTGAAATTTGCGTCAACCGTATCAAATCTTGCATCAATTGCATCGAATCTTGCCCCAAAACTTTCTAACATTTTTTTCAATTCTTCCATGCTTTCCACGCCCCATTCATGGCCTTTAGTCGTATTTTATCATTTAGCTTGCTATCTGCTCAAGCAGCAGATTTGCTACTACGGCCAAAGCTACTCAAGTGGACGTGTATTGCCATGCAGCGCTTTCTCCAGCTCCGGCGTCATATCTTTACGGTAAATCACACTGTACCGCTCATCGACACCCACCTTGGTTCGAATCAGATAAGCTACATCTACAGTACTGGAGTCAAAATCACTGTTATGCTCCAGCACTTGCTTTTTGACTTCCGTACTCTCGAGGGTAAAAGCTCCGTTCGATTCTTTCAGACGGGCGAACTCCTCTTCCAAACCGATCCATGCTGACGCGGCATTCGCCAAGCTGTTGCCTTCTAGCCGCACCAGCTCCATGTTCATTTTTTCAGGATCTACCTGTACGCTTGTGGCATATCCGGTTTGATTCAACCAGGTCTGCACATGCGTAAATGAACGTCTTACCGGGTAGGACTGGGTCCGGTGCTCCCTGTACGAGCCCGGAACATCCCAATATATGCTGATGTCCGTCTCAGGAATAAGGCTTGTGGTCATTTCCTCATAGCTCAACTGCTCCATATCCTGCAATAAAGCTTGCTCAAGCGTCCGCATGTCTGCCGGATTCTGGACCGTAATCCGATGATTCGGGGCAATGCTGCTGGATATTTCCGCATACGCCGTCGTACCGTTTAATTTATCCAGCCAATATTGGCTTTTTTTATAATCGGAAAATTCCATAACCGTTTTCAACTCATCTCTGAACTGTTCTTCAGGAATCCGATATTCACGATACATCGTACCGCCATCCTTTAGGCGATAAAACATGGCCACGCTCCGATAATTGACAGGAGAGCTGTCAACGGAATATTCAGGCGGACGCTCTCTTACAATCTCGCGCTGAAGACTGAGAACCGCAGCGATATAATCTGGATTGCGGGAAAATGCATTTTCCTCCTCCGTATTAGACCGGTCAAAATAGTCGCCCATATAAACTTCACTGACGGAGTAAGCAGCCGGAATCCGGGTTTCATACCCCGTAATGCCGGATACCGATCCATACAGCAGCAGACCGATGCCCGCCCCATATACGACCAGCTCAAACGCCACTTTCTTCGACCATATCTGCCAGCTTTTCCGCAAGATGATTTCGCTGACAAAATAACCGGCCACCACCCCAAGCACATAACCTGCGATCAGCCATCCTGTTTTTCCATTGGACTGAACGTCAAAGTAAATCCCCGAAACCGGCATCAGACAAAGAATCATGCCAACTTTGAACAATGGCCGAAAAAAGGTATGTGCAACAGCCTGACCTGCAGACTCCATAGACCGTTTCTTATATAGGAAATAAGACAACCCAAGGAACAATATGGCCAGCGCCGCATAAATAAGCAATTCAAGGATGCCGAAGGGCCATTGCGCAATGCCAATCATGCGGTACAACGGAGACACAAAGTCAATTCCAGGATTTGCAACCACCCTTTCCGGATAACCATACAAATAACGGTTAAAGTGGGCAGTCAGCAGCATAGCCAACAGCAAGGGCAGAAATAGAATAGCGTACACCGCCACCGTCTGAAAAATAGACTGTCCCGTACACATCCCAACAAGCAGACTGAAGCTGTACAGGAATAGCGTGATGACAGTGACCGTAACTGCCCATGAAAGAACATCGGATAATGTGAACAAGTAGTCCAGGTCCTGTCTGCCGGACAGCAGAGCAGTGATTGCCGCTGTAAGCCAGACCGGAACGATCAGCAGCAGTAGTCCGCTGGTCAGATGAGCGGTCAGCAGGTGTTCCCTGCGCAGCGGCAGACTATGATACAAATCAGCTGCTGGCCTGCTCTGTATGTATCTTGTGATGAAGACGCTCGCTATAACCGGAAGGCTTAGAATAAAGATCATCTGTACATCCCCATGATACTCAAACAGATTCCGTACGTGGACAACCGTCCCGTTCGGCGACCCTATCATCAATTGCAGCGGCAGCGTGAACAGCAGCCCGGCCAGATACAGGAAACCAATCCATCCGTGCTGCCGCAAATTTTGACGGATTACCCCGCCGTTAAAGAAGAATCAGCTGGATGTCATAGCCGGCGTCCCCCATTTCGTAAATAAAGATTTCCTCCAAGGTAAGCGAAAGCACATCAAACACATAGGGGTCGAAGGATTTCACGATACGGCTGACGTCTTCACGTTCTCCCCGTACAATGTAGAGGACAACGCTGCCTCTGGTCTCCTTGTGCAAAACATCCAGCCGCTCTTCCATAACCTGCTCATGAGCCTGCTCCCGGAACGCGATCTGGATCTTATGCGTGTCCTCCTTCAAATCATCCACTTCTTTCTCCAAAACCAGCCGTCCCTTGTGCATAATGGCAACATGATCACATAAGTCCTCGATTTCGCGCAGGTTATGGGAGGAAATGATCACCGTCATGCCACGTTCGGCCGCATCCTGGAACAGCAAATTTTTAACATGCCTGCGCATGACCGGATCCAGACCATCAATCGGCTCATCCAGCACCAGCAAGTCCGGCATGCAGCTAAACGCCAGCCAGAAAGCGGCTTGCCTGCGCATCCCCTTCGAGAATCGGCTCAGCTTGCGCTTCGTATCCAGCTTGAACACTCCGCCAAGCATGGCGTAACGTTCCTCGTTCCAGCCCGGGTACACCGACCTGTAAAAACGGGCCATCTGCTCAATGGAGGATTGCGGAAAAAAGTAAGGGCTATCCGGCAAAAAGAACATACGCTGCTTCACCTTGGGATTTTCATAGACGGTCTCCCCCTCAATTGCAACTCCACCCTCATCAGGTTTGTATATGCCTGCAATCATTTTCAGCAGTGTGGTTTTGCCTGCCCCATTGGAGCCAAGCAGACCAAAGATGGAGCCTTTCCGCACCACAAGTGTCAGACCATCAACCGCCGCTTCCCCCTGAAATCGTTTCGTGACCTCTCCCAGCTCAATCATGGGGCATCCCCCTTTCCTGCCGCTTCACAGCATCATGATACAAATCGTCGATCTCCCGTTTCGTCCATCCCAGAAATACCGCCTCTGTCATCAAACGCAGCAGCTCTGTCCGAAGCTTCTCTCGGCTCGCTTCCTGGGGATGGTGCTCGGGCGGAGCTACAAAGCTGCCTTTTCCCTGCACCGAGTAGATGTAACCCTGGCGCTCCAGCTCCCGGTAGGCTTTCTGTATGGTGTTCGGATTTACAGTAAGCTGGGATGATAGTGTACGCACGGACGGCAATTGCTCGTCCACCTGCAGGGCACCGAACACGATCAGATCCCGGATCTTATCCTGCAGTTGTTCGTAAATCGGCTTGCGGCTCCGCACATCCAATTCGAACATACTTCTCCTCCCTTCCTTGGTGTATTGGTTCTGCCGCTTCCGGTCTCACCATAACGCTCATCAACTGTACTACTATTAATAATACAGTTAATACGCTTTGTCAACAAAAAAGAGCCGCCGCTACCTGCTCGAAATTAGCAAATAGCGACGGCCCCTTTGGAGCCTGCTTCCATATGATTTAAAGTATACGCCCCAGAAAATGCTGCAGAAAGCGTTCCGCGTCAACTTCAACACATACGTCGATAGTCTTTCCAGCACCGGTGGACGCTTCATCGGCTGATATTTCATACGTACGGCCGACGGTTGGGGAGTCTCCCGTGTCCACAGCAACATACATCGGCTGTGTGGTCACAAAATCCGGAGCAATCGCCACACCTACAGCGAGCGGGTCATGCAGCGCGCAGCCTGCGATGCCCGGCTTGAAATCTTGATAAGCCTGCATATAAAAATCGGTCATATCCGCCATAAATTCGGCCAGCTCACTGCCCTGATCGCGCCAGGCGTCCACGGCAGATTGCGGAAGCAGCGTCTGCATCGTCACATCGAGGCCTACTAGCGTTAGCTTGAAGCCTGCGGTTAATACGTATTCCGCCGCCTCAGGATCTGCATAGATATTCGCTTCGGCTGTCGGCTTCACATTACCCGGCACAGTCACCGCACCACCCATAATGATCAAACGGTCAAGCAGCTCCGGCAGTTCAGGACAACGATCAAGCGCAAGCGCCATATTCGTCAACGGTCCTACAGCAATCACCGTCAGCTCCCGAGGATATTTGCGCGCCTGCTGAATGATAAAATCAGCCGCATGCTCTGCAGCCGCCGAACGCAGTGGATGCGAGCTAAAGCAGTTGCCAATGCCGTCTTCCCCGTGAATATGCCTCACATAGGGCTTGAACAGCTCCCTTGCATAGGGCTTGTCCGCTCCTTCATACACCGGGATCTCTTTATTCAGCTTCTCCAGCAGCACCAGTGAATTGCGGGTCGCCTCCGGCAGCGAAATATTTCCGAATGTTGTCGTTAATCCAAGCAGCTCCAGTTCAGGCGAGTGAACCGCATAACCAATGGCCAGCGCATCATCAATGCCTGTGTCCACATCCAGTATGATTCGTTTCTTCATTCCTATCCTCCATCAGCAGTTATCCAACTGATTATACACCAATGGATGCCACAAGTCCCGAACACAGCGCTTCGCTCAAAAACCAGTCTGAGAACTCTGCTCTCCATTCTACTTTGATTCGTTGGAACAGCTCTGTGCAGGAAGTATGGTATGCTTGAACCGCCTTCTCTCCCCCAAGCTCACTGCTGCCGACCTTGCTTCGCAGCTCAGATACACCTTCCATATACCGGACCCAATGTTTGTCCAGCAGTTGAATGTACTTCCTGCCCCAATGCAGAAGAGTCCTGCTCACTGCCGGCCGTTTCAATAGACACAGCCAAATATCAGACCAAGCCTGCTGAAGCTCCTGTCCGCCCAGAGCAGCTCCCTGCAGCAGCAGATGGCCATCTGCCAGTAGGTCACGCCCCAGCATCAACAACCGTGTCTGCACCTTCTCCCGATCAACAGCATCGCTTTCAAGGATCATGGAGGAGACATGCGCATGCAGCACATGCTTGATATTGGCCTTCTCCCACATTTGATCACGCCGTTCAAATATAAGCTGCCGGTGGGTATGTACAATCCGTTCCATTTCCACCATATGCAGCCATTCCTCTTCCCAGCGTGCTTCATTCAGCCGCAGCATCAATCTGTGACGTTCCTCTGTTGTCTTCGGCCATATCGACACTTCCCGGCAGGATGCCTCAGCTTCTCGGGAATCTCTTTTTACCAGACACTTCAGACCGGCTGTTCTCAGACTTTCCGCTGAATCGGTCGCCGTTGTCCCGTCTGTTCCGGCAACCCGGAAGGAAACCTGCTGCCGACGATAACTTATGACTTCTTCCGTCAATGACCTTTTTCTCAAATCGGAAGCGGACAAAATAATCGTGTCCAGGCCATAAGCTCTCTGAAGAAGGCTTGCCTCCCTGCCAGCTCGGTCCGTCATGCCCGCGAGGCTCCCGTACTGCTGCATATAGTGATGCACCGATATTTCAGCATGGGGCCCCGTATGCGGATGCTTCGTTGCTCCGCATGGCTCCGACAGGGTGATCGGGGTCAGCAGCTGATGAACCAGCACCTGCTCGGCATCGTCGATGACCGCGCAGGCATTGAACATCTGCATACGTTCGCCTGCATTCATGATGAGATGATCGTGTAAATAATCTGAAGCAAATTCCCTGAAATCACCGAAAGTGATGTCCGTTAGATAAGCCTGCTGCTTTTCGGCGGCCGATGCATCTGTAAGATTGCAGCCTGCGGTAAGCCCAAGCAGGGTATACACCGGATATAGAACCTTATAGTCCTTCCATGAGGATTGATTTTCCAGCGACATCATATGTACCCCGCGTCCCTGCTGGGCATACCATGCGCATGTCAACACCGAGGCGAGCAGCCTTTCTTCTCTGGATGCCATTTGAACGATTTTCCCCTCGGACATCCACCAGCCTGCCGTTATCTGAAGCTCATGCAGTTCAAGCCCGGTTACCCGTTTGACCGCTTCCTTCACTGCCGCAAACACGCGGTATTTATGCTGATGGCTGCCTTGTTCCGCTCCTCTGCTTCGTCCGGCGAGGTTCATTTGCCTTTTCAATTCACTGTCCTTCACAAATCGGAGCTGCCGATGCAATGAAGTGATCTGGATCAAATGCTGATCCATGGAATCCGGATGACTTTCGGCTGTCTGCTGCCTCCGTTCACTCATCTCAATCATTCCTTTGGATATATTCATATCTTTTTTTACATCCCAAGGTAACATACTATTCTGAACGGATTCTGAACAAATATTCAAAGCTGAAATAATCGAACAAAGAGGGGAGCTATAATTCTATGTTAAGCGAATAAAATACAGCAAAATACAGCAAAAAAAGCCGTGCAAAAAATTCACGGCCCATCTACGATCCTTATCCATGTAGAATAAACCCGACTTCCCCTGTCTTGGTATAAATCACATGATCCGCGCCCATCCGCTGGTACACGCATCTCGGATGCATCATCTGCCGGGTAATCACATACATCTCACTCTCCGTCCAAGACCTGCAGATTTGCAGATAGCGGCAAGTGAGATTCAGACTGCTTTCAAATACAAAAATTCTCCCAACCGTCATTTTGGGAATCACCCATTTGTCCATCATGGACGTATCGATTCGGATGATTTGCTCCACTCCCTGCTTCGCAAATTGCTTCTCTTCCGCGCTGCTGTTGGTCAGCACGGCAAAGGACAGGCGGTGATGCATTAGCAGCTTTACAAATTTCCGGCCGTCATTGTTAGGAGCAACAACCAGAATGGTCTCATTTGGCATTCGGATCCTCCTTGAATATTCGGGGCAACAAAAAAAGAAGCCATGGGGTCCGAGTAGCGTCCCACGGCTTCTTCCGGAGTCCATAACCGATCAAGCATGAACTGGATTTCAGTCGGTTTTGCTGCCTCTCCCTGTACGCTTACGAGGTTAGCTGTCGGATTCGGGCGAGAGAGTCGCCCTACGCGGCCGAGACCTTGAAATCTCCTCCGCGATTCACCCCTGCAGCCACACCTATTCCAGCTCTCATACCGGAATAAGACGGCTGCTTTGGTTCCCCCATTTTCCGCTTTGCGCGAAAATTCAGCGATTAAAGCAAGATAACTATTATTGAAAGATTTAAATTACGAAATGAATCATACACCCCGCCGACAGACAGTGTAAAGACTTGTATTTCCCGAATCTCCTAAAAATTTGCTGTAAGCAAAAAAACAGGAGAAACGTTCGTCCCCCCTGCCTTCATAAATCCCCTGTTTCTTGCCGCCTTCCTTCTACTTTATTTTTCCGTATTTCCGATAAACAACTGCGCATACCGGGTGAGACTCCACGCGGCCTGCTGGGAGATCTGCTCCTCTTTTTGGTTTTGGCTGATCTGAGAAATAAATTTCGTCATCAAACCTGCAGCTTTGTCTGCATCCCCTTGCTCCAGTTGCTTCTGAGCCTGCTTCAGCGTGCTGTTCAGCCGGGAAGCGAGATCCCCCTTCACTTCTTTCGCTGCACGATACTGATCAAATGCGGATTTCAGGCCGTTCAGCGCGCCAGGCGCATGGAAGGCGGGAAGCGGCACATCCGCCCAATTCGTGTCTGAGGCCAGATAGAAACTGGTATACGATGGTTGATTGTATCCCATATTTTGCCGAGCCACCCCGGTTCGATACTGCGCATCATGCATGAGGGTGTACATTTTGCGATCCGTCACTTCCGTGCTCAGATAAATTCGGATGGCAGAGCTATCTGTCTTGCGGACAAGCATCTCTTCTCTCCAATCCCCGAAAATATCCGCCACCAGCGAAGGCGTGCCCTTGGTGTAGTTGTTGGTCCGTGTTCCGTCGGCTGTCAATAGGACACCGCGTTTCCAGTCTTCGATCACCGGCGTAACGTCAATCGCCCCGTTCACAATTTGCGTTGTCATGTCCGCTGCCCATTTTATGTTCATATTAGTGCCAGGCATGCTGCTGCTGATCTGCTCCCCGTCTGCCGTCCACAACCCGACCGCCCATGTCTCCAGCCCCCGGCGTTCAGGCTCAATATCCCCTACCATGCCGCGTCCTGTATCCTTGCCTGTATATCCGCCATAGATGACCTCCCCGGTTGCCGCATCACGCAGAGAATAGCCGTAAGGAGCATAGGTGCCACCTTCATGAACCATGAAAATCTCCTGTCCCGGCCGGTCCGGGTCAATATCCGTAACATGCAGCGCATCCCCGTGTCCCAGACGGGCAATGGTTCCGGGAGCCGCGCTTTGCGCAGGCATTTCATCCATAGAGCTGTACAGTAGGCTGCCATCGTGATCCACGGTTGCCGAGCCATAGACGATTTCATCCTTGCCGTCCCGGTCAACATCCGCTACGCTCAGGGAGTGTGCCCCCTGGGTCGTCAATGTGCCCAGCTCCGGATCGGTGCCGTCCCTGCCGTGCGGACTGTCATTAAACGGATTGCTCATGCTCGTCCAGCCGCTGTCCGCCACCCACTGCTTCCGCAGATGTTCACCATCCCACTGGTAGGTTACGAGGACAGAGCGTGTGTAATAGCCGCGCGCAAATACGGCGGACGGACGAATGCCATCCAGATAGGCCACTCCTGTCAGAAAACGGTCCACCCGATTCCCCGGCTCAATCCGGGCCATGGCATAATCTCCCCACATCAGACCATCGTCCTGCCGTCCCGGCTCATAGCGCACGGTATCCAGCTCTTTCCCGGTGTCCCCGTCAAAGACTGTTAAATATTCAGGTCCATCCACAATAAAGCCTGCAAAGGTGCGCAGATCATTCCTGCTGCTGCGGGCAGGCGCGTATTCATCGATGAAATAGTCCGCCAGCTCCTCCGCGTCCGCACGGGACAGCGGGTATTCATACCTTTGCTCTACCCCGAAGCATTCCTCCAGCGTCGCCGGCCAATGTCCGTTCAGCACCTCCTCATGCCGATGCCAGTTCATGAACATGTCCACCACATGCTCGTAATAATCATCGCTGCTCATCCGGTAATCATCCTTATGACTGTAGCCTGCCCGGATATCCTCACGCGGCATCGTAATGTACCGCTCCTTAGCAGGTCTACCTTTTTGGTTGTAGGTGATTACTTTTGTGCCCGGGGCCGTTTTGAACATCAGCTCAGAGCGTCCGTCCCCGTCGAAGTCATAGACCAGCATTTGGGTATAATGCGCGCCAGAACGGATATTTACCCCGAGATCGATCCTGTACTTTAAGGTCCCGTCCATCGCATATGCATCGACATAAGTATTCCCGGTATATCCTTTTTGTGACACATCCTTGGAATTGGAGGGGTCCCATTTTACAAAAAACTCGTATTGCCCATCTCCGTCCGTATCGCCCACACTCATGTCATTGGCGGAATACGTGTAGCCTTCTCCGGCAGGAGTCACTCCGTCGGCAGGCTTTTGCAGCGGGAGATCGTAGAAACCACCGCTCCAGGGGCGAACCGCAGCACTTTTGCCCAACTCCAGTCCATACACGCTGTTCGCAGCCCCATGCTTCACTTCCTCTTCATATACCACGGCGGCAACAGAATACAAGGATTGGGAGGTGCCCTCCGTATCAAGATAGTTGGTGCTGTCTGTCACAGTCGCAATATTGATCCCGTCCCGATAGACGTTAAAATGAGCTCCGGTCAAGCCGGATGCCGAGTCCCCCGTTACTTCATCAGCCAGCAGACGCCAGCTCAGAAACTGCCCGCCTTCCACAGAAGCGGCCACCAGGCCCCGGTCCAGGTATTCCAACTGAATCCCGTTCGTATTGTCCGGCGGTGCTCCCCTGTCCGCGTATACATTCGTCCCTCCGCCTGGCATTCCTGCGATCAGCAGCGCTGCCCCTACTACGGTGATTGCCCATTTTCTGACGTGCCTGCTTGTATGTCTGCCCATTCTCATTTCCCCTTCCTAATATTCAAGTGAAATGATTGCGCTTTCATTATAATTCCTTCTCTATTATAGTTTTGCCTGGGCAGGTCGCACATTTAAATTTCAGAGGCTTTTCGCTGCTAATCCGTAGAATTCCCGGCGCAAGGACGACAAAGAGAGGCATCCAAAGGATGTCTCTCCATGCTTTTACAGAGACATAACCGTTAAGTATAATACGCCTTACACCCGCTCTCCATATAGAATCCCCGTTCCATTTGTACCTATATAAACACGGCCGTATACCCTGCGGTCACCTGTCATCGCGTTGGGGTCGTTGCCGGGGAACGGATAATCGACACTGATTTTAACCCAGGTTGCTCCCATATCGTCCGAGCGGAAGATGCCCTCATCCTTAAATCCGCTTACTTTGCCGTACACAAATACAGCAGGATTGGTGCGTCCAGGGGCATTTTTGCCAAAACAGAAGAGAAATGCCTGTTCAACGGACGACAGCTTGCTGAAATTCAGGCCGCTATTGCTCGAACGGTATATTCCTTGATCATTGAGACTGACCCATACCTCTCCCTTTATACCGGGAGCTGTCTGCACCGCATGCCAGGAGGTAGCCTGCGACGGCAGTGTAGCAATATGTGTCCATGTCGCGCCCTTGTCGTCGCTGCGGAAGAAACGGCCTGTTTTCTCATATGCATAAAACAGATTGCCGTGCGCCTTGTCCGCAGCAAGCGGCTGATAATAGTTGGCGAAAATATGCGACCCTGTCAGCAGCTTCTCCGGTCCTCCCGTGCTTCGGTTCCATGTGCGGCCCCTGTCTCGGGTATAATAAATAGCCCCCTGCTGCGGCACCCAGACGATATGGTTAGGAGACACTGCCGATACCGCGACCTTGCCTCCCTGGGCACCTTTATAGGGAAGGCTGGCGAATGCCGTATAGTCCAGTCCCCCATTCACGGAATATCCCCCGTTGCCGGGATTCGCGCGCCCATCGCCGTTCCAACCGTAGGTACCGACCCGCACAACAAAATTCGGGTTGTTCTCCTGAATGTCAATACCGGTTGTCGTCAGTTCCTTAATGCCGCCTTTGCCTGTAAAATAGGTGGCTTCGGGATATTGATCAAGGGAAGTGTGATCAAAGCCGCCGTTATCCGCAATCCCGCTGTGAAGAATGCAGCGTCCATCCGGAGGGCTGACGAGATTCGCCACATTCACAACCG
The DNA here is from genome assembly GCF_030705605.1 of Paenibacillus zeirhizosphaerae. Classification (GTDB taxonomy): domain Bacteria; phylum Bacillota; class Bacilli; order Paenibacillales; family Paenibacillaceae; genus Paenibacillus; species Paenibacillus zeirhizosphaerae. The sequence goes on from NZ_JAPCKK010000031.1 coordinate 239,809, forward strand.
TCTCCAGCCCTTTTGCATCATTACACCACAGGGAAGGGATCTGCGTGATGTCATCCGTCCGCCATGCGTAGTACCAATCGGTCATCCAGACCCTGCTGCTGTTGAATGGATCAATGGTCAAGGAAGAGGTCGCCGAGGACCAATGCCAATCCGGCATCCACGGCACCAGCAATTCTCTGCTGTATTGCACCTGCTGCCAGGTGGCACCGCCATCGGCTGAACGATAGATCGGGTTGCCGTGGCTGTCGAGCCTTCTGGCCGTCATTAATATTTCGGGCCGCTGCGCATCCTGAGTAATGGAGCCGAAGGTTTTGCCTGCATCCGGTGGAGGCGTGATATCCGTCCAGACGCCCCCGCTGAATTTAGCAAGTCCCTCCCCGTGCGCTACATACAGGGTACCATCCGCACCGATTAACCCGCGATTCGGCCGGAACGGACTCCCTTCGAGTATATTCCAGGTCTGCCCGGCATCCTCGCTTACGTAGACACCTGATTTGAAAGCGCCTACAAAAATTCTGCTGCTTCCTTGCCCCGGTGAGCCGGATGCCGGATCACACAGAATGAACGAGATTCCATTCGGTGCATTGTTCAGTACCGGAAAAGCATCCACATGCACCCAACTGCCGTTGGCCGCCCCTTCCGTGCTGCGGAACAAGCCGTCAAACCTGGAGCCAAAGTACACCGTACGACCGTCATTCGGATCAACGGCCAACCGCTCCCCTGCCGTTCGATTGGAACCGTTTGCATGCATGCGGACGTCCTTGCCATTGACCGATAATCCTGTGCGGGTCCATGTATGGCCGCGGTCTACCGATTTGAAAATATCGCTCGGCGTCCAATAATCGTATTTGCCAAGTGCGGCATATACGATTTCCGGATCGGACGGATCCAGGGCGAGACTCTCACCGCCATACAGATTCACATTACTGCGATTCGCCCAGCCCGAAAGATGAATCCATCTGCGGTTCGGCTCATCCCAGCGGTACAGTCCGCCTACATCCGTCCGGATGTATACCAGATTAGACTCCTTCGGGTGCACCACCAATCCTGTCACATAACCGCCCCCACCAATAGCCACACCCCCCCACGCATACTTGTCCGACACCTCGATGGTTCTCGCCAGGACTTTCTTCATTCTGATGATTTCCATTGTTCTTCACCCTCTCTTCTCAATTATGGCTACTAACAAGCGGTTACCGCTTGTCTGTTATCATTGTATGCCAGAAAAATGGAAAAATCCCCGTTCCGAAGTGGGAACGAGGATTTTTTCTTGATTACCTGCTGGAGCCATTCAGTACTCGTTGAAATAAGACTGGATTTGCGCCGCATCCTTCGTCTTAGTCAATGCAAGCATTAGCAAAATGCGGGCTTTTTGCGGATTCAGAGAGTCCGTTGACACAAAATTTCTGGCAAGGTCCGAGCTTGAGGAGGACACCGTTCCGCTGCCGACACGGGTAGAGCGGGCGATAATGATCCCTTTTTCACCTGCATCCTCTGCTCCTTCAGATGAAGCGCTAGACATCGAGCCGTTGCCGGAGCCGGCGACGACAATGCCTTGGGCCCCTGCCGCTGCGGCCGCATCATACAGATAACGTCCGTTGTTTTGGTATTCGTATAGAATATCGACCTGAGGCAGTTCCGTCAGACCGGATATATCAAATACGGATTCGGTCGTATGCTTGCGTGTTGGTTCATTATAGAACAACACTTTGTCCCCTACTACAGCGCCAAGATACCCCTGCTCAACAGACTTGAAGGTATCTACAGCCGTCGTATTGGTCTTGGTAATATATCTCGCAGAGCCAATCCGGTCATTCAGCATAATCATAACCCCTTTGCCTTGGGCTTCAGGAGTACTGACCACCTTGACCGCATTGTACAGATTGAACGGGCCATCTGCACTGATGGCTGTCGCCGGACGCATTGAGCCGACTACTACGACCGGTTTGTCGCTTTTGACGACCAGATTAAGGAAATAAGCCGTTTCTTCAAGCGTATCCGTGCCATGAGTAATGACAATTCCGTCCACATCTTCACTGGCAAGCAATTCATTAATCCGTTGGGCCATTTGCAGCAGAATGGTATTGTTAATATTTGGGCTGCCGACGTTGGCAACCTGTTCACCGCTGACATTCGCAAGCATCTTCATCTCAGGAACAGCGTTGATTAGAGTCTCTACGCCGAGAGCTCCTGCCTTATAGCCCGTTGTATCCGTATTGGAGCTGGATGATCCGGCAATCGTTCCGCCGGTAGCCAGAATAACCACATTCGGAAGGGCTGGATTGACTTCAGATTGTGCGGGTACAGCCGTGACTTCCATAGCCGCGGCTGCCGTTCCGGTCAGTCCGCCTGTCGGTAGTAATGTGCTGGCAAGCAGACCGGCAGTCAGTACAGGGATAAAGAATAGTTTTCTCATTTTCATGGCTCATTCCCCTTCCAAATTCTTTCCACAAACAGTAATGTTAAATAACAAATAAGATATTTATATGTGATTATAGTAACAAAAAAAACAAATAGTCAATAAATATGTAATGAAACATAACATAATCAAGAAATACAGCGTGTATACAACGTGGAACTGCCCTCTCATTTGAAAACACGGCATCTTTCAAATCATATTGACAGAGCTCACCTAAGAGGATATGATTCTAGCAATTTCTTTCGAGAATCATCAAAGGGGGATGTTTCATTGTCAGCTTTATTCAAATCACATACCGTGTCACGTAAAGTGCTTACCATCTCTACCGCATTCGTAATTTCCACCCTTGCAGCTACGGGCACTCCAACGTTCGCCGCTGCACCGGTGGCGGAAGCCGTTGTTACGGCTCCTTCATTGTCCAGCTCCAAGGCAAACAGCAATATTTCCTACCTGCAAAACCGTTTCGAGGTAACTTTGCCAGCGGCGCCAACAGTGGGCGATTATATCACCGTGATGGGCAAGCTGCTGGGGCAGACGCCGCCATTTGCAAAGGATGCTGCTCCCTTGACTCAAGTAAATGCAGTCAGTCTTGCTGTGAAAGCAGCGGAACTGAAGGAATTGGCAGATACCTACACACCTGAGAAAGCCGCCTCTTCACTGGACCAAGCGGGCGTTAGCGGTATTGAGAAGCTAAGCCCCGAGATCATCCAGGAGTTGGCTGCTGCTGTGGATACAGGTCTGCTTCCGGCGGATGCTGTGGGCTCCTTTAGACCGGATAGCCAAGCGGACAACGTTTTGGCGGCCGATTTGCTGGCAGGTGTCCTCTCTTTTCACGGCTCGTATAAATCTTACATAGGCAGTGTGCTGGATAACGATATTTTCGCAAAGCTGAACGATGCCTACGACACCCAGGAGCTTGTCATGGCACCGGAGCTGCAGAAGATTTTCGATGAAGGCCTGAAGCAAGGTCTGTTCACCGGCTACAACATTAAAGATCAACGCTACGACGCCCACTTTGATCCAACCTTGTCCCTTACCTACGGACACAGCGACCTCAAGCATTCCATTCAACTGATCGGACTGCTGCGCAGTGAAGGCATTCAGGCGAAGGTACAGTTGGAACCGAAAACATCGGCTTTTGTCTATCTGCAGGAGTGGGGCACTCCGACAGAATCTGATGATTACAAGGTGGTACAGATTGAAAACGGCAACTATATCGCCTATGCCAAAGAATACGATCTGGCTCTGGAATTTGAATCTGCTGCGGACAAAGAGCAGTTTGACGGCGTTGTGAACCGATATGCCAAAAAAGACAGCGAAGATGAAGCCGGGCTGATTACTGCCTCCTGGTGGCAGCCGCTCTATTACTCGCTCCCGTCCATGAACAATTATATGAAAATCTCGAATAACCGGATTGACGCCGGCAGCTACTATGCACAATCCTTTTCACTGAAGGAAGACACAGAGACCATTGCTGAAGGATTGAACAAGATCGCTCCTGAAGCAGAGGTGCAAACCTATGATTTCTGGGTGGATGCGCCGTTCTACCGCTATCTTAACGGGGAATCCTCCTGATAAGATTTCTTCTGAGATGAATATCGAAAAAAAGGAGTGTCCCAGTTTATTGACCGGGGCACTCTTTTCGTGCGTGGGTGAGGCGCTCCGAGAACGAAGCATTCCTACAATCGCTGTTGCCCCTTTGGGGCAAAGGCGAACGCTTCGCTTTTCCGGAATTGCTTCGTTCTCTCCGCTGCTGCGTGCCTCCCCCAACTTAACAAGAACAACCGGACATCGCAATCTTCTGGTTTAACAAAATTGAAAAAGGATTATGCTGTATACTCCGTGTCCCTCTGCCGCATCAGCAGAGGGGTCAGCACAAGTGCCCCGATTACGAGCAGTCCCCCACTCAACGCATAGACCGTGAAGAGCGAGAGCTGGTCTTTAAGAAAGCCGGATAACGACATGCCGATCACCATCATGCCCATAAAAAGAGGCGTAATCGCTCCGCTCACCCGCCCAATCAGGGCGGCTCCGGTATTCTGTATGATCATGGTCTGAATCCCTGCCTGTACCCCGGAGTAGGCCAAACCGCCAATGACCTGGACCGCGATCGTCAGCGCGGCCACAGTCGATGCGCCAGTTATAACAGTGACAAGCGCACTGCCCATAAGCCCTGTCAGCAGCAGCACCTGCGGCTTCACCCGCTTCGCCACCAGCATAATGAGGATTCCTCCCGCAAGCATGGCAGCCCCGTTGGTCAGTAACAGCCACTGAAGGAAAGTCTTTTCAAGCCCCAATTGATCAACCGTGACGAACAGCAGCAGCGGCTGAGTTAATCCTGCGGCCAGACCGGTCACAGCAAAGGTAACGCTGAGCACCCTCAGCGAGCGGTTAGCCCATAAATAACGAATACCCTCCTTCATTTCTTTCATAATATTCCCGGTTTGTACAGACTTCTTCTCCTTGGCATCCTTAGGCAAAGTGGACAAGATCAGCGCCGAGACGGAAAACATAATCACCGTCAAAGCCAGGGAAATCTCAATGCCGTATTGCAGAAAAATAAACGTGCCGATCATCGGGCCCAATATCATAAACACCGATACCAGCGTTTGCGACATCCCCATAACACTCTGCAGTTGTTCGGCGGGAACATGCTGCTTGTAAAGCTTCATGCCCGACGGCTGCGAAAATTGCGATAGACTGGCCGATACAAGCGTTCCCGCCAGCAGCGCCGCCCAGGTTCCGTATAAAAGAGCAAGCAGCACCCCGAGTACAGAAACGGCGGAAAGCAAGTCACACCATACCATCGTGCGCTTGGGACGCCAGCGGTCGGCCAATGTCCCTCCGATGATCGCAAATACAAAAATCGGCGCATATTCCACCACGGAAATCAAGGATACATAGAACGGATCATTGCGGGTCAAATCCGTGACGTAAAGCAGAACGGCGAAGTTTCTGATCCAGATCCCGAGCTGCAGAAAGATCCGGGATAGGATAATCGTCCGGACATAACGGTTGTTCAACATTTCTCTCATCCTTTGCATGTTAGAATTACAAATCACTCGCTTTATTTTATAGATAATTTATATTTTTGTCTATTATTTTATAGACATAAAATTATTAAATCTATTTAATTTAAATATTTCCAAGATATCGTAGGTTTATATGTCTAGTATTTACATTCCAAATTAAAAAGCCCAACTTCTCTGCAAATCAAAATAGAGAAATTGAGCTTTTCAAATACCATTTGACATGTGAATGTATTATCAGTATAGTATGAATCAATTCACACTTCGCATTAAGGAGGAATCTATGCCAAAAAATACTTTCTTTCGTTTAGATGAAGCAAGGCGCGAGGAAATATCTAATAGCGCTATGCATCTTTTTGTTGATCATCTTTACGAGGATATAACTATGAAGATGGTTTTGGATAGTTTGTCCATGCACCCCGGAACATTTTATCGGTATTTTGAAGACAAAGATGACCTTTATTGTCTCTTAATACGTAATGTGACCCAGAAAAGAGCTGCGTATTTTAATAACAGTAATGAAGACTCCCTTTTCCAGTTTTTCCTTACTGGCTTATTGGGTAACGTTAATGGCATTGTGACCGAGCCACTGAATGAGTTGGAAATCAAACTCACTGAAACATTTTTATACATTCCTGAGAATGTTTTGCTTAAAATATATCTGAATGTGCTAAAGGGCGAGTCATCCCCCTTAATCAAGAACATTTTACGCCGAATGAGGGTTGATGGATATCTCCGACCTGATATTGACGACGACCTGATTTCTTTTATGTTTGAGTCAATGCAGTTTAATTTAGTCATGTTTTTTAGGGAATTCGATATTAAGGACTCTAAGCTGCAACATAAGATTAGCAAGTACTTTGCTGACTTTATGGGTCATGGGCTGCTTGAAGATCATAAATATTCTGAAATTGTGAGCGATCTCAAGAAAGCCAAGGAGTAGATATGATTCACTGAAGATAGGATGTAATAGTTTCACAGTTTTGAAAAGCGCTCATAGCGCAATGTATGTATCTCACATATTAATTAAGGGGGAACAAGAAAATGAAAACTTATGACGTATTTCCACAACCAATTGGCGGCTATACCGTCGGTCGAACCCAGATGGATTTTGAGTACACGGCATCAGATCACTCAAAAAGAGAACTGACGGCGTTTGTCTACTATCCGTCCGACAGTAGCGAAGGGAAGACTACATCAACGTACATGTTTCCTGAAGTCTACGAGATGTTTAATGAGCAGCCACTTCTCACTGCGTTGAAGAATGTTTTCTCTATAGATATCAAGACCCAGTGTTACGACGACCTTGCTCTCTCCGGGAAGGAAAAGCGCTATCCGGTGTTATTCTATGTTTGCGGAGGGGGTGGTTCTCCAGAATGGGGTACGGTGATCTGTACAGACTTGGCAAGCATGGGATATGTTGTGGTAAGCATCGGCCATCAGAATAGCACGATGTATAAGCGTAAAGATGGGCGCCTGTTTAATGTAGCAAAGGATTTTTCGGATGTCCTTATGGCGTTTGGTGAAGATCCGGAGATGCTGGCGTTGGCTGGTAAGATGGAGATGCGGCCTGACGATGAAACTGCCATTGAGATGTGCCGTAACGTGCTTACATTGCCGATACTTGCCAAGTTAACAGAGTATAGTGAATTACAGGCAGAAGATGTAAGGTATGTAGCCGATTATCTTTACAAACTGGACTCTGGAGAGCTGAATTCCATCTTTAAGGACAGATTGTTGCTTGACATCGGCATGGGCATAGTCGGACATTCTTATGGAGGGCCAACGACGGCGATTGTTTGCCGGGACGACGACCGGTTCGTCTGCGGGATTGGCTTGGATAGCGGTGCGTTCGGCCTTCTCGACAGCGACCTTAAGAAACCCTTCTTGCTGCTGTTTTGTGAACCTAACTACAACATGAATGCGATAATTGGCGCTAACAATAGCATGGAAACCTATTATTTCTCTGTTGATCGTGTTGCGCATTTAGATTACTGCGACATCGTGTTTACCAGTGTTAATGAGGAAGTCAGAGGCGAACGGGATGCTATGGAGATGCGAAATCTTGTTACAGACTATACGAAGAACTTTTTTGATCATTACATCCTGCAGAAGGCTGCAAGTGTAGAAAGTCTGGCATACGATGGCGTGGACTTGATCAAAAAGACCAGCAACAAGTGACATAACCGAGAGGTTGCTGATAAACGCATGTCAAAGAGCTAGCCGTACAGACACAGAGCCGATAACCCTATTACGCGGTTATCGGCTCTCTCATATTTCAGGCATTGTTTTCTATTTGAAGTATCTATTTCTGTCTTAGCTTGACATCATCCCACCCAAAAAATTGAAAATGCTATTTGTGAAAATATTCAGATTGAAACCTGCCATGACTATGTCCTTTCATACTTCGCTACCTGATTGCCGTCAGCCGAAACATTTCTAAAAGTAATAGAACGACTCGAATACATACGAGGTATGGAATTAGAAACGGTACAAATTAGTCATTTGCATCGCAATCGTCTGTTACAGCTATCTCGCTTAGGTTCAAGATATGAGCCTTATGCATTTCGTGACTTTCAAGAAAATAAACGATATTCGATATTAACCGTCTATTTATTACATCTTACTCAGGAGTTAACGGATAAAGCTTTTGAAATTCATGACAGACAAATACTCAGTCTGTTATCAAAAGGCCGTAAGGCTCAAGAAGAAATTCAGAAACAAAACAGTAAAAAGCTGAATGAAAAGGTAGTAGACAATATAGAGATTTTGAGGAATATTTGTTTTCAGAGGATACATGGAATCAAACGAAGGGAAATACGAGGTTATCAGTTAGTTTATCATTCGGAGACTTTATGACAGAGAGAAACAGCAGCCTTAATGAAAGATTAAAGTGGTTATCTGCAAATTTCAACAAGTTAGATGGAGTTTCTCTTGAACAAGGAAAGTTATCAATTTCACGCTTAGAAAAAGATGCTCCAGAAGAAGCAAAAAAATTTAGTGCAAGTCTTTATCAGATGCTTTAGGAATGGGAATGAATATTGGATTGAGTAAGATGGCTGAAGCAACACCCGGACTTACATATAAGCAACCAGCCAATGTGTCTCAATGGCGCATGTATGAAGACGCAATGAATAAAGCCCAATCTGTATTAGTGAATAGCCAAGATGAACAGAAGGAATATATGGAGCGGAGGAGAAGGAACCGCTTGATCTTACCTTCGAAAATGAAGCGAGGCTGCACGGCATCTATCAACAGCTGAACGAGCTGGAGAAGGAAGTGAAAGAACTTTCAAGTCAGGCCGATCATACAAGCCGGGCCGATCAGCGAACCGGAAAGCGGACCAAACCTAACAGCAAATTCAAAGGAGGCATCGAAAGGCATCAGGAAAGGCCTGTGTGCGTTATCCGTTGATGGCCTTGTACATAGGTCCGAGGCGGAAGGTGTATGCTTGTATCCAGCAGTTCCGGCATCGGGTATAATGATCTGTAAGTAAAGAACGAAGAGACTCGCAGGATCAAATGATTCGGAATCTATTTTTGAAAGGAGCGTCTCTCCATGTCAATGGTACGCAAACTCCATCCTCATATTGCAAAAGACTTAAGGAAGTTTTTATCTGAAAACAATATTTCCACCAAAAAGCTGGTTATTGATCTTGATGCAGAAACGATTGAGGACTTCGATGATTATTCCGTTGACGATATTTTAAGTGTAGCGGGAATTCTGAAGCCTGGGGAAGCGCAAGAATTATTAGACCACATTCAAGAGTCTCGGGAGGGCTGGGGAAAGTGACACATAGCCACTCCGGATACTTATTCGATTCGAACATTGTCATCGCCATTCTGGACAACGACCATGCCGCTGTTAACCTAGTTCGACAGGCCCAAGAAGAAAGACGGCGAATATTTTTTTCAACGATTACTGAGTGCGAAGTATTAAGCGGAATCAAACACAGTCAGTTTTTAATAGCGGAGCGAATGTTTTCCTCCAGATATGTGATCCATGTTGACTCTGCCATTGCAAGAAAAGCCGCTTTCATACAAAGCGAGCAAAGAGGCAAAGGGCGAAAAATAAAGACTCCTGATGCCCTTATCATAGCAACTGCCTTTATAGCTGATTTGGTATTGGTTTCACGGGACTCAGACATGAACTTTGTTACGAGTGAATACGGGATGACTCTGCTTAAGGTATGATGGTGCATGGCAGGAGACACAATATTATACCGCAAACCGTTTGGAACATCCTCGATAAGGAAGGTCGATTTCGCTACGTGTCGGATTATTTCCGCTTTCTGCACCGTTCCTTTGTCAAAAAGTCACAGCGAGGACCATTTCTAGATTTAGCTGATTCCTTGTGTTGCCGCCCGTTTCCCGACAGGGAAACTGAGCGGCAATAGTATTTTTGTTAGATTGAAACTGGTTCCTGTGTTGAAGAGCAGTTGGGGAAGCTGGCATGATGATTCCCCCCATGATAAGCTAGGCACCTTCAGGGAGTGAGTGCTCCCACCGCCTGAAGAGGCGGGGCTTCTTGTTTCGACGATCGCTGCCTTTCTGTAGGAAAGGTCTGACTGGATCTCCACAAGCGTTCGATGCGGCACACGCATCCCGTTCGGGGCAAACCCTCCCTACGGTATTCAGTCCATCACGCTACGATGCTCAAAGCCCGCTGCAAAATGACCTGGGCCGAAACGATGTCTCTGTCCTGCACCCGTCCGCATGCTTTGCATTCATGAAGCCGGACGCCAACGTTTTGGGAACATTCGCACCGCATATGCAGGTTTGCGATGTGCCGTGGGCGGGCACTTCTACGAGTCGCTTCCCCTGTCTTGCCGCTTTATACGACAGATACGTGATGAACCTTCGCCATCCGGCATCCGAGATGCTTTTGGACAGCCGGCGGTTACGGATCATGTTCTTCACTTTCAACTGCTCTACCGCAATTAGGTCATGTCTCTGAACGATGCGGTGCGATTGCTTGTGCAAGAAATCTTTCCGCTGACGCGCCACTTTCTGGTGGATGTTCGCGACCTTCTGTTTGGCTTTCTGCCGGTTGCGGGAACCGCGCGCTTTCCGGGACAACCCACGGCATCTTCTCTGCTCTTCGAAGATGCCGTGGGTTGTCCACCTTCGTCTCATCGGACAGCGCCGCAAATGTGCGCAGCCCGACGTCGATGCCCACGGCTGTTTCCGCCGTCTGACTGGCTTCCGCTGCCTCTATGTTTACGCCGATCCCCGCAATCCACCCGTCTGAATGCCGTTTCACGTTGATTTGGGTCACATTCGCCCGGTCAAACGGTCGATGTGCACGCATGCGGACAAAGCCGATTTTGGACAGATAGACGTATCCATCCCGGGCGAAAGTCTTGTCTACCGCACCAGGCTGAGGGTATGTAAAGGAGAGGTATCGGTCGGCCGACTTATAATGGGGAAAACCCGCCTCGCCGCGAAAGAACCGCTGATAGGCATCATCCAAACGCCGCAGGCAATCTTGTAGCACTTGTGAATGAACTTCTTTATATTCGGGAAATTCCTTCTTGAAGGCGGGCAATTCATTTTGCTGCATGGCATAGGTGACGGTTCTGCCCTCTTGATGGTAGACGGTATCCCGTTGCTCCTTCGCCCGATTGTATAGCTTCCGGCACATGATCAACGTTCGGATCATGAGTTTTTCCTGTTCGGGGGTCGGGTAGAGGCGAAATTGATACGTGATTTGCACGAAGGGTCACCGCTTTAATAGGAACGTATATTCCTATCATACCACACAAACATTCGACTAGGAAAGTGCCCGCCTCATACAATAGACAAGTGCATTTAGGCTTCGCCTAACCGAGATTCATCCCCTGCTCAAAGTTTTGTGAGCGCTGCTTCCTGAATAAACTTCGAACAAAACTCGCTTCGGAAGCATAGGCTTAGAGGAAGGGGACTTCTCTCGGAAGGATGTTAAAACTATAAACTTTGGTTGCGGTAGCTTCCATTCTCCTCACTCTCCTTTTCTTTTCCAAATCTATAATCTCTTATCATTTTTGATAGTAGATTATTCGATAGGTTACTTAGGAATATTTTCGGAGTTCAGTATAATTCCATAGAAGTCAGATTACCCAGCAGTTCGAACAATTCTATGTAATGTCTATAACATTATAGTACGGACTTGAATAGCAAGAGCCATTGCCAATATACGCTGGAGAATAGTTTCAAAACAAGGTCCTGAAAAGCCGGTCCAGCAACAGGCCAACCAGGAAATCCGGTTGACCTATAGATACGAGGGAGCTTCGTCAGATCATTTGCCCTGTCGCAACACTCTCTGGAAATAACGATTGAGCTGCAAAACTATTCCTGTACCTGGATTTCCAGCAGCCTTGCTGCTGTCGGTCCCGGCATGCTGATCTGAAGCTCGCCCTCCACCGCATCCCACATCCAGGAGCATTCATAGCCCTGCGGGTACAGACAACGAATATCGGCGGATTTTCCCTTCAATTCATCGAGCGGCAACACCACGGTCTCTTTCTCTCCACCGGTCCGCCATACCGCTACATACCGCTTATTCCCGCTGCGCAATCCCAGGCTGATCCAGTCATCCTGCGGCGTGGGCAAGCCGAGCGGCCAGAAAGGCAGAGCTTCGCGGATATCCTGCCGGATCGTTTTATATACATCCAGCGCTTCCTTGACCAGTGCCTTTCTGCGCGGACTCAACTCTGCCAGATGTCCGCTTTGATGCACTCGCAGCAGCAGGGCGTTGACCATATTGAAAATCACTTCTTCATCGTCACCCTCGCGCAGCGGATACGACCATACAGCAGACTGCTCGGGAGTGAGAGCGGCCGGTGAAGCAGCAGCGATGGAGGCGTACTTGATGTAATCCTCCTGGTCGCTGGTGGACTGGATGCTGTGCCTGCTCAGCATCGCATAATCCATCCGCATGCCGCCGGAGGAGCAGTTCTCGATGACCAGCTCGGGATAACGTGCGAAGATGCTGTCCAGCCAGGCCAGATACGCACGGTTATGCTGCAGCAGCCCGTCTCCGAAGCTGTCCGCTTCCGTCTCGGTACCTATCCCTGCATTAATGTTATAGTCCATTTTGATATAGCCTACCCCATAGTCCTCGACCAGACGGCGAATCACCTCGTCGGCATGGGCTCTGACCTGCGGATGGCGATAATCCAGTTGATATCTGCTGCGGTCCTTCACCCGTTTGCCATGTCTCATGAAAAACCAGTTATCGTCCGTGTCCGCCAGCTTGGGGCTGTTCATTCCTATGACTTCCAGCTCCAGCCACAAGCCTGGGATCATCCCCTTGCTGCGGATATAATCAAGTGCATCCTTTATGCCCTCCGGGAAACGTTCAGCAGACGGCATCCACTCACCTACACCGTCCCACCATTCAGCGTCCGCATACCAGCCTGCGTCGATACAGAAATATTCACAGCCTACCTCCGCCGCGGCATCTACCAAAGGCAAGAGCTTGGCCGTCGTCGGACTTCCCCACAGGCAGTTCATATAATCATTGAAGATGATCCGCAGCTCCCGATTATCGCGGTTAGGTCGCCGTATGATTCGGCGGTAAGTGGTCAGTTGAGCGACGGCTGCTTCGAAATCACCCTGAACCACGCCAACTGCAGCCGGAACTGATGTGAATTCCCGGCCAGGCTGGAGTCGGACAAGCCAGTGGTTGTCATGCTCCGTTGGACCGCTGATCAGCACCGTCAGCGTATCGGACTGTTCAATAATTTCCCAGTGCCAGGAGCCGTTATGCTCGATCTGCCAGAACAGGCTGGAGCCTGCCTCCCTGTTCTCCAGCACGGCCATCGGCACATGCTCTGCGGCCGACCATGAACCGGTATTGCTGCAGGACACACGCTTGGAGCCCCTGTCCTTCATATGGGACATGCCCAGCTCAGGCAGCGAATAGGTCCTCCACTGCAGCTCGCTCTGCCAGCCGTGGTGGGGGATGGAAATCCGCATTTTGTCGTCACGGTCTCTTTCCCCCTCCTTGTCCAGTCCCGTCAGCGCGAACGAAGAGACATACTCTACATCTGCCGGCTCGCTGCCGTTATTTCTGAGTACCGTCCAACTGCGGACAACCTGCACACCCTCATAAAACTGAAGATGCTGCACCGCCTCTACCCCGGTTACCGGATCTTCAAGCTTAATTTCAACCTTGCGGCCCAGCGTATTGCGCTCGTCTCGGTGGCCGCTATAGGTCATGCGCAGGCCGGGATAGGATGCCCGGTGTGTCCTTCCGTGATACTCTGCCCGGTCCTCACCAGACAACTGCAGCTCAAGCAGTCGATATCCCGGTTGATGCTGCTCCTGAATGGAGCCTTCTCTATAAGGCTGTGCTGCAAAATGCAGCAGCCTCACATCCTTCTCTTCCGTTACTTCCAGTACCAGATAAAGCCCGTTTTCCTCAATCTCGATTCGATCCGCCTTCATTGCCTGCTCATCCCTTCTTGTTCTGCCGCCGCAGGTTCTGTATACAAACATAACTCAGCACAAATGCGCCGAGTTATGTCCACAATTTATATAAGTCTTGATCCTACTGAGCGGAGCCCAGTTGAACCCATGCTTTCTCAATCTCGGTGACCGTCTGATCCTTCGTCGCATTGCCACCCACATAAGCCTGCATCAGCTCACCGAATTTCTGATGGAACGTATCCAGCGAGTAGTTAACGGACAGATCGCCGGACGACTCCGTTTTCAAAATTTCTTCCATTTGCTTCGGCATATCCAGGTCAGGCAGCGGAGCTTCCTTGATCGGCGGAATCACCTTCGCTACATCGGAGAACCAGCTTTTGCCATAATCTGATGTATACAGCCAGTTGAAAAAGGCAATCGTCTCATCCTTAACCGGGGAATCCACGTTAATGCGCAACGCCTGGTCCGCACCGGTTACAATTTGCGACTGCTCAGGCTTGTCGCTGACCGGATAACCCATAATGCCGATCTTCAGCTCAGGGGTGATTTTCTTGAGCGCTTCCTCATCCCATGCACCTTTACCTGTCATAAACGCAGCCTTGCCTTGAGCAAAATCGCTCACTTCCGCATTGCTGTCGCGTTCAAGCGGTTTGTCGGTGCCATTGGCTATAGTCAAATCGATAAAGGAAAAGAAGTTGTTGTACAGCACCGGATAATCCTTGATATGCGCCTTGCCTGCGATAAAGTCGCTGACAAGCTGCTTCGGTTCCACACCCGCATCTTGAGCGGCGGTATTTACATAGTGCATGAAGATATGCTTCCATACCCACCATTCTTTATAAGCGTTGGCGAATGGCGTAATGCCTTTGGCTTGCAGCTTCGTAACTGCATCCTGCATTTCGGCAACCGTCTTTGGTGGTGTCGTAACACCAGCCTGCTCCAGTAGATCCTTGTTGTAGATCAGGGCAAACAGATTGCCCTTCACTGGCAGGCCAAGCACTTTGCCGTCCGAGGAGCTCATATTGGCGCGCACCGCATCCGTCATCGCTGCGGCCAGCGGCTCGTTCGTCAGATCCGCACTGTAATCCGCATACGTGTCAATGTCGCCGCCGGCGGTGGTCTGGAATACATCCGGCGTGCTGCCTGATGCAATTTTGGATTTCAGGATGGTGTTGTAGTCGGACTGCATAATTTCCAGATTTATCGTAACATTCGGCTTCACCTTCTTATACTCGGCAATGTATGCGTTAAAGGCGTCCGTATACTCAGGAGAAGCGGTAAACATGTTAATTGTAACCGGTTTCGAATCATCGCTGCCGCCTGTGTCAGAGGAAGCTTCATTACCGCCGCCTCCGCAGCCGCTCAGTAAGCCGACTGTCAACAGGAGACTGCCAGACAATGCCGCGAACTTTTTGAACATCGATATTCCCCCAATTGATCGTTTAATTTGTTTTCATGTGCTCATTGTAGTGAATAGCGCTTGCATTAGAAATGTAGATAAGTGAATAGTTGAGGGTAAAAAAGTAATTTTGTTTCCGCAATCATTTCCAATTTTCTATTGCGTTTGCAAGCTTGCCCGGTACTCGGAAGGAGACAGCTGATAATAATTACGGAACGCCTTGCTGAAGTAATTTTTATCCTTGTAGCCGAGCATATCCGAAATCTCCTGGATTCTAAGACCCGGGTCGTTCAACAGCTCCTTAGCCTTGTTCATCCGCACCTTCTGCACATACTCATGAATACCGTGCCCGAACTGCTGCTTGAACAGCTTCATCAGGTATTCCCGGCTCAGAAAATACTTCTCGGTGAACATGGAAATTTTAATGTCCTCAAAATAGTGCTGATCGATATAGGTTTTAATATCGGCGATATCAAACGGCCTGCCGCCGGCACCTTCCTCCGCGGCCAGCCGGCTGTAGAATTCCAGCATCCGATGCATCACCTGCGCGAACTGATCGAATGAGGCGAAATCCATGGAAATGATATCGGCCGCACTTCTCCGCGCCTCCTCAGGCGCCACCGTCACCGCATTCATGCCTTGCCTAACGCCTGCTTCCCGCAAAATCATGTCCAATTCCTGCAGCGTCCGGTCCGCATCACCCAGGCTGAATTTTTGCCGGGCGCGGATCATGTGAATAAAGTCGCTCAACAGGTTTTTCGCATGTGCGAGTCCCCCCGTCTCGAACGCTTTCTGAATCATCGTCAGTTGGCCTGTCACCGGGCATGTGTTGGCGGCCACTGCCTGCTCCGCTGTCTGAACCAAGGGCTCGCCCCTCAGCTTCAGCACATCCAGCGAGGCAAACCAGGCCTTCACGGAAGCATAAGAAGAGGATAGACTCGTCACCTCCTGCTGAGGCCCGCCGATGCCAGCCACCGCCTTGAGCCCGAAGAGCTGATGAAGCGAGGCAACAGCCTTCCGGACCCTATGCCCCGCCTGGAATGCCAGATCCTCGGCACGGCCATCCGTCATCGTAAACACGGCGATCACTTCACGCTCCCGCCGCGGATTGACAAAGCTGAAGCACTGCAGCCGTTCCTCTCCCGATTCGGCCAGCACATTCGTCACCGCAAAATCCAATAGCTCCGGGTCGTCGCCAAAGCGGGCGTGGCGTACCTCATCCACATTCATCAAGCGCAGCACGGACAGTAAAAAGCGGTTACCGGGATAATCAGCGCCGATCAACGGCAGAAACGCCTCATGGGCCTGTCTCCGGAAGCTGCGGTCCACAATAGACAGATACATTTTCTCCTTCAGCTTGGGCAGGGACATGTTCAAGGTGATATTTTGCGTAATAATGTCGCTTTCGCTCTTCCGCTTCGCATCCAGCACATCAATCGCTTTGCGCAAGGCCTGGTTCAGATCCGTCCGGTTCACCGGCTTCAAGAGATAATCGATGACCTTCGAACGAATCGCCTGCCGCGTAAACTCAAAATCGTTGTATCCGCTGATCACAATCGTCAGAAGCTGCGGGTAATCCTGTTCCATAATTTGCAGCAGGTCCACCCCGTTCAGACCGGGCATCTTCATGTCCACCATCACCAGATCGATGTTGTGCCGCTTCAGCATATCAAGACCGGTTTCCCCGTTCTCCGCTTCATAAACTTCTGTGATGCCAAGCCCTTTCCAGTCCCCCAGAATGCGGATGGCTTCACGCAGCGGTTCTTCATCATCAACAATTAAAGCTTTATACATGACTGTCGCCTCCTTGCGGTAGGATCATCTTGATATCGGTGCCTGTTGTGTCCGTCCTGATCTCCAGGGCCGCCTCTTCCCCGTATAAAAGCTTCAGGCGCGTGTTCAGATTTTTCAGTCCGATGTTCCCGCTCTCCCGTTCTTCCCACTCCTCGGCAAAGGAAGCCCGTACTTCCTTCAGCCTGCCCGGAGACATGCCCGGACCGTTGTCGCTGACCGAGATCAGCGCCTGCGTTCCCTGCACCTCGGCCGCAATGACAATGCGGATGCCGCCCGTCATGCTTTCCAGCGCGTGCTTGATGGAGTTCTCCACTAGGGTCTGAATCGACAATCGGGGAATCCGCAGGTCCTTCAGGCGATCCTCCCATTCATATTCAACCTGCAGCCGACTTCCGAAGCGGGCCTTCTGCAAGCCAAGATAACGTTCAATATGAGCCAGCTCATCGCGGGCATACACCATCTCTTTCCCGTTAATGGAATAGCGTAAAGTCTGGGCGAGCGCGTCCACCATATCGGCCATATCGAACATTTCACGTTTCAGCGCCTGGGTGGAAATCGCCTGCAGAGCATTATACAGAAAATGCGGGTTGATCTCGGCTTCAAGCGCTTTCAAAATCGCGTTCTTCTCGGCCAGCTTCATTTTGTAGCGCTCGTTGATCAGGTCGTTCGTGCGCTTCACCATTTCGTTGAAGTGGCGGGACAGATAGGCAATCTCGTCATTTCCCTTCACAGGAGCTTCCGCTTCGAAGTCACCGCCGCTGAACCGCTTCATTTGCCAGGAAAGCCTGTCGAGCGGGCGCGTGATCGCATTGGAGGTTAATGTAACCAGAATGACAGCAATAATCAGAAATAGGCCTCCGATCACATAGCCCCAGTTCCGTGTAGCCGTAGCCGTTTCATAGATAGACCGATATGGAATCGGCTTGACCAGCTTCCAGCCTTCATGCTCTCCGGTATTATAGATGACCAGATATTCCTCGTCCCCGTCGGTCCACGTGAATTGCCCGTTTTGCCCGTCGCTCATTTTATCCAGCATCCCTGCCTGTCTCATCCGCGCATATAACGCCTGATCATCCGTATAGAAAGGTACATCATCTGGACTGAGCAATAGCAAATGGTCTCCCTCCGCCACCGGGATATCCTTCATGATGTCCTGCCTGCCCGAATCCTTATAATAAAAAGACAGGACCGCTAAGGGCTCCCGGGAAGAGATCGACCGCAGCACCCGATGGTAAGCCATAAATGTGTCCTCTCTTTCAACAGGGTAGCCTGTCTCCGTATCCGGCAGAGCCAGAGACTGGAAGGACTGATTGCGTGTGCTATCCACGGCGGCCTTATACCAGCTCTGCGCGGGAATGTCCTCGTTATACCCCTGCCGGACAGAAATCGTATACGCTTCCTTGGATACCGTATGATATTTATGCTGATTGACATTATACAAATAAATCGCTTTCAAATCATTTCTTGAATAAAACATACTCCGCAAATACATGTCAATAACCATCTGGGAGGAATAGTCCTGGTCCTCGTCCAGAATCGCGTTCATAATTTCATTGTATTGAAGCTGCGGCACCGCAAGCTGCTCCATCCCCTGTACATAATCCTCCAGGTTCTGGTTCACCAGCAGCAGATTGTTCGTCGTGCTTGCTATGCTGTTCTCCACCGATTCCTTCTCGACGATATGATAGGAAATAACCGTCAGCGACCCGACCACCAGCACAATGATAGAGGTGAACAGCAGCACGAGCTTGTTGACCAGTCGCTGTGTAATCCGTTCTTTGATTCTCGTTACAGTCCCCATCCCCCGCTTACTCATCTCTTTCAGTCCCCTTTTGAAAGCGTACACATTTTTACCCTTAACTGTTTTCTTAAATCCATTTTGGCGGTATCCCCCCTGATCTATAATTCATTATAGCCGAAGGGACTCTCATTTGCAGATCGGCAATAACGGACACAATTTGAATGTTAAAAGAGGTGCGCTATGTTCAAACAAGGGAGAAAATGGGCCGACAGGTTCGAATTCGGGCTGTTCACATGGCCGGTATTACTGTGCGTGATTATCGCCTTCTATGTTCCTTTTCTGATGACCATACGATATTCCCTTACACAGTGGAACGGAATTTCCAAGCATCCGAAATTTGTCGGCTTGGATAACTTCAAGCAAATCCTGATGGGTGATGCCAATTTTGCCAATGCGGCCTGGTTCACCGTCAAGTATGCGATTCTGTACATCGTTCTGGTGAATGTGCTGGCGATTCTGCTGGCGGTTGTGCTGGATATGAAGCTGAAAAGCTCGGCCTGGCTGCGGGCGGCCTTCTTCGTCCCCTATATTCTCAGCCTTGTCATCGTCGGTTTTATCTGGAAATTCATCTTCATGCAGGGGTTTGAATCACTGGGCGCAAGCACAGGCTGGGGTATTTTTCAGCTTAGCTGGCTCGGAGAGGAAGGGCTTGCCTTTATCTCCATATTGGCCGTCTCCATCTGGCAGTCCATCGGATTTTATATGGTGATTTATATTGCGGGACTGCAGGCGGTGCCTGAGGACCTTAAGGAAGCGGCGATTGTGGACGGTGCAGGTCCGGTCCGCAGATTTTTCAGCATCGTGCTGCCATTGCTGGCTCCATCCATTACGATTTCTGTCTTCATGGCACTGACCAACTCCATCAAGGTGTTCGACGTCATCCTGTCGCTGACCGGGGGCGGACCAGGGGGCACCACCTACAGCATCGCTTATGATATTTACCGGGATACGTTCCAGAACAACCTGTATGGTTATGGAACGGCCAAGGCGTTGATTCTGTTCGTCGCGGTGCTGGTGATCACCGTAATCCAGTTGTCCATTTTCAAACGCAGGGAGGTTGAAGCCTGATGAAAAAGAGCAGAGCCGGGCGCATCCTGCTTGAGATCGGGATGATTATTCTATCGATTTTATTCCTATATCCGCTGTTCCTCGCGGTGAATAACTCGTTCAAAAGCTTTGGCGAGGTCATGACGGATGTCGTTGCACTGCCACAAAAGCTGAGCTTTGAGAATTATGCTTATGTATGGGAATTTATCAACTATCCGAAGCTCTTTATCAATAACACAATTATTACCATACTGGGATTGGCCGGCATCATCTTCATCTCTTCTATCGCTGCTTACAAGCTGGCGCGGACGAAGTCCCGTTGGAGCGCAGTGATCTATATTCTGTGTATCATGCCGATGCTCATTCCGTTCCAGTCCATCATGCTGACTGTGCTGCGCATGGCCAAGGACCTGCACCTGTCTGACAGCACCTGGGGACTGGGCCTGCTGTACTGGGGCTTCGGCGCTCCGCTCGCGGTGTTCATCTACCACGGATTCGTGAAGGGCATACCGCTGGAGATCGACGAAAGCGCCAAGATCGACGGAGCCTCCGGCTTCCGCATGTTCTTCTCCGTCATCTTCCCGCTGCTGAAATCAGTCACAGCAACTATTATCATTATTGATGTCATGTGGATCTGGAACGACTTCCTGCTGCCGCTGCTTATGGTCAACGGTTCGCCGGATACGAAGACGTTGACACTTGCGGCCTACACCTTCGTCGGTCAGTACACCTCAGATTGGCAATATGCCATGACCGCGATGGTTATGGCCGTCCTGCCATCCATCATCGTCTTCATCTTCCTGCAAAAATATATCGTGAAAGGCGTGGTCGCCGGAGCCGTGAAGGGCTGATCCGGTGTAACGCCCAGCAGCCCCCGACCGTTGATCCGGCCGGGGGCTGTTCATTTCCAACTTGCAGTTGTACCTTTCACACTCGCAGTGCTATCTGTTTAATTTAATTTTCTCTTAATCCACCATTACCCATACCTAATAATATATGGGTGAATAGATTGTTGTACACCTAAGAAAAAGGAGTGATTGATTGAATGTCTCAAGCTAATATACCCAACATTACATCGACGATCGACATCACAAGAGAAGAAGCGATAACGCTGATCATTGCGTCCATTGCGATGGAGGAACTGGGGTTAAGCCACATCCTGAATGCCGAGGGAGAGAAGCTGCAATACGTATTGGGTACGCTACCCGGCGTATCATTGGCAGTGCCACCTACCATTGGGGACTTGTTGGCTGTAAATGACAGCATCCGTAAAACCCTGAAGGAAACCGTAAAAAAGGACTGGGTGCTGAGCAATAAATTGGACATGGTGTTGTGTGATGCCAAGAAACCGGTAGCTCCGATAGGCCCAACATGTGTACCATTCATGTATACTACTGAGTTTCCACTTTGCGGCCCTACCGTGGTCGGCCCTGTTATAACATGCGTACCCATTAATTATAACAGTCCAATACCATGTGTACCGCTCCAACTTCCATCAGGTGCAACCTGTGTTCCCGTACCTCCTGCCGGCTGTGTTCTATCCGCAGGGCCAAGCGGTGTAACATGTATATCTAGAACCGTAGCGGAAGAAGTCTTGCTAACAGCACCCAGATGTTAGGCTGACAATATATCGTGAAAAGCGTGGTCGCCGGGGCTGTGAAAGGCTGATCCGGTGTAACGCGCAGCAGCCCCCGACCGCTGATCCGGCCGGGGGCTGCTCATTTCCAGCTTGCAATTGTACCTTAGAAAGGGAGTGAATGGATTGTCACAAGCTAATATACCAAATATTACATCGACGATCGACATCACAAGAGAAGAAGCGATAACGCTGATCATCGCGTCCATTGCGATGGAGGAGCTGGGGTTAAGCCACATCCTGAATGCCGAGGGAGAGAAGCTGCAATACGTATTGGGTACGCTACCTGGCGTATCATTGGCAGTGCCACCTACCATTGGGGACTTGTTGGCTGTAAATGACAGCATCCGTAAAACCCTGAAGGAAACCGTAAAAAAGGACTGGGTGCTGAGCAATAAATTGGACATGGTGTTGTGTGATGCCAAGAAACCGGTAGCTCCGATAGGCCCAACATGTGTACCATTCATGCGTTCTGTTACCGTGCCAGTTTGCGGCCCTACGGAGCTGCCCGTCCCTGTTATCACATGCGTACCCATCAATTATAATGGTCCAATACCATGTGTACCGCTCCAGCTTCCATCAGGGGCAACTTGTGTTCCAGTACCTCCTGCCGACTGTGTTCTACTCGAACAGCCAAGCGGTGTAACATGTATATCTAGAACCGTAGCGGAAGAAGTCTTGCTAACAGTACCCAGATGTTAGGCTAACAATATATCGTGAAAAGCGTTGTCGCCGGGGCTGTGAAAGGCTGATCCGGTGTAACGCGCAGCAGCCCCCGACCACTTATCCGGCCGGGGGCTGCTCATTTCCAGCCTGCAATTGCATATACCTGCGGTTACATATGAAAAAAGAACTATTTTCCCGAAATTTTATAGTTTTATTACAAAATTAGGGTCAACAATCATCATTTCTCTGTTACTCTCTAGATGGGTTCAAAAAAATTCCATTCGGGAGGGATATTGCATTGAGAAAGCGATGGTTCAAACAAGGAGCAAGCCTGCTGCTCATGCTCACAATCGTAATTACAGGATGGGCAGGAACTGGAGTACAACGGACATTCGCCGCGGATGTGTTAACCGTCAGCGAAGCGATTACGCAGGGAAACAGCGGTAGTCAGGCAACAGTGGAAGGTTATATCGTCGGACATGCTTCCGGCTCCTATGCCGCGGATTTTGAGGCCCCTTTCGCTAATGATTACAATGTGCTGCTTGCAGACGCTGCCGATGAACAGGACAAGACCAAGCTCATGGATGTGCAATTGACCACTGACTACCGAGCAGAATATGGCCTGCAGACAAATCCCGACCTGATTGGCACCAAAATCCGGGTGACTGGCACACTGGCCGCCTACAATAGCTTTCCGGGTATAAAAAGCCCTACCAGCATAACGCTGGCATCGGATGAGGATGGCGGCGGCACTCCCGGCGGAGATGACGGTGGAGGCGGCGATGGCACTGATCCGGGCGACGTTCCGCCATTAGAAGGCGGTATGGGCAAAAAAGTACTGTTCGACAATACGCATGGCCAAACGGCTGGGGCCGCAGACTGGGTTATTGAGGGAGCCTTCTCAGATTTCGCTAACGCCTTGGCTGCTGAGCAGTTTGAAGTCGATCAGCTTGACCGCTCCATTCCCTACACATTCGGAGAACAAGCCATCACGTATAACAAGCTCAAGGACTACGACGTATTTATCGTCGGCGAAGCCAACATTCCATTCAAGCAAGCGGAACAGGAGGCTATACTGCAGTTCGTCAATGAAGGCGGCGGTCTGTTCTTCATCGCCGACCACTATAACGCTGACCGGAACAAAAACCGCTGGGATGCTTCCGAGGTCATGAACGGCTACCGCCGGGGAGCCTACGCCAATCCGGCACTTGGCATGACGGCCGCCGAGGCCGCCTCGCCTGCCATGGATGATGTGAGCAGCTCGGACTGGCTGGCCGATAACTTCGGGCTCCGCTTCCGCTACAACGCAATTGGCGACGTAAGTGCCACCGACATTGTTGAACCCGCCCAGGCTTTCGGCATTACATCCGGCGTTGATGCTGTCGCTATGCATGCCGGTTCGACGATCGCCATTCTTGACCCCGATCAAGCGAAGGGGCTCGTGTATCTCCCTGAAAGCGGCGTTTCCCCTTGGGGTTACGCGGTCGATCAGGGCGTCTACAATGGCGGAGGCCGCGCGGAAGGTGCCTATGCGGCTATCTCCAAGCTGGGCCTTGGCAAAGCAGCGTTCATTGGTGACTCCTCGCCGGTGGAAGACGCTACCCCCAAGTACCTGCGCGAAGAAACAGGCACATCTAAAAAGACCTACGACGGCTTCAAAGAAGTAGACGACGGCATCTTTCTCGTTAATACGGTTAAATGGCTCGCCATGCAGGAGGATTACACCAGCTTGGACCAGGTGGACGGCCTGACACTGGATTCACCGACCTCCCTGCTCGCTATGGAAGCACCGTCCGCTTCGACGGAACCGCAAGCCGAGCCATGGGACGATCCAGAAGCCGGTTACCTGTGGTACGACCCGACGACGTTCAAGCCCGGCTCGTACGGCTCGACGCAAAGCCCCGGTGAACCGACCGGCTTCAGCTTCACGCTCCCGAATGACCTGGCCGCAGGCGGAACGTATACCATGACCCTCAAGGTAAACGGGCTTAAGGCGGGAGAAACGCTCTCTGGCCTAAGCGTTGGCATGTATCTGCCCGGTGGTGAGCAAATCGCCCGCTTCCAAGCTGAGGATGGCGGCTGGTCATCCTACGGCTACAGTCCGGCCTTCACATTGACTGCCAACCATGAAGGCAGCGCCGAGCAATCGCTGACCTTCCAACTGAAGGCCGGCATTTCCGGCGCAGCCAGTCTGCGTTTGAAGCAGGGAAGCAGCAATGCGCTGACACAGTCGGTTACCATCTCCGCCGCCAGCGCAGCTATAACGGATTTTCAAAGCAAGCTTTACCAAGCAAGCCCTACTCCTCTCTCAGCCTCTGCGGCTCTTGCCAGTTAAAATAGGACAAAGTACAACCCCAAGACTGCCCTCCGTCTGCTGACGGCAGGGCAGTTTTTACACTTCATTTACATACTGTGTACGCAAAAAAAATGGCCAGACGCTATTCTAATAAGAATCTACAGAAGGAGGGACACAGGTATGACAACAGAAACACGCCGCCGGGTCGCCATCTTGACGACAAGTGATATCCACGGCTTTATTCAGCCCTACTCGTATACGGAGGATGGGCCTTCCGATCTCGGATTTGCCCGCATTGCAGGTCTGATCGAGGGACAACGCAGGCTATGGGGCGACCATATGCTTTATGTGGACAATGGCGACAACCTTCAGGGCTCGCCGCTCGCCTATTACCAGGCTAAAGTTGACAGCTCCGTGGAAAATGTAATGATATCGTGTCTGAATGCGGCCGGCTGCTGTGCCGCAGTTGTAGGCAACCACGAATTCAATTTCGGGCTTTCCTATTTGCAGGAGGCTATGCGGCAATCGGTCTTTCCCTGGCTGTCAGCCAACATTTTGTCCGCCGCAACCGGTGAGCCCGCCTTTGGCAGGCCCTATCTGGTTCACGATACCCCGGATGGCATCCGGATTGCCGTTCTGGGCCTGACGACCGCACACATCCCGATGTGGGAACTGCCCGAGCATATTGAAGGACTTCGCTTCGAGGACCCGGTTGCATGTGCAAAGCTTTGGGTTCCTTATCTGCGGAATCAGGAAGCGGCGGATGTTGTAGTCGTTGCTTATCATGGCGGCTTTGAACGGGATTTGCTGACCGGTGAGCCCACCGAAGCGCTGACAGGAGAGAACCAGGGCAGCGCTCTCTGCCAGGAGGTTGAAGGAATCGATGTACTATTGACCGGACATCAGCACAGGCATGTCGAAGGAATACATCTGCATGGCGTAGCTGTCATACAGCCCGGGACGCAGGGCCAATTCCTGGGAAGAGTCATCCTTGAGCTGGAGAGCGGCGGTATTCAAGAGACATCATCCCAGGCCCGGACTACAGGGGACAAGCAGCGCTGGAGGGTGGTCTCCACACATTCGGAGCTGATTCCTGCCGGAAAGGTTGAGCCGCTGGGCCGGATTCTGGAGCTGACGGCTCCGGTTGAAGCGCGCCTGCAGCAATGGCTGGATCAGACCCTCGGTGAAACGGCCGGAGATATGCTCATTATGAATGTGCGTAAAGCGCGGCTGGAGGAGCATCCATTCATTGAGTGGATCAATCGGGTACAGATGGAGGTAAGCGGAGCTCCGATCTCCTGTACAGCATTGTTTGACGAACATACTCCCGGTTTCGGTGAACACATCTCTATGCGGGACATCCTCGCCAATTACAAGTTCCCCAACACACTCCGTGTCCTGCGGGTGACAGGTCGGGATATCCGGGAAGCGCTGGAAAAATCGGCTGAGTATTTCATACTGGAGCAAGACGGTCGCATCGGAGTAAATCCAGCGTTCCTGCTGCCGAAGCCCCAGCCCTATAACTATGACATGTGGGAAGGCATCGAATACGTCCTGGACGTTTCCCGTCCCCCGGGACAACGGGTAGTTCGGCTGGAAATGGATGGCGCACCCATGCTGTCCGAAGCGGAGTACGAGGTCGTAATGAACAACTACCGAGCGGGGGGCGGAGGCGGGTTCGACATGTTCCGGGGCAAACCCATCATCCGAGAGCTGCCAACAGACATAGCGGAGCTGCTTGCCGACTATATCCGCGCAAAGCAAACCGTGACAGCCCGTGCCAATCATAACTGGCGAGTAATCGGTGGCATTTAAATTTGAACAAACACCAGGCTGCCGTTACCGGAGTCAGTTTTATTTAGGCTGGGATATGCACGGAGCAGCGGAGAGAACGAAGCAATTCCGGAAAAGCGAAGCGTTCGCCTTTGCCCCAAAGGGGCAACAGCGATTGTAGGAATGCTTCGTTCTCGAAGCGTCTCCCTCGCTGAAGCCCAACCTTTACTATCCTTTCACCAATTTAGAGCGAAGCCGGTTGGATAACCATTCGATGATTAAAATAAGCACAACAAGCCCGATCAGAATGGCACCCACCTGACTCCATTTATAACTCCTCATAGCAAAAATAAGCGGTGCGCCAATTCCCCCGGCACCAACCAGTCCCAGGATGGAGGCCTCACGCATATTCATATCGAACCGGTAGATCATGACCGATGAAAAGACAGATAACAACTGCGGCACGATCCCGAACCTGATCTTTTCAAATGTTGTGCAGCCGATGGAGGTCATCGATTCCAGGACGCGGGTATCCAGCTCCTCAATCGCATCCACAAACAGCTTGGCAAGCATTCCGATCGAGACAAGACCCACCGTAAGAACCCCAGCAAAGGGCCCCGGCCCTGTCACCCGAATCAGCATCAAGCCGTATACGAGCGCGGGAATCGTCCGGATCGTAATGAGCACAAGCCTCGTAAGCCAGGAGACTGGCTTGGGGACGATATTGGAAGCCGCCAAAAAAGCGAGCGGAACCGCCAACACCGCCCCCACAAGAGTGCCCAGAAAAGCAATGGCAACCGTTTGCACCAACAGATATACAACACCCTGTTCCGTAAAGTTGAAAAGCAGACCGAGGTCCGGCTGCACAAGCCCTTTAAAAATATTAAGCGCAATCCGGGCACCGCTTTGATCCATTTCCTGAAAGCTTACAGCCGTCAAGGACCATACAAACAGCACAAGGACGACAGCAATAATAGTGATGATATAGCGATGATGGCGCGGAGCAGCAAGCAGTTGCTTTTCTATTGTCGTCATAACCCGATTTTCTCCCTTATATCAGCTTTTTCCGGAAATGCTCGCTAATCGTCTCAATCAGATATACGGTGACGATTAAGGCCAGAATAATCATGCCAACGCCCGAATAATCCCGCCAGCCCAGGTTCTCATTGATGAGCAGCCCGATTCCTCCGGCTCCGACGTAACCCAGAATAGCCGCATAACGAACGTTTCCCTCAAAGCAAAACAGGGAAGTCGACAGATAACCCGGAAGCACCTGGGGAAGAGCCGCATAACGAAACGCCTGAATTCTTGTCATCCCCAGAGACTCCATCGCTTCAAACGCGCCCATATCGACATTTTCAATTTGTTCATACACCAGCTTCCCGACATAGGACAAGGTAAAAAGCATAATCGCAACCGTTCCCGCCATAGGGCCGAGTCCAAAAATAAAGGTTGCAATCAAGGCGGTCACAAGTGTAGGCAGTGTTCTCAGAAGGCTGAGCACCGTTTTGCAGATGACCACAATCACTTGGCTGTGAACAATGTTCGAAGAGGCCAGCACGGCTGTGGGAAGTGCCAGCACGGCTCCGATCATGGAACCGAGCAGGGACATCTTGAGCGTATCCAGCAGCGGCTCCCAGATCCCGGCGAAGCTGCCCCAATTCGGAGGAATCATGTCACCGATAATCACAAAAAATTGGCCGATGCGTGCAACAAGCATGTCTATGTTAAAGTCGGTAAATTGTACGGATGCCATGGTGCAGATCAACAGCATCAGCAGAACTAAAGGCGTCCAGGACCTTTTTTGCAGAACAACTTTGCCGTTTGGCAGCTTTATGGATTGAGGCGGGAGGATCTTGTCAATCATGCTTCTCCCCCTCCCATTGGCCGCCATAAATATGCTGCAGGATTTCCGGTGTTACCTTGGATGCTTCCCCGTCAAAAACAACTTCCCCTTGGCTAATGCCGATGATCCGGTCCGCATATTCCAGAGCCATGTCCACGTGGTGAATGTTCATGATGACGGAAATGCTCATGGCCTTATTTATGTTTTTGAAATCATCCATCACCACCCGGGCAGTCACCGGGTCCAGCGATGCAATCGGCTCATCCGCAAGAATGATGTCGGGGCTCTGAGCCAATGTCCGTGCCAGAGCAACTCGCTGCTGCTGGCCGCCGGATAGCTGGTCTACACGAACAAAGGACTTATCCAGAATTCCTACCTTATCAAGAGCCTCCAGCGCTTTGATCTTCTGCTCCCTGGTATAGATGCCTGTCCATTTCCGCCAATACGGAAGCTCAGGCACAAAGGAGACCAGCACATTTTTAAGCACCGTGGTTCTCGTTACGAGGTTGAAGGATTGAAAAATCATCCCGATGCGGCGGCGGAAACGGCGGATCTCCCTGCCCTTTAGCTTGGCCACATCCACATCATCCACCATCAATGTGCCGCCTGTAATCTCATGCATCCGGTTAATACAGCGAATCAGCGTCGATTTTCCTGCCCCGGACAAACCGATGACCGCTACAAATTCGCCCTGCTCAATCCTCAGATTAATGTCGCGCAGCGCGGCCGTCCCGTTGGCATAGGTCTTATCCACATGAATAAATTCAATCATGGAGCTGCTTTCATGCTTCTCAACAGCTCTTGCGCTTTTCTTTCGCCATCATAGTCGGATGCTTGTGCTTCCTTGTAGCCTTCATGGGTATAGACCGCAATGACGTCTTTCCCTTCATCCGTCTGGGCAATAGCGACAAAGGCTCTTTGCAGAGCTGCTTTAAACTCATCGTTCATGAGCGCACTGTTTTTGCTGACACTGATGGTATCGTTGTAAATCGGCTGCGTTACGCCAATCACATTCGTTTCGTCCCAGATCGCACCCTTCCGTCCGAAGTCAGTTGTCCATTGCTCCGCATAATCTCTTCTTGCATCGGCATAAGCCACGATAACGTCCGCCTGACCTGCGGACAGCCGAGCAAACGAGCTGCCGTAGGAATCCGATTGAACCACATGAGCAAGGTCGGTTATGCTTTTCTGGTAATGCTCCTGAAGCCACAGCGTCGGATAAATATATCCGGCAGAGGAAGAGGAAGACATGACAGCCCAGTTTGCACGATTCAAATCATCCCAGGTCAGCTCTTCGCCGCTGTTCACTTTTTCAGCCAAAGCCTTTCCCTTCTCAGTAGGCCCGGTTATAAAAAGACTTCGGTAATAGGTTACCTGCTCGTCCGTCGGCTCTGTCGGCTTATTGGCATTCCAATCCTTCGGAGCGTCCGAATCATTGGACAGCCCTGCACGGGTTGCCGTCAATATCACATCTGCGCCGTCATCGTACAAAGCATACGTTCCGCCTGGAATGAAGCCAATGTCTGTTGTGCCGGCTGCCAGTGCTTCACCCACCGCTTCGTAAGTCGTTCCGACATTAATGTCCACGTTACCTACTGTGTAACCTTCGGTCTGCAGCTGTTTTTTCAACAATTCCTTGAGCGGCTCGGTTGTCGTAATGATTTGCTCCGGGTCCTTGGATGGAACAAAGCTCACCTTGAGCTCCTGGATTTCCTTATTTCCAGAGGAAGCCTCACCAGATGATTCACCCGTTCCTGAAGCGTTGCTGTTTGTAGTTGCATTACCGGAGCCACATCCGGCCAACAGCCCGATGGCCAACATGAATGGGACAAAAAGCTTGAATTTGTTTTTCACTTACACAGACCCCTTTGTAATAGATTGTTGTTATGTATCGCTTGGAAACAAGCACTATCATACTTCTTGAGTATCATAGAGGGGTTAATCCTATGTAAAAGGAATGATAAACCTTACAAATACATACAATTCAACTTCGATGGTGTCCCCAAAGGCTCTTGACCGGGGGCACTCTTTTCGTGCGTGGGGAGACGCTCCGAGAACGAAGCATTCCTACAATCCCTGTTGACCCTTCGGGCCAAAGGGGACCGCTCCGCTTTTCCGGAATTGCTTCGTTCTCTCCGCTGCTGCGTGCAGACCCCTACTTAACAAGAACATCTGGAACGCAATCTTCTGGTTTAACAAAATTGAAAAAGGGGCGCCCTAAGCCATTTTCATGACTTTTGGGACTGCCCCTTTTCTGTTGCCAGTATCTTCTCTTCTCTTTATTCCTTCACCCAATGCTTATACAGCACTTGTGTCCCTTTCTCGTCGTAGCCCAGCTCTGACAGTTGCCGGTACAGTGACTCCGCCAAGGCAAGCCCCGGAGTATCCATTCCCATCTCCCTGGCTGACTCCAGCGCAATTCCCATATCCTTGATAAAATGCTTCACATAAAAGCCAGGCTCAAAGTTGCCGGCAATCATGCGCGGCCCCAGGTTGCTAAGCGACCAGCTTCCTGCTGCCCCGCTTTCAATGCTCTTAAGCACCTGTTCAGGATTCAGTCCCGCATGCTTGGCGTAAGCAAGCGCCTCGCAGACGCCGATCATATTGGTAGCGATAGCAATCTGATTGCACATTTTCGTATGCTGTCCCGCACCGGCTGCGCCCTGCAGCACAATATTGGTTCCCATCAGCTTAAGGATCGGCAGAACGGCTTCGTAATCCTCCTCGCTGCCTCCGACCATGATGGACAGCCTCGCTTCCCGCGCTCCGATATCCCCACCGGATACCGGAGCATCCAACGCATGCCGCCCTTTCGCGGCAGCGGCTTCATGAATCCGCGCAGCCAGCAGCGGACTGGAGGTTGTCATATCGATCAAGTAAGCCCCGCTGCGGGCGTTCGCGATCAGACCGTTCTCTCCAAGATAGATCTGCTCCACATCATGAGGATATCCAACCATCGTGATGATCACATCACACTCGGCTGCCAGCTTCGCGGTTGTAGCCTGCCATACCGCTCCCTCCTGCACCAGATCATCCGCCTTCGATGCCGTGCGTGTGTATACATGGACGGTGTGCCCTGCCTTCATAATGTGACGGGCCATGCTCTTGCCCATCACCCCGATTCCAATAAAACCGACGGTTGCCTGTTCCAGCTTGCTGATCATTAAAATCCCTCCGTTACTTCGTGCCCGATTGGCGTAAAATCTTAATCTATATGACAATCTGTATGACTATTTCGCTCCTTGCTCCCCCTGTTCCTTCTGTATCCATTACTCTTGTCCGAGGTTCCATTCCGGGTACCCGTTCACTGACGGTGTATATACGAACTTTCCCTGCTTCATAACCGCTCATGGACATGTTTAACGCATTAGCTCATCTAGCGTCCTCTCCCACCGCTCCAGCACCTCGGCAGGATTGTTCAAACGAATCGTAACGCCCGTCAAAATATCGGCATACTTCGCTGTATCTGTTCTGGACGCAGCAACAGACGCCGCAAAGCGAGTGCGCGGGTACTCCGCATCCGGCAGCTCGGGCAGCTCTTCTAGCAGCAGCCTTAGATAATGCGCCTTGCCTCCGGCAAAAGCGGCCAACGTCGCTTTACCCGTCCTAATCATATTGCCTGTCGTCGTTGTGCCGGGCCAAAGTGCCAATCGCAGGCACCGCCTGTCCAAAGCCACGATCTCTCCCGCACTGATCATCGCGATATGCGGCCAAAGATCCTCCGTAACGGTAAGCAGCATCATCGCGTCCCCTTGCTTGCATTCCAATCTGCTTCCGTCAAGCAGCCAGAACAGCTCCTCGCTCATTTGTACTTCTTCCACGGGCTGACCTCCCCTTTTTACTGGCATTGTTTTTATAAAAATACGATAATGGATTTATATGAATTGTCCAAGGTTAGGCAACTTCTGTTATCATATATAATGAGATATACTTAAATCTTTTTTTCCTAAATAAAGGCATAAGCACCTAAACTAAGTATTATATGAAAGGAGGGATAACTGTGCCGGAACATGAGAACTTGAGTCGGAGAATTGAAGAATCCAGACAGCAGCTCTACGCATTGGAGCAAGAATACGGATTAACTCATGCCTCTGTTCTCAAGCAATCGATGGTTTTGGACGAGCTAATCAACGAATACAACCGGAAATTTTATGCGCGAACCAAAAGCCGTTTTACGGGAAGCAGCCAGTTCTTGCGCGAGGAACTTTTGCCGGGTCACTCGTATTTGTACTGCAGCCCTTTCGCCGTTACTTTAAGTTGATCGTAGATCTGCCGTCTGTTCAAAACCATACGACTTGGGGAGAACTTCGAGAATATGTATAATCCTTCAAAAAACACATTGGCTTCTGCCGTCTCTTACTTCTGAAAGAGTTACAGACAGAAGCCAATACATTTATATCCTCTTCTTTTCCCTCTCTTATTTCATGACCAAAGTCAACTCTCTGTGAATCCTCGATTTTACTTTCTCAATATGTAACGCTCTCGCCTTTATAATTCTTCGTCTCAATAACAAATAACCCCTTGGAGTGATTACAACGTGATCGACCTGGGAATAACCGGAGTGGGCTTTGGGGCTGCCGGGTATTTCGAATCACATGCTCTATGAGGAGCGTGACTCCTTGTTCCCGTTGCGAAATGATCGGCCCCTCGCGATTTCAATCCACACGCTCCATAAGGAGCATGACTACAACGCCTTGTCCAAATATTTTGTCAGCCATGCGATTTCAATCCACACGCTCCATGAGGAACGTGACGATGACCACTTCTGTCCAAGCCCGGGATTTCGGATTTCAATCCACACGCTCCATGAGGAACGTGACTTGGATGGCATGAAATATCTCAAGGCACAACAATATATATTTCAATCCACACGCTCCATGAGGAACGTGACGTCCAATCCAATTTGGCAAGTGGACCACTTAATGATGATTTCAATCCACACGCTCCATGAGGAACGTGACAGAACAACCATGAGTAACCCAAACCCAAACAAACAATTTCAATCCACACGCTCCATGAGGAACGTGACAGCGAAAATATAGTGGATTCATCCTCTTTCGGCATGAATCTCCTACAAATCCTTGTAAATCAATGCTATAAAAGTTTCAATTCACAGTTGACTTTTCAGCTTCCAGCTTATAAAGGGATGCTTTCGACAAAATTCGAGGTGCGAATGTCCCAGGGATTTCATGTGCGCTTCACATTCGCACCTCAGAGAATGCGTGGGCTTTCCATATCATATTGACTCTTTGGCACGGATACATTCAAACACCGAGTTTTGCACACGTTGACCGCGGTCTACACACTTCTTCGCTACTTTATTAGTCCGTCGGTGCCTGCCTTCTTTATACACTGTACTGACATCATACGTAATCAGAACCAGCAACACAACCTGCTTCCACAAAAAATGGCGGATATTCATCATGATCCCCACGGATATGTCGGGCCAGCAGCAAGCGAGTAAGTCGAACAAATGAATGCTCCTCATAACGAGGGAATTCTCGCCTCGTGGAGCGTGACGTACAAGGAGACAGCATGATCGGGGACCACATTACCATTTCAATCCACACGCTCCATAAGGAGCGCGACAGCGGAAATGTAGTGGATTCATCCTCTTTGGGCATGAATCTCCTACAAATCCTTGTAAAACAACATACATCCGCGACAAGCATATAATGGTTATGGGAGCAGTCATCAACCTTAAAAAGCCACCGATGTTGGCGCTTATACCTGGCATCGGTGATTTCGAAATAAGTATTATGAATATATTTCGTGATTATGCTATAATGTAGTCATCAGTAAGGCTACAAATGGGTAAAATAAAAAAATAGCCACGATGCTCTAACATCGCAGCTATTCCAGACAAAGGCCGATGGGCAACCACGGCGAGATTCTCAATACAACTTCGAAAAATCACCGGAGCAGGGTCCCAACCTATTCCCGGTGGTTTTTCTTGTCTCGCACGATTTTCCAGGCACCCCACAAGGTCATTACACCTACGGCAATGCTGATCAGCTTATCGCTGATTTCCAGGAAGCTCTGTACTATTCCAAGAAGTGACACGGCGTCACCCCCTCTCGGGTTGGCTTCGCCGCGTCTTCCCACCGGTTACTTTGTCTCTACTATTGTACCATTTTTGGGTAACTTTTCGAACTGAATCTTTCACTTTCAAGGCAGTGGCCATCATTCGGACTAAAACTCTTGCAAACTGTAGACTTGGGTACATGGAAGTCGCTAACACTGCTGAAGTAGTTGTGAAAAGAACTTATAATTCAGGTCATTGGACGACATTTGCAGGGGGAGAAAAATTTGAAATTTTGGTCTAAATCAATAATGATCTTTAGCATAATCATAGCCGTCACAGCATGTTCCAACGGGAAAAATACCGATTCGGAAAACAATCATTCTGAAACAAATAATAGTCAAAATGAAGGGGCAGAGGAGGAATTTTTAACAGGGGTACATTTTCCGGACACTAATGATTTTTTGGTCCACAAATTCGATATCACTTATGACTCGGCGACTAACACAATAAATTATGATGTAGTCTATAGTTTTGGAGAATTACCAAAAAAGTATTTATTACAGGGAGAGCATTCGTATTATCTATATTTAGACATCCCGCAAGATTACGCTAAGTTTTTCACTGCCGAATTAACAACGCCTGTTAAAGGAGAGAGCCTAATTAATGGAGATGATAGTTATCGTACCGCTAGGTATCAGACAAATATAAAGGCCCCTTTAAAGGGGCAATTAACAAACGATATTATTAATTCAATAGTACAGCATCCCCAAGGTTACTCTATAACTGTATTTGAAAAACCAGATTATCCTGCCAAGCGAATCGTTGGAGTTTATGAATTCGTTGATTTTTTGCCTCCAAATTTAAAATAAATGGAAATGTAAAAGTTTGTAACTACAGCCCCGCGCTGCCGATAGGCAGCGTTTTTTTTCGTTTCCGGCAAACCAGACTGCTGATTACAGGCATACCTTATTTCAATCCACACGCTCCATAAGGAGCGTGACTTTGATATGACCTTTTCCACGAGTCTCGGCATATTTCAATCCACATGCTCCACGAGGAGCGTGACTCGCAATTCCGCCACCATCTGAGCCGGGCGACATCATTTCAATCCACACGCTCCATAAGGAGCATGACTTAACACCATCGTGGATTACCGGCAGAAGGCAGGCAAATTTCAATCCACACGCCCCTCGCGGAGCGTGACCAAATACTTCGCTTGATTAATTTCAATCCACACGCTCCGTAAGGAGCATGACGTTTAGCCTTGCGGGAACGTGTTCGTGATCTGGAGATTTCAATCCACACGCTCCATAAGGAACGTGACGATTGAGTGGATTCCTTAATCCCCTTTAACTGAATTTCAATCCACACGCCCCATAAGGAGCGTGACGATGGCCGACATCTGCTGCAAGTAGATAAAGTCGTATTTCAATCCACACGCCCCATAAGGAGCGTGACCCATTCCACAATTGCCTTGGCTACACCTAGAACCTATTTCAATCCACACGCCCCATAAGGAGCGTGACAGCGAAAATGTAGTGGATTCATCCACTTTGGGCATGAATCTCCTACAAATCCTTGTAAAACAATGCTAGAAAAGTTTTAATTCTCAGTTGACTTTTTAACTTCCAGCTTGAAAATGGATACTTTCGACAAAATCCGAGGTGCGAATGTCCCAGAGATTTCATGTGCGCTTCACATTCGCACCTCAGAGAATTCGTGGGCTTTCCATATCATAGGACTCTTTCGCACGGATACATTCAAACACCGAGTGTTGCACACGTTGACCGTGGTCTACACATTTCTTCACTGCTTTAGTCCGACGGCGCCTGCCTTCTTTATACACTGTACTGATATCATACGTAATCAGAACCAGCAGCACAACACCCACTCCTCGCGGAGCGTAACCTGGGTTTTTAAAGACGCACTCGTTGAATATGGCGGAACTTCAATCCACACGCCACACGCTCCACAAGGAGCGTGACTTTAAAAAAACATAATGAGGTGATTGATTTGGGAGATTTCAATCCACACGCTCCACAAGGAGCATGACTCCGCGCTGCCCACTTCCGTATTGTCTCCCACCGATTTCAATCCACACGCTCTACAAGGAGCGTGACAGCGAAAATGTAGCGGATTCATCCTCTTTAGGCATGAATCTCCTACAAATCCTTGTAAAACAATGCTAGAAAAGTTTCAATTCTCAGTTGACTTTTCAACTTTCAGCTTAAAAAAGGGGTCTTTCGACAAAATCTGAGGTGCGAATGTCCCAGGGATTTCATGTGCGCTTCACATTCGCACCTCAGAGAATCCGTGGGCTTCCCATATCATAGGACTCTTTCGCACGGATACATTCAATCACCGAGTTTTGTACACGTTGACCGTGCTCTACACATTTCTTCGCTACTTTAGTCCATAGGCACCTTCCTTATTTTTCCACTTTACTATCATCATACGTAATCAGAATCAGCAACACAACATCTACTTCCACAAAAAGGGCGGATATTCATCGTGATCCCCAACGGATATGTCGGGCCAGCAGCAACAAGTGAGCAAATCGAACAAATGAATGCTCCTCATGACGAGGGAATTCTCGCCTCGTGGAGCGTGACTTGGACAACTGCAGCAAGCTTGCCGGGCTACTGATTTCAATCCACACGCTCCATTAAGGAGCATGACCTGAAAGAAGTGGTCGCAATTCTTCGCGCCATACGTGAATTTCAATCCACACGCCCCTCGTGGAGCGTGACATATAATCGATCTTGATAGAGAGTCTGGAGGGTTTATTTCAATCCACACGCTCCATGAGAAGCGTGACCGGCAACGGGCTGAGGCTGCATATATGACCTTAAAATTTCAATCCACACGCTCCATAAGGAGCGTGACATTCAGATTTCCACCGGACCAAAATAAGTTTTGTGATTTCAATCCACACGCTCCATAAGGAGCGTGACGCAGCATCGGCCCTGTTCTTATACTACGCTGTCAATTTCAATCCACACGCTCCATAAGGAGCGTGACTGACAGCGAAAATGTAGGAGATTCATCCCCTTTAGGCATGAATCTCCTACAAATCCTTGTAAAACAATGCTAGAAAAGTTTTAATTCTCAGTTGGCTTTTCAACTTCTAGCTTGAAAAAGGGTTCTTTCGACAACATTCGAGGTGCGAATGTCCCAGGGATTTCATGTGCGCTTCACATTCGCACCTCAAAGAATACGCGGGCTTTCCATATTATATTGACTCTTTCGCCCGGATACATTCAAACACCGAGTTTTGCACACGTTGACCGTGATCTACACTTTTCTTCGCTACTTTATCCGACGGTGCCTTCCTTCTTGTTCCACTGTACTGTCATCATACGTAATCAGAACCAGCAGCACAACACCTGCTTCCACAAAATGGCGGATATTCATCGTGATCCCCACGGATATGTCGGCCAGCAGCAGCAAGCGGACCGAACAAATGAAAGCTCCTCATGACGAGGGAATTCTCGCCTCGTGGAGCGTGACATGGACTAGACCCCAGTGTTAACCACATGTATCGATTTCAATCCACACGCTCCACGAGGATCATGACGAATGAACATTTCAAGGTGTTGGTGCATTTTCCCATTGTTCTTCCGTCCCCACAAAAAAGTTTAGTTTCTCAGGGGATTTTTCTTCTGAATCATCAGCTCCGCTTCTTCCACCTGATGAAGTCCCCAATCCATGAATCCATGTTTTGTTTGTTGGAAACTCGGTCAGGCTTCCATCCGTTTCAACATAATAAAGAACGATTGTACCAGTAGTATTTTTGCTTGAAGTCATTATTTTTCCGGATTCAGGGACTTCGTAAACAATGGTACGCTCTCCTTCTTTTTTCAAAGCCGGAGCACCAGGCTGTTCAAATGTAACTTCAATCCATCCTGTAAATCCCTTTGGCAATAAAAATTTATGAGTAGGGTAATCCGTTTTGCTAAAATAATAAGCGCTTCCTGCCACAATGCAAGCAGTCACTACTAGCACGGCAGCCAGAACCAATAATAAATTGCCATGCGTCATTTTCCGCATAACTGAATCTCCTTTCATGAACACCCCATTCTCTGCTGGACCCAGAACCTTACGAATGGTTTTCGCCGTCTTTACCGAGCTTCATGTAAGTAGGGTGGTATTCCTTTTGGCATGTCGGAGTCGTCCTGTCAGGGTAACTTCCAGATGTCTTCTTATAAATTCAGGTAAAAGACCAACAGGCTATTAAGTGTTAAGGAACATGGGGCTATAACGAACATTGAACGTGAAGAGACCACAATCGATATGAAGAACCATACAACCAGTACCAGATACATAACTGAAAAATTCGAATTTAATTCAAATGGTGAGGTTGTGGAATGGGATGGAATTAGTCCTCGTTCTTGGACGGCATAAGCCGTCTTCTTTGTTTTCGTTCGGAGGTGGACACGTATTGAGGTTATCAATATATCGGTTTGTCGCATAGGAGATGAGCGCGTCAGCGGCTACCTTACGAGGATGCCGCTCCGCTTCATCGAAGTGGCCCCAATCGACTTGGGGCTGTTGGCCAGGAGGGGTCTCGAAAAACTTCCCATTCTTGATCATTGTCTCTCTCCCCCATACGGAAAAGTGTCTGCCGATTATGGGGAATTTTCAAGTGCCGTTATTGGGGATTTTACCACTGCTGTTCACAATGAGGAGCGTGACGCCAAAGACGGCCAGAAGCTTTCCAAGTCTGTTCAATTTCAATCCACACGCTCCATAAGGAGCGTGACCTCCCGGCTCCGTGCGGGGTGTCAAGCGCGGCACAGATTTCAATCCACACGCCCCATAAGGAGCGTGACTTTTTGCACTAAATGAGTCGATAAAGACACCGGTATTTCAATCCACACGCCACACGTCCACGAGGAGCGCGACCTAAACGCACGCAAGATGCTGGACTTGATTTCCATTTAAATCCATATGCTCCTCGTGGAACGCGACGGGTACCGGGAGATTACGCTTCCGGAAGGGCATACGTGATTTCAATCCACACGCTCCATAAGAAGCGTGACCCGAATCTAAAGCTGAGGTTCAGCGTCTGACTCAAATTTCAATCCACACGCTCCTCGTGGAGCGTGACGTGGCGCACTTGCTGCAAAATCTACCTATTCATATTTCAATCCACACGCTCCATAAGGAGCGCGACGTATCGCACTTTCCAAGCTCTATGTCCTTCCACAGCATTTCAATCCACATGCTCCATAAGGAGCATGACCGGCGAATGTATTTGATAACCAGGAGTTGGTCCGATTTCAATCCACACGCTCCATAAGGAGCATGACCTTCAGGCCAGCTAAAATGCCGACCACTTTTAGCAATTTCAATCCACACGCTCCATAAGGAGCATGACCGCGTTGAAAGCAGAAAATATGAATATCAAGCTTGATTTCAATCCACACGCTCCACAAGGAGCATGACACAACGAAGGCATACAAGGTTAGCCCGGAGCTATTTCAATCCACACGCTCCATAAGGAGCATGACTTGTCGATTCGCTTGGTTCCGATAATCCTAGCTTATTTCAATCCACACGCTCCATAAGGAGCATGACGTTATCACCCCGGGCACTGACCTTTACAAGCTGTGGATTTCAATCCACACGCTCCATAAGGAGCATGACCAACGACCAAAAGCCATACCACTTATGGCGCTATCGATTTCAATCCACACGCTCCATAAGGAGCATGACAGCGAAAATGTAGTGGATTCATCCACTTCGGGCATGAATCCACTACAAATCCTTGTTAAACAATGCTATAAAAGTTTTAATTCTCAGTTGACTTTTCAACTTCTAGCTTAAAAAAGGGTTCTTTCGACAAAATCCGAGGTGCGAATGTCCCTGGGATTTCATGTGCGCTTCACATTCGCACCTCAGAGAATTCGTGGGCTTTCCATATCATAGGACTCTTGCACGGATACATTCAAACACCGAGTTTTGTACACGTTGACCGTGGTCTACACATTTCTTCGCTGCTTTAGTCCGACGGCGCCTGCCTTCTTTATACACTGTACTGATATCATACGTAATCAGAACCAGCAGCACAACACCCACTCCTCGCGGAGCGTAACCTGGGTTTTAAAGACGCACTCGTTGAATATGGCGGAACTTCAATTCACACGCCCCTCGTGGAACGCGACGGGTACCGGGAGATTACGCTTCCGGAAGGACATACGTGATTTCAATCCACACGCTCCTCGTGGAGCGTGACTGTATCCACCGTTGGATGCGCTCCTTATGCTCCGATTTCAATCCACACGCTCCACAAGGAGCATGACCGCCTGCCATATGTAGTCCATCGGGTTTTCTCTATTTCAATCCACACGCTCCATAAGGAACGTGACCGAATTATGGGGACAGATTAAGGACATGTTGGAAGAATTTCAATCCACACGCTCCATAAGGAACGTGACAGCGAAAATATAGTGGATTCATCCTCTTTGAGCATGAATCTCCTACACATCCTTCTAAAACAATGCTATAAAAGTTTCAATTCTCAGTTGACTTTTCAACTTCCAGCTTATAAAGGGATGCTTTCGACAAAGTTCGAGGTGCGAATATCCCAGGAATTTCATGTGCGCTTCACATTCGCACCTCAGAGAATTCGTGGGCTTTCCATATCACAGGACTCTTTGGCCCGGATACATTCAAACACCAAGTTTTGCACACGTTGACCGTGGTCTACACATTTATTGGCTACTTTAGTCCGACGGTGCCTGCCTTCTTTTTCCACTGTACTGACATCATACGTAATCAAAATCAGCAACACAACACCTACTTCCACAAAAATAGCAGATATTCACCGAGTTTCCCACGGATATGTCGGGCCAGCAGCAAGCGAGTAAATCGAACAAATGAAAGATCCTCATAACGAGGGAATTCTCGCTTTGCGCCGTCAAACAACCCTTTGAGTAACACAAAGACAATCCGTGCGGAGAATAACGGACCGTAGACGGCATTTTTGGTTGTGCCATATCACGTTGGAATGTTGAAGTGGTGCTTGGGGTACTCACCGCTTGAAACGATGGATTCAACTTCTTCGCCTGTAGGGATCGTCTGAAGAATCGGCAAAATCATGTTAGACTTTTTCTACCATACGCTCCATAAGGAGTGTGACATTAACTCCTAGTTGATCCACACGCCCCTCGTGGAGCATGACCGAACGGAGAGATTTACATTTTACTCGCGTGTTTTGATTTCAATCCACACGCCCCTCGTGGAGCGTGACTGGTGAGACGTCCGTTTGTGACGGTCAGAATCATGATTTCAATCCACACGCCCCTCGTGGAGCGTGACGGAGGACTTTATTCATGGCATTGACACTAGTCATTTCAATCCACACGCCCCTCGTGGAGCGTGACTCCCGCCCACGCTGCATGATGTTCTGCCAGTTAATTTCAATCCACACGCCCCTCGTGGAGCGTGACAGCGAAAATATAGTGGATTCATCCTCTTTCGGCATGAATCTCCTACAAATCCTTGTTAAACAATGCTATAAAAGTTTTAATTCACAGTTGACTTTTCAACTTC
Organism: Paenibacillus zeirhizosphaerae; assembly: GCF_030705605.1. Taxonomy (GTDB): domain Bacteria; phylum Bacillota; class Bacilli; order Paenibacillales; family Paenibacillaceae; genus Paenibacillus; species Paenibacillus zeirhizosphaerae. Next base: position 281,508 of record NZ_JAPCKK010000031.1, read on the forward strand.
CAGCTTATAAAGGGATGATTTCGACAAAATCCGAGGTGCGAATGTCCCAGGGATTTCATGTGCGCTTCACATTCGCACCTCAGAGAATGAGTGGACTTTACATATCATGTGCCTCTTTGGCCCGGATACATTCAAACACCGAGTTTTGCACACGTTGACCGTGGTCTACACATTTCTTCGCTACTTTAGTCAGATGGTTACTTCCTTATTTTTTCATTTTACTGACATCATACGTAATCAGAACCAGCAACACAACCTGCTTCCACAAAAATAGCAGGTATTCATCGTGATCCCCACGATATGTCGGGCCAGCAGCAGCAAGCGAGCAAATCGAACAAATGAATGCTCTCATGACGAGGGAATTCTCGCCTCGTGGAGCGTGACCAGAAGAAAGAGGCTTGAAAGTGGATCTCGCAGAAATTTCAATCCACACGCTCCATGAGGAGCATGACTTGAACCAGTGGTACGGTCCGACGGGGTTACAGTTATTTCAATCCACACGCTCCACCAGGAGCGTGACTACCTTACGAGTATCTGACGAAAGCTGAGTATGTAATTTCAATCCACACGCCCCTCGTGAGCGTGACGGGATATATACATCCCCCATCCCACCAAAAGGAATTTCAATCCACACGCTCCTCGTGGAACGTGACCAATATATGCTAACTTTTTGCTTTTATCTCCGAATGATTTCAGTCCACACGCTCCATGAGGAGCGTGACGAGAGCAGTAAAGTTAATAGACCGCGTTGCCCTGGTATTTCAATCCACACACTCCATAAGGAGCATGACTTGCAAGATGATTTTGTCCGGCGCGCATACGGATATTTCAATCCACACGCTCCATAAGGAGCATGACGCTATTCTCCAAAAAGTGCTGCAAACGAGGGAATTTCAATCCACACGCCCCTCGTGGAGCGTGACAGCGAAAATATAGTGGATTCATCCTCTTTCGGCATGAATCTCCTACAAATCCTTGTTAAACAATGCTATAAAAGTTTTAATTCACAGTTGACTTTTCAACTTCCAGCTTATAAAGGGATGATTTCGACAAAATCCGAGGTGCGAATGTCCCAGGGATTTCATGTGCGCTTCACATTCGCACCTCAGAGAATTCGTGGGCTTTCCATATCATAGGACTCTCTCGCACGGATACATTCAAACACCGAGTTTTGTACACGTTGACCGCGGCCTACACACTTCTTCGCTACTTTAGTCCATCGGCGTCTACCTTCTTTTTCCACTGTGCTGACATCCTACGTAATCAGAACAAGCAACACAACATCTACTTCCACAAAAAGGGCGGATATTCATCGTGATCTCCAACGGATATGTCGGGCCAGCAGCAGCAAGCAAATCGAACAAATGAAAGCTCCTCATGACGAAGGAATTCTCGCCTCGTGGAGCGTAACTTGGACAACTGCAGCAGGCTTGCCGGGCTACTGATTTCAATCCACACGCCCCATAAGGAGCGTGACCCTACCATCAGTACAGCAACCGTATCACGCGCAGTATTTCAATCCACACGCTCCATGAAGAGCGTGACCATCCTCACTTTCCCCCGTTTTCCACTCATAGGTATTTCAATCCACACGCTCCATGAGGAACGTGACCAGAGAGCGCCACCTGAGCGCCGCCCGTGAGGTTATTTCAATCCACACGCCCCATAAGGGGCGTGACGGTCCTCATGTTATTTTTCGGATAGTAGAGTGTTTTAATTTCAATCCACACGCTCCATAAGGAGCGCGACCAGACTAGCAACTCCTATTTCAATCGTAGATAATATTATTTCAATCCACACGCTCCATAAGGAGCGTGACGAAAAGCTGTACAGGACATGATTGATCATGGATACATTTCAATCCACACGCCCCATAAGGAGCGTGACTCTGCTTCCTCTTTATTTCTTCTTTCTTTTAATCATTTCAATCCACACGCCCCATAAGGAGCGTGACGGCGATGACGGTGACACTGAACCTGATCCGGATATTTCAATCCACACGCCCCATAAGGAGCGTGACATATCCCTATGGATCAGTTCCACGAGTATGAGCTGCTATTTCAATCCACACGCCCCATAAGGAGCGTGACGGTTTCCATATGCCGCCCAGTTGAGAGCCCGCGATTTCAATCCACACGCCCCATAAGGAGCGTGACAGCGAAAATGTAGGAGATTCATCCCCTTTGGGCATGAATCTCCTACAAATCCTTATAAATCAATGCTAGAAAAGTTTCAATTCTCAGTTGACTTTCCATATGACCGCGCCCTACAAATTTCTTCGCTGCTTTAATCCGACGATGCCTGCCTTCTTTTTCCACCGTACTGTCATCATACGTAATCAGAACCAGCAACACAACACCTACTTCCACAAAAATAGCAGATATTCACCGAGGTCCCCACGGATAGTCGGGCCGGTAGCAGCAGCCAGCGAGCAAAGCGAACAGATGAAAGCTCCTCATGACGAGGGAATTCTCGCTTTGCGCCGCCAAGCAACCCTTGGAGTAACTCAAAGACCATCCATGCGGAGAATAACGGACCGTAGACGGCATTGCCGGTTGTACCCTATCACGTTGGAATGTTGAAGTGGTGCTTGGGGCACTCTCGACTCTAATCCTTCGAGCAACTTCCATCATGAGATCCGCAGGTATCTGTATTTTTTTCATTTTTGTGCATTCAGGGGATACATTGGATTCCGTGCATCAGCTTCTTTAGGCTTCGACGCATTACGGCTCCCTCCAAACTTCACATACCACTTGCCATTTCAATTCACGCTCCTGTATAAGGAGGGACTTATCACTATAAATTTTGCATTCAATGCAGAATTCATAATGGGATTTCAATTCACGCTTCTATATAAGGTGCGACTGCTACTTCCCCTGGTATTAAGGATTTAAACCGTTAGAAATTTAATTTCCAATACACTGCACACTGCTAATGTGAGTATGGTTAAGCTCGCTTAGCTTCTAGAATCCTGGCCGCTTGTAACCCCCTCTGAAGGAAATCCTGGTTATTCTGTCTTAGGTGTAATTAAAAAAACATATAATATCTATGCAGCGGCCACGGATGGAATGACATGCATACTATAGATATACATGATGTATTCTACCAATTCACTTTACATAAACCTCATTAATTACCTATTTATTCTAATTATTCAACAATAAAGGCGACTGCCCTAACACTACACATCCTAATATGGCATAGGTTAGACTAATCCAACCGAAAGGAGAGATTATTCTTGTCTCAATCTAATTTGCCGAATATTACACCAACAATCACGATTACAAGAGACGACGCCATTTCCTTAATAATAGCCTCGATCGCACTGGAGGAATTGGGACTCAGTCATATTTTGAACGCAGAGGGCGAGAAGCTTCAATATGTACTGGGGACCCTGCCTGGTGTAACGGCACCGGTCGCATCCATAAGTGATTTGCTGGCCGTGAATGAAAGTGTTCGGAAAACTCTTGCAGAAACGATCAACAAAGACTGGGTTCTCAGCAACAAGCTGGAAAGGGTTTTGGATGCAGATAACCTTGTGGGTCCAACTGGCCCAGCGGGTCCAACCGGCCCATCCGGAGGGGCACCAGGTCCAACCGGTCCAACCGGACCTAGTGGATCAGCGGGTGCAGCGGGAGCAACAGGTGCCACGGGCGCAGGTGTTACCGGTCCAACTGGCCCTAGTGGAGCATCAGGTGCATCAGGTGCAACTGGTCCAACTGGCCCTAGCGGGGCAGCAGGCGCAGCAGGTGCTACAGGTGCCACGGGCGCAGGTGCCACTGGAGCGACAGGTGCAACTGGCCCTAGTGGGGCATCAGGCGCAGCAGGTGCGACAGGTGCCACGGGCGCAGGTGCCACTGGAGCGACAGGGGCAACTGGTCCTAGTGGAGCATCAGGCGCAGCAGGTGCCACTGGAGCAAGCGGTGCGACGGGCGCAACAGGCGCAACGGGTGCCACCGGAGCTACGGGTGCCACCGGCCCGACAGGCCCAACAGGTCAAACTGGAGCAACCGGAGCAACTGGGGCAACTGGAGCTACGGGTCCAACCGGTCCAACGGGTCAAACTGGAGCGACGGGCGCTACGGGTCCAACTGGCCCAACGGGTGAAACCGGAGCAACTGGAGCGACGGGAGCGACGGGTGCCACTGGAGCGACGGGTCCAACTGGCCCAACAGGTCAAACTGGAGCGACGGGCGCAACCGGAGCAACAGGCGCTACTGGTGCCACTGGAGCAACAGGTCCAACTGGCCCAACAGGTCAAACCGGAGCAACGGGCGCTACTGGAGCAACTGGAGCAACTGGAGCGACGGGTCCAACTGGCCCAACGGGTCCAACTGGAGCAACTGGCGCTACTGGGGCAACGGGCGCTACTGGAGCGACGGGTGCAACAGGTCCAACGGGTCCAACTGGAGCTACAGGCGCTACTGGGGCAACGGGCGCTACGGGCGCAACTGGAGCAACTGGAGCAACTGGAGCGACGGGTCCAACTGGAGCAACTGGTGCCACTGGTGCCACTGGAGCTACGGGCGCTACCGGAGCAACAGGCGCAACTGGAGCGACGGGTCCAACGGGTGAAACTGGAGCAACTGGTGCCACTGGAGCGACGGGCGCCACTGGGGCGACAGGAGCGACTGGTTCATAATCATCTTTTTATTGGCAGTAAACAAGGAGGCGAACATCACTTATGAAGGATGCAACTTCCATTCTTTTCGGAGCAACCTACCTGCGGATTTCACGAGATAAAGGCGAGAATGAGGATACCTTGCAGAATCATCGCGAAATGATGGCCGCATTTTGTCAACAGAATGGTTTTACATACGATATTTACGAAGAAATTGTAAGCGGAGGGAAATACGAGCTTGAGGACAGACCCCAGTTGCAGCGATTGCTGGAGAACATCGAGAAATACCAAGCGATTTTTACGGTATCTCTGGATCGTCTCTCACGAAACGGGCTGGTGTCCCAACAAATCAAGCAGCTGTGCATGGATCACGAAATCAAGATCATCACCCCTTCACAGACCTTCGACCTGTCCAATTCGCAGGAAGACCGCGTGCTGTATGATGTAAGCTCCATATTTGCCACACTGGAATATGAGATGATCGGCCGCAGGAACCAGTACAATAAGAGACAGCGTGCCCAGCGCGGGGAATACGTCAGCGGGAAGCCTGCCTATGGCTACAGAAGAAACCCCACCACCCATAAATTGGAGATCCATGAACCGGAAGCAGAGATTGTGCGTTACATCTTCAAGCTTCACATCGAAGGCCTGGGCACCCGGAAGATCGCCGACATGCTCAACAGTAAAGGATATAGACCTCCGCGTTGTGATACGTTCCTGCCTTCCACCGTGAAGAGAATCATCACCAATCCGGTCTACAAGGGGAGCCTCGTCTTTCAGAACCGCAAGCGCATCAAGGAGAACGGCAAATATACGTTCAAGGTGCTGGATACGATCACCACCGACCATGCCCACCCTGCCATTATTCCCCCGGACCAATGGGATCAAGTTCATCAGGAACGCACCGAGCGTGGTGCAAAAGCCATTGGGCTGCGCGAGAAAGCTACCGTCAAGGCAGGCACAACGATGCTGAAGGACCTGCTCTTCTGCGGGGTATGCGGAAGGAAATTGACCATAAAAAAAGAAAGAAATGGTGCGTATACGATCAAGCGCTGCGACTATGTATCGCTTGACCGTGAAGAGAAGTGCGAGAATCACGGCATACGGTTAAGGTTCGTGGAAGAAGAAATTCTAAGGAAGCTGCAGGCCTACCGGCGACAGCTACAGCAGGAGCTGCAGCATATGCAGCAGCAAAATACGCGCAATACACACGCTGAGCTGCAGCAGCGCCTGATTCACGTGAAGGATCAGATGGAAGAAAACAAGAAGCGGCGGGCCGATCTTCTGGACCTTGCCCTGACAGGGACTTTCCCGCGCGATAGGTTAAAGATCAGGAAGGAAAGACTGGTGGAACAGGAGCATGCCTTGCAGGAAATGAAGGAAGCAGTTCTGCAGGAGATGCAGGCGCTTGAAGCCTCTTCCGGGATGGAACAGATGAAATGCATCCTGGCTCTGCTCGATCAATTCGAGTTTCAGACGGCTGAAGAACAGAACATGACCTTGAAGCAGTTTATCCGGCGGATTCATTACACCAGGCTGTTGCCCGACGACATCAAAGTCTTGTCTACCCGATCCCGTGAACGCCAGGAATATCCGTTCGGTTATACGATGGAGTATCTGTGATACCCATGACCGTCCCGGTCACAGGCGATTGGACCGCGAGTCCATCTGCGGAGACGTTCTTCCCACTAATAAGGGACTCCGCAAAAGGAATCCCTTCTTTTCTAATTGAATTTAGCAACGGATGTATTCGACATTCGTCGCGGCTGCGATTCCAATGAATACAAGCTCAGATCAGTGCAGTGAAATCCATGAAATAGCCGCCCGTAGCAAGCGTGCAATGGGGTGGCAGAAGCTTTTCCTTACGGCTGCAAATAATGCATACACGCACCTTTTATGGGTTATTTGTAAAAATTACAGGTGGAATATGAATTGACGTCTCCACAGGCGCAACGGGTGCAACAGGGGCCACTGGAGCAACCGGGATGACAGGGGTGACTGGCCCTACTGGACCGACGGTGACGCAGAATAATATGTTCGCAGCTCACAATACCGTAGAAACGCTCGCGCCTAATGCCGTCATTGACATGCTTTTTTATCAGCAGAATGGGACTGCTATCACCCAAGGTCCCAATGGGAGTATCACTTTAGCTCCCAATCAGCAATATTATGTGGACTATAGAGCGAACGCCACTGGGCCGGGGACCGCAGGCGCTGGTCTATACCTTAATGGGGTTTTTATCCAAAACACGAACTCTCAAGCTGTAAGTAATAACAACCAGGTGACTTTATCAGGAAACACGATTATTAGAACTGCTGGATCATCAACTGACTTAGATTTAAGAAGTCTTTCTTCAGGGAATACTATTTATGGTAACTCGACTATAAGTGTCATTAAACTGGCTTAATCTGCTAGAACGCCCGGCCGCCCTTCAGACATTCACAGGCCATGAAGGGCGGCGTCTTCCATTCATCCGATCATTCGAACCGCATATGCAGCAGCAAGATACGCGCAATACATACGCTGAGCTGCGGCAGCGCCTGATTCACATGAAGGATCAGATGGATGAAAGCAAGAAGCGGCGAGCCGATCCCGTGAACGCCAGGAATATCCGTTCAGTTATACGCTGGAGTACCTGTGACACCGATGACCGTGCCGGTCACAGGCGATTGGAACGCGAGTCCATCTGCGGAGACGTTCTTCACACTAATAAGGGACCTTTTCAAGTTGTTAGTAAAAATTACAGGTGGGATAAGAATTGACGTCTCAACAGGCGCAACGGGTGCAACAGGGGCCACGGGTCCAACTGGGCCAGCCCTAAATATTATGGCGGAGATTCAAGGAGCCGGCAGTCAGACCATTCCAGCAAATACTTCGCAATTTATAGATTTTACGGGCAATACAAAAGTAGGGGATGGTTCTATACTGGTGAATGGTACAGATATTATTGTTCCGGAAACCGGAACATACATGGTGTGTTATGCCATTTCTGGAGGTATGAATAGCTCTAGCCCAACTGCTGGGATAAGTGTATCTGTAAATTTGAGACAACGAAATGTGAGTGGAACATTCAATCAAGTGGTGTTAGGCAGCTTTATAGCTTCAAATTTTGTGGGGAGTACGACTGCCCTAACTAATGACGATGGTTTAACGAATTGTTCTCTGGTATGCGTAGCAGATACTGGCGGCGGTGCTTTAAATAACATCATACGATTACAAACATCGGTTGATGCGGTTACTGGAGGAGCTACAGCTTGGATTGTTGAAGGAGTTCAAACGAGTATAACTGTAACGAAATATTCGGACGATATATGTAGCCCGTATTAAACCGAACTCGAAATAGAACGGATTGGCTAACGACCTGGGATAGCCAATCCGTACCCTTTCCTTCAGACGGGTGCTTCTGAATCGTCGCCCTGATCCTCTGATTTGCTAAAGGATATGGGATGAATATGTTTTAGCTTCTAAAACCCTGACCACCCTTCAGTCATGAATACGGGCCTGAAGGGTGGTCATCCATGTTTCGGAACGGCAGTCAACCTGATACCCCAACGCAAATACCCCCGTGCTGCGAGCCGTGCCCATCTTCCCCAGAAGCATGCAAGGCAAACTGTGTATTGAAACATTTAACCATTTTATTTGTAAAAATTACACGTGGAATAAGAATTGTTGTCTCTACAGGCGCAACTGGGGCTACTGGTGCAACAGGCATGACGGGCATGACGGGTGCTACGGGTGCTACGGGACCAACGGTTGGGCAAAATTTCGTGAGAAGAAATTTGGATGCAAACCAAGGTGCCGGACCTGGTCAAGCAATCACCATTGGTCCAGTGATTGAAATAGGCGGCACGGCTATAACGAATCCGAGTTTTCAAACGATCCATCTGGCACCGAATCAAATTTATCAAGCTAGTTATGCTGTTTCGGCCACCCCAAATCCTAGTAGTGGTGGTCATATTTCTGTAGGTTTCCTGGGAGTTGCTGGCTCAAGTACGGTTGTTGATAATGTTGCAATCGGTGAATACGCCTCTTTAACGAATACAGTTGTTTTTAGTAGTAATTCAGTGCCGGGTGGCAATCTGCAACTGGTAAATAATTCTCTAGGAACCGGACTTACAGGAATTCGGAATGTCCAAGTAAGTGTGGTGAAAGTGGCTTAACCTGGCCTGAGTATAATCGATCAAGCTACCTATCGGCATGATTTTTCGGTAGGTAGTCTTCATAACGTCTGTTGCCTTGAATGCTTCGAATATGGATTTAAAGTTAAGGGGTGAGTACATTGGCGGACATCGAACCGATTCTTAACAACGACACGCCCCAGCAGGCGTACCCGAAGATCAACCGCAATTTTGATCGGTTAAATCAAGAGATTGCTGGAATCAAAGGCAGCATGGTGATCGCAAGTTATTATGGCGTAGATGCCAGTATTGGAACGAACGATGCCATGCCCCTGCTCAATGATTTGTTTGCGACAGCCAAAAGCCAGGGCAAAAAATACGTGTACTTCGACGTGCCTCATACGTATCAGGTCAGTGGTGATTTGACCGGCGCGAGGGATTTGATTTTGCTCGGGGATGGAGCCAGGATCAAGAGCAGCAACCTGAATAACTACTACATTCAAATCTGCAACAACCTCCAGGTGTACACTGGAAAATACAATACGATGGTCTACGATGACGACATGTTCGATACGGTCTGGCAAGCGATCCAGTACACCAAGGTCGTGAACGTCTGTCTATGGGGAGACAGCATCAGCACCGGGGGCGGTCTGGATTGTCTTGGCATCAAACTACATCATCGATGTGAACAAGGTTTCGAATCTGAAGCGGGTCGGGAAGGATTTTGTATTAGAATTTGAAGTGCGGTTCGGACAAAATCTTCCCGCCAGCAATGAAAGCCTGTGGCTCGCTTATCATTTAATCAGCGGTTTCGAGGATCAAGGGAGTGTTGCCCTCTTTCATCCCAAAAATCCGTCTGGGGCGGCTGTTCCTCTTGGAGCCCATACCGCAGCTAATGGTATCGCTATCACGCACGAGTTTGGGTCGCCTAATATTGTCCTGGCAGCGAATCAAACGTATCAGGCCACGTTTTCGGGCACAGTCAGAGTGGCTAATGGCGGAGCGATTATAAATTTCAAACTGAACGGTTCGCAAATCGGTTTCCCGAGCAGCTTTTCCGGCCACACGAATGGTTCAAACCTAAGTTTCAGCAATACCGTGATTTTTAGTACCACCCGCGAAAGTGTATTGACCATTAACAACATCAATGTAGTTGCACAAACATTTGGAACACTGAATATAAGCGTGGTTAGGCTGGCTTAATTCTAAAGAAACAACGCCAATCAATAACGGATGTATTCAACATTCGTCGCGGCAGCGATTCCAATGAGTACAAGCTCAGATCAGTGCAGTGAAATCCATGAAATAGCCGCCCGTGGCGAGCGTACAATGGGGTGGGAAAAACCTTACTTACGGCTGTAAATAACGTATACACGCACCTTTTATGGGTTGTTTGTAAAAATTACAGGTGGAATAAGAAAGTGTGTCTCGACAGGTTTAACGGGAGCGACTGGAGCTACGGGTGCAACAGGCGTGACGGGCCCTACAGCCCCAGCCGTTGGGGCAAACAATCTTAAAACGGTTAATGGCCCAGCACAAAGAACTCAAGGTAACGCCATTCTTAACCTGGGTCCAACACCCAATATACAAAATGGTACGGCCATTACGTATGATGGATCAATGAATATTAGCCTAGCACCGAATCAGATCTATCAGGCTAGTTACAGTGCTGTTGCTGAAGTTGGAGGTGCACTACCAAGTGCAGTAGGAGTAGGTTTCCAAGGAGTTGCTGGTAGTCAGCTTAATGTCGCTATCGATCCGGGTGTAAACAATCGACAATTTGTAAGTAATACAGTACTGGTGGATAGCAGCGTAAACCCTACCTTAAGGCTGTTTGGCGGCACCACTTTAGGAGGTGGTATGGCGACATTTTCGAATGTACAAGTAAGTGTGGTTAAAGTGCAATAAAGCAATTATAGATGAAGTTGGTCTAATCTTAAGGCAGGGTAAGTGATAAGCAGTCCAATCGGCTACCCTTCGGACGTGTAATCCGTCTTGAAGGGGAGTCTAAACATAAACCAAGGTTTCATTTGACTGGGTGGTATACACAAAATATACAAAATGGCACTGCCATTCCACCGCGTCACCCTTCAGGAATGCTCAACCATCTGAAAAGCAAGCAAGCCTACAACAGGTTCTTTCCGTGTTGTAGGCTTGGCTTGTCCTGATCATGCGGGGAGAGAGCGTAGATTCAGATCATCATCATAACAAGCCCGAAGCTGCCTTCTGAAGCCATTCTTCGCGATTGCCCGAGACTTCGATCATCAAGTTGACTCCGAGCCTGAACCCATGTTGAAAAGCAGCTTCAACCTGCATGCTATTTACGCTGTCACACAGGTCAAAATATTCCTCAAGCTTACGAAATGCTTCTTCGCCCAATCGGTTTCGCCATTGTTCTGTCTGCGCCACGACTTGTTGGCTTAAGTGCTGATACTCTGGATGTGATGGTACGATGGTCTCATGGGGATGAAGTTGCCCGCGGTATAGGGCTTCCAGAATTGTTTTCATAGTCATTCTCCCATCCATATTATCGCATCGCTTGAATGAGATTCCTGCACATGGTAGGATATTTATGCAGTCTGCTTGTTCAAGCGATTGCGGAGCAGGAAGTAGCGGGTTCTTCACAGGGCTCACGCTGCTTCCTTTTTATTTCTGGAGCTCGTCATACACCTTCTCAATCCCTCTACGCACGATACCCGAACGTGTCGTATTCAGCTTCTTAGCAGAAGCATCGAGCTTGCTCATAATCTCCCGATCAACACGTATCTCAATCTTTTCGCTTTTGGGATTGTCAGATGGAGGACGCCCCATCTTCTTGGACGACATGGCTTCACCCCGCTTTTTGTCATGACAATAATATATAGTTATCATGACAAAAAGTCAATCGATTCGTTTGGCCCTTCCCTATTTTTCTCGGCAGGAGGAGTTTCATCTGCTCTATAAGCTTAGAGACAATCAGCATGTCTCATGCAGAAGTTTCGACACAGGTGATGCGCAGTGAATTTGGCAACGGATGTATTCGACACTCTCCGCAGCTGCGATTCCAATGAATACAAGCTCAGATCAGTGCAGTGAAATCCATGAACCAGCCGCCCGTGGCGAGCGTACAATGGGGTGGCAGAAGCTCTTATTGACGGCTGCAAATAACGGATAGACACACCTTTTATAGGTTATCAGTAAAAATTACAGGTGGAATAAGAAAGTGTGACTCGACAGGTTTAACGGGCTCAACGGGAGCGACTGGAGAGACGGGTGCAACAGGAGTGACAGGCGCTACAGGACCAAGTGTAACGGGTAACTTTCTGTTTACTACTGGGGCGTCTTTATCTACTACTGCGCTTACGGTATTCCCACTTGCAACTATTATTAATAGTGCTGGTACAGGGATTACACTAAATCCAGACGGTACGATGAGTCTCGCTCCGAATCAGTCGTATTATGCAGATTTTCAGATGGATGCCCGAATTCAACCGGGTAGTAGTGCTGGAGCAAATTTCACCTTTAATGGCACGCCAGTGATCGGTACGGGAACTGGCGTTAGTAACACCGGTTCAGCCGTTGCTGTAAGTGGTATGTCAGGAAATGCAATCGTCACAACGGGGGCAACAGGCGGCACGTTGTCGGTAAATGTCACATCCAGTCCTCAAGCTTCTCTGTTTAGTAGCCCGGCAGTCAGTGTATACAAAATAGCTTAACCTGAATCGTATTAGCTTCAATCGGGGCGAGAAAACCTTATGGTAAATCAACTTTGCTACCCTTCAAACGTCAGCCAACGCTTGGAGGGTGGCATTCTTTTCTTTGTAACCCCATAGGTAACCACCTCGTCACAGCAGTCAACTCGCTCTCTCAGCATAAACGTATCGACGAGGCCTGTTGTTCAGTTCAGCCCGTCCGACTTTTGCTTCGCAAGGCGAATAATGCATAAATCGGACTAACCCTAATGGTGCTAGGGTTGGTGGTTCCGAGTCTAACCCATTACAACGCAGGTAGCCCAGCATCGGTCCTAATCGAACTCACGAATGAGGGCAATCCATATTGCCACCCTTCAGACGGTTATGCACCTCTGAAGGGTCGGCCTTTTCCGTTTTAGCGGGATCATCATCCAAAATGTTGTGAATGGAGGGTGGGGGGGATGAAGAAACCAAGTATCTCTTTATGCATGATGGTTAGGAATGAAGAAGAGGTTCTGCCGAGATGCCTGCGCAGTGTAATGCATGTGGCAGATGAAATCATTGTTGTGGATACGGGCTCTGCGGATGGTACGGTGGCGGTTGCGAAGAGCCTCGGAGCCAAAGTGATACAGATGCCCTGGAAGGACAACTTTGCGGCTGCCCGCAACCGGGGTCTCGAGGAAGCGACCGGGGACTGGATTATATGGCTGGATGCCGATGAAGTATTGGATCGGGGTGAAGCGGATCAACTGAAAGAGTTGCTAAGCCGGGATATTGTTCTCCTGATGTATCTTATACTCTTCCGAGCCCACTTGCTTAACCATAAATTCATCAAGTATGGTCACATCGAGTTCAATCGGATAGACCTCTCCAACAACGAGTTCAAACGGGCATTCATTTGCAAACGCTACAATTTGAATTCCGTCAATTTCAAGCGCAACCTCTTCTTCAATTATGGGGCTCATCTTAATAACTTTTGCCGTGTACTGAATATTCGTATTGAATTTTAGTACCACCGTGAAGCTGCTCCCTTCTCTGAGATTCTCCAAATTCAAATGGGAGATAAATAGAAAGCAGTGACTGTTTTTACATGGAGTGGTGGGCATATATCTCAACTAATAATCTCAATACTTGGCAACTTGGTTTTAACCGATTGAATACGCTCACTTAAGTCCATAGCATCATCCAAACTTAGCTCACTAACAAATTTATCAATATCAAAAGTCTCAACAATACTGCCAATTTCCTCATAAACTCGCGTGGATAGTACTCCTCTATCCATTTGTAGAAGAGCTAAATTAATGTAAAAGATGGTCTTCTCGGTTTCTCCCTCTTCAATTACATTAGCAAATTCATACAAACATCGTCCTCCTGCCTGCAGAGCATTTAACCCATCTTTAATTGAATTATTGAAGACCTCATCAACATGTTCTACTAACTCGTTATACTCCCAATCTTGTATGTTTTTTCTCCTCTCATCTGCCTATTTCACAATTTTCCCATCGTTTGTAAGTACGTTCACTTTAATGTTGGGGTATTCTCTTCTAAAATCCATTATTACATCAGAACAACTTCGGCAAGTAAGACGCTCTGTGAACAGATTGATTGTTCCTTTAGCATTTTTGTTACCTCCAAGTTGAGATGCAATATCATTCAAAATTTTGTACTCCGTATCATAGTCCCTTAAGTGCCAAAATACCCTTATTTTTCCAACTCACTGGGTAACTGAGACCGTATCTCTTTAACACGATCTAAAATGGCTGGCAAATCTCTAAGTTCTTCCGTCCCTTTAGAGACTTTCTCGTCCAGCTTATCCTGCCCGCCGCTAACAGTGTATCTTTCCCCGTCGCCCAACTTCCCCTTGATACCTATTCTTCGGCCAAGGATGTGCATCGCAAGAGTTGAAGCCGCTGTTCCAGCGTAAGAAGCTGCCCCCTGCTCCTCGAATTGTTGTTTTTCCGTCTCTATATATTCTTTGGTCTGCTCTCTGGCTCCGCCCGTGCCCCATAGATAGTTCCAGCCGAAAGTGGCACCGTTCACTATGCCCTCCACCGGTGCCAAACTTTCCAATCAAGTGTAGCCGATCCAGGGATAACCCTTGTTCCCGTCTACCTATTTATCGAAGAACAAGATGAAAACAGACGTTAGCTTAACACTATTGAATGAGTGGAGGAATATAGTGGACTATCAAAACCGAAAGGAGAGATATCATTGTCTCAATCTAACCTGCCAAATATTACCCCAACCTTTACTTTAACAAGGGATGAGGCCATATCGCTAATCATTTCTTCCATTGCCATGGAAGAACTTGGACTTAGTCATATTCTAAATGCCGAAGGGGAAAAGCTGCAATATGTACTGGGGACGCTGCCCGGTGTAACTGCACCGATCGCCACGATCAGTGATCTGCTGGCTGTTAACGAAAGCGTTCGGAAGACACTGCAAGAAACGGTAAAGAAGAACTGGGTACTCAGCGACAAATTGGAAACGGCCGTAAACGCCAACAACCTTCAGGGTCCAACCGGTCCGGCAGGACCAACCGGCCCATCAGGAGGGCCACCAGGACCCGCAGGAGCCACAGGTGCTACAGGTGCGGCGGGTGCAGCAGGAGCTACGGGTGCCACAGGAGTAGGAGTGACCGGAGCTACAGGTGCAACAGGTGTAGCAGGAGCTACGGGTGCCACTGGAGTAGGCGTCACCGGAGCCACGGGAGCGACTGGCGATCCAGGCGCAACTGGAGCTACAGGACCAAGCGGACCGTCCGGCCCAACTGGAGTAGGCGTCACCGGCGCAACTGGAGTATCGGGTGCCACCGGCGCGACTGGAGTATCGGGTGCCACCGGCGCGACTGGAGTATCGGGTGCCACCGGCGCGACTGGAGCCACGGGAGCCACAGGTGCCACTGGCCCGACAGGTAACACCGGAGCTACGGGAGCCACTGGAGCTACGGGTGCCACGGGAGCTACAGGTGCCACTGGAGCCACAGGTGCCACTGGCCCGACAGGTAACACCGGAGCTACAGGAGCCACTGGAGCTACAGGAGCCACGGGAGCTACAGGAGCTACGGGAGCTACAGGTGCCACGGGTGCCACTGGAGCCACGGGAGCTACGGGTGCCACTGGAGCTACGGGTGCCACGGGAGCTACAGGTGCCACGGGTGCCACGGGTGCCACCGGGGCCACCGGAGCTACGGGTGCCACCGGGGCGACGGGTGCAACAGGTCCAACGTCATTTTTTATTGCATGTCTGTAACGTCCTACATAGAAGACAAGGAGGCCGTATCAATGAACGAAATGACTGGGATGTTCGGCGCAACCTACCTGCGTATTTCACGAGATAAAGGAGAGAACGAAGACACGCTGCAGAACCATCGCGAGCTTATGCAAGCATTCTGCCGCGAGAATGGCTACACCTGTGAGGTCTACGAGGAGATTGTCAGCGGGGGCAAGCATGACCTGGAATCACGCCCCGAGCTGCAGAAGCTCATCGACCATATTGAACGGTATCAAGCTATTTTTGCCGTGTCTCTGGATCGCCTATCACGGAATGGGCTGGTATCGCAGCAGATTAAGCAGCTTTGCATCGATCATGATATTCAGATCATTACACCTTCCCAGTCATTCGACCTATCTAATTCGCAAGAGGATCGGCTGCTGTATGATGTAAGCTCGTTATTCGCAACCTTGGAGTATGAGATGATCGGGCGCAGAAACAAGGTCAATAAAATCCAGCGCGCCAAACGGGGAGAGTATGTGGGCGGCAAGCCTGCTTACGGATATCGGCGGAACCCGGATACCAAGAAGCTGGAAATTCATGAGCCTGAGGCAGAGGTGGTACGGTATATTTTCAAGCTGCATCGAGAGGGCTTTGGCCGTCGTAAGATTGTGGATATTCTGAACCGTGAAGGCTACAAGCCGCAGCAGTCGAATGCCTTCCGGCCCCCAACGATCAAGCGGATCATCCAGAACCCCGTGTATAAAGGAACTGTTGTGTTCCAGGATCGTAAGCGCATTAAGGAAAATGGGGAGTACAGATACAAGGTGCTCGATACGATCACGATAGATCACGCCCATCCTGCGATCATACCGCCGGAAGAGTGGGAGCAAGCCAATGTGGAGCGTATGGAACGACAGGTACAGAACATCACCATCCGCGAGAAGCCAGCTAACAAGACGGGAACCACGATGCTCAAGGACCTCCTGTTCTGCGGCGCATGTGGCAAGAAGCTGGTGATCCGCAAGGAGAAGCACGGTGTATATACGATCAAGCCTTGCGATAGTCTATTACCTGACTGCACGGCGAAATGTTATAACCGGGGAATCAAGCTGGAGTTTCTGGAAGCAGAAGTGCTGCTGAAGCTTCAGGCCCACAAGCAGCGGCTCACAGCTCATCTTGAGCTTCGGGAGCAGCAGGAGATGGCAAGAATCTCTGTAGATCTTCAAAGACATCTGTCTCTGGTTGACACGCAGCTTCGGGATAACGAGTGGCAGTATTCGAACCTGATCGAGATGGGCATGGCCAAAGTCTTCTCACACGAAGAGCTTAGGATCAAGAAAGAAGGTCTGCTGGAACAACGCCAGAAGCTGCTGGCAACCCGAGAGAAGGTACAACAGCGAATCAGGGACATCGATGCCATCCCCCCTGGGGACCGTCTGACGTACATGATCCGACTGCTGGAGGAGTTCCAATACCAGCCAGCAGAGGAGCAGAACGAGACCTTGAAGCAGTTCATTAAGCGTATCCACTACATGAGGACCATGCCGGAGGAAATCCGCAAGCTGTCCACCAAGAATAGAGAACGTCAAGCACATCCCTTCAGCTATACGATTGAATATTTCTAAGCTCCGCTTATCTCAGACGTCAAATAAACAGATATGACACTCCAACAGGTGCAACCGGCGTCACGGGAGCTACAGGAGTGACTGGTATTACAGGTCCAACTGGCCCGACGGTGACGGCGAATAATTTGATGGGTATTACATCTGGAGCTGGAAATGTGGGATTAGCTGCCGGTCAAATCATTCCAGTTCCGACGATCACGGAGCAAAATGGGACGGCCATCACACCGGGCCCAGGTGGGACCTTCAATCTGGCTGCGAATCAGACGTATTATGTGGATTACAGGACGAATGCCAATTCACCAGGCACTGTAGCTGCTGCCTTGACTCTTAATGGAGCTGGTATAGCAGGAACTAATGCCGTAGCTACGAGTAATACTATAACGCAGGTTCTAGCAGGAAGTGCCATTTTTACAACTGCAGTAGCAAGTAACCTAGCGTTGATAAGTGGTACTGCTGCTTCTAACTTTGGATCAACATCTGTAACCATCATTAAGCTGGCTTAACTTGGTTCATATCGCTGCCTTACGGGCAGTGGTGATTCCCGGTTAACCCCCCGAATTCTAGAGTCTAGGTCACTTAACTTAGCGATTGCTTTTACTCATGACGTTGCAGGCATTCCGCCTCCAACGGGCTGTTTTCAAGTGCCGTTATTTGGAGATTTTACCACTGCCGTTCACAAAGGAGGTAATGCTCTGAAACGTCGCCCTGATCCTCCGATATGCTAGAGGATATGGAAGAATATGTTTTAGCTTCTATAAATCCTGACCACCCTTCAGTCGTGAATACGGCCTGAAGGGTGGTCATCCATGTTTCGGGACGTTTCAGTAAATCTGTTCCATGAAGTGTTTCAGTTTCAAAAAATAGTGCAATAAACTTCTGCGGGATCATCCATAATTCGGGGTGACAACAGGCACAGAATCTCGTCGGTTCTTCTCAGCAGCCGTTTGATGTCTTTCTTCTTCATTTTTGAAATTCGTTCTCTCTCCAATTGGGAAGTGAGATACTGAATGGTGCCTATGAAGATGACGACATCCAGTGCAGGATCAGCTTCGGTATGTAGCAGGTACAGTAGCTCCTCCATGGAAAAAGTGCTTGGCGGTGATAGCGTGTTGTTCTCTTGTATGTATAAAGCCTTAAGCATAGAGGTAAGAGCGCGGTCGCAGAGAATTACAACGGGGTCAAGCTGGTTTCTATCCAGAAAGATTAGTGCAAGTTTCAAATGATAATGGGCAGCGTTATGGAAATATAATATTTCCGGATGTACATACTGCATATTTGCAATACGAATATCTTCTCCCAATAGTAACCCCTCCAAATAAGATCATTAACATCAATATTATACATCGAAATAATATTTATAGATATAAATTTTGTAAATGTACGATTCAATCTCTCATGTTTACTAATTTCAAAGTTGTCTACACTTTTGTTGTGAGGGGTGTGGATTATGCAAGATAAGGAAATATTAAACCTGGTTGGTGCTCAGATAAGATCTCTACGCAAAGAAAGAGGTTTATCCCAAGAAGCTCTTGGCGAAAAAGGCGGGTTTCACTTTACATATATCGGCCAAATTGAACGTGGTGAGAAGAATGTTGCTTTACTGAACCTTGCGAAGATTGCAGATGCTTTAGATGTAAATGTATCACAACTATTCGCATATGTTCATGAAGAAATTGAACTGACTGAAACAGAATTAGACATACAAGAAATTATAAGCATGCTGAGGAAATCGAATCCCGACAAAGTCCGCTTAGCCAAAAATATTGTAAGGGAAATTGCAGACAGTGGATCAAATAAAATGAAATAGAAGAAGCGCTGGTTTTTACACCAGTGCTTTTTTCGTGTAGCTCTTTATTCAGCGTTTAAATTAATATTTCCCGAACCCATCCTCACACGTAATATCCGATTCAAGAACATCGTAAAGATTCCGTTTGGAATCCTCTAATTTTTTTTGAGCGTCTTCAATTTCCGATATTTTTTCTTTAATAATGCGTGTTTGTTCCTCTTTGGATATTCCATTTTTTGAGATCATCGATTTTATATCATGAATTGAAAAACCAACAGCCAGACAATTCTTAACAACATCTAGATGACGAATAATTTCTACAGTATAATCCCGATAATTATTCTGTTCTCTCCGTATATACTCATCCGTGATAAGGCCCATTTTCTCATAGTAACGGATCGTCGATATAGGAAGGTCAACTATTTTTGCTACTTCACTAATCTTCATGTGAATCACCTCTTTTTTCACTCTTGCTATAAAGTATACTTCATAGTTTACAGTTATCATAGTGCTGGAATGCACGCATTACAATTGACAAATAGATGAGGAGAGAAAACAATATGAACACGATCACCAACAAATTCCACAAAACAAACGATTTCAATGAAATCGTCCTGGAGCGCCGCTCCGTTAAAGTCTATGATCCTGAAGTGAAAATCAGCCGGGAGGAAATGACCGAAATATTGGCGGAGGCTTCCCGTGCCCCTTCTGCCATTAACCTGCAGCCGTGGCGATTCCTTGTGATCGACAGCGCTGAAGGCAAAGAAAAGCTTGCACCGCTGGCTTCCTTCAACCAGACGCAAGCTTTGACTTCCTCGGCTGTCATTGCGGTATTTTACGATGCCAACAACATTGAATATATGGACGAAATTTTTGGTAAAGCAGTGGAGCTTGGATACATGCCACAGGACGTCATGGATACGCAAGTGCAACAAGTGAAACCTTATTATGCGAATATGGCCGCATCCGACCTGCGTGACATCAACTTGATTGATTCGAGTCTCGTTGCAATGCAACTGATGCTTGTTGCCCGTGCCCACGGATATGACACCAACCCGATGGCCGGTTATGCGAAGGACCAGATCGCTGAAGCTTTTGGCCTTGATAAAGACCGGTTCCAACCCGTCATGCTGATCTCGATAGGAAAAGCAGCCAAAGAGGGCTATCCTTCCTACCGTCTGCCGGTTGAAACGACTACAACTTGGGCATAATCAGTCTTCCTCCTACATTCGTAGGGGGATTTTTTATGGTTTCTGACCAAAATATTCCTTTTGAAACCAATGTCACAATAAACGGCTAATCACCATTTTATTTGTAAAAATTACAGGTGGAATAAGAAAGTGCATCCCGACAGGTTTAACGGGGGTCACGGGCGTGACCGGACCGACGGTGACGCAGAATAACCTATTTGCTGTGGCTACTGCCGTACCCAATACCCAACGCAAATAGCCTCTGCTGCGAGCCGTGCCCATAGTCCCCGGATCATTTTCATCTGTTACCGGGCAAAACAGCCCTTCTGCTGTAGATTCAGCCAACACAATAATTTTTAGCACCACACAAGTCAGCGACTTAACTCTTGTTAATATGTTGGTAGGAATTTGAGCAGACATTCTTGAATAATTAACCCAAGCATGGAAGTTGGCTCAACATCGCGGAGATTGAACTTAGCGTCATGACCCGCCAGTGTTTAGGCCGTCGCTTTCCTTCTATCGACGAATTAGCCGGGGAACTGACTGCCTGGGAACGAGGTCGCAACGCAAGCCAAAAGGGAGTCGATTGGCAGTTTACTACCTCGGACGCTCGAATCCAATTAAAACGCCTTTATCCACAATTTAAAGACTGATGCTGTACTAGTGCGCTGGATGACAGACGGTGAGATTAAACGTATGTATTTGGGGAAAGGAGAAAAAAGAGCCCGATTATACTCGGACTCCTTTATGATCAGATCTACGTTCAGTACGATAAATATGCTGTTGAGCACGATATGTTGCCTCACGTACTGCTTCCGCTCCATGTTTCTCATTCATTTTGCTCCGGCCTTGCCTCATAGCAGAACCAATTGTTTCTCTCGACAAGTTAGCGGGGACTGCGACTACTCCTTGAAAAGGATCCCTTGAATTGCGCATTTGTATCATCTCCGATTCCCAAGATATCACTATATCCTACACGCTGCAACTTGTAGATCGTCATGTCCGATTTTTCAGGGATCTGTATGTATTTGCGCCAAGGAAACCATCCACGGCCCAATTTCACTACATCTGTTGCAGTACATTCAGTGATGATCCCAGGAAATTCGTTACCCAATGGATCGATCAATCTCCACATATAGTATCACCTCACATGGACAAATAATACACGAAACACTATGCTGCAGGAAGACATATTTCTACAACAGATGGCCCATTTCGCATCCAGGAATTTTGCCACAGGTTGTCCGTAGGAAGAGACATCCTGCAATATGCATCGTCCAACATCGACAGAAGTGATGGCGCGCCAACCAACGGGGGTGGGCTGGCACGGGGGGCTATTTTATGCGCAACCCTACACCCTACTTTGGCACATGGGCCTGTGGAACAGCTGAACTATTACATAAATTCGCATTAACCTGATATCGTGCAGCTGAGCGAGTCGGGCAAAAAAGAGAAAACTAATGCGCTGGATGGCTTCTTGACTACTCATTTTTTTGGCACGTACAAGGGTATACTATTGATTATTTTCACTTATATGAAGGCATGAAGGTCAAAAGTAAGGATGATTCCTCTTTTTCTTCGACTACATCATAGTTTCCACATCTTAACTATTTTAAATCTGATGCTGTACTCGTTTGTCGTCGCGTCACTATCATTACTCCACCAGGATCTGAAGCACAAATTGATGCAGAGATGAGAAAGATTCGCCAACAATACCGTGATCGCCTTGGCGTAGAAGAATATAATCGTCGGATGAAAGCAGCCAATGAAGAATTTGAACGGATAACCGGTTTGAAAGTTCGTTCGTAAGATGACCTCTGAATTCGTCCAGGGGTAAACTCCTGACCACCCTTCAGTCATGAATACGGGCCTGAAAGGTGGTCATTCATGTTTCTGAACGTTTTCAAAAAATAGTGCAATAAGCTTCTGCTGGATCATCCATAATTCGGGGTGACAACAGGCACAGAATCTCGTCGGTTCTTCTCAGCAGCCGGTTGATGTCTTTCTTCTTCATTTTTGAAATTCGGTCTCTCTCCAATTGGGAAGTGAGATACTGAATGGTGCCTATGAAAATAACAACATCCAGTGCAGGATCAGCTTCGGTATGCAGCAGGTACAGCCTCCATGGAAAAATAGCTTGGCGGGGAAGGCGTGTTGTTCTCTTGTATGTATAAAGCCTTGAGCATGGAGGTAAGAGCGCGGTCGCATAGAATTACAACGGGGTTAAGCTGGTTTCTATCCAGAAAGATTAGTGCAAGTTTCAAATGATAATGGGCAGCGTTATGGAAATATAATATTTCCGGGTGTACATACTGCATTTTTGCAATATGAATATCTTCTCCCAATAGTAACCCCTCCAAATAAGATCATTAACATCAATATTACGAGACAAAATACGGGTTGACTTCGATGTGTCCGCGAGACGCCTGACATCGATTCTGACGCAATAATACTCGTCATAAGGTAAATATGAAACGGCTCCCTGGGAAAGCTAAGGGAGCCGTTTTTGTGCGTCTGACAAGAAACAATTGGCTATGTAGGTTTAAACCGAAGAAAATCTGTCTAATGGACGTTTGAGTTATAAAATATTCGGCGACACTTATAATAATTTTTACAGATTGTAAAAATTTCTTTTACATCTTGGCTAATTCTTATATAATGAGAGCATAAAAACGAAAAGAGGTGGCTATAATGATGATCAACTTTTTTGACCACCGGACGCAAATTGCAGAGAACATCAAGGCTTTTATGAGGTTCAAAGGTTACACCAAGCTTTCACTGTCTAAATTAACAGGTATATCGAGACCAACCATCGATCTAATCCTGAAAGCAGAAAGCCCAAACCCCACTATCTATAATAACCAAATTGCCACGATCAATCAAAGCTTTGAATTGCCGGAGGACTATTTCTTGGAGAGTCGTATAACGATCACCCCTCCTGAACCTGTTTATGCGTACTCCGACCACGGTATTGGTGAAGCAAGAAGCGAACGAGCACAGCATTTGTTAGATGGGCTGGACAACATCTTGGATATCTATGCCCTTTACCTTAAATAAGAAAGGGTGATACCGATTGAGAATCACAAGTTCAAACTTGGATGAAACTATTGAGCGAAATGCCCAAATTCGCAATGAAGTCAAAGCCCATATTTCGTTTATCGAAAAACGTCTAATCAAATGGCGATCCTTCCCTATTGAGCAACAAGCATTTGAGATCCTAAAGGAACATCAACTGATTGAGATCCCTATTCCTGACCTCAATTGGGGAGGAGCCATTCGTAAATTTCCAAATGGTCACAATGTCCCTATTATTAATACTGCCCAACCTCGCGTCTATCAATACTTTATCTATTGGCATGAAATCTATCACCTTACCGAAAGTGAAGAGTTAAAACTTCATGGAAACGATTATGACATTTCGGTTGAATTCGATTTAACCGAGCGTAAGGCTGACTACTTTGCAAGCCAAATGATCTTCGGTGACGGCGATTTGTATGATTACTTTCACAGCTTGGAATATGAGGACTTCTTCGTTAAAATTGCTCATTGCATGAAGTCCTATAAGGCTCCTTATAAAGCTGTCCTTATTCAGCTCTATCAGCTTGCCAAAAAGAATCAGAATCAGGCTCTTCAAGAACTGGTTAAGTCTCATTTCGATAAGCAATTGACGACTCAAACATGGGAAAGTCTATTCCAAGAATACTCTTTGGACGATACGCTGATCAAACCTTCGTATGTCACGAATTTGAATGCGATCAAAGGACCCATTAAGGAAGAGATCAAACAACATTCCGACGTGGAGTTATTCGCAGAGAACCTCCGAGTTGTCGAAGGATGGGAGAAAGAATTTAAGCATGAATTAAATAAATCGTAAAGGAGCGTTTCGATGGCTAACTACGAAGCACTAGAGGACAAGCTTCGAAACGCAACAGAAACGAAAGTCTTGATTCTCGACTCAGGCAAGCTTCAATTCCTTTACCTCCTCCTTTCTCACTATCCAACACAGATTCACAACATCGCTATTGCTACTGGTGATTTCGGACTCATTAATATTAGAGATAACTTGGAGAAGCACACAAATAATTCAAAATTAAATCTCAACATCAGCGTTCCGGTAAACATTTCGTTCTTGAGCAAGGATGTAACGATGTTCCAAGCCGTAAAGCGTGGAAGCTTACAGGTTGATGACATTCCACGTTTACGACCAAACGATAGCTCTGCCATATACCTCGAACTATTCGAGGACGGTACGAGCGTCCCTCGTAAGCTTAAGCTTGACACCACGAAGTTTGTTGATATATGCAGGCATCATCATCGTTACATAATGATTTACTAGGCGGAGCATGTCCCGCTCCGCTATTTTTACGCCCATCGTATTAACGATTTATCGGGAAGACTATTATCCTGGACAGTGAAAAGTTCTACACCACTAAGAAGCCAGCGAATCCTCGTCAACGTGGGACGCATCCTGCTTGGATTTAATTATTTTCGTTATGGATAATTGCGGATCCTGAGCAAACAGGCGAAAAATAGACTTGTGTAAATAAGCGGCAACCGTGGCCTCGGACACCACAGCATGGGAAGGGGTTCGCAGGTAACGGAAAAACAACCCCGGTGTCTGGCCTGAAAAGCGCAAAGCGACCAGTTGCAGCAGCCCCATCGCGATACTCTGGCACATCACAAAACCTTCGATCGCTTGAATCGTTTGTGCAATCCGGTGCCGATCCTGTTCGGCTTGTACGGCTTCGAACGGGTGGGTCTCATCCTTTTTCAGAAACCGGTTCAGCTTGGGCATGGACTTGCTCCAGAAACGGTAATCGGATGATGTCTGTAGCCGCCAGGGTCAGATCGGTACTCACCAAAATGGAGCAGCGGCCTTGATGAATCACCAGCACAAAACGCAATTCCTGATACCACCCCTGCCCCCAAAGCAGGTCCAGGCCAAGAAATTCAACCGTCTCTTCCTTACCATACAGGGGAACGATGGCCGTTTGAAAATCGGCAGCGTAAGGGAAATTGCAGACAGTGGATCAAATAAAATGAAATAGAAGAATGCTCGCACCAAAAAGGACCTTCCAGCGTATGGAGGTCCTTTTCAGCATAGCTGTATATTCAATTATACTCATACAGAATGGTACCTCTCCATATCTATTTTAGTTCACTGCCCTATTAGCGGGCACCAATATTCGTGCCTGAGGGAGTTCCCGCTCCGATCAGGTCGCTGCCTGAGGTCAGCTTCAGGAAGTTCCCCAGTGTAAACGAGCCATTGCTATTGCGCGTAATTTGCTGCGGGTCCAGGCTGACGAAATCATCGGCGCTGACAGTCAGTCCCTTAGCGTTGGTGCTTTTTTTGTTCTTCCACCATACATTGGAGCCGTCCGTATCCGTTCCGCTTGTCTTGTCGCTGGCTCCGCCGTTGAAGGACAGATTATTCGTGAAGATGTGAGTGCCTTTATCAAAGGCAAAGTTGCTCTCTCCGTTATTCCAGGAGGTGTTATTGGTCATCGTAATGCTTCCGGGGTTGCTGTTGTACGTGAAGCCATGCTTCTTGTTCTGGAAGGCAATGCTGTTCTTCACGATGTGATTGACCGCGATCTTATCCCCGCCCAGCTTGAAGCCGTTGCCGTCGCTGTCGGTGGTGGAGGTTCCGTCTGAGGTTTGTCCATTATGATGGGCTACACTGTTCAGAATCGTGACTTGGCCGATGGCGCCGGTCTCTGTCTTGCTGTACAGATCCCAGCCGTCGTCCACATTGTACGCCGCCAGACAGCCGTCAAAGACATTTCCCGGACCTACGGTCAGCTTCGCAGCGAACCCGTCGGCATCCTCGCCGTTATCGGGATCATAGTTATCATGGGAATAGGAGTTAATGACCTCATTATACTTCGGCCATTCATCAAACCCTGCCGTGGATGCATAACGGCCAAGCTGCAGTCCGGTATCGCGGTTATGATGGGTTTCCACATTTTCAATCCGGTTATAGTTGCCGGCGATGAAGATGCCGTTATCTCCCGCTCCCTTGACCTCAATGCCGTTCACATACCAGTAGCTGCCGAATAACTGCAATCCTCTGTTAGCTGAACCGAATTCTTGTGCAGAGAAGTCAAAGACTGGTTTCTCCGCGTTGTAGGCCACGAGATTCTTCTTGGAGCTGCTTGTCCCACTGTTATCCCGCCCAATCGTCACGGTGGCTGCAAAAGCGTAGTTCCCCCCGCGCAGATAGATCGTGTTCCCCGGTTGAATACGTGTGAGAGCAGCTTCTAGGGTCGTTGGGCTATTCAGCGTGCCTGGATTGGAAGCGCTTCCGTTAGGAGAGACATAAAGATCACCTGCTGCCAGCGTTCCGACAATGGCTTCCTGGTAGGTATCAGCTCCCACCGAAGCTTCTGCGGCATTGGAGACAGGTGCCAGGAGAGAAGCGGATAAACCCAAGGTCATCACAGCCACGAAACCAGCCTTGCCCAGCGTCATCATTTTACCCATTTGTTATTCCTCCTATCATTTTATATTGAGAAAAAAATCACAAATGATGATTACTATATAACGCCTACTGCCCCCTTCCTATCGGATTCTGGTTATCATTTGTAGGCTGACATCGTGATGTAACCCCATTCTAACGAATGTTAACGTTTTCATCAAGATGTTTTTTACCATTTTCACCTAAAAAAGAGACCAGCCTCCCAAATCGAAGCGGTCTCCGTGTATTCTTCTACAGTATGATGTCTGTATGCCCGTTCACCACGCGCTGCACAAGCGCCTCCTGTCCATGCAGCGGATCATGCTGCTTCAACTCCCCAAAGCCCAATCCGGTCAGCTCCTCGATCTGCAGAACCGGAACCTGATACGTCTTGTACTCGCCGAAGGCAAATTCCAGATCGTCAATAAAGCTTTTCTGACTGAGCAAATAGGCGGTGGCGGACAGCTTGCCATCTGTCTTCACCATCACGGCTACCTTCCAGAATTCTGCCGGAATCCGCACTCCCCGGTATTCGATATCGTCCTCACGGAACACCGGTCCGGTAAATACGCTCACCTTGAGGTTATGCTCATCGGTATTTTGCAGGATGTAATCCTCCAGGCCGAGCCAAATCTGCTGGTTCAGCTTCTTATGCTGCGGGGCTGCATTGGTGAAATGGAAGGTGTCCTCATTCGCCTCGGCAGCCCGTTCCCCCCAGACCGGGTCGCGCCTGCGCACCAGATGTCCACGATCGATGTCCGGATGCTCATAGACGGGTGGCCCGCACTGATATTTCCGGTCCATACGGGGGTCGAACAGCCAACGGTCGCTGCGGCCGACGTCCTTCAACTGACTGCCATCGATATTGACGGCCGTATACAGCGCAAGCTGACGGGATCGGCTTAGCACGACCGAGAAATGAGTATAGTTCAGGATGTGGCCACCCGCGATCAGCGGAGCGGCATCCTCCTCCAGATCGCTGCGCAGGGCTGGATGCGGCACCTTGTAGTTCACACCCAGGAAATCCGGATCATAACCCGTGGAACCCTCATACCATTCGAGGTCAAGCTCTTCCACGGCTTCAGCCGCTTGCCCTACCTCCAAATGATGAATGACCTCGTCCAGAAGCCGCCGCTGTTCCTTATTCAATCCCGGCCTTCTTCGTTCAATCGCCTGCAAAATACTGCTGATGCGCACTCCTTCATTCGCAATGAACGCGGCGCTGTCATTCGGATCGGGCACACCCGCATGATGAAGGGCAGCTACCATCCACTGGTCATTAAAAACAGGCGCACCGGATGAACCGGCCCGGGTATCTGTGGAGTAATGGATAAAATGCTCCAGCATGTCGGTCACGCGGTTTTCGCGAATGGCCACCATTTTCGGCGCGCCTTGCGGGTGCTGGATAATCGAGACATATTCACCCTCCAGAATTTTACCGGGCTCGCTGTACAGCTTCAAATATCCGAAATCACTCAGCCGTGTGCCGTCTGATGCCTCTTCGTCTACGGCCACCAGGGTGAAATCCAGCTCCGCATCGGTCAGGAACAGCCGCTTGGGAGCACAATTGAAGCTCTTCATCTGACGTTCCTTGAAATTCATGTCCAGCTCGTAGTTAAATTGGACCGCACTGTACAGCGTATCCTCCTCCCGAGGCAACACGTGGTTATTGGTAAGCAGCAGCGACGGAGACACTAGGAAGCCTGTGCCGTAACCGATCACTCTGCCGATATGATCCCTGACCTCGATCCGGCAGACGGATTTGGCCGCCTGCATGCCCGCCTCCAGGTAGGAGACCGGGAACAGATCATTATTGCCGATCACCCGCTCCAGCCCTAATCCGTCCCTCGGGTCAATGGCAGCCTCCCGAACAGCAATCTTGTCCGCTGTAGCGGCTTCCACGGGATTGCTTGACCGCATGCGGATGGCCGCCTTCTCCCGCTCCTCACTTCTGGCCTCGTACCTCTTCCGAGCTGCCTGCTGCTGCCCTTCGTATGTACTTTTTGGATGCGGCCATGGTTTCGGCATACTCACTCCTCCTATCTTGTGTATGTGTAGCAAAAGAGCCCCCAGTTTATATGCATATGTAAGAAAGTCTGATTTACACATACCTTTTTTCGGAGGATTTGAAACACAGCCTATTCCAATCGGAGGCAACAGAACAGGCTTAAGTCAAATTTTTATGCTGTTCTCAATTTCTTTTTTATGATGGAGCATCATCATTTTTCGTTCCGAAATCGTCGAGCAATCGGCATTCCTGTCAATTCAGTAACTTCTCTTATGGTCAACATGAATCAACCTTCATCTAATCGCTAGTAGTGGCTGCACACTTTCTGGTTGTTAGAGGCTGCTACGTGGAGATGCGGCGGCCTCATGGGGGGCACTCTTTTCGTGCGTGGGGAGACGCTCCGAGAACGAAGCATTCCTACAATCCCTGTTGACCCTTCGGGCCAAAGGGGACCGCTCCGCTTTTCCGGAATTGCTTCGTTCTCTCCGCTGCTTCTGCGCATCCCCCAACTTAACAAGAACAACCGGATCGCAATCTTCTTGGCTGCCCATATAGTAGACAGGTGAAAAAAATTCTCCAAGAAATTGAAATGTTTCCGAATCTGATGAAGAAGCAGAAATGGATGAAAAAGTAAACGGACCGGGCAAGGATGAATACTCTGCCCGGTCCGTTTTTTTGATTTTCGATTCCACTGACCGTCCTTTTAAAAAAGTGCTACTTAATTTGCATTCATTCCATAAATTCCAAGGACCAAATATGCAAAAGCTGTAACTGCCACTATCCCAAAGATAATTACTACTTTATTTTTTATTGACCAATAATGGTTTTTCATAAGTCGATCACCGCCTTAGCTACATTATACGTATATAAGACAGTTCTAACACCATAAATATATATTTTTAAGTGTCAAATCTCGACTTTGCAGAATCGTTTTGCACGTCAAGAAAGAGATACTGTGTAGCACTTCCTGCAGCAGGATTATAAACCCAACTCATCTGTGCCCGTGCAGATTGATTAGATGTCTCTTTTGCCCTTGCAATGGTAGGGCCTTTTAACTGGTTAAATCCCCCGAAATGTGTTTTGACCTGAGGAGTGGACACTCTTGTAATAGAGTCATAGCCTTGGTTAACGATAGAATAATCAGCTAAGAAACTAGCTGTTACGACACCATTACCGTCTTCAACTTTAGCATCAACGATGTTGCAGTAACCACTACCACAAGCAGAACCTGGCCCTGGCGTTACAGATTGAATCCGAACTGATCCGTCCGGGTATACGGTTCGAGCAGTGTAGCCTGCTAATGCCTTGCTCTCCTCAGAACTGCTAGATAAACTATTAAATGTTGTACTTGTTACACCTAAACTTTGCTTTTCCGGATTAAGAGAGTCAATGAGTCCACCACGTATTAATTTTTCAATTAACTTACTTTGGGTCTCTTCATCAATTCCCATTTCCGCAAAGTTAGCCTTAACATTTTGAAGTTCTTGTTCGGAAATGCTCGTAGTACTTGTTCCCTCGCTCACTTCACCTAATTCTTCAGCAAAGACACTTGTTGTAAAAGACATGATTAGACTTGCAGACAACAGAACTGCTCCAATCTTCTTTTTCGTGAACAACATACTTACTTAGCCTCCTTTTTTTATAGTACAACACAATATTCTGCAAATTCACTCCATTCCCTTCCTTTTTTATGTAAATTTTATGTTAAAATATTCAAAATCCTATCTCATCTTTTTGTAACGCAATATCAATTTCAATGAGCTTTTTCAGGTCATCCACGGTCTTAATTTCAACCTCCCCGTCCCGAAAAGCCTGTATAATAATTTCCCGGTATGCGGTCAAAAAGTCTGCATAATCCATGTTTGAAATGTCCGCAGGAGCATCACTGTACACCCCCAGATCGGCGTAAGACAGGCAGGAAAATACAAAGTCGGCTTCTACGTGTGCAGCCAGGTCACCTATCTGCCTCGAATCACCTTGTATCCATCCCGGGGAACGATCAATAGCTCCTTTTTCATAAAGGAGCTGCGCCTGTTCTGCATTCTCAGTAACCTGTTCCTGCCGTAAGTCAATCCCCGTATAAGAGTAGCCAAGGTATTCGGCCACTATGCCGCGCACGGAACCGCCAGAAAACGGATCAAGAACCTTACCGCCCTTCGGGCAGAACCAGCGGTACATAATATAATCTCGCACAGAACCGGGTCGAATATGCTGGTCCCTCCGCCTACCGCTTCCATAGCAGCACGCATAAATTCCGATTGCCCACCCATGTTGTATAAAAGAGACTCGCCGCGCCCCTCCTCACTTTATATCCCTAATTGCAGCCACTGCCGCTTACGATCCTGCCAGTAGCTTTGCCGGGTATCAAGTACACTGAAAGGCGGGACAATGAAACGATCAATTAGCGGTATGGTGTCGAGTTCATCGGATTCATCCAGATCAAAGCCGGACAGTTCCAAGTCCGCCCCCGCCTCCTGCAGCTCGCTCAGCAGCTTCGCCAATGCTTCATCGTCCCAGCGGCCAGACACTTTATTCAATGCGATATTCAAAAGCCGTTCCTGCTTGTCGTCCAGGTCAACCACGGATACGGCCAACTCTGTACAGCCCTGCTCATTGACCATTATCTTATACCGCTGATGCCCGCCGACCATGTTGCCGGTTCGCTCGTTCCAGACAATCGGATCGATATAGCCAAAGGATTCAATGCTGCGCTTCAGCTTCTGGTATTCGGGGTCTCCCGGCTGTAAGTCGATGCGCGGGTTGTAGGCTGCTGCGTTGATTTGATCTATTGGTATCACTCTGATGTTCATTTCAAATACCTCCAAAAGAAAAAGCGCCCGCAAGGACGCTCATGTAAGCTTAGTAAATTTTTCTACGACCCACCTATCAATCGCCTCTCCATAGCCCATGCTTTTATGAATCGGCAGATCATTTTCACTAAAGATTTCTTCTTTTCCATTAATTATTATCTTCCATTTCATCGGATGAAGGCCTAGAAACTCATAAGCTACTGTTAATCCTTCCTCCTGCAATTCACCAACTACTTTTATAAAATATTCGTCGATATTTTGCGCCAATATCTCATACTGTCTAAATGAATCTGATACTTTTTTTGCTATAGACAATGTTCTCACCCCCTGACTTAATCATACTCTGTTTTTTCAAGTAGACAAATCCGAATTTATGTTGAGTTGGTTTTCTATATGCGGGCATGGCCGGAACACGTCAGCAGACGAATGCTGTGGCCCTCTCAGCCGTTTTCAGCCCTTCGTCTGGTATTCGGTCGACACAACACGACACGCTTGTACAGGCAAAAGAAAAAGCACCCCGAAGGATGCTTTAAGAAATATAACTGTCAATAACTTTTATTACAGTATTCAAAGAAGTAACTTTGTTCTTGTTTTCTTCATGCAACTCAGCAATTTCCTTTTCGAGGACGTCAAGCTTCTTGATAAGCTCTTCCTCTTTAAAATATTGCGTTAAGTAACTCCGTTTCTCTCCTGCATGCGGCAACTCTTTAGCTGATTCATCTATAATCATTAGTTGCTTAGTAATAAAATCAAATTCAGATTGCTTTGAATTCAACAGTTTGGAAGAAGAATCAAG
Organism: Paenibacillus zeirhizosphaerae; assembly: GCF_030705605.1. Lineage (GTDB taxonomy): Bacteria > Bacillota > Bacilli > Paenibacillales > Paenibacillaceae > Paenibacillus > Paenibacillus zeirhizosphaerae. Next base: position 313,807 of record NZ_JAPCKK010000031.1, read on the forward strand.
TTCCGCTTTGATAGAATCACGCCATTCAGTCATTCTTTGTTTTGTGTCATTATCCATGTTGGTTTCCACCTCCTCTATATCAGGGATATTTTACCTCTTTTGTACAAGTTGGTCGAGAACAAAATTGCTTAACCCCGTCCCATCTGCCCCATACACAGCCTTTACATTTACTCGGCTGCTTTGGTGGTCCTTTATAAGGCTGCTGCTGCTTTTTCTTTTTCATAAAATCCCCCAAACGACAAAAAAGCCGATCCGCAAAGGAACGACTCTGGCTGATATGTATTATCTTTTCGTGTTATTGCACGGTATGATCCGCTTCAAATCTGGCGTCCGTACCTTCCGCAGCAAAAACGCTGCGCTCTTTGCTTTAAAAAGCATACGTACTTTGTAACTATAGAAGAAGAACAAGACCATTTTACCGAGCTGCCGAAATTGGAGTCAAAGACAGTTTAATCAACAATTCGCCAATTGCCTAACAGAAACCCTATTAATCTTGCAAATACTCACTTTTTGATATTCCCCGCTGAAAGGTTTATTCTGGAAACATATGAAGGAAAGGAGATAAACCTTCGATGGAAATATCAAAAGAAGTTGCAAAGAATATTTTCTTATTAGTATTCGTTATTGCGTTCATTGTTATGGTGGGCAAAGGCCTCTATGATGCGTTCGAAACATTGCCAGACCGAATGGGAACAGTTGCAAACAGCCTCAACAAATAAAGTGAGGCGGGAAGTGACGCGCTCCAATCACGTGTGTGTCACTCACGCCTGATTTCCACATTGCCATAATGACGCGCCTGGGAATTGAACCCCGAAAAAGGTTTCGGACCGGGTCTGTTACGATGTTTCCGCCGGTTAACTGTTTTCCTTTGGCCTGTACGCGTCGCAACAAAAAAGCCGCATTTTAGCGGCTCAATTTATACAGACAGTATTGATTTAGAGATACATTCTCGGCAGCGGCCCGCTCGACCAGTTGCCGGTGCAGCGTCTTAGGTACCCGCAGGTTAAACTTGCCGCTGTACTCCTCTGAACCGGCTGGCTCGGGAATCGGATCGCCAAATTCAAGTTTCACCGACAGATACCCTTCCATAGCTTCCCTGATACTCTCATACGCTTCCTCAATGGTATCCCCATGACTTTGGCAGCCGTCCAGCTCCGCCACAGTGACATAGAAGTAATGCCCGCTCTCGTCGTTCATTTCTCTTATTTGAATGGTGTACGGGAGAGCCATATAATACGCTAAATCCTTGTTTTCCATCATTGTCAGCTAGGATATAATGAAGGATAAGGAAAGGGGAGCAGTCACTCCCCAATCCGGTCCAGTACGTCTTTGACGTACACCGCCTTGAGTGGTTATTCCTTTTTGATGGTTATCAGTTCTGGACCAATTTATCTATCCTAGCCATGTCTCACCTCCTATACACATAGTACCGTATTCAGTACCATAATACAAGGGTTATTTTGGAATTTGTTTTGTGAAAGAACCTTCGATTCAATTTCGTAGCGGGACGTTTTAATCAAATTACAGCCGCTGGCGGAGAAAGACATCACTTTGTATCCAAAAATGCATTAACTGCTACAGGTTACAATGGTTACAATGCTAATACTGCACCTGCTATTCGGATGACCCAGAAGGACCATCAGGCAATCCTGCTTACCGAGAAAGACTTTGGCATAAAAGGAGAATAGGGCTTGAAAATTTTAGACATCATTCCCGGCAAGTCAATTGGAAAAGTTGAGTTAGGCATGAATAGAGCCGATGCGGAAAGACTGTCCGACGACGTTTGGTATAAGAATGAATATGATGAGGATGGTCTTGTGAATTATATTCAAATTGGTTATGGTACAAAAGATGAATATAATTGTCAGTACAATGGCATCGATCTATTTAATACAAAAGCCGATGATTTGGTCGCATTATTGGACAAGATTTCTCCATACGACAGAAGCCATTCTGAATTGGGATATACGTATGCTTTCCCTGAATTGGGTTTGACTTTATGGAGGTCAAGTATCTTCACGGAAGAGATGAGAAATGAAGAATGGTTCAAGGAGATGTCTAAAGAAAATCAAGAAGACGAAATGAAATATTTGTATTTTGAGTCTATTGCTGTTTTTAAAGTTGAGCATTAACAACCAGCCGTCCCGTAAATGGGGCGGTTTTCTTACGATACAGACATATGTACAAAACTGCATTACGTATCTCTTCATCAGTTAGGTGTGTGTATATCATTGTCGTTTGTATCGACGAATGGCCTAACTGATTCTTTAACCTGGGTACATCGTTATACTTTTCAACGAGTTTTTCGATTGATCGTTGTGTCAAACGCCGGCTTTTTCCTTTACGGCCTGCAGGAGCTGCTATGAATAAATAGTTTTCGTGTTTTTCAGACACATATTTTGTTTCTCTGATCTGAAGATAACTTTCTAACTCAACTTTCGCAGAGCACAAATCCAATTAAGCCTTTGTAGCTACTGGGTTCTGAGGAATTCGAATCCCTTCCTTGCCAGTTTGCCAATTTCATGCTGCGAAAGTTGAGTTAAGTGCTTGACAGTCAAGCCGCCCGTTGACTGTGGAAAGGCATGTGAACTCGCTGCCCGGGAGCTTTGCATGATTATCCCGTTGGATCAGGTAAAGAAAAATAGAAAACCGGGAACCGAAAATATACGAAGTGAGACACGAAAATGCCTGTTGTTACGCTATTCGGGATAATCAAATGGGTCTATTATTTTTTTGATCGTACCTTATGGAGAAACAGATCGGTTCGAGATGAGACGATCTTAGAAGAAAGCAGAGCGTTTAGGTGATGTGAAACGGACTGAGAGTCTGAGCAAAAGGGATAATCATGCAAAGCTGTATGGAGAGACAACAGACAACAGGCATCAGGTAACGGACACCAAACACCATACACCATAACACCATAACACCATAACACCATATCCTATAGACACCCGTCTCACTCTGGATGCCAGACTCTGAGCGGGACGAATCCCCTTCTTCTAAGAAAGCTAGAAAAAAGCTGTCTGCTGATTCAGAGGCAACTCCAGCAGTGAATCTCCGTTTTGCCCAGTTACATCAAGGCCTGTTTTCTGATTTCATGCTGCGAAAGTTGAGTTTCTAAATCCATTAATGCCTGCAACCTCGGATAATCTAAGTCCAGAACCCAATTTTCATGACTTTGTTGAATTCTAATATTGATATTTTACCATAAGAAAACCGCCTTAATTGAAAAGGCGGTTTATTGATTCTTACGGTCGGCATAACTTTCGGCTTGTCGGCCCTGAGGTAGCACATGCCCTCGAACTAGGACTCCACAACTACGCTCGGATTAGCAGGGGAGTACTGTACGGTACTCCAGCTTAGAGGCATCGCATGACTCGTAATAATTCCCCGTTCCAGATGAAATCGGATGATCCGCTGGGCACCCTGGAACCAGTGGGCGAATGGAGTCACATCCCATAGAATCTCGACCGTTCCCGTCAATTGAATAAGGCTGCCCGAGTCAAAATCCATGAATAACAGCCCTGCCTGCGGGTAACAGACTGCATTCCCAAGCGTATTAAACATCGCATTGCCGCTGTAATCCGGAAACACCAACGTCCGGTCATCCTCGGCTCTTACGAATCCCGGCATACCCCCGCGGTGGGATACATCCGTACCATACTGAAGATGCTGAGTTGCAATGAAGAAGGTATCCGCTTTATTCACCAAGGTCACCACTTCTTCAGAGAGCGTCTCCAGTGCCTGAGCTGCCGGTTCAATGCTCGGTCCTTCTTTTAGGGTCCATTCACGCGCTTGGATGTACTTCGGACAATTGGAGTAGACTTGCTCTGCCCTAAATTGAAACCCGTTCGGTTGGATCTCCCCAATTCGGCCATTCAAGCGCATGCGGCGCCGGGTGGCGAAGTCGATTGCAATGGCTGCGATCGGATTGGAGGGGGTCAGGCAGAGTGAGATGGGGTCCTGGGAATCAGGAAAACCGCTAATCATGGCATGCTGAGAGTCTTCTACCTTGATGAATCCGGGGGTTCCGAACCATACGGAAGCCCAAACTGCCCCGTCGTCATCTGCTGCGCCAAGTATCAGAAAAGGCTGGCTTTCGAGGAACGTCTTCGCCGCTAGCGGAATCTCACTGTAAATGCTATTTTTGCGTGCTGCGATGTCCCTTACACCCGCCCGTTCCTGAACCTGAATTTCGCCCGGATGATAGTTCATCAGAAGAAACCGCAAGCTTTCCCTTCCGTCGCCGTGTGCGCGTGGCAGCCCACACCCTGCAGCGCATAAATCTCCAACCGAATCCCGTCCGGATCTTCGAAGAAGATCCCACCGGAGTCTCCGCCCTCCGTATGAGCAACCATCCCATCATAGATGAAGGGAACTCCGTTCGCTCTCAATTTTTCCTCATATCCTTTAATGGTATCAACCGAATCCACTTCAAAGGCCAGATGATGCAGACCCGGCTGCCGTGGGGAGAAGCGTCCTTCACTTTGCTGCCATAAGGTGACCAGATTCTTCTGATCATCGCCAAGCAGTGCAAATTTTCTTCCGGGTTCCTCCGATAGATTCCGCAGTGTAAAGCCCAATAGCTCCGTATAGAATCGAACCGATCTTTCTATTTCCGATACATTCAAACCAATGTGTCCCAATCTCATTTTCCATATCCCCTAACCATCAAAAGTATCTTACAGGCATTACAATACACAATATTATATAACTTGTAAACAGCCGATTTAGCGGTTAGAATTAAAACAGGAGCATAGAGAAGGAGTTGGATCAACCATAGATAAGCCCGCATTTGTTTTTATAGGCAATCACTTTACAACTGATTTTGTGAACACCCGCAAGAATGTCAAAGGAATCCGGACAGAGCTCATCGAGTCTTGGGATCATCTGATGAGCTGGCTGGAGCAGGCCGACAGACGGAAATGGGTGATAAGTGATCAAGAGGAGCTTACCCCTGACGAGCAGGACACCATCATTCAAAAGATCCTGATCATTCGCAGCCGGATTGAACAGGCATTTACCCAAATCATTCAGGAACAATCCATTCCGGCCTCGATCGTCACTTTTCTCAATCAAGAGTTGGCGCGTTACCGCAGTTATTATCAAATCGAGACAGGCGATCAGGAACGTCCATTCACCACTGTCAGAAACTACGAGATCACGCAACTGCCCGCCTTGTTCCTGGAAGAGGCCTGCCTCTTCTTCACGACATTCAAACTGGCTAATCTCAAGAAGTGTGAGAATCATGCCTGCATCCTGTTCTTCTACGATAGCAGCCGCAATCAGCAGCGCCGCTGGTGCAGCATGGACACGTGCGGGAATCGCGTCAAAGTAAATCAGCACTACCACCGCAAGAAAAACCAGGAATAATCCCCTCATATAAACCAATCGGACGAAACTACAAAGAGGACTGCTTAAGAGCAGCCCTCCTTGTAAGTAACGACTCCCGTTATTTGAACTTCAAACACATCAGCAGTTCAATAATGGTTCTATAATAATTTGAAGTGTCTACAACGTTGTGAATGCTTAGCAGTGTGTGGAAAGGAATAGATAACTGGGTAAAACAGAGATCCACTGCTGGAGTTGACGCTGAATCAGAGCCGACGACTTCGCCAATGAGCGGTGCGTGCGTGAACAAATTGTCCAACTGCCCGTTAGCTTAATGAAGCAGATATTAGAGTCGGTTCCCTGTGCCCCTACTATCTGACCATTCGATCTAATTAGAATAAAAAGAAATGAAGCACCTTGCGACGCTTCATTCTTGTTCCAGCACGGACAACGTGACGGTTGTAATTTGCTCCATGACGAGCGGATCGTTTGTCAATTTGGCCACTTGCGTCAGCCCATACCGCGAATGGTACAGATACCGCGCCAGCGCACGCATATCTCGGTTCGCGCTAAATTCACCTTGCTGCTGACCGCGTACCAACGCCTCATATAGCGCCTGCTCCAGCCGTCGTTTATCCTGCTCGAACAGTTCGGCAATCTCAGGATCATGAGGGATCTGGTCGATCGCGCTGTAGAGAATAAAGCACTCCTTACGGCGCTGCTCGTCTCTTAACGTCTCCCCGATCACGGCAAATATTTTAGCGATAGCTTTCTTCACGGATGACGTCTCCGCCAAGTATGCGACAACTGCTGAGGACTTCTCATCCACGTAATGTTTGACCGCCTTCAAGAAAAGGTCCCGTTTGGTACCATACGTATCATACAAGCTTTGGCGAGCGATGCCCAGACCTTCGAGCAGCAGTTGCAAGGAGGTGCCTTCATAGCCATAGTGTCCGAACACCTCCATTGCTTTATGCAACACGAGATTCGTATCGAATTCCTTGCTTCTTGCCATACGGATAACCTCCTTTCTTCTCCTCTATGATAACGATTTTAGAACGTTCAGTCAAGAATAGGGGGGACGGGGATCAGAGCCGTAATAGCGTCTTATCAATGAGCTGCAGTTACTTTGATGTCATCGAGCTTCGACGGCTTCGGCTGCTTGAGCGCCAGGAAGGCCACTAGAATGCCGAGTGTCGTAGTCGCTGCGGAGATCAGGAATGCGGTATGAATCGCAGAATTCAGATCAGCCGGCTGCATATGCTCAAGTGTTGAGCCCGTTCCCAGGCTAGCTGAAATAATCGCCATAATAACCGCCAAGCCGATCGCCCCGCCAATTTGTTGACCTGTCGAGATCAGCGCGGAAGCAACGCCCTGCTCCTTCGGCTCAATGCCTGCACTGCCCGCGATAAACATCGTCGTAAAGACAAGCGCCTGACCGATGCCGATAATCACGGTGCCCGGAATAATCCCCCAAGCTGACCCCGTCTCAGACAATCCCGTCAGCAGCAGGAACCCTACAACTCCAAGCCCCATCCCTGTCGCGATCGTACCTGCCACGCCAACTTTGGTCAGCATCTTGTTAATCAGCTTGGCGCCGACGAAGGCGCTCAGTGTCAGTGGTAGGAAGCTAAGCCCCGATTGTATAGCGGAATAATGCAAGACGCCCTGTGTATACAACGTCAAGAAATAATACAACGAGCCGAATGAAGCCGAGAATAAAAACGCCGTAAGTGACGCTCCCGTCAGGTTGCGATTCTTAAACATGCGGAAGGAAATCAGCGGCTCTTTGGTTCGTTTCTCAATAGCCGCGAAAGCAAGCAGCAGCAGGGCGCCAATCAGAACAAAAGGAAGTGTCGATGCGCTGGCCCAGCCTTCGACTGGCGCTTGGATCAGGTAGTAGACAACGAGCAGCAGACCTGCGGTTACCGATATTGTACCGGCAGCATCATAATGCTTGGTTCCAGCGGTAACCTTGCTCTCGGTAAGTACGAATGGTGCGAGAATAATAACTGCGAGTGCGATCGGTACGTTCACCAAAAAGGTCGATTCCCATCCAACATAACTGGTGAGTACCCCGCCTAGCAGCAGGCCAAGCGACATGCCGACGCCGCCCATCGATGCCCAGATGCCCATCGCCCGGTTACGTTCAGGCCCTTCATTGAAGTTCGACATGATAAGCGACAGCGTTGCCGGTGATAATAGCGCTCCGCCTAGACCTTGCAGCCCTCTGGCTGCGATGAGCATAAGCTGCGATTCTGCCAAGCCGCCCAAGAGCGAACCCAGTCCGAAGAGCCCCATGGCGATCATAAACATGCGTCGTCTCCCCAGCAGATCAGATAACCGACCGCCGATAAGGAGGAAGCCCCCGAAGGCAAGCGAATATGCGCTGACAACCCACTGCAGATTATTCGCCGAGAAGCCGAGCTCATTGCCTAGCGACGGCATGGCTACGAATATGATTGTATAATCCAGCGCCATCACCAGTTGTGAAACTGCTAGGATGAATAACGCCAAGCCTTTGTATTTTGATGCGTTCATGTTCGATTCCCCTTCTCATGCAGACACAAGCGTCTGCGCCCATTTTATTTTGACCATTCGATCTAGTTTCAACAAAAGGAATGTAGCACCTTGCGTCGCTTCATTCTTGTTCCACCACAGATAAAGTTACCGTTGTGATTTGCTCGATAACAAGCGGATCTTCCGTCAATTTGGCTGCTTGTGTCAGTCCATACCGGGCATAGTACAAATACCTTGCCAGCGCACGCATATCCCTACTTATGCTAAATTCGCCCTGCTCCTGGCCTCGTACCAACGCCTCGTAAAGTGCCTCCTCCAGTCGGACTTTGTCCTGCGCGAACAGCTCGGCGATTTCTGGATCATGAGGAATTCGGTCGATTGCGCTGGAAAGAATAAAGCATTCCTTGCGTCGCTGTTCGTCGCGGAGCGTCTCCCCAACCACGTCGAATATATCGGTAATTGCCTGCTTCACAGGCACCATCACCGCCAAATAAGTGACAACATCTGAAGACTTCTCGTCCACGTAATGTTTGACCGCCTTCAAAAAGAGGTCCCGCTTGTTCCCATACGTATCATATAAGCTTTGGCGGGCAATGCCCAAGCCGCCCAGAAGCAGTTGCATGGAGGTGCCTTCATAGCCATAGTGCCCGAACACCTCCATCGCTTTATGCAGTACAAGGTTCGTATCAAATTCCTTGCTTCTAGCCGAGTGAATCCCCTCCTCTCCCCTCTACGCTAACGTTTATAGAACGTTGAACCAAGCATAGGTGAGTGACGGACATTGGGCTGGGATGAAAAGCATCCTCCCGCAAGTTACTCCGAGAAGCGCACCACATCGTTCAAGCTGCCGATCGACTCGGCGGCCACAAGCGGATTCCAGAAATCACGGTAACGTGTGATCTTTCCATCCTTTGTTTCCACGACACTGATGTACGTTTGGTTATAAGGCTTGCCGGTTTCCTTGTGTTTGCCAACCGACTTGAATTCTGCAATGACGAGCTCTGGATCAACCGTCAGATGGAATTCAAGCTCGGTGAACTGGACGTCGAAATGCTTCGGGAAGTTCTGCATGTAGTCGTAGAGCTCCGCTTTGCCTTCCTTCTTATCCGGGAATCCGGCTGGTCCGTACGGGAACTCCAGTACGCCGTTCTCTTCCCACAGCTCCACCCATGCCTTAATGTCTCCACCGGACAAATGCTTCAGATGATTGCGGAATGCCTCCTGCGCTCTTTCTCTTACAGCCTCTTGCGTCATTTGGTTTGTTGTTTGGTTTGTCATTGGTTCTTCCTCCGTTTATATGTTATTTTTTTAGACCTTTCGGTCTGGTTTGGTCAAAAAATTAGGCTTCGGTCGCGATTCTTACTCCGAGAAGCGCACCACATCGTTCAAGCTGCCGATCGACTCGGCGGCCACAAGCGGATTCCAGAAATCACGGTAACGCGTGATTTTTCCATCCTTCGTTTCCACGACACTGATGTACGTTTGGTTATAAGGCTTGCCGGTTTCCTTGTGTTTGCCAACCGACTTAAATTCTGCAATGACGAGCTCTGGATCAACCGTCAGATGGA
>NZ_JAPCKK010000031.1:323325-325989 GCF_030705605.1 Paenibacillus zeirhizosphaerae
GCCGTTCTCTTCCCACAGCTCCACCCATGCCTTAATATCTCCGCCCGACAAATGCTTCAGATGGTTGCGGAATGCCTCCTGCGCTCTTTCTCTTACAGCCTCTTGCGTCATTTGGTTTGTCATTGTTGATTCCTCCGTTTATATTTTTATTTTATAGATCATTCAGTCCGAAATTTTGAAAAAAATATCCGTTTAATACTTTCACCTGATTGAAGGTCGTAGTAAAGGAGAGCTGTAATTGTACCAGAAATCCCTACAGCGCGTGACCAACCCGTTCTTCGTCTCTACAACGCTGATGTATGTCTGAATTTCGGAAAATTCTTCATATAGGCGTACAGCTCGGACTTCCCTGAATTCTTCTCTGCGTGGCCTACAGGTCCGTATGGCAGTTCAAGTACTCCGTCTTCCTGCCACAGTTCGATCCATACCTCGATGTTGCGGCCGGACAAATACTTCAGAAGATACCAGAATGTTTCTTGCGCTTGCTCTCGTATGGATTCTTGCGTTAGTTTCTTGTTTATGCTTGCTTATCCCTCCCTCCATATTATTGACTGTTCGATCTGGAATTATCATAGCATTTTCAGATCATTCAGTCAAGAATTATTTTTGAGAAACTTTTCTACCTCTTCAATCCCTCCCTAAGCTTACTCAATGTTACGATTAGGCCACATTTCTTTCACCGTCTCAGCCAAAATTTCATAGGATCGTAAGCGGGCTTGATGATCATAAATATGAGTTGTTACGATGAATTCATTCGCTTTCGTCGCTTCATAAATGGCGGACAACTTCTCTCTAATCGTCGAGCGGTCGCCGATGATGCCAAAATCCAGCTGTTTGGAGATGAGCGCCTTCTCCTGCGGATTCCATAACGTATCCATATTTTCAACCGGGGGTTGAAGTTCATCTGGACGGCCGCGAAGGAGGCTCAACACTTGCTGTGCATCCGACGTAGAAAGGAATTGCGCTTCTTCCATGTTGTCTGCCACCATAACTGTCAATCCCACCATGACATAAGGCTCTTTCAGCTCTTTCGATGGAATGAAAGAACTCCGATACACATCCAGCGCGCTGAGCAATTGATCTGGGGCAAAATGGCTGGCGAAAGCAAAGGGCATACCAAGGCTTCCCGCTAACTGTGCGCTGACATCGCTTGAACCCAGGAGCCACATAGGGATATTTAGTCCTTCACCTGGAATCGCACGAACTCCCAAATGATTTGTCTCGGAAGACCGATCGAGATATGCACGCAGCTCGCTTAACAGATTAGGGAAATCCGCTCCACTCGTCCCCAGTGTTCTCCGGAGAGCGCGGGTCGCGCGCATATCGGTACCGGAAGCTCTGCCTAAGCCCAGATCAATGCGCCCAGGATAAATAGACTCCAGCGTGCCGAATTGTTCAGCTATTATAAGCGGCGCATGATTCGGCAGCATAACCCCTCCAGAACCTACTCGAATCTTCTCGGTACCAGATGCCACATATCCAATAAGTAGTGATGTAGCCGAACTTGCAATTCCCGGCATGTTGTGGTGTTCAGCGAGCCAGATCCTCTGATAGCCGAGCTTCTCGGCGTGACGAGCAAGATCCAAGGTACGGTGATATGCATGTTGGGCTGATCCGCCCGCCAATATCGGCGAAAGATCGAGCACCGATAATTTCGGTGTAAATTTAGACATTATCTAATCAACCTCCACAAATTATTTTGACCATTCGGTCTTATATAAACAAAAAAATTTTACCACCTAGGCAATATTTTGTTTGACCCTCTTCTTGCACCTCCCTACTGAACTCAGTATATTCATTTCAGACCGATTAGTCAAGTATTTTTCAAACACTTTCTTTCACCAATTTATCACTGAAGATCCGCAAGGAGACGTTCTCCATTTTTCGTTGGCCAAAGCGTGGCTCTGCTATTTGTATCCATTTGGAAGACGATCACTTCCCAATACTGTTCCATTTTATAAGCCGGGCAGCCTAAAGTCTTCAACAGGAAGCTGCACTCTTTAGACGATGACATGTTCGAACGGAATCGCAGCAAAGCCGTAGAACTCCTCGCCCGCTTGAAGAAACTGTACGCCGCCGCTTATCCGCTCGAAAGCTCAAATCGCCATATTTTGTGTCAAATCCATACGGAACTGGAGCCTGGGATTCCAGTCACGGTGGTGTTCATTCCGCCATCGCTCCCAAAAGAAGGAATGGCTCGCCATCCTTTCGACTGATCGGATCCGTAATACTGCGCCTGCAGAAAGAATTTCAAGGCCGCTCCTACGATTTGCTCATCAGCCATACAACGATCGTGTTTTCACGCTATATCTTACTTGCGTGGCAGCATCGGCAAAGTACCGATCAGCGGGACACTCGGTGGACTCTTTTATTTGCTTTGCGGTCAACAACTCATGGCTAAAGCCACGAGCTTGTCTCTGCCTGCTTCGTAGACAGTGCTTGTGTTTCGCACAAGCCTTTTAGACTTATTCCTAACCGGTAGTGCAAACGCACCTTATCGTGCTCCTACCTTAGCGTGTTGGAACATCAGGACGGTCGACCTCGCCCCTACAACAAGAGTTATACTCCTGTTGTACCTGTACCGATGTACTCGATTCCTTTGCGGTACAGATTCATAGCGCCGATTCGATCATCGTTCGAACGATAGTGACAGTTTCGGCATTC
>NZ_JAPCKK010000030.1 GCF_030705605.1 Paenibacillus zeirhizosphaerae
GATCGCCAACCACCTGGCCAAGCTGGCCGGATAGGGCGATCTTCTTGTTTTCATAATGCTCAATACTTCAGGAATTCATTTCATTATCCAAACGAGCCCCAAAAAACAGGGCTTTGTCAACAACCTGACCCCTGCATGTTGTACATCACAACATGCAGGGGTGTTCTTCTGTGCAGCATGATTAGTGAAAATCTCTAAACAAACCGACAACCTTGCCCAAAATGCTGACTCTGGTCAAACGAAGCGGCTCATATTTTGGATTCTCGGGTTGAAGCCGGACATGATCTTTCTCTTTGTAGAAGGTCTTCACAGTAGCTTCGTCATCCTCGGTCATCGCGACCACAATATCTCCATTATTCGCCGTTTGCTGCTGTCTCACAATGACGTAGTCCCCGTTGGAAATGCCGGCCTCAATCATACTGTCACCGACAACATTCAGCATAAACATCTTGTCGTCACCTACAAATTGCTGCGGCAATGGAAAATAATCCTCGATGTTCTCCGTGGCTGTGATCGGGATACCTGCTGTTACCTTACCGACTACCGGAACGCGGGTCACGGTGTAGTTAAACGTATGCCCCTGATCCGAATCTTCCTGGCCAAGCAGTTCGATTGCCCGGGGCTTGGTAGGATCACGGCGGATGAGCCCTTTCTTCTCAAGTCGGTCAAGATGTCCATGGACAGTCGAACTGGACGCAAGTCCGACCGCTTCCCCAATCTCTCTTACAGAGGGAGGATATCCCTTTAAGCGAACCTCATTACGTATAAACTCCAAAATTGCCTGCTGTCTGCTGGAAATCTTAGACATACCCATCAACCCCATTTTAGTAACGTTTGGGAAAATTATAACATAGAACTGCCGTTCGTACAAACATAAGTTCTGAAAGTCGACAAATATTTTGCGGGAAGAAATAGCTTTCCGCTGAAATCAGAAACTGAAATAAAGGGAACATAAGTTCTAAGTTCATCTTGAACAAAACGTGTGTTCGTGTTATATTGATTTTGAAATGTATAAGAACAAATGTTTGGAGGTTGTTGACATGTTAAAGTACAGCACCTATCAAAGTATACATAATGAGTCTGCCATGCAGGATGAACAAGCAGATGGAAGGAGTCTTGTACCGAACAGACGTTCATACATCAGCATGCATCGCTTGTTGGTTGCCGTAGTCGTGCTTTGGATTTCCTTCGCAGGCTTGCTTACAGTATTTGCAGGTCCATCAGATCTTCATGCATCAGGCGAGAAGCTGATTGTACTTCCAGGAGATACGTTGTGGGAAATCGCTAAGACACACAAACCGGAGCAAATCGATACAAGAATTTATATAGAAGGAATTATTCGAATCAATGGGCTCGACAGCTCCGAAATCAGGGCGGGAGAGGTGCTGCAGCTGCCGGAATTTTAAAACTGGATGAAGAATGGAGCAGAGCTTGCGGAGAACCTTGACAAGCTCTTTTTAACGTGTCAAAGTGTATATATCTTTGCTTATTTTGGAGGGGACGAGATTGGATATTGACAGCTTGGTGGCGCGAATCAATGAACTGGCGCGTAAAGCAAAAGGAGAAGGCCTTACCGAGGAGGAAACGAAGGAAAGAGCTGAGCTTCGTGAAATTTACCTGGGCAACATACGTGCGAACTTCCGGCAACAATTGGAATCAATCGAGTTTGTGGATGACGAGTCCGACAATGATAAAGGACCGAAGCATTAACTAACGTATCGTTGATATACAGCCGGTGCTTTGGTCCCGTCTGCTTTGTGCAGATGGGCTGAAGCGTCGTCACTATATAGCAGGAAGGAAATGTGAATATGGCCGGTTCATTTGAAAGAAAAGTTCGTAAAAACATGGAGAAAGTCAACGAGCAGCGCAGAAAACAGGGAGGGCAGATCATCGGTAGCAGTACTGGTACTGCCGGAGATACATATTACGGACGCAATGTAACGGTTCCGATTATGCTGCTCGGTCTTTCTATCCTCTATCTGGTCATGACTATGTTCTGGACAAAGGTAGGCATGAGAGGCATGGATTGGCTGGTATTCGGGCTCTATGTTTTGCTGGCGGTTGTATTTTTCATCCGCCGTCCATACCTGAGGGTAGGCAAAACGGGGCTTTATACGCTGAAAGGCGGAAGAGAGCGTTCGATGACTGTAGATCAAATCAAGAGCATCAAGGTCCAGTCCGGATATGTCATTGTTGAGAGGCAGGGCAAGGGCGGTAACTGGGTTTTCAACAAAACATTGGGCCGGTATGATACCGTTGCCATCGCGGAACGGCTGGAGAAGTTTGCAGCTGCCAACCAGCTTCCTTTTCATTCGGAAGTGACCAAATCATAATTGCTGGAACAGGATGTAGCAGCATCAGGCCAATTGGATGAAGGAGTGGACAAGCGGAATGACGATTCAGGCGGTTATGTTTGATCTGGATGATACGCTGCTGTGGGATGAACGCAGTGTTGAAGAAGCATTTGCGGCGGTATGCCAAACGGCTTCCGATATAACCGGAGTTGATCCGGTCAAACTGGAGGAAGCGGTCAGAACAGAGGCTAGAATGCTTTATGAATCCTATGAGACCTTTCCTTTTACCAAAATGATAGGCATTAATCCTTTCGAGGGTTTGTGGGCGACCTTTGCCGGCGGAGAGCAGCCTGAATTCCGGAAGCTTGAGCAGTTGGCCCCGGTGTACAGGACGGAATCGTGGAGAAGAGGATTGGAGAAATTGGGGGTCGCCAATCCCGAGCTGGCGGAGAAGCTTGCCGAACAATTCGGGAACGAGCGCAGAGCACGTCCATATGTATATGAAGAAACCTTCCAGGTGCTTGATGAGCTTAAGGGCAGGTACAAACTGCTGCTGCTGACGAACGGATCCCCCTCGTTACAGCAGGAGAAGCTGGATGGAGTTCCCCAATTGATTCCTTATTTTGATCATATCGTCATTTCGGGTACCTTCGGAAAAGGCAAGCCGGACCCGTCCATTTTTGAGCATGCTTTGGGACTGCTTGGTATTGAACCACAGGTGGCAGTTATGGTTGGGGACAAGCTGACAACAGACATTAAGGGCGCGCTCTCAGCGGGAGTTCACGCGGTATGGGTGAACCGGAATAACAAGGCTAATACGGAGAACATTCATCCGGATTTTGAAATCAAGCATCTTACCGAGCTGGAGAATGTTATTCAATCCATCGCTTAAACGTACGGTAACGCAGCCCAGAACCCGTCCGGAGAGGAACTCTCTCCTGGGCGGGTTCTCGTATTTCCGAATATAACAAACAATGAAGAAGGTGCCCCCAAAGGTCTTGACCGGGGAACTCTTTTCGTGCGTGGGTGAGACGCTTCGAGAACGAAGCATTCCTACAATCACTGTTGACCCTTCGGGCCAAAGGTGAACGCTCCGCTTTTCCGGAATTGCTTCGTCCTCTCCGCTGCTGTTGTGCATCCCCCAACTTAACAAGAACAACCAGAAATCGCAATCTTCTGGTTTAACAAAATTGAAAAGGGGCTGCCCTAAGCCATTTTCATGACTTTTGGGGCACCCCCTTCATCACAAAAGCTATTTTTAAGCCTTAACGAAAGAAGGATCATCGTAGTGCTCGGCGATCCAGCCGTTCTCTTCAATAAAGAGACGAACAGCCACAATTTGCTGATTTTCCATCAGGGTAAAGAAGTGGGGAGTGTTTTCCGGTACGGAAATCACATCACCAGGTGACAATTCTACATTAAAGTAGCCGAGGTCGTCAGATCCCTTAATGATAAAGATACCTTTTCCTCCTACAATCGCCCGAATCTCGTCTTCTGTATGGGTGTGCACATCCTCGAATTTGGCCAGCAGCTCCTCCAGGTTCGGGGTAGCTTCGGACAGCGTTATGATGTCCCAAATTTTATAGCCGCGACGAGCGGCAAGGTCTTTAATTTCACTGTCAAAGGTGCTGAGGACTTGAGCCTTCTGTTCATCGTTGAGTGTAAAATTCTCTCTAAGCTCCTCGGGAAGCTTAGTTACGTCCCATTTCTCATATAATACCTCTTGTTTGGCAAGAAACTCCTGTACTGCTTCTTCACCTGTGATGCGTTCATTTGTATTCCGGATTACGATCTCAGCCATGTTCTCCCTCTTTTCCACTTGGAATTATTATATTAATTATGAATTATAGCGAATATTGGCTTACATGTCGATGTGAATTTGTGAAGATTTTTACTCATTATAACATGAAGTGCACGTGGAGAAACATACAGGGATATACTAGCGATAAATGGTCCCTGTTAAAAGGTCTGATTTTCATTAGTTAAGGGGTAAGTGCATACTTGTATGTGTTCAAGCAGAAATGTTTCTGCTAAACTAAGATTTAACGTTTTGCGAGGGGGAACAAGGGCGATGAAAGAAAGTTTGCAACTTGCAATACAACAGCGAATACTTATTCTCGACGGTGCAATGGGAACGATGATACAGCAGGAGGATCTTACCGCAGCGGATTTCGGTGGTGAGGAGCTCGAAGGCTGTAATGAAATGCTGGTACTGACGAGACCGGACGTGATTCAACGGATCCATGAGAAATACCTGGAAGCGGGGGCTGATCTGATTGAAACGAATACGTTCGGCGCTACTTCGGTTGTCCTTGCTGAATATGACATTGCAGATAAAGCGCGCGAAATCAATCTCGCTGCGGCCCATCTGGCCCGTGCGGCGGTAGATGCTTTCCAGACACCGGATAAACCCCGGTTTGTCGTGGGGGCCATGGGACCCACCACAAAAACGCTGTCCGTCACGGGCGGTGTAACCTTTGCCGAGCTTGTGGACAGCTACGAAGAGCAGGCGTTAGCCCTCATCGAGGGCGGAGTGGATCTGCTGCTGCTTGAAACTTCACAGGATACACTGAATGTAAAAGCAGGCGGTATCGGGATTCGGCAGGCCTTTGCCAAAAGCGGCATTGAACTGCCGTTGATGATTTCCGGCACGATTGAGCCTATGGGCACAACTCTTGCCGGTCAAAATATTGAGTCTTTCTATATTTCACTGGAGCATCTACACCCGATTTCCGTCGGGCTGAACTGTGCGACCGGGCCTGAATTCATGAGGGATCATATCCGCTCCTTGTCCGACATGTCGTCGGCTGCGGTCAGTTGTTACCCTAACGCAGGCCTTCCGGATGAGAACGGGCAGTATCATGAATCACCGGAATCCCTGGCGAGAAAGCTGGGCGGATTTGCGGAAAAGGGCTGGCTGAATATCGCGGGGGGCTGCTGTGGCACCACGCCTGAGCATATCCAGGCGATGGCTGAAGAAATGGCCAAGTACCCGCCCCGCCCACTTCACGGGCAGCATCCGCCAGCTATTGCGGGGATTGAGACCGTCTACATTGAGCAGGACAACCGTCCTTATATGGTAGGGGAGCGGACGAACGTTCTCGGATCACGCAAGTTTAAACGGCTTATCGTTGAAGGCAAATATGAGGAGGCCTCGGAGATCGCCCGTGCTCAGGTGAAGAACGGAGCTCATATCGTGGACGTTTGCCTTCAGGACCCCGACAGGGATGAAACTTCGGACATGGAAGCTTTTCTGAAGCTGGTCGTCAACAAAGTGAAGGTGCCTTTAATGATCGACACGACGGACCCTGCGGTTGTGGATCTGTCACTGCAATACACGCAAGGGAAAGGGATTATTAATTCCATTAACCTTGAGGATGGGGAAGAAAAATTTGAACAGGTCGTACCGCTGATTCATAAATACGGAGCCGCAGTCGTTGTCGGCACGATTGACGAGCGTGGTCAGGCCATCAAAAGGCAAGATAAGCTGGAGGTAGCCAAACGGTCTTACGACCTGCTTGTTCATAAGTATGGTCTTTCTCCCGAGGATCTGATCTTTGACACGCTGGTGTTCCCGGTCGGAACCGGTGATGAGCAATACATTGGCTCTGCTGAGGAGACTATTGAAGGAATTCGTGTAATTAAAGAGGCGCTTCCCGGCGTACACACGATTCTCGGCATAAGCAATGTCTCGTTTGGCCTGCCGGAAGCCGGACGTGAGGTGTTGAATTCGGTGTTTTTGTATGAATGCACCAAGGCCGGTCTGGACTATGCGATTGTAAATACGGAGAAGCTTGAACGCTATGCCTCGATTCCTGCACATGAGCGGAAGCTGGCAGAGGATCTGATTTACAATACGAATGATGAGACACTGGCGCTCTTCGTTGCGGCATTTCGGAACAAAAAGGTGGAGAAAAAGGAGAAGACCTCGAACCTGACCCTTGAAGAGCGTCTTGCCACCTATGTGGTGGAAGGCAGTAAGGAAGGGCTGATTCCTGATTTGGATGAAGCGTTAACCAAGTATTCGCCGCTGGCGATCATCAATGGTCCGCTGATGGCCGGAATGGAAGAGGTCGGGCGCCTGTTTAACAATAATGAATTGATTGTTGCTGAGGTTCTGCAAAGCGCTGAAGTCATGAAGACCTCCGTTGCGCATTTGGAGCAATTTATGGAGAAGAGCGAGACCTCGGTTAAGGGCAAAATCATTCTTGCTACCGTTAAAGGGGACGTTCACGATATTGGAAAAAACCTGGTCGAAATCATACTCTCGAATAACGGTTACCGCATCATTAATCTGGGTATAAAGGTACCACCGGAACGGATTATTGAAGCCTATCGTGAAGAGAAGGCGGATGTGATTGGTCTGTCCGGGCTGCTCGTGAAATCGGCACAGCAGATGATCATTACAGCCCAGGACCTGAAGACGGCGGGGATTGATGCTCCGATCATGGTAGGCGGGGCAGCATTAACCCGTAAGTTTACCAAAAAT
Organism: Paenibacillus zeirhizosphaerae; assembly: GCF_030705605.1. Lineage (GTDB taxonomy): Bacteria > Bacillota > Bacilli > Paenibacillales > Paenibacillaceae > Paenibacillus > Paenibacillus zeirhizosphaerae. The sequence goes on from NZ_JAPCKK010000030.1 coordinate 6,784, forward strand.
CGTATCAGACCTGAATACGACGGTCTCGTCTTATACGCTAAAGACGCTATGGACGGTCTGGACCTGGCTAATAAATTAATGAATCCTGAAGCACGCAGGCTGATGGTGGAAGAGGCAGAGAACGAAAAAGAAACGGAGACGGCGGTCGAGACGAAACCGTTGCCTAAATTAACTCGCGTTGAACGCTCCAATATATCAACGGATGTCCCTGTCTATATTCCGCCTGATCTGGAGCGGCACGTGCTCCGCAATTACCCGATCGGGCACATTCTGCCGTATGTGAACATGCAAATGCTGCTGGGGCATCATTTGGGCCTGAAGGGTAATGTAGACCAGTTGCTGGCGTCGGGCGACCCTAAAGCGGTCAGCCTGAAGGAGACCGTGGACGGGATTCTGAAAGCGGCTGTGCAGGATTCGATCATACAGGCGCATGCGATGTACCGCTTCTTCCCGGCCCAGTCGGAAGGAAATGATATTTTGGTCTATGATCCCGCGGATGTCAGTAAGGTGCTGCATCGTTTCTCATTCCCGCGGCAGCAGGTTGAGCCTTACTTGTGCCTTGCGGATTTCCTTAAACCGGTAAGTTCAGGTACAATGGATTACGTCGGTTTTCTGGTCGTGACAGCCGGTCATGGTATTCGCGAGCTGTCCACAGTATGGAAGGACCAAGGGGATTATTTGCGGTCACATGCACTGCAGGCGGTTGCCCTGGAGACGGCCGAAGGGCTTGCTGAACGGATTCATCATATGATGCGGGACAACTGGGGTTTCCCGGATCCGGCCGATATGACGATGAAGCAGCGGCTTGGGGCAAGATATCAAGGGATTCGCGTCTCGTTCGGTTATCCGGCATGCCCCGATCTCGAGGATCAGGGTCCGCTTTTCCGCCTGATGAAGCCGGAGGATATCGGCGTCGAATTGACGGAGGGGTACATGATGGAGCCGGAAGCTTCCGTTTCAGCCATGGTCTTTGCCCATCCGCAGGCCCAATATTTTAATGTGGATAAAGCCTAGGCGGTCTTAGACAAGTCGGAAAGAGAGCGGCCTCTTCCCCGGCTTGCGGGCACCGCAAGGGAGCAGAAGAGGTTGGCGGCAGAATCCTCCGGGCTTCGGAGGTTTTTTGCTGCCCAGCAGGAAGAAGGTTGAATAAGTATGGACATTTATTTTTTGGGCACAAACGCTGGCGTTCCCACTCTGCAGCGAAATGTTACTTCAGTAGCGTTGCGGCTGCTGGAGGAACGCAGAACGATGTGGCTGTTTGACTGCGGAGAAGGAACACAGCAGCAGATTCTGCGGTCGCCGCTGAAGCTGAGCAAGCTTGAGAAAATATTCATTACACATCTTCACGGAGACCATTTGTTCGGTCTGCCCGGATTGCTGTCCAGCAGGGCGTACCAGGGTGGAACGTCTCCGTTGACCGTATATGGTCCTGCCGGACTGAAGCAGTATATTGATATGTCCCTGGAGCTGAGCCAGTCGCGCATTAACTATAGGCTGGACGTCGTCGAGCATCATGGCGGACTGATTTTCGAAGACGAGCAGTTCAAGGTGGAGGCAGCTCTGTTGGAGCACCGGGTCGACAGCTATGGTTACCGTGTGACGGAGAAGGATAAGCCAGGTAAGCTGGACGCCGCCGTTATGGAGAAATACGGTATCCGTCCCGGCCCGTTGTATGGCAAGCTTAAGCGGGGGGAAGCGATTGAACTGGATGACGGCCGCGTGATACAGCCTCGGGAAGTGCTTGGTGTACCGAAGAAGGGGCGGATTGTGACCATTTTGGGGGATACCCGTCCTTGCCGGAATGCGCTGCTGTTGTCCGAGGGGGCTAACCTTATGATCCATGAAGCCACATTTCTGCATGATCTGGCGGAAACGGCATACGAATACCATCACAGTACCTCGCTGCAAGCAGCCGAGACGGCCAAAGATGCGGGTGCGGGAGCACTAATCATGACCCATTTTAGCTCAAGGTACAAGGATATGGATCAGCTACAGGAGCTGCTGGACGAGGCAAAGTCAGTCTTTCCAAACAGCATGCTGGCAGAAGAACATGTACTGTTTCAGGTGCCCTGCTGAATCTGAGTTGTAATGATTTGCATGAATCTGTGAGATAAAGGTGCTGGAGCTCCTTCCGGTGCCTTTATTTCACGTATGGGACGGCTTATTATTTTCCGGGAAAGCGCAGAAACTGACAAGGGTACAGTGAAAAAACTTCCTTGAAAAAACAGCTCTCGATGCTTTTCGACGCAAGAATGCCCCAGAATAAGATCTACATAACTTTTTTGACATTTTCAACGATCACATCTTTTGAAAATTAGTTGGGGAATAATTGGACGTAAGGCACGTATTTCCTTAAGATAATAGATAAGGTTTACTGAGGCTGGATGGATACATGATAGCAGGCGAATTATTCATACCCTAAATGTTTAATGACATGAATTTCTAGGGTTTAGGCAGGGGGAAGGTACATGACCGCACTACTTATTGATCTTGACGGAACGATGTATCATGGCACCCGGATGATCGAAGGAGCCGATCATTTTATCCGCACATGCCGTGAGAAGGGGATTCCCTTCTTATTTGTAACCAACAACTCTTCGCGTACACCGGAGGCCATCGCTAACATGCTCCGTGGAATGGGGATCGAGGCAGCAGGGGAAGAAATATGCACCTCCGCTCAAGCGGCGGCGGCGTATGTATCCCGGCAGCGCTCGGGAGCCAAGGTATATTGTATTGGAGAAGACGGTCTGCAGCAGGCTCTCATCCATGCAGGCTTACAATTGGTTGAAGAGCAGCCTGATTACGTTGTACAGGGAATTGACCGTAATTTTACATATGTCAAGCTGTCTGCCGCCATGAACTGGATCATGCAAGGAGCCTCCTTTATAATGACCAACCCGGATTTTCAGCTTCCTTCGCACGAAGGACTCACCCCGGGAGCGGGTACCATTGGGGCGGCTATAGAGGCTGCCTCTCAGACGAAGCCTGTTGTTATCGGCAAACCGTCCAGCATCCTGATGGATTATGCGTTGCGACTATTGGGGGTCAGGGCGGAACAAGCCGTCGTTATAGGGGATAATATGTTAACGGATATTGCCGCCGGTGCAGCCGCTGGGTGCAGAACGGCTCTCGTGATGACTGGTGTGACAACTCATGCCAATATGGATATGCACATTCAGTTGGCGGGTATCCGCCCTGATTATGTTTGCGGTAGTTTAAGCGAGCTCTGGGGCAGCGGTTTGCGACTCGAAAATGAACATTTGTGATAAGTAAAAATTTACAGCTTAGAAGGGATAGATACGATATGCCGGAACTTCCTGAGATGGAGAACTACCGGGCACTATTGTCCGGTCGGATTTTGGATAAACCGATTACCGGAGTAACGGTCAATCGCGAAAAATCAATCAACCTGGATGCGGATGTATTCCACTCGCAACTGCTTGGCAGCTCGATTGTGTATATTGAGCGGCGCGGAAAACATCTGATTTTTCATTTGAACACTGGCAAGCGGCTGTTGCTGCATCTCATGCTGGGAGGGATGTTATATGTGGCTGCTCCAGGCGAATCCATCAAGCGCTCGACCCAGGTTGAAATTGAATTCGGCGGAGAAACGCTGCTGTTCATCGGACTAAGATTGGGGTTCCTGCATCTGCTTAATGCCAAGGAGACGATTGAAGCTTTGGCTGGGCTCGGGCCTGAGCCGCTGGACCCGCGCATGACACTGCAGGCATTTGCTTCTTTGCTGAAGGGCAGGCGCGGTTCGCTGAAAAGCACGCTGATCAATCAGCATGTCATTGCCGGCATCGGTAATTGTTATGCGGACGAAATTGCTTTCGAAGCAGGGCTTGCACCGGCTTCAAAGATGCAAAATATTACCGCGTCTGCGGAGCAGGTCGAAAGGCTGTATGAGGCGGTTCGGTCTGTACTTCAGGAAGCCTATATGCATGGGGGCTATATGGAGATGCCGTTGATGCAGGGGGATTCCAAAACGGGCGGTTTTGATGAAAAATGCCAGGTCTATGACCGTGAAGGAGAGGCATGCTCGCGGTGCGGGGGAACCATTCGCAGGGAAGAGCAGGCCGGACGCAAGGTGTTTTACTGTCCGGATTGCCAGCATGAAGTCTAGATGTTATATCGGGGCGCATGTCAGCACACGTGGCGGCTTTTATAAAGCAGCTCAACGTGCCAGAGAGACCGGGGCACTGTCCTTTCAATATTTTCCGAAAAATCCGCGCAGTCTGGCTCTGAAGACACTGGATCCCTCCGATGCGGAAGAGTGCAGAGCTTATTGTGAAATGCATCATTTAAAGTCGATTGCCCATTCGCCTTATCCTGTTAACCCTGCAGCGGGTGCTTCCAGGGGAGAGGAAGGATATGAGCTAATGGTCGCTTCACTGCTCAATGATCTGGCGATTGCGGAAGCCTGTGGTTCTGTGGGGATCGTTGTGCATTTTGGCCACCTGCGCAGCAACGATCCTCTGGAAGGGTATAAAAACATGATAAGCTGCCTGGATGCCGTCCTAAGCCGCTGGACAGGTAACGCCAAAATTCTGATTGAAAACCAGGCAGGCGATCATGGCCCGATGGGGACAACGCTGGAGGAAATGGTTCAGATTCGCAGCTTGAGCAGGCATGGGGAACGAATCGGTTTTTGCTTGGATACCTGCCATGCTTTTGCTGCGGGGCTTTGGAATGGCGGCACGGATGAAACCCTGCTGGAAAAAGGAGAAAAGCTTGGTTACTGGAGCGCCCTTTGCGCGGTTCATCTGAATGATTCGCGTTATCCGGCAGGGGAAAGAAAAGACCGCCACGCGAGAATCGGCACCGGCTATATCGGTGAACAGGGATTCCGCTGGCTGCTGAAACAGCATCCTTTTCATCATATTCCGTTGGTCATGGAGACGGAGCCTGGTGAAGACGGTACACATCGGGAAGACATTCGTAAAGTGCTAGAATGGTGTTAAAGGTTTACCAAATGAACTGTCGGGGCAGGAAGGGAGGTGCCGAATGAACTTATACATGGATGATTACCGGCGCTGCCCGCCGGGTTTTACGCTCGCTCGTGATGCGGAGGAATGCCTGCTGCTGCTCCGCGAATACAAGGTGGAAATCCTTTCTCTGGATTATGATTTGGGGCCTGGAGAGCCGACGGGGCTGGAGGTGGCTGCCGGGATGGTCAGGGAAAGATTATTTCCGGAACAGATATACCTTCACTCGTCCAGCCTGTCCGGCAGAAGGCAAATGTACGAAATGCTGTATGACAACCTGCCTGAGGGTGTGCAACTGTGTAACCACCCGGTTCCTCCAGAGCTGCTTAGCTCGATTGAGGGGAGGGAGCGGCGGTGAGAGAGCGGAATCAGCAGGAACTGCGTCGGGATATTTGGGAAGGCTGCCGGTTCGCATTGTTTGTGTATATTCCGATGTGCGGTACCTGTGCTGTGGCAAAGAAAATGCTTGAGATTGTCGGGCATATGCTGCAGGAGGATATTATCGTGCAAAGCAATATTAACACGATACCTGATCTTGTACAGGAGTATCGTATTTCCAGCGTGCCTGCACTGCTGCTCTTCAATGGCGAGCGCTCTGCACCGAAAATTATATACAGAATGGAATCCGTACAGCATTTGCTGGAACAGATAAGAGGCGGCGTGACATAGCAGTTGTATGCGTTACGGGACGGCAGAGTGGCTGCTGCGGGTCTGAAGGAAGAGGTTTTAACAAAAGAAACAATTATGCATACGTATGAGATTCCGGTCGAGCTGCGATGGAATGATGAGCGCCCGTGGATCCGGGTATGCGCTGGAGGTTAAGGGTATTTTGAATGAGATAGATGAACATTTCCGGGGTAATGATGAACAGCCGACCGTAAATTCGCGCTTTATATGTACAGCCAATCACGGCTTTGCGCCGTATGCTCAGGAAGAGCTGCGGCGGCTGTTCGGTTCGGTGAAATCAACCGTGCTGGTTGCGGGGGAGGTGCTGCTCGTAACGCTGCCTGACGAAACCATATCGGCGGTGGATCAGATTAAAGCGCATGCGCCGATGTTTCTGCGTCATTTGTTCCCGGTCCAGTTTCAGGAGGAGGGAAGCAGCGTGGAAGCAGCGCTCAGCCGTCTGGCATCCTTCGTCATGAACCGGAGTGAGCTGCAAGGGCAGATTCTGTCCGTACAGGTTCGCAAAACGAATGACAGTCATTGGGAAGAAAGCGCGGGAGCACTGAAGCAGGCCATCATGGACAAGCTGGCGGACGCGGCCTTCGATTTTGCCGTTCGCGGAGCTGACTTTGTCCTGTCCCTGTTTGTAGCCAAGGATTTCTGGTATGCCGGTATTTCTAGAGCTGACGATAACCTGTCCGACTGGAGCGGAGGGGCTGTGCGTTTCCAGAAGGAGGAGGGACAGGTGTCACGCGCCAAGTTTAAGCTGCTGGAGGCGGAAGCGGCCTTTGGCATCGATTTTACGGTGTTCCGGAAAGCACTTGATATCGGTGCGGCCCCAGGGGGCTGGACTTCGTTCCTGCTGGAACGGGGATTGCAGGTGACGGCGGTGGACCCGGCACGTATGGACTCGTCTGTGCTGCAATCCCCACGCCTGACGTTTCTCCGTAAAAATGCGGGAGAGGTCAAATTCCGTGACAGCGAGTTTGATGTGCTGGTCTGTGATATGAGCTGGAGTCCGAAGCAGATGGCGAAGCTGGTCACAGGTCTGTTATACAGCCTTGCCAGAGGAGGGAGCGCTATTGTAACCGTGAAGCTGATGCACAAAAAGCCGCTGGCGCTTATTCAGGATGTCATCTCCTCCTTTGAGCAGGCGGGAATGCAGGTGCAGCAGGCGAAGCAGTTGTTCCATAACCGGGACGAAATTACGCTTTACATGATTAAATATTCATAATATTAAAGGTTTGCGGAAGTGCCGCAGGTACTCTATAATGAATCCAAATTGCAGTTAACGAAAAGTATAGAGCAGATAAGCAGGGAAAGCATCCCGTAAAGAACTCCTTCAGTGGACAAGTCTTTATGGTGAGAGCTTTCTTTTTTTGCTTTTAAGGGGGAGCAGGACAGTGAAACAGAATCCGGAGCGTGAGCCCGGTTATGTATTGGGCGGGAGATACCGTATATGCCGGTTGATCGGCAGAGGGGGCATGAGCCGTGTCTATATGGCGGAGGATCTAAAGCTGACGGGGAAAATATGGGCCGTTAAGGAGACGGCCGCTGATAAAGAGCTTATGGGAGCGTGGAGGGCGGAAGCGGAAATGCTGAGCTCACTCAATCATCCGAGACTGCCGCGGATCGTTGATTTTTTTGATTACAGCAGCGAAGGCCATGTATATCTGGTGATGGATTATATCGGAGGCATGACGCTTGAGGCTTATTTACAGAGGAATGGCGAGTTCATGGATAGCGGGAAAATCATATCGTTTGCACTGGAGCTGCTGGATGTGCTCAGCTATTTGCATAACCATAAGCCGCCCGTCATCCATCGGGATCTGAAGCCATCCAATATTATGGTCACTCCGGAGCGGGAGCTGAGACTGGTCGATTTCGGAACGGCAAGGAATTACAGCAGCGGCAGCAGCCAGGATACCGTCAAGCTGGGGACGGTCGGATTTGCGGCTCCCGAGCAGTATGGGAGTGGTCAGTCCGATGCCAGATCCGATCTTTATGGGCTTGGCGCACTGATGCTGTATTTATGCACAGAGGGCAGATTCAGCGAATGGACACCTGCCGCAGAAGAGGCGTTTCGTTCCGGGATGCCGCGTGATCTGGTACTGATTATTCGTCGGCTTCTTAAAGCCGACCCAAGGGAACGATTTCAGACCGCCAAGGAGGTTATGCAGGAATTAAGGCAAGTGTCTGCGCCATTGACTGCCGGGCCTGCACCAGCAACCGAAGCAAAATATACCGGCACTCGGGTGATTGCCCTGCTTGGGGCATCCTCTGGCTGCGGAGTCACGCATATGGCTATTGCCATCGGCCACTATCTTGCACGGCAGGGCGGCAAAGTAGCCGTTGCAGAACTGAATAGCAGCTCACAATCCTTTTCAAGGATACAGGTGCTGCTGGAGGGAGAGTCAACTGCGGGGGTAGACGGGTCAAAGCAATTTTATTTTGAAGGGGTGCGGTACTGCCGTCAAACATCAACGGAGGAGGTCATTACTCTGTTAAGCGGAGGCTTCGATTTTATAGTTCTTGACCTGGGCAGCGGTACGGACCCCGAGGGGCTGGATGAATTTCTGCGGGCTGATTATCCGGTGATTGTCGGTTCCGCTGCCGAGTGGAAAATGCCGGATCTGGTGATGTTTGCACGGGCTTTGTCTAGGTACCCGCAGCAGAGGTGGAGCTTCTGCCTTCCTTTGGCTACCAGTGATGCCGCCCGCCGACTTGGAAAGGAGCTGAGCACGTCCAATGTATACACCATCCCTCTTCATCTGGATCCTTTTGAACCCAATGAAGAAATGGACGATACTCTGTCTACCTTGTTTAAAGACGCTGTTCCAGGACCTAGGCGAAAACGGCTGTTGTTTGCTCCGCGCAGAAGACGGTGATGCTGCAAGGTGCAGAGGATGAAATCATTTTTGCTTTGCCGGTTCCAGAAGGGCTCCTTCTTATGCTACAATAAGGCTTTGAAAGCAAGCAAGCCGGAGTAAATACTGTAGTTTAATGAATAATAAGGAGCCAGCTAACAGTTATGAGTTTATTAACAGTAGAAGATGTTTCCCATAATTTTGGAGACAGAACATTATTTAAAAATGTATCGTTCCGCCTGCTGCCGGGAGAGCATGTCGGTCTGGTGGGTGCCAACGGTGTCGGCAAATCGACGCTCATGAATATTTTGACAGGCCAGCAGTTGCGCGACAACGGTAAAGTTGAATGGACGCCGAAGGTCCGTTACGGCTATCTGGATCAGCACACGAAGCTGACTCCGGGAAAGACGGTGCGGGATGTGCTGAAGGATGCATTCCTGCCGCTGCTTGAGCTAGAGAATGAATTGAATGAGGTTACGGGTAAAATGGCCGAGGCCACACCGGATGAGCTTGAAGTGCTGCTGGAGCGGATGGGTGAAATCCAGGAGCAACTGGAGATCGGCGATTTTTATCTGATTGACGTGAAAGTAGAAGAGATGGCTAATGGCCTTGGGCTTGCTGCAATCGGGCTGGACCGTGACGTGGCATCATTAAGCGGGGGGCAGCGGACGAAGGTGCTTCTGGCCAAGCTGTTGCTGGAGAAGCCGAATGTGCTGCTGCTGGACGAGCCTACGAACTATCTGGATGTCGAGCATATCGAGTGGCTGACGCGTTACCTGAAGGACTATCCATATGCCTTTATGCTGATTTCGCATGATACGGAGTTTATGAATCAGGTCGTAAACGTAATCTATCATCTGGAATTCGGCAAGTTGAACCGCTATACGGCGAATTATGAGAAGTTCCTTGAAATGGCTGATATTCAGAAGTCCCAGCACATCGAGGCGTATGAAAAGCAGCAGGAATACATTAAGAAGCAGGAGGACTTCATTCAGCGCAACAAGGCGAGGGCTTCCACCTCAGGCCGAGCCAAGAGCCGTGAGAAGCAGCTCGACCGGGTTGAGCGTATTGACAAGCCAGAGGAAGCCGCCAAGCCGACGTTCCAGTTTAAGGAAGCACGGGCCAGCGGCAAAACGGTTTTTGAAGGCATTGACTTTGAAATTGGTTATTCCCATCCGCTGCTGCCGAAAATGTCCATTACGATCGAGCGGGGAGAGAAGATCGCCATCGTCGGATATAACGGTGTCGGCAAATCAACGCTGCTCAAAACGATTCTTGGCAAAATACCGGCGCTGAGTGGAAAAACGTATACAGGAGACTTTCTTTTGCCTGCTTATTTCGAGCAAGAGGTTCGTCCCGAGCGGATCACACCGCTCGACGATGTCTGGAATGAGTTCCCGCATCTGAACCAGCATGAGGTACGTGCCCATCTTGCCCGCTGTGGATTGAAAAACGATCACATCACCCGTCCGCTGTCCGCCCTTAGTGGGGGAGAGCAGGCCAAGGTGCGCCTCTGCAAGCTGCTGATGCGCGAAAGCAATTGGGTGCTGTTTGACGAACCGACCAACCATCTGGATGTAACGGCGAAGGAAGAGCTGAAGCGTGCGCTGAAGGAATATAAAGGCACAGTGCTGCTCGTATCCCACGAACCTGAATTTTATAAGGATTGGGTAACAAGAGTCTGGAACGTTGAAGAGTGGTCGGCTAAAGTCTGATATGCGTCTAGGCAGGTGAACTGGATTGTGCTACCATGAATAGGGATTTGAGAAAAAAGCATATACAGTCATACAGGTGATGGATTAACCTGTATCACACTGGGGGAGCCGCGGCTGGCGGCTGAGACGGAATACATGCATTCCGGACCCTTTGCACCTGATCTGGATCATACCAGCGTAGGGAAGTGGACAGTAGCCGAATATAGATTGAATGCGTTCCCGCTGCTCAGCGGGGGGATTCCTTGTATTTCGGTGAACATGTAAGTTCAGCCGCTTCCTGATATAGGGGAGCGGCTTTTTTGCATGCCCGCACAACAAGGGGGAGGCATGAAATGATGGAATTTCATCTTATTACGGACGGTTGCCAGAGCGCTGAACGCACGGCGGACATCATGCGGATAATCGGCCCCGATATCGACCTGCTGCATGTCCGTGAGAAGCGGTTGAGCGCAGCGGAGCTGTACACATTTATGTCGACGATATCGGAGCGGGGCTGCTGTCTCCCGGGCCAACTGGCAGTCAATGATCGGGTGGATGCGGCGCTTCTATTCGGAGCTGGGACCGTACAGCTTACTTCGCTTAGTTTGCCGTTGCGGCTTGTGAAAGAGGCGTTCCCGGCTCTGCGCTGCGGCGCATCCGTCCACTCACTGCAGGAAGCGCTGGCCGCAGAGCAGGCGGGAGCCGATTATGTGTTGTTCGGTCATATTTATGAATCCACTTCCAAGCCAGGAATGCCTCCGCAGGGGTTAAGGAGCCTGGAAGAGCTCTGTCATACGGTCTCCATCCCGGTTATTGCGCTTGGCGGTATCCAGCCTCATCATGTGCAGGACATTAAACGGGCTGGCGCCTCCGGCATTGCGGTGATGTCCGGCATCTGGAGGGTGCCTGATCCGGCCGGGATGGCAAAGGAATACAGGAGAGCGCTTATGACTTGAAGCGCGGAGTTTCAGATCAGATGAGTCCCGATGAATACTGGAGAATGGGAGGAGGAGAGTACATGGCTTATTCAGCAGACTGTGCTGTGATCGGAGCGGGCGTGATTGGCAGCTCCATCGCTTATCAATTGACGAAACGAGGCTTCAAAACCATCCTGATTGAAAGATTGGCTCCAGGACAAGGGGCAACCCGGGCAGCGGCCGGAATGCTGGCCGCGGAATGCGAGGCTTTTGTTCATCCAGAGCTGGCCGCCTTGGCGATGCGAAGCCGGAATATGTTCGGGGAGCTGGTACGAGAGCTTGAAGCGCTGACAGGACTGCAAACCGGCTATGTGACCGCAGGTTTCGTGATCCCTGCCCGCACTCCGGTAGAGGCAGAACGCTTATCGGCCCTTGCCGATAAGAAAGATGGAGCGGCTGTGCAATGGTGGGATGCCGAAGAGATTTCCAGAAGGATTCCCGGCCTGAAAGGGCAAGTAGCAGGAGGCCTATTCCGCGAACAGGAAACCCAACTGCTTCCGCAGCGGTTAACTCGGGCTTTGGTGGCGGGTGCGGAAAAGCTTGGTGCAGAGCTGCTGACAGGCACAACCGTACACGAAATTCTGACAGTGGATAATCGAGTGCGTGGCGTAAAAACAAGCGGGGGGCATATCGTTTGTCCGAAGGTTGTATTCGCAGGAGGTCTTGATGAGCTGAGGCTGCTTAGGACTTGTGGCATCCAGCTTGACATGTATCCGGTCAAAGGCGAGGTTGCTGCCGTCACCATGCCTGCGCGTCCGCTGGACTATACGATTTACGCCGAGGATGTCTATTTGGTACCGAAGCCGGACGGGGAGCTATGGATTGGCGCAACGAGCAGGGCGCATAAAGCGGGAGCGGACGTGTCCGCAGGAGGGCTGCAGCATCTGCTTACACGTGCGTGTGCCTGGCTGCCGGAGATCCGGGAGTCGTCTTTCCTGAGAGCATGGTCAGGACTGAGGCCGCAAACGAGGGATGGTCTTCCATTTATTGGTCCCGTCCCGGATGTTGCCGGATTATATGCGGCTTGCGGACATTACCGTAACGGAATTTTGCTAAGTGCCGCTACGGGTGAAGCCATAGCCGACTTTATAACAGGTCTTACGGCAGAGCAGCTAAAGCTGATGGCCCTGTCCCCGGAAAGAGTCAAGAGACCGCCCGCTGCTGTGCATGGTTATGCTGCCAAGGGGGGAGTGCAATGAAGCTGGTGATCAACGGGCAGGAGATGATATTTGATACAGAGCTTCAAAATGTGGATCAGTTGCTGAAAGCGCTGGACCTGCAGGTCAAAACGGTTGTTGTTGAGTTGAATCGGCACATATTGACGAGGGACATTCATGGCGTAACCGGATTGAAAAACGGAGATCGGCTTGAAATTGTACATTTTGTGGGGGGCGGATAATATGCTGCAAATTGGAGATAGAGCTTTTCATTCGAGACTGTTGCTCGGAACCGGGAAATTTTCGGATCTTGAAATTCAAATGAGGGCGGTTCAGGCTTCGGAAAGTGAGATTCTCACCTTTGCTGTGCGGCGCTTGAACCTGCAGCAGAAGGAGCAGAGGAATTTCCTGGATATGCTGGACCTGTCGCAATTCACGCTTCTTCCCAATACCGCAGGGGCAGCCACCGCGGAGGAAGCTGTCCGTATTGCCAGATTGGCCAAGGCTTCCGGTTTATGTGATATGATAAAAGTCGAAGTGATCGGAGATGACAAAACGCTTCTCCCCGATCCGTTAGAGACGTTAAAAGCGTGTGAAATGCTGCTTGCCGAAGGCTTTATTGTGCTGCCCTACATCTCGGATGATGTCATATTGGCCAAAAGACTGGAGCAGCTCGGCGTTCACGCCGTGATGCCTGGCGCTTCCCCGATCGGAACGGGACGGGGAATCCTCAATCCATATACACTGGAGCTGATCATAGAACAGGCTTCCATTCCTGTGATTGTGGATGCTGGCATCCGTTCGCCGGCCGATGCGGCACGCGCGATGGAGTTGGGCGCGGACGCTGTGCTGTTGAATACGGCAGTATCCGGCGCCGGCGATCCGGTAGCCATGGCAGAGGCCATGAAGCTGGCGGTGAGAGCGGGCAGGCAAGCGTTCAAGGCCGGCATGATTCCCGTTAAACGGTATGCTTCGGCAAGCAGCCCTACAGAAGGGATGGTTACATATGAGTGAAAGCAGAACAGCGGCGTCAGCAGATCCCGAGCCTTCCACTGCAGGAAGCGCACCGGCTGGGGCTGATCGTTACTCCCGGCAGGAGCGCTTTGCGCCCTTTGGGCGGGAGGGGCAGCGAAAGCTGCAAACTTCTCATGCGCTGATTATTGGAGCGGGGGCGCTCGGTACAGGAATCGCGGAAACGCTGGTCCGCTCAGGTATTGGCACGATTACCATCGCTGATCGCGATTATGTCGAGTGGAGCAACCTCCAGCGGCAGCAGCTCTTTGCGGAATCGGATGCCCTGCAGAGAACGCCTAAAGCCATCGCGGCCCAAAATCGCCTGCAGCAAATTAATTCCGAATGTATCATCCATGCCCATGTGCTTGATATCGATGGCGAAGCTTTAGAAGAGCTGGCCACGGATGCGGATATCATTATGGATGCTACTGATAATTTTGACACAAGACTGATCATCAATGATGTGGCCCAAAAGCTCGGCATGCCGTGGATCTACGGTGGATGTGTGGGCAGCTACGGGATTACCTTCACGTTTATTCCGGGTGAAACGCCCTGCTTGAACTGTCTGCTGGGCACAATCCCAACCGGAGGAGACACTTGTGACACGGCAGGCATTCTTCCCCAGGCTGTACAGATGGTTACCGCCCATCAGACGGCGGAAGCCTTTAAGCTGTTAAGCGGCCACAAGGAAGCGCTGCGGGGCAAACTGCTGTCATTTGATGTATGGCGTAATGAAACTACATCGATTTCCGTGGCAGGCGCAAAAAAGGAGGATTGCCCTTCCTGCGGCAAGAACAGGGAGTATCCGCATTTGATGGCCTCCAATCGGCAAAAGGCGGATGTGTTATGCGGCAGGGATACTGTGCAGATTCGACCGGCCCGCAGGACAAAGCTTGATTTGAAATCGACGGCTGCCCGCCTTGCCGCCACCGGGGATGGTATGGTCGAAAGCAATCCTTTTCTCGTTTCCTTTGATACCGGTAAACATCGGATGGTCATCTTCGGAGACGGCCGCGCGCTGATTCACGGTACGAAGGATATCCCAGAGGCCCGGGTGCTGTATCATCGCTATTTTGGGTGAAAGCCTATAATTGCCGCTTCCGCCTGATGTATGTATTCCATACAGATTCCCCAAACTATGGGTAGGATCATAGATATCACCAGATCGCTTCAGCGAGGCATCAGGGAACAGGTGACGTATGGAAGAACGTATTTTGCTCGTTGGCGGCAAGAGCAGGGAACATATACGGAAAGGCTTAGAGGAAGCGGGATATCGTGTAATTTATCTGCATAACGCACAGGAAGCCGCTGAGAATGTGGAGGATCTGGAATTTGACCTATTGCTGCTTGATGCAGATTTACCCCCTTTGGAGGCAAACCGGCTGCTGAACGGAATGGATGAAGAGAACAAGCGGATTCCCGTAATGATGATTACAGATTCCGAAGCTGTGGACAAGGTGGTTGAATGCTTTGACCGTGGAGCTCATGACGTCGTTATGGCAGAAGTGCCAGCTCAAGTGCTGCATGCCCGCATCAAAAATTTGCTGCTTATTTTTCGTGGCACCCTTCAATTGAACAGCCGTATCAAGGTGGCGGATTTGGTGATTGACAGGGGAGCGCGAAAGGTAAGGCGGGGGGACGGGCACATCGGTCTGACTACGAAGGAATTCGACCTTCTATGGTATCTTGCGCTGCACGTGAATCAGGCATGCAGCAGGCAGCGTATCCTGAAGCATGTATGGAGGCATGAATATATTGCGGATACCAATGTGGTGGATGTATATATACGGCATCTGCGGCTCAAGGTTGATCATGGTCATAAATACAAGCTGATCCGCACGATACGCGGGGTTGGTTACCTGCTTCAGGAGCCGCCAGCGGATGCATCCGATTCGACAACGTAATTTGCCCGTACAGCAAAACAAACCGGAACACAGGGTTCCGGTTTGTTTCATTTGCATATGATATATATGATTACAGTACACGACGGGAGAACAAATAGCCGTTTTTCCAGGTTTTTGAGTCCAGATCGGAGATGGTTACGCCTGGTGAGCCGTACGTATGTAAGATTTTTCCGTTGCCTGCATATACGGCTACGTGTGTTACATTTTTGCCTCTAGAACGGCTGCCGGTAGAAAAAAACAGCAAATCACCGACCTTGAGATTGGATTTTGAAACGGATCTGCCTTTCTTCGCTTGATCTTCAGAAGAGCGGGGAAGACTTACCCCATATTTTTTGAAGATATACTTCGTAAACGAGGAGCAGTCAAAGTTTCTTGTCGTCGTGGTGGTCGCCCCGAATTTATAAGGAGTTCCCATATATTTTTTACCGTAATTAACGATTTGTTGACCTTTAGATACAGCGGTGGCACTAGCCGCCTGCGCGCTTGGAGCCTCTATGGCTGCAACTGCCCCAAATCCGATGGAAGCAGCGATTCCGACAGAGATGATTTTCTTAAATAAGCTGTTGAATTTCATTTTGTTGTTGTACCTCCAGGAGTAATAGTCATTCGTACTGAATGCTTGGTTTCTCACAGGACTGAGTATAACAGTTTTGTAACCTCCTAAATGTTGGATGGATGTGCTTAAATGCTGGAGCAGCAAGGGTTTGAGTCTGATTATTAAAAAACGGTTAAAATTACAGCGGTTAATTAAAAATGGAACGAAATCATGAGATAAAAAGAGGCCAGGAAGCTTGATTATTCAAGGTTCCCGGCCTCTTTTTAAGATTGGCTTTGGTTGAATAAATATTACAAAATTGTAATCAGTGTTACGAGGGTTGTAATCAATCTCTGCTTTGGATAATGAGCAGCATGCCACTCTCGATCGACACTTTGCCGGAGGGAGCGACCAGACGGTTGCTGACCCCCCTGGATTGTCCCATTTTAAGGGTGGCATTCACCAGCGGATACATAAAGCCTTCCAGATTGATGCCGGTCACTTCAGTGGTCATCGGAAGCAGGGAGATATAGGTATAACCCCGGTCTTCAACGACAGCCTCCGTGCCTGTCAGCATGATCCGGTTATGAGCATCCTGGATAACACAGTGAATGTGATGCTGCATCGCCCGCAGCAGCATTTGCAGATTGGCCAGCGTGTGATCCATTCTCGTGCCGGTCGCGCCAAGAAGCAGGACCTCACCGATCTGCTCCCCGATCGCCAGCTCAAGCGCCAGCTCGGTGTCTGTAAGATCCTTATGGACAGGATCACAACTGAGAATGCGACTACTGTATGCTTCAACCTGCTGCTTCTGCTCCGGAAGAATGGAATCAAAATCGCCGACCGCGATATCCGGGCGAATCCCGTGCTCCACCAGATATAACGCACCGCGGTCTGCGCCAATAATCAAGTCGCCTTCCCCGATCTCGGACCAATCGTCCGGGGACAAGGCTCCGCCGGAAAATATAATTGCTCGTCTGAAGCTCATCCGCTACATCTCCTCTGAGAAAAATACACTATGTAAGAGTATAACCCGATAAATATCACTTGCACAATTTCCCCTAGTTTGGCTACAATGAGTACGTGAAAAGTTGACAAGGGAAGTAAGGGTTATATGAGGTCAGGTTAGTTAGAGAAAAAGGGAGAGAGGCAAGCCGTTGGAATTACATATTTTTGACTGGTTTAGCATTATCGGTACGATTGCATTTGCGATATCCGGAGCAATTGTGGCGATGGAGGAAGAATACGATATTTTGGGCGTGCTTGTGTTGGGGCTTGTGACGGCATTTGGCGGGGGAGTTATCCGAAACGTTCTGATTGGCGTGCCGGTGACCACGCTTTGGAGCCAGGGCATGCTCATTACGCTGGCCGTCATTTCCATAGTGATCGCATTTATGCTGCCTTACGAGTACATTAAGCACTGGAAACGGACCGAAGCGCTGTTCGATGCGGTAGGCCTGGCTGCTTTTGCCATTCAGGGGGCACTTTATGCCACCCAGATGAATCATCCGGTTATTGCCGCTGTGGTCGCGGCTTTCTTGACAGGAACAGGGGGCGGTATGATCCGTGACCTGCTTGCCGGCCGTAAGCCGCTTGTATTGAGGGACGAGATTTATGCCGTATGGGCCATGCTGGCAGGATTGGCGGTAGGCATTGGCTTTACAGACCGCACGGCGGAGCTGATCGCGCTTTTTATAGGCGTTATAGTATTTCGTATGCTTTCCGTGTATTATAAATGGAAACTTCCGCGCCGATCGCTGCGTCGCCCGACGGGGCAGACTGGAATTACCGAGGCGGGAGCGGCGGACTGGCGGGTTCAGAAAGGATAAGAAGCATGGTACGAGTGTTATTTGTATGTCTAGGCAATATTTGCAGATCTCCTATGGCGGAGGCTGTATTAAGACACAAGGCGGGGGTTCGGGGGCTGCAGAGCTCGATTGCAATCGATTCGGCTGGAACCGGGAACTGGCACATTGGGAAGCCGCCGCATGAAGGAACGCTCAAGCAGCTCAAGCTGCATGGCATCAGCAGCGAAGGGATTTTCGCACGCCAGATGCAGACACGCGATTTCGAACAATTCGACTATATCATCTGCATGGACGACTCTAACGAACAGAACCTGCGCACAATCCCAGGAGGGGAAGAGGCGAGAATCCTGAAATTTATGGACCTGCTTCCTAATGAATCGCTGCGCGAGGTTCCTGATCCTTATTTTACAGGCAACTTCGAGGAAACCTACAGATTAATTGATCTCGGATGCGAGGTCCTTCTGGACAAGATTGTAAACGAAAAGCTATAATATGGTCGTAACATGGCAAAAGAGGACGAACGGCAGCAGTGCCGTTTTTTCTATTGTTTAGATGAAAGCGCAAACACGCCTTAAGACCGGAAAAAGAAAACCCGGCCATGGAGGACCGGGACAGGAAGGAGCTGTGGGAGCAACGGATTTATTGCTGTGGACCATGAAATAGTACGTTAAGAAACACCATATAACGGGTATTGGTTGGTAAAGCTTTTTTCACGCCAGCCCGAGAAAATAGCTCAGCGCGTCAGGCAGCTCATTTTGCCAAAAGCCCCAAAGGTGCTTGCCATCCTTCTCGCGGTAAGAGACCGTTGCCCCCCGTTCCCGGAGCATCTCAGCCGTCTTGCGATTAATCTCGACAAAGTTATGGATTCCAGTGTCGCTTTTAAACTCCGTTTCTTGCAGGCCTACCGTCATCCAAACCTCCAAATAGGTAAGGTTCTGGGCACGGGCGATAATCTCGCGTGACTGGTCGTAGTAGGCGCCGGACAAGCTGATTACTCTTGTGAACAACTCGGGATACATCAGTGCCAGATGCAAGGAGACACTGCCTCCCAGTGAGTCGCCGGCAAGCACGCGCTCTGAAGCTTCTCTTCGGATAGGGTATTTTCCCTCAATATAGGGAACAATTTCCTTGGAAAAGCAGGAAGTGTATGCCTCGAACAGACTGCCAAAGGGTGCATACTCCTGTGTCCGTATGGAAGTATCGACTTCAACGCCTACAATGATGAAAGGCTCCAACCCTTCATCGAGAATCAGCCTGTTGGCATGAGTTGCGACGCGTCCAAAATTGAAAAATTCCTCACCATCCTGACAATAGACAACAGGATAGCTCAAAATTTCATTATAGCCAGGTGGAAGGTAGATCCGGAGATTGCGTTTTGCGTTCAAAAAGCGGCTCTGAATCTCGTCTTTGAGAATCGTTCTTTTCAGGTAGCGGGAATCCGTCATGCTTCGTCACCTTTCGTGGGTATTTTTTTGCATTCAAGACCACAATAAGTTAAGATAACCCTGATTGCAAAAACTGGTTTCATTTTTAAAGATGTACTAGACTGTTATAGTGATTTTCATAACCTGTTATACATACACGATTTCCGTAAAACAAATAAAAATGGCGGATATCTTTGACTCGAGAGGTAAAACAGGTGTATAATAATTCTATAACAGCGGAACTTGATATTCAAATTTTTTGTTGAGGTGAAGAAAATGAGCAAGGTTCCTTACGAAGTGTATACGGAGGAAGTGGAAGCTCTTTCCGTGCTTTCGCCGGAAGGTGAAATTATTAATGAAGAGAAGATGCCTAAGCTTACCGACGATCAATTGAAAGAAATTATGTACCGTATGGTATTTACCCGTACTTGGGATGACCGCGCAGTTAACCTTGGTCGCCAAGGACGTCTCGGCTTCTATGCTCCGGTATCCGGTCAAGAAGCGACAATGGTCGGCAGTGAGTACGCTCTTGAGAAAGAGGACTTCGTTGCTCCGGGTTACCGTGATATGCCGCAGATCGTATGGCATGGCCTCCCGTTGTATCAAGCTTTCCTTTATTCCCGTGGCCATCAGCATGGCGGTCAAATTCCTGAAGGCGTTAATGTATTGATGCCGCAAATTATTATTGGTGCGCAAATTTTGCATGCCATGGGTATTGCGATGGGCTTCAAGCTCAAGAAGCAAAAACAAGTTGTCATTACTTATACGGGTGACGGCGGTTCCTCCGAAGGCGATTTCTACGAAGGTCTTAACTATGCTGGAGTTTACAAGCTTCCGGTTATTTTCTTTGTGCAAAACAACGGTTATGCCATTACTACGCCATTCTCGAAGCAGACAGCCGCTCTGTCCATCGCGCATAAAGCGATTGCTGCCGGTATCAAAGGCGTAAAAATTGACGGCATGGATGTTTTTGCGGTTATTAAAGCGGTTCAGGAAGCTGCTGAACGTGGACGTAACGGTGAAGGCGCTACCCTGATCGAGGCTGTCACTTACCGCTTCCGTCCACATTCCCTTTCCGACGATGCTAGTAAATATCGTACGAAAGAAGAAGAAGGACAATGGAGCGAAAAGGACCCGATTGCCCGCTTGGCCAAGTATCTTGAGAAAAAAGGCCTGTGGACGGCAGAGGATACGGAACGTGTGAAAGAAGAAGCTAAAGCGAAAGTCAACGAAGAGATCAAGAAAGCCGAGAAAACCGAGAAAATGACGATTTCCGGCCTGATTGACAGCATGTTCGAGCACACGCCGAAGCACCTGGAAGAGCAAAAAGCGGATTTTCAATAAAACATAAGTATGAAGCCGGAGGCCCATTCCGGCTCATGATGGATAAGGTACGAATGTGATCTGTTAATGTTTAAGGAGGAAATGAAGCAATGGCACAAATGAACATGAAAGAAGCGATTCGCGACGCGTTGCGCGTTGAATTGAAGCGTGATCCGAACGTCATTCTTTTCGGTGAAGACGTAGGTAATGTAGGCGGCGTATTCCGCGCCACAGAAGGTTTACAGAAGGAGTTCGGCGAAGAGCGTGTATTCGATACACCACTTGCGGAATCCGCTATTGGCGGCCTCGCAGTAGGCCTGGGTATCCAAGGCTTCCGTCCTGTTGCGGAAATTCAGTTCGTGGGCTTTATCTTTGAAGCGCTGGATCAAATGGCTGTTCAAGCGGCACGTATGCGCTACCGTTCCGGCGGACGCTACAATTCTCCAATTGTGTTCCGTACACCATACGGCGGCGGCGTAAAAGCGGCCGAGTTGCATACAGACGCACTGGAAGGTCTGCTGGCTCAGACTCCAGGCATTAAGGTGGTTATTCCTTCCAACCCTTACGATGCAAAAGGTCTGATGATCGCAGCGATTCGCGATAACGATCCTGTATTCTTCATGGAGCACCTGAATCTCTACCATGCATTCCGTGATGAAGTGCCAGAGGATGACTATACAGTTGAACTGGGTAAAGCGAAAGTGGTTCGTGAAGGCTCTGATGTTACGATTATTACTTACGGCATGATGGTTCATACTTCCGTCAAGGCTGCTGAAGAGCTTGAGAAAACAAAAGGTATCAAGGTAGAAGTAATTGATCTGCGCACCGTAAGCCCGATCGACATCGATACGATCGTAGCTTCGGTTAAGAAAACCAACCGTGCCATCGTTGTGCAGGAAGCACAGAAGAGTGCGGGTGTAGGCGCTGAGGTTGTTGCTCAAATCAATGAAAAAGCTATCCTTCATCTCGAAGCTCCTGTGTTGCGTATTGCACCACCAGATACGATCTATCCTTTTGCGCAAATCGAGGATTCCTGGCTGCCAAACCCTGCTCGTATCATTGATGGGGTTCACAAAGTACTGGAATTTTAATTAGGAGGTATTGAACGTGGCAAATTTTGAATACAAATTCCCGGAGCTTGGTGAAGGCCTGCACGAAGGCGAAATCATCAAGATGCACATTAAACCGGGCGATAAAGTAACAGACGACGACATCATCATGGAAGTTCAAAATGACAAGGCTGTCGTAGAAGTTCCTTGTCCCGTAAACGGTACAGTAAAAGAAGTGTTCGCAAAAGACGGCGATGTGTTTAACGTTGGCCAAGTTGTAGCGATCATTGATGCGGAAGGCGATGTGCCTGAGCAGGAAGAAGCAACTGCCAGCAGTCAAGCCGTACAGGAAAAGGATGCTGCTAAGGGCGGAGCGGATACAACTTCTTCTCCTGCGACAGCCAGCCCGGCTGCTTCCGGAAGCTCCAAGTTCGAATACAAATTCCCAGAGCTGGGCGAAGGTCTGCATGAAGGTGAAATCATTAAAATGCACATCAAGCCAGGGGATAAAGTAACGGACGATGACATTATCATGGAAGTTCAGAACGATAAAGCTGTTGTTGAAGTTCCTTGTCCTGTGAACGGCACCGTGGCTGAAGTATTCGCAAAAGATGGCGATGTGTTCCACGTCGGCCAAGTTGTAGCGATTATCGATGCAGAAGGCGAGCTTCCTGAGCAGGAAGGTGCCGCAACGGCTACAGCCGCTGCTGAAGCACCTGTAGCAGTCAACGCGGCCCCTGCGCCTGCAGCAGCTTCCAACAAAGAAGTGCTTGCTACACCAAGCGTTCGTAAATTTGCTCGTGAACAAGGCGTTGACATTACTCTGGTTAACGGTACCGGCAAAAACGGGAAAGTAACCAAAGAAGACGTACAATCCTTCAAAAACGGCGGCGGTCAAGCAGCTCCGGCTCCAGCAGCAGCTCCTGCGGCGCAAACGGCGGCCCCTGCAGCAGCGAAGCCTGCGGCAGAGAAAGCGGTAGCTCCAGCAGCGGCGGCTGATCAGCGTCTTGATGAAGAACGTGTACCGTTCAAAGGAATCCGTAAAGCGATCTCCAATGCGATGGTTAAATCGGCTTACACCGCTCCACACGTTACCATTATGGACGAAGTGGACGTAACCGAGCTGGTGGCATTCCGCACCCGTATGAAACCAATCGCTGAGAAAAAAGGCGTAAAAGTAACATATCTGCCGTTCATCGTGAAGGCACTCGTTGCCGCTTCCCGTCAATTCCCGGCATTGAATGCGATGATCGACGAAGAAGCGAACGAAATCGTGTACAAGAAATACTACAACATCGGTATTGCGACAGATACGGATAACGGTCTAATCGTTCCGGTGATTAAAGATGCGGACCGCAAGAGCATCTGGATGATTGCGGACGCAATCCGTGATCTGGCATCTCGTGGCCGTGAAGGCAAACTGACTCCAGCCGAAATGAGAGGAAGCACCATTTCCATCACCAACATCGGCTCTGCTGGCGGTATGTTCTTTACACCAATCATCAACTTCCCTGAGGTGGCTATTCTTGGAACAGGCCGCATCAGTGAAAAACCTGTCGTGAAAAACGGTGAAATTGTGGCAGCACCTGTAATGGCACTGTCCCTGAGCTTCGATCACCGCATTATCGACGGTGCAACTGCCCAAAACTTCATGAACTATATCAAACAGCTGCTCGCTAACCCTGAGCTGCTGGTTATGGAGGTGTAATCAATGGTAGTAGGAGACGCTTCTCTGGATATTGATACATTGGTCATCGGTGCAGGTCCTGGCGGTTATGTAGCCGCCATCCGCGCCGCTCAACTGGGTCAGAAAGTATTGATCGTGGATAAATCGGAACTCGGCGGTGTGTGCTTGAACCGTGGCTGTATTCCTTCCAAAGCCTTGATCTCTGCGGCCCATCAATACGAAAACGCACTGCACGCCGAATTCTTCGGCGTGTCGGTGGGTGACGTAAAAGTGGACTTCACCAAAACACAGGAGTTCAAGGAAAGTGTTGTTAAGAAAATGACCAGCGGTGTCAGCGCGCTGCTCAAAGGCAACAAAGTTGAAATCTTCAACGGTGAGTGCATGTTCATTAACCAAAATGAAGCACGCGTGTTCAATGACCATGAATCTCCGCGTTACCGTTTCAAAAACTGCATCATTGCTACAGGCTCCCGTCCGATCGAGCTGAAGGTGTTCCCGTTTGGCGGCCGTATTCTGTCCTCGACAGAAGCGCTGAACCTGCCTGAAGTGCCGAAGAGCATGATCGTTATCGGTGGTGGCTACATCGGTGCCGAGTTGGGTCAAATGTACTCCAAGTTCGGTACTAAAGTGACGATTATCGAAGGTATGGATACCGTTCTGCCTGGCTTCGATAAAGACATGACTTCGCTCGTTGCGAAGAACATGAAGAAAACCAACATCGAGATCTTCACAGGGGCTAAAGCAGAAAGTGCTGAGCAAACGGATAAAGATGTTACTGTCAAGTTCTCCGTAAACGGGGAGAGCAAAGAAGTGACCGCTGAATATCTGCTCGTTACGGTTGGACGTCGTCCAAACACGGACGGTGAGCTGGGTCTTGACCTGATTGAAGTGGAAATGGATGAGCGCGGTTTTGTAAAAGTGGACCATCAAGGCCGTACAAACCATAAGCACATTTTCGCTATCGGTGATATCGTCGCAGGCCCTGCGCTGGCGCACAAAGCTTCTTATGAAGGTAAAGTGGCGGCTGAAGCGATTTCCGGCATGCCTTCCGTAGTAGACTACAAGTGCATTCCTGCCGTGGTATTTACGGATCCTGAATGCGCAAGCGTAGGCTACAGCGAGCAGCAAGCCAAAGACAAAGGCCACAAAGTAAAAACCGGTAAATTCTCTTATGCTGCGAACGGCCGTGCCGTTTCCCTGAACGGAGCTGAAGGCTTCGTCAAAATCGTGGCTGATGAAGAGAGCGGTCTGGTACTGGGCGCACAAATCGTGGGTATCGAAGCATCCAACCTGATTGCCGAGCTGGGTCTTGCCATCGAGATGGGAGCTACTCTTGAAGATATCGCTCTTACGATCCATGCGCATCCTACGCTGGGTGAACTGGTTGCCGAGGCAGCCGAAGTGGTATTGGGTCATCCAATCCACACGATGGCTCCTCGCCGCTAATCCTATTACTGTATTATATATTTTACACAGGACAGAGAACGCCAAGCGCGTTCTCTGTTTTTTTCGAGTTGGTCAATTTGAACTCTTCAGTGGCGAACAGGCGTTTTTTTCATCTGGAGAGAGTCTGCCGCTCATGGTACACTTAGAATCAGAATGTTCATGAAGAGACAGGCGTGAGTGGTGAGAGTGAACGAATTAGGTCATATATCATGCTGGATGAAGAGGGGGATGTGTAGTGAAGAATTATTTGGACTTGCTGCAGGATATTATGGAACATGGAACGGATAAAAACGACCGTACTGGCACCGGAACCCGTTCGGTCTTCGGCAGACAGCTCCATTTTGATCTGTCTGAGGGATTTCCGCTTGTGACGACAAAGAGAATCCATTTGAAATCGGTCATTCATGAGCTGCTCTGGTTTTTGCGCGGTGATACGAATATCGCTTATCTGAAGGAACACGGTGTTACAATCTGGGATGAGTGGGCGGATGAGAATGGGGATCTCGGTCCTGTGTACGGCTCACAGTGGCGTGCCTGGGAAACGCCGGACGGCAGAACCATTGACCAGATCTCGAATGTCATAGATTCGATCAAGAATAATCCGGATTCCCGCAGGCATATCGTGAGTGCATGGAACGTCGCGGAAATTGACCACATGAAGCTGCCGCCATGCCACTTTGTGTTTCAATTTTACGTCGCGTCCGGCAAGCTGTCCTGCATGCTGACGATGCGCTCGGTTGATACCTTCCTGGGTCTGCCTTTTAATATTGCAAGCTATGCATTGTTGACACATATGGTGGCTCAGCAGTGCGGCCTTGAAGTAGGCGAGTTCATCTGGTCCGGCGGAGATGTGCATATTTATTCAAATCATTTCGATCAGGTGCGCACACAGCTCCAGCGTGAGCCTTATCCGCTGCCGAAGCTGGTGATTAAGCGGAAGCCTGAATCGATTTTTGATTATACATTCGAGGATTTTGAGTTTGAAAATTACCAGCATCACCCTGGGATTAAGGCACCTGTAGCTATTTAATAATGACTGAACCGATATAATGAAGCTTCTTGATGCTTGAGAGGGGTGAACAGCATGAGCATTTCGATGATATGGGCGATGGATGAGAACGGGACGATTGGGCGCGACAATGCTCTGCCCTGGAGACTGCCGCGGGATATGGCATTTTTTAAGGAGCAGACGCTTAACAAGACGGTGCTGATGGGACGTAAAACGTGGGAATCCTTCGGTGGTAAAAGTCTTCCACAGCGAAATAACATCATTCTTACCCGCGATCCGCATTATGCCGCAGCAGGAGCGGGCGTGATTCACAGCCTTGAAGAAGGGCTGAGGCTGGCTGAGCAGGAGCAGCTTATGATTATCGGAGGGGCGGAAATCTATAAGCTGTTTTGGTCCCATGCCGACCAGTTGATCGTAACCCGTATTGAAGAAGTGTTCGCAGGGGATACCGTTTTTCCGGCCTTAGACTGGAGCGGCTGGAAGATCGTGCGCGAAATTCCGGGCATCACAGACGAGAAGAACCCTTATCGCTACCGCTTTGTATATTACGAAAGAGTGTAATCCCCGCCTGGCAAGGTTTACTATTAAATAAATATACGATATTTCTATTTATTATACATGCATGTGTATGGTATACTATTTGAAATATTTATTGCTGTGATTGAAAATACATTTCGCTTTTCGCTAAAAAGTTGCACAGCATTTCAACACTTTTCTGCTTTATTGTGATACAATGAATCAAATTTGGTTCAACAAGATACACCGTTTCATGTACGTGTGGTGGAATGTTCGTGAAGCGGGCACAGATAAGAGGAGATGGGGGAACGTAAGATGTCTACACCAACAGGGTTTATGGAGTATAAGAGACAGCTTCCTGCTGACCGTGACCCGCTGGAACGGGTGAAGGACTGGGAAGAATTCCATAAGCATTTGAGCGAAGAAGAATTGCGCACGCAGGGTGCCCGTTGTATGGACTGCGGAACCCCTTATTGCCATACTGGCTTGGATATGGCCGGCAGCACTTATGGTTGTCCTGTTCACAATCTCATTCCTGA
Source organism: Paenibacillus zeirhizosphaerae (assembly GCF_030705605.1). Taxonomy (GTDB): domain Bacteria; phylum Bacillota; class Bacilli; order Paenibacillales; family Paenibacillaceae; genus Paenibacillus; species Paenibacillus zeirhizosphaerae. The sequence continues at coordinate 33,387 of NZ_JAPCKK010000030.1, forward strand.
GTGGAATAATCTTGTATACCGCGGACTTTGGAGAGAGGCGCTTGATCGTCTGCACAAGACGAATAATTTTCCCGAGTTCACCGGTCGTGTGTGTCCCGCTCCATGCGAGGGTTCGTGTACCGTCGGTCTGATCGGACAGCCTGTGACGATTAAGACGATTGAAGAAGCGATTATTGAGAAGGGCTTTGAAGAAGGCTGGGTTGTCCCGAATCCTCCTGAAAAGCGCACAGGCAAGCGTGTCGCTGTCGTAGGGTCCGGTCCTGCAGGTTTGGCTGCTGCTGCGCAGCTTAACAAAGCCGGTCACAGCGTAACCGTGTACGAGCGTGCCGATCGTGTCGGCGGACTTCTGATGTATGGCATTCCAAGCATGAAGCTGGATAAGAAGATTGTGCAGCGTCGTGTGGATCTGCTGGAGGCGGAAGGGATAAAATTTATTACTGGTACGGAAATCGGTAAGGATATTTCTTCACAGCAGTTGGTGGATGAGTATGATGCGGTAGTTTTATGCGGAGGAGCAACGAAACCGAGGGAATTTAACATTGAAGGCAGCGATTTGAACGGTGTCCATTATGCAATGGATTACCTGAACGGCACGATCAAGAGCTATCTGGATTCCGGTCTGGAAGACGGTAATTTCATTAGTGCTGAAGGCAAGGATGTTATTGTCATCGGTGGTGGTGATACCGGTTCGGACTGTGTAGCCACATCGCTGCGTCATGGCTGTCGTAGCGTGACCCAATTTGGTACGCACAACAAGGCACCACTGGAGCGTGACCCTATCGCCAATCCATGGCCGCAATTCCCGAACGTGTATCAGCTCGATTATGCCCAGGAAGAAGCGAAGGCGATTTTTGGCGATGATCCGCGTGAGTTCTCTATCATGACAACGAAATTTGTCGGAGATGAGAACGGCAGCCTGAAAGAGCTGCATACCGTACAAATTCAGCGTATTGTCGATGAAACAGGACGGAAGATCTACCAAGCGATTCCTGGCACAGAGCGTGTATTCCCAGCTCAAATGGCCTTGATCGCAATCGGATTTGATGGTCCCGAGCAAACTATTGTTGAACAGATAGGCTTGGAAACGGATCGCCGTTCGAACGTTAAAGCCCGTTACGGCAAGTATGTAACCAATGTGGATAAAGTGTTCGCTGCCGGTGACATGCGTCGTGGGCAAAGTCTGGTCGTCTGGGCCATTCATGAAGGCAGAGAAGTGGCCCGTGAAGTGGATAAATATCTGATGGGCTCGACCGTGCTAGTTTGAGTCTAGCCATCGTCAATACTACTGATTCTGTTATGAGACTCCGCATGAGCGGGGTCTTTTTAATATCTTTTATTGTCATTAAATATAACATACAACTTCTGCGTTATCCACAAAATATGTGCTGAAAATGAAAATAAATTTGAGGTTGCGGTGGTTGTCTATTAGACCTCCTTATATATGTTATTTAATATTACATAAACATCACTTTACTGTGCTTTGTTTTTCCTTTAGGAGGATCTTCTTCTGTGGTATAATAGATTGTAATCATGGCATGAAGCTTTCATATACGAAGGCTTTTTTTGCTTCTAAACGGATAGGGTTAAGCCTGCTGAGCTGCAGGCGCAGGGAGGAAGAAGTAGATGAAGACGCTGGTGATAGCTGAGAAGCCTGACATGGGACGGACGATCGCGGCTGTAATCGAACCACGTGCCAAGAACAACCGCAGTTATCTTGAAGGCGAGCGTTACATTGTAACCTGGGCCATTGGGCATTTGCTGGGACTTGCCGAGCCGGATGCTTATGACCCGAAATACAAGCGTTGGAATATCAATGATCTGCCGATTATACCGGAGCATTTCAAAATTGTTCCGAATCCGAAGACCAAGGATCAGTTGAAAACGATCAAGGAGCTGGCCAAACGCTGCAATGCTATTGTTAATGCCTGTGATGCAGGGCGTGAGGGCCAGTATATTTTCGCTCTAATCCAGCAGCAACTAAAGCTACGCCAGCCCGTAAAGCGGCTGTGGATTTCGGATCTGACGGCTGCAAGCATTTCTCAGGGCTTCTCGAATTTGAAGGATGCCTCGGAGTATGAAAACTTAACCCAGGCGGCTCGTGCACGCAGTGAAGCTGACTGGTTGATTGGCATGAACGCTTCGCGCGCTTTTACGACCCGGCATAATGCGCTGCTTTCTGTCGGAAGGGTGCAGACACCTGTGCTGGCCCTGATTTATGATCGTGAGAAGGAGATCGCTGCGTTTGAAAGCCAGACCTTTTACGATGTGCTGGGGTATTTTAAACAGGGACAGACCGAATATAGAGGCATGTGGCAGGGGGAACGCTTGACCGAGCAAGCGAAAGCAGCGGAAATTGCTGCCGCAGTTAAAGGGAAAACAGGCAGCATTTCAAAGTATGAGGTGAAGCCGACTAAGGAGTATCCCTTCAAACTGTATGACTTAACCCTGCTGCAGCGTGAGGCTAACGCCAAATACGGATATTCGGCCAAAAAAACGCTGGATCTTGCGCAGGCTTTGTATGAGCGTCATAAGGTGATTACTTACCCGAGAACGAACTCCAATTATGTGACGGAGCAAAATATCGAGGGCATGCATAAAACACTTCATATGCTGAAAGCGGGTCCGTATGCTGAGCTTGCGCTTAATGCCAATGCGGGAATTGTTCATAAACAAAATAAATCGGTATGCAATCCGGCCAGGGTTGAGGACCACCATGCAATTCTTCCGACGTTGAAAAAAGCAGGCACACTCAGCAAGGAAGAGCAGAACGTCTACGATCTAGTAGTACGCCGCTTCCTGTCCCACTTCTATCCGCCAGCGGAATACAAGGTGCACACCGTGCTGACGCGGGTGGAGCAGCATACATTCAAAACGGGCATCAAGGAGCTCGTTTCACTTGGTTGGAAGGTTGTGCTCGAAGCCTCGCCGGACAAAGAGAAGAATTCAGGCAAGCGTGGCAAAAAGGATGAGGAAGAAGAGACGGAAGAGTGGACGGAAGGACATTTTGAACTCGATGCCTCCCGGCCGGTCGAGTGTACCAAATCAGAGGCGAAGGAGAAGGCGACCCAGCCTCCTAAAAGCTACACGGAAGGCACTTTGCTGAAAGCGATGGAAAGCGCTGGTAAGCAGATGGAGGATGAGGAGCTGCGCGAGGTGATGAAGGATGCCGGTCTCGGTACGCCTGCCACCAGAGCTGCCACCATTGAGCGGCTCAAGAAGGTCGGTTACATCGAGATGAATGGCAAGCGTATTCTGGTCACGGAAAAGGGAAAGACGGCCATCGAACTCATCCGGCATGCCGGAGTAGAACTGCTGGCGAGTCCGGAAATGACCGGACAATGGGAGCGCAGATTGAACCAGATCTCCAAGGGAGAGGCTGCCCAGGAGAAGTTCATGGAAAATGTAAAGAAATTTACGTTTTCGGTCATTGAAAAGGTGAGGAGACAAGCACCGGCTTCTGCGGATTCTTTCGGCACGGAAAGTGGCAGTCGGACGCGCAAAGGGCGTATTGGCGGTTCAGGGACCGGAAGAGCAGGAAGTTCGGGAAGCGCTCGAAGCAGCGCCGCCACGACAGCGACCCTGCCGGCCGAGCGGGCCAAGCTTGGGGACTGTCCCCGTCCAGGCTGCGGAGGAACGGTCATAGAAGGACGGAAGGGATATGGCTGCACCCATTTCAAGCAGGGCTGCGGTTTTGTCATCTGGAAGGAGTACAAAGGCAAAAGGCTGTCGGAATCGATGCTGAAATCGCTACTGAGCAAAGGCCAGACCCAGTTGCTGACGTTCAAACGGGCCGACGGCTCGGCTGTGAAAGCCAGAATTGTACTGGAGGATGCGCCGACCGGCAGACTGGGAGTTCAAAGGGAATAACGGGTGGGGGGACAAGCCATGAACAAAGAAGAACAGGTCATAATGGGTAAGGCTCATCTTGAGGCTGTTCCGGAGCTGCGCTCGTATTTGCGCCAACTCAAGCTGCTGCTGACCTAGATTATTGTCTGTAGCGCAAAAAAAGACCCTAGCCGAGGGTCTTTTTTTGCTGGTGGATTTGAATGCTTTCATGGATCACACGCGGAACTTCTGTAAGGGTGTTGATCGTATACATCACGGAGGCTGGCTTCTGCTGCAGCTCAACCATGTTATAGACCCATTCCTTCTCCTGCTTCAGATAGATCGCATGGATTCCCGCTTCGAGCGCCGGTGAGATGTCTGTGCGCAGCGAGTTGCCAATCATCCAGGTCACGCTGCGGTCAAACTGGTTTAATCGCAGGATCTCCTCGAGAGCCTCCACATTTTTGTGCTGGCGGATGAAAATCCGGTCTTCGAAGTAGCTGGCCAGCTTCATCTTGTCAATCTTTCTCTGCTGTATTGCAGGTTCTCCACCGGTGTACAAATATAGAATATGACCGGCTTTTGACAGGGACTCAAGGGTTTCCACCATGCCGGGATAAGGCTCCACTTCCTGATCATATACGCTTCTTCCCAGCAAGAGGAGCTGTTCCTCTTCTGTTTTCACGGGCTCGCGCTTGTAGGCTCGGCAGAAATACAGATACGTTTCAATCAACGATCGGGGAAAATGTTCGCTGGCAAAGCCAAGTTTGTTCACACCGGCCACATCAATTTCGATCTGCTTCTCGCGGATTTCCTCAGTGGTCAGGCGCTCTCCTGCAAACCATTCCTGAAGGGTCTCGTAAAACTGGTCAAGAATCAGATCAAAGTACTTGTTGCAGTATATTAGTGTATCGTCCAAATCAAATATAATTTGCTGCTGTGGTATCATAATCTATTGATTTCCTCCCTGACGACCGGATACACAATGGGTCAAATCCGGACGTATGATTCCAAAAACATTTGCAGATCCGAGCTGCCCTCGGGGCGTATGCTGAACTGTTCCTTGCCATACCGGCCGATGTGAATACGCAACAACCCGGCCACTCTAAGAATCATCAGATCAGACATAAGCTCTTCATCCGGCTGTTTTAAATCCCGGCGCATGTCAGACAGCGATCTGGGCTTGCCGGCGAAGTAACGGAGCAGGCGCAGACGCTGCGGGTCCGCCACAGCCTGGGTTAATCTTAATAAGATCGTAGGCGGCTCATTCTCGTCTTCTTCGGGGATGTCGACAGGATACTGGATCAGCAGCATCCTGCTGTAAAAGCAGTACGTATTAATGGGCCGATTGTGCACACTCGGAAAAAGAACGACCGTATCCAGGTCCTGCAGCGGGGGGACCACTAACCCGGCCGTGGCATACTCCACGAGGGCATCCGGGTCCATTTTACCCAACAGCCTTTTTTTCTCCTCGGCATCCTCAAAAGCGATGGCCCGCAGCTCCCCTTCTTGCTGACGAAAATACTCCTTGTCCCACGCGCGGAGAAGGGGGACATAAACACGCCGGATTCTGACGGATTCCTCCAGCGTCAGAAATGGCAGATGATGAAAGATTTGCTCATGCAGAGACTGGTCGTTACTGCTGTCCAGGTAGGTTAGAAAATCTGCGATTTCATTGCATCCCGGCCTGGAAAAGGCCCATGCATATAGAACATCGTAATCATTAAAGGGCAGCTCTCTGGCTGCGTCGATTGCATGTTTAACTTCAGAAGATAGTTTGTGATCTACCTGCTCAATCCATGCGATTCCGAGATCCAGATCCCGTACCCATTTTTTTGTGACGTATACCATAAAGCTTCCGAGCAGCTCATATATCGGAGATGCGTCAATTTTGACCTCGTAGCTCATGCGACAAAATGCCTCCTGTCAAACAGCCTACTATTGTAACCTTGAAATATTGCGTCAACACTCATTATCGCTTGTTTTGCCGGACGTTGTCCACTATAATATGAACTTACCGTGTCGTCATCAGTGACCCGGCTTACTGAGATTAATTTAGTAGGCGGGACATGAGTGACGATTTATTTTTGTCCAGGGAGGTTATTTTTTGTCGTCTTCTTCGCATCCTAGAGCGCCATCGTCCATGAGGCTGCAATATTTTATTCTGATATCCGTCATTATTGTCGCGGGTTTGAGCCAGGGTCTCCTTCTACCTGTGCTGTCCATTTTTCTGGAGAAAATGGGTGTCTCCTCATCGCTGAACGGGCTGAACGCCGCGGCCCTGTATATTGGGTCCTTCGGAATGACCCTGATCGCGGAAAGAGTGCTGGGGAGGATCGGCTTCAAAAAGCTGATGGCCGGCGGGCTTGCGCTCGTGCTGGTCACGCTGATGATTTTTCCGCTCGTGCCTGATATCAAGCTGTGGTTTCTTCTTCGTCTGGCCGTAGGCATCGGTGATAGCGCGCTGAATTATGCGGCACAGTTGTGGGTGCTTCTGATGACACCAGCCGAACACAGAGGACGCAATATTTCATTTTACGGCATGTCGTACGGTCTTGGATTCAGCATCGGCCCGCTGGGCATTAAGCTGCTGGATTTCGGAGTGCTCGTGCCGTTTGCGGTCCTTTCCGGTCTGTTCCTGCTTGTGCTTCTACTGGTGCTATGGAAGCTTCCGGACTCCAAGCCGGTCAGGCAGGAGGGGGAAGAGAAGCGGACAGGACGTTTCAGGCTCAGCTATGCATGGGCATGGTACGCACTGCTGCCCGCCTTCCTGTATGGTTATATGGAGGCGAGCCTCAACAGCAATTTCCCGGTTTACGGCCTGCGGCTGGGGATGGATAACGGACAGATTTCAACGCTGCTGCCGTTTATCGGATTAGGCGGATTGCTGCTGCAGATGCCGCTTGGCCTGCTGAGCGACCGGCTAGGACGCAAGAACATTCTGATGTTTACCGGGATTGCCGGGGGGCTGATCTTCATGCTGGTTCCGCTGGCAGGAACCCAATTTGGCTGGAATCTAGTGCTGCTGACGGTGGCTGGCGGCTTGGTCGGCTCCTTTTTCTCGCTTGGTCTGGCGTATGCGGCCGACATGTTGCCGAGGTCGATGCTGGCTGCAGCGAACGTCATCGCCTCATTTCATTTTAGTCTGGGCAGCATTGTCGGTCCCAATATAGGGGGCGCCGTTCTTGACTTTGGCCCGCTGGGCGGCATGTTTTGGCTGCTGGGAGGAAGCTATGTTTTGTTCGGTCTGCTCGGGGGACTGTTCCGGCGGTCCGCATCAGGCGATGTCGCTCGACCTATGTAGTGATCCATATTCAGGAACATTCGTTTGCATGGAAATTGATCTTTGTTTACAATAAACTAGGGAAAGAAGCTGGTCTTCAAATACGTTGATGCGGACAGAAGGGGAATATCCGATGATCAGAATAAGGCAGCTCACCAAACATGTCGGAGCGGACAGAATTCCAGTGCTGCGCAATATAAGCGCGGACATCCAGTCCGGTGAATTTATATCGCTTGTGGGACCAAGCGGAAGCGGCAAAAGCACATTGCTGCGCTGTCTTGCATTGAAGGAAACGTGGGACGGCGGCAGTTTGATAATAAACGGAGAGGATATACTTAAGCAGGGAATTTCCGGGAAGCTTAAGCAAAGACAGGAGTGGGCGTTTCTGGAGCAGAATCCGTATGTGAATCTGAACCGGACCGCACTTAAAAACGTATTGATCGGAAGAGCGGGCCAGACCCCTGTCTGGAGAATGATCACGGGGATGGTCCGTTCCGATGATTATATGGGAGCAATGGACACGCTTGAACAGCTCGGACTGTTGGATAAAGCGCATGATAAATGCGAGAAACTAAGCGGAGGAGAGCGGCAGCGGGTGGCCATAGCCCGCGCGCTGGTGCACGGTGCTAAGGTCATTTTGGCGGATGAGCCGGTTAACGGCCTTGATCCTGCCGCAGCAGACCGTGTGCTCGACACGCTGCGGACGCTGTGCAAGCAGGAGCGGATCACCGTCATCAGCGTGCTTCCGCTGGAAACGGCCGAGCGTTTTGCTTCCCGGATCTGGGGGCTTCAGGGAGGAGAAATCGTCTTTGACGTTCAAGGACGAAGATTAACTTTCGGGGAGAAAAATATGCTGTGAACGGAAGTGAATGCATGTTAACAAAACTGCGCGCACTGGCATTCGCAGGGGTCTTGCTCGCCACGGCTTTTCTGTTGTCTGGCTGCGCCACTGGTAACGATTCGGACCCGGTTTCCTTGATGAGAGAGCCGCTGCTGCCGGACGAAAATCAGAAGCTGCACGGTGTCATTACCTCACAACTGGCCGGGAATCAAATCGTCAGCCCTAGGGATCCGGAGGATACGACTTCCATCCGGGTGGGCGATTTAAATAACGACGGGGTTCAGGAAGCCGTCTTGTTCTATGAGACACCTGAAGATGAAAATGTGCGCATTCACGGCATGCTGCTGGAGAATCAAGGCGGCACCTGGGTCAAGAAGCTGACTTTTAACGGGGCGGGCCTTGTGCTGGAATCGTTCAAGCTCGTGGACGTGACGAATGATGGCACCATCGATATTGTGGCCGGTTTCTCGCGTGGGGAAGAGGATTCTGAGAACAACCTGATCGTCTATTCCTATACCGGCGGTACATTGGAGACCGTCTGGCAGATGCCATATTCCCATTTTGTGGTGGATGATAACAAGCAAAAACCGATGGATTTGAATGGTGACAAGGTAACGGATATCACCATTATTTCTTTTTTGCGCAACGAATATTTCACAGTAACAACCTATCAATATAACAATGGCTTTCGGGAAATCGGACGCCTCGACCTGGAGAGCCAGGTATCCAGTGTGTACAATGTGGTGGCGGGGCAGGTAGCCGAGAATAAGACGGGGCTGATTATTGATACGATGATTACCCAATCCGCTTCGGTTTCCAATATTATCATCATGAAGGGCGGCCAGATGCAGCGGCTTGATCTGGTGGATCATACGTACAGGGACGGCATTATTTTGAGTGAAGATGTGGACAAGGACGGAATTCTCGAATTCGGACTGCTTGAACGGCCGGCAGGCTGGGAGGATGCTGATCCGGTTGAGGTGCCTTACTTTGTAACCTTTTACCAGTGGGACGGTGAACGGGGCACGATTTTCAAGCTGCAGCAGTACCGTGATACCCAAAACCTGTTTATTGTAAGCATTCCAAATGATTTGCATGGAAAAGTGACTATTGACCGCAACTCCGATAGAAAACGCTATTTGCGCTTTGTAAGGATTGAAAATGGTGAAGTGCTTGCAGAAATCAAATTTTTCTCGCTTTCACAATGGGATGAGCACAAAGGGGATTGGGAGGAGATGGTGCGTACGAGCGGCCAGGTCGTAGGCATCAAAGAGTCTGGAGCATTTAAACCTAAAATCGTAAATATGTTAAATACAGCGGCGGAAAGGGAGGAGAGCAGTGAGTAAAGTTTTGATTTTAGAGGATGAAGAATCCATTCGCAGTTTTATCGTCATTAACCTGAAGCGCAATGGATTTGAAGTGCTGGAAGCAGGTGATGGGCACGAGGCTCTTAACCTGCTTACATCGGTGCCGGATATAGATATCGCGCTGCTGGATGTGATGGTGCCGGGCATCGACGGCTTTGAAGTATGCCGCAGAGTGCGTGAAACGAATGAAAGGATTGGCATTATTTTTCTGACAGCCAAGGTTCAGGAGCAGGATAAGGTATATGCTCTCTCCGTAGGCGCGGACGACCATGTCAGCAAGCCTTTCAGCCCGACAGAGCTGATTGCACGCATTCAGTCGCTGTTAAGACGGGTTAACGTGCACCGCGAGACAGCAGCCAGGGTGTCATTCCATTCCGGCCCGTTTACGCTCGATCTGATCTCCAAGCAATTCAAAAAGAACGGTCAGGCGATTGAACTGACACCGACTGAGTTTTCACTGATCCAGTTTTTCCTGGAAAAAGAAAATACGCCGCTCAGCAGGGATGTGCTGCTGGATCATGTCTGGGGCAAGGAGTATATGGGTGACCCGAAAATTGTGGATGTGAACATCCGGCGGCTGCGCCAGAAGATTGAATCCAATCCGTCCGAGCCCGCTTATTTGCAGACTGTATGGGGACACGGATATAAATGGAAAGGTCAGGGTCAATGATTAAGAAAGGAATCCGCAGGCAGATCGTCCTGCATTACTTCTTTGTGGTGTTTCTCGCTCTGCTGCTGGCGGAGGTCGTTTTCCTATTTGCGATGAGAACCTACTATTATGACACCATCTACCGGCATATTGAATTGCATGCGGATTATGTGTCTGATCTTACCCAGCCTTTGCGCATGCCGGGGCAATCCCTGAACGCGAATATGATTAACAACTTCAAGATAGAAAGAACACTGCTGGAGGTACTCGACGAGCAGGGAAACGTCATTATCAATTCCTCGGGCTTTGAATCCAAGCGAAAAATTCAGACCAGTGACGTGGCGCAGGCTCTTACCGGAGGAACCGGCCGTTGGGTTGGCAAACAATCAGGGACAGGCCAGCAGGTGATGGCGGTATCCAAAAAGCTGTCAGGCATCAGCGGCGATGAAGTCTATATTCTTCGTTACGTGACCTCGCTTCAGGCCGTAAACGACAGAATCTTTTATATTACGCTGCTGTCTATCAGTGTAGGGGCTGCGGTATTGACGATCGTTCTGATTTTCAGTATCGGTCTGGCCAACTCCATTGTGCGGCCGCTCAATGATATTACTGAAGTGTCGGCACAGATGGCCAAAGGAAAATTTGATGTCCGCATTACGGGCAATTACCGTCATGAGCTCGGTGAGCTTGCTTCGACACTGAACTATATGGCGCAGGAGGTCGTGCATACCAATCAGGTGAAGGATGATTTCATCTCTTCCATTTCCCATGAGCTGCGAACGCCCTTGACCAGCATTAAAGGATGGAGCGAGACGCTCAACTCCGGGGGATTTGATCCCGATGAGACCAAAATCGGCATGCAGATTATCTCTAAGGAAACGGATCGATTGATCGGTCTTGTGGAAGAAATTCTTGATTTCTCCAAATTACAGAGCAATGAGATGAAGCTGGTTATGGGAAGCGTCGATCTGCGGGAGCTGCTTCAGGAGATTATGCTGAATGTATGGGCTAAAGCGGAGCTGAAGAAAATCAAGCTTAGTCTTGATGTTGAGGAACGGCCATATCTTGTCCATGGGGACGGTAACCGGCTCAAGCAGGTATTTCTGAATATCGTGGATAATGCAGTCAAGTTCTCTCATGAAAGCTCCTCTATTTATATCACGATCAGAAAAGAAGACCAGCAAATGGCCGTGTCCATTCAGGATACAGGCATCGGGATCAGTGAGGAGCATCTGCATAAAGTGCGGGACCGCTTCTTCCAGGTTGACCACCAGAATGGAGGAACGGGACTGGGCCTTGCCATTTCTCAGCAGTTTGTTGAACGTCACGGTGGCGAGTTACTGATGAACAGCGTGCTGGGGCAAGGAACAACCGTTACGGTAAAGCTTCCCGCGCTGGAAGAGCCGAGCGGCACGACCGATATCAGCGAGGCCGAACCCGCTCAGCAACCCAATTGATCAGCTTTGTAGGACTCTGCGATGGACGCAGGGTCCTTTATTTTTTTTAATCCTGAAAGCGGGCAGAAAAACTTCTTGTACAGCACACCGTTTTTTTTGGTATCATGTTAATCAATATACATAAGGAAGCGGGGACTCCTAAAAATGCATCATGCCAGGACCGTAGATACAGCCCCTACGAAGCTGGGGTTATTACATATCCAGGAAGCGGATCCATCGCAGGCTGGCATAGTGACGGCCCTGCTGCAGGAAGCGGCGGGCTGGATGTCAGAACAGCAAATTAAGCAGTGGGACCGTTCTTTGTTTACCGAACAGCTTATCAGCGAATACTTTGCGAACAGAAAGGTGTATATCGCCTATCTTAATGACGAGCCTGCCGGCATGTTCACATTACAGGAGGACGACTCTGCATATTGGAAGGACCGCAATGACAGCAGCTTCGGTTATTTGCACCGGCTGACAGTCCGCAGATGCTATAGCGGGGCGGGCATTGGTGAAAGGCTGCTGCGAGCAGCAGAAAATATTGCGTCCGATGCGGGGAAGAAGGGACTTCGTCTGGATTGCAGAGCGGACAATCCGAAGCTGAACACGGTGTATCAGAAGCAGGGCTTCCGCTTTATGGGCATTTCGGATATGGGTGAATATCATGTCAACCTTTATGAGAAGCAGCCGAGGCAGGAAACCGACAGCGATGTGCGACTGGTATATATGTTGGACGAGGATTTACCGCTCATGCAGCAGTGGGCAAGCTCGGCGGAATTTCAATTGCAGTGGAGCGGCTCCACCTGGGAGCATCCGTTGCAACTGGCTATGTTGAAGCAGTACATGGAGGATGCCAACAATTCTGCCGCTTCGGGCAAGCTCGTGTACAAAGTCCTGCACGGCTTGTCCGGCGACGTAATTGGAACGATTTCCATTGGACTGGACAGACGTAATCTGTCGGGGCGGGTCGGTAAAGTGGTGATCGGCCACCCCGAGTACAGAGGCAGAGGCTGTGGGACCAGGTTGATCGAAGAAGCGCTGCGCATCGGTTTTGCAGGTCTGCAGCTCCACCGCATAACCTTGGCGGTATTTGATTTTAACGAATCGGCGATTCGTGCCTACGAACGCGCTGGCTTTCAGCGGGAGGGATTGATGAGGGAGTGCGCCAAGATAGGCGAAAGCTATTGGAGCACCATTGAAATGGGAATTCTTCGCAGAGAGTGGGAGCAAAGAATAACGGCTCAACGCTGATTATACACGCAACGGCAGAGTCTTCTCAGCATACAAAAGGGTCTCCCCAGGCCATTGACCTTTTGGGAGCCCCATCTTGTGAAGATCTAAATTTTTTGCTGGAAATGTCTTCTGTTAAGATGAAAGTCCTTCGGCACGCCGACGGGCGTTCTTCTCAAATGCATCCTTCAGCAGGCGGGTAGCTTGCGGACGAACGGCAGGTTTACCAAGGACGGTTTCATAAGGGCCGATAACAACAATTTCGTTGGCAGATCCCTTAATGACAGCCCCATCCTTAATGATGGCGCCCTCTCCGATAATTGCCCGCTCAATGATCACATTGCGGCCGATTTTCGCATTTGGCATCACGACACTGTCTGTAATCCGGGTGGATTTGCCGATCTCTACACCACAGAAGACAACAGAGCCGTTGGCAGTACCCTCCATGCTGCAACTGTCATGGACAAGGCAGTTGTTCAACCGCGGTGTGGTATTGCTGCGTGCGCTGAGCTTGGGCCGCCATTCGCGGGTAAACATCGGCCAGTCCTGACGGTTCAAATCAATCTCGCAAGCATCCGTAAGCAGGTCCATGTGGGAATCCCATAAGCTTTGGACCGTGCCCACATCCTTCCAGTAGCCTTGGAATTCATACACGCATACAGGCTCCTCATCAGAGATCATTTTAGGAATAATATCCTTGCCGAAATCATGGCTGGAGCTGTCGTCCGCCGCATCCTCAATCAAATGCTGTTTAAGGTAGCTCCATTTGAACAGATAGATGCCCATGGAGGCCAGGTTGCTTTCCGGCAGCGCCGGTTTCTCGTCGAACCGGGTAACATGCTTATGCTCATCTGCAGTCAAGACGCCAAAGCGGCTCGCGTCCTCCCAAGGCACCTCCATCACGGAAATGGTAGCGGCAGCTCCTTTCGTCTTATGAGCTTCCAGCATTTCACGATAATCCATATAATAAATATGATCGCCGGAAAGAATGAGCACATGCTCCGGATTCTGCTGATCGATATACTCCAGATTTTTATAAATGGCGTCGGCCGTACCCACATATTCGGAGCTGCCTGTATGATATGAAGGAAGGAGTGTTATGCCTTTATCTCCTGTGCTATTTAAGCTCCATGGCTCACCCTCACCAATATGCTGGTGAAGAGACTCCGCTTCGTATTGAGTCAACACACCGACCGTATCGATTCCAGAGTTTACGCAGTTACTGAGAGGAAAATCGATAATCCGGTAGCTGCCACCGAAAGGAACGGCGGGTTTGGCTATGATTGAAGTCAGCGGTGCCAAGCGGCGTCCTTCTCCGCCAGCGAGTAACATGGCAATGCATTCTTTATTGTACATAATCGATTCCCTCCCGAATTTTTGTCAATGTAGTACATACATAAACGGAATTAGGCACTCTTGAAACGATTAAAATCACAGCCGCAAAAATCCTTTTCAAACTGGGCACAATGGGGTAATAAGTTAGGTATAGTTTAACTATGTAAAGCAGGTGATCATTTGGAAGAGCCAACCCATACCATCCATCCGGCCGGTCTGCGGGCTGACGGAGCGGTTTCTGATCAGGATATATATCTGTTCCATGAAGGAACCCATTATAGCGCCTACCGCTTCCTGGGTGCTCATATTACTGAAGAAAACGGTGAAAAGGGCGTCCGCTTCACCGTGTGGGCGCCAAATGCGCTGCATGTAGGTCTTGCAGCGGACATGAATCATTGGAACGGCTCGAACCATTCCTTATATAAGGTACCCGAATCGGGATTGTGGAGTCGCTTTTTTGTGGGGGTCACGGAAGGAACTTTTTACAAATATGACATTACAAGTCCTAACGGCGAGCGTTTCCTAAAAGCTGACCCCTGCGCAGTCCGGGCTGAACTGAGACCTGCCACGGCTTCCGTAGTGGCTGAGCTGAACGGGTATACATGGTCTGACGCGGCATGGCGCCGCAAAAAACGAAATCCTTACAGCAAGCCGGTGAACATCTACGAAATTCACCTGGGCACATGGCGGCAGAAAGCAGACGGCAGCTTCTATACCTACAGGGAAATCGCAGATTTGCTGGTACCTTATATTCAGGAAATGGGGTACACACACATTGAAATTATGCCCCTTAGCGAACATCCTTATGACCTATCCTGGGGATATCAGCTGACAGGCTATTTTGCGCTAACGAGCAGATACGGAAGTCCGCATGATTTCATGTATTTTGTAGATCAATGCCATCAGGCGGGAGTTGGCGTCATTCTGGATTGGGTACCGGCTCATTTCGCCAAAGATGCGCATGGACTTCGTTTGTTCGACGGATCACCTCTCTTTGAGTATGCCGATCCTCTAACGGCCGAAAAACCGGGATGGGGGACGCTCACCTTTGACTTCGGCAAACCGGAAGTTCGCTCTTTCCTTATTTCCAACGCGCTTTTCTGGATGGATGTGTATCATATTGACGGTCTGCGGGTCGATGCGGTAACAAGCATGCTCAGGCTGGATTTTGAGAAGGAAGAAGGCAGCTTCTGCCGCAACGCCAAAGGGGGAATCGAGAATGAGGAAGCCATTTCTTTCCTACAGCAACTGAATGAGACGGTATTCAACGACTATCCCTATGCTATGATGATGGCCGAGGAATCGAGTGCTTGGCCGGGTGTTACCCGAATGACGAGTGAAGGGGGTCTGGGATTTAACTATAAGTGGAACATGGGCTGGATGAACGATACGCTCAAATACATGGAAACCGATTTTCACGAACGACCCCGACGTCATAATCTGCTGACATTTCCTATATGTTATGCGTACTCAGAAAATTTTACGCTCCCTTTATCGCATGATGAGGTTGTACATGGCAAAAAATCTTTACTGGATAAAATGCCAGGCACTTATGAGCAAAAATTTGCGGGATTGCGGCTACTACTCGGCTATCAAATAACATCGCCGGGCAAAAAACTGCTTTTTATGGGTGGGGAATTCGGCCAGTTCATTGAATGGAAGGACCAGGAGGCGCTGGATTGGTTCCTGCTTGATTATGAAAGTCACCGCAAGCTGCACAGTTATACGGTCGCTTTGAATCATCTGTATCTGCGGGAAAAGGCGCTGTGGGAGTTGGATCATGCATGGGAAGGCTACCAGTGGATCAGTGCGGACGATCAGGAGCAGAGTGTCATTAGCTTCATCCGAAAAGGAAAGAAAAAAGGGGACGCTTTGCTCATTTTGATCAACTTCCAGCCTGTGGAGCGGGTGAATTATCGGATTGGGGTGGAACGCCCAGGCGGCTATGCGGAAATTTTTAATAGCGACCGGGAGGAATTCGGAGGTGGCGGCTCAGTCCACACGGATACGCTGCGTACGGTCAAGATTCCCTGGCATGGACAGCCGCAAAGTCTTGAATTGACACTTCCGCCGCTTAGCATGGTTATACTGAAAAAGGCGCCTGTACGCAGAAAGACTGCAGAGCCGCAGTCTGCAGCCAAATCAAGGAGGAGGAAACCACTGTGAATATTTTATTTGCCGCCGCTGAAGTACATCCTTTTATCAAAACCGGGGGGTTGGCCGACGTCATAGGAGCTCTGCCGAAGGCCTTGCTCAAGGCAGGCAACGATGTTCGCGTGATTTTACCAAAATATTCGGGTATTCCGGAGTCATACCAAAAAAACATGAAGCAGGTCGCTCTGAAGCAGGTGCAGATGGGCTGGCGGAATCAATATTGCGGTATTGAGCAACTGACGCTGGACGGGGTCAAGGTCTATTTTGTCGACAACGAATACTATTTTGCCAGGGACGGTATTTATGGATATATGGACGATGGCGAGCGTTTTTCCTTCCTGAATAAGGCCATCTTGGACGTGCTTCCGGACTTGGGATTTAAGCCGGATATTCTCCATTGTCATGACTGGCATACAGCGATGATCCCTTTGCTGCTGCGTGATCAGTACGGCCACCATGATTTTTATCAAGGGATCAGAACAGTGTTCACCATACATAATCTGTTGTACCAAGGCGAGTTTCCGTATGAAGTGTTGACGGATCTGCTCGGTCTGGACAGCAGGCACTTTCATATGGAGGGTGTCGAGCATTACGGCAGAGTGAATTTCATGAAAGCAGGTCTTGTCTACTCCGATCATGTAACGACAGTAAGCCCGACGTATGCCCATGAGATTCAAACTGAAGCTTACGGATACGGGATGGAGGGCCTGCTGCGCAAGCTGGGCTACGAGGGGCGTTTAAGCGGCATCGTCAACGGTATAGATGTAAAAAGCTATAATCCGACCAGCGATCCGCATATTTATGTCAAATATCGCAGCAGTCTGACCAAGAAACGGGAGAATAAAATCGGGCTGCAGAAGGAGCTCGGACTGCCCGTGCGACCGGATGTCCCGTTGATTGCTATGGTAACCCGACTGGTTAATATGAAGGGTCTGGATCTGGTTACCCGGGTGCTGGATGAGATGATGTATTACGATGACTTTCAGTTTGTCGTTCTCGGCACAGGTGATCCCTCCTATGAACGCTGGTTCAGCAATGCAGCCGAACGTTATCCGCTGAAAATGTCCACCCAGATCCGATTCAGCGAGGAACTGTCCCGCAAAATTTATGCGGCCAGTGACATGTACCTGATGCCCTCCCGTTTTGAACCCTGTGGCATTAGCCAACTGCTGGCGCTTCGTTATGGCAGCATCCCGATTGCGAGGGAGACAGGCGGCCTGAACGATACCGTTCATGCTTATAACGAATTGACCGGGGAAGGCAACGGCTTCAGCTTCGAGCATTACAACGCGCATGATATGATGCATACGATCCGCAGAGCCCTCGCTTTTTTTCGTCAGCCGGAGCATTGGCAGCGGATCGTACAGACTGCCTTTAAGGGGGATTACAGTTGGGGGGTATCCGCTGAAGCTTATATGGACATTTACCGTAGCCTCCAAGCCTAAATATAAGCAAAAAACAGGCGTATCCCTTGCATCGGTGCTTGAGCAGGGTACGCCTTGAAGCTTTGTGTCCTTAATATTCACTTGAGAACATGGGTTTAATCACTGCTGCTGCACGAAGAGCCGCTGCTGGACGATGAACAACTGCTGCAGGAACTGCCGGAGGAGTCGTGGCCTCTGGAGCTATCATGCCTGGAAGAGGAGTCATTATCGCCGCTGTCTGAGTATCCGCAGCCGCTTGCAGAGGAACAGTTGGAGCCCGAGTGGCCGCGGACCTTCTCGCCCTGCGGATCAACCATATGCTTCTGAAAATCCTGCGGTTCGTTCATGGAGAACCAGACGGTGTTAAAGAATAGGGCGTCCGACTGAGAATAATCGACCGGGCTCAGATCATTGTCATTTCTTCTCCTGGCGGTATGCACATGGGTTCGTAATCTTTGCAGCAGCCAATCCACCGCCTTCCGGATCTCGGGCCGGTTGCGGTATCCGTGCATGTTCCAGTGGGAAGCCTGCTCCAGATCGACGGACCTGCTCGCATACATTTCCAAATCCTCTTGCGGCAGCGGTTCTGTAAAGAAACGTCCCCACAGACCTGCGCTATATGTATTCCAGCCGAAGCATTGGACATAAACAGCATCAAACCAGGCTCTTTCATTCGGCATCGGCTGAGAGCCGGCATTAGGGGCATGGTGCAGCATGCGTCCGTAATAACGGTTGCTGAACTGCTCGTACTCTCTCGTGAACATCAGCATCTGATGCCAGATTTCGTCTACCTTGAGGCTGAACATAGGCACACGGTTCATCAGGGCACAGAGTACAAAGAAGCGTTTAAGCTCATGCCAGCGCCAGGCGAATTCCTGTTCGCTTATATCTGGATGCTCCTGCAGCGTTCGGCTGCGGACCGCCTCGGCGTAAGAAGCCGGCAGGTCTTGCTCCAGTTTGTTCCATAACGCGATGATAGAATCGTGCTTTCCGCTGCCGGTGGATGCGGGAATAGGGGCCTGCTTATAAAATAGTCTTCTCCGTTTGACCGCTCGCGTATCACGTTTTTTTACCAGCCTTATGATCACAAGAATAAGAACAGCAATCGCAAGTACAATGATCATATGTATCCTCCTCTGGTGCATGCATTGCATAATCATGCATTGTACTTTATAATGACACAGTTGTGTTAATTATAAACGAAAACAAGGGGAGACAAAAGGTTGAACAAGTTACAACGTTGTGCCGCGCTTTTTTTGGCAGGCATTATTTTTTTGCTGTCCGGGATGCCGCTTCACGCGGAAAGTGCGACAGAAGGCAAGCTGGTGCTTGGGACCAGCGCTGACTTTGCGCCATATGAATTTCACAAAACGATTGATGGCAAGGATACCATCGTCGGTTTTGATATTGAAATTGCAAAAGAGATTGCCAAGGATCTGAATAAGGAGCTTGTTATCGAGGATATGGGCTTTGATGCGCTGCTTCCGGCTCTGCAAAGTGGTAGAGTGGATATGGTCATTTCCGGAATGACCCCAACGGAGGAACGCAGACGGAGCATCGATTTCTCGGACAATTATTATCAATCCAAGCAGATTATTATGGTAAGGGCCGCCGATCAAGGCAGGTTTCCAACAATGGATAGCTTGCGCGGCGCTTCTATCGGTGTCCAGAAGGGATCGATCCAGGAAGAGATCGGACAAGGCATTCCGGATGCGAAGCTGACCTCGCTGGACAAAATTTCAGATATCATTCTCCAGCTCCAGACGAACCGGATCGATGCAGTTATCATGGAAGATACGGTTGCCGCCGGTTATTTGAGCGATGAGCTTGTGCTTGCAGATGCTGTTCCTGACACAACGGCAGTACAGGCTGCCATCGGGATTCAAAAGGGAAATACAGAGCTGCTGCAATCGGTGAATGAGACGCTGACCCGGTTGAAGAATAACGGGGATATCGAGCGGATGGTGACAGAAGCAAGCCAGCTTTCTGCGGGAACGAAGGACGAGAAAGCGTTGAGTATATGGAATGTATTCTGGGAGTACCGTGGCTTTTATGCAACAGGCATAGGGTATACCTTGCTGTTGTCAGCGCTCGGCGTGCTCTTTGGCTTCATCATCGGCCTGTTCATTTGTCTGATCCGGATGTCGGGCATCGGGATCATTCGCTGGATCGGTAGCGCCTATGTTGAGCTGCTGCGGGGAACACCGATGCTTGTGCAGTTGATGATCATTCATTACGGTCTAGCACTCACCTTCGGCATTAACTTATCACCGCTTCAATCAGGTATCATTACATTATCGATCAACAGCTCTGCCTATCTGGCCGAGATCTTCCGGGCAGGCATTCAGGGAGTTGACCGTGGCCAGATGGAGGCGGCACGCTCGCTCGGGATGAACCGCGGCAAAGCCATGCGCCATATTATCCTGCCGCAGGCCTTCAAAGCGGTGCTGCCGGCGATTGGCAATGAATTCATCACGATTATTAAAGAATCATCTATTATTTCCGTCATCGGTATGGTGGAGATTATGTATCAAGCTTCTGTTGTCAAGAACATTACGTATCAGGGCATGAGCCCTTACCTCATTGCCGCCGCCTTTTATTTTATTATGACTTTTGGATTGTCCAAGCTGTTGGGCCGATGGGAAAGGAAGTTGAGCGCAAGTGATATCCGTTAAAAATCTTCGTAAAGCATTTGGTAAAGTAGAGATCTTAAAAGGGATTGACATTGACATCGGCAAAGGGGAAGTTGTCGTGGTGATCGGTCCCAGCGGATCGGGGAAAAGCACCTTTCTGCGCTGCCTGAATCTGCTGGAGCAGCCGACAGGCGGTGAGATTCTGTTCGAGGGTGAGCTGATCACCGCGCCAAAGCATAATATCAATGCAACCCGTGAGAAAATGGGCATGGTGTTCCAGCATTTCAACCTGTTTCCACACAAAACTGTGCTGGAGAATCTGACCATTGCGCCCATTCAGGTGCGCGGGATGAATAAGCGTGACGCCGAAAAAATTGCGGAGGAGCTGCTCGCTACCGTCGGTCTGTCTGACAAAAGAGACGCTTACCCGAGCCAGCTTTCCGGTGGCCAGAAGCAGCGGATCGCCATTGCGCGCGCGCTGGCCATGCAACCGCATGTGATGCTGTTTGACGAGCCGACATCGGCTCTCGATCCCGAAATGGTCGGTGAAGTGCTGGATGTCATGAAAAAGCTGGCTGAGCGCGGTATGACGATGGTCATTGTTACGCATGAAATGGGCTTTGCGCGCGAGGTCGGGGACCGCATCATTTTCATCGATCACGGCATGATTATCGAAGAGGGGACACCGGAGCAGGTATTTGGGAATCCAAGCCATGCACGGACCAAGGATTTTTTGGCTAAAGTTTTGTAACCACAAAGCGGCACCGCCGGACAACCGGTTGGTGCCGCTTTTTTTGGTGTCAGGGCAACAGCATGGTAACATTTTCATGAAGAAAAGGTTACAAGTTTGTGATAATATGCAGAGAGCTTAAACATGAGTGACATGTTTGAGGGATGGGGAGGTACATAAAAGAATGAATTGGAACAAATTATTCAAAGCAGCAGTGATTGCGGCAGGAATCGGCATGATGGTGAATACCGTGCCAGTACATGCAGAGGCGGTATATACCGCGAAGGATGGAGATACCTATTACAAGATCGCCAACTCGTACGGACTTAACGTACAATCGCTGATGAAAGCAAATCCGGAGATTTCGGCGGATAACATATATGCAGGCAGACAGATCAAGCTCCCTGGAAGCGGGGTAAATGGCGGATTGGTTGAAGCGGCCTCCGTTAAGGCGAAGTCGAACGCCGTTTCAAAATTGTCGGCATCTCAGGTAACGGCATGGGGGAAAACCTATTCATTCTCCAAAGAGATCAACGTCAAGGCTTCGGCCTATTCAGCGTCAGGTAGTGAAAACGGCAAATGGGGAGCGGTCGATTATTTTGGCAATCCGCTGAAATTGGGCACCATCGCCGTAGATCCGAGCGTGATTCCGATGGGCACTAAGGTACTGGTTACAGGTTACTCCCATCCGGGGCTCCCGGCTCATGGCTTTGTGGCGACAGCCAGCGATATGGGCGGTGCGATCAAGGGCAAGAGAATCGATATTTTTATTCCGGGCGGCAAGTCCTTTGTCAATCGGTTTGGGCATCAAAACGTGAAGCTGTATGTCATTAAATAACCCTCCCCGAAGGACTAAACCTTCTAACCCATAGGCGGCTAGAAGGTTCTTTTTATTATCAACATCGACTGCGCAAAAGCTCATTTATGAGCCTGAATGTCGAGCTGCTGCGGAATGGTGACAAAAGTGTAGCCTTTCTGTTGTAACGTGCGGATCAGCGGCGGGAGTGCTGCTATGGTGCCTCTCAAGTCGGAGGTTGTGCCTCCGCCTGCATGCATAAGTATAATCGATCCGGGTCCGGTAGCCGGAATTACGTTGCTAAGGATACGATCTTTGTTCAGCCCTTTCCAATCCATGGAATCGACATTCCAATTCACGACGGTGTATCCCTTTTGACGTGTCCAGCGCAACTGGGCTTCTGATATTTCCCCGTACGGGGGCCTGATCAGCAGCGGCTTGTAGCCGGTTCTTTTCTCTATAGCGAGATCTGTTTTAACAATTTGGCGTTGGAACTGCTTGAGCGAGATTTTATTGAAATTCGGGTGGCCGAAGGAATGATTTCCCACAGTGTGGCCCTCTTGCACCATGCGTTTTACGAGCTCAGGGTACTTCTCCGCTCTATAACCGACAACAAAGAAGGTGGCTTTGACATGATTCTTCTTTAAAGCGTCCAGGATGTAGGGAGTAAACCGGGGATCCGGAGCATCATCAAAGGTCAGAGCAATTTGCCTCGTGCGCGGTCCCTGCATTTTGAACGTATCGGCGTATTTTTTGCGCAGTTTGCTTAGGCTGGACTCGTCCGCTGCGGTGATGACGGCAGCATCCTTCACGATCGTATGCGGCTGCGATGAGAGAGGAGGGGACGAATGACCGAAGGCCATATGCAGCATGATAAGAATACCGGGCAACCATAAAGAACGGAACATGGAATTGCTTCCTCCCTCGATTGGAATTCATCGGCTTGCAACTTTAGTTATTCGCCAATTGCTCATCAATTATGCCTGATAGTGCAGCAACCGGGATTTGCTTGTATGCGAAAAACGAAACCTGCAGCATTCGTCTACGTAAATGTACACATAACGAGTTTTATGACAGTTAAAATTTTAAGGAGGAAAACCCAATGTCCCTTTTCAAACGGCTCCGCGATCTTACAATGTCCAATGTCAACGCAATCATCGATAAGGCAGAAGATCCGATCAAGATGACGGAACAATATATCCGCGATATGCAGCAGGATTTAGAGGATGCGGAGAAAGCGGTGGCTGCGCAAATTGCCATCGAGAAGAGATTCAAACAACTGTATGAAGAACAGGAAGCTCTGGTGAAGAAGCGTGACGAGCAGGCGCACACGGCTGCCAAAGCACAGAATGTTGATCTGGCACGGCGGGCGCTGGAGGAGAAAAAAGCAGCCGAAGCCAAGATGGGCGAATATAAAGTAAACTACGAGCAGAACAAAGCCTCGGCTGACAATCTTCGCGGCAAGCTGGAAGAAATGCGCAGACAGCTTACGGAGATGAAGAATAAGCGTGATACGCTGGTTGCACGTTACAATGCGGCCAAAGCGCAGACGGAGATCAACAATGCGATGAGTGGCTTCAGCTCCGATTCGGCCGCGGCGGGTATGAAACGTATGGAAGAGAAAATGCTGCATATGGAGGCCAGAGCAGAGGCAAGCAACGAGATGGCTAACAAGGGCAAATCGCTGGACGAGGAGTTCAGAGAGCTTGACAAGAAGAGCGCGGTGGATGATGAGCTCGCCGCATTATTGAAGCAGTACGAAAATAAATAACAAATGAATCGATGAAGCGCTATGGCGTCTTCAGGAAGCGAAGGGGGACATAGGGTTTCCCTTCGCTTTTTCACTGCATATTAAGATCAAGTTGGAGGCTGAAGCTGATGGATTTGCAAACGTTAACGGCGATGTTCGTGTGGACGGTGGCCGGTGCGGTGCTCTTGTTTGTTTTGATGTTTGTTGACTCACTCTTTACGAAATACCGGGATTTTGAAGAGGTCAAGAACGGTAATATGGCCGTAACGGCAAGGATGATCCTGAAGCTGATCGCGCAGGGATATATTTTGTCAGGCTCAATCGCTACAGCATACAGCCTGGGTGTTGCGCTTCTGTATTCTGTTGTAGCCTTTGTCATCCTGTTGATTATGGAAGCAATTGTCCGTGTTCTGCTGCGTCAATGGGCTCGGTTTGATCTGGACGAAGGTACACAGCAGGGTAAGCTGGGCTATGGACTCTTCGCAGGCACACTTCATCTGGTCGGCGCATTCATCATTACAGCTTGCTTCTAACACTAGAGAAAGGCGGGAACTATAGCTATGGGCATGTGGAAACGAATTTCCAATTTATTCACCAAGCCGGAGCCTCTCAAGCGTGAGAGAAGCATGCTTGAGCTGATGCCGGGAGATATATGCGAGGTATCGCTTACCACCTATGAAGTCATGGGCCGAGTACATAACCGGGCGCGGAATGCAGTCATGCTTACACTTCAGGATGGCAGCCATATTCAATATTTGTATATCGAAGAACGGGAAAAGCTGCAATTTGCTCTGTATCTGCCGATCGACGGACGCCCGGATACGCCTGACGAGCTGCCGACCATCATGGAGCTGGACGGGCTGGACTATCATCTTGAGGAACAATATGGAGGGACGGTATCCGTTGTCGGCAGGACGCCATTTCTCCAGAGCGGTGAGCAGCATGTATGGCAGTATCAGGCGGACAATTATCGTCTGCTGCGCATTGAGTGGCAGGATGGGCGATTTATGCTGTATGAAGGGGACCAAGTCATTCCGGGAGACGTGAAGGTCATCCGGGCAAGCTAGGAGAGGATAAGTATGAATATACGGGCTGCCTGGCAGAGAAATTTGAAAATCATATTGGCTTTATGCCTTTTTATGTCGGTGCTGAGCGGTTGCGGATCGCCGTCGGTCAAGGACACGTATCCGCTGGAATCCGTAAACGGAAGCGGAAATGCCACCTCGTATGTATACCGGGCAGCCGATAAAACGGTACCCGAGGTGGCGCAGGAGCTGGTGAACAGCCGGACCCCGGAGCAGATGTCACCCGAGAGTAAGGAACGCATGTTTGTCGTTTACGCGGACGAATGGTATCATTTGCAGCAGGACCCGCAGAAGCCTGCAGATACATTAATCGAAGTGGATACGAGGCAGTATGTTCAGCAGAATTATAGCTCCAGCTTTTTGCAGGGCTACCTGGTAGCGAGCCTGCTGGATGACCTCTTCGACACTATGCGTGGAGGAAGCTACAGGGGCTATACGAGCAGAGATGTCTACAAGCCGCCTGCCGGTCAATATCGCAAGCCGACAACCAGCGAGAAAAAAACGGTTCCGCCGATTACGGTAGACCGCAGCGGATCGGTCATCCGACGTGGAGGTACCGGGTCTGTCGGCAGCGGGGGCAGCATTTTTGACCGTGGCGGTCAAAGCTCCTCCCCAAGCAGGGGCACGATCAATCGTGACAAGAGCAAGGGCGGCATATTTGATTCCCCCCGCAAATCTTATACGAAACCAAAGACGCGTATCGGCTCCGGCAAAATTGGAAGGCGAGGGCGACGATAAAAAGTAAATCCCGGGCTGTACGACCGGGATTTACTTTTTTTTACATACTTTGACTTCCCCCATCTATTCACTGTAGATTCCCCAATTGCGCTGTGATTCGTGATGTGAATATTTATTTTTAAAACCAATTTTTCCGCAATTAAAATGATAAAAGTGTAAATTGTGGTTTGGAAAGGTGGTTAAGGTTGCCAGCAGCCGTTTTTCGCGTTATAACTGGAACATAGACGAAGAGAGCTGGAGAGCGTAAAGCGCTAATGAAAAGGGTGGGTTCATGAAGCATAGCGATGACTATTCCAACAACAAATTCAAACGCAGTGCCATCTCGGTTGAAGAAGCACAAAAAAGAGTGCTGGAGCACACAGCCTCAGGGACGACGGAGTTCGTGCCGCTGTCTGAAGCACATGGCCGCTTTCTTGCCGTTCCCCTGCATGCACCGCATCCATTTCCGCACTTTCGGCGTTCGGGAATGGACGGATATGCTGTGGTCAGCGCGGATACGAAGAACTGCGGGGAAGACGAGACTGTCTGGCTGCGTGTAGTAGACGAAATTCCCTGCGGACACGTATCAGACTGCATGATTGCTTCCGGGCTGGCTGCCAGGATCATGACCGGGGCGCAGGTGCCTGAAGGTGCGGATGCCGTTGTTATGCTTGAGGCGACAAGGCTGCGCGAGGATTCAGGCGACGTATTCGTCGGGCTGAGGAAAAAGGTAGGACCAGGGAACAACGTCACTCCCATCGGTTTCGAGCTGCGGGAAGGCGAACTGTTGCTGGAGCAGGGGAGGCAGCTTGGGGCCGGTGAAATTTCCGCGCTGGCCACATTCGGAATCCACAAGGTACCGGTCGTTCGCAAGCCGCGGATAGCCATCATCTCGACAGGCTCGGAGCTGCTGTCCGTGGATGAGCCGCTTCAGCCGGGACGAATTCGGAACAGCAACAGCTTTATGCTGGCGGTGCAGATCCGTGAGGCCGGGGGCGAGCCTTGTATTTTGGATGCCGTGCAGGATGACGTAGGTACAGCCCGCAGGACAGTGCTGGATGCGCTCTCGGAGTTTGATTACGTGGTCACGAGCGGCGGTGTTTCCGTAGGGGACTATGACATCATGGGGGACTTGGTTAGACAGGAAGGCGTTGATTTGCTGTTTAATAAAGTCACGATGAGGCCGGGCAGC
Source organism: Paenibacillus zeirhizosphaerae (assembly GCF_030705605.1). Classification (GTDB taxonomy): domain Bacteria; phylum Bacillota; class Bacilli; order Paenibacillales; family Paenibacillaceae; genus Paenibacillus; species Paenibacillus zeirhizosphaerae. Next base: position 59,837 of record NZ_JAPCKK010000030.1, read on the forward strand.
GTCACGACAGCAGCGGTCATCAACGGCGGTCTTCTCTTTGCCTTGTCAGGCAATCCTGGAGCGTGCTTCGTTGGCTGCGAACTGTTCATTAGGCCTGTGATTCGAACGATGCTGGGAGCAAGGCAGCCTTTTCTTCCCCAGTGGGAGGTTGTGCTGGGTGCGGATTATCATCGGGTGAACAATTTCACCAGATTTGTGCGGGCGAAAGCCGAGATAAGGGATGGGAGGATCTATGCCGTGCCTGCTGCGGTCGATGAATCCAGTGTCATGATTTCGATTAAAGACAGCGATTGTCTAATCGTAATTCCTCCTGGGACGGGACAGCTTAGAAAAGGGGACAAGATAGACATAATCAAGCTGGAGGGCGGAGGATGGTCATGAGTCTGGATCGCAAAGGAAAGCAGCCGTTTATTGGTCAGATCGTAGGGTATAAAAATACGGGTAAAACGACTTTCATGGGTTCCATTTTAACCACTCTCAAAGCCCGAGGATATCGGGTGGCCGTCATTAAGCATGATGCTCACGGCTTTGAGATGGATCATCACGACACCGACACATACAAGCACCGCGAGGCGGGGGCGGAGGGAGTCGCCATCGTTTCGCCCGGACGTACGGCGGTTCTGGAGGAAAGAACCGCCGGGCTTGATGAGTTGCTCGGACGATTTGACAGCTATGATTGTATTTTACTTGAAGGCTTTAAGGAAGCGCCTTATCCGAAGCTGGTTATGATCAAAGAAGCCGGGGACGCTGAGCTGCTTGGCAGACTGCCGTGCGTGGCGGGAGCCGTCTGCTGGCCGGGAATGAAGGAGCAGGTACTGCAGCAATTTACAAGCTTGTCCGTGTATGGCACGGAGGAAGCGGAGCAAGCCGCACACTGGATTGCAGAGCGGATTACAGGCAGAGCCAGAGCCTAGGAATCCGTACGGCGCTCAATCGCTTCGGACATCGTTTTGTCGGTCAGATGGGCGTATACCTCGGTCGTTTCCGTGGAGGCGTGGCCAAGCTGTTCCTTGGTCTTATAGATGTCATTCTGCAAATAATAGTCCGTTGCGAAGGAATGGCGCAGTTTATGAACGGTTAATGAAGGTTTGCCGTATCTTTTAGCATATTTGATAATCATGGCCTGAATGGCCCGTTTGGTCATCCGTTTTCCTTCATGGCTTCCATTTGGCAGCGCAACGAACAGGGCTTTTTCCCGTTTGGACATGCGATATCTCTGTTGCCGGATAGACAGATACAGAGACAGCTCGTCTTTGGCTTGCTCCCTAAAGTAGACAGGGACTTTAAACGTTTCATCGTTATTGCCTTTGCGGAATACATACAGCAGTTTATTGGCAAGATCCAAATCATCCAGATTCAGATTGACGACCTCGGATACACGCAGCCCCGAATTCAGAATGAGGCTTGCAATGCATGCATCGCGCTCCTTATTTTGCTCGTAGGCATACAGCGCCTGCTTGTTATGCTCAATATCTCGACCGTAGCCTTCGTGAATATAGCCGATAAATTCAAGCAGCTCGTCGTCCTCAAGAAGTTTGCCCTTGAGCTTGGCGGCTGTGTCCTTCGGCTTATGGATACGCTTGATTTCGACTTTGGCCATAATATTACGCTTCAATAGAGGATAGAAGTTCTCATCCTCTGCGATCTGGCTGAGATAATGGAATAAAGAGCGCAGCGATGACAGCTTGCGGGATATGGTAACTCTAGAGTTGGCACCGTCTCTTTTGGTGGTTAAAAAAAGGCGAAACCCGGTAATACTGTCCATATGCAGCTTCTCAAGCTCTTCCAGGGTCACACCACGATTCGCCTCAGCCGTGGAGAGCCCTTCCGCCCGCAGCCAGGACAGGAACGTGTCATAATCCCTGATATACTCCAGCAGGGTGGAGGGAGACAGATCAGGCAGCTTGTAATCGATAAACTTCTGCACATACCAGGGCATAGCCGGCAGTTTTTCGTCCAGCTTGATTCGGTCGATTCCTTTTTGAATGTTCATAAACGCGCATGGACACACGCGACTTTAGTCGTGTGAGGAATTGCGCTCGGCATAAGGGCTACCATCGGTAGCTCGAACGCCGAAAGCTCCATGCTACCTCCTTCCGCTATGAAGATTTAACCATTCCCCACTGAATCCTATGATATATTAATGCAGTGAGAAGAGGTGAGTCGAATGTCTACCATTACAGCAAAAATCCAAATTAATGTCCCGCATGAGCATACAGAAATGCTCACCAAGACCATCCAAACCTATCGTGAAGCATGTAATTATCTTTCAGTTATTGTCTTTCAAACCAAAGAATTACGTCAGCGTGCACTCCATGACTTGTATTATCGAGAGCTGCGAAGTCGTTTTGGTTTGAAAAGTCAAATGGCGCAATCAGTGATCAGAACGGTCATCGCCCGCTGTACATCTGCCCGATCCAACAGGCACGATTGGAACCTGGTCCAATTCAAACGTCCTGAATATGATCTGGTTTGGCATCGAGATTACGCTTTGAACGATGATCGGTTTAGCGTAAATACGCTGGACGGACGAGTGAAGCTTCGTTACAAAAAACGAGGCATGCAGCACTTCTTTGATGGCACATGGAAATGGGGCACGGCCAAGCTCGTGTACAAACACAAGAAGTGGTTTTTGCATATTTCCATGACCAAAGAGTTCCCTGAATTGGATCTTACAAAGGTCAACCATATTGTTGGCATTGACCTGGGAATCAACTTTCTCGCCACCACCTATGACAATCAAAGCCAGACGACGTTTTATCCTGGACGAACCATGAAACACAAACGAGGCCAGTATAAAGTCTTACGTAAACAACTTCAGATGAGACAAACCCCATCCGCTCGAAAACGACTCAAGGAAATCGGTTCAAGAGAAAACCGTTATGTTACCGATGTCAACCATCAAGTAACCAAGGCACTCGTTGAAACGTATCCGAAAGGGACTTTGTTTGTGATCGAAAATTTAAAGGGTGTTCGTTCCGCCACGGAAAAAGTATGTGTTCGCCATCGGTATGTGTCAGTTTCCTGGGCATTTCACCAATTCCGTGAGATGTTGGAGTACAAGGCTCAACTGAACGGACAGGGCGTCATCGCAGTAGACCCTAAATACACGTCTCAAACCTGCCCGAAATGCGGACATATCGAACGAGCGAATCGAAACAAAAAAATGCACACCTTTGAATGCCGAAACTGTCACTATCGTTCGAACGATGATCGAATCGGCGCTATGAATCTGTACCGCAAAGGAATCGAGTACATCGGTACAGGTACAACAGGAGTATAACTCTTGTTGTAGGGGCGAGGTCAACCGTCCTGATGTTCCAACACGCTAAGGTAGGAGCACTGTGAGGTGCGTTTGCACTACCGGTTAGGAATAAGTCTAAAAGGCTTGTGCGAAACACAAGCACTGTCTACGAAAGTAGGCAGAGACAAGCTCGTGACTTGAGTCATGAGTTGTTGACGGTTCATAAATATTCTAGCACAAAAATGAAAGGTGATAGCATGGAAGCGATGTTAAAGCTGGCAACGATAGAGCAGCGGCCCATTATCATGCGGCTCATTCAGTTCTATCTTTATGATTTCACCGAGTTTATTGAAATTGATATTTCAGTTGACGGGAGGTTTCCCGATTATCCTAATTTGGATCAATATTGGACGAGCGGGAATCGGAAAATGGCCTTCATTATATGGTATAGGGGCAAGCCGGCGGGCTTTGCGCTGGTCGACAGGCTGGATAACAAGCTCGAAGGGGATTATTATATGGCTGAGTTTTTCGTCATGCGCCCTTTCCGAAGATATGGGATCGGTTCCTGGGCCGCGCGCGAATTGTTCGGCAGGCTGAAGGGAAACTGGAAGGTAACGCAGGTGAAAAATAACACGCCAGCGCGTGCCTTTTGGAGGAAGGTGATCGGTGAATATACCAGGGGCGATTTTACGGAAAAAATACATCCATGGAAAGGCAGCCCCAGCCAGTATTTCACGACATAATGGAAGAAACAAGCTGTCACCGATCAAGTATCGGTGACAGCTTGTTTCATTTTTTTGCTCTTGCACAGATTGCTTCGATATTATCCTATATGATTGGCCAATGAAATCAGGATTGTCATCGTAAACACATTCACGATGGTGGAGAGCAGTACCGTTTGCGCCGCAAAATCCGGTTCATTCTTATACTCTTCCGCCAGAATGGACGTATTCACGCCGGTCGGCATACCGGAGGCGATCAGAAGCGCCTGGGCAGGTATACCTTTAAGATCAAGCAGCATGATGATGGCGAAGCCTACAGCCGGGCCAGCCAGCAGCCGCAGTACCATGCTGAGATAGACAGCGGTCCGGCGCAGCCGGAACGGATATTGCACAATTTGCGCACCGAGGGTTAGCAGCGCTATGGCAACCATGGAGTGGCTTATGTATCCCAAAGGCTCAATCAGCAGAGCGGGCAGCGGCGTGTGCAGCGCATTCAAGAGCAGGCCGAGCACAAGGGCGTAGGGCACCGGCATCTTCAGAAAGTTCAGCATAATTTTTTTGGCGTTGGAGGAGCCGTTCTGAACTACGAAGGTGCCGTAAGTAAATGTAATGAAGGTTTGGAAGGTCATTATGAGCGCCTGCACGGAAGCGGCCGTTGGTTCCCCTTTGAATACCAGCTCATTAATCGGCATCCCGTAATTGCCCGAGTTGTCCAGCATAACGCTATTGGTAAACGCACCCCTCATGCCTGGAGAATACTTGAGCGAGCGGGCGACCGACCAACTGATCAGGAACAGAATAAATATATAGATAGCATAAAAAAGAGCCACTTCACCAAGCAGCATCAGCGAAATATTCGATTGATACAAGCTGAAGAATACAACTGCAGGTGTAATGTAGTAGAAATTGATTTTGGCAAGCGTATACAGGTCAAGCCGGAAGGAGTACTGCATGATGCATCCGAAACCGATCAGCACCACGATCGGCAGGACAACGTTAAGCAAAATAGACAAAATCATGGTTGTTCATCTTCTTTCTATCTCATTCATTAGAGCTGTAAAGCACAGCATGCTTTTCATTATACTGCGAATTAGCGTAGAAAAGAGAGATTTTTTTCATAGAAACCAATTTTCAATATATGAAAAATTCACAATAGATAAAAGCATCTTCCCTCCATCATGTCAGCTCATCCATCCGCTCACACGTGTACCCGTAAAAAATGGGCAAATAAACGGTCTTTCGGTCACTATTGGCTCAGGCCTAGCATAAAGTAAACAAATTGAACTCTAATCACGGATAGAAGGAGCGAAATGAATGCAACGTTTTTGGGAAAAGGTGATTAAACCTATTATGGCTGCCCACCAGCCAAAGAGCATTGTTGAAATCGGAGCGGATGAAGGACTGAATACCCTCAAGCTGCTGGAATACGGTAAGCAATGTGATGCGGTATGTCATGTGATAGACCCTGCGCCGAAGTTTGAGGTCGAATGGGCGAAGGAGTGGTATGGGGATACTTTCAAGCTGTACGAGGACCTAAGCCTGAATGTGTTGCCGGAAATTGAATATTATGACCTGATTCTGATCGACGGAGATCATAATTGGTACACCGTATATCATGAGTTAAAGCAAGTGTCCGAGATGGCTGAGAAAAGCGGGCAGTTTCCCATTGTTCTTATGCATGATACGGCTTGGCCGTACGGACGGAGAGATATGTATTACGTTCCCGAAACGGTACCGCAGGAATTCCGCCACCCCTGTGAACTGAAGGGAATTGTGCCTGGATTGTCAGGGCTTGTGGCCGGAGCAGCGAATTCGCATTTGCATAATGCGGATCATGAAAATGGGGAGCGAAACGGAGTACTTACGGCAGTAGAGGACTTCATGGAAGAATCCTCTATTCCATTGCGTCTTCATCTTTTACATTCGAACAATGGTTTTGCCGTTTTGCTTCCAGTCGATTCACATCTGAATCCGATCATATCTTTCATTCTGAATACTTCCGGAATGTAACCGACAAGGAGGCAAAATTGCAATGGCTCTAGTATCCATTATTATGGTAACCTATAATAAGCCGGAGATGACCTGGCGATGCGTGGACAGTATTTTCAGGAATACAGATATTCCTTTTGAAATCATATTTGTAGACAATGCCTCGACAGACGACACGGTCACTTATCTAAAGACCGTGCCACAAGCAACGGTGATTCAAAACGAAGAGAACCGAGGATTTGCCGCCGGCTGCAACCAAGGGATACGGGCTGCCCGCGGAGATTACATTCTTCTGCTTAACAACGACACTATTGTTACGGCAGGCTGGCTAACGAAGCTGATGGAATGGCTGGATGCAGTTCCGAGCCGCGGGATCGTTGGTCCGATGTCAACCCATGTAGGGCCGATGCAATGTGTGAACGACCTGAAAGGAATCTCAATTAAGGAAATTGAAAGCTATGCTCTTGAACGCAGCCGGACTTATGCAGGTCAGGGCTACTACCCGCACAAGCTAATCGGTTTTTGTATGTTGTTCCGGCGCAGCCTGGTGGATTTAATCGGAGGGCTGGATGAGCGCTTTTATCCCGGCAACTATGAGGATGACGATTTTTGTCTCAGGGCCCGCATTGCCGGTAAATCGCTGTGGCTTGCACAGGATACATTTATTTATCATGAGGGCCAAGGCTCTTTTGTCAGCAAGGTGGGGACCAAGAAATATGTGCTGCAGTCCATTAAAAATGCGGAGCGCTTCCGCGATAAATGGAATATTGGTCTCTCTCCTTTAGAGATTAATCTCAGAGGTTACAATCCTTCGGAGATTGTTGCCAGGGAATATGTGTTTCTTCCTGAAAGGCATGCAATACCGCTATAATATAAAGAGGAAATTTCATAATGGGAAGGGCAGTCATTTGGCGATTGCCCTTTTCATTTTCAGGAGGGGAAAATGAATATATCAAGGTTAAAAGCAGACGGCGTAAATATTGCCGTCATAAGCGGCAACGAGATCCTCATTAAGGATGTTCAATCGGCATTGGATCTTATGGCAACCGTACGATATGAGACCGATTCTGATCGTATTGTAATACCCAAATCCATGCTGAGCGAAAGCTTTTTCGACTTGAAAACACGACTTGCAGGAGAGATTCTTCAGAAGTTCATCAATTATCGCGTGAAGGTTGCGATTGTCGGTGATTTCTCTGTGTATACAAGTCGAAGCTTTCAGAGCTTTATGTATGAATGCAACGCTGGAAATGACATTTTCTTCTTGCCTACCGAACAGCAAGCGATTGATAAGTTAAGCACAGACAAATAACAGCGGCATGACTGCCGCTGTCTATATGTTATTCGTTTCTTTGTGGAATTTCACAGCCTTCTTCTGTACATACAGCGCCTTCAGGCTTGTCGGCGGATTCCACCAGCGTGAAAGTGGAGCGCTCGTTCCAGGCTCTCTGCAACGCATCTGCAAACACCTCATCAGGCTGGGCGCCCGAGATGGCGAATTTCCCGTCCAAGACAAAGAAGGGCACGCCCGTGATACCAAGCTGCTGTGCTTGCGTCTCGTCTGTACGAACTTCGGAGGCAAACTGATTACCAGCAAGGACAGAAGCCGCTTCGGTACGGTCAAGGCCAACCTCCTCTGCCAAATCGGCAAGCACATCGGCGCTGCCAATATGCTCCGCTTCTTCGAGTGCTGCCTTAAATAACCGTTCACTCAGCTCCTGCTTTTTTCCCCGGGTATCCGCCCAGTGCGTCAGGCGGTGAGCGTCAAACGAGTTCGTTAGAATCAGGGAATTCAGATTGTAGTTGAGTCCTACAGTCCGTGCGCTGGCCTCTACGTTTGCATTCATGGATTTGGCTTGCTCTACGCTCATTCCATACTTAGCTGCAAGCTCTTCAGGTGCAGTATGCTCTGAGTCCCTTGAGGCCTCAGGATTAAGCTCGAAGCTGCGGAACTGTACTTTCACTTCATCCTTATGCTCAAATTGTGCCAGGGCGTTTTCCAGCCGACGTTTGCCGATAAAGCAAAAAGGGCACATATAATCAGACCAAACTTCAATAATCATGAGGAGGACCTCCAATATGAGATGTTATAACTGATACGGTTACAGCTATCTCATTATAAAAGATCTTCAGGTTTAACGCAATTTACCTTGAAGAAAAAAATAAATTGTCAAACAGAGCAAAGTATGATATTTTAATTCTGTAACCGGTTACACATTGGAGTGAACATATATGGCAACGATTAAAGATGTAGCTGCACTGGCTGGCGTATCGGTAGCCACTGTATCTCGGGTTATTAATGAAAGAGGATATGTGCATGCCGATACACGCAGGAAAGTGGAGGAAGCTGTTAAGCAGCTTAACTTTTCGCCAAATGAGGTCGCTCGTTCCTTATATAAACGCAAATCCAAGCTGATTGGCCTGCTGCTGCCGGACATTGCGAACCCTTATTTTCCGCAATTGGCCCGTGGGGTTGAGGACCGGATGCAGGAGCAGGAATTCAGGCTGATTTTCGGAAACAGTGATGAGGATGAACAGAAGGAGCAGGATTATATCCAGACATTTGTCCAAAATAACGTGGTCGGTGTCATCTCTTCAACGAACTACCCTCATTCTCCAATATATGAAAACTTGAAAATTCCGGTAGTGTTCCTTGACAGGACTCCACTGGACAGCCCGTCTGTGTATGCGGATGGCAGAGAAGGCGGCCGCCTGGCTGCCAAGGAAATGATCAGGCGCGGCAGTCGCCGCATCGCGGTCATGCAGGGTCCGGTACATATCAGACCGGCTCAAGACCGTTTTGAAGGCGCGATCGAAGTCATCCGGGAGGCTGGCCTTGACTACCGTGTAGTACAGACTACATCGCTTTCGTTTAACGAGGCCGGATTATGGGCTGAAGAGCTGTTCAGCAAGCACACCGATACCGACGGTGTCATTGCCAGCAATGACATTGCAGCTACAGCGGTGCTGCATGAAGCGCTGCGGATCGGAAGAAGGGTTCCCGATGATCTGCAGATTATCGGCTTTGACGATATTCCGCTGAGCAGTCTGCTATCGCCAGCGTTATCTACGATTCGGCAGCCTGCTTACGAAATGGGAAGAGAAGCGGCCGGGCTGCTGATCAAGCTGATTGAGCAGGCTCCGGTGGATCATAAAAATATACAGTTGCCGGTCAAGTTCATTGAACGGGACACGACGAGAAAGGTGAATTCGAATGGCTAAAGTATGTGTAATAGGCAGTAGCTCCATGGATTTGGTTGTCACCTCCCAGAAACGCCCGGACGCAGGCGAAACCGTCCTGGGTGAAAGCTTCAAAACGGTACCTGGCGGCAAGGGAGCTAATCAGGCAGTGGCCGCGGCGAGACTCGGCGCGGAGGTCACGATGATCGGCCGGGTAGGTGACGATCATTTTGGCCGCATCATTTTGGACAATTTTAAAGCCAATTCTGTAAATACGCAGCATGTGGAACCGGTTACAGGTATGGAAAGCGGGACCGCTCATATTGTTCTTGCGGAAGGGGACAACAGTATTGTTGTGGTCAAAGCGGCCAATGACGAGGTTACTCCCACATATGTGGACAAAGCCGCCGAGGCGATCCGTAGTGCGGATATTGTTCTAATCCAGCATGAAATTCCGGCGGAAACGGTTGTGCGTGTGAGTGCCATTTGCGCCGAGAGCGGTACTCCTCTGCTGTTGAATCCAGCCCCGGTAAGAAGCGTACCGGAAGAGGTCATTAATCATGCCGCTTATATTACACCGAACGAGCATGAAGCTGCAGTATTGTTCGAAGGCTTGGCTCCGGCGGAAGCCTTGCGTAAATATCCGAACAAGCTGTTCATTACGGAGGGCAGCAGAGGGGTTAGATATTTTGACGGGGAGCAGGAAATTCTGGTTCCGACTTACAAAGTGGAGGCGGTGGACACCACGGGCGCAGGGGATACATTTAACGCCGCTTTTGCCGTTGCTTTGGCGGAAGGCATGTCCTTGCAGGAAAGCATTCGCTTCGCCAACCGGGCTGCATCGTTATCGGTTACCAAATTCGGAGCACAGGGTGGCATGCCAACGCGTCGTGAAGTAGAGGAGAGCCTGTAATGAAGAAGCATGGAATGCTGAACAGCCATATTTCCAGGGTATTGTCTGATCTTGGCCATACGGACATCATTGTCATTGCCGATCTTGGCCTGCCCATACCTGCTGGAGTGCCCAAAATTGATTTAGCCTTAAAATTGGGCACTCCCGGTTTCCAGGAGGTTGTGGACCTGGTTGCCGAGGATATGGTGATTGAGAAAGTCATTTTGGCCGCTGAAATCAGGGAAGAGAATCCGGCGGCCATGCAATATATAACCGGAAAATTCGGAAATGATGCCGTTAACGCATCCATCAGCCACGAACAGTTTAAAGCACTCACCCGGCATGCTAAGGCGGTAATCCGCACGGGAGAGGCCACACCGTATGCCAATTGTATTTTGCAGGCGGGTGTCAATTTCGGTTAAAAGGAGGCTGCATCATGCAAATCCAGATGAAGGGCATTCATAAAGCGTTTGGTACCAATCAGGTGCTGAGCGGAGTGGATTTTGAATTAAAGGAAGGCGAAGTTCATGCCTTGATGGGTGAGAATGGGGCGGGTAAATCAACGCTGATGAACATTCTGATCGGTCTGCATCAGAGGGACCAAGGGACAATTATCATTGATGGCAAGGAAACCTATTTTGGCAGCCCAAAGGAAGCGGAACAGCGGGGGATCGCCTTTATACATCAGGAGCTGAATGTCTGGCCGGAAATGACGGTCCTTGACAATCTATTTATCGGGAAGGAATTGACCTCAACTTTTGGACTGCTGAATACCAAACAAATGAAAACGCTTGCCCAAGAACAGTTTGCTAAATTGTCAGTTCAAGTTCCCTTAGAAAGTCCTGCGGGAGAATGCTCTGTCGGACAGCAGCAGATGATTGAAATTGCCAAGGCGCTGATGACGGAGGCCAAGGTGATTATCATGGATGAACCGACTGCGGCGCTCACGGAACGGGAGATTCAAAAGCTGTTTGGTGTGATTGCCTCGCTCAAGAAAAACGGGGTATCCATCGTCTATATTTCTCACCGTATGGAGGAAATCTTTACAATCTGCGACCGGATTACCGTAATGCGTGACGGAAAAACGGTGGATACCCAATCGATTCCTGAGACAAGCTTTGATGAAGTGGTACGGAAAATGGTTGGCCGTGAATTAACGGAGCGGTATCCGGCCCGAAATCCATCCTATGGGGATGTTGTGCTGGAAGTACGTAACGCAAGCCGTAAAGGGTTGTTTCAGAATATTAATTTTTCCGTGAGAGCCGGCGAGATTCTAGGTTTCTCGGGACTCATGGGCTCAGGACGGACCGAGATCATGCGCGCCATCTTCGGCCTGGATGCTTTGGATAGCGGAGATATTATGATCCGTGGCAAGAAGGCCCACATCCGCAAGCCGGACGATGCAGTCAGACACGGGGTCGGTTTTATTACGGAAGACCGCAAGGATGAGGGATTGGTGCTGGATTTCTCAATCCGCGAGAACATGGCGCTGCCCAATCTATTCAGTTTTTCGGCCAAGGGCTTCATCTCGTCCAAAAAAGAACAGGATTTCGTCGATACGCTGATTAAGCGTCTGCAAATCAAGACACAATCCTCGGAAACTGCGGCCCGGAATTTGTCAGGGGGTAACCAGCAGAAGGTCGTTATCGCCAAATGGGTCGGCATCGGCCCGAGCGTGCTCATCCTTGATGAGCCGACACGTGGTGTGGACGTTGGAGCCAAGCGGGAGATTTATCAGCTGATGAATGAATTAACGGATCGCGGAGTCGCGATTATCATGGTTTCGTCCGAGCTTCCCGAAGTGCTTGGCATGAGCGACCGTATCGTGGTTGTGCATGAAGGACACATTAGCGGTGAGCTGACAAGGGAAGAGGCAACACAGGAACACATTATGACATTGGCCACAGGAGGGCAATGAGATGACAACTTTGCAGGACAACAAAACAGCCAAAAGCGGCTTCCGCTTGACAAATGTGACACAGAAGCTGGGGCCGCTGCTGGGTCTGATCATTCTGATTTTGATTGTATCGGTATTAAATCCAAGCTTTTTGGAACCGCTTAACATCTTGAATCTGCTGCGGCAGGTGTCCATTAACGCACTGATTGCCTTCGGCATGACGTTTGTAATTCTGACAGGCGGCATTGATCTGTCGGTCGGCTCCATTCTAGCTTTATCCAGTGCCTTTGTGGCCAATATGATGCTAGCCGGAGTAGATCCGATCCTGTCCATTATTATCGGGGTGGCGCTTGGTGGCATCATGGGTATGGTGAACGGAATCATGATCACGAAGGGGAAAATGGCTCCTTTTATCGCTACATTGGCTACCATGACGGTATTTAGAGGCTTGACGCTCGTATATACGAATGGTAACCCGATTACGGGATTGGGTGACAGCCTGCTGTTCCAACTGTTCGGACGCGGTTATTTGTTTGGAATCCCGGTACCGGCCGTAACGATGCTGATTACCTTTCTGATTTTATGGATTATTTTGCATAAAACAGCTTTCGGACGCAAGACTTATGCGATCGGTGGCAATGAGAAAGCTTCCATTATTTCAGGGATTAAAGTGTCCCGTGTGAAAATTATGATCTACTCGCTGGCAGGCATGCTGTCCGCACTGGCGGGAGCAATCCTGACCTCCCGTTTGAACTCGGCACAGCCAACGGCCGGTACGTCCTATGAGCTTGATGCCATTGCTGCCGTCGTTCTGGGTGGAACAAGCCTGTCAGGCGGACGGGGCCGAATCGTGGGCACCCTCATCGGTGTTCTGATTATCGGCGTGTTGAATAACGGATTGAACCTCTTGGGGGTCAACTCCTTCTATCAGATGGTTGTTAAGGGCGTCGTCATTGCCATTGCTGTCCTGCTGGACCGCAAGAAAACGGCTTAAGGAGAGAGACGAAAATGAAAAAACTGACCATACTTCTTGTAAGTGCACTGATGATTGTCCTGGCCGGATGCTCCCTAGAGCCCCCAGGCTGGGCCAAGCCTAATTCCGGCGGAAGCCAGGAGCAGATGAAAATCGGTCTATCGATTTCGACGTTGAACAATCCTTTCTTTGTTTCTCTTAAAGACGGGGTGGTTGCGGAGGCGGAAAAGCAAGGCATGCAGGTCATTGTGGTTGACGCGCAGAACGATTCGGCCAAGCAGACCAACGATGTGGATGATCTGATTCAGCAAGGTGTCGACGCTCTGCTGATTAACCCTACGGATTCCGCAGCAATTTCCACGGTGGTTCAATCCGCTAACAGTATCGGCATTCCGGTCATTACGCTGGACCGTTCGGCCGATAAAGGAGAAGTGGCAGCACTGGTTGCGTCCGATAATGTCAAAGGTGGCCGGATGGCTGCCGAGTACATCGTTGAACAGCTAGGTGAGGGAGCGAAGGTCATTGAGCTTGAGGGTGTGCCCGGGGCTTCCGCGACGAGGGAGCGGGGACAAGGCTTCCATGAAATTGCCGACAAACAGTTGAATGTTGTTGCGAAGCAGGCGGCTGATTTTGACCGTTCCAAAGGCCTGAATGTGATGGAAAACCTGCTGCAAGGCAATCCCGACGTGCAGGCGGTATTCGCTCATAATGATGAGATGGCTCTGGGAGCTATCGAAGCGATCCAAAGCTCAGGCAAGGACATTCCGGTGATTGGATTTGACGGCAATGATGACGCGATCAAGTCGATCCAGGAAGGAAAGCTGACGGCGACGGTTGCGCAGCAGCCGGAGCTGATCGGACAGTTGTCGGTGCAGGCGGCGCGTGATGTGCTGGCAGGCAAATCGATTGAGAAATCGATTCCGGCCGAGCTGAAGCTGGTTACGAAAGACAACGCAGACAAGTAAACGTTAGCAAAATGTTTCCCGTCTTGGGCCAAAATGTGCCTGGGCGGGATTTTTTCTGTCAGGCTTCTTGGACGTATGTCAATAGCCGTTTCTCACATCTGGAAAAAATTCGCTTCCGCATAGCACATGGATACACGCAGAGTGGGAAGAATAAGCGGGAATGCGTGAGGAGGTGATAGGATGGCAAAGGATTCCACGAACAAGAAATGGAAGCTCGCAATTATAACCGTCACTGCCTTGACCGGGCTTGCTGCGCTTGGCGTAAGTGTCCGTCACCATGAGGACCCACTGGCAAAAGAGCAGATCAGTGCGCTGAGTCTCCCTCTTCAATCGACCATTCAGGCCGTGCAGGAGTTGGAGGAAACCTATCCTTACCGCAAGTATAAAGAAGCGGGGGCACCTGCCTATTTTGGGGCTGGGAAAAATTATAACTTGATCGTCGTTCAGCTCGAATCGGTGCAAAATTTTCTGTTGAACACCTCTGTGCATGGCCAAGAGCTGACACCTGTCATGAATCAACTGGCAGCGGAAAGCCTGTATTTCCCTTACATATTTCAGCAAATGGGCCGGGGCAATACCTCGGATGCCGAGTTTTTGAGCAATACCTCCATTTATCCGGTTGGCAATAAGCCGATGTCCTACGCTTACGCTGAAAAAAAACTGCCCAGCCTGGCACGGCTGATGCATAAGTTGGGTTATAAGGCCTGGACATTTCATGTCAATCAGATTACCTTTTGGAACCGGGATCAGTTGTACAAGGCGTTGAATTTCGATCAATATTTTGACAAGCCGTATTTTCGCAAACAAATGTTCAACCGTTTTGGCGCTTCCGATGAGGAGCTATTCCGGGTGGGCTTGCACAAGCTGACCGCTTTACAGGCCCACAGAAAACCTTTTTACGCCCAGTTTATTACCGCCTCCAGTCACGCTCCGTTCACGATACCTGCCGCAAGCAAGCGGCTGAAGCTGCCTGAACATCTGCAAGCTCAACCGCTTGGCGACTACCTGACGGCTGCAAACTATGCGGATTATGCGCTGGGCACGTTTATTGACGGTTTGAAAAAGAACGGCTTGTGGGAGAAAAGCGTTGTTGTTGTGTACGGAGACCATTTTGGCCTGAACCGCAAAAAATTCAAGGCCAAGGAGGTCAGCCAGGCGCTCGGCATTGCATATCACCGTCATATCACACGTTTTAACGTACCGCTGATGATTCATCTGCCCGGCCAATCCGGGCGGGTCGTTGAGCAAGTGGGCGGGCAGGTGGATATCCTGCCGACCGTGGCTAATATCATGGGCATTGACCTGGCGAAGGAAGGGTTTACCGCCTTTGGGCATGATCTGATGAACATTGACCATAACCTGATCGGTATCCGTTATTATCTGCCCACAGGTTCGTTTTTTAATAATGATATTCTGTTTATCGCAGGCAAAAAAGGCATTTCGGACGGCAAAGCGGTATCGATCCGAACCTTGCAGCCGATCAAGGATTTGTCGCCCTATAAATCCGATTTTGAGTATATCAAGAAATGGATGAAGCTATCGGACAGATACGTCAAAGAGCTTCCCGAGCGCAAAAAATAGGGCGTTCCTCAAGCCAGCAGGCTGGGAACACCCTATTTTCCAAGATCCCGGAAAGTATAAACTTCTCACCACATGAGGTCTGGCTCCTTGGAAATTACGTCGGTAGACGGTTTAAAGAATTGGCGCTTGTTCCGCAGCGGCAGTCTGTTCACGGCTGACAAGACGCCGGTGCGCCGTATACAGGAAGGGCAGCCCGGCGGCGGTCATGATCGTCAATGGAATAAACACGACCAGGCCGCTCTCGGTGCCAAATTGGTCAAGCAGCAATCCGCCTAGCACGGGAGCCAGTACGTTGCCAAGTTGGTTGAAGCCGATGGCGCCGAAATACGTTCCTTTCAGCTCCGGCTTGGCAATACGGTCCACGAGCATATCCATCATCGTAAACAGCATCACTTCTCCGACCGTAAACACCACAACACCAATCATCATCAATGCGACGCCTTCCGCGATGCCAAAAAGCAAGAAGCTCGCAGCGACACATACATTGCCGAACATCAGCGGAATAAGCGGAGGTAGATTGCGCATCAGCCGCACGATCGGAAATTGCACAACCAGCACGGTCAAGGCATTCAAAGACAACATATAAGAGAATACTTTTGCACCATCAGCAAAATGGGTGTTCAGGGCCAAATACTGCGCCAGTGTAGATTCGAAATGTCCGTAACCCAGTACGCAAAACACGGTCCCGATCAGCACGGGTAAAAAAACGCGGTCACGGCCGGTAACCCGCAACGCATCGATCAGCTTTGGAGGAGCTTCATCCGTGGGCTGCGGCAGGGTGGAACGGTTAAGAGAAAACTGGAAAAACAGGACAACTCCATAAACGATATATACGAAAGCCGCAATCAGAAACGGGAAGGTCGATTGTGCCGTACCAAGCTGCAATCCGATCAGCGGTCCAAACACGACACCCGCGTTGATTGCTGCATACCGCAGGTTAAACACAAGCAGTTTATGCTCCGGCGGCGTAATATCCGACAGCATAGCCCGTGAGGCCGGCTCAAAGAAAGCGCGGGCTAGTCCATTCAACGTATTGAAAATAAAAAACATCAGCAGATGCTCGGCGGTGGAAAAGCCGACAAATACGGCCGCCCAGCCGAATATGGAGACCAGCATCACAATCCGGCGGCCAAGACGATCGGATATGTAGCCGCCGTAAAAGCTGACGAGCACGCCGGCCAGCGAACTGACGGCGACCGTGATGCCGGTTTGCGTGGGAGTGGCCCCCAGCACCTGTGTCAAATAAATGGAGAGAAAGGGAATGCTCATGGACGTCACAAGTCTGCCGAACATGGTGCCGATAATGATCGTCCACGCGAGAGGGTGAATTTGCCGGATCGTGTGTGTCATTGTATTCGTTCTCCTTTAGCGTTGTACTTGCCACGGTGCTTCCCGGTCAGGAAACGATGATCTCAATTCTAGGGCAAGAAAAGGAGAAGAAAAAGTGTAAGCTTTAATTGCTATATTTCATCTTTTATGGTGGAGCAGCCGGTTAATCGTCTCCCTGCGCAGGCCGATAAACTGGCCGATTTCATCTTGTGTCAAAACATCCGTTAACGCAGCAGGAGCGATAAAAGGCTGAATCCAAGCTTGGAGCTTCCGCAGTTTTTCAGCAGGGGTAATTTCCGTTAATTGATCGATGCGCTGCTGCATCATGCGCAGCTTGTCCTGTAATTGCATGGCAATGGCGCGGCAGTGCTCCGGGTTCTCTTCAAGATTACGGTACCAATCCGCCTGCGGGAGAACGTGCAGCTCACCCGGGCAAGCTGAGTTTCAAACTCCAAACAGTGACGAACTAGGAAACTGCAAGGGTTGAGAAAATGACAGTCGATTATAAACTTGGTGTGGCCCCTCAAGCGAGACGCAGACTTTCACTAAAGCGGATACTATCGTGCTCAAGGAGAGGGTAATCAATTCTTTACTGATCGTTCCCGATATGTTATATTGATGACGGGAGGGAGATGGAATGGCGAAAAGCAAGGAATTTGAAGAGAATGCGGTATTAGATAAAGCGATGAAGCTCTTTTGGGAACAATGATGAATTTATTTTTTTTTACTATATTAGAACAATTGTTCCCGTATGAATGAGTCTCCCTTTTGCCTAAAACTATTCTTACTACGGGAGTAATAACTTGTGCGTATTTCAGAATGATCGTTCCCTATGGTCGTCGCTTAACCCTTGGCATCCGGCATCCGGCTTCATCAATTCTTCGAGGGAAGTTTGTAACTAATTTAGAATTCTAATTACTTAAAACAAAGAAGGGATTGAGTGAACATGGAATATCGTGTATTAGGTCGTACAGGTCTTAAAGTAAGCAGTTTTGTATTAGGTACTGGTACATTTGGTTTTTGGGGGAACAATACGGTGAAAGAGGCTGCACCCATTCTGGAGGAAGCTCTTGCTGGAGGAATTAACCTAATCGATACCGCAGATATTTATTCAAGTGGTGAATCAGAAGCAATTTTAGGTGAAATTCTAAAAGGTCGCAGGCAGGATGTCATTCTGGCCACTAAGGGTGGAAATCCCATGGGCAGTGGACAAAATCAATCTGGAAATTCAAGATATTGGATAAAACGAGCAGTAGAAGATAGTTTGAGAAGGCTGCAAACCGATTATATCGATCTGTATCAACTACACCTGCCTGACCTGAATACCGATATTGAAGAAACACTTGGTGTACTTACGGATCTGGTAAGTGAAGGGAAGATTCGCTACATTGGCACATCCAATTTTCAGGCCTGGCAAGTTACAGAGGCTCAATGGACCAGCGAACGCAAAAATGTAGCACGTTTTGTCTCTGAACAATCCCCGTACTCCATTTTAAACCGCAGTATCGAATTCGATTTGCTTGCTGCCACAGCGAAATACGGAATGGGTGTTTTGGTTTGGAGCCCACTTTCGGGTGGTCTATTAACTGGTAAATACCGTTTTGGGGAAGCAGCCTCCTCCAATTCAAGAGCAGCCACCTTTGCAGGAAGCTTGCAATCCATTGTTGACCCTAATCGGGAAGAAAATCGGTCCAAGTTTGAAGCCATAGCCAAACTTCAAACACTTGCAGATGAAGCGGGATTGACTTTACCGCATCTGGCCATGGCATTCACGCAAGCTCATCCTTCCATTACTTCAGCAATTGTTGGGGCTAGGACGATCGAGCAGTTCCGGGAAACATTAAAGGGTAGTGACATCCGATTAAGCACGGATATACTGGATGCGATCGATACGATTGTTCCACCAGGAGTAACCCTGGATGCGATGGAAAAAGGATGGACTCCCGGTTGGTTACAAGCAGAGAAGCGAAGAATCCTTCGTTAAACCTTTAAGCAGAGCAAAAGGGAAGATAATATTGAAAATAAAGTAATCGCATTCTGTTATAACCAAAAACAAACAATAAAAGGAGCACATAAAAATGAAAATTTCTGAACAAGTCGCATTTGTCACCGGAGCAAACCGAGGTTTTGGCCGCCATCTTACCCTTGAACTTCTATCCAGAGGGGCCAAGGTGTATGCTGGTGCAAGAAATCCGGAGTCCATTGACATTCCCGGTGCAATTCCTGTAAAGCTTGATATTACTAACCCTCAAGAGGTAGCTGCAGCTGCTACAGCCGCTAAAGATGTTACGCTTCTGATCAACAATGCAGGATTGACTACAGGCGTTTCTTTGCTTGACGGTGATCTCGATAAAATACATTTGGAGTTTAATACGCACTTTTTTGGCACACTTTCCATGGTTCGTACTTTCGCACCTATTCTTATAAATAATGGGGGAGGATCAATACTGAATATTCTTTCCGCATTATCATGGTTCAGTATAGGGGGGAGTGAAGGCGCTTATTCGGCTGCAAAGGCGGCAGAGTGGGCAATGACGAACGAGTTGCGCTTAAATCTGTATCCTCAAAATGTAAGAGTAGCTGGCTTACATGTGGGCTATATGGAGACAGACATGACGTCAAGCGTTGAAGCTCCCAAGTCCAACCCTGCGGAAATCGCAAAAATTGCTATTGATGGAATAGAGTCTGACAGCTTTGAAATTCTTGCTGATGAAGTGAGCCGCAAGCTCCAAAGTGCTCTCGCCGGTGGTGTAGCTGCGATATACCCACAGCTTACAAGATGAGCAAAACTGTACTTATCACCGAAGCATCGGGCGGGATTGGTAAAACGCTAAGCCGGTCACATCTGAAGGCTTAGCGTATGTTTTCGCTATCAAGCTCTTTTATGATACCGAGGATTGCGGCTGCAACGGCGTTGTTGTCATACTCATCGTAGACGGACCGAATGCCACGGATATCACGTTTCAGACCGATCCTTTTGAGTTTCTCGTCGATCCTCAGCAAAAGCCGCTGTTTGACGAAACTTTGCGTTTGCAGGCAGACGAGAACTATCCGTCATTCAAATTGTCCAGCGATTCAAATATATACAGCAGCAACATACGGA
Organism: Paenibacillus zeirhizosphaerae; assembly: GCF_030705605.1. GTDB lineage: Bacteria > Bacillota > Bacilli > Paenibacillales > Paenibacillaceae > Paenibacillus > Paenibacillus zeirhizosphaerae. The sequence continues at coordinate 79,712 of NZ_JAPCKK010000030.1, forward strand.
TAAGGGATGTGCGTTCAAGAATGGCCGTGTAGAGATAATTAAAAAAACCTCCCGGTCAGCAATACAACAACGCATACTCTGTTGTATTGCTGACCGGGAGGGAAGCGACATTACAAGTTACGGATTCTGGTTTTTGAAGCGATGCAAAGCTTCTGTTACCTTTGCCGGATCAGCAGATAGCACGTTCCCTGTATCCACTAGAGGGCTGACCGTCGATACGGCTTTGATTTTATTGCCTTTATAAAACTGCAGGATTTCATCCTGATTGATCGAATACAGGACCGCCTTCCGCAAATCCTCGCTTTTGCTTACCTCACGATTACCGGCAACATTGAAGAGCAGATAAGTGACGCCGTTGCTTTCCAGCGTTTGCAGCTTCAGCTTCGGATCACTTTCCACGATTTCAAATTTCGTTTCCGGGACACCGTAATAGGCGTAAATTTCACCGCTTCTGAGCGCCGACAGCGCGCTGTCTGCATCCGCGATAAAGCGGAGCGAGATATTTGCAATTTTTGGCTCATTTTCCGTGCCTGGCATATAAGCAGGGTTTTTCTCAAATACGGCCTCATAGTCATTTTTATAAATCAGGATATATGGACCGCTGGCATACAGCGTATTGTTGTATTTTCCGCCTTCGGTCACCGTGTTTTGATCCCCGTAAGGGATATCTTCGTTGACATCAAAGGTCGCAACATCGTAGGTATTGATGCTTTTGACCTGTTTTTCAGATACAATGCCGGCAGATTGATGGCCCAAATAGTTCAGCACCTGTGGAAAAGGTTCCGTGGTTGTCAGTTTAACCACCTGGTATTTGCCCTGAGCGTTGTTCGCTTGAGTTTTATCCGCAACCAGGGCGGAGATGGGGGCGCCAAGCCCTTTTTCCAGCGCTTCGCGGACAGTTCCGCCATCGGAAGAGCGGATAGAGTTCAAAGCTTTCAGATCCGTAACGGCTTCAACCGTCTTGATATGCTCATGGAGTGAATAGGTCCGGTGATCCGGTACCGAATTCTGGTCCTTGGCACGGTTCAGCGAGAAAATCACATCTTCCGCACCGACCCGTTCACCGGAGCCGACCGCTTTTTTATTTTCCACTTTCGCGAAGTGAATATCATCCCGCAGAATAAAGTAGTACTCCGAGTTGCCGTCCGCAATGGTGAAGTTGCGGGAAAGGGAGCCGTCAGCCGTAATTTGGTCGTCATCCGTCAAATTGATCAGGCGCACGTACATATTCGTATTGATCGTATTGATGGACCCGTCATTTCCTTTAATCGGATCCAGCGATGTCAGGGTTGAAATCGATTGGGTCAGAACCAATGGGTCTGACGCATTGCGGGAAGAATCGTTAAATTCGATATCTTCCCAGGCCAGCGCGCGAGATTTGGACAATCGCACGGAATCCGGCTTCAGGATGTCCTTGTTGATCGCCTGGCTTTTCAGCGAGATGTACAGGGGAGCGATATAAGCTTTGTCAAAAACGAGACGCTGCTCCAGCTGCTTGTAGGTTTCCGTATACTTCTCCGGAGATTCGGAGGCTGCCTGATCAATGAGCTTGTCGATCTCAGGATCGGACAAGATGCTGTAGTCACCCCCTGTTTTGAACAGAGAACGGACGGCATAATCCGGGTTGCCTGTCACCGTCGTCCAGCTGGACAGGGCAATGTCATAATTGCCGGCGTCCTTTTGTGCGCTGAAGCTGCCGTAGTCAGGCTGCAGGTTCAGCTTTACATTAAAGCCGTTTTTGGTCAGCTGATCACGGATAATGTTCACGTCCGATTCCTGCGAGGTTTGCGCGAGCAGTTCAATGTCGGCTCCATTGGCGGTAGCTTCAGGTGTCTTCTCGGTGCCGGATTCTGCCGTCGGATTGGCAGTGTCAGATTTGGTGGTGATGGAGCAGCCTGTAAATAAAAGTAAGATAGCCAGTGTAAGGATGGCCGCCGATTTTTTGTACATGCTTGTTTCCTCCCCATATGTGTTGTTGCTCAAGGCTAAGCCATTTTCGGATCCAGGGCATCCCGCAAACCGTCCCCCAGAAAATTAAAGGAAAGCACCAGCGCGATGATCGCCCAACCCGGATAAACGGCCAGATAGGAATTGGTTTCCAGATAGGTGCTGCCCAGCTTTAAAATATTTCCCCATTCCGGAATATGAGGCTCTACACCAAGTCCCAGGTAGCTTAAGCTGCTGGTGGCGATGATAGCTGAACCGATGGTCAAGGTCGCTTTCACAATCATGGGCGCCATAGAATTCGGCACGATGTGTTTGAACAGAACTGACAGATGTCCCGAGCCCAATGCTCTGGCGGCATCGACAAATTCATACGTGGACACCAGCATGACACTGGCCCGCATGGTGCGGGCGTAAGTCGGGATGGCGCCGACACTCAGAGCCAGAATCAGGTTGACCGTGCTGGCGCCAAAAGCGGCGATTATGGCAATGGCCAGCAGAATACCCGGTATGGAATACAGGATATCGAGTGTTCTCATGATGATGTTATCAGAATGGCGGCCATAGTAACCGGAGATTGCGCCAAGTATACCGCCAGCGAGGAACGGAATCAGGGTGGAAATCGTTCCGACGATAAGCGAAATTCTGGCTCCGTAGATAATTCTGGAAAACAGGTCTCTGCCAAAGTTGTCGGTTCCCAGCGGATATATCAGGCTTGGTGGCTGCAATATAGCGCTGTAATTGTTTTCCACCGCCATGCCATAGTCAAAGGTGAACGCACTGCAGATGGAAATGGAGAACAGAAAAACGATAAAAAACATCCCCAGCATGGGGGCGGTGTTCTGCGTGATCCGTTCTGCGATATCCTCCCACTTGGGTGCGGCCGCCTCATGTCTGCCCCGTGTTTTCGCCAGTAAAATGATGCCGAGCAGCAGGGAGAACAGATTGCCTGTAATAGCTGTCAGGATTAGCGGAACCGCAAGCCATGCCAGTCCTGAGGCAATATCATTTTTTCGTACAGCCTTCGCAATGATGAGAACTGCCGCGAGATCAAACAGGGCAACGACACACAGGAAAAGCATGGCGGCGGGAAAGGTATCCGTCACATATGGCTTGAACAGATTCAGGGACGATACGGCAATCACGAAAAGCTGTATGAGCAGCATATAGACGGCGAGAGTATACTCGGCGGTATGGTAACGTGCAATATGCTTATCTGACAATGACTTCACCTGCCTTAATAATGTTTCATTCTCGTGCGGATTCTCGGATCAATAAAGGCATACATCACATCCACAATGACATTGACCAGTGATATGGTAATTGCAGTGTACACTACTCCGCCCATAATCGCCGGAATATCGGGGATAAATTGCCTATCCACGATATAACTGCCGAGCCCGCTAATATTAAATACCTTCTCCGTTACGGCCGCTCCGCCAAGCATGGCACCGAACTGCAGGCCCACCACGGTAATAATCGGAATGAGGGCGTTGCGGACGGCGTGTTTCATCAGCACTTGTCTTCGGTTAAGCCCTTTAGCCCTGGCTGTCATAATATAATCCTCATGGATCACCTCCAGCGTGGAAGATCTGGTCATTCTGGCGACCGCCGCCGTCAAGCCGGTTCCCAGTACAAAGACAGGCATGACAAAGGACAGCGCATTGTTCGGGCTATAGGTCGCGGGCAGCCATCCCAGATGAATCGAAAAATTCAGGATGAGCACCAGACCTTGCCAAAAGTTGGGGATGGACAAGCCCAGCAGTGCGACGAACATAAAGCTGTGATCGAATAAGGAATTCGGTCTTACCGCCGAAAAAATGCCGATGGGCAAGGCGATCAACAGTGCCAGCACAAGCGAGATGGCCGCCAGCATGAAAGTAACCGGAAATTTTCTGGAAATCGTGGGAACCACCTCCTCATTCCCGGTGAACGAACTGCCGAGATTAAAGGTCAGTATGCCTTTTATGCTGTTCCATAGCTGTGTAAGATAAGGCTGATCCAGTCCATACAGTGAATTGAATGACTGAATTTGTGCCGGAGTTGCCGTTTCGCCAAGAATGTTGGCAGCCGGATCGAACGGCGACAGATACAGGATGGTGAATACAACGAGCGCCACGCCAAGGATGACGAAGATGGCCATAACCAGCCGTTCGAATACGAACTTTGCAAAAGGACTGCTGTAAATCAGCATCAATCCATACATCAGCAGGCCGGGAATGAAGGATAGCAGAAGAAACAACGGAAATTTCGCAAGCGAGCGGAACGTATCCGTAAAACGATACTCTCCTGTTTGGTTTTCCAGTGCCCGATAGGCGATCTCTTCGTTAACGATTTCCCGAAATCGTGATTCCGCCCTCTGAACCACTTCCCGATCTGTTTCACGCTTGCTTGGCTGCTGCCCGAAAAAACGCTGTTTTTGTATAAGCTGCTGTTCAAACTCAGCCACGAGTCTGTCATAATGCCCTGCAGCCCGCAGCTCTGTTTCCACCTGTGCCCGCAGGGTGAGTACGGGAGAGGTTTTTCTACGATACAGATGCACCAGCAGGACAACGAGATTCACCGGGGCGCCGGTCAATAACAGCCAGAAGCGGTATGTAGGATGCAGCATCATCTGCCCGTAAGCTTCGGCAATCGTTTGTAAATAGGGTGAAGAGGCTTTGGTGGCTGCGGATAATTCCAACGGATTTCACCTCCTTACGAAATTAAATTGTACTAATCCGATGAATATAGTACATTTTATTTGGGCATTTATGGATAGTCAAGACAATTTAGAAACGGATGAAACTTTCAACTTGGCAGGTGAAACGTTTGGAACCTATTTTAAAAATCAGAGATTTACGTGTGGCCTTTGCATCCCGCAGCCTGGAGGTTGAAGCTGTGCGTGGAGTAAGCCTTGAGCTTTATCCGGGCGAAACGCTTGGCATTGTTGGAGAATCGGGCAGTGGTAAAAGTGTTACTGCACGGTCGATCATGCGGCTGTTGCCGTCGCCGCCAGCAGCGATCAGGGGAGGAGAGATCGTTTTTCTGGGTGACGATTTGCTGCAAAAAACGCAGTCAGAAATGGAGAACATCCGCGGCAGGGATATCGGCATGATCTTTCAGGACCCGATGACCTCACTCAACCCGACGATCCGGATTGGCGAGCAGATTGCGGAAACTTTAATCAAACATCAAAAGCTGTCTCACAGGGAGGCGAAGGACCAGGCCATTGAAATGCTGAAGCTTGTTGGCATCCGTGAGCCAGAGAGCAGATATGATCAGTATCCGCATGAGTTTTCGGGAGGCATGCGCCAGCGGGCAATGATCGCCATTGCGCTCGCCTGCCGCCCGGCTTTGCTGATCGCGGATGAGCCGACGACTGCGCTTGATGTGACGATCCAGGCGCAAATTTTACAGGTAATGAAGCACATGCAGCAGCAGTTTGGCACGTCCATCATCCTGATTACACATGATCTGAGCATCGTAGCGGGCATGTGCGACAGGGTAGCGGTCATGAAGGAGGGCGAGATTGTAGAGTCGGGAACGGTTGCGGACATATTTGAAAAAGCGAAGCATCCTTACACACGTAAGCTGCTTGATGCGCTGCCGCGATTACACGAAAGCAAAAAAACTAGGGGGCAGACCAGTCTCGGTTTAAGCGGCAAGACTGAACGTCCACTAATCGAGGTGCGTGCGCTCAAGCAATTTTTCGATATCGGGAAAGGTCAGGTGGTGCGGGCGGTCAACGATATCAGCTTTTACATCAACGAAGGGGAAACGCTCGGACTGGTAGGGGAGTCGGGCAGCGGCAAGTCCACAACGGGACGTTCCATTCTGCGCCTTCATGAGCCCACTGGCGGAGATGTACTCTATCAGGGCATGGCGCTTGGACGGCTGTCTGCCAGGGAAATGAAGCAGATGAGGAGGCATATGCAAATCATTTTTCAGGACCCGTATGCCTCTTTGAATCCCCGCAAAAAAGTGCTGGATATTATTGGAGAGGCGCTGGATATACACAAGCTTTACGGAAATAAACTTCAGCGCAGAAAAAGAGTGGAAGAGCTGCTGGACATGGTCGGGCTGGACACCTCATTTGCCCACCGCTACCCGCATGAATTCTCCGGCGGACAGCGGCAGCGGATCGGGATTGCCCGTACGCTGGCGGTTGAACCGCGATTTATCGTTTGCGACGAACCGCTTTCGGCGCTTGACGTATCCATCCAATCGCAAATCGTCAAGCTGTTTGAAGAACTTCAGCAACGATTGGGGCTCACTTATCTTTTTATTGCCCACGACCTTGCCATGGTCAAGCATATCAGCGACAGGGTGGCTGTAATGTATGCAGGCAAAATTGTGGAGCTCGCGGAAAGTGAAGAGCTTTATGCCAATCCGCAGCATGAGTATACCAAGACGCTGCTTTCGGCGATCCCGGTGCCTGACCCGAAAGCCGAGGCATTCAAAAGCAGACAGTTGCTTGAAGAGGACAGCAGGGAGGAAAGGGAGACGGATAAATACCGGTTGGAGAACTCTAGCATGATCGAAATTACAAAAGGCCATTGGGTGGCGGTTCCCTCTTAGGAGTCAATAGAGCACATCAACGTTGTATTTTCGAAGTATGGCGTTATGAAGGCTCGGTCGAATCACAGCATATTGCGCTGGGGCGTTTTCGGGAGGAGCAGAAGGGTCTGCAAGTTGCCGGGCTTGATCGCATTGTGCGTGGTGACCAAAACGGTTCCTTCAGCCGCCAAGGGAAGGACGCCTTGTTCCTCCTTGATTCCTCCGGCCATGAGCTGTGGAAAGAGGAGCTGCAGACGGACGGCTGGTTGACGAGCTCTCAGGGGAGTGTTTTGGTCATTATAAAATCTATCTGTTCTTCATCACCCATATAGAAAGAGTGTGCTCCTGTTTGCACAAACCCCATCTTCTTATAAAAAGCAAGGGCATTTTCGTTTTTTTCCCATACACCCAGCCAAATTTTCTTTTTATTACGTTCCAGCGCAATTTCCGTAGCTTTATTTAGCAGATATTTTCCAAGCCCGTGTTTTTGAAATTTGTTCCTTATATAAACTCTCTCGACTTCAAGTGATTCGTCACCCATGTTTTCGGATTGGGCATCATTCATATTTACCTTTAAATATCCTGCGAGTTCTTCATTGTAATAGATAAAAAAGAATTCCGAAGCTCGATGGGTCAGATCCGCCTCCAACTGCTTCGAGCTAAATGCTCTTTCCAAATAGGCCTTCATATTTTCAGGTGAATTCTGATCTTGAAATGTATCGTTAAATGTTTCAATGCTTATTTCCTGGAGTGTTTGTAAATCTTCATGGCCGCACTTTTTTATTGTTATGATCATTTGAATATGCCTCTCCTTTAATAATCAATAAGTTCTCTTGTTCCCTTTTTTTACAGATTCCCAGTCGATTTCTATATTTTTTCTAACTCTTTGAAGAAGCTGAAACATAGTTTCCGCTTCTTCTTCAGAAAATCCTTCTAATGCGACACGATTTGAATGATCATTTTCTCTTTTTATACAAGGAAATACATGCTTCCCTTTTTCCGTTGGAAAGAGCCTGTTTATTTTTTTGTTATGTTCATCATCTTTCTTTTCGATAAAACCATTCATTTCAAGTTTTTTTATGGCACGAGCCGCAGTTGTTCGGTCTACTTTAATCATTTCGGCTAACTTTTCCTGAATGATTCCCGGGTTTTCACATATTCGCACAAGGTACAAATACTGCCCTTTGGTAAGGTCGTATTCTTTAAATTCTATATTGCTTATAGAATCCAATGCCCTTGCAATCATTCCAATTTCACGCAGAATTTCCCTCATAGTTAACCTCATTTACACGTGTTTTGTTACAAATGCAATAAAAATCCTATGCATTAACTTTAACCTAACTTTGTTGCATTTGCAATAAAAAACAATGATAAAGAGGTCGCATGAACAATCCTATGTTTCAGAATGAAAATTATTTAGCCAAGCTGGAGCGGGTGGAGCGATTGAAGGCTGTTGCTGCCAAGAAAGATGTACCATTGCCTCAGTTGGCGCTGGCATGGTTATTGACCCGTCCAGCAGTGGATTTAGTAATCCCCGGAGCTACACGTCCGGAACGCACATATCATCGTTCCGGCCATTGTTATTACGGCAATACAGCGCCGATTTTAAGGGAAAAACAGCAATAAATAATTGCGTATAACATAAATTATACGCTGTTTTGTTTTATTTCGATTTAGTTTCATAAGCAAGCCAAGTACCCGCTAAATTAAAGGGAAAGAATTCACTATCAATAGAAAGCAATTGTTCATAATTATAATTATGTAAATTAAACTTGCATAAATATTTTTGCTTCTATACACTGTTTGGATAGAAACAGTTTCCAATGGGTGAAAGGGAGAAGAGCGTTGTCCAAGACTAAAACAGATCATTCCATCGTCGAAGAAGTCTACGAAGAAGAACTGCAGGCCTTTATGATCTGGATGAAGGACAGTGGTTTTACGGCCCATACGCAGAAAAATTATGTAAGCGATGTGCGTCAATTTCTACATTCGCTGGATGAAAAGCCTTTACAACAGGTGAAAAAGATTCACGTGATGGCTTATCTGTCAAAAGCCAGAGAAAAGGGAGTAGGGGACAGCACACGTAACAGGAAGCATGCAGCGGTCAACAGCTTTTTCAAGGCTTTGCAGGAATTTGAACTGAGCGCTGGTAATCCTGCGTCAGGCATCAAGAAGGCTAAGACTGAAAAGAACAAGTCACCCGTATATTTGGATGAAAGCGACATTCAGCCGTTTCTCTTATCCATAACAGGGAAATATGAAGGCCGTAATCTGGCTATATTCTTGCTGATGATCTACATGGGGCTGCGTGTTGGCGAGGTTCATGCGCTCAATGTGGGGGATTTCAATCCACAGCGCAGGGAGTTGAGCGTATTTGGCAAAGGGCGTAAGTGGCGGACTCTGCCCGTTCCGGCTGAGGTGGCACATGTTCTGCAAGAGGCGGTGGACACTCGTCTCCAGCCTTGGCGCAGCAAGGAAGAAGCGTTGTTCATATCGCAAAAAGGGCGGCGGCTGGCGATCCGAACCATTCAGCAAATTGCTTATGATACCTTTGAACAGTACCGCATGGAAAAAGGCGCTGTTCAACGTATCCCCTTTTCCAGTCATAAGCTGCGGCATACGTTTGCGACCATGCTGCTGCGGAAAGGGGCCGATCTGAGAACGGTTCAAGAGCTGCTCGGCCACTCGTCTATACAGACAACGACCATTTACACACACGTGACTAATCGGGAAAAAGAAACGGCCATGAATTTATTGGATGTGCAGCTTCCTTCATCTTCATAATTATAATTATGTAAACTAAAAACCTTATAATGGAAGCAGCACGACAGTAGAGTTGTACATTAAAGATAGAGGATGTATCCAAAAACCAGGGGTAGTCTGGGACTTGTTTTTCGGTCCAAGTTTGTCGCTGGTTTTTTAAATAACTCAACTTTCGCAGAGCTCAAATCCAATTAAACCCTTTGTAGCTACTCGGTTCGGAGGAATTCGAATCCCCTTCTTGCAAGTTTGCCGATTTCATGCTGCAAAAGTTAAGTTAACTCATTTTATGGACTCCAACTCCACCTAATCATCCGTGCTTGACAGTCAAACCGCCCGTCGATCGTGGCAAGGCATGTGAACTCGCTGTCCGGGGGCTTTGCACAATGATCCCGTTTGATCAGGTACAGAAAAACAGAAACCCGGGAACCGAACATATACTTTAGGCACGTTAAAGAAAATAACGGATCCAATGAGGCACGAAAATGTCTGTGGTTACGCGATTCAGGGCCATTGAATGGGTCTATTATTTTTTTGATCGTGCCTTATGGAGAAGCAGATCGGTTCGAGATCATGAGGCGATCTTAGGAGAAAGCAGAGCGTTTAGGTGATGTGAAACTAACCGAGAGAGGAGGAGGAGGAGAAAAGCAAGGCACCGAAAAAATAAAAAGACCCTGGTCCTCGTTGCCGCTTGAACCTGAATTTTTCCGATGTCCTCGTTCATGCTAACCCACACCGTTCAAGCACCGCACATCATGCTAACCTTTCCTCGTTCAAGCACTGCGATCAGGCAGCAGCCGCAAGAGGCTGATCCGTTTGGCGCGCGATCAGTCGGCGGTAAGGAATCGCCGGAATCGCCACACCGATGTACAGTAACTTCTGCTGCATCGTTCCTTCCGCTCCGGACAGGTGCAGGCGGCGGCGTCCAGTATACTCGTTGAGGTACGCCTGCAGATGCTTGCTTCCCAAGGCTACATACGTACTCTTCAGCGATTTCCACGCCTCTCTCACCACTTTCCGCAAGGGCGTATACAGCCGATAGGCTTGAGGGAACGATTGTACCGCCGATGTACGAACATCTACCTGTTCGTGGATGAACGCAGCGAGTTCGTGACGATTTGCTCTTTGCCCATCTCCCTTCTTCTGCGGGACCAGGCGGATTTTGACCTGCTCCAGCTCGCCCGACTCCGTGACCGTGCACCCGGCTACGACCGCCGAAGCATATGGATGAGGAAACTGTGGCCGGGACGGATTACGCCCATACAGGTCGCTGTTCACCTTCACGTCTCCGCAGAGCAGCTCCCGGGCATCGAACTCCCCGATGGCATGGCGGATTTTGTGCAGCATCAACCAGGCGGTCTTGTAGGTGACCTGGATCACCTGGCTCAGCCGCATCGCCGAGATGCCATCGGGGAGCAGGAACAATTCCAACGCCTGGAACCACTTGGTCAGGGGGAGATGGGTTCGTTCAAACATCGTACCGACCAAAGCCGACGTTTGATGCGCACAGCTGGCGCATTCGAACATGGGGATACGCCGGGAGGTCAGACGACTGCAGCGGGTGTGAGCGCAACGCGGGCAGACGAAGCCGTTCGGCCACTTCAGCACGATCAATGCCTCCATGCAGACCTGCTCGTTATGATAACGACTGCTAAAGGATTGAAGTTCTCTTTCCACTTGGACTTCCATGTCTGCTCGCCCCCGAATCAACAAAATAAGAACATAAGTTCTTTTCCTCATAATATCAAACATATGTTCCTATTTCAAGCCGAACTTCCCACTTGAGCCACCTTTTTTCGTATCACGTTTCTCTTTCCTCTTTCCTTCCCCCAGGCCCCCTCAAGCCCCAACCCTCGATCCCCGCATTCTGATCAAAAGGGATAATCATGCAAAGCTGTATGGGAAGGCAGCAAGCAGCAGGCAACAGGCATTAGGCATTAGGCAACGGACACCAGACACCAGACACCAGACACCAGACACCAGACACCAGACACCAGACACCACTCCCTATAGACACCTATCTCACTCTGGCTACTAGACTCTGAGGGGGGCGAATCCCCTTCTTGCAAGAAAGCTAGCAAAAAAGCTGTCTGCTTTGATTCAACGTCAACCCAGCAGTAGATCTCCGTTTTACACCGTTATATCAGGGCCTGTTTGCCGATTTCATGCTGCGAAAGTTGAGTTAAATATTCTAAAATATATGAGTTTTCAGTGAGGAGAACTCAGATGTCATCTTGTTAGTGAAATTAATATGCGATATATTGGTTTTATGAATAAACTTCCTTTTTCTAAAGTAAATCGTATGTCGCTAAGGGACCAGGTGTACATAGTTTTGAAAGAAGCCATTATTTCACTTGAGCTTGCCCCAGGCGAGCGGATTCATGACGCCAAGCTTGCCGATTCCTTCGGGGTCAGCCGGACGCCTGTACGTGAAGCGCTCAAGCGGCTGGAGGATGAGGGACTGATCCAGGCTTTTCCAGGCTCGGTAACTAAAGTAGCGCCGCTGCGTGAGGAGGATGCGGCCCATGCCTTCGTCGTTGTGGCTTCGCTGTTCGGTTTGGCTGCCCGCTTGGGCTGCAGCCGTTTACAGGCGGAGCATCTCGAACGCCTGGAGGCTACTAACGAAAGACTGCTTACGGCTTTACAGCAGCACAATGCCCCAGTGGCTTTGGAAGAAGATACGCTGTTTCATTTCATCTTTGTTGAAGCAGCAGCCAATCCGGAATTGAAGGAGGCGCTGGAGCGGATTCTTCCGAAAGTCCGGCGCATTTCGCTGGCGAAATTTTCATCCGTTGCCGGCTTCCATTCGGTCGAAGATCATAGGGACATTATTTCAGCGGCCAGAGAGGGCGATGAACAGAAGGCCGGGGAGCTTACTGAACGGAATTGGCTGACGCTCGGGGCACTGCTTGCCGGGATGAAGGGGGATTTTGAATGAAACCGCTGTGGATCGGGATTTTATCCGCCTTCTTCTTTGCTTTTACCTTTATTCTGAACCGGATTATGAATCTGGAGGGAGGCCACTGGGCCTGGAGCGCTTCTTTACGTTATGAGATGATGCTGCCATTACTGCTTCTGCTCGTTGCTCTGCGCGGTGGAGTAACGCCTGTATTTCGCGAAGTCCGCAGCAATCCGGGCCAGTGGATGTTGTGGAGCTTTATCGGTTTTGTGCTGTTCTATGCACCGATCTGCTTTGCGTCCGTATACGGCCCCGGCTGGCTTGTGGCAGCCACATGGCAGCTTACGATTGTCATCGGACTGTTGATTGCCCCTTTATTGGAGGAGAATTGGAAAACAAGAGGTCTTTCCGCTTCCTACAAATCCGCTATTCCCGCCGCAGCCTTATGTACTTCACTGCTCATTTTATTGGGAGTCGTACTTGTGCAGATGGGTCATGCGGCGAGTATCACAAGCCGTGAATTACTGCTGGGAGCGCTGCCGATCGTCGTGGCCTGTGCGGCTTACCCTGCGGGCAACAGGAAGCTGATGCAAATCAGCGGCGGGCGGCTTGATGCTCCCCAGCGTGTGCTAGCGATGACCTTGTGCAGTCTGCCGTTCTGGCTGCTGTTGTCCTTGTATGCGTTCGTTACCTCCGGCCCTCCGAGCGGGGGGCAACTGTATAATTCGCTGCTTGTTGCCGTTTTCTCCGGTGTGGCGGCGACGGTACTGTTCTTTCAGGCCACCCAAATGGTTCGCAGCAGCCCGCAGCGGCTGGCCGGAGTGGAAGCGACACAATCGCTGGAGGTGGTCTTTGCCTTGATCGCGGAAGTGATTGTGCTGTCCGCTCCTCTACCTGGAATGCTGGGATGGGCTGGTTTGATTTTAGTGGTTGGGGGCATGATCATCCATTCCTTTGCTCTACTTCCCAAAGAGGCCGAAAAGACACGAACTGCCCGGACAGAATCGGCAGGTTCATAATATTGACATCCAACCGAAGATCAAAGATGTCTCTATGTACGCTGTTCCTTTTTTCCGACGGGTGATATAATTACGCGGTACATGCCTAAAAGGAGCTTAGCGACAATATGAACTTTCAAGTGGAATTTTTATCTTTTTTTGTCATCCAGGTCGATGGTAAAGACGGACAGGGCGGCAAAACATACAAGCATTATGCAACGATGGATGATTATGATTACGAGGAAAGCGATGTCAAGAAGTTTCTCGACGGCGAATTCGCGCGGATCAGCAAGCGCAAGGTGGAGAAAAATCCGAGTACAGAGCAGGCGCCGACCAAAATCGGCCGCTTTATTGTGGAACCGGAGCATGATTTGAGCAGCAACCCTAACTTTAACATGTTTGCCCGTCTGCGCGCGGCAGGGGACAAGGAGGACTTTAAGAACGCCTGTGACGATCTGGTCCGTATGTATTTGGATACCAGTGCTGTGCGCGGCGGGGCGCTGATTGTCGTGCAGGCTGTCATGAATACACATTCGGATGACCCGTTTATCTTCGTGCTCAAATGTGATTTTGAGCCGAAGATCGCACGTATTTCCGAGAGCAGCCTGATCAGCGAGGTGGAAATGGCTATTTCCGCTCGTAATATGAAATCAATTATGTATCCTCATATGATCGAAGAAGGGATGCTGGATGAGTGGGAGCTCAAGATTCACCAGTCCTCCCATGCGCGTTACTTCGAGGACTTTCTGAAATTTGTGACCTATGAGCAGTCCATGCCGGAGATTGTTAATGAGCATGTGCTGAGCTTTGTGCAGGACTATGTTGAGACCAAGTGGCCGGATACGGAGAACGAAGAACGGCAGCGTGAGGAACGCGATCTGGAGCTGTGGGCCTCCAGTGAGAAACGTGATTTACAGGAAAAATGGGAGCCTGTCCAGGTTGTCGAAGCGGCGCAGCGTATCGTGGAGCTCAAGCCGGAGATCGAAATCCGTTTCAAGCTTGACGATACGACCGTACGCGGCTTGCTGTCTGACTTCGGCGGCAAGCTTCATATCGCGAAGCTGCATGACCGGTACGCGCTCATTATTGAGGGAGATTCTTTTACGTTTGACAAGGGCTTTTCTCCAATTGAGCTGCTGCAGCCGGAGGCGTTTGCAGATGTGGCTGAACGCCTGCTCCAGAAGAAGGAGGCAGAGTCAGAGGAAGCGCAATTTATATAAAAAGGCAAGATCATCAATGACTGGCCCGCAGAACGATGGCACCACGGGCCAGTCTTGATTCATTTATAGACCAAAATTTTAAGGAGGTAACCAACTTGTTCTCATTATCCGCCATGTTGCTTTTTATAGGCGCCTCGATATTATTGATTCTGGTTCCTGGCCCTGACCTGATTTTCACGGTGACACAGGGCATTGCGAACGGACGTAAGGCAGGCGTAATGACTGCTATTGGGCTCAGTCTCGGCAATACCGTACATACGCTGGCAGCCGCCTTGGGCCTGTCGATTATTGTGCAGACGTCGGCAACCGTGTTTACCCTGTTTAAAATAGCAGGAGCATGCTATCTCTTCTATTTGGCCTATCAGTCTTTTATTCACCGCAAGGACCAGAATGCTCTAGCCGGTGCTTCCAAACAGCAGGGGGTTAGGCTTCTTTTCAAAGGGATGACCATGAATGTGCTGAATCCGAAGGTGGCTATTTTCTTTCTTGCTTTTCTGCCTCAGTTTGTTAATTACAATGATGGATATGTACCCCTGCAAATGATTGTGCTTGGCGTGGTATTTATGGTGCTTACCGCCATCATCTTCGGGCTCTTCGGATATTTCGCCGGTGTATTTCACCGCAGGCTGCTGCGCAGCGAGCGTTTTAATGAATGGCTTGCATGCGGTGCTTCCGCCATTTTTGTGCTTCTCGGCATTAAATTAATGACTACGAAGGTATAGTCCAAATCGGGTCTACCATCACCCAGGCAGCGGTGATGAAGATGAGATTGCTAGAGTGGTATGATATAATAGTAGACTCAGGATGACCGAATTTTGTTTACCAGATTACAAACCGGCGGCAACTGGAGGGACTTATGAAATGAAAATGCGTTGGTGCAGACTGGTTGCCGGACTGCTTCTGACCAGCATAATGCTGATTTCTTGTACGTCGGAGCCGACGGACAAAGTGGACAAGCCAGTGATCAAGGAGATGCAGGACACCGAAGAGGGACAGACGATTACTGTCGTACCGACCGTGCAGGCCAAGACAGGAGAAGATACGACAAAATATCAGATCCAAACGAGATTAACCGATTTCCATCTGTTTGATAGCACTAGCGGGATTGCCTGGGGGGTGACCCGCAATGCCTTGCGTATCTATTATACGCATGACCAAGGGGAAACGTGGACGAATATCTCGCCATCCGAGAATATTCCTTTCACTGGGGAACTGGAATATGGTAAAGAAATATGGTTCACGGACGCCAACCACGGATGGATTGTACGTCAGACCTGGGACCGGACTTCAACCATTGTGCTGCGAACCAATGATGGAGGAGCGACTTGGAATCTCACTGCATTACCGAACGGAGGAGCCGTAACGGCAATTTACTTTACGAACCCGTCCAGCGGCTGGATCATGGCGGCTGGCACCGCTAATGAAACCAAAGAGCAGAAAATTTTGTATCATACAAAGGACAGCGGCGCAACCTGGGCTGTAGCGATGCAAAATTCAAGCAATTTGGCTGAGGTCAGTCATCTGCCTGAGCTGCCTTTGAACGGTAAGGTAACGGGAATGCGATTTAAGGTGAATGGTGAAGGCATGGTTACTTTAAATTTTGAAGGATCGCCTGCCTTGTATGTGACAAAGGATGAAGGAAAGACCTGGTCCTCTTCATCTAATCTGGATACACCTGCGGCGTGCAGTGCGGATGTGGGCAGCAAGCCGCAGTTTGCGGATGCGACCGACCCTTCCGGTTGGCTTCCGCTAAAATGCTCTACTGACGGAAAAACACGGTACAGCGGCTTTTTCACAGCGGATGACGGCTTGAATTGGGACTTCTCCTTCATGCCTCTAGCTGTGTCCGATCATCCGGAGAGCGCAACCGTACCTACCTTCCTGAACAGGAGAGAAGGCTGGATTTTACTGGATGGGGCGGTTCATCATACGGTGGATGGCGGACGTTCCTGGACAGGCTTTGTGCCTAATCGGATATTGTCAGAGATGCTGGCCAAATATCCTGAACCGGTAAAAATCAGATTTGCTTCTTCCAGAGTGGGCTGGCTTCTGATTGAAAAAGCGGAGGACCGTAAATCACTGCTGATGCGGACGACGGACGGCGGCCGCACCTGGAGAGTTTTATAAGCATATATGCGGGCTATGAAAGGTCAAGGACAAGGGGAATTTCCTCAACGTTCCTGACCTTTTTATAATGTGAAATAAATCACAAATTAATCTGCTTGTTGTTGTTATACTGGGTACATAAAGAACATGAGGAGTGATTCACATGAGAACAAATCCAGACATCCAGCCCAACATGACCGCATACCTTCTTCAATTTTGCTATACCTGCACGGATGCGGCTGAATGCACAACAGAAGAAGATTGCAGACGCTGTGCCGAATATTATACCGGTCAAAATCGGATGGATGAGGAAATCGATGAAACACAGTGGTACCTTCAGCAGGTCCATGCATAAGGTGCCGCTCTGATGATATCCCGTATGCTCCAACTTCAAAAAGCAGCCAGCTAAAGCCTCCCGGAACCCGTTTCGGAGAGGCTTTTGCGCTTGTCCTTAAAAGTCGACAGCCAAGCGTGGTCAAGTATTTGCGGATCGGGCATATAATGGGGAGAGGGAAGAACAGCTCTTTACTTAGCAAAGGGGGTTCATGTTGTGGGGTTCGAATCACTATGGATGTTTGATTTGATGGGAACTGTATTTCCTGTCTTTTTTGTGATGATACTGGGAATTATCATTTTATCGGCCGGCCGGGAAATTATGGGCTGGAAACGAAACCGGAATGAACCGGTGCTGACGGTGAGCTCCCGTATTGCCTCCAGACGTATGTATATACAGCAAAGGCAACTGGACGATGCGTCCCCTACTGCTACGACATTGTATTTTATAACCTTTGAGGTGGAGAGCGGAGACAGATTGGAATTTAAAGTGAACGGGGAACAGTACGGAATGTGCTCGGAGGGAGATTCGGGACGGCTAACCTTCCAGGGTACCAGATATATTGGATTTGAGCGTGACCATCGGGCTCATTCCATCGGATCCGGCGGCATGATGCACGGATGACAACAACCCAAACTGTATTCCTTCCCGGAATTCTTCATTTTCCCGGAAGGTTTTTTTGTTGCCTAACGAGTCACCGAATAGGCGAATGTACCATACGATATAGTAGGCAATTGGAAGGGAAGGAGGGAGCAGGGTGGCTGTAATCAAAGCGAATTCGGAAGACGTCAAGCTACTGGGCCGCTTGATGAGAGCAGAAGCCGAGGGTGAAGGAGAGCAGGGAATGCTGATGGTTGGCAATGTCGGTGTGAACCGGATTCTTGGCAACTGTCTGGATTTCAGAGATATCCGGCAGATGAATCAGATGGTATTCCAGAGTCCTGGCGGCTTTGAAGCAACACAAAAAGGGTATTTTTATCAGAAGGCGCGTGAGCGGGACGTCCGGCTTGCGAGACGGGTGATCAACGGTGAAAAAATTTGGCCGGCTTCCAACGCACTATGGTTCTTCAGGCCTGCAGGCGGCTGTCCGGGAACATGGTACAACCAAAGCAATGCCGGCCGTTTTAAAGCTCACTGCTTCTACAATCCATCGGCGGGAGATTGTCCTGCGGTTTATTAGGCATGTAAGATTACTTTCAGGGAGGATTTTGAATGATGTCTCAATCTTATCCGTCATATGCTTACGGGGGAGGTTACCCGGGGCCTCACAGATTTGCAAATAATGTCGGCGATATGCAGATGATGCCAACCGCAGGAGGGATGCCGATGGGGATGAATCCGGGCATGAACGGAGCTATGCCGGGAATGATGCCTCCGCAGGTCAGCAGCGGCAGTGGTATTACTCCTTCTGGAACCGTAATGCAGATGCCGGGTCAACAGTTTGAACAGTCCTACATCGAGAATATTTTGCGTTTAAACCTTGGTAAAACTGGCACCTTCTATATGACTTATGAAAACAACAAGGATTGGAACGCTAAAATATTCAAAGGCAGGCTGGAAGCCGCCGGCCGTGATCATATCATTATCAGCGATCCGTCAACAGGGCTAAGAACTATACTGCTGATGGTGAATCTGGATTATGCAACCTTTAACGAACCGCTTGTCTATCAGTACCCTGGGGTGGCAGGAAATCCTCCCACCCGGTCAAGATAATCGCTTTCTCTCACAAAATGTGCATAGGGCTACCCCCGCAAGGAAGGACCTCAAATTCCACCAACAAGTGGAGGATGAGGTCCTTTTTGTTTGAGCCCAAAATCGGGCTTTTCGGCCCCAAAATACCGGATATAAGCTGAAATTCGCAAAAAATCGGGGTATCTTCCGTGTTTGCAGTCATAGTCGGCTATTTCGCTGTGTAGTTTATAACTATATAATGTAATATAAGAATTTACTTATGAGAGAGGGGTGAGCCCGTTGGGAAATTGAAGCTGATCCTTAGATTGAATCGCAGTGCAGTACAGACCAATCGAAGGAGGTGCTCCTATCTGTCCAATGGAAGGGCGGATAGGGAAATTTATTGAGTAGTGATCCTTTACCCATAGTTTTGAATTTGATTGCAGTGCTCTTTTTGGTGCTGCTGAACGGCTTTTTTGTATCCGCTGAGTTTGCCATGGTCAAGGTCAGAGGAAGTCGGATTGATATGCTGATGGATACCGGCAATAAGAAAGCGGTGTATGCATCGAATATGATTCATAACCTGGATGCTTATTTATCCGCTTGTCAGTTGGGCATTACCCTGGCTTCACTAGGATTGGGATGGATCGGAGAGCCCGCCATTGCCAGCCTGATTGAGCCGTTGTTCGCGTCCGCAGGCCTTGGTCCTGTATACGTACATGGAACCGCCGTTGTCATTGCTTTTATCTTCATTACGATTCTTCATATCGTGCTTGGCGAATTGGCACCAAAGACAATCGCCATCCGCAACTCAGAAACGATTACATTATATTCGGCCGCTTTGATGACATGGTTTTACAGATTAATGTATCCGTTTATCTGGGTACTGAACGGCTTGGCCAACCAACTTCTGCGGTTATTCCGGATCGAGCCGGCATCCGAGCATGACGGATCTGCTCATACCGAAGAAGAAATCCGCATACTGATGAAGGAAAGCAATAAGAGCGGGCTAATTGATAATACTGAATTGGCGCTTGTTGATAATATATTTGATTTTGCGACAACCATGGCGCGCGAGATTATGATTCCACGAACGGAAATGATCTGTCTGTATAGTCATTTTTCAACAGAGGAGAATCTGGCTATCGCTCTCGATAGCATGCGGACCCGTTATCCCATTTGCGGAGAAGACAAGGATCATATTATCGGTTTTATTCATATTAAGGATCTGCTTCGTGCGGATACTTTGGACACCCGGACGATGATCAGGCCGATACTGGCTGTTCCCGAGTCCACGCAGATCAGTGATCTGCTGAAGCGCATGCAGCGCAGCAAGACACAAATTGCGATCCTGATTGACGAATACGGGGGGACGTCCGGTCTTGTCACCCTGGAAGACATTATGGAAGAAATCGTCGGTGAAATTCAGGATGAATTTGACCAGGAGCGGCCGGTGCTGGAGCATATTGGCGAAGAGGAATTCTCTATCGATGGAATGATGCTGATCGAGGCGTTCAATGACCGATTCGGTCTTGATCTCAACAGCGAAGATTTCGATACGGTAGGAGGCTGGATGTACTCGCATATCGAAGCTATTCCTCCCCAGCCGGGACAGTCTGTGGCATACAACGGTTTCCTGCTTGTGATTGAAGAGACGGAGAATAAGCGAATCTCGCGTGTCCGTCTTATGAGAGAACAGGCGGTTATTGAGGAAGCTGGAGCTTAATTAGTGCCCTGAAAACAAAGGAGTATCCTGCAGCCATCTCTCAATGGTTGCAGGATACTCCTTTTTCAGTAGGTCACTCCACCTAAATCAAAACGCCCAGTTGCCCTTGCGGAAGATAGGCTCACGTTGTCCATCATGTGTGATGCCGTCAATGTCCATTTCACCGGAACCGATCATAAAATCAACATGGGTCAAACTGTGGTTCAATCCGTGTTCGGACAGCTCATCCTGAGTCATTTCCTTGCCGCCTTGCAGACAGAAGGAATACGCCGTGCCGATCGCGAGATGATTGGAGGCATTCTCATCAAACAGCGTATTGTAAAACAAAATGTTGGTTTCCGAGATCGGGGAGTGGTGCGGCACCAGTGCCACCTCGCCAAGATAATGGGAACCTTCATCCATTTCAATCAGATGCTGCAGCGTTTCCAGTCCGGTTTCAGCCTGAGCATCCACAATGCGGCCATTCTCAAATGTCAGGGTGAAATTGTCGATAATATTGCCGCCATAGCTTAAAGGCTTGGTGCTCCGTACTTTACCGTTCACTCCAGTTTTAAGCGGTGCCGTAAACACTTCCTCTGTCGGCATATTGGCCACATAAGTATGTCCCTGCTCGTTAATGCTGTCCCCTTGAGCCCATATATGTCCTGCGGGCAGCTCGATGGTCAGGTCGGTGCCGGGCGCGGTATAATGCAGTTTGTGGTAGTTCTTGTTGTTAAGCACATCCGATTTGGACTGCAGGGTTTTCAGGTGATCGTTCCAGGCTGCTACCGGATCAGGCTCGTTCAAGCGCACGGTATTGAAAATGGCGTCCCAAAGCCTGTCCATCTGCGCTTCGGCAGGGATATCAGGGAATACCTTCGCGGCCCAAGCGGTGGAAGGAACCGCAACAATCGACCAGCTGAACTTATCAGCCATTTGATAGGCGCGGTATTTCGATAATGCGGAAGCCCGGACGCGCTGGGCTGCGGAAATACGCTGTGACGGGATGCCTGCCAGCAGATCGGGATCTTCCGCCAGCACATGGAGAACAGCCGCCCCGTTCTCGACCAGCTCGGTCATTTCACCTGCATACCATTTCGGCGCAATTTCAAAGGTTTCATCCGGAGCCATTTCGTATTGAAGACGCGTAACCGTCTCATCACTCCAATTGACCTTGACCAGGTTGGAGCCAGCCGTATAGGCTTCTTTTACGATCAGCCGGACAAACTCGGCGGCGGAGATCGGCGCATGGACAACGAGCGTCTGGCCTTGCTGTACATTAACGCCGATGCGGACGGCAAGCTCGGCATATTTTTGCAGATTTTGCTGAAAGTCTGACATATTCATTCCTCCGTTTTAAAAGGATGATACGCTTTTCGCGGTATCCTGTGTATCTTTTCTATTGTACAATGGAACGATAAGGTTCACAAATCGGCCAGCCCTGGTTATAAGGACGGGCCTCTGCAAGACAGGATATTTTACATAGAGGAGATGAATGGTATGGCAGAATTAGAGCAAGAGGTACAAATTAAACAGGCAGAGATGAAAAGGGGGGAAGATGGCGCATATTTGGGCCAGGTTATTTTTACACTCGAAGGTAATCAGTCCGCGTATGAGGTCCTGCTCCACAGTAAAAGGGGAAAGGACTGGGATTATAGTATCCATTTTGCTGAAGGCCCTCGTAACGAGGAAGAGCTGCTGGCTGTTGATGCAAGGCTGGAGGAGGACGATGATCTGTTCGATCTGCTGCTAGAAGCGGCGCAGGCGTCTCTTCATGAATAAATGAGCCCTCTCAGGTCTGCGGCAGTAGGACTATCTTCGAACCGAACAGCATATGATGACAAGGATACGGGAACACTATTACGCGTTTACCAGAGATATTCCCAAGTATATTGGAGGGTTCCTGCATATGGCACATCACCTGTTCTCCGAAGGTATGACAGCAACGGAAGAAGCTGCTTCCGATCTTCTAAAGCTGCGGACATTGTTTGTAAATACGGTATTCATAGGTGAGCCAGGTCGTCGTGGATGGGTGCTGGTAGATACCGGTATGCCGGGATTTCAGGATTCTATTCTTTCGATTGCCGAAGCTAGGTACCCTGGCCCGCCTTCCGCGATCATTCTGACACATGGCCATTTTGATCATGTAGGTACGGTGATCGGGCTGATTCAGCATTGGGACTCACCGGTTTATGCGCATCCGCTGGAGCTTCCTTTTCTTACAGGCCGTCAGGATTATCCTCCCGCAGATCCATCGGTTGGTGGTGGATTGCTGGCAGGGATATCCTTCTTGTATCCTAACGATGCTATCGATCTGGATGATCGGGTGCAGCCGCTGCCCGCCGACGGAACTGTGCCGGGGGCGCCCGGGTGGAGCTGGCTGCATACACCTGGTCACACACCGGGACATGTATCCCTGTTCCGGTCAGCGGACCGGATGCTCGTATCAGGAGACGCAATCATTAGTGTGAAGCAGGAATCGGCACTAGATGTTATACAGCAGGACGGGGAAATCCATGGTCCGCCGACTTATTTCACTACGGATTGGGCTGCTGCCAAGCGTTCGGTTGAGCTGCTTGCAGAATATCGTCCCGCCGCTGCTGTGACTGGTCACGGACCTGTCTTGAGGGGGGCTGAGCTGGAACATCAGTTGCAGCGGTTGGCAAAACGCTTTGATGAGCTGGCGATACCTAAGGAAGGGAAATATGTCTGAATCAAGCGGCCCGGGAGGCCGTTTTCTTTTTGCGATGGAATTTTTCCGCAGAGCGTGGTATAGTCATGCCGAAAAGCATATTAGCGCTTTCAAATACTTTTTGAAATAGGATACATACTTATTGAGGGGGTTCTCATGTATATCGAGCACGCTGTTTATGAAGAGCCATTTAACGGATTGGCTGCAATTTGGATGAAGTTTGGAAAGTACCAGGCCGCAATCATTCCGGAGTTCGGCGGGAATTTGGTTGCTTTCAGGGATACGGAGAGGGGCTACCGTTTTTTGCGTGAGCCGGAGGAGGATGCGATGGATGACTTTACCGCCAGTCCTTCGGTGTATGGGATTCCGTATCTGTTCCCTCCAAACCGCTATGAGGACGGAAAGTTCTCTTGGAACGGTACGACCTACGAGCTTCCGATCAACGAGAAGGAGACCAATAACCATCTGCACGGTTTTTTGCATGCGGTACCGTGGGATATCGAAGCATACGGCACGACAGAGGCTGAAAGCTATGTTCTGCTTCGTCAAAAGGTAGATCAGCAGCATCCCATGTACCGGTATATTCCGTTCCAATTTACGGTCCATTTACGCTATAGCTTGGATAAAGCAGGTCTGCACCAGCAGTATTCCATCGTCAACGAGGGAACGGCTGCGATGCCTAACCTGTTTGCGTTTCATACCGCCATTAATGCTCCCTTCGATCCGGACAGCTCACCCGATGATTACCGAATCAAGGTGACTATTGGAGAGCGGATTGAGCTGAACGGGCGTTCTTTGCCAACTGGCGGACTGCAGCCGCTGTCTGCAGAAGAACAGGCCATGAAGACAGAAGGAGTTAACCCATATTTTGCGGCCTTGGACAACCATTACACAGCAGTTCCGCAAAACGGCCGCAATTATATGGAGCTCACGGATATCCGGACAGGCGTAAAGCTGATTTATGATGTCGGCACCTCCTATAAGCACTGGATGATCTGGAATAATGGCGCGTGCCGTTCATTCATTTGTCCTGAACCGCAGATGAACCGGGTAAACGCACCTAACCTGAGAGATATAACACCCGAGGAAGCCGGTCTGATTCAACTGCTGCCGGGTGAACGCTTTGAACAAAGCGCCAGCCTTTACTGCATTTATCCCGATTAATATCTTGTTGCATCGCCCCGCTGCCCGGGGCTTTTTTACGTTATTCGCTACCGGGATGGGGAAGGATGAAATACCGTCCACAGGGTGAAAATAAACAGAAAATGAAATGACAGCATGAAAGGGCGGTATAGTCCATGACAGTCACAACTTTCATTCACCCTGTTGTAGTGGTCAAGAACAAGGGCCGTATTTTTGAAACCGATGCACGCGGCAGAGATTTGCTGACTCATGCTCGTTTAAATAAGGGAACCGCATTCACTGAACAAGAACGCAGAGCTTTGGGGCTTACTGGACTGCTTCCGCCTGCAGTGATTAGCCCGCAGTCACAATCGGACAGAGTGTACGAGCAATATCAGCGGCAGCAGGGGGATGAAGCCAAGCAGGTGTATTTAACCGCGCTGCTGAACAGAAACGAAACCCTCTTTTACCGTGTGGTAATCGAACATCTGGAAGAAATGCTGCCAATCATCTATACGCCGACCATCGCCAAAGCCATACAGCATTTCAGCCATGAATTCCGCAGTCCCCAAGGGATTTATTTATCCATCAACAAGCCGGACGACATTGAGGTTTCCTTCCGAAACTGCGGCTTTACGAAGGAAGATATCGATATCGTTGTAGTGTCTGATGGCGAGCGGATTCTCGGTATTGGAGATTGGGGAGTCGGGGGTGTCAACATTGCTATCGGCAAAAAAACGGTATATTCTGTTGCGGCAGGTATTCCTCCTTGGCGTATACTGCCCGTTATTCTGGATGTCGGCACAAATAACAAAACTTTGCTGGAGGACCCGCTCTATCTTGGCAATCGTCACGAACGGGTTACCGGGGAAGCATATGACAGCTTTGTCGAGAGGTTTGTTGCTGTGGTAGAACAGAGTTATCCAGGTGTGCTGCTGCATTGGGAGGATTTTGGAGGTCAAAACGCCAGGCGTCTCCTGGAGAAATATAAAGACCGGCTGTGCACATTTAACGACGATATGCAGGGTACCGGCGCAATTACGCTGGCCGCCGTGCTTGCGGGTGTCCAAGCCTCCGGCGTGCCGCTGCTGGAGCAGAAGATCGTCATCTTCGGCGCGGGTACGGCAGGTATCGGCATTGCGGATCAAATCAGGCAGGCCATGCAGCGAAAGGGAATGAGCGCTACGGAGGCAGCGGCCCGCTTCTGGTGTATTGACCGTTATGGCCTGGTGGTGCAGGGGGCTGAGGGAATTACCGATGTCCAGAAGCTTTATGCGCGCCAGCCTGATGAAGTTGAGAGCTGGGAGGGCAGGGGCAGCAAGGAGGGAATCTCCCTGGTTGAAGTGATCCGCCGTATTCAGCCGACTATGCTGATTGGCGCCTCTACGGTTAGCGGAGCTTTTACGGAAGAAGCGGTCAGAGAGATGGCGAAGGGTACAAAGACGCCTGTCATCATGCCTCTGTCCAACCCGACGGAGAAGTCGGAAGCCAAGCCTGCGGACCTGCTGAACTGGACGGACGGAAAAGCGCTAATCGTGACAGGCAGTCCTTTTGCGGATGTGGAATACAAAGGGGGCACCTATAAGATTGGGCAGGCGAATAACGCGCTGGTGTATCCCGGAATCGGTCTCGGAACCATCGCAGTCAAAGCTTCACGGGTAACCGACAGTATGCTTACGGCAGCTGCTGAGGCCGTGGCGAGCAAGATTACACACTATAAAGCCGGTGAATCCTTGCTTCCGGGTGTACATGATTTACGTCTATTATCCCGCGATGTCGCAATTGCGGTCGGGCAGGCTGCCATCAAGGAAGATGTGGCTTCAAAGGGACTAATGGCGGACGATGTTGAAAGAGCGGTTGATGAGGCGGCATGGCAGGCAGAATATCCTGAAATTCACCCGCTTGATTGAATGATAGAATAGAACAGCAGATTTTTGCCAAAGGGGAGAAACCATGAGGAATCTTATGATCTTCGGAGCGAGTAAAGGGCTGGGGGAAGCCTTCGTTAAAGGATTACCCGAGGCGGGAGACAATGTATGGATGGTTTCCAGAAGTCATCCCGAATCATTGCGGCTTGATGATGAAGTGAACAGATTTTGGATTAAAGCAGATCTCGCGTCAGTCGAAGCGGGCAATGAGATAGCCAATGCATTCAAGGATACTGTTTTAGATGTACTTATATATAATGTGGGGATATGGGAGAGCAATGGCTTCAGAGAGGACTATGATTTTGAGCAGGATGATCCCGCTGAAATCGCTAATATTCTAAATGTCAATGTCGTGTCCGCCATTACCTGTATCCAAAAGCTGCTTCCCAATCTGAAAAAATCGGATAACGCAAAAATCATCTTGATCGGTTCGACTGCCGGGCTTGAGAACAATCATTTCACCCAAGTGTCATTTGCGGCTTCCAAGTTTGGACTGCGTGGTATTGGCAATTCGTTAAGGGAGCATGTGAAGAAGTACGGAATCGGGGTAACCATTATCAATCCGGGAGAAATTGCAACCCAGGTTCCTTATGAAGACGGGGTGGAGAAAGTCTGGTCAGCCTATCAGGGGACACAAATTCCCGTGCAGGACATCGTTTCACTGGTCAAATGTGTCATTCATCTCTCCAGAGCATCCTGTGTGAAAGAAATCAACATTCCGGCGATGCTTGATGAGAATGCATGAAAAAAGCGCTTGCAAAAAACGGTGAAGATTAGCCGTATATGCGGTATAATGTGACAGGAAGTCATGAATTCTGTAGATGATGCAGTACATACGATGAGGGAGGAATTGCAGTGGATTACCGAATCGAGAAAGATACCATTGGTGAAATCAAAGTGCCAGCAGACCGTCTCTGGGGTGCCCAAACCCAGCGCAGTAAGGAGAACTTCCCAATTGGCTCGGAAAAGATGCCTATAGAGGTCATTTATGCGTTTGCAGTGCTCAAGAAGAGTGCGGCGATCAGCAACCATCGGTTGGGTAAGCTGTCGGCCGACAAAAAGGATGCGATCGTCTATGCTGCTGACGAAATTTTGACAGGCAAGCTGAATGATCATTTTCCGCTGGTCGTATGGCAGACCGGAAGCGGCACACAGTCCAATATGAACGTGAACGAGGTCATTGCGCACCTTGGCAGTCAATGGCTTGAACAGCAAGGGAAGGAGGAGCGCCTTCATCCGAATGATGATGTGAACATGTCGCAAAGCTCCAACGACACGTTCCCGACAGCCCTTCATGTCGCCGGCGTCATTGCGGTAGAGGATCATCTGCTGCCAGCTATAGCAAAGCTGAAGGAGACGTTCCAGAGCAAATCGGAACAGTTTAAGGACATCATCAAAATCGGCCGTACTCATTTGCAGGACGCTACGCCATTAACCCTGGGCCAGGAAATCAGCGGCTGGGAGGCGATGCTTGATAAGAGCGCCCGCATGATTACCGATACGGTCGAATACATGAAGGAGCTGGCCATCGGCGGAACGGCCGTGGGTACAGGTATTAACGCTCATCCTGAATTCGGAGCGATGACGGCGACCGAGATTTCCAGCTTCACGGGTAAAACGTTCATCTCGGCACCGAACAAATTTCACGCGCTCACCAGTCATGACGAGGTAGTCGCAGTGCATGGTGCGGTGAAGGCACTGGCAGCCGATTTGATGAAAATTGCCAACGATGTGCGTTGGCTCGCAAGCGGCCCGCGCAGCGGCCTCGGCGAAATCACGATTCCGGCCAATGAACCGGGCAGTTCCATTATGCCTGGTAAAGTGAACCCTACCCAGAGCGAAGCGTTAACGATGGTTGTGACACAGGTGATGGGGAATGATGCTGCCATTGGATTTGCCGCCAGCCAGGGTAATTTTGAGCTGAATGTATTCAAGCCTGTAATCATCTATAATTTCTTACAATCTGTATATCTGCTGGCTGATTCCATGGTTGCCTTTAATGACAACTGTGCGGTCGGCATTGAGCCAAATCTGGCGAAGATCGAACATAACCTGCATAACTCCCTGATGCTTGTAACCGCATTGAATCCATACATCGGATATGAGAATGCGGCCAAGATCGCCAAGCTTGCCCACGCAGAAGGCCTATCCTTGAAGGAAGCTGCTCTTCAAAGCGGCCTTTTGACCGAAGAGCAGTTTGATCAGTACGTTGATCCGGCCAAAATGATTCAGCCGAAAGCTTAATAGTGCTGTACAGCCAGTTGCAAAGCAAAACCGTGCCGCCCATAAGGGTAGGCACGGTTTTTTGCTATGGAAAATAAAATTAAGAAGCTATGTCAGTTTTTTTCCAGAAATCGATGTTATAATAACTAACAAAACTAAAATGTATATATTACATTTCGTGATAATTAAAAGGGAGGTATCGTCATGCGACTGACTGTTAAAGAGGCTTTAAGCATTTATCCCCTCTCCGAAGCCAAGCTGGTAGCCGGTGCTGAAGGAACATCGAGAATGATGAAGTCGGTCAATGTTATGGATGCGCCCGATATAGCGGACTGGATTAAAAACGGTGAAATGCTGTTCACGACCGGATTCATACTTAAGGACAGCCAAGAGGCTGCGATGCGGCTGCTGCAGCGGTTGGATGAACGCGGCTGTGCGGGGCTGGGGGTTAAGCTAGGCCGCTTCTGGCAGCAAATTCCCGAGCCGGTTATCGAGGAAGCGGATAGACTGAAATTCCCACTGCTTGAGCTTCCTTTTCAATTTACCTTTTCCGATCAGATGGATGCTCTGTTCCGGGCTGAGTACGATCGCAGCACAAAGGCGTTGCAGTCGATCGTTGAGAAGCAGAAGAGGTTAATGCAGTTTGCTCTGAGAAAGGGCACGGACCCCAATGTGTTCGCAGGACTTTCGGAGGTGCTTGGATGCCGCCTTGCCGTGATCGGATCAAGAGGTCATGTCCTGTTTGCTAACGGTGATGAAGGGCCGCAGCCGGGGTTGATGCAGGGCTGGCCGTGGAAGCCGGTATATTCCAAGACTAAATGGCGGGCTGGCTTATGTCACCGTGTTCCGATTAGACAGCAGGATGAAGAATACGGCTTCCTCCTTGTATTCACTGCGTCCCCGCATTCGCCAAGATCCGAGGAAGGGCTGTATCAGCAGGCCGCCGAGGTGTTGGCCTACTACATGGATCTGACCTACCGAGAGCACATCCACCCGACCGTGCAGGATGAGATGAAGGCGGTCATGATGCAGTATTTGAACGGTAAAATCAGCTCCTCCGATTTGGCGGGCTTTGCTGCGGGTAAAGGGATGTCCCTTGCGGATGAAAGCTACCAATGTGTGCTCACTACGTTGGAGCCTACGGCCTTTTCTTCGCAAAAGCTGCTGAAACAGTTACACAGAGAGCTTCAATATAATCCGCTGATGCAGCTCAGCTCGGCCCATCATTTTCATGTAGACCAGGGGATTTTGTCGATCTATAGCTGCCCGGCCGGGAAAGACAGCGGGGAGAGGCTCGTGAAGTTTCTGACCAGCCGGTTCAGCGATGTGATAGAAGGCCAGCGCGCCAAGAGGGAACCCGAGCCTCGGTTTTGGATCAGCAAAATGAAGCCCGGACTGTCCCAGCTTCGGGAGGCCTATCAGGAGTGTCTGGAGACACGCAAGCTTGCGATCAGGTTCGGCATGGTGGATACGGCACTGCAATTTGACACGCTGGAGTTTGCTTATGTGTATCAGCATGTTCCGGCAGAGGTCATGTCCAATTACTGCGACAAGCTGCTTGAGCCGCTGCTGCGGGATGGGGAAGCGAATCATATGCTGATGTTGACGCTGGAAGCTTTTATAGAGCATGACGGATTAATTAATGAAGCTGCCAAGCGCCTTTTTGTACACAGGAATACCGTCACCTACCGGATGGATAAGATCGCGAGCCTGCTGCAGATGGATTTCAAGAAGAACAATGACCTTTTGAAGCTGAAGATGGCTTTTACCTTCCGTAAATTCCTCCAATCGGCTGATCAAAAGCGTACCGAATAAACGTTCATCATGCACAGTGACCAAAATTATTTCATAATGTTAGTTTAAGTAACAATAATGTGTTATTAACATTGCTGTGTCAGAGTGCCGGTTTTACAATACGTTTAATCAAAGCAGCAATGGAGGCCATGAAGATGAATGATATGGCGGTGACTGAATATATTAACAGTCTTAATCTAACGCAGTTTACAGATGCCTTCGGCGCCCTATTTGAGCATTCGCCGTGGATTGCGGAGCAGGCATGGGAGCAAAGACCATTTACGTCTCCTTCACATATGTTTGAAGTAATGAAAATAATTGTAGAACAGGCGGAGCCGGAAGCTGTGCTGCGGCTGCTGCGCAATCACCCCGATCTGGGCACGAGGATGACGATGAGCTCAGACTCCGTGAAGGAGCAGGCGGGGGCGGGGCTGGACTCATTGGACCCTGGTCAATATGAGGAGCTTATAGAGCTGAATCGGCGTTATACCGAGAAATTTGCTTTTCCATTCATTCTGGCCGTCAAAGGCCATACACCGGCAACCATTATTGAAGCCGCTAAACGGCGCATTCATCATTCGGAAGCGGATGAGCGGCGGACGGCGGTGGAGCAGGTATGCCGGATCGCAGGTTTCAGACTAGAGGATTGGTTGAATAAGCAGCAAGGAGTGAATTTGTCTTGACGATGGGACGGATTACAACCCACGTACTGGATACAGGGCGGGGAAAACCGGCAGCAGGAATGCGCATAGAGCTGCATCGTGCTTCTGCGAACGGGATTTTGGAGCTTGCGGCTGAATGCATGACGAATGAAGATGGGCGTACATCGGTTCCCTTGCTCCAAGGAGAGGGCGTTCAGCAAGGAGTCTACGAGCTCAGATTCGAAGCCGGGGCTTATCTGAAGCAGACTTATGATTCCGGGATCTCAGATGAGACATTATGGGATACGATACCGATTCGTTTCCGGGTTACCGAAACGCAGCAGCATTATCATATTCCGCTGCTGATTGCGCCGGGAGGCTACAGTACTTATCGGGGAAGCTGATTAAAAAGGGGGGAAGCGGATGTCTCCAACATATGATCTTATTATCAAGGGAGGTATCGTCGTTCTGCCTGACGGCTGCCAGGAGACGGATATCGCCGTAAAAGATGGAGTGATCGCAGCTATTGGGAGGTTCACGGATTCGGAGGCGGAAGCGGAGCGAATACATGATGCGGCCGGACTAACCGTTCTGCCTGGGGCGGTGGACATCCATGTGCATTTTAACGAGCCGGGGCTGGGCTCGTGGGAAGGGTTTGCATCCGGTTCCGCTTCGCTGGCCGCAGGGGGAGTCACAACCTACGTGGATATGCCGCTAAATGGAGTTCCACCAACCGTCAGCGCTGAGGCGTTCGCCCTCAAGCTGGACCGGGCCGAAGGAGCTTCCTATGTAGATTATGCATTGTGGGGAGGGCTTGTTCCCGGCAATCAGGATGAGCTCGCCGGACTGGCCGACAGAGGGGCAGTCGGCTTCAAGGCTTTTATGTCCGAACCAGGCGGAGAGGGAGAAGATATTTTTGCAAGAGCTGACGATGTAACCTTGCTGGAAGGGATGCGTGAAATCGCGAGATTGGGCGGGCTGTTGGCGCTTCATGCGGAAAGCGAAGCCATTACGAAGGAGCTGGCGGCACGCTTGCAAGCCGAGGGCAGCACAGACATGCAGGCCTATCTTGCTTCAAGACCGGTGATTGCGGAGGCAGAGGCGGTAAACCGTGCTTTGCTGTATGCCAGACATACAGGATGCGCATTGCATTTTGTTCATATCAGCAGCGTTCAAGCGCTTGAGCTTATTGATGCCGCCAAGGCGGAAGGATTGAATGTTACGGCCGAGACCTGTCCCCATTATTTATGCCTTACCGATGAGGATGCGGTTCGTATCGGAGCTGTCGCCAAGTGTGCTCCCCCGCTGCGGGATCAGGCCAATCGGGAGCTGATGTGGGAAGCCTTCCGCAGCGGCTCTATAGATGTCATTGCTTCGGACCACTCGCCTTGTCCGCCTGAAATGAAGCTGTCGGAAAATTACTTTGAAATATGGGGCGGCATTTCGGGGGCGCAGAGCACGTTGCCCATCATGATTGAGGAAGGTCATATCAAGCGCGGAATTGCTTTAGAGCGCATTGCTGAAGCGACTGCCTTCGCACCGGCCCGGAGAACGGGGCTTGCCTACCGTAAGGGCTCGATTGAGGTGGGCAAGGATGCTGATTTTGCGCTGGTTGATTTCAGTAACAGCTTTGTATTGCAGCCTGCAGATTTGCTGTATCGTCATAAGCAGAGCCCTTATAGCGGGTATGCATTCTCCCATTCGATAGCCGCAACCTTTTGCAGAGGTTATCAGGTATATGAGCGTGGTACGGGGGTTATTGACGGGCGCAGGGGAAGCTACATTCCCGGAAAGAAGAGCAGTGTTGGTGTGAGGGGAACAGCCTATGCAAGATAGTGCCGAATCAGTTGAAGAGACACAGCAATTATTGGATCAATACAGTGAACGATTGCCGCAAATGCTGGATTGGCTTTCTCAGTTCGGAAGAGATCCAGAAGGAGGGGTTACCCGCCTATTGTATAGTGATGCCTGGCTGGAAGCGCAGCAGGCGCTAAGTCATTGGATGGAACAAGAGGGGCTTGAAGCCTCATTCGACCAGACCGGCAATCTTGCGGGCAGGCTGGAGGGAACGGATCTGTCTCTTTCGCCAGCGGCCGCAGGCTCCCATATTGACACCGTCGTAAACGGCGGTTCGTTTGACGGAGCTTTAGGGGTAGCAGCCGCAGCCCTGGCCCTATCGTATTTGCAGAAGGCATACGGCCCGCCAAAGCGTACATTAATCGCTCTTTCTCTCTGTGAAGAGGAGGGAAGCCGCTTTCCGCTGGCTTACTGGGGATCCGGCAGCATCACTGGCATCCGCAGTTGGGAGGCCGACGGGCAGCTTGCCGACAAGGACGGAATCACGCTGCTGGATGCTGCCAGACGATGCGGTTTTGGACCCGATAGCCTGTACAGAATCCCCTCCATGAAGCTTCAGTCTTATGTGGAGCTTCATATTGAGCAGGGATTTGTGTTGGAAAAAATGGGCCAGCAGGCGGGTGTTGTATCCGCCATCGTGGGCCAGCACCGATATGAGATTCATCTGCAGGGGGAAGCGAACCATGCTGGAACAACGCCGATGCGGTGGCGGAAGGATGCGCTGGCCGCTGCCTCGCAGATGATCGCCGTGACCAGGGAAGCCGCACTGCTGGCGGGAGATCCGCTGGTGGCGACTGTCGGCTCTGTAAGCTCTGCGCCGGGGGTATCCAACGTGGTGGCGGGCAGCGTTACCTTTACACTGGATATCCGTCACCCGGATGACGTGGTTCTGCAGCAGTTTGCCGATGAGCTTTTACGGCGCTTTATCCATATTGCGGACACCGAGGGAATTCGTCTTGCGGCGGCCGAAAGACTGCGGGCCGCGGCTGTGCCGATGCATGGCCGGATTGTGCGGGAGCTTGAGCACATATGCCAGAAGCGTGGACTGGAAAGCCGGATGATGCCAAGCGGGGCAGGCCATGATGCGCAGATCCTGAGTGTGATTTGTCCGACAGGCATGATCTTTGTCCCGAGTCGTCATGGAATCAGTCATAATCCAGCGGAGTACACGGAGCCTGAGGCCTTAAAGGGCGGTTTCAAAATACTTACAGACATGTTATATCAATTGGGCTACGGGAGTGTAGATTTATGAGTACTTACAAAGAATTATCCCCTTCATTGCGAACCATTATGACCCCTGGTCCTGTGGAGGTCGACCCGCGTGTACTAAGGGCCATGTCATATCCGGTGCTGGGACAATTCGATCCTGAGTTTACCGGCTTGATGAACGAAACGATGTCCATGCTAAGGGAACTGTTCCGCACTGGCAATGAATGGTGTTTTCCGGTGGACGGCACTTCCAGATCAGGTCTTGAAGCCGTCCTCGTAAGCCTGATCCGGCCGGGGGACAGGGTGCTGGTGCCCATCTTTGGACGCTTCGGACATCTGCTCGCGGAAATCTCGGAACGCTGCGGTGCCGAAGTCAGTGTCATTGAAACGGAATGGGGCACAGTGTTTGATCCGGAAACTGTTATTAAAACCATACACCATCTCAAGCCGGATCTGGTTGCCATCGTGCATGGGGAAACGTCCACCGGACAAATGCAGCCCTTGGAGG
Source organism: Paenibacillus zeirhizosphaerae (assembly GCF_030705605.1). Lineage (GTDB taxonomy): Bacteria > Bacillota > Bacilli > Paenibacillales > Paenibacillaceae > Paenibacillus > Paenibacillus zeirhizosphaerae. Next base: position 113,862 of record NZ_JAPCKK010000030.1, read on the forward strand.
AGATCGGGAAGGCCTGCAGAGAGCTGGACATTTTGTTAGTTGTTGATGCCGTGGCCACGATTGGCGGCACTCCGGTGGAAGCGGATGCATGGATGTTGGACGCGGTGATCGGGGGCACGCAGAAATGTCTCTCCATCCCTTCCGGCATGGCGCCTATTACGTACAACAGCCGGTCCGAGCAGAAGCTGCTCAGCCGTAAGCGGATTGAACGCGGGCTGGCCGACCCGGCTGTTGGCAGATCGGCAACACGTCCGGTCACGGATGCGATCCGCAGCAACTATTTTGATCTTAGCCAGCTTCAGGATTATTGGAGCCCTATGCGCCTCAATCATCATACCGAGGCGACCAGCATGCTGTACGCTCTGTATGAGGGACTTCGTCTCGTGTTGACGGAGGGGCTGGAGGAGAGGTTCGCACGACACCGCAGAAATGAGATTGCGCTAATGGCGGGGCTGCAGGCCATGGGGCTGGAGTTTTACGGAAATCAGGCGAGCAAGCTGCCGGTTGTAACCTGCCCGCAGATTCCCGAGGGCATTGATGGCGAACAGGTGAGATCTATGCTCCTGCATGAATTCGGCATTGAAATTGCCAGTTCGTTCGGACCGCTCAAGGGCCGAATCTGGCGGGTCGGCACGATGGGCTTCAGTTGCCGGCAAACCAATGTATTGCAGGTGATCGGCGCGCTCGAAGCGGTCCTGCTGCGCTGCGGCTTTCGGCTTCCGGCCGGGGAAGCGGTACAGGCGGCTTTGGACGTGTATGCAGGGAAATGACATACGCTGTTGTCATTTCATAAAGGGGGAGACACATATGGCAAGTACTTTGATTAAGGGAGCACAGATCGTTTCCATGAATGCGGACGAAGATGTATTCGTCGGGGATTTATATGTTGAAAACGGCCTGATTGCGGAGATTGGAACGGACCTTGAGAAGGAAGCCGAGCGTGTGATAGACGCGAAAGGAAAGGTGCTGCTGCCCGGCTTTATACAGACACATATTCATTTATGCCAAACCTTGTTTCGGGGACGCGCGGATGATATGGAGCTGATGGACTGGCTGCGGAAAAGGATCTGGCCGCTCGAGGCGGCTCATGACGAGGAGTCGGTCTATTATTCCGCCCTACTGGGCATTGGGGAGCTGCTGGCCAGCGGAACGACAACGGTGCTTGATATGGAGACGGTGCATCACACGGAATCGGCTTTTCAGGCAATCGCCCAGAGCGGAATTCGGGCCATCTCGGGCAAAGTGATGATGGATCACGGGGATGAGGTTCCGGAACCGCTGCGCGAGAAGACGGAGGATTCTATCCGCGCAAGTGTCGATTTGCTTGAAAAATGGAACGGCTTCGGCGGTGGGAGAATCCAGTACGCGTTCAGTCCGCGTTTCGTCGTTTCGTGTACCGAATCGCTGCTGAAGCAGGTCAGGGATCTGTCGGCCAAATATCATGTCAGAGTGCATACTCATGCCTCGGAAAACCGAGGGGAAATTGCTCTTGTTGAGGCTGAACGGGGAATGCGCAATATCGTCTACCTCGATCATATCGGGCTGGCGCATTCCAGACTGATTTTGGCCCATTGCGTATGGCTGAGCGAGGAAGAGAAGGAGATCATCCGCAAACGGGGTGTCAAGGTTACCCATTGTCCGGGCTCCAATTTGAAGCTTGCTTCCGGTATTGCCGAGATTCCAGACCTGTTAAACCGTCAGATTCACGTCGGGATCGGAGCTGACGGGGCCCCCTGCAACAATAACCTCGACATGTTACAGGAAATGCGGCTGACCGCGCTGATTCAAAAGGTATCGCACGGACCTACAGCCATGGATGCCCGCACAGTGCTGCGTATGGCTACGATGGGCGGGGCGGAGGTGCTGGGCATGAGCCGTGAAATCGGCAGCCTGGAGGTCGGCAAAAAGGCCGACCTGCTTCTGCTGGATTTGGAGGATTTCCATACCTATCCATCCTATGATACCGACATTTATTCCCGAATTGTCTACTCCGCTACAAGGGGCAATGTCGATACAGTCATGGTCGACGGCAGCATTGTTTTTGAGAACCGCAGAGTAACGACGATGGACCGTGCCGTGGTTTTGAAGGAAGCGGATAAATCGATCGCACGTTTGGTGAAAGCCTTGTAGCAAAAGGCAATCCGTAAACCAGGCAGAGGAGGAGTGTACGATGGAAATGGCAGACTTATGTGCAGCAGTGGTGAACAGCCCGGAACGCAAGGTACTGGCTACCGTCGTATACATTGACGGGCATGCTTACCGGAAGGAAGGGGCTTCGATGCTGCTTGGCGAGCGGGGCTCCATCTGGGGGAGCATCAGTCCTGGATGTATGGAAAGTGACCTGCTGGGGTGGGCTGAAGCAGTGCTAAGCACCGGAAAAGTAGAGCGAGTCCCCTATGATATGCGGCCGGAGGATGACCTGTCCTGGGGGGAGAATATCGGTTGTGGAGGGCTGCTTCATATCGTACTGGAGCCTGTAACCGGCAAGCTTGAACAGGTGATGCAACAGATGCACTACTGCTTCCTTGAAGGACAGCAAGTGATGCTGACACGCCGGTATGATTGGGACAATGGGACGGCGGAATATGTATTGGGCAAAGCTGTCTCTCCGCAGGAGGCTGCTGCTCCTTGGCCAGTTGTGTACTTCCATACTTATGAACCTAAGCCCCGGCTGATTCTGGTAGGTGCTGGAGAGGATGCCGTTCCAGTATCCCGCCTCGCTGCAGGGGCCGGGTTCAGGGTCACCGTGGCGGATTGGCGAGAGGCGTTGATGACAGCGGAACGGTTCCCGGGTGCGGAGCTGGTCTACGGATTTCCATCTGAAATCTTTGCGCTGCTCAATATCCGCAGCAGTGATTATGTGCTGCTAATGAGCCACCAGTTCCAGCGGGAGAAGGAGTTTCTCGCCCTTCTGCAGGCTGCGGAATATGCATATCTAGGCATTATGGGCTCCAAGGACCGCACGACACGCCTGACGGAGGGACTGATAATAACGGCAAATCTGCACTCCCCCGTCGGCCTTGCCATTGGTGCGGACGGGCCGGAGGAGATCGCCGTCAGCATTACGGCAGAGCTGATCGCCTTGCGGCGGGGAAAGCAGCTTGAGCAGCCAAAAGGAGGGGCGCGCTATGAACGCAGCCGGAATAGTGCTCGCGGCTGGACGAAGCGTGCGCATGGGACGTGATAAGCTAGCCCTGCCGCTGCAAGACGGAACCAGCCTTGCTTCCCGTGTTCTGCAAGCGGCTGCTGCTTCCCGGCTCGATCCCATCCTGGTCATCGGGCGTTCGGAATTGCCGCCATCATGGCTTCAGATGGCAAGCGGCGGTTCGGGGGCTGCTGAGCGTATCCGTTATATCGCTTGTCCCCACGCGGACAAAGGCATGGCTTACTCGCTCAAGTGCGGCATCCAGGCCGTCGCGGCGCTGCAAAGTGACGCGGCGGTAATTCTGCTCGCCGACCAGCCTTTGGTTGCGAGTCAGCATATCAACGCGCTTTTGGAGCATTTTGAAGCGAATCAGCAGGTAGATTATGTCGCTGCATCCGATCAGGGGACAGCCAAACCGCCGGTGCTGCTGGCCAGCGGATTCTTCAGCAAACTCCGATCCCTTGAAGGGGATCAAGGGGCAGGCGCTTTGATTAACCGCCCCTCCTCTGCGGGAATCGGGGTTCCGCTGCCCTCGCATATATTCCTCGACGCAGATACGCCTGAGGATCTGAATTTGATTATGAAGAAGGAGGCTGAAGGAATATGAGCAACGGAAATCCTGTAATATGTCCGCTACCCGCTGTTCGGATTCCTGCAGTTGTCGAGGAAGCGATGCATTGGAAAAATACCTCGGAAGGAACCTCTTGCTACGTTGGGGGCGGAACGCTTCTGCGCACCCAATGGGAGGGAGATGCCGTTCCTTTGCCTCAGCACATTATAGCCCTTAACGGTATTGCAAACTTGCAGGGAATAAGTCTGGACAACGGTATGTTATCGGTTGGAGCTCTGACCAGTCTGGCAGAATGCTGCCGTAATCCGCTGTTGGCTGTCAACGCTCCGCTGCTGGCAGAAGCAGCACGCCTGATCGGCGCCCCTTCTATTCGGACGACTGCCACCATCGGCGGCAATATTGCTTCAGGCATTGGAGACTCGATTCCCGCGCTGCTTGTGCTGCGGGCCCAGCTTGAATGGCATACCGAAGATGGCCCTGTCCGGATAGCGATAGAAGACTGGCTGGAAAGGATTCGTCAGGGCATACACGGGCAGGAGGCCATTCTGCAGCGGGTGCTTATTCCTATACAATCCGGTGAGGAGGTTTTTCGGTTTCGAAAAATCGGCAGACGAGAAGCATTCACTCCCTCATTAGTGACCGTAGCCTTCATGGGGAGACCTGACAGCGGCGGGCGTTGGAGTCCCGTAACTGCTGCGGCAGGCGGGGGAGCAGGCATTGCAATGAGACTTGTCCGCACCGAGGCGTTGCTGCAAAACGGGCTCACCGATCTTTCAAGCCTCGTTCAGACGGTTAAAGAGGAATTTGAAACCTTCACAGATGCTTTTGCTTCGGCTGAATACCGAGCCATGACAGCAGGGAATCTGCTGGCGGCGGAACTGTATAAGCTTGCAAGCCAAGTCTAAGTAAAAAGGAAGTGATCACATGCTGCTGAATCGTGAAAACAGCGGTAAGCGTTGGTATACACGTCCGGACGGTCCGGATAAGGTGGCGGGAAAGCTGCAGTATTTAACGGACCTGTCTCTTCCCGGCATGTTATACGGACGCGTACTGCGCAGCATGTATCCGCATGCGCGTATTCTTTCCGTGGATACGTCAGCGGCGGAGCGGCTTGAAGGAGTACAAGCAGTCCTGACCTACCGCGATGTGCCGGGGATGAACCTGTTCGGACTCGCTACACCGGATCAGCCGGTATTCTGTAGTACCGTCGTACGTTATACAGGGGATGCCATTGCTGCCATTGCCGCCGAAAGCCCGCAAATCGCCGAAGCCGCCCTGCTTCTCATCTCCGTTGAATATGAAGAGCTGCCGGTAATGGATTCACCCGAAACAGCCCTCGCACCTGATGCTATCCTTCTGCATTCACAGGGGAACGTCCTTCATCGGACGGAAGTGAAAAGAGGCTCGGTGGAAGAAGCTTTCCGAACCTGTGCGCACATGGTTGAAGAGACTTACTACACCCCGCGTCAGATGCATACCTATATGGAAACCGAAGGCGGCCTTTTTGTACCGGAAGCGGATGGCCGTCTGACGGTATATGCCGCGACACAGCATGGCTATAAGGATAGGCTGCAGCTTTCCCGGATTCTTGATATGCCTGAGGAGTCGATTCGTGTGATCTCGAGTCCGATCGGCGGATCATTTGGCGGTAAGGATGAGCTGAATGTGCAGCCTTACGGCTCCCTGCTTGCGTTACGCTGCGGTCGTCCGGTCAAAATGCATAACTCCAGAAAGGAATCAGTTCGCGCAGGCTTGAAACGTCACCCGATGAAGATCGAGATGCGGACAGGAACCGACGCGAACGGGAAGCTGCTCGCTCATCAGGTGCGGATTACGGCGGACACTGGAGCCTATGCTACTCTGGGAGCGCCTGTGCTGAATTTTGCAACAGAGCACAGCATGGGCCCCTATAATATTCCCCACGTAGATATTGAAGGAGTATCTGTGTATACGAACAATGGAGTTTCTGGGGAGTTCAGGGGATTTGGAGGCAACCAGGCGATCTTTGCGATGGAGGGACAGATGGATCGACTGGCCGGGAAGCTGGGAATGGATCCATGGGAATTCCGCCGTTTGAATTTGCGCGCGAGCTCTGACCCCGGTCCGCTGGGACAACGCATCCTGCAAACCGAAGGGCTGGCGCAGGTGTGGGAAGCTGTGGAGAAATCCGAGCTATGGCAACAGCGTAAGCAAGGTCTAGATCGTCAGGAGCACCTGCCATGGGTCCAAAAAGGCATTGGAGCCGCGATTGCCATGCACGGTGCAGGCCTGGGTTATGGTATACCCGATCCTGCCGGAGGCAGGCTGTCGCTTACGATCGAGGGCAAAATTGAAGCAGCCTTCAGCTATGAGGAATTTGGGCAAGGGCTTGTCGCAACGCTTGAAATTATGCTGATGGATATTTTCGCCTGTACTGCGGAAGATCTCAGCATTGTCATTGGGGATACGGACAGGGTGCCCCACAGCGGCTCCAGCACCGCTTCCCGGTCCACGACCATGGCGTGGATGGCGCTGCAAAGGCTGAGAACTCCCTTTATCAGCAAAATCAGGGCCATTGCCACCAGGCTCACCGGCATTCCGGAGGAACGACTCGTCACAGGGCCGGGAGGCATATGGCAAATGTCTGCGGAACATGGGGGAGACTGCAACACCACTCAGGAATTCAGCGGTATTCCTCTTGTTACTTATGCCCAAATCGCAGCGGCGGCTGGTGAAGAACTTATATTCGATACTAAATTTGATTATCCAACCACGCCGGATCACATTGTCGGCGGCCATTATTTATATACCTATGCTGCCGTCATTACAGAGGTGGAAGTGAACACGCTGAGCGGAGAGGTCAGGCTGCTCGATACGAAGCATGTAGTGGCGGCGGGTCCGGTGATCAATCCAATGGGGTACCTCGGACAGATTGAAGGCGGCAGCGTCATGGCGCTTGGCTTCACACTTACTGAAGATGCCATCATGGCGGGTGGCCGTTATCTGACGCCAAATCTGGATACCTACATGATCCCGACGATTAGCGATGTTCATACTTCCCTGGAGGTTGAAGCGATTCAAGAGCTGCCTGAGGGAGATCCATTCGGACCGCGGGGCATCGGAGAGATTGGTTCCGTTGCGCTGGCTCCGGCCATAGCGGCGGCCATTCATCAGGCGACGGGCGTACGGGTGAACAGGCTGCCAGTGAGTCGTGAGCTGCTGCTTCGTCCGGTAGAGCTGGCTGTTAAGGAAGGAGCGGAGCGCTAATGAATGAGCAAATCTGTATCTGGCATGCCGTGATTAACGGTCAGAACATCGAAATGCAGATCCCGCCTTCAAGAAGGCTGCTGGATATATTGCGAGTGGATTTGAATATGACGGGCACCAAAATCTCCTGTGAAGTAGGCCGATGTGGAGCGTGCATGGTGCTGCTTGACGGGGAACCGGCCAACGCCTGTTTGCTGATGGCCTATCAATGCGTGGGACGGCGTATTACTACTATTGAAGGCTTGAGCGTGGATGCAGAGCGCAGATATGAAGGACATGAAGAACCGATGGACGATCTTCATCCGATTCAGCAGGCGTTTGTGGAAGAAGGCGGCTTTCAATGCGGTTATTGTACCCCAGGCATGATCATATCGACCAAAGCGCTGCTGGACCGAAATCCATCGCCTTCTCAGGAAGAGATCGAATCGGCGCTGTGCGGCAATCTGTGCCGCTGCACAGGCTACGGCGGTATCGTCCGTTCCGTGCAGAAAGCGGCTGAGCTGTGTAGAAGGCAAGCTGAGCCAAGCGTGAAATCGTAAATCAAATCAGAAAGCGGGAAGAGCCGGTATCGGCTCTTTTTTTTGGCAGCAGCAAAACGCGAACAGACGGCTTTGGCTGTAATCCGTAGCAGCAATAAAAAAGCGAGTGGAACACCAAGGACTTCGGCAATACTACGTAATGCAGCAAGAGAAGGGGTAGTTTTATCATTGACTTTCCAATAGTAAGGTGGTAGTTTTATCACACAGATACACTTTTGGTGTGGATAATAAAATATTTTGTTTAACGTAATAAATATTATGTAAACAAAAAAATGAAAGCAGGGGTATATGATGAAGCCGCAAATTCATCCAGCAACGGATATTGGCTTGGTTAGCCTGAAAATTAAACATTTGGAGCGCTCGATTTCCTTTTATACTGAAGTTATCGGTCTTAAGCTGCTAAAACGGGAGGAACGCCGAGCCGAGATGACTGCTGATGGGATGAAACCGCTTGTAATTCTGCATGAAATCGATGACGCGCTTGTGCTGCCGGAACGGTCCGGGGCAGGTTTGTATCATTTTGCCATTCTTGTTCCGAATCGCGCATCGCTTGGTCTTGTCGTCCGCAACCTGATCCGCAACAACATTCCGGTTGGGCAGGGAGATCATACGGTTAGCGAGGCCCTCTATCTAAGCGACCCGGATAATAACGGTATTGAGCTCTATGCTGACCGGCCACGTGATACATGGAAACGCGACAGCACAGGGCATTATGTGATGGGAACCGATCCGGTGGATGTGGAAGGTCTGCTGGCGGTCTCTGATCATATGCAGTGGACAGGTCTGCCTGCGGGTACGGTCATCGGTCACGTCCATTTCCATGTATCGAATCTGCAGGATGCGGAACAATTTTATGTGAATTTGCTGGGATTCGATATTACAGCCCGCTATGGCTCGATGGCTTTGTTCATCTCTGCCGGCGGATATCATCACCATATCGGTTTGAATACATGGGCGGGGGAAGGTGCACCGCCGGTGCCTGAGAATGCTGCGGGAATCGACTATTTTACACTGCGGCTGCCTGATCAAACAGCACTGGATGAAGTTGTGACTCGCTTGACCGAAAGCGGTTATTCGCTGACACAACGTGCTGGCGGCTTGTTTGTAAAGGATCCGTTTAATATCGGGATCAGGCTGGAAGTTAAGTCTAACGGGTAAATGAATATAACTGAGAAGTATCCCTCAACCGGAAGGTGAAGGGATACTTCTGCGTTGAAGCATTTAGAACATGCTCCAGTCCAGCTCTCTTGACAGCGTTTCCAGCAGATGGACGCCTGTTGTGCTGTTGCCCATCCGGTTCAGCGCCGGACCCACGACGCCGATGCCGTAACGTCCGGGTACCATTGTCAATATGCCGCCTGACACTCCGCTCTTGGCGGGCAGTCCTACCTGAATGGCGAAATGGCCAGACGCATCATACATCCCGCAGGTCGTCATGAATGTCTTGGCAATTTGCACATAACGGCGCGGGATTAGCTGAGTATTTCGGATCGGATCGTAGCCGTTATAGGCGAGAACTAGAGCCATGCGCGCAAGATCGGCACAGGTTGCGTTGACCGCGCAATGGCGGAAATACACTTCCAGCACATCCTCGACTTTGCCCCTTAAAATGCCTTTTTCCATCAGAAAATAAGCGAGCGAGCGATTCAGGTGGCCTGTCGCCGATTCTGACTCATATACGTCCTGGTCGAAATCCATGCGGTCATTGTGGGCCAGTAACCTTAAAAATTGCAAAATACGGGCATATCTTTCTTCGATGCTATTGCCTGCAATCAGGGAAGAGACGGCTATGGCACCCGCGTTGATGAACGGGTTAAACGGAATACCTGGCTCCACCAGCTCCAGCTTGAGCATGGAATTAAAGCGGTCTCCTGTTGGCTCCATGCCAACTTTGGAGAAAACCAGATTTTCACCGTTATCCATCAAAGCCAGAATGAGGGTAAACACTTTGGAAATGCTCTGCAGGGTAAAAACACAGCCACAATCACCAGATATTACCGTGTTACCTCTGCCGTCCATCATCGTAATTCCAAGCGCGTCCTTCGGGGCTTTGGACAATTCGGGAATATAAGCGGCGACCTGGCCGTGAACATGCTGTTTCCGGCTTGCTTCCACCCATTGCGGCAGTTTGGTTTGCAGTTGTTCCCATTCGTAGCTGTACATGAGGTCCTCCTGTCCTGCTCTATGCCTTTTATCATCATTCTAATGCCCGTAACCCCCCTGAAACAAGCCTGAAACGAGGTTACATAGACAGACTCTCTTTCAAGACAGGTGGTTCTGTTCTTTCCACTACGACAGAGTCTGCCTGAAAAGAAGTCGCAAACCGCGTTAACCCACTGCGCAGGGCGGCGAGCAGCTCATCCGTAATTTGAATATGTTCGTCCAACTGTAAAAGAGGAACGCTTAACGTATTGGTTTTGCGGTCAAGACGAGGATCCATCCTGCCGACAAGCTCATCCCCGTACAAAATCGGCATCGCGTAATAACCATACCGCCGTTTGAGCGCAGGGGTGTAAATTTCCCATCTGTAATGAAAATCAAATAAATCGGCAAGCCGTTCCCTGCGCCATAACAAGTTATCCAGGGGAGGTAAAAAGATCACCGGACTGCCTTCGTTTCCGCCGGTGCCGGATTGGTCGGAAAGCTCTTCCAGTACTTCTACATCGGCAGCAGCCATATAATAGGGTCTTGTTACACCCTCAATGTCCAGGGCGACCAACTGCCTGTCATGGAGCCGCGACTGAATCCATTCTTTACGCTCGGACGCGGACGATTTCACCCAGCCAAGACGAGGGTCCTGAGCGTCGAATACTTTGTAAGCCTGTATATATTTATCCAGCAGCTCGCTGCGAACGGTTGCCGGGTCCGCTGCGGCAGCTTTTTCCCGCAGCTCGGCAGGAACGGTGGTATCCGTCAGGGCGAAGAAACGCTCTGTGCCCCTCCGCCCAACGACACGGATCATACCGGCATCCAGCAACAGGGTTAGTGCATGGGAGGTATCTTTGGTTTTTGGAATGTTGTTCGGGTTTTCCCAATACCCTGTTACCTTAGCAGCAGATTGGAAGGCACGGGAAGGGAGGGAGCCATCAGTCTGCAGACGGGCAAGCACGGCTTCTACGACCGGTTCAAGCTCCACCAATCTGTCTTGGACAGCCGCACGTTTCCGTTCGCGTACAGGCTGATACACCGGATAATCCTCCATCGGCATGACACAAGCCGCGTTGGCAACATACTCGAAGACCTTATGCTCCGCCAGCAGTTGTTCAAGCATTTCCGGCCGATATTCCGGCATACGTGCTGCGAATACGAGATGCTGGTTCGGAGCAACGGCGGATACGGGGTCCAACTGCACAGCCACCAGCGAACGAATCATGTCCAGCACGGACTGTACGGAAGCAGGCTGCGGAGGTGAGGATGAAGGAGCCCGCAGCAGATGCTGGGCCTGAAGAAGCAGCCTGCGTAAAGATTTGCGATCTGTTTTTTTGGATATCATGGCAGCGACATTCCCCTTTATTTGAATTAGCATTTTTGCGAAATAGCTATGTATTCTTCAAATCCATAATTTACAAACTAGTATACTGCTTAGGGAAAGGGAAGGAAACCAAGGAAGAGGATTTTATTCCGTATATGATTAAGTATGTTAATGATTCATTACATAACATCATGCATTTTGCTTGTTTTAGGAACCTTGATTTCACAAAAACTATCCGTTGACTAGATGATTATTCACTGTTAACATGATAAACATATTAATCACATGAAAAATATAGGAATTAAAGTTCGACCGGACAAACCGGAGACACTGCGAGATAAGGGCTGATGTATGCCCTCTTCTTTCCAGTGTCTTTTTTTGTCTGCATATGTTCATGGGGGAAGGGATGAGAGAGGATGATCAGCAAGAAAGCGGACCGGACAGCCGGAGCTTTGACCGTAGTTATTGGCGGTGTAGCCTTGATGGAAGCAGTCAAGCTGTTTCAATATAGAGCGGGGTTGTGGAACGGAGATCATATATTTCCTTTTATGATTGGAATCGGACTTGTATTATCCGGTATTGCGTTAACCGTGAGAGGCGGTGCTGCACATGCAAGCATCAAATTGTTTCCCAAAGGGAGAAAGGCTGTTGTGCTGGCCGCTGTTCCTGCCCTGCTTATTGTATATCTTCTCCTGATGACCATCGCCGGATATACAGCCTCAACCTTGGTGTGCTCATTGCTGCTGTTTCGTATGATCGGGTCCATGCGTTGGGTGTGGGCTGTGCTGGCGGCTGTTCTTCTGACGGGAGCGATGTACCTCATTTTTATCGTTTGGCTCATGACACCATTACCTGCCGCCAATTGGATGGGGGTGAGCTTATGATCGAATCTGCAACCGCGCTTGCATATGGCTTTATCGACGCGCTTACACCCATGAACCTGCTGATGGCAGCCATCGGGGCGCTGATCGGTACGTTTGTAGGTGTATTGCCAGGGCTTGGTCCCACATCTGCTATCGCTATTCTGCTGCCGCTCACAACAGTGCTTGATCCCGCCCAGGCGATTATTATGCTGGCCGGTATTTATTATGGCGCGATGTATGGAGGCTCCACGACAGCCATCCTGCTGAACATTCCGGGTGAAGCTTCATCCGTGCCGACCTGTCTTGACGGTTATCCGTTGGCGGTTCAAGGAAGAGGCGGGCCGGCTCTCGGCATCGCAGCCATTTCTTCCTTTATTGCAGGCATTATCGGTGTATTGGGGCTGGTCTTTTTTGCGCCGATTCTGGCAGAACAGGCCATTAAACTTGGACCTCCAGAGTTGTTTAGCGTGATGCTGCTGGCGCTCGCGATAACATCGGGTTTAACGGGCGGATCACTGCTAAAGTCGTTGATTATGGGGCTGTTCGGTTTTCTTCTTTCCATGGTTGGCTTGGGCAGCTCAACAGGTATGTTCCGGTTTACGTTCGGATCCAGCAGCCTTTCCGGTGGTTTCGAGATGATCAGCATCATTATCGGATTGTTTGCCATTACCGAGGTTCTAAGAAGCATGGAAGAGAAGAAAACAGCCGTTTCATCCGACCGGATCGGCAGCGTCTATCCTACACGAAGTGATCTGCGCCAGAGCTCAGGAGCCATCGCAGCGGGTAGTATCATCGGTTTTGTCATGGGGCTTCTGCCTGGAACATCTGCGGCCGTAACTTCATTTCTGTCCTATGATGTGGTTAAAAAGTTTTCCAGAAGACGCCATTTGTTTGGGCGTGGAGCGATTGAGGGGGTGGCAGCACCGGAAGCAGCCAACAATGCCACCAGCTCAGCCGGCTTTATCCCGCTCTTTGCACTGGGTATCCCTTCATCGCCGCCCCTTGCCGTGCTGCTGGCCGGATTGATGATTTACGGGGTGGCTCCCGGTCCGCTCTTATTTGAGCAAAAAGGCGGGTTCATTTGGACGGTAATTGCCAGCATGGTGATCGGCAACATTGCGCTTCTGCTCCTGAACCTGCCGCTCGTCGGGTTGTGGGCGCGCTTGACCCGTGTACCCTTTGGCATCATGGCTCCGATCATTCTAATGCTTAGTATTATCGGGGCCTATACGGTGCGCAACAATCTCTTTGACGTGGGCGTAGCTGTCGTTTTTGGGGTGCTGGGTTATTTTATGCATAAGTTCGACTGGCCGGTGATGCCGCTCATTCTGTGCTTTATTCTCGGTCCGCTGATGGAACAATCGTTCACGCAGACGATGTCCATGTCCGGCGGCAGCTTTGCTATTTTTGTCACCCGTCCCATAACGCTTGCCTTTCTTTTAATAGCGGCTGTTCTGTTTCTGGTATCCACCTGGCTGGCCGGGCGAACGAGAAGGAGAGTGAAGGAGGAGGGTGCGGAGGCTTTGGATTTTTGACATCCCCAAGGATAGGAATTCGATGAAATCAACTTGTTAAAGGAGAGCGGGAACATGAAGAAAAGCGCATCGAGGATGGGAAAATACGGATTCCTATTGGCAGGCCTGCTGACGGTAACCCTGGCTGTAGCCGGTTGTGGTTCAGGACAGCAGAGTAAGCAGACAGCAGCAGGGACACAAAACGCGGCAGGCAGTGCAGACCGTTATCCGGACAGAGCCATTGAATATGTGGTTCCCTATGCGGCAGGCGGGGGCGTAGATCTTGTAGCCAGAGCGGTTGCGGAGAAGCTGAGCGAGAAATGGGGCCAGCCTGTCAACGTAGTCAACAAGCCGGGAGGTGGAGGTGCGACAGGAGCGCAATATGCGCTGAATCAAGCGCAGCCGGACGGATATACGGTGATGGCCAATGTGGTGTCGCTTGGTTCCATGATGACGGCCGGGTACACGAATCCGCCTGTCAAGCAGGAGGATCAGATTTTTGTGTCCCGGATCGTACAGGATGTCCCGGCGTTTACGGTGAAAGGGGATGCACAGTGGCAGGATTTCAAAGCATTTTCCAATTGGGTGAAAGCGAATCCGGATCAATTGACATGGACGACCTCCGGCGTATCCGGCTTCTCCTCCTTTGCGGTTGCGGAGTGGTTGAATGAAATCGGTGTGGACATATCCAAAACTCGCATGATCGTTACTAAAGGTACGGCGGAATCGATTCCGCTGGTGGCAGGCGGCAATGCGGTGTTGGCTGTACATCCGGTAAGTGAAGTATCCGCTATGGCCGAGGCTGGAAAGCTCAAAATACTGGCTGTCTCAGGTGAGAACAGAAGCCCGTATTTTCCAGATGTGCCAACAGCGAAGGAACAAGGAGTGGAGAATCTGTCGGCGTTTTGGTGGACGGGTGTAAGCATGGCCAAAGGGACACCGGGTGAAATCGTGCAAAAATGGGACGAAGCGCTTGCCGAGTTGGCGGAGGATCCCGATTTTATAGCCAAACTGGAGGCTCTGAAGCTTCAGCCCTCTTATTTAAATCAGACGGAATATAATCCATTTTTGCAGAAAGAAACGGAATATTACACGGAGCTGGCGTCAAAACTGGGGCTCCGGAAATAAAAGGAGGGCCAGCGCAATGAAGATCGTCATCGCAGAACATATAGCCGACTCTGGTCTGGAGATGCTGCAAAGCAGCGGAAATGAGCTGGTTTATGATCCAGGGCTCTGGGCTGACCGGGGGCGGCTGGAGGACGCAGTAATCACCGCAGACGCTTTAATCGTACGTAATCAGACAAGAGTGGATGTCCCCCTACTAGCGAAAATGGTGAAAACGGTGGCCATCGGCCGGCTCGGTGTCGGGCTGGACAATATCGATGTGCATGAAGCCAAGCGACGGAATATCGCGGTCATCAGCGCGAAAAACGCCAATGCGTCGTCTGTAGCAGAATATGTGATAGCAGCCATCTTTACGTTTACACGTCCGCTGCTTGTGGCTTCCGAGGATGTGAAGGCGGGAGGCTGGGACCGCAAGCGGTTTGGTGGCCATGAGATTGCAGGCAAAACGCTGGGCCTCATCGGGATTGGCGAGATCGGCCACCGCACAGCCGTGCGGGCCAAAGCGCTCGGCATGAAGGTGATCGGCAGTGATCCTCGATTGTCCGGCTATGATTTTGCGGCTGCCGAATCCGGCATCCGGCTTGCTTCTATGGAAGAAGTGCTGCAAAGCTCTGATTGTGTAAGCCTTCATATTCCGCTCTTACCTGATACGAAGGGACTCATCAATAAAGCGGCGATCGAACAGATGCAGCCGCATGCGTATTTGATCAATACATCACGGGGCGGCGTAGTTGACGAGCAGGCGTTGTATGAGGCGCTGCTGCACAGGCGGATTGCCGGGGCCATGCTTGATGTGCTGTCCGTGGAACCGCCACCGCCCGATCATCCGCTGCTGTCTCTGGACAGTTGCGTCATTACGCCGCACGTGGCTGGATTGACGGAAGAAGCGAATCATCGCACGTCGGAGCTCATTGCTGCTGAACTTCTGAAAGAGCTGAAGGGCATTCGCTCCTTGTGCAGGGTTGTTTGACAAACAGATACATTTTCAAATGCGGCAAGATCCAATTCCATTTCGGGAATTGGATCTTTTTGTGTACAGTTTCGGAACAATCAAATCTTTCTGTGACGAATACACAAAATATAGCCAAGATTTTTAAGGTATTAGCGGATGATACCCGAATGAAAGTTGCGTTTGCTTTGTGCCAGGAAGGCGAATGATGTGTGTGTGATGTCGCCAATATTATCGGATCGAGCATAGCGACGGCTTCCCACCATCTTCGGTTGCTCCGCAATATGGGGCTTGCAAATTATCGAAAAGAAGGAATATGCATCTGGACGCTCGACTAGCTGCCCAACTTTGAGTTCCGCGAGATCAACGGCCAGATGGGTGCCGTCATCAAGTTGGGTGGGCAACTGTAAACTGGAAGCGAATCAGAAAATGGTATTGCAATTTGGAGTTAAATCTTTTATTATGGACATCGAAGGTCCATAATGAGAAAGGGGGAGGAACACTTGCAATTCTCCAAAAGCAGTGATTATGCCCTACACGCCTTAATTCATCTAGGATACTCGGAGCGTTGCAACAACGTCGGAATCAAGGAATTATCCGGGGCACTTGGCGTTTCCGAAAGCTATTTATCCAAAATTATGTCTAAGCTGAGGCAGGATGGAATCGTACGAGCTATGCCAGGCGTGAACGGCGGTTACGAACTTGCACGGCCGGCGGATCAAATTACGTTCCTTGATGTAATTCAAGTGATTGAAGGAAGACAGCATCTATTCGAATGCTCGAATACGAGTTCGCAGCAGCATCAGTTCTTAGCGGAAGAGGGGGCCGCACAGCGGGATCGGAAACGTCTGGGAAAAAACGTATGTTTGATTGAAAAAGTTATGGACGGCGCGGAACAGCAGCTACACCAATACTTGCGGGAACACACGCTCCAGTCGGTACTGGATGAAGCTTTCAAGCGTTGTACCCATGAGGCAAACAAGAAGTGATGCGCTTCTTGTGCATTAATCATGGATAATATAGATCTTTTATGGAGGTATTTAAAAACTATGGAAATGACAAATCAACTTTTAGATGTAACCATTATTGGTGGCGGACCAGCTGGGTTGAACGCCGCCTTGGTACTCGGAAGGGCAAGGAAAAAGGTGATGATCATCGATGAAGGTCGTCCACGCAACATGGTAACTCGTGAGGTCCATGGATTTCTTACCCGTGACGGAATTACGCCGCGTGAGTTTCGGCGAATTGCGAAGGAAGAGATTAGTGCCTATCCTTCCGTATCCTTCGTAGCGGACACCGCAGTGGTGATCACGGGAACTGACGGTCAGTTTCAGATTGAGACTGCGCAAGGACAAACTTTTGCAAGTAAAAAAGTTCTGTTCGCTGTTGGCATGAAAGATGAGCCGCTCGACATTCCGGGACTACAGGAGGTATATGGAAAAAGCGCTTTTGTATGCCCGTATTGCGACGGCTGGGAATTAAGGGATCAGCCGCTTGTCATCATTATGAAGGGGGCTGAGCTTATGCATTTTGCTCCCCTCATATCCGGATGGACGGACCGTTTTGCCGTTTGCACGAATGGCCCTGATGAATTGACGGATGCCGAGCGCGAGGAGCTCCGGCAGAATCAAGTGCCTCTGTTCGACTCGCCGATCCGGCACATTGACTCCAGCGACGGGAGCGTGCAGCAAGTCGTTCTTGAAGACGGGTCGACGGTCCCATGCACAGGGATCTTTTTCAAACCGGAGTTGGTTACAGGATCGGACTTACCGCGAAAGATCGGATGCCATATCACGGAATGGGGGGCTGTCGTCGTCGATGACTTCGGAAAAACGAATGTTCCGGGCGTCTATAGCGCCGGGGATGCAGCATCGCGAATGCATCAGGCCATAGCTGCTGCCTCGATGGGCGCATTTGTCGCTGCGGTCATCAATAACGAGTTAAATACAGAGGCTTGGGGTGAAAAAGGATGAGTAATTTAAATAATATCAAGCGCGGCCCGATCATGTTTGCCCTGATTATCGGCCTGTTCGTCGCCGCTTTGAACGAAACGTTGATGGGGAATGCCCTTCCCGAATTGATGAAATCATTTGAGGTGTCTGCGGCAACGGTCCAGTGGCTTTCCACGGCCTTCATGCTCGTCGTTGGCGTGCTTGTTCCGGTGACGGCAATCTTACAGCAATGGTTCACGACCAGGAAAATTTTTCTATCCGCGATGAGCCTGTTCTTTGTGGGTACAGTGATCGCAGCGGTGTCGCCGACATTCAGCGTGCTGCTCATCGGGCGGATTATTCAGGCGATCGGGACCGGCATGCTGCTGCCGCTTGTCATGAACGTCATCATGGCCATTTATCCGCCGGAAAAGCGGGGGGGAGCGATGGGGACGTTAGGGCTCGTCGTGATGTTCGCGCCGGCGATTGGCCCGACCGTATCGGGTTTGATCGTTGACGGACTTTCGTGGCGCTGGTTGTTTTACCTCGTAATACCATTTGCGCTGCTCTCCGTTATGATCGGAGCCGCTGTGTTGAAGAATGTGTCGGAAGTCACCAAACCGCGCGTAGATTTTTTATCTATCGTGTTGTCGACGATCGGCTTTGGTGGAATCGTTTATGGGTTCAGCAGTGCCGGTGAACACGGTTGGTCAGAACCCGCAGTCATCTGGACGATCACGGCGGGTAGCGTTGCGTTGTTGCTGTTCGTTTGGAGGCAGCTCGTATTGGAGCAGCCTGTCATGGATTTACGCGCATTTAAATATCCGACATTTGCACTTGTCGCCGTGCTGCTGTTTGTGCTTATGATGACCTTCTTCTCATCGGCCATCATGCTTCCGATGTTCATGCAAGGCGTGCTCATGGTAACGGCATTCAAGTCCGGTTTGATTCTTCTTCCTGGAGGAATCATCAATGGGTTCATGGCCCCGGTCTCAGGCAAGCTGTTTGACAAATTTGGGCCGCGCGTTCTGGTCATCCCGGGATTGGTCATCGCTGTTATCTCATTATGGCAATTCACCCGATTCGACGAAACGACGAGCACCGGCTTCCTCGTAACCATTCACATCGCGCTGATGATTGGCATCGCGCTAGTCATGATGCCTGCACAGACGGCTGGACTTAACCAGTTGCCCAACCATCTGCACCCGCATGGGACAGCGATCTTGAATACACTGCAGCAGGTGTCAGGCGCAATCGGCACTGCCCTATATATCAGTATTATGTCGAGCGGGCAGAAGCAGTATTTGAGCGGTGCAAGCAATCCGCAGGCTCCGGAGGAAATGGCGAATGGGCTCGCATTCGGCATCAACAACGCATTCTGGTTCGGCGTCATCATCGCGCTCGTCGCGCTTGTGCTCAGTCTCTTTCTTCGTAAAGGGAAATCGCCGGAGCAAGAACAGTCGGCTGGATGAATTAGCCCGTTCGTTTAGGGTAATTCATTAATCATAAGGGATGGTGGAGAATACTCATGAACGATTTTTTTAATGCAGCCATATGGGAAAAAGTGTGGAAAGACGAATCCGATTTGAAAATCGACAGGATGAAAAGGAATGGATCCTACCCGCTCTTTTGACCCTAAGGCCAAGGCGTTCAGTTCGAAAACAACGTCAATGGGATATTTGCTACATTTGTCATCATCCAGGAGGACGGACGTTTTGGCAAAGTACTGATTCGATTGCAGGATCAGAACATGTATATGAGAGAGCTTTGAGTCTGAAGGTACGATTCGTCGAATCAAGAATAGAATTATTATTAGATCATTGGAGGAATTGATGATGAAAATAGAGGTTTGGTCGGATTTTGGATGTCCCTTCTGTGTAATAGGTAAAAGAAAACTTGAGAATGCACTGGGCATGTTTACGATGAAAGATAAAGTAGATGTTGTATATCGCAGTTATCAACTCGATCCTGACGCAGAGAACAGAACACTTAGTACCGAACAACTTGCCCGGGAAAAGGGAATGACAGTTGAGCAATTGAAAATCAAGCAAGGACAAGTAGCCAATATGATTAAAAAAGAAGCCGGACTCGATGTCGGTTATGATCAAGTTGTGATCGCTAATACGTTTGATGGTCATCGGTTGGTTCATTTTGCAGCCGAAGAGGGAAAGGGAGCAGAGTTAACAGAAAGTCTGTTTCGCGCTTACCTTTCGCAACGCATGGATATCGCCGACCACAACGTACTTGTTTCCTTAGGTAGCGAGGCGGGGCTTAATGAGCAGGATGTAGCGAAAATGCTTACATCTGATGCGCATAAAGATGCGGTCAAAGCAGACATCGCCGAGGCTAGAAAGTTGAATATTTCAAGCGTACCTACCTTCGTGTTTAATAATAAGTACATCATTTCAGGCGCTCAGTCTGAGGAAGTTTTTTTAAATGCTCTGAATACGATCTGGGATGAAGAAAATAAACTCCAAAAACAGGAATTCAAGGACGAATCCCAAGGTGATAATAGCTGCAATGACGGGGTTTGCAATGTGTAATTTGGTTTGCCAACGTAAAACATTGTCCGATATAGAAATTTCATATTTTTGTTATACTGCATTTGGACTTCCTCCGCATTAAGGATATAAAAACATTTTTAGTGATTATACCGCTAAAACACAATGTGCTGTGATCTGATGATGTATGATACTGCAGAGGGACCCCGTGTCCGGGGTTTAATCTGCAGTGTATAGGAGGAAAATTATGAGCATTGTTTTGGAAAAGCTGTTCTATGGAAACCTCAGACCTAACGAAAGCTTACAACCTGTAAATTCTGAATATCTCAGCCTTAACCGAAAGATTTCTACGTTAATTGATTCCTATCACAAGAAGCTTTCGCGGGAGGAGTACGATGAGTTGGAGAATTTAATCGATTTGTTAGGGCAATCGACATCCATATACTCATCTGCCGCGTATACGGAAGGTTTTCGACTTGGAGCAATGGTGATGATTGAAGTGTTCGGGGGAATGAATTTAAAAGGGGACGAGCAATGAGTGAATTTATATTGAAGGGGAAAAATCTAACGGGAGTCAACGAAAACGACTTGCTGCACGATTTAGAGCAAGTTCGGGAGGAAAATGTGGAATTAGTATTGTTGCAGAATGTGCCGTTTCCGTGTATCTTGTTGAAAGTAAGAAAAAAAGATGCTTACTATAAATTAGTACATAGGAGGGAAACCAGGATGACTCGTTATCTTTTTGAATATGAATTGAAATCCACCGGCTTCAAGGGTGAATTTAGCTGGGTGGCTGAAACCGAGGAGCAGGCCAAAGCGGCCGTTCATGAGCGCATCGCTGATCTGGAGTTTGTGGAGATGGACGATGTTGTGGTAGGCAATCTGCTTAAAACGCTGGATGCCACCAATCAGTACTATGAATGCGAAGGCTGCAGCTCCTGATCTGCAGATGATGTAATAAAAGGTCAAGGACGGGTAGAAATCCCCTCGTTCTTGACCTTTTTTTCCATGGATAAACCAAGTGATTTATCCATGCTCCTGAGTGCTTATTAAACTTTGCAAACGCTCAGCCGTATCCGTTGAAGCAGTATAGATCATGATCTTCAGATCCGGATTGGTCGGCGGCTGCAGGGTCACATGTTCAAACTCCATCTCTCCGATATGAGGATCGTACCACCGTTTGTGGCAATCGGTTACGACCTGAACGTCATGCATCGGCCAGCTCTCGCGAAACAACTGGCTGGTCTGCATAAATTCCCCAATAAGCTCCTTGAATCCCGGATCGTTAGGGAAGTGCCCATAATCCGCACGAAAGCGTGCAATCATGATTTGTCTTTTGGCTTCCCAATCCTTTATGCCTGCTCCCAGCGTGGTGTCCGTCAGAAAGAGTCTCATATAATTGGGTCTGTGCTGCGCATGATTTGAAAATGATGGGAATTGAAAAACGAACTCGGCTGCTTTGTTCCAGAATAGTAAATCCCAGTATCTTCCGATCACGAATGCCGGATTCGGCTCAAGAGCCCTGATCATCCGTTCCAAGCCTGCATTTAATTGCTGATTTTCTACCTCTTTCTGTTGGACCGGTCTTGCAAGAAGATGGAGATGGTGGCGTTCATCCTCGGTCAATCGCAGCGCTTTTGCTATGTTATTCAGTACATCCTCTGATGGATTGACATCTCTGCCTTGTTCCAAAGAGGTGTACCAGGATGTTCCGATATGGGCAAGCTGAGCCACTTCTTCCCTTCGAAGCCCCGGAGTTCGTCGTCGTCCATAGGATATTAACCCTACATCTGCTGGAGTAAGACGTTCTCGCCGCGAACGCAAAAAATCACCTAACGACATGCTGGAAGACATCTCTTCCATGGATAACTCCTCCTTACCCTGACACTTCCAATCGTACGATAAACGCAGGAAGGTTGCTACTTATGCGTTCTATTATACTGCCAATATAGCTTCTACAAAAACTTAGGAGGATTTGAAAAATGAACATTTTTGTAACAGGTGCCACAGGAAAAGTAGGAAGCCATTTTGTTCCGCGTATGTTACAGCGGGGTTATCACGTTAAAGTGTTGGTTAGAGACGCTGCAAAGGCGGGCTGGCTTCACCAGCAAGGGGCTGAAGTTGTGGAAGGTGATCTTTTGCAAGCAGAAAGTTATGTTGACGCTCTCCGGGGCACGGATGCTGTGATTCATTTGGCAGCACAGTTCCGTGGTGTAGATGAGAATACCACCAGAATATCAAATGTCGATGGCAGCATAGCTTTAGCTCGCGCTGCGTTACAGGCGGATATGCCGAGGTTTGTTTTTTCCAGCACCAATAATGTATACGGTGCGGGGGATCATGCGAGACCAAACCGTGAAGATGACGAGTTGAGGCCTGCCTATCATCCTTATCCTCAATCCAAAGCCGATGCCGAAGCGGCGCTGCTGCGGCTTCATCGCGAACAGGGATTAGGGTTGCGCATTTTACGGCTTCCATTTGTCTATGGTGAGCGTGATCCCCATATCACAGAATTTCTGCCGTTATTGCGTAATTGGAACCCAGCCAAACGAATGCATATGGCACACCATGCGGATGTAGCTCAAGCCCTGCTGCTCGCAGCTTCCACACCAGGTATTGATGGCCGAATCTACAATGTTGCCGACGATGCGCCAATCGCCGTTGCGGAATTGTTACAGCTTCATAATAGTGAAGTTTCGTCAGAAGCGCTGCAACAGGATTTTCATCCATGGGACCAGATCGTCGATACAACACGGATCAGAGAAGAATTAAATTATCGACCGATTTTCCCGTCGTTCTATTCGGCAAGGGATGCAGGTGCAATTTAATAAGATGGAAGGTATCTGAATCAAATCTCCATCTGCGCTTTTGAGAGAGCCTCTGATATGGTATTGTTGTGATAGACGCTAATACGAACGGCAAAGAAGGTGCGAATATGGCAGCCACAATTAAAGATATAGCCAAATTGGCGAATGTGTCTCACACAACAGTATCCAGGGCGCTGAACAACAGTCCATTGATCAAGGAAGAGACCAAACGCAAAATTCTGGAGCTGGCCGAGCAGCTAAATTATACCCCCAATTACAATGCCAAAAGCCTCGTCATGCAGCGCTCACATACGATTGGATTATTCTTCACCAGCATTTCGCGGGGGACGTCCTCCAGCTTTTTTGCGGACACGATCAGGGGAGTGAACTCTGTCATTGATACGCATTTTAACCTGTTTGTGCGCGGAATCGATGAGTTCGACGATTTTTCTTCCATCCATCGCAGACGCTTTGACGGCATTATATTGATGAGCCAGAGCGAAGAAGATAATCCTTTTATCGATCATGTGCTGCAGCAGGGCATTCCGCTGGTTGTGCTGAATCGTCAAGTTGCAGGCGAGGGAATCGTAAACATCATTTCGAATGATGCGGAAGGTGCTTATCATGCCGCTTCGTACCTTATAACATGTGGCCATACGCGTTTGGCTTTAATTGAAGGCCGGGAAGGATTCAAGTCTTCACAGCGCAGAAGGGATGGTTTCGTGAAAGCGTTAGTTGAGCATCAGCTACCGATTCATAACGAATACATGGTGGCGGGCCAGTATGATACAGAAAGCGGAAGCAGGGCGATGAAGAGGCTGCTCGCACTGGCGGAACCGCCTACTGCAGTTTTTTGCTCCAATGACGATATGGCCATAGGCGCTATAAACGCCGTGTTCGAGCAGAGAATGAGGGTGCCGGAGGATATGTCAATCGTCGGCTTTGATGATATCGGATATTCTCAATACATGACTCCGCCGCTAACGACGGTTAAGAGACCGATTGAACAGATCAGTGCGGCCGGAGCGTCACATATTCTGGAGCTGATCGAGTCGCCTTCAAGCAAAGAAAAACTAATTTATATGGGAACAGAGCTGATCATCAGAAGATCGGTCGGCATGAAATAGCAATTCCACTCTTTTTACAAGAAGTTTGATAAGCGAAAAACGGATCTGTACTCCACCCAAAGTGGAAACAGATCCGTTTCGTATTAAGCCGTTCACTTACTCGGCTGATTGGCTTCCCCAGACAGCCGTACCGTCTCCGGACAGGGCCGAGAAGGTCGGGACGTAGCTTTGAGCGCCGTTGTCCCATTGACGCAACAGCTTTCCTTTATAGGTCGTCCCGTTTAGTGTAAGAGTTATACTGTTCTTGTTGTTCTTTTTCCAGGTTCCTGACACAGCCCCTGTGACTTTACCGTCCTTGTTCAGTGCAATGGCAGCGGAAGGTTTGATGTCTGCCGATATGTCCTTGCCGTGATTCACATATTTGTAGACACCGGGAATTTCTTTGGGCTGAACAGAGGCTTCTGTCTCACCTGCATAGCGGTGGGGGGCTATCACCGGCCATCCGTCTTCATTCATCATGACTCTATGGACCCGAACCTGATGCTCTTCACCCCGTCCAGGGAAGCGGGTATGGAAGAAGATGAACGTTTCGCCTTTCTTCGGGTCCACATATACGGAATTATGCCCTGGAGAGACATAACCCTGGTCCGTGTATTCCTCCCCATCCAGGGCGGTAAATTCAAAGTTGCCAGCAAGCTTGGTCCCGTAAGGGGCAATGGAGGCGTCATCGAACAAGGTGCCGTCCGCACCTTTGGCGTTGATCATATCCTTGCCTGCCGAATCTACATAAGGCCCGTCCGGATTTTTGGAGCGTGCAACCCTGATGTTATAACCTCCAACTGCATCCAATCCGCCAAAGGACAAATACAGGTAATAATAGTCGGTTTTCGGATTATACACGATATAAGGTGCTTCTATGCGGCTATGGTTGCCTCCCAGCAGCTTTTTACCATAGCCTTGGCCGGGAAGCGGCTTGCCGGTCTTCGGGTTCATTTCCATAATAAAAATGCCGCCAGAATACGATCCGTACACCATCCACAGCTTGCCATTCTTATCGAAAAAAACGTCCGGGTCGACGACATTCGGGTGAATGGTCGCATCATAAATCGTGCCGTCTTCACTGATCTCGTCCCACATGCCAGACTTTAAAATAATGCCTGTATCCTTGTAGGGTCCCTCCGGGCGATCAGCGACGGCAATACCCATCGCTGATCTTGGCGAATCCCCTTTGCAGGCATTGTAATACATGTAGTATTTCCCGTCCTTCAGCTGGATGACGTCAGCAGCCCATAACGTATTGCTTTGCGCCCATTCGAACGTTTCGCGCAGCTCCTCGAAGACATTGGGGATGAGCGGATTATTGTTGTCTACGACCGTGGAGATTTGCTGCCAGTTCATAAGATCCTTTGTTTTGGCGGAGGCCAGATGGGAGCCGAAGAGGTAAAAGGCATCACCGCTTTTAATGACAGAGGGATCGTGAACAGTGACCTCGGAAAAGGCGGGAATCACATCGGATTTTTTGTGAACGCTTTCAATAGTGGGCGCTGAATCAGCAGTTGTTACAGCAGCAGGGGAGGCAGAGGCAGTCTCATTGACAATACTGCTGCCGGCTGCGGTCAGGCAGGATAACAAAAGCAAAGCCGTTTTTTTACTTTGTTTCATTATGAATCATCCCTCCGTATGTATAGTGATATACAAATTTATTTACGAATTAACATTATTATAAATCATGAAAAGAGGCAACTGTTTTTTTCCATTTCCAGGATAGTTCCCCATTGGAGTGGCGGAGTTGGAATGCTGGCTGATTCCTGCTTGAATGTCCATCACGATTTTTGCCCAAAAGTAAGAGGGTGTCCCCAAAGGCTCTTGACCGGGGCACTCTTTTCGTGCATGGGGAGACGCTCCGAGAACGAAGCATTCCTCCAATCACTATTGACCCTTCGGGCCAAAGGTGAACGCTCCGCTTTTCCGAAATTGCTTCGTCCTCTCCGCTGCTTTTGTGCATCCCCCAACTTAAAAAGAACAACCGGAAATCGCAGTACTCTGGCCCGGTCCGTTTTTTTGATTTTCGATTCCACTGACCGTCCTTTTTTCACAAAAAAAGTTACTTATGGAACAGCCCCTAATTGAACGGTTATCCGTTAGAGTTCAACAGGTGGCGGTAATGCTTAATACTCTGCTCTGATTTACGAAAGCTGTCCCTCAATCAGCACTTTGCAGGCGTCGAGGAAATAATCCGGATGATAAGAATCCTTGTCCATGTATGCGCTCGGGTTTTATACGATGTTTATCATACCGATGACAGTTGCACTTGCCAGAAGAAAACGGCAGAGCCCTTCGCGGGGCTGAAATTGAGATGACTGTTATGAAGTGGAAAAAGTGAAGAACAGGGGAAGCTGCTCCTGTTCTTCACTTTTTTGCTGAAATAGGGGGGATCGCCACCAAAATAATGTGAGAATGGACCGTCAGCGCATTCAGTAAATCAAGGCGATCAACTTACCGTGTGTGCGACAACCTTCACGACGCAGTGATTATCCATTCCTCGCTTTTCGCCCAAAGCCGTTCGGCTTTGTTAGCGTCGAGCGCATACGACCTTACGCCGTCGGCAAACGGGTTGGGTGTGTCATCGATCGGCGCGACCGCGCAATCTTCGAGATAACGTCCGCCAATTTCGTCTTTGTCAGCCACGACGGCGGCCCAGACCGACGTTGCGGCTGCCTGCGCGATTTCTTTGAGCTCCGCTGGCGGAAGACCCGCTTCGGCGCGAGCTTTGCCAACGGTCTCGAAAAGACCTTGCAAGTCTTCTTGCAAGAAATGGCGCGGGAGATTGGTAAGACTATTGCCGGGCATCACCGAAGCAGCTCGAATGCCACGATTGCGATGCCGCTTATCGAATTCCACTGCGAAGAGAGAAGTGGCCGTTTTCGATCGTCCATAAGCGACAAAAGGATCGTATGCCTGCTGCTCGAAATTCGGATCGTCCAAGTCAACATCGGCGGCGCGATGGGCTTGGGACGACAGCACTACCAAGCGCCCGTTATCGGCGAGCAGCGGCTCGATCCGATGGATCAAAGCGAAATGACCAAGATAGTTCGTCCCAAACTGGACTTCGAAGCCGTCGACTGTCCGGCCGAACGGGGTTGCCATGATGCCAGCGTTGGCGATGATGGCGTCGAACCGCTGACCGTTGGCCAACAGTCTATCCGCGCAGGCGCGAACGCTTTGCAAGGATGCGAGATCAAGCTCGATCAACTCTAGGCTTCCGCCTCCTTGCGCCGCAGCGTCAAGGGCCGTTGCAGTGGTCGCTTCGGCTTTGGCGAGGTCTCTGACCGTGCCGACGACGCTGGCGCCATGAGAGGCCAGTGAGCGGGCGGTTTCAAGGCCAATGCCTGAGGATACACCTGTAATGAGAAATCGCTTTCCCTTAAGATCAACGCCGGAAAGCACCTGATCGGCAGTTGACTTTGCACCGAATTTCCTGGTCATATATGTTCTCCTTTAATTGCGTATTTATTACTCCGGGCGGCTTCAGATTCCGACACCACCGGCCACATTGATCGTCTCACCGGTGATGTAGCCCCCATGTGGTCCGGCGAGGAAGCAGACAGTCTCTGCTACCTCTTCAAGGGTTGCAAAACGACGGATCGAATGCATGTCCAGGAAGGCTTCAAGGGGTGGAAGATGATCAGCCACATCTTTGTTCATGTCTGTGGGCATGGCACCCGGCTGCACGACATTCACAGTGATATTGCGGGGGCCGAGGTCGCGCGCGATGCCTCTCGCGTATCCAGCGATCGCCGCCTTCGTTCCGGCGTAGTCGGCGACCCCTTTTAAAGGCACGCGTTCGCCGAGCAAAGAGCCGATAAAAATAATGCGGCCACCGTCTGTTAGTTTGGGTGCCGCCGCGCGAGTATTGGCGATCGATCCCATGACATTGACCTGCCACTGCCGATTGTATTTTTCTTCATCTAAGCTGGTATCATCTACCATCTGACCCTGGATCGCGATGGCGGCGTTGTTCACGAGGATGTCGAGCTTGCCGAATTCGGCAATCACCGAGTCAATCAGGGGCTTGGCGGAAGAAAGGTCCGCTTGGTCGCTTCTAATTGCTAATGCACGAACACCCTTGGCCTTCAGCTTCTCCACGACAGCCTCTGCCTTTTCGGTCGAAGCCGCGTAGCTGATCGCAACATCCGCTCCATGATCGGCAAACGTTTCAGCTATAACGGCACCAAGGCCGCGTGAGCCACCCGTAATGAGGACAACCTTGCCCTTTAATGATTTTTGCATGAAAATAACCTCCTCCAATGATTTCTGCATGATAAAGCATCTCTTTGTACGTGACCGAACGCCCTCGCCGGAATTGGCGATTTTTCATAACGATCATTACAGTAACGAATGTTACACAATTCGGTGCGCACTGTCAACGGTCAATTGCATGGACTTGCAGGCCCTTGCCCGATGGATTGGCAGCGATCCGTAACGTGTGTTATGATAATACATAGTTTGAAAATTCGACATGAAGGCGAGGTGTCTGACGGATGGGACGTAACCGCGAGTTTGATGTGGATCAGGCACTGGAAGCGGCACTTAGCGTGTTTTGGCGCAAAGGCTACGAGGGTGCGTCGTACACCGACCTGACGCAGGCCACGGGTGTCGAACGACCCGCGCTCTACTCGGCGTTTGGCAACAAGGAAGCTTTGTTCCGCCGCGCGCTGGCGCGCTATTACGAGCACTATCTGAATTTCTTCCCGGCGGCGCTGGAGCAGCCGACCTCGCGGGAGGTGGCCGCACACATCCTCCACAGTGCAGTTGCACTGCATACCCGTTACCCGGATCGTAAGGGATGTCTAGGAATCCACGGTGCCTTGGCCGGCTCGGACGATGCTGAACCTATTCGACGTGCCTTGATTGATGCGCGTGCGGACGGAGAGGTGGCGCTGCGTGATCGCTTCGAACGGGCAAAACAGGAGGGAGATCTGCCGGAGACTGCTAATTCTGCTGTGTTAGCTGTATTCGTGATGGCAGTGACCCACGGTATGGCTGTTCAAGCCAAGGCCGGTTTCAGTCGCGACATGTTAGAGGCTGTTGCTGAACAAGCGCTCTCCACGTGGCCAACCGGCAGTTCCACACTTTCTGGAAAGTCATCCTAAGTTTTTCGCGTTTTGTTGGCGGGACCCCAAATATAAATTGCAGGGGATCGGCGATTGCTTTTTGTTATTGGGAATAAGTGGGCTGTTATGATCTGCAACGGTGGAAATTTGCTGTCAGTTTATCGTCCAACATTAACGATCTTCCTGCCCCACGTTGGCTCACTCGTCGCCGCTCGCACAAGGCTGTCGGCGCAGTCTGCGAAGGGTAGCGGCCGGAACGGAGCGGTGCGTGCTGACGGACCTGCTGTATAGTTCAGAGTGGCAGCCGCGTTACTCAGCCCCGGCGGTCGTACAATGACCCAATCCAGATCGCTCCGCTGCACCGCGTGCTCGGCAATAGCCTTATCCTTGATCGCCTTCGAGAAGATGCGGCGATGAATGCTTAACGCCCACCGATTGCCCGTGGAAAGCTCCTTCCCGTCGCTCAAACCAATGCCGCTCTGCATGACTAGGCGCTTAACTCCAGCACGCTGGCAGGCCGCAAGAATATTCGGGATTCCCTCCGACATGACGGTGCCAGGTGACAAGTTTGCCGCCAGAACATTCAGGATCCCCTTCGACATGGCGGTACCCGGCGAGAAGTTACTGGTCGGACCTATGCAACTGATTACCACATCTGTACCGGCAATGGCTTTGGCAATACTTGGCGCGTCGAACACATCCCCCTGCCGGGTGCTGAGCCGCTCTGCGGGAGTAATGACTTCCGGCCG
This sequence comes from Paenibacillus zeirhizosphaerae, assembly GCF_030705605.1. Lineage (GTDB taxonomy): Bacteria > Bacillota > Bacilli > Paenibacillales > Paenibacillaceae > Paenibacillus > Paenibacillus zeirhizosphaerae. The sequence continues at coordinate 143,455 of NZ_JAPCKK010000030.1, forward strand.
GCGAACCACGGCTACAACCTCATGTCCCAATTCAAGTGCCCGCTCCATCACTTTCCTTCCAGTTGCCCCTGTTGCTCCAATAATCGCAATTTTCATTGAAATGTTCCCCTCCGATAGGTGATTATAATTAACTTCATCCGTATATGGGTACATAAAATACACATTAGTGTATTAAGAAGCAGCTATGTATAATTGTAAACAGAAATAGCAAGTCTACAATTATTAAAAAGGCAGATTCCGCGCATTAGTTCACAAATCCTTTATAATTGTGTATTTATTTTCAGGAAAGCGGGTGATTCTCAAGTGTTAACGATGGATCGAAGGATACGCAAATCCCAAAAAGCAATAAAAATGGCTTTTATTGAACTGATGATTGAAAAAAAATTTGATCAGATTACGATACAAGATATTTCCGATAGGGCAGATGTTAGTCGAAGAACGATCTATCTTCACTACATGGACAAACTTGATCTGCTGGATAAGCTCATCGAAGAACATATTGACGAGATGCGGAAGCTCTGCGACTCGGCCGGCGATGACGCCGATTATATAGATACGGGGTTGTTATGGTTCGAGTATTTTGAGAGTCATTATTTATTCTTCTCTGCAATACTAGCGAGTAAAGGGGACACTTTTTTCCGCAATCGATTCCTTGAGTTTTTCCTCCAAAAGTTAAAGAATGAAGAGAACGATATGCCTGCAGGGAGCAAGCAAGGATTAACTGACGGTGAGGATGTTGACATTCAATTTTTAGGAGCGGCTATCGTAGGGGTGGTGGAATGGTGGTTCAAGAATGAAAAGCCTCATTCTCCTTCCTTCATGGCTCAACGAGTGGGATCATTGCTTGAACGGAATCTTGAAGCTGATTTCCTGCTTGCATGAAGGAAACTTCTACGCTATATCCACTTACCGAAGGGTAAACGTACTTTTAGTATGTCATGTGGGAGGTTTGTTGAATAAAAAAGGTCAAGCTTCCAGCGCGCACCGAATTTCTATCAGTGCGCGCTGTTTGGTTTATTTGTTTCAACCTTCAACCTGTATGAGCCTGCGCTGGAGCACCGGCTGAACTTGCCCGCTGATTTGCGATGAACACTCCCAATAGAATAAGCCCGGCACCAACATAACCTTGCGGCCCCATGATCTCATTCAGGAAAGCAAAAGCGAATATGGCCGAGAACACCGGCTCAAGGGAGAACAGAAAGCCTACACTTTCAGGGGTGGTGTGCTTCTGTGCAATAGATTGCATGACAAAACCATACGCACTGCAAACCAGGGCCAGACCGAGCACGGCGACCCAATGAACGGAGGTGGAGGGCAGCACGGGTTGTTCGAAAATCAGCATTCCAGCCAAACCGAACAGCGCCGCAAATCCAAGCTGATAAATGCCCAATTGCAGCGAATCCACCTCACGCACAAACCGGTTTGAAACGATAATATGAATGGCATACAGCAGCGCGGCGGCCAGACAATACACGGAGCCGATATCCAAAGCAAACCGATTGCTGCTTGTCAGCAATAACAGCCCGGCCAATACGACGATCACACCGAGGACGATTTTGTGGTTGGGCAGCTTGCGGGTGATGAAGGCCAGCAGGATAGGGACTATGATCACCGTGGTGCTGGTCAGGAAACCTGCGGAGGAAGCGGTTGTGCTTTGCAGCCCATACAGCAAGCCGGTAAAAAGGCCACATAATAATGCGCCGGATATGCAACTGTACTTTAACGTCCTGGCGTCAACCTTCCTGATTTTCGGGAAAAAGACAAGAGCAGTCACAAGGAAGGCAATTCCGCATCGGAGTGCTGTCATGTTGAAGGGGGGAATTCCCTGCACGCCCAGCTTCATCAACAAATACGATAACCCCCAAGCCAAGGATACCGTTACTAAAATCCAGTTCGCTTTCTTCTGAGTCATGATGTCCACCTTTTAGAGGTAGTTCAAAAAGTCATCTTTTGATCACGGAGGAAGTCAAGAAGCGGACTCGACATCGAATCTTGAATTCAGCCGGGCCTAAGTGGATGCTTCCGAAGCATGTTTCCTGCGGAAACATTTCAGGTGCTCACGTACCCAAAAGTACGCTCCGCTCCTCAGTCCCAGCTTCATCCAACTCCAGCGTTTTGAAAAAACGCACTTCGGAAGCATAGGCTTCGGTGCTGAAAACCTGACTTTTTGAACACGCACTTTTACTAAAATAATTGCAGCGTCTTGAATCCCATCTTAGCCAAAGGTAGTATATAAGAGAAGTGAATATATATGATTCTGAGTATTACATATTCTTATGAGGGTGTCTGATGAAAAGATCTAAATACGAGGTGTTTGTAAAGGTAGTAGAGCTCGGAAGTCTGTCACGGGCAGCGGAATACTGCAACTATTCCCAATCTGCAGTCAGCCAAATCATCCACTCCCTGGAAAATGAGCTTGGCATTAAGCTGCTCAACAGGAGCCATGCCGGGGTGTGGCTCACCTCGGACGGGGAACAATTACTGCCGTATATACGGAGTTTGAGCAGTGCTCACCATGAGCTGTCGGATAAAGTGTTTGAATTGCTAGGCATCGAAAGCGGTCTGATCCGCATCGGCGCTTTTTCCAGCGTCTCCTGCCATCTGCTGCCGCCCATCCTTAAGGATTTTAAAGAAAAGCGTCCGAATATCCGGTTTGAGCTGCTGCAAGGTGATTATCGTGAAATCGAGCAATGGATTGCAGATGGGACGGTCGATATCGGTTTTGTTGTCCAGCCCACATCCAAAGAGTTCGAGGTCATCCCGATCTTTGAAGATAGGATGCTGGCGATTCTCCCCGCAGGTCATGCATATGCCAATTATGAGCATGTGCCCTTGCAGCTTTTTGAGCATGAACCCGTCATCTTGCTTGATGAAGGCACTAAAAAAGAAGTGCTGGACATGTTCCGCAAAAATCATATGAAGCCCCGGATCGAATACCGCTCGGAGGATGATTACACGATCATGTCCATGGTGGAGAACGAACTTGGCATTAGCATACTGGCTGAGCTTGTCTTAAAGCGGAATCCATACCATATTGTTGCCAAAGAAACGCAACCGGGCTTTTCAAGGAAAATAGGCATGGCCATCAAAAATAAAAGCCAGGCATCCATGGCCGTCAGGTGCTTCCTTGATTATGTAATAGAGAATAAGGAGCGTTATATCACCAGTCCCTTAAAATATTCTGCCAGCTAATACACTTAACTTCCGAATAACCGCATGACTAAAATACCTGCAAACGCGGTGACCAAACCGGCTGTCTCCAGTCTGGTGAACCGGTCTTGCACGACAAAGCGTGTATATAGCAGGATGATGACGACATTGAGAGCGGCAACGGCCGACACAAGACCGGCTTTGCCGTAATCAAAGGCGGTCAGGATCATGATCATGCCGACTGTATTGGTGATGCCGATGCCCATTCCGAGAAGGAAGGTGTTTTGGGCAGACCAGGCAGCCTTTTGACCGGACACGGTAACCTGTTTGGCAGCTTGCTTCCGGTAATCCATTAAGCTTCCGACTCCAAAGCAGAGCGTACCGGTAAAAAACATGTAGGTCAGAGTCGGGAACATAGGTGCTTCAAGCAGAGTAGACCACTTGCCAGTTAAATCATTTCCGGCAAACAGCACCAGTGCAATCAAGCCCCATTGGGCCCCCTGCAGGTTCTGCAGTGAAATATCATTGGAATATCTGACCAGCAGCACACCGCAGATGATGATCATAAATGCGATCAACTGCGTCAGATTCAGTCTTTCACCCCAAATAAAATAAGCGCTAATGACCACCAGCACTGCTGGAAGCGCTGTTAAAACGGCAACCACGGAGGCCTTGCCGACCTTGAATCCCTGGAAAAGGCTCGCGTTGGCGGCAAAGGAGAACAATCCCATCTGGATGCCGACCATGGCCGAAGCAGTCCAATCCTGTCTCAATACAAGACTGCAGACCAGACTGATCAAGGCGCCCATAAAAAAAGTGCCGCACAGCATTAGATTTCGCTGGAGACCTTGCTGGCTGGTCCAATGGTACAAAATTCCGCGCAGTCCGAAGCATACGGCGGAAAGCAGAGCAAAAATAAGCCACACGAGCAAGAACCCCTTTCGTTTCTTAACATAGTAAAATAGTAATCAATTCATCTCCAACCATCAACCATATTATGGGGGGCGGTTTCTGTTTTGTGGCAATCCTTTGCAAGCTTTGCGCTACAGGCGTATGATGGAAAGCGGCAGTTTTTATTTTTAATTCAGGAGTGTGTACAGAGAAATGAAGGATTTTGACAAATTGCTTGAACAATATGCAGAACTGGTCGTGAAGGTTGGCGTCAATATCCAGCCTGGCCAGGTGCTGATCGTAACTTCGCCACTGGAAACGGTGGAATTAACACGGTTGATCGTGCAAAAGGCTTATCAGGCCGGGGCAAAATACGTGCAGGTTGACTTTGAAGACGAGCAGATCGTCCGCAGCCGTTATGAACATGCGGATGACAGCACTCTTGATTATTATCCGGTATGGAAGGCGGAAATGCTGGAGAAGTTTGCCGAAGAGGGGGGAGCAACTCTGTTCATTAAGGTGCCTGACCCGGAGCTGTATAAAGGCATCGATTCGCAGAAGGTTGCCCGTTCCACGAAAGCGATGGCTCAGGCAAGACGTACATATTCCAACTATACACGCAATAGTAAAATCAGTTGGTGCTTGATTAAAGCGCCGACTAGAGCTTGGGCTGACAAAGTATTTGCCGATATCCCCGAGACGGATCGTATCCGCGTGATGTGGGACACCATTTTCAAAATGAATCGTGTTGACGGCGGTGATGCTGTACAGAATTGGCACGAGCACTTGGGGCGTCTCAAGGATTCGTACGAAAAACTCAACGGCAAAAGATACAAGAGTCTCCATTACCGCGCTCCGGGCACGGATTTGCACATCCAATTGGTTGAAGGGCATATCTGGAGCGGAGGGGCAAGCCAGACCCAGCAGGGTACCTATGTGGTGCATAACATGCCGACAGAAGAGGTATTCACGATGCCCAAGCGGGACGGCGTGAACGGATATGTGACCAGCACCATGCCGCTGAATCTGAACGGTCAGCTTGTGGAGCGCATCCGGTTTACCTTTAAGGATGGGAAGGTGACAGAGTTCACGGCTGAGTCGGGAGAAGAGCATCTGCAGAATTTGCTCGCCACGGACGAGGGAGCCAGCTATTTGGGTGAGGTTGCCTTGGTTCCTCATGATTCACCGATTTCGAATTTGAACCGGATTTTCTACAATACAGGCGTTGATGAGAATGCCTCCTGTCACTTGGCTTTGGGCAGTGCTTATCCAACCAATATTGCCAATGGTACACAAATGACCAATGAAGAGCTGCTGCAGCGCGGCTGCAATGTTAGCCTGACGCATGTCGATTTTATGATCGGGTCCGCCGAGCTTGATATCGATGGAGAGCTTCAGGACGGAAGCATCGAGCCTGTTTTCCGCAAAGGCAATTGGGTAATCTAATCTTAGTTGATTGAGTCAAAGGGCAACTTATTGTATTATGTTTTAGGTGCCTGCGCTGCGGGGACCCCATTCTATAGTAAAGCGAGCCTAGAAACCTATGAATTCTGCCCCATTAAACTATACCATGCCACCTGAATGGGCTCGGCATGAAAGAACATTTATATCCTGGCCTGTGCGCGAGTCCATGGTGTATCCAGACACCCATAGCGCGGTATGTGACGGTTATGCGGAGATTGTGCGTGCCATGGCCGAATTTGAGCCTGTGACCGTCGTTGTCAACCCGGTGGATTTGGAAGCCGTACGAAAGTATAATTTTGGCCCGCAGGTCGAACTGCTGCCGGTTGAGCACAGCGACGCCTGGCTGCGTGATAATGGACCGACCTTTGTGAAGAATGATAAGGGCGAGCTGGCGGGAATCAACTGGAAGTTCAACGCGTGGGGTGGGAAGTATGCGCCTTGGGATCTGGACGATCAGGTAGCACCCCGTATTCTTGAGACCTTCAATATTTCGCGTTTCGATGCTCCTCTTGTGATGGAAGGCGGCTCCATTCATGTAGACGGGGAAGGGACATTGATCACTACGGAGGAATGCCTCCTGAACCCGAACCGGAATCCGGAGCTTTCGAAGGAAGATATTGAACAATACCTGTGCCAATATACAGGTGTCAGCGAAATCATCTGGCTGAAAAGAGGATTAAGCGGGGACGAGACGGATGGCCATGTCGATAATATCGCCTGTTTTGCCGCACCGGGCAAGGTTATTATCCAGGTATGCGATGATCCTTCGGATGAGAATTACGAGATTTCCCAAGAGAACCTGGAGATTTTGCGGCAGGCGACGGATGCACAGGGGAGAAAGCTGGAAATCATAACAATTCAGCAGCCTCCGCAAAGAATGCATGAGGATAGCCGTTTAACGTTGAGCTATATTAATTTTTACTTTGTTAACGGCGGAATCATCCTGCCGGTCTTTGGCGGCGATGCGGAAGCAACCGACCGTGAGGCTGCACAGCGCCTGTCCGAGGCCTTTCCTAACCGGAAAATCCGCACGGTGGATGGCATGGCCGTCATCACAGAAGGCGGAAATGTGCACTGTACAACACAGCAAATGCCGGCAGCCGGAACGGCTTAACCGATTGTCAAATATCGTTTTAGCGACCTATGCAGAGGGGGATGGACGTTGAGAAAGGTAAAAGTGGCGGCTACACAAATGAACTGTTCAGCCAACGTTGACGAGAATATAGCCAAAGCCGAAACGCTGGTAAGAGAAGCGGCGGCGCAGGGCGCGCAAATTATTTTGCTGCAGGAGCTGTTTGAAACGCCGTATTTCTGCCAGAAGGAGAAATCCGACTATTTTGCCTTGGCTACGGAACTGGAGGCCAACAAAGCGATCAGCCATTTCAGAAAGATAGCTAAAGAATTAAATGTAGTACTGCCGATCAGCTTTTACGAGAAGAAAAACTATGCGCGCTACAATTCTCTGGCTGTGATCGATGCAGACGGGGAAGTGCTTGGCAAATACCGTAAAAGTCATATTCCTGACGGTCCCGGTTATGAAGAGAAATTTTACTTCAACCCTGGTGACACCGGCTTCAAGGTGTGGAATACCCGCTACGCTAAGATCGGGGTAGGCATCTGCTGGGACCAATGGTACCCGGAAGCGGCCAGAGTCATGGCGCTGATGGGAGCAGAAATCCTGTTCTACCCAACCGCGATCGGTTCCGAGCCGCAGGATTCGTCCATTGATTCGAAGGATCACTGGCAGACCGTCATGCTTGGACATGCGGCAGCCAACCTGATGCCTGTTGTAGCCTCCAACCGGATTGGTGTGGAAGAGGATGACGAATCGAAAATTACGTTCTACGGTTCCTCTTTTATCGCCGGTCCACAGGGGCAAAAGGTTGCTGAAGCCGGCCGGACAGAGCAGGCTGTGCTGACAGCGGAATTTGATCTGGACGAGCTGGAAACCGGTCGGATCGAGTGGGGCATTTTCCGAGATCGCCGCCCTGATTTGTATAAATTGATTGCCACGTATGATGGTGAACAAAACGTATAAATCCGGTTTAGCAGACCTTTAAGGGTCTGCTTTTTTTATGTCGTAAATGACTATGTTGTACCCTGTTGGGAACGGGAATTGGCTGGTATACTCCTGTTATCGCCGCCACAGATTCATGCGCTGCTGCGTGCCCGGGAGCGGGCGTTAAAAGGGGATAAGAAAACCGCAAAATATTTGCGGGAAGATCTGGCGGGGGGAGAGAAACCGATTTGACACTTCAACAACTGCGGTATGCCATCGAAATAGCGAGCTGTGGTTCCATGAGTGAGGCGGCCAAAAGATTGTTCATCTCACAGCCAAGCCTTTCCAATGCCATCAAGGAGTTGGAGAACGAGCTGGGCATTTCCATTTTTGAGCGAACTAACCGCGGCATCAGCATCTCCGTTGAAGGAATGGAGTTTCTGGGATATGCTAGACAAATGATTGAGCAGGCCGATTTTATCGAAAATCGCTACAGCGGAAAGCAGCACAGCAAAATCCGTTTTGCCGTATCTACCCAGCATTATGCCTTTGCCGTGGATGCATTTGTGAGGCTGACGAAGCAAAGCGAATTGAGCGACTACAGCTTCCATTTGCGGGAGACACAAACCTATGAAATTGTGGATGATGTAAGGACCCTGCGCAGTGATGTCGGAATTTTGTACATGAGTGAACGCAACTCCAAGGTGTTGAACAAGCTTTTCAGTGACGGGAGCTTAAAATTCACGCCGCTTTTTAACACACATCCGCATGTATTCATACGTGATGGCCATCCTTTATCCGGCAGGGAGAGCATCTCGCTCAACGAAATCTCGTCGTATCCTTTTATTAGCTTTGAGCAGGGAGACAACAACTCACTGCACTTTGCCGAGGAAATGCTGAGTGCGGCCCGTATCGATAAAAGCATTAAAGTGAACGACAGAGCCACCCTATCCAATTTGTTGACAGGCACAGACGCTTATACCATCGGTACAGGGCTTCTGGCCTCAGAGCTGAACGGAAGTGCAGTCATTGCACTTCCGGTGGAGAATGGCGAAATGTTCACGGTCGGGTGGATTGCGCACAAAGAGCGCAGACCAAGCCAGATAGCGGCAGCTTACATTGAGCTGCTGAACGATCTGGTGTCCGGATATTTCTTTAATACTAATCACTTTTTACTATAGTCCAGGAGGAAATATATGCCTACATCAATCATGGGGACAAAGAGAAACACAGCGCCGTTTCGTTATGATATCGTCGGCAGCTTTCTCCGGCCAGAGAGCATAAAGGAAGCGCGACGGCGCTTGGAAGCGGGTGAAATGACCCAACAGCAGCTACTGGACGTGGAGAATGAAGAGATCGCCAGGCTGGTCGGCAGGGAACAAGAGCTTGGACTTCGTGCGATAACGGATGGGGAATTCCGTCGCTCCTGGTGGCACCTCGATTTCTTCCTTGGAATTAAAGGCACCCGTAAGATTTCACTCAACCGGGGAAACGGACGGGTCGAAGCCGGGACACGTGCGGAATCCTTTCAAATTGTGGATAAAATAGCCTATGACCAGCATCCCATGGTGGAGCATTTTAAACAGCTCCATGCCCTGGCGGGAGCTTCGGTTGCGAAGATGTGCATCCCGTCTCCGTCGCTGTTTCATTTCGTCCAGTATTATAACGGAAATGAGGTTTATGCCGACCAGGAAGAGCTTTACCGCGATATCGTTAATGTATACCGGTCAGTTATTCAAGCGTTCTACGAAGCGGGCTGCCGCTATCTTCAATTGGATGACACCGCTTGGGGAACACTGTGCAGTGAGAGGCACCGGGAGCATTTGCAATCACTTGGTATGGACCCTGACCGGCTTGCGGCAGATTATGTGCGCCTGATCAATGAAAGCATAATGGACAAACCGCAGGACATGACCATCGCGCTGCATGTGTGTCGGGGCAATTACCAATCCACCTGGTTTGCGTCAGGAGGGTATGAGGCAATAGCCGAGCAATTGTTCTCGAATGCGAAGGTGGACGCTTTCTTCCTGGAGTATGACAACGAGCGGTCAGGTGATTTCCGGCCTTTGCGTCATATCCGTGATCAGTTCGTCGTCCTCGGGCTTGTCACAACTAAGCATGGCGGGCTGGAAAGTAAAGAGCAGCTTAAGGCCAGAATCGCAGAAGCCGCACAGTATGTACATATCGATCAGCTTTGCCTGAGTCCGCAGTGTGGCTTTGCCTCGACCGAGGAAGGCAACCTGCTGTCAGAGGAGGAGCAGTGGGACAAGATTCGTTTGGTTATTGAAACGGCCAATGAAATCTGGACCAAGGAGCCACCCTGTTCTGATTAATAGAGCACCCTCCACAAATAAAAAGTCGCATAAGCCTCCCATGGTGCCCAATGGGCAGACAGATGCTGCAGCTCCCGTTTGGTCGGCTTGCGTTCAGAGCCCAGCAGTGCTTTTATCGCATTATGCAACCCCACGTCATCTATCGGAAAAGCGGAGGGAAAGCGAAGGCACCTCATTAATACATAGTTGGCTGTCCAGGGACCGATACCACGGATGGAGGTCAGCATCTGCTCCGCTTGCTTGATGTCGCCTGTCTCTAATAGCAGCTCCTTATTTAATTGGTCGTCTGCGATCCGGCGGGCGACTTCAATAAGATATTCGCTTTTCTTCGCACTGAAGCTTAAAGCCTTCAGTTCATCTACCGTCAAAGCTGCAATCCGGTGCGGAGCGGGAAAAATCCAATACGGCTCTCCTTCACACGATACGGAGCTGCCGTATGCTTCTACGAACCGCCTCTTTAATGTATAGGCGAACGCAAGGTTGATCTGCTGTCCGATGATGCCCCAGCAGACCGCTTCAAACAAATCGGGAATTCCGATGATACGGAGACCGTAGAACGACTCGGCGGCCTTGCTCAGCAACGCGTCTGACTTAGCCATTTCATAAAATGGGGCAAGATCCCTGCCCAGATCGAACCAATCATGTATATGATGTGCGATCTCCGTTCGTGACGGCTTGTCCAGGCTCTCTGTTTTTCCTAAAAACCGGACATGTAGCTGATTGCTCTCATCTGGTCCAACTTCAACCATTACGATGTCTTGTCCGGCCGGAATTGCTTTATAGACTTTGCCATTACGAATTTGCAGCATACATTCGTTAGTGCTTCTGGCAAGGTACTTCAGGTTCTCCTGGAAGCTGAATTCAACCGGCACGGTTAAAGTGACGCCATCCGGGTGGTCCGTCCAGCGGGGGCTGTTCATAGGGCTTCTTCATCCTTTCCTGCTACTGGTTTAAATCCTATATAGCTTACATATTATCATTAAATGAGAACATATGTTCAAGTTTATCTTATTACGTTATAGCAAGGCAAGCAAAATCCTCGCGTTTTACTTCATTATCAGTAGAATTGATAAAACATATAAGATGAATATAATTGACCTGCACCGCCTGCTGTGATAGGTTCAAAAGAGCGAATAAATAATTTGGATCAAAATACTTGGAATTAATATTACAGCAGCTTTGTGAGGTGGGATATCGTTGGAATTGCAAGTAACTAATAGCCCTTTTAATCAGGAACAAACGGAATTGCTGAATCGTGTGTTGCCTACGCTATCACCGACACAACGCATCTGGCTGAGCGGATACCTTACAGCCCTCCAGAGTACTGCGGCTCCGAATGCCACGGCTGAAGCCGCTCCCGAGGTATCTCTCCCAGCAGCGACCAGTGTGTCCAGGGAGGTAATGGTCCTCTTCGGATCGCAGACAGGCAACAGCAGCAATTTGGCGAAGAAAACAGCCAAGCTGCTTGAGGAACGCGGTTTTCAGGTGACACTCTCCTCCATGGGTGATTTTAAGTCGAATACATTGAAGAAGCTGCAAAACCTGCTGATCCTCGTCAGCACCCACGGTGAAGGCGATCCGCCGGATAGCGCGATAGCCTTCTATGAATTTCTGTACAGCAAACGGGCTCCGCAACTGGAAGAGCTGCGTTATTCCGTGCTGGCGCTGGGCGATACGTCCTACGAGTTTTTCTGCCAGACAGGTAAAGACTTCGACAAGCGTCTGGAGGAGCTGGGTGCCCAGCGGATCGTTCCGCGTGTGGACTGTGATGTTGATTTTGACGAGCCAGCAGCGGACTGGATGAATCAGGTGGTGCAGGCGCTAGGTCAAACTTCGACAGCAGCAGCCTCTGCCGTTTCAGCAGGCTTGGCTATTGGTGACAGTGCGGAAACGGAATATTCGCGATCTAATCCTTACTATGCGGAGGTTCTAGAGAACCTGAATCTGAACGGCCGCGGCTCTGACCGTGAAACCAGACATATCGAGCTGTCCCTGGAAGGATCAAATCTGCAGTATGAGCCAGGGGACAGCCTGGGGATTTATCCGGAAAATCACCCTCGTCTAGTGGACGAATTGATCGAGACGATGGGGTGGAAGCCGGAAGAATCAATTACGCTAAAGAATGGCGATGCGCTGGCCCTGCGTGATGCGCTGCTGCGCCATTATGAAATCACAGTTCTGACCAAACCGTTGCTTGAACAGGCAGCGCAGCTCGTACCTGACAGTGGAATCTCCAAGCTGCTAGAGCCAGGCAAGGAGCAGGAGCTGAGAAGCTATATTGAAGGCAGAGATCTGCTGGACCTTGTCCAGGATTACAGCCTGAAGGGTGTTACCGCTTCAGCATTCACAGGAATACTGCGTAAACTGCCTGCCCGTCTATATTCGATTGCCAGCAGCTCGAAGGCCTTCCCGGATGAAGTGCATCTGACGGTACGGACAGTCCGTTATGAAGCCCGTGGGCGGAATCGGTACGGCGTATGTTCCGTACAGCTTGCGGAGCGCATTCAGCCCGGCGATCAGTTGCCAGTGTACATTCAGCATAATCCGAGCTTCAAGCTGCCGGACAATACGGATGCGCCGATAATTATGATCGGCCCGGGCACGGGCGTAGCTCCGTTCAGAGCGTTTCTTGGCGAACGTGAAGAGACAGGGGCAGAAGGGAGAACATGGCTCTTTTACGGGGATCAGCATTTCAGCACGGATTTTTTGTATCAGGTGGAATGGCAGCGCTGGCTCAAGGATGGTGTCCTTACCCGCATGGATGTGGCGTTTTCCCGTGACACTGACCAGAAAGTATATGTTCAGCACCGGATGCTTGAAAAGAGCGGTGAGCTATATCAATGGCTGAAGGAAGGCGCTTATATCTACGTCTGCGGTGATGAGAAAAAGATGGCGCATGACGTTCATGCCGCCCTTGGAACCATCCTGGAGCAAGAGGGCGGGTTGAGCCCAGAGGAAGCTTCCGAGTATCTAATTCGTATGCAACAGGAAAAACGTTATCAGCGGGACGTATATTAGACGACAGTTCCTATGATGACGAGAGGAGATGCAAGTATGGCACAAAATCAATTCTATCCGCCGCATGACCGGCCGCACAGCGACGTCGAGGATATCAAACGCCGCAGTAATTACCTGCGTGGCAGCTTGAGCGAAACGCTTCAGGACCCGATCACCGGGTCCATTCCCGAAGATGACAACCGATTGATGAAGCATCATGGCAGCTATATGCAGGATGACAGAGACCTGCGGAATGAACGGGCCAAGCAGAAACTTGAACCTGCCTACCAATTTATGCTGCGTGTGCGTGCGTCCGGCGGGGTGGTCACACCCGAGCAATGGCTGATGATGGACCGGATTGCTCATAAATACGGTAGCGGTACAATCCGCCTGACGACACGCCAGTCTTTCCAGTTGCACGGGGTGCTGAAATGGAATCTGAAAAATACGATCCGCGAAGTCAACGATGCACTGCTGAGCACGCTGGCCGCTTGCGGTGACGTGAACCGCAACGTCATGGCCAGTCCGAACCCCCATCAATCTGATATTCATGGCGAGGTGTATGAATGGGCATGCAAGGTGAGCAATCATTTGGATCCGCGCTCCAGAGCGTATCATGAAATTTGGCTGGACGGCGAGAAGGTTGCCGACAGCCGGGATGGAGAAGAGCAGGAGCCGATCTACGGCCCTGTATACCTGCCGCGCAAATTTAAGATCGGTATTGCGGTCCCGCCGTCTAATGACGTGGATGTCTTCTCACAGGATTTGGGGTTCATCGCCATCGTGGAGGACGGCCAGTTGAAAGGTTTTAATGTAACGGTTGGGGGCGGCATGGGCATGAGCCATGGTGACCACAAAACCTATCCGCAGGTATCCAAGGTGATCGGATTCTGCACGCCGGAGCAAATGATTGAGGTTGCCGAGAAGACCGTAACTATTCAAAGAGACTACGGTGACCGGGCAGTGCGGAAGCATGCTCGTTTCAAATATACGATTGATGACCGTGGTCTCGATTGGTTCGTGCAGGAATTAAGCAGCCGTCTGGGCTGGAGTCTTGCAGAGGCGCGTCCCTATCATTTTGACAATAATGGAGACCGGTACGGCTGGGTCAAGGGCAGCGATGGGAAATGGCATTTTACGTTGTTCATCCAGAACGGGAGAATCAAGGACGAGGAAAATTATCTGCTGATGACTGGACTGCGTGAGATTGCCAAGATCCACACCGGCGATTTCCGCTTGACGCCAAACCAGAATTTGATTATCGGTGGCATCAGCAGTCAGAAGAAGAAAAAAATAGAGCGGCTGATCAGTGAATACGATCTCACCGATGGCATCCATTACTCTGCTCTGCGCAGAAATTCGATGGCTTGTGTGGCATTGCCGACCTGCGGCCTTGCGATGGCCGAATCCGAACGATATTTGCCGACATTGCTTGACAAAATCGAGCCGATGCTGGACGAGGCCGGACTGCGGGATGAGGATATTGTGATCCGTATGACCGGCTGCCCGAACGGCTGCGCCCGTCCGATGCTGGCGGAGCTCGCCTTTATAGGGAAAGCGCCCGGCAAGTATAATATGTATCTGGGCGGCGGATTTACAGGCAACCGTTTGAATAAGCTGTATAAGGAAAACATCGGAGAGACCGAAATTCTGGAATCGCTGCAGCCGATCATTAACCGTTATGCCAAGGAACGTCATGAGGGCGAGCATTTTGGCGACTTTGTGATCCGGTCAGGTTATGTAGAGGAAGTGCTGGACGGACAGCAGTTTCACGTCTCCTAAAATAGCAGCGGGGAGAATTCGTTAAGCATAATTTGTTGCTTTTTGCAAAAGCTGTTATGATGGATCGGAAACACATTCTGACCATGAGGTGATCACATTGGCATTAACATCCAAGGATATCTTTGTAAACCTTCCGGTAAAAGATTTGCAAGTGTCCAAGCAGTTCTTTTCGGATATCGGCTTTGAATTCAACCTGCAGTTTACCGATGATAACGCAGCGTGTCTGGTTATCGGCAGCAACATTTTTGCGATGCTGCTGGTGGAGCCCTTTTTCAAAAGCTTTACGAAAAAGGATGTAGTGGATGCCAGCACCAGCACAGAGGTCATTCTAGCTATTTCTGCTGCAAGCCGCGAACAGGTGGATGAGATTGTGAACAAGGCGCTGGAAGCGGGTGCCAAGCCTTCCAATGATCCAAGCGATCATGGCTTCATGTACAGTTGGAGCTTTCAGGACCCGGATGGACACATCTGGGAAGTCGTGTACATGGATGAAGTGGCTCAGTGATCAAAATTTACTACAGGGTCGGTTCCTCATAGGAGGAGCCGATTTTTTTTAATTTGACTCCTTACATGAATTGACACTGGGACAAGCTTTAAGTACAATTTTGGAGAAGAATTCCAGCGTATGAAGATCACATACTTCAATTTTAAGGAGCGGACACATGGATTCAAAACAGAACTGGAAAAGAAACACTACGCTCTTCTTATCCGGCCAGACGATATCTCTATTTGGATCATCATTGGTGCAGTATTCCATTATGTGGTATATCACGCTGAGCACCCAATCGGGCATCATGATGACCGTCTACATTCTTTGCGGTTTTCTGCCTACCTTCATCCTATCGCCATTTGCAGGAGTTTGGGCCGACCGTTACAACCGAAAAAAACTGATTATCTGGTCCGATTCAATCATTGCCTTATCCACGCTAGTACTCGCCATCTTGTTTCTGGCGGGATATCATTCGACCTGGCTGCTCTTCGTAGTAGCAGGCATACGAGCGTTGGGAACAGGAGTACAAACCCCTACGGTCGGCGCGCTACTGCCGCAATTGGTGCCCGGGGACAAGCTTACCAAAGTGAACGGGATCTTGAGCAGTCTGCAGTCCGCTGTCATGCTGCTGTCCCCCATGCTTAGCGGTGCTTTGATGACGGCAGCTCCTATTGAAATTATTTTCTTTATCGATGTCGTTACGGCGGCTATCGGGATTTTGATACTTTTATTTTTTGTACGAGTACAATCCCATGAGAAGGCGGAGAAGGGGCAAGCCCTTAGTTATTTTGAAGATATGCGCATTGGCTTCTCTTATATCAGGGACCACGCTTATTGATGAAATTAAGCGCTTAACCTTCAATGGAGAGGCGTTTAACCTTTGTTAGATTAAGCGCTTAACCTCGAGGAGAAGGGAGACGGTTCATCCATGACAACGATTCGGCTGACGATGGCCCAGGCTTTGCTCCGTTATCTGGATCAGCAGTACATTTCCGTAGATGGGGTGGAAACCAAGTTTGTAAAAGGCGTCATTGGCATATTCGGGCACGGCAATGTGACCGGCATCGGGGAAGCGCTGGAGCGCAGCCCGGGAAGTCTGACCTACCTGCAGGGCAAAAACGAGCAGGGCATGGTGCACACCGCAGCGGCCTATGCCAAACAGAAAAACCGCAGGCAGATTTACGCCTGCACCACCTCCATTGGGCCGGGCGCCTTGAATATGATCACGGCGGCGGCTACCGCGACGGTCAACCGGATTCCCGTGCTGCTGCTGCCTGGTGACAATTTTGCCTCACGCGAGCCGGACCCGGTGCTGCAGCAGCTTGAGGTGGGCAGCGACTATACGATCTCTGCCACCGATCCGTTTAAGACCGTCAGCAAATATTGGGATCGCATCGTGCGCCCCGAGCAGTTGATGTCGGCTGTCACCAACGCTATGCGGGTGCTGACCGATCCGGCGGAGACCGGGGCAGTGACGCTGGCGCTGCCGCAGGATGTGCAGGCTGAGGCGTATGATTACCCTGCGGCGTTCTTCGCACGGCGAGTGCATTACCTGGACCGCCGCCCTCCGGTTCAGTCCGCGCTGGCACGGGCGGCTGAGCAGATCGCCCGTGGTCGCAGGCCGCTGCTGATCGCAGGGGGTGGCGTGCTCTATTCCGAGGCGTCCACGCAGCTTGCTGCCTTCGCCGAGGCATTTGGCATTCCGGTCGCCGAGACACAGGCAGGCAAGAGCGCTCTGCCGTGGGACCACCCGCTCAATGTGGGGGCCATCGGCGTAACTGGCTCTCTGGCCGCCAACAGGCTGGCCAGGGAAGCGGATGTCGTCATCGGTGTCGGTACAAGGTTTTCGGATTTTACGACATCGTCCAGGTCTGCTTTTCAGCATCCAGATGTAGCGTTCGTCAATATCAATCTAAACGGTATGGATGCCGCGAAGCTAGGTGGAGAGGCCATTCTGGCCGATGCGCGGGAAGGTATGCAGGCCCTGCAGGCGGTCCTGCAGCAGCGCCAGTACTACAGCGGATACGAGGATTCCGAAATTGCCGCGCTGCGTCAGGCGTGGAATGCTGAAGTGGAGCGGCTGTACGGGCTTGGACATGAGGCGGGGCTGGCACAGACTGCTGCGATTGGTGTCATCAACCGGACGATTGCGCCATCCTCGGTGATCGTGTGCGCGGCAGGCAGCCTGCCCGGTGATTTACACCGTTTGTGGCGGTCTGCGGAGCCAAAGACGTATCACATGGAATACGGGTTCTCCTGTATGGGTTATGAAGTGAGCGGAGCGCTGGGAGCGGCGTTGGCCGAGCCGGAGCGCGAGGTGTACGCCATGGTGGGTGATGGCAGCTACCTGATGCTGCATTCCGAGCTGGTTACCAGCCTGCAGGAGCAGCGCAAAATCACGATATTGCTATTCAACAACAATGGCTTCCAGTGCATTCACAATTTGCAGCGGGAACACGGTAGTGACGGGTTCGGCAATGAATTTCGCTACCGGGAAGCAGACACGGGCCGCTTGACTGGGGAGTATATGCGGATGGATTTTGCCGCCCATGCCCGCAGCCTGGGGACCAAGGGCTACCGGGTGGAGACCGCCAAGGAACTGGAGCAGGCGCTCCGAGCGGCACAAACTGAAACCGTAACCACGCTGATTGAAATCCCGGTCGTTCCCGGCACCAATACCGGCGGCTATGAGTCGTGGTGGAACGTGGGTGTTCCCGAAGTGTCCACCGCGGAAAGAGTCGTTCAGTCTCATGGTGTCATGCAGGAGCATCGCGCTAAAGCAAGGCTCGTCTAAATCGAATCACAAAGGAGACGTGAAGCTATGAGCAAGCTGCCGTTCCGGCTCGGCATTCATCCAATCAATTGGGTTGGCGAGGATGTGAAGGAGCACGGTGAAGATACGACGTGTGAACAGATTCTGGATGATATTCAGCGTCTTGGACTGACGGGCACGGAAATGGGGCGTAAATTTCCAACAGATCCGGAGGTTCTGAGAAAAGAGCTGAGCCAGCGCGGTATTAGTCTGGTCTCCCAGTGGAAATCGATGCTGTTCTCCGATCCGGCCTACCGGCAGTCCGAGCTGGACAGCTATCGCCGCCATGCCGAATTTCTGCAGTCCATGGGAAGTGTGGTGATCAGCACGGCTGAGGTAGGGGGCTCCCTGCATTTTGATCCACGGAGAACACCGCATGAAAAAGAAGTGCTGAGGCTGGGCGAGCAGGAATGGAGTAGCCTGGCGGAAGGGCTGAATGCGGCAGGAGCGATTGCCCGTGAGCATGGGCTGAAGCTGACCTACCATCATCATGGTGGCACGGTGGTGGAGCAACCGGAGGAGATCGACAGGCTGATGGAGCTAACTGACCCTAATCTGGTGTATCTGCTGTATGATACGGGCCATGCCTACTATGGCGGTGCCGATCCGCTTGAGGTGCTGCGCAAGCATTATGACCGGATCGCATACATCCACCTCAAGGATGTCCGTCCACATGTACTGGAGGAGGCGCGCGCCGAGCAGAGCGATTTTGTCGGCTGTATTCGCAAAGGGGTATTTACGGTGCCTGGAGATGGCTGCATTGACTTTGGCCCGATCCTGCAGGAGCTGATCACCAGAGGTTATGACGGCTGGGCGATGCTCGAAGGAGAGCAGGACCCGGCAATCCATAATCCTTATGCGTATGCGAGCCGTTCCCTGGAATATCTTAATTCCCTGATTCAGCAGCAGTCCAGTACAGAAAGGAGTCCCCAGGCATGAGCTATGTATCCTTTCCTGCTTCCAGGAGGCTGGATTTCACGGCGATCGGGCGGCTGTGCATCGACCTGAATGCCAATGAGATCAACCGTCCGATGGAAGAGACGATGACATTCACGAAATACGTTGGCGGCTCTCCGGCCAACATCACCATCGGCATGTCCCGGCTGGGCATGAAGACGGCCTTCATTGGCAAAATCGCGAATGATCAGATGGGCAGATTCATCCATCGTTATCTGGAGAACAACGGCATCGACACGTCCAATGTCGTGACAGATGATACCGGGGCAGTGACCGGGCTGGCTTTTACCGAGATCAAAAGTCCAACCGATTGCAGCATCCTCATGTACCGTGACCATGTCGCTGATCTGAAGCTGCAGTCACACGAGGTGCAGGAGCAACTGATTGCCGATTCCAGGGTGCTGCTGATTTCGGGGACGGCCTTGGCACAGAGTCCATCCCGGGAGGCGGTATTTCAGGCACTGACCTATGCCAAGCGGCATGGAGTCGTGATTGTGTTTGACCTTGACTATCGTCCCTATACATGGACGTCACCGGAGGAGACGGCGGTGTATTACAACCTTGCTGCCGAGAAATGCGATATCATTCTGGGTACGCGCGAGGAATTCGACATGATGGAGACGTTTGATCCTAATCCGGAGCACAGCGATTCGTTGACGGCGCAGAAGTGGTTTGATTTTGCGGCGAAAATCGTTGTGATCAAGCATGGCAAGCAGGGCTCCATCGCGTACACCCGCGAAGGACTGTCCCATCGTGCGGAGAGCTATCCGGCACAGGTGGTCAAGACGTTCGGGGCAGGCGACTCCTACGCAGCCGGATTCCTGTACGGTCTGATGCAGGGATGGCCGATTGAACAGAGCATGGGCTATGGCAGTGCGGCCGCATGTATCGTCATCTCCAGCCACAGCTGCTCGGATGCGATGCCGACGGTGGAACAGGTAAACGATTATATCGAACGCTGCAATCGGGGAGAGATCACAGTGTCATAGGACGAAGGTGCAAAGGAGACAGGATAATGGGAAAAGAAGCATTAACGGAGCAGACGGAGATTACTAACGTACAAAATTGGATCGGAGGTGCCTGGGTCACCCCGGCGGGCAACCGCACCGAGCCGGTCGTGAATCCAGCGACGGAGGAGGTCATTGCTTACGTGCCGTTGTCTGAGCGGGCGGATCTTGATCTGGCCGTGCGCACGGCCAAGGAGGCCTTTGCTCCCTGGAGCCGCACACCGGTTCCGCGGCGTGCGCGGATTTTATTCCGTTACCAGCAGCTGCTGGTCGAGCATTGGGAGGAGCTGGCGCGGCTGGTGACACTGGAGAACGGCAAAAGCTATAACGAAGCCTACGGCGAGGTGCAGCGGGGCATCGAATGCGTTGAATTTGCGGCAGGCGCCCCGAATCTCATGATGGGCAAGCAATTGCCCGACATCGCCACAGGGCTCGAATCGGGCATGTACCGGTACCCGATTGGCGTTGTGGGAGGCATTACCCCCTTCAACTTCCCGATGATGGTACCGTGCTGGATGTTCCCGCTGGCGATTGCGTGCGGCAACACTTTTATTCTGAAGCCGTCCGAGCGTACACCGCTGCTGGCGTGCCGCCTGGCGGAGCTGTTTCAGGAAGCAGGGCTGCCGGACGGCGTGCTGAACATCGTTCACGGGGCGCATGACGTCGTGAACGGACTGCTTGAACACCAGGATTTTCAAGCCATCTCTTTTGTCGGCTCACAGCCTGTAGCCGAATATGTCTACACCACCGCCGCTGCGCATGGCAAACGGGTGCAGGCACTTGCCGGCGCTAAAAACCATTCCATCGTCATGCCTGACGCCGATCTTGACCTGGCTGTGAAGGAAATCACGGGTGCCGCCTTCGGTTCGGCTGGGGAACGCTGCATGGCCTGCTCGGTCGTTGTTGCCGTTGGCGACATCGCGGATACCCTTGTGCAGAAGCTGGTGGAGTCCGCTGACCTAATTACGATAGGAGACGGCATGGACGAAGGAGTCTTCCTTGGCCCAGTCATCCGTGGCCCACACAAGGAGCGTACGATCGGTTATATTGAGTCCGGGGAGCAGGAGGGAGCCGCCCTGATCCGGGATGGCCGGAAGGATAAGGCAGCAGATCAGTCCGGCTATTTTATTGGACCAACTATCTTTGATAGAGTGGAGAGCGGCATGAAGATTTGGCGGGAAGAAATCTTTGCGCCTGTGCTCTCGATAGCGAGGGTGGCTACGCTTGAGGAAGCGGTGGAGCTGGCCAACCGCTCGGATTTTGCCAACGGGGCGTGTCTGTTCACCCGGAGCGGAGCAAGTATGAGGCAGTTCCGCGAAACGATGGATGCGGGTATGCTGGGCATTAATCTGGGCGTCCCTGCGCCGATGGCGTTTTTCCCATTCTCCGGCTGGAAGAAGTCCTTCTACGGCGACCTGCATGCCAATGGTATGGATGGAGTTGAGTTCTATACACGCAAAAAAATGATAACGGCCCGCTGGTAGTCTTGCAGCGAAGCGAGCGCAGTGCAGATGCATACGGGGAGGATAACCGAATGGAGAAGGACAAAGTAAAAATCGGAATTATCGGGGCTGGGCGAATTGGCAAGATCCATGCTGACAATCTGCTGCGCAATCCGCATGCCGAAATTGTGGGCATCAGTGATTTGTTCGCTGGAGCGGAGCTGGAGAGCTGGGCAGAGAGACGCGGCATTGCGGTCGTTACAACCGACAGCAGCAAGCTGATCGCGATGCCTGAGGTGGACGCAGTGCTGATCTGCTCCTCCACCGACACTCACGTGCCTCTGATCGAGCAGGCAGCGCGGGCGGGCAAGCATATTTTTTGTGAGAAGCCTGTCAGCATGGACCTTCAGCAGACGCAGGCTGCTGTGACTGCGGTACAGAAGGCGGGTGTAAAGCTGCAAATCGGGTTCAACCGCAGGTTCGACCATAATTTTAGACGGATACGTGAGCATGTGCAGACGGGCACGATCGGTGAGCCGCATATTATCAGAATCACGTCACGTGATCCCAGTCCGCCTTCGGCAGAGTACATCAGGGTGTCGGGCGGGATATTCATGGACATGATGATTCACGATTTCGATATGGCCCGCTATCTGACAGGAAGTGAGGTGAAAGAGGTGTATGCCCTGGGTAATGTGCTGATTCATCCTGTATTTGCGGAGCACGGGGATGTGGATACAGCAATTGTTACCCTGAGCTTTGAGAACGGAGCGGTTGGTGTCATCGATAACAGCCGTCAGGCGGTGTATGGATATGATCAGCGTGTGGAAGTGTTCGGGTCACTCGGAAGCGCTGCGGCCGCCAACGACCATCCGAACACGGCTGAAATCAGCACGTCGGCAGGCCTGATGCGTGATAAGCCGCTGCACTTTTTCCTGGAACGCTACAATGAGGCGTATGTGCAGGAAACGGCCCTGTTTATCGAGTCCATTCTGAAGGATACCCCTGTGATGGTGAGCGGCTATGATGCCATACAGGCGGAGCGCATTGCATTGGCAGCCCGCAAGTCGTTGCAGCAGGGAAGACCCGTGAAGCTGAGCGAGGTACCAGGGATGGCAAGTGGATCACAAACGGCTGCAGAATCACCAAGGGAAGGGAGTGAAGAGAACGATGTCAGAATACATCATCAAACCTAAGTTGACGCCGGATGAAGATGGAACGGTGCTCACGGTAACCCCAGAGTCTGCGGGGTGGAGCTATGTCGGGTTTCAGGTGGCAAAGCTGACGGAGGGGCAAACGCTGACACGCGAGAGCGGTGAGCAGGAGCTCTGCATTGTGCTGCTCAGCGGTTTGGCGAATGTCGCGACCATGAATCAGACATGGAACAATATAGGGAAGAGAATGAGCGTTTTCGAAAAAATCCCGCCGTACTCGGTGTATGTTCCAAGCTCGGATCGGGTGGAAATTACGGCACTGACAGACGTAGAGCTGGCCATCTGTGCGGCACCGGGCAAGGACACCTATCCGGCGCGATTGATTGCGCCGGGGGACGTTGGAGTGGAAATACGCGGGTACGGCAATCTGGAGCGGCAGATCCACAACATTTTACCGGAGCAAAAGGAAGCAGACAGCTTGCTTGTCGTAGAGGTATTCACGCCGGATGGACATTGGTCCAGCTACCCTCCGCACAAGCATGATCGGGATGCGCTGCCGGACGAATCCTTACTGGAGGAAACCTATTATTTTCGTGTAGAGCCCGAGCAGGGGTTTGCGATTCAGCGCGTATATACCGATGACCGCTCCGTGGATGAGACTCTTGCGGTGAACAATGGGGAAGTTGTACTAGTACCTTGCGGATACCACCCGGTAGGTGCTCCTCCGGGCTATGAGGTCTACTATCTAAACGTGATGGCCGGACCAACGCGAACCTGGAAATTCCGGAATGACCCGGACCATGACTGGCTGATGAAGCCCAGCTAAGCCTTCTTCGTTTCCATCTGCGGTCGAGCCGCCGCTTTGCATCAGGTTGCTTATGGCGGTATCCGCCTGCATAATGAGAAATAAACGAATACAAACGGGGAGTCACAATGAAAGCAACCATTTACGATATTGCACGGGAGGCGGGAGTGTCCATTGCTACCGTCTCTCAGGTCATTAACGGCAAAGGCAAAATCAGCGACAAGCGGCGTGCCGAGATTATGGAAATCATGGAGCGCCTTAACTATCAGCCCAGCGCTATCGCCGCTGCCCTGACAGGCAAGCAGACGTATACGCTTGGGCTGCTCGTGCCGGACATCTCCAATCCGTATTTCGCCGAGCTTGCCCGCGCGGTGGAGGACCGGAGCAGGCAGTTGGGCTACAGTGTCGTGATCTGCAGCACCGACAACAAGGATGAGCGGGTAGAGCGTTACCTGAACCTGCTTCAGCAAAAAAAAGTCGACGGCATGATGATTGGAACAGGCATTAGCAATTCCGAGATCCTGGCACCGCTTCTGCAGCAGTCCATCCCCGTAGCGCTGGTCGCCCGTCATATGCCTTCATTGGCTATCCATACGGTTGTCACTGATGACCGACTGGGTGGTGCACTGGCGGCGCAGCACCTGTTGGAGCTTGGACATACACGTGTGGCGGTGTTATCGGAGCCCGCGAGAGTAAGCAGCAGTCAAGAACGTTTGCGCGGCTTCCGCGAAGTTCTGGAGAAGGCGGGGCACACACTGGAAGCGAAGCAGATCAGGGAAGCGACGGCAGAGCTGAATGCTGCCAAAGCAGCGGTGCTGGAGCTGCTTGGACAGTCCGATCAGCCCACCGCGCTGTTCTGCTGCAACGACATTCAGGCCATCGGCGCATTACAGGCAGCTAAGGAACTGAACCTGCGGGTGCCGGAGGAGTTGTCTGTCATTGGCTTCGACAACACGATTCTCGCCTCCGTAACCAGCCCGCCGCTGACGACGATTGCACAGCCGATCGAAGAGCTGGGACGTCATGCAGTTGACCTGCTGATTGAAGAGCTGAAGGAGGAACGCCAGCCTGCGCGGAACATGGTCCTGAAGCCGGAGCTGATCGTTCGGGGATCGACGACGAAGGTGCCAAAATAAAGACGGTGATTCATTTGCCATGCGTTTAAGCTTCTCATAACTTATGGTTTAGTGGCTTTAATTACAGCGGAAATGATATATTGATCGATGTCAGCTCTGGATTCATCCTTTGGCTCTATTGAAATGCTGGTAAAGCCGCTGGCTTGAAGCATGATTTTATATTGTTGCAAATTACAAATGAAAGATATTCGCAAGCAAGTATTGCTTTTTACCGCAGACGCAACCGTTGAGTCCTACTTGAGTGATCAGTTGGTTTCGAGTTTGAAGGGGACCAAGGAAATGGGAGATGCCTTCGAAGCTTTTCTAAGCAATTTCGAAACGGTGTACCATTTTAATGGTCAACATCAAGTGTCGATAAATGGAAATAAGGCAGAGGGTACCCTTTACTGTCTGGTTGATCTTATTTCCGTAGAAGATGATAAAAAAATGAAAACGACCAGCGGCGTTTATTATCGCGATGAATACGTTTGTGAAAACGGAAAGTGGTTGATCGCTAAAAGAACCTCGACCTTCGCTTGGCAAGACAGACAGGCTATAAACTCGTAACGATGGAACGAAACATAAGTAACTTAGATGAAGCTGCCAAGAGTAACGGCAGCTTCACTATATTTCATGATTGGAAAACGTAAGGAGGCGAATGAGGGATGCAGATACACTCCGTTGATCGTATTAAAATTCCTAAGGGATTTTGGCTGGGTTTACATTACTTGAATATTGCGCCTAGTGATGTGGTCCGTAAAGCGGGTCTGCCGCTCACCATCGTGAATGATCAGACTTTCATTACAACGGACCAATATTTTGCGCTTTGGCAAGCGTTCTCCGATATTGTAGAGGATCCAGCCGAGAGCACCATAAAACTTTCAACAAATTTCGAAAATGCGCAATTGCCACCGAGTGTCATGGCTCCCTATCATGCGCGTGACTATCGCGATGCATTGAACCGAATGGCAAGGTACAAACAATTGTGCGCTCCCGAACGGATTCTTATCGTCGAGGAAGGCGAGTTATGTACTATTGAATTGTCGTGGCTTTTTTCCGAACGACCTGAACCGCCGATGCTTATCGGGGTGTCATTAGCTTCGTTGGTGGAGCTAGGGCGCCGCGGATCCGGTAAGCCCTTGAACGCACACGCTGTAGTACTTTCTCGCCCCATGGGAAACGTTCAAGCCCTTGAAGCGTTCTTCGGCTGCAGCGTTCGGGTTGGATCAGAGCGAAGTCGATTGATCCTTCGCCGAAGCGATCTCGACCGCCCGTTTATCTCATACAACGAAGAGCTTTTGGAAATTCTCACTCCCGTGCTCGATCGGTCACTGGAGCAGAAGTTCAGCAGCAGTTCCATTACGGAAACGGTGAAATGGATTCTAAAGCAGAATCTTGCTTCGGGCCGGCCCGACATGCGTGTCATTGCAAGCGAGCTTGGAATGAGCGAGCGTACCTTGCAGCGCCGTCTGACGGACGAAGGCACGAGTTTTAAACAATTGCTGACTGACACCAGGCGAGAGAGTGCTCTTGAATATTTGGCGGATCCTAAGCTGGATTTGAAAGAAGTTGCATTCCTGCTTGGATATGAAGATCAGAATTCGTTTTTTCGGGCTTTTCGCCAATGGGAGGGGGATACGCCTTCCCATTGGCGCGCAGAACATCTGGACGCCAACGTCACAACCGACGGTACTGGAATAACGACCATTCATTAATGAGGAGAGTTCAATAAGTCCGATCTTGGACCCCTATCGAAAATCTGCCGAAGTCATTGAAGCCTCTGATCTGGATTACATCATAATTAGACCGGGCTGGTTCACCAATAAGAATGAGATTGACTATGAAATCACTCATAAGGGTGAACCTTTCAAAGGTCGGGAAGTATCCCGCAAAAGCGTTGCCGATTTGATCGTGAAGCTGGTTCGAACGCCTGGGTTGGAAAGAGAGCTGTCCCATCTGCAGAGAACCTGCACATGAAATGATCTCTTCTTATTCTAAACTTCATTGATTTCAGGTTTCACGCCGTATTCTTTACCGAAATCCTCCATCTTTTCAAGGATCGGTAGTAACTTCATTCCCTTGTCTGTTAACGAATACTCGACTCGTGGAGGAACCTCTGGATAAACATCACGTTGAATAACGCCATCATTCTCTAATTCCTTTAGCTGCTTGGTAAGAGAGCCTTGAGATAGACCTCCAAGGAATTTTTTGATATCCGAATAACGACGTGTTTCACCTTTTAAAAACCATAATATAAAATACTTCCACCGTCCGGAAAGAACATTCTGTGTAAAAGCTATCGCGTACATATCACTTTTTTCATCTATGAACTCTTGTTCAAAACCTTCATTGCAAACCCTCATTCATATCACTCCTAATCTATAGGTACAAAAAGATGTACTATGTTCATTTAAAGTGCCCTCTTTGCAAACGAATTGAATGCACTTATGATTGGCTCAACAACCAAAACAAAATCATTTTATTTTACCTAAAATGTAAAAGAATAATAAACTTATTTTGGTTTTATAATTAGCAGGCTAAGTAATCATTATATTTTTTAATCCTATAGTTAGCAAGCTAAATAATAAATATAACATAGTAGAGGAGTAACTGATGTGAATACAGTAAGTGAACTAAAGCTTTCGATTTTGGAATTTGTTCATATCTATAACGGAACCGAGGCTACGGAAAGTCTCCAAAACGTGACGGAAATGGTTCAATTAGCAGAACAGTGGGGGTTCAACAGGTATTGGTTTGCAGAACACCATAACACGACAAACTCGATGAGTACTTCACCAGACTTGCTAAGCCTGCATGCAGCAGCTCACACCAAAAGCATTCGAGTAGGTTCAGGTGGCATCATGTTGCCTAATCACAGTCCCTTGAAAGTGATGGAGAACTTTACGCTTCTCGAAGGATTGTATCCAGGGCGTGTTGACCTCGGGATTGGCCGAGCATCAGGTACGGATGGCAGAACCATGTGGGCATTATTAAGATCCCAGGCATTAATGGAGGTGAATGATTTTCCAGAGCAATTAGATAATCTGCTTGCCTTCTTTGCCCGTAACTTCAAAGAAAACCATCCGTTTAGTCACATCAACCCTCCGGGAGATAAATCAATGGTTCCGGATATGTTTATGCTGGGATCTAGCGAGGGGGGATTACATTTTGCTTTGGAGAAAGGATTAGGGTTGGTATTTGCTGCACATTTGGCACCGCAATTGGCTATTCCTGTGTTGAGAGCTTACCGTTCGAATTTTAAACCTTCGACCTATTTAAATGAGCCGCAAAGTATGTTAGCGACGATCGTTATTACAGCCGAGACGGAAGAAGAGGCTAAATATATCGCAGGGCCGGCGGAGTTAATGTGGGCACAGATCAGTACAGGGACGAGAAATCTTACTTTTCCTACACCAGAAGAAGCCAAAAATCACAGATACACGCCTCATGAAGAGTTGGCTAGGGAACGTAATAAAGATCGCTTTGTGATTGGAAGTGTTGGACAGGTTGCTGAGCAACTTCAACAACTTGCGAAAGCAAGTTTGGTGGATGAAATCATGATTGCAGACTTTTATCCTAATCAAGAAAGCCGAAAGAGAGGTCATGAATTATTGGCACAAGAATTAGGTTTATCACAAGGGAATAAGTGAACTCGTACAAAGGAGATATTTCAACCATGGAAGAAAGAAAGCTTAAATTAGGAGGAATTATTGATGGCGTGGGTTGGAATTACACGGGTTGGAGACATCCCGCTATTCCAGCAGATGCCAGTGAAAATATTGAGTATTACGTGCAGAAAGCCATACAACTTGAACAGGGAAAGTTCGATCTCATCTTTTTGGCAGACGTAAGTCATATTGGACATGGTATGATTCCGCACTATCTAAGTATGTTTGAGGGTGTATCCATTTTGTCTGCACTGAGTATGGTAACTCACTCCATTGGCTTGGCCGCAACGATAGCGACTTCATATGCTGACCCATTTACGGTTGCCAGGCAGATTGCCTCACTCGACAAGATCAGCAAAGGCAGAGCAGGGTGGAATGCGATCACCTCGAATCCAGGAGGATTAGCCAATTACAGTCGCTCTCATTTAAGGAAAGCAGATCTTTATCCCATGAAAAAAGAGTTTCTAGAGATTGTTGAAGGCCTCTGGGATTCGTATGAAGACGATGCCTTTATACGTGATAAAGAACGTGGGGTATTTTATGACCCGAGTAAGATGCATCCGCTACATTATACAGGGAATTACTTTTCAGTAGAGGGACCCTTAAATATTAGTCGATCCAGACAAGGGAGACCAGTCGTCTTTCAAGCTGGTACTTCCCCGGAATTCATGGATATTGCTGCGCACCATGCCGAAGTCATCATGGCGCCTGGGCATGATTTTGAATATCTCAAGGCATTCACTGCTGAACTTAAACGCAAAGTGAAAAATCAAGGCCGTTCACCACATGACCTACTGATGATGCCTTCTCACAACCCCATCGTTGGTGAAACGGAAAAAGAAGCCCTGGAAAGGCTAAGGGAAATCGAATCATGGATGCCTAAAGGTTATCGAATGCCTAAACCTGGGTTGATAGGATCGGCGGAGCATGTTGCGGAACAAATAGAACATTGGTATCGAGAAGGCGTCATGGATATCTTGCTTATAAGACAAGATCATCCAGCAGGATTTGAGGACTTCATCCGATGGGTGGTTCCCATCTTGCAAGATAAAGGCATATTCCGCAAGGAATATGAGGACGACACACTTCGTGGGAATCTAGGCTTACCTTACCCTGTAAATAAATATACGAAGTAATATTAAAAAATCAGTTTATAAAAGGAGAAGATGCCACAGCAGAAGACTTACAAATGTTTCGTACATTACCAGCCTACTACCGTTCTTTACCTACAAATTTATCGAACAAGCTGGTGGAAATGGATGAAAATGGTGCAAGTCGTGAAGATATAGCAAAAGCAATGGGCGGAGCAAGTGGTCTGCGTATCGGTATGCTAGAGGGTAACATAGTGGATGGCTATATTACTGTCGGCACAGGAATTACCCCAATTAAAGAGATTAGAACTGTAAAAGCAGTGATTGATG
Organism: Paenibacillus zeirhizosphaerae; assembly: GCF_030705605.1. GTDB lineage: Bacteria > Bacillota > Bacilli > Paenibacillales > Paenibacillaceae > Paenibacillus > Paenibacillus zeirhizosphaerae. Next base: position 172,942 of record NZ_JAPCKK010000030.1, read on the forward strand.
ACTTAATGCAAGATTTTAATTAATTGCCTTGTTAGACTTACCAAGTACCAAAGAATAAACTTGAAATAGGAGTTTTTCCGATGTTTTTGATAAGCTTTGCTTTTATACTGGTTTCACTTGAAGTTAGGGGGTGTCCCAAAAGTCATTAAAAATGGCTCAGGGACGCCCTTTTAAAATTTGCTATATCTGATATAATTTTTTTTCGCAGGGACGAGTCAACGATAAATGGATTGGCATCAGATAACACAGGCAACCGTTTACATTCGCGAAACTATATTTCTCTATATAAGCGCATTAAATTCTTTTAACAACGTAAAATCACCCATTTCGAATTTTATATATGTGCTCTAATTAAAACATTTGTAAATCCGATAAATTAGTTAGAAGTTATTCATACAGGTCTTCAAAGACCACAGGGGGGAAATAAGTGAAGACAGCATTAGACATCCGGGGTGTTATCCTGACTCTCATCATCCTGGCTTTGATCGGTACCGGCTGCACCAGTCAAACAGCTGCCGTACAGCCACAAGCCGAAGGTGCAGCAAAGGGTCAAAAAGTGCTTAAAGTGGCCTGGTGGGGCAATGATGGACGGAACGAAAGAACAATGAAGGTGATTGAATTATTCGAGAAAAAATATCCAAACATTAAAGTCGAACCAACGGACGCGCCGAACGGCGACTATTGGGTGCTGCTTGCAATGAAAGCAGCCGATCAGGATTTTCCGGATGTTATCCAGATGGACTACAAATATATCAACGAATATATTAAACGCAAGCTGATTATGCCGCTGGATGATCTGGTTGCCTCCGGGAAGCTTGATGTTTCCGATTTGGATGACAGTTCACGCGCGGCGGGCACGTTTGACGAAAAGCTCTACGGCATCGTTACTGGCGTGAATGCCCAATCCGTCATGTACAATCCCGAAATATTCGAGCAGACGGGCGTTCCAACGCTATCGGCTGGATATACGTACGAGGACCTCATTCAGACAGCGAGGGAGCTCAAAGAACAAATCAATCAGCCGGATTTTATACCGATCGGTTCTGGTGCGCTAGACTTCGCCTATTATCTTAGGCAACATGGAGACAGCTACTATGCGGCTGACGGCAAAGGACTGGGTTATGACAAGGATGAATATTTATCCGACTTCTTCAAGATGGAGAAAATGCTCATTGATGAGGGGCTGATGGCGAGTCCCGATGTGCTCAATGCCTTGTCCTCCGATAAGGATGCGCTGATCACCAACAAGCGAGCCGCTTTCCACACAATCACGAGCAACAACGTCGGTTCTTACAGCAGCTTGTCGGGCACAGCCATGAAGCTCCTGCCATTCCCGGCGCTTAAGGGCGGCCCCGAAGGAAACTACGTCAAGCCATCGATGTATTTTTCTGTCTCTTCCTATACCAAGCAATCCGAGGAAGCTGCTCTGTTTATTGATTTTTTCATTAATGATATTGAAGCGAACGAAATCTTATTGGGCGAACGCGGTGTTCCGGCCACAGCCAAAGTACGTGAGCATTTGCTGGACCAAATGAAGGGAAGCGACAGAGAGCAGTATGTCTACATGGAGCATGTCGAGAAAAACTCAAGTCCGATCGACCCTCCTGTTCCACTGGTGTCCAGCAGTATCAGTACGTTGTTTAGCAAAATCAGAAACAAGATGCTGCTTGGGCAAATGACGCCAGAGGAATCTGCAAAACAATTCCGGGACGGCGCGAACGAAATTTTCGCAGATGCCGCTTCTTAGGCCGAAAGGACACTAAACGATGAAACTAACCATTGGCAAAAAGCTCTATGGCGGCTTCCTATCCGTCCTCTTATTGCTCGCAACTGTCGCGTCACTTAACTATGTCGAGCTTGATTCGATTAATGAAAAGTACCAGAAATTGCTGAAGGAACGCGCTGACGTGGTCAGTCAGGTTAAGGATTTAAGCCTTTCGATCAAAAATGAAAACCTTAGCATCACCAACTTCCTCCTGATGAATGACGAATCGGAAATAGACGCATATCGTGATGCCGTACGCAGCTACAACGCGGTGAGCAAACAGATTCAGGCCGTAACAACCAATGCCGATGACTGGCTGCTTTTGCAAGGGCTCGATTTGCTTCAGCAAAACTATTCGAGCAACGCCGAGGAAATGATCGAGTTCAAAAAACTGAATAAAGTAGAAGACTATATTCGTGTCGCCGCCAAAAACGAACCAATCATCAAAAAGTTCATGGAAACGGCTGACCGTTACATCAAGCTTCAGGAAGAAGCTTTAAAACAGGATATGGCGTTGATCTCGGACCATATACTCAAAACGAGGCTGACGATCATCATTATTTCGGTCACTACGATTATTTTGGGCTTCGTTATTGCGTTTGTGATCAGCCGGTTAATCACCAAACCCATTGTGCGAATCACGAAAGCCGCCGAGCTGATTGCAAATGGGGATCTGACCAGCGAAGCCGTGAACGTGAAAAATGGTGATGAGCTGGGCACGCTGGCCACTTCCTTTAATACGATGATGCAAAATTTGCGTAACCTGATTGAGCAAGTATCGCAAAATGCCCTTCAGGTCGCGGCGTCATCCGAGCAGCTTACCGCAGGAGCCGACCAGACAACAAAAGCCACCGAGCAGGTGGTCGAAATTATCGAGCAGGTGGCCGAGGGCTCCGAGAAGCAGATTCGAGCGATTCAGGAAAGCGTTGCTTTTGTGAACAACATGTCCGTGGAAGCGGGCAGCATTGCTTCAAGCGCCTCTCAAGTCGCCGAGAAATCGCGAATCGCGGCACAGACTGCGATAGACGGAAGCGTGTCCGTGCAAACGGCTGTCGAGCAAATGGGCAATATTCAAACTACCGTGCAAAACATTACTGAAGAGGTGAGCATTCTCGGCTCGCGCTCCGATGAAATCGGCAAAATCGTAGAGGTGATTGCAGGCATTGCCAAGCAGACGAACCTGCTCGCCCTTAACGCGGCGATTGAAGCATCGCGCGCAGGGGAAGCCGGGCGCGGATTTGCCGTCGTTTCGGAGGAAGTACGCAAGCTGGCCGAGCAATCGACGCAATCCAGCAAACAAATCGCCATGTTGGTCCGTTCCATTCAGTCGGATACCGAGCGTACTGTCCAATCCGTTCAAGAGGGGACGGAGGTTGTGCAAGCCGGGATTGCCGCGGTATCTGTTGCTGGCGAAGCCTTCGCCAACATCAAGCAGGCCGTCAATTCCGTGAGCCTGCAAATCGAGTCGGTATCCGAGGCATCGCAGCAAATGTCCGAGGCAACGAACAAGCTGGCGCTCTCTCTGCAGGGGGTTGCCGAAGTGGCTGAAGAAACGTCTTCCGGCGCTATAAGCGTGTCTGCCGCAACCGAGCAGCAACTGGCGACGATGGAGGAGATCACCTCGGCCTCCCAGGAGCTTGCTAAAATGTCCGAGGAGCTGCTGCATTTTGTCAAGGACGTCAAGCTTTAAAGAAGCCGTGAAAACCAAAAAAGCCAGTGAGCATGCCCACTGGTCCCGGCAAATTCATATGAAAAGCCGGCGTTTGCGACATTCGGTTTAAAACGCTCGCGGGTACAAACAAAGAAGCGGTCTCGCCCCAACTCCACCGGACTGATACCGCTTCCATTTGGCTTGTGACCGAATGGCGAAATATGCTTTCGCATGTCAAAATGGCACATATAGTTGTGTAACGTCGGGGAGCGCTGTTCCTTAAATGAGCAGCCTGCATAACGTGCGGCGTCTTCCGGCTCCACCTGCACGGCTTAGGCGGCGATGATGCTGTGCAGCTTGGTAATCATCAGCTTGCGGTAGCGGAGAATTGGTATCTGGCTGATTAATCTCTGAAACTGTTTTTTATTGAGAAAAAGGCAGTATGAACTCTACAATGGAACAACGCTCTTGTCCTTGCTAGGGATTAATACAGTTTATTGCTACAATTTGGGCAAGCGGATGAAAAGAGGAAGTAAACGGCATAAGTCCTGAGCATAAGATGCTTCAAAAAACAGTCGAGACATATGTAAAAAAATTGAATTTTTGAAGCCGTTAATCTGAAATAGAATAGGTATTAACTCGGCAATCGGTACAAGTTCTTGTGTCGGAAGACAAGAACTAACACACATAAGAAGTCGCGGGATACGTACCTTTTTAGTTTTAACGATATAGTTCTTGTCCAAGCACACAAGAACAGCTGATAAAACCAGCCGTCCCGTAAATGGGGCGGTTTTCTTACGATACAGACATATGTACAAAATACGAGTTTTGTGAATAAGCTAGTACTGAAATCGCATTATACCAATTGAAAATGAAAGGAACCCAGAATAGTATCCTGAGTCCCCTCTATACTATGTTGCATTAATTGTGTATCATTCAAGTAAAAGATAATTCAATAATTTTAATGCTTATACCTCAATATTTGGCCACGCTTCTAAGATTGTTATATTATCAATTTTGCCCAATTCAAACAATTGATCAGCAGACTCAAATGATTGTGTAAAACCATCTTCTTCTCTTGTAAGGTAATAACCCTCTTCATTCTGACTAATCCAGTAGCTAACACCTTTATAATAAAGTTGAAATTCTTCCCCCATTTCAAAACGCTCTACTAGCTCGTTGTATTCCATTTTAACTCCTCCCACTATAAGGCGATAATAGATTGCTTCTTCTTGAGCGGATTCTGTTTGCGTGTAATATAATACTCGTGTAGTGCTTTAAACTCTTTGTTTTTCGTCACCATAGGCAGTATGGCGCGAAACAAGATGCCTCGGAGACGAGAGCGCCCCCGTTTACTGATTCCGGTCATTCCCTTTCGGATGCCGGAGCTATTCTCGGTCAGATTCAGTCCAGCCAAGCGAATAACCTGCTGGCCATGGTCGTAGTTACTCAAATCACCAACTTCCAGAAAGCCTGCAACGGTCAGCATTTGTTGAGTTCCAGGGATGTCCTCTAGAATTTGCAGGGCGTTTGCCATCATGGTTTCTTCCTGCTTGCAATACAAGTCGTATTGATCCAGCAAGGCGGTAAGCTCGATTCGAGCCGCCGTGAGCCCTTCGGTTAGGCCAATAGAAACCGTAGCAGCCGCATACAGTTGCTCCGCTCTTTTGATGCCAACTCCACGTTTAATCTCCGTCTTCCAGTGCGTAAGAACGCCACTGGCGCCTAAGGAGACAATCTCTTCTGGAGTCGGAAACTGACGTAAGGCCATCTGTGACGCTTTTCCTTCCCAATCCTTGAACACCTGTGAATATTCCGGGAAATAGCGGTCCAGCCAAGCTGTGATTCGTGTTTTCGCTTGATTCAAACTCACCATGATTTTCTCGCGAAAGTTCATCAGAATGCGCAACTCTGCATACTCCTTGGTCGGTAGATGGGGCTCGGAATACTTTCCGTCTTTAATGAGATTGGCAATGACCTTTGCATCTTTATAGTCGCTCTTGGTCTGTGAATTGTCTTCAAGCTCTTTGCTTTTGTTAACATGGTGTGGGTTGACCATGACAACCCGAATGCCTTGCTCTTTTAGAAACGCCGCTAACGGGAACCCGTAATGTCCAGTAGGCTCGAGGCCGAACAAGATATCTGTTTTCTCATGAATCTGGCCAAGCTCCTTCATCCACGTCACCAGCTTGGTTAACCCTTGCTGATCGTTGTGAAACACGCAGTCGTTCCCAAGCTCAATTCCGCGAAAATCCACGACCCGAGCTACGTGAACCTTCTTGGCGATGTCTGCGCCGATGACCAGTGTTTTTTCGGTAATTCGTGTAATCCGTTGATTCTGTTTCTGCTTGAGTGCCTCTCTCATATGTGGGATTTGTTCTTTGGACGGAACGTTTCCCAGTATACTAGAGGCACTTTTTTCGTTCAAAGCTCAAATTACTTCATTACAGGAATAGCTCCTTACTTACGCTTGAATTTCCCGTCTTCTGTCCATTCAAATGTGTGCTCATGTGGCCATTCAGGATGCTGTTTTGGGTTTCCATGATTAGTAAAGTCAACATCCCTTGTAGCTCGTCCATTCTCATCATAATATCTTCTCGTCTTAATTTCACCGGTGTTTTTATCAAGAATGTCTACGGATGAGTTTGGCTCACCTTTGGCGGGGTGTGGGTTATCCGTCGTACTTATATGGTTTGATGATGGCGTGACATCAATTTCTTTTCCTGTATTAGACGTAATCGTCTCTTTTGATGGTTTCCCGCCACTCTTAATCATTTGTACCAGATCACTTGCGTTAGAACCCATATTTTGTGCAGATCTTACCAACATGGTGCTTCCATGGGCCGCACCAGCCGCTGCAATTGCTCCTGCCATAATCCCAGCAGGCGCCAATACAACGGTACCATCTGCAGCAAGTGATAAACCAGCAAGTCCGGCGCTCCCCACTGTTTCGGCTGCTCCAACTAACGTAGTTACACCGTCTCCTACAAATTCTCCAAGTTTTCGGGCAATTGGATGGTCGGTTTTCGTATCAGGTACTTGAGCTATTCCCAAAGTTGCATTCTCAATTGCACTTGTTGTTACACCATCAAAAAATTCATCGGTGAGGCCATTAACCGTCTTTAATCCATTTAATACTGCAAGTCCAGCATTTTGTAAATCTTTAAACAGTTGTCCTTGTGGGATTGGAACTCCACTACCGGGAACATTGAGAACTAACGCTCCATTCAAGCTTTCATCAGCTTGTGAGAAGTTTCGAGCAATAAAGGAAAGTTCCTGCCCTACAGAAGATATTCTATCTAACGTGACTTTCATAAGCTGTCTGGCTATTTGATAATCTTGAAAGAATCGTTCTCTTGTTACACCTGACCATCCACCTTCTAGAAAGTACATCTGTTTATCTAATTGATTAAGAATTTGGTCAAGTTCCGTGCGTTTTTTTGAAAAAAAAGAAGCTACTTCTATTAGATGATCTGGAGATACTAATATTCTTCCCATCAATCTCACACTCACATGAATAAGATGGGAATTATTATATCATTAGGGTGAAGTTAGATATATCACTCATTAATCCTGCTTTTTTAAGTTAGCTCCTACTTTTGTCCTGTAATTACATGAAAATTAATATCGGTTCTAAAATTAAAAAAAGCATCTCGCTCTCGAAAGAATAACTGCTTTGCCTAATCATGATTCGCTCAATAACTTATCAACCTGGTGCTACAATGATATAAGCCTTATTCATCCATTTCAACAAAACTGAACTTTTGTTGAATCATATTGTAAGTGCTGATTTTACAACTCTGGCCCTATGTTACCGAGCCATCTTTCTATTTCACATTGATTGTTAGTCATTTTTGCATCCAGAAGGTTTAATATAAATGCTCCCGTGGGCGTTGACACCGATTGGAGTACCTGGTTTCTGAAAGTTTCTTAACATCACGGGCACATGGCAGCCATCGCTAATTGATAGTAAATAGCTCGGCACAATGATTGTGCCGAGCCCACACAGATCAAATTCACCATGTCGATCGTTTTCCTGAGGCCTCAGGTAGGCTTACGGTATAGTTCTAAATACAGTTAGTGTCCAAATCGATTTGTTCCCTGCTACAGGATTTGAAATGAATGTAGCCAATTTTATCAGCATCTAATGCTGATTTATTCTTGACGAGACTAACAAAGTTTTCATTATGACTGCTTATCATCACTTATTTCTGGGCAACTATCTGGCATATCACATCAATAAAAGAAAAAATATTAATATAATACATTTTTTTGGAAATCATTATCGAAATACAATTATATCAATATTCCCGCCAAGGATATTTGGGGCGTTGTAATGAGAAACGACAGTCCTCTCGCTTTCAAAAAGTCCATCCAGGCAGCAGATTTAATAAATGTTCCGCTCATCTGTTCACGACAGGCGGTAAAGAATACATTTTCCAAAAATGAATTTACGGATTGGTTTGGTAAAGATTTCGATAAATTAAACATCGTGGCAACATACAATCTTGCATATAACGTTGCCATTATGGTGGAAGAGGGCATCGGGTATGCAGTTACACTTGATAAAATCGTAAATACGACCAGTGATAGTAACCTTTGCTTTAGACCCCTGAAGCCAAGACTTGAATCCGGCTTAAATATTGTCTGGAAAAGGCATCAGGTCTTTTCGGCTGCTGCCGATATGTTTTTAAAAGAAATTCAGGATAAATTTTAAATATATAGTTGCAGGATAGAAATCTATAAGTGGGCTTTCAATAAAGAAGGAGCAACCTGGACGTGATATGCTCCCCTTACGGTAGACAGGTGAAATAATATAACCTGCTACCGTAAGGGGAGACTTTTTTGTCTACTAAAAAATATTGTGCTTCGGAGAAATTCCGTGAGGGTTATTCTGACGACCAATAAACTTTATTAAGTGTTGTGGTTAATAGTTCCTCTAAGTATATATGGTGCGGTTGACTTACTAGTTATTAATCCCATTAACTCACTCGGTATATGTATGTATTTTTCTGCTCTGCGAGCTTCTATCCACGTAACTTCCTCAATTTCTTCTGGAAATGAGATATTGATCTCTCCTCCCACTATATTTCCTCTAAAGGTAAAGAAAATCGTATGATGGCTCCTATCTTCAAAAAACGCTTCACTAACACTAAAAATACCATTTAGCTCCACCTCTAAACCCGTTTCCTCTTTCACCTCACGTATAGCGGCTTCTTCAAGTGTTTCTCCTTGTTCTTCTGCTGCACGGGTTGACTTACGCCTAGATTCACTGGATTGATATCGCAGAACATTCGGGAAGGATCTGCTTTGCAGGATACCGGCAGTTCCTACAGTGATAATTCGTTGTATACCTTCGTTATGCATTGCTTCGATGATTAACGGCATACTTTCGGATAGCGTTGTTGTTCCATCGGTGTTCAGCGCACTAATTACGACATCAACTCCGTGGATTGCACGCACAATATCCCCTTGATTTAGCACATCACCTTGAATAACCGTTAAGTTTCTATCATGGGCCCGGATTTTCTCCGGATGACGAACCAGTGCAGTCACATGATGTCTGTCCTTAAGAGCGTGTGCAGCGATATGACTCCCGACTCGTCCAGTTGCACCCAAAATTAAAATATGCATAAAAACAACCTCCTGATCTTCGCAGATAGATGAAACGGCATGTCCCTCTCTTTTACAGGAACACGCCGTTTGCCCGGTTAGGCGCAATGTTTGCTTATTGCATACCTTGCATGATGGCATTAATGATGCCTTGCTGGGTAACAGTATAGTTTGAACGGTTAAACAAAGCGAAACCATGCTGACCGTTATGTCCATTGTCCCAATAAACGGGAACCATTTTGTATTTCTTCGCGGCTGCTGTCACAGCTTTGGCATAGGCTTGACGATATACATGATTGCTTGAATCATACGCCGTTTTATCGATGGAGCCGAATTCACCTATTACAACAGGATAGCCTTGAGTTACAAACTTATCGTGCATGGATTTGAATTGCGAATCCAGATAATCCTCTTGTCCCCAAGTAGACTTTTTGGAAGGATTCGTTGCTGTTGCTCCCCACTGTGTAATCGTACCGGATTCTTCACCTGCAAAATCCCAAGGAGAGTAATAGTGTGCCGAGATCATGATTCTCTTTTGCGAGCTAGGAATTGCTGAGGATCTGAACTGATCTGTCGGAAGAACGAAGCCATAATTACCTGCAGTATAATCAATATTGGTATTCCAGCCCGGAATGAGCAACCATCTGGCATTGTTATTACCACCGGTCTTCCGGACAGTATCCACGAAGATTTGATTATAGGCGTTCAGATTAGCGTAATATGTCTGATTGGGATTGCCGTAGTTGCCATCAAACACTTCGTTCATGGATTCGAAAATAAGACGCTCATTATAGTTGCTGAACTTGGTAGCAATCTGCTGCCAAACCCGCTGATACTTTTCCTTAATGGCAGCTTGATTGCCTCCATTCACCAGCAACCATCCACCCGGCATGGAATTGTACCCATCGCCATGGATGTTAATGACGACATACAAGCCTTCATTGTAAGCATAGTCAACCACGGTTTGGATTCGATTCAACCATGCGTCGTTAATCGTATAATTGGGAGCGCTTCCAATATGATTGAAATAGGAAACAGGAATCCGAATCGTCTTGAAGCCCGCAGCCTTCACTTTTTTGATCAGCTCCGGGGTAACGACAGGGTTGCCCCAAGCTGTCTCATTCGGTATGCCGTTTACCGTTGCTTCAAGCTGATTCCCCAAATTCCATCCTGCACCCATCTCCGACACCATTTGCGAAGCCTGCAATGACCTGAAATCAGCTGCTAATGCGCGGGTACTCCATCCGGTAAAGACTACAGAAGCCAGCAATACAAGTGCTAAGCTGCAAACGCCATATTTCTTCATTTTGGTGAGCATAACCCAACCTCCGCTTATCATATTTTTTTCAACAAGCAGTGAAGTTACTCTCTTTATACAGATTGAATGATTCGAGAATCCGCTCCTCCCTTCCTTATCAATCAAACAAACAAAATCATCGCCTATCATCAACAGAATAACACATTTATGGAAAATAGAGAACCATATTTTGCATTTTATTGACTGTTTATTACAAAATACTCCATATCATGATGGCTCATTCAACCATTTTACGAATTTTTCATTTTCCTCTATATCCTTCATCAATAAAACAACCTCTGAAAAAAATCAGAGGTTGTTTTGTATTCATTCTTTAAGAAGATGAAAATTGTAGACAGAGATCGATTCATTTTCAGAAGATACATTTATTTCAGCATCAACTTTAAAAACATCGCGTAACATTTTCTGTGTAATGACATTTTGAGGAGTGCCACAGTCATAAAGTCGTCCAGATTGAAGCACAATTATTTGATCTGAAATCATTGCTGCTTGATTAATATCATGCAGGACTAGGATGATTGTGATGCCCTGTTCGATATTTAACTGTTTAATCAGTTCAATAATCTCAAGTTGGTGGTGGATGTCTAGATAGGACGTGGGTTCATCTAGTAACAAAATAGCAGGTTGCTGAGCTAGTGCCATTGCGATCCATGCCCTCTGGCGCTCCCCTCCAGACAAACTATCAACTGTTCTCTCTGTTAAATCCACTAAATGAGTAAGTGTGATGGCATGATCTACAATTGCCTGATCTTCTTGATTTAATCGTTCAAATTTCCTTTTATGTGGGAAACGGCCATATTCAATTAATTGTCTAACAGTAACCTCGGGATTACTCTCATGGACTTGCATTAAAAAAGCGAGCTCTCTAGCAAAAGCTTTCCTGCTCCATTTATTGATTTCACTATTCTTAAATAAAATTTCTCCATCGGTAGTCTGAATCTGCTTTCCAAGCGCTTTTAAAAGTGTGCTTTTACCGCAGCCATTTGGTCCAAGAATACTGTGGATCTTCCCTGCTTCAAACTGAAGAGTTAAAGCTGAAATGACCTCATTATCATGATATCCAATATGAACATTCTTTGCCTCAAGTGTCATATCGTTCTCTTCTTTCGTAACAAATATAAGAAAAATGGAGCACCTATAACACCCATAATAATACCAACGGGCAGCTCAATTGGTGCAAAGGCAACACGGCCAATGGTGTCAGATAAACACAGAACTGTCACTCCCAGCAACGCTGAAGCCGGCAACAATATTCTATAATCATTTCCCACGATAAGCCTGGCAGCATGAGGGACAATTAACCCAACAAAACCAAGAAGACCAACAATACTTATTGCACTGGCAGCAAGCAACGCGCTTATAGCAATAAACCATAAACGATAACCCTCCGTGTTAAGTCCAAGCGATTTCGATTCAGCATCGCCCAGTAATAGCACGTTCATTCGTTGAGCGCTTAGTAAAGCTAGTGTTACCCCAATAAGGCTATAAGGAACGATGATCTCTACATGCCCCCAACTTTTTGCGGACAGGTTTCCAACCATAAAGGAAACCGCCCCTTGTATACGATCGCTATAAAACGTATACAGGGCCGATACTCCGGAGTTTAAAAAAGCGGAGGCAGCAACTCCAGCAAGGATTATCCTCATAGGAGAAACGCCCTTGTCCCAGGCTAGCAAATAAATAAGCAAGGCTGAAGCCAACGCTCCAAGAAATGCAATAGGAATCAACAAATGTGAAAAAGCAGGGAAGACCAGCAACATGGTTGTTCCAAACAAACCTGCACCGGAGGAAACACCGATAATATGGGGATCAGCCATAGGGTTACGCATAACCCCTTGCAACAATGCACCCGAAAGAGCTAAATTTATTCCCACAAACACGGCTACAAGTGTACGCGGCAATCTAATATTCCAAATGATTGTGTAATATTCAGAATCTGTGCCTCCAAATAAAATACTTAAAATCGACCGAACGTCCACGGAAACCGCTCCAAAACCTAAACTAATCATAACACTGAGTATAGCCAGGATTAAAAAAAGTCCAATAATGAAGAGCTTCCAGCTTATCTTTTTTCTAAACCCTTTATTCTCATTCATAAAGATTGCTCCAATAGTTAATTTGATTGACTTGAATAGACTAAATCTGCCATGTATTTATATGAATCGACTACATCAACACCAGGAGCCATTACAAATTTATCTTTTGGAAGAAAGTAAATATGGTCATTTGAAACAGCTGAAAGTGAGTTCCAGGCAGGATTCGATTTATAATTGCTTTCGACCATCTGTTCAGCTTCCTCATTCGTTGTATGAGAAAGAATAAACAGATAATCAGGGTCAATCTTAACCATCTCTTCCATACTAAACGGGATATACCCTGCCATAATTTCTCCATCTAACGATTCTGTTACATTACGAAGCTTTAACTGATTGGCGATATCTACCGCTATTGTAGAACTCTGCTCAACAAATACAGCATCGCCCATAACCGTCACTATGGCATAAGTAGGCATCTCTTTCTCTTCTGGAATCTGATCAATCACTTGATTGATTTCTGAGTCCATCTCTTTTATAAGGTTTTCAGCTTTTTTCTCATTACCTGTAATTTTCCCCATTAACAGTGTGTTTTGTCTCATGTCTTCAATAGATTGAGTGTTAAGATTTGCGAAAGGAATATTAGCCTCTTTAAAAATTTTCCTTAAATCACCATGTGTGAAACGCTGGCCAATCACTAAATCAGGCTTTAATTCTAACACCTTTTCAATGTTAACCTCGTGCATAAATCCTACTTTCGGCACATCAATCGCTTCTTCAGGTGGATCAATGGTAAAAGCATTCGTTATACCGACAGCCTTACCCCCAACTTGATAAAATGAGTGAAGAACTTGATCGTTTAAGACAACAATATTTTGAGGTTTGTCTTGAAGTATAACGAGCTGCCCGTCAAAGTCTTTAAAAGAGAGATAAGATTCAACTGATTGATCAGCATCAAGACCCTCTCTTTTTCCCTCTTGCTGCTGTGAAGTATTTTGACAACCACTGACAATTACCATTATTATCAAAATAATGATTACAGGTTTAAAGCGATGCTTCATCTTTTTAATCCCCTTTTAGAAAGCTTTTCTTAAAATATTCTCCTTCAATATCCTTCAATATCACAGTCAAAGCTTCATTTTTTGAAGACGTAAGGAATTAAGCACGACTGAAACGGAACTAAACGCCATCGCTGCACCGGCCAGCCAAGGAGCCAGAAGGCCAATGGCAGCAATGGGAATACCCACCACATTATACGCGAGTGCCCAAAAGAGATTTTGCTTGATATTCCTCATCGTTCGTTTGCTTAACTCCATGGCGTCAGCAATACTGTTCAGGTCTCCCCGCATGAGTGCAACATCTGCTGTCTCTAGGGCAACGTCGGTGCCTGTTCCAATGGCCATGCCAATATCAGACACAGCCAGAGCGGGTGCATCATTGATCCCATCCCCTACCATGGCTACCTTAAGTCCCAGTTGCTGTAGTTTCTTCACTTCCGCCGCTTTCTCCTCCGGAAGAATGCCAGCGATGACTTTGGAGATTCCGACCTGGCTGGCAACAGCACGAGCAGTGCGCTCGTTGTCACCAGTCATTAATACCACATCGATTCCCATCGCTTGAAGCCGGCTAACGGCATGGGCAGATGTGTCCTTCACGGTATCCGCGACAGCGACCATTCCAGCCCACTCATCATCCACCGCCACAAGCATCACGGTTTTGCCTTGGCTTTCCAGCTCAGACATTTGGGCCAATGCTTCTGCAGGAACCTGCACCTTAGCATCGGCAAGCAGACGGCGTGTTCCAACGAGAATATCTTGACTGTAGCCACGTGCTCGTACACCATATCCCGGAATATTTTCGAACTGTTCCGGATTGAACATGATTTTAATACCTCTTTCTTTGATCCCCTCCATAATGGCTTGGGCAAGTGGATGCTCAGAGCTCGACTCAGCAATTCCAACCCGTTTCAACAATTCGCCAGTTGACCAATTTGAAGCAGTCCTAACATCGGTCATGATTGGTTTTCCGTTAGTTACTGTGCCCGTTTTATCAAGAATAACTGTCTGAATGTGCTGCGTAGTCTCCAGGTGCTCCCCACCTTTGAACAGGATGCCATACTCGGCGGCACGCCCCGAACCAGCCATGATGGATGTAGGTGTAGCTAAGCCAAGCGCGCATGGACAGGCAATGACCAGAACAGCGATCGCTTTCTCTATAGCCTCACTAAAGCCGCCCGTGCTCCCGAAGAGCAACGAAAATACAAAGGTAACAACAGCAAGGCTAATCACTACAGGAACGAAAATCCCTGAAATCGAATCAGCAACACGCTGGATTGGAGCTTTCGTTCCCTGTGCCTGTTCCACGATACGGATGATCCGGGACAGCGCACTGTCAGCACCCACTTGAGTCGCGCGTATAAGGAGACGACCATTTTTGTTCAGAGTAGCGCCAGTTACACGATCCCCAACCGTTTTGTCCACCGGTAGACTTTCTCCAGTTAACATGGATTCGTCCACGGAGGAGCCTCCCTCCTCCACGATCCCATCCACAGGAATTTTCTCGCCGGGCTTCACAATGACGAGATCATTGACGAGCACATATTCAGGAAGAAGCTCTATCTCCTCGTCGTTTCGGACCACCCGGGCACTTCGTGGAACCATTTGCATTAGACTTTTAATGGACTGCGTTGATCTTCCCTTAGCCAGAGCCTCCAACCATTTACCGAACAATATTAGCGTAATCAACACTGCGCTAGTTTCGAAGTACATATTGACAGGGCCTTGAGCAGTCGTGTTTACAACGTCCACTACTTGGGCACCTCCACCATGGTTATGACCGGACATGCCGCCGGTGCTGGTTAGAGATGTTAAATATAAACTATACAAATAAGCCGTGCTCGTCCCAAGTGCGACAAGCACATCCATATTGGCACTTCGGTTTTTCAAGGCTTTATACGCACCTTCATAGAATTGGGCTCCCAAGTATAGTTGTATGGGCGTGGCCAGCAGCAATTGGAACAGCGGATTCATGAACAAGTCAGGTACCCAAATCCATGACGTGAACGAGAAATGCGAGACCATGGCCCATAATAAGGGGAAAGCAAGCACTGCTGACAAGATCCACTTCCATTTTTTTCTTTGAAGCTCCTGTTCCCTCATGGACAGGGATTCTTCCTCTGTAGCTTTAATGTGTGCACCAAATCCCAATTGCTTAATTATGAAGATGAGGTCGGAACCCTTCAGTGTTCCTGATACGAATTCAACATGACCTGACTCCAGAGCCAAGTTTACGTTTGCACGTGTTACACCCGGGAGCCGACTTAGGCCTTTTTCGATGCGTGCTGAACATGCTGCGCATGTCATACCTGTAATGTTTAAATCGACGGCCGTCGTAGAAGTTCCAAAGCCCAAGGTCTCTATTTTATTCCGAAGAGCCTGAATATCGATGGTGGCTGAATCGTACACTACCGTTGCTTCTTCTGTGGCAAGATTTACATTCGCTTGATGCACACCATTCAAGCGAGATAGCCCTTTTTCGATTCGGTTGGAGCATGCGGCACAGGTCATTCCTGTAATCTGTAGCGTTGCTTGCAAATGCTTGCTTCCGTTTGCATTCGTAGTTTGCAATGACGGAGTTTTTCTGGAAATGTTGTCCATAGGCTTTGCGTTCTCCTTATCTAAACTTCAACTTCGTATAGAGATCATACGCTATTCTTCTATATACTTTGATGATTCATCAGCATGATGGATGGCATAACGCCAATGACTCCGATTCTTGGATAGGAGCTTATGTTATTGGGTAGCTGCAGAAAATGGGAACACTAATTGCTTCATGTATTCTACCGATTCCCATATTTTCAGACCGGGACTGGTGACGAACATGGAAGGTGGCAAAATCTCCAGATGACCAGATTTGACGGCTTGCAGCGATTTCCAGGAGGGGTTGCTCTCTAACTGGGATTGGATCATGCGCTGGCCTTCTTCATCTGATCCGTGAACGACGATGAAAATGTGCTCCGGGTTTAGTTCCACCAGCTTCTCCATGCTGAAAGGCACCGAGCTTGGCGTTTTACCTGAAAGAAGATCTTCCGCAATATTGTTCATTTGAAGCAAGCTGCTAATATCGAGCGCAATGCTCGACGATTTTTGCAACGACACGCTATTGGCCATCAGGGTAATGATCGCATAAGACGGCTTGTTCGCTGGTAAATCTGCCGTTAGTTCATTTAGCTTAGCGTCCATGTTGCCGATAGCCGTCTGTACTTGCTCCTCATTACCGATGATTTGACCGAACAGCTTGGCATTGTTCCGGATATCTTCGATTGATTTGACTGTCAGAATGGCAAACGGAATACCGGAATCCGCAAATGTACTTTTTAAATCTTTGTGGAAAAGCGGCTGTCCTATCACCAAATCTGGTTTCAACTGTAGAATTTCCTCCATGTTTACGCTGCTGATGACGCCTACTTGCTTCACATTCGCTGCTTGCTCCGGAATCTCAACGCCTGCCGATGTGGCTATGCCGGCTGCTTGTCCGCCCGCTTGATAGAACAGTTCTGTCAATTCATTATTGAGGATGATAATCCGTTCGGGCTTGTTTTCCAGCGTTACTGTGTCTCCATTTAGATCTTGAAAGGTGAGGTAGGGCTCAGCAGTCGGCTCCGAGATCGGAGTGCCCTCTGCCTGCTGCGTACTGCCTGAGGCTTGTCCAGGTATTGCCGGCTCCAGTTCCTTTTCCTTAACCGGGGATGTATTATCCGACGAAACGTTCACCCCCGAAGTACCTGTGTTTGTACAGGCTGTAAGTAGCAGAACCAGACAGGTGATCAGAATCCATTTCCAATAGTGTACCTTCGTCAAGCTTAAATCCCTCCAACTGTTTCCTTGATTGCTGAGACTCGTCTTCAACTGTGATCTCTATCATGGTAATGCAATCGGCTTGCAATCTTAATAGCTCTTGCGAGCTATACTATGTATATAAATGTGACAAATCCGCGTCTAGCGACCCGCATCAACTTCTCGGCCTCCACTGAAGTTTCGCAAGGTGTACAATAATTTTGCCTACTCCTCTCAGCTGAGCGATTACATTGGACACTTCATTCCTGAATTTCATAAATCAAACGGATTGAAAACGGTCCATTAGTTTCAAGCATGGGTCTAGGTTGTATGGGAATGTCAGGAGGAACTTACGGTGTGGAATCTAATTATGTCTGGAATTATGCAGCAAAAGATAATAAGCCGTTCTCCTTACAAACTGTAAGGGAGAGCGGCTTATTACTGTACAAATTATTATAACGAGAAACGAACAACAATAAGTGTTTCTTTCCTGGTGTTTATCACTGGAATGTATTTTTAAAATCCTAAATCAAGATTCTAAGGCTTTACTACCTCACATTCAAATTTAAATCCTAGTTATAAATACTGACGTTCACCGGTTTGTGCTGCTTTTTCCACGGTATCAAGGAACTGATGAAGCTTTACCGCGTCTGCAAAGCTTGGAGTAAAGGATGTTCCTTTTTCGATATCTTGAGCGAATTTGCTGTAGGTCTGAGCAACATTCAGAACAAAACCTGAGTCATTTTTTAGGGAATCTGGTACCCGGTAATAGGAATCGGGAATTGTTAGCACACTAAGCTCTTTGTCAGTAGGTCCTGCACCGCGTAGTTGGTGTGACCCGAATTGAATGGATGCAGGCGCGCTCAGCACGATCGTGCCCTTGTCTCCAAAAATTTCAAGCGTGAGTCCTGTCTGATGTTTGACTCCCCCTTGGATATGAACGCTGGCTGCTGCACCGTTTGTTAATTTCCCTGTAATCAATATTTGATCATCCGTCGTCTTCTCAATGACTTGTTGGATATCCACCAATTCGACTTCAGGGAATTGCTGCGCTGTAACGGCTGAAAGTTCTGTAAAGTCCCCGAGCATGTAAGTGAATGCATCCAGATTATGTCCGCCTACAATCGTGAGCAGGTTGCCTCCGATCTTGCGATCAAATAAATACGCAGTAGCTTTGTCAGCGACGCCACCCATTCCATCAATCGAAATCTTCAAATTGGCCGAAAGGACTTTTCCAACATAGCCTTCTGCCAATAAATCCTTAACATAATTGATAGCTGGAGCCTGTCTGGCCTGTAAACCGATTGCGTTTGGCAATTGGCGGGACGCTGCCCATTCCTGCATTTCGAGCGCTTCAGCGGTATTTGATCCCAGTGGCCACTCGCAGTAAATCGGTTTTCCAGCAGGGGCAATTGCTTTGACTGCCTTATAGTGATCTTTAACGTTTATGCTGACAACTACCATATCCACATCGGGATGTTGAGCCAATTGCTCCATGTTATCGAAGCCATGCTTTGCCCGGAAAGCCTCAGCACTCTTCTTTGCGCTCTGCACATTGCTTGTTCCAACTGCCGTGAGCTCAAATTCATGCAGATGCTCAATGGCTGGAATATGAGTACCTCTTGCCCATCCGTTGTTAATTGACCCACCAATAATTCCTGTGCGAATTTTTTTACTCATGTAAAACAGCTCCCTATTTTGAATGATATATAACTTTGGTATCCACTATTTAGCTTGCTAAATATTTGCGAAAGACGGAGAACTCAGGATAAGTTATTCTCCATCTTTTTCATTATTTGTCTTAGTATCAAACGTTCTTCCATTGAAATGGAATGTAGCAGTTTTTTCTGTTGCGCTCTCCATTTCATTTCAACCGGGGTCTCTAATTCTTTGCCTTTGTCTGTAAGATAAATTCGCATTACTCTTGCATCTTGTTCGTCACGTTTGCGGTATATAAAACCATTTTGCTCTAGTGATTTAACCATATTCGTTACTGTAGGAGGTTCGCATTTTAAATGTTCACATAGTTGCATTTGCGTTATCCCGTCGCCTAACCACAAACGATACAATAAATTATCTTGGCCAACATAAAGGTTAAGTTCTCTTAGAGATTCGCTGTAATCTCGTCGCATTTGGGAGGAGATTCGATCTAACGACTGACGAATATCGCAATCCACTTGATCTGTCATGAATTAATCATCCCTCGAATGTTATTTAGCGGGCTAAATATATCATGAGGAATAAGATATGTCAAATTAATTTGACATGAAAAAACTCCCCTCACAGTAACAGAGTTTATTATTTCACCTGTCTACCGTATGGGGAGATATTACTTTCAGGAACACGGTCTTAATGTTGTAATAATTTGCGTATTAGGCTTTACTGTGAAGGGTAACTAGGTAACCGTCTGGGTCGGCAAATGTAAAGGTTCGCCCGAATGGTCCATCTATTGGTGCGGATGTAATCTTTACGCCTGCTGCAATAAGCTTGTCGTGGATTTCTTGCGTATCAGGGGCATGAAGCCACAGAGCGACACCAAGTCCAGGCTGAGTACCTGAACCGAGCTCTGTTCCTGGTATTAGGTCACGAAGAGCAAATGCAATAGGCTTTGTTTCAAAGACCACAGCATGAGGTGGTCCCGCCTGTGAGCGGACCAGTCCGAGATAGTTTTGATAGAATTCCGCAGAGCCTTCAAGATTGCTCACTTGAAGTGAAATGAAGTCGGGTCCAATTACTGACATAATAATGTTCTCCTTTGTATATGGGGTTGTTTATGTTATTAGTATAAGCCGTAATACAGATTTGGATACCTCTCTTGGATGACCATAACGCACTATTCGTTTCATTATAAAGTCATGTAAATAACCTCACTTTCATTGGGTATGTCTTGATTATACAAGCCCCCTATTGCCAACAGTATGTCAGTAGCGTTCTTTCATTTTTTCGATTTCTTCTCTTACTCGGTTTTTGAAGGATTCAGGTTCAGTGACTACCACATCTGCCCCCCATCCAAGAATCCAGGACAGCAGTTCTTCCGGTTGACGGACACGAAAAGTGACATGGTAACCGTCCTCTTTAGACTCGGCAGTCTCCATATAATAGTTGTTGGCTTCTTCAACTTTATCGGCGATTTCTGGATTAAAAAGTGCACAGACCCGTATGCTACGGGTATCCTTCGGCCGATAGGACTGAAGGTTGAAGTTATCGGGAGTCTGAAACGTATCATCAGTCACGGTAAGGTCACTGATTCGGGAGACTCGAAAATGGCGAATATCCTCCCGTAGGTCACAGAAAGCAACTAACAGCCAGCCATTCTGCTCATCATGTGCCAATCCGAATGGCGATACAGTTCGCACATTTACCCGGCTCCCATCAGATCCAGCAACCCGCTTGTGATATGTGAAACGAAGTTTCTTGCCCTCCAGCATGGCTTCACGAATGCTTCCCAAGTTTGCTTTCTCCCGCATCATTATGACCATTTCATCTTTTTGAAGCAGATGGATGCTCCCTTGTATTCGGTTTGTCTCCTCACGGATGGGTCGAGAAAGAATTGCTTCTATTTTTCTGCGGGAAGAACGAGCACTTTTGCGAAAAGTTGGATCAAAACGTTTTTCTATGAATTCAGCGCCAAGAAGAAGTGATACTGCCTCTTCTACTGTAAAACTAATTGGTGGAAGAAAATAGCCTTCCATCAAAGAGTATCCTAATCCTGTCTCACCAATTATGGGAACACCTGCTTCACTCAAAGCCTGCATATCACGATAGATCGTTCTTACACTAACCCCTAAGACCTCTGCTAATTCATCAGCTGTCAGCAATTTGCTTCGCTGTAATTCCATCACAATCGATAAAAGACGCTCTGTTTTATTCAATTGAAGCCGCACTCCCTTGTTGGAATTCAACCATATCTTTGGCTTTCTAATACCTAGATTATACAAAAACACTACTGACAACTGAATGTCAGTAGTTGCATGGATGAGTTAGAAGATAAAATTAAGTTTCTTGTTTTTACTGATTTACATGTGTACCCTTATACAAAACGGGTATTGCCGCTGCTATCAGGATCATACCCATAAAAGCGGGCGCGGCATGACCAAATGATACATAGATTTGACCTCCAAGGATAGGCCCAATCATTCTTGCTAAAGCTTGAATAGATTGGCTGCCTCCTTGAATCCTTCCTTGTTCACTAGAATCGACAGATTTGGAGAGCATCCCATTGAATGCAGGCCCAAAGATCGAATCACCAAAACCAAATATAAACATTCCAGCGATAATAAGAGGATAGAATGAGAACAAAGCAGATGATGCAATAAGACTGTAGCCTATAATCTCCGAAACCATTCCAAGAATGGCTATCTGTTGATCGCTAAGTTTTCTCAACAACCTTGGCATGATGAGACCTTGTGAAATGATGTCCTGGACGCCTATGATGGAGAACATCAATCCGATTAGTGTAGGCTTCCAACTGAAAGTGTCCATTGTAAATTGTGAAAAAACGGCTTGTAAAGATCCGTTAGGTATCCAGAGTAAGAACGCTGAGATGAGCAGCCTGTTTAAGCTTTTCATGGAAAGTAAGTTTGCAAGCTGTATGAAGGGATTCAGTCTTACGAAGGTAATCTCTTTCAGTCTATTCTTCTTGTCAAGGCTCTCAGGCATACAAAAGAATCCATAACCAACATTCAGTAAAGTTATAATTGCTCCAAAATACAGGGGTGCAGCATAATCAATTCTGGCAAGTAATCCGCCTACAGTTGGGCCAATGACGGTGCCTACACCTACAACCGCACCCACCCATCCAAAGTATTTGGTTCTCTGTTCTGGAGGAATGATGTCCGCAAAATAGGCGAAGATTGTGCTTATGCTCCCGCCTGTTATACCCTCTATGATGCGCCCGGCAAATAGTACCCATAGAGCTCCTCCTATACCAAAAACGAAGTACCCGATCGCGGAACCCAAAAGGCATACTAAAAGCAATGGACGACGGCCATATTTGTCGCTCAAAGCTCCAAGTACGGGGGCCGTAAAAAATACGCAGACTGCATAAACAGAGGTCAGCAGCGTAACAACTGTAGCTTGATCTTCCGGATTGCTTATATAAGGCTGCACTAAGAATGGGACAACAGGTGTTATGATACTAAAGCCTATTCCGCAAAGAAACACAGAGATAAGACCGAATATTAAAGCGTGTTTATCTACGGTTTGTTCTGTGTTCTGTTCATTGTGTGATCTAAATGTGAACACTTAAATTCTCTCCTCAAAAGTCGTATTTTAGCTTCCTCGGAAGCAAAAACATCGTATCATTATTTTGCTTCCTTGGCAACAAAATAATAGCGATAAAAAGGCAGCCTGTGCTCAATAGAGCCCGGCTGCCTGTGATTTGATTTTCATTATTCGAATTTATTCTGACTTGATATCTATACCCTGTTTCTTTATTTCTGCATCCAAATGCCTGCTATACTTTTCCATGAAGCTAAGCATACTGTCAAATTGTTCCTCGGTTATCTGCTCAAATACGGCTTTATCCCGCTCTTGAAACTCTTTGTGCAGTTCTTCATGGATTTGATAAATGACTTTCCCTTGCTCAGTAAGCCTAAAATAGATTTCTTTCTTGTTATCCGGCTTCTGGTAGCTTTCGATCATGCCTTTTTTCATGAGCTTCTTAGTTACTTTACTTATGGCACCGCTAGTCATATAAAGGGACTCCGCAAGTTTAGTCACGTTGGAATCTATATTTTTTTCAATGTATTCGATGCAATGTACTTCAGAAGACTTATAACCCCTAAGACGGTCTTCCATCTTAAACTTATTAAGCCAACTCATCTTGTTGAATAAATCTCTGAAACCCATTCTGACCTGTTCTTCTTTGTTCATAGCCTCTCCTCCCATCCGTTAGTGCATTAATTTTGGTTTTGTAAGTTCAAAACTATGTTGCACCATTTCGAAAACATCATCATCTTTCATGTCGCGGTCTAAAATAACAGTATTCCAGTGCGTTTTTGAGCAGATTTCACTGCCATATAATACTATATTGCCTGAAGAAATCAAAGCAAAAAGACACCCCTTAGGTGTCTACTGAAGTGTACAATCTTTTATCCTATTGGCGGGATTCCAATTGGTCAATACGTTCTAAAGCATCATCCAGGTCGTGATCGTATAATCGCATGTGACCTTTTATATTGCGGAGATCACTTTTCGTTTCTCTGCGAAATATGTGTAGCTCATCGGATACGGCATGCAGCTTTTCAATTTGCGCCTCTATCTTGCCATGTAGTTGATGTACATCCATAACCATCGCTTCCAGCTTTGCATCAGTTTCTTCTTGCCGGTCACGAATCGCAAGGCTGATTTGATAAAGTTCTGTTTGTCTTCCTTCCAGAGCTTGTTGTCCCTTTTCCAGAACCTTTTGCCCTTCCTCCAGAGTCTTTTGTCCCTTTCCCAGAGCTTTTTGCCCTTCCTCCAGAGCTTCGAGCTTCTGAAGGATCAAGTCGAGTTTATCCATCTATCCCGTCTCCCTACCACGTTCTCATTTCATTTAGTATATCACAGCTAAATCGTTCGGTGGAGAAATTTCATCACTGCATTTTCAGGTTTATGCCCTAAATAAAAAGACAATAAAAATCCGATGAAATCGATTCACCGGGTCTGTTCCAACTGTTCCAAGGTGCTATTCCAATTTCGTTCCGATCGTGATTTGTCCTAATGCCCTGTTCGCATAACGAAGCAGAGTAACCGATAAATCTTCGACCTCCGCATTGTCATGCGCGACATGACTTCCTGCATTCAGAAAATCTACCGCGATCGGCGCATACATATACGGAGGCAAACAGATGGAGACGAGATCGATCCCCTCCTGGGACCGCTCTTTGTAATCGCTAGTTACTGGCGCGTCCCATCCGGACGCGGATTCGCTTGCTTCTTAAACGTGAAAACTTTTAACTGTCCAGAGATTAGCATGAACATCATTTTGCCTAACCCTCTTCAAATTAGATTAATGTCCCGCTCTGCCCTGTGAGGATCTAATCATGCGCGTCATCATCTTACGAGGCAATAATCGTGGTAGAAACGCGATGAACCGGTTTCGAGCACCGGGCATAATCAACGTCTTGCCACGCAAGAATCCACGATACCCCTCTTCAGCCACATCCCCGGCATCCATGATAGCGCCTTTTACCAACTTCGAGGCCCCCATACCTGAACGATCAACAAAACCGGTTGATGTCAGACCTGGGCATAATGCCGTTACCGTAACGCCTGTTCCACTGACTTCATTCTCCAGAGCCTCGGTAAACGAGAGTACATAGGCCTTCGTAGCGTAATAAACCGACATCAGTGGTCCAGGGAAAAATCCTACCAGCGAAGCTACATTCATGATTCCGCCTTGGCCACGTTTGATCATATCCGGAAGGAACAGCTTCGTCATCACGGTCAGTGCTGTAATATTCACGTCAATCATGTTTATTTCTTGCTCCATGTCCGTTTCCATGAATGTTCCAAACAGACCGAAGCCAGCATTGTTAACGAGATAGTCCACATGGATTCCCTTCGCCTGTAACTCCATGTAAATTTCCTCAGGCACCCCCGGCTTAGCAACATCCTTAGCGATCACCGTGGTTTGAATACCATATTTATTCTGATACTCCTGCGCAAGCTTCAAAATCTTATCCTCGCTGCGAGCAACAAGCACCATGTGATGTCCATCCTTGGCAAAACGATCAGCCAACTCTTTACCAATCCCGCCGGATACCCCAGTGATCAGAACTGTTTTCTTCATTTTTAGTCCACACCTTTTATTAAGTTTATAGAATTTGATAGACGTTTTAGAACGTCACAATTACTTTGCCCTGGGAGTGACCGGTCGATACTTTCTTTAAAGCCTGGTTAATGTCATCGAAATGATATGTTGAATCTATAGAGGGTTTGATATTCTGTTGTACGACAAGATTAGTGATTTTCTGTAACTGACCTCCATTAGCTTGCACAAACAAAAAATGATATTCATTCTGATTTTTCCGTGCCAAAGTGTCCATACGAGAACCTGCTAACCCAAACAACAGCTTTTTCCACAATGGAAAACCATGCTCAACCGCAAAACGATAATTCGGTGCAGCTTTTAGTGATACTAATTTCCCATGAGGTTTCAGTATGCTTAGTTCTGCTTTGATTTCCTTTGCTCCCAAGGTATCGATCACATAATCAATACCTGACAACACATCCGCATAGTTTTCCTCTTTATAATTGATAAATTGGTCAGCGCCAATCGACATTGTACGTGATCTGCCTCGTTCACTACCGCTCGTGATAACATACAGCCCCATCGATTTCGCAATTGGAATCGCCATAGCACCAAAGCCACCCGTTCCTCCCGGTATAAAAAGTTTTTGATTAGGCTGAACATGGAGCACGTCATGGAGTGCTTGATAAGCAGTCAAGGCTGTGAGAGGTACTGCTGCGGCTTCGTCAAAGGATAACGTCTCAGGCATCAGGGCTACAGCTTCTTCATCAACGGCCACATATTCGGCAAAAGCTCCAATTTGATTCATCGGCAATCTCGTATAAATGCGGTCACCCACCTGGAATTTCACAACGTCTTTTCCTACGGCCTCAATCACACCGGACAGTTCATTGCCCATAGTTAATGGGAATTCATAATTGGAAATCATTCGAATACTTCCATTGATAATCAGGATGTCAAGTGGATTTACACCTGCTGCCTTTACTTTAACAAGGACCTCATGGCTCTTTATTTCAGGTACCTTAACCTCATTCAAATCCAATTGAATTTCTTTTGAATATTTGTGTAGTTGAGCAGCTCTCATGTCCTATCTCCCTTTACATTGTTCTGAATAAACTTCCATACATATGAATACAGCTTCGTCTGTAGGCGGATCGAAATAAAATTCACTGCTTGGCAGATAAAAACAGTATTGAAATTAGACCGAACGCTTATTCCGGCAAATGATTATCAGTACAGAATTTATACATCAAGCACTGATTTCTAGGTTTCCCCAAAATGGAAAAACGGATGAATATGGCGTACAGTATTCTGTTTCGCTTGTACGCCATTTTTCATTCCGTAAACTATAAATAGTGATTAACGGTCCAGAGATTCCAATTCTTCCAGCGTAGGATAATCCGTATATCCCTTGCTGCCCAGTCCAAAGAATGTTGTAGGATCTGCTTCATTCAATGGAGCGCCTTTTTTTAGCCGTTCAACCAAATCAGGATTGGCCAATGACCATACACCGACAGGTACCACATCTGCAAGGCCGTCATCAATATCTATGCTAAGATCTTCCAAAGCACGTCCGGCCCGATTCACTAACAATGGATTTGTCCAGATTGAACGAATGTCCTGAAGTAGCTGTTCGTTTCCAAGATGCATGACATGAAGATAAGCCAAATCGAGAGCAGCTAATTCTTTTACGAGGTAGAGATACAACTCAGGACCTTGTTCACCATCTTGAATCCCGCCAAGGGGTGTACCCGGCGAGATACGGAAGCCTGTTCGCTCAGCTCCAATCTCGTCGACAATCGCCTTCGTCACTTCAATTGCGAAACGAGCACGATTTTCTATGGATCCTCCATATTCATCCGTGCGTGTATTGGAATTTTCTCCGATAAACTGGTTAATAAGATACCCGTTTGCGCCATGAATCTCAACGCCATCAGCACCGGCTTGAATAGCGGAAGCTGCTGCTTTTCTGAAGTCCGCAATGGTCGCTTGTATATCTTCTTGGCTTAATTCACGCGGAACCGGTATGTCCTGCATGCCTTTGGCGGTAAACATCTCCACACCCGGAGCAATTGCAGATGGTGCAACAGGTTGACGATGATGTGGTGTATTGTCAGGATGTGACATACGACCTGCATGCATCAATTGAATATAGATGATTCCACCAGCTTCATGTACTGCATCCGTTACCTGTTTCCAGCCTTCAATATGTTGCTCCGTATAGATCCCAGGTGACCATAAGTATCCCTGTCCATCATCCGAAGGCTGCGCACCTTCGGTAATAAGAAGGCCCATTGATGCTCTTTGAGCATAGTAAAGGGATGCCAGTTCTCCGGGTGTACCATCTTCTTGCGCTCTGCTACGTGTCATAGGTGCCATCGCCAAACGATGCGGTAATTCCTGGTTACCTATTTTTATCTTGCTCCATAATTTTTCCACTTGGACACTCCTCTTTTAATGAAGATACACAGCTCTATAAATTTTTTTAGAATTCTGAAAGTACTGGATAAATAGGGCCTCTGACATTGAAATTATAGTTCTGGTCTACAATCCCTACCACTTCGTTGCTGTCATATAGCTCTACCATGAATCCCGCCATTTCCTTGGCCGTGTGGTACTTACGCATGTTTGCTTTGTAATCAAAATCCTCAGCATCGATTGACTTTTTCGCAAATTCCGTTTCCGTGATGGCCGGCGCTAGAACTTTTGCCTTCATTTTCGCACCCTTCAGTTCAAGCTCTTTGGCCAGCCCTTCAGTGAAGGCACTAACATAATATTTAGATGCAGAGTAGGCAACACTGCCAATAGCAATGATGTATCCAAGTGCAGAAGAGACGTTAATCAACTGGGTTCCTTCCACATCAGCATAATCTCGTACGTATAATGCAGAAAGAATCGTTAAGGATTCGATGTTAACACGTAACATGTCCTCAACTTTCTCCAAGTTCTGTTCGGCTACAAATGAACCTTCACCCAGTCCTGCATTATTAATCCATGTCTCGATGTCATATTCCTTTAAGTGGTTATAAAGTGTATGTGCATGATCTGCGATAGATAGGTCACTTGTACGAATAATGATATCTAGATCAGGATGATTATTGTGAATCGCTGATTTCAGCTCTTCTAATTTGTCCAGTCTTCTAGCTACCAAAATCAAGTTTTTGCCGCGTGCAGCAAATGCCAAAGCTGTTTCATATCCGATTCCTGAACTTGCTCCTGTGATAACGGTATACTTCATTGTATTCTCTCCTTAGTGGTTGCAAGATGGGTGTAGATGTGTGTTACAAATAATTAAAGAACGACCGTTCACTTAACGGTAAAAAAATAGTTAGATCTAACTTGAGTTCAGTATACCTATTTTAGAACGATCAGTAAAGTATTTTTTTAATTTTTTTATAAGCTACATTTCTGAGAGCCGTTATTCCAGGTGCACACTGAAATTTGAGAATGATGATTCTATTATATGCAAAAAATCAATGCATCAATTTTCTAAAACTTTCATCGATACATTGACAATTCGGTTTAGTTTTTCTTTATCCGTCGAAGTCCTTGCCATTGCTCTTAGGCCAACGGAGATATTGTGCAGGTACTCTGCCATTTTCTTGGCATCGTGATTAGAGGAGAATTCTCCATCCCGCTGTCCCCAAAGAATAATTTGCTCGAACATCTGCTCTGCTGCCGTAAACTGTTCAAGGGATCTGGTATCCACATCAGTATCACGTGCGGCCAGCTCTACCGCCGAATTCACGATTAAGCAACCAGATGGCATATCCTCTGATTCGCTGATCATAAAACCAAAAATTGTATGCAGTGCTTCCACTGCAGTCTTGGACGTTTTGACTTCTGCGAGCAATGTGGCGTTAACTTTGCTGCAGTATCGATCCATAGCCTGCAGAAACAGCGAATGCTTGTCGTTGAATGTATCATATATACTTCTGCGATGAATTCCCATATGCTCAACGAGGTCACTCATCGATGTCTTCTCATAACCTTGTTCCCAGAAGATCTCCATTGCTTTATCCAATACTTCGTTCACTTCAAACTCTTTACTTCTAGCCATATCAATTTCCTCCCGAAATTAATGTAACACATTGAGTTGGCTTTGTTTTGCGTAGCTCAACGCACTGTCCGCATCTCATGTAAACCACGTAAATACGTGGTCAAAAGCAATTTTAGGCTCTCATCACGGTCAAGGTTCATTTGGAAGCCATTTTTAAGTTCCAGTGATGCAAAGCCATGCACCAGGCTGCGGAACCCTCTGACAACGTGTAATGCCTCTTCTTCGCCAAATGAATAACCCTCCAGGATGCGGAGGATCAGTCCGACAATTTGATGGCTGGCCTCCTTAAGCTCCGGATCCATCAAATCCTGTGCTGCCGTCATCGCATCGTACAGTCCTGGTTGTTTCCTCGCGAAGTCAACGTACGCCAGTCCCGCAGCCAACAACGCCTCATCACCAGACTTGCCCAGCACTGCCTCTACCATGGCCCCTTTAATCCGGGTCAACCCGCGGAGAGACAATTGTTTTTTTAGTGCTGGCAGTCCCTTAATATGGTTGTATAAGGAAGGGGTCTTCACTTGCAGCTTGGCGGCGAGCGCAGCCAAAGTTACCTGTTCTACACCATGAGCGTCTGCAATTTCCATAGCCGCCTGTACAACAGTTTCCGTATCCAATCCTTGTCGATATGCCATATCCGTTCCTCATCTCTGTGTATGCATGTTTATCTGTTGAATGATTACTTCGTTAAATCCAGTCTAAACTTTCTCTCAGCTTCTTCCAAAGCCTTGTCCATTTCAGCTATTGGGTTCGGCAGCATCCACCCGTGCCCAACGGCGAGCAGGCTTGGGTTCAGCTCTCTAAGCTTGCGCGCACTCTCCAGAGATGCCTGCTTATTCCAGGTAGCGAATGCCGGAAAAGGGAACCAAGGCTTCACCACGCCGGCCACGGCTATGCCGCCGCGTAGCTGGAAAGCGTCGCCTGTGACCAGAGCGCGGCTGCGCATGTCCAGAAAGGCCATCTGACCAGGGGTATGGCCGGGAGCAGCAATCGCTTGCAGGGAACCGATCCGGTCCCCATCCTGTATCAGCATGTCTGGCCTAGTGCGAATGGACTTGGGAACATCGCCTTTGATCGGCAAATTCGGCTCACCCTCCTCGAGCGCCCTGGAGCCGGCCAACAGCTTCGCATCCCGTTGCGAAATATAGACCTTAGCTGTAGGCAGCGCCTGCTTAAGAACGTCCAAAGCGCCTACATGATCCCCATGCGCGTGAGTCAGCACGATGCGGGTAATGGGCTTTCCGATACGTTGGGCGGCTTGCAAAATCCCTTTGGCGCTAAAAGGCATCGCAGCATCAATCAACGTTAATTCTTGTTCCTCCTCGACCAGATAGCAGTTGACCGGAAAGAATCTGGGCAAAAACGCAAGCTGATATAGAGCACCGTTTTGAGTAATCTGCATAAACAAAACCTCCCGAGAAATTATCTATATTAGTATAATAACTAATTACATTAGTTTATTCAAGAGGAAGTTTTCAATTTATCTCTCTTCAGAAAGGAAAATAAAAAGAGCTGCGAATTATCGCTGCTCTTGTCAGGAATGCTTTAATATGCTCCTTTAATTACAAAAAACGAGCCCCGAATAGTTCCAGCTAATTTAGACTTTTGCCTGGCAAACTTAAACTTCCCTTCTAACTCCTTGGGGATCTCCATCTCCTCAGAAAGCTTAAAACCAACGGCTCGCTTCTTAGGATCATCAACCGTATACATGACGTTGACGGCAAGACCATCCTCATAAAAAACGTAGGCAAATTGGATGTTTTCCACTTGAAAACGCGACGTTTCTAAAGGTTGGGCCGCAAACTCAATATCACGTTCTTCTTTCAAAATTCGATTTACATAATCAAGAGTCTCCTGGCTTTCGTTGGCTGGTACAACCGTAAATTCATGCTTATATTTGTTCATAAAGTAACGGGCTTCATTAGCACGTAAACCAGCAAGCGCTTCTGCTACGGGTGAAGATTCTAAACCAACCAGAGACACATTTTTGAAATCAACAATATAGGACATTTCATCACTCCTAAAAGTTTTGCGAGCGTTACTTCTTAGAACCTGCTTCGAGCAAAGCCCGCATCGGAAGCATTCACTTATTTCCTAACGACAGGAATCCACATTTCGCCAAAAACTGAGCCGTTTCGCTGTCCCATTTCAACCGTTGCATTTGGCCCGCCAACATAGGCAAAATCCTTTGCTTCCGGCAAGACTTGTCCAAAGGCCATGCCGGCAAGCGTATTACTCAACTCCTCCGCCGTCTTCCCTTCCCCTTTTACAACCAGGTATTCCCCTTTAGGAAATTGAATAACCCGGGATGCTTCGGGTACCGATGCCTCTGTCATGACACCAGCATAATGCATCATCTTGTTATTCACCGCTTCGTTTACGGCAAAAATGTAGTCATTTGTGGCTACAGCCTTTAAAGTGTCAAGCCTTCCGTCTTGTTTCACAGCCTGCCAAAAGTCTGCCTTCTCCTTGTTTATGCCAGCATAGTCTGTGTAATCGCTCTTAAGCTCAGTTCCAATGCCTAAAACGATAAAGCTGTCTTTTTCCTCAAGTGTGTAATTTTCCATATTCAAACCCTTCCCTTTTTTGAAATTTATCAAATGATTTGTGTTTTCACTTGATGGGTTTATAATAACCATAAATCATGTCAAAAAATGATACTGTTTAGGAGGACCGATGAAAAAGGTTGAACGAATTAATATCATCATGCGGTATATCAACAATCGCGCCCACTTTACCATTTCTGAAATCATGCGCGAATTTAACATCTCTCGTTCGACAGCTCTTAGAGATATCCGAGAAATTGAAGCTATGGGGTTACCCCTTGTCGCTGAAGTTGGCAGGGATGGGGGTTATTTTGTCATGAATAACTCTGTCCTGCCCACGGTCCGCTTTACCGATAATGAGATTAAGGCTCTGTTTATTGCCTTTATGGCCACAAGAAATCAACAGCTGCCCTATCTAAAGAGCCGTCAGTCTCTGGCTGAAAAATTATTGGGCCTCATCTCGGAGAACCAGCAAGATGATCTTGTTCTTTTAAATCAAATCTTGCTGTTTGAAGGGACCAACCCCCATAATCCCGACCTGCTTGATCTGTCAGACCTGCCCCATCCTATGTTAGAAAAACTCATCCAAATCCTTCTGTTGGATAGCTATTTATTGCTTTCCATCCAAGAAGAGAAGGAAATAAAGTCTTGTCCCATTGTTCTCTTGCACCTTTATCGTGAAAAAAGCTTATGGCTAATTGAAGGCTTTGACTTAGAGGAAGAAAAGAGGCGGATTATTCCTGTCGACAATATCATCGATGTACAACCATATCCTGCGAAAAAAAGAGTAAGCAAGAAAAAGATTTTAGAAAAACTAAGTCAGCAGGAAGAGGTCATCAACCTTGTCCTGGAACTTGGCCCAAAGGCGATTGCCCAGTTCAAAAAGTACCATCCTTTAAAAGCTTCAATTTCTTATACGAATCCTTACCAAACTACAGCCGTTCTAAAGACGTTTATCAATGTGCATCATTCAGAAGAGTTAGCGGAAATAACAAATTGGCTGCTTTTCCTGGGTGAAGATATCCAGATCAGGGAGATACCGGAAGAAATCTGGGGAGGTCTGCAAGAGAGATTAAACTCATACTGCCCATAGCAGCGCGTCCTGTTATCGGAAGTGCCTGCAGCACATGATGAGCAACTGCAGGGCAAGCGTCTGGGCAAACCATTCAAAGCCCTTTCCGCGTTCCTGTACCTCATGAATAATCGCACTCTGCATCCATTTCGAGTGCGTAATGACCTGGTATTAGTGTAAGTATGATCCCTAAAGCGATCTGCGTTAAAGCAGTAGGAATGGCTGGTACATAATTTTTTCAACAAGAACGCAGTGCAATCAGGCGGTGTATTGTGCCAATTATTCCAGACTAAACAGTCTGTTCATGGGTACTTGCAGTTTCTTTAGCTTTTTGTTCACAACCTGTAGTCCATATGCTCACCCTGTCTGCTGTATCTGTAAAATTTTCAGTCTAATACGAACTTTGCTTGATAAACGATGATGGCTTGACCTGCCACATGAACAGAAGCAGGTTTGCCGTCGTTAAGTAAAACTTCAACCTCGACCGTCCCGGGTCTTCCCATGGCTTCTCCCTGCTTGCTTCGAAAACGAAATGAGGTCCCGGAAGGTTTGACGAGTTGATGCAGAATTAAATAAGGGCCTAACGGACCGTTGGCATTGCCAGTCACCGGATCTTCATGGATACCGATCGCTGGTGCGAACATCCTGCCCTCAACCAGAACATCGTCGTTTCCAGCAGCTAACGTAAATACATAATACCCATTGCAGTTGATGGACTTACTTAATTGCGACAGTGCTTCATAATTAGGAGCGATTCGATTCATTTTTTCCTTGTTTTTTAATGGGATCATCACTTTTGAGTGTCCCGTAGAAACGATTTGTATCGGAACATCGGCTATTAAATCCTCCCTCGATAGTTTCAGTGCCTCTAACAGCTTTGTTTTGTTCTCTCCTTTAATAACCGGACCCAAGTCGATGGTTCCTTGTTTCATCACGATTTTATAATCATTATTCTCGCGAACGATATCGACCGGCAAGATCCCTGCCCCGGTTTTGTGCAATACCCTTGTTGATTCTAGTTGCAGTTCGGTCGCCCGCGCATAATGAGCCGCAATGGTTGCATGTCCGCAGATTGGCACCTCCACCGTAGGCGTAAAGAAACGAACATGAACATCGTAATCGGGAGAGTCTGATGCCAATATAAAGGCTGTTTCCGAGTTGTTCACTTCTCTTGCAATATGTTGCATTTCGGCTTCCGATAGACCGTCTGCGTTGACAATGACACCGGCTGGATTCCCGGCAAACTTATCCTTGGTGAACGAATCGATTTGGTAATAACGGTACTCCCTGGTCATACTGTTGTGCTCCTCTGTTTTGGAGAATGAGGCAGTTAGGCCTTGTCCGACCACCTGTATTCATTCATTATATTAGCAACTGTTAAATGAATTCAATAAGGTTTTTTGGCGACATCTGCCCGCAATGCGACACTTCGACCGGATGTTCAGCACCTCACGAAAAGCCACAGCACCGGTGTCATCTTGACGGGGGAGTGACCACATTACAGGTTAGTGGATTTCTTTTTTTGTGATATACTTTTTTGGAACAACCCGAAAAACCTCCACGGCTGTGGAGGTTTTGGTTAAATATGGTTTAAACTTGGTAGAGCTTCCGCAAGATGGAAAAAATGTCGTGCAACAATACAAATGTATGGTATCTCTTTGAATTCGATCCGACAGCCCACGAACTTCAGTTGAAGAATACCCTACTGCTCTGAGCGTTTACCTTATCATTCACTTCAGGTTGCCCGTACATGCGCCTTGCTCCAGTAATAAAATCGGTTGTTTGAATCACAATATTTCGATATAGCCTTCTGTTCCATGCACACGAATTTGTTGCCTGTCTTGGATCAGTTTGGTAGCATTCTCTACGCCGACAACGGCTGGCAAGCCATATTCACGTGCGATAACGGCTCCGTGGGTCATCAGTCCGCCAACTTCGGTAACCAGGCCTTTTATGGATACAAACAAGGGTGTCCAGCTAGGGTCCGTAAAGGCGGTGACTAATATATCTCCATCTTCCAGATCAGCCTTTTCCATGTTTAAGATGACACGTGCTCTCCCCTCTATAACTCCGGAAGAAACAGCTAGACCTGCAATAGCTCCGTCCGGGAGATTTTCTCGTTTATACTTACCTGCAATAATTTCACCATCAGACGTGATCATACGTGGTAGGGTCAGTTTTTCGTATCGCTTGTGATCGTCTTTTCGTTGGCTGATGAGCTGGTAATCCAGTTTATTTGTGCGTACGGCTTCGTGAAATTCTGCCAAAGTGAGATAATATACATCTTCTTTTTCGTCAATAACGCCCGCTTGTACGAGTTGTTGTGCTTCTTTCAGCAAAGCCTGCTTATACACGAAATAACGATTCACCATGCCGTATTTTGGATATTCCCGATAGCCTATGAAATTCCGGACGAGGTCGATCATTCGTTTGGTTTCTTTGGCTTTTTGTTCACCATCCGGTAATTGCTGCAATCGCTCTAATAATTCTTGTTCTTTTTGCAAAGCTTCCTGCCGTCCCTGCTCAAATTTCCGCTGGCTGGCATTAGGCTCAAAGTTTTTGATGTTACCCAGAATCAACGGGACAAGTGTAATTGGCTTTTCGCTCCAACGAGTCCTTGTAATATCAATTTCTCCGGCACATCGCATTCCGTATTTGTCGAGATAATCATGGATAGCTTTTTGGGTTTCCTGCCCGCCATGCAACTTAAGCAGACCATCCAAGAAGTTATCATTTTTTGTATGTTGTAAATATTCAATGACTTCCGGATAAGGACGAATCACATCCGCGACATCCAATAACGCCAGACCCATTTCCGAAGTAATATTGTTGGGTACGGATTGAGAAAGCGTGTCTGCCGCGTTTTTTTCACCCAACCACTTGTTCATGTTTTCGTTGATCCATGCTGAAGCATCCATCGCAGCCATAAACACAGCCGAGCTTTGCGGGTCAAATAAAATCTTCTTTAATTGCTGCATATCGTCCACAATAAAATCAAATAAATCCGATCCTGATTTCGTATGAATGTTTTGTTTTAACTCTTCGATCGATGCTTGATTGCGCTTAATCAAATCAGAAACGATGGCCGGATCGCTATCGATTTGTGTTCGAGCACCTGCAGACGGCATAGCTTTATTGCTTTTGCCAGCTTCTTTTTCATCATTTGGTAATAATTTGATAAAATCTCGCTCGATTATGGTCATAAGTGCGTCTTCAAAGAGCGGGTCGGATTGCCCCATATTTAATAAAGCTTCTCTGCCGGCAGGCGAAGCCAGGCGAGATGTGATATCGACAAACAATCTTCCGCCGGCTGTATGCATAGGTGCAAGAGTTGTTGACAGAAAAAAAGACAATCCCAATGGTTTCATGGCATCGGTCATCATTTGCTGGTGGCCGACAGATAGGTAAACGTGATTTTCCTGATCATTTGCTTCAGGGATGGGGTATAACGTCGTGATGGGGCGGCTCTGGACAATATAAAATGTATCATCAGCCAAACACCATTCGATATCTTGCGGCTGGCCGAAATAAGCTTCGATCTCTCTTCCGATGTGTGCCAGTTGTAAAATTTGCTGGTCAGTAAGGGTTTGCGTGTTTTGCTGCTCAGGCTCAATCTGCTTTGTCTCGGTTCCCCCTTCTTTTCGTCCATAGATCGCCAATTTTTTGGATGCGATCCTCTTATCGACGATTTGCCCATCCTGTACTTTATAGCCATCGGCAGATACTAAGCCAGAGACCAGTGCTTCACCAAGTCCAAAGCTGGCATCGATGGATAACAGCTTTCGGTTAGAAGTCATCGGATCAGCGGTAAATAAAATCCCTGAAGCCTGTGGGAAAACCATCCGTTGCACGATAACGGATAAATAAACCTGACTGTGATCGAATCCATTTTGCATACGGTAGATGACTGCACGATCTGTAAATAGGGAAGCCCAGCATTTGCTGATATGCTGCAGGATCGCTTCCTTGCCGATGATATTTAAATAGGTGTCTTGTTGACCTGCAAAAGAGGCATGTGGTAAATCTTCAGCAGTCGCACTGGAACGCACGGCATAAGCATGCTCCTCACCAAACTGGGAGAGATAGTGAGTGACTGCTTTCACCACATCCGAAGGCATTTCCACTTCCGTAATGGCATGCCGAATCTTCCTGCTGATTTCACCAATTTGATCTCGATCTTCTATTTTTAGCATGGTTAGTCGGTCCAGCAAAGCATGATACGTTTCATTTTGTTCGATGGCTTTTTGATATCCCACGGTTGTAACGCAAAATCCTTCTGGTACTTGTATTCCTTCGATTTTCGACAATTCCCCTAAATTTAATCCTTTTCCGCCAACAAGCAGAAGCTGCGTTTGTTCCATTTCCTGAAAACTAAGAACCAAAGAACTCATTCAATATCTCCCCGCTTTCTGCTCATTGAGCGTTCTCATACAAATTTGCAGGCAATGTCTGCAGGAATGGTGACCAATCACCCGTCGTGTAAAGATGAAGCTGGTGCATGGCCCGCGTACACGCCGTATACAGAAGCTTGCGTTCATTGTCCCGACCGTAAGCTTGAGGTGAAGCCTCATAAATCAGAACCGCATCAAACTCAATGCCCTTGGCGAGATATACGGGAATGATCATCACTCCTTTCTCAAAGGCGACCGTCTCCTTCGTAATGAGCTGTAACGCTTCTCCTTCTTGCATCCGTAATGATTCAAAGGCAACGCGGCTTTCGGCCGCAGTCTTCGTAATGACGGCAATAGAGTCGAAGCCTTTGGCTTTAAGTGCCGCGATGTCTTTCAACATTCGCGCATCACGCTTCTCCCCGCCTTCTAACGTGACAAGAAGAGGCTTCGGTCCGCTCCTTGCAAAGGGGACGATTTCCGACCCGTCAGAGAGCAATACCTTCGTAAATTCCACAATCTCCCGAGCTGAACGATAACTGCGCACAAGGCGGATCAAGCTTGTTTCGGCTTCGCCATAAAGCTGAAACAGCGGAGAATCGGACTCCTGCAGGTTGGTAGCCTGCATAAAGATCGCCTGCCCGAAATCGCCGAGTACCGTCATGCGGGCACGAGGAAACAGCTTTTTGAGATACTCATATTGAAACGGCGAATAATCCTGCCCCTCATCGACAAAGACATGCCGAATCTCCGTGTTCGTGCGGACGCCTTCGATCAGTTCTTTTAAATACAAATACGGAGTCGCATCCTCATAAAATAATTCGAGCCGGTCCAGCTTTTCTTTGGTTTGCTTGCATATTTCAGGCCATAGAACAGGGATTTCGATCTCATTCGTCTTCTCCAGATAAGTAGCTTCATCGTCAAATAATTGGGCGTACAGGCCCTGGACATCGATAAACGATAATTTCCTCACGCTTTGCCTTAGCGGTTTGAAGCCCATCTTCACGATCCTTTGGCTGAGCAAATCCTCCTCCCGCTCGGCGAAGTCAAAGTCGCCTTCATCCCCCCGACGTTTGTTGCTTATTTTCTCGTAAACTGCGGCGTAACGCTCGGCAATGTCAAACACTTCCCTGTCCTTGTGCAGCTCGCCGAAAATTTCCGCATATTGCTCGCTGTCGAGATAATTCATTTCCTCCTCTACCCAGGACGCCCTGCGCTCTTTGCGTTCCATCAGCGACAGCTCCTTCAGAAGCCATTTCTGCAGCAGTTCAACACGATTGGCCAAACGCAAGGAGGGGTCGTAGCTGTAAAATTGCGATCTCATTTGCTCCGCGGTGATCAGATCACGGTCCCGAAACCGAATGCCGTTGAAAAGCATGCCTTCCCGCCCCAGCCACAACGCATAGTTTTGCAGGGCTTTCGAAAAAGCCTCGGACGCCTTGTACTTCATCCCCTGCAGGCGAGCCTCATAATGTGGAGTCGATTGTGCGGTTAGCACATATTCGATCTGATCAAAGGCATCCTCCAGACGTAAGGATGAACCAAGCCAATATTCGAGATATTCCTGCAAAGTCGTCTGCTGCATGTTCTCCTCGCCGAGCTCGGGAAGGACGGAGGATACATAGCTGTTGAAAATCGGATTCGGCGAGAAAAGAACGATCTGGTCAGCCTTAAGCGAATCGCGGTTTTTGTACAGCAAATACGCTACACGCTGCAAGGCTGCAGAGGTCTTCCCGCTGCCAGCCGCCCCTTGCACGATAAGCAGCCGGCTATGATCGTTGCGGATGATGGCATTTTGCTCCTTCTGGATGGTGGATACGATACTCTTCATTTGTGAGTCCGCGCCTTTGGCCAGCATTTGTTGGAGCAGTTCGTCGCCAATTGTTACGTTCGCGTCAAACATATTACGGATTTGTCCATCGTGAATCTGATACTGCCGTTTCAGCTCCATCATGCCCGTGATCTGTCCACCCGGCGTGACGTAAGCAGCCGGACCGGGGGAATGGTCGTAGTAGAGACTGGCGATGGGAGTGCGCCAATCATATACCAGGAAGCTCAATCCATCTTCGGCGACGAAGGAAGATACGCCGATATAAATCTGCTCGCTCTGCTTCAGACCATCCTCCAGAAAGTCGATGCGTCCGAAATACGGAGATGGGAACAGCCGATTTAAGCTCTTCCATTGTTGCGTCAGAAGCCGGTGGCCGCGCTCCCGTTCGGATAACACAGCGGCCTGTTGTTTGATCGTATAAAATGTTTCTTCAAATTCTTCGTCCGAGCTCGTGTTGACCGTAACTTCTTCCCAGAACCGCCTGCGAATCTCAGCAGCCTGATCGTGCAGCCCGGTAATCTCCGGTTCCAACTCGTCGATCCTTGCTTTCAGCTTTTCCCTGACCTGATTCAGCCGTTCTTGTTCCGTCCGCCATTCTTTCGCTTCCATGTTGTTCTGAACACACTCCTTTTCGGTCTAGTCTGCAAAAAAGAGCATTGACAAATCAGAGGTCACTGGTATAAAATAAAGTTAGGAAAAGTAATTAATATACCTTTATTGACATGAATTTCAATCGCGCTACCGATTATAACATAGCGCTTTTTTGTGTTCAAATGTTTTTTTGTATCTTGGCTTATCTGCCAAGCTTTTTTTGTTTTCCGCATAATATGAACACCAATAAAAAAGCTTTTTATAGTCTCCCTTTCGGGCGATTATAAAAAGCTTAAACGGCTTTGTAGCGCCTATCGCGTCCCCTTTAAAATTTTCCAGGGAATTGTTTGACAATGCCTTCTGTCAGGATATCTGCTAAATGAATCATATGGATCTCGTTTTTGTCGGTTGCTGCAATATCCGCTTTCCAATCCCCTTTGAGACAGTTGAGGACTAATTCCGTAATCAACTGAAGGTGTGTGTACAGCATATCTTGCAACATTGTAAACTGCCAGTTCGGATTCGCTGTGCTTAAAAATTTGGCGATATCGTCGGCATTTTTATGCCAATCCGCCTCTAACTTTTTCACATCCACCTTACTGCCTGCCTTGGCCGCCGCTACAATTTTCCCTGCGATCAGAATATGCTCTCTCAGAAGATCAGCCAGCTTATTGCCGGCGGCTTCCCCATAATAAGGTTTGATTACATTGCCTATGTCCTGCTGGTTCCGCAAAAGCCGATCCAATACGTCCTTCTGATCTGGAAGATTCGCTATGGCGCTAACAATATAACTTCTTGTCCATATCGTATGGTCGATCCAAGCTTTCCGCATATCGCCTTTCAGCTGCACCATTTTGGGACTTAGGCAAGTCAAATCCTTTTCCGCGCCTGCCTTCGCTTGCACGGATACTGCTGGTGTCATGCTAACAACAAGCGCTAAGGTTAACAGCAATGCCGGCAACCATTTGTTTTTCACATTCATCTGCTCCTCTGTACGTTTGGGATAAACCAATTTGTTATATTATGGTTGAAATATCTGATTTTATACAGAGCATTACATCCTTACATTCCCTATTCGATATGTTCGTATAGAAGTACACTTTCAATGAAGTTTGAGTTTCTTCTTAATTTTTTTTCCTGTTCCTTGTTGATTTCTCCAGTTTCATACATCTTGCGTATTGCATATCGTTCTGCATCGATCACTTTAAGCCGTAGTTCTTCCTTCTGTTTCTCAAATAATTCATCATGATTATCGTTTATACGTTTGAATCTGCCGAGTATGTTTTCATAGTCAAGCATTACAGCATACAGGTATTCCGGTTGTTGTAATGTTTTAGCGTGATCTTCGAGGCTTGTAATAGCAGCCTTCATCGCTTGAATTTGTACTTGTGTAATTTCACGCCATGTATCCTGATTCGAATATTCCCGCTGACGGAATCTTCTTGCAATATGAACAATAGCATGCTTGATCCTTTTGATGAAAAATTTTGCTCCAGATCGTAGGTTATACTCCAATGCCGCCTCCTGCATGTCAAAAAATTGCATTACTCGATCGTACACCAGAATATCAATTTTTTCATTACTCAAAAGATCAGAGACATGCTGCCTTTGGATATTAATAGCCAGCATTCGAATTTCATTTATTTTTCGGTTGAATTTTGTCACATATTTATCATTATTGTGCTGTCCAGAGAGGTTCCGTTGGAAATTAAGCGTGTATTCCTGCATGAGTCCGACCGCCGCCGGTTTATTGTTATCATTCATTTCTACTTTAATTTTTCGGATCGCTACAAGCAGAAGTTTAATTTTAGCCGCGCCGAGCTCCGATTCATCTGCTTGCTCCTCGTCTTTCTCACCGTTACTGAGTAAGGGTAGAAAGACAGTAGCTAAAACTAGAAGCAGCAGAATAACACCGGCAGCAATAAAAATAATTAACGAGCGCTCAGGAAATGTGTTTCCATTGGCAAGGGAAAGCGGTATGCTAAGCACACCTGCCATAGTCACGGCACCCCGCACACCCGTTAGAGTCGTGATTAAATCCTTCTTGAGTTGTGGTTTTTCTCCCTCTTTGTTGTTCGCCACGTAATAAGTGTATTGTGAGGTAAGCAAGGACCAAACCAATCGAATAACAAGGATAGTTACTCCTACGGCTGCCACATACCCTAGAGCCAGCCATCCACCTATGTAAGGTTGTGAAAGGATATCCATCATGGAAGATGGAACATTCATACCCAATAAAAAGAAAACAAATCCATTCAGTATAAATAACACCATAGACCATGTATTTTCAGTAAGAACCTGTTCTTCAGCAATAAACGTCTCCGTGTACTGTTTCACGGTAGAGTGCACAATCCCTGCAATAACTACCGCTATGACACCTGAAGCATGCAGAAAATGCTCTGTAACGATATAAATGGCAAATGGAGTCAGGATTTGCAGCAGCGTATGAAAAGTGGCGTCATGTATTCCCGCTTTACGTAATCTAAAACGTATGGAGGTTACAATTATGCCAAGAACTAACCCTGAAAAGGCACCGGCTAAAAAAACATAAGAAAAATCCAAAATAGCTTCTTTTAGGGAAAAATAGCCTGTGACTACTGCCGCAATGGCAAATTTAAAGGCTACTAATCCTGATGCATCATTGATCAGCGACTCCCCTTTCACCAAAACCATTACTTGATCTGGGATCTTTATTCTTTTGGCAATCCCGGTAACTGCGACGGGGTCAGTAGGTGATAGGATGGCTCCTAAAGCAAATGCAGCGGCTAGAGGGATACTCGGGATAAGATAATGAATCACATAACCGCAGCCTATTGTCGTCAAAATGACCAGGAAAAACGCATTTCCCAATATGAGTGTCTTCATTCCCCATAATTCTTTTTGCGGAAAATGGCGGCCGTCATTGTACAAGATCGGTGCGACAAATAATAATAAAAACCACTCCGCATTCATTTCGAACGAATAATTACCCGGTATGAGCGTAATAATTATGCCTAGAGCTACTTGTATCAAAGCAGTAGGAATGGCTGGTACATAATGACTGACAATATTAGATATCAATAAACCAACCATAAGCAACAGAACAATCATTAATAAATCCATTTTTTCTCTCCACCTCTCCTTGAATAATTTCAAAACATAATCAAGAATTATAAGTGGTATTTTTGCCTGAATTCGGCTTCTTAATTCATTACACACTGATCTCCTTTTAAAACTGAACATGCGAAGCCCAAGCCAATCTGGCCTGAGCTTCGCCTATAAGCGGGTGATTTCATATTGGGAAGCAAAAGGGCTGAAAAGTTTGCTTTCTCCTTATTGTGGCCCTACAACCGGATGCGGTACATACGGTTCTTCCAGGAATGTTATTTCTTCCTCTG
Organism: Paenibacillus zeirhizosphaerae; assembly: GCF_030705605.1. GTDB lineage: Bacteria > Bacillota > Bacilli > Paenibacillales > Paenibacillaceae > Paenibacillus > Paenibacillus zeirhizosphaerae. The sequence goes on from NZ_JAPCKK010000030.1 coordinate 215,754, forward strand.
ATAGTTTAACCGACAGGGAGGAAATTCCATCCTCAAGATGCGACCTCTTCGTAACTCCGATGATCGGAGATGTTACCGGATCTTTATGGAGTAACCAAGCCAGGGCGATCTGGGCGCGGGAAACGCCATGCTGCTCTGCGATTGAAGCTACTCGCTCCGCGATCAAACGATCGGCATCGGCCATTGCATCGTATTTATGTTTCTGAATCTGATCCGTTTCGGAACGATGCGTGGTTTCTTCCCAGTCTCTTGTCAATCTTCCGGATGCAAGCGGGCTGTACGGGATAACCCCAATCTTCTCTTCTTTGCAAAGCGGCAACATCTCCCGCTCCTCCTCGCGGTACATCAGGTTATAATGATTTTGCATGGATACGAACCGGGTCCATCCGTGCCTCTCAGCAACATGGTTGGCCTTCAGAAACTGCCAGGCATACATGGCAGATGCACCGATATATCTTGCTTTCCCGGCTTTTACTACGTCGTTCAACGCTTCCATCGTTTCTTCGATAGGCGTATGATAGTCCCAGCGATGAATTTGATAGAGATCCACATAATCGGTTCCTAGCCTTGTAAGACTGTTATCGAGCTCGCTGAGAATAGCTTTTCTGGAAAGCCCCGCCCCGTTCGGGCCTTCATGCATGCGGAAAAAGACTTTGGTCGCAATGACCACTTCATCCCGGTTGGCATAATCCTGAAGTGCTTTACCGATAATTTCCTCACTTGTCCCATCTGCGTACACATTGGCCGTATCGAAGAAGTTAATGCCTGACTCGAGCGCTTGTTTGATAATCGGCCGGCTTTGTTCTTCATTAAGCACCCATGGATGAATCCAACGTTCCGCAATCCCAAAGCTCATGCAGCCCACGCACAGCCTGGACACATCCAAACCCGTATTGCCAAGCTTTACATACTCCATTCATCAAACAACTCCTTATTGTGGGATATATTGGACTTAGCTTACCAGTTATAGACTATAGGCGAGGAACAATAATATCAATGAATATTTATATGTGATTTGTAAATTAATGAACATTAGAGATGGTTCATATTTTCCGACGATTATATCTTTTTAAAGGCTGGTCCCAGTCGTTCGATAACCTGCTCTAATTGTCCAGTCAGATAAGGCGAAATGTCTCCGATGCCAGATACTGCTTCTAATAAGGGGAAAGTATGTCCATCCCATGCTCCTTGTGGATCAAAGACTTGCCTGCCGACGCGCAGGCCTCCTTCATCCATGAAAGTGTTCAATCTATTCAATCCTTCTGTAAGCAGCCCAACCGGTAGCGCCTTGCTCCTACGCTGGGACCATTCTGCTAAGAAGGACATACCACGCAATATATCATATTCAAAAAACCTAGGAAAGCAAGGCTTCAGCCATTCCGTATCAATGACGGTCCCATTTTGTTTAGAGCAGACAAGACGATGCTCAATTAAGTACCGTGCGCCTTCATCTAAGAAAACAGCTTCCTGTTCAGTAAATTCGCGGTCAGTATGCCATAAGATAGCTTCAAGCGGAGGGAGTGTTGAAACAATAGAGCTTTTTCTAGAGTGAGTATAAGCCTCAGGATCGCAGTTCAGTCCGCCATCGGGTAGCTGATGCTTCAAGATCCATTCACGAATCCAAGGCAGTTCCTTGTCCAAATCACAACCATATGCCATTAAAATCATATAGAATACGGCAAGTTCACAATGGCAGCAATCCAGCTTCATCTTATCACTTTCACTTGTCGGATGGTCATCAATAGAGATGATGAAGGTCTGCCAGACCTGATTTTCGAGTAAATCTTGTGCTGTAACAATAGCAGATTCGGGAATGAGCTTCACCTCGCCCATTTCATATAGAACAGCCATATGCCACCAAAATCCATCCCATTTCCGTCGACTGTTCTCACTGTGGGTCATCTCATATTTCGAAGCAGACTTAAGAAAATTTATAGATTCTTCCATTGCCAAAAGAATAGTCTGATTGGTTTCCATCTCAATAGCTCCTTTGTGATTGCCCACAGTTCATGGATTTGATGCTTACTTCAAGTATCTTCCTGTGATCGATTGCTCTGCATGGATGATCTGCTCCGGTGTGCCCTCGAACACTACCTGGCCACCCTTGCTGCCTCCATCCGGTCCTATATCGATGATCCAATCCGCTTGGGTGATCACATCGAGATTGTGCTCGATGACGATCACCGTATTGCCGGCATCCACCAGGCGGTTCATGATCTCCAGAAGGTGACCGATATCTGACATATGCAGGCCGGTCGTCGGCTCGTCCATCACGTAGATGCTGCCCTTCTTATGCAGCTCGCTTGCCAGCTTGATGCGCTGGCATTCCCCGCCCGAGAGCGTGCTGAGCGGCTGGCCGAGCGTAATATAGTTCAGTCCTACATCACTCAACGCCTGGAGCTTGCGTACAACATCTTTTAATTCAAAAAAATCCAATGCCTGTTCCACCGTCATCTCCAGCACTTCTGCAATGGACTTGCCGTTCAGCTTGTATGCAAGCACCTCTTCCTTGAACCGCCTACCTCCGCATACCTCGCATGGCAGCTTCACGCTGTCGAGGAATGCGAGATCTGTATACACAACACCCAAGCCTTGGCAGTTCTCGCATGCCCCCTTGGAGTTGAAACTGAACAAGCCTTGGTTGACCTTGTTCGCGGAAGCAAACGCCTTGCGCACATCGTCCATAATGCCCGTGTAGGTCGCGGGATTCGAGCGTGTTGACACACCAATCGCCGATTGATCGATAACGATCGCATCCGGATGCTGGCTTAGGAATACTTCGTTAATCAACGTACTCTTGCCAGAGCCAGCGACACCCGTAACTACGGTCAGCACTCCGGTTGGAATATCTACACTCACGTTTTGCAGGTTATGCAGTGTAGCATTTTTGATGGACAGCTTACCGGATGGCTGCCTGCAATCGTGTTTTAACTGGAGCGGCCGCTTCATATGGGTACCTGTCAATGTATCTGCCTCCAGCAGGCCTTGGTAGCTTCCTTCGTATACGATGGTACCGCCGCGGCTGCCGGCGTGAGGCCCGACGTCGACGATATGATCCGCCACCTTGATTACATCGGGATCATGCTCGACGACAATCACGGTGTTGCCCTTGTCGCGCAGCTTCTGGAGCAATTCATTTAACCGGTGCACATCACGGGGGTGCAAGCCAACGCTGGGCTCATCGAAGATGTAAGTGACATCCACCAGACTGCCGCTCAGGTGCTTCACCATCTTGACACGCTGCGACTCGCCGCCGGACAGTGTATCTGTCTCACGGTCCAGCGTCAAGTAGTCAAGTCCGATATCCACTAGATGCTGCAACCGCTCCGTCAGTGACTTGACGATCGGCGCGGCAATCGCGTCGTCAATCTCCCGAATGACGTGAATGAGCTGGCCAACCTCCATGGCGGACATCTCTGCAATGTTGAGTCCATTGATCCTACAGCTAAGCGTGGCCTGACTGAGTCTCGCACCGTGGCAGCTCGAGCAGGAACCCTCGGAGATGTATGGTGCAACAGCTTTTTGTGTGCGCTCAGACTTCGTTTTTACATCCTGCTTGATGTATTTGTTGGTGAACTTCTCGATGACCCCTTCTACTGTTATGTTCATCTCCTTCCCAGCGAAATCCATCTTCACTTTCCTTGCCTTGCCGTACAGGAGTTGCTCCAGGTCCTCATCCGAATATTCGCTTAGCTTCTTATCGGGATCAAAGGGCCCTGCCTGCACGATGATGTTCCAGTCCCATCCGCTCACCGAATAGTCCGGCAGCATAATGGCTCCTTCATTCAACGACTTTGACATGTCCAGCGCCTTGCTCAGGTCAACGCCCAATTTGCGACCGATCCCGTTACATTCGGGGCACATGCCTTGCGGATCGTTAAATGAGAACATGTTCGCTTGTCCAACATAGGGCTGACCCACTCGTGAGAAGAGAATACGGAAAATAGGAGAGATATCGGTAATCGTACCCATCGTGGAATGGGAGCCGCCGCCCAGCCGCTTCTGATCCACAATAACAGCCATGCTCAGGTTCTCGATCGCGTCCGCATCCGGCTGTGGATAGCGCGGCAGGAAATTACGAACGAACATGCTGAAGTTCTCATTCAGCAAACGTGTGGATTCTGCAGCAATCGTATCGAAGACGATAGATGACTTGCCGGATCCGGATACCCCGGTGAAGATCGTGATCTTCCGCTTAGGGATGCGCAAGGATACGTTCTTGAGATTGTTTTCCCTCGCAGCCGAGATTACGATATATTCCTGATTAGATTCACTCATGGCTAACATCCTTCCGATCGTGTTAATTTCTACTCATTTCACAATAGATAATGTTGTTTATAAAGTGGTCATGTCAATCACCAACCGATAACGCACATGGATCAATCTTCCATTTTTCCAACTGTCTGTATTCATTATATAATCAACTGTTAAATGAATTCAATTTTGTGACAACGAAAAACCATATAAAAAGATACACCTTTCTATTATGAAGGTGTATCTTCGAAAAAATATATTCTCATGGATATTCGGCTATATGACGACACAGGCTCTCGGGATGTAGCGTTCAGATTACGAGTTCATTTCCTTCAGTACCTGACCTAGTCTGTCGAGATTTTGCTCGTTTGCCTCTACGCAGATGTCCTTGGCTTTCTCGAAATCTTCCTTCACTCGGAAAGTTTGACGGAAGGTCACTTTGGTGCGGCCATCCAGATCGTCAAAGGTAGCAGTTATCCGAAATTGGTGCCCGGAAAGATGATCCAATACGACTCGCTCCACCGGCACGACTTCTACAAAAACGCTCTCATTCGGATAATCCTTGCCGTCAGGCCCGTGCATGGTGAGCTGCCATACGCCGCCTAACTTTATCTCGCACTTATGGAACGTATTCGTGAAGCCGTTTGGTCCCCACCATCGAGCCAGCAGCTCGGGAGTTGTCCAGGCCTGATACACCAATTCCCGTGGCACATCGAATTCACGCATGGTAATGATCTCGTTATTGTTCATGTTCATGTCTCTCCTTCAAAGAATTTGCCCAGCGCGTCCAGCATGAGACCCGTACCTGGCTTTGACCGCAAGTCTATAAACCCGCTCCGGCAACGCTTGATAAGTCCGCTCGATCGCGAAAGTCGCATGTTTGACAAAATGCTCACTCATTTTCAATATCCTCCTCGGGTTTCGCTATCTGATTGTCTTCGGCCAGAAAGTCACCCAACCGCTTCAGTTGATGATGTCGAGCGGACGAACCATCTTCACTCTTCGGCGCTAGCTTCGTACCGGTGGCTTTATTATAAAAGCTTACGTAACGTAAGGTGCAAGCAGAAAATACTGCAGTATTCCAGCCGTTATCATACCCAACAATTCTAACTAAGTTGCTGTGAGCATCAATGATATGATGAGCAGCCTCTAATTGTTCAAGCGGAGTTCCATGTAGATCACCAGCTTGCCTTTTTTCATATGTACCTACTAACTTAATTGAAGTGCACTTCCTATAGTAGTTCTGTTCATGACCACTTTGCAGCCTGCAGAGCCTTTTTTCTTTTGCGGGAATCAAAAATTTGCGTTAGTTTATGTCGTTGCCGCTTGCGTTCTTCCAACAACAGCTTGACTCCCCGAATCAAAAGTCTGTATCTCATTTCATCATCATAGCTAAGTTTGTGTATCTCTTTGAAATAGTTCTTGTTCATTTACAATCTCACTCCATTTCTCGCTCTGATCTGTTTTAAGTATATCATATGACTCTTGACAATTTCTAAACACGAGATTATAAGTGCATATATCTGAAAATAATTTCGCATTTGTGCATTTTGTTTGTGAGAAAAAAACGAACTTCTTCCCTGCTAGGGATAGTTCGTTTTTTTTCTACTATTAATGTGGAGGTTATGGTCTCGAGAAAACTCCAACAAAAAAACGTACACAAGGGCAGTTCTTGTGTACGTTTGGGCAGTAGCTCATTCATCTCCTGAATAAGAGCGTGTTCAATGATTGACGATAGATACCTGAGCACCGTCTGTGAGCATAGTGGCACCCTTAACAACGATTTGCTGCCCTTCCGAGAGGCCTTCCGTCACTTCCACCTGATTGGCACTCTCTTCTCCTGTTGTGATCTCTACCTGTTTAGCAACATTCGCTTCTACAATATAGACGTGTTTTGTTCCCGCCTTTTCCGTTACAGCCGCCTGCGGAATGAGCAGTTCTTCCGCGTCCCCGGATTGGGTATACACATTGGCGACCATGCCTGCTTTAAGTGTATTAGACGGGTTATCTACGGAAATTTCAACAGGATAAGCACGAATTTCTTCGTCCATGACAGAGCTGATCGCTGTGACCTTGGCATTGATTTTTTTCTCCAATGAAGGAATTTCCACCGTAATCGGGGAACCTATCTTCACATTCATCATTTCAGATTCAGCTAAATTTATTTTCACCAAGATTGGATTTGTATTTGCAATGGTGACCACGGATGTCTGTGAACTGACAAGCTGACCGGCTGTTCCGTTAACGGCCGCGAGGGTCCCCGACAGGGGAGCTTTCACTGTCGCGTCCGCCAGTTGACTACGTACGGTCTGCAGGTTGGAGCGGGCTTGATTGACGCTCGCACGGGATACATCAACCCCGGAGCCGTTACGGGCAAGCCGGAGGGACTTCACAGCATTGTTATAGGTCGTCTGCGCGCTTTCCAGGGAGGACTGGGCATTTCTAAGCGTAAGTCGGGCATGATCAAGAGCACTTTGTGCTTGTCTGGCCGTAGCTTGTGCCTGTTCGAGCTCTGTTTGGGATACCACTCCAGCTGCAAACAACTGCTGAGTACGATTCAGGGAATTTTGTGCGTCACGCAGAGAGCTCTCTGCATCAGTAGCAGAGGTTTGTGCCTGTTCAATAGCGCTCTGCTGCTGAACGAGGGCGCTTTTGGCCTGATCGACGCCGGATTCTGCCTGCTGTACGGACTGCTCTGCGCTGCTCTGTGCCTGTTTCAGATTAGCCAGCGCCACGTTATATGACTCTTGAGCCTGTGTGATATTATCCTGAATATCCTTCTGGTCCAGCGTAAATAGGACATCCCCTTTATTTATATTTTGGCCAATACGCAGGTTGATGCTTGCGATTGTCCCGTTAATCTTTGAGGCGATCTGAACCGATTTGTTTGGTGCCAGAGTACCGGTGATTCCTGCTTCGTCTGCAATGCTGCCTCTTTTTACTTGACCTATTTCGACAGACGCGGCTGCTTGTTCCACGGGTGCGGCTGCGGGGGCTTCTCCCCCGGAACATCCTGCCAGCGTTGCGGCTAAAACGAGAGCCGATATGATGGTAAAGCTTTTTTTATTCATTTTTGTCCCACCTCTCTATGTTCTGCTTATCTTTTAGGGTTGTATACTGTTTTGCACAAGCTTCTCTTGCTTTTTGGCATCTCTGTTCTGTTGGCGTTTCATTTTGCGGCGCTTGCGTCTAACCGTCATGTTATCAAGAAAAATATAGACAACAGGGATCAGTATTAATGTAATTAACGATGAGAAAGAAAGACCAAATACAACGACCACTGCCATAGGCGCGATCTCCTCGTTGCTTGGCTCGTGGGATAATGCCACTGGCAGCAAGGCAAGAACAGTCGCAAGCATCGTCATCAGAATCGGCCGCAGCCGTTCGGAGGCCGCCAGCATGATCGCTTGTTTCCTGTCCATCCCCTCTTGGCGGAGCTGGATAATAAAATCGATCATGACAATGGCATTGTTAACAACAAGTCCTGTGAGCATGATATATCCGATCAGGGCCAATACACTCAGACTTGTTCCTGTCAAAACCAATCCCAGAACAACACCGATAAAGGTCGGCGGGATGGAGAACATGATGACAAATGGTGTAAGGAGCGATTCAAACTGACCGGCCATAACCATATAAATTAGTGCAATAGATAGTAACATCGCAATACCAAGGCTTATAAAGGACTCCATCATCTGCTCCTCTTCACCGCCGCTGGTGTCGACAGAGTAGCCTTCAGGTAGCTGCAGATGACTTAACAGGCTGCTAACTTCCCGATTAACAGAAGTAACATCTCTGCCATCAATATCGCCAGTAATTTCAACCTGCCGGGTTTGATTCTCACGTGTGATCGTGTCAGGTACTTGCACTTGGCTCAACGTTGCGACCGCAGACAGCGGAACATCAAGACCTTGAGCAGTTGTGATCCGCAGTTTTTCCAGGTAAGAAGAGTCCTGCTTGAATTGTTCAGGCAGTGAAACCTGAACATCAATCTGGTCATCCCCGGTACGGTACGTTGTAGCGACTGAGCCATCGAAGGAAGTCCGCACAGCCGCCAAAATTTGCGCTGCCGACAGTCCGTGCCGGGCTGCTAACTGGCGATTAATGGTCACTTCGAACTCTTTCCTCACGGAATCCAGGGTGCTGGCAACGTTAACGGTTCCTTCAATATTTTTGATTTGCGCGACGAGCTGCCCGGAAAGCTCCCTTAATACGTCCATATCGTCGCCTCTTAAATTAACTTGCACAGCAGCACCGCCAGAGAGGCCTTCAGACTCGCTGAGTGTAACCTCTGCATCCGGTATGCTGGCAACCTTTCCGCGCAGCTCGGACACAATTTGAGCTGTAGAACGTGTGCGTTCCTCGACAAGGATGACCTCGAGTTCAGCAACGTTCGTTGGACTCACGGTACTGTAGCCTCCACCCGAACCGACGTCTGCCGTCATCCTATCCAATTCAGGAATCTTCAATATTTCGTTTTCGATTTGCTGGACGACCTTTTTGGTCTCCTCCAGCTTTGTTCCATTTGGCAATTCAACGGATACGGTAAACTCGCCTTCGTCGGCACTCGGGATAAACTCCATCTTAACGAACGATGTCATGGCCCCCGCGCCGATAAACATCAGCAGGGTGACCGCGATGACGGTTTTTCTGTGATTAATGCTCCAATGCAGCATCTTGCTGTAGCCTGTTTTGAATTTCTCGAATCCAATATTAAACCAAATGATTGGATTCACCCCGCGGTAAGTGCCTGACGTATACACCGACTCATCCGGAACTTTGGGCAGGAAGCGGGAGCTTAGCATCGGAACAAGCATTAAGGAAACAACCAATGCTGCGATGTGGGAGAAGATGACCGTCAAGGCTAGTGGTATGAACAATTGCCCTGCAAGCCCTTCTACGAACAGAACCGGGAGGAAAACGACAATCTGCGCGAGAGCAGATGCCATGACGGCATTGCCGATCTGCTTTGAACCTTCGATTGCTGCCTGCAGCATGCTTTTCCTCTCATGCCGCTGTCTGAAGATGTTCTCAATGATCACGACCGAAAAGTCCACAAAGGAACCCAACCCGAGCAACAAACCGGCAAGAGAAATGATGTTAATCGTCTGATTTGTGAAATACATCATGATGAATGTAGCTACAAATGAAATCGGAATCACAATGGTTGCGATGAGCGCCGAATGTGCACTGTTCAGGAACAATAACAAAACGATGGCTGCGATGATAAATCCAAGGATCGTGTGCTCTACTAACAGATTCAATGAATCGCTAATCGACTCAGAGGAATCTGAAACCAGCTCAAGCGTAGTGCCTTCCGGCAGCACCTGCCGGATTGGCTCAAGGTTTTCCTTTACAGCCTGGGCAATCTGCAGCGTATTCCCCCCGGATGCTTTCGTGACCGCAATATTTATGCTCGGTTGTCCGTTGTAAGTAGAGATGGAAGTGACATCGGAAAAACCATCCTCGATCGTAGAGATTTCTTTCAATTTGACGATTCCCGAGCCTACCGGAATCGGAGTTTCTCCCATCTCTGAAACCGCCTTGTATTCTCCTTGAATACGAATCTGTATTTCAGTGCTCCCCTTTGCCACGGCACCGGCGGAGCCCGCTAGATTATGAGCTGAAAGCGCCTGGGTGACCTGGTCCAGAGTGATCCCGTAGCTTTCCATTTTCATTGGATCCAGCGTGATCCGAATTAATCGGTCTTGCCCTCCTGCTACATCTACCGAGGCAACCCCTGCTATTCGCTCAAGGCTCGGCTGGACAACATCCTCGGCAATAGGTTTTAAGGTATTAACATCCATATCCCCTGTTAAAGACAGGTTAATAATGGGCGATGCATTTACGTCCATTTTCAATATCCGTGGTGAATCGGCCGAATCTGGTAAAGAGTTCCGGACGCTGTCCAGGCTATCTCTGATGTCTATCGTCGCCTGATCGAGGTCAATCCCCCAATTGAACTGAACAGTCACTATGGATGAGCCTTCCTGTGATTGAGAACTGATCGTATCCACGTTCTCTATCGACGCTAGACTACTTTCAATCGGTTTGGACACCAATTCCTCAACTTCCGAGGGTGTAGCGCCCGGCACACTGGTTACAACAGATACAGCGGGGAATTGCAATTCAGGCATTTTCTCAACTGGAAGTTTTAACGCAAAGAAACCGCCCCCGATTAATAAGGCCATAACCAGCATAAAGACGGTTACGGGACGGCGTATTGAAAACTGTGACATTTCCTCACTCCTAGATGATTTTGATATGTATAGATTGGGTTCTAACCCTTTGTATTATAGGAAGCCACTCTTAAAATTGCTTAAATTCGATCTAAAGGTTCTCTAAAGAAAATTCACCAGTCTTTTTGTACGTTTGGGAGACGCTCCGAAGACGAAGCATTCCTGCAATCGCTGTTGACCCTTCGCGCCAAAGGCGAACGCTGCACTTTTCCGGAATTGCTTCGTCCTCTCCGCTGCTGTAGTCTTATTCCGCAATTCATGAACCTTAAAGAAAGAGCGAGTATTGGTGGAAATCCGGCCACCGATACTCGCTCATGTATGACACAACTTTTTTTACAGGGGGAATCTGAAAATGTGGCCGCTAGTTTTTCGCCTGCTCAACGGTTGAAGTAGTGGCCCTGTTCGAGATCCGGGATCAGTGCAGGGTGCACTGGCCGCCATCCCAAACGTTCCTGGGTCAATGTGCTCGAAGTTTGCTCGCCGATGGACGCGAAGTGGCTGATCCAGCCGAAGTGGCCGTCTGCCTCTGCGCGGGAAATGCTGGCCACTGGCAGATTCAACTGGCGGCCGATTACAGCAGCAATATCCCGAAATGGCACGCCCTCGTCTGCGACCCCGTGATACCTGCCTCCTGTCTCCCCTTTTTCAAGTGCCAGCCTGAAGAGACGTGCGGCATCAAGCTGGTGTACAGCGGGCCAGCGGTTCAGGCCGTCACCCACATAGGCTGAAACGCCTTTTTCACGCGCAATGTCAATAAGAGTCGAAACAAAACCGTGATCCCCATTGCCGTGGACCGACGGAGCAAGCCGAACGACTGACGCGCGCACCCCGCGCGAAGCCAGCGAAAGCGTCGCTTCCTCGGATCTCCGCGGCCCTCCCGAGGCGGGTTCGACCTCTTCCGTCCCGATACGTCCCGGCGGGAGCATGAGCGTTCCCGAGGTACCCACGAATGGTTTGCCAGAGCCTTCGAGTACGGCTCCAATCGTCTCAATCGCGAGCCTGTCCGCCTCACAAGCGGCCGCAAAGTTCAAGAAGTCATGAATGAAGGCAAGGTGAATGACGCCGTCCGCAGCAGCAGCACCGCTGCGCAGGCTGTCGAGGTCGTCGAGGGCACCGCGATGCACCTCGGCCCCGGTTGCTGTCAGAGACGCGGCGGCCTTGTCTGAGCGGGCAAGACCGACGACCTGATGCCCGGCATCGATAAGCTCGCGGACGACGGCGGAGCCGACAAACCCCGTCGCGCCTGTTACAAAAATACGCATATCTTTCTGCCTCCTCTAATAGTTCGGTATGGATGTATGGTTACAGATTGATTATATAACAGAATATTAACCAAGTAAACTAATTTTATTATTTTAGTTAATTTAATTAATTTTATAAATGGTGTTTGTGGTGCTGAAAATTTGGTATAATATCGTTTATGAGTGTCGAAGGAGGCATCAAATTTGTGAGAAAACCCACAGGTACAAATAAATATATCGCAAAAATAAAACCTGTTATTCGCAATACCAAATTAAGTCAATTAAAAATAGACGATATCGCAAAATATATGGATATTAGCAAAGTGACGCTTTATAAGTATTTTTCATCCAAGGATGAAATCATCCAGCAGGTTGTGGAGTATTTTATCAGCTTCCTGCAAGAGGTGGATGCTGTTGTACAGGATGATTCCGTATCTTTTGTGGATCGCTTTCAACAAACGTTTCTGCAATCATTGATAAGCGTCATTTATATATCTGATGTGTTTTTACAGGATCTCAAAGAATTTTATCCGCATCTTTTCGAAAATCTGGCCATTGCCCAAAAAAATAGAAATCAAAATTTACAGGCTTTTTTTGAATCCGGGATGGAGCAAAACATTTTTAACAGAATGAATGCCGTACTGTCGATGGTTCAAGATGATGCTGTGCTGCGGCGCATTATGGAGCCATCCTTTTCCATCCAATATGATGTCACTTTAAAACAGGCGATATTGGATTTTTATAGCATGAAAAAATATCAATGGCTTACACCTGAATATCTGCATTCTACAGACGATTCCTTTGTTGCAAAAAGAGTTAGTGAAATTTTACAAACTATTTCATAACCGCATTAGCGAGAGCAAAGCAGAATAAAAAAAGGGAAGTCCCCGATCAACAGATCTTTTGGGACATCCCTTTCTACACATTTTTCTTTTCTTCAATTACTGTGGAATTGCTGTCACTCCGTTCTTCCCTTTTGGCTGAGGGCTTTTCAAGTAAAGTGTAAAGAAAAATATCAAAAAACGGTTCTTTAAAGACAAATAAATCCCCTTGCTCTTGTCCTTCTTTTTTATTTGATTTCATAACCGCGCATGGACACACGCGACTTTAGCCGTGTGAGGAATTGCGCTCGGCATAAGGGCTACCATTGGTAGCTCGAAAGCCGAAAGGTCCATGCTTCCTCCTTTCATCATGAGAATTTAACATGGTGTGCTATATTGAATGCAGTGAAAAGAGGTGAATCGGATATCCACCATTACAGCAAAAATCCAAATCGATGTTCCGAACGAACATACAGAAATGCTCTCCAAGACCATCCAAACCTATCGTGAAGCATGTAATTATCTTTCCGTCATTGTCTTTCAAACCAAAGAATTACGCCAGCGTGCACTCCATGACTTATATTACCGAGAGCTGCGAAGTCGTTTTGATTTAAAAAGCCAAATGGCGCAATCGGTGATCAGAACGGTCATCGCCCGCTATACATCTGCCCGATCCAACGGGCACGATTGGAGCTTGGTCCAATTCAAACGACCTGAATATGATCTGGTATGGCATCGAGATTACTCTTTGAACGATGATCGGTTTAGCGTAAATACGCTAGACGGACGAGTGAAGCTTCGTTACAAAAGAAAAGGAATGCAGCACTTCTTTGATGGCACATGGAAATGGGGCACGGCCAAGCTCGTGTACAAACATAAGAAGTGGTTTTTGCATATTTCCATGACCAAAGAGTTCTCTGAATTGGATCTTACAAAGGTCAACCATATTGTTGGCATTGACCTGGGAATCAACTTTCTCGCCACCACCTACGACACTCAAAGCCAGACGATGTTTTATCCTGGACGAACCGTGAAACACAAACGAGGCCAGTATAAAGTCTTACGTAAACAACTACAGATGAGACAAACCCCCTCCGCTCGAAAACGACTCAAGGAAATCGGTTCAAGAGAAAACCGTTATGTTACCGATGTCAACCATCAAGTAACCAAGGCACTCGTTGAAACGTACCCGAAAGGCACACTGTTTGTGATCGAAAATTTAAAAGGTGTTCGTTCCGCCACGGAAAAAGTATGTGTTCGCCATCGGTATGTGTCGGTTTCCTGGGCATTTCACCAGTTCCGTGAGATGTTGGAGTACAAGGCTCAACTGAACGGACAGGGCGTCATCGCAGTAGACCCTAAATATACTTCCCAAGCCTGCCCGAAGTGCGGACATATTGAACGAGCGAATCGAAACAAAAAGATGCACACCTTTGAATGCCAAGTCTGTCACTATCGTTCGAATGATGACCGAATTGGCGCAATGAATCTGTACCGCAAAGGAATCGAGTACATCGGTACAGGTACAGCAGGAGTATAACTCTTGTTGTAGGGGCGAGGTCGACCGTCCTGATGTTCCAACACGCTAAGGTAGGAGCACCGTGAGGTGCGTTCGCACTACCGGTTAGGAATAAGTCTAAAAGGCTTGTGCGAAACACAAGCACTGTCTACGAAAGTAGGCAGAGACAAGCTCGTGACTTGAGTCATGAGTTGTTGACGGCTTCACCATCTTCTCTTCCCCATAAATAACGAATGTCCCCAAATTACAATTCAGATTAGAGCTGCATCCACTTCTCCTTGAAGAACAAATTAAAGACACGTATAGCAATGATCTTTACGATCATATACAGGGGAATCACAACGATCATACCGATAATGCCCCCAATATCGCCTGCGGCCAGCACAAGAATGATGGTCGTAAGCGGGTGAATGTCCAGGCTTTTCCCGAACACATAAGGAGCAACAAGGTTATCTTGAATTTGTTGAGCAACTAGTATGATAACAAGAGACCCTATAGCCGTAGATGGCGATTGCGTCAGACCGACAATGACGATCGGGATCGCGGACAGGATAGCACCTATAAAAGGCACAAAATTCGCAATCACGGCTACCGCCGTCAGTAAAAAGGCGTAAGGCAGATCGATCAGAATAAAACCGAGGTACATCAGCACCCCTAACGCCAGATTGATCAGCACTCTTCCAATAATAAACCCGCTTAGCACCTGATCAATTTCCGTGATGCTAGCACGGGTGTCGTCTTGAAAACGGGTTGGTGTCGCACTGACGATCCGTTGGCCCAACTTTCCTTCTTGCTTGAGCATGAAGAACAGGAGAATCGGGAACGTGAACAGCACGACCGTGAAGTTGGATACGAAGGAGACAACTCCCCCTACAGAATTCGTCAAAAAAACAAGCCCCTGGTTCAAGTAATCCGTCACCGAAGACAGCGGACTGTCGCCTGCCGGAAACAGTGAAGAGAGAAATCCGCTTTGCTCCAGTTCGCTGATCGCTTCCCCCAAGGCGTTGAACAGATTGGGGATGTTATTCAGAAAACTGATCAACTGCTCCTGAAGCCGTGGCCACTGACTGGCGCTGAACCACACCAGCGCGAGCGCGAAGAGTAAATAAATAAACAGAATTGAAACGGTCCGGTTGATCCTGTACTTTGCCATATACCTGACGAGCGGCCGGATCAGGTAGTAGAAGAATACCGCGAGCATTAATGGAATAGCTACAACCTGAAGCAGTGCAAGCAACGGCTGAAAAACAAAGTTGACCTTGGAGCTTAAATAGATGATCAGCAGCACCAATATAATGAAAGCGGTAAAACGCAAGACTTTGTTCTTTATAAACAATGGCTTCCCTCCAACGAATTCATTCTGATTTTTTTAAATGTATCGTAAATATGGATGATTCTTCGCCCTCGGAGCGCAAAGTGAGTGTGCCGCCCATCTTCTCTGTATTTTTGAGTGCAATCGCCAGCCCCAGTCCTGTTCCGCCTGTGTGAGTGCGTGCCTGGTCACCACGAACGAACGGATCAAAAATCGTGGTCCACAGCTCCTTCGGAATGCCAATGCCGGTATCGGCAATTTCGATACGTACTTCCTCATCAGCTTCAACCAGTTCCACCCGCAAATGAGTGCCTGCCGGATTGTACAACAAAGCATTTGCGATCAGATTTTGGATCACCCGGCCTAGCAGCTCCGGATCGTATTGGGCATACACATCACGGTCGGGAACGGAAAAATCCAGTAGCAGCCCCTTTCGCTCCACATCACCATAGATACCGGCAGTATGTTCCCGCAAAAACTCACCGATTTCTTTTCGCTCCACATTAACTTTGAAATCAGGCGTATCCACCTTAAATAACTCCAGCATATTCTGTATCAACCGTGTCATCTGGGTGGACTTGTTATAAATATAGAGCAAATATTTGTTTTGCCGCTCCTTGTCTTCCACCCTCCCTTCCACAAGAGCCTGGGCGTATCCGTGAATGCTTGTAATCGGGGTTTTGAGATCATGGGATAGATCCATCATCAACTGCTGCTTGCTTTCTTGGGCAATACGCTTCTCATAAGTAGCGCTCTCGATGACATCTGCCATATAATTGAACGTTTCCTCGATAAGCTTGAATTCTTTTTCAGCGGGAATAGACAGCCTTGTGTTATAGTTGCCGGCAATCATTTCATGAAGACCGTCCAAAATCAGCGCCAGCGGTTTCTTGAATCGGCGTGCAAGCCAATAGCTATATACAAAGACCAGAAGCAAGATTAAACCGACAGAAATAAACAGGAAAAACGATATCAGATATTTCATCTCGCTTATGGATGGGTCATCATCAGCGGAGATGCTGATCAGGTCACGTGGGATCTTAAGGATTAAATATTTTATCGTTTTCTCTGGATCATAGACGGCAGTTATAGAGTAGTAATAGGTCTGATCCTCATCATTTGCCAGCAGGTCGTAGAGTTCAGCTTCCGAGTACTTATACAAGGAGTCTTTTTTGTTCCCCATGACCTGCTCTACCTGTCTGTTCGCATCAAGAAGCTCAAGCCAGCCCCCGCTTTGTTGCAGCCTGTCCAGCTCGATGCCTCCCCCCTGTTTCCAGTCTGCTATATATTCATGTGCAGCAACAACATCAAGCCCGAGGGAGGTATCCCTCTCTTTCGAGACAATGTAATTAACGCCGAGCGGGACCGAGTAGCGTAAAAAAATAATCAGTAATACAAAAAACAGAATAAACAATAAAAAATCAATGACCAGAGTGGACTGCAGCTTGCGATTATTTCTAAATTTCCGTAGGCGCTTCAATTTTATACCCCAAACCCCTTATCGTTTTTAAATATTGCGGCTTTCTTGAATCCTGTTCGATCTTCTCGCGGATATTGCTGATATGTACCATGATGGTACTGTCTTCGTAAGCATAATAGTCCTCCCATACGGTTTCATATATACGTTTACGAGTAAAAACACGGCCAGGCGCAGACATCAGCAGTTCCATTATTTTATACTCTGTGTACGTAAGAGCTACAGGTTCTCCCCGAAAAAAGAGAATGCACCGGTTTCGATCCAATGCAAGCTCGCCTAGAATCAGCTGCTTATTTTCTCCTACAGGATTGGATGCCGTTTCAAAGCTGTAAGCCCGCCGGAGCAATGCTTCCACACGGGCCACAATTTCCAGAGGATTAAAGGGCTTGGCAATGTAGTCGTCAGCTCCCAGATTAAGGCCGAGAATTTTATCAGTTGCCTGGTTTCTGGCTGATAAAAAAAGCACCGGCATCAGGTGGGACTTGCGTATTTTTTTCAGCAGCTGCAGACCGTCAATACCCGGCATCATGATGTCAAGGATGGCCAGATCAATACGCTCACGCTGAATGATATCCCAGGCCATTTGCCCATGGGCCGCACAATGCACCTCATAATCCTTTTCAAGATACAATTGCAGCAGCTCTGCAATCTCCGGCTCATCATCTGCAATCAGGATACGATATTTCATAATTTCCCACTCTCAATAAGAATAATGTTATGTGATGAAAATTATAGGGACCCACTCTTAATATTGTATAAGTTGAATCTAAAGATTATCTAAAGAAATTTATATTTGATTTACGGAACAATAATCTATGATCACCTGCATAAACCTTCCCATCCGCTCCAGCGCCTTCTCCAAATCGATGAGTGAGGTTGCATATGAGCAGCGAATAAAGCCTTCTCCGCCCGCTCCGAATACATGCCCCGGCACGACCGCTACCTTCGCTTCCTTCAGCAGCCGCAGAGAGAACTGCTCAGACGACATGCCGGTAGAAGCAATTGAAGGGAAAGCATAGAAAGCTCCCTCAGGCTCGTGACAGGCAAGCCCGATGGCATTCAGGCCGGCTACAAACAGCTTGCGGCGTTCATTGTAGCTCGTCATCATCTCGTCCTTGGCAGCCAAGCCATGACGCAATGATTCGAGCGCGGCGATCTGTGCAATGGTAGGGGCGCACATGGTTGTGTACTGGTGGATTTTCAGCATGCTGGCTATCAACTCGCGCGGGCCGCAAGCATAGCCTACCCGCCAGCCGGTCATCGCGAATGCTTTGGAAAAGCCGCTAATGACGATCGTACGCTCCTTCATACCCGGCAAGGAGGCGATACTGACATGCTTTCTTTCGTAAGTCAGCTCGGCATAAACTTCATCCGAAATGACAACCAAATTATGTTTGATAATGAGCTCTACAATCGGCAGCCAATCCTGCTCTGTCATCACTGCTCCGGTCGGATTAGACGGATAATTGATCATCAAAGCCTTTGCATGAGGCGTAATTGCCGCTTGAAGCGCTTGTGGGGTCAGCTTGAACTGCTTCTCTGCGGTAGCCGCCACCTCCACAATTTTACCGCCATGCAGATGTGTAATCGGTTCATAGGCAATATAGCTTGGTGCTGGAATCAGCACCTCATCTCCCGGATTGATCACCGTCCGCAGTGCCAGGTCGACGGCCTCACTGCTCCCCACCGTCACGATGATTTCCTGCTCGGGGTCGTAGGAAAGCGCGAAGCTGCTGGCAAAATAAGCCGAGAGCTCTTCCCGTAGATCCATCAAGCCGGCATTTGAGGTATATTTCGTCTGCCCTGCACGTAATGCCTGAATGCAAGCTTCACGTACCTTTTCCGGTGTAATGAAATCCGGCTCTCCGACTCCAAGGGTGATTGTATCTCCGCCCGCAGCGTTCAGATCAAAAAAAGCGCGAATTCCCGAGGGCCGAATATCCCGTACACGCGAGGATAAAAACTGTCCTGTCCCCTCTTCACTAAACATATTGTACCATCCCCCATTCCTGTTTCCGTTCATGGAGAGAGCTGGCAATAATACGGTCCAGCAACTGTGTGAAGGTCATACCTGCTGCAGCTGCGCTCTTCGGAAGCAGGCTGTTGGCAGTCATGCCCGGTAAGGTGTTTACTTCCAGCACATAAGGTACATCCTGACACAAAATCATATCGACCCTTGCATAGACCTTGCACTGCAGCAGTCGATAGCTGGCAAGTGCCACCTCGCGCACACGCTGCTCAATCACGGGAGGAAGCTGAATCACCTTCTCCTCAGCGCCGCCGGCCTCATATTTCGCTTGGTAGTCGAACCACTCCGAATGCGCGGAGCGAATGCCGATCATCGGTAATACCTCGCCATCCACAATCGAGCAGGTAAGCTCCGTCCCTTTAATATAAGGCTCAACCAAAATCGTCTGATCCAAGCTGCAAGCCTCCTGAACAGCTGGCAGCATCTCCTGCTCATGATGCACAAGCTGGATGCCGATGCTGGATCCCCCCATATTCGGTTTCACAATGACCGGGTAACCCAGTTGCCCCACCGCCTGCGGATCATAATCGTCCATCCCCTGCCAGCAAAGGCCTGCAGGCGTATGCACACCCGCTGCCTTTAGCAGCATCTTGGACATCTGCTTATTCATGCACAGGCTGCTTGCCAGAATACCGCTTCCTGTATATGGAATACCCAGTGTCTCCAGTGTCCCCTGCACGGTGCCGTCCTCGCCATATTGGCCATGCAATGCCAATAGCGCAAGCTCGATGCCTGCCTGCTGAACCTGTGCGATTAAATCCGCTCGTTGATCGATCACCATTGGAATTACTTCATAGCGATTGCGATCCAAATGCCGAATCATCTCTTGACCTGTCTGCAGAGAAACCTCACGTTCAGAGGAAGTACCACCCATAATGACGCCAATCTTCATCTTGACACCTCATTTTTCTTAAAAATTGTTATGCGGTTGCGGATGGTTCTTCCGACCGTATGCCTAAAGAAAGCTGCGTACCTGTTTACCGATGATCTGAATCCCCCGCTCGATATGTTCATCCGTTACTCGTGAAAAACCAAGCCGCAATGTGTTCCTTCCTTCGCCTTCCCGAATAAAAAACTTGTCTCCCGGTGTAAAAATAACCCCCTGTTCGGTACAAGCTTCCAGCAGTTGGCGTGTGTCCACGCCTGAGGGAAAGGTAAGAAACAAATGCAGGCCCCCGTCGCCAGACAGCTGCGCCTCAGGGAGGTGCGCTTCACAGCATGCTTTCGTAAGCTCATATTTGTGCTTATATTCCATACGTGCTTTTTTTACATATTTATCGAAATTTCCATTGAGCAAATATTGATATAATATCGCTTGATCAATGGTTGATGTATGAATAGTGCGTGCACGCTTAATGCTCTCCAGATTATCGATCAGCGTCCGGTCTCCGAGCACCCAGCCCACTCGCAAGCCAGGGAACAACACCTTGGAGAGGCTGCCAATATAGATGACTCCGTTCCCTTGCCCTGCTGTCGCTATTAATGGCGCAACATGCGCTCCCGAGTAGCGCAGCTCCTCATTGAATCCATCTTCGATCACTGGAATCTGATAACGCATCATTAATTTCATAACGGCGCTGCGCTTCGCTGGTGACATGACAATGCCTGTAGGATTGTGATAAGAAGGAATCAAATAGGCCAGATCGAAGCGTTTTGTCTGCTTCTGTAATACCGCCTCAAGCTGCTTCACATCGATACCGTCATACTCCATCGGAATGCCGGTAATCTCAAATCCCTGCAGCTTCAAATTTTTGATCGCTGTATGATGGGTCGGATTTTCACAAATGACCGCTCCGCGGCGAGCAGAAGGGCGTAGTGCCGACAGTACTATGTCAAAGCCTTCTGTAAACCCACTCGTAATCAGCATATCCTTGCCGCTTACATCGACTCCCTTATGCTCCATATACCGCATCAAGTAATCGATCAGCGGCTTGTAGCCCTTGGCATAGCCGTAGTTGAGCAGCATCTGCCCTTCGATTGCCATCCGATCCATAAAGGCTCGCTTTACATCCCCCAGATCAAATAGCTTCTCATCCGGAGCGATGCTTGTGAACGAGATGACGCCTTTTTGGGCACGAATGCCCTGCTTCATCATATCCAGCTCTACAGCCGATACAGCATACTCGTTCATTCTTGCCTTCCAGTCGATCTGCCAGGCGTCAGAGTCGTTAGCTCCTCTGTTATCTGCGGTCAAACGGCCCACCATAGCGGCCACATAGCTACCCTTGCCGGGAATCGCATACGTAAATCCGTCATCCATCAGGCCTTCATAGGCTGCAATGACTGTATTGCGGCTCACCTTTAGCAAACCGCTCATTTCTCGTGTGGAGGGCAGCCTCTGATCCGCCTGAAGCGCCCCTTTTATAATTAAACGTTTGACGTATTCTTTCACTTGTATCGCGACCGGCCGGTCGCTGACGAGCTTGAAATCCTGGTACATCCTTCATCGCCCCCTCTGTAATGATGGCATAGGGAACGGTAGAAAAAAAGAACCACCTTGCTTGATTTTTCATCCTTCGATGGTTCCTCCGCATTTTATCCCTCATTAGAACGTCAAGTCGAAGCACCAGTTCATCAAAAACAGTAATCAGGGAGATCGTCGAGAAACCGCCGGATATCACTTGTTGACAAGCTCATCTTCAAAAACCTATAATTTCGTTAATTGAACTAATTGGTTTATTTTTATACTTATAAGTTTATTCTTTGGGAGGAAGATGATCTTGTTAAAACGCAATCTCCACTTTTTAGTGGCCGGTGTAATGTTGCTAACCAGCTCTGCGTGTTCGTCGTCAGGTTCCACAGAATCGAATGCTGTTGACACTAGCGGAGCGAAAGTTGCAATCACAACGGTCCAGAAGCAATCAGTATCTGCCATGAAAAAGCTTTCCGGTACACTGGAAGCTTCTCAAGAAGTATCCGTCGCTTTCGAGTTATCCGGTCTTGTCCAAGCAGCTTTATTTGAAGTAGGTGATCCCGTCTCACAGAACCAGGTTTTAGTCAAATTAGACAGTTCAAATTATCAGCTCCAATTGGAAAAAGCAAACAATTCCATTGCTGAAGCTCAATCAGGCCTCAAAAGTGCCGCTGCTGCGATGGCTGGAGCCGAAGCCTCCATATCCTCTGCCGAGGCTCAGATGAATGCTGCTTCCGCCTCATTGAATAAAACTGTTAAAGGGGCAAGACAACAGGAGATTGACCAGGCCCGTACAAAGGTGGAAAGAGCGCAAGCGGCACTTGCCAAATCCCGGACGGATGCAGCCCGTGTGCAATCGCTTTATGAACAAGGAATCGCGACGAAAGAGGAACAGGAACGAGCACAGCTCGCTCTCACGAATGCTTCCAAGGACGTTGAGGACACGCGAAATGCTCTGTCCCTGCTAGAAGAAGGAGCTACCCAGGAGGATCTCGAAACGGCAAAATCCGGAGTTCAACAGGCCCGTGCTGCCAGAGAATCGGCTACCGCGACTCTGAAACAGGCTGAAGCAGCGCATGATCAGGCTTCCGTCCAGTATGAGCAAGCGATAGTGGCTAAAGAGGAAGCCAAGCTTTCCCTATCCAAAACCTCTGTGAAATCTCCAATCTCAGGGGTGATTTTAGAAAAAAACGTGACTGCTGGCGAACTGACCTCTTCCGGACAAACTGTTTATCGAATCGGTCAAATCGATCAATTGAAGGTGCTGCTGCCCGTGCCGGATCATGAGATTGAGCAATTGAAAAAAGGAGATAAAGTGAATCTGAGCCTGTACGGTCAGGAACGAGCAGGAACAGTCAGCAGAATATACCCGGCTACCAATTCCGATACGGGTTCCATTAATGTGGAGGTTATGGTCTCGAATCCCAAACATGACTGGGCACCGGGCCAGGTGGTCAAAGCAGGTCTGAGCACGCAGCAAAGCAAGAAGCTCCTGATCCCTGCCAAGGCTGTGCTTAGCAGCGGCAATGAAACGTATGTATATAAAGTTGTAAACAATAAGGCAGTAAAAACGATAGTGAAAATAGGCGAGCTAACCGGCAATAAGCTGGAAATTACGGATGGCCTCTCCGTTGGTGACGCTATTGTTACGACAGGCGCCAGCTCCATGTACGACGGTTTGGTCGTTCAGCCTGTGGAGGAACAAGCAAATGATTGATTACTTTATCCGCAAACGGAAGCTGACCGTCTTTATCTTTGTTATGGCTATCGTATTTGGAATCTTCGAGGTCACTCAGCTTCCCAGACAGGAAATGCCTAATATAATCCAAAAAACGGCAGTGGTCACAACGATATATCCGGGCGCTGCCCCTGAAAAGGTAGAGCGGGAAATTACAACTCTGCTGGAACAGAAATTCAGAGAAGTAGAAAACATCAAAACGCTGGAATCCACCTCCGAATATGGGATATCGACGATCCGTATCGAGACGGAAGGCACGGCGGACGCCAAAGCCGTTTGGGAGGAAATCCGTCAGAAAATAAATGATATCGAATCTTCACTTCCCGAGGACACGCAAAAGCCAGTCATTAATGAAAACCTGAATAAAACATTTATCCATTCTTATGCCATCACAGCCGGTTCATCTGAACAACTGTATAAGCTGTATGATTTGGTTCAGCATTGGAAAGACCAGCTCAGCACCGTGGAAGATGTCTCCCAAATCATTGTTCAAGGGCTTCCGGATCGGGAAGTACAGCTCCAGATTGATGCCGCCAGACTGCAGCAGTATCAGATCACCTGGGAACAATTAATGCAGGCTGTTCAAAAAGAAAATGAGCGCAGCCCGCTTGGAAATCTGGATTACAATGAACTGGCCTATCAGTTGAATGTGGATCAGTCACAAAGCATGGAAGATTTGAACCGAATTATGATCAAGCAAACCGCTGATGGAACCCCGGTATATTTGGAGGATGTCAGCACTGTACTGCTCTCCCACAGCCAGTCTAATTATATGGCTTATTATAACGGCAAGCCTGCGGTCATTCTGACGATTATGGGCAACACAGGGGCTGATGTGGAGAAAATCTTTGAAAGAATCAATCAGGAGATGCTTGCTTTAACAGAAACCCTGCCTCAGGATTATCAACTGCAGACTCTGTTCTCACAGACGGATCGGGTAGACGATATTTTCCATCATCTATCACGGGAAATGATGTTTGCCATAGCTTCCGTTATTCTCATATGCACACTGGGATTGAACCTGGTGACTTCTTCGTTTGTGGCGCTGGCGATCCCGATTTCTATCGCCATCGGGCTGATTATTTTGCCGCTGCTGGGTGTTACACTCAACCAGGTAACCGTCATCGGATTAATTATTGTCATGGGGATTCTGGTGGATGATGCGGTGGTCGTCAATGACAATATTGAACGAAGGCTGCAGGCGCTTGGAGAATCCCCCACAGAAGCGGCACTGCGCGGAACCAAGGAGGTTGCGATTTCTATTTTAACGGCTACATTGGCCACCGTAGCCTCTTTTGGTCCGCTGCTCTTTTTGTCGGGTGATGCCGGTTCATTTGCCAAGCCGCTTCCTTACGCTGTTATCTTTACCCTGTTGGCTTCCATGCTGATGTCGCTGACCATCATCCCTATTTTCAGGGAATGGTATGGAACAAAGCATCGGCGAAATATGAAAACAGAGCATACTCCCCGTCCATCGGGGCTGCTGGGTAGGCAAATTGATGGCATGCGTAATTTCTATTCCGGCAAGCTTATTCCGAAAGTGATTCAGCGTCCCGCCATCTACGCGGCAGGCGGACTGCTGATCAGCAGCTTGTTATACGGGCTGCTTGCTATCATTCCACTGGACCTTTTCCCGGAAACAGATGATCCGCAGGTAAGTATCAATGTGCGGACACCTGTGGGCACTTCTATTGAAGAGACCCGGAAAATTACGGCCGACATCGCTGGCTGGATACAGAAGCAACCGAATATTCGCACTGTGACTTATGCGGCAGGCGGCAGTGCCCCTATGCTGTTTCAGGATATGACCGCCGATGACAGGACAGGTCCTACTGCCGGACAGGTTGCTGTTGTCGGTGTCGAAGGAAAATTCAAGGCAGATGAAGCCGTGGCGGAATGGTCTGCCGAGCTGAAAGACCGCTTTCCGGGCCAATCCATAACACTTAAAATTCCTGAGATGGGGCTTCCGCTCGGCAAGCCGATTTCTATCCGAATCTCCGGCAACGATCTGCATCAACTGCAACGCCTGGCAGATTCCGTCAAACAGGAAGCGATGAACACTCCGGGTACTCAGAACGTCTACCACAGTATGGAGAATGAAAACTATACCCTGGATTTCCAGGTGGACAAGCAGGCTATGGATCATTATAAAGTTAGCTACAACAGCCTGACCAATACGCTGTTGCTGATGGGTAACGGACTCCAATTCAGCGAATTTGATACAGGCAGCGATCTGATTCACATGAAAATGAGTCTCGGCATACCTGATGAAGACCCTGAGGTTCTGTTCCAGCAATTGAATGTGACCAATGCGGCTGGAATACAAATCCCGCTCACACAACTGGCAGAGATGAAGCCGTCTTTTGAAACCCAGCAAATAAATCATTATAATTTAAAGCGTACTGTTACCATTGATGCTGATTTATACGGGCGTACTGCCAATGAGGTTATGCGGGAAATAAGAGATAACCTGCGTAACACCTCCTTCCCGCCCGGATACAGTTGGGCTATTGGCGGTGAAGTGGACGGGCAGAACGATGTTTTGTCCGAAATAGCAAAGCTATACGTGGTCGTTATTTTCCTGATCTTCCTGCTGATCTTCCTGCAATTCTATTCTTTCTCAGCACCAGTTATCATCATGACAACTGTTTATATGGCGGCAGCAGGCGGGTTCCTTGGACTGTTCATCTTAAACATGCCGATCAGCTTCATGGGGATATTGGGAATGACGGCGCTTGCGGGTATTGTTGTGCGTAACGGAATTGTGCTGCTGGAGTTCATCGAAGACGCACGCCGGGAAGGTGCCGATCTGGAGGAAGCGGTAATCGGGGCCACCCATGCCCGTTTTCGGCCGATCCTGCTCACCTCCGTAACGGCCATTGTAGGGATGATTCCGATTGCTACTATTGGTGAGCTGTTGTTCCAGCCATTGGCCTATACCATTATATTCGGTTTAATGTACTCTACCCTGCTCACCATGCTCGTTGTGCCTTCATTGTATCTGCTTGTCGCCAAGTTCAAATTAAGAAGACAAGTCGGGAAAGAAAGCGAGAGAAAATGAAAAAAATAACCAGCGAAGAAATTATTCAGGCTGCCCTTTCCCTGTTTTCCGAGAAAGGTTATGAGGCAACCTCCGTAGATGAGATCGCCCGTCAAAGCGGCATGGTCAAGGCGTCATTTTATAAATATTTTAAAAGCAAGGAAGAATTGCTGCAGGGTACAATTGCTTTTGTTCAGGAAGACATGGAGAAGGAGCTGGAAAAGGTATATCTGAACTTCAGACTGTCTCCCCGCGAGAAGCTGACCCAGTTTTATATTATCGCTCTTGAGCGTGTCTACCAGAGTAAAATGCATCTGCTCATCTTCTCCGTTCCGCTGCTCGGCTCAACCGATGAAAGGATTGCGCAGGCTGTCGACAGCTTGGAAAATAGTTTATCCAACCGGGTTCTGGATTTGATGAGCAACCTGTACGGGGAAGAATGGAGCGACTATTATTACGACATTATTTTTGTAATAAAAAGCATGCTGATCAGTTATGTGCGTATGAATGGTGTGGAATTCCGTGCTTCTGAACATCAGATGCTGGCTGATTTTGTCATGAGCATTACAGATATCCTGATGCAGGGAATGACGAGCCCGGATCATCATCATGAAATCATGTGGAAGCCGGCTTCGGAGGAACAAGGAATACCACGGAACCAATGGCAGCAGGTTGATTCGATTTTGCAGCGTATGCACGATACTATAGGAAAGCTAAATCTGCAAGATGCGGATAAACATGATTACTTCAGCATTTTAGAGAAGCTGCAAGCCGAGCTAGCGGGCACATTAAACGAAACCGCTCATGTTAAAGCCTTATTGCTCTTTCTGGGACAGGTGGCCGAACTGCGGGAATGTTGTCAGAAATTAAAAATCGTATTAAATTCCTAGTTACGCCTTGCTGACAATAAGTTTAAATGGTACAATTTAATACTATACCGTTTCGTATCGAATTGATCCGGATATATAAAAAATGATTTGATTGGTCAGGTGAAATGCAATGTCAGCACGACCTTCTTCCCGGCAGCGCTTGCTGGATGTGGCTTCCGATTTATTTTATCGTGAAGGGATTCGAGCAATAAGCATGGATGCAATTGTTGAGAAATCCGGAGTAAGTAAAGCAACCCTCTATCGGCATTTTCCATCAAAAGATGATTTAATTGCTGCCTATCTTGAGGCACATGAACATCATATTTGGGAGCATTTTGACGAAGCCATTCTTAAACATGAAGGGTCCCCAAAAGCGGAGCTTACCTCATTAGTGGACGCCGTTGTAGAATTGTTTAAACCTGAATATTACCGGGGATGTCCTTTTCTCAATGCATTTGCCGAATTTTCCAATGCAAATCACCCTGCCCATCGGCTGGCTCTTGATTATAACCTTGCATTGCGGGCTAAGATATTGCAAATCTGTCAGAAGGCAGGCAAGATGGATGAGAGTTGGCCTGAACAGCTTCTGCTGGTAATCAACGGAGCATATTCGTCTATTCCAGTACTCGGCTTAACAAAATCTGCAAACCAACTAAAAAAAATAGCTGTTCAGATGATAAATCAGTATCTTGATTAAAACTATAGATGATCAGAAATAACCATGCTATTTCTGATCATCTAAAGTTTTTTTGTTTCCCAAAGAAAATTCCGAGTTGACACAAAACTAAACGGCATAGTATCATTTCAATTATGATACTAAACGGTTTAGTATCATTGAACTATTTACCATTAAACATAACGTCGGGAGGAAAAACATGAGTCAAGTATCTGTAATTGGTTTAGGCCCTATGGGAGCAGCGCTCGTCCAAGCGCTGCTTAGAAATGGAATGCAAGTAACAGTCTGGAATCGAACGATCTCAAAGGCAGACTCGCTTGTTCAGCAAGGAGCGGTTCTTGCCCCTTCTGCGGCTGCTGCAATTAATGCGAGCAGTATCAGTATTATTTGCGTTGCTAACTACAAGACTTCAGCGAGTATTCTTGAGACAGAAGAAATTGTTCCCCTTCTTGCCGGTCGCACGTTGGTCCAGCTAAGCACGGGTACCCCTCAGGAAGCTAGAAACAGTGAGCTTTGGGTGCGGGAACATGGTGCGAATTATTTGGATGGAGCTATTCAAGCTTGGCCTAGTCACATAGGGAATCCGGAAACCGTAATACTCTATTCGGGTTTACAAACTGTTTTTAAAGCAAACGAGCCAATTCTTAAGATCCTTGCCGGAAATTCACTCTATTTGGGTGAAGCTGTAGGTTCGGCATCCGCGCAGGCTTTGGCTGTAATTTCATATCTTTTGGGCACATGGCTGGGTTTTGCTCATGGAGCTCATATACTTGAATCGGAAAACCTGCCGATTGACTCCTT
The DNA here is from genome assembly GCF_030705605.1 of Paenibacillus zeirhizosphaerae. Classification (GTDB taxonomy): domain Bacteria; phylum Bacillota; class Bacilli; order Paenibacillales; family Paenibacillaceae; genus Paenibacillus; species Paenibacillus zeirhizosphaerae. Next base: position 244,183 of record NZ_JAPCKK010000030.1, read on the forward strand.
CGGTTCGATGCTTGCTGCTATTGCACCGTTACTTGGAGAGGAAGCCAAGCATCAAAGCAAGGTCATTCAATCAGGGAATTTTGGAAACCCGGAAAGCTCTCTCAAAACATCTGCTGATAGCGTAGAACGTCTTATTCAACAGGCTAGGGAAGCTGGTATAAACTCCGATTTTCCCGGGTTTGCGTTACCACTTTTTGTGAAAGCTGCTGAGGCGGGTTACGAAAACGAGGAAGTATCAGCAATTATCAAAGTACTTCGTAACGGATCGACCTCTCCCCTGCTATTGCAGCATACGAAAACAACTTAATAAGAAAACGGCCGATCCAGCCGGTACAGGCTTCGATACCTTTCATCGCTCTCCAGCAGTGCTCGATGTGTTCCTCTCACTCGAATACGTCCCTGCTCCATGAAAATAATCTCGTCCATCTGCTCCATGCCCCGAAGGTGATGGGTGACCCAGATCAACGTTTTGTGCCGTAATACGTCCATGATCGTTGCGATCAATGCTTGCTCCGTCCACGGATCAAGTCCAGCAGCGGGCTCATCCAGAATAACGATGGGATGGTCCTGCAGCAGCACCCGGGCGAGCGCAAGGCGGCGCTGTTCTCCTCCCGAGAAGCGCGAGCCTGCTTCCTGCATGAGCGTTGTGTAGCCGTCCGGCAGCGCCTGAATCTGCTCATGCAGCCCTACCATCCGAGTCACGCGCTGAATATCCGCATCACTGGCCCCGGGTTTTGCCATGCGGATGTTGTTTGCAACCGTCGTATCAAACAGATAAGGCGCCTGGTTCAAAGTGGAAAATAAATGGGCAGGCGGCCCCGGGCTGCGGATGGGCTGACCGTTGATCAGAACCGTGCCGCTGGTCGGATGCAGCAAGCCTTGCATCAGCTTCAGAATGGTAGATTTGCCGGAGCCGCTTCGCCCCAGAATGGCCACCTTGGAGGCAGGCGCGATATGAAGATGTATGTTCTGCACCGCCCATATCTGACTGTCCGGGTATTTGAAACTACCGTCCTGTACTTCCAACTGGTAGTGGTCCTCCACCTCCCACGAAGCGGTCTGCTCGGAACCGGCACTCTCCGCTGTTGCAGCTTTCGTCGGAGCCAAGGGTGAATATGCTTGCTCGGTATCCTGAAGACGTATCAGCGACTCTCTGTATTCAGGCAGTGCCGTAACCGAATGTCCTGCACGAATCAGCGCGTCCAGCAACGGAAAAGCCACCAACGCATATGCGGCAATGGCCGTCGCCTCGATCCTCCCCTGGGTAGCCATGCCGCCAGACCAGATGGTGAACGCGGCGATGGCGCCACCTCCCAGGACCTGTGTAAGCAGACTTAGCCGCCACTCGCTTCGCTGCACGGAGCGATACAACTGTGCCGCTGCACGCTCCCGATCGTTAAGCTCCTGCACTAATGCCGAAACTCGGCCGCTCAGCTTCCAATCTGTCATGCCGAAAAGCGCATCTGTCAGCTTGCGATAGGAGCGGCTTCTTGCTTTTTTCCACTCCACCTGTCGTCCAAGCGTGCGCCAGAGCACCACACAGGGTGCCCCAAACGCCATAAAACCTGTGTATAGTCCCATTTGCAATGCAAAGATCGTATCAAGGCGTCCAAGCAAGGCGATCCCTATCCCGAACAGCAGCAAGCCGGTCAGCATAGGCAGCAGGAAGCGCAGATACATGTTCTGAAGCTGCTCGATGTCTTCTGCCAGCAGACCCAGGATCGTGCCTGTCTGGAAGCTTCTGCCTCCGGTCGCCGCATGTGGCTCAAGCCGGTCATACAATCGCTCCCGCATCTGGCCGATGACACGTAGCACCACGTCATGACTGACTAGGCGCTCGGTATATTGCAGTACTGCTTTGCCGAACCCGAAGACACGCACCAGCACGATCGGCACGTAGACCATCAGGATATTTTCGGGCTTCAGAGCAGAGCGCGAGATCAGATATCCTGATGTGTACATCATCGCTGCCGCGCATGCAACGGCGAACACGCCGAGGATGAAGACAACCGAGAACAGCAGGACATTTTTGCGCAAATATGGGAGCAGCCAGCCTTCGCGGGCGGTTGCAGTTCTTTTCATCTACGCGTGTCCTCCTTTGAAGTGTTGGTCAACAAACGATAGTACAGTCCTTCTCTTTGGATCAGGTCAGCATGGGTTCCGCTCTCCACCACTTTTCCTGCGTCTAGCACAAGAATGTAATCCATCTCGTCCATCCAGTGCAGACGGTGAGTAGCCAGGACCAGTTGTCTGTCATGCAGCACCGACAGAATGGTCTGCTTCAGCTCCCATTCCGTCTCCAGGTCAAGATGGGAGGTCGGTTCATCCAATAGCAATATGCTTCGTTCACCCAGCAGAGCCCGGGCGAGCGCAACCCGCTGAGCCTGTCCTCCGCTCAGTCCGCGCCCCCCCTCACCAATTTGCTCTTGCAGCCCTTTGGGTACGGAATCAACCCACGCGCGCAGACCGACGGCATCGATTGCGCCATTAACCTGCTCCAGTGTTGCCTCAGGTGAATAGAGCCGCAGATTATCCAGCAGCGTCTGGCTGAAAATATAGGGGTGCTGCGGCAAAAGGGATACGTTCTTTTGCCACAGAGAGGCGTTGGCCCTGTCGATCTGTACATCGTTCACGTGCAATTGTCCGGAGGACGGTGGCAGCAGACCGGTGAGCACCTGCAGCAGGGTTGTTTTGCCCGCGCCGCTCGCGCCAACAATGCCGAGCCTTCGTATAGCGGAAGGCCATTCCGCGTTGACCCGATCCAGGATCAGCCCTCCATGCTCGCCGCTGACACAAATATCCGATAATTGTATGGCATAAGGCGGCTTCTCCAGCGCTTTTTCCGTTAAGACCGTTTGTGAGGCTGACGAGTGCCCTGTGGTATCTGCATGCAGTGGGTCTGCTTCTTCGCTTCCCTCCGGTTCTGGCGGAGAAAGCGCAAGCACGTCCCGGATCGTTCGCCATGCTTCCTTGCCATCCAGAGTTGCATGATAATCCGTGCCCAGCATCCGTACCGGAGCAAAATATTCAGGGGCCAGCAACAGAACAGCCAGCGCTATCCCGATGCCCATGCTGCCGTCAACCAGTCTTAATCCAAGCCCCACGGCTACAGATGCAACCGATAGCATGCTAAAGAAGTCGAGGGCAAGCGAGGATAGAAAGGCAATCCGCAGCGTCTTCATGGTCAATGTCCGGTATGACTCGCTGACACGCCCTACGGTTGCCCCGTGCGCCTTGCTCAAACCCAGAAACGCCAGTGTCTGCAAGCCGCGCAGTGCATCGGTAAAATGATGCGCCAGCATCCGATAAGATCGCCACTGCCGATCCGCTTGGCTTCGGGCAGCGAGTCCGAGCAGAATGAAGAAACCGATCAGCACAGGCAGCGTGATCGCCAGAATGATGCCTGACGCCACATCAAGGCGAATGATTGAGAGCCATACAATGGCTGTAATGCATGCCATATCGACGGTACGCGGAAGCGCCAGCTCCAGCGTTTTGCGGAAGCGATCCACCCCGTCCAGCACAAGCGTTACTTTTTGCCCGCTGCCTCCTGCGATGAAGGAACGGTCTTCTTTCTCAAATATGGCCTGCAGCAGCGCTTCCCGAATGCGTTCCGCCGAAGCATCGGCAAAGCGGCCTGCTTGCCTGCGCTGAAGCCAGCTCAGCGTATTGCGGGCTGCCAGCGCCGCCACAAACGCGATCACCGCAGCATAGGCCGACTGGACGGGGGTACCGTTGAACAGCATAGTGATGCTGTGGGCGAGCAGCGTGGCTTGGACGACCAGCGCGATCCCCTGCATGATCGAAAGCAGCGACAATTTCAACAGATGACTGCGGATACCTGGAAGTTCAAACCATGTTTTATCCATCAGTATTCCAGGTGATCCTTTTCACTTACTCGTTTGTGGAACACAAAATAGCTCCACGCCTGGTTCATCAATACAAAAGGAAGCAGTATCGAGGCTACAATCGTCATCGCCTTCAGGGTATACGCACCGGAAGATGCATTATATAACGTCAGACTGTAGCTGCTGTCCAGGGAGCTGACCATCAGACGGGGGAACAGGCCGGTGAACAGTGCAGCAAAGGTGAGCAGAATGAGCAAACCTGTCATGACAAACGCCCATCCTTCCTTCTGCCTCCGCAATGCCCAGAACGCGCACAGCAGAGATGCCAACGCAGCGGCCAGCAGCATGGGCAGCCACAGCGGCTGACGTGTATACAGATCCGTTTCGCTGATTGTCCATCCGGCGAGAATAAGAAGCAATATGGCGGTCACTGGCAGTACCCGGGCTGCATAATGGCGTGCACGTGCTCTCAGTTCTCCTGTCGTCCGCAAGGAAATGAAGGTGAAGCCGTGAAGCAAGCACAGACATACAAGCGTTCCGCCTGCCCATACACTATAGCCGTTCACTAGCTCTGACAGTCCTGCCCTCATCTCCATGTCTGCGCCAATCGGCACACCACGCACAAGATTGGCGAATATGATGCCGAACATCAGCGGTGGCACAACACTGCCGAACAAGATCGAAGCGTCCCACACCTTGCGCCATACGTCCCGATCGACTTTACTACGAAACTCAAACGCAACCCCTCTGACAATGAGTGCCAGCAGAATAACCGTGAAAATCCCATAATACCCGCTGAACATGGTGGCATACCAGTCCGGGAAGGCGGCAAACATCGCCCCAGCCGCCGTGATCAGCCACACCTCGTTGGCATCCCAGAACGGGCCGATCGTGTTGATCAGCACCCTTTTCTCCAGATCACTGCGGGATAATACACCAGTTGCCATACCCACGCCGAAATCGAACCCCTCCAGAAAGAAAAAACCGGTGAACAATACGGCGATCAGCACAAACCACAGCTCATTCAGCAGCATGATGATCCCCTCCTTCATATGGATATGGATCATGGATCGTTACGTCGGGCTTGTAGTGATCATATGGACTTTTGCGTGCTTCCCGTACAAACAGAAACGCCAGGATTCCGAGTAAAATCAGATACAGGGTTGTGAAGGAAGCGAGCGAAAATAACACCTGATGGGCGCTGACGCTCGCCGATACCGAATCTTTTGTACGCAGCAATCCGAATACGGTCCAGGGCTGCCTGCCTACCTCGGTCATAATCCATCCGGCTGTGTTGGCGACGAACGGCAGGGCTATGGCGCCCAACATCATGTTCATGTACACCGGATGGGCTTGTTCAAGCTTTTTACGAACTGACAGATACAACCCATATAAAGCGAGCAAAATCATTAACGAGCCACAGCCCACCATGATGCGAAAGCTCCAGAAAGTTGTCCGTACAGGGGGGATATAGTTTCCCGGTCCGTAGGTGGCCTCGTATTCGGCCTGCAATTCCTTCATGCCTGGCACGGCTCCCGAAAACTTGTTGTATGACAAATAACTGAGAAGGTAGGGAATTTTCAACTCAAACGTATTCTCTTGCTTATCGGGATCGATTCCTGCCACGATTGTCCAGGGTGCAGGGTCTTCGCTCGTCTCCCACAGCCCTTCGCTTGCGGCCATCTTCATCGGCTGCGTCTCCACGAGAAACTGCGCCTGCCCATGGCCGAATGACGCAATCGCTATAGACGATATTGAAGCTACAGCGATGCTGAGCGTAAACGATGTTTTGAAAAAAGGTACATCCTTCCTGCGCAGCAGCTTCCACGCACTGATGCCAGCCACCAGAAAGGCTCCGGTTGCGAAGGCCGCAGAGACCGTGTGCGGAAACTCCCACAGCACCTGCTCATTGGTGATCATGGCCCATATATCGGTCAGCTCCGCCCTGCCGTCCACAATGGAATAGCCCACCGGGCGCTGCATGAAGGAATTGGCGGTAAGAATCCAGAAGGCGGACAGCATCGTTCCGATCGATACCAGCCACATGCAGGTTAGATGCACCCCTTTGGACAAGCGATCCCAACCAAACACCCACAGCCCAATAAATGTGGACTCCAGGAAAAAGGCAAGCAGAGCTTCAATGGCAAGTGGTGTGCCAAATACATCACCAACAAAACGCGAGAAATTCGACCAGTTCATGCCAAACTGGAACTCCTGCAGAATGCCGGTCACGACGCCTACGGCAAAGTTGATCAGCAGAAAGTGTCCCCAGAACTTAGCCATTTTCTTATAAAGCTCTTTTTTGGTGACTACATACATCGTTTCCATGATCGCGATCAACAGGGACAGACCCATCGATATGGGAACAAAAACAAAATGCAGAATTGTGGTGGTTGCGAACTGCAAGCGTGCCAATTCAAGCACGTCCATCACGGGTTCCCCCTTTCATTGTGTCAATGTTGGCGGTTACGATGTCTCGGTTTATCCGGATAAACGCTGACCCCCAAATTATATGAGATTGCCGAAAATACCACATAGCCCCTGTGAGTCATATCACGTGACAAACTCGCAGCAAAAAGATGACGAACTTGTGAAAATAGGCACAAATATGAAATTAATGTGACATATATCACATTGCGCACATTCGCCAAATACCTGCGCTGACTCTACTCTTTCATCAGAAAAATCGATATATATTATCGAGTAATTCCGTTTCCTCAATGGGTATAATGTCTGATAGGCTGGATTCAAGCATTCTTAGATAAACAAAACTCATCAACTTTTAAAAGGTGGCTAGTGTATTGGTCAAACCATTCCGGATTTCAATTCCTCAACAAGAGGTGGATGATCTTTTTTTAAGACTTAAGCAAGCTCGTTGGCCGTCTATATTTTGTGAGGAACCATGGGCTCTCGGTACAGATCATTCTTTCATGAAACGATTAATAGATTATTGGGGCTCTGAATATAATTGGCGTGAACAAGAGAATTGGCTAAATAGTTTCCCACAGTTTATTGAAAACGTGGATGGGATGAACATTCATTTTGTACATGTGCGAGGTGAAGGAGTTTCTTCGCAGCCTTTGTTGATCACTCATGGCTGGCCGGGATCATTCATGGAAATGCTGAAAATGGTCCCTTATCTGACTACTCCATCGCTTTTTGGCGGAAACGCTAAAGATGCCTTTGATGTTATCATCCCCTCTATTCCGGGTTTCGCATTTTCGGATAAACCAACTCGGCCAGGTGTGGGATCAAGACACGTTGCGGGGCTATGGGCAAAGCTAATGGAGCGTTTAGGTTACGAAAGATTTTTTGTCCAGGGGGGTGACATTGGGGCAGGGATTTCTACATGGTTGTCGCTCATGCACCCGAATCGGGTCATGGGACTTCATCTCAACTTTATTCCTGGAAGCTACAAGCCACCACTCAGCCAGGAAACGCCTCCCATCCGTGATGAGGAGCAAAATTTCCTGAACAAAGTAACGGACTGGATGGAGCGTGAAGGCGCTTATGGGGCCGTCCATAAAACGAAGCCCGAAACCATTGCTTTTGCACTTAGCGATTCCCCAATCGGTCTTGCGAGCTGGATTGTTGAGAAATTCCAGGCTTGGAGTGACTGTAACGGGAACATTGAAGCGTCTTTTTCACTCGACGAACTTCTTACAAATATATCAATTTACTGGTTTACGAATACGATCGCTTCTTCGATCCGAATCTATGCTGAAGGCCCCAAAGTGCCGCTAAGCTTCTCTAAGGAGCAACAGGTGATTGTCAAAACAGGCATCTCCATCTTTCCTAAAGAGCTGCCCATGCCTCCCCGTAGCTGGGTAGAACGAGGGTATAATGTTACTTATTGGGAGCATGTGAATAAAGGCGGCCATTTCGCTGCCATGGAGAATCCTAAATTATTTGCCGAGCAGCTTCATCTTTTTTTTCATTCAGTGAATGCTCCCAGCGTCTGAAGAGGCGGGGGCTTCTTGTTTCGACGATCGCTGCCTTTCTGTAGGAAAGGTCTGACTGGATCTCCACAAGCGTTCGATGCGGCACACGCATCCCGTTCGGGGCAAACCCTCCCTACGGTATTCAGTCCATCACGCTACGATGCTCAAAGCTCGCTGCAAAATGACCTGGGCCGAAACGATGTCTCGATCCTGCACTAGTCCGCATGCTTTGCATTCATGAAGCCGGATCGCCAACGTTTTTGGAACATCCGCACCGCAGATGCAGGTTTGCGATGTGCCGTGGGCGGGCACTTCTACGAGTCGCTTCCCCTGTCTTGCCGCTTTATACGACAGATACGTGATGAACCTTCGCCATCCGGCATCCGAGATGCTTTTGGACAGCCGACGGTTGCGGATCATGTTCTTCACTTTCAACTGCTCTACCGCAATTAGGTCATGTCTCTGAACGATGCGGTGCGATTGCTTGTGCAAGAAATCTTTCCGCTGACGCGCCACTTTCTGGTGGATGTTCGCGACCTTCTGTTTGGCCTTCTGCCGGTTGCGGGAACCGCGCGCTTTCCGGGACAACCGCTGCTGGGCGCGTCTGAGCCGCTTCTCTGCTCTTCGCAGATGCCGTGGGTTGTCCACCTTCGTCTCATCGGACAGCGCCGCAAATGTGCGCAGCCCGACGTCGATGCCCACGGCTGTTTCCGCCGTCTGGCCTGCTTCCGCTGCCTCTATGTTTACGCCGATCCCCGCCATCCACCCGTCTGCATGCCGTTTCACGTTGATTTGGGTCACATTCGCTCGGTCGAACGGACGATGTGTACGCATGCGGACAAAGCCGATTTTGGATAGATAGACGTACCCATCCCGGGCGAAAGTCTTGTCTACCGCACCAGGCTGAGGGTATGTAAAGGAGAGGTATCGGTCGGCCGACTTATAATGGGGAAAACCCGCCTCGCTGCGAAAGAACCGCTGATAGGCATCATCCAAACGCCGCAGGCAATCTTGTAGCACTTGCGAATGAACTTTTTTATATTCGGGAAATTCCTTCTTGAAGGCGGGCAATTCATTTTGCTGCATGGCATAGGTGACGGTTCTGCCCTCTTGGTTGTAGACGGTATCCCGTTGCTCCTTCGCCCGATTGTACAGCTTCCGGCACAAGTTCAACGTTCGAATCATGAGTTCTTCCTGCTCGGGGGTCGGGTAGAGGCGAAATTGGTACGTGATTTGCACGAAGGGTCACCGCCTTAATAGGAACATATATTCCCATTATATCACACAAACATTCGACTAGGAAAGTGCCCGCCTTATACAATAGACCCGTGCATTTAGGCTTCGCCTAACCGAGATTCATCCCCTGCTCAAAGTTTTGTGAGCGCTGCTTCCTGAATAAACTTCGAACAAAACTCGCTTCGGAAGCATTGGCTCAGAGGAAGGGGACTTCTCCCGGAAGGATGTTAAAATGAATGAATCCCGGTCCTTGAGTGTGAGCTTTACTCGTCGGCTGTAAGTTTATATGAACATAAAAATGGCTGTCGAGACTTTCTCGACAGCCTAAGCCCTTATCTGGGGCTTTTTACGAACTTACCACAATATTCAGTTGAAGCCGCCATTTACACGAATCGTTTGTCCTGTTATCCAACGCGCTTTGTCGCTAACAAGCAACTCGATTGCATTCGCAATGTCCTCCACTTCGCCAAGCCGTCCGAACGCGTTCATGCGGCGGAACGAATCAACCAGCTCCGGCGATTTGCCGTTCAGGAACATCTCGGTTGCCACTTGTCCGGGCGCAATGCAATTGATGATGATGTCCTTGGGACCGAATTCTTTGGCCAATTGACGTGTCAACTGCTCGACCGCACCCTTCGTTGCGGCATATACGCTGTATGTCGGGAGCATCGCGCCCGAGACGGACGTCGAGAAGTTAACGATGGTTCCGCCTTGCGCCATATGCTTCATCGCTTGTTGGCAAGCGAAATAAGTGCCTTTCACGTTGAGCGCGAAATGCCGGTCGAATATCTCCTCCGTCACGTCCGCGAGCGCATTGTTTTCCATGATGCCAGCATTATTGAGCAAAATGTCCACACGCCCGAATCGCTCAAGCGTCTCCGAGAACAACGCTTCGACTTCGCTCACCTTACCCACGTCGGCTTGGATTGCCGCCGCTTGGCCACCGGATTGCTCAATCAGCTTTACGACCTCATCCGCTTTCCCCTGGCTTGAGGAATAATTGACAACCACCTTCGCGCCAGATTGCGCCAATTGAATGGCTATTTGCCGTCCGATCCCACGCGAAGCCCCGGTGACAATCGCAACTTTTCCATGCAAATTCATATCGTTCTCTCCTCTATGTTGATTTTGGCCTGAAAGATGACCAGCAAATTCATTATAGAGAATGTTAGTATTAACCCGTTAGATCATATCTATTCAATTCTTGCCTGATTCTCTTCGTTTCGCTATTATAAGAAAAACATCTATCGACGTATCTTCAAAGAAGACAGATCGCTTTTAGCAGAAGTTTTTCTTGCGATATCAAGAAGCTGAGCCTGAGAAGTTTACTACAATTTTTCTGGAGGAATCTATAGCATGGACGCACCCAATGAATCACTGCGTATCGAGAACGCCTTGCAACAATTGGCGCGCTTGATACGTCGTCACGCCGTCCCATCGGGCGGTATGCATCAGACGGCCGTACCTTCTTTGATGGTAATGCATGCCACACATTTGTCAGAACCGCTGGAATCTGTATATAAGCCTTCTATTTGCGTTGTGGTACAGGGAGCGAAAACAGCCATGTTGGCCAACGAAATCTACCGCTACGATCCTTCGTCTTATCTGGTCACTTCGGTAGAACTGCCAATTATCGGCAGAATTATCGAAGCCTCGCCCGAGATTCCGTATTTATGCTTGAAGCTGAGTTTCGACACCGACGCTATTCTGGACATCGTGAAAGAGGCAGATCTCCCGGCCCTCAATTCCGCAGAAGTGCGTGGTATAACCGTGAAGCGAACGTCTTCCGCATTACTCGAAGCCCTTATACGAATCATGGAGCTGCTCGACGCGCCTAAAGACATTCCGGTCCTTGCACCGCTCATGGTCCGTGAAATTCTGTATCGGGTGCTTCAAGGCGAACAAGGCGCGCTACTCCAACAATTTGCGATCATCGGCAGCCATGCATATAATATCGCACAAGCCATCCGTGTAATTAATCGGCAATACAACCGTCCGCTTGTGATCGAGCAGCTTGCAAAGTCCGTAAACATGAGCACTTCGGCGTTTCATAAACATTTCAAACGCGCCACGGCGATGAGTCCCTTGCAATATCAGAAAACGGTACGTTTGCAAGAAGCCCGGCGCTTAATGCTGACGGAGAACGTGCAAGCCTCCGCTGCAAGCTTTCATGTAGGCTACGAGAGCCCATCCCAGTTCAGCCGGGAATATGCCCGTATGTACGGACGGCCACCACTGGTGGATGTTCAAGAGCTTCGCGGTTCGATAGGAGACTCCCATGTGCTTGGTTGAAGCCTTTCTTAAATCAAAACCCTTCCAAAACCACTTTACCAACCGTTCGGCCCGTTTCCAGCATGGCATGCGCCTTGCGCAGATTCTCGGCATTGATCGGTGTGAGCGTTTCATTGGTGGTCGTCCGAACCGCACCTTCGTCCACAAGACGCGCGATTTCATTTAACAGCTTGTGCTGCTCAATCATGTCCGGCGTTTGGTACATTGAACGGGTAAACATCAATTCCCATACGAACGTGACACTTTTGTTCTTCAGCAAGGTCAGGTTCAATAATTCATCCGTCTCAACGATCGAACAGATTTTACCTTGCGGTGCAATCGCCTCTGCCATGTTCACCCAGTGCTTCTCGGTGCTGTTCAAGCAGAGCACATAGTCGACCTGGTCGAATCCAACCGCCTTCAATTGGGGCACGAACGAATCGAAATGGTTGATAACGTAATCCGCGCCGAGCTCCTTCACCCAATGGGTTGATTCAGGGCGGGAAGCTGTGCCAATGACCGTTAATCCGGAGTATTTCGCCAATTGCGTCGCAATTGATCCGACTCCTCCCGCTGCTCCGATAATCAAGATGGTCTTGCCGGCATTGTCAGCCTTGTCGTGGGAAATACTCAGTCGGTCATACAAGCTTTCCCAAGCTGTAATCGACGTTAACGGCAAAGCCGCTGCTTGCGCAAAATCCAGTTTGGAGGGCTTCGCTCCGACAATTCGTTCATCCACTAGGTGAAACTCGCTATTCCCACCAGGGCGCATAATGCTGCCAGCATAAAAGACTTCGTCGCCAGGACGGAACAAAGTACAGTCTGGACCGACCTCTTCAACCACGCCCGCAACATCCCAACCCAGCACCTTAGGCACACTCTCTTCACGGCCTTTGGGTGAACGAACTTTGTAGTCCACAGGATTAACGGAGATGGCGTTTACCCTCACGAGCAAATCTCTGCCCGTCGGCTTCGGCTTTTCCAATTCCACGTCGATCAGACTCTCCGGATTCTCAATTGGCAAATACCTGTAAAGACCTATTGCTTTCATTTTTTCTTTCGTCATCGTCCTTCACTCCTTTAAATGGTTACGTGTTGATTTCTTGATATTGGCAGTATAATTCATACATGAAGATTTACAAAGTACGCACATTAGTGTTGTGTAGTATCAGAGTATATACTAAAAGTCCATTTTTCACCGCTTCGTTGCAGTGGAGCATGGACTTTTTCAGTTATTTTAAAGTGGGTCTTCTAAATTAATTGACATATGTCCATCATATTATTATAGTTGATATATATCAATCATATGAATAGAAAAGGAGAATCATTATGAGTGAAAAATCAACCGTCGTCATAACAGGAGCAACGAGTGGTCTGGGGCAGCTTGTTGCCATTGAATTAGCAAAACGCGGCTTTGACCTTGTTCTAACAGCCAGAAGCAAGGCACGTGCTGATGCCACCCGAAAAATGATTATAGAGCATAGCCCTTCAACGAAAGTAGATTTTTTCTTCGGGGATCTCTCGCTAATGAAGGATGTTAAACGAGTGGGCCAAGAAATAGCTGATGTCTATCCCAAAATCGATGTTCTTTTGAACAATGCAGGGATTCATGCATTCGAGCCACGCACTACTTCCGAGGGATTTCCTGAAATGATTGCTATTAATTATTTAGCACCGTGGCTATTGACACATACGCTGCGGCCATCCTTACAGAACGCGGGCAAGGCAAGAGTTGTAAATGTTGCCTCTGAAGCTTCGCGCAACCATGGTGTGTTGAAGCTCCCTGAGGATTTAACCGATACGACTCCTTTCACTGCTCGTGGCTCATCTCCTATCTATGGAAAAACTAAATTATTGAACATCATGTTCACTGCCGAGCTAGCCCGGCAATGGACAGGCACCGGAATCAGTGTGAATGCACTAAATCCTGGCTTTAATGTTACCGGACTTGGACGCGAGCTTAAGTTCGCATCCATTATAGAGCGTATCTTGAAATTTTTACATCTAGGGGACCCGCGAAGAGGAACGGATATAATTACTCGATTGATCGTGGAGCCCAAGTATCAAGAGGTGACGGGAGGATATTTTAACGTTGGAACTGGGAATCCAATTACACCAGTAGCCCCTGGTGGAGATTCTGAGATGCAGAAGAAGCTGTGGGAGGCTACACAAGAACTGCTGGAGCAAAGAGGCTACCTTGACTGAAACGCATACGTGGAGTGTCTCTGCTCTTATTGCCAAGGATATTTTTTTCGCGCCTCATTCTTCCATACGGACCTTTGTCGGAGCTGCACAACGAGTAGAGAGCGGGATTATTCAGAGCATCCTGAACAATTCGCATTCAAACAAAACTAAATAACCAGTCGCCGGTTCATTCCGGCAACTGGCTGCTTAAAGCTCCTTAAAGAGCCTCCGGCTGTAGGTGTGAGAGTGTCAAACTAGTCCCTGTTCAGCAAATCCTCACGCAGCGGTGTAAAGCAGTCCAGAAGCACTGATGCTTCTTTGGCGACCACGCCGTGCCGGGCTCCTCCGGGAATGACGACGGTTTCCCCCTGCCGTATAATGCGACTTGCTCCCTCTATCGTAAATTCCAGCTCACCCTGGATACAGTAACTCATCTGTTCGTGGGGATGGCTGTGCTGATAACCTTCTGCTCCTGCTTCAAAATGAACCTCCATCATCATCAGCTCTGTGCCTGGTGCGAAAATTTTACGCTTCACACCTGGCTCCGCTTGTTCCCATTCTCCGAATATTTTCATTTCACGCTCTCCTTTCCTAGGCAGGATGCAGCCTCTTTCGGTATTCGCTGGGTGATGCTCCGACCTCTTTTTTGAAGGTATTGCTGAAATACGCTGCATCCGCAAATCCAAGCCGGTCGGCAATTTCCGTGATGCGAAGCGAAGTGTGCTCAAGCAATCTAACAGCTTCCCGCATTCGGACCGATGTCAGGAAGTCGGTGAACGTCATGCCTTTTTGCTGTTTGAACAGCTTGCAGAAGTAGCTGGAATTCAGGTGCACGAGTGCTGCTGCTTCTGCAAGCATCAGATCATAACGATGGTGGCTTTCGATATAGTGAATGACCTGGTCGACCGGCGTCCGGATGTGCTGATTCTCCGCCTGCTGTGCTTCAGTGCTAGCAGGGTCAGGCTCGTAACGCTGAAGCCAGTTTCGGAAACATTCCGTTATGTCCCCTGTATCGACAGGTTTGAGAAAATAATCAAAAGCACCGAGGCGGACGGCCTGCTGTGCGTACGCAAATTCATCGTGACCGCTGACGATAATCGTGTCCGTCTGTTTGAGTTTTTCTCTGATTTGCTTAAGCAGGGTCAAACCATCCATGACCGGCATGCGAATATCCGTCACCACAATGTCTGCATGACTATGCTCCAGCCACTTCCATGCCTCCATCCCGTTGGAGGATTCATGAACGACAGCGAATGGGAGATTGATTTTTTCAATGACTTTACGAAGTGCGGTCCTTACCCATTTCTCGTCCTCCACCAGCAGAATCCGATGTGTCATGCCAGCCTTTCCCCCCATCCTTTCCATGGAACAGATTCATTTCCTTGTAAGGCAGGACCATATGAACGGTGGTTCCTTCTGATGGTATACTGTCGATCGCCAGCCCGAACGGTTCGCCAAACAAGTATCGGATACGTCGGTTCACGTTATCGATTCCGATATGTCCTGTGGAACGAGCGTTCGAATTCGTCAGGCTCCGGTGAACGATCTCCAACCGGTCGGGGGTCATGCCCGGCCCATTGTCGCTTACTGCAAGCATGAATGTGCTCCCTACCCGAACAGCGGATAGGGTAATGCTTATTCCTATCATGCTCGGTTCCAGACCATGTACGATGCAATTTTCCGCCAAGGGCTGCAATGTGAATTTGGGAAGCTGCTGATCGAGCACCCAGTCGGGCAGATGAATGCTGTACTCCAGTCTCTCATCGAACCGATACTTCTGAATGCGCAGATACATTTCGACTACAGCGAGCTCCTGACGGACCGTCACGACAGGCTTATCTTCCTTCACGTTGTAACGCAGCAGCCGCGACAACGCGGCAGACATATCAGCAATCTCCTCCCGCTCCTCTGCGAGTGCCATGCCTCGGATCGTCTCAAGTGCATTGTAGAGAAAATGGGGGTTCATTTGCGCCTGCAGCATCCGCAGCTCCGTTTCTTTATGCCTGAGATGGCTCTCGGCTTCTTTCACCCTTGAGACGTACACTTCCTCTAGCAATTCGGATAGCCGGTTCACCATTCTGTTGTAATCCGCTGTCAGCATTCCCACCTCGTCACCGGTTTCGACTTTAATATGCCCTTTAAAGTCGCCGATCTCCACCCGTTTCATATAAAGATGCAGCTTCTTGATCGGTCGGATCAGGCTTGCGGCAAAACCGAGACTTAGTACATACGCGATCAGCATAGACCAGGCGGTCGTTGCAAAAATGACATGGCCCATCATCGTCCTGCTCTCCATGAGCTCCTTGTATGGAATAGATGTGACAATCTTCCAGTTAAGTGCTTCACTACGACTGAACGTAAGCAAGCGTTTTCCATTCTCGTCGAAAATGAAAGAGCCACTGCTGCGATACTGTATCTCTCGTACAATTCTGTAATTCGCTAACTTTCCGATTAGCTCCTGGTCCGGATGATATACGTATCTGCCCTCATCATCCAGAATCATCAGGAAGCCGCTGCCGGATGCGCCGAGGCGAACCTTGCGGGCGGTGTCCTCCAGACGTTTGTAGTTCAGATCAATGACAAGCATGCCGAACGGCTTGAGATCCTTGGGACTGGCAATGCGTTTGGCGACCGACACGACAGGCTTCGTATCCTCTTTCCAATGAATAAGCCGTGCGAGCACCTTCGGTTTACCGGTGACAGGTACCGTGTCAAACCATGCCTCCCGCTCCACATTCCATACAGACACTACACCCGGCTGATCATTCGAATCGATAATCCGTTCATGGTCCAGGATCAGGGAGATGTTCGCCACGTCCGAACGGGAAAAAGCGGAATTTTGCAGCACGTTGCGTACCCTGCTTTCATGGTCCGCATCCGTCGGTTTACCGCCCGTATAAGCCCGCAGAAATGCTGTGGTGTCGGGATGGTTAATGATTTTCAGTGTGCTGATCTCAAAGTCACGAAAGTAATCCTCGACGTAATGCTTCACCTGATCAATAATCTGCCAACTGTAGCGTCTTGCTTCATTTTCCAGTGTCAGCGAAGATTGCCGATAGGAAATATAACCGACAAGCAGCATGGGCACGAGCACTAGAATGGCTGAATAGACGGTCAGCTTGGTCATCAGCGATCGGTCACGGAGCAGGATCGTTCTCAATAGACGCTGGAATGACATCCGATTCAAACACTCCTCTACATTCCATTCGGATTGTAGAATAATTCTGCATTCCGCTCGCTATCCCCTTTATGAGGGCGGCAGCGTTTAATTATTCAGTTTTCGCCTGTTCGATGGCATTCAGCACTTCACCATATTCGGTGCGGTATTTTTCGATGACAGGTTTAACTGCATTTTTCCAAGCATCTGCATCACTGACCTCCGTAATCACGGCTCCACCCGCACGGACCTTTTCTTCCGACTCCTTCTCATACTTGGCCCACTCTTCCCGTTGGTATTCCGTCGATTCGACAGCAGCTTCCTTCAAGATGGCTTTATCCTCCGGGGAGAGCGTATCCCATACCTGCTTGGATACCAGCAGCACCTCTGGTACTCGCTGATGGCCGTCCAATATATAATTTTGGGCGATTTCAAAATGCTTGCTCGAATAGTAGCTCGGATAGTTGTTCTCCGCCGCATCAATAATACCGGTCTGCAGTGCACTGTATACTTCCCCGTAGGCCATCGGAGTCGCATTCGCCCCAAGCGCATCCATGATTTCGATATTCAGCTTGTTCTCGATAACCCTAATTTTCATGCCTTTCAAATCCTCCAACTTAGCCACCGGCTTCGTTGAATAAAAGCTTCGGGAACCGGAGCTGTAGTAAGTAAGGCCTTTTAACCCTGATGTTTCAAGACTGTCCAGCAATTTCGTTCCCGTTTCGCTCTGCAGGAACCTCCATACATGATCGTCGTCGTTGAAAATGTACGGCAGGCTGAACACCCCGAAATCCTTGTTGAATTCAGCCATCGGTCCGGTGCTTACCCTTGTGAATTCGATGGCTCCCAGTTGAACCTGCTCAATGGCCGATTTTTCTTCTCCAAGCTGAGCCGAAGGAAATACATCTATTGTAATGCGTCCGCCTGACTTTTCCTTCACCAGCTCGGCGAATTTCATATCGCCCTTCGTCGTCGGATAATCGGCCGGATGGGCCTCGGCAAGCCGGAAATTATAGGTCGCCGCGCCTCCCTGTCCCGCAGTTCCCGCCTCCTGGTTGTCAGAACCGCCTGTGGAGCATCCGGTAATCGTTACAATGGCAGCAAGAAGGACAAACAGCAGACTTGTTCGTTTTTGCTTGTTCATCATCAATGGACCTTCCTCTCATTTAAAAATGGTTCATGCAAACATTCCTGTCTTCACAGTTCCAAGAGTTCTTTAAGATCCGTTCACCAAATTTGGAAGCCACATGGAGATGGATGGCACATAGGTAATGAGCATCAGAACCGCCACCATCACGATGAAGAACGGAATTAGCGCTTTTGTCCCCTGTTCAATGGTGACCTTTCCTATTGCGCAGCCTACGAATAATACCGTACCGACAGGCGGGGTAATCAGGCCAATGCCCAAATTCAGGATCAGCACGATTCCGAAATGAACCGGGTCCATGCCAAGCGCTGTCACGACCGGGAACAGGATCGGCGTCATAATCAGAATCAGCGGCGCCATATCCAGCGGAGCTCCGAGAACGAGCAGCAGAACGTTAATGATCAGCAGGATAATGAACGGTTCATCCGAAATGCCCAGCAGCATATTGGTCAGCATGGTCGGAATTTTGAGATAAGTCAGAATCCAAGCAAAAGCATTGGAAGCGGAAATGAGAAACAGCACCATGGCCACCGTACGAAAGGTACGTGTGAAAATGACTTTTACGCGAGAGAGCGGAATATCGCGGTATATGAAAAAGGTCAAAATAAAGGCATATACACAGGCGATGGCCCCCGCTTCCGTAGCCGTGAACCAGCCGGTGAAAATGCCGCCCAGAATGATGACGCCGGTCATCATGGACAGGAAGCCGTCCCTGAGGATTTTCGGAACTTCCTTCAACTGGACAGGTTCGCCCTTGGCGTAACCCCTTTTGCGGGCGATGAAGTATGAAGTCGTCATCAGGCTAACGAGCAGCACGAGACAGGGTACAATTCCTGCCAGGAAAAGACTAGAAATGGATACACCGCCGGCGGCGAGCGCATACAAAATCATGTTATGGCTGGGCGGCATTACAACCCCTTGAATCGCCGCAGCCGATGTGACAGCGACCGAATAGTCAGCGTCGTAATTTTTCTTCTTCATCATCGGGATCATGACCGAACCGACCGAAGATACGTCTGCCGCTGCTGATCCGCTGATGTTGCCGAAGAGCATGCAGGCGACACAGTTCACCATGGCGAGTCCGCCCCGGATGGCCCCTACCGTAAGCTGCGCCAGATTGATGAGACGAAGCGCGAGGCCGCCTTCACTCATGATTTGTCCTGCCAGAATAAAGAACGGAATCGCGAGCAGTGAATAAGAATTCATGCCTTGAATCATACGCTGGCCGATCACCGCCAGAGGAATATCCAGCGTTATGGCTGTCAGCAGGGATGATAGGGCCAGCACCATGGCAATCGGAAAACGGAGCAGGATTAGCACTATAAAACTGGCTGCAAGCACGATCATGGCTGTTGTCGTTATCATTCCATCAACTCCTCGTCAAGCTCCTTATGCCGAACCGTATCGACCCCGAACAGCTGCAACAGCGCATAGATGCACACGAGTACTCCTGTGATCGGCATGACGACATACATGACACTGCTGGGCCATTCCGTCGCGGACATACGGTTGGGGTGCATTAATTTTGTGAAGTCCCAGCCGTATTTGGTCAAATACAGGCCGAAGGCCAGCGTAGAGAGGCCTATAACAATATCCAGCACACGGTTAGCACGAGAGGATAATCTGCTCGATATCGTGTCCATCGCTAAATGAAGCTTCTCACGGAAGCCGATCGCGATGCCGAGAAACGAAAACCAGATCAGCAGCAGCAGTGTCAATTCTTCGGACCAGAAAAATACATATCCGAACAGCTTACGTGTGATGACCTGCACAGTTACAATCAGCGTCATTAGAGCGACTGCGCTCACCGCAAACGTCTCAATGGCCCGATCTATACCTAACGCAGCGGATTTCAAGCCTTGCATCATTCGGTTCACCATCCTGCCCTCCTTTGCATCATTAACGGCCTTCGCCAATTGTAAGCGATTGCAAAAATGCTGAACAGGGGAATGAATTGTGATTTTCTTGTAATATTTTTGTTTTTAGAGATGTGCAAAAACGAAGCACCCTTCAAGAGTGCTTCGTTTTAAGTTACCGGAGGTCGTTCTTCCAGAATTATACCACTGCATTTTCTTGCATCACCGCTGAAAGTGGCAAACCGGTCTGATCACTGATTTGGATATAACAGTCCCAGGCTTCCTCTGCTGTTGCCCTTTTGGTCCGGAGTATGCCGCGCAGGAGCTGCAGCGCCTCCCTTCGCTCCTCTTCGGTCTCAGGTCTCCCCTCGTGCTGCATGTGCAAATTCCGGCTCATCAGTTGTTGGCAGGGATGAATGACACCGCTTGTATATTCGTCCATGCTGCTGTTGCGATTCGGTATGAGCTGTGCCATGGACAGGCAGGCTGCCGTCACAGTGGGCCGGCTTTGATGCTGCAAAACACGCAAAATTTCTAAGATTTCGTCATAATCATGGTCAATGGAAAAGGTTCGAATATGGGGATATGCTTGCCGGACCGTATTACGTAACGCTGATCTGGGCCCAAGCTCGACGAGAACGTTCACGCCTTGTCGTAGCATCCACGCTATGCTCTCCGACCACCGAACAGGACGCAGCATATGGGATTCCAGTCCGGCACGGACATGTTCCTTATCCCGGTATGGTTGTGCGTCGACATTAGAGATGACCGGCCAGCTTCCGTTCGCAAAATTTACGTGCTGCAGTGCTTCGGCAAACTCGACATTGGCTGAGTTCATATATGGGGTATGAAATGGTGCCGACACATGCAGCGGATAGGCGGTACCGCCAAGCTTGGCCAGCAGACCGATTGCGTGCTGCACCTGTTGGCTTTCTCCTGAAATAACAATTTGGTCATCCGAGTTATAGTTGGAGATTTGAACAAGCTGCCCATGGTCTGACAACCGTGCACATACTTCTTCAATGACGGACACATGAACGCCTTTGATGGCAGCCATGCGTCCAAAGCCGCTTTCAGTTGCGTGTTGCATGCTTATTCCTCTTTTCTGAATAAGGCGCAGAGCTTCATCAAACGAAAGGATTCCTGCACAAGCCAGAGCGGTAAACTCCCCCAGGCTGTGACCTGCACCGCAAGACGGTGTAAGATAGAATTCCTCGGCCAGCGTCTGGTACCAAGCATAACTGTATACAAAGATGGCGGGCTGAGCATATTCCGTCTGCTCCAGACGGTCCGATTCCGTTTGATCCATCATGGCGTTGAGATCATATCCCAAAATGTCGCTGGCTTGGTCAAAAATGCGGCGGGCAATGGCCGACGTGTTGGCAAGCGACCTCCCCATTCCCGTATACTGGCTTCCCTGTCCGGAAAACATGATGCCAAGCTTGATCATTTCCATCGCTCCTTCTATAGCGCAATTCTCATACCCGATTTCCAAAAACCTGATGGTTTCTTTGTGTATCCAGTTGTATCATTTGACCGGCTTCCATTTTAACCAGGGTATCTGCCAGATCGAAATAACGATCATCATGGGTGACAGCGATCACGCATTTCCCCTGCTTCTTCAGTTCCGGCAGCACCGAATGGTAGAAGTAGCGGCGAAACTCAGGGTCCTGGTCTGCAGCCCATTCGTCAAACAGATACACCGGTCTGTCCTCCATATAACTGATAAACAATGCGAGGCGGCGCCGCTGTCCCGAGGAAAGCTGGATTGTGCTGAAACGACCGTCCTGTATGTACACCTTTTGATCCAAATGAAGCTGCTTCAGATGATGGTTCACCGCCATTTCATCCAAGCTGTGACGGACCCCATACAATTTGTCGAAAAGATGGTATTCGCTGAACACCGCCGTAAACTGCTCGCTAAGGCCCGCAGGCGATACGGGACGGCCATTCATAGAGATCAAGCCGGCAGAAGGCTCATAGAGACCTGTAATCAGCTTAACCAGCGTAGATTTGCCGCTGCCGTTTCCTCCTGTAATAAAAGTAACTTCCCCTGCCCTGAGAACGAGATTAACCGGACCGACGGAAAATGTGGTGCCATGATGGTTCTCATACTCGTAACAGACATGATTAAGTTCCAGGGTGCCGAAGCCAGTATCCAGTGCATCCCTCATGGGTACAGACTCTTCCGCCCCGGGTCCATGACTCAGTTCTGCGGATAGTTGACGAATCCGGTTCCAGGCAATGCGCATACGGATCAGATCAGGTACTGCATCCAGAACTCCCCGAACCGGTGCACCCATGTACAGGAAGATAAAAACAAAACTACGCAAGGAATGACTTCGGACGGAATCAAACAACAACGGAAAAATAAAAGCTACCACGCCGATCACAACCGTAAACATGATCTCTCCGATGACAAACACATTGGCAAAGCGGGTATCTCCTTTGATTCGCTTCACCCGGTACTGATTACAGCTTTCATGAAGATCGGTCCGGAATTCGGATTTTTTGGCCTGATGCAGGCTGAGCTCCTTAAACCCCTGGGCCATGTGACCAATATATTGATAAAAGACATTCTGAATGTCGCGGGTAGACTCCCAATGCTTGTTGGCATCGCGTCCTGCAGCATAATAGGCAAGGGCTGCAAGCGAAATAACAAGTATGGATACCAGCAGCCCGTACACATTAATGAAGCCGAGATAGACAAAACAAAAGATCAGGGTGATCAAGCTGGTTAAACCGAATACGAGTACATTGATGCCACCGCTGATCGTTTCAATATCGTGATTTAACACCGAATACAGTTTTTCCTTGGCTATCTTCTCTACTTTGTTATAGGGTGAATGCAATACACGGTCAATGATTTCCGTTTGTTTGTCGTAAATGAGGTCGTTGGTGAACCGGATGAGTTGTGTTCGAACTATTCTTTGACTCAGCACATATACAAGCAGCCCGACAAGAAAAAACGAGAATAGTCCGATCTGAAAGGTTTCTGTTCGCGCCAGAGCTTCATTGATAATAAAAATAATGAGTGTGTTGCCTATACCGCTCACCAGGCATAGGACGATAAAAGGGAATAAAGGCGACCTGCCCTGTTTAGGGAACAACGCGTTGAGCAACAAGCTCAAGGCAAACAAAAGAAGCGAGGCATACAGCAGCCACATGGACGTCTTGAAGCTGGACGGTGCCCACACCTCGGCAAAATCCCAGTTCACTCCGTTGAAAAGCACCTCGGGAAGCTGCAGGAAAGCAAAGGTTACCCCGCCGGAAAACACGGCAAAACTGAGCAGCCGTAGCCCGTTCATGATGGTGCCGGAAGCCATTTGTCTCCGCTTGTAATACAGATCGAGCCCGATTGAAACGGCAAACCATAACGACAACCCGATGAAGGATGCAGATATGACCAAAATGATGACCGACATACGATCCACAGTTCGGTAAGTATCTTCTAGCCCCGTTACCGGTTCCTTGCCCAGCAGGAGATCAAGGATACCCTGTCCGATGACCAGCGTATTTGCCGAGTTCAGATTGGCCATAACCGCTACGCCTATCTGTTCCTCAGGGCGAAATGCTACAAAGGAGGAATATGCCGGATTACTTCCTGAATGGGATAGCTCTCCCCCGCCGCTCTGGTATACATACCACCCAGCGGCGTAAGAAGAGCCGTCCGCATCCGGGGACACCGTCCGGTCTGGCCGGTGCGACTCGAAAATGACTTCTGCCAGTTCCTGATTCACAGGAACCGTCCCCAATTGGATTTTTAGCCATAGCGCCATGTCTTGGCTGTCCGTATAAATGTATCCTGCGGGTGTATTTCCCCGGTAAATCGGAGCATCGAACGGTCTAGCCTTCAGATACCCCAGTTTGTATCCCTGAACCACCTCGTCATGGCGGCTTGCCTCTACCGTCGATACATAGGTATGCTGCAGCCCGAGCGGTTGCAGTACTTGCTCGCGGATATAATTTTCATAGGACTGGCCCGTGACTTGCTCAATGACATATCCTAGAACGTCATAATTGACGGTTGCGTATTGGAACCGGTCACCTGGTCGAAATTCCAGCGTGATTCCACGAAGCCTTTGTACCGTTTGTTGGAGCGCTTCTTCCTCTGCACCCTCGGGAATATCGCCAATGGTGGAGAAAGGAATACCGCTTGTCTGAAACAATAGCTGTCCCAACGTGACGTTGGCCGCCGCGCTGCCGGGCTGTGCCGCAGCACCTTTGGCATTAAAATGAAGCCAGGGAATATAGGTGGTCACAGGATCCTCGAGCTTCAGCTTGCCTTCTCTAACCAGCTTGAGAACGGCCAGCCCTGTAAAAGCTTTGCTGGTCGAACCAAGCTCAAAGACGCTTTCAGCGGATACGGGCTGCCTGCGCTGTGTATTCGCATAACCGAATCCCCGCTGATATACAGTTTCATCGCCCTGCACAATCGTGATCGCAAGGCCGGGAATCTGAGATTGTTCCATCTGGCCATCAATCAGGCGCTCAATTTGAGCGATACGGCTTGCATCCGGCGGAACAGGGGATTCCGCTGCTACAGAGGCGAATGCATGCCCGTAAATCGGTAAAACCCATACTCCAAGCATCAGGAGGACAACGAGAATCACCGCGAATCCTTTGTGTACTGCAATTTCTCTCTTCATACTCCGCTCCCTTATGAACTTTGTGCGTTATCCGGCAACCATGCGTTCTAGGAAAAAATACTGTCTAATTCGGACTGTGTCAGTTCAACGCTTTCAAAATCAGAAGGCGTAAATTCGGCACTTGTCTGACGGGAGCAATATTCCGTTACTTCAAGCAAGCAGGCATGGAAGCGTTCCATTAAAGATTTTGCTAACCCTGTGATTGACTCACCGGTCCGACAGCTCACCTCAAACGTTAGCTTGCGGTCAAATACGCCCCCGTTGAATTCCATGGCGTAAGCGTCGCTGCTCCGGGAAGATGTCATTGCATGCAAGTCGTCAGCCAGTACAAAAATGTCATCGTCCCGGCCTTTTGCGAACTCTCCCAAATAGTTGAAAACCAGATCATTAGGCGGGGATTCGGGCAATGACTTTCTCAAATAGCGGAGAACCCCATAACCGCCTCCTCCTTTCGGTACGTGCCGCAGGTGCTCTTTGACCTGCTTGATCAAGTCTCCCCACTCCGTATGCAGTGACTGGATGGAGATCGGATACAGACTTGTAAACCAGCCCACCGTTCTGGAGAGATCCATCTGGGTGCCCATCTGCTCTCGCCCATGTCCCTCCAAATCAAGGCTAATGTTACGCTGCCCGGTTACCGCACGAATGGCAGCCAGCAGACCGACAAGCATCAATTCCATAGGGCGGGTGCTATAAGCCCGATTGGCCGTGGTCAGCAGTTGCTGGGTAGCGTCGGCAGCCAGCACGAAGTACAGACGCTCTGTCTGCTGCTGTCCTGCCCTCTCTACCGAAGTGTAATCCTGTGATGTCAGGACTGGAGCAGCCTCTCCAAGAACCCTTTCCCAATAAGACTGCTCCTGCTCATAGATGAGGTCACTTTGGCGATGCAGGCTTTCCGCCCAGTTCTGATAGGAGGTTGTTTTATCCGGAAGACATATATCTCTGCCATCCAGTCTCTGGTTCGCTGCCCGGTTCAGATCCTCAAGCACAATTCTCCAGGAGACCCCGTCGATAATCACATGATGTGCTGTAAGAAGAAGATACGATGCGGTGCCGTTCCGGTAAAAGATCAAGGCCTGCATCAGCGGGTCCGCAGCAAGATCCAACTTGCGCTCGGCCATGTCGGCCACGCGCTGTATTTCGGCATGCGTGTCCCCCTCCAGACCCGATTCCATCCCCAATTCATGTACCGAATATCGGATCGAATAGTGGTTTTCATTGTAAAAAAAGCGTCCCCTGCCCTGTTCTTGGTTGATTCGAAGGGTATCGTGCTGCCGGATTAGCCCATCCAGCAGCGCACCGATGTCCTCACCGGACAAGGGCCGCCGGATCTCAAGCAATAGACGCTGATGATATTGCTGCGGCTGATCCAGAAATAGATTTTTGAACCAAACGTGCATGGGTGTATCTGGCAGCGACCCTGTGCAGCGGTTCTCCCGAGTGCTTGAGCGCTTCTTCTCTCGAATCAATGGCTCCATGTCACCAATCAACGGATTTGATAAAATGTCATTCGCCGCAATTACATATCCTCTTCCTTGCAATAGGGAGACCGCTTGAATGGCTTTAATCGAATCTCCGCCCAAATGATAGAAATGATCGCCAGAGCCGATGTCACCCTGTTCCAGAATTTCCGCAAGCACCTCGTGCAAAGCCGCAGCGGCTGCACTGACAGGCTCAGAAGTTATGCTGCGGCTGCCTTGCTTGACAGGATCGGCAACCGACGGTTCCGGCAGCCGTGCTCTGTCCAGCTTGCCGTTACGTGTCATCGGCAACTCGTCAAGGAACACGTAATGCTGCGGAATCATGTATACAGGCAATCGCTGTGCCAAAAACGATCGGAGTGCCTCCCTTTCTTCCCTCTTACTCATAACCAGATATGCACATAATTGCGGGGAGCTTCCGTTCATGATTACCGCCGTCACCGCAGCTTCACTGACGGAGGGATGGGCGAGCAGCGCATTTTCAACCTCACCCGGTTCAATGCGGTACCCACGCATGCTGAGCTGGGAATCGGCCCGGTTCTTATACTCCAGCTGCCCGTCCGGGCGGAAGCGGCCTAGATCCCCTGTTTTGTAAATGCGTTTTCCGGGCTCAAAAGGATGGGGCAAGAAATGGGCCGCTGTTGCTTCTGGCCGGTTCAAATAACCCTCCGCCAATCCATCCCCGGCAATATAGATCTCGCCGACGGCTCCTGGGGGCCGCAGCCGGAGACGCTCATCCAGCACGTAGATCTGAACATTGTCAGCCGGAATGCCGATCGGCAAGGAGCCGGCCTGATCTTTATGCCTGTCGTACGTATAGATCATGCACCCGACCGTAGCTTCCGTAGGGCCATATTCATTCATAATTTCAATGTCTCCGCCCCAGGCATGGTCAATGGCTGCGGCAAGGGACGATTTGAAGTCTTCTCCCCCCACAATGAGCCGCCGAATGGAGGATCCGCGGAGATCCATCCCTTTAAGCAGAGACAGGTGGGACGGGGTCAGCTTGAGAATTGTGACCTCATTGTCCTTCACAATGCGGTATAACGCGTGTCCTTCTCCATGGTCGGGGTATACCGCTATCGTCCCTCCGCTAACAAGAGGCGTGAAGATCGAGGTAACCGTCAAATCGAAGGCAAGCGAGGAATATAACGCGAATATCTCGCATTCTCCACGCACATAGGTTTTTGCAGCCCACTCAATATAATTGACGAGAGCCTGGTGGCGGATCAGGGTCCCCTTGGGCCGGCCTGTCGAGCCGGAAGTGTAAATGATATAAGCCAAATCATCAGGGTGCCCTTCTCCTGTTCTCACCTCCGATGCAGCATCGGCATTCATGTGCTCATTTTCCGGAAGCTGAGCAGCGGCCATAATCCACTCGCCGGGAAAAGAGAACGTGTCCTCACGGTTAGTCACGATCATTTGCACACCGGCATCATGAGCCATAAAGACAAGCCTCTCCTCCGGCAATGCAGCATCCAGCGGCAGATACGCCGAATCGGACTTGAGCACCGCCAGAATAGCGATGACCGTCTCTATGGAATGGTTCATGTATAGACCGATAACTTGTCCCCTGCCCGCCCCCTTTGAAATCAACCGATTCGCAAGACAGCTCGCACGTGTGTCCAGTTCCCCATAGGTTAGCTTGTCCGAACCGCTCGTCACAGCCACCCGAAGCGGAGCGCTGCGCGCTTGTTGTTCGATCCGTTCAGTGATGGTCAGCTCTTTAGGGTAACTCCGGGCGGTATCATTGAATTTGTGCATCTGCCAGTTCTCTTCTTCCGGCGAAAGCAGGTTCAGCATATAAACGGGGAGCTCCGGTTCTTGGGCAGCCTGTTCCAGAATACGGCACACTAGGACATACATCTTTTCGATTTCGTCGTCACTGTACGCCGCAGTCTGATAGTCCATATCCAGGGACAAGCATGAATCAGCCGACCATTCCCTGACAATCCATTGCAGCGCATACCATTGCTCACCGCTGTAAAACTCGGTGTTGCTCACGGATAGTTCTTGTGCTTCGTTCAAATGGCGAGTGTTATAGCAGTTGATGGATGTATCAAAAAGCGCTTTTTGATGCCACCCGTTGGCATGCAAATCCTGCAGCAACAAATCATAGGGATAGCGATGATGCTTATAGCACAGCTTCATTTCGTCCTGGATACGGGATAACAATTCCGCAAAACTCCATTCATCGCACATCGCAAACCGAAAGGGCATCGTGCCTGTAAACATGCCGAAAGTTTGTTTTTGCAGTGCCCCGCTCCGGTTCAATACAGGCGTGCCAATGACGACCTGCTCCTCCCCTTCCATGCGGTTAAGGTACACATAATAAAGGGCGATGAACAGCAGATTCAAGGAGGAGGAGGTTCTGCTGATCAGATTTCTTGCAGCATCCGACAAAGCTTCAGAGAGCTGGAAGGACCTCCGCTTGCCACTTAAATCCGAAGCCGAGCGCAGCGGAAATTCCGGCATCTCGTGGAAGCGTTCCAGCCAGAACCGGCGATCCTGCTCGAACCTGTGCGAAGCTTTGTACCGATTTTCCTGCGTGATGGCATCCTGCAGATGTGAGCCCCGTATCTCTATTGGAGCAGGGTCCGGAAGCAACCCCTCCATCCCCCGTTCCTTGCCGGTCCGCAGACTGCCGTAAATAGCCCAGAGCTGCCCGGTCAGAAGCGCAACCGACCACCCGTCTGCGATGACATGGTGCAGCTTGATCAGAATGGCGTTGCTTCTTTCCCGAATTGCACATAAGGCGAATACATACAAAGGGCCTCCCGTCAGACGGAACGGAATGGCTGCCTGTTGGCGTACCCATTCTTCAAAGCTTTCCTCAGGACTCGTTTCTCCGGTAAAATTCCAAAATGCTGCAATCTGTTCATTCGGGCGGGGCACATCAGCAACCACCTGCTTCAGCTCGGAGCCTTCCTGCACCAGTTGTCCCCGTATACCTTCGTGCATGCTGACAAATAATTGAATAGCCTTATTCATCAACTGCGGATCAAATAAGCCTTCTATCCGGACGACGCCGCCGATATTGTGCAGAGGGGAACCGGGAAATAAGGCTTCCACCGAACAAATCCGCTTTTGTGGGTGTGTCAAGGGCAGTGCTGTGATGCCGGCAGATACGTGGTTATCTTTCATGGACAAATTCCCTTCTTTCTGTGAAGTCCGTTTGCCTTATACCATCTGACCGTGCTTTTCGCCTGACAGGATATCCGATACCCGGTTATCGACATCCACCAATATCACCTGAGGAACGTATCCCTTCACTTCTTCGGAGCTTAATAAGGCATAGGACATAATAATAACCACATCTCCCACCTGAGCCAGCCGGGCCGCCGCCCCGTTCAGGCAGATGACACCCGAGCCGGGTGCTCCCGGAATAACGTAGGTTTCCAGTCTTGCTCCGTTATTGTTGTTGACAACCTGCACCCTCTCGTTCTCCAATATGTCGGCAGCGTCCATCAAATCACGGTCAATGGTAATGCTGCCTACATAATTTAAATTGGCTTCCGTTATCGTAGCCTTGTGAATTTTGGATTTCATCATCGTTCGGAACAGTTAAATGACCCCCTTCAAATAATGAATGACTGTTGAGATAACCCGATCCTGATGCTCATATATAAAATAATGCCCGCCTTGAAAAGTCACGGTATGACAAGGAGCGTTAACCAGCTCGTACCATTCCTGCTGTTCTCCCTGGATGCTTTCATCTTCCGCTCCATTCATAATCACAACAGGTCCTGTATATCTGCTCCTCCCTTCAATATGTTGATAGGTGTCGCATACATTCAGGTCTGCCCTTAGAATGGGCAGGTACATGTCGCGAATCTGATCACCGTATTGGTGCTCGTCCCAGGGAGTCTGGCTTCCTTCCAGCAGGATGGACCACAGTTCGTCATCGGATAGACCGGAATAACGCGGGCCAAGGGAGAAGCGATGCGGGGGCTTTTGACCCCCGAGAAAAAGCATCGCTGGCGCTTGTCCTCCTTCCTCCTGCAGCCTCATGGCGAGCTCATAGGCAAGCAGGCTTCCCATGCTGTGTCCCAGAAGTGCATACGGCTGATCCGGCCTATGCTTCAACAGTTCCCTGTGAAGATCATGGAGAGCCGCCTCGAAATCGGGATACAAAGGATCATTGAATCTCCGGCCCCTTCCTGCAAGCTCCAGAGGTACAAGCTGAATGTGATCCGGCAAGTTTTCCTTCCAGGAGCCAAACATCCCAGCGGATCCTGCGGCATGAGGTATGCAGAACAGTTGAATACATCCGTTATGAATGGCTTGAGCCATGTTGTTCGCCGCCTTCCATAAAAAGGGTTAATTCCTCGATCGTCTGGTATTGATACAAATGTTTCAAGGACAAGGTGACCCCCAGCTCCTGCGTGATGTCGGAGATCAGCCGGGCTGCTTTTAAAGACTGTCCGCCAAGCTCGAAGAAATTATGCCGAATCCCAACCCCCTCTGTCTTGAGATGCTTTTCCCATATTGCAATCAGCTTTACTTGCAGATCGGTTTGTGGCGGAACATATGCGATTTCTTCAAATAGGGATGTGTCCATTCGCTCCAGCTTCTTTATATCCAGCTTTCCATTAACGGTAACAGGCATTTGCTCCAAACGGACAAAGAATGAAGGAACCATGTATACTGGCAGGGAGCTTGACAGGAAGCTTTTAAGCTCTGATGATGAGACCGGCACGGCTTCCACAACAAAGGCGCATAAAAAGCGCTCTTGCTGCGCATTCGTTTTGACAATGACGGCAGCCTCCCGAATCGCTTGGTGCAGCAGTAGCGCCAGCTCGATCTCACCCGTCTCGATACGATATCCCCGTACTTTGACCTGGTTGTCCATCCGGCCTGTATATTCCATGTTGCCATCCGGAAGCCAGCGGCCTCTGTCCCCTGTTTTGTACATCATCGTACCGAACTCGAAAGGGTTATCCACAAACTTCTCGCGGGTGGCTTCAGGAAGTCCCAAATATCCCTTGGCCAGACCTTCCCCGGTGATACAGATCTCGCCCTCGACTCCAAGCGGCTGAAGCCTGCCGGTTTCGTTCAGAATATAAATCCGGCTATGCGCAACAGGCTTTCCAATGGGAATGTTCGCTGGAACTGGCCGAGCAGAGTCAGGTTTCCATAAGGTTGTCAGAATGGTCGCTTCAGTAGGTCCATATAGATTGGCATAGCCAAACCGACTCCAACGTTCGTACTCATAGACCGAAATGGCTTCACCACCCGAAGCCACCATACGAATTGTCCGCAGATCCTCCGGGTTCAAATGCGCCAGGTGTGACGGTGTCATTGCCACAAAGGTAATGCCGCTGCTGTTCAAAAAATCGGTTAGCGCAACCGGGTCAGCCGAAGTTGATCTCGGAACCAAATGAAGCTCTGCTCCGGTCGTCAGGGCGGCAAAAATTTCAAATGCAGCCAGGTCAAACGCAATGCTGGCGATTTGGGTAATCCGATCATCAGATGTTATGCTCAGTTCCTTTTTGTACAAGGCAGCCAAATGGGACAAGCCACGGTGTGGAACCATGACCCCTTTGGGTTGTCCTGTTGATCCCGAAGTGTAGATTACGTAGGCCGGATGATCGGGATGCACCGTTGTATTCAGATTGCCTGCGGCTGCAGCCGCAGCCGGAGACCGATCTGAATGGCTGTAGATCAGCACGGGCGTTTTTTCCACCATTAAGCCATATTGGGCATCTGCGATTACACATTTGGAACCGCTGCTGTCGAGCATGAACTGTACCCGATCTGCCGGATATTCCGGGTCAATCGGCAAATAAGCGGCACCTGCTTTCAAGATGGCGAGGATGGATATGAGCGTGTCCAGAGACTTGTCCATATAGATAGCGACCACATCATTGGCCCCCACTTCTTGAGCAAGCAAGGTATAAGCTAGTTCGTTGGCATAACCATTCAGCTCACCGTATCGCAGAATTTGCCCCTTCCAGACAGCGGCCACGGCTTCCGGCCGTACTTCTGCCATTCGTTCAAAGGCATTATGAATCCATTCATAGGTGCCGACAGCAGGCAACGCCGGATTGAATACGTTCAGGATCAGTGCCGCCTCATCTTCCGGAACCATGTTCAATTCCCCGATGGTTGCTTCCGCGGAAGAGACAATGGATTGGAGCAGCACCCGATACTGATTCATCATTCGGTCTACCGTCTCTTTCCTGAACAGAGAGGTGGCATATTCAACGGTGCAGCGAATGTAGTCTTCCTGTTCGGCAAGAGACACCGAGAAATCAAACTTGGAGCTTGCGTGACTGCTGTCCCAGCCGCTGATCGTCATCCCGTCGAGATGGAATTCGGGAACGCTCATGTTCTGCATGTCAAACGTGGCCGCAAACAGCGGATTGCGGCTTGGATCGGGCGGCAGATCAAGCATGTCGATCATGCGTTCCAGCGGATAGTCTTGATGCTCAAAGGCTTCAAGCAGCCCGTCCTTCACTTCCTGTAAATACTGTGCAAAAGGCTTGCTTCGCTCAGGCCGGCTCCGAAAAGGCAGCGTGTTAACAAACATGCCGACGACACCGGCCACATCTTCATGTGTTCTTCCTGCAACAGGTACACCAACAATGAGGTCTTCCTCTCCGGAATAATTGTGCAGAAGAACCTGGAAGGCTGACAGCATAATCATGTACAGCGTTGTTCCTGTCCTCTGAGCGAGACTGCGCAAAGGCAGCAGCAGGTCTTGTCCAAGATTCATACTGGTTAGATCACCCTCAAACCGCTGTTGTGCAGGTCTGGGGAAATCGGTGGGGAACTGGAGCACAGGCAGCTCTCCTGACAGGTGATTCATCCAGAATGTTTCTTTGCGCGCGATCTCGTCCGACTGGAGCTGCTGCTGCTGCCAAACCGCAAAGTCCTTGTAAGCTACGGGTACAGGCGGAAGTTCTACTTCCCGATAAAGATCAATAAAGTCCTGAACCAGAATGCCGATGGAGGTTCCATCGGAGATAATATGGTGCATGTCCATCAGCAGCAGATGTTTGCTGTTTCCCAGTTGAATAATACCAAGCCGCAGCAGTGGTGCTTCACGAAGGTGAAAGGGACGGATAAAAGAATCCGCAAGCCGGTGTACAGCCGCTTCCTCCATTTCCCTGGCATCCCGAAACCAGAGCTCGCTAGGTGAAGGCTCGGCCACCACTTGTATAGGCTCGTCCCCCTCCATATGAAAAGTCGTCCGAAGACTCTCGTGCCGCTCCAGTAAAGCGTTATATACCTTTTGCACCCGTTCCAGATCAAGCATTCCCTCCACCAGGAGCGCGGAAGACAAGTGATAAGCCGTGCTAATGCCCTCATATTGATCTAGGATGTACAAGCGCTTCTGTGCCGAGGACAGAGGATACTTCTGCACAGACTGTGCAGGAGCGATGGACGGGATGTCCGCTGGCGTGTCCATATGGCTTACATGCTCCGCCAACGTCTGAACGGTCGGATTCAAAAAGATATCACGGAGCGTCACAGCGGCATTCAGTTCCTTGCGGATTTTTGCCACCAGTCTCATAGCCTTAAGCGAATGCCCTCCGTGCTCAAAAAAATCGAAATCCCTTCCGATCTCATCTTTTTCCAAAATGCTCCGGTACATCTGGCCGATTCGCTGCTCCAGCTCCGTCTCAGGCAAATGCAGCAAGCCAGGGGTTCGGGGCAGATCTGCGGGTGATATTTCTGCCAGTGCCCGATAGTCCACTTTTCCGTTGGGAGTATATGGCATTACCTCAATCCGTATCAAGTACGGCGGCACCATATAGGAAGGCAGCCGTCTAGCCAGATAATTTTGAACCTCCAAAGCTTCAATTCCGTCGCCCGATGTATAAAATGCATACAATTCCCTAGTCCCATCCTGCCGCACCCGAACCGTTGTTGCCGCTTGGCTGATCCGCCCATGCTGCAGCATAACCGCTGTAATCTCACCTGGCTCAATTCGGTATCCGCGGATTTTTACTTGTTGATCGGCCCGTCCCATCAGCTCGATCTCTCCGCTGGAGAGCAGCCTCGCCAAATCACCTGTCCGGTACATCACTGTCCCTTGCTTGAACGGATTGGGCAGAAACTTAGCTGCTGTCAGCCCCGCCTGGTTCCAATATCCAAGGCCTACGGATGCCCCTGTAATATATAGCTCGCCGGTTACGCCTGCAGGAACGATGCGCTGATTTTTATCCAAAATATAACATTCGATATTGTTAATCGGTCTTCCAACAGATGGCCGCTCACGCAGTTGGCTGTGCTTGTCCAACAACAAGGTTGTGACCACATGCGTCTCCGACGGACCATAATGATTATGCAGTTGAACCGAGCTCTGACTGTACGCGTTCATGAATGGAGGAGTGAGAACAAGGGCCTCTCCCGCCACAACGATATGCTCAAGCGAACCGTCAAGCAACCGGCCGATGTAATCCTCTTCGGCAATCAGGAAGTTGAAATAGGCCGTCGGCAGAAATATCGTTTTCACCTCCTGCTGCCCCAGCAGGTCCAGCAGGAGATCCGGCGTTTTTTTGACGTTATCGGATGCAATGACCAGCTCACCGCCTGACAAGAGGGTGACAAGCATCTCCTGGTAACACACGTCAAATCCAATGGATGACGAATGAAGCACCTTGCCGTTCATTCGGATTCCGGATTGCTTCCGGTGATGCAGAACCAGGTTCATGAAATTCCGCTGCGACAACTGAACACCTTTGGGCGTTCCCGTCGTTCCAGAGGTATAGATGGTGTAGATCGCTTCATTGGCTGTCACTGGAATACCCAGATTGACGGGATCGCCTGCCAACGTGGCGTAGTCCAGATGAAGTGTTGGCGTTTCGGGAAGGTGTACCGGTTGTCCCGTGCAGTTAATCAGCAGCCTGGCCCCGGAATCTTCAACCATATGAATGATTCTTTCTTGCGGAAATGCCGCATCGATAGGTACAAACGTTCCTCCAGCCTTGAGAATTGCCAGCACGCCTGTTATGTACGAAATGGATCGCTCTCCGCAAATCGCCACCGCAGTACGAGGGACGATTCCTTTTGCCTGAAGCATTCTGGCCAACTGGTTGGCCCGGGCATTCAATTCCCTGTAGCTCAATATGCCCCTTTCGTCTCGAATAGCGGTCCGGTCAGGAGTGCGCATAACTTGCTCTTCAAAACCGAGACAAACGTTATCCGCCACTGTGAAATCCAGTTGTTCCCCTGCCAACTGCCTGTTTAACCTCGTTTTTTCCAGACCTGTCATGATCTCAAGCTCTCCGATGTGCAGATCCGGGTTAAGAATCGCTTCCTCCAGAATTCGCATCAAACTGGCGGACATGCGTTCAATCGTGGATTGGCGAAATAGCGATGTCGCGTATTCAAACGTGAGCACCAGATCACCTGGTTCCTGCTCGGCCTGCAGCAGCAGGTCGAATTTCGCGGATCTCCATTCATAGTCATAGGCTTCAATCTGAAGATCAGCGATGCGAAGGACAGTCCTTTCCATGTTTTGCAGGGCAAACATCGTGTCAAACATCGGATTGCGGCTCGAATCCCGTGTCACCTGCAGCTCCTGAACCAGCTCTTCAAACGGATAGTCTGCGTGCTCAAAGGCTTCCAAGG
Organism: Paenibacillus zeirhizosphaerae; assembly: GCF_030705605.1. Taxonomy (GTDB): domain Bacteria; phylum Bacillota; class Bacilli; order Paenibacillales; family Paenibacillaceae; genus Paenibacillus; species Paenibacillus zeirhizosphaerae. Next base: position 279,535 of record NZ_JAPCKK010000030.1, read on the forward strand.
ACGTGTTTTTCACCTCCTGCAAGAAAGAGCCGAATGTCTGGTCGGATCGAGGTCTGCACCGAATGGCCAGTGTGTTGACAAACATCCCGATCACCGGCTCAAGATCTGCATGTCCTCTGCCTGCCACCGGCGTGCCTACAATAATGTCCTCCTGACCCGTGTATCTGTGCAGCAGAACCTGATATGCAGCCAGTAAAAGCATATACAGGGTAACACCATGATCACGGCAGCTTTCGCCCAGCTTCCCGGTCAGCCTGTGTCCAAGCCGGATCGTAAATTGATTGCCCCTGAAATCTTGAATGGAGGGCCTGGGCTCATCGTATGGGAGCTGAAGCACGGGCAGTTCCCCGGCAAGCTGCTCGTGCCAATAGGTTCTCTGGTTTTCCATAACCGCAAGAGCCTGCTGTTCGTGCTGCCATACCGCATAGTCGATATATTGGATTTCCAGTGGCTCCAGCGCATCTCCTTGATACAAGGACATGAACTCATGGATCCAGATATTCAGGGAGGTGCCGTCAGATATAATGTGATGCATGTCGAGCATGAACAGGTATTGCTCCGGCTGAATGCGGATGACCGTAATTCGCACAAGCGGAGGATGGTTCAAGTCAAACGGACGGATAAATTCATCGATCCGCTCGTGCACGGTCTTCTCGCTTGCATCAGGCATATCCAGAAAAGTGATGCCTGGTGATAATGAATCCATATCCAGCACGGTTTGTACGGGTTCATCGCCATTCATATGAAAAGCGGTCCGCAGGCTGGAGTGACGTTTCAACAAATGGATGTAGCAATCCTTGACTCGTTCGGGATCAAGCGGTCCCTGCACCCGAAGTACAACCGGCATATTGTAGCTGGTGCCGATATCACTGAACTGTTCCAGGATGAACACTCTTTTTTGCGCTGATGTCAGCGGATAAAAGGCTCTATCCGGTGCACGACGGATCTTCTCAAACGGACGAGTGAAGTGGTGTCCCTGAATATGCAAGGCCAGTTCATGCACAGAAGGGAAACGGAAAATATCCCTCAGATTGAGCTCACATTCAAAGTGCTTGTAAATGCGGGATACCAGTCTGGTTGCTTTCAGGGAATGGCCGCCCATTTCAAAAAAGCTGTCATGGCGTCCGACCTGTTCGATCCCGAGAATATCTTCAAAAATATGCGCAAGCTCCTGTTCCAGTGGCCCTTCGGGCATCGTGAAGGTCTGATCCTTGTAAAATCCTTGTCGAGGATCGGGGAGCTTGCGCCTGTCCACTTTCCCGTTTGGCGTCAGTGGCATGCTGTCCAGTTGAACCACATAAGAAGGCACCATGAACCTGGGCAGCTTCGTGCCGATAAACTCTCTAAGCTCCTTGGCATTTAGTTCTTTTGCCGCTACATAATACACACACAATTCCTTGCTGCCGTCTTCCGCGCGGATCAGATGAACCACTGCCTGGTCGACGCTGGGATGGTCCAGCAGCACCGCTGTAATTTCGCCGGTTTCCATCCGGTACCCCCGAATCTTGACCTGTTCGTCTATTCGGCCCATATATTCCAGCGAACCGTCCGGATTCCAGCGTGCCATATCTCCTGATCGGTAAACCCTGCCGCTATGCGCTATGGGTATGGAAATAAATCTTTGCCGGGTTAATGCGTCCAAATGAAGATATTCACGCGCCACACCGCTGCCGCCCACATACAGCTCTCCCGGAACACCTGCAGGCACAATCCGCTGCCAGGGATCAAGCACATACACCTGATAAGAAGGCAAGGACCTTCCAATATCGGAGCGGTTGCGATTAATGTCTTCTGCTGTTAACTCTTTATATGTGACATGGACTGTTGTTTCGGTGATCCCGTACATATTGATAAGCCGGACCCCCGGATACTGTTCATTCCATTCCTTGAGCATGGCTGGCTGCAGGGCCTCGCCGCCAAAGACCACCATATTCAGCGCTGGCAGATCTACCCTGCTCTGAACCGCTTCACGCGCAAATTGGTAAAATGCCGATGGGGTTTGGCTCAATATGCTGATCCGTTGTTCCTGCACAAGCCGCACAAAGGACCGGGTATCCGCCGTGATATCCCTTGGCACGATGACGAGCTGGCCTCCGTACAGAAGAGCCCCGAAAATTTCCCAGACCGAGAAATCAAACGAAGTGGAATGAAAGAGAGACCATACATCCCGGCTTCCAAAGGCAAATAAAGACGAAGTGGTCTGCAATAGCCGCACCACATTTTGATGTTCTATCACAACCCCTTTGGGTGTACCTGTGGACCCCGATGTATATAGGATATAAGCTGCCTGATGCGAGGATACGTTGACATCCGGGCAATCGCTGCCTTGGCGTTGTATCCATTTCAGATCATGCTGATGCTTAAGCTTGCCTGGCATACGCTCGGCTTCTGATCCAGCCTGATCCACTTCAATGATGACATCATATCTGTACAAGGTAAGCTCGTTCGGGATCGTATATATTTTGTCGGAGAAATGCACGCCCCCGATTGCCCGATACTCGGCCTGCAGGTCCCTGAAGAACGCCCGGGAAAGGAACAGTTCATTGTCAAACTCGGTCTTAGTGCTCACCTCCGGGTGGGTAGCGTCATAATCCCGCAAATCCTGCAAAAACGCTTCCTTGGAATCTAGATCCATGACATCCCCAATGAACAAAATACCTCGTTCCGACAACATCTCCAGGGCGGAGCGCAATACTTTCCGCAAATAATGGTGCCCCTTGAACACCTGAACAACGCTGTTCAGGATAATTATGTCAAAAGGCCCCTCATTCAGCCGGTTGATCTGATCGGCGGGCAGACAGTCCAGCTTGATGTGCCGGAAGCCCTCACGCTCCACCCTTTCCTGGCAATTGCGTATCATGCTTGAAGACAAATCGGTTCCATAATAAAATCCGACATGTGGTGCCAAGGTAAACATGCTTATCCCCGAAGCGCATCCGATTTCGAGAACACGTGTGGTTGGATTCAGATAAGGCAGCAGCTTCTGCCTGATGTTATCCGCATACTCGTCCATTTCCTCCGGCGACAAGTCCTGACGGGTGTAACTGCTGACCCAGGCACCACCCGAAATCTCATCGGTCGCCTGGTCGGCAACAAAGTTCCAGACATTTTGGTCCATAAATTCATTTTCAAGCTCTTCAGCTTCTTCCAATTGATCGGTATCCAGACAGATGTAGGCTGCAAATTGCGGAAGCTCCCACTGCAAACGGTTAAGCTGCCGCAAATGCGGACGAAGCGAGAGGACGGTTCCGATGCACGCATCCTCCATCATTTTTTTCATTCGCGCATGTGGAAATTCCGGGTCTAGGGGAATATAAGTCCCACCCGCTTTTAATACCGCCAGCATACCGATAATGGAATAAACGGAATTATGCATCATGATGCCGACAGGCTCTTCATGCTTCAACTGGCGCTCCCGGTGCAAATAGCTTGCCACCCGATTGGCCATGTCATTAAGTTCCTTGTAGGTGTACACGCCGGTTTCTGCCGTAACGGCCACCTTATCGGGATGAAGGGCGACCTGCTCTTCGAACAGTGCAGGAATGCTCGCAACCTTCTCGACATTCGCGGAAAGAGCGCTTGGCACAAATTGCTTCAGCTCCTCTTCACCCAGCAGGTTACAGGCATCCATTTCGTTGTCAGGATGGAACAAGAGATGCTCCAATACCTTTTCATAATGCATGAAAAACTGGCTGACAAACCATTCAGCGTAGGATGTCGCATGATACTTTACTTGCAGCACAAGGTGGTCTGAACGGCGCTGGAACTCAAAGCGGCAATCGTAACCGATCTCTTCGACCGCAGCCGGGTCATAGAGCCCTTCCATCCCGGCGATCATGCTGCAATGCGGACCTTCCCCCAGGTCAACCCCAAGCAAATCCAGCAACAGCGAAAACGGGAAATTCGAATGTTGATCCGCTTCAACCATCCTCTGTTTGATATGTGCAATAAATTCTCTTCCGCGGTCTCCAGGTTGAATATTGGCCCGGATCAGAACGAGCGGGTTCAAAGACTTAGAGTTGTCTGCTGTATCTGGCATGACGGGAACCCCGACGGTAATTGCGGCTTCCCCCGTATACCGGTGCAGCACATAGCTGAGGCCGGCCAGCAGAAGAATAAACAAGGCATGGTCTGAGCCTCTGCTGACTGTATTCAGTCTCTGACTCAGAGAATCATGGAACACGTAATGTTTAACTTCAATACGCCCCTCCGCTGAGGGAGATGAAGTGAATGCCATGCGCGTCATTTCTGTGAAATCAGAGAATTGCCGAAGCCAATACTGTTTTTCCTTTTCAAGTCTTGCATCCGACAATAATACATGTTTTTCGAGCGTATCCATTCACTTGCCCCTTCCTGTATACCTCATGTTAGAAATCAAAAGAAATGCTCTCCAGCCAGTCCTGTCGTTCCCGGATGGTGTAACCATGCTCCAGCTCCATTCGATCCAGCTCCATCGCGGTATTGCGGACAATCTGCTGCAGGATTTGCATATAATTGCGGGTCATATGGCGAATGGTGGATGCCTTGAAGAGGCCGGTGCAATAATCCATTGTAAATTGCAAGTCCCTAATACCCTCGGTTACCTCAAAGCGGATATCAAACATGGTGCTGTTCCGTTCATAATCCCGCGCTTGGAATTGCACATCAGGAATCATCGACGGGGGCGATTCCATATTCTGCATCACCAACACGGTATCAAAGAGCGGATTGCGGCTAAGGTCACGGCGGTAATCCAGTTGTTCGACGAGATCGTCAAACGGATAATCCTGATGGGCGTAGCCATCCAAAGTCCGTTGTCGCACCGTCTGCAGCAGGTCTTCAAACTTGCAGTCTCCGTCAATCTGCATGCGCAGCGGCAAGGTGTTCACAAACATGCCCAGCATGTGCTCCAGCCGTTCGTGTTGCCTTCCTGCAATGGGACAACCGACCACGATATCCCGCTGCCCGGAATATCGGTACAGCAAGGCGTAGTAGGCCGCAAGCAGCAGCATGTACAACGTTGTGTCCGTTCTCAAGGCAAGCTGCTTCAATTGTTCGCTCAACTCCTGCCCTACTTCAAAAGAAATGGAGCTTCCGCTGAAGCTTTGCAGTTTCGGCCGTTCATAGTCATATGGAAGCTCCAGAGCGGGAACTTCATCTTCAAATTGGCCCAGCCAGTAGTTTTTTTGTTGTTGCATCAGCGGACTGGACAGCATTCGGTTTTGCCACACGGCAAAGTCTTTATATTGCACGTGTAAGGCCGGCAGCTCTTTTCTCATATAAAGATCCATAAATTCCGCAATCAAAATAGAGAGTGAGACGCCGTCGGATATGATGTGATGGATATCAAAGACTAATACCGCACTTTGCTCGTCGGTGTGGATCAGGCAGACCCGCAGATGTGTAGGCTGATCCAGGCGGAAAGGCCGGATTTGCTCCTTAATTTTTGCCTCTACCTCGTTCTGCGCTGCCTCGATTTCAATCCATTCCGCTTCTCCCTGATTATGGACTTTCTGAACAGGCATACCATCGATGAAATGAAATGAGGTCCGCAAAATTTCATGCCTGCCAATCAATTCCGCCAGTGCCGCCCGGCAGCGATTCTCATCCAGCTTCCCTGCAACCTCCAGCACCATCGGCATGTTGTAGCTGATGCCAGCCTCTTCCGCCGCATTCAATAACAGCATGCGTTTTTGAGCTGAGGATACCGGATAATGGTCAGCCTGCTTCGCCGGCAGGATGTCGTCCAGATGCGCTTCCGCAAGACTCGATTTCAGAAAAACAGCCGTTTCTGCGATGGTCTGATACTGGAACACATGCTGGAGATTGAAATCCAGACGGAACTCATGCCGAATCTTTACCGCAAGGCTTGTAGCTCTGAGCGAGTGGCCTCCGCTTGCAAAAAAGTTGTCATGTACCCCCAGCTCGTCCACATTCAGCACCTCTTTCCATATGTGAAGCAACCGGGATTCCACGGGATTAGCTGGCTCCGCCGCTCTGGATTCCTGTGCCACTTCCTGTAAATGGTCGTGCTCCTGCTCCAATTTGCGCCGGTCCACTTTTCCATTGTGGGTCAAAGGCATACGGTCCAGCATGATAAACTGGCTGGGGATCATATATTCCGGCAGTTCAAGCAGCAGACGCTCCCGAGTCTGTCCGGGATGCTGCGGAATATCGGACACCAGGAAGGCCTGGAGCCGCTGAAAGTGATCCTGGTCTGCTGTGGCTAATACAACCGCTTCTTGCACGCCGGGAATTTGGAGCAAAGCCGTTTCGATCTCTTGCAGCTCCACGCGGTATCCCCGAATTTTCACCTGCTGATCCACCCGACCCAGAAAATGTAGATTGCCCTGCTCATCCCATTTGGCCAAATCGCCTGTGCGGTACATGCTTCCCGTCCCATATGGATCAGGGGTGAACCTCTCCGCAGTCAGATCCTCCCGGCCCAGATAACCTTGGGCTACTCCGGACCCGGCAATACAGAGTTCACCGGGAATGCCGGGAGGCTGAAGCTGGCCGCTCCGGTTAAGGATATAAATTCGGTAACCCGGAATCGGTTTCCCGATCGGCATCATATCCCCATCACTATCCTGGCAGCGGTGGTAGGCTGCACATACCGTCGTTTCCGTGGGTCCATACGAGTTGAACACCTCAGCGTTTTGCATCAGTCTGGAAACATGCTGCTTCTTCAGCACATCTCCTCCGGATATGAACAGACGGACCCGATGATGCTGCAGATGCCGGTCCAGCTCGCTCAGCATCACCGGAGAACCGGAGATCACCGTTACGGAGCGTTCTTCAATCAGGGCAGCCAAGCTCTCCACATGACGCGCCTTGTCCTTCGCTGCAATGTGCACGGAACCTCCAGCGACCAACGCCGGATAAATCTCTTCTATGGATGTGTCGAACGAAGTGGAAGAATGATGCAACACTCGGTCATCCGCATCCAGATGGAACATTTCGTTGAATCTTGTCACATAATGAGCCAGATTCTGATGTGAAATCTTGACTCCTTTGGGCTGCCCTGTTGTTCCTGACGTATAGAGCACGTAAGCAATGGCTTCCGGTTGGCTGCGATCAGGCAGCCATGCGCGAGCCTCCCCCGGCGCTCCAAATAACGAGTCAGACACGTCACCGCACAGATCGGCCTTGCTCAGGCTGATCCCGACAACTTCAGTGCCGCTCATCCGCAAGGTTTGACCCGTCCAGGAGAGAGGAACACGGGTCTGCACATCTGTGATTAACAGGAAGGCATCCGCATCCTTCAGCATGAATGCGATTCGTTTCTCGGGATACTCCGGGTCAATCGGCAAGCATATGGCCCCCATGCGCTGGATGGCCAGCAAGCCAACGATCATAGCAGATGAGTTGGACATCAAAATGGCGACGGTTTTTCCTTCGACCATCTCCAGTTCTGTCAGGTGACGGGCCAGCATGTCTACTTTTTGCATAAGCTCACGATAGGTCAGTCGGTCCTCTCCGTTATGAACTGCAAGGCGATTTGGTGCTGTGACAGCCTGGCGCTCAACGAGATACGGTACAGTTATGGCGGACTGCTCCCTGCCGACTCCTGGCGAGTTGAATTGTTGTAAAATCAGGTGCTTCTCCTCATTTGTCAACATGTCCACCTCGGATAAGAGAGCCCCCGGGCGCGTGGCAAAAATTTGGAGAATATTACAGTAGTGACGCATCAGTCTGTGAATTGTAGCCTCCCGGAACAAGCTGGTGCTGTATTCAATAAACAGCTCAAGCCGATCCTTCTGTTCATGAATCTGGAGGGATAGATCAAATGCGGATTGCTTCGTTTCAAAGGCATATGGCTCACAGGACAGCCCCGGAATTTGAAGGGTTCGGGAGGGCGTATTCTGCAAGGAAAACATCGTATCAAATACCGGGTTGCGGCTTGTATCCCTAGGCACGTTTAACGCCTGAACCAGCTCTTCAAAAGGGTAATCTGCATGCTCGAAGGCATGAAGCGCAATATTCTTGACTTCCTGTAAAAAAACAGCGGCCGTTTTCCCGGGTTCAGGATGGCAGCGGATGGCTAGTGTGTTAGAGAACATACCGATCACACGGAACAAATCTGCATGGCTCCTCCCCGCAACAGGCGTGCCGATGACAAGGTCATCCTGCCCCGTATATTGGTGAAGCAGTGCACCGTATGCCGCCAAGGTCAGCATGTACAGAGTCACTCCATGCTCACGGCAGCAGGATCTGAGCTTTTCGGTCAGCTCTTGTCCAAGCGTGAAGCTGTATTGGCTTCCGGCATAATTACGCACGGCAGGGCGTGTATAATCGGCAGGCATTTGCAGAACTGGCAAAGGACCTGCGAGCTGATTCTGCCAGAATGCTTTGTGCCGTTCAAATATTCCCGAATGCAACTGCTGCTGCTGCCAGACGGCATAATCGGGATATTGCAGCCGCGATGGTTCCAGCTCGTTGTCGTTTGTGTACAACCGGATGAATTCATCCACCCAGACGTCCATGGAGACGCCGTCCGAAATCAGATGATGCATATCCACCATCAGCAAATGCCGGCGTTCTTGCATCTGCACAATGCCTACTCGAACGAGAGAGGCCTGATCCAGAACAAAAGGTTGGATGAATTGTTGAATCAGATCCTGAACAGCTTGCCGATCTTCCAGCTCACACGGGTATAGCCTGATCTCTGCTTGAATCGACTCAAGCGGAGCTACTCTCTGCACCGGCCCTCGGTCTTCGGTCAAATGAAACGACGTGCGCAAAGCGGCATGCCGGCTAAGCATGGTTGTATAGACGAATTTCACCCGCTCAATGTCCAGCTCTCCTTCAAGTCGAAGGACAAAAGGCATATTGTAGCTTGTTCCGATATCTTGAAATTGCTCCAAAATAAACAGTCGCTGCTGAGCGGATGAGAGCGGGTAATCCTCTTTGTGCACGGCAGGCTGAGGCCATTGAAATTGAACAACAGGAAGCGGTTCTTGCTCCTCTACAGCACGTTCCTCTCGCTCTTCCAGCCGCAGAGCCAGCTCTTGCAGCACCGGGTACCGGAACAGATCTTTGAGCCTCATCTCCAGGTTGAATTCCTGCTGCACCCGGGAGACAAGCTGCATGGCCTTGAGGGAATGTCCACCCCAATCAAAGAAGTTGCAGTCTCTGCCAATCGTGTTCATCTCAAGCACATCGGCGAAGATGCCCGCCAGCCGTCGTTCCATTGGCGTTACCGGTTCGGTCAGGAGATCTGCGGAGTCCTGAAGATGTATCCGTGGGTCCGGCAAAGCGCGCTTATCCAATTTTCCGTTGGAGGTTAAAGGCAGTACGTCCAGACGGATTACAAAAGCAGGAACCATATAACGCGGCAGCCTTGCGGCAATAAACTTCCGAACCTGTTCTTGAGCCGATTCCGCCTGTCCGGCGGTATAATATGCGCAAATTTCCTTATCAAGTCCGGTTTCACGATCAAGCACAATGACGGCTGACCCTGTAATATCCGGGTGTTCCAGCATACAAGCGCGGATTTCATCAAGCTCGATACGATAGCCCCTGATCTTGACCTGATCGTCCATCCGGCCAATGAACTGCAGGGTTCCGTCCGGAAGCCACTTTGCGAAGTCCCCGGTCCGGTACATAAGCTTGCCTGGATGATATGGATTGGGCACAAATTTACGATCAGTCATCTCTGGCTGCTTCCAGTACCCTCTGCCCACACCCTCCCCGGCAACACATAGTTCTCCTTCCACTCCGGGGGGCTGCAACTGATTCAGCTGCTCCGGATGCACGACATAGGCCTGGGACAGATAGAGCGGAACCCCGATCGGAACGGGCGCCTTCGTCCCTCGCTTGACGATGTGCATTGTGGAAAAGGTCGTATTTTCCGTTGGTCCGTAGCCGTTGATTAACACCGTACCGGGACAAGCTTGGTGCAACAATTCCGCATGATACGCAGACGCGGCTTCGCCTCCAATGATAACGGTCCTTAGTGTTGCAAAAGCTGAAGGCTGCTGCTGCACCAAATAGTGAAACAGCGAAGTCGTCAGGAACAGGTCCGTTATGCCGTAATCGGACAGCGCTGAGCTGAATGTATGGGCTTCCTGAATGATGCGCTCATTCAGCATCACGAGCGTTCCCCCGTTCGTGAGCGTACCCCACAGTTCCAGGGTAAATGCATCAAACATTATGGATGCCGTCTGAAGCACCCGGTTTCCCTGGATGAACAGGCGATAATTTTCCGGCATTACCAGCCTCGCGATGTTCCGGTTTTCAATCATTACCGCTTTAGGCTTGCCTGTAGTGCCCGATGTGTACATCACATAAGCCAGCCGTTCCGGTGGGATGGTCGTCGCAGGGTTTTCCGTACAGGCGGTCAAGTCATCGTCCCGCATCAGCAGCAGTTCTGGTCCATATCCGCTCAGCTTGCCGGCATGTTCCGGTGTGGTGATGATCTTTACCGCTTCGCTGTCTTGTAACATGTAAGCAATGCGTTCTTTCGGCAGGTCGGGCTGGATGAGCAAGTAAGCTGCCCCGGATTTCATAGTTCCGAGAATGGCTGATACAAGCTGTTCCGTGCGTTCCATTACAATGGCTACAATGGCTTCCTGATGCAGCATAATCGGCATAAGAGTATGCGCTACCCGGTTTGCCTGTTCATTCAGGAATTGATAGGTATAGCTGCCGTTCTCCGTCATAAGTGCGATATGGTCCGGATACAGCTTAGCCATAGCTTCGAACCGGCTCTGCACAGTCTGCGCAGGCGATTCACACGGATAGGGATGCGTAAGCTGCAATAGGCGAACCTCTTCTTCCGGCGTCAGCAGCCTCATCTGGCGCAGTTCCTGTTCCGGATTGGCCAGACACTGCTGCACCAAATGTTGAAAATGCCGGCTCATCTGTTCCACATAAGCACGGTCAAAACATTGAACACGGTAGTGGAACAAACAAAGGATTCCCTCGTTAATTTCTTTGGCCTCAAGCATAAGGTCATACTTCGAAGAGGTGCTTGGCAGGTCATAGCCCGCAAATGTCAAGGAGCCGGATTCTGCATGAAAATCAATATTTTGAAATACAAACATCGTTTCCATAAGCGGCTGTCTATCCGGATTTCGTTCCGGGTTGAGCTGTTGCAGCAGCTCTTCGAACGGGTACTCCTGATGGTCAAACGATTGCAGCACATTGAATTTAACTTCTTCGAGAAAATCCGTAAAACGTTTGCCGCCTTCCGGGAAATTGCGCAGCGGCAGTGTATTGACAAACATGCCTATAATATTGTCAGCGTGTTCGTACTGCCTGCCTGCGGAAGCTGTTCCGATGACAATGTCCTGTTGGTTGGTATACTTGGACAGAAATACGTAGTATAGCGTCAGCAGCGTCATGAACATCGTCGATCTATGCCGGGAGGCCAGGGCCAGCAGCTTGCGGGACGTCTCTTGATCCAATATAAACCCAAGCTTGTCTGCGTCTGCATTCCCGACTTGACCAGGCTCCATCCGGACAGGGAGACGCAAGGCGGGCAGTTCCCCTCGGTACTGGTTAAGCCAGAATTGCTGCTGCCGCTCCCTGACAGACGGTGAGATTCCCTTTAGCCAACGCACATAATCCTTATATTGATGGGTTGGTTCTTCCAATGGTTTTCCATCATAAAGTTCAACAAACTCCCTCATAATAATGCCGGTGGACACACCGTCCGAAATGATATGATGCATATCCATAAAAAACAGGTGCCGGTCCTCTTCCAGACGAATCAATTGTGCCCGGAGCAGCGGCGCCCGTTCCAGATCAAAAGGCTGAATCAACTCGTGAACCGTTGCCTCTAGCCGCTCCAATGCTGCCTCGCTGTACTCAAGGTCAAAGCGAATTTCCGAAGCCGGATGGACGCGCTGAACAGGCTCGTCTCCGCGCATTTCGAAGCTGGTACGCAACATGTCATGTCTGCGAATCAAAGCTCGGATGGTCCGCTCCACCTTCTCCTTGTCCAACGGTCCGTCAATGGTCACTGCAGAAGGAATGTTGTAATTGGTATCTTGTTCATAATATCTGTTCATGAAATACATACGGGTCTGAGCAGGCGACAATGGGTACAGATCGGTCAGCTCTGCCTCTTCATGGGCAACGCTCGCTTCTTCCATGGTTTCCCCGGTCCATATTTTCGCCAGCTCCCGAATGGTGGAATGCTGGAACAGCTCGCTGAGCGGTAGCGTAAGCCCCTGTTTTTGCAGACCGGCAATCAGCGTTGCGCCTTTGAGCGAATCTCCGCCAAGCTCGAAGAAATCATCGTCAATACCGATATCCTCAATGCCGAAGAAATTTCCCCAGAAATCTGTCAACTTACGCTGAAGTTCGTTCTCCGGCTCACTGTAAGGTATGGAAAGCTGCGGACGCGGCAGCTTCTTCATGTTGTTGCGTACAGGCGCTGCCTGTTCTCTTTCTGCTCGAAGCCCAGTAACCCAGCGTCTCCTGCGCTGCTCCAAATTTGCCGTTGACACGATGAGATGTCCGGTTTCTTCCGTCAGAAGCACCCGTTCCAAAATTTCAAGCGCCTCATCCATCTCCATCAAAAAAGGATCATCCGCAGCGGAATCCGTGTCGTGCTCCCCCCTCATATTCCAGCCGTCCCAGCCCAGGCTGATCCACCGCCCTTGCCGAACGGGCAGGCTGTATACGTAAGCATCCAGGAAACTGTTTGCAGCGGCATAAGCACCGAAGGTAATTCCGCCAAGCACCGCCGATAAAGAAGAGAAAAGAACACAAAAATCCAGCTTCAAATTTGCCGCAGCCCGCTCCAAGGCCAGCACGCCATGTACTTTAGAATGGAACTGCTCCTCTAGTTGTCCTTCATGCAGGCGGGACACCGCTTCAAAGGTCGCTCCTTCTGTCAAGCCGGCCGCGTGAATGATCCCATGGATGGGGCCCCAATATTCACGAACGCGGGAGAATGCCTCCCGGAGACTGGCCTCGGATGCAGCATCCGCCGTTAAGAGCAGAATCTCTGCCCCGTTCTGCTCAAGCGTTTGTGCCCAGCGGATCAGACTCCGTAGCCGTTGTTCGGCAGCGTACACTTGTCCGGCAAGAATGTCTTTCCATGTATGTCTGTCCGGAATCGCCGTTCTTCCCAATAAAACGACCCGTGCCCCGTATCGTAAGGCGAGATGCTCTGCAAGCGCGCGGCCGATCTTTCCAAAACCGCCCGTTATACAATAGATGCCGCCAGTACGCAGCCCGCTTTGCCCGTTTGGCCGGGCAGGCAGCGGGGCGGGCGTATAATTTGCAATCCAGCGATACTGCTTACGGTAAGCGACAAATGGCTCAGGGCTCGGATCTACACGAACGGCCTCGCTGAGAAGGGCACAGGCGTAAGCTTGCATGGATTCTGCGCACAGTTCATCATCAAGATCCACCAGCGTGCAGCGAATATTCGGATTTTCCTGCGGAATGACCAGTGCCAAGCCTTTAAGCGTGGAATGCGCAGCCTGAACCCGCTCCGTGCCTGTCACCTCCTGCATCCCGTTGGTCGCCGCGATAATATCCGCCGTAACGGTGCCCTTGACCATATGGAGATTCCGAACATGCTCAAGCAGACGGTAAGCGCCGTTTCGCTGCAAATCCTGAAACCGTTCAGCGTCAAGCGTTTGATGGATATCAGGATTGATGCTCTCCAAATGCAATATTTTCAGGGGTTTGGTGTTGGTCTCCGGCAATGTCCACGCTTCACCCGGAGCGGCAATCCGCACTTCCGCCTGATGTTCCGCGAGTATGTTCAGAATATGCCCGCTAATTCCCCAAGAGTCGGGAGCAAGGACCCATATGCTCTCTTTGAGCCGTTCTATTGTGCGTATATCGAGCGTGCGGCTAATCCTGGAGGTTCTGGACCAACCGGGGACATACAGCCATTTTGCGAGATCCGTATTTTTTTGCAGCCGGGTTTCCGGCACTATGCTGTCACTATCTTGTAAACGGGCGGACGGGTCACCGGTCGCCATAAGCTGCTTGTACAGCTCAAGCTGGCGGTTATACTGCACTTTCTCAAACGGATAGGTCGGCAGATGCAGCACATGTCCGGGAAAAAGATGCGGATATTGGTTTCGGATGCTCTCACCCGCCAACCAGCGTTCACGAACTTCCTCTATGAAACCGGGTGCCGAGAGCTGTGTCCCAGACTCTTGAAATGCGTACAACTGCTCAATCGCCTCCAGACGGCTATGGCAAATGACCGCAGCACGATGCTTCCATTCCGCTCTGGCACGGACAAGCGTGTGTGCGACATCTTCCAGAGCGGCGTGCGGATTCTCTGCCAGGTAGCGGGCCAGATTGTGGGCTGTTTGTTTCAGGGCTGCGGTTGTCTTGGCCGATATGGGAAGAAGAATCGGCAACATCTCCGCCTGTGTGCCCATGGACTTCCCGTGATTAAGACGACTTGCGTTCTCCGCCAATACCGGAGCTTGCTCCAGAATCAAATGAGCGTTCGTACCTCCGATCCCAAAAGAGCTGACACCGGCACGCAGGGGATGCCCCCTGTCGCTTGTCCATGGCCGCTCCTGCGTATTGACATAAAACGGGCTCGTATTCCAGTCAAACTGCGGATTCGGGCTGGTCACATGCAGTGTTGGCGGAAGCGTGCGCTGCTTTAACGCCAGCACCGTTTTAATGAACCCGGCTACTCCGGCGGCGCAGTCCAGATGGCCGATATTGGATTTTACCGAACCGATGGCACAGGATGCGGGCATAACACCGTCAAATGCCAGGCGCAGCCCTTCAAGCTCCACGGGGTCTCCTATATAGGTGCCTGTACCATGCGCTTCCACATAACTGATGCTGTCCGGTTCCACATCCGCAGCCAGCATGGCTGAGCGGATTACACGGCTCTGCTCCTCAATGCTGGGAGCGGAAAAGGCTGCCTTGCCCGCCCCGTCGTTATTGATGGCTGAACCTTTAATCAAAGCATGAATGGGGTCTCCGTCCTCAAGCGCATCCTCCAATCTTTTTAGCAAAACGACGCCCGCCCCGCTTCCGCCGACCGTTCCGGCAGCCTCCTGGTCAAAAGCGCGGCAATGCCCGTCCGGAGACAGAATCATGCCTTCCTGGAACAGATAGCCGCCTTCCTGAGGGAGTGAGACCGTCACTCCTCCGGCCAGCGCCATGCGGCATTCTCCACTAAGCAAGCCTTGACAAGCCATATGAATGGCCACAAGGGACGTGGAACAGGCAGTATATATACTCACACTGGGACCTTTCAGATTGAGGGCATAGGACACTCGTGTTGAGAGAAAATCTTTATCCGTCAATTGGCTGTCGGCAAATTGTTTGGATTCGGGAGCAAGGTCTGCCAGGGAGGCAGTTGCCTCCCACAGCAGATTGGACGATGCCCCAGCGTATACACCTACGGACAGATCGGATTCGGGCAAGGCGTAGCCCCCCTCCTCCAGGGCCTCCCATGCGCATTCATGGAACAGGCGAATCTGGGGGTCGAGTAACTCGGCATCAGCAGGAACATAGTTGAAAAACGATGCATCAAAACAGTCATAATCCTTCAGTAGTCCTTTGGCCTTGACGTAATTCGGATTCTGAAGCATGTCCTTGGATACGCCTGCATCCTCCAGTTGTTTGTCTGTAAAATAAGTGATGGATTCAACGCCGTGTTTCAGATTATGCCAAAATTGATCCAGATTGGCGGCACCAGGAAATCTCCCGGCCATTCCGATAATGGCAATTTCTAACCCCGTAAATGGGCTGTTTTCCTTTTCCATTCTGAATGCTCCTTTTCAAGCTACTCGGCACCTGTCTCAAATCGTTGAAAATTACATAATTCACCGTCATATAGCTCTTCTTTTTCCGAAAATGGAATTCCGTTAAGTTCATATACCTTTTTCCAGAAGGAAATCGCTTGAGCGTTGCCCGCCAATTGAAAAATCAAGTATTTGCCCCGATATTGCCGGAATATTTGCTGAACAGCAGCCCGGGCAATTCCCTTGTGCCTGTAACCTTTCAGAATGAACAGCTCGTTCACGCAATAATCGACATCCTTGGCCGTATAGGGAGGCTGATTCAGCATCAGAAATCCCGCGACCCGGGTTTCATGGAAAATCAAAAAGGCTTTCAGCCGGTCATCCTGCTCGTACAGAGGCAGTCCTTCATATTCAAACATTCCCTTCTCATTCGGCCTGAGCTCCGGTGTATATGCCGATAAGTCATGAAGATACAGGGGGACAAGATTTCGCAAGATTTCCATTTCATAGGATTCTCTGACGGGAACAAGCTGTGTGTCGCCTTGACTCATAGGTTAACCTCCAAACGAGTTCGATTAGCGTTTCCGTCTTCGATTCAGCATGTCTCTCTTGCGCTGGTTTCCGTCCTGGATCTGAGCTGCCTGCTGCTGATGTGCAGCCTGGCTGACTATAGCTGGCTCCTTCTCCTTGTCACCCGCACGAAGCTGAACGATAAACGAGCGAATGGTCGGATACCTGAACAAGGTCGCTACACTGAATTCAAGCGACAGCTCTTCACGGATTCGGGTATTGACCTCCAGTATGGACATGGAATTTCCGCCGAGATCAAAAAAATTGTCATCCAGCCCAACCTGGTCGCACGAAAGAACATGCTTCCAGATCTCCGCAAGCTTGATCTCGATATCGGTCTCAGGACGGTCTCCTCCGTCGCTGTGGGAAGTAGGGCCCGTTACGGGAACTGGGAATGACTTGACATCAATTTTCCCGTTGCTGCTGACCGGCATTTGTTCCAGCCTCATCCAATGGGACGGGATCATGAATTCCGGAAGCGAGGCTGTCAATGTATTCCTCAATTCCTGTGAATCCATGTTGTTCTCAGCCGTATAATAGGCGCATAAGGACAATTCTTTGCCTTCATCCTGACGGGCGATGACTACCGCCTCGGAGATCAGGGGATGCCGGCGCAGCGCACTTTCGATTTCACCTGTTTCGATTCGCAATCCGCGGATTTTGATTTGAGTGTCGCCCCTGCCGAGAAACTCTACGGTTCCATCCGGGAGCCATCTCGCATAATCCCCGGTCCGGTAGACCCTGCCACCTTCCACGAACGGGTCGGCTAAGAAACGGTTGTCTGTAAGCTCGGGATTGTTATGATATCCATTGCCTACACCGATACCGCCTATATATAATTCTCCCGTGACGCCGATCGGCACCAGTTTTGCACATTTGTCCAAAATATAAAATCGTACATTCGGAAGCGGTCTTCCGATGGGAACCTTCGTTTCCGGCAGACTCCAGCCAGGCCTGCACTCATAATAGCTCGAATCCACAGTCGCCTCGGTCACTCCATAACTGTTCACAATCCGCATAGCTCCACCGAATCGTGCCTGCAAGCGATTGAAGTCCTCCACCCTGCACACATCCGAGCCAATAATCAGAAGCTTCAGGAACGATACGTCCAGGTTTCGCTCACTCACATAGCTCATGAATGGCACAATCAGAGCCGAGGTCGATTCAAACAGTGTAATGCGGTTCCCTGCCATCAAGCTGTAGAGACGGCGGAAATCATATTTTTCTTCCTCCGAGCTGATGACCAGCTTGCCGCCATGAAGAAGCGTCCTGCCCAAATCGCCGGTGAACACGTCAAATGCAATGCTTGCCAACTGCAGCAGACTGAACTCCGGACGTGTCAATTGATATTCCTCCCGCCATATACGGCACATGGCGATAAACTGCCTGTGTCCGATCATGACGCCCTTGGGCCTGCCGGTAGAGCCCGAGGTATAAATGATGTACATCAAATCCTCGCTGTTGACGATTGGACGACTCGTCTGTTCAGGCTCTTGTGACCAATCCACATGCTCAATCGGGATGCAGCATACCGAAGAGGACACAGACTGCCTTGTGTCTGCATGGCAGATAAGCCATTCCGCCCCGCTGTCGTTCAGCATATGCGCCACCCGTTCTTCCGGGTATGCCGGATCGATCGGAACATAAGCGGCACCCGTCCGCAATACCGCCAAGATGGCAACAACGCCCTCCATCGAACGCTCCAGCAGGACGCCAACCTTGCCCCCGGGCCCTGCGCCCCGGGATTGCAGCACACAGGCTAGTACGAAGACACGCCGCTGCAGCTCAGCATAAGTCAGATAGCGTCCTTCATATACCAGTGCCGTTTGCTGAGCATATCGATGCGCCGCGCGTTCAAACAGCGTATAAAAGTCTTCATTCGGCGATGGTTCGGCAAGCTGGCGGTGAAATCCGGTCAGCAGCCTCGTTCTCTCTTCTGCCGGCAGAAACTCAATATCCCCGAGCAGTTGATCCGACCGCTCCGTGAATGCCAGCAATATGTGAATGTAATAATCCATATAGCGGTGAACCGTCTCCGCCATAAACAGCTCTGCGCTGTACTCCAGCTCAAGCAGCATCTCCTCAGAGGTTTCAACAATGTTTAGCGACAAATCAAACTTCGATACCGGAAATGGAACCATATACGGTTCGACACGCAGCTCGGGCCACTGCGGCAATGACAATGGCTTGGACTGGTAGCTGAACATCGTGTCGAACAGCGGATTACGGCTCATATCCCGCGGCAGATTTAGCTTCTCGATCAAATGCTCGAAAGGAAGCTCCTGGTGCTCTTGCGCGAGCAACAGCAGATCCGCCACTTCGTTCATATACTGTCTTACCGTTTTGTCTGCCGCAGGGCGTGAGCGAAGGGCAACTGTATTGACAAACATGCCGATCACACCCCGGATATCCGCCTGCTGGCGATTGGCAAAGGGTGATCCCACAATGATGTCTTCCTGGCCGGTGATTCGGAACAGCAGCGTATAATATGCAGTGAGCAGCAGGGTGTTTATGGTTACCCCCTTGTTTGCTGCAGTACGATTAAGCTTGTGATGAAGATCGGGCATCAGACTGATTTTAACGGTTCCGCCATCGTATCCTTTAACAGGAGGTCTTGGACGGTCAATCGGCAAATTCAGAATGGGCAGCTCGCCGCCCAGCGTGTCCAGCCAGAACTTTTCCTGCGTCCGGTAAAGATCGGTGTGGACCAGATTGCTTTGCCAAAGGCTGTAATCCTTGTACTCCACTTTTGCGGGCTGGGCAAGCTTCGTTCCCTGATATAATGCAAGGAAATCCCGCACGAAAATGTCGGTGCTGATTCCATCCGCAATGATATGGTGCATATCAAGCATAAATATGCATTCTTCCTCTTGAGCAGAAACGATGCATATCCGGGCAAGAGGTGCCTTGTCCAGCGAAAAAGGCTGAATAAATTGCGAAATAACATCATGACGTTCAATGTCGGTAAATGCTTGCCGGTACGACACCGGGATTTGAGCAAAAGGCTCAATGTGTTGAACAGGCCTTCCGTTCACCGTCTCAAATCGGGTACGCAGGGATTCATGACGTCGAGTCATCTCATCCAAAGCCAGAGAAAGCCGGTTGTGGTCCAGCCTGCCTCTAATCTTGACCATCAGCGGCATATTATAGGAAATGCCTTCACCTTCAAGCTCGTACAGGAAATACATTCGTCTTTGGGCCGAAGATAACGGATAGCTCTCTGCAGCGGCGGCTAAAGGTATGGCCATGACCTTGCTTTTGGACGAGGATTTAGCCAATGCGCTCAATGCTCTAACGGTAGGCTGCTTGAAAAATTGGCGTAGAGCTACCTCCGCCCCCATGCGTTCATGAATCATCAGCAGGATGGTGCTGGCCTGAAGCGAATTGCCGCCCAGCTCAAAAAATGAGTCTGTCGTGCTTACCGGTCCGGTCAGCTCCAGCACTTCGGACCAGATCGCGGCAATTTGCCGTTCCCACTCACTTGCTGCATCCGTGCCTTGCCGTTCATCCTCCTGATCCTGAATAACTTCTGCCGTCTGCAGCTTCTTGCGGTCAAGTTTGCCGTTGGGTGTCAGCGGGAATGAAGCAATATGCACCAATCGACCAGGAATCATATACGCCGGGAGTAAATCCATTAAGTGCGCCCTGACCTGCCTTGGCGAACATGGCCCTACAGCCGTATAATAACCAGCCAGTATGTCTCCGTTCTCCCGGGCAGACTCTGTCACAACCAGTGCCTGTGCTACGCCTTCACAGGACATCATGCTTTCCTGCACTTCTTCCGTATCGATACGGTAGCCCCGTATTTTGACCTGGTGGTCTAACCTTCCCATATACATCAAACACCCGTCATCCAGCCATCGTACCCAATCTCCGGTGCGATACATCGTACCCTCACCTTTGAACGGGTCCGGGATAAATCGTTCAGTTGTCAACTGCTTGTTCCCGTAATAACCGCTTGCTACGCCCTCGCCTCCGATGTACAGCTCTCCAGGAATACCTGGAGGAACAGGTTGACCTTGTGAATCCAATACATAAAGCCATGTGTTGGCCAAGGGCCTGCCTATGTCATTGCGGCTGGATGTAGTCAATTCCTGCACCGTGGACCAGATCGTTGTCTCTGTCGGACCATACATATTGTAAATTTTGGCCTGCGTACATTTCTGAAGTCCGGCAAGCAGCTTCAGCGGAAAATATTCTCCCCCAACAAGAATCTGCTGTGCCTGGCGAAGTAATTCCGTGCCATGGCGGTGATTCAACATCATCGACAGGCGGGATGGTGTCAGTTGCAGCGTGTGCACAGATTTGTCCCCTACCAGGCGGGCAAGCAGCTCCAGGTCCTGCTGCATGGCTTCATCGGCCATCATTACCTTCATCCCTTTCAGCAAGGGCAGCAGCATCTCAACAAAAAATATATCAAACGATACCGTCGTCAAAGCCAGTACACCGGAGCCGGCAGGCCATGCTGTCTGTTCACTCATGGCATGGATGAAATTGAAAAGATTGTCGTGTGTAATAACAACTCCTTTGGGAGAACCGGTAGAGCCGGAAGTGTACAGGACATAAGCCATATCCCCGGGTTCATTAACCGGATCAAGGTTGGCACACTGTCCATTCTGTGCGGACGACTCATCATGAAGGAGCAGTACTTCACCAGCGCAGCTCTCTTCCCATCCGTTCAATCTATCCAGGTTATCCGCCAGTACAAGTTTGACCCGGCTGCTTTGCAGCATATGGCGTATGCGCTCTTCCGGAAAGCTTGGGTCGATGGGCAGGTACGCACCGCCCGCCTTCAGCACTGCCATGATCGCCACAATCAAGCGATGGCTGCGGCCAAGCATGATCCCGACCAATGCATTTCGGCCAACTCCTTTGCTTCGGAGACGATTCGCCAGCGTGTTAGCCATGCTGTTCAATTCGTTGTAGGTAAGGCTCAACTGTGGTGTCTCAAGAGCAACGTGGTTGCCCACCGCCGCCGCCATTTGTTCAAACATCACATGGATGCCTGCTTCGACCGGATAATGGGACCGGGCCGGATTCCATTCCCGAGTGATCTGGTAATACTGTTCTTCCGATAACAAGCTGATGTCCTGCAACGGACGCGAAGCCTGCAAGACCAGCTCTCTCAGCAGAATTGTAAAATGACGCGACATCTGCTGAATCGTTTCAGTACGGAACAAACCGGTCTTGTATTCCCACAAGAGCTCGAGCCTATGATCGTGGTTGATTACGGCGTACAGACTAAGATCAAACTTGGATATCCCGGGTGAAAGAGCGGCGGCCTTGATCCGTAAAGCTCCGCATTGCTCGAGCTCGGAGGACGTTTGCATGGAGAACCAAGTATCAAACAGCGGATTATGGTTCAACTCCCGTGACGCCCCTACTTTAGCTACAAGCTGTTCAAACGGATATGCCTGATGCTCCAGCGCCGATACAACGGTATGTTTGACTTCTTTCAGAAATTGCATGAACGTCTTGTTTGCCGCAGGCTGGGAGCGAAGAGCCAAGGAATTTACGAATACACCAGCAAGATGCTTCAGTTCAGCACGTTCACGCCCTTCGGCGGGTGTACCTACCACGATATCTTCCTGACCGGTATATTTGTGCAATAGGACATAAAAGGCGGCAAGCATAACCGTAAATAACGTGGTGTGATGCTGCCGGGCCAGTTCCTTTAATAGCTCCAGAATGTCCGGATCACATGAGGATACCAGCACATCTCCCTGAACGTCGGGATGGCTCTTTTTCGGAAAATCTGCCGGCAAGGCCAACAACGGAATCTCATCCCGGAACTGCTCTAGCCAGTAGGCTTCATGCACAGCCATATCTCTGGTTTTAAGCTCTTTTTTCTGCCAGTCGGCGTAGTCCTTGTACTCCACCATGAGCGGCTCCAGCGATTTACCTTCATATAGGTGCAGCAGATCCCGAAGCAAAATGTCCAGTGTAGCCCCATCCGCAATCAGATGATGAAGATCAAACAAGAGCATGCAGCGGGTCTCGGAAAGCCTCAGCAGTTTCACCCTGAACAGAGGAGCGGCCAGGAGATCGAAGGGTTGAACAAAATGGAGCAAGTAGTCCTCAAGCGCTGCTTCATCCATCGGCACAGCTTCCCAATATTGCTCAAGGCTTAGATCGGGAGCCGTTCGCATGAACGGATATCCTTGTACAATGTACAAATATGTACGCAGCACACGGTGCCTTGCCACGAGAGCTTGCAATGCTTCTACCAGTTGCGCTTCATTAAGTAGACCATGAATCTCAAGCTTGACCGGCATGTTATACAGCGTTGAATGTTCGGCTGCGGCTTGATGAAAATAGATGCGTTCCTGAGCAGAGGAACAGACGTAGTTCTCTCTTTCTCCGATGGCTGGAATCAAGGTGTAGGCATGGTCAACTTCTTGCCGCATTTCACGACACAGAGTTTCAACCGTCGAATGCTCGAATAGAGTCCGTATCGTAAGACTACACCCGAAATCGCGGTTTAGCTCATTCACAATCAGGGAAGCGGTCAGGGAATGTCCTCCAATGTGAAACAAAGAGTCATGAATGCCAAAGTTCACATCCTGAGGTACATATTTTTTCCAAATATCGTAAACTGCCTGTTCAACATCATTCCTTGGCAGCAAATAAGCGGTGTTACTCTGAAGCCTGCGGCGTACAGACAGCAGCTTTTTGTGATCCAGCTTGCCGTTGAGGGTCAGAGGCATGAACTCGGTCTCGTAGAAATGGGACGGGATCATATACGCAGGCAAGCGAGCCCCCAAATGTTCGCGAATTTCTTCATCAACAACTGTTCCTCGACATACCAGATAGGCGGCAAGCTCAGAATTCCCCATGTCATCCTTCTGTGTCATTACGACAGCATCGGCGATATGCTTGTGCTGCAGCAGTTGCTCTACAATTTCCCCGAGCTCGATACGGTAGCCCCTAATCTTGACCTGCTGGTCCATTCTGCCCAGATACTCGAGTTCGCCGTTTGTAAGCTGCCTAACAAGGTCTCCCGAACGGTAGAACCGTGTTTCTCCCATTAAAGGGTGTCTGACAAACCGCGCATTTGTCAGTTCCGGCTTGCCAAGGTACCCCATAGCTACACCCTGCCCGGTAATCCACAATTCTCCCGGCACGCCGCAAGGCACTGGATGGAGGTCTCGATCCACCACCATCCCCCTCAAATGAGGCAAAAGCCTGCCAATGTTGCTGGACGAGGAGCGCAAATCTTCGGATAACAACTTTTTATACGTCGCATGAATAGTGGTCTCCGTAATACCGTACATGTTAATTAGCTCGGAAGCCGGATGACACTCCGCCCAGGCCGCAATCTTGCCGGGGGTCAGCGCTTCACCGCCAAAAATCACATACCGCGGACTCCATGTCCGTAAAGCTTCTTCTTCGTGAATGAGCCGATAAAACGCAGAAGGCGTCTGATTCAGCACAGTCACGTTCTCTTCGGCCAGAAGCCTGGCGAAACGCCGAGTATCCTTGACAATGGAGTCCGGTACTATAATAAGCGAAGCCCCTGTCACAAGCGCACCGAACATCTCCCACACCGAGAAATCAAAGCTGAAGGAGTGGAACAGGGTCCAGCGATCCTTGGAAGATAAAGAAAACAAGGTCAGCGTATGCTGAAGAAGGCTTGTGATTTGGCCATGCCGGATCACGGTTCCTTTGGGATTGCCCGATGTACCTGAAGTGTAAATAATGTAGGCCGGGTCCTCGGACAACACACCATTGCCTGAATATGCCTCCCCTCGTGGAGCCAATTCTCCTGTTAAATGCCACGTCATCTCATCCAAATATATTGTTACTCCGATTCCCAAGCCTTCCGGAGCTTCAAGGTTCCTGGCCGTCACCAAAAAGGCCGCTCCTGAGTCTTCGATCATATAGCGGAATCTTTCCTCGGGAAGTCCGGGTTCAACAGGCAGATACGTACCCCCGGCACTCAAAATTGCCAGTATTCCTGCCACCATGTCAAATGATCGTTCAACCCGGATCGCAACGATTGTGCCCCGCTCCACACCTGCCTTTTGCAGGACGGTGGCAATGCAGTATACCTGATTCTTCAGCTCTCCATATGTCAATTTTTCGTTTCCACAGACAAGTGCAGTATGGTCAGGCACATCGCAAGCCTTACTGGCGAACATTTCATGCAGCAAGGGTGGTCCCGGCATTGCCAAATCCACGCTCATTTCATGTGCAAGCATGGACAGCGAGTCGGCAGCCGTCATGGAAATGCCGGCAATGGGCTGATCCGGTTGAGTCAGGACATTACCGAGCAAGACCATATATTGGTCCATCACTTGCCATGCGGAGAATTCGGTATACCGGCCCGGATCATAGTACAGTTTGATTTGAACGGACTCGTCATGAACACTCAGGGAGAATGAAAAAGCCGCTCCAATGTCGTTCATCCATGTCAGACCATGAACCGTTTCGAGCATCACTGCAATTTCAAAAAAAGGATTATCTGTACTCTCCCAAGACATTCCCAGTTCATCGGCCAACACTTCGAGCGGATAACGGGCATATTCCTGAGATTGGCTCAAGCTCCTCCTGATTTGCAGCAAAAGCTCCTTGAATGTATCTGCCGACTTTACATTTACGGGGATAAAGGCAGCCGGAATGCCCAGCAGAAAGTAATCTGCCCCGCAATATTTGTAGACCAGCACGGAAGCTGCCGCCACTGCCAGCGCGTGCAGGTTGGCATTCGAGCCGTTACTTATACGAATAAGCTCTTTGGCAGAGGATTCAGGAAGCTGGGCTGTAACGGCGTGACCGGATAACTGTGACTTGACAGGAGCCAATGACGGTTGCGGGAATCGGTCATAAGGTACAATCGGCTTGGGCAATTCCTCAGATACAAACTGGATCAGTGTTTCTTTCTGATCGCGCAGACTTGCTGCAAGCAAAGCCTTTTCACTATACAGTTGATTGGACACACCCTTATGCTCCTTCGCCGTTAAAATTGAAAGTCTACTTCTTCATACAATTCGGGACCCGGTCCCAACTCCTCATGGACCTTGATATCGGAAAGCGTGCGCTCCGGATCTACAGCCACCTGCTCCAGAACATGCATGTACCGTTCCGCCCACTTATGTATACTGGCTTCCGCAAACAGATGGTGTGCATATTCAATCATGAGCTTGACGGGTGCCTGATCTGTTACTAGTACAGTTACGGTAAGATCAAACTTGCTTTGTCCGTGATGCAGCGGGTTCATCACCATTTCCATGTCCGGCATATCCCAGCGTTCCTCATAGGGCAGCATGGTAAATACGTTGCGGAAGAACGGCATCGTCCCGGGAGAAGCTTCCCTCTGCTTTTTAACCAAGTCAGCGAGGGGATAAAATTGGTATTGCATGGCCTGCAGCATGGATTGTCTGACTTGAGTGAGCAGTTTGGAACAAGAGCTATGGGGAACAGGTGCATTCCGCAACGGCAGCGTATTGACAAACATTCCGCTGATGGCATCCATATCCGGATGCCATCTTCCCGATAATGGAACCCCCACGATTACATCCTCCTGTCCGGTATACTTGTGCATGAGAATATAATGTGCTGTCAGCAGCACCGTAAATATTGACGTTTTGTGCTGTCTGGCGAGCGAGCATAGCTTCCCGGCCAGTTCCTCGGGAAACGGCCATTCAAGCTGGCTTCCGCCTCTGCTGTGATAGGAATGGGCGATATCAGGCGGCAGCGTCGCCGGAGCTGGCGCACCGTGAACCACTGACATCCAATATTGCTCGGCCTCCAAGTATACTTCTGTCCTGCGAACTGCATTCTCCCACAGAGCATAATCCTTATATTGCAGTTGCACAGGGGCACAGGTCTGCTGCTGATACAGCTTGATGAACTCCTGCATGAGCTGACGAACAGAATGATTGTCAGTTATGATGTGATGAAGGTCTCCCAACAGCACATAAGAGCCTTCGTCAAGCCGAAGCAGCTTTACCCGGAACAAAGGTGCCTGCTGTAGCTCAAAAGGATGGATAAAACCTGTGAGCTGGCGCTCAAGTCCTTCCGTATCAACCTCTGCATATTCCAGTTTAAATGGGGCCTGATGATGTACAATTTGCCGGATTTCCCGGCCCATGACATGAAAGCTGGTGCGCAACGATTCATGGCGTCGAATCAGGGCCCGGAAAGCTTCTTCAGCTCTGCTCCGGTTGACTGATCCCTTAATTCCAATCATAAATGGCAGGTTGTAGGAGGTATGCTTGTCCTCCCACTGGGTGCTTATATACATGGCAAGCTGCGCAGAGGACAATGGGTACTCCCGCCCTTCAGGAGCCGGGACGATGGCTGGCAGATGATTCTTCCTGTCAACGGCTGCGGCCAGAAATGCAGCAAGCTCTCCTAGAGTTGGATAACGGTAAATTTCCTGTACCGTAGCTTCAATTCCAAGCTCCTTCTGAATACCAATGACTAGATACATGGCTTGAAGGGAATGTCCGCCAAGATCCATAAAGTGTGTATTGGACGAAACATTGCCCTGCAACGATAGTGTGTCTTGCCATAAATGCAGGACGACATGCTCCATTTCACTTCTTGGCGTAAATAAATGGCTGTCCTTGCCGTGCTTCCCTTCTTCCTGCATTGGAAGAGGCAAGGCTTTGATATCCAGCTTGCCATTCTGGTTCTGGGGCAGCTTCTCAACAGGAACAAAATGGCTGGGAATCATGTAACCCGGCAGCTTGGATTGCATATGCTCCCTTAGCCTTTGAGCAGAGAATTTCTCCGCTTCCCCCACGACATAAGCGCATAAATACGGCTCGGTTCCGCCTTGCTCCCTCACAATAACTGCAGCGGCAGCCACGTAGGGAGCAGATAACAAATGAGATTCGACATCGGCTAGCTCGATCCGATATCCCCTGATCTTGACCTGGCGGTCCATCCGTCCGAGGAAATCAAGCTGTCCCTCGGAGTCCCATCGGCCCAAATCACCGGTGCGATACATCCGTGAGCCGGGGGAAAACGGGTCGGGCACGAACCGCTCACGGGTCAACCCCGGGTTACTCCAATAACCGCGGCCAACCCCATGTCCACCAATGCATATTTCACCGGGAACTCCGCGAGGTTTGACTCGCCCCGCTTCGTCGATCATATAGATGCTCACACCCTCAACTGCTGTTCCAATCAAGACGCTGTCCGGTTCGTCGAATCGATACACGGTAGACCAGACCGTCGTTTCCGTTGGCCCGTACAAATTGTAAACATCAGCCCTCAGCTTCTTCTTCAAGGAACGGACAAGCTGCTCCGGAAGCGCCTCTCCTCCCAGCAGCACATCCGTTACACCCTGCAGCCGATTCACATTGGCGGGATGACTGAGCAACGTTTTCAGCCTTGTAGGCGTTAGTTGGATGATGTTAATGCCGGAACGTTCAATCAATTCGCATAAGCGCATCGGGTCCTTTTGTTGCATAACGTCGGCCATTACAATTTTCATTCCCTTGAGCAGAGGAAGCAACATTTCCACAATGAAAATATCGAATGAAAAGGTAGACAGTCCCAGCATGATTTTGCTCCGGGACCACTGGAGTTTGCGGTCAAATGATTGAATAAAATGAACCAGGTTGCGATTCTCGATCATGACGCCTTTTGGCTTGCCGGATGTTCCGGATGTATACAGCACATAGGCCAGATCGCGGGCAGAGCGGGTTGCCTTTACGTTTTCATAAATCCGGTGTCCTTCTTGTAATTCCGACACATTCACGATGGTCCTTACCGGACTGAATTTGTTAAGAATCTCCCGGGTACGATGGTCCACCAGGATGAATGGTGAACCGGTATCTTCCAAGATATCCACGATACGGTCTGCGGGAAGCTCCGGGTCAATCGGCACAAAAGCCCCGCCTGCTTTCAAAATGGCA
Source organism: Paenibacillus zeirhizosphaerae (assembly GCF_030705605.1). GTDB lineage: Bacteria > Bacillota > Bacilli > Paenibacillales > Paenibacillaceae > Paenibacillus > Paenibacillus zeirhizosphaerae. The sequence goes on from NZ_JAPCKK010000030.1 coordinate 307,646, forward strand.
AGCACAGAGACAAGCAGGTCAATCGATCTCTCCATAAAAAGATTTACCGGAACCTCAGGTCCAACTCCGACTTCCTGTAGCTTGAGCGCAAGGTGATTCGCACGGTTGTTGATCCCGCTATAAGTCCAGCCGTCTTCTCCACATACGACCGCAACCTGATCAGGGGTTTGACTGACCTGATGTTCGAACAGCACCGGGTATAGCTGTTCCGAATGCCGGTCGCTGTTACCAAGTCCGTTCCCCTGCTCGGACGTGAGAGAAAGGCTGGGCTGCCGCTGCCGCAATTCCGATTGATGCAAGTCCAGAAGCTGGTGTAAGGTGCCTTTTTTCAGATCATGCAAATGGCTAAGGAAAAAGGTGAAGTCTGTAATCATGTCCCGGATAAACGACGGGTCAAACTGACCCGTACGATAAGATGCGGAAATCCGGATGTCCGCAAAGGTCTGAATGCCTACGGATATCGGATAATGGGAATGTTCCCTCATCGAATACGACGAGATAGCCAAATCTTCTCCGCCAAGCGATTCAGGCTGGAATAAGGGATAATTCTGGACGACAAATAACGTATCGAATCCGCTGTTCTGACTCTTCTCACCCATCTCCTCCATGATTCTTGTCAAGGGGTAGAAGCTGTGGCGTTCGCATTCCAGCAACGATTGATGAACCTGTCCGAGAAGCTGTGAACCGGGCGCGGAACCATCCAAACGTACTCGAAAAGGCAAGGTCTGTATCAACAATCCAATCATGTCTGTTATACCTTCAACCGGAACATTCCGGCCGGAAAGTGTTGTGCCAAAGAGCACATCGTTGCGGCCTGTATACACATGTAGAACCAATGCCCAAGCGGTATAACACAAACCGGCTACCGTCATTTGATTCTCCATTGCAAATTGCTTTAACCGTTGAGTCTGCTCCGCAGACATCACATGCGTTTCTTGCAGCACCTCATCTTTCCATTTATGTTTTCTTTTTGCAAAAAATGTGATCGAAGCATGCTCCGGATTGGCTAATGTCTCTCGCCAATAAGCGGATTCTTCGACAAGATTCAGGTTATGTATAAATTTGATATAATCTAGTTTCTTCCTTTTGGAAGACAAAACAGGTTCTTTTCCCTGTCGTAGTTGATGATAGGCATACCAGAATTCTTTAAGGAGAATACCAGTGCTCCAGCCGTCAAACAAAATATGATGACTACTGATGAGAATTTGATATTGATTTGCTGCTAATTGAATAAGCCGTATTCGGAATGGCACTTCTTCCTGCAGCCGGAACCCGCGTTCCATATCTTCATCCATTATTCTCTTCAATTCTTCTCTGGCGTCCTTGGGCTCTTCCCCTGCTAGGAGGTCAATCCGAATTTCGGGTATACTATTTCTTAAAATAATCTGAACCGGCTGCCTTAGACCTGACCAGCGAAATTGGGATCGAAGAGATTCGTTGGCACGCACTACGATGTTCCAGGCTTCCTTAAAATCAGATATCCGGATGATTCCGGTCAAGGAGATGTTTAATTGCTCAAAGTAATATGGACTGCCCTGCTCATGGATACAATGAAATAAAATCCCTTGCTGATTAGGCGATAAAGCGACAATGTTTTCTACATTCTCTCTCTTCAACCATTCCATCTCCCTGATATAAAAAAAGAATAAATTGCAAAAAAAATGTATAATTGATCATCTGATGAAATTATAAAATATTCTTCCTGTCGAAATCCTGAAAAGCTTGTCGCAAGAAACATATTTTTTTGAATTACGATATCCGAAAGTATAAATTAGAAAGGTAAGCTGATCTTATGTATAAAGTGGCTATATGCGAGGATGAGAAGCAGCAAAGAGAGCTTGTGAAAAATATGCTGATCGCTTTATCGATCAAGACGAATGTAAACTTTGAAATTGAAATGTTCAGTTCTGGAGAAGAGCTGATCGCTTATTATGAAAACAATAACCCCTCCTTCCATATTTTAATACTTGATGTTGAAATGAATGGGGTCAACGGAATTCAAACCGCGAGGAAAATAAGGAGCTTGAAGAAACTTGATGAGCAAATTATTTTTTTGACCAGCTACCCGGAGTACATGCTGGAAAGCTTTGATGTAGTCACCTATCAGTATTTAATCAAACCGATAGCAGCCCATATCTTTGAAGAAAAAATGTTAAAGCTGCATCAATATCTTCAAGCTCTGGATCCGAAATTTATAGTCATTAAGTCAGCTTATGAGGAGTTGATTTTGAAGCATCAGGATATCATTGCCATTGAGGCTATCAAAAGTCTTACGATTAAAAATAAATTGCATTTTGTGACACAGCATCAAACCTATGAAAGCAAAGGGATTATTTCCAACTATGCTTCAGCGCTAAAGGAGTTTCATTTCCTGCAAATTCACCGATCCATTATTATAAATCTGCTTCATGTAAAAAAATTTGCCGGAGGCAAGGTATTAATGTCAAATAGTATGGAATTACCCATTGGACGCTCCAAAATAAAAGAAGTAAAAGATACCTATACCAAATTTATGATCACAGAGATGATTTGATATGATGAATTACGGATTACTGCTGCTTAATTTGGTTGTATCACTCGTCATGTGTTTGCAGGTGAATTATTATTTCAACTCGGTTTTCAGCAAGTCCAACAAAAAGGAAAATAGTATCATATATCTTCTTATTTTCTGGCTATTGGATTTTCTATATTTATGTGTCGAATTGCCTGCTGCCCTCTCCTCCCTTCTTGCGTTGTTTGTGATTTTCAGCTTAGCCCATTCATTTCATGTAGAGTTAAAATTAAAGATCATTTTCTCAACGCTTTATGCCGTTTTGCTTACCCTGGTTAATTTTATATCTTCCTACATTCTTTACGATGTGGAGACCTTTAATCTCGGCAGTTTGCATGATATGAACAATGGACAATTGCTGTTTTCCAAAATTATGCTGCTCAGTTGCATTTTCATGTTTCCTGTCGTTCAGATCATACGGCTCATTGCCAAACGGAGAAGCTTCCCGATCCATGCCCGTTACTATCTTTTATTCCTGATTGTTCCGGTTGTGAGCATTTACCAGGGCAATGTGTTGTCTTTATATAGTGAGAAAAACATGTATTATTTTGTCTCCATCTTTGGACTTCTGTTATTGAATGTGTTTATTGTTTATATTTTTGATAATATTGTTGAAAAATTTCAATTAATTCACCAGAATACACAACTGCAAAATCAGATGGATTACCAGGACGCCAACTATGAAAAAACAGTCCACAGCTTCAAAAATATTAAAAGAATCATTCATGATACAAACCAGCAGTTCTTGTATATCGAGGAATGTATTAAACGAAATGAGCTCGAACAGGCACGTGAGCACATCAAAGTTACATTGAATAAAATTGAAGATGCCTATCATAGAGTGAATACCGGCAACCTGGTGATCGATGCCCTTGTTACGAATACGCTGAATATCGGCCAGGCCAATGGCATCAAAATAGATACAAGGCTCAGCTTATACGACCAGGAAATGCCTATTGAACGGTACGACCTATGCGTCGTTTTGGGCAACATGCTGGATAATGCGCTGGAAGCATCCAAGAAGGTCAGAATCGCGGATGACAGGTATATCCTCATTAAAATTCATTCCAATGAGTCGGCCCTCTTCCTTCACATTCTCAATCATGTGGAGCATGAGACCACGGCATTGCGCAGCCAGAAATCAAATCCGGAATATCATGGACTGGGCTTAACCAATATCTCAAGAATATGCGAGAAGTACGGCGGACATATGACGATTGAGTCGAACAATAAAGTAGTTAATAACATGGTTGTACTGCCCTTTTAATACGAACAATCCCTAAATCTTCTGCCGTTTAGGGATTGTTTTTTGCGTTTGAGGGTCCTCCCGCCCTGTTGGCTCCTTGCAGGATGTATGCTGAAAACTGTTATTTACTTTAAAAGCATACGAGGAGGAAAAGAATTGAAAAAAATAGGGCTTGTACTCATGGCTGTCATGCTGATGCTTCTGCAGGTGCCCATGGCTTCGGCTGAAGAGAATCATGATACGATTGAAGAAAAAGCACACAAGTTGGCTTCAGTCATAGTGTCCGATTACGGCGTCAGTTCAATTCAATATGCCATTCTGGATCATGGCTCGATTACGTTATCCAATAGCGCGGGCATAGCTGACAAGGAAACCAAGGCTCCTGTTAACAAAGATACGATGTTTGGCGTAGGTTCTGTCAGCAAAATGTATGTAAGCGCCGCAACGATGATGCTGGTCGATGCCGGCAAAGTCGATATTGACCAGCCTCTTACGACATATATCAAGGACTTTACAATGGCGGATGAAAGATATAAGCAAATCACACCGCGGATGCTGCTCAATCACTCGTCAGGGCTTTATGGTGCCCATTACAAAAACAGTATGCTGTTCAATGACAATGACACACAGAACCATGATCAATTATTGGTAAACCTGCGGTCTGAACGTTTAAAATCCAACCCTGGCGAATACTCCGTATACAGTAATGACGGGTTCCAGTTGCTTGAAATACTGGTTGAACGTGTGAGCGGTTTAACATACAGCGAATTTATTGCGACCCATATCAGCAAACCGCTGGATTTAAACTTTACGAAGACACCGCTTGATCAATTTGACAGACAACATCTGGCTAAAACGTATTTTCCCGGAATAGATGCTCCCCTGGCCGTTGAAAATACCAATGTTATCGGTACAGGTGGCGTATACGCTACAGCAGAAGAGCTAGTTAAATTTTCCGAAATCTTGACGGGTCACCGGCCGGATATTTTATCCGAGCAATCAGCAGCCGCCATGCAAAGTCATGAATACCGGAAAGGAGTCTGGGTTCCTGAAGAGAGAAATATTTTCAATTACGGGCTCGGATGGGATTCGGTCCAATTGGCCCCGTTTAGTGACTATGGCATCACAGCTTTATCCAAAGGCGGAGATACCGTACTGTACCACTCTGCCCTGATCTCCATACCTGAACATCATTTGTCGATCGCAGTAGTTTCTTCTGGCGGATCTTCATTTTACAATTCTATATTTGCTTCAACTGTTTTGCAGGATGTGTTAAAAGAGAAAGGCATTATAAAAGATATCACGCCGGAAAAAACACCTAAATCTCCTGTAAAAGCAGATATGCCAGCAGATTTATCCGCTTATTCAGGCTTATATGGAAATGTTGGGGCAACCACCCAGGTGGATATTCAGAACGGGGAGTTTGAGCTGCCTGCTCTGTTGGATGGAATTATACCGGCACAGAAATATGTGTATACTGGCAGCGGACACTTCACAAGCAGCGATGGTACGGCAGAAGTCAGCTTTGAGCAGCAGACTAATGGAAAAACCTATATCAAGGTGAATGCGCTCTTGGACTTCCCTGGTCTTGGTCAAACTGAAATGGTGTATTATGAGTATCAAAAGCTGAATGCCAACCCAGTGAAGGATTCCGTGAAGAAGGCATGGGAAGCTAGAGACGGTAAAAAATACTACGCCGTGGATGAAAAGATGACCTCTGTATTTTATTTGGTGCCCCCGGCATTTTTAATTAAAAATATTGCTGTGGATACAGGTTATGCAAACGGCACTGAAATTGTAGATGAAAACTATGCGGTTAATGCAATTGAAATACCTATTATGAGCGGAAGAGATGCATTTGATTTGAATTTTTACAAAAAGGAAAACTCGGAGTATTTAAAAGCTGGCGAACAACACTTTATTCGTGAGGATGCCATTAAACCGTTGCATACGGCGAAAACAACCCAATATAAGATACCATCTAATGGATATGCTCAATGGTTTAAAATCGACGAAAGTACAGCGAATAAAAATATGGTTGTAGATTTTCCAAAAAGCGGAGGGTTTGCTGTTTATGATGAAAACGGATCGGTTGTACATTTCTCAACTGTAAACTCTGAACGCTCGATAGTGCTTCCAAAAGGCGGATTGATCGTTTTTGGCGGCAATGCTGGAGATGTCTTTAAGGTTAAATTGAAAAATCAATAAAATCATGGGCGAACCGCCAACGTTGCTTCCACGTTGACGGTTCGCCCATTCTAAATCGTCGTCAGTTTCGAATACGATAAACAGAGGTTGTATATGGGTTATATTTCCAGTATACTACTCTATGAAAGCGCTTTACTTATGTGAACTGTCCATTGAAGAAAGTGAGGTGATCCTTGTCTTGATGGTCAATGCCACTTGAAGATTCTCAATAATTCGAGGAGGGAACAAAATGCTAAAAAAAGGATTATGTGCAGTTGTGCTGCTCAGTCTCCTGATCGTTCCGTTTCCTGCAAAGCAAGCAAGCGCAGCTCCGAACTGGAATCTCGTATGGAGCGACGAATTTAATGGAACCTCGTTAAACCGGTCCTATTGGACCCCTGAAATCGGCACCGGCAGCGGCGGATGGGGAAACAACGAACTTCAGTACTACACCGACCGCACGCAGAACTTGCAGGTTACCGGAGGCAATCTGGTGATTAAAGCACAAAAAGAAGCTTACGGCGGAATGAATTACACCTCGGCTCGAATCAAAACTCAAAATTTGCAAACCTTTACTTACGGGAAAGTGGAGGCACGAATCAAGCTACCGTCCGGTCAAGGACTATGGCCGGCCTTCTGGATGTTAGGCAGCAACATTAGCTCGGCAGGTTGGCCGTATTGCGGAGAGATTGACATTATGGAACGGGTAAACAACAACCCTTATGTGAATGGTACTGTACATTGGGATGCAGGCCACCACGCTGAATACGGGCGGGTATCGGGCAATTTGGATTTTTCCCAATACCATGTGTACAGCATCGAGTGGGACTCCAAATATATCCGCTGGTTTGTCGATGGACAGCAGTTCAATGAAATTTATATCGAGAACGGAACTGGCAACACCGAAGAATTTCAGCGGCCGTTCTTTATTCTTCTGAACCTGGCTGTCGGCGGAAACTGGCCTGGTCCTCCTAATAGCTCAACGCCGTTCCCGTCCCAAATGCTGGTCGATTACGTGCGTGTCTATCAATAACACTGAGAGATTAGACAAACAACAGGAGCCCTGCCACAAACGGCTGGGCTCCTGTTGTTTGTCCTCATCATCGTCCTCCGTGAACCGGAAGGCGATGTTTATTTATGATTGCCACTCCCCCATCGCAGCACAAAAATACATATTGACTTTGACACTGTGTCAATCTTTTAAGATAAGGCGGAAAGGAGATGAGGATTCAAATGAAAGAAAACAAGCAAAGTAAGCACACGGTACATCATGAATCGAACCCTGCCAACATCAAGCGCCCGCCAGTAACGGTTATCGGCTTAGGCATGATGGGCTCAGCTCTGGCCCAAGCCCTATTAAAGGAAGGCTATCGGACGACTGTCTGGAATCGGTCGGCCGACAAGGCGGCTGGGCTTGCGGCACAGGGAGCAGTGGTGGCGGGCACGGTGGCCGAAGCGGTGGCGGCGAGTCCGCTGATCATAATCTGTGTGTTGGATTACGGGGCTGTGAACGAGATTCTCGAACAAGCGGGCGATCTACTGGATGGTCGGGCGATCGTCAATCTGACCAATGGCACGCCGGCACAAGCACGCCAAATGGCTGCCTGGGCAGCCGAACAGGGCATTGAATATTTGGACGGCGGGATCATGGCCGTTCCGCAGATGATCGCCTCGCCGGGAGCACTGCTCCTGTACAGCGGCTCGTCCAAGATTATCGATACTTATGGGCCGGCGCTGGAAAGCTTCGGGTCCACAAAGTATCTTGGCCAGGATCCCGGCTTGGCGTCTCTGCATGACCTGGCGCTGTTGAGCGCTATGTACGGGATGTTCAGTGGTTTCTTTCATGCTGTTGCGATGATTCGCTCGGAGCAGCTTCAAGCCGAGTCGTTCACTTCACTTGTCGTTCCCTGGCTTCAGGCTATGTCAGCCTCTCTGCCTCTGATGGCACAGGCGGTGGATGCGGGTGATCATCAAACGAAGGTGTCCAGCCTTCATATTAATCAGACGGGATTTGGCCATTTCATTGACGCCTGCCGGGAGCTGGGCATCAGCACCGAGCTCATGACGCCGATTCAGGAGCTGATCAACCGTGGAGTTGCAGAAGGCTACGGCACCGATGGACTTTCTCGATTGGTCGAGCTGCTTCAGAAGCCGGAATCGGTTTAAAGAAATTAAAATCTGTCAACTGACTCGCCGGCGCGCGCGCCGCATGGCCGAATGGGCAGCAGAACACGGGATCGATTACCTTGACGGAGCGATCATGACACCAACGACTACGATTGGCCACAGCTCGGCCGTCGTGCTGTACAGCAGTCAGTGATTGAATTTGCTGGGCATTAACTTCAATATTCGCAAGTTAGCGCAAGCGCGCGTTACTTATTGTTATCGAAAATTTTCACTGTTCCACTGTAAAAATCAGCGACCGCCTGCTCGACATTTTTCCTGCCAAAGCCAATCTCCTGTACAGTTGTCTCCGCAAGCTTCGAGAATTCGGAGAAACCCGGGAGGTTGTAGCTAACCGCGAACGGTTCGCTTTCGGCCTGCTTGGCAACCCGGCTCGTATAGTCGTAGATGACACTGTCAACCTCGTTCGCTTCGCTTTCAAGCAGCGTACGGTTGGCAGCCGTGACTGGAACCCCCCTGTCGTTGCCTAGTATCTTGGCCGCATCCGGATCGTTGATCCAGAAGCTCATCAGCCGAGCGACCTCAGCCGGATGTCCGGTTTTAGCATAACCGGACATTCCTTGGCTGGATTCGAATACGACACCTGTTCCCTTCTGGCCGCGCGGCACCTGTACAAGCGTCAGCTTATCCTGTGTCAGCCCCTGCATCGCGGCAAGCTGGTTGGAGGCTGCCAGCGTCATCGCTGTCTTGCCTGTAATGATCAGCGACTTGCCTGTATCGGTCGGCGGGTTGGACACTTGCAGCTCCGGCGTTACGACGCCACCCGCTTCGGAAGCCTTTTGCCAGTAATCAAACCATGGGCCGATATCCGTTTCCATGAAGCCAAGCTGGTTGTTCGGCATGTCGTACAGCTGTTTCCCCTTTTGCTTCAAGTAAATATCCAGACCGTCGACGGTGAAATTATACGTGCCATAATAGCCGCTGCCAAGCTTATCGGAAATCTGCTTGCTGACTGCCGCATATTCTTCCCATGTCCAGCCGTCCTGCGGAACAGGAATCCCGGCTTTCGCAAACATCGACGTATTGATGATAATACCTCTCGCGTTAGCACCCGCTGAGATGTGCTGCAGCTTGCCATCAAACGTGCCGTATTCAACCATTGCTTTGTCCATATCCTTCAGGTCGAGCTCTTGGCCGACGTAAGGGGCGAGATCCAGCAGTACGCCCTTCTTCGCATAATCAACAACGTTGCCGCCAAGAAAGAAAACGTCTGGTGCCGTGCCCGATGCAAGCTGCGTATTCAGCTTGTCGAAATAACCGGAGCTTGGCGCAAACTCACCGATCACCTTGATATCGGGATTTTTCTCCATAAACACCTTGAGTGCCTCGTTCGTCCGGTCAGCGCGAGCCTGATCGCCCCACCACATCACACGGAGCTCAACCTGATCACCTGCTGTGCCATCTCCTTCTGCGGCCGGCCCATTTACCGTTCCACCGTTTGTGTCTGCTCTCCCGGCCGGACCGCCGCTCGTTCCACCTGAACATGCCGCTAGAACCGTCATCAGAACCGTCAACATCAAAGCCAACATTGTTTTGTTCATGTCGCTGCTCTCCTCTGGTTTTTGTATAGTTAGTAACCGCTTACAATTTCTTCGACCACTGCTTCATCGCCGGTTGAAAATACCTTATTTCAAGCCTGTCGTTGCAATTCCCTCCAGGAAGTACTTCTGGAACAGGAGGAAAATCGCCGTGATTGGCAGCAGTGACAGAGCGGACATCGCCAGCAGTGCGCCCCAATCAGACTGGCCAGTAGGATCAAATAGCGAGCGGATGCCAAGCTGCACCGTGAAGAGCTGGATATCGCTCAAATAGATCATTTGACTGAAGAAATCGTCCCACGACCAGATAAATGTAAAGATCGCCGTTGTAATGAGCGCGGGCACAAGCAGCGGCAGCATGATACGGAAATAAATTTGCCGCTGACTGCAGCCGTCGATCGTCGCACTCTCATCCAGCTCCCGCGGAATACCGCGGATGAACTGCACCATCAGCAGGATGAAAAAGGAATCATGGGCCAGCCATTTGGGCAGGATCAGCGGATAGTAGGTGTTGATCCACTGAAACTCGTTATAGATGATGTACTGTGGCACGAGTGTAACGTGGTAGGGAAGCATAATCGTCACCAGCATGAGCGCGAACCACAGCTTTTTGAGCCGGAATTCAAGTCGTCCGAAGGCGAAGGCCGCGAATGAACAGGTGATGATATTGCCGAGCACGCTCATAACCGCGATCAGCGCAGAATTCATGAAGAAGCGGCCGAAGGATACCCCGTTGAGTCCCCGCCAGCCATTGATGTAATTGTCGAGAGTGAACTGGGCAGGCCAAAGGCTTGTATTCGTGAAAATCATCGTATTTGGCTTGAAGGAACTGGCGATCAGCCACAACACCGGATACAGCATCCCGATACCCATCAAGATGATGACGAAATGTCTGGCCAAGCGGATCAAGTTTTTCCTAATCGTCATGGCCGTGCTACCTCCCTTCCTTGCCGTCGCCGTAGAATACCCAATATTTTGAGGTGATAAATACGACAGCGGTGAATATTGCGATGATGACCACCATAATCCAGGCCAGTGCGGAAGCATAGCCCATGTCAAAGAACGAGAAGCCTTTCAGGTACAGGTAAAGCGTGTAGAACATCGTTGCGTCAAGCGGACCGCCACGACCGTCTCCGATCATAAAAGCCGGCGTAAACGCCTGAAACGAATTGATAATGCTCATGATCAGATTGAAAAAAATGACCGGTGACAGCAGCGGGAGCGTAATCCGGAAAAACTGCCGCATTTTGCCCGCTCCGTCTACTTGGGATGCTTCGTATAGATCGGCCGGGATTTGCTTTAAGCCTGCCAGGAAAATCACCATCGCTGAGCCGAACTGCCAGACGGACAGCGTCACGATCGTATAGACGACGTAATCGGGATGAGATATCCAGGACGGCCCTTGGATGCCCAGACTGGCCAGAAACTGGTTGACGAGCCCTGTCCCTTCGAACAACTGCCGCCATACGATCGAAATCGCTACGCTGCCCCCGAGCAGGGACGGGAGGTAATAGACGGTTCGATAAATGCCAAGCGCCCTGATCCCTTTGTTAAGTGCCATCGCGACGAGCAGCGCGAAGGTCAGACGCAGCGGAACCGACAGGAAGACGTATTTGAAGGTTACAGCGAGCGATCCGGTGAACGTGCTGTCTTCGGTAAAAATGGTGATGTAATTGTCCAGTCCGATCCAGACGGGCGGGCTAAACAGGTTGAACTTGGTCATCGACAGGTACAAGGAACCAAGCATCGGACCGAGCGTCAGGCAGAAAAAGCCGATCAGCCATGGCAGCAAAAACATGTATGCGGTCAGGTTGTCCGGTGCTCCAGGCAGCTTGCGCATTGCGGTTCACGCCTCCTTTGGGTCGAACGGTAGTGGTATGGGTTTAGCATACCCGTGATGCGCAAGCGTTGGAATTCTATTTCTTCGGCTCCTCGTTATTAAATTTTTCAGGTTGCTGCTGACGGTACTCCGATGGGCTCATGCCGTATATCCGCTTGAATTTGGAGCTGAAATAGCTTGCATTGGAGAAGCCTGTGAGCTGTGCGATATCCCATAAGCTTAGCTTTGTCTCCTCCAGCAGGCGGGTAGCATGCGCCATACGAACATCGGTCAAGTAGTTAATGAACGTCTTGCCAACCTTCGCTTTAAACATCTCGGAGAAATACGACGGATTATAGTTAAAGCGTTCGGCGATCTTCGTTAAATTTAGATCGAACATGTAGTTGTCGTCTATGTAATGCCGCGCCGCTTCAAACGCCAGTCCAGCTTGTCCTTCTGCTGCCCCTCGTGTTGCTTCAGACATCCCCCTGTCCGCCACACCGCGCTCCTGGCTCGGCTTCTCTTTAACAAAATGAACGATGAAATGCTCCTTCATTTTCTTGTAATATTGCGATAACCGCCATTGGATGACAGCCGCCTCAGCTTGCTCGGCCCGTTCGGCGTCAAGCTCCTTGCAGAGACGTGTAAGTGCCTCTGTTAGCTCATCTCTGGCAACGGGTTTGAGCAAATAATCGCGGGCCTGGTTCCGGACCGCCGCCTTCGCATATCGGATATCCTCATAACCTGAAATGACGAGCAGCCGCAGCTCCGGATACTGCTCATGGCAAGCCTCCAGCAGGGAAACACCATTCATGAGCGGCATATTCATATCGGTTATGACGATATCGAACGCCTCCTCGGCAAGCTTTTCCATTGCTTCGACACCATTGCCCGCCTCCCCCACGAGCGTTAGACCAAGGTTCTCCCAATTTACCTTCAGCCTTAGACCTTGTCGGATTTCCGGCTCATCATCCACAATCAATACTCGGTACATGCGTTCACTCCTCCCGGATGGGCAAAATCAATTCAATGACGGTTCCTTCACCAGGAGTCGATTCGACCCGCAGCCCGAACAGCTCCCCGTAGTACAATCTGCAGCGGGCTAGCACGTTGCCAAGCCCGATTTCCCGGCTGCGGCTGGTCAAAATTTGGTCCAGTTGAGCGTAAGCAGCCTGGTCTGTCAGCTTACGCATCAGCCCTGCAGAGATGCCGGGACCGTTATCTGCGACCGATAGCCGAATGCAATCACCCTCTCTTTGCACACGGATATGCACATAGGCTTCAGACGAATGCCCGAAGCTGTATTTGACAGCGTTTTCAATGAGCGGCTGCAGAATAAATTTGATGATCGTTGCGCCGCCAAGCCCTTCCTCCTCCTGGAGGGTCAGGTGCAGCTTGTCACCGAAACGGACATCAAGAATTGAAATGTAATCCCTTACATATTTCAATTCTTCCTCAAGCCGGATCACATCGTCGCTAAGGCGGAGTGAGAACCGGAGCATTTTGCCGAGCGATTCGATCACCTGCACCGTATCGTCCGTCCGTTTCTGCATCGCCAGGGAGCTCATCAGCTCCAGCGTATTAAACAGGAAGTGCGGATTAATCTGCATAAGCAGCGCCTTGTACTCCGCCTGTTGGCGAAGCAGCTTCAGCTCGAACTCGGTTTGGATATGGCTGCGCAGCTGACCCACCATATTTCGAAACGTTGAGGTAACGAAGCCAACCTCATTGCGCACGCTGTGTTCAGCAGGCAGCCGCACTTCGGCACCAGCAAAATCACCCCGCTGGACATACTGCATGGCTGACACGAGGCGTGAGAGTGGTTTTGTAATGCCGTGCGACAGCCAAATGGCGATGAAGACCGACACGAGCAGCAAAATAACTGCAAACAACACGATGCTGTCCCGCAGCTTGAAAAGCTGGCCATACAGATCCGCTTCTGAGACGAAGCCAACCAGCATCCAGTCCGTGCGTATGAGCTTTTTGTACACCAATATTTCGGAGCCGTTCTCCTGTCCCGGGGTATATACGACACCATGCTTTTGTCTTTCCACGCTCAGCTCATCCACCTTGTTCATCATGTCTGTATGCAGACTGTATTCCGTCTGGGAAAGCATCGGCTGCAGGCGCTCATTCAGCAGAAAAATCGTGTCATTCTCCCCAAGATGAATCCGGTTCAACGGGTCCAGCAAATAAGACGAGCTAATATTCACCTTCATCACCGTTTTGGCAAGACCCGGCTCAAAGTGCCCAATCGGCATAAGCAGACTGATGACAGGCTTGTTATGATATTGCTGTGAATCGCGGTCAAGATGGGCCGGTACCCAGCGGATGCTCCGCTTCTTGAAATTCTGATACCACGGCTCCTCCTTGAAGGAGGCATCGTAGACCACCTCATTGTTCATACCAATTCGAAGTCCGTCCTCCCGGTAAAGGAACACGGATGAGACGATTGAATAATTGCTCGCCGTCTGCGTTAGAAAACGGCTGAAGGTGATGTTTGTGAGACTTCTCTCGCCCGCCGACAGTCCCGGGTCGGCCATAGCCAGCTCCCACTCGTGCGTCAACGTGTTGTTGAAGACAAGTGAGGAGAAATCATACATCTGCGACTGGGCCATATCGATGAAGGAGCCGTATTCGTCCATTTTCTCCAACGCGGAGGATTCGAGATATGAGCGGATAATTGAGCGCGACTCATTGAACAACAGCAGCGTCATCACAACGAAGGACAACAAGAACAGCAGCACAAATGCGGTGATCAGACGGCTTTTCAGCGAATACAGCATGCGGGTTCCTCCCTCAACCGGCTTTACGGACATTTGGGTATGGATGTCTTAAATGCTGATTACATTGCTTTGCGAACATCATAATCAGTTAAATCAATTTCCAGGTCTGCTCCTAATGCCAGCTTTGCAAGCTGGCTTCCGATAAAAGGCCCCATCGTTAATCCCGACGCTCCAAGTCCGTTCGCCGTTATAAGTCCTTCCCAGCCGGGAACAGCACCGATCACCGGCAGAAAACCGGGTGTAAAAGGACGAAAGCCTACTCTGACCTCCTGAAATGTGCTGTTCGCCAAACCAGGTGCCAATTCGATCCCTTTATTCACGATTTCCTGAATACCACCTGCAGTTATTCTTGTATCATAGCCTTCGACTTCATTTTCATGAGTCGCTCCGATGACGAACTTTTGTTCATCAAAAGCCAATAAATATTGATCCGAGGGCGGCATGACTACAGGCCAACGGCCAGTGTCTTGTTGATCAGGAGCCTGTAAATGCATGATTTGCGCTTTTTGAAAACGGACCTTAAAATCAATGCCCAAAGGCTGGAACAGTTGATTGGCCCACGCACCTGCACACACAATGACTTGGTCAGACGAGAAGCTTTGGGTACCGACAGCTACTCCTGTTACACAGTTCGACTGAAACTGAAGCTTGGCATCCCCGTTGACCAGGATAGCTCCGTTTCTTTGTGCCGATCGGATGAGCGCAGCGCGCAACGCACGACCGTCTATCCGGGCGGCCCCGCTAATATGTACAGAAGAATACCCTGCTGCTAACAGAGGAAACATGGCGTGGGTTTCTTCTTCATCGAGCCGGGTGATTTCAGCAATTTCCGGCGCATCCACCTTTCGAATACATGCCCGCTCCTCCATACTTTCAATTTTATCCAAATCACGATGAATACTAAGAGCTCCCACTTGAGCATAACCTGTTTCGGTCTCGCCCTCGCTTATGAGTTCTTTGATCAATCCGGGGTAAAAGCGGGCACCTGCCTTGGCCAGCCGATACCAGGCCTGATTGCGCCGCTGTGATAACCAGGGGCAAATGATGCCAGCTGCAGCGTCCGTAGCCTGTCCTTTATCTTCGCGGTCTACAATAAGTACATCCGCACCCATCTTTGCCAACTGGTATGCTGTTGATGCCCCAAGAATTCCTGATCCAATGACGATGACTTTCTGCATAATTACATCCCTTTCCTAAAGCACTGTATCCATTATAACGAACATGGCATGAAAGTATAATGCTCATCACGCTTACCGCATCATGCCTTTGCAACTGCTATGGCGTCAGCCTCTCGAGGAACTCGATTTTCTCCTGCGCCATCTTGATCCACTTGCATTTGCCTTCACAGAACTGTAGATTGCATATCAGTCCATCTGCTTTCAAGTCAAATAAAGAAGGGGCAGTCCCAAAAGTCATGAAAATGGCTTAGGGCGCCCCTTCTTCAATTTTGTTAAACCAGAAAATTGCGATTTCCGGTTGTTCTTTTTAAGTTGGGGGATGCACAAAAGCAGCGGAGAGAACGAAGCAATTCCGGAAAAGTGAAGCGTTCGCCTTTGGCCCGAAGGGTCAACAGTTATTATGAACGAGACAGACTCCCACGTACTTGCAATATCTTAGGTTACTTTGGCAATACAGGTAGTATAAGGGCCTGCGATCCAAAGCAGAGCTAAATTGCAAAGGAGAGTCTGTCTATG
>NZ_JAPCKK010000034.1 GCF_030705605.1 Paenibacillus zeirhizosphaerae
ACGAGATAAAATATCTCAATGATCCGTTCCGGTTTTCATACTGTCATAGACATGTACCAAAAACCTTCACGGGGCGATTTCACTTCGTGAAATCTACTCACTCGTTGTTCAGTTTTCAAAGATCAAATTCTTCATTCTGTCGTTTTGTGACAGCTATAAGATCATATCATGTCGGCCAGTGAATTGCAAGAACTTTTTTTGATTTATTTCAAATCGTTTATTCTGCAACTTGTTACCGCCGGCCGCTGATTTAATGTCAGCCGTAATAATATATCATAATAAGTTTACCTTTTTCAAGCCCCTTTAAACAATTATTTTTATTTCAAAGTGTGAACATCAAGATTGTCAGGCCAGTGAAGCTCTACTCCGTGGTTTTGAAGTAACTCTTGATAACAATTCAGATGTTCCGCAGACTCTCTGATCTCATAAGGGCGCAGGTTGCTGCTTACAGCATATACAGCCAGCAGAGCTGCAGACTCGCCAATATTCCACTCCGTTGGATGAAGCCTGTAACAGCCGTTGGCGATTTGGGTCATGCCGATATTTTTGCAGGCAGGCAGCAGGTTTTTGATTCTGACCGGAATTAGGGAACCGAGCGGAATTTCATAAGGATAACTCGGGATATAGAAGGAGCGCTGTGACACAGTCGTCGGATGAAGATCCAAATGATAACTGCCCACTCCCACACTGTCCTTATATCTTTTAATGCCAGCAGGACCGCGCAGTTCCTTGCTTACATCATGTTCCGTGATAGTATACAGCGCTTTAATGCGACGCGACTCGCGGATGTATGGCATTTTGGCCAGACCATCCTTCGTACCAAGCGTTCCCCCGCAAAGCCCAATCCCAGGGTAGCCTTTTCCTCCGTCTATACGAGGGGCTTCTGTCTGAAGCCAATAAATCAGCGATAGTGTAAGGGAACGAGCAAAACGCAAATGTCTGCTTCTCTCCTCAGGTGATACTCCTATAATGGGACCGAGATAATAATCATTTTGCGGCCAGTTTAATAATGTGATCTCTCCCCCATACAACGATCTGCTGAACAGAGAAGTGTCTACAATTCTACGATAATCCCATAAGGACATAATGCCGAAATCATTCGGAAACATGGTGAATTCCTTCATTTGGGTCATATCATTCGCATCAGAAGCATACCAGCTCAATATAGGAAACCGTGAAAAGTCAGGTTTGTATTTTTGCCAGAAGAAATAGTCCTCCGGCCGGTCTATCACAAAATCTCCGCCTTCCACATACTGAACAGCTCCAACATAAGTAATGGACTGCATATCCAGTGGATCGGCTCTATCCAGCGCGTGAGGCTCTCCTGTAATTGTCCTTGACTCGGCTCCCATTCCAAATTCCGCTCCGGCCAACGGGAGAAGATCCCCGCAATCCGTAGCATCCAGGTAATAGGCCCCTTGTAGAAGAATGTCCTGACCATTCTGGTTGCGGACTATAACGGAAGTTATGATATCTTCACTGGTCTCGGCTTTATTTACCTTGGTGTGATAAAGAATCTCTAATCTCCCCGACTGGATATAGGGAAACAGCATGTCTTCAAGCACACGCAAGGCCACTTTCGGCTCATGGCACAGACGGCTGACCCAGCCGTTACCAGGATTGAGCATCGGATTTTGGCGTGCTTCTTCCGTCAAAGGATAATTGACACGGTAGTATTCACGGACACGGTTTCTAAACTCCCGATAAGACGCAGTGCATCCAAAGCTTTCGATCCACCGATGCTCATCCGGGGGAACCGCCTGGGATGTAAGCTGTCCGCCGATCCAGTCCGTTTCCTCCGTCATAACCACCTTCATACCCGCCCTGACTGCTGCCAGAGCGGCTGCGGTTCCGCCGAGACTACCTCCAATAATAATGAAATCCGCTCTATAGGACCGCTGCTGCTCCATGGGTCTTCCTCCGTTCCTTTTTAGCTGATGAACTGTTAAATGAATTAATTATTCAGTGTCTAAATCATGGTCTTCTTGATCAAACGCCAGTTTGGCAGCTCCTAAGAAGCCTGCTCTATTGCCCAAAGAGGCTTGTCGGACCTTCATCCCGGGTTCATAACCCTCAAGCTCCTCCTCAAGCCATTCCCACCATACAGCAGACGAATCCGCAATTCCTCCCCCAAGAATGACCGCATCCGGGTCAAGGGTACAGTAAATGTTAACGATTACAACAGCGAGGTCCTGCAAAAATGCTCTGACCTCCTTCAGCGCCAAGGCGTCTCCCAGATGGGCAGCCTCCAGCAAAACATGACTGGACGCATATCGTCCCCCAGCCACTGCAAGGGCGCGACGATTCAGGGCCGTCCCGGACACATACTGCTCGACACAGCCGCGTTTACCACAGTTGCAGGCCATGCCTCCCGGTACAAGAATGCTGTGTCCCCATTCCCCTCCGCTCCAGCGCTTCCCTCTGCATAGCTCCCCCTTATGGATATAAGCTCCACCCACACCTGTTCCAAGCGTCAGCAGCACCAGCTGTTCTTGAGGAGTTGCAGCACCAAGCCATGCCTCCCCCACCAGAGCCGCATTGGCATCGTTATCGGCGGCAGCCTTCAGCCCAAAACTATCCCAGGCCCACTCGAACAGGCGAACTCCCTGCCACCGAGGCAAATTATCCGTGGCATAAACCACCTCTCCCGTGTCCGCATTAACTCTGCCAGCCGATGCAATGCCCAGTGATCGCACCTCCGGCCAGGCATGCAGCAGCGGACGAATCCCTTCTTCGATGCAGAGCAACAATGCGTCCCGCCCCCGTGCAGCATTCGTCGCAACCGAGAATTCCTCATATACCGTTCCATCTCGGCCAATGACTGCTCCTTTTACCGATGTTCCTCCAATATCAATGCCGATCGCTTTGTCTGCCATGCTATCACTCCCATGCAGCTTATGGAATGCTTACGTTGAAACCTCTCATGGCTAAAGCCACGAGATTCCTGGGTAGTCCGTTCTACTGAACAGAATTAGCATATGATATGCCGTCAGGCTATCCCCGCAGTCCCTGCGGTTCCTACAACTATTCAGTCAGAAGTCTTTTGCCTTCGGCAAGGATGTTTTTGCTTGCATTGACGTCCCGGTCATGGTGGCTGTGGCATGCTGGACATTCCCACGCCCGAAGACGAAGGTCTTTGACTTCTTTATTTTGGTAGCCGCAACACGAACAGATTTGAGACGAGGCGAAGGTTTTACCTACAGCCACAAACCCGCGTCCGTACCATTTAGCCTTATATTCAAGCATCTTTCTAAATCGATGCCAGGATACTTCGCCAATAGCTTTAGCCAGTTTGTGATTCTTCATCAGATTAGATACCTGCAAATCTTCCACCGCAATCAGGTCGTGGTTTTTGACAATATGCGTTGAAATTTTTTGCAGGTAGTCCGTTCGGGCGTTGGCAATGCGTTCATGGATGCGGGCCACCTTCACCCGTTGTTTGTTCCAGTTGGAGGAACCTCCAACTCGTCTGGAAAGAATGCGTTGTTCCCGAATGAGCTTTTGCTCTATCTTCCGCAGAAATTTCGGATTCTCAAACACTTCACCGCTGGAGAGAACTGCGAAATCTTTAAGCCCCACGTCAATCCCGACTTCCCGGTTTGTTTTGCATAGGGGCTCTATATCGGTTTCCACTAACAGCGAAACAAAGTATTTGCCCGAAGGATTGCACCGGATCGTTGCATTTATGATGCGACCTTCCACTTCTCTGGACTTCGCAAATTTCATAAGCCCTAGTTTAGGAAGCTTCACTTTATTACCTACGATTGAAATATTACCGTTAGTATAGTTGGTTTGATACGACTGCACCGGATTCTTTTTGCTCTTAAATCTCGGTGCATCATTTTGTTTTCTAAAAAATTTCGCAAAGGAATCGGCCAGATGTTGCAAAGCATTTTGCAAAGAAAATTTATCCGGTTCTTTGAGCCATACGAGTTCTTGCTTCAATGTTGTTAATTTAGCAGAGCATTTGTTGTACGATAATCCTTTTCCTGTGCTGTGGTAGACTTCATTCCATAAGGCCAGAAAATGATTAAATACAAATCGGGAACAACCCAGCGTCTTGTTGATGAGAACGATCTGATCCTGGTTGGGGTAGATACGAAACCTATAGGCTTTATGGACAAGCATCGTCTCACTTCACCTTCTGATCTTGAATATACTTTCGGATTTGTTCTTCGGTATGCTCGCTGACGGTGGCTACAAAGTAAGAGGGGTTCCACAAGTGATCTCCTCCCAGCTTGTTTTTGAGCTGTGGAAAATCCTTAAACAGAAGCCTCGCAGAAATCCCTTTTAACACTTTGACCATGTTAGGTATGGAATGCTGTGGCGTGCATTCGAGCAGAACATGGATATGGTCTTGATCTGTCTCCATTTCAGAGAGGGTAAAGCTGTAATCGGACGCGACTTGCAGGAGAATTTCCTTGAGTCTAGCGTCCACTTCATCCGAGAGGACTTGGTGCCGATATTTCACACACCATACGATATGGTATTCGAGAGCGTAAACATAGCCTCTTCCACGCCTGATTTCCGTCATAGTTCATCACCAAAATCATTTTACCATACGTTATAGAAAAACACAGAAATAATATTGATGAAATGTAGGATATATTTAAATTAATGTACACCATATGTCGGTTCATTGGCATGTCAAGTGACATACCTGAACCGAAGTTTTCTTACTCATGACTAAAGTCGCGAGTTTGCGAAAACTCGGTATCAATAACTTCGTTCGATGACAGCGCGTGCGGTCTTCTCTTTCATGATTTTCGTTTTTTCAGCATGCTCCCGGGCCAGCCCCTCGCAAATCAGGTCGATAATAAAAAGCTGCGAAATTTTGGCTCCAAGTGATCCTCCCTCCAAAGGAGCTTCTTTCCCGGCGGTCAGCAGAACGATGTCGGCAATCGAGGTAATCGGGGATTTGGCATAATTCGTAATAGCAATCACCGTCGCTCCGTTGTGCTTGGCCTTATGAAGCATATCGTTCGTGTCCAGCGTGCTGCCTGACACACTGATGCCAAAGGCAACGTCGCCCTCGCCCATGGTGACCGCCATCATGGCTTGAACATGACTGTCAGCCACAGCCTCCGCCCGCCGTCCTATCCTCAAAAGACGGTTTTTGGCATCCAGCGCCGTAATACCTGAAGAACCAACGCCGAAAAATTGAATATAACGCGCCTGGTCCAGACACTCTACAGCCTTGGCCAATTGCTCGCGGTCAAGCAGACCGAGGCTTGAATTCAAAATGTTTACCATTGTGTGATATACGGATCGAGCCATATCCTCATCGCCGCCGGAATCCAAATCCCGTCCTTCATCCCGCCTGCGGTGTGTCTGGTCCTGGGCGAGCGCCAGCTTAAAATCCTGGTAGCCTTTAAAGCCGATTTTGCGGCAAAACCGCATCACCGTGGTTTCCCCAGTGCCCGCAAATTCTGCGAGCTCCGTAACTGACAGATAAATCAGATCATCCGGATGCTCGAGAACACGGGAAGCAACCTTTACTTCCGATTTTGTTAATGAAGGAAAATACGTATGAATTCTGTCATTCATGTCCATGATTCGAAATCACAGCCCTCCTTGCGGCCTCTGCAAAACGTTGTGTAATTAACTGGGGCCGTGTAATCGCCGATCCGACAACGACGGCATAAGCCCCTCTTCTAAAAGCCTCCTCAACCTGTGACGGCTCTTGAATTCGCCCTTCCGCTATAACGGGTACCTTTACATGCCCGACGATCTCCTGGATCAATTCGAGATGGGGCCCTTCCATTGCCGGTGAGTAAGACGTATACCCGGATAAAGTGGTGGAAATGCAATGCACACCAAGAGAGGCTGCATAACGCGCTTCTTCCAATGTCGAGATATCCGCCATACAGAGCAGGCTGCGGCTCTTTGCAAAACATATCAATTCCTCCAGACTGCCTCCCCCAGGGCGCGGCCGATGGGTCGCATCAATCGCGATCATATCCGCCCCCGCCTCCTCCAGTTCCTCCATCTCCCTTAGGGTAGGAGTTATATACACCTCGGAATCCTCATATTGCCGTTTGACGAGGCCAATCACCGGCAAGGCTACAGCCTTTTTGATGGCGCGGACATCAGCCGCCCCGTTAGCCCTGATCGCTACCGCTCCGCCTTCCTGGGCGGCAAGCGCCATTTTCGCCATCACCTCCGCGCCGTGAAGCGGCTCACCCGGAAGCGCCTGGCAGGATACGATCAGGCCGGCTTGTAACTTTTCTATAACAGGGGTCACTCGTTCACCCTCTTTCCTTTGTTTCAAGCTTCAAGTCTAAGGCAGGAATTTAAACCGTCTGCTCTGCGGCATGTTCTGCCAGGACAGGATGATAGCTGACCGTCAGTCCCACTTCAAAAGTGCGATTCCACGGCATGTAGCAATCCACAATTTCGACGCTGCCGCCCTCACCGTTGATCCGCTCCTGAAGTGCCTGATTCAACTTGGATCTGATCAAGGCCGCGGCTTGCCCCCGCTCCCCATCCAGCCAGAATTTACTCAGCCCCATCGAATCAACCACTCCATTGTTCATCTCTGTGCGAACGAGTGAGCAGTAACAGACATCCTCCGTATAACGCAGCGCCAGGAAGTTCAGATGCCCGGGAGTTTGCCCATAATGAAGAAACAGCATGGACTGTGCAATGACGGTACCCAGTGTATTGGAGCTCGTGTTCCAGCCGGCATAACCTGCCAGGGAGAACAGCATGTTCTTCTGGCGCAGCAATCTGATCAGCTTCAAATCTCCACCATTGGCGTACCCCACATCCGCTACAGCTACCGGCTTGCCCTCATTGAAAAGCATATATGCACCGAATTCCGCAAGCTCGGTAATATTTCTGTAAACATCGTATCCGGCCATAGACCGCCCCTGCACAACCGCCTCCGCCATGCTGTCCCCCGGCGCATTTATAAGCAGTACCATATCCGCCTCCGCGGCAGAGGGCACAAGCAGGCCACCCGCGGCCAGCACCTGATATTTCAAAGTCTCATAGAGATAACGATCCTCGTACAACGGGATCATAAAGGCCCCCTGCAGGGATGAAAGCCTTGGATACACGAGTGGTACCCGTCCGGTATCCGTATTAACCATTCTGGCAAACAACGTACAGCCTACCTCATCCGCACCGGGATACATGTACACGCTGAGCTCCAACTCCAGCTCGGAAATCCGCCACCTGACCACCTCCTGGTCTCTGGCGGTATATCCAAAAGGAGCGGAATCATCCTGCGGTATAATCAGAAAATCGATAATCCCCTCGGCTACAAGCTCCAGAGCCGCCTTGTTCATAGCTGCGTTGACCGCTCGCCGCCGCAAATAATCATCAAGCACCTCTGGCGGAAGGCGAAGTTCGATATCTTCAAGTTCCGCTAGCTCCTCCTCTGTTGCAAGCTGGAGATCCCTGCGGTGACTAATGAATCCTTTTCGAAAAATCTCCCGCCCCCAGTGTTCGTAATAATCCGGCTCTTCATCGGCCGATGAATACTGCGGACAGCGCATAATGAGCTGGAAGGCGTAAATCTTAAGGTCGGGATAATCAATCTTCAAATCGCGCAGCCTCATTAAACGTTCAAGCAGCAGCTCTTCGCTCATCCCGTGCAGCCGGGAGGGAACAATGCCTCCGTATAGAAGCGTATCAAGGGCTAGGACAGCTCCATGTGCGCCTGCGGCGGCCTGCTCCAGCCAGGCCCATAAGCGGTCGGGATCGCCCGGTGTTTTCTTGTGGCCCATTATATCCAGAGGCGGTCGCTCGGGCGTGTAATCCGTCCCCTTGGCCAACAGGTATGGAAATTCGTAATTACAAGGCCGCTCATCCAGCGGCATGAATAAAATTCGCTTCCCTTGCTCCATACTTAGTTCACCCGCCTCTCAGAGGTTATAGCACCATTGAAAGTGTCAGCCCTTAACGGCACCTGCCAAGCCCTCCATATAAAATTTTTGGGTAAACAGGAATACGAAAATAATCGGCAGCACTGAAATCATCGTACCCGCGGCAATCCAGCCGAAATTATATGCAAATTGTCCATTCAGATAGGTCAGGGCGGCAGCAAGCGGGTACAGCTCGGGATCATCCAAAATCACGATCGGCCAGATAAAGCTGTTCCAGTATCCCATCACCTCCAGTAGCGCAATGACGGCGATAGCCGGTTTGACAAGCGGCAGAATCAACTGCCACCAGATGCGAAATTCGGAGGCTCCATCCATTTTCCCGGAATCTCTGATATCCACAGGGATGTTCAGGAAGGTCTGCCGCATCAGGAAAATATTAAAGACAGACACGGCGGACGGGAGAACCACGCCCAAATAGGAATTGCCAAGATGAAGCGCCTGAATGGTCAGATAATGGACAATGATCGCCGTTGACGCCGGAATGATCATCGTCGCAATCAGCAGACCGAAAACAAGATTCCTGCCGCGGAAGCGGAATACCGCAAGCGGATAACCTGTCATGCAGGCCAAAATGATGTTCAAAACAACGCCGAGCACGGTAATGACGACCGTGTTGTAGACATAGTTCGGAAAATCCATAAATTTCCATACCTGTACGTAATTGCCGAAATCAATAAAGGTAGGCAGAATGGCGGGCGGGGTCGAAAAGACGTTGCGCCCCGGCATCAGCGATACACTCAGCAGCCATAAGAACGGTCCGGTCATGAACAAGGCAAGCAGGATAAGAAGGATATACATAAGTATCATGTAAAAGCTTTTACGCAGTGTTCGGCCCCTCTTCATCGCAGCCCCGGAATAAGACGACTCCTGTGTACGAAGCTTCGAATTTGTAGTATCCATCAGTAAGGATTGACACCACCTTTCCGGTTCAGCAGAAACACAAGGACACTCAGAGCCCCGAGAATGACACTGACGATCAGACCGAGCGCTGAGGCGTAGCCGAATTCGAACTGCTGCATTCCTTTTTGAAAAATATACAGGCTGGATGTTAACGTGGAGGTTCCGGGCCCTCCGTTGCCATTGGTCAGGATATACACCTCATCGAATACCCGTAGTGCAGCCATTAAAGAGATGAGCGTGCAGAACAGGATATACGGTCTGAGCAGCGGAATTGTGATCGTCCGGATCAGCCGGAAGCGCCCAGCCCCGTCAACCCTGGCCGCGTCATATAAATCAGCGGGAATGTTCTGCAAACCCGCCAGATAGAGCATCATATAGTAGCCGAGGCCTTTCCACATCGTGATGAACATCAGGACATACAGCGCAGTAGCACTATTGGACAACCAAAATACCTGCTTACTGATAATTCCGGCCTGAATCAGCACATAGTTAACGACCCCGTTATTGCCGAGCAGCCAGCTCCAGATCAGCGCTACCGCTACCATTGACGTTACGACAGGAATATAATAAGCCGTCCTGAATACCTTGATGCCAGGAATACGGCTGCTGTTCACCAGCACGGCCATCAGGATTGAGAATATTTGAATAAACGGAACGATCAGCACATACACCAGCGAATTCCATAACGAGATTAAGAAATTACGGTCTGCAAAAGCATGCCTGAAATTCTCCAGCCCGACATATTCCGTTCGCGAAATAACCGAATAGTTGGTCAGCGACAGCGGAATTCCATAGATGATCGGCCAAAATACAAACACAGCTAGAAGGAGCAGCCCCGGCGCCATGAACGCCCAGGCCGCAAAGGATTCGGTACGCAGCCATTTGTGCATGATGGTTCACCCCCTGCTTTGCGGTAGCTCATTGAATTACTGCTGCAGAATCCCGTTCACTTCCTGTTCGGCCGCATCCAGCGTCTGCTGTACATCCTGCCCGTTCAGCAAAATATTTTGCAATCCGCGCGCAATGGCCGAGTTGACATCCTTCGCATTGGGCACACCCACCATGTAATCCGTCGCTTTATCCAGGCTCTGCGCCGATACAACCTTCGCCTGGGCTTCAAGCGAATCATCCGTCGCGCTAAAGAACGGGTCCTGAGTGGAAGCCTTGGTCGACGGAAGCGTATTGGCTTCCTTGGAGAAGGCGGTCTGGTTCTCCGCATTGGTTACGAATGCCGCAAACTGTACAGCCTCTTCCGGATGCTCCGATTTTGACGGCACAACCAGATTCATCGAATTGGATAGCCGCAGATCGCCCTGCCCTGTCGGGAGCGGCACCGCAATGGTGTTTTTGTACACATCCGGAGCGGATGTTTTGATGAAATTGATGAACGTTGGCCCACCTAATTGAAACGCCGTCTGTTCACCGGAGTAATACTGAATTTGTTTGGTAAAATCAGCATCCTCCTTGAGGATCACTCCCTCATCCATAAGCTGCTTCATGTTATTGATCATGGCCACCGCTTCAGGTGTATTAAAGGCGGCTGCCGTTTTATCCTCTGTCAGAATCGGAATGCCCTCAATCGGGAATAGCTTGGATACAAGCTGCTGGGCGTAGCCGGCCTTGCCGGTTTTTTCTTTCACCTGACGTCCCCACTCCGCCAGTTCTTCGCGAGTGGTTGGAGGATTGGATGGGTCCAGCCCGGCTTCCTTGGCAAGCTTCGTATTGATAAACAACACCTCGGTTCCGGTATACCAAGGCAGGGCATACGCTTTGCCATCAATGACGGTTGAATTAAAAATGCCGTCAAAATAAGCGCCCTTCTGCTCATCGTTCAAATATTCGTTCATATCCACAACGGCTCCTTTGGAGCCCATTTGACTGGCAAATTCCGTATTGAGGTTAACGACATCAGGGCTGCTGCCGCTGGCAATGCTAGTCAAAAGCTTATCGGTTATAGCATCATAAGGATAGTCTTTCCATTCAATCCTGACATTCGGATGACTCGACTCATAATCAGCAATCAACGCGTTGAAGTAATCGTTAAAGGTCGGTTGCAGCGCAATCGTCCAGAGCTCCAGCGTAATTTCTTCATTCCCCGTTTCTTCGTTCGAACCGGACTGCCCTCCACCGCCGCAGCCGACAGCCATGATAGACAGCAGCAGAACACAGCAGAACGTCAGTAGAACACCTTTGCGTTTCTTTACCACAGCGTAGCCCCCTTCACCATGAGTTTTGGATTGCAAAAAACGAGATAGGTCATTAAATGGCTAAAAAACCTCTTATGCCCATATAATAACATCCTGTTCCAACGAAAAGAATAATTATTCCTAAAAAATAAATTTTAGAGGAATAATTTTTCTTTTATCAACAAAAAAAGTGCCCCTCTCCAGGAGCACTGACATGATAAATGATTTTGTGGCTTAAGTGTCCGGAATTGTTCTGGAGAAGCGGAGCGTTCGCCTTTGTCCCCGGATTTCTTCCACTTTCCAATTCAATCAGGAAATCCGGGGACAACAGCGATCGGAAGAACAATCCGGGTACGCCCAACCTTAATAATAAGGTGCCATAAAGAGATAAACCAGAACCCCGGTGAAGCTGACGTACAGCCAGATCGGCATGGTCCAGCGTGCGATTTTGCGGTGCTTCTCCACCTGCATAGTCCATCCCCAGACCACTGAGAACAGTGCAAGCGGCACGATGACGGCTGCCAGGAAGCTGTGCGTAATCAGGATGAAAAAGTAGATTGGACGTACGATCCCTTCTCCGCCAAACTTCGCGGTTTCCGGCGAAATGTAGTGAAAGGTCAGATAAGTAATCAGAAACAGCAAAGTGGAGGCAAACGCCGCCAAAACAAGCGCTTTATGCACTTTTACATTCTTTTTAATGATGGCAAACAAGGCTCCCAGCAGAAATATAAACGTAAAGCTGTTAAAAATAGCGTTCATTCTCGGCAGCAGGCTCAAATCAAAATGAACCTCCCCCTGATATCCGATCGGCGAAAAGAACAGCAGCAGAATAATAATATTCGCCACGATGGAAACCGTAACAATCAGCCCGGCAAAATTGCGGCGGGTGGTTGGAACATACTGCTCGTCCTTGGTCGCTTTGCTCATATTGGCTTTCTCCTTCGTCAATGATATTGGACAGATCATTCACTGCACCTGTTGTATAGATAATACAATTATATTGAACACACTGTTCTTCTGTGAAGTGACAACACCGTGAACAATTTCAGCCCGGTTCTGCTGGCTGGCGCTTGTTCAACGAGCTCCCGCCCTGATATTCGCTCTCGTCCTGCTTAAGCAGATGCTCGTTTGCCTCCGCCTCATGAAGCCATACTCCCCCATTATCTCGGGGGTCATAACCAATCAGAGGCTTCAAATATCCGATATCGTAGTAATTCCCCTCATTCGCTGATGTCCCGTATAAGGGCAGAAACTTCATATGATCATCCGCCTCGATACAGCACTCCACCAGCCGCACCAAATCACGACAGGAAATCCAAATACGTGCCGCCCTCTGAGAATGCGGGCGATTGTCGCCCGCGAAATTGCCAATTCGGACATTAAATGAGGATACTCCATATGTATCGGCATATAATCGTCCAAGCAGCTCAATGTAACACTTACTTAGCCCGTAAAAGCTGTCCGGCCGGTAAGGATCGGTGGGTTCAACCTTCTCATCCAGCTTGTAATAGCCTGTCGCATGGTTGGAGCTCGCGAACACAATTCGTCGCACCCCGTTCAGTCGGGCCGCTTCGTACAAGTGGTACGCCCCTGTTACATTAACAGGCAGCACTTTACCGAGAAAGTCCTCTTCGTCCTTCATCCAGGCGCAGTGTACAACGGTATCCACCCCGCGGGTCAGCTCCTTTAGCCGGGCTGCATCCGTTACATCCAGCATTGTGATGCCTCTCTCCGCATCCCCCCTCAGGTCTGCGGCAATAACGTCATAACGTCCATTTACCCTTAAGCCGTCAACGAGACAACCGCCGACTTTGCCGGCCGCTCCCGTGATCAGAACTTTTCGTCTCATACAGGCCCTTCCTCCTGCGCTCAAAATGAATATGTATAATAAATTATATAATCTTAGAAATAGTTTCCCCTTTTCTCCCCGCCTCGAAACGCGGGAAATGCCAAAAAGGCGCCTCCTGGGCGCCTGGCTTCATGCTTTGGCTGCATGATTGCTTTAAAGCTGCATCCTTATCGTTTCATTACTTAGAGAACCTTGGAGAGGAAGCTCTTCGTGCGTTCATGGGACGGCCGTTCGAACAACTGCTTCGGCACCCCTTCCTCTACTACAACTCCGCCCTCCATAAACAGTACTCTGTCGCCCACTTCACGCGCAAATCCCATTTCATGTGTGACGATGACCATCGTCATGCCCTCTGCAGCCAGCTCCTTCATGACCCCCAGCACTTCGCCTACCATCTCAGGGTCGAGTGCCGAAGTCGGCTCGTCAAACAGCATCACCTTCGGTTCCATAGCCAAAGCTCTGGCGATGGCCACACGCTGCGACTGACCGCCGGACAGGGAAGCTGGATAAGCATCCGCTTTCTCCGCAAGACCTACCTTGGCAAGCAGCTCCATTCCTTTCGCACGGGCCTTGTCCGGCGCCCAGCCGCGTACCCGGATCGGAGCGATCATAATGTTGTCGATGACCTTCATATGCGGGAACAGATTAAAGGATTGAAATACCATGCCCATTTCCGCACGGATTTCCGTGATTTTCGTACTTTTGTCCATCAGGGATTTCCCTTCAAACAGGATATCTCCCTTATTGGGCTCTTCCAGCAGGTTCAAACAGCGCAGAAAGGTCGACTTGCCGGAACCGGACGGGCCGATTACGACCACCACCTCGCTGCGGCTGATCTCTGTGCTGATATCCTTCAGAACAACATGAGCGCCGTAGGCTTTGCCCAAGCCCTTGACCTGGATGACCGGCTCCATCTTATTTCATTCTCCTTTCCCAATACTGCAACAGCTTGCTTAATGAATACGTCAAAATCAGATAGATCAACGAGGCCGTCAAATAAGGCTCCCATACCCGCAGGTACTGACCTCTCATGTTATTGCTGTAATACATCAATTCAGGAGCTGCGATATAAGCTACGAGAGATGAATCCTTAATAAGCACAATGAATTCATTGCCAAATGCCGGGATCATGCGCTTGATCGCCTGAGGAAGCACGATGTGCCTCATCGCCTGATGGCGGGTCATACCAAGCGATAATGCCGCTTCGGTCTGTCCTCTTTCGATCGACTGAATGCCTGCTCTGAAAATTTCCGCCGTATACGCCGCTGAGTTCAATGTAAGCGCCAGAATTGCGGCAATAATGGGATCAGTCCGGTCTATCAGGAGCGGAATTAACCCGAAGTGAACCATGAGAATCTGCACCAGCAGCGGGGTGCCTCGAAAAAAGTTGATATATCCCGCCGCCGGGAACCGAATCCAGGCATGCCTGGACATTCTGCCAAACCCGATTCCGAGCCCGAGGATCGCCCCCAGCAGGATCGAGGCCAGGGACACACCTATCGTTACCAGCGTCCCTTTCAACAGCAGGGGTAAGTAATACGCAATGATATCGAACCTGAAATCCATAATGGCCTTCCTTTCCCTTGTCCAAAAAAATGTCCAGCTTGTGTACCCGTCTTGATGTAAAGAAAGCATGCGACGGGTTCTCCATGCGCATGCTTTCTGTGCGGGAATCTCCCGCCATACGAAGACGGTTTAATTCATGAGCATTACTACTTCGCCATCTCAGCTTTCAGATTTGTAAGATCCGGTTCTTCACCAAACCATTTCTTGTAAATCTCTGCATAGGTTCCGTTGTCAACGACCGTTTGAATCGCAGGGTCAAGCTTCGCTTTAAGCTCGCTGTTTTTCGGATACACGATACCGTAGTATTCGGAATCAAAATTTTCGGAATCCGTTATACCTACCAGCTTGCTGTCCGGGTTGTTTTTGATATATTCACGGACAATAGCGATATCGGCAACCACGGCATCCACACCACCGTTAACCATTTCCTGCAGCGCCAGTGCATTGCTATCAAATTTCTTCAGGCTCGTGCTGTTCTGTCCCATGATTTCGGACATCAGAATATCAGCGGTTGTACCGTTCTGGACAGCTACTGTTTTGCCCTTCAGATCAAGCGCATTTTTGATGTCACTGCCTTCTTTCACCATAATCATGTTGGTGGATTCAAAATAAGGCAGAGAGAAGTCATAGGTTTCCTTACGCTCATCCGTAATGGATACCGAGGAAATACCAGCCTGGTATTCAGTTCCCTGCTTTACGCTCTCCAGCATGGTGTCCCAGCCGATATTGTTGACTTCATATTCGATTCCCGCTTCTTTCATCACAGCGTCAATAAAATCGACGTCAAAACCAGTCACCTTGTCCAAATCCATGAATTCCATAGGCGCGTAGGACGCGTCTGTTGCAAATTTCACTGGACCGCTTGCCGCAGGTGCTTCAGTTCCCCCGGATGCTTCCGGAGCAGGATCTTGAGCGGGCGGAGCCCCACAGCCTGCAAGCAGAACGATGATCAGCGTCAGCAATGCTGACAGATAGACCTTTTTCAATGTTATAACCCCCATTTTGTTTAACTTTAGATAATTGAAATTCTATCAAGAAGTTGGTTGAAGCTCAACAAATAATTTGGATATGTTATAAATCTTTACACAATATCATTCAACATCCAGCAAATTGGAGAGAATAACCGCCGCTTGAGCACGGTTAGCCACACCTTTAGGCACAAACGTTGTTTCCGTCATACCGCGGATGACTCCCTCCTGATAGAGCAACGCAACCGAGTCCATGGCATAGGAAGCGATTCTGCCGCGATCCGAGAATGAAGCCAGCGTTTCTTCTGCGTTATTCACCTGTTTATTCTTGACGGCTTTCAGCACATTCGCGCTCATGATTGCCATTTCCTCACGTGTGATTGGCCGGTTCGGCTCAAATTTGCCGCCGCCCACGCCTGACACAATGCCTGCATTCACGGCTGTGGACACATACTCAAAATACCAAGCGCTGCTATTCGTGTCACTGAAAGATACCGAAGTCCCTGTATTTTCCATCGGAAAAGCTCTGAGAAGCATCGTCAAGAACTCCGCACGAGTAACCTCCTTCAAAGGGGCAAAACGTCCCTCGCCGATGCCGTTAATGATGCCCATAGAGGCCAATCTACCGATCGCAGCATGCGCCCATATCCCAACTTCTTGAAGGTCCTTGAATTCAACAACAGGTAGGGCCGGTGTGTCTGTTACCGAATCCGATTCCGTTGTAGTTTCAGGTTCTGCCGGTCCCGCAGGCCCGGCAGGCTCAACGGGCGTGGTTGCTCCATCGCTGCCTGTTAAAGTTTTATCGTCATCATCGTCACGATCTGAACCGCCGGAGCTCGTTCCGCTGCTGATCGTTGTGACAGGAGCCTGTTCCATGACCGTTGTAAAGATGGCATTCGCCACAATACGGTATTGATTCTGCGGATGATCACGGTTAACCAGATCATTGGCGAACAGCACCACATTCGGGTTGGCTGTATCCTGATCCTGCTTAGTGGCGATGCCGAGCACTTGGCCTTGCGCTTTCTCATGTCCCGGCCACCAGCCTGCCAGGTAAAATCCGTTCTCGCCGCTAATCTGGGCAACAACATCCGCATTATCCGGCACGGAGGTAATCCACGACCCCGAGGCGGTGTAGAAATAATCCTCAAGCGGATATTCTGCAGTCACCGTATTATTTTGGTTCAAAATCGTTCTAAACAAGCCCTCATGAGAAGCAGCCGTATATCCGTAATCAAAGCCATTCAGTATATCGGCCTTCTTCATCTGACCAAGCGGACTATTGCCGAATCCAACAAACGGCCTGCCTGCTGCAACAAGCTTCGTATCTACGGCCCCGCCGTCGCTGACAATCACATCGCCCTGCACCTGATCCGTGACTAAGGAGAAGCCCATTTGATTCAGAGCAAAGGTATTCTCACCCGATCCAACCGCAGCCACCTTCGGTGAGATCAATGCTTTGACCTGAACGGAGCCGGAAAGCGGCACTGCACCAAGCAGGTAGGAGTTCCGAATGGCAGCAAACTCTCTTCCACCGATCAGGTAATCTCCCATCTCGTAGCCTTGACCGCTAGCTTGAATGAAATATACCGGCTTGCCTTGCTTCAGCAGCGTGTTCACGGCGTGAACCGCGTCATTATTGCTGTTTTTGACCACATAATAGCTTGCTCCCGCCTGTACACTTGTTACCGGTATCGTTTCCTGACCTACGGCTGTTGTTTTGCCGGCAAATGCACCGGCTTCCCTCACCGTGTAGCGGTCAAATCCGCGCATTTCGGGGAAATTCTGTACCACCTCAGCATACATTTCAGCAAAGTCGGATACGTCGGCACCTTTATAGAGCACCAGGTTTGCATAACCCCGCTTAGCCTGATGCATATCGACGACATAGGACCCTGCCGGATATATCACGTCGCCGACCGTTACCGGTGCAGTTGTTTTTGCGACGTTAACACCGTTCCGATTCAAGTAATTCACCATGCGGTACGTCTCAAGCGGATTTTTCTGCAGTTCGCGGTCTACCGGCAGAACATAATATTCAGGGAAAAAGCTGCTTTCCCCGTCCCGCGGACGACCGATTGGCTCATAATCGGCATTAACCAAATACGGGTCCACGGTGCGGGAGTCAATTCCTTCAATCCCGCGCTTGTAAATTTCCAGTTGGTTCAGGAACAGCTCATCCTTATTATTCATTACATAGTTTGTGGAGGCCAAGGCTGTATAATACAATGCATCGACGGATGCCTCGCTGATTTCAGGAATTTCAATCGTATGTCCGAGCGCCCCATGATGCATAGCGAATACCGCTGTATACGCCGGGGAAAAATCATCCCAGCCCGAGCTGTATCCATACGGCTCGTAATTCGGATTCTCCGCCGATTTGCGGGCTTCCTCATAAGGGATGTGGAACTGATCATACTTGGTATTTGCAATTCCCGCCCTGCCCATCTGCTCCGCCTGTTCCACCATATGGTCGATTAGCAGATCATACTCAGCGTTCGGATCATGCGGAGGTGTGCAGGGCTCGATCAGAAATTCTTTGACAAAGCCGTGCATATCGAGAAAGGACAACGGCGACCACTTGGCGATCTCGCTGGTCACAATTTGCGTTTCCGGTTGGGTCTGATAAGAGTTGTCCCGGTTCAAATCCAGTCCGTTGGCATTAGCCCGTGTGTTAGCCACCCTGCCGTCTGGGTTTTCCGTATAATTTAACAGGAAAATGACGTTATCCAGCGCTTCATCCACATTGACCGTAACCTGCTGTGGGTTTCCTTGATCATCCACCGTATCGTAAGTCACCTGCTCCTCCTGAGCCACGGTGCGGAAGAGCTTCACAATCGCGTCAATACCCGGCGCTTCATCAGGATGGATGTTGTTGATCCAGACCGGTACTTTGTAATCCTGCAGTTCACCGCTACGGATGCGGTTCTGCAGCTCCTCGGGATCATTCATCATGAGCGGCAACGTTTCGTTCAGATACTGGTCGACGGAGGCCTTGTCCTTGGCGACAATGGACATTTGGATATCCCGTCCCTGTACCGATTTGCCCAGTACCCGGTAATCAATATAACGGTCGGCGCGTGCGTCAGCCGTGATGGCATCAATCGCCGGTTTGATTTCCTCGAAGGTATGGAAGCTATCGTAGGGTACAATTTTGATGGCTCTGCGATACAGTTCACCTTTAGATCCGGCTGCAACGAGATCGACGGTCTGCATCATTTTCGGGTATTCTCGCCGCACGCTTCCGTTCAGATCCTCCACTCCGTAGAGGAGGTCGAAATTGATCATATATGTAAGTCCGGAGTCTGAGCCTACAGGTGCTGACGCATTGACAAAAGGGGCTCCACTGTATGTCCCTGCAGTCCCTTGTCTCCCTGCCTTCCACGATTTCCATTCGCTCAGCGGCTTACCTCCAAGCGTCCAGCTTACTTCAGCAGGCGAGACCGCCCCTGCCAATGTAATTTCCAGGCTGCGCCGTTCGGTCATCGGCACAAGGTATACATCTTGAGCAACCGCGGTTTGCTGCAGTTCATAGACGGACGAGGTTACAGAGCTTTGTCCCGCCCCATCCTGAAGTGTGCCCGCTGACTGGGATGGAACTGGTGTTTGGACCGCTGCCAAGGCGGGTACAACCCCACTACATAACAAACTGGCAGTTAGAATTGTGGAAGCCCACACTTTAGGTGACTTTACCGATACCATATCACTTTCCCCCCATTACGTGAATTGTTATGTACGAAAACTTCACACGATCCGCGTTTCTACGCTACTATACTAAAGAAATCTATTAAATACCAGTGGGTAATTAATATTTTCAATAGATTATGTATAGTTATGCACACAAAAGGTTCCTTGATTGGCAGGTTATATGACACAAATACTTTCGGCACCGGAATAAGGAATCGCCGGCGTATGCAAATTGGTAAAAAGTCACATCCTATACCATACTTTCTGATCCTAATCGTGAAGGAGACACTTATGGAACTGCAGCCGATTATTCCTTTTGAACCGGTCAAGACAGAGCAAATTCCTGTGGGCCCGGAATGGATTGCGCAAGTGAAATGGGACGGGATAAGAATGCTGGCCTACTGCAGCAATGAGCAGGTACGCCTGGTCAACCGGAGGCTGCACGACAGAACCCTGCAGTATCCAGAGCTGCTGCAGCCTTGGGTCTATTGCTCCGCCTCCTCCTTCATTCTGGATGGAGAGCTGGTTGCCTTTGATGGGGGAAAGCCTTCTTTTCACGAGATTATGAAAAGAGACAGCCTGCGCAGGCAGCAAGCTATCACGCAGGCCGTCAGCAGAGTTCCCGTCGTGTATATGGTGTTTGATGTGCTCCTGACCGATGACCGCTGGGTTACAGAGCTTCCCCTTTCGCAGCGCCAAGCCCTGCTGCAGGATATGATCAAGCCGGACCAGCAGCTCGTGCAGCCTGTACAGAGCTTTCCGGATGGAGACGCCCTGTTCAGAGCCGTATCGGAACAGCAGCTTGAAGGAGTCGTCCTGAAGCGGCTGGACGGAGCCTATCTCATCAACGGCAAAGATAAACGGTGGATGAAGCGGAAAATCAGCCGTGACCTGTACGCTGTAATCGGTGGGGTAACCTTCCGTGACAAGGTGGTAAACTCGCTGTTGCTGGGGCTGTATACTCCGAAAGGACAGCTCATGTATATCGGTCATGCCGGTACGGGCCAACTGACCATTCAGGACTGGAGCAGCCTGACCGAGAGGGTCAAGCCGCTGGCTCTAAGCACGATCCCTTTTAACGCCAAGCCTCCTTTGCTGAGGGAAACGATCTGGGTTAAGCCGCAGCTCGTCGTAAAAGTGGACTTCCTGGAATGGACGCCTGGCGGTACGATGCGCCATCCCAGCATTGAAAGCATCGTTGAGCATATGGCACCTGCAGAGTGCACGATTGAACAAATAAAATAAGCAGCTACCTGCATCCGTCAGAAATTCTGACTGCTTCTTCGTTGACAAATTTCCGGCTGTAGGTTAAGGTAAAAGCAAATTTTTTCTCAATGCTGTGCGGGTGAAGCACCCCGCAGGACAGGCCTTTGCGCCTTTCTTGCGGGGTGCTTTTTTTGCGTGTACCCGTCTAACAGCACAATTTAAGTAAAGGAGAGGAAGATAATTGGTAAACAGCGGGATGATAAGAGGCTGGAGCAGGATGCTGGTCCTGCTTCTGGTAGCAGCCTTATGGTGGGGGAGCATTCTCCCCGCCCAGGCGGATAGTTGGGAGGCTGCGCTTGACGGGATCGATGCCGTATATGATGACGTTACGGAGCTTGAGGCGCTGATCAAGCTAGAGAGTAAGCAGACCCAGACCCTGCGGCAGAAGAACAATGACAGCCTGCAAGCTCTTAATAAGGATATCCAAGCTATCGATGCGGCACTGATCGCCAGGCTTACAGGGGAGGTTAAACAAATAGAACAGAAGCATGCAGCCCTTCTGAGCCAATACTCATCCCTCTCCAAGCAGGCGGCGGCTGCCAGGAAGCAGAAGAACACCAAAGCCGCTGCCCTCCTGGATTTGAAGCGCAATAACCTTAAGCCTTCATACACCCAGGCTAAAGCAGAGATCAAGGCTAAGAAGGACGCGCTGACGGCTGCCAAGAAGCAGGCGACGACCAAGAAAAAAGCGGTCAAGGATGCGCTCCTCCCTGTTACCGCGTTGAAAAAGCAAATTACTGCCGAAAACAAAGTGATCGCTGACGCCCGAAAAAGCAAGACCGCTGCCAACAAGAAGTACCGAAGCGCCGTTAAAATAGGTGATGCGGTTACAGCTTTGACCCAAATGATGGTGGTGTATGATCAGTTAGCCCGCATTCATACCTCCCAGCAGAAAACGTATACCTGGGAGAAGAAGATCGCGGAGGGCCTTGCCGCCGCAGAGGCGAAGCTGCCATAGCCAGAAGATTGCGATTTCCGGTTGTTCCTTTTAAGTTGGGGGATGCACAAAGGCAGCGGAGAGGACGAAGCAATTCCGGAAAAGCGGAGCGGTCACCTTTTGCCCGAAGGGTCAACTGTGATTGGAGGAATGCTTCGTTCTCGGAGCGTCTCACCCACGCACGAAACACGAACAAAAAGAGTGCCCGGTCAAGAGCCTTTGGGGACACCCTCTTTGTCTATAATGATTGTAAATAACTCATGGAGGGGTTGGAATGTTTGTAACCATTACAGATTTCACCACCGGGTGGCTGGAGGAGAGCGCCAATACGGAACGAGTATTAGCCCATTTGACTGATGCTTCACTTGCGCATAGGCAGCAGCGGTCTAACGCCGACGGATGTTAGCTTTGACGGCGTCTCGGATCGGGGTGGACCCGGTATTGAGTTCGAGAATCTGCTGGCCGATGCGAGGTTCGTGAAGCAGCTCAGCGAGAGTTTCAGCGACATCGGCGCGAGCTATTTGACCGTGGAACTCGGCTGGCCCGAGTGAAACGGTGCCAGTTCCGATATCGTCGACAAGCAATGACGGACGAAGAATTAGCCAATCTAGATCGCTACGACTAAGCGCGATGTCTGCTTGCTTCTTCACAGCAAAGTAATACTCGACCTCGTCACCGAGGTTACGCTCCCGCCACGACTCTGGGAGTACCGAAGTAACGGTTTCTTTGTACGGTCAATATACCATGGACCAACTTCGCTTGCCACCCGACCTCTATAAAAACAAACGGACCGATAAGGATCACTCCCTCCCCGGTCCGTTTTTCGATTTTTCAACTTGCAAGGCTCGCCACTGACACCAGCTTACTGTGCGTTAAAAGTATCGGTCAGTACTGGCACGATCTGCGATTTGCGGGAAACAACGCCTTCAAGAACCGCTTTGTTACCGTCAAGCTTCACGTTGTAAGCTTGCTCGACAACCTGCGCCTGGCTGCCAAGGGCGATGCCCACAGAATTGCTGTTCACGATGTCCGTAACCACAAACAGGAACAGGTCCAGGCTTTTATCCGCAATCGTCTTGTTCAGAGCAGCCTCCAGGTCGGATTGGCGGGACAGCACATCGTTGACGTCAACCGCGTTAACTTGGGCAATCTCCACTTTACGGCCGTTCATATCGAATTCCTTCGCATCCAGGCTGATCAACTGCTCAATGGAATGCTTGCTCAGATCAGCGCCCGCTTTCAGCATGTCGAAGCCGTAGGCTTCCGCGTCCACTCCGGCAATCTCGGCCAGCTCACGCGCTGCGGCTACGTCCTGCTCCGTGCAGGTCGGGGATTTGAACAACAGAGAGTCCGAAATAATGGCGGACAGCATCAGGCCAGCGATGTCCTTAGGAACCGCAACACCATGTTCCTTATAAAGCTTGTTCAGGATGGTTGCTGTGCAGCCGACAGGCTCAGCGCGGAAATATAGCGGCTGGCTTGTCTCGAAATTCGCGATACGGTGGTGATCGATCACCTCGATGACACGGACTTTATCAATATCGTTGGCGCTTTGCTGGCGCTCGTTATGGTCGACCAAAATAACATCCTGCGCTTCCTCAGAAACGTTCTCCACCAGACGGGGAGCGCTTACTTTGAAGTAGTCCAGAGCATATTGCGTTTCCCCGTTCACTTCCCCCAGACGTACAGCCTCGACGTCGGCACCGAGCTGTGTCTTCAATGCGGCATAAGCGATTGCTGAAGTAATGGTGTCCGTGTCCGGATTTTTATGCCCGAAAATGAGTGTTTTTGCCATCCTAATCGACTCCTTATAAGAGAGTATATTTTAAAGTCAACAATTCCAATGCAGATTATATCATTAATGCTGACCGCTTCGCCATCCAGAAGGCGCATTTTCCCCAAAATATTTGTCTCTCCGGCCTATAAATCTAGTAAAAATGTATAGTAAAC
The DNA here is from genome assembly GCF_030705605.1 of Paenibacillus zeirhizosphaerae. Taxonomy (GTDB): domain Bacteria; phylum Bacillota; class Bacilli; order Paenibacillales; family Paenibacillaceae; genus Paenibacillus; species Paenibacillus zeirhizosphaerae. The sequence goes on from NZ_JAPCKK010000034.1 coordinate 23,202, forward strand.
GCTCATTTGATATGGTAACATATGGCTCAAAACTATAAACTCATCCAGTCACCATGTTTAATTCCAATAGGAAGGAGGCGCAAAAAAACCGGCAGACGCTCCAACTCGATCTAGTTCAAAGCAATACATTTTGAATGAAAAGAGGGGAATCGTTGTTGACAAAGTATTCTTTCCTACGAAAATTACCATTTGCATCGCTCGCATTTATTCTTACTGCCGGACTATCTCTTCCATCCACCGGCCTGGCTGCCTCAGGCGACCCTTCACTGACCGGGCTTGAGCTCGATGCCCTGCGTTCCGAGCTACAGGCAGCCCCAGAACCGGCCTATATTTCACCAGAGCTCAACACCTCTTCTTCCAAGCAAATCAATGTTATCGTACAGCTTAGCAGCGACCCCGTTGCTGTAAAAAGATTCGCCGCACGGGGATTAGGAGCTTTCTCCGCTCGTTCTGCCGAATCCTCAATCACCAAGGAACAGACTTCATTCGTCGAACTCGCCAAACAGCAGGGCATTCCGCTGACCGTAAACTATAAGTATACTACAGTGCTTAATGGTATGGAGGTCACGCTGCCTGCCGATAAAATCCCTGCTCTGGCCAAGCTCCCCGGGGTGAAATCCGTTCATGAGAACAAAACGTATTTCTCCATCCCGGTTGAAGAGCCGCCAGCTCTCACAGCGGAAGAGGCTACGTATGATGTCCTCTTCGATGAAGCGCCGCTGAAGCAGATCGGTGTGCCTGATGCGTGGGCCCAGGGACTGACGGGCGAAGGTATCAAGGTCGGTGTCATTGATACCGGCATTGATTACAACCACCCGGATCTGAAGGATGCCTACAAAGGCGGCTACGACTCCTTCTATCAGGATAACGACCCGTATGAAGAACCGCCGCTCACGATGAGTGAAGACCCTTACGGCTCCGGCTTCTCGGGAACGTCGCACGGCACGCATGTAGCCGGTACGATCGCCGGACAGGCCAAAAATACCACGTCAGACATTGTGCAGAAGGGGATTGCCTACAACGTTGACTTGTACGCCTACAAAGTTCTCGGCCGCAATGGCTCCTCGGCCAGAGCCTCTGGTTCCTCAGCTCAGGTCATCGATGGAATCGAACGCTCCGTCAAGGACGGCATGGACGTGATCAACCTGTCCCTCGGGTCCGATCAGGAGAAGGACCCCAACTCGCCTGATTCCATCGCCATCAACAACGCGGTGCTATCCGGTGTGGTGGCCGTCATTGCAAACGGCAACGCAGCGGATGCTCAAAACGGCTCTTATTTCTATTCCATGGGATCTCCCGCCTCTTCTCAGCTTGGGATTTCCGTTGGGGCCGCAACGACGCCGGGTTATACCTTCACCGCGTCGGCATCCGTGACGGCGGATGCGTACAGCTCGGTTACCGATTCCACCTATCATGAATTCTATATGATGGGGTGGAGAACCAGTGACGAGGATTTTGCCAGCATTTTTGGAACCGGCCCGCATGATCTTGTCTATGTGGACTTGGGACAAATAGATGATTATGACGGCCTTGATGTGGAGGGCAAAGTCGTTCTTATCTCCCGCGGCAATCTGGCATTCGTAGACAAAGTGACCATCGCCAAGCAACATGGCGCAAAAGCCGCCATTATCTTCAACGGCAATACAAGCGGATCGAACCCCAATGAGGCCGACCTGTCCGAAAATGTCACGAATCGGAATGACTACACTAATGTAAGTCTCGGGGACAGCCTGGGCTTCATTCCGACGTTCGATATGGATGGCAGTGATGGCCGCGCATTGGCGCGCAGCATCCTTGCCAGTGGAGAGCAATTCGCATCCGTTTCTTTCAATGGCGAATATCCACGGTACGATGTCGCTGGAGACACCATCGCTTCGTTCAGCTCCCGTGGACCGAACAGCGACGAATTGCTCGGGATCAAGCCTGACGTAAGCGCACCAGGCGTTAACATCATGTCGAGTTATCCTGCCTGGAGCAAATATATTGGGGATGCTTCCTATGAGGAGGCCTATGAGCGCAGCAGCGGAACCAGTATGGCTTCACCGCACGTAGCTGGCTTGGCCGCTCTGCTCGTTCAGGAGCACCCGGATTGGACTCCGTTCGACGTGCGCGCAGCGCTGGCCAATACGTCCGATGCCCTGTATGACGAAAAAGGTACGCTTTATGACGTATACTCACAGGGGGCGGGTCGCGTCAACATCGCCAAGGCGATCCAAACGCCGGCCTTGCTGCAAACTGTTGAACAAGTTTCCATTCTAGATAAGGACCTGAACTACCAAAATGTAACCAACTACGGCTCTTCTGCAAGCTTCGGTGTAATGGCTGCCGGCAGTGCAGCCAAGCAAATTCAGCTCCAGCTCAAAAACGTGTCTTCGGGCAGCGTGGAGTACAAAGCTTCCGTAGTGATGCATCCTGATGTCACTTTGAATCCTTATGATAAAAATTCTGCGCCGACACCGGATGTGAACAACATCAAGGCCGAGCTGGCGGGTACCCATGGAGGCACAGTCTCGGCTGCGGCTGGCGGCACCCAGTCCTTTTCCCTGTCGGTACAGCCGACGGCAGGAGCCGCCGACGGTGTATATGAAGGCGAAATCATCCTGGAGAGCGCAGGTCTTCCGACGCTGCATCTCCCATTCTCCGTCCATGTTGGAGACGAGCAGCCGGCTACCGGCTTTGGCTTGCAGGAGATGACCCTGTCGAATACAATCATTACACCTAACGGGGACGGCAAGCAGGACGCCACCGACATTTCCTTCCGTCTGACCGCGGACAATACCGATTATATTGAGCTTCAGATCTACGGTGTAGATGATAAGCTGGTCGGTGTGGCAGATGCCATTTCCACCGATACCGGATTCCTTGAGCAAGGTGCATACCAGTTTAAAAATTTCAACGGCACCTATGTGGGACTCGATGTATACGGAAATCTGGAAACAGACGAGAGCGGGAATCTGGTGTACCGTCATCTGACCGATGGAACCTATAAAATAACGCTTCTTGCGCCTAAGCTGGACGAAAACGGAAACTACAAGTTCTATGACGGTGCGCTGGACGCTTACTACGCATCCAAAGCTCTCCGTGTCGATAACGTCCCGGCCACCCCCGGCAACGGCGGTGGCGGGGGCGGGGGAAGTGACGATGATGATGATGATGGCGGGTCGGGCGGTGGCGGCTCAGGTGGCGGTGGTTCCACAACACCAAGCCCAACACCGACACCAGGTCAGCCTGCTCCTGTGAGCGCTGGCAGCATCCAGGCTGTTGTACAGCAAGGGCAAACCACCCAGAGCGTAACAGCCTCCGCTATGGTGAGCGGCAATGCACAGGCATTGACCGTAACCGATGCGGATCTGCAAAAGGCCTTGGCCGCAGCCAGCCAGACACCGACAGCCATCGTCATCTCGGCGAACAATCAGGACACGGCTACAACCAAACTAACGCTTACTGCGGCACAGGTTGAAATTCTTTCAGGCGCTGCTGCGAACAGCAGCCTGATTTTGAACAGCAACGGTGCTTCACTGGCTCTTCCGTTGTCTGTATTAAGCTCCGTGAGTTCCGGTGCCAGCCTTGAACTGATCGTAAGCAGCGAAGCACAATCAGCGGCAGATTTCACGAAGGGTCTGGCCGGGGCTTCGGTCATCGGTACACCAACGGCTTTTGAAGTCAACGTCCTGGCCGGCGAGAGCAGCGAACCTATTGCCGTACCGGCTGAAGTCCGTATTCTCCGCGCCTTCACCGTACCGGGTGAGCTCGAGCCCAATACAGCCGGCGTATTGTATATCAACAACGGCAAAGTGCATCCTGCTCCCTCCGTCTTCAGCATCCAGCCGGACGGAACGGCAGTGGTGAAGGTAAGCCGTCCAGGCTTCTCAACCTATGCGGCGGTTTCCCGAGCATCGAATTTTAATGACATTTCTTCATCCTATGCTCAATCCGAAATCCAATCCCTAGCCAACAAACTGCTGGTCAATGGTACTTCGGATACTGCGTTCTCACCGAAAAAGAACGTAACCCGCGCCGAGTTCGCGGCCATGCTGACACGTGCGCTTGGACTGCAGCCGACATCCAGCACACCATTCTCTGACGTAAGCTCGAACAACTGGTATGCCAGTGATGTCGGGGCCGCTTACCAAGCCGGGTTAATTAACGGACGGACGAATGGCACGTTCGATCCGAGCGCCAACATCAGCCGTCAGGAAATGTCGGTCATGCTTGCGAAAGCCGTTGATTTGCTGAAAATTACTGCTGATGCTGAAGGTGCTGTGCGTACGCCTTACGCTGATGCTTCCTCAGTCGCCGGATACGCACAGAACAGCATTGAGAAAGTAACGGCGGCCGGGCTTATGAATGGTGAAGCATCAGGAGGCTCTTCCTTCTTCCGGCCGCAAGCACCAACCACACGTGAGGCAGCGGCTAAAGTGCTTTACCTTCTATTGAAGGAAGGCGAGCTTATCAATTAAGTAACCCTTTAACATCAAACAAATCAAAAGACCTCCAAGAGAATGTCCCCCCTATCGCATGATAGGAAGACAACCTTGGAGGTCTTTTTTTGCTATTTTGCCTAAAGCCTTGATGACTGTACGAGCAGGGGCAGCCGCATCCGGAAAACACTGCCTTGGCCCAGCTCGCTATCCGCCTCCAGCACACCGCCGTGCGCCTCGACAATAGATTGCGAGATGGCAAGACCGAGCCCGGTGCCGCCGGAGCTGCGCGTACGGGACGAGTCACCACGGAAGAATCTTTCGAAGATGCGCCCAAGCTGCTCCTCGCTCATCCCCGCTCCGTTATCACGCACGGATAGCTCTACTGTCCTGGGACCGGCTGCAAGCGTGACTGCAATAACTCCATGCTCGGGCTCCGTATGCTGTACCGCATTATGAAAAAGATTCAGAATAACCTGTTTAATGGCATCAGAGTCAGCCAGCACTTGAACGGCCCCCGTAAGATCAAAGGTCACCGCACGCGCCCCTGCAAGCATCAAGAGCTGGGGCTTCATAGAGAGCAGCAGGCGGTCGAGGGCTGTATCCTTCAGCTCCAACTTCGGCCTGCGGTCCAATTTGGCCAGGAGCAGCAGATCTTCCACCAGCTTGTTGATTCTTTTGGATTCCCCGTGCATGCTCTCCAGTGCAGCCTGAAGCTGGGCCGGGTTGGATGCAGCCCCCCGCAGCAGCACCTCCAGAAAGCCGTGAATCGACGTCAAAGGGGTACGCAATTCATGTGACGCATCAGCAATAAAACGTCTTATCTGCATCTGCGCCTCTCTTTCGGCAGCAAAAGCAGCTTCCAGACGGCCGAGCATCCCGTTGAAGGATACAGCCAGCCGATCGATTTCATACTGCCCCTGGTTGGCTTCGAAACGCTCGGTTAAATTTCCCGCATCGACTAGCTTCACCGCCTGCACCATCTGGGAGAGCGGAACCAGAGTACGGCGAAGCACAGGCAGCATCAGTGCAAGTCCACCGACCAAAGCCAATAAAGCCAATGAGATAAAAATCAGGAGCTGCCGCAGCAGCAGGTCACGCAGCGGTCCGATGCGATAACCCATCTGCACTAAATCACCGCTATTCCCTCTCGGCCTTCTGCTCTCCCGGACAATCACAAGCTGCTCATTCCCCTGAGTATCCTTTACAATCAGATAGTCCCCATTTCTGCGCGAGGAGCTTTTATTTTCGCGTGCTGCCTCATAAATGTCTGCCGACAACCGGGGAGATATAAGACCGTTTTCAGCAGACAGATCCGTAAAGGTTCCTTCCTCCCCGATCACCGCAACAGAGGTATCCGGCATAAACAGCAATCGCGGCCGTTCCTGCTGTGGAAACGGACCTCCTCCAGCCCCTGAAGCTCCCTCCGCGAACAGCGAGAATCTCCGGAATAATTCCATCGGCATCGTGCGGAGCTGCGCCTCCATCGTTTCCACACGGCTGCGGTAAAGGAAATCCTTCATCAATATATATTGAAGAAAGCCGATGAACACCAGCAGTACGGCTACGATAAGGATCGTTCTCGCCAGCAACTGTGAACGCAGCGAACGCAGCGCAAGGACATCCCGCCACCGCCTTTTTCTCCGTATCATGGCAAATCCATCCGATAGCCGACACCGCGCAGCGTCCTGATCAGCTTATGTTCTTTGTCCTGCAGCTTATCGCGCAGGGAGCGTACATAGACTTCCACAATATTGTCTTCACCGCCAAAATCATACCCCCACACCCGGTCCAAGATCCGGGCTTTGCTCAGGACCAAGCCGTGATTCAAAACCAGCAGCTTAAGCAGCTCATACTCGGTAGGAGACAGCTCCAGCACACGTTCCTCATGCTTAATTTCCCTGCGGCGATCATCGATGCGAAACGGTCCGTACGCCACCTCGCCCAGCAGATCGGGGAACTGATTACGCAGCCGCGCTTCAATCCTGGCCAGCAGCTCGTCAAAATTAAACGGCTTGACCAAATAATCGTCAGCACCCAGCTTAAGCCCTTTCACCCGGTCGTCGACCTCGTCCTTGGCGGTCAGCATGATCACGGCAATATTGTCTTCTGTTTCCTTCAGGCTGCTGCAGACATCAAACCCGTTCATCTCCGGCATCATCACATCCAATACGGCCACATGGGGCCTGAAATCTCTAGCCACCTCCAGCGCTTCATAGCCATTGGAAGCCTTCCTCACCTCAAACCCCTCATTCACGAGACCGAACTCCAAAAACTGCAAAATATGAGGTTCATCATCCACGATCAATATTTTAACGCCATTCAGCGTGCTCATCCTGTATTCATCCTTTCATGTCAGGCCCACAGCAAGTCAAGCAAATACAACATACCATCATTATGCTATTGTCACCTGAAATTTGGCTGAAAAATCCTTCTGCAATCACTTTCAGTGAACATTCAGCTTAGCTTCATAGCCGATTCAGGTAGCGCGGGCATGATGGAACATCCAAAAAAGCTAGCGAAATAAGTACGAGGAGTGATTGATGCATAGTGAATGTTCCAGGGCTATATGGTTCTGCCCGCAAACCGCATCACCTGCAAACAAAAAAATCATTTAAGCGAAGGTTTCACTCCTTTTCTTCCGGAATGTACCATAAAATGGACTATGAGCTGCTGCGAAAATCGCAAAAAAGGAGGCGTCGTTCATGAGTATCCCGGAAGGAAATTTGCTTAGCAATATCGAACGTTTTTCAGGATTTGCGGATGGCTATGACCGCAGTCGGCCGCAAGCGCCGTCTGTCGTACCGGAGCTGATCATCCGGTATTTAAGACGCAGGCCCGCTCTTGTGGCAGATGTGGGCTGCGGCACCGGATTGTCCACCCTGCTGTGGAGGAACTGCGCAGAGGAGGTCGTCGGCATTGAGCCGAATGCGGATATGCTCGCTGTCGCAAGAGAGAAGCTGGCCGATTCCAAGGACACGTATCAGATTTCGTTTGAGCACGGTTTTTCCAATGCACTGCCTTGTGCAGACGAATCCGTCGATGTCGTCACGTGCTCCCAATCCTTTCACTGGATGGAGCCTGCCAGCACATTAGAAGAAATCAGGCGTGTACTCGTACCGGGCGGTGTCTTTGCAGCCTATGACTGCGACTGGCCCCTCTCCTTAGAGTGGGAGGCGGAAGCGGCTTACAACCGAATTATAACCAAGGCCGAGGACATCGTTAAACGGCTTGCTCCCGAAGAGCAGCAGGCCCACAAGTGGGATAAAAATACTCACTTGGAGCGAATGACGGCAAGCGGCGTGTTCCGGTTCACGAAAGAAATCGTATTTCACCACTATGAGCCATGCGATGCGGACCGCTATGTACGACTTGCCCTTAGCCAGGGGGGAGTCCAGACCGTCTTCAAGCTTGGCTCTTCCGAGCTGGATGAGGACCTGGTGCGCTTCAGCGCGCTGGTCGGCAAAGCCTTCGCGGGCAAAACGCTTGACCTGATGTTCAGCTATCGAATGAGACTGGGCATCAAGTAGATAGGATCTATTGACCTGGGCTCGCCTTTGTGCGTTGTGAGACGCTCCGAGAACGAAGCATTCCTCCAATCGCTCTTGTCCCCAAATTTCTGATTATTTTCCTTAGCGGATGAAATTCGGGAACAAATGCGAGCGCTCCGCTTTTCCGGAATTGCTTCGTTCTCTCCGCTGCGTCGTGCATAGGCCTGCCTAAACAACGCAAAAAAATTTGATCCCACGGGCCGATTTAGAACACGCTGGCCGTAAGCAGCTCATGCAAGAGCTCAGGATAGTCTGTAATAATTCCGTTGACTCCAGCGGCAATCAGTGACTTCATTTCTTCCGCTTCATTGACCGTGAACGGGTTATACGCAACCCCCGCCTCCGCAGCAGCGGCAACCCATTCAGGGGTGACAGCCTCTTTGTACGGATGCAGGGCGGTCGCGCCGAACATACGCGCATATTCCCACGGCTGGTACAGACCTTCCACATACAGAACCCCCGTCTGAATCTCAGGAGCGATCCTTTTGCATTCCGCCAGCGAATAGTGATTGAAGCTCGAAATGAGGACCTGCTCCTCCAAACCGGCCTTTCTAACGGCAGCAATCACCTGTTCTTCCATGCCGGAATAGGGGAGGATGCTGTTCTTCAGCTCCAGATTCAGGATGATGTCCGTAGACGCCACCAGGTCCAGAAGCTCTTCCAGAAAAGGCAGCCTCTCCCCCTTAAACGCTTCATCAAACCATGAGCCCGCATCCAGTTCGCGGATTTCCTCTGCCGTAGCCTCCTCGACCAGCCGTTCATCTCCTGTAGTGCGCATCAGATATTCGTCATGGATGAGCACAAGCCGCCCGTCCCGTGTCCGCTGCACGTCGGTCTCAATCCCTGTCGCTCCCAGCTCCAGCGCGCGCCGGAATGCCGCCATCGTATTCTCTGGACTGGTGCCCGAAGCCCCACGATGAGCAAAATTGATCACTGTGTTGATCATTGCGATCCCTCCCTGATTTCTGCTGCCTGGAATCATTGTAGCTGATCTGTATTTGGAGGATGTTAAGCAGCTAAAAAAAGCCCGACCCGGATCATACCGGGTGCGGGCTCTGCTAAAAAATAAATTTACTGCGCTTTGCGCAGGCGGATCACATTCCAGGACGCCTTGCCAAGCTGGGCGGTTACGATACCACCGTCCAGCTTGGAGCTTCCTCCGCTGCGGGGTGCCACCTTTTCCTCCCCAGGTCCGTTGACCGCTTTGAGATCCTCATGCTCCATGACGATATGCTCCACAATCCGGTAACCCTCGAAGCTGCGCACATCACATGTCAGATCAAGCCCTTCGGACAGATGACGATTAACCGCGAAGATCGTTAGTGCCTCTCCTGCCTCATCATATACCACCGCACTGTCCAGATACGGAACATCCGTATAATCCTGGGCGTCGTATTTGGGGGAATCCACCACAGGCATCAAGGAAATGCCCCGTCCAAATTGAGAAGCATGCATATAAGGGTAGAAAATCGTCTGCTTCCAGGCGCGGCCATTATTCTCTGTCATGATCGGAGCGATTACGTTGACCAACTGCGCCAGGCAAGCCATTTTAACACGATCGACATGGCGGAGGAACGTAATCAGCATGCTGCCGACCAGCAGCGCATCCTCGAAATTATAAATATCCTCCAGCTGCGGAGGGGCAATACTCCACGGTTCAATCTTGGTGTCCGCCTCATTGGAGTGGTACCAGACGTTCCATTCGTCAAAGCTGAGCAGCATTTTTTTCTTGCTGCGCTTCTTCGCCTGGATGTAATCACATGTGGAAATGACCGTATGAATAAAATGATCCATATCCATCGAACGCGCGAGATAGTTGGCGGTATCATTGTCCCTGTTGCCGTAGTACTGGTGCAGAGATATATAATCGACCGCCTCATACGTATGATCAAGAGTCGTCGCTTCCCATTCGGGGAAGGTCGGCATGCCCGCGCTTGAGCTGCCGCAGGACACCAGTTCAATATCCGGGTCAATCCATCTCATCGCCTTGGCCGTTTCCAGCGCCAATCTTCCGTATTCCTCCGCCGTCTTGTGCCCGATCTGCCACGGTCCGTCCATCTCGTTGCCCAAGCACCATGTCTTGATCCGATGTGGCTGCTCTACCCCATGACTGCGGCGCAGGTCACTGTACCTGGAGCCTCCCGGATGATTGCAGTATTCCACCAGATTGCGGGCGGCGTCAATGCCGCGTGTGCCGAGGTTGACGGCCATCATGACCTCCGAGCCGACCTCTTGTGCCCATTGTATAAACTCATTCGTCCCCACTTCATTCGGCTCTACCGTTCTCCAGGCAAGCTCCAGCCGCTTGGGCCGGGATGCAACAGGACCGACACCATCCTCCCAATCATAGCCGGATACAAAGTTGCCGCCGGGATAACGGATAATCGGCACATTCAGTTGCCTGATCAGATCCTTCACATCACTCCGGAAACCGTTTTCATCAGCAGACGGATGTGAAAGCTCGTAAATGCCTCCATACACCGCGCGGCCTAGATGCTCAATAAAAGAACCGTAAATCCGTTGATCCACCTCAGCAATTCGGAACGATTTATCGACGATCATTCTGGCTTTCAGACCTGTTGTTGCCATGGATATCATCCTCTCTGGATATAAAATTCGGCAAGTTTGCAAACCTGTTATAGAAGCGGCGGTCAATACAGATAAAGCTGCAGCAATGAGAACCAGGATGACTGTATGTATCATGCGTAAGAAGAACAATGTTGCTGCCGGACTGCACTGTTTCGCGCACAACGAATATAGCATACGGCTGATCTATAATCAACAAAAATATTAATAGTTAATATTTTTATTATCATCATTCAGCAAACCTTCAGCCAGGTTTAAGACTGAACTCATTTTGGTGCTTTATGATTGGTCTTGTACCAAAAAAACGAGCTCAGAAAGGTGGAAACAACATCATGAAAAACGGTTTGAAAGCAAACAGCAAAAGTACTAAAAAAGCTATTCTGGCAGGCACCGTGGCGCTTGCTGTGGTAACAGGGGCCGGCATCTGGACTACCCAACCGGCACAAGCAGCGGATACAACGACGGCAGCTCAGGACAAGGCGGCTTACCAAGGTAACCTGGGTGGACACGGTCCAAGGGGAGGCTTCGGTTCAGGCGAGCTGCAAACCCAGCTTCAGAAATGGCTGTCCCTGGATGCGGAGGCTCTAAAGTCTGAACTGAAAGACAATACCCTTGCGGAAATTGCAAAGGAACAAGGTGTCTCCACTGAAACGCTGCAATCCAATCTGGAAGCATGGCTGGAGGATAACATGACAGCGCCCCGCCGGACCAAAGAGGATTCTGACGAGGACAGCACCGACGAAGAATCACAGGATGCCAAGACTCCTGACTTTGCCGACATGGCCGTCAAAATGCTGGAGAGCAAAGGCGGCTTCGGCATGGGTCAAGGCCGTGGCGGCATGATGGGCGGTGGTATGATGGGCGGCGGCATGTTCGGAGACAACAAGGAGCTGACCTCTCTGCTCAGCCTGACCGCAGACGAGCTGAAGGCGGCCATCAAGGAGGGCTCCTCTCTAGCTGACATCGCGGAAGAGCAGAATGTGGACGTAAATGAAGTCGTTGATCTGTTGGTATCCTCCATGACCGAGAAGCTGGGCACACAGCTTGAGGAAGGAAAGCTGACAGATGAGCAGTATGAGGAACGCAAGGCTGCTCTGGAAGACCGGGTTACCCAGATGGTGAATGGCGAGCACCCTGAGAAGCCTGCCAGAACAGAACAGTCGGAGTAACAACGGCTCTTTTCTCAACTCCCTCTTATCATAAGAAAAAGAAGCTGTTTCGCAAGCAGGAGCGGGCTGCGAACAGCTTCTTTCATATGTTTAGGGCCTTCGTTCCCTCAGGAGCAGAACCGTCAAATATTTGCGGGCATCCGCCGTCAACAGCCGCAGGCTGGCCTCTCCCTCTGGCAAACCGGGATGCACCAGGCGGACGTCCGCACCATCCAATCCCTCCTGCACAGAACGGATTTGGTAGCCTGATTCAACCAACCCATCCAGCTCCAGCTTCTCGGCTGCATACAGCTCATAAGCTGACATCTCACAGGACTCCTTCTTTGCTGACCACAGGCAGCGGCGGCTTCGCCAGCCCCCCAAACCGACTGCGCTTCAGATATTGACCTGATCCGGGCATCCCCACAAATTCCTTATTACGAATGACAAACTCTCCGCGCACTAGCACGGACACGGGCTCACCCGTGATTCTCATGCCTTCAAAGGCACTGTAGTCCACCTTCATATGATGTGTCTGTGACGAGATCACCCGTTCACCATAAGGGTCAAAAATAACGAGGTCGGCATCACTTCCCACAGCAATCGTGCCTTTGCGCGGGAATAGGCCGAAGAGTCTGGCGCTTGCCGTTGAGATCATATCCACAAATTGATTGAGGGTAATTCTCCCTTTACATACGCCTTCGGAATATAACAGGCTGAACCGGTCCTCAATCGTCGGGCCACCGTTCGGTATTTTGGAAAAATCCCCTCTCCCGAGCTCCTTCTGGCCAATGAAATCAAACGAGCATTGATCTGAGCCAATCGTCTGCAGACTACCGGAGGACAGAGCGTTCCACAGCACATCCTGGTTCCACGCTTCACGCAGCGGAGGAGACCATACATATTTCGCTCCTTCAAAGTCCGGCTTCTCCAAAGCCGTCTGGTCCAGCAGCAGATACTGCGGACAGGTTTCTCCGAACACCCGCAGCCCCTTTTTGCGCGCCTCCTGTATTTTCCCCACCGCCTCGGCACAGGTCACATGAACGACGTATAGCTGGGAATCGGCCAGCTCCGTCAGGTATGCCGCCCGCCCTGTAGCCTCCCCTTCCAGCTCCGGCGGGCGCGTGAGCGCATGGTGGATCGGGTCTGTACGACCGGCAGCGAGCGCCTCGCCGACGAGGACATCAATCACGTCACCGTTTTCCGCATGCACCATCACAAGCGCACCGTGCTCGCGTGCGGCGCACAGCGTTTGATATAATGTTCCGTCATCGGCCTGGAACGTATTTTTATAGGCCATGAACACTTTAAGTGAAGTAATGCCCTCTTCCTCCATGATCGACGGCAGCTCTGCCAGCACCTTGTCGTTCAGCTCGGAGACCATCAGATGAAAGCCGTAGTCGATAACCGCCTTGCCACGCGACTTCGCGTGCCAGGTTTGCACCGCTGCGGCAAGCGGCTGCTCCTTGTTCGTCAGGCAGAAATCGATGATCGTGGTGGTCCCGCCATACGCAGCCGCCATCGTTCCCGTTGCGAAATCATCCGCCGTGACCGTCCCGCCAAACGGCATATCCAGATGCGTATGAGGATCTATGCCTCCCGGAAAGACATAACAGCCCGCTGCATCAATCACTTCCGCCCCGGCTTCTTCCAAGCCTTTGCCGATACGGCTGATTTTTTCATGTTCAATGAGAATATCAGCCTCGTACGTATCCGCCGCCGTTACAATTGTCCCGTTTCGGATCAGCTTTTTCATCTCACAGCACCCCCGCTTCAGATGAGTTCGTATGCAATGCCCCCAGCAGCCGCTGGCGCTCATTCCAGGTCATCGGCTCAAGCCCGCTGCCCACTTCAATCATGTCGATGGCCCCCTCGGCCGGACAGACAATGGAGCAGAGATTGCAGCCGACACAGTCTTCTTCACGCACCTGGACATAGGATTGACCGAGGTCATCGGTCAGCAGATCGATGCACTGATGGGAGGTGTCCTCACAGGCAATATGGCATTTATTGCAGTGAATGCAGTGATCCTGGTTGATGCGGGCCGTCACCTGATAATTGAGATCCAGGTCCCCCCAATCGGAGTAGCGCGGAACAGACTTGCCCACCAGCTCCATCACTGATGTGATGCCTTTGTCGTCCAGATAGCGATTCAGCCCGTCGATCATCTCCTCCACGATCCGGAAGCCGTGATGCATCGCCGCCGTACACACCTGGACGCCGGTCGCGCCCATCAGCATAAATTCCACGGCATCCTGCCAGCTCGACACGCCGCCCATACCGGATATAGGCACCCCAATCTCCGCCTTGCGGGCGCATTCGGCCACCATATTCAGCGCAATCGGCTTTACCGCCGGGCCGCAGTACCCGCCATGGGCTCCTTTACCCCCGACATGGGGAATGGTGTTCCAGGTATGAATGTCCACGCCTGCCAGACTGTTGATGGTATTGATCATGCTGACCGCGTCGGCACCTCCCCGAACGGCATGCCGCGCCACGACCGTGATATCGGTAATGTTCGGTGTCAGCTTCACAATGACCGGGGTCTCCGCCACTTCCTTGACCCAGTAAGTCTGCACTTCCACCAGATCCGGCTGCTGCCCGGAAGCGGCACCCATGCCCCTTTCCGCCATGCCGTGCGGACATCCGAAATTCAGCTCCAGACCATCGACACCGACGGCCTCCACCCTTTTCACAATTTCATGCCACTTCTCACGCACCGGCTCCACCATCAGCGAGGCGACAAGCGCCCGGTCGGGAAACCGCTTCTTCGTCTCCGCAATCTCCTTCAGGTTGACCTCAAGCGGCCGGTCCGTAATTAGCTCGATATTGTTAAATCCAGCCACTCGCTGGCCGTTAAAATGAACAGCAGCGAACCGTGACGAGGTGTTGATAATCGGCTCCCCGAGTGTTTTCCAGACCGCGCCGCCCCATCCGGCCTCAAAGGCCCGCTGCACCTGATAGCCGGTATTGGTCGGCGGTGCCGAAGCCAGCCAGAACGGATTCGGGGCCTGAATGCCTGCAAGATTGATGCTTAAATCCGCCATGTGAAATCCCTCCTGGATAAGACATATTGAACGGCGTTGATCGCCGCTTTCGTCCTGATGGGCAATGAACATGTTATCGGAGTCAGGCAGGACGCACGGCTCCTGACTGCCCAGCCATTTCATTTATAATGGCATAGGCCGCCTGCTTCCCTTGCTCTGCCGCAGACACAACCATCGCTTCCCCCTGGCCTGCACCGAAAATAATATCCCCGGCGGCATAGACCTTGGGATTGGATGTGCGGCGCGTGACAGGATCAATCTCAACGACACCCCGTGCATGCTGAAGACCCAGCATATCGATCAAGCCCGTTCTCCGCTGCTGGCCAATGGCCGATATGACCACGTCCACCGCAATCCGATGCAGCGAATCCGCAACCGGAGCAGGCACAGGTCTACCGTCTTTTCCGCGCTCCCCGGTCAGCTCCATTCTGACGCACTCCAGCGAAGCAACCCTGCCCGCATCATCCCCGATAATCCGGGCAGGGGACGTCAGCCATTCAAATTCAACCCCCTCTTGCTTGGCGAACCGGTACTCAAAATTGTAAGCCGTCATTTCCTCCTTGGTTCGGCGGTACACGATTTTGACATTCCCGGCCCCCAGCCTCATCGCAGTGGTCGCCGCATCAATCGCTGTATTGCCAGCACCGATCACCGCCACCCGTTTGCCCGCAAAGCTACAAGGCGGCACTCCCTCCTTGGTGCTCTCCACCAGCTCTATGGCATCATACACACCCTCCAGTTGCTCGCCTTCCAGCCCAAGTGGCGGCACATAACCCATGCCGGCAGCCAGCACCACCGCATCATACTCCGCCAGCAGCCGGTCTGCGGCAATATCGCGCCCGACCTTGGTCCCGGTGCGGATATTCACGCCAAGCTCCTTCACCTGCTCGACCTCCCACAGCGATATCTGCTGCGGAAGCCGGAAGGATACGATGCCATAGGTGTTCAGTCCGCCCGCAAACGGCCGCTCCTCGTACACTGTAACTTCATATCCGCCCCGGGCCAGCTCCCTTGCCGCCGACAGCCCCGCCGGACCGCCGCCGATAACCGCCACCCGGATTCCAGTGGGAGCCCCCGGCTTAAACATCCGCCGCCCGTCTGCCATAGCCCAGTCTGTGGCGTAACGCTGAAGCAGGCCAATCGCGATCGGCTCCGACGTGGCGTTCAGCACACATGCTCCTTCGCACAGCTCTTCCGTTGGGCATACTCTTGCACAGCTCGCCCCGACGGGATTCGATTCCATAATGGTATGGGCCGCTCCAGCCAAATTGCCTGTTGCGATACGCTTGATAAAAGACGGAATGTTAATGCCCGTCGGGCAAGCCTGAATACAAGGAGCGTCATAGCAATATAAGCAGCGGTTGGACTCCTCCATTGCTCCTCTTGCGGTCAGTCCCGGCATTTCTGCAAAATTGCGGCTGAATGGATCCATGCGTTCACGCCTCCTTCAATGATGAGTGTGCTTCCATGCCCGGATGCTGCGAAGCAGCTCTGCCGCAGAGCACAAGCGCCGTCCTATACAGCAGCTCTGTCCCAGCGGCAATATCACCCGGACTGGAGTATTCCGCTGGATTGTGGCTGATGCCGTCCTTGCTGCGGACGAAAATCATACCGTAATCACAGTAGCGGGACATTTCCATCGCATCATGAAACGGCCCGCTCATCAGCTTGGGCGTATCCTTCAGCCCTATGCCGTCCGCCGCTTCGCTGATGACGTTCATGATCCGCTCCGCGCAGTAGCGGGGGTCGCTTACTGTATCTTCCCGAATTTCATAGGTGAGTCCGTTCTCCTCGGCCGCCTCGGCAATCAGCGCCCGCAGCTCGGCTTCCAGGCGGTCCCGCCGCTCCTTGTCAATATCCCGCAAATCCACGGTGAACTGAACCCACTCAGGAATGATGTTGCGCGAATCCGGAAATACCTGCAAGGAGCCGACAGTTCCAACCGTAGGCGCTCCCTCTTCCCGGGAAGCCAGCTCCTTCAGCCCCGTAATGACCCTGGCCGCCCCGACCAGCGCATCACAGCGCATCGACATGGGCACAGAGCCGGCATGCCCCGCGAATCCGCTCATCGTCACCGTCCACCAGATCGGACCCGAGATACCTGTGACGATACCTACCGGACGATCCATCGCCTCCAGCACTGGCCCCTGCTCAATGTGAAGCTCCAGATAGGCTCCGACAGCGCCGGGCTTGTATTCACTTTCCGCGAAGGCATCCGGGCTGCCCCCGAAGGCCAGAAGCGCCTCTCGGCGGGTTACACCATTCCGGTCCGTCCGTTCAAGCTCTCCTTCCTCCAACCTGCCGAGCATCCCCCGCACGCCGAACAGCCCTTTATTGAACCTGCACCCTTCTTCGTCGCAGAACGACACCACTTCCACAGGAACAGCCGGCACAAACCCGGTTTCCCGAAATCGCTGCACCGTTTCAATAGCGCCGATCACGCCGATAATGCCGTCAAACCTGCCGGCATAAGGCTGGGTATCAATATGCGAACCCAGCATGACAGCAGGGGCAAGCGGATCAGAGCCTTCCAGCCTGCCGATCAGGTTGCCGAAGGCATCGATCCGCGTTGTCAGCCCCGCTTCCTTCATCCAGCCCTCCACCACCAACACCGCCTCGCGGTCTTCCGGCGACAATGCGAGGCGGCATACCCCTGTCTCGCTGATTTTTCCGATCTGAGCCAAAGCATCGATGCGCTGCAGAATCCGTTCACTGCGGATAGTAATCTCCATGCTGTCCCTCCTGTTCTCAAGTTATGATAAATGACATGAATATAATCCGAATGATGACATAATTGTTTAACAGACAAGAAGTTCGGGCGTTATTTTCTAGCCAGCTCGCTTCTCCCGATACTCAATGAAATTTTTATTCCTATTATCAGTCAAATATACTAACATGATATAATCCAACTATAATACCGAAGCTGACCCTGCGCATTAGACAATCTGTAAAAAAACCTCTTATTTTTATTGCAAGATGAGTACGCGCTTGATCTGCAAGACCTGGTTAATGATACGGAAAGCGGGGTGCCGATCTTGGAACGGGGATATTTATGCACGGTTGAGGAAGCGATACAAAGGCCCATTTTCCGCGAGGCGCGCGTCGTCGCAGGCTTCGGCGGACTGGCAAGGCCGATCCGGTGGGTTCACATTTTGGAAACCTGTGATTTTGACACACTGATTCATGGCGGCGAAATGATTCTGACGACCGGGATGGGTATGCAGCAGGAAGGAAGCTCTCCCATCGCCTTTCTCGACAGTCTGATTCAGCGGCGTGCAGCCTGCCTCTGTATTGAGCTAGGCTCGCGGTTGGACTCCATTCCGGAGGACATGCAAGGGCATGCCGATCTGCACAACTTCCCCTTGATTGTATTTGCCAAGACCATCCGTTTTGTAGACATTACGCTGGATCTGCATTCCCTGCTCGTACATCTGCACCATAAGCAACTGCAGGAATCGGAGGTAATCTCCCGCGAATTTCAGCGGCTGACCCTGATGCCGCAAAGCACGCACAAAGTGCTGCAACTGCTGCATGAAAGCGTGGGCCGTCCCATTGTATACGCACCCGCCGAGGGCAGAGTGATCTGCTGCCCGCCCGTTGACCAAGCTCAGTTGCAGCAATGGATGGGCGTTATCCCTTCACAAGAGGAGCTCCATAACCCATCTGAGGATAGATCCGTCGAGACCGTATCCATCGTCCAGATTGCCCCGCCCTCGGTACAAAATCCGAGAGAGCTTACATGGGCCGCCGTCAAGCCCGTTGGGGCGTTGGGACAGGTGTGGGCTCACCTCGCCATCATTGGCGTGAATCAGCCGCTGCCGCACGAAACCAGGCTGCTGGATTCCGCCTCACTTGCCATCTCCCAGGAACTGCTCCGCTCCCGCACGATGGAGGAACGGACGCTGTTCGCCAGAAGCTCGTGGCTGGAAGATCTTCTGCAGGGCAATCCGCCGGATGAACGGCAGTTGAAGCGGCTGATCGGCCCGGAGTTCGAGATGCTCCATAGGCAGCCTTACCGGGTCTGCCTGCTTGAGCTGGATGACGAACCGCTCCCTAACAGCCCTTCCGGCACGCCTGAACTCCACCTGAACCGGGATTATGAAGCGGACGGACTTCACCTGTCCCTTGTCGTGCGTTCGGTCCTTGAACGAGTTCATTTCCATCCCGTGATCAGTATCAGCCACAGCAAGCTGGCCGTTCTTGTGTTTGACCTGCAGTCCCACAGCGCTCCATCCAAGGAAAGATTGGAGTTAGCGCTGCTCTCCCTGCAGAAGCAGCGGCCTGGCGAGCGGCTGAAGCCTCTGAGCCTGACCGCTGGGATCAGCCGCCCGCATGAACATCTGCAGGAAGCCCCCTCTGCCTGCCAGGAAGCCATGCAGGCTCTGACGCTGTATACGTGCTATCGCCAACCCGTTCTGTTCTACGAAGACCTCGGCGTTTTCCAGCTTCTCCTGAATCTGAATGACGGCACCACGCTGCAAACCTTTGTCCAAACCTATCTGGGGCCGATCATCAGCTATGACGAAGCCAAAGGCAGCGAATTGCTGCTCACACTGCGCGTCTATCTGGATCATGACGGCGCCAAGCAAATCGCTGCGCGCAAGCTGTTCATCGTGAGACAATCCCTATATTACCGTCTCGAAAAAATAACGGAGCTGCTCGGCAAGGATTTCATGCAGCCGGAGAACCGGATTTCCATCCAGGTGGCCCTCCGCGCCTATCAACTGCTCTATCCCGACAAGCCGCAAAACCCGCGAAGGCCCTCTTCCGCTCAGGGGTGAGTGCCGCTCAGCCGGTGTATTCCTGCATCACCTTCGTCAGTGTAGTGAGGATAAATTCAAGATCCTCGTCCGTCGAGGACAGCGGCGGCGCCAAGGTCAGCACATTATTGTACCCGGCAACCGTATCCCCGTTTTTCCCGATAATCAGGCCGGCTTTTTTGCAGCGACTAATCATTTCCGTCATCACGGCAAGCGGAGCCGGCTGCTTGCTTGCTTTATCCTCAACCAGCTCTATGCCCGCCATGAAGCCGAAGCCCCGGATATCACCGACGAGCGGATGCTCCGCCAGGCCGGCGAGTCCGGCCATCAGCCGCTCACCCAGCACCCGCGAACGCTCCACCAACTGCTCCTGCTCCATAATCTCCAGGTTGCGCAGGGCCAGTGCACAGGCGGCCGGATTGCCTCCGAAGGTGTTGACGTGGCGGAAATGCCCGTACAGATCCTCGTCCTTGAACGCGTCATAAATGTCCTTGCGGACCGCCGTGGCTGAGAGCGGAAGATAACCGCTCGTCAGTCCCTTGGCCATCGTGACCATATCCGGCTTAATGCCGAAATTTTGATGCCCGAACTTCCTGCCCGAGCGGCCAAAGCCGCAGATGACCTCATCGATGATAAGCAGAACACCGTGCCTGGTGCAGATGTCGCGGACCATTTCCACGTACACAGGCTCGGGCACGATAATGCCGCCGCCCGTAATGACCGGCTCCATGATGACAGCGGCCACCGTTTCCGCGCCTTCCCAGATGATCGTATCCTCAATAGCCTGCGCACACTGCTCATTAAACGCCGTCAGACTAAGCCCTGCCGGGCGGCGGTACCCGTCCGGCGGACGGACATGAAGAAAGCCGGACCCGAGCGGTTCATATTTATATTTGCGCTGCGCCTGACCTGTCGCCGAGAGCGCACCGAGCGAGCTGCCGTGATAACCCCGGTAACGCGAAATAAACTTGTAACGGTGGTGCTGGCCGATCTGCTGCTGGTATTGGCGGGATATTTTGAACGCCGCTTCATTGGCCTCGGAGCCGCTGTTGGAGAAGAAGATCACATACTCCCCTTCCAGCCATTCGTTCAGCTTCTCCGCAAGACGTATGGCCGGGAGATGGCTTTGGGTCAGTGGAAAATAAGACAGCTCCGCAAGCTGCTCATAAGCCGCCTGCGCCAGCTCCAAACGACCATAGCCCGCATTGACGCACCACATGCCGGACATGGCGTCCAAATACCGATTTCCTTCCATATCCGTCACCCAGGACCCAGAGCCCTTCACTCCAATCATCGGCTTATGGTTCTTGCTGTACGGCAAAATATTATGCCAGAGATAACGCCGGTCCTTCTCAACCGCCTGCTGCGCTTCATTCGCCTCGTTCGATTCATTCGATTCATTCGTGAGCTCTATCAACAGTGTTCTCCCCCTTCACAAGCTCGCCAGCTCCCCGTAGGTCTCAGGCCGGCGGTCACGGTAAAACTGCCAGCTCTCCCGCACCTCGCGGATCATTTTTTTATCCATTTCAGCGATCACAACCTCCGTCCGATCCCGGCTCCCGATCGCCACGAAATTGCCGCGCGGGTCCACCAGATAGGACTGGCCGTAAAATTCGCCCATATTCCACGGCGCCTCAAGCCCAACACGGTTGATCGCCGCCACATAATACCCGTTCGCCACCGCGTGCGCCGGCTGCTCCAGCTTCCACAGGTACTCCGACGTTCCTGCTACCGTTGCCGAGGGATTGAACACAATTTCAGCTCCATTCAGCCCGAGCATGCGCGCCCCCTCCGGAAAATGACGGTCGTAACAAATGTAGACGCCGAGCTTGGCGTAAGCCGTATCAAATACGGGGTATCCCATATTACCCGGCTTGAAGTAATACTTTTCCCAGAAGCCCGTACCGCCCTCGCCCGCCCCTACATGCGGGATATGATGCTTGCGGTATTTGCCGAGATACGAACCGTCTGCGTCAATGACGGCGGCCGTATTATAGTAGGTGGCGATCCCCTCCCGCTCATAGATCGGAAGCACAATCACCACTCCCAGCTCTGCTGCCAGCTCCCGGAACCGCATGACGGTCGGCCCGTCAGGGATCGGCTCTGCGGCGTCATACCATTTCAGGGTCTGCTCGGCACAGAAATAAGGCCCGTAAAAGATCTCCTGCAGGCAGACGATCTGCGCACCTCGCTGCTTCGCCTCCCGCACCAGCTCGACATGCCGCTCAACCGCCGCTTCCTTATGAGCCTCGACCGACTCATCCCCATGAAGGGGATGCTCGGCCTGAATCAGGCCGATGACCACTTTATCCATCCTTCTCCCTCCTCGCTACTAGACTAGCACTCTACTGCTTGGCGGCCATCTCCAGAATTTCCGTCGTATAGGCGTTCTTCAGGTCCGCCGGCTGTGTAATAACGCCAAACTGATGCGCAATATCCGCCGTCTGCTTGAACATATCCGCGTCAATTCGGCCGATGTCGGCCTTATCCATTCCTTCAGGCAAAATCAGCTTTGCCACTTCCTCCAGCATTTTGAGCTGGTGATCTCGTGATGTGCTGCCGTCCTCCGTCTGCTTCATCACCATATCCACCGCTTCCTCGGGGTTGTCGATAGCATACTGCCAGCCCTTCAGGGAAGCGCGGACGAACTTTGCAGCCGTCTCCTTGTTCGCCTCCAGCCAATCCCGGTTGGCGAACAGGTTATCCTCCAGCATCGCCACCCCTTCCTCATTCATATCGATCACATTCAGATCGGAAGCGGGGATCCCCTGCTCCAGCACAATCTGGTATTCGTTGTAGGTCATGGCCGAGGCGGCATCCATTTCCCCGGACAGCAGTTGATCCATAGTGAAGCCCTGCTTCGTAAACTCCAGATCTGTATTCGGGTCAAGACCATACTTATCGAACAAAGCCAGCACCTCAAATTCATTGCCTCCCATCCAGTTGCCGACCTTCTTGCCCTTCAAGGCGGCAGCCGTATCTATACCAGCCTCCTTCTTGGATACCAGCACCAGACCGCTCTTCTGGAACACCTGTGCGATTTCAACAAGGGGCAGCCCCTGCTCCTGGTGAGCCAACAGGCTGGCTACCCAGTCCACCCCGATCGTGGCGGCCCCGTTCGCCACCTGCTGCTCCGGCACGATGTCCGGCCCGCCGGGGATGATATCCACCGCCAGCCCTTCTTCTTCATAGAAACCCTGCTCCTGAGCCACAAAATAACCCGCAAACTGCGCCTGCGGCACCCATTTGAGCTGCAGCCGCACTTCCGCAACAGCCCCGCCGCCGTCCGTGCCTTCCGCCGCCCCTTCTTCCCCTGCGCTCTCTCCACTGCCGCAGCCTGCCAGAACCGATACAAGCAGCAGAACCATGGCCGCAGCCAGTGAACCGCGTGCGTATTTACGTTTGTTCTTCATCGGTTTCCCCCCTTTAAATAGCTCTCTATCCATGGAATACACAGCGGCATGCTTCACTTCAGCCGCGCTGCGACGGATGCCAGCGGATACATACCTTTTCCAGCCTGTCGGCCAGCAGGTAGAAGAGCATGCCCGCAGCAGCGGCAGCCACGATACAGGACCAGCCTAAGGGCATTTTCGCCACCTTAATTGAGTTGGAGAGCAGATACCCCAGGCCTTTGGACGAATAAAAGAATTCTCCGACAATCGCCCCGATCATGGCAGCCGTGGTGTTCACCTTGATGGCAGCGAAAACATAGGGTAAGCAGCTCTGCAGCCTCACGTACCGGAATACCGCCCATTTCCCGGCCGCATTGGCCTTCATGAGATCAAGCAGCAACGGATCTACCGCATTCATGCCTTTATGAGCATTCACGGCCATAGCCGCCATCGTGGTCACAGCAACGATGGCGATGCGCGAGCCAATCCCGTCGCCAAACCACAGATTCATCATCGGAGCCAAGGCTACAATCGGCACCGCATTCAGAGCGGCGGTAAGCAAAACGCCGCCGCCTCCCCATTTCGGCCAGACTGTCGCAACAAGCGCAATGATAAAACCCAGAGCCGAACCCGCCAGCATGCCGAGCAGAGCCTCTGCTAATGTATAGACGGTGTAATCGAGCAGCAGCGAGGCGTTCTCCCACACCGCTCCCAGGATGGCAGAGGGCAGCGGAAGCTGGTAGGTCCGCAATCGAAACAAGCTGTGCAATGCACCGGCCTGCCAGAGCCCAATCACCACGACTCCCGCCAGCAATGGTACAAGCGTTCTCAGGAGAGCTTCCAGCCGTTTCCGTGCCCCGGAGCCGGAAGCTTCCGTGCCGAAACGCCCACGCCCCGGTGAATCCATCTGATCCAAATTTGCGGATGCAGCCCTTTCAGCACCCGGACGAACGGCGATCAAGGAAGGCTCGGGCAGAGAGTTATTCTTCATTCCTTCTCACCTCCACGGCTGCGGAATTCCGGCTGCCACGGGGCCACTGCCCGTTCAATCAGACCAATCAGCAGATAGCTCATAATGCCGAGCAGGGCGCTGAAGATGACAGTGCACCAGAACATGTAGACATGGGAGGAGCCATAATACAGGTTACGCAGCATCAGGACGCCGATGCCATGCCGTGCCCCCATCAGCTCGACAAGAATAGCCCCGGTGACCGCGAGCGGTGCGGCAATCTTCAGTCCGCTGAACAGAGCAGGCAGCGAGGCCGGCAGACGAAGCCTCCAATATATCTGCCACGGCTTGGCGGCGCAGGATGCCATTAGCTCAAGCTGGGAGAGAGATACACTGCGCAGCCCGCGCAGCATATTGATGGCCACAGGGAAGAAGGTAATATATCCGGAGATCAGTACGCGGGCAATCTCTTCGTCGCGCACGATGCCGTATATAATGGGCGCAAGCCCCAGCACGGGGATCATTTGCGAAGCGACGGCATAGGGAAGAGCGGCGTATTCCATCCATCTGGACAGGCTCATCAGCAGCGCCAGCACAACCCCCGCAGCAGCGCCCAGCACGAAGCCCATTCCCGCGTTGACCCATGTTACGGCACCTTCCTGCAGCAATGTGCCGCGATAAGTTATAAATGTGGAAGCCAGCTCATGAAGATAAGGCAGCTTGGATTGAGCTAGCGGAACCTGGAGCAGATGAAGCAGCATCCACGACAGTGCTTCCCACAGCATGAGCAGGAGCAGCACCCACAGCAGCAGCGGCAGCATTTTCGAGCGTATCAGTACAGCCCTTCCCTTCATAGCGACTCTCCTCCTTCAAACTGCTCCCTGATATGGGTAATCAGCTCGAAAAAAGCGGGCTGACTGCGCATTTCAGACGTGCGCGGGCGAGACAGCGGAATATCCACCACCGCCGACAGCCTGCCGGGATGGGGAGACAGCACGAACACCTTGTCAGACAGAAAGACCGCCTCTGCAATGCTGTGCGTGACAAATACCACCGTATTACCCACCTGCGCCCAGATGTTCAGCAGCTCTTCATTTAGCCGTTCACGAGAGAATTCATCCAGTGCGGAGAAGGGTTCATCCATCAGCAAAATTTCAGGCTCGATCGACAGCGCCCGCGCAATCGCCACACGCTGCTGCATGCCACCGCTGAGCTGCCACGGGTACTTGTTCCCAAAATCGTGAAGTCCGACCAGTTCAAGCAGCTCATCAGCTTTTCGCATACGCTCCACCTTACCGACCTTCATCATTTCCAAGGGAAGAGCGACATTGTCCCGCACCTTGCGCCAGTCATACAGAACCGGACTTTGAAACACGATGCCGTACTTATGCGCCAATCTCGCGGCACCCGCGCTTCCGCCCGCAACCTTCACCTCCCCCGCTGTCGGCTGCAGCAGATCGGCCATCAGGCGCAGCAGCGTCGTTTTTCCGCATCCCGACGGTCCAAGCAGAGAGACAAATTCTCCTTTTGCAATACTCAGACTCACCTGCTGCAGCGCCAGCACATCGCCATGCTCCACCCTGTACCGCATAGTCACTTCATTCATCACAATTTCCAGTTGAGTTCCCGTCACATTCATGGTATTTTACCTCCCCTCTCTACCGGCTTATGTGTATTTTATTTACATTCTACAGACA
Organism: Paenibacillus zeirhizosphaerae; assembly: GCF_030705605.1. Lineage (GTDB taxonomy): Bacteria > Bacillota > Bacilli > Paenibacillales > Paenibacillaceae > Paenibacillus > Paenibacillus zeirhizosphaerae. The sequence goes on from NZ_JAPCKK010000034.1 coordinate 48,753, forward strand.
CTATGGCTGCTGTTCATTAGACAACAAGTCAAAAAACCACCCCTAACCCCTAAGTCAAACTGTCCATTATGCCACAAAGAGTAAGGAATGGATCAGGAGTTAAAGAAAGACGCAACTCCCCCTCGTCACCCCACTCAAAATCTGATACGATAAACATGTTTTTACCTGTCAAATCATCGGGAGGCATGTCCATTGAACTACAATATTGCCAGAAAAAGTCAGTTGGATACCAGAGAGCTGATGCTGCTGGAATCCGAAGTGAAGGCACAAGGCAAAAATATGGTCGTCGCTTATGTACTTTGGTATTTCCTAGGCATGTTTGGGGGACACCGATTTTACATGAAGAGAACCGGAAGCGCAGTTGCACAACTGATTCTTTCGATCACCCTGGTCGGAATGATTGTCACCTCCATCTGGTGGATTGTAGATGCGTTCCTCCTGCACACTTGGGTTAAAGATCATAACGATAAAGTAGAGGATCGGCTGATCCATGAGATCACATCCAGAAGATCCTTTGAAAACAACGTGGTATTCTGATGAAGCTGACCAAAGACCAGTTAACCGTCAATGAAATGCTGATTTTGAATTCGGCCATGCGGGATACGGAAAAATCGCTGGCTCTCGCCTACATCATGCTAATCGGCGGCCATTTGGGAGTACACCGTTTTTATCTGAAACGGATTGCCACGGCTGTTGCGCAGTTGATTCTGTTCATTCTGGCATTTATTTTTTACATCGTGTTCTCTGTTACAGTGGAAGTAGAAGGCGGGCCGTTCATGATGCTGTCAGGAATCCTCCTGGTACTGTTCGGCGGGGCGCTGACGGTGTGGGTGATCGTGGATCTGTTCCTGATGCCCCGTATGGTGCGTGAATGGAATCAGCGTATAGAGGATGAGATTATCACTCAAATTTACCAGCTACGCCTGACGAACAAACCTCATATATAAAATGATGAAAGCTGTCCATCCGAGAAGACTCTGACGGACAGTTTTTTTGTCGTCTGCGGGGGCACTCACCGACATATGCTCATAGAAGAACATGTTTTGAAAGAAGGGCGGAAATTTATGGGTCGTTACATCGCGGTAGAGCCGAATGTCAAAGTGTTTGTTGAAGATATAGGGGCGGGGCCTCCTGTGCTTATGCTGCACGGCTGGCCGCTGAATCATCGGATGTATGAATATCAAAGCTCCCAGCTTCCAACTCACGGGTTTCGCTGCATTTTGCCGGATATGAGGGGTTTCGGATTGTCAGATCATCCATGGCACGGTTATCATTATGATCGTCTGGCAGATGATGTGCTTACGATCATTCGTACGCTCGGCCTGCAGAGGGTTAGGCTCGTCGGCTTTTCCATTGGCGGAGCCATTGCGATCCGGTATATGAACCATCATCAAGGATACGGTATATCACAGCTCATATTGCTGGATGCTGCCGCCCCCTCCCTAACCCGCAGACCAGACTTCCCCTATGGTTTGCTTCCCTCGGATGTTACGAAGCTGATTGAGCAGACCTACCAGGATAGACCACAAATGCTGTATGATTTCGGTCAGCGCTTTTTCGCCAGCCAGATCAGCCCGAGCTTCAGAGAATGGACGCAAAGCCTTGGGCTGCAAGCTTCATTGCATGGCACTACCGCAGCCGCTCGTACCTTCAGGGATGAGGATTTGCGTCCGGATCTTCCCCATATTCAGAAGCCAACCTGGATTTTGCATGGAGTGCTGGATCAAGTCGCTCTCTTCCCGTTAGCACTCCAGTTACAGCAGGGCATTCGCGGGTCACAGCTAGTCCGCTTCGAACAGAGTGGTCATGCGGTCTTTTATGATGAACTGGAGTTGTTCAACCGCACGCTGCTGCAAATTTTGCAGGATCCTGATGCCTCTTAGCCTGCATCACATAAGAAAAAGCACCGGCCTTGGGCCGGTGCCTTGATAAAAAAATGGCTGTAAACTCAACTGTTCTTGCTTGGGGCGAAGCTGTTGTTGACAAGTATGACAAGCTTTTTCTCGCTTTTCTCCATCACGGAACCGCATAGAGAGCAGGTCGGCTGAGTGGAGAATGCAAAGTTATCTCTCATCCAGCCTTTACACGTTTCACTGGTGCAAGACCAAATTGTAGTGATCTCCTCAGGAGTCTCTTCCATTGGTTTTTTGCGTGAATTGTACATGAACGTCCCCTCTTTTCTCATGAATTGTCAAGCGATATAAAGGTATCTGTCCCTGCCACAATAAGAAACGGCGCATCTCTATAAAAAAAGACCGCCCTTTCGTGGTTGCTGCTCTAAAAGAAAAGCCCCAAACTAAAGTTCGGGGCAGCGTGGCAGAATTACAGTTTTACAACGTTCTCAGCTTGTGGACCACGGTTTCCTTCAACTACGTTGAACTCAACGCGTTGACCTTCGTCCAAAGTTTTGAAGCCGTCGCCTTGGATTGCGCTGAAGTGTACGAATACATCGTTACCGCCTTCAACCTCGATGAAACCAAAGCCTTTCTCTGCGTTAAACCATTTAACTGTTCCTGTTTGCATATGGAAATACCTCCAAATAATTTTTTACATGACTTCTATTTTTGTTCAAAAAATAAAAATTCACATATTGTACAAGGTTATCCTCCCTTAATCTAAAATAATAACCCTCTACAATATGCGAATGCAGGTTAGTATTCCAATAAATTCATTATAGCACATCCAGAATACAATTACCAGCGAAATAACAATTTCTTCATTGCATTTGTGAAAGGGAAAGACACTTACTTCTTTATTCATTCCCGCCTTTGCCGTTTATTATACTTTCTTCAGAAAAATGGCTTCCCACATTTGAAAAGACCGCATACTTTTGAGCCTTTACAAGCCTTGATCAACCTGTTTATAGTATTATGCAGACATGAATTGAATAATGACTTGTTCATCACTAGGGGAGCCTTTCCGGCTGAGACGAAGCTTTCGCTTCGGACCCTTTGAACCTGATCTGGACCATACCAGCGGAGGAAAGTGAGACGAACCGTCCTGCGGCATCCATCGATCTTGTTATGGATCGTATTCGTGAGACCTGTCCGTTTCCTCTGGAAATGGGCGGGTCTTTTGTCTGTATGAGAAAGGGAGGAATCGAGTTATGCGTTTTCTGACTAAAGTGCGTGAGCAAAATCCCCTCATTCACAACATCACCAACATGGTGGTCACAAATTTTACGGCGAATGGGCTGCTGGCGCTGGGAGCTTCGCCTTTTATGGCCGATTCGCATGAGGAAGTAGCCGATATCGCCGCCATGGCCGGGGCCGTTTCGCTGAATATCGGCACTTTAAATCCCCATTCCATTAAGGCCATGACCCTGGCCGGGCAAGCTGCCAATGCACATGGAATTCCCGTCATCCTGGACCCTGTGGGTGCGGGGGCCACGCCTTACCGTACAGCCACCACGCATCGGCTCGTATCCGACGTGCGCCTCACGGCTTTGCGCGGCAACGCCGCCGAGATCGCACACGTTGCCGGGGAGCCGTGGGCGATCAAGGGCGTGGATGCCGGCCAAGGTGCGGGTAATGCCATCCAGCTTGCCAGGCAAGCGGCCCACAAGCTAAGCTGCATCGTCATTGCCACCGGCAAGGAGGACATCGTCACCGACGGAGCCACGACCTTTCTCATTGCCAATGGCGACCCTATTCTCACCAAGGTGACCGGCGCCGGTTGCCTGCTCAGCTCCGTCGTAGCAGCATTCCTTGCCGTAGCGGGCGACCAGCGGCTTGAGGCAGCAGCCGAAGCCGTCTCCTTCTACGGCGTCGCGGCAGAAATCGCAGCAGCCCGGACGAAAGGCCAGGGACCTGGCAGCTTTCAGATCGAGCTCCTGAACCAACTATCTCTGGCGGGTGAAGAACAATTGAACCGGATGTCAGCCATCACGCCCGTACCGGACAGCGCAGGGTGACCGACATGAACATAACTAAAGCATTAACCATCGCAGGCTCTGACAGTAGTGGAGGCGCAGGCATTCAAGCGGATCTCAAAACCTTTCAGGAGCTCGGCGTGTACGGAATGTCTGCGCTTACGGCTGCCACCGCACAGAATACACTTGGTGTGCAGGCGGTCTTCCCGCTCACACCGGAGGCAGTGGGCAGCCAATTGGATTCGATCGGCGCAGACCTCACGCCGGATGCGGTCAAGACCGGCATGCTGTATAGCGCGGAGATCATCGCCGTGACCGCAGACAGGATCGCCCGTTATGGCTGGAGCAAGCTCGTCATCGATCCCGTTATGGTCGCCAAGGGCGGCGCGCCGCTGCTTAAGCCGGACGCGGTGCACACCCTGATCCGGGACCTGCTTCCGCTCGCACGGATCATTACCCCGAACCTGCCGGAGGCGGAAATGCTGACAGGCATGAAGCTGCTCAGAGCCGAAGATATTCGGGAAGCGGCCCGGCGCATCCATGCCATGGGACCGGAGCTGGTCATTATGAAGGGCGGACACGCCAGCGGGGCTGTGGCGAGAGACCTGTTGTATGATGGCGCTGCATTTACCGCATTTGATGGCCCGCGTATTCATACAGTGCATACACATGGCACCGGCTGCACGTACTCCGCAGCGGTCACGGCCGGGCTCGCAAGCGGGCTCGCCGTGACTGAAGCGGTGCGTGTCGCCAAGGACTTTATCCAGGCCGCGATTGAGAACAGCCTTGGCATTGGAGCAGGGCATGGGCCGACCAACCATTTTGCCTACAGGCTTAAAGCTGCAAAGATTGGCGGTGATATGGAATGAACAGCTATTCCGATCAACGTCCCGAACCGGATACAGTACGCAGACAGCTTGCTGTGTATTTCATTATGGGGAGCATCAACTGCCCGGATAGAAGCCCTGTTGCGGTTCTGCGGGAAGCGATCGCTGGCGGGGTCACCCTTTTTCAATTCAGGGAGAAGGGAGCTGGTGCCTTGACCGGGCAAGCTGCTTACGAGCTGGCTCGGGAGCTGCAAGCCGTGTGCCGTGAAGGCGGTGTGCCTTTCATCGTCAATGACGATGTAGATATGGCGGCTGCCCTAGGTGCGGATGGCATCCATGTCGGACAGGAGGACGCGCCGGCTGATTCGCTGCGGGACAGGCTCGGTTATAAAGCCATTGTCGGCGTATCCGCGCATACCCTGGAAGAAGCCGGGCGCGCTATCCGCGACGGAGCCGACTATCTGGGCATTGGCCCCGTGTATCCGACCCGGTCGAAGCACGATGCGCGTACTGTTCAGGGTACACGACTGATCCAAGAGCTGCGCGGTCTCGGAATCGACATTCCGCTTGTCGGCATCGGCGGCATCACCCCCGGGAATGCACCGCCCGTACTTGCCGCCGGAGCGGATGGAGTATCCGTCATCTCCGCCATCTCCGGCGCGGAAGATCCCAGACAAGCGGCTGCGGCCTTGGCCGCTCTGCACGGCTAATCGCGCCGTTCACATAACTCTTTTCGCAAAAACCAAACCGCTCCAGCCGGTCATTTGCACTCAAGGACAGACTGGTGAAAGATTCTTCATCCGTATCCTCCTCTTGCTGCCGGCCCCCGATGGCCGGCGGATGAATCTCCACCTGGCCTGTTCGCTGCTCCCATTGAACCTTAGTTCGGCCCCTTTAAGCCTGCTGGCTGTTTTTTTTAGCCTATTTTAAGCTGCGTTTAAGATTGAAGGGTTACAATACAACATGTAACCGCCCCTTCCAGTCAAAAAGAAGAAGGAGATACTTATGAAGAATTTGAAAAGAATCATTATGTTCAGCACGCTGGCCATTGCCATTTCCATCGGCGAATCCTTGGGCAGCAGCACAGCGTCCGCGAGCACAGCCGTCAAGCCGAAACAGCAGGAAACAAAGGCTGTTAAAGAAGATATTGTTCAGGTACTGGGTCTTTCCTCTGACGAAGAATTATATAATGCATTGTATGACGGTAAAACAATGGCCGATATTGCTAGCGAGAGCGGCGTTGATTTGGATCAGGCCATCCGCCTGCAGGTGGCGGAGCTGACGGCCCAGCTTAATCAGCGGTTTGCTCAAGGCAGCATTACATGGGAGCAATATGCAGCGCAAAAAGCAGAGTTAACTGAAATTGTGACACGGAGTGTCCACGGGATATAAACAGTAAGAAGGCACGGACCTTTAAGGAAAAGGTCCGTGCCTTCTTGCGATTATGGCTCCTGCTTACGACCCGCAATGAAAGTGATATATGAAATAAGGGTTATACCTGCTGCACCTTAATCAGATTCGTATTGCCCGTTTTACCGATCGGCACACCGGCGGACAGCACGATGGTGTCCCCTTTGCAAATATATCCTGTCTCGATGGCATTACGTGTGGCTGTTTCAAACATTTCATCCGTAGTCGTCATTTGGCCTCCCAGAACCGGAATGATACCGGACAACAGGCAGATTTTCGGCAGTACCTCTTGGTGCTGGGTAACGGCAATGATGGGCGCCTCCGGGCGGTACTTGGAAATCATCCGTGCGGTAAAGCCGCTTTCGGTTGCCAGAATAATCGCTTTGGCCTTCAGCTCCAGTGATGAGCTTACAGCGCTTTGGCTGATGATCTCGGTAATATTGGTGACCTGCCCTGCTCTCTTCTTGTTGAACTGCTCCCGATAATCGATAATAGATTCCGCCTGCTTGGCAATGGAAGCCATCGTCTTCACCGACGGAACCGGATATTTACCCGCGGCCGATTCCCCGGACAGCATAACGACGTCTGCGCCCTGAACGACCGCATTAAATACGTCGCTCACCTCTGCCCGAGTCGGACGAGGATTCACCTGCATCGATTCCAGCATATGCGTGGCAACGACAACCGGCTTGCCGGCCAGATTGCACTTGTCGATCATTTCCTTCTGCAGCATTGGCACCGTCTCAATTGGCACCTCGACACCCAGGTCGCCGCGCGCCACCATAATGCCGTCGGAGGCTTCGATAATCGCATCAAGATTCTCCATGCCTTCCTGATTTTCAATCTTGGAGATGATCTGGACATGTCCCGCATGATGGCTTTCCAGAATACGGCGAATCTCCAGAATATCCTCTGCTTTACGCACAAAAGAGGCTGCAATAATCTCCACTTGGTTCTGAATGCCGAACTCGATATGCTTCACATCACGCTCGGTGACACCTGGAAGGGAGGTATGGATGCCCGGCAGGTTTACACCCTTGCGCGGCTTCAGCGTACCGCCACTCACAACCTTGCAGCGGATTTCCGTGCCTTCGACAGCCGATACCGTCAGATCAATAAGGCCGTCATCGATCAGAACGCGGTCTCCTTCGTTGACATCCCGGGTCAAATCCGGATAGTTCACGCCGATACGCTGGGCATCGCCCAGAATTTCTTCCGTCGTCAAAATCAGCTCTTCCCCGGTTTTCAGCACACAGGAGGCCTCCTGCAGCTTGCCAATCCGCACTTCAGGACCCTTGATGTCCATCATAATCGGCACGAACGTCCCCAGCTCAGCCGCCGCTTGACGCACATTTTTCATACGCTGCACATGCTCGTCCAGCTCCCCGTGTGCCATGTTCAAGCGGGCCACCGTCATCCCTGCTTGAATCATCTCCTTCAGCACTGGAACCGAGTCGCTTGCTGGGCCGATGGTACAAATAATTTTTGTTTTCATCATGATGATCTATCTCCTCTGTTTTTTCTTAATTGTAGCGTTTCCATTCCTGTCAGACTATGAAATATAGTATAGTAAATTGACTATAGTACAATCATGGGGAGCGTCGTATGATCATAGTTGCAGATGTACAGCATCATCAGGGGATGGACTGGTACGCAGAGAGCGCTGCATATCCGAACAGTCATGCCCTATGCCTCGTCACTTACGGCAAATGTGTCTATTGGGTGGAAGGACAGAAGGTTATCGTCAACAAGGGCGACATGCTGCTGATTCCGCCCCGGCTGGCCTATTATGGAAAAAGCATACCTACCCTGTTCCACAGCAAGTATGTGATTCTTTTCCATAATTCATGTACCGGTGAAGGGCTGCCGCTGCTGGACCGTTCCAAAATATTGAAGCTGAAGCTGGGCTGCTACGAGCTGGTCCGCGAACGGCTGCGGAGCATTCTTCATCAGTGGGAGGATAAGCCGTCGTATTACAAGCACATGGTGGAAGCGCTGCTGACAGAGGTGTTAATATACATCAACCAGGAATGGGATCGAGGAATCATTGCCGATGACAAGCACAGACATGTGGAGCGGATGAAGCAGTATATCCAGACGCATTATCGGGAAAAGGTGACCAAGGAGGAGCTTGGCGAGGTTATTCAGCGCACACCCAATTATGCAGCCTCCCTGTTCCGCAGTGTCACCAACCAGACGATCAGCGAATATGTGCACAACCGCCGGATGAAGACTGCTATGTATATGCTGACAGAATCGCGGCTTACCGTGCAGGAGGTGTCGGAGTACCTCGGCTACCGGGATGCTACGTATTTTCATCGTATTTTCAAAAAAATGACTGGCGGCTCCCCATCTGACTTCCTGCATGAGCGCTCGCGGATAAAGTAACCATATAGACGTTTTCAGATGCGGGCTTAGCAAAGTCCCTGGTTGACTACATCACCGGGTCCAGACTTGGCTCCTGGGCAACCACATATCCTAGCATATTATTCATGCCTTCATATAAAAAAAGGGTGTCCTCAAAGGCTCTTGACCGGGTACTCTTTTCGTGCGTGGGGAGACGCTCCGAGAACGAAGCATTCCTACAATCACTGTTGACCCTTCGGGCCAAAGGTGAACGCTCCGCTTTTCCGGAATTGCTTCGTCCTCTCCGCTGCTTTTGTGTATCCCCCAACTTAAAAAGAACAACCGGAAATCGCAATCTCTGGTTTAACAAAATTGAAAAGAGGGCCGTCCCTCTTTTATTGAAATTCAATTAAATACAGTAAATTTTTTTGTTGTTCAACAACCTCACGTGGCACACGAGAAGCAACCAAAACACTCGGTCTATTATCCTCATTAAACGTATTGTAAACACTACCAACTACATTAAAATTATTGATCAAAATATAATGGAAAATACTGTTAAACGGTATTGGGATAAAGCCAATCCTCGTGTTGTTCTCTGGATCAATAATCTCTACAGCCTGTTCGTCATGCTCATTTTTATGATCAATTTGTAGCTTAACATCTTTATCGATATCAAGTGGCTTATTCTTATCCTTGGTAACTGACCAACCCGCGACCTCAAAACTAAGTGATAGAATCTCCTTATCACATTTATAAATTGCTGGTTGCTGAAACGATAAGCTGTCGGTTGCTAATTTACCTTTTGTTAATCGCAAGTATTCCCATCCAACATCTTCATCAACGTCAAGTTCATTTTCCTGAAGAAATTTCTTAAATACGGCTCTATTTGAATTAGGTACTCTTCTCTCAAAAATAGAAAACAACTTATTACTGCTGTAGATCTTTTCTTCGTCGCTTAAACCGACAAAAGGGGAAAAGCCCTCTTTTTTTGCCTCGTCAATCAACTCTTTGTTGTATCTAAAAATGTATTTTTCGGGTTGTTTCTCAAGAGTGCCAACCAAATAGTTTTTTTTACTTTGACCCTTCCAATTAAGTAATAACTTGTTTTTAATTCCACTCATGCTGAAAACTCCCTTAATATTAAGTCGCGACGTAGTTTAATGCGGGACGTATGCTTGAACTCGTTTGTATCGTTTTGGGCCCGGATGATGAGGATGATCTTGGTTATGAACTTACCTAAGGATTTTTGCTTAATGATAACCATGTTATGTACGAAGCTGAACCATTTGCCGGGTGCAATCGGTCTGAAAAAAAAGCACAGGCAATGCGTCTGAAGGGGGCTCCCATCCAGACTGAAACATTTCCCTGAAATATCCGAAAGAATAGCAACATATCTTCATAGAATGGAACTATACACCATTCAGGAAGAAGGGATGCGCTTTGGGTATTATTTATGCGGTTGTCACCAATAAGGGCGGTGTAGGGAAAACGAGCTTCATCAGCAATCTGGCAGCGGCCATGGTTAAGAAGCTGCCGAAGGCTCGTGTGTTGCTCGTGGACACCGACCCTAAAGGCAATTTGGCCATCGCTTTCGGGAAGTCCCCTGCCCAACTGAAGCACACCATTTATAATGCGCTGACCGAAGAGGTTCCCATCCAGGACGTCAAAATCCCGCTTATAGAGCGGCTCGATCTGATCCCTGCCAATCAACGAATGGCCTCCCTCACCTTTGATGCTTCCCCAGATCCACTATATCTGTTGAAAAGCTCACTCGAGGAGATTCGGGACCCATACGATTTTATTTTTATCGACACGCCTTCCGCTATAGGGATGCTGATGTGGAATGTTCTCGGGGCTGCGGATCGGATCATGATCCCGATCGAGCCGGAGACGTTTGCGGTGGCCGCGATGGTCCAGATGGCCGACGTCATCCAGGATTTTCAGAAGAAGCACCGCCCGGAACTGATCATCGATGGCATCGTGGCCATGAAGGTGGACGACATCACCGCCCTGTACTCGGAAATGCTGCCGCTGGCACGAAAATACTGTCATTCCAAGGGGTTACATATGTATGACACCGTCATCCCGAAGTCAATGCAATATGCCAATTCGGTCGCTTATGAGCGAAGACCGGCTTTTCTGTCCACACCCAAGCATCGCTTTATCGCCCCGTATGGGGAGATGGTAAGAGAGGTGTTAGCGCATGCCGCGGAAAAAACAACCGTTAGCTGATCTTGAACTGTTTTCTTTCTCCATGACCGATCCTGTATTCGAGACTCTGACGGATACTCCACCGGATCAGCCAATCGATAGAAACCGTTCATCGTTAAATAAAACCGTTTCACTGAACCATTTCACTGAACCATCCGAAAAGAAACGACCACAGAACCAGAAAGGTGTCAAAGTATACACTGCCGCGAGCAAACCTCCACGGGTGGAGGATATCCATACACGTCAGACGTTTCTCATCCGGAATGACTTGATCGCACGCTTGAACAGAATAGCCGCCAAACAGAACAAAGGGTTCAAAATGCGGTTAATTAATTATGTATTAGAGAAAGAGCTAGACGATCTCGAAGAGTCAGGAGACTTCTGAGTATTCAGGCACCATATACGGAGGATGGTCACCGTAAGTTTCGAACATTAAAAAACGAGGCTACCCAGCAATGGACGGTGACCTCGTTTCCTGTTGAGCTTAAGAAGCTTCACAATATTTTTTGAAATTATCCAAAAACGCCTGCCAGCCTGCTTGCTGCATTTCAATAGGATTCTCGCCTTCTGCCTCAAAAACCTCAACTACCTTCGTACCGTTCCCTTGATTACTGAAAGTAATTGTGACTTTTCTTCCATCACCAAGTGTGTAAGCAATCAATTCATGGGGTCTCACTTCATCATACACTCCGCTAAAATCAAAGCCAAAGCTTCCGTCCTTCGCTTCCATTCGTGTAAGGAAGGCTCCGCCAGTCCTTACATCATTTTCAGCCTTGGGCGCATGCCATTCGTCGGAAGCAAAAGACCACTCCGTAATATGCTGTGGCTCGGTCCAATAAGCCCATACTTTTTCCATTGGTGCATCAACTGTAGTTTCTACCGTAATGGTTGCTTTATGATCTGTTGTCATGTCGCTATCATCTCCTTAAGTGAATTCTGGCTTACTCGCTAACTATAACATGTCGTAGAACACGCTTACAACTTACAGAAGTAGGAGATTCTTACACCCGTCCGCTACATTCAGTTTTCAATGTGCCACACAGAAATAATAGCACACACGTTCGCATTTTGGAAGAACTAGTTTGGCTTCATTCCTGTAAAAAGCCCAAGCGACCAATGAAAAATCACCACTGGTCACTTGGGCTTTTCGAACGCTCTCTTATCTCACCTAAAGCCCGATCAAATCATTAATCCGTACGGGCTGTCCTGTCTGTATCGACCGGTTCGCCGCGATGCCTGTCATGATTGACCACGCGCCGTCCAGATGTGAGGCCGCCCGCTTGAAGCGGTCCTCCACCGGCTTGTCGAAAATATCGCGCAGCATTAACGGGTCCCCGCCGCCATGACCGCCGGACTGCTCCTCAATCTCCACATCATATGGCTCGGCATGGATCGGGAAAACGCGGATCTGTTTGGACTTGAGCGCCCCTTCCTTCTCCTTGTCTCCTCCGGAGTTCACGTAGGATTGCTCCGTGACTTTCACTTCCATACGGCCTTTGGTGCCATTAAAGGCAATGATGAAGCCTTCCCAGGGCATAAAGGCATTCAGCGAATAGTTCATAACCGTCTTATTCCGGTATTTTACCATCACACTCATCGTGTCCTCAATGCTGATGTTGTCACCGAACACGCTCTGATCGCGTAAATACCCGTCCTCCTGCTCGGCCTCCAGGTACATTTGCTTTAAATGTTCGTTGCGGTCCAGGTGGAGCGCAAACGGGTCATTTTCCGCCGCCTTGCTGCCGTGCGCCCGCTGGTAAAACTCTGTAACACCACGCTTCTCGGCATTCTCCCTGCCATAAAAACGCAGGTCCCCCTGAGCATAAACCGTATCTGGCTTGGAGCCAAGCCAGAAATTCATGAGATCGAAATGATGCGTGGACTTGTGTACCAGCAGCCCTCCGCTATTGCGCTTGTCGCGGTGCCAGCGCCGGAAATAGTCCGCACCATGCTTCGTATTCAGCAGCCATTCGAAGTTGACTGAAATGACCTCACCGATGACCCCTTCCATGATCAGCTCCCTGATTTTCGTATTATGGGGCGCATAACGGTAATTGAACGTGACCCGCAGCTTTTTCCCGGTGCGCTCAACCGCGTCCAGAATGGCCTCACATTTCTCCTCATCGACCGTCATTGGCTTCTCGGAGATCACATCACAGCCTAGCTCCATGGCGCGGATAATATACTGATGATGCGCACGGTCCACTGTCGTTACAATCACGGTGTCCGGCTTGGTCTCCTGAATCATCCTGTCGAACTCATGCGCTTTATAGGTCGGCAGCGCAGGATAATCGTATTTCTCCAGCAGCAGCCGGTTGGCGTAATCCATCCGGATCTGATTCACATCACAAAAAGCCACCAGCCTGGAGGTATCCTTATACACAGTGGCCAGCTCTCTGTAAAAAAACTCAGCACGTCCACCGGTGCCTACAACGGCATATGTTTTGCTCATATCACGGTTCACACCCTTTCATCGGATGTCTTCATGATATAGTATAAAAAATATCAAGTTCTAAGCATTTATGGACCATTTCATCTCAAAATATGCATATCTTATCCTTTTTCAGAAAGGGGCAAATTCCATGGCATCCTCCCCTCACTTTTCGATCGAACGGATTAAACGGACGGAGCCCTTCAGCATGGCCTTCGATCATATGCACGACGCCTATGAAATTTATTATCTGTTATCCGGCGAACGATACTATTACATTGATAACAGGCTGTACGCCCTGCAGGCCGGTGACCTGATTTTCATTCACAAGCACGGGCTGCACCGTACAACCAACAAAGGCGACGCCTCCCATGAGCGGATATTGATCAACTTCGATGAAGCCTTTATAACCCCTTCACTCGATATGCAGGAGACATGGGAGCTGCTGGCACAGCAGCATTTCCTGCTGCGCCCCGGCGAGCGGGAGCGGGCTGCGATCCTCAGCATGCTGGAAGCTCTGCTGGGCGAGAATGACCGGAATGAGCCATTCCGGAATATCTATCGGCGTTCCCTGCTCGTGCAATTGCTGGTGTATATCCGGCGGCTGCATAATGTGAGGTATGTGCCCATCGTTCCTGAGGGGAGTGAAAAGCAGCAGCGGGTGTATGCCATCATTGAGCATATTGAGGCGCATTTCGCCGAGAAGCTCACGCTGGATCAGCTCTCCTCCGCCTTTTTTATCAGCAGCACCTATCTGTGCAAAATATTCAGACAGACCACCGGCTTCACCGTGGTAGAATACATCCGGTACGTCCGAATCCGCCAGGCCCAGCAGTATCTGAAAGAGACACGCTGGCCTGTCACCCGCATTGCGGAACAGGCCGGCTTCGATAGCATTGCACATTTCGGGCGGGTCTTCCGGCAGATGACCGGGCGTTCCCCACTGCAGTACCGAAAGCAGTTTTTGCGAGAAAACGATGCTGATGAAGCTGCTACTTGAGCAGAGGACAAGTCAGATGATAAAATACTGTCAAAGGCTGTGAATGGAGCGTGACGAATTTGAAGGAATTGGACAAACGTCTCGATGAAATGGAAAAGCGGATGGATGCAAGGTTTGACCGTATGGAAGACATGTTAACCCAACTCATCGGAATTGTAGGCGAGACAAATAAAAAGACCGAAAACTTGGACAAACGATTCGATGGACTGGAAAAAGATATAAAAATCATCAAGACTGAAATGCCTAAAATGAAAAGGCTAGTAAATGAACATGATAGCGATATAACAGAATTGAAATTCCAGCCATAAGCATGAAGTCCTGGAAATAGGGCTTTTTTTATTTTTTCAGTTCGTCAAGTGTGTCACATCTTTATTGCCACTAATTACCCCTTAATGCCCTTCATCGTAATGCCCTCAACAATTTGCTTCTGGACAAATATATAGACCACCAGCACGGGAATCACGGAAATGGTCGTGCCCGCCATCATGCTGCAGCCAGAAATCATATCACCGACGGATTCCGCGCGTCGTCTATCGTGTACCAGTTTGTGATGGAGCTGTACCGGTTCAGCACGCTGTACAGAAAGAAACAGGAAACGTGGCCCTTATCCAGTCCGTTCCGGAATCTTCACCCTATGATATAATGCTCTCAATATCATCGTTTGGAAGGATGGAGCAGATGTCGGAGCAACAAGTATACATCCGGTTCTCTGAAGAAACGGACGCCGCGGAATTGGCAGCAATGTACAAGCGAAATCAGGAGTTCTTTGAGAAATTCTCGCCAAGCAACCAAGAGGAGCTCTATACGGAGGAGCACCAGCTCCAGAAAATTATGAAATACAAGGCTGACATGATGGAGGATCGGAGGTATTCCTTCGTGGTATGCCACAAGGAGAACGACCGAATTATAGGCAGCGTGGACCTATCCTTTGTCATGAGAGGGCCGCTTCAGAACTGTATGATCGGATACAGTCTGGACCAGGCTTATAATGGCAAAGGTTATATGACAGAGGCGGTGAAGCTGGTGGTCCGCTATGCTTTCGATGAGCTAAAGTTTCACCGGATCGTCGGGGAGGTCTCTCCCCGGAATCCAGGTTCCATCCGTGTGCTTGAGAAGGCTGGCTTTCACAAAGAAGGCATCTCTCGAAGCAACGTAAAGATTAATGGAAAGTGGGAGGATCACCAGGTTCTGGCGATTATAAATCCAGCGGAGGATGTCCAGCTTTAGTTGAATGAGAATAGCGGCGGACCAAGACTATTTCTCAAGTCCTGGTCCGCCGCTGTTCGATTTTTGTCCAGTCCAGCACTGGGTTCCCCTCTATTCAAAGAAAACAACTTATTTAAGATACTTACAACAAAAATTCAGATAAAAATGCCTTAAAAATATATACATTCATGTCAAAAAGCAGTATACTGTGGTTCAGACAGGAATATTATTCTAACTTTGTTTGATCACTTCAAATCTGAAATACAGCATTTAACAGAAGAGAAAAATACGTCAGGAAGTTATTATGGTAATGTGAATGTACGTCGATAGACGTTTTTCTTATCATTTGTTTGACAGCAAGAATCTGCGGGAAGTGTCAACTAATGAAGGAGCGGTTTTATATGGGCAATATAACCACAATACGGTCAGAAGTCGAGAAATTTATGGAAGATGAAAAGCTGTCGCTTAGTGATTTGGGACGCAAAACAGGACTGAAC
Organism: Paenibacillus zeirhizosphaerae; assembly: GCF_030705605.1. Taxonomy (GTDB): domain Bacteria; phylum Bacillota; class Bacilli; order Paenibacillales; family Paenibacillaceae; genus Paenibacillus; species Paenibacillus zeirhizosphaerae. The sequence goes on from NZ_JAPCKK010000034.1 coordinate 64,555, forward strand.
GTAGGCACTCTTAGCTCGATCATCACCGGCGGAAAGATTATGGCGCTGAACCAGCTTGACCGGATCACCGCGCTGATGAAGCTCCCTGAAGGCCATTTTTACGATCTGTACATACAGGACAATATAGCCGCAGCCCAGCCCAATTGGAAACGGCTCAAGCCGTTTCTATTCAGATGTGCAGAAATGAACAAGCTGGACTTCATTCAACGGATCGCAGGCAAGCTGCTGGACAAGGTAGTATACTCTCCTGTTCTGTTTGATGCGGCGGAAGAGCTGCTGCAGGAAGGGAAAAAGGATGCCGCAGCCATTTTATATGAAAGTGTGGCCGTAACGGAGCATTCCCAGCATTCCGAGCGTCTGGCCCTCTGCCAATATCGTTTGTTTACGATCAGGCTGGGTGACGATCAGACGAAAAACCTACAGGCGGCAGCCCAATTCGAGCTATACGTAGAACGATTGGACGACATTATTCAATTGGATGCACTTAAGGATCTGGCGAATGTCTACCGTTCCTTGCGTAAATGGGACAAGGTGGACAAGTTCGCGGCGCAGATGGGCAGCAAGGCAAGAAGGCATTACTTTGCAGAAAATCGGCAGAAGCGTGGCGGGGAAGACCCTTATGCTAAGCTGAGCAGACCGCTGTTTGTATATGTTGCTTATAGTGATTTGCTGCGCGGTTCCGCTTGTGAAGAACGAGGGGAATCTGAACAAGCCTTGGAGTTTATTTCAAGATATGCTGATTTAAGCTGGGTAAAGGAATACGACGAAGACACCGAGCATTGGAAGGGGCTATTTCTAGGCTGGGCAAAAGTCAATATTTATGCATCTAAATTATCTTCCGGAGATTTCAGCGCACTTTATGATTATGTAGATTACTTTGAAGCCAATAAGGATGAATTTCTTGTATCGTTATTGAATGTTGTGGATGCAGCTAACCGTTTTAATGTAAATATTGATCGTATCCTTTTGCGCTTTGATTCGGAAATCAAGTCTCTGGGCGAACAATTGAAAGGGACAACCATATACGATAAGAGATTCAAAGCAGAACGCTGTTCGCGTCTACTGCATGAATTGTCGAACTATTACCTGCAAAAAGGCGAGTATGTGACTGGCTTTACATATTTATTAGATAGCTTACAAAAGTCGTTTGCTATTAATAACAAAACCATTATTATCAAATGCGTTAGCCTGTTCGAGAGCTTTAGAGATTACGCAGCTTCCGACACGCAGGCAGCATACCAAATTCTTTTTAAAGAAATGTATCAAAATGAAAAAAATCATCGCTTTGCACTTAGTAGTCACTAACCTAATACTGGTTAACCAACTAGTTGAACACAACGGCCTAGAAGAATTCACATAGTATACTACTGGGCATTCATGGTATAATGGAACAAGACAAAGTAACCGGTGGATGGACACGGCGAAGCTAACCCGAAAGGGGGTGACGCCGTGTCATTTCTTGAGGTCGTGAAGAATTTTCTGGACATCAGCGATAAGCTGGTGAGTATTGCTGTAGGTGTGATTACCTTGTGCAGTACTTGGAAAATCGTGCGAGATAAGAAAAATCACCGGGAATAGGTTGGCCCCTGCATCCGGTGATTTTTCTGAGTATTAAAAAACTCGCCGTGGTTGCCCGCCGGCCTTTGTTCGCCGCGATGCTAGAACATCGCGGCTCTTTTTATCTTACCCATGAATTGCTTCTTTAATGACCATTATATCATATATTTTGAATAAGATGTTGTATATATGTTTTAAAAAATTAGGGATAGCCCCTTACCTCCTGTTTACAGCTTTGAACGGATATGATACTATGTTTTTGCAAATATCGAAATATTAGCGAGGAGGGCAACGATGATGAACGAACCAGCCGACATACAGCAAGCTGTGAAAATATACAAGGCACTGGGAGAGCCTACCCGCCTCAAAATTGCGCTCCTGCTGAAAGAAGAAAATGACCAATGCTGCTCCGTTCTGGGCGACAAGCTTCAAACGGTTGCCATTTCCACGCTATCCCACCATTTGAAGCAGATGGCCGAATGCGGTCTGCTCACATCTCGTAAAGAGGGAACCTTTATATATTATAGCCTGGATAGAGAAACAGCGGCGAAATACGCCCCTTACCTGTTAAGTTAATTTTTTTCGCTAATATTTCGATATTTTTAAAAATATAAAATCATGTGTCGACGTACTTTCAAAAAGGAGTGAATTGAATCGTGACAACCCACAGTACATGGAAGGTGTACATGCTGGCGCTGGTCAGCTTTTTAGTAGGGACCTCGGAGTATATCATCTCTGGCATTCTGGATCAGATTGCACAGACCTTGGGCGTATCCGTTGCTGCAGCAGGCCAGCTTATCACTGTATTTTCCCTGACGTATGCGATCGGAACTCCGATTCTGATGGCTGTAACCGCCCAGATGGACCGGCGCAAGCTGCTGCTGTACTCCCTTGGCCTGTTCATAATATCTAACCTTCTGGCTTTTACTCTGCCAGGATTTGGGATGTTTATTGCAGCCCGAATAGCAATGGCATTGGGGGCAGGAATGGTCGTTGTTACCGCGCTCACCATGGCCGCCAAGATTGCTGCTCCCGGCAAACAGGCCAGCTCCATCGCTACCGTGACTATGGGCTTCACCGCCTCATTGATCATCGGTGTCCCTATCGGGCGGGTCATCTCGCATCAGTTTGGCTGGAAAGCCGTGTTTCTCGGCATCGCGCTCGTGGGAATTCTGTCCCTGATCGTTCTCGCCTTGACGATCCCCCGGATCAAAGGGGATAAGCCGGTTCCTCTTGGCAAACAGTTTGCTCTGCTGGCCAGACCTGAGGTGGCGCTTGGACTGGGGATTACATTCTTTTGGCTTAGCGGATACTCTTTGGCCTATACGTACATCTCCCCGTATCTGCTGGAAGTGTCCGGGTTAAATGAATCGCTGCTCAGCCTGGCCCTGCTGGTATTCGGAATCGCCAGTCTGGTAGGCTCCAAGGCGGGGGGGTATTCTGCAGATAAACGCGGGGTAGCTTTCACATTAACCGGAGGCATGGCGCTGCACATTATCTCTCTGATGTTGCTTACTATGGCCCATTCGGTCGTCAGTATCTTCGCTGTCTTGATTTTATGGTCATTTGCAGCCTGGTCATCAGGGCCAACACAGCAGTATAATCTTGCTTCCCTTGTGCCCGAATCCTCGGGGGTGCTGCTCAGTCTTAACCAATCTACGATGCAACTGTCCATGGCCGTTGGCGCCGGGATGGGCGGAGTTATTATAGAACAAGCATCCTTAGCTTCAGTAACCTGGTTTGCAGCACTCGGTGTCGCCATTGCCACAGCCGGTGTGCTCCTGCTGAACCGGATGCTGTCCGGCAGACAGCTTGCCACCTGATGCGGCACGAGAAGCACGGGCACCATGGCAAAGATAAATATTATAATTGCACCAATAATCATAAACAAATTTCCTTAAAACATTCCGTGAAACAACCTATATATTATTCTATCTCAAATTCGGTTTGAGGAGAGTCTAGCTAAAGGACGGCTTCCGACAGTGTCGAAAACCGTCCTTTAGCTATAGGTGGTTATTCACCAGCCAGCCGGAGGTTCGGTTGCGGCGGCATGGGCATGCCTGTCCCCAGGTAGAATCCGGGATGCGGAGGCTGGTTATAGCCTGTGTTTTGCCACGCAATCGCCAGACGATAGACCGGGTCATGCATCAGGGTATGCATGCCGTAATTCGTCACATCCGTGGTCGAGTAAATTCGCAGCGCGGTGCTGTCTTCGGTACGCACAATAACCTCTTCGCGCCAATCCCCGAACAGATCGGCTTGCAGTGTGGGCGTGCCTTTGGTGTCATTGTTCGAATACGTGCCGGTCAGCGTCAGGAGGTTATCCAGCCGGTTCGTTTCGTAATTCCATTTATCAATTTTCGGAATGCCCACACGCAACGGATCGCCGAGCCACTGGTGGTCGAGCAGCTCCCTGCCCAAGTCACCATCCCACCAGATGGCGAAATTGACGGATGGGATACTGCTGGCAATCTGCTCCCCTTGCGCATTGAACAGGAAACCGTTCGGGCTGTCCCAGCCGCCGCCGACCGACCAGGCCTCCGCACCCTTGTAGCGTGGATCGATGTCCGCCGCCAGCCCGCGCCCGACATCCTTGCCAAGCTGCGGCAGTCCCCACAGCACACTGCCGGTACGAGCGTCCTTCAAGTTATTGGAGTACGGGGCAGACTTGTTCTCCTGCACGGCGAACAGCTCCAGCCCGGCGCGGTCCGGGTCCAGATCACCGAGATGCATCGCGTCGCCGTGACCGAGACCGGAATTCCATAAGCCTGTTCCGTCGTCGTCAATCGCGGCGGGTCCTGTTACGATTTCATCCTTTCCGTCGCCGTCCACATCCGCCACACTTAATTGATGGTTGCCCTGCCCGGAGTATGACGCATTCTCCGGTGATTTCGTATCAAAGGTCCACAGCTTGGTCAGTTCTCCATCACGCCAGTTATAAGCAGCCAGGACCATTCGTGTGTAATACCCGCGCTGGAAGACAAGGCTTGGACGCTCCCCATCCAAATACGCGATCACGGCCCCAAAGCGGTCCACACGGTTGCCGTAGCTGTCGCCCCAATCGCTCACCTTGCCCCGCGGCGGATCGTAATCCTCGGTGACGAGCGCCGCGCCGGTCTCTCCGTCAAAGATCGTAAAATACTCGGGACCAGACAAAATGTATCCGCTTCCATTTCTGTAGTCAGCATCCGCGTCTCCGATGACTTTGCCCATGCCGTCGATGGTGCCGTCCGCCGTTTTGACCGCAACCTCGGCCTTGCCGTCACCATCCAGATCGTACACCATCATTTGCGTGTAATGCGCGCCAGAGCGAATATTTCGGCCAAGGTCTATGCGCCATAGGCGTGTTCCGTCCATGTTATAGGCGTCAATGAAAGTATTGCCCGTATAACCTGATTGCGAGTTATCCTTCGAGTTGGTCGGGTCCCATTTCAGGACGATATCGTACTGACCGTCCCCGTCCAGGTCACCGACAGACGCATCATTAGCTCGATACATGTAAGCCCCAGAAGTCGTTTCCCCGCCTGCCGGTTTTTGAATAGGCACCGTGAGATAATTCGCTTCCCAGACGCTAACCGGACCAGTCATCCGCTCCTCGTTACCAGCGCCGAGCGCCTGCAGCGTATAGGTTGAGTCGGCTGTGCCTTCCGGGTCCAGAAAATTCGTGCTGCCCGTGATCGGGCTTTCCGTTACCTGCTCCCCGTCCCGGTACAGGTGGAACGACACTTGGTCCGGGTCTGTGCCGAGCAAACGCCAACTGACAAACACGCCGCCATCGGTAGCGATAGCGACAAGAGCACGGTCCAGCCGCTCCATTTGTCTCGCGGCAAACGCTGATGGTGCTGCATGGATTCCGATCCCCGGTCCATACACCGAATCGGTGACCGTATTCCGCGCTGTATCGGCTGAACCAGCCTGATCCTCGGGCATCGTAGCTGAGCCTGAAGCCAATCCGGCCTGCGCCGGAGCCAACAATGCCAATATAAGCATAGTGGATATGAGGCGGAGTCCTCTTTTCTTCCTTTGCATTGATTATTCCCTCCCTTCGTCTGTAATTGGAATAGTTTTACATATATATTATATAAATGCTCCGCCTCGCTTGTCTGTGTAAAAATCCGGCCAATTGCTTTAAAAATCCGACATGGAATGCATAGGACGCCGAAACTGTTGGCGCACACGCTCAGCCTCTTCCCGGATGCTACAATCGTCGGCATGATCGTTGATCAGCCCCATCGCTTGCATGAAGGCGTACACCGTAGTCGGTCCAACGAATTTCCAGCCCTGCTTTTTGAGCTCCTTCGACAGCGCGATCGATTGCGCCGATGTGGATACGGACTGCGGCTTAGCCAGTTGGCTCTGGTCAGGCTCGTACCGCCAGATGAAGTTAGCCAGCGAGCCTTCACGCTTGACGAGCTCCTGCGCTCTCTGCGCATTGTTAATCACCGCCTCGATCTTGCCGCGATGGCGGACGATGCCTTCATCGCCAAGCAGACGGTCGATGTCTTGCTCTGTATAACACGCGATCCGGTCAAAATCAAAATCATGGAACGCTGCACGGAAGTTCTCACGTTTCATAAGGATCGTGCGCCAGCTCAAGCCGGATTGAAAGCCCTCCAGGCTTAACTTCTCGAACAACCGGTGATCGTCGCTGACCGGAAATCCCCATTCGGTATCGTGATAATGCAGCATCTCCGGCGCGGCACCACACCAGCGGCAGCGCGGATGACCGTCGGGTCCCGCTATCGTCATGTTCATAAATTCCCTCCTCAGTGTGCAAGCTGTACAAAGCTCGTATACGAGTTCCCCCGGCAAGCTTCAAACTTCAAACGCAAGACGTGATATCATTCTCGCCATTCTTCGTTATCATACCATCCTCGAGCATATACACATACGCCACTTGTCAAATATCATTCTTTCACATACACCGGCATCAACACCTCATCAACCAGCTGACTCAGATACTCCTTCGACACTTTTCCGCCACGGATCATATGTTCAAAACGCAAAATATCAAACGGTAAGCTCATTTGCATAACCGAAAATTCATGCCTGATTTCCCCTCGTTGTCTGGCAAATTTCTGTACTTTCCTCATCACCTCGATATTACTTTCACGTCCCCGGACCGAGAGCTGCTGGAATTGCTCATTTTTCTGGCTCAGCTCAAACAAAAGGGCGCTCATAATTTCCGGACCGACAGCCTCCAAAAATTGCTGGTACAGCTCTAATACGGCTAATAAGTCCTCTCTCAGGCTCCCATTTTCCTGCACCAAATCAATCATTTTCCCGCCGAGCGCTTGTGCCAATCTATATTGCACCAGCGCATACAAGAGATCCACCTGGTTGTGATAACGCCCGTAGATGACGGTTCTGCTGGTTTTCGCTTGTTTGGCGACGTTTTGGAAGGTCATCTGCTCATATCCTAAAGTTTGCATAATCTCATAGGCTGCTTCCAGAATCGCTTTCTCCAGTTTCTCTCCTCTTCTTCGTTCCATGACCATGCATACATCCTCCCGATTCATCTCTGAAAATCACTATAACACAATTTAACGTACATCTTGTACTTTATTCGCGCAAGGTATATAATCCATCCTAAATAACATACAAATTGTACTTTATATAGATTACAGAAAGGAGCTGCAAGCCAGCATGAATAAAATATTGGTCGTCGATGATGATCCCCACTTTCGCAGACTGGTCAAAGCGGTCTTGGACAAGGAAGGTTGTGACCTGTACGAAGCCTCTGACGGCATCGAAGCGCTGTCCCTGCTGGAGACCCTCAAAGTTGACCTGGTCATTCTCGATGTCATGATGCCGAATATGGATGGCTGGCAGTTGTGCCGGGAGCTGCGGACTCACTATGACCTCCCGGTGCTTATGCTCACGGCCAAAGGAGAAATCTCTCAGAAGGTGAAGGGTTTCCAATCGGGAACCGATGATTACCTGGTCAAACCTGTCGAGCCGCTGGAATTGGTGATGCGGGTTAAGGCATTGCTGCGGCGCTATCAAATTGTATCGTCCCAGACGGTGCAAATCGGTGAATTGATTATAAATCGCAGAAACTATGAAGTTACCGTAGATAAAGCCATCGTGTTTCTGCCGCTCAAGGAATTCGAGTTGCTGTTCAAATTGGCCAGTCATCCGAACAAAACATTTTCACGCGAGCAACTCATTACGGACATCTGGGGATACGAATTTGAAGGCAATGAGCGGACGCTGGATGTGCATATCAACCGGCTACGGCAGCGTTTTCCGGACACCGATCATTCATTTGCCATCCGAACCGTGCGGGGACTTGGCTATTATCTGGAGGTCCATTCGTGAAAAAAAGGCCTTCGCGAAAAGATACGATATTTCGGGGGTTCGTTTTGTTCATTGTTATTTTCGCCATTATCATTGGCTGTGGCGCGCTGGCCGGACTTTTTACGCGCATCATTTTATTGGCAACAGGACATGATCCCGCAGATGAATCTATGTATGGCCATAGCCTCACTTGGCTGATTTTGATAGCCCTCTTATTGCTGGTCAGGTACTATCTGAAATACGGAAACATCACCAAACATTTCGATTCGTTTAACACCGTCATCCACGTATTAGATAAAATCGCCAAAGGGGACTACAAAGCCAGACTAAAGGAACCTTTCAATGAACACAAATCGTTTGGCGAGCTGGTAAAAAGCGTGAATAACATGGCTGCAGATCTGGAGCAACTGGAGAACATGCGCCAGGAGTTCATCTCCAATGTATCTCGTCAACAACTCACGACTAAAGTCACGAGCTTGTCTCTGCCTACTTTCGCAGACAGTGCTTGCGTTTCGCGCAAGCCTTTTAGACTTATTCCTAACCGGTAGTGCGAACGCACCTTATCGTGCTCCTACCTTAGCGTGTTGGAACATCAGGACGGTCGACCTCGCCCCTACAACAAGAGTTATACTCCTGCTGTACCTGTACCGATGTACTCGATTCCTTTGCGGTACAGATTCATAGCGCCAATTCGGTCATCGTTAGAGCGATAGTGACAGGCTTGGCATTCAAAGGTGTGCATTTTTTTGTTTCGATTCGCTCGTTCAATATGTCCGCATTTCGGGCAGGTTTGGGAAGTATATTTAGGATCTACTGCGATGACGCCCTGTCCGTTCAGTTGAGCCTTGTACTCCAACATCTCACGGAATTGGTGAAATGCCCAGGAAACCGACACATACCGATGGCGAACACATACTTTTTCCGTGGCGGAACGAACACCTTTTAAATTTTCGATCACAAACAAAGTCCCTTTCGGATACGTTTCAACGAGTGCCTTGGTTATCTGATGGTTGACATCGGTAACATAACGGTTTTCTCTTGAACCAATTTCCTTGAGTCGTTTGCGAGCGGAGGGGGTTTGTCTCATCTGTAGTTGTTTACGTAAGACTTTATACTGGCCTCGTTTGTGTTTCACGGTTCGTCCAGGATAAAACATCGTCTGGCTTTGAGTGTCGTAGGTGGTGGCGAGAAAGTTGATTCCCAGGTCAATGCCAACAATATGGTTGACCTTTGTAAGATCCAATTCAGAGAACTCTTTGGTCATGGAAATATGCAAAAACCACTTCTTATGTTTGTACACGAGCTTTGCCGTGCCCCATTTCCATGTACCATCAAAGAAGTGCTGCATTCCTTTTCTTTTGTAACGAAGCTTTACTCGCCCATCCAGTGTATTTACGCTAAACCGATTATCGTTCAAAGCGTAATCTCGATGCCATACCAGATCATATTCCGGTCGTTTGAATTTGACCAAGCTCCAATCGTGCCCGTTGGATCGGGCAGATGTATAGCGGGCGATGACCGTTCTGATCACCGATTGCGCCATTTGGCTTTTCAAACCAAAACGACTTCGAAGCTCTCGATAATACAAGTCATGGAGTGTACGATAACGTAATTCTTTGGTTTGAAAGACAATAACTGAAAGATAATTACATGCTTCACGATAGGTTTGGATGGTCTTGGTGAGCATTTCCGTATGTTCATACGGGACATAGATTTGGATTTTTGCTGTAATGGTAGACATTCGACTCACCTCTTCTCACTGCATTAAATATATCATAGGATTCAGTGGGAAATGGTTAAATTCTCATGACGAGAGGAGGAAGCATGGAGCTTTCGGCTTTCGAGCTACCGATGGTAGCCCTTATGCCGAACGCAATTCCTCACACGACTAAAGTCGCGTGTGTCCATGCGCAGTTATGAAATCCAGTCCCCGCTGGCGTCCATCCGGGGGTTTGCCCAGGTCTTGCAGAGCAATGATCGATTAAGCCCCGAGGAGAAAAAGCTCTATCTGAGCATTATTGAAAGCGAAAGCGCACGTCTGTCCAAATTAAGCGACAGTCTGCTCCAGCTTGCCGTTCTGGAATCGGAAAGTATGAGCCTGCAGCCCCGGTCTTATCGTCTGGATAAGCAGCTCAGGGACTTGATTCTGGCCTGCGAACCACAATGGAGAAGCAAAAAAATCGAGGTAGAGGCTTTTCTGGACGAAGTCACCTGCACGCTGGATGAAGACAGGATAAGCCAGGTGTGGATCAATTTGCTTCACAACAGCATCAAATTTACGCCTGCGGGCGGCAGGATACGGGTTGAATTGCACCAGCGCGGCGAAGCCATCGAGGTGCAAATAACAGATACGGGCATAGGTATTTCAGAGAAAGATCAGCAGCGTATTTTCGAGCGTTTCCATAAAGCGGACAAATCCAGAGAGCGTTCGAATCAAGGTAGCGGGCTCGGTCTGTCCATTGTCAAAAAAATTGTGGATCTACATGGCGGCGATATTCGTGTGTGCAGCGCCCCTGGGTCGGGTACAACCTTCACGGTCACTTTGCCGAATTAGACACCACATAAGTGTTGATCATGAAAAATTTGGAATTTCTGATTTAAATTCAGTTTACTCACTTGGTGTAGGATGAATCCGTGGAGAGATACCAATACCTACAAGGAGAGCTGATTGATGTCAGAAATCATGATTCAAACCCAGAATTTGATGAAACGATACGGAGACCGGAAGGTGCTTGACAGCATTTCTCTTTCCGTCGAAAAAGGTGAAATCTTCGGCTTCCTGGGGCTCAACGGTGCAGGCAAAACAACGATCATTCGTCTTCTGCTCGGCATGATTCGTCCTACGTCTGGAGATGTCCTGCTGAATGGCAAACGAGTGGATGCTGGCGATCCTGGTTTATGGCAGCGTGTGGGATATCTTGTGGAGACGCCTTATGCCTATCCTTCGTTCACCGTGCGGGAGAACCTGGAGATCGTCTGCCGACTGCGGCAGCTTTCCGGTACAAAACCGATTGACGACGTCCTGGAAAAGCTGAAGCTGACCTTCTATGAGCATACGAAGGCGAAAGACCTGTCCCTGGGAAATGCACAGAAGCTCGGCCTGGCGAAAGCACTCATCCATAACCCGGATATTCTGATTCTGGACGAGCCAACCAATGGTTTGGACCCAGCCGGTATTTTTCAGGTCCGCCAATTGCTGCAGGATTTGGCCCACAACCATGGTGTCACGATCTTTATCTCCAGTCACATTCTGGAGGAGATGTCCAAAATGGTAACCCGGATCGGCATTATCCATCAAGGCCGCTTGATTCAGGAAATGAGCGCAAGCGAGCTGAACCAGGCATTCCACAGACGCCTGTGGGTAGAAACGCAGCAAATAGAAGCGGCAAGAGCCAAGCTGGCGGATGAGGGATATGCCGTTCATTTATCCGAAAACGGATTGCTTGAAGTCATAAGTGAGCACGCCATCCGGCACCCGGAGCAGATTGCGCAGCTATTAGTGCATGCCGGTCTGCCACCCACACTGCTGAAGGTAGAAGAAGAAAGTCTGGAGTCGTATTTTTTGAGAAGTGTCGGGATGATGGGAGGAGATGCCAAGTGAATTATTTTATCGCTGCTTTCGGGGTTGAAATGTACAAATTACGCCGTTCCCTGGTTCCCTGGCTGACGCTGCTGTTTGTTATGGCCGTCGTTTCGCAAGAAGCAGGACAACCGGATTGGCATTCCTATCTGAGCGGAGCGGTCTACCGCTTTACAGTTCTGGGATCTATCGGCTTTGGTTTTCTGACAAGCTGGTTATTCGGCCGTGAATATGCGGAACGCACGCTCAAAGATTTGCTGGCCTTGCCTGTGTCACGCCTGAATATTGTGCTGGCAAAATATGCGGCGGTGCTCGTGAGCTGTGTGTTGATTACAGTGATTTTATTTGTGTATGTGCTGGGCTTGGGCATGATGGTAGGACTGCCCGGATTTTCGGGGGACATGATCTGGCAAGCTCTTGGCCTGTTCGCCTTAACTTCTATTTTTAATATGCTGCTATGCACGCTGGTCGCTTTTATAGCCTGCTGGTCACGCGGCTGGCTGGCTCCGATCGGGTTTGTTTTCCTGACATTAATCCTCGCGTTAAGTTTTGGACCGAGCGCGGTCGGACCCTATGTGCCATGGGCGATTCCAGCGCTGCAAACAGTTCCGTTCAGTTCCGGGGGGACTGGAGCGGGAATATTGAATAGTGTGAGCTACATCATTCTTCTCGTGGCCGGAGCTGCCGGTTTCGCCGGTACTTTAGCATGGTGGCGTTATACGGATCAGAGGTAATTTATGATAAAATTAGCTTTAAACGCATTACAAACCTGCACTTGGAGGAAGGTCGTTCAAGTGTGTACAGAACATAACCTGACCACAACAAATTGGTTAAAAACACCTCTTTCTTGGGTCGTTTTAATTCTGTGCACGTAATGAACCACCTGAAACAACGGACTGATGATGTGAGGAATCGCCATCCTTTACCGCCAACGGACTGGAGGGGTCATATTTACCCCAAAAGAAGGGTTATGAAAAAATTATATTATCATATTTTTTGGAAAATATAATATCTTCGATATGTCTTCCTCATGTCTTCATTTTGCTCAAAGCTTGTCCTTGCTTTAACTGTTTCTATTGGGTAATAGATGAAATAAAATAAAAGTATGGTAGACATAAAGACCATGCCACAGTCTATCGATCAAAGGGGCTTGCACATCTATCCATAGGGAAATGAGCTTGGAGCCCAGATTTTTGGCATGAATAAATTGAGAGGAAGGTTACGATAATGACAAACAAAGTTATGAAGATTGTTGGCACAACTGCATTATCTATTTCACTTCTTACTGGAGCTGCCAGTGCTGTTTCGGCAAATGATGCTACAGCATCCAAAGTAGGAAATGAGGTCGTTGAAATTACTCCTTTTGCAGTCGGGGATACACTAACTTGGGATTTAAAGGGTACTAAAGAGGACCCTGAAAACGATTTTAATGTGTCAGTTGGATATCCAAATATTAAACTGTATGCAAAAAATACAGGATCAGCCTCTTTTAGAGTCGAAGTAATGCACAACAGTAAGAAAACGGTTATTTTTAATTCAACCGTTGCACCAGGTAAAACAGTGGAAGTTGTAAATAATGATAGTAATCCAAAAGTTCCTTCAGGCACTTATACAGTGACTGTTTACGGTGGATCGGGTCTACCAAAAGGAGAAGTTGTTCTTAAAAGCTCTAACACTAAGTGGTAAGTGGCCTTAAAAAAGCGGTATAATCTGACAATGTAAGTACAACACAGTTGTATCTACATTGTTTTTTATTTTGTACTGGTAAAGGAGATTTCAAAGAGAGATCAGTAGAAATACAGGTATAGAACCACAATTAAAGTATTACCGTTTGGAATTAAAATAAAAATGGTACGATGTGCATTTAATCGTGCAGCGTCGCATGCTATAGTAGTTCTATTCATGAAAGAAGGGGACAAAATGAATGAAGAGACGTCCGAAAAGAAACTGCTTTATTTGGATGGCATTAGGGGACTCGCGGCATTTGCCGTGGTTATTTCACACTACATACAAGTATTTTATCCAGCTGCGTTAAATGGAAGAGCACAACAGGTTCATTTTAAATGGGATATCTGGTACGGGTATTCTCCGATTAATTTATTTTATAATGGACAATTTGCCGTTTGTTTGTTTTTTGTGCTAAGTGGTTATGTGCTTAGTGTCAAAATGTTTGAAAAAGAGCTCGATCGTGAGACCTTTCAAAAGTTGTTGCATTCCAGCGCTATACGAAGGTACATTCGACTTGCCGTGCCGGCAGCGGTATCCGTATTGCTTGTGTATCTAGCAATTATTACGAATTCCTTTTATCTCCAAGAGATATGGGGTACAACATGGACAGATATGAAAAAGAACTACTACGCTTTAGATACAAATGTATATACCATTATCAAGGCAGCTATTTTTGATCCATTTTTCCGTTTTAATACACACCCTTACAATCCAGTCCTTTGGACAATGGGTTATGAGCTATTAGGTTCTTTTTTAATTTTCGGTTTTCTTGCTTTATTTGGACGAGTGAAAAAAAGATGGATTGTGTATGTCGTCTTATCCATTGCTTTGATTCAAACCTATTTTGTCGCTTTTTTGTGGGGCATGCTGCTTGCCGATTTGCTCAAGCACAAATGGGTCCAAAGTAAAATAACGACCGTACTTGTGCTTTTAATGGGGATTTACTTAGGTTCGGCGCCTTACACTTCATTAATGGGGACTATGTACGCCCCCATAGAAGTGGGGACAAAAACTATCAATGCATGGATTCAATTGAACATTGATCCACGACTTCTTGCACGAACCCTGGGTTCTGCTATGATTTTGTTTGCTCTGCTTCGTTTAAAAGCGCTGCAGCGTGTGTTGGAATGGAAACATTTTACTTATTTAGGACGGATTTCATTTTCCCTTTACCTTATTCATTTCACTTTCCTAAATACATTCTCCGCGTTCCTGTTTAGTAAAGTGATTCATCATTTTAGTTATAATCTTGCCTATGCCATTACGTTTATGATTTCCATGGTACCCTTATTTATTTTGTCGCATTATTATATGAAATATATCGATCAAGGGGCATTAAAACTAGCTCGAAAAATTGAAAAAAAGATGACCGCATAACCCCAAAAGCGCAGAGTTGAAACCAACAACCCTGCGCTGTCAGATAACATCAAGTCACTTCTCACGAATATACAGAAATCCGCCTACAGCTCTGGAGGTGATAAGAGCGCCTGCTGGTCCAAGCTTTTCCTTTAAACGAGATATAAATTTTGGAATTCCCTCAGGCTTAATGTACCCTCCCCATATGTAGTTTGCCAAATCATACTTAGTCACAAGTTTTCCTTCGTGGTCCAGAAAGTATTGGAGCAATTTCGCCTGTTTTTCCGTTAAGTCCATTCTCATGCTATCGTGTTGCACCCAGAGCTGCTCGGGATGAAAAAAGGTATCCCTCCCGACATAAATCGGAGCTGCATTTTTATCCTCTCTAATCGAAAGTGCTAGGTACGCTAACTGAGAAAACACTTTGTCTAAGTCTGCTACATCTTCTCGTAAAAAATGATACTTAGGAGTTTTCAGTATATTGGCGACCCCCATCCGTTTAGCACGTAGCTCCTCACCTACAGCAATATCGTTCTGAACCATTAAATATACGCTTGCTCTACTTGTTATAGCAATCCGAAGGAATTCCCAATCCTTCTCATTAATCTGATCTACACCAAGTATAATATGACTATATATATCGTAGTTAGAAGAAGTCAGATTGCCCCTTGAAAACACTGTGAAAGGAGCATCGTTAAATAGATAACTACAAAATCGAACTATGCTTTCTTCATCTGTAAATAGGGCAACATTCATCCCAGCTTCTCCCCCATATTTAATAAAAATAATGCTGCGACTTGTCCACCGATTTCATAATGCAATCCAGTTGGTACACCGTTATGGCTTCAGACTCCCATCCGATGCATACCTATATGTAATGAAATCCTCCTCCCTAAATTTCAATTTTTATACATCCATGGAACTGTACACATATATTATAGTATATATTACTA
This sequence comes from Paenibacillus zeirhizosphaerae, assembly GCF_030705605.1. Lineage (GTDB taxonomy): Bacteria > Bacillota > Bacilli > Paenibacillales > Paenibacillaceae > Paenibacillus > Paenibacillus zeirhizosphaerae. Next base: position 80,029 of record NZ_JAPCKK010000034.1, read on the forward strand.
GAATCGAAGAAGCAAATTATTCCATTTATAGATTGATTGTAACAAAATACGATTTCACAGACTCTGGCAGCATTTGCACAAAAAAAAGCACACCCGAAGTTCGGTCGGTCCCCCACCGGGAGAACCGACCGAACTCGGAATGTGCTGTTCATCAGCCTTGTTCAAGCATAAACCTTCTATAATCTTCACAAAGGACGAATCGTAAATTCAAATGCCAGGGACTGGTCCGCTTTAATACGATACTCCTCATGCACCGGAGCTCCCCAACTGTCGTCTCCGCCCACACCCATCTGTCTCCCCGCTACCGTGACCACCGTATAGTGCACCTCAGGCAGCTCATACAGATGATAGGCGCTTTCCAGCTCGAACGCAGTGTATGGCGAAATGTTGGCCTCAACCGGTGCCGATGCTGGCGCGGTAATACGGATGCCGCGGTGCAAGTCGTCGGTGATATCTACACGCCGCACGCCGGTACGGTTGCCGGAAGCCTGTGGAACGACATAACCGGACACATTGTCCGCCGCATCGTTGCTGAAGGTCGTCAGCCTTGCGCCAAAAGCGCGGTCTGCGTAATTCTCCTCAGGTCCCATGGCATACCAGTCCAGATGACGGTAATCCGCCGGAACCTTGAACGAAAGAGCGAAAATCGGCAGATCCGGCAGCCCGACAGTACCCTCGTACATGTTCTTCACCCGGACGCTTCCATCCGCATACACCGTATAAGCCGTGACCATTCCTACCTCAGCATGCACACTAAGACTGTAATGGAAGGTAACCGTCACACAGCCTTGATCTTCCGTAAGCACAATGCCTGTGCATTTACGTGCCAGGCTGGCCGCAAACCAGACACCTGCTTCGTACCCCAAGGCCATGCCTTTGTCATTGTCTGTCGTAGCCCGCCAAAATAACGGCGCAGGCGGCGTGGCGATCATTTCCCGTCCGGAGTAACGCAGCGACGTCAAGCTGCCTGCTCCCTTCGAGAACATCACCGAGAAATTTCTGCCATGCACGCCGATGTTCACGTCTCCCTGCACGACTCTCAGTTCGCCAGCAGGAAGCAAGGCAGGAGCCGAATCTTCCACCTGGAAAATATGCTGTCCGAAGGCGATCTCATATCCAGCAGGCGCCCACAACGCAGACTCCCGCAATACCAGCGAAGCATGAATGACATATTCGCCCGGAACACCCTCCACCGCCACATCCGGCAAAGCAGGCTCATACGTTATGAACGCCTCCTCCCCGGCTGCCACCGACGGCTGTAGGACACCACGGAAGATTTCCTTGCCTTCATGGTGCAAATGATAGACTAGCTCATAATCCTCTGTTCCCGCGAACAGATTCTCGTTTCTCACCCGCACCCCGGCTTGCTCAGGGAACAGCTTGATGTTCTGATACAGGAATTTGACCTCCTGCATCTTCGGTGACAGCTTCCGGTCCGCGTAGACAATGCCGTCCGTGCAGAAGTTGTAGTCTGTTGCTCTGTCGTCGAAATCACCACCAAAGGCAAGGTACTCCTGGCCGTAGCGGTTTTTCTTCATCACAGCCTGATCGATGTAATCCCAGATAAATCCGCCCTGGTACATCTCGTATTTATCTTCAAGCTCCGTGTACTTGTGCATGCCGCCCACCGAGTTGCCCATCGCATGCATATACTCGCAGCTAATATAAGGCTTCTGCGGGTTGTCGTTCAGATACTGCTCAATATCGGCTACCTTGGCATACATCCGGCTTTCCATATCACTGGTGTCATTGTAATCCCGGTTATGGAAGACTCCTTCATAATGAACCAGCCTGCTCGGGTCCACCGCTCTGAAATAATTCGCTACATTCAAAATGACTTCACCTGCGTAGGACTCATTCCCGCAGGACCAGATCAGGATAGACGGATGGTTCTTATCCCGCTCCAGCATGGAGACTGCCCGGTCCATGACGATATCCTGCCACTCTGGCAGATTACCGGGAATGTTCCAGGAAGGCTCCACCGCCCCAAGCTTCTGCCAAGAACCATGGGTTTCCAGGTTCATTTCATCAATCACATAAATGCCGTACTCGTCACACAGCTCATACCACAACGTTTGGTTTGGATAATGAGAGGTACGAACTGCATTCATGTTGTTTTGCTTCAAGGTACGGATATCCCATAGCATATCCTCCTTCGTGATCGCCCGTCCGGTGCGGCAATTAAATTCATGGCGGTTCACACCCTTGAATACGATACGCTTACCGTTAATGCACATGACTTTGTTGATCATTTCGAAGCGGCGGAAGCCCGCCTTCTGCGGAATCACTTCAACGAGATTTCCGTTCTGGTCATAAATATGAATATATAGAGTATACAAATAAGGACTTTCCGCACTCCAGCGGTTAACATTCTCAATACTGCCGGAAAGAGATGCCGTTCCTCCCGCGAAGGAGGCTTCGAGCGAAGCAACCGTCTGCTGGTCCGCATCCTTTACGTCTACTCGTACTCTGGCCGAAGCTTCTTGCTCCAGCGTCAGATCCAGCTGCAGCATACCGTTCGTATAGAAATCGTCCAGCCCGGCCTGTACTTTGACGTCACGAACATGAATTTCAGGAATCGTATACAGATACACGTCTCTGAAAATACCGGAAAAGCGCCAGAAATCCTGATCCTCCAGCCATGCGCCCGTGCTTCGCTGATACACCTCCACCGCCAGCCGGTTCTCCCCCTCCTGTAGAAAAGGAGTCAGCTCGAAATCGGAGGGCGTAAAGCTGTCTTCACCATAACCGACAAACGACCCGTTCAGCCACACATAAAACGCCGTCTCCACCCCTTGAAAGGAAATGAAAACAGGCTGATTCTGCAAGGAATCCGGCAAACGAAAGGTTTTCACATAGCTGCCCACCGGATTATCACCCTCCGCAAGCTGCGGTGGCCGCAGCTCATGATGCCCATCCCACGGATACATCGTATTCACGTACTGCATCTGGCCGTAGCCTTGTGTCTGGATATGGCCGGGAACGGTGATTTCACCCCAGCCATTCACATCGAACTCATTCTGATAGAACGACTGCGGACGGCTGGCGGGATTGGCTGCATAGCTGAACTTCCACGTGCCGTTCAGGCTATGGCGCATGTCCATGGGACCCTGCGCTTCTGCCTCTGTTAACGTTCTATAATACCTGTGATCCGAATAAGCAGGCAACCGGTTAACCGCGAATACGCTCACGTCCGACAGCCAATCCAGGCTCCGCTCTTTTACTCTTGCGTTCTTCACTTCTACCAACGAAAATCACTCCCACGAAAAAAGAAGATTTATTTAACTGAGCCCACCATACCTGCCACGAAATGCTTCTGCATCACGAAAAAGACAAGCGCGGTCGGCAGGGTTGAGATGACAACTGCGATCATAATGACCCCGTAATCCGGCGAATAGCTGGAGCCCAAATTGGAAATGAGCAGCGGAATCGTCTGATTCTCGGGGGTCTGCAGCACGATCAGCGGCCACAGGTAATTGTTCCAGCTCGACATGAACGTAATAATTGCGGCAGCAGCATAGGTCGTCTTCATCGTTGGCATATACACCCTGAAGAACAAGCCCAGCTCCGACAAGCCGTCCATCCGGCCTGCCTCAAGCAGATCCTTCGGAAACATTTTTGAGCTTTGCCGGAAAAAGAAAATCAAGAACGCCGTTGCAAACGTAGGAATGACCACCGCCGCCATCGTATCAATGCCGATTGCAGGCACAAAATTCGTGATCGACCCGAACATGCGGTAGAGCGGAATCATCAAGGCTGCAAAAGGAATCATCATCGACAGCAACAGGATATTGAAAACAACATCCTTCGCCTTGCTCTTATACACTTCGAAGCCATAACCGGCCAAGGAGGAAATGAGCAGAGCCAGCACGGTCGTCGTAATCGAGATTTTGGCCGAGTTCCCTAATGCCGTCAAAATATCCACCTGGTTGATCAGCTTGTTCAGATTCTCGCCCAGGAAGGAGCCGGGAAGCAGCCTTCCCTGTGTAACGTCTACCGAAGAGTTCGTAGAGCTAACCAACATCCACAGAAAAGGGAAGATGGATATGAACGCCGCTGCGCTCAAAAATATATAAGTGAAAACCGTCTTGGTTTTAGCCATTTCTCTCACCTGCCGCTTTAAACTGAAGGAATGACAAGATAATAATCATAATTACGATAGAATAAGACACCGTCGCCGCATAACCAAAGTCGGCTGAATATTTGAAGGACAGGTTGTAGATGTAATGCGAGATGGTTGTTGTCGCATTACCCGGTCCGCCTTTGGTAATATTCACGACCTCGTCGAAGAGCTGTAGTGTTCCGATGGTCGAAGTAATGGATGTAAACAGAATAATCGGTTTCAGCAGCGGAACGGTGATGCTGAAAAACTGCCGTACCGCAGAGGCTCCGTCAATGCGTGCTGCCTCATAAATCGATGAATCGATATTTTGCAGACCTGACAAATAGAAAATCATATTATAGCCGGTCCAGCGCCAGGTAATCGCAATAATGATCGTCACCTTGGCCCAGAACGGATCGGTAATCCACTGGATCGGAGCGTTGATCATGTGCAGATTCATCAGGAAGGAGTTAACCAGCCCGTCTGCGGAGAACAAATATTTAAATACAACAGAGTAAGCAACGAGCGATGTAATGCAGGGCAGGAAAATCGCTGTACGGAAGAAGCCCTTGAATTTCAGGTTTTTATCATTCAGCAGAACAGAAATGAACAACGCCAGAATCACCATCAGCGGGACCTGGAAAATCAAAAATATAAACGTATTCTTAACGGCCGTCAGAAACATCGAATCCGTGAACAGCCGCGCATAGTTATCCAGTCCTGTGAAGGACAGATTCGCTCCCGTTCCCGTCTGGAAGGACAGAATCAGTGCCTGAATCATTGGATAAAAATAAAAGGCAAAAATCATTATGACCGCGGCGGCAATGAACAGCCAGCCGGTCAGACCTGCTTTGACCCGCCCGGATAAGCCGGACTTGGAGGTTCCCGTGGCTTCTCTCATATATACTCACTCCTTGTTTAAAACAGGCACGCGATTCCTTGCTAAGCCTTCGTCAAGGGGTCGCGTGCCTGCTATCTCTGTCTATTGCTCTGACACAGCGTTTGCTGCGTTATTTCAACTGTGCTTCCGCCTGTGCTTGAGCATCATTGATGACGGAGTCGATATCCTTGCCATTCATGTAATTCTGAACTTCAACGGCCAGGATGTCCTCGATAGCATACGTATGCAGGCCATAGTTGACATTCGGAATTTGTTCCGACCATTTCGCGAAGTCTGCATAGATTTTTTGTCCGCCAAAGAATTCTTGACCTTCCTCATAAGCCGGTCCGGTAGCCGCTGCTTTCAGCGAGCCGATGGCACCGATCTTGGTAATCATTTGTTGATACAACTGAGTATCCGTTCCGAAGGTTTGCTTCAGGAAATCTGCCGCCGTATCCTGACCGTCCATGTTCATGACATACCATGAGCTGCCGCCAAGGTTCGAGGCGTTAACAGAATTCGGGTTGCCGGCCATTTTTGGAAACGGTACAACAGCCCATTTGCCGGACTGGGAAGCTTCTGCCTTCACGGAAGGTGTAATCCAGTTGCCTGTTGGAACGGTGGCCACATTACCGCTGTTAAAGGCGGACAGGAACTGGCTCCAGTCGGAGGTCATCGTCACCATATTGGCATCCATCAGCTTTTTGTAGGTCTCCAGTGCTTCCTTCAGCGCCGGGTTGCCAGCAAGGCCAGGTGTCTTGCCGTCTTCCTTCAGATACCATGAGCCAGCGGACTGCAGCATCATACGGATCAGTCCAAGGTCATTCGGGTCCTGAGACAGGAAGTCCTTACCGGTTTTGGCTTTGACATCCTTACCGATCTCAATGTAACGGTCCCATGTAATGTTCGTCAGATCTTCCGGAGTATAGCCTGCTTGCTCCAGGTAATCAGTTCTAACATACAGTCCGGTTACGCCGGAATCAAACGGAACGCCATACTGCTTGCCGTCCACGCTTGTCGGTCCGATTTTGTAATCGGCGAAGGCTGAAGTATCGATTGTGTTCGTCATTTCATGGAAGGAATCCGGGTAAGCCTGCAGGAAGTTCTGCGCACGGTAATCCTCAATCAACACGATGTTTGGCAGACCTTTCGTCGTACCGGAATTCAATCCTGTGTTCAGCTTTTGCACAATATCATTCTGTGCGTATTCCACGATGTTAATCTTCACATCCGGATTTTTAGCTGTGTACAATTCCTTGGCAATCTCCAGCGCGGCAATATTGAAGTTAGGGTCCCATGCCCAGATCGTGATCTCTTTTTTATTGGGATCTGAGGCCGCCCCTTCCTTGGCTCCACCGCCGCTTGAACAAGCGGACAAAACGAGCACGGATGCCAACAAGAGCATAATCATTTTTTTCATGTGTTCAACCCCTGTTTCTTTTTAGAGTTCGGGTTTTATGAAACCCTTTACTGAAAGCGTTTCCTTCAGCACCATTATCTTATCACTCACGCTTTTGAGCCAGCTATAAATATCTTTGCCAAGATTGGTGCTATTGTTATGTCATTGGATTGGATAGCGCTTTCATGTAGTATTATTTTTTGTTTTTGGCAGATTATTTGGATAAAGCTATCATTCTTCACTATCCGGCAGTTGTTCAATTAGAGGCAGCGTGATGGTTACCTTCGTTCCCTCCCCTTTGGCGCTCGTAATGCTAACCCCATATTGCTCGCCGTACAACAGGGTGATCCGGTTATGAACATTCTGAATGCCAATCCCGGTAAAAAGCTGGCGCTTGCTCTTCGGATTTGGCAACGTATCTTGCCCGGACAAGCCGTCCATGCCATCCCCGTTATCTGCCACCTCGCATATTAGCGTATCCTCCGTGTGGGACACCAGGATATAAATTGTTCCCTCGTTCTTGTGATTAAATGCATGGAAAAATGCATTCTCAATAAAAGGCTGGATGATCAGCTTGGGCACATGATAGTGCATGCAATCGGGAGCCGCAAACATATTGACCTTGATCCGGTCTCCGTAGCGGATATGGTTAATAAACACATAATTCCGCATATTGGCCAATTCCTGCTCAATCGTAATCGTTTCACTGACGTTGCTGATTGTATTCTGCAGCAGGGAGATCAGCGCATTGATCGTGTCCGCCGCCTTCTCCTTACTGCCCTGCTGTACCAGAAATTTGACCGATGCGAGCGTATTGTACAGAAAATGCGGATTAATCTGCCGCTGCAGGGCCGCCAGCTCGGCGTTCCGCTGCTCCTTCTGGGTGTGCAGCAGCTTCTCGATATAGTCGTTCAGCTCATAGAGCATATAGTTATAGGCCTTGCCGAGCTCACGCGTCTCGTAGCTTCCGGTAATATTGATGTAATTATCGAAATTCTTCTCCGTGATCTTGGACATCTGCTTGACCAGGCGGGACAAGGAATTGGTTAACCGTCTGGAAATCAGAAATACGATCAGCAGCGCCAGTGAAATAATCACCAGACAGATCATCATCACCGACTTGACGTCGATAATCTGGCCAACAGCGTACCTGCGGTCAATCAGATTAACGAGGTAGAAATCATACGCCGGGATATAATTGGCGAGGAGAATGTGGTCCTTGCCCATCACATCCGCATTTTTGTAAGGAAGCTGGTGCTTTACAAGATCTTCGGCATTGCTGAGCAACCCGGGAGAGCTCTGTCCGATCAACTCTTCGCGGTTGCTGGATACAATCCGGCCCGTCTTGTCCAGAATGACGACATCGTTGCCGCTGCTGGTGAAATTGGCATAGAACTGCTTGAACTCCTGCTCACGAATGGAGACATACAAAAGACCGTACAGCGATCCGCTTGTACGTTCGACGAGGGCTTTGGAGGCGATTATAAAATGCTCGTCCCGCGCGGCTCCCGGCCCACGCTGACGGTCATATTGATACATTAGCCGCTTCGGCTCGGCCATCGTATTAACCGTAATCGGGTGATCTGCCAGGTCTTCCGCCGCCAAGGGCCAGTATGCCTGGCCGTTGGAGTAGCTTCTGCCGTTCACACCCGCAATGGTGATGCGCACATCGTATGCATCCACACTGGACTTGATCTGCTTCATCTGCTGGCCCATGGTGAAATAGGCCCTGGCCGTAGTGACGGAATCGGTGCTGCCGGCGGTCAGGAAGCTCTTGACCGTCAGGCTCTGGGACGCATGGCTGGAGGCGTTCACGATGGAATCATTGAACGACTCGAAGCTGGTTTTAATCTGGTTCAACACCTTGGAATTGGTGATGCTGAAGGTCTCGACGAACAGACGCTCCGACATGCGGATCGTAACCAGTGAAGTTAACACACTTACCGCTGTAATGCTGATGATCATTACGATGAATAGTTTAATGAACAGCCCATCCTGCTTCATTCGGTCCAGATACTTTTTCATAAACGCTTCCTTTTCCTGTTAGTGCTGTCTTCGATATTGGCTGGGCGAGCTGCCTGTCAGCTTCTTGAACACCTTCGTAAAATAGCTGTGATCGGAATACCCAACCCTGCTGCTAATCTCCGAAATCGGAGCCGTACTTGAGCGCAGCAGCTCGGCCGCCTTGTCCACACGGACCTTATTCAAATATTCGCTGAACCCTTCCGTGTTGTGCGCCGCAAAATAGGTGGACAGGTAGGAAGGGTTAAAATGAAAATGCTTGGCCAGAGCGGTCAGGCTGAGCGGCTCGCTGTAGTGATCATTGATGTAATCGAGCAGCATTTTCATACTGTCGCCGCCCGTCTGCTGCTGCTTCAAAGCAATCAGCCGCCCAGCTTCCTGCAGAAAATCCTCAAGCTTTGCGGTCGCTTCATGCACATGAGCAGCCTCTTCTATGGCCTGAAAGTAGGTAAACTTCGCTTTATCCAGCTCCTTGACGTCATAACCGGAGCCGCCCAGCAAAATCGTAATATTGAAAATGATGTTCCCGAGAAAGGATCTGAATTCGGAAGCCGAACTCCTGTGATCCTTCGCCATTCCGGCCACATGGTCCCGCAGCGACTGGAAGGCAGACTCATAATGCTCCCGTTTCATATCCTCGGCAAAACGCTTCAGGTCGAACAAGGCGGTGTCCGAACCTGGCTGCGACACGGAAGCCTCCTTCAGCAGCGGCACCTCCGGGAAATAAAACCTGCTGTCGATCAGCTTGTTCAGCCTGTCCCTGAATATGCTTCCCAATTCATTGAAATTGCTGAACCATCGGCTGATCACCCATCCGTACCCCGGATGCCTAGAGGCTGAAGCCTCCACCAGACCTTCAACCTTGGCCAGCAGATGTGCATAGTCTTCCTGCTTCACATTAATCAAAAAAACCGACAGCGGGCTATCCGCCGGTACGGGCTGGACCACGATATGCTCCATGCCCGCCTGCAGGGAAGCGGCCAGCTCCTGCCCGGGATCAGCCATCCCCCCGCTTGCGCTCTTAGGTGACAATCGGCTCCCCCCCGCACCCAGCAGGCAGAAGCCTCCGTAGGGGAAATACCGCTTCGGAAGATCCGGGTCATATTCAATATCATAGGACGCAATCAGCTTGCCGATCAGAGACTCCATAGTAACGGTATGGCTGTCTGTACCGCCGGTATATTGTATCGACGGGATACGGCGGGCGGTCTTTTGCAGTACCCGCAGCAGCTCCTCCGTCTCCAGCTTGGGCTTCAATATATAATCGGCCACGCCGCTTTGGAAGGTTGAGCGGACATACTCGAACTCGCCATAGCTGCTCAGCACAATAATCTCAATTTGCGGATAACGGCTCTTCACCACTCTGGTGAACTCTTCGCCATCCATTAGGGGCATCACAATATCGGTAATGACAATGTGCGGGTGCACCGTTTCAATCAGCTCCAGGGCCTCCCGGCCGTTGGCGGCTTCTCCGGCGATCTCGAACCCGTACTGCTCCCAGTTCAAATAATGCTTGATTCCCTGACGGACCAGAGTTTCGTCATCCACGACTAAAATCCGGCATACCTGCCCCATGCTCTCACTCCCCCATTATTACGGAATTTCCAGACCACTATAGCCCCATCACAATGATAGCGCTTTATAAGTGTATTAATGCTACCATAATTCAATTCAAAGGGGCAAAGGAAAAAATACGCTTCCGTCTTTCGTTGGGGGAGACGCTCCGAGAACGCAGCATTCCTCGCTATTGCCTCTTCGGGCCAAAGGCGAGCCCGCCACTCTGATCATTATTCCCCGATGTACCGGCGGGCACCTGCAAATTCCTGTGCATATTCGGGTGTGCTGATCGGGATGATCTCGACCGTCTTGCCGGCCTTTGGAGAATGAATCATTTTCCCGTCTCCGGCATACATCGCAACATGATGCACCTTGCCTTTGCCTTGGTTATATGCGAAAAACAGCAAATCGCCGGGCTGGAGCTCGTCCAGGGCAATCGGCCTCCCTTCCTTGATCTGTTCTGACGCGTCACGCGGCAGCTTGATGCCATGGAAGGCATATACGGCTGAGGTAAAGCCCGAACAGTCAAAACCATAGGCTGATCCACCCGCCCACAGATAAGGCAGACCCAGGAACCGCTTCGCTGTGTGGACAAGGTCGGTGCCTGACGGCTGCGGGATGTCCACAGCCTGCTCATAGACCAGCGCATCCTTGGCTTTCAGCCATGCGGTCCCCCCGGCAGGGGTATGAACCTTGATCCAACTGTCCTCCTGTGCAGCGACGGGCAGTCTTGTATTAAAGCTGACCTCCAACGCCTTGGACTGCTTGTCCTGCTTATACAATACGGCCGTTTTGGCGCTCACGACCACGAACGGGCAGCCGTCATAAGCGGAGGTTGTCGTCATAACCTGCGAGCTGGGCAGCCAGCCGGGATACCCGTATTGGCTCTTGGAGGTCGCCTGGTCAACGACAGCCACCTTGACCCAGCTTCCCTTGACCTGCAGCAAGCGTACCTCCTGTCCATACAACGCCTGCGTTTCCGTCCGCCCTGTCAGCCATCTGCGCTGGCTTACCGACATAGAGGCCGTCCATTTTCGGATATCTACCGGGCTGGTCAGCGAAGGCTGATCCAGTGTCCGGTTAATGGACGGCTCCTTCCAGAGCGTGGCGACCGAGACGTTAATGTAATGCTTGCGCACCGCCTGGGAAGGGGCACAGCTCTCCCCGGCTGCACCCGCCGAACCGGGAATGATCAAGGAGAAGAGAAGGATAACCGCGAAGCATGCCGATAATATTCTGACAGATCGATTCATTAAGATTGGACTCACTTTCTGTAATGCAAAAGTTAAAATCTTTCATCTTAATACTTCGAGTTTGACTAGACATGCTCCTGCAAGCTTGCGATTTGCTCCACAAAAATCAGAGAAACCGGTTCTCCCTATCAATTAAGAAAGAACCGGAGAATGGTCAACTCACATAATGTGGCTTCAATTGATCCCAGTTCCGCACGATTGTCTCCATCCGGCTATCGTAACCTTTGGGCATCAAAATACCAAGTCCGCTGGAATGCTCGAATTCCGCAGATGGGTACCGTTCCTTAAGCTCCTCCCACAGCTTGTAGACGCCGAACCCGTAATATCTTGCGGAAATATCGTGGAAGAGGACAATGCCGTTGTCGGCGACTTTGGGCAGCCATGTCTCGTAATCGTGAGATACCGCCTCATAGGAATGAAAACCATCGATATGCAAAAGGTCGATCGATTCGTCCGCGAACCTGTCAAGCGCATCATCGAACAGTGATCTCACAGGAACAGCTTCCTTCTGGTATAATTGGGAAACGGCTCGCTGAATGGTTTCATAGACTGTACTGTCATAGCTTCCCGAATGGCCGTCACCTTGCCACGTATCCACACCATAGCACTGAGCCTCATAGCCTTCGTCTTTGATGGCCTGACAAAAGCTGAAAAAGGATGCCCCCCAATGCGTGCCGAGTTCGACGATGATTTTCGGTTTGAGAAACCGGACCAGATCATAAGCGAATTGGCGATGCCCCGCCCATGCGGATTGATTCTTGATCCGTATATCGACCTGATCACACTCGAAAAGGGCATCATAAAATTTCCATTCGTTCATCACATTCATCCTCTCGAATACCTGTTAATCGCTTCTTGGCATTCTATTCACAGAGCCCATGGTTTTGTGACGGGGAGAATGATTTTCGCCCCAGTAAGTAATCCCGAATCCCGGAATGAGATAAGAAGCTAGAGCACAATAGCACAATGGGCTACCGCACCTGCGATAAGCTGACGGCAACTTCAAGAATGATATCCTCCTGACCGGCGACGACCTTCCTTCTTCCCAATTCGTAGAATATATCTTTGGGATCGATATTGTACTGTTTGGCAATCCGGTCGACAGGCTTCGCGAAGCCTGAGAACACGCCCGTAAGCCCGCTGACAATACTCGTTGAATTAACGTAAGGCACTTTCAGGAAGCTGGCTTCGGCCGTATCCGCAGCATCCAGCAGCCTGTATAAGTCGATTCCTGTCTCATACCCCATCTTCTTCATCACAGCGATCAGAATCTCCAACTGCGCATTCCCCGCCCCGGCTCCGAAGCCTCTCATGGTCGCATCCAATATGGTCGCCCCCGCTTCGAGCGCCGCTATTGAATTGGCGATGCCCATTCCCAGATTGTTATGGGCGTGAAAACCGACGGGGATATCCAGCGCCTCCACAAGAACGCCGATTCTGTTCTTCACGTTATCCGGCAGATAGGCTCCGGCAGAATCCATAATAATAATGCCCTGAGCCCCGTAGCTCTGCATCTTGCGGGCTTCCTCGGCCAATATGGAGGCCGGCGCCATATGCGACATCATGAGTACGCCGTACACCTCCCGCCCCTGATTGCGGGAATACTCGATATGGCGCTTCGTGATGTCGGCTTCCGTACAATGTGACGCCACGCGAATGACGTCAACCCCGATATCCAGCGCATTTTTAAGATCCTTATTGATCGTTGCAAACCCGGGAATGACATGAATGCCCAGCTTGGTTTTATTTAATATATTACGGCAGGTTTCCAGCATCTCCGTGTCCGAAATGGAGCTTTCGCCCAATTGAAGTGACGAGGCTCCAAGTCCGTTGCCATGCCCGACTTCAATGATCGGGATACCTGCCTCTTCGGCAATTTCCGCATATAAGGTTAACTGCTGAGCGTTCAATTTATGTTGAATCGCATGTGAACCGTCTCTGAGCGTCGGGTCACTGATGAGAATACGCTTTATCCACGCTTCATCCATAGTTCCATCGATCCTTTCCGATTGTATAGTTGGGATCCCGTATCGTATATATGTTCCATGTTCATATATACGAAGCCCTATTCATATTATGTGAAAGGGGTTTGTTTCCGTTCCAGAACCGGATGAACCAATGAGCGGTTTAACACATACGATGCTTTTAGTAAAAAGAACCTTCTATCCATTGACGCTGATCGGAGAGGGGAGCAACGATTTGAACATGAGAGTTGCGGATTATATAACACATTCATTATATAAAGCAGGCGGTGAAACGGTGTTCCTCGTCACTGGGGGAATGATTATGCACTTGACCGATGCTCTATACCAGCATGAACAGCAGGCTTATATTTGCTGTCACCATGAGCAAGCGGCGACGATGGCGGCAGAGGCATACGGCCGTTTGACAGGCCAGCTTGGCGTCGCTTACGTCACGGCAGGTCCGGGAGCTCTGAATACGATCACCGGTGCGGCGGGGGCCTATGTGGACTCCTCCCCAATGGTGATTGTCGCCGGTAATTCCAAGGTTTCATTAGCCAAGGTCAAGGGCCCACGGCAATTTGCTCTGCAGGGCTTCGATTCATTGCCTATATTTGAACAGATTACGAAATACGCAGTGAGACTGGAAGATATAAGTCAGGTCAGGTATGAGGTGGAGAAATGTATTTTTCTCGCCAAGCATGGACGTGTGGGTCCGGTGTATCTGGAGGTGCCGGTTGATTTGCAAGCAGCTTCCTTTGATCCCGAGGCATTCACTGGTTATGTTCCAGAGACAGAGAAAGTCCCGGAAATTACAGAAGAACAGACCTATCAGGTAACAGCGGCTCTGAAGAACAGCAGCCGACCGTGTTTATTGGTGGGAGCAGGCATTCGGCTTGCCGGTGCAATGGAAGCCTTCCGGGCATTTGCAGAGAAAGCGCAGATTCCCGTACTCACCTCGCGATTAGGGATGGATTTGATCGATTACGATCATCCCCTCTTCGTCGGCCGACCGGGTACATATGGTGACCGGGCAGCGAATTTTACGGTACAAAATTGCGATCTGTTGATTACTGTCGGCTGCAGATTGGGGATCGGCCTTGTCGGTTATGACTATGCCGAGTTTGCCAAGAAGGCCATCAAAATACATGTGGATATCGATAAGCGGGAGATCGATAAACCTTCGGTGATTCCGGATATCCCCATCCATGGGGACGCCGCTGCATTTTTTGCCAAGCTGGCTGCACAGTGGGACGCTGCGCCATCCTATCCCGCCTGGCTTGCACAAACCCAGCATTGGAAGCGGCGTTATCCCGTCGATTTGCCGGCGTATGATGATGATACCCACGGAATCAATTCCTACCGGTTCATGACCAAATTCTCCGAACAGGTGTCCAAGGAAGCACTGTTTGTGGTGGATACGGGCTCCTGTTTCCACGTGCATGCTCAGGCTTTCAGGGTGAAAGAAGGACAAAGACATATTATCACCGGGGGTTTATCCACCATGGGGTATACACCCGGAGCCATCGGCGTATCGGTGGCGGCGGGTCACCGGGAAGTCTATTGCATTACAGGAGACGGGTCGTTCCAGATGAATCTGCAGGAGCTGCAAACGATTCGCCACCATAAGCTTCCGGTCAAGTTTATCCTGTTCAACAATAACGGATATCTGTTGATTCGGCACACGCAGAATAACTTTATGGAAGGGCGTCTTATTGGAGAAGGCCCCACTTCCGGCTTGAGCTTCGTTCCCTTCGACAAGATTGCCGATACGTTCGGGCTGGGGTACCTGAAGATTTCGAAACTGCATGAATTGGATCGCAAAATCGAAGAATTGATCCGATATGAGGGCCCAATGATCTGCGAAATCATGACACCGTCCGATCAATTGCTCATTCCCAGAGTGGCTTCCCGTAAGCTGGACGATGGTACGATGGTTTCCGCGCCCTATGATGATATGTTTCCATTTCTCCCCAGAGAAGAATACGAATCCAACTGTGTGGAATGACTGCTTGCTTAAGAGGAAGGAGATGAACGATTCGGAATGGACCATGCTGTAATCGACCAAGACCTTGCAACGATTATCGGGAACGATTTGCCTTGGGGAACATTCTCCGGCCGCACGGTTCTCATTACAGGAGCCAGCGGCTTGATTCCTTCCTATATGGTGGATACGCTGATGTATCTGAATCAACAGCAGCTTCTCGATGAGCCTGTGCATATTCTGGCCCTGGTCAGGAATGAGAAGTATGCTCGGGAGCGGTTCTCAGCTTATCAGGATGACGCCCATCTGGAGCTGCTCGTTCAGGATGTATGCGAGCCTGTAGAAGGGATTGGAAATGTAGACTTTATTATTCACGCAGCCAGTCAAGCAAGCCCCAAGTATTACCGTGTTGATCCGGTTGGCACTTTATCCGCCAATATTATGGGAACCGTAAATATGCTTGAGCTTGCCAAGGAGAAGAACTTGCAATCTTTTCTGTTCATAAGCTCCGGGGAGGTCTATGGCGAGGTTTCCGAGGCGTGTATTCCAACCAAGGAGAGCGATTACGGCTATTTGAACTCGATGAGCGTGCGGTCCTGTTATGCGGAGAGCAAGCGAATGGCCGAGACCATGTGCGTATGCTGGCATCAACAATATGGAGTTCCGGTTAAAGTGGCACGGCCTTATCATACTTACGGTCCGGGAATGAAGCTTGACGATGGAAGAGTGTTCGCCGATTTCGTCAGCAACATCGTGAGACGCAAGGATATCGTCATGACCAGCGAAGGCAAGCATGTCCGCTCCTTTTGTTACTTAACCGATGCAACGACAGGCTTTTTCACCGTTCTGCTGAAGGGAAGAAATGCGGAGGCTTATAATATCGGCAATCCCGACGCAGCAGTCAGCATCGCCGAGCTGGCCGAAACCTTGGTCAGCCTGTTCCCGGAGCATGGGTTAAAGGTAGTCAGAGCGGAACGTTCCGCCCACTATGTGCAGAGTACGATCGAGAAGAATGTTCCGAGCATTGCCAAGGCTATGGAGCTCGGCTGGCGTCCATCGATTGGAATAGCCGAAGGATTTCAAAGAACGATCAGCAGTTACACCAATACGTTGTAGAAGGGAAGGAATCGTATTGACGACTCCATTGTTTTCCGAAAGAAATGAATTTATGAACGGAACCTTATCCAAGCCCGACTATATCACCACCATGCATGAAAAATATCATCAGCTCTTGTTCGCCTACAGCAGCTATTTGAAGGATACGGACATTGCGAAGATTGAAATTATGGATGGCAAGGTCGTCATGACAACGAGAGAGCATGGATTACGAATTCTATGCGATCCGAATGATCAGCGGACGTTCCCCATTGAAACTCTTAATTTTGGCGCCTATGAGCAAGATGAGCTGGATTGTATATTTGACAAGCTTTCCACGAACTCCACCATCCTGGATATCGGGGCCAATTGCGGCTTCTATTCGCTTCAATTGGCAAAGCGGTATCCGGATAGCCAGGTATATGCTTTTGAACCGATCCCTGCGACGTTCAAATATCTGCAACAAAATCTGGCACTCAATAATATAACTAATGTTACGGCCTATAATGTCGGTCTTTCCAACCAGGAGGGCACATTCCCTGTTTATTTCTATAAGGGCGGTACAGGCAACAGCTCATTGGAGAATTTGTCCGATCGTGAAGAAATTGAGCTGGTGGAATGCCAGTTTCGCCAGTTGAATTCCTATATAGACGAGATTCCCGGGCCGATTGATTTTATGAAATGCGATGTCGAGGGAGCCGAGCTTTGGGTCGTGGAGGGCGGATTGGAAGTCATCCAGCGGCACCAACCGATTCTGTTCCTGGAATTGCTGCGCAAGTGGGCCGCAAAGTTTAATTACCATCCCAATGATGTCCTGCATATCCTTGAAGGCATTGGTTACCGGTGCTTTGTTTTTACGTCGGGGAGAATGGTTCCCATTGAAGAAATTAACGATCAAACGGTGGAAACCAATTTTATATTTCTACACAATGAGAAGCACGCCTCACTGATATGAATGCAATGACGGATGCAGTCAGGAAGTTGGCCGTTTGGCGGAAAGCTGTGTCCGACACGATGGTTCGTTTCAAAGCGATCATAAGTGATTAAGGGGTTGCATGGCTATGAAGATAAGGGTTGCCGAATACATTGCCCATGATTTTGAAGATTCGGGATTAAAGTATGTGTTGATGCCATCTGGCGGGGGCCGGGCATGATGGCTCATAAGAAGCTGAAGGTGGCCATCATCGGGAGCGGAAATATAGGAACGGACCTGCTGGTTAAGATCATGCGCTCCGAATTGCTGGAATGCGTATTATTCGCAGGAAGAAACAATCAATCACCCGGCATGCAAAAAGCGAAAGACCTACAGGTGCATACATCGGATCGCAGCATCGATGCCTTGATTGATGAAGCGGATCGTTACGAGCTTGTCTTCGATGCCACATCGGCTCAGGATCATCAGCTTCATGCCGCGATCCTCAAGCAATTGAATAAGGTTGTCATTGACATGACACCCTCGAATATCGGGGGAATGTGCGTTCCTGCCGTCAATATGGATCAATGTCTCACACAGCAGAATGTGAACATGGTCACCTGCGGAGGGCAAGCCTCGATTCCGATCGCCTATGCGATCGGTCAAACCCAGCCGGACGTCGAGTACATTGAGGTGGTCTCCAGCATATCGTCCAAAAGCGCAGGTCCCGCGACCCGCAACAACCTGGATGAGTATATCGAGACGACCGAGATGGGAATCGCCCAATTCTCAGGCTGCGGCAGGACCAAGGCGATCCTGAATTTAAATCCCGCCTATCCCTGCATCGATATGCAGACGACGGTCTTCGCCTTGGTGCCGAATCCCGATATGGAAAGTCTGACGCTCCGCACGACTGAAATGGTGAGGACGTTGCAGCAATATGTGCCGGGCTATCAATTGATTGTTCCCCCCACGCTTGAGAACGGAAGAATTGTCATCATGGTCAAGGTGGAAGGATTGGGGGATTATCTTCCCCCCTATGCCGGAAATCTGGATATAATTAATTGTGCCGCGATTGCCATGGCTGAAGAATATGCCAAAAAACATGAAAAGACTCTTGGAATAAGATGAGCGCCGCTGGAGCGGCAACGGCGAAAGCAGCGCATTGAACATAACGAAGGCTGTCGAGAAATGCTCGACAGCCTTCGTTGTCTCTCCTTATGCCTTGGTCAGCACAAGCTCAAGCTGAACACGAATGTCATTCTCCGTTTCCAGTACAACCGAGTGCGGATTGGTCAGCCCGAAGTCCGCGAAGGTCACCGTCGTTGTGCCGGACAACAGCAACTGACCACCGCTGTAGACAACTTCGGAATCGAACGTAACCTCTTTCTCAATCCCTCTTACCGTCATCGTTCCGGTCATTTGAACCGGCACCTTCTCTCCCTCGGTCCACTCTGTCGGCAACGAGGTGAAGGACTTCGCTTCAAACTGGGCTTCCGGGTAGGTGGCCACATCCAAGAAATCAGCCGTCTGCAGATGCTCGTCCCGCTGTGCGTTTCCAGAGTCCAGCTCGGCCATCTGTACCGTTCCTTGTCCTGACATCGCTGTCGGGTCATTCAGGTCCACCGTCCAGCTTCCAGCCACCGACTTATCCACGAAGTTCACCGTTTCCCGTGAAGTCGTGATCGACCAATATATATTGGACGTATCCGCAATCGTCCATTCTCCGTTCACCGCATCCGCGCTTACGGCTGTCCCTGCTTGTTCTGTTGAGCCTGCTGCCGTGCCGGAAGTGACCGATTCAATTTCTACATTGTTACCGAGATAGCTATTCATATATTGGTTACCCAATATCCCCCCACCAATGAGGACAACCACGACTCCGCCAATGATCCAATATCCTTTTTTCTTCAATATTTCCACTCCCTATCCAATCTGTATAAATGATATCCTAACATGTCAATATGTCGGCCAAATGTCGAAGCCTTGAATCAACTTTGTGTATAATAGACCCTAACCACTGGATATATAAAGAACAGATTACCGACAAAAGGAGTTTATCGCTTGAAAACGATTCTAATCGTAGAAGATGAGCCGGCCATCTCCCGGGTACTTGCCGCTTATTTGGTGAAAGCAGGCTTCCGGGCCGTCCAAGCTGCCGAAGGCAGGCAGGCGCTTGAGCTGTTCGAGCAGGAGACACCTGCGCTCGTGCTGCTGGATATCATGCTGCCACAGCTTAATGGCTGGACCGTGTTAAAGCGGATACGCGAGCAGAGCAACTGTCCTGTCATTATGCTGACCGCGCGTGACGGGATCGACGATAAGCTGGCCGGACTCAATGGCGGAGCCGATGATTACATGTCCAAGCCCTTTATTCCGGAGGAGGTTGTCGCGCGGGTCCATGCCGTATTGCGGCGGCCTTCCCAATGGCACGATGAACGGCGGAGACATCATTTTGGCAGTCTGTCCATCGACTTTCTGACCCAGCGCGTCCTCTTGAACGGAGCCCTCGTCGAGCTTCCGCCGCGTGAAATGTCCATGCTGATGTTCCTCGCGCAGCATCCGAACCTGATCTTTACCCGTGAGCAGCTTATTGAACAAATATGGGGTGTGGATTACGAAGGCAGCGACCGGGCCGTGGACCTGTCCATTCGGCGGCTGCGTATGGCGCTGGAGCAGTGGCCTCCGGCGGAAGGGGAAATTAGAACGCTGAGGGGAACGGGGTATCAATTTTGGATCGCAAACTGACATCAATTCTAACGTACTGGACCATACGTTATTTCAGCGTGCTGTTCGTCGGGCTGCTGCTGATTGCGGTGATCTCCATCTACTCATTGCAGGAGGAGTCCAGGGACAGCCAGCTCCAGACGGCCAGATTGCTCGCTGAAGAAATCGCCGACCACCTGGCCAATAAAGAAAAAACGGGTGAGCCTGTTGAAACCCTCGATTCGCTGATTGAAGACCGGAAGCAGTTCATCAAACACGGCTCCGATATCTGCGTCATTGTTACGGGTCAGAACGGCAAGCTCCTGTTTTCCAATCCTAAAATTTCAGAAGAACAGGCACACCGGCGGCTAGACCAGGAGAAGAAAAATAACGCTCCAGCGCTTGAACGGGTTACCGCCCCTATCCTTTATAACGGCTCCACCCTCGGCGAGGTGACGCTGCTGCAGCCTAATAAATCCCTGTTCCAATCGGCCGATGAGATCGGCATGCTTGTGATCGCATTCGCCTCCTTCTCTACCTTGGGCTGGCTGACAATTTATTTGTTATCCCGCAAAATGTCCATGCCGATCCGCAATGTAGCACAAGCCGCCGAACGAATCAGCCACGGCGACTACAACGTCCAGTTGGCTAACGGGGTCAAAGAAAGGGAACTGAACGAGCTGGTCGCTTCCTTTGGCGACATGGCCAAACGATTGCAGCAGCTTGAGCACTCCCGTGAGTTTATGCTTGCCGGATTGACCCATGAACTGAAGACACCCGTGACCTCGGTCAAAGGTCTGGTCTATGCTGTGCGGGAAGGTGTGGTAACGGGGCAGGAGGCCGAGGAATTTCTGGACATCGCCCTCCAGGAAACGAACAGACTGCAGCGGATGATTGCGGATCTGCTGGATTATAACGCGCTGACCGCAGGGGTCATCCATATGAGCCGTGAAACGGTGGAGGCTGGACCATTGCTTGGAGAAATCGTCCATCAGTGGTCGCTGCTGCAGCCCGAGAAGCTGGCGCAGCCGGAGCTGAGCCTGCCTGTTCAGCCTATATGGGTTGAGGGCGACGCGCTCCGCATTCAGCAGATTATTACGAATCTGCTGAACAACAGCGCACAGGCAAGCCAGGCAAGACGAAATATCCGCATTCAGGTCTCCTTGCAGCGTCGTGAGGACGGTTGGGCAGAAATCAGGGTAACCGATAACGGCATCGGCATTACGCCGGAGGAGCGGGAGCTTGTATTTCAGCGCTTCTACCGGGGCGAGGACAAGAAGCAGACCATCCGGGGCCTCGGTCTCGGACTGACCTTCAGCAAGCTACTGGCCAACGGGATGGATGGGGATTTGGAGCTGCTGGACAGCTCCCCTGAAGGCAGCACCTTCGCGCTACGGCTGCGGCTGGTGGATGACCATTCCGCAGCTACGCTAGTTTAACCGCGACACAACAAGCGGACCCATACATTCACAACCTTACAAAGAAGTATGACAGACTGTTGTCATACTTCTTTGTTTATCATAACAACAGATGCCAGAACAAATTCATGGCAAGTCAAAAGGAGACGATACGAATGACAAATCATCCAATAGAAATGTTTAAATACCACACATGGGCCAATCAAACGATCCTGGGGAGAATTAAGGAGCTCCCGTCCTCTGTGCTGAGCCAAGAAGTGAACAGCTCGTTTCCCACCATCGCCCACGCCCTTAGTCATATCTATGCGGTGGATAAGATGTGGTATCTGGTTGTAACCGGCACAGGTATGCCCGAGGCGCTGCAAGTAACCCAACAGCTAAATGGGAGCATCCTGCATTCTGTGGAGGAATACGCCCACTCCTTTGATGAGTTAGCTGGACAATACAGAGAATGGTTCCGAAGCCAGACCGATTTGGAGCAAACTATTCTGCTCGACAATCCATACGCCGGAATCCGCCACACACGCTTATCGGAAATTGTGCTGCATCTGGTTAATCACGGGACCTATCACAGGGGCAATGTTTCTACCATGCTGCGTCAATTGGGCCACGCTTCTACCATGAACGACTATGCACTTTTTTGGTATCAGGCACCTCGACAGGATGAAATGACGTCGGAGGTTTGAATTAAACTACGACAGGTGGGTGTTCCCAAAGGCTCTTGACCGGGGGGCACTCTTTTCGTGCGTGGGTGAGACGCTCCGAGAACGAAGCATTCCTGCAATCACTGTTGACCCTTCGGGCCAAAGGTGAACGCTCCGCTTTTCCGGAATTGCTTCGTTCTCTCCGCTGCCACGTGCATACCCAACTTAAAAATAACAACCGGAAACCGCCAATCTTCTGGATTAACAAAATTGAAAAGGGGGCTGCCCTAAGCCATTTTCATGACATTTGGGACAACCCCCTTGCTGAGAATTACTTTTGTAAATGATAAGGCACGGTAGTCACAATGACATTTCTGCGGTAGAGCAGGTGAGCCCGAATCAGTAAACTGGATTGGTTATGCAAAATGTTGTGCCAGCCTTTTTTGGGGATAAACTGCGGGATAATCACCGTGACCTGATAGTTGGATTCACTGGCCTTGCGCTGCACGGTATCGATAAATTTAGTCAATGGATGAATGATGCTCCGATAAGGAGAATACAACGTCACCAGCCGGACATCAGGCTGCCAGGCCTCCCACTTTTTCTCAAAGGCGACTTCATCTCCCCGCTCGAACGGGACATAGACAGCAATGATCTGGTGTGGTGACAGCGACTTGGCATAGTTCAACGAATTCTCGACGACATGGGTAATACCTGCAACCGGCAGCACAACAACATTACCATCGATAGGAACAGCGGGCTCGCATGTCGAGAGTCTGAGCTGATCCGCAACAGCGTCGTAATGCTTCCGGATCCGGTAAAAGAGCAAAATGATGAGCGGCAAGAAGATCAGGACAGACCACACCTGGCTAAACTTTGTTAAAAAGAACATGATCACCACAACAAAGCTGATCAAAGCTCCGGTTGTATTAATGATGAATTTGAGCCCCCACCCCTCTGGCCGCTCACGAAGCCACTTCAACATCATCCCGGTCTGTGACAGGGTAAACGGGATAAATACACCCACCGCATAAAGCGGGATCAGATGCTCTGTCTGCCCTTTAAAGACCATGATTAGTATAATGGACAGCAAGCCCAGGATGATAATACCGTTGGAGTAGCCCAAACGGTCTCCTCGTACTGTAAACATCCGGGGAATGAATTTGTCCTTGGCCAGGTTGACCGCCAGCAGAGGAAAGGCCGAATACCCCGTATTTGCTGCCAGGATCAGAATGAGTGCTGTGGTCCCCTGGATAAAGAAATACACAACATTTCGTCCGAAGGTCTGCTCGGCGATTTGGGATATGACCGTTACCTCTTCCTGAGGGCTTACTCCATAATAATAGGCCAGCAATACAATCCCTGAAAAAAGCAGGGCAAGCAAAATTCCCATAGCTATTAGCGTTTTTGACGCATTGTTCGGGGCCGGGTCCTTAAAGTTCGGAATCGCATTGGAGATGGCCTCAACCCCGGTAAGCGCAGAGCTTCCTGAGGAAAAGGCGCGCAGCAGAAGGAACAAGCTCACTCCCGCCACCGGAGTACCGATGGACGTGTGCAGTTCGGGAGAAACTTGACCTGTCACAATACGATATAGGCCGACACCAATCAGGATAAAAAGAGCCAGCACGAACAAATACACAGGGTATGCCAGCACGGAGGCTGATTCTGTGACCCCCCTTAAATTCAGCAGCGTGATCAACAGCACAAATACGGCCGCAATCAACACATTATAGCTATGCAGGCCGGGAAAAGCAGACGTGATGGCGTCCGTACCGGCAGACACACTTACCGCCACCGTCAGGATATAGTCCACCAACAGCGAGCCTCCTGCAATCAGGCCAGGATACTTGCCCAAGTTTTCTTTGGAGACGACATAAGCTCCGCCGCCGTGAGGATAAGCAAAAATAATTTGCCGGTAGGACAATATTAGTGCAGCCAACAAAATTAACACACCAACGGCGATGGGGATCGAATACCAGAAGGCGGCCGTGCCGATGGTGATCAGCACCAGTAATATTTGCTCAGGACCGTAAGCCACCGACGAAAGAGCATCCGAAGAGAGAATCGCGAGTGCTTTCTTCTTGTTTAGCTTCTGTTCGCCGGCTTCGTGTGATTTTAGAGGCCTCCCGATTAAAAATCGTTTCAAATAATATAGCATTTGTCCTCACCGTTTCTTTCTTAAAAGAAGTAATTAAATTCAAAAACCCACGCAGTCATGGACTCCTGTTATACAGGTTTCCCTGCAGTTGCCTAAATTATCGGCATACTGATCGGGCCTTGAATAGAATATTCCTTTTGAACGGTGTATGTAAAATGCTGTATTATCTTAAATGCGTCAATTTGGGCTGAAATGATTCATGTAATCAAGAAAAATCAACTTTCTCAATAGAAAGCTCTTGTTCGCTTCTAAAATCGTGCCTATGATTGACTTTGTGCATACTATCACAACATAAAAAGGACGCTGGTCATTGAGACCAGTGCCCGTTACCCGCGTCAGAGCTGCAAGATTTACAATTCAGGCGAGCGGATCGTTTCCATATCACCAAGAGTAAGAACCCGTTTTGCGGTCGATAGGCTTGTCTTGAGGTCTCTTTTCAATGACAAGGATACTGTCGTAATAAGTGAGGGACCAAGTGGTTTCGGTAAAGCGATCTACAGCAAGTTCAGGTGTTCTGGAGTGCCATGCGTTCAGCTTATCAATCAAACTTTTCGAATACTCGATGAAACTATTCGGGGATCGGTACCCGCCCCCGTATTCTGACCAATAGCTTGTATGCAGATCTTCGGCAAGGTACACACCGTTAGGGGAGAGTAACGGGTACAATTCCTCGAAAGTAACGCGCTGCTGCTCCATCGTGTGTCCGCCGTCATCGATAATAATATCAAAGGTTGGAAGAGAATGTTTTATTTGGTTCCAGAAATTTCGATCGCCCTGGTCTCCGATCTCGATTCGAACACGTTCTTCCTCGAAGAGTTTGCTTCTAGGTTCGACGTCAATCCCATAAATCATCGCCTGCTCTCCGAAATAGTGCTTCCACATTTGGATGGAGCCACCCTGATACACGCCAATTTCCAATAAATTGATTTCCTTGCCCACGAAACGGTCGAAATGGAATTCATAAATATCAAAGTAGTGCATCCATTTATGGATGAGTCTCCCGTTGTTATCTGAAAAATAATCCACCAGCTTACCCATATTATTCCACCTTTCTTTTTCCAATTAATTGGTTATTTTCGCATCTGACATCAACATATTCATGAATGATTCTTTTTGTTCGCTTCATTTAAGAATGCACAGCAAAGTCTCGTTTCACCGCTCCAGAGAATAGTTTGATCAACACATCGGCAGTCCGCAGGCCTTGTTGACATTGGATAAAAGAGGACGACAATCAGAAAAAGGACCTCTAATCCCGCTCAATAGCAGGATTAGAGGTCCTTTGGCTCCCTCAGCTTCAGTCTGTTTTTGGAAAATAGGCTTCAATTTTCAGATCAACGCCCACCTGCTGCACACTCATTCGGGTAAGGGAGACGGCTTCATCCATCACCGCTGCGCCCAAGCCTTCGAGGAAGGTCGGCGCATCCTTGCCCCCGACCAGCTTCGGAGCTACATATAATACAAGCTTGTCAGCCAGCCCCTGCTCGACGAAAGAGGCGTTCACCTGTCCTCCACCCTCCACCAAGAGCGAGGAGATTTCATGCTGGCCCAGAATATCGAGCATCTGCTCCAAATTCACACGCTCACCTTCCGTCGGTATGACCTTGACCCCTGCTTGCTCAAGCTGCCGCCGCTTGGCTTCATCCGGCGCGCTGCCGGTAAAAATCCACGTTTCCGCCTCTCCATCCGTTACGACACGCGCGTCCAACGGGGTGCGAAGGCGGCTGTCCAGAATGATACGCAGCGGATTTCTTCCATCCGGGAGTCGGGTGGTGAGCTGGGCATCGTCATGCAGAAGAGTCTGAACACCTACCAGAATGGCGGCATGCTCATGGCGCAATCTGTGAACATCCTCTCTGGCCTCTCCGGAGGTGATCCATCTGCTGCTTGCCGTTCTTGTCGCAATTTTGCCGTCGAGCGTGACCGCCGACTTAATGGTGACAAAAGGCCGCTTGCTCACAATATAAGCATTGAATACCTCGTTCAACCGGACGGCTTCTTCTTCAAGCACACCCTGCATGACCTCAATGCCCGCATCCTTCAAGATTTGCACACCCCTGCCCGCTACCAGCGGATTCGGGTCCATCGCGGCAATCACGACGCGGCGGATGCCTGCACGAACAATGGCCTCGGCGCATGGACCTGTCCGTCCATGATGCGAGCAGGGCTCCAGCGTGACATAAATGGTCGCCCCTTGCGCATGCTCACCCGCCATCCGCAGCGCATGAATCTCTGCATGGGGCTCGCCCGGCTTCAGATGGGCCCCGATCCCTACGATTCGTCCATCCTTGACGATGACCGAGCCCACCATAGGATTGGGCCGGGTTTGGCCGCGGGCCGCTTTGGCATTATCCAGAGCCAATCTCATGTATGTCTCATGCGTACTCATTTTTTAAGATCTCCTCATTTTGACCGAAATGACCGGAACGATTCACCTTGGTCTGCAAATATTTAACGTTAAATTCAGAGACATCGCCCCATAGCGGGACACGCTTGACCACGTTCATGCC
This sequence comes from Paenibacillus zeirhizosphaerae, assembly GCF_030705605.1. Classification (GTDB taxonomy): domain Bacteria; phylum Bacillota; class Bacilli; order Paenibacillales; family Paenibacillaceae; genus Paenibacillus; species Paenibacillus zeirhizosphaerae. The sequence goes on from NZ_JAPCKK010000034.1 coordinate 106,628, forward strand.
GGAAGCCTTCAAGGCTTCGAGCTTCTTCGGATTGTTCGTAATCAACGTCACCGGCTGTTGTCTCAGATGCTTGAGAATGCTGATGGCATCCGTGTAGCTGCGGGAGTCGTCCACGAAACCGAGAGCCAGATTCGCTTCCACCGTATCCATACCATTCTCCTGCAGAATATACGCCATAGCTTTGCTGAACAACCCGATACCTCTACCTTCATGATTCGCCAGATAGAAGAGAGCCCCTGCCCCGTTGTCCGCAATCATTTTCATAGACTGTTCAAGCTGGTACCCGCAATCACAGCGCTTGCTGCCGAAAATATCCCCCGTGTGGCAGATGCTGTGCATGCGGATCAGCGCATCCTCGGCGTGCTCAAAGTCACCGTATACCAGCACGCTGGACTGCTGCCCTTCCGCCAGATTCAGAGAAGAGAGCCGCTTGATCAAGGCCTCCGTAGTCGCCGTTTCACAAGCAGCCCGGTCGGCCTCGTCCTGCACAGGCAGCCAGCTGTACCATTGGAACACAACGGTTTTACCGTCAAGATTCACAGGAAGTCTGATGGGCCCGACCAAAATATTAGTTGATGTATCTGATTGTACAGTTGCTAGTTTATCTTTCAATATGGAGACTGCGTTGTCATAAATCATGCTGCACCATCCTTAGCTTCATTAAATTACAGAAATTGTGAACTATACCCACCCGATGCATTCAGCTTTCAAAGTGCGATATAGATATTATAGAATATATGTTCGCTTTTTGGAAGCGAAATGTGATTCACTTACAGTGGATGGAAGTCTGCTCACACCTAATGATCAAAGCTTTAGGCTTCGCTCATTTGATTACTTTATGTAACAAAGTATATTTATAAAACTTCATTTCGTCAAGTAATGGATATTATGATAAGTAACATTGTATATTTTTAATAGTCTTTGTATAATGAAATTCAAAGAGGTGATAGGTAATGGAAACACAGCAACTATGCCCCCGGTTCGAGAGAGCCGTTGAACTGCTGAGCAAACGCTGGACAACGTTGATTGTCTATCAGCTCATGAACGGGCCGCAGCGGTTTGTCGGCATCGAGAATGCCCTGCCCAATCTGAGCGGCAAGGTCCTCTCGGAGCGTCTCAAGGAGCTGGAGGAAGAAGAAATTATTGAACGTGCCGTCTATCCCGAGAAGCCCGTCCGCATCGAATATTCACTGACACAGAAAGGCCGCGAATTGGCCCCTTTACTCGAGAATATACAAAATTGGGCCACCCGCTGGATCGAAGTACTGCCCGCGCTTGAGAAGCAATAAAAATGGAACTGGCCGGGCAAACAAAGCCCACAAAAAGTGGGAAAAGGTCCCCCCCAAGCTGACATCGGTACTCAACCGGTGCCAGCTTTTTGTATGCTCTTTGGCTTTGAAATCACCGCCACTTATAGAGAAAATTCGGTCTTGATTTGGCTGATGGCTGTGGCAGGCGTCACCTTAAAGGAGCTCCGGATCTTTTATATTATTAGAAGTAATCTTTCGAAATACAGGATTAGTTGTTAATTTCTGTAACATATAAATCTCTCAACGCATATATTGTACGAGGCCTCAAATTGAATCCGTAGGGGCTCCATATGTCGGATGTATTTCTGTGAGGAGGGTTTTGAGAGTTGAGAAATTCTATATTAATTATCGGTGGTTGCGGCTACATCGGAAGCAAGCTGTATAGCTATCTGAGCAAACGCGGATATGCGGTAGATACGGTGGATTTGGAGATATACGGGAATTCTACCAATCCGGCGAACCTACGAATGCACTATAGGGATCTGACAAAGGATCAATTGTCAAAATACGATTCGATCATTCATCTAGCTGCCCACTCAAGCGTCCAGATGGCAGTCGAAGATCCGCGCGGTGCTTTCCATAATAATTTAATAGATTTTTATGATCTATTAGACAAGGTTGGCGATACAGTCCTGATCTACGCCAGCTCTTCCAGTGTCTATACAGGAACTGGCGGCACACAAACCACCGAGGAATCGAAGCAATTTAATGTAGCCAATATGTACGATTTGACCAAATATACGGCCGATCAATTTGCAGCCATCTCAGGCAAGAACTACTACGCCCTGCGGTTCGGCACGGTCAATGGGAGCTCAGCCAATCTTCGGCTGGACCTGATGATTAACCGGATGGTCTGGACAACGCTGCAGGAAGGCAAGATCAAGATCAACAATTCGCACGTCTATCGTCCGCTACTGGGCATGAACGACCTGTGCCGAGCGATCGAAGCAATTTTGACCGGAAATGGCCAGCCGGGCGTATACAATCTGGCCAGCTTCAATTCGACGGTGCTTGATATTGCTGAAGCCGTCAGCCGGATCATGAACGTGCCGATCGAACGGCTCCCGGATTCCACCGCCTACAATTTCAGCATGGATAGCAGCAAGTTTGAACGCACCTATCAGTTTGCTTTCAACGATACGATCGAGTCGATCGTGGAAGATCTGCTGGAACAACACCATACAACGGGGCTTGAAGTCAGACGCTACAAACGACTGACCCGCTGTCTGTGCTGTGATAGCGAGAATTTGCATTTGTACGCAAATCTCGGCCACCAGCCATTAGCCAACAGCTATCATGATGGCACAGAAAAGCAGCCTGATTATCCACTGGAGGTAAATGTCTGCCAGGATTGCTTCCACAGCCAGCTCAGCATTGCGGTGAATCCGGATCTCCTGTTCAAGCATTATCTGTACGTCAGCGGGACGACCGCCACACTGCAGGATTACTTCCGATCGTTCGTTGAGACGGTGGAACAGCAGCAGCCCAAGAAGAAGCTGCGCGTCCTTGATATTGCAAGCAACGATGGCAGTCTTCTGGAGCATTTCGCCAAGAAGGGGCATGAGGTTCAAGGTGTCGATCCGGCCGAAAACCTGCGTGAGATCTCGGCAGACAAAGGAGTGCCGACATTGGTCGGTTACTGGGACCTCCAGACGGCTCGCCGCTTGAAGCAGAAGTACGACGTAATAGTGGCAATGAACGTGCTGGCCCACGTGTCCAATCCGCAGAAATTTTTGCTCGCATGCCGTGAAGTGCTGGCCGAAGGCGGCAAGATTTATATCCAGACTTCGCAGAGCGAAATGTTCAAGCGCTTTGAATTTGATACGATCTACCATGAGCACCATTCGTTCTTCACGACCCGCTCCTTCCGCACATTGGCCAAGCACGCCGGACTGAAGGTGATCCACGGGACCAAAGTACCTGTTCACGGCACTAGCTATTTGTGGACGCTCGGCGAGGCAGACGCCACACCGGACGCATCAGTCCGTGAAATGGAAGAGGAAGAGGAGCAGGCAGGTTTCTACACGCTGCCTACTTACCGGCGTTTCGGCGAGAAGATGAAGCAGACTGCAGACCGTGTGCATGAAGCGATCCGCGAATACGCGGACCGGGGCTACAAGATCGTTGGCTACGGCGCAGCGGCGAAAGGAAATACGTTTTTGAATTTCGCGAAGCTTGATCTTGACTTCATCGTGGACGACAATCCGCTCAAGAACGGCATGCTGACCCCTGGTCGGAACATTCCGATCCGCACTTCGGACGCTCTTCGTGATATTGAACAGCCGCTGTTTGTCTTGGTATTGTCGTGGAACTTCTTCGATGAAATCGTCTCCCGAATACGACAAGCCCGCAGCAACGAGCAGGATGTGTATATGCAGTATTTTCCAGAAGGGAGAATCACGTCATGACAAGACTGCGCAGAACCGTTATTGCTCACTTTTATAATGAAGAATATTTGCTGCCCTGGTGGCTTGCTAACCATACCCGGTTGTTCGACCATGGCGTCCTCATTAATTACGGCTCGACGGACCGGTCCGTCGAGATTATCCGTCAGTTTGCTCCCCGTTGGGAGATACGCGATTCGCGCAATGAATATTTCGATTCGATTTCCGCCGACCGTGAAGTTATGGACATCGAACAAGAATTTGACGGGTGGAAGATGGCATTGAATATAACCGAGTTTTTCCGCTGCAAGGATATAGACCTTTTTCTTCAGCAAGTGGAACAAAGCGGCCATCAAGCATGCGCCATCCGTTCGGCCATCATGGTCGATCCGTTGGACATACCACTTCCCCCCCTCAGTCTGTCCCATCATCTTTTTCAACAACGTTATTATGGATTTATTGAACTTGGACATACCCGAAGCCGGGTAATCCACCGATTCCCGAATGGCTACTATCACATAGGCAGGCATTCCACGGCTCATCCACACCAGGTAAATCCGCCAGGCGCTATGCTGTTGTGGTACGCATTCAGTCCATGGACAGAGGAAACAAAAAAACGCAAGCTGCAAATCAAGACCCGCATGCCCCCTAGCGGCTCCTTTGGAGGGTACCAGCATTGGTGGGGCCCGGACGAGCTTGAACAGCAGTATCAAGGGACCGCCTTACATGCTGTCGATTTACGGAAAGATACGGAGTACTTCAATCTTTGCTTTTAAAAGATTTGAATCTTAAATACAGCCCAAGCATCAGCAAACGCAGCCCGCTCTCCTTCAGAGACGGGCTGCGTTTGCTTCTTCCGCTTGACTATTCGCCTTGAAAACAGCATTAGTTTACAGGCAGGATACAGCTGTCCGGGAGCCCGGTTTAAGGCATACGCTCCAGATACGGCTTCACCGTCTTCGCCAGCCGGTAACCGCTGGTCGCATCCCAGTTAACGGACCATGTCATAGCCCCGCGCAAATCCGGATATTTGGCCACTGGCTTATAGCTACCACAGCCGCTGCCTGTCGCAAGACAGCCCAGCGCGTTATTCACGACAGAAGGATCAACGTAACCTCCGCCTGCCGCATTCGATGTAGCCGGAACCCCGATGCCCAATTGGGATGGAGATACCCACTGCAGCGTCAAGTCCGACAAGGCGGTCAGGAAGTCTACATTGCCCTGCGGATAACATTTGCCGTCACGGCCAAGCATACAACCCGAGTTGTAGTATTGAACATTGATGACGGTGGTTATATCCTTCAGATTTTTGTAAAGCTGCATGTAGGTCGTATTTTCACTCTGCATATCAATGGTTTGCGGGGCCATCGTCAGCACGAAGTCTGAGCCTACCCGCTGCTGGATCTGACGGATCGCGCTCGTTAAATTCGGCACATTCATGCCGTGCTCTAGATCGACATCAAGGCCGTCCAAGCCGAATTGTGAAATGACCCCGGACATGCTTTCCACAAAATTGGACACGTTCGGTGATGCCGTGCTGAGATCAATATTACCTCTCTCTCCGCCGATCGAAATGATGACCTTTTTGCCTTTTGCCTGCTTGGCTTTAATGTCACTGATCAGATCGGCATTGGTATAGCCTCCCAAGGCTGAAGAGAGCGAAGAGTCCACGTTAAATGTAACCGCCCCGGGCCTGGATGTATCCATGTCGGCGAAGGACAGCACGATGATATCGTATTCGTCAGGCACATCACGCAATCTCAAGTTAGTGGCCCCGTTCACGAAATTCTGCCAGTAACCGGTAAGCGTATGATCCGGCACATCGCCGCCTCCCCCGCCTCCGTCGGAAGGAGAGGTCGTCGCCGTCACCTGGGTGCTTGCGGCAGAAGTGTTTCCTGCGGCATCCTTGGCTGCTACACTGAAGACATAGGATGTACTGGCGGCAAGCCCGGATACCGTAGCCGTCGTGCCAGATACCGTAAGTACGGGGCTGGAGCCTCGATAGATCACATACCCGGTAACCCCAACATTATCCGTGGATGTGCTCCACGATAAGGACACACTGGATGAAGTAACCCCGGTTGCCGTCAGATTGGCTGGCACGCTGGGTGCTGTCGTATCACCGCCTCCGCCGCCTTCAATCTGATCCCACAAGGCCGGTACATGGGGCGGTTCCCATCCCACCAGGGAGGTGTGCGCCTGAATGGCCTGATACGTTACTCCGCTATAGGTTACCGTATCCTTCACCGCATAGCTTACATTGGGTGCCCACGCTCCCCTGTCCGCAGCAAAAGCTGCAGCCGGCAGCAGAGCAGTCATTAGAGTCAGGACAAGCAACAGCGACAGCATCCTACCGTTGTGACGACGAATGGTCAGCAAGCTTCGAATCATAGTAAATTCCTCCTTGTCATAGTCAAATCTATGATCTCTCTCCACTCTCTTCAGCATCACCTCCTTAATCGCAAGACAGATAGGCAATGAGTTCCCAAAACGTATGCAGTTTTGGTAGTTTTAATAGAAGCAGTTCCTGTAAGCACGAATTGGCATATACTTTAAAAGAAGAGCTACAACCGCTGAAGAAGAACGTTGCGCAAGAGGGGAACTACGGATTGGCAGGAAGTGAAAGGTTATATTTACCATTAATATATCATTGCTCCCCTTTCTCTCACAGGGAGAAATTTATAGGATAAGAGGGAACAATCTTGAACTGGTATAATAGAATGGATTCACAACAAGCAGTCTGGAGACGAGATAAATGATGAAAGATGAGATACAGTGGGACCAGCTTGTTCAGCAGGTTGCAGCGGTGTTCAGCGATCTGACGATCAAGCGCGGATTCCAATATTACAAGCAAGGACGGGTTCATGGGCTGGACAGGTCTGATCCGGGATTTGTCAAAGCTCTCGTGCAGGAAAACGGGCCTGTCGTCCGGGTCAAGCTCAACCTCAACGTTCTGCAGGAAAGCGAGTGCTCGTGTAAGGAGGACAGCGGCTGCAGACATATGATCGCCGCTCTGCTGCAGGACGCAGCGCTGGAGGAGGGTCCGGTGTACAGCATCGTCAATGCGCACTCGGCTGACTTGGCCAGGAAGACGGCACAAACGCCACCGGAGCTGGAGCTGGAGCCGGTCCAGACCTTAGGAAGCGCGCCAGCCCTCTCCGTTGCGGCGTACCCATCCGGCAGTGAACAGGCGAACGAGCTGGCTGTGGCAGAAATGAATGTAGCTCAATGGCACCGCTTGTTCAAGCAATGCACAGCTTCCCTGGGGAGCGCCGCACAGGCTGTACAGTATGCTCAGCAGGCCCTGCAAGCCATCTATGCTGTCAAGCCGCCGCTCGCCCCCGTGCTGGAACAGCTCTTCGGGCTGCATTCCCACCTGTTCGTGCTGGACAAGCTGATCGGACACACCCCGGGCATGGCCCGGCCAAGCTACTTATATTTGGGGTACCATACACAGCTTGCGGCCGATGACATGCAGGCCGCGATCCGCCTCAGTCTGTCGGAAGAGCTGACCATGACCGGCAATCCCGAGCACTGGAGCCTGATGACTGACACACTATCCTACCTGCGCAAGCGCATGCTGGCCGAGAGTAACAGCCGCAGCCACTATTTTCCGGATATCTACTACCGGTTCTGGATGCAGTGGCTCGCTCCTCAAGTGAACGGAACCGGGAGATTCCTGAAGGAGCTGGAGGTGCTGGAGGCGGCTGAGGAGGAGCTGGGCAGCACGCTTGCCCGGGTGCCGTGGCTGCTCGCCCGCTGCTGGATGTATGTATTCCTCTCCCGGGATAAGGAGGCCTGGCTTCTGTTGAAGGAAGCCGACCGGAGCTCTGCATTGCAGCTTCCCCCCGCCCAGCTCATGCTGCTGCTGAGCGTGCTGCGCAGGCAAGGGGAATGGACACGACTCGTTGACGGACTTATGGCGATTGGCCCTCTGCTGGGTATAGAGAGCCTGGACGAGTATCTTACGTATTGGCAAGCAGCGCTCGAACAACTGCCAGAGCTGGAGCCGCAAATGTGGGACACGCTGACGGACATGCTTCCGCGCTCCAGCAGCATCTATGCACAAGCCCTGCTGGAGCGCGGCAGATACCGGCAATGGATGGATTACCAATTGAGCAGCGGCAGCGAGCCGCTCAATTACCGCGTGACGGAGCTGCAGGCGATTGAGCGGAATGCGCCCGAGCTGCTGCTGCCCTTTTACCATCAGGCGGTCGAAAGACATGTGCTGCTCAAGAACAGGCAGGATTACAAAGCTGCGGTCAAGCTGCTGAAAAGGCTGGCCAAGCTCTACAAGAAATTGAAGCTTGAAGTACGCTGGGAAGCGTTCTTCACCTCCTTCGTCACCCGTCACGGACGGCTGCGCGCACTGCAGGAGGAGCTTCGGAAAGGAAAGCTGCTGTCATGAGCCTATTTACCACCGCTTATACCGTTCATATCACACTTAGCGCACACGGCGACGCGCTCATCTACGGCACCTTGGGGACGGACAGCTACCTGCCCGGGCTGGTGCTGAAGCAGCGTTTGTTCGCATGGCATGAGCCCTCCTACTACGGCACAGAGCTGGAAGTGAGGCAGGTGCAGGAGGCCGAGGTCATCATCCTGCCCTCCGAGCAGGTCATTCCCTTCTTGGCACAGCGTGAGCTGCTGGAGCATATCGAATGGGAGTGGGGGCAGGACGAATCAGGAATCGTCCGGCTCGCCCCAGCGCTCGCTGCTTGTATAGAAGAGAGGAAATACCTCCCGAGCTTCTCCGCCTTCCGGGCTGGACGGCTGGAATGGATTTGGGATGCTGAGGCTTTGAAGGCCGGCCTGCAGGCTGAGCTCAAGGGAATCGGGACGGATGAAGCGCTCACTGCGGCCTTCTCCGCCGCCGTCTTCAGCCGCTGGTACGGAACTGCGGAGGAAGCGGCCGACCTGCGGCGGGAGTATCCCCAGCTCTTCGCAAGCAACGGCGCGGCCTCCGCGTGGGATGCGCCGAGCTGGCTGGTGGCCATCGGCTGGAAGGCGGACAGCGCACCGTTCCGGCCGCTGCTGCAGCTGCTTGAGCCGGATGATGAAGAATGGCAGTGGCGGCTGCGGCTGGTGCTGCAGGACAAGCTTGATCCGGCCAGCCTCGTGCCGATCCAACTGGGCGAAGACGGGCAAGCGGCCGGAGAATGGCCGGACCGTTGGACAGGCCATGTGCGGGACCGCTCGCCAGCCTGGCTGGCCGGCCTGCGCGCCAACCTGGCCGGAGAGCAGCTATCCGGCGGAGGAGACGGCGGGGTCCTCGGCAAGCCGCTATCGGATGAGGCCGCCTGGAGATTCCTGACGGCCGACAGCCGCCGCCTGCTGGAGGCCGGATGGCAGGTGCTGCTCCCAGCCTGGTGGGAGGCCGCCTCCCGCAAGAAGCCCCGGCTGCGGGCCAAGCTGCGCTCCGAAGAGCGCGACAGCCAGGGCAAATCACTCTTCGGCCTGGATTCGATTATCAGCTTCGACTGGCGCATTGCCGTGGGAGATGCGGACCTGACCGAGGAGGAGTTCGCTGAGCTCTCCGCCCGCAACGAGCGCCTGGTCCGCTTCAGGGACCAGTGGATTACGCTGGACCCGGCCCTGCTGGAGCAGATCCGGCGCATCATGGAGGGCGTGGACAGCTCGCAGGGCCTATCCTTCCAGGATGTGCTGCACCTTCACCTGCTGGAGAACGAGGAGCAGCCACGGCGGTACGGACCCAAGAGACAGGAGCCCGACAAGGATGACGAGCCGGTCAAGCTGGAGGTGGAGCTCGACGGGTATTTGCAGCAGCTTCTCAGCCGACTTGAGCGCAGGACCGAAGGGCCGCAGCCGTCCGTTCCGGTTGGCTTGCAGGCCGAGCTGCGTTCCTACCAGCTTGAGGGGTATAGCTGGCTTGCATTCCTGCGGCAGCTTGGATTGGGAGCATGCCTGGCGGATGATATGGGCCTCGGCAAAACGATTCAGTTCATCACCTACCTGCTGCATCTGCGCGAGACGGCGGAGCCGAACACGGCCCTCCCCGCCCTCCTCATCTGCCCCACCTCGGTGCTCGGCAACTGGCAGAAGGAGCTGAGCCGGTTCGCTCCCTCACTTCAGGTGATGCTGCATTACGGAAGCAGGCGGTCCGGCGGAGAAGCATTTGCGGAGCAAATCCGGCAGGCGGACATCGTCCTGACCACCTATGCTACCGCCACGCTGGATCAGGAGCTGCTGCAATCGTTCACCTGGGAGTCGATCTGTCTGGACGAAGCGCAGAATATCAAGAACGCCCAGACCAAGCAGTCCGCCGCCGTGCGCAGCCTGTCCGCCCGCCACCGGATCGCCTTGACGGGCACCCCTGTCGAGAATCGGCTGGCGGAGCTGTGGTCCATTTACGACTTCATCAATCCGGGCTATCTGGGCAGTCTGAAGGGCTTTACGACCCGCTTCATTCAGCCGATTGAGAAGGATCACGACGAACAGCGGACGCAGGACCTGCAGCGGCTGGTCAAGCCGTTCATGCTGCGCCGCAAGAAGAAGGACCCAGCTATACAGCTTGATCTGCCGGACAAAAATGAAATGAAAACCTACATTCATCTGACGCCTGAGCAGAGTGCTCTCTATGACCAGACGGTGCAGCAGCTTATGGAACGGATGAAGGAGCTGGAAGGCATGGAACGGAAAGGGGCAATCCTGTCCGCGCTCACACAGCTCAAGCAGCTCTGTGACCATCCGGTGCTGTTCACCAAGGAAACGGTACAGGAGCAGGAACCTGCCGGTGGCGGCGAGTCCGGGGATACAGCGAGCCTGATCAGCCGCTCCTCCAAGCTGGAGCGCCTTGTGGCTATGGTGAAGGAGCTGCGTGAAGAAGGCGAGCGGTGCCTGATTTTCACACAGTATATCGGGATGGGGGTGATGCTGCAGAGCGTGCTTGGCCAGGAGCTGCAGGAGTCTGTGCTCTATTTGAACGGCGGCACCTCCAAGACCGCCCGCGACCGCATGATTGAGCAGTTCCAATCCCATGACCTGCCAGCGAAGGAGCAGCCGAACGTATTTATCCTGTCTATCAAGGCAGGCGGTGTCGGTCTGAACCTGACTGCAGCCAACCATGTCTTCCACTTCGACCGCTGGTGGAACCCGGCCGTTGAGAATCAGGCGACAGACCGGGCTTACCGGATGGGACAAACCAAGGATGTGCAGGTGTACAAGTTTATTGCGCTGGGCACACTGGAGGAACGGATTGACGAGATGCTGGAGAGCAAGCAGCAGCTCAGCGATCAGGTCATCTCCAGCACGGAAGGCTGGATTACCGAGCTGTCGAATGAGGAGCTGCAGGACCTCTTCACACTCCGCCGGGAGTGGACCGCCGATTGAACAGCAAAAAGAACTCTCCGGACCCGGAGAGTTCTTGCATTTTTTATCCCTACATTTACAGGTAGCTGTCCCTTCACTGGTTCCCTCTATGTAGCCACTTTTTTCGATCAACATAATACTTGTTGGTAACGGTGTAAGCCCATCCTAATGGAGATAAGTGAGTTCCTTTGGAGTAATCCAACAATACCGGATTATTGCAATTTTTACATCCTGATATTTTCTGTAATCGATCTCGGCGGAAATAATACTCGGCTCCACACTTACATTCAACATGGTGTAGGGTGTCGCCCTCTTTTTCTAATTCTTCAGGGTAATCATTGCGAATTCCGTCGACATATTTCGGTGTAATTAATGGAAGAATTTCTTTATTATCCGTCCCTATTAAATAAGAGCTTGTTGAATGGTGTGTGGCAGGGCTTGTCGTTGCAGGCTCTGATTTGACTACTCTCTTATCTGCCTTGAATCCTACCGACTCATAAGCCGCTGCAGCTTCGCCCGTTACAGGAAAAGGCTTAGTGAAGAATTCCGTATGACCATCCCCGACGTGCCAATGAGAAATATTGCTTGGATTTAACCCTACTCTACCATCACTACTTATAAAGTTAGCGGTGCTCTCCCAGCACCTTTTCCAGAGCTCCAGGTCCTCTCTAGATAAGTAAACCGCTTGCTTTACGCCCCCGCCAATATAGATAAACAGTACATTCAAATCGGCCATATACACCTCCTAGTAAGTGCTTGCCACTAAGTGCTTGCCACATCCCATAAACAGCTTCGCCCGCAGTAACCATACAGGAGCTTGCATCCTAATCATAACTTACCTTAGCTCCAAGTCCAGAGTTTCTTTTCTCCAGCTCTTCTACTATTTCGCCTTCCCACACAAAAAAACCAGCCGCCGAAGGATATTCGGCGGCTCGCGTTGATGAAGGAACGTTCATTATCTCTTTTTCATACGATTGCTTGTGAGCTTGCTTCCCAGCTTGCTGGCTGGTTTGCTGGATGTTCTGCTCTTTATTTTTGCTTTGGGATTGCTAACGCTGGCCTTGCGGCTTACAGCGGATGTTTTCTTAGCCTTCTTGTTCCGGTAGCTATTGATGCTGGCGGGTCCAGGGACCCCTACGGGAGGAGTGAAAGTCCCAGGGTTCTGAGGAGCCGCTACTTCTTCTCTTACGGTGTACACATAACAATGCTGATACACAGGGCAGCAATGGGTTTTTTTCACAATCTCAATCGGATGAATGACCTTCACCAATTGTTGCTTGTAAATGTTCTGATACTGAGTTTTCGGTGGATCTATAATCGTCTGGTCCGGGCATTTTCCGTTGCTGCAGTTGTTCGAGCCATGACCGTAGTAACCGGACATGTAATTCACCTCCCCTTTCGTTATACAGCATTATATGTGGGTAAAAGAGGAGGGGCTTGTTTGTTTGTCTATCTATTGCAAAATAGTTGGTAGGCCATTATTCGCTTGCCCGGCGAGGGGTCATTCCTTCGATTCCAGCTTGATCTTCATCAGAGCTCTCAGCTCGCTCCGATCCAGGAACGGATACATATCCTCAATCGGCCGGTTCACGGCCAGCTTCGGGTGTACCTCCGTATCGGTTTCCAGGTTGACCTCCACGAGATAAGGTCCCGGAAGCTCCAACGCTTCGCTAATGATGTCCTTGGCCTCCTCAAACCTCATGATCCGCCTCGCGGGGATGCCATAGGCCTCCGACACCTTCATCAGATCGGGACAGCCGTAGCCTTCGACTGTGGATTGCCGTCGTCCGTCCAGAGCCATATCCTGAAATTGCCGAACCATGCCCAGGTGATGATTATTCATCACGAAAATTTTCAACGGCAGCCGATTTTGCACAATCGTGTGCAGCTCCTGAATGTTCACCTGAAAGCCGCCGTCACCCACAATGACAACCACTCTGCTGTCCGGTTCACACAGCGCGGCTCCGATTCCCGCAGGAAGGGCAAATCCCATGGCCCCCATGCCACCTGCGTTCAGCAGGCGCTGTCCCTGCTTTAATTGAAAGGATTGACTGGCCCACATCTGATGCTGACCGACATCAAGCACAATCAGATCCTTCTCTTCGCAGCAGACAGACAGGAGCTGAACGAACTGATTCGGATCGATGATGCCGGGCTTCATCGGTCTCACGCCGCTTGGGTAGCGCAGCATATAATCCTCAATTGTCCGCCGCCATGCCGCATATTTGCGCTTCGGTGCCTGGGGCACCTGCTTGTTCATCTCCTGCAGAAACAGCTTGACGTCAGCATGAATCACAACATCTGCGCGGACCTTGGCATTCAGCTCGGTTGGATCAATATCGACATGAACCTTCCTCGCTCCACGCGCAAAGGTAGCTGGCTTCGTTCCCGTCTGACGGGTATCCAGCCTGGAGCCGAGAATCAACAACAGGTCACAGGTCGCCACTGCCAAATTGCTGTAGCGGTTCCCGTAGGAGCCGATTAACCCCACGCTTAAGGGATGGCTGCTTGGCAGGGCATCCAATCCGAGTAAGGAGCTGACCACGGGGATAGCGCTCTTATCCACGAACTCCCGCAGCTCGGACGTCGCGTTCCCCACCCGGACGCCTCCCCCGACCAGCACAAGGGGGCGCTTCGCCTCGGCCAGCAGGCCAAGCACCTCCTCCAATTCCGGGATTTCGCCGGCGCTCGCATAATCCTCATATTGGAGGTGCTCCTCACTGCCGAAAAAGCTCTCCAGCTCATCCGGCTCGATCTCCGCACGCTGCACATTCATCGGCAGATCCAGCAGGACTGGACCCGGACGGCCATGCCGCGCGAGGAACACCGCCTTTTCGAGCTCATACCGGATTTTCTTTTCGTCGATCAGGAGCTTCGCGAATTTGGTAATCGGCTTAACGATGCTGACGATATCCGTCTCCTGGAAGCCGATTTGTCGGACAGGCCGATCAAACTTATATTCATACGTATTGACTTGACCGGTAATAAACAGGGTGGGAACAGAATCAAAATAACAGCTTCCGATCCCAGTCAGCAAATTCAGCGCTCCGGGACCTCTGGTCGCCATCGCCACCCCAAGCTTGCCGTTAATCCGCCCGTAGCCTTCGGCCGCGAAGGCGGCGGCCTGCTCATGATGCATCGATACCGTCTGGATGTCGTCGGCATCCATCGTGGAATCGATCAGATGGACGATGGCGCTGCCTGTCATTTCGAAGATATGCTTGACACCTTGACGGCTGATGAAATCGATGACGTAATCGGACAATTTCATCCTAGTCCTCCTCTACACAGATGCCTTACCCTAAATCGCCGCCATATACGCTTCAATCTGATCCACACAGGCCTGCCGCATATTTTCGTGCCGCTGATAGGCTTGGTACCACTCTACCGTATACTTGAGGCCTGTAAGGGTATCCCATCGTGGAGACCAGCCGAGATGCCGTTTCGCCTTCGCACTGTCCAATTTCAGGTTAAGGGCTTCGTGCGGGGCCGCCTCGGTATCGACCTGGTAAAAATTATCCTTGCCCCACAGCCTCCCCATCTCTCTGACCAGCCATTCCACATTCCGTTCGTTGTCTTCGTTCGGACCAAAATTCCACGCGCCACCGTAGGTATTCCCGTGCGTCACCATCGATTGAACGAGCTGCAGATATCCGCTTAACGGTTCAAGCACATGCTGCCATGGGCGAATCGCCGCCGGATTCCGCAGCATGAGTGGATCGTCCCCGGTTAAAGCGCGCACACAATCCGGCACAATGCGATTATCCGACCAATCTCCGCCCCCGATCACATTGCCGGCTCTAGCCGTCGCAACCACCGGCAGCGGAGCCGGATATGTATCGGGATTGAAATAGCTGCTGCGGTAAGCGGCCGTCACCATTTCGGAGCATGCCTTGCTGTTGGAATACGGATCGTAGCCGCCAAGTCTGTCATGCTCACGGTAGCCCCACACCCATTCCTGGTTCTCGTAGCATTTATCCGTGGTCACATTGAGGACGGCGCGCAGCTTTCCATTCAGCTCCGAGGCTTGCCGAACGGCTTCCAGAACGTTCACCGTCCCCATCACATTCACTTCAAATGTCTCAACCGGATACTCGTATGAATATTGCACCAAGGGCTGGGCCGCCATATGAATGACGATATCCGGCTCGGCCGTAAGCATCGTCTCCAGCAGGTGCCCGCGGTTGCGCACATCGCCGGTCACGGACAGACAGATGTCTCCGACCCCGGCCTCCGTGAACAAGTTGGGCTCTCCCTTCGGTTCCAGCGCATAGCCGGTGACCTCTGCCCCCATATGGTGCAGCCACAGAGTGAGCCAACTGCCCTTAAACCCCGTATGCCCGGTAATCAAAACCTTCTTGCCGTTCCAGAAGCTGCTAGATACTGCCATGACGGTGTGCCCCCTTAGTTTTTTTTCCAAGGAGCCTGCCCGCTTTTCCATAGCCCCTCCAGATAATTTTTGTCACGGAGGGTATCCATCGGGTGCCAGAAGCCGGTATGCCGGTATGCCATCAGCTCGCCAGAGGCGGCCAGTGTTTCAAGCGGTTCCTTCTCCCACACCGTCGAATCGCCCTCAATATGATTAAAAACAGCAGGCTCAAGCACAAAAAAACCCGCATTAATCCAGCCGCCATCCCCCTGCGGCTTCTCCTTGAACCCTAGTACCTCCGAATGCTCCCCCATCTCCAGCATCCCGAATCGGCCGGTGGGCTGCGTGGCGGACACGGTTGCGGTTTTTCCATGAGATCGGTGGTATTCGAGCAGCTCGGTGATGTTAATATCAGCAAGGCCGTCCCCATAGGTCAGCATAAAAGTAGAATTGTCCACATATTTCTGAATACGTCTAATTCTTCCCCCGGTCATCGTATCCTGACCTGTATCCACAAGGGTGACCTTCCACGGGTCCAGATACTGATTATGAACTATGATCTCGTTCGTCGTTTGATTGCCGTAATCAATCGTGACATCCGAGCCGTATAAATAATAATGGGCAAAATATTCCTTAATGACGTTGGCCTTGTAGCCAAGACAAATGATAAATTCATTCTGACCGTAATGGGAAAAGATCCGCATAATATGCCACAGCAGCGGCCGATCTCCGATCTCAATCATCGGCTTCGGCTTCAGATGTGTCTCTTCGCTGATCCGGGTGCCGTAGCCGCCTGCCAGAATCACGACCTTCATACGGTTGCACCCCCGCTCTTCAATATTTTTCCAATCGTATCTGCCGTATACTGCAGCATCTCCTGGGTTAATCCCGGATACACGCCGACCCAGAAGGTATTGTTCATGATGATGTCCGTATGGGTCAGCTCACCGACCACACGATGAGGAATGTTCTTGTAAGCAGGCTGACGCAGAATATTGCCCGCGAACAGCAGCCGGGTGCCGATACGGAGCTCCTCAAGCTTCTGCACCAGCACATTTCGGGAGACCGGAGCCTCTTTCCGCAGCGTCATCGGGAAACCGAACCAGCTAGGGTCGCTGTTCGGCGTAGCTTCGGGCAGAATCAGGAATTCCTCAAGCGGCTTCAAGGCCTGCATCAGAAAATTAAAGTTCTCTTTGCGCTGATCGACGAAGCCCGGCAGCTTCTTCAACTGCGCCACCCCGACAGCCGCCTGCATATCCGTCACCTTCAGGTTATATCCGATATGGCTATACGTATATTTATGATCATAGCCGGCTGGAAGATCGCCAAGCTGCCAGTCGAAGCGTTTACCGCAGGTATTGTCTACCCCCGCATTGCACCAGCAGTCTCTGCCCCAATCGCGGAAGGACTCGACAATCTTCTTCAGTCTTGGGGAGGATGTCAGCACCGCGCCGCCTTCGCCCATCGTAATATGATGCGCCGGGTAGAAGCTGACGGTAGCCAGATCGCCGAAGGAGCCGACATTCTGCCCGTTGTAGACCGAGCCTACCGCGTCACAGGTGTCCTCGATTAACCAGAGATTATACTTATCCGCGACCCGCTTCACTTCCTCGAGATTAAACGGATTGCCGAGCGTGTGCGCAATAAAAATAGCCTTCGTCTTCGGGCTGATTGCGTCTTCCAGAAGCGTCGTATCGATGTTATACGTGGGAATATCGACATCCAGAAATACCGGAACCGCCCCGTTCTGGAGAATCGGGTTAATGGTGGTCGGGAAGCCGGCAGCCACGGAGATCACTTCGCTCCCAGGCTCAATTCTTCGGTCCCCGAGACGCGGAGAGGTCAGCGTAGAGAAGGCCAGCAGATTGGCGCTGGATCCCGAGTTGGTCAGCATGGCATACCGGTTATTCATGATACTTGCGAACTCTTTTTCAAAGGCTTGAGCATACCGGTGTGTCGTTAATACAAAATCCAAGGAAGCATCCAGCAGGTTCGCCAGCTCGTCGCTATCAAACACCTTGCCGCTGACCGGGATATAATCCACGCCAGGTCGAAACACCTTCTTAGACCACTTCAGGTCATGGTATTCCGCGCTTAATTCCAGAATTTTATTGCGCAGATCCCTTTCGGATACAGACATCTAAATAATCCTCCCCTATTTACAGCTTTATTGCACTCTTCTACTTATATCTATATGTGCCCGTAGGCAAATGATGTGTCACTGAAATTTATGAGCGCAAGCCGAAGCATAATTTCCCAACTGGCGAATATGATGTAGCAAAGCGGACAGGCGAAGCGAGAATAGACACCGGCTGATCAAAGATTCGGTGAAGATCCCGATTCATTTTGCGTTTCGGGATGAACACCTTTACTATAGATGACCACTGTACGATAGACCGGCGGAAGTCGCGCGCCCTCCGGTATCTGGCGTACAGGTGCTGTCACTTATTCATGCTTGTTGGCTGGAAATAACATGAGCCTGCCGCTCAGGCGGCAGGCTTCGTTGGAATGAAGAAAGGGGTCACATAGCGTGAATATATCAAAGCAGACCGGAACATAATACACCTACTACCTGATCAAGGAGATGGCTATTATGATGCAGTGGCTCAAATTCGTGGTTATGGGGATTCTGTTCTGGCTCATTGCCACAGCCTTCTTCCGGCTGCTCGGTCCGTACGTGCTGCTCGGCCTGCAAGAGACATATTTCATTACATTCCTGCTCCTTCTGCTGTCCGTTATATTGCTGCTCGTCGCCGGGATATCCCTGTTTGTCAGACTGCGAATGTACCGTGACAGAGGCTCCGCCACACGTTTCGGATTCTGGCTGGCTTTGAGCGGACTGGTGATGAACGGCTTCATTTTTATGTATCGGTCTTATGTATTTCCAGCCTTCACTCCCGAGCAGCATGAATCCTATATCATCTGTATTATCTTCGGATGCGCATTGGCGCTGTGGGTCCCTTCCCTGATGGATCGCCTGATTCGTGCGCCTCGTGAGCCCAAGATCACGTTCCAGGCAAACGTCGATCCTGAGACTCATTCCGCTTCCGAGGCCAAACCGGACATTCCCCCACGGGATGCCGATATTTTGGACGAACCGAAGCCGTGAATGAACCCTGGCATGCTCACGAAAGTCCGGATGAAGCATTCGCCTTCTCCCGGAAGCGGACTCCCGCATTGCCGACCATCAGACTCGCCAGTGTAAAATACAGGTCCGTTTCCTGCGGATTTTCGGCAGTGCTGTACGCCGAACCGAGCTCCAGGCACGTTAAAAAAGTACCGTATCCCGCTATGGTCGGATATTCCTCGGCCGGACCGGTGCTCAGCGCTTTCCGCAACAATTGGATGGCCTTGTCGCTTTCCCCCGTTGCCCTGCAGCCGAGCGCCATGAGATGATACAGATCCGTGAATCCGGGATATAGAGCAATGCTTTCTATACTGTGCCGGATCAAGTCGGAATAACGCTTCATTTCGGCCAATGCCAGCAGCCTGTATTTGTGCGCACTCGCCACCAACGGCTTCGGCAAACCGGGGGATCGATTCAGGAATGCATTAAAGTGATTGAGAGCCTCTTCAAAGCTTTGAATTCTGCACAGCTCAATGCCCAGATAATAAGGATATATCGGATAATCAGGGTGCTCCGCCATGGCTTGAAGCAGCAGCGATATATTTCGTTGCGCCTTCTCCTGACGGGTGGCATTCTGGGACAAGTAACCGTAATGATGGATATGTATATCCACCTGCGCCAGTATCAGATTGGGCTTGAATCTCAGCATACTGGGCATAATCTGTTCGTGAACTCTTCCTTCAAAGCGATATTGCGGCCGGTTCCGAACCATGCGATGCAGAACGAGGCATTCCATTCCCCTTTCAAGATGACTGCAGAGGATGAATTGCAGGCCTTCGATCCCCTGCTCCCGGATAGCGTCCCGGGTCAGGAGCTCTTTCAGTTTGTTCGCCCCATTCACATCCAGCTCTTCATCGGCATCCAGCCAGAGAATCCAATCCCCTGTCGCCTCATCCAGCCCACGATTACGGGCGTCCGAAAAGCTGTCCTGCCACGGCATCTGAATCACTTTAGCGCCGAAGGTCTTCGCAATCGCGATCGTATCATCCGTCGATCCGGTATCCACAATAATGATCTCATCCACAATAGGCTGGACGCTGCTGAGGCATCTCGGAAGATTCTTCTCCTCATTCCTGACGATCATACATAACGATATGCTTGGTTGATCCATAACCCACCTCATTTGGCATTGTGTTAGGACCTTAGACTCCACTTGATCGCGGAGTCTGAGATCCTTCAAAGAGCCTTAAGTCTATTTCCAGGCTTAACGGTGGTAAGATTATTGGACATCACCGTCGGCCGCATCCGTGATATCTGTTGCATCTGTTGGGGCCTCAACCTCTACTTCCGTGTCCGCCGGTAATTCTGCAAGCAGGTAAAAATTATGCTCGACATTCTTCTCCACAAAGTCTTCTGCCGTATCCACAAACGTGAGCGCCCCGTAAATACGTCGATTGTCGATATACTGGGGAATCCCGGCATTTCTCAGCCCCTGACTGAAGATAACATACTCAAAGCGAGCGCTATCATCGTCATAACGCGCATAGGGCAGAACTTCCTTGCGGATTAAATACGTACAATGAATGACATCCACCTGAATCAACCCTATGATCGCTCTATAAAGAATCTGAAAGTACGGGTCTGACGGTATATAATAACCGTTGGCATCGGTCAGATGGTGAAAATTGGAGTAGTTGCTTTCCTGGACCTCGGCCACCTTTAACAAGGGCGCTACCGCCGGCAGGCCGGTGTTCATCAAGCTTTCAAGCGTGTCCGGCGCAATGAAATTGTCGCAGTCCACGACTGCATAATGAGTCCCTCTCTCCATCGCCCACTGTATCGATTCCATCCTGATTCTTCCCAGAACCTTAAGCTTGAGAGCATTCCAATCATGAGGGCTGTATTCCTGCACTGGTTCTTCCACATCGCCGTCATCGAAGTAGACCTCATGATAATCGTCTTTTACACGATCGACCCAGTTTTTTAAGATCTCCGCCGTATGATCGTTATTGTTGTTCGTCCGGATATAGAGATTAATACTTGAGGAAGGGTATGTTTGCCGTTCAATCATTTTCAAATACAGAGGTAACACATGCGCTTTGTCCTTAGCCAGTATAGCTAGGGTCAATAATTCCTGGGTCATTCAATGATCTCTCCTTAGTTAAGATACGATAACGCCTGATGGATGGCCGCTCTAAGAGGCTATTATCTTATACAGATTATGCCAAGGATGGATGAATGTTCACGGGATTTAACTCATGGGATCTGTCATCCTATTTTATTTTGGGGAGACTCGTCTCATACCTACATATGACCGCAAATAGCCAAAGATCACGTGTTGCGGATGCCGTGACAACAGCAAAAGGCCACTGCCTCGCCGCAGGGCCCGCATCGTACTTAGTTTTTGCTTTCAGCATTCCATGGCTCTTGAAATCTGATCCCCGCATGGCTAACCATTAAGCTCACCAGGGTAAAATACAGGTCCGCTCCCAGCGGATTTCCGATAGATTCATACAATAAAGCGAGATCCCGGCACGTTAAATAAGTGCCATGCCCCGCCACAGTCGGATATTCCTCCCCAGCCGGACCGACGCTCAGCGCCTGCCGCAGCGAAGAAATAGCTTTATCCGTTGCCCCCAGTTGGTTCCAGCCGATTGCCTCCAAATGGTATAGATCCGGGAAATCCGGAAATTCCGTGATGCTGTCCCTGCTTAGCCGGACCAAGTCAGAATAACGCTTCATGGCGTCCAGTACAATGAGTCTGTATTTGTGGGCACTTGACAGGATCTGCTTGGGAACCTGAACCATATGCTCCAAAGCCCTATTCAAGTTGGAGAGTGCTCCCTCCAAATCATTAATTCTGTATAACTCAATAGCCAGATAGTAAGGATAGTGCGGGAAATCCGGATGCTCCGATATGGCTTGACGAAGCAGCGATATATTTCGCTCGATTTTATCCTGACGGATAATATTTCTGGCCAGGTATCCGTGATGATGGATATGAATATCCACTTGCCCAAGCTGCACATCTGGTCTGGCTTCCACCATGCTTGGCAGAATCTGTTCATGAACCCTGCCTTCAAAGCGGTATTCCGGTCGGTTCCGAACCATTCGGTGGAGACGGTTGTACTCCACGCCTCCCCCTTCCAGATGATTGCAGAACACAAATTGAAGGCCTTCGATCCTCTGCTCCCGGACGGCATCCCGGGTCAGCAAATCCTTGAGCTTGTCGGCTTCATCCACATCCATCTCTTCATCGGCATCCAGCCAGAGAATCCAGTCCCCGGTTGCTTCTTCGAAGCCTCGGTTGCGGGCGTCCGAGAAGCTGTCCTGCCATGGCATCTGAATCACCTTGGCTCCGAAGGCCTTCGCAATCGCAACGGTATCATCCGTTGATCCGGTATCCACAATGATGATCTCATCCACAATGCGCATCACACTGCTGAGACATTTCGGCAGATATTCTGCTTCATTCTTGACAATCATACATAATGAGATGCTTGGTTGATCCATAACCCACCTCTTTATCATTCATGCATACATTTGATACTACATTCTATGAACAGCAATAGGGAAGGTTCCGCCCACCCGTGCTAAATTGACACGCTCAATCCAAAAAGCATGAGTCAAGGGAATTCCGGTATCCTTTTACTCATGCTTATTCATACGCTGCTTCTTACATATTCATACTTTAATCCGCATTCGGACAGGTCCGCTAAAGGAGATTTTTACCGCGTTGGTGATCGTCAACCTTCAGTATACGGTGTTCGACCCTCTTGAATAAACTGATGAAGGCTAGGGCCATTAAGCGATAATTCGGTTCATTCAACTCAACACCGTTTCCCCTCGGTCTGACTACGCTCTTATGCTGTACCGGTTCCCTGTGCTCCCCCATGATGTTGCTCCTTCCCTGCGTTGTCGTACAGTGTATGAGCAGAGACATGTCTGAATTCCCAGGGCCGGCACCTCCTTCATGATTCTTAGAAATGATTTCGTCTTTAAACGCATTTTTGGCAATGAAGAAAATAAAGATGTACTACCCCCCTTTTTTGTGCGATATTGAAGCGCATTTCATGAAATTGTCCAAGCTGGAGGATCGGTCTGTTCCTGAAAGGGGCCGACAAATTGAATTCGGAGGTGCTCAAGATGAATGAACCCACATTGAAAAATGCTATGGATACGCTGGAGTTTCTTAGCCAGGATCAGGAGACGCGCAGACGATATGAGGAGCGGCAGAAGTATTTGCATGCTGAAGCCTCCACGATCGAATGGGCTACGGAAAAAGGGAAAGCGGAAGGAGAACAAAAGAAAACCATGGAAATCGCCAGAAATATGCTCGCTTTGGGCATGGAGGTCCCCATCATCGCCAAAGCAAGCGGACTCTCCGAGGCCGAGGTCCAATCACTTAAGCCCCTTCCCTAATTGCTTCACTCTTATATAGCCCATGCAAATCCTGGATCTATGGTTGACCCGCACCCTCTGAATAAGCCAAGGGTACAACGTGGTATGAACCCGTTGTACCCTTGGCTTTTGTCCCAAATTATGGATGATCCAGCAGAAACACTTTATGGAACAGATTCACTGAAACGTTTACGTTGAACTAAAACATTTCACTGAGGTGGTTTACTCTGGAGGACTGAACTGGCTGCTATCCATCTGTTGAAGTCAACAGCAAAAAAGAACCCTGATAAGCCAAGGTTCTTGGTCTACTTTCCTCAACGGATATAACGTTCTCGACTGATTGATCGTACAGAAGACAATACATCGAACATTCGATCGTGCTGTTCAACCGTTGCTGCGATCTCATTGATGGCCTCGGCGCTTTTTGCTACCTGCTCGAAGATTAGGTCAATTTTATTTTCAATCTTTGCCAAATCTTCTTTAGTAGCCATATTAGCTAAATCTTCTTTGGTAGCCATATTAGCCAAGTCTTCCTTAGTAGCCATACCAGATGCCATATTAGCCAAGTCTTCCTTGGTGGCCATACCGGATGCCATATTAGCCAAGTCTTCCTTGGTAGCCATACCGGATGCCATATTAGCCAGGTCTTCCTTGGTGGCCATACCGGATGCCATATTAGCCAGGTCTTCCTTGGTGGCCATACCGGATGCCATATTAGCCAGGTCTTCCTTAGTGGTCATACCGGATGCCATATTAGCCAGGTCTTCCTTAGTGGTCATACCGGCCAAGTCTTCCTTGGAAGCCATACCAGATGCCATATGAGTCAAGTCTTCCTTGGTGGCCATACCGGCCAAATCTTCTTTTACGACCATCGCAGATTCGAGATACTCCAGCTTCTGGAGTATCTGTGTCAATATCTCCTCGTTCACGGAAACCGCCTCCTGGGTAGAATTATAACATATGCGACAGCGTTGTTGCATTCCAAATCGCTCTGTAATGCGAGGTTAGTTGCAACGAATGGGCTTCAGTCCGCGGCAAAAAAAGACCAGCTAGGATCGCTGGCCCCCAATGAACTATATAGATTCTCTTATGCTCCGCCGTTGTGCTCAAGTGGTTGGATAACCGTTCCCGTACCTTGAATCCCGTTAACTAGAATAAGGCTAGTGACTACTAACAGCAAAGCGATGATTTTTTTCATTTCGATACACCTCTCTAAAAAGAATTTGGTATGCTACCTGTGTTTCGGAAGCTGCATATTCTCTAAAGCTTTCAAACAGACCCACACACTTGATAATAATGGTCTCATTGCTAATGATAGACGACTTTTGCAAACATTCCAATAAATATTTAAAGCCAACCTTATACTGGCCTTGTTGCAAAAAGTACTTCGACAGCTCACTCAGCAAACGAGAATATCGTTCTGCTTTGAATCTCTTGCTGTAGATCACGGTCCCCTCCAATTGCTCGCCCAAGGACTTGATTTCCAATTCAAAGCGCAGAAGAATATCGTCAATGTTCACATTGCTTCTGTTAGCTGCATCCACAATATTCAATAATGACAAAAGAAATTCATCTTTATTGGTTTCAAAGTAGTCCACATAGTCGTAAAGTACACTGAAATCTCCGGAAAATAATGTAGATACATAAAAATTCGCTTTGGCCCACCCTTGAAATAGCCTCTTCCAATGCTCGGTGTCCTCGTCACGCTCCTTGACCCAGCTTAAATCATCATATCTTGAAGCAAACTCTAGAGCCTGCTCATAGTCCCCTCGTTCTTCACAGACAGAGCCGCGCAGCAAATCACTATAGACAATATACACAAACAGCGGTCTACTCAGCTTAGAATAAGGGTCTTCCCCTCTACGATGCTGCCGACGCTCCGCAAAGTAGTGCATTCTTCCCCTGGTCCCCATCAGCTCGGCTATCTTATCCACCTTGTCCCACTCACGCAGGGAACGGTAGACATTGGCCAGATCCTTGAGCGCATCCAGTTGCAGTACTTCGTCCAGCCGTTCTATGTAGGGTTCGAATTGGGCTGCTACCTGCAAGTTGTGCGTCTGATCTTCACCCAGCCTGATCGTGAACAAACGATATTGACAGAGCGCCAGACGTTCGGAATGCTGGGAATGCTCCGTTACCGCCACACCTTCATATAGAATGGCAGCAGCAGCCTTTTTCCCTTCCTGCAGCAGCTCTTCCGCAGCCTCAAACAGCACGGGACAATACACAACACTGTCCAGCAGCCAATCGGTGATCTGTTGAATGTAATCCAGCTTGTTCAATTCCGCGCATCTGAAAATAAAAGGCCTAAGTCTCCTCCAATTCGGCTGGGCTGCAGCTATGTTCTCTTCTATGTATAGCTCGTAGAAATAGCCTTCATGGAGTCCCATGAGCTCGGTGATCCGGTCAAGCTGGCTTACCGCCATGATCCTCCCGCCGGTGATGACCATACTAAGAGTCCCTACATTCAATCCCGTTCTGCGTCCCACATCACTAAGCGTTAGCTTTTCGCTTTCCATGAACTTTTCGACTTCTGAGCGTATCGTGGTTGTCTGACCCAATCTAACCACCCCTTAATCCTTTACTAAACAAAGCTGGAATATTACTCCTGTATGGACTAGTATACTGCTTTCTGGTATGCGTGTATATATTTTTCAGGCATTTTTATCTGAATTTTCGCCAAAAATATCTTAATTAAGTTATTTTTTCGCGTCGGACGAGTAAAATACATCACTATGCATATGCCGGATTTTGTCCCAGTTGCCGGGGTTGGTCGTGTCTGGAGAGCGGTGCTCCAGAATGGCCTGATAGAGCGCGGTTTTTTGTTCCAAATGGGCAACGTGCTGTTTGGCTTCTTCGAGCTTAACGAGCGCCGCTTCTTTGTGCTCCATCATGAGAGCGGAGCGTTGCGGAATGGTCGAATCCCCTTCGAGACAGAGATCGATGTACGTTTTGATGACTTCAATCGGCATCCCGGATTGCTTGAGGCATTTGATGCCATGCAGCCAGTTGATCGATTCTTCGTCGAACATCCGAATGTTGTTGCGATTGCGCTGTACGCTCGGCACCAGACCTTTATCCGTGTAAAAGCGTACAGCGTGTTCAGTGAGTCCCGTTATTTGGGCGGCTTCTTTAACCGTATGCATGTGTAATCCTCCTTGGAAAAAACTTTTTCAAAGACCGCTTGCCTTCGTGTAACACGAAGGAGCTAGACTTATTGTAATGCAAATCGGCCGTAAGCGGAATCCCTGCTGCAGTGCCCAATTCCTGGGACGCGAGGCCGTTTGCCTTTATATATTTGAATCATGGGAGGAATTACGATGCGAACTGTAACCTTGAATAACGGAGTAAAAATGCCGCTCATCGGCTTCGGTGTCTACCAGATTCCCGATGCTGAAGAATGCGAGAACGCCGTATATGAAGCGCTGATGGCCGGTTATCGCCTGATCGACACCGCCGCCGGTTACCTGAACGAGGAAGCGGTCGGACGCGCGATCAAGCGCAGCGGTATTCCGCGTGAAGAGCTGTTCATCACGACCAAGCTCTGGGTTCAGGATGCCGGCTACGAGAGTGCCAAGCTGGCGTTTGCCAAATCCTTGAAGAAGCTACAGCTCGACTATCTCGATCTGTACCTAATTCACCAGCCGTTCGGCGATTACTACGGCGCGTGGCGCGCGATGGAAGACCTGTACCGGGAAGGCAAGATCAAGGCGATTGGCGTCAGCAACTTCCTGCCCGACCGTCTGATGGACCTCATCGTGCATAACGAAATCGTGCCCGCCGTCAACCAGGTCGAAACGCACCCGTTCTACCAGCAGCTCGAGAGCGCTGCTTTTATGAAAGAGCAGGGAGTGCAGCACCAGTCGTGGGCGCCGTTCGCTGAAGGACGCAACAACATGTTCGGCAACGAAGTGCTGGCCTCGATCGCGGAAAAACACAACAAGTCCGTCGCCCAGGTCGTGCTGCGCTGGCTTGTTCAGCGTGAAGTCGTTGTTATTCCAAAATCGGTGAGCAAAGAGCGGATCGTCGAAAACTTCGACATTTTCGATTTTGAGCTGAGCGCGGACGATCTCGAACGGATTTCAGCCCTTGATACGCGGGAAAGTCTTTTCTTATCGTATCACGATCCGAAATTCGTCAAGATGCTGGGCACCTTGAGAGTCGATCTGTAACCTTGGATCAAACCGTAAATTCTTCGCGCATTTATCCTCATATCTATATTAAGAAAGGACAGGGCGGCGCGCCTGTCCTTTCTTATCTATTATTTGTAAACCTTATCATGAGACACGCTTAATTGGAGTCATTCAAGCGGTCTAAAAATATTCGATCGTATAACCGAAGGGATGGGCTTGGCGTTCCTTGTTCTTGGTGGACAGCTTCCGTATGTCTTCCGGCATGATCCTCATATAGTGGATTCGTTTCACGAATTGCTTCAAGGTCTCGTTCTGCTCTTCTACCCTCTGGTCTTGGAATTGTTCGAGCCGTCGGATGATGTGCGACAGGCGATCCGTATGGAATAGGATATCGATATCCTGGATTTTCTTCATCAGCTTGTATTTCATCATGAGCAGCGCCTGACGTTGCTCCGTCAAGGTCTGCTTCTTGAGCTTGAGCTCTTCGTGCGTGTAGATCTCTGCCAGCAGCAGCTCCATCAGGTTCGTCTGCTGCCGCTCATTCTCCTGAAGCTGGGCTTCAATCAAGGTCAGATGCTTCTGAATATTCCTGCATTCGGCCTCCTTCTCTTGCTGCTGGATAAGCTGAAGCTGATCGGCCAGCCGCTGCTTGTGGCCCTGGAGCTTCGATACCACCTCTTCTTCCAGGAACTCCAGCTTCATGCCCCGGTTATCACATCTTGCTGTGCCGTCAGGCAGTAGACTACCGCAAGGATTGATCGTGTACACCCCGTGTTTCTCCCTGCGGATCACAAGCTTTCTTCCACATACGCCGCAGAACAGCAGGTCCTTGAGCATCGTGAGTCCGGTCTTGCGGGCCGGCTTCTCGCGGATGGGTATGGTCTGTACTCTGCGTTCCGCCCGTTCCCGGTTCGCTTGCTCCCACTCGTCTGGCGTAATGATCACCGAGTGAGCGTGCTCCGCTGTGACCGTGTCCAATATCTTATATCTGTACTCCCCGTTCTCCTTGATGCGCTTGCGGTTCTGAAATACCACAGTTCCCTTGTACACCGGATTCTGAATGATTCGCTTGATCGTGGCCGTCTGGAAAGCATTCGCCTGCTTGGGCTTGTAGCCTTCACGATTCAAGATGTCCACAATCTTGCGGCTGCCAAAGCCCTCGTTATACAGCTTGAAAATGTACCGTACCACGGCCGCCTCCGGCTCGTAAATTTCCAGCCTCTTCGTTACCGGGTTCCGCCGATATCCGTAAGCAGGCTTGCCGCCCACATGCTCTCCCCGTCTGGCGCGCTGCATTTTATTGACCTTGTTCCTGCGGCCGATCATCTCATATTCCAGGGAGGCGAATAATGAGCTGACATCATACAAGAGCCGATCCTCCTGCGAGTTGGACAGGTCGAACGTCTGGGAAGGCGTAATGATTGGAATATCGTAATCGATGCAGAGCTGCTTGATCTGCTGCGACACCAGCCCATTCCGGGACAGACGGTCCAGAGACACGGCAAAAATCGCTTGATAGCGTTCGATATGGTCGATGAGCTTCTGCAATTGGGGCCGCTGCTCCAGATCATGCTTGCCCCCACTCACAATTTCTTCGTAGAGATCAAATTTGTATTCGTGTTCACGACAAAATGCCTGCATGAGTTCACGATGGTTCTGCAGTGTGTCTTCGTTCTCTCCCTTATCACGTGAAATACGCAGGTAGGTTGCTCCAAATTTCCCGGTTATGTCGTTCAAGATGGGTGCCTCCTAACTGTAGTGCCTGTATTCCCCCCTATGCAGGGAGTCTTACACGCGCAGTCGAAATGACGCAAAAACGTAATTTCAACTACTCAAGGGATGGCTATACGTTATGCCTGAACACGCTACCGCTAAGGAGGATTTGTATTCTGCTGCTGATCGTCAGCCTCGCGTGTCCGATGCTCATCCTTCTCAAATAACTCCTTGAAAGCCTCGGCCATTAACCGATAATTGGGTTCATTCCGTTCAGCACCATGCCCTTTCGGTCTGATCTCATCTTGATGCGGTCTCGGTCTCCTGTGCTTCATCATACGGCTGCTCCTTCCCTGCGTTATGGTTCAACGTATATCCTCAGAAGGATTCTGGGTTAGGTTACTACTAACTCTATTCATTCAGAATCTGGAAAATGATACCTTTTTATCTTGGGACTGGCTGTAGAATTCAGAAAACATGGCTATGAATGCCCCTTTTGTGGCACACAGGTGTTCTGAGGGGGAGGGACAAAATCTTTTAAATTTTAAAAAGATTTAAGGAAATAAATAGTTTCCTTGCCATCAGACTCTTATTTTACCAAATGAGGGTGAAGGACTCGCCATGCGCAAGAAAAAAGGGAACCGCCCGCTCATGGCTGTCCCCCTCATCCCATCATATATATTCAATCGTGTACTCAAAAGGATATTGCTCCCGTTCCTTGCTCCGCATGGGCTTGGCCCTGATCTCTTCCGGCATGACCCTTGTGTAGTGGATTCGACGGATAAACTGCTTCAAGGTGTCGTTCTGTTCCTCCACCGTCCTGTGCGAGAACCTGTCGAGCATGTCGATGATATAATACAGTTGCTCCCTGCGGGAGATCACCATGGTGTTCTGATTCCGCTGCTGAAGCTCCGTTCGGGTCTGCTGCAGCAGCTCTTGCTGCCGCAGCAAGGCTTGTCTCTTCTTCACAAGCTCCTCATGCGAGAAAATCTCCGTCCATGCCGGGTCCGCCAGTATAAGCTGGTGTCTCTGATTGAGCTCAAGCTCCTGCTCTACATGGGCCAGATGCTCTTGAAGCTCGCTCCAGATATCCTGGAATTCATGCTCTACGAGATGTTCGAGCTCTTGCTGTAGCTGTTGTTTATGTACCTGGAGCCTCCGCAGGATCTCTGCCTCCATATAGCCGAGCTTCATGCCTTGATTATTACACTTCTGCTGGCGGTCGGGCATCACATATTGGCAGGGCTTGATCACATACCCCCCGTTTCGTTCCTTGCGCATGGCGAGCTTCCTTCCGCATATCCCGCAGAAGAGCAGATCCTTCAGCATGGTTGTGCCGGTCTTGCGGGCGGGCTTCTCACGGATCTCGGTCGAAGGGTGCTCCATGTCCTCCTGGTTCACCTGCTCCCATTGATCGGGAGGAATGATTGCAGGGTGAGCGCTCTCGGCAATGATGGTCTCCAGCACCTTCCAGGTGTAATGGCCGTCTTCCTTGAGGCGCTTGCGGTCCCGAAACACCACGCTCCCTTTATAGACCGGATTCTGAAGCATTCGCTTGATGGTGGAGGGTTGAAAGGAAGCCGCTGACTGCGGTCTGTAGCCCTCCTCGTTCAACTGCTCCGCAATCCTGCGGGAGCTCTTGCCTTCACGGTGCAGCTTGAACATGTATCGCACGACTTCAGCTTCGGGCTCGTAAATCTCCAGCCTTTTGCTGTCCGGGTTGCGCCTGTAGCCGTATGCGGGCTTGCCCGCCATATATTCTCCCCGCCGGGCACGCTGTATCTTATTGAGCTTGTTCCGGCTGCCAATCATCTCGTATTCCATCACCGCGAACATGGAGCTTACATCGTACAACAAGCGGTCCTCCTGTGAATTGCACAGGTCGAAGGTCTGGTAAGGTGTGATGATTTTGATATCGTGATCCATGCACAATTGCTTGATCTGCTGCGAGATCATTCCGTTCCGGGACAGACGGTCCAGGGAGACAACCAGGATGGCCCGGTAGCGTTCGATGTTGGCGATTAGCTTCTGCAATTGGGGACGGGCATCCAGATTGTGCTTGCCGCCACTTACAATTTCTTCATAAATTTCATACCTGTAGCCGTTCTGTCGGCCATATTCAAGCATGCTTTCACGGTGGTTCTGCAAGGTGTCTTCATCCTCGCCCTTGTCGCGTGATATTCGCAGGTATAACGCTCCCAGGATTTCAGTTCCCCCCATGAATGATTCCCCCTCTCTACACTGCTCACTACACTTCTTACTACACTGCTCACTACTATCATGTATGTACCACACGGAGGTATAAGAACTGCTGGCTTGCTCTGGCTTGCTCTGGAGTGCGTGAGTTGTTGTTGTAAGGGGGAGCAAAATGTCCAATTGACCGGGGGGAGGTTTTTCGTGCGTGGGTGAGACGCTCCGAGAACGAAGCATTCCTACAATCGCTGTTGACCCTTCGGGCCAAAGGCGACCGCTCCGCTTTTCCGGAATTGCTTCGTCCTCTCCGCTGCTTTTGAGCTTTTGGAAGCCCTCGATCCCTTGCTCCCGGGTCACATCCCGTGTTCGTGGCTCCTTGCGTGTGATTTGAATATGTCGTTGTATGGCTATATATGCGGTGTTATAATAAATTGAGGTGATATGCTTGGACGAAAAGGTACTTGAAATTCTCAGTCAAATGCAAGCACAAATGAGCGGGTTACAGAATCAAATGTCTCAAATGATTGGGCGAATGGACAGCATAGAGTCCAGAATGGGCAACATGGAGTCCAAAATGGAACGTATGGAATCCAGAATGGACAATATGGAGTCTAAAATGGAACGTATGGAAGACGACATTTCGAGTATCAAAGGAACCGTCAGCCGAATTGAAGCGCACCAGCATGACGACCTGGTTGCAACGCTGGAACGAATCGACAAGCGTGTCGAACAGATTTCGGAATGGAAAGAAGAAACCGACAATGTTGTTGATCTACTTGCTCAAAGAACAACAAGACTTCAAGCCAAAATGAAACTAAATTCCTCATATTAACGAGGGATTTTTTGTTTGGCATCCAATCTGCCCACAAGTTATTCAACGTCACAGCAGGATAACAGGGAATTTCTCCTTTCATCCACCGAGACAGCCAATTCACCAACCCTGCACGAGCTCTCGATAGTTCTGGAGCGGATTCCCCACATTTCTGAGGAAACAGCTCCTTTTGATCTTTAACTAGCTTTTGGCTTACTACGTTCAAGTCATTCGCCGTCACGTTCGGACCGGCAGATCCTGTCGTTGTTATACGATGTGTATCAGATACGTTCGCTAGTATACCTAAAGACGGGCGTCCAGTCTGTTCACCGGATTCGTGTAAGGACTGAACGCCGGTAGCTTAATGAGTCGCATACACCTGCATTTTATGTGAATCAATTATGAGTCCTGCTGTTTGAATGAAATCAAAGCCAAGGATACCGTCAATTTCTATGCCATAATCCATAGCGCCGATTTCAATCTTACATTCGGACACTGTCCAATCACCTAAAACCACAACATCGAACCACTTTGTAAAAACAATTTCCGTTCCACCTACACCATGTATAATGGCTGTCCGACCCATTTTTCTTCAATTTTCAAGTCCGGACGTGATGTATGCAAAAAATAAATTTCTTTCCCTGGTTGATCCCTGTGTAATTGCTTGTATCGTTTCATTGCATCTAGCGAGTCTTCATAACGATCAATGACGATCACCGAATCAATGAACCGGAACCCGCCTTCCGAATAAGCTTCGGCAGCCTCGAATACGACCCATTCTTCAGGAAACTTTTCTTGAACCTCTTCCCATTGCATCCCAATCCCTCCCGCCTTGAATTGACAGCCTGAAAACCGCTACCTTAGCACGGCAATGGAAAAAGAAGATGGATTTATCTAAATTCTCTAGGACTGTGCGGTAGAAGCGACTTTGAACGATATTTCGTACAAAATCTTGAGAATGGACGCTTTCGCACTCTTTTTTGTACGACTTTTCATACAATAACCTGGGAATGGACGCTCTCGTGCTCTTTTTTGTACATTTTTTCATACAAAATCCTGGGAATGGACGCTTATGTACACGCTTGAGTTTCTCAGTCAGGACCGAGAGACACGCCGACGCTATGAGGAGCGCAGAAATACTTGCGTCAACAACTCATGACTCAAGTCACGAGCTTGTCTCTGCCTACGCTGTAGACAGTGCTTGCGCTTCGCGCAAGCCTTTTAGACTTATTCCTAACCGGTAGTGCAAGCGCACCTCACGGTGCTCCTACCTTAGCGTGTTGGAACATCAGGACGGTCGACCTCGCCCCTACAACAAGAGCTATACTCCTGCTGTAGCTGCCGCCGGTGAGCCAGCAGCTTCCTTAAGATTTCTTCTTCCACAAACCTCAATCTTATGCCGTGATTCTCGCGCAGCTCAATGGCGTCGAGCTTGGCGTTCGTTAATTCTTGATTTTCCTATAGAGAAATCGTCATTCGTTCTATGGTATGATAAAACTGTGTTTTGGTGCAATACAGAAGCCAATCCGGTGCAAGCCATATCAAACCAACTTAGCCACGAGAAAATTCAATCTTAGCCACTGAGATCAGTAGAATTGAAGAAGAATATGGACTGGAGGTGTTTTATAATGGCTAAAAAGATAGACGAGAGTGTGGTTCGTCAGATAAAGGACATACTCCAATCGGCGGGTTATAGAAATCCAACCAGTGTTGATTTAGAGAACAAGACAGTCTTCGAGAAAAACTCTACAGAAGGAGATTTTTCTCATATTACTGACCCATTTGCCAAAGCTCTTTTGGAACGTTCCGGTATGCTTTCTCCAGAACAAGGAAAAAAGATGTTAGAGGTCATAGAAGAGGGTAGGGAATGATAAAGAGTATGGATAACTTTAAAACAGTCCCTGGATATTTAGTTGATTCTAACGTGATAATAGGAGTTATCACAAGAGATCCCAATTGTGTGAACTTCATTCTTGAGAACCAAAATATTGTAGTCCCTTCCATAGTGGTTGTGGAAGTGCTTAACGGTGCTGAAACAGAAGAAGTTCGCAAAGAGTTCGAGCACATTTTTTCAACAAAACCAAGTTTAGATTTGACTGCAGAGCTGGCACTCTATGCTGGAAAGTTTCTAAACGAACACAGGTTACTTGGAAGACCTTGCAAGAATATCGACGGCATATTGGTGGCTACTTGCTTTCAGTATAACTTTATACTTGTCTCTAAAGATAAACGTCTTTTAAATTTTGCAACTTATGCTGGTGTACGGACTGTAGATCTTAATTAATGAGGGGCCGTCTATTGCCGTTCAGGAGATGATCAAGGCTTTGCTTTATGGCACAATCAGACCGCCTTTTCGACTGCTGTGTTTTCTTAACAGTGACGAAGCTATGCGTCGTCGAGTTGGGGTGCCCCCCAAGACCATTCAGATAGTTCAATGTTACCGTCGCTCCAGTCAGTCCTGTCATGCCCGTGACGCCTGTTTCGCCCGTTGGAGTGTCACATTCACCGCGCGCCATGGGTTGGCGAAGATGTTAAAAAAATCCGGCGCAAAGGCACCGGATCAGATCATTTGATTCTCTTCAATTCAGCTTCTTGTTGAATGGAGCGAGCAGAGAGAAGCTCAATAATTCTGTGCTGGTTCTCCAGAAAACTCTTCATTTCCGCAACCCGTTCACTTGTATCCAGGACAGCTCGTTTAATCTCCTGCTGATCGATCTCCATCTGATCAAGAGCTCGTTTAATCCCATGTTGATCGATCTCCATCTGATCAAGACGCCTATGAACCGGTTTAAGTTCTTCCCGGATTACGGATTGCAGCAATTCCTTTAACTCACTGTTCATGTATCCCGCTCCTCGTACTTTAATGATGTTATTATAACAGATGACTTAATAAAGTGCACCGTATTTCTAATTCAATCCCGCGCAGGATCCGTCCGCGAAGATGTACCTTTTCGTATGTTCTATTCTGTTGTTCTTTGGTAAGTGTTATAATCACCAAAAGGCTTGGGGGGATGTGAAATGGGAAAGGATAAGGAGGAAAAGGATATGGTCTCGCCTCATCAAAAAACAGCTCCCGCAAGCAACGGGGACGTATTGAAACTCGCCAAACAAGGAATGAAGAAGTATCGGAAAACCCTGGATAAGTTGGCGAAAAATTAATGTGCGTAAGATTAAGGCTCAATGGCTATGAGTTGGACGCAGATGCAGAAAAACTGTTTAAAATGGCCATCAGTATGGCAAAAAACGAAATTACTGACGAGCGTTTGGCCTCTCGGCTCTTCTCGGGAAGCTATAGATTTAGTCTTAATAACGGTATTTCCAGAAATTGAACCAACAATCCGTCATGCCCGCGACGCCTGTTGCGCCCGTCGGGGTGTCTGACCGGGGCACTCTTTTCGTGTGTGCTTCGTGCGTGGGGAGACGCTCCGAGAACGAAGCATTCCTCCAATCCCTGTTGACCCTTCGGGCCAAAGGGGACCGCTCCGCTTTTCCGGAATTGCTTCGTTCTCTCCGCTGCTTGTGTGCATCCTCCAACTTAACAAGAACAACCGAAATCGCAATCTTCTGGTTTAACAAAATTGAAAAAGGAGCTGCGCTTCGGTCCAGCAGAGCCGGTCACTCCTGTCATCTCAGTCGCTCGTCTGTGTGGTCTGGAATCTACAACAAGGCCACCCTTCAGGTTCATATATACGTCTGAAGGGCGGCGTATAGGCGCAGCTATGTCCCGTTAGATGGCGAGGCTAACCAGATTAAGCCAGCTTAATGACACTTACAGCCGAGTTACCAATGTTAGATCCTCCCACAAGATTTCTCAATCCTAAGGTACTTGCCGTACACTGCGCAGCACCTGTACCCGCGAGGCTTGTACCGAGGTTCAGCAATCACGTTGCCTGTATAATTTCGATGTGGTAACATAAGAATAGAAATAAGGGAGGACGCTAACCTCCCCCAGAACAACGAGGTGTGCCTCACGGCGCGCATCTGTTACAGTGAACAGCGAAACCCACCGAAGGCGGTCAACCTTTAGCGGTGGGTTTTGCGCTTGTTACGTCTTCTTCTGATCCATCGGTGAACTTTGCGAGAGCTAAACCATAGGCTTAGAATCATTCCGATCACTTTCAAGACCATATATAACGTACCAAGTGCAGTCATGGCGTCAATCACCTCCTTTACAGAAGGCTGCGCCGTGACCCCCACCGTTGTCCAATCCAAATTATAACACAAAGCAAGCCTTGGGTAAGGTCCCCTGAGGCTTTTATTTTTTATGTAATCTTGGTTTCATCCATCTAATCCTTCACGTAAATAAGTCTCTGCCGCACCTCAGCATATGTATTATGCGTATCTTGCTGCTGCCACCGTCGGAGACACTCATGAAGTTGATGATCAGGACAAGTCAAGCCTACAACACGGAAAGAACATGTTGTAGGCTTGCTTGGCTTTTCAGATGGTTGAGCATTCCTGGCTTTATTGCACTTTAACCACACTTACTTGTACATTCGAAAATGTCGCCATACCACCTCCTAAAGTGGTGCCGCCAAACAGCCTTAAGGTAGGGTTTACGCTGCTATCCACCAGTACTGTATTACTTACAAATTGTCGATTGTTTATACCCGGATCGATAGCGACATTAACACCACTACCAGCAACTCCTTGAAAACCTACTCCTACTGCACTTGGTAGTGCACCTCCAACTTCAACAACAGCACTATAACTAGCCTGATAGACCTGATTAGGTGCTAGGCTAATATTCATTGATCCATCATACGTAACATGCTGATGGTCTCCTTGCAGTCGCGAGGCTTGTACCGAGGTTTAGCAATCACATTGCCTGTAGAATTTCGAAAGCCGGTTTCTCCTACTAAGTCAGCAATTTGTAGGACTGGCCTTCTTGAAGTTGTCCACTGTATAGCTTACTCCTGCAATCTTGGTTGACAACAGACTTAGGATCTCATCGGTTCTTCTTAACAAGCGGTTTACGTTTTTCTTCCTCATCTCCGAGACCAGCTCTCTTTCCATATCAGCAACCAAATATTGAACCGTCCCGATAAAAATGACCACATCCAGCGCAGGAAAAGCTTCGGTATGCAGCAGATACAGAAGCTCATCCATGGGAAAAGTTCCCTTCGGGAACGGTTTGTTGTTCTCTTGGATGTACAAAGCTTGCAGCATAGCGGTAAGGGCCTGGTCGCAGAGGATCAGGCTGGAGCGAGGCAGGTTATGATCGCAAAAAATCATGGCAAGCTTCATATGATATTGAGACAGCTTATGATATCCATGTACGGTTGTTAAGTGACGAATCAAATCTTCACCTCATTGACTATACTTGTTCATATCTATTCTATTTATAAAATGATTGTATAGATAAAGTATATGAAGGTCAATATGAATAGTACTTTTATGTACAATTATTTCATTTTCCACTTTGCACATGATAGTCTGTATTGAGCCCTCCTCCTCTTCTAACCTTATACACATGGAGGGGATCATGATGAATTTGCCAGAGCGTGTTGGAAATCGAATACGCGAACTGAGAAAAGCCAAGGGCTGGACTCAAGAGCAACTGGCCGAAGCTGCAGGGCTTCATTACAGCTACATCGGTGGAGTTGAACGGGGAGATCGAAACATCTCATTGGAAACGTTGGAGAAAATCGTTACCGGCTTGAACGTCCCAGCGGCTGAGATTTTCAAGTTCGAGGAAGACACCGAATATCGCAGAGCTATGGATGAACATATGACCTTGATGAACACACTGGAGGCCAAAGACCTACGTGCCCTGACCAGAGCTAATCAAGACATCATCGAGCATTTCATCATCGCCAAAGCGGGCGATACTTAATCGCCTGCTCCACCACGCTACGACGATTCAAGAACAGACGAATTGCATCTATTCCTCATCCCAAGGAAACCTTTCACGAAAACGGTTTACGTTGAACTGAAACGCTTAACTGAAACATTTCACTGAACAGTTGTATTGAAATTTTGCAATTCAACACTTCAAAGCACGAGCTTGGGAACCCGGGTTTCCCTGTGCTCGTGCTTTTTCATACGATCAGGTCTGCTGAGGAGGATCTGGATCGAGCGGGTGACCGTCAGCCTCCAGTGTACGGTGCCGGTCCTTCATGCATAGATCAACGAAGGCTTGCGCCATTAACGGATAATTGGGTTCGTTCAGTTCCACACCGTGTGCTTGCGGTCTGACTCCGCTCTTAGGCTGCACCCCTTCCCTGTGTGTCCCCATCATGCTCTCCTCCCCGGTTCGATTCCCCATCCCCCGTCGTGAGCAGGCTTGCAAGGCTTCATCAAGCATGAGTCTCTGACCACCATTCGGAACCTGCCAAGCCTGCAGGATGGTCAGAGACTGTACAAAATTAGTCTGTGAAAATACCAAGGGTTAGCTCTGCATCATCTGCATCATCTGCAACAATCGTTGTAACAAGCTTCTGTTGCTTCTTGCCCTGTTGATCCATATCCTTGCGATTGAATTCCCTGGCCCAGCGAAGCACCATCTTGGGGTTTAGCCCATGTTGCCTTGCAACAGCGGTCATATTGCCAATCTCTTTTCCCTCGGCGACCACCATTTTTTTGAAATTCAGATCATATGTTTTCTTCTTCATCTTCGTTCCCCTTCGTCTCGATATGAACAGATATCATTCCCCTTCGGATCACAAGCTTTGCTCCACATACCCCGCAGAAGAGCAAGCCGGGAAGGGTTGAACATGAGATTGAAGGATATGGCCATCCTCAGACGTTTTCCCGAAGGGTGGGCGGGATGGTTTTAGACCTAAGCCAGTTTGATCACACTTACGCTTGTGGCGCCAAAAGTAGCGCTACTTCCAGTATTCACTATATTTAAAATATTTGCCCCTGCACCCGTATTGACGATTGTATTTCCAGCAAGTGTAGTGGTAAAAGGGGGATTGGTAAAATCGGCTGTATTTGTCCCAGGTACGATAGTACCATTTAGAAACACGGCCACAGATACTCCCGTTACGGTGGTTGTCCCTACGTTGACCTTATAATCCACGTAATAGGTTTGGTTAGGAGCCAGAGTGATATTACCATTTGTGTTAGTGATCGCTGTGCCGTTTTGAAGAAAAGTATCAAGCGGGACGATCCCCCCAGCGAGGACAAATTCAGGAGTACCAGCACTCGTTATCCCTGCCACCAAGTTATTCGCCGTTACGGTCGGGCCTGTAGGACCGGTCACCCCTGTTACACCTGTAGGGACGTCATAGCTCCTTATTTGATGTGTAATATTTCGAACATATGAATTTCCTGATCTGACGCGGGTTTCCGGTGTTTATGTAATGAAATGTGAACTATTTGGATTGTGCTGGTTTTAAAAAATCCACCTCTTGATGACGACTCCATCATGGGGTGGATTTTAAATTATTAATTTTTTACGTTAGTCGAATTATGCCAGCTTCATCACACTTACACTTGTTGGACCAAAGATAGAAGTTCCCGTAACATTCCTCAATTGTAATAGTCGTCATGACCTGTTATCCACTTGAGAGTTCGTATTTTGAATAAAAGCTCCATTGCTGTACAACGCAGCACCTACATTCCCCGGCCTAGCGCCATTCACTCGATAATCTACATCATAATGCTGATTAGGAGCTATGTTGATCTCGTGGCAGAGGTTCTTTCAGATTACGCCAGCTTAATTACACTTATACTTGAGGCCCCAAATAATTCAGTAGCACCGCTAGTATTTCTCAAAGTTAAAATATCCGCCGTTGAATCCGTAGTGATGATCGTATTTCCGGAAAGTGCAAAGCTGTCATTTACATTCGAACCTACTGTACCAGCAGAATTTGTTCCGGGTATTATAGAACCATTTAGAAACAAGCCAGTACTCACACCCATTGAAACTCCTTGTGACCCTACATTGGCCTTATAAACCACGGAATAAGTCTGGTTAGCAGCCAGAGTGATATTACCATTTGTGTTTGTGATTGCAGTACCGTTTTGTTTAAAAGTATCAATGGAGACAATACCACCGGCAGGGACAATTTCAGGAATAGCAGCACTCGTTATCCCTGCCACCAAATTATTCGCTGTCACGGTCGGTCCCGTAGGGCCTGTCACTCCAGTGGCCCCAGTTGCTCCCGTTGCACCTGTTGCACCCGTCAGACCAGTGGCCCCTGTCGCACCCGTTGCACCCGTAGCCCCGGTGGCTCCCGTTGAGCCTGTTGCGCCGGTGGCACCTGTTGCTCCGGTAGCTCCGGTAGCTCCGGTAGCTCCTGTCTCCCCTGTTGCACCAGTTGCACCCGTGGCTCCTGTCGCTCCAGTTGAGCCCGTTAAGCCTGTCGGGACGCACTTTCTTATTCCACCTGTAATTTTTACATATAACCCAGTTTAGGTGCGTGTATCCGTTATTTGCAGCCGTTAGGAAGGGATTCTGCCACCCCATTGTACGCTCGCCGCGAGCGGCTATTTCATGGATTTCACTGCACTGATCTGAGCTTGTACTTATTGAAATCGCTGCTGCGACGAATGTCGAATGCATCTGTTGTCCCATTTGCTGTACAGCCCCTGTGTCGAAACTTCTGCATGAGACATGCTGATTGTCTCCTCAATCCTCAATCCTCTCCTTTGTCGAAAGCCGCGCCGTGACTCCCATCCGTTGCCCCATCCAAACTGGAACGCAAAACATGTCGCTTGTGTCCATGCGCGGTTTATGAAGTGAACCTTTCGTTTGTGATATGATAACGATGATTAACCTTCAGTCCTACGATCAGGTATTCTGCTGTGGAAAGTGCGGGTTCATTCCTGATAGCACTTCAATCATCAGGGCTGCGCCCAGCTTGAAGCCGTTCGTAAACGAGGATGCCATATCGATTCCCTGAACTTGATGATATAGATCCGTTAAAGCTTCGAGCTCGTTGAAATCTTCTTCGGCAAGCTTCTTTTTCCAATGATTCAGGGACTCGGTGATTTGTTCGTTCAGCCATCTATACTCTGGACTTTGGGAGACACGTTGTTCTTGGGGAACCAGATCACCGTAATAGAGGGATTCCAATACATTTTGCATCTTGCTCCACCTTTCTATGTAGTTTTCTTAAGAAAAGCACAGGCTTTTTTACTTATGTACATGCATACGTTGAGGATCGGGTTGGAGAAATACAGAAGAGTGTTTCTAATATTAGTAACATTTATAGAGTGATTATACGCTACGCATATGTGTACGGTCAAGTTATAAATTCAGCAATGTAGGGGGAATTCAGGTGAATAAGAAAGTGGTTGTAAAGATAAAAGAGCTGACCCAGGTCAATCATATTTCATTAAGGAAATTATCCGAAATTTCAAACATCAGACTTGCTTCATTAAGTGAATTAGCCAACGGCAAAAGAGAAAGCATGAGCTTCAGCCATATTGAAAAAATCGCAGCAGCCCTGAATATTCAGGATATTCGTGAGATCATCGATTTGGTGGATGTGGAGGAAGAGTAGCAGGCACAAGTGTGAAGGAGTGTGACAAGGAGCATTGGGACAGGTTGTCGATTTAAGGTCATGGATAGTCCCCCTTCAGACTCGTTCATGACGTCTAAAGGGGGACCCAAGCATGCTTATGGTTAAGCCAACTTAATCATTCGGATGTTATCGCTGTCGACACGGAGTGTCGCGCTAGTCAGTAGTTGTATTCCCACGGATAATTCTACGTCAGTTTATTTTTGATTAATACGGGCTACATATCTCGTCCGAATATTTGGTTACCGTCACACTCGTTTGAAATCGTTGGACCTGATAACCTGTAGCTCCTCCGGTAGTATTAAGAACACCTACTTCTAATTGTACGATGTTATTGCCAACAGTATCAGATACGCATACCAGGGAACAATTGGTTTGGCCATTGTCATTAGGGAGGGCAACAGTACCTCCAACAAAATTTGTACCTACATTGCTGCCTAGCACGATATTACCTCCTTGTCTTAACAGTGTACCTACTCCCGCCCCAGCACCTGCGGTAGTCCCTCCAAGAACAGCTCCAGAAGTTGTATAACAAACCATATATGTTCCGGTTTCCGGAAGAATAATATCTGTACCATTAACCAGAATAGAACCGTCTCCTACTTTTGTATTGGCCCCAAAATCTATCAGTTGCGAACCACCTGATGGAATCGTCTGAAGACCTACTCCCTGAATTTCCGCCATTATCTGTGGGGTTAGCCCGGTTGGGCCTGTCGCGCCAGTTGCACCTGTTGCTCCGGTAGCTCCCGTCGCTCCAGTGGCACCCGTTGAGCCCGTTAAACCTGTCGGGACGCACTTTCTTATTCCACCTGTAATTTTTACTAATAATTTTTAAGAAAAATGGTGCGTTTATCCGTTATTTGCAACAGATAGGTAAGACTTCCTCCCACCCCATTGGCCACTCGCCGCGAGCGGCTATTTCATGGATTTCACTGCACGGATCTGAGCTTGTTTTCGTTCCCGAATTCTATTCCATACCTTACTAACTGTTCAAAAAATGATGGCGTGTGGTAAGATGGAGTAAAGATAACAAAAGCTAGCCTATTGGCACTCCGTGAGCTGCAAGATGCACTGAGCAAAGATTCCAAAGAGCAAGATATTTCTGAACAGGATGTGTTGGATGAATTGAAGCAGGTACGGGAGGAACTTTGGAATGAGCGGCAAGGGAAATAAGGAATTACGGACAAGTTTCTCACTTCACTGGAATTTGAGTTGACGTCAGAAAGTGAGTATATAGAGCCACCCTTCAGGAGCAATGTAAACGCCTGAAGGGCCTTTTGGCTTGAACAGCATTCAACTAGAAATGGACTCGCGGTCCAATCGCCAGCATCTCTACCCGCCACCAGATTATTTGCTTATAGCATCACTTTTGATTTGCTCTCAAGCCACTCAGCTAGCTCTTGAAGAGTTATCTTCTTATTGGCAACATCCAATGTTGTATCATATAACTCATCGTCTGTAACCTTCAGGTAATAACCATTCAGCATGAGGAACGCTTTGGCACTCATATAACCCGTTCGCTTGTTACCGTCAGAGAATAGCTGATGGGTTGCGAATCCTTCCATATACACGGCTGCCTTCAAAAACAAACCGGGGTAATATTCCTCATCGCCAAAACCTTGAAAAGGTTTATCAGCTATGAAGTCTATTTAACCCCGGCTCATTCTCACCCGGAAGGCCATTGTAGCGCTCCAAGGCGTAATCATGCAGTTCACGGATATCATCTGGAGTTAGGCGTTCAATCAATTTTTAGACAACCTCCTAAGTCCAGCATCGTTGTCATCGCAGATCTGTTTTGCAAGCGAGCGGATCAGATTCTTGCGGTCGATTTTAGCCTGTGCGTCTTTAAGCTCTTCTTTGCGTACTGCCATGCGTTGTTCCTCCTCTTGCTCTGACATGCAGGCATCCCCTCCGTATCACAATGTTA
This sequence comes from Paenibacillus zeirhizosphaerae, assembly GCF_030705605.1. Taxonomy (GTDB): domain Bacteria; phylum Bacillota; class Bacilli; order Paenibacillales; family Paenibacillaceae; genus Paenibacillus; species Paenibacillus zeirhizosphaerae. The sequence goes on from NZ_JAPCKK010000034.1 coordinate 149,738, forward strand.
TGTGTTACAAGCTATGCCCGTTTGACCCTAGAATATGCCATCCGCTGCGATTTGTCCAATTTGAGTTATACATGGATCATTGGATGTATAGCCCCCCAGGACGGTGATCCATTCCTGAAGGGTGGCGGGGTCGGAATGTCCCCATGGGGAACAGAAAATCTATGACGGTTGTTATTCAGAAAACTTCGTAAAGCCCGAGGAAACTTTGGAACCTTGGACAGGCTACAGGAATAGCCATGCTTGAAGATTCTAAAGGACTCGGTTCCTGTCACTGGGCGAAATATACTCAATGATATCCTGAACCTCACAGTCCAAAGCCTCGCATATCCTGTTCAATGTATCGAACTTCACACCATCTGTTTCTTCGTTGTACAGCTTGGCAATCCCATTTCTATGTAATCCGGTTACTTCCGAGCTATTCGCCAAGCAGTACCCGACAAGCTAAACCATACGATATTTCTTTACGAAGACGCCCAGCTATCCGTGCAGGCCCTCCTGGAAAGAGAAATCTATTTGCAAGGCTTCCGGGACGGCAGTCAAGCATTGCCCGGCAAATGAAATTCTGCTGTTGAAACATAAGACTAACCCACTTTCCCCACACTACATTCAAATCATTCGCCGTAACACAGAACAAGCCTTGGACAGGTCCAAAGGCTTGTATTTTTTTATGTAATCTTACTTTCATCCATCTGATCCTTCACGTGAATAAGCAACTGACCAGCGAGGCTTATACCGAGGTTTAGCAATCACGTTGCCTGTATAATTTCGATGTGGTAACATAAGAATAGAAATAAGGGAGGTCGCAACCCTCCCCCAGAACAACGAGGTGTGCCTCACGGCGCGCACTGTTTTAAGTCACAGCAAAACCCACCGAAGGTGAACTGCACCCCAATTGTTAGACACCATCTAACATTGGAGGTGCAGTTTTTCTATGGCTAAGTTTAGTCCGGACGAAAAATTACAAGCAGTTATGCGTTATCAAAATGGATCGGAAAGCATGGGATCGATTGCGAAATCGATAGGACTCCATCATACTGTCCTATTAAATTGGATTAGACAATATGAGTATCATGGTGAAGAGGTCTTTAAAAAGCGCTATACATCGTATTCTGTACAGGATAAACTAGACGTACTTAATCATATGAAACAATATGGAACGTCCATTCGAGAGACGGCTGCGATATTTAATATTGCGAGTCATAGTACCCTTTTAAGCTGGCAAAGAAGCTTAGAATTACATGGAATAGACGCCCTACAACCAAAGAAAGAAAGGCGCTCATCCATGAAAAAGGACCCTGAACAACTGAAGGATACAAAGCCTGTAGAGGCTTTGCAAAAAGAGGTAGAACGTTTGCGTATGGAGAACGCTTATCTAAAAAAGTTGAATGCCTTAGTTCAAAACAAGGAAAAATCACCAAACAAGACAAAGCGCAAGTAGTCTATGAACTAAGGAACGAATTTTCGGTGAAAGCACTCCTACAGCTCGCAGATATCCCACGTAGCACGTACTACTACTGGGTGAATACATTAAATATGCCGGACAAAGACTCTGAGTTAAAAGACATGATTCAAGCGATTTACGAGGAGCATCAGGGGCGTTACGGCTATCGCCGTATTCAAGATGAGTTAGTGAATCGCGGTCATCGTGTTAATCATAAGAAGGTGCAACGTTTGATGAAGGTATTAGGCTTAAAAAGCCTGGTACGCATGAAGAAGTATCGTTCATATAAAGGCTCGATTGGCAAGGTTGCACCAAACATTTTAGAACGTAACTTCCACGCTGAAAAGCCAAATGAAAAGTGGGTTACCGATATAACTGAGTTTAAATTATTTGGAGAAAAACTATATTTATCTCCTATGTTAGATCTGTATAATGGGGAAATCATTACGTATACGATCGGCTCAAGACCAGTCTATTCCCTTGTTTCAACGATGTTAGATCAATCATTCCATCGACTAAAGGATGAAGATACGCCCCTGATTCATTCCGATCAAGGCTGGCATTATCAGATGAAACAGTATCGCCATACCCTCAAAGAACGGGGTCTCAAGCAAAGTATGTCCCGTAAAGGTAACTGCTACGACAATGCCGTCATCGAGAACTTTTTCGGCATCCTGAAATCTGAATTTCTGTATTTAATGGAATTCGAAAGTATCGCACATTTTAAACAAGAGTTATCCATATACATCGATTATTACAATAACAAGCGAATTAAGGCAAAACTAAAAGGCATGAGTCCGGTACAGTACCGAACTCATGCCCAACAAGTTGCCTAATGATATAACCTGTCTAACTTTATGGGGTCACTTCAAGGAGACGAACCTTTAGCGGTGGGTTTTGCGCTTGTTACGTCAAGCCTTGGGTAAGGTCCCCCGAGGCTTTTATTTTTTATGTAATCTTGCTTTCATCCATCTGATCCTTCACGTGGATAAGGCGCTGCCGATCGCAATTCCTCACACGACTAAAGTCGCTTGTGTCCATGCGCGGTTTATGAAGTGGACCTTTCAAGTGCGTCATACTGAACTGGTTATGGTGAATGAAACCCGTCTCAGGCCACTAGCTAAATGCAAGTGGCCTGATGATCCGCTTCACCCCTGCCGAAACGCCAAACTTGAAATATCCGGTTGTCCTTGGAATCGGATTCTCGGATAGCCGACCATTAAACTCGCCACCGTTAAATACAGATCAGAATCTTTCACATTTCCGGCAGACGCGTACAATATTCCAAGGTCCCGACAGGTCAAATAGGTTCCGATTCCTGTCATGGACGGATATTCCTCCGGTGCTGGCCCGAGGCTCAGCGCTTGGCGCATCGAATGAATGGCCTTGTCTATGTGCCCCAGACCCTGCCAGCCGACTGCCCTGAGGTGATGCAGGTCCGTAAAGTCCGGGAACTGTTCAATGCTTTCCATGCTGTACCGGACCATATCATCATAACGCCCCATGGATTCCAATAGAGCCAGTCTGTATTTGTGCGCACTGGCCAGCACTACCGGCAGAAAACCCTCCGGATTGGCCAGAGCTATATTAAACTGCTCAAGCGCGCTCTCCAATTCATTCAATCGATATAGCTCAACCCCCAGGTAATAGTGATACTGCCGATACTTTGGATACTCCTCAAGTGACTGCAGGAGCAGCGATTGATTTCGTCTGATTTTGTCCTGACGCACAATGTTTTTGATCAGATTGCCCTCATGATAGATATGGATACCGACCTGCCCGATTTGCATTCCGGGGTTGGCCTTCAGCATACTCGGTAAAATCTGTTCATGTACCCTTCCTTCAAACCGGTATTCCGGCCGGTTCCGCACCATGCGCTGGAGACAGATATACTCCGTTCCACCTCCCTCCAGATAGGTGCAAAAACAAAACTGGATGCCTTCGATATTCTGCTCCCGGATCGCATCCCGGGCCAGCAGCTCCTTAAGTTTGTCGGCCTCGGCCACATCCATCTCTTCATCGGCATCCAGCCAGAGAATCCAGTCCCCTGTCGCTTCATCCAACCCCCGATTGCGAGCAGCCGAGAAGCTGTCCTCCCATGGCATCTCAATCACTTTAGCCCCAAAGGCCCTGGCTATCGCCACGGTATCATCTGTGGATCCGGTATCCACAATAATGATTTCATCCACAATGCACTGGACACTCCTCAGGCATTTCGGAAGATATTCTTCTTCGTTCTTCACAATCATACATAGCGAGATGCTTGGTTTATCCATGCAACCCACCTCTTTACTATAAGTACGAATAATCCCTCGTTAAATATAAAAGGATAGAAGACACCCTTCGGAACGGTATAAACGTCCGAAGGGCAACCGAACTGATACTTGACTAAGCCAGCTTAACCACGTTTATATCAGCATTATTAAATGTCGCGGCCCCTTGTGCTGTAATGTTAACTAAAGTTAAGGTACTGGCCGTTGTGGTGTTAAGAATAGTAGAACCAGCTAAAGAAAAAACACTGCCGATGGTAGCTGCAGGAGTCAGAAAAGAAACTGCTGAACCACCAGGGATGAATGCGCCGTTTAACTGAAGTGATGCTGCCAGACCTAGACTATCATTCGCAGCGGTTGGTTGACCCGAAGCTGTGTAACTAACTGAATAGGTTTGATTCGCTGCCAGGGTGATTACCCCACCCGCATTGGCGATGGCCGTGCCATTTACGACAAACGTTCCTGGTACCGATATAACCCCGCCTGGTGCGACAAACTGTGGTGTAGCTGTGAACGCTGTAAGGTTATTCGCCGTGACGGTTGGACCAGTTGGGCCGGTCGCTCCTGTTGCTCCGGTGGCTCCTGTCGCTCCAGTGGCCCCTGTCGCTCCCGTTGCGCCCGTAGCTCCTGTCTCCCCTGTTGCACCCGTCGCTCCGGTGGCACCCGTGGCTCCTGTCGCTCCCGTTGAGCCCGTTAAACCTGTCGGGACGCACTTTCTTATTCTACCTGTAATTTTTACTAATAACCCATAAAAAGTGCATGTATCCGTTATTTGCAGCCGTTATAAAAGGCTTCTGTTACCCCATTGTACGCTCGCTGCAAGCGGTTATTTCATGGATTTCACTGCACTGATCTGAGCTTGTACTCATTGAAATCGCTGCTGCGGCGAATGCCGAATGCATCTGTTGGCCCATTTGCTGTACAGCCCCTGTGTCGAAACTTCTGCATGAGACATGCTAATTGTCTCCTCAATTCTCTCTTTTATCGAAAGCTGCGCCGTGACTCCCATCCAAATTGGAACGCAAAACATGTCGCTTGTGTCCATGCGCGGTTTATGAAGTGGACCTTTCGTTTGTGGTATGATAACGATCAGGTACCCTGCTGTGGAACGGGCGGGTTCATTCCCGACAGCACTTCAATCATCAGGGCTGCTCCAAGCTTAAAGCCGTTCGTAAACGAGGAGGCCATATCGATTCCCTGAACTTGATGATATAGATCCGTTAAAGCTTCAAGCTCGTTGAAATCTTCTTCGGCAAGCTTCTTTTTCCAATGATTCAGGGACTCGGTGATTTGTTCGTTCAGCCCTCTATACTCTGGACTTTGGGAGACACGTTGTTCTTGGGGAACCAGATCACCGTAATAGAGGGATTCCAATATACTTTGCATTCTACTCCACCTTTACCGGATATTTTCCTTAGAAAAACACCTAGGTTATTTTATACAGCCTTGGTTCGGGGGTTAATTGGACAATTACATAAGCGTTGGTACTCATGAAAGTACCACTTGCATTGTGATTATACGGTACTCTAAAGCGTATCGTCAAGTTGTTTTATAATGATATGCGAGGGGATTTTACATGGGCAAGCAAGTGATTGTAAAAATAGCGAAGTTGGCCAAAGCTCATCATATTTCATTAAGGGAACTATCCAGAATTTCCGATGTCAGACATGCAGCTTTAAGTGAGTTGTCTAACGGCAAACGAGAAAGTATCAACTTCGGCCACATTGAAAGAATAGCTGCAGCCCTGAATATTCACGATATTCGTGAGATCATCGATTTGGTGGATGTGGAGGAAGAGTAACAGGCACAAGTGTGAAGGAGTGTGACAAGGAGCATTTGGACAGGTTGTCGATTTAAGGGCATGGATAGTCCCCCTTCAGACTCGTGCATGACGTCTGAAGGGGGACCCAAGCATGCTTATGGTTAAGCCAGCTTAATAGCAGTTACACGGGAAACATTAAAGGTAGCGATTCTTGATGGTACAGCCGCTTACAGATTCCCGTTACCCCGCTTATACAATCTTTACAACCCTCATATTGGAATTGTCCAACTCTATTGATCTGCCGGCAGGGGTGGTTAAGAGTTGAAGTCGGATCGTATTCAATCCCCCACCTGTAGTTATAATACCGGAGCCAGTGAACGTCCCTTCCGTGGGTGCCGTGTTATTGAAAGTATCCACGTTCGATGCAGTACTAAAAAGCGGATTACCGTTGTGATATATGGCCATCCCATAGTCTGTATTTGTCTGCTGCAAAGTCCCCGTAACCGTGTAATCAACCATGTAGGTTTGATTAGGAGCCAGAACGATCGTAGGGTCAGTAGCCTTTCGGATGGCCGTGCCACTTACATTTTCAAAAGCAAAAGGTACCGCCTCCCCATCGTTCATTTGTTGAGCAGGGTTATAGCCATCGTAGAAAACACCCCAATTCACCAGAACGTTCGGAGCTGTAGGGCCTGTCACCCCCGTCGCTCCAGTGGCCCCTGTTGCACCTGTCGCTCCAGTCGCTCCCGTTGAGCCCGTTAAACCTGTCGGGACGCACTTTCTTATTCCACCTGTAATTTTTACAAATAATTCAAAAAAAAAAAAAATGGTGCATTTGTTCGTTATTTACAGAAGTTAGGAAGGACTTCTTCCCACCCCATTGACCGCTCGCCGTGAGCGGCTACTTCATGGATTTCACTGCACTGATCTGGGCTTGTACTCATTGAAATCGCAGCCGCGGCGAATGTCGAATACATCCGTTGCCCAATTCACTGCACAGCACCTGTGTCGAAACTTCCACCTGGGACATGCTGATTGTCTCCTTACATACCGTAAAAATCGCTTGGTATTTCTCAATGTTCTCCAGCAATCGCTGCAACTGGGGTCTGTCCTCAAGTTCGCGCCCCACTCCGCTTACAATTTCTTCATAAATTTCATATTTGAAGCCATTTTATTGGTGAATTCCGCTATCATTTCGCGATGATTCTGCAAGGTATCCTCGTTCTCGCCTGTATCTCTCGAAATTCGCAGGTAGGTTGCCCCGAAAAGATTGGAGGTTGCATCCTTCATAAGTGATGTTCGCCTCCCCATTTACTTCCAATAATATGATAACAATGGACCCGTCGCTCCTGTCGCCCCAGTTGCGCCCGTTGCCCCTGTGGCTCCTGTCGCTCCTGTTGGGCCGGTGGCTCCCGTCGCTCCGGTGGCACCTGTCGCTCCAGTGGCTCCCGTTGCTCCGGTAGCTCCTGTTGGGCCGGTTGCACCTGTTGCTCCGGTGGCTCCTGTTGCTCCGGTAGCTCCCGTTGCTCCAGTGGCTCCGGTTTCGCCTGTTGGACCTGTCGGACCAGTGGCTCCTGTTGCACCTGTTGCTCCGGTTGCTCCGGTTGCTCCGGTTGCTCCTGTTGGGCCGGTTGGACCCGTCGCTCCTGTTGCTCCGGTTGCACCTGTTGCTCCGGTTGCTCCTGTGGCACCTGTTGGGCCGGTTGGACCTGTCGCTCCGGTTGCTCCTGTTGCACCTGTTGCTCCGGTGGCTCCCGTTTGACCTGTTGGGCCGGTTGGACCTGTCGGGCCGGTGGCTCCTGTTGCTCCGGTTGCTCCGGTGGCTCCTGTTTGACCGGTTGGGCCGGTTGCACCTGTTGCTCCCGTGGCTCCTGTTGCTCCCGTGGCTCCTGTTGCTCCGGTTGCACCTGTTGCTCCGGTAGCTCCCGTCACTCCGGTGGCTCCGGTCGGACCGCTTGCTCCTGTCGCACCGCTTGCGCCTGTTGCGCCTGTTGCACCAGGGTCACCTGACGCTCCAGTTGCACCTGTCGCTCCAGTTGCACCTGCGCCAGTTGGACCGGTAGCACCTGATGCACCCGCTGCTCCACTAGGTCCGGTTGGACCGGTAGCACCTGATGCGCCTGATGCACCCGCTGCTCCACTAGGGCCAGTTGGACCGGTAGCACCTGATGCACCTGCTGCTCCACTAGGGCCAGTTGGGCCGGTAGCACCTGCGCCGGTTGCACCTGTTGCTCCTGCTGCTCCACTAGGGCCAGTTGGGCCGGTTGGTCCCGGTGGCCCTCCGGATGGGCCGGTTGGTCCCGCTGGGCCAGTTGGACCCACAAGGTTATCTGCATCCAAGACCAATTCCAGCTTGTTGCTGAGGACCCAGTCTTTGTTGATCGTTTCGGCAAGAGTTTTCCGAATGCTTTCATTCACGGCCAGCAAATCACTGATGGATGCGACCGGTGCCGTTACACCCGGCAAGGTCCCCAGTACATATTGAAGCTTCTCGCCCTCCGCATTCAAAATATGACTGAGACCCAGTTCCTCCAGTGCGATCGAGGCTATTATTAAAGAAATGGCGTCGTCTCTTGTGATCGTGATTGTGGGGGTGATATTTGGCAGATTTGATTGAGACAAGAACAATCTCTCCTTTCAATTGGATTAGTCTAATCTATGCCCCCAGGAGATACGTAGTGTTAGGACAGTCGCCTTTCTTATTGAATCATTAGAAGAAATAGGCAATTAGCGAGGTTGATCTAAAGCAAACTGGTATAATACATGCGCAAAAAAATAAACCTCGGAAGGTTCTCCGGGGCTTATTGGGATTGGACAACAGGTGGGAGTCACGGCGCGGCCTTCTATATAAGGAGGTGATTGACGCCTTGAGCGCCTTCGGTGGGTTTGTGCTATTAGATGAAGCAAATGCGCGCCGTGATGCACACCTCGTTGTTCTGGGGGCACTTGAATTTTCCCCATTTAATGCAATGGAATAGAGGATACTGTATCTTTTTTGCTTATCCCGCCAATAGGATTTCCTTTCAGAATTCCACTAAACGAGGTTCGATTCAAAAACAAAGTTCTAAACGGGCGTATTTAACAAGTTGCATGTATGTATGTATGTAAGTGAAGTTTTTCAGAAAATGGATGGATAGCGCTTTGACGAGTCATCTGTAATCTTAGTTGATAAGAGATACAGAATCTCATCGGTTCTTCTTAACAAGCGGTTTACGTTTTTTTTCTTCATTTTAGATATCCATTCTCTTTCCTTTGGAGAAGCCAAATATTGAACCGTTCCGATAAAAATGACCACCTCCAACGCGGGAGAAGCTTCCGTATGCAGGAGATGCAGAAGATCCTCCATCGAGAAGGAGCTCTTGGGAAAAGGTTTGCTGTTTTTCTTGGTGTATAATGCTTTAAGCATGGAGTCAAGGGCCCGCTCGCAGAGGATCAGGCTGGGTAGAGATTGGTTATGATCATAGAAAATCATGGCAAGTTGGATATGGTATTGAGATAACTTATGGAACCGGGAGAGGTGTAATGATGTCTGAAATTTTGGAATTAGTTGGTGCACGAATTAGAGATCTAAGAAAAGCAAAGGGATACTCCCAAGAGGCGTTAGCCGAATTGTCTGGTTTTAATCCTAGTTATATAGGATTTATAGAACGTGCGGAGAGAAATATTTCTTTAAGGAATTTGGAGAAAATCGCCAAAGCACTGGACATTGGGGTGTACCAACTTTTTACATATGAAAAAGAGAAAGAACAACTTTTCGACGACGATATCATCATTCAGGAAATCGTGTTCATGCTGAGAGAACGTGGGCCAAAAGATGCCAGAATGCTAAGAAATATTATGCTTGAAATCTTCAATCCATCGTAGCCACAAAACCTGCACAAAGAGCTAACGCGGATTTGCTTTTCAGCGACCAGGTTTCAATAAATGCGTGACCATCAATATTTTAATATACACCGATTGCCCTTCAGCAGAGTTGTACTCCGTAACTAAAGGGCAATCGGAAATTGAATAGGTGGAGCAGATCATCAATTCGTTCTCGATCTGTCTTAATTCTATGGATAGAGCGACAAGAGCATTCTGCGGTCCCATATGTTTATTCCATTTTTTCCATATACGTTAAGGTTATGACTCAAGTAAAAGACACAAAAAAGGGAACAGCCCGCTAACGACTGTTCCCCGATGCCCTTCTCCATGTGATCAAGCTAGTTTGATCACCTTTCCATCTTATTAAAAAACTCTCAAGTTTTCTTTATACTCAGCTTTGATGGTATGGCCACCCTTCGGGAAAACGTCTGAAGGGCCGCCGGGATTAATAATATTTCCTATGATAACAAGCCACAAGGTATTCGTTAACGATCCGGTTGTAACATTGTTCCTCCCTCTCGTTCTTCTGCTATATCCGTTAACCCGAGATCCGAATTCTTCGCACCGCTCCCCATCAGGCTCGCCAGGGTCCAATAAAGGTCCGCTTCCTTCAGATTTCCGGCAGACGCGTACAATATTCCGAGTTCCCGGCAAGTCACATAAGTTCCGAATCCGGCTTCAGAGGAATATTCCTCCGGAGCTGGTCCGAGGCTCAGCGCCTGCTGCAAGCAATCAACGGCCTTGTCCGTTTGCCCCAAAGCCTTCCATCCAGCCGCTTTGAGATGATACAGATCCGTGAAGTCTGGAAACAAAGCCGTACTTTCCTCGCTATACTGCACCATGTCACGAAAACGACCCATCGTTTCCAATGTAATCAGCCGGTTTTTATGGGCAGTGGACAACATCGTCTTCGAAAAACCGGTCGGAGCCGACAGCACGGAATTAAAACAGCGGAGGGCACCCTCCAATTCATTGAGCCGGTAAAGCTCCACCCCTAGGTAATAGTGATACTGCCGATAGTTCGGATATTCCTGGATAGATTGAAGCAGCAACGATATATTTCGTCTGAGTTTGTCCTGCCGCACCATATTGGGGACGAGATTGCCATAATGATGGACATGGATATCGACCTGCCCGATGGCCATGCCGGGGTTGGCCTTCAGCATACTTGGCAGAATCTGTTCATGTACTCTTCCTTCAAACCGGTATTCCGGCCGGTTCCTCACCATGCGTTGGAGACAGTTATGTTCCACCACCCCGGCTTTCATATGGTGGATAAAATAAAATTGCAACCCTTCGACACACTGCTCCTGGATCGCATCCCGGGTCAGCAGTTCTTTGAGTTTGCCGGCTTCAGCCACATCCATCACTTCATCGGCATCCAGCCAGAGAATCCAGTCCCCTGTCGCTTCCTCCAAACCCCGGTTGCGGGCAGCCGAGAAACTGTCCCCCCATGGCATCTGAATCACGTTGGCCCCGAACGCCTTCGCAATCGCTACGGTATCATCCGTTGACCCGGTATCCACAATAATGATTTCATCTACCATGCGCATGACACTGCCGAGACATTTCGGAAGATATTCTGCCTCATTCCTGACTATCATGCACAACGAGATACTTGGTTGATCCATAACTCCCCCTTCTCCCCAACCTCTGCCCCCTCCAGGGCCATATCCGTCTGAAGGGGGGAGAGTTCTTGAGCCGCGTACCGATTCTCGCAACCGCTCTTATACTATCTTGACAATCCTAAGGTTGGAATTGTCCAAGCTTACGCTACGACCCGTAGGATTAGTTTGTATGTGCAGTCGGAGCGTACCAGGCACAGCTCCGGTAGTTATAATCGTGGAGTTAGCGAAAGTCGTTTCCGTTGGAGGTGGATTATCGAAAGTATCCACGTTAGATAGGCTGCTGTTAATCGTTGTACCGTTTAAAACGAGTACCGATCCATAGTCTGTATTAGTTTGCAGTAAAGTCGCCGTAAGAACGTAATCCACCATGTATTGTTGATTAGGAGCCAGAACGAAATCTGTGGGCACAGGATGCTGGATGGCCGTACCATTAATATTGTCAAACGTAAAAGGTATTGCCTGCCCATCTACAATAGTTATACCAGCCCCATAACCATCGAAGGCAACAAGATTGTTCGCCAACGCGTTCGGACCCGTAGGGCCTGTAAGGCCCGTCGCCCCAGTTACGCCCGTTGCCCCGGTTGCTCCTGTTGCTCCCGTGGCTCCTGTCGCTCCTGTTGCTCCTGTGGCACCTGTTGCTCCTGTGGCTCCTGTGGCTCCAGTGGCTCCTGTTGCTCCTGTGGCACCTGTTGCTCCCGTGGCTCCCGTTGCTCCTGTCGCTCCTGTTGCTCCTGTTGCTCCTGTTGCTCCTGTTGCTCCTGTTGGTCCCGTTGCTCCTGTCGCTCCTGTTGCTCCCGTTGCTCCTGTCGCTCCTGTTGCTCCGGTGTTACCTGTCGGACCGGTGGCTCCTGTTGCTCCCGTTGCTCCTGTGGCTCCCGTTGCTCCGGTGTTACCTGTCGGACCGGTGGCTCCTGTTGCTCCCGTTGCTCCTGTGGCTCCCGTTGCTCCGGTGTTACCTGTCGGACCGGTGGCTCCTGTTGCTCCCGTTGCTCCTGTGGCTCCTGTTGCTCCCGTTGCTCCTGTGTTACCTGTCGGACCGGTGGCTCCTGTTGCTCCTGTGGCTCCCGTTGCTCCGGTGTTACCTGTCGGACCGGTGGCTCCTGTTGCTCCTGTGGCTCCCGTTGCTCCTGTTGCTCCCGTTACGCCTACTCCGGTGGCTCCTGTTGCTCCTGTGGCTCCCGTTGCTCCTGTTGCTCCCGTTACGCCTACTCCGGTGGCTCCTGTTGCTCCCGTGGCTCCCGTTACGCCTACTCCTGTTGGACCTGTCGGGCCGGTTACTCCCGGATCGCCGGTTGCTCCGGTCGCTCCTGCCGATCCCGTTGCACCGGTTGCTCCTACTCCTGTTGGACCTGTTGGGCCGGTTACTCCCGGATCGCCGGTTGCTCCAGTCGCTCCTGCCGATCCCGTTGCACCGGTTGCACCTACTCCCGTTGGACCTGTCGGGCCGGTTGCTCCGTTGTTACCTGTCGCTCCCGTTGCACCTACTCCTGTTGGACCTGTTGGGCCGGTAACACCTATCCCCGTTGCACCTGCTGGACCAGTTGCACCTGCCGGGCCAGTTGCTCCTGCTGAGCCTGTCGCACCTGCTGGGCCAGTTGCACCTGCTGAGCCTGTCGCACCTGCTGGGCCTGTCGCACCTGCTGGGCCAGTTGCACCTGCTGAGCCTGTCGCACCTGCTGGGCCAGTTGCACCTGCTGGGCCAGTTGCACCTGCTGAGCCTGTCGCACCTGCTGGGCCTGTCGCACCTGCTGGGCCAGTTGCTCCTGCTGGACCGGTTGCACCTGCCGGGCCAGTTGCACCTGCCGGGCCTGTCGCACCTGCTGGGCCAGTTGCACCTGCTGGGCCGGTTGCACCTGCTGGGCCGGTTGCGCCTGGTGCTCCTCCAGATGGTCCTGTTGGGCCGGTTGGGCCCTGAAGCGTAGTCGCCGCCAAAACGGTTTCCAGCTTGTTGTTGAGTATCCATTCTTTTTTCATTGTTTCCTGCAGGGTTTTACGAATGCTTTCATTTACGTTCAGCAGATCACTTATCGTTGCAATCGGTGCCGTCACACCAGGCAAGGTCCCCAGTACATATTGAAGCTTCTCACCTTCAGCGTTCAAGATATGACTAAGCCCCAGCTCCTCCATCGCTATGGAAGAAATAATTAAGGATATCGCATCTTCTCTTGTGATCGTGATTGTTGGTGTAATATTAGGCAAATTGGATTGAGACAATCAAAATCTCTCCTCTCGTTTGGGTTAATCCAATCTATTGCCTCTGGGGCTTTGTAGTGCCAGGACACCAGCCCATTTCATCAAACCGAGCGAAAAGATAGGCGCATGCCTAGCAACATTAATTTGTTCGTTATTAAATTGGATTTTTTAGAAAAAAAATCTATTCTATTGAAGAAATACGCTTTCCAATAATGTCATAGATAGTAACCCAAAGAGGCGGGGAGCGGCTATACACAAACAAAAAGGACGATAAGGGATATAAACCCTTTACCGTCCTTTTAGATAAAGTCTACCCATGCAATGCTTTGTGAAGTACCTCTTAACGCAGCGGGATGGTTAGCCGCCGTCACCCGAGGAGCCCCGTAGGGCCCATCGGAAGGTCGCTCGCGTGGATCAGACAGTGGCTCCCGTCGCTCCTGTGTCGCCCGTGGCTCCCGTTGCTCCTGTGTCACCCGTGGCTCCCGTTGCTCCTGTGTCACCCGTAGCTCCCGTTGCTCCTGTGTCGCCCGTGGCTCCCGTTGCTCCTGTGTCACCCGTGGCTCCCGTTGCTCCTGTGTCACCCGTAGCTCCCGTTGCTCCTGTGTCACCCGTAGCTCCCGTTGCCCCTGTGTCGCCTGTTGCTCCCGTTGCTCCAGTGTCGCCTGTTGCTCCCGTTGCTCCAGTGTCGCCTGTTGCTCCCGTTGCTCCAGTGTCGCCTGTTGCTCCCGTTGCTCCAGTGTCGCCTGTTGCTCCCGTCGCTCCAGTGTCGCCTGTTGCTCCCGTTGCTCCAGTGTCGCCTGTTGCTCCCGTCGCTCCAGTGTCGCCTGTTGCTCCCGTCGCTCCAGTGTCGCCCGTAGCTCCCGTTGCGCTTGTGGCTCCTGTCGCCCCCGTTGCGCTTGTGGCTCCTGTCGCTCCTGTTGCGCTTGTGGCTCCTGTTGCCCCCGTGGCGCTTGTGGCTCCTGTCGCTCCCGTGGCGCTAGTCGCTCCCGTGGCTCCCGTCGCGCTTGTGGCTCCTGTCGCTCCTGTTGCGCTAGTCGCTCCTGTCGCTCCCGTTGCGCTTGTGGCTCCGGTTGCTCCCGTTGCGCTTGTGGCTCCTGTCGCTCCTGTTGCGCTTGTGGCTCCGGTTGCTCCCGTTGCGCTTGTGGCTCCGGTTGCCCCCGTGGCGCTTGTGGCTCCGGTTGCTCCCGTTGCACTTGTGGCTCCGGTTGCTCCCGTTGCACTTGTGGCTCCGGTTGCTCCCGTTGCACTTGTGGCTCCGGTTGCTCCTGTTGCGCTTGTGGCTCCTGTCGCTCCCGTTGCGCTTGTGGCTCCTGTCGCTCCTGTTGCGCTAGTCGCTCCTGTCGCTCCTGTCGCTCCCGTTGCACTAGTGGCTCCTGTCGCTCCTGTTGCGCTTGTGGCTCCTGTTGCCCCCGTGGCGCTTGTGGCCCCTGTCGCTCCCGTGGCGCTTGTGGCTCCTGTCGCTCCCGTTGCGCTTGTGGCTCCCGTGGCTCCCGTTGCGCTTGTGGCTCCGGTTGCTCCTGTTGCACTAGTGGCTCCTGTCGCTCCCGTTGCGCTAGTCGCTCCCGTGGCTCCCGTCGCGCTAGTCGCTCCTGTCGCTCCTGTTGCGCTAGTCGCTCCTGTGGCTCCTGTTGCGCTAGTCGCTCCTGTCGCTCCCGTTGCGCTAGTCGCTCCCGTTGCGCTAGTCGCTCCTGTGGCTCCTGTTGCGCTAGTCGCTCCTGTCGCTCCCGTTGCACTAGTGGCTCCGGTTGCTCCCGTTGCACTAGTGGCTCCTGTCGCTCCCGTTGCGCTTGTGGCTCCGGTTGCTCCCGTTGCGCTTGTGGCTCCGGTTGCTCCCGTTGCGCTTGTGGCTCCTGTCGCTCCGGTAGCACCAGTGTCGCCCGTGGCTCCTCCGGTAGCACCAGTGTCACCCGTAGCTCCGGTATCTCCTGTTGCTCCCGTCGCTCCAGTGTCACCCGTAGCTCCAGTGTCGCCCGTAGCTCCCGTTGCGCCTGTTGCTCCGGTTGCTCCGGTTGCTCCAGTAGCACCCGTAGCTCCGGTATCTCCTGTTGCTCCAGTAGCACCAGTGTCACCCGTAGCCCCGGTATCTCCTGTGGCTCCCGTTGCACCTGTTGCTCCCGTCGCTCCAGTGTCGCCCGTGGCTCCGGTTGCACCTGTTGCTCCCGTTGCCCCAGTGTCGCCTGTGGCTCCGGTTGCACCTGTTGCTCCCGTTGCCCCAGTGTCGCCTGTGGCTCCGGTTGCACCTGTGGCTCCCGTTGCCCCAGTGTCGCCTGTGGCTCCGGTTGCACCTGTGGCTCCCGTTGCCCCAGTGTCGCCCGTAGCTCCCGTTGCGCCTGTGGCTCCCGTCGCCCCAGTGTCGCCCGTGGCTCCCGTTGCGCCTGTGGCTCCCGTTGCTCCAGTGTCGCCCGTGGCTCCAGTTGCGCCTGTGGCTCCCGTCGCCCCAGTGTCGCCCGTGGCTCCAGTTGCGCCTGTGGCTCCCGTCGCGCCAGTGTCGCCTGTAGCTCCGGTATCACCTGTGGCTCCCGTCGCGCCAGTGTCGCCTGTAGCTCCGGTTGCACCTGTGGCTCCCGTCGCGCCAGTGTCGCCCGTAACTCCGGTCGCTCCGGTGACTCCTGTCGATCCAGTGAAGCCTGTGGCTCCGGTTGCGCTTGTGGCTCCGGTCGCACCTGTTGCTCCAGTAGCACCTGTTGCTCCGGTTGCACCTGTCGCTCCGGTTGCGCTTGTGGCTCCAGTAGCACCTGTTGCTCCGGTTGCACCTGTCGCTCCGGTTGCGCTTGTGGCTCCAGTTGCACCTGTCGCTCCGGTTGCACCTGTTGCTCCGGTTGCACCTGAACCTGTCGCTCCGCTTGCTCCTGTCGCTCCTGTGGCTCCGGTTGCCCCGGTGGCGCCGGTTGCTCCTGAGCCCGTTGCCCCGCTAGCTCCTGTCGCCCCTGTCGCTCCAGTTGCGCCTGCTGCCCCTGAACCTGTTGGGCCTGTCGGACCTGTCGGGCCTACGACTCTCAAGCTGTTAATGAAATCCTGCGTCGTTCCTGTGTTACCAAGGGTGAGCCAGATTTCATATGCCGATAGACCGGCTGCGCCGGTGGGTCCTGGTGCCCCTCCGGATGGGCCGGTTACGCCTGTTGCCCCTGTCGGTCCTTGAAGTGTCGGTGCCGCCAACACGGATTCCAGCTTGTTGCTGAGCACCCAGTCTTTCTTCATTGTTTCTGCAAGAGTCTTCCGTACACTTTCATTCACAGCCAACAGATCACTGATCGTTGCGATCGGTGCTGTTGCGCCAGGCAAAGTGCCCAATACGTATTGCAGCTTCTCCCCTTCGGCATTAAGTATGTGGCTGAGCCCCAACTCTTCCATAGCTATGGATGAAATAATTAAAGATATTGCATCTTCTCTGGTTATGGTGATAGAGGGTGTAATGTTAGGTAAATTCGCTTGAGACAAGGATTTCACTCCCTTACATTTTGGATAGTGTACTCTATGCGGGGGCCCATCAATAAGTGTCTTAGCAGACTATTTTTCTGTAATATCCATTTACATTAGCAAAATTATATTATGTTAAAAAAAATAGAGGATTTCTCCAATTAAATTGAAGAAATCCTCTATGCCTTCCCAGCTCGTTCATTCCGCGCTGCGAATCCCCTCCAGCAGCTCCTGATAATAGGGCTCATCCTTGTAATACTCTGTGAACACCTCTTCGAAGCCGGCTGTATTCTCCGGGGCAAAATGACGACGGTTCCAATGATACGCCGGCATCAGGAAGCTTCGCATCAGCCGCTCCTTATCCCGCTTGATCGCTTCCTCACTCAGCCCTCTGCCCTCAAAATGCCCCAAGATGTCCAGATAGCCCCGGACAAAAACCTCACCCATATTATAGTCGTTCGGCGGATTGCCCGCATAGGTGAACATGGAGGAGTTGATAATGGCATACTTCGGATTGATATCACATAGGATGGCGAATTGTAAATAGAACTGATTGAGTGAGGAGTCGATAAAGCGCGTCTTATCCTCAAGCCTATGCCAATCCTCGCGCCGCAGAATCATGGCTGTCATGAAGGTGGCGGCATAGCTGATCTGTCCCAGATACGACTCGGCACCCTCACCGCCGATAATCCTGCCGTCTCCGTTCAGGACATTAATATGGATCACTCCGCAATCGGAGTGCAGTTGGATTGCGGATAGCAATGGCGAAATGGTGCCCGGAACAAAATAATCGTCGTCTCCCTGCAGCTTGATGAACGATCCACGCGCCCCATCCAGCACCTTCAATACGTTGCGGTCCGCCCCCAGGTTCGTATCATTGCGGGAATAGCGCAAGTTGGAGTACTTCTCCAAATACCGCTGCACCACGTCAGGTGTCCCATCGGTTGAGGCGTTATCTGATACATCCACCTGGATAAACGGAGTTTCTCCGATCTGGGAGAAGATCGACAGCAGGCATTGATCCAAGTTAGCTGCGCGGTTATAGGTAGGGATACAGATCGACAGGAGGGGATGGTTGCTGCGCTGCTCCAGCAGCTTCTTCGCCTCCTCTTCATCGGCGGCAAAGGCCCAATTGTTGAGATGCGGCATGAAGACCTTAATGACTCTGGCCGGACTGCCCAGCACCTCACAGTAATCGGGGACATCCTGGAGCACCACACTGTTCGGCCGGATGATGCAGCCTCTGCCTATACGTAGATTGCCTTCCACGACGGCTCCGCTATCGACGAGCGTGCCTTCGCCGATGATCAGCTCGCCCGCTGCTCGTTCCTTGTACCCCATTTGCAGCGGGTCATCGCCCACCTCATACGGAATTTTGTCCGTGATGTACACGTTCTTGCCGATCATGACTTTACTCTCCAGCTTCACGGAATTGGAAGCGTCAATGGTCAGACCGGGGCCGATTCTGCAGCCGTCTCCAATCGAGAGCACCGGCGGTGAAGCCTCGTCTATGCCGACGCCGGGCTGCACGTTGATCCAATGAGGAGCGGGGAGCACGACCTGGCGGCCTACGGATATATAGTCCGTTCCTTCCACAACCCCGCCGGGGTGCACGTAAGAGCCTTCTCCAAGCTGCTTGAAGCCTGGTTGTATACTCACATATATTCCTCCTTCAGCGTTTACTAGTAAACGCGATGTTCAATAAAAAAGTGATTTTTGCCAGAGGCAAAATATCTTTCTATTGCGGACCATAAGACTGCTGGATAGCGCATGAACCAGACTGCAGTCAGCATGCTTATGTATAGGGGGGCTCCAGATTGGGCGTGTAAGGAGGCAGAAAGATGAGCGTTAAGCGCGGATTTTTACGCAGATAGGGTTCCAAATCGTTCACATGCTCCAATCGGTGATAGCTCATCACAATGAACAGAGCTCCCTGGGGATGATCACGTAATGCATCCTTCAGGAAACGGATGCCATCCAGAAAGCTCAGCTTCCCTTGATGCTTGAATACGTTCCAACTGTCCGATTCCTCAAGATACCAGCCATGCTGCAGGAGATGATAAGGGAGGACTAAGGATTGATCTTCGTACAGGACGCGGCTGTTTTTGATGCTTTTGATCCTCCTCTTGAGCTCGGGATACAGCACTCTTGTATAACGTATATCCGTGGTCGGATCGGCGGAAGCCAGCATATAATTCGCTTTGGTAAACTGGAAGCCCAAACGCAAAATAAGCTTGCTTATGCCCCGTTTGCTAAAGGACTGGCCGTACTCTCTCATAATCCACTGCTTCATGAGATTGATGCTCCATGAATAGTGATCGCCTAGCCCCACATCCAGCGGACGCTTGTGTATTAGCACATCCTTCAGTCTGGCCTCCTGCGGGGGGCTAAGCTTGCGGGAAAGCCTATCATAGTAGGCTGCATCCAGCCCTGCAATTCCATCGCGTTGGTAAATATTAATATAGCTCCTGATCGTCTGTCTTGTACGTCCCAGCGACCTAGCTATGGACGTGAAAGTGTTGCCCTCAAGATAAAGCTTGACAGCCTCATAGCGCTCGTGGAGCCGATGATGATCCGTATCCCTCATCGCTTTGATCAATGCTTGCAGTTCATTCTCTTGGTGATCCACGTTGTCGACAACCTTCCGCTGCATAAATAGGTCTATCCCTGGGTCAGGGGCCGTCTTGTTACTTGAAGGAAATGCGAAGATTCGGAGAACATACAATCCCTTTCTCGTTCTCGTACTCGTTCCGTCTGGCACTCCCCTCACCGGGTGCAATTCTTCGCTCCGGGGGAGATGAGGACAGCTTCTGTGAATGGACTGTATTCTTGTCGTCCTTGCGATACAGCTTGACACTCTTGGCGCTGACCTGAACAGGCAGCTTGGATGGCTCCTTCTTCGACTTCAACGGCTGCTTGGCCTTGGGGCTCGTCGGGTCGCCGGCGTGCTCGGATCGGGCCGGGAGGATCAAGGGAGGAGCCGACGGCTTGTTGATGACAGGCTGGACCACAACCCGTATGGACTCGCTCGCGGCAAGCGTGGACAGGGTGTCAGCCGGATTGACTGTCTGAGCGGCGGTGTGAACATTCGCCTGAACGGTTGCTTGAACGGCTGTCTGATCAGCTACGGCATCGACGGCTGCGGCTTCTGCCTGAGCGGCTATCGAATCGATGGTGGCTGTATCGATGGCCGGACCGGCTACAGCATCGATGGCCGCAGCGGCTACCGGCTCGCTCATCGGATCGTCTGCCAGCTCGACTACCGGAGGGGAAGTCTGATCCTGATCGATGACTGGATCTTCTGTCTGCCCCTCTAGCTGCTCTTCTAACGGATCTTCCTGCTGGTCTTCCTGCGGCTCTTCCAATAGCTCTTCTGTCTGATCGCATGCTGGCTCGCTCGCGGCGGATTGGGATTGGACCGGGACATCGAGCTGTGTGTTGACAAGCTCGTCAAGCGCAGCCTCCAGCCATTCGCCTACAGGCTCGCTGATTCCGACGACCACACCCGCCAAGGCAAGATCGCTTAACGGCTCCCACATGGCCGGCAGCACCGGGCCAGCCAGAGACTCGGCAGGAGGAGCCTGGCTGGGCATCGAGCTGAACGTTACCCCTATGATCTGGGTGATCAGGTCATCGAGCTGCTCCATTTTATTGTTAACCACGATGTCTGCCTTGGCACATTCCAGCATTTCCGCGGTTGCAACCGATAGGTGGCTGACCGCCTGAAGGAATTCAGTCGGCCAACCGGCACAGCTTCCTTCCAGATCCTTGATGCGGCTCAGTGTCTGCTGAGACGCATCCAGAATCGCTTCCTTCTCAAATTCCGCTATAGGGTGCCATTTCTCAAAAGTCCCCATCGCCATCCCCCTCGCTCAGAATACGACGGCTCATCTCCACCATGCGGATCAGCAGCTTCTGCTTCTCCACCAACGCTTCGACCACACGGGCTGTCGATTGCTGAAAATCATTGATGTGCTGATTGGTCGGCATGGTGGGGAAGTCTCCGGCGGCGCCCGTAAAGGCCTTGATTTTGTTCGCCTCCGCCTCGATGAGGTAGGATATGGAGGTCTGTTCCATCGCTACGGAGGTCAGAATATCCTTCATTACCTCTCGGCTGGAGCGCTTGCTGCCGCTCTTCACTTTGTCCCCGATGAACTTAAGCTGATTCTCCAGCCCGGCTTCGGGTCTCCCCTTGCTGCTGCTGGTGTTGAACAGCTCCATTTCCTCCTGCGCAATGCTGCTCAGAAGCTCTTCCTGACTGACGTCCTCCTGCTCTCCTTCCTTCATGGAGTTAGCAGATAACTCCGGGTCCCGTTTGGTCATAGATTTCAACTCCCTACTCTACCCATACTGTTTCATCCTACCGGTTTCATGAAGGTGTGCAGCCATCAAAGCCTGGAGTTCCCCCCGATCCATAGGCAATTTATCATTCCAGAAATATGTAAGCTCATGGAACGTGGCGTCCTCTCCCAAGCGTCGGATCAGCGCCTCTAATGGAGGCTTGAAGGTACTTAAGTAAGACAGGGATTCAACAAAGGCCCCGAGGGAGGCATCATCCTGCTCCAATTTATCCAGACATAAGCCTTTGTAATAAGCGGCCTGATAACTGCCGGCCCCCTTGCGAATCAGGTATTTACCGAATGACGGCTCTCCCAGCTCCAGACAGCGGTTGAAGTGGTGCAGCGCTTCTTCATACATTTTCTTCTTATAATGAACAATACCGGAATAAAACTGGAGATCGACATAATCGGGATACATCCGGAGCGCCAGCTTGAGGCCATGCTCAATCTCTTCGGAGCTGACTTCATCCAGCACCACCGAGTACTTTAGCTTATAGACGATATACGGCGGAAGCAGCTTCTCATCCAGATAATGCTGGACGGCGATATTCAACTGGTTGAAGCCGGGACGATACATCTGCAGACGGTAATATTCGCAGGCCAGGTGGTACGCATACCATTGGCCGCGGATGCCGAGCGTCAAGGACTGTCTGCTCAGATGGTCCAGCTCACGCAGCACGTTCGTCTTGTTCTTGAGCGGGTTCTTCTCCAGCCTGTGGTCATGAATTTTCACCGGGAATATACCGACACGCTCCTGATCCCGCGTTTTGCCCTTCAATTGGTTGTAATTCAACAGCTCCTGGTATTCGGTAAAATACTGAAAACGGAAATGTCTGCGGAACAATCGCGGGGCAGCCATGTCAAGGATGCGTATGCGCCCGTTCCCTGTCATGCCATACTGCAGCACGTTCAGGAATATGAGATCGTATTGGTTCTGGTACAGCAGGTCACGGACCCGGTAACGATCGATCTCATCAAGCTGTTCATCCTCATGCATCCATAGAACCCAATCTCCGGTCGCCTGACTCAGGGCGAAGTTGCCCGCTTCCTGGTAGCTTCCCTCATCATAGAAATCAAACACCTTAGCGTCATAGGACTGCGCAAGCTTCGGAATGCGCTCCGTAGGCTCCATGTTCACGATAATCATCTCGTCGACCAGCCCATATGCGCTCTCCAGACAACGTCTGAGCTGCGCATCACTTCCCGTAGCGACCATGCAAAGTGACAATCGATTCATTTACGTTCACTCCCTGTATCCGAGTACCTGTCTTGATCCAACACGAAATGAATATTCTTCTGACACATACCTATGCGGCAGACAAGGGAGTTATAACCGAAAAAAAGACTATTGAGGAGTCCTCAATAGTCTTGGGCCTGGATGAAATCCGTCTTACGACTACCTTATTCGCTGAGCAAGAAGACAGACAGGTGACCTGCTGTGTTCCCTGCGACTGCACTCTGCAGGTAGCGCTCCGAGTCAGAGCCGTTCGCGATGCTGATCCGGTCTCCCGAGTTCAGATAGCCAACTCTGCTGGAGGAGATGGTGCCAGAGCTTGCATAGGTGGACGCTCCGCTGTAAGGCTGGTCATTGATCAGCAGCGAGAACATCGATGGTGTAGGCTGGTTCGGCCCCAGCGACACAACCCATTCAATAAAGTACAGTCCAGGAGTTTGGACGATGACCTCTGTGCCATTGTAGCCCATTCCTGAGGCATCGCTTCCTGTCGGCAGATTGAGATACACTTTGCCGTGGCATGGAACGCACTGATGGCAAATACAGCAGTTGCAATGGCATTTTTTGCAGCATTTCTTACAATCGTTGCAATCGCATTTTCCTGGAGGGCCTTGTGGACCTCGCGGACCCTCTGGACCTCGTGGGCCTTGATCACCTTTCGGGCCTACTGGACCTACTGGACCTACTGGACCTACAGGACCGATCGGGCCTATAGGACCTACCGGTCCGATTGGACCTGTTGGGCCTGGTGTGCCGGTGCCTGCTGGGCCTGTCGGGCCTGTTGGGCCTGGTGTACCGCTGCCTCCTGGCCCCGTCGGTCCGATCGGACCTTGATCTCCTTTCGGACCTGTTGGACCTGTCGGACCTGGTATACCTGTACCACCGCCCGCTGGTCCCGTTGGACCAATTGGGCCTGTCGCGCCAGTCGGACCGATTGGACCGCCGCTCGGACCTGTCGGACCGATTGGGCCTGTTGGGCCAGTAGGTCCTGGACCACCCGTGGTGCCCGTCGCTTTCTTCACAAAATTCTTCAATGAATCCATTTTGTTCTGAAGGACTACTTCTGTCTTCATCACCTCGGTGAGCGTCTCGCGGACATTACAGTTCAGCTCTGCAATTTCGTCCAGCGTCGGCGCCGGGGTGAGTCCTCCTCCTGACAGCGTCCCCAAAGCATATTGAATCTTCTCTGCTTCGGCATTGATAATGTGGCTCAGCCCTAGCTCCTGCATTGCGATTGATGACAAGATCAAGTTGATGGATTCGTCTCGGGTGATGGTGATCGTAGGAGAAATATTAGGTATATTTGCCTGCGACATGT
Organism: Paenibacillus zeirhizosphaerae; assembly: GCF_030705605.1. Taxonomy (GTDB): domain Bacteria; phylum Bacillota; class Bacilli; order Paenibacillales; family Paenibacillaceae; genus Paenibacillus; species Paenibacillus zeirhizosphaerae. The sequence goes on from NZ_JAPCKK010000034.1 coordinate 173,205, forward strand.
TTATACATCCTCTCCCTTACTTTAGCCGCTTAATCCGGGGTTGGATTAAGTTCTACAACAATGTATGTAATTCTGCTGAAAGTGTTATTGATGAACGCCTATTTGGGCGGCCATGCCAAATAATTTTTAAAGAGAAGTCATAGTACAAGGCAAGCGGCTTATATACTAAACCATCGATAACAGGTTTCCTTACTCGTCGACAGATGAACTTGTAGGAAAGGAGGGGTTAGCCCTGTCACAACCATCAATCCCCAATATTACACCGCTGATCACCGTCACGAAGAAAGAAACCATCTCGCTCTTATTGGGTTCAATAGCGATGAACGAACTGTCCATGTCCCATATCATTAATGCGGAGGCCGAGAAAATGCAGGCTTTCGTTCAGCATGCCGAACGCTCCATGTCGGTCAAGACGAAGGACTATATCTCATTTAACAATGCGGTCTCCAGATTTATGGAAGAAATAACGATGGAGCAATGGCTGAGCCTTAACAAGCTGGATCGTGTTATTCAGCTTGTTGAGGAACATTTCCACGAAGGGGATTATGACAGCGCGGACGATTGTAGGGAAACTTCAGAAGAATACTACGATGAATAAGGTTAACTCTGTAAGGAGGTGAGGCAATTGCGTACTATTGCGGTTATAACATAACGAATCACCAGCAGACATACTTCCCGGGAATTGCCGATTGTACAGTAATGAATTCAGACTTCCTCAAGGAGTGATAACATGTCTTATCCGAACATCCCGAATATTACCCCTAACATCACGGTTGACTACTGTGATGCCGTTAACCTGCTGCTGATTTCCATCGCCATGGAAGAAATCGGCCTCAGCCACATCATTAACGCCGAAGCAGAGAAGATCCAGTATGTGCTCGGCACCCTGAATGGAGCAGCCCCATCTGCCTCGATCGATGACATCTTAAAGGTTAACAAGGATGTTCGGGCAACTTTGTCGGAAGTCGTTCGCAAAGAACTACTGCTGCAAATGAAGCTGGAGACGATCCTGTGCGCCAAGAATCCTTGTCAGTGAATGCCTGTAACTGCTTAGAACATCGATTTTCAATTACTTAATTTTCCGTACATTTAAGGAGGAATTTATTCATGTCTTACCCTAACGTCCCGAATATCACGCCTACAATCACGATCGACTACTGCGATGCCGTCAACCTGCTGCTTGTCTCCATTGCAATGGAAGAAATCGGCCTCAGCCATATCATCAACGCCGAAGCCGAAAAAATCCAATATGTTCTGGGAACCCTGCATGGAAATGGCACATCTGCCTCGATCGACGACATCCTGAAGGTCAACAAGGATGTGCGCTCTACACTTTCGGAGGTCGTTCGCAAGGAGCTGCTGCTGCAAATGAAGCTGGAAACGATCCTGTGCAGCACCAACCCTTGCGCAGGCGGTGGTACCCCTACTCACCAGCCTTGCCCTCCTGACGGCCACCCAGGCTCAGGTTCATCCTACCCTGTATACCGTTAATCGTCCCGCATAGACGATTCGGTTAAACTAACCCTAACACGGTTCATCTAACAATAGTTTTGTACGACTGCCAACGACATGGTCGATGGCGGTCGTTTTTTTGTATATGGATAAGCTTTGAAAAAATGTCCAGCGTGGCGGGCACCCTGAGGGCGCCTCCACACGCTGAACCTTGGCTTGCGACTTACATTTTATTGGGTTCTCCGTTCATTCTATGTGGTCTCAATCTCCGGCGTGCCTTCTCCCCTGACAAACCGGTCGCCCAAAACATTCATGAAATACTGACGGTTGTAGAGCATGCTCGGATGCTGCGGGCTGAAGGCGAGCGCCTTCTCGTTATGCTCACTGGCCAGCTCACGCTGTCCGAGCTTGTCATAGCACAGGCAAATCTGCAGATGAGGATACCAGGTGGTGATCATTCTGCTGGTCATGGCCATGCTATCCGGCGGCGGGTCCATGGAGATGGCCTGCTTATACCAGTAGACGGCGATCTGATGGTGGCCCAGATGCAGAAAGATATCGCCCAGATTGGAGCAATATTCCGGCCGCGGTGCATCATACCACAGCGAGCGGCTCATGGCGGCGACGGCTTCTTGATGCTTCTCCATTTTATTGTAGCAATCGCCCATTTTCAGGCAGGCTTGTATGTTATCCTCTATCCAGCCTTGCTTCGTATCCAGGAATTTGATGTAGTATTGGATTGCCTCTTCATGTCGTCCGTTATCCCGCAGCTCGTTGCCGTAGTAATACAGATCACGTGGTGTGAACTCCTCGCCTCTGCGCTCCCGGGCCATATAAATTTGCAGGTTGCGGTCCGTATACGGCTTATTCTTATTGTGAGCTACCGCCACTTCACTATTGAACATCGGTCCGTCCGTGATCAGGACCTCATGCACCGGTCCTTCCCATTTGAAATTGCGGGATCTGCGCACCAGCCTGAACCTGCGCAGGCTGAACGTCACATTGCCCGAAGCGTCGAAGCCCAGATTGTACGGCATCGTTACCCGGTCCGTGCCCGGAGGCAAAGTGCGCTTCAGCTCCTTTAATCTGGCCACACTGGTCTCGTCGATCACATCATCGGCATCCAGCCACATAATGAACTCCTTCGTGGCCTTGCTGAAGGAGAAGTTACGGGCAGCGGCGAAGTCGTCGATCCATTTGAAATCATAGACCTGCTTCGCATATTTCGAGGCGATTTCTTTCGTGCGGTCGGTCGAGCCGGTGTCTACAATTACAAACTCGTCCACTACATCCTTGATGGAGGAAAGGCAGCGGTCCAGCCCTTCTTCTTCGTTCTTCACAATCATGCACAAGCTAATCGTAATCATCTTGACTCTCCTCTTCAGTTGTCTGTGGCAGATTCGGACACGCTCAGCTTCTCCAGCGCTTCCCGGGCCTGCTCCATCGAATCCGACAGCTCCAGCGATTTACGGTAAGCTTCTTCTGCCTTCGGAAGGTCCTCCATCAGCTCATAACAACTGCCGATATAGTACCAGGGCAAGAAGCTGCTCGTTCCGACCATGGTCAGGTAGGAAGGGTGCTCCTCATCCAGTTCGAGGCAATATTCGAAGGTTTCGATGGCGTCGGTGAAATTTTTCATACCCATCAGAATGATGCCTTTATAGAAGTGCAGGTCCACATAATCGGGGTACAGCTTAATGGCAAGCTCAATGCTCGGCCATCCGCCCTCATAGCTGCCAAGGGCCATAAGTATGGAATACTTCAGTTTATATAATAAGGAAGGCGGCTTTTTCTGGGCCTTCAGAAAGTTGCCGATCGATAAGTTCACCTGTTCGAAGGCTTCATTCAGCTTTTCGTTGCGGTACAGCTCGCTTGCGTAGTGATAATCGAGCCAAGGGTCGTGGTCTTCGTTCTCCAGCTCCTTCTCCAGAAGCCGCAGATTCCGTTCCTTCTTCCCCTTCTCTGTAACCGCATCCTCCAAATAACCGTGATGATGCAGGACAGCAGGCAGCTTGAGTACGGAGCTCGCCGTCAGGTCCAACGATTCGATGTTCAATTGCTCATGGATCGCCCCGGTAAACCGCAGCTTCGGATCATTGCGGAACAGCCGATATTGGTTCATAATATGAGAACGGTCATAGCTGATCGGGTAGGTCCCGTAATAATTGACAACCTTGATGCGGCCGAAGTAGCATTCCGGGTGTGAGAGGACGTCCCGCAGATGCTCCCGCTCCTCCGGATCCACCTGTTCGTCCGCATCCAGCCAGAGAATCCATTCCCCCTTCGCTTGCTCCAGGCCGTAATTCCGTGCATCCGCGAAGCTATCGTTCCACTCATAGTCGAAGATGACCGCTCCGTACTCCGACGCGATCTCTTTCGTCCGGTCTGTTGAGCCGGTATCCACGATAATGATTTCATCCACCACATCCTTAATGCTCTCCAGGCACTGTGGCAGCCATTTCTCTTCGTTCTTGACGATCATGCATAGGGATAATATTCCTTCTTCTTTCACCTGCACCCCACACTCCTCTCCCTCTCAGGATGTTGTCTCGACCGTAATTCCGAATAGAACGGTCGACAATTTACGGGCCGCCAAGTCGCGTTTGATCAAATAACGCCGTGCTATAGGGGCCAAATACTCATTTTTGTTCAAACCCTCGCCGAAGTCGACCGCAATCATATCCGGCTCGCCTTCCGCCGCGAACTTCATTGCGCGCACAAGGCGAACATCCTTGTCTGACAGCACGTCGCCTTGATACAGCCACAGCACGTACTCAGACTTCATCTCTTCAAAGACGCTGTAGGTGTTGTGGAGCTTGTCGTTGACTTCTGTTATGGAATGGAACTCGATGGGGTAGGAGCGGGCAATCTCGCTGGTGGCGTCTGTGGACCCTACATCGACCACGATGATCTTCTCGAAATCATTCGTCAAGGATGCCAGGGTGTCGCGCAGAATATTCTCCGCATTCATGACCACTAGACATCCTGCAACCGAGAGCACCGGCTTGTAAATGATCTGGTGGATATTGCCTCCCCATTTCTGGGTTGCGATCGCGGCGTTCCGCTGCAGCAGCAGCGAGAGGTTGCTGTCGGGGAGCTCATTCTGGGTTGTCGCATGGCCGACATGATGGATGAAGGAGTCCAGCACCACACGCATCCCATATCCGCTCCGAAGCATCCTTAGGCTCAGGTCATCGTCCTCGTAGTTGCCAAGCCCATAGATTTCATCGAATAGGCCGACTTCCTCCAGCACAGCTCTCTTGGTCAGCAGACAGAATCCGACGAGCCTGCGAACCTCGTTATAGATCCCCGCATAGATTTCTTGATGCTGTCTTGAGAAGCTCTCCAGCCCCTCCATCGTGGTGTACCCTACGCTAATCTGCTGATGACCGCTGGAGTAGTTGGTCACAGGCCCCACCATTCCGATTCTCGGATCCTCATTCAGCGCGCGCAGCAGATGAGTCATCCAATTCTCGGTAACGACCGTATCGTTGTTCAGAAACATGATGTAATCCCCGTTCGAGCGCTCGAACCCCTGATTACATCCTTTGGCAAATCCCTTGTTCTCCCCGTTCTCAATCAGGATCACGTCCGGCTGCGAGCGCAGGTAATCCAGTGTCCCGTCAGTCGAACCATTATCGACGAGGATGAGCTCATACGGCTCCCGGGTATGGCGCCGAATGCTGTCAAGGCACGCTTGGGTTAGCGCCATCTGGTTCCGGGTTAAGATCACGATACTGATCAGAATAACATCGCCCCGCTTTCCTGGTTTATATCAGTATGTTTGCGAGCAAAACCATGTGCAGAGAGACTTCTCAACTGGTTCCCCCTATATTTATAAGCGCAGGAGCACGGAAGGATGCCTGTTTACGAGACATTTCAGTTTTTTTATTTCACACGATTCACTGAGCTATTTGTCCCTGAATATACTTCATTAACACTTATACAAAGGAGGAAGGAGCATGCAGCAGCCTTATGATGAGTTGTTAACGACATTCTCCAGAACGAAGGAGGATGCCGCGAGACGAATCATGCAATCCTTTCAAGCAGCAGGCTTGCAGAATATCGACCTGCGGGCTCAGCTCGGGGACACGATCGCCACGCCGAAGAATACGATCACAGAGGAGTTAAGAAGGACCTTTGACCAAATCCAAGGGGCCTTAAATGAGCATTATCCTCATCACGAGGACACTACGTCATACCAGGATTTATGGAGTGAAGTGAACCGTGTTGCTTTTCCCCCTTTAAACAGATAAGCCTCACGAATCCGGAGGAACAAGGCCACCCTCTCTTCTTCACTGGAAGGGTGGTCTTTATCATGCGCAGCGCATGGATTCCAGGCCTGCGTAACATAAAGCGCCAAGGCTCCACATAAAATGAACCAGTTTTGAATACCGGATAGAAAGGTTGATTGTACATGGAATTATTCGACAAGGCGGATCGCCTGGGCATCAAATGGATTTCCAACACAGAGGGACACGATACGCTGCTCCACATTGAAGATCTCAGCTACTGCATTGTACGTGCCCCGCTAATCTGGTATTCCGAGCAGCCCGCCTCCACGATTGACATTGTGACGGAGAGCAACACCTTGACGCTGGAGGCCGAATCGGAGTTCCAGGAGAGCTCCACCGGGCGTTATCTTCATATCAAGGACATTACGTTCTTCGTGCAGGTGAACTCCCGCGCCGAGTATGCCGTGATTCCGAAATCCGGTGCTTCGGACACCCTCGTCTGGCATCTTCCCATCATCTATAACTGTCCGTTCCTTCCTCCATGCCATCTCTCCCTTCATGTTCAATCAGAGCCCGCAGCTCCATTATGGGAGACGTGGCTGGACCAACTGCCTGAGATCACGACCGACATTTCCTTGCCCGCCGAGCTGCACGTGCTTGAAGGAAACACACACCGTACTTATATGGATTCCTTCTCCATGGAGAAGGGCTTGAAGAATCAGCCGTTCTATCCCAAGGTCCGTGAAGACTCGCCCCACCCCTACCTGATCACCCAGCGCGTGCTGGGTCGGGATGCCGTGATGAACCTGGCCCAATCCGCAGACCATAGCGTCATCAAGCTCGGAGATATCGTCACCTGCCGAACGGTCATCACCAATACCGGTACGACCACCTGCATGTATGTTCAGTACCGGACCACCTTGCTGAGCTGTGCCCGTCTGGTGCCGGGGAGCTTCGTCATTAACGGTATTGAGGTCCCCATGGCAACGGATTCGATGAATGTGATCACGGTCATTCTGCGGAATATGCCTGTCGGGGATCTGCTGGACGTCTCCTTCCGGATGGAAATCCATGAGAAGGCCGAGGTTGAGAAATTATATATGAGCTCTGTGCTCGATTATCACTTCCAGCCGGTTGATGACCGCCTGCTGATTGGCAACCAGCCCAGCAATGTAGTGGAGTTCATATGGGGTGAGGCCGAGGGTGAAGGTGAGGCTGGAGATGAGGCGGAGACGGAGGAAACAAGCGGCTAATCATTTTGATCATAGGTGAAGTCACTATCCCTCCGCTATTGACATACTGTATGGTATCCAGAAGTTCAAGGAGGGAACTGTATGTCGCAAGCGAGCATCCCGAATATTACACCCACGATTACCGTGCGTCGGGAGGATGCCATTAATCTGGTACTGATATCCATTGGTATGGAGGAACTGGGACTCAGTCATATTATTAACGCAGAGGCGGAGAAGCTGCAGTATGTCTTGGGCACTTTGCCAGGCCTGCCGCCCTCGTTCAAGCCCACCTTCGCCGATCTCATGACGATCAATTGCAGCATTCGTGAGACCCTGCAAGAGGTGTACAAGAAAGAATTTGCACTGGCCAACAAGCTGGATATCCTGTCCTGCGCGATTGAGGATGAAGATAACAACTGCTGCTGTTAAGCGGCTTCCAACTTCAGGAGAATCCTATCAGGGGCTGCCAAAAGTCATGAAAATGGCTTAGGGCGGCCCCTTTTTCAATATGCACGTGGCAGCGGAGAGAACGAAGCCATTCCGGAAAAGCGGAGCGGTCGCCTTTGGCCCGAAGGGTCAACAGCGATTGTAGGAATGCTTCGTTCTCGGAGCCGTAGATATAGGTGTCTATCCTATGAGATATGAGTCTATTTCTACGAGAAATAGATTTATGCCGTTGCTGCTATACCTAGAAGAACATAGGTTATAGGGAAATCAAATCCATTGAAAAGGTGTGGAAGCTATGAAATGCTCTTGCGGAGAATGCCAGCGTCAACATCACCATCAACCACAGCCACAGCAGCAACCGGTTACTAAACGGAAATGTATCTATAAAACGAATTTCAAATCCTACTATGAAGAAATTGTGTATGTACCGAAGGTAAGAAGATATACCAAAACCGTCGCGAAGAAGAGACCTTGTCCAAACACGAACCCTTGTCGTAACCGCTGCCGTTGCCACTGTAGTTGCGGTTGTGGCTGCAGGTAAGCATTCCAAGCCCATATGTATGTAGGTAGGTAGGTATGATTACGCGATCTGAGGGAGGAGAGGGAGCAATCCCTCTCTTCTTGATTTGCACAGGCGGTTACCGCTCCCCTAATTTAATACACTCGTCCACGCTTTCATGAAAATCCTCATGCCTCGCATGCTGCGGACCCTGGGTGGCGGAGCTGGAAATCCTTCTGGCTACAACCCATTTTTGGCTCAGTGTATGAAAAATCTCAATCAGTTCCTGATCGCTGGAATCATAGACTATCAATATTTTCCAATCCCCTTCCACTCTAGCCGTGTCAAACCAATCTTCATAAATCGCCAGATGGCAGGAATAATATATGCCCTCGAATTCAATCCCCTTGGCTGTGACATGCCCCAAACTTACATTTTTCAATACAATCAGTTCCTCTCCGGTAGAATATATTAAGAATGTATTCAGGGACAGCCGTTTTATTACATATATTCGAAGATACTTTAAATTCCATATTTAATATTTTATGGTTCCGTTTGCAACATTAATTAAGTAGCGGCCATAGTCCGTTTTCTCGATTTTTTCACCATTGATGAGCAGCTGCTCCCGGCTGATCCATTGGTTCAGAAATGCGATTTCCTCCGGAGCGCCCACCTTGATCCCTTGATGCAGCTCCAGCGTCTTCACGAATTCCGTGGCCTCCGCCAGACTCTGATGGGTCCCGGTATCCAGCCATGTGAAGCCTCTCCCGAGCAGCACGACCTCCAGCTCTCCCGCTTTCATGTAGGCTTCGTTGACGGCGCTGATCTCCAGCTCTCCCCGTGCCGACGGCTTAATGCCCTTCGCAATCTCCACCACGTGATTGTCATAGAAGTACAGTCCCGTGATGGCGTAGTTCGATTTCGGTTGCTGCGGCTTCTCTTCGATCCCAATGACCTTGCCTTGCTCGTCGAATTCAAGCACCCCGTACCGTGCAGGCTCGTTGACATGATAACCGAAGATCGTCGCTCCCACGCCCTTGGCCAAGGCATTTCTTAGCAATACGCGCATCCCGCTTCCATAGAAAATATTATCCCCCAGAATCATCGCTACAGAATCGCCGCCAATGAAGGATTCGCCGAGAATAAAGGCCTGCGCCAGCCCTTCCGGGCGCGGCTGAACCAAATACTGAAGATGGATGCCGAAGCTTGAGCCGTCCCCAAGCAGCCGTTCAAATCGAGGGGTGTCTTCCGGGGTGGAGATGATGAGAATGTCCCGTATGCCTGCAAGCATCAAGGTGGAAAGCGGATAATAAATCATCGGCTTGTTGTATATCGGCAGCAGTTGTTTGCTAGTGACCAGGGTGAGCGGATACAGCCGGGTCCCGCTTCCTCCCGCAAGAATAATTCCTTTCATGCTGATTGCCTCCTTCGTTCATGTCACACGATAATGGATGATTGCGTATTATTCCATGGTATGTGCGGCCGTATGGATAAATGCACAAGGAGCTAATGCCTGCATACAATGCCTGAGAGGTGAAACCATGAGTGACATGTTCAAGAAGGAGCAGCTTGCTAAATTCAACTTGTCCTTGAGACGCAGGATTCGCAAACTATATACCTCTAAGGGTGGACCCGTCGGGATGCCAGTCATTATCCGGTTCAGGCATAAAGTAACTTCGTCCCGAATTCATGCCTTACAGAAGCATATGGGGTCTCACTCCTTCTCTATCAAGCATCACATTCCCCTACTTAATGCATTATCCACCCAAATTACAATCAAGGGTCTGAAGCGGCTATGCAGTTGGAAGGGGGTTCATCGCATCTATTTGGATGACCTCAACAAAGCTTCCTTAAATGTAGCGCTTCCGTCGATTGGTGCCTCGATTGTGCAAGAGAACCCGGGGCTCACCGGAAAAGGTATCAACATTGCAGTCCTGGACACCGGTGTGTACCCTCATCCTGATTTGACGAAACCTGTGAACCGGATTGTGGCTTTCAAAGATTATATTCATAACAAGTCCGCCCCCTATGATGATAACGGTCACGGCACCCACATTGCGGGTGTGATCGCAGGTAACGGCTTGTCGAGCGACGGGAAATATAAAGGGCCTGCTTCGGAAGCCGGGATTGTCGGGGTGAAGGTGCTGGATGAGTTCGGGGAAGCATTTGACTCTACGGTCATTAAGGGAATTGAGTGGTGCATTTCGAATCGGATTCGATACAGTCTGCGTATTATTTCGTTGTCGCTGGGCAGAGCGCAGCTTGCCCCCATTAAAGATGATCTCGTCGTGCAGGCTGTAGAAAAAGCGGTGAGGTCCGGGCTCGTGGTGGTTGTCTCCGCAGGCAATAGCGGTCCAAGCCCCAGATCCATCGAATGCCCCGGAACCAGTCCATCCGCGATTACGGTCGGCGCTGTGGATGACCGGGGTACGGTGCAGCAGAAGGATGACCGCGTATGCTCCTTCTCAAGCCGTGGTCCCATTTCCGGTACAGGCGGTTCCAAGCCGGATATTGCAGCACCGGGTGAAGGAATTATTTCGCTTCGTGCCCCAGGGTCAACCCTTGTCCGTGAAAGTCCCCGTAAAAGCATGGGATCGCACTATTTTATATTATCGGGAACCAGTGTAGCCACTCCTATCGTCTCCGGCGTGGTGGCACAAATTTTGCAGGATCGGCCTCATTTGACCCCGCTCCAGGTGAAGACTCTGTTGAAGAAGAATGCCTATCGCAGGAAAGGAATGAGTCGCCATGCGTATGGCAGTGGTGTGCTCAATGCGAGGTTTCTATCAAATAGTAAAGAGTAGAGAGTAGAGGCTTGCGGATGAGGCGTTCTTGGGTGTTCTGAGACGCTCCGAGAACGAACCATTTCTCCAATCGCGGTTACCCCCGAATTTCTGATTCGTATTTTTTAGCGGATGAAATTCGGGGGTAAAGGCGAGCGCTTCGCTTTTCCGAAATTGCTTCGTTCTCTGCGCTGCTGCGTGCTTATTCCTACCTCAAACCATCCATAGTATTGCACAAAAGTGCTATATACGGAAACAGAACCCAGTTCTATAATATCTCTTAACAGGAAGTCTTCCATTTCGCTGCGCCTAGCAGGGCGCACAACCTATCACGCGAAAGGAGGAATGCGCGGTATTCCACGTTAGTATACACATGACTTGCCTCATGACGATACAAAATGAAAGCGCCATCTTATTGAATTAACCGGGAGGAGTTTAGATGAGAACAAGGATCAGGATATTCGGATGGATGACAATCTTCACTTTGCTGCTGATTCTGGCCGCGGGAATCGGAAGCTTCGGCAGCTCAACGGCCGTCGAGGCACAAGCTGACAGCTACAAGTTTGATTTTGGCAGCGGTGGTGTAGAGGCAGGCTATATCGGTGTCACTGCAACGGATCGATATGACGCCACCAAGCATTATGGCTTCAATACTCCCGAGAACATGCGGAATGTGCCTGCTTCCGGGACAGGCGTGGGAAGCGACGCCGTACAATTCGTCACCTACGGCACCAAAAGCGACAATACCTTCAATGTGGACTTGCCTGACGGGCTATATGAAGTCCGTGTGACCCTGGGAAATACCGCCCGGGCCAGCGTTGCGGCGGAAGGTGTGTATCAAATTATGAATATGACGGGGAACCAGGCCACGGATTCCTTTCAGCTTCCGGTTACGGACGGGCAATTGAATCTGCTCGTCACGGAGGGAAAGGCCGGTACCTCCTTCACCCTGAGCGCGCTGGAAATCCGCCTGCTCTCCAGTCAGCCGGTCACGAACCGGACGATCTACATTGGCGGGGATTCTACGGTCTGCAATTACTACCCTCTGAACTCCAGCGTGCAGGCCGGTTGGGGACAGATGCTTCCGCAGTTTGTGGATCAGAGTGCATTTGTCGTCCGAAATCTGGCCACCGGCGGCCAGATCGCCAGAGGCTTCCGCAATGACGGACAGTTAGAGGCGATTCTGAAATACATTAAGCCAGGCGACTACTTCATTCTGCAGCTTGGCATTAACGATACGAACAGCAAGAACAATACGACAGAAGCGGAATTCAAGGAATTGATGCGGGACATGGTCCGGCAGGTCAAAGCGACGGGCGCAACGGTGGTTCTGTCCACTCCACAGGGAAGAGCTACGGATTTTAACGAAGCAGGCGTACATTCCTCCGTGAACCGATGGTACCGACATGCCACTATGGCATTGGCGGCAGAGGAGCATGTTCCGCTGGTGGATCTGAATGTATTAAGCTCGGCCTATTTCACATCCATAGGACCGGAGGCTACGTTGGGACTCTATATGACAGGAGATTCACTGCATCCGAACCGGGCGGGTGCCACGCAGCTTGCCCGCCTCATGGCGGAGGAATTAAAGAGACAGGGCTTGGACGGGTTGTAAGCTACGCACACAGCAGCGGAGAGAACGAAGCAATTCCGGAAAAGCGAAGCGTTCGCCTTTGGCCCGAAGGGTCAACAGCGATTGTAGGAATGCTTCGTTCTCGGAGCGACTCAGAACACGAACTTACTTCAATGTACGAAGCCGCTCGTCCAGCATTCGAAGCGCTTGCTGTATCACTTCTGTAGGCACTCCCGCATACCTGTCCCCAATGGTTACTTCGTAACGGCATGGAGACGAAGCCCCCTCCTCCGTGCTGAGATAACTGGTTAGCCCCACCCCTGTAGCTGCATAAATCTCAAGCAGCACAGGCTCAAGCTTCTCCTTCGGCACATGGATGTGTACATGAAACATGTTGGATACAGGAACCTCCGGCAGGGTAGTTACACCGTGACACTCGTTATACAAGGCCGCCAGCTCTACGGCCTCCCTGTAGTACCGCTGCATTTGATGCTCATGCTGATTGAAATAATAATCGGCGCTCAGAATATAGGGGTAGAGGCTGATCAAATCACCGCCATGACGTCTTTTCCATACCTTGGACTCCTCCATAACATCGCGATCCCCCGCCAGTATGGCCCCCGCGACCCCTCCGATGCCTTTATATACCGATATGTATACACTATCGAACAGCTTGCTGATTTCTGCGGCAGACTTCCCATAATATGGCGTAACCTCCAGCAGACGCGCTCCATCCATATGCAGCTTGATTCCTTGATTGCGGCAATAAGCCGATATGGCCTCCAGCTCCTCATAATCGGGCAACTGACCGCCAATCTCGCGCTGCGGCAGTTCAAGCAGCAGGCAGGCAATATCCTCCGGCATTTGCTGCACATCCTCCAGCGTGATCACCCGGTCTTTATCTGCCAGCAAGACGCTCTCGATCCGATGCAGCTCCTGTAGACCGTGCTCCTCATGGATTTCCAAATGGCATAACGGATGGTACGCCACCCTCTTCAGTTGGTTACGATCACACCAAATCCGCAGGGCAATCTGCTGGGCCATCGTCCCGCTCGGAAAAAACACGGCTGCTTCCTTCCCCAAGTAGTCGGCCATCCGGTTTTGATAATCCTCAATGACCTGTCCCGATCCGTAATGATCACTTTCCAGACTGCCGTCCACAGCATCCAGTGCATTCTTGAGCACCTGCACATCACGCTTGCCATGACCCGTCAGGGGATAATCCGCCTGCTTGAACGCCTCCAGCAGCGTTTTTCTTTCGTTCATCTATCTGTTCCCCTCTCTGCGACTTACTATAGTTATGCTTAATGTTATCATATTCAACATTCTAAAAGGCAGATATCCGCCAATACTAAAAAGAAAAGCCGGTCGATACCCCATACAAAAGGGATAAAACCAGCTTTAACACCTTCAACCGTCTACCTCATATAGCTCCTGAGGAGCCTAGTGAACTTATAAATTACAAAAGGAAAAATCAACTCAAGGGGATAGGCAGGCATGTGATCTCCCCTAATTCGGATACAACCGGCACGCAGTCTTGACCTATTGTAGAAATGGGATAACATGTGACACCTGTTGGAATTGGGATAGGTACGCATGTCGCACCTGGCGGAACTGCTATACAAGTTGCACCGGTCGGCAGAAGGACAAATACACATCCTGTGGTTGGCTGTGAAATACAGGTTGCACCGATGTTAGACAGATAGTAACATGCTATACCTGGTGGTGGGTTTATACATATTAGAGATGATCCAGTCTGGATGGGTACACATGGTAAGAATGTTGCGCCTGTCGGACCAGTTGGTCTTGTCGGACCGGTTGGGCTCGTTGGGCCTGTTGGGCCTGTCGGGCCTGTCGGGCTTGTTGGGCCTGTTGGGCTCGTTGGGCCGGTTGGGCTCGTTGGGCCGGTTGGGCTCGTTGGGCCGGTTGGGCTCGTTGGGCCGGTTGGGCTCGTTGGGCCGGTTGGGCTCGTTGGGCCGGTTGGGCTCGTTGGGCCGGTTGGGCTCGTTGGGCTCGTCGGGCTCGTTGGGCTTGTTGGGCCTGTTGGGCTCGTCGGGCCGGTTGGGCTCGTTGGGCTCGTTGGGCTTGTTGGGCTCGTTGGGCCTGTCGGGCCCGTTGGGCCCGTTGGGCTGGTGACTCCTGTTGGGCATTTAGGGTATTTCAGCACCGTTTCCAATTTGTTACTGAGCAGCCAATCCTTCTTGGCTGTTTCTTTTAGCGTTTTACGGATGCTATTATTTATTGCCAACAAGTCACTCATGGACGGTGCTGGCACGGATACTCCAGGCAAAGTACCCAATACGTATTGCAGCTTCTCCCCCTCAGCATTCAAAATATGACTTAGTGCCAGCTCCTCCAACGCGATGGATGAAATGATCAACGTTATCGCTTCTTCTCTGGTGAGCGTGAACGACGGTGTAATGTTGGGCACATTGGCTTGAGACATCCAACCACTCCTTTCATTTTGATCAGTCCAGCCTAATCATCTGCCTAGGTACAGGTGTGTGTACCGGATTTACTAATAACCAAGACGAAAATGCTTTACAGAAGGAAAGCCGATTCAGAGCGGGATGGGCAGACATATAATCTCCCCTGTTACGGATACAATCGGCAAACAGGTTTGACCTATTGGGGAAATAGGATAACATGTAATACCTGTTGGAATTGGGATAGGTACACATGTCGCACCTGGCGGAACTGCTATACAAGTTACACCGGTTGGCAGAGCGACAAGTACACATCCTGTGGTTGGCTGTGAAATACAGGTTACACCGGTGTTAGGCAGATCGTAACATGCTGTACCTGGTGGTGGGGTTTCACATCCTAGAGCTGATCCATTCAGGACGGGTACACAGGGTAAGAATGTTGCGCCTGTCGGACCGGTTGGTCTTGTTGGACCGGTTGGGCCGGTCGGAGTTGTCGGACCCGTCGGACTCGTTGGACCGGTCGGAGTTGTCGGACCCGTCGGACTCGTCGGGCCTGTCGGGCCGGTGATTCCTGTCGTGCCTGTGGGGCACTTGGACGCCTCCAAGGCCATTTCCAGCTTGTTGCTAAGTATCCAATCCTTCTTCATCGTTTCTTTCAGTGTTTTAAGGATACTTTCATTGACGGCCAACAATTCACCCACCGTCGGTGGCGGTAAGCATATTCCGGGCACGGTGAGGGTGCCCAGTACGTATTGCAGCTTCTCTCCCTCGGCATTCAAAATGTGACTTAGTGCCAGCTCTTCCATCGCGATGGAAGAAATGATCATTGTTATCGCATCTTCTCTGGTGATCGTGAACGATGGGGTTATGTTGGGCACATTGGCTTGAGACAATCCGTTCACTCCTTTCATTTTTCATCAGTCCAGTCTATTCATCCGCCTATGCGCAGGTGTGAGTATGTATCAGATTTTGCAAAAAGGAGACCGCCTTAAGCAGATCATGGGCTTAGGCAGTCCCATTTCATCCATTTCAAGATATTCCATATCATGCAGATACGTTTTTATGGCAAGCAATATGGATAAAAATCAGGGGCTGGATTGCCAGTAACATAGCCTATTGCTGTAGGACCAAATACCAGTATGATCGTGCCTGGAATTAGTGGGACACATGTTGTACCTGGCGGGTCTGATAGGGTTGAGACTTGCACACATGGTGTTGGACCATCTATGATGGGCTCACAATGAAATGGCCCGATCCCATATAGAACTGGTGCACACGTTGCTACGCAGCTTGGGCCCGTCGGGCCGGTAGGCCCTGTCGGAGTCGTTGGACCTGTCGGAGTCGTTGGGCCTGTCGGAGTTGTCGGACCCGTCGGAGTCGTTGGGCCTGTCGGAGTCGTCGGACCCGTCGGAGTTGTCGGACCCGTCGGAGTCGTTGGGCCCGTCGGAGTTGTTGGGCCCGTCGGGCCGGTGACTCCTGTCGTGCCTGTGGGGCACTTGGACGCCTCCAAGACCATTTCCAGCTTGTTGCTAAGTATCCAATCCTTCTTCATCGTTTCTTTCAGCGTTTTAAGGATACTTTCATTGACGGCCAACAATTCATCCACCGTCGGCGGCGGCAAGCATATTCCGGGCACGGTGAGGGTGCCCAGTACGTATTGCAGCTTCTCCCCCTCGGCATTCAAAATATGACTTAATGCCAGCTCCTCCATCGCGATGGAGGAAATGATTAATGTTATCGCATCTTCTCTGGTAAGCGTAAATGACGGGGTTATGTTAGGTATGTTGGCTTGAGACAATCCATTCACTCCTCTCATGTTATCTGTCCAATCTATTCACCTACGGGCTCGCGGGTATGAGGCAATAGCGGATTTCGAGAAAATACTTCAACGCAAATAAGGCCGTCCTACAAGCAGATCATCTGCTCATAGGACGGCCTCGATATCTATCTATCTCTAGTCTTTAACCTGAAGAGTTCGAAGCACACAAGACGCTTTGCAATTTGTTGGTCAGGATCCAGCTTTTTTTCACGGCTGCCCGCACGGTTTTACGGATACTTTCATTGACAGCCAATAATTCACCAATGGTCGGTGGCGGCAACGATGCTCCTGGCAGGGTGCCCAGTACGTACTGCAGCTTCTCCCCTTCGGCGTTCAGAATGTGGCTTAATCCCAGCTCCTCCATCGCAATAGAAGCAATGATCAACGTTATTGCCTCTTCCCTGGTGAGCGTGATCGTTGGTGTAATGTTGGGTATATTCGCTTGAGACAATCCAACCCCCCCTTTCGTCTTGCTCACTCTATTCTATTCAACTATCAATCTACAGGTGTGGTATATCTATCATTACAAATGATATTTTACAAAAGATAGGAAACCAGATCATACCCTCATAACCACTAGGTGAAAAAATGCAAATGCTGTGCTACAATACTTGAATTGTGATGTAACTTAGGGAGGGTTATTGGAACACCATGCTTATTATTGGTATAGCCGGCGGCACCGGCTCCGGCAAAACGACGGTAGCCCGCTCCGTCATCGAACGTCTTGGAACAGGCAAAGTGACCTTCATATCCCAGGATAACTACTATAAAGACCATGTACACCTCAGTATGGCCGAACGCGAAGCTATCAATTACGATCATCCGTTTGCCTTTGACAATGAGCTGCTCATTGAGCACCTCAAGCTGTTGAGGGAAGGGCAGCCCGCACAAGCCCCCGTCTACGACTTCTCGGTGCACGGCCGCTCCACCACCGAGGCCTTGGAACTCAAGCCGAACAATATCGCGATCATCGAAGGACTGCATGTGCTGTCTGATGAAAATCTGCGGAATATGCTGGATATCAAGGTATTCGTGGATACCGACCCTGATGTGCGCATTCTGCGCCGGGTGCTGCGGGATATCGAGGAACGCGGACGGACGATTCAATCCATTCACAATCAGTATCTGACCACCGTGAAGCCGATGCACGAGGCCTTCATTGAGCCGTCCAAAAAATACGCCGATCTGATCATCCCGGAGGGCGGACAGAATGAGGTAGGCATTCAGTTGCTGGCTGTGCTGACCGAGAAATATTTGACCGGCGACCGGAAATGGTCCGGGAATAAGTAATGTTAGATGATGAGCTGCCATGGAATTCTCCTGGCGGCTTCTTTTTTGTGGATGATTTTCCTCAGCTTGAAGCATGATAAGAAATGCAACTAACAATGGAAAAGGAGTCCTCAACCATGCAGCAAAATCAGACACAGGGCCAGGGACAGCAGCAGCCGATCCTGTCTGTTCCCCCGCAAGTGATTACGATCAAGGACCATCTATACTTAAAAGACCAGTTATCCTGGGAGCTTATCACGATGAAAAAATGCAGCCATTTTGCCGCCGAATGCTCCGACCCGGAAATTGCCCAAGCGATTCAGCAGGCCGGACAGATGCACGAGCGCCATTACGAGCTGCTGCTGAAGCATCTGCACAATAACAATACCATGGAAATGCAAAGGGTTCAGCAGTTTCAACAATAACAAGGAGGATTCGCGGCATGAATCAGAACCAGAGTCAGAATCAGAACCAGAATCAAAATGCAAATGTGATCAAAAATCCGAAGCCATCCTACGAGCCTCAAGTCAAAGGACCGGAGATGAACGACCGGGACCGGCTCAATGACCTACTGGCTACGGAAAAATACCTGACAGACAGCTTCAACACCTCTGCCCGCGAGGCCAGCCATCCGTCTCTGCATCAGGACATCATGACCGTGCTGAACGAGACGCATCAGTGCCAATACGATATGTACCAATTGATGTTCCGCAAAGGGCATTATAAGCTGGAGGCCGAGCAACAGCAGAAGCTGGACCAGACCTATCAGCAATTCAGCGGCTATTCCTCGCAGTTCCCATATCAGGGTACGACGATGCAATAGGCTGGAGCTCCCCAAACCTATGAGAACCCAACACCTTCAAGGGCTTGCAGCCATGTCCCAAGACATGGAGACAACCTTGAAGGTGTGTTTGTTGCCGGTTATGAGCTGCGCTTTAAACAGCATGTGCTTTTTTTCAGAGAAGACTTTCTAATCATATAAACGGTCTTCTTCCTTAGCAACGGCCACTTCTTCGCTGCCGGTGGCAGCACCCTTCTCCTCAACCCTTGCTGACGCTTCAGCCGTCTTATTCTTCTTATGGAGCGGTATTTGCCGCTTTTCTTCCGCAGTTTTGGCCTTAACCGCAGCCTTACCGATCGACAGCGTTTCCGCTTGACAGGGGCTACGGGAATTTGCGGCAGCAGCCTGGCCGGGATGAGGTGAAGCGGATTCGCCTGAGGCTGGATCACCACGGGCTGGGCTATTAGAGCCGGCGGCCCAACAGGCTTGGCAAACAACGGAGGCTGTACAGCCCTGCATTCTTTCTCCGGCCCGGGCTGCGGGTTAGCCACAGGCGCTGGTGTACAAGCTCCTGCCCAAGGGGTCATGGCAAGGAATGAATGATAGATCGGTGCCGCAGGTGAATGGTGATCCCACCACTTCTTATCTTCCCCGGCGAAATGCACAATTTTGTTGTCCGGATTGAGACCTTCGTAGGCGAATGTATTAAAGCGCTGATCCAATTGCAGGTAGTTGGAGCCATACATGAAATTCAAGGCATCCTGATCGGGCATGGTCGTTATAGGGTATTTGCGTAAGAAATACAGCATTTCATCATACCAGTTCTCTTTTTTGCGGATATTGTCCAAATGAAACAGAATGACGCCAGAGTTAAAATATGTGTCTCCGCACAGCCCAACGGTGGGAAAATAATCTCCCAGGCCTTCCTTTCCCTGATCCAGTATCGCGCCCAGATAATGCTCTCCCAGGTCAATGCTCCACAATTCGCTGATATCCATATTGACCCACACGTCACAGTCCAGATAAATGACCCTGTCAGCCGGAAGAAAATTCGGCAGCAATAATCGATACATACTGGCCTTGGTCCAATGATCAATCTTATGCACCTGGGCCGAAGCCTGAAGCATATCCTCAGGGATTGTCACATGATAGAAAAAGATATAATGATGATAGGCCCTGGCAAGCGCAGTGAGCTTTGCTCTGTTTTCTTCAGTTAAGGTTTCATCATACAAAATGTGTATATTTATTGTTTTCTTGATATTGGAAAAAACAGATGCAAGAACAACGGCCGCATGCTTCGCATATTCCCCGCTTCGGTCATTGAGCGAAAGAACCAGTTCAACCATTCTCAAGGATCGCCACCCCCTTAAAGTAGTATTGGGTCTCGTCTTCTGTTTCATTGGACTACTTTAAGTGTATGTTTGCCCTTGGGAGCGGATTGGACTATTCCCTATTGGCCTTCGATTTATTGCGAATCCGCATGGCAACAAGCTGACGCCGATAGAGTACCTGCGCCAGCTTGAATTTTGTCACATCAACCTCATCGCTATACGGTTTAATTATTCACTAAACCGGACGGCCAGTTGCCATACCAGGAGTAGCCGGTTCTTCTTTCCTGATCGATCTCACTGAGCTTATATTTCACCACGCCATCCCGCCCGACGAAGATCGCCTTATTCGTTCCAATCTCGTAAAAGCGGGCCCAGATCGGAGGCGCACTCGGGTCCTCCACGACAACCACATCATCGCTGGTCTTGACGACCTTGATGCCGGTGATCTTGACATTTCTGAACCAATTTTCCGCGGCTTGAATGGCAGTCGTTATTTGCGGTGTGGCTGGTCTTGTTTTCAGAAATTTAACGATTCCTACGCTTTCACCCGTACAAAGGGAAGGCACTTCATAGGCTCTTGCCCCGGCAGGCGCCAGGGTTACCGAATCATGCTGCTGCCCCCACACGGTTAATTGCCCGTTCACCTTCACCTGGGTGGCCAATATAACGCTCACACCTTTGGCAACCGCCGCTTTGCTGCGATCGGCCAAGGCTGTGTCTACAAAGGAAAAATCCCCTTTTTTATTGGCTACCTCATCGAGCAGGATCATGACATTCATCATGGCATTGTCGTTATACGTAATGTGCTTGTGGTAGCTCGTACCTTGGTACACCTGCGGCCAGCCGCCGTTGCTGTACTGCATGTTGAGCAGGAAGCTGATGCCTTTGATCGCTGCTTGCGAGTATACACTATCTTTGGTTTTTTGGTATTCGCTTGCCAATCTTCTGATTTCGGTATACGTAGCCTTGTTGTCAATCGTGGACTTGGCCCATTCCCCGCTGGTGACCGAGTAATCCTTCTTCCAGCCGCCATCCGGCTGCTGATTTTTCAAAATATCCGCGATGCTTGCCGTCGTACCTGAAGCATCCGCAGCGAATACCGCTGCAGAAGGTTGAAACGCTAATCCGGTTACAGTCAGGACCATGGTTAGAATCCATACGAGAGAGATCTTGCCCCATTTTGCTTTGAACATCCTACTCATCTCCTCTTCGTTTTTTGTAAGCGATTACATTTCTTGTCCACATCATACGCCGTCGCCCATCATATGTCAATGTTTTCCACAATTTATAATCATTGAAGAACCTGAATGACATTTTTTTATCGCCTTTCTCCGGGATGGTTGAGGACCCTGTCACGGGAAACGCCGTTTAGGTTAAGGGGTTCGAGGTGGCCATTCTCCCGTGAATTCTTGTTCATCATAAGTCACAAAGTTACTCAGAATCTCTTCCCGGTTATCCAGGAAAAGCTGATCCGCCACCGCTGCGACCAGCTTCGGAATCGCATATTTCATGCCGGACAGCGCCGAGGCCGACAGGCCGCAGCTCACCAGCGCGGAATAGTTGAAGGAAAAGAGTCCGTGCAGCAGCTTCTCTCCTTGCTCATCACGGCTGGTAAATGCAAAGCCGGGAGTTAGGTAGGGATGCGTATCCAGCAGCGGATGGGCCGTGTCTGCCGGTGGCGTGTAACGGTCGCCCCAGCGTGCAATATGGCCTTCCACCAGCTTCAGCTCAGGGCGCAGGGCAGGATCGGTCAGCAGGCCTGTGCTAATCACCAAAAAATCAAAGCTGTACGTACCGTGCGGCGTGGTCACTAGTACTCCCTCACCAGACGGCTCCACATCTAACCACGGTGAGCCCAGGTGGAGCCGAAAGCCCGGCCAGGAGCAGGCGCGCGCAAAGGTATCGTTGGTCGGCGGCTGATTATGCTTGAAGAAATGAGCGATCACGGCATACTTTTCCGCATCCGACAGCGTTGGAAAGCGCTCGATCATGCCGGAGCCCTCCATCTGGCGAATCGGATTGATGCGCGGCAGCTCCTTGCGGCGGACGAACACATGTGCCTCTGACACCCCTTCCGTGAGGGCAAAATTAGCGTTATCGAAGGCCGAGGCACCGCCGCCCAGCACAGCTACCTTTTTTCCCTTTAACCGCTCAAAATCAATGGCTTGCGAAGTATGAGCATAGAGATGCTGGGGCAGCTTCTCCGCAATCATGGGTGGCACATGCCATTCTCCTCCGCCCTGAATCCCGTTAGCGAGGATCACCTTACGTGCCAGTAATGGATCGGACGGTGCTCCCGCCCCTTCAAGATGAAGACGGTGAAGACCTTCTTCTGTTGGCTCAATCAGCTTCAATCTGACCTCATTGCGGACAGGAAGCTGCAGCACCTTGCGATACCAGCGCAGGTAGTTCATCCAGTCGCCGCGCGGAATCTTGACCACCTCTTCCCAGCCCTGCGGTCCGGTCTGCGCCTCCCACCAGGAGCGGAAGGTCAGGGAAGGAATGCCGAGGTCGATGGAGGTCAGATGCTTCGGCGTACGCAGTGTCACCATACGGGCGTAGGTTTCCCACGGGCCTTCGAGCCCTTCCGGGTTCTCATCGATCACCAGAATGTTGGATATCCGCTCACGCAGCAGTCCAAAGGCAGTCCCCAAGCCGCATTGGCCGCCTCCTACCACCACCACATCATAGACATGCCCTGCCGGATGGCTGACAGGACGCACCCAATCCGCACCTCCGAAGGCCAGGTAAGCCAGATCTGTCTTCACTCTCTCGTTCAGCGCTTCTATGCTCATATGTTCTGCATCCTTTCGAGTGGCGGCGTAACGATCCGTATACTCATTTCCGCTCTATGTTATGTAAGCTGTCTTCAGCTTATCGTTTGGCTGGCACCATTACAATTTGTCGGCAGGGTTCTTGTCACGATTTCTAAATTCCCGATTCCCGATTATTCATCATGACCATCTGTCATTTGCAGCAGCGTGTGAGCCGCTTGAAATGAACAAAGGCCAACCAGAAAGAACAACTCTGGTTGACCTTATGATATGCTGCTGTTCTCCTATGAGACCGCTCGAATCTCTCCAGACTCAGTCAATCAAGCGGTGTGCATACCACTTTTTGCCGCGGAAGCGCCATAGGAAGACCGCTCCCCGTATCCCCCATTCCAGGTTCATCGCCAGCCATACGCCGATAATGCCGAAGCCCAGCACAATGCCCATAATGTAGCCAAGCACGACCCGGAACAGCCACATCGACAGCATGGAGGTAACGGATGTGAACTTCGAGTCTCCCGCCGCCCTGAGCGCCGAAGGAAGAATGAAGCTGAGCGCCCATAACGGAACCTGAGCAATGGCATTCATTAGCACAACCCAGTAAATATCGTCCACAATCTCCGCCGGCGGCTGGAACAGACTGACGAGCGGATAGAATAAGGACATGAGCAGCACACCCATAATGATAAACGAGAGGGTGCCCAGCCACAGAAAGGCTTTCGTAAATTTCTTCGCATCCGCAATATTCCCCCGCCCCATACACTGGCCAACGACGGTCACAATGGTCAGGGACAAGGCGGTCGCGGGAATCTGGAACACCCCGGCCAGCGAGGAAGCAATCGCATTGGTCGCAATGGCATATGTACCCAGGCTGACAATGAAAATTTGGGTCAGAATCTTGCCGCCGTTAAAAAACATCTGCTCTGCGGCAAACGGTACGCCAATGAACATAATTTTCTTCAGCATGGCATAGTTCACCCGCAGCAGATCCTTGATTCGCACGTGCAGCTCGGCATCCATTCTGACCAGATAGTAAATCGCACAAAATGCCCCCGTAAACCTGGCGATATTGATGGCCAGCGTCATACCCTGCACGCCCATATCCATGATGTTGATAAACACGACATTCAGAAGCACGTAGGATAAATTCATGATCAGGGAAAGCGCCAAGGATGCCCTTGTTCTCCCGATCCCCCGCAGTACACCGCAGACCGCTTGCTCAATCGCAACGCCCACGTAGGATACACCACTGCCGATCAGATACACTCGGGCTTGATCCAGTACATCCGGCGAGGCTGTGCCGAACAGTATACTCAGAATCGGGTTGTGGAGCAGGATGACCACAAGACTGATCACAAGCGACAATAAAGTCACTGAAGTCACCGAACCGGAGGCTGCCTTGGACACCATCAGGCTGTTGCCGCTGCCCTTATACTGGGCCACCACCACCGTTCCCCCGGTCGCCACCGCGACAAACACACTCACAAGGAAAATGTTCAGCGAATCGATCATATTGACCGCACTGACCGCCGCCATGCCCGCCGAGCTGATCATTGCGGTGTTCACCAGGTTCAAGCCGATCAGGAATAGCTGATCGATCAGCAGCGGAATAAACAAGGCCTGAATCTGCCGGTAATCAATAGACTCCCCGCTTAAATATCTTTCCAGGAAGGGCTGTTTTCTGTTTTTTAAGTTGGGCTCCCCCATATCATCACATTCTTTTCGTCACATTATTATAGGAGTATCACACCCAAATGGCATCCTGTCAATGATTAGGAGGGATTTTAAAAATTCCGGCAGGGCCACTATCTACTTCATATACTCTTCCACCAGCTCATAACATCTTTCCTTCGTAACTCCCGCCTGAGTAGCGACATATTGCAAGCCTTCCATCGTTCCGCCTTCATATTGGGCCGCTTCCTTTGCTGCGGTTTCGTCCCGTTGTTGGATCCAGTTCAACTGCTCTTCCTTTAGTGCCGCCATTTCGCTGTCAGGCAACTGCTGCTTCAACTCACTATAAATCTCGTTTAGAGCGGTATCCCACCGTTTATAGGTTTCTTCTGCCGCTTTATTCATGGACACTGTTGTTCCCTCTTCGTTCAATGCTTTTAAGTCGGCCAAGCTCTCTTCCACCTCGTCCAGCTTTTGAAGGTACTCCTGTTTGGTCTCCACAGAAGCCGTGCCCTGCTCGGCTGGAGACGCTGCGTCGGCCGGGTTCTCTTCTTCAGCAACGGCCGGAGGAGCCTCTTCGGCAGGCTCCTCCTGTCCGGTTGCCGGCTGTTCCACTGTCGTACTGTTCCCTGCTGGCTCCGTCGCTTGGGTTTGGCCTACATTCGCAGCTTCGTTTGTACTGCCACACCCGGTCAGCACAGTGCCCACGAATATAGTCAAGATTAGCAGTTTTTTCATTTAAGATCCCTTCATTTCTTTAATTTTATAGAATAAACATTTGTAACCCTATACATTAGACACAAAACAGTTTAAAAAAGTTTCATTTATTTCCCAATTCATTAATTCGCCACGACTCAGTAGCCTCCAAGACCAAAAAAAGACGCCACTTAGGAAGCGACGCCCATTTTCCATCCTTAACGTTCCCTCTGCACGATATAATCCAATAAATGCTTCAGAAAAGCGTTGCTGCGCGGCAGCTCCTGCAAGGCTTCCACGGCCAGACAATAATGATTCCACATTTCTCTGGCGGCACCCTCCCGGCCCAGCACTGTGACAAAGGTCGAGTTGTTGTTCTCCACATCCTGACCTACCGGCTTCCCAAGCAGGAGCACATCTCCCTCCAAGTCCAGCAAATCATCCTTAATCTGAAAGGCGATGCCCGCATGATAGGCAAACCTCTTCAGACCGTCGATCTCCTCCTCCGCAACCCGGGCCAGAATGGCAGGCATCACCAACGAAGCCTCAAACGCTATGCCCGTTTTGTAAAAGCACAGCGTGTTCAGTTGCTCCAGCGTTAACGGTTTGCCTTTGGAGTCCAAATCCATCATCTGCCCCATGCACAAATCCTCCGCCTTCTGGGCCGAGTACCGCATCAAGGCAAGCACCGCTTGCGGGTCAAACGGTTCAAGTGACGACTGTTCCTGTACCGCCCGTTGGATCAAGAGCAACCCGGTTAATTCTGCCGTGGCACTGTTGTGCACCTCGTGCAGCGTCGGGCGTCCTCTACGGGCGGACGCATTATCCTGCGTTGGCAGATCATCGAAGATCAGGGATGCGGTATGCATATACTCCAGCGATCTCAGAAGCGGCATGATGGCTGCGCCATCCAGTCCGTATTCGTGAACCCCCATGACCCAGGTCATGATCGGCCGCAGCCGTTTCCCGTCCCCATTGAGACTGTAATTTGCCGCATCAATCAGCGGCTCTTTCATCGGCGGCATGCCTTCATGCTTGGAAATCTGTAAATTGCGGTTGAGCTGGTCACGAACCTGATGGAGTGTTTGGACAAAATCTTCTTTTTCCTTGCGGTCATTCTTGAAATGGGTGATCACCTGGTCCCGCAGCAGCTTATCGAAGAAATCCACATCCACCGCTTTGCGGACCATATGCTGAATCAGACGGTTGAATTCTGGGATATCGAAAGTCAGGATCTCCATGATCTCGTTGTATTTCTCAACTCCGACACGCTCCTTGCAGCGCTTGAGACCATTAATGGCACGATCCAGAATAACCTCGCGGCTCTTGGGGTCGGATTGATACACGTTATGGATCAGATGGGAGATGACCGCCCAGTATAATTCAAAAGGGTTGATCAGATCGGAGCGCTGCTCCCGGTACGTTAAATAATAGGTATAAGGCGTGACTGCGCCGTCTCTCATATCGTCAAACATGTCCGCAAAATCATCCGCCAGCTGATTATAGATGCCATAATAGAAGGTTCGATGGTCAAAGCCCTCATCCTCAGGCGCGCTTAGCACAGAACGGGCGATCAGACGGGAGGAGGACGATTTGAGAATGATGGGGATGTAGAGATCTTCATTTGCGTAATCCGCATGCGACAGGTCCTTCATCCGATCTATCTCCTGGGAATGAAAGAACACATAAGACTGCTCGAAAAAAGTTCTCTGCGTTTCCGGCCGCTGCACACCCTTAATATACTCGAAGGCATCACGCAGCTCCGCATGTACATAGCGGATCATGGCCATATTGCTTCCGGTCCACTCACCCAATTTGGGCACAGTGCCCGTCAGCAGCGCGGTGCGGATCATATGGGAATACTTCTTTTTTTCTTGAAGGGTCAGCACCTGTGAATCCAGTAAATCGTCAATGAAAGGATAGGTCAGGCCATAGGAGTAACCAAGCCTGATCGCCTCATCCAATCTGCGGGAACGTTCCTCACGCGATGTATCATCACCCATCTCTTCCATCACATGCAGCACAACCCCGAGGATGATCTTGATCAGCTTACGCTGCGCCTGCTCGGCGTCCAGTCCTTCGGGAATATGGGTGGATACCCTTCGAAGCTTGTGGATCAACCAGATCACGGCATTCTCGATACCTTCCTTCTGCCCCCACCGATATAGCTTGGACAAGCTAATAACCTCCGGCTGCTGTCCGCGTTTCGTGTGGAGCAGGTGTTGCTTAATATCAGCAGCCATACGCTGTATCCGCGTCTGCGTGTCAGGCGAATCCAGGGCTTTCCCCAAATCGCGCATGTACAGATAGGACACACTCCGGTCCAGATAATCATCCAGCTTGCCTGTGTGATTGAGCCATTGAATATACATATGATAATCCCGGTTATCAGGCTTTCGCTTGGCCTTTGTAAAAAAATCCAGCCATGAATGACGACGGATATGGTTCTGCTGCCACAGTTGGAAATCTTGAGTCAGGGCAGAGAGATACGACTTCTCCGTAACCTGCTCATAAAGGGACGAAAAATACCGGGCGGCCTTCTCCTCCGCAAGCAAATAGCATGCATCGGCGTCATTTATCATTTCCTCGTACATACGGTAGCATTACCTCATTTTTTTTTAATGTATTAACTTATCTTATTTATCTTTATCGTAATACGGGAAAGAATCGTTTAAGTTACGAAATTGTTAAGGATGACTAGTCGTAAGGGTATACTTCGATATACTATATAAGGAAAAAGTGCCTACTTCTATTCACCGTCAGTACTGTATAAAATAGAAATGTGCCTGTCTCCGTTCAGCAGACGGCTAACCTGCAAGAACATCATTAAAGTTCAGGAGGAGTTTTATCATGCCTAAAAACCTGCAAGATACCGTTGCTTTGCATAATGGTGTGGAGATGCCCTGGTTCGGCCTCGGCGTGTTTAAAGTAGAGGACGGTCAAGAGGTGATCAACTCTGTGAAATACGCCATTAAAGCCGGGTACAAAAGCATTGATACCGCAAAAATTTATGAAAACGAGGAAGGCGTCGGACAGGCCATCAAGGAATCGGGCATTGCCCGCGATGAGCTGTTTATTACGACAAAGGTATGGAACGCGGATCAAGGCTACGACTCCACACTTCAAGCATTTGAGACAAGCCTGCAGAAGCTGGGTCTGGATTATTTGGATCTGTATCTGATTCACTGGCCTGGGAAGGACAAATATAAAGAAACCTGGAAGGCGCTTGAGAAGCTGTACAAAGACGGAAAAGTCCGTGCCATTGGTGTCTCCAACTTCCAAATTCATCATTTGGAGGATTTGCTGGCTGATGCCGAAATCAAGCCGATGGTCAACCAGGTGGAGCTTCACCCTCTTCTCACACAAGTAGAGCTGCGTGAATATTGCAAAAAGCAAGGCATTCAAATTGAAGCCTGGTCCCCGCTGGCGCAAGGCCAACTGCTGGATAACGAGGTGTTGAAGGAGATTGCCGACAAGCACGGAAAATCCACAGCTCAGGTTATTTTACGCTGGGATTTGCAAAACGGAATCGTCACGATTCCTAAATCCATCAAGGAACAGCGCATTATCGAAAATGCTGACGTGTTTGACTTCGAATTGTCCGCTGAAGACATGGAGAAGATTAATGCCCTGAATCAAAATCATCGCGTAGGCCCAGACCCGGATAAACTTTTTTTCTAATTGTTGAGGAGGTGCCCCAAAGGTCCGTTGACCTGGGGCCCTCTTTTGTAATACCCCCCAAATGCTTTTCCAGTAAAATCTCACCCCGGATCAGAATTCCCTTTCTAAATTGAGGTTCTCATCTTTTAAAGTTATTTTCGGCGATTTTTGATCATTGTTTATCGTTTTATGTATATTTATAATCACAAATCGGATATGATGTAAATAATATAATCGTAATTTGAAAGTGAGGTTTACTGATGGCAAGGGCATCCTTCACACCTGAGAATTTACCGCTGGGTAATGAAAGAATTGATCAGCTCATGTTCCTTAGGGAATTGATTGATGCTAACAAAAAAGTCGCCCAGTATCAAGTGCTGCTCCAAAATACCAAACTGCCCTCCCATTTGTTGTTGAACCCGGTAATGCTCAATGAAGCAGTGCAATCAACAAAAATAGAGGGAACTCAAGTGACGCTCGATGAGGTCCTTGAAGTAGAGGCTCAAAGTAGAAAAAACAATAAAGATGTTCAAGAAGTACTCAACTACTATCAAGCACTCCGTGATGGAATGGATAAACTGGCTTTCTGGCCGATCTCTACCAGACTGTTCAAAGCGATGCATGTAACACTAATGTCAAATGATGTTCGCGGCGGCAACCGCTCCCCCGGAGAATTTAGAAAAATCCAGAATTTTATCGGGCCAGAAGGATGTACACTGGAAACAGCAACCTACGTCCCTCCGCAGCCTCAACTTGTTGACACTTACATGAGCAATCTCGAAATCTATATTAATGACCCGCAAGATCAACTTGATGAACTTATTAGAGTGGCAATTATACACGCACAATTTGAAACAATTCATCCATTCCTTGATGGAAATGGAAGAATCGGCCGCATATTAATTCCCTTATATTTATTCAGTAAGAAGATCATTGACTATCCTAACTTCTTTTTAAGTGAAGCATTGGAAAGGGATAAACATAAATATTATCAATTTCTTAATGACACAAGATATAAAGGGGACTGGAATCAATGGATTCGCTTTTTTCTGGAAGCGGTAATACTTCAATCAGATAAAAATATCCGCTTAATCAATGGTATTAATCGACTATATGAGCATGATTTAGACGCAGCTCAATCTTTGATCAACAGCAGTGGTGTCAAAAAATTAATTGATGCTATTTTTCAGAAGCCTATATTCACAGTTCATAGTATTGCGTCAGCCGCCGAGATTTCCGAAGCCACTTGTAGACGATATTTATCCATATTAGAAGCGAACCGAATTATCTTTTCCGACGGAAGACAGCGGTCAAAAACCTACTATTACTACAGTCTTCTTGATCAGTTACGTTGATCATACTTACAGAGTCTGTCGGCCATAACTAGCCTCCTAAAATCATGTGTTATATTGTAGGAGGCTTGTCTGGTTATGCTGGATTCGGAACCTCCACCCCATTCAAAACGAGATGTGGACGAATGTCCGCTTTCAGCGAGGCCGAAACTGCGCAGTATTTCTCTTCCGCCATGTGAATCGCTTTCCATACCCGGTAATCCGGAATATTGCCCTTCACGTGGAAGGTAAGATCAATTTCCGTAAAAGCTGTAGGCATGCTTTCGGTACGGATGCCGTTCGCTTCAATTTCAATGCTGTCAATATCCCCCAGAAAATGATTCAAAATCATCGTAATATCGATGCCCATGCAGCCTCCGAGTCCAGCCAGCAGCAGCTCCATCGGAGTCATGCCTTCCCCGTCACCGCCGTATTTGTCTGTGGCATCCTGGTTCACGGAGTAACCGGACGGGCCTGTCGAGGTAAACTTGCGCTTTCCATTCCAGACTGTTGCAACCTTCATGCTGATTTCCCCTTTGCTGTTATAATAATGCTCTTCAACTCCACCTTTAATAAGCTTCATTCAGCCTGCGTTCGATCCGCTCGAGGATCGCCGCCATTCCTGTACTCAATACCCAGTAGATGACTGCTATCGCCAGGTAAAACGGCATGTACCGATAGAACTGCGCCTGCAAAAGCTGCGCCTGACGCAAGAGCTCACTCACCCCGATGACCGATACGAGCGAAGTCTCCTTCAGCATACCAATAAACGTATTGCCCATCGGCGGGATTGCGATCCTGGCAGCCTGCGGCAAAATGATGCGAAGCAGCGCCTGCCAGGATGTCATGCCTATGGCATAAGCGGCCTCCGTCTGCCCTTTGGGAACCGCCAGAATGGCTCCCCGGAACGTTTCGGACAAATAAGCCCCCGCATTCACACTGAGCGCTATAAACGCAGCCGTCAGGGAGCCAAGCGTGACCCCGTAATCCACAAGCCCGTAATAAATGATCACAATCTGCACCAATAACGGCGTTCCGCGGATAATGGATACATAAGCCCGGGCGACCCACTGGACAAAACGCGGCCCTCTCAGGCGCGCGATTGCAGTGATGATCCCGATCACGAGACCAAGCAGCATCGATACCACGGTGATGAGAAGTGTATACAGCGCCCCTTGGAGCAGGAAGGGCAGATTCTCAAGCACTAAATTGAACATATCCATCTATCAGATCTCCTTTACCCGAAAAAGGAAAACGGGACGATGCAGCCACATCCGGCTGCCAAATTCGTCCCTTGCTGTCCCCTTTTACTCAGCCGGCGGCGCTTCACCAAACCATTTTTTGAAGATTTCATCATAGGAACCGTCGGCTTTCATGTCAGCGAGCGCTTTATTCATGGCTTCCTTCAATTCCGGGTTGTCCTGACGGATCGCTACACCCGCCTGGTCAGATTTGATCGGCTCGCCGACCGCTTTGATCTTAAATCCGTTCTCGTCGACAATCGGTTTTAAAGCATACATATTGTTGATGGTGGCATCAATCCGGCCTGCATTCAAATCCTGAAGCGATGTAATGACATCGTTGTAGGTTTTGATTTCAAAATTGCCCACTTCAGGCAGCACGTCATTGCGCAGGTAGGATTCATCGTTGGTTCCAAGCCCCACACCGATGGTTTTGCCTGCGAAGTCCTGAATTGTAGTGATATCTGTGTTATTTTCACCGACGATGATTTTTACGCTGTTGGTAATATACGGATCACTGAAATCAATGACCTGCTTGCGTTCATCCGTGATCGTCACCTGACTGACGATGGCATCCAGCTTGTCAGCCTGCAGGCTTGGAATCAGACTGGAAAAGTCCTGGGCCGAGAATTCCGCAGTGACCCCGAGCTTGTCGGCAATGCCCTTGGCAATATCGACGTCAAATCCTTCATACTCTCCATTCTTGCCGAGGGAGTTATATGGAGGGTAGGTCCCCATAATGCCGACCTTGATCACACCTGCCGCTTGAATTTTTCCAAGCAGATTGGATGCGTCAGCCGCTTCGCCTGCACTGTTCTCCGCATTGTTGTTGCCCGCTGTATTGGCCGCCGAGCCCCCACACGCGCTTAACAGCAAGCTGAGCAAGGCCAGCGCCATGAATGAAACGACCCAGGTTTTCTTTGTTGTTTTCATCTTCTTTGTCCCTCTCCTGTCTATACTTGTGATGTAGTATGAGTGTATCTACAAACCCTATCCCTCTCTCAGGGCTAAGGCTTGCCCATCAGCCCGTAAAACTCAAAGTTAGCCGCTTCCGCCGCCAATTCAGAGCTGCTCTGACCGGCAATCCGGTCATGTGTTCCCTCCGAGCCGAACAACCAGCGCAGCATTAATCCTTCGATCATGCTCATTAATAATGCCGCCCGCAGTTCAACATCCAGGTTGCCCGGAATCATGCCAAGCTCAATCGCCCGTCGGATATTCCTGCGAAACGCAAGCTCCATAGCATTTTGAGTATCTGCAAGCTGCCTTTGCACCGTTTCGTCAACCCCGCTGCCTGTAAGCAGCAGCTTCATAAAGTAACGATGATTGGCAGCAAAATCAAACATACGCGTGAACAGGTTCTCCGAAGCTCTGACCATATCTTCGAGGGTTCCGCTGTCCTTGCGGTAGCCCTGGCCGATCGCGTCAAGCAATTGGTCGCGGCCCTCGGTAATAATCTCTAGCGCCAGCACCTGTTTGCTTTTGAAATACCAATAAAAGGTTCCCTGAGCAACTCCCGCCTCACTGACAATATCGGACACCTTGGTTTGATGATAACCGTATGTAGCAAAACGCTTCAGGGCAATCGACATCAATTGGGCTCTACGGTCATCGCCGGCAGCAGGTACTTTATCCGTCACCATCCGCATCTCCCCTTCCTCGACTGACTCATCAGTCAGGTATGTATTAAATCCTATAGGTTAACACGGAATTTGTCAATGGTATAAATGATAAGAAAAAATCGCCAAAAAAGGTCGAGCGCAGGGATTAATTCCCCCTGTTCTCGACCTTTTTTCTTTCATGCCTTATATATGCAACGCGTCCAGCAGCCTATAAATCGCTGTAATTGCTTCGGCACGCGTTACGGCACGATCCGGCTGGAAGGTGCCATCCGGGTAGCCTTTCAGGATACCCGCATTCACGGCTGTAGTGATGGAAGTACGGGCCCATGACGGGATGCCGCTGGCATCCGTAAATTGGCCGCTTACTCCGCTTCCAGAGCCGCTAGTCCCACTGGTCTCGCTGGTCGCATCCAGCGCATTGGCGAGCATGACGGCCAGTTCAGCACGGGATATGAGCTTATCCGCGTTAAAGACAATGCGGCCGTTCTCACGCGAGCCTTGAATCAAGCCCGCCTCCAGAGCCGCGGCAGCCTGCTGTCTCGCCCAATCCGGAATTTGCGCGTCATCCGCAAAGGAAGTCGCGGTATCCGATGCGCTGATACCCAGAGCGTGCGTCAGGATTTTAACAAACTGAGCTCTTGTCGTTGGTTCATCCGGGTGAAAGCTTTGGTCCTCAAATCCTTGAATCGCGTTCATGCCGACCAACCGCTCCGCAAACGGCAAAGCCCAATGGCCGGTCAAATCACTGAACACCTTCGGCTCATAGCTGAATACCGCGAACTTGGCAAAATGATTCACACTGGCCGTTACGGTACCGTCGCCATTGTTAATTCCACCGATGAACACCCATCTTCCTTGCTGCTCATGATAATAGTAAACGGCAGGCTCGTTATTGGAAGACACCGCGCCCGTATCATAATGGAAGGTAAGCTTCACAGCCGTACCCAACGTATTGCCTGCATCGTTGGTGAGCCCCACGACCGGACTGATTCGTGTCATACCTGCTGCTGCAGGCACCGCCCCCTCCTCAAGCACGACGGCTTTGATTTGGCTGTCCGTATTCCACACGCCGGCTGGCACATCAATACGGATTACTCCGGCTAATTCGCCCTTGATGGCTTGCCCTGCAGGAACTTCAATCAGCTTCGATGCAGGTTGTTCGGTGTCGCCACCGGAATGGCCTTTGTCTGAATCATCCGAGTGCTCGTCATCTGAGCCGCCGTTATCGCCGGAATCTTCATCGTCGTCATCATCGGAATCATCATTGCCGTTTCCAGGATTCTCCCCGCCTGCAAGCACATGAACTGTACGGATCACCTCTGCAGCCGGGTTGCCGGCCAGGTCGCTCACGTTATAACGCAAGGTGTAGGTCCCGGCGGTATTTGTATCCACCATGCCGCTTACCTGCACATCGCTGGCCAGGCCAACATTATCAGCGGTATCCGCCCCGGCTTCTGTGTAGGAAGAACCTACCGTCAGATTGACCGTTGGAGTGCCTCGCAGCGTAATGACCGGAGCTGTGCGGTCAATGTTCACCTGCACCGCTTGCGTTTTTTGCAGGTTCAAGTTGTCGGTAGCACGGAACGTGAGCGTGTGCCCACCTTCATCCGAGACCTCGATCTTCTCGTCAGCCGTGTAAGGATCGTAGTCGCTGCCATCCATAGACAGTTCAAGGGCAACCTCTGTTATAGGATCCGAGTAGACCGCATACACACTGGTCATGACGCTTTGATTCGTCCATGATCCGCTCTCATACACCTTCCCGTCCACGGTCGTCATGGTAGCCTTCAATTCAGCAGGCGAGGTATCGCCAAAACCTTTTACAGTAACCACAAAAGTCTTGGTTACACTCACGCCTCCACGTGTCATGGTCGCCGTAAGGGTCACATCCGTATCTTCTGCCGGATAACGAACAAGCAGGCGTCCATCATGACCGATCAGCTCCGAATTGGAGCTGGCCCACTGCACGCTCACCCCGTGCTCCCCTGCCGCAGGCAGCTTCAGATCATCCACAATCGCGCTCGTATCCCCGAGGCTGAGCTGCGCAGCAGTATCCTGCACCGCCTGCTCATCGCTGTAAGGTGCCACATCTACAAAGATCGGATTGGAGTAAAACCAGAGATCCGAATAGTTGCGTTTGTTAATTTCAGTAAAACGGGTCTCATTGTCTACCGTCGTGTTTTTCACATCAATCAGCGGCTCGCCATTGCTGGTTTCACCCGCTACATCCACGCCCAGATTGGTGCCGCGCAGGCGGAAATACTGATTTTTCTGCGCTGGTCCAAGCTTGTAGGTGATCACGTTGTAGCCGTCCTCATCGGTCGTCCATTCGTTGCTCGTAAAACGTTTGAGCACTTTGGTGGTATCATTGGTGCTCTTCGTATATCCAGCAGTGCCAGGTGTGGCCAATCCGGTAACGTCACCTGCAATCAGGTCCACGTGATCCACGGCGACGGGATCGTCGTTATGGTTGCGTTCAGGGCTTTTGAAACGGATCGTCAGCTCCATGTCGTCCCCTTGCGTCACCTTCAGGTCTCCGCCCATCTCCGCCTCTTGGCCCGCACCGGCAATGCGGAAGTCCAGCGCATTAATCAGGTCGCCGAACACGGAAAAGGATTTACCTGAACGCATGCCATCCACGACAGCATGCATGTCAGAGCCGTCCACCCAGGTGTAGTTTTTGGAATAATCCCCCGGCATGTATCCGCTGGAGTAACGACGGGTGCTATCAATGCGGAAGTGATAGTCCGAATTGGCAAAATTCCAGAACCGGCGTCCTTCCCCCAGAAGCGCATCCCACACTCCGCCGAGCTGTGCGACCATAATGTCAGTCCCGCCGTACGCCTGAGCCACTTCGCCGCGGTCCGGTGCCATCTGATTGCCGAGCATGCCCTCGAAGCCAAAAGCAATGTCCGGTGCGATCGTGTTGAAGTCGCGGATATCCTCGATTTTAAATTCCTTGGGATCTCCCTTTTTTCTGGAAGGATGGTTAATGATCATATAGCTGTTCGGATAATTGTCCTTCAACCATTGAACAGCCTTGCGGGCATCCGCTTTGGTGCTGTAGGCCCTGCTATCTGCCGCGCTCCATCTGCTCACGTCCTGCGGATCGTACAAGCTCTCGCTCCGGTTCGTAAACAAGTATTCAAAATGGCTGATCGCCTCAACGATGTTCGCAGCCTTTAATTCCTCCGGCAAAATGCCCACCCCCACATGATCGTAGGTAGGCATGTCCCACTCGAAGCCGGTAAAGATCACTTTATCCTTGTATTTCCCTCCAGCCTGAAGCTGCTCGATCTTGGGCAACTGATACAGCCCGATTCCCTTCGACAACGGAATAGGACCCCCGGGCACCGCGGCACCGGTATCATCCCGGCCCTGCATGCGCAAATGGTCGGAGATGCCTAGCCAATCCATGTTGTTCACCTCGAGGGCATGATCCAGCACATCCTCCAGGGACGTCTGGGCGTCATCGGATTGATGGGTATGAGTATGATATTCGCCCGTCATCCATTTACCGCTGCTTGGTGCCTGATTCTCTGTCCCGGGAGCAGCGTAGCCCGTTGGAACCGCAATTCCTGCTGCAAGCAAACTGCCTGCAAGGACGCTTGTCGTCATTCGTTTAAACCATGATGTAGATTTCATACAAAAACATAGCCCTCCCAGTCGGCTCGAATACATCCACTTTATCAAACCGCTGTTAGCGCTGTGTTTTAGAAAGGTAAAATATATGACGTCTTTTGTAAAAGGATGTCGAAATATCGGAGCAGCTTCAACCGAAGCGCTGTGTTTTATACCATTTATTGCTTTGCCGTCCCGCGATCTTGTCCAGAATGATGGACCCGAAGGCCTTCACGGAAATGATCAGGAACAACTGGGCATAGGTGAAATAAGAAAGACACGAAATTATGAAATTTTCCGTATTGCTCTGTCCAATATCCGACGCGAGCGCCAGATTGATCTGCAGCACGTAGATAAAATACATCAAGGCCCACGCCACAACCAGATAGACATAGACATCCCCTGCGAATTGGAACGGTGTCGACACGTCTGGCATGAACAAGTGAACAATCTGATAGACAATATTGGCGACGAAAATGATATCCGAGATCACAATTGCCAGCATGAACCAGAAATAACTAGCGGCATAATACATGACGTGCAGCTTGATACGCCAGCTAGATTTGTTAAATAAATGATGGAAGTTGTCCATGATAACGTGAAAATTGCCTTTGGACCAACGCCCGCGCTGCTTCATATAAACACTGAGCTTCTCTGGCTCCTGCTGATACGCCTCGGCCTGCGGAGCCAACGCAATTAACTGGCCTTTTTTCATGATTTCAAAGGATACCGCGGTATCCTCCGTAATGGCATCTTCATCCCAGCCGCCAATTTCACGCATAAGATTTGTCTTTACGATAAAATTCGTACCCGGAATCGTGCCGATCTTGAACAGCTCCCACAGTCCGGTATGATGCACCCGCTGAATCGTAACGAGCTCCTGATTAATACATTTGGACAGGAAGTTCTGGCCCCGGTTACGAGCCTTGTTGCGGCCGAATACTGCTCCATATAAATCGGGCTTTTCCAGCGCCTTCTGTATCAGGAACTGCAGGGCGTTCCGTTCCGGCGCCGCATCGGCATCGTACACACAGATCCAATCTCCCGTGGCCAGCTTCAGCGCATCATTCAATGCTCCCGATTTACCGCCTGTTCCGGTACGCTCCATAATCATGAAATCGCGGTGCTTATAGCTGGATCTGTTCTTCAAGTCTCTCAGCTTGTCCGCCGTCCGGTCTGTGCAGTTATCCGCGATCACAATAATCTGCACTTTATCCTCCGGATAATTCAAGCGCAGAATATGTTCCGCTGTGATCGCTATAACCAGATCTTCATTATGCGCTGGCACAAGCACCGTGACCGTAGGAAAATCGTCCATATTTTCCGGAATGACAAACTTCGTCCGGCTCTGCCGGATCAAAAAGCGGATGGCCCCCGACATAATAACAATGGCCTCCAACACCGCAATCCAAATACTTATAATAGTTACAAGAAGTACAAAATCAGTCACTTGGTCTCCCCCGATCGTATTTGCGATTCACTTGTGCCCGAAAGACCAGTGTGGCCACCGTCAGAACCAATATGGTAGCCGTAAAAAAAGAACTGACAATAATACATAAAGGGATGAACCAATCCAAGTAGCTTAC
Organism: Paenibacillus zeirhizosphaerae; assembly: GCF_030705605.1. Lineage (GTDB taxonomy): Bacteria > Bacillota > Bacilli > Paenibacillales > Paenibacillaceae > Paenibacillus > Paenibacillus zeirhizosphaerae. The sequence goes on from NZ_JAPCKK010000034.1 coordinate 211,251, forward strand.
CATCTGTCTAACCTCTTCCCTTAAATATACTCTCCAATAAGGTCTGTCTCCGTATTCCTTTCCAAAGCGCTAATCACGCCGTCAATATGCTCATACTTGCCGAACTGTTCGGGCTGAAATACAAGAGCGCCCGAGCGGACCACCAGCTTGAGCGGCCCGCTTTTCAAATCCGTAAAAGGAACTTCCATCATCGCCTGCTTGATTCGATTCGTCAGAGATTCCAAAAATTCCGAAGGGGTCATCGGACAGATAATGACAAAGCGGCCATTGTCTATAAAAAACTTATAATCCTCATAGCGAAGCTGCTTCTGAATGGTGTCGGACAATTCGAGGAGAAGCGATGAGTAGCCCTCTGAACCTAGAGACTCCTGAACAAGCGGCAAAAAATCAATTTTGAACATGGCGATGCAGAATCCGTACCTGTCCGGGTGCCTGCGGGCCAGATTGGACTGTTTGACGATCGCATCGGTGAATGCTTCTTTGTTCCCCAATGTAGTATGCGGGTCAATTTGCGGATTTTTCTGCTCCAGCTCCTCCAAGCGTTCCATGAGCCGGATGCTCCGGATCAGATACGTTTTAATAAGGGCCGCCACGAGTACATTGGCAGGGATCAGCAGAATCGTAGAAATGACCAGAGCCTCCGCTGGTGCGTAGGTAGCGATCCATACCAAATAGATGACGAAAAACACAAATATACCCACCACCGACACCCCGATCGGCAGCAGCAAGCCGACAATCAGAGCTACTAGAATCGCCGCATTAAAAAGCAAATCCAGCGCCGTATAGGTTTGGGTCAGATAAATATCCAAAAAGACAAACTGCTCCTGCAGCAGAGCAATCACAATCAACAGTATGTATCCCCATTTCACGCCCTGCAGGGGCGTCTTGCTTTTCATCTGAGTCATTCTTTCCGCTATCATCATGTCACCTGCACATTCTATAATTATTGATTTTCTTGAACTGATTCTTCTGCAATGAGAGGAAACAGATTGTCAAAGATATGCGTATCCTTGCTGAACACATACCCTCCGGGATAATCCGCATCCTGACCGCGAAATGCCAGCATACGCTCATCCAACTGACGGGCAAATTCCGTGTCGCCTGATTTTAATGCCAGCAAAATGGCAAGAGCATAGACGGAAGGAGATTCATAGGCGGCATCGGGCTGCCTTGTATCTCTGTTGTAGCGTCCTATGATTCGATGCCTCTGCTCGAACTCGGTCTTAAGAAACGTGACAAGCTTATCGGAGGTGCGGCCGATTTCCGCACCGTTCAAAGCGACGAGCAACTGGTCGATCAGGTTGACCGAGTCATCATAAATATAGGTTTTCTGATCGATTTGATATGATTTTGGATAAAAGAGGCCGTCATCCGGCATATCCGTCAGCAGCTTCTTATGACGCTCATACACAGACGGCTCCAGCACTCCGTTTCGGGTCATGTTCGATAATGCGGACATGTCCAGGTAGGCGAGGCTAAGGGCAGATGACGACTCGTTGCGTGAGAAGTCATGATAATCAACAAACCATCCCTCCCTCATCGCTGATGCGACAAGCGTTCCTGTCAGCTCATCCGCCGTCACCCGGTAGCTCTCCTCATTCCATTGATCCGCTGCCTTCCATAAGGCATCGATAATCCGGAAATCATCGCCTAGCGCATTGGTGTGCACATTCGATTTCCCGTCCTCTGCCAGCTTCCAGGCAATATAACCCTCCGGCATGATGAACCGTTCCTTTAACACGTCATAGCTGCGGTCAAACAGGGGCTTGTCCTGTCTCAGCAAAGCATACTGCATCCACAAGCCAAGCGATTCCGAGAGCGCCTCTCTTCCCGCAGCGATCTCCGGTACCGTAGACGTTCCGTCCTGAAGGTAGCTTGCTAATGTACCATTCGTATTGATCATGTGCTGTTCGATAAACTGTTCCGTGGATGAATTCGGAGATTTCCGCATGGTTTCCTTCCCATACATCATAGAGGCAATACCGCCGCCAATAAGAAGCACTGCTAGTAGGGTAAGCGCATATCCTGAGAGTCTTTTATACATGTAGTCACCTCTGATGAATCTGTGCATGAGATCTTCTTTTTTTTAGGCCATACTACCTATTGAAGCACAAGTGGCAGGAATATACCATACACAATCCTTTCCTATGTCTTTCTTTTTTGTGAAAAAATAAAAAAACCAACCACCGACGACCCTCGAGCCGTCAATGGTTGTAGTAGGGAACTCCTACATTTCTGCAGCTTGCATCTATAGTTTAGCGGTTCACCCTCTACAAAATCTCTACAAGCCTGTCCCTAGACCCACAAAAGCAGCTATCCCGGCATATATGGATAGCTGCTTTCTGCTTCTTTGGTCTTGACCCGTTTAGTTTATTCACGGGACAGGGCATATAGGTTATATTTAAATTCATGTACACCCAATGTTGATTTCGTTTGGAGGCAAATGACAATGGAACTGAACGCCCGGCATTTATCCGTCTCGTTCTCCGATGCGGATATCGTGAAGGATGTTTCCCTGAAAGTGAAAAGCAAGCAGTTCGTCGGCCTGATCGGTCCTAACGGCTGTGGCAAATCCACCTTGCTCAAAAGCATTTATAAAGTGATCAAACCGCGTGGTGAAGTGTTCTTAGCCGATACGGACCTCATCAAGTCAAGTCCCAAGGAAGTATCCAAAAAGCTCGGTGTTGTCGGGCAGTTTAACGAGCTGAGCTTCGATTTCACCGTACGTGAGATGGTGATGATGGGCAGAACCCCGCACAAGGGCTTGCTGGAAACCGACAATGACAAGGATTACAGCATCGTGGATGAAGCCCTGCACAAAGTAAATCTGGCAGCCTACGCGAGCCGCAGCTATAATTCTTTGTCCGGTGGCGAGAAGCAGCGGGTCATTCTGGCACGCGTGCTTGCACAGCAGCCGGAATTTCTGATTTTGGACGAACCCACCAATCACCTGGACATCAAGTATCAACTGCAAATTCTGAATATTGTGCGCAAGTTAAACATTGGCATCCTGGCGGCGCTTCATGATCTTACATTGGCCGCAGAGTACTGCGACTACTTATATATGATGAAGAAGGGCGAAGTGATCGCGAGCGGAATTCCTGAGGAGATTTTAACGAAGGAACTGATCGGGCGAGTATTCGACGTGAACTGCGAGATCTACCGCAATCCCGTAACCGGCGGCCTGGGAATCGCTTATTTGGAAACCTATTGAGCAGCCCTGTGACCGAAAGCTCCCTTTCCATGCTCTGAGACGCTCCGGGAACGAAGCATTCCTACAATCGCTGTTGACCCTCCGAGCCAAAGGCGAGCGCTCCGCTTTTCCGGAATTGCTTCGTTCTCTCCGCTGCTGCGTGCACGTCCCTACCTAAACCAGTTCTTTTGGTTATTTATAGATGAAGAAACAACCATTGACGGCAGTTAGGCCATCGATGGTTGTTGTATTAATTCCTTCTTATTTGTCGATCAAATTGGTCAGCTTCAGCATTCTTGCGATCATTGCTGTTGCTTCCGCACGCGTAATTGTAGCTTGCGGGTTGAGCATCTTAGGACCATTGCCTTGAATGATTCCTGCGTCAATCAACTGCGCCACATCCGCTTTGGCCCAGTTCGATACCTTCACCCCATCTTTATATTGAGCCAGTGCAGAAATATCCTGACCTGCCGCATCCTCGGATTGGATCAAACGGTACGCGCGGGCGATCATTGCAAACCCTTGTTCTCTCGTAATTTGCTTGTCGCCGTAGAAGCTGCCGTCCTTATAACCACGCACGATATCAAATTCATCAGCAATGGCTACTGCTTTACCATACCATGCAGATGCTGGTACATCAGCAAAGCTGGATTGTGCTGCTTCTGGACGCATCAGACCCAAGCCGATCACCACGATCTCCGCGAACTCGGAACGTGTTACACTGCGGTCTGGCGCGAACGTGTTGTTCCCGTTCCCTTTCAGATCCAGTCTTGCAGCGATGTTATTAACATCCGCTTGACCCCAATGGGATCTCACATCAGCAAAATCCTGCGGGTTCCAGATAACAGAGTAGATGCCGCTGCTGCGCAGATCGTTAATTTGTGCAAAATAACGGTCGTTGATTTTCGTTACAACCGTCGGCACATGATAGACGCTGCCGTCCGGGTTCACCACCACACCAGTCGTAATCCGGTTTGGATCGACGCCTGCTGGCAGAGCGATATATTTCACGGCATATCCGTTCAGTTGGCCAGATCCTACAGTCTTTCCGTCATTGCTAAATGTCAGATCCAGATCCACTGGATCTACCAGCAGCTCGTAACCTGCCGCTGTTGCCTTGCTCTTCGCGGACGCAATCACGTCTTCTGCAGCACGCTTAATGTCAATACGAACTGCAATATCGCTTAGCGCAGCGTTGTTCAATTGATCAGCCACAGCAGACAGATTCATTTTTCCAACAGGCACTGGATAGATCGCCAGCAGGTTGCTGATTTCCAGGCTTGCTCCCTTATCTGCCAGTTGCTTAAGGTTTTCTGCCGTCAAACCTTCTACCTTCAGGTCGCCTTCATTCGGTGAGTGAATCGCCAAATCCTGGCCTGTACCTTCCGTTATGGCATCGGTCAGCTTGTCTTGATCTACCTTAATCGATGTTACGGTGCGACCGTCTGAAGTCGAGGTTGTGCCGGTTGCGAACGGATTTTCGTTGCCATTCAAGGTAACATCCAGATCAGCCTTCGGATTCTCCGGAGTTTCAGGTTTCTCTGGCGTTGTTGGTGGTGTTCCGCCACCTCCGCCTCCGTTATTGCCGCCGTTGTCGTCATCGTCATCATCGTCGTCGTTATCGCTGACGCTGGTTCCTCTGTAAACCGTCAGCGTATAGTCTTTATACTGGCCGTCTTCTTCGGTTACACGAACAACAACGGTATTGGCACCGATATTCAACGCAAGATCACCGCTGAGGCTGCCGCTGGTTACTTCCTGCCAGTCACCACCATTCACCTGGATCTCGATCTTGGCATTTGGATTCAGCGTCGTTGGGGTGAACTGCATCTGATACACACTGGAGCCCACGCTCATGGTGTAAGATGTCCGTTCCGGATCAAATGCCGGATTCAGGCTTCCTGTAGATGGAACAAGCGAAGTCAGCTTGCCGTTGGTGCTCGCTTTTTCACGAGCAATTTCAATCGTGTACTCGCTCAAAAGGTTTCCGTTCTTGTCATAGACCCCAACGGTCACGATATTCTTGCCTTCCTCAAGCGGAAGGTTGTCCCAGTCGCCCGCAGCGACCTCTTTACCATTCAGGTTAACCCGTACCTCTGTATCTTCCGGATACTGTGCAGCCGGGTTAATGCTGATGTTGTACACATCGTTCGGTACATTAGCTGTGTAGTGATCTTGGTTTGGATCAAAGCCCGGAGCCAGATCGATCCCGGAGCCGTCCTCGTTCTTTAATTGCAGTTCCTTTAAGAGGGACCCTTCCAGTACGCCCACTTCCGTTGTTGCCGTGATGAAGTCACTTGTGAAATCGGAATTGTACTCAACGATAACTCCCGGATCTTTATAGGCGCTAGTGCCGCCATGCGTATTGTTTACGCCTAAGTAACGTATATCCGTATTATCGGTGTCCAGTAGAAGTGTAAGGTGGACGTAGTCGGCTCCATTAAATGTATATTTAGCCGACGACTCAAGACCTGTGTACTGATTTTTTGTTACATAAATGGTTGGAAGATTATTACCAGTGTCCCAATTGGGAGCCTTAGTTTTAGTAGCACCTATAAAGCTAATAAAGTTCCAGCCACCCGAGAAGGGAGTCTTAAATTCTTTAAACATGCTGGCGATGGCCAACATTTCCGCAGGATTACTTGCTGTCGGCTCCACAAGATGCCCGTTATTGGCTGTTGCAGTCGTCACAGCATCCTTAAAAGTCATGCTGCTCTGTCTTGCCACGTATACAAAATAACGCCCATCATAAGCGCGCGCAGATGTTTTCCCATCACTCAACGGTGCCCCTGGCACTACGTTTACTGTGACCTTTTGCGTTTGCCCTGAATCTTGCTTAAATGTCATACTTTGAATTGCTGCCTGGATATCTTCATAGGTATTGGAGCTTGTAAAATTGAATATCCGATTGGTAGCTGTAGATTTGTCAGTGGAAATCCCGCTGATTTTTATACCATTCGTCAACTCGGTAATACCGCTGGCAAGCGTTCCGACATCAACCGAACCGTTATTTACAGCCACGGTGAAGTATCCACCCGCTGCATGAACTGCACCTGTTCTTTCAAATTTTGCATCTGAAAGCTGATAGGTCAATTCGGATACTCGAACAGGAGTACCAGGATCAAATGTCAGTGCATCCGCTGCTCTGACTTGTGACGGATGAAATGGCAGTATCGTCAATACCATAACGATTGCCACTAGCAAAGACAATATTCTTCGATTGTTTAATTTCAATTTATTCCCGCTAACGAAAGCCTATAGGGATTCTATATTGCAGCTTCTTTCTGTTAGCAGATTCCTCCCTTTTTCATCGGATGTATTATTGTCTAATATTTGGTTTAAACCCGTTCTTTTTCCCCAATCCCTTTTCAAATATTTTGCAAGGGTAATGTTTGCTCTTTCCCCGGTCCCCCTTTACTCGTCAATTAACTTCACATAGCCTTCTTGAGCCGGGATTGCAAACAGGCTGTCACCGTTACACAATCTCCTTTTGTTGAAATCTGAGACATTCTGTTTTCGTCAAATTCCAACATCTTTAATAACTCATAGTTTAACGGTCCTACCTCTACAAAATCTCAACAAACCGAAAAGACGCTCATAGGCAAATTCACTCTCAACAAAAGAAGCTGTCCCAAAAGAGTCCACATAACATGGGAACATTCCAATCTCCAACACAAAAGGACCTCGAATTCCACTAGATTGTGAAGATTGAGGCCCTTTTGAAACAACTTGCTTATTTGTCGATGAAATTAGTAGTTTTAAGCAATCTTGCGATCAGTGCCGTCACTTCCGCACGTGTTACCGTGCCTTGCGGGTTGAGCACAGCACCATTGCCCTCGATGATGCCTGCCTGGATCAATTGCGCTACATCCGCTTTCGCCCAGTTTGATACCTTCGCCCCATCTTTGTATTGCGACAGTACGGAAGTATCCTGACCAGCCGCCTTCTCGGATTGGATCAAGCGATACGCACGAGCAATGATGGCGAAGCTTTCTTCTCTCGTAATCTGCTTGTCGCCGTAGAAGTTGCCATCGTTATAACCACGCACGATATCAAATTCATCCGCAATTGCGACTGCATTTTTATACCACGCCGATGCCGGAACATCCGGGAAGTTCATCTGCAGGGATTCCTGGCGCATCAGACCGAGACCGAGAACCGCGATTTCCGAAAACTCGGAACGTGTTACACTGCGGTTCGGCGCGAACGTATTGTTCCCGTTGCCCTTCAGATCCAGTCTTGCCGAAATGTTGTTGACATCCTCTTTACCCCAGTGGGTTCTCACATCAGCGAAATCCTGTGGATTCCAGATGACAGAGTAGATACCACTGCTGCGCAGATCGTTGATTTGTGCAAAATAACGGTCGTTGATCTTCGTTACAACGGTTGGCAGGTGATATACGCTGCCGTCCGGATTCACCACGACACCTGTCGTAATGCGGTTCGGATCAACACCTTCCGGCAGAGCGATATACTTCACTGCGTAGCCGTTCAGTTGACCGGCTCTTACCGTTTGTCCGCCATTGCTAAAGGTCATATCCAGGTCGACTGGGTCAACCAGCAGTTCATAGCCTTCTGCTGCTGCTTTGCTCTTCGCAGATGCGATGACATCTTCCGCAGCGCGTTTAATGTCGATGCGGACTGCAATGTCGCCCAGTTCAGCATTGCCCAATTGGTCAGCCACCGCAGACAGGTTGATTTTTCCGACTGGAATCGGATAAATCGCCAGCAGGTTGCTGATTTCCAGACTTGCTCCCTTATCGGACAGCTTTTTAAGTGTATCGGCCGTCAAGCCTTCTACCGTCATATCGCCTTCATTCGGCGAGTGAATTACCAAGTCCTGACCTGTACCTTGGGATACAGCATCGGTCAGCTTGTCTTGGTCCACTTTAGCCGACGTTACAGTACGACCATTTGAAGTCAAAGTTGTGCCTGTTGCGAATGGATTTTCGTTGCCATTCAGGGTAACGTCCAAATCAGCCTTTGGAGCTTCCGGTGTAACTGGAGCCGGTGAAGTCGTGCCACCGCCACCTCCGGTGTTGCTGTTATTGTCGTCGTCATCGTCATCATCGTCGTTGTCATCTATCACAGTGGTTCCTCTGAAAATGGTGAGCGTGTACAAAGTTTCTCTACCGTTCACCGTTACCTTCACTTGAATCGTGTTTTTGCCTTCATTCAGTGGCAGGTCATCCGTTGCTGCACCGCTTTTCGCATCAAACCATTCGCCATCATTGAGGGAAATCTCAATCTTGGCGTTCGGATCAAGACCTGCGATCGAGTCCAGTGTTGGTGTGAGATATACGCTGTACGTTGCAGTGGTTGCAGTGTAATTCAGCACATTCTCATCAAACGCCGGAGAAAGCACAACCGGATTACCATCAGCGCCAGTCACTTCCAGGCCACCGAGCGCTTGTTTGTCCACGATGGCCAGCCCTGGGCTTACAACCGGAACGCCTGACGGCATACCTGTCTGCGCCTTTGGCGTTACTTCAAAGAACAGATACTTGCCAATCTCCGCGTCGGTAATCGCATAGGTCAAGTCTGTTGCTCCGACAATCGGTGTCTTATCGCTGCCGTCGCTTTTGCTGCCGCTATACCATTGATATACCGATCCGGTTACGCTTTCTACATCGCCATCTTCATCCGAGTAGGTATAACTTCCCGTTAATGTTTGTCCTGCCTCAGTAGTGCCTGTGATGTTTACATCCGTTGCAACAGGCGGAGCTCCAGCCGTGCCAAAGAAAACATCATCCAGGAAGTTCCCAACGTTGGCACCGCCTCCAGCAGAAGATACGGCTGTGAAAGCAAAGCGGGTCGTTGCTTGACCTTCAGGCACAACATAGTAACCTGTATAGTAACCCCACTCCGTATTTTCGTCAGACATCGTAAACGAATTCGAATACGGGCTGGTCAGTGTCGACGTTCCTGAGCCAGTTGTCTTCGTATAGGTAATATTAGCACCGCTGATTTCTGGTGCGGATAACGTCGTTTCTCCAGTCGGCTGTGTGAAATTACCCGGGGCTCCCACCTGCAGCTTCATCACATCTGTGCCTGTATTCCCTCTGTGGGCCAAATGCCAGACCAGCACTTGACCAGGTGTTGTCTTGACATCCTGATACAAGGTTGACTCTTGATAGGCGTTCAACTCTGCATGTTGATATCCTTCATATGCAGATACTCCCTCATTTGAATGTGACCATATTTCCATTTTGTTGTCTGTCGCAGATGTTTTCCATGCTACAGTCGGATCAGATTCGTCCACGATGTTCCAGCTACCTGGATAAGCCGGCGCTTCAAAACTGCCATTTGTAAGCAGATTGACCTCCGCAGTCGCCGCGTGAGATGCGGGGGCAAAGCCAAAGGTCTGTGCAGCAATCAGGATTGATAGCGGCAAATATAATTTCTTCTTATGATCCTTCAATTTCACAACCACAGTTTCTGCCCCTTCCTAAAACACTTTCGTCATTTTTCTACATTTTCCGTACTTCATATTCTAACAATCTAATCTCTACAAAAACTCTACAAAATCTCTACAAGCTGCAATAGGGCCTTTTATTCGCTTTTTAAAAAAGGGACTTTAAGCATTTTTTTCACTTAAGGGTGTTGACAATTTTCTATTCCCACATTATATTTATCTCAACATAAAGATTATTAATAAAGAGATTTCGTTAAGGCTGGTGATTGTCATGCCTCTTCAACTGAATGATGCTCAGGCCACTTCACTCAAGTTATTCGTTGTTCTCTCCAAAGCCTACAAGGCTATTTCAGAACAGGTTATAAAGGATATAAAACAATACGGTTTATCCCCTTCCGAATTTATGATTCTGGAGGTGCTGTATACGAAACGGCGCATCCCCCTGCAGCAAATTGGGGGAAAAATATTAGTGACAAGCGGCAGCATTACCTACAATATCGACAAGCTGGAGAAGAAGCTGCTGTTAAGACGCGTTCCTTGCCGGGAAGACCGCAGAGTGATTTATGCCGAAATTACCGACGCCGGGGACGAGTTATTCAACCGGATCTTCCCGGAACATGCGGAAATAGTTCACCATTTAATGAGCGGCGTGCCCCAGGATGAGCAGGAGGCGGCGATTGCACTGCTCAAAAAATTAGGAAAAAGCGTGAAGTCAGATACGAACAAAGGAGGCTGATGATTGATGCAACCAAGAGTGTACACCCCTGCCATGCAGGGAAGCGGCGAATTTGACGGCGGGAAAATTAAAGAGCAAAAGCCGATCGGCTTTTCGGGCGAAGGGTCGGTTATCAAACGTGTAGGTCCCCTGTTCTATTGGGCATGGGGAGCTTCAAGCGCGGAAGCCGTGATCGGCCTGCATCCTCATGAAGGCTTCGAGATTATGACCTATATCGTACAAGGCGAATCCTCTCACAAAGATACCCTGGGAACGGACAGCGCAGTGGGCGCAGGCGGCGTTCAGGTCATGCAAACCGGCTCGGGAGTCAGTCATCGGGAACAGCTCAGTGCGGATACGGAGTTTTTTCAAATCTGGTTTGAGCCTTATTTGGCAGAAGCGATGCTGAGAAAGCCCACATATCACCAGTATGAACATGAAGATTTTTCGATAGAAAGCCACGAAGCCGGCTATAGCGTGAAAACGGTGATTGGCAGCGGTTCCCCGATCAACCTCGTGGCCGATGCCGAAATGTGGGATGTTGAAATCAGCGGCGGAGCCCGATATGGGCATACCGTGCCGGGCGGCTATACTTTGACAGCTTTGGCTATTCGCGGGGCTGGAGTATGGGGAGAAGCCGACGTATCGAAGCGACAGAGCCCTTTTCGCCATAAGGATTTCATTGTAGGATATGCGGATTCAGATACATCAGTTGAAATTACAAATCCGCATGATGACATCCTGCGGCTGATTCTGATCAAGGTGCCGACAAACGTAAGCTACCCACTTCAACCCAAACGGTAATTGCTCTATCCCTTACGTCGAACGGATTCCGTGACTGTTGTGCCGACATCAGGCAAATTTGCCGCGGCAATAAAAAACTCCAATCAGCTTAGCCGAGGTGCTATCGATGATAATGAAGCCCTTCCATACAGTTCGAGCACTTGTCCGGAAACCGTAGACCGTCACTCGTGTAATATTCCGGATTCGTCTCATCCAAAATAAAAGGGCTTTCGCAGGACTGGCATGCCATTAAAATGGGGTCTTGTACACGAATAATCAGTGATTGGGCCCGCTCCGCCAATAAACGCTCCCATCCCGCGTCGTCCATATCATCGCTCTGTTGCAGCGCTTGGATCACATGACGAATTTCAGCCTGCACTTTTTTGAAATCGATGCGTTCCCACAACGCCAAAAAAGGAATATACTTCTTATCCCTGGAGCATAAAATTTTGTACAAAAACAAGAAGATCACGCCTCGATTACGTTCCTTCAAATACTCCATACTAAGCGGTGTCACGTTATTCTCCAGCCAGCGATCCCACTCTTGCAGGAACTCCCCAGCCCGTCTCTCCCTCTCGATCACCCATCCACGGGAAGTAAATACAATTAAAGGGTACTTGCCTCTCATCTCCGTTTCCAGAAAATCGGTCCGGATCATCTGATCCACTTTATCCATGATTTGCTCTAATGTAAGGTCTTTAAAGTAACCGTATGAAGGATTTTGATCTAACCCAAGCTCCAGCAGCTTTTGTTCCTTTGAGCCTTTCAAAATTTTCGCAAGCGTCGTCCTTCCGCCCTGGGCAATGATGTCGTCGGCTGCTCGCAAAATAGCCCGCAATTCAGGCTCCGGCAATGGTGTCAGGCGTTTTTTCATTGGCACCCGCGCTCTTCCGTTTCCTCCCATTTTATTCATCGCCCTCCTGCCTCTCGATCATGAACCCGGTCGCATCCTTGCCACTATCCATACCACCTTGTTGCCCCCAATTCCGGTGTGGGAGCGTAGCATAAAGACTTTCCTGATCCGCAAAGCTCTCCATTTCCTCCCATGTAACACCATACGGAACTCCCCAGCCCGTATATCCGGCAATATACGCAAACGTCTCGTCAGACCAAGAATCTTCGCCTCTTTGCGGCTCTTGTTGGCGTTTCCGCCTCTTTTCCTTACGGAGCTGTTTTTCTCTTGCTGCAGCCTGCTCACTTTCTTTAGCCTTCCGGACGGCATCATCGCTTAGCTGTACTCCCAGCATACGGAGTTCTGTAATGGCCGTCTCTGCGTTAACACCAAAATGCTTGCGATAACCACGAATGTAGCTACTCCCATGATAAGTTTTTATCCAACTTGCTGCAGCCGATTGCAGCCGTCTCTCCCTGTTCATTCTTTTGACTCGAGGTTCGGGATAGTCATCAGCCGCACAAATGCTTTCGAAGTGTGACCAAAGTCAGATCAGCGCGAAGAGGTACACCGACGCTCGGATCGTCATAGGGGAATGGCTCAATCTCTCCAGTCCGTTGATATCCTCTTCGCTCATACCAAGCAATCAACGCGTCCCGGGCGTCGATGACCGAAATCTTCAGGGAGCGCGCGCCGCGTTCGACCACAAATGTCTCGGCGGCCGCCATGATCGATTTACCGAGTCCTGCAGTTTGGGATACCGGGCTGACGGCCAGCATCGACAGATACCACTCTTCGTTTTCAGTCGGGCGAACAGCGACACATCCTTGAACCTGATGGGATGCCTGGTCCCTTGCGAGCAGAATTGTTGTTGATCCAGTTTCGATATTTTGCACAAGGGCTTGCCGGTCGACACGTGGTCCTTCAATCAGATTGGCTTCTGTCGTCCAGCCTTGGAACGAGGCGCCGCGATACGCCTGATTGACAAGTTCAACAACGTTGTCGAGATCATTGTAGCTAGCAATTGTCAGTTGCATATTATCATGTCCTCCTCGATTGTCCGGTTTAAGTTGTTTTGGAGCGAGTCGTGGTGACACGCTTCTGCCCAAACCGCTGCTCATTCGATCTATTATAACAAGAAAACCGATTCCGTTGCGTCTTCCAATTTGACCATGCGAAGACCCGACGGAGTAACCCTCCGCCCACTATAGTTGGGTTACTTGCCCTCTTTTAAGCACATACATACTTTGTTAGAAAATTTATCTCCCATATGTTCAGCCAAGATAATCCTTTCTTCCATCGATATTTGGTTATAATCCAAAAATTCCCGAAACATGCTATAATCCTTCATTTCAATTTTGTGGAGCGGTTGTCCCTTTTGCAATCTGAACAGTTTTTGGAGCTTACTCCAAAGCTTCTGTGCTCCTTCCCTTTCGAAACTTATTCTTTCCATCTTTTCTCTTTGTTTTTCCAATAGATCGTGATATTTTTTTATGGCTTCATTTTTACCACGAGCAACCATCATTTTGAAATTAATCGGCTTCACACGCTCAATAATTTCATAATCGTACCAGAATGGCTCTTCAAAAAGCTCGTAATCCATGACCGTCTGTATGATGTCATCTTTATCTACTCCCGCAACATCACATCCACTTTCCACCAAGTGCTGCAAAAGCAGGTTGTCATCTATTTCAGACAAAACCTCAGTGTAACATACAGAAACAAATTCCCTGATCTTATCTTCATACTTTTCCTCAAATCTATTATGTAAAAAACCGATACCACTTGTATAGCTAGCTGTAGTTTGACCCGTATATTCTTCAAAAAAATCTTCAACACTAGCATAATCATCCATTGAAAATGATTCATCTGTCCGAATCAACATACCCGAACAATCCCACGGTGGATCGTAGCTGTGAGTAATCTTATACTTAGGCGCGAACATAAAATCATACGCTAATTCCTCTGCTAAATGAGCCAATAATACCGGAAACTTCGCATCAATCCTGCCCTTTATTTGCTCCGAGATATCTTCCACTGAATGTTTCAAAATTCTACCCCCTCCAATAAAAAAACCATGCTTAATAAAAATTAGGCACGGTTCTTCCGTAGACTCACGTTCATTTTCTTCGAGGTCCCCAGACGCCCACATATCGATGATCGTGCTGGCATGAATTGTTTTGTCTTAACTTACTTAGGAATAAGACAATCACCGTTATTTCCGTAAAATCACATCTAGCTCCACCCTGATCCTCCGCTCTTCACCACTGCCTGTTGTAGGGAATCTAAGCAAAGGCAGTCCATAGGCTTTAAAAATATTATCCTTCAAATGGTCTCGTTCTTGCTGCCTTAGATTGTTTTCATGAAAGGCAAATCCATCAACCTCGATTGCAAGAACTGGAGATTTATCAAGCTTGTTATAAAGAACAAAATCAACTGAAGCACCATTTTTTATATAACGGCGTTCCTCTTCCTTAAGCTTGTCCAAGTGAACAAACAAGTTTCCAAGAAACACTTGAGTCCCTATTTCAAGCATACTGTACGGTGATTCGTGCAATATATCCTTCAGCAAGGTTCGCATGATATTCTCCGACGCATACTTCGACTTTTGCGTAATACGCTTCTTAAATGCCTCTAACTTGTCTGAATATTCCTTGTACAGCAAATCAAAAACAGATACGACCTCGCTCTCCACTATGTTGTCATCGACTGTACTATACTCCATATACCGAATCAAATCACCAATTTCGTTGCCATATTTACGGAATAAAGAATGATCTGTGACCAGAATGAATTTTTGCTGAGCTCTGGAGACCCCTACATTGATCATACAAGGATCATTGACAAATCTCAGACCCATTTTTCCCGCTTTAGAACTATCTAGTACTGACGACATGATCATGATCGGCTTTTCACGACCTTGGTATTTATGTATGGTGTCAAATTCAATGGTCTGTGATAGCTGTTCTGACGCTTTATTAACCTGTTTTCGATAAGGAGTAGTAAACCCAATATCATTATGCCTGCTCGCTGCTGTCTTCAGGTCCACAAGCACCTCTTGTTTAATCACATCAAGCTCTCGTTGATTAAACTTTCCTTTCTGACCGTGTGTCAGTTCTCTCATATGATTTCCGGCAGTTGTCCGATAGATTAGTAGGGGACTGTCCCCTTCCTGTTCAGTAGTATACGCTATAAGCTGCCCATCATAATACTTCCTATTACAAAATTCGATAATTTTGGGATGACATCTGTAATGTTCCCTCAACATGACTTTAGGAATAGAATCCCCATACAACTTGAGCATAGAAGACAAAAGATTGTGTCTGAAATAATCGTAGGGTCCACCTTCTTCCACTGTGACGCCATTTAATTTCTCCTCTATGCTCATGTCAACTATCTGAGGCAGTTGTTTTATATCACCCACAATAATAACGTTCTTGCAGCAGGAAAGAGCAAGCGCCGCTGTCAAAAGATCAACCTGTGAAGATTCATCTATTATGACGTAATCAAAAAGAAAGTTGTTAGGCACACAATTTCGAAGAGAGTGTGTCGTGCTTAGCATTATAGGATATTGCTCCAAGAATTTGGCGAAATTCTTCATGTAAGAGTCGGCGGTTTCCTTAATAGGCGTATGGCCGTGATACTTCTGATAGAGTTTATGACGGAGCAATTTCTCTGAGTATTGCTGATGCTGCATTAATAATGTTTTAAAAGAGCTTTGATCCAGTTCACGTTCAATAGCTGATACTTGCTCAGTCAACTGCTCGATCTTCATCTCATAATATTTTCTTTGGAGATTTAAAATCACTTCCAACTCTCGATTCTTATTAAGTCGTTTAAAATTGATGAATCCATGTCTTAATAATAGTTTTAATTTATGAAGGATACTGTCAGTTTTACCTTGCTCCACAGCTATATGATTGTCTACTAAGAAGGATAAGATTTTATCTGGTGTTTGGCGATAAAACGATAGTTTGCCAATTTGCTCAACATCCTGCTTAGCATAATAAGTATTGAAATGCTCCCATTCTAACTGGTAGGCAGATAACAACTGTTGCAGTTTGGCCTTATCCCTTTCCAATTCCATCAACTTTTGAATCTCGACATCAATTTCCTTAATCTGTTTCAACAGTTCTCCTTCGTCTATTTCACTTTTCCAGGCAGTTACGTCCTGATAAGGCGGATTATCAAAAAACTTCTTCTTATTTTCCGCATTGCCTAGAGCAGCCACAAGAAATTGATAACCTTTTGCCGTCATCTTTTCCCACACATTTTGGACAGCGGCATTATTACCTGACACAACAGCTACCTTCTTATTCTGCATAACCACAAGGTTGGCTAAAATGTTAAGGATGGTTTGTGTCTTTCCAGTGCCAGGTGGGCCCTCAATAATGGAGATCTGACTGCACATTGCCCTATCCAGTGCTTCCTTTTGACTTAAATTAAAATTGAACGGAAATATCGTATGAGAAACGGGTTTAGACTCTACTTTTATCGGATCCCCATTTAGATAAGAACTCAATACACTGTTCGGACTAATAAAAGAGAGCTTTTTATATTGCTTTTCCAGGAATGCTTCCTCTTCTGTACTGCGCGTATGATGAGAAACTGTCTCTAAATAATACATAATAGCCTTAGCTGTAGTTGTCATTACACTGCTGCTCTCTATTCTAATCGAATCTGTATCATATACGCGACTGGTGTTATTGTTGAATTTTATTCTGATGTTGGACCCAAAATCTATTGTGAGTTTAACATTATTAAGCGGGATATTCTTATGGTAAACCACCATTGCATTGGTAATCTCGGTTATAATCGGGTTCTGCACAAACATAACATCCCTTAGTGCATACGGGTATGTTTTTAAAGATCCTTGATAAGTGATCCAAACTACCGTATCTCTGACTTCGTATGATTGAATCTCGGTAGTTTTGTCCTTGCCCTTGACTAAAACTAAATAATGTTCCTCGTTCATAAAAATACCTTCCGATTTTAATGTTTTGTTACCCATTGCTTATCATTTTCGTTTTAGCATCGGGATAAAATGAATTGTTTTCCCCTCAAAAACTCTACCGTCCTGTCAACATCCACCATTGCTGATACATGCAGCTCTTTCTGTTGATCTTCGCTTAAATAAAACGAAAACTTCGTTCTATAAATTTCATAGGGAAATGTTATGTCCCACAATTCTTGAGTGTTCCATTGCCTATTTGAAATAGACTCCAGTAATTCGAGTATACCCTCCTGGCGTCCTGCGAGCTTGATATGATCCAGCCCAGTAGTGGTGACTTGTTCTACTCCCATTGCTCTAATCATCCACATCAACGTGTTAGAGATCACGGTACCTGCAAATAATTCAATCAAGGTTTCATTCTTACCAGAAAAAACAACTCTTTGATCTGGCATTACACCGAGTTGAGCGTAAATTTCACGCAATCCTTTTAATTCTAGCGTCGCAGCATCATTCAAATAGGAATACGAATTACTGGAGCAAAGCACCTCCTGCATTTTCTCGCTAATCTTCTGATGAATTGTCCCACCAGATCCAAGAAACACAGGTTTTTTCGCGGCAATGGCGGGTATCACATATACCTTATCCTTTTTATGATCTATCGATTCGATAGCCCAAAGCTTTCCGGCAAGAATGAGGTTATTTCCCACCTCGACGGCAGGGGTTTTATCTATGGCACCAATTCTTCGATTTAAATGAAACACATCATATTCTTCTTGTATCGAGAAAACGCTGTAGAATTCCTTATTAAAATATTAGAAAACAAAAAGAACTCACTCTTTTCCGACGATGAAGACGAAAAGAAGCAAGTCCTTCAGAAATACGTTGACCGTGTAGCAATCCAGTCATCAAAGGGTATTAACCATTTTGATGCCGATATCACGTACAGGGTTTTTAGCAATGGAGGCGAGGGGAGTCGAACCCCTGTCCGAAGATAACGACACATAAGCTTCTACGGGTGTAGTCACAGTTTTGATGTCACCCGAGTATCGCCCCGTAACCGGCTATACGTTGGGTCAGCCTGATTGTCTTCTTCAGCACACCCCAGGCGGAGATGTGACAGCGTATCCCACTAAAGTTGGGCCCTCATCCCGGTACATGGGCGATACAGAGCGAGAGCACGTGTGCAGGTTATTAAGCTGCTACAGCGTAGTTAGTTGTTTGTTTGCCGTTTAATAGGCTTTAGCGTTGATGAAGCGGACGCGTCCCCACTACCCGCTACTCATGCTCGAACTATCCCCGTCGAATCCATAAACGCCCCCTCATTTAAAAGGGCTCCTGGATTAGATCCGGCATGGCCGGGCATAAGCATTGATCTATCCCACATCCTCCCCCTCCATAAAAAGGAAGGATACTCAGAAGCATCAAGGTGCAGTGCTCATAAGAACACTACTCCCTCATTGTACCATACATCAGCCTCAAAATATAGACATTACGCTATACTGAGCGTATATAATTTACCCCAACTCAGGTCGGCTGAACCTGTACAAGCAGCATGTTCCTGTTCATCCAAATCTGCTTAACGAGCAACCTTTTGCTTCTCGCGCAGCGCTCGCTGGATGTCTCGTTGGGCATCTCGTTTGGCCGCCGATTCACGCTTGTCATACTGTTTCTTACCTTTACCAATCCCAAGCAGCAGCTTCGCATAGCCGTTGCGAACATATATCTTCAACGGAACGATCGAGTAGCCGTCCTGCTTCGACTGGCCCAGCAGCTTGTTGATCTGCACCTTGTGCAGCAGCAGCTTGCGCGTACGTGTCGGGTCGGTAGGATTATGACGATTGCCCTGCTCGAACGGGCTAATATGCATATTATGAATATGAATTTCCCCGTTACGGATGGTTGCAAATGCGTCGTTGATGTTCGAACGCCCGTTGCGTATTGACTTGATCTCCGTTCCTGTCAGCACCATGCCCGCTTCGTAGGTATCCTCAATAAAATAATCATGGGAAGCTTTCTTGTTCTGGGCGAGCACTTTCCCGTCTGCTTTTTTACCCATGACGATCACTCCTCTAACAAAATAACATGCTGGCGCAGCCAGATATTAATTGTAGCAAATGCAGCTCGGCAAAAGCAAGGATATACGGCACGGCGGGCCGTATATCCCCTAAGGTAAACAGCCTGTCCTTGTGACAGGCTGTTGCCCGAAGCTCCTTATACTGCCTGCCCATGGCTTTTTCAGCTACTTTTTCTTCTTACGGACGAAGGTCGCCGTCGCATTTCCGCCGCTGCCGCCTTTGGACTTCTTACGCTTGCGCCGTACCGGGCCAGCGTTCTCACTGCCCGGTGCAGTGGATTCACCGATGAAGATGCCGCTCGCCGCTGTCTTCTTGCGGCGGCTTCCACCACCGCTGCCACCCGCAGCCGGTGAGCTGTAGCCACCCTTGCCGCTTCCGAACCCGAAGCTGACCGCAGGAGCCGAAGCGCCACCCCGATCGGAGCGACCGCCACTGTCGCCCCGTTTGCCTTTACCGCCCGCCTTGCCCCCGGAGCGGCCTCCTTCCTTGACGGCTGCCACCGCACCGGCACCGCCACGGCCGCCGCCCTTACCGCGTCCACCTGGACGTCCTGAGCCGCCTCCCCAGTCAGACCGTCCGCGCTCGCTGCGCGGCTTCATATCCACCAGTTCGAAGTCGATGGTGTGCTCCTCCATGCTCACGCGTGATACCCGCACCTTAACCTCGTCCCCAATGCGGAATACCCGTGAGGTACGCTCACCGATCAGAGCCATATGCGCCTCATCGAAATGGTAGTAGTC
Organism: Paenibacillus zeirhizosphaerae; assembly: GCF_030705605.1. Taxonomy (GTDB): domain Bacteria; phylum Bacillota; class Bacilli; order Paenibacillales; family Paenibacillaceae; genus Paenibacillus; species Paenibacillus zeirhizosphaerae. The sequence goes on from NZ_JAPCKK010000034.1 coordinate 231,018, forward strand.
GTCCGTTAATCCACCCATCCGAATGAGACCCTCAACTGTATTTTCCAGCTCAATAAACATACCAAAGCTCGTGACGCTGCTGATCATACCCTCGAACTCTTCCCCGACCTTATCCAGCATATACTCCGCTTTCTTCATCTGCTCCACGTCCCGCTCGGCATCCACCGCGACCCGCTCCCGTTCGGAGGACTGCTGGGCGATGTCTTGCATGCGCGAGGCCAGATATTCCTGCCGTTCCGGAGATAGCGTTCCGCCGCTCTCCAGCACTTCCCGGATCACCCGGTGGATGACCAAATCGGGATAGCGGCGAATCGGAGAAGTGAAGTGCGAATAAAATTCCGCAGCAAGTCCGAAGTGGCCCGTGGACTCCGCGTCATACTTCGCCTGCTTCATTGAACGCAGCATCATCGTGCTCAGCACGGTCTGCTCCTTTGTGCCTTGAATGTCCTCCAGCAGTGTCTGCAGAGCACGAGGATGAATCGAGTTGCCACGCCCTTTAATCTGGTGGCCAAAGTTGGCAGCAAACGCCATAAAGTTCTGCAGCTTCTCCTGATCCGGGTCCTCGTGAATCCGGTAAATAAACGGCACCTTCAGCCAATGAAAATGCTCCGCCACCGTCTCATTCGCCGCCAGCATGAACTCCTCGATAATCTGCTCGGCCACGGTACGCTCCCGCTTGATAATATCGACGGCCTTGCCTTCCTCATTCACGAGGACCTTCGCTTCGTCGAAATCGAAATCGACCGCTCCCCGCTTCATCCGGTTGCTGCGCAGCTTCATGGCCAGCTCCTTCATCAGCTTGAAGGTATCGACCAGCTCCTTATACCGCTCCATCAATTCCGGATCCTCTTCATCGAGGATTTGGCGGACATTTCTATAGGTCATCCGTTCCTTTGTTTTAATCACACTTGTAAAAACATCATGGCGCACGACCTTCATATCCAGATCGAATTCCATTTCACACGACATGGTCAGCCGGTCCACCTGCGGGTTAAGAGAGCAGATCCCGTTGGATAGACGATGCGGAAGCATCGGGATGACACGGTCCACCAGATACACGCTGCATCCGCGGTTATACGCCTCCTGGTCAAGCTTGGAATTCTCGCGCACATAATACCCGACATCGGCGATATGAACACCTAGCAGGTAGTTTCCGTTCGGCAGACGCTCCACATTGACGGCATCGTCCAGATCCTTTGCATCTTCCCCGTCGATGGTTACAATCGTTTTGCCGCGCAGATCCCGTCTTCCCTGACGAACGATTTCATCCTCTGTAATGGAATCCGGAGCCGCCTCCGCTTCCGCCATGACCTCTTCCGGAAAAGATTCCGGCAGTTGATGCTTGCGAATAACAGACAGAATATCTATGCCCGGGTCATCCTTATGTCCGAGAATTTCAATGATTTCGCCTTCTGCAGCCGCACGCCCCTCCGGGTAATTCACAATCCGCACAACAACCTTCTGTCCGTTGACCGCTCCATGAAAGCTTGGCTGAGGAATAAAAATATCCCGATTAATCCGTTTATCATCAGGAATCACGAAGCCGTACACCTCGTGACTTTGAAACACGCCGACCACCTGCAGAATGCCGCGCTCGACGATCCGCACCACTTCACCTTCCAGGCGTCCACCAGCATGTCCTCTGGACGTGATACGGACCAGCACGGTGTCCCCGTTCATCGCCCCCTTGAGATCATTGGCATGGATGTAGACGTCTGGATGCTCTCTATCCTCCGGGATCAGGAAAGCAAAACCCTTGGCATGAGCCTGCAGGCGTCCACGTACCAGATTCATCCGTTCTGGAACCCCGTATCGGTTGCCGCTGTTCAACAGCAGCTTACCACTCTCCTCCAACGAGTTCAGCAGCTTGAGGAATTCTCTGAACTCCCCGGCATTGTCGATCCCGAAATGCTTCTCCAGCTCCTGATATGTCATCGGTTTATACGCGGCATCCCGCATAAATTCAAGTATTTGTTCTTCAGTTATCATCATTGTCCACCTCGGGTGACCTATAATTTTCAACCCATTTCCATTTCATTCGGTCTTGATACAACCAGTCCTAGTATACTCATACCCTAGTATACACGGATTCAATCCTGGGCATCCCTGCCCCTGTTTCAGAATTGTCTTTACTATGTTAGAGTATCGCTCATTATGTATTTCTGACACAGTCCTGAGTATGTGAAGGTTCCCACCGCCTGAAGAGGCAGGGGCTTCTTGTTTCGACGATCGCTGCCTTTCTGTAGGAAAGGTCTGACTGGATCTCCACAAGCGTTCGATGCGGCACACGCATCCCGTTCGGGGCAAACCCTCCCTACGGTATTCAGTCCATCACGCTACGATGCTCAAAGCCCGCTGCAAAATGACCTGGGCCGAAACGATGTCTCTGTCCTGCACCAGTCCGCATGCTTCGCATTCATGAAGCCGGATCACCAACGTTTTGGGAACATCCGCACCGCAGATGCAGGTTTGCGATGTGCCGTGGGCGGGCACTTCTACGAGTCGCTTCCCCTGTCTTGCCGCTTTATACGACAGATACGTGATGAACCTTCGCCATCCGGCATCCGAGATGCTTTTGGACAGCCGACGGTTGCGGATCAGGTTCTTCACTTTCAACTGCTCCACCGCAATCAGGTCATGTCCCTGAACGATGCGATGCGATTGCTTGTGCAAGAAATCTTTTCGCTGACGCGCCACTTTCTGGTGGATGTTCGCGACCTTCTGTTTGGCTTTCTGCCGGTTGCGGGAACCGCGCGTTTTCCGGGACAACCGCTGCTGGGCGCGTCTGAGCCGCTTCTCTGCTCTTCGCAGATGCCGTGGGTTGTCCACCTTCGTCTCATCGGACAGCGCCGCAAACGTGCGCAGCCCAACGTCGATGCCCACGGCTGTTTCCGCCGTCTGGCCGGCTTCCGCTGCCTCTATGTTCACACCGATCCCCACCATCCACCCGTCTGCATGCCGTTTCACGTTGATTTGGGTCACATTCGCCCGGTCGAACGGACGATGTGTACGCATGCGGACAAAGCCGATTTTGGATAGATAGACGTATCCATCCCGGGCGAAAGTCTTGTCTACCGCACCAGGCTGAGGGTACGTAAAGGAGAGGTATCGGTCGGCCGACTTATAATGGGGAAAACCCGCATCGCCGCGAAAGAACCGCTGATAGGCATCATCCAAACGCCGCAGGCAATCTTGTAGCACTTGCGAATGAACTTCTTTGTATTCGGGAAATTCCTTCTTGAAGGCGGGCAATTCATTTTGCTGCATGGCATAGGTGACGGTTCTGCCCTCTTGGTTGTAGACGGTATCCCGTTGCTCCTTCGCCCGATTGTACAGCTTCCGGCACAAGATCAACGTTCGAATCATAAGTTCTTCCTGTTTGGGGGTCGAGTAGAGGCGAAATTGATACGTGATTTGCACGAAGGGTCACCGCCTTAATGAGAACATATATTCTCATTATATCACACAAACATTCGACTAGGAAAGTGCGCGCCTCATACCATAGACAAGTATATTTAGGCTTCGCCTAACCGAGATTCATCCCCCTTAAAGTTTTGTGAGCGCTGCTGCCCGAATAAACTTCAAACAAAACTCGCTTCGAAAGCATAGGCTCAGAGGAAGGGGACTTCTCTCGGAAGGATGTTAAAAAAAGCCCTCGTTTCGGTTGAAACGAAGGCTTTAGGTGTTCTTATTAACTCACCAGTACGGCAACCAGAATAGAAACGATCATAAATGCCGCACCGAGACCTACCGTAATACGCTGCAGAATCAGATCCATACCGCGTGCTTTGGTTTTACCAAACAGATGTTCCGCTCCGCCGGAGATGGCACCGGATAACCCTGCGCTCTTACCTTTTTGCAATAATACAACCGCAACCACAGCAATAGACAATACAACGAGCACGATCTTCAAAAACAATTCCATGTATTCCACCTCCTAAGAACATTACATCTGCTTTGCACCTATCGCATATCAAGACAATCTGTATATTCAAACACTTTCATCAGTAACAATCTACGCAAAACAGCACTTTTATTGTACCATATGAAATCATTGCTGGCAATAAAAACAAGGCAGACCGAGGTCTGCCTTGCCAAAAATGCCGATACGGCATTATTTTTTCAGGTTGTAGAAGGATTTCAAGCCGTTGTATTGTGCCAGCTCGCCAAGCTCGTCTTCAATGCGAAGAAGCTGGTTGTACTTCGCGATACGGTCTGTACGGGAAGGAGCACCTGTTTTAATCTGACCCGCGTTCGTAGCAACCGCGATATCAGCAATCGTGCTGTCTTCGGACTCACCGGAACGGTGGGAAATAACAGCCGTGTAGCCAGCGCGTTTCGCCATCTCGATGGCGTCGAACGTTTCAGTCAGGGTACCGATTTGGTTTACCTTGATCAGGATGGAGTTACCGATGCTTTCGTCGATACCTTTACCCAGACGTTCCGTGTTGGTTACGAACAGGTCGTCACCCACCAACTGGATTTTGTTGCCCAGTTTCTCAGTAAGCAGCTTCCAGCCTTCCCAGTCGTCTTCGGAGCAACCGTCTTCGATCGTAACGATTGGGTATTTGTCCACCCAAGAAGCCAGCAGGTCAACGAACTCTGCGGAGGTGTAGGATTTGCCTTCGCCTTCCAGCGTATATTTGCCGTCTTTGTAGAATTCAGTTGAAGCTACGTCCATACCAAGCAATACGTCTTCGCCTGGCTTGTAGCCGGCTTTTTCGATCGCTTCGATGATGGAGGACAGAGCGTCTTCGTTGGATGTGAAGTTAGGAGCAAAACCGCCTTCGTCGCCAACTGCAGTGTTCAGTCCTTTGCCTTTCAGCACGGATTTCAGGTTGTGGAAGATCTCCGCACCCATACGCAGCGCTTCTTTGAAGCTGGAAGCACCTACAGGCAGCACCATGAACTCTTGTACGTCAACGTTGTTGTCAGCATGAGCGCCGCCGTTCACGATGTTCATCATTGGTACAGGCAGTTGCTTCGCGTTGAATCCGCCGAGGTATACATACAGCGGCAGGTCCAGAGCGTCTGCAGCAGCGCGTGCTACAGCCATGGACACAGCCAGGATTGCGTTCGCACCCAGCTTGCCTTTGTTAGGCGTACCGTCCAGCGCGATCATCGTTTTGTCGATTTCCAATTGGTCGATTGCGTTCATACCGATGATTTCCGGTGCGATCACTTCGTTCACGTTTTTAACAGCTTGCAGTACACCTTTGCCGAGGTAACGATCTTTATCGTTATCGCGCAGCTCTACAGCCTCATGCGCACCAGTGGATGCGCCGGAAGGAACGATCGCGCGCCCGAAAGCGCCGGATTCCAGATATACTTCAACTTCTACAGTCGGGTTGCCGCGGGAGTCGAGGACTTCGCGAGCGTACACGTCAGAAATAATAGTCATTGTACAATTCTCCTTTTGGGTAAGTTATTCTATTCTTAAATTAACACATCTTATTTACGTGCTGCAATCATAGACTGTCCAGTCATTTCCACAGGCTGCGGCAGACCCATCAGGTCCAGCAGTGTCGGGGCCACGTCAGCCAGAACTCCGCTTTCACGCAGCACGAGATTTTCATCTGTTACGATAAACGGAACCGGGTTGGTCGTGTGAGCGGTAAATGGACGGCCCTGTTCGTCAATTTCCATATCCGCATTGCCATGGTCAGCAATGATGATCACGGTGCCGCCTTTGGCCTTAACCGCATCCACCACTCGTCCTACACACTCATCCGTGACTTCTACAGCTTTAATTGTAGGCTCCATTTTACCGGAGTGCCCTACCATGTCCGGGTTCGCAAAGTTCAGAATAATCGCGTCATGCTGATCGGACTCGATCTCCTTCACGCAAGCATCCGCCACTTCATAAGCGCTCATTTCCGGCTGCAGATCATAGGTTGCTACCTTCGGCGAGTTGATCAAAACCCGTGTTTCGCCAGGAAGCTCAACATCGCGGCCGCCACTGAAGAAGAACGTCACGTGCGGGTATTTCTCGGTTTCAGCAATACGCAACTGCTTCTTGTTATGCTGTACCAGCACTTCACCGAACGTATTGTCCAGGTTCTTCGGCTTGTAGGCCACGAAGCCGTTCACCGTTTCACTGAACAAAGTCAGGCATACGAAATGCAAATTTTCTGGAAACTTCGGTCCTCTGTCAAACCCTTGGAAATCCGCATTAGTGAACACCTGAGCCAACTGGATGGCACGGTCGGGACGGAAGTTCAAGAAAACAACCGAATCCCCGCTCTCCACAAGACCTACCGGGCTGCCATCCGGATGGGTAATCACAGTCGGCTCTACAAACTCGTCAAATACGGACTTTTCATACGATTCACGAAGAGCCTGCATCGGGTCCGTATATTTAGGGCCGTCGCCGTACACGATGGCACGGTATGATTTCTCAACCCGTTCCCATCGTTTGTCACGGTCCATCGCATAATAGCGTCCTTGTACGGTCGCGATTTTGCCGATACCGCTTTCCTGGATTTTGGCAATCAGCTTCTCCATGAAGCTCACGCCGCTGTCAGGCATAACGTCACGGCCGTCCATAAATGCGTGAATATAAACTTCATGTAATTCCTCCCGCTTGGCCAGGTCAATCATGGCAAACAGGTGGTCAATATGGCTGTGCACGCCGCCATCGGACAGCAGTCCGTACAGGTGCAGCTTCTTGTTGTTGTTCTTCGCATAACGAACCGCTTCAACCAGCGTTTCGTTCTCGAAGAACTCTCCCTCACGGATGGACTTGGAGATTCTGGTCAGATCCTGATACACGACCCGTCCTGCACCGATGTTCAGGTGGCCGACCTCCGAGTTGCCCATTTGCCCTTCTGGCAATCCGACCGCTTCACCGGATGCCGTCAACGTTGTGTGCGGGTAGATGCTTAAGTATTTGTCATAGTTCGGCTTATTGGCCTGTGCAACGGCATTGCCTTCCACAGTATCTCTAAGCCCGAACCCGTCCATAATAATCAGTGCTACCGGTCTTGGTGCAGTCATGTTACTTCGCCCCCTCAACAAGCGCGATATAGGATGCCGGCTGCAGGCTTGCCCCGCCGACCAGTGCGCCGTCGATGTCGCTTTGGCCCATGTACTCTGTTACATTTTCGGGTTTTACGCTGCCGCCGTATTGAATGCGAACCACATTAGCCGTGCTCTCGTCATACAGTTCTGTAATCAAGGTACGGATGTAGGCAATAACCTCATTGGCGTCCTGCGCCGTGGAGGATTTGCCAGTTCCGATTGCCCAGATTGGCTCGTAAGCCACAACCACTTTCGTCGCTTGATCTTTCGCAAGTCCGGCAAAAGCTGCTTCTGTCTGCACTTTGCATACTTCCTTCGTTTGTCCGGCTTCACGCTCTTCCAGCTTCTCGCCGACACATACGATCGGAGTCAGATCGTTACGGAAGGCGGCGTGAACTTTCTTGTTCACCGTTTCATCCGTTTCCGCAAAATATTGACGGCGCTCAGAGTGCCCGATAATGACGTAATCCACACCAAGATCCTTCAGCATACGACCGCTGATCTCACCTGTATAAGCACCATCTTCAGCGAAGTGAAGGTTTTGTGCTCCGATTTTGATGGAGGTTCCTTTTACAGCTTCCACCAGAGCAGGCAGGTTGGTAAATGGGGCGCAGATTACGCTTTCTACGCCTTCCACTTCAGCTTTGCCTTTAATTTCCTGGATGAAGTCCGTTGCTTCAGGAACCGTTTTGAACATTTTCCAGTTACCTGCAATAATTGGTGTTCTCACTCTATTCAGCCCCCTGCTAATTACTTGTCGTTCAATGCTACAACGCCTGGAAGCGCCTTGCCTTCCATGAACTCAAGGGAAGCGCCGCCGCCTGTGGAGATATGATCCATCTTGTCGGCCAGACCAAATTTCTCAGCCGCCGCCGCAGAGTCACCACCACCGATGATGGTGTAGCCTTCTGTTGTTGCGCAAGCTTCTGCTACTTCACGGGTACCGTTGGAGAATGGCTCAATTTCGAATACGCCCATAGGTCCATTCCATACAACCAGCTTGGAGTTTTTGATAACGTCGGCATAGATAGCACGCGTTTTCGGACCGATGTCCACGCCTTCCCAATCGGCAGGAATACCGTCGATATCCACAATTTGTGTATTTGCGGAAGCGCTGAAATCATCGGAAACTACGATATCCACCGGCAGGTAGAAGTTTTTGCCCAGGCTTTTCGCTTTCTCGATAAAACCAAGGGACACGTCCAGCTTGGATTCATCCAACAGAGATTGGCCGATTTCATGGCCTTGAGCCTTGAAGAAGGTGTAAGTCAGGCCTCCGCCGATGATGATGTTGTCTGCAAGGTTGATCAGGTTGTCGATCACGTCGATTTTGTCCTTCACCTTGGAACCGCCGATAATCGCAGTGAACGGACGCTCCGGATTGGACAGCGCTTTGCCCAGAACGGACAACTCTCTCTCCATCAACAGACCGGATACAGCCGGCAGAAAATGTGCAATGCCTTCCGTGGAGGCGTGCGCACGGTGTGCCGCGCCAAATGCGTCGTTGACGAACAAGTCCGCCAGCTCAGCAAATTGCTTTGCTAGTTCCGGATCGTTCTTCTCTTCGCCCGGATAGAAGCGGACGTTCTCAAGCAGCAGCACGTCGCCGTTTTGCAGCTCTGCCACTTTCGCTTGTACCGCTTCGCCAACAGCTTCATCAGCTTTAGCCACAGACTTGCCGAGCAGCTCAGACAGACGTGCCGCTACCGGTGTCAGACGCATGGATTCAACCACTTCGCCTTTTGGGCGTCCAAAGTGGCTTGCCAGAATAATTTTAGCACCTTTTTCAATCAGGTAATTAATCGTTGGCAGGGTCTCGCGGATACGCTTGTCATCGGTAATCTTGCCGTCTTCAACAGGAACGTTGAAATCAACGCGGACAAACACTTTCTTGCCGTTTACTTCTACATCGCGAACGCTTTTCTTGTTCATATCGATACTCCTCCGCACCAGGGATTTGATGATGTGCCATACAAGAGGTTGTTCAAAAAGTCATCTTTTGATCACGAAGTAAATCAGGAAGCATACTCGACATCGAATCTTGAATTCAGCCGGGCCTTCCGGTGCTCACGTACCCCAAGTACGCTCCGCTCCTCAGTCCCTAGCTTCATCCAACCTTCTCGGTGCTGAAAACCTGACTTTTTGAACTCTCACTACAAGGAAGTCATATATAAAGAGCGGAAACAGTAGTATGTTTCCGCTCTATGTGGTTACATAGCGCCAAGCCGTTATTACTTAGCCAGCTTCGCGAAATGCTCCAGGGTACGAACCAATTGAGCTGTGTAGGACATTTCGTTGTCGTACCAAGCTACTGTTTTAACGAGTTGTTTGTCGCCAACAGTCAGTACTTTTGTTTGAGTTGCATCGAACAGGGAACCGAAAGTCATACCTTTGATATCGGAAGATACGATTTCGTCCTCAGTGTATCCGTAAGTGTCCGGATCGGAAGCTTCTTTCATAGCTGCGTTGATTTCGTCTACAGTTACGCTTTTCTCCAGAACAGTCACCAGCTCAGTCAGGGAACCCGTCGCAACCGGAACGCGCTGTGCAGCACCGTCCAATTTGCCTTGCAGTTCAGGAATAACGAGGCCGATTGCTTTAGCAGCACCAGTTGTGTTAGGGATGATGTTCTCAGCAGCAGCACGCGCACGACGGAAATCGCCTTTGGCATGTGGTGCGTCAAGTGTGTTTTGGTCGCCTGTGTAAGCGTGGATTGTAGTCATCAGACCTTCCACGATACCGAACTTGTCGTTCAGCGTTTTAGCCATAGGAGCCAAGCAGTTGGTTGTGCAGGAAGCACCGGAGATTACTGTTTCGGAACCGTCCAGTGTGTTGTGGTTTACATTGTAAACGATCGTTTTCATGTCGCCTGTAGCAGGAGCAGAGATTACAACTTTCTTAGCTCCGCCTTTCAGGTGCTTTTCAGCTGCTTCTTTAGTTGTGAAGAAGCCTGTGCACTCCAGAACGATGTCAACGCCCAGCTCGCCCCAAGGAAGCTCTTCAGGGTTGCGGTTAGCCAGAACTTTAACTTCTTTGCCGTTCACTTTGAAGAAGCCGTCATGTACTTCAACGTCTCCATCGAAACGACCTTGAGTTGTATCATATTTCAGCAAATGAGCCAGCATTTTGGCATCAGTCAAGTCGTTGATTGCTACCACTTCAATGCCTTCCACATTTTGAATACGACGGAAAGCCAGTCTGCCAATACGTCCAAAACCGTTAATACCTACTTTAACCATGAGTAAGTTCCTCCCAAGTTTTGTGTAATTTTTATTTATTCAAGACAAGCGGTTAGGCCTGTCAAGACAACAATTATTAAAGTGTTTTCGTGAAAAGGAATTAGCAATTGCTTGCGATGATTTCCGCCGCTGCTTCATCGATGACGAGGATATCCTCCTGGCCGAATCGCAGCACAGCCTGAATCGCCGCCGCCTTGCTTGCGCCCCCGGCGATGCCGAGCACGATTTCTGTCCGCTTAATGTCCTCGAGACGGAGCCCGATGGTGAGCATCCGGTGCACAACGACACCCTGCTGATTAAAATAGTAGCCAAAAGATTCAGCCACCGCTCCCTCAGCTTTAATGTCCGCCACTGTATCCGGGTCAAGCCTACGCCTTTTCGCCATTTCCTCAGCGTTGCCTATTCCGTGGATGATAATCCGGCTCTTGCGGATCGTCTCCACAATTTCCTGAATCATATGATCCTGGACAAGCGACTCATAGGCCTCCTGGCTCAAAAGATCCGGCACATGCAGCAGTCTGTACTGCGCCCCTACGTTACGTGCCATCTTGGACACGATCGAGTTGGCCTGCATTTCAAGGCTTTCACCCAAGCCTCCACGGGCCGGAACAAACCATCCGCCCTTCATCGGTCCGCCTGACGGTGTCGTAAGGTGCTCCGCTACATCGGCAATGGTGGTACCGCCCGTAACGGCGACAATATCCTCATCCCCCATGACGCCCAGCAGCGCCTTCGCTCCTGCCCGGCCTAACTCCCGCTTGGTCATCGGTGACGTGTCCGAATCACCGGGCACGACGATTACCTTGCGCAGGTTATACGCCTGACGGATCTGGTCTTCAAGCAAAGACAATCCGAATAATTCTTTGGCAATGGGCTCAAGCTGCTCTAGCAGTTCCCTGCCAGCTTCGCTAACCCGCATGCCAATACTCTCAATCTCTATAAGGCCCTGGGCTTTCAAAAGATCGGTTTCAGCACGCAGCACACGTTCGGTCATATGTAGCGATGCCGCAAGCGTTCTGCGTCCAATGACGTCTGACAGCATGATCTGATGCAGGATGGTATACCTTTTCTTCAATACATCCGTAAGATCTGGCAGAAGCTGCTTCTGAATTTCTAATATATTTCGCATGCTCTCCACCCCGCAGACTTCGACTGGTTCATATACCCACCTTTATAATGTGGCTTTAAGTTGCTTGGTCTTAAAACGTCCCGGGTTAACTTTTTAAGTCCCACAATCATTTTAACGAATTATTACATCACATGCAAGTATCCAAAAGCTATATTTCTCATTCCTCCTATTGATTATGCGCAAGGGTTATTAGCAGCTATTATTAGCGTAAATGTGCTCAGCCAGACCATTGAAATAAAACTTGCATTTTCACGGGGCATCACATATAATCGTTTTTGTGTCCTATTTCAAAGATGTTTGAATATGCGCCCGTGGTCCAACGGATATGACGTAGGCCTCCGGAGCCTGAGATCGAGGTTCGATTCCTCGCGGGCGCGCCATCTATATAATGTTTAACCAACGAGAGCGCTGAAGGCTCTTTTTTTTCATCAATAGTTTGACTTTCTTTGACTTTTCGTTTGAAATTGTTTATGATGTGGTTAATACGGTAACAGTTTATTATGGAGACTTTACCTGTATCAGGTACTGCAATATCCTAGCACATATTCAAAGGAGGGTTTTACGTGAGCTACATTCCTATGGTCGTTGAACAAACCAACCGCGGTGAGCGCGCCTATGACATTTACTCCAGACTGCTGAAAGACCGCATTATCTTCCTGGGGTCCGACGTGAATGACGTTGTCGCCAACTCCATTATCGCGCAAATGCTGTTTCTGTCTGCGGAAGATCCGGAGAAAGACATCAGCCTGTACATCAACAGCCCCGGCGGTTCCATCACAGCCGGCATGGCGATTTTCGATACGATGCAGTTTATCAAACCCGATGTATCTACCATCTGTGTAGGGATGGCCGCTTCCATGGGCGCATTCCTGCTGAATGCAGGCGCCAAAGGCAAACGCTATGCCCTGCCGAACAGTGAGATCATGATTCATCAGCCTCTGGGCGGTGCCCAAGGGCAGGCGACAGACATCGAAATCCGCGCACGCCGCATTCTGAAAATGCGCGATAAGCTGAACCGCATCCTGGCTGAACGCACCGGCCAGCCTCTCGATCGCATCGAGAAAGATACCGACCGCGACTATTTCATGACTGCCGACGAAGCCAAGGAATACGGTCTGGTCGATAAGGTGATTTCCAGCACTCCTGCACAAGGAGTCTAAGCAAGATAACGAAGTCTTTATATAAGCCATTAAAAAAATCCGTCCCGTTCCTGAGCAGGAACATGGGACGGATTTTCTTTTTCTCAGGGATTATTTAATTCCCGAATGGCTTGGCCCCTGCAGGGAGAAGCTCCGAATAAACAAACGGGAACTCCGGAATGCCTGCCGCATAAGCGGTATACTCATACTGCTGGAAGAAAATGACGATACCGTTTCCGGTAACATAGAAATCCGGCTGATTCGAAAGCCCCTTAAAGTCTCCCAAATATCCGTTGGATGCCGGCACTTTTTTGAGCAGCTTATTGTTCAGCGTTTTTTTATAATCCGGGTTAGCCTTCAGCACATCGCCAAGTCCGAGCTGCTTGCCGTCTGCCAGCGAGAACGTATATCCTATGCGGGCCGTAGAGCCGTGAGCGCCGCCATAGTAGAAATAGTCATCTATAATGAGGCTGATATAGCCTCCGCGGTTGTACGTCACGGCATAATTGCTTTCAAAATCATATGGGCGGTCCGCAGTGGCATCTCCGATTTCTTTGATTTGCTTCTTGATGTCTGCCAGTACCTTCTCCTCATGTTGCTTCAGCACGGCATTAATTTTAGTGATGCCAGCCTGACTGCCAGTGAGCTGAGGATACTTCAGATCAAAATTCATCGTATCCGTCTTTTCCTGTGACAGGCTTACCGCTTTGATTGAGATGGAGTTGAGCTGGCCTTTGGTCATGCTGACCGTTTTGGCGGATGCATTCCAAGCCGCGTCAATGCCGAGATAGGCCTTCAGGTGTCCGATGGGAATATAGAGCTTGCCTTTGATCATCTGGGCTTGCATATCGCTCGTATGCACTCCGTTAACGTTGACGTAAGGTTCGTCATACCCGGTTGTAATCATCAGCTTATTATAGTTAGCGCCGATCGTATAAGCTTTCTCGGACGCATCATAGGCAACCGGCAGCTTCAAATCATCCCTTAAAGCCGCTACCGGAATCAAGGTCTGTCCTTTGATCATTAACCCTTTCGTTTGGAGAGTCTTGCCGTTCCATTTCAGGGTAACCTGGGTTTGCTGAGCGGTTTGTGTTTTGCTGCTAGCGGCCTGCAAATCGGAAAAAGATACAGTAGCGCCACCGATGATTACAGCAGTAGCCAGCATCAGGGAACCCAGTCGTTTTGTCTGTTTGTTCATTGTTCAATATCCTCCTCTGATCCTTAAGCGCGAATAACAAGATGATAAGATGATAAAAGATCATCTGAGGCATATCATAAAACATCCTGAGGCGGAAAATGTTACAAGCTTGGTTACAATCCTGACAAATTTTCCGACTTAGCGGTTTTGTCTCTGGAATCAGTTCATTTCATACTGCGCGCTCAACCGGGTATCCACTGTAATCTGCCCGGGTTCTACCGCAGTGTTGGCCCCTGTGGAATCTGCGGCTTTAGACACAGCAACCTCTTGATAAAATACGGGCGGCTGGGCATTTTCCAATGATACATTTAGCAGGCTGCCCAATTGGCGATTCGCCGCCTTTGCCACCGCATTCGCTTTCATCTGTGCATTGGCCAGCGCTTTGGCGATCACTTCTTCTTCATACTTCTCCGGATTCTCTACCGTGAACCGGACATTGTCAATGCTGTTGGCTCCCGCTCCAGCCGCTGCGTCAAGCAACTGCCCAATCTTGGACAAATCACGATAAGCTACACTGAGCGTATGATAAGCCGTATACCCTTTGAGCTGCTGCCCGCCTTCTTCACTGTAGCTGTAGTTCGGCTGAACGGAGAACTGGACCGTCTGAATATCCTTTTCGTTAATGCCCCATGTTGCTTTGAGGAGCTTGTTCACCTTGTCCATGGCCTGCGCGTTCTCTTTCTGGGCGGCGACCGCCGTTTTACCCTGTGTCTGTACTCCAATAGACAGGTAGGCAATATCCGGGCTTACAGATATTTCGCCCACACCATTCACGCTGATGACATTTCGGACCACATTCACGGCTTCAGCCGCATACGCTCTGCCACTGTCGGCCCCCAACCCCAACCCTCCAAATCCACCAACAAACACGGTTCCTGCCAACATAACTGCGCTAGCTGTCTTTGCCCACACTTTCATTTGTATCCGCTCCCTCATGGTAGTTTTTTCATGAAATCGATTGTACCCTCTAGACGGAGCCGGAACCAAAAAGTTGCAGGCAACAAAAAAGTCCCTGTTCCCAGGGACCTTCTAGCTTTAAATCAACCGTTCTTTACTGGTTTTCCAGCTCTTCCTTGCTTACCAGACTAACTAAAGCGTTTACAGCCTGTTCTGCGTCCGCACCCTCTGCACTGACATAGATCTCGGTGCCGGAGCTGATGGCCAGGCTCATAATGCCCATAATGCTCTTGGCATTTACTTTCTTATCGTCCTTCTCTACAAACACTTCTGATGAATATTTATTGGCTTCCTGCACGAACAATGCAGCAGGTCTTGCATGCAGGCCTGTCTTCAAGCGTACAACTACCGGATGTTTGGTCATGAAAAACGGCTCCCCCTTTATGAGTAAATTGACAAATGAATTTAAAACCACATTTATTCCATTTTATTTATCACATTATACCATCAACCCGAATCATAAACTAGGAAAAAAACAGGCTCCCCTCCTGGATGCGTGCCTGTCATACATCATGCGGGCTATAGAATCATTCCCCGCTCTGCCCGGACCTTGTCAGCCAGCTCATCAATCTTCCGCAGCCGATGGTTTACCCCGGATTTGCTGACCGTGCCTTTCAGCAGCTCACCGACCTCTTTCAGATTCATGTCGGGATGGGCTAGGCGGATTTCAGCCACTTCACGAAGTTTGTCCGGCAGAGTGTCCAGCCCGACCTCCTTCTGCAGCAGCTTGATATTTTCGATCTGACGGACCGCCGCTCCGATTGTCTTGTTGAGATTCGCGGTTTCACAGTTGACAATCCGATTGACCGAATTCCGCATATCACGCATGATGCGCACATCCTCAAACTTGAACAAAGCCTGGTGGGCGCCGATAATGCTTAGGAGCTCAATGATTTTCTCGCCTTCCTTAATGTAAAGGATGAAGCCCTTCTTCCGTTCAATACAACGGGCATTCAAATGAAACTCGTTCGCGAGATCCACCAGAGCCTGGCAGTGTTCTTCATACATCGAAGCGATTTCCAAATGATAGGATGACCCCTCCGGATTATTGACCGAACCTCCAGCCATGAACGCTCCCCGGAGATAAGCTCGCTTACAACAGTTTTTCCGAATTATTGCCGGATTAATCCCGTCCGTAAACAGAAACCCCTCCGTCACGATGTGAAGCTCCTTCAAAATTTCTTGAACCCGTTCCGGAATGCGGACAATGTATACATTGTTTTTCTTAAGCCGCATTTTCTTGCGGACCAGCAGTTCGGTGTGCACTTGAAAATGCTTTTTGACGAAGGAGTAAATGCGCCTTGCGATCGCGGCGTTTTCAGTGGAAATGTCTAGAACCACTTTTTTATTCGATACCTGCACGGAGCCAAGCATCCGGATCAACGCCGACAGCTCGGCCTTCTCGCAGCAGGGCTGGCCTTCGATCATGGTCAGCTCCTTCTTGGTTTGAGCCGCAAAAGACAAGGGACTCACCTCCTTCTTAATACCCAGTTTTGCACGAGCTGATAAATGTGCTGACTTAGCTTATCGGCATCATGCCTTAAATACGTTTTGAACAGGACCAGTGTATCAGCTACCACTTTATAGCCCTGTCCGGTCACCGAATCCAGATCTAACTGGACGGGTCTCGCGCCTTGCTCCGCATATTTATCCAGTACCTGGGCCGGAATATCACCGTCATTGACGATCACATAATCAAATAACTGATGGCCCACGTGCTCGTAAACAGCCTGCAGATGGTCCCCTACACTATAATTGTCCGTTTCCCCGGGTTGTGTCATCACATTGCACACGAAAATTTTGACCGCCTGCGAAGCTACGACCGCTTCGGCCAGCTTAGGTACAAGCAGGTTAGGCAGAATGCTCGTATAAAGACTTCCCGGTCCAATCAAAATGGCGTCTGCATGCTGAATGGCTTCGACCGCCTCAGGCAACGGCTCCACGTGAGTCGGTTCAAGGAAAACCCGTTTGATGCGGCCACCCGCTTCCGGTATCTTGGACTCGCCTGTGACCACACTTCCGTCTTCCATTTCCGCATGCAGCACCACCGCTTCCCCCGCAGCAGGCAGAACCCGTCCGCGCACAGCAAATACCCGGCTCAGCTCACGCACACCTGTAACAAAATCACCTGAAATATCGGTCATGGCCGCCAAGATCAGATTACCCAGACTGTGCCCGGCCAGCCCTGCGCCTGAGCTGAAGCGATATTTAAGCAGATCCGCCATCAGCGGCTCGACATCGGCAAGCGCCGTCAACACGTTGCGAATATCTCCCGGCGGCGGCATTTGCAGCTCACTGCGCAGAATACCGGAGCTTCCCCCGTCGTCAGCAACGGTCACGATCGCCGTAATATCCAGCGGCTTTTGCTTTAATCCCCGCAGCATGACGGACAATCCCGTCCCACCGCCCATCACGACAATGCGTGGACGCTCTAGCTTTGGTCCCGCTAATTTCATAATTTCACCTCTATGTCAATGCCGATCCCGATCCGCGTCCCGGTGGCTTACAGTAACGGCCTCCGTTTCACTCGTTCCAAGCATTTTACCAAGATATTCGGAGATGGCCACCGACCGGTGCTTGCCTCCCGTGCATCCTATACCGATAATGACCTGACTCTTGCCTTCCTTGCGGTACTGCGGTATCAGAAAATGCAGCATATCCAGCAGCTTGGTCAGAAAGGTCTGGGTTTCCGGCCACTTCATTACATATTCATATACGTCACTATCTTGCCCGGTATTCGGCCGTAGCGCCTCAACATAATGCGGATTCGGCAGAAAACGCACATCAAATACCAGGTCTGCATCAATAGGAATACCGTATTTAAAGCCGAAGGACATGATATTAATGGAGAGCAGACTGCTTTCCAAATGAGAAAACCTGGATATAATGCGCTCTTTCAATACGGAAGGCTTCATCGTGCTGGTGTTAATGACCTGTGTAGCCGAGTTCTTGAGATCTTCCAGCAGCTTGCGCTCCAGCCGGATTCCATCGAGCGGCATGCCGTCCGGTGCAAGCGGATGACGACGGCGGCTCTCTTTATAACGCTGAACCAGCACGCTATCGTTGGCATCCAAGAAAAGAATCTCACAACGAATCGTGAAATGATCTTTAATGAAATTCAAGGATTCCGAAAGGGCTGTAAAAAACTCCCGGCCGCGCAAATCGATCACCAGCGCCACTTTGCCGATTTTGCCATTGGATTGCTCAATCAGTTCCGCAAATTTGGGAATCAGGACAGGCGGCAGATTATCAACGCAAAAGAAACCAAGATCTTCCAGGCTCTGTACGGCAATCGTCTTGCCCGCTCCGGACATCCCTGTAATAATAATCAACGTTGCACCTGCCGAAGGTGCCGTATTATTATGTTCCGACATGTTCCTTTTTTCCCCTTCCCGTAATCCAAAATTATAATTCGGACACTAAGACCGCAGGATCAGCCCGGCTGCCCCGACGATCCCCGCGTCGTTGCCCAGCGTAGCAGGCACAATGGACATGCCGCGCTGCAGCGGCTCCGGTGTCAGCTTGGCGAACACCTGCCGCAGCTCGTCGAACAGAATATCTCCTGCCTTGGATACGCCTCCGCCTACAATGTACATTTCCGGATTTAAGAGAGCGGCCGTCGTTGCCAGGGCTTTGCCCAGATAAAAGGCAGCCCGCCCGATAATGCGCAATGACACCTCATCACCCGACTTTGCTGCGTCAAACACGTCCTTGGCCGCAATTTTATCCACTGCTGCAAGAGATGTACGGTCGCCCCGCTCCACCGCATCGTTAGCCATACGGATGATCCCCGTGGCTGAGGAGACTGTCTCCAGACAGCCCATTTTGCCGCAGCCGCATTGAATCGCTTCCAGATCCGGCACAACGGAGATATGCCCGACCTCGCCCGCCATGCCAGAAAAACCCTGATAAATTTTACCATTCATAATAATACCCCCGCCTACACCCGTCCCCAGCGTGAAGCATACACAATGCTCCACGCCTTTGCCGGCGCCAGCCCAGGCTTCACCCAGAGCAGCTACGTTGGCATCGTTATCAATTTTGACCGGCTTGCCAAGCCGTTCTTCCAATATGGCTTGAATCGGCACGTCCCGAAAGCCTATATTCGGCGCAAGCACGACAACTCCGTCACGCACGTTCAGAAAACCCGCAATACCGGCGCCTACCCCCTGGAGTTGTTCCCAGCTGTATGAAGATTGCTCAACAATAAGTCTCACGTACTTCTCGATATTACCCAAGACGGTGTCCACACCCTGATCAGTTTGTGTGGGCCCTTCATAGGTATGCAAAAGCTGCCCTTCCGCGTTGCAAATACCGACTTTAATCGTGGTACCGCCAAGATCCACGCCAACATAGATGCTTTCAGACATGTTACAAGCCACCTTTTTCTATACATATAATAGTTCCCGGTCTATCTTACGGTACCGGCAAACGATGGTTCCATATCGTAAGTCTCGTATCCAACTATAAGCGAACGTCCCCATCCGGTCAAGGCACGGAACCCGCTCAGGGCTTGCGACGGCACGTGATTTTCAGTGAAATTTTGTGAATCCTTTTTCGTTCCCGATCCTGAAAAAAAGCACCCGCGCAACAAAGCTGCGCGGATGCTCTTGGTGACGGCATCCGCTGCACACGGAATATGCCCTCAGGTTACTTATCGAGCGTTTCACTCCAGTCGTGCACAACGCTGCCTTCGAGGAATTTCTCCGCATCCATCGCTGCCATACAGCCTGTGCCAGCCGCACTAATGGCCTGACGGTAGCGGTTGTCCTGCACGTCGCCGCAGGCAAAAACGCCCGGGATATTCGTCTCGGTTGTTCCTGGCTTCACTTCAATATAGCCGTGATCATCGGTCGTAATTTGTCCGCCCAAGAAGCCTGTATTCGGCGTATGGCCGATCGCCACGAAGACGCCGTCCGCTTCAATCAGCTCCTCCTGGCCCGTTTGGTTATTAAGCACCTTCAATCCTTTTACCCCATTGTCGCCCGCAACGACTTCAACGGGTGTACGGTTAAGCGCCCAGTGGATTTTTTCGTTTTCCCTGGCACGGTCCTGCATGATTTTGGAAGCGCGCAGTTCCTCGCGACGGTGAACCAGTGTTACCGAGGAAGCAAAACGTGTCAGGAAGCTCGCTTCCTCCATGGCGGAATCGCCGCCGCCGATCACCACGATCTTCTTGTTGCGGAAGAAAAAGCCGTCGCAGGTCGCACAGGTGCTGACCCCACGCCCCACATTTTCCTGCTCGCCGGGGACTCCCAAATACTTGGCGGATGCACCCGTCGCGATAATGATAGACTCCGCTTCCAGCACACCCTGTCCTTCTACCGTTACTTGGAAGGGACGTTTGCTGAAATCCACTTCCTCCACCCAGCCGGATTTGAACTCCGCGCCGAAGCGTTCAGCCTGCTTGCGCATGTTGTCCATTAACTCCGGTCCCATAATGCCTTCAGGAAATCCGGGGAAGTTTTCGATGTCAGTCGTGGTCGTAAGCTGTCCTCCAGGCTGCATGCCTTCAATGACAAGGGGATTCATGTTGGCGCGTGCCAGATAGATGGCAGCTGTATATCCTGCTGGACCTGTTCCGATGATAATGGATTTATACATAGGGAGTACCTCCTCCAGAGATTTTTTGTATATTTATACTTTCTCAGTAAAAGAAGGGAGACGCTGAGCGATTTTTTGCTTAATCCCGCACACACTATCAATCTGGCGGGCGTACCGGCTGACGGTGGATACTGATATCCCGTACCGGCCGGCAATCTCCCTGTAGGTTGCCTGTTTACGATGCATTTTGGCCGTCAAATACTCCAGCGCCGCCGCCCAGCCATCCACATGCTGAATGGTAAAGCCCTCCGTGCCGATCCGCTCCAGATACTCCAGCCACAGCTCTCTCAGATCATGATGCTGAGCGATATCATAACGCTTGCCCATCATAGAAAATGCTTTATCCAGCACGGCTTGCATCTGCGGATCGGCAGCAGCCGCTCTCAACTCCACGTATTGTTCTGCCGTCGGTACGGCAGGCATGGTTACAAGCACGTCCGCCTGTTGACCGTCCATCCTCCGCAAAACCGCTCTCGCCTGTTCCCTCAAGCCCGGATTCTGCGTCAGGTCGACAATGAACAGTCCGAGCGCTTCCCGCACTTCTTCGTCACCAATCAGCGCCAGGGCTTGAATGACCTGGGTTTTCGTGGCATCGTCTCCGTGACGGAGCGCCCAGAAGAACGAAGACCGGACAAGCGGGTCCTTCTTCATTTCTTCCGGCACACTGCGACTCCCGTATTTCTCCCACAGCTTGAATTGCTCATTAAAGGGCAAATGATAGTGATAGCTAAGCTTCTCCATCAACTGGCCCTTACGGCTGAGCTCATCCAGCCGGGACAAATAAAATCGCGGTGTCTCCGAGACTGGGTCGAGCTTCTTCACATACTGCCACAGCCGCTTCGCCTCAGCGTACCGTCCCGTGTTGCTGGCGGCTACGGCCGCATAGTGATACAAGGACGCATCCTCCTTGTTCTCGCTGTCCTTCAACAACCGGTGAAAATGCTTGTAGGCCTCCTCATGGCGCCCCATGATGCCCATCGTCGTCCCCAGCTTGAATACCTGATCCTGTTGGAAAGGTACGATAACCGCCAGGCTAGCCATCAGTTCATCCAGATGCGGGCCGCCGCCCTCATTTTGGTAAAAAATAGCCAAATTGCAGAGGGCATGCAGGTTGCCCGGTTCGTCCTGCAATACCTGCATGATGGTCTCCTTCGCCTTCTCGAACATCCCCATGTAATAATAGGAAAGAGCCAGGTTGTTGCGGGCAGCCAGCAGCTCGGGCTGGTCGCCTGAAATCTGCTCCAATAGCTTTGCGGCCTGTGCGAACTTGCCTTCTTCAAGAAGCATGCGGGCCTGATCATGCTCGACCGCTCCCTGCCGCGCCTTGATGCGGTTCAGCTTGGTTGGGCGGTCCAGCTCATAATAGAGCAGCTCCATCATATCTTCCGCTTCCTCCAGAAAATGGCCTTCCTCATCTTCTTCAAGGTAGGTTACAAGCGCCTTCTCGGCCGCCTCGAACTGTTCCATGTTGGCATAGTTATTAGCCATATAGAAATAGCATTCCGTCATCGACGGCTTGACATTCTTCAGAACGGATTCCAAGATATCATTGGACCCTTGGTAATCCCCCATCTCAGATAATATACCCGCCAAATTGCAATGATTCACAGGATTATCCGGTTCATATTCCACAGCCTTGCGAAAATATTTCAATGCCTTGTCATAATGATTGCGATCCAGCGAGCGGACGGCTCTCTCAAAGAAAAAAGACGCGTCAAGACGCAGGGCAATAATATTGGGGCGAGTGTCCGTAACCCGCAGGTTTTTGCCTTTCATAACAACAAAGGCACCTCCTTTAACTTCCTATTGAACCCATACATTATAACATAAGTTTCAACCCCTGCTCATCCATTTAAAAAGCTTGTTTTCAGCAAATTAACCCACTCCGTTTCATTCAACCGCAACTCAAAGACGCAGGCTTATATGCCTGCGTCCCTGAATAAAGTTGCGATAGATCCGCCCTCCACAATGATACGAACAGCGCGGGCGAGCATCGGTGCGACGGAAAGCACCGTAAGGCCGGCCGGAACCTGGGCTGGCAGTTGGATGGAATCGGTGATGACAATCTCACGGATATAAGGATGCTTCAGCTTCTCCAACGCGGAGCCGGAGAACAAGCCATGGGTTGCGCATACGATCGCTTCTGCTGCCCCTTTTTCCTTCAGCCCCTCGACCACATTAATAATAGTGGAACCGGTATCAATTAAATCTTCAATAATAATTGGCGTTCTGCCCTCCACATCGCCTATAACATGTGTAATGACAGATTCGTTGTGGGCTGGTCTTTTCTTAATCATGATGGAAAAAGGCGAGTCCATACGGTTCGCCAGCTTCTCCGCCATGGATGCCCTGCCCGCGTCCGGTGATACGATGACAGGCTTCTCGATGCTGCGCGTGCGCAGATATTCGCTGATCAGATCCAGCGCAGTCAAGTGATCCACCGGAATATTGAAAAAGCCCTGAATAGCCGCTGCGTGCAGATCCAGCGCGACCACACGTGAAGCTCCGACCGTTGTCAGCACATCAGCCAGCATTTTAGCGGAAATCGGTTCGCGAGGTGCCGACTTGCGCTCCTGGCGGGCATAACCGTAATAGGGAATAATAATATTGATGGTACGTGCCGATGCACGTTTGGCTGCATCGATCATTACCAGCAACTCTACGAACAATTCATTGATGGGGTGAGCCAAGGACTGCACAAGAAAAACGTCACAATTCCGAATGCTCTCCTCATAATGCACATAGACCTCACCGCTTTTGAAACGGGACAGCTTGATACGGCCCAGCTCTACTCCAAGCTGATCACACATGTTGCGGGCAAGCAGCGGATTCGAAGACCCGGAAAAAATACGCAAAGACTGTTGCATCGCTTTCCCCCTTCGGCACCTTTACGGTCTCCAACGTTCTAAACCAAGCGCTATTGTTCGTATGGTTTGTTATTTATTATACCTTTCCTTGCCTGTATATGAAAATAGCCAGCCATGCATAGAAACGGCCAGCTTAAATGGATATTATACCGTTAATTTGACGCTTGCACGCTCTCGTCCTTCAAACACAGCCAGCTCACGGAAGCCGACTTCATACAGCAGCTCGCGGGCCTGCTCCAGATGCTCTGACAGCTTTTCCGGCTGATGCGCGTCAGAACCCACGGTTACAGGGATACCGAGACGGTACGCTTCTTCGAGCATACGCAGGCTCGGGAACATTTCCGCGCATGGCTTGGACAGGCCGGAGGCGTTCAGCTCCATGGCGCGGCCGCTGCGGGCCACAGCCGCCAAGGCGTCAGCTTCCAGCATGCGTAGCTCTGCCTCCTGTTCCGGAGCAGGCTTGTGCCCAAATCTTTTAATCACATCCAAATGCCCCATAATATCGTAAAAGCCGGTGGCGGCGGCTTTGGCTACGGCCTCATAGTATGTACGGTATACGCTCAGCACATCCTTGCCTTCCCAATGATGCACCTGACGAAAATCCGTCACATCCCATTCGCCCAGAAAATGCACCGAGCCGATGATATAGTCCCACGGATAAGCCGCAACAATATCCCCAATCTGCTGTTCCCAGCCCTCGATGTAGTCTCCTTCCAGACCGATGCGGATATCAATCTGACCGCGGTACCGCTCCTTCAGCTTCAGGCATTCTTCCACATAACGCGGGAGCTCCTCCATCGCCATGGCCATCTCGGGATAATAGTCAGCCGGATTGACATGCAGAAGCGGCATATGGTCAGACAGGCCCAACTGATCCAGCCCAAGCCGGATTCCCTGCTGAACATATTCCTCAAGACTGCCGGACGCATGTCCGCAGCGGGCATGGTGCGTGTGGTAATCAATATGCATACACGTTGCTCCTCTGCAAAAATGATGGAAAACCTGCCACTAATCCCTGCGCGGCCGTTCATGCCTACGGCTTAGCTCGGCCATGATGTCGTCAAGCGGCAGCTTCCGCTCCTGCAGCAGCACCAGCAGATGGTAGATCAGATCGCTGACCTCAAGCCGCAGCTCATCATTATCTTTATTTTTGGCGGCAATAATGGTTTCGGAAGCCTCTTCCCCAACTTTTTTCAGAATTTTATCAACGCCCTTGTCAAACAGATACGTCGTATATGCTCCCTCCGGACGGGTCCGCTCACGCTCTGCGATCACCGCCTCCAGCTCCGCCAGCACCGCGAACCGCCCGTTGTGAGAGTCTGCCGCCTTTTTCAGCGCCTGATCGGTACCAACAGCAATATCACGGTAAAAGCAAGTCTCTTCTCCCGTATGGCAGGCAGGTCCCTGCGGATTCACCTGAACTACCAGACTGTCTCCGTCACAATCCAGGCTCATCCGAACGATCTGCTGCGTATTGCCGGAAGTGGCCCCCTTGTTCCACAGCTCCTGTCTGGAGCGGGACCAGAACCAGGTTTGTCCGGTTGCCAGAGACCGCTTTAGCGATTCCTCATTCATATAAGCCAGCGTCAGCACCTGTCCCGTGGCCGCATGCTGCACAATTGCCGGCACCAGCCCCAAGCTGTCCCAACGGATATTTTCAAGAAGCTGCTCCAGCGAAAGCTCCTGCTGTATCTCGTCACTCATCGTATCTCCACTCCTCTGTCCTTCAAATCACGCTTCAATTCAGGAATCGCGATTTCTTTGTAATGAAAGATGGTTGCAGCCAGGCCCGCATCCGCTTTCCCTTCGGTAAACACATCATAGAAATGCTCCTTCCGCCCCGCTCCACCGGATGCGATAACCGGGATGCCGACCACATCTACAATGGCGGAGGTAAGCTGCAGATCAAAACCGTCCTTCGTTCCGTCCGCATCCATACTGGTGAGCAAAATCTCTCCGGCCCCCAGCCGCTCCGCATCCTTGGCCCAGGCCAGCGCGCGGATACCGGAAGGAGTTCTGCCGCCGTGGGTGTACACTTCCCACTCGCCCCACGCCTTGTTATATTTTGCGTCAATGGCTACAACGACGCATTGGGAGCCGAAGCTGCGCGCCCCGTCCGTAATCAACTGCGGATTGAGGACAGCCGCCGTGTTCATGCCAATCTTGTCGGCACCTGCCCGCAAAATCCGTTTCATATCATCCACACGGGAGATTCCTCCACCCACCGTGAACGGAATCGTAATCTCTCCGGCGGTTTGACGAACGACCTCTTCCATGGTCGCCCGGCCTTCGACGGACGCCGAGATATCCAGAAACACAATCTCGTCGGCGCCTTCACGATCATACAGAGCAGCCAGCTCCACAGGATCGCCCGCATCGCGCAGATTCACAAAATTCACACCTTTAACCACCCGTCCATCCTTCACGTCCAGACACGGTATAATCCGTTTCGCCAGCATCGCTGAGCCACCCCTCCCTGTTCAAATTAACGGGCTGCCGCCGCTATGACGCTAACCGCCTCCTGCAGGTTGATGCTGCCTGTATACAGCGCCTTGCCCACAATCGCCCCGCCGATGCCTTCCTGCGCATGAGCAGACAGCTTCAGCAGGTCATCCATCACGCTGACTCCTCCTGATGCAATGACCGTGCGGCCACTCGTTTTTGCAAGGGAACGGATCGCCTCCACATTTGGCCCCTGCATCATGCCGTCCCTCGATATATCCGTGAAAATGAAGGTTTCCGCCCCCTTAGCGGCGAGCTCAAGCGCGAGCTCTTCTGCTTTCACCTCCGAGGTTTCCAGCCAACCCCTGGTCGCCACATACCCATTGCGGGCATCCAGCCCGATCGCAACACAGTCTCCGTACGCCCCGAGCACCTCTTCCGTGAATGCCCGGTCCTCGATCGCGGCTGTACCAAGGATGACGCGGCTTACCCCCAGGGACAGCAGCCGTTCCACATCGCTGCGTGTGCGCAAGCCGCCGCCCACTTGGACAGGAACTCCGACCGCTGCAGCAATTTCCCCAATAAGCTTATCGTTGACCGGATGCCCGGCCTTGGCACCATCCAGATCCACCAAGTGGATGTAGGCTCCACCAAGCCGCTCCCATTCACGCGCAACTTCAAGCGGGTTATCGTTATAGACCGTTTCACGGTTGTAATCTCCCTGGATCAGCCGCACACACTTACCGTCCCGTATATCAATGGCAGGATAGATCGTAAACATGATTGCCTCCTTATATGCTGTAATAAGCGGTATTATGAGTTCTGCTCTTCTTGTATCCGTACAGCCCCCGTCAATGCCAGAAAATTGCCAAGCAGCTTCATGCCCAATTGGCCGCTCTTCTCGGGGTGAAACTGCATGCCAAATACCGGACCTCTACCGACAATCGCCGTGACCGGACCGCCGTAATCCGTTACCGCCAGCAGATCGGAGGCCTGTTCCGTCTTGGCGTGATAAGAATGGACAAAATAGACATGACCCTCTTCGAGTCCCGCGAACAGCGGATGATCCTCCTGTGAGAAAAAGAGCCGGTTCCAGCCCATGTGTGGCACCTTCAAGCCCGCAGCGGAAGGGAAGCGAACGACGGCTCCCTGTAGAATATCGAGCCCTTCATGCTCGCCATATTCCTCTCCGATCGTGAATAGTAGCTGCATGCCGAGACATACGCCCAGCAGCGGCTGCCCTGCGGCTGCCGCGTCCTTGACGACATGGTCAAGACCGCCGCGCCGCAGATGCTCCATCGCATCACCGAAGGCGCCGACACCTGGCAGGATCACACCGTCAGCGCTCCGGATTTCACGCTCATCACTCGTGACCAGCGCCTCATATCCGAGACGCTCCACCGCCTTGCTGACACTGTGCAGATTACCCCTGCCGTAATCCACAATCGCAATCGCCATGAATTACAGCACCCCTTTCGTAGAAGGCACTCCTGTCACACGAGGATCAATGCTAGTCGCCTCGTCAAGGGCGCGGCCGAGCGCTTTGAATATCGCCTCGATCATATGGTGGGTGTTCTGACCGTAATGAACGATGACATGCAGCGTCATCCGTCCTTCCAGCGCGAGCTTCCACAGAAATTCATGCACCAGCTCGGTCGAGAAGCTGCCCACCTGCTGGGAAGGATACTGTGCACGGTATTCAAAATGCGGACGGTTGCTCAGGTCAATGACGACCTGCGCCAACGCTTCATCCATGGGCACAAAGACGCTGGCGTACCGTTTGATGCCTTTTTTGTCGCCCAAGGCTTGCAGCAGCGTCTGTCCCAGACAGATACCGATATCCTCCACGGTGTGATGATCATCGATCTCGATATCTCCTTTGGCGTCCACCTTCAGGTCGAATTGGCCGTGCTTGGCGAACAGGTCGAGCATATGATTCAGAAAAGGCACATCCGTTTCGATCTCCGACTTCCCTGTTCCGTCCACCGCAAATGCAAGCTGGATGTCTGTTTCGTTCGTCCTGCGGCTGACCTCCGCCGAGCGTGCCTGTCCGTGATCTCTGTTGTTCATCCCTTATTCCGCCTCTCCCTCGTTTTTCAGCCTGACCTCGATCGCCCGCGCATGACCTTCCAGGCCTTCATGACGGGCCAGCTCCATGATCGCCGCGCCATTTTTGAAAAGGGCCTCCTTGCTGTAATAAATCATGCTGGATTTCTTAATAAAATCGTCCACATCCACCGGCGAAGAGAATCTCGCTGTACCGTTCGTCGGGATGATATGATTCGGTCCGGCAAAATAATCACCTACCGGCTCCGAGCTGTACGCCCCCAGGAAGATGGCGCCCGCATTTTCAACCAGACCCGCATAAGCCATCGGATTCTCCACCATCAGCTCCAGATGCTCTGGAGCGAGCCGATTGACGACCTCAATGCCCTCCTCCAGCGTTTCCGTCACAATAATGGCTCCATACTGTTCGATGGAGGCCGACGCAATCTCCCTGCGCGGCAATTCGGCAAGCTGCTTCCGTACCTCCTCGGCTGCAGCCTCCGCCAGAGGGCGCGAAGGAGTAATCAGTATGGCTGAAGCCATTTCGTCATGCTCCGCCTGGGAAAGCAGGTCGGCCGCCACATAAGCCGGATTGGCCGTGTCGTCCGCGAGCACGACAATTTCGCTTGGGCCCGCGATGCTGTCAATATCGACAACGCCATATACCTCTTTCTTGGCGAGTGCCACATAAATATTGCCCGGACCGCATACTTTATCGACCGGCTTGATGGTCTCCGTCCCGTAGGCCAATGCCGCAATCGCTTGTGCACCGCCGATCCGGTAGGCCTCCGTTACCCCCGCTTCGGCCGCAGCCACAAGGGTATAGGGGTCGATTCCGGCCTTGCCGCCCGTTGCTGGCGGAGTAACCATGACGATCTCAGGAACGCCAGCAACCTGGGCTGGGATGACATTCATCAGCACCGAGGAAGGATAAGCGGCTTTACCGCCAGGAACATATACACCGACACGTTGAAGCGGGCGGATGATCTGGCCAAGCACACTTCCATCCTCCTGCAGATCCATCCAGGAAGCGCGTCTTTGCTTCATATGAAATTCCCGGATATTGACCGCTGCAGCGCGAATCGCCTCCAGAAAGGACGGCTCAACCTGACTATAAGCCGCCTGCAGCTCATCCGGGGTAATGCGCAAATCCTGTGGCGACAGTTTCACCCTATCGAAGGCTTCCGTATAACGAAGCAGCGCAGTGTCACCCTCGGTTCGTATACCGCGAATAATATCTTTAACGGCCTGATTCTGTTCTGCGGTTCCGTAATCAACCTCTCGCTGAAGCCGGAAATCACGCGCGGATACAATTTTCATGCTCTGCTCCCTCCCTGCTGCTGAACGGCCTTGCCCGGAATGACATGCTGAAGCCGGTCACACAGCTCCTGAATCGCCGTGTTTTTCATACGGTAGCTGACCCGGTTAGCAATCAGCCTGCTTGTAATATCCAAAATACGGGTCTGCTCGATCAGTCCATTCTCCCGCAGCGTCTGTCCGGTCTCGACCATATCCACGATACGGTCCGCAAGACCGATCAGCGGAGCCAGCTCTATCGATCCGTTCAGCTTGATCACCTCAACCTGCTGGCCCTGCTCCCTGAAGTATTGGGACGCTACACGCGGATACTTCGTCGCCACGCGCTGATGAATCCCCGGCTGCCAATCCGGCAGTCCGATCACAGACATGCGGCAGCGGGCAATCTCAAGATCCAGCAGTTCATACACATCCTTGCTCTCTTCCAGCAGCACATCCTTACCCACAATACCGATATCCGCCGCCCCGTATTCCACATAGGTTGGGACATCGACGGGTTTGGCCATAATAAATTCCATGCCCAGCTCCGGCAAGGGAATGACCAGCTTGCGCGTGTCATCCACATCGGGCGGGATCGGCACACCCGCTTCGCGCAGCAATTTGGATGCCTGCTTATAGATACGCCCTTTGGGCATCGCCACCTTCAGCCTGTCTGTCATGACGAGATCCTCCTCTATCCTGTTACAGAATGCCGGGAGCCGTCGCGCCCGATTTGTATGTGTAAACGGCTTCGTACATTGGTTCTCCACCAGAAGGCTCCCTGCCTCCAATAAGCCGGGTAACCACGGTATTTCCTGCCGAGCGAAGCTCGGCCGCTTTTTGAAAGGCTTCCTTACGTCCTGATTCGTCATACCTGATCAAAACAGGAAGCTTAACAGGCGTCTGAATGCCTTCGATGCCATCCACGATCCGGTTCGTCTTCAGTGCGAAGCCTGTGGCGGGAACGGCGCGTCCGAACTGCTGAAGAAGATTATCGTACCGCCCTCCGCTGCACACAGGCGAACCGATTTCACCTGCATAACCTTCAAAAGTCATGCCCGTATAATAGGAGAAATCCCCGATCATCGTCAAATCAATCAGCACATGCTCAGCCACACCGTAGGCTTCCAGCACCTCCCACACCTTGCACAGGTGGGAAATGGAGGACAATGCCTGCGGCTCCATACTGAGCGCCTCGGCCTGCTCGCAGATTTCCTTGCCACCGCGCAGTCTTAATATCGATTCCAGCTTGCTCAAGTGATCCCGGCTAATATCCAGCCCGCCTATAGCCGCCCGGTAACCAACCACGTCCCTCTTCAGCAGCAGCTCCTTCAGCTCCTCCTGCTCTTTTGCTCGGCCCGGAATGATCTCCTCAAACAGTCCGTTCAGGAACCCTACATGGCCCATTGCAATCTTGAAAGAACGTACCCCCGCAGCCTGCAGCGAGGCAATCGCCAAGGCCACCACCTCAGCATCTGCTTCAGGCGAATCATCCCCGACCAGCTCAAGTCCTGTTTGAAAAAATTCCGCCTCCCTGCCCGCTTCTTCCTCAATAGCGCGAAACACGTTGGCGTGGTAGGACAATCTCAGCGGCAATACCTCTTCCTTCAACAAAGAAGATACGACCCGTGCGATTGGCGCCGTCATATCCCCCCGCAGCACGAGTGTCGTGCCCCGGTTGTTAAGGAGCTTAAAAAGCTTCTGATCCGAGGTGGAGCTGGCCACCCCGACCGTATCGTAATATTCCATCGTGGGGGTCATAATTTGCCGGTACCCCCAACGTTCCATGCATTCCAGTACGTTGCGCTCAATGGCACGCAGCTTGCTGACCGCACGCGGCAGGTAATCCCTGACGCCGACCGGCTTTTCAAAACCTTTCGGTTTGGACATATATCATTTCACCCCGATAGCTTGATTATCATACTCTTTATTATGGTAAAGTGCTAACAAACTAAAGTATGCATAATATATTAACACGCCGCCCAGGCGCCCGTCAAACTACCCTTGCCCAGGCACTTTACGACCATATAACAAAAAAAGCCATGCGGGTATAGGATTACCCGTACAGCCATTTTGCCAACCCCATCTGTCACACATCAGCCTTTTGGGTCAGGCCCGTAACATGCCTTTGTTTGATTTTCCCCACAGCCAGATATGATTTCGGCACACTTCCCAGAAAGAATCTCACAAACGGAACATATCTGAAGGCGCAAACGACGATGAACCAGGTCATGAACAGCGCCGCAAGCAGCCCGCCCCAAATCCAGACCACATAGGTGAAGGAGTCGATGGGAATATAATAACGGAAGCGACGGTATATGGCCAAAATCAGCGGATGCACCAGATAGATCGCAAAGGAGGCCTCTCCAAGCCTGATCAGGAAAGTTACCACGCGCTGTGACGCCTGATCGTACAGGCGGAATGCGGCCTGCAGCAGCACCAGCGACGACAGCATCGTATGCACATTCCACAGCAGCTCATACCATAACGAATTGACCCAAATGTCATCATGCCGGCCATAATACCAGAGTGTCACATGAAACAACGATACGATCAGCCAGTAGCCCCATAAGAGAAAGGTCCATCTTTTCTGATCGGCAGACATTTTCCTCCACGACGACTTCAACCAGCCTCTGAACTTATCGAAATGCAAAGCGACAAAAGCTCCCATCATATAATAAGCCAGATACGAAATAGCGTAACTTCCTTTATTCGGAATCTGCCATTCATATTTATTCAAGAAAATAAAAATCCATTGCAGCGCAAGCCCGATCGGGATCGCCCAGCGCACCACAAAACGTGAAGACTGCAGCAGCTTCAGTATAAACGGAAACAGGATGTAAAATTGCACACTGATAAACACAAAATATAAATGGGTGTAGACCGAGCCTGTCAGCAGCTTACCCACAAAGCTGGTCAATTGCTCCATCAGCGGCTGCCCCAGCAAACCGTTGACCTGTTGGGACACCACAAAATACCCAATTGAGATAACCACATAGGGCAGCAAAATGTAGCCCAGTCTCTTTCCATAAAAACGGCTTACCAGTTCCCGATTCAACGGCCTGTCGTAATAGTTGTAGAACAGCACAAAGCTGCTAAGAAAAATAAACGACGGTGTTCCATACTTGAAAAAAATGTTTGCAAAATTCAGTATAAAATAATAAGGCGAATCCAAGGCCTGAACACCGGCAGCGTATGATGTGGCATGCACATGAAGAACACCAAGAATAGCAATAGCCCGGAAAATGTCAAGCTGCGGCAACCTTTCCTTCTGCCGCGCCACCATGGCCACTCCCCCTTTGTAGTTAACTGACCATTCAACGATACCGGATTATGTAGTTCATTTCAACGGATACCACTAGTTACCCCAA
This sequence comes from Paenibacillus zeirhizosphaerae, assembly GCF_030705605.1. Lineage (GTDB taxonomy): Bacteria > Bacillota > Bacilli > Paenibacillales > Paenibacillaceae > Paenibacillus > Paenibacillus zeirhizosphaerae. The sequence continues at coordinate 263,326 of NZ_JAPCKK010000034.1, forward strand.
TTTCCTGCCCGCTGTCGCTTGCACATAAAAGCCCGAAACCACTAGGGTCTCGGGCTTTTAGGCCAGCTAAATCGAATGGGAAAAATAGTTATTTAGTCCCGCCCAGCTCCCGCAGCGGATTACCGCCTACAAAGGCGCCGGGAGGAACATTTTTATGCACCACCGAGCCGGCGGCGACCACCGCCCCGTCTCCTATCGTAATCCCGGGCAAAATCGTCGTATTTGCCCCGATCAGCACCTCATCTCCGATGATCACCTGACCGAGCCGGTATTCCTTGATCAAATATTCATGCGCAAGAATAGTCGTATTGTAGCCAATAACCGTATTGCGGCCGATCGATATTTTTTCCGGAAAAAACACGTCAACCATCACCATCAGTCCAAAAGAGGTATGCTCCCCGACCTTCATGCCAAGCAGACGGCGATAAATCCAGTTCTTCAGAGGCAGCACCGGACAATAACGTGCAAGCTGAATGCAAATGAAATTTTTAATACCCTTCCATGGACTCACGGTTTTATAGATCTGCCATAAAGCGTTGTGACCCTCTACAGGGTACCGTTCCACGTTTCTCACTTGGCTTCCGTGCCTTGACTGACGAGCTCCAGCAGGTCGGTCATATCGCTCAGCATAAAATCCGGATTATAGCCGCGCAGTGTTTCTTCCCCTTTCAAGGACCACACCACTCCTGCGGATCGCACCCCGGCTGCTTGAGCCGCCAAAATATCAAACGAGCTGTCCCCCACCATCAGCGTATGGGCAGGATCCGCGTTCAGCTCCTGAACAGCCTTCAGTACAGGTTCAGCATGCGGCTTGGGATGCTCCACATCATCTACCGTCACGATGCTTTCCATATACGAGATCAGATCGAACATTTCCAGCACACGGATCGTTGTAGGCCTGATTTTGGTGGTCACTACCCCAAGCTTAATTCCCTGTTCATGCAGCGTCTTAACAACCTCAAGAACATTCGGAAACGGCCTCACCCTGTCATCATGATGAATGGTATTGTAGGCGCGATAACCCTTAACAAACTCGCCCACTTCTGACAACCCTGTAAAGGCGCGCAGTTGGTTCTCCAACGTTCCGCCCATGTGCGGAATGATCAATTCCCTTGTCAGCGGCTGCGCTGTTTTGTCCTTCATAATATGGAGAAATGAACTGATAATCAGCTCATTCGTATCTATAATCGTGCCGTCCAAATCGAACAAAATGGTATTGATCATAACTACTCCTTCTTATGCTGGTCTGCAATCGGAATTTCAGGCTGCTCCGGTGTATTCTCTGGCTGGATGGCACGTTCCTCCTGAAGCTGTCCCTTCTCCTCTGCTCCCGTATCCGGCACCTGATCTGCCGTAGACTTGCTGGATACAATCGGATCGCTGTATCGTTCTTGTGCCTGTTTCGTCTTACGCCGTACGGCAATAAGTATAATCGCGGCTATAATCAGGCCAACAGCCAGCAGCTGGGAGATACGCACATCCCCGTAAGCCGGATCCAGGTATCCTGGTTCGAATCCGAGCCATACCATCGGAGACCAGAGGGCATTCATGAATGAAACCAGCCATTCCGGTCCTTGGAAGGCCAGACTGTCCGTTCTCAGCCGCTCTATGAAAAAACGACCAATCGAGTACCATATGAAGTAAGAAGCAAACAGTTCACCTGCACGGAGGAACGGCCGTCTGCGGAGGATAAGCAGCAAAATAACGCCCGCTAAACTCCACAAGGACTCATATAAAAAGGTCGGGTGGTGATATACGCCGTTCACATTCATCTGGTTCACAATGAAGTCAGGAAGGTTCAACTGCGAACGCAGGAACGATTCCTCGACAGGTCCGCCGTAGGCTTCCTGATTGACGAAGTTTCCCCATCGTCCAATCATTTGTCCAATCAGAAGACCCGGAGCGCAAATATCGGCAATGCGCCAGAAATTATAGCCTTTATAGCGGAAATAAATGACCCCGCAGATGATCGCGCCGATCAAGGCGCCATAGATCGCGATGCCGCCGTTCCATATTTTGAATACATCCCAAAGGTTGTCCCGGTAGTCCTCCCATTTGAAGGCAACATAATAAATCCGGGCACCAATAATCGCAGACGGAACCCCGAGCAGAAGCATATCCATAAAAAACTCCTGGGATATTCCGTAACGTTTACCCTCACGAATTGCCACCATCAGCCCGACAAGCGCCGCCAATCCGAGAATGATTCCGTACCAGTGTACCCGCAGGGGCCCGATCGCAAACGCAATCGGGTCGATCAGCAAAGTTGCCATATCCTTTAATCACTCCTTGTTTTACCCTTTGCGCTTTTAGTCCATATCATCCATATCCTCGGAAATGGTGGCGGTTAGCTTATTCGTAAACTGAAGTGCTGCATTGTAGCCCATCTGCTTCAGACGGTAATTCATGGCCGCCACTTCGATAATGACAGCAAGGTTTCGTCCCGGTCGTACCGGAATAGTTACGAGTGGAACATCCGTATCAATGATGCGCGTTGTCTCTTCATCGAGTCCCAGGCGGTCGTATTGTTTATCCTGTTGCCATGCTTCCAGCCGCACGACCAGCGTAATTCTCTTGTTATTGCGAATTGCACCAGCTCCGAACAGAGTCATAACATTAATAATACCTACTCCGCGGATTTCAAGCAGATGCCGGATCAGCTCCGGCGCAGTGCCGTGCAGTTGAAAATCAGAGGTCTGCCGGATTTCCACCGCATCATCCGCAACAAGGCGGTGACCGCGTTTCACCAGTTCCAGCGCGGTTTCACTCTTGCCGATGCCGCTGCCGCCAGTAATCAGCATACCCACACCATATACATCACACAGCACGCCATGAATGGTCGCGGTGGGTGCCAGCTTGCGTTCCAGAAAGCCCGTAATGCGGCTGGATAAAATAGTAGTAGCCATGCTGCTGCGCACCACGGGAATATTGCGCTCGGAGCTGATATCGATAAGCTCCTGCGGCACATCAAGCCCACGGGTGATTACAATACAAGGCGTCTGCTCCGTGCATAACCGGTCCATCCGATCCCGTCGGTCTTCAGCGGGCAGCATAGAAACAAAGGCAAGCTCTGTTCTGCCGAGCAACTGAACCCGTTCCTGCGGATGATATTCAAAATAGCCCGCCATCTCCAGGCCGGGCCGATTCAGGTCATCTACCGTAATGGCTCTGCGAAGTCCCTGCTCTCCCGATATAACCTCTAAGTGGAACTGCTGTACAAGCTCGGATACTTTAACTTTTTTCGGCATTGTTTTATTTTCTTCCTTTCAGCCTCATCCAGTGTGTCCATACGGAAATCTGTTCATGTGTAACGAAATTTAATGTACGTATCCCCATCGTAAAGGAATTTGTAGCTGATTGCAATGCTCTGACAATTGTCGTAGCGGTTCCAAAAACACCAAAAACCGCCTGTCACTCAGGACAGACGGTTCACTGGTTCTTCTGCAAAAGATTACTCTGCAATCAGAACGTTCAATTCGGATTCTTTATCAAAGATATGAGCTTTGTTCATGTCAATCGCCATCTTGGCTGAAGAGCCTTCACGTGTATTTGAGCGTCCGTCTACACGGGCGATAACCGTGTCGTTGCCAGCACCGCTCAGATAAAGCAGCATTTCATGGCCCAGGTTTTCGGTTACATCCACATTAGATGTAAAGATCGTTTTCGGAGAAGCCTCCAGGAATACCGGCTCCTCATGAATGTCCTCTGGACGAACGCCCAGAATGACTTCTTTATTGTTGTAACCTTTCCCTTTCAGCAGTTGCGCTTTACCTTCAGGCACAAGCAGTTCCATATTAGGAGCTGTAAAATACGTACCGCCATCTTTCTCGGAAAGCTTGCCGGTAATAAAGTTCATCGTAGGAGAACCGATAAAGCCCGCAACAAACAGGTTTACCGGACGGTTGTACAGCTCATCCGGGGATGCAGCCTGCTGAATAATACCGTCTTTCATAACTACGATGCGGTCGCCCATCGTCATAGCCTCAACCTGGTCATGCGTTACGTAAATAACAGTAGTCTCCAGACGTTTGGCCAGCTTAGTAATTTCTGCACGCATTTGTCCGCGCAGCTTCGCATCGAGGTTGGAGAGCGGCTCATCCATCAAGAATACTTGCGGGTCACGTACAATCGCACGTCCCAAGGCCACACGCTGACGCTGACCACCGGACAGCGCTTTCGGCTTGCGGTCAAGCAAATGCTCAATGTCCAAAATTTTTGCTGCTTCCCGTACACGTTTGTCGATTTCATCCTTCTTCACCTTACGGAGCTTCAAACCAAAAGCCATGTTTTGGTATACGTTCATGTGTGGGTAAAGGGCATAGGATTGGAACACCATCGCGATGTCACGGTCTTTCGGAGCCACATCGTTCACAACACGATCACCGATATACAGCTTGCCGTCGGAGATTTCCTCCAGACCTGCAATCATGCGAAGTGTTGTTGATTTACCGCAGCCGGACGGACCTACCAATACCAGAAACTCTTTATCCTGAATGTCGAGGTTAACATCAATAACGGTTGCTTTGTCAGCACCCGGATACTTTTTGAAAATATGCTCTAAACGTACACCTGCCATGGCTTTTGCCTCCCTGAATCGAATTATGAAATCGAATACATTTCTTAATCTTATATTACCCCGATCATGTTATGGGTGGCTATCCACAAACTGCACAAAAAAACTATTTGCTTTTTGTTACTTTGTACAATAACAAGATAAGGCGCACCAATACAGCATCATTAAACGTCCGGACATCCAGCCCGCTTTCCTGCTTGATTTTATCCAACCGGTAAATCAGCGTATTGCGGTGAATATACAGCCTTTTGGCCGTTTCGCTGACGTTGCAATCCAATTGAAAAAAGGTGTCCAGCGTGCTTAAGGTTTCCGTATCCCCAAACAGACCTGAACCAACACCCGCCTGCTGAATAAAACCTCGTCTCTGCTCATCCGGAATGCTGTAGAGCAGCCTTTCCAACCTTAGCTCCCATGGGAGATGAATATGCTCGGATACATGGAACAGCTTACCCAGGTGCAGCGTCTCCCGCAGCAACGACAATGTTCCCGGAAGACCCTTCGTTGGCAGAAGCGGCTTAGCCACGGATACATGGAATACGCCGCCCCATTCACTGGCGATCAGCTCATACAGACCTAGTGCGAAAGCGGTCAGCACTTCTTCAATAGGCTCGGAAAGATCTTTGTCCCGCTCGTCTTCCCCCCCCAACACCAAATTCTCGTTAGCCAGAATGAGCCATTCCTTCTGTTCCAACGGTACCAACAGCACATCTCCTCCCAAATAGGTATCCAAGAGCTTGTTCATCTGAGAGTAGGAGGTATCCCAAGCCTGATGTGAACCATCTCCCTGAAGCAGGAGCGGAACCATTCGGTTAACCAGGGCTTCTGACAGCTTCAGAGCCTCGGGAGGCAGTTCACTCTCATCTGTGCTCTGCTGAAGCAGCCAGCGCCCGAACCGGCTCATGCGTTCCTCTTCACTCATTGTGCTTTCATGTGTCTGTACGGACCCAGTCTGCAAACCAGCCAGCAACGCTTCAATTAATTGCCGTTCTCTAGGCGTAATTTGGTGCTCCTCCACCGTAAAAGCCACCTTGTCTTCTGGACCATTATAATATGGAAAAAACACTAGCTTATCATATAAAAAGGCTTTGGAGGCTAAGCCACTGTCCGATTTCCCCTTCTCTAGCAAGTCCGACAGTGTCGGATCCACGTTATCCGTTAAAGAAACTTTGCCAATGGGAACCCCCATAATTTGCTGAAGCTGCTGCTGTATAGACTCGGCAGATTTCACTTCATCACCGCTCTTCAGTTTATTAATGTAGCTCGAAAGTTTCATCGCAATTCGTATACTTCAGTAGACATGCTACTCCAATATAGCTGAATATGCGAAAAAAGCCATCAACCGTAGTTGATGACTTTTAGGATGAGCCATGAAGGACTCGAACCTTCGACACCCTGATTAAAAGTCAGGTGCTCTACCAACTGAGCTAATGGCTCTTAAAACTGGTGGAGGCTGATGGATTCGAACCACCGAACTCGTAAGAGAACAGATTTACAGTCTGCTGCGTTTGGCCACTTCGCTAAGCCTCCATATAAAGTGGCTCGGGACGGAATCGAACCGCCGACACGAGGATTTTCAGTCCTCTGCTCTACCGACTGAGCTACCGAGCCATAAACAAAAAAAATAAAGTGTGCAGGGCTATCCCTTACCACTTTACCGCTGTAATAATACAAAAGTTAAATGGTAGAACCGACGAGTCTTGATTAAACTCTCATCCCTTAAAGCATAAGTTAAATGGCGGAACCGACGGGATTCGAACCCGCGATCTCCTGCGTGACAGGCAGGCATGTTAGGCCTCTACACCACGGTTCCACATTCACTTGAAATGGTGCCGGCGAGAGGACTTGAACCCCCAACCTACTGATTACAAGTCAGTTGCTCTACCAATTGAGCTACACCGGCATATATGGTGGAGGCTGAGGGGATCGAACCCCCGACCCTCTGCTTGTAAGGCAGATGCTCTCCCAGCTGAGCTAAGCCTCCTGGGTATGTATGGTAGCGGCGGAGGGGATCGAACCCCCGACCTCACGGGTATGAACCGTACGCTCTAGCCAGCTGAGCTACACCGCCATAATCATATGAAACTCTACGGAGAGAGAGGGATTCGAACCCTCGCACCGCTTACGCAGTCTAACCCCTTAGCAGAGGGTCCCCTTATAGCCACTTGGGTATCTCTCCAAATAAGCACTTGCTTCGCAAATGCGACCCGCGAGAAATTCGGCACACCACGTATGGCGCGTATGAATTTCATAGCGCTCAAGGCTGTTACACCCTGAAAACTGGATCCGAAACGTTCATTGCGTCTTCATCATTAGGATAAGCCCTCGACCGATTAGTACTGGTCAGCTCCATGCATTGCTGCACTTCCACCCCCAGCCTATCTACCTCGTCGTCTTCAAGGGGTCTTACATACTGGGAAATCTCATCTTGAGGGGGGC
>NZ_JAPCKK010000018.1 GCF_030705605.1 Paenibacillus zeirhizosphaerae
CATGGACTTAGAACGCTTTTGTAATCTGCATGCCCATGAATGACGAGCATCGGAAAGCCGTATGAGGGAAAACCTCACGTACGGTTTGATGAGGAGGGGCAGGAATCCCTGCCCTTTACTCTAGCCGGAGGGTCAACAGCGATTGCAGGAATGCTTCGTTCTCGGAGCGTCTCAGAACGTAGAAGAGGTGCCCACATCATAGGACACCCCTGCGTTCAACTTTATTTTACTGCAACGTAGAACAGCCTTGAAGCGTCATCCCCCGCCTCCACCCATTCAAAATCGGCATAGATCTGAACCTCGCGAAAGCCCGCCTTGACCAGCTCCGTTCTCATCCATTCCGGATCATAGGCCCGCTGCACATGCAATTCCTCGAACCGCTCGTACAGATTGCGCCCTTCCGACTCCGCACGCGCGAAAATGCTCAACCGGTGCTCAATTTCACAGCGCTGCACATCCAGGTCACATGTCCAAATGTAAGAGATCGAACGTTCATCCAGCACGAATGGCTGCTCTTCAGCATAACGCCTGAACGTATTCGGGTGATGCACATCGAATAGAAAAGTCCCGTCAGGCTTCAAGCCTTCATAGGTCCTGCGGAAAACACGGGTGATATCCTCTTCCTCCAGCAAATAATTCAGGCAATCGCAGAAAGAAATAACCGTATCGACCGATTCCGGCAGCCTCCAGTCCCGCATGTCCTGCTGCAACCAACGGACGCTGCCTTCCCGGAATAATCTCCTACCCTGGGAAGTCGCCTCCATCTTGCTGCGGGCGACGGCCAACATATCTGCAGAGAGATCAATACCTGTAACCTCAAAGCCCGAATTGACAAGCGGGATCGTGATAGCCCCGGTACCGCAACCAAGCTCGGCCACACTATGGGGCATCCCGTGCTTCTCCCATACCTGTCTTGCAAAACGAAGCCAATCCGGATAGGGCATATCCTCCATTAATTCATCGTATACATAAGCAAACTTCCGGTAAGAAGACATGTTCACACCGCACTTTCCATTTCCTGCACAGAGCTGTTTTACTGCTTCTGATGATCCTGGTTACTCTGCTCCATCGGCATTTTCTCTTGCAAATAGGTCCAGTTCTCCTTCTGTACAATCAGACCTTCCTTCATCAGCTTGCCGAGAGCCCGCTTGAACGCCGATTTGCTGATCCCGAAGCGCTGCTTGATAATGTCAGGCGGCGTTTGGTCAGAGTATGGCATACCGCCTCCCGGCCGCTCCTTCAAAAATTCAAGCAGACGCTCGGAATCCTCCATGCGTCCCACTTCCTTGCGCGGAGCCATGGCTAGGTTCACACGCCCATCCTCTTCCCGGACATGCGTGACTCTCGCTTTGACCGTCTCACCCAGCCGCAGCATCCGGCTGCGCTCGGAGGCATGAATCATGCCGATCGCGCCGAATCCGAGCACACCGCCGTCTACCAGCACAAAGGTACCCATTTGCAAGGGCTTGTACACCGTCGCTTCAACCCATGTATTGATCCAGGATTCCGGCGCGTGGAAGGTCAATGGAGACAGTTCCTGCTCCCCCGCCAGCTTGGCGCGCAGTCTTCCCTGTTTGTCATGCTCCATGATGGCAAAAACATGGTCGCCCACCTTTGGATGCAAATCCCGGTTTTCCGGCAATTCCCGGATCGGCAGCAGGAGCTGACGTCCGAGTCCCATTTCGAGAAAGCAGCCCAGCCGCGGATGAACGTCCGCCACCTCCAGCCTGGTCATTTCGCCTAGTGTCAGATAAGGCTTCTTCATCGTAGCGGCAAGCCGGTCCTCCGTATCATAAAAGATAAAGACGTCCAACCGGTCGCCAATTTCGATTTTTCGCGTCAGCTCCGTATAATGCAGCAGCACATCCTGATCGCCATAGCTGAGAAAGTAACCGTAAGGTGATACCTCGCGATCCACCATGATGTTGACTATTGTTCCAGCAATCAAATTCATACCGTCTCCACTACTTTGGCATCAGACCAGAGTCTTTCGATATTGTAGTATTCACGCTCATCACGGTGGAATACGTGTACGATTACATCGCCCAGATCAATCAGGACCCAACGTGCCGAATCCATGCCTTCGATCCCTTTCACGATTCCACCCTTTTCCATCACCTCTTTGCGAATCCCGGTAACGATCGCCTGTACCTGAGTATCCGAGTTCCCGTGGCAAATCATAAAATAGTCTGCCACAAGGGAGATGCCGCGCAGGTCAAGCGCCACGATATTCATCGCTTTCTTGTCATCGGCGGCGTTAACCGCAAGCTGTAAAAGTTCATTTGGCTTTATTGTCATTCACAAACCTCCAAGAGATTGAATTTTTAATTGTTGTACCAGATTATTGCGCGATAATACTGTTAGCGGGTAAATGATTTTCCGCTGCGTGAGCAGCAGCGAAATCGTCGAATCAAAGCCGGCCACCAGCGCCTCTTCAAGGCTATGTTGAGCCAGTTCGCGGATATTATTCACACCAGGAAAGTCTCTTCCGGGCTCCATGTAATCGGCCAGACACACCACTTTATCCAGCAGGCTCATATTTTCTCTGCCCGAAGTATGCCAGCGGATCGCATTCAGCACCTCGGAATCCTCCACAGCGTAGTCTCTGCGTGCTACGATAAAGCCTACCTCGGCGTGCCAAAGCTGCTTGTCATGCTGCAGCAGCTCTTTGTTGCTTTCGCCGCTTTCCTCAATGACGTCTTTCATTTCCTGGACAGGCCAATATTTGGCTACATCGTGCAAAATCGCTGCCAAATCCGCCTTAACGGGGTCGGCTCCATACTTTTCTGCCAACTGGGTGGCGGTGTGCATCACGCCAAGTGTATGCTGCCAGCGTTTTTCCGGCATCTGGCCGGATACGATCTCGATCAGCTTCTCGCGGCTATATTTCATACATGCTTCCCCTTGTAATATATTCAAACACCTGATCAGGCACCATGTAACGGACGGAATGTCCGGCAGCTATGCGCTCTCTGATGTCTGTTGAGGAGATATCGACGACCGGCATCTCGGCCAGCACCACCCTGTCATGCAGGAAAGCGGGTAGCTCATGAAGTGCGAGCTCGTAGCCCGGCCTTCTTACCCCGATAAACACAAGTCTTTGCGCCAACTCTTCGATATGCTCCCAGTGTGGAAGATAGTTCACCATGTCGGCGCCGATAATGAAATAGAACTGAATGCCGGGATGCAGTTCCTGCAGCTCCCTAATGGTCTCGAACGTGTAGGATACGCCGCCCCTGCGGATTTCCACATCAATTACCTCAAACGCAGCATTTCCATGAACGGCTTCCCTCACCATCTGCAGCCGCTCCTCGCCTGTTGCGCCCGCCCCCTGTTTATGCGGAGGAATATGGGAAGGCATAAACCATACCCTATCCAGTTGAAAAGCATCATATGCCGCTTCAGCAGCCAGCATATGCCCTATATGAATGGGATCGAATGTTCCACCCATAATTCCGATTCTCATAGCTCCACCTTTATCCCAGATACGCTATTATGGAAGCTCGATCTGCCTGTTATCACGGGATTCCTTGTAAAGGATAATCGTGCTGCCGATAATCTGCACCAGCTCCGATCCGGTCTTGCCGGCTAATTCCTCGGCAATTTCGTGCTTGTCATCCAGATTGTTGTTCAGGATAGACACCTTCATCAGCTCGCGCTTCTCAATTGCGTCATTAATATGACGAATGAGGTGATCATTCGTGCCGTTTTTCCCTACCTGGAACACAGGATCCAGATGATGCGCCAGCGAGCGCAGATAACGCTTTTGCTTGCCTGTTAACATAATAATATATACTCCTTCACGGCTGTTCGGTAACGGTTAAATGCCGCACCTGAATCGCAGCCTCTCTCAATTAGCAAATTAGTTAAATAAATAAGACGCACAGCTTAGGTCAGGCTATCCAGCACAGCCTGGCGCATAACCTGTACGTCCGGCCGAAAGCCAAGCCAGTATTCGAAAGCAATCGCCCCCTGGTACACGAACATGCCGAGGCCGCCGTGCACCTTACATCCCCGCAGCAGCCTGCTTTCACGAAGCAGCTTGGTTTCCAGCGGATTGTAAATCAGATCGCTGACAACGATCCCTTCCGGGATAATATCTACCGGCAAGGGGATATCCTCCGTCTGCGGATGCATACCAACCGAGGTGGTGTTGATCAATATATCTACGCCGAGAAGAAGCTCACGTGCCTGCTCCATGGAATACCCTTCAACCGGTATCTCCGCGCTATATTCACCAGCAAGCTGTCTAGCCTTGTCTTCCGTCCGGTTAACGATGATGACCCGCTTCGGCCGCTCCTGAAGCAGCGCATACACGATTCCCCTGCTCGCGCCCCCGGCGCCAAGCAGCATCACCGTCTTGCCCGTCAGGTCGGAAACAGCCTCTTCCCGTAAGGAACGCACATAACCTGCTCCGTCTGTATTATATCCCTTCAGCTTGCCGTTTGCATGCACAATCGTATTCACAGCTCCGATTTTCTTCGCTGACTCATCAAGCTCATCCAGATAATCCATAACGGCAACTTTGTGCGGGATCGTCACATTGATTCCAAGAAAGCCCTGCCCGCGGATATCCCTCAGCGTCTCTTCCAATTGATCGGATTTGACATGTAGCCGTCTGTATTCCCCCGCGATACCAGCCGCCCCAAACGCAGCCGCCATCATGACCGGAGACTTGGAATGCGCAATCGGATCACCGATGACTCCCAGCAGCACAGGGCCTTTGTCTTTGGTATGGTTTGCAGTACTCATCATGGCTATTACGTCTTCCCTTCATGCCTAAAGTATGAACGGCGGTAGGAACAGCCGTTCCATACCGCCATGCAGCATACCGGCCGGGCTAGATCAGTGAAGGGCGCACTAATACGCGGATACCACGCGGCGCGTGCACAGCCACCAGCGCCCCGCTGTTCCCGTTCACCTTAATCCATCCCAAACCGGATATATAAATATCCGATTCAGATCCCTTGGGAATTCTGAATTCATGTCTCGTCCATTCGGGCATCGCGTCCGCATCTTCCTTTGAAGGAGGAGACAGAAGCTCCCCGACATGATTCGCGTATAAATCATTAGCCTTGTCCAGCTTGGTACGGTGAATCTTCAGCCCTCCGCCGATATAACAGGTAAAGGATTGATGAGCTCCTTCAATAAAATCAAAGCGCGCCATACCGCCAAAAAACAACGTTTGCCCGGAGTCCAACTGATAGGCGGCCGGCTTCAGCGGCTTGTCAGGCATGACAGCAGCCAAATCCTTCCGTGAGACGATTTCACTGAAGCGCCAAGGATAGACGATTCCTGGGGTATCAATAATGAAGTGCCCATCGTCCAACGGGATATTGACCATATCCAGCGTCGTTCCGGGATAACGCGAAGTTGTCAATTCCTGCTCCATATCGCTGTAATCACGAATCAGACGATTAATGAAAGTGGATTTACCGACATTCGTCGCGCCGACAACATAGACATCACGGTTGCCGCGCTGCTCAGCCACCGCTTCCAGCAGGCGGTCAAACCCGTGATTCTTCTTCGCGCTGCACAGCACGATATCGGTCGTGCGCAGCCCTTGCTCCTTAGCCTGCTTCTGTATCCAATTCCGGATCTTGTTCCAGTTCGTTACCTTCGGCAACAGATCGGTCTTGTTAACTGCCAGCAGAACCGGGTTGCTTCCCACAAAACGCTGAAGCCCCGAGATGAGGCTTCCTTCAAAGTCGAAGAGATCAACAATATGAATAACGAGTGCGTCTTTGTCACCGATGCGGCTAAGCAGGGCGAGAAATTCGTCCTGGTCGACCGTTACGGAAGACGATTCGTTGTAATTTTTAATACGGAAGCAGCGCTGGCATATCACCGGTTCTTTGTCGAGCGCTTTCTCGGGAACGTATCCCGGAAGCTCTGGCTGCACTGTTTGGAGCCGGATTCCACAGCCGCTGCATTTGACGGCTTGCAGGCCGTCAGATATTTCTGTCATTTCTTTTCTTCCTCCTCATTCCAAATCCCTTTCCTGCGAAGCTGTGACAGGGCGATCCGCTCCAGCCGCCGGTTGATACGGGTTGTCCAGCCTTCATCGTTCAGAGAAATCGGGAGCACAAGGACCGTGTGCAGCCCGAGGCGGTTGCCTCCGAACACATCCGTCATCATCTGATCCCCTACGACAATCGTCTGCTCCGGGGTAAGCCCCATCATGTTCATCGCTTTGCGAAATGGAGCATTGGACGGTTTGCGGGCACCGTGAATAAACTCAATATCGAGCGGAGTCGCAAACAAGGACACCCTATTCATATTGTTATTCGACACAATGACCAACTTAAAGCCCGCCTTCTTCACCTTCTCAAACCATATGACAAGCTCAGGCGTAGCGTTAGGCTCCTTGGCTCCAACAAGCGTATTGTCCAGGTCGGTAATAATTCCCTTGTACCCCTGCGCATACAAGCTGTCAAGGTCAATATCAAATACAGTATCCACCCGCAGCCGGGGCATAAACATTTCAAACAAACTCGTTCACCTCTGTTTCATACAGCAAACTATACCATAATCTTGGAAGTTAGTAAAAAGCCGTCCGCAAGGCATGCGGACGGCTTACAGCAGCTCTGTCAGCCGGGTCCGGCCTGGACATGAGTTTGGGTCGATTTCGTGGCAACACGTAGCTCTGCCGCAGCTTTCCGCACAGCGATCCAGTCCTCTTCCGAGACGGTTGAAGGACTGTATCTTGCCTTCTCGAACACCTGCAGAAGCTGCCTCAGCACCGGCGACAGCCGAGGAGTATCCTGCTCCCACCGCGTGATCGATTCACGCAACGTTTCATTGCTTCCCCGCCTCCAGCCTTTCCGCTGCAGGTAGCGAAGCCAGCGCTCAGTTTCGACAACCACCTTCTCGCCAGGCGTAAGCGGTCTGCCTGTGCGAAGATGAAGCATATAGAAATGCAAAGCTATGCGGTTTCTCCATACGATATATCCTGCCCATAGCATTAATACCGCACCGGCTGCCCACACAAAGCCCGCATTAATCGCCATTTCATCGTTCGTCTCTGCGGGACCGGTCTCCTGTTCCTGCTGCTCAGGCTGTTCTTCCTCCACCTCGGGCGCAATTACAGGCTCAACTTCCTCCTGCTGTGTCAGCAGCGGCATATCAAATCCCGGCGTCGCCTCGACCGGAATCCAGCCATAGTCGCCAAAATATACCTCAGCCCAGGAATGGGCATCCGCGTTGGAGACCGCGTAGGCTGTCATATTCTCTTCATCCGTTACCGCCTGGGTATCGTCAAGGAATACCTGCTGTCCGGGTGCGTAGCCTTTAACCCAGCGTGCAGGAATCCCGAGAGAACGGGACATCATAACGAGCGAGGTGGAGTAGTAATCACAGTATCCCTCCCGAATATCAAACAGAAAGCTTTCCACGAAATCATCGCTTTGCGCCCGCGATACATCCGGGTTATTCGTGTAGGAAAAGTTTTGCTGCAAATACTGCTGCAGCAGTCCAACCTTCTCGTAAGGCGTATCCGCCGACTCCGTGATTTGCCGCGCCAGATCCGTTACACGTTTCGGGAAATCATCCGGCATTTGCACATACTCATCGATTTGACGGCCGGAATACAGAGCATCGAAGGTCTGCTTGCGCAGCTCACTTTCAGGCACAATCGGCACCTCGGAGATGATGGTATAGGTCCGTGGAAAAGGATTACCCCGCCGCGCAGAATTCCAGTACATTTCCGACTGCTCCGATTTCCAGCTAAGCCAGTCGGTATTCGTGCCGCCATCAACCGATTGTACACGGTTAATCGAATAAGCACCGAACAGGACCGGATAGGACTCCTCACCGGCCATATTTATGGTCTGAACCACTTGTTCCGTCTCGATCGCAGGGTGGTCTTCATTATCTAGCTCCTGATTTGCCTGGACGGTGTCAAAGTCGCTTCTCCGGTTCGCATCTTCCACCCACCCTGTGCCTGTGTATATTCTGCGGGTCTCTCCGCGCCAGTAGCTGCGCTGGCTTGTAACCACATTCATCACCGGTGAGTAGTCGAAATTAAAGCCCCCGCCCAATTGATTATCCTGCCTGCTGTATCCTGATTCGGTATTCATCTGCTGATTCAGCGTTCCAGCCCCACCGGCCATTGTAACCTCAGCAGTGCCACTGTATTTCCGCCAAGCCGTATAAGGATCTGTTAGGGTCGGAGGAACTTCCGGCATATTGACGCCCGCGACAATCACCAATGAAAAGATGATGGCAATGTTGGCTGCAATCTTGAACGGGGAGCGCCGGAGATATTTCCAGCCTTGAGGATAACGCAGGCTGAAGCTCTGAAAATGCTTCGAAACAAGCCAGCCCATCCCGGCAAATACGGTCCAGGCTACTTCCTCCCATAGTATAGAAGGTGTAAAAGAATCCAATATGCCAAAGGCAATAATATTGATTCCGAGAAAAACAAGGATTCGCTGCCTGGTGATCACGACAAGCGGAATAAGCTCCAGGAGCAGCCAGGCAATCAGTGAAAACCAGATATACGGGGTGAGATTGTCGATAAACTCCCTCATCCGGCTTCCGGCTGTACCCGAATTTGCAAGTATGGAATAGGAGCTGAGCGTTCTGTACAGGATAATAAAGACTGCCACGGCTTTCGCGCCAAGCTTCCACCCCGGTTTGTTAGGAAGCAAAATTTCTATCGCAGCCAGCGTAACCAGCGTTGTAAGTACAAGCGCGTTGGTTTCCGCAAACCAAATGGTTGATGTAAAAGACAGCCATTGGACGGCAATTAGCGTAATCCATAAAAAGGTTAAGGCATGATACCAGGATGATACCAGGGAATTCAGCCATTTTTTCATTTATGCTCCTCCCCCCATTACGGCAGGAAGCTCCTGCAACGAAGATACACTGTATCCGTGAATGCCTCTCTTGCGTACAGCTTCCATCCACTGATCCTGTCCTGCTTGACGTCCGGGACCGTTAATATGGACATAACATGGAATCATGCCCCTTGCGTCAGCCCAGCGAAAGATTTCCAATGCTTTTTCGTCCGCCATCGGACTTACCAGTACAAAGAAGGAGCCCTGCGGGAACAGCCGAATGGAGCTTTCCAGGCCACCCATCATATCTCCGGCAGGATCAAGGTCCAGATCGACCAGGTGATGCAGCATTTTTTGCCGCTCCATCGCATTCTCGCTCGGTTGGATCACTACTCCCTTTTGTCCGGCTGTACACAGTCCAATTCCCATGCGTTCTCTTCCGCCAAACTCCAGAAGAGAAGCTGTGGTGGATACGGCCAGCTCGAACTGATCCCCTGATCTGTAATGGGCAGACAGATGATCCAATACGAGCATTGTTTTTGGGACGGTCTCATGCTCGAATTCCTTGGACTTCCAGCTGCCTGTTTTGGCTGTAGCATTCCAGTGGATACGAGAAAGCCGATCTCCATATACATAATCACGCACACCGTTGATCTGGGTCGTCTCCCGCCGCGTCCGGGTCAGGACGGAATCGGGCCCAGCCAGCCTTGTTTTGCGGTTATTTAGCTGCCAATAAGGAATAAATACGACACGCGGCAGAACACGGAACTCCCCAGGGGCACTTACCAGGCCCTTGTTCTCCATCAATCCGAAGATATCCTCGGTGATAATCTCTGTATCGGCAAAATAATAACGTCCTCTTTCCAGCGGTGTTGTCTGAAAGGAGAGCTGCCCGTTTCCTTTTATGCTCGGGATAATACTTTCTTCAAACGACCAGGATTCACCTGTGTGGCGCTTAAGAACTTCTCTGACAATCACATAAGGCAACGGCAAAAATCCCGGGATGGAAAGGTGCAGTCTGACATGAATTTGATCTCCTGCATGCAGCGTCTCACTGTATTCCGCCCCGCTGGATAGATACCTTGTCCCTTGGGCACGGCTAACTCCGCTCATGCTTCCGATCCACAGGTAAATACCCAGCAGCGTCACCATGGACAGCAGCATAAAGGAGGTTTTCCCCCCCTGAAACAGCACGTACAGCATACACACCAGCCATATCGCGGCAAACACCCATATCCTGCCGGATCTTCCACTCCTCTTTCGCATCATTCGGTTGGAACTCATCGCTTATCCCCGCTCCAACTGAACCGGAACGTTGACCTGGCGCAGAATGGCGTGTACAACACCCGTAGCGTTGGAATTTTCCATCCGCGCTTCGGGACGAAGCAGCAGACGGTGGGCCAGTACATAAGGAGCCAGTCTCTTCACATCATCCGGAAGCACATAATCACGCTCATGCAGAAAAGCAAAAGCTTTCACCGCCATCACAAACGAAAGCGCGGCGCGCGGGCTGGCCCCGAGCAGGACGGTGGGATTTTCACGGGTAGCGCGGACAATATCCAGCAGATAAGTGGTAACGGCATCGCTGATATGCACATTGCGGATTTCCTTCTGAATTGCAGCGATCTGCTCCATATGGGCAACAGGCTGCAAACGGTCGACAGGTTGGCCTTCCCGATGTCTGAGCAGCAGATTTTTTTCGGTCTCCGCATCGGGGTACCCCAAGCTGATTTTCAGCATGAAACGGTCAAGCTGGGCTTCAGGCAGCATATAGGTCCCTTCAAAATCAATCGGGTTCTGCGTGGCACACAGCATAAATGGATTCGGCAGCTCATGTGTTTCGCCGTCAACCGTAACATTTCGTTCCTCCATGACTTCCAGCAGCGCCGACTGCGTCTTGGTCGTTGCACGATTGATTTCGTCCGCAAGCAAAATATTGGTCATCACTGGACCGGGTCTAAAATAAAAGCGCTCGTCACGGGGGTGAAAAATAGACACACCGGTGATATCACTCGGCAAGATATCAGGATTACACTGAATGCGGCGGTAATCGCCACGCATGGACTTGGCCAGGGCCTTAATCATTTGTGTCTTGCCCGTGCCCGGCACATCCTCAATCAGGACATGTCCCCCCGCAAGCAGTGCTGTCATTAATAATTGTATTTCAAAGGATTTTCCCAGAATACAGGATTCAAGGTTGGCTCGAATTGAGGAGATCGTTTGAAAGGATTCTTGGCGAACCGGCATAAAATTGCAAACCTCCTAAAAAAATAACAACATGTTTCCTATTATTGTACATGATGGAGGTCACAGAGTACACTTTGCTTCACTGGCAGTCCCGTCATCTTTCTCCAATCCCCCCCTTTAAAGGACACCAAAAACACCCCGATAAGTTCATATTGGGGTGTTAGGTGGCAAATCATCGTTTATCCTTTCGGGCGAATGACTAGCGCCGCCAGGAATGAAAAAATGATGGCAGACGAAATCCCCGCACTTGTCAGGCTGAAAATACCTGTAATCACACCGATCCAGCCATCTTGTTCCAACTCGGTCAGCGCGCCGTGAACAAGCTGGTTGCCGAAGCTTGTAATCGGAACGGTCGCTCCGGCCCCCGCAAATTCAATCAAAGGATCATAAATGCCTACGGCATCAGCAATGGCACCAAACACGACAAGCGTGGCCATCGTATGAGCCGGTGTCATTTTGAAACCGTCCATCATGATTTGACCGATTAGACAAATCGCTCCTCCCACTAGAAAAGCCCATAAATATTCCATTTATTTCATCCTCCCGATTCAAGCGCAACGGCATGCGCGATACACGGAATGCTTTCTCCCTGCTGATAGGACAGAGGGGACAACAGCGCACCAGTTGCGACGACAAGTATACGGTTAAGCTCTCCCTTTTCCAGCCTTTTAAGCAGATATCCGTAAGTAACAACAGCCGAACAGCCGCAGCCGCTGCCTCCCGCGAATACATCGGGCTGCGTTTCTCTATCGTAGATCATCAGGCCGCAGTCGTTCATTTCGGTTTTTTCGGTGTCAACACCCTGCTTATTAAGCAGCTCCTTCAAGATCGGCAGTCCGACGGAAGCAAGGTCCCCCGTAACAATCATGTCGTAATCCTCGGGGCCTCGCCCCATGTCCTTAAAATGCGACAAAATCGTATCCGCTGCGGCAGGCGCCATCGCTCCGCCCATATTGAAAGGATCCTTTAGCCCCATATCCACAACCCTGCCAATGGTCGCACAGTCCACGATGACCCCCTGATTGGCATGCCCTATGATAGCGCAGCCCGAGCCAGTAACGGTGTATTGGGCCGTTGGCGGCTTTTGCGCTCCATATTCTGTAGGATACCGGAATTGTTTCTCCACCGTGCAGTTGTGGCTTGCGGTTCCCGCGAGGGAATAGTTCGCCCCGCCTGTGTCAACAATCAGGGAAGCAAGCGCAAGACTTTCCATAGAAGTGGAGCAAGCGCCGAACACGCCCATATAGGGGATCGCCAGCTTACGCGCGGCAAACGATGCGCTGATAATCTGGTTCATCAGGTCACCGCCGATGAAAAACTGGACGTCCTCTTTCGTCAAATTGGCATTAACGAGGGCCAGGGAAGAGGCACGTTCAAACAGACGCCGTTCTGCCTTTTCCCATGTACTTTCATCAATTTCAAGGTTATCGTATACATAGCTGAAATTGGAGCCTAAAGGCCCCTGGCCCTCCTTGGGGCCAACCACCGTGGCGCTGCCTTTGATGCGCGGCTTCGTCTCAAACTTCCAGGATTGCCCCCCTTGAAGCTTCATAGGTGATTCCCCCCTACGCCAAGAATCGCGTACACGATCCCTACGATAAAAGCGGCCACAGCTCCAAATACGATGACAGACCCAGCTAGTTTGAACATTTTTGCTCCAACGCCGAGCACCAGGCCCTCAGAACGGTGTTCCAAAGCCGCCGAGCACATGGAGTTCGCGAACCCGGTCACCGGAACAGCGGTACCCGCCCCGGCCCATTGGGCAAACTTATCATAAACGCCCATGCTGGTTAAAATAACAGAAATAAGAATCAGCACAGCTACGGTCGGGTTTCCAGCTTCTTTGGCTGTCATATGAAATCCGCGCATAAAGCCGTTCAGGATCAACTGACCCAGTACACAGATCAGTCCACCCACAACAAAGGCACGGATACAATTACCGACGATTTTGCGGGCCGGCTCATGCTTTTTGGCAATTTTTTGATACTCCTGTTCCTGTATATTCAAGGACGGGGTAGTTTTTTGCCGCAGGCCGCCCGTTTTTGTAGCAGTGCCGGCCGGTCCGGATTTGGCTGCCATGATCAACACCCCCTGCAAGGATTCCGCACTTGGGCGGTAATGCATTTTCATTATTTGCAATCCTGTCCAGCCTTATGAATGGAAAATGATAAGCAAGCATTAAACGTGGACATTCAAGCTCAATAAAGGCATACTAAAAAGAAAATGATGACCACTGGTAAATTAGGGAGTGAAGCAGCATGAAACAACAAACGCTGGAGTTATTCAAGACCCTGACCGAATTTCCGGCCGTGTCCGGACATGAACGGGCGCTCCGTGCCTGGGTCAAGGAGCAGATGTCGGCCTATACGGACGAATTCGTACAGGATAACCTTGGAAGCCTGTTCGGGGTTGTCCGCGGAGATGATCAGGGGCCAAGGGTGATGGTAGCCGGCCATTTTGACGAGGTAGGATTCATCGTGAACGGTATTACCGACACCGGCATGATCCGTTTTCAGCCTGTAGGAGGCTGGTGGAGCCAGGCGGTGCTGTCACAGCGGCTGCAGGTGATTACACCAGCCGGTCCTGTCATAGGGGTAGTCGGCTCTACACCAACTCACCTGCTGGACGATGCGGCGCGCAACAAACCGGTAGATCTGAAGGCCATGTATTTGGATATCGGTGCGGACGGCCGCGCTGATGTGGAAAAGCTCGGCATTGTGCCAGGCATGCAGATTGTACCTGTCTGTAGGTTCACGCCGCTGGCGAATCCAAAGAAGATTATGGCCAAGGCCTGGGACAACCGTTATGGCGTAGGACTTGCAATGGAATTGCTCGAAGCGGTGCATAAAGAAAAGCTGCCGAACACCCTCTATACAGGCGCTACGGTCCAGGAAGAAGTGGGGCTGCGCGGCGCACGCACGGCGGCCAATCTGATTCAACCGGATATTTTCTTTGCGCTCGACTGCAGTGCAGCCAATGATATGACTGGGGATAAAAATGCCTTCGGGCACCTGGGCCAGGGTGCTCTGCTGCGCGTGTTCGATCCGACAATGATCACCCATCGCGGCCTGCTGGAATACGTAAAGGATACGGCGGATACTTACAAAATCAAGTACCAGTATTTTATTTCTCCGGGAGGCACAGATGCTGGACAAGTTCATGTTAGCGGAAGCGGAGTTCCTTCCACCGTGATCGGCATTTGCGGACGCTACATCCATACCTCCTCCTCCATCATTCATACGGATGATTACGATGCAGCTAAAGAACTGATTGTGACACTGGTCAAAAACCTTGATCGCACAACACTGAATACGATTATCGAAAATGCTTGAGCGAGAGTATTATGAAGACAAAGGGGATGCCCCAAAGGTCCATTGACCTGGGGCTCCCCTTTGTCATGTTCTGAGACACTGCAGACGATTAGATGAACGATTGCAGAACGGCGTAGATCGCCAGCATGAGCGTCAAAACGATGCCAAGCTTCTCCACCCTTGCCCCTTTCTTCGTCCCGGTGCTCATCAGCTTGAAGCGCAGCTTCCAAGGCAGTGGCGGCAGCGGGCGTATCCCGTTATTCGTCAGTGAATCCAAGAGCAGATGCAGCGTATACGCAATCCCGCCTGCAAGCCAAATGCTGGCTCCGTACTGCTGCGTAGTGCCAAACAAAAGCGCAGTCCAGGCCGCGATCCCATAGACCGTATGCGTCAGCCCCCGATGAGGAACGACCGTGCAAATCATCAGCAGACAGCCTGCAAGGTAGTTCCAGGGCGCATAGGACGTGCCATACCACGCAATGGCTGCGCCGATCACGAATATGATCACCTTGCGCATCGTCCGCGAGGGCATAAACGAAGCCGCTACGATGAGTATCGCCAGAACCAGATTCCATGGAGCGGACACCGCCTCCGCAAAAAGCACCCAACCGGCAGCGGCGACCATAAGCACTTGAAGCACCCGGAGCATCCGACCGGAAAGTGTACGGGTCAGCAGCAGCGAATTCGGTTCATCAATGTCTGGAAGCAGCGAACCGACAGCAGCGACGGCTGCCGCCGCAAACGTAATTTCATGTCCAGTCAGCGCAAGCACGGATAACGAGATACCCGTACCGATGATCAAATGGGCTCTTCCCATCATGTTGTACAGCATCCTTTCTCAATTGTACGGGCAGAGCCGCTAATAATTACAAACCGTCCTTTATTATATAACAGAATCATAAATAAGAACAATAGTTCGCTTTTCGATCATAAAAATAAAGCTTGCCGGAGCCAGAACCGGAATGGATGAAGTAACCCTCTTATATGACCAACCGCTCACTCTTGTGGGCGGTTTTTTGTACAAATCGTTAAATTATAGTAGTTCATTAGTACCATTGTTTTCTGTAAAAGTTGCAAGCTTCTTACAGAGGTTATAATATAGAGACTAATCCTACATACATATTTCGACATTAAGGTTTTGGAAATTTCAGTCAAGACATATTTATCAGAATCCGCGTATTCGGAGTTTTTCTCCATTTCAAGAAGAAAGGAAGATGGATGTGAAAACACCACGAAAGGGAAAGATGATTGTGAAATCAGCCGTTGTATGCCTCCTTTATGTTCTCTTGTTTGTGGAATCGCAGCAATCACTTCCTGCTCATGCGGCAGCCCAGCCCGTCAACGCCAATGCCTCCCAGGAGGTCCGCAGCCTTCTCTCCTATCTTTCAGGCATTTCAGGGAAACAGATGATTACAGGCCAGCATGACTATCTGGAAAGTCCGGATGAACTGAACAATAAGCTAAAATCCCTGAGCGGCAGTTATGCCGGATTACACGGCTATGAGCTGGGGGCCGTCTCGAATCAGAACGCGCAGACTACAGCCAGACAGCGGAATCAAGTAATCGCTTCCGCCATTCAATGGGACCGGAAGGGTGGCATCGTCGCCATGACGTTCCACCAGTCTTTGCCCGGAACGGCGCGAACCTGGAAAAATGTACAGAGCAAGCTTTCCCAGGAGCAGTTTAACAAGTATGTAACTCCGGGAACGCAGGAATATAATAAATTAATCGCCGATCTGGATGACGCGGCCGTATATTTGAAAAAGCTGCGAGATGCAAAGGTTCCTGTCCTGTGGCGACCTTATCACGAAATGAATGCAGACTGGTTCTGGTGGGGAAAGAAAGAGAACTTTGCTCAACTGTGGAATATTATGTATGACAGATTCGTCAATGTACATCAGTTGAATAATCTGATATGGGTATGGAATCCGAACGCGCCGGATGAACATTCGGGCCCGTATGCCCCTACTTTCCCGGGGCTTGCCAAAGTAGATATATTGGCCGCTGATATTTACGATAATGATTTTCAGGACTCCTACTATCGGAATTTGCTCTTCTTGGCCGGCGGCAAACCGATCGCCATCGGTGAAAATGGAGATGTGCCGAGCGCGGAGGTGCTTGAAAGGCAGCCCAAGTGGGTATATGCCATGACCTTCGGGAAGCTGCTCACGGAGCAAAATTCAACCGATGAAATTAAAACGTATATGAACGCTAAGAAAACGTTAACGCTGCCGGAGCTCGTCAAAGACAGGGAAGCGTCATCGAAATAGACCCCTTTTAAAGACAAAACGGACGAAAGAAACCCTGCCAGGTCAAATTGGCAGGGTTATTTTTTGAGAAGGCTAATCTGTTATTTCGGAAAGGAAAAGAACGTCCAAAAAAGTGCCGATGCGGCGCGCTGCCTCCAACAGCGTTGCCTCCTCCTGCACCAGAGCGATCCGCACGAATCCCTCTCCCTGGGCACCGAATGCATCTCCCGGAATGACCGCCACCCCTGTTGACAGCAGCAGCTCACGGGCAAAACGGCGAGAGCTCCACCGCTCCGGCCCCATGCGGAAGCGCTCCGGAAGCGGAGCCCACAGAAACATGGTCGCCTTTGGCTTCGGCACATCCCAGCCCTGTGCTGCCAGGACCTCAACAAACGCATCGCGGCGGCGCTCATATAGAGGTGCTACCCCGCGGTCCCCTGCAGGCCGTTCCATCGCCTGTTTAAGCGCAGCGATGGCCGCCGTCTGAATCGGCTCAAATACGCCGTAGTCGATGTTTCCCTTCAGCTTGCGCAGTGCGCCGACTGCCTCCCGGTTGCCAGCCAGAAATCCGATACGGCACCCGGCCATATTGAAGCTTTTAGAGAAGGAATGAAACTCAACAGCCGTATCCAACGCGCCGGGAAGCTGCAAAATGCTGAGCGGGCGGTAGTTGTCGAAGCCCATTTCTGAATAAGCCAGATCATGTACAACGAGCACGTTCCATTTCTTCGCCAAAGCAATCAGCTTTTCAAAAAAGGCATATTCCGCCTGCACGGCAATCGGATTACCCGGGAAATTAAGCAGAATAAAAACTGCCTCTGCCCACACCTCATCAGCAATTTCATCCAGATCAGGCAAAAATCCGTTTTCCTGCCGCAAGGGCAGCAAATACGGCTTCACGCCAGCAATAGCCAGCGCGCCAACATAAATCGGGTAACCCGGATCGGGAACAATCGCCATATCTCCCGGATTGCAAATCGCCTGGGCCAGATGGGCCAGCCCGTCCTGCGACCCCATCAGCGCCAGCAGCTCCGTCTCCGGGTCTACCGTTACCCCAAAACGGTGCGCCATCCAGGCGGCAGCTTGCTTACGGAAGGCGGGGCTACCGCTTGATGACGGATAAGCATAGCTGTCCTCAGCGAGAACTGCCTTGCTCAGCACCTCCCGTACCTCCTGCGTTGGGCCGCGGTCCGGACTGCCGATCCCCAGATCGATCACATCTTTTCCCGCCTGCAGCGCTTCTTCCTTCCATGCAGCCACCTCCGCAAATATAGACGAGCCGAGATGGTCGAGCTTATCTGCCCGCCAGCCGTGTTTGGTCTTACTATCTGCCATTTAACGCACCTACTTGGTTTTTTTTAGTTATTATAACACGGTCCACCTATGACATGGATCACCTAGAAAATAAGCCCTCAGTGAATGTCCACTTTTCCGAAATAAATCAGGATACTGGCGAAGCCGACTAGGGATACCCCTGCGATCGACAGGTAAGAAAGCTCTGCCGGATAGAGCGGCAGCAGGGATTGATGGGTGAT
Organism: Paenibacillus zeirhizosphaerae; assembly: GCF_030705605.1. Classification (GTDB taxonomy): domain Bacteria; phylum Bacillota; class Bacilli; order Paenibacillales; family Paenibacillaceae; genus Paenibacillus; species Paenibacillus zeirhizosphaerae. Next base: position 18,123 of record NZ_JAPCKK010000018.1, read on the forward strand.
GTCAAAGGCCGCCGTCCAGGGCACAAGCCCCCGATGCTCCGAGTTAAAGACCAGCACATTCAGCATAGTGATCGATATGGCTGCAATCATGGATGGCACATAATTTTTCATGACAATCGTAACCAGAATGACCGGCGTGGTAAGCGCCCAGAGAAGAGCGCCTTCAACCGCAAATTTGATCAAATAATCTAGGATTAACGCTCCGCTGAGCCCGTCAAAGCCACCCAACAGCCCACACAGGATGGTGAGCGCCCAGGCAACCAGCGACAGCAGTAAAATCCACACGAGCAGCAAAAGCATTTTACTAATCATCAAGCCCGTTCTGGACACAGGAATGGTCAGCAAATTTTTTAAAGTGTCCTCTGTATACTCTCTAAGAAATAAATAGGCCGCAACTATGCTGTACAGAGGCACCCCGATCAATAGCACCGTATACATGCTTGTATTGTAAAACAAGGTTTCAAAAACCGCCTGTTCTCCAGAAGCGTCTGCCGATGTCCTGTTGATATAAAAAGCAAGCACGACCATAAAAGGGGCAAGCCCTGCTCCAATCATGCTCAGCAGCAGCATTTTGGACCGTTTCAATTTCAGCAGCTCCACAGCCAGTAAATCAACCAATCCGGCCACCTCCCACCAGCTTGGCAAAATACTCCTCCAGCTTATCCTCGCTCAAAGCCAGCTTCATCACGTCAATATCATGCCGCACAAGCTCTCTATTGATTTCACTGATCCCGTCCAAATGTGAATACACACGGATGACGCCCCCATGCCGCACCTCATAATCGGCAACGCCAAAATGCTCTTCAAGCAACAGCACGGCCCTGTTATCGTCCGACACCTGTAATTCCAAATACTTTCGATTCAGGCCCCGCAGCTCATCCATCGTGAGCTCTTCCAGCAGCTTCCCGCCATGGATAATGCCAATACGGTCCGCCAGCTGCTCCATCTCGGATAAAATATGGCTGGAGATGAAAATGGTAATGTCCCGTTCCTGGGCCAAATGAAGAATAAGACGCCTCATTTCTTTGATTCCGATAGGATCAAGCCCATTAGTCGGCTCGTCCAGAATCAGCAGCTCCGGGTAATGCAGCAGCGCTCTGGCAATGCCAAGACGCTGCTTCATGCCGAGGGAATAGTTGCCTACAACTTTTTTTGGTTTCATGCTGTAAACCCGTGAGTTCCAGCGCTTCGGTTATAGCATTTTTCTTGTGCATGCCCATAATCCTGGCGTTAATTTGCAGGTTTTCGGCTGCTGTCAGATTTTCATAAAAACCCGGAACCTCGATCATGGAGCCGATTCTTCGTAAAACCTTCCTGGGGCTGGTGAACAGATTATCCTCGAATATCTCGATCCGGCCGCTTGTCGGCTTTACGAGCCCCGTAAGCATCTGAATCGTCGTCGTTTTGCCGGCGCCGTTGCGGCCCAGAAAACCATATATTTCACCCTGTCTTACCGTTAAATTCACATCATCCACCGGCTTTTGGCTTCCATATCTCTTGGTCAGCCCCTGCGTTCTGATGACTGCTTGCATGACGGAGCACCTTCTTTCGCTTGGTATGGCTCCTATTATAAGACCCTGGTTTTAAATAGCTCTTATTCATTTCTTAACAGTTGCTTAACTCACATCAGGCTCAAACACGGGAAAAGAAACAACAAAGACAGTCCGTTCCCCAGGCAGGCTGCTTGCATGGATCGTTCCGCCATTCTTCTCCGTCAGAGCCTTGGCAATGGTCAGCCCCAGACCGCTTCCCCCGCTATGCATGCTTCGGGCGCGGTCCCCACGCCAGCTACGCTCGAAGATATGCTTAAGCTCCACGCCCGTCATACCCTGGCCGCGATCCCAGATCATCACTTCATAAAAGCCGTTTTTCACGGACAACTCGACACCCATAATTCCGCCTTGCCCGCCATACTGGAGCGCATTTTTCATGATATTCCCGAATATCCGCATCAGGCTGAATGCATCCGCATAAATGAGGCATGGCTCTTCCGGTATGCGGATCTCTAGCTCCAAGCTATTTTCGTTGGCAGCGGGCAATTGCTCAATGAGTACCTCACGGAGCACTTCCGTCAGGTCGATTTCTTTTTTCGTCAGAACCAGCTCATCCGCATCCAGCTTGGCCATCGTAAAGAGATCGTTAATCAGCGATTTAAGTGCGTTAGACTTGTCGGACAAGATGCGGAGATATTTTTGCTTCTCCTCTTCGGTTGTGCCAACCCCGTCCTGGATTGCATCGACATATCCAATGATCGAGGTCAAGGGTGTCCGGATGTCATGCGAGATGCTGGAGAGCAGCCTCTTCCTCGCGGCTTCGGAGCGCCGGGCGCTCATCTGCATTTTTTCCAGCCTGTCTATGAATTCATTGACCGCGAACAGCACTTCCCTCCATTCCCGGCTTCCTTTCGCCAGCAGGCGTGTCCTGTAGTTAGGCTTCAGGGCATCCCGCAGTCCGTCCGCCAAACGGGACAGCCTCCTGCGCTCTTGAACCTCCATGCAGAGCAAAACCAAAGCGACCACACCAAGCAATGACAGCAGCGGTAACCCCCATGCCCCCGGGCCCTCACCGGCCATGTACAGCACCGCAAGACAGCACACTAGGATGAACTGCCCAGATTGAAGCACGAATTTGCTCATACCTTTTCACCTGAAAATTTGTAGCCGATCCCCCAGACAGTCTGGATAAAAGCCGGGTTGGAAGGATCAGCTTCTATTTTTTTGCGGAGCTTGCGGATATGCACCATAACGGTGTTATCATCCTCTATGTAACTGCCGTTCCAGACATTGCGAAAAAGCTGGGTCTTCGTAAATACCTGGCCAGGGTGGGAGGCGAGAAATTTCAGCAGCTCAAACTCCTTCGCCGTCAGGGCAACGTTCACTCCGGCAGCTTGCACCGTGTAGCTTTTTAGATCGATAGTCAACCCTTTGTAGGCAATACCGGACTGATCCGGGCGGTTCCCTTCACTTCCCAGGACAAGGAATCTCCTCATGAGCGCCTTCACGCGCGCCACCACCTCATGGATACTGAAAGGCTTCGTGATATAATCGTCCGCTCCTATGCTCAAACCGACAATTTTCTCCAGCTCCTGATCCTTGGCCGTAAGCATCAGAATGGGAACGTTAGAATGATTCCTGATTCTTCTGCATACCTCCATCCCGTCCATCCGGGGCATCATCAAATCCAGAATGACCATATGATAATGGTTACGCTCGAACAGATGCACAGCTTCTTCCCCGTCCGCGGCTCCATCCACGCTGTACATCTCACGCTCCAGATAGGCCGTCAGCAGCTCACGTATTTCCCGCTCATCATCGGCCACGAGCACCCGTACATCCATGATTGAATATCCCCCTCTATCTTGTTGCATTGTATACATTTAGTAGTTTTATTGTTTTTCAGGATAACGTCAAGCTTCCTTGCCGTTCATACTGTGAATTTTTCAGATAAAAAGGCCAAGAACGGCGAGAAAGTTCCCCCGGTCCTTGACCTTATATGCTTGCTGATATCTTCATTTTCAGTTTGAGCTTTCTGCCGCCTGAGTCAGCAGCAACTGGATTTGCTCCATCTGTGCTTGGGTCAGCGGCCCAAACTCTGCCGCCTGCGCATTTTCCAGCACCTGGTTGACGTTACGAAATCCCGGAATCGGCAGGGTCAAGTCGCTTTTGGCCCACAACCAGGCCAGGGCTCCTTGGGTCAGAGAGCGGCCGTTTGAAGTCAGAATCTCACGAATATGGTGTAATTGGGTGATCATACTCGGCGAAGGCATGCCGTTTTTGAAATACGTCAACCAGTCCAAATTGCTTCTGCCACGAATATCCTTCGGATCTGTTACAGTAACAGCATCCGAGTATTTTCCGGTAAGCAGACCCATCGCAAGTGGCCCCCGGTTGATGCTTGCCAGTTTATGTTTTTCACACAAGCTGATCATGTCCGAATTGTCCCGAAATATATTCATTTCGTGTTGGATAGCGGCACAGTGCGGACTTTGGGCAAAAATACGGGCACGATCGGGCAGGTCGGTAGACCAGCCGAAATAACGGATTTTCCCTTCAGACACAAGCTCTTCAAGCACTGCCATGACCTCTGCGGCCTGCTCCTTGGGATAATCGCCGAGATGAAATTGATACAAATCAATATAATCGGTATTCAGTCTCCTGAGAGACGCTTCACATGCCTGCTTAATATAAGCCCGGCTGGCATTCTGGCCTGTTGCCTGCTTCGTCTTTTCATTGGTAACAAAACCGAATTTAGTGGCAATCACCACCTGAGACCTGCGCCCCTGCAGAGCTTGCCCGATAACCCTCTCGCTGTGGCCAGCCCCATAGTTATCCGATGTATCGATCAATGTGATGCCTGCGTCAATCGCGCAGTGAATGGCGGCAATAGAGTCCTGATCATCAACTTCCCCCCACCCAAAGGCTTCCCCGGTTTCCGCATCATGCCAAGGCCCCCCTATCGCCCAGCAGCCCAGACCCAAGGCACTGACTTCTATTCCCGATCTCCCCAATTGGCGTGTGAACATCCGCTTCATCTCCTTTGTTCTTTCGTTCCTGTTCAGTATAATAAGAGACATTAACGGCCATAAGAGCCAATAACCGTTTATTTTCAGGAACCAATCGGGAGGGATAGGATTGTTTGGATTTGCTCCGGCAACTGGTGCCGGTTCCATAACGAAGCAATTATATAATTATTTGCGTGATCAAATCGAAAACGGCTTGCTTGCCCCCGGGCTGCAGCTTCCTCCGACTCGAAGGGCCGCCCAGGAGCTGGGCATCGCACGGAACATCGTGATCGAAGTCTACGAGCAGCTAACCGCCGAAGGATATTTATGCACACATATCGGCTCCGGCACGTATATCGCCGAAGATGCTCAAAAGCAGCCCATCCAGCAGTTGGCACCGGAAGCTGCCACGTCTGTTCAGGAGCCTGAAACAAGGGACATTGACTTTGATGCAGGCACACCTGATTTGCGGCATTTTCCACGCATGCTTTGGAGTAAGTATGTACGGGAAACTATGAGCTACGAGCTGGACAATATTTTTGATTACGGGGATTGTCGAGGCCATAAAACACTCCGGGAGGCCCTCGCGCGATATGTGTACCGTGCCAAAGGCATCCTCTGCAGTGCAGACGATATCATCATTACTTCCGGCACTTCGAACAGCATGCTGCTGCTTGCATCCGCCCTCTCCGGCCAATTTCAAACGGCGTATATCGAAGAACCTACGATTGGGTTTACCGGCGATATTTTCGACCGCTTAAAGTATAATATTTATCCCGTTCCAGCAGATAGTGAGGGTATGGTTGTGAAGCACATACCTCACACAGGACCCGGAGGATTCATCGTTGTTACGCCTTCCCACCAATATCCGACAGGCAGTGTTCTGTCCATGCAACGCAGGCAGGAAGCTGTAACATTGGCTGCAGCGGCGGGGCATTACATTATCGAAGACGATTATGACAGCGAGTTTCGCCACAAGGGAACGCCCATTCCTCCCCTTCAGCTCCTGGACCCTGCCCGGGTTATTTATGCGGGGACGTTCAGTAAAACCTTATCACCAGCCCTGCGTATCGGCTTTCTGATCGTTCCTCCAAAGCTTATGGATCAGGTGCTTCAAACGAAGTTTGACATGAATTTGGCTCCGTCCGGTTTAACACAATCGGCACTTGCCCGCTTCATGAATGACGGCCATTACGAAAAACACATCCATAAGATGAAGGCGCTGTATAGAAAGAAACGTATTTTTCTGGAAGAGAGGGTCAGACATCTATTCAAGGACGAAGCCCAGATTCTGGGCGATGAGGCAGGCAGGCATGCACGTACAGATCGCATTTCACCCGGAGGTGTACGGAGGTACTGACTGGAGCCAGCTAGAGTCATACGGCGTACGGCTCGGTACTTTTGAAGATTATGCAAGAATCAAAGGCAATCACCCTGGAAGGCTGATTCTGGGCTACGGAAATCTGACGATCGAAGAGATTGACGAGGGACTGCGAAGATTGTATCAATTTACTGAAGCGGTCAAGCTTGGCAAAAGAGGATAAAAATCTGTCAGGTTGATAAAGCTCGCATAACCGGTGACGCACATCACTGCGGAGGACTCGATCATAGGCTTCGTCTACCTGGTCGGCACGGATGAGCCAGCTAATGCTTTGAATGTTTCCAGACATCGTTCTTATTATACGGTAAGGCGTTCAATCAGCTTGACTGGTATTTCCTTTTGAAAGAAGCCTCCGCTAATGGATCGAAGGAACAATTCCCTGCCAATTTCCATTAAGGGAATTTCAAAAGTTGTGATATTTAAGATCTTAGCGATCGGTTGGTTATCAAACCCGACGATGGCAAGTCTGGACGGCACATCAATTTCTCGTTCTTTGCAACATGCTAAAATTCCAGCTGCTACTTGGTCGCTCGTAACGAGAAGCGCAGTCGGGGGATTGTGCATCGCTGTCAATCGTTGTACGATCCATTCGCCATCTTCAAAATGAATGGCGTCATAAAAGATGTAATTCGGATCAAACGGTTCACCCATGTTATGCAAATAATCCCGGTATGCCAATTCCCTTTGTTTACTGCTTGTTCCTGATTTTCTGGCCAAGCAGCAGCCAACTTTACGATGGCTCTTACCACTTAAATACGTTAACGCCTCCATACAACTTTTATAATGGTCGACAAAAATGGACGAAACGGATCGCCCTCTTGCATCTTCAAATACAATAATTGAACCATAATTGGCGTACTCCTCTACAATTTCCCAATTGCTAATTTTTGAACAAATAATCAGGGCGTCTAATTGTTTCAGTTTTAGCATCTTTAAAGCTTCTAACTCTCGATGTTCTTCATAATTGGTTTGAATCAGCACCAGGTTATTGTTATTCTTCAAGGCTTCCTCGGCGATTCCCTCGATGACGAGACCGAAATAGGGCCTTTTTATAGAGGGGACAACTACACCTATGAGATTTGTTTTTCCTTTAATTAAATGAACGGCGTTCATATTCCGCTCGTAGTTCGTGAGCTCCATTGCGCGTAAAACTGCTTCTTTTTTTTCATCGCTTACATAAGGAATGCCATTGATCACGCGTGATACCGTTGTAACCGACACTCCGGCTAGCTTTGCAATATCTTTAATATTTGCCATTATCCTTACTCCCTTCCCGAGACTCGCCCATATTGCCTTAAATATATTACAGATAATTTGCTTGACATGAAAAGCATTTCACAAATTACATTGGTTTTGCAAGCCTTGCAAAAAGAAACGTTTTAGCCGCGCGTGCTGTACTTGAAGGAGACTGCAAGATGAAACGCTTGAAAGTTTCTTTGCCTGTTATTTTAATGTTTTTTATGCTGGGGACATTCTGCATAGGAATGACGGAATTTGTAATCACAGGGTTACTATCACAACTATCTGCTGATTTTAATGTATCGATTGCCAAGGCAGGTTTGCTTCTCAGCGTTTATGCGCTTGGTGTTGCCTTACTTGGGCCTTTAATAAGCCTATTGATGTTGAAGGCTTCATTAAGGACTTCATTAAGTGCGTTAATGGCTGTATTTGTTATCAGTAATCTTATTGCAGCTCTGTCACCTAATTTTACCGTATTGTTGCTGGCTCGGCTAATTTCTGCAACCATCCACGCTCCGTTTTTCGGAATAACATTGGTTGCTGCCTATCAAATGAGTACGCCTGACAAACGCACGCGTTCCATGGCTTCCATTAATGGTGGGTTAACCCTGGCCATTTTAGTAGGCGTTCCATTCGGCTCCTATCTGGGGGATATACTTAATTGGCGCTTGGTATTTCTGTTGGTTTCCATCATAGGTGCCATTGTTCTGATCGCTTTATGGTTAGTTACACCTGATCACCAGCAACATCATCAGCCTGATATTAAACGTGAGTTGCGGATTTTTAGCAACAAAAACATTTTGCTCATTTGCATGGTCATCCTATTAGGCCATTCTGGCGTTTTCATGGTATACACCTTTATAGAACCGCTTATTCGCGAGTTTACAGGATTCAGTGTAAGAATGATAATTATCGCCTTGTTTATCTGTGGATGTGGTGCTGTTACAGGCAACTATTTATCGGGGCGTGTTCAACCTTCGATGTTGACGAAACATTTGGCCCTTTTCTTTGCAGCCTTAACCCTTTTATTCACAACTGCTTCTGTCTTTATTCCGCTTTCTTATGTGACTACATTTATGTTCTGCTTTCTTTTTGGTACAGGAGTATTCGGGGCGGTTCCGCTTTTGAACGCCAAGTTTGTCCTAGCTGGAAAAGAGGCGCCTGCTCTAGCCGGCACATTAGCTTCCTCCGTATTTAATCTGGCAAATGCGAGCGGAGCAGCACTTGGTGCATTTCTATTGGATACAGGAGCAGGATTTGGTGGCTTGACTTGGGTAGCCGCATGTTTAACAACGCTGGGGTTGGCTTCAACGGTGTTAACCTACCATAAAGAAGATAAGCCTTCGTTTGAAGAAGTGAAATCGGCTTAAGTATTTTCGTGCAAATGAAGAGGAGGATGAATACAATGAAATGCATCATTTTTGATCTTGACGGTACTATTGGAAATACATTACCGCTGTGTATTGCTGCTTTCAAGAAAGCGATTGAACCATTGGCTGGCAAGGTACTGAGCGATAAGGAAATTATCGATACCTTTGGCCCTTCCGAAGAAGGAACTGTCCAAGCTTTGATTCCAGACTACTACGAACAAGGAGTTGAGGATTATTTAAGACACTACCGCGACTTGCATGCAATGTGTGCCGCTCCATTTGAGGGCATGAGAGAGGTCCTTGATTACGCAAAAGACCAGAATATACGGCTGGCTTTGGTTACGGGTAAGGGTGAGCGAAGCACAAAGATTACGTTGGACATGTTTGGCATTCGTTCGTATTTCGAGGCGATTGAAACCGGATCTCCTCAAGGTCCGAGAAAAGTTGAGGGGATTCAAAGCGTGTTGAAACAACTTGGAATCGCGTCTGCGGATAGTATATATGTGGGGGATGCACCCAGTGATATTATGGCATCGAAGGAAGCCGGAGTTCCGATTGTGTCCGCCGCGTGGGCAGAGACTGCCGAAACAGAGCTATTGCAAATGCTGCAACCTTACAAGCTGTTTACGACAATACAAGAGTTCAGGCAATACATCCAGCAGACTATTCAGAAGTGCGATTAAATCGTAAAGTTGTAACTTTAACGACGATAGTTTAATAGTGCCATCTTCAAAGTAAGTCGCCGTATGCTTGCGATCATCAACTGCCGCCTGTGCGGCCCCCCTCAGAACAACGAGGTGTGCCTCACGGCGCGCATCTGTTACGATGAACAGCCAAACCCACCGAAGGACTTCAACCTTTAGCGGTGGGTTTGGCGCTTATTACGTCTTTATCTATCCCTTTTTCCGCTCCTGTCAGCGGTTACGCCGAATCCAGAACTGAAAGATATCGCTGCGCACATAATCAAACGAATAGAGCACTTGCCTGTTCAGTTCATCATAATGGAGCTGCTTGAACAAAAGCACGGCAGACTGCGGTGAAGTGATGAGGCGGCGGGCGTGGAGATCCGTCCGGGACGGTACGGTAATTTCCGAGTAAGCGCCTACAATACGCACTCCAGCCTTGTATTCAAGATTTTGAAACAACGACCCGGCAAAGGAACCATCCACCAGAATCGCTTCCGCAATCTGTTCGGGCATGTAATTAATCGAATGCGCCACCGCTTCCCCATTAGCCGTTCTGGTTCGTTCAAGAACAATAACCGGGTCCTGACGCCTCAGTTCCATAGGTTCCGCAATATCATGCGGACATGAATCCAGTCTCTTGATGTATTCCAACTGTTCATCTTCCTGCAGCCCTGCGGACCGGATCATGTCTCCAATGCTGTACAAGCGGTCCAGAGAGCTTGGAATAGCGGGAAGCGGACGTGTAATGAATGTTCCGCTGCCATGCTTGACCAACAACTTGCCCTCGCTCTCCAGCCGCTGGATAGCTCCACGGACCGTGGTGCGTGACACTTGAAAGGCTTGCGCAAGCACGGTTTCGGGCGGCAGCTTTTCTCCCTGCCCAATGCCGCTGTCACGTATGTAGTCCTCAATCCGCTGTTTGATTTTTTCCTGTTTGGATGCCACAATAAAGCCTCTTTCCTTTCTTCAAGATTCGAAGCATCTGCTGCTCTGTACAGCCGCTCCTTGAACGGACGCCGCCTGAATATACACAGGATTGGTAAAAGCAATCAGGGCAACGGCATTGCCCAGACAGCCGAACAGCTCGGCACGCACCCATTGCGATGCTGCTTCAGCAGAGATAACGAAGCTGTAAACTGACGTCTCCGACGGGATCTGCAGCTCGCTGCATACTCCTTGGCTGCTTCTCAGCACAAGGCGGAAATGCTCCCCTGCAAATTTGTAGTGCTCCCGCCTGATTTCCATATCCAATCTGACGAAACATTCCATCACGGATAGTCCGGGCCCCTGCATTTCAATACATTCTCCCATATGGTACTGGTGGTCATCGTCTTCGGTCTTGACGGACAATGTAAGCAGCGGCCCCATCGTGACGGCAGCGCGGCCCTGCCGTAGGGCTTCAATCATACGCTCCTCCTTGATATCCTCGCTATCAGCCTCCGCCAGTCCAATATAAGTGACAGCAGGCAACGGATCGTGAGGTTTAGTTCCATGCCAATCCCTGCCGCTCGTTGCCGTAATCCGGTAACCCTGATTCAACAGGTCTGTCCACAGCGCAAAAGCTCTTTGGCTGTCGCGCTTGATGGAAGGCATAAGCGTGGACCAAACTTCAATGAAATCGACGTCATGCCAGTCCCGGATACCGTATTCCCAAAAGCAACCTGTGCAAATCGGACTGCCGATCCGGTACGGATGAGCGAGACCTGCAATACCGCCCTGCTCATGCACAAGCCGTATGCCTGTATGAATGTCTGCCGGTCCGAATGACCGCCAATCGATAAACTCCTTAACCCCCAGGGTCAGCATATGCCCGTAAAATGTCGTCCACTCCATACCTGGCACAATGCGGATGCCGGTCTGCCTCTCCACCCGCTCCGCCTCCGCCAATCCGGACTGCGTATTATGGTCGGTCAAAGCAATGCAGCCCAGCCCAAGGCGGGCCGCGCTTTCAGCCAGTTCCTGCAGCGTCTGGGAACCGTCGCTATGAAAGGTGTGAGTGTGCAGCTCGGCTGGAATCCATTTCATCCTGCGTCCCTCCCTCCTGCATCGTCTCGACCGCAACCTCAAGCCGGTAGCTCACCCTCTCGGTCACTACCGCATGCAGGCTGACGGTTAGCCGCCAGATCCCTGCCGGGTTTTCTCCTGCCAGAAATCCCGGAGATGCCTCGGTCCGGCCCAAAAGATGCTCCTGCTGCGGATCATGCCTGTGCGCGGTGCCACGATGGCGAACCGAATCGTCTACCGACAGGGTCAGCAGGTTTTTGAGGGGAGCGTACCTCCTCCACTCATCGCCTCCAGTCTCTTCCCCGGCGTATCCATACTTCCACATGCTGTCCTGTATCATCTCCTTCGCCTGCTGCTCATCGGTTAACAGCTTGGGATCGTAGGCAAAACGAACACAGACAGCCTGGACTGGCTCAGGCATATGAAATGCATACGTTATATGGCTGTGCGTGCAGTCCGGGAAAACCAAGCCTTGCGCATTATATATGCTTTTCATACCACACCGCTTTCCTCTGCCACCCATAACACGGACACAGGCTGGTCGCGTGTCAGCAGCCGCATGGATGAAGAACGGATTTCCCAGGTTGCCGGTCTATACTGTTCATCCAGGACAAAAACACGCAGCTCCCCAACCCGCATTCGCTCCGCCCCTCCCTCAAGCAGAACGGCCCTGATCTCTGCAATATCCTCTAATACAGCCAGACAGGGCAGCTTGATCGTTGTCGAAAAATGAGCCTCCGCCCCTTCATATGCCGCCCGGAAACCGTCTGCATGCAAATCATGATAACAGGACGAATACCATTCATCCGAACCTTTAAGACGCACCTGGATATCCACGCACCCATCCTCCTCACGGCTGTTGAAGCCTGCTTTGGGCATATCCTCAAGCTCCGTAATACCGGCTGCCAGCGGCTGCTTGAACATTTGGACAAACACATAATAACGCTGGTCCGTCAAAGCAATGGAGGACAGCACAGGGGGCAGCTCCAACGGCTCCTGGCGCTTCATCTCCCAATTGGTGACCTGAAAGGCAAACGGATGCTTCATCATGACTGCCTCACGCGGCTCCTGTTCAGGCTTCCATTGGAAAAGGGGAGGCAGTAAAAACCGGTATTGCGAAGAAATACAATCCGTGAAATTCCCGTTCGCCGTCGCGGTCTGCAGCACCGGATGCCCGCCCAGATCATATCCGCCGCCAAAGGAAGTGGTGATGTGATGCTCCCCCTGGAACTCCGCAGTTACCGTATTTCCGGCTGCATCCAGCTCGACACGGTACATCCATTCGATGTCCGTCGTCCTTCCCCATTTACTCATCAGAAAAGGAGCCGGGGTGCCTTCATCTTCATGGCTGAACATCATCTGGTATTCAATTACTGTTTTTCCATCCCGCACATCCAGCGAATAAAACATCATTAATGGCGTATCCGTGAACCGGTTCTCATACGGGTGAGCCAGACAGCGGCCGTACAGCAGCGGGGCATGCCGGTACACCAGCTCCTGTGGGGATAAATCCGGAATGATACGCATCTGCACGGCATCGATCCAGGCTCTCTCCACCTTGGGCGAAGAGGCTTCTGCCCTGAATACGATTTCCACCGTATAATCCCCTGCCGCCAAATGCCCGAGCACACGAGTATAAGTGAAGGAGCTGCTACCATAAAAAAGGATAACATCCTGGTTATATTGCTCTCCTAGGTATAGACGAACGACGGCGGACTCCCGGTCCGGCTCCGACCAGTCGCTATCTGATCTGGCCGCCAGATCCAGCTCCGCAAATCCGTCCTCCGGCATCGTGAAGGAGAAACGAAAGCTGTTTTGCAGGCTGATTTCTTGTCCTTGCTCCTCTAGCGCTAATATTACGCTGCCATTCGGTTTTTCTTTTTCCTGAATCCCGGTTCCCATACGTTCAGTGCGTTCAGTTTCCGTTTTGCTTTCTGCCATTGTCATAAGTCCCGCCTCCTTGATGTTCCATGGAATTCAGCTTAGCTGGCGTCTGCATCCTGCACCATGGTGCGGATGTAGAAATAACCCATAAAAGAACACAGTATAAACATAAACACCGCCATCGCGCTCGCCATATGTGTTTCCTGATAGCTGGAGAACACCTGCTGCATAGCTACGCCCAGCACCTGCGGCGAGTTGGCGCCAATCAGGAAGGGTGCGGTAAAGCTGCCGATCACACCCATAAAGATAAAGGTCGCCGCCACCCACATCGTCTTGTACGACAGCGGCAGGATAAAGCGGATAAAAAGCTGCAGCGTGCGTGCCCCGGCATCTCTTGCGCTGTCAATGACCGAATCCGGAATGGCAGCCAGCGCCGAGCTGAGCAGCATGGTGGTGAACGGAATGTTGAACCACAGATTGGCGAGCAGCAGCCCGTTGTAGTCATAAATAATTTTAGGGAACGTATCGACCCCAAGAGTCAGCAGAAAACGCGCCGCCCAGCCGTGATTGCTGTAGGTCGTGATCAAGGCATAGGTCGCAATGACGCCGGGAATGAACATCGGCACAAAATAGAGGCGACGAATCCAGGTCACGACAAACCCGGAACCAAAACGCAAATACACCGCCATCGCGTAGCTGATCACCAGAGTCAGAAGCGTGGATACGAGCGTCAGATTGAGCGTATACAGCACATTTTTGCGCATCGCGCCGTCCGTAAACAGGCGGATATAGTTCGCCAAGCCAAAACCGGTTCCGTTCTCGTCGATCAGGCTTTCCCTGATCGCATACAGGATGGGGATGATCACAACAACGAGCAGAATGAGAAAAGAGGGGATGACCAGGAGCAGCCCCAGCATCCCTCTTTTAAAAGATGAGCTCATCATGATCCGCTCGCTACTTCACTCTGCCAGCGCTTGTAGATTTCCTGCTGCAGATCGCCGCTGTTAAAGCTGCGGTAGCCTCCGGACACACTTTCGAATTCCTTTTGCAGCTCCGCTGGCATCAGATCCCATTTAATGCCCGGATAACCGTACATTTTGTTAATGACATTCGTCTGAGCCTCAGGGGAAAGCACGTAATCCAGCAGCTTCTGCACCGCTTCTTTCTTGGTCGAGAGGGCAGGTACCATCAGATAAGACGGTCCGCCCGTAAAAGCCGGATCGATCTGGGCCAGCTTCACGGTATCCGGCAGCAGCCCTTTGTTCAGCTGCTCAAGCGCCATGTCGGACCAGGCTGGGATCATGTCCGCCTCTCCGCTGGCGAGAAGATCAAGCGTCCCCTGATTTTTCTTCGGGTACACGCCTTTTTGATACATATAAGGGCCCAGTTCTTTCAGCAGCGCAAACCCCTGACCCCACTTCTCCATGTTCGCGGGATCACTGCTGTTCATAGCCTCCGGAGGCAGGAAGTTATAAATGGCCGTGTTCACAAATGAGCTGCCTGCACCACCCGTGGACGGATCGTTGTAGGCAAATTTGCCCGGATGCTGGCGAATCCACTCATACAGCTCATCTGCCGTTTTCGGCGGCTCAGGCACGTTCGCGCTGTTATAGGCAAGCACAACGGAAGAGGCGCGGTAAGGTACAGCCTGGTCGTTGACCTGCTTCAGGTAAGCTTCGTCCACATTCGCGAGATTGGGCACCTTGGTTGTGTCCAGCGTTTCCCACAGCCCTTCTTTGGCTCCGCGCGTAATGTCGTCCAGGCTTCCTTCATACAGATCGATATCGCCTTTCGACTGGCCACTCTGCTTCGCGGCAATCAGCCGGTCCATCGTCGTAGCTCCTCCGGTGCCCGAAGGCAAATACACGAGCTTGACCTTGACATCCTTGTTTTGGGCCTCGAAATCCGAAATCAGCGTCTCCCACAGCTCCTTGACGTTAAGCGATCCTGAGGTGTAGAGAGAGATTTCCGTCACAGCGTCTTCCGTAGTTCCACCCGCAGTCGCGGAAGAACCCGCTTCTCCGCCACTTCCACAACCAGCCAGCAGTCCCAGGCTGAGCACCCCTGCTAACATCATGCTGAATTTCTTTTTCACTGACATGCTTTCTCCTCCTCAAATGAGTCAATATTTAATGAACAAAGCGATGAAGGAAACGCAGCACCCGGTTTACGCCCCAGGCGAAGGAAACGACACCACTCTGCTGAAGCCAATGCGCACCTGCTGCCCGTGGTGGAGCCGGGCGGACTGTTCACGGGGAACGAACATTTTGAGCACCTGTTCCCCGCTTTCCACGGACACCTCCGCATAGTGTCCAAGAATCATGATTTGGCGGATCATGCCGGGCAGGGAATTCGTCTCCTGCTCTGTCAGATAAACATCCTCGGGTCGTACAGCCGCAATGACCGCGCCGTCATGCGCGCGCTCCTGCTCGAATCGCGCTTCTCCCACTGCCACACTGCGGCCAGTGCCGGTACCCTTGATCAGATTGATGCGCCCGATGAAGCCCGCCACGAACAGTGTCTGCGGCTGATCGTAAATCTCCTGCGGCGTGGACAACTGCTCAATTTCACCTGCCCGCATGACAACGATACGGTCGGAAATCGACAGCGCTTCCTCCTGATCATGCGTGACAAAGATCATGGTCATGCCGGTTCGCCGCTGAATATCACGCAGCTCTTCCCGCATCTCCATACGCAGCTTGGCGTCCAGCGCCGAGAAGGGCTCGTCCAGCAGCAGCACCTCCGGCTCCAGCAGCAAAGCACGCGCCAAAGCCACCCGCTGCTGCTGCCCGCCGGACAGCAGTCCCGGCGTTTTGTGCTCCGCGCTTTCAAGCTGGACCAGCTTCAGCGCCTCTTGTACCAGGCTGCGGATCTCGTCCTTTTTCTTTTTGCGCAGCTTAAGTCCAAAAGCGAGATTGTCATAGACGGTCATATGCGGCCACAGGTTGTAGCTTTGAAAAACCATGGCTGTCGGTCTTTTCTCCGGCGGCAGATGCAGGATGCTGCTGCCCCGGATCTGGATGTCCCCGCTATCAGGAGCCAAAAAACCGCCAATAGAGCGAAGTACGGTCGTTTTGCCACAGCCGGAAGGACCGAGCAGCGTCACCAGCTCTCCCTTCATCACATCGAGAGAAATGCCCTTTACGCCGTCCCCTGTCTTGAATCGTTTGTTCAGATCACGAATGGATAATTGAATCGACATCTTCAAGCCCCTTTTTCAGAAAAAGTCATTTAACCTGGAAGCCACCTGCCAGCACGTCCGCACTGACAAACCGCCTTGCGGCAAGCAGCAGGATGACCGTCGGCAAGGTAAGAATGACCGAAAAGACCGCACCGGTGGTGCTTGGATAATCGGCTATGATCGAATACATGATCACAGGCATCGTTTTGTAGTCCGGTATGCCGACCAACAGCGTTCCCTGCGCCTCATCCAATGAGGAGAGGAAGGTGAAGACGGAAGCCACCAGAATGCCCGGCATCGCCATGGGAAGGGTAATCTTCCAGAATACGCGCAGCGGCCCCGCTCCCACATCCCGTGCCGATTCCTCCTGTGCCCGGTGCACGCTGCGAAAGGACGCTGCCGGAATCCAGGTCATATACATCAGCGTATTTACCATATGGATGAGCACGATGCCGACAAACGTATTCATCAGCCCGAACTTGTAGAACAGCACTGCGATGGACACGTACAGCCCCATTTTGGGAAAAGCGTGGGTAAGCAAAAAGGAAAACAGGAACCATCTGCTGAGCGGAAAGGAAATCCGTGCGAAGGCATAAGCCGCCGGAACACACAGAATGACCGAGCTCACCGTGACCACCACAGCGATCAGGAACGAAAGCCACATCGAGCTGAGCACGTCATCCTGGCTCAACACAAACCTCCACCATTCCAGAGAAAAGCTTTGCGGTAACAGCGCCGGATACTGCCATTTCCCGGAGACGGCCAAAATCAGCAGGTTCAATAAAGGAACGAGGAAAAACACGACAAAAACGATCAGTACCAGAAACTCAATGATTTTGCGTTTGCCGAGTGAACGTAAATACCAGATCACCATTCATCCCTTTCCAAGAAGTCTAGACGTCTAAATCTCTTACACCTATGAATATAAAGGGCGAATGTTATCGGCGCTTCAGGAGGAAGGAGAGGTTATGTTAAAGTCGCGGGGAAAACAAACCTCTCTGTAAATAGGTATAGCCTTGAAGTCTATCTTTCTGTTCATCTCTTAAACAAAAAAGCGCATCCAACAATGAGTTTTCCCATAGTCAGAGGCGCTCCTCTTTTACGATATTTAGCTATTGTCTTTTATTTTTCCGTATACTATCTCGATTCTCCCAAAGCAGCTTACGAAGATTAGACTTCGAACCTTCAATCTTAAAATGAGGAATATTATGTTCTTTCGCAATTGGAATGCAACTCGTTGTTGCCTCATGAGAGTTGGCAGTTATAAGATAAAAGAGCGCATCGGCTCGACGCAGCTTCGGATGGATTCTAGCTGACGTTTCTCCATTATCATGATAGAACTCAGCCCCCGTTTCCTCGACAATGGAGTCGAACCATTTCTTTAATCCCCCGATGATGACAATCTTACACCCTTCGAGGAAGGGCTCGACTTCGGCAACAGCCTGTCCAAATTTTTCTTTGGATCCGGTACCGCTACTTCCTTTGACGGACTGTTCTTTTTTCAGGTTCTCCTTGGTGAGATATTCCTTTTCATACCTGGTGAAGAGTTTAGATAATCGGGCATGCTCTCCACCGTGAGCAACATTAAATAAACACGGATCACCATCTTTAGGCTTCTGAATTTCAGCATCCTTGTCATACAATGGGAACCGGCGAGTTGGATCGGAAATATCCACACAGTAAAATTTGAAGTGCTCACCAAGTTCAATATACCCCATATATTGTGTAATTGGGGCGTAGGTGTCATCCCCTTGTAAAAGTACTCGAATAAAATAATGTGTAGAACCATCTGCTCTACGTGTAGGTTCACATTCAACTTCAGCTTCATGCTCTAAAGCCAAGGAATTTACCATTGACTCCGGGATATTGAAAGCAGCACCGTTTTCCAGCTTAATATAACCGCCATGATCCATTCGATAAAAGGTACCTGTTTGTGAACGGATAGTTTCATCACTTTGATTGTTTGTCTTTGGAGATGCCTCAATCTGCAGTGCAGAATGCCCTTCCGCATTTTTTTTCGGTGCTACTCGAACGTCAGGTACATCAGGTATTTTTGCTTCTTCCAGAAGCAACTCCAGCGCATTCATGAGCTGAAAGTGATCGTTTATTTTTCCCCTTAGTTGTTCTCGCTCTGTCCGGATTTCAAGACCGGCTTTCAGTTGAGCAACATATTGCTCAATACCTTGCTGCAGATACTCTAACAACATCTTTCCTGCTTCGTTCAAAGTTATATTACAAGAGGAGTTTTCCTCCTTCATTTTATTTAGTGCTGCTTCATACCTTTGAATGATCCTTTGTTCGCCAGTTTTCAACTTTACTATTTTATCTTCATAATCTTGAATTTTCAGTTGCTCATTTGCTGTTTGCTTTTCAAGCTTTGCCTGCAACGTTAGTCTTTCTAATGTTAAAAGTTCGTTTTTTTGCTGTAAATGACTCTTGCTTTTTTCTAAACTCCTCAGTTGTTTCTTTAGACTTTCTACTTCTTTCTCTGCCTTTACTCTTAGACCTCGTTCCTTGGCAACAAGAGAACTCTCTTTTTCTTCTTTAGCTTCATCTTTGGGGAAAGTCAAATCGCCAGTCACTGCCACTTCTTTTGAAACATCAGTAAAAGTTGTCAGTTGCTTCCCGAAATCAAAGAAACGCTGCTCTATGCTGTCATCCTTGATCGGAAACATGCGCAATCCCCAATAATAGTGGGCAGGTCCATATTTCCCGATGATTCTGCGTTCTTCACTCAAAAATCTGTCAGCGGTGAGTTCTTCAGGCTCGCCATAGATATCGAATATAAGATTAAAGATTTCTTGGTAAAATAATATTTTTGTTTTTTCTTTTGCATACTTCGTTCTTAATATGGTGATTAGTTGAGAATCAGGAAAAGGTTTGCTAGACAAGGTTTTGATTTGGATATTCATATTTAATGCGAAGGATCTTTTTTTCTGGTCCGTAATCTCTTTTAACAGAAGTGATAATTCACTTAAAGGAAATGTGGAATTCATCTGCTTCAAAAGAGCCAAGCTAAAACCTTCACTTAATTTTACCTCAATCTCATCCGCCAACATTCCAAAAGTTTTCAATAGTTTTTTACTTATCATCACTACACTCCATTAAAAAAAGATTATAAATAATATTCCGTATCCTTCACCTTCTATCCTGCTTTTTCAATGGATGGAACCAAAAACAATACTATTCCCTCTTGAAAAGTGGTTTCATAATAGAAGAAAGGCAGGCTGGGAAGCACTCCCTCCTGCCTTTCTTCTATATATATAGCTGCTTGAGCACGAGCACAGCCGCTCCCACAGCCACCGCATTCTCCTGGAGCATGCCTTTCGAAAAGACCGGCTGATATTCGGGATAATAATAGATGTTCTTCTGTGCGACAGATACGGCCGTATCGTAATACGAGCCATGCGCGTTAATCAGGGCACCACCAAGCACAATCAGTTCGGGATGCAAAATATTGATCAGATTCGCCAGCCCGATCCCCATGTAAGCTGCCGATTGGGAAAAAAGCTCATGCACAAACAGTTCATCATTATGGAGCGCTTCGGTCAGCATCCCGAAGTGAATAGCCTCCGGCTGGATGTTTTCCGCGCCCTTGAGTTGGTTGCGGCCCATCTTGACCTGCGTCCTTACCTGCTGCTCCAGCGCCTGCACGGAGGCGAAGGCTTCAAGAGCTCCGTAATTCCCAGTCCCATGCAAACGCGGACCGTCTGCCTGAATAATCATCTGACCGATAGAGCCTTCCATATCTACCGCCCCATACACGAGCTGACCGCCGGACATCATCGCTGAACGCAGGCCTGTACCTGCATGCACATACAGCATATGCTGGATATTCTCACCACGCAGCGCCCAATGTTCACCGGCCAGAGCCGCATTCGCTCCATTATCAAGCTGCGCCGGTATCCCTGTCTTCTCTTCAATCAGCCGACAGATCGGCACATTGGACCAGCCGTCGGCCGGAAAATAGAGAGGATTCAGGATCACTCCCTGATTACGGTCCAGCGGACCTACAGCGCCAATCCCGATGCCGAGCACCTGTTCTTTCGGGACATGACGGGCTTCAAGCATCACTTCAACCTGTTCCTGCACGTATTGAATCAGACGCTCGGGAGTCATGGTTTCGTCCATGGTCCAGCGTGTGTGCGACAGGGCATTCAGTTTCATATCAAATAAGCCGAGCGAAGAGTACAGCCTGGATATTTCCAGCCCGAAGATATACCGGTGCGCAGGATTAATCTGATATAAAATCGGTCTCCTACCGCCGGTGGATTGCCCCAACCCCGATTCGCTGATCCAGCCTTCGCCTACAAGCTCCTCCAGAAGCCGGGTCAGACTACTGCCGGTAAGGGTGAATTTCGCCATCAGCTCCGCCTTGGAAATATCGTCCTGCTGCGCAATTCGTTCATAAACTGCTTTTCTTATGTTAGCAGGTGAGGGATTCGCTTTAACCATAATATCGCTCCGTTTATTCCTATGATTATAGTAGGATTTAGGACCATTATAGCGTTTTATGGTTTGGATTGCTACCTCGTGGTCATCCTGATCGCAGCATTTTTCTTTAAAATCCATTCCTACCAATGGAATGGACAATGTTCAAATCGAGCTTCAGCTTCTTACCGGATGTGAACTCGAATTGCAAGCCGGACTGCCCAATAGGCAGGCTCTGCAAGAAAGCCGGCAAAAGCACATAGGTTAAGCTATTTTCAACAATATAGTCCTCACCCTCTGTCAAGCTGGACAATACGTTGCCTTCTGTGCCGATGTACCGGATGGTTTTAAGCACATCGTTATTCAAATAGACATCAACTGTCACCGAATTGCTCGGATCGTTAACCCTGGATTCGTTTAAATCATAGGCTGCATGATCGACAGATAGCGCAGGATTCGTCTCTTCCCCGCTTCCGCCATCGTTATACACCTGAACTTCCGTCATGGTAGGCGTCCAGTACTCCGTCTCCTTCTGCTTCGTGATTAACAACCGAAGCTTGCTGCTGGTCACCTCGCCGAAATCGTCCAGTGTTACATCATGTCCCATGCCGTTCGTCACGGCTTTAAATGTCTCCCATTGCTGCGTCTCATCGTTAAACTTTTGCAGCTCGTATGCCTGTATCCTCGGATTTGTCGATCCGTCCGTGTATTCATCCAGGTAAATCTCATCAAATGCAGTCTCTTTACCAAAATCAATCGTAATGATAATCGGGTACCCGTCCGTCATATCGTCCGGGTCGGCGCTGGCCCAACGGGTGGTTGTGTTGCCATCCACCAGCTTATCCGCTTCCAGACCGGGTCTGGGATGCGTATAATTGGCTGTAATATTTTTGTTCAAGGCCAAATTCACACGGTCGGATTGTCCCTCTTCTTCAATCGGGTTCGAATCCACCGGATTTTCCACTTTATCGCCAATTTTGCTTTCATGAATGCCGATATCTATACTGTCTCCATAATAGAGATGTGTGTCAAAAAAGTCCTCATCTCCCACATGCGGGTTATAGCGCCCGGCATCAATTAACGGCGAGTTGTCCTTCAATTTGAAGTTTGCCGCCGAATCCACAATGTTGATGACACCGTTATTTTTCTTGTACTGCGCCGGATCCTTAACAAACATCGGGTCTCCAAATACAGCATTTGCATCCTTCGGCTGCTGCTCCGAGTAGACTCCGCCTGCTTCATAATAAGCATTGTTCGAGAATACGGCTTTGTCCAAAGCGTTGTCTTTTCGGTACCACTTGGTCGGCGTTGTTTCCGACATATTATAGAAGATATTGTTCATGAAATAGACCTTATCCTTGAACACTTCATCATGGAACCAGTCCATTTTGTCAGCATCATAGACGAATACATTATTGAGAATATACGTAGGAGAATAGTTCGTGGACAGCATGTTTTTGACAAGCACACCGTTATCGTTGACACTTAAATTATAGCGGGCAACGGAATTGGAGCTATTCCCCATGTACGCCATCCAACCGGCCGCATTGTCATGGGAATAGTTATATTGGTAGGTTACATTGAAATTCGTGTATTCCAGATCCCACGGAGTTCCATCATACTCCCCGTAAGGGCCGCCGTACACCTCGTTATACTGCATCACTGAATCCGCCCCGGCCCACAAATACAGACCACAGGAAACCGCATTATATCTTTGCAGATAGCCGTTGACTTCATTAAATTCCACGATCATGTCTTTCGTATTGGCAAGCTGGATCGCGCCCTGTCCGATGTCCTCGGCATAGTTATGGGCGATATACACGTTGCGGCTGTACAAATCGCGGGTTTTTACCCATAGCTGCTCCCAGCCTTCATGATATTTCCCTGTCTCATCATATTCGCCGGCACTGCTGTCACGGTCATAAAACCAGTTAAAGGCAAACTGGATCGCATGCAGCTCGGTTTTGTAGAATTGATTATTCTCGATTTTGACATCCTGGAAGTAATAGGCGCTTTCGTCATATTGTTTGTAGCTTTTCTCGCCGAACACCTGAAACACGATGCCGCCGTAATGAATTTTTTGCCAATCCGTCGGTCCGTCAATATCATGAACATATAAGTTGCTGATGCGGAAATAGTCCATGATCTTGTCATCGTTCTTTCCCAGCAGATCCGCATTAATCGTAATAGAAACTCCGTCACGCACGACCGATCGGGTCTTCGCGGAAACATTGATGTCGGTGTTAAAATCATCATCATTCGAAAGCTCCAGATTGTGAATCTCCCAGTACTGCTGGTTTCGCAGCACCACAGCCCCCGTCAAGCCGACCAGGTCTTTGTTCTTTACAAAATCGTTCCCATTCCACTTCACAGGGTTATTCACTTTTCCGTTCGTGGCGATGTAGGGTTTGCCAAGCTCGGCATCGCCATACATATCGATGGTAATCGGTTTGCCGGGCGCGCCCGAGCCTTTGGGCCATAATTGCTGATCACTCCAGGTTTCACCGGCTTTCAGCAAGATTCGGTCGCCTGGAGCAAATGTGGTATTGTTCACCTTGCCCAGCGTTTTCCACGCTGTTCCTGTGGACATGCCGTTATTCGTATCCTTGCCTTTGGTCGCATCAACATAATAATCTGTACCTCCATATGGATTGGACAAATTCCCGTCTATTTCGGCTTGATCGGATTCAGCGGCATACACAGCAAATGGAGCCAGATAGGGAACCAACGTAACGAACAAAGAAAGCAATATCAGCAAAAAACAGCTTTTTCTTATCATTGACATGACCGAACCTCCCTCAGAAATGGTTTTGGAGCCCTACTTTCCTTTTATGAACCCGTGGTTGTAACTGAGGACAGCTTCTCCTCATATACCTCGATTTCCAGTGATTTTCGATAACCTGCCAAATACTCATTCAGTCTCTCATCCAACAACTGCTGCGTCATTTGGTACCGGTACCCGTTTAGCGCTTTTTGTTCATCAAAAACAATTTCGTCCAAGCGGTATACGGTCAATCCCTGGCGAGTTTCCATTGGCGCCGTCATTTCGCCTGCAGCCATGTCCTTCAGTTTCAGCAGCAGCTCGTAGTCAAACGTGTTCTGATAGGAAACGCTTTCTTCTGCCAGCACCTCTTCGTCTGCCTGCGCATCACTGAATGTACTGCGAATTTCAGTCAGATCCGCTTTGTGTGATAACAGCCGCTGGACTTCAGCTTGTACTGCTGTTCTGTTTTCTTGTGCCGCAGGGATGGTCAGCCTGGTCAGCTTATAGCTTGTGCCCTTTACTGCCCAATCCATTTTGTTCGCGTCAAAATAAGCTTCGACTTCCCCCCTTTCAATGTACAAAGGATCGCTTTCGTTTTCACTTAGAGCCGTTTTTAATGCTGTTCTTAAAGAACTGAGCACATGGGAATAATACGGTTCAGCCGAAAAATTCATCAGCCCATACACGACTTCCCCGCTGGCCGCAGCTTCTTTCCGGTTTCGATTTTCCTGCTCCATCGCTTTCAGAAAGTCGGAAAAGTCAACATAGTCGATCAGATGTGCTTCCTGCGCCAGAATAAAGATGGTTTTATCGCGGATGATTTCTGCCAACGCTTTCTCTTGCAGCTCACGCAATGGCTTCCTGCCCGCAAACTCCTTTTCCCAATCGTCTTTCCCCAGCGTGATGCCGTATTGGGTTTGGAATTCGTTTTGTACTTGAGACTGCAGCCTTTTCATATGGAAAGAAAGCTCTGCGGCTGTGATCTCGTATGGACCGACAGAGGCAACCCGGTCTGCTTTGGGGAGATAAAGAAATGCTGTCAGAGACAAAACACACACCGTTAACAGAACGCAAATCACAACGAACCGCCGGTATCCTTTACGCGCCGTTTGTTTTCGCATGGCTAGTCCTCTAATTTCACAAGATTGATGTGGGCCAGGGTAGGAAAATGCCTGAATTCTTTAAATACGATTTTTAATCGGTCTGCGCGCGTGTGCGGAACTCTCACAATCTTTTTGTAGCCAATGATAGTGCCCTCCGCGATCCTGCTCCATTCACCGTGATCAACAACAGCCCACACCTCAAATGCCTCGACCCGCTGTCCGTGTAAAATCTGTTCCTGCAAAATGATGGTGTTCAGCTCAATCGTCGCGGGCAAGGTCATTTGAATCCAGGGCTCACGATCGTCCTCATCCGGCTGCCAACAGCCTTCCAATCTGCCGTCTGTCAGTTCTCTGAATTGGTCCAAAGGATGCTTGGAGCTGGATGCGGTGAATTCGGCATTGTGTACGAGCGAAGTATCCTGCAATTGAGCGATTCTGCCGCCCAGCCTTGTTAAAACCTCTTGATCCTGCTGCACAATCACCCCTTCCTTATTCGGAGGAACATTCAGTAGAAAGGTCGCGTTGCCGCCGACGGCATTCAGATAAATATCAAACAATTCGCGGTCGCTTCTCACCTGCTGGTCCTCTTCTTCATGGTAAAACCAGCCTGGCCGAATCGAGGTATTCACTTCTGCGGGATACCAAATCCACTCCCCACGGTAGCCAGTCACTACCTCCCGGCCGCCCAGGTCTTCATCCATCGAGTTAAATGAGCGCGAAAAGTGACCGTCATCCACCTGCTGGGACTTTTCGGAAATTCTCTCCACATCCTGCAAAAGCTTGGGCACTACGCTCCATTCTTCTTTTCTGGTATGCCCGGCCTCATTGCCGACCCAGCGGATATCCGGGCCGCAGACGCTGATCACACATTGCGGCTGCAGACGGCGGATCGTTTCATAATAGCGGTCCCAATCGTAGTACTGCTTTTTGCCGTTAGGCCCTTCACCATTGGCCCCATCAAGCCAGACACATCCAATTTCACCGTAATTCGTCAGCAGTTCTGTCAACTGATTCACATAGAAATCATCATAGTTCTTGCCTTCACCATAGCTTCGCTCCGTCCGGTCCCAGGGCGAGAGATATACGCCAAATTTCAAACCATGCTGCCGGCATGCTTCCGCAAGGTCTTGTACCACATCCCCTCTGCCGTTCCTCCACGGCGTCTGAGCAACCGTGTGCAACGAATAACGGCTCGGCCACAGGCAAAAACCGTCATGATGCTTGCAGGTTAAGATCATGGCCCTCATGCCTGCTTGCTTGAACAGTGCCGCCCATTCGGACGCCTCCAGCTTGTTGGGATTGAATAGGGACAGGTCCTCATGGCCCATGCCCCACTCACGGCCTGTCATCGTATTGATGCCAAAATGAATAAAACCGTAGAATTCAAGTCTTTGCCATTCATACTGCCTGCGGGACGGTGTGATATTGAATACTTCTTCGATATTCATTCAGTCTGCACTCCTTTCTCTTGACCAAGCTCAGGCCGGTCGGTGAGCTCCACGGAAAGGCTGGACGTGCCATGCAGCTCGAAGATATCCAACACGTTGCCGCCTTTCCGCAGCAGCGGCGCAGGGATATACAAAGTGCGGGTAGGTCCGGCATCCCAATAACGGCCGAGCATACAACCGTTTATATATGCAACACCTTTGGTCCAGCCGTCTGTTTGTGCGAAGGTATCTGCCGGTTCGTCCACCTGAAATATGCCGCGGTAAAACGCGGGGCCCGTTCCGGATGAAGCTTTGGCTTCAGTCTCAATTTCCGCAAACGTCAATTGGTCGAGCTTGTCGAGCGGCAGCGGCCGGATCGTCCAATCATGCAGAAATTGATTGCCCAGCCGTACCCCCTCCGTAATCCCTTTCGGGTCCCGCAGCAAGGGCCCATAGTTAATCCGGCCCATATTTTCAACGAGAATATCAAGCTTCAAGCCCTCTGGAGGCACATCGAGCGGCAGGGTTTGCGGATTCCATCGTTCAATCGTGCCCTTATGTACCCCGTTTACGAATATAAGGGCCCTGTCCCGTACTTCCTGCAGCACCAGCTCCATACCTGAACGCGGACCGGTAACAAACGTTGAGTAGAGAATAAATCCGTACGCCTGGCCCAATTTCTCCATCGGTTCCGGACAAGCTGTACGGACCGGAGAAGACAATTGATCCAATTGACTGAACAGCTCCGCACGCTTGGTGAGGTGTACGGTTCCGTATGAGCGCTTGGGGAGCGGCGGCGGAAGCTCAAGCGGGGGCAAACCAAGGTGCCGTTCCAATACGCTACGTACCGCATAAAATTTCTCCGTCGGTTCGCCGTCTTCGCTAAGCAGCGCGTCATAATCGTAGCTGGATACCGTAGGTTCATAACGCTGAATATGATTGGCCCCATTCATAAAACCGAAATTTGTCCCGCCATGAAACATGTAAAGGTTTACGGATGCCCCAAGCTCCAGCATAGCTTCCAGCTCTTCTGCGATTTCAACCGCTGGCCGGACTTGATGCGGCTCCATCCAATGGTCAAACCAGCCGTTCCAAAATTCCATGCACATGAGCGGACCGTCGGGCTGGTATTCGCGCAGCTTGGCGAACGCCTCTTTCGCACGGGTGCCAAAATTAACAGTGGCCAGCACACCATCGATCGTGCCTCCTTGCAGCATATGATCCTCCGGTCCGTCCGAGGTAAACAGCAGCACGTCGATGCCCCGGCAGCGCAGCGCATCACGAATGTATTCGAGATAGGCCTTGTCATTGCCAAAGCTGCCGTATTCGTTCTCAATCTGCACGGCAATGATAGGCCCGCCGTTCGTGCATAGCAGCGGCTGCAGCCTGGACAGCAGCTCGTCGTAATAAGCATCCACCTTTGCCAAATACGCCCTATTGAAGCACCGCAGCCGCATATTGGCATCCGCCAGCAGCCAGGCCGGCAGACCACCGAACTCCCATTCCGCGCATATATACGGGCTGGGCCGCACAATGACATGCAGCCCTAGCGAGCCGGCAAGCCGGATAAAGCTTTCCACATCAGCCATGCCGTCGAACCGGAAGCAGCCTTCCTCCGGCTCATGCACATTCCAGGCAATATAGGTTTCCACCGTATTCAAGCCGCACGCCTGCAGCTTCAGCAGCCGATCCCGCCAGTATTCCGGCACGATGCGGAAATAATGCACCGCACCGGACAAGATTTGCAGCGGTTTTTCCCCATAAACAAACTGATCTCCACGGATTTCAAGCACCGGCATTTTTTGCACCCCGTTTCTGTAGTGGCCTTGAACCTTTTTTAACCCTTCACGCCTCCAAGCATCATGCCGTCCGTAAGCCTTTTCTGCAGCAGCGTATAAATGACAATCGTCGGGACAAGCACAATGACAAGACCCGCAAACAAGGAACCCCAGTCCGTTGCATACTGTTGAATTTGCATGAGGTTGGCAAGCCCGATCGGAATCGTCTTCTTTGCGTCGTCCGTAATGAGCGTGAGCGCCAGCACATATTCATTCCAGAAATCAAAGAAGCTGAAGACGATCAGCGTTACGAGCGCCGGGCGTGTCATGGGCATAATAATCCGGAACAAGGTTGCGAAATATCCGCATCCGTCAATCATCGCCGCCTCCTCGAAATCATGCGGGATCGACTTCATAAAGCCGATCAGCAGGTATACGGAAAACGGCAGGCTGCCCGTAGCATAAACGGCACTCAGCCAAAATCGGTTGTCCAGCATATTCAGATTGTTCATCAGAATGAACAAAGGCACGATAATATACACTCCGCCGATAAATAATCCCGCCATATAGACATTGGTGATGAACCCCCGGCCCCGAAAGGCCATCCGGCCAAGCACATAAGCGGTAGGTACGGCCATGATAAGCAGGAACAGCATGGAAATGATGACGACAAAGACGGAATTCAGCATATAATCGCCCATGCGTGCCGTAGTGAATGCACGGACATAATTGTCCCAATTCAGCGAAGCAGGCAGCGTCCATGGGCTTTCCATCACCTCCTCGTTCGTCTTAAAGGAAGCTAGCACATTCCAGAACAGGGGATAGACGACCACGAGTGACTGTACGATGAGAAAAACACGCAGCAATAAACGCCCGGCAAAGCTAAGGGAACGGCCCGCCGTAGAGAATAGCCCCGGCATCTAATTCACCCTCCTCTCGGTCAATCTGTTGCTGATCAGTGCCAGCAGAAGCGACAGTACAAAAATCACAACGCCGATCGCCATCGCATAACCGAAGTTGGAATTCGTAAATGCCTGGCTGTATAAGTAGGTCATTACAACCTCCGAGTGGCGGTCCGGGCCACCGGCCGTCATGATCGACACAACGACAAAGGATATCGTCAGTACCCCGTTAATGCTGAATACGATGGTGACACGAATAATTTCCCACAGCATCGGTATAGTAATGTGCCAGAATTGCTGAATGGGCGTGGCCCCGTCAATGCTGGCTGCTTCGTACAAATCGGGTGAAATGCCGTCGATGCCCGCCATATACATCACCATGTAATAACCGGCCGCTTGCCAGACAAGTGTAATCGCAAGCGCCCACAATACGGTCCGCTGATCGCCCAGCCAGGCCATTGCCCAATCCCCAAGCCCGAGCAGTTCAAGACCAGAATTGACAAAGCCAATCGTAGGGTGATAGATGAACGACCATAATATCGCGATGACGACAAAAGACAGCACGCTCGGAAAGAAAAACAGCGTCCGGTATAGCCCGCGTTCCTTCAGCCTGGACCGGGTCAATATCGAAGCATTGATGAGTGCAATCAGGATCGTAAAGACAGGTACAACGAGCATAAGAAAACCCGTATTGCGCAGCGAAAGCAGAAAGACATCATCCTGGAACAGATCCGTGAAGTTTTTGAGGCCGATAAACTTTGGCTCGTCACCGATCCCTGTCCATAGAAACAGCGATTTTTCAAACACCTGAATCGTCGGATACACTTTAAACAACGCGAAGATCACTAGGCCCGGAATGAGGCAGGCTGCGATGAACAGCCGCCTTCTTATTTTCATATTCATGGTGCAAGCTCCGCCTGAATGTCGGTATAAATCTCATACAGCTTGTTACCGTATTCCTCCAGCGTCATTTGTTTGTTCATCAGGGAAGAAATCGGCGAATACACTTCTTCGCTAGGGTTATATTTGCTGCCCTTCGCTACCGGCTTAAAGGTGCCTGCCACAGCCATCATGCCGTTATCCACCGCTTTGTACACATTGTAGGTCGTTTCGGACAGGCTGCTTTTCGCCAAATCCGGCGCTCCCTTGACCGCCATAACCGCTTTTGATTTCTCTGCGTTCAATTGCACGCTTTTATCGGTGTATACATATTTCAGGAATTCTTTAGCCAGCTCCGGGTTTTTCGCCTTCGCCGGGATTACCATCTGCTCGACGTTGGTCAACGCCAATACCGGGTCACCCGATTTGAACGCTGGTACACCAAGAAATCCAAATTGGAAGCCGTCTTCCCGCGGTGCATCCTTCATCTCATCTTCGAACCACGTGCCGTTCGGAATGAACATCGCCTGCCCCTGCATGAACGCCGTCTGCGCCTGGGTATGATTGAGCGCGACCGTTCCTTTCATCAGCGCATTATCCTCACCCGCAATGCGTTCAAGATTGCCCCAGACGGTGGCGAACGCTTCGCTTTTCCAAAACTCGGGATCGTAGTTGAAAAATTGGTCCAGCGCTTCCTGACCACCTACACTGTAAATTGCGGGCACAATCATTTCCTCCAGATAACCCGGATACAGCCCCTGATACGTGAAGAGTGCGCGATTATTCTCCTTCGCGGTGGCGTTCAGTTGGAACCATTCGTCCCAGGTTGCCGGCGCTTGAATGCCCTTGTCATCCAACAGTGCTTTATTGTACCAAAGCCCCATCACGCCGTAGTTGAATGGTGCCAGATGAATTTTGCCATCACCGTAAGGCGAAATGGATGGTGATTCGAGCACGCCAGGCAAAATTTTCTCCTTCAAGGCCTGCCCGCCTTCCTCGGCCGGTTCGTTAAACAGCGCTGTCAGATCCAGCAGTGCATGGTCTTTAATCAGACCGTCCAGGATGGGCGTGTTATCACTTCCGGATATGTACATGAAGTCAGGCGGATTGCCGGCAACAATTTTCGGCCTTACGATATCAGCGATCTTGGGACTTGCGGTGATCTTGATTTTGGTGCCCGGATAATCGGCCATAAAGCTTTCCGCTATGCCATCCCAATACTCGCGTCCGTAACCACCCTGGAACACGGCGACATCCAGCTCCATATTTTCAAATGCCTGCCCTTCTCCAGATGTCTCACCCGCATTCGAGCTTTCATTGCTGCTTGTGCCACAGCCCGCCAGTATCGAAGCTCCCAGAACCGAAGCACAAACGGCCTTCCACCATTTTCTTTGTCTCACTCGAACATCCCCCTTGGTTGCTGTGTGGTAAAGATTACTGAGATTATAGCAACAGCAGGAGACCCGCAAAATAAACAAAAAGCATGAAGTTTATGGACGATTCCATAAAGCAACATGCCTTGTCATGCAAAATCATAAAATTGTACAGTTTCTTCTTAAAATCATCCAGTTGTTCTTCAGCAAATGTAACACGGAATATTGCGTCACTGTTGTTTCACTTTTTTGGGCGAGATGCCGAACCGCTTCTTGAACAGCCGGTTAAAGTAAAATGGATCATGGATGCCAACCTCAAACGAGGCTTGTTTTACCAGATACCGGCCCGAAGCGAGCAGCTCATACGCTTTTTTCATCCGTATCTCATTCAGTTGGGCGACGATACCGCGCCCCGTTTCAGCCTTGAACAGTTGACATAGGTAAGGCTCCGACAAACCGACATGCGCAGCAACATCACCAATCGACACACGGTCTGCATAATGTGCTTCAAGATACAGCAGCGCTGCGCGCACCTCCGTCCGCAGCAGGGGATACGGCTCCCGGTCCTCGTCTGCAAGTACGGCAATCTCGGCGGCCAATTCGCCAACAGCCTGCTTTAGCTCTTGATCCGATGCGGCGTCCTCCACACGCTTCAGCCACGGCGAGGCGTCCAGCTCTTCCCGGCAGCGAAGCTCCGCTGCATTCACCGCGCTCCAAATGCCGCCATTCAACACACGCTTCAATGCAAAAGGATGCAGCCAACAAGCCGCAGCGGCATCAATAAGCCGATAAGCAGCATAAGCCCAGCGCTCAATCTCTGTCTGCGACGGACCCGGAACGGTGTCGTGCAGCAGTGCTTCCGCTTTCCGGAATTCCTCATCTCCTGCGTTTACGGTCGGCCTGTCAGACGGAATTCCTCCTTCCCCAAGCGCTTTATAGAACAGCACAGGCTCTGTCCCCCGCAGCCGCAGCAGTTCTTTAATCAGCCCTTCCCGATTGGATGCCGGCGCTGCATAAACGACATGGACAGGTACGCCATGATACATGGCTGTCAGACTGATCAGACGGACAGCCGATTCACGCGGGTCTATTGCGGATGCGCCGTCAGGATAGGCCACTGCAAGGATAAAGCGAAGCTCCGCAGTCTGTACCGCATACGCCCAACTGCTGCCTGTGAACAGGGCTGAAGCAAGCGTTTCCAGAGCTTGATCAAAATCTCTTGCCCGCCGCTGCTGTTCATCATCCGAGATTCGAACAATAAACAAATAGATACGCATCGCTTCTCCAGTGAAGCAGACGCACTCTTCCTCCCTGCTATCTCTCCTATCCGCATCACCTGCAAGAGCCTCAACCTCCCTGTCCAGTACAGCAAGCGCAGCACGTATCGCTCTTGCGTCATTGTGCGGCTGAGCCGGTATAGATTCTGCGGCGTTAACCAGCCGCTTTGGCCGTTCCGATCGCCGCTCGTCCAGCCTGTCTTTCATTTCACCCAGCACTTTCATAAAATTATCGGTTTTGAGCGTCAGCTTTAATAAATAATCGTAAGCGCCTTGCTTTAAAGCCTCTCTGACAAGCTCGAAATCGTTATAGTTGCTCAGTACAAGCGTCTCTCCATCAAAACCCGCGGCCTTCATTCGTTTAATCAGCTCGATGCCGTCCATTTCGGGCATTTTAATATCCGTAATCACAATGTCCGCGCCTGTCCGGCTCAGCATTTCCATCGCATTTTTCCCGTTCGATGCGGCACCGGCATAGGTGAAATCGCTGCCATCCCAGCGGATTAATGATTTTACGGCCTGTCGTACAATGATTTCATCATCGATGATGAGTACTTTATACACATTCCCGACCTTCTTTCATCCTAATGGGTAATAAAATTTCTGTTTCGGTTCCTTTTCCGGGTTCGCTCATTGTTTTTAAGTGATAAGGAGAACCAAAATGCAGCCGAATCCGCTCGTCCACGTTGGAAATGCCGATCCCTGACAGCTTGGCGGACGAGCTGCTCGTTGTTTGCTCCTCCTTGACGTCGAAGCCTTTGCCGTTATCCACAATCCGAATACGCATGATGGAGCCCTCCCGCCTTGCGCTGACGTGAATATCGACCCGACGGCCATCTTCCTCACCGCCATGCAGGATGGAATTTTCAACAATAGGCTGTAACATAAATTTGGGTACCAGACAGGTAGTAATTTCGCTTCCGATTTCGCAGTCAAGGGTAAAAGAATCACCGTACCGAATACGCTGTATCGTGGCATAGTGCTGCAAATTTTCGATTTCTTTGTCCAGAGGGATCAGCTCATCCGTCACAAGAATCGTATTACGCAGCAGCTCGGACAATGATTCGAGGCCCTGTGTGACCGTGTTATGGCCGCTAATCATCGCACTCCATTTCAATGAATTCAGCGTGTTGAACATAAAATGCGGATTAATCTGCGCCTGCAGCATCTTGAGCTCCGCCTCCCGCTTGGCCTGCTGCTCCGACTCCACCTGATAAATAAGCTGCTTAAGCTGCTCAACCATGCCATTAATCGTTTCTGTCAAATTGTCCATTTCGTCAGCATAAGCCGTCCCAATGGTCGTTTCCAGCTTGCCCATACGAATACGCTTGGCGTACTGCAGCAAACTGCGCATGGGGGATTGGATGCTAAAGTAAATCCACATCGCGAGCAGACCGGACAGGAAGAGGGTAATAAGGCAAAAAAGCACGATGCTGCCACGCATGGCCGTCAGCTCCGATATGAGAAATGAATGAGGCACAAGTCCGACCAGGTACCAGTCAGCCGCCCATATATACGAGCTCGTAACAAGCGTCTTTCTGCCTTCAACATCAGCATAAAAAGGCCGCAGCCCCTCCTGCAAATCCTTGGACCGAATCCGGTCAAACACAGCCTGTTTGGCAAAGAACGAGCCTTGCTGGATGTCCTGAGCGACAGAGGAGACGATCATGCCGTTCGCATCCGAAATATAAATGCGGCTTCCTTCGCCAAGATCGACGAAACGGTAAATGTTTCTGGAGAAAACCTTTTCATCGATCAAAATGATTAAATAGCCCAGTTGGCGGTTTAAATTATGCTCGGAATAAATTTTGCGGCTCAGCGCAATTCTATTCGAGCCGCGGTCTGTGCGGAGATAAGTCCAATATGCATTTCCGGGCGAATCGTTAACCGCCTTGAGCATGTCCGGCAAATTTTTGGAATAGGAATCATAACCCAGATCGAAAAATGTCTCCCCGCTGCTCGTAAGCACAAGCACGTTGGCGAGGTTGCTGATTCGAAAGATTTGCTCGCCCAGCTCGTCGCCGATTCGCTTCTGCATGGCGTTTTTCTCGTAATCGGTCATCGTGGCGTAACTCGGCAGGTTGGTTTGAATTAACGAATTCATAATAATCGTTTCGCTTAATGTCTCGTATTGCTCAAGCTCGCGGGAAGCATTCTGAGTGAGCTCATCCAGGATTTGCGTTGAGGAGGCGCTGATTTTTTCCGAAATGGCGGCTTCATACTTCATATTGGAAAACAAAGCTACAATGACAACAGGCAACAGCGAGGTGATCAGGAAAGCGATCAGCAGCCTGTTTTTAATCGAAAGCCGCCGCAGGGCAAACAGAGGGTTGGATCTAAACGGAATGCGATATCGCCGGAGCATAGGGGTTCACCTTTTCCGTCCTGGATATTTTTCTTGAACGTTAACAATACGTTAACAATACTTTCAAAATTCTGCAAGCATGATGTCAATTGGGTGTTAAATTTGAGTGTTGTGGGGCGCTCCGGGAACGAAGCATTCCTACAATCGCTGTTGCCCCTTTGGGGCAAAGGCGACCGCTTCGCTTTTCCGGAATCGCTTCGTTCCCTCCGCTGTTGCGTGCATATTCATACCTAACAACAATGATATCGCTCCCTGTGAATGGTGATATTGCAAAAAAGGTCAAGATCAGGAGCACTCCCCCAATTCTTGACCTGTAAAAAGGATGATGATCTATCCCCTGATTTCACTTATCCGATAACGTTGTATTTGTAAAACTTCTTGTCCACCTGCATGACCGGAAAATTCTCCGGCAGCGCATCAACCGGTATTTCCTGAAAGCCATTTTTCTCGTAAAACCTGTGAGCCGCCACGAACTGCAGCGTTGTTCCGAGATAGATTTCATCAACGCTCTTGGCTTCAGCCCAAGCCTTGGCATTATTCAGGAGCAGACTTGCTGTACCAAAAACTTTTCCTCTATACTCCTGCGCCACAAACATTTTTCTTAAAGCTGTCTGACGGTTATGTATATCGAGCAGTGCCACCGTACCCACCACTTTGTCACCATGCAGGGCGACCCAAAAATTCCCTGCCCCCTTTTGATAGAAATCCTCTACATTCAACAGATCAGGCTGATCCTCCCCGGTAATCGGGATTTGGTATTCATTTTGCTGGATATTCAGGATTAAATCCACAATTTGTGGCTGGTGCCCGCTGGAATATTCTTTTACCATGATGATTTCCGTCATTTTGTCCTCCCCCCGGCCTTTAATTTGTCATATTCTTCTTTCAGCATCCCCATGATGATCTCGTCGGAGAATTGATTGTTGTACAGGAGCGATTGTCTTAAAACTCCTTCTTTTTTAAATCCGGCTTTTTCATAGGATTTCATACCTCGAACATTATGAGAGAATACTTCCAGCTGCAGCCGGTTCAGCTTCAGCTTCTCAAAGGAAAACTCAAGCGCCAGCCGTACCGCTTCGGTCCCATACCCCTTGTTAAAATAGAGCCTGTTATGCAAAGCAATTCTAAAAAATCCCTTGCGATTATCCGCATCGATGTCCACTATCGACAGATCGCCTATAATCTTATCGCCGTCTATTAAACAGATGGCGAAATCATGCCTAGTCTCATCCTTGGTGATATGCTCATAGTGCTTATACAGATCCTCCATCGTAAAGGTCCTTTTTGTCCCCGTCATGTACCGGGTTTCTTCATCACGGACGCATTCATAAAAGCTGGTCATATCTTCCTTTCTGATCGGCCTCAAATATACCGCTTTTCCCTTCATCATACCCAGCTCCCAATTACTTTTGCAATTCCGACTGCATAAGAAGTATTCTACATTACGGTCGACAACCCTTCCCCAGTTCACAACAGAGCATCTTAATAATCCAGTAGACGTCCATTATCATTCCATTGACCGTACATTTTATTATCTCTAGTGCTTGTTATGAATTTATCTAATCTGCTGCTAAACAATTCCGGCTGATTTTTAATGCTTTGTATTGTGTCGATCCGAATCCTTTTATAAAGATCCGGAAATGCCATGAAATTATCGTATACTTGCTTTTCCTCTTGTAGCCTCTGCTCTATAACTTTATCTATTCTAAAAGAATGCTGATCCATGTTAGGAAGAACCTTTCTTCCTTCATCTCTCATTAGCCCTAACTTTTCAAGGCGGCGGACTCGTTCTTTATTTAATTCAGTCCATGAACTTTTTTCACTTCTAGGAGACAGCCTCTGAGCCAGCTCTGTTTCAGAAATTTTCTTTTTGACCCCATCGATCCACCCAAAGCACAACGCTTCCTCAACCGTGTCCAAATATAACAACCTATCAGGGACAGGCTTCATGCTAACCAAGACCCAGCAGAACTTTTCAATCTTACAATTTTCCTGTAACCAAATCCTCAAATCATCTCTCGATTTAACTGGAATTAAATTTTCAATTTCCATAAATAAAATGCACCATCCTTTCTAAATTGATCATATGCCCCATAATAGCAGGCTATAAAGAAGGTATAAGCGGTTCCTGCTGCTGCTTCAAGCATACACAATATTAGAGATGGCAAACATAAGGATCAAAATATCCCATAAAAAAATGGTCTCCTAGAAAGACCATTTTTTTAGAATGAATTACAGTTTGTTGGAAATTACTCTGTCCAGAAACTTATCTGCGTCACTATTGAATTTCCATGAAACCCCAAACTTATCAACCAGCATCCCAAAGCACGAAGACCAAGGAGTATTGGATAACGGCATCATAACATGGCCGCCGGCAGACAAATGATTGAAGTACTCTTCCAGTTTTTGTTTATCATCAATGACTAGACTAATCATTACATTATTTCCTTTGACCAATTCGCCTGTTACCGCCTGCATAGAAGGCAAAACATCCGACATCATGATTTTCCCGCCTGCGAATTCAATGGAAGATTCCATGATCATATTCAACTCATTTTCGGGCAGTGGGTAGTTTGGATCTTGTGGAAAATCTTTAAATTTAACCTTTTTCACTTCACTTGCATTTAAAGCCTCCGCATAAAATTCAATTACTTGTTCTGCAATTCCATCGAAGTTTAAATATGCAATAGCTGTCATAAAGCAATACCTCCTTCTTGTGATACATGTAGTATAATTTATAAAAGGTGACAACGGTTTGTCACCATTTCTTAGATTAAGTATAGAAAAAAATGGGGGCAAATATGGATAAGGTTGAGAGACTCATTTCTATCATCATGATATTGCTGAAAAAAGAGGTCGTTTCAACAACAGAGTTCGCACAATTATTTAATGTTTCCAAAAGAACGATTCTTCGCGATATGGAGACACTTAGTTTATCAAACATCCCGATCTATTCTGTCAATGGAGTTAATGGTGGTTACGGCATTATGGATGAATACAAGGTCGATAAACGTCTTTTAAGCAGCTCCGATTTAGAGAATATATTAACTGCGCTCGGCGGATTAGAAAAAATCCTAATTAGCAAAGAAGTTGAAATGACGATTAAAAAAATAGAAGCAATGGTTAGCCCATTGTCTCTGAATAGTTCAATTCAACTGTCATTTTATGATTGGGAGGGTCGGTCTGAGATACTTGAAACCTTGAAGACATGTCAAGAATCCATATTAAAGAGAAGGTTGGTTTCATTTGATTATATCGATAAAAATGGCATTACGACGAAGAGAATTGTCGAACCCTATCAACTTCATTTCAGCGAAACGAGCTGGTATCTGAAAGGATTCTGTTTACATCGTATGGGATATAGAAGGTTTAAATTATCTCGGATCGATCGTCTTACTATGGATGAAAACACATTTAACCCCAGAGAATATCGATTAGAACAAGAACACGAAGCAAGTTATCAACCGCAGCTTGTCGCTGTTAAGGCATTGATCACGCCAGCATAAAAGATCAATTCATTGAAAGGTACGGTCGAAAAAGTATTGAAAACTATAGTTCTGAATTTTTATTAGCAACAATTTATGTTCCTCAAAACAATATCGGATTTCAATTTTTAGCGAGTTTCGGCACAAATCTTAAAATCGTAGAGCCCAATTCATATGTGGAGGACTTTCGAAACTATTTAAACCAAAATCCTCAAGCATTAGATCTCCCCAATTTCACTTCTGTATCACGCCTCGCCCGACTCACTCATGATTTCTCGCATACCTTTCACGATTTGTTCTCTTTCTGTTTGTGCAAGAACATAAAGCTGAGGTGCTCTCGGGATTTCGAATTTCAGATGCGAGTGAGGAATACTCGTAATCAGGGTACCGAGCGGTTCGTGACGTTCATTGCGGATCACATTCCAAAAAAGGCGGATGCGATGGTCCTCTGTGCCCCATTTCTCCAGGGAATCGCTGAATTTCAGACATTTACCGATGATGAAATTATCTTCCTTTACAGGTCCAAGCGCCCGAAATCCGGCCTCCTCCAAGCGATCAAACAAAGGCGGCATAAGCTGATCAAGATATAGACCATACGCCGCATCTTCAATCTCCAGGAAAGCCTGGGCCAGTTGCTCATACCTTTCCTTATACAATTCCTCCCACACGGCAGCAATGTAGCGATTGCCTGCCTCACCGATCGTCTCCATTGACATGCCACTCTCCATAACGGGTAATTGTTTTTTCATATGAATGAACGCCTCCATCACTTTTTTTCAACTTCAGTCTACAACATAAAAGCCAATTGAAAGGTTTAATCCGAATTATCCTTGATATAAGACCATACTTTCGGTTAAGCTTTACAAACAACTTTAATGTTATAACAAGGAGACTCAAGCAAAGGAATATGAGACCTAAGGATCTTGCCAGAACATTTTCCATCAGCACAAGCACATTAAGAAACTATGAGGCAAAGGGATTGATTCCTCCGGCGCAACGAACAGCGAGCGGTTACCGCAGCTATACAGACAAGCATGCCGCCTACCTGGCTTGCCTGCAAAGCATGGCCCCTGCTTTTGGCATGGACGTTACGGCAGAGGTGCTTCTGGCTATCCAATCCCAAGACATCGACAAAGCATTATGGAGAGTGAAAGAAAGTGAACTACAGCTCTACAAGAGCAGACAATTAGCCATGCAGAGCCTGCGGGAGCTTAACGAAGAAGAAAATTCTGAAAATAGCGAGCAAGCCGATACCCACTGGATGACCGTCGGTAAAGCTGCTATGGCCTACGATGTGCCAGCCACAACCTTGCGTCATTGGGAGAATGTCGGACTTATCGCGTCCAAACGTAACCCGGACAACGGGTACAGGCTGTACAACCGTTTTCACCTGCGAAAAGTACTGCTCACGCGGACTTTACGTTCAGCGACCTATTCTGAAGATACAGTACGCCTGAAGCAGGCAATTGCCGAATTGGATGAACACGACCTGGAGCAGGCGAGTACAATTGCCGTCCGTTTATTGGAGTATTTTGACGGAATAAACCGTGCGCAGCTTAAAGCTTTGTTTCATTTGCACCAGCTCATAGAATATGTAACCAACCATGATTGTTGAAGCATTGCCGCCCCTGAAACAAAACAACCGCCTTCCTGGGAAAGCGGTAAAGCAGGGTTACAGATTGATTTAGGGTTGGCTCAAAATCATGTCCACATGGGGAATATTATCCTCCAGGTAAACGTCCGAAACGGCTTGGAAGCCAAAGGAGCCATAAAAGCTGTGCAAATAATTTTGCGCCTGAATCTTGACTGCTGTCTCGCCCCATTCTTCTTTCAGACAGGCAAGCGCCCTCTTCATAAGCTCTTGCGCCAGTCCTTGTCCTCTATACGTTTCCTTTACGAGAACCCTGCCAATAGAAGCCTCCGGATAAGAGATTCCAGGCGGTAAAAGCCTGCAATAAGCAGCAATTTCCCCGTCCGCCTCCAGAAACAGGTGGCGGCTCGCCTGGTCTTTGCCGTCGATTTCCGGATAAAGACAATCTTGCTCCAGCATAAATACCTCGATACGGGCTTGCAAAATCCGGTATACCTCGCGGCCCGTCAATTCGTCAAAAGTCTTCAATTTCCATTCCATGGATTACACTTCCTTTCCCTGATGCCCATTATAACATCTCAAACATGGCACGGAAAAAGATGTGACAGACAGCCTCCAGCTTATTATTTTGGAAGTTTGATACTCTCCACGTAAACAGGCTTTTATCTGCTTTCAGCTTGTCATACTCATAACTTGCATTGAACAGCAATCCGCTATCATTCAGCAAAACCGTCTCTGTAAATTTTGTGCCAACAGATGTATAGGTTCTGGTTACTTCTTCCATTCTTCTTGAGTGTAGCGCTCCTTCTCTGCTGCAAAAAGACTGCTTGGCTCACTGGCTTGCGGGGAGCTTTGCTTAACACCATCTACAACGTTCCCATTTGCATCCGTAAAATATTTGACAAACTCTTTCCCATTCCAAAAAGCCGACCTACTGGCTAAACTCGGCGGTTCTGTATTTTTCACATATTCTATTTATTCAATTATCGAAATGACTGATGATGAAAAGCAGTGATTTGCTTAAACAACGCCCGCCCATCTTCAGTGACAGCTTGACTTGAAGCCTGGGTCAAGGGAAAATACATCGCCTGATACGTTTCCGGTATCCATTTGTACGTGTGGACATAATCGGTCATCCGAAAACCGCATTTTTGCCAAAATCGTTTGCGAAGATCATTCTCAGGCAGTTGCTCGCTTTCCACTTCTATGATCAGCTCTTCTAGCTGAAGCTCCGATGAAGCCCAGGAAGCCAGTGCTTTTACCAACCATTCCCCGAGGCCCTGGCCTCTATACTCCTCTTTAACCGCCAAATAATCAATAATCAGTGCTTTACCATTCTCCGCCTTGCCTGTAATGGCCATGGCTGCCACGGCAGACTTATCCACCACGACATGCAATAAGCTGAGCTTCCGGTCAAACATCTGCTTAATAATCCGGTCTGGCTTGCGGCCGTGCTCAAAAGATTGATGATAAATCAGCCTTGCCTCCGGCCACCATTTTTCGTCCAGCCTGTCCAAGGTAATCAGCTTCAATTGTTCTGCTTCCATGTTGGTTTGTACTCCTTCTTGCTGTTCTCATGATCTTGTTCCTAAACGACAATCCGCCCTATGCAGTGCCTGGATTCATGAACGCCACACTCGAGGGATCGATAGAGCAGGTGACTTCGGTATTTAGTTTTACAAATTTCGTCTTAATAAGCAAAAGCAAATTTGCTAACTTTTGCTGGCCTTTTTCAGTTGAATTTTTGCATTCCTTGAGCCACGAATACAATCTGCCTTGGCATCAGGTTGTTAATCTGAATGGGGGATCACGATTCATGCGGTATACATATGATTTATGGAATTCATTTTTAAAAGTGTAAAGCAGCATTCCAACAAATTAAGCGGTGTTGAAGGAGTGCTGCTTTTCGATTACATTAATAATTTTATGAGGCCTTATATGGGTGGGGGATGTGTCCGCTGAATCCTCTCCCCTGCCAACTACTTCTCGTGGACCAAGGACCACAAGGCCGAAGTGTGAATATGATGTATACACCTAAAATAACCGCAAATCTTTATTTGTCATTAGAAATTTCTCTTGCTCTATGTACTATTGTCTTTGTAATCACACTTTTATTATGTATTTGATAGATTAATCCATATCTATGAATGAAAACTTCCCGCAAATTAGAATCGTCCATTTCTCGAACAATTCTCCCTCTTTGCGGGAAGTCAATTAATGATTGAGCTTTGTTCATTACGTCTTAATAAAAAGGCCATTCCATAATTAACAGAATCTTGTGATATAAATTCCTCAATGTTTTGTTACTCTTAAAATGCCCTAACCGTCCAGACTATTGATTGTTCTTGTTATCCATCCTCGCATTGATTTCATCGTGAGTAAAAAAATTCACTTCGTCAATATTCTTCTGCCCTATTTCAATTTTAGAGCGGACATATAAAGTATATCGAATGTCCTCAATAGTACAATTCTCCGGAAGTGTATCAATCATTTCTTTGACATCATCTTTAAGCATGTTGAAATCTCCTCAACTACATTATTTCACACTGCTTTTGATTGGATGAATTAACTCATTCGCTTCGCTCTTTCACATAACGTATCTATAATTATGAGCCCCGAAGGGCTTGTCTGCTGAAGTGGCTCTTCGTAATCCATCTTACAGACCAAGGCTCCATGAAGCGAGCATGAATATTATGTTAGGCTGAGTCACATCTTCTTTGATCAGGCGTAAATCGCTATTGGAATCACTTGAATCGAGGGCCCTTTAATCTCAGTAACCAAATCTGGCATATTAATTCCACTTTCCGATAACCCTTTGAAACTCTCCACCAAACTACTCATAACATCAGTATTAAAAATACCAAAACTTGTTTTTCGCAAAAGATTTATACTTTCTTCATTTTCCGATTTAACAACCCTTATCACTTTACCTAACACTTTGAATTTGCCATCAATGATTTCATGGGCATCTTGCTCATTGAAATACTCTAGATTACATGAAAGAACAGCTTTAACTCCATTATCTAAATCAACAACCAAATCAACTGATTTAGATCTGGTCAGATCATTCAATACTGTTTTCATTTGTTCTAATATTATTTCACTTTCATTATGTTGTTTTCTACCATTGTTTCGTGCTTTCGCTTGTGTCTGATCTGTCAAAGGAATAAATGATTCAAAAACCTTAACAAATATCTCCATAGTATTAACCATGGGATTTTTTCTTAGTACGCCCTCAAATTCAACAAAATCACCTGTACCAATTTCATTTTCTTGAAGTGCTTCTAATGACACGAAATTTATTTCTGATTGTTCTTGTAATGTAGTTTTAAGTTTTGAAAATAAAGAAGCTGGTGTGTGTACTCTCTCTTCCGAAAATTCCTGCGTGTTATCATTTTTAGAAGACTTTCCAAGTTTACCTGATAGTGATACACCCAACAACGAAAATAAATTACTTGCGTTTAACGACCCACTAGCCTCAGAATTTTTGGACTCTGAATCCATTGATTGACTTTTAACAGCACGAAACTTAGAAAACCCATCTTCTAGGATAGCCAGAAGATCAAATACGATCTGCTGATTTAAATAAATTGGAATGTTTAGATTTTTCGATTTCATTTTATCCTCTCCTATTGTGATTTCCTCTAACGTTTCCTATTCATAAACCTCAAAGGGGGTGTTTGCTGAATTCTTCTCAAAATTATCTTGCAAACATAGGCTCCATTAGGAGACACAGCTTAAATATTATTATTTCTTAGTGTAACTGTTTAATACTCAAGTTAATTCTTCTTTTTATTTTATCAATTGATATTATTTTTGCTTGTAATTCTTGAGTAACCACTAGTTCTGTCGTAATATCTGCTATATAATTTCGTGAGATTTCTGATACATGGATCATGCCAGTATAGCTGTCTCCAAAACTAACAAATGCTCCATACTCTTTTATTGAATTAATTTTACATTCAACAATATCTCCACGTTTATATTCTTTTAAGAAGCTCTCCCACCAAGATTTCTCCATACCTTCAATTGATTGTTCAATGCGTTTTATATTAAAGAAAAATCTACCAGTAAAGTTCTTTTTAGAATATTCGACCATTTGTTTACAATAATTCAATTTACTCTTATCAGTCTTACAAATCTCAACACATAATTTCATTACTTGCAATATAGCAACCATAATATTATGTTTAGCACCCGGTTTAAATTCATTCAAAGTTTTATTTTTAACAAGCTCAAAGAGTTCTCTACCATATTCGTTAAGCTCTTTATTTAAAGCATTAAATGAGAGTCTTTCCTTGGCTTGAGATTCTTCTGTCTCACTATTTTTTTGTTTTGTGTTCATTATAATATTACAGGTATATCCAACGGTCAGTGCAAAAAGCTCCAAGAACTTTGGATCTGACTTTT
This sequence comes from Paenibacillus zeirhizosphaerae, assembly GCF_030705605.1. Classification (GTDB taxonomy): domain Bacteria; phylum Bacillota; class Bacilli; order Paenibacillales; family Paenibacillaceae; genus Paenibacillus; species Paenibacillus zeirhizosphaerae. Next base: position 62,154 of record NZ_JAPCKK010000018.1, read on the forward strand.
TATTTTGATGAAAAAATTGCTTTAAATTTTTCACGGCTTCTTTTTTATGTTCCTCACTGTTAGACCAAAGCAATTGTGCATATATTTTGTTAACTTCAAAGTCATCACGAAACGCATTGTAATTGTCCTTGAACACATTTATAGCTGCTTCGGGATCTAGTCTGTCGTTGCTAAGATAGCTCGTCAAGTTGATAATAGCAGCCCTTTTAACGGACTTTGGACATTTTTTTTCATTGAGTAAACGCTTATATTTTTCAGTTGTTTCTTTTTCATTCCCAACATTTCTGCTCTTATTTGCTTCATTTAGCATCGCATCATAAATACTACCTTTAACATCTGTTCCACCTATACTATCTAAACGATTCTTTACGGTATCTCTGAAACCCGGAGGACGGTTTTGGTAATTAGTTAGCATCATATTCAGCAATTCTTTCGAGTAAACCCTACAATACATCTCATCGTATATTTCTATAACTCTTTGATTTGTAAGTTCTTCAACCGCCGCTGGAATCAGTTCATTCTGAGATGTGTCGTCCTTCATTAACAAATACTCTAAGACACTATTTCTAAAAATCATGTCACTCTCATTAGCTATTTGGGATATACAAACGAAAGCATCTTGAGCTTTTTCTGAAAGATGTTCATAGATTTTTCCGTAGAGAAATTTCTGAGCATTTTCACTAGTACCCAAATTTTTAAGCAAGCTATCTGAATAGTCCCGTTGAGCAAATAAATGAGCAAACTGATAAATAAATATAGGGCGCCCTGATGTCGCATCATGGATTTTATCACTTACGTTTAGTGTACTTGTTAAGAGTTTGTCAATTCGGCTAAGATGCTCTGGGTATTCATTTTTTATTACAGATTTCAAGAAATCCATTGTAGCAGCTTGACTGTTAAATTCGGTGGTAGAAATATTCTTCCCAATAGACAATCTTTTGTTACGTGTAGTTATTACTACTTTATGATTCAATAAATTCAAATCACCTATAAATAAATTTATTTTCTCCTTTTCACGATCATCAAAAGTTTCGTAATCATCAATTACAATCAACACTTTACCGTTATTGAATTTTTTTATCTTATCCTCAAATGTCCTTAAATCACTTTCTTCAGCATTTATAGTTCTTTCGTCAAATATTACATTCATAATGCCACTAATAATTTCTTTGTACGTTCTTATATTAGTTATTTCTTGAATATATCCCGATTTTGTATCATACTTCCGATCTTTAGCTGTCATAAAAATTATATAAGAAAAAAATCTTTGAGAATTGTTATAAAAATCATTACATATGCTTTGAATACAGGCGGTCTTCCCTACACCACCATGACCCCATATTGTTGCAGAGACTGATGAACTGTCTCTTGTTAAAAAATCAACAACTGTTTTTTTTACGGTCATATCAATGAATTGTGTATAGTTTTTTTCAAAATAATTCATAATGGTTCCATTCCCACTTATTCTTCGATGTTCCCCATCCTCGCTTATCATTACCAATTCTGGGAAATGAACATTAAAATTCTCTGTATCAAATAACCTACAAAATTTTACACCGCCAGATAATTTTTCGAATAATGAACTAAATACATAAACACCATTACCTTTTTGAGTTAAATAAATAAAAGGAGATATTTTATAGTATGTACCCTCAATACATATAAAGACTCGTTCTATTACATTGTTCTCTTCCCCAATAAGTTCTTTTGGACAAGACCATTTAGCAGGCAATCCACCGTCCTGTAATGATAATCGAATCCCTTTATAGCTATGTTCCGATTCACTCTCAACCAAAATCACATCAGAGGGTTGTTTCAGAATGTAAACAAAGTCATATAACTCTAAAAACATCTGATCTAACTCATTCTCAATATTTTCTACCTTGTCGCTATGAGTATACCCATGGCCTATGGCTTTATTTCTTACATTTGGGTACTTGTCTAGAATTTTTTTAGCGCTTTTGTGGATTTCGCTATTAATATCAAGAATCCTTATGGCCTCAACCACTTGCCCGATACTAATTCTATCTAGATTAGCAATTATTCTTTCGCGATTATTTAAATCAATTTCGTTTATGTTTTTATTCCATAAATACCCAAAAATCAAAAACAATGAATACTCTATTCTTTCCCTTAATAAAGTGAGTTTTTCAATGGTACCAGATTCGCTCACATCAATGTTCCGGTTAAGTTTATTAATTATATAATCCATATACTCCTCCAGTTTATGATATATACCGCAGCGCTAAAACGTAGATTTTTCGGCTTATAATCTCATTCAGTAATAATGTATTCAGTTAAAAATAGGGCTTCACACATCTCGTTTTCTGTTTAATACAAATTGTGAGGAAAAACTTTAGATACATACTTACATGAGAAAAATTACACAATCTGTAAAATCCTAGCTTGAATATATTGTACCTGAGGGACCAACCTATAAAGTTCCTTTATGAAATCCATCTTGCATACATCGGCTTCTGTGGAGACGGTTCAATCAACTCTCACTATTATTCTGGTACATATTTCAAGCAAATTTTGTAATTGCAATAAAATGTATCTATCCGCTCACTCGAAGTCGCAGTGCTGATACGTTTCGGGTGGACTTTCCTACAACTTTGATACTGTTCAGCACCGTCCAAATTTTCTATCCAGAACTATTGTCTGCTTGGTATGGACCAAACCTCCTCCCGTTCCTCAGGCTCCGTATCTACACTCGTGCACCGATCATTTTTCATCAAGTAGAGTGGATTAATCTTCATCTCACTTGCCTCCCTAGTATATCAGTCATTCAAAAAATAGGAAATCCAATCCCACAAAAAAAAGGGCCTTAAGAAGGAAATTTCTCTTAAACCCTGATTCTTTCGACGCATATGTTGTTTCACCGTTTAACTTTAAATTTTTCATTTTAATAAATCCCTTTCCGTTACTTATTCAGTCTCTCTGTTTATACAACACCTCAGTAAATATGATGATTTTGAACAACGGCAGAATTACCATGCGGCGCCTCGTATTCTCACAAAAAAGTTCTACCACACCTGAATCAATGTTGCTGCTTTCATGAACGTGTGAATTCTGAACCTATGAATGTCATTGATAGGCTTTATATACGAATACGGATCAACCAATCTATAGTTCAAAGAAAGGACAGAACGAGGATACCTCGTCTGTCCTTTCAACGGCCCAACTTTATCAATTATACAAACACAAACCATCAGCTGCTAAAGTACGCTTCACTGTCGATATCCGGAATGAGCTTTGGCTGGACGGGACGCACCCTGAAGCGTTCCTGGGTCAGAGTGCTTGAGGTCGGATTGTCCATCGTAACAAAGTGCGCCAGCCAACCAAAGTGATCGGCGGCCTCCTCAGGGGACTTGCTGACGACAGGCACATTAAGGCGCCGGCCGATTACGGCAGCGATGTCGCAAAGCGGCACACCCTCATCGCCGATCGCATGCAGTCTGGTACCGGCAGGTGCAGACTCAAGCGCCAGCCGATAGAGAAGCGCCGCATCTAGCCGATGCACAGCAGGCCAACGGTTAGCTCCATCACCTACATAAGCGGAGACACCCGTTCTGCGGGCGATATCGATTAAAGCTGGTACTAAGCCCCGGTCACCATCACCATGCACCGATGCCGGAAGCCGCACCACCGAAGCCCGAACTCCGTGCGAAGCCATAGTTAACGCCGTCTCTTCCGATGCGATGCGGGCGGCTGAATTGGGGTCGGGTTTATCATTTTCGGTTCCGAGACGGCCCGGGGTAAGGAGAGCAGTTACTGAAGTAACTACTAAAGGCCGATCAGAACCGGCCAATGCCTCCCCGAGCACCTTGACAACTTGACTATCTTTTTTGTTGGCACCCGCATAATCCGAGAAATCATGAACGAAAGCAGCATGGATCACGCCATCTGCAGCGGCTGCTCCGCTGCGCAGACTGTCGAGATCGTCAAGAGATCCGCGATGTACTGCTGCTCCAGCCGCGGTGAGCGCTGCTGCTGCCACTTCCGAGCGGGCGAGGCCTACCACCTCATGCCCCGCTCCGATCAATTCCCGCACGATAGCGGACCCGATAAAGCCAGTTGCCCCTGTAACAAAAACACGCATAATGAATTCCTCCTACACATTAAGTAGTAAAGCCATAAACATATTTTAGACCAAGCATCGTCAGGATGTTTGCCTGTTCCACGCTGCTTCTTGCCTGATCCACCGGAAAACAGTACAACCTCAGATCAACATAAATAGCTCTGAACTACTCATGTCCAATACAACAGGTTCTCGGGTTTGGAAGAAAAAGAAAACCCGCTAGCCTTATGGCTGCGAGTATAAAGGAAATCGTAGCGTATACACTTCAGCCGGACAAGTCTGACGCGATGGAGATCGAAACGGTGAAAGCCGAAGCTTCATGCCAACAGTTTAATTAGTCCAGCATTTGTGTCTGTTGACGCCATCTGGCGATATCTTTGCTTGGCGGACTGCCAAAAAAGCGGCTGTAATCGCGGCTAAATTGAGAGGTGCTCACATACCCCACCAGCCGGCATGCCGTGGTTGCATCCATTGAAGCGGATAACATCAGACGCCTTGCTTCATGAAGACGCAGCGCTTTTTGGTACTGCAGCGGGCTCATCGAAGTAACTGACTTAAAATACTCGTTAAATGAGGACACACTCAAATGCACCAAATCAGCCAAGTCCGCGACCTTCATCTGCTGGGCAAAGTTGCTGCGGAGCCAGGCAATCGCCTTTGCAACCCGCTGCACGCCCGAATCAGCAAAACCGATTTCAGCGGCATGAACGCCTATAGGACTTCGCAGGACACGTATCAATATTTCATCCACCACGAGCGGAGCAACCAATTCGGTGTCGCCAGGATCGGATAAACACTCCACCAGCCTACTCACCGCACTTATAACGCTCAGGTCAGCGTTCGTGACATAACCCGCGCTCCGCTGACGAATGGGAGGCAACCCGTGAGGATACACTTTCAGGACCAGCTCGGCGATCCTTTGCGGGTTGAGATCCAGCCTGACACCGAGAACCGGTTCGGAAGGACTGGCAAGCGTCATCTGGGCAGCAACCGGGAGGGCAACAGGGACAATAAACATCTGCCCACCACCGAAAGAATAGACCTCATTCCCTACCGTAACGGCCTTTGTTCCTTGTGCAGCGATCCATAAAGAGGGCAGCTCAATGGTATGCACGTAGTCTGCGTCTATTTGTGAGTGGCGAGCGAGGAGCAAACCAGGGACAGGTTGGACAATAGCACCGTCATGTGGGACACGGGTGTAAATCTGACGTGCCAGTTGGGCCGTTTCTGCAGCAAGCATACTCTTGACATTACCCGACGTCTGTGGAACCGCATGTTCATCTAGCATCCTCATCGTCTCCTAAACAGCTCCTTGTTTCAATTGCGAAAAGTATACAAACAATTACGACAAGCGTCAAACTGCTCTCAACCATATCCTAACGTTCTATTAAACACATAATTAACTTTTCATTTGAATTCTGTTGATACTTATAGTGAAAAAAAGCAGGAACGCAGCCGTCATTCACGGACTGCGTTCCCTTTGAAAATCACAAGCTTCCAGCTTATTTTTTTGGAAGTTTGACACCATCCACATTAAACAGCAATTCGGATTTCCCATTCTCAATGGTATAGATGGGTGTAGCGCTCCTTCTCTGCTGCAAAAAGACTGCTTGGCTCACTGGCTTGCGGCGAGCTTTGCTTCATACCATCTACAACGTTCCCATTTGCATCCGTAAAATATTTGACAAACTCTTTCCCGTTCTGGATGGCAATGCTGGCTGTGCCATCCTCGGCCGAAGTAGCTGCACCTTTGTGGCGCGGGGACACCGTATCCCGCCACTCCTCAAAAACACTTACAAGCTTGCCATCCGGGCTAAATACTGTTCTTTTCATATACTCTACACTGGCAGCTTCAATTCCCGTACCACCGGACTGGACCGAAGCTGCGACTTCCTTGGAAGCGGCAGCCTCTGCAGAACCTGTCAAAAATGCGGCAGAGGCAGAAACGGCAACGACCAATATCCCTCATTCATAAAAAAAATGATAGGTTATAAGACGTCCAACCGCATGATAACCAATGCTCTCGTAAAGATTGGTAGAAATATGATTATCCGAATCTGCATGTAAGATGCAATACCTGTAACCTTTTAGTAAAAGTTGCTTACTTAATTCTGAAACGCAAGCACTAGCGTACCCTTTGCTTCGATAAGGCTTTGGCGTATAAACCATACTAATAATTGCACAGTTCGGTGTTTCTCTAACCTTCTTTGCCACACACACAATTTCCCCATCATGCCATACAAATAAATCTTCATTTAAGATTGATAGGTTTGCTTTCTTTCGAGCAACCTCAAAACTAATTTTTTGCCCTGTCTCTTCAAAAAATTTATAGATTATCTCTGATATGTTATCCTCCTCTTCAATCACAGCTTTTTTAAGCGTCCCGGGGATTGATTTTCGCTCAACAATACCATTGGTTGCATAAATGATCTGATCCACACGAACCACAGAGGACTGCCCGGTGCATGTTGTCCATTGTTTCGAGAAATAAGTCGATAATTCATAATCTGCCGTTACTCTCTTAATTTTCATGTTATTGGTCGACATATAATTAATTATCAGATCAATAGCGTCTACTTCTGATCCATATCCTATAATTGCGGTATGTGATCCTCTCATTGTAAATGTCAGGATTACCTCATTTTTCTCTTTAACAAGAAGCATACAGGGTACCTGACTGTCACTTGTATTCCCAATTACTGCTCGCAAAACCCCAATCGTTAAATTATTCTCTATTTCGGATTTAATTAGAAATTGTTCAGCCTCCGCATAAAACTCCTTAGCATCTGCATAATGAAATAATTCCACCTCTTCCCCTCCAGCTAACTTCAAAATCATTAAGAATATAGCTCGCCGCCTGCAATCCCGCCTTCCTTCCAAAGGCTCTATCAATTTTGTTAAATTTCAAGACGGAACGGACCTTCCGAAATGTCCCGTTTGCGTCTGACACTGTAAAATCTCATTGCTGCCGGGATGCCCTTGATCTCCAGCACACCACTATAAATCAGCTCTCTTAACCGGTATTCAAAATAAGAGTCTCCGACATATTGATCACACCAGCCGAGCGCTTCTCCGATGACCCGAGCTGATTTTAGGAAACCATTATTGCCCGCCGGAGGGGTGATACCGTCCAGCTTCTCCAATAGATACGAATCATAATAATCAGCCGATACCTCAACTACGGCATCGTTCTGCCAAATGCGCAGCACTCCGTCCTGCTCACAAATCACCTGCCATTCCTGTACAAAATGCATCATCTCGACGTCGTTCAGGCAGTTACTTTCATCCATGCGCATAAGTGCTTCCTGAAGGTTCTTAGCCGAAACTTCTCCCGAATACCGATAGGTGATAGATGCATCCGGACGATTATACAGCGCTTCACAGACTGCACAAGCATCGTATACTGCCACCGTATTGCGCTTATCGCGCAGCAAATACATGGCGTGTCTCATGCCTGCCTGCTCGAAAACATTGCTGCTGGTCCATACCACTATTTTTGCCTGTTCGGGAATCTGCTCTATTGTGTGAACCAGCTCATCGTATTCTTCTTCAAAATCGGTACAGTCTTCATAAGCATCTGTAATATTGTCGCGAAACCAGTCATTCCGCGCTTTTCTTCCTGCAGACGTGTCCAAGGCGCAGAGTGGACCGATGGCATAATTCTCACGCAGAATAATCATTTTATGCGTTTCTGACCAGCCAAGCCCTTTCAAGACCATCTTCATACTTCCGGCAAAGGAATCCCCGCAGACGATATGTACGTGGGCACAGGACGGAACGGGATCTCAGGAAACTTTTTTCCCTTGAAGCCCTATCAAGCTATCATAAAGCTCAATTAAACCGGCAGCAAATGCTTCGGGCGATTCTCCCTGCTCTTTCAGTATCTTGATTTCAGCTAATATCATCCTCAAATATGACCGTATGTCCTCCTCTCCCAGATAATCAACAGCTTGTCTGATTGCAAGCATATCCTTCATACTCATTAGATCACACTCCTAACTTCTTCAAAATATTCCAAAACGACCTCACGGAATTCTAGGGCAGCCCGTGATATGTAGCGGCTTTTGTGCCGCAACAAAGCAATCTCCCGTACCAGCTCGTGTTCCTCTACTCGAAGGTACTGAATCTGTTCCCGTGCATTCATTGCCGAGGCGGGCATAAAAGCGATGCCTATTCCAGCTTCCACAAAAGCGCTCAGTCTGGCAGGCTCATTCCCCTCGTACACATATTTGGGTACAAATCCTGCCGATTCGAATACAGAGTCCACCAGATCGCGAGTGTGGTAACCCTTCTTAACACCGACAAATGATTCATCTTTCAGTTCTGCCAGGGATACGCTGCTTCGGTCTGACAGTCGATGCCCCTTGGGAACGGCCACAAGGATAGGATCGCTGAACACGATTTGACATTCAATGTCATCTCCTTGTATTGGAGGTGAGGACAAGCCAAAATCCACCTCTCCGCGCTGAAGAAGTGTAAGCATTTCCTGCGTGGTCAGCATTTGCACGTGAAATTGGGTATGCGGATGCTTTTTCCGAAACTTGCTCAGGATATTGGGCAGCGTGCTAGCGTTGGTCACCGCCAATTCAATGGTGCCATGCTCCGGGCTGGATAAATCGTGAATCTCCTGCTTGCCCTGTTCCAATTCAAACAAAGCCCTTTCCGCCCTGCGCAGAAAACTGTGTCCAAACTCGTTCAATCGCAGCTTTCTCCCTGTTCGATCAAATAGAGGAACCCCTATATCCTCCTCCAGGCGTTGAATCGTTTTGCTGAGTGACGATTGTGTTACATGCAGACTTCGCGCAGCTTCGGTCATATGCTGCAAGCGGGCTACCGTGAGAAAATATTGCAGTTGCAGAAGCTCCATTGCGCCCCCTCCGTTCATCCCTTATTCACTTATTCCTTCCAGTCAATGAAATCATAGCACAAAATGCGTTGGAATAAATAATCGGGGTCAAGTACGATATCATCAAAACGTGTTGGAGGGGACAAAAATGGATGTTCGCAGCAGGTGGCTGTTAATTGCCGTTGGATTCGGGGTTCTATTAAATCCATTAAATTCTTCGATGATTTCTATTGCTATTGCAAGGCTGCAAAATGTGTACCACCTTGACTTTACAGGGGTTTCCTGGATTATCTTTTCCTTTTACATTGCAAGTGCTGTCGCCCAGCCTGTCATGGGCAAGGCCAGCGATTTATTCGGCCGCAGGAAAATATTCCTCACCGGGCTTGTTACAACCTTCGTTGCCTCCTTATTAGCTCCATTATCGCCAAGCTTTGGATGGCTTATCGTGTTCCGCATTGTGCAATCCGTCGGAACCAGCATGATGGTTGCCGTTGGAATGGCCATTGTGCGCATTCATATTACAGAAAAACAAGCAGCTGCGTTATCCGTTTTGTCCATTTTCCTATCTGGAGCGGCAGCTATCGGACCCTTTATTGGCGGGGTCTTGCTTCACTGGTGGGATTGGCCTGCCATCTTTTACGTCAATATTCCTTTCGTGGCGGCAAGCTTTCTGCTCTCCTGGAGGACCATTCCGAAAGATAAAGCACCAGCATCCGCTGCCACCAACATGTCCATACGCAAATGGTTAGCTCTGATTGATGTACCAGGGATTGTACTCTTCACAGTAGGTCTGGTGGCCCTGCTTGTTGGATTATTGTCGGCAAAATCATCCGGGCATGTCTCATTCATAAATGTTTTTGCCGGGCTGACAGGCCTCGTGCTGCTTGCGGCTTTCGTACGGCATGAGCTAAAAACAACGGCACCCTTTATTCCTTTGCGCACCTTCGCCAAATATCCTGCGCTGACTTGGGTTAATGTCGAATTTATGCTCGTTAACATCCTTTATTACGCTCTCTTTTTCGGGGTTCCATCCTACTTGCAATTGGTGCGCCATGTCAGTGAGTTCCATACAGGGATTCTTATGCTGTCTTTGGGCTTGTGCTCGCTCGTTGCGTCTCCGATTGCAGGACGATGGGTAGATCAATCGGGACCTCGTCCGGCACTGCTTGTATCCGGAATGTTAATGACATTTGGGGCCTTGTGGATTGTGACATTACATCCAGCTTCACCGGTCGCCAGTGTTTGTGTGGCGTTAGCTGCGTTCGGCATGAGTAACGGATTGAACAGTGTCGCTATGCAAGCAGCATTGTTCCAAAGTTCACCAAAGGAAATGGTCGGTGTAACATCCGGAATATTTAATACATCAAGGTATCTGGGAACCATTTTATCTTCATTGCTGATAGGGATCGTCATGGGAGACCAGCCCAGCTCTGGGGGATTTCGATGGCTGGGCATTATCCTCATGGTCATTGCATTGTCCTTGGTATTCATGAGTTGGCGGCACCGTGAGTCAGGACAATTGCAGGAGTCGTAGTGTCACCAAATACCCGCCGCTCACGTATCTCCGACGATATTGACGATATTATTCCGGGCGCCAGCGGCACCGTATTCCTGCCGCACATCGTCGGGCGCGCCCGAGCATTGGAGATTATCACTGAAGCTGCACTCCTTAGCGCTGAGAAGGCAGAGCGCTAAGGATGGGTAAATAGGGCACTTCCCGCAGACCAACTTGACGATTTTGTGGACGACTTGGCACGCAGAATCGCTAAAAGAGCACCAGGAGTGGTATGATGCGAATCAACAGTGCAAAGATGTCGCTGCTCACTTCCAATGACGGAAGATGAGCGGCGATTTCTTCTATATAATGGGCTTATCCGCATCTATAATCAGTCTGGTGCTCCTGCTCGACTGCTCGACGGCCTCGCCGGTGGCTGGATCGGTTGATTATTCTCTTATTTGCACCGGCAGTTCTATTGTAAATGCGGCTCCTTCTCCCAGCCTGCTGTGCACAGCGATCTTACCTTGGTGCATGTCAACAATTTTATGAGCGATGGCCAGCCCCAGACCGCTGCCTCCTACTGTCCTGGTCCGTGATTTGTCCGCCTTATAAAAGCGCTCGAAGATACGCTCCTGGTCCTGCTCATCGATGCCCGGCCCCGTGTCGGCAATACAGACAACGGCCTCATCCCCGTTGCTTGAAAGAAAAACCGATATGCTTCCACCCTCTGGCGTAAATTTTATGGCATTATGCAGGAAATTCACCCACACCTGGCCCAGCAGTTCCTCATCCGCGTTTACCTCGGTCTCATCCGCCTCCACGTCCATCTCGATGTTTTTGGCCTCCCATTGCGGCTCGCAGGCGAGAATAAGCGATATCAGTTGCTTGTCCAGCCGGTAAGGGGACGGGTGGAACGAATGCCGTTCCGAATCCAGAACCGCCAGCTTCATAAGATTATCGCTTAGCTTGGACAAACGTAAGCATTCCGTCTCGATGATCGTCAAGTACCGGTCCCGCTGCTCACGAACCAGATGGTCATCCTTGAGTGCCTTGGCGAATCCCATGATCGAAGTCAGCGGCGAGCCGATTTCATGGGATACGTTAGAAATGAATTCCTCCCGCAGCTCTTCCATAGCCTTTAAATTTGCCGCCATATCATTAATGCTGTCCGCCAGTTGGGCATAAGGATGCGGCCTTCCCTGTCCTTCCTTCCTGCCGTCAAAACCCCACTCCAGATTCACATGAAAATCGCCCTGCGAAATACGTTTTAATGCATCGATCATTTCCGTAAAAACGTGTTGGTTTCTATCTCCGAATAACTGGCTTATCGTCATGCCAATAATACCGAAGAAAACAAAACCAAGCGTTGTATTGATAAAAAAATCGATCAACCCATGGGGAGCCCATGCTATTCGCGCATAGACCGCCTTCGTAATATAGAAGGCGGCGCCCCAGCTAAAATATAGCATGCATAACAGCAGTACGACGCGCCCGAGGATATGAAGAAACCCCGGTTCCTGCTTCATTGCCGCACCTCCAGCCGGTAGCCCAAGCCCCGGATCGTGCTGATCCGAAAGGAGTGAGCTGCCTCCGGGAACCGTTCCCGAAGGCGCTTGATATGCACATCAACTGTTCTTTCGTCGCCCTCATAATCATAACCCCAGATCTGCTCGATCAGTTGGTCGCGGGTAAAGGTCTTGCCAGGATAGCTGGCCAGTCTGAAGAGCAGTTCGAATTCCTTGCGCGGCAGTGTAATCTCCTGCCCACCAGCCCGGCACTCAAAGGTATCGCTGCGCAGGACAAGGTCTCCAACCGCCACCGAGTTGGAGGCCATAATGCGGTAGCGTTTCAGTAGAGCCTTCACGCGGGCGACGAGCACCATGGGATCAAACGGCTTGACAAGATAATCATCCGTGCCAAGCGCGAAGCCTTTCACGATCTGTGAGGACTCTCCTTTAGCCGTAAGCATAAGCAGCGGCAGCTCGGTGTGCTCGCGCAGCTCCCGGCACAGCTCCCAGCCGTCCATGCCTGGCATCATAATATCAAGCACAACTAGATCCACTTTAATTTCGTCAAGGATGCGCAGTGCATCCAGTCCGTCCACGGCCTCCGATACTTCCAAGCCTTCCAGCTTCAAAAAGTGCTTAACCAATTCCCTGATATGCGGATCATCATCAACGACTAATACACGTGCCATTTCATCCCCCCTTCTGTAACGCTGATATCCCATAATATACCCCATAGTAAAAGTAAGTACAGTCGCTATAGTATAACGGACGCTGTCAGCCAGCAGTGCACCGGCCACAGGCGCACTGCGCGCGATTGGAAGTGATTTGAAACGTTGGATATAGAGAGGGTAGCTTACATTTATGAACTGAATATGAATCAAACGCAAAAAGGACTTAATGGTCCATGTAACTCATCGGATCACCCGAACAGGGCCGATAAGTCCGCTGGGTTCCTGCTGTGCAAAGGAAGAAAGGAAATCGCACTGATCCTTCACCAACGTATTCGTAACTTCAATGACCAGCCTGTTTGTGCCCTTCTTTAGCGAGCCGTTGATCTTCAGGATGTATGGCGGACAGATGCGGACACCAGCATGCTCACCGTTTAACCATACCTCTGCCGTCTCATAGACCTCACCCAAATCGAGCAGAACCTCGCTTGCGGATTCATCCCACTCAAATTCCATTTCATAACGGAAGGTGCCCGTGAATCGCGGCAGGCCATCAGGGCCGCTCATATTCGTTAAAGCCGCCCGCCGGCCCCATTCCTGAAAATAAGGATATTGCTCAGCTTTAGCGATGGATATGGTCCATTCCCCTTCAAGCTCAAAATCCGAAGCCGTTGCATACCGCAGCGGTGCAGCAGTATATCCTTCAAGGGCAGCTCCATGGAGCAGCACGATGGATTCATACGGATGCAGGGCAAGCTCGACCGTTATCGCACCGTCCCTCTCGGATGCATGCAAACAGGTCAAACGATTCAGGAAGGCGTCATAAGCATACACATCACCCTCGACAGGCAAAACCATCTTCGTGCGAATCGTTTGATGTGGGCTTTCGTTAAAAAACATAAAAACATCCAAACCTTCATGAAGATAACGATAGTTACGAAGATAAGGTTCATATGTTTCGACGATGATATCGCAATGTCCGTCTGCAATGAGTTCATTCGCCAACTCCTCCAGGGGTGCAACCGTAACATTTCTATGCTTGGCAAGACAAGATAGCTCGGCAGAAACATCTATACCCTCGCTCGATCGGACCGGCAGCCCGTCAACAAAACGAACAGGTAATCCCTGTTCGGCAAACTGGATCAAACGCCGCAGCATTGCCACCGGAAGCGCTTCAGAATAGGGCACGATCAGACACTTGTAGTCCTCGCGATGGACATACAACTTGTTGTCTTTCACACTGGACGCTTCCAAAAGAACATCGACAGGCAAAACGTCACAGTCAATCTGATGCTGCATCAATTTTTTCACAGGTTTATGAAAATACATCGATTCCCCGGACCATTCGGCCTCAGCGTGATATAGAACGGCTGCGGCCGCCACATGCCTTCCGCCTGAAATCAGGTGACTGATGCGATTAATATATCGATTTAAATGCTTGTAGTAACGGTATTGCGGATTTCTCCCGCCAGCATACATATGTGGCGGACAATCCGGATCCGGAAAGGCTTTTTGGGTAAAGGCATGCGGAACAAAATAGTTGACACCTCGCACGAGCATATGATCTGTGAGCCATTTCATCAGCTTTAGCCCTTCCGTCCAGCCGTATGCCCCGTACAGTTCGCACATCGTCCGGCCTTGTTTTTTCGGGTCGATATGCCCAAGCGACACAGCAAGCTTAGCGAGGCCATAGTGGTAGAACTCACTATCCGTCTCCCCCGTTGGCTGGCGGAAGGACAATTCATCAAAACCCGGAACGATCTGCCACAGCACCACATCGAGGCCCGACATATCTTGCCCCCAGAGCGAGCGGAAGAAGTGTCCGGTGCCGGAACCAAGTCTTGCATGAACGTTGTTGTCCTCGAGCACATGCCCGATGTATTCTACCCCGCGCGCTCTGCACCATGCTCCGATCTGGCTGCAGAAATAGTCCGCATAAAGCTTGCTGACGATATTCATATAGGTGTACCGCACAATATTCGATGGTTCTCCCGCATCCTGCCAGAGAAGGTATACAAGCTTGCGCCAGTCCAGGCCTAACGCCGCTTCAAGTAAAGCCGGCATCTCCCGGCTCCACGGCAGCGCCACGCCCTGTTTTCCTGGTTTAGAATTGAAGTCAAAGGTTTGCTCATCATTGTAGAATCCGGGTTCGTCTGAAAAAAAACCAGCAAATGTCTTTCCGAAATCCGTTTTGTACCGTTCGTAAAAAGCTTCATATACCGTATCAAGCAAAATGCGAACTGAATCCCGATCCAACGGGTTCAAATAATCCTTCTGCTCTTTACTGCCGCCATGCTTATTTTCGGAAATAATAAAAACCCGCCAGTACCCTTCAGGGATATCCCAATAAAGGATACCGTCCTGCACAAGATCAGTTAAATCGACACAGTCATTGAGCAATGCTCCATGGGATGGGTCGCGGCGGACCGCGACCGCTGAAACCAGCTTATTTTTGCCGCTCGCGTGCTGAGTCAACGAGATCGTCGGCCGCAGCCCGCACATCAGTAAGGTATCGAGCAGCAGAGATGCTCCCTTGGCAGGACCGAGGGTATCGATATAACGTTCACCCAAAAACATGCGATGAAGCTCTTCCGGGGCCTCCTTCACCTTGCCCCCCGCGTGTCCTGTCGGAAAATGATCGTCATCAAGAATCCATACCTTCATGCCGCGAGTCCGAGCTTCCTCCATAATAACGTCCATATCCATCCACCATTTCGGTCCCAGAAAATCAGGATGAGGCCGGGATTCCACACACACAGCCCCGATACCAGCCTCATGCACACGGGCCATCTCTTCCCGAATCACCTGTTCCTCCTCGCCATGCTGCCAGAGAAAAGGAAGAATATAATTTTGTTCTTGACCTTCAAGCACATCTTGTAGACGACTTCTCATGATTACTGCCCCTTCTTCACTTTGGCATGCCATTCTCTGGCCCGCTTCGTCACTTCTTCGCCACCCGACTGGTACCACTTATCGACGAATTCGTCGAACTTGCTGATCGGATATTGGCCAATGATAATCTTGGTGGCATATTCCACGTATAAAGTACGATTGTTAATGTCCGGGAAACCGTCGTATACGCTGGCCGGCATCCCGTCACCGGCAATGACTTTGGCATATTTCTGGGCTTCCTGCATATTTCGGGTGACCTGATCAATCGCCCATTTGCTGTCTTCTGATGAAGTACTATTGAAAAGATCGATGGTAAAATCAAGTGTGGCTAACGTTGAATATGGATTCAGGATTTGATTTTCCTGACTGCTCTTGTCATCAGGAAGCTTGACGGCTTTACCGTCCTTCATCGTATAATGCATACCTTCCACACCCAGGAACAGATCTTTCCAATTCTTCTTGTCGTACATGTTGTTCAGCAGCTTCAGGGTGGCCATCAGCTTGTTCTCATCCTTATTGTTCTTGATGACCCATTGCGGAGGCGCAAATCTTTTCATCGTGTAGAAGCCTTCATAACCCTCAACTTCCGGCACGGGCAGTACAGTAAAATCAGCCTTTACGCCCGTATTTTTGTTTAGATTCTCTAAAATCAAATTTCCATGCTCTACCCAGTGAAAATAGTTTCCTGCCTTGTCTGACTGAATCTTGCCGTCCCATTTATCCTTCGTGTTCAAAAGCGATTCCTTGTCGATCAAGCCTTCCTTGTACAGCTTAGAGACGAATTCCAAGGCCGCCTTCATATTCGGAGTCACTGCGGAATACGTCAGCTCGCCATCGTAAATGTCCCACTCCGGGTAGCCTTCGAACATAGCTACCCCGTACATGGCGAACAAATGATCCATCCAGCGAGCCTGCTCCCGACCGCCGGTTGGAAGCTCATCCTGCTGGCCATTGCCGTTGGGATCCTGATCCCGGAATGCCTCCAGCATCTTTACGTATTCGTCCTGGGTCTTCGGCATCGGCAGACCCACCTTGTCGAGCCAATCCTGCCGGATCATGCCGGCATATCTTCCGTAGTCCACCACACCGGGGATATAATAGATTCTCCCCTGACCGGTAGGGTCGTTCGCCTTGACCACATCCCACATATCCTGCGGAATGGCTTCCCATACATTCGGTGCATATTTAGGCAGCAGTTCTGTCAAATCCGCAATCGCACCGTTCTTGGCCAGGCTGTCTTCAATGCCCTGCTGGGGGATGAACAGGTCCGGCATTTCATTAGCAGCAATTTTCAGGTTTAGCTGATTCAGATAGTTGGTACCCCCGTTCCATTCCACATACGGATGGATGACACCCACGCCAAGCTTTTCCTTATAAAATTCATACAGCTTGCTGCCTTTTTCGATCGGCTGATATCCGATGTTGGTGCCCCATACTTCAATATCGACTACTCCGTTAGAGGTTTGGCTCTGGTCAGCAGATGAACCTTCAGAAGAGCCCCCACTGCAACCGCTTACAGTGCTAAGCGCGAGCATACCTGCCGCTAATAATAATCCGAGCTTTTTGAAATTCATATTTTCTCCTCCTTCAACCTTTTACGGAGCCGATCATGGCTCCTTTGACAAAATATTTCTGCAGGAAAGGATACACCAGAATGATCGGGATGATCGCAAAAATAACGGTCGCTGCTCTTAAAGTCCGCTCGTTATAATTAAGATCAACCGTGGATGGGGCGCCTGCCATAATCACGTTGCCGTCGGTGATGAACTGCCGGATCTTGATCTGCAGCGGAAACCAGTCCGGGTTCTGCAGGAAGAACAGCGGATGCTGAAACTGGTTCCACAGCACCACACCGTAAAACAAAGCAAGAGTTGCTAACACGGCCTTGGATAGCGGTAGCACGAACTGGAACAGCATGCGGAAATACCCGCAGCCTTCAAGCAAGGCTGCTTCCTCCAATTCCTTGGAGAATTGCTTGAAGAACGTTCTCATGATGATTAAATTGAATGGATTCAGAACATGGGGTATGACCAGGACCAACGGATTATCATAAAGGCCAACACTACGGACCGTCAGGAAGTAAGGCACGATAGGCGCTTTAAAAATCATAGCGATCACCACCCCCACCATAATGACGGAACCCCAGCGGAACTCGGACTTCGACAGCGGGTACGCAAACAGGGCAGTCAGCAAAAGTGCCAATACCGTTCCGATTAACGTCGTGCCAAGCGTCAGGAAGAATGATTTCCATAAGTCGGGACGGCCGATGATATACTTCCACGAGTCTAACGTAAATTGCTGTGGCCATAACGTTACCAGGTTCATGTCCACAGCACTCTTGGAACTGAACGAGGTTGCGATTACGGACAGGAGCGGTACGAGTGCGATGATAGAAAACAGGATGAGAAAGATTGTGATTGCCGTACCGAATACTTTTTCCCCTCTCGATTCGAGCATACCTACCATAGCCCCCCATCCGACACTTTTTTCGACAGCTTATTGAAGGTGTACACCATCATAAAACCAATCACCGATTGAAACAGCCCTACCGCCGTAGCAAAACTGTACTGCCCCTGCTGAATGCCGGCCCGGAACACATACGTATCCAGGATATCTCCTACGTTATAGGTCATCGGAGTGAGCAGGTTATACACTTGATCAAAGCCAAGATCCATAAAATTGCCTATTTCGAGCAAGAACAGCACCAGCACGGTAGGCAAAAGAAGCGGAAACGTAATGTGGCGGATTTGCCGGAATTTGGAGGCGCCATCGATCATCGCCGATTCATAAAGCTGCGGGTCGATCGCGCTAATGGCGGCCATATACACCACGGTCCCCCATCCGGCATCCCTCCATATCGAAGCAAGCACGTAAATCGGCCGGAAATATGCGCTTTCTTGCATGGCTAGCACCGGTTCATGACCAAACCACCCCATGACAATGTTGAACACACCGCTTAACGAAAACAAATCAAAGAGAATACCGCCAACGATCACCCAGGATAAAAAGTGCGGAATGTACAGAGCGGTCTGGATTCCTTTCTTGAGCGCCGATTTTCGAATCTCGTTGATCATCAGCGCCAGCAGAACAGGCACCGGGAAAATCAATACAAGCTTGAAAAATCCCAGCATCAGTGTATTGCCGAACACGCGGACAAAGTCTGGATGGTGAAGCAGGGTCTCAAAATGCTTGAGGCCTACCCAGGGACTATCGATGAACCCTTGGAAAACCGAATAGTCCTTGAAGGCGATGACGGCCCCAACCAGTGGAATAAATTTAAATACGATAAGAAAAACGATTCCCGGAACCGCCATCACATACAGCGGCCAATAAATCTTCATACGATGATCATAACTGCTTTGCAATTTTGATCCCTCCTGTGCGCACTTATTGTATTCGCTTACATTCACTATAAGTTCAGGAGTCCAAACGCACAAAGGGACGTTTTATAGTTTTCACAGGGTCATTTTTTAGCTGTACAAAAAAATCCTCCCGCCTGTGAATCGGCGAAAGGACGGATCATGCTTACTGTCTGAGCGGGTTTTTACGGTATTCGCTGGGCTTGCAGCCTGTCAGTTTCTCAAATAAGCGGGCAAAATGCTGTGTATCGGAGTAACCGACCCGCTGGCATATCTCATAGACCTTCAAGTCCGTCCTGATCAGCAGCTCCTTAGCCTTATTGATCCGGGTCTGTGCCAGATAGCTCAGATAAGTCTCCCCCGTCTTTTGCTTGAACAGTTGGCTCAAATAATAAGGATTGATAAAGAAGCGGGCAGATAAATCCGCCAGGCTGATCGGTTCGCTGTAATGCTCTGACACATACTCCTTAATCTCCGTGATGATATCCTTCTTTCGGGGAAGGTTATCACCGCCAGCATCCATATGATCTCGAAATGCACTCTCCACCATCCGGTTGTGCACCTGCAGCTTTAAGTTGTATACTTCTTGCTGCTTGGCCCGTTCGGAGCGAATGATCTCCATCACCTTGTACACACAGTTCTGCAGCTCCTCTTCTTCCACCGGCTTGTTGATGTAGAATTGAACGCCCAACTGCATGCCTTTGCGGGCGTATTCGAACTCCGCATAGCCACTCAAGAGAATAAATTGGGCATGACAGGCCTCATCCTTCAGCATCCGGATCATCTCCAGGCCGTCTGCCTGCGGCATGCGAATATCCGTTATCACAATGTCCGGTTGCCGTTCCAGAATCAGCCTGAATCCATCCAGACCATTGTAGGCTGCGCCGATCATCTCACATTCGGGAACGTAACGGCCGATCATCTTATGAAGTCCGTCCACAATGCCTTTTTCGTCGTCCACGATCATCATCTTCATTTCAGCTCACCCTTTCCCTTACCTATTCCATACAGGATTGATTCAAGTTCTGGGGATATAAATCTCGACCGTCGTGCCTATTCCATAGGCTGAGGAGAAGGACAAGTCATATGGGTTTCCATAATGCAGCTTGATGCGTTCAGCAATATTTTTGAGGCCTAATCCTTTCTCCGCCAATTCATCCGTTGGCTCCAGCCTGTACTTGTCCGACTCGGCATCCTTCAGGAGAGACTGCAGTTCCGCTTGCTTGGCCGGCAGCATCCCGATTCCATCATCCGTAATGCGGATGACAATACCTTCATCTCCCGTGCACATGCCTTCGATCGTGATATTCATCGGCTGGTTATAACCTTGAAAGCCATGGTTGATGCTGTTCTCCACGATAGGCTGTAAAACGAGAGGAATGATGCTGCACTGCTGAATTTCCTCAGGCAGCCTGATATGCAGCTTGAAGCGATGATCGAACCGGATGTTCTGGAGCTGCAAATAATTCATCGTATATTGCACTTCATGCTTCACCAAATGCTGCCTGCCTTCCTTGCCCAAGGCCAGCCGAAACATGCGTGCCAGGATCTTGATCATATCGGCGACCTCATCGTCGTCTTTGGCAAGCGCTTTCATGCGAATGGATTCCAACGTATTGTACAGCATGTGGGGATTGATCTGGTTCTGAAGCGCCAGCAATTTGGCTTTGCGCTGCTTGATCTCGGCAACATAGACGTCTTCGATCAAGGTCCGAATCGTAACGATCATTTGGTTATAGCTTTGGACCAGGCTGCCCAGCTCGTCATTGGATTGATGATCCGGAATCGGCACATACTGACCGCCTTCCGCCTTTTTCATACTTTTGCGCAGAGCCTGTATAGGCCTCGTAATATAATAGCTTAATCCCATGGAGATCAGCGTTATAATCAGGCAGCTCACCAGGATGACTACTACCGTAACCGCTTGGATTTTGCTAATCCTCAGCAGCAGCTTCGACCGGGGGATTTCAGTCTGGATGAAAAGCTCACCCGATTCGGTCTCCTCGGACAAAATAATCCGCTCAGAACGATCGGCATCCCTCGTATAATCCCTGCCTGATTCCAGCACCTGCGTCCAGGTCATCCGGCCGCTCGCCGCCTCGGAATGATACACCATTTCCCCCAGGTGATTGCTTATGACGACACTTATGCCATATTTGTCCCTGGCCTGGACAAAATCATTGTCCAGGGGCAGCAGCATGAAGGGGTCCAGATCCATCAGAAGCACACCGGCGTAAGCGCCGTCGGAATTGAGCAGCACCCTTCCTACGGTGACAACGGCACCCTCCCCTTTGTCTTCGTAGTACATACGATCATGCAACCCGGTTATAAAAAACGTATCGTCTGCATTGCGGAGCCGCTTAAACCATGCCTGAGATAAGAGCGCAGCTTCATTCACTCTGCTTGTAGTAGTCGTGTACTGATAGACCGTGTTATCCCGGCTGATCAGCATCAGACTGCTGATTTCCGGCTCCAGCAGGGCAACACGCATCAGCAGCTTCTGTACGGTAACCCTCTGGAGGATCATTTCGTCTATCGACAACCTTCGCTCTCCACCAAGCCTGTAAATCAAATCGTTATCGACCAATACGGACTTGGTAATCTGGTCATATTCTTTCATGAATTTATTCAATGAAATCCTAATCTGGGACGTGTACAGAGCAGCAAATTCTTCGGATGAGCTCTCCAGCTCCACTGCCGCCTGCCGAAAAATGATTGCGCTTACAATTATCAGCGGAATCACACAAGCCAAAAGGTAACCCGCCATCAATTTATGCTGGAACTTCATGTTTTTTATCCATGAGGTTATCCTGTGGCTCCAACCCATA
Organism: Paenibacillus zeirhizosphaerae; assembly: GCF_030705605.1. GTDB lineage: Bacteria > Bacillota > Bacilli > Paenibacillales > Paenibacillaceae > Paenibacillus > Paenibacillus zeirhizosphaerae. Next base: position 83,834 of record NZ_JAPCKK010000018.1, read on the forward strand.
TGCTTCATATTCATCCCTTCCCGGTGTAACTTTCCCCCTCATTTTAAGGCCTGCATTGTAAAGTAGCTATAGGGACTTTGACAGCATCTTAAAAATGCCCCTGCGGAAACATAAAAATGGCCTGTTGAGTGGCTTTGTAGCCTCTTGCAGACTAACCTGGGTGATAAAAGATGCGCTCTGCATTCTGGAAGTTTAAAAAAACCGATCACTGACTGAAATCAGACAGTGATCGGTTTTTTAAACCGCGATTTTAGTTTCGCAAGCGTCTTCTCGCTTCTTAGCACGCTTTACAGCACCTTTTCCAAAAAGCTGATCGTACGCTCATGCTTCGGATTTCCGAATACTTCTTCCGGTGGGCCTTGCTCAACGATAAAACCACCGTCCATAAAGATGACCCGGTCCGCTACCTCACGGGCAAAACCCATTTCATGGGTAACGATCACCATCGTCATGCCTTCACGCGCCAGGTCCTTCATGACGCCAAGCACTTCACCAACCATTTCAGGGTCTAGCGCTGAAGTTGGTTCATCGAACAGCATGACATCGGGATTCATGGCAAGAGCGCGGGCGATCGCGACCCGCTGTTTCTGTCCACCTGACAACTGACTTGGGAAAGCATCTGCTTTATCTGCCAAGCCCACCCGCTCCAGCAGACGGAGCGCTGTGCTGTGCGCCTCTTCCTCTTTCATTTTGCCGAGCTCCATGGGAGCAAACGTGATATTTCTCAGCACATTGAAGTGTGGGAACAGGTTAAAATGCTGGAACACCATGCCGATATTTTCACGCGCTTTATTAATGTCCGTTTTGGCATCATTCAGGTCCTGATCATCCACGATCACCCGGCCCCCTGTGATCTCCTCCAACCGGTTAATACAGCGCAAAAACGTACTTTTTCCCGAACCGGAAGGGCCGATGAGGCAGACGACTTCCCCTTCCTGGACCTGCACATCGATGCCCTTCAGCACCTCATTCGAGCCATAGCTTTTCTTTAAACCTTCAACTCGGATTTTACCCACGACGAGTTTTCGCCTCCAGTCTGTCAGAAATTTTCGTTAACACCGTGATGACAATCAGGTACATGACCGCAACCATAAGCCAAATCTCAAAGGAGGCAAACGTTCTGGCGATGATGATTTTACCCGATTGTGTCAACTCGACAAGACCGATGGCTGACAAAATGGACGTGTCCTTGAGTGTAATGACAAACTGATTAATAAAGGCCGGAATCATCACACGTATGGCCTGCGGGATGACAATCTTCAACATCGCTGTACGGTAAGGCAGACCGAGCGAACGTGCCGCCTCCAATTGACCGTGGTCGATCGATTGAATTCCACCCCGGATAATTTCCGTGATATAAGCCCCCGCATTCAAGCTGAGTGTCAAGATCGCAGCCAGAAACAACGGCATTGTAAACCCAAACGCCTGCGGAATGCCGAAGTAGATGAAGAAAGCCAGGACAATGAGCGGAATTCCGCGGAACAGGTCAACAAATACAGTCGCCACGCCGCGCAGAAAGCGGTTTTGCCCTACTTTCATAAATCCGAAAACCAGTCCCAGAATAAAGGCAAAAATCAAGGAAATAATCGTGTACAGCACTGTTTTCCCAAGACCATTCAAAAGCGGTGGCAAAGACTGCTGAATAAGCTCCCAGCGGCTTGGAGGCGCCATTTCAGCATTTTCGCCCAGATATTTTTCCAAAATCCGGTCATATTCCCCATTCGTATGGAGATTGGCCAGACCTGCGTTAAACTTTTGCAGAAGCTCCTGGTTCTGGCCCTTGCTCACCGCAAAGCCATACGAACCTCCCTCTTCCTTCTCCGTGACGATTTTCAGACCGTTGTTTTGAGTCACACCATAGGCTAATACGGGATAATCCTCAAAGCAGGCGGCTGAATTGCCGGTTTTCACATCATCATACATCTGGGAAGAATCGTCGAACGGCACGATCGTAAACCCATACTTCGAGGCAATCGATTCAGCAAAGCTATAACCTTCTGTACCTGTTTTAACGGCTACCTTTTTTCCCTTTAAATCCTCGTAACTTTTGATCGTGTCATTATTTTGACTAATGCCCATGACCACGCCGGATTGAAAATAAGGCTCTGAAAAATCGAATTTTTGCTTCCTCTCGTCGGTGATACTCATGCCCGCGATGACGCCATCCACCTGATTGGCCTCAAGCGCCTGCACGGCTGCGTTAAAGCCTAACGGTTTAATTTCATATTTGAAATTTTGATCCTTCGCGATGGCCTCCATCAGATCCATATCAATGCCGACGAATTTTCCGTTTACGTCCTGAAACTCAAACGGTGCAAACGTAATGTCGGTACCGATCACATACGTTTTGCCGGAGTTCGGCTCCGCTGCAACACTTCCCGCCCAACCGGACAAACCGGTTACCAGGAGGAGCAGCGATAGTATAAATAATGAGATCTTTGTTGTTTTCATATGTCCTCCTCTTCTCGATCGACTTCGGGCATTGAACCCGAATTTCTTTGTAGCATCAGCTATTCTCATTTTTAGCCGTAATTATTATACATTCCATTAATATATTGGGGGAATATTTTTATGTAATAAGATGCAAGGGGAAGACTGACTAGTCAGAAGTTAAATAGGCTGCCTTGGGAAGGCAGCCATTTTTTGAGTTAAAGCCTTTATTTTCGAACGGAGAGAATGAACTTCTCCAGTGCCCCTGTATCCGTAATACTCTGATTGCATACCTGATTATCCATGCATACGTATTGGCCGATGGCGGCATAGTTATCCGGTGAAGGGATAGAAGGCTTGGTCTTGACCAGAAAGAAGGCAAGCTCATGATGCCGATTGCAGAAGAGGCAATATCCTTTCTTGTTGGTCGGCGTAATTTTCCCCTCGACCCCGATGAACTGCCCTTCGAACGGATACACAATGAATAACCTGCCCGCGGCAATATCCACCCAGCTTAGATACGTCACAAATCGAAAGTCGATGGATTGCAGATCAGGCACTTTCAGTTTCTTATTTTTCGGAAAAAGCTTCTCAATCTGTTTCGGCATAATCGCCGGATATGACTCCAGATATGATTCCAATTCGCCAAGATATCTTTGGAAATCGTATGCCGTCTCGAAGGTCGTTATTTGTTCCAGCATCCGCTGCTGATCCTCTGTCAGGTCAGGAAATGCTTCAAGCATATTCGTTAAGGCACTATACCTCACCGTGTCCAGGACTCTCTGATCTGCTACGTTTCGCAAGGTGCTCTGAATAAATTCCGCTTGTTTCTTAATGACGTTGTATTGATGATTTTTAATAAATGGTTTACTCATAGCTCTTCAGCCCCTTATTTTTCATTAAAGATCATAAGGTGCAAAGCCTGCTATAAGAAACGATTACGCTTGGGCGATAAAATCAGTCTTCCATCCTATCCGCCCCATGCAAAGTATCGCCCTAAATCAGGCTTTGCATGAGGACTCCCTAGTGAATGAGCAATTCAGCATTGCCACGGTAAAACCCCCGATCACAAGTTATAAGGAAAGTATATAAAAAAAACGTCTATCGATGCAACTCAAAGAAGCCAGACCGCATGTAGAGGAAGTTTTTCTTGCGATCATAGAATTGTTCAGCTCCGCTGAAAACTTATAACTCAACTTTCGCAGAGCACAAATCCAATTAAACCTTTGTAGCTGCTGGGTTCTGAGGAATTCGAATTCTCTCCTTGCCAGTTTGCCAATTTCATGCTGCGAAAGTTGAGTTAAGTGCTTGACAGTCAAGCCGCCCGTTGACTGTGGCGAGGCATGTGAACTCGCTGCCCGGGAGCTTTGCATGATTATCCCGTTGGATCAGGTACAGAAAAATAGAAAACCGGGAACCGAAAATATACGAAGCGAGGCACGAAAATGCCTGTTGTTACGCTATTCGGGATCATCAAATGGGTCTATTATTTTTTTGATCGTACCTTATGGAGCAACAGATCGGTTCGAGATGAGGCGATCTTAGAAGAAAGCAGAGCGTTTAGGTGATGTGAAACGGACTGAGAGTCTGAGCAAAAGGGATAATCATGCAAAGCTGTATGGAGAGACAACAGGCATCAGGTAAAGGACACCAAACGCCATACACCATAACACCATACCCTATAGACACCCGTCTCACTCTGGATGCCAGACTCTGAGCGGGACGAATCCCCTTCTTCCAAGAAAGCTAGCAAAAAGCTGTCTGCTGATTCAGCGTCAACTCCAGCAGTGAATCTCCGTTTTGCCCAGTTACATCAAGGCCTGTTTGCTGATTTCATGCTGCGAAAGAGGCCCCTTACACCGTATGATTCTTCGAAGCACCCAAGCCGGGTATCAACAACAGAGCGCTAACGGCAAGCAACAGCAACAGCGGAAGGTTCCAACTTGCCGTGATGTCATGGAGCAAACCGAATAAGGTCGGTCCGGCTGCTGCCAGCAAATATCCGACGGATTGCGACATGCCGGACAAAGCGGCTGCATCGTGGGCGTCTTTCGTCCGCAGGCTTAAAAAGATCATGGCCAAGCTGAACGCACATCCCCCGCCAATTCCGAGTAAAATTGTCCATAACGCAATGAATGCATTTCCGCCGAAATAAAGGCCTCCCAAAGCAACAAACAACAGGACAGTCATGAATATGACCAGTACACGTTGGTTCTTCATGCGTCCTGCAACGATCGGAACGATGAACGATACGGGCAGCGCAGCGATTTGAAACAGCGATAACATCCAACCAGCACTGTCTTCACTCAAGCCCCGGCTTGTCATGATTTCGGGCAACCAAGCGATCAAGACATAGAACAGGAGCGACTGCATGCCCATAAAAAGCGTGATCATCCATGCCAGCGGTGAACGCCATAGACTTCGCCGTGACGAGGCGCCGCCAGTTGCTGCCCCGGCAGACACGCGACTCGCCTGAGCTTGAGGAAACCAGAGTAGCGTAGCTAGCAGAGCAAGCGCTCCCCAGATTCCGAGTGCGCCAGTCCACCCAAAACCGAGATCACGCGCGAGCGGAATGCTGACACCGGATGCTATCGCCCCGAATAAATTCATCGACACGGAGTACACTCCTGTCATGAGGCCAACATGATGAGAAAAATCCCGTTTAACCAGACTCGGAATGAGCACGTTGCACACCGCAATCGCAAGCCCCAGCAAAACGGTACCTGCCATTAGAGGAACTGTCGCGCCGAGCGAGCGGATAGCGATACCCGCCATAAGTAGTACCAACGCATAAAGCATCGTCCGTTCCACCCCGAAGCGGCGCGCCAGAATCGGTGTGAACGGTGACAGAAGCGAGAAAGCAAGCAGCGGCAATGTCGTAAGCAGACCTGCCGCAGTGTTCGACAGCCCAAGGGATTCACGAATCGAGCCCGCCAATGGTCCTACCGACGTTAGCGGTGATCGCATGGTCAGTGCGATCAGGACAATACCTATGATAATCGGCCAACTCGCCGACAACGACTTCTTCATGATCATTGACTTTGTATTGCTTTGTACGCTCATAGCCGCCCCTCTCCCTTGGCTTCGAGAACAGCCTTCGATTCGGCAATATAACGGTGAACCGCTGCCACGGCACGATCGGCGTCCTGGTCAATAATCGCTTCGACCATCTGCCGGTGCAGTCCCAAGAGATCCGCACTGGCTTCATAACGAGTCAAGCTTGTAATCGAATCTTGCGACCCCTCAGCAATATGGTCGTATAATTCGATCAATATTTCATTGTGAGACGCCGTGACAATGCTTTGGTGAAGACGAATATCCTCTGTTACAAAACCATCAATATCACCGCGTGCCGCAGCCGCCTCGCAGCGTTCAAGCTGGAGAAGAAGCTCATTCGCCTCGTCGCTCGTTCTGCGCTGTGCAGCCAGATGGGCTCCCTCACGTTCGAGCGCATGCCGGACTTCTAACGTGTGCAGCGTATCAGAGCGCAAAATGCGTTTTTGCAGCACAACCCCCAAAACGCTTGCAGAACAGACATAAGTTCCGTCCCCTTGCTTCGTCTTCAAGAGGCCTGCGTGTATCAATGCCCGAATGGCTTCCCTTAATGTATTGCGGCTAACATTCAACTCCGCCATCAACTCCGGCTCGGCCGGAATGCGCATCCCGACAGCCCACTTGCCTGATTCAATCAGACTTTCCATTTGCAGTGCGACTTGCTCAACCAGCGTCAGCCGCTTTGTTTTCTCAAGCATGTGTCTACCCTCTTTTCATCTATTTATCAAACATAGGATGTTTGGTTAATTGGTACTTTATCACACTTTTTTAATTGAGACAACTCCCTGCCTGTTCATCATAGTCTAAAGTTCCGTTTATTCTTGAAAGTACTGAAGCAGTGTGATAGGATAAACTCAGTTTCATTTAGTAAAAATATTAACTAAAAAGGCGTGAGTTTTTTTGGCAACCATTAAAGACGTTGCCCGTGAAGCGGGGGTGTCTGCAGCAACAGTTTCACGAGTTCTAAACAACGACCTGTCCCTGGCCGTAAGCCCGGATACAAAAAACCGGATTTTCACAGTTGCCGAACAGCTTGGATACAAACCTTCCAGACTGAGGCAGCTAAAGCAAAACACGGAACGGGCCGGAAAAACAGTCTCCCTCCTCCTATGGTGTTCGATTGAAGAGGAAAGGGACGATCCGTATTATGCCTCGATCCGCCGGGGAATCGAGCTGCGCTGTGAAGAGCTCGGCCTGACGCTGGGACAGACGCTGCGGGGCCGGTCTTCCCTCGTTGCCCTGCAGAAGACGGATGGATTGATTGTGGTGGGTGGTGTCGATCCCGAAGAGGCCCTCAAGCTGCACCCCGACAAAAATACCATGGTTCTGGTGGACCAATACCGGGAGCAGTTGGAATACGATTCGGTACGGCTTCATTTCCGGCAAGCTGTAGACCAGGCGCTCGGACATTTGCTTGAACTGGGCCACCACCAAATCGGATTTATTGGCGGTGAGGGCGAAGGAGAGCGGCGGGCGCATTATTTTGAAAGGTTTTTGCGGGAACGGGGGTTATATCATCCTCAATTCGTCCGCACGGGAGCCTGGAGCACGGCTGACGGATACCGGATGATGAACGAGCTTTTGGCCGAAAAGGAGCGTCCGACGGCCTGCTTCGCAGCCAGCGACCCGCTTGCCATCGGCGCCCTGCGCGCTCTGCATGGACATGGAGTTAAAGTGCCGGAGAATATGGCTATCGTGGGCTTTGACGATATTGAGATGGCCGCCTTCGTACAGCCTGCGCTGACCACAGTGCGGGCCTATCCTGAACAGATGGGAAAAGCTGCAGTTCAACTGCTGGCCGAACGGTTTGAGGGCCGTGAAGCGCCTGCTCACAGCGTCATCGGAACCAAGCTGATCATACGGGAAAGCTCATACAGCAGCAGCTAAACCGGCAGCTCAGCCAAATCTATTTAATGAACCCCTAAAGGAGTGAATTTCCATGAACATTCACGTAGACGAAACGCTTGGTTTATTTCACCTGCAGTCCAAGGATTCCAGCTACATTATCCAACTCGTAGAAGGTTATCCCGCCCATGTTTATTGGGGAGCCAGGCTTCATCATGACAGCAGCCTGGCCAGTATACTGGAGCTTCGGGAGCGCTGCTCCTTCTCTCCCAATCCCGTCCCTTCCGACCACTCGATCTCTCTGGACACGCTGCCCCAGGAGTATCCCCAGTATGGTACGAGCGACTTCCGGCAGCCCGCTTACCAGTTGACTTTAGCAGACGGTACCCGGATTACAGAACTAAAATACACCGGTTACCGTATTGTACCGGGTAAACCCAAGCTCGAAGGACTTCCCGCCGTCTATACCGAAGCAGATGATGAAGCGGCAACGCTTTTGCTAACCCTTGAGGACAAATACGCGGGCGTTCAGGTCACGCTTCTCTATACCGTATTTGCGGATCACAGCGTTATTGCCCGGTCGGCCTTGATTGAGAATAAAGGAAGCGCTACCATGAAGCTTGAGCAAGCCATGAGCGCCTCTGTCGATTTTGCCGATTCCAACTACCAGGCCCTCTATCTGTCCGGAGCCTGGGTGCGGGAGCGGCATATCCAGCGCCGCGAGCTCGGCCCTGGTGCCATTCGGCTGGAGAGCCGGCGGGGCTCCAGCGGTCACCAGATGAATCCCTTTCTGGCCCTGCTTCGTCCTGATGCAACCGAGGACCATGGGGATGTGTATGGCTTCAGTCTCGTTTACAGCGGCAGCTTTATCGCACAAGCGGAAGTGGAGCAGTTCAGCCAGACGCGCGTAAGCATCGGCATCAATGCCTTTGACTTCTCCTGGCAGCTTGAACCAGGGCAGTCCTTTCAAACTCCCGAAGCGGTCATGGTCTATTCCGGAGCAGGAATCGGCGGCATGTCACGCACCTATCACCGGCTCTACCGCACACGCCTGTGCCGGGGTGTCTATCGTGACCAAGTGCGTCCGATCCTGGTGAACAATTGGGAAGCCACGTATTTCAATTTTGACGCTGATAAAATTGAAGCGATTGCTAAGGAAGCAGGCCCCCTTGGCATAGAGCTCTTCGTGCTTGACGACGGTTGGTTCGGAAAGCGCGATAAAGACGACAGTTCGCTTGGGGACTGGTTTGAGGATCGGCGCAAGCTGCCTGGCGGTCTGGCCGACCTGGCCAAACGGGTGAATGAACAAGGCTTGCAATTTGGTCTTTGGGTAGAACCGGAGATGGTATCTCCAGACAGCGAGCTGTACCGCAAGCATCCTGACTGGTGCCTGCATGCCGAAGGCCGGCGGCGGACAGAGGCGCGGTCCCAACTGGTGCTCGACCTCTCCCGCAAGGAAGTATGCAATTATTTATACGATACGCTGAGCTCCGTATTCTCTTCCGCTCCGATTACTTACGTCAAGTGGGACATGAACCGGAATATGACGGAGATTGCCTCGGCAGCAGCTCCTGCCGCAAGACAAAAAGAAACCGCACACCGTTACATGCTCGGACTGTACGATCTGATGGAACGGCTTACCTCCCGCTTCCCGGACATCCTGTTCGAAAGCTGTTCCGGAGGCGGCGGACGGTTTGATCCAGGCATGCTGTATTACATGCCGCAAACCTGGACCAGCGACGATACCGATGCTATCGAAAGGTTGGCGATCCAATATGGAACGAGCATCGTCTATCCGGCCAGCACCATGGGAGCACATGTCTCAAGTGTTCCGAACCACCAGGTGGGCCGAATGACCTCGCTCTCTATTCGCGGCGATGTGGCGATGAGCGGCAACTTTGGCTACGAGCTTGACCTTACCAAATTTACAAAGGAAGAAAAGGAGCTCGCCGCAAGACAAATTGCCCAGTACAAAGAAATTCGTTCCCTTGTACAGCAAGGGGATATGTACCGGCTCCTCAGCCCGTTCGAAGGCCGGGGCGATACGGCCTGGATGTTCGTCAGCGAGGACCGGTCGGAAGCGTTCGTCGCTTACTTCCGCGTGCTGGCTGAGCCGAACGGGCCGATCCGGCGATTAACGCTCAAAGGACTTGATCCGCAGCTAAAATACAGCATCGAAACCGGGGTGACAGGTAACACCCTGGCGGGAGACGGCGTCTCCCCATTCCGGATCGCGTTCGACGGCGAAACCTTTGGCGGAGACCGCTTAATGAACATCGGACTTGTCGTCTCTGACCTGAAAGGGGACTTCGCCAGCTTAACCTTCCGGCTAAAGGGACTGCCACGCTGATCACATATGGAGTTATGAGCTTACGATTAGGGGCTGCTGCGGATAGACACGGCAGCCCTGTTCCTTGAATATCCCGCATCAGCTGCTCGTGGAGCCATCATACCGGATGCTGAATGTCACTGACGGTTACTCCCCAGGGGCTTATTTCACCTAGAAAAGCGTCTTTGCCGATCAGAGACAAAAAAGATCATTGCCGCTCCCAAGAGAGCACAAATCATATACATAAAAGAATAGGATGTTAAATCGGCAACCGGCCCCATTACCACACCTCCCAAGGAAACTCCCAAATCAGCCGTAGCTATAAATAACCCGATGAGCACGTTGCGATCCGATTTGGGCAGGACAAAGGACAAATAGGTGGTGAGCATAGGGTACAGAATGGCCTGAGCAATTCCCATCTGAACCGCACCGGCATAGAAGAAAACGGCTCCTCCCTTGATGGAAAAGCTCACACATCCTGCAGCGGATGCCAATAGCAGCAGCGTACCCATGATATAAGATGAATGCCATTTTCCGTCTGACGGAATTTTTTTTCGCAAAGTAAAACGGGCTATTACAACAACTGCAGCCTGAATCATTAAATAAATGCCGGCATTACTGTTTTTCACCTGGAAAGCGTATAAAGGGATAAATGCTGTAATCGCACCAAATACAATGGAAGACACCAGCATCAGTACACTGCATTTAAACAGAAACGGATTTTTTACCAGCTGCGCAAATGACCCAAACATGTTTGCTTCCTGAGCAGGATGATTGGGGGCCACCGTTTCCTGACTTTTCTCCATTTTCACGCTGTAGCCAAAACATCCGGTCACGATGGCAATCGATATCATTAAAACAGTAAAATAATTCATGCCTCCTGCTTGCCAGAGGCCTAAAGCCAGAACAGGTCCAATGATGCCGGGAATATAAGTGAACAAAGAATAAAAGGATATCCCCTGGGACCGCTCCTTCTCCGGCAGCGCATCAATAATGCCAATCTGCAGCGCCATCGAAAAAAAAGCGGTCGATACCCCCTGTAAAATACGGGCCACCAGGTAACCCCCCAAGCCTGTAAATGTATACAGTATCAGGGCCAGACCGTTGACGATAAGAATCAGCCGAAGCACCCTGACTGGCCCATGCTTTTGTATGATATAACCTGCCCATGGCCGGAAGAACATCGTTGTCAGCATATAGGCACCCATAATCAACCCAATGGCTGTGCTGCTTGCCCCCAATGCTTCTCCCCGCAGCGGGATCATCACATTAAGAATCGCGTTGGCGCTAAAATAAAGCAGCGTCAGCATATAGAGACGTAAAAAAGGCCAAGACACCGCTTTGCTCACTGCTTCTCTCCCTCTCCTCCTGCTTGGGCTCCGGTTCATTCCACTTTAACGATTCAACCTGCTCTGCTAAAGTGTAATTAAAGAGTCCAATAATTTTTTGGCATAATCAGACCGTACATGTTTCAGTTGCTGCACCGGGACCGTTTCTTCAATCTGCCCGTCTCTGAAAATGATGATTCGGTCACAGATATAGGCTGCAGCCTGAATATCGTGCGTAATAAATATATAACTCATCTTGTAAAGCTCTTTTAATTCCTTCAGGGTGCCGAGCACCTGAACTTGTACGGATACATCCAATGAACTGATGGCTTCGTCCAATACCATACATTTGGGGGCTGTTGATATAGCTCGTGCTATGCAGACCCGCTGAGCTTCTCCTCCTGATAATTCATGTGCGTACTTTCCCTTATAGGAAGGGTTTAACCCAACCTGATCCAGCAGAAGATCCACCTTGCTTCGTTGCTCCTGCTGACTTTGTTTTTGAGCCGTTAAAGGCTCCATAATCGCCTCTTCAACCGTGAAGAACGGATTTATCGAAGACGTATAATCCTGAAACACAGCGCTGATCCTGCCCAATCTCTCCGTCCTGCGAAGAATACTCTTCCCCTCCAGCAGCACATTCCCGTGATCCGGCTTTTCAATGCCTAACAGCAGGCGGCCCAGCGTTGATTTTCCGCTGCCACTTTCTCCGATAATGCCGAGACATTCGCCGCGGCCGCATTCAAAGCTTACATTCCTGATAATCTGCTGTCGCTCTTTGGACAAAAATCCACCCTTTTTGTAGGATTTTTCAACCTCCTTTACTTTCAGCACTTATAACTCCTCCTGCATCATAATCTTTTTAAAATGATGACCAAGCTCCAGCCGGGTAGCCACCAAATGTCGGGTATAAGCATGCTGTGAATCCGAAAATACGGCGTCCATCCGTCCGTGTTCGACAATTTCTCCATTTTTCATAACCAGAACATCGTCGGCAATCTTTTTGACCACTCCCAAATCATGAGAAACAAAGAGCATGCAGCAGCCCATCCTTGCCCGCAGATGAATCAATTGTTCCACAACCTCAAACTGCGAAATCGTATCCAGTGCCGTGGTAGGCTCATCTGCAATAATCAGGTCAGGCTCCAGCACAAGGGCGAGCGCAATCATCATGCGCTGCAGCATTCCGCCTGATAGCTGATAAGGGTACTTATTCATCATCTCGATTGGATTTTGCAGCCTAACACTTTCCATCGCTTTTTTCATGTTGCCTTCGATCTCACTCTTGCTCCAGCCAAAATGCTCTGCCAGCGTCTCTTTGAAATGAACACCAACCACACGGGAGGGATCAAAGGCATTCATCCCGTTTTGCATGATCATGCTGATCTGCTTTCCTCTTTTTTTCCTCATTTCTTGTTCCGAAAGCTGGTTCAAATTCTCGCCTTTAAAAAATATTTCTCCGGATTGAGCGATCCATGGGTTATTCAAGCGTATAATGGATCTGCATGTCACCGATTTCCCGCTGCCACTTTCCCCTACGATGGCAAGACATCGGCCTGATTGCAGTTGAAAAGAACTGTTATGGATAATCACTTTATGGCTTTTTTGATCCCATACTTTTAATTTTTTAACCTCTAGCATATTCATAAGCCGGTTTCTCCACCTCTTGTTCCTGCAGCCTATTGTGAACGCTCCTCAATTTAGGGTCTAAGGCAACTTGAAGTCCATCCGCCAAATAATTAAATGCCGACACTACGACAACAATAGCCAAACCAGGCGCCAGCATAAGCTCAGGTCTTGAAAACATGACCTCCCTTGCTTCATTCAGCATCATTCCCCACTCGGCATGAGGGGCCTGAATTCCCAGACCCAGAAATGAAAGTCCGGATATTTGCAAAATCATGGAGCATATCGAACCACTTGCAATGACCGCGATATCGGAAAAGGTTACAGGCAGAATATGCTTGTAAATGATTTTCACATGACTGATGCCGGCTGCTTTTGCAAATTTCACATAGTTCATATCCGAATACTGCATGACAGAGGTTCTGATGACCCGGGCAAACCATGCCCATTTCATCACCACAAAAGCAATTAATATGTTCTCAAGTCCAGGACCCAAAATGCCCACAACCGCCAAGGTCATGACATAACCCGGAAAAGAAAGCATGACATCACAAATTCTCATCAAAACAGTATCCGTTTTCCCTTTGAAATACCCGGCAATAAAACCTACAAGTGCCCCGACCAGAACGGATATCCCTAATGCAAGCAAAACCCATAACAGGCTGGGACGGATTCCATAAATTAAACGGGACAGAATACATCTGCCCAAATGATCGTTTCCTAACAAATACTCCCAGGATGAGCCTGCATACCGCAGCTTCATATTCACTTCATAAGGATCATGGGGTGCGAACAAAGGGGCAAAAATGCCCGCAAGCATCGTTCCAATCACGATGAACAAAGATATGCTGGCGAGCTTATCTTTGCTCAACTCTTTTAGTATGTTCATCAGAGCTCCTTTCGCAATTTAGGATTCAACGCTGCATTGATAATATCCGATATCGTATTGAACATGACAAAGGCCACTGCCACAATCAGAACATACGCCTGAATAACCGGAAAATCCCTGCTAAGTATCGATTTGATGCTGAGTCTTCCTAACCCCGGCCATGCAAACACATTCTCGATGACTACGGTACTGCCCAATATAATAGGTATAGCCATGCAAAAGATAGAAATGGCCACCTGCAACGAATTCCGTAAAATACGAAGGGTAATCTTGTTCTCCGGTAAACCGCAGGCTCTTCCATACAGAACATAGTCTTCGTTCAGGTTGTTTAACATGGAGCTTCTGACGTTCCTGAAATAAATCCCGACATAACCTATAGAAATCACAGTAACCGGGAGAATATAATGTTGATACGAACCCATTCCGCTTGTAGGCAGCAGGTCCAGCTTGACCGAAAAATACCAGATCATAACCGACGCAAGCCAGTAGGACGGCATGGCTGTAAGGAAGAACGAAATGCCTCTCACCGATTGATCCACAAGCTTCCCTTCCCGTAATGCACAGATAACCCCCAAAACGATGGACAGAACAATGATCACGATCGATGAGACCAGCGTCAGCTTGAACGTATTCAGAAAAGCCGGGCCTATTAAAGACCATACCGGCTCCCCTGTAACGTAGGATGTTCCAAAATCAAACTGTAAACAGGCCATCAGCCAATCCGCATACTGCATCATGAATGGTTGATTCAATCCCAGTTCTTCCTTCGTCTGTGCGATTAACTCCTCTGTAATCAACGGAACCTCTTGTGCTCTCAGTACAACTTCAGCCGGGTCCATCGGCGACAGGTTTATTAAAATGAAGGTTAAAAAAGAGATCACCAACAGCAGCGGAACGGACAGGAGCAAGCGTTTGGCAATATAACTTCCCATGCTGCCTCCTTATTCAAAACTCATTTGTTCAAATGGCAGCTCAAACTGAGTTTGCTTGAACGTGATTCCTTTTAAATCCTTAGGAGCAAGCACGGTAACACTGCCATTAGTAATGGGAATAAAAACAGCTTCGTCATGCACCATTTTCATAATGTCGGCATACAACGCTTTCCGCTGTTCTTCCTTCGTGGACACCATGACCTCATCAATTTTGCGGTAAAGCTCTTCTGCTTGCTTCATCCCGCTTGTCGTATGCAAATAAGATGCTTCTGAAGTGAACGCCGCAATTGTACTCTGCGGATCATACGCCAATCCCCATGTCTGATTGAACAGCAGGTCATAGTCTCCCGTCGCTCTCCTGTTGGCGATAGAGGTCGATTCTTCACCGATAATCTCCAACTGCATGCCGATTTCGCTTACGGAACTTTGAATGAATTCGGCCTGCGTTTTTTGGGAAGAAGAATTGCTGTCATAATACAATTTCAGCGCCAGTTCTTTTCCATTCTTCGTTCTGACACGCTCGTTATCTCCCCGCGCCCATCCGGCATTGTCCAGCACAGCAGCCGCGGCCTCCAAGTCATAACCCCGCTGCTTCAGCTCAACATTGGCGTAATTCACATTCGCTGAGAACAGCGTATTCGCCACCGTTTCGGTACCCCCGAATATTTCATTGCTGATGGTCTCCCGGTCAATAGCGTGCCAAATGGCTTCCCGCACAGCGGTCTCGCTCACCGGGCTATCCGATTTGCTGCTGTTAGCTGCAATCATTTTCGTATTCATGGCTTCACTTCTGATCAGCTGATAATCGCCTGAATCCACCAGTTGACTCATAGCCTCGACATCGATACTGTCCGCGCCCCGGTCATCTGTGAATATGAAATTCACTTCTCCTTTTTGCAATGCCAAAAATGTCGTCTCCCCGGCCGGAAGAACCTTGGCGGTCATTTTCTTAATGGCAGGTGATCCGCCCCAATAGCTTTCGTTGGCTGTAAAGACAGCCTGCTCATCTACTTTATGTTCCGTAAGCATGTAAGGGCCTGTGCCGTGATGACCTTTTACCCCTTCTTTCGTCTGCCCGGCCATAAAATCGTTAGGAGACAAAAACACATAAGGTCTGGTCATGGACAACTCAACCAGTGTTGGGTAGTAGGGCTCGGATAACGAAATTTTAACGGTATGCTCATCCACAACATCGACACTTGTAATTTTGGTGGATAGCTTGATCCAGGCGTGCTTTTCGGCATGATGTTGTACGGCATCGATATTTAATTTCACTGCTTCTGCATTAAAAGGCTGCCCGTCGTGAAACTTCACATCTTTTCTAAGATGGAAGGTATATGTCTTTCCATCCTCTGAAATATCCCATGATTCGGCAAGCAAGGGCTTGATCCCGTCTGCGGTGTTTTCTACCAATGATTCATACACCATGCCTTGAGCGGGCATGGAGCCTGTGTATAAATGAGGATTCATATCGTTAATATCCTTGGCTGAAGCGTAAACTAATCCTGTCTTCAATACGATGTCAGATGAACTATCATCAGATTTATTAGCTTGCGTGCAGCCTGCCAATAGGAAAATTGAGAACATCACCATAATGAATACAACAACAGTATTTTTTTTCACCGTATATCCTCCTGAAAGTGGTCGACATGGCATATCATCTGCACATCTGCAGCGAAGCTTTGTACAACAAAAGCATCCGACAATAAGCTCCCTTGGTGGGCTTGTGCTACTTCTTTGATTTTATGCTCATAGGTTATAATGAATTTATCGATGGTTGGACAACTCACCTGCAAATGCCTGGCAATACCCTGAATGATTTTGATGCGGTAATAATCCTCCTTGGGCATTCTTGGAATATCCAGATATCCTTCCTTATTAACGAACATTTTTCGAATAGGGACAGCGGAAAAATCAAAGTATTTGCCCTCCTGATCCGGCTGGGAAAAAGGGTCGATCAACAAAGAGCTGTACCGTATATACAATAAATACTCCTGATGAATCGTCTCGAGCTGATCGAAGTTATCGATATCCTGGCGTGACAGGCTTTCCACTCTCACCGGATAGTTATCATCTGTCATAAATTTAAGCAGGTTAACAGGTTTGACATTCAGTCTGTCAAGGATATTCATCATTTCTTTCCATTGGGCCAACATGTCACGAATTAAATACTGTGTAATCGGCCCTTCAGGGAAAAGTTTATATACATATTTTCTGGAATCCGCACTGTCGAAAATAGCCTGCAAGGAGATGCCGTTCATGAACAGCGGCGGGTGAACATACAAAGAAATATTTCTCGTTTCCGCCTCCAGCGGAGATAACATCCGTTCCACCGCAATGCCTAATTTCTCGTACACCTCGCATAGCTGGTTGACATTCGCAGAGGAAGGGTGCGTGGAGCCTATATAAACCTTTTTCTTGACTCCCGTAGTTATGACATGGTTAGAAGCTTTGCTGTGTTTCCAACGGGTATCCCCATAATACGTAGAAAAACTGATCACTTCCGCATTCGGATTAAACTGCCGTATATAATTGTGAATCAGACGATTTGAACCGAATGTCGGAGATATCAGCACAATACATCTGACCCTTTTTAAAAGCTGATCATGAACTTGTTGCAAGACTTCAACATAAGCATCCGTCGTCACCGCCAATATAAAAGTATCCCAATGCCCTTCTATCGTTTCATAACCTTGAAAAACCTGATCAAGATCACATTCACCTGCCATATTGCGATGGTTTTCGTTCTGGATGCTTGCCTGGACCCGCAGCTTGCTCTGCTGAACAGATGTGAAAAAATCAGCCGCTCGAACAGACTGTCTTCCAACAATCCCCACTTGGCACTGTAGCTGTTCTTTCATGGTTACAGCTAACTGGATGCTTGCAGGGCCGGTTCCAAACAATAAAACACGCTTTAAATCATTCATATAACAGCCTCCTTTCTTTCCAGCAGAATCACCTATGCTTTTGTATACAATGCAATGTCAAACACATCATCCGGACGCAGGATATGATCAACCAGCTTCCATTTTCGACGATCACACTCTTTCATTGGATAATTAAATAATGACTTCAGCTGATTGCCATATCTCATGGCCACTACGACCTGGTCACTCGTCAATATGTAGAGCTGATCCAAGATGTCATATTTAGCTGCAACCGTTGAACTGAAAATGATATGCGTGATGTCTTTTAGCACATCCAAGTCTTCAGCTGACGTTTGTTCTAATCTAATGTTCAGTCCTGCCCCCAGCTTCTCCACGACCCTTAATCCGAGCGAAATGGCCTCTTCATCGATATCAATGCCGATCACCTCTGCTCCAGTTCGCTTGGCAATCAACAAGGGGGTCATGGGGAAAGAGCCGGAGCCGACCAATAACACTTTAGCGTCTGACGTAATGTGGAAACTGCCAAATTCTTTCTCAATACATGCTTCTATGTTTCTGAAATAATGGGCTATTTCACGCTCTCCATGCAGCAGCTTCAATGCCCGGTATTTCTCCATAATAGCCACACAAAGCGCCGATTTTGCTCTTAACTCCGCTGCTACCGCGTCCAATTGCCAGGGGTTCTGCCGTTCTAGCTGTCTCCAAGCTTCCTCGTTGTCCACGTTGGTTATAAATCTCGAATAGTCATCTATTAAAAGTTCAAGCTCCAAGCTGTGACGGGCAGTCTGATCGTACTTTTCCGCCATAAATTCAAACTTTTCCAGATACTCGTGTAATTGTTGCTGGAAATTTGCTAAGGTTATCATTCAGCCAACCCCTTTCAGCGCATCATCGTTATTTTCAAATAAACGCTTGGCCTTGTGCCACAATTCCGACGGTGCCTGCAATTTTCAGGTCTGTCAGTTTCTCTCCATTAAAATAAGCTGCCACGTTAATGATCCCGCCAGGCTGTTTGATGGGCATGCTGAATTCTCTTTTATTTTCCCAGGCCAAGCAGGCTCCCAGAGAGGCCGTTCCTGAACCACACCCGCGTTCCCAGACCATGCTATCCAGGTGCGGAACATAAATTAACGGAGCCATCTCAGCGGATTTACGCTTATACAACAAAATCCCAATCAGCTTGGAGCCTAAAGTGACCCCCAGCAGCTTTGCCAATGTTTGTGCTTTCCTTTTCACTGCTTCATCAAAGTCATCCACTTTCAGCACGATATGGATAAAATCCTCATATCTCACGATAACCATTTCCAAATCGGACCCTTCATACTGGATTGTTTTCCGTTCGATCTGTTTAGGTAGCGGCATGCCAAGTTCACAGTCGTACTCATCCCCATTTCGTTTCACCTGACATCTCACGAATTGCTCCGTCCCTGAAGCCTCCAGGACTACCTCGGTTATATCAAGATGTTGTACTCCTCTTTCAGCCGCTACAAAAGCTGCCAATGCCATGCAGGCGTTTCCGCAAAACTCACCCCCGGCCATTTTTAAAGATGCATCTACTCCATTGTTATATGATTTTTCTATAAATCCCACTTGCTCCCCATACACGTTGTCATAAGACATGATTTTCGAAGCAATGTGTATGTACTCCTCAGTTGCATGACTGGTCTTCACAAGAATGGTCATGTTTTGGGTTGGATTACACTTGACAAATTCGATCACCTGACTCATCTCATTCACCTCCTATCCCCAGTTCCATATTCAGTTGTAATCTCTGCTGCTCTTCGTATTTATTAGTAATATTTACAATTAATCAACGAGGAAAATATAGCATGGTTTTTTTGTTTGTGTCAACAAAAATTAGAAGCTATTCAATTCATGAAATGAGAAAAACAGCAGTTCGCCCACAGGCTTGCACGCAAGGCCGTTGGCGATCGTGTCCGTTCGTGGTACGATCAAAAGGAAAAAGCAAGCGATCAAGAGACGATGGAGGTTGAAATACCATGCAAACGATTCGGAACATGTTCGCACATATGGATTGGGCAAACCACCGACTGTTTGAAGCGATGCGTGCCGCACCGGTGGACGAAGCCAGCAAGACTGCGACACTATTCCTGCACACGCTCCAAGCGGAGAACATCTGGCTGACCCGGCTGCGCGGCGAAAGCAGCGAAGGGCTCGAATTGTGGGCGGATCATGCGGATCTTGCCGCCTGCGCGGCGCTGATCGAGGCGAACAGCGGCGGGTTCCGCACTTGGCTCGACGCTCTGCCCGAAGATCAGTTGGACACGCCCATGGCGTATCGCAGTCAGGCCGGAGCACCATTCGAAATGTCTGCACGGGACATTGCGATACATATCTGCCTGCACGGCCAGTACCACCGCGGTCAGATCAACGCCGCACTCCGTGCGGACGGATTCGAGCCGGCGCCTGTGGACTACTTCCTGTACGCCCTACTCGACGAAAAAGCTTGATCCGTGATGATCAATAGAAGGAGTGAACACCATGAACTTCCGCCGCCTTGGCAACAGCGGGCTACAAGTATCCTCACTCGGACTCGGAACAAATGCATTCGGCAAACGTGCCGATGAAGCAACATCGATTCGGATTGTCCATCATGCCTTGGACAGCGGCCTCAATTTCATGGATACGGCCAACATTTACGCAGGCACAGAATCCGAGAGAATCATCGGTTTGGCTCTGAAAGGGAAACGGCAGCAAGCTGTGCTTGCAACCAAAGCCGGCCTGCCCGCAGGACGAGGCCCTAATCAAAGCGGCTCCTCCCGTTACCATCTGCAGCAGGAGCTGGAGGACAGCCTCCGCCGTCTGCGGACCGATTATGTCGATCTATATCAGATACATACATTCGATCCATCTACACCGTTGGAAGAAACGCTTCGCACCTTGGACGATATGATCTCTTCCGGCAAAGTCCGCTATATCGGGGCATCCAATTATGCAGCATGGGAATTGATGAAGGCGCTAAGTATCAGCGAACGGCAGCGGTTCGCCGGATACATTTCCACACAATGCAGCTACTCCCTGGCCGATCGGACACCGGAAAAAGAGCTGGTCCCCCTTTGTCTGGACCAAGGTGTCGGCATCATTCCGTATTTCCCTTTAGCCGGCGGCATCTTAACCGGAAAATATGCCAGCAATCGGGCACCGGCCGGATCAAGAGCAGACACCGATCCCAGCTTCACCCGCTTCCTTACGGAAGAACGGATCCAACTCGGTGAAGAGGTAGGCCGGATTGCGGGTGAAGTGGGTTCCAGCCCAACCGCGCTGTCTTTGGCCTGGCTGATGAACCGGCCTGCGGTCTCCACCGTTATCGTCGGTGCCACCCGGGTTGAGCAGCTACAGGACAGCTTGCAGAGTGTGTCTCTGGTTTATGATGCCGAGACCGAGGACAGACTCAATGAAGCGAGCTGCCGATTTGTACACAGCGAGCCTTTTGCCGTATATCGTCTGCCAGAGAAATAAAGCGAACTCACTCGTACCTGCAGTACATGAATAGATCAAAAAAGCCCATCATCCCTAAATTGGAAATTTTCATTCCAAAACAGGAGAAGATGGGCTATTTGATGATCTTGCTTAATACAGTGTTTTCAATGCCTCAGATGTAAAGGGAACCAGTTCAGTTATTTGCCCGTCGCGGATCTTGTTGGCCCAGGCAGGATCAACCAATAATGCGCGACCAATCGCGACAAGATCAAACTCTTCACGCTCAAGCATCTCGATTAACCCGTCGACCTTGGCATTACCGGCTCCTTTTCCTTCTGTAAAGAGACTCATAAAATCACCATCCAAACCAACCGATCCAACCGTAATCGTCGGTTTGCCTGTCAGCTTTTTGGTCCATCCGGCAAGGTTCAGATTAGAGCCTGCGAACTCAGGCTCCCAGAAACGGCGAGTTGAGCAGTGGAAAATATCAACACCGGCATTAACCAAAGGAGCCAGGAACTGCTCCAGTTGTTCCGGCGTTTCAGCCAGTTTCGCCGCGTAGTCGCTACCCTTCCATTGCGAGAAGCGTAACACGATCGGGAATTCCGGTCCAACTGCACGACGGCAAGCTTCTATCACTTCTACCGCAAAGCTCGTGCGTCCAACCATGTCACCGCCATATTTGTCGGTGCGCGGGTTCGTTTTTTCCCAGAAGAACTGGTCGATCAAATATCCATGCGCACCGTGAAGCTCAATGCCGTCAAAGCCAATTCGCTTCGCTTCGGATGCTGCCTGTGCAAAGGCTTCGACGATGGCAGCAATATCAGATTCCGAATAATCCCCAACATGGCCACGTGCCCCCATATGCCAAATCTGTGGCATGATCCGTCCGCCAGCCTCGTGTACTGCAGCTACTACGTTTGCCCAACCGTTTAATGCAGCTTCACCATAGAAGTGTGGTACATTGTCTTGATTGGAGGAGTCCGGATGATTGATTATCGTTCCTTCTGTCACGATAAGGCCAACCCCATTTTCAGCTCTGCGGCGATAGTAGGCAACCACATCTTCCCCTGGCACTCCCTCTGGCGAAAATTGACGGGTCATCGGTGCCATTACGATACGATTGGACAGGCTCAAATTACCCAGTGTAAAAGGTTGGAACAGTGGTTGAACAGCTTGAGAATTATTCATAAAAACCTCCACATTAATTTATTATTTAAACTAAAACGTGATTGCAAGTTTCATACCAAACAGACGATCTAAAAGTACCACCTCCTTCAGTTCGCTTTTTGTGTCGATTATGTAGCGTTAAACGCCTTTTTTTGACTATAAAGTCAAGAACACTGTAAAAAAATTTATCTGTACTCACGGAGAAATCATATCAGTTATTGACCAAGTAGTCAATAACTATTTATTAGAGAGATATCCCGTACCCGTTACTGAACAAGTGCAGGAGCTAAAAACGAAGCTAACTTGAAGAGGATTAAGCGACTTGATCCGATGCAAATGCATCGGATCTTTGTTCTCTTTGCTATCTAAACAGATTCTTGCTCCTCATTGCAAACAATTTTACGAATTTCAGCCAGTGGCACCTTCGGAACACGATCGTAGGTTAGCAAGCCGTTGATTTCCTGCTCCACATCGGTCAACTGCGTGTAGCAAAAGCCCTCAATTACAGGGGATACGTACATTGGCCGGATCACAGCCTGCAGCCTTTTCACATAATCTTCGTCGTCCTGTGCGCCGGAATACCCCCAGCCGTCCCAATCGCTTTTCTTATAGGCAATGCCGCCAAACTCCGTAATCATGATCGGCTGTCCCTCATATCCGGCACCGCCGACAAAAATGCGTCTTCCACCTGGCAAGGAGCTTACCGCGCTTTCTGCCGTAGTATAACGTTCTGTCAGCACTTCTTCACGCCACTCATAATCGTGAATGGCCACGATATCCGTCTTCATCATTTCCCAGCCATCGTTGTAAATGACAGGGCGGGTGCATGGACAGCTATATTGTTTTCCCACCTATGATTACGAATTCATCTTCCAAATTTTTCAAAAAAAATTCCATAAAATCCTTGTTTTGCGTTTGATAATGTTATATAGTTTGTTTTGTAATAAAAATTATAGAAAAGGAAATGGAGGAGTATGATTTGAAATTAAAGCAAGCTCTAACATCATCTTTCTTGGTATTACCTTTACTTGTTGGAAGTGTTAACTATGTTAACGCTGAGGAGGCCAGTGTCAAAGAAAAAGGGTTTATCGTTGAATTCGACAAAAACCAGTTAGAAGATCAACTTGAATATGTTAATCAAAAAATTCAAACAATAACTGACCCAGAGAAGTTGGAAAATTTGGAGAAGTCGAAAGCATTGATAGAAGAACAGTTGGCGAAAACTGAAACTAAAGGAAGTAATGGTGGGTTTTCTACGCAAGCGTTAAACAAGGACCACTGGTTCGCGTCTGAAGGAGCCCATGACTATAACTCTAATAGAAGTTCCCATGAACCTGATCATGTAGCAAGTATTGAAGTTACTTTAGATGATGTGAATTCAGGATTCGATTGGAGTGGCGAAAGTCGTTCAGATTGGTATGGTGAAAATCCGGAAAAAGCCTATTCATTAAAGAATACATTAACTTTTTCAGCAAACGGTGTAGCTATTTCAGGAAGTCTGAGTGGGATAAGCTTCTCAGGTGCTACTTCTGGTAGTAGTACAGTAACTGCTTCTCGTTCTAACGCTATTGCTGCACGAAATCTATTCGATGCATTTAGTTCAGGAAGTACAATTAAAGCAGTATTCGCGTCTTCTTCGGCATTGATTAAAACTAGTGGATCCGCAACTGACAGCACTTCAGCTCAGATTACATACTACGATCCTGGTTATTAATTGAAATTATATTTAATAGGATAAGTGTCGTCTAATGACGATACTTATCCTATTTTTAAAGATTTAGTATAGGGAGGAGTAGGGAAGTTTGTGGAAAAATATTTTAATCTATCTTCTTATCTTCTTAATGGTCGGGTGTAGCCAAACATTTACTGAGAACAAAATCAATAAAGATAATAAAAACTGGGCTTCTAATACTGAACTATTATTATCATTAAACCAAAAAGAAAATGGATATTATGGGGATTTTCATGACAATATAAAATTTAATCCTAATATATATGAAACCTTTTATTTATTGAGGATTAAAGAAATATTAGATATACGTGAAGACTCATTTTTAGATGCCAACAAAAATTATTTGAAAAATTACAACTATTCCGACAGTGATCTTCAGGAATTAGCATATTTATATAAAGCGTCTGTGCTACTTGATAGTTCTCCAGATAACCTGGACAATTTTCTCAGAAATAAAATAGATTCGAAAATAAAAACTTTAAAAACTTATAAAAATCTAGATGCTATTATTATCAATGATATTTACTTTTTGTCGAATGTAAATGCATTAATTTCTGAGCAGCAGAGGATTGAACTCGACCAAACATTATCAAAAATATCAAATGATATTCAAAATAGTAATGACACTAAAATACTGAGAGTCCTCTATCCTTTGAGTATTTTGACAGAGGACGACGTAATCCCTTTAAGAGAAGGTATTGATAGTAAAATCAGCGGAAGATTAAAAGTACTACTTAATAAAGAAAAAAACGACTTTTGGGAAATATTCCAGTTAGTTTCTTTATTGAGAAATATAAGTGAAATTGAAAAACTGAAAGATCAACTTATTACTAAACTAGAAAGTAAATCAATACTGATTAGTGACATGAGTAATATGCAACTGCTATACCTATTAGAGCTTTTCAATATGTTAGATAAAAATGAACTTAACAATAAACAAGAGATAATAGAAGTAAGAATGAGAAATTGCCAAGTTTTATCAGGTGGCTATAGGGAACTTGTAAAAGAGATTTTACCAACCGAATTTACTTATTTCGGAATATATATCTATAACTCACTTGATGCTTCTTCTACGAAGAAAGATGAAATCTTAACAACACTATTTAAAGAACTTATAGGTAATGTTAAATCAGTCCCTCCAAATATAAATTGGCGACATGTTTATTCCTATATTCAATTATCTGATAATGAAAATAATATAAATATATTAGGAAAAGGGCTTATTGAACTTACACCAGACAATCTAAATGTAGACGATATCTCCATTGATCAGAAATATTATTTTTTTAAAACAATGAAGTTCTATAATTTAGAGATACAAGCAGCTAAATTAGTAGAATTTCAAAAAGAATTGATAGAACTGTTAAACACAGAGCAATTAAATGATCATTATACTCATTTCTATTTTTATAGTGACTTGGTTCAAAGCGGAATTATTCAACCTGATGAAAAGATAAATAATAAAATCTCAAAAGAAATTAACAAAACAAAAGTTAATAATTATTTTTTTGTAAAAGATAACTATGAGAATCTGTTGAGTACTTTTTTCATTATAAGCATTGATACTAACCTTGGATTGGGCCTAATAAAAATCGACGAAAAAAATATGGTGGATATTACAAGAGAGTTAAGAAATTATATGAACAATTATGGGGGGTTTGCTTTAATAAAAGATGAAGATTCAGATTTATTTGCAACCATGATAGGATTGATGCTGCAAGATAGATTAGCTGGTAAAACTCCACCTGTTCTTTTTTAATTGAAGGAGGAATTACATTGAGAAGATACAAAGTATTTATAGCAATTATTGCGATTCTATTCCCTTTTATTTTTGCGTACTATACTCCATTAAACAATTTACAAGCACTCTTAATTAGTTCGATTATGGTAATAATCTATTTTTCTCACGAAAAATTCAGGCAGATGATGCAGAGGCAGTGATTTATTTATGAATAATCAAAAATCATGGGTAAGAAGAGTGCTAATTATTTCTGTTGTAATCAACGTTATATTCGGTAGTATCTTGATTAGACAATATACTATAGGAAAGCAAGCCGTTGAATTACATGTCAATATGACCCACGAACACTTATTGAACATATTGTCCATATTAAATCGATCAGAGTGGTCACAATCACCTCTAACGCTACAAGAGCTAAAAAATGAAATGGTGCTATTATCTACAATATCAAGAATGGGTAACAATTATGTCTTTTTTACTGGTGGTGTTTATTCTTCATTAAGCACCAAGTTAGGTGAACTTGGATATTTTATGGCTCCATATCCCGATATGATAGATAGGTTACCGGTAAATAACACTGCAAAAAACAAGGAAATTGAAGAACTTAACAAATTAAAAGATAAATTAGAAAATGCAGGGGTTCAAGATGCTATGATTAATTGGGGAAATAAGGAATCTATATTGATTTATATGCGAGTTATTGATTCAATTATAAGTTAAATAAGACAAACTCCTTTGTTCCGAACGAAACTCTGAGTTATCTTATTTTTTGGGGATTCATGCAAGCATAAATGATCATCACCTGCATGGATCCCTTCCTTAGTTTTCTCGTAGGATGCTTCGCATCTTCAGTTAGCCTGCCCATATATGGCATCTTATTCGATTGGTCGTAAATGAAACTTAAATCAATTCCATTTTTTCACAAACATTCTTGCTCAACATCTTTTACACCCCAATCACCGTTTTCTTTACCTGGCTATTCAACAAAACAGCCTGTAGATAATGCTGGCTGATTTTCAATTAACGGAAGCGATGTGATGGCTTACATGGCCAAACCAACAATTAATATCCCTGACGGGATCTCTATTGCTCCTCATTGCAAACAATTTTACGAATATCAGCCAGCGGCACCTTCGGTGTCCGGTCATAAGTGAGCAATCCGTTGATTTCCTGCTCCACATCGGTCAACTGCGTGTAGCAAAAGCCCTCAATTACAGGGGATACGTACATTGGCCGGATCACAGCCCGCAGCCTTTTCACATAATCTTCGTCGTCCTGTGCGCCGGAATACCCCCAGCCGTCCCAATCGCTTTTCTTATAGGCAATACCGCCAAATTCCGTAATCATGATCGGCTGTCCTTCATATCCGGCACCGCCTACAAAAATGCGTCTTCCGCCTGGCAAGGAGCTTACCGCGCTTTCTGCCGTAGTATAACGTTCTGTCAGCACTTCTTCACGCCACTCATAATCGTGAATGGCCACGATATCCGTCTTCATCATTTCCCAGCCATCGTTGTAAATGACAGGCCGGGTCGGATCAAGCGACTTGGTTAAATGATACATCGTTAAGCCATGCTGCTGCTGCCGCTCATCCACCTGGGCGTTAGGAATACCCCAGCTCTCGTTGAGCGGAACCCAGACGATAATGGAAGGATGGTTGTAGTCACGCTCGATGACTTCTTGCCATTCCTTTGTAAATTTGCGGACATACTCTTCCGAGTAATCATAAGCATTTGCCGCCTCGCCCCATACCAGCAGCCCTTTCCGATCACACCAGTAGAGGAAACGGGGATCTTCCGTTTTCTGATGCTTGCGGACGCCATTAAAGCCCATCTCTTGCGTCAGCTCAATATCACGCAGCAGCGCCTCATCGGAAGGTGCCGTTAAGATGCCATCCGGAAAATACCCCTGATCCAGCACCAGTCTGAGGAAATAAGGCCGGTTATTCAAAAGAAGCTGTCCATTTTCCACGGTAACTTTACGCATACCGAAATAGGACAACACGGTATCGATAACTTCCAGCCCATCCATCAGCTCAAATTGGATATCATACAAATGCGGCTGCTCCGGGCTCCACCAGCGGCCGAGCCCGTGGTCATTGAAATCATGCAGGCCGATGGTACGTATCTCTTCCGAGTGACGGACTGTAAACTCATCCTCTGCAACACTCTCCCCTGCGAAAGAAATGTTCATGCGCACTCTTACCTTGCGCGCAGCGGCCGCCGCCGAAAAAAACAGGCGAACTTGGATGTCATTACGGTCGATGTCTGGCGTAAATTTCACTCTCTTCAAGTGAGCTTCATCCACTGGTTCAAGCCAGACGGTCTGCCAGATGCCCGTAGTACGTGTATAAAAAATGCTTGCCGAATCCTGCTTCCAGTACTGCTTGCCCCGCGGCAGTGTCACATCACGGCTGAAATCCTCCACACGGACTACAATTACATTTTCGCCGTTTGTAAGCAAATCCGTAATATCGGCTTCAAAGGCAGTATGCCCTCCCTCATGGGATGCTGCCCAGCGGCCGTTGACCCATACCGTTGCAGAATAATCTACTGCGCCAAAGTGCAGCAGAATGCGCTTGGACTTCCATTCCACAGGCAGCACCAGCTTCTTACGGTACCATACCAGATCATGAAAGTCGGGATCTCCAATCCCGCTTAACGGACTTTGAAAAGCAAAGGGAACCTGGATCTTTTGATCAAAAGGGACATCTCTCTCCGCCTCGTACCATCGCTCACGGTCTCCCCGGCGCTCGTCATCAAACACAAACTCCCATTCCCCGTTCAGATTTAACCACTGCTTCCTCTCGAACTGCGGACGCGGATATTCCGGTCTTGGCTGGCTGTTCATTTGCATCTCCTCTTTTCTACATTTCTTTGCCGCCAGTAAAGGCGATGCCCTTAATAATCTGCTTTTGAAAAATAAGGAACACGATCAGCACTGGAATGGCGGCAAGCGCGTTCGCCGTCATCGGCAGGGCGTACTGCTGAACATACGAGCTCTGAAACATCGGCAACCCAAGTGTAATCGTCATATACGCTTTATCCGAGATGGAAATCAGTGGCCAGACGAAGTCATTCCAGGCGCCGATAAACGTGAAGATGCCAAGAGCGGCAAGGGCTGGTCTGGACAAGGGAAGAAATATGCTGTACCAGATTTTGATGAAGCCTGCACCGTCCATACGTGCAGCCTCCTCCAGATCCTTCGGCAATCCGTCAAAAAACTGCTTCAATATAAAAATTCCCATTGGACCCGCAACTGCCGGCAGCACCAGTGACATGCGCGTGCCCAGCAGCCCGAAGTCACGCATGAACAAATAGAGTGGAATCAATGTGGCTTCCGCCGGGATCATCATACCGGACAAGAACAGTAGGAACAGCAGCCTACTGCCCGGAAAGCGGATGCGTGAAAATGCGTAGGCCGCCATGGAGGAGAACAGCAGCACCAGCACCGTCGTTGCCACGGAGACGATAACACTGTTACCCATCCAGCCGAAAACAGGCGCCAGACTCAGCACCTTTCTATAGTTATCCAACGTAAAATGCAGAGCTTCGCTTCCGAATATATTCTGTCCCTCAGGTGTAAACGACAGCAGCAGCATCCACACAATCGGTACCAAAAACAGGATGACCATGAGCAGGGCAACCACACGGATAAAAATATAATACAACCGGTCCATCGTCATATTGCCTCTCTCCTTCCTAATGGTCCAATCTGCGCAGCAGGACGGTCTGCAGCAATGAAATGACCAGAATCACGATCATCAATACAAAGGCAATCGCGGAAGCGTAGCCCATTTCAAACGTCTGGAAGCCGTTCTCGTAAATCGAGAACACCACCGTTTTGGTCGCTCCGGCCGGTCCGCCGCCGGTAATGAGCTTCGACTGGCCGAATATTTTGAAGGAAGCGATCGTCTGCAGCACAATAACCAGCACCGTAATCTTGGACAAGGACGGAAAGGTGATGTACCGGAACGTCTGCCAGCGGGAGGCGCCTTCGAGCTGGCTCGCCTCGTAATAGGAGGAGGGGATATCCTGCAGTCCTGCGAGAAAGAGGACAAACACAAAACCGACGGTCCACCAAAGGGTAGCCATAATGATCGATACCCACGCAAGCCTGGGCTCGGAAATCCAATAAATATCGGCGTTAATAATATGCAGAGCTTTGAGCACCTGATTCAGCAGACCGCTGTATGGCTGCAAAAAAATGACCCAGATGCTGGAAATGACGGATACGGACAGCACATACGGCATGAACACCGACACACGCAGCAGCGACTGCCCCCTTCTGACCTGATGAACCAGCACCGCCGCCAGCAGCCCCGCACCGCTGATCAGCGGAACACTAATAAGGGTAAACAGGACGGTATGCAGCAGATTGCTGCGAAACTCCTCATCTCTTAACAGATTGGCGTAGTTCTCCATGCCGATAAAGGTTTTATCCTCCAGCAGTGACCAGTCGTAGAAGCTGATACGCAAACCGAACAAAATGGGCAATAACGAAAAGATTAAAAAAAATAGAGTATAGGGCAGCACCATCGCAAGCCCTGTCCCCCAGCCTTGCCTTGCAAGCGATTTTGAACGCATGGTAGTCGAAGTCTCCTTTCTTGTAAGTCTGCATGACGGGAGAAGAAGCAAGCCGGGTCCATGTCGGTTCCCAGACCTGGCCGCTTCGTCGGTTAGTTGCCCGTTGTTTTGTTAATGACTTCGTCCGCTTTTTGCAAGGTGGTGGCAGGGTCCTGCTTGCCCATCATCATTTTTTCAAACTCCTTGACGACATTGTCGTTTACCTGGCCCTGCTTGTCATGGCGCGGCCAGTATTTGACGAAATCGGCGGACTGCGCATAATCGCTGCGGTAGTCCATTGCCTTGAAGGCTTCGGAATCAAGAACTTTCGTTACACTCGGAATATGACCAGCTTTGGCCCACATTTCTCCGTTCTGGGCGAGCCAGTTGGCAAATACAAGCGCCGCTTTCTGCTTCGCCGGGTCCTCCTTGCTGTGCTTCGGCAGCGCCAGCGTATGCGAATCGCCCCAGGTCGCAGGCTGATCATAAATTTGCGGCATCGGCACGACACCAAAATCCAGCCCTTCTATATTCTCGAACGACCCTGTACTCCAAACACCGGTGATCAATACGGCCGCTTTTTGATCCTGGAACATTTTCACCGCGTCATTGATGTTGGGTGGAATCAGCTTGGAGGTGTAGAGACTGTTCACGTACTCCAGGGCTTGCAGCGCCTGCGGATTGTTCAATGCCGCTTTGCCGCTCTCATCATAAAAATTGCCGCCCCCGGTCAACTGATTGTAGAAGCCCCAGAACATCCAGTAGGAGTCAATGCGCACATTCGGCTGGGCAAGAGGTGCTACATCCGCTGGCACTACATTTTTGATCGCAGTCAGGAGATTGGTGAATCCCTCCGGTGACGGCTCGTATACCGGCTTGCCGTCCTTCAGCACACCGGCTTCTTCGAGATATTTCTTGTTGTAGTACATGACCATGGCATGCGTATCGAGCGGAATGGAATAATGCTTGCCGTCATAAATGGTGGAATCCAGAATCGTCGGATTAAAATCACTCCAATTCACACCTGCTTCTGCCGCCAGACCGTCTAGCTCGCTCATATAACCGGAGGGCACATACTGCGGCATCCTGGAAGAATGCAGGACGGCAAGATCCGGTCCTTGATCGGATGCGAGCGCGGTCTGCAGCTTGGTATAATAGTCCTCCGAGCGGTTGCTCAACTGTTCTACCTGGATGTCGGCATTTTCCGCATTGAATTTCCCGATCATTGCGGTCATGAATTCGCCGTCACCACCACTAAATGGAGTCCAAAAGGTGATTTTTGTTTTTCCTCCGCCATCACTTCCATCCGAGCCTTCCGGTGCCGTGCTGCTCTGTGCAGCACAAGCGGACAGAAACACGATCACAGACAGCAGAAGCGTGGACAGCTTGATGATTTTTGTTTTGTTCATCTGTTCGACCTCCCCGTTGATTACGCTTACATCTATAGCTTACAAGGAAGGAGGCCCAGACGCCCATGACGCTTCTTTTGAACCTGTAGACATATATTTAGGGCATGCTTGCCGCCCTCATCTCTTCACGATACTGCTTGGGCGTCCGACCAGTCTCCGTCTTGAATACACGGTTGAAATGACGGATATTCGCAAAACCGGTCCTCTCAGCAATCTGAACGATCTTCTCGCTGCTGTGTGCCAGCCTGCGGCAGGCCTCACGGATACGTCTGCGAGTCAGAACCTCCACGAACGAGCAGCCAAGGCGAGCCTTGAACAGGCTGCTCAAGTAGGAGGCGTTCAAATAGACCTTGTCAGCCATCATACTGAGCGTAATAGGTTCGGCGTAATGAGTTTCGATATACGCTACCACCTTGTCAACGGCATGTGTAATATGATCTCTCCCCTGCTGCTGAAGAATGGCGGACAGGGAGAGTACCAGTTCCTCGCAATAACAGGTGATGTCCACACGTGAAGTGATGGATAGCGCTTCTTCCAGCACTTTTTTAATATCACGCTTGCCCAGCCACGCCTGCACAACACCACGATTGACGGCCATTTCATAACATTGAAGCAGGAACTTGCAAATATGCTGCCGGAGCAACTCCGGACTGCCGCTTTGACTCAGTTCTTCCACAAGGCGCTGAACCTCCTGGCGCAGCCCCGCAGCGCTGCCCTCCGTGATCATCAGCTCCGAAATATCCCAATCCTGCGTCGCCTGCCATACCAATTTATTCGCAGCAGCCTCATCATACATCAGCACACGGTTGCCACCGTCCGTCAGACGGTAGAGCAGCGCAAGCTCTGCTTGCTGGTATGCTGTCGGAAGTGACTCCAAATCGGCAACACCATTGCCAATGCCGGCGGTAATGGTGATGTCCGAAATGTTCCTGATCTCCCTGATCATACTGCGGGCCGCCGCGGCGATCCGTGCTTTGGCCTGTTCAGATGTTTCCTCACAAATGACGGCTACAATTTTATTCTGCTGATTAAAAACGTAGCCATGAAAGTGCAAGCGGATCATTTCTTCTATAAACTGACTGAGGTAAAGCGTAAATAATCCCGGATCACTGCGCCGGTACCGCTCTTCTTGAACCGATTCCTTATCCAACTCGGCGATCATGCAGTACAGACCGCTGTTATCCAGCTTCAGGCCAACATGCTCCAGCACCTCCGTATCCCCAAGCTGCACGCTTCCCTGCACCAGTCCCAACAGTAGCTGGCTGCGCATGCTTCGCTTGAACAGTGCATTATCCTTATTCGCTGCACGGCGGTTTTGCCGCCACTCGTCAAGCAGCCGTTCGAGAGTCTGATACAGCTCAGCCTTGTTAATCGGTTTCAGTAAATAATCTCTTGCTCCCGTTCGGATGGAGCTCTGCACATATTTGAAATCATTATAACCGCTGAGCACGATGCATCTGGTGCCAGGGGCTTTCTTGGCAAGCGCAGTCTGCAGCTCTAGTCCGTTCATACGCGGCATGCGGATGTCTGTAATCACGAGGTCGGGCTGCAGACGCTGCACCTGTTCAAGCGCCTCCAACCCGTCACGAGCCTCCCCCACTACCTCCCAATCCAGATCAAAACCTTGAACAAGGTGGGCAATTCCTTTGCGGAAGATGGATTCGTCATCGACAATCACCATTTTTGGCATATGCTTATTCCCCTTTCGGCATCATGTTGTCCTTCTGCCCTGACGGCAGTTTAACCTTTACCTTCATGCCCGCTCCCGCTGAACTCTGCAATTGAAGTCCATATCCGAGTCCATACCGGAGCACCAGGCGCCGGTGGACATTAACAAGACCGTGACCCCCGGGAGAAGCGGGAATGATCCCTTCCTCCATGTTTCTTTCCTGCTGTTCAAGCTGTTTCCGGGTCATGCCCGGCCCGTTGTCAGTGACTTCAATGCAGATACTCGTGCCAAGGTTGAAACCGTTCACCTGAATAAACACATCTCCACGCCCCTTCTCCAGCCCGTGAATAATGGAGTTTTCTACAATAGGCTGCAAGGTAAGGCGGACGATGCTTACATCCAGCAGCCGCGGGCCCACAGCCAGCCGGTATGTGAGCCTGTCTTCAAATCGGATCTGCTGGATTTCCAAATACCCTTGAATATGCTCAAGCTCCTGCTGCAGTCTGACCTCACTGTTCCCGCCGTTCATGCTGTAACGCAACAATGCGCTCAAATGATTCGTCATCTGTACGACCTCCCTGTTATCCTGCAGCTCCGCGTACAGGCTGATGGAACCAAGCGTGTTGTACAGAAAATGCGGGTTAATCTGGCTCTGGAGCGCGGCAATCTCGGCATTCTTTTCTCTGATTTCCGTTTCATACAGCCTGTAGGTTAACGTCTCCAGCCTGGACACCATCACATTAAAGGTACGGCTGAGATGGCCAACCTCGTCCTCGGAGACGACTGGAATAGCTACGTCAAACTCTCCGCGCTCCACCTGCTGCATGGAGCTGCGCAGCAGGCGCAAAGGGCGTGTGATCCGCAGGGATATCAGCACGGAGACCAATGCGGCCAGACCCAGACAGAATAAACCAAGCCCTATCGTCTTGTTTTTCAAACCAATCGTATCTTTGAGCAGTACAGACAGCGGCACAGCCTGGATTACCGTCCAATCTGTAACCGGGGACGTATAATAGGTCAGCAGATCGGCATCTGCTCCTTGTCCTATAGTCAATGTGCCCTCTCCGCGATAGCTGCCTGCGTCCCACTCCCCTCTGGCTGAAGCCGAAGCGCCGCTGTAATAGATGTCTTGGCCCGTCTGGTCAACAATCCATAACAAGTTGCCTGCCTGGCGGGACAAATCCGTGATCCGTTGAGTCAGGGATGCAAGGGGCACATCGATCACAAAATAACCCAGCACCTCTCCATTCTCCAGGCTGGAAATTCTCCGGGTAACAGAAAATACTTCAAAGGTTGCCCCTGAATAAGAACGGAGCAAACGCGGACCCGTGAAATAGGCTTTTCCGCTTTGCACGTCACCAGGGAACACAGCTTGCTGCTGATCATCATTCGTGATAAACCGTCCGGGACTGTCCTCCAGTTCCCGATATGAAGGGCCGCGATAGCTGTACAACGTGATCCCTGCCACATCCACACGGCCGTTCGCCATCGTTTTGCGCATAAATCCGCTGACCCTCTGCTTCTCTTCATAGCTTAACGTTTGCCCCTGCTCTCTTCGCTGCTCAAGATAGGCCATAATTTCGGGAGACTGGTAGGGCGTCGCCGATAACAGGTTCAATTCATTCATATAGACATCTATATTAGCTGTCAGGCCCTGCACCACGTCTGCCTGATATTTGCCGACATTTCTCTGCATGGATTGTGAAAAATCGTTATAACCCATGATGGAGGTAATCGTCAAAGCCAGAGCAATTAAGAGGACGTTGGTGGCGATTAGCTTGGCGGCAAGCCTTTTGCCCATCAGTCGCCGTATCCATGCTCTTATTTTCATATCATTCACCCAGGATGCTGTCGATCAGCGGCTCCAGCCGCTGCAGCATGTCACCTGTCGTCTGTTTGCCATGCCAGATTTTCTCCAACTCGGCCACCAGCGCATCATTGATTTCTCCCTGCTTGGCATGGCTTGGAAAATAGCGGACAGCCTCTGCCGCACCAGCATAATCGGAACGGTAGGGTAGCACCTTAAAGGCTTCTGAATTCAATGCCTCCCGCGCAGCCGGAATATGGCCGGCCTGTGCCCATACTTGCCCTTGATCGGCCAGCCACTCCGCAAAATGGACCGCGGCCTCCATCTTGACCGAGTTTGTCTCGCTATGTGATGGAAAGGCCAGGGTATGTGCGTCCCCCCAGGTACCGGGCCTGTCATAGATTTGCGGCAGAGGCATGATGCCAAAATCCGGATCCTCCAGCTTTTCAAAGGAGCCGATGGACCATGTCCCTGACAATAATACTGCAGCCTTGCCGCTGATAAAGCGGCTGCCCGCGTCGGAAATATCCGGTGGAATCAGCTTACTTTCATACAGGGAGGCCACCATATTCAAGGATCTGGCCGCAGCCTCCATGTTGACCTGGGCTTTGCTCCCGTCCGGATTGTACAAGCCGCCCCCACCTTCAATCTGTGAATACAGCGACCACCATAACCAGAGCGAATCAATCCGTACGTCGGGAACGGCGAACGGAGCAACATCCTCAGGAATATGGTCCCGCAAAGTGGTCAGAAAGCGGATAAATCCCTCTTCGCCAGGCTCAATAACCACCGTTCCGTTTTGCAGCAGCCCGGCTTCTTTAAGCCATTTCTTGTTGTAGTATAGAACCGTAAAGTGGGTATCAAGAGGCACGGCATAATGCCGCCCCCCGCTGACGGTCCGCTCCACGATATCCGGGTTGTATTGATGCCAAAGGATTGCCTCTGCAGCCTGCGTTTCATCTATGGGCGTCAGAAATCCTGCCGGCACGTATTGAGCGAATTTGGAAGCATGTACGATGGCGACCTCAGGCCCTTCCTCAGTGACGATTGCCGTGGATAGTTTAGTGTAATAATCATCCGATTTGTTATTTTTCATGATAACTTTAACCTTGTCCTTATTTTCACGGTTGTAACGCTGGACGAGTCCGTTCATATAAGAGCTGTCCCCACCGCTGAACGGTGTCCAAAATTCAATCGCAACCGAATTCACAGACTGCTGCTCCCCATCCGTCTTCTCAGCAGCGGTATTCATGCATCCCGAGGTAACACATATACAAACGGATATCATCAAAAAAACCGCGATCCTTGCAAACCCTATACGACAGAAATGCATACGCTTACATCCTTTCCGGAACTGCTTCTCCTACCTCATACGCACTCTTAATGTACTCCCTCTTGTTTCTTCTGTAAATCCAATGCTGCTGTCAAAAACCATGCATCCAAAAAATTGTCTCCCATGTGCAAAAATATGACCTTTTTATCAAAATGCATTTAGGGTAGGTTTATTTTGTAAGCGCTTCATATTCTGAGTAAGGAGTGATGTTATGCGCAAGCGGAAAACAACGGGGTGGATTGGAGGAGTGCTGCTCATGATGCTGTTTAGTTGGGGAATGGCCGGACATGCAGGCGCGGCATCCGTGCAGCAGGATTTGTACAACGTGGTGATTCAGGACGGTGCCGACCCGTGGGTATACAAGCATACGGACGGAAACTACTATTTCACCAAAACGACCGGCAACAACGTCACCATCTGGAAATCTCGCACGTTGACCGGGCTGGATGCGGGTGAATCCGTAAGCATTACAACAGGGGGGCAAAGTATCTGGGCTCCTGAAATCCATTACCTGAACGGTGCCTGGTATATCTACTACGCCAAGGATGACGGGGACAACGCCAATCACCGCATGTATGTTCTGGAGAACACGTCCCAGGACCCGCTGCAGGGAACCTGGCAAGACCGTGGGCAAGTGACGGACAAGACCAATAAATGGGCGATTGACGGCACAGTCCTGCAGGTGGGCAACCAGCTTTATTTCATCTGGTCGGGATGGGAGGGCAATGTAAACGTCAGCCAAAAGCTATATATTGCGCGCATGAGCAATCCGTGGACGATCGTCTCGGACCGTGTGGAAATTTCAACTCCGGAGTACGCGTGGGAAACCAATCATAACCCGCACGTCAATGAAGGGCCACAGGTCGTGATTCGCGGCAATGTCATCAACCTGATTTACTCCGCCAGCGGCAGTTGGACCAATGATTATTGCCTTGGCCTGATCACGGCGGATATGAACGCCGATCTGCTGCAGAGCTCATCCTGGCATAAACGCAGCGAGCCTATTTTCAAATCAGCCAATGGAATCTACGGACCCGGACACGCTTCCTTCACGACCTCCCCGGACGGTACCGAGGACTGGATTGTTTACCATAACGCAAAAAATAACCAGTCAGGCTGGAACCGGGAAATCCGCATGCAGCCTTTCACCTGGAATGCCAACAATACGCCGAATCTGGGCAGCCCGCTGGCCCCGAACAGCAAAATCCCCGTTCCCTCCGGTGAGCCTGAACGCATTCGTATCGAAGGCGAAGAAGGACAATTTGGCGGCGCAGCCTACGCCTCCGGAAGTCCGAACGGCTCGGGCGGCATGAAGGCAGGCCATATTGACACGGCAGATAGCTATGTGGAGTACCGTATCGCCATTGCTTCTGCCGGCGAGTATATTTTATCTGCCCGTACCGCAAACGGGACAACGGATCTGGCCTGGTCTACTCTGCAGATCAGCGTGAACGGAGCGGAACCTGCTCCTTTTTATATTACCAATAAAGGCTGGGAAAACTGGGGAGTCTCCACCAAACGTGTTTACCTGCAGGCAGGAGAAAATGTAGTGCGGTTTACTAAAGGTAACGGATACGGGGAAATTGATCTGATTGATGTGTTTCCTGCCAACTGATATCCTCCATCAAATGACATGATTAGGGGCTGCCTTAAAAGGTCTGTTGACCTGGGCTGCCCCTGTGTGTGTATTATGAGACGCTCCGAGAACGAAGCATTCCTACAATCACTGTTGACCCTTCGGGCCAAAGGTGACCGCTCCGCTTTTCCGGAATTGCTTCGTTCTCTCCGCTGCTGCGTGCGTATCCCTACCTCAAAAATAACGAATCGGCCTGGGAGGCGATACGGAAGATCGTTCGTGAGGCGTCCTGAAACGGGGCGGCGTGCTCGTTTCCCTGACACAGCTTCCGAACGCGCAAAAGCCGAGATTGATTCCGTTTTCCCATTAAACGATGCCCCCGAATGCACACTTCACAAGCAATGTAAATTCGGGGGCATCGTTTGTATTCTCAAGCCCGTTTGTTTTTACGAATGGACATGGTGAAGAAAAGTAAAAGCGGCAGTGCGATTTGAAATATAGGCCAAACTCTGTCCAAAGCAATATGAAGACCGATCCAGAGAAACTCAGTAAATACTGGAGACAGAAAAGTCAGCGAATAGATGACCGTACCCACAACTACGATCCAAACCTTGTACTTGACTACAGTAATTCTGCTCATCCCTATAACGGCCCCTATATAAAAGGCCGCTGACTTTATCCCCAACCCCAGAAATAAAATCATAGCGAAAAGTGGATCGGCTCTTTCAATAATTTTGTCCACCTTCGTCAGTTGGGTGACTTGGAATAACGGATACGTAGTACTCGCGGCCAGATCAGGTCCCAGCACGAGGATACATATTTGATTGACTCCAATCAATAATATGGCAGTCAGCCAGTAAGTGAACATAATGCTTTTGTTGATTTTTTGGTTACGGGAAACCAGTCTGAAAAAAACCAGAAATAGAACGGTTTGTCCAAACGGAAAAGAAATAATTTCCGGAATCGCAGCTTCCCACACCGGCTTCCAACCATTTTCCAGAATAGGGAACATAAATTGGGGGTGGATAAGTCCGGTGAATGAAATAATTAAGAGCAGCATTACATAACCAATCGCTATCAAATAAAAAAGGACCGAAACAATCAGAAACCACGCTCTTGGACCTAAGTGAATACTATCGGCTATAACCAATAGGGCTAACAAAGTTACAATTGCTGTAGGGGTTCGGTTTAGCAATGTCAAAGTTGCCAAATCACCGATATCGCGCAAATTTCGGGAAGATTCATATGTAAAATAGAAAACAAAAGCAATCCCTATTACACTGCCAAGCCATTTTCCCATATATTTTTTGCAAAGTTCAAACAGATCATGTCCTGAATCCATACGAACGATTCCCAGGTGTAATAAGAGCAGCAGAAAACCGCCAACTGCTCCTATTAGCATGGCTAACCATGCATCCTGTTTCGCTTTGGACCCGAGCAAGAATAGCGTAGTGCTGCCAATCTCAAATGCTGCCAGTGTAAACGCAAGCTGGGACACTTCTGTGGTTACTTTGTTCATCCTGTTTGATTCCTCCGCTAGAGATGTTTTTGCAGCAGTCCCGGAAGACGAATTAATGCATGGGCCTGTACTTCGATATCCATTTTTTTAAACTCGGCCGGCCAATTGTGCTTCAAGCTTTTCCATCGCTCCGGAAATTTCCTGTGTATGATGTCACCAAAGCCTGCGGTGTCCACACCAAGTCTCTGGGTTCCTTTCCACCCCTCATCAATGATTTTTTCAACTTGTTTTTCAATCAGTCTTTCCAGTTTTTCAGTTTCGCCAGGTTTAGACAGATCCTGTTTACAAGCGCTTTCGACTAAACTCCCGTCAACCTTAACCTGCACCTGCATGGTGTAATGATATCCATTAAATCTCGGTACCAATTTAGTGTTGGAACTGTTGATCATGAAAGAAGCCTGCTGTGTTTTCTTTTGTTCATCCTTACATGGAAAGGAGATTTCTGTGCTTTGTATTTTGTCAGCAATCCACGAAAGACCGAGACTTTCCCTGCGATTAAGAACTCCGATAAAGCGTCCCTCCTCAAACACAGCCAATTCAGACAATGAGATTTGTAGTGGTGCTGAAGTTTTCTTGATGACATCCAGAGACTCTAACTCTTTTTGATTTTTTTCACTTTTTTCACCTTTCAAAGAAACTGCAGGCATACCGATTCCTTTTGCATCGGAATGTAAACTGAGCGCAAAATCATACACAGAGATGGAGGGGAAAATAGAAACCAACTCACTCTCTTTAGTAATGAGCTCGGCATAAGCAGCCCCCGCCAGCTTTTCTGGCGGAGCCAACTTCTTTAACATTTCAGAAGCATGACCATCCGTGAACAGCATCAGGACGGTCTCCCTTGCTTCGCTGTTTCGAAAATAATAATCAATAAGCTGACCCAGTCCCTTCTCGGCTGCCGTTTTTCCGATGAAAATCACCCTGTTATGGGCAACATAAATACGGCGGGAAGCCCCCAGGTTGCTTAGATTTAATGCCTGATGTATTGTTTTTGATTTTTCAGTGTGCACGTGTAAAGCTGCCTGAGTTGCACTCCCCACACCACCTGAACCACTTGCTATGGCGGACGGTACGATCGTTTGGTAGGAGACCTCCCATTGACCGTTTCGATAGTCCACCCCTGTAGCTGTAGTAACCCACAATTCGTTCAATTCCGTTCGGTTCCAGCAACCGGACAAAAGCATCGTCATAAATAGCAAAATTATAAATTTGCCTGTTTGCATTGCCTGTACTCCTCACTCCAAGGGATCACGCTCTTGCTTCATCGCTTGCTGTGCGAACGGTTTTTGTTGGACGGATTGCCGATGCTTGTTTTTGTCTCCGATGAGCTTGGGACGTGTTTTCATTTTCCACCATGGTGCACGAATAATCAGGTCTTTCCAGTTTGTTTTATTGAGCGGGACAAGCGTCATAAAATAAGGAACCCCTAACGATTGAATGGTGACAATGCGAAATAAAATAGGCACAAAGCCGATTAGAATTCCATACATGCCAAAGGAGCCTGCAAGGATCATAAGACCAAACCGGAGCAGCCTCACCGCACCGGCCATCGTAGTTGAAGGTATTACAAAATTAGAAATGGCAGTGAAAGACACGACAATAACCATAGCTGCAGACACCAATCCTGCTTGAACTGCGGCTTGACCAAGCACCAGCGCTCCAACGATGGAGATGGCGGGACCAACGGCTCGTGGCATGCGGATGCCTGCTTCACGTATGATCTCGAATGTCACCTCCATAACTAGAGCTTCTAATAACGCCGGGAGGGGGGTGCTTTCTCGTTGCGCAGCCAGTGAAATGAACAGTGTTGTCGGCAGCATCTCCTGTTGAAACGTAGTGGTGGCAATATACAGGGCTGGCAGCAGCAGAGTGGTCATGAACGACCCCAGCCGGATGATTCGCAAAAATGAGGAAAGATCAAATCGCTCATAGTAGTCCTCACTTGAAGTGAAAAATCTGAAAAATGTTG
The DNA here is from genome assembly GCF_030705605.1 of Paenibacillus zeirhizosphaerae. Taxonomy (GTDB): domain Bacteria; phylum Bacillota; class Bacilli; order Paenibacillales; family Paenibacillaceae; genus Paenibacillus; species Paenibacillus zeirhizosphaerae. The sequence goes on from NZ_JAPCKK010000018.1 coordinate 125,086, forward strand.
CCGGTGCCAGTAAAACAAAGGGAGTTCCATCCACCAATATGGCCACAATTCCTTCAAGCAATCCCCCGGCTACGGAATCCGGCCGTTCTGTATTGTAGATTGTCGGAAAAAAGCTTTGGCCTTGATCCTGAATAAACTCCTCGATATAACCACTTTCCAAAATACTGTCGGTCTCGATAGAGTTGAGTCGTCTCATGATTTCTTGTACGATTTCCGGATCGGCAATGCCCTGGATGTAGGAAACAGCTACCCTGGTTTGTGTATACTTGCCTATCTTGAGTGACTCAATGCACAAATCGGGTGATTTTATTTTTCGGCGCAGCATTGCAATATTGACGGCAATATCCTCCGTGAAGCCTTCTTTCGGCCCTCGGATCACCGTCTGGGAAGATGGTTCCTCAACAGCTCGCTTCGCCCCGCCAGATATAGCTGCAGCGAAGGCCCGGGTGGAATCGTCAACAATGATAATGGCTTCTCCTTCAAGAAGAGAGTTGATCATATCCTCCTCTGTATAAAGGGATTTCAGATTCCCTATCGGCAGTTGACTGCCTAACCGCGCTTCCAGATTGATGTGAGATATACCTTCACTTAATTGAAGCGACAAAGCTTCCATAAGTCTTATCAGTAATTGCTGATCGATCAGACCATCGATATAACTGACAGCAATGCCTGGTGACGAAGAGAGAGGAGCGTGTAATTGCCGAATGATAAAATCTGAATTTTTCCCCAACTTTTGCTTTAAGACAGATAGTGTCTCTTCAAGTGAAGGACTTAATATGTTGGAGTGGTGGTGGTTTTGATCTTCATTGGCATTCCGCACCTGATCGTTCTGAGTCATACAATAACGACTCCTTTTGATTACTTTCTAGATACCAAGTAAGTTGCTTCCTTTGTTTTACTTTTATACACTGGATGTTGCTTGCATTTCTGTACCGGTACAGATGACGCAAATAACGTTGGTCATTAGAAAGAATTCGATTTAATATGGTTACGAGCAAATGGAAAAGGGTCTGATGGACAAGATAAAAAGAGGGGGAAACCAACAATGCTGCAATATGAAGAAACCAAAGCGTATTTAAAAAGGCTGGGAATCGCAGATATAGAACCACCTACTCTTGCTTATCTGTGTAAATTGCATCAAGCGCATGTTGAGAACATGACCTGGCAAACCATCGATATTGTCTCAGGCAATCCGGTGCCGATCGATCTTCGTTCTTCCATACAGCTGATGATTAATGGAAGAAGCGGCTACTGCTTTCATTTGAACGGGGCTTTTGGCGAGCTGCTTCGGACACTCGGCTATAAGGTCTCCTGGCATAGAGCAGGCGTTCAACCGCTTGGTCAAGAGCCGAGGATCAATTCCTTTCACCTCGGTCTATCCGTAACATTATTAAATGAACAGCAAGAAGAGGAAATTTGGATTGCGGACGTGGGACTCGGGGACATGCCCTATGGGCCTCTTCCAATTCGCGCCGGTTCTTATGCGCAAGGTCCTTTTCAATATCAGGTCACTGCTTCTGTCATTGACCCGAACGGGTGGAGGATGGTTCACGATCCTATGGGCTCCTCTGCCGGTGTGGATTACGAGCGTGAAAGTCTCCAACGTGTTGATGAGTTTATTCCGAAGCATGAAATCTATAGCCAGTCACCTGAATCCCCGTGGATCCATTTATTTTTGGTTCGCAACAGGCACGCTGAGGGTAGCAATGAACTTAAAGGATGTATCTGGAAGAAACGGGAGGGTGATCGCATAGAGAAAACCGAAATATTAACGAAATCGATGTGGCTGGAGGTATTGGGAGATGTATTTCATGAGAAGCTGGTGAACTACAGCTCATTGGAGCGGGATGCATTGTGGAAACGGGTTTGGCATTTGCATGAGCAATGGAAAAGAGAACAAACAGCAGCCGATTAACTGGCTGCTGTTTGGACTGATATATGCGTATATGTTCAATCCGGTGTTTTTTTACAATTCCGCTTTATGTCTTTTATCGGACGCTTACTTCCCATAGTTTTTCGCCATAAACGGCTCAACCAGACTTGACGGGTGCAGCTTCCGGCCAAGGCCGAAAAACTCGCAAAAACTCATGATCAGCGGGTTCCACCGCTCGGGGTTGATATGGTTTCTCTCCCCCATGAGTAACTCCTCCTCGATATGAACTCGCTTGATTTTGACTTCCATCGCCACGATGGAGCTAGGGTCCTCGAAGGAGTGCATCTGCACCAGCTCCGCCTCGAGTTGCACCGGGCACTCCCCGGCGCGCGGCGCTTTCACGAGCTCCGAGGGAACCTGTGTAAATCCGGAAATGCCGAACTTATCCGGCTCATATTGGTAGCCCATCTCAGCCTTGTACGCAGGTATTGAATTGTCCCCTGTTTTCAGAGCAAGGCGGTCCACCCGATTGACCAAATCCACCGACGGCAGATTCAGCACACATTCGCGCTCGCGCTTGATATTTTGGACGGTTTTCGATTTGCCGCTCATCCCGAGCATGCACGACTGATTAAGCCACCAGGCGGATGACATCGGGGCCAAATTAGCCGAACCATCCTCATTCAAGGTGCTGATCAGGACTACAGGCGTACCAAAGTAGAGAATATTGGGTTCAATGGTTTTATGCATCCTCTTACTTCCCCCTATGCATTCGTGTAATAGGTATATGACAATGGGATATTCTATAGGGCTGCAGCGACCTGAGGAAATATCTCGACTTAAGTATACTATCGGTGGCAGGAGGCTGGAAGGTTTCCCAAATATAATCGCAAGATTACGAAAATCACCGGGCTGCGCTCTGTCCAACAAATGTATGAAGTATACCCATCCTCTATCAGAGCATCAAGGTTGCGGATTCCAGCACTTCCTTGCCGGGACGGCCTGCTACAGCATCACGTAGGCGCTTCATATCCGCTATCGGCGGAAGCCCGAACATTCTTGCATAGTCACGGCTGAAATGAGACGGGCTTTCATAGCCTACCTGAAAAGCAGTATCCGCTGCATCGGCGGACTCGGATAACAGCATACGGCGCGCTTCCTGCAGCCTGATTCTTTTCTGATATTGCAGAGGGCTCATGGCTGTGACTTCTTTAAAATGTCTGTGCAAGGATGAAGGACTCATATTGGCCAGTTCGGCCAGCTCTTCGATCCGCAGCGGCTGAGCATAACTCTCCTTGATGCGCTCAATAACCTCTTTGATCCGGTAGGCGCCACTTCCCTCCACCGCAATCTGCTTCAGCATATCCCCCTGCTGCCCCTTTAAGACCCTGTACAGTATTTCACGAATATACATCGGTGCTAAAGCTTGAATGTCCTCGGGTGTCTCTAGTAACCGGACAAGTCTTATCGCAGCATCAAGGAGGGAAGAGCTTGTTTGGCTGATAAACAGTCCACGCTTGGATTCGCCGGACTGAGCGGACCGCAGCTCGGACTCCTCCAGCAGCTCTACAATTTGACCAGGGTTAAAATCAAGCCTGAAGCACAGATAGGGCACATCGGAAGAAGCCTCAATAACCTGCCCCGATACAGGTAAATCGACCGAAACCACCAGATAGTCCGAAGGCCCGTATAGATATCTCTCCTCTGCCAGCATGACTTCTTTTCTTCCCTGGGCAATGATGCATAAAGCAGGTTCATGAACTCTGTAGATCGGCTCGGTGACCTGCGAGCTGCGTAGGCAGTACAAGGATGGTATATCCGTCGGGTGAACCCCTTCGCCGAATGAGAAGCGATCAATAAGTGCTGCTAGGTCCTTCTGTTTTTGTACAAGGCTTGTTGTTTCTGGCACGTCTTCCCCACCTTCCACGTCAGATCGGTTTACTACAATTATTATAACCTTTTTCCTAATTTTCGTTAGCAGCTTGAGAGGATTGAGCAATCTTTTGCCATGAATCTTCTATCGGCCAGATTTGCAATTGCTCCATAATATCCTTATCGGTTGCAAGCAATCAACAACATTATAAAGGAGAAGATTCACATGAAAAACAATGCTGGTAGTAAAATGAACATGGAAAATGCCAACACCTATGTTGGGATGTGGGTCACCGCGGACGGTTATATCCGTCATGAGCTCCTGCCGAATGGCCGCTATGACGAGGCACGGGGCAACAGAACAAGCGCTTATAGAGGCAGCTATACAATTACAGGAAACCATATCGATTATGTGGATGATACAGGCTTCACTGCGGACGGCGACTTTCGGGACGGTATTCTCTATCATGCCGGTATGATTCTGTATCGGGAGAAGGATGGGAACAGCTTGGTACGTTGAAAAGCCCCAAGATTCTCTCTGCCCATTTGGTTTCCATTCTGCAGATGACGGGGCAATTTACAATCTATGCGTATATTACGCCTTATCTGCAAACAACAATGGGCTTATCCGCGCCGATTATCAGTCTTGTGCTGTTGGTTTACGGTCTCGCCTGAATATAATAGAATAAGACCGCCTCCTCCATTCCAACATGGTGAGGGCGGTCTTTGTTTTAAACTTCTTATTGATCTGACAGCTCGCTTTCGGTCACCCATTGATGATTGGTTACCTTTTCTCCTCCCGTAGCGGGGACGTAATCAACCATATACACTGTCGTGGGCTCGGCGGATTCAATGGTGGCGACCGCTCCTTTCATCCCTTCCATATGGTCAGCCGTGATGGTGACCTCCGCTCCCGGCTCATATGGAGCATCACTGGCATTTTCAATCTCTTCATGAATAATCCATTTGTGATTGGTTACCCTCTCCCCGCCTGTGGTTGGAGTATAAGCTATGGTATAGGCTATTGTATCATATGCCCCTACGATGGTTGCTTCGGCACCGTTCATGCCTGGCATATGGTCGGCGTTAATCACGGCCTGACTCCCTACTGCAAATCGCGGGTTTTGCGCCTCTTTGAGCCCCTCCGGAACTTCGCCGCTGCCGGAGTGGTCCATTTCCATGCCTGCATGATTCATTTCTCCTTGCGGGGAGGCATTGTCAGTAGATCTGTCTCCGCATGCGCTTAACCCAATCATGAAGACGATAAGCAGTATCGTTATCATTTTTTTCTGATTCATGTGCACGAAACATCTCTCCTTCATCAAATTATGTTTTACGCTTATTAAAATTTTAAACATAACTTGTGAAGAGATTGTGAAGATCTAAGTGTATTATTGCTGTGTGGATTTGTTTTTCCATATTATCCAGGAGGATTCCAACTCTATATCCAGATGGATTTTTTTCTGCTGGTCATCTTTTATTATGATTTTGCTTTCAAATTGCACCAGGGATTTATTCAACAGTTCAAGGTGTACAAAAGAACCCTGTTCGGAATTCTCAGATATATAGCGTATCCGATCCGGGACTGAGCATGCTATCCATTTCAAAAGCATTCATGCACCTCAATCCTATGGGACAAGCAATAATTCTTCTCTTGCAGAAATAAGCCATGGATGTACCAGTTTAAGCTGGTCGCGTTGTTCCCAAACATGATTTAAATAGATCAGTATTCCCTCAATCAGTTTCCGATCATTTACCTTGTCTCTAATATCGAGTAAATACGAATGTTCACCCGGGAGCTCCCAGGAGATCTTATCTGAGATGAACAGCACTTTATCCAGCATGCCTGATTGAGGCTTTAGCGTTGTATGGCATTCGATCGCCTCTAATACTTCACGGTCCCGGATATTAAAGATTTCCGCAGCCATAGCCTTAGATAGCTTCTGATGAATAATTTGCGGATATAGATGCTCCTCCTCCAGAATATCTAGGGATAACTCTTCTGCGACATGCATCATATCGCTTACCGGAACTACATTACTAATATCATGTAATAGTCCTGCTTGTTTAGCCTTGCCTGGATGCAACCCATACAGCTTTGCCACCCGTTCCGCTTCATTCGCAACCTTGAGTGTATGATCTAGAGTTTCGATGTCATCGTGCACTAAAAAGAAAGACTTGATATCAGTTTCCAGGTCTTCGGATATTTTCAGACCTTGTACATATGGTTCTAAAACTGAATTCATGCACCTATCCCCTTTACCGTGGTTTCCGATGCAGCAAGCGGTTAAGCAGTCCTCTGCTTAGAAGTATCCGGAAGCCAACATTTTTTCTTTCGAAATCCGGGCTAACGACAGCACAATGTCCTGCGCCGAGGAATAATCCCTGCGTTGCAAATCAGGTCAAGAAACATCTTTCCGTTGAGCTCTTTAACCAAAATCCCACGATTCTTAAGTGAAGTGACATAACCTTCCGATTCCAGACGGGACTTTCCTGCCTGCATTGCCTTTTTCACTCATCTTAACAGCGACCCCATAAAGCTTGCAACCACTCCAAATCAGACACGGAAGCAGCCGCACCATGCACTTCTTGCAGCGATCGAATCTCTGCAGGTAGCCATTCTCAATCGATTGAGGAAATCGATAAAGGGGTGCTCGAAGCGATGCGGGCCACAGGTGCAAGCTAGCTGCAAATTGTGATGCAGGGCATTTTGCCGACGGTGAAGGCAGCCTTTATCGAGGCCGCGCTGGATGCCATTGATGAGGTGTACGGTTCCCTGGATCAATACCTTCATGATGGGCTCGGCATCACAGCGGATGAAATAACGCGATTGCAAAGTAAATACCTGGTATAGTGAAAGAGACGATAGAAAAAGAGCAGGGTACCAACCGTAACGGTTGTGAGATACCCTGCTCTCTGTTTTTAGTTCAATCAGCAAAAATGTGTTTACCGATTTTCACGTTTTGCGGACGCGTCCAAATCCACTTGCTTGTAGCTGTGTCCGGATTGAAATAATACAATGAGCCGCCGCTCGGGTCCCAGCCGCGCACCGCGTCCGATGCAGCCAAATAAGCGGTACGGTTCGGGACAAGCCAGTATTGTCCGTCAGCCACTGCCGTAAAGGCGCCGGGCTGAAATACGATCTCTTCAATCGAGTCAGGAAATAACGGGGATTGAATGCGGTTCATGACCACCGCGCCAACCGCAACCTGCCCTTCGTACGGTTCACCACGTGCTTCACTGTATATAATTTTAGCCATCATGTCCATTTCGTATCTATTCAGACTGTTTCTTTTTAGCTGCCTCCAGGTCTGCTCACCTGCGACTCCATCAGGTGTGATCCCGTAGTCCCGCTGAAATTTGCGGACAGCATTCAACGTGTGGCTGCCATAGCTGCCGTCCAAATCCACAGTATAATAACCGAGCGTCTTTAAGCGATACTGAAGATCCCAGACATCTCCGTTTGCACTACCGGCTTTCAGCACCGGAGCGGCCTCTGCCGCACCGGGTACCCAAGAAAACACCAATGCGCACACGGTAATCAAAAGCAACAACGATTTTTTAAAGAAAAGCATAACTCCCTCCTTTCGTCGCATTATAAATTCCCTATCATGTAAGGACAACCGTTATTAACTGGAAATGCATAATACTTTATAAACAAAAATGTTGACTAAGCTCTGAATGTGGCTTAGCATTCTAAGTGATGCTTATTTATCTAGCATTTACTTTAGCAACGACCAGACTAGCAAGGAGAGTACAGAATGGAAAATAGTAATTCTTACAGAATTCTGCTTTATTATAAATATGTAACGATTCCCGAGCATGAGACCTTCGCCAAGGAGCATCTTGAATACTGCACGCAGCTTGGAATTAAAGGAAGAATTTTAGTTGCTGAAGAAGGCATCAACGGAACGTTGTCCGGAACGATTGAGCAAACAGAGGCTTACATGCATTACATGCAGCAGCATCCGCTGTTTTCGGATATGATTTTTAAAATCGACGAAGCCGGGCAGCATGCCTTCAAAAAACTCTTTGTACGCCCTAAGCAGGAATTGGTGACCTTAAAATATGACACCCCGCTAGATCCTAACGTAACCAGCGGTAAACGGCTATCACCTCAAGAGTTTTATGAGCAACTCCAAAATGAAGATATCATTGTCCTGGACGGAAGAAATAATTACGAGTATGATCTCGGTCATTTTCGGAATGCCATACGGCCTGATGTTGAATCCTTCCGTGAATTCCCTGAATGGATTCGCACCCATTTACAGGACGCCAAGGACAAGCCTATTCTCACTTACTGCACAGGTGGTATTCGATGCGAGAAGTTAACCGGTGTCCTGATCAATGAAGGATTCACCAATGTCGCGCAACTGGACGGAGGCATTGTGACTTACGGTAAAGATCCAGAGGTACAAGGCCGTTTATTTGATGGTAAAATGTACGTTTTTGACGAGCGTATTTCCGTACGGGTCAACCAGACGGATGAAGATATCACGATTGGTAAATGTCATCACTGTGGCAGCCCGACTGATCGTTATATCAATTGTGCAGATGATACGTGCCACGCTCAGCATCTGTGCTGTGATGATTGTCTTGAGGCTCATGGAGGCTATTGCTCAGAGGATTGCAGAATTAACGATACTAAATCACAGGCATTGTAAAAGGATCGCTGGAGAAGTTCATACTCTCCGTTCGCAAATAACGCTTTAACTAAATACGGCTGATACAAAAGACGACTCTCATTCGCGTATTTCCGAATGAGAGTCGTCTTTTTCTTTACTTAAAAATGAAAGCCTACGAATTCAGGTCCTGAATCCCGGTATTTGCTTTTACCAGAATCTCATCGAATTTCACATCATCCCGTCTGGATGAGAAATAGGTTCCTGCGAAAGCTCCCAAAAATCCCAATGGTATCGAAATAATGCCCGGATTGGTGAGCGAGATCAGTGGCGTGCCTACAAGGATCGCTTTCCCCTCAACCGGATTCCATACGTTGGGACTGACCGCGACAAGAATGAGCGCACTCAATAAACCGACCAGCATGCCTGTAACCGCTCCTGCGGTATTAAATCTTCTCCAAAATACCGTAAAAACGAGTACAGGCAGGTTCGCACTGGCGGCGACGGCAAAAGCAAGCGCAACCAGAAAGGCGACATTGAGCTTCTGGGCAAACAACGCCAGCAAAATCGATATCACGGCAACTCCGACAGAAGCCAGTTTGGCTGCTTTTACCTGCTCCTTTTCCTGTGCTTGGCCCTTGCGGATAATATGACCGTAAAAATCATGGGCGAAGGCAGATGCCCCAGACAATACCAGACCGGCGACTACTGCCAGAATAGTGGCGAAGGCAACGGCTGACACAAAGGCGAACAGAAATTCCCCGCCGAGGGCCCTGGCAAGCAGCGGTGCGGCCATGTTGCCTGCGGCGTTGGCTTCCACAATCGCACTTTCCCCTACGAAAGCGGCAGCACCGAAACCAAGAAACAGGGTCAGCACATAAAACACCCCTATGATCCATGTAGCGACAACTACGGATTTCCTCGCCGTCGGCGCATCTTTGACCGTAAAAAAGCGGATCAAAATATGCGGAAGCCCTGCGGTTCCCAGCACCAGTGCCAGATTCAGCGATAGGGTATCCAGCCCGTCGGCGAATTTATTACCCGGATGCAGAAAGGCTTCCTTGAGCGGCGTTGACGTCCGCATTTCATGAAACATATGAGCGATGTTGAAATCAAACTTGGCGAAGACGATTAGCGAAATGATGAAGGTACCTGCGATGAGGAGAACACATTTAATGATTTGTACCCAGCTTGTCGCCGTCATGCCGCCAAAAACAACATAAACAGTCATTAAAACACCGACAATAAGTACGGAAGTTGTATAATCAAGGCCGGGGATCAAAAGCTGGATCAATGCACCTGCACCGACCAATTGGGCAATCATATAGAAAATGGAGATCACGATGGAGTTCAGAGCGGCGACACCGCGGATTTTCTTATTATCGAAGCGGGCGGCAATCATGTCGGCCATCGTGTATTTACCCAAATTGCGCAAGGGCTCTGCAATGATGTACAACACGACCAGATAAGCGACCAGGAAACCGATGCTATAGAAAAATCCGTCAAACCCGAACAGCGCAATCATGCCTGCGATCCCCAGGAAGGAAGCCGCAGACATGTAATCCCCTGCGATGGCCAGCCCGTTCTGCCAACCGGTCAATCCTCCTCCGGCGGTGTAAAACTCGCTGGCGGTTTTTGTTTTTTTGGAGGCATAATAGGTGATGACGAGGGTACCGAGAACAATAACGAGGAACAGGAAAAATGCCGTATTCATCATTGATCCGCCCTCTTTTCATCTTGAATGGTTTGCGCTCTAAGCTCATTGCACATGGCGTCGAACTTGACCGACTGCCTGGAGTATAAATAGCACAGCACCCAGGTCATAATAAACTGGGCAAATGCAAACACCCATGCCCAAGTGATGGAGCCGAAAGCCGCTTGATTCAATACATCGGAGTAGGACGTCAAGATCGGAAGGGTAAAGTAAAATGCCAGAAAAAACACGGAAAGCGGAATAATGAACCTTTTTTTCTTTGCCATCAGGTTCCGGAAGGTCTCCGTTTTGGCAGCTTCGCTGTACGTCATTCGCTTGTTGTTCAAATAAATTCCTCCTTGTACTGTAATGGAGTACACTAGAATCCATTCGTATGTAAGCGTTTTTGTGTCAAAGCATCTACAAATCATTAACCAATTGTAAGCCCTTTCAAACTTAGGGTGTCTTATAAACTTTTATGTAATTTTGAAACCCTTGAGAACTAGAGGACTCGCTGTCGTTGCCCATCTTTCCTTTAGAGGTCATCATAAGTAAAGAGGCTACTAGCAGTGGGTTGCCAGTAGCCTTCATGAACGTTTTATTTCACTGTGATCGTGCCATAGGTCATATACATTCCACAATTAAAATTATAGGTTCCCAGCTTCAAAGTTTCATCAACCGTAAAGTAATTATCTTCATTCTCTAAATATACAAACATATCAAGATCCTGCGATACTATACTTCTAATGTGTGTTAAGTTGGTCATTTTTTTGAAATTGATTTTTGTAGGCACGCCTTCCTTCACCTCGATATGAGCAGGGGTGAAGCTGTCGTTCTCCACTTTAATCGTTACAATTTCATAATTGGCCAAATCCTCTTTCTGCGTGACTTGCTGCTTGTCCAACACGGAGGTGTTTTTTAAATAAAACAGTAAGCCTGTTATCACTACTATAACTGCCAGTCCGAGAACCAACAAAGGCCACCATTTCGTAATGATTTTGGTCATCATTTAACAGATCCCATCTTGAGTATTTATTGTGAAATTCCCTTCATCCAACATACCACGAAATCGGCGCTCTGCAAAATAGCTCTTGGGGGCTACAGTTAAAAACCGCTGCCGCTTTCGCCGAATCCGAAAAGGCTACCAGCAACGAACTGCTGGTAGCCTTGAATTCAACACAAGCATTTGAGCGCTGCAAGCGAATGCGCCAGAATTAGAAGCCTGCCGTCCAACCGGCGTCAGCGGCGATCACAGCCCCGTTTACAAAACTCGATTCGTCGGAAGCCAGGAAAAGAGCTACTTTTGCGATTTCTTCCGCTTGTCCTACACGAGGAATTACGCCTTGTGTAACCTTCGTTCGGGAAGCGCCAAACTCATTCAAGTTATGCATCGTTGAAGAAATGTTGGTCGCTGTCGCTCCTGGTGCAATGGCATTACATCGGATGCCTTTTTGAGCATACATGAAACCGGTGTTTTTCGTAATGCCGACTACCGCATGCTTCGAAGCGGTATAAGCAGCGCCTGCATGCGCACCGCTGAAGCCGCCTGTAGATGCCGTATTTATAATCACTCCTTGTCCTTTTTCCAGGAAAATCGGAATCGCTTTGCGAATCGCACGCATAACGCCTTTCGTATTCACATCAAATATAAAATCCCATTTCTCGTCGTCCACATCTCCTACAGGCGCCATGTTATCCATAATGCCGGCATTGTTTACCAAAATATCAAGGGTGCCGAATTCATTAACGGCTGTATCGATCATCGCGTTAATATCATTCAGGTCGGCAACGTTGGTCTGGACTGCGATTGCAGATCCGCCTGCTGCTTTAATTGCTGCGGCAACCGCTTCCGCGCCTTCCATGTTCAGGTCTGAAACAACAACACTTGCACCTTCTTTTGCAAATAATGTCGCAATCTCTTTTCCCATCCCCGATGCTGAGCCCGTAACGACCGCAACCTTCCCTTCCAAACGCATGAAAAATCCCTCCAATATTTTAATAAACAATTATTCATTCAAATTATAGATCTGCTTATAACCCCAGGTCAATTGTACGAAGGTGCATGTCCGAAAGGGGGAATCAGGAGCTTCCAATGCTGCAAAATGTCCCCCCTTGGTCGTATTCCGACCAATACACAACATTGTGATCGTGTTCAACGATATAATAACTGTATTTGAAAATCCGGATTATCCGGCCAAGCGAATAAACAGTGTGGGTGTCCCCAAAGGCTCTTGACCGGGGCACTCTTTTCGTGCGTGTTTCGTGCGTGGGTGAGACGCTCCGAGAACGAAGCATTCCTCCATCACTGTTGACCCTCCGGGCCAAAGGTGACCGCTCCGCTTTTCCGGAATTGCTTCGTTCTCTCCGCTGCTTTTGTGCATCCCCCAACTTAAAAAGAACAACCGGAAATCGCAATCTTCTGGCTTAACAAAATTGAAAAGGGGGCTGCCCTAAGCCATTTTCATGACTTTTGGGACAGCCCCACTAGATTTCATTGCATATGAGCTTACTCGTCGGCGCCGATATTTACAGCAGCTCCCTGCACTCTGGGTTCCCCGTTAATATCCTGCGTTCCGATGATGGCGCTGTCCGTGTGCCCGGCATCGATCGCTGGGGACGAAGACTGCAGATGGAAGTCGCCACCTGCCGCATTCACGAATTTAGGATCGGCAAACAAAGAATGTCCATCGTTGCCTGTTCCCGATTTGTACGCGGCGAAGCCCGTGTACTCTTTATTTTTCCAGGTCCAGGTGGCATCGGCGCTGCCGCCAGGAGCAAAATACAAATTATAATCCACCACGTTGCCGGAGTTTTTGGTGTATTCATTGTAGATCAGCACATCTGTGGAGTTGGCCACGAAAATATTGTTCTTGATCACGTTATTTTTCGTATCATACTGCACGAGGAGCTGACCGTTATAATCGTTCAAAGTGTCATTTTTGTACACTGTGTTGTTCACGATCTTGCAGTTTACCGTTGAACCACGCTCGTCGTCGTAACCGCCTATGGCGATGCCTGTCAGCCGGTTGTTATAAATCACGTTGCTGCGCACCGTAATATTGCTGGTAGACTTGCCGGCATGCTCGGAGGCAATTTCGATGCCGATATCGTTATTGTAGCTGTAGTTCTGCTCGATCACGCTGTCCTTGCCGCCATCCACATAGATGCCGCCAGCCGAGTTGTCGTCTTTCGCGTAAGACGGGTTATTGCTAACAGAGTTGTTGTACACCCGGTTGCCCTTCACCAAGCCGTTGCGTGCCTGATCGTAAGCAGTATTCGGCGCGGTGCCCTCAAAGCCGATCAGATCGATCCCGATATTATCGTTGTCGTGCACGAGGTTATTGCTCACCATAAAACCGTCCACGTTGCCGTTCAAAACGAGCGCTTCGCTGGAGCCCAGCACGAGATTAAACAGCTCATTGCCGTCAATCGTAAGGTCGTGAATCGCATCGGGAGCTTTCGTTCCGTACACGGCGATGCCATGGGCGTCCCGCCCCAGCCGATCACTGCCGCTCGGGGTGGCTGTGTTTTGGATATCATGAACTTTGTTGTTGGACAGATTAATGAAGCCGCCCGCTCCATGAACATAGATGCCCACAGGCACCGCATTCTTGAAAGCTGTAGTAAAATTGCGGATTTCAAACCCCTGCACGGTAACGTAATTCACATCGGCCAGCTCGACCAGCCCTTCAGAACCGCTGACCGGAAGCCCCTTGCCGTCAATGATTGGCGTCTCATTGTCATAGTTGCTAAACACGATAGGGCCTTGCGAAGCAGAGCCGGAACGGGTGATCTTCAGCTTCTCATTGTACACGCCCCCTCGCACATAAACCGTGCTGCCCGCAGGAGCCACGTCAGCCGCATGCTGCAGCGTCTTCCACGGTGCAGCACTCGTACCCGCATTGGTATCGCTGCCGCTCGTCGCCACATAATATTCAGCACCCGCCGCAGAGGCGGCAGCAGGCTGCACATGTTCAGATGCCAGACCAATACCCACCATCAAACTTATACCTGCCAGCAGCATTTTCCCGAGCTTCAACATCATCCCTCAACCCCCATCGTCCAATTTGGATTCGTACATGATAACCCGTCTTCACTGAGCGTGTCCCGCCTTCACTGACCATGCCCAGCTTGCAAACGTAAGGCGGTCTCCACCGTCGGCAGACTACCGGTGCCTCCAACCCCAAGCGTTGACAGCGCCCCGCATGCATTGGCAAATCGCAGCAGCTCCTCGCCACGGCGGCCGAGCAGATAACCGTAAATGATTCCCGCATTGAAGCAGTCTCCCGCTCCCGTCGTATCCACCGGGGTCACCACATAAGGCGCTGCCGATATCACACTTCCGTCAGGCTCGCGCAGCGAAGCGCCTCTGGAGCCTTGCTTGACTGCCACCAAACCCGCCACAGGCGGAAGCATAGATTCAAGCACACTAGCGACCCGATCGGCTGGAAAAATATGCAGCAGCTCATCCTCGCTCGGAATGAACAACTCCGTTTCCGCCAGCAGCGCACTGATTCCCTCACGATCCCATTGATTGGCCACATCCCAGCCTGTATCAAAGGACGTGCTGATCCCATCCGCACGCAGCTTTTTAAAGAGCTCCAGCCAGTGAGGCCTCATGCCGTCCTGCAAATAATAGGAGCCAAAATGCAGGTGGCGGGTCTGCCGCAGCAGCGTCTCGGGGATGTAGTCCGGCGTCAACAGCGGAATGCTGCCAGCGTAGGTTAACAATCCCCGGTCGGCAGGCGTGGATAAGGACAGGGTCACGCCTGTCTTGATGCCCGGCAGCCGGGTGACGTGCTCTGTGTTGACACCCATGCGCTGCAGCTCGCCCGTGCAGAAGGTGCCAAAATCGTCGTCCCCTACCACGCTGACGAACCGCACATCCGCTCCAAGGCTGGCCAGCGCACAGGCTGTGATCGCCGAGGAGGAACCGAGCACGACCTCGAAGCCGTCGACCATCTTTTCCCGGTTCCATTCCGGCATAACATCATTCCCAGACACAATAATGTCCACGTTGAGCTCCCCGGCGACAACAACGACGGGCTTTGCCCCCTCCTGAGGCCGCATCATGTCAATACCGGAACAATACCTTGCTCCGCCTCATACAGCTCTTCGAACATGCTGCCGATTTCATCCAGCGAGCATACGGCTGCCGTCAACGGGTCCACCATCAAGGCATGGCGGGCCATTTCCTTGTCACTCTTCAGCACGGCTTCTACAGCCAGATCGAAAAAGGCCATGTTCGAGCGGCACAGTGCAGCCAAGTGCTCAGGGAGTTTACCGAAGCGGGTAGGCTGAACGCCCCTCTGGTCAACGAGACAGGCCACCTCAACCACGCCGTCTGACGGCAGATTTTCGATCAGTCCCCGGTTAGGAACGTTGCCATAAATGACCTTTGGCTCGTGTTTCAATACAGCTTCGATAATGACAGCCGCATATTCATTGCTGGATTGCATTTCGAGCGGCAGCGTACCTGCGAGCTGTTGGGCGATCTGCTCATCGTTCTCTTTGCGCCAAATCGGCCAGTTGTCGGCATAAAAGCCCGTCGCCCCGTTATAACCGGTGCTGCAGTGCACATCGATGAGTGACTCGCGTTTGCGGTAATACGGAATATACTCCGAGAAATGGCCGCTCGATTCCGAGACAAAGGCTCCCAAATACTTCATCGCGTCAAAACGGACCGGATCCTGGCGCAGCAGCTCGTGGTCCTGTATTTTTTCCAGCAGAACCGGATACAGGTCTTGCCCGGCGTGGGACAGCTCCACAAACCAGGACATGTGGTTGATGCCGCCTGCCCTCCAGTGCATCTCTTCATACGGAACCCCAGCGTATTCCGCCAGTTGAGCGGACGTATTCTGGATGGAATGGCAGAGACCGACCACAGGAATGTCCGTGATGCGGGAAGTCAGCAGGGTTACCGCAGACATCGGATTGGTATAGTTCAAAATCATGCTGTCCGGGCACAGCTCCTCAACGTCCCGGACGATCTCGATCCAACTGGGGAGGGTGCGCAGCGTCTTGAACAGGCCTCCCGGCCCCAGCGTATCGCCGATACATTGCTTGACCCCGTATTTCAGCGGAATTTCATATTCGTATCGCACCGTCTCCAGCCCGCCAACCTCAATCTGGTTGATCACGAAACGGGAACCACCGATGACCTGTCTACGGTCCGTAGAAGCAATGACCTCCCACTTCTTCCCCGTCATTTCTACGATCTTGAGCACCAGCCTGCGCGCCAGCTCAAGCCGCCGCTCGTCGATATCGACCAGGGCGATCGTACCGCCCTCCAACCCTTCGATCAGAAGGATATCCATCGCGATTTCACGGGTAAACGCACTGCCTGCACCGATAATTGAAATTTTCGTCATAGCTCTTCTCCTCGCCCCTTATTTCATGCCTGTCATGGTCAAGCCTTTAATGAATTGCTTCTGGAAGATCAGGAACACCATAATAACCGGTATCGTAATCAGAACCGCTGCAGACATGACGACATTGTAATTGACCTGGTGGGTTCCGTTAAAATAGACCAAGGCGAGCGGAACGGTCATTTTACTCTCATCATTCAGCACGATCAGCGGCCACAGGTAGTTGTTCCACGAGTTCATGAACGTAAATATGCCCAGCGCCGACAGCATCGGCATGATGAGCGGCGAAATGATGCGCAGCATTAGCCTGAACTCGCCAGCGCCGTCTATTCTCGCGGCTTCCAGCAGATCCTGCGGGATTTCCTCGATGAACTGTTTGGCCAGGAACACGCCGTAGGAGCTGACCAGATTAGGCAAAATAATTGCCATCAAACTGTTAACCAATCCGAGCTCGGACGTGATCAGATAGGTCGGAACCATAATTACCTGGAACGGAATCATCATCGTCGCCAGGATCAGGATGAACAGCAGCCTCTTCCCTTTAAATTGATGTTTGGCAAAAATATAGCCCGCCAGCGAGCTGGTGAACAAGGTGATCACCGTGATGATGACCGAGGTCACCAGGCTGTTCAACAACCACGTGACAAACGGCGCATCACGGAAAACCGTCCGGTATCCCTCAAGGCTGGGCTGTCTGGGAAAAAAACCGCCAGAGCCTGACACGATCTCCATATTACTCTTCAGCGAAGACAGCACCATCCAGGCGTAAGGCAGCAGCATGATACAAGCTGCCACTGCCAGTACAGCGATCAGCACCCCATCCCAGACACTGCGTTTATGCGGCATAAGCTTCTTTTCCCCCTCTCAATGTTCCCACTGCGTACGTCCCCATCTCAGCTGCAGCAAAGTCACGAGCAGAATGATCATAAGAAACACAGTCGCCATCGCGGAGGCGTATCCCATATTCGAGTTGGAGAAGGCCTGGTCATAAATGTGCAGCGCCAGCACACGTGTCTCGTTGAAGGGTTCCCCTTTGGTCATGATCTGGAATTGCGGGAAGGCCTGAAAATAGGAAACGACGGTGGTCACGGAGACGAACAGCAACGTTCTGCGCAGCAGCGGCAAAGTGATGTGGAAAAAGATATGCCCCCGGCCCGCGCCCTCCAGAATCGCCGCTTCATAATACATATCGGGAATAGAATCCAGCCCGGCGATGAACAGAACGATGTTATAGCCAATATCGGCCCACAGGGTCATCAAAATGACAGAGTAGAGCGCATAATGCGGATCGCTCAGCCACTGGATCGGGGCCATATGCAGCTTAGCCAGCACCATGTTGAACAAGCCGTTGTTGTAATTAAACATCGTGCTCCATACAATGGCCGTGCCCGCGAGTGGTGCGATCGTTGGCAGAAAGAACAGCGTCCGGAACAAATTTTTAAGCCAAGGGATGCTGACCCGCTGAATGGCCGCAGCGATCAGCAGCGTAATGACGATATTGGCCAGCACGGTGATGATGACAAACTTGAACGTGACCCATAACGACTTTAGAAAAACAGCGTCCTGCAGCATGCGGACATAATTCTCCGCTCCCACAAACACCGCATTTGAGCTGAGCGGGTCATACTTGAATACAGACAAACCAAGGCTCCACGCGATGGGAAGAAAAGCAAACACCCCGAACAGGAGCAGAATCGGCACCAGTGATAGGATGATAAACCGCCGTTTGGCCCTGTACCCCGCCGCTTTTCCCGCTGTTTTAAGCCCCTTCGCCTTGTCGGTTGGTACAGCAACACTCATGCCCGAGCCCCCTTATCACTTATGTTGATCCTGGCTATCATTGATAGCCTTTTCGATGTTCGCCAATCCGTCCTCCACACTCAGTTGTCCGCTGACCATCAACTGAAAGTTGTCGTTGACCTGCTTGAAGAAGTGATCCCGGTCGGCCACGGGGCCGATCCATTGGCCTAACGGCAGCACTGCCAGCGAGGTTTTCATATAAGGATTGCTGCTCTGGAATGCCGGGTCTTCGGCGATTTCTTTTTTGGCCGGAACGGTAAAGGTGTCCGTATTCCACGCCTCAAGGTTGTCCTTCTCCGAGATGAACTGGATGAAATCCAGCGCAGCCTCCTGCTGCTTGCTTTGCTTCGCCACCGCAAGGCCCCAGCCGGATTCGGCGGCAAAGACAGGCGGGCTGTCCGTAAAGGACGGCACTGGCACATATTCAAAATCGCTAACCTTATAGTTGTTGATTCCCGCAGAAATCGTCCAAGGGCCACGGTAGGTCATGGCCGAGTTGCCACGAAAGAAATGATCGGAGGTATCCAGCTCCCCGCCAAACGCGGTCAAATCCGTGACTTTGTCATCAGCCACAAGCGAGACCAGGGCCGACATCGCCGTCCGCGCCTCCGGAGTATTGAAATTCACATGTCCGCCTTCTCCCCAGAAGCTTGCCCCTTGCTGCAAGATAAGCGACAAAAAGGTAAATGTAATATTGTCCGACGATACAAAATCAAAGCCTTTGACCTTAACGACATCACCTTCACGCACGGTCAGTTTTCGGGCATAATCCACAAGCTCCGCCCAGGTGGACGGCGGCTGATCGAAGCCTTGCTGCTTCAGTATTTGCGGATGAATCAGCATGCCGCCATTTTCAATGTTGTATTCCAGCGGCAGCCCGTACAGCTTGTTATCCCGCATATACCCGCCAAGAGGCGCGTCATAGTAGGCTTTTTTTACATTTTCACTATCAGGGATTTCAACGAGCAGATTGTTCTTGGAATATTCGGGAACCCATGTGCCAAAAAACTCGGCGATATCGGGCGGTTGTTTCGCGGAGAATGAAGCCTTTAGCTTCTGGTTGTACACGTCATACGGAAAGGTTTGATACTCGATGGTTACATCAGGGTGTGCATCCTGATATTTGACGACCAGCTTTTTGTATGCGTTTACAATTGCGTCTTCCTGATGGCTCCAAAAGACAAGTTTCACCTTGCCTTGCGGGTCTGCGGATGTATCGCCGCCGGAAGTGGAAGGGCCTCCACACCCCGCTGCAGCGAATACAACGCAAACCGCCATGATGATCAGCATAAACTTGGAAAACCGCATTTGCATATCCCCCTAATCCTGCAAATTAACCAGCATATGAAGGGGAGATTGCTTGAGGATAAGCGCCATGAAGCCGAAGCCATTAAATAAAAGCAGTGTGGTCCATAGGTGTATGTACGGCAATCCGCTGCTCCCGGCACGCTTGCTCAAACCATCCCTCCGGCTGTTTATTCGTAATTACCCCTGTCACCTGATTCAGGGGAGTAATGGTAAACAAAGCGCTCTTCTCCAGCTTGCTTTGATCGAATACAGCATATACTTCGCTGGAACGTTCCATCATTAATTGGGCAATACGTGCTTCAAGCTCGGAGTGCATCGTAAACCCGTGATTGAGAGACACTCCGTCCACCCCAAGAAACATTTTGGTAATGTTGATTTTATCGATCACGTTCTCCGCCAGCGGACCGCTCAGCTCGTAGCTCTTGGCCCGCATCACGCCGCCGATCACCACCACCTGAATATCTTCCGCATCGGCCAGCTCAAAAGCAATGTTCACCGCATTGGTGACAATCGTGATATTCCGGTGTTTTTTCAGCGCTTTCGCAATAAAAAATGTCGTAGTTCCCCCGGTGAGGCAGATAATGTCCCCTTCCTGGACCAGGGCAGCCGCAGCTTCGGCAATCCGCTCCTTATCCTGCCGTTTGAAATCATGCTTGGCGGCAAAGGGCAGTTCTGCGGCCGACGACATCAGCGCCCCTTCGTAAATGGCTCCACCGGTCGTGCGGATAATGCCGCCCGCTTTCTCTAGTACGTCCAGGTCACGCCTAGCGGTCGCTTCCGAGCAGCCGATGGCCTCAACAATCTCCTGCACCGATATTTTTCCACGCGATTTGATCAGTTCCAGTGTTTTCGCTCTGCGAAGTTCACCCTTTGAATATTGCATATGTCTCTCCTTTGATATATCTGGGCCGTTACAACCCGTGTTAGCTCTATTGTGGAGGATGGAAGGATGGATTGCAATACGCCGAAATGAACCCGCTTGCAGGGCTCTTCACAAAGCTGTAATCTGCACCTGCCGCTCGTATTCCCGGAAATGGCGGTAGTCGATATCTCCCGCTTTCGCGGACATCGCATTGGCGGCCGCCGCTGCAGCGGCGGTGCGCAGTCTGTCTGCGGCCGAATCGCCGCGTTCTTCCGCATACGCCATACCTGCCACAAAGGCGTCGCCGCAGCCCACCGTGTTCACGGGCTGGATGACCGGCGGTGTCACCAGATACGCTGCTCCGTCCAGAATTGCCACGGCTCCGCGGCTGCCCAGTGTTACACATACCTCGGCAATCCCCTGGTCGGCTAGCATCTGCGCGGCCCGGGTCCACTCGCTAAGTTCCTGCGGTATGTGTCCCAACCAGCCGGATAGCTCCTGCTCGTTCGGCTTCACGAAGTGAGGCATTACGTCGAGATGAGACGTTCCGTCGAGCGCAGCGCTGAATGCCCTTCCGCTGGTATCCAGGAAGGCCCGCGCTCCAGTGGAACGCACGATGCCGGTCAGCTCCGCGTACAAACCCTCCGGTGCACCGGCGGGCAAACTGCCAGACAGCACAACTACGGTGGATTGCAGGGCAAGCTGCCGCACCCTTTGCTTGATCGCTTCAACTTCGCTGCCGGTTATGGCCGGTCCTTGCCCGAGCAGCTCGGTGGACGTTCCGCTGGACTCATCCAGAATATTGAGGCAGACCCGCGACTCTCCCGGTCCATGGACAAAGGCTGTCTGGATGCCCCGGTCCGTCAGGCTGCTCTCGATAAACGCGCCATTGCTGCCAGCAATGATGCCAGTAGCCGTGACCTCCCCACCGAGCTGGCGAATCACCTTGGCGACATTGTTGCCTTTGCCGCCTGGTTCATCGACCTGACGGGCCACCCGCTGCACCTGACCCACGTTGAACTTATCAACATAATACGTCCGGTCGATGGCCGCATGGAGTGTGACGGTGGTGATCATCTGGCCACGCCCGCTTTGCCGACAGAACCGCAGAGCCGCATTTTTTCCATAGCAAGCTGTTTGACCGCTTCCTTCGCCGGAACCATGTATTTGCGCGGATCGTTTTCCGCAGGATGCTCTGTAAAAACGCCTTTGATCGCGTCGGAGAACGCGATGCGCAGCTCGGTGGCAATGTTCACCTTGGCCATGCCCAGCGCGACCGCCTGATGAATTTGCTCAGCCGGAATGCCCGACCCGCCATGCAGCACCAAAGGAACCTCCACACGATCCGCGATGCGCGCAATCCGCTCGAAATCAATGTTCGGCGTACCCTTGTAAATACCGTGGGCGGTGCCAATCGCAGGCGCAAGCGTAGTTACATCGGTACGTTCAATAAACAGAGCACATTCTTCAGGATCGGCCAGCAAAGCATCCCGCTCATCCACCACAATGTCATCCTCGACGCCGCCGACCTTGCCAAGCTCCGCTTCCACATTCACACCGGAAGCCTGGGCGATTTCCATCACTTTGCAGGTTTGCTTTACATTTTCTTCGAATGGAAACATGGAGGCGTCGATCATAACCGAGGTATAACCTGCCCGTATACATTGGATGATTGTAGGGAAATCAGTGCAGTGATCCAGATGCAGCGCCATGGGCAGATCTGTCCGGTCTGCGGCGGTTTTAGCCGCATGGGCGATGTAATCCGGACCCAAATGTTTGACCGTGCCCACCGTCGTTTGAATAATGAGCGGGGAATCCGTTTCAACCGCCGCTTCTACGACCGCCTGCAGCATTTCCAGGGTGTGCACGTTAAAAGCGGGGATCGCGTATTTCTCCCTGCGGGCTGTTTGCAGCATTTTAGTAGACGAGATCAGTGGCATATCTTTTTTTCCCCCTTGAAAGGTATGGCCGCATGCCGGGTACAAAAGGTTGATTAGGAGACCCTTTATTTGGCTGTATAGCGGCGGATTTGAGCGCGCTTAACACCTCCCTTTCCTTAGTGGAACGATCCGGTAATCACGTGCAGAGTGCGGCCAAATGCTGCCTTTCCAGACAAATAAGCTCTCTCAAGTCCGTTAGCTGCATGCGATCTGATCTGCCGTCACCAACGTTCACGTTATTTGGGGGGATCTTTCCACTATGCAAATGACTGCAACAAGATTGGATAACACTTGTTCTTGTGATCATAATAATCTTTTAATTTGATTAAATCAATCATTAAATAAAAAAATGCTCATTTTTTTATTATAAAATCGTATATTTGAATTAATTAATCATTTTTATTGCATTTTCGATCTAAATGATTATAAAATTGACACGAGTCGTCATATCAATCTATTTCCGGGAGGTTCCTTTTATGAGCTTGACGTATCGTGAAATTAAAGGCCAGTATAAGGCCTTACAACAGACCTTCGAATATATGGTGGCCAAGCGCGCTGAATTTACCGCTTTTGTCCGTGAACAGGCGGTCACCTCCGTAACCTTTGTCGGTTCCGGGTCCAGCTATTGCTTGAGTGAGGCGGCCGCTTTCTCCTTCCGTTTGCGTGCTGGCCTGCCCGCGCTTTCCCTCGCCGCCGGCGACCTGATGCTCCATGCCAACCGCTACCGCCCTATGCTGACAGGCACCCTGGCCATCGCTCCGTCACGGTCCGGCAGCACCAGCGAAGTCGTCGAAGCGCTGCGCCTGATTCAATCGGAAAAGCACATTCCCGTATTGTCGATTTCCTGTGTCGCAGACTCTCCGTTATCTGCGAGGGCTGATTTTGCCCTGGAGCTGCCTTGGGCCTTCGACGACAGCGTTTGCCAGACCCGCACGGTTACCAATCTGTATGCAGCCAATCTGCTGCTTGCCGCCTTTCTTGCTGGCGATGAGCTTCTGATCGCAGACATGCAAGCGGCTATTCACCAGGGCGAAGCCTACATGACACGGGTGGAAAATGACATCCGTCGAGCCTCCAACTTTGCCTGGACGAACGCTGTCGTGCTGGCGGACGGCGAGCTGCAGGGACTGGCCGCCGAGGGCGCGATCGCTTTGACCGAAATCGCCAAGACGCAGGCCCATGCCTACCATCTGCTCGACGTGCGCCATGGCCCGATGGTGACGGTTGGCCCAGATACACTCGTGATCGCGGCCTTGTCGGACAGCGGCATCGAGCATCAGCGCAACCTGATGCTCGATATCAAGGATCGCGGTGCCACCGTCATCGCTTTTGCCGATCGGGCGGAAGCGGTGCCGCAGGACATCGTCGACCTCGCGATCACGACAGACCGTCCGCTGGACGCTGCGGTGCGGGGCATCCCGTTTATTTTCATCCCGCAAATCGCCGCCCTCGCCAGCGCCGAACGCCACGGCATCAACCCGGATCAGCCCGACGGGCTGGTGGCCTGGGTAAAGCTTTAAAAAAACGTCAAAGAACCTCCACACCGCCTGTCAAGCGGTGATGAAGGTTCTTTTTGCATATGGATTTATAGCCTCTGACGTGTGAAAGCTGTCTAACCGGTTACCGTTAATTCCAGCTCCCGTTCCGCAGCAGTCGCAGAGCTCGTGCCAACCATGACTTTAAGCCGGCATGGCTCCAAAGCGAATTCCATGTCCCGGTTCCAGATTGACAGCTTCTCCTGATCCAGCAGAAAAGTGATCGTTTTCGATTCACCCGGCGCAAGCCATACTTTCTCAAACGCCTTCAGCTCAAGCCTGCGGCGTGTGATGCCCGATCCGCTGGCTTGAATATATAACTGGGCCGTCTCAGCCCCGGCCGTTTCCCCGGTATTCTCCACCTCAACACTGATCTCGAAAGCCTGCCCCTGCTGCAGTTCCGCAACGGCCATGAAGGCAGACTGTACACGCAGACTGGTGTAACGGAAGGTGGTGTAGCTCAAACCATATCCGAACGGGTATAAAGGCAGCGAGCTTACATCGGCGTAATGCCTGATCCGGCTCGTTTTTTTCTGATTGTAATAGATGGGCAGCTGACCGACCGCACGCGGCAGCGAAACCGGCAGCTTGCCGCTCGGATTTACCTTGCCAAACAAAATCTCCCCGATCGCCTGTCCGCCCTCCGTTCCCGGATACCAGGCGCACAACAGCGCACCGCAATGTTCATCAATCGCCGTCAGCTCATGGGGTCTTCCCTGGATCACGACAACAACAACAGGTGTACCGGTCGACTGTATTTCCCGCACAAGGCGCTCCTGAATTCCACCCAGCTTCAAGTCGGCTACATCAACACCTTCGCCGCAGTCCATTTCCGAGACAGCTCCTTCAGAGATGATCGCTTCGCCGTTGTTATCAAACTCGCCGCCGAACTGGCGGGCACTGCTGCCGCCAACAACGAGCACAGCGACATCTGCGCTGCGCGCCGCCTCCACAGCCTCTTCCAGCCACTCCGTGGATTCGTCACGGATACCACAGCCACGCGCGTATACGATCTCCGTATCGGCGGGAGCCGCCAGTCGGATTCCCTGCAGCACGGTCGTGCCTGTTCCTTTGCGCTGCACGCTTGTATAATCGCCAAGCTGATGATACAAACTGTCGGCGTTCGGACCGATGACCGCGATGCGCCGGGCACTGGCCCCCAGGGGCAGCAGCCTGCCGTCATTACGCAGCAGCACGACAGACTCGCGTGCCAACTGCAAATTAACTGTCCGCGCAGCTTCGCTTTTAACGACTGATGCAGCACGCGTGGTGTCCGCATAAGGCTGATCAAACAGCCCTAGCCTGAACTTGAGCAGCAGTACGCGGGCTACGGCCCGGTCTATGTAATGCTCCTGAATCAGTCCCTGTTCAACCGCCTGCTGCAAAGTAGTGAACGCTTTATCCCACAGGCTTAAATCCACACCGGAAGAAAGTGCCAAGGCAGCGGCGGCCTCATAGGATTCCGTCAGCGCAAGCAGACGGTCAACGGCGGCGCCGTCCGCCATGACGATTCCATCAAATCCCCATTCATCGCGCAAAATGCCCGTAAGCAGCTTGGAGTTGGCATGGCAAGGCATGCCGTCGATTTCATTGTAGGCCGCCATGCAGCCGGCAGCCCCCGCACGGACGCCAGCCAGCATACCCGGCAGATGAATCTCGCGCAGCTCACGCTCACCAATCACCGCCGGACCGGAGTTCATTCCGCCTTGCGCTGCGCCTTGTGCACATAAATGCTTAAGTACAGCAGCAACCTTATCCGGCGCCTTCAAATCTTTGGCATCTTCCCCTTGCATTCCCTGGACAACAGCCTTCGTCATCCGAGCCGCCAGGTAAGGGTCCTCCCCGTAGCACTCCTCAGAACGGCCCCATCTCGGTTCATGCAGGATATCCAGTGCCGACACCAGACCGATATGGGCCCCCCTGGCGCGGATTTCCGCTGCGACCTGGGCATATGCACGCTCAAGCAGAGCCGGGTTCCACGTGGAGCCTGCGCCAATATTAACGGGGAATAAAGTACCGTCCAACGCCTGATGTCCATGCGGGCATTCTTCGGACAGCAAAACAGGAATGCCCAGCCTTGAATGCTCAATCACGTATCGCTGCACCTCATTAGCCACCTGTGCATTATCCATTGTAGGTATACCGTTCGCATAGTTGACTCCTGACCAGGGATCGCTGCGGAACAGCCCGTAAAGTGCGCCCATCCCGCCGCCGAAAGCCACCTCCCACTTAAATTCGTCTGTCAGTTCAGTTCCCGTTTCTGTGCGCCGATAAGCATCCCAGCCATACATGCGCTGGTTGAGCTGTCCGACCTTTTCCTGCAGCGTCATCCTGAGAAGGAGATCAGCAGTTCTTTCCTCCGCCGAAAGTGAATGATCCTTATACTTTTCCATGCCTTGATGCACCTCCGTCAATGTCTAACATTCAGTGCCCGAAACTCCTTTGGTGTCATCCCTGTATGCGCTTTAAATACGGACACAAAATACTTATATTCCTTGTAGCCCACCTTGTCGGCGATCTCAAACACTTTGTCATGGGTTGTAGCAAGCAGACGCTTCGCATGGTCAATGCGCAGCTCGTTCACGTATTCGGTAAAGCTTTTGCTGGTACTCTGCTTAAAAATATAACTAAAATAGCTTGGGGTAATTTTGAGCCAGGCCGCCACCTCGAACGCCTTGAGCTCGTTACTGTACTGCTCCTGCATATACTTCTTGGCTTTTTCAATGATCCAATAGGACTTGTCCATGCCATTTTTGCCCATAAGCCGGAGCAGATGCAGCATTTCTTCGTTCACCAGCGCCTCGATGGCCTCATATGAATTGTACACATACGGATCGACAGGCTCTCCGCGTCCATGATCAAGCTCTGTCAGTCCGCTTTGGCGCAGCCGCTGACGCAACAGGATGGCAACCTCCTCACAGGCTTTAACCACCTCATTCAACAGAAAATCCCTTTCTCTGAAAAAAAGAAACATCTCCCGCACAATTTGCTGTACTTCTGCCGTGTCCTGCTTGAATAAAGCAGCCGCCAGCAGTTGTACCCGGCCGGCACTGTTATATTCAGCCACGGTTCTGCTGACCTCGGCACGCTCCCGTGATTCGGACAGCAGCACCACTGCCGCGTGATCCAGCACATGATGCTCCAAAATCCGCCGAGCCTCCATACAGTAATCAGCCGTATCGTCCAACCGTTCATAAGGACGGGAAGCGGCGCAGTACAGCCGAATGTCACCGTTCATAGGCCGCACCGCTTCCGCAAGTGCTCTGTCCCAT
Source organism: Paenibacillus zeirhizosphaerae (assembly GCF_030705605.1). Classification (GTDB taxonomy): domain Bacteria; phylum Bacillota; class Bacilli; order Paenibacillales; family Paenibacillaceae; genus Paenibacillus; species Paenibacillus zeirhizosphaerae. The sequence continues at coordinate 152,231 of NZ_JAPCKK010000018.1, forward strand.
TCTTCACGTTCAAGCAGCCTGTCCGCAACCACCAGCGTAAACAGCAGATTGATGTGATCGAATACGGAAATACAGCGTAAAGAGTGCTTCTCAAGACGGCGGCCTATGGACTGCAGCCACTGCTGCTGGACATCCGTATATTCCTGATTGGACAAGCCTGTTCGCCACACTGAGAACTGATCTATCTGCATTGCAATGATGCGGTACTGCTCGCCCTGCAGATGAGGCGGCAATTCTCTGTCATAAGATGGTACGTTTCGAACCATATTCGACAACCACAGCACCTCATTTGACAAACGCTGCGCGTCATTCTGCCCGGATTCCATATCCTTGTCATCCCTTATTTCAGCTGCTACCTTACGGACGACAGTAACAAGCTCATCGATATCAACCGGCTTAAGCAAGTAGTCTGACACGTGCAAGCGTACGGCCTGGCGGGCATAGTCAAAATCTTCATAACCACTGATCATGATGACACGCACATGCGGATAACGCCTCTTCAACTGAGCGGTCAGCTCCAGACCGTCCATTCCCTCCATACGGATATCGGTCAGCAGCAAATCAATTTGCTGTTCCTCCGTCAGTTGCAGCGCTTCTTCTCCGTCATACGCTTCACCGGCGACTTCAATACCCAACTTCTCCCAGTCTATCGTACAGCGCAGACCCTGACAGATCACCGGCTCATCATCCACGATCAGCATCCGGATCGTCTGTTTCCCTGCCTCTAGGTTGTTCTTCATGCTCCAGACCTCCTCCGTTCCCGGTACATGGAATCTTCAGCCGAATCCAGGCCCCTTCCTCATCCGGTTGCATCATTTCCAAACCATAACCCTCTCCGAAATAAATGGACAACCGTTCATGGATATTGTGGATCGCTCCCATCCTGCCGCCGGAACCTGCGCTCATATGACGCAGCGAGAAGTTCAACACCTCCACCTGTCCCGGAGGAAATCCCTTCCCGTTGTCCTTCACATCTATCCAAATATCCCCTTCATTCGCATAACAACGGACAGATATGACACTCACTTTTTTTTCACGGTCTAAACCGTGCTTCAGAAAATTTTCCACCAAAGGCTGAATTGTGGCTTTCAACGTAACCGCTTCGGCAATCGCCGCCTCGGTATGCAGCGTATAGACTAGCTTTTTCCCCAAGCGGCGCTGCTGCAAATACAGGTAAGAACGCACAAACTCCAACTCCTGCCGAATCGTGGTCACATAGCTTCCGCTGTTCAGGCTTGAACGAAAAAATTTGGATAACATTTCAATCAGTTGACTTGACTGCTCCGCTTTCTCCAGCCGTGCCGTCCAGCGGATCATATCAAGCGTGTTGTAAAGAAAATGCGGATCCATTTGGTTCTGCAGCAGCTTCAGCTCAGCTTCCCGTTCGCGCAGCTCCAGCTTGTATTTATGCTCAATCAGCTCCTCAATCGTGGCAACCATTTCATTAAACTGGCTGTTTAACTCTGAAATTTCATCGTTCGATTCAATCGGTACCCTGGCGCTGAAATCGCCCAGTTTAACCCGGTTCGTCTCCTTCTTCAGCCGTAAAATCGGACGGATAATCGTATAATGAAAACCGTAAAGGGCAGAGAGACCCAGCAGCAGTATGGAGCACAGAACAAGGTTCATCGTTCTTTTAACGCCACTGAGCTCCTTGTCGAGCGCGGATTGGGGAATCATCGCTACAACGCTCCAGCCCGTATTTTTCATTTGATGGTAAAAGGTCAAATAGCTGCTTTGCTTAACCTTATAGCGGACATAACCGTCCCCTTCCGATTTGAGCCGGTCCAGCAATTCACCGTCTGGCCTGAGTCCATCCGGCAGCGGGCTGCCGGTCTGCAAAATGCTTTCGCCCTCCGGTCCAATCACAAACACGCTACCATTTTCTTTGACAGTTCCGCTTTCCAGCAGTCTAGATACGCTGGATTCATCCAGCCTGATCACCAAACGGCCCTGCGGAACAGTGATCTCATTGTAAGAATTGAGCACCCGAAACAGGGAAATCAGCCGGATATTTCCGCTCCAATCGCTGTATATAGGGTAACCCTCACTCCAGACGATGCCTCCCTTGCGGAGATCGGCCTTATCCAGCCAGGGCTGCTCATTGCCCCGCACCGGCTCTCCCATTTGGATAGAGTTGCCGTTCAAACCGGAAATCGTAATAGATTTAATATAACTTTTGGACATCAACTGGAACGTAAGGAAATCCTCAATGTTTTGTTTGCTGTTATCCAACAGGTCCCCGCTCAGCGGAGAGTTGATACGTAAAAAATCCCGCATATCCGGGTTCAATATTAAATAATCCGCGATATCCTCCACCATCTCGGTTTGCTCCTCAAGCTGATTGGTTACGGTATCCAGATTCAGCCTGGTTGCCTGCACGAACTGATCGCGCAGCACCAGTGTAAACCGGTACTGCACAATCACGCCCACGCCAAGGGTCGGAAGAATAATGAAGAGTAAAAAGATAACGAGTGCTTTTTTTGTCAAACCAAAGCTTCTGCGTTTTATCATCATGCCTTTCCTCCCCCCAACGCCCGACCGGATGCATGATCAACCCTTGACAGAACCTGCGGTCATGCCATTCACCAGTTGCTTTTGCAGCAACAGGTAGAAAATGAGGATCGGAATGAGCGCAATGGTCAATGCGGCCATTTGCAGTGTCAGACTGGCGGTTTCGATGCCGACAAAATTAGCCAGGCCAAGCGGCAATGTCTTCAAATCGGATGAGTTGATCAATACTAGCGCGAACAAATATTCATTCCAATTATATATGAAATTAAGAATCACGACAGTTGCCATCGCGGGCCTCGTAATCGGCAGAATGATCGACCAGAAAATGCGGAATACGCCGGCACCGTCCATGACACCGGACTCCTCCAAATCTTTAGGGAAACCTTTCATAAAACCTTCCAATATAAAAATCGTCAACGACAAATGGAAAGCCGTATACGGTAAAATAAGCGACCACCTGGTATCAAGCAAATGCAGCTTTTGCATAATGATAAAGATCGGAATCAGCGTTGCATGGATCGGCACAATCATGCCCAGCAAAAATAGACCGTACGTGAACCCCCGCAGCTTGAATTGAAAGCGGGACAGAAAATAAGCAGCAAGCGCTCCCAGCAGAACCGTCAAAATCAGGGAAGCGAACGTTATAATTACACTGTTCAGGAAATAGACATTCATATTGGCTACTTCCCACGCCTTGGCATAGTTGGAGAACTGCAGCACCGTTGGCAGCGAAAACGGACTTTGTGCATATTCCTGTTCCGTTTTGAAGGAATCGACCACCATCCAGAAGAGAGGAAATATATTAATGATAGCAAATGCACTGAGCAGCAGGTATGTCAAAAATGTTAGCAGACCCGATTTTTTTCTCATCAGATGTTCCCCTTTCTTTAAGCATCTTTTTCTCTGCTAATACGGTTCACAATACTGATGACAATCAGGCTGAAAACCAGAATCAGAATGGATACGGCGCTGCCGTAACCGAAACGCATGTTCATAAACGCGTTGTTATACATATAGACAGTCATCACTTCCGTAGCATGCGCCGGTCCGCCGCCGGTCATGATCTGAATCAGGTCGAAGACCCGGAACGAATTGCTGATGCTGTACACAACAGCAACGATAAGGGTGCTGCGGATCATCGGGATCGTAATGAGAAACGTCCGTTTGAGTCCAGTCGCCCCATCCAGTTCGGCTGCTTCATTGACCTCTTCGGATATATTTTGCAGAGCCGCCAGGAAAATAACCATGTACAAACCGCAGTTCTGCCAGATATACGCGATGCTTAACGAGATCATGGACCAGGACGTATCACCAAGCCAGTTCCGCTGCCAGCTTTCCAGGCCTACTACTCCGAGCAGACCGTTCAGCAGCCCGTATTCCGTGTTATAGATCATCCCCCAAATCAGCGAAACCATAACGGAGGAAATCACGACCGGCAGGAAACCGACGGTGCGGAAAAATCCCGCTCCCTTCAGCTTTCCGTTCAGCAGCAGCGCGAGCAGCAAACCAAGCGGAATTTGCCCTACGACCCCTGTCAGCATAATGAATACATTATTTTCAACGGATACCCAAAAGGTATCGTCCTTAAATATTTCAATAAAATTGTCGAGACCCACAAAGGTCATCGGACTGATCCCGTCCCAGTCCATAAAGGCATAATAAAACGACATTCCGATCGGAACGAGGGCTATACCGATATAAATGACCAGTGCGGGCAGCAGCCCAAGAAAAATGGCATATTTCGTCCCTTTAAGCGTATGCACTGTAATGTCCTCCTTTTTCGTAACTTCCTTAAAAGCCTCCGCCGTTCTAAGAAAGAAAACCCGATAACGGATTCTCGGGTTGCCGGAGAATTCGGGTTATGCGGGTTTCCTTCTGCTGTAACGTACTTACTTGCTACCCAGCTTTCTGTCCATGGCTTCCTGTACTTCCTGGGCCAGCTCCTCCGGAGTGGTGCGGCCTACCGTCATGGCCTGCAGACCGTTTTGCATCACGTCAACCACTTGTGTCGGGATCACACTGTCGAATACCGGAGATGTCCCATTGCCTGTCAGCTCGATCATTTCTTTCAAATATTTGCTGGCATCTTCGGGAATATCCACCTTGGCCGGCACAACAACCCCTTTGCTGATCAGTTCCTTGTACAGATCCTCATTTACAAAATATTTCATAAACTCAAGCGCTGCCTGCTGCTTTTGCTCGTCGAGACCGCTTTTGATAGCAATTCCATACTGCACGACACCTGCGGATTTGACCGCATCACCGCTTCCACCCGGCACGCTTGGAAAGAGCGCAATGCCAAATTTGTCACCTTGCTCGTTGTCGATGCGGATTCTGCTGTCCACCGTGGAGGAAGAAATGTGCATGGCAGCTTTGCCTTGAATAAAATAATCCTGCGCCTGCACCGAATCCATATTGTTGGCATCCGTATTGAAGGCATCCAGCTTCGTTAATTCTTCAATGACACCGAGGGCTTTCACAAACTGCGGATCGGTAAACTTCGCTTCACCGCTCAGCACTTTATTAAGGAAATCACTGCCCGCAAACCGCTCTCCGAGCGCCGATAGATAAGATGACTGCAGTGGCCATTTTTCCTTGTTGCCCAGGGAAATCGGCGTAATGCTGGCGGCTTTCAATTTGGTGACCGCATCAATGAATTCATCGTACGTTGCCGGAAAGTAGTCATAACCCACGCTTGCAAACATTTCCTTATTGTAGTAAATAATATCGACAAAGGTTTGTTTGGTCGGAACCGCATACTGCTTGCCATCGAGAGCAAAGCCGGCCAAAGCATCCTCAGGCAAAATGCTGCTCCAGGCATCCATTTCCGAATCAATCGGCTCCAGCAGGTTTCCGCTCGCGATCGGCTGCAAATCGGCTCCCGGCCACACGACATTAATATCTGCCAAATTGTTGGCGGCGGCCAGCGTGCGCAGCTTTGTTTTATATTGCGCTGCAGGAACACCGTCCTGCTCGATAACAATATTCGGATGCTCCTTCTCAAAAGCGGCGATGCGTTGCTTGTACACTTCATTGTCCACGTTCGGGGAAGTCCACGGATGCATCATCGTCAGCGTGATTTTCCCCGTGTTCTGCGCCGCACCGTTGTCCGCACTATTCCCGCACGCGGCGGTCGTAAGCGCCAGCAGCGTGACTGAACCGATCAGCACTGTCGTTTTCATTTTGTTTAACCATTTCATATTGCAGCCCCCGTTTCTGAGTTTGAATGCTTTGCCTGTTGCTCACATTGTCCTTGCCATGCTCGACTTCGCAACTTAATATGACAGAATATGATGTCTTTTATATCATCAAAAGCTGTTAACGAAATTATAAGTGTTATGTTTTTTTCAACACATACCACAAAACATCAATTATATCCTAATTTCTTTAACTTTATTTCAGAGGATAGAGAATGAAGGATCATTATGCGTTACAAAAGTTTACATTCAATCATCTTAATGGTAACCGCTTACAAACCATCTCAAAAAGAATACCGTTCTTTGACGGCATTCCATCTAAAGCCCGGCGTGCAGGCTGCTGCCAATTCCCCAATCCGTTTACCCCGCCGCACGCTGTTACCCAAACCCTGAGCTTTCCTTTAGCTTTACTGCGGTTCGTTTAAAATGTAATCCACCAATTCGTCCAGCGGTACGGTCGCCAGCGCGATGGCTGTATCCGTCACACCATAATAGATATACAGGAGTCCGTCTTTCACTACATTGCCTGTCGGGAAAATGACGTTCGGGATTTGGTAACCGAATTTCTCGTAATAGGTTTCCGGCTCCATAATAAAGTTGCGGGTTCTGGCAATGATGATTTCGGGATGATCGAGATCAAGCAGCATTGCCCCGACCCGGTACACCGTATTTTCATCCACGCCATGGTACAACACGAGCCAGCCTTTATCCGTACGTACCGGAGGGGTAGAGCCACCAATTTTTTTAAATTCCCAGCTTTCGTTTTCGACTTTGGCCAGCAGCTTGGGTTTATCCCAATGGATTAGATCGTCCGAATACGTGATCCACATGGCCGCCTTCTCCGTGCTGTACTCCTCCCCGATGTACTCTTCCGGACGGCGCAGCAAAGCATATTTGCCGTTAATCTTTTCCGGGAACAAAATATTGTCACGATCATTGATATCAAGCTCGGTTGTGTCACAAAGGAACTGCCAATGAATGAGATCATTGGACGTCGCTATACTGGAACGGGTCAGCCAATGTCCGGGGTCTTCACCCCAGCCGTTCGGATATTCAGGAATGGATCTTTCCGGCACTCCCGCACCGGTCGGGTAATAGCTCATGGCACACGGACGCAGCGCATAATTCAGATAGAAGGTGTCGTCTATTTTAACAATCCGTGGGTCCTGTACGCTGCCGTAGGGAAAGCCAAGCTCATCCGGTGTAAGTATCGGCTCATCCTTAACATGTGTAAAATGAACCCCGTCTTCACTTTCCAGCAAACCAAGAAAATTTTTGCACGGAGTCAGCGAGCCCGCTGTACGTTCAATCATGTAAAACTTGCCGTTATCGATGATGACGGCCGGATTGAAAACGGTTACCTTTCTCCATTCGAACAAGCCTGGCACAACAATCGGGTTTTCCGGGTGTCTTGTGATTTTCATGAAAAGCCTCCTGTTCTAAGCTGTTTTCGTTGTAAAACCTATTTGTGACCTAATTATAGCCCGCAATCAAGCGCCGTAATATCCGATAAACTTTAGAAAACATCCGAAATAATTCTGTTAATTCGATTAATATTTCATTTCTGGATTACAACATAAATAAGACTCCGACACCACGTTTAAGTGGAGTCTGGAGTCTTTAATTGCAATCAACGAAGCGTCTCTATACCATGTGTAGTTCTCGTATACCAGGGCGTCCATTTCTTCTTACAGTGCGCTTCCTCCAAACAGGAAACGATATTCCCAATGATTACCGGCAATGTCGCTGATGGTTACGCCCCCGCCAGCATCGGAATATGTATGCAGTATTTTGCCACTCCCCAGATAAATGCCGGTGTGTGTAATCCGTTGACTTCCCTTGTTAACAGCGCCATATGCAGAGGCCTTGGTTCCTTTATAGGACATAAAATACATCAGGTCCCCCCGCTTCAGCTTCCTCCAGTCGGTCTGAACCTTACCTTTGGATTTCACATAATCTCCCTGCTGACGAGAATCGGATGGCAGTTTGACACCGAGCGCATCCAGGAAGGCCCGACGTACAAAGCTGGAGCAGTCAAATGTTGCAGTGCTGGCACGGTTTGCCCCATATTCATAAGGGGTGCCCAAATATTTCATGCCTGCAGTGATTACCTTTTCTACAGATGTGCTGCCTTTCGCGGTGGAAACAGCATCCGGGTCTGAAGTGCTTATATAGTCAGAACCGCCACTGTCACTACCACTGCCTTCGATGGCTTCTGTATATTTTGTTGAAGATGATATATATCCTGTCTGGTTGGCGGAATCCTGCACCTTGTACCACTCTGATCCGGATTCTTCAAGGATCGTTACCGTCTCACCTTTAGGCAACTGACGAATAACGTCTGCCGAAACCGAAGGCGACGTGCGCAGATTAGTACCCCAGATGACCTTCGCTTTTGAATATTCAACCGCGGCAGCCGATACCGATGCCGTGAATGCTCCTGCCGTTAGACTCGCTGTTAGCATCGTTGCTGTTACACCCAACGTAATGATCTTGCTCTTCCAATTCATAAAGTCGTGTTCCTCCTGATGTCACAGAATTTTTCACCTGGTCTGTTACGCACCGGGCTTGTCCCATTGTAAACGGACCGTCCAGAACGATCATCAGCCCAGGGTCCTGTATGGATTCAGGCACACTTGAGCACAAGGAATCAGAGGAAGAGCTATGATTTGATTGCTAAAGCAGTACAAACCCCTGATTTCAAAAAGGTTAAAATAAGGTTAAATTATTGTAACCTTTTGATATCATTACATTTTTTAATGATTTGGAGCAGGTACAATTCACCAACTAGGACGGAGGGCCCTATGTCCTAGATCAACGCTTTGAAATTGCTGCAAGATGGTAAAAATTACATCAGCCGTATACCTATTTAGCTTCGTTCATGCATCGGATCACATATTAACCTCATCCAAATTATCCACATCATATATATTAATCATAATAAATGTAGGTCCATTTAGGCTTTTCAGGAGTAAGGCAATGCTTGTTTGCTACGAGAGCGCAGCCAACATAACTTCGTTAGTCCTATAGTGCAGATGGAGATTTGATCCTTCAAGCCCCACCTGTAGTACCAAATTTTTGCGTTATGGACACGAAACGATGTAAAAATGAAATAAACAGACAACTGAGATTAGACAGTCGTCTGTTTATTAATGATCGGTAACTTTGTTTTGCAAGTGACGATCGATGACTTGTACCCAATCCGGTAAAGTCGCCACATGATGCCTTATGGTTTCACCATTTGCCTCCAATACAATTACTCCATCCGCACTGCTGTTATCAATCACAATTAAATGATCAATAAGACTAAAATGTGAGAGCAAATTATCCATTGAAGTCTGATGCCGCCTTATTATATCTGCGTTCTCAATATGATGACCTCCATTTCGAACTCGTGCAGCGACACGTTCGATATTAAGGCGATAATCCCCCAGCCCTACAAAGAACATGATCACTTCAAAGCCATGGTCTTTGGCCTCACGCATTTGTCGAATCACATTTCCACCAGCAAGGGTGGTTTCAACAGTGAAATCACGTCTATTCTTTATGCAATCCCTCGCCAATTTAATCGCTTCTTTCCCCGCAGATACTTTACGCCGATCAGGGTTATCACGATCAATTCTCCGAGCTAGAGCATCAGGATCAATATTTACACTTACTCCCAGTTTATCAATAAGTAGATTGCGAATTGTACTTTTACCGCTGCCATTGTTACCTGCGAATACAAACATCGTTGCATTCGGATCACTCATGATGAAGTTCCTGTTCATTGATTCGCTCAATCTTGCCATTGCTATGTTCTTTTATAAACTGACCATCCGGTGATTTATAAACAATGTATGTCCCATTTGCTTTAGCGTCCAGTTTTGCTCTGTCTCCAGTCAGTTTAATTAACTTACCTAAATCTTGGATACGCTCCATTCAGTATTCACCATCCAATTTACATCATATAACGTGAGTATATCATAATTGATTTCGAAGCCATACTTTCAAACAAACAAAAACAGACGGCCGTTACCCGGTTCGTCTGCTGTAAGTATATTCGCTTTATCCCTTCTGCTTATAAAACTCATGATACAGCTTTATGAGCGCCCGCTTCTAGCTGCGTCTGATGCCCAACTCCTTAGCGATTTCCCGCTGGGTTCGCTCCTCGCCGCCTGTCTCCAGGCCAAAGCGCCCAATGACGAATTTCTTTTCCCGTTCATCAAGGATATCCAGGTTGCGGTAGATTTTACCCTTCTCTATTTTAAGCTGCACGGTATTCACCACACCATCATCCTCCGAGCCGAGGATATTTATAAGTGTAATTTCATTGCCTTCTTTATCCGTCCCGATAGGGTCATGCAGGGAGACGTCCTTGCGGGTTTTCTTGAGGGAACGCAAATGCATGAGGATCTCATTTTCGATACACCGGGCTGCAAACGTTGCCAATTTGGTGCCTTTGCCGGTCTGGAAGCTCTCGATCGCCTTGATGAGTCCGATGGTCCCGATGGAGATCAGGTCCTCAAGGTCCTCCCCTGTGTTGTCGAATTTTTTGACGTTGTGGACACGAAACGATGTTTAAGAGACTCATTCAGTACCCACCATCCAATTCACATTATAGATCGAGAATAGTTCATAATCGACATCAGTAATTCCGGAGTCATTCTAATTCAATCACTTGATCTAAAAAACAGACGTCCGGTTGTACGATCCGTTTTATTAATTTGGTCTTATCTTATTGACATTATTTTAGTTGCATGAGCTTAGAAATCTCTAGGTTCTAGCAGCTTCTTAGCACCTGATCCGATTATTCCGAGAATTTGGCATTGTAGTCTCGGTATAATCCATCCGAAACCTTTTTCCATGACACCTTGCAGAACTTTTTCTTAATGACTTCTCTTATCGTTTTTCGGTTAGCTTCTGTCATCCCTTCATCAGAAACTTGCAGGTATTTCAGTGAAGGAAAATTATTTAATAGCCCGCTCCAATCCTCAGATTGAATATTTTCCATATACAAATACGTAAGATTGGGCAGCTTTAAATCACTTATGTTCCTTATAGGATTATTAGCGATGTGAAGATAATCCAGCGAAGGAATCAGATTTAATGAGCTAATATCCTCTATCTGATTATTAGACACATGAATACTTCTTAACCCGGTGAAGTTTGCAAGTGGTGACAAATTACTGAGACGATTGTCATAAAGATATATTTGAGTTAAGTGCGGGAACTTTAGTTCCTTTAAGTATGAAATATCAGATAAATTGCAGCCATTCAGCGATAAACTTCCTATTTTTCCAGATACATAATCCAACTCAGTGAGATTGAAACTTGGGGTATCCGAAATGCTAAGTCCTCTCAGATTTACGGCTGCTTCAATACCTTTTAAAGAATTAAATGGCCCCTCATTTTTGTTCAGGCGAACATATAGCAGATTTTTTAGATGAAGGTCAGTAAGTTCCTCTTTATAAATTTGTAGTTCTTTTCGAAAGTAGGTTTCTAAAATTTTATCAGGAATATGAACCGCGTTACCACGGGGTCCATTTACTTCATAAGAAAGCTCTGCCAAATACTCTCGCATTGCCAATTCTACGTTATTCTCTTCATATACAATCCATTCCAAGTCGAAAAAAAGTGGCGGAATGTACACAAGTTCTCCCCAATCAATTGACTCATCTTCACCAACATTACCATATAATAATCTGCTATTACGGTTTATAAAGATTTTACCGTCTCTCCGAATGAGCTTCCCTTCCTGTTCAACTTTTTGCAGTGCATCGGTAAAAGATAGCTGTGGTCGGGATAATATTCTTTCATAATAGCTATCATATCGTTTTAACTTGGCTTTTCTCATTTCCTCAAGATTTTCCGTATCCCAGATTAGGACGAAGTCAAAACCTTTCAATTTGTGTTTTTCGATTTCTGACTTAAATGTATCAGATACATACACACGTGAACTATGATGTTGTGGAATTCTAAATATATGTATGTTTGGATCAATTTTATCAGGGAAAATATGTATATACTCAGAGAAGAAACCAATAGAAATTTTATGCTGCACGGGATTGTATCGGATAAAATAGTCCAAACAGTTAACACAACGTAACTTAAACAGCTTCCATAAAGAATTAAAACACAAAAAACACCCGCTTTCTTAATGTTAAAAGCGAGTGTTTCACTTATCTATTTAGAGACTCACAATAGCCTTAATGTTCAATATGCATGTTCCTTCTCAATACAACGAACGATTCTTCCTCACCCCTTCTGCTTATAAAACTCATGATACAGCTTCATCAGCGCACGCTTCTCAATCCGCGACACATAACTGCGGCTGATGCCTAGCTCCTTGGCGATTTCCCGCTGGGTTCGCTCCTCGCCGCCTGTCTCCAGGCCAAAGCGCCCGATCACCACTTCCTTCTCGCGATCGTCGAGAATGTCCAGGTTGCGATAAATTTTGCTTTTTTCGATCTTAAGCTGCACGGTGTTGACCACATCATCGTCCTCGGAGCCAAGGATATCTATAAGTGTAATTTCATTGCCTTCTTTATCAGTACCGATAGGGTCATGCAGGGAGACGTCCTTGCGGGTTTTCTTGAGGGAACGTAAATGCATGAGGATCTCATTTTCGATACACCGGGCTGCAAACGTTGCCAATTTGGTGCCTTTGCCGGTCTGGAAGCTCTCGATCGCCTTGATGAGTCCGATGGTCCCGATGGAGATCAGGTCCTCAAGGTCCTCCCCTGTGTTGTCGAATTTTTTGACTATGTGGGCTACTAAGCGTAGATTATGCTCGATCAGCATATTGCGGGAATGTGAGTTGCCTTCGGCCATCAGCTTCAAGTGCTTGGCTTCTTCCTGCTCGCTGAGCGGCTGGGGAAATGCATTATTTTTGACATACGAGACAAGCAGCGTCAGTTCCTTGATAAACAGGGCAATTGCGGTAAACAGTCCGGGCACGGATGACACCTCCAAGAAGTATTGTACAAATGTCTTCGGTCTGTTCATTGTATGTAGGCTAGCGCCCACTCGTGCCTGTACCTTGAAAATAGAAATTACATTTTAGCGTCGGAAGTTCAGGTAAAGTTGTTACATGATATATCGGTATTTCGTATGAAAAACACCTCCTACTTCATCGGATAACCAGCGTTGTCCATTGAAATAAGAGGTGCGGTTCAATTGTTAACCAAGATAGGAATAGAGCAAGGCCATGCGGATAAAGAGGCCGTTTTCACTTTGCTTGAAATAGATCGCGCGGGGATCGGAATCCACGTCCGCTGAAATTTCCTGGTTTCTCGGCAGAGGATGCATGAGCAGCGACTGATCGGAAAAGCGGTTCATTACCGCCTGATCGATAATGATCTCCCCCGAGCCTGCTTCCTCCCCGTTCATTCGCTCCGTCTGCGTTCTTGTGTGATATAACACATCGATTGAAGCAGGAATGTCCTCCAAGGAAGAGATCGCATGATAGGTGATGCCTTTATCTCTTAAATAATGAATATATTCATCCGGCAGCTCCAGCCCCTTGCGGCTTAACCCGAACACCTCGATATCGCTGTACAAGGCCAGTCCCTTCAGCAGAGAATGGATGGTTCGTCCATTTTTTAAATCCCCGAGAACCGCGATTTTGATGCCGGATATTCTTTGTTTGAAGCTGTAAATCGTATATAAATCCAGCAGCGCCTGTGTAGGGTGCTCACCCGTACCTCCACCTGCATTGATAATCGGGACCCTTGCCACCTCGGTGGCTTTGAGGGCGGCATCATTCTCATAATGGCGGACGATGATCGCGTCACAATAGCCCTGAACCACCCGGATGGAATCGTGGATGTTCTCTCCTTTTATCGCCGAAGACATTTCCCTGGCATTCTCCGTGCTGATTAATTTGGCTCCCAGACGCTGTACTGCGGATTCGAAGGAGAGGCGTGTACGTGTACTTGGTTCATAGAACAAGGTAGCGACAACCTTATGCTTTAAGGCATCGTCGAAATCTCTTGGATTGCTTTTCATCTGATCAGCCAGTACGAACAGTTCATGAAGAAGGTCAGTAGTAAATTGTTCTGATGAAATGAGATGCTTCATTATGTCCTCCAATAGGGCTCGTATTTGTTCTCAAAGATTGTAGTCAGCTCATCAGCATTTGTAAATACTTATTTTCTTGGGCGGAACCTGCCCTGATAAAGCACAGCATCGACCAATTCATGATCCTTGACAGATGAAACACCTCTCCCCAAATGATACGCCCCTCATCAAAGCTGTAATCCAGCAGCAGTTTATTCAGTTTATCCAAATCCATGGGGAACAACCGCCTTTACCAGCCTAATCTCTAATCTCTAACCTCACATCACTCTACCTTGAAACGGGAGGCGGATTCGGCTAATGCGCTTGTCAGGTGATCAATGCTTTCAACCATAACCGCCAGTTGGTCAACCATGGAGGACTGCTCCTGAACGGTTGCCGTCACTTCTTCAGCCGACGCGGATACTTCTTCTCCGGCAGCAGACAGGCTGTGAGCGGATTCCATCAGCTCGCCCTTGCTATGGTTCATGGTTGTAATTTCCTGAGCCATCGTCTGAATCCGGCCCGCAATATCCGTTACATCTTCCATAATATGCTTGAACGCATCCTTGGTTTTCCCTACAAATTCATCCTGCAAACCGGCAATATTCTGAATTTCACCTACACTCTGATTGCTCTTCTCCACCTGAACAAGGGTTTGCCGAATAATGCCCTCGATCTCTCCGGCCTGCCGTGAGGATTGTTCCGCAAGCTTGCGGATTTCGTCGGCAACTACCGCAAAGCCGCGCCCATGCTCTCCCGCCCGGGCAGCTTCAATCGAAGCATTCAGGGAAAGCAAATTTGTCTGGGTAGCGATTTCATTAATAGCTCCCGTAATCCTGCCAATCTGGGCGGAGCTCTCGGCAAGCAGAGACGTAATCGCGGAAATGTTGCTTACTTCCTGTTCATTTCTAAGGTTAACCTCGATAAGAGATTCAATAATTTCGTGATTGGCATGGAACACATTCATGATGGAAGCCGCTCTTTCCCTGATTGCTTCCGAGCTGTGGCTGATGGAGGCCATTTTGTCGCCAAGCTCCGTAAATTTGCCCACCATATGCTCCGTATTTTGAGACTGGGATTCCATAGCCTTGGATATTTCCGCTGTAGCAATCGACGTTTCTTTTATAGATACCGCCGTTTGCTTGGAGGTCTCCTCCAGTTGTTTCGTGTTGCTGTTTAACACTTCAATCGAACCATTCATATGCCCGATCAACTGCCGGTTATTTTCTGCCATTAGGTTAAAGCTGTCTGCAAGATCACGGAATTCGCTTTTAAAGCTTCCTTCCGCCCGAATGGTCAGATCTCCTTCAGCCTGCCTTTTGAACAGCTCTTTAAGACGAACAATAGGCTGCGTAATGGAGCGGGAAAGAAAAATTCCTACAATAATAGCAACTACAACAGCGGCTGCCGTGACAAAAGCAATATTCTGCAAAAGCTTCACAAGCGGACGGATGATGTCACTATAGTGATCTTCGACAAAAACCGTCCAATCGGCGCCGGGAACCTTGGAATAACGAATGTATTTTTCGCGGTTTTCAACGTCACCTGTCTGAAGCTCCTCGGACGGCTGCAAGCTCAGGGCGCTGTTATATTCCGCAGCCTCCAGAACCGTTCCGACAAGAGATTCATCCTTGGAGTCATACACAACGGTGGCCCCACGGCTAGTAACAAAAATCCGGCCTTCATTGTTAATTTGAATGCCCTGAAGCATGTCCACAAACATCGATGTATCGATCGTACTGATCAATACACCCAAGACATTGCCGTCATCACCTTTGATGGGCTGCGCAAACACGACTCCCAATTTCCCGGTCGTTTTGGATATAAGCGCATCGCTTATGACAGGTTCCCCTTTAAGCGCAGCATGGAAATAATCTCGGTCGGAACGGTCTCCTTGTATCGCATCGGGACTGTTGGCGGCCACAACCGTGCCTTTCGTATCAGCCACGATCATCACCTGAATGCCCAAGCTTCCCTCAAGATTATCAAGCAACAGGCTGTTGGCTTCTGTAATAAGCTCGTTGTCAGAGGAGAAAAACTCTGCATCCGGGGCGCCCTCATTGCGAGCCATCAGCAGATCCTTCAGTACCTTACTATTTGAAGCGATAAAATTGGACTGCTGCTCCAGCTTCACGATAGAGTAAATATTTTCACCGATCCTGTCCGTGTTGGCCTGCACCTCGTCCATACTTTTTTCCAGCAGCATCTTCGCTCCGAACAGGTACATCACCAGACTTGAACCCGCCAGCGCAATCACCAGCAAAATACTGATGAACAGCGGCAGCTTAACTCTAAGTGAAAGACGGGATAGAGCAAAACGTGTTCTAACCTTGTTTTGTGTTTTCATAGGATGATCCCCTTTTATTCGATTCCAATACGGCAGTTTTTATGTAGCCATGACATATATATCGGAAGATCTGCCGAAAAAATTTATTGATAAATGCTTACAAAAAAGAGCAGTGGAGCGCCCTCGCGCAGTCCACTGCTCTTTCTGAATCCAATCTCACTCCGGATTCTTATTATTTTCTGTGCCCGATTTAGGCCTTTGCTTCCTGAAGGGGCAGCTCGCCAGAGCCGGAAATCTTGGCCTTGCCATTTTTATTTTGGTATTTAGCCCAATAAGCCGTCAGGATCGGCACCAAGATAGAGGTAACGATGACGCAAGCCGCAACCAAAGCGGTGGCGGATTGTGCCGCAGGCAGAAATTCAGGCTTCATATTGGCTACAATGACTGGATTGGCCACC
Source organism: Paenibacillus zeirhizosphaerae (assembly GCF_030705605.1). Lineage (GTDB taxonomy): Bacteria > Bacillota > Bacilli > Paenibacillales > Paenibacillaceae > Paenibacillus > Paenibacillus zeirhizosphaerae. Next base: position 168,727 of record NZ_JAPCKK010000018.1, read on the forward strand.
GCCGCCCCTGCCGTGCTGGAAGCCGCAAGACCGGCTGTCCCGTTGCCGCCTCCGATAAATTTATCAGCCAGTATGAGTGGAATACCCGTAATGATGATCACCGCAACGCCCAGAAGAATACCCAGCAGCCCTGTCTGGAGAATAACGCCCAGATTGATCGTGCTGCCAAGCGCAAAACCGAAGAACGGAATCAGAGTATGCGTGGCTTTGCCGAAAAACTCGCGAAACTCAAGATCCAGGTTGCCGAGCAAGAAACCGACCAGGAATGGCAGAACAGCACCTACGAAGGCTTGCGGTTCAAATACCGCGAGTCCTGTACTGCCCAATATGAGCATGGTCACCAGCGGACCGGATTCCAGCGACATCAGTACAAATGCGCCCGCCTCCTCCTTGGAGCCGTACTGCTGCATGATGGAAGCATACAAACCGCCGTTGGTCATATCCATCGCGGAAACCAGCGCCAGAATGGACAGTCCTGCGAAAAATCCGGTCTGAATTCCTCCCTCCGGCAGGAAGCTGGAAGCAATCATTGCAACCACCCAGGCCACCGCGATTTTGGTCAATACCAGTGTCCCCGATTTTCTGAGCACCGTGCCTGTGGCGCGGACATCAATGGATGCCCCCATGCAGAAAAACCATACGGCTAGAATCGGCACCGTGCCTGTCATCAACCCATTCGTGAACGAGCCGAAATATTCTCCGGCACCAGCCCAGAATGTATGAACAAGGGCGCCGATGAATAAAGGAACCAGCATCATTCCGCCTGGAATTTTCTCAATGCTTTTTTTGATTTTCATAATGACCATACCTTTCTTTATTAGCCCTCATTTTCGGCTCAAGCCCAGCTCAGGTATCAACTGCGCGAACAAATCATGACTTTCTTTCAGTTGACGGCCGAAACCTTCGCCGTCTTTCACCAGCAATCCCAATCCGTGTTCCTTCATTTGTTCCTTGAACTCTGAGTCTTCGGCTGCTTTCATGAAAGCTTCCGTCAAGATGTCCGTAACCTCATCGGACGTGCCTCTCGGCACAGCAAGCCCCCTCCAGGTTCCTGCGAAATTAATGTCAAGCCCAGTTGCCTCTTTTAGGGTTGGAATACCTGTAAGCGCTTCCGATGGAACGCTGTCATTAATAGCCAGCGTACGCAGCTTACTCTGCTGCACGTAGGTTTTCACTTCTGCCGGACTTACAGGCACCGCATCCACAAACCCGCTCAGAAGCGCCGATACCGCCGGCCCCGCTCCTTCATACGGAATATGTGTGAACGCAAGACCGCTTTCTTTTTCCAACGTCGCCGCAGCCAGATGCCATATGCTTCCTGTTCCCGCATTGCCCAGCTTGACCTCACCGGGATGGACCTTGACATAATCCAAGAATTCAGCCGCGGTCTTCCACGGCGCGTCCGCTCGAACGGTGATGGCCGAAGGATCATGATTGATCTGTGCAATCGGCTTGAATTGTTCATAGGTGATCGGAAGCAATCCGAGATGGGGCAGGATCGCCAGCTCCGTTACCATGCAGGTGACGGTGTATCCGTCCGCTCTGGCATCTGCTCCTTCCATCAATCCGATGGCGCCTCCTCCTCCTGTCCGATTCACAACGACAACCGGCTGACCCAATTGCTTTTCAGCCGCTTTGGCAAGCGCTCTCGCCATAATGTCCGTTCCTCCGCCGACAGCATACGGGACGACCAGTGTGATCGGTCTGTTGGGAAAAGCAGCCGTACTACGTTGTTCCGCATTCAAAGTCCAACCGTTCCCTGGACGGGTTAAGAACCATACCGCCGCAAGTATCGCAGCGGCTACCGCAAGTGCCGCCCAGCTTCGCCATCTTGTACTTTTCACGTCTGTTATCCCTCTTTTCTAATGTATACGGCCGTCGTCCGGCTTGACCCTCTTCTAATCTCTCTCAAGTCTTCCGGTATCCGTCCTTACTTCACCCCCCGCAGGTTATTCTGAGTGTGACAGCGAACTGCAACGATTGAGAAGCATTTCACAATCTCAGTGTAACCCGCGATGAAAGACCGATCTATCGTTCAATCTTCTTAAATATCTTCAAAAACGCCGGAGTGGCGCGGTTTTGGCAGATCTGCATACCCATTGGAAGATTTGCTGCTCTCCCGGAATTTGCCTGGGGTGACCGCTTTGATTTTACGAAACACACGAATAAAGCTGTTTTCGTTCTGATAGCCGACCATGCATGCGATGCTCGCAATTTTGTGGTCGCTTTCCCGCAGCAGTTCACAGGCCTTGTCGATACGCAAATGGGTCAGATAGTCATATACGGTCGTTCCTGTTTCTTCTTTGAACATGCTGCTCACGGATGAAACGCTCATGCCGACATGTGCGGCGATATCCTGCAGTCCGATATTGTTCTGCAAATTTTCTTCCATATACAGAATCATGTCCTGCACACGCTTGTATTCCCTTGAATGACTGTGAACCTGGAACTGCTCCGCAATCTTGGCGATTACCTGACACAGCATATGCTCCATTTCCGCAAGATCCATCGTCTTGACCTGATTCCAGTTGTAGTTACTAATCTCTTCAGGAGGATCGATGTTACAGGAAGCCGCTATGTCCAGGATTCCCTCCAAAATATGATCCGCTGCCTTGTACACCTGTTCTGGCTCTACTCCATGCTCACGGATCAGGGAAGCCCATTTCACAACCGAAGCTTCGTTCGCTCTGCCATCCATAGCCTGCAGACCGTTAAGGATCTCGGTTGACCAGGCCTCTTCCATACTGGCGTTCATATCTTGGTCCCAGACTGCATACTCGCGGACGCGTCCATAACCTTCGTACAAACGGTAAGCCAGAACTTTGCGCGCATCGGCACACGACCGTTCGAGGCCGGAAATATCCTGCACCTCCGAGCCAATGCCCACGGAAACGGACATATTAAGGTGCCTGCTTACGATTCCAATCAATTTCTCGGCGTCCAACCGCAGCGTCCCCGTTCCTATCGATCCGTGCTTGGACTGCAACAGTACGACAAAACTGTCCTTCTTCGCTGTAACACATACCGATCTCCACACCGGATCAAGAACCTCTTCCATAATATTTTGCAGGGCGTATTTCAACAACATCCGGTCTTCCTCCATAAAAGACGCCGCCCACTGCCAGTACCGATCAATGGACACCACCATCACGTTCAAAGGCTCTGTGCTCCAATCATGGAAGTAGTGGCTCCATTTGGTGTGGACCTCCCTCATTCCGATGCAGCGGTTCAGAATGTCCTGGATGTACTTGCTCCTCAGCTCGGGCAGGCTTCTTTCCGCCACGAACGTCTTGCTCTGGAATTCCCCCACCCATTTGCCGATCACAGGCTCCAGATCATACAAATTGCCCTGCGGACTTCCGTTATAAGCTGGATTTAGCAAATGATGAATTCTGCGCAAGGGCCGGAATGCCGCATAATTATAGTAGTAAATGGCCGAACAGCCCACGATGATCGAGATCAGGGACAAGAACAGCATCATATTTCTGGCCAGCTTGACATTCTTAAGCAAATGGTCCATCGGCACCAGTGAAACCAGCCTCCAGCCTGTCACGTCCGAGAATGTCTGGTTAGCCATATATTCCTGACCCTGTACCTTCACATAACTGAACGGGCTCACAGCAAGCTCATCAATAACCGCGGCCATATCAGACGGCTGCACACCGGCGTTCAGCTTGGGGTAGATCAGTTCCCCGTCCAGATTATACACATACTGCTGGCTGGACAGGTGCGTATACATTTGCGAGAAAAACTGGTCGTAATCCAGGTTGACGATGACCGCCCCTGCCGCCTTTCCGTCCACCATCACCGGCCTGACAATACTCAGCAGTTCGGTGCGGCTGTCCCCCGATCCATCTTCAAGCCATCTCCGTTTGATCAGCAGCGGACGGCTCTCAATACCTTGAACCCACGCGCTCCAGGAGGCAGCAGGCGCTTCCTCCCCTTTCGCTGTATAGCCAAAGTCACTGGATACTACAGATTTACGGGCAAGGTCAGCTATGGCAATGGAATGCAGCTTTTTGTCCGCAGAAGCGCTCGCCAGCAGCCGCTGAACGTCGGCAGCCGCAGTTGGCTGCCTGTAGGCTTCAGTATTCAAATAGGTCAGGATTTCCTCGCGATAGGACAAATCCACCGCCTTCTCATCCGCTTCCCGGAAAGCGCGGTTCGTAACGTCCATATTGATTTGCAGCAGCTCTACGTTAGGCGCATTCAGTTCAGTGTCCAATCCTTCCCGGTAGCGGGCGTACGAGCCTAGGCCAATCAATGTAATCAGCAGGGAAACGCATAGGGTAAGAAGCAAAATTAATTGGGTCTGTTTGTTCTTCAGCATATATTTAAACTTGAAACGGATCATACGTCCTTCATCCTTCCATGCTGGCAATCTAGCAAGCTGGCCGCTCTCAAGCAGCCTGTATTTTCAAGATAGATGAATTCGCTTTCTTTTGCAATAAATTGGATATCTTAATCTATTGTAGCTAATTTTTCAGGGAATTGCAGTGTCCTTTTTAACACTTTGGCAGGAAAATAAAAAAACGGCAGTCGCACTGCCGATCAATGTGTGGAAAAGAACATATTATTTTTTATCGATCACCAACAGCTGCACCGGCTTTAGCGATAAAGCAGGACGAACCGTGTCCTCCGAAATCACCTTCAGCTTGATCAGGCTTGTAATTTTCGACGCATCCGCTTTGGAGAGCATGCGCCAAACATCCGGGTCCGGCAGCGCCTCGTAGAGTTTATCGTCATCATACTCTTTACGATTCTGCTGTACGATCTTTAATGTATAGCCGCCTGTCTCGAGCTCGCTGATCCCCTGCTCCCTGCAGTATGCGGTAATTTCCCCGCGCAGGGCCGCCAGCTCCTCCTCCGTCTCCTTCTGCTGCCGTTTCAACACATAATACCGCTCCAATTTCGCCTCCATCTTGTCCCCTCCTCGCTATGTATGTATGCTGTCTGGCCGCTTTTTAGGATATAAACTACGAAATGTGCAAGATTGCGGGTGATTGACCGGCCTTGCAATGTCTTTTATACTTCTGCTATCTGGGAAATAAGGGAGGATAAACAATTGGATGAGAGCAACCTTTCCAGTATCGAAGATCTGGATACCCTCGTGAACATGTTGAAAATGGCCTTTTCATTCGAAAATTGGGACAAGATCATAGAGCTATCCGAGGACTTGCTCTCCCTTGTTCATCTGATCCGAGAGAAAGCCATAAGAGCGAACGGCAAAAGGCCTCTAGTCTATTACTATGGCTATGGTCATCTGATGAAGGGCCTTGCTTTGAAAAAACTGCGGCAGTACGATCAGGCGCGGGCCTGCATTGCGGAATATGGGGGGCTGGACTGGTTCGGCGGCCTGGATGAACGCGGCCGTGAAGAAGTCGAATATTATCGTTTCATCGCGATAGCGAACCTGTTTGAAATCAACATGCTTTCCGGACATACGGAGGTGCTTGGGGATTATGTGCGTTTCCTGCAAGAAAATCCCTTTGAGGTACTTCCTGGCCTGCTCACGATATTGGAGGCCGCCAATAAGCATGGCCTGAACGCCGACGACATCCTGGAGCGGTTCTCCGGACAGATCCGTGAATTCGGAAATGCGCAAGAAGTTGTCAATCTGGCCTACTATCATTCCTTCCTGCTAGAGCTAGCCAGATACAAGATTCGTCAAAATAAACCAGCGGATGCCGCAGATGACATTCTGATCGTTTTGGCATCGGCCGTTAAAATGAGTAATCATAATGACTTCAGAAAATGTGCCGCAATGTTCGAAATTATTCGGGATTCGACATCTCTGGCGCAAAAGGAACGTTACCGGAGCATTATGCAAAATATTGTAGAAAAGGAGCTTGTGCAATGAAAAAAATGATGCTAGCCGCACTACTTTCCCTAGGTTTGGTTGCTTTGGTCGTCCCGGCTTCACCGGGTCTCGTTACCGCTTTGCACGGAGCAGAACACTAAAATTATAAATTCTAATAATCTAACTAAAAGCTGTCGCCCGGATTGAGGGAGACAGCTTTTGCTTTTTCCGACATAGTATATGAACATTTACAAGGATTGTCCGGATATCTGCTGTATGACGGGATGTCATTCGCCTATGTTACAATACTAGCAACACCATCATGCAAAGGCGGTAGATTCATTGATTTATCTCATCAAATTTGTGTACAGCTTCGTCCTGCCTCCCGGGCTGTTCGTATTGCTGCTGCTGGCGCTCGCGGTATGGCTGTGGCGATGGAAACGGGAACGGGCGGCGGCGGGAATACTGCTCGCGATTACATTGCTCCTCTACTGCTCCTCTACCAATTTGATCGGAGACACGCTAATGGCAGGGCTGGAAAATAATTATCCGCAGCCTGCCAGCGTGCAGGGGGATGTCATCGTTGTTCTGGGTGGAGGTGCCGCAGCGGGGACGCCGGACGTTGACGGGTCGGGCAACATGTTCGGCTCGGCGGCCAACCGGCTCATTACCGCCGTACGACTTCATGAACAGGCAGGGCTGCCTATATTGTTCTCGGGAGGCCAGGTATTTGCGGACAGCGGCAATGAGGGCAACATCGCCCGCCGCCAGCTTCTGGGAATGGGCGTCCCGGACAGCAGCATTCTCATAGAGAACCGTTCACTCAATACGGAGCAGAATGCGCAGTATACGGCGGCTCTTTTGCAGGAAAAAGGGTTGTCCCGGCCTGTGCTCGTGACCTCCGGTTTCCATATGAACCGGGCGGTTCTGCAATTTGAGAAGGCTGGCATTAGGGTTCAGCCGTATCCGACCGACTATTTGGTCAGCCGTCCGATCAAGATGTATGCCGGCAGATTATCTCCCTCGGCGGGAGCCTTGTCCAACACGGGACTTGCCTTGAAGGAATATTTAGGAATATTGGCCGCCAAGCTGGATTAGCGTTAGATACGGGAGCCATATAGATGAAAAAACCTCGGTTCAATGTACAAGGACAGACGTCCACGGCACAGAGAACGAGGTTTCTTTTAGTCAACCGAGCAATTCCGTCGCTTTCGGCACCGCCGACAGTCCGATTTTTTGCTCAAAGCCTTGCTGCAGCAGTTGGGTAATGACGCCCGGAATTCCAGAGCAGACCTTGATGCCATTGATCATCGTAACCGGCATAACTTCCTTCGTTGTGCTTGTAACGAATACCTCATCGGCTTCCATCAGCTCTTCAAGAGTAAAACCTGTCGTCCGGTAAGGAATGCCGCTCTGCTTCGCAAGCCGCTCTACCACCTGTTTCGTAATTCCGTCCAAAATCAAAGGACCATTCGGATGTGTAAGGATTACGCCCTTCTTGACGATCATCACATTGGATGCGGTGCATTCTGTCACCCGCCCGTCACGAATCAGGATGGCCTCCTGTGCCCCCGCATCCTCAGCCTCCTGCCGCGCCAGTGTATTCGCCAGCAGATTCAACGATTTGATATGGCATTTGTTCCATCGCTCATCATCCAATGTAATCGCGGTTATGCCTTGCTTCAACTGTTCGACAGGACGCGCAACCTCCTCACAGTAGCCGAGCATCACCGGCTCAGCCGATGCGGGAAAGAGATGCGACCGCTTGGCTGCGCCCCGCGTAATCTGCAGGTACAGAATTCCGTCCTTCTCTCCGAACGTGTCTGCCAGGGAATTCAGCATGCCGGACAGCTCTGACTCGCTCCATGGCAGTGTAATTCTAATTTCGCGCAGACTTTTGAAGAGCCTGCTAAGATGAGCCTGCTCTTCAAACAGCCTGCCGTTATAAATTCGGAATACTTCATAAATGCCGTCACCGAAATAGTAGCCGCGGTCCAGGTAAGAGACCTGAATTTCATTTTCCTGCACGAGCCTACCGTTCCATAAAAACATGATCTCCACTCCTGTCATAGTGAATTTGTTGGCATTTGCCACGTACACTTTGCGGTTCCTCTCAGCAAGCAATTCATACTTTGTGCATAGTTGTGTAAATTCTGTATTTCTACTATTAAATTATTTTTTACACGTCACCGTCAACTGTTAATTTCCGTGAAAGAAAAAAACTGAGCGGTTCGGAAAGCAAGCAACGGTCTGCTTATCGACGGAACCAGATAAAGTGCTAGGTTGGCAAGTTCATACATTTCATCGCCAGAAGCCGTATCCAATATCCCCTTGAGTCCAGGATGAGATATTTCGAAGGATTATACCCCGAGATTCTCCCAGTTTGCTAGATTGCTCCCTTCGTCATATAATCAGCTTTAGGCAACTTTCATTAGTATTATCGAATTTGCTTCGGCTTGACTGCTATCATTCTTGCATTACAATCAGAAAAATCGTAATAGAGCCTAACGGCATTGTACATGCCCCACATTCTTCCTTGATTGTGTAAAAACATTTGACCCGCGTTATCCATATGGTTATATTTGTAATATAATAGCAATATTTATCAGGGGTGGTTTATTTGAATGATACAACCACGATTCTCTCCAAAATGGAGGATTATATAAAACAGCATTGCCTGAACATCACTCAGTTTGGCAAATTGGCAGGTTTAAATCCTGGCACGATGAGTGCTATTTTGAACGGCAACCGGGTGATGGCCGTCAATCAATTGGACCGGATCACTGCAGCGCTGGCATTACCTGAAGGTTATTTCTATGAACAATATATCCAGGAACATTTAAATGAAGCATCCCCAAACTGGCGCAGAATCAGACCTTTTTTGTACCGTTGTGCCGAAATGAATAAGCTCGAGTGCATCCGGCAGATACTGCAGCTCTTAATGGACAACCTGCTCTATTCCGCTCTGCTTTTTGAAACGGCGGAGGTGTTTTTTCAAGAGGCTAAAAAGGAAGCGGCCATCATTTTATTTGAAAGCGTGGCCGCAGGCGAGAGAAGCCAGTATTCGGAAAGGCTTGCCTTCTGCCAATATCGTCTCTTTAACCTCAAATTGGGAGACGACCAAACACAAAATTTACTGATTGCTCACCAATTTGAACCTTATGTAAATCGTCTTGACGAGATAGATCAATTGGATGCGCTTAAAGATTTGGCAAATACATACCGCTCCTTGCGGCAGTGGGACAAGGTTAACGAGCTGGCGCAGGAAATGGGCCACAAGGCACAGATTCAATACAATCTGGAACAGCGCCCAACTCGAAAAAAAAGCGAGGAAATCAAAAAAACATCGAGACCATTATTTGTCTATATTGCTTACTCTAATTTGTTAAGAGCCGCTGTATGTGATGCGAGAAAAGATTTTGAGCAAGCGCTGCAATTTACCTCAGCCTATGCAGATTTAAGCTGGGTCAGAGAAACGGATGACGAAACTCTCCATTGGAAGAGTCTTTTTCAGCATTGGGCACAAGCCAATACTTATGTTAATAGATTAATGATGGGCGATATAAGCATACTTTCTGAATATGTGGAATATATTGAAGGCAAGAAGGAGATATTTTCAGAGCTCCTGAATATTGTGGAGGCGGCCAACCTCTACCATATCGATGTGGATCATATCCTTAATCAGTTTAAGGATGCTGTACTGTCCGATGAACAGCAAGCATCGGCTGATATTTACACCAAGCAGGTCATCCCGGAACAATCCACACGCTTCTGGTATGAGCTTGCCAAGTATTACTTAAATCAAGGCTCCTATTCGGACGGTTTTAATTATTTGCTGAAATCTATGGAGAAGTCTGCCGAGATTAATAATAAAACCGTTATTATCAACTGCGTAGGATTGTTTGAGCGCTTTAAAGACTTCGCGGTTGACGAAATCCAGCTCCAATATAAAAATTATATAAAAAAGGTGTGGGTAAAAAATGACAAAGGTGATTTCCCTGTTATTAATCGCTAGCCTTGCGCTTTTCCCGATCGTTCTGGCTCCAGGTGGATTCAGTCAAAAGGGCGAGCAAATTGGGGGAGCGTAAATACTTACTGTAATTTTATATTCACCTCATGTTCAAGAGACGGTTGGCAGAAATGCTTTGTATTCTGCCAAATCGTCTCTTTTTGTTATAAACAAGTAAAAGGCCGATTGCTCGAAGCAATCGACTCTTCAGCGAGAAACTTTTGCCGGGTCACTCGCAATTTTATTTTAACCGCTAACACCTTTTTTTGCCCTCGCCTCTTTTTTGCAACCCAAATTTCCACTCATACCGGAGAATTATCCCCCGATATGAGACATTTCTACTTTGGTTGAGCTGCTGTTCTGGCCTGTCTCGCGCTCCAGGGAATATCTGTCATGCCGGTTTGCCCAGATGGACGAAATGGAACCCTCCATCTCCTCATCGCTGTTCCCGGATCGCAGCAGGTGACGAAGCGGATGCCCTTCCGATGCGAACAGGCAAGTATACAGCGTGCCGTCCGCAGACAGACGAGCACGGGTACAGGACGAACAAAAGGCCTGCGTAACCGACGAAATGAACCCCACCTCGCCCCCCCCATCCAGAAAACGATATCTTGTCGCGACTTCACCGATATAGTTCGGTTCAACCGGCTCAAGGGGCCAGCGCTCGCCGATTTGCTGCAGCAGCTCCTTCGTGCTGACCACATGCTCCCTGTTCCAACCGTTGCTGTTCCCGACATCCATATATTCAACCATCCGCAGAATATGACCCTTATTCCGGAAATATTCAACCATGGGCAGCACAGCGCTGTCATTCACGCCCTTCTGCACCACCATGTTGACCTTCACGGACAGACCTGCTGCCGCGGCGGCATCTATACCTTCAAGCACGGGCAGCACCCGTCCTCTTCCCCCGTTCATGTACATAAATGTATCATCATCCAGCGCGTCTAGGCTCACCGTGATGCGATGCAGCCCAGCCTCCTTCAGCTTGTCTGCGTTTCTGGCCAAAAGGCTGCCGTTAGTCGTAAGCGAAATATCCTCCACATCCAGCGAGGCAAGCCTTGTAATAATCTCCGGTAAATCCTTACGCAGCAAGGGCTCCCCCCCGGTGATACGCAGCTTGCGCACCCCAAGGGAGACGAATATACGGGCCAGCCTGCTGATTTCTTCCGCTGTTAACATATGATCCTTGGGCAGGAATGCATAATCCTGGTCAAATATTTCCGCGGGCATGCAATAACGGCAACGAAAGTTGCAGCGGTCTGTGACCGAAATACGCAAATCGCGTAAATGCCTGCTGTGCTGATCGTATACAGTCATAGATATCCCCTTTTCTGCCGCTGCTTAAGCATCTCAGCTATTTAGTGTGTAATACTTCTAGCGTACCACAAGTTGCCCCGCCATGTCCCGGCAATATTGACAAAAAGACGGCTGCTCCCGGTAATGAAGTCATTCCCGATTATAGGGAATTAAGGTGGAGTTATAATCCATTTTCGGTGTTGTAAAATAGTAATAATTACGATAATATATTAATCGTAATTATTACATATTTAGGAGGAGCCCTATTTTGAGCACTGCACATCAATATAAACCTTTACTAGCCTTAATCGTCCTATTAGCCTGCGTCAGCCTGTTAGGTGCATGCGGACAAGCCGGGTCGAACAATGAAAAAGCCTCAGCAGACAAGCATATCAGCTTTCTTTACAATTTCTCCACCCATTCTCTGGACCCGCACGTGGATTCCAGCTACATTCCGTTAAGAGCCGGCATCACAGAAACGCTGGTGCGGCTGGATGAGGACAAGCTGACTATAGCGCCATGGCTGGCCGAAAGCTGGAAAAGCCAGGACGGTCAGCATTGGACGATCAAGCTGCGCGAGGATGTGACCTTCCAGAACGGCAGACCTATGACTGGCGATACTGTCAAAGCCTCTTTGGAACGAGCACTGGAGGAGAGCGTCGCCATCCGGAATGCGTTAAAAATTGAATCGGTCCAGGCCGATGGATATGTGCTGAATATAACGACAACACAGCCTTTTCCCGAATTCGTGTCAGAGCTTGTCAATCCAAATGTCTCCATCATCGATGTGACCGAGCCGGATATTGTCAATCATCCGATCGGTACAGGCCCTTTCAAGCTGGAGACCTTCACTCCTGGAAGCAAGCTGGAGCTGGAGCGCTACGATACATATTGGGGCGGGGCTTCGCCGCTGGATTCTGTAACCTTCGTTTTTAATGAAGATGCCAATGCCCGCTCTCTTGCCCTTAAGTCCGGACAAGTCGATATTGTGTACCGCCCAGAGGTGGAAAGCCTGGAATCGCTTGATCAGTCTGAAAGCATCAAAGTGGAATCCACGGCTACTTTCCGTGTGCATCAGCTTACCATGAACATGGAGCGCGAAAGCATGAAGGATGTGAATGTACGCCGCGCCATGGACGCGCTGATTAACCGCCAGGAAATTGTGGATACCATTTTGCTCGGGTATGGAGAGCCTGCCATCGGTCCGTTCCTGCCTTCTCTGCCGTTTGCTCCAAGCTATGAAGACGGCAAAATAGAGAACGGACCGGAAGCAGCACTGCAGTATCTGAAACAAGTGGGCTACACACTTCAAAACGGCATCATGCAGAAGAACGGTAAACCCTTGCAATTGACGCTATTGACATACTCGTCCAGGGCAGACCTGCCGCTCATTGCTCAGGTATTCCAGTCGGATGCCAAACGGATTGGGATCGATGTTCAGATTCAACAGATTGATACACCCGAGGAATATATGGCATCCAACCGGGACTGGGATCTGGCCACCTACAGCAATCTGACGGCTCCCCGCGGAGATGCCGGTTATTATTTGAATGCAACCTATCATCCGACAGGAGCCCTGAACTTCAGCGGAGCCTATGAAGAAGAGCTGACAGCGATTATTGACGAGCTTAACCTTACCGTCGAGCCCGAAGAACGCGCGCTGCTGGCTGAAAAAGCGGCAAATTATGTGCACAATAATGTGATTAATTCATTCGTCCTGCATCCCTCAACTATCGTTGCCTACAATGAGAATAAGGTTGCCAACTGGGTGACAACCAGAAGTGAATATTACATGATTACCAACAAGCTGGATGTGAAAGAATGATTCGAATTCTGGTGCGCAAATTTTCAGAAGTGTTCCTGTTTATGCTCTTGATCACATTTATCAGCTTTCTGTTTATTCGTCTTGCTCCCGGTGATCCCGCACTAACGATTCTGAATGTGGACGAACTGTCTATAAGCCAAGAGCAGGTGGAGGCCCTGCGGGAAGAGATGGGCTTCAACAAGCCGCTCTTCGTCCAGTATGGCCTCTGGCTGCTTCATTTCGTGCAGCTCGATTTCGGGCAATCCTATGTCACCGGCCAGCCGGTAATGGAGATGCTCCTAACGGGGCTGCCCGCCACACTGGAATTGACCACAGGCGCGCTGCTCGTCATGCTGCTCGTATCGCTTCCGCTCGGATCGTTAGCTGCACTGTATCGCAACAGCTGGATAGACCAGATTAGCAGACTGGTATCCATTATCGGTGCGGCCATCCCAAGCTTCTGGCTGGGTCTAATCTTCATCGACCTGTTGGGAGTGCGTTTCGGTTGGTTGCCGACGATGGGGAGAGAAGGCTTCCCGTCCCTGATTCTTCCTTCCCTGACACTCGGACTTGCCATCTCAGGGGTATACGTGCGGCTGCTTCGCTCCAGTCTGCTCGACTCACTGAGCCAGGAATTCATTCGGGCGGCAAGAGCACGGGGGCTGTCCGAACAGCGTATCTTCGTGATGCATGCCTTCCGGCACAGCCTTCCGCCCGTTATTACCGTGTTCGGCGTCAGTCTCGGCAGCTTGATCGGCGGTGTGGTGGTAGTTGAGGTATTGTTCGCTTACCCGGGAATAGGAAAGCTTGTGGTAGACGCGATCAGGCAGCGGGATTACCCGCTGATTCAGGGTTACATCCTCATTATGGCAGCCATTGTGTTTGTAGTGAACACGGCCGTTGACCTGTCTTACCGTTATGTGAACCCGGAAATGAAGCTGAAAGAAAGAGAGGCACGGTCATGAAAGCTCTGTCTCTGCGTATTATGGGAATAAAAAAATTAAACTGGCAAGCCGTTATTGCACTGCTGTTCGTACTAGTCGTTGCAGCGCTATCCCTCTATGCTTTTGCGTATTTGCGGCATGACCCGACCATGACCGATCTGAGTAAGCGTCTGCTCGAACCCAGCCTGCAGCATCCGCTCGGAACCGATCATCTGGGGCGTGACGTATTAACCCGGCTACTGCTGGGAGGCCGGCAGACGATCGGCTACAGCCTGCTGGCTCTGGCAGCAGCGCTGCTGCTCGGAGTTCCGTTCGGTCTGATTTCCGGTTACTGGCGCGGCTGGACCGACCGGATCTTCATGCGTGTTGCCGATGGGTTTCTCGCATTTCCGGACACCATCGTCGCGATTGTTCTCAGCGGCCTGCTTGGTGCGGGAATCGGCAATCTGGTGCTCGCCATCGTCATCGTGAAATGGGTGAGCTATGCGCGGCTTGTTCGCAGTACGGTCCTTGCCGAATCACAGAAGGATTACGTGCTCATCGCCCGCATGAACGGCTTATCCTCCGCTGGCATCATGCGCAAGCATCTTTTTCCCCATATCATAGGCAATGTGCTCGTGCTGGCAAGTCTGGATCTCGGCAAAATCATTCTGCTGATCTCCGCCTTCTCCTACATCGGGCTCGGGGTACAGCCACCGGCGGCTGAATGGGGTGCGATGCTTAACGACTCACGGCCATATTTTCAGTCCAAGCCCGAATTAATGATCTACCCGGGCCTGGCGATTGTCGTCGTGGTCCTGCTGGCCAATATGCTGGGGGATGATTTGCGTGACCGTTTTGATGTGAAAAAGGAGGTGCGATCATGATTTTATCCATTAAACAATTATCTGTCCGCAGCCGTGAGAGAACACTTATTCATGACGTATCGCTTTCCGTTCAGAAGGGAGAGTGGTTCGCTCTGGTCGGTCAAAGCGGGAGCGGGAAAAGCCTGCTCTCGCAGGCTATCGGACAAATGCTGCCTCCAAATTTGCAGGCGGACGGCCAAATTCTCTTCCAGAGACAGGATCTGCTGAAACTGCCATCATCACAGGCACGATCCATACGAGGCCGCAGGCTGTCTTACACCTTTCAGGATTACCAAGGCTCCTTTACTCCGTTTCGGACCCTTGGCCAACATTTTGACGAATACCAGAAGGCACACGGTGAAGCTTCAACCGGAGTACGCAAGAAACAGACCATAGAAGCACTCCAATCGGTCGGATTGGAGGAGCACCTCCTCTCCCGCTATCCGTTTCAGTTGAGTGGAGGACAGCTTCAGCGTGCATCTATTGCCATCGCGCTCCTGCTGTCGCCGGATCTGCTTATTGCGGATGAAGTCACGACAGCGCTGGACAGTGTGTCCGGTCATCGGATTCTCCAACTGCTTGCCGATAAACAACGCCAGACCGGTTGCGCCATCCTATTCATTACCCACGACTGGCGGCATGTCAGACGTTATGCCCAGCGTATCGCTGTGATGAAAGAAGGAGAAATTGTGGAATCTGGAAGCAGGCACCACATCTTGGACCAGCCGCAGCATGATTACACCCGGCAGCTCATCCAGGCTGCACCTGTATTACCTGTGCCGAAGAACACCTTGTCTGCTGGTCTGATGGAGGTGGAGCAATGATGAGCCTCTTAGTCGTGGACCGTCTGACCAAATCTTATCGGGAGGGAAAGACGGCGGTGAACGCCCTCTCTTTCCATCTTAATCAAGGGGAATGCCTCGGGCTGGTCGGGGAAAGCGGGTGTGGCAAGAGCACCTTAGCCCGTTGTCTGCTGCGTATCGAAGCCATCGACAGCGGTTCCATTATACTGAACGGACAGCCGATAGAGCACCTTAACGAGCGTAAGCTGAAGCCTTACCGGAGACATATGCAGATGGTGTTCCAAAATCCGTCGGCTGCACTTAACGCGAAGCTGAAAATCAAGGATTCCCTGATAGATCCTTATGAACAGTTCCACCATCAGCTAAAGCTGAAGCATTTCGTGTTCACCTCCAAGGCTGCTTATATCAAGCAATTGCTCGAAGCCGTTGAACTGCCGGAAGCACTCGCAGATCGTTACCCTCATGAGTTGAGCGGCGGACAGCGCCAGCGGGTAACCATTGCCAGAGCCATCAGTATTGAACCGAAAATCCTTGTGCTTGATGAGCCTACGGCAAGCCTGGATGTTATTTCACAGGGAGCGGTGCTCAAGTTATTAACATCACTGCGGACCCATTTGAATCTGTCCTATTTATTTATTTCTCATGACCTTGCCGCTGTACACCAAATGAGCCAGCGTATCCTTGTTATGAAGGAAGGCTGGCTCGTGGATCAGTTCAACCGGGACCATTTATTTCATGAAAATCGTCATCCATATACGCAAGAGTTGATTTCGATTTTTTAATAGCACATAGGAGGAGGCGGATAGTGCCTGATAGGTCGGCTCTCTATTTATAGACGCGCCCCTCCTATTCGGTCGTTGGTCCAAACTCCGTAATGTTCATCTTCATATCGTAGGTAATGTGTCTTTATGTTACTTTCTGAAACAAGGCCACCCACAATATCGTTCTCACCAAAACAAGTGACTCCAAAGAATCCTCCCGGTGTCAATCATTGCTCTCAAAATATTGAATCAGATTTTCATCAGGGACGTTGGCGAAAAAGGGAATGGATTTATTGCGGTCAGAATGAATATAAACTGAATTTCTAATAAAAAAATCAGATTCCCATTAGATGTTCTCTGCTCTTTTATGAAGCTTGTCTTCATTCCAGCCGCCCCTAAACGGCTCCGCCTCACGCTCTATAATGTTCATCGCTTCTTCAGATCGTCGTCCTTTGTAAAATGTGATGATATCCTCCAAATCCTCGCGATCCAGCAGGATAACCCCATTAGCTGCGGCCAAAGTCGCGCAGGAATCTGTATACCTGCCAGATGTGATCACGATAGACTTGTGCGCACGGTAATAATTCATGGAGGCATAGATCTCCTGGACCGCCCCCAGGCCTACCGGACTCTGCATCCCGTAACGCTTGGCTTGCACCACATTCCGCAGTCCGCTGCGGTCGGTGAACACAAGATCGGCTCCGAAGTCACGACTGCCCGTCGTCTTATACACCTCTTCATAACCCAGGGCGGTTAACAAACGGTGCAGATAGGTTTCAAATTCGGAACCGTCTTCCATCCGGTCAATGTCCTTCAGTGTAATTTTGCGAGGATTGAGCTCCCGCAGCACACGCGCTCCCCGGCGGCGAACCCACCCTGCAGCCAGCGCAACGAGAATGAGCAATCCAATGATCCATACGGTTATAGAGCCTAAGGATGTATGTAAGATATCCATATTCTGTTACCTCTCTGTCCTTCCAATACAAGATGCTTTTAAAAATAGGTTACACGCCCATGATTTTTCTCCTGCCGATCCCGCGACTTGATCAGGATGTAGTGCTGAACCCCGGCAGCTCCTTCAATGGCAAGATTTCCATGCTTATCGGCCTTCTCAAGCTCTCCCCTGCGGAAAGCAGCCTCTGCCTCCAGCGCATGAATCAGTACCTGCTGCTTCAACTGCTCCTTCTGGGCTTCGAAGTCATCCCAGTCTCTTTTATAGATTGCAATGAGCGCTTTGGAATAATAACGGATATTTGAATGCTTGATCTGATCGGCTATACGCTCCGCCTCGACCATATCCCTGCTCTCCAGGGCCAGTTGAACCTTGGTCATAAGTTGCATTTGCTTACCTTTTACCTCTTTCTGTTCCTGGGCTGCAGTTTCCAGATCACCGTTGACCATGTAATATATCATTCTGAAATACGGATTTCCGGCCTGCTTCAGCCGTCTTTCGATCTTGGCATGATTCTTCATATGCTTAACAACATAAACGGTGTAAGCAAGGTTAATAAGCTGGATCACGACCGCTCCATAGAACACCCATACTAAGGGTTTTAAGGAGACTCTTTCATTGACCTGTCCCGGGTCTCCACCCATAAATCCCGCAACAACTCCGATCACGATTGCAATTCCGATAAGCCAGGGCCATTTAATCAACTGCAAACGAATTCCTCCTATCACTATAACTTTGTATAGTTGCTTTCATTAATTATATTTTTTTATTGTAACTAAAGCACGGACCCATTACCATAAATAAGAAGGACGATAGCCGATTTGCAACGCGATTTCATGCACCCTCAGATCGGTTTCTCTTAACAGTACGTACTTGAAAATAATGAAATACAACATTCCCGGCAGTGTAAGCAAATATAAATACCTGTCCCTCCTGAGACCCGCCAAAGCAAGGCCAAAGCGCGAAATTCTCCCAATAGCATTAGGTGTCCCCGCTTGGGCATTGCCGGAGGCCTTATCCGCTCGGACTTCCATTATCGCTCCTCCTTATCGTTTGTTGAATTAAGTCAGGCACCTAATTGGATACGCTTTCAATCCATACGGTTAACATACATTCGCCTTGAATTTCCGGCAATAACTCATTCTTGTACGGCGATTTCCGGGCATTGATTTTTCTTGCAGTGAGCAGAAATAAACCCCGCCTGATCAGGCGGGGCACATCGCAGCAACTATATTTATTCCCTGTTCAGCAGCTCCTCACCGGCGATTCCCGGCTGGGTCATCTGATATGGATCAAGAATAACATCGAGCTCTTCTTCGGTCAGCACGTTATAGAGCAGGCACAGCTCACGGACGGATTTGCCTGTGGTGATGGCTTCGCGCGCAATGCGGGACACCACCTCATAACCAAGGTGCGGGTTCAGCGCTGTGATGATACCGACACTGTTCTCCACGTATTCCCGGCACCGGTCCACGTTCGCCTGAATGCCTTCGATGCAGTGCATCCGGAACACCGTGAAGCCCTGATTCATAATCTCCAGCGACTGCAGCAGATTGTATACGAGCACCGGTTCCATGACGTTAAGCTCCAGTTGTCCAGCCTCGGAAGCAAGACAGATCGTATTATCGTTACCGATGACCTGGAATGCAATCTGGTTAATAACCTCGGGAATAACCGGATTCACCTTGCCGGGCATAATGGATGAGCCGGGTTGACGTGCAGGCAGCAGCAGCTCGCCAAAGCCGGCGCGTGGGCCGGAGGCCATCAGACGGATATCGTTCGCCACCTTGGACATATTCATCATGCAGATTTTGAGCGCGGCGGACACTTCCGTATAGGCATCCGTATTTTGAGTCGCATCCACCAAATGCTCATCGGCGTGCAGAGGGAAACCACTGATTTCCGCCAGCACCTCAGCCACGCGCTTGATATAACGGCGGTCCGCGTTCAATCCGGTTCCCACCGCCGTTGCGCCCATATTAATGCTCAGCAAATGCTCACGGGTCGCTCCGACCCGCTTGATGTCGCGGCCCAGCACGCGCGCGTAAGCTTCGAACTCCTGGCCGAGCCGGATAGGTACCGCGTCCTGCAGATGGGTACGGCCCATTTTAATGACACCCGCAAACTCCTCCGCTTTGCGTTCGAACGCCTTACGCAGCTCGCTCATGGTACCGAGCAGCTTGTTCAACATCGACAATGTCGCGATATGAACCGCCGTCGGGAAAGAATCATTCGTCGATTGTGCCATATTGACATGGTTGTTCGGGCTGATTTCCTTATAGTCGCCTTTGGATAACCCCATCAGCTCAAGCGCCCGGTTCGCAATCACTTCATTTGTATTCATATTAATAGACGTGCCCGCTCCACCCTGGATCGGATCCACGATGAAATGGTCATGCCATTGACCGTTAATCACTTCATCCGCCGCTTGAATCATCGCTTCTCCCTTCGGCCGATGCAGACGGGTTAGCTCCATATTCACTGTTGCGGCCGCTTTTTTCACGATGGCCATCGCCTTGATCAGCTCCGGGTGCAGACGCTGCCCCGTGATCGGGAAATTCTCCGCGGCTCTCATCGTCTGTACGCCGTAATAAGCGTCATCCGGCACTTCCTTTGTGCCTAAAAAATCATGTTCCAGCCTCATCCTTCATTCCTCCGCTGTGCGTACTCGTATCGTAATTCCCCGGAACAACTTTCCTTTTCGGGTCCTCACTCATTATACGGTTCCCGCGCAGCAGATTTCCAGTCGAAGTGTCTTGAGTTATTACACTTTGTTCTGTTCGCATCATTTATGAAATTCAGGCCGCAGGAATTCTGTGGTACACTAATCACAATCAGCACCTCAAATAAGAACCGATAGGATGAGCACATGATGGAACATTTGATGAACTCGCATGTAAAAGACATTCAGATCAGCGGCATCCGCAAAATTGCCAACAAAGCTGCGGGCATACCGGGCGTCGTTTCCCTGACCATCGGACAGCCGGATTTTCCAACTCCCCCTCATATTATGGAGGCCGCCCACCGGGCCATTGATGAAGGACGCACCATCTATACCCCAAATGCGGGATTACCGGAGCTCCGTGATGCTGCCGCCCAGTATATAGCAAGCAAATACGGACTTTATTACCGGGGAAATGATGAGGTGATTGTAACCAATGGGGCCAGCCAGGCGCTTGATATCACTTTGCGCACCATTCTTTCTCCTGGCGACGAGGTCATTCTGTCCGGCCCGATTTATCCAGGATATGAGCCTTTGATCCGCCTTACGGGAGGTATTCCCGTATTGGTCGATACCCGCCCTTCCGGCTTCAGATTGACTGCGGAGCTGCTGGAGCCTCATTTGACAGCTAAAACTAAAGCGGTGATTCTCGGCTATCCTTCCAATCCGACAGGCCGCGTCATGACGGCGGCGGAGCTGCAGCAGATCGCGGACCTGCTGCAGGAGCGCGAAATATTTGTCATATCGGACGAAATATACAGCGAGCTTGTTTACGATGTTCCGCACGCGTCCATCGCTTCCATGAAAGGAATGCGCGAGCGGACCATTGTGATCAACGGGCTGTCCAAGTCTCATTCCATGACCGGCTGGCGGGTCGGCTTCACCCTAGCTCCTGTTGAAATTACGCAGCACATGGTCAAGGTCCATCAATACAACGTGACCTGCGCCAGCTCGGTCAGCCAGTACGCAGCCCTGGAAGCATTAACAGCCGGCGTCGATGATGCGCTGCCCATGCGCGAGGAATACCGCAAGCGCCGGGACTACGTTCACAGCCGTCTGACGGCGATGGGCATGCCTTTGGATAAACCGGAGGGTGCCTTTTATCTGTTCCCGTCCATTGAGAAGTTTGGCTTGAAATCCATGGAATTCTCGCTGCGCCTGCTTGAAGAATACGCCACCGCCGTTGTGCCCGGGGACGCATTTTCCGTGTATGGCGAAGGTTATATCCGCATCTCCTATGCCTGTTCGCAGGCTGTATTGGAACAGGGCTTGGACAGGCTGGAGTCCTTTGTTCATAAATTGTCATAAAACGCGGACCTGAAAGCAGCAGCTCATTATCGTATGAACGAAGAAGCCTCCACACCACTGCTAAAGTGGGCGAAGGCTTCTTTGGCTATCATTTCCTATTCAATCCAGACTCATCTTAAAGCGTAGAAACAACTCGTTATAATGAGCCAGCATGCGCTTGCCGAGATTATTATACACCTCAAGACGCTTGATCAGTTCGGCATCCGGATAAAAGCGGGTATCGCCCGAAATATCCTCCGGCAGCAGCGACAACGCCTCCTTGTTCGGGGTGGAATATCCAACATACTCGGTGTTCTGCGCAGATACCTCCGGGTCCAGCATGAAGTTGATGAATGTGTGGGCTGCCTCCACATGGGTAGCCGTCTTAGGGATGACCATATTGTCAAACCACAGGTTCGAGCCTTCCTCAGGAACGATGTAATCCAGCTTCTCGTTCTCACCCATAATTTCGGAAGCATCGCCGGACCATACGAGCCCGACCCCGGCTTCCTCATTGGCAAGCATCATTTTGATTTCATCGCCGACAACAGCCTTCACATTCGGGGCAAGCTGTCTAAGCTTGGCCAACGCCTCCTGCAGGTGAGCCTCATTCGTATCGTTGAGTGAGTAACCGAGGCTGTTCAGTCCCATTCCCATCACTTCACGGGTTCCGTCCGCGAGCAGAATATTATTCTGCAGCCTTGGGTCCCACAGATCGTCCCAGCTATTGAAGTCAATTCCCTGTGTCATCTCCGGGTTGTATATAATTCCGACGGTCCCCCAGAAATAGGGAACAGAATATTGATTGCCTTCATCAAAGGACAAATTCATATAGCGAGGGTCAATATTTTTCAGATTTGGCAGCTTGGAATGATCAAGCGGAATCAGCAGGTTCTCTTCCTTCATCTTCGAAATCGCATATTCCGAGGGCATTGCTACATCAAAGGAAGTTCCCCCCTGCTCGATCTTCGTCAGCATCGCTTCATTGGAGTCGAAGGTCTGGTAGATGACCGTAATACCTGTCTCCTCCTGGAAGCGGTCCAGCAGCTCAGGATCGATATAATCGCCCCAGTTGTAAATAGTCAGCGTATTCCCGCCTGTGTATCCTTCACTGGAGTTCAGCCACGCAGCAACTCCCATCATAATAAAAGCAGCGACAAACACCGCGACAAACACCTTTACAAGGGATTTCATTGCGGCACCCCCAGATCCGCCGCAGATTCCTTCATCCGGTCCGCTTTGTGCATGGAAACCTGATTATACCTGCGGTTAATGAAATAGTAGCCAATCACTAGCAGCACGGTGAACAGGAAGATCAGCGTGGACAGGGCATTGATCGACAGCGCTACGCCCTGCCTAGCTCGCGAATAAATTTCAACCGACAGGGTGGAATATCCGCTGCCTGTCACAAAGAAGGTTACGGCAAAATCGTCCAGGGAGTAGGTCAGGGCCATGAAAAAGCCCGAGAAAATCCCCGGCTTGATAAAGGGCAGGATCACCTTGGTCAGCACGTCCCGTCGACTGGCCCCCAGATCCAGGGCGGCATCCACCAGCGTCGGGCTCATCTCCTGCAACCGCGGCAAAATCATCAGCACCGTAATCGGGATGCTGAAGGCGATATGTGACAGCAGCACAGATACGAATCCCAGCTTGATGCCAACGATGGTGAACAGAATCAGGAAGGAGGCTCCGATAATGACGTCAGGATTGACGATCAGCACGTTGTTCAGCGAGAGCAGTGTGTTTTTAACACGTCTGCGCTGCATACGCTCAATCGCCAGCGCTCCCATAATACCGATGATCGTAGCGATGGCGGCCGACAGCAGCGCGATCACCAGCGTATTAATCACGATAATGATAAGCCGCGTGTCCTGGAACACCTCCATATACCATTCCAGCGTAAATCCTTCAAAGCCGTGCATCGTGCCGCCGCTGTTGAAGGAATAATACATCAGATACAGAATCGGCGCGTACAGCACCAGAAAGACAACAAATAGATACACGTTGGCAAGCTTGGATTTATCTCCCACGCTGCACCTCCCCTCCGCCGAACAGCAGCATGAGAATAACCATGGCGACAATCAGGAACACCGCAACCGTCGAGCCCATGCCCCAGTCCTGGGTAACGAGAAAATGCTGCTCAATCGCCGTCCCCAACGTAATTACCTTGTTGCCGGCAATGAGCCTGGTAATCATAAACAAGGACAGCGCGGGAATAAATACAGCCATGCAGCCTGAGCGCACTCCCGCCAGCGTCAGCGGAAACACAACCCGCCGGAAAGCGGTCCATCTGGAAGCTCCGAGGTCGCGGGCGGCATCGAGCAGTGTCGGATTCAACCCTTCCAACGCATTGAAGATCGGCAAAATCATAAACGGGATAAAGATATATACAGAAACAAACACAAAGCTGAAGCTGGTGAACAACAGTTGCTGTTCTCCGATGCCCACCACGCTAAGCAGACTGTTGACAGGCCCTTGCGTGCCGAAGATGCCGATGAAAGCATAGGTCTTCAGCAGTAAATTGATCCAGGTCGGCAAAATAATAAGCAGCAACCACAATTGCTTGTGCTTCGTCCGGGTCAAATAATACGCTGCCGGATACGCGACAAGCAGTGAAAACACGGTTACAAGCAACGCATACCAGAAGGAGCTGAGCGTCATTTGCAAATAGACCGGCGTCATGAAGTTGGCATAATTTGCAAATGTAAAGTTCCCATCCACATCAAAAAAGGAGTAATAGAGAACCAACAGCACGGGTGCCACGACAAACAGCACAATCCATAAATAATAGGGCAGCAGATATACAACACGCGTATTACCGGACATCTGTCTGCACCTCTTCATATGCCTCCAGACGGCGGTCGAACTCTTCCTCCGTCTCCCCGAATCTCATGACATGGATCGCCTCAGGGTCAAAATATAATCCAATTTCACTGCCCGGATCGGCGCGGCGGGTAGAGTGCACCAGCCACTCCTGGCCTGATTCGTCATAACAGCTAATTTCATAATGCACACCACGGAAGAGCTGTGTATCGACCTTTACCCGCAGCTTGCCGTCATTAACACCGGTAATCTGCAGATCCTCCGGGCGGATTACAATTTCCACCTCTTCGTTAGGGCGTAGTCCTGCGTCCACACATTCGAATTGACGGCCGTTGAATTCAACCAGATAGTCCGCGATCATTCTGGCCGGTACGATATTCGATTCGCCGATGAAGTCCGCCACAAATCGGTTGATCGGCTCGTCGTAAATATCATTTGGCGTGCCGCTCTGTTCAATTTTGCCGCGGTTCATGACGAAAATTTCATCCGACAGAGCCAGCGCTTCCTCCTGGTCATGGGTGACGAAGATAAAAGTAATGCCAAGCCGCTGCTGCATTTCGCGCAGAACATACTGCATATCCGTCCGCAGCTTCAGGTCGAGCGCAGACAGCGGCTCATCCAGCAGCAGCACCTCTGGCTCATTGACGATGGCCCGGGCTATGGCAACACGCTGGCGCTGGCCACCGGACATTTCGCTGATGCTGCGCTGCTCGTATCCTTCCAGGTTGACAAAGCTCAGCGCCTGCTTCACCTTCGTGTCAATGTCGCGTTTATTCATTTTTTTAATCCGCAGGCCGAACGCGATATTCTCGTACACATCCAGATGCGGGAACAGGGCATAGTCCTGAAAAACGGTGTTCACCTGACGCTCATTCGCAGGCACGCGGTTAATCAGCTTGCCGTTCATATAAATAGACCCTTCCGTCGGCTCGGCGAAACCGGCAATCATGCGCAGAATCGTCGTTTTGCCGCAGCCCGATGGCCCCAGCAGAGTATAAAACTTGCCTTTCTCGATGGTAAAGCTGACATTCGACAGAACGGGCGGATCGTTATCATAACGCTTTGTTACGTTCTCGAACCTTATGATCGGCTGCTCTTCCATTATGACCTCCTAATATCCGGGCGTCTTCAGACTGCTCCGAGGCGCTGCATGTGCGCCGTTGTATTTTCAATTCAAATCACGGCAAAATCCCTTTCCCATGCTATTTAAGCAGGAAAAGGGGCTGCAGTATACAGGCCTGTTACGACTGCGATTTCCAGGTGAAATAATCGGTCATCACCCGGATCGCCATACCGATGGCCTCTTCCTTCGGCTCAAACTTGGCATGATGCAGGCCATAGGGCGTGTCCACACCTAGCCAGAACATGAATCCGGGAATGCGTTCAAGGAGATATCCGAAATCCTCTCCGGTCATCGCTTCGCTGCATTCCACCAGTTGTACGTCCCTGCGTCCGTCAAGCCAATCCATAAATTCACCGGTCAGTCCGGCCTCGTTGAACACCTGACGGTAGTTGGAGCCGTAATCAACCTCGGCCTTGCATTCAAAGCCTGCTTCAATCCCGCGCAGCAAGGCTTCAATTCTGGACTTGATCACCGTCATGGTCTCGGCCGAGAGCGTGCGGATCGTACCTTCGAGGCGGGCAGTTTCCGCGATAATGTTCTGCTTGGTGCCGCTCTCCACCTTGCCGATCGTAATGACGGCCGCATCCAGCGGGTTGATATTACGCGCCACAATCGTTTGCAGTTGTCCGACCAATTGGGAGCCGGCCACCACCATATCATTCGCACGATGCGGATAAGCCGCATGGCCTCCGGTCCCGGTCAGGTCAATAAACAGCTCGGATGTATTGGCGAACAAAATGCCCGGACGGGTGGCAATAGTGCCTACCGGATACTCAGGAGCGATGTGCAGCCCTACCATCTGGTCAGGCATCCAATCCGCCAGCTCCTCGCTTTGCAGCATCGGCAGCGCTCCGCCGGGTCCCTCTTCGGCGGGCTGGAACAGCACGACCAGATCGTCGGTCATCGCCTCGCGAACAAAATGGGTGACAATGCCTAGCGCAATGCTCATGTGAAGGTCATGACCACACGCATGCATATAGCCCGGATGCCTGGACTTGAACTCATATCCGGTGTCCTCCGCAATCGGCAGACCGTCCATATCTGTCCGGTAGCCGAAGCGGCGCTTGGGTGCGGTTCCCCGGATCAGTACCAGAATCCCGGTCCTCCAGGTGCGCACCTCCAGCCTGTCCTGCGGCAGACCGGCAATGTAATCGAGCAGGTAGCGCTGTGTCTTGAATTCCTCGAAACCCGGCTCCGGAATCTGGTGCAAATCCCGCCGGATCTGAATGTATTTGTCGAAATCCCCTGCTGTCATCGTCGTTCCAGACCTCCTTTCTAATGCCATAGATCATCATATCTTATAAATGTAAGAAGAACGTCAATTGAAGTACTCGCAAACAAGCCAGAGTGCGTTTAGCGGAATTTAACTTAAAAGGCCCGGCGCGTCCGCCGAGCCTTGTCCGAGGTTTGCCTTCCACGTATCCAGTAATTAGAGGGTGCGCAGTTCCTGCAAAATTTCTGTTTTGGATCTTGTCTTGTCATCGACCTGCTTAATGACCTTCGCAGGTGTTCCCGCCACAACAGAGAACGGAGGAACATCTTCCGTAACTACAGCGCCTGCGGCAACGACGGAGCCTTCACCGATACGCACACCTTCAAGCACAACCGCGTTCGCACCGACCAGAACGTCGTCCTCCAGCACAACCGGCTGGGCGGAAGGCGGCTCAATCACGCCTGCAAGCACAGCGCCTGCGCCAACGTGGCACATTTTGCCCACTTTTACACGTCCGCCAAGCACGGCGCCCATGTCGATCATGGTGCCGTCACCAATCTCTACGCCGATGTTGATGACCGCGCCCATCATAATGACGGCATTGTTGCCGATACCCACCATGTCGCGAATGATCGCGCCCGGCTCGATGCGTGCGTTGATGCCCTTCAGGTCCAGCATCGGAACTGCCGAATTACGGCGGTCGCTCTCTACCACATAGTCTTCTTCTTTGGCATTGTTGCTGTCGAGGACAGCCTTGATATCAGCCCAGTCGCCGAATACGACGCCTGCGCCTCCGGAAATAAAGGATTGAACGTTCTCGCCGAAATTCACGGAAGCCAGTTCACCTTTAACATATACTTTTACAGGTGTCTTTTTCTTGCTGTTCTTGATCAGATTGATTACGTCTTGAGTGTTCATTTCAATAGACATGTCGGTTCAACCACTCCTTCATCGCAGTCATACGCTTTCCTTGTGGAGACAAGCATACACTATAATCCTTTATAGCATAAAAGACAGGGCCCCGCAATTGACAGCTTCTAGGTCATATCATTGCGGAGCCCTATATGGACGGCGGTTCCACCGCTTCATAGATCTTTACTGAAGAGTATTCAACGTAATGTAAATATGGCCCATAAAGCCTTCGAGCGCGCCTCCTTGCGGAACGTTAATTTTAACTGCAAATCCCTGGCCCGCCTTCTCCAGCACGATGTACTTCTGTATTACCCCGTTGCCTGTAGCGGTAAGGAATAGTTTAGCACCTTCCAGGTCTGCAGGAATGTCTGTATCCCCGACCTTCTCCACTTCACCAGTCGCAGCCAGCTCTTCCATACCTTCTTTCTCCAGCGTATCCAAATTGAAATCGGCTGGCAGCTTCGTAATCTCCGCATAGTAGTTATCATCTACCGCCAAAGCAACCCGGTTCTGGTCCGGGAATAAGGACATGCTGTCGAAAACATATAGTGAATAGCCTTCTCCCTGCGCCAGCTCTGCCGTGCGCTCCTCCGGTGTGCCTTCCAGATTCACCTCAAACGTTGCGGTTGCAGGGCGTGCGTCGCCTTGTGCAGTATCATTTCCGCCGCCCGTAGCCTCGTCTTCCGTTTTGCTGATTTTGGTAAGAGTTAGCAGCTTAGCAGCCTCTCCTTCAATCGGTTCTTCTGTATACTCAAAAGAAACGGCATCCCCTTCCTTCAATGGAGCGATCTGCGCGTCCACCCCTTCGCCAAGCTGGAACGCGAGCGGTTTGCCATCCATTTCAATTTCCACGGTATGAGGATCGGCTTGGCCGTTATAAACTCCGGTACCGGTAAGCGTTGCCGGAGTCTCGGCAGCCGGTTCGGTCGGTGCCGTAGCTGGTGTACTGGCGGCTGGAGCATTATTGGCCGGGGCACTAGTCTGCTGACCACCACAGGCGGACAGGATGAGGTACATCACGGAAGCAAGCGCTGCTGCATGTATCATTCTTTTTTTCATCAAAAGTAACACCTCCACATTATTTAGACGACAATAGGCTGCAAAAGTTCCACTGCTTGGCGATTTCCGCCTTGTGCTGTAATGGAAAGCTCTTTTTTCACGTCATTAAGCAAATTTTATTTCACACCCATAGATGATCGGGTATAATGATATTTTGTCCGATATAACCTTATTTACCCTTTTTCAAATTTGAATCTATGGAGATGCAAGATGAACACAAATCAGAGACCATCCTACTCCCTTGAACTTCTCTACATCATCGGCATTATCACCATTTCGTTCTCCTCGATCTTCATTAGATGGTCGGAGGCGGAAGTATCCGTCATTGCGATGTACCGGCTCTATCTGACGAATCTGCTGATGCTCCCGCTGGCATGGAAATATCGGCATGAGCTATTCAGGCTGACAGGCAGGCAGTGGCTGCTGCTGACAGGCTCGGGCCTCATGCTTGGACTGCATTTTTTGTTCTGGATGAATTCGCTGCGTCTGACCACCGTTGCCAGCTCTACCGTTATTCTAACGCTTGAGCCGATTCTTGTCATGCTCGGGTCCTTCTGGTTCTTCCGCACACGAGCCAACCGCATGATGATTGCTGGTATGTCCCTGGCCGTTATCGGTTCAATCGCCATCGGGGCCGGGGATTTCAACGCCTCCGGAAACGCTCTGCTAGGGGACTTCCTGTCGCTTCTAGGAACGATTGCCGTCGCAGCCCATATGCTGATCGGCAAGCATTCGCGGGATTCCATAAGCGCTTATGTATACAACTTCTGGGTGTTCGCCATCGCCGCCAGTTCAATGGCCTTGTACAACCTCGGCAACGGATTTGCATTTACCGGCTATGCCTGGCGTGAATGGGGGCTGTTCCTGCTGCTGGCCATCGTACCGACCTTGTTCGGCCACTATTTGTTCAACTGGCTGCTTAAATATATCAACGCGACCGCCGTATCCATGGCCGTGCTCGGTGAGCCGGTTATTTCCTCTATATTGGCGTGGATGCTCTTGGACGAGCGGTTGACGGCCGTGCAGCTGCTGGCCGGTTCGCTCATTCTGGTCGGCGTATGGGTATTTATCCGCTTCGGCAGTGATTTTAAGAAGCCGGCTGGTTCAGCCGCGGATGCCAAGCTGAGCGAAGCTGGGTAGTTGCGCCTTTCTGCTCCTGCCCGCTCCAAGCCAAAGAGGCGTCCCCAAAAGCATTGAAGCCACCCTTTAAAGGGTGCCTCTTTTGTTTTATCCGGAATTCTGAGGGGATGGGAGAAGATCCCCGAAATTTTGCAAAAAGCTACTTTACAATGCCCCTGCACTTGGTATGCTTAAGCTAATAAAGGAGATGAGAAGATGCTACATACGGTACCGATTAAATGGTTGCTGGCCCGGTTATACGAACCGGACCTGGTCATCGTGGACTGCCGCTTCTGGCTGAACGATACTGCAGCAGGAGAGCAAAAGTATTTGGACGAGCACATTCCCCGCGCAGTTTATCTGGACCTGGACAAAGAGCTGTCCGCGCCTGTAACCGAGCATGGCGGACGACATCCGCTGCCGAATGTGGAGACGATGAGCCGCACGTTCGGGCAGGCCGGGATCAACCGGGACAGCCGGGTTGTCGTTTATGATGACAACAACGGCATGAATGCGGCCCGGGCCTGGTGGATGCTCACCTATCTCGGGCATAAGCAGGTGTATGTGCTGGAGCAGGATTTCACCGCCTGGAAGCAGGCCAACTATCCGGTGACACAGGACCGGCCGGTTGTTGTTCCTACGTCATTTACAGCTCAAGTAAAGCCGGAAATGCTGGTGCAAATGGAGGAAGTGCGTAAGGTGTCCAGCCAAGCCGGACCGGACGACAAACTCCCGGCAGGCTCTCCCATCCTGATCGATTCCAGGGATCACCGCCGTTATCTCGGACTGGAAGAGCCATTGGACAAGAAAGCAGGCCATATACCGGGCGCGGTGAATTACTTCTGGAAGGAAGTAGTGAACGAGGACGGCAGCTTGAAGAGCAAGGAGCAGCTTGAGCAGCACTTCAGCGGGCTAGATAAGGACGCCGAGATCATCGTGTACTGCGGCTCCGGCGTTTCGGCATGTCCGAACGTGCTGGGGTTAAAGCAGGCAGGGTTTAACAACGTTAAGCTGTATGCAGGCAGTTGGAGCGATTGGATTAGCTATGAGGAGAATCCGGTGGCTACGGGAGAAGAGTAAGAGTGGAAGGAAGAGTACAGGGCATATGAGCAGAGTGAATTACATCGTCCCAAGCTTAGAGAACTTGGACGGTGTATTTTTATGCTCAGAATCAACCAGGGCTGGTTAGATAATCTTGATTATTTGCAATGATGTATGGCTCATTTTGGATTCTCCGACAGGAGGGACAAACATACAAGGATCGTAAGCACGATATACCTTGTATGTGGATCTTTCATAAACATCTCTGTCCTGGAGCTTGGCTTTGGGGTCGAAGACCCGGAATCTGAGCCCATCCCCCTGCTGATCTGAATTGGAGCCGGCTCTGAATATTCTGACTGTCCACGGTCATTCTTCTATCAGTTTATTCCCCCTATGTTTGGTATAATCAGGGTAACGATATCCATCTCTCAATGGAGAGAATTCCAAACTTACGGGGGCAGCTATGGACCAAAAACTTATCGAGCAATTGACGCAATGGCATGAGGAGGACGAGCATCAGCAGATCGTGAACACCCTGCTGGCGATTCCTGAAAAGGATCAGGATTATGAGGCGGTCAGCCGATTGGCCAGAGCTTATAACAATCTTGGCATGTATGAGGAAGCGCTCGAACAATTCGCTCGCATCTCCAATGAGGGACAAAACGATCCCAAATGGTACTACCGTGTAGGCTTTGCTTTTTATTATTTGAAAAGGTATGAAGAAGCCGCGCAGGCATTCGGCATTGCCGACACGCTTGAGCCTGGCGATGAGGATACCGGGCTGTTGTTAAAATGGAGTCGGCAAAAAGCGGAGAAGCAGCGCAGACAGGAGCAGTGGCTGGCGGCCAAACGGGCAGCGGCATCAGACTCTTACGATTCGGCCGCGAACTATGCTCCTTTTGCAGGAATGTCACTTTCGGATTTCTGGGAGGACAGCGAGTATGCCAGGAAGTCCTATATCTCCGAGCCGCCCACAGATGAACTGATCGTATCCGTCGAAGAAGAGCTAGGGTATAAGCTGCCCGCCTCGTATATTGCTTTAATGAAAAAGCAGAATGGCGGAATTCCGAAAAACACCTGCTTTCCGACAGAAGAAGCGACCTCCTGGGCAGAAGATCATATTGCCATCACAAGCATTCTGGGCATCGGGCGGGAGAAAAGCTACTCGCTCTGTGGCGACCTTGGCAGCCGCTTTATGATTGAGGAATGGGGCTATCCCGACATCGGGGTGGTGATCTGTGACTGTCCTTCGGCAGGCCATGACGTGGTGATGCTGGATTACCGGGCATGCGGCCCGGACGGCGAGCCGGAAGTCATACATGTGGACCAGGAGGATGATTACGAGGTTACCTTCCTGGCCGAAAATTTCGAGGCGTTCATCAAGGGACTGGTGAATGAAGAGGAGTACGACACCTCCGCGGAAGACAAAGAAGCTGACTTACATAAAGTAGCCCGTGGGAAGTTCTCCCCCTTGCTCGCGGAACTGTGCGCTCAAGTCACGGAAGTAGAACAGATTGAACAAAAAATCCGCAATATTTGTACCCGCATCGTCGAAGAAAAAGGCCATTTTTCCTTTCATGCGGATGAACGGTCGTATCTGATGTATGATGTGCAGTTTTGGCTCTATACCAAATCGTACCCGGATACCAGCCGTCAGCAGTATCTGGATATCTATCCGAAAATGATTGCCTTCGGCGGCGAATTCGGCCAGGGCGGCTATGCTCCAAGCTGGATTACCGACTGGCTGGACCAGCGCGTCCGAGAAGGACGGATTATGCAGCAAAACGGACAGCTCCGCTTCACCGATCAGGCCATAACAGAAGTGATCAACCTCCTATGAGCCAATCCCTTTCGGTCGACACTAACCTTAAGGAAAGTAGCTGAACTAAAAGTGCATACTTACATTATTTCCATCTTCTCTTTATACTCATGACATACATCATATTCAAGGAGGACAAATCGATGAAAACTCTTGTTGTCGTAACCCACCCCGGTATGGAAACTTCCGTCATAAACAAGCGCTGGGTGGAAGAGCTCCACAAACACCCGGATAAGTATACTGTACACGAATTGTATAAGGCCTACCCTGACGGAAACATTGATGTTGCAGAAGAACAGCGGCTCATTGAATCACATGGCAATCTTGTTTTGCAGTTCCCTGTTTACTGGTTCAACTGCCCGCCTCTCCTGAAAAAGTGGCTTGACGATGTCTTTACGTATGGCTGGGCTTATGGTTCGAATGGAGGCGATAAACTAAAAAATCGCAAAACAGCCTTAGCTGTATCTGCCGGCGCAAAAAAAGAAAATTATAGTGAATCGGGGCCGTACCGCTATACACTTGAACAGTTGCTATCTCCCTTTGAGACCACCTTCCGATACTGTAATGCGGATTACCGTTCGGTTTTTGCGTTTTATGGTACAGAAGGTGAAACGCCTGCCAGCAAATTGGACAAAAGCGCACAGACTTATTTAAATTTTATCGACAATCTGTAACCAGCATGTTTTCCTCTCCCCAGTCGCACATCATGTTCAACACTGGTATGAGAGAAAGACCGCGTTCAGACAATGAATATTCAACCTTTGGAGGCACCTGCGGAAATTCCCTGCGTATGATCAGGCCGTCTGCCTCCATTTCTTTTAGCATCATGCTTAGCGTTTTAAAGGAAATGGTGCCGATGCTCCGCTGTAGTTCATTAAACCGCATCACTTTATTTTCATACAACCAGTACAAAATGATCATTTTATATTGGCCGCCGATTAAGGACAACGTATATCCAAAGCCGGTGTCTTTCAGTTTCACGCCAGTAGGGATACAGGTTTCAGGCATAGCTGCACTCTCCTTCGGGTAATGTAAAGTTTAAACCAAAGTGAAATACTTTTTAATAAAATCATCAATCTTTATTAAATCATCCTCGATAATTTGTTCAACTGAACTAACGAGGAAGCGCTGGATTATCTGATCCGCCTTCTGCGAGGATGCGGATGTCGATCATCTGCGCCACATCGTTATGTTTGCCTTCCATCCGACTTCCTTTTCAAGCCGGTAATCAAAAAAATGGGGACCGAACTCATTCGACTGGAAAAACTCCTGAAGCAGGAGCCCGTCCGTCATTTCTTCTATGTAGGAACCCGCTTCGATTTTATACGAGCTGTCGCTCCATGAGAGCGGTTCATAAACATCGATATGGATTTTGCGATTTCTCCACTCAACTTGAAGGTAGTCCATGATCCCTGCCTGCAGCCTGCTCAAATTTTTCATTTCATGAATTCTTTGACTCTCGTTGTGAAATAAACCGAACCGTAATCCAAAATTCTTATGTACTCACATCCGGCCGAGCCCTTCTTCCTGCTCTGCGGCCTGCATCAGCATGTAAATCTTCCGGGCCGTGTTCACATTGCGTACCGTCATATGCTGATACAGCTTGGAGCCCACCAATTTAATCAGGCCGCTTTTGGCGGCATTCGCTTTACTGACAGAAAACAGAATGGCCCCGGAGGCAAACAGCACCGTATCCATCTCCGGCTTGATCGGAATTTGGCCGAGGATCGACCTGTCGTTAATTTCGTCCCACAGAAACAAGACATCGCTCTTCATGTCCGCATCATTGGTCCAGTGCTCCGGCAGAACACTCAGGGTATCCCTGATTTCCGGCAGATTACGGATAAGCACCCGGATATTAAGGCCAAAGTCGGCAACGATGGCCTGCTCCAGCTTGTCCGACAGCTCCCGGTGGCTCATGCCTTCGTTGGAGAAAATGATATTGCCCGAATTGATATAGGTCGTCACATGCTTCATGCCCGCCTGTTCAAACGTTTGCTTGAGCAGCTTCATATCCACCTTGTTCTTGCCGCCCACATTGATTCCTCTCAGTAAAGCGATGTAAATCATGAGCTTCCCACCTCTTCTGTTATGTTGTGAAAGTATAATTATAATACAGTAAAGTTACCTCTTAATTGAAGCAATTTAACTATTTTCAGTATTCAATGTTTCTTGCGTATACCTCTGTGCGAAATGATGAAAGACTATGCCGAAGCAGAAGCATAACACTCGGCATAGTCTTTTCTTTGCATTATTTTACTCGGGGCCAGACTTCCCCTTAATATTCAAGACAACGCGGTCGGCCTAACCATAATTTCGCTGATTAGGGTATCATCGGGTTCATTAATGGCAAACGCGATAGCTCTAGCAATACTGTAAGGAGAAATCCCTTTGCCGCTTAGCTGATTGGCTATCGTCTGCACTTCCGGGCTGGTAATGCTGTCAAAAAGTTCGGTGTTTGTCAGACCTGGAGCAATCACGGTAGATCTAATATGCGAAGTCGAAGACTCTTCCAGGCGCAGTCCTTCCGAGATGGCTCTAACTGCGAACTTTGTGGCCGCGTACACGGCTGATGTCGGGGACACTTGATAACCTGAGGTAGAAGATAGGTTGATGATTTGACCGGACTGCTGCTCCCTCATGGTTGGTAATACCGCTGCGATACCGTATAAAACGCCTTTGATGTTCACATCGATCATTTGATCCCATTCTTCTACTCTTAATTCACTCAGCCTGGAACTCGGCATGACCCCTGCATTGTTCACCAATACATCAATTCGGCCATGCACACTTAAGGTAAACTTGGCCAAGTTCTGCATATCTTCAGCAGAAACGACGTCCGCTTTTACAGAAACAGCCTCGCCGCCGTCCTGTTTAATTTCATTAACAATCGCATGCAGACGTTCCTCTCTTCTGGCAGCTAATACTACCTTTGCGCCATTTTGGGCCAACAACTTCGCTGTAGCTTCTCCTATTCCGCTGGAGGCTCCCGTTATAATGACCACTTTATTTCGTATATTTTCCATTGTTAAATGCTCCTTTACTTAAAATTTTCTTTGAGATCCTGAAATGGGTTAGACAAAGTTAAACTTCCACTCGATATAAAACATGTGTTGAATATTTAACGGCCGTTGATTAATATTATAGACAGCAACCCCGATTACTCAATGGTTGATTGATATGTAATTGTTTCATATACAACAACACACTCACAATTGTTGATTATCTGAAGGAGGTAACGAGAGGAATGGAAAACGTTGTTAAAACCGACCGTCGTATTCTCCGGACCAAGCAATCCATAACAAAGTCGTTTCTGGAGCTTTTTTTGGAAAAAGATTTTGAACAAATCACCATTAACGAGATAGCGGAGCATGCCAATGTTAACCGCGGCACCGTTTATCTCCATTACAGTGACAAATACGACCTTTTGGACAAATGTATTGAAGATCATATCAACGAATTGATCTCGTTGTGCAAGACAGGGGAGGCCAATACGGTTAGCCAAGGAATGGTATATGAACCCAAACCGATTTTTGATTATTTTCGTGACAATTTCCCGTTTTTCTCTGCAATGTTTTCCAATCAAAGAGTCTTTCTATTCCGGGACCAATTCCTGAATCTTATCTCAGTCAATCTTATGGCTAAAATGGAAAGACCGGACAATAAGCCCGTTATCGATAAAGAGTTAAAAGCCCAATTCATGGCCTCGGCTTTTATTGGCATTGTGGAGTGGTGGGTACGTCATCAAATGCCGCATTCCACACAATTTATGGCCGATCAGGTTAAGAATTTATTTGAAAAGAATCAAGTTTATCCGAAGTATCATTGAATGTCTCCAGAACCGTGTAACAGTGGCAGCGAGAATCAAGGTGGGACTGTCCCAATAGTCAATTTATGTTTTTCAACCCCCACCTAGAGTTGGATTTGGCCGCTAAAAAGGACCTCATCCCCACTCAATAGTGGGATTTGAGGTCCTTTGGCTTCAATTTTGGGACGTTCCCGTTCTATACGAACACTTTTGGGACAGCCCCTCTTACCCCTGAGGCGTAGAGCGGCTGAGCCAATCCTCGAAACGCGTCGAGGTAATGCGTGGGTTATCACCTGGGACAAGAGATTGATCGTTCAATTCTGCGCCGAAGTAAAGCGCGTTATCATCTTTAATCACCTGACGTGTGTCCTTTGTTGCGCTCAAGAACTGACGGACGAGTTCGTCGAGACGCAGCCGTTCTGGACCAGCCACCTCGATAATGCCATTCACAGCCAAGTGTGAAATCGGCCAGCGCGGCGGCAACATCATCCGAAACGATCGGCTGCACAAGGGCGGAAGGCAAACGAACGGTTTCCCCTTCGGTAGCTACATAAGCGATGCTGCCACTGCCTCATGGCCAAGCTGACGAAGGTTGTTCACGAGTTTTGTCCCAATAAGTCCGCTGCCGCCAATAACTACAATCTTCATTGTTGTTGAACCTCCTAGTAAAATGCCCGTAACAGGGCCTTCTGATGTATTTCTCGATAAGGGCGATAAGGCCTTGCCTTGGATAGTTGTTCTGTTAGTTTAACCCTGCTTTAGTTAATCCAAACGCCGCGTCAGCCGAACCCGGTACGTTCTTGAAAGCGACGTTTATGCGATTCCAGGCATTGATGGCCATGACCGAGAAGGTAAGATCCGAGATTTCTTTTTCAGACAACTGCCCGCGAACACGGTCATACAATTCGTCGGGCACACCTTGCTCAGGCAGTTTGGTCAGGATTTCGGTCCACTCTAACGCAGCCCGTTCACGTGGATCAAACAGCGTCGATTCCCGCCATATCGAAATATGATAGATGCGAAGCTCGCTCTCACCATGAATTTTAGCCTGCTTGACATGCATATCCAGACAGAATCCGCACCCATTCATTTGTGAAGCCCTGATGTGAATGAGATCGAGGATCTTCTCTTCAATTGCGCTTTCCTTCTCGGCATTGCTGAATTCCATCATTTTTTTGAAAAGCTCTGGTGATTGCTGCATATAATTGATACGTTGTGTCATAACTAAGTACCTCCTATTTTTTTGTCACTAAATAAGACAATCGACGAGTTCAATGTGTGACAAAATCTAATCAACATAAATTCCCTTTGAAGAGGAAAAGACAGCCAATGCTAGTGGCTGCCTTTCCTCATTCTATAAGTCAAGATATTACGAGTCCGCCGTCACAATGGCTTCCGTAAGCTCGTCTTCGTTCGGTTGTTCTTTCGCTTCATAGTAAAAGGTACTTCTTGAAATTTGCAGGACGTCACACATTGCTGATACCGAGTATGTATCCCGATTGTTCTGGATGATAGCTACTTTCGTCCCATGATCAGCGCGACTTGCTTTAAAATATCATTCTCCATTCTCAGGCACTGGAGTTCTTTGCGCAAAGCGATCAGCTCGTTTTCATCTGAAGAACGATTGTCCTTCTCCTTGAAGGAGCCTGACGTCTGAGCTTGCTTGATCCAGCGATCTAAGGCTGAAGCTGTGAGGTCGTATTCCTCCACAATCGCTGCTCTGGATTTCCCGTTTTCATAGAGTTGCACCATGTGCTTTTTTAATTCTGAGGTGAAGGTTCGCCGTTGTTGTTTTGGCATTGTAGAGATCCGCTTCTTAGCAGGATAGGTTTATTCTACAAGCCCTTATTTTTTGGTCCAACTAAGTGTAGCCGATCCAACGCTGCTTTCTGCTTAGCTCATTAATTCTAGCCAGAATTTGAATTATTGTTCTACACCTCTTTCTTTGTGGTCAAAGCGAAGTCTTGTCTGTCGAATAAAATAGAAAATGATAGTTACACTTCTTATACTATCAAACAACAATGTGCGTTCTTGTGGGGAAATTTAGATTGAACTATGATTACTACCACGGCTAAGACATTCCGATAGCTGATTCACATTTGAAGGGGCTGGAGTCCATGAAACAAGACATAAAAAAAAGAAGATCTATTGGCAGCATTTGAATTTAGACATGCCACCAAGGAATTTGATCCGACAAAGAAAATTTCCGCTGAGGATTTTAATGTTATTCTGGAAACGGCCCGGCTTTCTCCGAGCTCGGTTGGACTTGAGCCCTGGAAGTTTGTTGTCGTCCAAAATCCGGACTTGCGGGAGAAGCTGCGGACCGTGAGCTGGGGCGCACAAGGCCAAATGCCTACCGCCAGCCATGTCGTATTGATTTTGGCCAACGATCAGTACGGAATCAGCGTGATGGCTGCGTTTGGATACCGTGTCAAAACGCCGCGTCCTAAGACGAGAAGAGCAGTGGCCGATGTGATCCAGTGGGTTGAATAAGAAAAAGAAAAGGAGTACAAACAAATATGTGCAAAACTCATGTTCTAAGTGTTCCAAGTGCAAAAGCACCCTTTGAAAAAACAACTATTGAGCGCAGGGAATTACGGCCGGACGATATCCTGATTGATATAAAGTTCAGCGGTATTTGCCACACTGATATTAACAACGCCTATGATGAATGGGGCGGCGGTATTTTTCCCATGGTTCCAGGGCACGAAATTGCCGGAATCGTTGAAGCGGTGGGATCAGAGGTTACCAAATTTGCTATCGGCGACCGTGTTGGCGTTGGCTGCTTCGTTGACTCTTGCGGAGAATGTGAATATTGCCTCAAGGGTGAGGAACAGTATTGTACAAAGGGCGCGGTACAGACCTACAGTTCATTAGATTACGATGGCAATCCAACCTACGGCGGATACAGTCAAAAAATCGTTGTTAAGGAAGGGTTCGTAATCCGTATTCCGGATGCACTGGAGCTGGATGAGGCAAGCCCTCTTCTATGCGCAGGTATCACGACCTACTCTCCATTGAAGCATTGGAACGCTGGTCCGGGTAAAAAAGTAGCTATTGTCGGAATGGGCGGGCTTGGCCATGTAGCGATCCAATTTGCCCACGCTATGGGCGCTGAGGTAACGGTCTTGAGCCGTTCTGCAAATAAGCAAGAGGAAGCTTTGAGCTTTGGTGCGGATCATTACTTTTCCACCAGCGATCCTGGAACATTCACTGAATTGGCTGGCCGTTTTGACCTCATCTTGAACACGGTGTCTGCCAACCTTGACATGGATGCGTATTTATCCCTGCTTCGCGTAGATGGAACCCTTGTAAATATAGGCGCACCGGCCGAACAGAGTAAATATAGCGTGTTTTCCTTGCTCCTGGGTCGCCGCAGTCTTGCAGGCTCACTCGTTGGCGGAATTCAGGAAACACAGGAAATGCTTGATTTTGCAGCAGAGCACAGAGTCGTCCCTAAAATCGAGGTTATCCATGCAGACCAGGTAGGCGATGCATTTGAGCGCATACTGCGCAGCGATGTACGTTATCGCTTCGTTATTGATATCTCTACACTATAACAGGTGAAAAAAAGGTTAACACTCCAGCGCGGACCGAATTTATATCGGTTCGCGCTGTTTGAATTTTACCGTGTTCCTCCTCTTAATACGTCATTATGTAAGGACTTATTTTACTCCCAAATCCGCAAAAGCTGTTCAAGCCCTCCTTTTAGAGGCTGCTCTGCTTTTTTGGCAGCTTTGGCGAGCTTTTGAGCACTGCCGAAAATCCGGCACAGCACCAACTGCTGTTCATAATCCTTTTTATTTTCCAGCTCCCGCACAAGCGCATGTGCAAGCTCAGGACGATCGATGGTTATATTTTTAACCAGCCTCGCCTCCTCATTGCCGCCCAGCAAAATAGCCACTAGTACAGGCATATGCTCTGCCTTGACACCATGAGCCTCAACAAACGCTTCCGCATAGCTGTCCTGCACCATCTGATGCTCTGTATCCACTAGTTTCATATAGCGGCATACCAACGGAAAATAGGACTCACTGCACAGACCGAGACCAAAAACAGCGTAGGTGCCGGGCATCACCGATTTTTCGCCAGGCTCAACATCCTCGTACCAGGAAAATTCCTCCATCGCCGTTTCAGCATATTCGGCAAGCTTGGGGAACAAGAGCGGATATTGCAATGCGTTGCCAAAAAACTGATGCAGCTTCGACTTGGCCAGCTTTTTCAGCGGCAGAAAATGCTTTTGTCCACTTTGCAGCTTCAGCTTGTAGCCTTTGGGAAATCCAGCTCGTAAAAGGCCGATCAGATAGTCTAGCGCTTCCTCGTAAGCCTGCTGCTCTTCGGAGAGAATGCGAATATCGATGGTCTGCGTCACATCGTTATTTCTGCCTTCCATGCGCTTCCCCTTATATACACTCTCGAATTTCCCGCTTCCTGTCTTCAAGTAGTCTGCCGCTTTGCCGGAATCAAGCTGGACAGCGAGCTCCAGATACCTCTGCCTCGTATGCGGCTCCTTTCCGCCGATCTCCAGAGCTGCAAAGAGAAAGAAGTCCATTTCCCCAGGGTCTGGAGCCTGGCGTTCGGATTCTACTCTCAATATCCAATTTGTCGAGTAATCATCAGAACGAACAAAATGCTGATTCAGAAAATGCTCCTGCGCCCAATCCTTCAAAGCCGAGGTATAGCAGCCTGTCCACTCGTCCAGACGTTTACGGTTGCTGTGTAGCTTGTCCGAAAGACGCCGGATCAGCGGCTCAACCTCTGCCTGCTCCTGCTTCATAAGGTCTGGATTTATTAAATGGCGGGCGAAGAAAAACATGTCATTTTCACTGGGCAGCACAGGAGGATCGGACATAATCTTCGTTTGAATAAAACGCCCCAGTGCCTTTTCAAGCTGCACAAGCTTTGTTTCATTCAACAGATGATGGCTAAGGCTTAATTCGGATTGCTCCCGCTCGAATACAAACACGATATCAAACCGGTAATCAAAAAAGCGGGGACCCAGCTCATCTGATTGAAACAGGGTGTCCATACGACGGCACAAAGCCGGGGAAAATTCCTGGGTAAGAAGTTCATCTGTTAGCTCCTCTATGTAGGCACCCGCTTCGATTTTGTACGAGCTGTCGCTCCAGGAGAATGGTTGGTAAACATCGATATGGATACTGCCTTGAGCCCAGTTGAATTTTCCTTTTCTCCACGCCACCTGAAGGTAATCGTTAATGCCTGCCTGCAGTCTGCTTTGCTTCTTCAACTCAAGGATTCTTTTGCTTTCCCTGGCATAAATCGCGGTGACTTCCTCCCAGACATCATTCAGAAAAGCCTCAACAGTCTTGTTCATTGCTCTATCCTCCAGCTTGTACATATTTCACTTACTCTTCGCTCTCTTCCTGCTCTGCGGCCAGCATCAGCATGTAAATTTTCCGGGTCGTGTTCACATTGCGGACCACAGGAACAGGACATCGCCCTTCATATGCTCATCATTGGTCCAGTGCTCCGGTAAAGCACTTATGATCCCCCGACCTTCTTTCAATCATATTCTATACCTAATTTTTCAACAAGACGGATAATAAACCTTGGAGAATGACCTCATCGTCAGATAATGGGTCTAGTTCATCGTCAGCCCCCATTAAAAGTTCTTCGCCGCATACCGTCCGTTACAAAACTTTAAGATCCTCTGTTACTTTTTGTCGTTTAATATCCTGTATATTGGTTAAATGACAGACAGATTATCAACAATTTCTTTTTTGTTTGAGAGGAGCTACATATCATGAGATTGAAATTTAAAACGAAGAATGCCGCAAAAATGATAATTGCCATGGGCATCATTGGGGCAGCGGTTTTCTGTACAGCAGTACCCGCCTCCAATCCGCTCATGCCCGCTTCTACCGCCGCTGCAGCCGCATCCGGCTCCACCAACGTGAGCGCAGAGCAAAAGCAAATGGCCATTGACACACTAAATTCTTTTTATAAACCAGCTTTGAAGGGACACTTTCCA
Organism: Paenibacillus zeirhizosphaerae; assembly: GCF_030705605.1. GTDB lineage: Bacteria > Bacillota > Bacilli > Paenibacillales > Paenibacillaceae > Paenibacillus > Paenibacillus zeirhizosphaerae. Next base: position 210,862 of record NZ_JAPCKK010000018.1, read on the forward strand.
GGGGCAGTCAGCGGTTTTACGGTTGGCAAAAGCAAACATGCCGATGTGATCCAAAGGTTTGGGCAGCCTGATCTAAAATCGGGAAATTTTGAAGGGTATACCGCCAGTATGGGAAGTCCTGGCCACTCCTTTGCGTATAAATCCGGTGTGCTTAATGAAATACGCTATTTTGGCACAAACGTAGAACGGCAAACCAATATCGGTGGCATCACGATCAGCATGCTGTGGCAGCAGTGGTCCAAGCCAACACACAGCACCACCATCCGTAGCGGCGGCAAAACGCAGATTAAAGTAACTTACCTTAGAAGTGATTACAAGCTGGACTTTATTTTCAATTCCAAGACAGATCTTGACCATATCAACCTGACCAAAGCATAATTCCAAGAGCTGCGGCAGCGCAAAAAAGACGGCCCACCGTTTTCAGCGCTGCCGTTTCTTTGTCCGTACCTTTGAAACTGCTGAAGCTCTAAAATTTTATCAAGGTCGTCTACAAATCAGCGTCATTTACAGGTTTCTCAGATACAACGTGGGCGTCAGCGGCATTCCTTTCGCTTTAATTACAGAGCCAGCGCTTCCTCCGTAATGCTTTTAATATCAATCGTGGAGCTCATTCCATCATTCACGATATCTGGCAAAATGTTTTGCAGGAAATAATCTACACAGTGCAGCCGGATGTTCTTGATTTTAACGAGCGCATTGCGGTACATAACCACAAATTCCTTTTCACTATTGCCCCTCTGCAGCTCGGCAAAGGCTTCATATACCTGGTCCAGCTTGTCCGCAACCTCCAAAATCAAGCCCTCTACAGATTGATCCTTACCTTCACGCAGCTGTCTGCGGAAAATGGGCTTGAACTCCTCCGGGATGTTCCCTTCGATAAAATGCTCCACCATACCTTCTTCAACCTTTTGCAGCATGGAACGAAGCTCCAGAGAGTAGTGCTTGACCGGTGTTTTGATATCTCCGATGAAAATTTCGCCATAATCATGGCTGCTCGTAATTTCGTACAGCTTCTTCCAGTCTACAGTTACACCGTGCTTTTCTTCAATATCCGCCAACGTCTTGGCATACTGTACAACCTTCCAGGAGTGAGCGGCCACGCTGTGTTCCTCAAATTTAAATTTCCCTGGGCAGCGGATAATCCGTTCCAGATCGTTCAATGAGCGAAAATATGTATGAATTCCCATGGAATTAGCCACCCTTTGTCTAGTGTATAGATCGTCGTTATACCGAAATCAGTATAAATTACATATGTTAATAGAAAATTAATTGGACTCCATCATTTTTTGTTCCTAAACTATACTATATGAAATCCACACCCCGCACCTTGGCAAACACCATCTGATTCACAAGCGTGCCATCCTCCTCACGCTCCCAGTTGCGCAGAACCCCTTCGAGTGTGAAACCCGCCCGTTTCGCCACAGCAGCGCTGCGGATATTGCGATCATCACAGCGGATCTCCAGACGATTGGCTTGCAAATGCCGGATAGCAAAATCCGTCATACCGAGCACCGCTTCCGTTACCAGACCTTCCCCGGAACGAGATGTTCTAATCCAGTAGCCGATTTCAAACCTGCGGGCACTCCAGTCGATCCGATGCAGGCCACATGCGCCAAGCACCCCACCGCTCCGCTTATCACACATCACCATCATCATATCCGTGCGCTCCAGAAAGCGAATCCTGCCGCGGCGGACGACCTTCTCCGTTTCCTCGGGCGCGGGAGTCACACGGGCAAACGGCATAAATGGACGGAGTTCTTCCAAGCTTTTCACAATAGCCTCATTCAGCGGCACACCGTCTCCCCATTGCGGCGCACGGACCAACAGCCTTTCAGTCTCAAATTGCTCCGGAAAATCCAGCAGCAAAGGATCAATTTTCATGATATTTCCCTCCCTAAGTAACTGCAATAATATACGAAAAAAAGTTTGTGTTCCATTTGTTTCATTTGTTGCTTCCGAGCGAAAATTGGCGGACCGAAATTGCCAGCCCGTTTTGGCCCATAAGCTTCTGTAATTCGGTCTTCCACAGCCGAATCTGGGATTCATTATCCCGCTGCTTAATGGGTAACCGAAGACCTGAAGTCATCATAGCTGGACAAGTCCGCATGGTAATAGATAACATCTCCGTCTGGAGCTGCAAATTCATGGCCATACTTATCCTGGACTGCATTGCTGTACCCTTCCAGCTTCCATTGGTTATCCAGCGGCGTTTTATCCCCTGGCAGTCTGTAATACCTCAGATGTGGCGTATCCGATCCGTCCTGATAGGTTTCTATGTTGAAGTTCACCACGATGTAACCATCCTTCAGGAAAATCGGTGAGTGATCCGTCAGCTTGTTGGTTCTGCCATACTCCGCAATATTGAATCCGGCTGGAACAACATACGGAGCTGCTGGCAAGCTGTAATAACGATAGGTAAGAGTCATCCTCTGTATGACCAGTAGGAGCACTTTTCCCCCGTTTCACACCGTACGTGATAGTTTCCCATCATACGGCGTTCCATCATGCATGG
>NZ_JAPCKK010000006.1 GCF_030705605.1 Paenibacillus zeirhizosphaerae
AGACGACGAGGTAGATAGGCTGGGGGTGGAAGTGCAGCAATGCATGGAGCTGACCAGTACTAATCGGTCGAGGGCTTATCCTAAAGGTTCTAAAAGGCAATGAACGTTTCGGATCCAGTTTTCAGGGCGTAATAGCCTTGAAAGAAAGACGCTATGAAATTCATACACACTGTACGTGATGTACCGAATTTCTCGCGGCAACATGAAGCTGCATGTCTTTTCTGTAGTTGGTTATTTTCCTGAAGTGATTCGGGGAGTAATTCGACCGAAAAAAACCTGTCTGGTGGCGATAGCGGAGGGGTTCCACGCGTACCCATCCCGAACACGACCGTTAAGCCCTCCAGCGCCGATGGTACTTGGACCGAAGGGTCCTGGGAGAGTAGGACGTTGCCAGGCAAGCATTAAACAAGCCTGTCATCGAATTATCGATAACAGGCTTGTTTTTATCTGGCTTACAGACTCCTTATCATCCTGAAGCAAATCATAACGATGTATACGTTCAACCTAGTTACCAAGCCCATCATGAGATCAATGATGGGCTTGGTTTGTCATTAATATCTTTCCAGAATCAGCTGTGTTTTCAAACCGTCTACGGGAAGCAGCCAGTTATTTGCGGTCAGTGTGTCCATCAGCTTGGAGCGCAGCCGGGTGGCGGTCTCCCGATCATCGGTTTTAAAGGAAATTTCAATCAGGTTCTCGATTCCTGTACCTTCGCTGTTTCGGATTGGCCATACCTCCAGAGTAAGCTCCTGATCCTCCCAATTCCCCTCATAACGGTAAAAGGTCAAGGGACCATAGATTCGGGACTGGGATAGCTTCTGCTTCCCCCATTCCTTGGAAGACCATTTCTCGAGCTTGCCCGGCAGCTTGTCCAGCAGCAGCGCCAGCGATTCCTGCTCGGAAGGCATCTGTGTACCTGCTGCGTTGGTGTTTACCTTCTTGGTGTTGGAGAAACTGAGCGTCTGCTTGCCATAGCCCCAATCGATCTCGGCTTCATAATTGTCGTCTGAGGCATCAAAGCCCTCCTTATTAGCCAAGCTGAGGGCGGCATCAATATCACCGTTGATGATCGGATACCGCTTTTTGTAGGTTAGCTCATAGTTATTTTTGTCCTCTTTTTTACGGAATCGCACATCCCAGCCTTGTTCGTTCAGTTCCAGTTGATCGGTATCGTAATACGCTACACCGATTGCTTGTGGTGATGAGTTAAGCCCGAGCTTCTGAATTACGTCTTCCTGGACGTGTCCATTGGAGGTTAATACAGCTTCTGGTTTGGCAATGAATTTCACTTCGTAGGAAGGCACCGCATTTGCGGCGGCGGCCACGGGCTGTATCTCGCTTCCGGCGAATACGCTTCCCAACGCTGTGAAGCTCAGCACCGCTGCCATCGTCATCTGTTTCCATTTTTTCAAGATCTACCACTCCCTTTGGATTATTGAACACTGCTTCACTCTAAATGAGAAGTAAACGGGAGTTGTTAACAAAGAGAAGGAATTGCATCAAATTTCCATAGAATTTTTGAATAGCATGCTTCATTTTTTCAGGGCGCTTGCCTCCCGTAGTACCTCCTGAAAACGTCCGATCTGCACGGAAGGCAAGCGATCTGCATTATGAATACTGTAAATATACCGGGATGCCCGGAGCCCGGGAATTGGGAGGATATGCAGCCAGCCTTGCTCTTTTTCTCGCCGGATGGCCATTCGTGACATAAACGAAATATGATCTCCCAGCAGGACCAGTTGTTTGATCGCTTCCAAAGAATCCAGTTCCACGGTACTGCGGAGACGGATGTTATGTTGGTTAACCCATTGGTCTGTTAACTGCCGTGTGCTTGATTCTGTTCCATGAAGGGCAAAAGGCGTGCGGGCAATCTGCTCAGGGTCGGGCGATTCCGATTTTGTCAGCGGATGTCCGGCGGCGCATACGAGGACCAGATCATCGGAGCACAAGGATTCGGCCAGCAAACCTTGTCCGGTGAAAGGCTCTGACGAGACGATACCCAGATCGATCTGATGCCGGGTAAGCATATCCCGGATCACTGGTGAAGGTTTGACGGACAAGGAGATCCGAATGCCCGGGAATTCCCGCGAAAAAGTCTGCAAAATGAGTGGAAGCAAGTAGGTCGCAGGAACATAGCTCGCACCGATATGCAGCGTACCGCGGTACAAGCTGTCATACTCCCTGACGACGCGGTGTGACTCTTTGGCAAGAGCATTTATTTTGACGGCGTAATGGAGCAAGGCTTGCCCGGCCTCGGTAAGAAACGTTTTGCCGCTTCGGGATTCAAACAATTTGACTTGCATCTCCTCCTCCAGCGACTTCATATGAAACGTAACTGTAGGTTGCTTGATGCCGAGTATTTCGGCGACGCTGGTCATGTGGTGATGGCGGTCGATCAATTCGACAATTTGCAGTTTCATCAGATTCACGTAACGATCTCCCCCTTGATTCTTCCCTATATATGCTCTCTATATAGATTTAATCTATGAGTATCAATAGAATTCAAATAAAAAGTTAATTATGTATTTACATAAGTCTAATAGAACGCTTGAACGCAAGCGTTACACTAAAAGCAGCTCAAAAAAAGAACAGGCGGGATCAGCATGGAGATCGAAATCAAAGGGATTCATAAATCGTTTCAAGGCACGCCCGCCCTGATTCCTACCGATTTGACATTGCGGCAAGGCCAGTTCACGACATTGCTCGGACCTTCCGGCTGCGGCAAAACGACGCTCCTGCGCATGATCGCAGGCTTGGAGCAACCCGACGGCGGGGAAATCTATTCGGCTGGCAAGTGTATCTACTCGGCGGGGAACAAGACTGACGTGCCAGCGCACAAGCGGCATTTTGGGATGGTGTTTCAGGATTTTGCGCTGTGGCCGCACATGACGGTATTTGAAAATGTCGCCTTTGGCTTGAAAGCCGCAAAGCAGAATGCCGGTCTCAGGGAAAAGGTAACTGAAGCACTGGCCATGGTTCGGTTGAGAGGGATGGAAGACCGCTACCCCCATCAGCTGTCCGGCGGACAGCAGCAGCGGGTTGCTTTTGCCAGGGCGGTGGCGATTCGTCCAGCCCTGGTGCTGTTTGACGAACCGTTAAGTGCACTGGATGCGGTGTTAAGGGAGGAAATGCGGGTCGAAATGATGTCACTTGTGAAGGACATGGGGTTAACGGCGTTGTACGTCACTCATGATCAGGTCGAAGCGATGTCGATGTCCGATGAAATCGTGGTCATGCGCAAGGGGGAAGTGCTGCAGCAGGGGACACCGGAGACGATATACGGAGCGCCGAGGCATCCCTTTGTTGCTTCGTTCATCGGCAAGTCGAACTGGCTGGAGCCGAACTGTTCGATGGTACGGCCGGAGCAGGTGCGCTGGAGCAGAAGCTCGGCGGACGATTTAAGTTATGTGGCAACGGTCCGGCATGTCAGCTATGTCGGCGAGCGTTACGAGATTCGGCTGCAGGTGGACGGGCTGGATCAGTGGACCGCATATTCTGTTAGCAGGATCGCCGTCGGGGAGCGTATAACGCTCTACATTCCTCCGAAAGTGATCTGCCGGATGCAGGACAGAACAGGCACGGTTGCTGAAGAGCGTAAGGATACCAAACGAGTGCTCGCAGTTTCACGTTAAGGAAAAAGGGAGATGGTCAGGATGAAAAGAATGACACTACGGAAAAAGGGCGCATTGATGCTATTGGCGTCCGTAATGAGTATCGGTTTGTTTGGGTGCGGCAACACGTCTGGAGGAAATCAAGCGACTGCACCCGCGGAAGGCGGACAAGCCCCGGCTTCAGGGAACGCTTCAACAGGCGGGAAACTCGTGCTGTACAGCGCGGGTCCCCAGAAGCTGGCGGATAATATCGTCAGCGGTTTTGAAGCCAAGACTGGGGTGAAAGTCGAAATGTTCCAGGGGACGACGGGTAAAATTTTAGCCAGACTGGAAGCGGAAAAGGCAAATCCGGTAGCGGATGTCGTCATTCTGGCTTCTCTCCCGACGGCGCAAGCGCTGAAAGCGGAGGGACTGACCATGCCGTATCCGGATGCCGTGAATAGCGATAAGCTCAATAAGGAGTGGTCGGACGCGGAGGGACACTATTTCAGCACGAGCGCATCGGCGCTCGGAATCGTCTATAATACCAACCTGGTATCGACACCGCCTCAAAGCTGGAGCGACCTGGAGCTGCCGGAATGGAAGGATGCTGCCAATATTCCAGATCCGACGCTGTCGGGTTCTGCGCTTGATTTTATGACGGGATATTTAAGTGTGAAGGGCGAAGAAGGATGGGGACTTTTTGAGCAATACAAAGCCAACGGCATGGCCATGGCCGGAGCCAATCAGGAAGCACTTGACCCGGTAATTACTGGAGCCAAGAGTGTAGTGGCAGCCGGGGTTGATTATATGGCCTATTCAGCGAAAGCCAAAGGTGAGCCGGTGGACATTGTATATCCAGCCGAAGGCACGGTGGTTAGCCCGCGACCGGCAGCTATTTTGAAATCCAGCGAGAATGTGGATAATGCCAAAGCATTTATCGATTACCTGCTCTCGGATGAAGCGCAAAAGCTCGTCGCAGAAGCTTATCTGATTCCTGGACGCGAGGATGTGGAAGCCGAAGGCCGGACCAACCTGAAAGACATCCCTCTTCTACCGGTGGATTGGACATGGATGAATGACCACGGGGATGAGGTAGCAGCACGTTTTTCCGAAGTTTTTAAATAAACGATATGAAGCACAGGAAAGGCAATGTGAGGTGAGCATCAGTGAAGTCTGCCGTTAAGGACAGCCCAAGCTTCTTTCGAAATGTCGGAATCATACTCGCTTTAATGCTGCTCGTTATAGGTATCGTTATACCGCTGCTGCTGATTTTCTGGCAAAGTGTGTACACGGATCAAGGATGGGACTGGCTGGCACCCATACGTACGATAGCCAGTCATGATCTGTTCGGCGTGCTCCTGCAGACTCTGTGGCTCGGGGTTTGTGTGGTGGCGGGGACGACGCTGCTGGCTTTGCCCTTGGCTTGGATGATGGCCAAGACGCGGATGGGACGGCATCGGTGGGTGGACGTCGTACTTATGATCCCGTTTATGACGCCCCCCTATATCGGCTCAATGGGCTGGATTCTGTTTATGCAAAAAGGTGGATACCTGCAGCAATGGCTGCCGGGGAGTGGAGTGTGGAGCGAGTCCTTCTTTAGCTTCGGCGGAATGGTGCTGATCATGTGCCTGCATTTGTTTCCTTTTCTGTATTTGCTGCTGCGCGATGCGATGATCCGCATCGGCGGCCACCTGGAAGAGGCAGGGGCGGTACACGGTGCCGGCCCCGGATACCGCTTCAGAAAGATCATGCTGCCGCTGCTGTTGTCCTCGTACGGCATGGGCGCCATGCTGGTATTCGTGAAAACGATAGCCGAGTTCGGTACACCCGCAACGTTTGGCCGCCGAATCGGATATTATGTGATGACCTCAGAGATCCATAAATACATATCCAGTTGGCCAATCGATTTCGGAAAAGCAACCTCGCTGGCATCGATTCTGCTGTCGGTATGTCTGGTCATGTGGTATATGCAATCCACCGTGAGCCGAAGGTTTACTTACCGCTTGGTCGGGGGCAAAGGCCAACGCACCAAAAGGTATACCCTCCGCGGAGCTGCCGGTGTGGCTTGCGTGTCGTACATGGGGCTGCTGCTGGTATTATCCGTAGGCATTCCTTACTTTTCGGTCATCGCGGCTTCTTTAATGAAGCTTCGCGGCACGGGCTTGTCCATGGACAACTTGACGCTGGATCATTACAAAGAGCTGTTGTCCTGGGGTTCAGTAAGCTTGAGAGCGCTCGGGAACAGCTTGGGCTTATCACTCGCCGCTTCAACGGTGGCAGTTTTGCTGGGCAGCGGTTTTGCCTTGGCGGTCGGGAAGTCCCAGAGACGGATGCAGCGAGTCATTGACTTGTTCAGTCTACTGCCTAATACCGTGCCGGGCATTGTAATGGTAGTGGGATTGATTCTGTTCTGGAATTCGCCCTGGCTGCCGGCGACGCTTTATAACACTTATGGGATGGTTGTCCTTACTTATGTGATTCTGTTTCTCCCTTATACGGTCCAATATGTGAAGGCTAACTTTACGCAGATCGACGGGACCCTTTTTCAAGCTGGTCAAGTATTTGGGGGAGGCCCTCTGATGATTCTGCGGCGTATTTTGCTCCCGCTTATTGCGCCGGGTATGCTGGCGGGCTGGATCATGACGTTTACAATCGCAGCGCGGGAGCTGGTCGGGTCCTTGCTTGTCCTTCCACCGTCGATGCAGACGTCGGCAACCTATATATTTGCACAGTTTGAACAGGGGCAAGTATCGCTTGGTATGGCTATGGCCGTCGTTTCCGTCGGTATGACGGTGGTGCTGCTGCTGCTGGTTGAAACATTGAACTCTAAAAGAAAGTGGAATGCATCGTGATGAATCTCAAAGTTTGGGGCGGCGCGGGTGAGCATGGCCGCTCCGCTTATTTATTGAGGGGCAGCAGAGTGCATCTGCTGCTGGATTGCGGCGTTAAACGGGAAGGGACCGGGGAATATCCCCTCTTTGAACCTGATGTGGTTCCCAAGCTGGATGCTGTATTCTTGTCCCACGCTCATGAGGATCACTCGGTAGCCCTTCCGCTGCTGTACAGACTTGGTTATCATGGCGAAGTATGGACGACGCAGGAGACTGCGGCCCAGGTGGATTCTTATTTGGAGAGCTGGAAGGCATTCACTGAACGAGCAGGGGGGCTGCTTCCTTATGGTGAGACGGACCGTGGGGCGATCCGATACCGGTACATGGATGAAGTCGCATCAAGGTTGACGTGGTTTGAGGTGATCCCGGGCGTCGAGGCGATGTGGGGACGAAGCGGGCATATGGCCGGGGCGGTGTGGTTGTTAATCCGAACGGAAGGGAAAGTTATTTTCTATTCCGGTGATTACACGGCAGAATCCCTGCTGCTTGAGGAGGATTGCCCCGGCCAAGCGGATGGGCAGACCGAAAGTGCTGCGGACCTAGCTATTATGGATGCAGCTTACGGCACGGATGCGGAGACCCAAGCCGACAAGCTGGAGCAGTTGGGGCAGACCATCCGGAGTGTGGTGCAGCAGGGCGGCAAAGTTCTGCTGCCGGTACCGGCTGCGGGCCGGGGGCAGGAAATGCTGCTGTGGGTACATCGAAACTTCAGGGATACGCCGATCGTGATGGAGCCAGGCCTGCTCAGTGGGCTGGAGCGGCTCTTGCTCTGTCCGGAATGGCTACGTAAACGCGATATCGGTACAGGCGGGGACGCAAAAGGCGAGGTGGAATGGCTCCTTGGTCGAGACGATCTGCTCATCCCGGTAAGCGAAGATGATCGGTTGCGCCTGCTTGCGGAATTGGGGGCTTCGATATGGTTTATTACCGACGGCATGATGCAGTCGGAGTACGCCAGGTGGTACTATGACCAGTTATCCGGGGATCCGGGGAACCTTGTTTTGCTGACTGGCCATGCCTCTAAGGGGACCTTTGCCGACCGTCTACTGCGGCAGCCGGACTTATACGGAGCCTGTGATGTAAAAAAGCTCAGGTATAAGGTTCATCAAGGCCGCGAGGATGTCCGGCGGATGATGGCCGTGATGCCGGCACGGCACAATGTGCTGGTACATGCCGCCAAAGAAGAAACCGACCGTCTGCGAAGCCTGTTGGTGGAAGAGGGTGAGTCTGGTCATGCTAAAGTGCAGATTCATTCGATGTCTGCAGGTGAGGAATTGCCGTTCTAGGCGAATAATGAACCCAGAGAGCATTTAAGGGGTATACTTAGGTACTGCTCTAGGACACACTGTACTAGTGTCGTCAGCAAGTCCCTGAGGAGGCAACCGATCACTTTGGTTGGCTGGCGCACTTCCATGGCTGATGATTTGTGTTTGTAGATAGATAAGTTAAACCGTTGAAAGGACAGACGAGGCAGCTTCGTTCTGTTCTTTTTGTTAAATTGCATTTTTCATTTTTTTGAATGACTGATATACTGAGGAGGCAAATGAGGTGAAGATTACTCTACTTGGATGAAAGAACGATCAGTGTACGATTGGAGCGATACGGCGCTTTCGGGTTCATAGATACAAAAAGTTATCTGCAATTGTCGAAGACTAAACAGATATAATACGAGGAAAGTATCTTGCTTCACCCAATAGGAGAAGGACAATAGATAATGAAGTCAGAAGAAAATAAACAACAGGTTAATGAATTGAATGCAGATTCTAAGTAGTAGCAACAGCAGATAACATAATATTCAAACCCTGTAAATCAACAACAAGGAGAACAATAATGTACGTTATAAGAGCGACACAAAAACTGCTAAAAGAAATGGATTGTAAAGTGCCAAAAACAGATATATCTGTTCCGTTAAATACATGGCATGCCAATATGTTCACTTTGAATAGAAGAAAAACAATCGTATTCATGAATGACTTATCAAGATTAAGTTTAACGATCGTAGGAGTTAAAAAGGCACAATTAAAAAACATAGAAGAGCTATTCGTTAATGAACTAAGAAATTATTTAATGAGTGAGGAAATCGAAGAAAAGGTAATCAGCAGGTATATCAAAGAAAATGAAGGTATGATCATCACAACTACTAACAATCGAAGTGTGATAGGAACATTAAATGAAATTATCTATGTAATGAAAATCACAGAGCAAGAATTTGCTGAAGCAATAGAAAGAAATCAGTGGAATAATCGATTCATCTATAAAGCTATAAAATACGAGTATCCCATCGAGGCGTTTAAGAAGGCGATGGAAGAAAACTATAGAGGGTAATGAGCAATAAAATTTTGGAGGTACATGCATGGGAGAAAACCATAATAACAACTGGCCGGTTTGGGCTACAGAACCGGTTGAAATAAAGACTCCTGATCCTGCATGGTTAGAGAAGGGGAGATATGAAGTTAATCAATTAAGAGAACATCTTTCTCCTTTCGGAGTTAGTGAGATTGAGCATGTTGGAAGCACATCGATACCGAATCTCCCTGCAAAACCCATTATTGATATGATGGCACAGATTAAATCCTATGATGATTTAGAAGAGATTGTTGAAAAACTAAAAGCCGATAATTGGAATTATGTGCCACCGGAACTGGATGGACGAGAGTGGAGAAGATTTTTTGTCAAGGTTAAAGGCGATAAAAGACAATGTCATCTTCATCTTATGTTGGAGAATGAAGAACGGTGGGGAAAACAAATCATTTTCCGAGATAAACTTCGTGAAAATCCTTTATTGGCTAGACAATATGCCGAACTAAAAAGGAAGTTAGCAGAAGAGAACCATGATGATAGAGAAGCTTACACTTATGCAAAAACTGATTTTGTAAAGAGGGTATTAGAATCAGAATGATGATATTTATGTTTCTCAGAGATGGGTAATCCTTCAGATAATATTGATTATTTAGCGGCGTGCCATCCGTAACCTGCTGGATAATGCCGTCAGGCATAGTAGTGATTTCGTCATTCAAGGCTGCTTTAACGAGCCTGGTCAGCCTGGACCATAGCTTCTATGTACTGTAACAAGCTTTGTTTCTGCAGCTCGATGGACTGTATGCGTTGGGATAGGCCCGAAAAGAAAGCTTCAATCTGTGCTCTTGTTGTATTTGCGGCGTGTCCTTTCCAGTCACCGAGTCGCTTGTACAAGCTTTTGGCTTCGATCTCATCCGCCCGCAGCCGTTCCAGTAGACGGGTCAGCTCCCTTTCAGCCCTCCTTAGATCATGCAATTCAACCAGCAGCTTTCCGCCCATAAATGCTTCCCCCATGTAATCCGTTTTTAAATTCATACTGATTCAGGCTATGATAATTCGGTCCGCCAAAGGAGTTGCTGATCTTTTCGACAATACCGATATCTTTATTTGCATTCTCATAATTGGAATCTATGTAGTAGGTAGCTCCAACATGCCGGTCATATCCTCCGAAAAGGCCACTGGCCACAAAGTCCCCTGGATGAGCAAAATTAGTAATCTGGTTATCGAATTCGCCTTCTTCGGCTTTACGTTGCACCTCTGGTGTCAGACTGGATATTACCGAAGGCGCGCTAAAGGTTACAGCCGTCATTCCAGTGTAAGCTGCAGCATACTGTGCGTTTCCGCCTCCGAGTGAGTGCCCTGTAAGAGAGAATTTGTAGTCTTTATATTTACTCTGCATCTCTTTTGCGTAGTTTTCGGCTTCGTACATTTGATTGTTTTTGCCAGCAATAGAGGTCTTATCCAGTTTTTTGTCCAGTTCACCCAGCCAATTTTCCACATGGGTTGCTCCAGTGACATCCCTGACTTTTTGCGTGCTTTTGTCCAACCATTCAGGGGTGGTATCCAGACTTTGGTCAATTTTACGCCCGATTTCAGGTATGCCGATTCGGCCATCCATGATGAAGTCGGGGAGGGATGTCGATATTGGTGCGCTGCCTTCCGTTCCTCTATAGGCGATCACGGCTTGCTTGGTTTCAGGATTGTAGAAGGTTACTGCATTGAAGCCAGAAATGTTATTACTTATAGTGTCTTCAAGCACCTTCCAGCCAGGAAGATTTCCCAGTTCATCCTCCGTCGTTCTATCTTTATATGCTAGTTGGGACATCTTTTTATAAGTCTCATCATTTATTTTTGAAGGATCACTCATTGAATTTACCTCCGTTTGGAATTATAATGCTACATTTCCTCATTAAATGGGTCATAGCCCTTGGCAATAATAGCTTTTTTAAGTTCCTGGCTCATTACAAAGTCAAGGGCTTTTTTAGTGTTATAGTCGTAGGAGATATCAAAGCGCTGTTCTTCATGATTTACTACGTATCCTTCCATAGCAATTTGTGAAAGAGCCATCTCAGGTAGTAACTTGTGTTTAGTGATTACAACGTCCATATCAAATTTTTCTTTAAAATATTGAACAGCAGTCGCTTCAGCCTCCTCAAATAAGGCTTCTTTTTCGCTGTCTTTCATCTTCTGGCATCCCCCTAGCAAAGAAGTGATGACGACTATAAAAAAAATCAAGAATAAACTCTTATAAACATATTTGATGGTTATCACCTTTTTCAAAATATATATAGATTATATTGGTGTAAAAAGGAAAATACTAACATAGTCTAATGTATCATCTTCCTAGTGAACTCGTCCTGCCCTGAAAGTAGCTTTCTAATGGCGAGGGGCCCAGTGTCTCCTGACTGCAGTAGCAAATAAACTTATTTCATGTCAGGGTCAAACCCTTTATCTTTAAGAGCCTGACTAAACTCCCGACTAACTGAACCCCCGGTCACGACGTTCTTTTTATAGTCATAAGTTAAATTAAATTTCTGATCCTCATGACCCTTGACATGTCCTATTACTGAAACCTCTGAAACAGCCATCGTCGGTAATAGTTTATGATCTGTAATAACAATTTCTATGTTGAATTTCTCTTTGAAATAATCGACCGCAAAGGGATCAGCTTCATTAAATAAAGCTTGTTTATCTGTTTCATTCATCTGGCAACCCCCTAGCAAAGCAGCAGTTAAGATTATTGAAAATATTAGAAATAAACCATTATAAAAAATTTTGATCGCAATCACCTTTTTCGAATAAAAGTAAGCATACATAAGTTATATTAGTGTAAAAAGGGAAATACTAACATGGTCCAATGGGGCATTTTTCTTGGGCCAATGTATTGTTTTCACAGTGAACTCATCGCATTAGCCTGTTAGCGCCATTACTAGTAAAAGCGTACTGTGGTTGCTCCCACTACTACGGTTTAGAATAAGATCATGCTTTAACAATCCATATTCGAAACTACGGAAAAGAGGGGACTAACCGATGGAAAATAGATTACCAAGACGGAAACTGGGTGGGCTTGGGCTTGAAGTGTCGGCATTAGGATTGGGTACGATGATGATGCCGGACAACGAAGAGTCGGTGTATACTATTCATGGCGCGTTGGATCTGGGTGTTACAATGTTCGATACGGCGGATATTTATGGCGAAAAATCCATGGAAGGAAAATTCGGCGGCAACGAGCGAACGGTTGGCCGAGCCTTGAAGGGACGGCGGGACCAAGCTGTGATTGCGACCAAATTTGGCATCGTTGGGCTGGATATGACAGCACACGGGCACCCTGCTTACGTGAAAAAATCGGTAGACGCCAGCCTTCTGCAGCTTGGTGTGGATTATATCGATCTGTACTATCAGCATCGCATGGATCCGAATACGCCCATCGAGGAAACGGTAGGTGCTATGGCGGACCTCGTTCAGGAAGGAAAAATACGTTATATCGGTCTGTCTGAAGCTTCAGCCGATCAGATTCGCCGTGCGCATGCGGTTCATCCGTTAACTGCGGTGGAAACGGAATATTCACTGTGGAGCCGCGAAGTTGAGGACGAGGTGCTGCCTGTTCTTCGTGAGCTGGGCATCGGTTTTGTTCCGTACAGCCCGCTTGGCCGTGGTTTCCTTACAGGGCAAATCCGGACCTTCGACGATCTGCCTGCAGATGATTATCGCCGCTTTTTCCCCCGCTTCCAGGGTGAAAACTTCAGCAAAAACCTGGAGGTTGCCGCTCTAATCGAAAAGTTTGCCGCCCGCAAAGGCTGTGCACCGTCTCAGCTTGCTCTGGCCTGGCTGCTTGCGCAGGGTGAGCAGATCGTTCCGATTCCGGGTACGAAACGTTTGGATCGAGTTCGTGAAAACCTAGGTGCACTGGAAGTAACGCTTTCCGCAGAGGAACTGGCGGAGATCGAACGCATTTCGCCGCATGGCGTCGCGGCTGGAGGGCGTTTCCCGAGCTTTCAGTAATTTTGGCACGAGGTCTGGATATCAAGCAAAATCTTTTATATAACAGAGCCGCTCTGGAGGTCTGCATTCGACCTCGGAGCGGCTCTATTTTTGTTGAAGTACAGAATTTGTACACCCTCAGTAAAAAAAATAGTACCAGGTACTAATACCAAGTGTTATAATAACGAATGTACATGTTGAGCTGAACGCATGGACATTCAAATCCTGCATTCGAGAGGAGAAATACTATGCTGCAATCTACAGCGAGAATAGCTGCCATTGGAACTTATGTGCCTGATAAAATAATGAGTAACGAGGATCTGGAGAAGCTGGTGGATACCAGTGACGAATGGATCGTACAGCGGACTGGCATGAGAGAACGCCGGATTGCCGCTCCCGATCAGTTTGTTTCTGATTTGGCTATCCGTGCGGTTCAAAACATGATGCAAGCCTACAATGTTCAGGTGCAGGATGTAGATATGATCATGGTCGCCACCAGCACACCTGACTATCATTTCCCGAATGTCGCTTCACGCATTCAAGATGCCTTTGGGATCGCTCACACGGGCTCGCTTGATCTTGGAGCAGCCTGCGCAGGATTCACTTATGGGCTTCATGTAGCTAACGGGTTGATTACGGCAGGCCTGCATCGGAAAATCCTTGTCGTCGGAGCCGAAACACTGTCCAAAATAACGGATTATACGGACCGGACAACCTGTATCTTGTTCGGCGACGGAGCAGGGGCCGTGTTGGTGGAGTATGATGAGCAGAATCCGGGCTTTATCACGTCAGATATCGGTACAGACGGCTCGGGAGGCATCCATTTGTACCAAACAGCATTGTCCAAAAAAATGAATGAAACCGAGCTTAACGACAGCGGCCATCTGGTGCAGAACGGAAGAGAAGTTTACAAATGGGCGGTGCGAAACGTACCAGCCGGAGTGGAGCGGCTTTTGCAGCAAGGAGGCATCCATACGGAACAGTTGGATTGGTTCGTTCCCCATAGCGCCAACCTGCGCATGATCGAGTCGATTGCGGAAAAAGCAGCCATACCAATGGAAAAAGCATTGACAAGTGTGGAGTACAACGGCAATACCTCGGCTGCTTCCATTCCCCTGGCATTACAGACAGGCATTAACGAAGGAAAGCTGAGACAGGGGGACAAAATCCTATTGTACGGTTTTGGCGGCGGGTTAACCTATGCTGGTCTGCTGCTGACATGGGGGGCTCCTGACTTACAATGAATATAACCTTATTGAACCCCGGGATTTCACGAGATGAAGTGCCCGGGGTTGCTTTTTCTGTAAAAGTGAATGGATCAGGGGGTTAGCTGTGGAGCTTTTCTATGATGTGTGCCCTGCTCGTAGCTATAGGCCAATTTGATTAACGTCTCTTCGTCAAAGGCCCTGCCCAAAAATTCAATGCCGACAGGCAGTCCAACGGGGGTAAATCCGGCAGGCACCGTTATGGCAGGGAAGCCGGAAAAAGGACTGAGCCTGTTGTTGCCGCCTGCGTTTTGTTCTTGTCCGATTACAGCCGCGGTCTGTGTGGTGGAAGGATACACGATGGCATCCAGATGATTGTCAGCCATCACTTTAAGCAGAGCTTCCCGCGTCACTTTAGTGCGTTTCAGCACGATATCCTTGTATTCTTCCGTATTGAGGGATTCACGGGCATTCCGTGTTTTCATGGACTCTTCCTGTTTTTTGTCGAATTGACCGGATTCAATGATAGCGGACAGGCTGTCATAAGGAGCGGAGGGCCCCAGCTCGTGCAGATAATCATTTAACTGAAATTTGAATTCGTAGCTGCTGAGGCTCGGATAGCTCATGATCTCGGACAGATTCGGAATTGGAACCGGCACAGTTTCTGCACCGAGCGCTTTCAGCTCATCGACTGCCTTGTAAACAACGTCTGTAACCGCCATCTCTTCAGGCTTGCTGCCAAATAACTCTACTGCTACCCCGATCCGTGCTCCCTTCAAACCGTCGATCTGGAGAAAATCCGTATAGCTGGCGGGAGTCTCCCCGATGCTGTAGGCAGTGGCCACATCGTCCGGATCATAACCGGCTGTAGCATCAAGCAGAAGGGCGGCGTCAGCAACGGTGCGCGCCATAGGTCCGCCGACATCCTGAGTAAGGGCCAGCGGAATAATGCCGTCCCGGCTCGTAAGTCCGATGGTGGGCCGGATGCCGACAAGGCTGTTGAAGGTGGACGGAATGCGGATGGAGCCGCCAGTATCGGTGCCGAGCCCGGCGGCTGCGAAGTTTGCGGCAATGGCAGCGCCAGTGCCCCCGCTGGAGCCGCCCGGATAGCGGGTAAGGTCATACGGATTCAGCGTCTGTCCGCCAAGGGAGCTGGAGGTGGTAATGCCGAATGCGAATTCATGCAGGTTGGTTTTGCCTAAAACAATCGCACCAGCCTCTTTCAGTTTGGCTATTTGGTGCGCATCCTCGGCTGGAACGGAATCTTTAAGGCATAAGCACCCTGCTGTGGTGGGCATATCGGACGTATCAAAATTGTCCTTGACCAGAATGGGGATACCGTGCAGAGGGGAGCGCGGCCCTTTTTCTTGCCGTTCCCGGTCCAGTTGTTCTGCAATTTTAAGCGCATCCGGGTTAAGCGTAAGCACTGCATTTAAGTTCATGCCTTTGTCATCATAGGTCTTGATACGGTCAAGATACATTTGCACCAGCTTTTTTGATGTGAGATTTCCTTCCTCCATAGCCTGTTGCATTTCTGCAATTGTAGCTTCCTCCAGAATGAAGGCTTTTGAGGCCACGGAAACGTTTTTTTCGACCGACGCTGCAGCAGCAGTAGGGCTTGTCCACACCAGAGCTCCTGCAATCAGCACTCCGCTAAGCAGTGCAATGCTTCCACCTCGAAGAAACTTCAATGGGTTCTGCAAATGGGTTCACACTCCTTTGTATTCGTCGTGTTATGTATAATCTAGAAATATCATAGTTTGGTGATAGATAAGTTTACAAGTTTGTAAATGGTGATTTAGTCTTAGAAACAGCCTTATTTCACGATAATACTATTTATTTCATTCATTCTAGTGGTTTGATAGATTTTTTATTTATGATATAAAACATGACATTAACGGAGTGTGCGGAACATGTAATGGTAGTGGTATAATGAAATCCACAGAAAGGGGAGCGTTATGAAAGTACTGGTACTAGCTGAAAAACCGTCGGTAGCACGCGAGATCGCTCGTGTGATGGGAAGCCGTGAAAAGCATAAAAGCTACTTTGAAGGACCTCAATATGTAGTAACCTGGGCGCTTGGCCATCTTATCGGTCTGGCGGAGCCGGAGGATTACGATAATAAATATGCTACATGGAAGCTGGAAGAGCTGCCGATCCTGCCGAAAACAACCAAGCTGAAGGTGCTGCGGGAAACCAGCCAGCAATTCAAAGCAGTACAGCAGCTGATGAAGCGCCAGGATATCGGGGAGCTTATCATTGCGACAGACGCCGCGAGAGAAGGGGAGCTGCTTGCCCGCTGGATTATGCAAATGGCCCATTGGAAAAAGCCGTTCCGCAGACTGTGGATCTCGTCGCAGACGGACAAGGCGATCAAGGAAGGTTTTGCGAAGCTGCTGCCTGGCAAGCAGTTCGATCGGCTGTATGAATCGGCCCGTTGCCGTGCTGAAGCCGATTGGATGGTCGGTCTGAATGTGACCCGCGCCCTCACCTGCAAATTCAATGCCCAATTGTCCGCAGGACGGGTGCAGACGCCGACGCTGGGTATGATCATGGACCGTGAGAAAGAAATTACCGGCTTCCGCTCACAGGAATACGATACGATCGCAGGGGACTTCGGATCGTTCCAGGCAACCCGCCGCGGCAGTAACGGGGATGCCCGTATTTTTGACAGGCAGGAAACGGAGACGCTGAAGCGTAAGCTGGAAGGCAGCACAGGCACGATTGCGCAGGTGAAAAAAAGCGAGAAGGCCGAGCCACATCCGCTGCCGTACGACTTGACCGAGCTGCAGAGAGATGCGAACCGCCGTTTCGGTTTTTCCGCCAAACAGACGTCCAATGTGCTGCAGCGCTTGTATGAACAGCACAAGCTCGTCACGTATCCGCGTACCGACAGCCGTTACCTGTCCGCGGACATTACGGGAACGCTGAAAGAGCGTCTGAACAGCGTGGCAGTAGGTCCGTATGCGGCAACTGCCCGCCCGCTGCTGCGAACGCAGCTCAAGGTGACGAAGCGTTTTGTCGATGACAGCAAGGTGACGGACCACCATGCCATTATTCCTACGGAAGAGACGGTTTTCCTGAACAAGCTCAGTGCGGAGGAGCGCAAGCTCTATGACCTGATCGTCCGGCGCTTTATCAGCCTTTTCTACGGGCCAGCCAAATATGATGCGGTTGCGGTTACGGTGGAGGCAGCCGGTGAAATGTTCCATGTGAAAGGTACCGTCATGAAGGATAGCGGCTGGCGGGTTGTGTATGACGGGGAGATCATGGACGATTCCGACGAAGACGAAGATGAGGACAGCCGGGACAAAGAGCAGCATATCATGCTGCCTGAGCTGAAGCAGGGGGAAAAGGTCAAGCTGGTCCGCTGTATCGTGAAGCCGGGCCGTACCATGCCGCCCAAACGGTACACAGAAGCAGCCCTGCTGTCACAAATGGAGAAGCATGGGCTGGGCACCCCAGCTACGCGTGCGGATATTATTGAAAAGCTGGTAAGCTCTGATACCATTGAGCGTCAGGGCAATCTGCTGCATCCGACAGGTAAAGGCAAGCAACTGATTGAGCTGGCTGCACCGCAGTTGCGGACGCCAGAACTGACGGCTCGCTGGGAGGCGGAGCTGGAGCGGATCGCCCGTGGCCAGGGCAGCCCGGATTCCTTCCTGAATGGAATCCGGGACATGACACGTGAGCTGGTAAGCACGGTCAAGAACAGCGCGGCGGAATACAAACCGCATAACGTCACGAACAGCCACTGCCCGGACTGTGGAAGCAAGCTGCTGGAGAAGAAGGGGAAACGGGGCAAGTTTCTCGTTTGTCCGAGCCAGGATTGCGGTTACCGCCGTTCCAATGAAAAACGTCTTTCCAACCGCCGCTGCCCGCAGTGCCATAAGAAAATGGAGATGAAGGAGGGCAAGGCGGGGCTTTACGTCCAGTGTCTGCCTTGCGGGCTTACCGAGGTGCTGGATAAGGACAAATCCAGAGTCAATAAACGCGAACAGCAGCAACTGGTCAAACAGTATGCAAAGCAGGAATCCATTGGCTCCAATCTCGGGGAGCTGCTGAAAGCGGCGCTGGCCGAAAAAGAAGACAAGTAACACAAAACAAGCACAAATAAGCGCGAGCTCTTGAGAAGGTATAAAGCGGCTTGGAAAATGGCATGGTAAGAGCCAGGGGGTGATTACTGTGCCGCACCGCAAATCGTTAACGATCAAAGAGCAGCAAAATAAATCGAGCATTCTAGAGGAGAGCACCACGGTACATCCGAAGAAGGCAGCTCACCGCCCTCCCAGCCTGAACGGCATTCCCAAGCGGGAGTCCTAATTTTGTATGAAGGGGCTGTCCCCCAAGTGCTCGTATGACATGGGAACAGCCCGATTTACAGCCGAAAGGACCTCAAATTCCACTGAACAGTGGAGATTGAGGCCCTTTTTTTAAAAGTTGGGGGATGCACAAAAGCAGCGGAGAGGACGAAGCAATTCCGGAAAAGCGGAGCGGTCCCCTTTGGCCCGAAGGGTCAACAGGGATTGTAGGAATGCTTCGTTCTCGGAGCGTCTGATCCAATCACTGGATAAAATAGATGAAGGTTGAGGCGTTCACGGATTTTTCGAATGCTGCTTGGTCGACAGCTTTTCGCTCGGTGTACCATGTCCTTTTTTGCGGTTATGCGCCTGCTTCTTCTGGTTTTCGTGCAGCTTTTCTACATAATCATGTGTGTTGTCCATGCAATAATCCTCCTTTAATTGAGAAACGCGGCTCGTTGTTACTATAACCATGTTTATACCGGATCATGAGCGGTTTTACCGTGCACAGGGTCATTGTTCCATTTCACCGCCCAGGAGTATAATAAGCTTGTACAAACGGAAGCCGTAATGGCGCTCGGGGAGGGGAAAGATTGCATACGGCACTGGTTATCTGGCTTTTTGTGATCAACTGCATTGCTTATATTGTGATGTCTGATGATAAAAACAGGGCCCGGCGCAAGCGCGACAGAGTTCCGGAAAAAACTTTATTTCTGTTGGCGTTCATTGGCGGCGCACTCGGTATTCTGGTCGGCATGTATCGGAAGAGGCATAAAACGAAGCATGCCAGCTTCAAATACGGCATTCCGCTGCTGTTGTTCCTGAATGCGCTGCTTTATGGTTATTTTTTAAGATAAACGGGCAGAGGATGGATCTTCTGAATGAGTAGTGGATGGGTTACAAGCGCCCGCTGCGGGTAAATATAGTAAAACCGGACAATGCGACCTATATAAAGAAGGAGCTGGTTGGTTATGTTTAATAAAATCCTGTTGGCGTATGATGGTTCGAAAGCAGCCAATAAAGCGCTGGAAAAAGCAGTGCAGCTAGTTAGACTGACAGAAGGAGCAGAACTGCGAGTAGTGCATGCCTTTGATTTTCCGCGTATTTATATTGGCGAGGGATTGGCTCCGATCCCGGCATCGGTTAACAAGGAATACTATGACCTGGCCAACCAGACGTCTGAGGAGGTCAAGAATAGAATTACCCAGTCTGGAGTAGAAGCCACTGTGGATGTCATCCAGGGATCACCGGCTGAGGTCATCCTCGATTATGCGGCAGAGCACGGGTCGGATGTCATTATTATCGGCAGCCGTGGACTGGGTGGTATTCGGGAATTCGTGCTGGGCAGCGTCAGTCATAATGTTGTGCAGCATGCCCAAATTCCGGTACTGGTTGTGAAGTAAACAGTAATACGCTAGAATGCCATT
This sequence comes from Paenibacillus zeirhizosphaerae, assembly GCF_030705605.1. Classification (GTDB taxonomy): domain Bacteria; phylum Bacillota; class Bacilli; order Paenibacillales; family Paenibacillaceae; genus Paenibacillus; species Paenibacillus zeirhizosphaerae. The sequence goes on from NZ_JAPCKK010000006.1 coordinate 19,697, forward strand.
TCCCCCGAATCTTTGTGGTATAACGATTCGGGGGATTTTTTGTAGGAGATGAAGGCGAACATTAAATACATGTAAAACGGAAATGTTCGCCTTTTAAGTTGACATAGGGTGTAGCAGATTGGTACACTAGATAAAGAATTGTTGAAGATTGGTCTAATTAAAATTTGATTTAGAAAACTCGTATAAATCCGGGAATATGGCCCGGAAGTCTCTACCCGGGAACCTTAAATTTCTGGACTACGGGAAATAAAGCTGACCGCATTTGCGGTTTTTCGGCTTGCCTTTGTCTTGTTTTCAGGTTGCTTTCGGCAAAGGTGCCTCTCGGCGTTATTTTCAGTAGTCCGGTATCTTGAAGAAGCAATATTTTCGAGGATGCCGGATTTTTTGCCCTTTTGGAGCCATGAATAGGAGTGTGGAAGGATATGTCGGTGCAGGTAGGCGTCATCATGGGCAGCACATCAGACTGGGATACGATGCAGCATGCATGCGAAATACTGGATGAGCTGCAGATCAGCTATGAGAAAAAAGTGGTTTCGGCCCACCGGACGCCGGATCTGATGTTTGAATATGCGGAGCAGGCTGTTGAGCGGGGAATCAAGGTTATTATTGCCGGTGCAGGGGGAGCGGCCCACCTGCCAGGCATGGTAGCAGCTAAAACGACGGTGCCGGTGATTGGTGTACCGGTACAGTCCAAGGCGTTGAACGGACTCGATTCGCTGCTGTCCATCGTACAGATGCCTGGCGGCATTCCGGTGGCTACGGTAGCTATCGGTAAAGCGGGTGCGACGAACGCGGGATTGTTGGCCGCGCAGATGATCGGCTCATTCGATGAGCAGGTGAGAAGCCGAGTGCAGGCCAGACGAGACCGCATACAACAAGAAGTGCTGGAAAGCAGTGATACGTTATGAAGGAAGCCGGCAAAGTGCTGAAGCCCGGATCAACCGTGGGCATTCTGGGCGGTGGACAGCTAGGGAGAATGATCACATTGTCCGGTGCGGCGATGGGTTACCGTTTTATTACGTTGGACCCGGCCCCCGATTCTCCCTGCGGTCAGGTAGCGAACCAGATTACGGCTGCTTATGATGACATGGGCGCGGCGCGTCGTTTGGCGGAGCAATGCGATGTCATCACCTATGAATTTGAAAATGTGGATGCGGGTGTTGCCGAAATGCTGGAACGAGAATCCTACGTCCCACAAGGCAGCAAGCTGCTGTATACAACCCAACATCGTATCCGGGAAAAAAAAGCGATTGAAGCCGCGGGTGTTCCGGTCGCGCCATACCGGGAAGTGACATCCCAGGAGTCTATGGAAGCCGCTGTTAAGGAGCTTGGATTGCCTTGTGTGCTGAAAACAGCTACAGGAGGATATGACGGCAAAGGTCAGCGGGTGATCCGGTCCCAAGCAGAAGTGAATGCAGCATATGCTGATTTGGCAGGAGCGGAGTTGGTGCTGGAGGGCTTCGTCAATTTCCGCTGCGAAATTTCGGTTATTGCCGCACGGAGTACGCAGGGAGAAATTCGTACTTTTCCACCTGCGGAAAATATCCATGTGAACAATATCCTGCACACTTCCATCGTGCCGGCGCGGATACCGGCCGGGGTGGCAGAACAGGCACAACATTTGGCAGCAGCGATTGCCGAGTCGCTGGATGCCGTGGGGCTGCTGGCAGTGGAGATGTTCGTCACGGAGAACGGTGAGCTGTACGTCAACGAGCTGGCTCCCCGTCCCCACAATTCTGGCCATTACACGATGGACGCCTGCGTCACCTCGCAGTTTGAACAGCACCTGCGGGCGGTATGCGGGCTGCCCCTCGGGGATACGAGGCTGCTGACGCCTGTGGTGATGGTCAATCTGCTCGGCGAGCATTTGGAGCAGGCGGTGGCGCGGACCGTGCAGCCGGACCCTGACGCCGAACACTTGAACGTGATCCCGAAGCTCCATATCTACGGGAAGAGCGAGGCGAAGACAGGGCGCAAGATGGGGCATATCAATCTGCTTTGCGATGATGTGGAGAACGGCCTGAAATGGATTGAACAAACCAAGATCTGGAGGAATCATCAGTTATGATTGAACGATATAGCAGACCGGAAATGAGAGCAATCTGGACGGAGGAAAATAAATTCAAGGCGTGGCTGGAAGTGGAGCTATGCGCGTGCGAAGCTTGGGCTGAGCTGGGCGTCATTCCTAAGGAAGATACGGTGGCTCTGCGTGAGAACGCCTCTTTTAACATCGATCGTATTCTCGAAATTGAGCAGGAGACCCGCCACGATGTGATCGCTTTTACCCGTACCGTGTCGGAGAGTCTGGGGGCGGAGCGCAAGTGGGTGCATTATGGCCTGACCTCCACGGATGTGGTGGATACGGCGCTCGGTTACCTGCTGAAGCAGGCGAACGAGATTCTGGAGCAGGACCTTATCCGTTTTATCGATATTTTGAAAGAAAAAGCGATGGCCTACAAAGATACGCCGATGATGGGCCGGACGCATGGCGTGCATGCGGAGCCTACGACCTTCGGCTTGAAGATGGCCTTGTGGCATGAAGAAATGAAGCGTAACCTTGAGCGCTTCCGCCATGCTGCGGATAACGTACAGTATGGGAAAATTTCCGGTGCTGTGGGCACCTACGCGAACATTGATCCGTTCGTCGAGGAGTTTGTATGCCGCAAGCTGGGCACCAAGCCTGCGCCAATCTCCACGCAGACCCTGCAGCGTGACCGTCACGCTGAATATATGGCGACTTTGGCCTTAATCGCTACATCGCTCGATAAATTCGCCACAGAAATTCGCGCCTTGCAGAAGAGCGAGTTCCGTGAGGTGGAGGAAGCCTTCGCGAAGGGACAAAAAGGCTCGTCCGCTATGCCGCATAAGCGTAACCCGATCGGCTGCGAGAACATTTCCGGACTGTCCCGCGTCATTCGCGGACATATGGTTTCCGCTTATGAAAATGTGCCGCTGTGGCATGAGCGCGATATTTCCCATTCCTCCGTGGAACGGATTATTTTGCCGGATGCGACCATGCTGCTGAATTACATGCTGAACCGCTTTGGCAATATCGTGAAGAACCTGACCGTTTTCCCGGAAAATATGAAGCGCAATATGTCGCGCACGTTCGGTGTTCCATTCTCGGGCCGTGTCATGACAAAGCTGATCGACAAAGGTATGAGCCGTGAGCAGGCATATGATACGGTGCAGCCGCGTGCTATGCAGGCATGGGAGGAGCAGCGTCAATTCCGCGATATCGTGGAAGCCACGCCGGAGATCACCGAGCTGCTGAGTGCGGAGGAAATCGAGGATGCCTTTAACCCGGCATGGCATTTGAAGCATGTGGACACGATCTTTAAGAAGCTTGGCCTGATCTAATAAAGCGCTGGCGGATTGAAATATGAATTCTCTTGGGGAAGAGGGTAAAAATATGGCATTGTCTACAGCCGTAGACCTGATTGACGCACCTCTGCTGTACAAAGGCAAAGTACGTGAACTGTATGATCTGGGCGAGCATTACCTGATCGTCGTGACGGACCGAATTTCGGCATTTGACTATGTCCTGGAGCCGCCGGTTCCGGAGAAGGGCAATGTGCTGAATCAGCTCAGCAGCTTCTGGTTCGACAAAACGAGGCACATCATAGACAATCATGTCGTTCACACTGATGTTGATAAGTTGGGGGCGGTTGTGAAGGACCGGGAGCTATTGAAAGACCGGATCATGGTGACCCGCAAGGCGGAACGGATCGATATCGAATGTGTCGTGCGCGGCTACATTACGGGCGGCGGCTGGCGGCAGTATGAGAGGGGCGGCGAAATTAACGGCATTCCGCTGCCGGAGGGCATGCGCAAGAACGAGCGTTTTCCGGAGCCGCTGTTCACGCCTGCGGCCAAGAACGACGTCGGACATGACGAGGACATCTCTCTTGACCGCATGAAGGAGCTGGTCGGCGCGGAGCTGACCGAGGCGCTAGAGCAGAAGAGCCTTGAGCTGTACGAGTTTGCGAGAGCGTATTGCGAGGAGCGCGGCATTATTTTGGCAGACTGCAAGTTTGAATTCGGCTTGATTGAAGGGGAAGTGATCCTGATCGACGAAATTTTCACACCGGACGCCTCCCGCTTCTGGGCGAAGGAAAACTATGCGCTGGATATAGAGATCGACAGTATGGACAAGGAACCGGTACGCAGCTATCTAGCCGCATCCGATTGGGACAAAAACAGCACGCCTGATCCGCTGCCTGTTGCGGTTGTAGCGGAAACTACGGCCAGATACACCGATATTTTAAAACGATTGACCACGCCGTCCTGAGGACCGGCACGCTTATACCGATTCATACATTCTGATTCACCATTCAGAGGAGGAACTCAAGGAATATGTTAAAAGCAAAGGTCTATGTCACTATTAAACAAAGCGTACTCGACCCTCAGGGGGTAGCTGTGCAGGGAGCTCTTCATTCGATGGGCTTTGCAGAGGTTGAAAGCCTGCGCATCGGCAAGTATATGGAGCTGCAGTTGGACACGGCTGACCGTGCGGAGGCGGAGAAGCGGGTGACTGCCATGTGCGAGAAGCTGCTGGCCAATACGGTGGTTGAAGACTACCGTTATGAATTGGAGGACTGAATCCATGAAATTTGCTGTTCTGGTATTTCCGGGCTCCAACTGTGACATTGACTGTTATAAAGCGGTTGAAGATGTATTGGGCGAGCCGGTGGATTATGTCTGGCATACCGCTACAGATTTGTCCGCTTATGATTGCATTCTCGTTCCGGGAGGCTTCTCTTATGGTGACTATCTGCGCTGTGGAGCGATCTCCCGTTTTGCACCTGTTATGAATGAGGTGGCCAAGGCGGCTGAGCAGGGCAAGTACATCCTGGGCATCTGCAACGGTTTCCAGATTCTTACGGAAGCGGGTCTGCTGCCGGGTGCATTGAGACGGAATATGTCCATGAAGTTCCGGTGTCATGATACGGTGCTGCAGGTGGCTAACCATACAACCCCATTCACCCGTGATTATGCGGAAGGTGAAGAAATCGTCATTCCGATCGCCCATGGCGAGGGCAATTATTATTGTGATGAAGAGACGCTGGCCCGCCTGCAGGCGAATAACCAGATCGTATTTACGTATAAAAGCAATCCGAACGGCTCACTTACAGACATCGCAGGCATTTGCAACGAACAGGGCAATGTGCTTGGCATGATGCCACACCCTGAGCGTGCGGTGGATCAGCTACTCGGTTCTGAAGACGGCAAACGCATGTTCACATCGATTTTGAACGCATGGAGGGATAAGCATGGCGCAGCAAGTGTCCGCTAAGGAACCAACGGCAGAACAGGTGGCCGAGCATAAACTGTATCAGCAAATGGGCGTATCCGACAGTGAGTATGACCTGATTTGCGAATTCATGGGACGCAAGCCCAACTACACAGAAATCGGCGTGTTCAGCGTGATGTGGTCGGAGCATTGCGCGTACAAAAACTCCAAGCCGCTGCTGCGCCGCTTTCCTACAAGCGGACCGCGTGTTCTGATGGGACCCGGCGAAGGCGCGGGCATCGTGGACATCGGTGATAATCAGGCCGTTGTATTCAAAATCGAGAGCCACAACCATCCGTCTGCGGTTGAGCCTTATCAAGGGGCAGCTACAGGCGTGGGCGGCATTATCCGTGATATTTTCTCGATGGGAGCAAGACCTGTGGCGGTGCTGAACTCGCTGCGTTTTGGCAAGCTGGAAAGCGACCGTGTCAAATATCTGTTTGAGCATGTCGTATCCGGCATCGCGGGTTACGGCAACTGCATCGGCATTCCAACCGTCGGCGGCGAAGTTGTATTTGACGAGAGCTATGAGGGCAACCCGCTCGTGAACGCGATGTGTGTCGGCCTGATTGATCATGATAAAATCCAGCGTGGTGTAGCCAAAGGTGTAGGCAATCCAGTGTTCTATGTAGGTCCGCCTACTGGTCGTGACGGTATTCACGGTGCGACCTTTGCTTCCGTCGAGCTGACGGAGGAATCCGAGGCGAAGCGTACGGCGGTGCAGGTCGGCGACCCATTTATGGAAAAGCTGGTTATGGAATCCTGCCTGGAGCTCATCAACAGCGGCATCGTGCTTGGCATCCAGGATATGGGGGCGGCTGGTCTGACCTGCTCCAGCGCGGAAATGGCGAGCAAGGCGGGCAACGGTCTGGAGCTGTACTTGGATCAGGTGCCGCAGCGTGAAGAAGGCATGACGCCTTACGAAATGATGCTGTCCGAGTCCCAGGAGCGGATGCTGTTTGTCGTTGAGCCGAAGGATGAGGCACAGGCGCGTGAAATTTTTGAGCGCTGGGGCGTCATCTGCGCCAAGGTCGGCAAAGTGACCGATGACGGACGTCTGCGGCTGTTCCACCACGGTGAGGTGGTCGGCGACATGCCGGTCAATGCGCTTGTGGACGAGTGCCCGATTTACGACAAGCCGTCCGCAGTGCCTGCTTATTATGAACAGAATGCGGCTGTAGATACGCTGCGTTACGAAGAAGAGAAGGATCTTGGCGGAGCGCTGAATAAGATTTTGTCCTCTCCGAGTGTAGCGAGCAAAAAATGGGTATATGAGCAGTATGATTACATGGTGCGCACAAGCACGGCTGTTCGTCCGGGCTCGGACGCGGCTGTCGTGACGATTCACGGGACTCGTAAGGGGCTGGCGATGACAACGGACTGTAACGGACGTTATGTCTACCTTGATCCTGAAGTCGGTGGTAAAATCGCGGTCAGCGAAGCTGCGCGCAATATCGTCTGCTCTGGCGGCGAGCCGCTGGCCATTACAGACAACCTGAACTTTGGCAGCCCGGAGAAGCCGGATATCTTCTGGCAGATGGAAAAAGCGGTGGACGGCATGGCTGAAGCCTGCCGTGTGCTGGATACGCCGGTCATCGGCGGTAACGTCAGCCTGTACAACGAGAATGCCAAAGGCGCGATTTATCCGACACCGGTTGTCGGCATGGTCGGTCTAGTGCATGATACAGATCATATTACGACACAAGGCTTCAAGGCGGAAGGCGACATCATTCTGCTGCTCGGCAACACCAAAGCTGAGCTTGGCGGCAGTGAGTTCCAGGCGGTGGTGCATGGCGTGTCGGAAGGACGCCCGCCGCAGCTTGACCTGGAGGCGGAGCAAAAGCTGCTGAAAGGCGTGCTGGGCGCAATCCAGCAGGGCTTGGTGCGTTCCGCCCACGATCTGGCGGAAGGCGGCTTGGCCGTAGCGCTGGCGGAATCCTGCATCAGTGGCGGTTTGGGCGCACAGGTTAACGTAGCGACCGATCTCCGCCCGGATGTGGCGCTGTTCAGCGAAAGCCAATCCCGGATTCTGCTGTCAGCCGCGCCTGATCAAGCGGAAGCGTTGGAATCGTATCTGCGTGGGCTGGACATTCCGGTGTCTGTCCTTGGTAAGGTAGAAGGCTCTAACCTGACGATTGAGGTAAACGGACAGCCAGGGGTACAAGAATCTGTGGAAAGCCTGAAGCAAACCTGGGAGGATGTCATTCCATGTCTGATGAACTAATAGCACAGACGCTCTGGACAGGGGATTATTATAACGAAGGATCCGGCAAGGACGGATTATTCGATAAATTAAAAGAGGAATGCGGAGTTTTCGGGGTGTACAGACACCCCGATGCCGCTTCTTTGTCCTATTACGGTCTGCATGCACTGCAGCACCGTGGAGAAGAAAGCGCCGGCATGTGCGTCAGCGACGGCAGCGAATTTCACTACCATCGCGGCATGGGACTGGTGAAGGAAGTATTTGACAAAGATATTATGGCCTCCTTGGCAGGTGATATCGCCATCGGGCATGTGCGGTATTCCACCAGCGGGGACAGCAAGCTGACCAACGCCCAGCCGTTGGTGTTCAAGTACCGTGACGGTGATCTGGCTGTAGCGACGAACGGCAATATCGTCAATGCGCTGCAAATTCGGCGCGAGCTGGAGCAGAGCGGCTCGATCTTCCAGACGACCAGCGACACAGAGGTTGTAGCACATTTGATTGCCCGTTCATCGAAGGACCTGGTCGAAGCGACCAAGGATGCGTTTAACAAGATTGTCGGCGGCTTTGCGTTTCTTGTCATGACGAATGACAAGCTGATCGCTGCCTCCGATCCGCATGGCTTGCGTCCGCTGACGATGGGCCGACTGAACGGCGCGTATATTTTCGCGTCCGAGACCTGCGCGCTGGAGACCATCGGGGCGGAGCTGATCCGTGACATTGAGCCTGGCGAGCTGCTGGTGCTGGACCAGGATGGCCTGCGGGAAGAGCGTTTCGAACACGGCAAGCACCGCAAGGCCTTATGTGCGATGGAATATATTTATTTCGCGCGTCCGGACAGCGACCTGAACGGCTCCAATCTGCACTCGGCGCGCAAACGGATGGGCAGCCAGATGGCGATGGAATGCTTCATTGATGCAGATGTCGTTACCGGGGTGCCAGATTCGAGCATTTCCGCCGCGATCGGTTACGCGGAGCAGACGGGCATTCCTTATGAGCTTGGCATGATTAAGAATAAATATACGGGACGGACGTTTATTCAGCCGAGCCAGGAGCTGCGGGAGCAGGGCGTCAAGATGAAGCTGAGCGCAGTGCGCCGGGTCGTTGAGGGTCAACGCGTGGTGATGATCGATGATTCTATCGTGCGGGGCACGACATCACGCCGGATCGTCAATATGCTGCGTGATGCGGGCGCAACGGAAGTGCATGTGTGCATTACCTCACCGCCGTTCAAAAACCCCTGCTTCTATGGCATTGATACACCGGACCGCAGGGAGCTGATCGCTTCCTCCAAGACTATCGAAGAAATCCGGCAGGAAATTAATGCAGACACGCTTCATTTTCTAAGCTTCGAAGGGTTGATCGAAGCGGTCGGCGGCAATAACAGCTCCGATCCCAAAGGAGGGCTCTGCCTCGCCTGCTTCGACAATGAGTATCCGACACAGGTGAACTTCAACGGCGAGGAGAAATTCGGCTGTAGCTGTTAAAAGGTTAACGGGTTTAATAAATTCTGTGATCTAAAAAAGGAGTGTTATCGAGGTGTCCGACGCATACAAACAGGCTGGTGTTGACATTGCAGCCGGCAATGAAGCGGTAGAACGGATGAAGAAGCATGTGAAGCGCACGTTCCGTCCGGAAGTGATGACGGATTTGGGCGGATTTGGCGCCTTATTCGGATTGAATAAAGACAAGTACGAGGAGCCTGTGCTGGTCTCCGGAACCGACGGAGTCGGAACCAAGCTGAAGCTTGCATTTGCTATGGACCGCCACGACACGATCGGCATTGACGCGGTGGCCATGTGTGTGAACGATATTGTGGTGCAGGGAGCAGAGCCGCTGTTTTTTCTGGACTATCTCGCCTGCGACCGCGTTGTTCCGGAGAAGATTGAAGCGATTGTGGCCGGGATTGCCGAGGGCTGTCACCAGTCCGGTTGTGCTTTGATCGGCGGCGAAACGGCCGAAATGCCTGGCATGTACAGCGAGGGTGAGTACGATATTGCCGGTTTTACGGTAGGCATTGTCGACAAGAGCAAAGTGATTAACGGCAGCACGATCACTGCTGGCGATGCTGTCATCGGTCTAGCGTCGAGCGGTGTACACAGCAATGGCTTTTCCCTTGTGCGCAAGCTACTGCTCGAACAGAGCGGATACAGCCTGCAGGATGAGGTGGAAGGGCTGAACGGCAAGCTTGGAGACGTGCTGCTTGAGCCAACGAAAATCTATGTGAAGCCTGTGCTCGCCCTGCTGGAAAAGCTGACCGTTAAAGGCATGGCTCACATTACTGGTGGCGGATTTATCGAGAATATCCCGCGTGTGCTCCCGGATAACGTAAACGTAGATATCGAATACGGCTCATGGCCGATTCTGCCGATCTTCAAGCTGATGCAGGACAAGGGAGCCATCTCTAACCGCGATATGTTCACGACCTTTAACATGGGGATTGGTCTGGTGATGGTCGTCAATCAGGAGGATGTGGAGTCCGCCTTGGCGATTCTGCGTGAACAGGGCGAAGAAGCCTACGTGATTGGACGTGTGACAGAGGGCGACTCACAGGTGACCTTCACAGGAGCGGATGTGTAATGGGAGCTTACCGGGTGGCGGTGTTTGCCTCGGGTCAGGGCAGCAATTTTCAGGCTCTGGCGGATGCCGCTGCAGAAGGCAGGCTCGGTGGAGCGGAAATCGGGCTTCTGGTATGTGACAAGCCTGCGGCACCCGTGGTCGGACGGGCGCAGGCTACCGGTATTGAATGTTACACGTTCCAACCCAAGGATTATGCCGTGCGGGAAGATTATGAACGTGAGCTGGTAGCGCTTTTGCATGAGAAAGAGATCGATCTGGTTGTACTGGCTGGTTATATGCGTCTGCTCTCCAGCGTGATGGTGGAGGCCTTTACGGGCCGGCTAATTAATATCCATCCCTCTCTACTGCCGGCTTTTCCGGGAAAGGACGCTATCGGACAAGCGTTGCAATACGGCGTGAAGCTCAGCGGAGTTACTGTGCATTTTGTGGATGGAGGCATGGATACAGGGCCCATCATCGCCCAGCGTGCTGTTCCCGTCGCGGAGGAAGCTACGCAGGAGTCGCTGACGGCCGCCATTCAAGCGGAAGAAAGAACGTTATATCCTGAAGTGGTCTCATGGTTCGCGGAAGAACGGGTGAAGCTGGAGGGCAGAAAGGTTACGGTCATCCGGCGTTAATCCGCAGTGCATGGCTGACGTCTTGTGTCAGCCGGCTCTTTTTTTGTCAGAATACAAGAAGGTCAAGCAAGTCATATTCCGATATTTCTCGGGAAATAGTGTGCGGTTGAATGAGCGGGATTATGTGAGGATTTTTTAAAAAAAAGCAGCAGAAGCTGCCTTTCACCCTTTGCCTTGCGGGGTATGGGTTTGGATTTTAAAAAAAGCAGCAGAAGCTGCATTTCCAACCCATTTTCCTGACGGGTAATGGGTTGGAAAGATAGGAGGATAAATCGTGATCAAAAGAGCTTTAGTCAGCGTATCGGATAAACGGGGCATCGTGGATTTTTGCCGTGAATTGTCCAATATGGGTGTGGAAATCATTTCGACAGGCGGAACCAGCAGCCTGCTGTCGAAGGAGGGTATTCCGGTGATCGGGATCTCCGATGTGACTGGTTTTCCTGAAATTATGGATGGACGTGTCAAAACGCTGCATCCTGCTGTGCACAGCGGTTTGCTGGCGGTTCGTGACAATGAAGAGCATCAGCGCCAGATGAAGGACCTGGGGCTTGGTTATATTGACCTCGTGGTCGTGAATCTGTATCCTTTTGCCGAAACGATCGCCAAGCCTGATGTGACTTATGAGGATGCGATTGAAAATATCGATATCGGCGGTCCTACTATGCTGCGCTCTGCCGCCAAAAACCATGCTTTTGTCACCGTTGTAGTGGACGCCGACGACTACCGTACCGTGCTCGACGAAATCCGCAGTGGTGGAGATACGGAGCTGGACACACGCAAGCGTCTTGCGGCGAAGGTATTCCGTCACACGGCGGCTTACGATGCCCTGATCTCAGACTATCTCTCCAATGTAACGGGAGATCCGCTGCCGGAGCGCTTTACGGTTACGTATGAAAAAATCCAGGATCTGCGCTACGGAGAGAACCCACATCAGCAGGCCGCCTTCTACCGCAAGCCGCTTGCAGCCGAGGGCACTTTGGTGACGGCGAAGCAGCTTCACGGTAAGGAGCTGTCCTATAACAACATTAACGATGCCAACGCAGCATTGCAGATTGTCAAGGAATTTACGGAGCCAGCGGTTGTGGCTGTTAAACATATGAACCCTTGTGGTGTGGGCATCGGCGCAAGCATCTATGAAGCGTACAGTAAGGCGTATGCTGCAGACCCGACTTCGATTTTTGGCGGGATTGTCGCAGCGAACCGGATCATTGATGGAGATACGGCCGCGAAGCTGAGCGAAATTTTCCTGGAGATCATTCTGGCTCCGGGCTTCACTCAGGAAGCGCTAGACATTCTGACCAAGAAAAAGAACATCCGCCTGCTGGATACGGGAGAGCTCGATTCGGCCCATGACCGTACCAGCCAGTTTGTTGTGACCTCCATTGACGGCGGGATGATCGTACAGCAGAGCGACGTTCATGCCATCGACCCGGCAGACCTCCAGGTTGTAACCGACCGTGCTCCTTCTGAGGAGGAATTGAAGCAGCTGCTGTTCGGCTGGAAAGTAGTTAAGCATGTGAAATCCAATGCGATCGTTCTGGCTGCGGACAATATGACGGTTGGTGTAGGAGCAGGACAGATGAACCGTGTCGGCGCTGCGAAGATCGCTATTGAGCAGGCTGGGGAAAAATCGAAAGGCGCTGTACTTGCATCAGATGCCTTCTTCCCGATGGGGGATACGCTTGAAATGGCGGCTAAAGCAGGCATCACAGCGGTGATTCAGCCAGGCGGATCGATCAAGGACGAGGAGTCGATCAAGGTGGCGAATCAGTACGGAATCGCCATGGTATTCACGGGTGTACGTCATTTCAAACACTAAAAGCGGTCTGGGAGGAAATGAGCGAATGGATATCTTGGTCATCGGCGGCGGGGGCCGCGAGCATGCCATTGTGTGGGCGCTCAAGCAGAGCCCGCAGGCAGGGACGATTTACTGCGCACCAGGCAATGCGGGCATCGGGCAGTTGGCTGAATGCGTGCCGATTGGTGTATTCGAGTTTGACCGCCTGACAGCCTTTGCGGAGGAAAAGCAGGTCGGTCTCGTGGTTGTCGGGCCAGACGATCCGCTGGCAGTCGGCATTGTAGACGCTTTTGAAGCCAAGGCAATCCCGGTCTTCGGTCCGCGGAAAAATGCGGCCGAAATTGAAGGCAGCAAGACGTTTATGAAGGATCTGCTGCATAAATACAATATCCCGACCGCGGCGTACCGTAAATTTGACAGCTATGATGAGGCACGCTCTTATTTGCTGGAACAGAAGATCCCGATTGTCATTAAAGCGGACGGCCTGGCGGCTGGTAAAGGGGTAACCGTAGCCTACAGCATGGAAGAGGCTGAAAAGGCGCTCTCCGACATGATGGTGGACAAGGTATTCGGGGACGCGGGCACGCAGGTTGTTATTGAGGAGTTTCTGGAGGGGCAGGAAATGTCAATTCTGTCCTTCGTTGACGGGGAAACGGTGCGTCCGATGGTGGCCGCGCAGGATCACAAGCCAGTCTTCGATGGAGACCAAGGCCCGAATACAGGCGGCATGGGAACCTACTCCCCGCTGCCGCATATCGCGGATTCCATCATTGAGGAAGCGATTGAAACGATCATCAAGCCAACGGCCAAAGCGATGGTTGCGGAAGGCAGACCTTTTACAGGCGTGCTGTTTGCCGGGCTGATGATCTCTCCTGACGGCAAACCGAAGACGGTAGAGTTCAACGCCCGTTTTGGCGATCCGGAGACCCAGGTGGTGCTGCCACGTCTGAAATCGGATTTGTTGTCCATTTTCCTGGCGGCGGTGAATGGAAACCTTGCTGATGTGGAAATGGAGTGGAAGGACGAAGCGGCGGTGTGCGTCGTGCTTGCATCCGGCGGCTACCCGGGCTCTTATCCGAAGGGTGTGCCGATTCACGGTCTCGACCAGGTGGATGATGCTATCGTATTCCATGCCGGAACAGCCGTAAATGAGGCCGGTGAATGGGTGACGAACGGGGGCCGTGTGCTGGGTGTTGTGGGATTAGGCCGTGATATCGCAGCCGCTCGCGCCAAGGCGTATGAACAGGCGGAGCGTATTACTTTTGCAGGAAAACAGAATCGTACGGATATTGCAGCGAAAGCATTGGTGTAAGTGCTTCTTTGTCCCAGTACCCGACACGGGCACGGAAGAGAGGCTGCTGCGTATGCTGGAAGAAGACGGATTGGTTATCCGGAATGTTATTCCGGATAACCCCCCTAAGGTAGAGTACTCCATGGCTCCTTACGGGGAAACGCTGGTTCCAATGTTTGACGCCATGTTTGAATGGGGTGCCAACCACCGCAGGCGTAAAGCCCAATCCGAGAAGAAGCTCTCAGGAAAACCATCCTGAGAGCTTCTTCTTATTTTTCACTATCCAGCAATGCCATCTGATGCTTATCATAGCGATCCCCCGCCACATCCTTGGGATCAAACAAGCTGCCTATGGCCTGCAGTTCTTCAGAGGTAAGATCGATTTCCGCTGCCCGCAGCGCATCATCCAATTGGAGTCGTTTGCGAGCGCCAATCAGCGGAATGATGTCCTTCCCTTGTCCGAGCACCCAAGCGATCGCCATCTGCGCAGCATTCATTCCGCGTGCTTCAGCCACTCTGCGCAGCTTTTCGACAAGCTCTAGATTACGCTCCAAATTATCCCCCTGGAAGCGCGGGCCAGACACCCGGAAATCGCCCGGATTGGCGGAGCGCTCCTTCGTCCATGTTCCACTTAGGAGTCCACGGTCCAGAACTCCGTAGGGATTCAGCGAAATCCCTAGCTCTCGCAATACGGGCAGGACCTCCCGTTCAATGCCACGGCTGAAGAGTGAATATTCAATTTGCAGCCAGGATATCGGATGTACAGCATGCGCGCGTCGGATCGTATCTGCGCCTACTTCAGATAGTCCGATATGCCGCACATATCCTGCCTGTACCATTTCAGCAATCGCACCAACCGTCTCTTCGATCGGCACATTCGGATCCAGCCGGGCTGGCTGGTACAAATCGATATAATCAGTGTTCAAGCGCTGCAACGTCATGGTCAGAAAGTTTTTCACGGCCGCCGGCCGGCCGTCGACACCGCCAAAACCGCCATGGGGATCGCGCAAAACGTCAAATTTCACGGCGATAAAAGCCTGCTCTCGCTTCTTCCCTTGCAGCGCTTCGCTAATCAGCATTTCATTATGACCGGACCCGTAGAAATCTCCGGTATCCAGCAGCGTAATACCAGCCTCCATCGCGGCATGAATCGTTGCAATGCTCTCCTGCCGATCAGCATTTCCATACACGCCTGACGACATCCCCATACAGCCCAGACCGACGGCCGACAATTCCACGTTGCTATTTCCAAGTTTGCGTGTGTGCATCCTTTTTGTCCTCCAAAGATTATAATTCTAATCGCGATTAGCTCAACCCGGGTATGGCCCCAGTATAAAACCCGCGTCAGACTCCCACAAGGAGGCACTATTTCTTCATCAAGTCACCTTCAGGTGACTTACTGCAGATTGTTAAGCACGTACAACGACGTCTTCTATCCAAGGACGAATGTCCTGCAGCAACTGCTGATGAAGAGGATGCGGCGCATAATCCCGACAGGCCTGCAGCGCTGGCACCTTGAACAGGGCTTTATAACAAAGCGTTCACTTCCGTTATTGAAGAAAGTAACCGGAGCTGGACGCTTTTGCTTGTTTTCGGGGAGAATAGGATTTGTGTTTGTTTCGCTGCCTTATCTCATGTATAATACAAATATAAGAATCTTAATATTAAAACGAATTGAAAGGTGGCCGTTTGTTATGAATCATATATTCCGCAAAGGAAACAACCCTGATGCGCCTGTCCTGCTGCTGCTGCACGGAACTGGGGGTAACGAGCATGACCTGCTGCCGTTGGCGGAGCTGGTATCACCGGGCTCATCCGTCCTGGGCGTAAGAGGAAATGTGCTGGAGAATGGAATGCCACGTTTCTTCCGTCGGCTGGCTGAGGGAGTATTCGATCTGGAGGATCTCGTCCAACGGACGAAGGAGCTGTCGGCTTTTGTAGACGAAGCTGCGGAACGTTATGCGTTTGACCGGCGCAACGTGGTGGCCATCGGGTATTCGAATGGCGCGAATATCGCGGCAAGCATGATTTTCCATGAGAAGGAGGTGCTGCGCGGCGCAATCCTGCATCATGCGATGGTCCCGCTCCGTGATATTCAGCTCCCGGATCTGAAGGACTTGTCGGTGTTTATCGGCGCAGGGGAGAATGATCCGATGATTCCGAAGCAGGGCACGGAGGAGCTGCATGCAATGCTGGAAGGCGCGGGCGCTGACGTGCATATGCACTGGGAACGCCACGGCCATCAGTTGACACGCACAGAGGTGGAAGCTGCCGCACGCTGGTTTGCAGACAATTATTCAGTTTAACGAAAAATATCCGAACCGCCGATCAGGCAGCACATGCCAGCCGATAGGCGGTTTTCTGCACAATTGCTTCCTGTTACGGGTTCGCTGTAACTCCCTAGCTGGCGATTGCACGACCCGGCCCGTTTTTTGCTGCCCCAAAAAGGCGCGTTGTCTTTACGCATTCTGGTGATAAACGTGGTATGATAACGGAAACGGTATTCTAGCATAACTGATTTATAAAATAGACATATAAGTAAGTGGAGTGTGGGGAAACTTTATGAAAACTGAGCATACTACCCGGCGGGAGCAATCGGTGGGAATGGAAGATATCGTGCGTGCGCATCATATGCTGCGCGAGGTGATTGTGCGGACGCCGCTGCAGCGGGATGGGATGCTGTCGGCCAAATATGGCTGTGACGTTTATTTGAAGCGTGAGGATTTGCAGGTTGTTCGTTCCTTCAAAATTCGTGGAGCCTATAACATGATCCGCAGCCTCACGGAAGAGGAGTTAAGCCAAGGCATTGTCTGCGCCAGCGCAGGCAACCATGCCCAGGGAGTCGCTTTTTCCTGCAATGCTCTCGGTATCCATGGCAAGATCTACATGCCCAGCACTACACCCAACCAGAAGGTCAAAGCGGTGCGCCGTTTCGGCGGTACCAGCGTTGAGGTCATTCTGACGGGGGACACTTTTGATGACGCATACGAAGAAGCCATCAAGACGTGTGAAGAGCAGGGCATGACGTTTATTCATCCTTTTGACCAGCCGAAAATTGTTGCCGGCAACGGTACGATCGGCATGGAGATCATGGAGAGCCTGGATGTTCCTGCGGATTATGTGTTTGTCACGATCGGCGGCGGCGGTCTGGCAGCCGGTGTAGGTACTTATATCAAAACCGTCAGCCCGGCAACCAAGGTCATTGGTGTGGAGCCGCTGGGTGCGGCCTCGATGAGTGAGGCGCTGGACCGTAGCGGTGTCGTAACTTTGGAGGAAATCGATAAATTTGTCGACGGTGCAGCCGTCAAGCGTGTCGGGGAGCTGACCTACAGCATTTGTTCCAACGTATTGGACGACATTGTGAAGGTGCCGGAGGGAAAAGCCTGCTCATCCATTCTGGAGCTCTACAACGAAAGTGCCATCGTGGTGGAGCCGGCAGGCTCGCTGCCTGTCGCCGCACTGGACATGTACCGGGAGCAGATCAAGGGTAAAACGGTCGTATGTATCGTCAGCGGCGGCAACAATGACATCGATCGGATGCAGGAGATTAAGGAACGCTCCTTGATGTATGAAGGGCTTAAGCATTATTTTATGGTCAATTTCCCGCAGCGTGCAGGCGCCCTGCGCGAATTTCTGCAGGATGTGCTGGGACCGGACGATGATATTACCCGTTTCGAATACACGAAGAAGAACGACAAGGAGAACGGCCCGGCACTGGTCGGAATCGAGCTCATGCATAAAGAGGATTATTTGCCGCTGGTCGAGCGGATGAACCGGAAGGGGATTCGGTATATCGAATTGAACAAGGACGTGAACCTGTTTAATATGCTGATCTGATCTGGAATATAGAAAGTAGAAGAAGAGCGCTGCTTCGGCACGGCTCTTCTTCTACTTTCTGGGTTAAGTTAGGGGCTCAAGCTTGTTTTTTCTTCCGCAAAAACAGCGGTTTAAGCCCAGCCCAGCCGACAACGGCGATAATCAGGCTCGTCCATGGGGATACGGTGAACACAGGCAGGCTTCTGTTGAGCATAATGCCGCCGACAAGGATGACCACGACGAGCACCACATACAGCAGCGTCGATTTCAAGCGGAGTCGCGGCTTCTCGGGTACACGCCCCTGGCGACTGTTATGTTCGGGGGCAGCATCCTCTGCAGCTCCGTCATCCGGACGGTCCATAAATCGAGTTAATGCCTCAATCAGCAGAATGCCCCCGGCTGCAACAATAAGCAGTGTCGAGGTGCTGATTTTCTCATAGGGGCTTGTACTGCCGCCAGCGGCAAGTACAACCAGTCCAATGAGCGCAAGCGCTGTGAAGAAGAAGGTCAAAGCAATCCAGGCAATCATGGCAAAATATTTGAGCCGGGACTCAGGCTTGTCATGCCCCTGCTTTCCGGAAATAGGTTGATTCATTCGTTAGGCCTCCTGCACACAATCCATATGAAATCCAGTATACGTGAGCGGGGAGATTAAGGCAAAGTCATGTCGCGGGATTTATCTCCTACTCATGTATATTGGCAACGCTTCCTGCTGCAAAATATGAAGGTTGCTTCGGGTTTCACTATCCATTTACAGGAGAGGAAGGGTGTCAGCATATGAACAGCAGGCCGAATCACGGGAAAGTAAGACATATTGTTCAAGGTAATGCTCCGCGTTACCGTGTAGATGATACGGAGTTCGGCGATGAGCTGGATGAAGAACAGGGAGATCATATGCTGGACGATCAGCATGGCAATTCTGTGTTAAAGGGATGGGAAGGTCGCAGCGAGACCCATGCGATGTACCGCAACAGCTACGATTAACGTGATCTGAGCACTTGCTCTGACGACATCCGGTGGCGCTTGCTTCCTGAGAAAGGAGATTTCCTTTTTCAAGGGAGCAGGCGTCTTTTGTGCTGTGAACAGGTGCATTGACACCAAGAAGGACGATGTGTACAATTAATCTTATTAAATTGATCGGAATTAAAGGTTAAATGAATATGGATCAAATATCAGGGGGAGAGGCGAATGGAAAGACAGATTGGGATACGTTTTGAGGGCGAAGAGCTGGCGGCAACACTGCATTATCCGCGTGGGGTGGAAAAGACGGGATGCCAGAACCGTAATTCGCTGGTGATCATATGCCATGGGTTTGTCGGCAGCCGCATCGGAGTTGACAGGCTGTTCGTCAATACTGCGCGCAAGCTTGCGCATGCAGGACATATGGTGATCCGTTTTGATTATGCGGGCTGCGGTGAGAGTACCGGCGAATATGGTGAGCAAGGTATCGAATCCATGATCAATCAGACGCGCGCTGTACTGGACTATGCTGTGAGCTGTGCCGATGTGGACCCGAAGAAGATTACTTTGATCGGTCACAGCCTCGGCGGTGCGGTCTCGGTCCTGACGGCGGTGCGGGATAAGCGGGTTAAAAATCTCATCCTTTGGTCGGCGGTAGGCTATCCGTTCAATGATATCGTCAAAATCACAGAACGGCGTGTCTATGATCAAGCGGTTAAGGAAGGAGCGGCGGATTACCTGGGCTACAGGTTCACGCCTGCTTTCTTTGAATCTCTGGCCCAATTCCAGCCTTTCCAGGAAGCTGTAAAATTCAGCGGGGACGTGCTCGTCGTCCATGGCACGTCGGACGATATGATTCCAGTGGACTATGCCTTCCTGTATCAGAAGGTTTTCTGGATGCGTTCGGATAACCGGTGCGATAAAGAGATTATTTTTCAGGCGGATCATACCTACTCGTCGGGTGCGGAACGTGCACGCCTGATGGAGAGAACACTGGAATGGCTGGATGAGCGTGAGCGCATCGAGAAAGAATGGCAGCACTGGATGATCTGACAGTATTGGAAAATCCCCACGCGCAGGAGTAAAATAGAAGTATACCGAATATAATTGGCGTGTGGAGGTGGCAGCGATGACAGTACCTGCATTATTTGTTGCGCATGGTTCGCCTGCGTTGGCTGTAGAGGACAATGCGTATACCCGTTTTTTGAAGGAACTGGGATCACGGCTGCCCAGACCCCGCGGAATTGTTGTTTTTTCCGCTCATTGGGACAGTCCCGATCAATGCATTGATGTCGATGAACAGCATGCAGCTTTGCATGACTTCTATGGCTTTCCTGAAGAAATGTATACGATCGAATATCCTGCCCCCGGAGATCCGGCAATTCATAATGACATTATAGACATGTTCAAGCTGCATAATTTGTCTGCCCGACCCGTTCAGAACAGGGGACTTGACCATGGCGTGTGGGTCATTCTGCGCCACATGTATCCCCAAGCAGATATCCCGGTCATTACCCTCTCCGTCGATTCCAGGCGTTCACCTAAGGAACAGTACGATATTGGATGTATGCTGTCTGCCTTGCGTGAACAGGACATTCTGATTATCGGCAGCGGGGGGCTTGTCCATAATTTGCGTTTGCTGCGGAATACCGAAGAACCCGAAAGCTGGGCGACAGCCTTTGATGATTGGATCGGGGAGCAGCTGCAGACCTGGAACCTCAAGCAACTGTTCGAATACGGCAAAAAGGCCCCTTTTGTCAAGGAGGCTGTTCCTTCGTACGCTGTGGAGCATTTTATTCCTCTGTTTTATGCGATGGGCGCAGCGGACAATGACAGAAAGGCGCAAAAGCTGTTTCAAGCCTATGAGCATGGATGTCTCAGCCTGAACTGCTGGATGTTCGGCGCACGCTAAATTAGGATAAACAAAGGGTCTCTATAGGTCAATTGACCTTTGGAGACCCCTTTTTCATCGTCATTTAATGATTAACCTTGCAGGTCCTTGCTTTGCTTGCGGCGCTTAAGAATTTTCCATGCAATGTAGGCCACCGTAACTACAATAAATACGGCCAGTACGATTCCCTGGTATTCTTCAATGGTATTCAGGACAGTTTCGGTATCACCGGTATAGAACAGACCGATGCTGAGCAGAAGGAAGGTAGAGGGAGCGATCCCCAGCATGGTCAGCAAGGTGTAGATGCGCAGATCCATGCGGGACATCCCCGCTACAAAGGGGACTACATTCCCGAGATGAAGCGGGCTGGATATCGCCACACTCCAAATTCCATATTTGCTGAAAGCAGCCTGGGCTTGACCCAAACGATCCTGCGTAGCAGGGCTCAGCCTTTTCATCAGACTGCTTTCCAGGAAATAGCCTATATAATAAGGAATGTAACTGCCGACCGCGTAAAACAGACTTCCCAGCACGGAGATCCAGGTTATCTCAAGCCAGGTCAAATCCATTAAAAAACCTACCGTCACGATGAAGAAAGTGCCGATAAAAGGAAAGGCGCTTCCTTCCATGAACAATGAGACAAGGATGCCCCAAATTCCCCATCTCTCTAATATGTCAACCATTGCCTCGGCCATACTTCCGCTTCCGCCCTTCAACTGGATCTTCTCCTTATTATATATGCAGAACTAGGAGTTCGCACCGTACCAGAGACTGAGAATCTCCTGGCCTAAAGTTATAGGAGGAATAAGCAGGATGGCAGAAGCAGCGTTATTGACAACAAAAAAAGCGCCGATATTCATCGACGCTCCTTCTGTATAGGTTGGTTAGGTTATTCGTGCAGTTGGTCAGACGAGCTTAGCTTTCTGCCCGCTTCCGTCATGTCTGCGGAACAGGCCGCGCAGGTAAGGCAGCACCCAATGATCCAATCCGATGCGACCGGCGTTAGCGCCTGCGACCACGATGAAGATTTCGAACAGTATCAGAATCGCGTTGGTGCTTACAGTGCCCGAGAAGAGGAAGGCGAAGTTCATGACCATGGCCATTAATGCGGCGAGTGTGGTCAATGTGCCGAGAAGCAGGCCGACACCCACTAAGAATTCACCTACAGGGATCAGGAAGTTGAAGAGGCTTGCATTCGGCAGGGCGAAGGCTTCAAGGAACGCTGCCCACCAGCCTTGAACCGCCGGATGCTCACCTGTTGCCTTGGCAATGGCACCTGTCAGGAAGCCGTCTGCTGCAAAGCCCCCCGTCAGCTTCTCCCATCCATGAGTCATCCAGGTCCATCCTATAACAACCCTTATTACTGTCAGTATCCACATTGCAACCGGGTTTTCTCTAAGCCAAGTGTTAAACATATTAACCACTCCTTCATAAGGTATGTTACTTTGCTGTTTTGTTTTGTAAGATGATCATCTCTTTCATGTCTTTATTGTAGATTAGCTCGACATTTTTGTTTGTGATAAAAATCACAAATTCATTCATTTTGTTACCAGGACAATCCAGCCGACATTGCTTATAATGTAAAAAAACGAACCCAGGAGGAATGTCTTTTGATCAGGTTAAGCAAAAACGCAGTCGGCAGTGCGCTGCTTCTGCTCGGCTGTGCTGGTCTGGTATCCTGCTCCCCTCAGGCGGAGGAGGCGCCGCCGCAGGTCTCGCCCGTTGTCATGGAGGAGCCGCCTGCTCCCGAGCCTGTCGAGCCTCTGGTGGAGCATGAGCCGGAGTATACCGCGCCTCTTACAGGAATCGGCATAGCTGAGCCCTCAGACCAAAGGCCGCTGGCCGTAATGGTTAACAATGCGCCTGCCGCACGCCCCCAATCAGGACTCAGTGAGGCGGATATCGTCTATGAGGTGCTTGCTGAGGGAGGTATCACGCGTCTTGTGGCTTTCTATCAGAGCGGAGGCGGTGAAGTCAACATCGGCCCTGTGCGCAGCATCCGACCTTATTTGATCGAGCTGGCTGAAAGCTATGGGGCACTGCCTGTTCATGCCGGAGGAAGTAATGATGCTTATGCTATCTTTCAGCGGCAGGGCAAGCAGCACCTGGATGAAATTACAAATGCGGGGACGTCCTTCTGGCGCAGCCCGGACCGCAAGGCACCGCATAATTTGTATACCAGCCTGCCCAAGCTGCTCGAAGGGGCGGACAAGCGGGGATACCCGATAACCTCTGACGTTCCGGAATATGTTTTTGAGAAGCCGGAGCAAATGACAGACGGTGAACAGGTGACAGCGTTCGATATTCGTTTTATGCTGCAAAGCTACCGCGTATCCTATACATATGATGAAGACAAGCAGACTTACCTGAGATCGGTGAACGGGGAGCCGCACATTGATTTGAATAATAACGGTCAATTGAGCGCTGCAAATGTGATTGTCATGAGCACGAGCCACCGGGTGCTGGACGATATCGGACGGCTCGCTGTAGACCTGAACAGTGGCGGGGAGGCGCTGATTTTCCGTGAGGGGCGGATGATCGAGGGGAAATGGAAGCATGCTAATGGAGATATTATCCGCTTTTATGACGGAAGCACGGAAATTCCGCTGCTGCCAGGCCAGACGTATATTCACATTGTTCCGGCAGAGCAGCCCTTGGAAGGACATGTTTCGATCACCGAACCGGTCCACTTAAATCCGGAAAATCAAGGGTGATTGCAGGAGGGAATGGACAGAAAACGGAAGAAACGTTGAAATAGCGTTTACAATCTTTACAAAGGCTTTACAAAACAGATATAACCTATGATAAGATAGCAAAGGTTGTCTAATATAGTCGAACAGTCAGACGGCAATTTTTGGTAAAGGGGTAATCGTATGAGACTGAAGAAAAAGGATATCTTTTTCGAGACGTTGGAAAATATGGCGGATACGATCGTGCAGGCTGCGGATTATTTCGCGCAGAATATTGCGAATCTGCAGGACGTGACGTTATTTGCTGGAGAAATGAAGAAATACGAGTCCAAGTGTGACGAATTTACGCACACCATTATTAAGGAACTGAACAAAACATTTATTACGCCGCTGGAACGCGACGACATCATGGATCTGACAACCACCATGGATGACGTATTGGACGGACTTGAAGCGACTGCATCAAGGTTCTATATGTACCAGCTTACCGAGCCTGACGAATATATCGTTCAGTTTGCGGATATTTTGCGCCAGTCTGCCTATGAAATTCAAAAGGCTGTTCATCTTCTGTCTCAGAAGAGACTGCTGGCACTCCGTGAGCACACGATTCGTCTGAACGACCTGGAGAACCAGGGGGACGAGCTGCTCCGTATTTGCATTAAAAATTTGTTTGCGACAGTTAATGACCCGATCGAGCTGATCAAGCGCAAAGAGATATACGAACGCTTGGAAACGACTACTGATTCTTGCGAACATGTAGCCAACAAGCTGGAATCCATCATTATGCGCAACTCGTAAGGGGTCCTATTTTCATGGATACAAGTTTACTTATTCTAGGCATTGTTATATTTCTTGCTTTGGCCTTTGATTTCATTAACGGATTTCATGATACCGCCAATGCTATCGCCACGTCGATTTCCACAAGAGCTCTGACACCGCGGCGCGCCATTATTTTGGCGGCTGTGATGAACTTTGTCGGTGCCATGATGTTCACCGGGGTAGCCAAAACGATTGGCGGAAGCGTGGCTAATCCGGCGGAGCTGTCGAACGGGATCGACATCGTCATCGCTACGCTGCTGGCGGCCATTATCTGGAATCTGGTCACATGGTGGTTCGGCATCCCGTCTTCCTCTTCCCATGCGCTGATCGGCTCCCTTGCGGGTGCGGTGTTCGTTGGCGCCGGTTCGGACAAGGTCAACTGGACAGGATTCATTGATATCGTGAAGGCGTTGATTTTCTCCCCGTTGATCGCTTTTGCTATCGGTTACGTGGTGATGACGATCCTGAAGTTCATATTCGCACGCAAAAGTCCGCATACGGTGAACAAGGGCTTCCGTACGATGCAGGTCCTTACTGCGGCTCTC
This sequence comes from Paenibacillus zeirhizosphaerae, assembly GCF_030705605.1. Lineage (GTDB taxonomy): Bacteria > Bacillota > Bacilli > Paenibacillales > Paenibacillaceae > Paenibacillus > Paenibacillus zeirhizosphaerae. The sequence continues at coordinate 44,200 of NZ_JAPCKK010000006.1, forward strand.
CAATCCTTCACGCATGGCACGAATGATGCGCAGAAGGCCATGGGGATCATCACCTTTGCGCTCGTGTCGGGTGGGTTCCAGGACCATCTTGAGGTTCCGCTGTGGGTCAAAATCTCGGCAGCGACAGCTATGGCCTTGGGGACATCAATCGGCGGCTGGAAAATCATCAAGACCATGGGCACCAAAATTTTTAAAATTGAGCCGATTAACGGGTTTGCGGCCGACTTTTCGGCGGCCTCCGTTATTTTCACCTGTACGCTCCTGCATCTCCCGGTCAGCACGACCCACGCGATCACTTCAGCGATCCTGGGTGTCGGCTCTGCCAAGCGGTTCCGTGCCGTGCGCTGGTCTCTTGCCGGTCGTATTGTAGTGACCTGGTTTATTACGATTCCGATTTCTGCCCTGCTGGCAGGCTTAATCTTCAAGCTGCTGTTCTAGTACTGCTCAGGCGGACAGGATTCCGAGTGCCGTTCAATTTAAGAAGCCCCCGTGGGCTTCTTTTGCTTTGCTGGTAAAGCTATGTACAATAGAGGCCAAGGACGGGATTCTGTCGGCACAGATTAAGGGGGTGGGCGCATTGATCAGGACGCTTGCAATCGGGAAGGATCATCAGTTACAGCTTGATATTCCACTGACCGATCTGCGGCTGGATGAATATGAATGGATATGGGCGGATTTCAGCGAGCCTACGGAAGAGGAGGCTGCCCTGCTGGAAATCTATTTCCACTTCCATCCGCTGGCGGTGGAGGACTGCCTGTACGTGCTGCAGCGGCCCAAGCTGGATTATTATGAGGATGTGCAGTTTCTGGTGCTGCATGCTCTTGATCCCGATCGCTTGACGGTAGAGGAGGTGGATCTCTTCATGAGCCGCCGCTTTCTGGTGTCCTACCATAAGACACGGCTGGAGGAGATCGACCAGGCGTGGGAACGGATTGTACAGTATGCCCGGGAAGGAAGAATATGGGCGAGAGGTACGCTGGGAGCGGCATATACGGTTATGGATAAGCTGGTCGACCGCTATTTCCCCTGCCTGTTCAAGATAGAAGACGAGCTTGCCGAGTTGGAGAACCGGAGCCGCAGCGAGTCGGTGGAAGAGCTGATGAATCAGGTGTTCGAACTGCGGAGCCGGTTATTAAAGCTGCGGCGCACGATCGTACCGATGCGGGATCTAATGTACCGTGTTGTTAACTCTGAGCACATTCAGGGACAAGGGGAGCATAAGGCGTATTTCACAGACATTTATGATCATCTGCTTAAGCTCTCCGATATGATTGACGCTGACCGCGAAATGACGGCCGATCTCAGGGATAGCTACATTTCGCTGAATTCCAACCGGATGAACACTATTATGAAGACATTAACGGTCATCACGACGATATTCATGCCCCTGACCCTGATCGCTGGGATTTACGGGATGAATTTCAGCTTCATGCCTGAGCTGGGCTGGAAACACGGTTATTTCGCTGTGCTTGTGCTTATGATTCTGCTCGGTTCGGGCATGATCTACTGGTTCTCAAGGAGAGGCTGGTTCAAATGATTGACAATATAATCTCAGCGTCTTCTGCGTTTTGCCGAAGGGCGACGGGATTTGGACGTGCTCCGTCTACGCTTGGTTACGGATTTCTTTCTTCTTCTGCGGCGAGGGATATATTCGTCTGAATATCCTGAATTCGTAGATTTATTGGATGTCTTTGCACCGAATGGCAGTGCGCCCATGAGGAGTTTGGCCATCGGGGCGAATTGCTGGATGCCTGACATCACTTTCTGGACCTTGCCGAGGGTGTTGAGCATGCCATCAATGCCGCCCATGCGGTCAATCATTCCTTTGATTTCGCCGAGACTAGGCAGATTGCTCAGCAGGCCTCCGCTAGAGGAAGAAGGCTGATTGACCGTGGACTCTGCTCCAGGAGGACCCGATGAATTGTAAGGCGGATTATAGGGCACGAGCGCAGCAGCCTCAGCCGTAATCGGGTCCAGGGTAGGGCCTGCCCCGGGATAAGCGGATGAGTTATAGGGATCGGTTAGGGAACGATGCGGGTGCGCCCTCCGGTTATTATAATTTTGAGGCATTCAGATCACAGTCCTTTACAGGTTGATGGTCCATTATATGTAACAAGCGCACAGCACGTTTAGGCACCTGTCCGTAGAAGCGGGATAAAAGCGGATTTGGGCGATCAAGGCCTTCATGGTTCGGCTCTGTAATGCGTGAAATCGTTAACGCTTGAAAAACCGTGCACTGCTCAGTTACAATGAAGCTACAAGTAATCCGTAGGGGATGATAATTTATGCAGCTGAAGAAGCTTAATGATAAGAGTATTGACCAACTGTTTGAGGCTATTTTGACGCTTAAGGATTTGGAAGAATGCTATGTTTTCTTTGACGACCTGTGCACCATTAATGAGATTCAGTCTCTGTCCCAACGCTTAGAGGTTGCGCGTATGCTGGGCAAAGGCAGCACATATAATCAGATCGAAGCCGAGACAGGCGCCAGCACGGCCACGATCTCTCGTGTAAAGCGGTGCCTGAATTACGGCAATGACGGTTATAAAATGACATTGGAACGGCTGGGCCGTTAAAATGAAGCCGGGCGTTCTAATCATCAGCCACGGTTCACCTGCGCCCGATTGGGTAAGACTGGTGGATGAGGTCGCCGGGCAGTTGCAGCTATCGGCCGGTTGGCCGGTAGCTGTGTCTTTTTTGGAGCATGTGGAGGGAAGGCTTATCCAGGACGGCATTGACCGGCTGGAGGAAGCGGGTGTTACGGATCTGCTGGCCGTGCCTTTATTCGTCTCTTCAGGCAGTACACATGTGGACGAGATCAGCTATGCACTGGGTGCTAAGGAGGTTCCAGAGAAGGAGACGGATCTGGAGCCTTTTCGGGTTCAGGCCCGTGTACACTTCGGCAGTCCCATCGATGACGGTCCCGACGTGGCGGCTATGGTGTGGGACAAGGTACGGGCCATGTCTGCACATCCAGAGCGCGAGGTTGTCCTGTTGGTAGGGCACGGCAGTGTGCACGACGGCTTCCGCCAGCGCTGGGAACGGGGCATGTCGTCCCTGGCCGCAAGTGTCAGCGCGATCAGCGGAACAGCGTGTGATTACGCCCTGCTCAATCCGGACAGCGTGCGGAACAAAGCCGAGTATTGGGGCAGGGAAAAAGGCGTTGATGTGATCGTCTCCCCGCTGTTCCTCAGCTCCGGTTTCTTCACTGCCCAGGTCATTCCAGGGAGGCTGGAAGGGCTGGATTACCGTTATTCAGGGGAAGCGCTGCTGCCCCATCCGCTGCTGAAGACATGGCTGGAACGGCAAATATCCCGACTTCTGCGCGAGGCGGAGGAGGCAGGGCAGCAGTAACGGTCTGAACCGGAGCGTGTATGGGTGTCTTTTTTTGGATGGATTCAAGGGTATGCAGATTGTAAAATGTGATTTTTTTCAGTATGATTAAGGTTCAAATGGTAATTTCAAAGAAAACAGACCGCGCTTAGCGGAGTTTTTCTTGCTAAAAAATACACAGGTGGAGTAACGCGAATGAAGAGAGCTCGGTTGATATATAATCCCACCTCGGGGCGCGAGGAGATGAAACGTCGGCTGGCCGATATACTGCAGCGCCTGGATGCGGGGGGGATCGAGACCTCGGTTCATGCAACGACCGGCGAAGGCGATGCTACGGCCGCTGCTGCAGATGCAGTTGAGCGCGGTGGTTACGATCTGGTGATTGCCGCCGGAGGAGATGGCACGCTGTACGAGGTGATTAACGGTATGGCGGAGAAGCAGAACCGTCTGCCGCTGGGCGTGTTTCCTATGGGAACGACCAATGACTTCGCCCGTGCGCTGGGCATCCCCAGGCAATGGGAGGATTACTGCGATCTCGTCATCAAGCAAGAGGCTAAGCCGCTTGATATCGGCAAGGCGAATGACAAATATTTTATTAACATCGCCGGCGGCGGCTCACTCACGGAGCTGACCTATGAGGTGCCGAGCAAGCTGAAGACGATGATCGGACAATTGGCCTATTATTGGAAGGGCATTGAGAAGATGGTAAGTCTGGCACCGCAGGAGCTGACCATCCGGGCGGCAGGGCAAGAGGTGCTGCATGACGAGTTCATGCTGTTTCTCATCGCCAACACGAATTCGGTCGGCGGCTTCGACAAGCTGGCACCGGGAGCGATGATCGATGACGGATTGTTTGACGTGCTCGCTGTACGCAACTGCAATCTGGCGGAAATGATCCGGCTGGTGACCCTGGCGCTGCGTGGTGAGCATCTGAGCGACAAGAAGATTATCCATTTCAAGACGGATTATATGGAAGTCACTTCACCGGGACATGTACAGCTTAACCTGGATGGCGAGCTTGGCGGAACGCTGCCTGCTACCTTCCGCAATCTGCCCCGGCATCTGAAGGTTTTTCGTTAATGGTTGGGAGTCGTCAAGCAGTACGGAAGTTGGAAGAATGAAGCTGTGCCGTTGCTCCATTGTGGAGGACGGCATTTTTCGAGTTGAAGATAGGTGTAGGGAAATACTGTATATATCATGATGGAGAAAGAAGTGACCTGAGAGATGAGTAACCACCGCAGCGGTCGTGGAAAAAACCGCCGGAATAGCGCAGCAGATATGCGGGTTGATGGAAGGAAGTCGGTAAGCGGGCAGCGGGATAAAGGAGCTTCGGAGGCTGCCGCTGGAGGTAGAGAAAGAGCTAATACGCCGATTCATGGGGGCAAGAGTGCGTCCGTTGGACGGGCAGTGGCACCCGAAGCCGTAGGCGTTAAAGGCAAGGCGAATATGTCGGCTCCTGGAGGTCGGGCTTCGTCTGCAAATGGGCGGGATATGGCGGCTCTGGCTGGGTTACCTGTGCAGAAGAACGATGAAGCAGTGATCGACATCATCGGTATGACCCATGACGGCGAAGGCGTGGGCCGGGTTAAGGGGTATGCGCTGTTTGTAGGCGGAGCCCTGCCCGGTGAGAAGGTCCGCGTGAAAGTCCTGAAGACGAAGAAACAGTACGGCTACGCCAAGCTGCTGGACGTGGTGCAGGCCAGCCCTGACCGAATCGCGGCTCCCTGCCCAATCTATGACCAGTGCGGCGGCTGTCAGCTCCAGCATATGAGCTATGAGGGGCAGCTGGCCTGGAAACGCCAGCATGTCGTGGACGTACTGGAGCGCATCGGGAAGCTGACGGTAGTGGGCAGCAGCGGCTCGGGTGCTGAGTTGGGGAGTACTGCGGGCGTCGTCGTGCACCCGACACTCGGCATGAGTGAGCCGTGGCGCTACCGCAACAAGGCGCAGGTGCCGATTGGCACGGCCGAAGGCGGCCTCATCGGCGGCTTCTACGCACGCGGCAGCCACCGCATCATCGACATGGAGGCGTGCCTGATCCAGGATGAGCGCAACGACCAGGTGGTCGCCCGCGTCAAGGAAATCGGCAGTCAGCTTGGCATCAGCGCCTATAACGAGGAGACCGGGCGTGGCCTGCTGCGCCATGTCGTCGTGAAGACGGCTTTCCGCACTGGCGAGCTTATGCTTGTGCTCGTGACGAACGGCCGTGACATCCCGCACCGCGACGCATGGATCGGCAGCATCCGCGAGCAAATTCCGGCTGTGGCGAGCATCGTGCAGAACATCAACACGAAGAAGACGAACGTCATCTTTGGCGACGAGACACGGGTACTGTGGGGGCGGGACGTCATTTATGACTATATCGGCAACGTACAGTTCGCCATCTCGGCCCGCTCGTTCTATCAGGTCAATCCGGTACAAACGGAAGTACTGTACGGCAAGACGGTGGAGTATGCCGGCCTAACCGGCAAGGAGACCGTCATCGACGCCTACTGCGGCATTGGCACAATCTCGCTCTTCCTGGCGCAGCACGCCGACCAGGTATACGGCGTCGAGATCGTAAAGGAAGCCATCGACGACGCACGCAGCAATGCCGAACTGAACGGCATGCGCAACGTCCAGTTCGAGGTCGGCGCCTCCGAGGACGTCATCCCACGCTGGAAGGAGCAAGGTATTGAGGCGGATGTGATCGTTGTCGATCCACCGCGTAAAGGCTGTGATCCGAGGCTGCTGGAGACGATTCTGGAGATGAAGCCGGAGCGGGTGGTGTATGTGTCGTGCAATCCTTCGACTCTGGCAAGGGATTTAAGGGTGTTGGAGGATGGTGGGTACAAGACAGTTGAGGTGCAGCCGGTGGATATGTTTCCGCATACGGTGCATGTGGAGTGTTGTTCACTGTTAGTCAGGAACAGAAAAGAGTAAGGGGACTCCTTACTCTTTGATTACAATATTGTCCAATAGGAAGTTGTATTTTTTTATTGGCTCATTAATTTTCATATCGTTATTATTCTTGGTTTCTTCAATTTTAGTTTTTAAATACTCATCTTGAACATTTTCTATAACTGTAAGACCTTTATCAATTGATATGGTTTCTAATCCTTTATATATTTCCTCAAGCTTTCGATCCAGTATAGCCGTTTCATCATCAAGACGCATGCGCTTTTTCTTGAGTTTATATTCGTCTAAGTGAAACTTAATTTCTTTCATTAAAGGCATGGCTATACTTATTCCGACTAAAATTTCCACAATATAAGGACTATTATGAGAAAACTGTTTTAAGTCTAGAAACCTAGAATCACGTTTAGTTTTGTTGATGTGATTTACACATAGAATCTGCATTTGATTAATTTCAGGGTAGTAAATACCCACAATAGGTCTAGAATTACTGTTAAACTCGCGGAAAAATGCTGTAAAGTATCTAGATTCCAGTCTTTTGTATTTATCTTGTTTTAGTAATGAATAGTCATTCACAAAAAAACTATCTCTCAGTATATCAACCTCAACTTGTTCCTTTTCAAAAGTAGTAAGTCTGTTTAGTACGGAATTGTAGTTTTTTTCTATATCCTCAATAGTTTCTTTTATCCCGCGTTTTTGCAAAAATGAGTATGATAAATCCCTTAGCTCTTTTATTATCTCTGATAAATCTTTATTTGCAGGTGAATTTATGAACTTTTCAAGTGAATTCTTGGAGATTCTTTTATGAACCAGTTTATAAATTATTTCGTTTAGAGTCCTGAAGAAATAAAAAATAAGATTAATTGAGTATATCTTTTTGTTTGGATATAAGCTAATCGGTTTTCCAAGATGATAAAGTTGCTTGATATCTTGTCCATTATTTAGGTCAATGATATCGAGCTTTGAGTAACTATTATTTATTTTAAAGGAATCGTCGAGAATGAAGATATTTTCAGCAGGGATGTCGGAGTTGAGGGCTTTGGATATAGAGATCAACAATTCATTTTTGTAGTAATTACTAGAAAACTGATTAATAAAATGTGAAATTTCCCAAGGACTTAGTAGTTCATCATTATTGCGCTGAAAAAATATTTGAATTTTCTGATTTGGTTTGGTGTCAATATTCTCGTTAAACAATGAGCATTCTCCTTATTCTTTTTTGATATTTTCAATTCTATTAAGAATTTCTTTAATCTTCTCATTTGAAGCATTTTGTTTCTCCATCTCAATTAATTTTTTTAGCTGATAAGATGTTCTCTTGCTAGAAAAGAGTGTGAGAAAACTAATTGCAATTCCTAGTAATAGAAATGTTACGTCATCAATTGAATTGATTATCTCCTGAACTAATTTTGTGTTATATGTTAATGGAACCAGTACAAAGGATAAAATGCTGCAGAATAGAAAAATATTTTTTAGAACTGTACTGAAGCTTTGCTTGTTCTGTACTTCGTTTATTGGGTCTTCGGAGTAACTGACAAGCGACATAAATAAGACACTCAGTGAGAAGCCAAAAACATAGGGCTTGGTAATCTCAACTACTCCGAAAATATTCAATATTGCAGCTAACAGAAGCACTACTCCTAAAAATAAGTTTATCAATTAGTCGCCTCCTTTCATAAAAGACTAGTTACTATAGCTTATATAGTTCATTTTTACCAATTGTATCTTGAGTTATTTAAGTGGTCAAACAGAAATGAGGTGTAGCTTGGTTTGCTATATCTTAAGCCCTAGAATTGGATTTGAGCCTAGAGCATTAAATCATAGTAGCTATATAGGTTGAACTAAAGAAGTTGATTACTCAGAATCTGACGCAAAGGTGATCGATAATCGTATAGGGATATTTCACAAACTTTATTTAGCCCTCATTTGAATTAGGATAGCATCCCTTTACTCCAACAATCCAAAAGGTGAAGGGGAACGAAATGAAACGAAAACAGTAAGATAGTGATATAAAGAAAGGTTGTGACCAAAGGGAAAAATCGGAATATGGACGCGGTAGCAAGAGCACAGCTAAAGCCTAATCGTTTACGAAATCCCGCTTGGTTTAGATATTTCAAGACGTTCAGTTCCTTAAAACACGGGCTTCAACCTGAATTTCGAAAGTGGATCGGCTACACTTAGTTGGACAATAAAAATAAGGGCTTGTAGAATAAACCTATCATGTTAAGGAGCGGATCTCTACAATGCCAAAACAACAACGGCGTACCTTCACCTCAGCATTTAAAAAGCAAATGGTGCAACTCTATGAAAACGGGAAATCCAGAGCAGCGATTGTGGAGGAATACGACCTTACAGCTTCAGCCTTATATCGCTGGATCAAGCAAGCTCAGACGTCAGGCTCCTTCAAGGAGAAGGACAATCGTTCTTCAGATGAAAACGAGCTCATCGCTTTGCACAAAGAACTCCAGCGCCTGAGGATGGAGAATGATATTTTAAAGCAAGCCGCGCTGATCATGGGAGAAAGTAGCTATCATCCAGAACAACCGTGATCAATACTCGGTATCAGCAAGGTGTGACGTCCTGCAAATCGCAAGAAGTACCTTTTACTATGAAGCGAAAGAACAACCGAACGAAGACGAGCTTACGAAAGCCATTGTGGAGATCTTTCGCAAGAACCGAAAAGCCTACGGCACACGCAAGATCAAGTGCAAGCTCCACGAACGTGGACTCGTCGTGTCCAGACGTCGAATTGGCCGAATCATGAAAGAACAAGGACTGGTTTCCACATACACGGTGGCGCAGTATAAGCCGCATAAAGCCGCATAAAGCCGCATGCAACGAAGAAGCGACAGCCAACATCCTGAATCGTGAATTTGACCAAACCGTGACCAAACGCTTCGTCGTCAGCGACCTGACCTATGTGAAGGTTCAGCACCAGTGGCACTACATTTGCGTACTCGTTGACCTGTTCAATCGAGAGATGATTGGTCATCGTGCAGGTCTGAACAAGGACGCTGCTCTGATTTCACGCGCCTTTGCTACCGTACAGGGGGACCTGCGTCAAATTCAGTGGTTTCATACCGACCGTGGCAGTGAATTTAAAAATGAAAAGATGGACGAGCTTCTGGAAACCTTTGAGATCGGTCGTTCTCTGAGCATGAAAGGCTGCCCCTATGACAACGCCGTAGCGGAAGCCACCTATAAGGTGATGAAAACCGAGTTCGTCAACCAGATGGAATTTCAGAGCCTTCGCCATTTGGAGATCGAACTATACGATTACGTCAACTGGTTTAATAACCATCGCATTCACGGAACACTCGGATACATGACACCTGTTCAGTACCGCCAAGAGGCCCTTAAAAAAGCTGCCTGATTTACTGTTGACAATCCAAAGCTCATAATAGGAAGGCTGGGGAGGGAAGCTGAGGGGCGTCACCCTGTAAAATAAAGAGAGATTCTCCAGTGAGATGATCCCAATTGCAAGCAGAGAGGCTAATTCTTCCCTCTCCCCCAATGAAGAGGCGTTGTGATTTCTGTGTTAGATTATGGAAGTTATCATTCCAACTGGGCTACTCGAATTTCGAATCGCTTCCAAGCGTACCGACCCGCGAAGTCCTTTGCCAGTTTGAGCGTAACCGATCGACTGTGCTGAATGAGTGTCGCTGCGCAATGAAAAAATTCCAAACGGAACCGATTCGCAGCAATCCCGTTTGAATCGCTCGAACAAATTGTAGGCAAGCAGTTTGAGGAGCAGGTCCAGTTCATTGGCTTTAAAATCACGGGTCGCAATGCGGTCTATGGAAAACCCGTTCTTGGCTTCCTTGATGAAGTTCTCCATGCAGCAACGCTGATTATAGAAGCGCCACAGATCGATGGGCTCCCATGTCAAACTCGTGACGATGGCTTCGTATTGCCAGTCGGTATCGAACACGATCCGGCCCTGGCCGTCATCGAACACTTGCGCTTTGCGAATAACGACCACGCGACGCGACTTCTTCCAGGACGTTGCTTGGTAGATCAAAGTAATCCCTTCGATGATCCGGTCTTCGTCGACGGATCGCGTCCAATAACGGCAGGTCTGGACTTCTTGAGCTAGCCGCTGAGTCCATTTCATCTTGCCAACATAACCGATCCTCTTGCTTTCCCAGAGACTGTAGAACTCTTCGCCGCCAAAGCTCTTGTCGAACCGGGCGTACTTCACCTGGCGTTTGCCGAGAGGTTCAAACGTTTGCTGCAGGAAGGCGATGGAATCCGTGGAAGAATGCGTGTTGCCCGGCCGGAGCGCTGCATTCAGATTCAAGCGGGTCTTACCTTCAAAGGCCAGCAGGGGATGGTAACTTTTGCGTCCAGGCTTATGTGAATTCACTCCTTTGGCCGCGCCGGACGGATTTCCGTATACGGTCTCCACGGTGGAATCCAGGTCGAGAATCAGATCCGTCGGCAAACAGGGCCGGAGGATTTCATGGTTCAGCGTCCGTAGACCGCTAACCAGTTCAGGTCGAGAGTTGAGCCTACCCAGTTCTTTATACAGCAACGTATGATGTGGACAGCGACCGCCAAGGAATCGTTTCAGGAGGGCGTCATGTTGCAACTAGCGAAAATGAAAAATCCGCTCGCAACCAAGCATCCAGCCGACCATGAGATACAGCAGAATGCGATACAGAGGGAAGAGCGCATTGTGCGCTTTGCCACCGGAGAGGCCTAGCATGGCCTCCGATAGCTTGATTTTTTTCGAGATAGGTCAGAAAGATTTTGATGCCGCCAAAGCTCGTGGCATATTGCAAGGAAAATTCAGGCTTGATTTTACTGATAGATGTGGTAGACTTCACCGAAAAGGTGCTCCTCTCTCTGGGTGATGTTGTTCTGACAAACACCATTCTACCAGAGATTCGGAGCCCTTTTCACGTTTTTAGAGGATTGTACTTTCGAAATTTAGGTTCAATTCTTTCGGCCGTTGATTTAGGTCGGGTTGATGATCTATCATGATAGAAGGCACCTCTTTGTCTGGTAGTGATTGCTCGACACTCTCACTTTGCCAAACGAAATGGTGTTTTTCTATTTTGCAAGAAGGGTATTTGATCCTTCAGCCCCCAGTTACTACAAAGTTTTGAATTAATTTTTGCTCTGCTAAAGTTGGTGAACAGACGTTGGACACAGGTATTTCAGTGCCTATTCTCCTTTTTTATATAATTAATTGATTGTAATTGAATTGTTTTATAAAATAAAACACACGAACTTAAGTTCGGAATATGTGGATTCAAATATTAGGATAAAAAAGTTTAATAATCACACAGGGTTTTGACGAAATATGTAGAAAGGTATAGTTATTCATTTCCATACTTCCGACCTGTTTTTTTGAGTAAGAGAAAAAAAGGTTAATTTATATTTAACTTGTTCCGAAATTAATTAGTGGTGGGGGAAATAAATGAAATTTATAGATTTGTTTGCAGGTTTGGGAGGATTCAACTTAGCGCTTACTCGTAATGGGCATGAATGCGTATTTGCGTCAGAGATAGATGCAGGTTTAAGAAAAATTTATTTGCAAAACCATGGTTTATTACCCCAGGGTGACATTAGAGCTATAAAAGCTAAGGAAGTACCCGAACATGATATTTTATGCGGTGGTTTTCCTTGTCAGCCTTTTTCAAAGGCAGGGGAACAAAATGGCTTTAAAGATGAAAAGTCAGGAGATCTGTTCTATCATATCATTAAGATATTAAGACTACATAAGCCAACGTTTATTATGCTTGAGAATGTAGCAAACTTTGAAAGACATGATGATGGAAGAACTTGGAGGATAGCCAAAAATATACTGACTGATTTAGGTTACGAAGTGGATATAAAAAAATTATCACCTCACTGGTTTGGAATACCTCAAATACGTGAACGCGTTTTTATAGTAGGTAGTAGGAAGGGGCTTGCTCATTTTAAATGGCCAGAAAAGCAGTTAGTAAATGGGGATATGTCTATAACTTCAGTACTAGATCGGTTTCCTGATGACGCCAGATATTTATCGGAGCAGGTGGTTAATTGTATTGATGCTTGGCAGCTATTTCTTGATAATTACCCTGAGGACATGAACCTCCCCTCGTTCCCTATCTGGTCTATGGAATTTGGAGCAACTTATCCTTTTGAGGAAGAGACTCCTTGGAAAATTGGCCCTGAAAAACTTAGGAAGTATTTGGGCTCTCATGGTAAATCTCTAGAAAATTTAACGGACGAAGAACTCTTTTTAGCTCTTCCATCTTATGCAAGAACCAAAGAAGATAAATTTCCTGATTGGAAAATAAGATTCATTAAACAAAACAGAAAGCTTTATGAAGATAATAAAGAATGGATTGATGAGTGGTTGCCCAATATTTTAAGCTTCCCATCTAGTTTTCAAAAGTTTGAATGGAACTGTAAAGGGGCAGAGAGGAATTTAACTAAATTAGTTTTACAATGTAGAGCATCTGGGCTTAGGGCTAAGTGGCCGACTACCTCTCCATCGCTAGTTGCAATGACTGCAACGCAAGTCCCTATTATTACTTGGGAAAATAGATACATGACTCCAAGAGAATGCGCACGGCTTCAAAGTATGGACACCTTACGATGTTTACCCGAAGGGCTGACTTCGGCATACAAGGCATTAGGTAATGCATTGAATGTTGAAATCGTTAATAGAATCGCTCAATCATTGATAATTGACGAGAAGAACGAAAATAAAACTCCGAAGCTAGAGCATGAAGTAGAGGTAGTATAAACATCTTTGAAATTAGCATTATTATTTGAAAAGTGTGTTGCTTTTTTATTTTGTAATGTAGAGAGAAGGGAATCTTAATTATGGCGAAGATAAATATTCGTCCCTCAAGCGCTGTGTATGCAACTTATAAACGGCTAAGCTATCAGCCTTGGACAGCTATTGCAGAATTTGTAGATAATTCTACACAGAGTTATTTTGACCATAGAGAAGAGTTGCTTTCATTACCAGACTTCAAAAAATTAGTAATTAATATTTCATATGAAAACAATATAGATGGTAATGATGTTCTAACGATTACAGACACTGCGTACGGAATGGAATGGGAAGATTTTGAAAGAGCCATTATATTGGATAAGGCGCCCCAAAATAGAGACGGTCGTAATGAATTTGGAATGGGATTAAAAACTGCTGCATGTTGGTTTGGGAAGAAGTGGAGTGTTATTTCGACCCAATTAGGATCAGAGTTTGCATATAGTGCTACTGTTGATGTAGAGAAATTAAAAAATGAGAAGATTGAGGAAATAGAAGCAGATATTTTTGAAGCAAATCCGAATGAACATTATACAATAATTAAAATTGAAAGTTTAAATAAGAAATTAACAGCTTCTAGAACAGTTTGGAAAATAAAGGAATTATTAAGTAATATTTATAGGCAGGATTTAAGAAGTGGTGAAGTTGTTATTACTTATAACGGAACAGAGTTAACTTATAATGATCCCGCAATCTATGAAGAGGAAATAGCTGATGGTAGTATTGAACGCTGGAAGAAAGATGTTGAGTTTACTGTGAACCATGAGGGAAAGAAACTCACAGTAAAAGGGTTTATTGCAATAAGAATACCTGCTAGTGTTAAGGATGCTGGATTTACGCTCATTAGAAGAGGGCGAGTTATTGTTGGGGGACCAGAGAAAAATTATAGACCAATAGAACTTTTTGGCGAATCAAATTCATATGCTTTCCAGCGGCTTTTTGGTGAACTCCATATGGATAATTGGCCTGTCACGCAGGCAAAAGACGACTTCGATTGGCATACAGGCGGCCTTGAGGAGCAGTTTATTGAAAAATTACAGAATTTTTCAAAGGATTTTCGAGCGAAAGCAGAACAAATCCGAGTGCGCCAACGTGTCCAGACTTCCGATGTTATTGGGAAAGTAGTCGAGGGCTTACAAAAAGCAGCTGTCATTAAGGAAGTTAGTGTGGAACCTTACGTTGGAGCGGGAAGTGAATTACCATCCCCAAGTATCTCAAAGTCACGGTCAGATATGAGTAGTGATAGTTCAGATACTGAAAATAGCATTGTGGATGAAGTTAATGTAAGTGCTGTTGATGCTGGGCTCATCATCAGTGGACCAACCACTTATAAAACTAATTTTGAATATATGAAAATAAAATATACTTTTTTTGTTGAGTTTGAAACTTCTAATCCTTTATCACCTTGGGTTACTCTATCTAAATCAATAGAGGAATTATATAATATCAAGTTAAATATGAAGCATGCTTTTTTTAAACCTTTTATAGATAATAAAGAATTCAGTGTAATTATGACAAAATTAGTTATTGCAATTATATTAGCAGAGATTGAATCACTTAAAATATCACATGATGGCCGCATTGAAGCAAGCTCGATTAGAAACAAAATGAATCAAATTTTGTCGGATCTTGCATTACAATCCTAGGAAGGTGACGCATGGATGGATAATATTATTGAAATGAAAATAAAAGATAGTAACAGTTGGCCAATTGTTTCAGATGGTTACTTTCGAAAGAAAATGACTGATCAATTGGTGAAGGATGGAATACGATTAGACGCTGTAGATAAGATTTTTCAAAATTCTATAAATATTCTCTCGAATTGTCCTAATCCAATGGACGAGACTCCTAACTCAAAAACAGGAATTGTGATTGGGAAGGTACAGAGTGGGAAAACCTCAAATTTTATCTCATTGATGGCTCTTGCATTTGATAATAACTACGATATTATTGTCGTTTTGGGCGGGACCAAAAAAATACTTCTTGGGCAAAATGTGACGAGAATAAGTTCATACTTTAGCAACATTCCTATGGAAAGAATGGTTATTCTGGCTACAAACCAAAATGAATCTATTCTTAATCCAACCGCAATTAAACAATTTATTAACGAGAAAAGAAAAGTAGTAATAGTGGGTTTAAAAGGTAAGGTAAGAATAAATACAATTGCAAAAATTTTTGCAGATCCCATATTGTCTAATG
The DNA here is from genome assembly GCF_030705605.1 of Paenibacillus zeirhizosphaerae. Classification (GTDB taxonomy): domain Bacteria; phylum Bacillota; class Bacilli; order Paenibacillales; family Paenibacillaceae; genus Paenibacillus; species Paenibacillus zeirhizosphaerae. Next base: position 59,399 of record NZ_JAPCKK010000006.1, read on the forward strand.
TCCCCACATTAGTCATTGATGATGAAGGTGATCAAGCTACACTTAATACTCAATCATCTCGTAACTCCATGAGTGCTACGTATGAAGCAGCTGTTACCTTAAAAGAAAGATTGAAACGCCACTGTTTTTTATCGATTACTGCAACTCCACAAGCAAATATATTAATTAAAACCTGGGACCAATTATCCCCCGATTTTGGCTCGTTAGTCTACCCAGGAGATGATTACTGTGGTCTTGAAGAGTTTCACGGAGAAAATCAAGATACTTACATTAAATTAATTCCTGATAATGAGCCAAGTATTTTAGAAGACATGGGTTTACCAATGTCATTTTATAAGGCACTTGCTACCTTTTTCGTGGGTGGAGCTATTAGAATATACCGTGGAGACACTGACAATCATGCTATGTTGATACATCCAAGTCAGCGAAAATTTGAACATCAAATTGTAATGAGAAAAGTGAATAGCGTAGTAAATGATTGGAAGGTTATTGCCCGAACGAAGCTCGGTGGGATAAATGATTTATCTTATCAAAGTCTCTTAACCTATTTACATAATGCCTACCTTGATTTCAAAAATGATGGGGTAATTCTTCCGAGTTTCAATGAATTAGAAAATTATATACTAAAATGTATTAGGATGTGTCCCGATGCGCATCTTTGTAACGGAGATGAGGATGCAAGTGAGAATTCACGATTTTATAAAGTTAATATTTTTGTTGGGGGTAATTTGGTTGAACGCGGATTAACTATTAAAGGCCTAGCAGTAACCTATATAATAAGGCGTGCACGCGGAGTATCAAATGTCGATAACACAGAACAACGAGCAAGGTGGTTCGGGTATAAGCGAAGTTTTTTAGATGTTTGCAGAGTATTTACAACACAGCCAATTAAAGATGATTTTTCATCTATATTGGAACACGATGATGATTTATGGGCGACCATTGAACGAGCGGAACTTAGAGGAGTACCCTTCAAAGAGATTCCCAGGGTCTTTGTTTTAGCTAATAAAATGCTTAACATGACTCGAAGAAATGTCGCAAAAACTGAACGTTTCAGCTATTCTGAGTGGAATAAGCAGGATTATCTCCTTTTAATACGTTCGAGTGTTGAGCGTAATATCGCATACATTAATGATTTTAGAAAAAAGAATCATGATTTAATTGAAATATTAGACTACAGTGGAGTAAATAAACATGTTCTGATAAAAGGATTGAATTTCTTCGAAGTTAAAAACAGTTTATTGGACAATTTAATTTTTCCAGACGAAAGCAGGCTAGATAACACCTTTTTTAATAAATTAGAAGAGGCAATCAGAAAAAGCGAAATCAACCCTGTTATTGACATTTTATGGATTAGAGAAAAAGAACATGAAACTCGCTCTATAAACAGTTCGGGAGAAATAAATCAGTTATTTCAAGGTAGAAACTCAACTCCAGGAAGTCCGACTTATTATCCAGGTGATAGTAGTATGGTATCAATTTCAAGGAGTGGGGTTATGCAGTTGCAAATTCACTTTATTAGACCCAAAAATAGGCCAGAAGTCGAATACTATAGTCCCGCGATTGCACTTTATGTGCCATCAACATATTCCGAAAAAATGGAGCGTCTTGTAGGACAAATATAAATGATAGGAGGGAAAAAAGTGAACACCGAGTTTATTTTAAGCCAAATAAACATACTCCAAAATTCAACTCCACAAGACAAATTCATTTTGTTTGGTATACCTGATATTTCGTCATCTGTATATTATGGCGTTGATAATAGTAATAATCCTGTTTTTGTAATGGAGTCCTCCAATCCACATGTTAAGTCTCAAATACAGAGTACGCAAAAATTATTTTTTAGTTCAAATACCCAGTGCGAAATGGTAATTAGCGGAGCAACTTTTGAAAAAACAGTGCATTTTCTTACATGTTTGAGCAGCCTGCCAGAGGAACAATTAGCATTTATACGTTTAACGGAGGCCTTTTCGAAACATCTTGTATCGAATAATCCTTATATGCTAAATGAACTTTTCTCTGCTTTAGTTAGTCTTTTTGCTCAAAGAGAGAAGACTGCTAATCTTGAACTACAAGGCATGTATGCTGAGCTATATGTTATAAAATATTTTATGAATCTTGGAATTAATATCAATTCATTTTGGCAAAAAAATACTAAAATGAATTTTGACTTTACAATTACTCGTAAAAAGCGAATGGAAGTTAAATCTACAACACAAGAAACTAGAATTCATCATTTTAAGCATGAACAGTTACTATCAGAGTTGTACGATATTTTAATCGTTTCATGTCTACTTCGAAGGGATGATTCGGGGTTATCACTATATCAATTAATTCAAGAAGTGAGAACAATTGCAGCACAGGATTTTAGAACACTCCTATATATTGAGCAATTAATTAAAAATATTCCGGAAGATGTTCTACGTGAGTACAAGTATGATGAAATTTATCTTGAAAATAATATTCGTTTCTATCCTGCACATAACGTCCCCAAATTTAATGAGGCTCAGCCGCAGGGGGTGACTCAAACGGAGTATAATTCAAATCTAAGTGTATCTTCGTACCTTTCACCTCATTTAGTACTTAAATGGCTTAATGAAAGAGAGGAGGGTGTGAATGTTTAAAACGTATGATTTATTTGATCATCGCAATCTGGAAGATTTAATTCCAGAAATTATGTATTATTACTTGTTTCAAGGTCTTAGCTTGACTCAAATTGAATTAAAGCTATTTAAGACAGAAAGTTACAAAGGCTGGTTAAGCAAAACATTCTTAAACTACTATAGTATAGACACCGAAGGGGAAAACAAAGGTGTTTTTAAAGGGAAAACTATTCCTGAAGTAGTTGATGAATTGTATAAAAGTCCCAATATTGCACACATTGGAGTTGCAAAACTCTTGAGAAGTAAATACATGTAATCTGGTGATCTTTTAGAGCATATACCGAAAACAGCAGAATGATATCGAAAAATAAGTATCAAATTTGGTATTAAAAGAGGGAAGTACTGCTCAGGTATAATGGGGAAACGATCTATTGCCAGGGATGCATCTTTTATAGCAGATAATTATGGAGGTTTGCAGTAGATGTTCAATATATTCAGTTTGCATGTAAATGGCTCCTAAGGATTTGGGGGTTTCTCGGTTTTATAGCAATATTTTCTTGGCGCCTGTGTTAGACAATATTGTTGCCTTTACATTTTAAGAACTCCTCGATAGCTTTAGAAGGGTCCTGAATAGCTCGGACAAGAGCAACCTTGTCTACGTATTGGATGTTATCTTCAATATGCGGATCCAGGATTGTGGGCAGAACGTATTGATCAGGATAAATCGTACTGACCTCTTTCCACTGCATTACTATCACATCCTTTGTACATTTTCTGTTTAAGTGAATATTACCAAATTATACCGACCCTTTGGACGAAAAGATGGTTGAATTATAAAAGCGCAGGTAAATTTCTGAAGTTCACTCGTTAAGAAAGGAAAATAATAAAAGTTTATTAAACCTTCGTCCTGAATTATAATGGAATGAGGTTGTCAACTTTTCCTGAGAGCAGCTTGCCTTCATATTGAAGTGGACGTAAAATAAACCGCCAGTTTATGCTGGCGGTTTATTTTATCTGACCGACTTAGACGTCACATATGTATTTCATTGATTTTCACTATGTGGAACTGATTGTTATGGTGAAGATGGCGGACAGAGTAATGCATGAAATGATGATGTTGTAGTAGCGGTGTATTCACTCAGATTATTCACCTAACAACTCACCAGCGGAAATTTCCAAGGCCTTGGCGATGATTAGGATCTCATAGTCTTGAACAAGCCGATACTGTCCTTCCAAGCGTGATAGGCTGGTTGGACTGATATCCAATCCAAAGGTTTGCAGCCTGGCTAAAAATTCTTTTTGCTTCATTCCCTTTGCTTTGCGAATGGCGAGTACGCGAGAACCAATAATATTTTTGTCGCCGGGTGGTTCCTTGCGATGCTTCATAAATGTTGTACCTCTCATTTTTACCCAAATTGTACGAGATGTTGTTGTTGTTTTAATGCGAATATCGGAGTAAAATTAAATAAACCGATTATCGCATTAAAATTAATGCGATGGTTATGAGTGCTCAAAGAAGCACGCAGGAGGCTAAATAATGATCCGTTTATATGAAGAGATGGAGCAAGAAAGGCGCAGAATGAATGAACTCGGCCAAGTTTTGATGGGGCAGTCTATCCCTCTGTCTGAGCATGAAGGGCTGCTGGCATTAAGCCAAAAGGTTGATCAGTTGATGATAACGTTGCATCAGGCCAAATTCAAACAAACAGAAAGGCAGTATGTGCGAGGAGGAGTTGATTTTGAAGCACCCAACATGGTTTGAAAGAGTCATGCAACATCGGCTTGATGACGTTTCAGCCCGCATCATACGCCAGCCTGAGATTAGTACATTACGTGAGGAAGAGCATTTGGTATTTCAGAGGCTATTTTCCGGTATGGATCTGGCGAATAAACCTGAGTTTTCGGACTGGGAGGATAAGCATCATCACAAGCAAGCATTGGAGAATGAGTATTTGTACTGGCAGGGGATGAAGGACGGTGTGCAGCTTGCCTATACCGTATTAGAGATGATGCTTCATGATGAAAAAGAGCAAGAAGAGTAACGTGTTAATGGAGGAATCTTTGCGGAAAGGAGTGCTGCAGCGAAGGAGCGATCTGGCCGTTTGAGCCATTGTTTGCAGGTGGGAAGCTATTTCTATTCAATGATCATTTTACTGGGTAAACGAATGGGGACAAGTCTATTCTTGCGATGGATTTGTCCTTTTATTTTTTAACTGCCAGTATGAATGATCCCAGGGACCTAACGATTTTACGGCTATTCTGTTACTTGTTGCTTTTGCTAATATTGGAGACCTTTACTACAATAAATACAGTACACATACAAGTTAATCTGTCTATCGTGGAGGTGAATGCTGTGGGCAAAATTTTGGTGCCCCCGGAAAGACTTATGGAGATATCACGGCAGTTCGCGCAAGCCAGGGAGACAGGTGTGCAAATTTGCAGCCAGCTTACTGGGCAGGTTCAATTCCTTGAGAGCGGATGGGCGGGTACGACTCAGCAACGATTCTATCAAAATTTTATGCTGGCCCGTCAGCAAATGGATCATTTTACGGCTGCAATGGGTTCGGTAAGTGCGCAGTTACATACAATTGCCACTCGTTTTAAGGAGGCGGATGCCAGTGATCAAGCTGGATCACAGTCAACCAAGTCCACCGATCCGTTGGAGCAGTCTCAGAACGTACTGAATCACTCGCTTGGTGTTAGGGATAATTTGGAAAAATGGGGGACGCTCCTTTACAGCTCTGTGGGCGCTTCATTGGTGTTATCCGGGACGGTACGATTCAGGGTAGATCCGAGGGACCCGAGCCGGGCCAAAATTCATAATGCGCCATGGGGTAATAGAAAAGGAAACATTGCGTTCCTAAAGAACCTGGCAAGAAGCATCAACCGCCAGATCGTTCATCCAGGGTTCATCATGAAAGGGGTGAAGGGTTTTGATGCGGCAGCCAGCAAATTTGGCCTCAATTTTGGTTTGGGATTCAGTCAGGCCAAGAACTTTCCGCAATGGACAAGACAGGTCATAGCCGGTGTGGAAAAGGGCAGGTATGGGATCCCTACCAACAAAATCCCGGCATGATCGCCAAAAAGATATTCCCGATTAATGCAACTTTTAATGTGATTGGCGAAGCCTCCGGCCTGGTTAGCAAGTATCGTGAAGGCAAGCTTAACGGGAAAGAGGTGGCGTAGCAGCGTCCAACGTTGTGGTGAAAACAGCGGCGACCTATGGCGGGGCCGTTGCGGGAGGAGCTCTCGGTGCAATGATCGCAGGTCCGGTCGGCGCTGCCGTTGGTTCCTATGTAGGCGGTAGGTACGGTGGGCGCTTTTGTTGGTGATGGTGCAGCTAAAGTTGTTGAAGGCGGAGTTCGTTGGATCAGCGGGCTGTTTAAATAAAATCAGGAAGGCGCTAGAAGATGAACACGATATCTTATCGCAAATCCGTGGCCTGGGGCAAAGCTCTTGGCAGTTTACTGTTTGTGCTGGCCTGTCTGTTTCTGTTATACGCAGCTTTTTTCATGGATACGACCATGGTTCGCAAATTTTTTTGTATCACAGCAGCTATCATAGGGATTCCGTTTTTTGGAGGATATTTGGTGGTCTGTTTGCCAAGGGCACTGAAATCAGACACACATTTGCTTACCTACGACCAAAATTCCATCTCAGATGGTACGCGCACAGTAGCGTGGTCGGAAATTTCGAAAATCAGCTACAACGGTGCTTCCATTCGGAAAGGGTTGCTTCCGCAGCTTCCTGAGCTGATTTTTCACTTGAAGAACAGAGACACCTGGACGGTGAATACTTATTATTTGTTAACCGACACTGAAATCCAGTCCGTCATGAAGCTCCTGCGTGGGCTGATCAGCCGTAATGGAAAGGAATCGAAATAGATCTGCACTGGAGGATTTGCTGACATGAGCGAGCATACCTATACATTTTCATTGGAAGAGCTGGGATACGCTTTGGCTGTTCATCAAGGGGAAGAGATGGCTGCAGGGCTTATGAAGGCATTTTATGGGGATTTGCCCGAGGAAAGCTGGCAGTTGCTTTTCCAGGCAGCCACTCATAGCTTGATGGCTAAAGGTTTTATAGAGTCGATCAGTGAAGAGAATGGAGAAGTCAGGTTTATTCCCGAAATTGCGCAAATGATTCAGCATTTGCTGCACAGCAATTACATGCTAAGAGGAGTAACGGATCGAAATTCGACCAAAGCTCTGACGATCCATGAGCTGCAGCAGCGATATTTGTATCACTTGTCCGACAATCATACGCTTCATTTTCTTGCTTGGACGGAGCCGGTGGATTGGGAGGAAGAGCTTGTACGTTTTTATGGATTGCGGCCTTCGGAAGCTACAGGTGCGATTTCATCCGAATTCAAGGCTGTAATCACTGAAGCATTATGGAGCCGGTTAACAGCTGCGGAAGCCCCCGCACCCTCTCTCTATGCCGAGCTTCCGGCAGACCAGCAGCATCTGATTGCAAAATGGCATCATGCTTTTCAAGCAAACGCTGGCACTATGGATAATTTAAGCATTATAAGAATAGGCAGCGGGGATCAGACGGCTATTGAACATATTATGTTTTTTCTTCCTGCCGATGAAGGTGTCTGGGTGATACATAATCAGGAAGAGGACCGGAATGCTGAGCCACAGATTTGCATTGAGCTGCAATCTGTCTCTGCTTGTAGAGAGACGTTAGGATATTTTGCGGCAAACCTACTGAGGTAAATCAGTGTTGTTATCTAAGATTCCGGCAACGTAAAGAAGGGCAACTTTGGTCTCTTTTGTTCTTGAGAGGATCTATGTTTATCTCAAACGGTTTCTTGCATATTTTGCAATAGAGAATGCTATAATGATAACAGCAAGTCAGAGGAATTTGAGCAAGACCAGGCCCAATGTGGTAGGAGACATGAAAACCACTGCCCCGGGAAAAGTGGCGAGAGCTATGCCAAACTGTTGGCCTCGTATCACCAGAAGCCAAGCATATCGCTGGGAGATATTGTAGACTTCCATCATGAGTTTGAGAGTATTCATCCTTTTCAGGATGGCAATGGTCGTGTCGGCAGGATCATTATGTTCAAAGAGTGTCTGAAAAATAATATACTTCCATTTATCATTGACCATGAGCATAAGTTATTTTATTACCGTGGACTTCAGGAATACCGCTCGGAAAAAGGGTATTTGATGGATACCTGTCTGTCGGCACAGGACAGATATGATAAACCATATTCCAATCATGTTTAGGTGATTATAATGTGCATTCATTTGTGTAGTTTCATCACGCCCGGCCTGTAAGGGATGATTAGCTCCCCTTGGCTCCCTTGCAGGCTGGGTCTTTTCCCAAGGGGCGTGATGGAATGAAGAAAAAAGTTAAAAATCGTACTCGTGCATATTATCGGCATCATCGAAGAAGGGTAATCCAGCGTAAGAGCAAGATTGCAAAACAATTCGGCTGGTGTGCGAAGTATGAAGGGATGTTTGCTAAAGGAAAGGTACATTGTTCCTGTTATTATTGCCGGGTTAAGACGAGGTATCTGGGGCCGCCCAAATCTGATCTTATACGGATGGAACGGGTGGATGACCTGGATGGCTTGGAATAGCCTATACCCAACTTTATGATAGCTCGGCCGTAGATAAAAAACGTCTACGGCCATTTTTATTTAGGCTTTTCGACAAGTGTTAGCGGCTGAAACTGATCTTTGAGGATCAGTTTGTCTAGTATTCTTTACGAATTCTGCTTAATGTAACAAAGGATATTGCGTTCGAGGAAATCATGATTAGAGCAACCAATAGTTTGTAGACTTGGAATGAATATTGTAAAAAAATATCAGTTAAGAGCAAAAGGCTAATAAGCATACTTACGATTGCAAATGAAAGTCTTGCTGAATCGCCCCTTATCTTGCTTCCTCGTTCATCCTCGCCTTCTTCTTTGGAGAATTTTAATTCATAAAACAAATTGTAGATCACGACAACCACCGCAATGAGCCAAACGCCTATTTCTAACCATTTCATTCGGTTTTCACCTCTTCATAATCTTCAAATTGGAATACTTCTGTAATTTCAACTTCGAATAATTTAGCGATCTTGAAGGCTAGAATCAGAGAAGGATTGTATTTGTTTGCTTCGATAGAGGCGATTGTTTGTCTGCTGACACTTAACCGATCAGCAACTTCCTGTTGTGACCATCTTTTTGCTGCCCTTAATAAGTAAACGTTATTTTGAAGCTCACCATTTATCTCCATTTTTCTCCTCCTTGAAATGGATTGTAATAAATTATATTCATTATGTAAAGTATTTTTAACGAAATGTAATTTATTTTACTCAAATGTTTGGTTTTTTATTAAGAAGGTTGTTGTAATGCTCTTCGATTATTAATGGAGGGAGGCGAAGGGGATGGGGACGCGAGCGAATCGCGTCCTTATTTAATCGTCAATGGGGAAGGTCGAATGCGTTTCATACGACGTAGGTCAATTCGTGTTGCATGATTGATACTAGACAAGCCGTTACAAACTCATACTCTTCCAAAACGCTTGGAACGCACCGGACTCGACCTCGAAAAATACCGGCGCATCGCCATAGCGTACCAGTCCCTGGCCGAACAGTGTTAGTTCCACTCGCGTATGGTCCTCAAGCTTCAGGTAGAGGATCTTGCGGTTCTCGTCATCGTAGATGCCTTGATCGATCAACGGTTCTGCCGCCAGCGGCTTGGCATCCTGAAGGGCTGTCAGAAAGCTGGCAAGCGACTCGTCATTAGCCAGCGGCGTATGTTGCTGCTGACCGTTGTTCCAGCTCTCGAAGCTTTCCCACTCGGCTGAGGCAATCCGGCCTTCCAGATTCAGCTTGCCGAGCAAATCGGCTCCGCTGTTCACGGTAATGCCGTTGGTATGCTCGAACAACTCGGCATAGACTTGGCCGTCGGTTTCGGTATAGGACATAATGCGGAACTTGGAATCATAGCCCTTCACTGCATAGATGTCCGCTTCGCCGATGTTGGCGGCCAGCTCGGTATACTCGTCCTGTCCGCTCATTTCATCAATGCCGGCTGTTGTCCGTCCGAGCTTGTCGCCACGCAGCTTAGTCGCATCGGCTGCGTCGATACGGGTCGCCGCCTGGGTATAGATACTGCCTTGATAGACGACCAGGGGTATCATATCGGCTTGGACTCCAGAGTTCGTATCCGGCAGCTCTACCTTGGGAATGACGACACTGGCGGGTGAGCTTGCGGCAGGCGTGTTCGGGTTCACCTTGGCCACCTCGTTGCCAGGCGATGTCGGCGCATTCCCTTGCTTCCAGAAGCTGGACGCGGTCACGCCGATACCGGCAGCGAGTACAATACTGGCGGCGATATAGACCATCTTGCGCGGACGCTTCTGTTTTTGCTCTTGCTGCAGCTCCTGCAGTCTGTTTTCCATTCTTGTTTTCATCTCTTCATTTGTTGTCATCGTATCCACCGCTTTCTTATATTTGGTCTGGAACTGTTCTTCATTCATAACGGGTCTGCTCCTTCCAGATTCAGTTTTAAAAGCTGTCGTCCCCGTTGGAGTCTCATCTTCACGGCAGACTCACTGATCCGCAAGATTTTGCTGATCTCTTGAACTTGATAGTCCTCGTAATAATACAGATGAATGACCGTTTTATACTTCATGGGCAGCGCCATCACGAGCTGGAGCAGGTCCCAATCTTCTGGAGTGTCAGCCGTAACCGGCTCAGCTCCTTCCAGCTTGACCTCGCGCTTGCGCCAGCCTTTGCCCAGCATGGTTTTGCAATGGTTGGTGATTACCCGGATTAACCAGGCCTTTTGATGTTCGGCATCCTTGAACTCAGGTGCTTTTTCCATTAGTTTGATGAAGGTATCTTGAATGGCTTCTTCCGCATCCTCGCGGTTGCCCAGATGAACCATGGCAATCCGAAACAGCATGCTTGCGTAAGTTTCATAGCTCTTCATCACATGATTCCCCGGCCGGGTCATGGATCGCTGCATGGTCGTTCTGCCCTCCTTTACCAATAACACAGTTATGGACGGCGATCGGTCACATTTTGTTAAGATATAAGGAAAACTTCCGATAAATGTGGTCTGTTTTTTTCTTTTGGATGGGGGATTGGTAATTTTTCGTGAAATGGTTATTATAGTTATTACGATTAAGTTTGTAGAAATCTTATGTAGAGGAAGTGGAGGTTCATTGACTTGGATTAGCTCTATACTTGTAGCGATTGTTGCAATTGAGCATATTTATATCCTGATTTTGGAGATGTTCATGTGGACGCAGCCGAGAGCAATGAGGATATTTGGAACAAGCCGACAATTTGCGCAGGACACGAAAGCCCTCGCTGCGAACCAGGGGCTGTACAATGGTTTTTTAGCGGCAGGTCTGATATGGGGACTCGTACATCCTAATGGCGGGTTCGGTATGCAAATTCAGATTTTTTTCCTTGTTTGTGTTCTCGTTGCTGCGATTTACGGCAGTGTGACGGCGAAGAGGTCCATCCTGATTACACAAGGTCTCCCGGCATGTATAGCGTTTGTTTTTGTGCTTATGAACGTATTGTAATGACAAGGCATTGTAATTATGAAGCAGGGGCAAGTTCATCATTTGAGGTGAACTTGCCCCTATTTGTAACCGTTGAACCTGGCTAAAGGAGAGAGCGAGAGGAGCAGTTGCTTTTCATTCTGGGGGATAGCAAAATAGAAATCGAAACGCGTGTCTATGAAGCGCCTGTGGATTTTTATTTTTTGAGTCTGTAACGAGCAAAGGAGTCCTTGCATGACAAAGGTACTTGTAGTTGATGATGAAGCGAGCATTTCCGGTGCGGTGGCTTATGCGCTGCGAAGAGAGGGCTATATCGTGGAGACGGCAGCAGACGGCCAGGAAGCGCTGGACCGCGTCGGAACGTTCAAGCCGGAGGTCATGGTGCTCGATGTGATGATGCCGCGCATGAACGGTTACGACGTCTGCCGCAAGCTGGAAGGGCAGCAGCAGAGGCCGGCGATTCTGCTGTTGACGGTCAAAAACGACATCGTTGACAAGGTGCTGGGCCTGGAGCTCGGTGCAGACGATTATATGACGAAGCCGTTTGACATACGGGAAATCATCGCCAGGGTCAAAGCGTTGTCCCGCCGCAGACCGCAAGCGTCCGTGGAGGTTCAGGAGCTGGTTCGGCTTGCCGGCTTGTCGATCAACCTGCCGAATCGCACGGTTCATGCGGAGGGAGCGCTGATCGAGCTGACACCTAAGGAGTTTGATTTGCTGGTGTTGCTCGCGCGGAGCCCGGAACGGGTCTTCTCCCGGGAGTCGCTGCTTGAGCAGGTGTGGGACATGGATTTCGCTGGCGGGACACGAACAGTGGACATCCATGTACAGCGGCTGCGCAAGAAGCTGGGCAAATGGCATGACGTGATTCAAACCGTGTACGGCATTGGCTATAAAAGCACGGAGTCGCCGTCATGAGACGGCGAGTCTGGCGGTTCGGCCTGAAGTGGAAGGCTGCCGTGCTGCTGGCTCTGCTGTTGGCCGCCGTGATCGCGATGCTCAGCTTCCTCGTGCTTGCCGGCATTCGGGACGACCAGCGCGTCCGGCTGGAGCAAACGCTGGCCGGGGAGGCGGAGGCGGCCAATTTAACGGTTCGCCAGGAGGCGCTGACGAGCGGCTCACTTCCTCCAGATGATATCATGGAGAGAAGCGGCCAACGGCTCGCCGTTGATCTTGGCGCGCAAAGTGGTCTGCCCGTCACGTTGTATAAGCCGGACGGAACGCTTGCCGGCACCTCGCTGCCGTTTCAGCCGAAGGCGGATGTGAAGGATGCGCTTACCCATACGGCACAAGGACAATCGGCTTATATTACGGAAAGCGACCGGCTGTTGTATTTGGCACCGCTTTACAATGATGCCGATAAGCAGGTAGGCACGATTCAGTTTCACGTCTCGCTTGCCGAGCAGCATGCTTTTTATGAACGGATACAGCGCTTATTTTGGATTACCGGTGTTCTGGTGCTGACGGCAGGATTCTTGTTTGGCTTCCTTTATGTATGGCGGCAGGCCCATGTCATTGGTCGGCTGAATCAGGCTGCCCGGCGCATCGGGGATGGGGAGTATCTTTCCGCTCCCACGGTGCGCCGGGCCGATGAGCTGGGCGAGCTGGCGCAGGGCATTTATGAGATGAGCGGGCGAATCTCCTCGACTCTCACCCAGTTAACCGAAGAAAAAAGCAAGCTGCTGGAGGCCGTTGCCCGTCTGAAGGAGCTGGAGCAGCAGCAAAAACAGTTTATCGGAAATATCAGTCACGAGCTCAAGACTCCGCTGACATCGATTCTCGCCTATGCCGACCTGCTGGACATGTACCGGGATGACCCGGCGCTCCTGGATGAGGCGGGCAAGCAAATCGGTCAGGAGGCGGAAAGGCTTTACGGGCTTGTTGAGAAAGCGCTGAAACTCTCCTCCATGGACGTGTACGAGTTTGAGACGCATGCGAAATCCGTCAGCTTGATGCCGCTGCTTCACGAGGCGGCGGCGCGTCTGCAAGCAAAGGCGGAGAGGCATGGGATCGAGATCGACACGACACTGGAGGAAGGTACCGTTTGGGCTGATCCGGACAATCTCATGCACATGGTGCTGAATTTGTTGGATAACGGGATCAAATATAATAAGCCGGGCGGGAAGGTGCTGCTATCCAACGAGGCGATGCGGGAACGGGAAGGACAAGGCTGGATGAAAATCACGGTTCGGGATACCGGCATCGGTATTCCGGAGGAGGCGAGGGCTAAAATCTTCGATCCTTTTTATACCGTCAGCAGCGACCGATCCAGAGCCCATGGCGGGACGGGTCTCGGGCTGCCGCTCGTGAAAGGCCTGGCGGAGAAGCAGGGCGGAACGGTCGGGCTTACAGCCTCGGGGCCGGAAGGCTCGGTGTTTGTCATTACGCTGCCTCTGCGGCAGCCGGAACGCCTGGAGACTATTTCCGTCGGCAATAGTCCAGACTTGGAATAAGGTCTGGGCTTTTTTGTATTTGGAGGCGTAGCTGTTACACGAATGTTACAAGTCGGATATGTTTTCGCGATATTCCTTTTCTAAGATGAAAGAAAGTATAAGTGTTCAGGGGATGCCGAAGCGGACGATGCCAAAGTAAGCGGCCGCTCGCGACTACGCCTCTGTGGCAGCGCTGGAGGTGCCCTGCTATGAAACGAAATGCTGGAATATACTGCATCAAGCTCTTGCCGGCCGTGGTATTGTCATTGGCCGTGACGGCTTGCCAATCGTCCGGGGATCGGCTCACGGTCGTCGATTCAGACGCCAGCCGAACCGGGCAGCAGCAGAATCAGAGCCCGGAGCCTGCTCCGGGTGGTGAACGGGACCTGACCGTTGTCAAGACGCCGGCGCAGCAGGCTGACCAGAGACTCGCGGTCGCCCGCACGCACCGAATCGCGGCTTCGAGCATTCAATCCTGGCTATCCGAGGATGAGGTTAGCATTGAGACGACCAAGCTGGTCAAGGCCGGTACCGCGACGGAAGAGCCTAAGTACGAGTACACGTCTTCCATCTTGAATGTCAGCACTGGCCAGAGCAGGGAAAGTACCGGGGAGGGAGGACAACAAGTGGACGGACATATGCTCGTTAAAGAAACAATCTCACCGGATGGCGGATACAGCTTCATTCAGAAATGGAAGGACAAATATATCGCGGACAATTTCGTGAAAAACCTCCATACCGGCGAGATGCTTCAGATCAAGGGCGATAACTATTTGGAGCGGGGCGGCTGGCTGAACGCAGACACGTATATTCTGGCTGCGGGCTCCATGAGCGGGCGTGGAGAAATTCGCCAAATCTCGGCTGCGGACGGGAAGGTGACGACGGTAACGCTGGAGGATGCAGAGGCCGAGATGTTCGGGCAATTCGGCGTCAGTCACGGCCGGATTTATTATACCGACAATCACAAAGTCCTGAAGGTGTTCGAGCCGGGGCAATCGAAGCCGGTCAGCCTGATTCAGGATGTCTGGAGCTTCGAAATTTCGCCGGACAGCCAATATATCGCGGTTTCCACGGTCGCGCAATCCGGTGATTCTAAGGGCAGCAAGCTGCTGATTTACGATACCGCCGGGAGCCTTCAGGGCTCGCTGATCGGCAAGGGGGACCTGATTTCTTACATCTCATGGTCCCCGGATTCCGCGAAGCTGGCGTTTGATGTCTATACCGAGGATAAGAGTGGCATGAATGGGGTATACATTTTCGACACCCGCTCGGGCCGGGTAATTCCGCTCGCACAGTATTATGCCAGCAGCGATCCGATGCCTCATCCGGTGTATCCATTCAGTTGGAGTCCATCCGGCAACCGGCTGGGGATCACGCTGGATGACCCGAAGTCGCTGCTCGTCACGCAGGTTATTGATTTTAAATAAACATATCCCAATCCATGGAACAGAGAGGAACAATTCACATGAAAAACCTGAAAAAATCGATCGTCACCATCACTGTAGTCGGTATGGCCTTAACAGGCGCAGCCGGGGTATATGCAGGTACACAATTGCAAAAAATCACCGCTTATCTCAATCATCAGATCGGCATTCAGGTAGACGGGGAGGCTTATTCCTTGGTGGACCGGCAAGGTAACCCATTAACGCCGATCACCTATAACAATACGGTGTATTTGCCGGTTCGGGCGCTTGGCGACGTGCTGGATGTGCAGGTTAGCTATGATGGCAAGCAGCAGCAGGTGCAGATCGGCAGTGGAAAAGGCGGAGAAAACGGCGCTAATGAGGGCTTGATCGCGGTGAATTTTACCAAAGCTCAATTGGAGGAGATCTCCAAGGCGTATGCGAGGTTCGAATCCTTTGAAACGCCCTATGCTCCGGTACAAATGGTCAAAGGAGATGCTTTCAATAAGGTTGGCGCTTCAGAGGATGGCGTAAATCTGCTCTTTAAGCATATGACGGTAAACGTATCACCACGAGACTACTCCTATCTGTACGATGGCAGGACGGTAAAGCTGTCGAACGGAGTTCAAGCCAAATGGTACACGCCGGATACAACGCCGATGTTAAGCTTCGCGCTGAACGACCGTTTTGTCACGCTGAGCTCGCCAGACCATAAGTTAACCCAGAAGCAGCTCGAACAAGTGGCCGTAACCGTAGCCAAGCTGAAATAATATACAGTTCAAAGCTATAAAAACGGGAACGCAGGGAGCGGAATCAAGAAGCCTGTTGGAGCATGTACTGCTCTTGCGGGCTTTTGGTTTCCATCAGGGTCCCTTATGTAAATCGTTTGGATTCATTGTACAATGCAACGTCTGTTATAATTTATCTCTGAGTCCTGAATGGGGGCTCTGTTCGAAGATAATATTCGGCTCTTACCTCTGCCGCCCAATTGGCGAGGACTTCTCTCCATTGAACGCTTCTAAAGAACTGCTCCACGCTTTGATTCTCGGAATCCCAATCCACAAATGTATTAAGCGGTGTAATTCCGCCCTGCCAAATCCCGGCATTTACATCTGTACCCTTTTCCCTTACTAATAAGATAGGAAGACCAAATTGAAATGCCATCGCAGGCTCGATTTGTAAAAAAACGGAGCCCTCCCAGGAAGGTGTGCTGCTTGATGGTGCTCCTACATTTGTTTCGACAACTTGAACGGAAAATCTGTGGAAGTTGATGGCCAGCAATCCATAGCTTGAAATAATCAATCGGCGGATATTCGTGAGAATGGTTTCCGGGTATTGTTCAGTTTCGGGCAAGGTGCGGGGGAACAGCAAAGCATTCTCAATTTCCAGGATAAGACGGTTTAAAAATAGTCGCTGCACATTATTTAGTGTGCTTGTTGTACTTAGAAATATAGGGATTCGAAAAGCACGGTCGCTGCATTCCTGGATTTTCGTTGCTGCAGGGGGGGATGAAGTGGCTTTATCTTGAAGTCGCACAACGGGAAGCTCTTTTATAGCGTTCACGAGGGGCAGGCTTTTGGAAGGGAATTGCCGGGACTTTGCCTTCGTTTTATAATTTTTCATTATGTTTAACTCCTTAAAAAATCGAATGTGGAAGTCAATTTTACTGTATGTGCATTCGCCCATTTTTGTTACTGAACGGAGGGCGCGGACGAATATCCACTGACTTAGCAAGCTCATACGTCGTGGTGCTACTAAAGTCGTGGTGCCATTAAAATTGAAGAAAAAAAGCCATGTTTCGCTGCAATGAAGCAGCAAAACATAGCCTTTCTCCATCCAAACAAGCTGTTCTGATTCCAATCAGCCCAATGTTTCAATAACCGCTTGCGTTACCGCCAAGGTGGACTGCGGGTTTTGGCCAGTGATCAGGTTGCCGTCCACTTCATAATGGGTATTCCAGTTTGGAGCAGCCACGAAGATGGCTCCCAGATCACGAAGCTTGCTTTCAAGCAGGAACGGAAGCTTCTGGCTCAGACCTGTATCGCCTTCTTCTCTGTCTGTAAATGCATTCACCCGTTTGCCGGCAACAAGCGGCTGACCATTGGACAGTGTAGCCCCTACCAAGCCTGCTGGACCGTGGCACACCGCGGCAACGAGCTTGTCGGCTTCATAGAAATCGCGCAGCAGCTCCTGCAGCTTCTGGCTGCCTGGCAGATCGTACATGGTTCCATGCCCGCCTGGCAGGAAAATGGCGTCAAAGCCTTCATGAGAGTTTATTTCATCCAGCTTCAATGTATTTTGCAAATATTTCTCTGCATCAAGGATCTCCTGCGGCGTGCTTTCGTCTACACTGCCGGGATCAACGGGAGCTTTGCCGCCCAGTGGACTGGCCACCGTAACCTCATACCCTTTTTTCGTAAATTCGATATAGGCTTCTGCGAACTCGGACAGCCATATTCCTGTCTTCTTGCCGGCCTGG
This sequence comes from Paenibacillus zeirhizosphaerae, assembly GCF_030705605.1. Classification (GTDB taxonomy): domain Bacteria; phylum Bacillota; class Bacilli; order Paenibacillales; family Paenibacillaceae; genus Paenibacillus; species Paenibacillus zeirhizosphaerae. The sequence continues at coordinate 76,837 of NZ_JAPCKK010000006.1, forward strand.
ATTTCTGCATGGTTTGTTACAACGATCAAAATCTTCTTAGCCATCTGTTATAACCTCCTCAAAAATTTGTTTTCTGTACACTGCTCATTCTAATTAGGAGCAATATATAAAACAAATTATGTTTTTACGAGGAATCCATAAATATATTTATAGATTACTTTGCTGGCTTGCCGCTTCCAAGCAGGTTTTTTCTAATGTGGTTGATCTCGGGCAGATGCTTATGTTTCGTTTTATAGGCGATGTACAATTCGTTTTTTACCTTCAAATCCTCAAAAATAATTTTGGTTTTCTCTTTGTTCATGGAATTCTTCAAAATATACGTTGGAATCAGGCTTAATCCGGCACCGCCCTCAATGGCTCTAAGGATCAGATGCAGGTTAGGAATGACATGAGTGGGCTTAAGAACGGGCCGTTTCTTGAAATGCTCCCTCCACAGCCTTCTTATAATAGGTAAATCCAGCCCATAGCTTATCCATTTGCGGGACAAGAGCCATTGCTCCCTGGAAACGAGCTTGCCATCGTGATCTAAGGGGATCTCCATGTCTGCCGGCGCGACGATCACAAACTCCTCATCACATAATTTGGCGTATTCGATCCCTGGGGTTTGCGACTTCTGGGAAGTAAAGATGATGTCTACCTTATCCTCCTTCAGCAGCTCCACCAATTGATTAGCCGTACCAAAGTGGGTCACGGTGCTGGTGTTGTATTCGGACAGCCTGGGGAGGATGTTCTCGGTATAATACTCGGTGGCAGAGCCGATCCTGAGAATGGAAAATGTGGGTAAAGACACGGATTTGATATTTAGCGACGTCTCCTCCAGGGATTCAATCAGGGGCGCAAGCTGTGAGTATAATGCTTTGCCCCTTTCGGTGGGGATCATTTTTCGCGCGGTGCGGATGAATAAAGTTTCCCCGGCCTCTGCCTCCAGATAAGCAAGATGCTGGCTCATGGCTGGCTGTGTCATCATTCTGGCTTTGGCTGCCTCGGAGACCGAATTGTATTTGTATATATAGATAAAGCTTCTGTACCATTCAAAATCAATCATGCGAACGCTCCTCCACATTCAAGGCTTGTGCATTCCGGGACGCCTTCTTATCACGGATGGTGTAAAATAAGATAGCTCAACCATACAGGATAACCCATGTCGGATCAACAACGCTGAAGGAGATCACGGATTTTGCAGCTATTATTCCACGAAACAAGTGAGAATCATGAAATTAAGGTATACGATACGACCGAATTATATGGCGAAAAGGGGAGCTTCCGGGTGCTGGAGTTCTCGAATCAGGCGATGCAGGGCGCGCTGGATTTGAATCATCCGCAGCGTATTCTGTTTGAATATCCGCGGGCCATCATTCATCTGATGGAGTACAATGGGCCGGACTTTGAGGATGCGTTCCTGATCGGGCACGGTATCGGGACGATTGCAGGGTATTTTGCGGATAGACGCTTTAAAGTTGCGGAGCTAGACAGGCAGGTGGTGGAGCTGAGTCGTGCCTATTTCGGCAGCAGCACGGAGCAGGTCATGATTGGCGACGGGCGTGAGCTGCTGAAGGGGGAAGAGGCGGACCGTTATGATTTTGTAATTGTGGACGCTTTTACGGAAAAAGGGACGCCGCGGCATTTGATCTCCCGCGAGTTCTTCAGGCTGGCAGCGGAGAAGCTTCATCCTGATGGGGCTGTGATCATGAATCTGATCGGAAGAGGGACGAAGGACAAGCTGATTCAGGCCATTCATACGACGCTCAGCACAGAGCTTGCCTATACAAAGGCCTTTTTTCTGCCTGCGGAAAAAGCGACGGACACTCAGAACGTGATTCTTATGGGCGGAGGGCGGCCGATCCAGCTTCAGGAGCGCCATATGGCGGGCTTCCAGGAGACCAGGCTTGGCAGGGGACATGTGATTAAGGATCGATAAACGGTAGAGATGCTTGATCATTGTGGCGATCCGGCTGATGTTTAAGAGCTGAGTGGCAGTAATTCGGAGTTGCACCGCATGCTCTGTGCCGGTAAAATGGCTTGAGGAGCAGTCTGCTCCTCAAGCATTGCACAGCGACAGGAGGAACGGACCGTTATGATCATCCAATTCATTCGTTATCGTTAATGGGAGGTACAGACCTATAAGCCCGGCTATTTATTTTTTTGTAGAACGCCAGGGTTTATTTTTCTGTGCCTTTTTCATTCTCGATTTATGAATGAAAGGGTGTTTTTTTGTGTCCAATGATAAAGAATATCGTCTCTTAACTGAGCATGTGAAACTATTTGCCTGCCCGCTTTGTGCAACACCGCTGCAGATCGTCAACCATACGAGCCTGGTGTGTGCGAAGGGGCATTGCTACGATATCGCCAGACAGGGGTATGTGAACTGGCTTTCATATGCTCCCAAAACGAAATATGATCAGCCATTGTTCGAATCCCGCCGAGTTCTGCATCAGTATGGCTTATTTGCGTCTTTGACGGAGGCTGTCCGCGAGGCCATGATCAGACATCTGGATTTCACAACCGGAAAGCTGATCCAAGTGATGGATGCAGGATGCGGTGAAGGTTCCCATCTGCTGGATCTCCAGCGCAGCATGAAGGAGGGGACGGGGGATGACCTGCTTGGCGTCGGGGTGGACATCTCCAAAGAAGGCATTCGCTTGGCAGCCAAGGCGGCGGATACGGCGATTTGGTGTGCCGCTGACCTGACTCGAGCCCCCTTTGCCGACGGGCAGTTCCACTGTATTCTGAATATCCTGTCCCCCTCCAGCTATGCCGAGTTCAAGCGGCTTCTGACGGATGAGGGAATGGTCATCAAGGTTGTGCCGGAAAGCGGATATTTGCAGGAGCTAAGAGAGGCGCTGCACGGAGCCCCCGAGGCGCACAGCTATTCGAATCATGCGACGCTGGAGCTGTTCCAAAGCCATTTTAAGCTTATCGACAGGCAGCGGGTTCAAGATAGGCTCTCCCTGGATAGGTACTTACTGGAGCATTTGCTGCAGATGACACCGTTGGCATGGAGAGCGTCAGCGGAGGATGTTCAACGTGTCCTGCAGCAGGAGCAGATGGATATCACGGTGGATTTGTCGGTCCTGATCGGCAAGCTAAAATAAAAAAATCAAGCAAAAGACCCCGCTCCGGTGTTAATCGGAGACGGGGTCTTCGTCTGTGCGCCTCCGCTGCTGAATGTCATGGATGACCTTCTCCAGCTCGCCTTCCTTGAGCAGATCCACGAAGGTCTGCAGCCACTCGTAAAATTCAACCGCATGGTACAGCTTATGCAGGTCCTTCAATGCCTCGTGACGAACGTCGTCCGGGGTATCCGGATGCAGAATCAGCTCTTTCAGATCAGGCATCACCTGAGCGATCGACGCCGTCATGACGTCATGCTCGCGCTGCAGCTTGGTGGAGAAGAAGCTGCGGAAAAAAGTATAAAAATCGCCCTGGGCCTGATACAGGTCCTTGCGGTCCTGCTTCGTATCCAGCTTCTCAATCATATTAGCATCCAGCAGCGCCCTGGCCGCATAGCTCATATTGCTTTTACTCATCTTCATCTTGTCTTTCATTTCCTCAAGCGTCAGCGGCCTGTCCTCGAAAAACATTCTTCCATACAGCAGTCCCGCCGAGTGTGTGACTCCGTATAAATCCATCGTGGCCCCGATGGCCTCAACAACCTTCTCCCGCAGTTGCTCCCATTGGGTAAGCGCAGGGGGCTCTTTTCCCGTCTGATTCACTATGGCAGCCTCCACAAAACAGATATGTATTTAATAGATACAAGATTTCTTGAATATTCATTATTATACCGCGCTGGTAACAGGGATGTAAGTGGAATTCCAATAAAAGCAGGACGGTACGGCAAATTTTACGAAGAAAGACCTTTGAAATTACATAGAGATAACCCAGTTTGAAAAAATGAAAGTACAATAATAACTATACGAAAGCCGAAATAATCGTGTTTTTGGATGTTGGAAATGAAAATTCAAAAAAAATTGTACATTAGATTGGAGTTGTCATGTGTTGAACTGGAGAAAAAGATGGGGTGAACCGCAGGCGTATGCTTTTATACTCCCGGCGATGGTTCCGCTGATCGTATTCTGGATCATCCCGATGGTGTACATTACCTATTTGAGCTTCACGAATTGGGATTTCATGAGTCCGGTAAAGACTTTTGTCGGATTGGACAACTACAGGTACCTATTTCAGGACCCTGAGTTTTACGTCACCGTCCGGGCTACGCTCATTTTTGCGGCGGGAAGCGTCATTCCTACCTTGGTTGCCGGACTGCTGCTCGCTTTGCTGCTGCACGGCAAGCTTGTCGGGTCGGGGATCTACCGGGCGATTATATTTTCTCCCTGGGTGACGCCGACGGTCGCGGTATCCATCGTCTGGGCCTGGATTTTCGAAGCGAGGTCAGGCCTGGCGAATGCCCTGCTCGGTGTGTTTGGCTTCGACGCCATTCCGTGGCTGCAGGACGGAGGGTGGGCCATGGTAGCCATTCTGATTGTTACAATCTGGAAAGGGCTCGGCTGGGTGATGGTCTTCTATCTGGTAGCTCTGCAATCGGTGCCTGAAAGCCTGAAGGAAGCGGCGGCGATTGACGGCGCTAGCCGTACGCGGATTTTTTTCACAGTGACGCTGCCGCTTATTTCACCGACGACCTTTTTCCTGTTCATTATCCAGATGATCGACGCATTTCAGGCGTATGACCAGATCAATATTTTGACCCAGGGAGGGCCTGCGGGCTCTACGCGTACGATGCTCTATATGTACTATCAGGCGGCTTTTGACCAGTTCAATGTTGGCCAAGCATCGGCAGTCGCGCTGCTGCTGGTCGTATTCATCGGACTGTTCGCCGTGGTCTCATTCCTGGCGTCACGCAAAAATGTACACTATCTCTCTTAGAGGAGGCACGTCATGTTCCGTACATCCATTCCCGTTCAGATCATCAGGCACGTAGCGCTGCTGCTGATCAGCTTCGGTATGGCTTTCCCTTTCCTGTGGATGGTCACAAGCTCGCTGAAATCCAACGACGAGATCAGGGCCTTTCCGCCTGTCCTGCTGCCGGAGGTGCCGCTGTGGAGCAATTTCGTGGAGACATGGAATGCCGCTCCGTTCGGGCAATATCTGCTAAATAGCGTTTTTGTGGCAGGTTTGATTGTCATTTGTCAGATCATCTTGTCCTCCTTGATGGCTTACGCATTGACCCATATGCATTTTCCTTTCAAAAATGTACTGCTGGGTCTGATTCTGACGATGTATATGCTGCCGGTTTCCGCCACCTATCTGCCGAGCTATATCATTCTGTCGAAGCTGAATTTGATTGACACGTATACCGGACTGATTATCTCGAATGCGGTCAGCATATTCTCCATCTTCCTGATCCGTCAGGCCTTCATGCAGCTTCCCAAGGAGCTGGTCGAAGCAGGAAAGATCGACGGGGCGGGCCATTTGCGCATTCTGTTTACGCTGCTGTTTCCGCTAGCACGCTCTTCCTTTATCGTGCTTGCGCTGCTCAGCTTCATCTCGAACTATAACAATTATTTCTGGCCGATGCTCATCACCAAGTCGCCGGAGCTCAATCTGGTATCAGCGGGTCTGCGCTCCTTCTTCGTGGAAGGCGGGGGCTACGGGATGAAATGGCCGCTGATCATGGCAGGCAGCACGTTCACGATTGTGCCGCTGCTGGTGCTGTTCGTTATTGCCCAGAAATGGATTATTAAGGGGGTGAACAACGCGTTCAGCGTGAACAAGGGATAGTATGCCGGGAAGCACAGCAAGGCAGGTGGCATACATAACGTATCGTTCTAACAATTTTACAAAAAGTGGAGGGTTCTCTGAACATGTTGAAAATGAAAAGCATTTTGTCAGGACTTCTCATTCTGTCCTTTATCCTTCTGACCGCGTGCGGCGGCAATCAGAGTACAGGGGCGGGAGCCTCAACGGAGCATCAGGGCGAATCCAACGGAAAACCTGTTGAAATCGAGTTCTGGTACGGATTGGGCGGGAAGCTTGGCGATGAGATGAAAAGCCTGATTGACGAATTCAACGCTTCCCAGAATGAAGTGATTGTCAAGCCGGTGGTGCAGGGCAATTATGATGAGACTAAGCAGAAGCTGCAGGCTGCCATTGCGTCCGGCAAGGTGCCGGCCGTTGCGCTCGCCTCTGATGTGGCTTGGGCGCGGGACGGATATTTTGCTTCCATGGATGAGCTGATTGCCGCCGATGAGGCTTTCAAGGCCGAAGACTTTATTCCGGCTTTTCTGAATCAGGGTAAAGTAGATGGTAAGCAGTATTTCCTGCCGATGTACGGAACGACCCAACTGCTGTATTACAACAAGGACATGTTCGCGAAGGCCGGAATCACGGAAGAGGATATCAAGACGTGGGAAGGGCTGGCTGCTGCGGCAGAGAAGCTTACGGTCAAGGAAAACGGGAAAACAACTGTATACGGCTGGGAGCCAATGTGGGGCTCAGGTAACATGATTGACGCGACATTGAGCCGTGGCGGTCATATTCTGAGCGAAGACGGCAAGACCGTCATGATTGACAGTCCCGAATGGATTGAAACATGGGATGCTTTCCGCAAATGGCTCCACGAGGATCAGATTATGGCGATTCATTCCGGCGGACAGGGCTGGGAGTACTGGTATAAGACGATTGATGATGTGCTGCAGGATAGGGCGGCAGGGTATACGGGCTCCAGCGGGGACCAGGGTGACCTCGACTTTACTAAGGTTGCAGCCGCACCACAGCCAGGCTGGGAGGGTCATGATCCGGCACCGGTCGCATCGGCCGTTCAGGCCGGCATTCTGGCGAAAGCATCCCCTGAGCAGCAGGAAGCGGCTTATAAATGGCTTACCTTCTTTATGAAGGCGGAGAATACTGCAAAATGGTCGATGAATACGGGGTATATCGCTGTGCGCCAATCCGCGCTGGAGGTGCCGGAATTCAAAGCCTATAGTGAGGAAAACCCGCACAGCAGACAACCGCTGCTGCAGGCACAGCACGCTTCGGAGCCATTTATTGATCCGACAGGCGGTAAAATTACGGATGCGCTCGAAATTGCGGCCGATAAAGTACAAATCTCCAACATGCCTGCCGAGCAGGCGCTTAAGGAAGCCAAGGAAGCTGCGCAGCGCGCATTGGATCAGGTAACGGGAGGCTAAGAACCTATGATGAACATAATATCGACAGGCTTTCAACCGGGGCATTCACTTGCTTGGCATTCTTTTGAAATGAAGCATCCGGCCGAATGGCTGACCCTGCACGTAGAGCATCCGGAGAACGTCTGGCTGCAGATGGTAGTCAGGGATGCGGAGGGCCGGGTGCGGATGCAGTACCTGACTAAAGGCTTGGAGCAGACGCTGGTCCTATGCGCCGATCCTGGACGTTCCACTTGCGGCACGGTCCCGGGGCTGCTTCCGCAGGGAGAGTGGACGGTCCAGGTATACGGGATGAAGCCCGAAGTGACCGCTTCTTACAGGCTGAGCATGAGAACCGGGACGGGAGCTCCTGACACGGAGGGAACGTTGCCGCCCATCGGCAGGAATCTGTGGACAGGGCCCGCTGACCCAGGGATGGCGATGTCCTACAAGGAATATCCGTGGGAACGTGTCGTAAGCACTGAACCCCGCTGGTATAAAGGCGACTTTCACATGCATACCCGTCTGACGGATGGAAAGCAGACCCCTGCAGAGCTGACGGCCCAAGCGGCAGGTCAGGGCTTGGATTTCATGGTCATTACGGAGCATAACTTTCTGACGACAGGTTGGCCGGAGACGGAGCTGCTGGTCATTCCGGGCACGGAAGTGACTTCATCCAAAGGACACTTCAACATTCTGGGTATCCGCGAATGGATTGAGCCGTTCGGTGACGGCAGCCAGCCGGTGTTTGAAACCGTGGAAGGCATGGTATCCATCTTGCAGGCGGCAAGGGAGCAGGGAGCGGTTTGCAGCATGAATCATCCAGAGCTGGTCCCATGGGAATGGCAGCTTGATGTGCGTCTGGACGCCTTCGATACGATTGAAATCTGGAATGATCCGACGTATCCGGATAATACGGACGCAACGGAAAAAGCCTTGCAACTGTGGGACGTCCTTTGGGCCCATGGGGTCATTCTCTGGGGTATCGGAGGCAGCGACACCCACAACCTGCCTCATGAAAGCTATGAGCCGGGCGGACCACCTTCGGTCGTTGGTGATCCGAGGACATGCGTCTGGAGCGATGAGCTTTCGGTGCAGGGAATGATGAGTGCCATCAGACAGGGGCATGTCTATGTGACACGCGGACCCGAGCTCGATCCCTTTGTTGCGGTGGGTGAGCGTGTGTTCCGTCCGGGTGAGTGTATCCCGTCTGAAATAGAGTCGGAGGAGCCTGTTGTCTGCCATTTGGGCATTCGTGGTATTGCGGCCGATGCTTCTGTCCGCTGGATGGTGGACGGTGTAACCGTGTCCGAGTCCAGGGTGGGCGGTGGCAAGGGTGGCTCGGAGGATTTCCTCCGGTTCAGCTATGACGTCAACTGGCCGAATGAGGGACTGCACTGGGTGCGCGCCGAGGTTCGGGATGCTGAGGGAGGACTGCTCGCCTTCACGAACCCGGTGTACAAAGGGCAGCCTGTGCCAGCGCTTGCGACCTGGAATGAGCTGAAGAGCAAGCTGGAGCCTGCTGCTGCAGGGGTGGCGAACTGACCTGTAAGGTGAGGAGAATGGGAGAATGACGGCAGTACTGCAGTTGAATAGCTACGAGGTTGAGGTCGATGCGATTCTTTTTGACAAGGACGGCACTTTGCTGCAATTTCTGCCCTTGTGGGGAACGTGGGCTGGAGTCATGACCTCGCTCATGGTGGGTTCTATTCAAGCGTTGGGGAAGGGCGTGGATTTTACGCCAGAGTCACTGCTCGGTGTTGAGCTTGACGGGATGTCGCGGGTTACTGGTTATGATCTGCAGGGGCCTTTAGCAATTGCTTCCATCCCGGAAATCGAGGGGGCCCTGGCATGGCAACTATATACCCGCGGCATGTCCTGGAATCAGGCGGTGCAGCGGGTAAGGGAAATCCGGGCAGCGGCTGATGCAGAGGTGGAGCGGGAACGCCCAGTCGTCCCACTCCCCGGTCTGATGGCCTTCTTGTCCCGCTGTATGGAAGCGGACATTCCGCTGGCGGTTGTTACGGCGGATCAGACAGCGGAAGCGGTCAAGCATCTGGAATGGCTTGGCGTTGCAGACCGCTTCGGGGTGATTATGGGCAGAGACCAGGTGATCAACGGAAAGCCTTCACCCGAAATCGTATTCAAAACCTGTGAGCTGCTGGGTGTTCTGCCGGCAAGAACGGTGCTTATTGGAGATACTGCGGGAGACATGCAGACCGGGCGGCTGGCAGGCGTTAGTCTAACCATGGGTATCGGTGCCGGTGAGACGCTGGCGCAAGCGGATGTGATGATCCGTTCATATGATGAGCTGCGGATTGGACAATCCGTGCACGAACAACAATCTGTCCGGCAAAAAGGATGAAAATATGTGGGCTGGATCTATTTATCCATAGCGATCGCTTTGGAACTGACAGGAACCATTATTATGAAGTATTCAGCAGGTTTTACAAAGCTGCTCCCGTCTGTGCTGATGTTTATCTTTTACGGACTCAGCTTCACTTCGCTCAATTTGGCGGTGCGCACGCTGAATCTGAGTCTTGCTTATGCCATCTGGTCCGGCTTAGGCACACTGTTGATCACATTGGCGGGATATTATTTGTTTCACGAGGTCATCACGCTGCGGCAGTGGATTTGTATTGCCATTATTGTGATTGGCGTGATCGGGCTTAAAATAAATTAGCTCACTATTTGCGGCAGGAGTCGGCCAACCCCAATTCCAAATTCAATTGACATCCAAAATTAGTATATGTTATATAAGAAGAAGGATTAGCACTCATGTGTGATGAGTGCTAAATATCTTGATTGGGAGAGGGGTTCCACTAATGGCCAAAAAGCAATTCAAAGCAGAGTCCAAGCGCCTGCTGGAAATGATGATTAACTCGATCTATACACAGCGTGAAATTTTTCTGCGTGAGCTGATTTCCAATGCCAGTGATGCGATTGACAAAATTTATTATAAGGCACTGACGGACGACCAGCTTATTTTCAACCAAGCGGATTATTATATCAAAATTACGGCAGACAAGACGAGCCGGACATTGACCATTTCCGATACCGGGATTGGCATGAGCAAGGAAGAGCTAGAGAACAATTTGGGCGTGATCGCGAAGAGCGGCTCCTTTGCCTTTAAGAATGAAAATGAGCTGAAGGACGGTCACAATATCATCGGCCAATTCGGGGTCGGCTTCTATTCTGCCTTTATGGTAGCAGATGAAGTAACCGTGATGACCAAAGCCTTGGGTAGTGATGAAGCGTTCAAGTGGGAGTCCAAGGGGGCGGACGGCTACACCATTGTGTCGAGTGAGAAAGAAACGGTAGGCACGGATATTATTTTGAAAATCAAGAGCAACACGGAAGAGGACAGCTATGATGAGTTTCTTGAAGAATACCGTCTGAAGGCGATTATCAAGAAATATTCCGATTTCATCCGTTATCCGATCAAAATGGACGTGAAGGTCAGCAAGCCGGTTGAAGGTAGCGAGACGGAATTTGAGGAAGCTGTTGAAGAGCAAACGGTGAACAGCATGGTTCCGATCTGGCGGAAGAACAAAAGCGAGCTGACAGATGAGGATTACGAGAACTTTTATGCCGAGAAGCGTTATGGCTTTGACAAGCCGATTAAGCATATCCATATCAGCGCGGATGGTGCGGTCGTCTATAACGCCATTCTGTTTATTCCGGAGAATACGCCGTTCGATTATTACACCAAGGAATACGAAAAAGGGCTGGAGCTGTATTCCAACGGCGTCCTGATTATGGACAAATGTGCAGACCTGCTACCTGACTATTTCAGCTTTGTGAAAGGCATGGTTGATTCCGAGGACCTATCCTTGAATATTTCTCGGGAAATGCTGCAGCATGACCGCCAACTCAGTCTGATTTCCAAAAATATCAAGAACAAAATTAAAAGCCAACTGCTTAGCCTATTGAAGGATGAGCGGGAGAAGTACGAGAAGTTCTATACTTCCTTCGGTAGACAGCTTAAATTTGGTGTCTATAACGATTATGGCATGAACAAGGATGTGCTGCAGGACCTGCTGATGTTCTATTCCTCTACAGAGAAGAAGATGGTTAGCCTGGACGAATATATTTCCAGAATGCCTGAAGATCAGAAGTATATCTATTACGCTGCCGGAACTTCCGTTGAGCGGATTGAGAAGCTGCCGCAGACCGAGCTTGTGGCTGACAAAGGTTATGAGATTCTGTATTTCACCGACGATATTGACGAATTCGCCATCAAGGTAATCGGCACCTACAAGGAGAAAGCCTTCAAGTCGGTATCCAGTGGAGATCTGGGCATTGAGGCCGATACGGAAGACAAGGCATCTGAAACGGAAGAGAACGGGCATAAAGAGCTGTTCGAGGAAATGAAAAAGCTGCTGGACGGTAAAGTGACGGGTGTCCGTGCTTCCAAACGCCTGAAAAGCCATCCGGTTTGCTTGACGGCGGATGGTGAGCTGTCCATCGAAATGGAGAAAATTCTGCAGGCGATGCCTGACAGCCAGAATGTCCAAGCTGACAAGGTGCTGGAAATCAACGTCAACCATGATGTGTTCAAGTCCTTGAAGGATGCCTATGAGCATGACAAGACGAAGCTGGGTCTGTATACCAGCCTGCTGTACAATCAGGCATTGCTGATCGAGGGATTGCCGATTCAGGACCCTGTTGAATTTACGAATGATATCTGTAAGGTGATGGTGTAGGCATAGAGCGACGGTTGTCCGCTCCGAGAACGAAGCATTCCTGCAATCGCTGTTGACCCTTCGGGCCAAAGGCGACCGCTCCGCTTTTCCGGAATTGCTTCGTTCTCTCCGCTGCTGCGTGCTTATGCCTACTTGGGGAAAGTAAAAAGGGTCGCGGCTTAATTTAGCTGCGACCTCTGATCGTCCAATAGGTTGGGAACAGGAGTAAGTTCATCTGTTCCCAACCTTTTTTAAGTGTTATGAAAATAAGTTCCGCAGATAATCTCTCCGACCATGGAGAATACGATGAATAACAACTGTATCATCTATTATTCTGTAAAAAACCAGATAGGGGGAGACAACGATAAAGCGATAACCACGCTGAATTAAGACAAAGTCATCCTCAGATAAAACTGAACCCATGTTGGGAAACTCCGCAAGTCCGCCGATTTTACTACTTAACTTTGATAGCATTTTTTCAGCCCAAGCCAGATTCTCTTGAGCAATATACGAAAAAATTTCATCCATATCATCGACCGCTGCTGGAGTGTATTTTATTTTAAATTTCTTCTGCGGCATTTATTTTCCTCCGCATTCGTGCCATGACCTCGTCATGGTCTAATAATTCCTCGCCATCGGCAATTTGCTTTTCAGCAACAAGAAGCTTCGATTGTAATTTAATTCGCGCCTCCATGCGCCGATAAGCATCGTGACTCATGACAACTAGATCTGCTTCTCCGTTACGGGTTAAAACAACAGGTTCATCTATTTCATGGCAAAATTTCGAAAAACCGTTGTAGTCCTGACGTATCGTACTGGAGGGTTTGATTTGCATTGCCACACACTCCCTTTATATAGCTTTTTTTTGACTTTATTTTATCATTATTATATACAACATATCCATCACTATATTGTGTACTGCATTGCCTCGATCACAGGGGCTCAGTATACTTGAACCTGTGGAAATGTAAACTATTCAATATATTTTCGAAAAAATAAGGTGTTTCTCCAGAGGAGGCCGACAGAATGCTTGGCGAGTTGCTGCTGGTTGAGGATGATGCCTCGATCAGCGAAATGGTTGTGGATTATTTGACGAAGGAAGGCTACCGGGTTGAAACCGCCAAGGATGCGGGAGAAGCGGCGGCGCGGTTTGATTCGGGCCGATTTGATTTGATCCTGCTGGATATTATGCTGCCGGGAGGCAACGGGCTTGATTTATTGCAAAAGTTTCGTTCCGTGAGCCGGGTGCCGATTGTGATGCTGTCCGCGAAGGATGGGGAGGTGGATAAAGCGCTAGGCTTGAGATTCGGTGCTGACGACTATATCGCGAAGCCGTTCTCCCTGATGGAGCTGTCTGCGCGGGTGCAGGCCGCTATTCGCCGGGCTACAGAATATGCAGATTCGGCCCCGGGCGCAGCCGGGCAGGAGCAGGGAGTCATCACAGTGGGGTCTTTGGGTGTAGACCCGGACAACTTTATCGTGACCAAATCCGGTGAACCGGTGAAGCTGACAGCGAAGGAGTTTCAAATTCTCAAGCTGTTCGTTCAGCATCCGAAACGGGTGTACACGAAAGCCCAGATCTACCAATCGGTGTGGGGCGAGGAGTACTATGGCGACGAGAATGTCATCAATGTTCATATGCGGCGACTTCGCGAGAAGATCGAGGATGATCCGTCCAATCCGAAAATCATTCGCACCTTGTGGGGAATCGGCTACAAGCTGGGAGAGCTGTAACGTGAGCTGGATTTTGCTGATGCTCATTTGTCTATTACTGGTGCTGCTCCTGATGAATCACTTGAAGAACCGTACTCAACGCAGGGAGCTGATTTATTTGGCCAATCGCCTGGAACAGCTTGTTCATGAGGCGGATCGCGGGCATATCCAAGTCGTAACCAGCTCTCCCGAGCTGCGAAGTGTGCTGCAAGGGACGAATGAGCTGCTGGATTACGCGCGCAGGTCGGCGGATGATTATGTCAGAACCGAGCTGGCCATGCGCAAAATGCTGGCGAATATTTCACATGATCTGAAAACACCGCTGACCGTAGTGCTCGGATATGCTGAAGCGCTCTCAAGGGACAGTGATATGCCGGCAGCAGAGCGGGAGCGGCTACTAGGCAAGATTCATCAAAAGTCTTTGGACGTTCTGGAGCTGATGAACAAATTTTTTGATTTGGCCAAGCTGGAAGCGGGGGATTATCAGCTTTTCTTCGAACGGCTGGACGTGGCGGACCTTTGCCGCCAAACCATACTGGCCTATTATGATATCCTGACACATCGGGGCTTTGAGGTGGCTATTAATATTCCGGACAAGCCAGTCTGGGTTTATGCGAATGCCGAAGCGCTGCGGCGTATTCTGGATAATCTGATCTCGAACGCAATACGTTATGGGGCGGACGGTTTATTCCTGGGGTTGACGGTGCGAACAGAAGGAGAAACTATCCGGATGGAGGTCACGGACCGCGGCAAGGGCATACAGGAAACGGAGCAGAGCCGTGTATTTGAGCGCTTGTATACGCTGGAGGATTCTCGCAACCGGGAGGTGCAGGGCAGTGGCCTAGGCTTGACGATCACCAAGCGTTTGGTGGAGCGTCTGGGAGGCGTCATCGAGCTGGAAAGCCATCCGGGCATACATACCACTTTTACAGTGAAGCTCAAGACTGCTAAGGAAACAAAGTAAGAAATTCGTAAGGATCGGTTAATAAAAAAGAACATTTGCCGCAGTATGATCATTTCAAGGACAAAATGAGGAATGAGGCGAATGAGCACATGATCAGGACACGTAATTTAACGAAGCAATTTGGCGGCAGTACCGTCATTTCAGGTGTGAGCATGACCGTGAAGGAGCGGGAGATTTACGGATTCCTTGGCTCGAACGGTGCAGGCAAAACAACAGTGATGCGAATGCTGTTGAATTTGATTAAACCAACAGATGGTGAGATAGAGCTGTTCGGCGAACGACTGACTCCCGGAGCAACGGAACCGTTCAAACGCATTGGCCATATCATTGAGACCCCGGTCTTTTACGGAAACCTGACAGGACAGCGTAATCTAGAGCTGCACTGTGAATACATGGGAATGCATAATCCCAAAATGATACAAGAGGCGCTGGACCTGGTCCAATTAAGCAACGCGCGTCACAAGCCTGTGAATCAATATTCACTTGGCATGAAGCAGCGTCTGGGCATCGCACGCGCGGTGTCGACCAAGCCGGAGCTGCTCATTCTGGATGAGCCGATCAATGGTCTGGACCCGAACGGAATCCTGGAAATGAGAAGCATGTTTAAGCGATTGCGCGATGAGTACAGGATCACCCTGCTCATATCCAGCCATATTCTAGGGGAAATTGAACAGATCGCGGATACGATTGGTGTGATCAACAGCGGCCGCCTCATCGAGGAAGTGTCCATGGAGCGGATTCGCAGCACCCAGACAGAGTATGTGGAGATTATCACGCTTAATGTCAACAGGGCAGCCTACGTGCTGGAGCATGATCTGAATATCCATAATTTCAAGATATCCGGAGATAAGCAGTTGAAAATATATGATATGACACTCTCACAGAGCGAGCTTTCCAGGCAACTCATCACCCGTGACGTGCCGATTGAAGCCATTAACCGCCGCAGCCGCACGTTGGAGGAGTACTTTTTGGAAGCTGTACGAGGAGGTGAAGAACATGCTGCATCTCATTAAGCTTGAGTTGATGAAGGGACGGAAGAGCGGCTATGTATGGGGAGCGCTTATCGCCTATGCCATTATTGCAGGTTTAATGCTGCTTGTCTTGTTTGTGGACGATACCCTGGAACAGGTCTTTCCCAACGATGCGGAGATGCTGAAAATAATCGATGTTCTGACCCGTATCACCTTTGTTGTCTATGCTTCTGTGCTTCTATCCAGACTGATTATCCGGGAATATAAGGACAGAACGATGGAACTGCTGTTTACGTACCCGGTAAGCCGTAAAAAGATTATTTTTGCGAAGCTGATCATTGTGGCCGTATGGACATTTATCAACATTGTCATTTCCAACCTGCTGATCAGCACGGTTATGCTGTTTGTTAACCGGATGGCTGGGGACATTCCTATGGTGATGACGTCGGGAAGCCTGTTTCAGCATTACCTGGGGTCGGCGGTTCAGGCTTTGGCTGCTGCCGGCATGAGCCTGCTGCCGCTGGCGTTTGGGATGCGCCGGAAATCGGAGGCGGCGACGATTGTTTCGTCAATTATTATTGTTGCGGTGATTTCGTCCAATAATATGGGCTTCAGCCTTAGCTCGATTATTGCGATCCCGTTGACCTTAGCCCTGTTGGGGGTACTGGTGGCTTATCTTTCTTTCCGCAACATCGATCATGCCGATATTCCCTGAATGTTGCTTTTCGGATGGAAGTGACTTTAGTGGCTACGGCAAGGCAAACTGAAATAGAAGTCCGACTACCTTTCGCTCAAATTTTAAAAATTAAGGATGATTTGGTTATCGAAGCATTTCCATACTATTTTGATACTGCCATGATAAACGCAGCACTTGGTTATACGCACGCAACGGAGCAACGGTAAATGAATATGATCTGCAGGCCAGCACTCATTAACATCGTAGCGTAACATCTGATGGCCTCAATAAAAAAAACAGCAAGCCCCCGTTCACCGGGATGCTTGCTGTTTTGTCTTTCCGCAGTTAATTGTTTCATTTCGCCTGAATGTAACCTTCCGCTTTCAGCAGCTCGGCGATCAGCACGCCGCCGCCTGCCGCGCCACGCAGGGTGTTATGCGACAGTCCCACAAATTTGTAATCATAGAGCGTATCCTCGCGCAGTCTGCCCGTGGAAATGCCCATTCCGTGCTCAAGGTCGCGGTCCAGCTTGGTTTGCGGTCGGTTCTCTTCTTCGAAATATGTGATGAACTGCTTCGGCGCGCTCGGCAACCCCAGCTCTTGTGGCCGTCCTGTAAACTGCTGCCAGCGCTCAAGAATTTCTTCCTTCGAAGGTTTCTTCTCGAACGATACAAATACTGTGGCCAAATGTCCGTCCGTTACCGGTACACGGATACATTGTGTTGTAATTAAAGGCGCACTGGCTTTAACAATTTCACCGCCTGCAACGCTGCCCCAGATGCGCAGCGGCTCCTGCTCGCTTTTCTCTTCTTCGCCGCCAATGTAAGGGATAACATTATCCAGCATATCCGGCCAATCGGTGAAGTTTTTGCCCGCCCCGGAGATCGCCTGGTAGGTCGATGCTACCACTTGGGTCGGTTTGTAGTCCAGCAGCGCGTGAAGTGCAGGCACATAGCTCTGAATAGAGCAGTTCGGCTTCACCGCAATAAATCCGGTGGAGGTTCCGAGCCGTTTTCTCTGGGCGGCAATGACTTCGATATGCCCCGAGTTAATTTCCGGAATGACCATCGGCACGTCAGGTGTCCAGCGGTGAGCCGAGTTGTTGGAGATGACAGGTGTGCCTGTTTTTGCGTAGGCCTCTTCCAGCGCCTTGATCTCCTCTTTTTTCATGTCTACCGCACAAAAAACAAAATCAACCTGGCCAGCCACTTCTTCCACTTTCGAGGCGTCCTGAACGACGAGGTTTTTCACTTCTTCCGGAATGGAGCCCGGAACCTTCCATCTGTTTTGCACGGATTCTTCATATGTTTTCCCCGCAGAGTTTGCACTTGCTGCGATGGCTGTGACTTGGAACCATGGATGCTGATCGAGCAGCTGCACAAACCGCTGGCCCACCATGCCTGTACCTCCGACGATACCTACCTTCAATTTTGCAGTCATACGATGTTCAGATCCTTTCCATTTAAATTGGCATTATCTTGTATAAATAAAAAAAACTCACCCCCAAGACTCAGTATTAGTCTTAGGGACGAGATATGTATACTCGCGGTACCACCCCAAATTCGCCAATATGTCACCATATCAGCCTCTTCGAGTACGGCATTGAACATGAAATGAAATGCTTATACTCTAGCTCTGTAACAGGAGCTCCTGACGCACCATCCCCTTTATAATATATGCAGGTTCCTGTGCATTGCTCTGAGTCTTTTTTCAATAAATTATTCTTTACTCCTTTTCACCGGACGGAGCTCTCTGCAAAAGAATGCATTTATTTACTCTTCTCTTCATCGCAGTTGAATTATTGCGATTATAATATCAAATAACCGCAGGAAGGTAAACATATATTTTTTTAAAATATTGATAGTACAGGACTTGAACATCCGGGTCGATTAAAGTAGAATACTTACGCTTCAGAATAGAATTCTGTGGCAATCATGATAAAATGGTTACGGGATACGGCACACCACGGAACAGAAGCGGTAAAGAGTGTGTAAAGTACAGAAAAGAGGGTAAGAGGAGGCAGCATGCATATCACTTCCATTTTGCTTGGCCTTGTCATTGTATTAAATATTATTTTTTCGCTGTTCATTGTGTTCCAGGAACGAAGAGATGCGGGCACGACCTGGGCCTGGCTGCTGGTGCTCAGCTTTATACCGGTCCTCGGCTTTGTGCTGTATCTGCTGTTTGCGCAGAATCTGACCCGCAGGCATCTGTTTCAATGGGCTGACCTGAATAAGGTGGGGACAGACAAGGTGCTGCAAAGGCAGTTGGGCAGTCTCAGCTCGGATGAATTTCACTTCCACAATCCGGCCACGAGAGACTATAGAGAGCTGATTCATATGCACCTTGTCAACAACCAGGCGGTGTACACGGAGGACAATTCAGTCCTGCTGTTTACGGACGGAAGGGATAAATTCGGCCAGTTGTTTGAGGATATTGAGAATGCGCAGGATTATATCCATTTGCAGTACTATATTATAAGAAGAGATGCTCTGGGCAAAAGGCTGCTGCAGGCCTTGACGGAAAAGGCGAAGCAGGGTGTTAAGGTACGTGTCCTGTATGATGAACTGGGCTCCCGCTCGTTAACCCGAGGCTTCTTCCGCAGCTTCCGTGAAGCAGGCGGTGAAGTGGAGGTTTTCTTTCCATCCAAGCTCCATCTGATTAATATGCGGCTGAATTACCGCAATCACCGTAAAATCGTCATTATTGACGGCAAAATTGGCTATATCGGCGGCTTCAATGTCGGAGACGAGTACCTGGGTCTGAATCCTAAATTCGGCTATTGGCGGGATACTCACTTAAGGATTCAAGGTCAGGCTGTGTACGCGCTGCAGACCCGGTTCATTCTGGACTGGAATCAGGCGTCGCGCGACCATGATATCAGCTATGAGCTGGACCTGTTCCCGGAAGTGGTCACGGAGGGCTGCGTCGGGATGCAGATTGTGACCAGCGGTCCGGATTCGGAATCGGAGCAGATTAAATACGGTCTGATCAAAATGATCTCGTCCGCCAAGAAATCGATCCTGATCCAGACGCCTTATTTCATCCCTGATGCCAGTCTGCTGGATGCACTGCGGATTGCGATTCTGTCCGGGGTTGAGGTTCATATTATGGTTCCCGACAAACCTGACCATATGTTCGTATACTGGGCGACCCTATCGCATGTTGGCGAGATGCTGAAAATCGGTGCCCATGCCTATATCTATACCAACGGCTTCATTCATGCGAAAACCATCGTCGTGGACGAGGAAATCGCCTCTGTCGGCACGGCTAACATTGATGTGCGCAGCTTCAGGCTGAATTTTGAAGTGAACGCATTTTTGTACGATGAAGGCATGGCCCGCCATATGGCGCGTATTTTCGAAAAGGACATCGCCGTATCCCATCAGCTTACCTATGAGGAATATTTGAAGCGGCCCAATTGGATTAAAATTAAAGAATCCGTCTCCAGGCTGCTGTCGCCGATTTTATAGTGCTTGCTAACTCCCATTCATTGGGGGTTATTTTTTTGGCTTGATATAGGGCCATTAACCTGGGTCAATGGTTAGGAGTACAAGATGTAAAATAAATTCAGCCTGGCTATATGGATTTGTAAAATCTATTGACTAGGTATGAGGATTTATTTACCATGGGAAATATGTCCTTGTTTTACATGGTGTTTATTACTATTAAAGGGGGTTAGAGTGCAGATTTATCAGAAACATTCTGAAGAAGAAATTTTTATTTTCTCGAAGGGAGATAGAGTCGTTTGAAGAAAATGATGAGGTCGCTTATTGCTGCCAGTTTGTTCATTGGAGCATCCGGATTGGGGGCGTTCAGTCAGGAGGTGTCGGCCAAGCAGTACGAGTATGATGACCTGAACCGTCTCACAGCCGTAGAGTCTGAAAAGGGCAGGACCACCTATACTTACGATGCAGGTGGTAATTTGTTAAGTGCTGTTCATACGCCAACTGAAAATGCTTCTTTTCGAGCAACAACGAACATTGCTTCCGGATGGACATCGTATGCTACCAGCGGGGTTGACGCCGAGTTTGCTTTAGTTACTGAAGCGGTCTACCAGGAACAGACACAATCCGGATCAGCAGCGGAAGATGGCAACAGTTCTGTTGCCCAGGATGTGTATTCGGTTACAGAATCGGTATATCAGCCTCAGTCGGAAATGACCGTTCAAAAGATCAGCGCCAGCTCAAACCGGGCCGGTGGGGTTAATATGTACCGCGATTTGGAAATTTCGGGCGGACAGACCTACAGTACCAAAGGTTTAATCAAGGCACCGCTCATCGAACAGTCGGTAGTGAAGGTGGTCATTAATTATTACGATGCCAAGGGGAAATTGATCACGCATCATAATGCAGTGATTCTGCCGCAAGCAAGCGGCTGGGAGAGCTTCTACTCTGAAACGACTTCGCCCCGAAATGCGGTAAAAGCAAGAGTTCATTTACAAATTACGATTTTGCAGAAGAGTGGGTCTGGCGAAGCCGGTTTTGCCAATGTCTCCTTTCAGTCGAAGCGTAATGATGGATAAGGAAGGAGAGCAGATATGATTCGTACAAGCATGCGCTTGATTTCGCTGATCCTTATTTCCTTCTTTGTGATGATTGGGCTGAAGGATTACCCGGTATTTGCGGCAGAAGCGGAGTCTTATACGCTATACAGCGGTCAGAGTGTTTCGGTAACCTTAGCTTCCAGCAGTACAACCAGTTTTACGGTGAAAGGTGATTCTTTTGATTATGCCAAGTATACGGAGGATGGCAAGCTGTCCGCAAGCGGGCAGTACACGAGAACCTATACTGTAACTTTGTATTCAGGGCAAAAGGCCGTGTTAACCAACACTTCCTCATCCGAAGTGACGATTACTGCCAAGACAAGGCCTGTCAATTTTGTAACCAGCTCAACACCGGCTATGCAAAAAAGGAATGTCGCCCCCGGATCCAGTGTATTGGTTCATAATTCCAGCAGTGTTGCCGAAAGTGTAACATTCGACGGGTTGAACGATTACGCAAAGTACGACGAAGACGGGGTTCTCACCTCCTTTGCGCGTAACGACAGAGGTGGAGCTGCCTCGGTTCCCGCCAACGGCGGAACAGTAATAACCAACAGAGATCAACAAACAGTCCAGCTCATCGGAGCCAGCGAGATATTTACGTTCACAGACTCAACTCCTGCTTCGTTTCGGGAAACACTGAAAACAGGCGAGACACTTGAAGCAGAGAACATAACAAGCAAATCCTTTTATGTGTATTACGAAAGCGAAGGGACCTTATCCTACGAATACGTAGTCTATAAGGCGGATGGAACGGTCGATTCGTCCTCCACTAGCGCCAAAAGTCCATCTGACTTGATTGGTACCGGAAAACGGCTGGTTGTTACAAATCGCGGGAATGCTCCCCTCGTTGTAATTGGTGCCTTCGACGCATTTAGAGTTACGAATGAAAATAACACCGCCTACATCGAGCAAAAAATACAATAGTACATACGATTTTGCAGAATATGATTCAACGGGAGCAGTGCTTGATTTCGGGCATGACTGGACAGGGGATTACTCCCGTAACAGTATTTTTGAAAATGATTATGTAGTTGTCACCAACCGGAATCTCTCTCCGGTTACGGTTACATTGGCAAAAGGAGCCTTCAAAATCGAAAAGAGCATAAACCCTGCACTGTCTATTTCCTCTCTTTCTCCCGGAGAAAGCATGGAAGCACTTAATACCAGCAGCGGCAATGCTCATTTGGAGATGGAAGGCAGATACGATTATGCTCTCTATAACGCCACAGGTATTTCCGCCCACTATGAGGATTCATTCATAGATCTTCTTAATCTTCGGGCTGGGGAACGCGCGGCATTTACGAATATCGGAACAGAGACCAGAGAGGTTTACGCTCCGTATGAGATATTCAGATTTATGGATAGAACTGCAGAGGTTACTTTCCACCGGGTGTTATCCCCCGGCCAATCTCTCAAGCTGGACAACAAGGCAGCTTATTCCTTTAATGTAAACGTGGACGGGCAGCATCACTACGCGACGTATGATGAGGATAAAAGAGTTCGCGGCTTTGGAAATCCGGTTACGGGAGATCGTCATTCGATTGCCGCATCAGAATGGATGGTTGTGACCAATAGCGGACTTTCCGACATGGAAGTAACGGGCGCTTACGATGCGTTTAATATTTCATCCCGTACAGAGCCTGCTTTGTATAAAGGGTATCTTGAATCGGGTCAGAGTGTGAAACTGAAAAGCTCAAGTCCATACCGTTTTGATGTCTATTTGGATGGAACCTATGATCAGGCCAGCTACAACGCGGATGATAGTCTGAGTTCTATCGGACGGAAAGCAACGGGTGATCTGGCGTTAATGGCCAATGAGCGTGCAACGGTAACCAATACAGGAAATACGTTGCTGGTCGTTCTCTCGCCTTATGATGTCACCACCGCACAGACAAGTGCAACACCGGCGCTTGCTGTAAAAACACTTTTGATGGGCAGCAGTGTGGAGTTTGTGAATAAATCGGCTCTTTCCGAACAGGTTCGGATTTCCGGCATCCATGACCTGATGGATTACGCGGAAGACGGAAGCCCATACTTGTACAACCGCGACCGGTTGACCGGGTTTAAATCTATTTCGGCTGGACAGAAGACGGCATTCATGAACACCGATATCGAAACGATCGAAGTTTATGGTGCTTATGAAATATTTGAAATGAAGGAACGCAGCCATCCGGTAACCTTCAGCAAGACATTGGCGGCCGGCAGCAGTGCGGATTTCAAAAATGTAACGGCAAGATCCTTCTATATTTATCCTGGGGGGACATATGACTTTGCGTTATACAATGCAGAAGGTGACGCAGACGATGTTGACCGGGATACCGAATCCGAGCTGAAGATCATCAGAGAAGCGGAACGTCTGGCTATGACCAATGCTTCTTCCTCATCTATGATCATCAAGGGGCCATATGATGCCATCAAAATAAGCGACAGAACGCATCCGGCACTGTTCGAGCGTGTTCTGCAGCCAAGGGAAAGCATGGAGGCGGTGTACACCGGACCGGGGAATGGAAATGTCTACTTTACTGGCGAATATGATTATGCCATGTTTACGAATGGCGTTCTGAACACCTACTTCCGCAACCAGTCCCTGTCAAGATCAGTGAGTCCAGGGGAAAGGCTGGCTGTAATGAATGCTGAAGATCAGCCTATCACGGCTTACGGGGCATTTGATGTGTTCTCGGTTGCCGGACGGGTCAATCCGGTTACTTTCCGTAAGAACCTGGATACTGGACAGCATGTGGATATCGTCAACAAGCATGCAACCAAATCGTTCAATCTGTATTTTAACGGGGTCTATGACAATGTATTACGCAACAGTGACGGAGAACTGCTTGATCTGAACTATGCGATTGAGGATTTGATGCAGTCTACTTCCAAGGGAGAGAAAGCCGCAATATCCGCCTCCGGGAACGGCCCGGTGACGATTGAAGGCTCCTACGATGCATTTGCTATTACATCGAGAGCTAATCCGGCCTTGGCCAAGCTTGAGCTGTCTCCAGGACAAAGTATGGAGGCTGTCAACACCGGAACGACGAAAGCCAGATTGAAATCGACAGGAACCTACGATCTGGCAACGTATGATTCCTCCGGTATGCTCGATGTGTACGACACGAATGCTACCAACGCAACGACCCGCACTTATGAACCGGGCGTTAAAGTGGCTGTGCAAAACGTCGATGCTGCCAATATGGTGATGTACGCTGCGTTTGAAGACTTTACGTTCCAGAGAAGAGACAACCCGGTTACTTTTGAGCGTACCCTCTCTACTGGAAATATTCTGGAGTTTGTACCCAAAACGAATCGGTTGTACACACCTTTGAAACTGGATGGAGCATACGATTACGCGCAGTATAAAAATGACGGGGAAGTAAATGGATTTGCCGCTTCCGAAACGGCTGCGTCAGCCAGTGTTCCCCGGGATAATAGGATTGTCGTTTCTCCGGCCGACGGTTCGAGTTTAACGGTACGGGGTCCGTTTGATGGTTTTACAATTAAAAATTCGGCAATCCAACCCGTGACCATCAAGACACTGAATCCTGGTGAAAGCTATTCCATAGTGAACGTTTCGCCTGCCGGATTCAGCGCAAAACTCAGCGGTACCTACAGCTATCGTATTTATGACGCAGAGGGTACGCTGCGAAGCTCATACGACAACAGCACAGGCTCAACCCGCAATATTCAGGATTCGTATAGACTAGTCATCATCAACACAGGCACGGAGAACGTTACTGTGACAGTTCCTACGGAAGCTGTAGTGGAAACGAATGGTGAGGAGCTTATTGTGAAGTCGTTGGCGATGGACAAGACTCTCAAAGTCACCAATGTGTCTGGTACGGCGGAGCGACTATCTTTGCGGGGAACCTACGACGTTGCTGTGTATAATTCAGCGAAGCAGCCTGTAAGCTACTTCAGAAAAACCTCCGCTGCAGATTTGTCGCTGCCGGCGGGTTATTATGCTGTATTGACTGGACAACGCTCGGAGCCGACCGTGATCACTGGAAGTCCGGCAGCTTTCGTATTCTCCGAGCACGCGAATCCTGCTCTCCGAGTCGTCAAGCCGACTGAGACAGGAAGCGTTAAGATCACCAACGAAAGTACGGCAAGCTGGAAGCTGTCGGCACAAGGAGCAGCGGACTGGGTTCGTTATGATGCTTCCGGAGCAGCTCTGGATTATGAGCAAGGCAGCAGTCATACCTCCTATGCGATGGAGCCGTCCCAGTCGCTGAAGGCAAGCTCGTCTGCACCGACATTGGAGCTATGGGGTCCCTTCGATGCCATGAAGGTAGAGGAATTGGAAGAGCCTGCGCTGGTTAACGTGCGTTTGAACGGAAACAGCGCATTGAAGGTAACCAATTTAACTTCAGCAGACCGTACATTTAAAGCCCAAGAGGTCTTTATGTACCGGTTTGGGGATGAAGAAGAGAAATCAGGACAAAGTCCATTTACTGTACCTGCAGCTCAAGCGGTCATTATTCGCAACCCGGGCTCGGAAGCCTATCAGGTATACAGTCCGTATGGATTCTTCAAGTATGAAGACGCACGCCAGGAAGAGTCGGATGCCATTTCAGGCAAAAAAGCGGCTGACAACATCCGCAAGGCTGATCCTAGCGGCTACGATCCGCTGACGCTTCATGCTGATCCGATTGATACGGCAACCGGGGCGCAGATCATGAACCGTACGCTGCTTACATCCTACGCTGCGGTACCCGTTCCTTTCCAGGCTCAATACTACTCATTGCTTACGGGTGATGGTGCTTTGGGCATTGGCTGGAGCCATAACTATGAAATGCGGGTGGTACCGGCTGCAGATGGGAAAGCGGCAGCGGTATACTGGAATGCCTTCCGGTTCAATTCGTTTGTGAAGGGCGCGGACGGAACGTATACTTCCAGCGACAAATCCGTGCAGCATGACCGTTTGACTCAAACGGGTGACGACGGTTATGTGCTGAAGCGGAATGACGGAACCGTCTATACGTTTGCAGCAGACGGAACGTTGAGTTCTGTGGCAGAACGCGGCGGAATGAAGCTTGTTTTTACGTATTCAGACTCGCACAAGCTCGTTTCGGTAACGGAGCCGCTGACCGGAGACGGATTAAGCTTTACTTATAACACAGCAGGCGATATTGTGACTGTTGAAGAACAGTCCGGCAGAAAGGTAAGCTTCGCTTATGATACGGAAGGCAGACTCGCCAAAATTACGGATGCCGACGGTCATAAGACACAATATACGTATAATGCCGACAATCAAATCGTATCTGCGGTTACGGAAGGCCTTCAACTGTTCGAAAATACGTTCGACACGGAAGGCCGGATCATCAAGCAAAGTGACGCCAACTCAGCTTCCACATCTTTTAGCTATGAAGAAAAGGATAATAAGCTCGTCACGACCATTACCGATCGTAATGGCCATTCTCTGAAGCGGACACATAATGCCCGGTATGAACTGCTTCAGTCGATTGATTCATTGGGCCGCAGTACGGAGTATGTGTACGATAATAACGGCAACAGAACACAGGTTACGAACTCACGGGGTCAAACTGTGCAGTATACTTATGACGCTTACGGTAATTTGACAGGCGCCAAAGATCATACGGGCCAGACTGTGAACATGACGTATGACGAGAACAACAATCTGACAGGGGTAACCGGTCCAGACGGCAAAAAGGTCGCTTATGTGTATGATGACAAAGGCCGTTTATTGACAACAACCGATCCCCAAGGCAATAAAACTTCATACAAATATGACGAAAACGGTCTTCTGCTTGCCGCTACGGATGCGCTTGGCAATAAAACAACCTACGGTTATGCCGAAGGACGCCTGAACCAGGTGACGACGGCCGCCGACGAAACGTTGACATTCGGCTACGATCAAGCAGGGCGCCTTGCCAGCCAGATCGACGAAGAAGGCAATCAGGCCAAATCGGTCTACAGTGACAATGATTCGCTGGTTTCCTATACCGATCCATTGAAGCGCACCTTGAAATATGTGTATGACGGCCAAGGAATGCTGAGCGAGGAAACGGACGCACGCGGAAATACCACGAAGTATCGGTATGACGGCAACGGCAATCTTACGAAGGTCACGAATGCACTGAATGAAACGATCACGCTTGAATATGACGCGGAAGGACGTTTGACCGGGGCGGTTGATCCGCTTGGAAGGCGCATGAGCTACACCTATGACGCCGCAGGCAATGTGTTAAAGGAGACGAATGCCGAAGGCGAACAGGTTCGTTATGTGTATGATGAACTGAACAGACTGGTTAAGGCGTATGATGCCCTTGATCAGCTTGTATATCAGGCATCCTACGACAGCACGGGCAACCCGGTTACGATCAAGGATGGACTGGAGCTGGCCTACGGCGGCTCTTACGATATGCTGAACAGGCTGACGGAGAGCATCGATCCGCTGAACCGCAAGACTGTGTTCACCTACGATGATCTTAACCGCCTGGCCTCGGTAACCGACCCGATGCAGGGAACAGCCAGCCAAAGCTTTGATGCTTTGAGCAGACTGACCGAAGTGACAGATCCTAACCAAAATACGACGATGTACAAATATGATCCGGTCGGACGGGTTGTCAGTGAGACGGATGCCGCCGGAGGCGTGCATACGTACAGATACAATGCCATCGGCTTGATGGAAGGCGAAACGAACAAGCGCGGCCAGAACGTAGCGTATCAATATGACGCTGCAGGCCAGCTCACGAAATTCACCGATCCTGACGGCAGTGTAGCCTATGATTATGATGCTAATGGCAATGTAACGACCGTCAGCGGCGAAGGACAGGCTATTACCCGCAAGTTCGATGCTCTGAACCGGGTGACAGCGTACACGGATCAGGACGGCAATACGATCAAGTATACTTATGATGCGGCAGGCCAGTTAACCGCGCTGACCTATCCGGATGGCAAGACGGTGTCTTACACCTATGACGGTGCAGGCAGAATGCGCACGGTCACGGATTGGGCGGGCCGTACTACAAGCTATGCTTATGACAAGAACGGACGCCTGACCTCGACCCGTCGTCCGGATGGAAGCACAGAGTTCCGCACGTATGATGCGAATGGACGTCTGTTGACCTTGTCCGATACCAAAGCGGATGGCACAAGCATTACGGATTATGTATTTACCTATGACGCTGCAGGCAATGTCATTTCCGAAACCGGTGGGGTTCAAGCGGCAGAGCTGGATTCTGTGACCTTTGATGTATATGGTCCTGGGCTGTCTCCGGCACCGGAAGCAGAAGCAGAAGCAGACAGCAGCGTCAGCGAAGATGTGTACAGTCCGAATACTCCGCTGACTGACCTTAATCTGACATATACAGCGGATAACCGGATCGCTACCATGAATGGGGAACCGGTGCTGTATGATGTGGACGGTAATATGATCTCCGGTCCGCTGCAGGGCACGACGCAGGCCTACACGTATGATTCCCGCAACCGCCTGCTTGAAGCAGGGGGCGTGCGTTACGGTTATAACAGTGAGAATGTGCGTACTTCGGTGACGATAGATGGAGTGACCACCAAGTATGTGATCAACCCGCATGCCAACCTGTCTCAGGTCCTGATGGAAAAGGATGCAAACGGCAACGTACTCGGGTACTATGTATATGGAGTTGGTTTGCTGGGCCGTGAAGATATGTCCGGTGCCTACCAGACGTACCACTACGACCGCCGCGGCAGCACCGTGGCGCTGACCGATGCAGCAGGTGAAGTGACGGATACGTATGAATATGGAGCGTATGGTGAATTGCTTTCCCATGAAGGCAGTACAGCGCAGCCATTCCTATACAACGGCCGTGACGGCGTCATGACGGATGCGAACGGCCTGTACCATATGCGTGCACGCTACTATAACCCGGAAATCAAACGGTTCATCAACCGGGACGTTGTGACAGGCACGATCACGGATACGCCAACGCTTAACCGTTACGCCTACGTAAACGGCAACCCGATCTCCTACGTCGATCCGTTCGGCTTAAGCCGGGATGCGGACTCCTGGATGCTTAGGGGAGGAGACTTCCTGGTGGACATGATCCCAGGAGTAGGCACTGTGAAAGGCTTCCAGCAGGCGTTTACCGGAGTGAATCTGGTGACAGGGGAGCAGTTGTCCGTCTCCGAGCGCTGGGCGGAAGGGATCGGAGCCTCGCTAAGCTTCGTACCGATTCCGGGCATGAAGCAGGCCGGGAAGTACGGCACGGAAGGCGCTATCGCTGCAGGGAACGCGATTAAGGGATTGTTTAAAAAAGAAGCGACACAAGAAGCTGCCTCGACCCCACTGAGATACAAGCTGGATTTGCAGATATTTGGTGGGGGGACGGGAGAAGTTAGCCGTAACGGTGCTCTAAATCAAGCCAAAAGAGACGCAGGCATACCGAGAAGTCAACAACCTGAAGCGGTAAAACGAGTAGATATGCGTTCAGCACAACATGAGGGCGGACATGTAATAAAAGATTCAAATGGAAAAGTTATTAGCACTAGAGAGTATGTTTACACTAATAAGGACGGTAAAAAGATTGTAATTCAAGACCATAGTGCAGGACACCAAAAAGGTGGGCAAGGTCCACATTTCAATGTAAGACCTGCCGATAATACCCGGACAGGTAAAGTTCCAGGTACGATGGAGCATTATCCATTTAATAAATAGAGGTGGTTAAGACGTGTGGTTTGAAGTTTTGGAAAGAAACAACTTTTTAGTAAGTTTGTATGAACAAGTACCTGAACTTAAGGACGTTCGTATTGCTGAAGTAAACATCCATGATGAAGGACGTGTTGTTGCAGTTAAATTTGATATGCCTTATTATGCCGAAAGACCACCCAAGAAGTGGGTGGAACTAGGGGACAATACTGTTGCTGTTAGAATTGACTTGTCGGCTATTCAAGAAATCACACTAAGTTCTGGTTCATTTGACTACAACGCAAATATTGAAATCTTCAAGGATGAAGTCGATTTAATTGTAGTTAAAATTACTGGAACGGTTAATGCCCTAATTAAGGCTGAATCAGGATTTATTCAATCTGTTACTGGCTATTGTAATTAAATAATTGCCCTGAATGGCTACATGCCTTTCAGGGCTTATTTCTGGTGGGGGCTACCCAGTGCCGAATAAACTCATCAGTCAATCAATAACACATATAACCCATGTAATACCCGTATAAAGAAGTCTGGATGTTATATTTCGAGGGCAGACATAAATGAAATAAAGACCTTGAGGGCGGCAGTCCTCAAGGTCTTTATTTTTCACCCCAGTGACGAATGAATCGACGGCTATACTAAAGTAGCTTTACCCTCATTTGGGGCGTAAACTACGGTTATAACAGTGAGAATGTGCGTACTTCGGTGACGATAGATGGAGTGACCACCAAGTATGTGATCAACCCGCATGCCAACCTGTCTCAGGTTCTGATGGAAAAGGATGCAAACGGCAACGTACTCGGGTACTATGTATATGGACTTGGCTTGCTGGGCCGTGAAGATGTGTCCGGCGCCTACCAGACGTACCATTACGATCGCCGAGGCAGCACCGTGGCGCTGACCGATGCAGCAGGTGAAGTGACGGATACGTATGAATATGGTCCTTACGGTGAATTGCTTTCCCATGAAGGCAATACAGCGCAGCCATTCCTGTACAATGGCCGTGATGGCGTCATGACGGATGCGAACGGCCTGTACCATATGCGTGCACGCTACTATAACCCGGAAATCAAACGGTTCATCAACCGGGACGTTGTGACAGGCACGATCACGGATACGCCAACGCTTAACCGTTACGCCTACGTAAACGGCAACCCGATCTCTTACGTCGATCCGTTCGGTTTAAGCCGGGATGCGGACTCCTGGATGCTTAGGGGAGGAGACTTCCTGGTGGACATGATCCCAGGAGTAGGCACTGTGAAAGGCTTCCAGCAGGCCTTTACCGGAGTGAATCTGGTGACAGGAGAGCAGCTGTCCGTCTCCGAGCGCTGGGCGGAAGGGATCGGAGCCTCGCTAAGCTTCGTACCGATTCCGGGCATGAAGCAGGCCGGGAAGTACGGCACGGAAGGCGCTATCGCTGCGGGGAACGCGATTAAGGGATTGTTTAGTAAGGGTACAAAAGAAGCACCCCCAACCCCACTGAGATACAAGCTGGATTTGCAGATGTTTGCTGAGGGGATGGGAAAAGGTCTCGAAACTAGAGGGTATAAGCCGCTACCTGGTGAAAGAACTTTTGATGGGTTTGTGAAGAAAAATGTCCCGGCTGATAAAGAAACAACACTACACACTAATTCAAAAGGCTTTAATAACAATTCACGTGGTTCTAACTCCGACGGGCAATTCAAAAGGTTTGGTTCAGATTCCCATGCAGGTTTATCGCCACACGTACATCAACCAACAAGGAATGTGAACAAAAATGGTGAGATTTTTGGTGGACAGGGTTCTAAAACTCAGGGTGGCGGGGTGACTACACCAGGTAAGAAGGATGTTAGTCAGCTTTACGATTACCTGAATAATGGTAAGTATAGTAGATAATATTATATTGGGATGGCAGTCTTTATGCCATCCTTCCTTTAGGGGTGAAGTGATGGCTGATGTACTTTTCGATTGTACTCAATTTTTGTCGTTTGAAGCGAATGAGTGCGGAGATGTTTTATCATTCCTACTACCATCTTTTGGTAAAAGTGATGATTTTAAGTTGCTTCAAGAAAGAGAGATTTCCGGAAGAAAGTTGTCCCATCTGAATGAATTTCTAAATAAATTTACTGTCGAACTTGTTAATCAAGAATTTATAGGTGAATTTGATGAATGGTTTGAATTTAATGAAATACCTCAACCAATCAAACAGTTTGGTCAAAATATCAAGGAGTTTATGGAAAAAAAATCCATTGAACAGCTTGCAATAATACTTGTCCGGTATGCTTATGATGAAAAGGCGGCTGATAATATATTTGTAGGTGATTATCGAGTAGAGGACATTTATGATGGGTTGTATCATGCATCTTGTTTTGGTAACTCAGGGAATATTGTGGTGATAAGGTTGGGAAAATCTTAACATTTTAATGGAGGGTCTACCCAGTGCCGAATAAACCCTTCATTCAACCGATAGCACACGTAACCCATGTAATACCCGTATAAAGAAGTCTGAATGTTATATTTCGAGAGCAGACATAAATGAAAGAAAGACCTTGAGGGCTGATATGCTCCCATCATAGTAGACAGTAGAAAAAAACAAAACTCTACTTCTATCATGATGGGAGTTTTTGTAATGTCCAAATGAAGCCCAATTTCATCTAAAATAAAGTTAAGGGCCGTAAGGCGCTGCCTGCAATATGAATCCAATCCCAACCATGAGGGCGGAAGGGATAGGAGCCTTGCTAAGCTTCGTACCGAAATTCCGAAATGAGGAGGGTAGCGCATGGCAATAAAATACGATGAATATTTACTGCTTGAGTTGTTTTGTAGTGAACCGATAATAATTGATGCTGATGCGGAGATATACTCTTACAGGATTAAGGACAAAATTGGTTTTGAATTAACCCTCTATTTCTCGGTGTACGACCAATTTGCAACTGCAAGGTTGGAGTATAAAGGAAAAGATAGACCGATATTTGAAGTTGAATTAAATAATGTCCAAGAAATAAAAGCAGACAAGGAGAAGCTAAGTTTCTTTAGGCAAGATACCAACGAACCAGTATTTCAAATTATGATATTACCTAGCTTCATGCTTGACTTGAATCTCTAATCATACTAGCCAATAGTTTTGAATCATTTCCTAAAAAATGAAAAAAATGAGCAAAACTATTTGAAGTATTGGTACATTGTTTTTTTGAAATGAGTTAAAGAAGAATAACTACTCTAAACCTTGATGGCTTCGTGCCCTTCAAGGTTTCTTTTTTGTTGAGGATCAGCTGGTAATCATAATCTAACTATACAAATTTGATGTTCCAAGCAACTAATTTTCACTCATTTATGAAATTGCCTAATATCATTCTAGGATTTTAGCTGTAGTCATTGTACGAACCTTATTCAGGTGTTTTATGAGAAATCAGCGGAAAACGGCAATGTACTCGGGTACTATGTATATGGAGTTGGCTTGTTGGGCCGTGAAGATATGTCCGGTGCCTACCAGACGTACCACTACGACCGCCGCGGCAGCACCGTGGCGCTGACCGATGCAGCAGGTGAAGTGACGGATACGTATGAATATGGAGCGTATGGTGAATTGTTTTCCCATGAAGGCAATTCAACACAGCCATTCCTATACAACGGCCGTGATGGCGTCATGACGGATGCGAACGGTTTGTACCATATGCGTGCACGCTACTATAACCCGGAAATCAAACGGTTCATCAACCGGGACGTTGTGACAGGCACGGTTACGGATACGCCGACGCTTAACCGTTATGCTTATGTAAACGGCAACCCGATCTCTTACGTCGATCCGTTCGGTTTAAGCCGGGATGCGGACTCCTGGATGCTTAGGGGAGGAGACTTCCTGGTGGACATGATCCCAGGAGTAGGCACTGTGAAAGGCTTCCAGCAGGCGTTTACCGGAGTGAATCTGGTGACAGGAGAGCAGCTGTCCGTCTCCGAGCGCTGGGCGGAAGGGATCGGAGCCTCGCTAAGCTTCGTACCGATTCCGGGCATGAAGCAGGCCGGGAAGTACGGCACGGAAGGCGCTATCGCTGCAGGGAACGCGATTAAGGGATTGTTTAGTAAAGGCATATTTGCAGTGAACCTAAAACGAGTATTGAAGCTGATGGAGGAATAATCCTCTTTTAATCCCATGACAGCAAGCGAAAAGACGGCACTCATTCACGTATTTCTGAATGAAATGCCGTCTTTTTTTGATGAATCCTCTTCTGGAGCTCAGAAAAACTATGTTTTTCAGTGGCCTCTCGGGAGGGGGGGCTTTAAATGTGTTTATCTTGAACAGTCCCTTTATTGGCTAAACCTACGGCGACAAATGCAATAATAAAGAAATATAGTCTGAAATATATCTCCTGAGGATAATAAGGCATGCCGGGAACGCGTCCGAAACTGGAGGGACGAATCGCCTCCTTACAAATGAGCGTGCATTATGCGATCCTCTATATCCCTTTCGAGTAAAGTGTTATTACGGCGCGAAACTTTTTGCTTATTGGGATAATGGCTTTGCGCTTCCCCCCTGCTGATCCAGCATAGCGCTCCATACGGTCAATACGATTCCAACCAATGTAATGAGCGAAGCGGTCCACGGTACGGCAGCCAGTCCCAGTATGCCATCAATCACCATCCCTCCGACGAACGCTCCGATTGCATTGCCCATATTAAACGCAGAAATATTAAGGGTTGACGCCAGCTCCTGAGCATCACCGGCCTTCTGAAGAGAGCGAATGTTAAGCGGCGCAATAATGCTGTATGCGGCGACTCCCCAGATGAAGATGGTGATGATGGCGGCGGCTTTATATTGACTCGTCCAGGTGAGTGATACCATTGAAGTGGCAAGCAGCAGCATCCCCCCAAACAACGTAGGCAAGAGCTTCCGGTCGGCCAGCCAGCCTCCGATCACGTTGCCTATCAGCGCCCCCGCACCGAAAATAAGCAAAATGATGGTCACCGAACCACCGGAGAAACCCGATATTCGTTCCAGAATGGGCGTAATATAAGTGAATACGGCAAAGGTTCCTCCGGTCCCGAATACGATGATAAGAAGGACCAGCAGGAAGGCTGGACGGCTGACGGTACGCAGCTGACCCGGCAATGAACTGCTTTCCGCGCGCGGCAATGAAGGAATTTGCTTTATCATCCCCAGCAGGACTGCCCCCGACAGCAAAGTGATAGCAAGAAAAGGAAAGCGCCAGCCAAATTGCTGTCCGAGAAAAGTGCCGATCGGAGCGCCGAGTATGACCGCTACGGTCAGTCCCGAGCCAACCATGGCGACACTTTGTCCTTCCTTCCCCGGCAAAGCCAAATCCTTGGCCGTGACGACGATCGCGCCGAATAGCGTCCCGTGCGCCAAGGAGCTGATGATTCTCCCCAACATCAGCATCTCATAGGAAGTAGAAGCCGTGCAGACGATGCCGCCAATTATGAATACGCTCATAAATACGATTATCAAGGTTTTCCGTGGGAGCCTTCCGGTCATCGCTGACAACAGCGGACCGCCAAATACGACGCCAAGTGCGTATCCTGTAACCAGCATTCCTGTAGCTGCAATTGACGTGCCTGTTTCGTTGGCGATCGGCAGCAAAAGTCCCATAGGAAGAAGCTCGGCTGTGCCAATCACAAAAACAGCTATCGTTAACAGCCATAAAACAGCTTTTCTTCCTGGTCTGGTATTACCGTTTGGGTGAGTGCTCAATTGGTTTTCAAAATTCCCCATTACTTACCCCTCCTGACAGCCGAACATAATCGGCATCTGGCTTTCGGTTACGTATTGCGATTCACTACCCTCTTGCGGCGCCAAATACAGTTCCCTGCTCGGCAAGTCCGTACTAATCCGGTATCCTTTTTTTTCGATCCAGGAACCGAGATCGATGCTTACAGGCGTGTCCTTGTCGGGACGGCTGATGTGAGTAACCGATGCAACGGTTATTTCCGAGAGCATCCTGGTTTTAAACCGGTCCGTATCCGGAAGTGGTTGAGGAATCGGACAGGCAACCTCCAGATTGATGCTGCTCTCACATTCCGGACAATTATGCCATACGACCATATGGGGTACATATATCGGCACCCCGTTCCGCCTTAAATACCAATCGATTTCTTCGAACAAGCCTGGTATGCAAGCGCGGCTCGTTGTCTCCTTCATCGATGCCACCATGAACGAATCGATCTTTTTAACTAGCACTTCATGGTGGGGGAGACCTCCGCGCTCGATCAACTCCAGCCTCAACTCAATTCGCTTCAGCCGCTCGATCTCGGACTGTATCAAGGACTGCACCTCCGCCTGTCTGAGCCGGAACATCCCGCGCATCTCTGCTGGGGTCACGTTATCATGAAGAAGCTGTTTAATCTGCTCAAGCGTAAATCCAAGATCTTTAAACGCCAGAATGCGGTGTAATAGAAGAAGCTGGTCGCTGGTATAGTAACGGTAACCGTTATGTTTGTCCGTATATGCAGGCTTAAACAGTTCAAGCTGGTCATAGAAGCGAAGTGTTTTGACGGGTACTTGACTAAGCTTGGAAAAATCACTGATCTTAAACATGGCACTTTCCTTTCTTACTGAATTATCACGCGTGACGTTGGACTTATTATAAACTTTCCATACAAGGGGAAGGTCAACTCCCGTCTCTAAGAACAAATGAATATACACATCTAATCCTGCATTGTATCATTGTTATAACTGTTGAATAAGATGATATGGAGGAGTTGGATGAATAGGGTGGTTGAAATGGAGCGGAAAGTGACGAAATTTGGTAATAGTTTGGGTATAACAATGACCGATGCTCTGAAACAAATAGGGTTGGATCAAGGCGACATCGTCAGTATTGATGTAGACAAGTCTACTCAAGAAATCATTATCAGAAAATCAACAAAAGCGTCGCTCCCTAATGGGATTAGTGAGGACTTCATGGATTCTTTGGCTGAGGTAATTCGTGAGTATGATCAAACTTTGCACGGCCTCAAAGATAGATGACACCGCTTCGGTATGTACCCATCCCAGAAGTCATAGCCATTACGGACTGCTTTTACAGCACTTGTTATATTTCTGCGTTACAACAGCTTCTACTTTAAGATGGATCCTCAAAAAGCTGAAGACTTCACTGTAGATAGGGTAAATCATACATACGAATTTCAAGAATTGGCTGCGATTATTCAAACATATTGTATAGAAAAAACTGAAACTTAAAAATACGAGCAAAAAGCGATCGAGTGTGGTCGCTTTTTTCTGCTTTATTAAAGGCGAGGAGACGAGTCTTCGCAAATAGAAACAGGGTAGAGGTCAGATATACTTTCAATAGGGGACTGATATAATGAAAATTATTTATTGGGTAAAGTATCTATTTATTTGTCTTATTCTACTGACTGGATGCCAAAATCAAAGAGTAGTAGAAATCAGAGAATTCTACTCCTTGGGGCCAGAGACATTTTCAATAATTTCTGTAGTGAAAGATGAAGACTGGCTTGCTGAGACTCGTAGACTTAGTGAGTTTTATAATGATAATGTGCTAAAAATCTCTGTGCTGGGTGCACTTAAGGCTTCCTCATCCGAAGTGAAAAACCTTATAGAGGAATATGATGTGAAGAATTA
This sequence comes from Paenibacillus zeirhizosphaerae, assembly GCF_030705605.1. Classification (GTDB taxonomy): domain Bacteria; phylum Bacillota; class Bacilli; order Paenibacillales; family Paenibacillaceae; genus Paenibacillus; species Paenibacillus zeirhizosphaerae. Next base: position 113,727 of record NZ_JAPCKK010000006.1, read on the forward strand.
CCCAACTTATTTTTTATTTGATTCGGAAAAATTGTTATTGAAAGAAACTGATTATGAAAAATTTAGAACTGAATCTAAAGTTTTAATGGATTAGGATAAATCAAGCCACCTCCAAGGCTGGCGGCACCAAACCTGGCCGTACATGTGCTGGCCTTGATGTTCGGCCTTGTCGAAGGTCCGATCAAAAAGCGCACAGCCCGTGAGCTAAAATGAATGGACGTATGCGGCTAAATAAGCAGAATCAGACACGCAGCAGTCAAAAAGTCGAGAACAGGGGAAACTCGCTCCTATTCTCGACTTTTGTTCTAAATAAGAATTCGCAAGAGACTAGCGATTTCTGCTTATTTTAAGTTTGGAGACGCACGCAGCAGCGGAGAGAACGAAGCAATTCCGGAAAAGCGAAGCGTTCGCCTTCGGCCCGGAGGGTCGACAGCGATTGCAGGAATGCTTCGTTCTCGGAGCGCCTCACAACAAAAGAACAATTTACATATCTGCTAATCCCGTCTCGTGTGGTACAATGTTTGAGTCTTTTTATTTTGCAAGGATTAAAGCTGTTACGAGCAATGCCCGCACGAGGAGGAACTTATGAAACGAGGCCCGTTTATTGCAGTGGAGGGACCGATCGGAGCCGGAAAAACTACGCTTGCTTCCATGCTGTCAAACGAACTGCACATCCCCATTCTGAAAGAAATCGTAGAAGAGAACCCATTTCTGGACAAGTTTTATCAAAATATAGACGAGTGGAGCTTTCAACTGGAAATGTTCTTTCTCTGCAACCGTTACAAGCAGCTTGAAGATACGGATCTGCAGTACATTGCACAGGATAAGCCGGTCATTTCGGATTATCATATTTATAAAAACCTGATCTTCGCCGAGCGCACGCTCAAGGGGATCAAGCGAGAGAAGTACCGCCAGATTTATCACATTCTAACCGACGATCTGCCCAAGCCGAATATCATTTTGTATATCCGGGCCGATCTGGATACGCTGCTGTACCGCATCAGCAAACGCGGACGAGCCTTCGAGGGGCAAATCGACCCAGCCTATCTGCAGCAACTGATCGAGGATTACGATACGGCGATGGCTTCTCTGGCCGTCCGTGAGCCTTCTACCGTCATTGTCACGATTAACGGCAGCGAGGTTGATTTTGTCGAGTATCCGGAGCAATTTGCCCAGATTGCTGCACAAGTAAAGGAGCTTATACAATGAATGATTACAATATCCCGTCCGACGCGATTATTACGGTAGCCGGCACTGTCGGAGTTGGAAAGTCCACCTTAACCGCTGCCCTGGCGAATCGCCTTGGATTCAAAACCTCCCTGGAGAAGGTGGAGCATAACCCTTACCTGGAGAAGTTCTACCATGATTTTGAGCGCTGGAGCTTTCATCTGCAGATTTATTTTCTGGCTGAGCGCTTTAAGGAGCAGAAGAATATTTTCGAAGCCGGCGGCGGTTATGTGCAGGACCGTTCGATATATGAGGATACGGGCATTTTTGCCAAAATGCATGCGGATCAAGGCACCATGTCCAAGACGGATTACGAGACCTACAGCAGCTTGTTTGAGGCTATGGTTATGACGCCGTATTTTCCGCATCCGGACGTGCTGATCTATCTGGAAGGAAGCCTGCCGTCCATTCTGGGGCGTATTCAGGAGCGTGGCCGTGAGATGGAAATCCAGACGGACATCTCGTATTGGGAGCACATGCACGCCAGATATTCCGCGTGGATCGACGAGTTCACGCAGTTGAAGGCATGCCCGGTGCTGCGCTTGAACATTGATGAATACGATGTGAATAACCCGGCTTCGCTGGACGGGATTATTACCGAGGTGAGCAGGGTCATCCAGGCCGCCAGGCTGAACGGATTGAATAACAAGCTGAAAAAGAAACCGACAATCAATTATTGACTATGCAGTCAAATAAATGATAAAATAGGTCCATGAGCAGACCAAGAGAATTTGATGTTGATCATACGTTGCACCAGTGTATGGAAGTGTTCTGGACCAAAGGCTTTAAATCAACCTCCTATGAGGATCTAACTCGTACAACAGGGGTTAAGAAGCAAAGCTTGTATTGTGTGTTTAATGATAAGCGCAGCCTATTCCTGAAGGCGCTGGCACACTATCGTGAGCAAAATATTGCAGCACTCGAAGAGCTTGAGGCGCAGGATACGTCTCCTCTGAACAAGCTGGAATCTTTGCGCCTCTCTATTCTGCGCGATGAAATCATGTCACGGGGATGTCTGATGGTCAATTCGGCCATGGAATTTGGAACAGAGGATGAACCGATTACCCGCGAAATAGAACTGATGTTCGCGGAAACGGAGCGTATACTAGAGAGAATTATCCGCAGTGCCCAAGAGCAGCAGTTGATCACGACACGTTTTACCAGCCAGGAGCTGGCAACTTATCTGAACAACGCTATTCTGGGAGCGAGAACCCTGGGGAAATCAGGTGCATCTCCAGAACAGATCGAGGCAGCCTTAAACACATCTTTTACGATGATTTTGCCTTGATCTTTTTTTGTTTCATTATTGACTATATAGTCAATAATTGTGCTGCTGAGCATCAAACTACTCTATCGATATCACAGCGGAAAAGCGGTTACTACACAGCGAAATGGGTTGAAACACCGGAATTACCGGAAAAAGTTCCTGGTGCCGCTTGTTGATGTTGTTTTTCAAAACCGTTATCTGGTAAGCTTTTGACGTAGAGAGGGGAGGGTTATAATGCTAGGGAAAGAATGGGGAGCCATGCTGGAAAGCTATCCATCTGCCGAACTGGTATCCAGTGACGGAAAGAGCCGGATTATTGTATGCGTTTACAACTATGAAGTGTCTCAAGCAGCATTGAATGCGGCGGCTATCGACTGGCTGATATGCAGGCTGAGGGTTGAATGCCTGGATTTTGCAGGGGAGGTGGACGGTCCTTATCTGGAGAGCGGCAGCATCCTGCGCTGGCAGGCCGAGGCTGAAGTGTTATGCAATACATACCAAGCAACAGGCTGGTTTAGTGCCATTGAACCTGAGCTTGAATTTAAGCTGGAAAGAGACGAATTAAACAGTCAGCAATTCAAGGTTTCCGGTCATCTTACCACAGGGAGAAGGGAGCGAAGCGCTGTTCTTAGTTATGAATTTCTTACCGATGTCCGGTGTTTGCGTAATTTTGTCGAAGGATTGGAGAGACTCTGCGTGTCATTTCCAGCGCGAAACCACCCAACCTCCTCCCCGTAAACCCAGGATAGCGATTACCCGCTACACAGTGGATTCCCAGAAAATACCGGTTTTCCGTCAATCGAGAAAGCGAAGGCCAGCCAGCAGCCTTGTGCTGGTGGTATAATATCCTAATCGATCGAATTTGTAATGGGACCAAGAAAAATGGGAGGCGCTGAAATGATAGAGTTTGAACGTCTGCATCACGTAAGCTTGGCCGTAAGGGATTTGGAAAGAGCGAGAAGGTTTTATTCGGAGGTGCTGGGCTTCCCGGAGATCGAACGGCCGCCGTTTCGGTCCAAAGGAATCTGGTATGCCGTAGGCGCGGATCAACAGCTTCATCTATTGGAGCATCCACCTGGGGAGACGCTACGCACCAAAGGCATCGATACGACCGATGGCCATTTTGCCGTGTGGGTGAAGAGCCACCGGGAGACCGCTGCATGGCTGGAGAGCAAGGGCATAAACTATGAGGCACGACCTGAAAGTGTGGCCGGTTTTGCCCAGATTTTCATCTTGGACCCGGATCATAATATTATCGAGTTTGGTGCACCGTATAACAGCTAACAGCAGCAAAGGTAGTCATGACCCGCGATTGCAGGTCATGACTACCTTTTATTGTGTCTTTAAACGATTGATCTCCAGCTCATTTTTCGAGGTTTTTAAAAACGTAAACTCAACATCCTTCTGAATGCTATCCAGTTTGGTGTTGATGATTTGCAGCAAAGCTAAGGTATCATCCGGTTGCTTGGGGGCGAGTGAATCCAACTTAGTATGCAAACCACTGATATCTTGCTTCATGTCCGTCATGTCCTGCCGTATACTTGTTATTTCCAGCTTCATATCTGTTATGTCTTGCTTCATATCCGTCATTTCTTGTTTGAGAGGCTTGAGTTTATCGTCTAAAACGGTCTCCAGCATTTTGAGAATTTGCTCTGCTTCCATAGTCGAATCACTCCCTTCAATATATTATAGCAGTCGTTGCTTGAGGGAGGAAGCTGGAATCTCGCTTCATTATGAAGCAGTTTCTTAGTCGTTTAGTGCTACACCTTCAGCTTAAACAACGGGCAAAGTCGGGAGACAATATTTTGTAAACGCTATCACTGATTCTCGTGTATATTTGTTTTGTGTGATAACAGACTTGAGAGGGCGAAGCCGATGCGGGAGAGATGGAAAAGCTTGAATACATTGCGTAATCAAATTTTTATCGGGTTTTTCTTCGTGATGGTGATCATGATCGGTGTGACCGGGGCATTCATTTACAATAGAGTATCCTATGTATTGAAAAATAATGCCGAAGGGCATATCCAGCAGACTGCGGTGCAGGCCAACGGGCGCCTGGATGCTCTGATCGGGCAAATTGACAGCCTGACGGAGCAGGTGGCTAATCAGCAGGCTGTGCAGCAGCTGCTGCTGGAGGAGCTAAACGGCCGTAAGGTCACGTTCAATCAGCGTCAGTCGCTTTTGCAGATTATGTTCAGCTATCAGGCATATATGCCCAGCGTTGGATCGTTAGAGCTGTACGCTGCGGATGGAGGGCTGCTGTTTCCGCTGCGGGAGGGGACCTTGGACAGCCGCATTGCTAGCAGCCATATCGCGGAAGCCAACAGGCAAAAAGGCCGCTTGGTCTGGATCGGCGTCGATCCGGATGACCCGCAGTCGCTGCTTGCTATCCGTCAGGTCAGCTTGCTGGATCGCTGGTTTTCACGCGGCGGATATCTGATTGCCCGTGTGCAGCGCAGCTACTTCCAATTCAATGAACCGGTGTCCGGAAGCAGTGGCAGAGAGTCGATATTGCTTGTGGACAAAGAAGGGCAGCTTGTAGGCAGCGGCCGTTTTCCTGCCGGGGACCTCCTGAGCCTGCTGCATAGCAAGGGCCAGACCGTGGAATTTATGGGCCAAGAGTATGTCAAGGTGGAGCAATATTCGGACAGGACAAATTGGATGCTGCTGGTTCTCACACCCGTGGGTTTTGTAACGGAAGGGCTTTCAATTCTGAAGACCATTATGTGGATATCCGGTGTCATCGGCACGCTGCTGTTTCTGATGATGTCCTTTTTTCTGTCCACCATGATTACCCGTCCGATCAGCCGCCTGATCCGGGCTATGCGCAAGTTCCGTCCCGGTGCGCCCGGGCTGCAGCCGGAATCTCCTGCTGCTGTAGAACTGAAGGAACTGAACCATACCTACAACCGAATGATCACCGATATTAATGAGCTGATCCGGGTGGTATACGAGAAAGAGGTGCTGCGGAGCCGGATAGAGCTGAAGGCTTTGCAAGCGCAAATCCATCCGCATTTCCTGTTCAATACGCTGGAAGCCTTCAATTGGTCACTGCAGGAGAAAGGGGAGGAGGAACTGGCTGGGCTGATGGTATCCCTGTCCAGACTGTTCCGTTATACGATTGATAATCAAGGCAGGGATGAATGGGTGACCCTGCGTGAGGAAACGGAGCACATCAGGCGCTATTTTCAGATTATGGAGATGAGGCTGGGGGACCGGCTGTCATGGCGTATTGAGCTGCCTCCTGAATTGGCTGTGGTGCCTGTTCCCAAGCTGCTCATTCAACCTGTTGTGGAAAATGCAATCCTGCATGGGGTGGAGAGCCGCAGAGGAGATGGAGTGGTGGAGGTTCGCATCGTCCATTCTGTGCGGCAGGGCTGGGCAAGAGTTACCGTAGCGGATAATGGTCCGGGGATGGACCAAGAACGTTGTGAGGCATTATATAAAGCCCTACAGGGAGGACCGGCTGTCTCTGGAAAAGGAACAGGCATGGGCCTGGCGAATGTCCAGCAGCGGCTGAAGCTGTATTATGCAGAAGCGGACGAAAAAGTCGAGGGTCTGCATATCGTCAGCAGGTCCGGTGAGGGCACTGCTGTTTCATTTGAGATTCCTGATACAAAGGGAGGCGATTGACATGGAGCTTGCGGTCAAGACGATATTGGTCGTGGATGACGAGCCGCGAACGCGGCAGGGCATTAAGCAGGCGCTTGAGGCGTCGGGTTCCGGGAACTACTGGGTCGAGACGGCAGAGAACGGGGTAGAGGCCTTGGATAAGCTGCAGCAGCAGTCGTTTCATCTGCTGATCACGGATGTCCGGCTTCCCGAAATCAGCGGCTTGGATCTGATCCGGTCCATGGAGGGCTATGCCCGTAGGCCGGTCATTGTGGTCATTTCAGGTTATGCGGAGTTCGATTATGTGCAGCAGGCCTTGCGTTTGGGAGCCGTCAATTATCTGTTGAAGCCGATTGATAAGCAAGAACTGCTGAAGGCTGTAAGTGAAGCGTTAAGGCTGGAAGAAGAACGTCAGCTTCATGAAAAGCTGGAGAAATTCGTGGATCCTGCGCTGCTGAAGGTTGACAGTAGGCAAGCAGCCCTGAGTCAGCCGGTTAAGGAAGCGCTGGATTATCTGAATAAGCATATGCATGAACCGGTAACCATGGCGGATATGGCGGGGCGGCTCCATCTGAACGCCAGCTATTTCAGCGTGCTTTTCAAGGAACAGACAGGGATGGCCTTCAGTGAGTATATATGCCGGCTGCGGATTCAGCGGGCCAAGGAGCTGCTGCTGCAGACCCGGCTTTCGGTTGCGGAAATTGCAGACCGGGTGGGCTACCGGACGGATAAATATTTTATCAAGGTGTTCAAGGATCTGGAAGCGGTCAGTCCAAGCCGGTACAGACAGCAGATGGCGGACAGTTTGGAAGAAATCCAATAATAGTGGAGTTATTGCCAATAGCTGTGATCTGTAAGCGGCAGCAGCGCGGTGCTACAATGATTTTTGATAGCGGTTACATAAAACTTGTGAACATACACTGGGGAGGATTTGGCGATGTCCAAAAACAAAGTGACTGCAGGGTTTCTCGTCATGCTTGCACTGATACTGGTATTGTCCGGGTGTGGCGGAGCGGGAGGAAATGCCGATGGTGGCGAATCGCAGCAGGGAAGCGGCAGCGGGCAAATTACACTCAACATGATGCATCTATGGCCAGCCGGCAGCTCAGCACAGCAGAATAAGCTGGTCAACCAGATTATCGAACAGTATCAGCAGGAGCATCCGAACGTGGTCATCAAGCAGGAAGTTCTTGAAAACGAGCAGTACAAAAATAAGCTGAAGGTGCTGTCCGCCTCCAACGAACTGCCGGATATCGGCATTACCTGGGCAGCAGGATTCATGGAGCCTTATGTGAAAGGTGGTTTGTTCACACCGCTCGATGACCTGCTTGGCGGGGAACAGCTCAAAGACAAGTTTGTGGCAGGAACAACAGAAGCTTATGCTATGGATGGCAAAACCTATGCACTGCCTATCGAACTGAACATCTCTCCGATTTATTATAACAAGACGATTTTTGAAAAATACAACCTTCAGGTACCCGCCACCTACGATGAATTCAAGCAGGTTGTGCAAACGCTCTCCAGCAATGGGGTCGCACCGATAGCGCTGGGCAATAAAGACCGGTGGACCGGATCGCTGTGGTACATGTATTTGGCTGACCGTATTGCGGGGAATGAAGCGCTGGGAAAAGCGATCGACGGCTCCGGCTCGTTCGACGATCCGGGTCTGATTCAGGCAGCAGCCGAAATTCAAAGCCTGGTGGATATGAATGCATTTAACAAAGGCTTTAACGGATTGTCCAATGATGAGGGCAAGTCGGAGTTTATGAACGGCAAGGCGGCCATGTACCTGATGGGTACGTGGGAGCTGCCGAATTTTACAACCAACCCGGATATTCCACAGGAATTTAAGGACTCTGTCGGTTTCTTCAAATTTCCAACGGTGAACGGCGGCAAAGGGGATGTCAACAGTTGGGTCGGCGGTCCGGGCGTGGGACTGTTCGTGGCTGAAAACTCCAAGGTAAAGGAAGAAGCTAAAGCGTTCGTGGAATATTTTGTGGCAAAATGGGGCGAGCAATCGGTTACGGATGCGGGTGTCATCCCGGCGACCAAAGTGGACACTTCTAAAGGGAATCTGCCGCAGCTGTACGTGGAGCTGCTGAACGAGCTGAACAATGCCAGCAGCATTACGCTATTCGCCGATGTGCAGATGAAGCCGAACGCGGCCCAGGTGCATCTTAACATGATTCAGGCTCTGTTTGGCAAAGCGGTAACACCACCGGAGTTTGCGGCGGAGCACAAGCAGGCGGTGGAGAAAGGAAATTGACGGCAGCCGTAAAGAGAGGAGGACATAAGCTGTGAATAAAGTCATGTCCAATAAATTCATCATCACCTTGTACGTGCTGCCGTCCCTGATTTTGCTGCTGGCTGTGATCTATGTTCCGATCGTGCTGACAGGTTACTACGGACTGAACGAGTGGGATGGTATTGCGCCTATGACTTTTGTTGGGCTGGATAATTACAAGGATTTGCTGACAGATAGCACCTTCTGGCAGAGTGCATATCATTCATTGTTGCTGGCGTTGTTTTCCGGCATTAGCCTGATCGGATATCTGCTGGTCGCTCTGGTGCTGTCAGGGAAAATTAAGGGTGCCAATCTGCTGCGTAAAATATACCTGATTCCGATGCTGCTGTCTTCGGTGGCTATCGCACAGCTATGGATGAAAATTTACCACCCTACCAACGGGGTGCTGAACACGGTGCTGATGTCTGTAGGCATTCAAAATCCGCCGGCTTGGCTGGCGGAGCCCTCGATTGTACTGTTCGCACTGTTCATTCCGATTATCTGGCAGTACGCGGGCTTTTATATCCTGATTTATTATGCTGGACTCAAAAACATCCCGGAAACGCTGATTGAGGCGGCGCGAATTGACGGGGCTACCCCGCTGCAAATTGCGCTGCGCATCAAGCTTCCGCTCGTTAGCGAGGTCATCAAGGTGACCATTGTTTTATCCTTTGTCGGGTCTCTAAAATATTTTGATCTGATTTATGTCATGACAGATGGCGGACCGAATGGGGCCAGCGAAGTGATGGCGTCCTATATGTATCATCAGGCGTTCCGCGGCTTTGATTTCGGTTACGGCAGTGCAGTTGCATTCTTTCTGCTAGTCATCTGCCTTGTCGCGACCTATGTGATCCGCAAGGCGACTGCATCCAAGGATACAATTCAGTATTCTTAACACGAAGCTGGAAAGGAGGGAGGGGCCGTTTATGAAATCAGGAACGATGGCTCCGTATACGCTGCATCGGCGGCTGGGGAGCAGCCGCGGACGATGGGGCCGGACAGGAACGGCACTATTGTACTTGCTTCTCATCGCCGCCGCTGTTCTGCAATTGCTTCCGTTAATATGGCTGCTGATCTTTTCGCTGAAAAACAACCAGGAAGTATTTAATATGCCACCGTTCGCTGTGCCTGCACAGCCGCATTGGAATAATTATGCCAAGGTATGGTCGAATGGCAACATCGGCACTTATTTCATGAACAGTGTCTGGATTACGGTGGTATCGCTTGTGCTCACGGTGCTGCTGGCCAGCTTTGTCACCTTTGCGGTGACGCGTATGAGATGGAAGGGCAGCTCCTTCGTGCTGGGGCTGTTTATGGTCGGGCTTATGATTCCGGTCCATTCTACACTGATTCCATTGTTCAGCATGTTCCAGAAGCTGAATTTAACAGATAATCCGCTATCCGTGATCCTTTCTTACGTAGCCTTCAATTTGCCAACAACGATCATGATTCTGCTCGGGTTTTATTACGCCTTGCCAGGAGAAGTGGAGGAGGCGGCGGTGATGGATGGGTGTTCGGTGAACCGGATGTTTTTCCGGATCGTGCTGCCGATGACGTCCTCGGTGCTGGCAACGACGGCGATCATCAACATGATCTATAATTGGAACGAATTTATTTTTGTGAATACCTTCATCAGCTCGGATCAGTACAAAACGCTGACGGTTGGCGTGCAAAATTTTATCGGCCAATACACGACAGACTGGGGGGCCATCGGCGCCACGCTGATGATCAGCATCCTGCCCATTCTGCTGGTGTTCCTGATCCTGAGTGATCGGATTGTAGAAGGAATTGCTGCTGGTTCGGTTAAAGGTTAATCTAAAAAGTCATGCAGAGCTCTGCCGGTACATAGCTGGCAGAGCTCCTTGCTGTTAACAGGGCCCAACTTAATAAGAAGCGCTTGACAGCCCTGCTACTCGGTGTTACAATGTACATGTAATAAGCAATACTGAATAGTGTGATTCCCCAATGCTATTCAGTAAAAATCCCCCTTAGTACTAGGTTGTACTGAATATAAATCAGACAAAATAGGGGAGGCTCTGAACGTGGAAAAGTTAACCGAAATGAGGCTCTGAACATGGAAAATTTAACTGAAATGCTGAAGGGTTCGCTGGAAGGCTGCGTGCTGGAGATTATCAGCCGCCATGAAACCTATGGCTACGAGATTACCCGCCGCCTGAACGAGCTTGGGTTTACGGAAGTTGTGGAAGGGACGGTCTACACTATTCTCGTGCGATTAGAGAAGAAAAACCTTGTGAACATAGAAAAGAAACCGTCAGATATGGGGCCGCCCCGCAAGTTCTACTCACTGAATGAGGCTGGCCGCCAGGAACTTGAATTGTTTTGGAAAAAGTGGGATTTTGTATCATCAAAAATCAACGTCTTGAAGTCGGTCTAGCTTCATAAGATATTCTGTCCGATATTTTCGTAGTGTCTTGTTCGGCTTTATAAAAAAGGAGGAAGAATAACATGATGGAAATGTTCAAAAAAATGATTGGTGATAAAAAAGAATACAAGATGATGATGGCACGGGTTGAAGCTCTGCCAGAGGACTACCAGTTTGTATTTAAGAAAATTCAAAACTACATGTGGAATTTCTCAGCGGGTGGCGGGATGGATATGCTGCACATACAGTATGAATTAATCGAGTTGTTCGAGGCCGGTGCGGCGGAAGGCAGGCAAGTGCTGGAAATCACTGGGGACGATGTGGCGTCCTTTGCCGACGAGCTAGTGGCAAACGCTAAAACCTATGTCGCCAAGTACCGTGAAGATTTGAATCAGAGTATCATGAAGCGACTGGGAAAAAAATAAATTCAAAAGATCATACCGACTGAATAGCTGGTTACAAATGTGAATGACCACCGTCGCTATTCAGTTTATTTTCAGCCTAGTAATAAGTCATACGTATTATCAGTCAGACTCAATAGAGGAGTATAGGCAATCTAGCTTCGCAAGGCGTCTCGCAAGAAAAACTTCCGCTAAACGCGGTCTGGCTTCTGTGAATGTACGTCAATAGACGTTTTTCTTATAAAGGAGGAAAAAAAAGTATGAGCAATGCAGCGATTTCTGTAAAAGGGTTGAAAAAATCTTTTAAAGACAAGGAAGTCTTAAAAGGGGTGGATTTTGAGGTGCGGCGTGGCGAAATTTTCGCACTGCTGGGCTCCAATGGAGCGGGCAAGACGACGACGGTCAATATCCTCTCGACGCTGATGAAGCCCGATGGCGGCGAAGTGAGTATTTGCGGCTTTGACGTCCAGCGCCAACCGGATCATGTTCGCCAGAACATCAGCCTGACAGGGCAGTTCGCAGCATTAGACGGGATGCTCACCGGGCGGGAAAACCTGATCATGATCGCCAAGCTGCGGGGAGTTTCCAATCCCGCTCAAGTTGCTGATAATCTGCTTGCAAGATTCAGCCTGACCGATGCGGCCAACCGCCGGGCGGATAAGTATTCCGGCGGGATGAAGCGCCGGCTTGACATCGCCATGAGCCTGATCGGGACACCAGCAGTCATTTTTCTCGACGAACCGACGACAGGGCTTGACCCTGAAGCGCGGCTTGAAGTCTGGGATACCGTCAAGGAGCTTGCCGGCGGAGGCACGACCATCTTGCTGACGACTCAGTATCTGGAGGAGGCCGAACAACTGGCGGACCGTATCGCCATCCTGCATGGCGGAAAAATCATCACGACCGGTACCCTTACCGAGCTCAAAGAGATGTTCCCGCCAGCGAAAGTGGAGTACATCGAGAAGCAGCCGACATTGGAGGAAATTTTCCTCGCGATCATCGGCAAAAAGGAGGAGATGTAAATGAAAAGCAAAACAGGAGTATTGCTAGGGCGTTTAATGCGCAACATTATGCGCAGCCCGGATACGATTATCACGGTGGCGATTACGCCGATTATGATGATGCTGCTGTTTGTCTACGTATTTGGCGGAGCCATAGAGACAGGCACGGACAACTATGTCAATTATTTATTGCCGGGAATCTTGCTGATGGCTATCGCATCCGGCGTCGCATACACTTCCGTGCGGTTGTTTACGGATGTAAAGAGCGGGCTGATGGCACGTTTCATTACCATGCCCATCAAGCGCTCGTCGGTATTGTGGGCTCACGTGCTGACCTCGCTTGTTTCCAATGCGCTTACTCTCGTGGTGGTTGTCCTCGTCGCGCTCTTGATCGGCTTCCGTTCCAGTGCTGGTCTCCTGGATTGGCTCGCGGTAGCTGGGATACTCGGGCTGTTTACACTGGCGCTGACATGGCTGGCGGTCATTCCCGGCTTGACAGCCGGGTCTATGGAAGGGGCGACAGCCTACTCGTACCCGCTGATTTTCCTGCCGTTTATCAGCTCGGCCTTTGTCCCCACGGAAACCATGCCTAAAATTGTCCGTGCGTTCGCTGAAAACCAGCCCGTAACTTCCATCGTGAATGCGATTCGTGCTCTCTTGTATGAAGGGTCTGTTGGCAACGAGATCTGGATCGCGCTTGCCTGGTGTGTCGGTATCATGGTCATCGCTTACTTCTTCGCCAATAAACAATTTAAACGCCAGCTAGGGTAAGTACACTATCTTGTAGTTTGAAACAATGAGGCTGATAAAAAAAGTGAAGAGAGGGAAAACAAATGAAAAAGATGATGGAACAAAGCAACAGCGGCTTCTCCGAAGCAGGACTGCGCAAACTGCGTGAGGTGCTGACACGGCATGTCGAGTCCGGGAGGATTCCTGGGCTCGTCGCCCTAGTCAGCCGGCACGGTGAGACACACGTCGAAGCGATCGGCACGATGCGCCATGACGGTGGCGAGCCGATGCGCCGGGACACGATCTTTCGGATGGCCTCGACGTCCAAGCCGGTCGCGGTCGCGGCGGCGATGGTCCTGCTCGACGAATGTAGGCTCCGGCTGGATGACCCGGTGCAGGAGTGGTTGCCCGAACTCGCCGACCGGCAGGTGCTGAGACAGGCCGACGGCCCGCTGGACGATACCGTGCCGGCGCGGCGGCCGATCACTGTGCGGGACCTGCTGACCTCCACGCTCGGGCTCGGACTGGACACGACGGCACCAGGTTCGCCGATGATGCAAAAGATCTTCGAGCAGGGGCTCTACGCCCAGGGAGAGCTGGCGGCGCCAAATCCGGATGAGTGGATGCGCCGCCTGGGTACTCTCCCCCTGATGTACCAGCCTGGAGAGCGGTGGCTGTACAACATCGGCGACGACGTGCTTGGCGTGCTCGTCGCCAGGGTCACCGGCAAGTCGTTCGAGACGTTTCTGCGGGAACGCATCTTCGATCCGCTGGGCATGAAGGACACTGGCTTCCACGTGCCCGCCGCCAAGATCGATCGGCTGCCGCCCCTCTACGCCCCCGATCCACAGACCGGGGAGTTCAACGTGTGGGATGAGGCCGCAAGCGGACGGCACAGCGAACCTCCGGCGTTCCAGTCAGGCGGCGGCGGACTTTCCTCCACCGTCGACGACTACCACGCTTACTTCCGGATGCTGCTGAATCACGGAATGCATGGGACTGAGCGAATCCTGTCCCGGGCCGCCGTCGAACTGATGACCACCAACCGCCTTACGCCCGGGCAACAAGCCGCCCGAGACGCTTGGGCCCGCAACATCGTCCATTTGGCGTACGGCACTGGGCAGCACGGCGGCTGGGGCTTCGGGATGGCGGTGCGTACTTATCGTGGTGACTACGCGCCCATCGGCCAGTTCGGCTGGGACGGTGGAGCCGGCACCTCGACCTACGCCGACCCGGACAAACAGCTCATCGGAATCCTGCTCACCCAGGTCGGGATGTCCACTGCGGATTCGGCGCGAGTGATCCACGACTTCTGGACCACGGTTTACCAAGCAATCGAAGACTGACACCGTGTGATTTCTTCCTTTCCTGTGTACAAAACAGACCGATTCGAAATAGATATCGGTCTGTTTTTGTATGAGAAATTTATCTTGACCAGAAATAGTTCGAGGTCGTATTATAAGATGGCGAATATTTTTGGAGGGAGTGTGGAAATGGGCTTTTTCAGCGAGGATGAAAGGAAGGTGCGAATGCGGAAGCTTTCGGAGCTTTTTCCGCAATTAGAACTGGATTCTCTTCGAACCTTGATTACTTTCCTGCACACGTCTCATGAAGTGTATAATGCCATAAGCGGCAAATTGTCCGGGTACGGCCTTTCGGTTGGGAAGTTGAAGATTGTGATGCCTTTGTTCGTGCATGCCTGCTCCTTGACCCCATCTGAGCTGGCTCATTACTCGGGAGTGACGCGTTCCACTATGACCAGCATGATTGACGGTCTTGAGCGTGACGGGATCATAAAACGTGCAAGCCTGGATGACCGCAGAATGACAGCCATTCACCTGACCGAGAAAGGCAGAGAGATCATGAATGCCACGCTGCCTGAGTATGCTGTGTCTATTTCAGATATGATGCGGGACTTTACAGCGGAAGATCATGAGCTGTTCATTGGACTTTTGCAAAAGCTTACCAGCGGATTAGAGCGGTTCAAAGATAGTTGAACGGCTTCTTTCCTTCCAATAGTTCGACGTCGTACTATATGTGGGCGTACAACCATTTTAAAAGGAGAATTGATATGTTGAAGAAGGTTATCCCTTATCTTCTGCTGGTTATTGCCCTGGGCACCGGCGGAATATTAATGGCTATGAGCGGCAAGGATGCAGTATCTATGGCTGCACGGGAGAAAGACACGCTGCTCGCCGCAGATACGGTGAACGCTTCTTTTCAGGGCGTCGGAGGCAAGGTTAGCTCCATCAACGTCAAGGAAGAGCAGCAGGTCAAAAAGGGAGACGTGCTCATGACCCTGGATCCTGTGGATAAGGATCTTGAAATTGAGAAACTGAAATCGCAAATTGCCCAGATGGACGTGCAAATTGCTCAAGCCAAGGATTCGCTGGACATCCAGGCAGATAAGATCACAGAGTCGGAAAAGCAGGCGCAGCTCGATATTCAGGCTGCGCAGACTGCCGAAAGCAAGGTAAAGAAAGGGGCACGGGCTGAGGATATTCAGCAGCAGCAACTGGCGATTGCTTCTGCAAAGCAATCCGCAGAGAACGCTTTGACGGCTGTTGAGACAGCCAAGCAAAACGTGGGAATTGCCAAGAAGGCGGTAACTACGCGTCAGAAGGCACTCGAATTGGCCCGTGAAAATTACACCCGAATTAAAGCCTTGAAGGACAGCGGTATTTCCACTCAAGCCGAGCTGGATAAAGCACAAAATGATCTTGATTCCGCAGAAATTGCTTTTGAAACGGCGCAGGATCAAGTCGATATCGCAAAACAGTCGGTGATTACGGCTTCCAACCAAGCGGACATCGCCAGAAATGCGGTTGCACAGCAGCAGACGGCTTTGGAGAAAATGCTGGCCGGGGCTACAGCCGAAGAACGTGAGCAAGCCCGCGTTCAGACCGAAAAAGCGAAGGAAGCGTTGACCCAGACGTCCCAATCCAGAGAAGAGGTTGAGAACGGCGAATACAATGTTAATCTGCTGACCAAACAGAAGGAGGCCCTGCAGGTTCAACTTAAAGCATTGCAGTTGCAGCGTGACCGCACCGTATTGAAGTCCCCTGTAGACGGCAAGGTGACACGCGTTGTTCCCAAGCTTGGGGAAAATGTATCCGCAGGTGCTACGGTCATTATGATCGAAACGGACGATTTGTACTATGATCTGTATGTGGGGGAAGAGGCTGTTGCCAAGTTCCTGGCTGGGTCCAAGGTAAATTCCCGTATTGTGGCCTTGAACCGGGATGTTGAGGGTGAAGTAGAGTACGTAACTTCCGCCCCGCAATATACCAATATGAGAATGAGCCGTGATAAAGGACAATCGGATATCAGCTCATTTCAAGTCCGTGTCCGGGTGCCGCGCACAGAAGGGCTGCTTCCTGGAATGACGGTGGAGGTACAAACGGATGAAAGCACTGATTGATGAATGGAAGCATATGATCAGCGGCAAGACCGTTTTTATCCTGCTGCTTGCACCGATTATCGTTTCAGTGGTCTTCGGTTATGTCTTTAAGAACAACCAAATCAATGAAGCGCCGGTGGCGATTATCGATCAAGATCACAGCTCCTATAGCAGCCAGTTGATTAACAAGTTGGACGCCTCTCAATATGTGAATGTAAAAAGCGTATACGAGAATAACGTTGATCCGAATATGCTGCTGTATAATGAAAAATATTTCGCAGTGATCTATCTTCCTTCCGGCATGGAAGCAAACAGAATGCAGGGGAAACAAAGCAATATCGGTTTCTATGTGGATAATACGGTTTCACAAGCTACAGGAAATTTGCGGACCGGCGTTACGGAAGTGATCACGGCTGAAAATGCCACGTTAGCCGCTGGGAGTCTGAAAGCATCTGGCCTGACCGACGGTCAGATCTCGGGCATGACCTCCAATATGGTGGTCCAGCAACGACTGTTGTATAATCCGACTAATAGCACCATGATGAGCTCTGTCTTGGGATTTGTGAATACGGTCATGTTGTCCCTGATCGCTGGTGCCGCGTTGTCTATCATTCCCCGTCTTCGGGTTGAAGGACGGCTGCAAGAGGAAATGCAGAATCCCATGGGAATTCTGCTGCGAGTACTGCCGTATGCTTTGGTCGGATGCATCTCTTTCTTTCTGTCCATCGGACTGCTTAAGCAGGTTGGCGGACTCAGGTTTGAAGCAGGGATGCTGCAAATGTTAATTCCATTTATGCTGTATACGACAACGCTTAGTTTGTTCGCTATGGTGATCGGCTGGACGGCTCCCAATCCGGATAAAGCTTCCGGCAGAATCATGCTGCTGATGATGCCTTCCTTCCTGCTGAGCGGTGCCCAACTGCCGGTCGCCATGCTTCCTGGCCCGCTGCAGGTTGTCGGCCACATTCTGCCCTTGACCTGGCATTTCAAGTTTCTGCGTGGTATGGGATTCAGAGGCGGCGAGCTGCGCTACTTTATTCCGGAGCTGGGGGGCATCCTCATATTAATGAGCGTCTTTGCGGCAATCATCTTCATATTAATGGTTATCGAAAAAAGAAAGCTGAGCAAAATGGAAGCGAAAGAGGCAGAGGTACCTGTACCTCAGCAGCAGACGTTGGCTCATTCGTGAAGAAGACGGCAGGTCAAGGAGAGATTCCTTGCCTGCCGTTTTGGTTTGTATAACCGTTCATCATATGACATTTGTCATACTCCTGTATTGACGTTTGCGACTACCCCTGCCGGATGCTTTTATCTATGATGGTTACAGAGAGCATAGAGTGCATCCGATTGTTTGAAACGGCAGCACTTGCGTCAATATGGAGGAGGAACAACATATGAGCCGAAATGACATCCTGTCCAGTCTGAAAAAGAAAGTTGCGCCGTATGAACAAATTAATGAAAAGTCGAGTTTATTCCAGCTTGTCAACACCCTGGTACCGTTGATTGCACTTTGGTACGCGGCTTATTTAAGCCTTGCCGTATCCTACTGGCTCACACTTCCCATTACAATTCTCGCATCCGGTTTTGTTGTACGTACGTTCATCATATTTCACGACTGCGGTCATCAGTCCTTCTTCAAAAGCCGGCGTGCCAATGACATTTTAGGTACCATAACAGGTGTTATTACACTTTGTCCATATATACAATGGAAGAACACGCATGCGATTCATCATGCGACGAGCAGCAACCTGGATAAGAGAGGAACGGGAGACATGTGGGTTCTCACGGTGGAGGAATATGCGCAGGCTTCCTTCTGGACACGTGCGGCATACCGTGTGTACCGGAATCCGTTTACCATGTTCGTCGCCGGGCCAATCTATGTGTTTCTGTTTTCATACCGGTTTAACCGAAAAGGGGCTAAACGCAAAGAGAAATTGAACACCTACCTTACTAATATTTCTATTGTTACTTTATACGCCCTGTTATGCTGGGCTGTCGGTTGGCAGGCCTTCGTGCTGATACAGGCACCGATCTTTTTTGTCTCCGGCATGCTGGGCATTTGGCTGTTTTACGTGCAGCATCAGTTTGAGGAATCGTATTTTGAGCATGATGAAGAATGGAGCTATGTGAACGCGGCAGTGGAAGGAAGCTCTTACTATAAGCTGCCGAAGCCTCTGCAGTGGATCACGGGCAATATCGGCTTCCATCATGTTCACCATTTGAGTCCGAAAGTGCCGAATTACAACCTGGAAAAGGCCCATAATGCCACGCCCCCGCTGCAGAAAGCGACGACCATCACCATTGGGACAAGTCTGAAATCACTTCGGTTCCGGCTATGGGATGAGGAGCGGAAGGCCTTTGTAGGCTACAGCAGTGTGAAGCGGAAAGTACGCCTTCCCGATGCCGCCGCCAACCGGTTAATCACCAAACCCAACGTTCAGGGAAAATAACGTTGCCGCTTTTATTGTGCTAAAATGAAGGCAATGTTAAATAGGGAGATACAGCGATGCAAAAATGGTACCAAATTTTTCACCGCAGCACGGGGCTCAGCCCTTATATATGGGTTGTCCTGTACATTCTCCCTTTCTATTTTATCTTTCGTTCGTCCTCTACGTATCAGGTCATACTGGGCTGTATTATGATCATCGCTTTCTTAGCTTTCTATGTTCTGTCTTTTCTGTCCAAGGGCTGGCTCGTGTACTTCTGGACAAGCATGCAGCTTCTGATTTCCATTACGATGACGCTGTTGTTCGGATATGTATATTTTTCACTCTTTCTGGCGTTTTTTATCGGAAATATCCGCAATAGAGCCGGTTTTGTCACGTTATACACGATTCATCTTGTCACGACCATTGCCACGATCAATTACGGATTTGTCTCACAGAATCCGGTATTCATTTCACAGTTGCCCTTCGTTCTGGTCAGTACCCTTGGCGTGATTCTGCTGCCGGTCACCACGTATAACCGCAATAAAAGCGACCTCCTGCTGGGAGAGCTGAATAACGCGAACAAAAAAATTTCCGAGCTTGTTAAGCTGGAGGAGCGTCAGCGAATTGCCAGGGATTTGCATGATACGATTGGCCAGAAGCTGTCTTTGATCGGGCTCAAGAGCGACCTGGCGGGCAAGCTGATCACTCAGGATGCGGAACGTGCCAGGGCTGAAATCGAGGATGTGCGTCAGACGGCCAGAAGTGTATTGAAGGAAGTGCGAGAAATGGTTACCGAGATGCGGGGAACCAGGCTGGAGGATGAAATATTCCGCATCCGTCCAATACTGATGGCGGCTCATATTACTCTTATTGTAGAGGGGGATCCTCATCTGGAAAATGTATCCCTTTTGAATGAGAATGTGCTGAGCATGTGTGTCAGGGAAGCGGTGACGAATATAGTCAAGCACAGCAGTGCGAGCACTTGTTACGTCAAAATCGAGCCGTCCAGAACCGAACTGACATTAACGGTGGAAGACAACGGAACAGGCATCCCGAAGGAGACGGCTTATTTCCGGGGAAATGGTCTGCGCGGGATGAGAGAGCGCCTTGAGTTTGTAAACGGGAGTTTGGATATCCGTTCAGACAACGGCACAAGGCTGACGATACGGGTTCCCAATGTTCTGGTGCAGCCGGTAAAGGAGACTGAATGATGATCACGATTGTAATCGCCGAAGACCAGCGAATGCTGCTAGGGGCCCTGGCTTCCCTGCTGGACTTGGAAGAGGATATGAAGGTTGTCGGCCAAGCAGGAAACGGTGAAGAAGCCGTACAGCTGGTGCGTCTTCACCAGCCGGATGTGTGCATTATGGATATCGAGATGCCGCTCAAAAGCGGTCTGGAGGCTGCCGAGGAACTGAAGGGGTTTGGCTGTAAGGTACTGATTCTGACAACCTTTGCACGCCCCGGTTACTTTGAACGGGCCTTGAAGGCAGGCGCACACGGCTACCTGTTGAAGGACAGCCCCAGCGAGGAGCTGGCTTCCTCGATCCGCAGCATTATGGCCGGACGAAGAATATACGCCCCCGAGCTGGTGGACGGGGCATTTGGCGAAGAGAACCCGTTAACCGAAAGGGAGAAGGAAGTACTGCTGCTGATTGCCGAGGGCAAGACAACTAAAGAAATTGCCGGCGAGTTGTTTCTGACGGCAGGCACGGTCCGCAATTATATTTCCGTCATTCTCGACAAGCTTAATGTCAGCAACCGCATTGAAGCCATTACCCGCTTTAAGGAGAATGGCTGGTTTAAATAAAAAACGGGAATGTCTCCCAAGATCCATGGATCGATCAGGGATGCTGGGAGACGCTCCGAGAACGAAGCATTCCTGCAATCGCTGTTGACCCTCCGGGCCAAAGGCGAACGCTGCGCTTTTACGGAATTGCTTCGTTCTCTCCGCTATTGCGTGCATTTCCCTACCGAAAAAGTCTCTTGCGAGACATTAGAGAACACGAAAAATCTTGAAAAAGAAGCTATGTCCCTCTCATTATGATGTGGGGGCATGGCTTTTTTCGTACCTTTTCAATAAAACACCTTATGATGAAGGAGATCAAGCGCACGTTGAATCTCCTTCAGTTCCTCCTCCGAAACCTCTTTTATTCGCTCCGCAAATCGGGATTCAATTTGATCGAAGCTCCTGCGCATCATCGCTTCCCCTTTTTCGGAGAGGCGGATTACCTGCTTGCGCCGGTCTTCCGCATCGGTATGCTTCTCGCATAGCTGCTTTTCGCTTAACTTTCGCAGCTCGCGGCTTGTATTTGGCATGGACATTTGCGTACATTCACTGATTTCACTGAGTGTCACAGGCTGGCTTACGGTAAGGTATTCCAGAATTTTATATTGAACAGGCGTAATGGTCTCGGATTTCACATCTTTGGTTAGCTCTAGCGTTACTTCATGAACAGCGGTCGTGAAGGCCACAAATTTTTGAAACAGAGAGCTTTTATCCATAAAATCACCTCTTGGTGACAATAACAAAAATATTATCAAAAAACAATTATCAATTGACAACAAAGTGGCAGAGGTGATATATTTTACTTATCGTATGATAAGTAAATGGGGGTTAAAAATGAAGCTGTTGGTTATTTATACGCATCCGAATCATCAGAGCTTGAGTTATGCTTTTTTGCAGGAGGTCATTCGGGGCGGTGAAGATAACACCCATATTGAAGAGATCCAGGTGCTGGATTTGTATGAGGAGCTGTTTAATCCGGTGCTAGTGTTCAATGATACCAAGCGCAGAAGGGATATGCACGCCGACCCGGAATTGACCAGGTATAGGGAACAACTGATATGGGCCGATAAAATCGTGATGGTGTATCCGATCTGGTGGGGGCGGCCTCCGGCCATGCTGCTCGGGTATATAGACAGAATGTTTGCATCAGGCTTTGCATACAGGGATACAGGCGGGCTTTTTCCGGAGGGGCTGTTGCAAGGGAAGTCGGCGGTTTGTATCTCAGTGATGAAAGGCCCGGCTGGCTACCCTTTGCTATGGTTGAACAATGCCCACAAGATTCTCATGAAAAGGGCTCTGCTCAATTTTGTAGGCATCAAGAAGGTGAAGTTCTTTGAGTTCGGCAGCATGGAGAGCCCGAAAGGAAAACACAAGGAGAAGCTGGAAAAGGTCTACCGCTATTTTAAAGCCATAAACCATTAACCGAAGTACTTTAAACCGACAATAGATATAATGATACCAAGTATGCACAGGATCCGCAGCCAGCTTTTGGACTCATGGAAAAAGAACATGCCGACGATTGCAGCCCCGACGGTGCCAATACCGGTCCACACAGCATAAGCCGTGGCTAATGGGATAGTCGCCATGGCGTTGGAAAGCAGCATGAAGCTGAGTATAAAACCGGCGATCAGGATGAGGTTATTGGTCCAGTTATTTTTATGGGCAACACGCTGGATCCCGATTACACCTATGACCTCCAGCAATCCCGCTCCGATAAGCAGCAGCCAATCCATCAGACTTTGCCTCCTTTAGCCGTCAGTTTCAGACCGATAATACAGACGAGCAGCAGCAAGATGAATCCGATCTTCAGCGGACTGACGGCTTTGCCGGATAAAACGATCTCCACCAGGGTTGTGCCAAGTGTCCCCATACCTGCAAAGACGGCGTACACCGTACCTACTGGCAGAACCTTAGCGGCCGTAATGATCAGCTCGAAGCTGGCGATGAGGGATGCGAGCACAACAATGCTGGGGATGCTCTCGTATTTAAAGCCGCTTGCCCATACAATTTCAAGCAAACCGCCTGCAATGACATAAAGCCAGGCTCTTGTGGTGCTAATCGTTTTGTTGACTTTCTTGTCCATTAACGTATTCCTCCTCCTGTACATTTTGAAGGGCCTTCTGCTTGGCTATAGCTTCAAGCTCGAATTCCAGATAAGCTTTCCATCTGAATTCCTGATGGCTCTTCTTATAGAAAATAGGATTAACAATCAGTCCGAGGTGTGATACTATTTATTCAAGGTGTATATACTAAAAAAGAGTGAAGGATGCTGGTAACATCCCCACTCTTGGCAACAGCCGCTTTGAAGAGCGGTCGGCTGTGTGTTCAAAGTTTAGGTCGGAGAAATAGACCGTCACCCCTTCCACTGGGATGGTCTATTTCTTTGTGCTTTGGTTCAGAGCAATCACTATCGTAACGATCACACCAATAAGCGCTACAATTAACGCTCCAAATGCAATCATCAATGATACTGCCTGATAAACCTCCACGGGCCTCACCTCCCTTCCGGGAGACTAGCCGACCACCCATCCAAGCCATTCTGTTGTTAGGCATATTATACCATCTGCTCAAGTTGGTTGATAGATGATAGTAGGCACCGCAGATTGGCGATTTCTTTCCTGTCCTTTAAAAGTAGGCGTATACACGGAGTAGCGGAGAGAACGAAGCAATTCCGGAAAAGCGGAGCGATCGCCTTTGGCCCGGAGGGTCAACAGCGATTGTAGGAATGCTTCGTTCTCGGAGCGTCTCCCAACAGCCCAAAGAAGCACGCCCAACTTCACCGAACCTTCTCCAACCAATAATCCGTAGCAACAGAAATCAGATATTTTGCCGCATGACTCAAATAGCTATCTTTTTTATAGCTGGCAGCTACTTCCCACACGGGATGCTGATTGATGGAAAAATAGGACACCGCAGAGTCTGGCTTAGCATAAGTGATGGGGAATACTGCGCAGCAAATACCTTGAGCAACCATTTCAAATAAGGTATGACAGCTTCTGGTTTCCAATAAAATATGGGGGCTTACATTTTCTTCGATGATCAAATGATTAAAAATATCTCGAAGAGTCGATCCCTTCTGCATGACAGCAAAAGAATCATTTTCCAACAATTTCAGACTTATTTCCGGAAGGGGATCACCAAATCTACCTCCCAAATGGGCAAGAGGATGAGTATAGGGAACACCTAAAATTATGTTTTCATTACATAAATGAATATATTTATCATTGGTTTTCTGAAACTCCTGAAGGGTTAAAAAACCAATATCAATATTCCCCTGTAATATTTCAACCTGTTGTTTTTTGACGGGCAATTCGACCAGATCTATTTTTACTTTAGGATATTTTTTATAGAAGATCGGGTATATCGCCGCAAACATTTCAATGCCACGTTCAGGAGTTAACCCGATCACCAAATGGCCTTCCTTGATTTCAATAATGTCATGGATCTGGTTATACGTATCTTTCTTGATTCGGAGCATATTTTTAGCACTTTCTACATAAATTTTGCCGGCTTGTGTCAGGTGCCAATTGTTCCTCGAACGAACAAAAAGCTGTGTGCCCAGCTCTTTCTCCAGCTTTAGTAGCTGTTGGTTTAAAGCGGATTGAGTAATGAAGAGCTTTTCCGAAGCCTTGGTGATATTGTTCTCCTCTGCAATTTTGATCATATATTCCAACTGTTTTAAATCCATACTCAGAATTTCTCCCCCTTATTCTTAAATTTACTTAGAGAAATCCAAAAATTATAACTTTTACTTCTTTTATGGTTTCAGATTACGATGGTTTTGTGAAAAGAACAAGGTGCTGAGGAGGTGTTTTGAAAGCGTTTTACAAAACAACCCGAGGTGAGTTGCATGAAAATATTGGTGGCACCGGATTCTTATAAAGGAAGTCTTAGTGCAAAAGAAGCAGCGATCTATATGGAGCAAGGTATTCGGGATGTGCTGCCACATGCAGAGGTAACGATCATCCCTGTAGCTGACGGCGGGGAAGGGACTGTTGATGCTATTGTAAGTGCTGCCCATGGTACGCTGCATGAGGTAGAGGTTGTTGGGCCGATAGGAGACACGGTGAAATCGTTTTTTGGCGTATTGAGAGATGACCAGACTGCGGTGATAGAGATGGCGGCAGCCTCCGGGTTGACTCTGGTTCCGGCTGGACGCTTAAATCCGATGATAGCCACAACCTATGGAACAGGTCAGCTCATTAAGCACGCACTTGACTATGGATGTCGAAAGATAGTTATAGGTATTGGCGGCAGCGCCACGAACGACGGTGGAGTCGGGATGGCACAAGCGCTTGGCGTTCGTTTCCTGAATGAGCAGGGTACGGAGATCTCCTTTGGTGGAGGAGAATTAAGTAAAATACGCAGGATTGATATCTCAAATATCGATCCAAGAGTCAAGGATTGTGAAATAAGGGTGGCCAGCGATGTGACCAATCCTTTTTGTGGCCCTCATGGGGCAGCCGCCATTTATGGACCGCAAAAAGGCGCAACATCAGAGATGATCAAGCAATTGGAGCATGGCATGGTTCATTTAAGCCGATTAATTCGTGAGCAGTTGGGCATAGAAATCGAAACTGTTCCTGGCGCTGGTGCTGCTGGAGGACTAGGTGGCGGATTAATAGCATTTCTGTCCGCCAAAATAGGACGTGGTATTGATATGGTCTTGGAAACCACGGAATTTGAGGAAATCATACAGCAGGTTGAAATCGTTTTCACGGGTGAAGGAAGAACAGACTCACAGACTGCCCAGGGAAAAACAGCCGCAGGAATAGCGAAAATAGCCAAAAAGTATAAAAAACCTGTGATATGTATTTCTGGTTCGATCTCAACGGATGTAGATTCCCTCTATGAATTAGGGATAGATGCGATTGTAGCCATTACTCAAAGTCCAATGACGCTGGAGGATGCGATGAGAAATGCACCTTCTTTAATCCGCCAAACGACGGCTTCTGTTATGCGTATTTTGCTGATTCCGGTGAAGGGAGGCTAATGAAACATGGATATCAACAGTCCGAAGGTTACAAACCAAGTTTCTCCTGGTACAGAGTATGGAAAGAAAACGCGTGTTCGCTACACGATATTATTTATTTTGTTTGTTATCACTACGATTAACTATGCAGATCGAGCAACGATATCTATAGCCGGGACCCCGATGTCGAAGGAGCTTGGCTTGGATCCAATTCTCATGGGCTATGTGTTTTCGGCATTTTCATGGGCATACGTATTAGGCCAGCTTCCCGGAGGCTGGTTCCTTGACCGTTTTGGCTCGAAGAAGATTTATACCTTCAGCATTTTTTTCTGGTCTTTATTTACGTTAATGCAGGGCTTTGTGGGATTTTTTAGCGTAGGGATTACGATTATGATGTTATTTATACTTCGTTTTATGGTGGGCTTGGCGGAAGCTCCGTCGTTTCCAGCCAACAGCAGAATCGTCTCGGCCTGGTTTCCAACCAAGGAACGCGGTATGGCATCGGCCATTTTTAATTCAGCCCAATATTTTGCAACAGTCATCTTTGCTCCCATTATGGCCTGGCTTACAAGCTCTTTTGGCTGGGAATTTGTATTTATCATTATGGGGCTTGTCGGTATGGCCATGTGTGGCATATGGGTAAAGACGGTGTATGGTCCCAAAGACCATCCCAAAGTAAATCAAGCGGAATTGGAATATATTGAAGAAGGCGGAGCTTTAGTTCATCTGGATCAGGCGAAGGCGGGCAACGGGCAAAACACTCCCAAATGGGGGTACTTAAAGCAACTGCTTACCAACCGGATGACACTAGGCATCTACATTGCGCAATATTGTTTGAATACGCTTACTTATTTCTTCCTGACATGGTTTCCTGTCTATCTTGTTACAGACCGCGGGATGTCTATTCTTAAAGCCGGATTTGTGGCTTCACTGCCAGCCCTTTGCGGATTTGCCGGCGGTATTCTGGGAGGCATCATTTCCGATTTCTTGCTGAGGAAAGGAAAATCCTTATCAGTAGCCAGAAAAACCCCCATCGTCATAGGCATGCTGCTGTCAACGTCCATGGTGATCTGTAATTATGTGGAGGTGGACTGGCTGGTTGTTTCCATTATGGCGTTGGCTTTCTTTGGGAAAGGCATCGGTGCATTAGGCTGGGCGGTTGTATCGGATACGTCTCCAAAAGAGATGGGGGGACTGAGTGGGGGATTGTTCAATACGTTTGGCAATCTTGCCGGCATTACGACTCCGATTGTAATTGGGTACATTCTGCAGGCAACTGGGTCCTTTAACGGAGCGCTCATTTTTGTCGGCGCGAATGCTTTTATGGTCATTATATGTTATTTGCTGATTGTTGGAGAGATTAAACGTTTTGAATTAAGGAGAGAACCAACATGACTTTAAAGCAAACTCAAAGGGAAGATCCCCTTTATATTAAAGTGCATCCGAAAGATAACATTGCCATCATCGTCAATACCGGCGGACTGCCTAAAGGGACGAAATTTCCTTGTGGACTCGAGCTGATCAGTAAGGTTCCCCAAGGACATAAAGTGGCACTGGAGGATATCGTCGAAGGTGAAGCCATTATTCGTTACGGAGAAGTGATCGGCTTTGCATTGAAAACGATTGCAAAAGGAAGCTGGCTTGAGGAAACTTTTGTTCAGATGCCGAGCCCGCCCCGTTTGGAGGAGCTGTCGATCGCAACCCATGTGCCGAAGCGTCTTCCTCCATTGGAAGGTTATACGTTTGAAGGATATCGCAATGACGATGGCAGTGTTGGAACGAAAAATATACTGGGCATTACGACCAGTGTGCAATGTGTGGCTGGTGTGCTGGAATATGCCGTGAACAAAATAAAAGAAGAGCTGCTGCCCCAATACCCCAACGTCGAAGATGTCGTAGCTTTAACCCATAGTTATGGCTGTGGGGTGGCGATTAACGCACCGGATGCTGTGATTCCGATTCGGACCTTGCAAAACCTGGCGCAAAACCCGAACTTCGGCGGGGAGCTTATGGTGGTCGGGTTAGGCTGTGAGAAGCTGATTCCAGAAAGATTGGTGCCAGACGGAGACATGGGCAAGATTGTGTCCCTACAGCAGCATGCCGGATTTATTCCCATGGTCAAGTCGATTATGGAGATGGCCGAAGCCCGGCTGGATAAGTTAAATCGGCGTCAGCGTGTTACCTGTCCCGCTTCCGATCTGGTGGTGGGTCTGCAGTGCGGCGGTAGTGATGCCTTTTCCGGAGTTACGGCGAATCCGGCCGTAGGTTTTGCCGCTGATTTATTAGTACGCGTTGGGGCTGCCGTCATGTTTTCAGAGGTTACGGAAGTTAGGGATGCTGTTCATTTATTAACTCCCCGTGCAGTAAATGAGGAAGTCGGCCAGGCCTTGATTCGGGAGATGCAATGGTATGACGATTATTTACAGCGGGGGCAGGCGGACCGAAGCGCCAATCCCTCACCCGGGAATAAAAAGGGCGGGCTTGCCAACGTGGTGGAAAAATCGCTGGGGTCTATTGTGAAGTCAGGCACCAGCCCCATTGTTGCCGTTTTATCTCCTGGCGAAAGGGCTACCGACAAGGGTTTGATTTTTGCAGCCACACCTGCCAGTGATTTTGTATGCGGAACCTTGCAATTAGCCTCTGGTATGAATTTACAGGTATTCACTACAGGCAGAGGCACACCTTACGGCTTGGCCGTAGCTCCTGTGATTAAGGTCTCCACGAGAAATTCTTTGGCGGAACAATGGCATGATCTCATCGACCTCAATGCGGGCAGAATTGCGACAGGAGAAGCAACGATAGAAGACGTAGGCTGGGAATTATTCCACTTCATCCTGGATGTCGCCAGTGGACGCAAGAAGACATGGGCGGATCATTGGGGAATCCACAACGATTTGGCACTATTTAATCCTGCTCCTGTAACCTGAGAAAACGGACTGACAGAGCCTGTGAAATGAAGACGGAGCCTTTATGATTTGAAAACGTTAGCAAATAAAAATGGAGAGGGAGAGCGCAGATGGACACAACCTGGATTCGGGGGGTCATCCCGCCTATGGTTACCCCGGTGGATGAAAATGAACTGGTAGATGAGCAAGGACTGCGAGCTGTGGTGGAGCACGTTCTCGGCGGAGGAGTACATGGGATTTTATCACTTGGCAGTAATGGAGAGTTCTATGGACTGGATCGTGAGCAGCAGGAAATCGCCGTTCGTGCCACCATTGATCAGGTCGATGGGAGAGTTCCTGTATACATGGGCATTGGTGCAATTACGACGAAAGAATGTGTGACGCTTGCAAGAATGGGGGAAGCCCTCGGGGCCCAGGCGTTGACGATCCTGCCGCCTATGTTTCTCACCCCGACGGAGGAAGAATTGTACCAGCATTTTCGCAAAATAGCAGAAGCAGCATCTCTCCCTGTTCTTCTGTATAACAATCCGGATCGGGTAGGAAATAATATTTCCGCGAACCTTCTTGAAAGGCTGGTCGATATTCCGAACATCGTTGGAATGAAAGACAGCAGCGGCGATATGACCTTAACGGCAGAATATATACGCAGGACCCGAAGCAAAGATTTTAAAGTGATGGCTGGCAGAGATGTCATGATTTTAGCTTCTCTGGTTTATGGAGCTGTGGGCTGTGTGGCATCCACCGCTAACATTGTGCCGGCTCTCGTAGTGGAAATCTATGAAAAGTATCTCAATGGAGATGTGCAAGGAGCTCTTGAAGCACAGTTCAAGCTGGCACCGCTCAGGATGGCATTCAATCTGGCCAGCTTCCCTGTGGTTACCAAAGAGGCCATGAATCTGATCGGTGTGCCTGTAGGTGCCTCGATCCTTCCCAACACGGCGGCTTCTGAGGCCAATCGAAATAAACTGAAGAACATTCTGCAGGACATGGGTGCACTCTAATCGTCATATTGTAAAACTTTGGAGGGATAGAGGATGAAAATTGGTTTTATTGGACTGGGCATTATGGGTAAACCGATGAGCGAAAATGTAATCAAAGCAGGTTATGAGCTGGTCGTGCTCGAGACCAATAAAGCGGCGGCAGAGCTGGTGGCGGCAGGTGCCACGGCCGCAGCTACACCCAAGCGCATAGCGGAGCTGACGGATATCGTGATTACCATGCTGCCGAATTCACCGCAGGTGAAAGAAGTCGTGCTTGGCCCGGACGGCATCATCGAAGGAGCCAGGCCAGGCACGGTGGTGATCGATATGAGCTCCATTGCTCCTTTGACCAGTCAAGAAATTGCGGCAGCGCTGGCGGAAAAAGGCATTGAAATGCTGGATGCTCCAGTTAGCGGAGGAGAGCCAAAGGCGATTGAAGGTACGCTTTCCGTCATGGTCGGAGGCAAACAGGAAATCTTTGATCGATGTGTTGATGTGATGAAGGCCATGGCCGCTTCGGTCGTTCGTACAGGTGAGATCGGTGCGGGTAACGTGACCAAGCTTGCGAATCAGATCATCGTGGCGATTAATATTGCGGCGATGTCGGAGGCTCTTGTGCTGGCCAGTAAAGCCGGTGTTCAACCGGAGCTGGTCTATCAGGCCATTCGCGAGGGGCTTGCAGGCAGCACGGTACTGGATGCCAAAGCGCCACTTGTGCTGGAACGCAAATTTGATCCCGGTTTTCGGATTGATCTGCATATCAAGGATTTAAGTAATGTTCTGGAAACCTCTCATGAGGTAGGTGTGCCCTTACCGCTGACAGCCAGTGTAATGGAAATGATGCAGGCATTGAAGGTGGAAGGATTAGGAGACCGCGACCACGGCAGCTTGGTGCAATATTATGAAAAGCTGGCCAAGGTTGAAGTAAGAAAGTAGATGTCTACCAGGAAGACCCGGCTCGCAATCAGTATGTACTATATACTGGTGCGCTCCGGGTCTCTATGCTTTTGAGAGCCCTGCTGGTCAAAGTCGAGGCCGTATGCCCAGAGCATGCGGTCGTCTGATGTGCCAAGATAATGCCATATACAGGATTTATATAGACAGGCACATGTTCAAGTGAGAAAATACCATCATGATAACTATTCGTGAAAGGAATGAGATGTTTTGATACGATTCGGCATCATCGGAACTAACTGGATAACGGAGCGCTTCATTCAAGGGGCGATTGAAACCGAGCAGTTTGCTTTGACGGCAGTGTACTCCCGTACTGAAGAGAAAGGCAGATCCTTTGCTGCGCAATACCATCAAGCAGAGGTGTTCACGGATTTGCAGGAAATGCTGGAGAAGGGCAGTATCGATGCTGTTTATATTGCGAGTCCGAACTCGCTCCATGCGGAGCAGGCGATTCTGTGTATGAATCATGGCAAGCATGTGCTGTGCGAGAAGCCGATGGCTTCAAATGCGCGCGAGATGCGGGAGATGGTCGCCGCAGCGGAGAAGAACAACGTGGTGCTAATGGAAGCCCTCAAATCTACGCTTATGCCGAATTTTAAAGTCATACAGGACAATCTTTTCAAGCTAGGTCCGATCCGCCGTTATTTTGCCTGCTATTGTCAGTATTCCTCTCGTTATGATGCGTATAAGGAAGGGAAAATGCCGAATACGTTTAATCCGCAATTTTCCAACGGTTCGTTGATGGACCTGGGGATTTATTGTCTTTATCCGATGGTTACATTGTTCGGAAAGCCTGACCTGGTGAAGGCGGTGGGTGTCATGCTGCCGTCCGGTGTAGACGGGGAAGGAAGCCTGGTTATGCGCTACCCGGAAATGGAGGGCGTTGTGGTGCATTCCAAAATTTCCAACTCCTATCTTCCGGCGGAGATCCAGGGGGAGCTTGGCACGATGGTCATTGACAAGATCAACCAGCCATACGATGTGAAAATCCATTACCGGGACGGCAATGTCGAAGACCTGACGAAACCGCAAATTCACGAGCCAATGTATTACGAAGCCCTTGAGTTTATAGAAATGATCAAGCATGGAGAACGGGATAGCAAGGTAAACTCTCATGCTAGCTCGCTAGCGGTGGCCGAGGTCATGGAGGAAGCCAGACAGCAGATCGGGCTCCGCTTTGCGGCAGATGAGGCTTAAGGATATAATGAGGGGAAATGTAGAACAAGCAGGCCGCAGAGGCCTGCTTTCTTGCTGTGTGGTCGTTGTAGATTAAGAACAGATGAAGACGTACCCCAAAGGAGCGGAAAGCAATGTACAAAACAGTCCAGGTGAAAGATATCATCATCGGGGAAGGTGCACCGAAGATCTGTGTGCCGATCACGGGAGAAACCCTGCCCCGATTGATCGCGGAGGCTGAGCAGGTGCGCACGCTCGACCTTGATCTGGTGGAGTGGCGTGTGGATTTTTACGAGCATGCGGATGATATAGAGATGGTGAAGAAAACGCTGGGCGAGCTGCGCGCGGCGCTGGGGGATATGCCGTTGCTCTTCACCTTTCGGACCTCCGAGGAGGGTGGCCAGCGGGAGATAATGCCTGCTGACTATGTGGCTCTGAATCAAGCGGTCGCAGCTACGGGACAGGTTGATCTGATTGATGTGGAGTGGTTCAACAAGGAGCAGCATGTGCGTGAGCTGGCTGAAGCGGCTCAAGCCGCGGGGGTACGCGTGATTTTGTCCAATCATGATTTTGATAAAACCCCTCCGGCAGAGGAGATTGTATCGAGACTGTGCAGAGCCCAGGAGCTGGGCGGAGATATTGTGAAAATCGCGGTGATGCCTAACAGCATGGCTGATGTCCTGATACTGCTGGAGGCAACAAACCGTATGAAGGAGCAGTATGCCGATCGTCCGCTCATCACGATGTCCATGACCGGCAGAGGGGTGGTCAGCCGCCTGGCCGGCGAGCTGTTCGGTTCAGCCCTCACCTTCGGCTCGGCCGGCCGTTCGTCCGCTCCGGGGCAAGTTCCGGTCGGCGAGCTGCGGGGCATATTGTCGCTGCTCCATAGTGAGCTAACCAAGGGATAACGACCACTGAGCAGCAGACTCTCCGGGACGACCCAATAAATCCCCATTAATATAGAAGATTGACATAAGGGCTGTTCCAAAAGTCATGAAATGGCTTAGGGCAGCCCCGTTTTCAATTTTGTTAAACCAGAAGATTGCGATTTCCGGTTGTTCTTGTTAAGTTGGGGGATGCACAAAAGCAGCGGAGAGAACGAAGCCATTCCGGAAAAGCGGAGCGCTCGCCTTTGGCCCGAAGGGTCAACAGCGATTGTAGGAATGCTTCGTTCTCGGAGCGTCTCACAAACGCACGAAAAGAGTGCCTCCGGTCAATAGACCTTGTGGGACACACTTTTTATTGACAAGGGTCCAGGCTTTCTATTAGGATTCAGTTAAACACAAACGAAAAGGGGAAGCTTACAACATGAAAAGAAGTCTTTCGTTCGTCTTATCGATCGTGATGCTGGCGATTTTGCTCGCTGCATGCGGTTCAGGAACTGGAAAAGACGAACAATCTGCTGGTGCCAGCAGTGGAGCTGAAGCGAAGAAGAGAGTAGCGCTTGTTCTGCCTGAGAAAATTGGTGTGAACCCGTTCTTCGTTCAAATGGACGAAGGCTTTAAGAAGGCCGGCGAGGAGTTCGGCGTGGAAGTGAAAACGATCGAGTCCACAGACCCGGCTGCTTTTGAACAAAATCTGCGCGCCACGGTCGCTGAGAACTATGATTTGATTATTACGGCTACCTTCCAGGCGGAGGATGCATTGAAGAAGGTTGCGGCTGAAAATCCCGACAAACCTTTTGCTATTATTGACACTGTTGTTGATATGCCTAACGTACGAAGCGTCGGCTTCCGCGAGCACGAAGGAGCGTACCTGCTCGGGGCCGCTGCCGGATTGATGACCAAGACTGACAAAGTGGGTATGATTGCCGCGATGGACATCCCGCTGATCAAGAAGTATACGGAAGGCTTCCGTCAGGGTCTGGAATCGACCAACCCGGATGCAGAGTATCTTGTAAGCTATGTGGGAAGCTTCAATGATCCGGCGAAAGCCAAGGAAATGGCCCTGGTGCAGTACGATCAGGGAGCTGATTTTGTGGCCGGAGCTTCGGCAACAGGCGACCTGGGCGTATTTGAGGCTGCCAAGGAGAAAGGCATGTACACCTCCGGACAGGACGTGGACCGCACGGAGCTTGATCCTGAGCATATCGTATTGTCCCAGTTGAAATCCACCGATACAGTAACGTATGAAACGGTTAAGGCGTTTACCGAAGGAAGCTTTGAATACGGAGCGGTGAACTACGGATTGAAGGAGGACGGTGTCGGCCTGACGTTTGTCACACGTGACAGTGCCTCCCCACTTAGCCCGTTCGTCGGTCAGGAAGTGGTTGACAAGCTGAAGAAGATTCGTGACGATGTGGTGGCGGGAACGATTCAGATCAAAGACCCGCTGCAGCAGTAATCCTTTAAACCAAAGATCCAATACCTATATAGGCCGGCTGCCGGTAGAGCAGTCGGCCTCACTTCTATTCAATGCTGTAGACCCGTGTTCACAGGATGGGAGAATGAAAGGAGCAAGAAAGTTATGCTGCTGCAAATGGAACATATCACCAAGCGTTACGGTGAAGTGACCGCGAACAGGGATGTGAATTTTGACCTTAGAGCCGGTGAGGTGCATGCGCTGGTTGGTGAGAACGGTGCCGGTAAGACCACGCTTATGAGAATGCTGTACGGTATGGAGCAGCCTACGTCCGGAACGATTCGTGTACGCGGACAAGAGGTCTCCTTCACTGACCCTTCACGTGCGATTGCAAGTGGAATTGGGATGGTGCATCAGCATTTTATGCTGTTTCCTTCGTTTACGGTCGCCGAAAATATCGTGATTGGCCGTGAGCCGTCGTCTGCGGGCGGACGCTTCAACAGGAAGGCGGCGGCTGCGAGCGTAGAAGAGCTTGGCCGTCGTTATGGCATGCCTGTTGATCCCTCGGCCAGAGTGTCCGATTGTCCTATGGGCATGCAGCAGCGTGTCGAAATATTGAAAGTGCTATACCAGGGGGCGGACATGATCATTCTGGATGAGCCGACAGGCGCATTGACACCCTTGGAGGTCAAAGAGCTGCTGACGAACATCCAGGCGCTGGCGGGCCAGGGGAAGAGCTTTATTCTGATTACACATAAGCTGCATGAGGTGATGGAAGCTGCAGACCGGGTCACGGTGCTGCGCGATGGTCAGGTGACCGGAACGGTGGCTGTTGCCGATACCGATGTGGAGCAGCTTTCGAGAATGATGGTTGGCCGGGAGCTCGTGCAGCTACGCAAGCAGCCCTCGATACCGGGTGAGCCCATTTTGCAGGTGGAGAAGCTTGTGGTCAGAGGAACACGAGACAAGCTGCTGCTGAACCGGATTGATCTGCAGGTGCGCGCAGGGGAGATTGTAGGTGTGGCCGGAATATCCGGCAACGGGCAATCCGAGCTGATTCAGGCTGTTGCTGGCCTGCGCAAGGCGGATGAAGGAACCGTGCGGCTTGCCGGTACTGATATTGCCGGTATGCCGGTACGCAGAATCAGGGAGCGCGGACTGGCCCATATTCCGGAGGACCGATATCTGTGGGGTGCGGCCAAGGATGCTACGGTATTGGATAACGGAATTATGGGCTACCAGCACAAGCTGAAGCGCGGCGGAATGGTGAATAGCAAAAGCGCAAGGGTTATGGTATCGGAATGGATTACCCGATTCGGCATCAAAGCAGGCTCCCTGGATAATCAGGTTCAGAATTTATCAGGCGGTAATCTTCAGAAGCTGATTGCCGCGCGGGAATTCGCGCAGGACGCGCCTTTCCTGATCGTCGCTGAGCCAACGCGAGGGGTGGACATTGGAGCGATGGAGACGATTCATACGGAGCTGATCCGCAAGCGGGATGCAGGAACGGCGATTTTGCTTGTGTCCTCAGAGCTGACCGAGATTTTGCAGTTGTCCGATCGCATCGTTGTGATGTATGAGGGTGCGATTGCCGGAGAACTGGCCGCGGCCGACGCAACGGAAGAAAAAATCAGTCTGCTGATGGCAGGGGGGAGCTTACAGGCATGAACGTTGTTAAACAAAATGTAAAAGCGCTCATTCAGCCGCTGCTGGCGGTGCTGATCGGCTTGCTTGCGGGGGCCGCTGCCATCCTGATCGTGGGAGGCTCTGTCATAGAGACGTACACGGAAATGTGGAACGGGGCGTTCGGCAGCTTTTATTTCGTCACGAATACGTTGGCGCGGGCTACGCCGATCATTCTGGCTGGGTTAGGCGTGGCACTGGCCTTCCGGGCCGGATTCTTCAATATGGGTGCCGAGGGGCAGATGATTTTGGGCGGGTTATCCGCCGCCCTGACGGCTCTTTACCTTCCGGGGCCGGGCTGGCTTGTGTTGATCATCTCCCTGCTGGCGGGAATCGCAGCCGGCGGAATTTGGTCGGTGCTGGCAGGCTGGCTGGACGCACGGTTCGGCATGAACCTGCTGATTACCACCTTGCTGCTGAACTATATCGCTTCCCTGTTTGCGGGATATATGGTGTCTTATCCGTTCAAGGATACGACTGGTTCGGCTGCGATGGCGCAGACGGCCATGATCGACCAGAACATATGGCTGCCTAAGCTTTTTCAAGGCATGGGACTGCATGCGGGCTTCGTGCTGGCGGTGGCGGCAGCGCTGCTGTTGTATGGATTTATGAAAAAAACGGTCGCCGGTTATGAAATCAGGATGCTCGGCAGCAATCCGTTCTTTGCCTCCTACGGCGGCGTTAAACGCGGCCGCATGATGATTGCCGCCATGCTGGCAAGCGGTGCGCTGGCCGGTCTCGCGGGAGCAGGAGAAGTGCTGGGTACACAATACCGCTTTCTGGACGGCTCTCTCTCCTCGGCAGGCTACGCTTGGAGCGGGATTATGGCGACACTTCTCGCCAACTCACATCCGCTGGGCACGGCGGTGGCGGCGATTCTGCTGTCCGCCCTGCAGACGGGAGCCATGGGCGTAGAACGTAACACCGAGGTTCCGCTGGAGGTGGCGAGTGTCATTCAGGCGGTGTTGACGCTCTTCGTATCCGCAAGAATCGGTTATGCGATCTGGAAGCGCAGAAAGGAGAAGAAAAACAATGGAACAACTGCTTGATGCGGCCCTGCTCAGCTCGACGCTGCGCGTCGTCACTCCGATCCTGCTTGCCGCCCTTGGCGGAGCGTTATGCGCGAGGGTCGGCCTGTTCAACGTGGCGTTGGAAGGGTTTGTGCTGGTCGGCGCGTTTTCGGCGATTGTCGGCAACTATATGCTGGGCAATGTCTGGCTGGCCGTTTTGTTCGCGGTGCTGTGTGTACTGCTGTTTTCCATGATCTTCGGTTATATCAGCATCCATCTGCGCGCCAATGTCATCATCGTCGGGATCTCGCTGAACTTCCTGGCGACAGGCCTCACAACCTTTCTCCTGCGGGCTATTTTCAACGTTAAAGGTGCGTATTATGATCAGAACATGGTCGGACTGCCGAAATGGGACATTCCTGTGATTAAGGATATTCCCTGGCTGGGGGCCGTCATTTCAGGTCAAAGTCCGCTTGTCTATGCCGCGTTTGTGCTGATCGCTGTGCTGCAATTTTTCCTGTTCCGCACGGTCATCGGGTTCCGTCTCCGTTCGGTTGGGGAAAATCCGGTGGCGGCGCAGAGTCTTGGCATCAAGGTGCGCAGACATCAGTACGGAGCTGTGCTGGCCTGCGGCGTGCTGTGCGGGCTAGCGGGAGCGCAGCTGTCCCTCGGTCAGGTGACGATGTTCACGGAGGGCATGACCGCCGGACGCGGATTTATCGCACTCGTCGCAACCATGCTTGGACAATCCAACCCGGTAGGGGTGATGGCGTCCAGTCTGCTGTTCGGCTTTATGGATGCGATGGGGATTCGGTTGCAGGGCTTTAACCTGCCGTCCCATTTTACACAGATGCTGCCTTATATCGTAACGCTTGCAGCGATGTTCTTTTTCAAAGACCGGAGTTATTTACAGGATGCGCATAAAGCGGGCGGAAGCTCGCGCTGATGAACAGGAGGATGAACGATGCATGGTAAAGCAGACCGCCTGAAGGCGGCGAAAGCACCGCAGCAGGTGGGTATTGCCCCTGAGCTGCTGCACCGCCTGCCGCCGGGGCAGACGGTGACAGAGAAGTTTCCGATTCTGCACGAAGGAGGGGTGCCAGCGTATGACCCTGCTCTTTGGGATCTGCGCGTATTCGGTGAGGTGGAAGAGGAGCGTACCTTTACTTTGGACGAGTTGAAATCCATGCCGCAGACGAACACGGTCAGCGATATTCACTGTGTAACGCGCTGGTCCAAATTTGATACAGCGTGGGAAGGCGTGAAATTCAGCGATCTGCTGCAGCAGATCAAAGTGAAGCCTGAGGCCAAATATGTGATGATTCATGCCGATCAGGACTACGAAACGAATCTGCCCCTGGATGATGTGCTGCGGGATGATGTATTGCTCGCTTTCTTGTATGACGGCAAGCCACTCACTCCCAAGCATGGCTGGCCGCTGCGGCTCGTGGTGCCGCATTTGTATTTCTGGAAGAGCGCCAAATGGATTCGCGGTATTGAATTTATGTCCGAAGATCGTCCGGGCTTCTGGGAGCGCAACGGCTTTCATAACTATGCCGACCCGTTCCGGGAGCAGCGCTTCTCGGGTGAAGCTCTGCCGATCCCCGAGGATGAGTGGACGCGGAAGGAGTTTGATTAACATGCTTCTGCCTATTCTGCAGATTCACTCGGAGGATATGCCTCCCTATGCCATCGTTTGCGGAGATCCGAAGCGGGCGGGCCACATCGCGGAACGGCTGGAAGATGCCCGCGAGCTGGCATTCAGCCGGGAGTACCGGACCTTTACCGGTACCTACAAAGGTCTGAAGCTGGCGGTGGTCAGCCACGGCGTCGGTTCGCCCGGCGCGGCGGTCTGCTTCGAGGAGCTGGTTCGTGCTGGCGTCAAGACACTGATCCGTGTGGGAACGGCCGGCTCCTACTCGGCTGAGCATCCGGCAGGAAGCCTCGTCGTCAGCACGGCCGCCGTGCGGGCGGATGGGTTGACACGCCAGTTGGTGCCGGAGGGCTTTCCTGCAGTCGGAGACAGTGAAGTGATCACGGCGCTGTATGACGCGGCAAGCGTTATGGACGGGGTGACGGCGAAAGGCATTACGGTGACTCTCGACGCTTTCTTTACGGGTGTGGAGGAGATTCCGCACAAGAAATACAAGCAGGCCGGTGCCCTTGCCGTGGAAATGGAAATCGCGGCGCTGTATGTGGTCAGCACCCTGCGCGGCGTGCGTGCCGGGGCGATTGTCGCCATTGACGGTTATGCGGATGCGGACCTTGCGGAGGTGTACGATCCGCATACCGATGCTGTCGGGGCGGCGGTGGAAAGAGAGATTGCCGCCGCACTGGAGGCCATGGTGAACTTAGCGGCCAAGGATGAATCCGTCGCACCATGAGCCCAAACAAGATGAAGAGCATTCCAGATGAAAATCCAACGGAATGCTCTTTTTTGCGTATTATTCCGCGCTCAGTACCGGATATATTGGCGTCTGCCGACTGCAGCCATCACCGCTCTCTCGTGCGTCTCTATCTGCTGTGGCACTGTATCCGCATTCAGGTTGTACCCATAAGCGAAACGGGACAGGTAATTGAAATCCGGGTGTATGACCTGATCCGTCAAATAAGCCGAGACGATGCTGCCTGGCCAGCGGCGGCTGTTCAGCGTGCGA
Source organism: Paenibacillus zeirhizosphaerae (assembly GCF_030705605.1). Taxonomy (GTDB): domain Bacteria; phylum Bacillota; class Bacilli; order Paenibacillales; family Paenibacillaceae; genus Paenibacillus; species Paenibacillus zeirhizosphaerae. The sequence continues at coordinate 152,888 of NZ_JAPCKK010000006.1, forward strand.
ATGACATATTCTGAAGAGCCGATGCCCACCCCGTGACCGAAATAGAAGTCCTCATCAAGCTTGACGACGTTTTCGCCTTTCCATTCAGGCGTTAGGGGCGACACCTCCGGATTTTTGAAATACATGATGTCACCCGGCACCGACTGCTTGCTGCCCTGGGCTTCAATAAGCCGTAAGTCGCTGTCATAATGCCAGTCATACAGCAGTATATTGGCAAACAAGCGGTTAAACTCGTTCTCATCGATGGAATCCAGTACGGCTTTATAGAGGACAATGACCATGGCGGTGGCGCACTCGAACCCGTATTTTCTGCCTTCTATAAATATGTTGCTTATCCCTTCAGCAGGGGTAACGTCCGGTCTGATCTGAAATCCGCCTTGGGGAGTGCGTATCCAGAATCGTTCGTTGCAGTAAGCGCGCTCAAAGGTGGAGAAAGAGGTATCGCCGTGGTTCAACGCTTGCGCCGCCGCAACGATTGCACTGCGCAAGGACGTTTCAAATGATAATCTTGTCATCCGTTTGACCTGCCCCCGATCCCATAAATATCCTTCTGTACATCTTATGTAGGCGTATGCCGGGATGTGAGCGAAGGATGCTTTTGGACAGGGATGGAGCATTCATTTTTTTGATTTGAGCTGCTTTTGTGTATCCAGTACAAGTTTTGTCAATTGGGCGTAGCCTGTTTCATAGAGCTGCTTACTGCGCTTACCCTGGGCATTCGCAGCCTGCTTCTTGAACTCCTCCTGACACGTTTCCAGCGCGGCCAGCAGCGGGTTCAGGTCTGTAGGCTGGTCCGCCTGAAGCTGATCTTCATACAGATCAAGGTGCATGCGGCCGTTCGACTCTACCTGGGCCAGGAATACGTTGCTTAGCTCCACACCGTGCTTGCCCAGCTCGGAGTGCAGCCAGCGCTGATCTCTATGGGCTTCGGCCAGCTCCTTCTCCTGAATCTGACCATCCACCACTACGCTCTGCGGCTCCTTTTCGGGCGAAACGTCCAATCCAAGCATTTTAGGGGTAAGGGGCTGATTTTCCTTCGTAAGCAGAAAATTGATTTCACCGCTGTTCTCCATCACCGCAAATTCCACATCCGCTACTTTGAATGCTCCTTTGCTGCGTAGTTGACTCATCAGCTCATCCATGGAAACACGTTCTTTTCGCAGATTGTCTTCCAGCACTTTTCCGTTTTTAATGAGTACCCTTCCCGTACCGTCCACGAGATCTCTAATTTTTTTGCTTTTGATTTGGAAGTATTCAATCACGAGGGACACGACGGTCCATACAACCAGAGAAATGACACCTAGGTACCATGTTTCCCGGCTTTCAAGCGGTATATATGCCGCAAGGCTGCCGATCGTAATTCCCGTGATGTATTCAAACAACGAGAGCTGTGACACCTGCCTCTTTCCGAGCAGCTTAGTGATTACGAACAGTACCAAGATAGCAACAAGCGTATGTAGGATAACTAAAAACCATTGCGGCATATACATAACGCCCTCCTTTGATATACCGATGTCAACTTTAAGGATTTCCATGGAGGGAGGGGTCTAAACGTCCGTTGTATCGATTACAAACATTCCCACAAATGCGAGTCCTACAAGCTGCCAAGCTTCACGGTCTGCTTGCCCGCAGAATTCAGCCGGCGCTCAAGCATCAGGCTGGCAATGGCTCCCGCCATTCCGGCCAGTGCGATGACTGCGGATATCCATGGCAGATGGGACAACCCCATGTACGTAATGACCGCACCGCCGAGAAATGCGCCGCTGGCGTTGCCAAGATTGAGTACGGAATGACTGCTGGTCGAGGCAAGCAAAGGAGCTTCGGATGCCAGGTTCATGATGCGCACCTGCAGACCCGGCATCATGCCAAATGCGGCGATTCCCCAAATAAAGACGGTGATGATGGCCAACACTTTATTCTGGAGAGCAAAGGTCAGCACGGCTAAAATGATGGCCAGTACACCGAAATTGACAATCATGGACGGCATCAGCTTCCAGTCGGCCAGCCGTCCTCCAACGATATTGCCGATCGTGACGCCGACCCCGAACAGGACGAGAATCCACGTGATGCTTGCCTCGGCAAAACCGCTAATGTCCATCAGCAGTGGTGTAATGTACGTGAACACTGAGAACAGGCTGGCACAGGCAAACGCTCCTGTAAGCAGCATGAGCAGCACTTGGGGATTCACAAGGCTGCGGATCTCCTGGGCGATGCTTGTGGCATGTTCCTGGCGCATGACTGGAATGAAGCGTGCAATACCGATCAGGGAGATCAGGCCCATGATGACGATGGCGGCGAAGGATGCGCGCCAGCCCAGCTGCTGCCCGATAAATGTGCCAAACGGCACCCCGACAATGTTGGCTACGGTCAGACCGGACAGAACGAGGGACACAGCCCCGGCCCGTTTCTCCGGGCGGACGAGGCGAGCGGCCATCAGGGAGCCGACCCCGAGGAAGGTGCCGTGGGCAAAGGCGGCCCCTATACGAGCGGCGATCAGGAAACCGTAATTGGGTGCGATCACGGACAAGGCATTGCCAAGTATAAAAATGATCATTAGCAGACATAACAGTTTTTTCTGTGGAACCTTGTGAGTGAGGATCGTCAGCACGGGCGCTCCGACAGCAACACCGATGGCATAGCTGGTGATCAGTTGCCCGGCTTGGGGAATCGTAACCCCCAGATCGTGAGCCACATTAGGAAGCAGGCCCATAATGACGAATTCAGTCATCCCGATGGCGAAGGCCCCCAGCGTCAGGCATAGCAAAGACAAGGGAAAACGGTCTTTTCCCCTGGTAGCTTGATGGCTTGTATTCATGAAGCGTTCATTCTCCTATCCCTATAATTTGTATATATTCAGTGTTCAGTATAGCATCAGGAGCCCTGACGCGGATGATGGAATTGTAAAATTCGAAAGATAAGCGGATCAATGATATGATATTTGTATAATCGTTCGCCGCCTAATCAGCACGGATAGGACTTTAATATAGAGATATCCGGCATGGCCACGTACTGTATAAATAAAGGAGACTACGCATGGGTACACAAGCACAGCTGGAGCAGTTGAAAAAATTAAAAACCGAAATTACCCGTTTTCTGATGATGTATAAATTTGCACTGGATGAAATTGAAACCAAAGTGGAGATTCTCAAAGAAGAGTTTCAGGCGCTCCATGATTACAGTCCGATTGAGCATACCAAATCCAGATTGAAGTCCCCGGAAAGCATCATGAAAAAGCTGTACCGGAAAAATATCAATATATCACTTCCTGATATTAAAGAGAACATCAAAGACATCGCCGGTCTTAGAATTACTTGTTCTTTCATCTCGGACATTTACAAGGTCCAAAGCATGCTTGAAAATCAGGACGACCTCACGATTCTGGAGATCAAGGATTATATCCGAAGCCCCAAACCGAATGGCTATAAAAGTCTGCATATGCTGGTCGAGGTTCCGGTATTTATGTCAGACCGTCAGGAGCGGGTTTGCGTTGAAATCCAAATTCGTACCATTGCGATGGATTTCTGGGCGAGTCTTGAGCACAAAATATTTTATAAATATAATCAGTCCGTTCCAGAGCAGTTGCTGCAGGAGCTGAAAGACGCCGCTGACGCTGCGGATGAACTGGACCACAAAATGGAGCGTCTGCACACCGACATCAAGGAGATCAAGGAAAGCCAGGTGTTGGACATGGGGGACGAGCTTAGCAGCATTCTCGTCAGCGACCGGCAGTTCAGGCTGCCGTCAGCCTTTCTGGACCTGATCGGTGAGGGGGAGAATACTTTCGGGGGCGGGAGATCAAATGACAATTAAAGTAGTTCATCATATTACTGAATTAATAGGGAACACCCCCTGTGTACGGCTCAACAGGCTTACGGGTCCGGAAGATGCCGAAGTGTACGTCAAGCTGGAATGTTTCAATCCGAGCGGCAGTGTGAAGGACCGTGCCGCATATAATCTGATTCTCCAGGCTGAGTTGGACGGCCGACTGCGTCCTGGCGGCACCATTATCGAGCCAACCAGCGGTAATACAGGCATCGGGCTCGCGATGAACGCGGCTGCCAAAGGTTATAAAGCCATTTTTGTGATGCCTTCGAACATGACGAAGGAGCGTATTCATATTTTGAAGGCTTACGGTGCAGAAGTTGTTTTGACGCCTGCAGAGGAGAGAATGCCAGGGGCGATCCGTAAAGCGATTGAACTGGGAAGGGAGATTGAGGGCAGCTTCATTCCGCAGCAATTTGAAAATCCGGCCAACCCCGATATCCACCGTACTACCACTGCCCTCGAAATATTGGAACAGATGGAAGGCAGGCTGGATTCGTTCGTGGCATCATCAGGAACCGGGGGGACCATTACCGGGACCGGTGAGGTGCTGCGTGTGCATCTGCCGGATTTGCGTATTCTTGTGGTAGAACCCAAGGGATCTCCGGTACTTTCAGGTGGGCAACCCGGCCCGCACAAAGTGGTGGGGACCTCGCCGGGGTTTATTCCGGCAACGCTCAATACGGCAGTGTATGACGATATTGTGCAAGTGTCAGATGAGGATGCTCTGACCACAACCCGCGCGCTGGCCGCCAGGGAAGCTCTGCTGCTCGGCCCCTCCAGTGGAGCGACCGTATGGACTGCGCTGCAGGAAGCGAGGCGTTTGGGCCGAGGCAAGCGTGTCCTCTGTATAGCCCCGGATACAGGTGAGCGATATTTAACTATGGGTATTTTCTAAAAGATGCATTCGATGTAAACGCTTTTTTTGTCCATGACAGTTATCATTGGTTGGAGTAAGATAGAGTAGATTGTGAATCCATTTACCGGAGGAGGAACAGATGCACTATGAGAATTATGCCCATTGAGAAGCGGGGGATTTCGGACAGCCGCCTGGTGCTGGGATGTATGCCATTCGGCGGAGGCTGGGACTATGAGCCTGTCACCCGGGAGCATATAACGGAAGCTGAAAAAGCGGTGGAAGCCGCACGCTCCATCGGTATTACGATGTTCGATCATGCCAACATTTACACCAAAGGCAAAGCTGAGGAAACGTTCGGTCAGGTCCTGAAAGCACAGCCTGGACTGCGAGAGCAGATTGTTATTCAATCCAAGTGCGGAATCCGTCTCGCAGAGGGCGATCTGCCGGGCATGTTCGATTTCTCTTATTCGCATATTCTTGAATCGGTAGACGCCTCCCTGAAACGATTGGGTACCGACTATTTGGACGTGCTGCTCCTCCATCGGCCTGATCCGCTGGTAGAGCCCGAGGAGGTGGCGGTGGCCTTCACCAAGCTGAAGCAGTTCGGCAAAGTCCGCCATTTCGGGGTTTCCAATATGAGCGTGGGACAGATCCAGTTTTTGGAGCGCAGCCTGTCCGAGCCGCTTGTGGTGAATCAGTTGGAGATGAGTCTGGCGCATCTGCACTTCCTTGATGAAACGGTGCATGTCAACCAACAGGCAGGTACGGCCGTACGATTTGCGGAAGGTCTGATGGAATTTTGTCAAATGAAGGATATTCAGCTTCAGGCCTGGGGGCCGCTCGCGCAGGGACGTTTCTCCGGCAAGGCGCTTAAGGATGAGCCTGAGCATATCGTGCGCACGGCCGAGTTGGTCAAACGTCTGGCGGAGGAAAAAGAAACGACACGGGAATCGATTGTGCTTGCCTGGCTGATGAAACATCCGGCCAAGATTCAGCCAGTCATTGGCACGGCGAACCCTGAGCGCATCACAGCCTGTCAGGATGCAGAGCGTCAGGCGGAACGGATGACCCGGGAAGAATGGTACACGTTGTACGTCAGTGCAAGAGGTAATGCCTTGCCTTAAACGGCGGGATTGCGTGGTATGGAGGGGGTGTCCCCAAAGTCATGCAAGTGGCTTAGGGCAGCCCCTTTATCGTGCACAGGAAACCTACATGTATGAAAAAAAATCAGGGCAACGACCTATTGACAGCAGGGTGAGGATCGAATATATTATTTACATACCAACCGAATGTATGAAAGAGGTGAGGGTGTGGCAAGGAATAAATACCCTGAAGAGACGATAAATCAGATTTTAAGCGTATCGCTAACGTTGTTTATGCAGAAAGGCTATGAGCAAACGTCCATTCAAGACATCATTAACGAGCTTGGCGGACTGACGAAGGGTGCGATTTATCACCATTTCAAGTCGAAGGAAGACATTATGCTGGCCGTGATCGACCAATTGTTCAAGGGCGTAGACGAAACGCTGACCGCTGTGCGGGATGACCCGGCGCTGAATGGTCTGGAGAAGCTTCGTAAAATTTTTCGTGTTGCTCTATCCAACCCTGCACAGCTTGAGATGGCCGCGACGGCTCCGAATCTGTTGAACAATCCGAAGATGCTGGCCGCCCAAATTCAGAACATTATCGAAGAAGCGGTGCCCGTTTATATCCAGCCCATCATCGAGCAAGGCATAACAGACGGGTCGATCCGGACGGAATATGCCAAAGAATTGAGCGAGGTGTTGATGATGCTTGGCAATCTGTGGTTGAATCCGATGGTCATCGCGGAAGCGCCTGAGAATATGATTCGCAGATGCCGGCTTTTTCATGAGCTATTCAAAGGTATCGGACTGGACCTGTTCGATGAGCAAATGCTTCATCAGTATGAGGAGTTTTATCGGATGTACAACGAGAAGAGAGAGAAGAAATAGCTGTATTACTAAATAACTGCCGGAAAGGCAGATTATTTTTACGATTTTACATACCGCTAGTTGGTATGTAAATAACGTTTTTCAATTAAGTAATCACATATGGAGGGAAATAACGATGCAAACCGCAAGCGAAACCAATGAAAATACGACCGTTACATCAAGCAAAACAAGTCTGTTCACCAAGGATTTCACGTTCCTCGTGATCTGCCAAATCATTACGTTGTTCGGCAATGCCATGCTGCGCTTCGCGCTGCCGCTGTACATTCTGGAGCAGAGCGGCAATGCCGCCCTCTTCGGACTCGTCTCGGCCAGTGCGTTCCTGCCGATGATTATCCTGTCGCCGATCGGCGGTATGATCGCGGACCGGGTCAACAAGCAGCGAATGATGGTAACGCTTGATTTCTTGTCAGCCGCGCTGGTTCTCGGATTTATGCTGGTCAACGGCCAGGTCTCGCTGATCCCCCTGGTTATCGTTGTTTTGGTGTTGCTGTATGGAATCCATGGTGCCTACACGCCGGCGGTGCAGGCGAGTCTGCCTTTGCTGGCGAAGCAGGAGCAGATGGTATCGGCTAGTGCTGTCATCAATTTAGTCAATTCGCTTTCGTCGCTTCTCGGGCCAATTATCGGCGGGATGTTGTACAGCGCTTATGGGCTTACGCCTATTCTGGCGGGAGGCGGTGTGAGCTTCCTGATCGCTGCTGTCCTGGGACTGTTCATCCGTATCGCGCATAAGAAACAGCAGGCTTCAGGCAGTATGCTGGCCATCGCGAAAGACGATATGAAGCGGAGCATGCGCTATATTATGAAAGAAAACCCGATTATGGCTAAAGTGATCGGCATCGTATTCTTGTTCAATCTGTTTATGAGCGCCATGCTCATCATTGGGCTGCCCGTGCTGATTACCCAAACGTTGGGGTTGAGCATCCTTCATTATGGAGTTGCGGAAGCTGCGCTTGCCGCAGGCGGATTGACCGGTGGTATTCTGGCCGGCGTACTGGGCAAAAAATTGACTTTGCGGCATGCCTATCTGTTGCTTTTGCTATGTGCCGCAGGAAGCATTCCCATGGGGCTCGTCATTTTGCTCGGCTTGCCTGCATTTACCTGCTATATCGTCATCACTGCCATGAGCTTTCTGCTCATGATTGCCGCCACGATATTCACGGTGCAGATGTTCGCGTTTGTGCAAGTGCAGACGCCACCTGAACTGCTGGGCAAAGTCATTTCTTGTCTGATGGGTTTGACCCTGAGCGCCCAACCGATCGGGCAGGCCATATACGGCTTGCTGTTCGAGCGCTTCGCCGAATTCTCGTGGGCGATATGGCTTGGGGGCGCGACAGTGGCCTGCCTCATTGCCGTATTCTCCAAGCGCGCTTTCAGCGGGATTCGCGAAGAAACGGCAGCTTCGGCCATCCAGAAATAACATTCGCGGAAGGGTCTGCACCGAACATTTCGGTGCAGACCCTTCCATCTTTCAATCCGGGAGGTTACAATTTTGAAAGAATCAAAGTCGTCCCCAAAATAGTCCCCAATTGCTTCGGATACATAGACAAGAAGGGAGCTGTCGAACATGTTCCTGAAAAAACATACCGTAACGCGAAACGGCAAAACTTATTGTTATTACCGGATCGTGGCCGCCTACAAAGACGACGCCGGTCGGAGAAAGCACCGCCTGGTGAAGCATGTAGGCTCATTGACGGAAGAAGAAGCGGAGCAGCTCAGGCAAGAGCTGCGCTCCGGAAGGCATCGGCCTAAGCCGGATATGTCTGCGGCCGGGCCGCCCGGAAACCGGTTGGATGCGACGGCTTTTATCCCGAGAGCGATTCAACTGCTGGCTTACCATGAACCTACTGATAAAGAGTGGAATTTGACGGAGTACGATATGCTTTTGTTTGTACGCGAAGGAATGGGTGAATTGCACATGGCTGGCAAAAAAATTATGCTCGCCCCAGGCATTGCCGTATTTTGCCCAGCCGGTACGGGGCTGTATATCATCAACGACGAGCCCCGGAAATTGCTGGTCGACCGCATTGTTTTCGATACCCTTGTTTTTGCGGAGAGCTTCCCGGGCGGCGGTGCATACGAACAGGCCGCAGCCAGCCCGTTGCCGGCGGGAGAAATTCGTCTTTCTTATCCTAAGCGGGTGCTGCATCTGTGCAAGGAGCTGCATGCTGCGGCGCAGCCTGACAGGGAACGTGATTCGTTGAAAGTACAATCGATATTTACACAGTTGCTCGACAGCGTTTTTCGTTCCTCCTTTTCAAGGGAAGCTGGCGGGCCGGAGCGATGGATCGAACGTTCTGTTCGATATATCAGAGAGCATTATCAGGATCATGTTACACGCGATCAATTGGCGGCGATGGTTGGCATCAGTCCTGAGCATTTTTCCAGAATATTCATGAAAGAAACAGGCCGCAGCTTCATCGACTATTTGAACAGAGCGCGTATTCGGAAAGGACGCGAGCTGCTGCAGCTTACACGGCAAAGCGTCCATGATATAGGAGTAGCGACAGGCTTTGGGAGCGGGTATTATTTCAGCCGCAAATTTAAGCAGTTGACCGGCGTGTATCCGACGGAATACAGAAAGAGGCCAAAAAATTATGCGGCACTTAATCCGCATGCAACTTCATGCCTGCTAGCGTTCGGCATCGTGCCAAAGCTCGGCGTCGTTGGTGAATGGATGAAACCATGGATGCTCGCGTATTACAAGAGGCAGGGCGATTTGTCTTCGTTCCGGGAGACGCAGTGGTACAACGAGAGCGTTATACAGAAACTTGATGAGCTCGGCATTGACCTGGCGATCGCGTATTCCGATGAAGAAGGGGCGGAGCGATTGAGTGATTGTGTTCCAGCGCTGCTGCTACCGAGCGAATGCACGTCATGGCGCAGCGAATTACTCTGTCTGGCCGCTGCAGTCGCCCGGGAGCAGCAGGCGGCCAATTGGCTGGCCATGTTCGACCGGAAAGCGTCTGCGTCAAGGGACAGGCTGGCTCCGCTCCTAAGCCGGGGGGATACCGTGCTTATTGTCAAAATCGTCTCGGGAAAATTGTATGTCTATGGAAATTTGACAAGTATGGGCGGCAATGTCATTTACGACGCGCTGCAGCTAAAGCCGCCGGCAGCGGTCAAGCGGGACATTATCGACAAAGGGCTGCTCAATATACCGGTAGCGCCGGAGGCCCTTACGAATTATGCCGCCGATCATATTTTTTTGTTTCACTATCACTCGAATTGGTATGCGGAGATGTCGTCTGTGCTGGAGACCGACCAATGGCGTCAATTGGAGCAGGCTTGCCGCAAGCGTATTTATACACCGGATTACAATGTTTTTTACGGCTATGACCCGCTGTCCATGGATCTGCAGCTCGATAAGGCAGTCGAGCTATTGTCATCACAAATGTAATAATTATGTATCATCTTTGTCCATTGACGGGTGAAAGGAACGTTGCTAACATTCTCAATGATAATGATTATCAATATTGCCGAGAGGAAGTCGTAAGAATGAAACAACGCAAAGGAATTTCGGGTCTGGTATTAACGCTGCTGATCATTTTTCTGACGGCCTGTGGAAGTGCGGGGACAAACAACGCGAGCTCTGACGGTGGTACAGCGGGAGAGAGGCAGCAGGCGGATGCAGGAACTGAGGGCGCTGGTACAGGACCGATAACGATAAAACACGACAAGGGCGAGCTGAAGCTGGACAAGCCGGCTGTCCGTGTCGTATCGCTTGATTGGCTGTTCACCGAGTCGTTGGTTGCGCTTGGTATGCAGCCGGTGGGCAACGCGGAGAACGAAGAGTATAAAAATTGGATGCCTTCCGAGGCCGCAGTAGCGGATGATGTCATGGAGCTCGGCATAAAGGATGAGCCGGATCTGGAGGCGATCGTTGCGCTGAAGCCGGACCTGATTATCGCGGGTACCGCCTATCAGGAAGCGATTTATGATCAGCTTAACGCTATTGCTCCAACGATTATGTTCACTCAATATCCGGCAGACGGTGATCAATATACGAGAATGATGGACATTTTCAACGAGATAGCGGCCGCAGTGGGCAAGACGGAGGAAGCGGAGCAGTATGTGGCCGGGTTGAACCAGCATTACGAGGAGGCCAAAGCCAAGCTTGCCGCCGCCGATCAGGCGGACTTGCCTTATCTTCTGATTCAGGGCCGCAGCGATCAGAATGCCGCCGCCTTGTGGACTATGACAGAAACGTCGATGGCCATCCAAACGCTGGATCGTATCGGCCTGCAGAACGTCTGGAAACCCGGCAAATTCGAGCAATACGGATACACCGATACGGGCGTCGAGCAGCTCATTCCTGTGCAGGATGCCACTTTGCTGTCTGTGGCGCAGCAGACGGATGATGTGTTCAACCAGCAATTGACGACCAATTCGGTATGGAACGACCTTGCTTTTGTTAAAGAAAATCGGCACTATGCGCTGGATGGAAGCACCTGGTTATTCGGCGGACCGATATCGGCCAAGGTGCTTGTCGACGAAGTTGTTAAATCGTTGCAGCCATGAGGCTGGCCGGCATATTCGGGGGAGGGGTTGTCGCTCTTCTTGCCTTATTCCTGCTCAGCTTGTATGTGGGTGACGCGCCTATTCCTCCCTCGGACATCTTCGAAGCGCTGCTGATGCCGCAGGACGACCCCTACCATCATTCGATCTGGGATATCCGTATGCCACGCGCCGTCATCGGCCTGCTGGCAGGCGCGGCATTTGCGGTCGCAGGTGTGCTGCTGCAGACGATTACGCGCAATCCGTTGGCCGCGGCCGATACGCTGGGCATTAACGCCGGCGCTTATTTTATGGTGGTGCTGGGCACGGTTGCGTTTCCGCTGCAGCTCCACCATTCTCCTTTTGTATTTGCTGCAGCGGGCGGGGCGCTGGCGGCCCTCGCCGCTTATTTGCTGGGCGGCGGCCGCGCCGCGGCGCCGGTCCGGCTGGCTCTCTCCGGCATCATCGTATCGATGGTTCTCGGATCGTTTACGGCGGCGCTACACATTTTGAACCCGCTGCAGACGCGTTCACTGTTTCTATGGGGAGCGGGATCGCTGGAGCAGATCAACTGGAGCGGTGCGGAATACGCCTGGCCTTGGGTCATCACGGGACTGCTGGTGGCCTTTTTGCTGGGAAGACAATTCGATGTGCTCGAGTTGGACGAATCGACGGCGCAGTCGCTGGGACAGCGGGGAGGCTGGATTCGTTTTGCCGGAGTTGGGCTGTCCGTGCTGCTTGCGGCTATTGTTGTCAGCGTGGCCGGACCGATCGGTTTTATCGGCCTGCTGGCACCCCATCTGGTGCGCATGGCGGGGCTTCGCGCCCATCGTCTGGTGATTCCGGCCAGTGCATTATGGGGAGCGGTGCTGCTTATTGCCGCGGATATCATCGCACGTATGCTTCGCAGCGAGGTAGGAGAATTGCCGGTCGGCGCGGTCATGGCGGCGGTGGGTGCGCCGTGGCTGATTGGGCTGGTGCTGCGCAAGCTGAAGGGGATCACCACCGGGTCGGCGCAGCCGTCCGTCATGGTCGGTGGTTCAGCCGCTCGTATGCGGTTCGTTCCGCTTGCTCTGGTGCTGCTGGTACTGCTGCTTACGTTCATTCTCGTGAGCTTTACGCTGGGAAGCACCCGCATCCCACTGAACGAGCTGTGGGGCAGTCTTATCGGAGCGGACAGCACCTCGTCTTATTCGATCCTGCTGAACTTGCGCATGCCGCGTATACTCGTAGCTGCCGTGGCCGGTTTTGCGCTTGCGGTCAGCGGTGTGCTGATTCAAAGTGCCATCCGCAACCCGCTGGCTGACTCCTGGATTATTGGCGCAGCACCCGGCGCAGGGCTGGGAGCACTGCTGCTGATCGTCGTCTGGCCGCAGGTTCCGTTTGGCTTTCTTCCGGTTGCGGCCATAGCCGGAGCCGTGACGGCTGCTTCGATTGTTCTCCTGCTGGCCTGGCGTAAATCGCTGCAGCCGTCTGTTCTGATTTTGCTTGGCATTGCCGTATCCGCCGCCGCTTCGGCTGGCATCCAGGCGTTGCTGGTGAGGGGAAGCTTTTCCGGGAACAAGGCGCTGATCTGGATTAATGGCAGCACCTATGCGCGTGGCTGGCAGGATTTGCTCGTCATCGTCTGTTTTATCGCGGTATTGTTGCCCGTGTCCTGGACGCTTGGCCGCAAGTTCGATGTGCTGGCCTTCAGCGATGAGAGCTCGACCGGCCTCGGCTTGCAGGTGCGGCGCACCCGACTGCTGGCTATGGCCGCCGGTGTGCTGCTTGCGGCCGGAGCCGTGTCAAGCGTCGGCACGATTGGTTTTGTCGGCTTGATGGCACCGCATGCCGCCCGGCTCCTAATCGGTCATCGCACGCGGCACCTGCTTATCCTTTCCGGCCTGCTTGGGGCGGTGCTGCTTGTGCTGGCCGACACGATCGGCCGCATCCTGCTGGCACCAAAGGAAATCCCTTCAGGGCTGATGATCTCTCTGATCGGCTCGCCATATTTTCTGTTCCTGATGTACAGGAGCATGGGGCGAAAGTGACCGGAAAAGTGACCGGATAGGTTACGAAGCAGCAGGAACGTTGAAATGATCCTAGGATTGACGAACAGCAGCCCTTCAGTGTTTTTTGCACTGGAGGGCTGTTTTATGCCAAGTTCTATAGCTTGGATACTGTATCAGCTCGGCCCATACACGCCGAATTCATAGAGGGAATATCCGTACGGCGTGCCTCTGCCTGTTCCCAGCATCCGGACATAGCGGGCATTGGTCGTCTGGAAGTTAATCGTCTCTGTGCCGCCTTGTCCGTTGGTCTTGGAATATACCTGGGTCCAATTGACCGGAGATCCGCTGTCCGTCGATATCTGGATCTGGTAGCTGGTTGCATAAGCGGATTCCCAGTTCAGGATGACTTTGTTGATGCTTCGTGTGCTCCCGAGATCCACGTACAGCCATTGCGGATCAATGCCTTCCGCGCTGGCCCAGCGGGTTGTGGTATTTCCGTCGAAGGCGCGTGAAGGTTCGAAACCAGCTGCCTCTGTCGAGCTGGCTTGGGCGCTTTTACCTGCGGCCAGGTTCGTGCCTGTAGGAGGAGGAGTAGTTCCGCCGGAGGAGCCTGGCTTCCACCAGTTGCCTGAAATGAACAGCATGCTGAGCAGGTTATAGGAGTCGCTAAAATAGTTTTCCCGTTGGTTGATCATCCAGTCCCAGCCTGAATTGACCCATGCCTGGTGACTGCTGTCGGATACACCGGCCGCAACGAACGGGGCCACAAATACAGCAGTAGCATATCCGCCGAAGGCCGTTCCGTTCAACTGGTAGCCATCCCGGACATTAGCCGGATTGCCGCCGGTTTTGCCTTTGATCCAGCCTGCGATTTTGGTGGAGATCGTTTTGCCTCTCTGGTCTCCGTACAACGCGTAATCCATAACGATGCGTAGGGGAACGCGGGCTGCATTGTAGTAATAGGCGCCTGTGTATTGGGATTCATCAAGGAACCAAGGCCCGGCAGGCTGGGCGGGATTGCCGACGACAAAATCGGAAATCAGTCCGGTAACCGGTGAGTGGGTGCTGCTGAGCTGCGCATATTTGCTGTACAGGTTATTGATAACGTTCAGCCAGGTCTGGTCGTTCGTGACAGCATAGAAAGCCCGCAGATGGCTGAGCATCCAGTCGGAAGGACGTGTGTCATAGGTGGTTTTGGAGTCCCAGTCTCCCAAATTCAGTCCGTTGTTGGTGGTGACGTAGCTGGTTTTAATGGCATTGATCATATGGGTGGCTTCCTGCAAATAGTTTACCGAGCCGCTGGAGCCCCACTGATCATGAGCAAGAACGAGTGAATAGGCAATGTCCAGGTCTCCGTCTGTCGCCGAGCCGAAATGCCCCTGAGCGGCAGGATCATCCGCCACAACCCATCCCATCAGACCAGGATTGCCGGAGCTTTTGTAGGCACGCGCAGTTTTGAACAAGCCGTTATAAATCGTCTGGGCATTCGCATCATGACCGGCCATAAGTGCTGTTATGACCATGCCGTACCCCTGGCCTTCGGAGGTGCCAAGCGGCTCAAAGCCTTCCGCGTCACCGGTAATATCGCCTTTTACATAGTATCCTCCGGGAAGGGAGGACAGATCATTGCGGAGGTAAGCGGATTTCCAATAATTATAATAAGAGGCGACGGACTGGTTCATGGCAGCCTGGCTGACATGATTGGGCTTGATCACTCCGGGGTAACTAACCTGCTGCGGAAAAGGCTTTTGTTCGCCGGCTGCGCTGGCCGTTGGAGCGGGTCCCGTCAAGCCGAATGCAGATAGGATAAGCGTCAGGCAAAGGAGCGGCGTACACCACATGCGGCGGGCACTTGTAAATGAACGGAGGCTGAGTTTGGACATTTCTATTCCTGCCTTTCAGAATGGTATGGAATTTCTGGGCACCCATTTACCTATTTTTAACAGAATTGATCACATTCGTCTATGGGAGTTTAGGCTCATTATTTCTTTGTTAAGTGAATTATTGTACAATGGTAAAGCAAGTCGGAGGTTCAAATGCTGATGTGCAGCGGATAATATATATAACTGGGGCGAATTGTGCTCCTGAAATTCCCTGTTGTGGAGGAGAAACATATGCAAAACAAAGCCGACCGCCTCAAGGCGGCGCGGGTGCCGGAACGTCCCGAGCTGGATGCGGAGCGGCAGCGCCGCCTGCCGCCCGGACAGACGCTCACTGAGAGCTTTCCCATCCTGCATGAAGGGAGGGTTCCCGAATACGATCTGGCCACCTGGGATTTGCGTATTTTCGGCGAAGTGGAGGAGGAGCGGACGTTTACGTTTACAGAGCTGCAAGAGCTGCCTGTAACCCGGACGGTCAGCGACATCCATTGTGTGACCCGCTGGTCCAAGTTCGACACGCCCTGGGAGGGTGTGCGTTTCTCTGACCTGATGAAGGAGATCGGGGTAAAGCCTGGTGCCGAATACGTCATGATCCATGCCGATCCGGATTACGAGACCAACCTGAAGCTTGCGGATTTGCTGAAGGATGACGTGCTGCTGGCCTGGAGCTATGACGGCAAGCCGCTGACCGCCAAGCATGGCTGGCCGCTGCGTCTGGTTGTGCCCGAATTCTACTTCTGGAAAAGCGCCAAGTGGATTCGAGGCATTGAGTTCATGAAGCAAGACCGGCCGGGGTACTGGGAGAGCAACGGGTTTCATAATACAGCCGACCCGTTCAAGGAGCAGCGTTTCTCGTCAGATGAATATTACATGCCTGAAGATGAATGGAAGTATATGGAGGCGGATTAACCCCCGCGCTATAGGTGGAGCAAGCAGGTGCAAGAAAGGGGATGCTTTATACGTTAAGGCATCGCCTTTTTTTGCATGCGCGGATTTGCTAAAATAGAAAAGAAATCGATTACATATCTTTTACGGCAGCTTGCGGCAGGTGTGCATCAACACTTTGAGGAGGCGGATTGAATGGGACAGAACGATGGGAAAAAAGTGAAATGGGGCATTATCAGCACCGGCTGGATTGCCGGGAAATTTACGGCTGATTTTGTCCATGTGGAGAACGGAGAGCTGTACGCGGTCGGTTCCCGGACCCTCGAAAGCGCCAGTGAGTTTGCGGATAAATATCAAATTCCTCACGCCTATGGAAGTTATGAGGAGCTGTTAAGCGATCCTGAGGTGGATGCCGTGTATATCGGTACGCCGCATCCTTTCCACAAGGAAAATGTGCTGGACGCGCTGCGTGCAGGCAAGGCAGTGCTGTGTGAGAAGCCTTTTACCCTGAACAGCGGTGAGCTGGAGGAAATGATTACCCTCGCCAGAGAGAAAAACCTGTTCCTGATGGAGGCGATGTGGACCCGTTTCCTGCCGACAATCCGCAAGGTGCGGGAATGGATAGACGCCGGGAAGATCGGGGAAGTGCGCTTGGTGAAGGCCGAGTTCGGCTTTCGTTCGGATTGGAAGCCGGAGGGCCGGCTGCTGAACCTTGAGCTGGGGGGCGGAGCACTGCTGGATGCAGGGATTTACCCAGTATCCTTCGCATCTTGGATCTTCGGCTACGAGCCGGAGGATATTTACAGCAAGGCGCATATCGGCGAAACCGGTGTCGATGAAGAATTCTCGATTATGCTGTCTTACAGCGGAGGCCGGACGGCGATGCTGAACGGAGCAGTGCGTCTTGGCCTGACCAATGACGCCTATATCCATGGAACCGAGGGTTATATTCATATTCCATCCTTTCTGAATTCCAAGACGGCGGTATTACATATCGGGGGCAAAGAGGCAGAGACCTTCACTGATGACCGGGCTTCGGCCGGATATGTCTTTGAGGCGGAAGAAGTAGGCCGCTGCCTGAGCGAAGGCCTTATCGAGAGTCCGTCTATTACGCTGGACGAATCCCTCGGTATTATGAGACTGCTGGATGCATGCCGCAACCAATGGGGATTACGTTATCCGGGAGAGAACTGAACCGGTGATCCAGGGGATCGCCTTGCTGATATCCAGCTTCTCTTATTACCTTTGTCCGTAGTAGAGAGTCAGCTCAGAATACAAAAGATCAAGAGCAGGGGCTGTTGTCACCTGTTCTTGATCTTTATCTTTTTAATATTATTAAGCAGAGGGGAGACGCACGCAGCAGCGGAGAGAACGAAGCAATCCCGGAAAAGCGAAGCGTTCGCCTTTGCCCCAAAGGGGCAACAGCGATTGTAGGAATGCTTCGTTCTCGGAGCGTCTCAGAGCGTCTCGTTGCGCTCCCGTCACCCTTTCACAGCCCCCGCAACCATCCCTTTCATAATCTGCTCCTGAAAGATCAGATAAATCACGATGGTAGGGACCACTGCAATCGCCATGGCGGCCATGGTCAGCCCGTAATCGGTCCCGAATCCGTCGGAGAAGATGGACAGGCTCAGCGGGAGTGTCTTGAGCGCCTGCGAGTTGATGAACACGAGCGCAAAGGCAAAATCATTCCAGTAGCGGAGGAAAGCCAGAATGGCCACCGTCGCCATGCCGGGCACCGACAATGGAAGAATGATGCGGATGAACAGCCCCCAGTAGCCCATGCCGTCAATTAGCGCGGCTTCTTCAACCTCTTTCGGAATGGACGTCATGTAAGCCGCAATCAGGAAAATAGCAAGCGACAGCTCGAACGCCGTGTAAGGCAGAATTAAGGCCCAATACGTATCCAGCATGTTGATGTTTTTAAGCATGATAAATAGCGGGACAAGCGTGCTGTGGATCGGAATGAGCATCCCTAGCAGGAAAAAGGCCATAATGGCACCACGCCAACGGAATTGGAACCGTGACAGGACGAACGCGCTCATCGCGCCGAGTAACAGCGTCAGGAGCATGGCTAATACGGTAACGACGGCGGAATTGATCATGGCTTGCCCCATGCCCGCGAGCTTCCACGCCCGGATCATGTTGTCGAAGGACGGTGCCTGCGGCAGCGAGAACGGGCTGCTGAAAAATTCTTCATTGGTCTTGAAGGCACTGATAAAAAGCCAATATAAAGGGTATAAGGTCAACAGTGCATAGAATGTGAGCAGGGCATTCCGTATCCAACGTGATATCGGCAGTCGCTTCTTGTTGCCTCCCTGCCGGGCAAGCGGCAGACCGGAGGTGAGATCGGGTTGTTTCATCAGCTCAGCTCCCTTCCAGCTTTTTGCGATTCATAAGCATCTGGCTGAGCAGGATCAGAAGAGCGCTGATCACTACGATCCATGTTGAAATCGCTGAACCGTAGCCATACCGGTAAACGGCGAACGTGCTGTTGTACATGTAGGTTGCAAGCAGCTCGGTCGTATGCGCCGGGCCGCCGTGTGTCATGACGAATACCTGGTCGAACGCTTTAAGGCTGCCCGCGATACACATCATGACGGTTACCTTGATCGTGTTCCAGATCATCGGCAGCGTAATGTAGAAGAGCTTCTTCGGCCCAACGGCCCCTTCGAGCATCGCGGCTTCCTCCACCTCGGAGGGCAAATTCTGTATGGCTGCAATGAAAATAATCAGATAAGGACCGATATTACTCCAGATGATCGGTATCGAGAGCGCATACATATTGATATCCGGATCAGACAGCCAGGGCTGGGCCCAGGATTCTAGTCCTACCGCATTCAGCAGCAAATTTAATATGCCGATCTGCGGATGATAGATGTACTTCCAGATCAGTCCGATGACGACGGTAGAGAGAACCATTGGCATAAATACGGCAGAGCGGATGACACGGTAGAACCAGCGGTTGCGGGTCAGCAGCAGCGACAGCACAAGGGCGATCGGGACCTGACCGAACACCGATGCGCAGACAATGATAATGTTGTTCTTGAACGAGCGCCAGAACAGAGGGTCCTGGATGACTGAAATGTAGTTATCCCAGCCGGTAAATTTGGCCGTACCGATTCCGCTCCAGTCAAAAAAACCGTAATAGGCCGACCATATGATAGGCACGATGACAAAAAAACCATAAAGAACGATAGAAGGCACCAGACAAAGGAAAAGAAAACCTCTTAACCGTGCAGCAGTGCTCATAACCTCCCCCTCCTTTTTTCTTCACTAAAGTTCCAGCACTTGGCCTGTTATACGGAAGCCGCACCCGAGGGTGCGGTCCGAATTTCATTTATCGGTGGTGCTGCGAAGCGGCATAGCTCTTTAATAAAATTACTTGCCAGTGGCGGCCGCTTGGGTCGTTTGCAGCTTCTCTGCGACAGCGGCGGGATCTCCGCCCAGCATCATTTCCTGCAGTCCGTTATTGACGGCCTCGCCGCCAGCGGCGGACAGGTACAGGTCATACACGGGACTGAATTGCAGTGTTTTGACCAGATTGAACGCTTCGTAGAACAAAGGGGTTACCTTCGATTCATCGATTTCGACGTTATACATGACCATGGAGTTGCTTTCTGCGATGGCCTTCTGCGCCTCTGCGCTGCTCAGTTTGTAGAAGAGCTGCTTTGCCAGCTCAAGCTTCTCTCCTTCGAGATTGGCGTTAAGCACGAAGCCGCCGCCTGGACCACCGGTAATGGTGTTGGCTTCTCCAAGGCCGTTCGGCATGGTTGGGAATACTGTAATGCCCACCTTGTTAATCTGTTCTTCGGATGCGGCAGCGGCCCAGTTGCTGATAGACCATGCTCCGTTCATGATCATGGCGGCATTGCCTTGAATGAACTGCTGCTCGGCCTGCGTATTATCCAAGCTGTTGGCGCCTTCTGGGAATGCTCCTACGTCAACAAGCTGTTTGAAGTAAGTTAAAGATTGCAGGAACTGCGGATCTGCAAAAGAAGCTCCATTGCCGTCCTTGGCGTTCATGAACCAGTCACTGCCGGTTACACGGTCTGCCATGACGCCGAACAGGGTCGATTGAGCTACCCATGGTGCCTGGTTGCCGAGGGCGATTGGCGTAATGCCGGCGGCTTTGAATTTTTCAATGGCGGCCAGCAGTTCTTCCCAGGTGGTAGGGACCTTTACGCCGTTTTGTTCAAAGAGTTCTTTATTATAGAAGAGGAAGGAGGTGGCAGACATGGCGACTGGAGCGGAATAAACCTCGCCGTCATAATTGTAGATATCGGTTGCGCCAGGCAGGAAGCCATCGGCCCAATCCTTGTGTTCTTCCAGCACTGAGGTAACCGGCTGAATCAGGCCCGCTTTCTGAAATTCATCTGTGAAGCTGCCTGCATAGGTCAGGAACAGATCGGGCATTTCCTTGGCGGCGGCTACCGTCTGAATCCGTTGGCGGTAGGCGTCGGTAGGGATAGGCTGTGAATCCACCTTCACCTCGGGATGCTCCTGCTGGAATTCGTCGATCAGGCGGCGCATCGTTTGGGCACGGAGGTCGTCACCGGAATAGTTATGCCAGATGGACAGCGTGATGGTTTCAGCGCGATCGCCGCTGCCGGAGCCACCTTCGGCACCCGTGCTGTTGCCACCACCGCCACCGCATCCGGCTACGATCAGACACAGTGTAAGTACAGTGATAAGAACTTTGAAAGCTTTTGTCATGTTTTCTTACCTCCATCCGTTAATGTTTCTCCTATAATATAAAAACTCCCGCCCCCAGGTAAGGGGAGAGAGTTAAGGGGAGGGGGGATAAAATTCAGCAGTTGCTGCGATACTCTGACGGAGTGAGTCCGGTATGCCGCTTGAACAACTGAGTGAAATATTTCATATCCTCATACCCAACGCTTCTGGCAATCTCCTTGACGCGGAGCGTGGTCCCCGACAACGCGGCCATGGCCCTCTCCATTCGTTCGGCTGTAATAAATTCGATGTAGTTCCTTCCGGTTTCTCGCTTGAACAAATCGCTTAAATAATTTGGATGAACATGGGTATGAGCGGCAACCTGCTGCAGGGTGATGTTGTGGACGAGGTTACCGCGAATAAAGGCGATCGCCTCTTTAATATACCGGTTGGTATTGTCAGACCATGTCAGATAAATGTCCATCATTTCCTCCAGATGGCGGGTAAGCACTCCTTCGGGGTCGCTAAGCAGCGTCTTCAGCGAGGGCACCCGCAGTCCGGCGGCTGGCATTTCTGCTCCGCTCTCCCGGGCGGAACGCTCAAGCCAGCGGTAGCCTGTCATGAGCAGCAGTTGGATATAGGCATGGAAGGATTCTGGAGTGGCCTGCGGATTGGCTTGGGCTTCTGTGCACAATTCTTCCGCCAGAAGGTGCAGGTTATCCCGCTCTCCGCTCTTAAGCGCTCGTATGAGACGGGCTTCATCTTCCGGGGAGCGGGCCAAATCGATTCCTTTCCGTCCCTGTACCTGCTCGGACGTTACCAGCCTGCCGCCGCCTACGAACCCACGATAGCCATGAGTCTGCTTCGCCTGGATATAGGAGGCGTGGAGCTGCTGAAGGCTCTGAACCACCGGGCCGGCGGAAATGAACAGGCGTTGGTCCAGCTTTCGCTCAATGTGGCCGGCTGCCTCCAGAAGCTTGCTGTTAGGATTAGTGACGGCATGGAGGCTAATGACAGCCAGCATGTTATGCTCCTGCCGGAGCATGGCAGCAGGGAACAGACGCTTCAAATGCTGTTCTACAGATGACACAGCCTCATCCGTAAGGCTGACCTGCTGTCCGGAATCGGAGAGTAAGGATATCATCAATACCTGCAGCGGCGGCAAAGGCTTGTCCAGGGAGGAGCCTATTCCAGCCAGCAGGCTGTCTAATTCGTTCTGCTTCCCGCTTGCGGGTATGCGCCCGTTCAGTAGGAGGTCCTCCAGGACGCCGTTTTGCCGGATTCTATGTTCATCCGCTTTGTTTTTTAGCCTCTGCTGGCTTCTGCTCAGAATGCGGCTGCGCGCTTTAACGGCTGCGTTAATAATTTCTTCAGGGCTGCTTGTTTTCAAAATGTAATCGGCCACTCCGTAGCGGATCGCCTGCTGTGTAAATTGAAATTGATCATGAACGGAGAGCACGACGATCTCGGTTTGCGGGTAGGCTTCCTTAATTTCAGCGGTCATATCCAGTCCATTCTTGCCTGTCATCTGAATGTCGGTAAATACAATCTGGGGCTGCTCGCCCGGGAAGCGGAGGAGCGCTTCTTCCGCGGAGGCGGCAGGCTTAAGCAGCGTAAAACCATGCTCCTTCCAGGGGATTACGGTGCTGAGGCCTCTGCGTATGATGACCTCATCGTCCACGATCAGCAGCTTCATGATTCATCTCCTCCAATATAGGGAATGGTAAACGAAATCTTGGTGCCGCGGCCTTCCGCGCTTTGGACCTGAAGGCCCTCATTTCCGGAATAATGCATCGTAAGACGGCTGTGCACATTCCGAAGTCCGTAGCTTCCGCTGCCGGAACGCGGCCGTCTGGTCAGTGTCAAAGAAGAATGGAGCTGTCTCAATACATGAGGGCTCATGCCCACTCCGTTATCCTGTACGGTAAAGACCATCCCGCTGCCCGATGATCTTACCCTTATGCTTATGCGGCCCTGCTCTCCGGTTTGCAGAACACCGTGCAGGATCGCATTCTCGATCAGCGGCTGCAGCAGCAGCTTGAGCGTTTTTTTATGCAGGCAATCAGGATCGACCCTGAAATCTACTGTAAATTGATCCGGGTAACGAATGGATTGAATCTGTATATAACTTTCCACATGGGCGATTTCCTGCTGGACCTCACAGAATTCTTCGCCCTGGTTCAGACTGAAGCGCAGAAAGCTGCTTAACGAGTCAACCATCGACGCAATGCCATTATCTCTGTTCATCAAGGCCATCCAGTGTACAGAGGCAAGCGTATTGTAAAGAAAATGAGGATTGATTTGAGCCTGCAGTGCAAGCAAATCAGCTTCCTTTTTACGCGCCTCGTTCTCCTTGACCTGTGCGGTCAGGCGGCGGATGCGGCGGCTTAAGCGGTTATAACTGATGATAAGCTGGCCAATCTCATCCGTGGAGGGAACGGGGAGCTTGGCCTCCAGATTGCCCTGTTTCAGGAATACAGTCAGCCGGTGCAGCGGCTTGGTAATGCTGGAGATTAGAAAGAGCAGGATCGCTGCAATGATGAAGGCCGCAGCCGCAATGACCAGGGCGGTCAGCCGCAGCAGATACTGGTTCTCGCTGCTGTATTGGGCGAAAGGGATGACCCCTAACAGCACCCAATCTGTATTTGGCATTTTATAATACATAAGGGTCTTCCGATCACTGCCCTTTCCGTAATTCAGGAAGCCGGAAGGAGCCTCCGGCAGATGGATTCCGGGAAAGAGCGCAGCCAAGCTCCGCGCCCCGGGGACCTGCTCCTGTCCGGCTATAATGCGGTTGTCCCCATCCAGCAGCAGCACATACCCGTCGCCTTCCATGCCGGATTGGCGGAGATAGCGTGAGATCACAGATTGATTCAGGCTGATGGTAAGGTACCCAAGCGGCATGTAAGTATAGGTGCTGCGGATTGGCCGTGTCAGCGTAATCGTATTCCCGGCTGGGTTCGATCCTTTCTCATTCGAAGGGATGGACCAGACCTTTTCCGGGAGTTCCCCTTCGGAGAACGGGCCGTTCTCTGGTAGAGTAAATGAGAGCCCTTCAAATGGTTTGGACGAATAAGATATGACTTCCTTGTTGTCGTCCGGAATGATGCTGATATTCGCGATATAATCCTTGGAGAAGACCAGGTTGGTTAGAAACACGATAATGGATGTGCGAAGTACGACATTGCCGCGGGAAGCGCGCAGATACTGCTGTACGTCTTCATCACCGATCAGGAAAATGGACATGCTTTCGACATCCTTAACCATCAACTGGAGCTGCGTATCGAGCTGGCGCAGGATGTTCATGCCTGTAAGCTTGGCTTTTTCTTCTGAGAGGGAAGATGCGGTATCGTATGAAAAAAAACCTAAAGAAATAATGGGAACAATCATAGCCAGAATTAAAATAAAGGACAGCTTTCTCTTTAAAGACCGGCCAAGCCATTGATTCACTCGCCCCCCTCCTTTGATCAAACGAAGCAATAGAATAACTGAATGTCATGAAAAATAACATTCAATGGGTGAAAATTCTGTCGATACGATTCTGGAAAAGATAATATGTCATGAATAATAACATTATTTTCGTGTTTTTTGCATAGAAACTATGAATATAATATTCTTTGTACCGTACTTTCTAGTACTGTGGTATGATTAGGACTTGGTATTAACTCTAACAAGCCGCTCGTACAGACCGTTGATGGTCCTGCGGGCTTTCTTCATGTGTGTGTGCGGGTGGTCAGATTTAACGCGGCAGGAGGAGCAGGCTCCCATGATTTCTTTGCAGCAGGTAAGCAAAACCTTCAAGGACCGAGGCGGTTCCTTTAATGCTGTGCAATCGGTCAGCCTTGAGGTGGGTACAGGAGAAATACACGGTATCATCGGCGCCAGTGGAGCCGGTAAATCCACTTTGCTGCGTATGATTAATGTCCTGGAGCGTCCGGATCAGGGCAAGGTCTTTGTAGGGGACAAGGAGCTGACAGCCCTCGCCACCCGGCAGCTCCGCAAGGCCAGACACTCGATCGGCATGATCTTCCAGCAGTACAACCTTGTGCTTAACCGTACCGTCAGCCGGAATATCTCCATGGCGATGGAGCTTGCCGGGGTGCCGAAGCCGGAGCGGTTAGCACGTATCGACGAATGTCTGAGGTTTGTAGGGCTGGAGGATAAAGCGAACCAGTATCCCTCACAGCTCAGCGGCGGACAGATGCAGCGGGTGGCGATTGCAAGAGCGCTGGCCAACAGTCCGCAGGTGCTGCTTTGTGACGAGCCGACTTCCGCGCTGGATCCGCAGACAACCGCAGACATTCTGGAGGTGCTGCGCCATGTGAATCAGACCTACGGTGTTACCATCCTCATTGTGACGCATGATATGAATGTTGTGAAGAGGATATGCAGCCGGGTGTCGGTCATGGAGCAGGGGAAAATTGTGCGGACGGCTGCGGTGGCAGATGGGGAGGGACTGGACGATGCTTGAGCAGATGCTGGCAGATGTCGTGAAATATCAATCCGAAATCTGGCAGGCCATTGGTGAAACCTTCGTCATGGTCAGCATTTCCATACTGGCGGCGCTGCTGGTCGGTCTGCCGCTGGGGACTGTTTTGTTTTTGTGCAGAAAAGGACAGCCTTACGCGAATCGTCTGCTGTTTACGGTTCTGGACACCTTCGTGAATATTGTCCGCTCGTTTCCGTTTCTGCTGTTGGTCGTATTCCTGATTCCATTTACACGCCTGGTCGTGGGAACGGCTCTGGGTACACTGGCTGCGACCGTGCCTCTGGCTGTGGTGGCGATTGCCTATTACGCAAGACTGGTGGAGCAATCTCTGCTGGACGTTCCGCGCGGAGTGATGGAAGCCGCCTCCTCGATGGGGGCCTCGACGATCCAGATGATCGTTAAATTCCTGTATGTGGAAGCACGCTCCGGGCTTGTCCTGGGACTGACCACCGCCACGATCAGCTTCATTTCCTACTCCACGGTTATGGGGGTTGTCGGCGGAGGGGGCGTGGGGGATTTTGCCATCCGGTACGGATATCAGCGCTTTGAGACGGAAATTATGGTATTTACGATTATCATTATGATTATTCTGGTGCAAGCGATCCAATTTGCCGGCAGTGCACTGTCCAGGCTGTTGGATAAACGGTAACAGGAAGGGCTTTTGACTGGAAGTAGAAAAAGAATAATAGACGGGGGTTTATTCCATGCGAAATATGAAAAACAAAATGATATTCATGCTGCTGGCGGTTATGATGCTAATCGTAGCCGGCTGCGGACAGCAGTCCGCTCCATCCGGGAATGCAGGGGAGGCCGGTCAGACCACGGAAGCCAAGGAGGAAGTGACGCTCAAGGTAGCTACGCTGATTCCGCCGATGACTGAGGTGCTTGATCTGGTGAAGCCGCTGCTCAAGGAGGACGGCATCAACCTGGAGGTTGTAGTGCTGTCTGATAACGTGCAGCCGAATACGGCGCTGGCCAGTAATGAAGTGGACGCAAACTTCTTCCAGCACGTCCCTTACATGGAACAATATAATGAAGCAAACAACACGCAGCTGGTAGGGATACAGCCGATCTACCACGCCATTTACGGCGGGTATTCCAAGCGCTACAAGAAGATTGAAGATCTGCCGGAGGGCGCTACCATCGCTATGGCGAATGACCCGTCCAACATCGGGCGCTCACTGGTCATGTTTGAGAAGAACGGTCTCATTAAACTGAAGGAAGGGGTAGGCATCAACGCGACCCAGGCGGATATCGTAGACAATCCGAAGAACTTTAAGTTCGAGGAGGTCGATCTGCTGATGCTGGCCCGCACGCTGGATGACGTCGATCTGGTGGCCATGACTCCCGCGTATGCCGCCCCGCTTGGCTTGACGCCGAAGAAGGATGCATTGATCACGGAGGATGTGGATTCCAAATTTGCGATCACCCTGGTTGCGCGCGAGGATAACAAGGATTCCGAGGCCATCCGCAAGCTGGCGGAGCGAATGAGTGGTCCTGAGGTGAAGAAGTTCTTTGAGGATAATTACGCCGATATTGCGATTCCTGCGTTTTAATGCTCTTTACGCATAGCAGCCCGCCGCGAAAGCTGAACCAAGCTTTCACGGTGGGTTTTTTGTCTTTTATGAAGATTCCGGCTGAGCTCTAGCAGATAGCTGGCTTATTGGGCATTTAGGAACAGCCCTATACAATAGTGTATAGTGGATTACATAATGACCTGCATTTTGAACAACCAGATTAAAGATAGGGGGTATGTCTTATGCCAAATGTGTTTTTTCAACCTGAAAAGTATCCATTTATGTATAAAGAAGAGGTAGTTGGCAGCATTGTGATCGATTGTGATCATGAAGGGGAATACACGTATTCATTGGATTTGACGCAAGAAGGCCATATTCCCTGGGCGTTTAAAGACAGGAACGGAAAGTTTATCCCCCCAGGCGCCGGGCGCTTACACCATGCGGTCATAAAAACCTGGTTGGAAGAGAGAATATTCCCGCCTGAACGACATAATGCAGAGCAATTGTTAAAAGAGCTCGGTTTGCCCGAATATGATACTTTGGCTGTTCTGAAAAAGACGCGTGGTGCCGTGCCTGGAAACCCTTACTGGATTCAATTCCATCCTGAGGACACTTATAGATCTGTTATTCTCGATAAATGGGGGACTGGCTGATGCTCTATGTGGAGGATTTAATGGAGTTGAGCAGTTCGATTTCAAGCGCGGGCGTTTTAACAAAGTGGATGGATCCCAAAAATAATACGTATATAAAAACTTCTGCTTACAATAACGAGACTAAGGAGTATCACGTTGAGGCTGTGATGGAGTGCCTGGCCAGCGACATTGGCAGATTAATAGGAGTTTCTGTAGTTGATTACTGGTTGGACGAGTTGGACATGGGGGATTCGGAGATCTTGGTTTGCGTAAGCGAGGATTACAAAATGAAAACTCCCTACAGAGATAAAATCTCCGTAAGCTCTTACCTGGTAAGTAGAGGGCTGGAGGGAGCGGTTCGCTCGGACCGATACAGAAGTCTTGTAGCAGAGTTTCCCGAGATTAGGGAAAGCCTGGACAGATTAATAGTGTTCGATTACTTGATTGACAATTATGACCGGCATATGAGAAATGTTGAGCTTCTCAGCTTGGGAGACGGATCGGTACGTCTCGCCCCATTGTTTGATAACGGGTCGTCTTTGCTGGCTGATTGGGTTACCGAGCAGGACTTAGCCGATTTGGAGGAATCCGAAGAGCTGTTTGAGGAACATATCATTCATGCAGAAACCCAATCCAAGTGCTTTGCCCATGATCACAGATCAGAACTGATGCTGGTGGATAAGTCTGTTTTCCGGAATATTAATCTTTCGATAACGGATGAAGAATGGGAGCAAGTTACATGGAAATATGCGCCATATCTAAGCCCTTTAAGGCTTAAAATGATTTACAGGCTTGTGACAACCCGATATTCTAATTTATTGCGTTTTGCTGCAAAATGATATAAGCAAAAAAATAGACCGCCGCCTCCAACTCAGGCGAGGGCGGTCTATCCGTATTACAGAGCCGACAGATTCCCCCGGTTAGCCCTGCTGTCGTTCCTTCAGGGCAGTGGCTGCCAGCATCTGCATGACCGTATTGTCCATCGGCGGGTTATGCAATCCTGCGCGCACATCGCGGTAATAGCGCTCTAAGGGTAGTGTTCTGGACAAGCTGGTGCCTCCTACAACCCGCATCGCAAGGTCAACGACCTTCAAGGCGCTGTGTGTCACGGTGTATTTGGCAAGGCCCAGCTCAGGACGCAGCTCGGGGCGGAGCGCTTCATGGTGGTCCCAGCGGTCTGCCGTGGCATAGAGGAGACAGCGGGCCGTCCGCAGCTCGGCCTCCATCTGGCCGATGGACTGCTGCACGAGCGGCAGCTCGGCAATGGGGCCCTGAATCGAGCTAGGCTTGTAATTTGCCGCAAAATCCACCGCAAAATCACGCGCCGCCAAAGCAATCCCCATATAGCAGGCTGGAATATGCAGGTACCAGCCGCCGCCTTCATCGGCTCCTTTGCCGGGAATGCGTGTATCCGCAGCCGCAAAGGCTTGGTCGAGCACGATATCATGGCTGCCGGTGCCACGCATGCCGAGCGTATCCCAGGTTTCTTCCATGCTCACACGGTCGTTGACCTGTACCAGAAATTCACCTACTGTATCTTCTTCCGGGATGTAGGCAGTCACGACAAAGCGGTCAAGAATAGGCGAGAGGGTGCTGAAGGTTTTGCGCCCGCTAATCAGCCACCCGCCATCGGTACGGACAGCGGTCGTCTCCGGTCTGCCGCCCCGGCTCGGACTACCGGATGAAGCCTCGCTGGCGAATACATTCAGCATAGCGCCTTGCTCTACCACATCACGGCAGAAGGCGGCAAACAGCGCCTCCGGCCATTTACCCGACGTTCTCAGATACAATATCTGTCCGAGATGCCAACCGACGCCAAGCGCCGTGGAGCCGTCACCGTATGCCAGTCGTTCCTGGGCCTGCACCATCTCATAGAGTGAAATTTCATCTCCGCCATAAGCCTTTGGCACGGTAAGCTGCAAGTATCCGGCTTTTCGCAGGTCTGCAAAATTTTCGAACGGGAAAGACCCCTCACGGTCATGCTGTGCGGCTCTTGCGGCAAATGAGGCGGCCAGCTTATCGATCTTCGCAGCTCTCTGCTGTTCAGCCTCGTTTCGTATATATTGATCCATAAATCGGCTCATATCTATGGTCCACTCCTTCGCAGTGTCTGTGGAGGCATCCAGAAACAACCTCTTCTATTCAGAGTTTACCACAGCATGGGGTTATCGCTTCAATAACAAACTAATCCACCCTAAAAAGATGGGTTACGCTCTGCAGATTCATTGTTGTCAGGCTGCCGCTTCCATACAGCATATTCCGAACGTCAGGTTCTGGAGACGCTGCACGGAAGCGGTTTTTGTGTTCGCACCTCAAAGCACCGCTAGACCTTCCCTTCTCTCCACTTATGCTAAAATAGAAAGAACAAGTTTATTTTCGAAAGGATTCAAATCACATGAGCTTTCAGTTGACCAAGCAGGTTATCAAGATGCTGTGCGGCCGGCTCTCTTACGAACGGGGGGAGGCTTACCAAAGCGCGGGCAGGGTGCGCTTCACAGCAATTCATTCCAATAGATCCTTCTATGAAGCCGACGTGCGGGGCAGGAAGCTTTATCAGGTCACCGTGGATATTGGGGATGGCGGAGTGCATGCTCTATGCACTTGTCCTATTCTTGAATCTTACGATAATTACTGCAAGCATATTGCCGCTGTGCTGCTGGAAATTCATGACCTTGAGCATGGCAGCAGCCCACCAGCCCGTTCCTATGCGTCTGCATTATTCCCGGAAGACCGGCAGGATCAATCAGGCCGGATGACAGAGCGGTACGCTGGCCGTGAAGCAGGGCGTGACCGTGCAGCACTGGATAAGCGTCTGACCGATAGTGTCCTGAATCTGTTCTCGGACAAGCCGCAGCTTCCGACAGGAATGCGTCCTTTGTTCGAAACACGGGAGCCGCTGCTGGCGGAATTCATCTGCAGACCGTTTCCTTATGCATATCGTAAGTACATGCTCGGAATCGAAATGAAGGTCGGCCCGAAACGGCTGTACATTGTGCAGAGAATCAGGGAGTTTCTGCAGGCCGTTGACCGGGGTCAAAGCTATGAGTTCTCCAGGCACTTTACGTATGATCCCGAACGGCACAGCTTTCCGGCCGAATATGATGCTGTGCTCCGGCAACTGCTGGACATCCATCAGCATGAGCAGTTGTACCGCGAGACAGCGGGCACTTATAGCGGAAGCGCCAAAAGCGTCAGCGGCGACCGTCTGCTGCTTGTGCCGCCTTCGGTGTGGCCGGCGCTGCATCAAGCGCTGTCCCGCATCCCGACCGTGCAATTCGAGCATGATGGAATCATGTATCAAGGAATTGAGATTTCCCATGATCCGCTGCCTCTTCATTTTGATTTCGATCAGTCGGACAAGGATGACTACCGGATGAATGTGGAAGGCCTGAACGACATGCTCATCATGGAGGCTTACGGGCTTGTCGTTCATCAAGGTAAGCTCACGTTCGTGCAGCCTGAGTATGTGAGGCGGCTGGCGGAGCTGAAGCAAATGCTTGAAACCCGCAGCAGACATCATATCCGGATCGCACCCGAGCAGATGGAGGCTTTCATGGACAAGGTGGTTCCCCGGCTGATGAAGCTCGGCAACGTGCATATTGCGCAGTCCGTGACGGAGCAGGTGGTGCATGAGCCGCTGAAAGCCAAGCTGTATCTGGACCGCGTCCGGGGCAAATTGCTGGCCGGGCTCGAATTCCGCTATGGCGAAGTTGTGATCAATCCGCTGGAAACGGACAGCCGCAGGCAGAACCCGGGGCGCATCCTGATGCGGGACAGTGAGCAGGAGCGCCGTATTCTGGAGCTGATGGACAGCAGCTCTTTTGCGACGACGGAAAGCGGCTATGTGATGGAGAATGAGGATGCGGAATTCGATTTCCTGTACCATACAGTGCCACAGTTGGAGCTGCTGATGGAGATTTATGCCACGTCCGCCGTCAAGACCAGACTCGTTCCGAAGCCTGCAGCGCCGAAAGTCCGTATCGACGTAGACGAGCGGACCAACTGGCTGGAATTCAAATTCGATATGGATGGCATTCCCGAATCAGAGATTCGTGGCGTGCTTCAATCTCTGGAGGAGAAGCGGCGGTATTACAGGCTGCCGAACGGGGCGCTGCTGCCGCTGGAGGGTGAGGAGCTGCAGGAGATGGTCCGCTTCATGAATGAAGTCGGGATTCGGAGGGGGGACCTGGAGGGAACCGATATCCGTATCCCTCTCCTGCAAGGACTTCACCTTATGGAGCAGCACGATAGCATGGGCAAAGTGAAGCTTGGCAGCACGCTGCAGCGGCTGCTGGATCATATCCGCAACCCCGACAAGCTGGAGTTTCCGGTGCCGGACAGCCTCGCCAGTGTGCTGCGGGATTACCAGTGCTTCGGATACCGCTGGCTGAAGACGCTCGCCCACTATCGGTTCGGCGGAATTCTGGCCGACGATATGGGGCTTGGCAAGACATTACAGAGCATCACTTTTATCGTCTCTGTTCTGCCCGAGATCCGGCAGGAACAGCTTCCGGCCCTCATTGTTGCTCCGGCTTCGCTCGTGTACAATTGGGCGAACGAGCTGAAGAAGTTCGCGCCGGATATCCGGGCCGTGATCGCTGACGGCAGCCGAACGGCGCGCAGCAGCCTGATACGGGATGCGTACCGGGCGGATGTGATCATTACCTCTTATCCGCTGCTGCGCATGGATGTGGACCTGTATGCGGAACAGCCATTTCATTCGCTTATTCTGGATGAAGCGCAGTCGTTCAAGAATCACTCCACCCAGACTGCGCATGCGGTGAAGGCTGTACAGGCCCGTCATCGTTTTGCTCTCACAGGTACTCCGGTGGAGAATCATCTGGAAGAGCTATGGTCGATCTATAACGCGGTGTTCCCGGAGCTCTTTCAAAGCCGCAAGGAATTCAACGATCTCACCCGGGAGCAGGTAGCACAACGTGTCCGTCCGTTCCTGCTGCGACGCTTGAAAACCGACGTATTAAAGGAGCTGCCCGAGAAGATTGAAACGGTGCAAACCTCCAGCCTGCTCGCGGATCAGAAGAAGCTGTACACAGCTTATCTGGCCAGGCTGCAGCAGGAGACGCTCAAGCATTTGAATGAGGAAGGCTTTCAGAAGAGCCGGATAAAAATACTTGCCGGACTAACCCGGCTGCGCCAAATCTGCTGCCACCCGGCTCTGTTCGTGGAGGGCTACCAAGGGCGCTCGGCCAAGTTCGAGCAGCTGCTGGACATTCTCGAAGAATGCCGCAATGCGGGCAAGCGAGCCTTGATCTTTTCCCAGTTTACCCAAATGCTCGGATTGATTGGCCGGGAGCTTGGCTACCAGGGAGTATCGCACTTTTATCTGGATGGTCAGACCCCGGCTGCGGAACGTGTCGAGCTGTGCAACCGGTTCAACGTAGGCGAACGCGACCTGTTTCTGATCTCGCTCAAGGCGGGAGGCACCGGCCTGAACCTGACAGGGGCGGATACCGTCATTCTGTATGATCTGTGGTGGAATCCGGCTGTAGAGCAGCAGGCCGCCGACCGTGCGCACCGGATGGGGCAGAAGAACATCGTGCAGGTGATCCGCCTGGTGACACAGGGAACGGTGGAGGACAAAATGTACGAGCTGCAGCAGAAAAAGAAAAATCTGATCGAAGAAGTGATCCGGCCGGGGCAGGAGGAGCTGTCCTCGATGTCGGAGGAAGAAATCCGGGAGATTCTGATGATCTAAATGTGAAGGCGGGTGAGAAGCTGTATGATGAAAAACCTGCTGGTATCGGGGTACAGGGCACATGAATTGAACATTTACAGCCAGAAGCATGAGGGCATTGCTTATATCCAAAAAGCGCTGACCTCCAAGCTGATTACGCTTGCCGAGGAAGGGCTGGAATGGGTGATTACGCCTGGGCAATATGGTGTTGATTTATGGGCATGCGAAGCGGTTATTGCGCTGAAGTCGCAGTATCCTGACCTGAAATGCTCGATTTTGGCCGCACATGCGAATATGGATGAAAAGTGGAAGGATGACCGCAAGGAATATTTTCAGCATATTCTGAAGGGTGTCGATTATTACGGGCTTGTGAGCAAGCTGCCTTATCAGGGTATCTGGCAGTTCAAGGCAAGGGATGCGCTGCTGTTCCGCAAGACCGATGGCATCCTGCTTGTCTATGATGAAGACGCTGGCGAAGGAAGTCCGCGCTTCATGAAGGAAGAGGCGCTGAAGAAGCAGCAAGAGGAAGACTATGTGTATATGAGCATCAGCTCGGAGGACATTCAGAGCATAGCCGATGAGGAACGTTTGTATATGGAGTGAACACGAGTGCACCGGGTTTTTGTTCGTGTGGTGGGACGCTCCGAGAACGAAGCATTCCTACAATCGCTGTTGACCCTTCGGGCCAAAGGCGACCGCTCCGCTTTTCCGGAATTGCTTCGTTCTCTCCGCTGCTGCGTGCAGAACCCCACCAAAATGCACGCATAAAAAATGGTGAGCTCCCGTCTTTATTATTGAAGATGGGAGCTTTTTTAATGCAGATCTTGCTCAATCTTTTCTTCGAAAATCTGATCCGCTGGAAATTTCAGATGCTTCCATCCGGCTGCTGAAATAAACAGCAGACCGATTAGAATGATCGCATAGGGCCAAAACGACCAGCCGGGATGAAGTTCAATGGCTTCGTAGCTGCTTCTGACAGCAATGGCGAGCATGCCGATCAGCAGGTACTTGATACAGAGCAGCAGCACGCCGGAAAAGGTGACAAGACAGCCGAAAATGAATTTCTTCATTAATAGGATACCCCCTTACATTAATCATCACGCAACCTTACAAGAGTGTAAGGCAATTGTCACCTAGATCAATGGTATCAACCTAGCTGCTCTTCTATATTAATCCATGGATAGGATTATTTTAAGGGGGTGTTGGCGTGAGGTTTTTTGAAATGCTGCTATTCTTTTCAAGTGCTTGTTTGTTGGCATTCCTGTTCATTTTCAATCAACGTATCCGAAGATCAGCTTTGCTCCTGACAAGCGGGGCAAGCTCCATTTTTTTAGTGATCCATTTGCTTGTCGAAGGCTACAGGGTGCAGCTTTTATTTTTATACGGATTTACGATCCTGATGCTTTCACTTTCGCTTATAGCCGTTTTCATAACGCCGAAAGTCGTTCGGACGGCCTCGCGCATCCGTAGGGTGCTGGGCCGCCTTTTTATCGTGATTGGGCTAATCGCAACGGGATGCTTCCTCTATGTGTTTCCCGTATTCGACTTTCCGGCACCAACCGGCGAGTTGAAGGTAGGCACGCAGGTCTTTCATTTCATCGATCCAAGCCGGGAGGAGACATTTGGCAAAACTGCAACAGGCAAGAGGGAATTGATGGTTCAGGTATGGTATCCGGCTCAAGCTGGCACCGGCAAGTACGCTCCCTTTATTCCCGATACCCAGATTTTACGTTATATGGCCGAGGATTATGGCCTTCCCGGGTTTACTTTTCAACACCTGAAGTACGTATCCAGTCATTCTTATCCGGGGGCCGAAGTCTCTTCGGCACAAGCTTCATATCCGCTGATTCTTGCGAATCCCGGCAACGGATCTTCCAGGTTCCTCCACACATCGCAAGCCGAAAATCTCGCGAGTCACGGATATATCGTGGCCGTGATCGACCACACCTACAATACATTTGCAACCGAGTTTCCAGACGGGCGAATCACGACCAGCACAACCGACGATTTATTCTCGCCCGCCGACGATTATCGGACGAGTAGAGGAAATCGCGACAAGTTGGGAAAAGTTCTAACCGACGATGTGACGTTTGCGCTGGACCAATTCGAGCTCATTCAATCGGGGCAGATTCCAAGTCATCTAAACGGGAGGATTGATCTCGGTCATGTCGGGGTGTTCGGTCATTCCATCGGCGGAGCGACGGCCTATGACGCTTCTTACGATCCGCGAATCGCGGCTGGAATAGACCTCGATGGAGGGCTTTATCGGCTGCGTGACAGAGAGGGTCTGCGCAAGCCGTTTTTGTTCATCACCTCGGAAAGCTATTTCGAACAATTAAAAAGAGTGATGGATAACCGGGTCTACACGGATGCAGAGCTTAACCGTATGGGCTCAACAAGAGAGTGGGAGGAGCAAGTAACGGAAGATAAGAGGTTGGAGCTTGATCGGATGCGTGAAACGGTCGACGAAGGGGGACAATTCCTCTATATCGACAATGCGGAGCATTTGAATTTTGCCGACGTACAGTTCATTTCTCCGATTTTCAACATGCTGGGCATTACAGGAAAGATTGCTCCCGCAAGAGCGAACTCCGTTATCAATGCCTATATGCTGGATTTCTTCGATAAGTATCTGAAAAATCAAGGCGGAACCTTAATGAAAGGACCGGATAGCCGCTTTCCGGAGGTGAAGTTCGTAACCCCGCGATTATAAATTATGGAACAGGCACCTCCAACATTAGAATTGCCGGTATATACATTCAATAAAGGGGAACACTAGTTCCTATAAGGCGATGATTAATTAAGGAGGCAGAAGTGAATGAACTGGAGTATGGAAAGTGTCGCTGCATTTTTTACCGAGGCCGGTTTTCCCGCCGCTTTATGCCTGATTTTGCTGAGATATGTGCTGCTGACCATTGGGGGTCGGCTGGACCGGCTGGATGCATCGGTTAAGCAGTTAACGCGTGCCGTCAAGAATGCGGAACAGGAGCAGAAGCAAGGGAAGAGCGGCAGGACACGGGCCAGAAAAGTATAAGGAATATACGGCTGAAATCAGCATTGCTCCCGCACCCGGGTAAAGGTATGATAGGGATAGGTTCCAAGCTGCTTCGAAAGGGCGGCTGGCTAATTGCAGAAAAGGGGTGCTGTCCCATGATGACACCAATCAGGGTCAAGAATGTAAAAGATATCGAGAAAATCAACAAAATCGTTTCAAATTATACGTATGACATCTGGATTCACAGCAAGAGCGGCATGGCCGACGCCAAATCGATTCTGGGTATGTATGTCCTTAAGCTGGATGAGCCTTTGACGCTGGTCGTGCCGGATCATGTGAATCCGAAGAATCTGTTCAAGGAGCTTGAGGAATTCATTCATTTTGAAAATTAATAAGCTGTATGGAAGCGGCGGGGCAATCAGCGCCGCTTTTGCTTTGCCGTGTGCATCAGATTTACACATACATAACAGGAAGCAAGGCGGAAAGACAGATTTTTATCTGAACAGAAAATCGATGAAAACGTTTGCTGTTATGTCAGGGAGGAATAACAATCGTGCAGAGTGCATCCAAGGGGATCAAGAGGATTACCGTTTTTTCAATCACATGGCCTATTTTTGTAGAGTCTTTGTTTCATATCATGATGGGTACGGTCGATACGTTTATGCTGAGCCATATTTCCGACAATGTCGTTTCGGCCGTCGGTATATCGCGGCAACTGATCGAGTTCTGTATCATTATGTTTAATTTGCTGGGCCTTGGCGTTGGCGTTATTATTGCTCAGCTTCTCGGGGGAAAAAAGGAGCTGCAGGCGAGCCAGGTTACCGCGTCGGCGATCACGGTAAACTTGATTGCAGGGCTTGTGATCAGCACGCTGTTTATTATGTTTCATAATGTGCTGCTGTCGTTTTATCACCCGACACCGGAAGTCAGCAGGCATGCGGAAATCTATATGCAGTTGGCAGGCGGGTCGCTGTTCCTGGAGGCTGTCATTTTGACGATTGGCCCGGTTGTGCGTGCGTATGGCTACACACGAGACACGATGATCGTGGGCATTGGCATGAACATCATCCATATTATAGGCAACGCTCTGCTCATCTACGGTTACTTCGGGATGCCTGAGCTGGGTGTGTTGGGAGCGGGCATTTCCACATTGGTTAGCCGCCTGATCGCATGTATCTGGATTTTTGTGTTGCTGTATAAACGGATCGGCGTCCCGATCAAGCTCAAATATTATGTTCAAATGCGTTGGCTGGAGCTGCGTGCCATGCTGACGATTGGCGTGCCCGCCGGGCTGGAATGGATGTCCTATCATCTTAGCCAGATGGCGGTGACCCGGATTGTTACCTCCATGGGGGATATTCCGCTTGCGACCCATATTTATGTGAATTCGATTGTCTACTATTTCATGATTTTCGGGATGGCAATTGGTGATGGGACGGAGATTGTGGTAGCCCGGATGATCGGGGCTCAGGAGAAGGAAAAGGCTTACCACCAACTGCTGCGCAGCTTGAAATGGGCGTTTATCATCACCATTGGTGTCATTGTGCCGGTATCCTATTTTGGCGATCATGTCATGTCGATCTTTACGGATAACCCAGTCATTATTGCGACAGGAGCCAGTGTGCTGCTGTTCTGTATTTTCCTGGAGCCGGGAAGGGTGTTCAACCATGTCGTCATCAACTCGCTGCGTGCGGCCGGGGATGTGCGCTTCCCGCTTATGATGGCCGGTATTTCCATGTGGGGCATCAAGATTCCGTTGGCCTATCTGCTGGGCATCTATTTCAATATGGGCCTGATCGGGGTATGGATCGCCCATGCGGCGGACGAGTGGGTACGAGGCGTGTTCCATTATTTCCGCTGGACAGGACGCAAATGGCAAGGCAAAACGCTGCTGCCTTCGCAGGACAGGGTTCAGGAGTCGATTTGAGGACTACCAGAGTCGTGGGAAACGTTGGAACAACTGGGATTTTCGGTTGTTCTTGTTAAGTTGGGGGATGCACAAAAGCAGCGGAGAGGACGAAGCAATTCCGGAAAAGCGGAGCGGTCCCCTTTGGCCCGGAGGGTCAACAGTTATTATGAACGAGACAGACTCCCACGTACTTGCAATATCTTAGGTTACTTTGGCAATACAGGTAGTATAAGGGCCTGCGATCCAAAGCAGAGCTAAATTGCAAAGGAGAGTCTGT